>CAWCQZ010000005.1:0-1215521 GCA_963797925.1 Ilumatobacteraceae bacterium | reverse complement strand
TATGTCCGCGGTCTTGGCCGCGGTTTCCGCGGCGAGCAGCCGGCGGCCGGCAACGACGGTGAAGATGCCGATCGGCAGGTTGATCACGAACACCCACCGCCATCCGCCCACCTCGACCAGTGCAGCACCGAGCGTCGGGCCGAGTGCTCCGGCGACGGCTCCGGTCGCTCCCCAGATCGCGACAGCGAGCGGGATCTTCGACGGCGGGAATGCCCTCAGGATCAACGCAAGCGACGACGGCAACAGCGTGGCCGCACCGACCGCCTGGATCAGCCGGAACCCGATCAGGACACCGGCGGTGGGGGCGACGGCGCACAGCAGCGATCCAATCGTGAAGACCGCCGACCCGACGAGGAACGCCCGCCGATGACCGACACGGTCGGCGACCTTTCCGGCCGGCACGAGGAGCGCAGCGAACACGATCGTGTAGCCGTTCAACACCCACGACAACTGCGCCGGACCGACCGATGCGAACGACGCAGAGATGTCTGGGAACGCCACGAACAACACCGTCGTGTCGAGAAATGCAGCGAGCACGGCGAGGGCCGACACCGCCAACGTCTTCCACGCCGTCGGCGATATCGCATCGCCGGTGCCGAGATCTGTGATGGATGTTTCGGTCGTCATGTGGCCATCATCGTCGATCGCAGCCAAGAAGTCCAATCATTAGACGTGGCGGATCATGGTTGTCCGTTCGTTCGCCGGGAACGGCAGCGACGCCGGATCTGCATACAGCGATCTCGTGGCGACATCCGGCGAATGGGATTCGGCGCTGCGGGTACTGGCGTTGCGTTCCGGGACGGCATGCGTCCCCCGAGGAACCGATCGATCCAGAACCAGGAGCCACAGATGTCCGATGAACTGAAGAACAAGACGATTGCCTTTCTCACGGCGAACGAAGGGGTGGAACAGGTCGAACTGACCGAACCGTGGAAGGCAGTCGAGGAGGCAGGCGGTACTCCCGTTCTCGTGTCGATCGAGACCGGCGACGTCCAGGGTTTCGACCATCTGGACCGCGCCGATGTCTTCGAAGCGACCGTTGCGACGAGCGGAGCCGACGTCGGAGACTACGACGCGCTGGTCCTCCCCGGAGGCGTCGCGAATCCCGATGCTCTGCGGATGGACGATGCTGCACTTCGATTCATCACGTCGTTCTTCGATGCCGGCAAGCCGGTGGCGGCGATCTGTCATGCACCATGGACTCTGGTCGAGGCCGGCCTCGTCGAAGGTCGACGGCTGACCAGTTGGCCGAGTCTGCGGACCGACATCGAGAACGCCGGCGGCGAATGGGTCGACGAGCAGGTCGTCGAATGCGCGCAGGGTCCGAACACGTTGATCACCAGCCGCAACCCCGACGACCTCCCGGCGTTCGATGCGAGGATCGTTTCAGTCTTCGCAACCGGCGAAGGCGCCTGACCGACCTGCTGACGGCGGCGCTGTCGTCACCTGTTTCGACCACGGGACCAACTCGCCTGGCCGCTTTTGCGAGGTGTCATCCGAGGGCGAAGGCGAACACGAACCCGGCCGCAACGGCGATGCCGACCTCGTCACGAGCGTCGCGAAATGCCTTGGGGAACACTTCGGTGGCGAGCGATGCAATGACGGCACCGGCTGCGAAGGAACGCACGGCGCCGAGCGTGTGATCGGTGGCACCATCGAAGAACACGTAGCCGACGATCGCTGCGGCCGACAGCAGTACGGCGGTCAGCACCCACAGGCCGAGCGCGCGCTTGTGCGACCAGCCCGAACCAGCGAGATCCGAAGCGCCGCCCGCGGCCTCGGGAAGGTTCGACGCGAAGATCGCAGCTGCGAGCGCAGCGACTTCGCTGGTCGAGGCGCCGATGAGCGCGACGCCGAGCGCCAAGTTCTCCGGGATCCCGTCGAGGGTGACCGCCGCCAGGATGCCGCCGCCCTTGTCGGACCCCCACCATTCGTCGATCGCGTAGTCGATGACAGTGAACACGACGGCCCCTGCGATCAGAAACGCCGAGGCCCACATCACCGACGTGGTTCGCGCGGCGGGCTCGATCAGTTCGAATGTGAGCGATGTGATCAACGCGCCACCTGCGAAGGCCAGGACGGCACCGTCGACTCGTGGCGGAAACGGCAGATAGATGCCCCAGACGGCACCGGCAATCAGCGCAGCAGAAACCACGAAGACAACGAGCGCGACGGTCATGGCGCCGCCAATACGTGGGTGAAAGGCGGGTTCAACACCTTCCTTCGGTTCGGGATGTACACATCGATCGAGTACCCCGACGCCGCGCCGCCGATTCTCGCGGCACCCAACACGATGAGTCGGACCTCACGACGGTTGCCCGGCGGTGTCGGTTGATGACGCCGGATGTGCGTTTGGCGTGTCGTCGCCCGGGGACGCCGGTACGACTTCGAAAAGGAACGGCGACGATCTTCGCATCGACCGGCCGCGAGACGCCACGCCCTGTTCGTTGCCCTCGTAGAACCAGACAGGCAGTTCCCCATCATCGGCCACCCGCCGGGCGAGTTGGGCCGACGAGTACAGCGTCGATTCGATCGCGGCTCAGACAGCGATCGCCGTCAGCTGGCGCCGAGGCGGTCGAGCACGTTCGCCGTCACCTGCGCGACGGCGCGGTCCTCTGCCAGACCGAACACCCAGTCGGTCGTGCCGATCGTGACGACATCGCCTCCGTCGTCTCCGAATGGTCGGCACGTCAACATGATCGCGTTGCCGAACCGTGCCCGGGCGAGCGCCGTTGCGTTGCCTCCACCGAAGACCCGCTCGGCGATGAACTCGAGATCGCCTTGGTCGCTGAGCGCAGCGATCGACTTCGGATAGTCACCGACGCCGAGGTTGCTCGACGGCGTCATTGCGACGATCTCGCAATCGGCGGGCATCGCGACGAGGTCGGTGAGCTGCGCTGCGACCGGGAGGTTCGTCTCGTCGAACGTCACCGGGCAACCGAGTGTTTCGTAGCCGACGACTCCGTCGTCACGGCCGAGCACGTCGCCGTAGCGGAGCCCGGTTCCAGCGAGGAGCCAGTGGTCACCCCGATAGACCACGAAGCCGCCGATTCCCTGCGCGGTCGCGTTGCCGAAGCGGTGATACAGACCGAACGCCGAGCCACCGCCCAACAGCATCCACTCCGGTTTGGCCACGACCGGGTCGGCCCACATCCCGGTCATCGCGGATTCACCGTCGGTTCCCATCACCGCGTCATCGAGGTGGGCCCGGTACTTGTGGCAGACCATGGCGGAGCCGCGTTCACCATGCTCCAGCCGAACCTGCCAGAACATCGTGTTCCCCGAGAACGACGCCAGGTTGCCGCCGCCGGCGACATGGCGTTCGACCGCGTCGCGGCCGGGCGCCGACCAGTACTCGTCGTGGCCGACCAGCAACACCATGTCGTAGCCGTCGAGTGCCCTCGGATCGTTCTCGAGGTCGGCGGTGATGGCGAAGTCGAACTCGTATCCGGCGCCCTCCGCCCATTCGACGAAGCGCCGGCCGTGCGTGAACCAGCCGGTCGAGCCGATGGCAGACGGGTAGTCGTGCTCGGTTCGATAGCGCTGGAAGATCTCTCCATCGGCATCGGGCGTCTTCGCGAAAGCGCACCGGCCGCGCCTTGCGGTCGTCGCGTTCGTCACCGACCATCGCGGGTCGCGACAACATGCCACGACAGAACGGTCGCGCGAACGACACCTTCGAGCCGCCGGTGTAGAGGCTCTTTCCACCCCACGTGTTGTAAGCGTTCCACGTGTTGGTCGGCAGCACGTAGAGGATGCGACGGCGATCCGCAACGAGTTCGGGCCCGCGGACGACGAAGCACGCATGTGCGACGCTGCGCTCGTCGGGAACGCCGTGAGCGGTGAGCGTGACGAGGTAGAAGCCCGACCTCCACGACGGATCGACAGCAAGGCTCACGGCGACAGGCCAACCGCAGCCGTTCGAGTCGGCATCGTCGGCTGGCGGATGGAACACGCCGCCGATCGACGTGGTCGACCACACCTCCGTGCGGTCCGCGCCCCATCGCTCGATGCTCACGTCGAAGGTTGCGGCATGCGTCGAGACGTGGATGTCGACCGTGTCGGCGGCGACATAGCTCAGCTGCGCGCAGTAGCCCTCGATCGCGTCATGAAACGTCTGGTCGTCCACGTCCCGCAACGTACGCCACAGCGGACCCGGGTCCGATGGTCGTCTCCGAGGTCGCGACGTGCGGTTCGTGAAACGCCCCGTTGTTGCACACGTAACGCGGGGATCATCTTCCTGGAATCGGTGTGCAACACGGCGTCGTCAGAGTGGGGATCGTCATCTCTCACCCTCACGAAAGCGAAGCCGACATGCCGAAACTGGAACTCACCGCCGAAGAAGCCGCAAGTCTCGCCGAGATCCCGCACCCATCGCTCGGTGCGGGTGCCAACCTCTACGGCTCGACGAAGATCTTCCCCGACTATCAGGCCGAGGAGGGTGAGAGCTACCTCACACTGATCCACGGCATCGCCCACGAATCGTCGGTGTCGTTCGTCGCCATGCTGCAGGCCACCCGTGCGCTCCGCAAGGGCTTCGAGTCGGTCGTCTACTTCTACGGGACGGGCTCGATGAACTGCATGGACACCCGTGGTTTCCCGCTCACCGGCGACAGTGCATTTCCCGGTGAGATGAACATCAACGCTCAGATCAAGACGATGATCGAAGAGGGCGGCAAGGTCTACTGCTGCCGCTTCGGCCTCTCGCTCCACGGGCTCCGTGAGGAGGACCTGATCGAAGGCGTCATCCCCGCTCACCCGCTCGACGTGCAGGACTGCCTCATCCATTACGCCCGCAAGGGCGCCATCATCAACAGCACCTACAACCTCTGAGGATCGACGTGCTCGATCTTGCGACGAGAGTCGAACTCGCGGTCACCGGAGTCCGCGTTGCGGCGCCGGTTCGCCGCGTCGGAGGGGCCGGCCCCTCCGACGACGGCCACGTCACCGTCGACGGCATCGCCACCGCGCTGCCGATCTCCGACGATTCGCCGTGGCAGATCACCCCCGACGGCAAATTGGTCCACGACGGGTCGGCACCTCTCGACGACGTTCACGTCGGCACGCTCTCGCGGCCGAAGTTCTACGACCTCGAGACCGCCGACGGCATTCCGTACCACCAACTCGCCCGTCTGCATGGTTCCGACGTCCTGGCGACGACGGTGGTGCAGACCTGCGTCCGCTACGACGAATCGCAGCGATGCCGCTTCTGTGCAATCGAGGAATCGTTGGCGGCGGGAGCGACCACACGGGTCAAGACCCCGGCTCAACTCGCCGAGGTCGCGGAGGCAGCGCATCGACTCGATGGCGTCCGCCAGGTCGTGTTGACGACCGGCACGTCGGCAGCCGCTGATCGGGGTGCGCGCTACCTCGCTCGGTGCGTCACGGCGATCCATGCGGCGGTCCCGTCGCTCGGAATCCAGGTGCAGTGCGAACCGACCGACGACCTCGACGCATTCACGCTGATGCACGACGCCGGCGCGACCGCAATCGGGATCCATGTCGAATCGCTCGACGACGCGGTCCGACAACGGTGGATGCCCGGCAAGTCGACGGTTCCGTTGACCGAGTACTGGCGTTCGTGGCGCGAGGCCGTGCGGGTGTTCGGCCACAACCGGGTGTCGACGTATCTGATCGTGGGGCTCGGCGAGGACCCGGACGAATTGGTCACCGGAGCGGCCGAACTGGTCGAGGCCGGGATCTACCCGTTCGTCGTGCCGTACCGGCCGCTCGCCGGCACGCTTGCGGTCGATGTCGATCGTGTTGCAGCGCCCGCATCCGACATCGTCCGGTCGGTGACCGAACGGGTCGCCGACATCCTGCGCCAGGCCGAGATGCGTGGCGCCGACCAGGGTGCCGGGTGTGCGGCGTGCGGCGCATGCAGCGCACTCCCGACGGCAGGTGGCTGACGATGACGGACACTCAACTACTCGACGACGATGCGAGTCGACCTCGACCGTCTTCTCCGACCTCGGAGGTCCGCGACGCCACGACCTGTCCGGCTCGGTCCTCATCGAGCAAGCCGATGCCACAGATCGCCTCGCGTACAACGAGGTACGCCATCACCACTTCGTCGCACGACAGCAGTTGTTCGAGACCACCGACGTCGATACGACCGACAGCCACCCCGACACGATCGTCCTGGTCGCGCGGACCGACGACGGCAACATCGTCGGGGGCGTCCGCATGCATCCCGTCGGTGATCGCGATGACGGTTGGTGGATCGGTGGACGTCTCGTCGCCGCACCCGGTGCACCTCGTGGTGTCGGGGAGGCGCTCGTTCGCGCCGCGTGCTCGCGCGTCGAGGCCGAAGGGGCGATCCGGTTCGATCCGCGGGTCCAAGTCGACAAGGAGGCCTTCTTCGCACGAATCGGGTGGACCCGCTCGGGTGTGACGTCACTGCACGGCGTCGAACACGTCCTGATGCACTGGCCGATCGCGCTCTTCGCCAAGGTCGCCGACCACAAGGCTGCGATCGGTCGACTGGTTGCCGAACTCACTCCCGGCGGTTCGGCGTGGGTCGGCGACGACGGGGCTCCGGTTCCAGGTACCGACGTGATCGCGGTCAACGATGCGATCCTCCCGGCCATGGTCGAACGCGACCCGTGGTGGGCCGGTTGGTGTTCCGTCCTGGTGAACGTCAACGACCTCGCCGCCATGGGGGCTGCGCCGGTCGGACTCCTCGACGCGATCGGAGCGCCAACCGAATCACTCGCCCACCGCGTGGTCGCCGGAATGACCGCCGCCTGCACGGCTTGGAACGTCCCGCATTCTCGGCGGCCACACGCAGACCGGCGTCCACGCAGCGCTGTCGGTGACGATGCTCGGCCGGACCTGCGCCCCCGTACCCGGCGGAGGTGCGAAGCCGGGCCAACGAGTGTCGATCATCGCTGACCTCGGAGGTGGGTGGCGTCCCGGATACACCGGCCGCCAGTGGGATTCGACGTCGTTCCGCTCGCCCGACGAACTCCAGCGGATGCAGTCGATCGTCCACGACCTGCGTCCGAGCGCCGCCAAGGACGTCAGCATGGCCGGCCTCGTCGGTACGGCCGCGATGATGGCCGAAGCGTCAGGCGTGGCCATCACGATCGACACCGATCGGATCCCACGACCCGACGGCGCACGACTCGACCAGTGGGTCACCTGTTTCCCTGGCTTCGCGATGCTGATCGCACACGACGACCCCATCGGACCCGGAGACGCCCGCATCGTCGACGTCCCGATCGTCGTCGCCGAGATCGGACATGTCGACACGGCCGACGAAGAACACCGTGGCGTGTCACTCCGCTGGTGCGACGGACGGACCGATCGCGTGCTCGACGGCGCTGTCACCGGACTCGGCCCAGCGGGCGACGCGACCACAGCACACTCCACGACCCGAGAGGACACCGATGTCTGACGTGACCATCGCGGCGATCGCCGCACCCTTCGACCGAGACATGGAGGCCGGCTTCGAACGTATCGAGCAGATCCTCGACGACGCCCGCGCCGTGGGCGCCGAACTCGTCGTGCTCCCCGAAGCTGCGATCGGCGGATACGTCGCCGACCTGCACCTCGGTTCCGGGGTCGAGCCACCACCGGCGTTGCTCGTCGACGGACCCGAGATCGCCCGGATGACCGAACTCGCCGGCGACCTCATCGTGTGCGTCGGCTACTGCGAGCAGGTTGGTGAACTCCGTTACAACGCAGCCATCTGTGTCGGTCGTGGCCGGACGTGGGGGACGTACCGCAAGGTCCACCAACCCCTCGCGGAGGGGTCGACCTACGGCGCCGGGGACACGTTCGCCGCGTTCGACACCCCGGTCGGTCGCCTGGGCATGCTGATCTGCTGGGACAAGGGCTTCGCCGAGGCGGCACGCACGCTCGCCCTCGACGGCGCCGAGATCGTCGCGTGCATGTCGGCGTGGCCGGCGAGTCGTACCGAGCGGGCGCCGCGGATCGAGGACGATCGCTGGACCGCACGATTCGACCTGTTCGATCGTGCCCGAGCGCTCGACAACCAGTTCATCTGGGTGGCTTCGAACCAGTCCGGATCGTTCGGCAGCCTCGACTTCGTCGGAAGGGCCAAGATCGTCGGGCCCGGGGGCGACATCCTCGACGTGACCCCCGTGCGGGGCGGCATGGCCCTCGCCACGATCGACGTCCGGGCGGAACTCGATGCTCATCGACGGGGCATGTTCAACCTGCGCAGACCGCCGACCCGACGCGTATCGACTCGGCGTGTTCGACCCCGGGATCATGCCCGGACCCGCCGAAGCGGCCGACAGCAACACGATCCCGGCTGAGGCGGCAATCGCATGAAGGCTCTGGTCGTCGGTGGGAGTGTTTCCGGGTCTGGCGGTTGGACTGTTCGCTGCGCGCCGTGGTGTCGAAGTTGCGATCGTCGATGCCGATCCGAAGACGGATCCCACACAGCGATTCGACGAGGCGCTCGCACGATCGATCCGCCGCCCCACCCCGCAATCCGCTCACTCCCACGCCTTCCTCGCCGGGCGCACGGGGTGCTGAGCGCTGAGGCGCCCGATGTGCTCGACGCATTCGCTGCACACGGCGTGGAATCGATCCGGCTCGCCGATCACCTGCCGCCGACGCTGACAGACCGCACGGCGCGAGCCGGCGACGACGACCTGGTCGTGCTGCGAGCGTGGCGCTCGACGTTCGAGGCACTCCTCCGACAGGTCGTCGCCGCCGAACCCGGCGTGACGATCCACTCGGGCGTCGACGTCGACGGCCTGCTCTACGACGATGCCCCGACGGCCTCAGCCGTGCCGCACGTGATCGGTGTGCGAACGAGCATCGGCCCGATGACCGCAGACATCGTCCTCGACGCATCGGGTCGTAAGGGCCAGTCGCATCGTTGGCTCGCCGAACGCGGCATCGACGTCCCCGAGGAGGTCAGCGACTGCGGCATCGCCTACTACACGCGCTTCTACCGCCGCTACATCGGCGAGCGCATCGGAGCACTCAACCGCGGGTACACCGCCGGGAGTTCGTTCGACCGATATTCCACGCTCGTGTTCCCCGGCGACAACCGCTCGTTCTCCGTCACGTTCGGCATCCTCCCGGAGGATTCCGCACTCCGCAAGCTGCGTCACGACGAGGCGTTCGAGGCGGCCGTCCGAGAGATCCCGGTGATCGCCGACTGGGTCGACCGTGCTGCGCCGATCTCGGAGGTCCGATCGATGACGGGGATGAAGAACCGACTCCGACGACTCGTGGTGACCGATCAGGACGGCGGGCGGACACCGCTCGTGACCGGCCTGATCCCGGTCGCCGATGCAGCCGGGATCTCGAACCCCGCGCACAGTCGCGGCTGTTCGTTGGCGGTCACCCACGCGTCGCGCCTCGCAGAACTGATCGTCGGCACGACCGACCGCCACGACCGCATGGTGGCAGCCGACGACGTCCTCTCCGACGTGATCGCTCCGTGGGTCGCCGATTCACGTCGCCAGGACGAGGCCCGCCTCTCGAGATGGCGGCCCGACGGTGGCCACGTCCCACCTGCCGTGGTGTCGGGGACCGTGAACAACGGCCAGGCCTGGACCGCTGCGCACCACGATCGGGAGGTCTGGAGCCGGTTCACTCGACTCCAGCAACTGCTGGCCTCCACCGATGAGGTGCTCGCCGATGCCGACACCGTCGCTCGGGTCCGCGCAGTCATCGACGGTGGGCTCGGCCTGCCGAGCCTGGACGCACCCGACCACGCGACCCTGAGCGACCTACTCTCGGCTCATGCACCCACGTCAGGTCGTCGTGATCTTCGCCGACTGGTCGCATCGGCCTGAGCGCCGGTGACCGTGATCGGTGCGGTCAGCGCCCACTTCCGACGCGACGTCGACTTCGATCTCGCCCGCGTCTCGGCGATCGTCGCGGACGCTCACGAACGCGGCGTCGAACTCCTCGTGCTGCCACACGGCGTCCTCGGCGGCTACCACGACGCACTCGACGCAACCGCTTCGGGTGACGAACCGCCGACGCTCCCGCCGGCCTTCGATCTCGACGGACCGGAGGTCGCGGCGCTGGCCGACTGTTCGGTCGGGCTGACTCTCGTCTGCGGGATCACCGAGCGGGTCGGCGACCGACGTGCGAACACGGCGTTGTGCATCGTCGACGGCGAGGTCGTCGGCCATCACCGCAAAGTCCACCTGCCGAGCGGCGAACGCGACCACTACGTCGCTGGCGAACGTTTCGACGTCGTCGACACACCCCACGGGCAGATGGGTCTCCTCGTCGACTACGACAAGACGTTCCCCGAAGCGTCACGCAGCCTTGCGGCGGCCGGCGCGACGATCCTCGCGATTCCGTGCGCCTGGCCGGCGAGCCGCACGAACAAGGCAGACACGTTGACCCGCGATCGTCAACGACGGATGTTCGATCTGTATGACCAGACCCGCGCTGCCGAGAACCAGGTCGTCGTCGTGTCGGCCAACCAGATCGGGCGTCACGGAACCCTTCGGTTCTTCGGTCAGAGCAAGATCGTCCAACCGGACGGCGACATCCGCTCCGTCGTGGGCTCACGCTCCGGGCATGGCGGTGGCCGACATCGACGTCGACGAGTCGATCAAGACGGCGCGCCGCAGTTTCTTCCACCTGGACGAGCTGCGTCCCGCTGCGTACGAGCGCGTCGGCACGGCCGAGAGCTGAGGACCTGGGGCAATGCGCATCTCACTGCTCACCTACTCGACCCGGCCACGCGGCGGTGTGGTCCACACGCTGCATCTCGCCGAGTCGCTCGCGGCGATCGGCCACGAGGTCCGGGTCCATTCGTTGGCTCGTGGGGGCGACGCATCGTTCTTCCGGTCGGTCCACCCGTCGGTCGAGGTCTGCCTCGCTCCCTTCCCGGACATCGACGGAGAAGCGGTGGGTGATCGGATCACGCGCTCCATCGCAGTGATGGCCGCATCGATCGACAACTCGGGCGACGACATCGTGCACGCCCAGGACTGCATCTCTGCCAACGCCGTGGCCGACTGCATCCGCACGGTCCACCACATCGACCATTTCACCACGCCGCAGTTGGTTGCCTGCCACGACCGAGCAATCCATCGTCCGTACGCGCACATCTGCGTTTCGCACACCGTGGCCGAGGAGCTCCGAACCGACTGGGGTGTCTCGGCCGACGGTGATCCCGAACGGCGTCGATGCCGAGCGATTCGAGGCGGCAGCCGGACCGGCCCCGGAGTCGACGCTGGCCAGGTCGACCTGGCGCGAGCGAATCGGGTCACCATTCGTGTTGATCGTCGGTGGAATCGAACCGCGCAAGGGAACCATCGATCTGGCCGATGCGATGGCTCGAGTGGGAGCTGTGCGGCGAGATGTTCGCCTGGTGATCGCCGGCGGCGAGACGCTGTTCGACTACCGCGACTACCGCGCCGCATTCGATCGTCGTTGTGACGAGCTCGGGGTGGTGCCGATCGAACTGGGAATGGTCGACGACGACGAACTCCCTTCCCTCGTGGCGGCGTGCGACGTCTTTGCATTCCCCTCGACGAGAGAAGGTTTCGGCCTGGCGCCGATGGAGGCGCTGGCCGCCGGCCGACCGCTCGTCTGTCGCGACCTGCCCGTCCTGCGTGAGGTGTTCGGCGAGGCAGCAGCGTTCGCAGCGGACGCCTCCGCCCTCGCCGCAGAGATCCTCTCGGCACTCGAAGCCGGCGACGACGACGTGCTGCGCCGTCGAACCGGTGTCGACCTCGCACGCCGTCACCGCTGGGACGACGTGGCGATCCGCCACGTGGACTTCTACAGATCGGTCGTGACGTAGGTCAGCGCTTCGCTGGCTCGACCCGTGGGCGACGTCCGACAACATGGCCCAGACCGGTCCGCCCCCTTGACGGCACCGTCGCTCGTCTGCGACACTCGACCCGTGAGCGTATTTCGTATACGGAACATCTCAGGTCGAGATGTCGGCGGGAATGCCCGTGCTCGCTGACCGGTTCGGACACCCGGTGCAGCGGCGAGGCCACCAGCGTGGAGGCCTGGGATGCAGCGTGGACCCAGTTCCTCCACTTCACCGGCGATCCGATCGTCACGCTCGAGCCGCACATCGAGGCCGACGACACGTTCGTGATGGGCTCGGTCTTCGTCGCGGCCTACCTCGTCCTCGGCGGCACCCGATTCGACGACCCTGCGTTGCTCACATCGATCGACGTCGTGCGAACACGCGCCGAAACGGCCGATGAACGCGCACACCTCGGTGCGCTCGAACAACTCGTCGCCGGCGAGTTCACGGCGGCAGCCGCGACGTGGGACGACATCGCCCGGTCCGCCCGAGACTTCGCTGCGGTCCGCGTCGCACACGACATCTATCTCCACGTCGGCGACGCCGACCGACGCCTCGCATCGAGCAGCCGAGCGACAGCCGAGTGGGGAGCGGGCGAGCCGGGGTCCATGTTCGTCGCTGGTCAGTACGCGTTCGCGCTGGAGGAGTCCGGCCGGTACAGCGACGCAGAACGCGTCGGGCGACACGCACTCGACGCCGATCCGGACGACCTCTGGGCGCGTCACGCGCTCGCCCACGTGTACGAGAGCCTCGACGACCAACGAGCCGCGCTCGACCTCCTCGAGGGTTCGTTCGACCGGTGGTCCCGGCAGGACTCGCTCGCCGTGCACATCTGGTGGCATCTGGGTCTGCGCCGTCTCTCGGTCGGTGACGTCGGCGCGACCCTCGACATCGTCGACCGCACGATTCCCGACGCCACGACCGGGTTCCGGTTGTGCGACATCACCTCGCTGCTGTGGCGCATCGAACTCGCCGGCGCATCGGTCGGCGATCGGTGGGACATCGTGGCGGACCGCTGGAGTGACATCGCACAACGTCACGCCTGTGCGTTCCTCGACACCCACGCCGTCCTCGCCTTCGCTCGCCGACCCGATCACCCTGGTGCAGTGGTGTGGCGCGACGGCTTGGAACACGCCTTCGAACTCGATCGATCGGAGAATGCCACCACCTTCGACGACGTCGTGCGGCCACTCGCGACGGCGATCACGATGTTCGCCGACGGCGATGTCCGCGATGCGGGCGCCGCCCTCGCCGAGCTCGACACAGACCTCCACCGGATCGGTGGCAGCGTCGCCCAGCGCGACGTCATCTCCCTCACCCGACTCGCGACAGGAGCCGCACGATGAACTGGTCACTGACCGACGCCCAACTCGAGATCCAGCACCGAGCGAGAGATCTGGCCACCGAGGTGATCGGCCCGCGTGCCGCCGACGTCGACCGCGAGGAGCAGTACCCGTGGGACAACGTCGCAGCGTTGCAGGAAGCGGGCTTCACCGGGATGTGCATCCCGACCGAGTACGGCGGCAAGGGCCACACGCTGCACGACGCGATCCTCGTGGTCGAGGAGATCGCCAAGGCGTGCGGGGTGACCGGCCGCATCGCCGTGGAAGCGAACATGGGCGCCATCTCGGCGGTCATGGAATACGGCACCGAAGCCCAGAAGCGGATGGCCGCCGAGTACGTCCTGAGCGGCGACAAGCCGGCGATCTGCATCACCGAACCCGGTGCCGGCAGCGCTGCGTCGGAGATGACCACCCGGGCCGACCGGCGCGGCGACGACTACGTCCTCAACGGGACCAAGCACTGGATCACCGGCGGCACGGTCTCCAAACTGCACCTGATCTTCGCTCGGGTGTTCGACGAGGACGGCGTCGAAGAGGGCATCGGCGGGTTCCTCGCCGTCCGCGACGAGACGCCCGGCCTCACCTTCGGACGCCGCGAACCCACCATGGGCCTGCGCGCCATCCCCGAGATGGAGGTGATCTTCGAGGACATGGTGGTCGCTGCCGACATGGCCGTGCCCGCACCGAACGGCTACCGCAAGGGCTTCGGTGCCTTGATGAACGCGTACAACGCGCAACGGGTCGGGGCCGGCACCGTGGCGCTGGGTATCGCCACCGGCGCGTACGACCTGGCTCGTCAGTTCCTCACCGAACGCGAACAGTTCGGTCGCCCGATCGCCGAGTTCCAGGGCCTCCAGTGGATGCTCGCCGACATGTCGGTGCAGCTCGAAGCGGCACGCAGCCTCACCTACAGGGCCGCGGCGTCACGAGGCCCGGACGGCAGTTCGTTCCCCGACCCGGCCATGGCCGCACAAGCCAAGATCTTCACCGCCGAAGCCGCGATCAAGGTGGTGAGCGATGCGCTCCAGATGTTCGGCGCCGCGGGCTACTCGCGGCGCAATCCACTCGAGCGGATGTACCGCGACGTGCGGATGTTCACCATCGGCGGCGGCACCGCTCAGGCGTTGCGCACCGTCGTGGCGTCACGCGTCCTCGACATGAAACTGCCTCAGACGCGAGGCGGCTACGAGCGGGCTGCAGCCGATGCGTGACACGGCGGCGTCGACCCGGCCCGGGATGGACCTGAACCGCATCCCCGGGTATCGCCCGTCCCTGGCCGACGAGGCGTACGCCACCATCGTGGAGGCCGTGCTCAATCGCCAGATCGAACTCGGTGACGCCCTGATCATGGACCAGCTCGCCGAGCTGCTCGACATCTCGCGGACGCCGGTGCGCGACGCACTGATGCGTCTCGAACACGAAGGTCTCGTCGAACAGCGCGGACGGCGCGGCTACGTCGTCCGAGAGATCGGCGACGACGAGGTGATCAAGCTGTACCAGGCACGCGAGGCCGTGGAAGGACACGCAGCCCGACTCGTGGCCGAGGCGGGTGACGACGAGGCGATCGATCGCATCGAGCAGGCGATTCGTCAGGCGCAGGATTCCATGGACGGGACCATCGTCGCCTCGTATCAGGCGAACCGAGCGGTGCACCGGTCCATCCTCGAAGCCGTCGGCAACAGGTTCATGACGATCGGCTTCGACAACATCTGGGGGGTGAGCGTTGCGGCGGTCGCCTACGGACGGCTGTACGAACCGAAGGTCGACGACCACGACCTCGTTGCCGACCACGCGCGACTGGTCGCCGCGATCCGTGGCGGTGACGGCGACCGTGCCGCTGCCGAAGCGATCACGCACATCCGCGACGGGCTCGAGATCAACCTGTCCTGACGTGCGACGACTGGACGACGACACCACCGCCATGACCGAGACACTCGAACCGATCCGACTGCACGACCCGGCCACGTTCGCGTCCGGCATCCCCCACGAGCTGTTCGCTTCGATGCGCAGCACTGTCGGCCTCACCCGCTCACCCGACGTCGCAGGCACCGCCGGCTTCTGGTCGGTCACCCGCCACCGCGATCTGGTCCAGGCTTCGCGCGACGTGGAAACGTTCTCCTCCGCGGTCGGCCACATCCAGATCTACGACATCGACGACGACGCCCTGGACGAACGCGCCTCGATGATCGACATGGACCCACCGATGCACACGCGCCTGCGGCGGCTGGTCAGCTCCGCGTTCACGCCTCGTCACGTGCAGGCATATCGCGACGCGGTTCGAACGCGGATCCGTCGGGTGCTCGACGAGTTCGAATCCGCAGGCGGCGGCGACTGGGTGTCGGCGGTGGCCAAGCCGATCCCGATCGGCGTGATCTGCGACCTGATGGGCGTCCCCGCCGCCGACCACGCGTACATGGTCGAACTCTCCGACCATCTCGTCGCCGGCACCGGCAGCGAACCACTCGAACCCACCGCCTACGGCAACACGACGGATCTGCGACTCCTCCCGTTCAACAGCCCGGCAGCGTTCGCGATGAGCGCGTACGTGTCCGAACTCGCAGCCGTGCGTCGAACAGAGCCCGCCGACGACCTGATCTCCGGCCTCGTCCACGCAGAGATCGACGGTGAACGCCTGACCGACGCAGAGTTCGCGAACTTCTTCCGGTTGATGATCTTCGCCGGCAACGAGACGACCCGCTCGTCGATGGCCCACCTGGCGCTCCATCTCCACCGGTTCGGCGACGAGTTCGAGCGGGTGCGAGTCGACCGGTCGCTGCTGGCGTCGGCCACCGACGAGGTGATCCGCTACTCGTCACCGATCCTCTACTTCCGTCGAACGGTCACCGCGCCGACCGCACTGTCGGGTACCGACCTCGCCGTCGGCGACAAGGTCGTGCTCTGGTACGCCGCCGCGAACTTCGACGACGACGTGTTCCCCGATCCGCTCGAGTTCCGCGTCGACCGTCCGACGACACCGACGCACCTGGCATTCGGTGGTGGCGGCGCGGACTTCTGTCTCGGCGCATCACTCGCGAAGCTCGAAGTCGCCGAGCTGATCGACGAGATCCTGGACCGCGACCTCGACTTCGACGACGTGGGCGAGCCCGAATTCGTCGAGTCGAACTTCGTCAACGGCATCGAGCACCTGCGCATCGGTCTCCATGGGTGAGCTGACCGAGGACGCCACGCCGCCGGGTTCGTTCGTCGATCGCCGAGGGTCGGGGCTCGCATGGCGCGAGGCCGGCCAGGCACGCCCCGACGGCCCGCCGGTGGTGTTCCTCCACGGCCTGGGCGGGACCCGGTCGTCCTGGGGCGCCCAGCTCCGTGGCCTGTCACGCGAGCTGCAGTGCGTCGCATGGGACATGCCCGGCTACGGCGACTCCGCTCCGCTCGCCCCGCTCACGTTCCCCGGTGTCGCCGCGCGTCTCGTGGACCTGATCGACGAGCTCGGCGCCGACCAGGTCGACCTCGTCGGGCTGTCGTTCGGTGGGATGCACGCGCTCCACACTGCACTCGCGTTTCCCGACCGCTGTCCGGCGACTGGTGCTCACCGACTCCAGTCCGGCGTTCGGCATGGACGGCACGACCCGGGAGGACTGGGTGGCGTCACGCCTGGCTCCCCTCGCGAACGGCGGCCGGCCCGCCGACGGAGCGGAAGCGGTGATCGACCTGATCACCGCCGTCCGTCTCGACGGCCGGATCCGAGCCGAGAACGTCGAGTCGTTCAGCCACATCACCAGCGACGGGTTCCGTGCCGCTGTTCGCTGCCTCCCCGACCACGACGTGCGCAACGACCTGCATCGCATCGGCCACCCGACCCTCGTGATCGTCGGTGAACTCGACGAGGAGACGCCTCCGAGCTACGCCCGGATCCTGGACGACGGTCTCCCGAACAGCCGACTGGAGACCGTCGCGGGAGTGGGTCACCTCACACCCGCCGAAGCACCGGACCGGTTCAACGAGCTGGTCCTCGACTTCCTGACGCCATCGGGATCGCCGCTGTGATCGTCACCGGCACACCCACCCCGGCACCTCCAGCCGATTCAGCGCAGACGACCATGAAAGGATCACCGACATGAACAGCGTGCTTCACACACCCGAGCGCACGGCGATCGTCGACACGATGGCGGCACTGGGCTCGCGCATCTCCGAGCGGGCGTCCGCCGTCGACGACGCTGCAGTCTTCCCTCACGAGAACTGGGCCGACCTCACGCACGCGGGCCTGCTCGGCATCGTCATCCCGACATCGGACGGCGGCCTGGGCGGCGACTTCGTCGGCTACGCACTCGCGTCGGAGGAACTCGCCCGCCACTGCGGCAGCACGGCACTGACGTTCAACATGCACGTCGCCACGACACTGCTCGTCGGCGAGGTGGCGGACCTGATCGGACTGGACGACGAGGACATGTCGTACCTGGTCGATCGTCGCAAACTGCTGTATCAGGGCGTGGTCGAGGATGGTCACATCCACAGCCAGCCGTTCTCCGAAGGCATCAGCGTCGGCGCCACCACGGGCTACGCGACACGCGCCGAACCCGTCGACGGCGGCTATCTCGTCACCGGGCGGAAGATCTTCGCCTCGCTGTCCGGTGCTGCGAACTATCACAACGTCCTGTGCCAGGTGGAGGGCGACGATCGGTTGCGCCTGCTGGGCGTGCCGCATCTCGGCGACGGCGTGGAGATCCAAGGCGAGTGGAACCCACTCGGAATGCGCGGCACCGACTCGCGCAACCTCGTGATGGACGAGGTGTTCGTGCCGCACGAGCACGAGTGGTTGCCGCCGGGCGTGTTCAACGCCGAAGCGGATCGGTTCCCCTACTTCTTCATGACGCTGTCGTTCTCCTATCTCGGGATCATGCGCGCGATCCTCGACTTCACCGAGGACTACCTGAAGACCGGCGGTCGCCGCGACCACGCGATCAAACAGCAGGGTTGGACGGCGATGAACATCCAGTACGAGCAGGCACAGGCGCTGCTGTACCGGGTGCTGGCCGACGCGTGCGTCGACCCCGACGCCGCCCAGATCCAGCGGGCGCAAGCATCGTTGATCACCACGATGGAAGGTGCGCCGGCGATGGCGTCGACCGCGATCCAGATCTGTGGCGGCCGAGCGCTCCTGCGCCCCAGCCCGATCGAGCGGCTCTACCGCGACGCCCGCTGCGGTGCCGTGATGCTGCCGTGGAGCGTCGAGGTGTGCCGCGAACGCATGGGCCGAGCACGGCTGTTCGACGGGAGTGAGCAGTGACCGGCAGGATGCACGACCGCGGCGCGGAGTGGCGCTGGGTACAGCGGTACGCCGAGCAGTTCGCTGCGTGCGACCTCGGCAAGGGTGAGTACGCCGTGCTGCTGTACGAAGCCGCGAGCAGCCCGCGGATCGTCGAGACCGCCCGGCTCGCGCTGGAGATGATGGGGGCTGCCGTCGCCGAGATCCGCATGCCGACACCGCCGAACCCGGGGCCGCTCCCGATCCGTTCGACCGGGGCATCGCAAGCGATCGCCGGCCACCGCTCGGTGATCGACGCGTTGAAGACCGCCGACTTCGTCGTGGACTGCACTGCCGAAGGTCTGCTGCACGCCCCCGAACTCGGTGAGATCCTGAGCGGAACCGCACGCGTGCTGATGATCTCGGCCGAGCATCCAGAGAACACCGAACGCTGGCCGCACGACCCGTCGCTCGCCGAGCGGGTCGACCGTGGCGTGAAGCTCCTGCAGGACGCATCGCAGATGCGCATCACCTCCGAGCACGGCACGGATCTGAGCGTCGACCTGACCGACGCGTTCCGTGCGGGGTCGTGCGGCTGGTGCACCGAGCCGGGCACCATCGCTCACTGGCCCGGTGGGCTGGTGCTGGCGTTCCCCGCTGCAAAGCGGGTGAACGGCACCGTCGTGCTGGCGCCCGGCGACATCAACCTCACGTTCAGCGAGTACATCCGCGAAGCAATCACCCTCACCGTCGTCGACGACTACGTCACCGAGATCGCCGGTGCGGGCCACGACGCCGAGCTGATGCGCTCGTACCTCGCCGCGTTCGACGAACCCGACGCCTACGCCGTCAGCCACGTCGGTTGGGGCATGAACGCCGCCGCACGATGGGAGTCCCTCGCCATGTGGGACAAGTCGGCGATCAACGGCACGGAGCTGCGCGCCTTCGCCGGCAACGTCGTGTTCTCCACGGGGGCGAACGAGGTCGCCGGCCGGTTCTGCCGCGGTCACTTCGACCTGCCGATGCGGAACTGTACGGTCGCAATCGACGGTGAGATCGTCGTGGATCGTGGCCAGCTGCGATCCGATCTGGCCTGAACCGACCCCGCCCGGCACGAGTGTCCAGAGAATCGGTGACCAGCACATGAACGACCATCATTCCCACACCGGCACCGACCACGGCACAGCCGACCGGTCACGCATGCGGATCCTGTGGCCCGATCACATGGGTCTCGCCCGGGGCAAGTACCTCCCGACCTGGCGGCGTGGAGAAGGCACCGGTTTCTGCGTCACGACCTTCGCGATGGGGTACGACCGCGACCTGATCGACGCTCCGGGCGGCCACCTCCTCGGGGGCCTCAAAGACGTGTACGGAACCCCCGACCCGGCGTCGATCCGACCCTCCTGGGAGAACGACGCAACGGTGGTCGCGGTTGCCGACCTCCAGCTTGGTGGCGCTCCGTACGAAGTGTCGAGCCGTCGTGCACTGCAGCGCTCGCTCGCTGCCTGGAAGGACCTCGGCCACGACGTCAAGGTCGGCATCGAGCTCGAGGGGTACCTGCTCGCGCCCACACCGCAGGACCCGTACGCCAAGTACTCGAACCCGCGCTCGATGGTCTACGGCACCGGCCCGCTCGGCGACCCGTCCGGATTCGTCGGCGACGTGCTCGATACAGCCGACCGCTGCGGCTTCGCCGTCGAGTCCGCCAACGTCGAGTTCGACGAGTCCCAGTTCGAGTTCACGTTGCGGTACGACGACGCGCTGCGCGCCGTCGACGACGCGTTCCTGTTCCGGCTGATGGTCCGCGAGATCGCGATCTCGAAGGGCCTCGACTTCACGTTCCTCGGCAAACCGTTCCCGACCGTGTCCGGTTCGGGAGTACACACCAACTTCAGCCTCGTCGATGCGAACGGTGCGAACGTGATGTTCGACGCGTCCGACGAGCACGGGCTGAGCACGGTCGCCCGGTCCTGCCTGGCCGGGCTGGTGGAGCACCATCGCGCGCTCACCGCGATCGGTGCGCCGACCGTCAACTCGTATCGACGGCTGCAGCCGGGTTCGCTCGCCGGGTGCTGGGCGAACTGGGGCGTCGATCACCGCAACGTGGCCAACCGGGTTCCAGCGGAGACCGGGTCGTCCATGCGCATCGAGAGCCGGATCGGTGACGGGTCGATGAACCTCCACCTCGGCGTGGCCGCAGTGCTCGAAGCAGCGCGCCTCGGCGTGTCCGCCGGTGCGGTGCCCGGCGAGGCCTACGTCGGCGACGGTTTCGAGGACGGTGGGCCCGGTGCGGTTCGCGGCGCCCTGAGCCTGTCTGCGGCACTCGACGATCTCGAAGCCGACACGGCGTTCGTCGCCGCGTTCGACGCGGAACTGATCGGCAACTTCCTCGCGAACAAGCGACACGAGTCGGAGAGGTCCACGGCGACGGGGGAGTCGTTCGACGGTGACACGCTGACGGAGTTCGAAGTCACGAACTATCTCCCGTACCACTGATCGTCGGTGCGCTGCTGCGATCGCGGCACCGAGCGGAGCCGTGCGACGCGTCGGATTCAGTCGCTGTCGGCGAGTCCGCCGATGATCGTGCGGAGCAACGACGCCAGCTGCTGCTTCTCGGCAGCGGTGAGGCCGGCAGCGGTCTCGGACTCGAACTGGTTGAACCGCGGGCTGAGGTCGCCGATGACCTTGGCGCCGGTCGGCGTGAGCTCGACCAGCATCTTGCGCCGGTCCTCGATCGGGCGCTCGCGAATCACGAAGCCGCGACTCTCCAGCGTGTTCAGGATGCCGGTGAGGGTGCCCTTGGAGAGGTCGCACTCGGTCGCCAAACGGCTCGTTTCCATCTGGCCCCAGATGTAGAGCACCCACAGTGCAGCGAACCCTCCCCAGGACAGTCCGACGTCGGCCAGGACACCCGCCTCGGCACGTCGTCGGATCGCTGCAGCGGCCCGATAGATGTTCGAGATGGCCGCCATCGACTCGATGTCGTAGGGGCGGTCACCGAGCGCCTTGAGGATGTCCTGCTCGTTGGCGAGCAGCTCGCGACGTTGGTCTTCACTCACGTCGTCACCATACGCACGCCGCCTCCGAAACGGTGACGTTTGGTCCCGAACGAATACCGTCGACACGTACCTGCGCCGCAAGCCGGACTTCGTCCCGATGTGATCGGGAATCGGCCACTCAGGCGAGTCGAGCGTGAGCAGCCGCGAGCCGGGCGACCGGCACGCGGTAGGCGGAACAACTGACGTAGTCGAGGCCCATCTCGTGGCACAGCGCGATCGATGCCGGGTCCCCGCCGTGCTCGCCGCACACGCCGGCGGTGAGACCAGGCTTCGTCGACCGCGCCCCGTCGAGGCCGATCTGCATCAGCTGGCCGACGCCCTCGGGGTCGATCGAGGCGAACGGGTTCGCATCGAGCAACCCGTCGTTCAGGTAGTCGAGCAGGAAGGCCGACTCGGCGTCGTCGCGGCTGATCGCGTACGTGGTCTGCGTCAGGTCGTTCGTGCCGAACGAGATGAAGTCGGCGTGAGCGGCGATTGCTTTCGACGTGAGCGCCGCCCTCGGCACCTCGATCATCGTGCCGATCGGCAGGTGCACCTCGACGCCCGTCTCGGCGCGCACTTCGGCGACCACCTGTTCGATGATCTCGCGTTGACGTTTCAGTTCCCGGTCGATGCCGACGAGCGGCACCATCACCTCGGGCATCGGGTTGCCACCGGCGCGAATGACCTCGACCGCCGCTTCCACCACGGCGCGAGCCTGCATGCGGGTGAGGTCCGGGATCCGGTTGGCCAGGCGCACGCCGCGCAAGCCGAGCATCGGGTTCGATTCGCTGAGCGCGTCGACACGATCGAGCATCGTCGTGGTCTCGTTCAGCTCGCGAACCAGCGACTCGATCGTCGCGAGGTCGGTCGCGTGGCTGAGCCGGATCTGCAGGTCCGAGATCGTGTGGTGCAGCTCGGTCCCACTCGGGAGGAACTCGTGCAACGGCGGATCGAGGAGACGGATGATCACGGGGAGGCCGTCCATCACCTCGAACAGCCCACGGAAGTCGGCACGCTGCGGTGCCAGGAGCGCCTCGATTGCTTCGCGCTGTTCGCCGACGGTCGGCGCGGTGATCATCTGCTGCACGATCGGGAGCCGGTCGGGAGCGAAGAACATGTGCTCGGTGCGGCACAGGCCGATGCCTTCGGCGCCGTGACGGCGGGCTCGCGCTGCTTCGACGGGATCGTCTGCGTTCGCGCGGACGCCGAGGGTTCGGATGTCGTCCGCCCAGCTGAGCAACATCGCGAGGTGGTCGTTCGACAGGTCGGGGTCGACGGTCGGGACGTCACCGTCGTAGATCGTGCCGGTCGTGCCGTCGATCGAGATCCACTCGCCTTCCTCGATGATCGTGTTGCCGATCGACAGGTGGCGCTGCTGGAGGTCGATCACCAGGTCCTGTGCTCCGGTGACGGCGGGCTTGCCGAACTGGCGTGCCACGAGTGCGGCGTGGCTCGTGCGGCCGCCGCTCGACGTGAGGATGCCGACCGCGGCGAGCATCCCGTGCACGTCATCGGGCTTGGTCTCCTGGCGCACGAGGATCACCGATCGACCCTGGTCGGCCCACCGCACGGCGATGTCCGGGTCGAACACGGCGACGCCGACCGCCGCCCCCGGCGACACGTTGAGCCCGTAGGCCAGCGGTGTCCGGGAGGCGAGTTCGGTCTCGGAGAACTGCGGGTGCAGGAAGAAGTCGACCTGCGCCGGCGTGACCCGCTGTACCGCTTCCTCGCGGGTGATCAGGCCTTCGTTCGCCATGTCGACCGCGATGCGCACTGCGGCCTGCGCCGTTCGTTTGCCGTTGCGGGTCTGCAGCAGCCACAGACGACCGTCCTCGATCGTGAACTCGATGTCCTGCATGTCGCGGTGGTGCAGTTCGAGTTGCTTGGCGATGCGACCCAGTTCGGCGGCACACTCGGGTGAGTCGGTGGCGAGCCGGTCGAGTGGGATCGTCGGGCGGCTGCCGTCGACCACGTCTTCGCCCTGCGCGTTCATCAGGTAGTCGCCCTCGATCACCGGCACGCCGGTCGTGCCGTCACGCGACATCGCCACGCCGGTGCCCGACGTGGCGCCCAGGTTGCCGAACACCATGCTGACGACGTTGACCGCGGTGCCGAGGTCGTGATCGATCCCGGATGCTTCGCGGTAGTCGTGCGCTCGCTGGCTGTGCCAGCTGCCGAAGACTGCCTCGGTGGCGAGCCGCAGCTGCTCCTCGGGGTCCTGTGGGAAGGGTTGGCTGCCGAACTCGGAGATCAGCGCGCGGAAGCGTTCGGTCAACGTGGCGAGCGCGGCAGCGTCGAGGTCGTTGTCCGAGCCGACGCCGTTCTCGGCCCGTGTCTCGTGGAGGACGCGCTCGAAGTGGGACGGGTCGACACCGAGCACGATCGATCCGAACATCTGGAGGAGGCGTCGGTACGAGTCGTTGACGAACCGGGCGTCGCCGGTGCGCTCGATCATCGTGGCCGCGACGGCGTCGTTGAGGCCGACGTTGAGCACCGTGTCCATCATCCCCGGCATCGAGAACTTCGCACCCGACCGCACCGCCACGATCAGCGGTGTCTCGGATCCACCGAAGGTCTTACCGGACGTCGCTTCGAGCTGAGCGACCGCTGACCTGACCTCTTCCCAGAGCCCATCGGGGAGCTCGTTGCGCTCGGCGTAGGCGATGCACGCCTCGGTCGTGACCGTGAACCCCGGAGGCACCGGGATGCCGATCGCCGCCATGTCGGCGAGGTTCGCTCCCTTGCCGCCGAGCAGTCCGCGCACTGCGTCCCAGTCCCCGCCGACGGCAGCGGTGGCCGCGGCGAGATCCTCGAAGTCGTAGACCCATCGTGGTGAGGTCTGGAGATCGTCGGTCATGGGGGTTACCTCGTTCGTCGTCGGTTCGGCCGTGCCTCGATCTTGTCAGTCGCGGACGGTCAGATCAGATGTGGCGAACGGGAAGTCGCTTGATGCCGGAGATGAAGTTGGACCGCAGACGGTCGAGATCGCCGGCGGGCTCGAAGTGGTCGATGCGCTTGAACAGCTCCTCGAACGACGAGTCGCACCTCCATCCGGGCGAGCCAGGCACCCAGGCAGAAGTGTGGCCCACCCCGCCCGAACGTCATGTGGTCGTTCGGGTCGCGAGCCAGGTCGAAGCGGAAGGGATGCTCGAACTGTTCGGCGTCGTGGTTCGCCGAGTTGAACCAGAGCACCACCTTGTCACCAGCTTTGATCTGCCTGCCTCGAAGCTCGACATCACGCGTCGCGGTCCGACGGAAGTGCATCGTCACCGCGCTGGTCCGCATGATCTCCTCGATCGCTGTCGGCGTGAGCGACGGGTCGTTCTTCCACGTCTCCCAGAGCTGAGGGTGGTTCATCATCGTCCACAGCCCGTGCGTCATCGTGTAGCGGGTCGTGTCGTTGCCAGCCGCGACGAGCAGTGTGAAGAAGTTGTTGAACTGGTGGTCGGTGAGGGGCTCGCCGCTCTTGGTCGGTGCGAGGAGCTGCGAGATGACGTCGTCACGCGGGCAGGTGCGCCGATCGAGCACCTGCTCCTGCGCGAACTGGAAGATCTGGATCGACGCCGGGCTGCGGAACGGGACCATACGGAACTGCTCGGTGTCGGTGAGGTCGACCGGGTAGTCGGTGAACTCGGGGTCGGTGTTGCCGAGCAGGGCGTCGCCCCACTCGACGAGCTTGTGGCCGTCCTCGTCGCTGGTTCCCAGCATCTTGCCGAGCATCCGCATCGGGAGCTGCTGCGCGATGGCGTGCACGAAGTCGAACTCCGGTTCCTCGAGTGCCTGGTCGATGACTTCCACGGCGAGTTGGCGGATGTCGTCCTCGTAACCGTTGACGCTGCGACCGGTGAAGCCTTTCGACACCAGACGCCGGTACTGGGTGTGGTCCGGTGGGTCGAGCTCCATCATCGTGAGGCGAGCGGCGGCTTCGTCCTCGTCCATCTCCTCGAGGCGGATGCCCTTGCTGGACGTGAAGGTCTCGACGTCGCGACTGATTGCGAGCGCGTCGTCGTAGCGCAGGATCGACCAGAAGCCCGACCCGTCCGCTTCCTCGGTCCAGTGCACCGGGTCCTCGCGGCGGAGCCGTTCGAAGGTCGCATGCGGCACGCCCCGCGTGTAGACGTCGTGGCTCGTGATGTCGGCGTCGTCCGGGCCGAGGTCGGCCAGATAGTCGTCGACGTAGGTGATGGGGCCGGTGACGGGACTGTTGCTCATGGCGTGTCGCTCTCGTTCGTGTTCGTCGGGTCGGGTTGCGTCAGGAGGCCATCGGGTTGGGGTTGGCGTGCACCGTGGTGCCGGGGCCCATCGAGGTGCCGACCTGTCGGTAGTAGCCGCCGATGATCTCGATGTCACCGAACCGGTCGAGTTCCTCGGTCGGGTTGTCGTGCAGCACGAGTTCGGCATCGCCGGCGTAGACCGGGCCGACCTCGTGGTCGAACCCACTCATCGTGACGAGTTCGTCGAGCGAATCGCGGCCGTCCATCTCGATGGCGGGCATGAAACGGCTGTGCAGCATCGGGTGTCCGTTGACGAAACCTGCCGAGTCCGCTTCACCGGTGATCGTGAATCGCGCTTCGGCGATACGCCGACCCCAGGTGCTCAGCGTGGCACCGAACCGACCGCCGGGCTCGAGCCGCGGCCCGGCCCTGCCGACGGTGACCGGACGGGTCATCCAGATCTCGGACATCTTCTTCGGGTACCCCTGGATGTGCCCTCGCGCCATGGCGAAGTCCTTGTCGACCCAGATGTATGCCGAGCGACTGAACGTCGTGCCTTCGTGCTGGCAACGGATGACGACGAAGACCTCCTTGTACTGAGCGTGTGCCGGGTCGAGCAGTTCTTCGAAGGTGTCGCTGCAGCTCTGCCACTCGGCCCAGATGATCGCCACGGCGCCCGGGTCGTCCTCGGCGAGGGTGAGCCCGGGAGGGAGGAGTTCGGCGACGCGCTCCGGGTCGGTCCGGAACTCGACGGTCAGCATCTCGCCGCTGTAGTGCCACGGCGGACCCGGGAGGATGCCGGCCCGACCTTCTGGGGTGCGGGGGTACATGAGACCTTTGAGTTCCGACATGCTCGTCACATTAATCGTTTGGAACCGAACGATCAATGGTGGAGCTGTCATACTGTTGGCGAACGGAACAACACCGAAGCGATGGGAGCACCTCAGATGGCCGAGACACGACGAATTCTCCTCGACGGATACGCGACCGAGGTGACTCGTGACGGCGACGAACTCGTCGCTGCCGACGGTCGACGGGTGGCCGTCACCGATGCCACGCATCTCGCGCCGAGTGAGCCGACCAAGATCATCTGCGTCCACCTCAACTACTCGAGTCGCGTCGACGAGTTCATGACCAAGCTCCCGTCCGCACCGACCTACTTCCACAAGCCGGTCACCGCGCTGTGCGGGCACGGCGCGGACGTCGTGCGCCCCGACGGCTGCGAGTGGCTCAACTACGAGGGGGAGATCGCGATCATCATCGGCAGGACGTGTCGCAACATCTCGCCCGACGAAGCGGGCGACCACATCGCCGGCTACAGCGTCGCCAACGACTACGGGCTCCACGACTTCCGTGACACCGACGCCGGCTCCATGCTGCGCGTCAAGGGCAGCGACACGCTCTGCCCGGTGGGCCCGGCACTCGTGACCGACTGGGACTTCCGCAACAAGTCGATCAAGACGATCGTCAACGGCGAGGTCAAGCAGGACGGCAACACCTCCGAGATGGAGTGGGACATGCACTACCTCGTCGCCGACATCGCCCGCACGATCACCCTCGTGCCCGGTGACATCCTGCTGTCGGGCACACCCGCCAACTCGCGCACCGTGTATCCCGGCGACGTGGTCAGCGTCGAAGTCGAAGGCCTCGGCACGATGACCAACACGATCGTCACCGGCCCCACATCGATCCGCACCGACGTCGGCGCACAGCCCAGCCGCAGCGAAGAGGTCATGTCCACGGCGCAGGGCGGCGACTGGGAGTTCCGCGGCATCCGTTCCCCGATGGGCCCGGGAGCCAAGCACTACGAGAGCACCGTCGACGATGCGTCCCAGGGAGATGGAGGCGACTCGTGACCGGGCGGCGCACCGACATCGGTGGCGTCACCGTTCCCGTCGACCACCTGATCGGTGGTGAGTGGGTCGACTCGCCCGACACGTTCGAGACCCGTTCCCCGCTCGACTGGGATGCCGGCCCCTTGGCGCACGTGGCCCGCGGGGACGCCGACACGGCGCGTGCCGCTGTCGCCGCAGCGACCGAAGGCTTCGCCGTGTGGGGTTCGTGGGGCGTGTCCCAGCGCGCCGAGGTGATGCACCGTCTCGCCGACCTGATCGACGCCAACGCCGAGGAGATCGCACTCGCCGAGACGCTCGACATGGCCTTCCTCCAGGAGTCGATGCGACTCCGGCTCGTCGGCCGCGGGGCACTCAACTTTCGCACGTACGCCGACCTGATCGTCGCTCACGAAGAACGCGAGTGGGATGCCAAGAACCTCCACAACTGGGTGCAGCGGATGCCCGCCGGGCCGGCCGTGGTGATCACGCCGTGGAACGCACCGTTCATGTTGAGCACGTGGAAGCTCGCTCCTGCCCTCGCCGCAGGCAACAGCGTGATCCACAAACCGGCCGAGTGGTCGCCGCTGTCGGCCGCATTGCTCGCCGAACTGACGCTCGACGCCGGCTTCCCGCCCGGCGCCTACAACCTGGTTCAGGGCATCGGCGAGGAGGTCGGCGCCGCGCTCGTGGCCGACCCGGGCGTGCGGCGCATCACCTTCACCGGGTCGCCCGGTACTGCCCGCCACATCGGCCACGCCGCTGCGGAGAACATCGTGCCCTTCACCGCCGAACTGGGCGGGAAGGGTCCGCTGATCGTCTTCGCCGACTCCGACCTCGACGCCGCTGCGCACCGTGCCGCCTGGCAGTTCGACGACTCGGGACAGGTGTGCCTCGCCGGGACGCGCCTGCTCGTCGACGCATCGATCCGCGACGAGTTCATGAAGAAGTTCGACGAACACGCCGACGCTCTCGTGCTCGGCGACAGTCGCGACCCGGCCACGCAGATCGCGCCGATGGTGCACCCCGACCATCGCGATGCGGTGCACGGATTCGTCGAGCGAGCCCGCGCGAACGGCGACACGATCCTGCGCGGCGGTCAGCCCCGGGCCGACTCGCTGCACTACGAACCGACGTTGATCGAGCCGACGTCGAACGACAGTGAAGTCGTGCAGCAGGAGATCTTCGGGCCGGTGCTCACACTGCAGACCTTCGACGACGAGTCCGATGCGATCCGCCTCGCGAACAGCACGGCGTACGGGCTGTCCGCAATCGTGTTCACCGGCTCGCGTGAGCGGGCGGAGCGGGTCGGGCGTGCGCTTCGAGCGGGCCTGGTGTGGGTCAACACGTTCCTCGTCCGTGACCTGACCGCTCCCTTCGGTGGGTGCGGGATCAGCGGCATCGGGCGCGAGGGCGGCGATCACGCCCTCGAATTCCACAGCGACCTGAAGACGCTGATGATCCTCGACGATTCGTGCCACTGACGCGGCGCCCCGGACGATGACGGACGAACGGTTCTTCGACAACGACGAGCCGCTGATGCGCGCCGTGCTCGACTGGGCGCACCGTCGAATCGTCGACGGCCAGGACCCGCAGTCCGGTGCGCGGCCCGCCGCAGACCTGGAAGCCGAACTCTCGGCTTCGATCGGGCCGGCAGGCATCGGTGGCCGCGAAGCGCTTCGCCGGTTCGCCGAGGTCATCGTTCCTGCGACGCGTGCTCAGGGTCATCACATGAACCTCGCGTACGTGCCGTCCGCACCGACACCCGCGTCGCTGACGTTCGACGTCGCGGTGAGTGCCGCCGAGATCTTCGCCGGCACCTGGGAGGTCGGAGCCGGCGCGATCCACGCCGAGAACCAGGCGCTCGATTGGCTCGCCGACCTCGCCGGGTTCCCGTCCACCGCAGGCGGCACGTTCGTACAGGGCGGCACGGTCGGCAACCTCAGCGCGCTCGCCGTCGCACGAGCCCGCGCACGCTCGCGTGGCGCCGTGCCCGACACGCGCTGGGCGATCGCAGCCACGGCTGGAGCGCACTCGTCGATCCGCTCAGCGGCCCGGGTGCTCGACTGCGAGATCGTCAGCGTTCCCGTCGATGACGCCGGCCGTTTCACCGGCGCCGCGCTCGACGCCGCGCTCGACGAAGCGCAGGGTGTCACGGTGTTCGCCGTCGTCGCCACCGGAGGCACCACCAACGCCGGGATCGTCGACGAACTGGCAGCGATCGCCGACGTCTGCGAGCAGCGCGACCTCTGGCTGCACGTCGACGGTGCCTACGGTCTCGCCGCGCTGCTCGCCCCGTCGGTCCGGCACCGCTTCGACGGCATCGAACGCGCCGACAGTTTCGTCGTCGACCCGCACAAGTGGCTGTTCGCGCCCTACGACTGCTGTGCACTGGTGTACCGGGATCCGGGTGACGCGACCGTCGTTCATGCGCAACACGCCGAGTACCTCGACCTCGTCGACCGCAGCGACTGGAATCCGAGCGACTACGCGATCCAACTGACTCGCCGAGCGCGCGGCCTTCCGCTCTGGTTCTCGCTCGCCACCTACGGCACCGACCGCTACGTCGAGGCGGTGGAGCAGGGTCTGACCACGGCGCGAGCGATCACCGAGGGCATCAGATCCGCCGAGCATCTCGAACTGGTCCTGGAACCGGACCTCAGCATCGTGCTGTTCCGCCGGATCGGATGGTCAGCCGATCGGATGGTCGAATGGTCGGGTGAGCATGCCGAGGCGGGCACCGTCCTGATCATCCCGACGGCGTGGCGCGGCGAGTCGGTGTTCAGAATCTGCGTCGTCAGCCCCGACACCGTCGCCGAGCACGTGCTCGCCGTGCTCGACACCATGCGCTGAGGACGGCGTGACACGCCAACGGGAATCTGGCGTCCAAGCTGCTGCTGTCACCTCTCGCCTTCCTCGAAACCACGCTCGCGAGCGTCCGGTGCTGCCGTGATCGAGCTCTCGGCGAAGAGCGATCGGGTCGCCTCGTCGGCGGGCGCCACGATCCTCAGCCGATGCTCGGGCTGGTGGACGGGGCGGGTCTCGATGAACAGAATCTCGATTGCGCCGTACTGCCGGTGAGGGATCTGCCGGCGGGTCGGCTCGATGACTTCGACGTCGTGCTCGTCCCACCACGTGCGGAACTGCTCGCTCTGATCGCTCAGATCGGCCACCAAGCGCTCGTACCACAGGTCACCTGCACGCTTGGCGTACTCGATTCTGAAGTCGAGCAGGTTCGCGTACGCGATCGTCGACCACGATTCGGGGAGTTCAGGCCACGGTCCAGGGTCGTCGAAGAGCCACCGCAGCAGGTTCCGCTGACCGGGTTCGCGCTGGACGAGTTCGCCGAGGATCAGTGCCGCATTCGCGTTGAAGGCGACGACCTCGAATCGCGAATCGAGCACGTAGGCGCCGTGGGGAAGCAGTGATCGGACGATCTCGTCGAAGTCCGGTCCGTCCGTCGGGTCGACCGATGTCGAGGAGTCGGGGATGCCGAAGCCGGCCAGTTGAAACAGGTGATCGGTCTGGGTCTGGTCGAGACGCAGCGCACGTCCGATCGATTCGAGCACCTGTGCCGATGGTGTGATGTCGCGTGCCTGCTCCAGCCACGTGTACCAGGACAGGCCGACCCCGGCGAGCTGCGCGACTTCCTCGTGTCGCAGCCCGGGTGTCTTGCGGTGACCGGTCACGGTCAGCCCGACCTCGTGAGGGGTGATCGCCGCACGTCGGGTGCGCAGGAAGTCGCCGAGCTCGACACGACGCCTCGTGCGGGCGCCTCTCCTGTCGCGCGGCGATGACGCAGTCGACTCGCTCACGTCTCCGGCGCCGGACGGGTCACCGAACGGCTGGTCTGGGGGTACCCGGGGTCCCACGATGAACGCTCCTCTTTTACCCGGCCCGATGTCGTCGCACCATTGAAGCATGACGACAGCAACCTTCCCCTCCGACCTGCGATGGGCACCACGAGTGACCAAACACGACCTGAGCGACGGGGCCAGCATCCGGGTGTCCGACCGTGACCGCAGCCAACCCTTTCTGCTCCTCCACGGCGGACCCGGCCCGAACTCGGTCGCCGATTTCGGTGACCTGCTGGCCGCCCGAACCCGCTCGCGCGTGATCGTCCCGACCCATCCCGGCTTCGACGGCACCGACCGCCCCGAGCACCTCGACTCGGTCGCAGCCCTGGCGCGGACGTACGCCGAACTCCTCGAACGGCTCGATGTCTGGGACGTCACGGTCATCGGCAATTCGATCGGCGGCTGGATCGCCACCGAACTCGCGCTGCTCGACAGCGCTCGGGTGAGCGGCCTGGTGCTGATCGACTCCGTCGGCTTCACCGTGCCCGACCACGCCATCACCGATGTCTCCGACCTGACGCCCACCGACCTCGTCGACCTGTCCTATTTCGAACCGGACCGGTTCCGAATCAGCAACGCCACTGCGCCGACGCCGGACACGATCGAGGCAAACGCCCGCGCCCTCGCCGCGTACGCCGGAGCGACCATGAGCGACCCGACACTGCTCGACCGAACACGAGAACTGCAGCTCCCCGTCCACGTGATCTGGGGCGTCGCCGACGGCGTCGTCGACGCTGACTACGGACGGGCGGTCGCCGCCGCGATCCCGCACTCCCACTTCACCCTCCTCGAGACCTCCGGGCACCTCCCACAGGTCGAATCCCCCGAGCAACTGCTCGCAGCCATCCAACAGATCGACGTCTGACGCCGAGGCGTCTCGAGACGATCACCGCTCGATCCCATCCCCACCACAACGGAGCACTCCCATGACCACCACCATCCCGAACCCCACCGCCGACACCACGACCACCGGCACCCTGACCGTCACGAGGATCGGACACAGCTGCCACATCCTGGAGATCGGCGGTCTCCGGCTGTTGACCGACCCGTGGTTCACCTTCACGCCGACCTACGACCCAGGCGAACCCGTGCGCACCACCGTCGCCGACCTTCCCGACCTCGACGGGATCCTGATCACCCACGAGCACTACGACCACTGCGACCTCGACGCGCTCGGCGCCTACCGCGACCTCGACGTCCCGCTGATCGCGCCCGGGACCGTGGTCGACCGGGCCCGAGCGGCTGGATTCACCGACGTCCGCCTGCTCGAAGCTTGGGACGCGACCTCGATCGGCAACTCGATCGGCAACTCGATCGGCGACGTCACGATCACCGTGGCGCCCGGGGAGCACGGGGTCCACGAAGTCACCTACGTGATCCAGGGCGCCGGGCGCACGGTGTACTTCGGCGGCGACACGCTCTACATCCCCGAACTCGACGAACTCCCCGAGCGCTTCGGCCACTTCGACCTCGCCCTCATGCCGACGAACGGCCTGTGCGTGCGGCCGATGAACGGGAAGCAGATGGTGATGAACGCCACCGAAGCCGCCGAGCTCGTGGCCGTCCTGCGCCCTGATGTCGCCATCCCGCACCACTACGCGTTCACCAGCGGCCGACTCGGAGATCGGATGATCACCGACACCGACTCCGAACCGCTGCACTTCGCCGAGGCGGTCGCCCGACTCGCCCCCGACACACTCGTGCGAGTCGTCCTCCCCGGAGTGCCCGTCACCATCGGAGCCGACCGTGCGCAATGAGGCGATGGACGAACGCCTCCGACCCACCGTCGACGCCGAATGGCCGGCCGGTCGCAGGCCGATGATCGCCGACGTGCGATCGCTCACGGGCCATGAAGACGAACTCCGAGCCGCCGTGATCGAACTCACCGCAGCGGTCAGGCGCGAACCCGGATGCGTCACCTTCGACGCTTTCGAGTGGATCGAGCAACCGGGGCGTTTCCACCTCCATGAGATCTACGGCGACGCCGACGCATTCCGGACGCACCTCGACACCCCTCACGTCCTGCAGTTCTTCGCTGCACTCCAGGCGCACAGCTCCACCACAGCGAACGACCTCATCCAACTCGTCCAGCTCGCGTGACCACTCAGGACCCGAGGACGGCGATTTCTTCGATCTCCACACGGAACTCGGGTTCAGCGAGCGCACGACGGCGACACCGGTCAGCGGCGGCATCGGCTGAGGGTGGCGGGAGTGGTCAGTTCGACGGGCACGAGGGGTTGTCCGGTTCTGGTGGTGCGGTTGACATTGGGGATGCACCCGAATCGGTGGTCACGACGACCTCGCCCCCACGGAAGACCGTGACGGGACCGTCCTCACTGACGACGACGGTCGCAGCGGGCCTGTCGTAGCTGTAGCGCTGAGCCGAACGATGCCGCATGCCGCGGTCGTTGTGGATCGTACGTTCGGCCTCGAACAGCAGACCTCGACGATTCTGTGTCGAGCGGAACGATGTCGAAGTCGAACCGATTCATCGACGCCGACGAGAAGGCATCGGACATCCTGTTCGGGACGACGATCGCCCCGTAGGCAACTCGACGGCCTCGAACACGGGGGCGCGGCGGCAGTGGTCCAACTCCTCGAGGACGCGCTGCCGGAACGCCGGGTCTCCTCGAAGGTCGACCTGGTCGTCGTCGAACTCCTCCTGCAAGCGGCGCTGCCATCCACTCGATGACTCGTTCGCCATGTCGAGACGGTAGTGCGATCCGGTTGGGGCGGTCGAGCGGATGGCAGCCATGTCCTCAGCCCGACACGGCCATGGTCTGGCGAGCGACACGACGGTTCACGCCGGCGCTGACGATCGTCGTCCCGACGAACGCCGAGAGCACGACGGCCACTACCAGACCCGACATGGTCCACCAGTCGATGGTCGCGACGTGCGTGGAACTGATCCCCACTCCGAGACCGATCGTCGCCGGGATGATCGCCAGCACTCCGATACCGAGCGCAGCAACAGCGGTGATCGCCGCTTCGACGGCGGTCGTCCGCACGAGTTGTCGGGATGTCGCACCGATGCGTTGCAGCAGTGTGAACTCGCCGCGCCGTTCGGCCGTTGCCATGGCGAGGTTGTTGAGCGCAGCGACCGCCACGAATGCCAGCAGTGCGAGCAGGATCACCTTCGAGAGGTCGGCCGCAGTGTCCGCAGCGTCGATGGCCGAGGCGACGTACTCGTCGCGATCGACCACGTCGAGGCCGAACGAGCCGATCGTCTCGATCACCCTCGCCGCATCGACCGAGCCGGTGTCGACGAGGATCTCGTCGACGAGGGAGTCCGGGCTGTGGGCGAGCAACGTGTCGGTGCCGATGACGACGGGACCGAATCCGAGGCCGTGGTCGTACACCGCGACGATGGTCGCGGTGGTCTCGAACCCGTCGCCGTACCGGACCTCAACGGTGTCGTCCATGCCGATGAAGAACTCGGAGGCGAAGTCGCTGCTGATCGCGATCGTGTCCGCGGCGCCGAGGTCCGCAAGTTCGCCGTTCGCCACGTCGAGGTCGAGCGTCGACGTCGAGACGTCGGCGGGCACCGCCCGTGCGGGGGTGGCCTCCCATGCCGGTCCGCCAGAACCGAACGGGTTGTCGTCATCCGAACCGGTCGAGATGCCCAACGTCGCACTGCGCAATGGGACGGCAGCGGTCACGTCGGGGGACGTCAGGATCTCGTCGGCGAGATCGGCGCTGATCCCGGCGGGACCGGCCACGATCAGGTCGGCGGTCAGGCTGTCGTCGAGCTGTCGGCTCGATTCACTCGAGATGGTCGCGTTCGTGACCGTCTGGACCGCACCGAACGCCAGCACCATGGCGAGCGGCACGATGGCTCCTGCCAGGCGACGCGAGAACCCGCGACTGTTCGCGGCGGCCAACTCCACGCTGGCGCGTCGCGAGCGGCCGAGGACCGGTGTCACCCGGTCGAGGAGCCAGATCACGACCGGTGGCCCGGCCAGTGCGACGGCACAGATCAACAGGATCGCCGACGAACCCGCCACGGCGCCGCCGATCACTCCGGAGAAGAAGAGCGGGGTGAACGACGCTGCAAGGCCGAGGATGCCGACGATGATCGCTGCGATCCATCGGATTCGTCCGATCGTGGGCTCCTCGACCGCTGCTTCGCGCAGTGCGTCGGTCGGAGAGACCCGCACCGATCGGCGTGCGGCGACGAGCGCAGCGATCACGCTCACCATGACGATGGACGTGCCTGCCCAGACGGCGGGGAGTGGTGACACCACCAACGAGTAGTCGTTCGTGACCACACCACCGGAAACGAGGACGGGAGCGATCAGCCTGGCGGCGAACAGCCCCGGAATGGCCCCGATCGGCACCGCGACGGCACTGACGAGCAGGATCTCGCGGACGATTCCGGCACGGAGCTGGCGTGGCGTCGCACCGATCGCACGGAGCAGAGCGAACTGGCGACGGCGCTGACGGACGGACAGCGACAGGGTCGACACCACGACGAACGCCACGAGCACGCTCGCCGTGCCGAAGATCGAACCGGCGGCGGCGAGGAGGTTGGAGGCGCTCGCTCGGCTGTCCGGGAACTCGGCGGTGCCGCGGTCCGCTCCGGTGTGCGCCTCGACGCCTGCGACCTGGTCGGCGAGTCGCGATGCCAGTTCGCCCGCCGACACGCCGTCGGCGGCGGACACGCCGACGACCCGGGTCAGTCCGGTTCCCTGCGGCCACAGCCGGTCGATGTCCTCGCGGTCGAGGTACGCATTCATCGGCCGATCGGGCGACGCGTCGTCGTCGGTGAGGCCCACGACCGTGTAGTCGGAGGGGACGACGCCGTAGCTCAGCACGATGCGGTCACCCACTGCGTGCCCGAGTGACGCATCGAGCACGACCTCGCCGGACCCGTTCGGCGCGGCTCCTGCGACCAGTGCGTCGTCGAGCAGCGACGTGAGGCCCCAGTCGTGGCCGGTGACGACGGTTCCGTCGTCGGTCGTGAGTGGAACGTCGACTTCGCCTCCAATCGTGGCGACGCCCGGGACGGACGCGATGTCGGTGACGGTGTCGTTCGACAGCAGCGGTGCGTCGATCGCTCCGACGCCGCCGAGCGTTTGACCCGACGGGCTGTCAGCAGTGACGACCACGGCGATGTCGCCGTAGCGCTGGGGGTCGACCCCGCCACGTAGACCGGACTCCATCAGGACGCCGAGTGCGGAGAGCAGGGCTGAGGCCAGAACGATCACGACGAACGTTCCGGCAAAGCTCGCACGGAAGGTGCGGATGGTGGATCGAGCAAAGCTCCACATCGTCATCGCCCACCGATCCGCGCCATGTGCGCGGCGATCTCCGCTGCGGTCGATCGCCCGACGTCGCCGACGATGTGGCCGTCGACGAGGAACAGCACCCGGTCGGAGATGGCCGCGACCGCAGGGTCGTGGGTGACCATCACGACGGTCTGTCCGAGCTGTCGCGATGCGTTGTCGAGGAGGGCCAGGATCTGTGCTCCGGTCGTGGAGTCGACGGCGCCGGTGGGTTCGTCGGCGAACAGCACCTCGGGCCGCGTGAGCAGCGCACGGGCGATGGCGACCCGCTGCGCCTGGCCGCCGGACAGCTGTCCGGGCAGACGGTCCTCGAGGCCGTCGAGGCCGACGGCGTTGATCAGCTCGGTACGCCATGCGGCGTCGGCGTCACGACCGGCCAACAGCAGCGGGAGGTTGATGTTCTCGATCACCGAGAGTTGCGGGACGAGGTTGTAGGCCTGGAAGACGAAACCGATCCGGTCGCGTCGGAACCGGGTGAGGTGATCGCTCGACAGCCCCGACAGTTCGGTGTCGCCGACGTGGACCCGGCCGCTGGAGGGAGCGTCGAGGCCGGCGGCGCAGTTCAGGAACGTCGACTTGCCCGAGCCCGACGGTCCCATGATCGAGGTGCTCGATCCGCGCTGCAGGCTGATCGACACGTTCTGCAGCGCCCACACGGGTGCTGTGCCCTGTGGGTAGGACTTCGAGACGTCGTCGAAGACGAGCGCAGGGTCCGAGGTCGGCGGGGGCGCCGAGGGATTGATCGTGGGGGATGGGAACGACATGATGCACTCTCCGTGAAGGGTTCGGGGGGGGGCGACTGGACACCCTTCACGGTAAGAATCGAGCAGCCGCAGCGATAGCGGCGCAAGGACCCACTTCACGATTTGCGTCTTTCGATGCAAGTGCGCACCGGGTGGCCGTCACCCGGGCTCGTTCGATCGTCCTAGGGGACTTCGACGATGTGGTTCTGATACGCCCAGACCGCCGCCTGAAGACGTGACCGCACACCGATCTTGGGCATCATCCGCGCAAGGTGCGATTTCACCGTCGCGACGCCGATGAACAGTTCGTCGGCGATCTCGTCGTTGGATCGGCCCTGCGCGAGAAGGAGCAGGATGTCGCGTTCACGCGGAGTCAACAGATCCGACTCGCGCCCGGCCTTGATCGGCTGCGACGCCCGTCGTGCGACGAACTCGCTCAACACCCGGCGGGTCAGGCTCTGGTCGAGCGTCGCATCGCCGGCTGCGATCGCACGGACCGCATCGGCGATCGTCTCGGGTTCGGAGTCTTTCAAGAGGAACCCGGACGCGCCGGCCTCGAGCGCACCGAAGACGAGCTCGTCGACGTCGAACGTGGTCAGGATCAGGACCGGGATCGGATCGACGATGTCGGGCCCGCACAACTCCCGGGTGGCGCTGATGCCGTCACGGCCGGGCATCCGGATGTCCATGCACACCACGTCCGGCCTGAATCGTTGCGCCAGTTCGACGGCTTCGTTCCCGTTTGCGGCAGTGCCGCAAACGGTGATGTCGTCGTGTGTCTCGAGCAGCGCGGACAGCCCGGCGCGGACCAGCGCCAGGTCGTCGGCGATCAGGACCCGGATCATGCGGTGGACTCCTGCGTCTCGGTCTCGCATGCGGTGTCGGTGTCGACCGGGTCGCGTGGAATGGACAGCGAGACCATCCACCCGTCGTCCGACGTCGGTCCGTACTCCAACGTGGCACCGGTGAGCGCCGCTCGTTCCCGCATCCCGACCAGCCCGAGGCCTGATCGACGAGACCGGAACGGACCGACATCGGCGGGTCCGTTCTCGACGGAGACGTTCACGGCGTCGGCCGCACGGTCGTCGACGACGACACGGCACCACGCGCCAGGTGCATGGAGGGTCGCATTCGCCAACGACTCCTGCACCATGCGGAACGCAGCGACCTCGGCGAGCGGGCCGAGCCCATCGACCGCGGAAAGATCGCGGTGATCGTCGTCGGCCTCCGTGATGACGTCGAGATCGACCACCACGTTTCTCGAGCGCATCTGCTGCACCAGATCCTCGATCCCTTCCAGTGAGGCCAGGCGCTTCCCGTCCGCAGCATCGACCTCACCGGTACGGAGCAGTCCGACCACTTCGCGCATGTTCGCCAGCAGCGACTTGCTCTGGGTGCGGATCTGACGCACCGAGGACTTGGCCGCCTCGGAATCGGAATCGATCATCCCCTCGACTGCCGCCGCCATGATCGCGATCCCCGAGAGGTGGTGCGCCGCGACGTCGTGCAGCTCCCGAGCCATCGACGTGCGCTCTTCCGCGACCGCAGCACGCACGACGGCTGCCCGTTCTCGCTCGAGCGCGTCCACACGTTCCTCGAGCGCCTTGCGGAGCTCTCGTCGTGAACGCACGAAGGCAGCGAGCAGCAACGGCGGAATGAGTGTGAGCGCCGACTGTGGAAGTGCGATCACCGCCCCTTCGGCGATGCCGAACGATGGATCACCGTCGATCCCCGACAACGCATCTGCGGTGATCATGACCACCGCAGCGCAGATCGCCAGCACGATGGCCCGTCGTAGCGGTTCGGAACCCGCGATCGTGAACATCGCCACCATGACCGCCGGCGTGGACAGGTGCACATCCGGACCCGGACCGAACAGGGCGCCCGGAACGAGCAGGACGACGACGATGCCGAACACCGTTCGGGGTTCCCGCCAGGCCCAGATCAGCACAGCCGACTGGGCCAACAAGACGACCGAGAACACCCACCATCGCCACGTCCCCAGCGCCAGCATGTCGAGATCCGGCGCATCTGCGTCCACGCGTGCGATCACCGGAATCAGCAAGAGCCCTCCGAACGAGAGCACTGCGCACACCGCTGCGGAGACGCCCCCCGTCAACCAGCCGGATCGCTCGAGCGGGTCGACGCTGTTCTCGGTACTCGGGTTCTCGTCGACGTTCACGTTCGATCCATCCTCCGTCGGCCCGTCACGCTTCGACCGAGCCGGGAACCGTGTGACACCGACGAGCGGAGCCAGAACCGAACGGTCTCGCCAACCATAACTCCGCTCCGACGTCGCAGTCAGTGGAGTGTGACCTCTGCAGTCGACGGAGCCGTCTGGCGTGGATCTCGTGGTGAGCCGGTTCGCCTACCGGTGTTGCTGGGCAGCTGTGGCTCGCTCGATCAGCCAGGCGAACACGGGGTCGTCCGACCGGGTCGGCAGCATCTCGGGATGCCACTGGACCGCGATGATCGAGTCGCTGAGTTCGAGGCCTTCGACCACGCCGTCGTCCGATGAGGCGGTGACCGTCAGGCCGCTGCCGACGTCGGCGACGGTCTGGTGATGCAGGCTGTTGACCCGACGCTCGCTGCCGTAGATCCGCGCAAGCGTGGAGCCGTCGACGAAACGCACGTCGTGCGCTGTGGTCGACGACGGGATGTCGTAGCGGCTGTGCGCTTCGACGTGCTGTTCGAGCGTGCCACCGCAGTGCACGTTCAGCAGTTGGAGCCCCCGGCAGATGCCGAGCACCGGGGTCTCGTGCTCGATCGCCTGGCCGAGCAGGTCGAACTCGAAGTCGTCGCGGATGGGCTCGACCACCGTGACGGCTGGGTGCTGTTCGGCGCCGTAGCGGTCGGGAGCGATGTCGGCGCCGCCGCTGAGCACGATGCCGTCGAGGCGGTCGATGATCGCAGCCGGATCGAGGTCGAGCGGAAGGTGCACCGGGATGCCGCCGGCTTCGATGATCCCGCGGCGTAGTCGGCGAAGTACAGGTCCATGTGCAGCTCCGCGAGGATCGACGGGTAGCCGATCTGGCCGCCGTCGATCCGACGACCGGGCAGGCCGATCAACGGGGGTGTCGCGCTGTGGTTCGCCATGGGTCAGTGTCCAGTCGGTTCGGGGAACGCCACGTCATCGAGGTACCAGTCGACCAGCGCATGGCACTGCGCGATGTTGGCGGCTTCGTTCGCTCGTGTGTCGGCCAGCATCCGTTCGCGTGTGGTGCCGTACGTCGTGAGGTAGTCGTCGCTGGTTGCGTCGAGGAAGTTGGCGACGTGAGCGAGATCCACCTCGGGGTGGAACTGCGTCCCGACGGTTCGCCCGATCCGGATGAGCTGGACGGCGTGCTCGGTCCGAGCGAGGATCTCGGCGCCCGGAGGCGGGATGATGCGGTCGTGGTGCCACTCCAGCCACGGACCGGCGCCGACCGGGTTGGGGAGGTCGCCGTCGTCGATCTTGATCCACCCGAGCTCGGTGACCGGCGCGAGTTCGACGGCTCCGCCGAGCGCGTCGGCGATGATCTGGTTGCCGAAGCAGATGCCGAGGACCGGCATGTCGGCGTCGTGCGCAGCGCGTACGAGGTCGATCTCGGTGTGAATCCAGGATCCGATCGCATCCTTGTCGGTGAGGCTGCGGATCGAACCCATCGGCACCAGGAGGTCGTACGGCTCGAGGTCGGGGAAGGGTGCGGCGTCGTTGGGGTGGTCGTAGTCGGAGGTGACGATGTGTGTGTCGACCTCGAAGCCCCGCTCGACGAGGCGCACCTCGATCTGTGTCGCCGGACCGTCGGGTTCGTGAGCGATGACGAGGGCCCGCATCAAACGTCGAACCAGATGTGGGCCTGGCCGGTTCCGGCGACGGCTTCGTACTCGCCGAACTGTTCGCCGGTCGCCGTGCATGCCGCTCCGCCGAGCGCACCCACCATCGTCAGATAGTGGCCGAATCGGCCCTCGGGTGCGTGGGCGGCGAACTCCGGCATCGATTCGATGACGGCGGCGTGATCGCCGGCCAGCAGCCGAGCGATCACCTCGCGGTCAGCGGCGCATGCCTCGGGCGTGCGGATGTGCAGGTCGGGGTCGGCGGCCTCGTGGTCGCGGAACACGGGGAGCGGCCAGAAGCGGTGGCTCAGGCCCCCGCTCGCCAGGATGACGACGCGGCGATCGGATGCGGCGATCGCCTCGCCGAGGAGGCGTCCGTACTCGAGGAAATCGGCCGGTCCGCCGGTCTGGCAGACGCTCGCCGACACCCACCGTTCCTTGCCCTGGAGGAACGGCAACAGGTTGATCGTCGGGTAGTGGATCGGGAGATGCGGGTCGTCGATCGCCGTGATCCACACGTCGTCACGACCGTCTGCTGCTGCGGCCCACGCCTCGGCGAGCTCGGGGTCGCCGGCGAAGTCGTACGGCATCTGACACATGCCACGCGGTAGCTCCTCGGACGTGTACAGCCCCGATCGTCGAGCTTGCGCGGCGACGACGAACTCGATGGTCGTGTACCAGTGCGTGTCGATGACCACGACGGTGTCGGCCTCGAGCGGAGCGAGTCGCTCGGCGCCCAGCGTGTGGAGGCCGGCGAAGAGGGTGGTGTCGTCGCCGTTGTTCATCTCCCGGCGCATCGCTTCGGGGAGCACGAGGGTTGGAACATGGCTGACGAGTGCGGTGCCGACGATCGATCCCATGGCTTGTGGAGGATACTCGTTTGGTACCGAACAATCAATGCGAGTAGCTGGAGCTGGGCGATGTCGTCATGGTGCGCCAGATGGCCTCGTGGTTGCCAAACTTTTCGGTTCTGGACGAAAGCCGATCCCGGGATTCCCGATGTTGACCTTCCCGACCGGACCGCTGATCAGTCCGGTGGACCGTTCGCTCGCGGCGGCCGGCGTTGCACTCAGACTCCCCATGGACGAAAGCCCAACGATGCGTAGAGCGCGAGTGCGGGTTCGTTCTCGTTCTGGACTCTCAGAGCGATCTGCGAGGCGATCGGCGCAATCTCAGCCGCTGCCGTGCAGACCAGAGCGGTGGCGAGAACCCTCCGTCGGTGGTCCTCGCGAGTGAAGAGCTCGATGAGGAAAGGACAGGACGGTACGTCGTCCCACGTGGCGCACTCGACCGTCATCGCGGCAGCGACGATCTCAGTTCCGATCACGGCGACGGGCGACGCCGCGTGCAAGTACTCGCCGTACTCCCCTGCGAACGAGGCGGCAACATCGGCGATTGCCTCGTCTTCGGTTTCGCAGGCTTCTCCGACTTCGTAGGACCGGAAGTACAACGATCCGATTCGATCGAGATCGAGGTCGCACGACGGACGGAGCGAGTAGGGAGCGGCCGGTCGGAGGGAGCCGAGACGAAGGAGAGCCTCGACCTCGGCAACAAGCGTCACGTTTGCCATGTCTGCAGTATCGCCATCGGTGACCCCATGCCGATTCCTCACCACACGTTCTCGGGCGTCCGACCGCCTCGTGCGCCACGAGACTTCCGAAGACTGTGCTTGACCCTGCCGTGGGTGAGGGCTCCATGATGGCCCCATGAGTGACCAACGCGACCAACTTCAGATCGGGGCGTTCGGCGAACTCGTCGGGTTGAGCGTGCCGCAGCTCCGCCGGTACGACCGGCTCGATCTGCTCGTCCCGGAAGGTCGATCCGAGTCCGGGTATCGGTTCTACGGCACCGGCCAGAGCGGCGCCGGGCGAGCGATTGCCCTGCTTCGTTCGATGGACATGCCGATCGCCGACATCCGCCAACTCCTCGCAGGAACCGATGAAGCCGAACGCCAACGGCTGCTACGCGCTGCACCGCGTTCGACTCGAAGCTCGCCTCGATGAAACCCGCCGACTCCTCGACACCGTCGACTCACACACGAAGGACCAGACCATGACCGCCACCGACATCCCAACTGATCTCTCGGCGTGGCTCCACGTCATGCCACGAATCCCCGTGACGGACCTCGACCGTTCCGTTCGGTACTACGAGGAGGTCCTCGGCTTTCGCGCCGCCTGGCGTACGGGCGACGGAGCGCTTGCCGCAGTTGCGAGCGGCGACATCGAGATGTTCCTCCTGATCGCGTGGCAAGGCGACGGCGCGCCACCGATCCAGTCCGCCTATGTGTACGTCGAAGACCCCGACAGGCTGTGCGCCGAGTACGAACGAGCAGGTGCAGCGATCGTCGACGCAGTCGGATCTCGTCCGAACGGGATGCGCGACTTCACCGTCGTCGATCTTGACGGACACCATTTCACACTCGGTCGCGGCGAGGAACGACTGCGCGAGGTCGCCGACTACTACGGCATGACCGCCGAAGAGATCGCCGTCGACCCCGGCTGGATCAAGCGCAACTGACCGACGACCAGCCGATCGGCCGCCACTGACCCCAGTCGCGCATCGCCATCCCCTTCGTGTACTGGTTGAACCAAGCCTCGTCCAGGTCGACGACGGGCACCATCTGCACGTCGAAGTACGGCGCGAACGCAGCGTTGTGACCGAGGTCGGGTTCGTCGGCCTCGGCGAGGTGGTACGAGGTCAGGCCGTCGAGCGACACGAGTGACTTCACGACGGTCGGGTCCGATCCGATCTTCGCGAACAACTCGATCGCCTTCTGTTGTGCCTCGACTCCAGGATGCAGCATCAAGATTGCGACGTACTTCATCGGTGATTTCTCAATGTCTGGTGCCCTCACACGGATGTGCGTTGTGAGGATCACGTCGCTCATCCCCGAGCGGCCTTTCAGTCGACTGACAACACCTGTCAGCGGGTGACGACGACCGGCGTCCAGTCGAGGACGAGACCCGGCTCGGCATCGTCGCGGTGCGCGTGCACGCGGACGTTGATCGCTCGGAGCAATCGGCCACCGACGTCGAGTTCGTCCACGAGTCGATGCTCGAACGAGAGCAGATCACCCTCGAACACGGGTGCGGTGTGGTTGCACTCGTGCCACCCGACGAGCGTCGCCAGCCCACCGGCGCAGCGTTCGAGCGAGGCCTGAGCCAGGGCGACCGTGTGTCCGCCGTAGACGAGGCGACGGCCGTTCGCCGAAGCGCTCGCGTCGCGGTGCACCGACGCGAGGTTGTGGGTGAGGCGGACCAGGGCGGTGGCTCCGTCGACGACGTCGCGCAGCGGATCCACGCGCACCTCGTCGACCTGCCAGACGTCCCGATCGCCGAGCAACGTGAGATCCCAGTCGCCCACCCCGGTGGAGGTGTACCGGTCGAGTGCGAGCGGGGACGAGCTCGACCCGATGTCGTCGGTGTGACCGGGCAGCGCGTCGCCGCGGCAGGGGAGCAGCGCGCATCGCTCGTACGCGAGGACCACGTCGTCGTCGGCCGTGGTCGTGATCCCGAGCAGCATCTTGCCGCGCGCAGCGGACCCCGGTTTTCGCGAGGCGTCGCTCAACGCTCGGATCTCGGTCGTGGTTCGCAACGTCTCGCCGATGTGGACGGGCCGGGCAAGCGTCAGGCCGCGGTAGAACAGGTTGGCGATGACCCGGCGCGTCGCCGCCGTGCTCGCCCCGATCGACATCGCCACGACGAGGCCGGGGTGAGCGAGCGGACGTGGGGCGCCGGTCAGCGCAGCGCCGAGCCGGTGGTCGAGCCCCGGGGCCCAGTGGTCGCCGCAGATCGATCGGTACACGGCGGCGGCGCCGTCGGTGAGCGTGCATCCCGGCGGTTCGACGAACCGATGGCCCGTGGCGAGTTCGTCGTAGAACGGTCCGTCCTCGACGGGGCCGGGACCTCCAGAAATCACCGCGGAGTGAACATGCTGCATACGGGGCTCTTTCGGTCAGTGCCGCTGCCGGGAACCGGGCGCGCGTGTGACGTTCGTCTTGACATCGGTCCAAAGTACATGCAATATTCGTTCGCAACCGAATGATTCGTCGTCGACGGGTCGCAGACCGCATGGGGGAACAATGAGAGCCAGCAAGTTTGTCAGTGCCGCGGTGGCCGGAGCAGTTGCTCTCGCCGCCTGCGGCGGAAGCGACACCGCCGATTCCGACGACCCGGCCCCTCCGGCCAGCGACGCCGCCGAGGCCACCGGTGACGAGCCGGAAGCGACCGACGAAGCAGACGCAGGCGGCGAAGCAGACGCAGGCGGCGAAGCAGACGCACCCGCACCGTCGGGTGACGCCGCCGTCGACATCGACGCGATGCTCGCTGCCGATCTCGACGACTGCGTCGAAGCGCCCACCGGCGACCCGATCAAGGTCGGCATGGCGATGGACTTCAGCGAAGTCGTCGGCTTCGTCGACATCCCCGGCTCGAAGCTCGTACCGCATGCCGCCGCACTGATCAACTGCATCGGCGGCGTCGACGGCGCACCGGTCGAAGTCCGCGTCGAGGACGTCGGCGGCGACGCCACCACCGCAGGCGTTGCAGCCGAAACGCTCCTCGACTGGGGCGCTCAGGTCCTGATCGGACCGCCCTTCGCCGACTTCGCACTGCCGATCCTCCAGGCGACCGGTGGTGAGGTGCCGCTCTTCGTGGCCGCCTCCACCGAGCCGACGCTGGCCGACATCACACAGAACTCCTACCTCGTGAGCTTCGACGACAACGGCCAGGCAACCGCCGCTGCCGAGTACGCACTCGAACAGGGCATCACCCGAGCGTTCGTCTTCACGCAGCCCGGGCCGTACACCGGGCTCAACCCCGACGTCTTCTCCGAAGTCTTCGAAGCGGGCGGCGGCGAGATCGTCAGCACCCAGACCTACGAGTGGGGCGCCGACACCGACTTCTCCGCTCAGGTCGCCGAGTTGACCGACATCCTCGACGGCACCGAGGCGTTCTACTCCGCAGCCCTCGGCTTCCAGGTGACCGCACTTCGCGGCCAGCTCGAAGGCGCCGGCTTCGACGGCATCACCTACATGGGCACCGATGCGCTCGACGCCACCGGCATCCAGGTCGAAGACAACAGCAACGGTGTGATCCACACACCGCACGACTTCATCGAGCCGGGCGACCGCTCCGACATGCTGCTCGCCAGCTACGCCGCCACCGAGGGTGAAGAACTCGAGAGCCGGGGCTTCATGGGCCTCTACGTCGACTCGATGCTGCTCGGACTCCAAGGCGTCGCCGACTGCGGATGCACCGACCCGGTCGGTATCGGCGAGGCGGTCGCACAGATCGAGGGCTTCGAAGGCTTCACCGGGATCATCACGTTCGCCGGCACCAACGGCATCCCGCCGAAGGCGGTCCCGATCGTCCAGGTCGAAGACGGCGTCGACGTCCTGCTGCAAGCGAACTGACGGGATCGAGACGTGCTCGAGGTCAACGGACTGACCACGAAGTACGGATCGATCTCAGCTCTCCGCGACGTGAGTCTCTCCGTCGGGGTCGGTGAGGTCGTCGGCCTCATCGGCCCCAACGGGGCAGGCAAGACCACGTTGTTGGGGAGCATCGCAGGGCTGCTGACGCCGTCCTCGGGATCGGTTGCGTTCCTCGACGACGACGCCACCGGCGTTGCCCCCGACAAGCTGCTCAAGGCCGGACTCGCGCTCGTCCCGGAGCACCGTCGGATCTTCGTCGACCTCACGGTCGCCGAGAACCTCAGGATCGGCGGCATCACACTGCCCAAGGCCGAACGCCCCGAACAGCTCGACGCTGTCGCTGACCTGTTCCCGGTGCTGCGCACCAAGTGGGACACCCAGGCCGGGTTCCTGTCCGGCGGCGAAGCGCAACAACTCGCCATCGCGCGGGCACTCATGTCGAAGCCGAAACTGCTGATGATGGACGAGCCGTCGCTCGGCCTGTCGCCACTGCTCGTCGACATGGTCTTCGACCTGATCGGCACGCTGCGCGACCAGGGCCGCACGATCCTGGTCGTCGAGCAGAACGCCACGCGGATGCTCGCGGTCTCCGACCGCGCCTACGTATTGCGCAGCGGCCAGGTCGTCGCCGACGGCACCGGCCAGGAACTGCTCGACCGAACCGACCTGTTCGACACCTTCGTCGGAGGCGGAACCCCATGACCGAGATCATCCAGAACCTGATCGACGGCATCGGCCGCGGGAGCATCTACGCACTCCTCGCGCTCGGCGTCGCCGTGATCTTCGGTGTGATGCACCTCCTGAACTTCGCTCACGGCGAGCTGATCACCGTCAGCGGCTACGCGGCGTATGCCGCGTTCACCAGCGGATGGAACTGGTATCTCGTCGTCCCCCTGGTGATCGTCGTCTCGATCGTCACCGCACTCGTGATCGAACGCATTGCCTTCAGCCGGGTCCGAGGCGCCTCCGACTTCACGATGCTGCTCACCTCGTTCGGCATCCACTTCCTCGTGTCGGCGATCTTCCTGATGTACGTCGGAGCACGCGTCAAGACCTTCCCCGAACCGACGTGGATCAACAACACGGTGTCGATCGGCTCGATCAACATCGAGGTCTTCGACCTCGTGGTGATCGGCGTGACCGCCGTGACCCTCGCGCTCACCGTCGCGATCCTCCAGAAGACGATGTTCGGCCTGGCGCTGCGCGCTGCTGCTGCCGACTTCGACACCGCCCGGATGATGGGCGTCGACTCCGACAAGGTCATCCGAGGCGCCTTCGCGCTCTCGGGGTTCCTCGCCGGCGTCGCTGCGATCTTCTGGTTGATGCGAGCCGGCAACACCGCTCCGCAGGCCGGGATCGACCCGATGCTCAAAGGCGTGCTCGCCGCGCTGATCGGCGGCCTCGGCAGCCTGCCGCGGTGCCGTGCTCGGCGGGCTCGCGCTCGGCGTGGCCGAAGTGTTGCTGCGATCACAACTCCCCGGTGAAGCTGCGGCGCTCACGGAGGGCGTCGTGTTCGCACTCATCGCGCTGCTGTTCATCTTCCGACCGCAGGGTCTGATCTCGGTGCGAACCGCGGAGCGTGTGTGATGACGACCAACGTGCGACGCGACGTCGCCATGCCGGTGCTGGGTTCGCTCCTCACCGCCGGACTCCTCATCGGGGTCGGCCTGCTGGCGACCATGCTGATCGACGGTCGGGCGACCGACAAGCTGGTCACGACGATGTTCATCGACGCGATCATCGTCGCGGGCATCCAGATCTACGTCGGGAACACCGGCGTCTTCTCGTTCGGACACATCGGCTTCGGTGCGATCGCCGGCTACGTGTTCGCGCTCTACGCGATCTCACCCGAGGCGAAGGCCACTCGTATCGCAGACGCGCCGTTCGGGCTGGCGGACGTCAACGCGTCACCACTGGTGGCGGTGTTCATCGCCGTTGCGGTGACGTTGGTGTTCGCGATCTTCATCGGGATCGGTCTCGCTCGCTCCGGCGCCAAGTCGGGTGCCGTCTCGGCGACCGTCATCACGCTGGCGTTGCTGTTCGTCACCCACGAGGTGGCGTCCAGTTGGGCGAACCTGACCGGTGGCAACCGATCAGGCCTCACCTTCGGCATCGGTGAGACGCTGCAATCGAGATGGCCGATCTACGGCGCGCTGCTCGCCGCACTGATCGTCGCCCGCCTCTTCGGTCGGTCCCGGGCCGGGCGTCTCGCGGTCGCAGCTCGTGAGGACAACCTCGCCAGCCGGTCGATGGGCGTCGATCCGATCGTGCAACAGACCATCGCACTGCTGCTGTCCGTCGTGATCGTGTCGGTCGGCTCGTCGCTGCGTGTCTACGAACTCGGCAGTGTGCTGCCCGACCTGTTCTTCTTCGACTACACCCTGATCACGCTCGTGATGCTGGTCGTCGGTGGACGTAACAGCGTGACCGGGGCCATGCTCGGCGTGGTCGTGATCACCGTCGTGCGCGAAGCCGCCCGACGGCTGGGCTCGAGCGGCTACGAGCTGTTCGGCATCGGACTCGACGATGCACCGCTCGACTGGATCTTCCGAGAGGGCCTGCCGACGGTGGTGCTCGGTCTCGCGATGGTCGGTTTCATGATCCTGCGCCCGAGCGGTCTGATCGGCGACTGGGAATTCGACGTCTGGCTGAGCCGCAAGTTCTCCGGCTCGACACCCGAACCGGCTGACGTCGCACCGGTCGCACAGGATCACACGGCACGGCTGATCGCGCAGGACGTCACGGTGGACTTCGGTGGGTTCCGAGCACTCGACCATGCCGCTCTCGATGTCGGCAGCGACGAAGTCGTCGGTCTGATCGGCCCGAACGGTGCCGGCAAGACCACGCTCGTCAACGTCGTCACCGGTCTCGTCCCGCCGACCTCGGGGTCGGTGTCGCTCGACGGCAACGACCTCACGAACGCCCCGGCGCACAAGATCGCCCGTGCCGGGCTGGTGCGGACGTTCCAGAACCTGCGCCTCTTCTCATCGCTCACGGTGTACGAGAACGTCGAGGTCTCGGCCCTCGTCGCCGAGACGCATCGCAAGGACCGCGAACAGGTCGACATCGATCAGTTGATCCGCGCCGCCGGTCTGTGGGATCAACGGGACCGTCGGGCCGGCGAGCTCGACTACGGCAACTCGCGCCGTCTCGAACTCGCACGGGCTGCGGCGATGCTGCCGTCGTTCCTGCTCCTCGACGAACCGACCAGCGGCATGAGCGACAGCGAGTCGTTGGAGATGGTGAAGCAGGTGCGGAGCATGGCCGCAGCCGTCGGCGCTGGCGTCGTCGTGATCGACCACGACCTGGCGTTCATCAACGAGATCTGCGATCGCATCTACTGCCTCGATCAGGGAAAGGTCATTGCTGTCGGCACGCCCACCGAAGTGCAAGCTCATCCGCAGGTCCGTGCGGCATACCTCGGGTCGAGCGCACCGACATGAGTGAGGTGCTCCGCAACGCAGACGTGGAAGCGGGTGTGGAGCTTGCAGCCGACCGCGGGATGCCGACGCCGCGTCGGCGGCGCGGGTCGATGGCGGACGAGGTCGGTGCGCACCTCCGCGACCTGATCCTCACCGGCCATGTTCGGCCGGGGGAACGGGTCGACCAGCAAGCGTTGAGCGAGGAACTCCACGTCAGCCGGAGCCCGATCCGTGAAGCGCTCGTCGTGCTCGCCCAGGAAGGACTCGTTCGGCTCTGCCCGAACCGGGGCGCCTTCGTCGCCGACATCACGCAAGCCGACATCATCGAGCACTACGAGGTGTTCGGCACGATCTCGGGACGGATTGCCTCGCTGGCTGCCGAGCAGTTGAGCGACGACGATCTCGTTCGTCTCGCCGAGACCCATCGGCGCTTCGAATCGGGGGATCCGGTCGTGATGTCGAGGGCGAACGAAGAGTTCCATCGCATCATCAACTCGGTGGCCACGCGCCGAACACGGTGGCTGCTCACGCTCCTCGAGCGGTCCGTCCCTGCGGACTACTACGAGTTCTCCGGCGACCTCTACGAGAACGCGGTCGACGACCATCGAGCGATCCTCGATGCGCTCGTCGCCGCGAGATCCCGCGTCGGCCCGCTGGGCCATGGAGACCCACCTCTCCAACGGAGGGCGTGCCGCGACCGAAGCGTTGTGGCGCCAAGGATTCTGGAAGGACTCTTCGAAGGCATGAAACATCACGACGACACCGACTTCGACGTCATCCGCACCGAGGTGCGTCGCCTGTGCGACAAGTACGGCAACGAGTACTGGCGCAGCCTCGAGCCCGACAAGTACCCCACCGAGTTCGTGGCCGACCTCACGACCCACGGGTGGCTGTCCGCGCTGATCCCCGAGGAGTACGGGGGCGGCGGGCTGAGCCTGTCGGGCGCGTCGGTGATCCTCGAAGAGATCGCTGCCAGTGGCGGCAACCCGAGCGCCTGCCACGCGCAGATGTACATCATGGGCACGCTGCTGCGTCACGGCTCGGAGGAGCAGAAGCAGCGGTATCTCCCGAAACTCGCGGCCGGTGAGGTCAGCCTCCAGGCGTTCGGGGTCACCGAACCCGAAGCCGGGTCCGAGACCACGTCGATCCGTACCAAGGCCGAACGTGACGGTGACACGTGGCGGATCAACGGCCAGAAGATCTGGACGTCGCGTGCGTTGCACTCCGACCTGATGATCCTGCTCGCTCGCACCACTCCGGCCGACGAGGCCGACGACCGTCTCGGCGGCCTGTCGGTCTTCCTGTTCGAGCTGCGCGGTGACGACGGCGAGCTGATCCCTGGCCTGACGATCAAGCCGATCGAGACCTGGATGAACCACAACACCACCGAGGTGTTCTTCGATGACGTGGTGATCCCGGCCGACTCACTGGTCGGCACCGAGGGCAAGGGCTTCCGCCACATCCTCGACGGCATGAACGCCGAGCGGATCCTGATCTCGGCCGAGTGCATCGGCGACGGCAAGTTCTTCCTCGAGCGTGCCAGCGCCTACGCGAACGAACGCAAGGTGTTCGGCAAGCCGATCGGCGCGAACCAGGGTGTGGCCTTCCCTCTCGCGCAGGCGTACGCGAACCTGCAGGCCGCCGACCTGATGCGCTGGCGCGCCGCTGAACTCTTCGACGCAGGCCAGTCCTGTGGCGCGGAGGCGAACATGGCCAAGATGCTCGCCTCGAACGCATCGTGGGAAGCGGGCAACGCCACGCTCAACACGCACGGCGGCTTCGGCTTCGCAGTGGAGTACGACATCGAGCGCAAGCTGCGCGAGACCCGGCTCTACCAAGTGGCGCCGATCAACAACAATCTGGTGCTGGCGTTCGTCGCGCAGCAGTGCCTCGGCCTCCCGAAGAGCTACTGATGCGCGCTGTCGTCCTCACCGAATCGGGTGCACCGCTCACCGTGGTCCCCGACCACGCCGACCCGACCGACGACGGCCGAGGCGGCGAGATCATCGACGTGCTCGGCTGCGGCGTCTGCCACTCCGACATCCACGTGGTCGACGGCGTCTTCGGTGGCACGCTGCCGATGATCCTCGGCCACGAGGTCACCGGTCACCACGACGAACTCGGCCCGGTGATGGTCTACGCCCCGTGGGGATGTCGCTCGTGTCGTCAGTGCGCCGACGGCCTCGAGATGCGCTGTGCCGACGCCACCGAAGCCGGCTTGTTCGCCGACGGTGGCTACGCGGACAAGATGTGGGTGAAGGACCGCCGGTACCTGGCACCACTGAACGGCCTCGACCCGATCGCGGCAGCGCCACTCGCCTGCGGCGGACTGACCGCCTACCGGGCCGTCACGCACGGACTCGACACGCTGCGCAGCCGCACGGATGGCGGTCGAGCCCTCGTGATCGGCGCCGGCGGTCTCGGCCAGTACGCCCTTCGCTACCTGCAACTGCAGACCGATGCGCACGTCACCGCGCTCGACACGGCCGACGACAAGCGAACCGCGGCGATCGAGATCGGCGCCGACGTAGCGGTCGGACCCGACGAGATCGACGGCCCGTACGACCTGGTGCTCGACTTCATCGGCACCGAGCCGACGCTCGCGACCGCAGCATCGACGGTCGCCCGCGGCGGCCTGGTCGTCGTGGTCGGTCTCGGCGGCGGGCGCGTCCCCTTCCAGTTCGGGGTGTTCCCGCAGGAGGCTCGCATCATGTCGAGCGTCTGGGGGAGCCGCACCGAGCTCGACGAACTGCTCGACTTCGCACGCCGGTCGCCCGAGATCGTGCAACCCGTCGAATCGCTCCCACTCGTGGATGCACAGCTCGCGCACGACCGCCTACGCCGTGGCGACGTGCGCGGCCGACTGGTCCTCACGCCGTGACCCTTCGTCCCCGTTCCATCCATCCCCGTCCCCTCCATCCCCGTCCCCTCCAGTCCGAAACGAGAGCAACATGACTTCTGAGCAGCACTCCTCCGACTTCGAGCGCCGCTGTCGAGCGGCCGGAATCCACACGGTCGAGGTCGCTGCGCCGGACACGTTGGGTCACCTCCGTGGCAAGCGCATCCCGATCGACCGGTTCTTCGCCACGACCGTCGACGACGGCGTGAACATCGCCGACGCGATGTTCGTCTTCGACAGCCAGAACGACCTGGTCGACGACCCGTACATCAACATGGGATCGGGCTTCCTCGACTGCAAGCTGATCCCCGACGTGTCCACCGGCCGGCTCCTGACGCACCGTCCGGGCTACGCCATCGTGCTCGCGGACACCTTCGATCCGCATGGTGCACCGCACCCGCACTCACCGCGCGGCATCCTCGCCAACCAGATCGAACGGTGCCAGGAGCTGGAGCTCGACCCGGTGGTGGCCACCGAACTCGAGTTCTACCTCTGCACCCCCGACTGGAAGCCGGTGCAGCAGCACATCCAGTACAGCTCGCTCACCGACGCCCTCGAGATCGAGACGGTCCTCGCCGAGATGCGCGCCGCGCTGCTCGGTGCGGACCTCGAAGTCGAGTCGTCCAACGCCGAGTACGGCGCCGGTCAGTTCGAGATCAACATCGGCCACGCGGACGCCATGACCGCCGCCGACAACACCGTGCTGTTCAAGAGCATCGTCAAGCAGGTGGCGGTGCAGCACGGGCTGCGTGCGACGTTCATGCCCAAGCCGTTCGCCGAACAGTCGGGGTCGGGCATGCACGTGCACACCAGTCTCAAGAGCGACGGGGCCAATGCCTTCGCCGACTCGGACGGCGCTCCGAACCAACTGATGGGCCACTGGATCGCAGGGCTGCTGCGGCACGCCCGCTCGATGGGTCTGATCGCGTCGCCCACGGCGAACGGCGTGAAGCGGGTGCAGCCCTACACGTTCTGTCCGACCCACGTGCACTGGGGGCTCGACAACCGCACCGTGCTCGTGCGCTGCATCGTGGAGGCCGGCTCGCGTGCCAACCGCGTCGAGTTCCGTGCCGCAGGTGCGGACGCCAACCCGTACCTGCTGGTCGGTTCGATCCTCGCGGCGGGTGCCGACGGCGTGGAGAACTCGATGGAACTCCCCGCCATGAGCGTCGGTGACATGTACGGCGAGCCGGGCGACTGCGCCGTGCTCCCGAACTCCCTGCCCGATGCCATCGAGGCGTTCGAGGCCGGCGACCTCGGAGCACAGCTCGGTGAGAAGTTCGCCACGAGCTACGTCGGCATGGCCCGCCACGAGCACGCGCTGGGTGTCGAGCACGCACCGGACCCCGAAGACGTCAACGACTGGGAACGGCTCCGTTACGCCGAGCACTGCTGAGCAGCTGATGACCGACACCAGCACCGACACAGGAACGAGCGCCATGATCGACATCGCCGACCCGCAGCTCTACCTGCACGGCATCCCCCACGAACGTTTCGCCGAGATCCGCTCGACGCCGGGCCTCGTGTGGCAGGCCCACGGCAACAACGGCTTCTGGACCGTGTCGCGACACGACGACGCACGTGAGGTCTCGCGCGAACTGGAGGTGTTCTCCTCGGCGATCGGCCACACCAACCTGTGGGACCTCGAGGCCGACGCACTCGAAGCGCGCCGTTCGCTGATCGACACCGACGCGCCCGACCACACTCGCCTGCGCCGTCTCACCGCTCGTGCGTTCACCCCGAAGAACGTCAAGCACTGGGAGTCCACGGTGCGCGAGATCACCGTCGAACTGCTCGACGAGTTCATCACCCAGGGCGGTGGCGACTGGGTCGAGCTGGTCTCGGCCCCGCTGCCGATCCGAGTGATCCTCGCCATGCTCGGCGTGCCTCTGACCGACGCCGACCACCTCGTCGAGCTGTCGAACTATCTGGTGGAAGGAACGGGTGACACGCAATCGATCCCGCCGGACGCGTTCGGCAACACGACGGAGCTGCGCCTCTTGCCGTTCGGGAGCCCAGCGAGCCATGCACTCTTCGAGTACGGCGAGAAGATGCGTCTCGAACGGATGGCCGAACCGGCCGATGACATCGTCACGCACCTGGCCAAGGCCGAAGCCGACGGCGACCGGCTGTCGCCGAGCGAATTCCGCAACCTCTTCCACCTGCTGGTGTTCGCCGGCAACGAGACCACCCGTACCGCGTTGACCCACGGGGCGATGGCATTCGCCGACCACCCCGATCAGTGGCAGGCGATCCAGAACGATCCGACGCTCGTCGAAACGGCCACCGAGGAAGTGCTCCGTTGGTCGACACCGATCCTGCACATGCGGCGCACTGCGGCAGTCGACACCGAACTCGCGGGCACCCGGATCGCCGCTGGCGACAAAGTCGTCATGTGGTACGCATCGACATCGTTCGACGAGGCGGCCCACGTCGACCCGACCCGATTCGACATCGCCCGCGAGGCCAACCCCCACGATGCGTTCGGCGGCGGCGGCCCCCATCACTGTCTCGGCGTGTTCCTCGCTCGATTGGAGATCCAGATACTCATCGAGGAGATGGCGAAACGTTCGCTGCAACTCGAGCAGACGACCGAGATCGTCCGCGCCCCGTCCAACTTCGTCCATGGCGTGCTGTCCGTCGGCATGGCCCCGAGCTGAAGCGAGTCACCGTGACCGATACGAACATCGAACCCCTGACCACTCCCACGCCGAACACCGACCGCCTCGCGGCCGAGCGACGCCAATGGGTGGCGGCCGGAACCGCCGGAAGACCATTCTTCGTCGAACGCGCCAGCGGCGCCCGCATCTGGGACGTCGACGGACGCGAGTTCATCGACTTCGTCGGCGGCGTCGGTACCGCCAATCACGGCCACACCAACCCCGAGGTGGTCGCTGCGGTGAAGGAACAGCTCGACCAGTACCTGCACCAGTGCTTCTCGCTGTCGGCCTACGAACCGTACGTCGACGTGTGCCGGCTGCTGTGCGAGTGCCACCCCGGCGACTTCGACAAGAAGGCCCTGCTGTTGAACTCGGGCGCCGAGGCGGTCGAGAACGCCGTGAAGATCGCTCGCCATCACACGAAACGTGAAGGCATCGTCGTGCTCGACAACGTGTTCCACGGCCGCACGTTGCTGACGATGACCATGACCGCGAAGGAGATGCCGTACAAGACCGGCTTCTTCGCCCACGCTCCCGGCGTCCACCGCGCGCCTGGCCCGTACGAGCTGCGGGGGATCACGAGCGACGACGCGATCGCAGGGCTCGAACACCTGCTCACCGAGGTCGACCCGTCGACCGTGGCAGCGATCATCTTCGAGCCGGTCCAGGGCGAAGGCGGCTTCCTCCCGATGCCCGACGATTACCCCGCACGTGTTGCGGCCATCGCTGCCGAGCACGGCATTCTCGTCATCTCCGACGAGGTGCAGGCCGGCATGGGCCGCACGGGAACGCCGTCCGCCATCGCCCGCTACGGCATCGAACCCGACATGTGCACCTGGGGCAAGGCAATGGGCGGTGGCCTGCCGATCTCGGGCGTCACCGGGCGAGCCGACATCATGGACTCGGTCCACGGCGGCGGCATCGGAGGCACCTACGGCGGCAACCCACTGTCCTGTGCAGCGGCGAAGGTGGCCATCGAGCAGGTCCTCGACCCCGGCTTCCAGGACGCGGCGATCGCCCTCGGCGAACGGCTCCGCTCCCACCTCGACACGCTCGCCGCCGAGTTCGCCACCATCGCCGAGGTGCGTGGCACCGGACCCATGCTCGCGCTCGAACTCGTCAAGGACCCCGACACGCTCGAACCCGACGCCGAACGCGCCGCAGCCGTGATCGGAGCAGCATTCGAACGTGGCCTCGTCCTGATGGGTGCGGGCGGGCTCTCCAACTGCATCCGTGTGCTCGTGCCGCTCGTCGCGACCGAGGAAGACGTCGACGCCGGCATGAAGATCCTCGAAGCTGCATTCGCCATCACGGAGCCAGGCGCCACCGACGAACCCGATGACTCGGTGCAGCCCGCGATGTCGGCTGCGACCACATCGGCGTCGGCCGACGGTTCGAGCGCCGACCTGGTGGGGATGGTCGTCGATTCCGAGTCGTGCATCGGTGCCGGCCAGTGCGAGATGAACGACGAGGACGTGTTCCTGATCGACGACGACGAGGGCATCGCCGAGGTGATCGGCACCGGGTTGCTCGAACGTTCCCGGGCCGTGGCCGCCGCCGACCGTTGTCCCGGTCGAGCGATCAGCTTCACCGAGATCGAGAGCGCAGGCCGACCGTGACGCAGAACCAGACCGAACGGCACGAGTTGGCGCAGTACGAGAACTGGATCGACGGCGCACACGCCGCCACCGACCGCCGCATGGCCACGAGCAATCCGTACACGGGCACCGCATGGGCCGAGGTGGGCGACGATCCCGCTGCTGTCGGCGCGGCGGTGCAGGCCGCACGTCGCGCGTTCGACGGGGGTGCATGGCGCACGATGCCCGCCGCCCAGCGAGCGGACCTGATCCGGAGACTCGGCGCGCTCCTCACGCGGACGCCGAGGAGCTCGCCGTGATCGAGAGCCGCGACAACGGCAAGATCATCCGCGAGACCTCGGCCCAGGCCAAGAGCCTGCAGAGCTACTACGACTACTTCGCCGGCATGGCCGACAAGATCGCCGGTGAGCAGATCCCGGCACCCACGCCGAACTTCCTCGTCTACACCGAGCGGATCCCCGTCGGCGTCGTCGGGGTGATCGTGCCGTGGAACTCACCGCTCGCGCTCCTCACGTGGAAGCTCGCGCCGCTGTTGGCAGCCGGCTGTACCGCGGTGATCAAGCCGTCCGACCTCACGCCGGTCACGGCGCTGCTGCTCGCCGAACTCTCCGGCGAAGCCGGGTTCCCGCCCGGCGTGATCAACGTCGTCACAGGTGGTGCCGAGGTCGGCGCTGCCGTCTCGTCGCACCCCGACATCGACAAGCTGACCTTCACGGGCGGAGGTGCAACGGCGCGTCATGTCGCCCGCGCCGCAGCCGAGAACCTCACACCGGCCACGCTCGAACTCGGTGGCAAGTCGCCGCAGATCGTGTTCGAGGACGCCGACCCGGAAGCGGCCACGAACGGACTCCTCGCCGGCATCTTCGCGGCGAGCGGCCAGACCTGTGTTGCGGGTTCGCGTGCGTACCTGCACGTCGACATCGCCGACGAGGTGATCGGTCGCCTCGTCGGCCGTGCCGGCGAACTCGTGCTCGGAGACCCCGGTGACGTCGCCACCGAGATGGGCCCGGCCGCATCCGACGATCAGCGCGACCGGATCCTGGCAATGGTCGACCAAGCCCGAGCCGAAGGCGCCACCATCGCCGCGGGTGGCGTGGTCGACCCCGAGCTCGGCGGACGGTTCGTCCGCCCGACCGTGATCACCGGGGTCACGAACGAGACCACGATCGTGCGCGACGAGGTGTTCGGGCCGGTGCTCGCCGTGATGACGTTCACCGACGAGGACGAAGTGATCGCCCTCGCCAACGACTCGGAGTACGGGCTCGCCGCAGGGGTCTGGACGAACGACGTGCGCCGAGCGCATCGCATGGCGCGGCGACTCGACGTGGGGACGGTGTGGGTGAACACGTACCGCAACGTCAGCTTCATGGCGCCGTTCGGTGGCTTCAAGCAATCGGGCTACGGCAAGGACAACGGGCTCGAAGCACTGGACGGCTACCTGCACAGCAAGGCCGTGTGGGTCGAGCTGACCGGCGCGACCCGAGACCCGTTCGTGGTCGGGTGACGAGGTACACATGACCGCTCCGCTGGACGGCGTGATCGTGGTGGCGCTGGAGCAGGCCGTGGCCGCTCCGCTCGCCACTCGGCATCTTGCCGACCTGGGTGCCACGGTGCTCAAGGTCGAGCGGCCCGGTGACGGCGACTTCGCTCGCCACTACGACGCGAAGGTGAACGGGTCCTCGACGTTCTTCGTGTGGGCCAATCGCGGCAAGCAGAGCATCACGCTCGACCTGAAGGACGACAGCGACCGCGTGACCTTCGACGCCCTCGTCGCCGGCGCCGACGTGTTCATCCAGAACATGTCGTCGAACGCGGCGGAACGTGCCGGTGTGTCGGCGGCGCAACTGCTCGAGAAGCATCCCGCCCTGGTGGCCTGCGACATCAGCGGGTACGGCACCGGGGGGCCACGCACCGACGACAAGGCATACGACCTGGCCATCCAGGCAGAAGGTGGAGCGATGGCGCTCACCGGGTCGGCCGACGAGATGTCGAAGGTCGGTTTCTCGGTCGCCGACATCTCCTCGGCGATGTACGCGTTCAGCTCGATCCTCGCTGCGCTGTACCGGCGCAACGTCACGGGTGAAGGCGCCGCCATCTCGCTGTCGATGCTCGAATGCCTCACCGAGTGGACCGCCGTGCCCGTCTATGCCGCGGCGTATTCCGGCACGGTCCCGCAGCGTGCCGGGCATCGCCATGCGCTGATCGCGCCGTACGGGTTGTACGCACTCAGCGACGGCGCCCGGGTGCTCGTTGCGGTTCAGTCGAACCGGGACTGGGCGACCTTCGCCGAGCAGGTGCTGCTCGACGCGTCACTGGTCAGCGACCCTCGGTTCCTGGAGAACCAGGATCGCATCGACAACATCGCAGCCGTGGAGTCGGCGATCGCCGAGGCGTTCGGGTCGGTGCCACCCGCCGAGATCATCGAGCGCCTCACGTCCAGTGGCGTGGTGTGGGCCCGGGCGCGCGACCCTCAGCAGGTGTGGGAACACGAACAGCTCGCAGCGCGCGACCGCTTCATGTCGGTCGATCTGCCGACCGGCCCGGCGCGGGTCATGAAACCGCCGTTCAACATCAGCGACTGCCCCGACCCCCGGTCCAACGTGCCCGAGCTCGGCGAGCACGATCCGGCGCTCGTCGAGCAACTCAGGAACCGGACCGGACGATGAACGTGGCGCGGCCCGTTCGTCTGCGTCGATCCGAACTCACCACGCCCGGATCGAGTCCGGCGATGATCGCCAAGGCGGTCGACTCGAACGCCGACGTGGTGATCATCGACCTCGAAGATGCGGTGGCTCCCGACGCCAAGGCGGCTGCTCGGTCCAACGTCGTCGATGCACTGAACGGGCTGGACTGGGGGCGCAGCGCTCGCGGCTACCGGATCAACGGCGTCGACACGCAATGGTGTCATGACGACGTGATCGACGTGGTCACGAGAGCCGGTCCACGACTGGATGTGTTGGTCGTGCCGAAGGTGATGAGCCCGCGCGACGTGTGGTTCGTCGAGGACCTGCTGACCCAACTCGAACTCAAGCTCGGCCTCGAGCCGCAACGGATCGGTCTCGAAGTGCTGATCGAAGAAGCGCAGGCGTTGGCGGACGTCGACGCGATCGCTGCGTCGAGCAGTCGACTCGAAGCGCTCGTGCTCGGTGTCGGCGACCTCGCCGCCAGCCTGGGCATGCGGCTCGGTCACATCGGGGCCGTGCCGGACGGGGTCGGCGACGTGTGGGCGATGGCCCGACATCAGATGATCGTCGCCGCGCGAGCCGCCGGTGTGGAAGCGATCGACGGCCCGTTCGGTGACTTCCGCGACCTGGACGGGTTCGAGGCGAGCGCCGCATCGTTCGCGCTCGTGGGTGGAGCCGGAAAGTGGTGCATCCACCCGGCACAGCTCGACCCGGCCAACCGGATCTTCGCGCCGGACGCCGATGAGGTGGCCGAGGCGTGTGCCGCGATCGCGGCGGTGGACGAAGCGACCCGCGCGGGTGATGGTGTGGCGAGCTTCGATGGCAAGATGATCGACGCGGCGACCGCGCGCGGTTTTCGTCGGTTGCTCGACCGAGCAGCCGCCTGCGACATCAGTCCACCTTCCAGCCCACTCTCCAACCCGAGCGACGAGGAGCCAGCCCCGTGAACGCACACCCTCTGCTGCATCCGTTCTCTCCGCCGGCGAAAGCCGAAGGCGACTTCATCGACGTCGTGTCGGCCACGGGATCGCGCTTGCGCTCGTCGTCGGGGAAGGAGTACATCGACGCACTCGGCAGCCTCTGGTACTGCCAAGTCGGTCACGGTCGATCCGAGATGCGCGACGCCATCGTTGCGCAGCTCGATCGGCTCGCGTGCTACAGCACGTTCGATCCGTTCACGAACGGCCCGGCAGCCCGCCTGGCCGAAATGATCGCTGAACGCTCACCCCACCCCGATGGTCGAGTGTTCCTCGCATCGTCGGGTTCGGAAGCAATCGACTCGGTGCTCAAGCTCGCCCGGCTGTTCCATCAGCTTCGCGGAGACCACGACCGCCAGATCGTGATCCGCCGGACGCACGGGTACCACGGCACGAACTTCGGCGGCACCTCCGCCCAAGGCATCGCCCCGAACCGCGAAGGTTGGGGCGACCTCGTGCCGCACTTCATCGAGGTACCGAGCGACGACATCGAAGCGTTGGCGACGACGTTCGCGACCCACGGCCCACGGATCGCTGCGGTCCTCACCGAACCGGTGCAGGGCGCCGGCGGCGTGATCATGGCGCCCGACGGGTACCTGGCGTCGGCTCGCCGGCTCTGCGACGACCACGGAGCGCTGCTGATCTTCGACGAGGTGATCTGTGGCTTCGGCCGTACCGGGAGCTGGTTCGGTGCCCAGACGTTCGACGTCATCCCCGACCTGATGACCTTCGCCAAAGGCGTCACGTCCGGATACCTGCCGATGGCGGGTGTGATCCTCGCTCGCTCCGTGTGCGACACGCTCGAAGCAATGGACGGGCTGCTGCGCACCGGCTACACGTACTCCGGTCATCCGACGTGCGCGGCGGCGGCGATCAAGAACATCGAGATCATCGACGACGAACGACTCCTCGATCGAGCTGTCCACGTGGGGAACCAGTTCGAGCTCGGCTTCGCGGCCATGGAAGGCGACGGGCTGATCGAGTCCCACCGCGGAGTCGGCGCCCTACGAGCGGTCGAGCTCGGACGTGACGCGACCGCCGTGCGAGCACACATTCTCGAGAGCGGCGTCGTGGTGCGCTCGATCGGGACGGCACTCGCCGTGTGTCCGCCGCTCGTGATCACCGACGACGAGGTCGCCACGGTGATCGATGTCATGACCGAGGCGCTCATCGCGTCCCACCAGAGCTGACGCCCCGAGCGTCCGAACGAGACGAGACAACGACATGCAGACCCAACTCTTCATCGACGGAACCTGGCGAGCCGGGGCCACCGGCGAGACCTTCGCCGTCACCGACCCGGCGACCGGCGATCACATCGCAGACGTGGCGGCTGGGACGCCCGACGACGCCACGGCGGCGTGCGCCGCCGCGGGCGTCGCGCAACGCTCGTGGGCTGCGGTCGCACCGCGTGAGAAGGCCGAGATCCTGCGTCGGGGCTTCGAGCTGATGGTCGAGCACACGGACGAGCTCGCCGATCTGATCGTCCGTGAGCAGGGCAAGCCGATGGCCGACGCCCGCGGCGAGATCGCCTACGCAGCAGAGTTCTTCCGCTGGAACTCCGAGGAGGCGGTGCGCATCCGCGGGTCGATCGGCACCGCCCCGTCGGGCAGCAACCAGATCATCGTGCGGCACCCACCGGTCGGGGTCGTGGTCATCGTCACGCCATGGAACTTCCCGGCAGCGATGATCACTCGCAAAGTCGCGCCAGCGCTGGCCGCAGGCAACGCCGTGGTGATCAAGCCGCCGGTCGAGACACCGCTCACAGCGCTGCGCCTGGCCGAACTGCTCGCCGAGGCCGGCGTGCCGGCAGGCGTGGTCAATGTCGTGCCGACGACCGATGCACAAGGCTGGTTCGACGCAGCCGTCGATCACACGGCGACGCGCATGGTGTCCTTCACCGGTTCGACCGCGACGGGCCGCAAGCTGCTGGCGAGAAGCGCAGACCGGGTGTTGAAGACCACGATGGAGCTCGGCGGGAACGCGCCGTTCATCGTGTTCGACGACGCCGACGTCGATGCAGCCGTGGCCGGAGCGATGACGGCGAAGATGCGTCACTCCGCCGAGACCTGCACTGCTGCCAACCGCTTCTTCGTCCAGGCCGGGGTGGCCGAAGAGTTCGCCACGAAGTTCGCAGCGGCGATGGGTGCGGTCAAGATCGGCAGCGGCTTCGACGACGGCGTGGAATGCGGTCCGCTCATCCACGAGGCCGCGGTCGACAAGGTGGCCGGTCTCGTCGACGCGGCGGTGGCGGCCGGCGCGGTGATCGAAGTCGGCGGCGGTCGCGTCGACGGGCCCGGGAGCTTCTTCCAGCCGACGGTGCTCAGCAACGTCGCGGCGGGGTCGCCGATCACGCAGGAGGAGATCTTCGGTCCGGTTGCTCCGCTGATCACCTTCACCGACACCGACGAGATGATCGAACAGGCAAACGACACCGAGCAGGGTCTGATCGGCTACGTGTACACCCGGGATCTGGCCAAGGGGCTCCGCGTGAGCGAGCGGATCGAGGCCGGGATGATCGGATTGAACCGTGGCGCCGTGTCCGACCCGGCGGCGCCGTTCGGCGGCATGAAGCAATCCGGCCTGGGACGTGAAGGTGCCAGCGAGGGCATCTACGAGTTCTGCGAGACGCAGTACATCGGCGTCGACTACTCCGCCTGAAACGGGTCAGCAGGAACGCTTGGCAACCGCGGCAGCATCGGCGGCCGCTTCGCCCATCCGTCGGCTCGCGCCGGGGGCGACCGGATCGTTGCCGAAGCCACGAACGGCCTCGGCGTACGCAGCGATCACGGACGCGTCGTCAGCAGAGAGTTGCTCGGCAACGTCGGAGATCGCTGCCGAACGGTCGAGGAAGTGTTCACGCAGACCGTCAGCGTCGACGCCGCTGGCCGCGAGGGCCGGAGCGAGGATGTCGTCCGCCCAGGCTGGGCAGGTGGTCGTCTCGACGTCCGTGGGTGCAACGGGAACGCCGGCTTCCACCGGCTCGCCGCCGACGCCGCAACTCGACAGCGCGAGCGCTGCCAATGCGAGTGTCGTGACGGTGCCGAACGCCGAGCGGCGACGAGCAGAGGTGCCACCGGTGAACGGGAGGGGAGTGTTGGTGACGGCCATGTCGATTCCGAACCACTGGTGGTTCCCTCCTTCATCGGCACGCCGCGATCGACACTTGAGCGATTCCTCGAGAAATCTCCTGCCGCTCGTCGGCGCCGCCAGCGCTCGACGAAACGTCGTCGAAAACGACAAAAGCCGCCGACCCCGAAGGGCCGACGGCTTCTGATCAGATTGCGTCGATCAGACGGCGCGAACGTTCTGGGCTTCGTCGCCCTTGCGTCCCTGGCCGATGTCGAACTCGACCTTCTGGCCTTCGTCGAGGGACTTGTAGCCCTCGCCTGCGATGTTGGAGTGATGAACGAAAACGTCGTCACCCTCGTCGCGTGAGATGAAGCCGAAGCCCTTCTCGGAGTTGAAGAATTTCACGGTGCCTTGCATTGGTTTCTCTTTTCATTCGTACGCGCCGTTGTGACGTATACGAGTTGAACTCTACGCCCCGGTTTGCACCGATCCTCCGCGGGTCACCCCAATGGGTCAGACGGTGGCCTTCTCCGCTTCGTAGCGCTGGGTCGCCTCGTCGACTGCCGACAACTGCTTTTCGGCAAGGACCGGCCGTGCCTGCCGGGCGCGATCGGCGGCGCCGATCAGGCTTGCGACACTGCCTTGGAAGCGCGGCATGACGTGGCGTGCCAACAGCTCGTAGCTCTTCTTCGTGGCTGCCGTGTTCGCCCAGTTGTGGCTGAGCGTCAGGTAGGCGCCGAAGCCGCCGTTCGACTGTTCGAGCAGTTCTTCGATCTGAGCAACGGCCTGATCGGGTGTGCCGATCACGCCGAGGCCTCCGTTGACGAAGTCGACCATCTCGTCGATGTCGCCACCCTCGACGGCCATCTGCGGGAACGCGGCGACGTTCTGGAAGTAGCGGAACCACTGCCGGATGCCGTACTCCACGTCCTGGCGCGCTTCCTCCTCGGTCTCGGCGAGGTGCATCAGCCCGACGAGTCGCCACTTGTCCCGATCAGCGACCTGGCCGTGTTGTGCCGCGACGTCTTCTTGGACCGACCAGTGGTGGGCCAACACGTCCATACCGATCGCGACGGTTGCTCCGAGGGAGAGCACACCCGCCCCGTACTTGCCGGCCAGCTTCGCACCCGACGGTGAGGCCACGGCGGCGACGGCGACGTCGAACAACGGGTCGGAGTACGGGCGCAGGTGGAGTTGGGCGTCCTTGAGCGTGAGCCGATCGGAGGAGTAGTTGACCGGCTCCTCGGTGGTGAGGAGTTGCATCACGATCGCCATGTACTCCTCGAGCAGCGGTCGCATCTGCGAGGGTTCGAGCCCGAGCATTCCTGCATCGGTCGGCAGCGCGCCTGGCCCGACACCGAGCATGATGCGGCCGCGAGTGAGGTGGTCGAGCAGCACGATCCTCTCCGCTGTCCACAGTGGGTTGTGGTACGGCAACGACACCACGCCGGTGCCGAGTTTGATGTGTTTCGTGCGGGCGGCAGCCGCGGCGATGAAGATCTCCGGTGAGGCGATGATCTCACTGCCCGCGGAGTGGTGCTCACCGATCCATGCTTCGTCGAAGCCGAGCGTGTCCATGTGCTCCAGCAGGTCGAGGTCGGCCTCGAGGGACAACGTCGGGTTGTGCTCCGGGGGATGGAACGGTGCCATGAAGGTGCCGAAACGCATGCGCATGATGAGATCTCCGATGTTCGTCGTGATGATGATCGCCCGCGCCTCGAAACTAAGTGCTCATGTGAACGAGTGGCGTGTCGGAGCGCCGATGACGGTTCGCTCGACGCCCGACCATCCGGGAACAACCGGACATGGCCGAATCGTCAGCCGCGTCCTACGCTTCGCCGCATGTCTCCCCGATTGATCGAGCCGTCGTTCTGGAAGTTGCCACTGGACGAGCGCATGAGTGAGATGATCGACATCCGTGCGACCGGACCCTTCTCCGAAGTCGAGTTCGTCAACGACATGACCGGTGAACACGAGCGCTTCTTCGCCGTGACCCGATACGACGAGACCGTGGCGATCAGCAAGGACGCCAAGTCGTTCAGCTCGGCGCAGGGTGCGATCTCGATCGTCGACCTCCCGCCCGAAGCGCTCGAGTTCTTCGGGTCGTTCATCAACATGGACAACCCCCGTCACAAGCGGCAGCGGGCGATCGTCGCGAAGACCTTCACACCCACCGATCTCGCGAACGTGCTCGAATCGGTCGAGAAGATCTCGACGGAAGTGATCGACGGCTTCTGCGAGCGAGGTGAGGTCGACCTCGTCGAGGTGCTGTCGCAGCCGTACCCCCTCCTGGTGATCTGCGACATGATGGGGATCCCCCGCAGCGAGTTCACGACGGTCCTCGACGCGACGAACGTCATCCTGAGTGGCGGCGACCCCGAATTCATCGGTGACGGCGACCCGATGATGGCGATGTTCGGTGCAGGCATGCAGCTCACCGAACTGATGAACGGCCTGGCCGAGGAACGACGCAAGAGTCCCACCGACGACCTCACCTCCAAGCTGGTCCACCACGACCTCGACGGCGAGATGCTCGCTCCCGAGGAGGTCGCCCCGTTCTTCATCCTCCTGGCGGTCGCGGGCAATGACACCACGCGCACCGCGATCAGCCACGGCATGAACCTGCTGTCAGCGCACCCCGAGCAGCGTGCGATCTGGCAGGGCGACGTCGAGGGCGTGACCGCGACGGCAGTGGAGGAGATCGTCCGCTACTCGTCGCCGGTGACGTTCATGCGACGGACGCTCACCGCGGACCTCACCATGTCCGGCCACGACTTCGTGGAGGGCGACAAGGTCGTCATGCTCTACGGAGCAGCCAACCGCGACCCGAGCATCTTCGCCGACCCGGAACGCTTCGACGTGCTGCGCAACCCGAACCCGCACCTCGGCTTCGGTGGCCCCGGCCCGCACTTCTGCCTCGGCGCGAACCTGGCCCGACGTGAACTCGCCGTCGTGTTCCGCGATCTGTTCGCCCGCCTCCCCGACATCGAGGTGACAGGTGACGCGGTGCCGCTCGACGTGGCGGGCATCCCGCTCGTGACCGGTATCAAGCACCTCCCGGTGCGCTTCACGCCGACCGCCCGGGTCGGATCCGACTGACCTCGCGCGTTCGCACGGTCTGCGGCTCTGGCCGTAGCGTGATCTCGTGACGGTCCACTCGTTCCACCTCGTGCGGACGGCGCTGAGCACGTCGGTGCGGGCCCTGGTGCGAGCGCCGTCGGCCGCGACGGTTCCCCGTGTGCGTCACGCGAATCAGCTCGGCGAGTGGGACGGTCGTCTCGGCATCATCCCGACGACGTCTCGCGCATGATCGAAACGACCTCCAGACGCCTCGGCGCCGATGGTGCGCAGCGCCGCCCGAGAACGTGGCCGATCGTCGCCGTCGCCACGATGTGCAGCGCGTTCCCCGTCTTCCTGACCGGTGCGCTCGGCGTACAGCTGAGCGACGACGTCGGGTTGTCTGCAACGCAGATCGGCCTGGCGATGGGCGTGTCGTTCACGATTGCCGCGCTGCTGTCCGCTCCGATGGGTCGGCTGGCCGAACGGCTCGGACCGCGCCGCGGGTTCACCTTGGGATTGATCACGTCGGCCACGGCGATGCTCGCTGTTGCGGCGTTCGCCAGGAGCTTCTGGCAGTTCAGCGTGATCCTCGGCGTCGCCGGCATGGCGAACGCACTCAACCAGCCGTCGGCCAACCTGATGCTCACGACGCACATCGATGCGGAGCGGCTCGGTTTCGCCCTTGCCACGAAGCAGTCCGGCATGCCGGCGGCCGCGCTACTCGGGGGCGTCGCGGTCCCGGCGATCGCGCTCACGGTCGGCTGGCAGTGGGCGTACGTGTGCGGCGCCGCGATCGCCGTCGTGGTCATCGCCTGCCTTCCCGAGGATGTCGGCGGCCGGGAAGGTCGCCACACGAGCACCGGTCGCCGCGGACGACGACGTTCGGCGCTCCCCGATCTCGGCGTGCCCCTGCTGGTGCTCTACGCCACCGTCGGCATGCTCGGCGCCACCAATGCCGGAGCGATGGTCGGCTTCATCACCAGCGGTGCCGAAGCATCAGGCCTGTCCCCAGGCGCCGCCGGTCTGGTGCTCAGCCTGGGTTCGCTCGTCGGCGTCGTCAGCCGACTGTTGCAAGGGTGGCAGGTCGACCGCAAGGGGATCCTGCCGATCCAGCGCCTGGTGTGGCTGTACGGCCTCGGTGGTCTCGGGGTGCTGGTGCTCGCCGTCGACGTTCCGCTCACGTACGTGCTCGCACCGCTCCCGGCGTTCGCCTTCGGGTGGGCCTGGCCGGGTCTGTTCAACCTGTCGGTGATCCGGAACAACCCGTCGGCGCCTGCTGCGGCGACCGGTATCAGCCAGGTCGGCGTGTTCGTCGGCGCCGCGCTCGGTCCGGCGCTGGGTGGCCTCATCATCGACAACGCTGGCTACCGGGCGCTCTGGTTGTTCGGCGCCGCGACGCTGTTCGTCGGCTCCCTGCTCGCTGTGTACCTGCGATCGCGTATCCGGGCAGCGAGAGCCGTGGCGGCATCTACGACGGTTCGGGCATGAATCGGTCGGTTGCACGGTTGAACACGACATGAAGCTGCCGTGGAAGCGCCCGACGAACCCCGATGATGCAGAGCTGCGTGAGCGACTCACCGATGAGCAGTACCGGGTGACGCAGAAGAGTGGTACCGAACGAGCGTTCAGTGGCGAGTACCACGACACGAAGGACGACGGTGTCTACCGCTGCGTCGTGTGCGACGTCGAGCTGTTCGACAGCGCCGACAAGTACGACTCCGGCACCGGCTGGCCGTCGTTCTTCGACGAAGTCGATGACCGACCCGTGACGAGGGTGAAGGACCGCTCGTTCGGGTTCACCCGGATCGAGGCCCGTTGCGGGACCTGCGACGCGCACCTCGGCCACGTCTTCCCCGACGGACCCGCCCCGACCGGCGACCGCTACTGCATGAACTCGGCGTCCCTGCGCTTGGAGCGCAAGGACGCCGACTGAGACCGCGCCCGCCCGTCCCTTCCCGCCCGGCACCATCGCTACAGGGTCGGGTCTCGGGGCGGCCCGTCTCTTCCCGCCCGGCACCATCGCTACAGGGTCGGACCCCGGGCGCTCGGCGGTCAGCCGGCCGCGATGATCGACGCGAGCTGGTCTTCGGAGATCGGGCGGTGATCGCGCACGTCGACGCCGACGTTGATCATTCGACCGTTGACGGCCCACTGCTCGTGCACGTGACCGTGGAGCAGCCACTCGCCGTCGTCGACCGGGCGGTGCTCGACGTAGCGCTCGACCGCCTGGCTGTCGCCGGTGTACGGGAAGTGGCAGGCGAGCGCTCTCGTGTCGCCGACGTCGATGTGCGTGGAGCCCTGCACGATCTGCTCGAAGCCCGCGTCGAGGTACCGCTGGACCCACTCCTCCGAGCGTTCGCCGTGGCCGAACCAGCAGCGGTCGTGGTTGCCGGCGAGCAGGATCTTGCGACCTGCGAGGCGGCCGACGAGCGCCAGTGATTCCTCGGTGCGACCCATCGCCACGTCGCCGAGCACCCAGACGGTGTCGTCGTCGGCGACGGTGTCGTTCCAGTTGCCGACGAGCATCTCGTTCATGTGATCGACGTCGGTGAACGGTCGATCGCAGTACGTGATGATGTTGCGGTGACCGAAGTGGAGGTCGGCGGTGAACCAGGTCGTCATCGAGGTCAGGATGCCAGCGGATCGGTCCCGTGCGAGACTCGATCCATGACGTTGCCGATCGCCGACCGCTGGTTCGACCGACGCACGGTCGACGACGCGGTCACGCTCCTGTGGGAGCCGTACGTGATCTCGTTGATGCAGTGCAACATCTGGCATGTCGCCGGGCGTGACCACGACCTCGTGATCGACACCGGCATGGGTGTCGCACGCCTCACCGACGAGTTGGCCGACCTCGTCGACAAGCCCGTCACCGCGGTGGCGACGCACTCGCACGGCGATCACATCGGCTCGCACCACGAGTTCAGCGACGTCGCGATCCACCCGGCCGAAGCTGCGGACCTGGAGTCGCCGTACATGCAGTCGCTCGACCCGCTGATCGCCTTCGGGGAAGCCGGCATCGCCTCGCTCGAGGCTGCGGGGTATTCGCTCGATGCCGAGCACTTCGTGACCGCCCTTCCCACCGGGATGGGACTCGACGACTTCCGCCAGCACGGCGCGACCATCACTCGCTCGATCGACGAAGGCGACGTGTTCGACCTGGGCGACCGACACTTCGAAGTACTCCACCTGCCGGGCCACTCGCCCGGCTCGATCGGGTTGTGGGAGGAGTCGACCGGCACGCTCTTCTCCGGTGACGCGATCTACGACGGCCCACTGCTCGACGAAGCGAGCGACTCGAACATCGCCGACTACTGCGCCACCATGGAGCGGTTGCTCACGCTGCCGGTGACCGTCGTCCACGGCGGCCACGACCCGAGTTTCGGACGCGACCGGATGCACGAGATCGCCCGCAGCTACCTCCAGCGCCGCTCCTGACGCGTCTCGCACCAGCGGTCACCCGGACGTCATCAGCGAAGCGGGACGGACCTGGTGATGCCATGCTCGAAGCGTGACGCTTCTCGAATCAGCGGTCGGATCGATGCTCGACTCGGAGGTCGCGCAGTCGGCGCCGATCGCTGGTGGCGACATGGCATCCGCATTCCGGTTCAGGCTGGCAGACGGTCGGATCGTCTTCGCGAAGACCCACCCGTCGCCACCAGCCGGGTTCTTCTCGCGGGAGGCGGCCGATTTGCGATGGCTGGCCGAGGTGAAGGCGCTGCCGGTCCCGCAGGTGCTCGCGGTGTGCGACGACGACCCGGCGTTCCTGGCGCTGGCGTGGATCGAGCCGGGTGCCGAGAGACCATCGACCGACGCCGCGTTCGGGTCAGGTCTCGCCGGTCTCCATCGGGCAGCTGCTGACTGTTTCGGCCGGACAGACGGACGGACCACCGGCTCGCTGGCCCTCCCGAACGAAACAACCGAGACGTGGGCAGAGTTCTACTCCGAGCGTCGGCTCCTCCCGCTGGCTCGAATCGCGTCCGACCGGAACTCGCTCTCCGCGGCGATCATCGCTCGCATCGAGTCGGTCGCAGCTCGACTGGACGGACTGGGCGGCCCGGTCGAACCACCGGCGCGACTGCACGGGGACCTGTGGGCCGGCAATCGTCTGGTCGACGCAGACGGCGACAGTTGGTTGATCGATCCGGCGAGTCACGGAGGTCACCGCGAGTTCGACCTGGCGATGATGCGCGTGTTCGGAGGATTCGGTGCGGACGCGTTCGACGGATACAACGATCGATTCCCACTCGCCGACGGCTGGCAGGCCCGGGTACCGCTCCACCAGCTCGCTCCGCTCGTCGTGCACTCGATCAAGTTCGGTGGGGCCTATGTGGGTGCGGTCGAGCGTGCGCTCGACTCGCTCGGAGCGTGACGCCGGCGACGCGGCTGCGACGCGGGCCTACGCGTCCGGCGTGGTGCCGGTCTGGCGGTGGAAGACCAGCGAGTCCCAGCAGTCGAGGCGACGAACGACGGCGCCGTCGTGCACGCTGATCCACATCACGCCGGGGATGTCGATGCGGGTGACGGTGTCGCCTGAAGTGTCGACGTCCGCCTGGAACCGGTAGTTCACGACCACGTCGTCCGTGCGGGAGGTGTCGTCGAGCGTTGCACCGACGGTGGTCTCGATCACCTCGTAGTGCCGGTTGGCGAAGGTCGCGAAGAACCCCGGGAGTCGTCGTGCGTACTCTTCGCGGCCGACGCACCCGGAACCGAGTGCTGCGTGGTGCTCGTTGCGGAAGTCCTCACTCACCAGCGCCGCCACGGCAGCGGGATCGTCGCCACCGAGTGCCGTCAGGTACGCAGCGGCCACCGCAGCTGCGTCAGCAGGAGTCGACGCGGTCATCCCCAGACTTCGCGGACCTTCTCGTACACGCCCTGGTCGTAGGAGAATTCGACGAGGTTGCCGTCGGGATCCTCGAGCATGCAGATGTAGCCGATCGGGTCGGGCATCATCCGCGCCGGCATGCCGAGGCATCCGTCGGCTTCGGCCCGCTCGGCGATCGCGTCGACGTCGGCCTTGGTGGGGAGTTCGATCCCGAAGTGGTTGAACGGTGCCATCTTGGCGAGCGGTGCGGGTGCGAACGGATCGCGACCTTCGAAGAACTGAGCCAACACCAGCACGAACGGGAACTCGCCCTGGTCGGGGTGACCGAGCCACGCGCCGAAGCCGTCCTCGTCCTCGCGCTTGTCGAGCAACTTCAGATCGGTGTAGCGCTGGTACCACTCGATGGTGGCGTCGATGTCCGACACGCGCAAGGCGATGTGGGTCCAACGCGAGGTGGTCGGGCGGAGTTCGTTGGTTGCTGTGCCGTCGGCCGTGTCGGTCATTGGTCGTGCGCCTGTTCTGTGAACTCCATGGCGTCACGATAGCAAAGGTCTGTTGGTCTGACCAATGTCGCGCTGTGACGGCGGAGACATCGAATCGGCTATCATTTCGGTCGAATGGTCAGACCAACGATCCGCAGTTCAGCGTCCCTGCGACCGACGTACTGGCCGATGTGCAGGCCGATGTGCAGGAGCGGCATCTCGTGACCGAATCCGCCACGTCCCGAGTGGCCGACGACGACTTCTCGTTCACGCCGGTCACGCGGGAAACGCTCAGCTCGCAGATCAGAGATCGCCTGCTCGAGCGCATCACGTCGGGCGCTTTGGAGCCGGGCGCGCGTGTGCCGTCGGAGCGTTCCCTTTCCGAGCAGTTCGGCGTGGCACGGACGTCGGTCCGCGAAGCAATGCAGGGTCTGTTGTCGATCGGCGTCGTGGTGCGCCGCGGGAACCGCTCCTACGTCGCCGAGAAACTCCCGGACCTGTCGTTCGACGAGGTCGACGATCGCAAACAGTTCATCGCGCAGTTGTTCGAGACCCGGCGCCTCCTCGAAGTGCCGATGGTGGAACTCGCTGCTCAGCGCGCCAGCGAGGCCGAACGTGTCGAGATCGCTGAGATCGCCGACGAGTTCCATGCCGACATGTCGCTCGACGCGTTCCGTGACCTCGACCGTCGGTTCCACACGGCACTGTCCACTGCGTGTGGCAACCCGCTGCTCGTCGAGGTGTACGGCAAGGTGATGGCACGGCTCTTCCGATCGGAAGGCTTGCAGTCACTGCTCTACGACGAAGCGAACCGTGGCGAGGTCGACAAGATCGTCGGCGCGGCGAGCGATCAGCACGGCCGTCTCGCCGCAGCCGTCGCCGCCGGAGACGTCGAGGTCGCACGAGTGGAGAGCGTGGCGCACCTCGAAGCGGTCGAACGCAGTCTGATCGACCGCCTGATGTGATGGCGCGTCCGGGTTCCTGCGATGACTGACGTCGACGTCGTGGTCGTCGGCAGCCTCAACCTCGACCTCGTGGTCCGCTCGCAACGCATCCCCGGTGCCGGCGAGACGATCAGTGGATCCGAGTACGCGGAGTACGCGGGTGGAAAAGGTCTGAACCAGGCGGTCGCCGCCGCGCGTTCCGGTGCCTCGGTGGCGTTCGTCGGCAACGTCGGCGACGACGAAGCCGGTGAACGGCTCCGATCGATCGTGCGCGCCGAAGGCATCGACGACGCTCGGCTCCACACGATCGACGGGATGGCGACCGGGCGAGCGCTGATCACGGTCGACGATCACGGCGAGAACTCGATCGTCATCGTCCCAGGAGCCAACGGTGCGTCACTGCACGGCGACCTGCCGCGTGGTCGGGTGTTCCTCGCTCAGTTGGAGACGACGGTCGCCGGTGTCCGACGAGCGTTCGAACACGCCCGCTCGATCGGCGCGACCACCGTGCTGAACCCGGCCCCGGCCGTCGATCTGCCGGGCGATCTGCTCGGACTGTGTGATGTGGTGGTCCCGAACGAACACGAGGTCGATCTGCTCGGTGGGCGCACCGCTCTGTCCGGACGCGTCGAACACGTCGTGGTCACGTTGGGGTCGGCCGGAGCGGACCATGTCAACGGCACGCGGACGGCGCACATCGAGGCGTTCCCCGTCGACGCCGGTCGACACCACGGGTGCCGGCGATGCGTTCTGTGGGGCGCTCGCCGGTCGCATCGCAGCGGGCGACGAGATGGACGCAGCGTTGCGTTTCGCTGCGGCCGCCGGAGCACTCGCGACCACGCAGCCGGGAGCTGTGCCGTCGCAGCCGCGGCTCGCCGAGGTGCAGCGACTGCTGAGCGCCTGAGGCCGTCAGCCCGGTCGGCCCGCCCGCTCGGAGTTCACTCGATGGTCCATCCGTCTGGCAGCTGCCAGTCGCCGATGAGCTGATGCGTCTCGGGGTCCTGCTCGGCGCCCTCCGGGTGGCTCCACAGCATGAGCTGGTTGCCCCACGGGTCGAGGAACGAACAGTTGGCGCCGCCGAACTCGGTCCAGAAGTGGTTGCGCCACAGTTCGGTCGCACCGTGCTGCTCCGCGCGCTCCATGATCGCGTCGAACGAGTCGTCGTCGCTGACCAGGATCCATGCACGGGTGCCACGACCGGGGCCGACATCGTGAGGTGTCGGCGGTGCGGGATCCGGGTGCGGCCGCATGTTGGCCGCGTTGGAGATGCCCATGTGGAGATTGCCGGTCGGCCCTTGCGAGCCGTCGTCGGTCTTGAAGTTCTGGCCGGGGATGATGCGATGGAACACGCCGGGGATCCGCTCTTCGACCTCCCACCCGAACACTTCCGAATAGAACGTGTTCGCCGCGTCGACATCGGTGACGGGGAAGTCGACGAACACGAGAGCATTGGGGTAGGTCATGGAGATCCTTGATGGTGGGCGAGCGTGCTGTGCGATCGATCGGCCGGTCGAATCGACGGCCTGATGATCGGTCTGTTGGTCTGACCATAGCAAACCGATCCTCACCGAATCTGCGGGCCGCGCTTGACATGCCCCCCGGTCCGTCGCTTATGGTCTGACCATCAGACCGAACGGGCCGAGTGATGCCGTTCCGACCGCCAGGGAGACACCCATGATCACCGGGATGAATCACGCCGTGCTCTACGTGCGCGATGCCCGACGCCAACAGGCGTTCTACGAGACCGTCCTCGACTTCGAGACCATCGTGGCCGGCCCCGACGGAGCCTTCGTCTTCATGCGGGCGCCCGGCTCGCCGAATCACCACGACCTGGCATGCTTCACGATCGGCATGCGGGCCGGCCCGACGACAGCGGGGCGCGAGCAGGTCGGTCTGTACCACCTGGCCTGGGAGGTGTCGACGCTCGGTGAACTCGAAGAACATCAGCAACGACTGGCCGACGCCGATGCGCTGAAGGGCAGTTCGGATCACGGTGTCAACAAGAGTCTGTACGCCCACGACCCCGACGGCATCGAGTTCGAGGTGATGTGGCTCACGCCGCCCGAGCTGTGGGGCGCCGAAGAGCACGAGGCGATCGTGCGGCCGCTCGACCTCGCTGGCGACATCGAGAAGTACGGCCGCGACCGGGCGTCGACGACGCACGTCGAACGAGCGCTGGCCAGCATCGATGCCGCCACCCGGGCGGTCGAGTCGTGACCGCGGTGCCGCGCATCGCGCTCCACGCCGATCAGTACTGCCACTTCTTCGACGAGGACGCGTTCGAGGACACCGCACGTGACGGCTTCCGCCGTCGTGTGATCACCGGCGAGCGACTGCAGCTGTGCTTCTGGCGGATCGCCGGCGGCTCGACCGGGTCGTACCTCCATCAGCACGAAGCCCACGAACAGCTCGGGATCATCATGCGAGGTGCCCTCGACTTCCGGATCGGTGAACCCGAGGACGAGGCCCGAACGGTGCTCAGCGCCGGCGACGTGTACCTCGCGCCCGACAAGGTCTGGCACGGCGACTCGAAGTTCATCGGCGACGACGAACTGGACGAGTGCTGGATCCTCGACGTGTTCAGCCCCCCACGCGACGACCTGCGCGATGCCCAGGCCGCCCCCGAGGTCACGCGCCTCGACGACACGAACGGATCCGCGACATGACCGACACGAACTCCGCACCCGCCGACTGGCGGCTGGCGGTCGACATCGGCGGCACGTTCACCGACGTGGTCCTCCTCGACGCCGCCTCGGGAGATGTCGTGGTGGACAAGACACTCACCACGCCGCAGAACCCGCTCGACGCGGTGCGCACCGGTGTGGGGCAGCTCCTCGCCCGAGCCGGACTGCGGCCGTCCGACGTGACCGCACCGATCGTGCATGCGACCACATTGATCACGAACGCGCTGATCGAAGGCAAGACCGGCCGTGCCGGGCTCGTCACCACGAAGGGCTTCGGCGACACGCTGCTGATCCGCGACGAGCACCGCTACGACATGTACGACCTGCAGATCGAATTCCCGGCACCGCCGATTCCTCGCGATCGCACCGTCGAGATCGCCGAACGGACCGCAGCCAGCGGCGAGGTCGTGCTCGCTCCGACCCAGGAGGCGATGCAGGCCGTTGCCGACGAGTTGCGTGCGCTCGATGTGGAGTCGGTCGGCATCTGCCTGCTCAACTCCTACGTCGACGCCACCAACGAGCGGATGATCGCCGACTTCCTCGAGCGTGAGCTTGGCGTTCCCGTGTGCATCTCCGCCGACGTGTCGCCCCAGATCCGCGAGTACCCACGCATGGTCACCACCGCGTGCAACGCAGCGACGATGCCGGTCATCGGCCCGTACCTCGACGAACTCCAGAAGTGGCTGTCGGGAGAAGGGTTCGGCGGTTCGGTCCTGATGATGCTCTCCAACGGCGGCGTGGTGTCGGCCGACGATGCCGCACGCATCCCGATCCGACTCGTCGAGAGCGGCCCGGCCGCAGGAGCGCTCGCAGGGACCTGGTTCGCCGAGCGGATGAACCTCGACCGCCTGCTCTGTTTCGACATGGGCGGCACCACCGCGAAGGCCTGCCTGATCGACGGCGGTGACCCCGAACTCACCAACGTGTTCGAGGTCGCCCGCGCCTACCGCTTCAAGAAGGGCTCCGGTTTCCCGGTGTCGGTCCCCTCGGTGGACCTCGTGGAGATCGGTGCTGGTGGCGGCTCGCTCGCGTGGGTCGACCAGTTCGGCCTGCTCAAGGTCGGCCCCGAATCGTCTGGTGCCGAACCCGGCCCCGCCTCGTACGGACGGGGCGGAACGATCCCGGCCGTGACCGACGCCGACGTCGTGCTCGGCCTGCTCGACCCTGCCGCGTTCCTCGGCGGCGACATGCCGCTCGACGGCGCTGCGGCTGACTCGGCAGCGGCCGGCGTCGGTGAGCAACTCGGCCTCGACTCGGTCAGCGTGGCGGCCGGCATCCACGAGATCGTCAACCAGAACATGGCCGCCGCCGCTCGCATGCACGCCGTCGAGCAGGGCGTCGATCTGCGCGGCGTGTCGATGATCGCCTTCGGTGGAGCGGGCCCGGTGCACGCCTGTGGTGTCGCCGAACTCCTCGAATCCGACAAGGTGATCTTCCCGGTGAACGCGTCGGTCCTGTCGGCGTTCGGCACGCTCGTGTCGCCGGTGCGCATCGACCTCGCCCGGTCGATGCCGCGTCGCCTCGACGCGATCGACCCCGCGGAGCGGACCGCGCTCCTCGACGACCTCCGCACCGAAGGCCGCCGCGTGCTCGCCGCAGCCGGCTCGTCGGCCGACGCCGTGCGCTTCCGCTACGGACTCGACTGCCGCTACGCCGGTCAGGGCAACGAGGTCACCGTGTGGGTCGGCCAGTCCGAACCCGGCGACGCCGACGCCTGGCCCGGTCACCGACGACGAGGTCCTCGCCGCGTTCGAGAGCCGAGTACAGCCGGATCTTCGGGATGACGATCCCCGACGTGCCGATCGAGATCGTCACCTGGCGCCTCGCCGTGTCGGCCGACGCCGAGCAGGTCGCACCGGAGCCCGTCCCGGCCGCGACCGGCAACGGTGCCGAACCCGTTGCGCACCGCCCGATGGTGTTCGGTCGCGGCATGGACCCGGTGAACGCTCCCGTCTACAAGCGCGATCAACTCGGTGGCGGCGCCACGTTCTCCGGCCCGTGTGTGGTCGAGGAACGCGAGACCACCGCCGTGATCCGCCCCGGCTGGAACGTCGAGGTCGGCCCCGACGGCAGCCTCATCGCCACCAACACCGCCAGCGAACGAGGAGCAACGACATGACCGTCACTGAAGAGCGGCCGGCATCGGCCGACGGTTTCGATCCGATCGAGCTGGAGATCTGCTGGCAGAGCCTCATCGCCACCGTCAACGAACAGGCCAAGGCGCTGCAGCGTTCGGCGTTCAGCCCCATCGTGCGTGAAGCGGGCGACCTCGCCAACGCGGTGTTCGACCGCCGTGGTCGGATGGTCGCGCAAGCGGTCACGGGCACACCGGGCCACATCAACAGCCTCGCGATCGCGGTGTCGTACATCCTGGAGGAGTACCCGCTCGACTCGCTCGACGAGGGCGACGTGCTCATCACCAACGATCCGTACAAGACCGCCGGGCAGTTGCTCGACGTGACCGTGCTCGTCCCGGTGTGGCGCGGCGGTCAGATCATCGCGCTGTTCGGCTCCACCATCCACCACACCGACGTCGGCGGATACGGCATCGGCGCCGGTGGACGTGACGTGTTCGAAGAGGGACTGTGGATCCCGATCGTGAAGCTCATGAAGCAGGGGGAGCGCAACGAGGACGTGTGGAAGTTCATCCTCTCGAACGTGCGCCAGCCCGACCACATGGGCGGCGACCTGCACGCCCAGATGGCGTCGGGTCAGATCGGTGCCCAACGCCTCCTCGCACTGTGTGACCATCACGGCTTCGACGACATCGAGGCGCTCTCCGACGAGATCATCACCCGCTCCGAGGACGCGACCCGCAAGGGGATCCGCGAACTCGAGTCCGGTCGCTACGAATCCGAAGCACTGCTCGACCTGGCCGACGGAAGCGAGATCCTGATCAAGTGCGCATTGATCGTCGATGCGGATGCCGGCGAGATCACCGTCGACTACACCGGCTCGGCCGACGCCAGCCGGTGGGGCATCAACGTCGTCAAGAACTACAGCCACGCCTACACCACCTTCGTGGTGCGCTCGGTCCTCAGCCCCGACATCCCGAACAACTTCGGCAGCCTCTTGCCGATCGACATGATCGCGCCCGAAGGGTCGATCCTCAACGCCGTGTCGCCTCAGCCGTGCACGGCTCGCCACGTGGTCGGCATGTTCCTCCCGAACGCGCTGCTCAAAGCACTCGCCCAGGTCCGTCCCGAGGCTGCGATGGCGGAAGGATCAGGTGCGGTGTGGACGATGCAGGTGAGCGGCAACCACGATGACGGGAGCCCGTTCATCACGGCGATGTTCACGTACGCCGGCGGTGTGGGTGGACGCGCCACCAAGGCGGGTCTCGACGCCTGTTCGTACCCCACCGGTGTGGCCGCCGTGCCGATCGAGGTCGTCGAAGCCTCGGCGCCGATCCACTTCACCTCGAAGGCGCTGCGCAGCGGATCGGGCGGTGCCGGAGCGCAGACCGGCGGGCTCGGCCAGACCATCGAGTTCGAAGTCGACACCACTCGGGAGTGGCAACTGAACGCCGTGACCAGTCGCCTCGCCGAAGCGCCTCAGGGAATCTTCGGGGGCGAGCCCGGCTCGTCCGGGGCGTTCAGCGTCAACGGCGAGAAGGTCACCACACAGGAACGCATCACTCTGCAACCCGGTGATCACGTCCGCCTCGACCTTCCGGGCGGCGGCGGGTACGGGAGCCCGGACGCCTGAACGGCGGCGCATTCGAGATGACCGGGCCGGCGACCTTCGCAGCACTGTGGGACGCATCCGTTCGCGCCCGCGGGCCAGAGGTCGTTCCTCCGTTTCGAGTCGTCGGCCGGGGTCGTCTCCGAGTGGACCTACGACGAGTTCGACCGAGTCGTGGCGCACACGGCCGGACACTTCGCGGACCTCGGGGTCGACGCTCGAGCGCGGCGTGCATCTGGCGCTGACCAACTCGCCGTCGTTCGTCGCCGGTTGGCTCGCTGCGATCCGCCTCGGATCGTGGATCGTGCCGTCGGATCCGATGGCCACGGCGCACGAACTCGCCGAACATCTCATCCGAACACGACCGCTCGTGTCGATCGTGGCGACCGCTCGTCGCCCGGTCTTCGACGATGCGCTCAGAGCAGCGGGCAGCGATGTTCGTGACGTCACGACGATCGCCGTCGACGAGGACGATCACACACTCGATGCGTTGACGACGTCGAGCGGACACGCATGGGGTCCGATCGTCGCTCCGCCGTCGATCGAACCCACCGACCGCGCTGCGATCATGTTCACGAGTGGAACCACGGGGCGTCCGAAGGGCGTGGTGGTCACCCAGGCGAACTACGCATTCGCCGGCACGACCATGGCCGCCGCGGCCGGACTCGGTCCGGCCGACCGCCAGCTCGTCGTGCTGCCGATGTTCCATGCGAACGCGCAGTACTACTCGTTCGCGTCGGCCATCGCCGTCGGGGCGAGCGTCGCGTTGATGCACTCGTTCTCCGCGACGTCGCTTCATCGAGCAGGCAGCACGTCACGGCGCCACCCATGCCAGCCTGTTCGCCGGACCGATGCGGATGATCCTCGCCCGGGGAGGGCCACGGGTCCCGGCCCCGGGCGGACCCGAGCCGATGTTGCGGCACTGCTGGTTCGCCCAGAACGTGACGGACGAGCAGTACGAGACACTGTCCGAATGGTTCGGGTGTCGGCCGCGCCAGCTCTACGGGATGACCGAGACGATCCCGGCGGTCCTGACCGACGAGCGCGCGACGACCCGCCCCGACTCGATGGGCTTCGTCACGCGACGGCTGCCATGTGCAGCTGCACGACGAAGACGGCGCCATGACGCCCACCGGCGACGTCGGCGAAGTCGTCGTCGGCGGCCAGCCCGGTATCACGTTGTTCGCCGGCTACCTCGACGATCCGGAGACCACCGCAGCGTCGTTCCGCGACGGCTGGTTCCGCACGGGCGACCGGGCGCGTTGCGACGATGCCGGTCGGTTCGTCTTCGACGGGCGCCGGTCCGACGTGCTCAAGGTGTCGGGTGAGAACGTGTCCGTCGTCGAGGTCGAAGCCGTCATCGGCGACCATCCGTACGTCTTCGACGTCGTGGTGGTCGGCGCGCCCGACCAGATCCGCGACGAGGTGCCCGTCGCCTTCGTCGTTGCCGAACCCGACGCGCCGGCGTCCCTCGAAGTCGACCTCGCAGAATGGTGTGCGGAGCGGCTCGGCAAGGCGAAACGGCCGCACCGCTTCACCCGGGTCGACGAATTGCCCCGAACCAGTGTCGGCAAGGTCCGCAAGTTCCTGCTGGCGCAAGCGGCGATCGAAGCACCGAACGAAGCAACACGGTCATCGAGCGTTGATGCGCCCGACACAGACACCAGCCCAGACTCGCGATCCGCGATGGAACACTCCCAGGAGATCCGCTCATGACGATGCTCGACCCGAACCGGTCCAACCGATCGACGACCGGCCTGCGCCCTGGTCTCCTCGCCGAACTCGACGCGTCGACCATCGACGTCGCCAACGCGTCGACGCTGCCGCCCGAGCTGTACACGTCTCCCGACGTGCTCGAGTTCGAGCGTGATGCGCTGTATGCGAAGGAGTGGCTGTGCGTCGGCCGCGCCGAGAAGATCCCGGACGTGGGGGACTGGTTCACCGTCACGATCTGTGACGAGCCGATCATCGTCACCCGCGACAAGGCGGGCGACGTCCGAGCGATGTCGGCGGTCTGTCAGCACCGAGCGATGCAGGTCTGCGACGGCAGCGGCAACTCGACGACGTTCAAGTGCCCGTATCACCACTGGAACTACGCCCTCGACGGCCGTCTCCTCGGCGCGCCGGCGATGGAACGCACCGAGGACTTCGACAAAGCCGACTTCGGGCTGCCGCAGTTCCAGGTCGAGCTGTGGCAGGGGTTCGTGTTCGTCAACATGGACCCGGACGCCGCGCCGCTGGCTCCGACGCTCACCGACTACGACCCGTTCATCGCGAACTACGACCTCGCCGACGCGGTGTGCCCCGGCACCTTCACGCTCGAGAACATGCCGTGGAACTGGAAGGTGATGTTCGAGAACTTCAACGACGGCTACCACGCCAACCGTCTCCACGAGTACGTCCAGGACTTCTGCCCGAGCAACCTGACGAACTTCCCGACCGAGTGGAGCGACGACGCCGGCGTCATCTTCCGCGAAGGTGGCTACACGATGATGGACGGCGGCTTCAATGCCACCCATCAGGCGATCATGCCCGTGTTCCCGAAGCTCACCGACGCCGAGCGGAGCCGCTCGACCTTCGCGCTCGTGCCGCCGACCCTGTGCCTCGGGACGGCGCCCGACCAGGCCTTCTTCTTCCTCGTCCGCCCGACCGGCCCCGAGACGATCGATGTGGAGATCGGCTACATCTTCCATCCGTCCGCACTCGAGGATCCACTGTTCGAGCACAAGTTGAAGCTCACCGATGTCGGGCGTGCAGGTCTTCGTCGAGCAGGACTCGGACGCCACCGCCAAGGTCCAGCGCGGTCTGCGCTCCCGGTTCGCACCGCGTGGGCGATACTCGTGGCAGGAGGAGAGCCACGTGCGGTTCAACCGCTGGCTGGTCCAGCGCTACCGAAGCGGTCAGCCAAGCTGACGCGTTCTGGTAACACGGCCGAAACGTCGAGCTGACTAGAGTATTCAAAATGGTCTGACCATCAGGCCAACAAGGGGAAGGGACCGAGCCGATGCTCACCACGCAGAACACGCAGAACTCGAACAGTCGCCGGCGGTTGCAGCGTTCGATGGCAGGCCTCGCGGCGTTGTCACTCGTCGCAGCGGCATGCAGCAGCGACGATGCCGCCGAGGACGGTGTCGCCGAGGACGATGCCGCGCCGGAGACGGTGGCTGAAGTGGCTGACCCGACGGTCGCCGACGAGCCGGTCGACTCCGCAGCAACGGAGCCCGACGCAACGGAGCCCGAAGCTCCGGAACCCGAAGCAACGGACGCCGAGCCGGCCGAGGACGCCGAACCAGCGGGTGCCATCTCCGAGGAGCGATGCCAGGCGAACCAAGACGCGGGCACGGTCACGTGGGTCACCGCGTTCGACTACGCCGCGGCGGCCGGCATCGCCGAACTGATCGTCGCCGACGCCAACGGCTACTTCGACGAGCTGTGCATCGACATCGACATCCAACCCGGTTTCGCACCCTCCAACGGTGCGCTCGTGATCGAAGGTCAAGCACAGATGGGCATGGCCGGGTCGTTCAGTGAACTGGTGGCGAACAACGTCGCTGGTGAGGGCGACCTCGTCGCACTCCTGCACTGGGGACGGACGGCTGTCGAGGAGATGGTGATTCCGGCCGGCTCCGACATCACGTCGTTCGCCGACCTGTGTGGCACCACGGTCGGCATCAAGGGCGACCTGCCGTACTCGCTCCAAGCCGCAGTCGCGCTCGACGGCATCGAGCGGAGCTGCTTCGACGAAGTGCTGCTCGACGGCTTCGATCCAGTCCAGCACCTCGACCTCGGGCTCGACGCACTGCCGGTCTACAAGTCGAACGAACCGTTCCAGTTGGACAACGCCGGTGTCGAGTACACGACGCTCGATCCCCTCGACTTCGACGTTCCGGCGAGCTTCGGCATCCCGTTCACCACGCAGTCGTTCATCGACGAGCACCCCGACACCGTGCAGGACATCGTGCGGGTGCTGATCAAGGGCTACCAGGACGCAGCAGCCGATCCCGATGCAACGGTCGCTGCCGCCTTCGAGCTGATCAACGCCGCAGGCAACCCGAACTTCCTGGCCATGGAGTCCGAGCTCAACCGTTGGACCGTCGAGTCCGGTCTGATCGCTGATCTCGCTCCCGCCGATGTCGGAGTCGGCATCCCCGACCTCGACCTGTTCGGGGCCGAGATCGACGCCATGGTGGCCGCCGGTGTGTTCGCCGAAACCCCTGACTGGATGACGATGGTCGACGCATCGATCGCCGAATCCGTCTACGACGGCACCGAACTGGTCTACCCGGCCTGACGCCGGGTCGAGAGCAACGAGAGAAGGGGAGCGTTCGATGTTCACCGGGATCGTCCAAGACTTGTGCGAGGTCGTCCACGTCGACGATCGCGACGGTGTGCGCCGCCTCGAGGTCCTGCTCGGCGATCACGCCGACGGCCTCGAGTCGGGAGCCAGCGTCGCGAACAACGGTGTGTGCCTCACGGCGTCACACATCGACGGTGGACGGGTTCGATTCGACGTCATCTCGGAGACGGTCCAGTTGACCAATCTCCGCGATGTCGAAGTCGGAAGCCGAGTGAACATCGAACGCAGCCTCAAGTTCGGAGACGAGCTCGGCGGGCACATCCTGTCCGGCCACGTCTCGGGCACGATGACGGTCTCTCGGATCGAGGTCGACGGTGCCAACCGGACCATGTGGTTCTCGGTGGCCCCCGACCACATGCCGTACCTGATGTGGAAGGGCTGGATCGCCATCGACGGGGCGAGTCTGACCATCTCCCGGGTCGAGCGCGCCACGAACGAGATCGCAGTGAGCCTGATCCCCGAGACTCTCGAGCGCACCACGCTCGGCGGGTTCGACGTGGGGTCGATCGCGAACCTCGAAGTCGACGCGCAGACCCAGACCATCGTCAACACGGTGCGCGAGACCCTGAAGGATCCGAACATGCGCGAGCTGTTGCAGCAGGGATGACGCCCACCCGATCAGCAGCCCGCACCGCTGGCAGAACTGACGGCGGTGGTCGTCGGGCGATCGTCACCGGGGCGGCCCGCGGCATCGGCCTCGGTCTCGCGACCCGACTCGTCGAGGAGGGGTACGACACGACACTCGTCGACGTGGATCGCTGCGTGGAGTCGGCAGCGGCGGCGCTCGATGCCTCGTTCGCGGTGATCGACCTCACCGCTGCTGATGCATCGACTCGCCTGAACGCCCTCGTCGACGCGGAGCCGTGTTGGCTGCTCGTCAACAACGCAGGGATCTTCGACAAGACGCCACTGCTCGAGATCGACCTCGCCGAATGGGATCGTGTCCAAGCGGTGAACGCCCGGTCGATGGTGGCCACGATGCAGGCCGTCGTCCCGTCGATGGTCGGCGCCGGCGGTGGACGTGTCGTGAACATGGCGTCCATGGCTGCCAAGGTCGGTACGCCGGGCGAGGCCGCGTACGCGGCGTCGAAGGCTGCGGTGGTCGCGCTCAGTCGTATCGCCGCAACGGAGTTCGGTGGTCACGGGATCACGGTGAACTCGGTCTGCCCGGGCTACGTCCTGACCGACATGGGCGCAGACACGCGCGATGATGAACAGGTGGCCGGTTGGGTGTCGATGAGCCCGCTGGGTCGGCTGGCGAACGCCGACGACATCGCATCGCTGGTCATCTATCTTGCCTCTGACGGGGCGTCGTACATCACAGGCCAGGCGTTGAACGTGACGGGAGGAATGTGCACGAACTGATCGACCCCGATGTCGCTGCCAAGGTGCAGCAGGGGATTCATTTCGAAGGTGTGTCCAAGTGGTTCCGCCGCAAAGGGCAGTTGACGCACGCACTGTCGCGTATCGATCTCGACATCGAGCCCGGCTCGTTCGTCAGCCTGATCGGTCCGTCGGGCTGCGGCAAGTCCACGTTGCTCCGACTCGCCGGTGGGCTCATCGAGGCGGACCGTGGCACGGTGGTGGTCCAAGGGCAGACGCCGGCCGAGGCGCTCGCTCGCAAGCACTACGCCTTCGTTCCGCAACAGCCGGCACTGATGCCATGGCGGACGGTTCGCCGCAACGTGGCGCTCCTCGGCGAGACCAACCGGTCGGCTCGGATGCGCGGTGTGTCGAAAGCGGCGCAGCTCGAACTCATCGACCAGATGGGGCTCACCCCGTTCCTCGACGCCTACCCACGCGAACTGAGTGGCGGAATGCAGCAGCGCGTCAGCATCGCTCGGGCCTTTGCTCTCGGCGCACCACTGATGCTCATGGACGAGCCCTTCTCGGCGCTCGACGAGATCACCCGCGCCGACATGCGATACCAGTTGCTCGAACTCTGGGAGCGCGTCGGCTGCACGGTGCTGTTCGTCACCCACTCGATCCCGGAAGCGGTGATCCTCTCCGACCGGGTGGTCGTGCTCGGTGCCCGACCGGGGCGCATCACCGATGTGATCGACGTCGGCCTGGCGCGGCCACGTACCGACGCGCTCGAGGATTCCGACGAGTTCCACGCCGGGGTCGCCGCCGTGCGCCATGCGCTCAAGGCAGGGTGGGAGTGACATGACGCAGATCCACGACGCGACGAACATCGCCGTCGACGCACTGATCGAGGAGGATCTCCCACCGCCCGAAGAGGCGCATCGGGTCCGAGCGTTCCTCCTGACGGTCGCACCCGTGTTGGGTCTGGCCGGCGTGTTCCTCGGATGGGAGGCGTACGTGCGGATCATGGATCTGCGACCGTTGACGCTGCCGCGCCCGTCGAACATCTTCATCCACGTGTTCGACAACCCGGGCTTCTACTGGGACAACGGGATCGTGACGCTGAAAGAGGCCGCCGCCGGTTTCGTGATCGCGTTCGTCGCCGCCGTCGTCGTCGCCAGCGTCATGGCCCACTCGCGGTTCATGGAGCGCGCCGGACTGCCGGTGATCGTGCTGATCCAGTCGACGCCGATCGCCGTCCTCGTGCCCGTCTTCCTGCTCTGGTTCGGATTCTCACCGTGGCCGAAGATCCTCACCGCCGCACTGTTCGCCTGGGTGCCCTTCGTCGCCAACGCACTGACCGGCCTCCGCGCCGTCGACCCCGACACGCACGAGTTGATGCGCTCGACCAACGCGAGTTCGTGGGAGATCTTCTGGCGGCTGCGCGTCCCCCACGCCCTGCCCTACCTGTTCTCGGCGGCACGCATCTGCATCGGCCTCGCACTGGTCGGCGCCGTGATCGGCGAGTTCTTCAACTCGAGCGAGGGACTCGGCAACGCTGCCCGCGTCGGTCAGTCGCAGCCCGCTCTGAACGAACAACTGTGGGGGAGCGTGTTCGTCCTGGCGTTCGTCGGCGTCATCGCTGTGCTCGTGCTCGCCACGATCGAGCGACGTGTGCTGCGCTGGCATCCGTCGCAATCACTGGTCTGATGGAGCACCGTGTCCTGGGGCGCACCGGCGTCCGAGTGTCCCGGTTCGGGCTCGGCACGATGGTGCTCGGTGCGTGGGGCAACACCGATCATGGCGAGTGCGAACGAATCGTCAACCGGGCGCTCGACGCCGGGATCAATCTGGTCGACACCGCTGACGTCTACGCGTTCGGTGAAAGCGAACAGATCGTCGGTGCCGCCATCTCAGGGCGACGGGACGACGTCGTTCTGGCCACCAAGTTCCACAACCCGATGGGCGACGATCCGAACCGTCAGGGGAACTCGCGACGGTGGATCACCGCTGCGGTCGACGACAGTCTCCGCCGCCTGCGGACCGACCGGATCGATCTGTACCAGGTCCATCGTCCCGACCCGGACACCGACATCGCCGAGACCATCGACGCACTGACCGACCTGGTGCGAGCTGGGAAGATCCTGACGTGGGGGACGTCGACGTTCCCCGCTGGTGACATCGTCGAGGCGTGCTGGGCGGCGGAGCGTCGAGGCGTGGCCCACGCTCACGCCGAGTCGCCGCCGTATTCGATCCTGTGCCGTGGGATCGAGCGCGACGTGTTGCCCATCTGTCGACGGCACGGCATCGGCACGATCGTGTGGTCGCCACTGTCGGGCGGGTGGTTGACCGGGAAGTACCGCCGCGGTGAGCGGGCGCCTGCGTCGTCGCGGGCGGCGACCAACCCGGATCACTTCGATGCCGGGAACGAGGTCAAGTTCGATGCGGTCGAGCGACTCGAACCGATCGCTGCCGACGCAGGGCTGACCCTCACTCAGCTCGCGCTCGCCTGGTCCGTCGCGCATCCCGGCGTCACCAGCGCGCTGATCGGGCCGCGTACCGAGCAGCAACTCGACGAACTGCTCACCGCGGCCGATGTGACGTTGTCTGCCGACGTGCTCGACGCGATCGACCGGGTGGTGGCGCCCGGCACCGACCTGAACCAGGCCGACGCAGGGTGGACCCCACCCGCGCTCGACGCTGCGGCCCGCCGACGTTGACCGGGAAGGACACGACGTGACGTTCTGGGAAGCAATGCTGCTGCTCGGCGGCGGACTGGCAGCCGGCGTGATCAACACGATGGCGGGCGGCGGCTCGGCGCTCACCGTGCCGCTCCTCGTGCTGGCCGGGGTCCCCGGCAACCAGGCGAACGGCTCGAACCGAGTGGGCGTGTTGACCGCCAGCGGCGCCGCTGTTGCATCCTTCAGGAAGGCAGGCGTCGACGGACTCGATCAGGCCAAGAAGATCCTCGTGCCCGCAGTGGTCGGCTCGTTGATCGGGTCCTTCGGGATCAGCCAGATCGCCGACGAGACGTTCGAGACGATCTTCGGTTACCTGCTCATCCCGATCATCATCCTCACCATCTTCAAGCCGAAGCCCGCCGAAGGCGTGGAACCGTGGTCGGACCCCGTCACGATGACCGTGTTCTTCTTCATCGGGCTGTACGGCGGAGCGTTCCAGGCCGGTGTCGGGCTGGTGATGCTGGCAGCGCTGACCCGTGCGGGCTTCGACCTGGTGACTGCGAACAGCGTCAAGGTGCTGACCAACCTGATCGTCACCGTGATCGCGTTGCCCGTGTTCATCCTGCAGGGCAACGTGGTGTGGGCGCCTGCGCTGGTGCTCGCAGCCGGATTCATGGCCGGCGGATGGTTCGGCGCGAAGCTGGCGGTCAAGGGCGGCGAGAAGCTCGTGCGCGTGTTCATGATCGGCGCTGCGCTCTACCTGGCCGGCCGCTTGATCGGCATCTGGTGAACGCGAATCGGTGACCGGGCCGTGATCTGTCGGCAACACGCAGTTCACACCGTGGTCTTATGGTCAGACCATCATGACGACGAGGCTGACTGCGACTCCCGACTCCTGTTTCTGGGGCTACCTCGATGCCGACGAAGCGTCCGTGCTCAGCGTCGACCCCGGCGACACCGTGACGATCGAGGCGGTCACCCATCACGCAGGTGACGCACCCGACCTGTTGATGGACGACGGGATCCGAGCGATCTGGGACGGCATCGCACCGGAGACCCGGACACCCGGCGTGCACATCATGACCGGGCCGATCGACGTGCGTGGAGCGAAGCCGGGCGACACGCTGCGCGTCGAACTGCTGTCGATGACACCGCGGATGCCATACGGCTCGAACTGCGCAGCGAACTGGGGGCTGTTCCACGAGCGGTTCGGCAAGGAACGCATCACGATCTACGAACTGCTCGACCCGGTACTGAACGACGCAGACGGCCCCGCCTTCCCCGAGTTCGCCAAGCCGATCTTCGGATTCGACTTCACCGCACTGGAGCTGTACGACATGCCGGGGGTCATCTCCGAGCCCGACCGCGCCGCTCGTCGACCGTTCGGTCGTGACGTGCGCGTTCCGGTGCGCCCGCATCTCGGCGTGATGGGTGTGGCCCCGGAGGGCGGGCGTGTGAGCAGCATCCCGCCAGGGGTGTTCGGTGGCAACGTCGACAACTGGCGGTTCGGTCCCGGCGCGATCGTCCACTATCCGGTGTTCCACGAAGGTGCGGGCTTCTACGTGGGCGATCCGCACTTCGCTCAGGGCGACGGCGAGATCTGCGGGACGGCGATCGAAGCATCGCTCGACGTGACCCTGCGACTGTCGCTGGCCGACGATCTCCCGGTGGCGGCCCCGCTTCTGCGCACCGACACCCACTGGTACACGCACGGCTTCTCCGGCGGCGTCGACGAAGGCGTCGGTGGCCTGGGCAACGCGATGGGCATGGCAGCCGAGCAGATGCTCGAGCTGATGGTCGACAAGGGCGGCTTCACGATGGACGAGGCGTACTCGCTGGCCTCGGTCGCGGTCGACATGGGTGTCACCCAGGTCGTCGACGGCATCGTCGGATGCCACGCAGCCGTTCCCCACTCGATCCTCGATCGTTGACCCGGCGAGATTCGAACCGATGCATCTCACCCCGCACGAACAGGAACGCCTGTTGATCCACGTCGCCGCCGACGTGGCCCGCGCCCGCCAGGCCCGAGGTCTGCAACTGAACCACCCCGAGACAGTGGCGATCCTCACCGACTGGGTGCTGGAAGCGGCCCGTGACGGGCGAACCGTGGTCGACCTGATGGACGCCGGGCGGCGGGTGCTGACCCGAGACGACGTGATGGAGGGGATTCCCGAGATGATCCACGACGTGCAGGTCGAAGCGACGTTCCCCGACGGCACGAAGCTCGTCACGCTCCACGATCCCATCGGCCCACCACCGGCGGAGATGACGTCGTGATCCCCGGAGAGATCGCCGGACCCGACGAACCGATCGAGATCAACATCGGGCGTGAGGTGACGACGCTGCGGGTGGAGAACGCCGGGGACCGGCCGATCCAGGTCGGGTCGCACTATCACTTCGCCGAGGCCAACCCGTCGCTGCGTTTCGATCGTCAGATCGCTCACGGTCGCCGACTCGACGTTCCCGCCGGCACGGCCATCCGCTTCGAGCCCGGCGTCGCCACCGATGTGGATCTCGTACCGTTCGTCGGCGCACGGATCGTGCCGGGCCTGCGCGGCGAAACCGCCGGGCCGCTCGACACTGCCCTGATCGACGATGCAGACACCAGCGAGGCCGGGTCGTGAGCCGCATCGAGCGGTCCAGGTACCGCAATCTGTACGGCCCGACCACGGGCGACCGCATCCGGCTCGCCGACACCGACCTCTTGATCGAGGTCACCGAGGACCGGTCGGCAGGCGCCGCAGCCGGCGACGAAGTGGTGTTCGGTGGCGGCAAGGTGATCCGCGAATCGATGGGTCAGTCGACGCGCACGCGTGCGGACGGCGCCCCGGATCTCGTGATCACCGGCGCGGTGATCCTCGACCATTGGGGCATCGTCAAGGCCGACGTCGGCGTGAAGGACGGGCGGATCGTCGGCATCGGCAAGGCCGGCAACCCCGACACGATGGACGGCATCGATCCGGCGCTCGATCATCGGCCCGTCGACCGAGATCCTCGCCGGCAACGGCAAGATCCTCACGGCCGGTGCCATCGACTGCCACGTGCACCTGATCTCGCCGACGCTGCTCGACGAGGCGCTCACGTCGGGCATCACCACGATCATCGGTGGCGGCACCGGGCCGGCCGAAGGCACCAAGGCCACGACCGTGTCGGGCTCGTGGTACCTGGAACGGATGCTCGAAGCCCTCGACCACTGGCCGATCAACGTCGCCCTGATGGGCAAGGGCAACACGGTCAACCCCGAGGCCATGTGGGAGCAGCTGCGTTCGGGCGCTGCGGCGTTCAAGCTGCACGAGGACTGGGGCACCACGCCGGCTGCGATCGACGCGTGTCTCACCGTCGCCGACGCCTCGGGCGTGCAGGTGGCGATCCACACCGACACCCTCAACGAGGCCGGGTACGTCGAGAGCACGCTCGCGGCCATCGCCGGCCGCTCGATCCACACGTTCCACACCGAAGGCGCCGGCGGCGGGCATGCGCCCGACATCATGACGGTCGCGTCGCACCCGAACGTGCTGCCGTCGTCGACCAACCCGACCCGGCCCCACACCGTCAACACGGTGGCCGAACACCTCGACATGTTGATGGTCTGCCACCACCTCAACCCGTCGGTGCCCGAGGATCTCGCGTTCGCCGAGAGTCGTATCCGACCATCGACGATCGCCGCCGAGGACATCCTCCACGACATGGGTGCGATCTCGATGATCGGCTCGGACAGCCAGGCGATGGGTCGCATCGGCGAGGTCGTGCTGCGCACCTGGCAGACGGCGCACGCGATGAAGCTGCGTCGCGGCACACTGCCCGAGGAGCCGTCACTGGGCGCCGACAACGTCCGCGGCACGGCGCTACGTCGCCAAATACACGATCTGTCCGGCGGTCGCGCACGGGCTCGCTCGCGACGTCGGCTCGATCGAGGTCGGCAAGCTCGCCGACCTGGTGCTGTACGACCCGGCGTTCTTCGGTGTCCGTCCGCACGTGGTGGTCAAGGCGGGGATGATCGCCTGGGCGCAGATGGGCGATGCGAATGCGTCGATTCCGACGCCGCAACCGCAGTTGCCGCGACCGATGTTCGGTGCCGCCCCCGGTGTCGCTCCGGGCCTCTCGCTCGCCTGGGTCTCCGGCGCGGCACTCGACGATGGCCTTCCCGACCGGCTGAACGTCCGCCGCGCCCTGGTGCCGATCGACGACACGCGCAGCGTCGGCAAGTCGGACATGGTGCTCAACGACGCCATGCCCGACATCGAGATCGACGCGGACACGTTCGCGGTGCGGATCGACGGTGAGCTGATCACCGAGTCGCCGGCCGAAACCCTTCCCATGGCACAGCGCTACTTCCTCTACTGATGAGCGCGGACGTGACGACCGTGCGCTCGGAACGGCAGTGATGAACGCGGCATTGATGATGCTGGTCGACGGGCGGTTCCCTGCGGGGGGTCACACGAACTCGGCGGGCGTCGAGGCGGCGGTGCGGCTCGGCGACATCAGCGACGACATCACACTCGAGCGCTATCTGCTGGGTCGGCTCGCAACATCGGGCCGTGTCGAGGCCGCGTTCGCGGCCCATGTCGCTGGACTCGTCCGCCCGACCCCCGACGTGCTCGCGACGATCGACGCCGAGCTGAGCGCTCGCATTGCGTCGCGTGCGCTGCGAGCCGCGAGCCGCCGGTTCGGTCGACAATTGCTCCGCTCCGGCTCCATGATCTGGTCGTCTCCGACGCTCGACGCGATCTCCAGCGGCGACACCGACGCGCACCAACCCGTCGTGCTCGGCGCCGTCGTCGCTGCCACCGGAGGTACGCCCACCGATGCTGCAGCGGTTGCGTTCCACCACCTGTCGGCTGCGGTCACCACCGCCGGTGTGCGACTCCTCGGCCTCGACCCGATGACGGTGGCCCGCGTCCAGGCCCGGGTCGGAGAGCGAGTCGACGTCTGGATCGCAGACGCAGCATCGTGGGCCGCGTCGCCGGTCGCAGCACTCCCTGCTGCGGGCGGATCGCTCACCGACATCCTGGGCGAAGACCACGCGGGTTGGGACGCCCGACTCTTCGTCGCCTGAATCGAGAATCATGCCGCCTCACGACATCCCACACGACACGTTCGACAACCACTCGGCGCCGCTCGGCGCACCTCCCGCATCCGATCGTCGGTCGCTGCGGGTCGGCGTCGGCGGCCCCGTCGGCTCGGGCAAGACCACGCTCGTCGGTTCGCTCTGTTCGCTGCTGCGCGACCAGCTGTCGATGGTCGTGGTGACCAACGACATCTTCACCTCCGAAGACGCCGACGCGCTCCGTGAGGCTGCGGTGCTCCCGTCGGAGCGGATCGTCGCGGTGCAGACCGGCTGCTGTCCGCACACGGCGATCCGGGACGACATCGCCGCGAACCTCGACGCCGTCGAGCAGCTCGAAGCACGTCACAGCGGCGAGTCCGGTGCAGGGCGGAGAGGTGTCGATCTGACCCTCGTCGAGTCGGGCGGCGACAATCTCACGGCCATCTTCAGTCGTGGCCTGGTCGACGTCCAGATCTTCGTGCTCGACACGGCGGGTGGCGACGACGTCCCCCGCAAAGGTGGCCCCGGGGTCGCGTTGGCGGACCTGTTGGTGATCAACAAGGTGGACCTCGCCCGCTACGTGGGTGCCGACACCGACCGCATGCTGAGCGATGCACGCGATCGGCGAGACGGCCGTCCGGTGATCCCGACGTCGCTCGTCGAGTCGAGTGGCGCACAGCCGGTGGCCGACTGGGTGCTCCGCCAGATCGCGGCCCGTCGAGCGTGAACAGCCACGGCTCGATCGTCGTCGGTCACGACCCGGTGCTGGGCGCCTTCCTGCGATCGGCGCGGTGCGAGCCACCGTTCGATGTGCGCCGATGCGACGACCGGATCCTGATCGCCGCATCGGCTGCAGCCCCGGTCGGTGGCGATGCGCTGTCGTTCGACATCGACATCGAACCGGCGACACGGGCCCGGATCGGAACCGTTGCATCCACGATCGTCCTCCCCGGCCCGACCGGTGAGCCGTCGACGATGGTCACCCGCTGCTCGGTCGACGACGGCGCGCACCTCGACTGGTTCGCCGAGCCGACGGTGTCGGTCGCCGGCTCGGACCACACGGTCACGACGACGATCGATCTCGCTGCATCGGCCACGTGCCGGATCGTCGAGGAGGTCGCGCTGGGTCGCACCGACGAACGGTCCGGAGGGCTGCGGTTGGTCCTGCGCGTCGACCGCGACGGACGGGTGCTGGTGCACCACGACGAGTTGTTCGGGCCTGACGTCGACGGCGCGGGCAGCGTCGTGTCGGTCGGTGGCGCACGCCACGTGCTGTCGGCGGTACTCGTCGGCGTCGAAGCCGGGGACTCACGTGCGACAACCGACGGTGACGTTCGCGCAGCGTGGCTCCCGATGGCGGACGATGTCGCGGTGCTGCTCGCTGTCGGCCCCGACCGTCCATCGGTCCTCAGCCGTGTCTCGGAGCTGGCTCCCGCACTCGCCCGCTGAGCGGCTCAGGTCGGGCGGAGTGCTCGGAGTCGTTCGCTTGCGAGGTGGGTCATCCGTCTGACTTCGTCGGGGGTGTCGGGCCGATCGTCGGGATCGTCTCGATCGAACTGCGGCGTTCGTGCGCCGACGGGCAGGAACCGTTTCTTGCGGCCGAAGTCGATCACGTGACCGGCGGAATCGAGCACGACACGACGGACGTGGCCAGCAAGGGCAGCCCGCAGCACGTCGTGCGGATGAACGGGGACCCCGTTGTCGGTCTCGCATCGGATCGAGTTCAAGGCGCCCGGGTCGGCGACGAGGCCAGATCCTTCTGGGAACTCGGCGTCGCAGAACGATTCGAAGATCTGGATGACTTCGTCGGTGGTGACGCCATCGCCGCCGAATGCTCTGACGTCGAGCGCGTCGCCGACCCTGTCCACGCCGGCCCGCCGGTGTTCGATGGCGTCGTCACGCTCATCGTGTGCGCCATCTGGATCGGCCTGTTTCACGAAGTGGTCGGCGGTTGCGGTGAAGTCCTCGAAGTTCAACTCGCCAGCGCGATGTTTCGTGGCTGGACCAGTTGCACGTGGCCTGGAGGTAGCCCTTCATCGACCGGTGGGCGTCGTTCTTGTAGAGGGCTCGGGTGTCGGCGACCGCGATGGCTGCTGCGAGTTCGGCGTCGGTGCGGCGACGCTGCGGTTCGAGTTCGCCGATGTGTTCGTGCAGTGCGTCGTCGGTGAGGTCCACCAACTCGGGAACCACCGTCTCGAACATGTGCTCAATTGTATCGAACACACATACGACTGTCAGGCCGTCGACCAGTCCTGACATCGGTGCATTCGCCTGGACTGGAGCGAGCTCGCGAGAGGCCGTCGCTCGTCTGTCGGAGCCGTTGAGAGGCACAGAAATATCGAAAGAAAATCGGAGATCGAGTTCGACCCCGGTTCAGCCGAGGCCGGCGGCCTCGATCAGTCGGTGGTGCCGGGCACGAGCATCGATGGCGAGGGCGGCGCGGTCGACGAGTGTCGGCTCGCCGTCGCGGACCACGACCTGCCCGGAGGACACCACGTGGCGCACGCTGCGGCCGTCGCTCGCCCACACCAACTGGAGGACCGGGTCGGGCGAGAGTGGCACCCACTCCGGTCGGGTCGTGTCCACGAGCGCGATGTCGGCGCGCTTGCCGACGGCGATCGACCCGATCTCGTCGGCCATGCCGAGCGCATCGGCTGCGCCAAGGGTCGCGTGGTGGAGTGCGGCGTGCGCTCCGAAGACGGTGGGGTCCATCGCCATGTCCTTCGCCAAACCGGCAGCGAGCGCGGTGGCGCCGAGTACGTCGATCGCGTCGCCGGCGTTCTCGGCGTCGCAGCCGATCGCCACGCGTCCGCCGCGTTGGATGAACTCGACGTGGCGCCCGGCCCGGGTGACTCCCTGTCCGAGCCGCAGGTACGCCCACGGGCAGTACGCGATCGCGGTGTCGGTCGAGAGAAGCCGCTCGAGCTCGTCGTCGCCGAGATGGACGCCGTGACCCAGCAGCACGTGTGAGCCGAGTGCGCCGAGGTCGTCGAGATGGACGGCGGGTCGTTTGCCCGTTCGTTCGAGGTAGCTCGGTCGGTGTCGCTGTCCGACGGGGACAGGTGGAAGGTGATCCCGGTGTCGTTCCGGCGAGCCATGTCGCTCGCAGCGACGACGAGTTCGTCACTCATCAGGTCGTGGCCGACGAGCGTGACCCACCCGTCGACGCGGACGTGTCCGGCGGTCGACTCCTGCACCACGCGCTGGCGATCGAGCACCTCGTCGACCGTGTCACCGGCCCACGGCTCGCCCGACACGTCCCAGCCCCAGGAACCGAGCGTGCCGCCGACGCCGACGGCATCGAACCCGGCGAGCACCCGATCCGGGTGCGCGACGGTTCCGGCTTCGACCGTGAAGGTGACCCCGTTGCATGCGGCTTCGATGAGCGACAGCGTGGCCGACAACTCGTCGTCGTCACCGGTGTGCGCAGCGTGCGCCGGCACCGCCCACTCGAAGATCGAACGGCCCGGTTCGAGATCGTCCGGGATCATCGAGCGGATCAGTCGGTCGCCGGTCAGATGCTGGTGGGCGTTGATCAGGCCCGGGATGGCGAGGTGGCCGGGTCCGCCGATGGTCGGCGCGTCGGGGTGCGCCGCCTGCAGCTCGGAGGCCGGGCCGATCACGGTGATCCGTCCGTCGGCGACGGCGATCGCAGCGTTCGCCAGAGGTGTCGAACCCGGTTCCATCGTCAGGACGGTGTCCGCGAGGACGAGCAGTTCCGGTGGTGTCGCTGGGGATCCGTTGGTCGGCGCTGCGGTCATCTCGATATGGTAAGACCATCAGACCAAAACCGACTGGTTCGGAGTGGTCGGTCGAGACTGCACACTACGACCCGTGACGTTGTGACACAGCGAACGTCCAGCCCCGAGCCACCGAGAAGGAGCACCCCATGCTGATCGAGCACGAAGCGTTGCACAACCACTGGTACGTGGTTGCCGAAGCGGCCGATGTGTCCGGGTCCCCCGTCGCTGTCCGTCTGCTCGGACGAGATCTGGTCGTGTGGCGCTCCACGTCCGGTGACGTCGTCGCAGCCCCCGACCGCTGCCCGCATCGCGAGGCGCCGCTCAGCGAAGGCACCGTCGAGGACGGTTGCCTCGTCTGCCCGTACCACGGCTGGAAGTTCGCTGACGAGGGACGTTGCGTCGAGGTGCCGTCATCGGGAGCCGGCAAGAAGGTGCCGCCTGCAGCGCACCTGGCGACCGTCCTCGCGCAGGAGCGGTACGGCCTCGTCTGGTTGTGCCTCGGCGACCCGGTCGCCCGCATCCCGGAGATGGCCGCCGAGCACGACGACGCGTACCGCCGGATCAACTCCGGCGTCGACGTGTGGGCCACGTCCGCCACTCGGATGACCGACAACTTCCTCGACATCTCGCACTTCCCGTACGTCCACATCGGCACCTTCGGCATCGCTCAGAACTCCGACGTGCCCAAGATCGAGATGCAACGACTCGACGACGACTTCTTCGGCTACGAGTACGACGTCGAGGTCCGCAACGACGACGAGAGTGGCAAGGAAGCGTCGGGGCAGTCGGCCGACGTGATCCATCGACGCATGTCGACCGGCTTCAACCTGCCATTCACCGTGCGCAGCACGATCCACTACGAGACGGGGCTCGATCACCTGATCCTGCTGTGCTCCACGCCGATCGACGACGACAGGTCGTACTTCACCTTCGTGATCTGGCGCAACGACGACTTCTCCGTCCCCGGACAGGAGGTGATCGTGTTCGACCGTGCGATCGGCGCCGAGGACAAGATGATGCTCGAGAAGGTCAAGGGTGTGCTGCCGCTCGATCAGAAGGCGACCGTGAGCGTGCAGTCCGACAAGCCCTCGGTCGAATGGCGCCGCCGCCTGGCAGCGCTGCTCGACGCCTGATCCTGCGTCGAGTGCAACCGAATCGCCCGCTCGAACGTCGTTGGGGTGATGGCAGGATGCATCGTGGAGCTCGACGACGATCGCGAGGTGTTGTTCCTCCGCGAACGCTCGGGCCTCGTGCGTCTGGCGCACGTGATCACCGGATCGAATCTCGTTGCGGAGGACATCGTCCACGATGCGTACTTCCGGTGGATCGACCGACCTGACCTCGCGAATCCGGGCGGCTACCTGCGCACGATCGTCGTGAACCTCGCCCTGATGCGATCCGCCGTCGGAGTGTGGCAGAGCGGGTTCGCCTCGACCCGCCCGTCCCGCTGGGCGAGCCGGAGCTGGACGAGACATGGGCGATCGTGCGCAGGTTGCCACCCCGCTACCGGACGGCGCTCGCACTGCGATTCTACGAAGACCTCTCCGAACGCGAGATCGCCGAGATGATGGGCGTCCGCCCCGGCACGGTCAAGTCGCTCATCCACCGGGGCCTCGCTCGATTGCGAAAGGAACTCGCATCGTGAACGACGGCCTCGACGACCGCCTGCGCCGCACATTCCGTGCCGTCGGCGAGAACACGACCGCCGGACCAACCGAAGCGCACGAGTCGTTTCGGTCCGTGTCGGAACAACCGGGAACGAGTCGTCGATGGGCTGGAGCTGCGCTCGTCGCGGCGGTCGTCCTCCTGCTGGTCGGCGGGCTCGCCGTGGTCGATCGACGGGGCGCCGAGTCATCGACGGATGCCTCGAAACGAACCCACGCGCTGGCGACGTGGCTGCCGATGCCGTTCGGTCGACCGGGGTCATCCGACGGTGGCCGACCGCCGCTGGTCTCGATCACGTCCGATGCGGAGACCGATGTGATCGAGTACGCGTCCGACGAACTGCGGGTCGTCATCAGCGTCGATCGAACCGGACTCGATGACCTCGACGGCGGTCGGGTGGAAGTTCGCAGTGGTCAGGTCGCGACGTTCGAGGGAGACGAGGACGCTGGAAGCCTGCGTTGGAACACACCGGGCGGTCCGACCGTCGCCATCGAGTGGGTGGGTCCGGTGTTCGGTGGGGTCGGCAGCATCATCGATGTCGTCGACGGCCTCATCCTGGTCGACGACGAGACCTGGGAGGCAGCGACCGAGTTCGGAGGCTTCACCGACGATCGAGAGATGCTTCGTCGGACGGTCGGACCGACGGACGTCTTCGTGCGGGGCGACCTCCAATCCGGCATGGTGTTCGGGGTCGGCAACACGTCGGGACTCGACCCGTCGCCCTGCACGTCGGTCCAACTCGGAGACGACGAGACCTGGGCGGTGGTGAGCCGATTCTCATCAGGCACTGCGACGGCCACCTGGTCCGATGGAACGGTCGCGCGCGCCGAGCTCTCCCCGTTCGTCCCGGGCAGTGCCTTCGGTGTCGGCCTCGCCGAGCGGGCTCCATTCGAGAGCGGCGAATTGCCCGACGTCACCTGCGAGGGCGAATCATGAGACGGTTCGCCGCCGTGCTGATCGCTGTCGCCTCGGTCGTGGTGAGTGCCTGCAGCGGCGGCGAGGCCGGCCGGGAGTGGGGCGACGCCACCGGTATGACGGGTCCGATCGTGAGCAACGCGACGGAGCTCGTCGCCGCCGACGACTACCGGTTGCTCGTCGGTGACGCTCTGGGCGGAGAACCTGGTCGATGCGTCCAGCTCGTGATCGGCACCGTCGGCCTCCGATGTTTCGAGGTCGACCGAGAAGCCGATGGTTGGGGGTCGATCTCTCTGGAGATCGAGGGGCAGCGCATCGTGTGGTTCAGGAGCTCAGGGGTCGAGCCGGTCACCGACCACTTCGTCGTCTGGTCGTCGATCGATCGGGACGGTCGTCGCGTCGAGCCAATTCTCGAGTCCGGCACGACCCACCTGGTCCTGGCGATGCGCCCCGGGGAGGAGCCGTGGGGGATCCAGTGGATCGATGCAGACGGATTTCTCATCCGTACGGACTCACTCGTCGGTCTGCCCGGCGAATGACCGGACCCGGCGATCAGCGACCGGTGAAGACCGGCGTGCGCTTCTCGACGAAGGCGGCGGCGGCCTCGCGGTGATCGGCGGTACTCATCGTGCGGACCATCGCGGTGGCTTCGGCGTCGAGTGCCGTCTCGAGATCGCACGTGATGGCGCGGTTGAGATTCTGCTTCATGTAGCGCAGCGCAACCGGCGCCCGCTCGGCAAGTGAACGGCACCAATCGAGCGCTGCCGTGTCGAAGCCCTCGTCGGGCAGCACCTGATTGACGATGCCGAGGTCGAGCGCATCCTGCGACGACAGTCGCGGTGACGTGAAGTACAGCTCCTTCGCCTTGGCCGTTCCGACGAGTTGGGTGAGGAACCAGCTGCCGCCGAAGTCGCCCGACCCGCCGACGTTGACGAACGCAGGGACGACGATCGCCCGCTCGGCCGCCAGCCGCAGGTCGCATGCGAGCGCAATCGACATGCCTGCCCCGGCCGCGGCCCCCGGGAGTGCCGCCACCACCGGCGTCGGGAACCGGTGGATCGCCAACGACACCCAACGCTGCCGCTCCGCAAGTCCGTGCGCACGCGACTCGGGGTCCGTGCCGAGCTGTTCCTCCGCGTCGCCGCTCCCGTTCTGATTGTTCTCGTTCATGGCCTTCACGTCGCCGCCGGCGCAGAACGCTCCGCCTGCGCCGGTGATCATCACCACGTTGACGTTCGGGTCGTCCGCGAGGGCTGGCAGCGCCGTGTGGAAGCCGTCGTACATCGCGTTCGACAGTGCGTTGCGTCGGTCCGGACGGTTGAAGGTGATCACGCCGACGTTGCCGTCGACGTGTGCGAGGAGGTCGTCGGTACCCGTTTCGATGCTGGTCATGGATCCAGTGTTGCAGTGCCCCGGCCCGAGGTCGCTGGCGGGCGATCGGTACCGTCGGACCATGACCGTCGACTCCGTGCGCTCCTACGAGAAGAGCGAGCGATGATCCGCATCCGGCAGGTGGCGCTGTGCACCGATGACATCTGGCGCGAGGAGCAGGCGATCGTGTCCACGCTCGGTGTCGCCGGGGTCCATCGTGATCCGCCGAACGTCTTCGAGATGCGCAACGTCGTCTTCGCCGTCGGCGACACCTTCCTCGAAGTCCTCCAGCCGACCGCCGACTCGGCGCCGTCGGCACGGTTTCTCTCGAAGCGCGGTGGGCCGGGCGGATACATGCTGATCATGCAGGTCGACGACCTCGATGCCGCTCGCGACCGAGCGGAGACGCTCGGCATCCGGGTCGTGTACGACGAACCGCCCGCCCGCCACCACGGCGTCGAGGCAGCGGCGATCCACCTGCACCCGGCCGACACCGGCGGGGCGATCATGTCGCTCGACCGGATGGACCCGGTCGACGGATGGGCGTGGGCCGGCCGCGCGTGGCAGGGGCACGTCCACCCCGACGTCGTGGAACGGATCGTCGGGGTCGAATTGCGTTCCGCAGACGTCGAATCACTCGCGACGAGGTTCTCGGCACTGGTCGACCGGCCGTGCTCGATCGGTGATGCGGGTGACTGGACGGTCGGACTCGATGACAGCATCGTCCGGGTGGTGCCCGGTCGCTCGGGAGAACCCGATCAGCTGGTGGCCGTCGAGATGCTCGCCACCGACCGGTCCTCGGCCGGGTCGGTCCACGTCGTCGCCGGCACCGAGATCCGCCTCGTCTGACGGCGCTAGCTGTGACGACCGGGCAGCATCACGCCCGGGTTGAACCGTTCGTCGGGGTCGAGTGCTCGCTTGATGCTGCGCATCAGATCCAGTTCGACATCGCTCTTCTGTCCGGCGATGCGCTCGCGCAGTTCCCGGCCGAGGCCGTGCTCGGCGGAGATCGTGCCGTCGAACTCCCACACGAGTTGATCGAGTGACCCGAGCAGTTCGGGTGCGGCCCGTTCGAGCAGTGCGTCGTCCCCATCCGGCGTGAGCACCGTGAAGTGCAGGTTGCCGTCGCCGACATGACCGAACGCGAACGACAGCGCACCGGGCACGATGCCGTCGACGAGTGACTCGGCGCGTCCGATGAACTCGGCGATCCGGTCCGGTGGAATCGCGAGGTCGTACTTCACGCCGAAGCCGCCGAACGAGCGGGTGGCGGTCAACTCGTCCCGCATCAGCCAGAGGTTCGCCTCCTGCGCATCCGTCGCGGCCACCACCCCGTCGGTGATCAGGCGAGCGGACACGGCACTCGCCAGGAGTTCGGTCAGGTCGTCGTCGACCCGATCGCCGCCGTCGACACCGTCCTGCATCGAGTCGAACCGGATCAGCACGTACCACTCGGCCGCCGAGTCGAGCGGCCGCTGCACGCCGAACCTCTCGACCACCTGCTTCACGCCCACTTCGGGGATCAGCTCGATCGCGCTCAACGCCCCCGGGCTCGTCGTGCGCGCCATCGCCATCAGGTCGTTCAGCGTTTCCAGCGATTCGAGCGCGACGAACGCGATGCGCTGCAGCGCCGGTCGCGGATGAATCCGCACCACGGCCCGAGTGACGATCCCGATGGTGCCTTCTCCCGAGATGAACAGCTGCTTGAGATCGAAGCCCGAGTTGTCCTTCGGGAGCGAACGCAGCCCGTCCCACACCCGGCCGTCGGCGAGCACGACTTCGAGCCCCAGCACGTGCTCGCGCATGTTGCCGTGTTTCACGACGTTGATGCCGCCGGCGTTGGTCGACACCGCACCGCCGAGCGTCGCCGTTCCGCGGGCGCCCCAATCGGGTGCGAACAACCGGTCGACGTCGGCGGCGCGGTGCTGGAGCTCTTCGATGGTGACGCCGGCCTGTGCCGTGATCGTCCCTCGAGCGATGTTCATGTCCTCGACCTCGCGCATGCGGGTCAAGGACACGATGATCCGCGGCCGTTCGTCGGCGGTGACCGTGTCGGTCGGAATCGCCCCGCCGCTGAGGCCGGTGTTGCCGCCCTGCGTCACGATCGCGACGTCGTGCTCGATGCAGAGCCGGACCACCTCGGCAACCTCGTCGGTCGACGCCGGCCTGGCCATGCCGACGGCCTCGCCCGTGAACACGCCGCGGAAATCGACCAGCGCCGCATCGATCTCCGACCGGTCGAGCCACCCGGAGTCGCCCAGCTGCTCACGCACAGCAGCGGAGAACGGCGCCCGATCCATACGCCGAACCTACGCCGCGAGATGCCGTGCCCTGCTGCGCAGGGCGATGAGTTCCCGGCACGAGTTGCTCGACGCTTCCTGGAGCCGTCCGTGCCGGCTTCGAGTTGACGCAGCAGACTCCACGGTGTCGAATTCGGTGATGGCGACGAAGGATCGGGACGCGCTGGAGCCGGGGGAGGTCGCGCTCGACTCCAGTGAAGGGCGCCTGGTGCTGGCGACCGTCGTGCTCGGTTCGGCGGTCGCCTCGCTCACCGCAACCGTCGTCAACGTCGCGCTGCCGACCCTCGCTCGCGATCTCGACGCCGGCTCGTCGGGGCAGAAGTGGATCGTCAACGGCTACACGTTGACCTTGGCTGCGCTGATCCTCATCGGTGGGTCGCTCGGCGATCGGTTCGGTCGAGTCCGGCTCTACCGGATCGGCGTCGCCTGGTTCGCCGTGGCGTCGTTGCTCTGCGCGTTGGCGTGGGACGTGAACTCGCTGATCGCGTTCCGCCTCCTCCAGGGAATCGGTGGCGCGTTGCTCACTCCGGGGAGCTTGTCGATCATCGAGTCGTCGTTCCGCAGAGAGGACCGTGGTCGCGGTGTCGGAGCCTGGTCCGGGATCACCGGGATCGTGGGCGCCGTCGGTCCCTTGCTCGGCGGGCTCCTCGTCGGCATCGACTGGCGGTGGGTCTTCGTCGTCAACGTTCCGGTCGCCGTAGCTGCGCTCGTGCTGTCGCGCTGGGTTCCAGAAACCATCGACCCGACTGCATCGGACGCGCAGCTCGACACCACCGGAGCAGTGCTCACCGTGGCGGTGCTCGGTGGCTCCTCGTTCGCGCTGATCGAAGGGCCCGAAGGCGGATTCTCGACGCTCGAACTCGCATCAGCCGCGTTGGCGATCGTCGGCGCCGTCGTCCTCGTCGCGTACGAACGCGGACGAGATCATGCGATGGTGCCGTTCGACCTCTTCGTCGACCGAACCTTCGCCGTCGCGAACCTGCTGACGTTCCTCGTCTACGGCGGCATGGGCGTGCTGTTCTTCCTGCTGTCCGTCCAGCTGCAGGTCACCGCCGGCTGGTCACCGTTGGAATCCGGTGCCGCGCTCCTGCCGGTCACGGTGATCATGCTGCTGCTGTCGTCACGCATGGGGGACCTCGCTCAACGCATCGGGCCGCGTTGGCCGCTGACGATCGGGCCGCTCGTCGCTGCGATCGGGATGGTGCTGCTGACCCGGGTCGGTGCGAACGCATCCTTCGTCGCCGACGTGTTCCCGGCGGTGACGGTGTTCGGACTCGGTCTCTCGGGAATCGTCGCCCCCGTCACCTCCGCCGCACTCGGTGCCGTGCCGGACAACCGGGCCGGAGCCGCGTCGGGAGTGAACAACGCCGTCGCTCGGACCGGCGGACTGTTGGCGGTGGCAGCGGTGCCGGGCTTCGTCGGCCTCACCGGAGACGCGCTCGGTGACCCGGAGTTGCTCGGGCCCGGTTTCGAACGGGCGATGATCTGGTCCGCAGCAATGGTCGCGCTCGGCGGGTGTGCTGCGTTCGCACTCCTCGACCGCGGTGCAAGCGGGGACAGCGACACCGGCACCGACCACGGCGATCACGTGCACCGGCACCCCTGCCCCGTCGACGGCAACCTGTCGACCGTTGGAACCGACGACCACTGATTGCTTCGCCCGGTCTCAGGCGTGGCGTATGGCCCAGGCGTACATCGCGATGCCGGAGGCGACGCCGGCGTTGAGCGAACGCGTCGATCCGTACTGGGTGATCTCGCAGGTCATCGTCGCAGCTGCGACCGCTGCCGATGTCAGGCCGGGACCCTCTTGACCGAACAGCATCACGCACTCGCGAGGCAGCTCGGCGGCCTCGATCGGCACCGCACCGGGCACGTTGTCGATCGCCACGATCGACACCCCGGAGTCGAACGCCCACACACTCAGCGCGTCGACGTCGGCGTGGTGATGCAGATGCAGGTATCGGTGCGTCGACATCGCGCCGCGCCGGTCCCAGCGATGCGGGCCGACGATGTGCACACCGGCCGCACCGAACGCATTGGCGTTGCGGACCACGGTGCCGATGTTGAAGTCGTGCTCCCAGTTCTCGATGGCGACGTGGAACGGATGGCGGCGAGTGTCGAGGTCGGCGACGATCGCATCGACCGTCCAGTACCGGTAGTGGTCGAGCACGTTTCGGCGGTCGCCGTCGCGGAACAGATCCGGGTCGAGGCGGTCGTCGTCCGGCCACGGCTCCGGGTGTGGCCCGACGCCGACGAGCTCGTCGCTCAACGGTCGCGTATCTGCGTGCCGACGCCGGCGGTGATGAACAGCACGGTCGGCGGATCGTCGGGATCGGTGACGTCGGCGGTGTGCCACACACCGGGGTCGTTCACCACCGCACGGCCCGCCGAGATCGTCACGGTCGACACCGATCCGTCGAGGGCCTCCTGCGTCAGCGACACGGTGCCGGACACACACAGCACCAACTCGCTGCCGTTGGGATGCATCTCCCACGTGTCCCAGGACCCGGCGAACGTGTGCAGGGACACGAGCCGACCTTCGGTGCCATCGCCACCGTGGGCCTTGCCGTACTCCTCGTACCACGACATCTCGCCGGTGTGGGTCGGGAGCGGGACGACGGTGGCACCCAGGCCGAGGTGGACGAAATCGCCGGCGGAGAACTCGATGACATCACTCATCGCCTCACCCTTCCACACTCGATGGTCCGTCCGTTCCGAACCAGTCGGACCAACCAGGGCCGTGTCGTGCAGGATGGGGAGATGATCACGATCGTCAACGGCGGAACGCAGGGACTCGGCGAAGCGGTGGCCCGAAAGCTGGTCGCCGACGGTGCGACAGGGCTCGTGCTCACCGGGCGATCGGTTGCTCGCGGCAACGCGCTCGCCGACGAACTCTCTGCGCTCGGCACGCCGACCGAGTTCGTGTCCGTGGACATCGCAGCGCCCGACGCTCCTGCCACGATCGTGGACCGCTGCACGTCGCGGTTCGGGACCGTCAACAACGTCGTCAACGTCGCCGCCCTGACCACACGCTCGACGATCTTCGACGAGACCCGCCAGCACTTCGAAGCCATGATGGCCACGAACGTCGAGGCGCCGTACTTCCTCGTACAGGCAGCCGTGAGGTTGATGGTCGCCACCGACTCGAGCGGGTCGATCGTCAACGTCGGCTCGACGAGCGGTCACGGAGGCCAACCGCGCCTCACCTCCTATTCGATGTCCAAGGCGGCGCTCGCGGTGATGACCAAGAACCTCGCGTTCGGTCTGATGCGCCACGGCATCCGCGTCAACCAGGTCAACCCCGGATGGATGGACACCGAGTCCGAGCACCGGGTCCAACTGGCCGAGGAGAACGCGCCGGAGAACTGGCTGGTCGCAGCCGAAGCCGAACGCCCGATGGGTCGGCTGGTCAAGCCGTGGGAGGTGGCCAACACGATCGCGTTCTGCTTGTCGCCCGACTCGGGCATGTTGACGGGAAACATCATCGACATGGACCAGAGCGTGCAGGGGGCGGGCAATCCACCGATCCCCAGCGAGTCCGACGTGCCGACGGGTCGAACGGGGTTCTCGGCGGACTGACGGCGCTGTGACGTGGCGGCACGGGTTCGCCCGATCGGCTGATCGATCGAACCCGTGCCGCCGGTGTTCGTCGGCGCTACGTGCGCCGACGTCGAGAGCGGAACCGGTGCTTCCCACGAGCACGGCGGAATGCTCGTGATCGCTCGAAGTCGGCGCGGATCCGAGCGTGACGCTCTCGGATCTCGACCAGTTGCAGCTCGGGGTGCATTGAGGGGAACATCGTTCGATGTCCTTTCTGTCCCGTGTCGGGACCTGTTGGTGTTGGGGTGTGGTTGCGCGCGACGAGAGGACCGATGCAGAGATCGGGAGCGCCGCCGGCGCAGGGGGGTGCTCTCGGCGTCAGGCCGTGAGCGGGCACACGGCGCGAGGCGCCCGGCCGGAAATCATCACGTTGGTGTCGAACATCGACATGGGCACCTCCTCTCGTGTGGAGTGATCACCATCGCGCACCGTCGACACGCCGATCAAGTGGGTTTCGCGACGCGGGTCTTCGTGGTCGGGTCAGCCGGTGGCAACGGCCGAGCGTTCGCTTGCCGCCGGAAGCTCGGGCAGGCGGAGCGTCAGCAGCCAGGTGATCGCGACGAACACGGCTGCGCCGAACAGGGCGACGGTCAGACCGCCCCACAGGTAGAGCAGGCCCGACAGCAGCGTGCCGACGAAGCGGCCGGCGGCGTTGGCCGAGTAGTAGAAGCCGACGTCGACGGCTCACGTCGTCGTCATCGGCGTACGCCAGGATCAGGAACGAGTGCAACGACGAGTTCAGGGCGAACACGACACCGAACACGAGCAGTCCGCCGACGATCGCGACGCTCGTGCCGGTGTCGCCGCCAACGCGACACCGACTGCAGCGGCGATGATCGCCGCCACGACGCCGAGCGCGAACGACCACTGCCGGGCGGCGGTGATCTCGTCGGCTACCGCGCAGGAACTCGCGGTGCCACCGACTGGATCATCCCGTAGCCGATCACCCACGCGGCGAGGAACCCGCCGACGCCGTAGAACGACCAGCCGAGTTCGTCGTGGAGGAAGATCGGCAGTGCCACGACGAACCAGATGTCGCGCGACGCGAACAGGAAGAAGCGGGCGGCGGCGAGTCGGTTGATCGCGTCGGACTTCGAGAGCACCTGACGCAGCGGCGTCTGCTTCGACGACCGGCCGATGTCCTCGTTCAACATGGTCGCGACCACGGCGAGCACGATCGACGATGCCGGCGGCCATGATCCACAGCGCCGTGTCGTAGCCGACCGCGGCGAGCAGCGCCGCGCCGAGGAAGAAGCCGACGCCCTTGAGCGCATTCTTCGAACCGGTGAGGATCGCCACGAGCCTGAACAGCGCGCCGTCGGCGTCGCCGGCGACGAACTTCACCGCACTCTTCGAACTCATCTTCGTCAGGTCCTTGGCGACGCCGGAGAGTGCCTGTGCCGCCATCACGAATGCGACCGAGGTCCCGCTTCGGCCAGCTCGGCTGCTGGAACGTGAGCGCGACCGAGCGCGACGACCTGCAGACGCGAGGCCGGCGATGAGGGTCTTGTTCAAGCCGGTCCGTGAGCCGACCCATCCGCCGAGCAGGTTCGTGAGGATCCCCATGAACTCGTAGAGCGAGGAACAGGAACGCGAGCGACACCGGTGAGTAGCCGAGCTCGTTGAAGTACAGCAGCACGAGCATCCGCAGCGCACCGTCGGTCAGCGTGAACGCCCAGTAGCCGGCGGTGACGAGGGCGTAGTTGCGAGTCTGCATGAGCTGGATCGGTCGAGGCCTCGATCGAGGCGCGAGCGACCTTGGCGGTGAGGTCGGCCATGCGGAAGGCGTAGCCGTACTCGTTGTCGTACCAGACGAGCACCTTCACCAGTCCGGTCGTCGACGACCATGGTGGACGGTCCGTCGACGATGCCCGAGCGGGTGTCGTTGGTGTAGTCGGCCGACACGAGCGGACGGTCCTCGAATCCGAGGATGCCGGCGAGTTCGCCGTCAGCGGCGGCTGCGGAGCATGTCGTTCACCTCGTCGACGGTGACCTTGCGCGTCCATGTGGAACACGGCAGTCGGTGAGCGACGCGTTGAGCAGTGGAACGCGGACGGCGGTGCCGTTCAGCTTGCCGGCCAGTTCCGGGTAGATCATCGTGATCGCCGTGGCCGAGCCGGTGCGTGGTGGGGATCAGCGAGTTGAGTGCGGACCGGGCTCGTCGGAGATCCGTGTGCGGAGCGTCGACGATCACCTGGGTGTTGGTGACGTCGTGGATCGTGGTGATCGCGCCGCGTTTGATGCCGATACTTCTCGTGCAGCACCTTGACGACGGGTGCGAGGCAGTTCGTGGTGCACGATGCAGCGGTCACGATGTGGTCGAACGACGTGGGTCGTACAGGTCGTCGTTGCACCCCATCACGATGTTCAGGACGCCTTCGGACTTCACGGGCGCTGCGACGATCACCTTGCGCACACCGTGCTCGAAGTGTGGGAGCAGCGTCTTCGGTCGTCTTGAACTTGCCGCTGCAGTCGAGGACGATGTCGACGTCGCGAGCCTTCCACGGGATGTCGCCGGGCGACTGTGGTGCGACGTGAAGGTGACCGTCTCGGCCGTCGACGTGAACGAGCGTCGCACCGTCGGTCGACACGTCGCCGGCGTAGCGACCGTGGACGGTGTCGAACTCGAGGAGATGGGCGATCGTGACGGCGTCGGCGTTCGGTTCGTTGACGTGAACCAATTCGATGTCGTCGCCGAGCGACCGACGGTGATGCGAGACCACGGACGACGAGTCGGCCGATCCGTCCGAAGCCGTTGATCCCGACGCGCACGGTCATGTGCGCCACGCTACGGAAGTCGCGGACGCTCCCACGGGTGAACACCGGATGAACCCTCGGGAGGACTCGGTCAGGTCTGGTGAGCGGGGCAGAAGTAGGTGGTGCGTCCGCCGACCTTCACCCGCTCGATCTCGACGTCGCAGCGAGGGCAGTGCTCGCCCTTCTCTCGGGATCCGCTCTGGATCAGCACTCCCTGGTGTGAACCGTTCTTCTCGAGCACCCGGTCGCGGGTGCGTCGCACACCGTCCCACAGGTCGTCGAGGTCGTCGTCGGCGATGTCGGACGCCGGTCGTCGCGGGTCGACCTTGCCTTGGAACAGGATCTCGTCGGCGATCAGATTGCCGATCCCGGCGATCCGTGCGTCTGGTTCATCAGCAGCCCCTTGATCGTCGCCTTGGACCCGGCGAGCGATCTCGACGGAACTCGTCCTTGTCGAGGTCGAGCACGTCGGGTCCGAAGTTCGACGTCGTCGGCGTCGATCTCGAGCGTGGCGAGGCGGAGCAGATCCTCGAGGATCAGCTCGCGCTCGCTCGTCGACCGTCGATCGCGAGCCGGACGTGTTCGGGTTTCGCCGTCCGGTCACGTCGGTGCCGTCGGCGCGTGCGACCGCGTCCGTCGAGCATCAACCATCCGCGGAGACCGAAGGTCAGCCCGACATCGTGTGGTCGCCGCGAGACGTCGATCAGCAGCAGCTTGCCGATGCGGCGGACGTCGACGATCTCGGCACCGCCCATCACGCCGTACACGTGCGCCGCCTCGGCGTCGAAGCCTTCCTCGGCCCGGCGGAGCAGCCGTTCGTCGCGGAGGTCGATACCGGTGATGGTTCCACCGATCAGTGGGCGGACGGTGTTGGCGTAGGCCTCGACCTCCACGAACTCGGGCACGGCGACGTCAGTCCTCCCGCAGCGCGGCGATGAATTCGTCCTTCGTCATGTCGGACCGACCGTCGACGTCGAGTTCCTGTGCCCGTTCGTACAACTCGTCCTTGGTCCACTCCTCGTACGGTGGCGCCTGCGCCGCCCTTCTCGGACGCGTCGGGCGTGTTCGGCGATGCGCGGCCGCCTTCTCCTTCGACATGCCGTCGTCGCGCAGCGCTTCGTACTGCTCGTCGTTCTCGATCGAGGGTCCGTGATCCTTCGCCATGATCGACAGATACCCCGTCGGGCCGCGACAGGAAACGAACGGTCAGGTGACGGCGGAGCGTGCCGCGGGGACCACGACGTCGAGGTACGCGTCGAGTGCGTCTTGATCGACCGGGAAGCGCAGCGCCACGTTCACCATGTCGGCACCGGCGTCACGGAACGCCGCGATCTGTTCGACTGCGTCGTCGGGTGTGCCGGTCAGTGCCCCCGCCGTCACCCGGTCGGCGTCAGCGCCCCACTGATCTCTGATGCGTTGCAGCTCGGCGGTTGCTGCGTCCGGTGTTGCGCCGAGGTGGAAGGCGAGGTTGACCGATCGTTCGAGCGTTGCCGGGTCCCGGTCGAGCGATTCGCATGCGGCGTCGATCCGGTCGTTGAGCCGCCGGTACTCGTCGGGCCCGACGTACGGCACGTTCCAACCCGAACAGAACCGAGCGGCGGTGGCCGGGGTTCGCGACGGGCCGCGGCCGCCGGTCCACAGCGGGATCGACCCGTCGAACGGACCGGGCACGCAACTCACCGCATCCACCGAGAAGTGCTCACCGGAAAACGTCGTGGTCTCGTCGGGCCCGAGCATCCCGGAGATGATCACCAAGGCTTCCGTCAGCTGATCGAAACGGACACCGATCTCTTCGAAGTCGTACCCGTGTGCGACGAATTCGGGCTGATGCCAACCCGCCCCGAAGCCCGGCTCGAACCGTCCGCCCGAGAGGTGGTCGATGGCGACGATCGACTTCGCGAGCAACGCCGGATTGCGATAGGGCACGCAGAACACGAGGCAGCCGAGACGGGCCTTCGTCGTGACGGCAGCGAGCGCGCTCGAGCGATGCAACCGCCTCGAAGTGAGGCGTGGTACCGCCGGCCGGCGGTGCTTCGTAGAGGTGATCCCAGATCGAGATCCAGTCGACGCAGTCGTCGAGCCGCTTCCAGAGCTCGATCAGCTCGGCCATGGTGGCGTTCTGCTGGCCGACGTGCACACCGAGTTGCAGTCCTGATCGTGCGGTCATCAGATGTCGTCGATCGCGCTGGTCAGATGGGATCGGTCGTTCCACAGATCGAGCACACGGTTCTCCCGCTTCCAACGCAGGATGCCGATCGATCCCGTCGAGATGCGGAAGTGTTTGCCGTGCGCGATGGGGAGCCCGATCCAGCGAACTGCGAGCGCTGTGAGCATGTGGCCGTGGCCGAACACGATCGCATCGCAGCCGGACTCGCAGATGCCGACCGCGTGCTCGACGGCTGCGTCGGCGCGTGCTGTCACCTCGTCCGGTGACTCACCGTTCGGTGCGCCGTCGGTCCAGAGTTCCCACCCCGGCCGATCCGCTCGGATGTCCGCAGTGGTGACGCCCTCGTAGTCGCCGTAGTCCCACTCGAGGAGGTTGTCGTCGATCTCCGGGTCGTCGTAGCCGGCGAGTCGAGCGGTGGTGCGAGCACGAACGAGCGGGCTCGAGATCACCCGGTCGAACCGGTACCCGTCGATCCGCTTGCCGAGCTGCGACCGCGGCGTCGCGACCCGCATCGGTGAGCGGGATGTCGGTGCGGCCGGTGTGCTGGCCGGTGATGCTCCACTCCGTCTCGGCGTGGCGGGCGAGCACGATGCGCTGCGATCGCTGGTCGGGTTCGCTACTCACGTCGACATGTTGGCACCTCGTCCCGGCTGCCAGCGGTTTCAGGTGGTGGCGAGGCGGATGATCGCTTCGTGTTCGATCGACGCAACCGGCGAGCCGTCGGCGCTGATGCGAACGTCGAGCACGGCGCGTTCGCCTGCACGGCTGTCGAACCGTTCGGCGACCACAGCGCTCGCACGGGCCGTGGATCCGACCGGGGCGACGCCGTGATGAGCGATGCGGCTCCGGACGTGGATCCACGACCCGTCGACGAGTTGTTCGTGGCAGAACCGGTTTGCGAGACGCGGCCAGCTGGCCGGATGGGCGATGCCGCGGTCGGTGTAGATCGGGCAGTCGTCGCCGGCACGGAACCCGTAGTCCGACCAGGAGGCATCGACGACGAATTCGATCGGATCGAGCGCCGGACCGTCTCGCTCGGGCAGCACCTCGGCGGACTCCAGGAACCGTGCCACCGCCTTGGCCGTTCCATCGACCGACGCAGTCACGGTCCGCTCGTCGCCATCGAGCTCCTCGATGGTCAGGTCGACGCGGTCGGCGTCCATCACCGGGTGACGAAACCGGACCTCCGCGCCGCCGCCTTCGAGCCACGCCATCGCCCCACGCGGTCGCCGGGACGTGAGTCAGGTATGCGTAGGTGGTCACGCCGGCGACGAGCGCGCCGGAGAAGCCGGCAGCGCGAGCGCCGGCGTCCGTGTGGATCGCGTTGTCGGCGTGTTCGGGAAGGTTCACGGCGTCAACGGACCACGGCTGCAGTATCGGCATCGCGTGAGCTTGCTCGTCGGCTGAGGGTTCGGACGATCTGAGCGTGGGTACGCATGGAGCATGAGCGATCAGATGTCCATCGAAGATCTCCGCGACCGCCTCAAGGGCGAGCGGACCGCCATGCTGACCACGGTCGACGAGCGGGGGACGTTGTCGTCTCGGCCGCTCACCGTGCAGAGCTTCAACGATTTCGGTGACGTGTTCTTCCTCGTCGGGCGTGATTCGGATTGGGTCAACACGTCGGCCACCGAAGCAGCCAACGTCGCGATCGTCGACGACGGTGCCACCTGGTTGTCGATCGCAGGTCGGTTGCACATCTCGACCGACGAGAAGCTGCTCGACGAACTGTGGGACGACACGTCGGCCGCGTACTTCCCCGATGGCAAGGCCGACGCCGTCGTGGCGCACGTGCAGTCCGACCGCTGGGAGTACTGGACCGCTGCGAACGCCGCCGTGCAGGTCTTCGAGTTCGTCAAGGCGAAGCTCACCGACGATGCGCCCGACATGGGCGACTCCGGCACCATCGAGACCTGAACGGGTCGAGGGCGCTTCACGTCCTCGACGTGTTCAGATCGGGTCGATCGACGCGCTGCCTCGTGCGAGTCGCCATCGGTCGGCTTCGCCTTCGGTCGAGCTCAGTGCGGTGACCACGATCGACGACTCGGTCACGTCGAGGACCGTGGAACCGCGACCCTCGAGATCCATGAACGAGACGTCGGGATTCATGAAGCCGAGCCAGCGCTCGAGCAGCGGGGTCGGTATCGGGAGCTTCGATCTGACGGCCTGAGCGAACGGCGTCGACGCGATCGACGGCGTCGTGATCTCGGGCACCGGCGAACCGTCCGGAAGCCGGAGCGCGGTGTGGAACCGGCCATGGAGATCCCCGGAGCACAGCAGCACTCGCCCAGCGACCGGGGCCAGCGCACGCGAGAGCCGCTCACGTTCGACGGGATAACCGTCCCACTGACCGGGATTGACGAATGGCTCGGCCCGCAGACGCCGTCGGATGTTCGGGAGACGAGCAAGCCGGAGCGGCGACACCTGGGTCTGGGTGCAGATGATCAACCAGCCCTCGCATTCGTGGACGCAGTCGCTCAGCCACGTCCACTGTTCGTCCGAGAGGATCCTGCGATCGTCGTCGGGCGCAACGAGCGCAGGACCCGACTCATCGACAGGGCGGTCCCTGGCGGCGTTCGCGCGCGTCGAGCACGACGACGTCGGCGAGCTTCCCGAGCCGTAGCCGCCGGTCCATCGCAGTCGGCCCGGAGTCGCTCGCGCTCTGAGGCATCCAGCCGAGGTAGGCCAGTTCCGCGTCCTTGCGACGCCGTTCCCACTCGTCGCGGTGCTCCGAGGAGCCGGCCGACCCGGTTCGCCACGAGTCGTCGGCGACGTCGTGGTCGTCCCACACCGACACCCACGGTGCGACTCGGTGGAGCTCTTGCAACGGGAGCTCGCGTCGGTACTGGGCATGACGGCGGCGGTAGTCGTCGAGATCGTCGCAGACGGTCGGCGGGTCGTGCGGGGGTGCGTCGTCTTCGTAGATGTAGTCGCCCAGGTGGATCACGAGGTCGGGTTCGACCGGGCGAGATCGGCGTACGGCTCGAACGAGGCGCTGGCGAGTCGAGCGCAGGATGCGAGTCCGAGGCGAACGAGCTCGACCTCGGCGTCCGCGAGCGGCAGGGTCGAGCCACGGCCCGTCGGCGACACGTGCCCAGCCGAACGAAACCGGTAGTGGTGCAACCTGTCGGGGGCGAGCTCGTCGACGCGGATCGTCACCGGGTGGGCGACGCTGCCGACAGGACGTTCGGCGTCCTCGAGGTCGACCGTACCGCTCGCGACGGTGGTGTCGAACCCGGGGTCCAGCGCCACTTCCCACGCGATGGTCGAGGATGCGTTGCCGGACACGGCGGTCCAGATGTCGATGCTCGAGCACGACGGATCACCACTGGCCACACCGTGTGCGAAGGGGTCTGTCACGTGATCAGGTCGGCGGTGAGACCGTGTCGCGGAGTTCGCGCTTGAGGATCTTGCCGCTCGCGTTACGCGGGAGCTGCTCGTGCACGACGGTGACGATCGTCGGCACCTTGAACTTCGCCAGGCGCTGGCCGACGAACTGCTGGAGTTCGCCGACGTCGAGCTGCTCGCCCTCCTTCACCATGACGTGGCACGCCAGCTCTTCGCCGAGGCGCTCGTGGGGGACGCCGTAGACGGCGGCTTCGTACACGGCTGGATGCTCGTAGATCGTGGCTTCGACCTCGGCGCAGTAGATGTTCTCGCCGCCACGCAGGATCATGTCCTTCGCTCGGTCGCTGACGTACACGAAGCCCTCGTCGTCGAGATGACCGATGTCGCCGGAGCGGAGCCATCCGTCGACGATCGTCTCGGCGGTGGCGTCGGGCCGGTTCCAGTAGCCACGGATCAACGACGGACCGCGGAACCAGAGTCTCGCCGGTCTCGCCGACTCGCCAGCATCGTGCCGGTCGGGTCGGTGACCTTCACGTCCATGATCGGCACGGTACGGCCCGTCGACTTCGGGTTGTTGACGAAATCGTCCCCGGCGTTCTGTGGGCCGTACGCGTTGGTCTCGGTCATGCCGTAGCCGAGGCCCGGGCGGCCGCGTTGGAAGTTGTCGTCGATGCGCTTCACCAGCTCGGGTGGCATCGGTGCGCCACCGCCACCGACGGACCGCAGCGACGAGGTGTCGCGGTCGGCGAACGTGTCGGCCTCGAACAGGTCCCAGCTCATGGTCGGCACCGCCGACGAAGTTGGTGACGCGTTCCGCTTCGATCAACTCGAGGGCACGGTTCGGTTCCCACTTGTAGGTCATCACGAGCTTGGCGCCGCTGACGAACGAGCCGAGCATGACGGGCACGAGCCCGGTCACGTGGAACAGCGGGACGCAGAGCATGAAGGCGGTCTGTGGCTTGCCGCCCTCTTCGATGGTGTCGGGATCCTCGGGTTCGCGGAGCGCTGCGACCGCTGCTCGGGCAGCGAACGCGAGGAGCGCACTGAGCACGGCGCGATGCGTGGACACCGCACCTTTCGGCCGACCGGTCGTGCCGGACGTGTACAGGATGGTCATGTCGTCGTCCGGGTCGATGTCGACCTCGGGCATCGTGGCACCGGCCGATCGAGCGATCGCGTCATCGAGCGTCGAGGACGCCGTCGGGCAGGTCGCCGCTCGGTACGGGCCACGACGATCGTGGCGTCGATCGCGCCGGGATCGGCGGCCTGCATCCGAGCGAGCCGTTCGTCGTCGGCGATGACGACCTTCGAGCCGGAGTCCTCGATCGCGAACACCAACTCGTCGGTCACCCACCAGGCGTTCATCGGGACGACGACCGCGCCGACCGAGGTGATCGCGACGAACGCGGCGATCCACTCCGGGTAGTTGCGCATGGCGATGGCCACTCGGTCGCCCTTGGCCACGCCGAGCTCGTTCACCAGCAGGTGGCCGATCTGTGCCGGCCAGTCCAGAGGTCCGGCATGGTCCAGCGCTCGTCCTCGAACACGATGAACTCGTCGGTACGCGGCTGCGGCGAGTGCGAAGAGCGAGCGGATGTTCGGCGGGGTGCCGGCGAACACCTTGCTCGTGCGGCCGAGTACCTCGGTCTCCTGGATCTCGAACATCGTGCCCGGGGCGCACACGGCCGCGCAGGCGTCCTGGAAGGTCATCGTCATGGGGTCGCTCTTTCGCAGAGCGCTGTCGGGAAACGGGGCGAAGTGCCAGGCACTTTCGACCGTGTTTCAGTTGCGGGGGACGTCTTTCCACGCGACGTTCTTGTCGACGCGTGGTTCGCCGGGCAGGCCGAGGACCTGCTCACCGAGGATGTTGCGCATGATCTCCGACGTGCCGCCTTCGATCGAATTGGCGCGCACACGCAGGAACGCGTACCGCAGGCCGTGGGCCGTGCCGGACACGTCGAGGTCCTCGGGGCGGCGGTACGTGTAGTCGAAGCCGATCAGTGCGTCGGCGCCCAGCAGGTTCGATGCAGAACTCGTAGAGACCCTTGTTCAACTCGGAGTACGCGAGCTTCGCGATCGACATCTCCGGGCCGGGGTTGCCCGACTTGGCGTTCTGTGCGGCGCGCATGTTGGTGAGGCGACCGACCTCGGCCTCGACCCAGCACTTCATCAGCGTGTCCTTGTCGGCCGCGGACTGCTTCGACGGGTCCATCGCGTTCCAGACCTCGACGGCATCGTTGGCTGCGGCGCCACGACGGGGCTTGCCGGTCCGGCCCACCACCACCGATCGCGTTGCGCTCGTTCATCAGCGTCGTGAGGCTGGCACGCCAGCCCTCACCGACCGCGCCGACGCGATGCGAGTCAGGCACCCGCACGTCGGTCATGTAGACCTCGTTGAACTCGGCCTCCCCGGTGATCTGGCGCAGCGGACGGACCTCGACGCCCTCGGCCTTCATGTCGAGCGCGAAGTAGGTCATGCCCTTGTGCTTCGGTGCGTCGGGGTCGGTCCGGGTGACGAGCATCCCGTAGTCGGCGAGGTGGGCGAGCGTGTTCCACACCTTCTGGCCGTTGACGATCCACTCGTCACCGTCACGCTCGGCCTTGCGTGCCGAGGCCGGCGAAGTCGGAACCGGCGCCGGGCTCGGAGAACAGCTGGCACCACTTCTCCTCGCCCGTGAACATCGGCCGAAGGAACCGTTCCTTCACTTCGTCGGAGCCGTGCGTGGCGATGGTGGGGCCGGCGAGGTGCATGAAGAACGTCGACGGGTCGGTCGGTCTTGGCGCCGGCGTCGCGCAGCGCCTTGTCGACGATCTTGTTCAGTTCCGGGCGGAGTCCGAGGCCGCCGTCGCCCTCGGCGAAGTGGACCCAGGCGAGCCCGGCGTCGAATCGGGCGCCACGGAAATCGATGTCGGACATCGTCGACGGGTCGTGCTGCTGCGAGCAGCGATTCGACGGCGTCGTGTGACGCGCTGGGCGTCGGCGATCGAGGGCGATGGTCGCGGCGGAGTCTTCGAGAACGGTCATGCGCCCAGCATCGCGCAGAGCGGGTCGATGGTTGTAGTCCGCAACCGTCGGACCGATGCCTCGGTTCCGGCCCGTGACGCGAAGCGAGGACGCCCCTCTCGGGTGGCGCCCCCGCAACATGTCGGAGTCGGTGGCTGCGCGGTCAGTCGTCGTCGGACGAGTCGTCCTCGGAGGAGTCCTGGCCGTTGGAGGAGTCCTGGCCGTTGGATGAATCCGGGCTGTCAGGTGAATCCGGGCTGGCAGGCGAGGCGGGGCTGGCAGGCGATGCCGGGCTGGCGGCGGATGCGGGGCTCGCCGGCGAATCGATCGAGTTCGGCGGAGCCGGTTGGACGGTCGTCGCAGGAGCTGCAGCGCTCGGCGGCGAAACAGGGCTGGGGACGCTGATCGGCGATGGTGCGCTGACCGGGCTGGCAGGCGACGCCGGGCTGGCCGGCGACTCGACCGTGGTCACGGGCGATGGCTCGACGGTGGTCGTGGGTGCGTCGATCGTCGACGTGGGTGCGTCGGTGGTGGCCGCGCCATCCTCATCCTCGACCACGGTGGTGGTCGGGCCCGTGGTCGTCGGGGCTGCGCTGGTCGGCGGCGCGGTCGACGTCGTGGCGGTCGGTTCGGCGACCGTGCTCTCGACGGTGGTCTCGACCTGGATCTGCGGCGGGACGTCCGGGGAGGACAGCGATGGGCTGGCCAGGGCGAGCCCGCCGAAGCCTGCTCCGAGTGCGGTGCCTGCAGCTGCGGCGAGCTTCCAGTTGATACGAGTCGGTTTCATCGGATCTCTCTTCGTTCGGTCGTCGGAGCGGGTTCGCTGCCGTGTGTTGTCATGGTGGGCACGCTCACGTGAGACGACCGTGAGCCGTTGCTGAGAGTTCTCTCATCGACAGTTCGTCGACGACGTCGAGCAGCGCGACGACGCTGTCACGCCAGCCTGCCGACTGGAGTCGGAAGGGGCCTGTTGCGAGGCCCACCAGCGCGGCGGCCGTGTGCAGGTCGAGCGTTGCCGGGTCGAAGCGCTCGGACGAGTGGTGACGGAGTTGATCGGCGTGGGTCCGGATGACGCCGGATCGAGTGGGGTCGGTCGTTGCTCTGAACGCCAGCCGCGCCAGCACGTTGGCGCGATCGTCGACCGCCAGGCCCGGTCCTGCGTCGTCGATGTCGAGCACCCCGACGATCGAGTTCTGCTCGACGATGATCTGTGCCTCGTGCAGGTCGCCGTGGATCACGGTGTCTGCAGGTGGTGCCGGAGTGCGTTCGAATCGCTCGGCGAGTTCGTCGAGGCGAACCGATGTCTCCGGCATCACGGTCGCGAGCATGCGAGCGTGCAGCGCTCCGTCGGTCAGGCGCGAGACGTTCGCTGCGCCGACGAGCGGGGCCGACGCGAAACCGTCGGCGAGACGATCGAACTCGGACCAGTCGGGCCAGCCCGAGGCATCGGCCTTGATCAGTTCGCGGAGTGTCGGCCCGACGAGCGGAGCGAGCACGATCAGGCCGAGGGTCTCATCGATCGCGTCGATCCGTGGCACGGGAACTCCGGCGTGGAGGAGCACTCGGTGCCGCTCCGCGATCGCCGGTGCTGCCGAAGGGTCGACGATCTTGAGGTACGCGACGGTGCCGCGCGCCGTCGACGTCGACGCGCACGACCGCACGGTCCGTCGGCCGGTATGCGACCACCTCGAGGCGGACGACCTGAGGATCGAGCGGTCCGTGGATCGAGTGCAACATCGCAGCGACCGATGACGGGGCGACGGCGTGTGGAAGCCCGAGCAGTACGGGGTCGAACGGCCAACGCCACACCCCCACGTCGAGCGGACCGTCCGATGTCGTCGCCGTCACTGCGATCGTGCCATCGTGCGAGCCGTGGATCATCGACGAGGCGGCGAGCGTTTCGCGCTGAGCGGGTGCACCGTTCCACGAGATCTGCGTCGAGTACCTGACGACCACGTCGGAGCCCGGTCGATACTGCACCTGGACCGGTCGCGCTGACAGCAGGCGGCCACCGCTCGCCTCCACCGGCACACGCAACACCTCGGCGGCGTCCGGGCCCACCAGGTGGCGGGCCGCTGGAAGCGAGCGGTCGTCGAGTTTCACCGGATCATGATCCGCTCGGTCGATGACGTCCAGATGAGCCGTCGATGAGAAGTCTCTCATCTTCCACGGAATCGCCGATCGGCGCGGTCACGAGCGGAGGCGGTATCCGGCGCCGCGAACGGTCTCGATGTGGTCGTCGCCGAGCTTGTTGCGCAGGTATCGGACGTAGACGTCGACCACGTTGGAGTTCGGGTCGAAGTCGTAGCCCCAGGCACTCGACAGCAACTCCATCCTCGACAGGACGCGTCCCGGGTTGCGCATGAACGTCTCCATCAGCGAGAACTCGCGGGCGGTCAACTCGGACTCGTTCGCGTCGGTCGTCACCGTTCGTGCTCGCAGGTCGAGGCGCACGGCGCCGACACTGAGCACGCTCGCCGACGCCACATCGTCGCCGGAGGGTTCGTCGCGCAACCGCAGTCGGATTCGAGCGAGGAGTTCCTCGAAGCGGAACGGTTTGGCGACGTGGTCGTTCGCACCGCCGTCGAGGGCGCCGACGGTGTCATCGATCCCCGAGCGGGCCGTGAGCACGATGATCGGCATCTGTTCGCCGCGTCCGCGCACCTGGCGAAGCACCTCGTGGCCGTCGGCGCCGGGCAGGCCGAGGTCGAGGATCAACAGGTCGAACGAGTCGTCGCGAGCGAGCGCGATGGCGTCGGTGCCGGTTCCGACCGCGATGGTCGTGTATCCGTTCGACCGGAGCCCCTTCTCCAGGAAGCTGACGATTCGTTCTTCGTCCTCGGCGATCAGGATGCGGGTCATGTTGCTTCTCCGATCGAGATGGCTGCGGGTATCAGGTTGCTCGTGTCGGGCGCCGCGTCGGCGGGGACGTCGATCGTGAACGTCGCGCCGACGCTCGCTTCCGAGCGGACGGTGACTCTGCCACCGTGTGCGACGGCGATGGCGTCGACGATCGACAAACCCAGTCCGACGCCTCCCTCGGTGCGACTTGCGGCGCTGCGGATGTGACGATCGAAGAGGTCGCCGACGAGGTCCGGGTCGACGCCCTCTCCGGTGTCGCGGACGCGGATGCGCACGAGCCGTCGTCTTGGGTCCCTGCTCGGAGCGACGGTGATACCGATGCCGATCTCGCTGCCGTCCACACTGTGGCGCACGGCATTGGCGGCGAGGTTGAGTACCGCTTGGACGATCCGCTGCTCGTCGAGCATCACCGATGCCGAAGTGCGCTCGTCGACCACCCATCGTCGAAATCCGAGACCGGGCACCTTTGACATGATCGAGTCGAGCAGTTCACCGAGGTCGGCGCGCTGGACCCGGAGGAAGTCGGGCCGCTCGGCCTGGGCCAGGATCAGCAGATCGTCGACGTATCGGTTCATGCGGACGAGCTCATCGGTGAGGATCGCCGTGGTCTCGGCGCGCTCCACCGGATCGTCGCCGAGGACGTCGAGGTGACCTTGGATGATCGTGATCGGAGTCCGCAACTCGTGTGCGACGTCGTCGAGGAACGCACGTTGTGCCGCAAAGCCACCTTCCAAGCGGGCCATCATCGCGTTGAAGGTCGCGCTCAGCTCGGCCACCTCGTCGCCACCCTCGACAGGAATGCGCGCTGACAGATCTGCATCGGTCACCGACCTGGAGAGTTCCGTGAGGCGACGGACGGGGCGGACCACGCGAGCAGCGATCGTCCAGGCGATCAGCGCCGATGCGAGCAAGACGAGCGCTCCGACGAGTGCGAGGATCCCGAACACGTTGTCGAGGTCGGCGCGCCCGTTGCGGGTGAACTCGGCGGCGACGAAGGTTCCGTCGTTGTCCTCCAGCCCGACCGGAACGATGAGCACTCGCGCCGGCCCGGCGTCGGTGTCGACCGTGCGAAACGTCGAGGCGTCGACCTGCGCCCAGGATGCGACGATGCGTCGGTCCAGGAGGAGGTTGGCGGGAGCATTGAAGCTGAGCAGCGCTGGGTCGCCGTCGACGAGGGTGTAGAACGCGCCGTCGTCGGCCGGCAACACACGGCGCAGATGGATGTCGAACAGCACCTGGGCGTCGCGGAACGCACGCCCGGTGTCTGGATTGCCCTCGGAGATGATCACCTCGAGTTGTGCGACCTCGTCGGCCAATCGCGTGTCGATGTCGTTGTCGAAGCGGGCCACCAGCGCGCCCCGAGCCACGACCAGCGTGATGGCGAGCGCGATCGCGATGAGGACGACGTAACCCACGACGATGCGGGTCCTGATCGACCCGAAGCCGGCGCGCCATCCGCTTCGCATGGCTCACAGTGTGCACCCTCAGGTGATCGCGGCGTGGTGCAACGGCAATGCGGTGGTGCGTTTCAACTCCTCCATCACGAAGTTCGTACGGACGTCGTAGAGGTCGACCGCGTCGATCAGCTGCTTGTAGAACTCGTCGTAGGCGGTGATGCTCGGCACGAGCACCTTCAGCAGGTAGTCGATGTCGCCGCTGGTGCGGAACGCCTCGACGATCTCCGGGAATCGGTCGATCGCCGCCTGGAACGTGGTCACCCACGCCGACGAGTGATCGTTGGTGCGGATGTTGACGAGCGCTGTCACTGCGAGGTTGACGGCCGCCGGGTCGACGAGGGCGACACGACCGGTGATCACGCCGGCATCCTCCAACGCCCGGACCCTGCGCCAGCACGGTGTCGGAGTCAGGCCGACGGCGTCACCGAGCTCACGCGCGCTGAGCGATCCGTCCGCCTGGAGTAAACGCACAATATCCCGATCAACTTCATCCACAATCGAAGACTATTGCGTCGATACGACGAAACGCGCTTCTCTGTTGCTCGATGACGACGAATCAGCGCGAACAACGCAATACACGTCTCTCGAGGGTTTCGTATCGTGGAGACATGCAGATCCGGCAGCACTTCACCGAGCATCCCGCGTCGGTCGGCGAGACGTACGGGGAGCATTTCAAGGTTGCCGCCGGGTTCGCCGGCTCCCTTGCGATCGCCGCGATGGCGGCTGCCGTCCACGCCGTCGTCCCGTCGCGCTGTTCCAAGACGGCCAGCAAGCGGATCACCGCGATGCATCAGCAGATGACCTCCGGTGCGCGAGCAGCGACCCTCGAAGAGGTCGCCGATCACCAACCGGGGAAGAACCGCCCCGTCGTCGCCGCGTAGGCCTCGTACGCGTCGAATCGCTCGGCGAGTCGACGCTCCTCCCACCCTGACTTGACGACGAAGAACGCAATCGTCGCCACAGCGAGTCCGACCTTCGACCAACTTCTCGAAGAGACGGCGATCGCCACGACGATGAGGATCACGCCGCTGTAGATCGGGTGTCGGGCGAATCGGTAGGGGCCTCCCGTTCGCAGCTCGCCTGAGGCATTCGGAACAGGCGTTGCCGTCAGGGCACGTCCGAGTGAGATCGCCGCGAGGACGCAGAGTGCGAGGCCGGCCCAGAACGTGATGTCAGCAGCGAGGATCAGCCAGCCGGGCACGTCGAAGTCGGATCGGCCCGGGAGCAGGACCAGCGCTGCGAGCAACAGCGCTTGGATCGCGACGAACGTCCAACCGATCGTCCGGTTCGACATCGACTACACCTCGGCGAGGCCGGCAGCGAAGCCTGCGATGATCTCGGCCACCTCGGACGCGTGGGTGTCCTCGTGCATCGAGTGGCCGCCACCTTCGAGCACGATGAGTCTCGCGTCGGGCATCTTGCGCTCCAAGTACTCACCGGCGCCGGCGTACTCGGGGCGGTCGTCGCCGCCGGCGAGCACGAGCGTCGGCGTCGTCATGTCGGCCACGCGATCCATCACGACCGAGTCCTCCTGCAGGTTCAGACCCGCCACGCGTTCGGGCACGCCGAAACGATGAGCGTTGCGCCGCGAGCGAGCGTTCCAGCCTTCACGCTTCTCCGGGTCACGGAAACCGGGTCCGGTGTTGAGTACGACGATGCCGCGGCTCGCATCGGGTCTCGTCGCAGCGTGCGCCAGCGCGAGGTAACCACCGAGCGAATGACCGACGATGACGGGCGGCCCGTCGAGCGATGCGAGGACGTCGTCGAGGTCGGCGAGGGCCGCGTCGCGTGTGAAGGCGTCGGTGTTCTCGGGGCACGGTGACTCGCCATGGCCGGGGAGATCCACGGCCAGCACGGTGTGTCGATCGGCGAGTTGTTCGGCGACGGCATCCCACGTGGCGGCGGACATCCCGAGGCCATGGAGGAAGACGATGGGGGAGCCGGAGCCCTGACGGATCACGTTCAGCTGCACGTCGTGCACCGTAATCAGACGGCGACGGAACTTCCCGAGCGGGTGCCGGTCACGACGCGCAACGGCCCTACCGCCGTGGCCATCGCAGACTGGATCGCGAGCACTCGAGACATGCTCGGTGAAAGTTTCGGCGCGTCGAAACCGGAAGTGGACGAACGATGAACTCTCACCGGAGTGGCGAACGACACCGCCATCCGGCCTTGTCTCGAGCGCAAACGTGCCGATACTCGCGTCATGGAATTCGTGCAGCACCGTGCAGCCGACGCGACCTCGCAGGAGGTGTCGCCGACGATCTGGGATCGTCTGCGTGGCCGTGCCTGGTCGCGCGCCGGCGCCGTGGCTGCCGTCGTGTCCACCGGGCCGACCCGTCGCGTCCTCACCATCTCGACGCGGCTCGCTGATCCTGGCGTTCGGTTCGGCCCTCATTGCCTCGTCCGTCGCCGTCACCCTCTGGACCGAACTCGGCCCCGGACCGCTCGACGTGTTCATCGGCGCCATCCGCAACATCACGGGCATCCCGCTGACCTTCGCCGTCTGGACGACCGTCGGTGCGATCATCGCCGTGGCCTGGTTGCTCGGACGTCGGCCCGGCCTGGGCACGCTGCTCTCGCCGTTCATCATCGGCCCGGTGTTGCAGTCCGCGTTCTCGGTGCTCGATCGATTCGACGCGCCCGACGCGATGATCGTGCGGATCGCCCTGCAGCTGGTCGCGATCGTCGGGATCGGCATCGGCGCTGGCGCGCTCATCGTGTCAGGGTTGGGAGCCGGGTCCGGTGAGTTGTTCGCTGGTGCGACCTCCGACAAGGTCGGCAAGCCGGAGAGCTCGGTTCGATTCGTGATCGAGATGTCGTGGATCGGGATCGGCGTCGCGCTCGGCGGGCCCGCCGGGCTCGGCTCCGTCATGGTCGCTGTACTGGTCGGCCCCGCCGTCGCTCGCGGCCACACGTGGGTCGACGTGCTCGCTGCTCGATCGATCAAAGGCGTCGTGAACACCCACGAGGCGATCATCGCCCGAGAGCTCCAAGCCTCCGGTCGTCGCTGAGACCGGGACGTTCACGGCTCGACGAGATTGGCGCTGACGAAGGTGTCGAGTGACGTGAGCAGCTCGGCGACGACGGAGCGTTCGCCGCTGACGAGCTCGATCGAACCGTCCTCGATGTGTCCGTCGAGCCGCTCCGGAGTAGGCGATCACGTCGACCATCGCCGCACGTTCGCACCGGACGTGCGCGTCGGCCGGGAGTTCGTCGGCGTCGCCTGCATCGTGATGCATCGTCGAGTTCTCGACGGTGCATCGATGCGTGAGTGGCTCGTCGTCGGCGTTCAGGTCGGTCACGGTCCAAGCGATCGACAGCGCGTCGAGCGCACACTTCGCGGGGTCGAAACGCGACGCCATCATGTCGACCAGTTGCTCACCGGTCATCCCACTCGCCATGCCGGGCGGGCCCCCACGCCCGAGCTGGATCGTGCCGTTGCGCAACTCGTACGCGCCCATCAGGTAGGCGTTGCGCCACGTGGCCGACTCCGCCTGGTAGCCGAGCTGTTCCATCGCGTCGGCGGACAGGGTGCGTGCCTCGCGGTTGTCGGCGTCGTCGAAGATCACGTGCTTCAGGACTTCGACCGTCCACCGGTAGTCGCCGTCGTCGAACGCGTCACGGGCGCCGCGCAGTACGGCGTCGGCACCGCCCATCATCTTCACGTAGCGCTGAGCTGCGTCGACCGGTGGGTGCGGATGCAGGTTGGCCGGGTTGCCGTCGTACCAGCCGAGGTAGCGGTTGTAGACCGAGCGGACGTTGTGCGAGACGGTGCCGTAGTAGCCCTGCACGTGCGACTGTTTCGTGAAGCAGTCGGGCAGTGTGGTCAGTTCGGCGGAGATCTCGTCGGGCGTGTGGCCATGGTTGGCCAGGCGCAAGGTCTGGTCGTGCATCCACCGGTACACGTCACGCTGGAGCTTCAGGAAGCTGTGCACATCCTGTGAGCCGAATCTGGGCCAATGGTGGCTGGCGAACATCGTGTCGGTGTGGTCGCCCCACATCCGCATGGCTTCGTGGATGTACTTCGACCAGGCCAGCGGGTCGCGGACCTGGGCGCCACGGATCGGGTACAGGTTGTGCAGTGTGTGGGTGCAGTTCTCGGCCATGCACAGCAGCCGCTTGTCGGGGAAGAAGAAGTTCATCTCCGACGGGGCTTCCGCGTCGGGTGTGTTCTGGAACACGATCCGCACGCCGTCGACGTCCAGCTCGGTCCCGGTCTCGAGTGATCAGTTCGGTCGGTGCGACGAGCCCCGACGTGCCGAGCGGAACGGTCTTGCCGAGCCCGGCATCGACCTGGCCCTGGGGCCCGAACGGCAGCAACGGACCGAACTGGTACATCGACCGACGACCCATGATCGGCCCGGCCAGCACGTTCTCGCCGACGGCCTCGTGCATGAAGCCTTCGGGCGCGATGACCCGGACGTCGCCGTTCGTCGACGGCCTCTCTGGAGGTGACGCCGAGCATTCCACCGAAGTGGTCGAGATGGCTGTGCGTGTAGATCACCGCACTCACCGGCCGCTCGCCGAGGTGGGTCGTTCGCCAACTCGAGGCAGGCCCGGGCGCACTCCTCGGCAGTGAGTGGATCGATGATCAACCAGCCGCTGTCAGCGGCGATGAACGTGATGTTGCTGAGGTCGTAGCCGCGGGCCTGCCACACGCCGTCTGCCACCTCGAACAGCCCGTGCACCGCATTGAGCTTGCCCTGGCGCCACAGTCCGGGGTGGACGGTGTCGGGGGTGGGTTCGTCGTTTCGGATGAAGTCGTGGTGCGCGACATCCCACACCGGGCGACCGTTCTTCTCGATCCGACCCGTCGGGTGCCGCGCGACGAGCCCATGGTTCGCGGCGGCGAAATCCACGCCGTCGTCGAAGTCGATCACGGCGGCTGAATTGCGGCGCGCCGTGAACTCCGTTGCAGGTTTCGGTTGATTCGAGTCCTGGTCCGACATGGCGTCAGTTGAGCAGATCCCCGTGTGGCCGGGCGACCTGACTGTCGTTCGTAGGGTGTGGTGATGCGGGCGATGTACTACGAGCGGTTCGGTGAGCGTCCGACGATCGAGCAGCTGCCCGATCCGTCACCGTCGCCGGACGGCGTCGTGATCGAGGTCGGCGCGTCCGGTGTGTGCCGCAGCGACTGGCACGGGTGGATGGGCCACGATCCCGACATCGTGCTCCCACACGTGCCGGGCCACGAGCTGGCGGGCGTCATCGTCGCAGTCGGTTCCGGTGTCGTCGACTGGCGGCGCGGCGACCGGGTCACGGTGCCGTTCGTCGGGGGATGCGGTCGATGCGACGTCTGCGCAGCCGGCGATCACCAGGTGTGCCCGCAACAGTTCCAGCCGGGCTTCACGCACTGGGGATCGTTCGCCTCGTTCGTCGCGATCGGCTACGCCGACACGAACCTCGTCGAGCTGCCCGACGACCTCGGGTTCGTCGAGGCGGCAGCGCTGGGGTGCCGCGTCGCCACGGCGTACCGCGCAGTCGTCGAACGCGCTCGCGTCCGAACGGGTGAATGGCTCGTCGTGCACGGTTGCGGCGGAGTCGGGCTGTCCGCACTCATGGTCGGCCGGGCGCTCGGAGCGCGAACGGTCGCGGTCGACGTTCACCACGCCGCTCTCGACGCTGCCCGACTGGCGGGAGCGGAGGTCGTGATCGACGCAGCCGGATCGCCCCCCGGCGAGGTGGCGTCGATGATCGCGGACGCGACCGGTGGCGGAGCGCACGCGTCGATCGACGCAGTCGGCGGCGCAGCGACGTCGCTTGCGTCGATCCTCGGCCTGCGGCGCCGCGGCCGCCACGTGCAGGTCGGCCTGATGACCGGCGATGCGGCCAGTGCCCCGCTGCCGTTCGGTCGGGTGATCGCCTGGGAACTCGACGTGTTCGGCTCCCACGGGATGTCGGCGCAGAGCTACCCCGCGATGCTCTCGATGATCGCCGACGGCGAACTGCCGGTCGATCGACTCGTGTGTCGAACCGTCCCGCTCGATGCGGCCGTCGACGATCTGGTCGCACCCGACTCGACCGGCGCCGGGATCACCGTCATCGACCGATTCTGAACCTGCTCAGCCCGGTGCCTTGAACACGCTGACGAGCGTGCAGCCGCCTTCGCTGCGGAACTCGGTGTGATCGGTCCCGGCCTGGACGCCGTACGCATGCCCGGCGCTCATCGCGACGCCCTGTGACACGAGGTCGCCTTCGAGTACATAACTGAACTCGGGCTCTTCGTGGTGATGGGTGCCGCCGACGTAGCCCGCCCCGAATCGGAACAGGGCGATGACCTTGCCATCTGCGGCGGCGAGCATCTTCATGTCGACCTTGTCACCCACGGGGTTCCAGTCCACGGTGTCGCCGTCCGTGAAGGTCCAGCCGGTGGTGTCGTGGGTGTCGGTGTCGCTCATGCGACGAACCTTGTCACGTCGAGTTGCAGCCGGGCGACGCGCACGCCGCAGCGGGCAGTCAGGTCCCGATCACTTCGAACTCCGCCTGCTGACCCAGCGATCGGTGATCGTCGATGTCGCAGATGACCAGGTAGACGCCGGGTTGGTCGAAGGTGGCCACGACCGTGTCCGACGAGCCCGGTGCGATCCGCCCGGTCATGCCGAGCCGACGGCTCGCGTCGGTCAGCACCTCCATCTGGTGCTCGACCGCACCTTCGTTGCGCACACGGAACTCGACCGTGTCACCGGCCTCGATCGTGATGCGAGCATCGGCGCGGAACGCGAAGTCGGTTGCTGCGAGCTCGACGACCTGCGTCGCCGAGCCGCTTTCGCCGCCGCCAGCGTCATCCGACCCGCAGGCCGACAGCCCCACGAGCGTGACGGCGAAGAAGATGAACCCTGCACGACGCATCCGGTCAGCGTAGATCCGAGGTCGACGGGAAGTAGGTTGCGCACGTGACCGCAGCCCCTGCCAGCCATGAACCGACCCTGATCGGGTGGCGAGAATGGCTGGCGTTCCCCGAGTGGGGCCTCCCGGCGGTCAAGGTCAAGATCGACACGGGGCGCGCACCTCGGCGCTCCATGCGGAGAACCTCGAGATCGTCGACCGCGACGGCCGCCCCTACGCAGTGTTCACCGTGCACCCGTGGCAGCGATCTGCCCGGGACGGGGTGGAGGTGAGCGTGCCGCTCGTCGACGAGCGAGCGGTCACCAGTTCCTCCGGCGAAGCGTCCACGCGGCCGGTCGTCATGGCAGTGATCGACCTCGACGGCGAGCCGCACGAGATCGAACTGACGCTCACACGTTCGCGACGACATGGGCTTCCGGATGCTGTTGGGACGCAAAGCCATGGAAGGTCGCTATCTCGTCGACCCATCGCACTCCTATCTGACGGGCCGGCCGGACCTGGCCACCCGTCGCCGAAACCGGAAGAAGCCATGACCGAACTCGAGGCAGGACCGGGCATGCCGTCGAACGGAACCGAACTCGACGACACGCTGGTCGCGCCCGCGCCGACAGGACGACGCCGACTCATTCGGCGGCCGTCGTTCGCGATCGGCGACCTCGACGTCGCAGCCGGCAAAGCTGCGATCGGCGAGATCCCGGTGTCCCGTCTCGTCACCGGTAACCGGATGTCGATTCCGATCAACGTCCTGCACGGTCGTCATGAAGGGCCGGTGGTGTGGTTGAGCGCGGCTGTCCACGGCGACGAGATCGGCGGCGTGGAGATCATCCGACGCTCGCTGCAGGGCATCGACCCCAAGACGCTCGCCGGCACCATCGTCGCGGTCCCGATCGTCAACGTGCACGGCTTCGTGAACGGCGACCGATACCTGCCCGATCGGCGAGACCTCAACCGGTCGTTCCCCGGCTCGGCGAACGGTTCGCTCGCGGCACGTATCGCGCACCTGTTCCTCACCGAGATCGTCAGTCGCTGCGACGTCGGCATCGACCTGCACACCGGCTCCGACCATCGCACGAACCTGCCGCAGATCCGTGCCGACCTGGACGACGACGAGACTCGCGACCTCGCCATCGCCTTCGGTGCTCCGTTCATGATGCATGCAAAGCTGCGCGACGGGTCGATGCGTGCCGCTGCCACGGCCACGGGGTCGACCGTGCTGTTGTACGAGGGTGGCGAAGCGTGGCGGTTCGATCGGGATGCGATCGAGGCCGGTGTCGCCGGTGTCGGCCGTGTGCTCTCCCGGCTCGGCATGGTGCAGACGATCGACGAACCGGTCGGGCTCGACGGTTCGACAGCGGCCCCCGTTCCTGCCGAGAGTCGAGCGAGCGGTTGGGTCCGAGTCCGGCGAAGCGGCATCGCCGGCATCGACGTGGTGCTCGGTCAGACCGTCGAACGTGGTCAGATCGTCGCGACGGTGCGTGACTCGGTCGGCCGCAGGCTCAGCCAGACCCGTGCGAATCGCACCGGGATGGTCATCGGCCTCACCCAGCAGCCGCTCGTCAACCAGGGCGACGCCATCATCCACATCGCCGAACTCCTCGACCCGGTCGACGCAATGACCGCGATCGCTCTGCCCGCAACGACACCAGAAAGCGACACACCATGAAGCTCGCAATCCTCTCCCGCTCGCCGGGTGCCTACAGCACGCATCGACTCAAGACAGCGGCGATCGAACGTGGGCACGACTGCAAGGTGCTCAACACCCTGCGCTTCGCGATCGACCTGTCCGGCCACAACGAACCCGATCTCCAGTTCCGCGGCAAGCAACTCTCGGACTACGACGCCGTGCTGCCGCGCATCGGTGCGTCCATCACCTACTACGGCACCGCGGTCGTGCGGCAGTTCGAGCAGATGGACGTGTACACGCCGAACACGGCGAACGGCATCGCCAACTCGCGTGACAAGTTGCGGGCAACGCAGATCCTCAGCCGCCACGCCATCGGCATGCCGGCCACCTCGTTCGTGCGTGACAAGGCCGACGTGCTGCAGGCGATCGAACTGGTCGGCGGCGCGCCGGTCGTGATCAAGCTGCTCGAAGGCACCCAGGGGATCGGCGTGATCCTGGCGCCTGACACGAGCGTTGCCGAAGGCATCATCGAGACGTTGCAGTCGACGAAGCAGAACGTGCTGATCCAGCAGTTCATCGCCGAGTCGAAGGGTCGCGACATCCGTGCGCTGGTCGTCGGCGACCGTGTCGTCGGTGCGATGCGGCGCACGGCGCAGGGCGAGGAGTTCCGGTCGAACGTCCACCGCGGCGGCTCGGTCGAAGCGGTCCAGCTCGACGACGAGTACGAGCGCACCGCCGTGCGAGCGGCTCAGATCATGGGTCTGCGCGTCGCCGGTGTCGACATGCTCGAAGGCAACGACGGGCCGCTCGTGATGGAGGTCAACTCGTCACCGGGGCTCGAAGGCATCGAGCGCGCCACCGGGTTGGACATCGCGGGGTGCGATCATCGACCACATCGCCAACCAGGTCGCGTTCCCCGAACTCGACGTGCGTCAGCGGCTGTCGGTCAGTACCGGCTACGGGGTCGCCGAACTCCTCGTGCGCGAAGGTGCGGACCTGGTCGGCAAGACGATCGCCGACTCCGGCCTGCGCGACCGCGACATCGCCGTGCTGACGTTGCACCGCGACAACATCGTCATCCCGAACCCGAAGCTGAGCCCGCGTGCTCGAGGCGAACGACCGGCTGACGTGCTTCGGCAAACTGGAAGAGATGCGCGACATGATCCCGGCGCGTCGCAAGCGTCGCCAGCAAGATCCGCAAGCTCCCGGACGACGCCTTCCCCGACGACCCCACCCCGGGCGCCTGAGTGAAAAGGGGGCAGAAGTGCCTGGCACTTTCGCCCCCTGGTCAGCCGGCGAGGACGCAGTAGCCGTCGATCTGCGTGAGCAGCGGTGAGGTCGGATGAGCGGGTGTGGCGTGACCGAGGTCGCGCTGTCGGACCTCGCCGATCCATTGCGAGTGTTGATACTCGTGGTTGACGACTGCGACGAGCAGTGTGCGGGCGATCACGTCCAGTTGGGCCGGCGCTCCGACGTCGCCGCTCGCGATGTTCCCGATCCGGAACCGGACACGATCGGCAACGGCGTCGCGGTAGGCGCCGAGCCGCTCGATCGTCGGCAGGGCACCGCGATCGGGTTCGGCGGTGGCTCCGTCCATCAGTGCGTCGAGTTCCGGGTCCGGGCTCGGTTCGGCGGCGGTGAGGTTGCGCACCATGAAGTGCGCCACCGCCGCTTGGTGGCCGAGGTGCCAGCCGATCGCGCTGAAGTCGTCGTGTGGGCGCCAGCGCACCTCGTCCTGGCTGAGGTCACTCCACAGCGTGGCGGTGTGTTCGAGCGCCCGTTCGTACTCGCCGAGCAGCTGGGCGATCGTGGCGGTCGGGGTGTTGCTCATGATCGTGCTCCTGAGAAGTCGTGGCTGATGTGTGTGACCGCACGCTCGGCGGCGGCGAGGGCGCCCTCGATGTGGCCGGCGGCGACCGGCGCTGTCTCGGTGGAGGTCCAGTGGACGCGACCATCGAGGGTGGGCTGTCGAAAGGCGCGGTGACCGAAGGTCGAGTAGTCGGTGATCCGCTCGACCTCGGGGGGTGAAGTGAAACGCTCGGTGCGCCAGTCCGCCACGACCAGCTCGATCGGTGACCCGGCTTCAGGGCCGAAGATGCGGACGAGTTGGTCGATGATGTCCACCTCGGTGACCGGTCCCGATGATGCCGTCGTACTCGCGAAGCCGAAGAGCGCAGCGGGGTGTCCGCCCGGGCCACTCAGGTCGTGGATCTCACGCATCGGTCCGCGGTGGCTCACAGCCGAACCCGAGAGGCCGATGTCTCTCCAGAAGGGCGACGCGTACCGAGCGACGACCTTGGTGATCGCACCCATCCACACCGGAGTCCGCTCGGCGGTTGCACGGAGCTCCGACGGGAGGTCGGGGCTGAAGCGGATCGCCGACACGGCGAGCGCTGGAGGCAGCGCGACGACGACGTGGTCGGCGAGGAGCAGTTCCGCACCGTCGGAGTCGCGGACCCCGACCTCCACCCCCGTCGGCTGTACGGAGATCGAATGGACGTGACTGTCCAGTCGCAGGTCGCTGCGATCAGACGAGCGCAGCCGGTCAGCCAACCTCTCGGTGAGGGAGTCGGCTCCGTCGACGAATCGGAACGACGCCACGTCGACCGGATTGCCGTCGAGGCGGACGACGTGCGACGGATCGTCGTACATCGCGTCGCCGGCGAGGTGCTGGTCGTGCACCGCGATGCCCAAGGCCTCGACCATCGCCGCCACCCGGTGCTCGCCACTCCAGAACCAGGAAGCACCGAGGTCCAGGCCTTCGGCGGTGCTGTGCAAGCGACCACCGACGCGTTCTCGTGCTTCGATCACGGTGACGTGATGCCCGCGTCGTGTCAGGAGGTCGGCCGAGTGGAGCCCGCTCACGCCGGCACCGACGACGATCACGTGCGGAAGCGTCTCGTTCACCGTCGAGAGTCTAGAGGTGAGTAGACTCATCGTGCGTCAGCTGTCACGTCGACATCCACCATCCGTTCGTGGCGTTCTGTGAGACTCAGTGTCATATGAACGCCTACTTGCGCACGCTTCCTCTGCCCACCGCAGTGCGCCCCGTGCGTGAGCACGGTGCCTCGGCACTGGACCGCGTCGTGACCGGATGGCCGGCGCCCACAGCATCAGCTCGTGTACTCGACCGTTGGGGCATGCCTCCCCGTGAGGAATCCCTCGCGATCGTGCCTGCCGAGTGGCCGGCTCCCGACCCCGTGATGCGGTTCGAACTGCCAGCGCCCGATCTCGGTCGGTCCGGCACGTCCGCAAACGGCCGGATTCCCTGGGTCGATCTGGTCGAGCCTCGCTACTCCGTCGAAGCTCCGGATCTGCACGTCGCCGCGCGCACCGCCGTCGCTCCGCCGGCCGAGCCCACCGCACGTCCGGCATGGCCGGCGCCGACCCCTGGAACCGCTGAGCCGATCGCATCCGTCCAGTCGGCTCCCACCGGGATCTCCCGGCGCGTGGTCGTTGGTCTGGCTGCCGCCGCTGGCGCACTGGCAGCCGGCGCTGCCGTACTCGTCACACTGTTCTGACCCGTATCGGTGCGATGATGCGGGGATGCGAACCGCTCGGATCCTCCTCGTTGCGTCTGCTCTCCTGATCACCGCCTGCTCGTCGGGCGGAGACGACACCTCGACCCCAGAGGAGCCGACACAGGAAGCAACGTCGCCGGTCACCGACGGTGACGCGACTGCGCCGTCGACCGAGAGCATCGAGGAGATCGAGGAACCGCCGTCGACCGACGCCGTCGGACGCCGTCACGACCGACGCCACCGTTGCCACGGAGCCAGCACAAGACGTCGACGACGAAGCGGATCCTGCGACGACGGACGAGCCGTTGGTGATCGACGGTCCGGCCGAAGTGCGACCGTCGTGTGCATCCCTCCCCCGAGGCGTCACCGAGCTCACGCTCGACGCCGGTGGAGCCGTTCACGATGTGCGGATCTACGTCCCCGAGACCATCTCGTCCGACCCGGCACCGACGGTGCTCGACTGGCACGGCCTGGGATCGACCGGCCCCGAGCAGGCAGCGTTCTCCGGCTACGAGACGCTCGCCGAGACGGAAGGGTTCATCGCCGTGCACCCGACGGGAATCGACAACGGCACCGGATCGAACTCGTGGGAGCTCGCCCAGTTCGACACGCCCGACCGCGATGACTTGGCGTTCGCCGATGCCCTGATCGATCTCCTGGTGGCCGACTTCTGCAGCGACCCGGCGCGGATCTACTCCACCGGCATGTCGAACGGTGGCCTGTTCACGTCGGAGCTCGTGTGCAACAGGTCCACACGAATCGCGGCGGCCGCGTCGGTCGCTGGAACGACTCACGCCCCGACGTGTGAACCGGAACGGGCCGTCCCGTACATCGCGTTCCACGGCACGGCCGACGACGTCGTTCCCTTCGACGGCGACGAACCGTCCACGCTGCTCCCGCCGGAAGGCGTCGACGCACTGATCGACGACACCACGCCGGGCGAGTTCGCCGAGTTCGCCGCCGGTGCCGGCTGTGAGGCGGAACCGACGCGCGTCGAGGAGACGGCCGAGGTCATCCGCTACGACTACACAGGCTGTGACGACGACGTGCCGATGTCCTTCTACGAGATCGTCGGTGGCGGGCACACCTGGCCGTCCTCGCCGCTCTCCGATGCGCTCGCAGACTTCGGGTTCTTCACTCAGGACATCGACGCGACTGCGGACGCCTGGGCATTCATGTCGCAGTTCTCGCTCTGACGGCCCGGAGTACGATCGGCTCGAATGGCACGCGAGATCCTCGTCCTGAACGGACCGAACCTGAACCTGCTCGGCACCCGGGAACCCGAGGTGTACGGGAGCGAGACGCTCGACGACATCGTCGAGGGGCTTCGTCGCCTCGCCGGTGAACGCGGCTTCGATGTACGCGCTGTGCAGTCCAACAGTGAAGGCGAACTCGTCGATGCGATCCACGCGGCAGCAGCGGACGGGCTGCTCGGTGCCGTCTTCAATCCGGGCGCGTACACGCACACCTCGATCGCGTTGCGCGACGCGATCACCGGCACGGGGCTTCCCGTCGTGGAGACGCACCTGTCGAACGTGCATGCTCGCGAAGAGTTCCGCCACACGTCGATGTTGTCGGGAGTGTGCCTCGGGGTGGTCGTCGGCTTCGGACCCACGAGCTACCGGCTCGCCTTCGACGCCCTGATCGCCCACCTCGACTGACAGCGCGGCGACACCGGTTCGTCGGCTATGAGTCGATCGCCGCAGGGGTCGGGTTCGGCCGGGTTCCTCGGCGGTCGGCTTCGACGGTGGGGTCGTCGCCCCGAGGGAGGCGCACGTCGACCGGAGACGCCAGGGTCATCGTGTCGGCGAGCATGTTGTGGAACCTGTTGAGCGGTTCCTCGAAGCGTGGCGCGAGCGGTCCGGGAGGGACGCGGCCGCGGCTCAGCCCGCGCTGACCGCGTTCGACGATGTCGATGTCCTCGCGGTTGACGTCGAGCCAGAACTCTCGGGTGGGTGCGAAGTCGGCATCCCCCAACGAGACCGACGACGGCGGAAGCAGCCACGAGCACGTCTCGTGCGTCGTGCCGGCCGCTTGCGGGTCGAGTCGCATCACGAACGCATGGTTCGGCAGCACGGACAGCAGCACGTTCGGGAAGATCGCCACGAAGCGTCCGCTGCAGGCATCGGAATCGTCGAGCCCCTCGGCCGGCGGCATGTGCAGCCAGTCGTCGCGGTCGCTGCCCGACACGGGCGTCGTCGTCTGGCCGCAGTACATGCCGGGTCCCTGATAGCGGTAGTGGTCGTCGACTCGGCTGACCTTCGCGAGCTCAGGATGCACCCAGGTGAGGTGGTAGTACTCCTGGAAGTTCTCCGAGATCAGTTTCCAGTTCGCAGCGATCTCGAGCTGTCGGGACTCGCGCTCCGACCAGTCGTCGAGTCCGTAGCCGGCCAGACGGTCCGGGAGGTCGCCGAGCCAATCGAGCAGCGGTGCGGTGTCCACGCTGAGGCATGCGAAGAGCATCGGACCCCACGTGTCGACCCGGACGGCGACGAGGCCGTGGTCTGCCTTGTCGAACTGTTCGCGAGGAATGTCGTCGAAGCGTGGCGTGGCGACGAGCCGCCCATCGGTCGCGTACCCCCAGCGGTGGTACGGGCAACGAATCGTGTTCCCGATCTCGCAGTCGGCCTCGGCGAGTTCGGTGCCGCGATGCGAACAGGAGTTGAGGAACCCTCGGAGTCCGCCGTCGCTCGATCGAGTGACGATCACCGAGCGGTCGCCGACAGGGCGCACGAGCAGCCGACCCTGCCGCCGAACCTCGTCGGCCAGACCGATGCAGACCCATGCTCGGCCGAAGACGGCCGCTCGCTCGTCGTCGAAGTAGACGTCGTCGGCGTACGCCGCAGGTGGGAGACCCGTCGCGCACGACAACTCGGTGCGCGTGCCGGCCCACCACCCGTCGTCGCTCCACGGACGCTGCGGCGTCCCTCGGATCGATGCCCCCATCGACGTCCCCATGGAAGTGGATTCTGTCAGAGTCGGATTCGTGGTCGGCGCAAACCCGCTCGACTCAACGGTGCCACGGGTGGCGAGCCGCGTGTTCGACGCGGTCGGCCACGACCTGGAACTCCTCGAGTCGGCGGGACCGGTAGCCGTTGACGTGCAGGCGTGCGGCGGTCTCGGTTCCAGCGAGCGAGGCCAGCGCTTCGGCCAACGCTGCGTCGAGCGCCGCTCGATGCTGCTTGAGTTCCCACGACACGACGCACACGACCCCGGGTGTCGGCTCCGTCGTCCCGATGACGGTCAGCCCGGAGCTGGCTGGTTCGTGCTCCATCGCGAGACGCCACGAGTGCACGTCGATCGCTGCGAGGTCTGCTCGGCCATCGGCGACGGCACGAACGGACTCACGGTGTGCGGCGGTGAAGATCACGTCGTCGAAGAGCGGGCCGTCAACGAGGTGGTCGTCGATGAAGTGTCCGAGGCTCCAGTAGCCGGATTGCGAGTCGGTGCCGTTCGCAGCGACGGTCGCACCCGTGAACCGACGGATCGAGTCGTTGGCCGAACGGTGGCCGATGCCGTCGCGTCCGAGACCGGCGCACCGTGTGTCGTCCGATCGAGCCACGAGCACCGAGTAGTAGGTGCCGGGCTCCTGGTCGGGCAACCCTGGTGCAGGCTCGTAGACGATGGTGCCGATGACCTCGGTCTCGCCGAGCCCGTCGCGGACGGGGTTCAGGGAACACACCTGGCCGAGAATCATCGACGGGTCGCTCCACAGTTCGATCAGTGTCTCGGCACGCTTCAGGCGATCGGGAACGGCGACGCCGCGGTCTCTGGCCGCCGTCATGATCGTGGCCCAGAGTCGGTCGACGTCGCCCTGGACTTCGGGCCAGTCGTACATCGGCAGACCGGCGATGAAGCGGGAGTCGCCGCTCATCGTTGGTGGTTCGTCGAGTCGGGAAACAGCGCCGGCATCGGCGGCACGGTACCGGCGGCGTCTACGGTCGGGCCGTGCCCGACCTCTCGTCCAGCGATCTCCCCGCCATCCATGTCGACAAGCCGTTGAGCGCCGCCGACGTCGCCCATGTCGACGGTCGCGCCACGATCCTGGGGACCGATGACGATGCCCTCGGAGGCGTGGCTGCGACCTGCATCGGCATCGGCCACCACTGGGACGCAGCACGCTTCGCCCGATTCCCCGACCTACGGGTCGTGTCGCGGATGGGGATCGGCTACGACAACGTCGACGTGGCCGCAGCGACCGCAGCGGGCGTCGTCGTGTGCAACGGACCGGCATCACCGACGGTGTCGACCGCCGAGCATGCGATGGCGCTGATGCTGGCCGTGACGAAGGAGTTGCCGTCCCTCGCCGCGCGTGCGAGAACCGGCATCACCGGCAACCCGTCACCGACATCACTCGAACTCGACGGTTCCACGCTGGGTCTGGTCGGCGTCGGTCGGATCGGTGGCCGCGTCGCGACGGCTGCTGCCGCGCTGGGCATGCGGGTCATCGCGTACGACCCGGAGCTCGGCGAGTCGCCGGATCCATGCGTGTCGCTCGTCGGGTTGGACGAGCTCATCGAGACCTCACACGTGATCTCCCTGCACGCACCCGCCGTGGCGGCGACGCATCACATGATCGATGCAACGTCGCTCGCCCGTATGCGACGCGGTGTGTACCTGGTGAACTGTGCACGCGGCCCGCTCATCGACCACGACGCCCTGGTCGGCGCACTCGAGTCCGGTCAGGTGGCCGGAGCGGGCTTGGACGTCACCGAACCAGAACCGCTGCCTGCCGGGCATCCGCTGCTGCAACGTGACGACGTGATCGTCACGCCCCACATCGCATCGAGCACCGTGGCCGGCCGGGCACGGCTCTTCGCTCACGCCTTCGACAACGCGCTCGCCGTGCTGCAGGGCCGGTCGGCCTCGGTCGTCAACCCCGAAGTGCTCGACGACTGACGTCAGCGGACGTGCTTGTTGCCCGTGCGGCGGAGCTCGATCTGGCCCATGAACGGACGTGGCGGCAACTCGGCGGGGGCCTGAGCGGCGTCGTAGTAGGGGGCGTCGCCGATGATCGTGACGCGCTCGACGCGCCGCACCTGGGGGTAGTAGTCGGATGCGGCGTAGTGCTGGACCGACCGGTTGTCCCAGAACGCGATCGTGTTCGGCTGCCACTTGAGGCGCACCTGGTACTCGGGATAGTCGGCCTGAGCAAAGAGCAACTGCAGCAGGGAATCGCTCTCGTCGGCGTCCATCCCGTCGATCTCCTTCGTGAACGCGCTGTTCACGTAGATCCCCTTGCGACCGGTCTCGGGATGCGTGCGGATGACGGGATGGTGTGGGTTCGGGTAGAGCTTCTCGACCTCGGCGATCTCCGCTTCGGTCTTGCCCTGCTTGCGCAACCCGATCTTGAAGCGCGTGAAATCGTGGCGCGCCGTTGCTCCGTCGACACGTTCTTTGACGCTGTCGGGCAACCCGTCGTAGGCCGCGTACATGTCGGCGAACAGCGTGTCGCCACCGATCTCGGGGCCTTCGAGCAGGCGGAGGACCGAACCGAGTGACGGCTCCTGTCGCCAGGTGACGTCCGAGTGCCAGCCGTTCTCGAGCCCGGGCGAGTTCTCGTCGTGGGTGATCGCGAGGACTTCGTCGTGACCGGGCTTGGAACTTCCGAACGGGTGCACCTCGAGCGCGCCGAAACGACTGGAGAACGCGAGGTGCTGCTCGGTTGTGATGTCCTGGTCACGGAAGAAGAGCACCTTCCAGTCCAGGAGCGCCTGGCGGATCTCCGAAATGGTCGCATCGGACAGGTCCTGGGACAGATCGATGCCGCCGATCTCGGCCCCGATCGTCGGCGACTGCGGCTGGATCGTGATGCCGGTGGTCCGTGTCTCGTCCGTCATGGTCATGGTTCGAGTCTCCCAGACCGGCGCTGGACCGTACGACACGCGTGGCACACTGTTGCGATGGCAAGTGATGCTGGACCGGTTCCGACGTTCGGATCGTCGCACGACGGCGATCATCCCGATCGAGTCGACGAGTGGGAGCGGTTGCGGGACCGCTTCATCACGCCGCCCGATCAGCGGCCGGCATCGTCTGCCCGCGGGCAACACCATCAGGCGTTGATCTCGTCGGACGTGGTGCGGACGATCGAGTTCTACCAAGGGCTGTTGGAGTTCCCGTTGACCGAACTGTTCGAGAACCGGGACTACGACGGCTCGACCCACTTCTTCTTCGACATCGGCAACGGCAACGCGCTCGCCTTCTTCGACTTCCCCGGCCTGGGTCTGGAGGAGTACGCCGAGGTGCTGGGTGGCCATCACCACCTGGCGATCTCCGTCGAACCGGACAACTGGGACCGCCTCAAGGCGAAGCTCGAAGGTGCCGGCGTCGACACGTTCCTGGTCGGCGAGACGTCCCTCTACTTCGTGGGCCCCGACGGCGAACGCCTCGAACTGATCAACGACCCACTCGGCGAGATGTACGGCCAGAAAGTCCTGTAGGAGTCACGGCAGACCCGCGTGGGCGACGTCGACGCGGGTGCTGATGATCGACCCGGTGGCGGATCCGGACGCCACGTCCGGGCTGGCATCGTCGCAGAGGAACACGAAGAGTGTGCGGCCGTCGTCACCGCCGAGCATGCAGGCGTAGGTGTTGTTCGGCGTGCCGATGCGGATCGTCGACGGGTCGTCGATGTCGCCCGACCCGATGACGCGGACGATCTGCTTGCCGGCCGCGTCGGAGAACCAGATACCGCCCTCCTCGTCGAGCGTGCATCCGTCGGGAGCGGTGCCGTCGACGGTGGCCCAGACGCGTGGCTCGGTGAGCAGTCCCTTGTCGTCGATCGTGAACGCCGTGTACTGGCCGCCGAACGTTTCGCCGACCATCAGCGTGCTCTCGCTCGGGCTGAGCACGGCGCCGTTCGGGAAGAGCAACCCGTGTGAGTCGGCCTGTACCTGGCCGTCGGGGTGGACGACAGCGAGCGTCGTCGTCGTCGGAGCGTCGCCGGCCTCGAAATCGAATCCGAAGTTGCCGACGTAGGCGATGCCGGTCGACGACACGACCATGTCGTTGCAGTGGCCGCCGGCGACGACGGACAGATCGGCGTGCTCCACGACGGAGCCGTCGGCTTCCTGACGCATGACCTTGCGGTCGAGCATCGACACGAACAGCAGGCGACCGTCGGGAAGCCAACCCAGCCCGGACGGCCGGCCGTCGTAGTGCAACTCGACGTGCCGGGTGCCGGAGCCGTCGGCGTGGATTTCGACCGACGAGATGGTCTGTTGGTAGAAGTCGCTGAACCACAGTCGCCCGTCGTGCCAGCGCGGGCCTTCACCGAAGTCGATTCCGTCGATCACGGTGGTCCACTCGACCTGCATCTGTGTTGCTTCGTCCATCTCGCTGACCGTAGCCGCACGGGCGAGATCGGGTGTCAGGGACCCGGCGATCCGCCGTGAACAGTGGGGAGGTTGGGTCTCACCCGTTTGGGCGGATCGGCACCTTCGCGACGCGATGATCATGGATCTGTCGTAGCGTCGAGACGTGGACCGAGTGGGGAGACGAGGAACGCCGGCGATCGTCGAGCGTGTGACCAGACGATGAGACAGCACGGTGAAGTCCCGCCCGACGACGATTCGACGACGAGAAATCTGCGCCGACCGCCGACGCGCTCGTCGTCCCGTCCGCCCGACGCGCCACCGAATTACGGGCGTCGGCGCGCCGATTCTCGGGGCGGCAGCGGTGTCGCTCGTCGTGCTCGCGGTGGTCGCCGTCGTCGTGGTCTCCGGTGGTGACACGGCAGTCGACGACGTCGCCGAAGGGGCGGCGGACGACGGGATCGCCACGGACCGCCCGGTCGCCACAGCGGTCGACCCGTCAGCGTCGGAGACAGCGAGCCGCCCGATCCACCACGGCTACAACAGCGATGCTCTGTACGTGGCGCTCTACGGGTCGATCGGCACGGGCCGCCTGGGCGTACTCGGGGAGCAGGATGCGGCGGACTCGGTCGAACGGGCTGCCATTGTCGCAGCGGACTACGAAGGGTTCGGCCCGACCGTCGTGCCGACGTTCGAGATCATCGCATCGGTGGCCTCGTTCGAGGCTGGCGACGATCGTGATTACTCGAATGAGACACCGACTGCTCAGTTGCAGCCGTGGATCGATGCCGCCGACGACGCAGGTTTCCACGTCGTGCTCGACCTGCAGTCCGGACGCCAACGATTCCCGTCGCAGATCACCGAGTTCGAGACCGTGCTGCTCGAGCCCCACGTGAGTGTCGCGCTCGATCCGGAATGGCGGGTCGGCCCGAACGAGGTGCCCAAGGGCGGCCAGATCGGCACCGTCTCCGGCGACGAGGTGAACAAGACGGTCGACTACCTGGATCGCCTGATCGAAGCGAACGACCTGCCACCGAAGATGTTGATCGTGCACCAGTTCGCTGACTCGATGATCTCGGACAAGACCGACATCCGTGGCACGGACAACGTCCAGATCGTCATCCACATGGACGGATTCGGTGACCTCACGCTCAAACGCGGGACCTACGAGCGGGTCACCTCCGATCTGCCGCCGGGTGCGGTGGTCGGCTGGAAGAACTTCTACGACGAGGACGAGCCGACGCCGACGCCGGCCGAGACGATGGAGAACGACCCGGTCCCGATGTTCGTCAGCTTCCAGTAGGTCCGGCCGCGTAGCGTGTGATCGACGTGTCGAGCCGGACGTGGTCGCCGGCGTTGTCGGCGAACCAGATCTCGGACGTGTGCAACCCCGACGGACCGTCGATGGAGCCCGCGCACATCGAGGTGATCGTGTTGGTGCCGTCGAGGAGCCCGGAGCGGAAGAACAGTGTCGAACCGCAGGACGAGCAGAACCCGTAGCCGACGTTCGGGTCGTCGGCGGGGGAGTACCAGCGCAGCGTGTCGCCGACGATGACGAGTTCGTTCGTCGGAGCGGCGGTCGCGGCCATGTAATTGCCGGTCAGGCGCTGGCACCGCTCACAGTGGCACTCGAGCACACTGCGAACGTCCGCATCGGTCGACCACGTCACGGCACCGCAGAGGCAGCGACCCGTTCTCACTTCAGCCAGGCGGCGATGGCCTCGCCGATGTCGTCGGGGCTGTCCTCCTGGACGAAGTGCATGCCGACGACGCGGACCTCGGTCTGATTCGGCCAGCCACGGCAGAACTCTCGCTGGTGGCCGATCAGGATCGAGCCGGGGTCGGCGTCGATGAACAGCTTCGGGATCTCGTTGGTGTTCATCCAGTCGGCGTAGCCCTGCACGATCTCGGCGACGTCGGCGGGCTCACCCTCGATGGGGATCTGGCGCGGCCAGGTCAGCGTCGGCCGACGACCCTCGCCGGCCTCGGCGAACGGCTCGCGGTACACCTCCATCTCGTCGGCGGTGAGGCCGCTGATGATCGCGTTCGGCAGGATTGCCTCGACGAACAGGTTCTTGTCCAAGCAGAGTTCCTCCCCGGCGTCGGATCGCAACCCTTGGAAGATGCCGCGAGCGTTCGGCGGCCAGTCGTCCCACGACGGGATCGGCGCGACGATGGCTTCCATGTAGGCGATTCCGGCCACCCGGTCCGGGTTGCGGTGTGCCCAGTCGAAGCCGAGGGCCGAGCCCCAATCGTGGATGACGAGCACGACCTGGTCACCGAGGTCGAGCGAGTCGAGCAGTGCGTCGAGCCACGCTCGGTGCTCCACGAACGTGTAGCTGTCGGGGCCGGTGTCGTCCAGCTTGTCGGAGTCGCCCTGGCCGATCAGATCGGGAGCGACGACCCGGCCGAGGTTCCGCACGTGCGGGACGATGTTGCGCCAGAGATACGACGACGTCGGGTTCCCGTGGAGGAACAGAATCGTGCGCTCCGAGTCCGCACGGGGCCCGGTGTCGAAGTACGCCATCGACTTCGTGACCCCGTCGACCGTGACGTCGGCGTGGTTCTTCGGCAGTGGTGCAGTGGTCCCCATAGGGGATCAGACTGCCAGACCGGTCAGCTCGATTCGTTGTTCGCGCGGCGGACACGCACCGGCTTGTTGCGGATCTTGGCGCCTTCGAGGCTGCGCAGGATCTTGCCGGCCTGCTGCTCGGGCACCTGCACGAACGCCGACTTGTCGTTGATCTTGATCGCGCCGATCTCGCTGCCGCGCATGTTCGCCTCGTTGGCGATCGCGCCGACGAGATCGCCGGGGCGCAGACCCGCCGAACGGCCGAGGTTGAACTGCAGGCTGACGAATCCCGCCTCGACGCGATGGCTGCCGTCGGAGTTGCGGACCGCACGGTTGTCGTCGCCGCCACCACGGCTGTCGCGCTGGCCCCGGTGGCCCTGCCCCTTCTTCTCGAAGCGACCGCCGCGGTCACCGCGATCGTCGCGGTCGTACCGATCGCGACGGTCACCGCGGTCGTTGCGACCCTTGCCCGACTGTTCGCTGACGTCAGGAATTTCTTCTTCCTTGGTGGTGCGGCCGGCAGATTCATGGGCCAGGCGCACCGCAGCGATGGCGACGTCGATCGGGTCGTGGTCGGCGGTGAGGCCTTCCACGATCGAGCGATACAGATCGGCCGACTCGGCGTCGCCGATCTTCGCGGCGACCTCTTCGCCGGTCTTCTTCATGCGGCGCATCGTCAGGTCGTTGACCGACGGCACCTTCTCGATCTTGATCTCCTGCTTCGTGAAACGCGACAGGTTCGTGATCTTGCGGTGGTCCTTCGGGCCGCCGAGCGTGATCGCGATGCCCTCACGGCCGGCGCGGCCCACACGGCCGATGCGGTGCGTGTACGCCTCGGTGGTCTGCGGGATGTCGTAGTTGATGACGTGGGAGAGGTGGTCGACGTCGATGCCGCGTGCCGCCACGTCGGTGGCGATCAGCAGCGTCGCGACGCCGCTCTTCAAGCGACCCATTGCTCGGTCACGCTGGTCCTGGCTCATTCCGCCGTGCAGTGCCTCGGCGCGGTAGCCGCGGCCGTTCATCACGTCGGTCAGTTCGTCGACGTCACCGCGGGTGCGACAGAACACGATCGCTGCTTCCGGAGCTTCCATGTCGAGGATGCGGCCCAGCGCCATGGCCCGGTGTGCACGGTGCGACAGGAAGGCGCGCTGGGTGACCTTCGGGGTGGTGCCTTCGGTACCGGACGCCCGCTGGATGCTGATGCGCACCGGGTCGTTCAACTGGCGTGTGGCGATCGAGTCGATGCGGTTCGGCATCGTGGCCGAGAACAACACGGTCTGACGCTCCGGGGGAGCGGCGTCCAGGATCGACTCGAGGTCCTCGGCGAAGCCCATGTCGAGCATCTCGTCGGCTTCGTCGAGCACGACCATGCCGCAGTTCGACAGGTCGAGTGAGCCGCGCTTCAGGTGGTCGAGCACACGGCCCGGGGTGCCGATCACGATGTCGACGCCGGCGTTGAGCAGGCTGAACTGCGGCCCGATGTTGGTGCCGCCGAAGAGCGCGGCCATGCGGACACGGCCGGTTGCTCCGTACTCCTTGATCGCCTCGGCGACCTGGTTGGCCAGTTCACGGGTCGGGACGAGTACGAGCCCGAACGGCAACTTCGACTGCTTCATGCTGACGACGCGGTCGAGCATCGGGAGCGCGAATGCCGCTGTCTTGCCGGTGCCGGTGGCGGCCTGACCGAGCACGTCGAAGCCGTCGAGCAGCGGCGGAATCGACTCTGCCTGGATCGGCGTGGGGTGCTCGTAGCCGAGTTTGGTCAGCTGTGCGAGCAGATCGTCGGACAGGCCCAGGTCGGCGAACGTGACCGGACCGTCGTTCTCCGGCTCGTCGTCATCGTCGCTGTCATCGTCATCGCTGTCGCTGCTGTCGCTGCTGTCGTCGCTTGCCGGAGTCTCGGGTGCGGGTGAGTCGTCGGTCGCAGGAGCCTCGGTCGCAACGGCTTCCGTGTCGGCCTCGCCGATCAGTGCGGCATCGACGTCAGCCGGCTGATGGTCGATGCCACCTCGGCTCTCGACGACGTCCTGCTCGACGATGTCGCTCTTCGTGAGGTCATCCTCAGCGATGTCGTTCTCCACGATGACGCCGGGCAGGCTGCCGTCGGTGAGCTGCTCGTGGGCGGCGAGCAGCTTGTCGATCGCGTCGGGCTCGGGCGCGGTCATCTCGACGGTGTCGTCGGTGCTCGGAGCCACGTCGGGCGAAGTTCCCGGGGCGACGAAGTCGGTTGCCGAGGCACTCGTCGGCGCCGGCAGATCGGCGAGCGTGGTGACGTCAGGGGTGTCGGCGTCGAACAAGGTGTCGGCGTGCGGGATCTCGGCGATCGCTTCACCGGCTGCGTCGTCGTGGGACGTGGACGTCGAGGAATGGTCGGACTGGGTGTTCTCTGACATGGCTTCGATCCCTTTGGAGCACAGTTGCTCCGTTTGATGTGGAGCACGTTCGCCCCGTCTGGTGCCCCGTGGTTTCGAAGCCCGTTCAGGTTACGGGTGAGATGCCTCTCGCGTCGCGAGCCGGCGGTCGTGCGCCGAGCGTCACGCGGTCGCGGCGCATTCGCGCCCGTCATTCGACGTCGGACGACAGGGTCAGCGTCGGTGCGTCGTGCGGGAGGGCGAGGCCGACGAGAGGCGGGCGCAGGAGTTGTGCGCCGCCGTGCGGATTGTTCAGGTTGAAGTGTCCGCCCCCGAGGGGCTCGATACTCCAGTGCTGCTCGTGCAGCAGGTGGTGGTGGAACCAGCACAGCAAGCACGAGGTTGTCGGGTTCGGTTGGTCCGTTGTCGAGCCAGTGGGTGGCGTGGTGTGCGTCGCAGCCGCCGGCGGGGATGCCGCAGCCCGGCCAACGACAGCCGTGGTCGCGGATCAGCAAGGTGTCGAACAGTGGGTGTCGCTGACAACTCGTGACGCTCGTCCGTAGTCGATGACCGTGCCGAGTGGGTTGGTGATGTAGCGGTGGATGCTGCAGTCGCACGCCATGCGGCGGACCGCCTCGGCTGAGATGATCGTGCGGTCGATGTCCGTGTCCAGCGCCCCACCGAGTGGGCGTGGCGCCGGTGCGTCCGGCTCGGAGTCGCCTCCACCGACGAGATCGCCTGTCGTGGTCGCGTCATCGCAGTGTTCGGTGTGCCACTCGGAGACGAGGTCGTCGTACGCGGCGGTGGCGACGACCTTTGGCTTGCGGCGCTTCTTGCCCGGCACCGGAGCATGGTTCTCGATGGCCAGACGCGGCAATCGTCACCAATGCGTCGGCACGGCGTTGTGCAGCCGAGCGGGTCTCGCCCTCGGCCGGCTGTGCGTACAGGCGGATGCCTTCGCGCAACAGTGCGAAGCCTTCGGGGTCCAGCTTGCCGTCGATGACGCCGACGCCGTCCATGAGCTTCGACACGTGCACCGCACGTGAGTCGAACTGCTCCTGGGCGGTTGTCGCTTCGCGATCCGGGTCGGCGTGCATCCGCCACGTGTCGAGCACCATCTTGAAGTCGGCATGGGGCATCGACGTCCCCCATCCGCACAGCATCTGTTCGTCACGCGCGAACACGTCGGCAACAGACTCGGTCCATGCACCTGCCAACAGGCGCAGCGACGATTCGGCGAGTTCGCCGTCGGCGAAGGCGGCCTTGACGACCGGCATGCGTTGCAGGCGGTCGGCCAGGTGAAGGGTGAGCTTGCAGAACCCGACGCCTTCGCGAGTGGTGACCATCAGCCAGTCGGTCGCCGATCGGAACCCGTTCGCATAGAACGAGGCGCCATTGACGACAGCATCGACCTCGTCCAACTGCGTCGCTCGAAGCCGTCGCATCGCACGCGTGGCGGCGTCGACGGCGGGTGTTGGATCGGCACGTTCAGCCATCTCCTCCACGCACGTTGCGAACGCCTGTCGGGTCATGGTGTCCATTCAAACACAGGGGTACTCCAGAGTTCGGAGGACTGCGTTTGCCCAGGTCACGGACCTGCGCCCGTCAGATCGTCGACGCACTCGACAGCAGCCGAGAGCGCCTTTGCCCCCCCGAACGTCCGCCGTGTATCGACCCAGGATCTACCTGTTCGTTGCCGGTCTGAGTGGCTCGGGAATCCCACTGCTGGAACCGGAGAGGGGTGTGGGGTGGCCGAAGAAGCCGTCGACACGCTCGACGAGTCCGCTGTCGGGGTGCAGGGTGACGATGTCGAGCCCTTCCATCAGCGTGCGGTCATTGCGAGCCATGTCCCACCGGTAGCGAAGGCGATCATGGTGTCGGTCGATCTCGGACACGATCGTGAAGGCATATCCAGGTTTCGAGGTTCGGAGTCGACGCACCGCAGTTTCGAGTTCATCGATGCCGACAAACGAATCGCGTGGATCGTTCCACTCGACGTCGGTGGTGACGGCTGCGACGAGATGATCTCGGATCTGGTCGAGATCAGACTCGTTCCATGCCGTCCAGTACGCCGCCAACTCCGCTGGCATCGGAACGTCCCACTCCTTGCGTCGGAATCGCATGATCGAACCGTAGACGCTTCCCGCCGGACCGTTTTCGTTTGCTTCGGGAACCAGAGGTCTGCGCGTAGCGTCTGATCTGTATGGGTCGTGTTCGTGTTCTCCTGGTCGGTGTCTCGATGGTCGCCGCCGCAGCGTGCGGGTCCGGTGGAGACTCGCCGGTCGGCAGCGAGGCCACCAGCGACGGGTCCGCCGTTCCTGATTCGTCGATCGTCGACAACACCGAACCGCAGACCGGCGAGTTGTCGCTGCGGTACGGGAGTCTCACGGAACGATCGGTGGACATCGATGCCGACGGACGTAACACCACCGCTGCCGTCGCTGCGATGAACGACTTCGCCACCGACCTCTACACCTCGGTGTCGTCGAGCGAGTCCGGCAACGTGGTCGTCAGCCCGTACAGCGTCACCTTCACGCTCGGCATGATCTACGCCGGAGCCCGTGGCGACACCGCTGCCGAGATGGCAACAGTGCTCCACGCCGATGACCTCGCCGGGTGGCAAGAGGGCATCAACGCCTACGACTTGACGCTCGACGCCCGCACAGCCGGCAGCCCCACGACGTGGACTGCCGGCAACAAGGTGTGGACCGTGCCGGGTCTCGCGTTGCGTGACGACTATCTCGATGTGCTCACCGGTGTGTACGGCTCACCGCTCGCCGAGGCCGACTTCGCCGACGACCCCGACGCCGAGCGCCACGTCATCAACGGATGGGTCGAGGACCAGACCAACGACCTGATCCCCGAACTGTTCCCGCAGGACTCGCTCGACGCGTCGACGGTCATGGTGCTCGTCAACGCGATCGCGCTCGACGCACCATGGGAGTTCCCCTTCGACCCCGCAGCCACCAGCGACCAACCCTTCACTCGTGGCGACGGCTCGACGGTCGATGTTGCGACGATGCACTACGACGAGTTCCTCCCGTCGGCGGTCACCGAGGACTATCAGGCGGTCGAGTTGCCCTACGGCGGCGGCGCGTTGTCGATGGTCGTGGTGATGCCCGACGACCTGGCCGAGTTCGAAGCGAACCTGACCACCGAATCGCTGACCGGCGTCTTCGACTCGATCACCGACGGTGGGATCCATCTCTCCCTGCCGAAATGGTCGGCACGAACGCACCTGACGCTCAACGACACGCTCGCGGCGATGGGGATGCCGACGGCGTTCGGCCCAGGCGCCGACTTCTCCGGAATGGTCGACGGCGGCGGACTCGTGCTCGATCGTGTCGAGCACGAAGCGTTCATCGAGGTCGACGAAGAAGGCACCCGCGCCGCCGCCGCAACCGGCGGCGTCATGGAAGGTTCGCACGGACCGACCGTCACGATCAACCAGCCCTATCTCTACGCGATCAGAGATCGTGGCGCGGGGACCGTGCTGTTCATCGGACGAGTCACCGACCCCACCATCGCACCCTGACCCTCCGGAGCACCCTGACCCTCCGGAGGCCGCCACCCGAAGCGCAGAGATGAAGCCGTCGAGCGGTGGCCGGTCCGTCAGAGCTCCGTCGACATGGAGCGGTGAGGTCGTTGGCTGCGGCGCTCTTCGGGGTCGGGTTCGGTGGGTCGTTTCGTTGCCGCGGGGGTCGCTCGTGGCAGTGTGATGACGAGTCGGGCGCCTCGGGTCGTTTCGCGGTCGAATGCGATCGTGCCGTGGTGGCGTTCGATGATGGCGCGGGTGATCGCGAGTCCGAGTCCGGTCCCGGCGCGGGTCGGGCTTCGAGCGTCATCGACTTGTCGGAACCGTTCGAACAACGTGTCGTGCATCTCGGTCGGAATGCCGGAGCCGTCGTCGTGGATGACGATCCGAGCTGACACCGCGGTGGGTTCGCTGACGTGGATCTCGACGGTCGTGGCGGCGTGTCGTTCGGCATTGTCGAGAACGTTGCGGATCGCTCTGGCGAGCTGTTTGGGGTCGCCGGTCACCTGTGCGCCCGACACTCGACCGGTGTCGAAGACGACACTGCTGACGGATCGGCGCTTGTCGACGTCGGCGAGCACGATGTCGTCGAGGTCGACGGGTTCGGCTCGGGCGAGCGGCGCCGCTTCGTCGTGTCGTGCGAGGACGAGCAGATCGTCGACGAGCGCTTCGAGGTGAGCGAGGTCGTCGAGGATCTTGACGTGGGTGGCTGCGAGTTGCGTGCGGTCGGCGTCGGTTCTCTGGTCGACCTCCAGGTGCCCGCGCATCCGGGTGAGTGGGCTGCGCAGCTCGTGTGACGCGTCGGCGACGAACTGTTGTTGTCGATGGTGTCCGCGCTCGATTCGGGTGAGCATGCCGTTCATGGTGTTGGCGAGGCGGCCGAGTTCACTGTCCCTGCGACCAGCGGGCACTCGTCGATCGAGGTTCGTCGTCGCGATCGTGTCGACCTCGCGGCGGATCGTCTCGACGGGCCGCAGGGTGCGGCCGATGACGATCCAGCTGATGATGCCGACGAGGAGACCCAACAGCGGGACGGCGACGGCGAGGCTGCGGGTCAGCGTGGTCAGGCTCTGTGTGATCGCGTCGAAACGGGTGGCGACCGCCAACGTGGCGGGGCCGCGGTCGGTGTCGATGGTTCGAGTCAGGACTCGGAAGGTGGCGGCATCGATGGGTGGCACCGTGATCGTGCGGATCTCGTCGCCGGGTGTGGTGCGGGGGTCGACGATCGCGGCCTCGCCCGAGACGTTGTCGGTGGCCGACAGCACGGCCCCGTCTGGCCCGATGATCTGGACGACCGCGTCGCCGTCGGTGCGGTTCGCAAGCGTCGGCTCGACCGGTGTGTCGGCGAGGACGGCTTCGAGGCCGTCGGCGCGCACCTGCAGGGCGTCGTCGATCGTCGATGTCAGCGTCGTTCTCTGGTTCGACAACAGAGCGAGACTCCCGGCGACGACCGCCGACACGGTGAGCGCGACCGCGAGGGCCGTGAGGCGTACCCGCACGCTCCCGGCACCAGGCAGACGCCGCCAGAACCGGCTATCCACCACCGTCCGCCAAGCGGTAGCCGATGCCGCGCACCGTCTCGATGGCGTGACGCCCGAAGGGAGCGTCGATCTTCTGGCGGAGGCGGCTGACGTACACCTCGACGATGTTCGGGTTGCCGTCGAAGCTGATGTCCCAGACGCTGTCGATGATCTGGTCCTTCGTGAGCACCTGTCCGTGACGTCGGATCAGGTACTCGAGCAGATCGAACTCGCGTGCAGACAGCTGCACCTCGATGTCACCGCGCCACACCCGATGGAGGACCGGATCGAGACGCAGGTCTCCAGCGGTTGCCTGAGCGACAGCAGGGGTGCCGGCGCGACGAGCCAACGCATGGAGTCGGGCGACGAGCACCGGAAACGAGAACGGCTTGGTCAGATAGTCGTCCGCGCCGGTGTCGAGTGCCTCGGCCTCGTCGAGATCACCGTCCTTCGCCGTGAGCATCAGCACCGGTGTCCACACCTCGGCGTCTCGAAGCTCGGCACAGACGACGAATCCGTTCTTGCGGGGAAGCATCAGGTCCAGGACGATCAGATCGTAGGAGTACTCCGTTGCCATGAACAGACCTTGAACGCCGTCGACGGCCACGTCCACGCGGAAACCATCGGCTTCGAGGCCACGCTTGACGAACGACGCGATCTCGGTGTCGTCTTCGACCATCAGCACCTTCATCGCCTCACGATCCTGACCCAGATGCGATTCACCGTCACGGCGCACAGTGTCGCCGCGACCTCTGAACGTTTCCTGACAACCGACAGCGGGCGCTCACGGCGTCCGACCTGAACACGCTGTCAGGCACTGTAGGCGTCCATTCAGGAGCATCCGGCACGATCGACACCGTTCCACCCACCAACCAGAACGGACCTCCCCATGAGAACCACTCGCACACTTGCCATCAGCATCGCCACCCTCGTCGGAGTCGGTGCCGGCAGCTTCGGCATCGCTGCCGCCACCAACGACGAAGCGCCTCCGGCAGAGACCGAGACCGAGACCGACGCCGAGATCGAGACCGACGCTGACACCGACGACGTGGAGGAACAGGACCCTCAACTCGACGGATCGATCCAGATCGACGACGTCGAGGACGAGTCCGAAGCCGACGAAGCCGCCCGACTGCAAGAAGTCGCCACCGTTTCGGAGTCCGACGCCGCAGCAGTCGCCGTCGCCGAGTTCCCCGGTGACATCACCGAAACCGAGCTCGGCAACGAGAACGGCAGCGTCGTGTGGGAATTCGAGATCGTCGGAGCGGACGGCACGACCGTCGAGGTCAAGGTCGACGCCGGCAACGCGACGGTGCTCGACGTCGAAGCCGACGACGACGAGAACGATGACGAGAACGATGACGACGACGTCGAGAACGAACACGACGGAGACGATGCCAGCGACACCGACAGCGACACCGATACCGACGGCTGACGCACAACCGCACCACTGATGCGTCCGGGTGATGTCCGGGAAACCACACCCGGACATCACCCGTCTTCAGGTCCGGCCCGATCAGATCATCTGTCCACGGGTCGGTTCGCACCGGCGAGAGAACCGGCCGATCTCGGACGCATCGACGGCTGCAGGAGTCCGGACAGTCAGCTGTTCCATGGACCGGAACGATGTGCCTCGACGCGGCCGTCCGCGACCTACGCCGAGCGTCGGCGAGGGAGGTCGAGGATGAGGTCGAGGCGACCGGGAGCGACGTCGACCGCGGTCCAGCCGAGTCGGTCGCCGAGTTGGGAGATCGGCCGGCTGCGTCGACTCGACGTCATGAAGATCCGACCGAAGTGTGCGCGCTCCGCCGTCTCGATGACGTGCACGAGCAGCTTCGTGCCGTGCCCTGCTCCTCGATGCGCTGCGGTGACAGCCATCGAGATCTCGCCGTCCCGGGCGAGCGACGCCATCGCGATCAGCCCATGCTCGCTCATGATCCCGAAGCGTGTGCGGGAGGGGTCGGTGACCTTTCGTACCAGCGACGGGAACGGTTTCGGGTTCGCTGCATCCACCCGCCCGAATCGACGCGACTCCTGGCGGAGGTCAGCGACGAACGGGCCGACGAGCGACATCAGGCTCGGGTGATCGATGGCGACGATGTACGGATGCATGGAACCATCGTCGTGCGGCGACGTGTCGTCGATGTTTCGAGCCGTCGAACACCACGTGGCGAAGTGGGTCAGGCGTCGGCGAGTGCAGCGACCAGCGGGGCGTACTCGTCGAGTTTCGCCATCACTTCGTCGCGAGGTCCCTGCGGAAGTCCGAGTACGCCGCGCGAGATGCCGGTGCCAGCCATCTCCGTCAGTTTCTCCTCCGTCGGGAACGCACCGAACACGCCTCGCTCGATCGTCTCCGGGTCGCGTCCGATGGCGTCGCACGCGTCGACGATCTTCTGCCAGTTCTTGAGCGGATGGCGGCCGCCGATCGGCATCCAACCGTTGCAGAACTCAGCGATGTGCGCCGCGGTCTTCGGGCCGGCGTCGCCACCCAGGATCACCGGGGGACCACCCTCCTGCGTCGGCTTCGGCCAGGACCACGACGACGACAGCTGCACGTGTTCACCGTCGAACGATGCTTCGTCCTCGGTCCACAGTTGCTGCATTGCCAAGATGTTCTCTCGGAGCATGTCGCGTCGTTCGGTGTAGACGGTGCCGTGGTGGGCCATCTCCTCCTTGTTCCAGCCGTACCCGACGCCGAACAGGAACCGCCCCTTCGAGATGCGATCCAGGCTGGCCACCTCCTTGGCGGTGTGGATCGGGTCGCGCTGCGCGACGAGACAGATCCCGGTGGCGAGCTTGATCTCGCTCGTGACGGCTGCGCACGCAGCGAGCGACACGAACGGGTCGTGCGTGCGCCAGTAGAACTCGGGCAGTGGCGGCGCGCCTTCGTTCCCACCCCAGGGAGTGACCCGACTCGTCGGGATGTGGGAGTGCTCGGGGAACCAGAGCGACTCGAAGCCTCGCGCCTCTGCCTCCTTCGCGAGCTCGATCGGATCGATCGTTTGGTCCGTCGGAAAGATGAGTACACCGATCTTCATGCAGTGCAAGGTAACCCACCGCACCTCGCACACCTTCAGTGCTCCGCGGCCGGTCGCGTCGCTCCCTTCCTCGCTTTCAGACCCTGGCGGCGGCAACTTCGTGCTGGTGGCCCCTCATCCCTGCTCGTTTCGCGTTGCTGGCATCTCTGGTGACTTTGGCGCACATCCTCGTGTGCGCGGAACATCAGGGCGGGCGTCGGTGTTGTATTCATGACATGACTGCGACCAGCGCATCGACGACTTCCAACCGGCTCGACCCGGATCGACTTTCGCGCCGCTTCGCGGACGTGCGTGCGCGCACCGAGCGGCTGGCGGATCCGCTGTCGGCCGAGGACCAGGTCGTGCAGTCGATGGAGGACACCAGCCCGACCAAGTGGCATCGAGCCCACACGTCCTGGTTCTTCGCCGAGTTCGTGCTCGGGGCCGACGGCACGAGCGGCGACCCGGCCGACCGTCCCGAGTACCGCTTCCTCTACAACAGCTACTACGACGCCGTGGGTGCACGACATCCACGGCCGAGCCGCGGACTGGTCACCCGCCCGTCGCTCGCCGAGGTCACGGCCTACCGCCGTCATGTCGACGCCGCGATCGGTGAGCTGTTCGAGCGCGGTGACCTGAGTGACGAGCAACTCGCCATCGTGGAACTCGGAACGCATCACGAGGAGCAACACCAAGAGCTGCTGATGATCGACATCAAGCACGTGCTGTCGATGAACCCGGCGGTCGGCCCGGCATACGCAGACCGCAGTGTCGCGCCCGCTGTCGATCCCGGCGCTGCCTCCTTCATCGAGTTCGACGGCGGCATCGTCCAGATCGGTCTCGCCGACGCCGGCAGCACGCTCCCCGACCGGTTCTCGTTCGACAACGAAGGGCCCGCTCACGAAGTTCGGCTCTACGACTTCGAGCTCGCAGACCGCCTCGTCACCGCAGGGGACTGGCTCGCCTTCATGGCCGACGGTGGCTACGACCGACCCGAGCTGTGGAAGTCCGACGGCTGGTATCGCGCCAAGGCCGAGTCGTGGGACGCACCGCTCTACTGGCGTCGCAACCCCGACCAGATCGACGCCTGGTGGATCCACACTCTGACCGGGATGCGCGACATCGATCCGCACGAACCGGTGTGCCACGTCTCCCACTACGAAGCCGACGCCTTCGCCACCTGGTCCGGCGCTCGATTGCCCACCGAGTTCGAATGGGAACACGCAGCTCGCACGCTCGGTCGCTCCTCGGCGACCACAGGCTTCCTCGACGAGCGGAACGGTGACTTCTCGTTCCACCCGTCGTCGGCTGGACCAGCGACGGGCGGCATGCGTCAACTGTTCGGTGACACATGGGAGTGGACGTCGTCCGCCTATCAGCCGTATCCCGGCTTCAGGCCCGTTGACGGAGCGATCGGCGAATACAACGGCAAGTTCATGTCGGGCCAGCAGGTGATGCGCGGCGGCGGTGCGCTCACCCCGCCCGGACACACCCGGACCACCTACCGCAACTTCTTCCACCCGCACACGCGTTGGCACCTCGGCGGACTCCGCCTCGCCCGCGACTGACCGTCGGGTTCGTGCCAGGCACGAACCTCACATGGAGAGCACAGAATCATGACCGAGACACGACGACTCGACGAGACCGCACTCGAGCTGCGCAACGCCCTCACCCGGCTGCCGCGCACGTTGCCGCCTCGCTGGCTCTACGACGACCGCGGGAGCGAGCTGTTCTCGCAGATCACCGGTGTGCCCGAGTACTACCAGACCGAGACCGAGCGACAGATCCTCACCGATCACTCCGCAGCGATCGCAGAGATCACCGAAGCCACGACCGTGATCGAGCTGGGTTCGGGCACGAGCGACAAGACCCGCACGCTGCTGGACGCGTTCACCGCGCACGGACTCATCGAGCGGTTCGTGCCGCTCGACGTGAGCGAACAGACCGTGCTCGACGCTGCGGAGATGCTCAGCGGCAGGCATCCGAACATCGAGATCGCGCCGGTTGTCGGCGACTTCACCAGGGACCTGCACCGGCTCGGCGACGTCGAGTCGTCCGGGCCGAAGCTCGTGATGTTTCTCGGCGGGACGCTCGGCAACTTCTACGTCGAGGAGCGTCGTGCGTTCCTCGGGGCCCTCGGCGACGTGCTGTCACCGGGCGACTGGGTGCTGATCGGCATGGACCAGGTGAAACCGGTCGACCGGTTGATCGCCGCGTACGACGACAGCCAGGGCATCACCGAGGCGTTCATCCGCAATGCGCTGACGAACATCAATACGACGTACGACGGCGACCTCGACGTCGGCAACTTCGGATACGTCCCCTTCTGGGACGGTCGGCAGGAACGCATCGACATGCGACTGCGGGCGGACGAGCCGATGAGCGCGCGTCTCGAAGGTCTCGACCTCGACCTCGAACTCGGAGCGGGTGAGGAGATCCGAGTGGAGATCTCGTCGAAGTTCCGTCCGGAGCGGGTTGTGGCCGAACTCGCCGACGCGGGATTCCGACAGCCGTCGAGTGCCGGCGACCACGTGTTCGCCGACGAGAACAACGATTTCGCGCTCGTGCTCGCACGACGCTCCTGAGTCCGCGGCGGCCCGTACTCCTCCACGGCCAGCGCTCGACCGAAACGAATCGGTCAGGTCAGATCAGTCGCGGAAGTTCTGGAACTGCAGCGGGATGCCGATGTCGGTCTCGGCCTTGAGCATCGCGATCGTCTCCTGCAAAGCGTCGCGCTTCTTGCCGTTGACCCGGATCGAATCACCCTGCAGTTGACTCGTGACGCCTTTGGGGCCCTTTTCCTTGATCGTGCGGTTGATCAGCTTCGCCTTCTCCGAGGAGATGCCGACCGCGATCGTCATGACCTGGCGGACCGTGTTCTGCGAGGCTTCCTGCACGTCGCCGTACTCGACGCCTCGAAGCGACACGCCCCGTTTGACCAGTTTCTCCTCGACGACGATGCGCAGCGCATCGAGGCGATCCGTGCTGGCAGTCGCCATCGTGATGACCAGCTCCGTCAGATCGATCGAGGAGTTGGTGTTCTTGAAGTCGTACCGCTGAGCGATCTCGCGCTGTGCCTGGTCGACCGCGTTCTTGACTTCTTGCTCATCCACTTCGGACACGACGTCGAAACTTCCCATGTCCGAAACGGTAGCGGGCACTCGCTGCTGCGACCCGCGACCGCGGCCCGCAGACCCGCAACGTGTCGCGGTGGCTGGTCGAGATCCGCGTGGCGCGGCAGATGGGGAGCGGTACGCTTTCGGAGCCCTGTTCGACAGACCACTGCGAGTCTCGAATCGAACGTCTGACGGACGGGGACCAAATGGGTCGGTGTCCGAGCGGCCAAAGGAAGCAGATTGTAACTCTGCCGGCGTATGCCTTCGTAGGTTCAAATCCTACTCGGCCCACACAGAACGAGAGCCCGTCAGCTTGTGCTGGCGGGCTCTCGTCGTCGACCGGGGCGATTCGCCGGACCGATCCGTACGATCGCCGCACGACTCCGAGCTGTTCCACTCGTTCCAGCTCCCCGGCGACGACTGCCCGGGCGACGACGAGGTCCGAGCGATCGTCAACACCACGTGCATCGCCGAGTAGGGAGCCCGTCGCGCCGGCACCAGCGGCTCTCGACGCGCATCTCTCAGTCGTGCGCTCACCGTGCGGAGCGCTCAGTGGCGCTTGACGCCGCCGTACTTCATGCGCGTGTCCGACATCGATGCCGGACGTGCTTCGTCGTCGTTGATCGACGCGGCCACGACCTCGCCGACGAACAGCGTGTGCGTACCGAGATCCAGCGTGTGGCGCACCTCGCAGTCCATCCATGCGATTGCTTCGTCGAAGATCGGGGCACCGGTCACCGAGGTGGACACGGCTCGATCATTGAGCGTTTCGCCGTCGTCCTTGGCCGGCTTGGAGAACTTGACGAACACTCGTGTGTTCTCCGCATCCCACAGGTTGATCGAGAACGCTCCGCTCTCGGAGATCAGCCCGTGGGTGACTGCGTCGTTGTCGACGCCGACGCCGATCAACACGGGTTCCATCGACAACTGTGTGATCCAACTCGTGGTCATCCCGTTGCGCACGCCGTCGTGCGCGGAGCCGACCAAGGCCAGCGCGTTCGGGATCTTCCACGTGACCTTGTTGAGCAGTTCGTCGTCCAGCGTTCCGTCGAGAGCCATGCCGTCGACCCTACGACCGCCAACGGTCACGACCCCGAGATGGACGTGGACGTGGAGGTCGGGTTCGAGGTGGAGGTCGAGGTGGCGAGGAGGAGGTCGATGGCCTGTCGGGCGAAGACGGGGGCGCGCATCTCCGCGCAGGTGACCACGGCGTCTGCAGCGATCTGTGCCGCTCGGGCTGGGTCATCGAGCGAGAGGGCGACACGTGCCCGCGTCAGGTCGATCGGCCCGAACGTGCACGATCCACACCACGACCACATCCCGGTCAGCGGTTCGAGCAGCGCATCGGCGATGGTGAGCGATGCGCTGTCGCCGGTCGCTGTGGCGGCCTCACCGAATGCCACCAGACCGGCCGAATAGACCGGATCGCGGGGCAGGTTGACGTCGTCGTGGTCGATCACACGCCGTAGCGCATCGACGGCCTCGTCTCGTTCACCTGCGGCGGCGGCAGCGACGGCGTGGGCCGCCTGCCAGGCGCCGATGCCCGGCTGGTCGGATGCCAGATCGCGGAGCGCCTCCAACAGGTCAGCGGCGGTTCCGTCGACCATCGCCGCGATCAGGTGGTGGGCGCCGAACACCGCCGACACGCGTTCGTCGTTGATCTGGCCGCCGAACGCGAGCGACTCGTCCACTTCGCGTCGCGCCCGCTCGAGATCGCCGTCGATGATCGCCATGTTCGATCGGATGTAGTGCATCTCCCACACTCGGCTGCGCTCGTGCAGTTGCGAGACGACATCGCAGAGCTCGGCGAACGTCGCACGGAATGCCGGATCCCCACGCATCAACTCCGTCGAGTAGCGGATCTGTAGTGCCTCCCAGCGCGAATCCGGTCGGTCGAGCGCCGAGGCCAGCTGCAACAGGGTCTCGGCATGGGCGGTTCGCGCCTCGATGTCGGAGTGCAGTGGCATCGACATGTAGCTCAACGGGAGCACCTCCGACATGACCGCTGGGTCGTTGCTCGCCGTTGCGTCGTGCATCGCGCCGACGAAGCGTGCTCGGAGCAGTTCGGGCTCGCCGGCCAGACTCAGCACCATCGCAGCGGCCGCACCGACCCTGGCGCGATCTGCCGGGGCCGTCAGCCGGGCGAGCAGTTCCGACGTCACCTGCAGACGGACGTCGTCGACGCTCCCTGCACCTGCAGCGGTGCCGAGTCGGCACCACTCGTGGGTCGCCTCGGCGGCGAGCGCGTCGTCTCCGATGTCGGATGCCGCAGCGACGACCTCTGCGAGCACTGCGTCGCCGGTCGTGTCGCCGCCGGCCAACATCGCACGACCGGCGTGGATGGCGAGCCGACACCAACGCGCTGAGCGGCCGTGTGCGGCGGCGATGGGTTCGAGCGTCCGGCGGATCACCGCTGCAGCGGCGTCGTACTCGCCCCGAAGACCGAAGGCGTCGGCAGCCTCGATCGTCGAATTCATCGTGCGGTCGTCATCAGCGCCGTACGCCTCGATGGACCAACGGGATCGCAGCTCGCGGCGTCGAGCATCGTCGAGTGCCGGGAGTTCCAACGAGAGGAGGTCGACGGCCATCGAGCGGCGCCCGACGTCGTCGAGTCCGTCGAGGGCGGCCGTTGCGATGGTGTTGCTCGTGAGATCGATCGTGTGGGTGGCGGCATCGACGCGAGCGAGCCCGGCGCGAGCCGCGTCGAGGGCGGCGGCTGCCGCGCCCGGCGCGATGCGAGTGAGGTGCTCGGGAACGATCGGTTCGCCGACCGCTGCCAGGAGGCGGATCAGATGCAGCGTGCCCGGTGTGACCCGACCGAGCGGTGAGCGTCCCTCGCTCCGCCCGTCGACGTCCGCGGGAGTGGGCACGTCGACGACGTGCGTCGGTGTCGTGTCGTCGAGACCTGTCAGCCGGAGCGTGGCACCGATCTCGGCACCCGGTGACTCCGCGACGACCCAGCCAACCGCCTCGGATGGGAGTCGACCTGCCACGCGTCTGGCCAAGGTCACCGGATCGTCGCTCCGGTCGAAGCCGTCGACGACCATCACGATCGGCCGCGTCCCTCGATGCGTCGATCGCAGTGTCGGCGGCCCGACGTCGCCGGGGAGGTGCCGCGCGAATGCCGTCGAGAACCCGCTGGCTCGACCATCGTCGATGATGCGTGCGAGGACTGCTCTGCGCAGTGCGTCGTCGGGTCCGCGTACGCAGACGAGGAACCGTTCGTGCTCGGACCACATCGCACGTACGTCGGCGAGGCACGCCGTGATGTGGTCGTCGACGGGATCGACCGCGGTGTCGCCCGACGAGCCGTACGGGTCTCGGAGCAGGACGTGGACGTCGTCGACGCCGTCGCGGAGCATGCCGTCGAGGTCGAGGAGGCGCCGCCCGAGACCGAGACCGACATCGCGCAGGGCGCGTCGGGCGCGCTCGACGACGGCGCCGCCAGATGCGATGCCGTCGACCCGAGTCGTCGCAATGGCGAGCAGCCACCACGATCGCTCGTCGCCGGGTTCGTGGCGGACCGCCTCCTCGAGTGGTTCGATCAGATCGGGTGCGCCCCCGTTTCGCATGGTCTCGGTCGGGTCGGGGTGGCGCGCCGAGACGTGGCGCCGGACGAACTCGGCGCGAGGCCGACGCACCTCGGGCAGATCGGCGAACTCGATCAGGTAGTCGGTGTCGGCGGTGTCGGCGTGAGCCGTCCCAGCGTCGACCACCACGATCGAGACGTCGTTGCCGAGGACGTAGCCGGCCACTGTCGACTCCACGAGTCCGGGGACTGCTGTCCGCAGTCGTGCGAGGTGGTTGTGAATCGACTGCTTCGCCGTCGCAGGAGCATCGTTCGGCCAGACGAGGGCGATCAGCTGACTCAACGTCACCGGATTCGGATGGTGCATCGCCAGCGTCGCTGCAACGACCCGCTCCTTGGGTCGGAGGTCGACCTGACCGGCGTCGACGGTGGCGGTCAGCGCTGCACCGGGGGCGACATGCAGGACGATGCCGGTCATCGCACCGCGCTCAACAGACGAGCGAAGCCGGCCGCGTATGCCGGTGCGTCGACCCGGACCGTCGACCGGAGCCCCCGCACGGCGCAGCGGCGAGCTTCGGTGCCGGCGCCGACGGCGGCGTGCAGACGCGCAAGCGTCAGATCGACGGGTCCGACACTGCCGACGTTGAACCAGCCCCATCGATCCTCGTAGGGCGTGAGATGCCCGATCATGATCCGCATCCGGCCGGAGTCGCCGAGACGCAACGCTCCTTCGCCGGCGTAGACCAGCCCGGCGAGCATCGTGAAGCTCTCGGGGATGCGGTGTTCGTGCTCGCTGAACACGTCGTCGAACGCGACTCGAGCGGCTGACGGATCGTCGATGGCAGCGGTGGCCACCCGCACGGCCCGCCAGATCATCAGATCGGGCTGATCCTCGAGCAGGCCGAGCACCAGCGGGTCGAGTTCCGACATGCGATCCTGCAGCAAGCGGATCGCGAACAGATGCGCCCCGTAGGTCGTGGTCTTGAGTTGTTCGCTCGCTGTGACGTCGTCGCCGAGCACCATCGTCGCGAGCCGCTCGGCCTCCTCGGTGTCGCCGCCGAGCAGCGCGATCGTCGCCCGGTATGCATAGAGGCTCCAGTTCCGGCTGCGTTGACCGAGTCGCCCAGCAATGCGTTCGATCGACACCATCGGAACCCGGGGATCGCCCGAGCCCCACGAGATGGCGTGGCTGAAGTCGAGGCGGTGCGCGGCATAGGCGAGGTCGGCGCGATCGAGCTCGGTGGCGAGCGCATGCAGCTCGGTCGCGATCTCGCGACGACGCGGGACGTCGTCTGGACGACTCAACGGCGTGTAGGCGGCGGCGAGCACATCGGCACGCACGGTGCGGTCGCCTGCGCGGCGCGACAACTCGTCGGCTTCGAAGTAGAGCCGGCGTGAGGTCTCCGGGTCGTCGGCCAGCGTCGAGGCGAACGCGCCACCACGGCACACCATGGCCCGATGCGCAGGGTCGGTGACGTACCGGTACGCGTGCTGGAACAAGGCGTCCGTCGCAGCATCGGCCTGTCCGACACGCGTCGTGGGGCTCAGCTCGCTGAGCCGGGCCGAAGCGTTGCCGACCGTCACGTGATCCTCGAGTTCGATCGCCCGCATGCCGCCGGCGATGAGCAACTCGGAAGCGTCGGGGTCACCCGTGTCGACGGCGGCGGCGCCGGCCAGCACGGCGGTCGACGCCCACCTCGATGTGCGTCCTTCGACGTCGTCGATCAGCTGCATCGCGAGCCGCCCGAGGCTCAACGCCTCTTCCAGTCGGAGCTCGGCGAGCGCGGCCTCGGCTTGCGCGACCGTCGCGACGATCGCTCGTTCCGGGTCGCGGCTCGATGCCGTACGGGCGAATTCTGCGAGCTCCGCGAGGCGATCACCGGCATCGGCAGAGTTGGTGATGACCGTCGCCGCCCGCTGGGCGAGCGCGATCTGTTCGTCGGCGTCGAGCAGGTCGAGGAAGGACTGGCGAAAGCGTTGGTGGACGAAACGATGCCGTTCGGTGTCGACCGGTTCGATCAGCCCGTGCGCGTGGCCGAGGGCCAGCATCGGCGTGACGTTGTCGGTCAGCGCAGCGAGATCGGAGCGCCGGAACTGCTCGCCCAGTGTCGCAGCCGTGATCAGGGTCCGCCGGAGGCGTTCGGGCAGTGACTCGAGGCGCAGTCCCGATTGTCCGGAGACCAGCGATGCCACATCGGGCTCGACGAACGCCACGTTGACCGGGTCATCCGGCAGCCGACGGAGCGCGTCGATGGTCAACTCGCGAACGAAGAGTGGATTGCCGTCGGCCCGCACCTCGATCCACCGAGCCGCTCCGTGCGTCCAGGCCCCCGGGGCGGCGAACGAGTGGAGATATGCCTCGACGGCCGAACGGCCCCACGGAGGAAGTTCGATCTCGACCTCGGTGTCGATCTTCGCCGGTGCGCCCGGCCGAGTCGCGAACAGCACGGCGACCTGGCCCTGTGTGTCGACTGCTCCATCGGCGAGGCGTTGCAACCAGCCAACCGCTTCGGGCGACGCGTAGTGGACGTCGTCGACGATGAAGAGCACACGCCGCGTCGCTGGAGCGGTGAGCGAAGCGAGCAGCGCCGTGGAGTAGTCGCCGGCCGATTCGCCCACGCGTGACAGCGGCGTGGTGTCGCCCGACCGGTCACTTCGTCGGGCCGCGAGATCGATGAGCGGCGCGAGCGGGTCGATGTCCGACGGCGAACACGTCGTGGTGAAGCAGTGCCATCCCAATGGAGGGAGCCGTTCGCCGATCGCACGCAGCAGGCTCGACTTGCCGCCTCCCGCTGGAGCCATCACCGACACGGTGCGCGCGCCGTCATCGATCGCGGAGATCGTCGACGCGACCACTCCCGTGGCGTCGAGGATGCCGACCGGAGCGACGGTCGAGAACGGGTCGGGTCCCGCAGTCGCGTCGGCCCCGAGCGAGCGAGGGTCGGCGGCGGCGGGGCTGTCGAGGAACACGTCGTCGTCGGCGATCGCTCGTTCGAACAGATCGAGCGCACCGCGGCTCGCCGCATCGAGATGGACCGGGCCTCGACGGCATTCCCTGAGAATCTCGAGCGCTCGTTGGCGGCGGCCCAGGCGTGCGGTCAGCAACGCCTGCCACCACCATCGCAGCAGGCGGTGTGGTGCCGCGTCGACGAGATCTTCGACGTCGGACAGGAGGTCGTCGTCCGCGTCGCTGCGGACGCGCTCACGGATCTCCTCCTCGGCACGGCGCATTGCCTGCACCCGGTCGCGAGCGCGAGCGACAGCGACGGTGGGCTGGTCCGCCAGATCGAGATAGCTCGCCGGCCCGCCGCTGCACCAGATCTCGGTGCCGTCCTGGAACCGGTATCCGAGTTCGCCGGTGTCGATCAGGTTCGGCGTGCTCGTGCGGATCCGCGACACGTGGTTGTGGACCGACTTGATCGCCGTGTTCGGCAGTTCGTCGCCCCAGATCAGCGGAGCGAGTGACGCAGCCGTCGCCGGTGCGGGATGGTGGAGCGCGAGCGCTGCGACGATCGATCGCTCCTTGGCACGGAGCGTTGCCGTGCCGCCGGGTCCGATGACCACCGTCGAGCCGGAGACGTCGACCCTCCAGTCGCTCATCGCGGCCCGTCCCTGCGATCGGGAGCGCGGTGACGGCAGGCGCGGTCGACGCCGTGGACGCTCCGCCAGATCACGCCGGGCGTTGTTCGACGCGAAAATTCAGGTCACCGGCGAACTCGTCGTCGATGTCGACCTGGAGGTCGTACTGACCGGGCGCCGGGAACGTCACCTTGTGGACCGGAACGACGATGGGAACCTGACGACCTTCGCCCGGGGCCAGCCCCATCTGGCGCACGTTCTCGTGCAACGCGACGTTCACCGTCGCCACGAGCGTGGCGGTGTCGGCGGCCTTGACCTTCATCACCATCGTGTGAGCGTCGACTGCCTCGTCCGGCGGGACGTGCACCATCGCTGCGACGTGGCAGCCGAAGCTCGCTGGAAAGTTCTGAGACACCAGCCGGGTGAGCCCGCCCGACTGGACGAACAACAGTCCCTCTCGGATCTGCGCGAAGTCACACAGGATCAGTGCGTCGAGTCGTGCCGCCACCCGGTGCAAGTTAACCGAGCCCGCGCCCGCCGTCGATCCTCCCGAGGCGCTCAGAGCATGAGTTGCATGACGGCCACGTCGAGCCACCGACCGAACTTGCGGCCCACCTGGCGTTCGATGCCGACCAACTCGAACCCGCAGGCTCGGTGCAGGGCACGCGACGCTTCACCGCTCGCTTCGATCCGGGCGATCATCGAGTGGAAGCCCGAACCGCTCGCGGTGTCGATCAAACCGTTCATCAGAGATCGTCCGATGCCGAGCCCGGCGTGATCGCGTCCGACGTACACGGAGTCCTCCACCGTGGTCGAGTAGGCCGCGCGCTCCCGGTACGGCGACATCGATGCGAAACCCACCACCGAGTCGGGAGTGGCTCTCATCACCGCCACCACGGCAGAGAACGCGCCTGATCGCTGGGCGATCCATTCACGTTGACTCTCCAAGCTCCGTGGGACGAGGTCGAGTGTCGACGTGTGGTTCTCGACCTCGTGGTTGTAGATCGCTCGAATCGCTGCGGCATCGTCGATCGTGGCGAGCCGCGTGACGACTTCGGCCCGCGGCGCACGCACCTGCGATGTGATCGGGTCGGCCATGGCGAACGAAGGTAGCCGCCAACTCCGTCGGCGACGCCTCCCGGTTCCACCCCTGGTCCGATGTTCACCGTCTGATGCCCACCGTCAGATGCACGGTGCCGTGCGTGTCAGGCGTCGCCCTCGGACGCGGAGACGCGCGGTGGTTGTGGCGCGATGCTCGGTACACTCTCGGGCTGGCCGCAGCTCAGCTGTGGCCCGAAGGTTGCCTTCGGGTGCCCTGGAGAAGAGCGCCCTCTTAGCTCAGTCGGTAGAGCACAGCCATGGTAAGGCTGGTGTCGTGAGTTCGATTCTCACAGAGGGCTCGACCAGTGGTCGGGGAAACTCGGCGACGAGCAATCAACCAAGCCACACGGCGGCGTAGCTCAGTTGGTCAGAGCATCCGGCTCATAATCGGAAGGTCGTCGGTTCAAGTCCGACCGCCGCTACCAGTCAAGTCACACAAGAAATCCACCTCGGAGGAAGAGGAAGCAACAATGAGCAAGACCAAGTTCGAGCGGAACAAGCCGCACGTCAACATCGGCACGATGGGTCATATCGACCATGGCAAGACCACGCTCACTGCTGCGATCTCCAAGACGCTGTCGGATCGTGGTCTGGCTGAGTTCACTGATTTCGCTGGTATCGACAAGGCGCCGGAGGAGAAGGCTCGTGGTATCACGATCTCGATTTCTCATATCGAGTACGAGACCGAGAACCGTCACTACGCGCATATCGACATGCCGGGTCACGCTGATTACATCAAGAACATGATCACGGGTGCGGCGCAGGTCGATGGGGCAATCCTGGTGGTGGCTGCGACGGATGGTCCGATGCCTCAGACGCGTGAGCACGTGTTGTTGGCTCGCCAGGTCGGTGTTCCGTACATCGTGTGTGCGTTGAACAAGTCGGACATGGTCGATGACGAAGAGCTCCTCGAGTTGGTCGAGCTCGAAGTCCGTGAGCTGCTCTCGGAGTACGAGTTCCCGGGCGACGACGCACCGGTGGTGCACGTGTCGGCGTTGAAGGCGCTCGAGGGTGATGCTGATGCGCAGGAGAAGATCATGGAGCTGATGGCTGCGTGTGACGAAGCGATTCCTGAGCCGGTCCGCGAGTTGGACAAGCCGTTCTTGATGCCGATCGAGGACGTGTTCACGATCACTGGTCGTGGCACCGTGGTGACGGGCAAGGTGGAGCAGGGCATCGTGAACACCGGTGACGAGATCGAGATCGTTGGTTTGCGTGACACGCAGAAGACGACGTGTACTGGTGTGGAGATGTTCCGCAAGTTGCTCGATGAGGGTCGCGCTGGCGACAACATTGGTGCGTTGCTGCGTGGTATCGACAAAGAGCAGGTGGAGCGTGGTCAGGTGCTGTGCAAGCCCGGCTCGATCACGCCGCACACCGATTTCGAGGGTCAGGTGTACATTTTGACCAAGGACGAGGGTGGGCGTCACAAGCCGTTCTTCAACAATTATCGTCCGCAGTTCTTCTTCCGTACGACGGACGTGACGGGCACGATCGAGTTGCCGTCTGGTACCGAGATGGTGATGCCTGGTGACAATGTCGAGATGACTGTCGAGCTCGGTAAGCCGATTGCGATGGACGAAGGTCTGCGTTTCGCCATCCGTGAAGGTGGCCGCACCGTCGGCGCCGGCCGAGTCACCAAGATCAACAAGTAATCCAATCGAATCAGCCATCGGCCGGCTCGGGTTCTGCCCGAGCCGGCCGTTGTCTGTCACGCGACAGTTCGTCGCCTGACACTGTGAAGTCAACGAAAGTGAGGCCGTCATGGCCAAGAGTGACAAGCGGGTCAAAGTGACCCTGGAGTGCACCGACTGCAAGCGGCGCAACTACATCACCATGAAGTCCAAGGTCAACGACCGCGAGCGCCTGGAGATGCAGAAGTACTGCGCCAACGAGCGCAAGCACACCACGCACAAAGAGACCCGCTGACCGTCTGACCCGCTCCGGCGGGTCACCCGGCTTCGATCAACGCGACCTTCATCGCGGATCGGGGTTTCAGGGGTCGCTGGTAACGTGGCGTCCCCAACAAAGGGCAGTAGCTCAGCTGGCCAGAGCATCGGTCTCCAAAACCGACGGTCGTGGGTTCGAATCCCTCCTGCCCTGCACGGTCCGCAAGGACCCACAAGTACGTATCCGACGATCGAGAGAATTCGCGCAACCCCCCATGTCAATGGACGATCTCAACCGAGAGCAGAAGCGCCAGCTCAAGAAGATGGGCGCGCTCGACGACCAGGGCAAGATGCAGCGCGCCCCTCGGCCGCAGCCGAAGAAGAAGCAGGATCGCGTCACGCCGGCGCAGTACCTCCGCGAAGTCCGCGACGAGATGCGCAAGGTGGCGTGGCCGAAGCGCCCCGAGATCATCCGCTACTCCATCGTCGTGCTCATCACGGTGATCGTCTACACCGCACTCGTCGGCGGACTCGACTACGGGTTCGGCAAAGCCGCCGAATGGTTCTACTCCACATCGTGAGCGACATGACCGATAACAACGACACCACCACCGAGACCAGCGACGCCACCGGCACCGCGAACCTGGGAGACCTGGACGCACAGCTCCAGGCCGCCGAGGCCAGCGCCACCGCGTCCACAGCGGCGCTCGAAGACGCCGCTTCGGATCTCGCCCAGGATGCAACGGCCGCGGGTGAATCCCCGGTCGACAGCGCCGCAGCCGCCACTCACGTGGCCGAGCGCGCCAACGTCGACCCGACCGTGGCCGCCACCGGCGAGCCGGACGTGACGGAGAACGCTGTCGACGACCTCCTGCCGAAGGGCGACGCCGAGATCGCCGTCGAAACCGACGAGCAGGTCGTCACCGAGATCACGACGACCGAAGCCGCCGACCTGCTTCCCACCGGCGACGCAGCCGTCGAGAACGCCACGCCGGTGGCCGACGAACTCGTCGACGAGGCTGCTGGCTCTGCCGGAGAAGCGGCCGCACAGGCCGACGTCTCCGACGAGGTGGCACTCGCTGCCGAGGGCACCGACCCCGCCGACGACGACAGCCGTGGCGACGCCGCCGATGTCGAGCCGGTCGAAGTCGACGATCCCAACAAGCGCCCCGGCAAGTGGTTCGTGGTGCACACCCAGTCGGGTTACGAGAAGAAGGTCACCGCGAACCTCAACGCTCGTATCCAGTCGATGAACATGGAGGACTCGATCTACGAGATCGTCATCCCCATGGAGGAAGTCGACGAGTACAAGAACGGCAAGAAGCAGACCGTCATGAAGAAGGTCTTCCCGGGCTACCTCCTCGTGCGTTGCCGCATGACCGACGAGTCCTGGTACTGCGTTCGCAACACGCCGGGCATCACCGGCTTCGTCGGCCAGGCAGCCAAGGGCCAGAAGCCCACGCCGCTGTCACGACGTGAAGTCAAGACGTTCCTCACTCCGAAGACCGAGGGCGTCGAGGCAGCACCACGTCGCAAGGCGAAGCTCGACTACGAAGAAGGCGAGAGCGTCCGCGTGAAGGAAGGCCCATTCGCCGACTTCACCGGAGAGATCGCCGAGATCAACGCCGATCACATGAAGTTGAAGGTCCTCGTCAACATCTTCGGCCGCGAGACGCTGGTCGAGATGGACTTCAGCCAGGTCGCCAAGCTCTGATCCACCCGGATCGAGCGAGTGACACCACCCACCCCCAATTGACGACGCCCAGCAACAACGTCGTATCGAGAAGACGAAGAGAGAAGTACTGAGATGGCAAAGAAGAAAGTCATGGCGGTCGTGAAGATCCAGATCGAAGCCGGCAAGGCGAGCCCTGCTCCGCCCGTCGGTACGGCCCTCGGACCGCACGGCATCGCGATCATGGACTTCGTGAAGGGCTACAACGCCGCGACCGAAGCTCAGGCCGGAACGGTCATCCCGACCGAGATCACGATCTTCGAAGATCGCACGTTCTCCTTCATCCTCAAGACACCGCCGACCTCGACGCTGATCCGCGAGAAGGCCGGTCTGACCAAGGCTGCGAACAACCCGGGCAGTGAGACCGCCGGTTCGATCACCGCTGCGCAGGTCGCCGAGATCGCCGAGATCAAGATGCCCGACCTCAACGCGAACGACCTCGCCGGAGCCAAGCTCCAGGTCGAAGGCACCGCCCGCTCGATGGGAATCGACGTCGTCTAACGACCGAGGCGTCGCAGCCCGAGCCACGCCGGTGACAGGACCCGCATGCCGGGAACCTCACACACCGAACACGAAGCAAGTAGATCGAATACCAATCCAACGTCTCGACCGGCACCACCTCGACCGGCGGACGAACCACTACCCGAGGGAGACAACCAATGTCCGGTAAGAAGTTTGCAGATGCGCTCAAGACCTTTGATCGCGATCACATGTACGCACCGAAAGAAGCGGTGACGCACGCCAAGAACACGGCCACTGCCAAGTTCGACGAATCCGTCGATCTCGTGATCCGCCTCGGCGTCGATCCGCGTAAGGCCGACCAGATGGTGCGTGGCACCGTTGCGTTGCCCGCAGGTACCGGCAAGGACGTGCGTATCGCCGTCTTCGCCACCGGCGAGAACGCCGACGCCGCTCGTGAAGCCGGCGCAGACATCGTCGGTGCCGACGACCTCTTCGAGCAGGTCGACGGCGGCATGATGGACTTCGACCTCGTCATCGCAGCGCCCGACATGATGCCGCTCGTCGGTCGCCTCGGCCGTTCGCTCGGACCCCGTGGTCTGATGCCGAACCCGAAGACCGGCACGGTCACCCCTGACGTCGGCAAGGCCGTCGAAGAATTCAAGGGCGGCAAGGTCGAGTACCGCACAGACCGCTACGCCAACGTGCAGGTTCCGATCGGCAAGGTCAGCTTCGACGTCGAGAAGCTCGCTCAGAACTTCTACGCCGTCATCGAAGAACTGAACCGTGCCAAGCCGGCGTCGGCCAAGGGCCGCTACATCAGGAAGGTCACCGCCTCGGCGACCATGGGCCCCGGCGTTCGCGTCGACATCCAGAAGCTCAAGAAGCTCGAAGACTGACTGATTCGGGCCAGATCGTCCGATACCGGCGTTGCGCAGGCTCCTCACTGACGGAAGTCAGCGACGTCACTGCGCGCCTTGGTCTCGAACGATCTGATCCCGAATCAGCGAGCTGATCCTTTGCGGGAACGGCTCCATCGGCGCGGCGACTTCGTCCCGTTGCTGGTCCCGCCTCACACGTTTTGAACGGTCCGTCTCTCGGGGCGGGCCGTTCATCTTTTTCGGCGTCAGGCGGTGATGTCGGATTGCTTCCAGGAGTTCCAGTACGTGACGTCCTCGGCCGGTTTGCGGCGAGCCTGCTTGAAGTCGTCGCCGATGTGGAACGCCGTGGGGAGACACGCGATCTGGGTGACCGTGTCGGGAATGCCGAGTGCTTCGCCGACCTCGGCCTCGAACGGCAGATGCAGAGTGGTCCACGCCGTGCCGAGCCCGCGTGAGCGAGCGGCCAGGCAGTAGCTCCACACCGCCGGCACGATCGACCCCCACCACCCTTGCTGCGACCCGCCCGCTTCACCCGCGTCGGCGGGAGCGCCGAGCGCACACGGAATCGCGAGCACCGGCACCTCGGCGAGCACCTCGGCCAGATGAGTACTGGAATCGATGATCGGATTCGACGCCGCGGAGTTGCCGGCACGGTCCACCGCGGCCTTCTGCTTCTCGATGTACGGCGCATACGACCGTTGGTACGCATCGGCCACGATCGCCTTGCGCTCCGGATCGTCGACGATCACCCATCGCCACTTCTGGTAGTTGCCGCCAGCGGGCGCTTGCGTCGAGACCCGGACACACTCCAGGATCAGCTCCCGCGGCACCGGTCGCGTCAGATCGAGCCGCTTTCGCACCGCCCGGGTCGTGGTGAGCAGATGGTCGGTCTGGGCGAGATCGAAGTCCATCCGCCAGTTCTATGCGCCGGTGACCGGTCGCGGCGAAGGCAACGACGCAGGCGTGGCAGTCAGCCTTTGGCGTCGATGAACGCGTCGGTGTACTCGAGTTCGAAGTCGCCGGTGTCGACGATGATCTCCAAGCTGTCCTCGCCACCTGCCACGACGTCGGGATCATCGACGAATTCGAGGAGTTCCTCCTCCAGTCCGTCCTCCGCTGCCGCGTTGGGGGTGGTGTAGTAGTTCCAGTTGGTCAGGTCGGCACCGTTCTCGGCGTCGAGCAGCCAGTTGATGAACGTGTGAGCGGTGCACGGATGCGGCGCGTCGAAGGGGATGGCGAGCGTGTCGACCCACTTGGCGCCCCCCTCCTCGGGAACGAAGTACTCGTAGCGCTCGGGGTCATCGGCGTCGAGGAACTGGACGAACAGGTCACCCGAGTAGCCGTGGGCGATCGCCGTCTCGCCCGACGTGAGCAGTTCGTCGGCGGTCACACTGTCGAACGCTGCGAGGCGTTGCTTCGACTCGGCGATGAGTGCCTCGGCCTGCGCCAGCTCGTCACCGTCGGTCGTGTTCAACGAGTACCCGAGGTAGCGAAGTGCGGCGCCGAGCGTCTCGCGGGGATCGTTGAGCATGGTGATCCTGCCGGCGTACTGCTCGGAGACGGCGGGGTCGAAGATCAGTCCCCACGAGCGCGGATAGTCGTCGCCGAGCACGTCGGTGTCCACAGCGAGCCCGGTCGTTCCGGCCTGGTACGGAACCGACCAGGTGTCGTCCGGGTCGTAGTCCAGGCCTGTGAAATCAGGTCGCAGGTTGACACTGTTCGGGAGCGCGTCGCTGTTCAGCGGCATCAGCTTGCCGGTGGCGCCCATGATGCCGACCATGTAATCCGACGGGAGGATCACGTCGTGGCCCGACCCGCCGACCGACACGATGGCCTGCATTGCCTCGTTCGAGTCGAACACGGTGTACGTCGTGTCGATGCCGAACTCCTCGCCGAAGGCATCGAGTTGCTCGGGGTCGATGTACTCGGCCCACCCGAACATCGCGAGATCTCCGTCGATCTGGCCGACCTCGCAGGCTTGGGCTCCTCCGGCGTCGCTGTCGGCGCCGGTGCTGTCCGAGCCCGAGCCGCAGGCTGCGACGAGCGCGCTCGCCGCCACGACTGCGCCAACGGCGCGCGCCGGCCTTGATGGGTTGGTGATCGACCGTGTCATGCTCTTGAACTCCTGCTGGTTCCCGTGGCCGGCCGTCCGCCCGCCACCATCTCTCGCCTGTGTCTATCCCGGCGATGGCACGGCGAAGCAGATACGAACCTGGAGTCAACGAGTGACGTTGCCCGAACGGCGATGCTGAACGAGGAGCGATGCCACCACCAGCACGACCGAAGCGGCCAGCATCACCACCGACACCGCGTTGATCAACGGTGAGATGCCTCGCCGGATCAGCCCGAACACGTACACCGGCAGTGTCGTCGAGCCCGCACCCGAGACGAACTGGGTGATCACCACGTCATCCAGGCTCAACGTGAGGGCGAGCAGGGCGCCGCCGACGACACCGGGAGCGATCTGAGGAAGGGTCACATGGCGGAAGGTCTGCCATCGCGACGCATACAGATCTCGCGCTGCCTCTTCGAGGGACTCGTTCATACCGGCGAGGCGAGCGCGCACCACGACCGAGACGAACGAGATGTTGAAGGCCACGTGACTCACCACGATCGTGCTGACGCCCCGCGACAACTGCACCCCGAAAGCCGCATCGATCGCGTCGAACGCCGACGAGAAGAAGAGCAGCATCATCACGGCCATGGTCACGTCCGGGATGATGATCGGCAGGTACAGCAGCCCATCGAACACACGGCGCCCTCGGAACCGGAACCGCTCCAGGGCGAGCGCTGCCAGCGTCCCCAAGACGACCGAGACGAGAGTCGACACCGCAGCGACTTCCAGTGACACACCGATCGCATCCTGGACCTGCTCGCTGTCGGCGAGGTCCCGGTACCAGTCGAAGGTGAAGCCGCCCCACGTGGTGGCGTCGTCGGATGCGCTGAACGAGAAGACGACGAGCAGCACGATCGGCGCATAGAAGAACACGTAGACGATCCACGCGTGAGCTCCGAGTGCCACTCGCCCGACACGCGAGCCTCCGATGCGACGAGGAGAACCGTTCACAGCGTTCTCCCGCCCTTGCGGAAGTACAGCGATGCGCCGGCGAGCATCACGACGAGCAGCACGAACGAGAGCGCTGCACCGACGGGCCAGTTCCGAGCGGTTCCGAACTGCGTCACGATGTAGGAACCGAGCAGCGTCGTCTTCGCGCCGCCGAGGATCTCCGGGGTGACGTACGCCCCGAGGCTCGGCACGAACACGAGAATCGACCCGGCGATCGCCCCGGGAGCCGAGAGGGGCAGCAGCACCCGCCGGAAGGTCTGCCAGCCCGACGCGTAGAGATCGCGGCTGGCGTCGAGGAGCCCGTCGTCGATCCGTTCGAGCGATGCGTAGAGCGGCAGGATCATGAACGGCAGGAAGCCGTAGACGAGGCCGATCACCACGGCGAGCGGAGTGAACAGGATGCGCGTCTCCCCGAGACCCAACGACTGTGTGAGCTGGGAGACTGCGCCGTTCGACCCGAGCAGGACACGCCACGCGTAGTTGCGAACGAGGAAGTTCGACCAGAACGGGATCATCACCGCCACGAGCAGCGCGTTGCGCACGATCGGACGGCGCGTCGTGAGGAACCAGGCGAACGGGTACGCGATCACGAGACAGATCGCGGTGGTGGTGAGCGCGAGGATCACCGAACGCAGTGCGATGTCGCGGATCACCGGATCACCGAGTTTGCGGTACGCGTCCAGGTTCCAATCGCGTAGCTCGGTTCCTCCGCTGCTGGTGCGCGTCGCGAACGAGTAGATCAGCACGACCACGAGTGGGAGCGCGAAGAACACCGTCAGATAGACCGCTGGTGCTGCGACCAGGCGAAGCCCGCCGCGGTCGTTCGGTCACCGTCGGGCCCTCACTCGGAGACCGTCACGTGTCCACCAGCGTGATGGCATCGGTCGGCCAGGCGGCGCGGACTTCGTCGCCGGGTTCGAAGCGTTCCGTCGTGCCGTTCTCGACGCGGACCTCGAGGTGCATCCAGTCGAGCGCGACTCGGTAGACGATGGCGTTGCCGACGAAGACGACCTCGTCGATCACCCCGTCGACGCACGGTCCGGGCGGGATCGGGCCCGTGCGGTGCCGGAGGTGTGCGCGCTCGGGTCGCAGGATCGCACCGACGGGTGTGCCGGTGGCCAGGTCGTTGTCGATGGGCAGGCGCGTGCCGTTGGGAAGACAGATCGTGTGCGCATCGACGACCGTTGCATCGAGCAGGTTCGTCTGGCCGACGAACCCGGCGACGAAGCGGTCCGCCGGACGTTCGTACACGCCTGCCGGTGAGTCGACCTGGAGCAGTCGGCCGCCGCGCATGATCGCGATGCGATCACTCATCGACAGCGCCTCCTCCTGGTCGTGGGTCACGAACACGAAGGCGATACCGAGGCCGCGCTGCAGCGACTTGAGTTCGGTCTGCATCTCGCGACGGAGTTGCAGATCGAGTGCGCCGAGCGGTTCGTCGAGCAGCAGCACCTTCGGGCGGTTGACGAGCGCCCGGGCCAGAGCGACCCGCTGGCGCTGGCCGCCCGACAGTTGCGATGGCCGTCGCGATTCGAAACCGTTCATCCGGACCATCTCGAGCGACTCGGCGACCCGCGAGCGGATCTCGGCCTTGGCGACCTTCTGCATCTTGAGTCCGAAGCCGACGTTGGACGCCACGTCCAGATGAGGGAAGAGCGCGTAGTCCTGGAACACGGTGTTGACCGGGCGCTGATTCGCCGGTCGCGTCGCGACGTCGTCGCCGAACACCTCGATCGAGCCCGTCGTCGGAGTGTCGAGGCCGGCGATCATCCGCAGTGTCGTGGTCTTGCCGCAGCCGGACGGTCCGAGCAGGGCGAAGAACTCGCCGTCCCCGACCTCGAGCGTGACGTCGTCGACGGCGATCACGTCGGCCGCAGCAGCGTCCGCGTCGCGAGGCGCAGCTCGGTACCGTTTCGTGACGCCGCGCAGCGCAACCGCAGGCGGGCCCGTCACCGACTCGCCCGCTGCTTCCACGTCGCAAGAAGGTACCGCCGCTGGTCGTCGACGGGACGATCCACCCGCCCGGAAACGCGCAGTCGCCCGGCGCGAGCCAGACTGCGGACCATGACCCCTCGGCAGACCGGATGGCTGGCTGACGCCGCACCTCGAACGTTCTGGACGGACCGCGACGACGCGCCGGCACCGCGTGCGTCGCTTCGAGGCATCGCTCACGCCGACCTCGCAATCGTCGGCGGGGGACTGACTGGTCTGTGGGCAGCAGCCGACGCGCTCGAGCGTGACCCGGGTCGATCCGTCGTCGTGCTGGAAGCAGCGTCGGTCGGCTTCGGTGCGAGCACGCGCAACGCAGGGATGGTGGACCAGTCGCTCACGCATGGCCCGGAGAACGGTGCGGCGCGTTGGCCGGACGAGATCGACGTGTTGGTCCGGCTCGGTCGGGAGAACTTCGAGGAGATCATCGCGCTGCTCGACCGCCACGAGATCGACGTCGACCTCCGCCGGGTCGCAGCGCTCGACGTGGCCACCCAGGCGTGGCAGCTGGAGGATCTCGCAGCGTCGGTCGCAGCCGAGCGACTGACTGGCGACGACTCCGAGATGCTCGACGCAGCGGCCACCCAGGCGCGAGTGGCCTCGCCCACCTACGTCGGCGCGATGCTTCGCCGGAACCACTACGCGCTCGTCGACCCGGCGCAACTCGTGTGGGGTCTCACGCGGCTCGTCGAACAGCTCGGAGCGACCGTGTTCGAGCAGAGCGCAGTGACCGGCATCGAGCCCGACGGGCGCCTCCTCATCGTGTCGACCGATGCTGGTCGGGTCGCAGCCGAACGTGTGGTGATCGCCACCAACGCCGCTCGCCCGCCCGGGCGCGTCGGGCGGGCGATGCGGCGCCGGGTGATCCCCGTGTACGACCACGTGCTGATGACGGAACCGCTGAGCAGCGATCAACAGGCATCGCTCGGTTGGGACGAGTGGGACGGCGTGGACGACGCAGACTTCCAGTTCCACTACTCGCGGCGTACAGCCGACGGTCGCGTCCTGTGGGGCGGTGACGACGCGACCTACCACTTCGGTGGAACGGTGCTGCCGGCTCACGACCAGCGAGACGCAACGCACACGAAGCTGGCCGCCAGCTTCTTCACGACGTTCCCGCAACTCGAAGGTCTGCGGTTCTCCCACCGCTGGGGTGGCCCGGTCGCGACGACGACGCGGTTCACGTGTACGTGGGGAACGGCCTTCGACGGAAACCTCGCGTGGGTTGCCGGGTACACCGGCCTCGGAGTCGCCGCCAGCCGGTTCGGCGCCCGCACCCGCTCGACCTCGTCGACGGCGTGACGACGGAGCGCACGAGCCTCGAGATGGTTCGCCGCCCGCCGATGGCGTTTCCGCCCGAACCGGCGAGATCTGTCGTCGTCGACGCCACGCGCCGGGCGACGCGTCGATGCGAGGCACGAGACGGCCGACCCGGCCCGTGGCTGAAATTGCTCGAGAGATTCGGTCTCGGATTCGAAGCGTGAACGACAGGGCTGTCTGGCAGCGACGTGACAGTTGGCGGCGAAGCTGTCATACTGATCGGAGATTCAAGTTTCCGATGATCCAGTCCGATGCATGAATCGAACCAACGGCAGACCTGCTGTCCCGGTGCCGTAGACGGGCGTCACCCGGGACGGCGGTCTCGTCGTTGTCTCTCCGCTCGCTCACCACGGCTGGTAGCGGATCCCGGCGAGTCGCCGTAGCATCGTGCTTTCATTACACGGTTCTCGCCGAAGACCGTTGGTCCGCCACTCGATCGAGTGAGGGTAATGACCTCCCTCGCAAGAGGCATGGTCGCCAACCGAGGTGCATGCCTTCGAAGAACGACCTCGAGCTCACCACGGTGAGATCCGGTGTCTCGCTCCTCGTCGGTGTTCGCACAGATGCGAGCACCCCGAGTTGCAGCGAAAGGAGGAAATGCACATGTCAGAAGGAAACGCACCCCGCCCCGACAAGGTGGCTGTGGTGGAAGAAGTCACTGCGAAGCTCAAAGAAGCCAGCGCCGTGTTCGTCTCGGAATACCGTGGCCTCACCGTGAGTCAGCTCGCTGATCTGCGAAAGCCGTTGCGCGAAGCCGGAGCCGAACACAAGGTGTACAAGAACACCCTCGTCAAGCTGGCGGCCACGGCCGCCGGAATGGAAGGGCTGACCGAACACCTGACCGGCCCGACGGCGCTCACATTCGTGACCGGCGACGTCGCCGCCTCGGCCAAGGCGCTCACCGAGCAGGCCAAGGCCACTCCGGCTCTCGTCATCAAGGGCGGCATGATGGGTGAGACCGTCATGTCGGCAGACGAGCTGAAGATCCTCGCCGATCTCCCACCGCGCGACGTGTTGCTGGCACAGTTCGCCGGCGCACTGCAGGCACCACTGGTCAAGACCGCAGGTCTGCTCCAGGCACTGCCACGCAACTTCGCGTACGGCCTCAGCGCCCTCGTTCAGAAGCAAGAAGAAGCTGCCTGAACACCCCACGTCATCCGTCAGATCATCGGGGTGCCAGACGGCTCCCCGCACTGAAACGCAAGAATCGAAAGAGAGAACAACATGTCCAAGGATGAAATCCTCGACGCAATTTCCAGCATGACCGTCATCGAGCTCAAGGAGCTCCTCGACGCCTTCGAAGAGAAGTTCGAAGTCACCGCAGCTGCTCCCGCAGCCGTGGCAGCAGCTCCCGCAGCAGGCGGCGGCGACGCCGGTGGCGGCGACGAGCAGAGCGAGTTCGACGTGATCCTCACGGGCGCTGGCGCCCAGAAGATCCAGGTCGTGAAGGCCGTCAAGGACCTGCTCGGTGTCGGACTCAAGGATGCCAAGGACCTCGTCGATGGCGCCCCGAAGCCGATCCTCGAGAAGGTCTCGAAGGAAGACGCCGAAGCAGCCAAGACCAAGCTCGAAGAGGTCGGCGCTGACGTCGAAATGAAGTGATCCTGGGCGGCATCGCCGCCTGCATCACATGAGTTGAAGAATCGAACGGAGCCCGGTGGTCCGCCACCGGGCTCCGTCGCGTCCGTGCCCAGGCGAACTCAACGGCCTCGCACGGTGGGTGTGGCCCCGTCGACGATCACTCCGAGCGCAGAACTCGCTGACCGATCGGGTTCGTCCGGGAGCAGCGCGTTCTGGGTCACAAGGCCTCGACGATCGTCCGAGGACTGCGAGTCTCGATTTCATGGTGGGTTCCTCACAGGATCGGGCGAACGCCTTGGCATGAGTGCTCACCGGTTGAGTGCCCGCAACTGTCGATCCGTCCTCGTTTCAGCGACGGTGATCACCATGGGAAGTACTGTCAATCGCCTCTCAAGAAAATGGTAGATCTGACACATCGCCGACAGGTGTGCGACAAACCTTGACACGCGCGTCGGATTTCTCTACCTTGACCCGCAATTCGTTCCGCTCCACTCAGCCAGCGTGTGACCGAACCTCAGAACCTGCCTCACGAACTCGTTCGAGCTTTGCTCCGAGTCCGGTTGATGTTGCATGCCGCGCCTGGCTAGGCTCGTCTGTTGCCGTGCGTGTCGTTTCGTTTCACCTCTCTTTTGGTGTGCCGACGCGCGTTCCGGCCTCTGGCAGCAACCACAAAGGCGTCGAGTTCTGGCGTCGAACCCTTTGGAGAGTGATCCGTGGCGACTCGTCCCGTGTCTCGTGAACGTTATTCCTTCGGCAACCTGAAGGAGCCGCTCGAGCTCCCCGACCTCGTCGCGGTGCAGACCGAATCCTTCCAGCACTTCCTCGACGAGGGCCTGGCGGAGACATTCCGCAGCATCAGCCCGATCAAGGACTTCTCCGAGAACCTCCAGCTCGAGCTCGAGTTCGACCCGTTCGACCCCGACCTGCGCCCGCCGCCGAAGTTCTCGGTGGAGGAGTGCAAGGAAAAGGACATGACCTACAGCGCGCCCGTCTTCGTGCGCGCCCGGTTCATGAACCGCAACACCGGCGAGATCAAAGAGCAGGTCGTCTTCATGGGCGACTTCCCGATGCAGACCGAGAAGGGCACGTTCATCGTGAACGGCACCGAGCGTGTCGTCGTGTCCCAGCTCGTGCGCTCACCGGGCGTCATCTTCGAGCCGGGCGAGCGTTTCCGCCTGCGTAACCTCACCAAGCACCAGCTCGTCAAGGGCACCATCCACCCGTACCGCGGTGAGTGGATGGAGTTCGACGTCGAGCACAAGCCCGGCAAGGACGTCACCGCCGGAACGCGAGTCGCTCGCAAGCGTCGCCTCGGCATCTTCACGATGCTGCGTGCGCTCGGCTACGACGAGATGAACGCTCCCGGCTTCCTCGACCGCTTCGTGTCGCACTTCGACTTCCTCGAAGGCCAGTGGGAGAAGGAGCGCGAAGTCGCGCCGACCCAGGAAGAAGCGCTCATCGAGATCTACAAGCGTGCTCGTCCCGGTGAGCCGCCGACCGCTGAGTCCGCCAAGGCGTACTTCCGCAACGCGTTCTTCGAGAGCCGTCGCTACGACCTCAGCCGCGTCGGTCGCTACAAGATCAACCGCAAGCTCGGCGAAGAAGTCGCCCAGCTCGACGAGATGTTCGGTCTCGGTGGCCTCCACAACGAGGAAGGCGAGCCGCTGCTCGACTACCCCGAAGAGGGCCAGAACGTCCTCAGCCGCTGTGAGGTCCTGGCGTCGATCAGCTACATGCTGCACCTCGTCAAGCAGGAGCCGGGCTACCGCCTGGACGACCAGGACCACTTCGCCAACCGTCGTATCCGTTCGGTCGGCGAGCTGATCCAGAACCAGGTCCGTATCGGCCTCAGCCGTATGGAGCGTGTCGTGCGTGAGCGCATGACCACCCAGGACGTCGAGTCGATCACGCCGCAGACGCTGATCAACATCCGCCCGGTCGTCGCTGCGATCAAGGAGTTCTTCGGAACCTCGCAGCTGTCGCAGTTCATGGACCAGGTCAACCCGCTGTCGGGCCTGACCCACCGCCGTCGCCTCTCGGCGCTCGGACCGGGTGGTCTCTCCCGTGAGCGTGCCGGATTCGAAGTTCGAGACGTGCACTTCAGCCACTACGGCCGTATGTGCCCGATCGAGACCCCGGAAGGTCCGAACATCGGCCTGATCGGTGGTCTGTCGACCTATGCCCGAGTCAACGAGTTCGGCTTCATCGAGTCGCCCGTACCGTCAGGTCAAGGACGGCAAGGTCACCGGCAAGATCGTCTACATGGCGGCCGACGAAGAAGAGAACTACGTCGTCGCACAGGCGAACACGCGCGCTCCAGGACGACGGCTCGATCCGCGACGCCAAGGTGCTCGTGCGTCGCTCGCCGCAGGCCGCCAGCCTCGAAGACCTCCGCAAGATGCTCGAAGCCGAGAGTTTCTTCGGCGCCACCACCGACATCGGCTTCGTGCCGCCCGTCGAGGTCGACTTCATCGACGTCAGCCCGAAGCAGATCGTGTCGGTCGCCACGGCGCTGATCCCGTTCCTCGAGCACGACGACGCCAACCGCGCCCTGATGGGCGCCAACATGCAGCGCCAGGCCGTGCCGTTGCTGCGTGCCGAAGCGCCGTACATCGGCACCGGCATGGAGAACCGTGCTGCTCGCGACGCCGCCGACCTGATCCAGGCCATCGACGTCGGTGACGTGCTCGAAGTCAACGGCGACACGATCACCGTGCAGTACAAGACCGAAGGCAAGAAGGTCTACCGCCTCAACAAGTTCACCCGGTCGAACCAGGACACGTGCATCAATCAGAAGCCGCGTGTCCGCGAAGGCGACAAGCTGCAAGGTCGGCACGATCATCGCCGACGGTCCATCGACCGATCACGGCGAACTCGCACTGGGCAAGAACCTGCTCGTGGCGTTCATGCCGTGGGAGGGCTACAACTTCGAAGACGCGATCATCCTCTCCGAGCGCCTGGTGAAGGACGACGTGCTCACGTCGATCCACATCAAGGAGCACGAGGTCGATGCCCGTGACACGAAGCTCGGCCCGGAAGAGATCAGCCGCGACATCCCGAACCTGAGCGACGACATCCTCGCCGACCTCGACGACCGCGGCATCATCCGCGTCGGCGCCGAAGTGGGCCCGGGCGACGTCCTCGTCGGCAAGGTCACACCCAAGGGCGAGACCGAGCTGACCCCTGAAGAGCGCCTGCTGCGTGCCATCTTCGGTGAGAAGGCCCGCGAAGTCCGCGACACCAGCCTGAAGGTCCCGCACGGCGAGGTCGGCAAGGTCATCGACGTCAAGGTGTTCAACCGTGACGACGGCGACGAGCTGCCTCCGGGCGTCAACCAGCTCGTGCGTGTCTACGTCGCACAGAAGCGCAAGATCAGCGTTGGTGACAAGCTCGCTGGCCGCCACGGCAACAAGGGCGTCATCTCCAAGATCCTCCCGATCGAGGACATGCCGTACAACTCCGACGGCCAGCCGGTCGACATCATCCTCAACCCGCTGGGTGTTCCGTCCCGAATGAACGTGGGGCAGGTGCTCGAGTCGCACCTCGGCTACTGCGCTCGCTGGGGCTGGACCAACCCTGACGGCACGCAGATCGGCGATGACCCGATTCGCGGCACCGAGAACAAGACGCGTACCGAACACCAAGCCCGCCACCTTCGTGGCCACGCCGGTGTTCGACGGAGCGAAGTGGGACGAGGAAGAGAAGGCCGGCGATCACCCGATCATCCAGAACATCCTCGAGAACCTCAACCCCGAGTCCGCCTCGGGTGACCGCCTCGTCGGTACCAACGGCAAGATGACGCTGTTCAACGGTCGCACCGGCGATCCGTACGACGACCCGATCACCTGCGGCTACATGTACATCCTGAAGCTGGCCCACCTGGTCGACGACAAGATCCACGCACGTTCCACCGGCCCGTACTCCATGATCACCCAGCAGCCGCTGGGTGGTAAGGCACAGTTCGGTGGCCAGCGCTTCGGTGAGATGGAAGTGTGGGCCCTCGAGGCCTACGGCGCGGCGTACTGCTTGCAGGAGCTGCTGACCATCAAGTCCGACGACGTGCTCGGACGTGTCCGGGTGTACGAGTCGATCGTCAAGGGCGACAACATCCCCGAACCGGGTGTGCCCGAGTCGTTCAAGGTGCTGATGAAGGAGATGCAGGCACTCTGCATCAACGTCGAAGTCCTCACCGACACGGGCCAGCAGATCGAGATGCGCGACCTCGACGACGAGGTGTTCCGTGCAGCTGAAGAGCTCGGCATCGACATCTCCCGTCCCGAGCGTGGCACCGACGAAGACGACGCCCGCCGCGAACGCGAAAAGGCCGAGCGAGCCGCTCGCTACTGAGTCGGATGATCCGCTGAGCGGATCGACCGACCACCTCCCGCCCTTCGGGGCGATGAACGACTGACACACGCAAGAGCAATCAAAAGGGATCCATTACATGCTCGACGTCAACATGTTCGACCAGCTCAAGATCGGGCTGGCAACCGCCGACCAGATTCGTACCTGGTCACACGGTGAAGTGAAGAAGCCAGAGACCATCAACTACCGCACCCTGCGGCCCGAGAAGGACGGACTCTTCTGCGAGAAGATCTTCGGCCCGACCCGTGACTGGGAGTGCTACTGCGGCAAGTACAAGCGTGTCCGCTTCAAGGGCATCATCTGCGAGCGTTGTGGCGTCGAGGTCGACCCGCTCCAAGGTCCGCCGCGACCGCATGGGCCACATCGAGCTCGCCGCTCCGGCCGTCCACATCTGGTACCTCCGCGGTACCCGCTCGTGGCTCGCCTACCTCCTCGCCGGCATCGAGCCGAAGGAAGAGCTCAAGGCGAAGATGCTCGAGAAGGTCATCTACTTCGCTGCCCACCTGGTCAGCTGGGTCGACGAGGAAGGTCGCCACGAGGCCACCGAGAACCTCGAAGCCGAGTACCTCGAAGAGCGTGACGTCATCTCCAAGGAGATGGAACTCGAACTCGACGAGCGCTTCAAGCAGCTCGAAGACGACGTCGCCGCAGCAGAGAAGGAAGGCGCCAAGGCCGCCGACCTGAAGAAGCTGCAGCGCGAGTCCGACAAGGAGATCGAGGCCATCCGCGAGCGCTACGACATGGAGCTCGACCTCATCTCGCGTACGTGGGACGAGTTCAAGAGCCTCCACGCTCGCAAGATCATCGAAGACGAGCTGCTGTGGCGCGAGATGCGCGACAAGTACGGCGAGTACTTCGAAGGTGGAACCGGCGCCGAAGCCATCAAGCAGCTCATCGACCGGATCGACTTCGACGAAGAAGAAGTCAAGCTCCGCAACGCGATCGACCCGCAAGAGGGCCAGAAGCCGCTCAGCGCTCAGCGCAAGCAGAAGGCCATCAAGCGCCTGAAGATCGTCACGTCGTTCAACCGTCGTGACGACAACGAGCGTCGCATCAACGACCCGAAGGCCATGATCCTCGACGCCGTGCCGGTCATCCCGCCGGAACTGCGCCCGATGGTCCAGCTCGACGGTGGCCGTTTCGCCACCTCCGACCTCAACGACCTCTACCGTCGTGTGATCAACCGCAACAACCGACTCGAGCGTCTGCTCAACCTCGGTGCTCCGGAGATCATCGTCAACAACGAGAAGCGCATGCTGCAGGAGGCCGTCGACGCACTGTTCGACAACGGTCGCCGTGGTCGTCCGGTGACCGGGCCGGGCAACCGTCCGCTCAAGTCGCTGTCCGACATGCTCAAGGGCAAGCAGGGTCGCTTCCGTCAGAACCTCCTCGGCAAGCGCGTCGACTACTCGGGCCGTTCGGTCATCGTGGTCGGCCCGACGCTGCGTCTGCACCAGTGCGGTCTGCCGAAGCTGATGGCGCTCGAGCTGTTCAAGCCGTTCGTCATGAAGCGCCTCGTCGACCTCGAGCTGGCACAGAACATCAAGACCGCCAAGCGCATGGTCGAGCGTCGTCGCCCGCAGGTGTGGGACGTCCTCGAGGACGTCATCAAGGAGCATCCCGTGATGCTCAACCGTGCACCCACGCTGCACCGTCTCGGCATCCAGGCCTTCGAGCCCGTGCTGGTCGAGGGCAAGGCGCTCCAGATCCACCCGCTGGTCTGCACCGCGTTCAACGCCGACTTCGACGGTGACCAGATGGCCATCCACGTGCCGCTGTCGGCCGAAGCGCAGGCCGAGGCCCGCGTCCTCGATGCTGTCGGCGAACAACATCCTGTCGCCGGCATCCGGTCGCCCGATCACCGTTCCGTCCCAGGACATGATCATCGGTGGCTACTACCTCACCGAAGGCATCGAAGACGCCAAGGGCTCCGGCCGCGTCTTCCGCCACCTGTGGGAAGTGCTGCGTGCATACGACGAGAAGACCCTCGACCTGCACGCCACCATCGAAGTGCGCAAGCGGTCCGGGCGAGAAGTTCGCCACGACGCCTGGTCGCGCACTGTTCGAAGAGGCGCTTGCCGCCCGAGTACACCGACCTGTTCGGTCACATCGACATGCTCGTCACCAAGAAGGAGATGGGGGTCATCGTCGAGCGGCTCTCGGACAACTTCGACAAGGCCACCGTCGCCCGCACGCTCGACAACATCAAGAATCTCTCCTACCGCTTCGCGTCGCAGTCCGGCATCACCGTGTCGATCGACGACGTCCGCACCCCCGCTGCCAAGAAGGGCATGATGGAGGAGTACGAGCGCCAGGCCGAGAAGGTCGAGAACCAGTTCAAGCGCGGCATCATCACCGACGGCGAACGCCGTCAGCAGGAAGTCCGCATCTGGACCGACGCGACCGCCGAGGTCCAGGCCGAGATGGAGCTCGAGTTCAAGAAGGTCCAGTTCAACCCGATCGACATGATGGTCGGCTCCGGCGCCCGAGGAAACATGACGCAGATGCGTCAGATCGCCGGTATGCGTGGCCTGGTGGCCAACCCTCGTGGTGACATGATTCCTCGTCCGATCAAGTCGAACTTCCGTGAGGGCCTCGAAACCCTCGAGTACTTCATCTCGACTCCTGGTGCTCGTAAGGGCCTGGTCGACACCGCACTTCGTACCGCTGACTCCGGTTACCTGACCCGCCGCCTCGTCGACGTGGCCCAGGAACTGATCGTCCGCGAGATGGACTGTGGTTCGACGCTCGGCGTGTGGATCGAGAACGTCGGCGAGGACACCGCCAACAAGCGCTCGTACCTCGAGACCAAGCTGTACGGCCGTGCCCTGCTGAACGACACCACGCTCGCTTCGCCGATGGAGAAGGACGGCGAGTCGACCTCGATGCTGCCGCGCAACACCATCGTCGGTGACGAGGAGATGGAAGCACTCCGCGACGATCCGGAGATCACCCGTCTCCGTGTCCGCTCCGTGCTCACGTGTGATGCCGAACTCGGTGTCTGCGCCATGTGCCACGGTCGTTCGCTCGCCACCGGTGAGATGATCGAGCTCGGTGAGGCCGTCGGCGTCATCGCCGCTCAGTCCATCGGTGAGCCCGGTACCCAGCTCACCATGCGTACCTTCCACACCGGTGGTGTGGCCGGTAAGGACATCGCCGGTGGTCTGCCCCGAGTCGTCGAGCTCTTCGAAGCTCGTACGCCGAAGGGTTCGGCCCGTCTGGCCAAGGCGACCGGCATCCTCCACCTGCGTGAGGACGAAGGCAAGGGCATCCCTGTCGTCGTCATCGACGACGCTGGTGAAGAGCACGAGACGTTGCTGCCGCTCGGCGCACGCCCGATCGTCACCGACGGTCAGGACGTCAAGGCCGGCGACCCGCTGGTGGATGGTCCCTTCGACCCGAAGGAGATCATGGAGATCAAGGGCATCCGCGAAACGCAGCTGTACCTGGTCGAAGAGGTCCAGCGGGTCTACCGCGACCAGGGCGTGTCGATCCACGACAAGCACATCGAGCTGATCGTGCGTCAGATGACGCGTCGCATCGGCGTGCAGGAGCCCGGTGGCACCGGCTTCCTGCCCGGTGAGCGAGTCGACTCGAAGCGCTTCCGCGACACGAACCGTCGCATGGTCGAAGAGTCCCTCCGTCCGGCCGAAGGCCGTCCGGAACTCATGGGCATCACCAAGGCCTCGCTGGCCACCGAGTCGTGGCTGTCGGCTGCATCGTTCCAGGAGACCACCCGTGTCCTGACCGAAGCCGCCATCGACGGCCGCGGCGACGACCTGATCGGCCTGAAGGAGAACATCATCCTCGGCAAGCTGATCCCGGCCGGCACCGGCATGGCCAAGTACCGCGAGTTCGGTATCGAAGCTCCCGACTACGAGCCGATGAACTACTTCAGCTCCGACGGTGGCGACGAGGAAGACCCCGCGGCCTTCCTCGCCGGCCTGCACGGCACGTACTCGAGCGACGCCGCTCAAGTCGCGAACGAGCCCATCGGCTGAGGAACCCGCTTGCGGTGAGTTCCGGTCGCCCGATCGGCGACCGAGACGCACCGATGAACTGACGAACGGCCCGGATGGCACCTCACGGTGACGTCCGGGCCGTTCCGCGTCCGCTCGGTGTCGGGCCGACACCCTCGTGACGTTCGTCGATCCGTCCGACATCACCACTCAAGATCTCGCGGAGAGTGTCGATGGAATTGACGTGGTCACCGATGCTCCCCCAGACCAGCTCCCGAAGCTGTACGACATGTTCGACGCCGAGGCCTGTGAGGTCCTCGTTCGTTCGATCAGTTCGGTGATGACCGAGGGCGTGCTGCTCGCCGACCAGACCGGAAAAGTGATCTGGCACAACCTGCTCGCGCTGCAACTGTTCCAGTTGAGTTCCGACGAGCTGCTGGAACGACGACTCGACGACGAACGATGGGCCGCGATCACGCTCGACGGTGCGCCCTACCAGTTCCACGAACTGGCCGTCCGGCCAGGAGATGCGCCCACGAAGGTCGCGTCCGGACCCATCGGGGTGAGGACCGGAGACTCGCGCCTGAAGTGGCTGCGAGCCAGCGTCACACCCATCGATGTCCAGGGTGGACCGCACACGATCGTGGTGTTCAGTGACATCACCGATCAGATCACCGAACGACGCACGCTCGCGCAGATCATGAACGCATTGCGTGAGACCCTCGTCCCGGTCGAGCTGCCCGACTCCGATGTCGTGCGTTTCGCCGCCGGTCGTCGCGACGGGAGCGTCGACGCCAGCATCGGCGCCGACTTCTACGGCGTGGGCGCCGACGGCGACACGGTCAGGTTCACCATCGGTGACTCCTTCGGCTCGGGAGCCCAGGCCGTTGCGCTCAGCATGACGGCCCTGACGACGCTGCGGACCATCAGCGGGATGGTGTCCGGACCGGCGGCCGCCGCTGATCGCCTCGACGACGTGATGGACCATCGTGGCCAACGACTGGGCGTCACCGCGGTGTGCGGCCGGATCGAGCGCGAATACGGGATCCCCACGCTGTCGCTCGTCTGTGCCGGTCACGCGCTGCCGATCCTGATTCGTGGTGGACGCGCCACGCAGCTCGGTGCGATGTCTCCGATGATCGGCGTCGCCGTCCCCTCCGGTCGCACGGCGACCAGCCATGAACTCCGCTCGGGTGACATCGTGATCACCTACACCGACGGCCTCACCGAGAGCGCACAGCCGGCGCTGTCGGCCGAGGACCTGCTCGCTCGCATTCCGGTCAACGTCGCGGTCGATGTGGTCGTCGACACCCTGATGAGGATGTACGACGCTGCACCCGGCGTCGACGACGGCGTCGCCGTCTTCGGCTTCGAGGTCCGATGAGCGCCCCGATCCGCCCCGTCGTGGTGTCCTGCCACGCCGCGCACCACCCTGTTCCCACCGCATTCCGAGAGACGTCCCCATGAACACATCGACATCAGCCCAAACCGCCTGGCTCGCAGCCATGTGCACGGAGGCCGCCCTGGTCGCCGTGGAACGCGCCATCGAGGAAGCCGGCACGATCGACGAGTACAGCGCCGATCGGTTGCGGCTCGCGCTGCGGTCCAATCTCGAGCCCGCCGTCGGCGAGGTCCTCGAGAAGATGTCGGTTCCCGAGATCGCACTGCAACCCATCGTCCACCTCGAAGGTCGCACGGTCATCGGATACGAAGCGCTCGCACGCTTCGGTGGTGGCAACGACACGGCCACCGCCTTCCGTCGTGCCGCAGAGCGCGGCCTGCAGGTCGAGGTCGAGGTCGCCGCCCTTCGTGCGGCACTGGCGCGGCTGCCCGACCTTCCGCCGACGGTGTTCCTCGGCGTGAACCTCTCGGCCGAGGCGCTCCTCGATCAGCGTGTCACCGAACTCCTCACGGGGGCCGACATGAGTCGCCTCGTCGTGGAGATGACCCAGCAGGCCGAACTGGGCGACGTGGCCCGGATCAAACAGTGCTTCCGGGCGCTGCAGGCCGAAGGCGCCGTGTTCTGCCTCGACGGAGCAGGTGTCGGCTTCCTCACCGCCGCCCGCATCGTGGAACTCGAGCCGGAGATGGTCAAGATCTCCCGTTCGATCATCAGTGGTTGTCTCGAGGATCCTGCCAAGCAGTCGATCATCCGCGAGATGGTGTCCGTGGCTCGCCGTATCGGCGCGCTCTCCGTCGCGATCGGCGTGGAAGTGGTCGAAGAACGTGACCTCCTGCTCGGCTTCGGCCTCGATGCCGTGCAAGGCCACCTGTTCGGGACGCCGTCGATCGACGTGAGGGACGCGATCCTCCCCGCTCCGACGGTCCAGCCCGTTCCAGCCGGCTGACGCCTCGGAGCACCAACCGTCGCACCGCTGCGACCGCTCGCACCGCAGGACGACGCGTTGCGCGATCCGCAGCACGTCCGTAGCATTGCACGGTCCTCTCAGCGGGGAATCCCTTCGTGGGTCGCTGTACGGCGGATGCGCAGCCTGCGCATCCAACCCACCACATGTCGCCGTGCGATTTGCTGCGCACGTCGATCCTGAACGAACGAGGTTTCGTACACATGCCAACCATCCAGCAGCTCGTCCGTCAGGGACGCAGCTCGAAAGTCACCAAGTCGAAGACGCCGGCGCTCAAGGGCTCCCCGCAGCGTCGTGGTGTGTGCACCCGTGTGTACACCACCACCCCGAAGAAGCCGAACTCGGCACTTCGCAAGGTCGCACGTGTGCGCCTGAACTCGGGCATCGAAGTCACCGCCTACATCCCCGGTGAAGGCCACAACCTGCAGGAGCACTCGATCGTGCTCGTGCGTGGCGGTCGTGTCCGCGACCTCCCCGGCGTGCGCTACAAGATCATCCGCGGTGCACTCGACGCCGTCGGCGTGAAGAACCGCAAGCAGTCCCGCAGCCGTTACGGCGCCAAGAAGGAGAAGTGATCAGAGATGCCTCGTAAAGGTCCCGCTCCCCGCCGTGATCTGGTCGCCGACCCGATCTACAAGTCCGTCGTCATCACGCAGCTGATCAACAAGGTCATGCTGCACGGTAAGCGCTCCGTCGCCGAGAAGATCGTGTACGACGCGATGGAGATCATCCAGAGCAAGCTCGAAGGTGAAGATCTCGCGATCGACACCGTCAAGCGTGCGATCGACAACGTCAAGCCGCCGCTCGAAGTGCGCAGCCGTCGTGTCGGTGGCGCCACCTACCAGGTGCCCGTCGAAGTGCGTCCTCGCCGTTCGACCACGCTGTCGATCCGCTGGCTCGTGGACTTCGCCCGCAACCGTCGCGAGAAGTCGATGGCCCTGTGCCTCGCCAACGAGATGTTGGACGCCGCCAACGGTCTCGGTGCTGCGATGAAGCGCCGCGACGACATGCAGAAGATGGCCGAATCCAACAAGGCATTCGCTCACTACCGTTGGTGATCCGTCGGCCTGCGGGCTGACCACCGACAACGAACGGAGCCCGGGCCCAGTGCCCGGGCTCCGGCCGTTTTCGGGAACATCGACTCGATCGTCACGTCTCCGAGGAGTCGATCTCGCCCGATGACGTCGACTCGCCGTGTTTGGCCCGGGCTCCGGTCGACGGCGTGCGATCATCGGGGATGGCCGTCATCGATCATCTCGTCTACGCCGTTCCCGACCTCGCCGCAGCGATCGACTGGTTCGAGGAGGCCACGGGCGTGCGCCCGGCGATTGGTGGATCACACGATGGGATGGGGACGCACAACGCGCTGGTGTCGTTCGGTGAGAGCTACCTCGAGTTGATCGCACCCGATCCGACGCAACCCGATCCGCCGACATCCGGGCTTCCTCGCCCATTCGGGCTCGACGACGTGCTCGCACCCGGTGGGGTCGGCGCATCGCTCGTCGGTTTCGCCGTCCGCCCGGAGGACGGCGAAACCATCGACGACGTGGGGGACCGGATGTTCGACGCCGGCCACGATCCGGGTCCGGTGGCCGACATGAGCAGGCTCACACCCGACGGCGACCGCTTGGCCTGGCAGCTCACGTTCCCGACGGAACGAACGCTGCCGTTCATCATCGAATGGGGTGACACGGCTCGACCGAACACGACGCAACCGGGTGGTGTCGAACTCGACGATTTCGTGATCGTCCACCCTCGTCCGTTCGACCTGCTGCCCGTCATTGCAGCGCTCGGACTCGACATCACCGTGACCGCCCCCGACGCTGACGATCAGCGGTCCGGGCTGCGCGCCACCGTGACCAGCGACCTCGGCGAGCTGCATCTCTGACCCCGTCGATCTCGACGTCGGCGACGCGATTCTGGAGAGATCGAGCCGGCGTGCGTCACGATCGCTCCAGAATCGGGCCGGGAGCAGCGCCGCAGCCGGTCGACGGATGTTCACGAGTGCACTATGTTGGGCCTTTCGATCGAGGGGAGCCGTCAATGAACGTTCAATCCATCCTGTCCGCGAAGGGGTCCGACGTCGTGACGATCGCGCCGTCGGCGACACTTGCAGAGGCCACGGCGCTGCTTCGGGAGCGGGGCTTCGGAGCGCTCGTCGCGAGTACCGACGGGTCCTCCATCGACGGCATCATCTCCGAGCGCGACATCGTTCGAGCGCTGGCCACCGAAGGGACCTCCACGCTCGAGCGGGACGTGGCCAGCTGCATGTCGGCGGAGGTCTTCACCTGTCAACCGAGCGATTCGATCGACGCGCTGATGGCGATGATGACCGACCGACGCATCCGCCACCTCCCGACCGTCGACGAAGCGGGCAAGCTGACAGGGATGATCTCGATCGGTGACGTCGTCAAGTTCCGCCTCGGCGAACTCGAACGCGAGAACGATCAGCTACACGACTACATCCAGGGCAACGTCGGCTGAGCCGTTACCGTCGTCAGCGATGAGTCGATTGCGGGCGCTGTTCGACGTGCTGACCGAGCGACAGCCCGTGGGCAGCGGCGGCATCCGGCTCGGGCCGATCACCGGGCGCACGGTCGCTCCGGGCGCGCTGACGGTCGCGGTCCTCGTCTATCGCGGCGTGTCGAGCGGAGAGATCGACGAACCGGTACGACGCCTCGCGGAGCGGCTCGCCGCCAACGTCGTGATGGTCGGCCCGACCGTCGGCAGCATCCACGCCGTCGAACCGTCGCGTGAGGTCGAGGTCACCTGCCTCCCAGCGGATGCTCCGCCTGCGGACGTCCTCGTGGTGCCGGGAGGCCTCGGTTGGAAACAGATCATCGGGGACGCGTCGACGCGGGCATGGCTCGGTCGTGCTGCGGTCGACGCGCGGGGCGTGCTCGCCATCTCGACCGGGTCGCTGCTGCTCGCATCGGTCGGTCGTCTCGACGGACGTTCCGCGACCGGTCATTGGCTGGCCGAAGACGAACTGGCCGCGCTCGGTGCCACGGTCTCGTCGACGCGTACCGCATCCGACGACGGGGGCAGGGTCGTCACGGCCTCCGGCGCGCTCGCTGCGATCCAAGTCGTCGACGAACTCGCCGACCAGGCGCGCTGGGCCGAATGGATGCCACCTCACCCATGACCGCCATCGTCGGCTGAACGCTCGGACTCGACCTGCGAGGACTCACGGGTCTGCGACGGTTGCGGATGGTGGTATCAGGCCGCTGGCGCGTTCCGGAGGAGCTTGACGACGACGGGGACCGAAGCGATCAGGAACAGGTCGCCGGCGGTCAGACCGATCCGCTGGAACAGGCCGGTCTGGGAGACGGCGAGGCTGGTCGGCAGCGCCACGGCTGCGACCGCAGCCGTCGCGAGCCCGAATGCGGCGAGCCGGTGGTGGCCGGCCGCGATCAGCGCCGTCCGCGCCAGGAGCGGAATGATGGCGAGCGTGACGTAGCCGGCGCCCGCCGCCACGACGTGCAGGCCGTCGACGAGATCCGAGTGATCGAGTGGAGCGGCAGCGACGCCGAGCGTCGCGACGCCGGTGGTGGCGGCGGCGATCCACGCTCGCCCCGGGAGCGACCGGCGCATGGCTCCGGCGTACACCGGGAGGGCGACACCGAAGACGATCATCCCCGCAGTCATCAGGGGGCGGGTCGGCGCACCGACCGCAGCGAGCTGGCTGATCGTGTCCTCGACGGGGGAGTAGTCGCGGGAGGTGATCGCCCCACCGAGCGCCCATGCGCTGATGAACGCTGCCGGCCCGATCGCCCCACACCAGGCCACGCCGCGCCACATGGCGCTGCACTCTACGGCTCGCTCCGAGTGGACGGTGCCGAGACTCGCATGCGGGTCCGGGTCAGAGCAGCACGTCGTCGCCGTCGAGATCGCTCGTGCCGGACCGGACCCATCGGATCGCCGGATCCGGGACGCTCACCAAATGTCTGTTGCGCTGTCAGTCGGTCGCGGCAACAATCGGCGTGGGGCGGAACAACTTCGGTCATCGATTGAGGAGTTCCCGAATGCGACGAATGCACGCCGCTAACGGACACGCGGATGATGCGTGGATTCGTTTGGCGACCAGCTGCACCCGAATTTCACGAACTACCTCACGCTCGGCGACCCGTGCGCAGCGAGTGGTGCGACCGGCGTCTGGAATTCGTTCACCGGGGACTCCGGTGGCGGGATCGATGCCGAAGTGGACCTCACCGGCTGCGGTCAGCACCGAGGACACCGTGACCCTCGGCTTCGGGTTCGAGGCGATCGCCACCGCCGAGGAACGTGCCGGCGTGATGGGCGCCGTCATGGACTTCCTGCTCGGCGGGTCGACCGGTCCGTGACGCCGTCGGGACCGCAGCGACGTTCGGTGTCGAGTCGGGTGCGAGCGATCGTGCTCGGGGTCGCGTTCGTGGTCGCTGGATGCAGCGCCTCGGACGCGACGACGTCGGGCTCCTCACCTGAAGCGGGCGTGGACTCCGACGCGGAGTCCGACGGCGACGTCTTCTCCGAGGCGGAGACCGCGACCGAGCAGGCCGCTGACGGCGACAGCGGCGAGGCGGTCGACAGCGACGAGGCGGACGACACCACCGATGACGCGACCGGTGACGCCACTGACGACGAGAGCGAGGCGGGCACCGACGAGGAGGCTGCCGCCGATCCGGATGCAGCCGGTGACACCATCGACTCGTCGACCGCTGACGCTGCGGCGTCCGACCCCGAGTCGTCGTCCGGAGGTTCCGACCCCGGCAACGACGGCGACACGGACGGTGAGGACTCGGGTGCGGCAGACCCCGCACCGAACCCGGAGCCGGAGCCGGACGAACTCGACGACCTGGACGACCTCATCGCGATCGACGAGGTCGACGACGTGCCGTTCTGTCAGTCCTACGCTCGGGTCTTCGAGTCGTTCGTCGCGATCAGCCTCGGAGGCGCCTTCGGTGAGGTCGGCTCGGACGACCCCGACGCTCTGGTGTCGCTGACCGAGACCTACGAGGTGATCCTGTATCCCGGGCTCGCCGTCGACGTCGAGACGATCCGTGGCGAAGGCGGCGACGAACTCGATCAGTTCTTCGGACCGCTGTTCGAGCGGATCGATGCGGCGCCGGGCCTGCTGCGAGAGGCCGGGCTGAGCGACGCCGAGATCGCCGACCTCACCGACGGCGTTCGCGCCACCGACCTCGACTCGATCGACCTCGATGGTCTCGACCCCCGGGTCACGACGGCCGCGACGGCGATGGTCGCCGAGTTCGGTGCGTTCTTCGACGCTGCGGATGCGTTGGCGGGGCCCGTCGAGAACGAGGACGCCGCACAGGACCGGATCGAGCAGCTCTGCCCGTTGCTCGCCGATTCCTTCGCGGGCGGTTGACAGCTGTCACGGCTTTGTGATCGCGGGTTGTCGTTCGCTGTGCGACGGTACACTCCTCGTCCGTGTCTGCGCCTGTTCGGCGCACCACACCGATTCGGAGTGCCCGAGTCGGCAGCCCTTTGAGAAGTAGAAGAGAAGTTCGGAGTAGGACCCATCATGGCCAAGCGAGAGTTCCCCCTGGAGCGCACCCGGAACATCGGGATCATGGCGCACATCGACGCCGGTAAGACCACCACGACCGAGCGCATCCTCTTCTACACCGGCAAGAGCTACAAGATCGGCGAAGTGCACGACGGCGCAGCGACCATGGACCACATGGCGCAGGAGCAGGAGCGTGGCATCACGATCACCTCGGCTGCCACCACCTGCGTGTGGGACAACCACCGGATCAACATCATCGACACGCCGGGCCACGTCGACTTCACGATCGAGGTCGAGCGCTCGCTGCGCGTCCTCGACGGCGCCGTCACCGTCTTCGACTCCGTCGCCGGTGTCGAGCCCCAGACCGAGACCGTCTGGCGCCAGGCCAACACCTACAAGGTGCCGCGCATGTGCTTCGTCAACAAGATGGACCGCATCGGTGCCGACTTCTACCGCACCGTCGAGATGGTCATCGAGCGTCTGCAGGCGAACCCGCTCGTCATCCAGCTCCCGATCGGCGCCGGCGGCCCCGAGGCCGTGAAGGCGTACATCGGCCTGGTCGACATCGTCAGGATGAAGGCGCTGGTGTGGCGCAACATCGACGAGAAGGACCTCGGAGCCAGCTACGAGATCGAGGACATCCCCGAGGACATGGTCGACATGGCCAACGAGTACCGCGAAGCGATGATGGAGACCATCGCCACTCAGGACGAGGCCCTGATGGACGCGTACCTCGGCGGCGAAGAGATCCCCGAACAGACCATCAAGGACGCGATCCGCAAGGGCACGCTCGCCTTCGACTTCGTCCCGATCCTCTGCGGTTCGGCGTTCAAGAACAAGGGCGTCCAGCCGATGCTCGACGCCGTCGTCGACTACCTGCCGAGCCCGAAGGACATCCCGCCGGCCCACGGCACGATCACCAAGGGCGGCGAAGAGGTCGACCTGTACCGCGGTCCCGAAGACAAGGAGTTCGCGGCGCTCGCCTTCAAGATCGTCGCCGACCCGTTCGGCAAGCTCACCTACTTCCGTGTGTACTCGGGCGAGATCGCCAAGGGCGAAGAGGTCTACAACTCGGTCAAGGAAGACCGTGAGCGTCTCGGCCGCATCCTGCTGATGCACGCCAACCAGCGCGAAGACCTCGACGTCGCCATGGCTGGAGACATCGTCGCCGGACTCGGCTTCAAGAACGTCACCACCGGCGACACGCTGTGCGACAAGAACGAGCCGATCATCCTCGAGCGGATGGAGTTCCCCGAGCCGGTCATCCACGTCGCCATCGAGCCGAAGACCAAGTCCGACCAGGAGAAGTTGGGCAAGGCCCTCAAGTCGCTCTCCGACGAGGACCCGACCTTCCGCATCCGCTCCGACCACGAGACCGGCCAGACCGTCATCTCGGGCATGGGCGAGCTGCACCTCGAAGTGCTCGTCGACCGCATGCAGCGCGAGTTCAGCGTCGAAGCGACCGTCGGCAAGCCGCAGGTCGCCTATCGCGAGACGATCACCAAGGAAGTCAAGAACGTCGAGTACCGCCACATCAAGCAGTCCGGTGGTACCGGTCAGTACGCCGTGGTCAAGATCGACATGGCGCCGAACCCCGGTGGCGGCTTCGAGTTCGAAGACAAGATCACCGGTGGCAAGATCCCGCGTGAGTACATCAACCCGACCGCCCAGGGCCTCGAGGCAGCGCTCGACAACGGCGTGCTCGCCGGCTACAACACCGTCGACGTCAAGGTCGCCCTGGTCGATGGCTCGGCTCACGACGTCGACTCCTCGGAGATGGCGTTCAAGATCGCCGGCCAGCAGGCGTTCCGCAAGGCCGCCGAAATGGCCAAGCCGGTGCTGATGGAACCGATCATGAAGGTCGAAGTCGTCACCCCCGAGGACTACATGGGCGACGTGATGGGTGACATCAGCTCCCGTCGTGGCCGCATCGGTCAGATGGAAGCTCGCGGTAACACCCAGGTCGTCAACGCGACCGTGCCGCTGTCGGAGATGTTCGGTTACTCGACCGACCTCCGTTCACGCACCCAGGGCCGTGCCACGTACACCATGCAGTTCGAGGAGTACCAGCAGGTGCCCGCCGCCATCGCCGACGACATCATCAAGCGCGTCCGCGGCGAATAGTCGACACGGCCCGAAGGTGCCTGGCACCTTCGGGCCGCCGTTTCCCAGTTCTTTGAAAATCCACGAAGTCATTCCGACAAAGAGAGAAGAAGTGCAATGAGCAAGACAAAGTTCGAGCGGAACAAGCCGCACGTCAACATCGGCACGATGGGTCATATCGACCATGGCAAGACGACGCTGACGGCGGCGATCTCCAAGACGTTGTCGGATCGTGGTCTGGCTGAGTTCACGGATTTCGCTGGGATCGACAAGGCGCCGGAGGAGAAGGCTCGTGGTATCACGATCTCGATTTCTCATATCGAGTACGAGACCGAGAACCGTCACTACGCGCATATCGACATGCCGGGTCACGCTGACTACATCAAGAACATGATCACCGGTGCGGCGCAGGTCGATGGTGCGATCCTGGTGGTGGCGGCGACGGATGGTCCGATGCCTCAGACGCGTGAGCACGTGTTGTTGGCTCGTCAGGTGGGTGTGCCGTACATCGTGTGTGCGTTGAACAAGTCGGACATGGTCGATGACGAAGAGCTCCTCGAGTTGGTCGAGCTCGAGGTTCGTGAGCTGCTCTCGGAGTACGAGTTCCCGGGCGACGACGCACCGGTGGTGCACGTGTCGGCGTTGAAGGCGCTCGAGGGTGATGCTGATGCGCAGGAGAAGATCATGGAGCTGATGGCTGCGTGTGACGAAGCGATTCCTGAGCCGGTGCGCGAGTTGGACAAGCCGTTCTTGATGCCGATCGAGGACGTGTTCACGATCACGGGTCGTGGCACCGTGGTGACGGGCAAGGTGGAGCAGGGCATCGTGAACACCGGTGACGAGATCGAGATCGTTGGTTTGCGTGACACGCAGAAGACGACGTGTACTGGTGTGGAGATGTTCCGCAAGTTGCTCGATGAGGGTCAGCGCGGGCGACAACATCGGTGCGTTGCTGCGTGGTATCGACAAAGAGCAGGTGGAGCGTGGTCAGGTGCTGTGCAAGCCCGGTTCGATCACGCCGCACACCGATTTCGAGGGTCAGGTGTACATTTTGACCAAGGACGAGGGTGGGCGTCACAAGCCGTTCTTCAACAATTATCGTCCGCAGTTCTTCTTCCGGACGACGGACGTGACGGGCACGATCGAGTTGCCGTCTGGTACCGAGATGGTGATGCCTGGTGACAACGTCGAGATGACGGTGCGAGCTGGGTAAGCCGATCGCGATGGACGAGGGTCTGCGTTTCGCCATCCGTGAGGGTGGCCGCACCGTCGGTGCCGGCCGAGTCACCAAGATCAACAAGTGACCCGGACGCAGTAGGAAAGGACAAGAACATGGCACAGAGCATTCGTATCCGCCTCAAGGCGTTCGACCACGAGATCATCGACCAGTCGACGAAGAAGATCGTCGAGACGGTCACTCGGACCGACGCCACCGTGCGCGGCCCGATTCCGTTGCCCACCGACAAGCACCGCTACACGGTCATCCGTGGGCCGCACGTCGACAAGGACAGCCGCGAGCACTTCGAGATGCGGGTGCACAAGCGCCTCATCGACATCGTGAACCCGAACAACAAGACCATCGACTCCCTGCAGCGCATCGAGCTGCCGGCCGGCGTCGACATCGAGATCAAGATCCAGAGCTGACCGTCCGTCTGGTGCCCGGCACCAGACGAGCGAACCACTGAATCTGTGCAACGGGCGGGCCTTCGGGCCCGCCCGTCGCCGTTCTCCCACGATGCCAGCCATCCGGGCGGTCGAAAGGTTCCTCGTGATGCCGTCACGAGCGCACTCCTCGACGCACCCACTCGCCAGCGCGGCGGCCGTGTTCGTTGCCGCCGTTCTCGGTGTCGCAGCTCTCGCTGGTGCAGGAGTCGCTCCGGTCGCCGAAGCCCGAACCGACCCCGCACAACCACTCGCAGACGGCGCGGCCGGACAACAGGTGAGGGCCGGCACCGCACTGAGGGTCACCATCCCGGACGCACGTGGCCGACGCACGGTGCTGGGTCAGATCGCCGTGGCCGGCGCAACCGATCGCGGCTTCGTCACGGCGTACGGCTGTGCCGACGGCCTCCCGACAGGCACGGACGGGTCCATCTCGAAAGCCGACCTGAACTTCGACGGACGGATCTCGCCGATCTCGTCGAACCGGCTCGTCGTCGAAGCGGACGTCGAGGGCGACGTGTGTCTCTACACCTCGTCGTCGGTCGAGATGATCGTGGATCTGAATGCGGTGTCGACGGGGGCTGTGTCATCGATGCCGAACCAGCGCACCGACACGCGTGCGAGCGACGCCAAGGTGTCGACCGGGTCACCGCTGCGGGTCAACGTGCCGCGAGGCGGTCGGCGGCGCAACCGTGTTCGGTCAGCTCGCTGTCGGCCAGGTCACCGACCGAGGGTTCGTCACCACCTACCCGTGCAGCAGTGGTGTGCCGCGCGACGCTGCCGGCGTGGTGTCGCGAGCCGATCTCAACTATGACGGTCGTGTGTCCCCCGTTGCGTCGAATCGCCTCATCGTCGAAGCAGACGCAATGGGTGACGTCTGCTTTCTCACGTCGGCACCAGCGCACATGGTCATCGACGTGAACGCGGTGGCGACGGACGGGATCGACCCGATGCCGAACCGTCGAACCGACACACGGACCGTCCCGGGCGAGATCGAGGCCCATTCGATTCGGATTCCCGAAGCCGTGGGCTCGACCACCGTGTTCGGTCAGTTGGCCATCACCGGTGCGACCGGCCGCGGGTACGTCGTGGCGTTCGGCTGTGCCGACGGCATTCCGCTCGGACCGGATGGTGGCGTCGCTCGGTCCGATCTGAACTTCGACGGTCTCGTCTCACCGATCGCCTCCAACCGGCTCATCGTCACTGCCGACGTCAATGGCGAGGTGTGCTTCTCCTCGTCCGAACCGGTCGACTTCGTGATCGACGTCAACGCTGTTGCAACGTCGGGGATCGAGCCGCTCGACTTCGCCCGAGTCGACACCCGTTCTGACGACGACTCGTCACCGACGACTCCCGTCACGATCACACCAACGACGACCTCGCCCGCACCGACCACGCCGACCGATCCCACGACCCCGACGACTCCCACCCTGCCGCCGGTGACGGATCCGCCGCCGCCGGACGTCGGGATCCAGGCTGTGCTCGTGCTGGCGTCGGACTCGCCGGAGGTCGCCGACCGCGTCGACGCCATCGGGAGCACTGTCGGCGCAGTCCAAGGCTGGTTCGACTCCCAGACGGGCGGTCGTCATCCCGTGTTCCAGCGCGCCGGTTCCGGCATCGACGTGGTGACGGTGCGAATCGCGCAGACCGAGGCCCAGGTCGCCGCCGCCTCGAACTTCGAGCGTCTCGTCGAGCCGCAGATCCGGGCAGCGCTGCCCTCATCGGATGCGGGCGCCCCGTTGGCGATCATCTACGAAGGCACGACCAGCGACGGAGCATGCGGGCGCGCCAACACGCAGCGCCTGGTCATGGCGATGGACAACTGCAACATCGTTCCGTCCACGAATGCACGATTCCCGTCCGGCATGACGTACCTCATGGCTCACGAACTGACCCATCTGCTCGGCGCGGTTCCGGGATGCGCACCGAACGTGATCAACGGCGGTCACGTCGGCGACAGCAATCGGGACATCATCTACTCGGGCCCCGAGGGACGCGACTGGGACGACCTCGTGCTCGACGCGGGCAACGACGACTACTTCCGTCATTCGATCCCCGGCTGCCGAGACATCGACGACAACCCGCTCCTCGGCACCGGCTGAACGAGCAGGCACACGCCTGATCAAGCGTCACAGTCCGGCGCGCAGCGCGTCGACCGGTTCCATCCGGGACGCGCGGATCGCCGGGTACAACCCGGCCACGAGTCCGACGAACGCCCCGGCAGGCGGCGCCGCCAGCGCGAGTCGCATGTCGAGCACCGGAGTCCACGCATTGGCCGCCGAGACGACGACCACGGTGATGATTCCGATGCTGGCACCCAGAATTCCTCCAACCATTCCCATCGCCACCGATTCCCCGAGGAACTGACCTGCGATGTGGCGACGCTTCGCGCCGAGCGCGCGTCGCAAACCGATCTCCCCGGTGCGCTCCATCACCGTCACGAGCGTGACGTTCGCGATGCCGATCGCACCGACCGCCAAGGAGATCAGGCCGAGCAGCAGGAACAGGCTGTTCACGTCGCTCTCGACTCCGTCCTGTGAGGCCGTCGGGCTCGCCGGCGCCGACGCTCGCAGCGTGTCCGGCGCATTCGGGATCAGTGCCGTCGGTGCCTGCGATGCAATGAGCTCCGCTGCACCGAGTTCGACGTCGATGATCACCCGGTCCGGTTTGGACACGTCGAAGTCCTTCGCCGCCACGGAACTCGGAATGATCACGGAGGTCAAGAAGCCACGGTCACGTTCGGACTGATCGATCACGCCGATCACGACATAGAAGTGCTCGCCCACGAAGATGCCAGGCTCCCGGGCGAGATCCCCGATGCCGAGGTCGGTGGCGAGATCGACCCCGATCACGGCAACCGGGTCCGCCCGCTCGATGTGGCCCTCGTCGAACCACCGCCCGGTCGAAACGTGCCCGCGGACTGCGCTCAGCACGCCGCTCGACGCTGCGATCACCGGGACGGTACGGGCGTTGCTCGCCGTCGGATCGGAGATCGGGATGGTTCGAACCTGCCCGGGCTCGGAGACGTCGGCGACAGCTCCCGAAGCCACCACGCCGTTCAGGCCGTCGAGGCGTGCTTCGACGTTCCAGGGAAGCCTCGCCGACGCACCCGGCCGACCGCCTTCCTGCCCGCCGCCGCTCTGGTTCTGTGCCGCGCGCACCGACACCTGGGTCGCGCTCAGCTCATCGAAACGCGACACGATCTGGTTGCCGGCGGTGCCGGAGATGCCGAGCGTGGCAACGAGTGACGCGAGACCGATCACGGTGCCGAGCGTCGTCAGCATCGCTCGAGCCGGGCGAGCGAGGATGCCAGCGAGCATCTCGTCGATGCTGTCGAGCGGTCGGAGGCGGCTGCGGCTCGGCTTGGCGATCGTGGCGGAGACGGACGCGGTGTCCGGTCGTTCACACTCGACGGCACGCCGACTCGTACGGGCCGAACGCGGTCGCCGAACCGAGCGGCGGACATGGTTGCTGTGCGCCTGCCGATCACGTCCGGTCACGCGTCCACGTCCGATCCGAGGCCTGCCGCGACGGACATGGCCTCGGTGGTCTCCTCGACGAGGACCCCATCGGTGATCCGGACGCGTCGAGGCGCCCGTTCGGCGACGCCCGAGTCGTGAGTGATCACCACGAGTGTGAGGCCGTCGTCGATCAGCCCGTCGAAGAGATCGAGAATCGACCGAGTGTTCACCGAGTCGAGGTTGCCGGTCGGCTCGTCGCAGAGCAGCAGCGACGGCTCCATGGCGAGGGCGCGGGCGATTGCGACACGTTGGCGTTCACCGCCCGACAGGCGACCCGGCTGGAAGGACGCACGATGAGCGACGCCGACGCGCTCCAGTGCTGCCATCGACCGATCCCGTCGTTGTCGGTGACCGACGCCCTGATACAGCTGGCCGAACATCACGTTCTCGAGCACGGTGCGGTTCGACAAGAGGTGGAAGGACTGGAAGACGAAGCCCAGCCGCTCGGCCCGCCAGGCCGCTCGCTGTCCGTCGCCGAGCCGAGCGACATCGACGCCGTCGAGCAGGTACTCGCCAGACGATGGTCGATCCAGGAGGCCGAGCACGTTCAACAGGGTCGACTTGCCCGAGCCGGACGGGCCGACGATCGCGACGTACTCACCGTGGTCGACGCGGAGGTCGACGTGGCTCAGTGCGGACACGGGCGGATCGGTGTCGAACACTCTGCACACGTCGCGCAGTTCGAGTACCGCGTGCTGCATCGTCGGCTCACCCTGGGCGTCTGCGCCGGCAGCCGGGTCGGTGGCGGTCTCGACGTGCGGGTCCGGGGCCGGCGCTGCCTCCCAGCCTGTGATCCGCGAACGCGTGTCCGGCGACCCGTTCTGCTCTTTGCGTGCCCGGCGGAGCACGTGATCAACCGGAAACTTCATCTTCGGCGCTCTCCGCTTCGCCGCCCGCCGAGGCGACGGGGGCGGTGGTGCCGATGACCACACGGTCGCCGGCGGCGAGTGCACCTCGACGAACCTCCACGAGGCCGTCCGCACTCAGACCGACTTCGACCGGGACGATCGTCGTCTGGCTCGCGGAGTCGACGTCCTCGTCGCCGCCGGCACTCGGAACGATCTCGACCTCGACGCGGCTCGAACCATCGGGCCCGACGGTGAGCGCGGCTGCTGGCACCACGAGCACTTCGCCGCCGGTCGATGCCACCGCGACCCGAATCTTGGCGCTCGAGCCCAGGTAGTCGGCGAGCGCCGTGGGGTCGTCGGCGAGGACGACCATCTCGAGGCGACCGCTCCCCGCATCGCCACCGCCGGTCTCACCGCTGGAATCGTCGCCACCCGATGCGTTCGACGTCTCGGCGGCCGGTGGGCCGACCGACACGACCGTGCCCGGCACTTCGACCGAGACTTCGCGCACTTCGATCGTGACCGCATCGCCGACCCTCACGAGGTCGGCATCGGCTCGGCTCACCGATGCCCGCAGGCTCGTGTCGGTCGTCGAGATCGTGGCGAGTTGTTCCGTGGCCGCGGTGCCGAGTACGACACCGACGTCGGTGACGGTCGACGGCAGGACCGGCACGAACATCAGCTCGCCGGGCGAAACCCGAAGCCCCGCTGCGTTCACTGCCGTGGCGAGGTCGACCTGTGCCTGCAGGACCACCTGATCTGCTGCGGTGACGTTCGCCTTCAGGCTCGTTCCATCGACGGGTTCGGTCGCTTCGTCGAGTTGTAGTTGCGCGAGCGCCACGGCGTCGGTGGCCGCAGTGTTGGCAGCGACCCCGTCGGCGGCGGTCGTCGGGACCGTGTTGTTCGCGTCGGTCAGAGCGAGTTCGGCAGCGGACAGTTCGGTCTCTGCCATCGCGGCGTCGGTCGCCAGTTCACTTCGACGTGTTGCGGTGAACTCCTCGCCCGTGTCGGGGTCGATGGCGCCCGCATCGCTCGCAGCGTCGCGCGCGCGGACCGCTTCGTCGCGCATCGTCCGTGCAGCATCGCGTCCGGTCGCGGCAGCCGTGACTGCCCCCTGGGCGGCAGTGTTGGCGGAGTTGGTCGTCTGCTGTGTGACCGGGACTGCAGCCTTGGCGGAGGCGAGCGCCTGCTGCAGGGCCAGCAATTCGGAGCCGGCTGGACCGGCCGTGCCGTCGGTCAGTGCGGTGTTGGCGTCACGCACGGCCTGTTCGGCCGACGTGACCGCGTCGCGAGCGACGCGCAGCGTCTCGCTCTGTTCGGCTGTCGGCCCTTCGGGTTGATAGCCGGCGGCTGCATACATGGCGGCGATCGCGTCGGCCGTGGCCTGATCGAACATGGTGTCGACGGTGCCGGTGGCGTATCCCAACCGGTCGAGAGCGACTTCGAGCTGTTCGACATCCGGCCCATCGGAGCCGATCGCCAACTGGCGGTACATCGGCAATGCTCCCTGCAGGAAGAGCACTGGTCGGCCGCTCACCTCGAACGTGGCATCGCCCTCCGAGATCTCCTGATCGACCTCGGGAATGCGAGTGACGACCTGGGCCTCTCCGGCAGCGGACCCGACGATGCCGCCCAGGCTGATCGCATACGGGTCGCTGTAACGGATCTCACCGGACAGCGTGAGTGTGGATTCCAGCACCTGACTGACGACGGGCACCGTGATGCGCGACGGCGCAGGCGCAGACCGGGCTGCGGCTTCGTCGGCCGGCGAGCGCACCCGGCTGCCGACCACGAGGCCTCCTGCACCGGTGAGGAGCGCCACGCCGACGACGAGTGCCGCTTGACGGCGACGGCGACGACCGTCGAAGCGGGCCAGCCCGGCCGGGGGAGCAGGAGGGATCCCGTCCATCGCCGGCGACCCGTACGTCGTGGCCGGCGCCTCCCGCTCCGTCTCGTCGATCGGCGGTGTCACGGGTGCGGTCTCCTCGTCAACTCGGTTGCGGCGTCGATCGAGGAGCTTGCTCATGACTCGGCGATCAGTTCCGGGAAGTCCTTTGCCAAACTGTCTGCCAACTCCTGTTCGACTTCGATTCGTGCATCGTTCGTGCCGGAGTCCTTCTGGCAGTCCCAGTCCTCCTTCCACGTCTCGATCTCCCGAGTCCGGAGTCCTTCGAGCTGATCGGGTTCGATCAGGTGTTGCTTGCCACCCCACGACAGCTCACCGCCGCCCGCCAGCTCTGTGGATCCCCAGCCGAAATCGGTGTCGAACTCGTCGCTGTCGTCCGGGTTCTCGGTCGTGACCCATTGACCGGTCAGCACGGCTTTCTCGACCGACCAGTACGTCCACATGTCCTCGGGCTTGCTCACGGTGAACCCATCGATCAGGTCGAACTCGGACATCGTGCCGTCCATGCACTCGGCCCACTTGTCGTTGGCCGCCGAGAGACGCGGGTCGTCGCTGCTCTCGGTCCAGAACTCGTCCATCCGGTCACTGAATTCGGGGTCGTCCCACGGTTCGGGTCCGGTGACCTCGGTGCGGGCGTTGTTCATGCACCCGCGGTCTTCCGGCGGTAGCGGTGGAGGCTGGATCTCGTTGCCGTCGTCGTCGACCTCCCACTCCTGGTTCTGTCCGTAGAGGGTCTCGTAGTAGACGTTCGCCTCCGACTCGGAGAGGCTCTCGATGTAGTCCTGGTTCGGGTCGACGTACTCGTCGCCGGGCGACGGCTCACCGTCGATCTGTGACTGGATCTGGTCGATCTCCCACGTCTCGTAGTCGCGGACCACGCCGTACCCGTACTTCGCGCCGTACGCCACCGGGTCGGCGCGCAGGGTCGCCTCGGCGTCGGCCTCCTCGGCGTCGTATCCGTCGTCATAGATCTCCGGCTCGTACTCGAAGCCTTCGTCGGCCATGCACGCAACGGTCAAGTCCTGGATCTTCAGTTCGTTGGCCTGATCGAGCACCGGGTCGTAGTCGGTCCAACCCAACAGGTCGGCGAGTGGGCTCTCGGCCAGCGACGCATCGCCGGCCTCGGCGCCGGCACCGCAGGCCGAAGCGAGCAGCGAGAGAGCGGCGAAGCCGGACATCGTCCGGCGCAGGGATCGGCTCTGAGGAGCCCGCACGTCACACATCGAATACACCTTCTGAGAACCCGGCTTCCACCGGACCGAAACTGAAAACCATGCGCTCTGGCGGAACGTTCCGTCGTGAGCTGATGTCAATATATTCCTACATACCGGGTATGGCAAGAGATCGTTCGTTGCAGTTTGGTGACCGAACAATGACGGTTGTCGTCAGCGGGAATCCATCGTGCGACGTGAGGTCGGCGCTTCTGGAGGTGTGAACGGCACCGCAACGTCATGCCACCGACAACGTGTGGTCGAGCGAGGCAGATAGACAGTCGTCATGGCATCCCTGCCGCCGCCACCACCCTCCTCACCGCCGTTGCCGCCGCCCGCGGCCCCGGCTCGACCGGGACCGATCGAGAACAACGGATCGCGGCGCCCATCCCGGTGGCGGCTCGCCTCTCTGCTCCTCGCTGTCGCGATCGTTGCATGGCTCGGAGGACTCGGTGGAGCGCTCGCCGGCGACAGCATCTCCAACTGGCTCGACCGGCCACCGACCCGCCCGTCGTCCGAGCCGCTCGACGTGGCGAACCCTCGACCCGGTTTCGAGAACCGCCTCGACGTGGCGCAGGTCGCCGAGTTCGTCGCACCGTCGACCGTGACCGTGTCGGCAGACGTCGGCGCCGGCGTGTCACTCGGCACCGGCATCATCGTCACCGACGACGGCGAGATCCTGACCAACGCGCACGTGATCGAAGGCGCCGATGCGGTTCGGGTCCGACTCGCGGGAGAAACCGAGCCGCGCAAGGCAACGGTGCTCGCCGCGGACCGCGGCAACGACCTCGCGCTGCTGCGTATCTCCGGCGACGGATTCCAGGAAGCGACGTTCGCCGACCCCGCGAGCGTGCGGCTCGGTGACGACGTGATGGCGATCGGATTCGCACTCGGACTCGACGGTGAACCCTCGGTCACGCTCGGCATCGTGTCGGCGCTGGACCGCAGCGTGGGTCAGGGCGACGTCTACCTCGACGGGCTGATCCAGACCGACGCGGCCATCTCCTCGGGCAACTCGGGCGGGCCGCTCGTCAACGCGGCAGGTGAGGTCGTCGGCGTGAACACCGCCGTCGCTCGCGACACCGCGGTGTTCACCGCCACCAACGTCGGCTTCGCGATCTCGGCGGGTGAAGCCCTTCCCATCATCGAGACCCTCAGAGCTCAAGCCGAGGGAGCTCCTCGCGAGGAGGCGTTCCTCGGGGTGAATCTGGAGGATCGACGAGATGGTGGCCAAGGCGTCATCGTCACCGGGGTCGAAGCCGACACGCCCGCTGCGGACATCGGCGTGACCGTCGGTGACCTGATCGTGGCGATCGATGGAGCAACGACCGACGGCTCGTCGTCGCTGATCGCCGCCATCCGCGACAAGCAGCCCGGCGACAGCGTCGTCGTCGCGATCGTGCGCGATGCCGAGTCGCTCGAACTCGACGTGACCCTCACCTCTCGCCCCGAAGGCTGAGCGGCGCCGGATCCGCAGAAGCCGGACGGAATCAGAGGAAGTAGCCGGTGGTGTCACCGAGCAGATGTGCGCCGCCCTCGGTGAAGAGACTCACCCGCCCGGACGGTTCCCGCAGCGGCAGCACCGCGAGGTTCGCGATGGTCACGTCGGCGCCTGCGACGTTGAGGTTCGAGGCGAGCGGTTGCGTCTCGTCGCTCGGCCAGCCGGTGACGAAGCCCTGACCGATGCTGCGAACCGCCGTGAGGTTCAGCGCCACGGCGTTCGCCGTCGACGGGATGCCGACCCGGCCGGTGACGGCGAAGTCGGTCGTGCCACCGGCGGGGACCTGGGCGCCGTTGCTGCGGGTGTCGAGCAGCCGTTCGGGTGAGATCGGGACGAACAGGCCGTCATCGGTGTCCTCGGCGGAGTCGTCGGTGAAGTAGCCCGACACGTCGGCCAAGAGGTGCGCGCCGGCCTCCGAGAACAACTTGATGGTGCCGGTGTCCGAGACCGGGACGATCACTGCGTTCGGGCGGTTCTCGCCGGCGAAGGAGAGGTTGAGGTTGGAGGTCGAGGGCTGGTCTTCGTCGCCCGGATAGACGGTGACGAAGCCGGGGCCGGTCGCGGCTGCTGCGGTGACGTTGAGGACGACAGCGGACACGCCGGTTGCCGGGACGCCGTTGGTACCAGTCACCGCGACCTCGATGGTGCCACCGGCGGCGACCTTGCCCTTCGCTCCGGGAAGCGCGCTGCTGGGCCGAGTGTCGAAGATCCGCGACGGTGACACGCCGATCAGACGGCCCGCGGTGGCCGACCCGGTCTGCTCGAAGTAGCCGAAGACGTCGGCGATCAAGTGGCCGCCGCCCGACGTGTACAGCGTCACCTCGCCATCGTCGCCGACCGGGACGATCACGGAGTTCGGCGCCGCCTGTCCCTTGCCCGTGACGTTGATGTTCGATGCGGTGGGCCGGCTGGTGCCAGCCGGGTGGGCGGTGACGAATCCGGGGTTGGTCGACGCGGCGATCGTGACGTTGAGCACGACGGCATAGACACCCTCGTCGGGGACACCGCCTTCGCCGGTGATCTGGACGTCGATCGAGTCGCCCGGAGCAACCGTTCCCTTCGGCTGGCCGGCCGGTGAGGGCTGCGACGGGCGTGTGTCGAGGATGCGTGACGGCGACAGCGGTGTGTAGGCGGCGGTGCCGTTGTAGTTGACGACGTCGACGGCGGACGGCAACTCGTCGTCGCCGACGACCGTGGGGATGCCTTGCCCGACGATCGGTCCGGCACCCCAACAGAGCAGGGTCAAGTTGTCGAGGAGCGCGCACGTCGTCGTGTCACCCGCGGAAGCTGTGAGCACGGTCCGGCCGATTCCGACATCGACCGGGCCGCCCGACAGCGGTGGTTCGGGGGCTTCGGCGATGCTGCCGGCCCGGCTGTAGCCGATGTCGTCGGTGTTGCCGTAACCGAGGCGTCCGTCCGATCCGATGCCCCAGCAGAACAATTCGCCGTCGGTCGAGGTCAGACAGGCATGGTCGAAACCGAGGGTGATCTGAGCAGGCGTCAGACCCTCCAGGTCCATCATCTCGGGGTTGGCGGGGGCCGGGAGTACGTCCGAGATGTACCGAGTCGAAACGTCGCTGCCCCAGCACCACACTTCGTCGGTGTCGGTGATTGCGCACGTCGAGTATCCCCCTGCGCTGATCGCCACGGCCCGAGCGCCACCCAGGTCCACCACGGGTTCGGAACCAGGTGTCTCGTCGTCGCCGATGTCCTCGGACAACGTGGGCATGGCATCTTCGTCGCCCCAACACCGGACGTCGCCACCGTCGAGGATCGCACAGGTGTGGTAGCGCCCGGCAGTGATCGCGGTCGCGGTCCGACCGGCGCCGATGTCGACGACACCCTTCTCAGCCGGCGTTTCGTCGTCTCCGACATCTTCTTCGTCGCTGTACCCGAGTTGGCCGACATCACCACTGCCCCAGCAGGTCACGGACTGGTCAGCGAGGATCGCGCACGAATGGAAGTTGCCCGAGGCGAGCTGGGTGGCGCGGCCGCCGAGGTCGATCGGTGGGATTTCAGTGGGCTCCGAGGAGGTGCCAATGCGCTGGCCGGCGGACGCAGGGACTCCGATGACCGGGCCGAACGTCTGAGCGCCCCAACACCGGACGTCGCCGTTGTCGAGCAGCGAGCAGGTGAAACCCTGCCCGCCGTCGACTTCGTCGACGCTTCGCCCCTCGCCGACATCGACCGTGCGAACTCGATCGGGCGTCTCGTCGTCGCCGATCGTACCCGACCCCGGCACGCCGGTTCCCAGGACGTTGCCCCAGCACCGGACCTGTTCGTTGTCGAGAATGATGCAGGCGTTGGTGTGTCCGTTGGCCAGGCGCGCCGCCACGTCGCGTGAGTCGCCTTCGGGCGACTCGGCGGGCTCGGCGCCGACTTCGGCGCTCGGTCCGGTCACACCGATCAGTGCGGTCAGCATGAGGGCGAATCCCATCAGTAGTCGCTTCATCGCTGTTCCCTTTGTTCGGTAGACGTGTGCCGGCTGTGGTGCAGTGTTGTCGCGAGACGTGGAGCGATGTGGCCGATATCGAACGATGAGTACGTCGCGCCCACACGTTGAGTAGGTCGGCGAGCGGAGGTCGTCGGTCAGGCGAAGAGCGGGACCAGGTCGGCGCGCTGGCCGACGCCGAAGGTCCGGTAGACGCTTCGGAGGTGGTTGTCGACCGTGCGTTGCGACACGAACAGCCGCTCGGCGATCTCGCGTGAGGTGATCCCCGACGCAGCAAGGCGGGCGACCTCGGATTCGCGCACCGAGAGGGGCCGTTCGAGTGCGGCCATCTCATGCGAGACGACTCGATTGGACCGGTCGAAACAGCTCCACGCACGCTGAGCGATACGCGCCGATGCGTCGTCGTCGGAATCGAACCGGGCTGCCTGGGCATAGGCCTCGGCAGCGAAGACGAGTGCGCCCTGTCGGGCGAAGTCGTCTCCGACCTTTGCGAGTGCCACCGGTGACGTCGCCGTCAGCGCGCGAGCGTGGTCGAGCATGACGCCGGTGAACGTGCTCCCGTCGAACCGACTCGCCGCGTCCAAGTGTTCGAGCACCGCGTCAGCTCGCCCGAGACGGACGGCGAAGTGGAGCAGCCAGATCGCCCAGAGGTGGTTGTCCCCACTCTCGACAGCGCCGCGTCGGCATTCGCCGAGCGCGCCGTCGACGTCCCCGGTGTTCGCCAACACGGCGGCGCGAGCGCAACCGAGGAAAGCCCGCTCGCGGGTTCCGGTGCCGGGGTGGCCCAGCGCGGCGTCGTGCATCGACATGGCGAGGTCGTCGGCTCCACACGATGCGTTGACCCATGCCCGCTCGGCGCGTAACAGGCTGTCCATCCCGACGACCTCGCTACTGGGATCCGCGAGCGCGAGCGCCGAGCGGTGGGTCGCGTCAGCGCCGTCGCCGGCGAACAACGCGAGGAGGGCGAGTGTCGAATCGTCGAGACACGTCATCCCGGCGGGTCTGGCCGAGTCGTGGCGCGCCCGAGCGACGAGGGCTCGGGTCTCCTCCACGCCGACCTGGTCGATCGACCAGAGCCAGTTCGTGACCTGGAGGAGCCCGAAGGTCACCGGGTCGGTGTCCAGGAACTGTCTGGCCAAGGCGATCCCTGAGTCGATGTCGTCGGCGAGCCCGTCGGTCTGTCCGGTCATCACCTGCGCCAGGGTGGACATCCGCAAGATCGCGAGACGCGAGCCGTCGCCGAGTTCAGCATCGTCCAGGAACTCGCGGCCAAGACTGATCGCTGGCTCGAAACTGCCGCGGAGGGCCGCGCCGAGCATCATGACCCCCATGAGCGCCGCACGGGCGTCGGGTTCTTCGATGTCGTGCAGCGCGCTGTCCAACACCCCTTGAGCTGCCACCTCGTCGCCCAGGGCGTAGAGCAGGACCTCCGCTCGCGCCGCCGCGGCGGCGGATCGCTCCGCATCGCTGCTCGCCGCGGCTTCGGCTCGCTCCAGCGCTTCGATCGCCTGCCGAGGATCGTTCTCGAGGAGATGTGCCCGCCCGAGCATCAACAGCGTGGGTGAGTCGGCGACGCCCGACGCCACGACGAATCGCCGAGCGGCCGAGCCGTCGAAGGCCGTCAAAGCCACTCGGGCCGCGGCGACGGCGGCCCCGGGTGGTGGCCGTTCGCCGCCTTCGATCGACCAATCCACGGCGCGAACCAGGTCGGCGGGCCGGGGGTCGGCGTCTCGCAGGATCTCGGCAGCGAGCAGTCCGGAGAGTCGCCGGGTCGCGAGGTCGGACGTCGTGGCCCGCACGACTTCGCCGACGAGCGGATGAGAGGTGCGCATGACGTCGGCGGCCCCGACGTGTGCGAGCGTCACGAGCCCAGCCCGCTCGAGTGACTCCAGATGCTGCACCGACGCAGCCCGTTCGAGCACCGCGACGGGAAGCGGTTCGGCGACCGCGACGAGTTCGAGCGCTTTGCGTTCGTCGTCGGCGAGGTCGAGGAAGCGACCGGCGAGGAGATCGGACACTCGGTCGTGAGCGGACAGCCGAGCGGTCAAGGTCCACACGCCGTCGCGCTCGATCAGCGATCCGACGGAGCGTGCGTCAGCGAGCACTTCTCGTATGAAGAGCGGGTTGCCGAGCGTCAGCGTCGCCACGGAGTCGACCGCTGCGGCATCGAGCGGCCCGCCGAGGAACGACTCGGCCAGAGCAGCCGTGTGCTCCACTCCGAGTGCGGAGACGTCGACCCGCTCCAGGATCTCGTCCTTCCACATCGGCAACACGCCGGGGTGCGCGGCTCCGTCGTTCCTGACCGTTGCCAACACGACGATGCCCGAGTGGGCGAGCGTGCGGACGACGGCGGTCGACCCTTCGTCGATCCCGTCGATGTCGTCGACGACGAGCAGGACAGGTCGGTTGCGTTCGATCGTGCGGAGATGTCGTTCGACGGCGATGGCGGGCAGTTGAAGGGACCCCGCAGGCGACTGCCCGACGAGGTGCTGGACCGCTCCGAAACGAACCGATCGAATGGACGGAGAACCCACGATCCACTCGGTCGTCCAACCGAGCGAGGCCACCTTCGACGCAACCGTCGATGCGACGTGCGACTTGCCGACACCCGCTTCACCGACGAGAAGAACATTGCGGCCCTCCGTCAACGTGGACGCGATGGACGCGACTTCGTCGTCGCGTCCGATCTGCGTGCCCACACACCGAACGTACTCGTCGACGCCGTCACCGAAAGGAGTGGCCGTACGCTCCGGTCCGTGCCACCCGAGACCGAGAACTCCGATGCCACCGACGAGTCGGAGCTCACCCGACCTCTGACCGGCTGGCTCGCCATCGTGCTGGTCGCCGGAACGTCGGCAGCGGTCCTGGTGCTCGAGATCCTCGCCGGTCGTCTCCTCGCCCCGTATGTCGGGGTCAGCCTGGAGACCTTCACCGGGATCATCGGCACGATCCTCGCCGGCATCGCGGTCGGCGCCTGGGCCGGTGGTGTCGCCGCCGACCACGTCGACCCTCGACGACTCCTCCCCGTGCTGCTGGTGCTCGGGGGCGCCCTCGCGATCGCGACGATCCCGATCGTTCGCCTGCTCGGCGAAGGGAGCGGAAGCGGCGGCGGCGTCCGCATCCTGGTCCTGACCGCCTTCGGATTCCTGCCGTCCGCGACCGTGCTCAGCGCCGTGCCGCCCGCGGTGATCAAGTTGCAACTGCTCGACATCGCGTCCACCGGCACCACCGTCGGCCGTCTGTCGGCGTGGAGCACGGCAGGAGCGCTGTTCGGCACGTTCTTCACCGGTTTCGTCCTGGTGTCGGCTGCCGCGGTGACCACCCTGATCGTCGCGGTCGGAGTGTTGCTCGTGCTGTCTGGCATCGCGTTGTGGATCAGCGGTCGAATCGCCGCCGAACGTTCGCCGGGTTCCGCCGGTGGCGCGGCATCGGGAGCGGAGATGCTCGGGCTCGGAGGGATCGCGGCCCTGTCACTCGTCGGCGCACTCGTCAGCGGATCACCCTGTGAGACGCAGACCGCCTACTACTGCCTCTCCGTGATCGAGGATCCGCAACTCGAATCGGGTCGCACGCTCCTCCTCGACGACCTGCGCCACAGTTACGTCGATCTGGACGACCCGACCCTGCTCGAGTTCTGGTACATCCGGCGCATCGTCGATGCGATCGAGGTCGCCAACGCCGAGCCCGCCGAACCGATCGACGCGGTCTATCTCGGCGGTGGGGCCTTCACCGTGCCCCGCTACGTCCGGGCGACCCGGCCCGGCAGCGATCAGACGATCCTCGAGATCGACGGCGACCTCGTCGACGTGGTCGAGAACCAGATCGACTTCGATCGCGGCGAGCCGGGTTCTCCCGATGCGGTCGAGATCGTCGTCGGTGACGGTCGGCTGAGCCTCGGCGACCTCGACACCGACGCAGCCGATGTGGTCGTCGGGGACGCATTCGGCAGCCGTGCGGTGCCGTTCCACCTCGCAACGGTCGAGTTCATGCGCGAGATCGACCGCGTCGTGCGCCCCGACGGCATCTACGTCGCGAACATCATCGACGGTTCCGGCGAGAACTTCCTCCGGGCCGAGGCCGCGACCATCTCCGAGGTCTTCGAGCACGTGGTCGTCGTGCGCGGACCGGGCATCGTGAACGGCGCGAACGGCAACTCGGTGGTCGTGGCGAGTCGGTCACCGATCGACGTCGCCGCCCTCGCCGAGTTGCTGGCGGTCGATGTCGATCCGAGCAATCCGGGTGAGATCGTCGAGCAGCAGGGCGAGATCGTGGCCGGTGCCGACCTCGCCGACTATCTCGGCGACGCGACCGTGCTCACCGACGACTTCGCTCCGGTCGACCAACTGATCACCAGCTCCTGAAGCGCGCTCGCCACCACATGCGACCTGACGAGCCCGGCATCGGGCCGGGTGTCAGCCGTAGCGGGTGAATCCAGGTTCCAACCGGGCTTCGAAGGCGGCGAGCACCTCGCCGGGTTCGGGCTTGCGCCCGGTCGTTGCCTTCGAATAGATGGTCTCGACGCCTCGATCGTCGGTGACGTCGACGTCGAACACGCCTCGACTCCCCGTCACCAGGGTCAATGACTCGATGGCGTGCTGGTGGTTGGTCAAGAGTTCCTGGGTCACGCTCACGGCGTGGGCGGAATAGTCTCAAGGGACGCAGTAGGTGATGGAGATCTTCACCCCTCGATCATCGCACGGGTGATGGCGAGAAGCGCTCGGTCGAGCACTGTGTCGCGAGTCACCGGAGATCGCGTCGATCGCGCGTGAAGCGCGTGTTGGAAGGGCTGATCGCGTTCCATAGCATTGCATGGCCGTGAACGGGAGATTTCCCGCCACGGAGACATACCGCAATTGACGTCCGACCAGGCCGCCCGCATCGATTGGGACTGGAACCAGCCGGCAACACAGAGTCTTCAGCTCCGTATGCACGTCGTCATCTTTCGTGCTGCGGAGCTTTTACGTGGAGAACGGCCGGCATTCCGGACGTTTGGACAACGAGATCGAAGAAGAGAGCACGCCTCATGGCACAACAAGCGATCGTCGGCGAGAAGGTCGGCATGACACAGACGTGGGTCGACGACAAGGTCGTCCCCGTGACCGTCGTCAAGGTCGAACCGATGCGCATCGTTCAGATCAAGACGACCGAGAAGGACGGCTACACCGCCATCCAGGTCACCTACGGCAGCAAGGACGCGAAGAAGCTGAACCAGCCCGAGGCCGGCCACTTCGCCAAGGCGGGCGTCGAGCCCGGCAAGCGCCTCGTCGAGCTGCGTCTCGACTCCGTGGACGGCCTCGAGGTCGGCCAGGAGATCGGTGTCGACTCGATCGAGGCCGGCGCGATCGCGTCGACGTCACCGGCACCAGCCGAGGCAAGGGCTTCGCCGGCGTCATGAAGCGGCACAACTTCAAGGGTGCACCCGCCTCGCACGGTGCGCACAAGAACCACCGCAAGCCCGGCGCCATCGGACAGTGCGCCTTTCCGGCCCGTGTGTTCAAGGGCATGAAGATGGCCGGCCACATGGGTCACGAGCAGGTCACCACGCAGAACCTGACGGTCGTCCAGTCCGACGCCGAGCGCAACATCCTCCTCATCAAGGGCGCCGTTCCCGGCCCCGCCGGCGGCAGTCGTCACCGTGCGCAACGCCGTCAAGCTCGTCAGGAAAGGGAGCCTGAACATGACTGAAGTGACAGTCAAGAACGTCGCCGGCAAGGATGCCGGCAAGGTCGAACTCGACGAAGCAGTCTTCGGCCTCGAGCCGAACGTCCCGGTCATGCACCAGGTCGTCACCGCACAGCTCGCCGCACGCCGTTCCGGCACGCAGAGCACCAAGACCCGCTCCGAAGTCCGCGGTGGCGGCAAGAAGCCGTGGGCCCAGAAGGGCACCGGCAACGCTCGCCAGGGCTCGATCCGCTGCCCCGCACTGGCGCGGTGGCGGCATCGCTCTCGGCCCGAAGCCCCGCAAGTACGACCAGAAGACCCCGAAGAAGATGGTCAAGCTGGCCACTCGTCTCGGCGCTGTCCGACCGTGCCGCCGAAGGCAAGGTCGTCGTGGTCGACTCGTGGAACTTCGACACGCCCGAAGACCAAGTCCGCCAAGCAGGCACTCGATCGCGCTCGACGTCGCCGGCAACGTGCTCGTCGTGCTCAGCCAGGACGACACCGCACGCGATGCTGAGCTTCCGCAACCTCCCCAACGTGCAGGTGCATCGCCGCTGGCGAACTCAACGCCTACGACGTGCTCTGCAGCGACTGGGTCGTCTTCACCGAGGCGTCGCTGCCCCGGCCGACACCGCTGCCGCCGACGCAGGCGACCGACAAGGCCGAAGGAGAAAGCGTCTGATGAAGGACCCTCGCGACATCATCATCGCGCCGATCGTCTCGGAGAAGAGCTACGAGCTCATCGAGACCGGCGTCTACACCTTCCAGGTGCACACCTCGGCGCATCGCAAGCCCGAGATCCGTGACGCCGTCGAGTCGATCTGGGGCGTCGAAGTCCGCAAGGTCAACACGCTCAACCGGCCTGGCAAGAAGAAGCGCACCCGCGGCACGAACCGTGTCGGCTCCAAGCCGGCCACCAAGCGAGCCATCGTCACCCTGGCAGCGGGCGAGATCCCGCTGTTCGAGAACTGAGCCGAGGACTGAATCATGGCAATTCGTTCACGCAAGCCCACCAGCCCCGGACGTCGCTTCCAGACGAGCCACGACTTCGCGAGGTCACCAAGACCACGCCGGAGAAGTCGCTGCTCGCCAAGAAGTCGAAGCACCGGTGGTCGCAACGCCTACGGTCGCAAGACCAGCCGCCACCGCGGTGGCGGCCACAAGCAGCAGTACCGCATCATCGACTTCAAGCGGACCAAGGACGGCGTCGTCGCCAAGGTCGCCGCGATCGAGTACGACCCGAACCGCACCTGCCGCATCGCACTGCTCCACTACCTCGACGGCGAGAAGGCGCTACATCCTCGCTCCGAAGAACCTGAACGTGGGCGACCGCATCACGTCGGGTCAGGGCTCGGACATCAAGCCCGGCAACGCGATGCCGCTGCGCTTCATCCCGGTCGGTACCACCGTCCACAACGTCGAGCTCCGCCCGGGCGGCGGCGGCAAGATCGGCCGCTCGGCCGGCATGTCGGTGCGCCTGGTCGCCAAGGAAGGCGACTACGCAACGCTGCGTATGCCCTCCACCGAGATGCGCCGAGTGCTCGATCGACTGCCGTGCAACCGTCGGCGAGGTCGGCAACTCCGAGCACGAGCTCGTCAAGATCGGCAAGGCCGGACGCAACCGCTGGAAGGGCAAGCGCCCGCAGACCCGTGGTGTCGCCATGAACCCGGTCGACCACCCCCTCGGTGGTGGCGAAGGCCGCACCTCCGGTGGCCGCCCGGCCGTGTCCCCCTGGGGCAAGCCCGAGAGCCGCACCCGCAACAAGAAGAAGAGCTCGCAGCAGCTCATCATTCGTCGTCGTCGTACCGGAAAGGGCGGCCGTCGCTGATCGCGGCGGACGCAGGAGAGGTAATCACCCATGGCACGCAGCCTCAAGAAGGGCCCTTCGTCGACGAGCATCTGCTCAAGAAGATCGACGCCCAGAACGACGCCGGCGAGACGCAAGGTCATCAAGACCTGGTCCCGCCGCAGCACCATCATCCCCGACATGGTCGGCCACACGCTCGCCGTCCACGACGGTCGCAAGCACGTCCCGGTCTACGTGACCGAGTCGATGGTCGGACACAAGCTCGGTGAGTTCAGCCCGCAGCCGCACCTTCAAGTTCCACGCCGGCATGGAACGGGGAGCGCAAGCGATGACCGGGCCCAAGCTCAACGAGAAGTCCTACGTCGCCGGTGAGCGCTCGGGCACCAAGGCGCAGCCAAGTACGTGCGCAGCTCGGCCTCCAAGGCCCGCGTCGTACTCGACCTCATCCGCGGACTCGACGTCGTCGTCGGCCGACCAGGTCCTGCAGTTCACCGACCGCCACGTCGCTCACGATGTCGCGCAAGGTGCTCGCACTCCGCGGTCGCCAACGCCGTGAACAACGACGACCAGGACGCCGAGGAACTCTTCGTCATCGCCTGCTTCGCCGACGAGGGTCCGACGCTCCGCCGCTTCCGCCCCCGTGCACGTGGCCGAGCGACCGGATCAACAAGCGCACCTGCCACATCACGGTCATCGTGCGCTCGCATGAGCGACGACCGCATCGAGATCGTCCAGGCTCGCCGCGACCGTCAGGGTGGCGCCGCCGCCAGCGGCCGTCCGAGCCGTCGAGCCAGCCGTCGTGACCGCGTCGCAGTCGCAGCCGCAAGCAGGCCGCAGCCGACAAGCCGACCGTCGACGACGTGCAGGACGCACACGACGACGATCAGAGCGACACGTCCGACGAAGCAGCAGCAGCCGAGTACGCAGCTGGTGACGCGGACACCGATGGCGAGACCGAACGCTGACGACGCTTCAGCCGCACGGTGAGAGGCTCGCACGCTCCGCTCGACGACGTCGACGAGCATGCCGGACGGTTTCCCGATCAAGGGCAATGCGCAGTCGAAGCTCTACCACGAGCCCGACACCCGCTACTACAAGGCCACCAAGGCCGAAGTCTGGTTCGACACCGTCGAATCCGCCGAAGCAGCAGGCTTCTCGAAGCCGGGCGCCAACAAGCCGGATGCTGACGCAGCCGGCACCGAAGAAGACGCCGCTGACGAAGCGGAGGAGAAGTAATGGGTCAAAAGATCAATCCCTACGGTTTCCGTCTGGGCATCACCACCGAGTGGAAGTCCCGCTGGTTCAGCCGAGCGTGACTACAAGCAGTACCTCACCGAGGACTGGAAGATCCGTGACTCGATCATGGAACTGCTCGAATCCGCCGCGATCAGCCGCATCGAGATCGAGCGCACCCGCGACAAGCTCCGCGTCGACGTCCACACCGCCCGTCCGGGCATCGTGATCGGTCGTCGTGGTGCACAGGCCGACGAGCTGCGCAAGATGATCACCGAGATCACCGGCAACCAGAAGATCCAGCTCAACATCGTGGAGATCAAGGCGCCGGAACTCGACGCCGCACTGATCGCCCAGGGTGTCGCCGATCAGCTGATCAACCGCATCGCGTTCCGTCGTGCCATGAAGCGTGCCGTGCAGAACGCACAGCGGGCCGGCGCACTCGGCATCAAGGTGCAGTGCTCGGGTCGCCTCGGCGGCGCCGAGATGAGCCGCACCGAGTGGTACCGCGAAGGTCGTGTGCCGCTGCACACGCTGCGCGCCGACATCGACTACGGCATGCGTGAGGCCAAGACCACCGCCGGCCGTGTCGGCGTGAAGGTCTGGTTGTACAAGGGTGACATCACCCCGTACAAGAAGGCCAACGACGACAAGATCCAGCGCGAAGCAGCGATGGCCGTCGGCGAGACCTCCGGTCAGGCCGCAGCCCGCCGGCCCTCGCAAGGTCGTCGTCCGTCGGGCCGACCCCGGCGCCCCGACCGAGGCTCCGCCGTCGCGACACCCAGCCGCTGGTGCTCGAAGCAGATCCCGAGTTCGAGAAGCTGCTCACCGACGAAGCAGTCCATCGACGCTCCTGCCGCCGAGGCACCCGTCGCACCCCGCAGCAGACGAAAACAAGGAGGGCTGACCATGTTGATGCCCCGCAAGGTCGCACACCGCAAGCACCATCGTGGTCGCACCCGTGGCCTCGACCAAGGGTGGCTCCGGACTCAGCTTCGGCGAGTACGGCATCCAGGCCCTGGAGCCGGGTTGGATCACCGCCCGCCAGATCGAGGCCTCCCGTATCGCCATGACCCGCGCCATCAAGCGTGGCGGCAAGGTCTGGATCAACGTGTTCCCGGACAAGCCGGTCACGAAGAAGCCGGCCGAGACCCGCATGGGCTCGGGCAAGGGCAACCCCGAGTTCTGGGTCGCCGTCGTCAAGCCGGGTCGCACGCTCTTCGAGCTGTCGTTCCCCGACGAGGCCACGGCCAAGCTCGCCCTCGAACAAGGCGATCCAGAAGCTCCCGATCAAGTGCCGCATCATCACCCGTGAGGAGATCGTCTGATGGCTGGCAAGAAGAACGACCTGGTCGAACTCTCGTTGGGCGAACTCGCCGACGAGTTGAAGGCCACCAAGCAGGAAGCGCTGAACCTGCGCTTCCGCAACGCAACCGGACAACTCGAGAACACCGCCGAAATCGGCAAGGTGCGCAAGCAGATCGCCCGGATCAACACCCTCATGCGCAGCAAGGAAATTGCTGCCGCCGAGGCAGGACAGTGAGCATGGCTGAAGCAACCGCAAGCCACCGAGCACCGATCGCGCCGCCCGCAAGGTGCGTGAAGGCACCGTCGTGTCGAACAAGATGGACAAGACCGCCGTCGTGGCCGTCGTGTCCCGTGCGTCCGCACGCCCAGTACAACAAGATGGTGCTGCACACGACGAAGCTGCACGCCCACGACGAGACGAACGACGTCAACATCGGCGACAAGGTCCGTGTCATGGAGACCCGCCCGATGTCGCAAGCTCAAGCGCTGGCGCATCACCGATGTCGCTGGAGCGTGCAAAGTGATCCAGCAGGAATCGCGACTGCGAGTCGCCGACAACAGCGGTGCCAAGGAAGTGCTCTGCATCAAGGTGCTCGGTGGCACACGCCGTCGCTACGCCTCGATCGGTGACGTCTTCGTCGCCACGGTCAAGGACGCCATGCCCGGCGCCGCCGTCAAGAAGGGCGAAGTCGTCAAGTGCGTCGTCGTCCGCACCAAGAAGGAGAAGCGTCGTCCCGACGGCAGCTACATCCGTTTCGACGAGAACGCCGCCGTTCTCATCAAGGACGACATGACGCCTCGCGGCACCCGCATCTTCGGCCCGGTGGGCCGTGAGCTGCGTGACCGCAAGTTCATGCGCATCGTGTCGCTCGCACCGGAGGTGCTTGTGACGATGAAGCTTCGCAAGGGTGACACCGTCGAGGTGATCACGGGCAAGGACAAGGGCAACGCAGGGCGAGATCGAGCACGTCTTCCCCAAGACGAACAAGATCATCGATCAACGGCGTGAACACCGCGTCCAAGCACTCCAAGCCGACCCGCGCCAACGAGCAGGGCGGCATCATCGACAAGGACATGCCGATCGACGCCAGCAACGTGATGCTCGTGCACAAGGGCAAGCAAGGTCCGTGTCGGCTACAAGATCAAGGACGACGGCGCCAAGGTGCGCATCGCCCGTCCGAGCGGAGAGGAGATCTGATGACCGACACCGACCGACCGCCGACACCACAGCGCCGCCGGCACCGACGGCGATATCCCTCGCCTGAAGGCGAAGTACAACGACGAGGTCGCCGCCAAGCTCGAAGGACGAACTCGGCATCGAGAACGTCATGCAGGTGCCCGAAGCTCGAGAAGATCGTCGTCAACATGGGCATGGGCCGTGCAGCTGCACAGCCGTCGCTCGATGGACGCCGCACTCGACGACCTCACCGTGATCACCGGTCAGAAGCCGATCGTCACGAAGGCCAAGCAAGTCCATCGCCAACTTCAAGCTGCGTGAGGGCCAGGCCATCGGTGCCAAGGTCACGCTGCGCGGCGACCGCATGTGGGAGTTCCTCGACCGTCTCGTGTCCGTGGCCATCCCCCGTATCCGCGACTTCCGCGGCCTGCCGGCCCACTCGTGGGACGGCCAGGGCAACTACACCTTCGGTCTCAACGAACAGTCGATGTTCGCCGAGATCGACCCCGACAAGGTCGACCACCCCCGCGGCATGGACATCACGATCGTCACGTCGGCAACGAGCAACGACGGGCGGCTACGCCCTCCTCGATGCGTTCGGCTTCCCCTTCAAGAAGGGCGAGGATGCCGCAAACGCACCTCGCAAGAAGCGCCGCAAGCGTCCGCAGTACGGCAAGAAGAGCAAGTGAACTGAGCTGACATGGCAAAGAAAGCACTCATCAACAAGGCCAACAAGAAGCCGAAGTTCAAGGTTCGCGCCTACACGCGCTGCCGACGCTGCGGTCGTCCCCGTTCCGTCTACCGCAAGTTCGGCCTGTGCCGTGATCTGCCTGCGTGAGCTCGCTCACGCCGGCGAGATCCCGGGTCTGACGAAGTCGAGCTGGTGAGGAAGGACCCACACATGCTGACTGATCCCATCGCCGACATGCTCACGCGTGTCCGCAACGCCAACACCGCCATGCACGACGAGGTGCGTATGCCCTCTTCGAAGCAGAAGGTGGCACTCGCCAAGGTTCTCGCAAGCGGAGGGCTACATCTCGAGCTTCGACACCGCCGACGCCGACAACCGGCCCCGGCAAGGTGCTCACCATCCAGATGAAGTACTCCGAGGATCGTGACCGCACGATCAGCGGAATCCGCCGCATCTCGACGCCGGGCCTGCGCGTGTACCGCCAGGCCACACTCGATTCCCCGTGTGCTCGGTGGACTCGGTGTCGCTGTCCTGTCCACCTCGAACGGACTCATGACCGACCGCGAAGCGCGCAAGCGCAAAGTCGGCGGCGAAGTCCTCTGCTACGTCTGGTGAACTGATGTCACGTATCGGAAAATCACCCATCACGGTCCCGGCCGGCGTCGACGTCAAGTCGTCGCCTGGTCACGTCTCCGTCAAGGGGCCCAAGGGCACCCTCGAGCGTGTGATCCCCGGCGACGTCGGCATCACGATCGAGCAGGAAGGTGACACCCTCACCGTGGCCCGTCCCGAACGACGAGAACAAGACCAAGGCGCTGCACGGCCTGACCCGCAGCCTCGTCAACAACATGGTCGATCGGCGTGACCGAGGGTTTCAGCAAGGAACTCGAGATCCACGGCGTCGGTTACCGCGCCGAGCAGCAGGGCCCGAACAAGCTCCGCATGAACCTCGGCTACAGCCACACCATCGACGTCGAAGCCCCTGAGGGCATCGTCTTCGAAGTCCCGGCGCAGACCTCGGTCATCGTGACCGGTATCGACAACGAGATCGTCGGTCAGGTCGCCGCCAACATCCGCAGCCTCCGCAAGCCCGAGCCCTACAAGGGCAAGGGTGTCCGCTACGCCGGCGAACGCATCATCCGCAAGGCCGGCAAGGCAGGAAAGAAGTAGTCATGACGAAAGATCGCAGCAAAGCGCCGCACGTCGGCCGGATCCGTCGCCACCGTCGTGTCCGCAAGAAGATCCACGGAACCGCCGCCCGGCCCCGCCTGGCAGTGTTCCGGTCCAACAAGCACCTGTCGGTGCAGGTGATCGACGACGACCTGGGTGTCACCCTGGCCGCCGCGTCGACCACCGAAGCCGACCTTCGCTCCGCCTCCGGGTCGAGCGTCGACGCCGCAACCAAGGTCGGACAGCTCGTTGCTGACCGTGCCAAGGACGCCGGCATCACCACCGTCGTGTTCGACCGCGGTGGATTCGCCTACCACGGCCGCATCGCTGCCGTGGCGTCTGCTGCACGTGACGCAGGACTGGAGTTCTGATGGGTTTCGGAGGAAACAATCGAGGCGGAGGCCGTGACGGCGGGCGCGAGCGCGCTCCCGATCCCGACGGCCTGCGTGAGTCACGCGTCATCACGATCAACCGTGTCGCCAAGGTCGTCAAGGGTGGTCGTCGCTTCAGCTTCACCGCCCTCGTCGTGATCGGTGACGGCAACGGCCGCGTCGGGCTCGGCTACGGCAAGGCCAAGGAAGTGCCCTTGGCGATCCAGAAGGGCACCGAGGAAGCTCGGCGCAACCTGTTCACCGTGCCCATGGCCGGTGGCACCGTCATCCACGAAGTCCTCGGTCGTACCGGTGGCGGTCGTGTGATGATCAAGCCTGCGTCGCAAGGTACCGGCGTCATCGCCGGTGGCGCAGCCCGCGTCATCCTCGAAGAGGCCGGCGTCCACGACGTGCTGTGCAAGAGCCTCGGCTCCGCCAACCACATCAACGTGGCCCGTGCCACGGTCGATGGACTCAAGCAGCTGCAGCGTCCCGACGAGGTCGCAGCCCGCCGTGGACTCGAACATGGACGAGTTCGTGCCCAAGGGCCTGCTCGACGCCTACAACGAGAGCCAACAAGAAGCCGGGCGCTCGTGACGAGGCCGCATCGACCGATGCCGCCGACTCCGACAAGGCCCCGGCAGAAACCGGAGCGAAGTGATGGCTGAGATCACCGTGACCCAGGTCCGCTCGTCCATCGGCACGAAGCCCAAGCACCGCGGCACGCTGCGGGCGCTCGGCCTCGGCCGCATCGGCAAGACCAACACGCTGCCCGACCGTCCGGAGATCCGCGGCATGATCGCTCGGGTCCCGCACCTCATCGCCGTCGGCGAAGACATCGACGGGCCGCAGGGCAGCAGCAAGGCCAACGAGTCGGGCGAAGCCGTCGACGAGGCCGTCGAGGCAATCGTCGAAGAGGCTGCAGAAGAGCAGGCTGACGACACCGTCGCTTTCGCCGGTGACGACGGCGTTGCCAACGAGAAGGAGATGACTCATGAAGGTCCATGACCTCAAGCCCGCAGCGGGCTCCACGAAGAGCCGCAAGCGCGTCGGTCGCGGTACCGGCGGCAAGGGCGGCAAGACCGCCGGCCGTGGTTCCAAGGGCCAGCGCGCACGCAACACGGTGCACCGCGTCGTTCGAAGGTGGCCAGACGCCGCTGCTGCGTCGCCTCCCGAAGCTGAAGGGGTTCAACAACCCGTTCCGCGTCGAGTACCAGGCCGTCAACCTGCACACTCTCAACGACCTCGTCGAGAAGGTCGGCGCCGACATCACTCCGGACGTGCTCGTCGCCAACGGCATCGTGCGCAAGGGAGCGTTCGTGAAGATCCTCGCTCGCGGCGAGATCACCACCAAGGTCAACGTCAGCGCACACGGTGCGTCGGCCGCTGCCAAGGAGGCCATCGAGGCCGCCGGTGGCTCGATCACCATGATCACACTGCCGTTCAAGGAAGAGGGCAAGGCCGGTCGTCCGGCCTCCTCCGGCAACCAGTTCATGAACCGCTGATTCCGGCCAGATCTTCCGATACTGCGTCACCACATCGTTGCTCCCGGCCGAAAGGCCGCTCGGCTCGTGGTTCCTCGGTCTCGATCGATCTGATTCCGAATCAGTGAACTGAATACTCGAGATCGGTGGCTCGCACTTCGGTGCGGGCCAGCGATCGTTTTCGGGCCTGTCCGACCCTGGTGTCGCGGTGGGGAAATTCGGAGAACCGGCTCGGCGGCGTGACGTAGCTTCCTGTTCTGCGAACAGAGGGTGCGATGACCGACATCGAGACGACCGACACCGAGCAACATCACGTGGCACCCGAGAGCGGTCTCCGGACGCGCTACCTCATCAAGAGCCCGGTCGCCGTGCTCACGGCCACGACGATCGTCGCACTGCTCGGCGGAACGCTGCTCGCACTCGCAGCGGACTGGTCGAACCCGCTCGTCGGTCTCGCCGGCGTGGTCATCGCGACCGGTGCCGCCTGGGTCACCACCGACTACACCGCTGCCAAGTGGCGAGCGGACGACAACCGGTCCTGGAAGTCGTTCGTCATCGCCGCGGCGTTGGCTGGGCTCCTGGCGCTGCTGATGGCGGGCCGGCTGCGATCCGACCTCGGAGTCGCTGCACCCATCATCGCGTTCCTCGGTCTGATGGCGCTGACGCTGGTGATCGGACCCGTCGTCGGCGGCGTGCGCGACGGTGCGATCCAGGACGCCGATCGTTGGATCGGTGGCGGCCTCGTCGCGGGACTGGTGAGCGCCCTCGTGATCGGGTCGCCGGTGCCCACGTGGATCCGGCTGGGCGCCTGCATCACGCTGCTCGGCGGATTCGGGTTCCTGACCGGAGGGCTGTCGACGATGTGTGCTCACGGAGCGCTCCCGAAATCGCGGGTGCTACGGATCGTCCCCGGCGACGCGCGCCAGCGAGGAATCGTGGTCGGTGCGACCGGCCTCGGCATCATGCTGTTCGGGCTGATCTTCGGCCTGACCCCGGTGACGGCGGTCGGCGCCTGGCTGACGGTCGTCGCGATGATCATGCTCAGCGTCCGCCCGGTGCGTTTCGGCATGTCACAACTCATGAAGCGGTCCGTCCTCGGCGCGGGTCTCGTCCTCGTGGCCGTTGCCGGGTACCAGTTGTACGCGACGGACACCGTCGGGCGATCAGGCTGGTTCGCCACGTTCGTCGCGCTGACCATCGCCCTCGTCGGCGCCTGGATCGTGTGGCGTGGGGCAACCCTGTTCATCGTGGTGGTGATCGGGTTCGCCTTCGTGTGGGGGCTGTTTCCCCACACCGTCGGCGATCTCGACGATGTGAGTTCGGCGACCAGCGAGGACACCGGGACCGCGGGCCTCGTTGCCCTCGGTGACTCGTTCATCTCGGGCGAGGGTGCTCCGGACTTCTTCGAAGGCACCGATCAGAAGGGGCCGGTGAGCAACCAGTGCCGACGCGCTCCGACGGCCTATCCGGCGCTCATCGCCTCGGGTTCGACAGGAGACGGCACCGCACTCGACGCGCTCACCGAACCCGGTCTGGACTTCTACGCATGCTCCGGGGCCAAGCTGCGTGACGTGCTGGCACTGTGCGCCGACAACCCAGCCCTCGACGCAGAGAACGAGGCGGCCCGGGAGATCGATGACACCGACATCGACGTGGCAGGCATCGCGGAGCTTCCAGACGAGGAGGTCGCGGTCGACCGTGAGGATCGTTGTGCGGTCGAGGCCCGACAACTCGAGCTGAGTCGACGGGCCCAGCTCGGCTGTTCGCCCGTCGAGGGACGTCCGCTCGGGCAGTACCCGTGCGGACCGAGCGACGTGTACGGCTCAAGACTGCAGGTCGCGAACCTGCCGGTGGACCGCAGTGGGACGCAGTTGGTGTTGCTCAGCATCGGCGGCAACGACGTCCGCTTCGGAGACATCGTCGCCGGCTGTCTGCTGCCGGGTTCGTGTACCGAACGGCGAGAGATCTGGTTGGACAACGTCGCGGCGCTCGGGCCCGAACTCACCGAGGCGTACCTCCAGATCAAGGCGGAGTTCGGTGGCACGGTGCCCATCGTCGTCATGCCGTACCCGCTCGTCCTCACGGAGGACACCTGCGACTCGTCGCCGCTCGACGCGAGCGAGCACGAGTTCATCTTCGAGTTCACGACCGTGCTCAACCGCCAGATCGCGACGTCCGCCAGCCAGGCCGGGGTGCACTTCTTCGCCGACGGGGCGTTCGCGCTGGAAGGTCGACGGCTGTGCGAGAACGACGAGCGAGCGATCAACCTGATCCGACTGCAACCGACCGACGGTCCGCTGCTCGACCGGCTCGACCCGGCGTCGTGGACACACAACAGCATGCACCCCAACCGGCTGGGACACCGCATGATCGCTGAGCAGCTGAGCAGTTGGCTCGAAGACGACGGCATCATCGGCTCGTCGAATCCCGAACCGGTCGACGCTCGCGAGACGCTGCTGCTCGACGTGCGCACCGCTCGACCACACGCTGTGGCACCGTCCGTGGCGGACGCCCTTCGTGAGATCGACGTGCCGGGCTGCGACGTCGACCAGATCGGCGGGTTCGCCACCCGCGTGGCCGTGTTCGACGAGCAGCCGGAGAACGGTGCCGATGCGGAGGCGTTCCGCGTCCCGGTGGTGGACGCCGACACCGAATCGACCATCTGCGTGACCAACAGCGCAGGGGACTGGGTGCCGCTCACACCGGTCGGCGTCGCCGCTGCGGACGAGGCACCGTCGGTGACGAGGCTCCCGTCGGCCGAGCCGGTCGCCGAGATCCGTGGTGAACGAGTGTTCGTGAGCGGTGGGCGCCCCGATTCGACGTGTACACGACCGCGTCCCGTCGATCTGTGCGACTTCCAGTGGCTGTTGTTCGCCGGCGCCGAGGAGGACCCCGGAGCGACGCGCACGTGGTCGCTGCGTGCCGTGCGCTACTGCTCGGTCGATCCTGACTGCGAGAACACGTTCGGTGACTGGACCGACGCTCAGATCGGACAGGCAGCACGGCGCGTCGCACCGACGATCGGGCTGATCTTCCTCGGAGGGTGGTTGCTGGCCCTCGGGATCGAGCTGGTCTTCGCACCACGCCTGGCGCGGCTCGTCCGTCCGACGATCGCCGGTGCGCTCGCTCGACCCGGCGCCCCCGCTCCCTGAACGTCCCGCGTCCGAGATCCGAACATCCTGACGTTCTGTGCAGCCGTCAGCATCGATCGGCCGGTCCCGCTGCGGATCGCCACCCTGGATCGCCGCCCTGGATCGCGCAGCACTCGCTGATATCCTCGCCGTCGGCCTGCGCACCGTTGTGCGCGACCCCCTTTCGCCTTACAAGTCAGGACCTCGGTACTCGGTGCTCTCGAATCTGTTGAACATCTTCAAGATCAGCGACCTACGCAACAAAGTGTTGTTCGTGGTCGCCATGGTCGTCGTGTATCGCCTCGGCGTCGCGATCCGTGTGCCGGGCGTCGACCCGATCGCGATCGAGCAGCTTCGGCGTCGGCCGACCAGGCCGGGAGCGCTCGGCTTCATCAACCTGTTCTCGGGCGGTGCGTTCGAGTCCTTCTCGATCTTCGCGCTCGGCATCATGCCGTACATCACGGCCTCGATCATCATGCAGGTGCTCGGCGTGGTCATCCCCAAGCTGGAAGAACTCCAGCAGGAGGGCGCCGTCGGTCAGCGCAAGATCACCCAGTACACGCGCTACGTCACCATCGGGCTCGCCACGCTGCAGGCCACCGGCCTCGTGTTCATCTTCGGCACCGGTCAGGGCCAGGCGTTCTTCACCGCAGGCCCACCCACCAACGTGCCACTGCTCACCGGGGGCATCTGGCCACGTGGCTACCTGATCATCCCGACGCTCGTGGCCGGCACCGCCGTGCTGATGTGGCTGGGTGAGCTGATCTCCCAGCGCGGCATCGGTAACGGCATGTCGATGATCATCTTCGCCTCCGTCGTGGCCTCGCTGCCCGGCGGGTTCCTCGGCATCCTCCAGCTGAACAAGTGGTTCTGGTTCGTTGCGATGGTGATCCTGACCATCGGCATCATCGTCGCTGTCGTGTTCGTCGAACTCGGGCAACGACGAATCCCCGTCCAGTTCGCGAAACGCGTCGTGGGGCGCCGGATGATGGGTGGCCAGAACACCTACATCCCGTTGAAGGTCAACCAGTCCGGCGTGATCCCGATCATCTTCGCCAGCTCGATCCTGCTGCTGCCCGTGATCTTCTCGAACGTGCTCGGCGGCATCCGAACCGCGAAGGCTGGCGTGGCCATCGATCCAGACCTGGATCAGCGACTACATCGTCAACCCGCAGAACCTCGTGTACGTGACGATCCTCGCGATCATGATCATCGCGTTCGCCTACTTCTACAACTCGATCGCGTTCGACCCGGTGCGCCAGGCCGACCAGCTCCGCAAGCAGGGCGGCTTCATCCCCGGTATCCGGCCCGGTCCCTCAGACCGAGAAGTACCTGGGCAAAGCGGTCAACCGCATCACGCTGCCCGGTGCGGTGTTCATCGCGATCATCGCGGTCATGCCCGTACCTGCTGCTGATCGCAGCGACATCAACTCGTTCGGGTTCGCCGGCACCAGCGTGCTGATCTCGGTCGGTGTCGCCCTCGAGCTGATGCGTCAGATCGACAGCCAGCTCACGCTGCGCAACTACGAAGGCTTCCTGAAGTAGGACTGACGTAGGCCGAGAACTCCATGATCCCGGGCGCCCGCCTCATCATCCTCGGGCGACAGGGTGCTGGCAAGGGCACACAGTGTGTGCGCCTCAGCCGACACTTCGTCGTACCGCACATCTCCACCGGCGACATGCTGCGCGCGGCGGTCCGCGAGGGGACCGAGCTCGGCGTGATGGCCGAAGAGGTCATGGATGCCGGCGGACTCGTGTCCGACGACATCATGATCGGCATCGTGCGTGACCGTCTGGCCGCTCCGGACGCCGACACCCGCGGCTACATCCTCGACGGATTCCCGCGCACGATCGATCAGGCCGACGCCCTCGACGGCATCTGCGACGATCTCGGCGACCGATCGACGTCGTGCTCGACCTGAACGTCCCGCGGGAGATCGTCCTGGAGCGCATCTCGTCGCGCCGGGTGTGTCGCGACTGCGGAACGAACTACACGGCGTCGGGCAACGAGCCCAGCCCCGTGGATCTGTGATGTGTGCGGCGGTGACGTGATGCAGCGTGACGACGACACCCCCGAGTCGGTGAACCGCCGCCTCGACCTCTACGAGGAGCAGACCTTCCCGCTGATCCGGCACTACGGCGACCAGAACCGGCTGCCGTCGTCAACGGTGTCGGCCATCCCGACGCGGTGTTCGAGCGGCTGGTCAAGGCCGTCGAACAGAATCGGCGCTGACCCGGTGACCGTCGGCGATTCCGAGCGCGACCCGTCCAACGGATCCGGCAACGACCCGCGGACCGAAACGCACGACGATCCGCAGGACTACGGATCGCTGCCGTCCGCGGTGCCAGGGTCGGCCACCTTGGTCTTCGACGGGTATTGAGGTTTCTGCACGAGGTCGGCCAGGTGGCTCGACCGCCTCGACCGACACGGTCGCCTCGATGTGGTGGCCGCTCAAGCGCACGGCGTTCACGACCGGACCGGCCTGACCGTCGGCCAGACCGAACGTGCAGCGTGGACGGTGACCGGCGACGTTCGAGCGGGCGGCCCGCGAGCTGTCGGGCTGTTCCTCGCGGTGGCGTGGAACTCTCGGCTGCCCCTGCTCGTCGTGGCGAGTGCCCGGTCGTCCCGTGGCTTCTCGACCGGATCTACGAGTGATCGCCCGCAATCGTCACCGGTTGCCCGGCCAGACCCCCTGGTGCAACGAGCACCCCGAGGCCTGTGATCCCCCACCCGAGTGAGACGTTCCGCGCGAGCGAGATCCGAGCGCTGATCGCGGGTGGTCGACGCTGCGATCGGCGATGACCTCCGCTGCGAGTGGCTCATGTGCCGTCCGTCATACTCGATGGTGGGCAGCCTCGGACGACAGCGGTCGCCGCGGCGGCGCGGTCGGCCGCCCGACACCGATTCTGCTGCGACCAGCTGACGGCGATCCTCGACGGCGCTCGTCGGCTGTTCGCGTGAGCGCGGGCTACGCGGCGGTCGACGAACAAGGATCTCGCCGCCGCCGCCGGAGTGACCACCGGAGCGCTGTACCACTACGTCGAATCGAAGCTCGACCTCTATGTGCTGGTGCACCGGACATGCAGACCCGGATCTACCGAGGGTTCCAGAGCGCCGAAGCCTCCGAACGGACCTTCCTCGGCAAACTGTCGGCCGTGCTCGACGCCGCGAAGAAGATCAACATCGAGGACCCGTCGCTCGCCAAGTTCATCGGGGTGGTCCGCACCGACGTGCGTCGCTACCCCGAAGTGGCCGAACGACTGGCTGTCGCCGACACCGCACGCGAGGACTTCTTCGTCGATCTCGTCGAGGTCGGTGTGTCCACCGGAGAGGTCCGTCGCGACGACGTCCCGGCGGTGCGCGACGTTCATCCGGGTGATCCTCGTCGGGCTGATCGAAGGCACGTCGGAGTCGCCGGACCGTCAACGACGGGCGATCGACAGCGTCATGGGTCGCTCCTGCGGGGTCAACTCGTGCAGCCCGTGGACGATTGACCCGATGGACTCGCACCATCACCGATGACCCGAACCAACGCTCGCCGGGGGCCGAGGCCCACTAGCACGTGTGACGCGCGCCCTCGTGCGTTCGCGCGTGGAATCGCGGAGACGCCACCGTTAACATGGTCCGCCGGTCTGGCGACAGATCGAGACACGCATGCCGTCAGCCGTATCCCGCTGAGCACCAAGCTGGCAGCTCGAAAACCGCGCCTCACCAGGAGCGGAACACGAACAACAAAATGGTGTGAAGCACAGTCGGTGTGAAGGAGAAGTCCCCTGCCAAAGCCAAAGGAAGATGCGATCGTTCTCGAGGGCAAGATCCTCGAGTCGTTGCCGAACGCCATGTTCAAGGTCGAACTCGACAACGGACACGAGGTGCTCGCGCACATCTCCGGAAAGATGCGGATGCACTACATCCGCATCCTCCCAGGCGACAAGGTGCAAGTGGAACTGACCCCGTACGACCTCACCCGAGGCCGAATCACCTACCGGTACAAGTGACCGGTCCGCACCCGAACGAACGAGTAGAGAGCAACCATGAAAGTACGACCAAGCGTCAAGCCGATGTGCGACAACTGCAAGGTGATCCGTCGTCATCGTCGCATCATGGTCATCTGCACGAACCCCCGCCACAAGCAGCGCCAGGGCTGAGAGGGAACGAAGGAATCACGATGGCACGTATCGCCGGTGTCGACATCCCCCGCGAAAAGCGGTTGGAGATCTCGCTCACCTACATCTTCGGCATCGGGCTCACCACCTCGCAGACCATCTGCGCAGTCGCTGGAGCTCGACCCGAACACCAAGGTCTCGAACCTGACGGAGGACGAGATCAACAAGATCCGTTCCTACGTCGACCAGAACCTCACGATCGAAGGTGACCTGCGTCGTAACGTGCAGGGCGACATCAAGCGCAAGATCGAGATCGGCTGCCTCCAGGGCGTCCGTCACCGTAAGGGCCTCCCGGTCCGCGGTCAGCGCACCCACACCAACGCTCGTACCCGCAAGGGCCCGAAGCGCACCGTCGCCAACAAGAAGAAGGCAGTCCGCAAGTAATGGCCAGAAGACCGGATCATGGCAAAGCAGCACAGCCCGCCGACCGCGCAAGCGCGACCGCAAGAACGTCACGACCGGTGTCATCCACATCAAGTCGTCGTTCAACAACACGATCGTCTCGATCACCGACCCGCAGGGCAACGTCATCGCCTGGGCGTCGTCCGGTGTCGCCGGCTACAAGGGCAGCCGCAAGAGCACGCCCTTCGCCGCACAGCTCGCCGCCGAGAAGGCCGCTCGCGCCGCACAGGAGCACGGTCTCCGTCGCGCCGAGGTGCAGGTCAAGGGTCCCGGCTCCGGCCGTGACGCCGCCGTGCGCTGCATCCAGAACACCGGCATCGAGGTCGTGTCCATCAAGGACGTCACGCCCGTGCCGCACAACGGTTGCCGTCCGCCGAAGCGTCGTCGCGGCTGACTCGGAAGGAGGAAGAGAGAATCATGGCTCGTTACACCGGACCCAAGGTGCGCATCTCGCGTCGCCTGTCCACCAACATCTTCGAGAACGAGAAGGGTCGCAAGGCGCTCGAGCGCCGTCCCTTCCCGCCGGGCGTGCACGGTCGCACCCGTCGCCGCAACGCCGGCTCCGAGTACCTCGCCCAGCTGCAGGAGAAGCAGAAGGCGAAGTACATCTACGGCGTCCTCGAACGACAGTTCAAGAAGACCTACAACGAAGCGGTCCGTCTCGACGGTCCGTCGGGTGAGAACCTGCTGCGTCTGCTCGAGCAGCGTCTCGACAACGTCGTCTACCGCGCCGGCTGGGCATCGACCCGCCCGCAGGCTCGTCAGTTCGTGAACCACGGTCTGATCAGCGTCAACGGCAAGCGCCTCGACATCGCCAGCTACACCGTTCGCAAGGGCGACGTCGTCTCGCTGTCGGCGAAGGCAGCGAAGATGATCGTCGTCCAGCACAACATCGACACCCTCGACCGCTCGCTCGTCGGCTGGCTCGAACAGGGTGACGGTGGCAAGGAAGTCACGGTGCGCGAGCCTTCCCGCAGCGCGACCACATCGACATCCCGGTGCGCGAGTCGCTCATCGTCGAGCTCTACTCGAAGTAAGTCCTGCGGCGGCTCAGTCGCCGCACCGCTCGACCCGCACACGTTCTCGCACTCCGTACACGCCCGAAAGGTCCCCGCACACATGCTCCTCATGCAGCGCCCCACCATCGAAGCCCTCGGTGAGGAGATCCGACAACCGCCAGCAGTTCGCGGTCGGCCCGCTCGAGCCCGGCTTCGGCCACACGCTCGGCAACTCGCTCCGTCGCACGCTCCTGTCGTCGATCCCCGGCGCGGCCATCACGACGGTCCGCTTCGACGAGTCGCTCCACGAGTTCGACACGATCGCCGGTGTCACCGAGGACGTCACCGACATCATCTTGAACCTCAAGGACGTCGTCGTCACCTCGCTGTCCGACGAAGCGGTCACGCTGCGCCTCGACGTGCGTGGCGCCGCCGACGTCACCGCCGCCGACATCGAGTGCCCGGCCGACGTCGAGGTGCTCAACGGCGAGCCTCCACATCGCCACGCTCAACACCAAGGGCCGCCTCGCCATCGACCTCACGGTCGAGCAGGGTCGCGGCTACCTGTCGAGCAAGCGCGAAGACGACACCCGCACCATCGGCATGATCCCGATCGACGCGATCTTCAGCCCGATCCGTCGCGTGTCGTTCGACGTCGAGCCGACCCGTGTCGAGCAGTCGACGAACTACGACCGTCTCGTGATCGAGATCGAGACCGACGGATCGATCACCCCGGCCGACGCGCTCGCCTCCGCCGGCGCCACGCTGCAGGCGCTGACCGAACTCGTCGCCACGATGGCCGACGAGCCGCAGGGCCTCGAGCTCGGCGAAGTCGTCGACGTCGCCGTCAGCTCGCCCGACCTCGACCTCCCGATCGAGGACCTCGATCTGTCGGAGCGTCCGAACAACTGCCTCAAGCGGGCCCAGGTCAACACGGTGGGCGAACTGCTCACCAAGACCGAGGACGACCTGCTCAACATCACCAACTTCGGCCAGAAGAGCCTCGACGAAGTGAAGGCCAAGCTCGACGAGCGTGGCCTGACGCTGCGCGGCTGATCCGACCAGCCGGACACGAAGGAAACATCTCATGCCCACTCCCACGCCGCTCCCGCCGCTTCGGTTCCTCCGCTTCGCACCAGAAGCTGATGATGGCCAACCTCGTCCGCCTCGCTGTTCGCAGCCGAAGGCATCTCCACCTCCGAAGCCAAGGCCAAGCACCTCCGCCCGATCGTGGAGAAGCTCATCACGAAGGCCAAGAAGGCTCAGGAAGAGGGTCCGATGCAGGTGCACCGGATCCGTCAGATCCAGAGCCAGCTCGGTGACCGGGAGATGACCTACAAGCTCGTCCACGACATCGCCCCGCGATACATGGAGCGCAACGGTGGGTACACCCGCATCCTGAAGCTCGGCACGCGCCACGGCGACAACGCCGAGATGGCGCGCATCGAACTCGTCTGATCACCGTCGAGAACACATTCGTGACCGAGCCCTCGGAGTTGGATTCGTCCAGCGCCGAGGGCTCGTTCGCGTCCCGGGTCCGTCCGAGCCGTCTGCTCGGTGGCCGGCGGAACCTGGCGACTCACCGTCGCCTACGACGGCACCGACTTCCGCGGTTTCGCCGAGTCGGACGGCGTGGCGACCGTGATGGGACGACTGCGCTGCCACGCTCGAGCAGATCCTCCAGGTCGAACTCGACCTCACCGCGGCCGGTCGAACCGATGCCGGAGTGCACGGTTGGGGCCAAGTGGTCACCGGATCGGTTCCCGACGCCATCGACCTCGAGCGGCTGCAGACGGTCGGTGAACCGGATGTGTGCGCCAGCCATCGCGATCCGCAGCGTCGAGTGGGTCGACGACGACTTCGACGCCCGGTTCAGCGCGACGTCGCGTGCGTACCGCTACGACGTGTGGAACCATCCGCAGCCGAACCCGCTCGCCGCGCGCGCACCTCGTGGCACGTGCCGGACGCCGTCGACGTCGACGCGATGAACCAGCGGCGCGGCCCACCTGCTCGGTCAGCACGACTTCGCCAGCTTCTGTCGTCGCCCGAAGGTCGCCGCAGGGATCCCCGGCGAAGTCGCTCGTGCGGATCATGCAGCGTCGCTCGCATGGCATCGAGTCACGTCGCCGGGAGACGCAGCGGTCGCTGACTCCGGGTGATCGACCACAGCAGTGAGCGGCCGGACGCGATGCTGCGCTTCGAGATCGCGGCGAGCAGCTTCTGTCACCAGATGGTGCGCAGCATCGTCGGAACCCTGGTCGAGGTCGGCCGCGGCCGACGCGGCCCCGATTCGATCGTCGACACTCTTGCGGCACTCGACCGATCGGCAGCCGGACCGGTCGCACCACCGACCGGCCTGGTCCTGTGGGATGTCTCCTACGCCGGCCTTCGCTGGGATGCCTGACCTCCTTCAGCCCGGCCGGTCTGCTCGGATGGAGTGTGGATGACCCGACACCGACTGAGATCCTGTGTTGCCGCTGCACTGTTCGCTGTGGTGCTCGTGGGTTGCACGTCGACGTCCGACTCGGCGGGGACCGGCTCATCAGGGGCTGACTCGACGGGGACTCGGTCTCCGGTACCGGGTCCGTGCTCGGACGTGCAGCAATCCGCCGAAACATCCGAACCCGAGAGCAGCATGCCGGCGCAGGATCCGCCGCTCTGTCGATTCGCCACGGACGATCTCACACGTGGCGTCGTGCTCGCCATCGAGGGAACCGCTCCCCTCACGAGTGCCACGTTGTTCGAGCCATACGAGCTCGATGAATACGCGGCGAGCGACGAGGAACTCGCGCGGACAGGGTCGGCGGTCATCCAGCAGGCGGCCGGCGGGTACGACGATGTCGTCATCCTCCGCGGCGACGCGTTCTGCTACTTCGAGCCCACGGTGCGCGCCGAGATGGAGGGCGAGGTGATCGTCGTCACCGTCCAGGAACCTGCGCTCGACCCTGACACTGCCTGTGACGCGGCGGAGGTCGATGTCGCGATCGGCTTGACGTTCGATCGGTCTGCCGGACTCGACTCGGATGTGGAGTACCGCGGCTGAGGAACCCCCCAGATCGTCGTGGATGACGGTGACGGTGACGGTGACGGGATGGTGACGGTGACGGTGACGGTGACGAGGACCGCCGCGACGGCGAGGTCTGCCGGGTCAGGCGTTGGCGCCGGTGGTCGCGATGTCGATGCGTGGAAGCAAGGCGATCACTTCGTCGGGCGTCACGGCGGGGGAGTACAACCATCCCTGGAACGCGTTGCAGCCGAGCGACACGAGGCGATCACGTTGGTACGGCTGCTCGACGCCCTCGGCGACACAGCCGAGCTGCAGACTCTCGCTGAGCCCGAGGATCGCCGTGGTGAGGTTGGTCGCAGCGGGGTCGATGTCGATGCCGGCGACGAACTTGCGGTCGATCTTCACGCCGTCGACGGGGAGCTCGAGCAGGTGGGAGAGGCTGGAGTAGCCGGTGCCGAAGTCGTCGATCGACACGTGCGTTCCGGCCCGACGAAGTTCTTGCATGTTGTCGAGCGAGGTCACCCCGGGTGCGAGCAGGTCGGTCTCGGTCAGTTCCACCACGATCTGCTCGGGGCGTGCGCCGTGTCTCGCGCAGCGTTCGAGGAAGTCGACCGCGAACGCAGCGCGTCGAGATGACCTTCGGGTCGACGTTGACGTGGACTTCCACGTCCCCGTAGCCGGCTTCGGTGAGCCGACGTGCGAACGCAAGTGAAACATCGAGGACCTGTTCGTCGATGGCTTCGGCGAGGCCGGCCATCTGCGCGATCGGGAGGATCTCGCCGACACCGAGCACGCCTCGAACCGGGTGCACCCAGCGGACGAGGGCTTCGACGGAGAGAACGTGGCCGTCGGCGGCGACGATCGGTTGGAAGAACGGTTGGATCTCGCCCGTCGTGAGCGCCGCGCGTAACTGGTCGAGATGCTGACGTCGTTCGTTGATCGAGTCGATCGAGATCTCTCCCGATTGCGGATCAGCGTTGCGCTTGATGCGCATCAGCTCGTTGCTCGCCGCTGGCCAGCACCGACTCGAGGCCGTCTGGTCGCGGGTCGAACGCGGATGCGGTGCGCACGGCGACGTTGATCTCCTGGCCATCGATCAACACGGCTTGCGACGACCTCGCCGGCTGACGCGCTCGCGCAGCATCTCGATCGCCGAATCGCTCGACGAGCGGACTGCGAGGACGAACTCGTCGCCGCCGAACCGGGCCGTGACGAGATCGGGCCACCGGATCTCGTCGATGCGGGCGGCCACCGCACTCAGGACGGCATCGCCGACCGGCTCGCCGTAGAGCTCGTTGATCGAACGGAAGGCCATGACGTCGACGATCATCAGGCCGATCCCGCTGCCCTGCCCGATCAGTTCGTTCGCCGCTTTCATGAATCCGTCACGGTTGAGCAATCCGGTCCGGACGTCGTGATCGGCGAGGAAGTCCACGCGGTTGCGAGCATCGGTCAGCCCAGCGGCGACCTGGCCGGACACGACATAGCCGCCCACGGTGGGGTCGTCGCTCATGTTGTTCACGGTGAACTCACACGTGATGGCCTCGCCGGAGGTCGACGGGAAACGAGCGTCGAGTTGAGCGGACTCGAACGGTCCGAGCGACGTGACGATGTCGAGCACCTGAGGGCGATCGTCAGGGTGGACGAAGTCGATGAACTGTTGACCGGGCACCAGTTCGGGGTCGTGTCCGAGCAGGCGGGTCACTGCACCGTTGATCGAGCGGACCCGTCCGTCCGGATCGACGAGCGCGACCATGCCGTGCATGTTGGCCATCACCGCTCGCAGCACTCCGACCTCACCCTGATCGAGTTCGAGGCGATGGCGGTGTGTCGTGTCCCGGAGGATCAGGATCGTGATGTCGCCCTGGGGCGTCTGTCGCGTCGCTCCACGAACTTCCAGTCCGATCCACGATCCGTCACCGGTTCGGGCTCGCACCAGGATGAGGTCGCCGAACTCCTTGCCGCCCACCGTCGCCATCGACGACACCACAAGGTTGAGGTCGTCGGGGTGCAGGAGATCGAGGACGGAGCTCCCCACGATCTGCTCTCGTGTCCAGCCCAGGACATCGGTCGCGATCTGGTTGATGTACAGCAGCGTTCCGGAACCGTCGATCGTGATGACCGGATCGGGGAGACCGTCGAGGGTGGGTTCCGAGACGGAATCTCCGACCGCCAGACCACCCTTCATCATCTCGTATCGGTGCGCGTCGGGCGCGACTTGAGGCGAAATCCGAGAATTCTCCAAATTCGCGTCCGCAGGATCGTCGTTCATACCGGTCTCGGACACGGTAAGGGGCCTGCGAAGCCCAGCGCGGGATGCCGCGTCATCGGGTTTCTCTGTGCTGGCTCATGCTGCTCGCGGCTGTTCACGGTGGACCGGGCGTCACCACCCGAGTCACATGGTTGCAGAAAGTCGCGCGCTGTGGCGACTTCGACACTCTTGGAGACCGCAGCGCCGGTTGAGCGCGCGCGTTGGGCGCGTGGAGGCGCCGCCGTAGCATTGCGGGGTTCCATGGAGCGGGCCATCACGGCCCGTCCACGGATGCTGCTCGCCCAGAGTCTGGTGCGTGCAGTCTGATCCAACCGGTCGGGCAAGCGTGCCCGGCTGCATCGAGAGGGGCCGAGATGGCGACCTACAGTCCGAAACAGAGTGAGATCCAGGCGCAGCGTGAGTGGCACGTCGTGGATGCCGAGGGCCTGGTCCTCGGTCGCATGTGCACCGAGGTCGCCCGCGTCCTCAAAGGCAAGCACAAGCCGATCTACGCCCCGCACATCGACACCGGCGACCACGTGATCGTGATCAACGCCGACAAGATCGTCATGACCTCCGGTAAAGCGGAGCGGACGATGAAGTACCGCCACTCCGGCTACCCGGGCGGCATCAAGTCCGAGTCGTACGCCAAGCTCCACGCCCGCAAGCCGGCCGAGGCAGTGCGTCAGTCGATCCGCGGCATGCTCCCCAAGGGCCCGCTCGGTCGCCAGCAGCTCACCAAGCTCAAGGTCTACGCAGGCTCCGAGCACCCGCACACGAGCCAGAAGCCCCAGGCCATGGCCATCGACCACGCGAAGGCCCGCTGAGTAGCGGACTGCACTGAACGACTGACGAGAACGAGAATCACATGACTGCACCACTCACCCAGACCACCGGCCGCCGCAAGCGCGCCGTCGCCCGCGCCTCCCTGCGCCCCGGCACCGGCCAGTTCATCATCAACGGCAAGACCCTCGAGGCCTACTTCCCGACCGACGCATCGCAGATGGTCGTCGCGGAGCCGATGAACGTGACCGAGACCCGCGAGTCCTACGACGTCGCCGCCACCATCCACGGTGGAGGCTCGAGCGGCCAGGCCGGCGCACTGCGCATGGCCATCGCCCGTTCGCTCGTGGAGCTCGATCCCGAGGCTCGCAACCCGCTCAAGGCCGCCGGCCTCCTCACGCGTGACCCGCGTAAGAAGGAGAGCAAGAAGTACGGCCTCAAGAAGGCCCGTAAGGCACCTCAGTTCACCAAGCGCTGAATCAGGGACGCTCCCTGGGCTGCGTGGCATTGTCGTTCCGATGAAGTTCGGTACCGATGGTGTTCGTGGCGTTGCACACGAAGAACTGACCACCGAGTTCGCCGCCCGTCTCGCACGGGCGGCGTCTCGCGTTCTGGGGGCGGACGGCTGCTCGACCGTGGTCATCGGCGGGGACACTCGCGAATCGACGCCCGCATTCGCCGATGTGTTGGCGGACAGCTTCGCGGCAAGCGGAATCGACGTCGTGCGGATGGGCGTCGCGTCGACGCCGGCGGTCGCATTCGAGGCGCAGCGCCGCAATGCGATGGGTGCCGTCGTGTCGGCATCGCACAACCCGTGGCAGGACAACGGGATCAAGCTGTTCGCTCCGGGCGGAACGAAGCTCCCGGACGATGTCGAGGCCAAGATCGAACAGGTCATCGACGAACGACTCGTCGCCAGTGCGACGCCGTCGGCTCGGTCGAGATGGACCGATCGTTCGCGGCCTACGGCGAACACGTGCTCGCGACCCTCGAAGGCCGACGACTCGACGGGATGCGCGTGGTGCTCGACGTTGCCAACGGCGCCGCGGTCGACATCGCCCCCGACATCCTGCGGGCGGCAGGCGCCACGGTGATCGTCGTTGCCGATGCTCCCGACGGTCGCAACATCAACGACGGATGCGGAGCCACCTACCCGGAGTTCGTTGGATCGAAGGTCGTCGAGCACGGCGCCGATGTGGGCATCGCGCTCGACGGTGATGCGGATCGTCTGATTGCTGTCGATCACCTGGGCAACGTCGTCGACGGCGACCACATCATCGCCATCTGTGCTGTCGACCTTCGAGACCGGGAGCTGCTCGCCGGCGACGCGGTCGTCGTCACGGTGATGACCAACCTCGGATTCAAACTTGCGATGGTGGACGCGGGAATCGACGTCGTGACGACCGGTGTCGGCGACCGATACGTGCTCGAAGCGCTCAAGGCGGGTGGCCACTCGCTCGGCGGCGAGCAGAGCGGCCACGTGATCTTCAGTGACCACGCCACCACCGGCGACGGGCTGCTGACGGCCGTCGCCCTGCTCGACATCGTCAACCGATCCGCTCGGCCGCTCGCCGACATCGCGGTCGATGCCATGACGTCGCTCCCGCAGGTCCTCGTCAACGTGCGTGTCGCTCGACCGCGTTCCCGACGTCGCGGACCGCATGGCCGCCGACGTCGCCGAGATCGAAGCCGAGCTCGGCGACACCGGCCGCGTGCTGCTCCGAGCAAGTGGCACCGAACCGCTGATCAGAGTCATGGTCGAAGCCGCCACCGCGGAACAGGCCCAAGCCTCAGCCGACCGCCTCGCCGACATCGCCCGCACCCGCTTCGCTTAAATCGGTCTGTTCGCAGTTCGTTGGGCGGCATTGGATGGCGGAGTGAATTGTGCGATTGCTGCTCATGTGCTTCGTTGATCGTCGGTCGGGCCGAGATGAGGTTGGACGGCGAAGCGGAAATCGGTCAGATGGTCGATATGCCCGGACGGATCCAGAAGCGTTCAGCTCCGGTGTCCTCGGCAATCCCGCCGTGGATGAGGAGGATCGGCATCGGTGAAGTATCGCCAATCGCGAGTGCGTGGTTCGCTCAGCGAATCGAGTCATTCCCCGAGCTCGGGTGGACGGACGACTTCGAGTCAATCGTCGAGGTGCATGCGGGCGAGGGCTGCGTGGTGTTGAGGGTCGTTGGCGAAGTGGAGCCAGCGGAAGTCGAGGCGTTCGCCGATGGGGTGTTCGTAGGTCCCTTGGATGGGTGGCGGTGGCGCCCCTGGGGGCCAGGGTCTTGCTCCGGATTCGGTGAGGACCTTGCCGTACTTGTCGGTGAAGACCAGGCCGCCTGCTGCCTGTTGGTCGAGGTCGGCGTTGCCGGTGATGCCGAGTCGTCCTTGATGGTGCAGGCGGTGGTGTTTGGGGCAGATGCAGATGAGGTTGAACGTGTCGGTTGGGCCGTTCTTCGACCAGTGGATGATGTGGTGGACTTCGACGTAGCGGTCGCTGCCGCATCCGGGAACGCGGCAGCCTTCGTCGCGGTGTTCGACCAGGCGGCGTGTGCGGTCGGGGACGATGTGTTGTGATCGTCCGACCGAGACGGGGACGCCGTTGACGAACTTGACGGGTGAGACGAGTGCGTTGCAGGTGATGCGGTCGGCTGCCGCCTGAGGGACGGGCCGTCCTCGGGAGTCGGTGACGTCACCCTGTTCGTTCATGTGGAAGTTGACTCGGTAACGGCTGCGTCGCTCTGGCGTGTCGATTGCATCGAGTGATTGTTCCGCCATTTCGACCAGTGCGTCGACGGTGTCGACGGCAGGGAACTCCGGCGTTGAACAGGGTGTCGTGGGCGTTCTTGAGGGCGTCGTGGATGATGCTGCCGGTGTCTGCGCCGAGGTTGGCGAACAGGCGGAACCGTCCGTTGTCGTCCCATCCGTACCAGGCCTCGTCCGCCGGGGCGGAAGGTGTCGGCGTGGCTTTGGGCTCGGCATCGGCGCCTCCGACAGCAACGTCGGCTTCGGACTCGGTTGCGGCTTTGGCGGCTCGACCGGTCGGGGACAGGTCGTAGTCCCACGGATACTCACGGGCGGTCTTGGCGACCTGGGCCACGGTGAGTCGTGGTGCGAGGCCGGACATCTGCTCATCGCACCACGTGGGTGCGTGTTTCACCACTGGGGCCATCTGGTCCAAGGAGAGTTCGCCGCGTTGCATCGTCTCGACACAGTGCGGGAATTCGCCAGCGTGTTTCGCGACGGCGACGACTTTGTTCGCGGTGGCTTGTGAGACGCCGGCTTTCCAGCGGATGTACGACTCGACGTTCCACAGCCCGTCGCCCTGCCACTCGCGCACGTTGTCGAGCATCCACACCGCACACGCCACCAGACGTGCGTGCTGAGCGTTCAGGTGGCCGGCAGCGGAGGAGAACACGTCATCGACGAACGCCATGCCGACCGACGCCGAGACCAGTGTGTCTCCTGAGACCCCTCCCATGAAACAACCATAGCCGACTCAAGGCAGAAAAGCAATCATGCGTTCGTACAACTAGCAAAGAATGTCCACAAAGAGATCAGAGCGGCGGCGCCACGCTCCCTCGTCCTGTTCGACGGCTCTCGTCAGCGCCGATCGGTTTCTGGGCGACTCCTGCTGACACGAACGGCGGTGGCGCGACAGGGGGCGGATCGCCAGCAGTCAACACCTGCCCCGCCCGGGCGCAGAGAAGTCGGTAGCGTGGAAGGCCATGTGCGGCATCATCGGCGTCGTCAGCCGGCCCCCCACCCGACCGACACCTCGTGCAGAGAACCTGCTCGGCGGGCTCGACGCTGCGGTCGAGTCGATCCCCGATGTCACCGCCGTGACGAGGTCCGCCGCCGAGGTCGACGCCGCACTGCGTGGTCTCCCCGGCGTCCTCGCCCTGCGCGGTCAGCCCGAGCTCGTCGGCTGCACTGACCGACCGGCTCGATCGGCTCGACGCCTTCCGCAGCCGAACGTGAAGCCGAACTCGACGCGAACGGGGCGAGTCTGTCGGGCGCACGACTCGAAGCCGCGAACGCCGAACTGATCGAGCTCGCCGATGTGCTGTGGGCGATCCGCAACGACCGCTTCCGCACCGCCCGCGAAGTCGAAGCGCTCGCCGGTCGTGAAGCGCCCGACGTCGCGCCGTCGGTGCCTATCTCGTGGCACAGCAGGCGTTCTCGGCGATCGACCGGCTCGAGGTCCGAGGTCGCGACTCGGCGGGCATCCACCTCTACGTGTGGGATCACGACATCGATTCCGACTCGCTCGCCGCACTCGTCGCCGAGCGTGGCACCGACCCGCTGTTCGAGAACGGGTCCGTCGTGTCGACCGTCGACACCGAAGGCGACTCGGTGCTCTCGTTCGTCTACAAGGAAGCCGCCGAGATCGGCGAACTCGGCGACAACACCGCCGCCCTGCGTCACGCGCTCGTCGACCGACGGCCTGCTGCGCCGGGCGGTGTCGTCACCGAAGCGCGGGCGTCGTCTGCTCGGCCACACGCGCTGGGCGAGCGTCGGCATCATCAGCGAGCCGAACACCCACCCGCTGAACTCGTCGGAATCGGAACAGTCCGGCACGAGCAGCATCGGCGCTCGAGCGCCGTACGTCGTCGCAGCGCTGAACGGCGACGTCGACAACCACGGCGACCTGCGAGTCGAGCACGAGCTCCGCATCGCCGGCGCCGATCACCACCGACGCCAAGGTCATCCCGACGATCACGTCGCGCCACCTCGCCGACGGCATCGACGGCGGTCGAGGCGTTCCGCCGCACCGTCGTCGACGTTCGAGGGTTCGGTCGCGATCGGTGCGATGACCGCTGCGGCGCCGTCGACGCTGATGGTCGCGCTCCGGGGCAGCGGCCAGGGGCTCTACGTCGGTCTCGCCGACGACTGCTACATCGTGGCCAGCGAGCCGTACGGCGTGGTCGAGGAGACTGCTCGCTACGTGCGAATGGACGGCGAGAAGGGCGGCGAGATCATCGCGATCGACGCCACCGATGCCGGCGACCTCGACGGAATCACGCGCTACTCGTACGACGGTTCGGCAGCTGCCGGTCGACGACGACGACGTGATCACCGCCGAGGTGACCACCCGCGACATCGACCGCGGCGACGCTCCGCACTATCTCCTCAAGGAGATCACCGAGGCACCGCTGAGCTTCGCCAAGACGCTTGCGCGGCAAGATCGTGCCGACCGAACGGCGGACGAGCGTGCCCTGCGCGCCGTCGTCGGCGACAGTCGCGCTTCCCGCCGACATCGCTGCAGCAGCTCGCCGACGGCACCATCACCCGCATCCGAGTGATCGGTCAGGGCACCGCAGCAGTCGCAGGTCAGAGCACGGCGGCGATCCTCGACGAACTGCTCGACTCCACGCTCGACGTCGACGCGATCACCGCGACCGAGCTGTCCGGCTTCAATCTGCGGCTCGACATGAGCGACACGCTTGCCATCGCCGTGAGCCAGTCGGGCACCACGACCGACACCAACCGCACCGTCGAACTGATCCGCTCGCGAGGCGGCAAGGTGATCGGCATCGTCAACCGGCGCAGCTCGGACCTCACCGACAAGGCCGACGGCGTGATGTACACCTCCGACGGTCGTGACGTCGAGATGAGCGTCGCCTCGACGAAGGCCTTCTACTCACAGGTCGCCGCCGGCGCACTCCTGTCGTGTGCGATCGCCGAAGCGACCGGTCTCGGCGACGCTCGCCGCCGCACCCAGCTGCTGGCGTCGCTGCGCACGCTTCCCGACGCGATGCGCACCACGCTCGAGCGTCGTGACGTGATCGCCGACGCTGCCCAGCGTCTCGCACCGCCGAAGCGCTACTGGGCCGTCGTCGGCAACGGCCCGAACAAGGTCGCCGCCGAAGAGGTGCGGATCAAGCTCTCCGAGCTCTGCTACAAGTCGATGGCCTGCGACTCGACCGAGGACAAGAAGCACATCGACCTGTCGTCGGAGCCGCTGATCCTCGTGTGCGCTGCCGGGCTCGAAGGGTCGACCGCCGACGACGTGGCCAAGGAGGTCGCGATCTTCAAGGCGCACAAGGCCACGCCGATCGTGTTCGCCACCGAAGGCGAGACCCGCTACAACGCCGACGCGGTGATCGAGGTGCCGCACGTCGACCCGACGCTCGGCTTCGTGCTGTCGGCGATGGTCGGGTCACCTCTTCGGCTACGAGGCCGCCCTGGCGATCGACGCATCGGCGCACCCGCTGCGCCACGCTCGCGAGATCATCGAGGAACTCGTCGGCGAGCACCTCTCCGGGCGACGCGGCGCTGACCAGGCTGACGTCCGACCTGCGACAGTCTGCCGACGCAGTTCCCGACGGGCTCGCGGGCCGGCCGCTACGACGGCCACCTCGAAGCATCGACGGGCGTGCAGCTCTGCGCGATGTTCGGACACGTGCTGTCGGATCGGCCGGTCCACGCGTACCAACGCCAGTCGGGCAAGGTCGGCACGCCGTCGGCGCTGATCGACGACCTCGTTGCCGCACTCAGCGCAGCGATCGACGAACTCACCCGACCCGTCGACACGATCAAGCATCAGGCCAAGACCGTCACCGTCGGGATCTCGCGCAGCGACGAGGGCATCATCGATCGGCCGCTGGTCCAAGCAGTGCTCGGCGCTGGCGCAGGTCGTGACGTGCTCAGCTATCGCACGCTCAAGATCCTCGCCGACCTCGACCCGGCAGTTGCTGAGGTCCGTGGTTTCACCCGCTACGACATCGACGCGGCGAACGACACCGTCACGCATCATCGATCGCGGTGGCATCTCGCGCGACCTGCCCAGCCGCGTCGACGGTGTGGCGCAACTCCGCGGCACCAAGCACCGCGTGGCGTCGCGAGCGCGACGTGCTCGTCGGAACCGGCCGCACCGACGGGCGAACGCTGATCTTCGTGCCCGAGGTGAAGGGCGGACAGACGACGGGCCTCACGCTGCTCCACGTCCGCTTCCACGACACGCGTCCCGCCGATGTGATGCGCGGTGTGCTGCAGGGATACGACCGCCGCTACGACCGCCTCGTCGACACGGTCACCGAGACCGAAGGCGGCTTCGACGAGTCGCTGCTCGGCGAGATCTCCGTCCAGCAGCTGCTGATCGGCCCGGTCATCGACACGGCCGAGCGTCTGGAGAGCGCTGAGCCGGTGACCGTGATCGTCGGCATCGGTATCGACCTGGTCGACATCGAACGGTTCCGGACGCTCCTGGCGCGGACGCCGTCGATGCGAACCCGGCTTGTTCACCGAGTCCGAACTCGCCTATGTCGCCCCACAAGGTCGACCCGGTGCCGTCGCTCGCCGCTCGATTCGCAGCGCGCGAAGCGGTGATGAAATCGCTCGGCCTGGGCCTCGGCGCGTTCGGATTCCACGAGGTGTGGGTCGAACGGGCGGAGTCGGGTGCGCCGTCGCTGGTGATCACGGGTCGCGCCAAGGGTCTTGCCGACGAAGCCGGCATCGGTGCCTGGCACCTCAGCCTCACGCACTCCGCCACGACGGCTGGTGCGTACGTGCTGGCCACCGCCTGAATCAGGGAGGATCGAGGTCGGTCCGGGCCGGCGAGGTGGCCACGATCGTCCGGTCGTCGAGGCCGTGCGTCTGGCGGACGAAGCGGTTGCCGAGACCGGCTCGCGGTGACGGCAACGGCTTCACGACGAAGTCTCCCGGCGCCGTCGCCGTGCGCAGGAGCTCTCCGAACCGGCCACCGGGTGCGAGCTGCACCTGGTCGGCGAGGTGGTCGAGGTCCGCCGGGCTCTGCTCCGACGCCTTGCACACGACCAGGGGGAGCCTCATCGAGCGAGCGAGGCGTTCACCGACCGCTGCGGCCAACTCGCTGGCGCGTCGGTGATCGAGACGGTTGTCGTTGTCGTCGAACGCAACGACGACGCGCTCGTGGCGTCGCATCGATCGACGCGGCCCGCACGACCAGCACCGGGACGGAGGTCGCGGCGAGCAGCGAGTCGATCGACTCGCCGAAGAACGACTCCCGGAGCGTCGACCACCCTTTCCACCCGATGACGATCGAGGTCGCGTCCTTCTCGACGGCGGAGTGGAGCACGCCGGCAGCGCGCGACGAGTCGAGGCGGACCTCGGACTCCGCCTCCGCACCCGCCGCGAGCACCATCCGTTCGACCGTCTCCACGAGACTGTCCCGGCGTTCACGCAGCTGCGCCGGCGACGTGTCGAAGCCCAGCACGGTCAGCGGGAGGACGGTCCCGGCGTCCCGACCGGCGACGGCCGCAGCGATCCGCACCTGGTGCCCCGACCGCGTGCGATCCGAGATCGGGAGCAGCACGCGTCGCCCCAATCGTTCCAGCTTGGCCGGAGGTGGTGGAAGTCGCGCCACGACGGCATCACCGGTGAGCGACGCGAGCACACACGACACGAGGATCACGACGATCACCGCATTGACCGTCGAGTCGTCGAGGAGGCCGATGTCGAACCCGACGAACACCGCCGCCAACGTCGCAGCGGCCTGAGCGACCGAGAGGGAGAACAGCGCCACGATCTCGGCGCGCCGCCACCTGAACAGACGACCCGTGACGTACGCGGCCAGCGCTTTACCGAACAGCACCGCCACGGTGAAGCCGCCGGCGCGGATCAACGTCGTGCGATCGGAGATCAGCAGCGCCGGGTCGATCAGCATGCCGACCGAGATCATGAACATCGGGGTCAGCAGGTTCGATCCGAAGAACGAGATCTGCGACGCGCAGCGCGCTGCCGTGGACCACCTGCCGGTTCAACGCCAGGCCGGCGAGGAACGCGCCGATGATCGGTTCGACGCCGGCCGCCTGAGCGAGTGACGACGAGGCGAACAGCGCGACCATCACGAAGAGGAAACGGGCGGATCGTTCCTGACCGATCGACGCGAAGAACCACCCGGCAACCCGCGGCAACGCGAACAGGATGGCGACCGCCGCGACGACCAACGCCGGCCCGGTCGTCAACGCGTACGTCCAGTCGAGGTCGCCCTGATCCAGGCGGGCGATGACCACGAGGATCAGCAACGCAGCGGTGTCGGTGATGACGGTCCCGCCGAGGCCGACCGTGACCGCTCGGTTTCCGGTCACCCGAGCCCGCTGGAAGACCGGGTATGCGAGCAGTGTGTGCGACGACCAGCACGACGCCAGGAGGAGCGCAGCCAGCCACGAGTACCCCAACCACAGGTGGATCACGGCGCCGAAGAGGAACGGCATGGAGAACGTGAGGAAACCGAATGTCAGCGTCTGACGACGTTCGTCGCGCAGGGAATCGCGGTCCAGTTCGAGGCCGGCCTCGAACATCAAGAACAGCAGCCCGGCACCGCCCAGCAATTCGACGACGCCCGAACGTTCGAGGATGCCGAAGCCGTACGGCCCGATCAGGACCCCGCCGACAGTCAGTCCGACGAGGCCTGGCAGGCGCAACTTCTCGGCCACGCGTGGCATGACCAGCACGGCCAGGAACAGCACGACGAAGACACCCGACGGCCCGGTCACGGGCACGCTCGATCCGAGCCATCCCAACGCTGCCAACATCACTGCTCAGATCCTCCGTTGGAACCTCGACGCCCGACGAGTCGGCGAATCGTAGACACATCAGCGTGCCGCCGGGGTGCGCGTCACCCCACCGGGCGGGATTCGTCACGCGACGGTCATCGGGATTCGGCCTGGAGTGCGCCGCGCTGCGACACTTGCCGGATGATCGAGGAGTACACCGAAGCCTGGGACGAACTGATCGCCGCCGGGGGCGCAGTTCGCCATGAAGGAGATCGAGGTCCGTGGCATCCCGATGCGGGTCTTCGAGTCGGCACCGCCGTCGATGCGCTTCGTCTGGGAGCTCGCTGCCGGCTACGGCGACCGTGAGTACGTCGTCTACGAGGACGAGCGATTCACCTATGCCGAGTCGGACGCGATCATCAAGGCGTTGGCCGCCCACCTGGTCGACGACCACGGCGTGCAGCCAGGGGACCGTGTCGCCGTGTCGATGCGCAACTATCCCGGAGTGGGTCTTCTCGTACTGGGCGATCGTGTCCATCGGTGCCGCATGTGTCGGTATGAACGCGTGGTGGACGAGCGAGGAGATGAAGTTCGGCCTGTCCGACTCGCAGCCCAAGGTGCTGATCTGTGACGGCGAGCGTGTCGAACGAGTCGCCCCGATCCTCGACGAACTGCGATCAGCGGCCGACCTCCACGTCATCGCCGTGCGCCACGACCCCGCCGTGTCGGGCGACCTGCCCGACGGCGCCACCAACTGGTCCGACGTGATCGATCCGGCGAATGCGCCGGCCACGCTGCCGACCGTCGACATCGACCCCGACGACGACGCCTGCATCTTCTACACGTCCGGGACGACCGGCTACCCGAAGGGTGCCCAGCTCACGCACCGCGGCTCGGTCCACAACCTGCTCGACCTCGCCTTCATGGCCGCGGTCAGCGCATCCGCCGCGGCCAAGGCGAACGTCGAGAACTCGCTCCCCGACATGACCCCCGGCGCCGACGCCAAGCAGAACGTGTTCATGGCGCCGACACCGCTCTTCCACGTGACGGCGAACAACTGCCTGCTGCATCCGGCGACGATCTCGGGTTCACGCATCGTCTTCACCTACAAGTGGGACGCGGCACGAGCCCTCGAACTGATCGAACGTGAAGGCGTGACCAACTTCTCGGGCGTGCCGACGATGAGCCGCGAGATGCTGATGCACCCCGACTGGGCGACGCGTGACACCTCGACGCTCGCCGGCCTCGGCGGCGGTGGCGCACCGTTGCAACCCGACCTCGTCGAGAAGATCGACAAGTCGCTGAAGGGCGGCGCGCCGAGCACCGGCTACGGACTCACCGAGACACACGGCATCGTCACCGCGAACTCCGGCTCGCTCTACGTCGCGAAGCCGGCGTCGTGTGGACGCGTCGTCCCGGTGCTCGACTCGAAACTCGTCGACGAGATGGGCGACGAGGTCACCGATCCCGGCGGGCGCGGCGAACTGTGTGTGCGCGGCTCGATCGTGATCAAGGGGTACCTCAACCGTCCCGAAGCCACCGCGGACGGCATCCGGGACGGCTGGTTCCACACCGGAGACATCGCCGAGATCGACGAGGACGGGTTCGTGTTCATCGTCGACCGGGCCAAGGACATGGTGCTGCGCGGCGGTGAGAACGTCTACTGCTCCGAAGTCGAAGCCGGCGGTCTACGAACACCCCGACGTGGCCGAAGCCGCAGTGTTCGGCGTCCCCGACGACCGGCTCGGCGAGATCGTCGGCGTCGCGATCGTTCGTTCTGCGAACTCGACACTCGACGCAGACGGCCTGCGCGAGTTCCTCGGTGACAAGATGGCGAAGTTCAAGATCCCCGAGCGGATCTGGTTCCTCGACGAACCGCTGCCCCGCAACGCCAACGGCAAGTTCCTCAAACGAGAACTCCGCGACACCCTCCTCTGATCCCACCCGCCACCCGCAGCGCTCCAAGCCTCGCTGCGCTCGGCGTCGCTTTCAGAAGCAGCAGCTGCGGACGCGGCGTCCAAGACGGTCCGGTCCTTCAGATGGTCCGGTTGCTTTTCCACATCAAGACGGTCCTGCCTGCTGGGGTGTGCTCTGGCAGAATCCTCGGATGATCCCCGTTGTCACGCCCGAGGAGATGGGGGCGATCGACGCTGCGGCGCCCGAACCCGTCGAGGAACTGATCCGGCGTGCCGGAGCCGCCGTCGCTCGCCGAGCGATCGACATGATGGGTGGCACCTACGGCCGGATCGTGAACGTCATCGCCGGCGCCGGCAACAACGGCGCCGATGGGCGTGATGCCGCCGACCGGCTCCGACGTCGCGGCGTGAAGGTGCGAGTGATCGACGCGGCATCGTGCCCGCCTGTTGCTGCCACCGGCCGACCTCGTGATCGACGCCGCATACGGCACGGGCTACCGCTCCGACCCGGCCCGCCCGTGGACTGCACCGGACGTCGGGAGCGCACTCGTTCTCGCCGTCGACATCCCGAGTGGGGTCGACGGACTCACCGGCGCAGCAGGCGACGGCGTGCTGCGTGCCGACCGGACCATCACGTTCCAAGCGCTCAAGCCCGGCCTGCTGTTCGACGCCGGCCCCGAACTCGCTGGGGAGGTCGTCGTTGCCGACATCGGGCTCGACACGTCGTCGACCGCGTGCCATCTCGTCGACGCAGCCGACGTGGCTCGGCTGGTGGCCGCGCCGAGCAGCCGACGCGCACAAGTGGCACGGCGCCGTGAAGGTCATCGCCGGCAGCGAGTCGATGCCCGGCGCTGCCGAGCTGTGCACCGCTGCGGCACTGCGTGGCGGCAGCGGCCTGGTGTCGCTGTCCGCGCCCGGCTGCCGACCGAACACGCGCAGCGAGGTCGTCCAGCACGCGATCGGCACGGCTGGGTTCGCTGTCGAGGCCCTGTCCGACATCGGCCGGTTCGGGTCGCTGGTGATCGGCCCCGGGCTCGGGCGCGACGACGACACCCTCCTCGCCGTACGCGACTGCATCGCGCGACGCAACCGTCCCGGTGGTGGTCGACGGCGACGCGATCTACGCAGCGGCATGGAACGCCGACGGGGCAGGTCCGCTGCTCCGTGATCGCGAACTGGCCGACCGTGCTCACCCCGCACGACGGCGAGTTCGGCATCCTCACGCGGTGAGCGACCGCACGCCGACAGGATCGCCGCCTGCCGCTCCGCCGCTGCGGACCTCGGCACGCACATTCTCCTGAAGGGCCCGACCACGGTGATCGCAGCGCCGCCCGGGACCGTCAGCACTCGCGGTCGGATCAGACCGGCTCGAGTGGGCGTCGGAACGACCCGCGTCCGTCCTCCTCGTCGATCGTGGCGACCAGCGTCTCGCCACCGCTGGATCGGGCGACGTGCTCGCCGGTCTGCTCGGTGCAGCGCTGGCTGCGGACGTCGACCCGCTCCATGCCGCAGCAGCCGCTGCCTGGGTCCACGCCGCCGCGGCCGATCTCGGACCGCTCGAAGGTCTCCTCGCCGGCGACATCGTCGACCTGCTCCCCGACGCCGTCGGTGCGCTGCGATGATCGACTCCGGCGGGACGATGAGCAGATGAGCGACATTCGTTGGGCGTGGGCCGAGATCGATCTCGATGCGATCGCATCACAACATCCGTGTCCTCCGCGAACGTGTCGCGCCGGCAGCGGTGTGGGCGGTCGTGAAGGCCGACGGTTACGGCCACGGCGCGGTGGACGTCGCACGCGCTGCGATCTCTGCAGGAGCCGAAGGCCTCTGCGTGGCACTCGTGCAGGAGGGCATCGAACTGCGTCGTGGCCGGGATCGACGCGCCGATCCTCCTGCTCACCGAACAACCGGTCGAAGCCGCGGCGCACATCGTCGCCTACCGTCTCACGCCGACCGTCTACCACCGCCCGTTCCTCGATGCGCTCGTCGACGAACGACCGGTCGGCCTCCCGGTCCACCTGATGATCGACACCGGAATGCAGCGCGTCGGGGCGCACCCGCACGCCGCAGCAGCCGATCGCCGAGTCGATCGCGCAACGAGCACCAGCGCTGCGACTCGCCGGCGTGTACACGCACTTCGCGTCGCCGACGACGACAGCGACGATGCGATCGAGTTCACCGACAACCAACTCGAGTCCTTCGCTCGACGTGCTGGCGCAGCTGCCGCCCGTCCCGACGCTGCATGCAGCGAACTCGGCCGCAGCGCTGTCCCGACCGGACTGCGCGGCTCTCGATGGTGCGTGCCGGCATCGCCATCTACGGCATCTCGCCGGGCGCTGGCGTCGACCATCTGTGTGCCGACCTGCGCCCGGCAATGGAGCTGAAGGCGCGCGGTGTCGTTCGTCAAGCAGGTCAGATCCGGGAGCCGGATCTCGTACGGGCTGCGACACCGATTCGACCGCGACACGACCGTGGCGACCATCCCGATCGGCTACGCCGACGGGGTGCCCGCGTCGACTCCACGCGGTCGGCGGCGAGCCGTGCTGATCGGTGGGCGACGCTGCCCGATCGTCGGTGTCGTCACCATGGACCAGCTGATGGTCGACTGCGGCGACCACGACGTGCGAGTCGGCGACGACGTGACCCTCATCGGAGCGCAGACCGCACCGGACGGTTCGACGATCAGAATCCGAGCCGAGGACTGGGCAGCGGCGCTCGACACGATCGGCTACGAGATCGTGTGCGGCATCTCGTCCCGCATCCCCCGCGTTCCGCGCCGTAGCATCGACCACTGATGTCGGACCGTCTTCTCGCGCTGCACTCCGGCCTCGCATCGCCGACACGCACGCCATCGCCGCCGTGATCGCCGGGCTCGGCTCGCCCCGGCGACATCATCGTGCTCGCCGGTGAGATGGGCGCCGGCAAGACCGCTTTCGCCCAGGGCTTCGGAACGGCCATCGGGGTGACCGACGTGATCACGTCACCGACCTTCACGCTCGTACACAGCTACCCGATCGAATCCGGTCCACGAGCCGGAAAGGTCACGCTGCACCACGCCGACCTGTACCGGCTCGAGCGGACCGCCGAGGTCGCCGACCTCGCTCTGCGCGAACTCGCCGAGTTCGCCGGCATCGTGCTCGTCGAGTGGGGCGACGTCGTCGACCTGTTCGGCGACCACCTCGTCGTCCATCTCGACTCGCAGATCCCCGACGACCTCGACGCCGATCCGGCCGACGCCGACGAAACCGGCGACAACGACGAAACCGACGACGACAGCGACGACGACAGCGACGTCGCTGGCGCTCGACGGAGCGCGGCACATCGAAGTCGACGCGGTCGGCCCCGGATGGGCCGGTCGTTGGCATCGGCTGCTCGACGGACTGGAGACCCCACCGATGCTGATCCTGGGAATCGAAACCGCGACCGAACGCGTGAGTGTGGCGATCGGTGGGCACGAAGGCGTGATCGGCTCGTTCGAGATCACCAAAGGTCGTCGTCACGCGGAGACACTCGTGCCGGCGATCGAATTCACATGCCGACAGGCCGGCATCGAACTCGACGAGTTCAGCGTGGTCGCCGTCGACGTCGGCCCCGGTCTCTTCACCGGCATGCGGGTCGGTCTCGCATCGGGCAAGGCGATCGCTCAGGCGCTCCGCATTCCGATGATCGGGATCTCCTCGCTCGACCTGCTCGCGTTCCCGTGTCGGCACACCGATCGCGTCGTCGTCCCGGTGATCGACGCCCGCAAGGGCGAGGTGTTCTACGCGATGTACAAGCAGGTGCCGGGCGGCATCCAGCAGATCGCCGAACCGCAGGTCGGCCCGATCGACGACGTCGTCGCCGATCTGATGGCACGCAATCAGGACGTGCTGTGCGTCGGAGACGGCGCCCGGCGGTACTCCGAGGAGATCCTCGACGGCTACCACTGCGAGATCGGCGGCGACGCCTACCCGTCCGCCGGCCCACTCGTGCAACTGGCCCACGCCAGAGCCATGCGCGAGGAGTGGGTGCAGGCGCGCGACATCGAACCGATCTATCTCCGTGCGCCCGATGCACTGATCAACTGGAAGACGAGGGCAGCCCGATGAGCGTGATCGAACGGATGCTGGGCCGTGCGGACGGTTCGCCGGCGACGACGGACTCGTCATCGCGCCGATGCGCAAGCGGGATCTCAAGCACGGGGTCCTCGAGACCGAGTCGCACGCGTACCCGAAGCCGTGGTCGCCCAGCGTGTTCCAGAGCGAGATCGACCAGGTGAAGACCGGATCCCGGCTCTACCTCACGGCGCCGGCGCGTCGCCGGAAGGGCCCCGATCGTCGGACACGCCGGGCTGTGGTTCACCGCACGACGAAGCTCACGTCACCAACGTCGCCGTGCATCCCGATGCCCGCAGCGTCCGGCGTGGCCACCGCGTTGATGCTTGCGCTCGCCGACGAGGCGATTCGTCGCGAGTGCGTCGCATGGACGCTCGAGGTCCGAGTGTCGAGCGAGGGTGCGCAGGAGCTGTACCGCAACTTCGGCTTCGTGCCTGCAGGTGTGCGCAAGAACTACTACGAGAACGTCGAGGACGCCATCGTCATGTGGTGCCACGACATCCAGGACGCCGAGTACGCCGAGCGTCTGGAACGGCTGGCGAGCAACCCGATGACCGCGTTCACCCCCGGCCCAGCCGTCTCCGACGATGACGTTTCCGACCGCGACTCCGCGTCTGGTCGTCGACGAGTCCACGCTGGTGCTCGGCATCGAGACGAGCTGCGACGAGACCGCCGCCGCGCTCGTGATGGGCGGCAACGACATCGTCTCCGACGTGGTGTCGACACAGATCGATCTGCACGCCGACTTCGGTGGCGTCGTTCCCGAGGTGGCATCGCGTGCGCATCTCGACGCGCTCAACCCGGTGATCGCTCGCGCCATCGTCGAAGGTGGCGTCGACGAGTCGCGCATCGACGCGATCGCTTGCACCGTCGGCCCGGGTCTCGTCGGCGCGCTGCTGGTCGGCGTGTCGGCTGCAAAGTCGCTTGCGCTGGCATGGGACAAGCCGTTCATCGGCGTCAACCACATGGAGGCGCATCTCTACGCCGCGTCGCTCGAAGATCCGACGCTCGAGTTCCCGCTCGTCGTCCTCCTCGTCTCCGGCGGCCACACGATGCTCGTCGAGATGCAGGACCACGGTCGGTACCGACTGCTGGGCCAGACCATCGACGACGCAGCGGGCGAAGCGTTCGACAAGGTGGCCAGGTTCCTGGATCTCGGATACCCGGGAGGTCCGGCGATCGATGCAGCTGCGATGCTCGGCGACCCCGATGCGATCCCGTTCCCGCGGGCGATGAAGGACGACGGCCTCGACTTCTCCTTCTCCGGGCTCAAGACCTCGGTGATGAACTACGTGCGCAAACACCCGGACGTCGGCGACGCCGACGTGTCGGCATCGTTCCAGATGGCGGTCGTCGACGTCCTCGTGCACAAGGCTCGCAAGGCGGCCAAGCAGGTCGGTGCCACCGGCATCGTGCTCGGCGGCGGCGTCGCGGCCAACTCCCTCCTGCGCGAAGAGCTGCTCACCGCATGCGACGCGGACGGTATCCAAGGCTTCCTCCCGAGTCGCTCGATGTGTACGGACAACGCGGCGATGATCGCCGCGGCAGGTTGGCACCGACTCCGATCCGACGGCCCGACCCCGCTCGACGTCGGGGCCACCCCGAACCTCAAACTCCCGTTCATCGACTGAGTACGCCGCCGGGCCTGCGTGCCCGTCCGAGAACGCGGCTGCTCGGCCCCTCGGTCGACGGGTGTCAATTTCGAACGAAGACGTCGGACGGTCGTAGGCGCATGGGACACTGTGGAGATGTCGAACGACGGCAACACGCCTCCCCCTCCGCCTCCTCCGCCGCCGCCGAGTGATGACCCGACCCCCGAGCAGGGCATCGGTGGACTCGCCGAACCGCCGGCAGACGATGCACTGCCCCCGACCGGCATCATGGGTGTGTCGGACCAGACCCCGCCTCCGGTCGACGCCACGCAGGTCATGCCGGTCACGCCCGCGACGCCCACCCTGCCCGACGCAGCTCCACCGCGTCCTCCCGTCGAGCCCGGTGGGCCATACGTCGCCCCGGGAGCGATCCCGCCCACGCCCACGCCCACGCAGACGCTCCCGCCCGAGGCCTGGTACCGCAAGCCCGGCGCTGTGGCCGGCATCCTGCTCGGGCTCCTCGTGGTCGGAGCGATCGTGATCTTCCTGGTCGTCGCCTCGGGCGGCGACGACGATGCCGACGGCGTCCTCGAGGACGTCGCTCCGGAAGCGGTCTCACTGGTCGTCACCCGCCTCGGCTCGGGTGGGCAAGCGCTCGACACGACACTCAGCGCGACGGTCGCTGTCCAGACACCTGAGGCGGACGCCTACACCTGGGTGATTCCGTCCGACGGTGTCGTCGGGCAAGCCGGCCTCCGCCAGACCGACGCCACCGGTCGCGTCGAGTTCCGCTGGGCTCCGAGCGACGGGGTCGACGCCGCGTCGTGGACCTCGACGGTCGAGATCGCCGAGTTCATCGCAGCCGAAGGGGAACAAGCGGTCACAGAGCTCGCAGTCGACTGCTCGCTGCAGCGCGACGGGACCGAAGAGGCCATCGTCGGCGAAGGCACCGTCCAGATCAACGCCAACGATCCGCTCGCGACCATCGGCAACTACTCGTTCCCCAACCTCGGGCTGACCGCAGGTGACCGCATCGATTGCACCTCGACCAATGTGGTCGCCGATCCGGCGCCCGTGATCACCGAATCCACGACCACCGTCCCCGAGTCGACGACCACCGTCCCCGAGTCGACGACCACGGTCGCCGAGACCACCACGTCGGTCGCCGACACCACCACGACGGAGGCTGAGACGACGACGACCTCGTCCACGACGACCTCGTCGACGACCACGACGACGAGCACCACCGTCGCACCGCCACCGGCCTCGCCGGCGCTCACGGCGTTCCTCTCCGGGCAGCCCGAACTCGCCGACGCAGCCGCGCTCCTCGACCGGGTGGGCCTCCTGAGCGAACTCGAATCGTCAGGTGAGCCGTTCACGCTCTTCGTTCCGACCAACAATGCGATCGAAGCACTCGAGGACGGGGACAACCCGCCCGACCTCAGCGACGACGACGTCGTCCGGGAACTGTTCGGGGCGCACATCCAGCGCGGCGCACAGCTCGACGATCCGTCGACGGTCACCGAGGTCGCCGTCTCCAACGGCGGCCCGCAGCCGGTCGACTCGTCCGCGAACCCGATCACGGTCGGTGGGGTGGATGTCATCAGCATCGGCAACCAGGTCGACGGCGGTGTCGTCCACGTGCTCGGCGGCGTCCTGACGGTCCAGCCCTGAGTGCGTCGTGAGTGCGCAGGTCTTCGCGGTCATCGACACGGGAACCACCATCGATGACGACGGCGGCCGTTGGCCGACAGCCGTGATCGACGCACAGGGGCATCCGGAGATCACCGACCTGGCTCGCGTGCACGCAGTCGAAGGCATCGGGGACATCGCGACCGAGGCAGCACTGCTCGACATCGACACGGCCTCGCTCGTGCCGGGTTCCGTCGAGCACCTGCTGGCGCTCTCGGTGAGCATCACGTCCCCGGTCACCGCGGCGTTCGTCGTCGCGTTCGCGCTCCCGGCGCAACGCGAGGTGCTCGACGCTGCCATGAGCGAAGGCCACCTCGTGATCGCGACCACCGATCCGGAACGAGCGAACGCCGAACGCCCGCTGTGGCTCGCGATCGACATCGATCCGCCGTTGCTCGGCGAGATCCTCCCGTCCTGACACCCCGTCGGTGACGCGCCGGCGTCACTCTCCGGGTGTCACGGATACCGTTGTCGTCGCGATGACGTTCATGATCGGATCCCACGGGCTGTCCGCCCCGGTGGTGCTCGCCCCGATGGCGGGTGTCACCAACGCGCCGTTCCGCGAGCTGTGCCGCCGGTTCGCCCCCGGCCTCGTGTACGTGAACGAGATGGCCATGGCCACCCCGGTCGTTCACAAGAACCCCAAGACGGACCGGATGATCAGCTTCGGCCCCGACGAGCAGCCGCGCAGCCAGCAGCTGTACGGGTCGGACCCCGAGATCATGGGCAAGGCCGTGCACATCCTGTGTGATGCCGGCCGGGTCGATCACATCGACATCAACTTCGGGTGCCCCGCAGCCAAGGTCACCCGCCAGGGCGGTGGCGCTGCGGTTCCTGCCAAGCCCGAACTGCTGCGGGCGATCGTGCGTGCCGCTGTGCAGAACGCGTCGCCCTATGGCGTGCCGGTCACGACCAAGTTCCGGATGGGTTTGTTCGACGACTGGCTGGTGCACACACGGACCGGCGAGATCTGCGCCGAGGAAGGCGCCGCCGCCATCGCGTTGCATGCTCGCACGGTCGAGCAGCACTACTCGGGCGAGGCTCGCTGGGAGGCGATCGCCGAGCTGAAGCAGGCCGTCGGGTCGATCCCCGTCCTCGGCAACGGCGACATCTGGGAAGCTCAGGACGCCGTCCGCATGATGGACCAAACCGGCTGCGATGGCGTGGTCATCGGGCGCGGCTGCCTCGGTCGCCCCTGGCTGTTCGGAGACCTGATCGAAGTGCTGCAGGGACGCGAGGCGCCTGCGAGTCGCACACTCGGCGAGGTGTGCGAGGTCATGGCCGTTCACGCCCGGCTGCTCGCAGCCCACATGGGCGAGGACCATGCGATGCGTGACTTCCGCAAGCACTCGGGCTGGTACATGAGTGGCTACCCGGTCGGCTCCGAGGTGCGTCGCCGCTTCTCGATGTGTGCGTCGCTCGGCGAACTCGACGACATCATGGCCACCCTCGACCCGGCCGCGACGATCGTCGACGGCGGTGAGCGCATCAAGCGCGGACACACCAACGGGCCGATCAAGGTCGCCATCCCGCAGGGCTGGCTCGACGGTGAGCAGCGCGCTGCGCTCGACACCGACACGAGCGTCCCCGATGACGCTGCGGTCATGGCACTGTCCGGCGGCTGATGATCGAGCTCCCTGCCGACCGTTCGCTCGTGCTCGGCGTCGGGGTCGCCTCGCCGTCGCGAGCTGCTGACCGGTGCCGGCCTCGCCTTCGCGGTGCGAGCGGCCGACATCGACGAGACACCGTTGAGCGACGAGGCGCCGACGGCGTACGTGCGGCGACTCTCGATCGAGAAGGCTGCGGCATCTGCAGGATCGCCTCTCGCATCGACCGGCGACGTGATCATCGCGGCCGACACCACGGTCGAGGCCAACGGACTCATTCTCGAGAAGCCACTGGACGACGACGACGCCGTACGGAATGTTGCGGCGGCTGTCCGGCCGTTCACATCAGGTCCACACCGGTGTGACGGTGTCCGTCGCTCGTGACGGTGCTCGGCGTTCGTCCACGATCCTGGTCACCACCGAGGTGTCGTTCGTACCACTCACCGACGAGATGATCGACTGGTACCTCACCACCGGGGAGGCCGACGACAAGGCCGGTGCCTATGGAATCCAAGGTGCGGCTGCGGCGTTCGTCGAACGTGTGGACGGCAGCGTCACCAACGTCATCGGCCTCCCGCTCGCCGAAACGCTCTCGTTGCTCCGAGACGCCCTCGCCGCCCTCGACGCCTGACGACCCGTTGCGGATCGATCGGTGTCAGACACCGATCGATCTTCGGGCGATCACGACGAACTCGAGGCCGGGTCGATCAGGAGCGTCGCGGACGTCCTCGACGACGAAGCCGGTCTCGGCGAGCGAGTCGCAGAGTTCGTCGAGCGATGCCTCGGCCGGGTCGACGCCGACCACGTCGACATCCGCGAGAGCGAGTCGGCAGGCGAGCACACCCGTACCGCACCCGACGTCGAGGACCCGCCGGCCATCGAGTTCCTCGATGATCTCGACGTAGTGGTCGAGGTCGCCACGATCGTTGTCGACCTGGTCGTAGATCTTCGCGAGCCGAGGATCCGCGAAGATCGGATCGGGTGTTCGGGTCATGAGCGAACGGTACGCGCGGCCGGCGATCTCACAGGCGGCATCGGCGAACAGAACGACGAGATCGGCGCTGACATCGACATCGACATCGACATCGACCTCCTGACGCCAGCCGCCGACGTCACTCGTCGATGACCGAACCCTTGATTCTCGACCCGATTCCGTTCCGCAAACCGGGACGGAATCGGGTCGAGAACGTTCGGCGAGCGACGATTTCGCCACCACTCGGACCTTTCCTTCTGGCACTCTCCGTTGCCGGTTGCCAATCTGCGCCGCGAGGTTTAGTGTTGGCAGTCGGTTTGAGGGAGTGCCAAACGGGCACACTCTCGAATCGTGACCCGGCGTGAGTCAGCGCCGAGGCATCAACATCCGCAACACGTGACTGCCAATGGAGGCAAGAACTCATGAACCTGAAGCCACTCGATGACCGCATCGTGGTCCGGCCCGCAGAACCCGAGACGCAGACCGCTTCCGGTCTCGTCATCCCCGACACCGCCAAGGAAAAGCCGCAGCAGGGCGAAGTCCTCGCCGTGGGCCCGGGCAAGCGCTCGGACACGCACCGGTGAACTGATCGAAGTCGGCATCAGTGTCGGCGACACGGTCCTGTACAGCAAGTACGGCGGCACCGAAGTCAGCAACGACGGTGAAGACCTGCTCGTTCTCAACAGCCGGGACGTGCTCGCCATCGTCGGCTGACGATGACACAGAGCACCCCGCTGAAACCACACACAGATCGCTAGGAGAAACACAACAATGGCAAAGATTCTGAAGTTCGACGACGAAGCACGTCGCGCACTCGAAGCAGGCGTCAACAAGCTCGCCGAACGCCGTCAAGGTCACGATCGGTCCGAAGGGCCGCAACGTCGTCCTGGACAAGAAGTTCGGCGCACCGACGATCACCAACGACGGTGTATCGATCGCCAAGGAGATCGAACTCGACGACGTGTTCGAGAACATGGGCGCACAGCTCGTGAAGGAAGTCGCCACCAAGACCGACGACATCGCCGGTGACGGCACCACCACGGCCACCGTGCTCGCACAGGCCATGGTCAACGCCGGCATGAAGAACGTCGCAGCCGGCGCCAACCCGATGGAGATCAAGCGCGGCATCGAGAAGGCTGTCGCCGCAGCGGTCGAGTCGATCGGCAAGCAGGCCAAGGACGTCGACGACAAGACCGACATCGCCTCGCGTCGCCACCATCTCGGCCGCTGACGAGTCGATCGGCCAGGTCATCGCCGACGCCATCGACAAGGTCGGCAAGGACGGCGTGGTCACCGTCGAGGAGTCGAACACGTTCGGCACCGAGCTCGACTTCACCGAAGGCATGCAGTTCGACAAGGGCTACCTGTCGCCGTACTTCGTGACCGACACCGAGCGCCAGGAAGTCGTCCTCGAAGACGCCTACATCCTGCTGCACAGCGCCAAGATCAGCACCGTCCAGACGATGCTGCCGACCCTCGAAGCAGTGATGCAGACCGGCAAGCCGCTCGTCATCATCGCCGAGGACATCGACGGTGAAGCACTCGCCACCCTCGTGGTGAACAAGATCCGTGGCACGTTCAACGCTGCGGCCGTCAAGGCTCCTGGCTTCGGCGACCGTCGCAAGGCGATGCTGCAGGACATGGCCGTCCTCACCGGTGGCCAGGTCATCAGCGAAGAAGTCGGCCTCAAGCTCGACAACGTCACGCTCGACCTGCTCGGTACCGCCAAGCGCGTCGTGATCACCAAGGACAACACCACGATCGTGGACGGTGGCGGCGAGAAGTCCGACATCGACGGCCGTGTGAACCAGATCAAGGCCGAGATCGAGAACACCGACTCCGACTGGGATCGCGAGAAGCTCCAGGAGCGTCTCGCGAAGCTGGCCGGCGGCGTTGCGCTGATCAAGGTCGGCGCTGCCACGGAAGTGGAGCTCAAGGAGAAGAAGCACCGCATCGAAGACGCCGTGTCGTCGGTTCGTGCAGCCATCGAGGAAGGCGTGGTCGCCGGTGGCGGCACCGCCCTCATCCGGGCTCGCAAGGACGTCCAGGCTCGTCGTCGACGCGCTGGAAGGCGACGAGAAGATCGGCGCCAAGGCCGTGTGGACCGCGCTCGATCGCTCCGGGCCTCAACATCGCCAACAACGCGGGCCTCGAAGGCGCCGTCGTGGTGACGGAAGTCGAGGCCGCCGAGGGCGCCGATGGGCATGAACGCCGCGACCGGCGACATGGATGGACCTCATCAAGGCCGGCATCATCGACCCGGCCAAGGTGACCCGTGCGGGTCTCCAGAACGCTGCGTCGATCGCGGCGATGCTGCTGACCACCGAAGTGCTCGTCGCCGACGAGCCCGAAGACGGCGGCGACGCCATGGGCGGCATGGGCGGCGGCATGGGCGGCATGGGCGGCATGATGTGAGAATGATCTGAGGCTTCGCCTCAGATCGGCGACTTCGTCGCCACGAAGCACGACTTCGTCGTTCTTCATTCTCAGTCAACGGGCGGATCGGCATCGAGCCGATCCGCCCGTTTGCGTTCTGGCGAACGCATATGACGGTCCGGTTCCTCGCTTGCGCAACACCGCAGCTCTGAACCCTGTCTTCGCAACTTGCGGCCCTTCGGGCTTGCGGATGCTCCCTGGTGGGTGCACCGTCGTGTCGGATGCGGACCTGCTCTCAGATGGCGAGTCTGAGTTCTTTCAGGCCTCTGATGACGAAGGTCGGGTGGTACTCCGGTTCGCTGGCGAGCTGGAGGTTCGGGAATCTGTCTACGATGCCTTCGACGGAGATCGCCAACTCCATGCGGGCGAGTGGGGCGCCGATGCAGAAGTGGATGCCGCCGCCGAAACCGATGTGGCCCGAGTCGTTGCGGCCGATGTCGAACCGGCCGGGGTCGTCGAACCGGCGGGGGTCACGCTGCGCCGAGCCGAACAGCATCGCCACCTCGTGGCCGACCTCGATCGGCTGCCCGGCGATCTCCACCTCCTCCTCGAGCACCCAGCGTTCGAACATCTGCAACGGAGCGTCGTAGCGGAGCAGTTCCTCGACGGAGTCTGCAGGGGCCGACATCGCCCGACACCAGCCGCTGCCACTCGTCCCGATGGTGCATCAGCGCGCGGAACCCGTTGCCCAACGTGTTCACGGTCGCTTCGTGCCCGGCTTCGACGAGGACCATGGTGGTGCCGATGATCTCGTCCTCGGTCAGTGAGTCCCCTTCGTCGGTGACCTGTACGAGTTGGGAGACGAGCAGGTCGTCCGGATGTCGACGCTTGTCGGCAATCAGCTCGCGGGTGTACTCGATGTACTCCGCTGCAGCCTGGTCGGCGGCGCCCTTCGTCGCGTCGTCGCTCGACAGTTCGTACATCTTCACGATGGCGTGCGACCACGCGAGCAGCCGATCGGCATCGGCGTCGGGCACGCCGAGCATCGAACAGATGACCGCGACCGAGTACGGCTGCGCGTAGTCACTCAACAGATCGAACGACCCGGTGTCCGCAGCGATCTCGGCGCACCGATCGATGCGTCGACCGGCGAAGTCGGTCACCCGCTCGCGCAGCTTGGCGATCGACGACGGCGTGAACACCTTGGAGATCAGCCGACGCAGCCGAGTGTGATCCGGCGGCTCGAGGCTGAGCAGCGACCATCGTTCGTGCTCGTTGAACGCGTCCCACCTCGGGTCGGGCGCGGGTTGACCGAACTCCTCGTGCGAGTACCGATGGGTGTAACCGCGGCCGACCCGTCGGTCGCGCAACGTCGAAGCGACGTCGGCGAAGCGGGTGAGCATCCACTGTTCGGTCGAAGGGTTCCAGAAGATCGGCGCGGCTTCGCGGAGCGCATCGAGAGTCGGATACGGGTCGGCGATGAACGCCGGGTCGGTCACGTCGAAGCGTGCGATCAGTTCGTCGAGATCCATGCCACCCAGCGTGCCACGGCCGACCCCGTGCCCCACGGGTGCTCGCTACCCTTGGCGTCATGGCCCCTCAGTCGAATCGAGCGATGCGACCGTTCTGGATGCATCAAGTCGTCGAGTACGTGATCGGGGCATCCTTCATCTCGACCGCCATCGCGAGTTCGACGCCGATCATCCCGATCGTGCTGGGTGTCATCATCCTGGTCAACGCCGCCGTGGCCATCGGCCCGGCAGGTGCGTTCCGCGTCGTTCACCGTCAGGTGCACCGGATCTTCGACCTGGCGATCATGGGGTTGATCCTGTTCGCTTCGGTTCAACCCGTGTACGAGGTGCAGCGTGGGACGCGAGCACTGATGATCGCGCTCGGTCTGGTCATGGCATTCGTGTGGTGGAACAGCGACTTCGCGACGCGTGACGAACGCAAGAAACGTCGAGGTTCACGATCCTCCGGAGCGGCGCGTTCGGCGGGCAGAGCCGTGAGGGAGAAGCGAAACCAGGTCGGTGACGACACGGCACGACCCGATGCCGAAGAGGCCGGACGGACCGCGGGCCGCTCGGCGGCGCAGACCTACCTGGCTGCCAAGCGGCTCAAGAAGGCGATGATCGATGATCGCAACAAGTCGGACTCGGCCTGACCGTGCCCCGGCGCTCGTAGGCTGAGGGTATGAGTTTCGAGCAGCCGGCACCTGACCTGACCAAGATCATCGCTGCTTGGGAGGAGTTCGAGAAGGGTGAAGAAGCCCCCGGTCGCGTTCTCGCCAACATGAAGACCGCCGGCCTGCCGACCGTGCTGGCCGAGTTGACCGCGTCGGGCTGGACACCGTCCGAATCCTGAGCGTCGACTCGATTCGACCGCCCGACCTCTCGCTGTCCGCGTGACCGACGCTGCGCCTTCCGACAGGACTGTCGACGCGCTCCTCGGTCGACGGGCGGGCGGCCGACAGGTCGTGCCTCGACCGTCGAACGTCGTGATCGAGTTCGACGCGCCGTGGTCGACCGACGCCGTCTGGTCGGTCGACGAGTTGATCGCCCCGGTCGCCGAAGCATCGGCGCCGATGCTTCCGACGTTCCCCGACGCACGCAACTCGGCGGTGCTGCTCGTGCTCGCCGATGGACCCGACGGCGCCGAGGTGCTGCTGACCCGCCGCTCGATGAGGATGCGCAACCACAAGGGGGAGATGAGCTTCCCCGGAGGCCGTTGCGATCCGGGTGAGAGCCCGATCCAGACAGCGCTGCGTGAGGCGCACGAGGAGATCGGCCTCGACCCGACACGCCCGCAGATCGTCGGTGAGTTGGAGCACCTGTCGACCATCGTCTCGAAGAGCTACATCGTCCCGGTGGTCGCCACGCTCGACGAGCGGCTCGACCTGTCACCCCAGACCATGGAGGCCGACCGCGTCATGTGGACGCCCATTGCCGACCTCACCAGGCCGGGCACCTACCACCGTGAGCGGTGGGGGCTCGCGCCGCTCGACCGCCCGCTGCACTTCTTCCTCCTCGACGACGAGACCGTGTGGGGCGCGACGGCGCGAATGCTCGTCGACCTGCTGATCCTGCCGCGCTCGAGTCGACGATCCGACGGGCCGTCGCGGGCCGGGTGGACGGCTCGACGCGAGCGCCATACGGTGCCGCCATGAGCGACACCACGGCCACGGCTGAACGTCGGCATCCGAAGCGACGAGCACCGGACGTCGCGGATCCGAGCGTCGCCTTCGCCTGGCGTCGAGTCGGTGCGCTCTTCGCCGACTACCGCCGACGCGTCACCATCGTGGCGGTGCTCGTCGTCGTCGGAGCGGTGCTCGGCATCGTCAATCCGCTGCTGATCCAGCGCGTCTTCGACGACGCGCTGTTCGGTGCCGACGGACTCGACCTCGGTCTGCTCTGGACCCTGGTCCTCGTGATGATCGGCGTCGCGATGGTGAGCGGCATCGTCGGCGTCATCCAGACCGTGCAGACCAATGTGCTCGGTCAACTCGTGCTGCGCGGGCTGCGCGAACGGTTGTACCGACATCTGCAGACGCTGTCGCTCTCGTTCTTCTCGGGTGCTCGGACCGGCGACCTGCAATCCCGGCTCTCGTCGGACGTGTCGAGCGCTCAGAACGCAGTGACCTCCTCGCTCTCGTCGATCCTGTCGAACGGGATCACGTTCGCCAGTGCGCTCGTCGCGATGTTCGTGCTGTCGTGGCAGCTCACCGTCGTGACCCTGCTCGCAGTGCCGCTGTTCGTGCTGGCGACCCGGAAGATCGGTGGCCGTCGGGAGCGCTACACGCGCGAGATGCAGGTCGAGACCGCGGAGATGTCGACGATCACACAGGAGACGCTGTCGGTGTCGGGCATCACGCTCGCCAAGCTGTTCGGTCGTCAGGACCACGAGGTCGGAAAGTTCGAAGGAACGAGCGAGCGGCTCTCGGCGTCGGCGCAGCGCCAGCAGGTGATCGGCCAAGCTTTCTTCACCGTGATCCAGACGTTCCTCGGCATCACTCCGATCGTCGCGTACCTCGCAGCGGGCTATGCGTTGAACGGAGGCAGCGACCTCACGGCGGGAACCATCGTGGCCTTCACCACGCTCCAGAACCGGTTGTTCTTCCCGGTTGCACGGATGCTCGAGACCTTCGTCGAGCTGCAGTCGAGCCGAGCCCTCTTCGGTCGCATCTTCGCCTATCTCGACATCGAGCCCGAGATCGTGGAGGCCGCCGATGCACACGGACTCGATGCGGTGTCGACCACCGGCAGCACCAGGTTCGACGGCGTCCACTTCCACTACCCCGACACGGAGGTGGCGTCGCTGGCCGACATCACGTTCGCGGCCGAACCCGGTCAACTGGTCGCATTCGTCGGCCCGTCCGGTGCCGGCAAGTCGACCATCCTGCAATTGATCGCCCGGTTGTACGACCCCGACGACGGCACCGTCAGCATCGACGGGCACGACCTGCGTGATCTCACGTTCGAGTCGTTGGCTCGGACCGTGGGGTTCGTCACGCAGGAGTCGTATCTGTTCGCAGGTTCGCTTCGCGACAACATCGCCTACGGGCGGCCGGATGCAACCGATACGGAGGTGGAGGAGGCGGGGCGCGCCGCTGCGATCCACGACCGGGTGATGGAGTTCACGGACGGATACGACACCGTGGTCGGCGAGCGTGGATTCCGGCTCTCGGGCGGTGAGCGTCAACGCATCGCGATCGCGCGCGTCCTGCTGTCCGACCCGCGCGTGCTGGTGCTCGACGAAGCGACCTCTGCGCTCGACACCGCCTCGGAGCGCCGTATCCAGGAGGCGCTCGGTGAGCTGATCTCAGGCCGTACGACGCTCGCGGTTGCGCACCGGCTGTCGACGATCCAGGCCGCCGACGTGATCCACGTCATCGACCACGGTCGCATCGTGGAGTCCGGCTCGCACGACGAGTTGCTCGCCATCGGCGGCGTGTACGCCGACTTGTATCGGGAGCAGTTCGGCGACGGCTCGGTGGAGACCGAATGCGCCGACGGCGTGGTGCTCGCCGACGGCAGCGTCCGCCCGCTCGGGCGGGGGAGCGACGAGGAGTGCGAACGCCGTCTCGTGCGCCACCGGAACTGAACTCGTCAGGAGTCGAGCACGAGTTCTTCACCGTCGACCAGGACATCGGTGAGATACCCCGCGACGTCGGCGATCAGATGGGTCGAACTGGTGGTCGCGAGACACACCGTGCCGGTGGCCGACAGCTTCACGGTGGTCAGGTTCGCCACCGTTCGGCCCGGTCGGATGTTGAGATTCGAGACGGTCGGCCGCGCTTGATCGCACGGCCATGCGGTCACGAAACCGATCCCCGCCGCCTGGGCAGACGTGACGTTCATGACGACGGCGTCGGCGTCCGCAGCCACCGCCGGGGTCAGCGCGAAGTCGAGGACGACCACCCGCGACGAGGTCACCAGCCCGGCCGTCTCCACGCCGATCGGCTGTCGGGTGTCGAGCACACGTGTTGGCGCCAGGTCGATCAGACCGGCTGGTCGTCCCACCCCGTACCAGCTCGCGAGGTCAGCAATCAGGTGAACCGCCTGTGACGTGTAGAGACACACGGTTCCGGTGTCCGACAGCGCTGTGGTCACGAGATTGGGGGCTGCTTCGCCAGCACGGAAGTTGAGGTTCGACGCGGTCGGTCGAGGCGACCCGCACGGGTAGACGGTGACGAATCCGTTCTCGTCGGACCCGGTTGCGGTGACGTTCAGGGTGGCGGCTCCTGCGTCGGCCGGGACGTCGCCGCCCGTGACCTGGAGTTCGATCTCGTTCCCGGCCTCGACCCGTTCGCGACCGAACGTGCCGACGGCTGTACGGGTGTCGAGGATCCGGACGGGTTCCACGGCGACCGCGTTCAGCCCGCCGTCGTCCTCGTAGGTGCCGTTGACGTCGACGATCACGTTGACCGCGCTGTTTGCCGAGATGCACACGGTGCCGTCAGGGCTGAGCTTCGTCACGACCAGGTTGGGGACCGCGCCGGACGACGTGAAGTTGAGGTTGGACGCCTCGGGGCGGCCGCCGTCGCACGGCCACACGGTGAGGAAGCCGTTGTCGGTCGCGTTCGCGGCGGTGACGTTCATGCTCACGGCCGTGGTCAGCGGGCCGACCAGATCGCCGAACGACAACTCGAACGTCTGGTCTGCGACGAGTGCAGCGGTGCTGCGCGTGTCGAGGACGCGAACCGGGTTCACCGATCGCAGGCTGGGCGCCTTGATCAGGCCCGGTACGAAGTTCCAGTTCGGCGGAAGCGCCTCGGTGGTCGGCCCTTCGCTGCGGAGTTCTCCGAGCAGCGTGGTGCGCAGCGTGACCTCGGCGCTCGAATAGACGCAGATGTCTTCGCCGGCGGCGATCGGAACCGCAGCGACGTTCGCAACGACGCCTCGCGAGTACGACAGGTCCGCGAAGAACGGGCGGGACTCATTGCAGCCGTAGGCCGTGACGAAGCCGGGATCGGCGTTCTGGAGGACTTCGACACCGACGACCGCCGCCGTTGCGTCGACCGTGAGTTGTGCGGGTCGGGGGATCACGACGGAACCGTTCGGCCCGATGACCCGTGTCGTCCCCGGAATCGCCGTCGGCAGCGACACGAACTGATCCCCGTCCGCTGTGGAGGTCGAGGTGATCGTCCCGCCGTCGTCGACGATGACGTGGATCGGGGTCGTCGAGGTCAGACAGGTGGGGTCCGACGTGAAGATCCGGTTGTACTGGATGGGCTGAGTCGGATCGAATCGAAAGGTGATGCGGTCCGTCGGTGCGGCCTCGCTGCACGGGTGGATCACCGCCGTCCCCGCTGCTTCGGGGCGAACAGCCCACACTTGCAACACGCCCGAGCCGATCTCGATGGAGGTGACCTTCGCGGAGGTTCCACCGACCCGCGTGTCGATGGTTCGCATCGGTTCCTCGCGAAGCTCGATCCGACCGCCGGGTGCTGCGGACACCGGCGAGGCGGCCACGGCGCTCGACACCGCAGCCACGAGGAGGGCGATCGCGGTTCGAGACTTCATCGTTCGGACGCTACGGCATCGACCTGGGTCAGGCGCCCCAGCCGCCGGAGAAGTCGAAGAACTGGCCGGTCTGGAACCGGTTCCGGCCGTCGAGGAGCGGTGCGGTGACGTGCGCGAGTTCGTCCATCGTGCCGAGCCGGCGCATCGGCGTCTGGGCTTCGATCTTCGCTCGGCGTTCCGGGTCGTCGGCACCGCTCGCGGCGATGAAGCCGGGAAAGTCCATGAAGTTCGTTCCGACCGCGTTCACCTGGATGCCGTCGCGCGTGTTCGAGGCCCACGGCGCGGACGATGCCGTTGGCGCCAGCCCGTGTGCCGCCATAGATCGACGTGATCGGATCGGGTCGTCCGCCGGTCGACGAGGTGAACACGACCACCTGGCCCGCTCCGGCCTCCTTCATCGGTCGCAACACGGCCTGGAGGGCGTGGAACACCATGTCGAGGTTGGTCCGTTTGATCTGAGCCCACTGCTGCTCGGTCATGTCGAGGAACTTGCCGACGATGATCGTCCCGGTCACGAAGCACGCCGAGTCGAGCCGACCGAACCTGTCCAACGCACGTCGTACGAGTTCCTGGTTGCCGTCCGCAGTGGTGAGGTCGACGTCGGTGACGGTCTCGACCTGTGCGCCGCGGGACTCGAGGTCGGGAAGCTGTTCGGTGAACGGGACCTCCACCGTGCCCCCCATCGAATCGGCGTCCGCCGATCCGTGCAGGACGAGATCGAAACCGCGATCGGCCATGGTGCGGGCGAGCGCTGGGCCCACGTACCCGGTGGACATGGTGAGCAGCGCGACGGGGCGAGAGGTCATCGGGTCATTTTCACACATCGCCCTGCAGCAACCGCCAGGCGGCGTCCACGTGCGCGGCGCGGGTCGTGTGCGACCCGATGGACACGCGCAGCACCGAGCGGCCATCGAGCACGGTGCGCGTGAACAGTGCCGTGCCGGACGCGTTCGCCCGTTCGATCAACGCGTCGGTTGCTTCGTCGCCGTCGTGGAGGGCGAGGCACAGCAGGTTGAGCGGGTGCGGAGCGACCACGTCGAACCGGTCGTCGTCGGCGACCTTGTTCGCCAGGTCCTGCGTGAGCGCCACGTCGCGCCGGATCCGTTCCTGGAACGAATCGACACCATCCATCCGGATCGTGAACCACAACTTGAGCGCACGGAACCGCCGACCGAGCGGAATCTGCCAGTCCCGGTAGTCGATCACCGCACCCGACTCGGCCGCTTCGGAGCGCAGGTACTCGGGGAGGATGCTGAGCGCTCCGAGCAGCGAGGCCCGGTCGGTCGTCCAGTACGTCGTGCAGTCGAAGTTGACCCCCATCCACTTGTGCGGGTTGGTGCAGTACGAATCGGCCAGGTCGATGCCGTCGTTGACCCATCGGAACTCGGGTGCGAGTGCCGCGATCCCCGCCATGGCCCCGTCGATGTGGAACCAGATGCCTCGTTCGCGACAGATCGACCCGAGCTGTGCCGACGGGTCGAACGCCATCGACGACGTGGAGCCGTGGTTCGCGTTGACGAAGAACGGCACGAACCCCGCTGCGAGGTCGGCATCGATCATCTCACGCAGCGCGTTCGGGCGCATCGCGAAGTGCTCGTCATGTGGAACGGTCCGCAGGCGGTCGGTGCCGATGCCGGCGATCCGCAGTCCCTTCTCGATGCTCGAGTGCGATTGATCAGTGGAGTAGGCGACCAGCTTCGTCGTGTCGCCGTCCGTGTTGACTGCGCCGCCCGTCGCACGGAATCGGGCAGACAGGATCGCGACGAGCGTGGCCTCGCTCGCCGAACCCTGGATCACACCACCGCCGGACTCGCTCGTGGACCGGAACGCAGCGGGGAGCCCCAGCAGTTCCTGCATCCAGTCGAGCATCAGTGTCTCCACCTCGGTGCACGCGGGTGAAGTGACCCAACTCATGCCCTGCACGCCGAGCCCGGCGGACAGCAACTCGCCGAGGATCGACGGGTACGACACGTTGGCAGGGAAGTACGCGAACCAGCCGGGGTGCTGCCAGTTGGTGATTCCAGGAACGATCACGCGCTCGACGTCGGCCATCACCTGATCGAACGTCTCCGGTGAGGTCGGCGGGTGTTCGGGCAGCGCTGCGCGAACGTCTCCCGGTGCGACGTCGGGTTGCACGGGGCGATCACCGACTCCGTCGAGGTAGTCCGCGATCCGGTCGATCATCTCGTGTCCGGCGGTGCGGAACTCGTCGGGTGTCATGTCGCTCAGAGTAGAGCGAGGCCCGCAGACTGCGCACCTCTGGGTGCCGCTGCCCGGGAGCCTTCGCCTGGTGCGGGTCCGGTGAGTGTCAGGAGCGGTCGGCGTCGGCGTCGATGTCGGCGTCGAGAACGGCACGGTTCGCCTTGATCCCACGCGACACTCGCCACAGGATCACGCCGAGCCCGGCGAACAAGACCACGAAGACCGCCGTTTGACGCCAGCCGCCGCGGGAGCCGCTGCCGCAGCCGGGTTGCTCGACCAATCCGACGCAGTCGCTGAGGTTCGCGCTCTCCGGATAGAACTCGGTGACGGTGTCCGTCGGAGCAATGGGCTCGTCATCGGCAGGCGTGGCGGGGGCGGCCGCGAAGGCGACGCTGCCCGAACCGGTCGGGACGGTGGTCCCCAGGAGAACGACGAGCATCGCCACGACGATCGAAACCAGGAAGGTTCCGAACCGGACCGTTCCTCTACGCTGCATGTGGTGAGTCAACCGCAGTCCTCGGCCGATCCCACACCCGACATCGATGGGGCGGTCGACCGCTCGACGGTGCTCGTGGTCGACTTCGGTGCTCAGTACGCGCAGTTGATCGCTCGGCGGGTCCGCGAACTGCACGTCTTCTCCGAGATCGTTCCGAACAGGATCAGCGCTGCGGAGATCGCCGAACGGGCACCGGATGCGATCATCCTCTCGGGCGGCCCTGCCAGCGTGCACGTCGAGGGCGCCCCGTCGCTCGATACCGACATCTTCGACCTCGGCATCCCGATCCTCGGCATCTGCTACGGAGCGCAGTTGATCGCGCAGCAACTCGGTGGTGTCGTCGGTCGCGGGATGGCAGGGGAGTACGGACGCACGCAGTTGAACCGCATCGGCGATTCCCTCGTGCTGCCGGACGACGCCCCACCGCAACACGAGTGTTGGATGAGCCACTTCGACGGCATCACGGAGCTGCCGGACGGCTTCGTCGCCACTGCATCCTCCGCCGGAGCACCGGTGGCGGTGTTGGAGAACGAGGACCGCAAGATCTACGGCGTCCAGTTCCACCCGGAAGTCGTTCACTCACCCTTCGGGCAGGCTGCGCTGGCTCGGTTCGTCCACGAGCGAGCCGGCATCGCACCGGACTGGGCGATGTCATCGGTGATCGACGAACAGATTGCGCTGATCCGCGCGCAGGTCGGCGACGCCCGGGTGATCTGCGGCCTGTCCGGCGGCGTCGATTCGTCGGTCGCCGCCGCGCTGGTCCACAAGGCGATCGGGTCGCAACTCACATGCGTCTACGTCGACACCGGGCTGATGCGCAAGCACGAGTCCGAGCAGGTCGTCGAGACCTTCCGCCGCCACCTCGGCATCGAGCTGATCCATGCCGACGAAGGCGCAGCGTTCTTCGAGTCACTCGCCGGGCTGACCGAGCCCGAAGCCAAACGCAAAGCGATCGGTGAGCGGTTCATCCGAGTGTTCGAGAAGCACACCGGCGGCATCACCGAAGCGAAGTTCCTCGTTCAGGGAACCCTGTACCCGGACCTCATCGAATCGGGTGGCACCGACGGCACCGCCTCGGTGATCAAGAGCCACCACAACGTCGGCGGCCTTCCCGACGACATGGAGCTCGAACTCATCGAGCCGCTGCGCGACCTGTTCAAGGACGAGGTGCGCGCACTCGGCACCGAACTCGGCTTGCCCGACGAAATGGTGTGGCGCCAACCGTTCCCGGGCCCCGGACTCGGCGTCCGGATCATCGGTGAGGTGACGCCCGAACGTGTTGCGCTGTTGCAGGACGCCGACCTCATCGTGCGCCAGGAACTCGCTGCGGCGGGTCTCGAGCGGACGATCTGGCAGTGCTACGCGGCGCTCCTGGCCGATGTTCGCTCGGTCGGGGTGATGGGCGACGAGCGCACCTACGGCAACCCGATCGTCATCCGAGCGGTCACGAGCGAGGACGCGATGACCGCTGACTGGGCGCGGATCCCGTATGAGACGTTGGAAGTGATGAGCCAACGGATCATCAACGAAGTCGACGGTGTGAACCGGGTCGTGTACGACATCACCAGCAAGCCGCCAGGCACCATCGAATGGGAGTGAGCGACCGGCGAAGCCGTTGCGAGGCTCCGTCGTCGCCTCGACGGCCACATGTTGCGGTGTGACGCTTGGAATGTGAAATTCGAGGTCGTTTCGCAACCTCTTCGTCACATTCGGTAGTCTTTCGTCCCGTGAAGCACCTCCTGCGCGTCGCGCCCATCGCAATCATGGTGGCCCTCGTCGTGCCGGCCATGACGCCGCAGATCGCATCTGCCAGCCCGGTCGACCAGAAGCGCACCGAAGTCGAAGACATCGTCGACGAGCTCGAACGCCTCGAGCAGCAGGCGCTGAAGATCGGCGAGGACTACGTCGAAGCCGTTCAGTCCAAAGAGCAGCTCGACCAGGAGATCATCGATCTCGAAGCGGACATCGCCGGCAAGGAAGCCGAGCTCAACAAGCTGCGAGCGGACCTCGGCGACATGGCCGTGAGGTCCTTCGTCGGTTCCGGCACCACGCCGCTCGGCCCACTCTTCGAGGACTCCGCCGACGTCAACGACGTCTTGCAGCGTGATGAACTGGCCCGCGTCGCCCTGAGCGCCGGCGATGTCACCACCGACGAGTTGGATGCGTTCGTCGACGACCTCGAGGAAGACCGCGACACGCTCGACGAGAAGGTCGACGAAGCCGAGGCGCTCGCAGCCTCGCTCGTCGACGCCCAAGCGGAAACCGAGCAACTGACCGGCAAGTACCAGCAGGCACGCGTCGACGCCGAAGCCGAGCTCGGCGAACTGATCGCTCAGGAAGAGGCGCGTCGCGCTGCTGAGTCGGCTGCCCGTCTGCAAGCCGAGATCGAAGCGGCCCAGAACGCAGCCAACAACGCCAACTCCGGCGGCGGCAGCACCGACTCCGGCGGTGGCGACACCGACTCCAGCGGTGGCGACACCAACTCGGGTGGCGGCGACTCGAACCCGGGCGGGAACACCGACGCCGACTCGGGCAACGACGGCGGCGGCAACGATGGCGGGTCCAGCACACCGGCCGCTCAGGCGCCGGCCCCGCAGGCCCCCACTCCGCAAGCCCCGGCGCCGTCGGCTCCCCCTCCCTCGTCACGAGCGAGCGTCGCAGTGAACGCAGCGCTCTCGCAGCAGGGTGTGCCGTACAAGTACGCAACGTCCAACCCTGGAGTCTCGTTCGACTGTTCCGGCCTGACCGCCTACGCGTGGGCTGCAGCCGGCGTCTTTCTTTCGCACCAGTCGGGCCAGCAGTACGCATCGATTCCGCACGTGGACAAGGGCAGCGCCCAACCCGGCGACCTGCTCTTCTACTACAGCCCGATCAGCCACGTCGGCGTGTACCTCGGCAACAACCAGCTCGTGCACGCGCCGAACACGGGCAGTGTCGTCAACGTCGCCAACGTCAACTGGGGCAAGGTCTCCGGCGTCGGCCGTCCCGGCTGAGCGACACCGACTCCGCCGAACTCGATCGCCGCTCAGCTTCGCTGGGTCTCGTCGAACGCCTGGCGTGAAGAACACCTTGTTCCCAGCTCGACTTCGCTCGGTCTTGTCGAACGCCTGATCTCGCCTCGGCTGCTGCGCTGAATCGTCGGTGTGACGGCGTGCACGTTCGGTTTGCGCGTGGCGTCCGATGGGAATCGCGGGATGGTGACCGGAGTCGACGAACGGACCGAACCCGACCAGGACGATCGACGGTCGTTTCGTGAGCTTCTCTCCGACTCGGTCTTCGCTCCGTTCTTCTTCTCGAACGCGATCTCGAACACCGGCAACTGGTTCCAGAACGTCGCGGCCGGCATCGTCGTCTACGACCTGACCGGGTCCAACACCGCAGTCGGCGCCGTGTCGATCCTGCAGTTCTCGGCGACGATGCTGTTCACGCCACTGGCTGGGCGGCTGACGGACCGGGTGAACCGGCGCAAGATGCTCTTCGTCGGCCAGTTGATCGCATTCATCGGAGCGCTCGGGCTCGCCATCACGGTCGCCGTGGTCGGCATCGACGACCTTCCCGGACCGTGGCCGATCTACGCCGCCACCGCCGTCATCGGTCTCGGTGCCGCCGTCATCCTCCCGTCGCTGCAGGCAATCGTGCCGTCGCTCGTCCGGACGGAAGACATCGACCGAGCAATCACGCTGAACTCGATGACGTTCAACATCGCCCGCGGTATCGGGCCCGTGGCGGCTGGTGGTGTCGTCGCGGCCTTCGGCGCGGTGTGGGCATTCGGCATCAACACCCTCACATTCGTGCCACTGCTCGTCGTGTTGCTCGTCATCCGTCCTCGCGGTCCGGTCGCTCCCGACGAGGACCACGACGATGCCGGCGGGAGAGACGGTCACCGACGGGCTTCGTTGGATCCGTGCCCGCCCGACGGTCGTCGCCCTGCTGGTCGGCACGCTTGCAGTCGGATGGACCTCGGACCCGTTCAGCACCTTGATGCCGGCGATGGCGGAACGATTCGGCTACGGGGAGACCGTGGTCGGTCTGCTCGTCGGTGCCTTCGGACTCGGCGCCGCCATCACGGCTCCGGGCTCGGACCGGATCCGGGAGCGCCTCGGTCGCGGCCGGGTGACCGGTCTCGGGCTGGCGATCTCAGCGGTCGGACTCGTGACTCTGGCCGCAGCCCCCGTCGTGCATGTCGGCCTGATCGGTGCTGCGATCTCCGGGTCTGGTTTCCTCCTCGGAGTCACGAGCACCAACACCGAACTGCAGCGTGGGATCCCCGACGCACTGCGCGGTCGGGTCATGGCGATCTGGTCGGTGGCGTTCCTCGGATGCCGCCCGGTCGCTGCCGTCGTCGACGGTTCCATCGCCGACGCGACCGACCCTCGCGTCGCGCTCGCTCGTGGCGGCCGGCGTGGCCATTGGTGCGTCGGTGTTCATGTCGGTCCGTCAACCGACCGGCGACGAGATCAGCGAGCACGACTGAACGGCACGTTGGCCCTGACGGCGGTCGACCAGCGTCGGGGCACTACGTTCAATCAGCGATGACTGTCACCGGAATCGACATCGACCCGGTCAGCCGTTGGCTGGACGAGAACATCGAGGGCATCGCGGGTCCGTACGCGTTCGCGCAGATCACGGGCGGTCGGTCGAATCTGACGTACCGGGTCACGGACGCGGCGGGAACGACCGTCGTGTTGCGTCGTCCCCCGACGGGGAACGTGCTCGCCTCCGCTCACGACATGGTCCGCGAGCACCGCGATCATCTCCGCCGTCGGCAAGACCAACGTGCCGGTCCCGCGCACCATGGGTGTCTGCACCGACGAGTCGGTCAACGGTGCCCCCTTCTACGTGATGAGCCTCGTCGAGGGTGTCGTCCTCGACAAGCCCGAGGCCGCGGCCGACATGACGCTCGATCAGCGACGCGCAGCGGGTGAGCACCTGATCGACGTGCTCGCCGACCTGCACGCCGTCGACATCGACGAGGTCGGGCTCGGCGACCTGGCGAAGCGGACCGGGTACGTCGAACGCCAGGTGCGGCGTTGGACGATGCAGTGGGAGAAGTCCAAGACACGCGAGCTCGCATCGATCGACGAGGTCGGCCGACGGCTCGCCGCCGACCTCCCCGAACAGATCGGGGTGTCGATCGCCCATGGCGACTACCGGTTCGGCAACTGCCTCGTCGACACCGAAACGGCCCGGGTCACCGGCGTCCTCGACTGGGAACTGTGCACGCTGGGCGACCCGCTGGCCGACGTCGGCTACCTCGGCGTCTACTGGTCCGACCCCGGCGAGGAGCAGGCCCGGCCGAACGATCCGACCGGGATCATCGGCTTCCCGACGTACGCCGAACTCCTGGAACGCTACGCAGTGCGAACCGGTCGCGACCTCTCGAACATCGGCTACTACGTCGCGTTCTCGTCGTGGCGCCTCGCCGTGATCTCCGAGGGCGTCTACGCACGCTTCGTCAACGGGGCGATGGGTAATCAGGAGATCGACGCCGAAACGCTCGAAGGCTTCAAGGCCGGCACGGAACGCCTCGCCGAAGAAGCGCTCGCGGCACTCTCCCCACCCCGCTGACCAGCGCGGGACGTGGACACCGATCCGGTCAGACGACCTGGCCGCACTCGAAGGATGGTGGGGCCTGCCGCGCGAGCGGCGAGAATGAGCCGATGAACGAAGCTGTCGATGTGCTGAGCGGGTGGGAGCGAAGCGAGTTCTCGTCGGCTGGTCTCACCCACGAGGTGTATCGCCGGGGCGCTGGCCCGGCGGTCGTGGTGATCCACGAGATCCCCGGCATCACGCCGAAGGTGGCCGAGTTCGCGAACGAGGTCGTCGACCGTGGATTCACGGTCGTCATGCCCGACCTCGTCGGCACCCCGGGCAGAGCCCCGAGCAACGGGTACGCGGTGGCGTCGATGGCGAAGATCTGCGTGGCGCGGGAGTTCACCACGTTGGCGATGAACAGGACGTCACCGGTTATCGCGTGGTTGCGTGCGCTCGCTCGCCGCGTCCACGCCGAAGTCGGCGGTGCGGGCGTCGGCGCCGTCGGGATGTGTTTCTCCGGTGGGTTCGCGCTCGGGATGATGGTCGACGAGATCATGCTCGCCCCGGTGCTGTCGCAGCCGTCGATGCCCTTCTCGATCGGGGCGGCACGCAGTGCAGCTCTCAACTTGTCGCCCGACGACGAAGCCGCCGTGATCCAACGAGCCGCTGATGGCTGCCAGGTGCTCGGGCTGCGATTCACCGGCGACAAGTTGGTCGGCGACCGGTTCGCGACGTTGCGCGAGAAGCTCGGCGATGCGTTCATCGCGATCGAACTGCCGAGTGTGAACAAGACCGACCACTCGGTGCTGACCGAGCAGCGTGACGACGAGAGCGTCGAGCGTGTCCTCGACTTCTTCGTCGAGAAACTGCAGCCGGAGTCGTCGACCCCGTGAGGTCGAAGGTTCTCGCCATCGTTCTCATCGTGCTCGGCGTCGGGGCCACGCTCGGAGGTGTGTACGGCCAGGTCTTCCTCGCTGAGGACGACGGTCATCACGACGACCGGACACCCACGTTTGCCCTGGAGTCGCAGATCGGCATCGACGAGCTCGTGGTGGACGTCGTCGGTGACGGAGCCGTGGTCGCCGACGTCCGTCGCTCTGGTCAACAGCTCGGCCTCGACGACCTCCACGACGGCGTCGCTCACTACTTCGTCGGTCGACGAGCGCTTGTCGACCTTCGATCACACGGTGGCCGACATGTCCGGCCCGACGCCGCTCGGTGCTCCAGCCGGCCTGACCCGTGTGATTGCTCAGGTCGCCCCATCGAGCGGCACCGACTTCCTCGAACTCGGCGTCACCGTGGACGTGCCCGGGACGATCGACGAGGACCCGCCGGTGATCGATGCAGACCGAGTGGACCGATGGTTCGATCACCATCGACCGCCAGGGATTCGACTTCGTGCTCTCAGAAGCCTGGAACGGTGACGACGTGTACGAAGGGCCCGCCTTCCTGACACTCATTCGCACCGAGGACTTCGTCGTTCGCCCATGCACACGCAGAGCTCGTCGGCGACAACCGGTTCAGCTTCGCGACCGACCTGCCCGGCCTCGGCGACTACCTGGCGGCGCTCGAGTTCGAACAGAACGGTGAACTGGTCACCGCGCTCTTCCGCTTCACCCTGTAGCGATGCCGCCCGGCACGAAAGGACCAGCCGGCAGGGACCCTGTAGTGATGGTGCCGGGCGGGAAGGGACCGGCCGGCAGGGACTCTGTAGTGATGGTGCCGGGCGGGAAGGGACCGGCCGGCAGGGACCCTGTAGTGATGGTGCCGGGCGGGAAGGGACCGGGGCGGGAAGGGACCGGGTGGCGTGGCGTGTGGGTGCTACCGATTCAGTGGTTGGCGGCGTCGGCGAGTGCTCGGGCCGTCTTGTAGTCGGCTTTGCCGTTGGGGGCGCGCGGGATCGTCGCGGACGAACACGACCGACTTGGGTGCCTTGTAGCCGGCGAGGTCCTTCTTCACCGATGCGATGACCGTCGCCTCGTCGACGGAGGCTCCCTCGACCAGTGATGCGACCGCCGTGACGGCCTGGCCGAACTTCTCGTTCTCGACGCCGACCACGAGGCAGTCGAGCACGCCATCGACACGCTTCACCGCCTCTTCGACCTCCTCCGGGAAGACCTTCTCGCCGCCGGTGTTGATCACCTGGCTGCCGCGACCGAGCAGGATCAGCGTGCCGTCGGCGGCCACCTGGGCGAGGTCGCCGGGGAAGGAGTAGCGGAGACCGTCGATCACACGGAAGGTTCGGGCCGACTTCTCCTCGTCCTTGTAGTAGCCGAGCGGCACATTGCCGCCGGCTGCCACCATCCCGACCTCGTCGGAGCCGGGCTCGACCTCGCGGTCGTCGTCGGTGAAGACCTTGGTGGTCGGCATCTGCTGGAACTTGGCGGTCTCGGTCGGCATGCCCTTCATCATGATCTGGGTGCCCATCGAGCCTTCCGAGGAGCCCATGGCATCGACCAGTACCGCGTGCTCGATTCGATCGAGCATCTCCTGCTTCACCTCGGTGGTCCACATCACCCCCGACGACATGAACAGGCCCGCTGTCGAGAGGTCGTAGGAACCGCCGCCGGGCTTGCCTTCGTCGATGGCTTTCACGAGCGGCTTCGCGAAGCTGTCGCCGACGATGGTGAGCGCGGTGACCTTCTGGTCCTCGATGGTCCTGAGCACTTCGTGAGCATCGAGGCTGCGGCTCGTCAACGTGACGATCTTGCCGCCGGCCGACATCGGGATGAACCAGCCGAGCCAGCAGCCGGTGCCGTGCATCAGCGGCGCGCAGGGGATCGAGACCATGCGGGCGCCCGACTCGGCGGCGCCCTTGACCAGCTCGCCGACACCGGACGCGTCAGCGGGTGGTTGGAGGCCGACCATCGGGAATCCCTGCATGATGAAGCCTTCGCACAGCCCACCGATGTTGTACATGACGCCCTTCGGCATCCCGGTGGTGCCACCGGTGTAGAGCATGTACATGTCGTCTTCGCTGCGCTCGATGCGTTCCATGGGTTCGTGGTCGGCGATGACCGTTTCGAAGGCGTGGGCCCCGGGGACATCGGCACCGGGCCCGTCATCGACCACGACCAGCAGCTTCAGCTTGGGCAGCCGGTCGACGACCTTCGCGACGCGAGCGGCGAGCGACGAGTGGAAGACGATCGCTTCGGCGTCCGAGTTGTCGAGCAGATACCAGAGTTCTTCGTCGAGGTAGCGGTAGTTGACGTTGATGGCGACGCCGCGCATCTTGAACACGCCGTAGTGGGATTCGATGTACTCGTTGCAGTTGTACATGTAGAGCGCCACCTTGGAATCCGGACCGAGGCCGGCCGCCGTGAGCGCCTGAGCGACTCGTGCGCCGCGATCGTCGTACTCGGACCAGGTGCGTGAGTTGTCGGCGTGGACCATGGCGATCTCATCGGGGATCGCGTCGGCGATCGACTCCCAAACGGTGGCGAAATGCATCTCCATGGCCTCGAAGTTAGATGAACGAGTTGTGCCGATCGTCACGCAAGAACCGTCGAGCCGAGCGGGCTCAGTCGGTGTTGGCGTCGACAACGGTGAAGTCGTCGTCGGCGGCGTCGATCTCTGCAGACGTCGGCGACGAGAGTTGCTGGCTGAGCATCCACCGGTGGCCGAACGGGTCGACGACCGTCGCTGAGCGTGCGCCGTGGGGCTGATCGGTCGGCGGCATCATCGACGTGGCGCCTGCTGCGACCGCCTGCTCGTGGAGGGCATCGCAGTCGGCGACTTCGACGTGCAGCGCACACGACGAGCCGTCGTAGCTGTTCGCGGCGACCACGCCGATCTCGGGGTAGGCGTCGGAGAGCATGATGCGGGCACCGTTGAAGGTGAACTCGGCATGCCCGAGCCGGCCGTCGTCGCCGACGTAGCGAACCGTTTCGAGCGCACCGAACGCCGTCGCATACCAGTCGAGTGCGGCGACGCCGTCGTGGACCGAGATGTATGGCGTGAGGATCTGCGTGCCGATCGGTGCTGGTGGGTCCGCGACGGTGCCGGTGGCGTCGGTCCTGGTGTGCTGCTTTCTGTCGGGCAGGGCGATGTCGGGCGGCGCATCTGCGAGGGCGTTCTCGAGCCGGAGTCGGAGTCGCCCGACGAAGCCGGCATCGGGGGCGACGCCTACTCGCCCGTCGTCGCGAAGCTGGTCGAACGCGTCGGTCGTGTCGTTCATCGGGTCACCTCCTCGTATCGGGTTCGGAACGCTCGGCGGGCTCGCACGAGCAGGGCTTCGGTGGCATGCAGGGTGCGGTCGATCAGTCGGGCGACGTCGGCGACGGGCAGGTCGTCCACGTAGCGCAACGTGAGCACCGACCGGTGGTGTTCACCGAGGTCGTCGAGGACGTCCTGGGTGGCGAGTGCGTCGAGGTGCACGTCCCAGTCGTGGTCCGGCGGTGGATCGGGTTCGGCTCCGACGGCGGCCAGTCGGCGCTGTTCGCGTTCCGTGCGGCGCCAGTGGTCGACCAGCTTGTGGCGGGCGATGCCGACCAGCCATGCGACGGTGACCGTCTCGACGACGCCCCGCTCGATCGAGTCGACCGCTGCCAGGAACGTCTCGGTGGTGAGGTCCTCGGCGACCGATCGATGCCGGCAGCGACGATGGAAGTAGCCGTAGACGTCGACGACGGCGTCGTCGTAGATCTCGAGCAACGCAGCTCTCCCACCGGCGGTGTCGGGTCTGGCGGTTGCGCTCACGGTTCCCTCATCGTCGCAGACGCCGACGTTCCGACGCCCCGAACCGAGATTGCTGTACGAATGTGTCGTGGTGGGGCGTCGAAGAGATGTGATGCAAGGAGAACGACTGCCACCGTCCGACGCGACGGCACCGCAGAGTGGCCACGGGGACTTCGACGACTTCTACCGTCGCGAACACGCCGAGCAGGTGCGGCGTGCCTACCTGCTGACCCGCTCGAACGAGGTCGCCAACGACGTCGTCCACGACGCGATGCTCGGGCTCTACCGCCAGTGGGGGTCCGTCGACCGGCCGGCTGCGTACCTCAATCGGTCCGTGCTCAACGGCTGCCGCGACGCCGGACGCCGCACGGGGAGCCGGCAGCGCCTGGTCGAGCGGCTCCGCCCGGTCGACGGGGACCGACGAGAGCGCGACGTGTTGGACGACGTGCTCGAACGACTTCCCTTCAATCAGCGAGCCGCTGTGGTGTTGCGTTTCTATGCCGGCTGGACCGCCGACGAGATCGCCGTCGCACTCGACTGCTCTCCCAACTCGATCGGCCCGTGGCTGAATCGAGCGTTCGACACCATGCGAAAGGAACTGACGTGAACGATCTCCGCGACTCCCACGACCTCGACGTCCTGCTCGTCGATCATCTGCGACGGAGCGCTGACGACGCCGTGCCGCTCGCGCAACTGGACGCGATCGTCTCGTCCGACCGCACCGCCCGCGTGATGCCGATGGGTCGTCGGTCGACGTCGGGGCGAGGTCGCCTCCTCGTCGCCGCTGCTGCGCTCGCAGCACTCGGCGTCGGCGCACTCGCGGTCGTCGACAGCTCGGACGAACGCGCTGGCGTTCCGGCGGATGGCCCCGAACTGCCGGCGCCGGTGGTACCGGTGGTGCCCGGAGCGGCGACGATCGGCAACTACGTCCCGAGCGGGACGGTCGACCTGGGGGTCGGGTCGACGCTCGCCGAAGCACGATTCGACTCCGAGGACACGTCGTACGCTCGCCTCGTCGGGCCCGCCGATCCGAGGTCGTCGACGCCGGATCAATCCCCGACCGTGATCATCTCGATCTGGCGATCGATGTCCATCGTGACCGGTCCACCGCCGATCCCCGACACCGAGACGCCGGCGACCCTCGACGGTCTGCCGGTGATCATCCAGACCGATGCTGTCGGCGACCATCACCTGATCGAATTCACTCGCCCCGATGGCGATGAAGTGCGGATCGAAGGCACGGCGATCACCCTGACGGTGTTCGTCGAGGTCGTCGAGGACCTGGTCTATGCCGATCCGCAGAGGTGGTCGACGATGGTCGATGCACTGGCAGCGCCGAGCGCCACCGAACTGCCCGTCACCGTGCCGATGGACGCTGGCCCCGTCGCAACCGAACTCCCTCAGCCGGGTGTCGTCGACACGCTCGCCGCGCCAGACGATGTCTCCGTCGGAACGACGCAACCGTTCACGACCGACGAGGCCGGTGTCACCGTGCCGTCGGACACCAGTCCGCCGATCGAGAGCTTCCCGGTTCGGACCGTCCCGCTGGCTGACCTCGCGATGCTCGTGGTCGAACCGCCGTCGAGATGGCTGTTGACGTCAACAGTCGTTGGTGAGGTCGATCAATCGGTGTGGTCGAGCGAGACGAGCGCCGCAACGGTGATCGTCACGGTGACCCCCGCCGAGGTTCCGGTCGCGACGTACGTCCCGGAATCGTTCCCCATCGAGACCGTGGTCGAACCCCGTGGCCTCGTCTTCGTCGACGAGGATCCGGCAACGACCGGTGTGTCCGTCCGCAGCGACAGGGACGGCAGACAGCATGTGGTCGAGCTGTACGCATTCGAGGACCGCTCGGACTCTCCGTTCCAGGTCAGCATTTCGTTCACCGAGACCTCCCTGGATGACGTGACCGAATTCCTGTCGACGGTGCGTGGCGTCGACCAGGACGAGTGGCAGCAGATCGCCGACGCTGCTGGCTGACGCGGCCGGAGACGACGACCTTCGACTGGTCGAGCGGCGACATGGTCAGGACACCCCACCGTCCGGGCGACCGGCGGCGGAGCGGGTGAGCAGCCTCGAGACGAACTAACGCGGGCCGCCGTTGATGTCGATGAGAGCGCCGGTGGTGTAACTCGATGCGTCGGATGCGAGATACAGCGCAGCGCCGACGATCTCGTTCGGCTGACCGCCTCGGCCGAGGGCGTACCCGGTGGCAGCGTCGGACTCGAACTGCTCCATGTTCCACGCTTTGGAGATGTCGGTGAGGAACGGGCCGGGAACGATGCAGTTGACTCGCACGTGGGGCCCGAGTGTGCGGGACAGGCCGGTGGTCAGGTTGTTCACCCCTGCCTTCGCCGCGCCGTACACGATCTCTTGCGGGCTGGGCCGCTGCGACGCGATCGAGGACACGAAGACGATCGACCCGCCGGTCTGCTCGCCCGCTTCGGCCGCCGCCACCATGCGAGTGCCGATGATCGCCGAGAGCCGGAACGGACCTTTGAGGTTGACGCCCATGACCTTGTCGTAGAGGTCCTCGCTGATCGCGTCGACGCTGGGGTAGAGCGGCGACATGCCGGCGTTGTTGACGAGTACATCGCACCGTCCGAACGCGGAGTACACGGCCTCCGCGAGTTCACCGGCGCCGTCCCAGTCGGCGGCGTGGTACGCGAAGGGCAGTGCCTGCCGACCGAGGGCTTCCACCTCGCGGGCGACCGCCGTGCAGTTCTCGATCTTTCGACTTGCGATGACCACGTCGGCGCCCTGCTCCGCGAACGCCAAGACCATCTCGCGTCCGAGCCCACGAGAACCGCCCGTGACGACGGCGACCCGACCCGTCAAGTCGAACATGTCGATGGCCCGGGCGTCGTTGCTCATCGGCACATGTTCGCAGCGAGCCCGTTGCGGTCCCGCATCGAATGGGTCAGCGAACCGAGCGCATCGCCGGTTCTTCGCGCTTGATGATCCGCACGAAGTTGCGCCAGTGCTTGGCGAGGATCAGGACGCTCAACGCGCCGATCGCGAAGTACTCCCACGCCGGGCGACCGAGTGCGGCCAGCCCGACCGGTACGAGCGTCACGGCCGCGATCGTTCCGACAGCGGCCTTCCCGGTGACCTTCGCGACGATCCACCAGAGGGCGAGGGCGAACGGGACGATGATCGGGTGGAGCACGAGCAACACCCCGGACCCGGCAGCCGCGCCCTTGCCGCCCTTGAAGCGTCGGAACAGCGGGAACATGTGGCCGACGATCGCCGCAGCGCCACACCAGTAGGCGAGCGGGCGACCATCGAGCCCCAAGGCGAGACCGGTGGCGATCGCGCCCTTGAGTGCATCGAGCACATAGACCCAGACGCCCTTGCGCCAACCGAGTGCTCGGGTGACGTTCGAAGCGCCAGGGTTGCCGGAGCCCACGGTCGAGATGTCGACACCGTTCGCTCGTGCGATCAGCGTGGCGCTGGGAAAAGTGCCGAGCAGGTAGGCGACGACGAGGAGAACGACAGGCACAGGTCTCGATCCTTGCACGTCGACTGCGCTCCGGCCCGGCCAGCGTGCGCCGATTTCGACGCCCGACTCAGCGTGGTGTCAGAGTGACCGGAACGCGCTGGGGTTTGGAGTGATCCATCATCGGGCGCGGGAGGTCGGCGTGACCGGACGACGCCGCGAGCATCGCTTCCTCACCGTGGCCGGTGACGCACTCGGGGTCGGGTCCGTCGAGCGGGATACCGACGAAGAACTTCGCTGCCATACAGCCGCCTTGGCAGGCGTCGTAGCTGCCACACGAACCGCAGGCGCCGGCCGACTGGGGCTCGCGCAGTTCGGTGAACAGGTCGCTCTGCTTCCAGACCTTCGAGAAGCCGCCGTCGTCGCGGACCGAACCGGCCTTGAACTCGTCGTGGATCACGAAGGGACACGCATACACGTCGCCGATCGGGTCGATCAGGCACACGACGCGACCGGCGCCGCACATGTTGAGGCCGGGCAGCGTCTCGCCGGTCTCGGCGCCGAGCGCGTTGAGGTGGAAGAACGAGTCGCCGGTCAGGACGTTGTCGCCCTTGGCCAGGAGCCAGTCGAAGATCTGACGCTGCTGTGCCTGTGTCGGGTGCAGGTCGTGCCAGCGTGTCGGCGCCGCGCCCGGACGGGCGAAGGCGGGTGATCCGCAGTTGGGCACCGAACTCGTCGGCGAGTGCCTTGAACTCGTCGAGCTGGTCGACGTTGTGGCGCGTGACGACCACGGAGATCTTGAACTCTCCGAAGTCGGCGTCGCGCAGGTGCTGCATTGCCTGGACCGCAGTGTCGTACGAGCCTTCGCCGCGCACCGCGTCGTTGGTCACGGCGTCGGTGCCGTCGAGGCTGATCTGGATGTCCAGGTAGTCCATCGCTGCCAGACGACGGGCCTTCTCGGCGTCGATGAACGCACCGTTCGTGGAGAACTTCACGCCGATGCCCTTGCCGATCGAGTACTCGACGAGCTCGAAGAAGTCTCGGCGGATCATCGGCTCGCCGCCACCGATGTTGATGTAGAAGACCTGCAGAGCATGCAGTTCGTCGAGCACGGCCTTCGCTTCCTCGGTGCTCAGCTCGCGAGGGTCACGGCGACCCGACGAGGAGAGGCAGTGGACGCATTCGAGGTTGCAGGCGTAGGTGAGTTCCCACGTCAGACAGATCGGGGCGTCGAGGCCGCCTTTGAGCTGCTCGACCAGAGCCGCAGGCCCTGCTTTCGGGGGCGGGGTGACGTCAAGCACGGTCATACAACATGTCCGATTCGTAGAGGGAGGTGAGGGCTTTGTCGAACGAGGGCCAGCGCCGCTCGTCGATGTCGCATGCGGCGAGCGCACCGGCGACGGTGTCGTGGTCGGCGAGTGACTGCACGACGCGGACGACATCCGGGTGTTTCAAGAAGACGAGCTTGCGCGTGTCGAAGTGGTAGGCGAGCGCGCCGAACGGCTCGGGGCGAAGGGCGACCTGAGGATGCAGGTCGAGTGACGAGTCGAGCACGTCGAGCCAGACGTCAGTAGACGCCGCACATCCCGTCGATCGAGATCTCCTCGACGAGCAGCTCGTCTTCGACGAGTGCGTCGGCCTCGACGGCTTCCGCTTCGGTGGTGATGCTGGTTTCGTCCATGACGCCAGGTTACTCGCCCTGATTCTGTGCGGCCCAAGCAGCGAGGGCGTCGTGCACCTGGGTCGACGATCGTCGAGCTCGCGCCCGACGTCGACGAGGTCGCGACGGTGCGCTTCCTGGAAGAACACCCGGTCGCCCTTCGATGAGTTCTCGGACCTGCTGGGTCATGGCCAGACGTACGCGGTCCGCCGGTATGGGGCCGCACGACCGGCCGCTGGCGTGCAACGCTGAGCCGAGCGGACATCAGGATGGACGAAGATCAGGGTGGACGAAGATCAGAGCAGACGAGCACCGGGAGGGAACGAGGATGGCATTCGACGATGCGTTGGCCGAGCGGGTGAGGGAGCGACTCGATGGCGAGGACGGTGTGACCGAGCGCCGCATGTTCGGTGGCATCGCATTCCTCGTCGATGGCCACATGGCGGTCGTCGTCAGCGGCCGGGGCGGGCTGATGGTTCGAGCCGACCCGGTCGAGGCAGCGAAACTGGTGGCGGATGGTCCGGCTCGCTACGCCGAGATGCGGGGGCGCGAGATGACGGCGTGGCTGCGCGTCGATGACGAGGTGGTGGCTGACGAGGAGGCGCTGTTCGAGTGGGTCGATCGTGGCGTCGCCTCGGCGCGGGTCCTGCCGCCGAAGCCGTAGCGCCAGCGCAGCGGAGGGTTCCCAGGGCCGCTGTCCGAGGATCGCGCTCGCTGGTTCTCGGCGCGGAAGTACCGTTGCGGAGATGCGCGTGACCGAGATCTGGCGATTCCCCGTGAAGTCGATCGGAGGCGAGACGCTGCTCGAGGCCGAGCTGACCGACCTCGGGATCGCAGGCGACCGCGGCTGGTCGGTCTACGACGTCGAGACCGGCAACACGCTCACCGCTCGCCGTTCGCCCGACCTGCTCTTCGCCTCGGCACGCATCATCGACGGCAACGTGGTCGTGACGCTGCCCGACGGCTCAGAGGTCCGCGAGGGCGACGATGCTGCGCTCTCGGCCTGGCTCGGTCGTGAGGTCGAGCTTCGTGCCGCCGGTGAACACAATCTCGATGTCGGTGGGACCTACGAGGTGCCCCTCGATGCCGAGAACGACGCCGATTGGGTGAGCTGGCAGGGCCCCGGTGGAGCGTTCCACGACTCGCCGAAGTCACGTGTGTCGCTGGTGTCCGAGTCGACGATGCGCGACTGGGATCGTCGACGATTCCGCACGAACATCATCACCGACGGCTCGGACGAGGACGGCTTCGTCGGTACCTCGATCTCGATCGGCGACGCCCGTGTGGACGTCGTCAAGCAGATCGATCGCTGTGTCATGGTGGTCCGTCCCCAGCCCGGTCTCGGTCGAGACCTGGACGTGCTGAAGACGATCAACGCGGAACGCGAGACGTTCCTCGCCGTCGGCGGCCTCGTGACGGCGCCCGGCTCGATCTCGCTCGGCGACGAGGTCCGACCGGCCTGACCCCGTCGCGTCCTGACGGTCAGGTCGAGGGGATGATCGCGGCGTACAACTCCGCCTCGCCGTTGCGCCAGCGGCGCGAGGCCAGCCGTCGCCCGAGCCGCATCGCCAGCCAGCCGCCCGCCAGCGTGAGCAACGCGAATGCGGTGACCAACAGAACCGAGTCGACGGTGAGTGCCCAGATCAGGGCGAGCGCGAACGGCAGCGTCATGATCGCCAGCGACAGCAGTACCGCTGCCAGGACCAGCGCCGCCAGCAACCCGTTACCGCTGTCGCCCGATGCGAGCGGGTTGTCCGACTCCGGCACGGCGATGGGGACGAACGTCGACTGCGCGATCGCGCCACCCGCCCCAGCGAGCAGACCGGCCGACCCGACCGCCACGCCGGCCGGAAGGTAGGCCCATTCACCGGTGACGCCGGCCGCGATGAGCGGGCCGAGCACGGCGAGCGGAGACGCCACGACGATCACCGATCGGACCTTGGCGGCCACGATCACCTCGGGCTCGAGACCGCACATGATCTCGGCGCCGAGGGCAGGGCCGTCCGAGCCGATGCTGTTTCCGGCCATGAACAGCACGGACAGCTGGACGGCGCCACCGACGAGTACTGCCGACGCACCGACGTCGTCACGCGAGAGCGCCGGGACCAACACGACAGCCAGTCCGATTCCCGCACCGATGAACGTCTCCAACGCCGTGCGCGGGTGCCGCATGCGGGTGCGGACACTGCGCCAGGCGATCGCGCCGACCTCGCCGCTTCCACACGCCCATTTCGCGAGTCGGCCGACGAGCGTGATGCGCGGCGTCGATGCATCGTTCGAACCCGACGACGCCGATGCGAGGAGCACGCGTCGTGTGGTCACCATGAACACCAGTGCGAGGAGCGGGAGCCACAGCGCGCCGAGGACCACGTGGCCGAAGGCGGCGAGCGATGCATCGTCGGCGTCGGCGAATGCCTGGCCGATCTGGCCGGGAGGTGTGAAGCGTCCGACGTCAGCGACCTCGCGTCGGGTCGCCGGATCCAGGCGGCCGAATGCTTGTGGAACGAACTGGAAGCCACCGTAGAAGCCGAGGCTGGACAGCCCGATCAGCACCTGGCCGAGCCGAGGGAACCGGTTCGTGAGGAGGCCGAGCAGGTTGATCGTGGTGCGCGAGACGAGCAGCAGGGTCGCCAGGAACGCAACCAGCGCCGGGAGCCCGACGAGCACGCCGACGACGGAGTCGACCGTGCCTGCGAACACGCCGATGCCGAGGAGCGTCGCTGCGATGCCGGGTGGTCCGCAGGCCGAGGTGGTGAGCAGACCGGTGGCGAGCTGTCGGTCGCTGAGCGGTTCGGACCCGAGGATCCGAGGATCGACCGGCTGGGAGACGCCGGCGATCACGCCGAGCGCGACGACGACGATGACGAGTGTGACCGGGAGCATCACCACCCAGGGTTCGGGGTCGTCGGTCGAGCGGAGGCCGACGGCGATCAGGATGCTGCCGATCGTGCCGACCCCTGCGGCTGCGATGAATCCGATCACCGATGCGACGCTCTGGGCCCCACCCGAACGGATCGTGCCGCGTAGCAATCGCCACCGCAGACGTGCGAAGAGTGAGATGATCGACGTGGTCGAGGCCGGACGCGGCGGCGCGGTCGGCGGTGGCGGGATGTTCATCCGAGCCAGTCGAGGTCAGCGGCGTTGACGTCGGTCGCGCCGACGGCGGCGATGAACGCGTCCTCGAGACTGCGCCCCGCTCGGATCGCGTCGATCGGTCCGGCGATGACGATCTGGCCGTCTCGAATGATGCCGATGTGATCGCACACACGTTCAACGACGTCCATGACATGGGTCGACAGCAGGACGGTTCCGCCGCCGGCACGAAAACGGTCGAGCATCGCCCGCATCGTGCGCGTCGAGACCGGGTCGACTCCTTCGAACGGTTCGTCGAGCATCACCAGCCGAGGTCGGTGGAGCAGCGCGGCGATGAGCGCGGTCTTCTTGCGCATGCCGTGGCTGTAGCCGGAGATCGGGCGGTCGGCATCGTGCGCGATCTCGAGGACGTCGAACATCTCGTCGCTGCGGGCACGGACCACCTCGGGAGCGAGCTGGCGCAGTTCGCCGATGGTGGTGACGAACTCCCGTGCCGACAGGCGGTCGAACAGTTGGAGGGGGTCGAGCATCACGCCCATCACTCGACGCACGCCGATGATGTCCTGATCGGTGCGGATGCCACACACTTCGACCGTTCCGCTGTCGGCACGCGAGAGCCCGACCACGGTACGCATCGTCGTCGACTTGCCCGATCCGTTGGGGCCCACGAGCCCGTAGCACGCGCCGGACGGCACGGAGATCGAGAGGTCGTTCAACGCGACCTTGTCGCCGAATCGCTTGTTCAGCCCCGCGATGCGGAGCGGTGGAGCAACGGCGAGCGACGGCGGTGGGAGGTCCACTCCGTCAGTGTGCCGCGACCTGGACCGCTAATAGGTCGCGTCGATCAGGTGGTCATCAGGCGGTGGCGGACGAGGTGGCGGCGAGGTGGCTGACGCTGCGGAGGTCGAACGCAGCGACGGCACCGATGACGATGGTCGCCGGCGACTCGATCGACGCGGTCCCGAGCTCGGCGAGGTCGCACCGCACGACGTCTTCCTGATCGGTCGTGGCGTACCGCACCGCAGCGACCGGGGTGTCGCCAGCGAGCCCACCGGCGATCAATTCGTCTGCGATGGCCGCGCGATGAGTGACGCCCATCAGGATCACGATCGTGGTGCCGACCTTGGCGAGCGACCGCCAGTCGATGTCGGGCTCGCCCGGGCGGCGATGCCCGGTGACGACCGTGAAGCCGGCGGAGACTCCACGATGTGTCACCGGGACGCCCGGCCGCTGCCGGAGCAGCGATCGACGAGGTGATGCCCGAGACGATCTCGTAGTCGACGCCGGCTTCCTGGAGTGCGAGTGCTTCTTCGCCACCACGACCGAACACGAACGGATCGCCGCCCTTGAGGCGCACGACACGCTGGCCCTGCCGACCGAGCTCGACGAGGAGCGCGGTGATCATCTCCTGGGGCAGCGGTTTGCCGACGCGCTTGCCGACATCGATCCGCCCGACGTGTTCGGGGATGAGCGCCATCACGCCCTCGCCGACCAGCGCATCGTGCACGACGATCTCGGCTTCGGTCAGCAGCCGCGCCGCCTTCATCGTCAACAGATCCGGGTCGCCCGGGCCGGCGCCGACGAGTGAGACGGTCATGATTCGCCCCCGTCGTCCTGTGCGCTCCGTTGCGCCCGGCGTGACGTGTCGGCTGGGAGCAGCGATTCGAGTTCGCTCCAATCCTGCTGCCATGCCCAGTCGCCGAAGCTGATGTCCCGATTGCTCCCGTCGGAGGGAACGGTTCGACTGAACCGTTCGAGCAGTGGGCGCAGGAGATCGGGGATCTCGTCGAGCGGCACGTCGGCACGCAGCCGCCGAGCGAGACGATCCCCGGCAGGGGAGCCACCGAGCAGGATGTCGTATCCACGCTTGGACCGACCGACGATGCCGAGCTCTGCGGCGTACGGTCGGGAGCAACCGTTGGGGCAGCCGGTCATGTTCAGCCGGAGCGGCAGACCGGTGTTGCCGGTGTCGGCCAGGACCTTCTCGAGACGGTCCACGACGTCGGGGAGCACCCGCTCGGCTTCACCCAGCGCCTTCGTGCAGGTCGGCAGTGCAGGGCAGGCGATCGCGAGGTTGCGCGTCGCGGCTGTTGTCGGATGCGAGCGACACGCCGTTCGCGTGGAGCAGGTTCTCGACGGTCGCGATCTCGCGAGCGTCGATGCCGAGCAGCAACAGGTCCTGGCGCGACGTGACGCGCAGTTCGTCGACCAGCCCGTCGGCGACGAGGCGCTTCAAGCGCCCACCGCAACCCGCCTGCGACCTTGCCCGACGGCACCGGGAGGCCCAGCGTGACGGAGTCCGGGGAGTGGCCCGGTGACGACTCGTGATCGTGCCAGCCGTGGTGCGCTCCGACGTTCCACTCCGGCAGGTCGACGGGGGCGGCGAGCGAGCGCCCGGTCCGTGCCTCGATCTGGTCGCGCAACCAGTCGATGCCCTTGGCTTCGAGCAGGTACTTGAGGCGGGCGCGGCTGCGGTCCTCGCGGTCGCCGTGGTCGCGTTGCGTCGTGACGATTGCCTCGACCACGTCCCCCAGATCGCTCGGCGGCACCCACGCAACCGGTTGAGCGAGCAGTGGGTAGGTGTCGTCCGGGCGGTTGTGGCTCATGCCCATGCCGCCACCGGCGAGCACCACGAATCCGGTCAGTTCGCCGGTGGTGCCGGCGGACAGCGTCGGGACGATGCCCACGTCGTGTGTGTAGATGTCGACGCAGTTGTCGCCAGGCCAGGCGATGCCGATCTTGAACTTCCGCGGCAGGTAGGCGTCGCCGTAGATCGGCTCGACGTCGTCGATCGAGTCGAGGACGGCGAAGTCGGAGCGCTGCTTGGCCGTGGGCTGTTTCTCGGCGGTCACGGCCTGCTCGCCGTCGACCCACAGTTCCCAGTACGACTCGGTCTGCGGGCGGAAGCGGGCGACCATCTCGTCGACGACGGGTTGGATGACGGCGGTGCGCTCCGGGTGAGGGAGCGGGCAGGCCATCACGTTGCGCACGACGTCGCCGCACGCGCCGAGCGTGGTGAGCAACGACGAGTTGATGCCGGCGACCAACGTGCTCAGCTCGTTCTTGTAGACCACGTGGTACTGCACGCCTTGGCGGGTGGTCAGGCGGAGCTTGTCGTCGGCGAGGCCGGCCACTCGATCGAGCGCGAGCCACTGGTCGGCGGTGATCACGCCGCCGGGCACCGAGGCGCGGACCATGCACGAGTAGTCGAGCGGCAACTTCTCCTGAGTCCGCTTGCGGCGGACGTCGCGATCGTCCTGCTGGTAGATCCCGTGGAACTTCAGGAGCATCTCGGCGTCGTGCTCGAAATCGTCGACGTCGTCGGCGAGTTCGGCGGCGATCGTGCCCGCGAGATAGTTGCTCTCGATCTTGATGGTTTCAGCGCTCACGGGATGTATTCAATCAAAACCCGACAAAAACGGTCGGGTTTGTCAGGAATTGTCGGTTCGGCTGTCGGTCTGACATCGTCAGAACCGTCCTACGCTGGGGTGATGCCATCCACCGACTCTCGCGCCCGGTTCTCGTATCCGGTCTTTCTCGACCTCGAGGGGGTGCCGGTGCTCGTCGTCGGAGGTGGCCGGATCGGCGCCCGCAAGGCCGACGGGTTGATCGCTGCGGGCGCGAGCGTGCGTCTCGTCGCCACCGAGGTGAGCAGCAGCGTGGACCGAGCGGCGATGGCCGAAGTGCGTGAGAAACCGTTCGACGAGACCGACCTCGATGGCATGCGGTTGGTGGTCACCGCCACAGGTGACTTCGACGTCGACCAGGTGATCTCGACGGCGGCCCGTGAACGCAACATCTGGACCAACGCAGCCGACCAGCCGGTCGACTGCGAGTGGATCCTTCCGGCGATCACCCGCGCCGGTCGAGTGACCGGCGCGATCAGTACCGACGGCGCCAGCCCTGCGCTCGCCGGCTATCTGCGTGACCGCCTCGCCGAGATCCTCGACGATCGCGTCGCCGAGATCGCCGACATCCTCGCAGCCGAGCGCACGGCGGTCCAGCAGGCTGGCGGTTCGACCGAGGACATCGACTGGAAGCCCCGGCTGCGCGAACTGTTCGGCGACTCGTAAGGTCACGATCGATGCGGGCTCAACGGACCGGGCGGTCGATCGCCGCCAACGCGGCACAAGTGGTGGCGAAGCTGACGGTGGTGGCGCTGGTCGCCGCAGCGTGCGCGTCGGGTCCCGGCGTGCGCGTCGAGCAGTCGATGGAGATGGGCGAAGGCGCGTCGCCAGCGAGTCGAAGCACGGTCCCGACCCCGGTCGGTCCTCCAGGAACGATCGAAGCGCCGGACCCGACCGGCCTCCCCGAACTCGGCGACGGCGACCCCGACACCGCGACCGGCACGCTGGACAACGGGCTGCGCTACCTCGTTCGGTCCAACGACAATCCGGGTGGCAAGGTCGAATTGCGCTTGGTCGTCGATGCGGGTTCCGGGTTGGAGGACGAGGACCAGGTCGGGGGAGCTCACTTCCTCGAACACATGCTGTTCAACGGCACCGAGCGGTTCCCGAAGAACGAACTGGTCGATGTGCTGCGCAGTTTCGGCGCAGCATTCGGCGCGGACATCAACGCGAGCACGAGCTTCGACGAGACGGTCTACACGCTGAACGTCCCGGACACGCCCGACGCCGTCGGCGCAGCGCTGGACATCCTCGAGGAATGGCTGAGCTCGGCGACGCTCGACCCTGCAGACGTCGACGCCGAGCGCGGCATCGTCCTCGATGAATGGCGCGCCCGGGTGCAGACCTCGAACGGACGGATCTTCGATCGTTTCGCCGACTTCCTCCTCGCCGGCTCGGCGTACGAGGGGCACCTGCCGATCGGTGGCCGCGACGCGATCGAGAACATCACGCCTGAGGCGCTTCGTCGGTTCTACGACGACTGGTACCGCCCGGACAACGCCGCGGTGATCGTGGTCGGTGACATCGATGCCGACGCCATCGAGGAGGAGATCGAGACACGCTTCTCCGCTGTGACGTCGCGTGGCACCGACCCCGAGCGGATCGACCTGGCGGTCGTCCCGGGCGACGCGGCGCGCGTCGAGATCGTCGACGACCCGGACCTCGCCGAGGGTTTCGTCTCGCTCAGCCTTCCGCTGCCGGTCGTCGTCACCTCGCTCGAAGCCGACGCGCAACGCTCGATCCTCGACGACCTGGCGCTCGACATCGTCGTGACGCGACTCGACAACGACGCCCTGCGCGGCGAGGCACCGTTCGAGCGGGCTTCGGCAGGTTCGAGTTCCTTCGTGCGGCTGCTGTCGGCGCCCGAGGTGAACGTCGATGTCGACGGTGCGTCGGTCGAGGCCTCGATCCAAGCGGTCGTCGACGAGTTCGAGCGCGTTGCTCGGTTCGGCGTCACGCCTGGCGAGCTGCAGCGCGCGATCGCGTCCGCGGCGCGCATCGGCGCTTCGCAGCTTCGATGGTCGCGACTCCCGCCAGGACGCCTCCTTCGCGGACGAGTACACCCGCCACATCCTCGAAGGCGAGTGGTACGTGCCCGCCCAGCGTGAGTTCGACTTCGTCAACGAGGTGCTCGATCGGGCCACGGTCGAGACCGTGGCATTCGGCCTCGTGGACCTCTACCGCACCGCAGGAGTCCATGCGTTCGTCGCTGTGCCGTCGGCCGAAGCCGGCGACGTCGCCGACGCCGACACCTTGGTCAAGACGATCCTCCAGGCCTCCGAGCGCGAACTCGAACCACGCCGCGACGAGGAAGCGATCGGTGACGCGCTGATCGAAGCCCCCGAGCCGGTCGAAGAGGAGAGCGTCGTCGCGCTGGCGGACGACCCGTTCACGGCAGCGCTCGATCCGATGGTGCTCGAGTTCGCGAACGGGATGCGAGTGTCGTTGAACACGACCACGATCGTCGAGAAGGAAGTGTTCCTCTCCGCTCGGCGACTGGGTGGACTGAATAGGGTTCCGGACGAGTTCGTCGCCGACGGTCAGGCGCTCGGCTCGGTGATCGGCGACAGCGGCGCCGGTGACTTCGACCGTGTTGCGCTCGCCGCGTTCCTCGACGACAAGTCGGTCTCGATGGTGCCCGACATGACGCCGCTCACGACCGAGATCAACGGCACCGCAGCCACCGCAGACCTCGACGTCCTGTTCCAGCTGATCCACCTGTTGTTGACCGACCCGCGGGTCGACCAGACGGCCGTCGACCGCTACGTCGACGACCGGTTGCCATTCGCACTCGATCCATCGATCAACGCCGGGTACGCCGAGTTCGATGCGCTGCTGAATGCCCGCTACGACGACCCGGCCTTCCAGCTCCCGACCCCGGAGTCGCTCGCGACCGTCGACGTCGCCGGCATCGAAGCCGTGGCCCGGGACGCATTCGGACCCGCGGAGTTCCCGTGGTCGTTCGCGCTCAGTGGCGATTTCGACGTCGACGTGGTGACCGATCTCGCTCGTCGCTACATCGGGTCGCTCCCGGACGAGCGGACGGGCTCGGTCGGCACGGCGGGGCTGGTCGAGCCGCCTCCGCCCGCTGGAGTGGTGGTGGCCGAAGCCGATGGTGGAGAGGGTGAGACGGCGAACGTGTCGTTCCTGTTCACCGGCGAAGCCACGGCGGATCGTCGCGACGATGTCGTTGCGTCGGTCGTCCGCGAGATCGTCGGCAACCGGCTCACCGACTTCATACGCGAAGAGCTCGGCGACTCCTACTCGCCGACTGCTCGTCTCGAGTTGGGCGTCGGTGAGCGACCGCCGACCGAGTTGTACATCACGGTGTCGACGGCACCCGACCTGGTGGACGACGTCTCTGCCGCGGTCGTCGAACAACTCCGAGCGTTGCAGTCCGATGGTCCGAGTGACCGCGAGTTCTCCAACGCCGTGAACACGGTGTCGGAACAGTTGAACTTCATCAACAACGCTCAGATCAACGACGAAGTACTCGGCGTTCTCGTCGACACGGGCGGCAACGCCTCGTTCGATGATTTCGTCGAACAGGCTCGCATCATCGGAACGGTCACCGAGGACGATGTCGACGACGCCCTCGGCGACTGGGTCGACTTGGGCCGCTACATCGAAGTCCGCGTGACCCCGCGCAGCTGATCGATCGGGAAGCGACACCGGTTCCTGGAGTCGAGTCGGCGTCGCAGGCGCTGCACGTCAGCCCGCCGGCTGTGCGTTCGGTGCCTGCCTGTAGGCAGACGGTGACACGCCGAAACGCTTGCGGAAGGACCGGGTGAAGTTGGAGAGGTCTCCGAATCCGCAATTCGCACTGACGTCGGTCACCGAATCAGCTCGATTCCGCAGCAGGTCGGCTGCGTACTGCAGGCGGGTCTCGATCAGCCACTTTCCGGGTGACTGTTCGTAGGCCTCGACGAACGCCCGCTTGAATGACGAGACGCTCATGGCGCACAAGGACGCGTACTGGTCGAGCCGCAGGGGGCTGTAGCAGTGAGCACCGATCACCGACTCGACGCGGCCGACGTTGGTGGCGCCCCAGCCGGTCACGTCGCGACCTGATCAGTTGACGTATCTCGCGGTTGAGCAGCAACGACGCAAGCAGCTGTTTCACCGCGAGCTGTCGCTCCACCCGGGCTGGTGCCGTGGTCAGCTGCTCGCGCAGTTGTTCGGCCAAGAGCTGTACCGATTCGTCGATCCCACCGACCACGGCGCGGGTGTCCGATGGATCGGGCGCGCCGCCATCGAGCATCGGCACCAACAGGTCCCGATCGACCGAGAAGATCGTGCTCGAATAGCGAGCGGAGACCGGGAGCAGGTCCGACATCACGTGCGTCCCGGTCCGCATCGACACCACGGAGCCCGCTGGGACGAGCAACGTCTCCGGGTGAGACGTGGCTGTGAGTTCCTTGATGCCTTCGTGCACGAAGACGAACGTGGGTCGAGTGACCACGACGGGGACGGACAGCGACGCGACGTCGCTGACGTAATCGACCACCCACACCCCTATCGACCTCGATCGACGGCCGAGCAGGGTCCCGATGGAGACCTTCGGGAATGCTGAGCACGCCTGCCGCCGTGTCGCTATCCGGCCTGGACCGCAGCGTTGAGCGAGTAGGTCCCCATGTGTGACGCCTTGGCCAAGATGTGCCCCTCCATGGCGGCAGACGCCGTCGGCCCGGTCAGGTCGGCCGGGTCGATCCCGAGGGTTTCGACATCGAGAGCAAACACATCGAAGTGGTAGTGGTGCATGATCGAGTCGTTCCACGGCGGGCACGGTCCGTCGTAACCGCCGTAGGTGCCAGCCATGTCGGCATCCGACGCGAACCAACCGGTGTAGTCGTTGGCCCCGGCAACGCCGCCGAGCGACTCGCCGACGGGCTTTCCGCGCGCAGTGATGCCACTTGAGGCAGCGCCTTCGGCGAGTGTCGTGACGCTGGTCGGAAGGTCGATGAGCACCCAGTGGAAGAACGGGACCCGTGGAAGGTCGGCCGGGACCAACCGGCCTTCGATGTTCACGTCGTCGCCAGCGGAGGGGACGTCCGGGTCGGTGACGATGATGGCGAACGAACGCGTTCCGTCCGGAGCGTCGCTCCACGACATCTCCGGGCTGATGTTGTCGCTGAGCTCCATCGGCTGGCCGAGTTTGCCGAGGGCGTGGCGGGCGGGAACGGGTGCGCCGTTCGGCCAGGCGGGGATCTGCAGTGAGAAGTTGCTCATGGTTGGATTCCTTGACGTGTCGAGGGCCGATCGGGCTGATCGGCTCCTCATCACTCAAGCGGAGCGAGGGCCGAGAGCTTTGCACATCCGGTCATCGCCAATGCATATCAGGTCAACGCTTCGACGCCTCGCCGTCGGTCGTGGTCAGTGGCGTTGTCGAACGGTGCGCTGTGAGACCTCGACGAGTTCGCCGCCGCGGATCTCGTAGCTGACGACGTGGTCGACCGAATGTTGGCCCTGGCGGGCCTTGCCCGAGACGACGTCGATCCCGATGCCGTCGACGAGTGGCAGCAAGCGCCACGGCGCGGAACCCTTCGTCGGTGCCGGGTGACGATCGCTTGTCTTCTCGCAGCAGGAGGTGCGATTCCCAGATCCACGTGTCGTCCACGCTCACGAATCGGCATTTGTGGCTGGCCTTCGACTTGGACACCATGCCGCCCGGGCACACCACGACGTTGCCCTCGACCCACGGGAGCACGGCGAGGCCGTCCCGACCGAACGCCATCTCGAAGGCGTTCGCGATGATCGCGTCCTCGTCGCCGTTGCCGACCGCTCGCTCGATCTGCACCTGCCGCACGATCTCGGCGACGTTGTGCAGTTCGTCGTCGCTCATCTCGCGAATCATCGACACCAGAGCGTCGGCGAAGAGTGCGTCGGTGTCGTCCATTCCTGTCACGCCGCCCATCATGGCAGCGGGGTACTCCAAAGCTGAGTGACCGAAGAACACCTCGGTGCAGCCGTTCGCCGTCAGCGCCGCGACGAGTTCCGTAGGGACGTTCGACGTCGCGCAAGGTGTCATCGATGGTGAGTGGGCACGGGTCAGTTGGTGCCGGCGTCGAACATCTGGCCGATGCGAATGGCGTTGCCGAACGGGTCGCGAATACCGAAGTCGATGCCGTAGGGCCGCTCGGATGGCTCGTCGGTGATGTCGACGCCGCGATCGCGCAACGTCTCGAACGTCGAGCGAGCATCAGCCGTCGTGAGAAACAAGCTGCCGGCCGCAGCTCCTTTGGACACCAGGTCCGCGGCCTGCGCAGCAGTGGAGTCGTTCATGGCCGGCGGGCCGGGCTTCTCGAGAAGGACCTCGCGGGTCGGGTCGTTCGGCACGCACACGGTGAGCCATCGCATGAAGCCGAGGTCCACGTCGGCAGCGACATCGAAGCCGAGCGTGTTCGTGTAGAAGTCGAGGGCCTGGTCCTGGTCGAGGACAAACAGTTGGGAACGAGAGATCGCTTGGAACATGGAGGTGACTCTAGGAATCGGTGATCGGTGGGGCTTCTCCGAAACTGCTCGGTCGTGTCCAGGTCTTCACGAAGCACGTCGGTACCTCGGCGATGGTTCCGTGTCGGCGGAACTCGGACGGCGTCTCGCCGACGATGTCGGTGAACGTGCGTGAGAACGAGCCGAGACTGGAGAATCCGACCGTCATGCAGATCTCGGTGACGGTCGTGTCCGAGGTCCGCAGCAGGTACATGGCGCGCTCGATGCGTCGGCGCTGCAAGTAGCGGTGCGGCGTTTCACCGAAGGTGGACTTGAACGAGCGGATGAAGTTCGACTCGGACACACATGCGACCGCTGCGAGATCACCGATGCTCAGCGGTCCCGAGAAGTCCCGGTCCATAGCGTCGCGTGCCCGGAGCAACCGCCGGTTCGTTTCGACGTCGCCGTCCACTCTCACGATTCGATCAGCGCGCACTCACGGGCGAGTCTGCGGAACCCTTCCGGATGCGCTGAGCGCGACGGCACGCAGGTCGAACGACCCGGTCGGGCTGCCGAGCCGGACGAACATCTCCTCACGAACCGCAGCGCGTGCCCCGTCCCCCAAGGCAACGCAGTACGAACCTGCCGGGCCGATCCCGGAGAGGAAGCCGTCCCACAGTTCGTCGAACGCCGAGTAGCTCGCCGTGACGTCGAGCGTGGCCTCCTGGATGTCGGTGAGGCCCCCGGCGACGAGGAGGTCTGCGATCTCGCGTGGTCGACCGAACCGCAACATGCGGGCTTGGTCAGGGGCATCCGGGTCGACGCTGAGTGCCGCATCCCAGAAGGCCCGCAACATCTCCATCTCCTTCTCGAAGTCCCACACACACGCCGCCACCGTCCCACGGGGACGCACCACCCGGCACAGCTCACGGATCACGTCGTCCGGATCGGAGACGAAGTGCATGACCAGCTGCGAGAGTGCAGCATCGACGGAACTGGTTGCGAACGGAACGTCCTCGGCTCGTCCGACTCGCACGTCGACACCGGGAAATCGCCGGGCACACGCCTCGACGAACGACGGTGACGGATCGAACCCGCGCACCTCGTCGATGCCGAGACGGTCGATGAGCTCGGAGGTCAGCGCACCCGGTCCGCAGCCGACGTCGAGCACGGTCTGGCCGGCGTGGATCCGGGCGCTGTCCGCGAAGAGGGGAGCGAGCGATCGCGAGTATCGACCCATGAACGCGTCATAGGCCTCACCCGACGTGGCAAAGGTACGAGCACCCGGAACCTCACTCACGAGACACCTCCACGACCACGTTCGACGGAGCGCCGAACGACACGTGGTGACGCTACGCCTCGCTGTTGCGGTTGGCGAGAGAAAATGTTCGTGGCAGGGCGGCCCACGACGGAGGCGGGGCCCCACGATCTCGGCGGTGGGAAAAAACGCGAAAACAGGCGTCGTAGTGCACCCTCCCGTTGACGTGTCGGGGGACACGTGGCGTACTGTCGGTTCCATGCAGACCAAAGCAGCAATTCTCTGGGAAGTCGACACGCCGTGGAGCGTCGAGGACATCGAACTCGACGATCCGGGCCCCGGTGAGGTGCGAGTCAAGCTCGCCGCCTCCGGCATGTGCCACTCGGACGAACACCTCGTCACGGGTGACCTTCCGTTCGAACTCCCGATCGTCGGTGGCCACGAAGGTGCCGGCGTCGTCGAAGAAGTCGGAGAAGGAGTCAGCTGGCTCGAGGTGGGCGACCACGTCGTGTTCGGATTCATCCCGTCCTGCGGTCGATGCCACAGCTGTTCGACCGGCCACCAGAGCCTGTGCGATCTCGGCGCCGTGCTCGGGGTCGGACGACAGATCGCCGACGGCACGTCGCGTCACCACGCACAGGGCAAGGACCTCAACCTGATGTGCCTGCTCGGCACCTTCGCCCACGACACCGTCGTGAACGAGGCGAGCTGCATCAAGATCGAGAAGGACGTCCCGCTCGACAAGGCCTGCCTGCTCGGCTGTGGTGTCGTGACCGGTTGGGGCTCGTCGGTGTACGCGGCCGAGGTCAGCCCGGGCGACGTCGTCGCCGTGGTCGGCGTCGGTGGCATCGGCGCCAGCGCCATCCAGGGAGCAAAGCTCGCTGGAGCGAAGCAGATCTGGGCGATCGACCCGGTCGAGTCGAAGCGAGAGAAGGCAATGGAGTTCGGAGCGACGCACACGGCTGCGTCGATGGCCGAGGCCATGGAGCCGCTCCAGGAGAAGTCATGGGGTCTGATGGCGAACAAGGTCATCATGACCATGGGCGTCGGTCAGGGTGACCTCTTGATCGAAGCGCTCGCACTCACCGCCAAGCGCGGCCGCGTCGTCGTCACGAACATCCACCCGGCCGCCGAGATGACGGCGAACATGAGCCTGCTCGACCTGACGCTCATGGAGAAGCAGGTCGTCGGCTCGCTGTTCGGCTCGGGCAACGCCCGCTCCGACATCCCGAAGCTGATCAACCTGTACCGAGAAGGTCAGCTCGATCTCGACAACATGGTCACGACGGAGTACACGCTCGACCAGGTCAACGATGGTTACGACGACATGCGTGCGGGCAAGAACATCCGCGGTGTCATGAAGTACACCTGATCGATCACTGATCCTTCGAACGGCGCTCGGCTTCGGCCGGGCGCCGTTCGCTGTTTTCCGGATCGGCATCGAACACTTGGCGAAACTGGTCGCGGGTGTGATGACCGGGTCGCCGGCGAGCGCCTACGGTCGACCCATGAGCCTCCCACTCGCGCGCCGCTGGACCCGCCGTTCCCTGATCACCGACTTCGGTGCTGCGGGTATCGGCATGATCGTGCTCGGTGCGTGTGCCGGGTCATCCGACTCCTCGTCGGACTCGACGTCGGAAGCCGAGCCGGCGACCACGACCGGGAGCCCCACGTCGGAGGCCGGAGGAGACGTCCCGGACCAGGACGCCGAGCAGAGCTCCGACGACCGGTTGCAGTTGCAACACGTGTCGCTCGGCTTCGTGTCCGCCTACGTGCTCGTGCGGGGAAGCGAGGTCGCAATCGTCGACACCGGCACCTCCGACAGCCGTGACGCGATCCTGGCCGGCCTCGACGCGATGTCGGTCGGTCCCGAGATGGTCCGCCACATCGTGCTGACGCACAACCACGGCGACCACGCCGGCGGCCTCGCGGGGCTCGAAGCCGACCTGTCGGGCGCCACCGTGTACGCGGGCGCCGCCGACATCGGCTCCATCCAGTCATCGCTCACCCTCACCGAGGTGAACGACGGCGACGAAGTCTTCGGCATGGGGATCATCGGCACCCCCGGTCACACGCCGGGCAGCATCTCGCTGTTCGACACCGCCTCGGGCATTCTCGTTGCCGGCGACGCGATCAACGGCGACGAGCAGGGTGGGCTGACCGGAGCGAACCCGGACTTCTCGCCCGACATGGACTCGGCGAACGCGTCGGTCGCGAAGCTCGCAGCACTGATGCCGACGACTGCAGCATTCGGTCACGGAGGTCCGCCGGTCACCGACGACGTCGCCGCGAAGCTGGCAGCGCTCACCTGATCGGACGACGCTCGGGAGACATCGTGATCGTCGGGCCGTTCGGTCGCTCACACGATGGCGATCCGCCCGACGGGCGGAAGTAGTTTCGGTCTGATGAAGTCACGCGGAGCCATCATCAACGGCATCGGCCAGGACTGGGACGTCGTCGACATCGAGGTCGACGCACCCAAGTCGGGCGAAGTCCTCGTCGAGTGGAAGGCAGCGGGTCTCTGCCACAGCGAGGAACACATGATCACGGGTGACATGGCGCCGCCCGAGGAGATGTGGGAAGCCGCCGGCATCGAGAACCTCTGGCCGCTGATCGGCGGGCACGAAGGCGCCGGCATCGTCGCCGAGGTCGGCCCGAACGTGTCATCGGTGTCCGTCGGCGACCACGTCTCGGCATCGTTCGTCCCGTCGTGCGGCCGCTGTCGGTACTGCTCCACTGGTCGACAGAACCTCTGCGACGCGAGTGGCGGCACCTTCAAGAAGGGGATGATCACCGATGGCACCAGCCGCCACCGCCTCGACGACGGAACCGACCTGAACCTGTTCGCCAAGCTCGGCACCTTCTCCCAGTTCTCCTGCGTGGCCGAGGAGTCGGTGATCAAGGTCGAACCGGATCTGCCACTCGAAGCGGTCGCGCTCGTGTCGTGTGGCGTCGCCACCGGCTTCGGCTCGGCCACCGAGCGCGCCGGTACCCAGGCGGGCGACACCGTGGTGGTCGTCGGCATCGGCGGGATCGGGATCAACGCCGTCCAGGGTGCGGCATCGGCGGGCGCGCAGCGGGTCATCGCGATCGACCCGATCGAGTTCAAGCGGGAGCAGGCGATGGAAATGGGTGCCACGCACACGTTCGCCTCGATGGAGGAGGCGTTCCCCGCAGTACAGGAGCTGACGTGGGGGCACATGGCCGAGCGGGTCGTGATGACCCCAGGCGTGCTGCGCGGCGAGATGATGGCGATGGGCATGTCGCTCGCCGGCAAGGGTGGCACGGTCGTGGTCACCGCGATCGCACCGATGACCCAGACCGAATCGTCGATCAACCTGTTCGAGCTCGCCATGTGGAACAAGGAGATCAAGGGCACGATCTTCGGTTCGCTCAACCCGCGGGCGGACATCCCGCGGCTGCTGTCGATGTACCGCGAAGGCACGTTGAAGCTCGACGAACTGATCACGAACACGTACACCCTCGACGACATCAACGAGGGCTACCGGGCCATGCGCGACGGCGAGAACATCCGCGGGGTCGTCGTCCATGCCTGACGGGTCGTCGACGGGAGCGGGCACGCCATCGAACGGAGATCTGCATCAGTTGGTCGAGCGACTCAGACGCGAAGTCGTCGGCCGGGTGCGCGAGATCGAGCTGACGGTCGCCGCGATCGCATCGGATCGACACATCGTCATCGAGGGCCCGCCGGGAACCGGCAAGTCGACGCTGCTGCGTGCCATGGCACGCGAGCTGGGGATCGGGTTCGAGTTCGTCGAAGGCAACGCGGAGCTGACGCCCGCTCGCGTGGTCGGTCACTTCGACCCTGCTCGCGTGCTGAGCGACGGCTACGACCCCGACGTGTTCGTCCCCGGCCCGCTCGCTGTCGGCACTGCGCGACGGCTCGCTGCTGTACATCGAGGAACTCAACCGCGTTCCCGAAGAGACGCTGAACGTGCTGATCACCGTGATGAGCGAGCGGGAGATCACCGTGCCGCGCCTCGGTCGATTGGAGGCCGCTCCCGGCTTCCGCCTGGTTGCGGCGATGAACCCGTTCGACGCCGTCGGCACCGCTCGCATCTCCGGCGCCGTCTACGACCGGATGTGTCGGATCGCCGTCGACTACCAGTCGGTCGAGCGACGAGACGACGATCGTCCGCCGAGCGGTCGGGATGCCGACGGATCGGACCACGCCTCCGACGACGCGACCGCTCCGACCGGCGGGACGCCTCGTTCGACTGGCTCGACCTCGTCGTCGAACTGGTGCGTGCAACCCGCGTGCACCCGACGTCCGCGTCGGTTCGTCGGTGCGTGGTGCGATCGACATGGTGTTCGTCGCCAACTCGCTCGCCGAACTCCGTGGGGTCGATGCCGGTCGGCCACGGTGCCTCGCTCGACGCCGCACTCGTTGCGCTGTCCGGTCGGATCCGCGTGCGCGAAGGGTCGAGTCGCACGCCCGAGGAGATCGTCACCGAACTGTGGGAGTCGATCTTCCGACGAAGTGCGGCGGACGGTGAAGGCGGTGGCGACGAGGGAAAAGCTGGAGCCCCGACCGGGGCCACGAACTCCCGCTGAAGTCGCCGCCCGCCAAGGAGGGTGACGAAGCCGACGACGAGGTCGAACGCAGCGCGCAAGAAGACGACGTCGCGACGCGAGCTGCTCGAAGCAACCGAACTTCGAGCGAGGTGTCTCCCGAAGTCGGAGAACTCGACGAGTCGGCGATCGAGGAGGCCATGTCAGACGACCCCGACGAGATGCTGGCGATGCTGGCCGACCTCACCGGAGCGACCGACCCGGCGCTGCGCGAGCTCGCTCGCCGGCTGGCGGGCCGGCTGTTCCTCGACGTCGCCAAGCGCGGCCCGTCGCGGCCGCGGGGGATCGGCAAGCTCGTCACCCAGCGCTACCGACCCGACGGTGGCGACCTCGACGTCGACGCGAGTCTCGATGCCATCGTCGACGGCGCGTTCGTCGGGTTCGGCGGTCGACCCGGACGACCTGCAGAATCCGCTCCTGGTCGACGCCGGGCACGGCGATCTGTCTGCTCGTCGATCGCAGCGGCTCGATGGGCGGGCAAACCGTTGGCCACCAACGCGGTGGCCGCGTCGGCGGTGGCGTGGCGTGCCCCGGACGACTACTCGGTGCTGTCGTTCGGCAAGGACGTGGTCGCAGCGAAGTCGCAGGACATCGCCAAGTCGAACGAGATGGTCGTCGACTCCGTGCTGGCGTTGCGCGGCTTCGGTACGACCGACGTGGCGGGGGCACTCATGGCCGCCCGTGATCAACTGATCGCGCTCGAACGCCGGCCGCAAGATCGCCGTGCTGTTGTCCGACTGCCGCGCCACCGTCGACGGCGACGCGATCGCTGCAGCGCTCGGACTCGAAGAACTCGTCATCGTGGCGCCGGAAGCCGACGATGCCGAAGCGCGAGAACTGGCGGTCGCCGTCGGCGCCAGGATCACGACCGTGTCAGGGCCCTCCGACGCCGCAGCTGCGCTCACCCGCGTCCTCGATTGACCGTCAGGTGCAGGACTGATTCGGGTCGGGGTAGATGCCGAAGACGATGTCGTCGGCATCGACCTCGGGGGTGCTTCGGACGGCAGCTCTGTCGTCGGTCGAGGGCGCCGAGTCGGGCGTCGTCGTGGTGGTCGACGACGTGCTGGTCGTGACGTCCGGATCGACCACCGGGACCGTCGTGTTCGGCGCCGTGACCTCGGCGTCGGTGGTGCCGCCGTCACCGGAGGTGTTGACGTCGGGATCCTGCTCGGGCCGTTCGGCCAGCGTGACCTCACCACGGAACAGGGCCAGCACGGACTGCATGTTGTCGCCTCCGAGCAGCGGTTCGAGCACCGCATTGCCCTGGATTCGTCGCGTTGCGTGCCTCGATCTGGTACGTCGTGATCTCGGAGGGATCGGTGTTCGCCAGCACCCCGGAGAGTTCGAGGATCTTGTCGGGGGTGAGACCGGAGTCGGTCACGATGTACTCGCGGCTGACGTCGAACAGTGACCGGACGACGCTCGGGGAGAACACGTTCGCCAGGAGTTGGTCGCCGACGCGACGGATGAAGTCCTGCTGACGTGAGATGCGACCGAGGTCGGAGGTGCCATCTCGCTTCCACGTCTGGGTCTCGGTGTCGAAGTACTCCAGCTTGCGGCTGCGCACGTACGCAAGGGCGTGTTCGCCGCTGAACGTGAAGCAGCCGGGGTTGTCCTCGGCGACGGCGAGGCCGGTGTTGCCGTCTCGCACGCCGTTCTCGAACGGGACCGCCACGCCACCGACGGCGTCGACGAGCTCCTTGAACGCACAGAAGTCGACCTGCACGTAGTGATCGGTCTGGATCCCGAAGTTCTGCTCGATCGTGTTGACCAGGCGCTGCGGGTCGTCTCGTGTGTACGCCTCGTTGATCCGGCCCTTGCTCGATCGGCCGTCGATCTTCAGCCAGAGGTCGCGAGGGAAGGACAGCACGGCGACCTGGTTGGTGGCGGGGTTGACGCGCCACATCATGATCGTGTCCGAACGTTCGCCGCTGCTCGAACGGTTCCCGAACGCCGGCGCATACGGCGAATCCGGATCGAGGCACGCGTTGTTGTCGGCGCCGGTGATCAAGATGTTGCGGGCGCCGGGCTCGGCGGGCGGGAACGTCTCGACGGGTTCGGGGACATCGGTCGCCGCGGTGAACGTGTCGTCCTGCGCGTCGCCGTCGACGATGACGAGGGGGTCGCGATCGACCGATGCCTCGTCGTCGGGCGTTCCCTGGGGCTCGTCGGTCGCCTGATCGAGTTGCACGAGGACGCGTTCCTCGAGTTGCTGTTGGACGAACCACGCACTGGCCGCGGCGCCGAGGCTTCCGACTGCTGCGAAGCAGAGGGCGCCGATCAGCAGCCGCTGGGGCCAGCTGCGCTTGAGTTTCGATCGTTTCGCATCGGCGTCGGTCGAGGACCCCGGTGCGTTCGATGCGTTCGACGACGAGGTGGAGGAGTCCGAAGCCATGACCGTGCTGACGATACCGAGTCAGAACATGCCGTTGCGCTCAGGAGGAGAGGACAATCAGCAGCGAACCGGCCGGGCGAGACGATCGCTAGGGCAGGACGACGACTTTGGTGCCGACCCAGGCCCAGTTCCACATCCAGATTGCATCCGATGTGGCCTGGCGCACGCAACCGGCGGACAGCGGCTGACCCAACTGCCCGATCGACTGGACGGGGTTCCCGTACTTCTTCGGGATCTCGTGGAAACCGATGTTGCCGCCTTCGCAGCCCTTCGTGAAGCGAATCATGTAGCCCCACTTGATCGTGGGGTTCTGGATCGAGTTCGTGTAGCGCGACCGTGAGAACACGCTGTACGTGCCGATCTTCGGGTCGCACCACTTCAACTTGCCGGACACGAGGTGCGTCTTGAGGACCTCGCCGGAATCGGCGACGGCCCACACCCGCTGGCGGGACTTCGAGTAGACCGCTCGGCGGCCGGTGCCCGAGTTCGCCGGCAGCGCATCGGGCGGTGGGGGAGGAGGCAGCGTCGTGGTCGTCGTGGTGGTCGTCGTCGGGGGAGGAGGAAATGGCCGGGTCTGCACGGTCGTGCCCGGGCGCGAAGCGGGAACCGCCTCATCGACGTCGGCGGGCCGGCCCAGGACTTCGGTGGTCGTCGGGTCGGGTTCGACCGGAACCGCCGGGGCGATCGTGGACTCCGTGGTGGTCGGGCCCTCGGTGGTCGACGTCTCGGTCGTCGCTGGCGGCTCGTCCTCGACCGCCGTGGCGACGGTTCCGATGGAGAGCACGGACGCGACGACGATCGTGAATGCACCGACGTGGGTGCGAAGCTTCCCAACCGAGGCCCGCATGAGCGTCGACACTAGCCCGCCGAGCGTGCCGATCGTCACTGAATCGCAAACTACACCACTGTAGTCAGATCGAACGCGTCAGTGGTGGATTCCTCGTGAATGAGAGGTGGTTGGATCAGTCGTCGCTCGGCGGAGCGATCGTGACGTCGCAGGTCAGCGCTTCGTCGGGTCCGTCGACGATCGTGATCTCGGCGATCGATCCTGCTGCGGCGAGGTCGGCGCTGCCGGCATCGAGCGCAGCATGGAGCCCTCTCGGTGCGGTGATCGTCACGGAATCGACATCGGCACGCTGGCTGACCTTCGCCTCGGACTTGGCGCGGCGCACGAGCGTGAGCGCGTCGATCGTGGCGTCGATCGAGCGACGCGTCGCCATCGAGCCCGGACGCGACCGGCCACGGCTGAGCGTGGACGCTCGAGTCGTTCCACCAGCTCCACGCCTCTTCGGTGGCGAACGGCAGGATCGGTGCGAACAGACGCTGGATCGAGCGACAGCGCTTCGCGCAGCGCTCGGAGCGCCGAGCGGCGGTGTCGCCGTCCGTGGACCCGTACGCACGGTTCTTCACCAGTTCGACGTAGTTGTCGCAGAACCACCAGAAGAACGATCTCGGTGCGTTCGAGGCCGCGGGCGTAGTCGAACGCTTCGAAGCCGGTGGTCGCTTCGGCGATCACGGCGTCGAGCTTGGCGAGCATCGATCGGTCGATCGGATCGAGTACGGCGTCGGCGAGCGGCGTCGACATGTCGACGTCGCCGAAGGACAGCACGAACTTGGTGACGTTGAGCAGCTTGTTGGCCAGCTTGCGTCCGACCTTCATCTGGTCTTCGCTGAACGTGGTGTCGACGCCGGGACGACCCGAGGCGGCCCAGTAGCGCACGGCGTCGGTGCCGAACTGTTCGAGCATCCCGTCGGGGGTCTGCGCGTTGCCCGACGACTTGCCCATCTTCTTGCGATCGGGGTCGAGGATCCAGCCCGACAGCGCGGCGTGCTTCCACGGTGCCGCGTCGAACTCGTGATGGCTGCGCGTCATGGTCGAGAACAGCCAGGTGCGGATGATGTCGTGGCCCTGCGGGCGCATGTCGAACGGGAACACCCGGTCGAACAGGTTCGGGTCGCCGTCGTCCTCTTCCCAGCGGCCGGCGATCTCCGGCGTGAGCGACGAGGTGGCCCACGTGTCGAAGATGTCGGGGTCGCCGGCGAAGCCGCCCGGCTGGTCGCGCTGGTCGGCGCGTGTAGCCCTCGGGCACGTCGGTCGACGGGTCGACGGGGAGGATGGACTCGTCGGGCACGAGCGGCGTCGTCGTAGATCGGCTCACCCGCATCGTCGAGCGCGGTACCAGACGGGGATCGGCACGCCGAAGAAACGCTGGCGCGACACGAGCCAGTCGCTGTTCAGGCCGTCGACCCAGTTCTCGTAGCGGTGACGCATGTGCTCGGGATGCCAGGTGACGTCGCCGCTGCGCGCGACGAGCGCGGCGCGCAGATCGGTGTCCTTGCCGCCGTTGCGGATGTACCACTGGCGCGACGTGACGACTTCGAGCGGGCGGTCGCCCTTCTCGTAGAACTTCACGTCGTGGTCGATCGTGCGGATCTCGCCGACGAGGTCGCCCGACTCGGTGAGTGCTTCGACGACGATCTTCTGTGCCTGGTTCGGGTACTTGCCGACGATCTCGGCGTACGCGGCGGCGTCGACGTCGGCCGGCGCGTCGGGGAGGATCCGACCGTCGCGGCCGATGATCACCCGCAGGTCGAGTGCGAGTTCGCGCCACCACGTGACGTCGGTGGTGTCGCCGAACGTGCAGATCATCGCGATGCCGGTGCCCTTGTCGGGCTGCGCCAGTTCGTGGGCACGCACTTCGACCTCCTGGCCGTAGAGCGGCACCTTCACCGTGGTGCCGAAGTGCGGCTTGAAGCGCTCGTCGTCGGGGTGCGCCACGAGTGCCACGCAGGCCGCGAGCAGTTCGGGGCGGGTGGTGTCGATCTCGATCGAGCCGGATCCGTCGGTCTTGGCGAACGAGATCTTGTGGTACGCGCCCGGCCGGTTCCTGTCGACGATCTCGGCTTGGGCCACGGCGGTGCGGAAGTCGATGTCCCACAGCGTCGGTGCTTCCTGGGTGTACGCCTCGCCGCGAGCGATGTTGCGCAGGAACGCGCGCTGGCTGATGCGGCGCGACCGTTCGTCGATCGTCGCGTACTTCAGCTTCCAGTCGACGCTGAGGCCGAGGCGACGGAACAGCTGCTCGAACAGTTCTTCGTCGATGTTCACGAGTTCGTCGCACAGCTCGAGGAAGTTCGGACGTGAGATCGGAATCGCCTGATGCTTCTTCGGCGGGTCACCGCGGAACGGCGGCTCGAAGCCGGCTTCGTACGGCACCGACGGGTCGCATCGCACGCCGTAGTAGGCCTGGACGCGCCGTTCGGTCGGCAGACCGTTGTCGTCCCACCCCATCGGGTAGAACACCGACTTGCCGGCCATGCGCTGGTAGCGGGCGATGGTGTCGGTGTGGGTGTAGCTGAACACGTGGCCGACGTGCAGCGATCCGCTGACGGTCGGAGGTGGCGTGTCGATCGAGAAGACGTTCTCGCGGACGGCCGTGGCATCGAAGGAGTACGTGCCATCGGAGTCCCACTGGGCAGCCCAGCGGTCCTCGATGCCGTCGAGCGTCGGCCGGTCTGGAATGTTCGTCATGAGCGTCCGAGGTTACCGACGCCGTCGGTGACGGGAGCGCTCTGTTCGTTCTGGCCCGCTCTGATGAGTTGTGGGTGGAGCAGGCCCACACACAACTCACCCAAGCGGAGTTCTGTCAGACGTCCTTGGGCTTGCCGGCGAACTTGTCGGCGGCGTCATCGGCCTTCTGGAGGTTGTCGGTGTGCTTGCCACCGGTCTTCTCGTCGATGACGTCGGTTGCCTTGTCCACGCCGTCGGCGATCTTGTCCTTGTTCTTGTTCGCCATGTTCTTGACTTTGTCGAAAATACCCATGATGTGACCTCCTGGTCATTGTGTCTTGCGCCCCCAGCATGACTGGTGCAGGCGCCTTTCGCACATTGCACGCTCGGGACGGGACCGACGCACCGAAACCGAACCTCGTGTCTGCGAGCCCGGGCGACGTGCAGACGCGATGGCGTCGCCGCACGAACGGAACCTCGTGGTCGTCACGGTGTGAGCAGAATCGGCACGATCACGGCGAAGAGCACCGTCAGCCCCCAGAGCGCCGGCGCAGATCCGCCAAGCTGCTCGGCGGCGCGATCAGCCCGAGCCGTCTCGGCGTCGTTGCGTGAGACCCACCACGGATCGAAGCGGACTTCCAGCCGGTAGAACACGACGCCCAGGAACGCGCCGTATGCGAGGTGGCCGATCAACGCCGGGAAGGCCTCGGTCGCTGCGGTCACCGTCCACTGCGGCGAGCCGCCAGCGAGGATCGGCAGCAGCGTCAGCGTGCCCATCATCCACCAGAACACCCCGTATGACGTTCCCCATCCCAGTGCCGAGTTGAGGTCGTTGCTGCGGCGGACGAAGAACACTCCGTACCCGATGCCGATCAGTACCGATGTCGCGAGATGAAGAATGAACCCGACGGTGGACGAACCTGCTGCGACCATCGACGCGATGCCCGGCAGGTCGCCGACGTGCACGATCACAACGCTGAACACCGTTCCGCCGACGAGGCCTGCGGCTCCACCGGCGACGATCGCGCGAAGACCCTGGACGCCGAGTCCGTCCTGGTCGCCACCGGCATGACGGTCCGACGTGAGGCTCCGCGCAAGCGCCGTGAACCACTGGTAGAGCAGCGCGGGCACAGCGCCGATGAACAGCAGATAGCCGGGCAGGGTCTCGAAGCCGGCACGCAGATCCTCCACTCGCCATCGCAGCCCGTCGCCAGCCGCAAGTGGGACGAGCGTGATCCCGATGGTCAGCCACATCAAGAATCCGAATGCCATGCCGCGAACGAGGGCTGGCCCCGAACCCGCAATGCCCGTGGGGTACAGCGCAGCGAAGACCAGCCCCGAAAGCAGACCGACGAGAACGATCACCGAGCCTGCGAGTGGGCGATCCATGACTCCCATCGCCGGTGAGATCGACGGTCGGCCTGGCTGGCCGTCGAGTACTGCGGCGAGCACCAATCCGCCGACGAGCCCAGCCGTGGCGCCTCTGGCGAGCGATCCGCGCGTGGGTCGACGGTCCTCGGTGTTGCGCCGCCGCCGAGTGGCCGCCACGAACGCCAACCCGGCAGCGCCGCCGTATGCGAGGTGTCCGATGAGGGAGGGGACGAGTCGGCGAGCCGCTTCGACGTCCCATGCGACCGGCTTTCCCGAGAGCAGGGGAAGCAACGTCGCTGCGCCGATGAGCCACCACAGGGCTCCGTAGGCGAGGCCCCAGAAGAGGGTCTCGCCGACGCCTGGACGTTGGAACCACACGAGCAGCCCGAAGCCGACCCCGATCGCCACCGCGACGACGACATGGATTGCGAGTCCGACGACCGACGAATCCGACCGGACCAGCGATGCGATGGTGTCGAGCGTGCCGAGCTGGACGATGGCGGCACCGAAGACTGCGCCGCCGGCGATCCCGGCGATGGCTCCCGGAACGATCGCGTCGGCGACCAGGTCGAGCGGGCCCGATTCCGGCGAATGATCGATCGTCTCGTCGTGTGCGCGACCTGCGGTCATCGGGCCACCGTGTCGGACGACGGCGGGACCTCGACCATCGGCGACGCCGCAGGTTCGGTCGGTTCGCCCGGGTTCCGGTCGCGGCCGTGCGACGTGAGGACGATGTCTCTCGGGAAGACGAGATCGACCGACCAGTCGACCACGACCCGTGCCTTCTTTTCGAGGCCCGGCAGCTTGAACAGGTAGATCGTCCGCCACATGAACCATGCGACGATGCCGGCGAAACGTCGTCCCCGTATCTCAGCGACGGCCGTGCGATGACCGAGCGCGACGAGGGTCCCGAGGCTGGAGAATGTGAACGGTTCAGCGTTCCGCCCGCGTTCGAGCGCGAAGATGTTGTCGGCCAACGTCGTGCCCTGGCGGGTCGCGTGTTGTGCGGTGGGAGGGCAGTGACCTCCATCGTCGCTGTCGGGGTCGGGAACACGGGCGCAGTCGCCGAGCGCCCAGATCCGATCGGCTCCGGCGACGGCGAGGGTCGTATCGGCGACCAAGGCGCCAGCGTCGTCGTGTTCGCAGTCGATGTCGGCGACCAGCGGGTGCGGACGGTTCCCGGCGGTCCAGACGACCGTCCGTGTCGGGACCTCGGTGCCGTCGTCGAGCACGAGGGCGTCTGCAGTGACACGTTCGACGTGGGTTTCGAGCACCGTTTCGATGTCACGGGCATGGAGTTTCTCGAGTGCGTAGCCGGCCAGCTCGGGGCCGATCTCGGGGAGGATTCGATCACGGGAGTGCACGAGCACGAATCGCAGCTCACCGATCGGCACACTGGGATAGTGGCGCAGTGCGCTGTACGCGAGATCGCACAGCTCCGCAATCATCTCCGTCCCCGCGAAACCGCCTCCGGCGACCGTGAAGGTCAGTTGCCGTCGCCGCTCGACCTCGTCGGTCTCGACGTCTGCTCGTTCCATCATCGTGATGACGTGGTTGCGAAGGTCGATTGCGTCGTCGAGCGACTTCAGCGTGAAGCAGTGTTCGGCGACACCGGGGAGATCGTGGCTGTCGGTGACCGAGCCGACTGCCAGAACCAGATGGTCGTACGGCACTTCGTGGCGGGGTGCATCGCTCACCCGAACCGTCCGCGTCTCGGTGTTCACGGCGGTGACGCGACCGCGCACGAAGCGCGTGCGTGAGCAGGCAGAACGCAGCGGAGCGCTGATGTGCTGCGGTTCCACCGCCGACGCCGCGACCTCGGCGAGCATGGGAGTGAAGAGCAAGTAGTTCCGGTCGCTGATGAGCGTCACGTCGAGTCCGCTTCCGGCGAGGGCGTGGTGCTCGAGTCGCTGCGCGACCGCAACACCACCGAATCCGCCGCCGACGATCACGATCCTCGTGGGTGGATCCGTCGGGTCGTCGAGTCGAGTCGTGGCCAACCGATCGGTCAAGGGCCCGAATGACCTCGCGAGCGCAGAGCAGAGCCCGGTGAGGCTCCCGTGGAGAAGTGCCGCGACGAGATTCGAGAACCTCGGTGTCGCTTCGTCGAGCGACCACATGGTTCCGTCTCCGCGGACGAGGGGCACGATCGTCAGCGGACCGAGGCTCCACCAGAGCAGTCCGAGGATCAGGCCGCTACTGACGAGGGCGGCGTGGGCCCGATCGACGCGGGGTGTGATCTCGCCGAACACGGCTCCGATCGTTCCAGCCGCGACGAGGTGGAGCAGGACCTGGACAGGTGCCGGCCCGATCGGGAGGAGCGACACGCTGTCGACGTCCTCGACCAACATGAGCAATGCGAGGACGGCTCCCGTCGTCAGACCGCACAGCACGCCGACGGCGATTCGTTGCCGATGGTCGCCTCCGGCACGCGTCGCTCGATCCATCTCCACGATGATGGCCCACAGATCGTCCCGTTCCTCGCGTCGTGTTGGGGAAGTGTTTTCGGTTGTCGAGGACGGCAGCGGATGCGACCAACGCCGTCGGCGTGCGTCAGCAGCGACGAGCCGAAACTCGCACGACCACGGGTTGAGTGGATCCGTACACTTCGTTTCGTGCTGCATCTGTATGACACTGCGACTCGCTCCGTGCGTGAGCTGGCTCTTCGCGAGCCGGGCAAGGTCAGTATCTACCTGTGCGGCCCGACGGTCTACGGGCCGGCACACCTCGGGCACGGCCGCGTGACGCTCAGCTACGACATCCTGCGTCGATTCCTCGAGTGGTCCGGGCTCGATGTTCGACTCGTCTCGAACATCACCGACATCGAGGACAAGATCATCGAGCGTGCCACGCGCGAGAACCGCCCGTGGAAGGACATCACCACGAAGTGCGAGTCGATGTGGTTTCGTGCGATGGACGGCATCAACGTGCAACGTCCGACCGACGTTCCGCACGCCACCGAGTACGTGGACCAGATGGTCGAACTGATCTCGGAGCTGATCGCCGCGGATTCGGCCTACGTCACCGACGACGGCGTGTACATGGATGTCGAGTCCGTCGACGACTATGGCGCACTCGCCTTCCAGACACTCGACGACATGCGCGCCGGTGGCGGTGACCGTGAAGTCGTCGGCGCGGCACAGAAGCGTCACCCGTCGGACTTCGTGCTGTGGAAGTTCAAGGCCGACGAACCGACGGAGAGCGATCCGTCGTGGCCGTCCCCGTGGGGAGCGGGCCGACCCGGCTGGCACAGCGAGTGCGTCGTGATGAGCCTCGACCTGCTGGGTGAAGGGTTCGACCTGCACTGCGGCGGCCAGGACCTGCGCTTCCCGCACCACGAGAACGAACGGGCGCAAGCCGTTGCGCTCGGCAAGACGTTCGCCAATCACTGGATGCACAACGGGTTCGTCGTCGACGCCGAGGGCGAGAAGATGTCGAAGTCGATCGGCAACGTGTCCAATCTGCTGGACCTCATCGAGCACTACGACCCGCGGGCCTACCGGCTCGTGCTGCTGCAGTCGCACTATCGCAGCCCGGTGAAGCTGGGTCAGTCGATGATCGACGCCGCAGTCAGTGCGCTCGCCGGCCTCGATGCGTTTGCAGCGCGAGCGTCCAAGGTCGCTGCTGCCGAGCCCGACTCCGGCATCATCGACGCGTTCCGCGTCGCGATGGAAGACGATCTCGACACGCCCAAGGCGATGTCGATCGTGTTCGAGACCGTGCGTGCCGGCGAACACGGCGATCGACGGCGGTGGCGAAGCGGGTCCGCTCGTTGCTGCGGTGATGGAGATCTGCTCGGCCATCGGCCTCGAACTGTCAGCCGGTGGCGACGACGTCGACGACGACGTGACGGCGAAGGCGGCAGCGCTCGATCAGGCTCGCGCCGACAAGGACTTCGCTGCAGCGGATGCGATCCGTTCCGAGTTGCAGGCCGACGGCTGGACCGTCGAGACCACCAAGGACGGCACCAGCGTCCGACGCTGACCCTCGACGCCAACGCCCGCCTGCCCCTCGCCGGTCCTTTGCCGCCCGGCACCGTCGCTACAGACCCTCGGTGCTGGGGCGTCGCTCCGACCGCGGAAGACGTCGGCGACTGTCGACAACCGACGTGTGGAGATGCGAGGAGTGTCGCACCGCTGTCTGAAGCGTCGTTCGCAGAGAACGCCTGCGAGTGTGAACGTCGCGTTTCGATGAGTGAGCAGCAAGGTGCGATGTGCTGTTCTCGTGTGATGGACGACGGCAGGGCATACGGACGCGCACCGGGCGTGTCGGATCCGGACTTCTTCCAGACATCAGCGGGAACACCATCGGGAGAGTTGCTGCGGCGCTACTGGCAGCCGGTGGCGCTGTCGACCGAGGCGACCGAGATCCCGCGCGAGGTCAGACTGCTCGGCGAGGACCTCGTGTTGTATCGGTCGCTCGACGGCACCGCCGGTCTCCTCGAACCGCGCTGTTGCCATCGGGGTACGAGTCTGTTCTTCGGACGAGTCGAGGAGGACTGCATCCGTTGCCCGTATCACGGGTGGGCGTTCGGTGCCGACGGCATCTGTGTCGACCAGCCGTGCGAACCCGACCGTGGGAGGAACACGGAGAAGCATCGCCAGCCGTGGTATCCGTTGCACGAGTTCGGTGGCGTGATCTTCACCTACATGGGCCCGCCCGACAAGCAGCCGACGTTCCCGCGCTACGACGTCTTCGACGACATCGGTGACGACGAGGAGTTGCACGTCGTCGACCACTTCGCATTCGGTGGGCCGACGGTCGCACCGTGCAACTGGTTCCAGACGCACGAGAACGTGATGGATCCGTACCACGTGTTCATCCTCCACAACGCGATGAGCGGCCCGCAGTTCGACCCTCGCCTGGAGATCTGGCCCGACATCGACTGGCACCAGCACGATCTCGGTGTCACGTCGACACAGGATCGATTGTTGGACGACGGAACGACGTTGCATCGAGTGACCGAGACGCGCATGCCGAACATTCGGGTGGTGGCCACGCCGACGCTCGCCTACCTCGGCAAGACCAACAACATGTCGTGGGCGCAGCCGATCGACGACACCCACACCCGGGTGTTCTGCATCCTCCGTATTCCGAAGGGGTCGCCGCCTCAGGGACTCGGCACGTACGGCCCCGATGCCAAGAGCTGGTTCGACCTGACCGACTCGGAGCATCAGCTGTATCCGGGTGACTACGAGACGCAGGTCAGCCAGGGGTCGGTGACGTTGCACTCCGAGGAGCGTCTGTCGTCGACCGACCGAGGCGTGTCGATGGTGCGCCGGCAGTGGAAGCAGCAGCTTCGAGCCATTGCTGACGGCGACGATCCGGTCGGTGTCTCGTTCGGTGTCGTCGAGCCGGTCGAGTTGCTCGCAGGGAACTACATCCTCGACATCGACTGATGCGATCGCGAACTGATCCGTCTCTGCTCGGAATCCGATCGCGACGAGCCGAGAAGTTACCGCCGGGTAGACAGCATGGTTACCAGCGGGTAACTTGTGGTCATGACCGAATTCTCCATGGCCCTCAACGAAGACCAGCTGACACTTCAGAAGTGGGTGCACGGTTTCGCCGAAGACGTCGTCCGTCCGGCCGCCGAGGAGTGGGACGAGAAGGAAGAGTTCCCGTATCCGATCGTGGAGCAGGCCAAGGAGATCGGCCTGTACGGCTGGGAGTTCATGGCCGAGGCGATGTTCAACGACCCGACCGGCCTGTCGATGCCGATCGCGATCGAGGAGCTGTTCTGGGGCGACGCCGGCATCGGTATGGCGATCATGGGCTCGGGTCTCGCAGCTGCGGGAATCGCCGTCGTCGGCCACACCCGACCAGATGATGGAGTGGGTGCCGCAGTGCTACGAGAACGCCGACAACGGCAAGCTCGCGCTCGGTGCGTTCTGCAGCTTCTGAGCCCGACGCCGGTTCCGACGTCGGCGGCTACCGCACATCTGCCAAGTACGACGAGAAGACCGACGAGTGGGTGCTCAACGGCACGAAGGCATGGATCACCAACGGTGGCATCGCCGACATCCACGTGGTGGTCGCCGTCGTCGACCCCGAACTCGGCTCGAAGGGTCACGCATCGTTCGTCGTCCCGCCGAACACGAAGGGCCTGTCGCAGGGCCAGAAGTACAAGAAGCACGGCATCCGTGCTTCGCACACCGCCGAAGTCGTGCTCGACGACGTGCGTGTTCCCGGACGTTGCCTGCTCGGCGGCAAGGACAAGCTCGACGAGCGCATCGCTCGCGTCAAGCGCGGCGAGAAGGGCAACGCGCAGGCTGCGATGCAGACCTTCGAAGCCACTCGCCCCGCCGTCGGCGCCCAGGCGCTCGGTGTGGCACGTGCCGCCCTCGAGTACTCACTCGAGTACGCAAAGGAGCGCGAAGCGTTCGGCAAGCCGATCATCATGAACCAGTCGATCGCCTTCATGCTCGCCGACATGGCGACCGAGATCGAGGCCTGTCGTGGCCTGATCTACCGGGCTGCCTGGCTCGGCAAGAACGGCCAGTTCAAGAACGCCGAAGGCTCGATGGCCAAGCTCAAGGCCGGCCGCACCGCCACCTGGGTGACCGAGCGTGCGATCCAGATCCTCGGTGGCTACGGCTACACCCGTGAGTACCCGGTGGAGCGTTGGCATCGTGACGCGAAGATCCACGACATCTTCGAAGGCACCGAGCAGATCCAGCAGCTGGTCATCTGCCGGGCGATATCAGGCCTGCGTATCGTCTGACGCGTTTGGGAGCGCGAGTCGGTTGACACCGATTCGATAGGTGGCGTCACCCGCGACCTCGTGCAGGAGTGATCATCAGACGGCTGGCACCGGGCGCGCAATCGCGCACGCCCGGGTAGCGCAGATCCGAACTCTGATCGGTGCAACACTCAGCCGGTTCGCCCGATCACCTGAACGTCACGAGGTGAAAGGTCGTCTGTCGTTCGGTCGGGCCGTTGTCGAGGGTCAGGCGTCGACCCGCTGGCGGTCGGCCGAGGCACGCCGACGGCCAACTCCCTGTCGATGCCGAGAGCGCTGTCGGCGGAGAGCAGGCCCAGGGCCAGTGGCGACGAGCGATGCCAGGCCGGCGATGTAGGCCAGGTCGGTTTCGTAGCCGCCCAGCACGCCGATCTCGAACTTCACGAAGATCATGGCCCCGACCAGGACGCCGATCATGGCGAGCGCGACGTAACGCGTTCCGATGCCGAGCAACAGAGCGATGCCTCCGACGACTTCGAAGACGGCGACGAAGGTCGCTGAGATCTCTGGGAACGGCACGCCCCATCCGTCGAAAGCATCGCCGACGTTGCCGAGCCCGGTGTCGAACTTGTCGAGGCCGTGGACGATCAGGAGGAAGCCGAGGGCGAGTCGAACAACGAGTGGCATGTACGGCCGCAGTGCGTTCAGGAAGGTGGTGGGACGGTGCATGTTGATCTCCGGTCGGAATGTGTGAGGCTTGGTGGCGTACCCGTTGGCCCGCAGCGCACAGGAGACCTGATCGTTCGTCCGGATGAAACGTTTCGCTCGGTTGTTGTGTGCGCGTTGCGCAGTTGTTTCTGCGGGAGCAAATGAGCGACGACCTGCGACGCCTGCCCGTCGGTCATGATGGCTCGACCACTATGTATTGTGCACAAAAAGATTGTGCACTCTTGACATCGAGGCGATCTGAGAGCATCATGTGTGCCGGTGGTCACATCGCGACGACCCAATCAATCGAGACGCCTTGGGGGCACACATGAGCACGACAGAAACCATCTACGACCGGGTCGGGGGCTACGAGGGCTTCAAACAGATCGCCACGGACATCCTCTTCTTCCATCACCAGAATCCGGTGCTGGAACGTCGGTACGGCTCGTCTCCGAAGAACGATGAGGAGTTGATCAAGCTCGTCACCGAACTCCTGTGCTCGGTGAGTGGCGGGACCCGAGGAGTACACGGGGATGAACATGCATGATGCGCACACCGGCATGAACATCAACCACGAGGAGTTCCTCGAGGTACTCGACGACATCGGCCTGGCGCTCGAGAAGAACAATGTGAACCAGGCCGACACGGACCGCTTGATGGCGATGAACTATGCGCTGAAGCCGGAAGTGCTCAGCCACTGAGCAGCACCCGGGCCAGGGTCGGCCCTCGCACTACCGTGCATGGCGTGCACAGCGCCGACGATCGATCACCCAATCTGGCTCTCGACCATCAGTTGTGCCTTGCGATCAACCGTGCGGCCCGAGCGATCAACGGGTGCTATCGCCCGCACCTCGCTTCGATCGGTCTGACGTACCCGCAGTACGCCGTGTTGCTCGTGCTGTGGGAACGAGAGACCGCCACGCTGGGCGAGATCGCAACGTCACTGGGTCTCGATTCGGGAACGCTGTCGCCGCTCGTGAAGCGGATGGAGGCGGCCGGCTGGGTGCAGCGGACGCGTTCCGTCGAGGACGAACGCGTCCTCGACGTGACGATCACTGATGCTGGGTCGGCGTTGCGGACGGCGGCCGCAAGCGCACAGCGTTCGGTCGAGCAGGCGACTGGTTTGTCGGGCAGCGACCTCGCCGACTTGCGCGACCGCCTCGTCGACTTGACCGCACGCATCCTCGACGAGTGACGGCGCTGTACGAGCGCCTTCGCCTGATTCTCCGAGGCGATCGCAAATCGATCGGCATTCAGCGACGGACCGTCCTGGTGTCGTCCTTCCCTGACCGTCCCGCCGAATGGAGCGCGCGGCCTGTCCATCGCACCTCACCACCGGTCACAGCCCGGGTTCGTGCACCGACCTCGACGACCTGAGCACCAGTCAGCGCGTCGTCGAGACGGCTTCGAACCGATTCGCACGTCCGGTACGGTCGCCGCATGTCCGACACGGTCCGTTCGATTCTCTTGTTCGCTGCGGCGGCGGTGTTGGAGATCGGAGGTGCCTGGTTGATCTGGCAGGGCGTACGCGAACACCGTGGGGTCGCCTGGATCGGTGTGGGCATCGCCGCGCTCGCGGGCTACGGATTCGTCGCGACGTTCCAACCGGATCCGAACTTCGGACGGATTCTCGCGGCCTACGGCGGTGTGTTCGTTGCCGGATCGCTGCTGTGGGGCGTGGTCGCCGACGGGTTCCGACCTGATCGTTACGACCTGTTCGGTGCCACCGTGTGCCTCGTTGGTGTCGGGATCATCATGTGGGCACCACGAGCCGCTTGATTCAAAGCCGTTTCAGTCGGACGTGACGGGCGCACGCCAGCAGCACGCGAGGAGGACGGCGGCACCGACGATTCCGCCGAGCCCGGCGATCAACAGCCCGGTCATGCCGGTCAGGTCGTCGGTCAGGCCGAAAACGTCGTCGAGCGACCAGGAGCCCGGACCGATCGCACCGATCGCCACACCGACGATCCCCAGCGTCATCACGTACTCCCAGCCCTCACCGGGCCGAAAGATGAAGAAGCCGTTCCCGCGGTGATTGATCGCCCAGGCAACGGCCATCACGCCGACGACGCCCGCCGCCGCGAACGGCGTCAGCAGCCCGAGGACGAGCAGGCCACCGCCACCGATCTCGGTCACGCTGGCCAACCACGCATGCACCTTCGCCGGGCGCATCCCCATCGAGCCGAACCATCCTGCAGTGCCGTCGATGTCGGGTCTGATGTGGTTGATGCCGTGGGCGAGCATCACCGCACCCACCCCGCACCTCAGGAGCAGCAAAGCGAAGTCGATGGCGTTCGCGTCTGACATCGATCCAGACTGGCATGCGAGCGAGCCGTGGGACGGGGTCCGACGACGTCGACGGGAGCCACGGTCAATTCGAGCCGTTCCGCCGACACGAGCGGAACGGGCACGGCGACCGTCCGCTGTTCGCCAGCCTCAGATGCCGCGGTCGGCTTCGAGGAGTCGAAGCCAGACCTCGCTGACCGTCGGGAACGCCGGGACGGCGTGCCAGAGCGTGGCGATCGGCACCTGGCCCACGATGGCGATCGTCGCCGAGTGGAGGATCTCGCCGACGTTCGATCCGACGAACGTCGCACCGACGATGACGCCACGCGAACGGTCGATCACGATCGATGCCTTGCCGATGGTCTGGCCGGTCAACGCGACACCGGCGACCGACCCCATCTCGACCGTCACGACGTCGAGGTCCGAGTCGTCCGCAGCGTCGAGCTCGGACTTGCCGACGGCAGCGACCTCGGGATCGGTGAACACCACCTGCGGAACGGCACTGTGATCGGCCCACGCTTCGACGTCACGCCCGGCGACGATGTCGCCGATGCAGCGGGCCTGGTACTTGCCCTGGTGAGTCAGGAGCGCCCGTCCGTTGACGTCGCCGGCTGCGTACAACCACTCGCCGTCGACTCCTTCGACACGTAGCCGATCGTCGACGTCGAGGAACCCGTCCGGGGTGACGCCGACCGATTCGAGTCCGATGTCGTCGCTGTTCGCCGTTCGCCCGACGGCGACCAACACCTCGTCGGCGACGATGTCGACTCCGGCATCACCGCCGTCCTTGGTGCTGATGGTCACCGATCCGTCCTGGGAACGCGTGACCTTCGAGGCCTCGGTACCGGTGTGAACGGTGATGCCTTCGTCCTCGAAGCTCTCCTGCACGAGTTCGCCGACCCACGAGTCGTAGTTGCTGAGGGGACGATCCGACCGTTCGATGATCGTCACCTCGTCTGCGCCGAGTCGCCGATAGGCCTGGGCCATTTCGCAACCGACCACTCCGCCACCGATGATCGCAAGACGTCGGGGGATCTCCGACGCCGATGTGACGTCCCGGTTGTCCCACGGCTGGGCCGAATCGAGCCCGTCGATCGGCGGGATCGTCGCTCGCGAACCGGTCGCCACGACGACAGCTCGTCGGGCGGTCAGGCGTCGAGAACCACCGTCGGGCGTCTCGACGTCGACCGTCCGATCGCCGGCCAATCGGCCTTGTCCGCGTACGAGAGTCGCGCCGACCGAGTCGACCCAATCGGCCTGTGAGCTGTCGTCGAAGTCCGAGACGAACTCATCGCGACGCCCGAGGACCGCATCGACGTCGATCGTTCCCGACACCGCTTCTGCGGCACCCGGGAGTCGGCGGGCGGCCGCGATCGCGTGGGAGGGCCCGAGGAGTGCCTTGCTCGGCATGCATGCCCAGTACGAGCATTCACCGCCGACGAGTTCGGCCTCGACCACGGCGACCGTCAGGTCGTTGTCACGGGCATAGCCAGCGACGTTGGTTCCCGTCGAGCCTGCCCCGATGACGATCACGTCGAAGGTGTCGCTGTCGTTCTCTTCAGTCGCGGCGGACACTACGACTTCACCACCTTTACGACGTCGTCCGGCGTCAGTCGACCGAGTGCTCCGCTGCTGTACACGCTCATCGCGACACGATTCTCCGGGTCGAGGATGAACGCAGTCGGCTGGAGGAATGCGTTGTCGTCGGTGTTGAGATACGCACCGACCGACTCGGCGACCGTGACGGCGTCGACACCCGATGCCATCTCGATGTTCTCCAGTTCCAGCTCCTCGGCCAGTGTTGCGGTCTTCTCGGCGGAGTCGACGCTGGCGGCGATCACACGCACGCCGAGGTCGTGGAGGTCGGTGTTGCTCTGAAAGTCAGCCAACTGCTGACGACAGACAGGTCACCAGTGGCCACGGTAGAAGAGCAGTGCTGACCACGTGCCCTTTGCGACGGTGGAGAGATCGACGGTTTCGCCGTCCATCTCGCCCTCGATGGTGGGCAGAGTGTTTCCGTTCTCGATCTTCACGATGGTGGCTCGTTTCTGTGGTGAGGAAATTGGAGATGAAGTGATGCCCTACCCAGATGAGCGCGACCTACACACGTCACGGCGAATGTTTCCGGCCCGGCTACCGGATCGACGGCTCACACCGGTCCGTGCGACGGGTTCAGTCGACGGTGTCAGTCCAAGGTGATGGTGCCCGTACCGGCGACGGTCCAGCCGACGATGGCGGCGTCGTGTCCCGTTGCGACGAGCTCACGAAGCACACCGTCGGCCTCCGCCGGATCGACACCGAAGATCAACCCGCCGGACGTCTGAGCGTCCGCGAACAACAGCACGGTGGTCTCGTCGTGCGACCCACGGACCACCCGATCCTCGATCCAGGACAAGTTCCGGCGCGTGCCACCGGGGATCATGCCGTCGGCGGCCAACTCCTTGGAGCCGGGCAGGAACGGCATGGCATCGACCATGAGGGTGGCGTCGACTCCGGATTCGACTGCCATGCGGCCGAGATGCCCGAGCAGCCCGAAGCCGGTGACATCGGTGCAGCCCGTGGCGCCGGCCGCAACGGCGATCGCAGCCGCCTTGTCGTTGAGTTTCGACATCGATTCGATCGCGGCGGCAGCGACCTCCGGAGGAGCGACATCGTTCTTGATCGCCGTCGTGACGACGCCGACCCCGAGCGGCTTCGTGATGATCAACGTCTGACCGGGCTTCAACCCCGCGTTCGTCATCATCTTGTCGGGGTGGACCTCTCCGACGACACACATGCCGTACTTGGGTTCGGGGTCGTCGATCGTGTGACCGCCGACCACGAGGAAACCGCCGGCTTCAGCGATGTCGCCGCCGCCCAGCATGACCTCGCCGAGCAACTCGGTCGAGAGCTCGTCGACGTTCCAACCGACGAGGTTGAGCGCGATCAGCGGCCTGCCGCCCATTGCATAGATGTCCGACACACTGTTCGCCGCGGCGACGCGGCCCCACGAGCGCGCGTCGTCGACGACCGGTGTGATGAAGTCGGCCGTGAGCACGAGCGCACGATCGTCGGCGATGCGGTACACGGCGGCGTCGTCGCCGGTCTCGGTGCCCACGAGCAGGTTCGAATCGGGAGTAGGTGCCAAACGGCGCACGACGTGCGCCAACTCGCCAGGGGCGAGCTTGCAACCTCAACCGGCGCCGTGGCTGAACTGCGTGAGCCGAGCGGCGGGAGCAGTGTTGGTGTCGGGGGAGTCGTTGTCGGCCATGAGGGAACGCTACCGAGATAGCGTTTCCCTCATGGATCTGACCGAGTGGGCACCGCCGGAACGGATCGCTGGTTGGGTCGAGGACGCCACCCAGCGGTTGCTCGACTCGGTCGGCGACTTCGCGGACACGGTCGACGACGACCCACGCTGGATCGGCCCCTACCTGCCGATCATCAACCCGCCGCTGTGGGAGCTCGGCCACGTCGGCTGGTTCGCCGAAGCAATGGTCCATCGGCACCTGCACGGCTTGCCCGGGCTCGCGGAAGACATCGACAAGCTGTACGACTCGGCCAAGGTGTCGCACACATCGCGATGGGAGATGAAGTTCCCGACGCCCGAACGATCACGCGACTACGTGCGACGCGTCGGCGACTCGTTGGCCGCCCTGGTGCTCGACGACCGGGGGATCGATTCCACTGCCCACTTCGCCGCCTATGCGGTGGCACACCACGACGCCCACGTCGAAGCACTCACGTACACGCGCCAGACCCTCGACCGCTCTGCGCCGTTCCTGGTGCCGCGCCAATCCTTCGACCACGACGCATCGGTGTCGGGCGATGCGGCCGTGGAGGGTGGCCGATTGCTGCTCGGCGCATCGCGCCACCAGCCGTTCGTCCAGGACAACGAGAAGTGGGCGCACCCGGTGCAGGTCGAGCCGTTCTCGATGTCGATCACCACGGTCACGATGAACGAGTTCGCAGCGTTCGTCGACGACGGCGGCTACCGCAACGACGCCCACTGGTCGGCCGAGGGGCTCGAGTGGAAGGCCGAGGCCGGTGTCGCCGGGCCGGCGTACTGGCGCGCCACATCAGGTGGCGAGTGGGAACACCGGATCTTCACCGAGTGGCGGTCGGTCGCCGACGACGGACACCTCCCGATGACGTACGTCAGCTGGCACGAGGCGAACGCATTCTGTGCGTGGGCCGACCGTCGTCTGCCGACCGAGGCCGAGTGGGAGTTCGCAGCGAGCACCGACGCGACCGGCGCCAAGCGCTGGCAGTTCCCGTGGGAATCCGAGTTCGGTGACGCCGACACCGCCGAGCACCCCGTGCCGGCACACCGGGCTGCGCTCGACGGCCACACCGGAGGCGTCGTCGACGTGACCGCGTTCGCCGACGGGGACGGGCCGTGGGGTCACCGACAGCTGTTCGGCAACGTGTGGGAGTGGACATCGAGCACGTTCGACGCGTATCCGAACTTCGAGCGCGATCACTACCGCGAGAACTCCGAACCATGGTTCGGTACCCGCAAGGTGTTGCGCGGTGGCTCGTGGGCCACCCGCAGCCGATACGTTCGCGCCACCTTCCGGAACTTCTTCACCCCCGATCGGCGAGACGTGATCGCCGGATTCCGAACGTGCGCCCGATAGCTCGTGAAGATCGCCATCGTCGTGCCGGTGCGGCCCGGCTCGACCTCCGGTAACTCCGTCACCGGCGAACGCTGGCAGCAGCAACTCGCCTCGCTGGGCCACGACGCCCAGGTGGTGTCGGCTGGCGACGGCGGAGGACAGTTCCGTTCCGGGTGACGCCGACGTCGTGATCGCACTGCATGCCCGGCGGTGTGCCGGCGCGATTCGTGATGCGGTCGATCAGCAGCCGGATCGTCCGGTGGTCGTCGCGCTCGCCGGCACCGACCTCTATCAGGACCTCCCGGACAGCCAGGAGGCGCTGACCTCGTTGCAGCTCGCTGCGCACCTCATCGTGCTCCAGGAGCACGGCGTGGAGCACCTGGCGTCGTTCGACCCGTCGTTCGCATCGAAGGCGTCCGTCGTGCACCAATCCGTCGAACGCGTCGACGCCCGATCGACCGACTCGGATCACCTCACTGTTGTGGTGCTGGCACACCTGCGCGACGTGAAGGATCCCCTGCTCTCCGCGCTCGCTGCCGCGCCAACTGCCCGCGTCGTCGCGAGTCATGGTCGAGCACGCCGGCGCCGCGCACTCCGACGCCTGGCGGCTCGCCGCAGAGAACGAGATGCGCGACAACGACAGGTACCGGTGGCACGGCCCGCTCGACCGTGACGACGCACGGCGGTTGCTCGCAACCGCCGACGTGCTCGCCTGCACCTCGAAACTCGAAGGCGGAGCGAACGTCGTGTCGGAAGCAATCGCACACGGAGTGGCCGTGGTCGGAACCGACATCGGCGGCAACCGAGGGCTGCTCGGCCACGATCACCCCGGCCTCGTCGATGTGGGTGACCATCAGGCGCTCGCAAGGTTGTTCGATCGGCTCGACACCGACCGGTCCGTGCTCGACGAACTCGCACAGCGGTCCGTCGACCGGCAGTGGATGGTCGACCCGGCTCACGAACGACGACAACTCGAAGCGGTGCTCGACCAGCTCTGACCGAGGCGATGGAGATCAGCGGATCGTTCGGCGGATGCTGCTGCTGACCGCGTCGACGAGCAGGGTGACGACGATCAGCGCCAAGATGCTGGCGAGGATGCCGTCGTAGTCGAACCGCGCCGACTGCTCCGAGATCGTGCGACCCAACCCTGCCGCTCCGACGACCCCGACGATCACCGTCTCGCGAATCGCGACCTCCCAGCGGTAGAGGCCGAGCGACACGAAGCGACCCGAAACCGCTGGAATCGTCGCGAACGCAGCAACCCCGAACGGCGACGCGCCGGCGGCGCGGCAGCACCTCACCCGGCTTGTCGTCGACGTTCTCCACGACCTCTCCCTGCAGTCGACCCAACACGCCGAGGTTGTAGATGGCGAGTGCGACGACACCCGGCCACAGCCCCGGCTTGAAGACGAACACGGTGAGGAACGCCCAGACGGGTGGCGGCACCGACCGTGCGATCAGCAGGAAGAACCGAGCGACGAGCGCCACCGACGCTCGGGCGACGGAAGCGGGTGATCGCAGCGGTGCCAACGAGCGGCTCGAGACGAATGCGACGATGGACGCCAGCGACCATGCGGCGGCAAGCGACAGCACCGCCAGCACGATCGTGTCGAGGCTGTCGCCGATCAGCCCGCCCAACCCACCGTCGCCGAGTTGCGGCGGCCAGGCCTGCTCGCCGAGTTCGCGGCCCAGCGTCCTCGCTCGGCTCGACCACAGCGACGAGATGTGAGCGTCGAGTCGCCACCACGCGATCGGGATCGCCAGCGTGAACGCGACCGTGCTCGCGACGAGCACCGGGTCGCGCCGCGGTGGAGCCGGCGAGAGCGTTGCGTGCATCTCGACGCCGGTGCTGTGCCTACGGGTCCGCACCACCGATGACCAACGGTCGGCGAGACCGGAGACGATGATCAGCGCCCACAGCAGCGTCCACATCTCGGTGTAGCGGAGACGTCTGGAACGACAGTGCGAGCTGGAACCCGAGCCCGCCGGCGCCGACGATCCCGAGCACAGCGGCGCTGCGTATCGCGCACTCGAAGCGGTAGAAGCCGTAGCTCAAGACGTCGCCCAGCGCATACGGGACCGCGCCGAACAGCAACGCCATGAGGCGGCCGGCGCCAGCGGCCCGAAGCGCACGCTCGGCGTCTCGTGGCGCCTCGTCGAGCAGCTCCGCGAAGACCTTCGCCGTCACGGCTCCGAACGGGATACCGATCGCCAGGATCGCGACGAGCGGGTCCAGCCCGAGGATGTTCACCAGGATCAGGCCGAACACGACCTCGTGCATCGAGCGCGGCACGGCGAAGAGGAAGCGCAGCGTTCGCCAGACCCAGTGCCGACCGGTGACCGCGCCGGAATTCGACAGCCACACGCGTTCGGTGAGCAACAACCCGCCGACGACGCCGATCGCCACCGAGAGGGCCGTGCCGATGACCGCGTAGCCGAGCGTGACGCCGGCCTCTCTGATCGCCAACCACACGAAGTCCGGATCCAGCTCGGGTCGCACCATCGCCGCGAAGAAGTCGGAGAACTGGCCGAAGCCACGTGGGTTGAGGATCGTCGACGGGTTGGCGCCGGCTCGCCACCAGCGAGATCAGCACCAGTACCGCGATGACGAGCCACCACGCACGGCGATTCCAGCGAGTCGGGGGCGAGGGGGCGGAGCGACGGCGACTCGAGCGAAGCTCGCGCGAGTCGATCTCATGTCGGTCGTCATGCGCTACCGCTCCAGCTCGTAGAGCAGATCCAGTTCGGTCTGGTCGACCTCCCCGACGGGTTTGTCGAATTCGACGCGGCCCTCACGGAGCGCCACGACCCGACTGCAGTACCGCAACGCCAGCGGAGCGTCGTGCAGGCTGGCGAGCAGCGCACGGTCGGGCGCGTCACGTACGGCGGCATCGAGCACGTCCAGGACGGCGGCGGAGCGGGCCGGGTCGAGCGCGCGTCACCGGCTCGTCGGCGAGCAGCAGGCGGGCGCCCTGGAAGAGCGCCCGAGCGATCGCGACGCGTTGCTGCTGTCCTCCCGACAACTGGTCCGCGCGTTCCCACAGCTTCTCGGCGAATGCCCACCTGGGTCGAGCACTTCGAGGATCTCGTCGATCTCGCGGGGACGAACCAGAGCCGCGCAGCGCCTCGAGCGGGCCCCACCGGCCGAGTCGCCCCGACGCCACGTTCTGCGCGACCCGTAGCGGGCCGACGAGCGCGTTGCCCTGCGGAATCGTGCCGACGAGACGACGGGCGTCCCGATGGGCGCGCGCACCGAGTTCGACACTGTCGACGCCCATGATCTCGACGCGCCCCGTCGTCGGGAGCACCAGCCCGTTGGCCAGCGACAGGATCGTGGTCTTGCCGGCGCCGGACGGTCCGATCAGGGCCACGCGTTCGCCCGGGTGCACGGTGAGACTGACGTCGGTCAGCGCTGCGGTCGCGACAGTGCCGTAGCGAACCGTGACACCGGAGATGTCGAGCAGCGGGGTGCCCGGACCGGTCGACACCTATTCGATCAGGCCGCTGTCGCGTGCGACCGTCTCGATGTCGGCGTAGTTGTCGTTGCTCGGTCGCGATGAACGTCTCGGCACCGAAGAACTCGAGGATCTCGGCCTGCTCGGAGTCGCTCGGATCCAGCTTCGACAGCGCATCGACGATCTTGGCGTCGAGGTCGTCGCCGAGTTCGGGCCGCGCGACCCAGTGGTAGTCGAAGTACGTCGGAGTCTCGAAGATCAACTGCACCTTGTCGAGGTCGACGGTGCCGTCCTCGACAGCCGACGTCCAGACCTGGGAGTTGAGTGCGCCGGCCTCGAAGGTGCCCGACTCGACGAGCGCGATCGTCTTGTCGTGTGCGCCGCTGAATCCCGGCTCACCGTCGAGGTCGTCGAGCGAGACACCGGCCTGCTCGAGGAAGGACTGCGGCATGAGACGGCCCGAGGTCGACGACTCGGATCCGAATGTGAACGAGCGACCGGCGAGCTCCGCGAGGCCGTCGACGTCGGACACCGGCTCGATCCCGGTGTCGGTCCCCGCGATGAACACCGACGTGAACTCTGCGTCGATGTCACGCTGCGCGATCGCCTCGGCACCGTCCACCTGCAGGCGAGCCTGTACGCCGGTGAGCCCACCGAACCACACGAGATCGAGGTCGCCCACGCGGAACGCAGAAACAGCGGCCTCGTACTCGGTGACCGGCTCGAAATCGACCGCCACACCGATCTCGTCGGCGAGGTAATCGGCGAGGAGACCGTAGTTGCGGGCGATCTTCTCCGGATCCTGGTCGGGGATCGCGCCGATCGTGATCTCCTCGACGGCTGCTGTCTCGGCATCGCCGCTCGTCTCGGCGCTCTGTGCCGGTTCTGCTGCGTCGGGCTCGGCGTCCTCGCCGCACGACGCGGCAACGAGACTGAGTGAGACGACTCCTGCGAGCAGGGCCGTCATACGGGAAGACTTGAAGAGCACGAGATTCTCCGACTGTGTCGATGCGGGGCGGAACCTTGGTGGCGGATCGCGTGTTGGACACACTGCGATCGATGCCGCCTTTCCAGAGTTGGGCAAGTATGACGTGACGATCGCTTCTTTCGGCACGGATCTCCGTCACCGTCGGAAGCCGATCGTGGGCGTCGACGGTGACCGATTCGGCGCATGAGCGGGTTGCTATTCACCAGCGGGTGACCGATCATCGCTCCATGCGCCATCGCTACGATCCGAGCACGTCATGACCCGCGCTGATTTCTACGATCAGGTCGACGCGACGCTTGCCGACATTCGTGACGACGGGCTCTGGAAGGCCGAGCGGGAGATCATCTCACCGCAGGGCGGCACGATCACGGTCGCCGACGGCTCGGACGTCCTCAACTTCTGTGCGAACAACTATCTCGGACTCGCAGACGACCCGTCGCTCGTCGCGGCGGCGAACGAGGCGATGCAATCGCACGGGTACGGCATGGCGTCGGTCCGCTTCATCTGTGGCACCACCGACCTCCACCGCACGCTCGAACACGAGATCGCCGAGTTCATCGGGACCGACGACTCGATCACGTTCGCCGCGTGCTTCGACGCCAACGGCGGCGTCTTCGAGCCGCTGCTCGACGCCGACGACGCGATCATCTCCGACTCGCTCAACCATGCGTCGATCATCGACGGCGTGCGGCTGTGCAAAGCCAAGCGCTACCGCTTCGCCACGCGCGACCTCGCCGACCTCGAAGTGCAACTGCAGCAGGCTCGCGCCGATGATGCTCGCCACGTCCTCATCGTCACCGACGGCGTGTTCTCGATGGACGGCTACGTCGCCGACATCGCCGGAATCTGCGATCTCGCCGATCGGTACGACGCCCTGGTGATGGTCGACGACTGCCACGCCACCGGCTTCATCGGGCCTCGAGGACGAGGCACGCCCGCGCTGCACGGCGTGGCCGACCGCGTCGACATCGTCACCAGCACCCTCGGCAAAGCGGTCGGCGGCGGGATGGGCGGATTCGTCGCCGCCCGCCAGAACATCATCGACCTGTTGCGGCAGCGGGCGCGCCCGTACCTCTTCTCCAATGCGCTCGCCCCCGCACTGCTCGGCGGCGCCCGCCAGGCACTGCGCCTCGTCGCCGACGGCGACGCGTTGCGCGCACCGGCTCACCGCGAACGCTGAGAAGTTCCGGACCGCGATGACCGCTGCCGGCTTCACCCTCTCCGGCGAAGGGCACCCGATCATCCCCGTGATGATCGGCGACGCCACCCTCGCCGGTGACATGGCCGCCCGGCTCCTCGACCGCGGCATCTACGTGACGGCGTTCTCGTTTCCGGTCGTCCCGCACGGCACGGCCCGAATCCGCACGCAGATGAACGCTGCGCACTCCGACGACGACCTCGACCGTGCCATCGAAGCGTTCACCGATGTCGGAACCGAGCTCGGCATCATCGGAGCGGACTGATGAAGGCACTCGTCAAGGCGCGCCCCGAGCGCGGTCTCGTACTCGACGATGTTCCCAAGCCCGAACCCGGTCCCACCGACGTACTGATCAAGGTCACCCACGCCGCAATCTGTGGCACCGATCTGCACATCTACGACTGGAACGACTGGGCGCAGGCGAACATGCACCCGCCGGTCGTGGTCGGCCACGAGTTCGTCGGCATCGTCGAGGCGGTCGGCGCTCAGGTGGACGACATCGAACCGGGCACACGCGTCGCCGGCGAGGGCCACATCGTCTGCGGGCACTGCCGCAACTGTCGGGCCGGCGACGGCCACCTCTGTCGGTCGACCATCGGCGTCGGCATCCAACGCGACGGTGGCTTCGCCGAGTACGTCGTGATCCCGGGTCGCAACGCGTATCCCATTCCCGATTCCGTCCCGGACCGGATCGCCGCGATCCTCGACCCACTCGGCAATGCGGTGCACACCGCGCTGTCGTTCGACCTGGTCGGCGAAGACGTGTTGATCACCGGCGCGGGTCCGATCGGTCAGATGGCCTGCGCCGTGTGCCGCCATGCTGGGGCTCGCCACATCGTCATCACCGACGTGGCACCGGACCGACTCACGACAGCGCTGGAGATGGGTGCGACCCGGGCCGTCGCTGCGGGGGAGGAGTCGGTACGAGCGGCGATGGACGCTCTCGGGATGACCGAAGGATTCGACATCGCGCTCGAGATGTCCGGCAGTCCCCATGCGCTCACCGACGTTCTCACGCTCGTCAACCACGGTGCGAAGGTGGCATTGCTCGGGCTGTTCGACCATCCCGCCGAGATCGATGTGAACGAAGCGATCCTCAAGGGGTTGACGATCAAGGGGATCTACGGCCGTGAGATGTTCGACACCTGGTACAAGGCCGTCGCCATGCTCAACTCCGGCCTCCGGATCGATCCGATCATCAGCCATCACTTCGCTCTCGACGACTACGAGCAAGCCTTCGAGGCCTTGCACGCCGGCGAGGCCGGCAAGGTCATCCTCGACATCGCCTGACCGGGTCATGTGCGACCGACTCAGCTGATCACGTCGAGCCACGACTGCCAGCGCGGTTCGTCGCGCTCGACGATCGCATCAGCGTCAGCGCCGTAGAGGTACGACCACACCGAGACCTGCACCGAATCGCCCATCTCCTCGGCGGCGATGAGGACCGTTCCCGGGGCCGGTTCGTCGGCGACCAGCATGATCAGTGACGGTTTGATCTCGGCGACCACTCCAGCGAGTGGTGGGGCGTCTGCAGCGCTCACGTCGACTCGGTCGCCGACACCGACGTCGGCGGGGATCCCGAGAGCGGCGCACAGCTTCGACCACGCCGCCTCACCGGGCCCTGGCCACATCGCGCCGGGCAGCGATGTCGTGGCGCTCTGGCCGGCAAAGTGGTTCATGTGGAGCCGCAGGTTGCTGAGGAACATCTTCCAGCCCTCGGTCATGGCGTCGTACTGGTCATCCCACTCGTTGCCCTCACCGAATCCGCTGTTGACCAACCGCACGATGCACGTCCCGCCGTCCCGAGCTTCGACGAGCCACTCGAAGGCGAGACCACCGGCGTCTTCACCGCCGTCGAACACGACGCGATGGGGAGGTTCCCACGTCGCGACCCGGCCGGGGACCTCCATCTCGGGCCCCGGACCGAACCTCGCCGTGGCGGATCCGCCCTCCTGTTCGTCGACCTCGTGTGGCACGTACCAGGAGGTGATGCCCGGGCCGGTTGCGATGGCCCGCCAGACCTCTTCCGGGGTGCCGGGAACCTCGATCTCGAGTTCTATCGAGTGTTTTTCGTTGGTCATGGTCAAGCCTTTCGGTTGGCTGGGGAGGAGGTCGAAGGACACTGATGAGCGAGCGCGACGACTCGGTGCCAGCGCCCGTTCGGCGCCTGCTCGTCGTGATAGCGAGCGGCGAGTGTGGAGATCGCCGACGTCAGCTCGTCGGTGAAGGCGGCTCGGTCGGCAGCAGACGCGAATCGGATGTCGGTGTCGATTGCGAGGGTGGCGAGCGGCTTGTCGGCGGCGCGAGCGCGTCGAGCGAGATCGGCGACCTCGCGTACGACGCGGGACGCGAGTGCCAGGACGTAGTTCGACGACAGCTGGTCCGTGCTCGCTGGATCGACCGCGTCTGTCGCCGAGCAACTCGGGTGAGAGCACATAGGCGCGTGCCGAAGCGACCACGACGCGTTCGGTGAGCCCCCGACGCGGCCGATCCTCGACGAACTGCACCAGGCCGAGCTCCTCGAGCGAGCGCAGGTGGTAGTTGACCTTCTGGCGCGTCTCGCCGATCGCTGCAGCCACCGTCGTGGCGGAACCCGGTTCGCGGAGCACGGACAGCACGCTGGCTCGGATCGGGTCGAGGACGGCAGCGGCTGCGCGTGGTTCGTCGATCACTCCCAGGTCCGGTACGACGACAGTGGCCATGTCGACATCCTGCTATTGACAAAGATGTTTGTCAATAGGGTCCGCGCGGGCCGCTCTGGCGAGATTGCTGGCAACCTTCCCACGATGAATCGGCGGTACGAGGTGCTCGACGTGTTGGGGTCGGGCGGCATGGCGACGGTGTGGCGAGCACGCGACACCGACCTCAACCGGCTCGTGGCCATCAAGCGTCCGCATCCGGCACCGACAGAATCCGCCGTGTACGAGCGGTTCCGACGCGAAGCCCGCGCGGCGGCCACGGTGTCGCACCCGAACGTCGTGACCGTCCACGACGTCGGCACGGATGACGACGGGCCGTACCTCGTGATGGAACTCGTCGACGCCGGGTCGCTCGCCGAGGTCGAATGGAGCCGAGCAAAGGCGATCGGGGTGGGCGTCGACATCGCGGAGGCGCTCTCCGCACTGCATCTGGCGGGCATCGTCCACCGAGACGTCAAGCCGGCGAACATCCTCGTTCCGGATGGTGGGGCACTGCTCACCGACTTCGGTATCGCTCGAGCGGGCGACGACGACGCGCTGACCCAGGAAGGCATGACGTTCGCCACGCCGGGCTACGCCGCACCCGAAGTGATCGCACGCGGCGAGCACACGACGGCCAGCGACGTCTATTCACTCGCCGCCGTCCTGCGAGAGATGATCCTCGGTCGCCGCGTCGCACCGACCACCGACACCCAGGTGATGATCGCCGACGACCTGTGGGCTCCGGTGATCGAACGGGCGATGTCAGCACGCCCAGAGGATCGCCCGACCGCGTCTGCCTTCGCGGCCGAACTCCGAGCGTTGCCGCCGGCCGCTGGTCTGGCGCCGACCACCTCCCTGGGCGTGGCGACCGCAGCGACTCCGGCCAGTCGCTCGGATGCTGCGCTGGCGAGCAGCGACCGCACGGTTCCCAATGCGGTGGCAGCTGGTCCGGCTCGGCCGTGGCTGCCGGCGCTCTCCGTGGCGCTCGTCGCGCTCGTGATCTTCGCTGTGTTGGTGGTGGCGGTTCGCCGACCGTCCGACGACGGCGCGGCGACGCTGCCGTCGTCGGACGCATCCGTCGCGCCGACCGAGGAGTCGGTCGAGCCGGCCGAGCCGGTGGCGACGGACGCCGCGAGCCCGGCGACGGCAGCGTCGCCGACCGCGGCCCCGACCTCCGCGGCCCCGACCTCGGCTGCCCCGGTGGTCACGGCCGTGGCAACGACGGCGCAGCCGACGACGGTGCCAGAGCGTCCCGCCGACGCCGAGGAGGTTCGCGAGGACCTGGTCGCCTTCGTCTCGAGCCTCACCGACGACGTGCTGAAGTCGAAGGAAGCGGAGAAGCTGATCGAGGACGTCGACAAGGCGGTGGAAGCGGCGCGTGACGACGACATCGAGAAGGCGACGAAGGAGATCGACGGGGCGCTCGAACGGATCGACAAAGAGGTCGACGACGAGGCGACGGCCAGTGCCCTGACCGACATCGTCCGCCGCCTCGCCGATCAGCTCGGCGTCGTGATCGACTGACTCGGCGGCCCCGGCGTCGCTCCCCTTCGAGACGGGAGTGGACAGGTTTGTAGCGTCGGGACATGGCCGACGTGCCGAAGTCGCTCGATGACGTGAGTTCCGACTGGCTGGCCGACGCGCTCGGGACGTCGATCGATTCGATCGACGTTCACTCGATCGCTGCCGGTGAAGGGTTCATGGGTCAACTCGCTCGCGTCCGTCTCACGTCGTCGGATCCGTCCGCACCGACATCGGTGATCGTCAAGCTGCCGACCGCCGATCCGGGCGGCCGGTTCATCGGCGAGATGATGCGCGTGTGGGAGCGCGAACACTGCTTCTACCGAGATATCGCCCCGCACATGAGCATCCGCGTGCCCACGGCGTACGTCAACATCGCCGAGCCGCCCTGCCTCGTCCTCGAAGACCTCGCACCGGCCGTTGTCGGTGACCACGTCGTCGGTGCGACGCTCGACCAAGCCGAACGCGCCATCGATGCGTTGGCCGTGCACCACGCCGAATGGTTCGAGCATCCGATGTTGTCGTCGCTCGAGTGGATGCCCGGACTCGACGACCCGTCGGTGCTCGCGCTCAAGGACACCTTCGCGATGGGCTGGCCGATGTTCCTCGAGCGCTACGCCGGTGAGCTCCCGGACCGGTGTCTGCGATGGTGCGAGCGGTTCGTCGGAACCATCCCCGAGTGGATCGCCGGCCACTTCGACGACCCCATCACCATGACGCACGGCGACTTCCGATTGGACAACCTGTTCTTCGCGGACGACGGATCGATCGCCGTGATCGACTGGCAGCTCAGCATGCGCGCACCAGGCCAGGGCGACTTCGTCTACTTCTGTGCGAACAATTTCACCACGGAGATGCGTCGCGCTCACGAGGACGATCTGCTCGTTCGCTACGTGGCCGGCCTCCACGCCGGAGGTGTTCCGACGCATGCGGTGACCGTCGAGTCGGTCCGCCAGGGATATCTCGAAGGCCTCGTGTTCTACGCGGTCTCCTTCGGCGCCAGCCTGTTGACGATCGACCCCGCCAACGAGCGCGGCGCCGCACTCTTCGATGCGCTGGTGCGGCGAACCTTCGCCGCCGTCGACGAACTCGACGCCGGTCTCGCCCTCGGCTACGGCGCCGACGACTGACACCGACGAGCTCGATTCGTCGGGTCGTCCGCCTCGTTCCGACATTTTCTTGCGGGCTACCTTCCAAGCAAGCAGCCGCTACCACAGCTGCCCACACTCCCCCCAACCGAAGTCGAATCTCACAGGAATCACCAACGCACAAATCAAACGGAATTCAGGAGACATGCCATGTCGACCATCGAAGAAGAGCTGCCGATGCATCTGCGCGGGAACTGGGCCCCGCTCCAGGACGAACGCACGATCACGAGCTTGAAGGTGACGGGCACGATCCCGACCGAGCTCGATGGGCGCTATCTGCGAAACGGTGCGAATCCGATCACCGGGTTCAGCGACCACCCCTTCCTGGGTGACGGCATGATCCACGGCATCCGGCTCCGAGATGGCCAAGCCGAGTGGTACCGCAATCGATACGTGCAGACGCCGTTCATCGCGCAACCCGACCGGGAAGTCATCGACATGGAGGACAGCCTGACCGACATGACGTCCTCCAAGGCGAACACGAACATCGTCGGCCACGCCGGACAGATCCTGGCGCTCGAAGAGGGCCACTTCCCGTACGTCCTGGACGGCGACCTCGACACCGTCGGACCGACCGACTACAGCGGCAAGCTCACCGGATCGTTCACGGCTCACCCGAAGATCTGCCCGACGACCGGCGAGATGGTCGGCTTCGGCTACTCGCTGATGGAGCCGTACCTCACGTACCTGCGTGTCTCGGCGGCCGGCGAACTCGTCCAGGTCGAGAACATCACCGTCGGCGGCCCGACGATGATGCACGACTTCAACATGACCGAGAACCACGTCATCTTCATGGATCTGCCGGCGATCTTCGATCTCGAGTTGGCGATCAAGGGCGAGATGCCGATCCGCTGGAGCGACGACTACGGGGCTCGGCTCGGCGTCATGCCCCGCAACGGCAACGACGCATCCGTCGTCTGGTACGACATCGACCCGTGCTACGTGTTCCACCCGATGAACGCGTACGAGGAGGACGGCAACATCGTCATCGACGTCGCACGCCTCTCCCACATCTGGCGGGACGGACCGATGGACTTCCCCGAGCCGGCGCTGCACCGGTGGACGATCGACACCGCTTCCGGACGCGTCACCGACGACCGGATCGACGACATGCCCGCCGAGTTCCCACGCGTCCCCGACGACCGGGTCGGCGTGAAACACCGGTACGGCTACATGATGGCGAACGCCGCCGCGTCGGCCTTCGAAGAGCCGATGTCTGCGAACGGCGCCATCTTGAAGTACGACCTCGAGACCGGCAAGCGCACGAGTGTCGAGGTCGGAGCCGGGCGCCTTCCCGGCGAGTCGTCGTTCGTCCCCAAGGCCAACGCGACGTCCGAGGACGACGGCTACCTGATGACCTACGTCTTCGACGCGAACACCGACTCCAGTGAGTTCGCCATCTTCGATGCCGGCTCGATGAGCAACGATCCGGTTGCCACGGTCGAGCTGCCGCGGGTGCCGTTCGGCTTCCACGGCAACTGGGTTCCGAGCGCCACCGCCGACTGAATCACGCCTGCGTCGGCCCGATGGGGGTCGAGCCGACGCAGGCGGAACACCGAAGACCGAACACCGAAGACCGAACACGGGGAAGACAATCGATGCCACCCGGCATCACGACCATTTGGGGGAAACATGTACGGATCGCATCACACGACGAGTCGAAGCGGAGCACGACGTTCGCTCGGTGCACTGCTCGTCACGTTCGCACTCGCCACGGCGGCGTGTGCAAGCAGCGACGACGACGCATCGACGACGGAGGGCGCCACGCCCGCCGAGACCGACGCCTCGACAGAGGCGACGGTCGAGACCGACCCGCCGGCCGAAACGGAACCGACGGACACCGAGGCGCCCGACACCGAAGCGCCGGACACCGAAGCGCCCGGCACAGAACCCGAGGGTGAGGAACCAGCGGTCACCGAAGCACCCGCCGACGGCGGCACCGGCGAGTGGACCAGTGCGTTCCCCGACCTCGCGCCACCGACCGGCGACGAGATGGTCGTCGGTCTCGTGAACAGCGAAGGCTCACCGGGGCTCGACTTCCCCGACGTTCGCAACTTCACGCAAGCCACCGTCGACTACCTCAACGAGCACGGAGGTTTCGGAGACCGGCCGGTCAAACTCGAGACCTGTGCGACCAACGGTTCGCCCGAGGGTTCCCAGGCATGTGCACAGGAACTCACCGGCAAGAACGTCGAGATGGTGATCATCGGTCTCGACGTCTTCGTGGACTACGCCACATATGAGGCTGCAGGCACGCCACTGGTCGGCATGCTCCCGATCCTCCCGACCGACAACACCGCCAATGCCCGGTTCCTCACCGGCGGCAACTCCACCACGGTCGGAGCGATGGCCGCCGTGGTGAAGGACTTCTTCGCAGCGTCCAAGGTGGCGATCGTCAGCGCAGACAACGCCGGTGCCAATGCCACCGAAGCGGCGTTGGCGGCAGCACTCGACGTCGCAGGCGTCGAACACTCCACCGTCAAGGGCGGTGACAACGAGACCGACGCAGGATTCCAGGGTCTGATGCGACAAGCCGCGGACAGCGACCCCGACGTGCTGATCTCGCTGTACGCCGATGCCGGTTGCATCGGAACGATGCGTGGTCGAGCCTCGCTCGGCATCGAGATCCCGGTCGTCACCACGGCGATCTGTGCTGACAGCGATGTGATCGCCGAAGTCGGCGACGACGCACTCGGATGGCACTTCGTCGGCATCGCAGGTCAGCAGGAGAACGCCGAACTGGACATCCTCCGCGAGATCCTGGCACCGACCATCGGTGTCGCGCCGGAGGAAGTCGACTCGACGGCGCTCGGGCTCGGAGGCCTGGGTCTCACCACGACGCTGTCGATCGCCGGCTACGCCAACCTGATGGTCGAGGCCGGCGAAGAGGTGACCGGACCGGGAATCTTCGACTTCATCGCCGAAGGCGAGGGCCTGACCTATTGGCCCGGTGACACCGACATCGAGTGTGGAGCCGCAGAGGGCTATTCGGCGATCTGCGCGTACACCTTCCCGGTCGCGACGTACGACGCAAGTGGAGAGGTCGTCACGGTCGAGGGACTCGAGAAGGTCTCGAGCATCCCGTACTTGCCGGCGATCTGAACAGGGTCGTCAGAGCGAGCAACACGCCATGATCGACTATCTCTTCTACATCCTGCTCGGGAGCGCAGCAGGTGCGATCATCGCGGCGCTCGGTCTCGGGTTGGTCATCACCTTCCAGGGATCGGGTGTCGTGAACTTCGCCCAAGGGGCGATGGCGATGTGGGTCGCGTACGTGTACGCCGATCTCCGGCGAGGGGCCTACCCGTTCCCCATTCCCGGGCTTCCGGATCGGTACCACTTCGACGGCGACGTGGGTTTCGTGTGGGCGATGCTGCTGTCGATGGCGACAGCTGCCGTCCTGGGTCTCGTGGTCTACCGATTGGTGTTCAAGCCCCTGTACCGCGCGCCGGCGCTCGCGAAAGTCGTCGCGAGCGTCGGCGTGCTGATCATCCTCACGTCGCTGGTCGATCGGCGCTTCGCCAACGACGCGACCTTGCGTGTGGGAGGCATCCTGCCGAGCGAACCGGTGACGATCACCGACGACCTGACCATCCCGCGTGACGGTCTGTGGCTGGCGCTGATCGTGGTGCTCATCGCGACGTCGCTGTGGCTGATCTCGCGCTACACCCGGCTCGGGCTGGTGACGCGAGCGGCTGCCGAGAACGAGAAGGGCGCAGTGCTGCTCGGCTACTCGCCGAACCTGCTGGCGACGCTCAGTTTCGTGACGGCATCGGTGGTCTGCGGGTTCGTCGCCATCCTGGCGTCGCCGATGATCTCGATCAGTTCGACCGTCTTCACGTTCCTGTTCCTCGTGCCGGCGCTGGGCGCCGCACTCATCGGCAACTTCCGCAACGTGGTCCCCACCGTCGCAACCGGTTTCGGCATCGGCATGTTGCAGTCGACGTTCACCAAAGTGCAGGTCGACATCAGCTGGTGGCCCGAGTTCGGCGCCCGGGAGGGCATCCCGTTCCTGCTGATCATCGTCGCGATGGTGCTGCGGGGCGACCGTCTCCCCGATCGAGGCACGGTCGACAGCTGGAAACTCCCGGCGGTGCCGGCTGCACGACTGAGCTGGTTGAGCGTCGGCTTCCCCGTGGTGGCGGCAATCGGTGGGATCGTGTTGCTCGGGCCGCTGTGGCGCGCCGCGATCATGACGTCGGTCATCGCGACGGCGCTCGCACTGTCATTCGTCGTGCTCACCGGTTTCGGCGGTCAGACATCGCTCGCCCAGATGGCGTTCGCAGGAGTCGCCGGCTTCGGGTTGTCGCGACTCGCGACCGACTGGGGCGTCCCGTTTCCGATCGCACCGCTGCTCGCCGCGCTGCTCGCCACGGTGTTCGGTGCGCTGGTCGCGCTCCCGGCACTTCGATTGCGAGGCACGAACCTCGCGATCGTCACGCTCGCCGGCGGCGTGGCGATCGCCGAGTTCGTGTTCAAGAACCCGCGCTACGTCGGAGACCCCAACAGTGGCGGTGCAAAGGTCCCCAACCCTCGACTCGGCGACTGGGACGTCGGGCTCGTCTACGGCACGTCGACCTCTCGCTCCGTGTTCGGCATCTTCCTCGTTCTCGTGGTCGCGTTGCTCGGGATCATGGTGTCGAACATTCGACGCAGTGGGACGGGACGCCGGATGCTCGCGGTCCGCTCGAACGAACGTGCGGCGAGCGCAGTGGGAATCAACACCACCTCGGTGAAACTCCTCGTGTTCGCTGTCTCGGCGTTCATCGCCGGTGTCGCCGGCGGCCTCACGGGGTACCGATTCGGTTCGGTGTCGGAAGCCTCGTACGGCGTCATCGCATCGCTGACCGTGCTCGCGTTCGCCTACCTCGGTGGGATCACCAGCGTGAGCGGCGCAGTCACCGCCGGAATCGTGGCCGGCTCGGGCGTGTCGTTCTACGCAACCGGCCAGTTGATCGGTGGCTTCGGTACGTGGGAGGCGTACATCGGCGGCGTCCTGCTGATCATCACCGCGATCCTCAACCCCGAAGGAATCTCCGGCGCGATCCGGTCGGGGGTCGCCGATGCGCGTGCGAAGAAAGCAGCGAAAGTCGCGGAATCGAACGCTCCGGCAGCCGAAGCGCTGCAACCCACCGCCTGACCCATCCGACGTTTCGCCACCGATCGAAACGTCGTGCGCGTACGGTTCCCGCATGGAAGGAAGCCGCATCGCTGCGCTCGCCGCAGCCCTGGCCGACCCGACCCGGGCCGCAACGATCGCCGCGCTGCTGTCGGGCACCGCACACACCAGCGGCGAACTGGCTCGTGTGTGCGGAGTCGCACCGTCGACCATGAGCAGTCATCTCGGCAAGCTGGTCGATGCCGGCCTCGTCCGTGTCGAGCCCGCCGGTCGCCACCGGTGTTTCCGTATCGCATCTCGAGACGTTGCCGACCTGCTGGAGCGGATGGACTCACTCGACCTGCCGGAGACGGACGCCCCGAAACGTCCGTCTCCCGGCCAGGGCCTGAGCATCGCCCGCAGCTGCTACGACCACATCGCCGGTCGGTTGGGCGTCGACCTGCACGACGTGTTCGTCGAACGCAAGTGGGTCGAGATCGACGACCTGCAACCCCACCTGACCGACTCCGGCGCTTCGTTCGTGACCGACCTGGGCATCGACGTCGATCGCCTCCGGGCACTGAAGCGGCCGATGCTCCGCCTCGACCTCGACTGGACCGAGCGACGCGACCACCTGGCGGGATCGGTGGCCGCCGAGCTGATGACCACGACGATCGAACGAGGCTGGATCGCTCGACGCAACGACAAGCGGCAACTGACGGTGACCGAGACCGGGCGACGCGAGTTCGCCGAACACTTCGGTCTCCGGCCCTGAGGCAGTCGGTTCCGACTCGACGTTTCGACGCACGGCGAAACGACAGATGCGTACTCTCGACCCATGGACACCACCGAATGGCGCCGCCAACCTCCCGCAACCGAGCTCAGCGAGCAGCGCATCGAATTCATCCGAGCACAGCCCATGTTCATGGTCGCCACCGCAGCCGACGGGTTGACGGCGAACGTGTCACCGAAGGGGATGGACACGCTGCGGGTGATGAACCCCGGGCGCATTGCCTGGCTCAACCTGTCCGGCAGCGGCAACGAGACCGCGGCACACGTGTTGGCGAACGGTCGGATGACCCTGATGTGGATGTCGTTCGGCACGACGCCGATCATCCTGCGGGCCTACGGAACTGCCACGGTGATCCATCCACGCGATCCGCAGTGGGCTGACTTCGACGACGAGTTCGCCGACTACGGCGGCTCACGCCAGATCTTCGATCTGACGATCGATCGGGTGGCCGACTCATGCGGCACCGGGGTTCCTGTGATGACGGTGGAGGCCGATCGCGGTCTGACGGACCTCGAGCCGTACTACGAGAAGATGACCGACGAGCAGCTCAACGGGTTCTGGTCACGCAAGAACGTGACGAGCATCGACGGCTTGCCGACCGAGATCTTCGGTCGCGCACCAGCGAGCTGACCCACCCGACGACGTCAGATGTCGAGGCCCTTGGCGACGACCGGAGTGAGCCGGTGGATTTCCGGGGGACCGGCGAGGAACGCACCGGTCACGGCCATTGCCTTGCTCATCGCGTCGCCCTTGCCGTGAGCGGCGACGGCGGCCTCGTCGGTGTACAGCTCGAAGAACCAGTAGACGTTGTCGGCGTCGCGGTGGGCCGAATAGATCTCGAGGCCCGCCTCTTCGTTGCTCGCCCCGATCAGTGTGGCGAGCTCGGTTTCGAACTCGTCGGCGCGCCCGTCGGTGCAGGTGAGCTTTGCGATCAGTGAATGCTTGGCCATCGCAGGAAAGTACCTGATCGCTACGACGCGACCACCTGTTCGACGAGCAGTGGAAGGAAGTGGTTCCAACCTTCGAGGTGGCGTGATGTCAGCTCATCGGGCAGGCCGTCGTGACGGAGCTCGACGATGGTGTCGGTTCCGTCGCTGGTGAGATCGATCGAGACCGTCGACGATCCGGGCGGCACGTCGTCGCTGCCGTGCCAGCCCCATGTGAAGACCACTCGGTTGGGGGGATCGACCTCGATGAAGTTGCCGATGGCGATGTCGGTGCCGTTCATGTCGAGCCAGAACTCGCCGCCCGGGGTGGGTTCGAGTCGCACGTCGGTGCCCATCCAACGGAGCATCCGCTCGGGCTCAACGAGGAACGGGAAGACCGCTCCGGGCGGTGCGGCGATGCGTTGGGTGATGACGACCACCCGGGCGTCGGAGATGGAGGGGCTGTCTGCGTGCTGTTCGGTCATTTCTTCGTCCTCTTCGAATCGGCCTTCTTCGACTTCCACTGCTCGCGTTCGACTTCGATCGCGAGGGACTGCAACGAGTTGGTCCAGAACCCGGTCATCCACTCCGTGAGCTCGGAGAGCCCTTCGGGGCGTGCTCGGTAGAAGCGCCGGGTCCCGTCGTTGCGCACGGTCACCAACTCGGCGTCGGCGAGCACGCGGAGGTGCTGGCTGATCGCTGGGCGTGACACGTCGAAATGGTCGGCGATGTCGCCGACGGTGCGCTCGTCGTCGCGTACGAGTCGAAGGATCTCGCGGCGGGTCGGTTCGGCGACAGCTCGTGCTGCTGCATCCATCTGTGCTCCATCGTTGGTGGTGTCGACATCGAAACTATCAAGATCTCTCCCACAATGTTAGTTGATACTTACGTAAGCATCGGCTTACACTCGTGTCACTGGCCACCCCGGCTCGTCGATCCGACAGGAGACTCACATGGAACAAGCAGCAGTACTCGAGACCGCACTCGCCAACACCGCTCGCCTCGTCGAAAGGATCAGCGATGAACACTGGAACGCCTCCACCCCGTGCTCACGGTGGAACGTTCGCCAACTGGTGAACCACACCGCCGGTGTGATGGCGAACTTCCGCAACGGAGCCCGCAACGAAACGGTCGCAGGCGACCCGGACGAGTTCGACCTCGGCCCCGACCCGGCAGCGACGTTCGCCGCGCTGTCCGCCGGCAACGTCGCAGCATGGAACGAACGCGGGGAGCTCGACTCGATCGTGAAGCTCGGTGACAACGAGTTCCCCGGTGCCGTGGCGATCACGATCAACATGCTCGATGCATACGTCCACGGTTGGGACATCGCGCAGGCGACCGGACAGGACGCTCGACTCGACCCGGATCTGTGCGTGAACCTGTTGGGATTCAGTCAGCAGGCCATCCCGCCGGCACCACGCGAAGGCGACCGCTTCCACGCCGTGGTGCCCGTGTCGGATGGGGCGGACGCAGTCGACCAGTTGCTCGGCCACCTGGGCCGCCAGCCGTGATCCGACGCGCCAGGCACCGCCCGCTCCCCACCCCTCGAAAGCAGGAAGTCATGAACACACCGAACATCGTCGACCGGGCCTCGTGGCTCGACGCCCGGCTCGCCCACCTCACCGACGAGAAGGAGTTCACGCGCCGTCGCGACGAACTGAGTCGTCGAGCGCCGAGCGCTTCCCTGGGTCGAGGTCGATGCGGACTACCGCTTCGAATCCGATGACGGGCCACGCACCCTGTCGGACCTCTTCGAGGGTCGAAGCCAGCTGTTGGTGTACCACTTCATGCTCGGCCCGGGGTGGGACGAGGGATGCCCGTCCTGCTCGTTCTGGGCGGATGGCTACGACGGAACCGTCGCTCATCTGGCGGCTCGAGACACCACGCTCGTGGCGGTGTCGCGAGGGTCGCTGGCCGAGATCGAGTCGTACAAGACGCGGATGGGTTGGTCGTTCCCCTGGTACTCATCGAGCGGCAGCGACTTCAACTTCGACATGGGCGTGAGCTTCCGCGCCGAGGACATGGCCGACGGAACCGCCCGGTACAACTTCGGGACCTCACCTGTTCACGGCGACGAGATGCCGGGCATCAGCGTCTTCAACCGCACCGACGAGGGAAGCGTGTTGCTCAGCTACCAGACGTTCGCGAGAGGCCTCGACATGCTGAACGGGACGTATCACATGTTGGATCTCACGCCGAAGGGTCGCGACGAGGCCCAACTCGACTTCTCGATGGGGTGGCTGCGTCGCCACGACGCCTACGACGATTGAACCACCACCGGAAAACCGGGCCGGGTGACCGTCGGGTGATGAATGATGGATGAATGTTCCGGACCACATTGCACGTCGCCCACGTCGACCAGAAGGACTGGCGGTTGACGAAGCCACTGGTGTGGGAAGGCGAGTGGGAGTTCTTCATCATCCGCTCCGACTTCCGAACCGACTTCGCCTCGATCCCCAAGCCGGTCCGCTGGTTGCTCGACAACGCCGGCCGCAACGCCGAGGCTGCTGTGCTCCACGATGCGGTCTGGCGCGAGTCCCAGCGCAAGGTCGGTTCGCGAGTCGACCCCTGGCACGCCGACGGCGTGTTCCGTCGAGCGCTCCGACAAACGGGAGCTCCGGCGCTCACCCGATCGTTGATGTGGTTCGCCGTGCGAGCTACAGCGACCTTCGCGGGCCGGTTCGGCAAGCTCGGCCCCAGCCTGCCGGCGAAGATCCTGCAGCTGCTCGCGATCTTCGTGCTCGGCGTCGTCGCAGCGCTTCCCGCCACGATCATCGCCGCGGTCGGCTTGGTCCTCTACTGGCTCTTCAGCTGGATCGTCGCGGTGGTGTGGTCGCCGGTCGAGCGTGCTCGCGGAACGGAGACCAACTGGCCGTGGCCGGCCGGACCGTCGTCCGACATCGAGTCGGTCGTCAGCCGCGAACTCCTGGTGATCGTCGACAAGGAGGTCATCCCCGATGCGCTCCGTGAACTCATCGACGGCGGCGAGGTCGACGACGAGGACCTCGACCGGCTGCTGCCGTCGAACGACGAGGTCGAAGCCGCCCGCCAGCTGATCTGAGCGTCAGCCGGCGTCAGCGGCGAGCGCGAGGCCCGAGATGGCGTCGGCGATCCGGGACCAGTACTGCGCGGCACGTCGTGGCCCATCTTGCCGAACACGAGCAGGTCGGCCTCGGGGACCGCAGCGGCCGTCGCTTCGCCACCGGACAGGGTGACGAGCGGATCCTCGCGTCCGTGGACGACCAACGTCGGGACCTGCAGGTCACGCAGCCGTTCCGTACGGTCGCCGGTCGCAGCGATCGCGGCGATCTGGAACGCAGGGCCTGCCGGATGGAAGCACCGGTCGTAGCCCTCGCGAGCACGTGCACGCGCCTCGTCCTCGTCGAAGAGCGATCCGGCGATGATCCGCGACGTGGTCACGTTGGACGCAATGGCATCCTCCCGGTTCGTCGCGGGCGGGGCCAGGAGTGCGCCGATCGCAGCGGGGTCGGGTTGCCCGACATCGGTGGCGCCGGTGGTCGACATGATGCTCGTCATCGACAGCACACGGTCGGCATGCTCGATCGCCATCATCTGCACGATCATGCCGCCCATCGATGCGCCCACGATGTGCGCAGCCTCGACACCGAGTGCGTCGAGCAGGCCGACCGCATCGTCGGCCATCGTCGACAGGGTGTACGGCGCGTCGACCGGTTCGCCGGCGATCGACTTGGCGTACAGCGCCATCACGTCCGGCGGGTCTCCGGCGGTCTTGCTCGACAACCCGACGTCGCGATTGTCGAAGCGGATGACCCGGAATCCTCGGTCGAGCAACTCCGAGACGAAGCCGGGGCTCCACAGCGTCATCTGCGCTCCGAGGCCCATCACGAGCAGCAGCGCCGGGGCGTCGTCCGGGCCGAAGCTCTCGTAGCAGATCTCGATGTCGTTCACTTCGATGGTGGGCATCAGACGATCATGACACTTCCGGTGCTGCCTTCCCCACTGCCGACCGTGCTGATGTCGTGTCGTTACGTTGCATCCATGTCCACGGGTCCTCGTCGCATCACCGTCGTTCTCGCAGGCGCGGCCGTGTTGCTGGCCGGCGTCGTGATCCTCTCCACCATCCGGGCCGATCGCGTGACGGACGACGCCGAGGCGCCGGAGTCACCTGACGCACCCGAGGTGTCCGGCACCGTTCGGGCGCTTCCGGCGAACACGCCGTTCGACTACCAGATCGGCGGTGACTACCCGCCTCCCTCAGGTGGCGGCGTGGTCGCTCGCGACTGGTTCATCGGTTCGGCGCTGCCCGGCGGCTACTCGATCTGCTACGTCAACGCGTTCCAGACCCAGGACGACGACGACGAGCTCGATCGACCCGACGAACGGTCGAACTGGCCTGCAAGTCTCGTGCTCACCGGATTCGAGGACGACCCCGACTGGGCGGGCGAATTCCTCGTCGACATCAGCACCTCGGCGAAACGCACGGCAGCGGCTGACCACCTCGACCCGATGATCCAGGTGTGCGCCGACAAGGGGTTCGACGCCGTCGAATACGACAACCTCGACTCATGGACCCGTCTCGACGGCCTCCCCTTCGACCGGTCCGACTCCATTGCGTTCGCGACGATCATCACCGATCGGGCCCATGCGCTGGGAATGGCCGTTGCGCAGAAGAACACCGCCGACCTGGGGGCCGAGGTGTCACTCGACGTGATCGGTTTCGACTTCGCCGTCGTCGAGGAGTGCGGTGCCTTCGACGAGTGCGGTCGGTTCGCCGACGTGTTCGGTGACGCCATCGTCGTGATCGAGTACACCGACGACGGCTTCGCCACCGCCTGCTCGACGGTCGGTGATCGTTCGTCGGTCGTCCGTCGCGACCTGCTCGTCGCCACGCCGGAGTCGAGCGACTACGTGCACGACGAGTGCTGATCGGGTGAGCGCTTCTCTCAGACCATGGCGCTGTCGGGCACCCAGCTGCCGTGAGCACCGTACGGGACACGGCGCGGGAGGTGGATCGTGGCGACCGGTGGTGCCGAGAAGTTCTGCGCGTCGATGATGACGAGGCGGGAATGGTCGGAGTTCGTGTCGTGGACGATGCTGATGATCCAGCCCTCGTCTTCGGCGCCGCCCGCTTCGTCGGCGGGGGCGAACACCGGCTCGGCGCCGCGCACCCCGCTGCCCAACTGGTGCTCGGTGCAGGCGCCGCTGCGCAGGTCGTACTTCCAGAACGCCGAGCCGTAGACCGGCTCTTCGGCGTTGCCCTCGCCGGCCATCGCCATCACGTAGCCGAACTGGGCGTCGAGCCCGACCATCCGGTCGTTCACCCGACCGAAGTCGCCGGGCCGATCGTCGACCTGCTCTTCGGTGACGACGCCGGTGTCCAGATCGATCGTCCACTTCCACAGTCGACCGACCTCGGCGTAGTCGTCGTTGCTCGAGCCGAAGGCTTCGGCTTGTCGAGACACGTCGAGCACGATCTTGTTGCCGTCCTCGTGAGCGTTGACCGGATGGAAGACGTAGCACGGGTCGATCTCGAACCACCGGACGTCGGCATTGGTGCCGTTGCGTGGCATCACGCCGAGCCGGGCGCCGGCGTCGCGGTTGAACATGAACGGCAGGCCGGTCTCGAGGGCGGCGAGATCGAAGCAGACCGGGAGGTCCATGAAGACCACGTGGTTCTGGGTGACGTTGAAGTCGTGCATCATCACCATGTTCGGCAGTTCGATGCCCTCGAGCTGGAGCAGTTCGCCCTCGGCGCTGACTCGGATGTAGTTGAGGAACGGCGGTTCGGGATTGAGGTAGCTGAACGCGATCAGTTCCCCGGTGATCGGGCAGACCTTCGGGTGGGCGGTCATCGAGCAGGTGAGTGCGCCGCCGTAGTTCTGGTGGCCGAGCGTGTTGAGTTCGCTGTCGACCGTCCAGGGCCAGTGTCCCTCTTCGAGACACAGCAGTTGCTTGTTGTGTTGCATCACGTGGGTGTTACCGGTGCCGCGCGTGAGGTCGCCCATGCCGGCCATGGGATCATCGAGTGGGTCGGAGATGTTCGGTGTCTGGATGAACCGGTTGCGGTACCACTCGGCCTTGCCGTTGGCGATGCGCACGCCGTGCAACATGCCGTCGCCGAAGAACCAATGGTCGGACGTACCCGATGCCGGGTTCGGCCCGGTGCGAACGTAGGTGCCTTCGAGTTCGGGCGGGATCACGCCGTCGACGCGCAGGTCGACGTCGGTGCGTTCGTCGAGTACGGGTGCCCAGTTGTTCCGCAGGTGCCACGGGAGAGCGTCGGTCGGTGCGAGCGATTCGATGGTCATGTGACGAACGTAACATTGCCGCATGCGAGAAAGTTACTTGGAGTAAATAATTCTGCTGGTCCGCTACGGTCGAGGCGTGACAGGACCTGCCACAGCAGCGCACACGCAATGGCGACGGCCGGGGCGACCGAAGGGCGGCGCCGTGCTCGTCGACCGTGATCAATTGATTGCAGCGGCGGAGCGGGCGGTTGCATCGATCGGCCCCGAGGTCACGATGGAGCAGATCGCAGCCGAAGCCCGGGTCACCAAGCCGATCCTGTACCGCACGATCGGGGACAAAGCAGCGGTGGTCGATGCGCTGTCCGACGTGCTCGTCGACCGCATCGGTCGAGCGGTCGGTGCCGCGTCGGTGCCGGTCGATGATCCGCGCCAGAACTTCACAGCGGCGGTGCGGGCCTACTTCGACGCCGTCGACGCCGACTGCAATCTGTACGTGTTCGTCAACTCCACGGGGCAGCGGACCGGTTCGCTGCGCTCGAGGATCGACCGGTCGGCGCAGCAACTGATCGACGTGTTCGCTGGTGCGCACGTCGCAGCGGGATCGACCGCGTCGGCGACGTCGACGCTCACGTGGGCGCACTCCATCGTCGGCGCACTGCAGACCGTCACGCTGATGTGGATCGACGTGGAACGCGAGACCGATCACCACGACGCTCGAACCGTCGATGACATCGCCGCGGACATCACCGACCTGCTCTGGCCGGGAGTTGCACGGATCCTCGGTGTCGGCCTGGTCGGTCCCGACATCTGAGTCACGACGAGCCGATGCGGTTGGCGCCGTGAGCTGCCGAGCCGTCAGACTGGCGACATGAGCACGCCGCCCGTTCCGGTCATCGATGTCAGCCGATCACTGGACGGGCAACTCGATGCGCTCGACGCCGCGTGTCGAGACCACGGGTTCTTCCTGATCGCCGGCCACGGTCTCGACACCATCGTGGAGGCGACCTGGGCTGCCGCTCGCAATTTCTTCGACGGCGACCGCGACATCAAGGCCGGTGTCCAGCGCGACGGCGACAATCCGCTGGGGTGGTACGACCGCGAACTCACCAAGCGCAAACGCGATCACAAGGAGGTGTTCGACTTCACCGACCCCGGCTTCGCGTCGGCCGACCGCAACAACCGCTGGCCGTCGGGCCCCGACGGTTTCCGAGCGACCCTCGCGGACTTCTACGACGCGTTCAGCGATCTGTCGACCACCGCGGTCGAGATCGTCCACTGCGCCCTCGGACTGGATCCGAGTGACGGGCTCCGCTTCGCAGGCGACCGAGCGAACAGTTCGGTTCGCCTCAACCGCTACCCGGTCGGCGACCCTGTTCCGGAGGGGGAGCGGATCGAACTGATCGAGTTGGGCGACAACGCACTCGGCCATCACACCGACCCCGGAGTCGTCACCCTGCTGCTCCAGGACCAGACCGGGGGACTCCAGACGCAGGCTCGGTCAGGTGAATGGATCGATGTCGACCCTGTGCCGGGAACCGTCGTCGTCAACCTCGCCGACAGCGTGCAGGTCTGGACCAACGACCGTTACCGAGCGGCGGTGCACCGGGTCGTGCCGATGACGCGATCGGACCGGATGAGCATTCCGTACTTCTTGCATCCAGCGCGAGACGCGGTCATCGCGCCGCTCGACGAATTGATCGACGGCAACGCTCGGTACCGGCCCTTCGAATGGCGCGCCTACATGCGCGCCAGAACGGCCGACAACTACACGGATCTCGGCTCCGACGACACGCAGATCAGCGACTATCTCGTGGGCTCGTCCAGCTCTGATGACCACGTGTGACCATCGCCAGCCGGTGACTCAGTAGTCGGCGCTGACGGGGAAGTCGTCGTCGCGGAGTTCAGGATCGACGCTCTTGCGCACGTCGGGGTCCTCTTGGATCTGCTGACCGGTCAATCGCGTTCCAGCGAGGTTGACGGCGGCGAAGACGAGACCGAAGAAGACCACTGCGCCAGTGACGACGAGAATGATGGTGGTACTGCTCATGCGTTGAACGTGCCCATTTCATTCAGTACTAAAACCGTGACCGATCGCACAGTGCTGTGCACGCCCGACGCTTCGACGTCAGGGGGCGAGCGTGGGACCGAAGTTCGGCTGCGGTGCACAAGCCGGTGGCTCGGTGGGTGCATCGGGTTCCGAGGTGCCGAACCGCGTGTTCCAGGCGTCCGCGTCCACCGGTTCGAGCGATTCCACGAACGACTCGAGGTCGGCCAGCCCCAGTTCGCTCGAACTCACGTTGAACACCGTCGTGCTGTCCTTCCAGAAGACACTGACGAGTGCCGGGTCGGCCGCGCCCACGTCGATGAACGCCGGGCCTCCGAGGAAGTCGATCGGATCGAGCTGGCGGCCGCCGAACATCAGTTGAGCGAATGATCCGTTCGGTACCTGAGCGATGCGGATCGGAGCGGTCGCCCCTGCTGCTGCATCCGCGCCGGTAGCGGGCACCTGGAACTGGACGGAGTACGTCGTTCTCGACTCTCCGATCGAGAACACCGACCAATCGGTCGGCAGGGAGATGTCGATGGTGGCGTCGCCGTCGATCGACATGGAGGAGAACAGATCGACGATCGGCTGGCGGTCGAGTGGCTGGCCGGGCACGTCGTTGAGGATCACGAACCCGCAGGGCACCTGCGGCCGGTACGACCCCAGCGCATCGGGCTCGCGATCGCGTTCGACCCCGACACCGATGCCGCCGATCTGTCGAACGTCGAGCCCTGACGGATCGGCCGCTTCCCCGTCGAACTCGGCGATCCAGATCTCGGCACCCTCCGGGTCGCCGAGAATCACCGAGCTGCTGCCTGGTGCGCCAGGAGCGACGGTCACCTCGTCGACCGGAAGCAGGCTGGGCGGCAACGCGAGCGGGACGCCTGCGCTCACGCCCGTTCGTACGAGCGGCGGCGCGGTCGTCGGCGCGACGGTCGACGTGGTGGTGGTCGTGCTCGTCGTGGACGTCGTCGACTCGACGGACTCGACCGTGTCGTCGTCACGAGTCGAGTACGACCAGACGACAGCGCCCAGCACAGCGAACACGAGGAGTCCGGCACCGAGCTTCGCAAGCGATCCGGCAGGGCGCGACCGCTTCTGGATCGGACGCCGCGTGCCGTGTGGAGCCGTCGACACCACGGCGCCGCTCTCGGAGCGCCTGGTGATGGTGCGCGTCGCGTCGTCGTGGCCGATTCCGAACAGCGTCTCGCGGATCATCCGTCGTTTCGCGAGGGGCATCGGAGCGACCTCGGGGCGTGACCCCTGGATTTCGTCGAAGACGTTCACGGGCGACCCTTGGCCGTCGTCGTCGCCGTCTTCAGTTCACGTCGGATCCGACCCAGCGCCGAGCGAACGGCGCCCACCGACAGGTCGAGCGTTTCGGCGATCGCCGCCTGGGGGCAGGACTCCCAGAGCGACAGCAACACGATGTCGCGGTCGTCGGGAGACAGGTCTGCGATGGCCACCATGAGTGCCGAACCGGTCGGGGCGACAATCGGATCCGACCCACCCAGCAGGTCTTCGTTGGCGGCGTGGGTGACCACCCGCGGCGATCGGGTCCGTTGCCTGCCCACCAACGGATCGACGGTGATCGACGAGGTCAGGTCGTTGCGAACCCCCAGGGTCCGAAGGAACTCGCGCTCGGCGGCGCTGTGGCTGCGGAGAACTGCGGCGGCTGCGCCGAAGAGGAAGAGTCGCTCGGTCCCGCGGTCCTGGTCGAAGCGGTCCCATGAGCGCAGTGCGTGCTCGAAGGTCTCGGCGACGATGTCGGCACTCGCCACCGGCCCGACACGTCTCGTGATGAGCGCGTGGACGGCGTCCACGTGGTCGTCATAGAGGCGGGCCGCCGCCGCTCCGGTCAAAGGCACGACGACACTCTGTCAAATTCGCAGGGTCTGCGTTGAAACGTCACGTCGAAGACGTCGACTGGGTCGGCCGGGGTCTCGGGCTGGCTGCTCAGGTCGAAACGGTCGAGTACGCCTGCTGCGCCGCCGACGAGACCGCATCGGCGGCGTTCACGGCTGCCTTCCGGCCGCTCCAGAACACGGAGGGTCGTCCGCCGGTGTCGAGTGCCGCGAACAGCAGACCGCCGAGGATCGCAGCGTTCTTGACGAAGCCCATCGTGTCGAGCTCCTTCTGCATGGGCGTCTCGGATTCCCAGAAGCGGTGGCTGGCGAGTGTGGTCGGGATCAACGACGCCCCGAGTGCCAGCGCGGCGGGCCGGGCGCCGATGCCGAGTGCGAGCAGCGCACCTCCGGCGATCTGTACGCCCGAGTTGATCTGCACCAGTTTCTCGGTGCTCGTGTCGATACCGGCGGCGTCGGTCAGCGGGTCGGTGACCTGCTCGGCGACACCTGCGAGGTCACCGGATCGCTGCAGCGACTTGGCGCCGAGCACGACGAACGCCGAAGCAAGAAGTGAACGTGCCATGGTGCGTGTGCCGATCATGCGGCAGGACTACCCCGATCGCCGACCGGTCAATCGTCACCGGTCGAGCATGCCGTACGCGTGGGTCGCGGTGAGCTTGAGCAGCAGTCGGCCTTCCTCGACCATGGCCGCTCGGTACTCGCTCCAGTCGCTGTGTTCACCTGCGACGGCGCGGTAGTACTCGACGAGCTGGTCGACCGTGTCGTCGTCCGGCTCGGTCGCGACCGGAGTGAGTTCCACGTCGGCTTCGATCACGGCATACGCCCAGAAGTCGTCGCGATTGACGTGCAGCGAGGCGATCGGACGCCGTTCGAGGTTCTTCGTCTTGGCACGGCTGTTCGTCACCGAGATCACGATTCGGTCATCGTCATCGACCCGGAACGCGATGTTCGACGACTGCGGTCGCCCGTCGGACTTCTCGGTGATCAGCATGCCGTTGCGCTTGTCGCGCACGAATTCGATGGCGTCGGAGATCTCCATGACGGGTGCAACCGCCGGTTGCGACCGGCTGTTCCCGTTGCGTCATCAGTTCACGGCGGTCAGCGGCGCGTCGCCGGCGAGGACGGCGGCGACGTTGTTCGCTGCGAGGTCGGCCATTGCGCCGCGCGTCTCGACCGTGGCGGAGCCGAGGTGCGGAACGATGACGGCGTTGTCGAGCTCGATGAGACCCGGATGCACGGTGGGCTCGTTCTCGAACACGTCGAGGCCCGCCCCGGCGATCGTGTCGTTCCGCAGCGCATCGACGAGGGCGGCTTCGTCGACGATCGGTCCGCGAGCGGTGTTGATCAGGAAGGCGTCACTGCGCATCGAGGCGAGCGCGGCGGCGTCGATCAGATGATGCGTCGATTCGGAGTAGGGGCAGTTCAGCGAGACGACATCGCTGGTCGACAACAGTTCCTCCAGGGTCACGAGTGACGCGCCGAGGCGCTCCTCCGTCGCAGCGTCGACCGCCGAGCGGTTGTGGTACACGATCTCCATGCCGAACGCCGCGGCACGAGTGGCCATGGCCTCGCCGATGGCGCCCATGCCGATGATCCCGAGTCGTCGTCCCTGGACGCCGGTGCCGAGCATCATGAACATGCCCCACTTCCACGGAGTCGCAGAACGGATCAGGCGCTCGCCCTCGCCGAGGCGGCGCGTCACCATCAGCAACAGACCCATCGCGAGATCCGCGGTTGCATCGGTCAGGACACCAGGCGTGTTGGTGACCGTGACGCCGCGAGCGGTGCAGGCTGCGACGTCGACGTTGTTGTAGCCGACGGCGACGTTCGCGACCATCCGCAATTCGGGCGCCGCGGCGAGGAACGCGTCGTCGACCGTGTCGGTCAACAGCGTCACTGCGACATCGGCGTCGGCGAGCTGTGCATCGCGGACATCGGTCGGGACCGGCTCGTCGTCGGTCCATGCCCAGACGTCACCGGCGGCGCGCAGGATCTCGAGGCCGGAGTCCGGGATCCGCCCGGTGACGACGATCTTCGCTGTACTGCCGGCGCGAGCCGCTCACGACGCCGACCCGATCCAGTCGCCGAGCTTGCCGAGTCCTTCGGTGATGTCGTCCACGCCGATGCCCGAGTAGGCGAAGCGGATGTACTGCTGCTCCTCGTCGGGCTGCGGCCTCCCGAAGTGACGTCGCGTGCAGAACGACACGCCCGTCTCGTGGAGTGCGGCGGTCGGCGAAGTCGCCGACGTCGGTGAAGCCGGTCATCGCCATGGCCACGGTCACGTTCGGAAAGAGATAGAAGGTCGAGTCCGGTGTCGCGCACGAGACGCCGGGGATGCCGGCGATCGCCGCGACGGCCGCGTCGCGACGCCGCTGGAGTTCGGTGAGCATCGGCGCTGCACCCGATGGATCGCGCAGCGCCTCGACGCCGGCCTCTTGCACGAAGTGCGTCGTGCACGACTCGTCGTTGGTGTTGATCTTGGCGATCATCGTGGCGACTTCGATCGGGGCTGCGGCACATCCGAGTCGCCACCCGGTCATGGCGAACTTCTTGGAGAACGTGTAGAGGATGACGGTGCGCTCGGCCATGCCGGGCAGCGCTGCGATCGAGGTGGACTCTCCGGCGTAGCGCATCTCGAAGTACGCCTCGTCGGACAGCACCCACAGGTCGTGCTCGATCGCCAGGTCGGCGATCGCCTGCATCTCGTCCGTCGACGATTCGCAGCCGAGCGGGTTCTGCAGGTTGTTGTAGATCAGCGCCTTCGCGTGCGGTGCGAGTTCGCGCAGCTGATCGAGGTCGATCGCGAAACCGGTCGGCGTCTCGATGTACCGGTAGGGCAGTGGCGTGCCGCCGTAGTACTCGACCTGGCTCTCGTAGATCGGGTAGCCGGGGTTCGGGAAGAGCACGCCGTCACCGGGGTCGACGAGTGTCTGGACGAACTTGGTGATCACCGGCTTGCCGCCGGTCTGGACGACGATGTTCTCGGCCTGGAGCTCCATCCGCGGTCGGTTCCGATGTTCTCTGCGAGTGCTGAGCGCAGCGCGGGGACGCCGGCGGCCGGGCAGTACCCCGTCTTTCCGTCGGCGATCGCCCGGTTCATGGCCTCGACGATGTTCGCCGGCGTGGCGAGGTCGATGTCTCCCAGGTGGAACGGGTAGACGCGGTTTCCCTTCGCCGCCCAGTCGGCAGCAGCGAGTGAGACAGCGAATGCCGTCTCCGTGCCCAGTCGGTCCATACGTGCTGCCAGCGCCATTGCTGATCCTCTCCATCACCCTCGAGAAAGTCGGTGGCGGGACCGTACCACGCTGTTCCGAATGGTGGAATCGTTCCGCATGGCGGACCCGGTACGGTCCATCCGAGTTCGTCGCGGAGCGTAGGTGCTCGGTCGACCGAACCGGCGATACTGACCGGATGGGACGTCGCCAACCGCTGCAACACGTGACGATCCACGGCCACGACGTCAGCTACCGCCGCGCCGGCGACCCGGACAACGAACCGCTCCTGCTGATCCACGGGCTCGCCGGAAGCTCGAAGACATGGGACACGATCATCGACGACCTCGCCGCCAGTCACGACGTGATCGCTCCCGACCTGCTCGGCCACGGCGAGTCGGCCAAGCCGCGCGGCGACTACTCGCTCGGAGCGTTCGCGAGTGGTCTGCGCGACATGCTCGCGATGCTCGACGTGTCGAGCGTCAGCGTCGTCGGCCACTCCTTCGGTGGTGGTGTGGCGATGCAGCTGGCGTACCAGTATCCGCACCTCATCGACCGTCTCGTGCTCGTCGGGTCCGGCGGTCTCGGTCGGGAGGTGTCGCCGCTGCTGCGGATGCTGTCGCTGCCGGGTGCGGAGTACCTCATGCCGCTCGGCATCCCGGGCTTCGTGGTCGACCGTGCGAGCGATGTCGGCCGCTTCCTCGGCCGCCGCAACATCCGCTCCGAGCGACTCGGCGAGATGTGGCGTGCCTACGCGTCGCTCGCCGGCGCCGAGAACCGCCAGGCGTTCGTCAAGACGATGCGCGGTGTGATCGAGCCGGGCGGCCAGACGGTCAGACGCGACCGATCGGCTCTACCTCGCGGCGCGCGTTCCGATGATGATCGTGTGGGGCGACCACGACGGCGTGATCCCCGTCGAACACGGCATCCGTGCCCACGAGGCGATCGAGAACAGCCGTCTCGAGATCCTCGAGGGCGTCGGCCACTTCCCGCACGTCGAAGCACCGGAGGTCTTCACCGCAGCGCTGCTCGACTTCATGTCGACCACGACCGCAGGCCCCGACGACCAGTCGCTCCGCGATGTCCTCATCGCACACGCCGAGACCTGACGCACGCAACCGCCGACGCCGCTGCTGTTCGACCTCGGCGAAGCGCAGCGTTCATGTCAGCGCACGTCGGCGAAGCGCCGAGTTGGGCTGACGTGAATCGCAGGACCCACGTTCGGCCGGCGTCAGCGCGAGCGTTGGATGATGATCGACTCCTGGCCGTCGGCTTCGTGATGGGCGACCAGGGTGCAGCCCGGCCGGTCGAAGAACAGCGTGAGCTCTCCCGGCGGCGCATGGAACTCGCCGGGATCGACAGCGCCGGTTTCCGACAGGACCGTCATGATCAGCCAGCCGCCCGGTCGGAGATGCTCGATCAGTGATTCGTACAGGTGTGGCGCGCGGAATCGCTGACAGACGATGACGTCGAACTCGCCCAGGTCGCTCGGGAGGCCCTGGTCGAGATCGATGGCGATGGCGTCGATCCGGTCGTCCACCCCGTGTCGGCCGGCAGCGTCGTCGACGCGGCGTACGGCTTCGTGCGATACGTCGAGTGCGGTGACGTCGAGTCCGCGCTGAGCCATCCAGATCGTCTGTGGACCGAGCCCGCAGGCCACGTCGAGTGCTCGGCCCGTCGCTGGGATCCGGTCGACGAGGCCTGCGGCGGCGACGGCGTCCGGCGGAGCGGGGGCGACGGCACGGTCGCCATCGGCGTAACGGGCGTCCCAGCGAGTGCCGTCCTCGGTGGCCATCAGAATGCCCGGTGCACGGGGAGCGTGCAGCAGCGGAAGCTGCCGCCGGTCTTGGGGGGTTCGGAGTACGGGAGCTCGATGACCTCGATGCCGCGAGCGCGCATCTCGGCGTTGATCCGGGTCGAGTCCTCGCGTGACACCACGCAATCCGGCGAGAGCGACAGCACGTTGGTGCCGAGCATCTGCTGTTCCTCGCGTGTGACCTCGATCAGGTCGTAGGTCTCGCGCAGCGCCGCAGGGATGTCGGCCATCCCGTCCGGGTAGATCAGCGCGTGGCCGTCGCCGACCGGCAGGAAGGAACAGTCGAGATGCAAGACGTCTTCGCCGTCGTCGAGACCGTTGAGGTTGATCGGGACGATCTCGAAGTCGGGGACCAGTTGCATCAGCCAGGCGGCGCCCGCCAGCGTCGTGCGCTGGCCGATCCCGACGAAGACCTTGCCGCGGTCCACGATCACGTCGCCGCCCTCGATGACCAGATCCTCGGGCCCGAACAACACCTTGACGTGTTCAGGGAAGTGCTCGAACAGATGCGCATAGCCGCGCCACTCGTGGCGTCGGCTCCGCGCCGCCATCGTGGTGACCACGAACGTGTCGCCGATCACGACCCCGATGTCGCGGGTCATCATCTGGTCGGGCAGATACGGCAGCGGGTGAGGCTGGTGGACGTCGATGCCGCGGGCGGTGAGGACCTCGATGAACCCGTTGAGCTGCGCGGTCACCGCCTCCGGCGTCGGCGCGTCCGGCCCGAAGTAGTACTGGCGTTGCGTCTCGTTGATGATCTCCGGATCGACCTGCAAGAAGTTGTCCGGGTATCCCACGATCACCGATCGGAGCGGGGCGGTCTCGGAATCCACGAACACGTCCATCGGGCGCAGGCTACGCAGTCAGGTTGGTGCCCGACACAAACCTGACCGTGTCCGCGTGCACCCGGCTCGAACGTGGGATCATCGTCACCGTGAGTGACACCGACACCGATTCCTACGGCAACACCCAGACCTCGACCAGTTGGTTGTCCGACGACGACCTCGAACTCGTGCGAGCCAACGTCCCGATCGTGTACGTCGATGCCGTGCCCGTCCGCGTCGACTCGCTCGGCAACGTCACCGAGGTCGGCATGCTGCTCCGCGTCGCCGCCGACGGCACGATCAGTCGCATGATCGTCACCGGCCGCGTCCTCTTCGGCGAGCGGGTCCGCGAGGCGTTGATGCGTCACTGCGAGAAGGACCTCGGCCCGATGGCGTTCCCCCGGGTCCCGCCGAACCCCACGCCGTTCACGGTGGTCGAGTACTTCCCCGATCCCGACCGGTCCGGTTTCTACGATCCACGCCATCACGCGGTGTCGCTCGCCTACGTCGTGCCGGTCGAAGGTGAGTGCGAGCCGACGCAGGAGGCGCTCGACCTGACCTGGTTCACCCCGGAGGAGGCGGTCGGCTCGGAAGTGCGCGAGCAGATGACGAGCGGCCACGACCGTCTCATCCGTCTGGCGTTGGCCCACGTGGGCAAACTCCCGTAGATCTCGGCGCAAGATTGCCCACCTGGTTCGTGGCAGGTCGCGTAGGGTGAGGGTCCGGATGCCGGAGGAAGTCACCATTCATCGAGCTGCGAGTGCGCTGAGAACTGCGCTCGGTCGGCAAGCCGATGACCCGGTTCGACTCGCCTCGTCTCATCGGCCCGGTCCCGCAAGCAGGTCGTACGGTCGAACAGGTCGAGTCGCACGGCAAGCACCTCGAGATCGAGTGGGACAACGGGATGATCCTGCACACGCATCTGCGTCGTTCCGGTTCGTGGCACGTGTACCGCCAGGGCGAGAAGTGGCGTCGCCCGTACGAGCAGATGCACGTGTCGATCGAGAACGAGAACTGGGTCGCCGTCTGCTTCAACGCCAATGACGTCGAGACCTATCGGCGTCCGGACAAGCGCCGTCATCCAGGTATGCGGGCGCCTCGGCCCCGACCTCGCGAGACCCGACGCCGATCTCGGTCTGCGTCGTCAATCTGCTGCTGCTCGTATCCAGGACGCCGACAGCCGCGATCGCCGACGTGCTGCTCGACCAGCGTGTCATGTTCGGCATCGGCAACGTGTACCGCTGCGAGGTGCTGTGGTCGACCGGTGTGAGCCCGTTCGCTCCGGTCGGCCAACTCACCGAGTCCGATGCCATTCGCCTCGTCAACACCGCGGCGTCGACGGTGCGTGCGCGACTCCATGCACGGCATCACGACCGTCGGCGGCGCACGAGATGCGTGGTCTCGCGGTCTACGGCCGCAACGGGCAGCGGATGTCGCCCGCTGCCCGGGTTCGATCGACGGTGTGCAGATGGGCCAGCACAGTCGGATGCTCTACTGGTGCCCGAGCTGCCAGACACACCTCGATCCACGCATCAGCCGGCGATCCCGACGACACGCCGGTGATGGATCCGCATCCGGCAGCGCAGCGATTCCTGGCCGATCTGCCGTGGAACCGCGATCTCGCCTGAAGGTCACCGGTGCCGACATCGATCGGCATCCGACGCCGGAGGGTTTCAGCCTCGGCCGAGGATCCGGTCGACGTCGATCTCGACGACGGCTCGGTCGTCACGATCCTTCGGCTCCTGGTATCGCTCGGCGTACCCGTCGATGCCGGGCGTACCCCGGCCGCGTCGGTCACCAGTCGCACTCGACCTTCGAGAGAGAGCCAGCGACCGCCGTCGACCTGGCACACCGCGGCACGCTGGCCGGCCGCCTGCATTCGTCCGGCGTTCACCGCCTTCTGTGACGTCGCCCAGGTGATCACCCGCGCGACCTTGGCGTCCGACGTCGTAGCTGAATCCGACCGCGACCACGTGCGGCGACCCGTCCGTCGCGCAACGTCGTCAACGTCGCGAGGTGGCGCTCCCGCAGGAACGCCAACACGTCGTCGTCGAGAGAGTCCAGGATCCAAAGCCATCCCGACTGTCTACCGGACCCTGTAGCACTCCCGCCCGGCACCATCGATACAGGGTGCGGCCCACGGCTGAGAGACCCTGTAGCGATGGTGCCGGGCGGATCGCTACAGCGGATGCGTCGGATCGCTGACAGCGTGACGGTGGATCGTGCACGTGGGTGATGGGCGTGAAGCGGACGTCGGCTGAGGGAAGATCAGATCTCATGGTCGCACGGCGAGCGGGCGGAACCTCCGGCGTCTCCCTCTACTCGGTGGAGATGGCTTCGAGGACGTTCATGTTCGACGCCTTGATCATCGGATACAACGCGGCGACCAGGCCGGCGATGACGGCACCGACGAGGATCAGCAGGATGATTCCTGGGCTGAAGGCCAGATCGCTGATCACGTTGTCCGGCACTGCGCTGCTCAGGACCACCCCGAGGAACGTTCCGAGCACGACGCCGATGAGCGCGCCGAAGACCGACACGATCACCGCCTCCCATCGCACCGACTCGACGCATCTGCTTGCGGCTCATCCCGACGGCGCGCAGCAGACCGATCTCTCGAGTCCGTTCGAACACACCGAGCGCCAGCGTGATCGAGATGCCGATCACAGCGATCACGATCGCGAACAACAGCAGGATCGCGATGATGAACAGCAACTGGTTGATCTGGTCCTCCTGCTCCTGGAGGAACTCGGCGTTCGACTGGATGCTGACCTGCGGGAAGTCCTCGGCAAGCGTCGCGGACCGCCTCGTCGCCGAGCGCGGGGTCGACGCCGTCGGCGAGAGCAGCCAGGGCGAACTGCGTCGCTCGGACGGTCGGACGCTGACCTCGTCGAGCAGTTCGAGCCCGACGAACCAGCTCAGCCCGAGCGAGTTGTCGGCGAAGATGAAGTCGACGCGGAGGTCACGCGTCTCGCCGCTCTGGAACGTGACGGGAACGGTGTCGCCGAACGCGAGCCCGGCGCTCTCCGCGGCCTCGTCGTGCACGGCGAGCGAGTTGACGGTCAGATCCGAGAAGTCTCCGTCGATGTTGTCGAAGTCGACCAGCTTCGAGGCTGCCGCCGGATTCGACCGCAGCGAAGAACTTCGAATCGCCGTCCAGGCTCGGCCGCGCAGTGTCGCGGAACGGGGTCGCACCGCATCGATCTCCGGCAGTGCGGCCAGCGACTCCACGACGATCGGAGGGAAGCCTCCGCCCCGGGACCGCCACCACCGCCGCCCGCAGGCGTGACGATGTAGTCGGCGGTGACCGCCCGTTCGAGCGTGGCGGACAGCGACTCGCGCAGCGACGACGCGAACACGGCCGCAGCGCTCACCAGTGCGACTCCGATCATCAGCGCCGCAGCGCTCGACGAGGTGCGACGTGGCGCACGTGCCACGTTGTCGCGTGCGAGCTTTCCGGGCGTCTTGAACAGCTTGGCGATCGGCCAGCCGATGATCCGGGTGACCGGCGTGGCGACCGTGGCCGACACGCTGGCGACGCCCAGGAACAGCAGCAGTGCGCCGCCTCCTGCGAGAACGATCAAGCCGAACGTGCCGCCGGGCGACACGAACAGTCCGACGCAGCGAAGGCGGCGAGGCCGACCGAGGTCATGACGGTCCCGACGACGAGGCGACGGGACCGGATCGCTGCGAAGCCGATCTCGGGTCGCATCGCAGCGACCGGTGGAATCTTCGCTGCGCGCCGAGACGGGACGATCACCGACAGCATCGTGACGCCGATGCCGACGATCGCGCAGATCAGGATCGTGCTCGGTTTCATGACGATCCCGGGCGACGGGAAGCCGGCGCCGATCGCGTTGAAGGCGAGGACGATCAGCTGGGCGACGCCGATTCCGGCGATCGTGCCGAGATCGTGCCGAGCACACCGATACCGAAGGCCTCGATGGTGATCATCCGGCGAACCTGTCTGCCCGACGCGCCGATCGCCCGGAGCAGCGCGAGTTCGCGGAGTCGCTGGCCGATCGTGATCTGGAACACGTTGTTGATGATGAACGCAGCGACGAACGCGGTGATGAACGCGAAGATCAACAGCCCGGTCTCGAAGAACGCCGATGAACTCGCCGATCTGCTCCTGGAACTCCTGCGATCAGGAACGTCTCGGTCGACGATCTCGACGTCCGCTGCGCGACCGCTTCGATGACCGCTGCTTCGACGGTGTCGATGTCCGCCCCGTCGGTGATCCCGATGTTGATCTGGTCGACCAGGCCGTCCGCCCCGAAGTGGTCGAGCGCGGTGTCGAGGTCGAGCGGCACGATGGACGCACCGAGGAAGCTGTCGCTGTCGGCGTGTGCCGACGGTGCCGACCATCGCTCCGCGTGTAGATGCCGGTGTCGGTCGAGTAGCTGACGTGTCGGCCGAGCTCGAAGCCCTCGCGATCAGCGGTCGCCTTGTCGAGCACCAGTTCGTCCGGGCCCGCGCCGCTCGTCCGCTCTTGAGTTCGATCCCGGCGAGCGTGTCGCGTCCTGGTACTGCGTACCGAACATCGGACCGGTGACGACGATCGGGTCGCCCTCGTCGTCGAGGATCTGAGCATTCGCGGTGAGGTCGGGTTCGACCACGTCGACGCCGTCGACGTCTCGGCGAGCTGGTCGGCGAGTTCGATCGGGATCGGAGGCGCTTCCTGGTCGCCGCCGAACGATCGTCGTCCTCGAAGGCGTTCACGCCCCGGACCTGGAGATCGACGTCTTGGACGAGGTCCTCGATCAGGCCGTCGAAGGACTGCTTCAGGCTGTCGGCGAGCACGAACGAACCGGACACGAACGACACGCCGGCGACGACGGCGAAGACGATCGCGATCGTTCGACCGAGGCGCGCCCGGATGCTCTTGCGAGCGATGAGTGAGGTGGAGCCAGCCATCGTCAGTTGCCGATCTGCTTCATGCGCTCGAGGATCTGTTCCGACGTCGGGATCGAGCAGTTCGCCGTCGAGTTTGCCGTCGGCGACGAACACCGCCCGATCGGCGTACGAGGCAGCGACGGGGTCGTGGGTGACCATCACGATGGTCTGGCCGAACTCGGTGACCGCGCGCCGCATGAAGTCGAGGATCTCGGCGCCGGTCGTCGAGTCGAGGTTGCCGGTCGGTTCGTCGGCGAAGATGATCTGCGGGCGCGACGCGAGTGCCCGCGCGACGGCGACACGCTGCTGCTGACCGCCGGACAGTTCGCTCGGACGGTGGTGGATGCGGTCCTTGAGGCCGACGGTCGTGATGACGTTGTCGATCCACTCGGCGTCGCCGGACTCGCCGCCGAGCATCATCGGCAACATGATGTTCTCCTCGGCCGTGAGCGTCGGGATGAGGTTGAAGGCCTGGAACACGAACCCGACCTTGGTGCGGCGCAGTTCGGTGAGCGCCTTGTCGTCGAGTGTGGCGAGATACGTGTCGCCGACGAACGTCGCCCCCGACGTGAGGAGTCGAGGCCGGCGAGGCAGTGGAGCAGCGTCGACTTGCCCGAACCCGACGGACCCATGATCGCGGTGAACTTGCCGGTCTCGAACGAGACGGTCACGCCGTCGAGCGCCCGCACTTCGGCGTCGCCGACGCCGTAGACCTTGGTGGCGTCGACCGCTCCAGCGGCGGCGAATCCCGATGGTCCTGGCGTCGATTCCCCGGATTCGGTCGGGGGAGTCGGGGGCGCGAGATCGGTGGTCATGGTCAACATCCTGCCTGTTTCCGGGTCGTACGACATCCTCCGCGGGGATGATCCGTCGCCCGGCCGAACGGCCGAGTCCGTCGGTCTGGTCCGGAACCGGAACGACCCAGTCAGGCGCCAGGTGTGACGAGGCCGGACTCGTAGGCCGCAACCACGGCTTGGACGCGATCCCGTGCGCCGAGCTTGGAGAGGATCCGGCCGACGTGGGTCTTCACCGTGGCTTCTCCCAGGTAGAGCTCGGTGGCGATCTCACCGTTGCTCATCCCGCAGGCCATGAGGCGGATCACGTCGAGTTCGCGTGCGGTCAGCTCGGCGATGCCCGGGAACGCATCGGGCTGGCCCACCGGGCGGCGTGCGACCTCGTCGATCAGGATCTGGGTGACCGACGGTGCGAGCAGCGCGTCGCCGGCGGCGATGATGCGGATGGCCTCGACGAGCTGTTCGGGCGGTGCGTCCTTGAGGAGGAAACCGCTCGCTCCGACTCGGAGCGCGGCATGGACGTGATCCTCGAGATCGAACGTCGTGAGCATCATCACCCGGGCGTGGTCGTCGACGGCGCAGATCTTCTCGCACGCTTCGATGCCGTCCATGTTCGGCATCCGCACGTCCATCAGGATGACGTCGGGACGGGCTCTGGCGACCATGTCGACCGCGTCGCGTCCGTTCGACCGCCTCGCCGACGACCGTCAGGTCCGTTTCGGCTTCGAGGATCATCCGGAACCCGGTGCGCACCATTGCCTGATCGTCGACGAGCATGACGCGGATCACGGCCCACTCCGGTCCGCTGTGTCGGCGAGCACCGGCGGAGCGGGGAGCGTCGCACTCACACGCCATCCGCCCCCTGCACGTGACCCTGCCGTCAATCGGCCGCCAACGGCTTCGACCCGCTCGCGCATCCCGAGGATCCCGTAGCCGGAGCCGGCATCGTCGGCTGCTGCGCCGCGCCCGTCATCGGAGATCTCGATGGTGATGTCGCCTCGGCCGTGGCGGACGTTGAGGTCGACGGTCGTGACCGGCCCGGCGTGGCGGCGAACGTTCGTCAGCGCCTCCTGCACGACGCGGAAGCCCGCCAGGTCCGTGCCCGATGCCAGGTCGTCCCACTCGGACTCGATCGACGCGACGATCGGCAGATCCGACGCTCCCGCGACGAGCTGTGCCACGTCGGCGAGCGTCGGCTGAGGTGTCGCTGCAGGTCGACCGCGATCGGCGTCGCCGATGCCTTCAGTTTCCGACCGCCGCAGCACCCCGAGCACGCCGCGCAGCTCGTTCATCGCGTCTCGACCTGCGCGTTCGATGTTGCCGAGCGCCGTGAGGGCGCTCTCCGGCGAGTGGCCGAGGCTGCGACGGGCGGCGCCGGCCTGGATCACCATCGCGCTGACCGAGTGAGCGACGACGTCGTGCAGTTCCCGAGCGATTCGCGTTCGTTCTGCGTTGACCCGTTCACGAGCCATCAGTTCGCGCTCTCGTTCGGCGCGGTCGAGACGCTCCTGCAACGCATCGGCTGCCTCGCGACGGCGACCGAGGTTGTCGCCGAGGACGAAGGCGGTGATCAGCAGGATCGTCGACGACAACAGCAGCCCGACCGTGAGTTCCTCGACCAGCAACCCGGCGAAGAACAGGTCGACGTCGAGCGCGACGACGGTGATCACGGTCTGGGTGCGACGTCGTCCGGTCGCGTGGGCGCCCAGCGAATAGAGCGCGATGGTGACACCGAGGAACTCGGGACCGAACACGTCGGCGAACGATGCCACGACCTGTGCGAACGTGACGATCAACGTCACCGACGATCGGCCGGATGCGTCGCCATGCGATCGGTGCGACTGCGAGCAGGACGAGGGGGACCGTCCACCAGGCGAGTTGGGCGTGGCCGTCTTCGATCTCGCTGTCGAAGAGATGGAACGCGAGCGTGATCGCGGTGAGCAGCGCACCGAACATCGCGTCGGCGACGACCGGATGCGCGCGGATCCACTCGATGGAGCGCGGGCTCTGCTGACGTGAGGCCCCAGGAGCGCCGCCTGCGTCGTGCATCGTCATGACTTGTCTCGCATGGTGGAACGATCACGGTAGCGAAGCGTGACCGTCCTCTCATCCGCCCAGCGGGTGACGTGCCGTACGCTCGACGGTTGATGACATGCGTCGTCGTGCTCCCAGCCCCTCGCTGAGGGGGCACGATTCTGTTCGTTCTGCGGGCACGAGGTGCGCCCGGATGCGGTCGAGGAGCGGCGCGTCGTGACCGTCGTGTTCGCCGATCTCGTGGGCTACACGACGTTGTCGGAGCATCTGGACCCCGAACGCGTGAAGCGACTCGTCGATGGCGCGTTCGCCCTGCTCATCGCCGAGATCGAACGTTTCGGCGGTCGCCGTCGACAAGGTGCTCGGTGACGGGATCCTGGCGCTGTTCGGCGCGCCGGTCGCCCACGAGGACGATCCGGATCGGGCGGTCCGCGCGGCGATCGAGATGCATCGCCGGTTGGGCGAGTTCGTGGACGAGCAGACCGATCTCGAACAGCAGGTTCGGTTGCGCATCGGCGTGAACACCGGCGAGGTGGTGGTCGGACGCGTGTCGGGCGGCGACGACTACACCGCGATGGGCGACGTCGTGAACGTCGCATCTCGGCTCCAATCGATGGCGCCGCCCGGCGGCATCTACGTGGGGTCCAGCACCGAGGTGCAGTTGTCGCCGTCGATCGAGCGTGTGCTCGTGGCCGAGGCCGATCTCCGTGGGCGCGACCAGACGGAGAAGATCTGGCGGGTCACCGGACGTCTGAATCGACTCCTCCCGACGGCGTCGCCTCACGATCGACCGTTCGTGGGCCGCAATTCGCAGCGCGAGTTGCTGTCGTCGGTGATGGGGCTCGTCGCCGACGGGAACGGCGCGGTCGTGTCGGTGTCGGGTGAAGCGGGTAGCGGCAAGACGCGTCTGGTGAACGAAGCGCTCGCTCGGTTCCCGAGTCGTCACGCCGTCGTCTTCTCGGGTGTGTGCGCGCCATACGGCGAGACGAACGTGTGGGCTCCGATCGCGAATGCTCTCTTCAAGTTGATGGGGTCGGACCGCGCCGCTCCAGCGCCTCTCCTGCGCGAAATCGTCGAGGAGAAGGGGATGGAGCTGTACGGATTCGACCCGGCGGATCCTCGGCTCCACCGTTTCATCGAAGGTGCGATGCACCTGTTCGGTCACCCGTCCGAACTCGATCGCGTCGCGCCCGGCCAAGCGCGCGAGATCCTGATGCAGGTCGTGGTCGAAGGGTTGCACCGTCGCTCGCAAGGTGCGCCGGTCGTGGTGTGGATCGACGACCTGCAGTGGGCCGATCCGCTGTTGCTGGAGCTGCTCGGCCGCTCTGTCGCGTTCGCTCGTGGAGCGACCCGTCCTGATGATCACCGCTCAGCGCGACGATGCCGACGTCGACTGGCCGCCGCCGCACGATCACCCCATCACCATCCGGATGCCACTGGATCCGCTCACTCGTGCCGAGTCCGATGCGCTGCTCGTCTCGGTGCTCGGCACCGAGGTCGCGCCGGCGCTCATCGACCAGCTCTTCGAACGAAGCGGTGGCAACCCGCTGTTCCTCACACAACTCGCCGAGGTGGCCCGCGATCACCCGGGCGACGAAGCTCTGCCGGGTTCGCTGCGATCGTTGATCGCCGCCCGCCTCGACTCGCTCCCGAACAACCGGCGCCTCCTGATCGACAACGCATCGGTGCTCGGCGCGACCGGCCCGACCAGTGCGCTCGAGCGTTTCGCAGACGAGATGGGCCAGACCTTCGTCAAGAGTGACCTCGACGATCTCGTCGACGACGGTCTGCTGGACGTCGACGACCACTGGTGGCACTTCCGCTCGGACGTGGTCCGCGAGGTCGCGTATCAGACGCTCACGAAGTCGGCGCGGGCACAACGCCACACCGGGATCGCTGCGGTCATGCTCGACTTCGAGCTCGCCCCGATCGACCAGGTCGCGCATCATGCGGCGTCTGCAGCGGAACTAGTCGAGCGAGATCGGCCCGGTCGAGGGCGTTCCGGGCGACGCCGCGGCGCAGGCGGTCGACCTGCTCCGTTCGGCGGCGGAACGATCGCTCGATGTCGGAGCGTTCAGCCAGGCCGTGCACCAAGCGACCCGAGCGATTGCACTGGTCGACGTCGAGGCCGACCCGTCGGTGGCCAGCGATCTCAAGTTGCTCCGTGCGACGGCGACACTCGAACGTCGCGATTCGGGCGGTGCGCTGGACGATGCGCAACAGGTGCTCGCGTTCGCCGAGGCCGACGGCGACGACCGACGCACGGCGATCGCTCGACGGCTCCTCGGCATCGTGGCGCAGCAGCAGGGCGACCTCGACACGGCGCGCACCCAACTCACGGCCAGCGTCGACATCCTCCGAGAACTCGGTGACGACCACGAACTGGCCACCTCGTTGAGCGACCGCGGGTTCGTCGAAGTGTTCGGCGGATCGCTCGAAGACGCGGATCGGATCCTCAACGAAGCCGAATCGATGGCGGACTCGCTCGAGGACCGGCGTCGGCTCGCGTGGATCCGCCAGCATCAGGCGTGGGTCGCGTTCCTGTCGGGCGACACCGCGCTGGCCGAGGAGCGTCTCACGGCGTCCTCGGGGTTGTTCGACGACCTCGGTGACCGGAGCGGTTCGGGCTGGGCGCTCGGGCTGCTCGCTTACGTTCGGTTCTTCGAGCGCCGTTTTGCCGACGCCGAAGAACTCGCCACGAGCGTGCGCACGCGAGGCGGTCGAACTCGGCGAGCTGTGGGCGCCGGCGATGATGGACTCGCTTGATGGCGTCGATCCGGCTCTGGACGGGGCGATTCTCCGAGGCAGAGGAACTGTCGCGGCGAGCGCTGACCGGATTCCGTGAGCTGAACGACCGCTTCGGCATCGTCCAGGCGCTCGCGCCGAGGATGCGTGCGCTCGTCGCACTCGGGCGCAACCAGGAAGCCGAACGGAATCTCGAAGAGGCGTTGTCGATGGCGGATTCGTTCGGCGATCTCGCCATCCCGATGATGGCTGCTGCCGGGACCGCTGCTCACCTCGGGCTCGGCGCTCGAGCCGTGACGCTCGGTGAAGTGGCGCTCGAGCGGATGCTCGCCATGCATGCCAGCGGCTCCGAGGCGCGAGTGACCCTGGCGCTGGGCCTCTGCCAGGTCGGCGACCCCGACCGGGCGCTGGCGACGTTGCTCGATGTCGATCAGCCGGGCCCGTACGCCAGTGCCGTCACCGCTCTCGCCTCGGCGATGGCGGGGATCGCGCAGGAAGCCATCGAGTCCGCCGATCGCGTGATCGGCGACGAGACGTCGACGTACCTGGATCGTGTGCTGGCGGACATCTCCGCGGCGAGCGCCCTGCTCGCAACGGATCCGGCGATGGCCGGCGACCGGCTGACACGAGCGCGACGGACAGCGAGCGACGCCGGCGACGCTGCTGCGATCGCACTCGCCCGCTCGGCCAGCCAAGCACTGGTCGAAGACCTCGAAGTCGGTCGAGTCGAACATCTCGGTGACGGGTGGAAACGCGTCATCGCCGGTCTCGCAAGCGCCGCGGTAGGAATTCCAGCGGCAGGGAGCACATCTTCATGAACGAACACCCCACCGGCCTGATCGTTGGCCGATTCGATCCACCCCATCTCGGTCATTCCCACATGATCGAGCAGGCGTTGGAGCGGACCGACCGACTGGTCGTCTACGTCAACTCGTCGTTCCGGCGCGACACCGTGCCGGGCGAACTGCGTGGTGCGTGGCTTGCCGAACTGCACCCGTCGGCCGAGGTGCGAGTGGTTCGTCACTCGCTGCACACCGACTGGGACGACGAAGAGCTGTGGACGAAGTGGATCGACCTGTTCCGCTCGCACTGGCCGTACGAGGAGGGGCCACACGCGGTGTTCTCGTCCGACACGTACGTGTCAGGGATCGCCGAACGGCTCGAGGCAACGGCGGTCACCGTCGACCCCGAGCGTGTCGCGGTGCCGATCAGCGCAACGCAGATCCGCGACGATCCGGGTGCCCATCTCGACAAGCTGGCACCGTCGGTCCGTCAGTGGATCGAAAGCAACTGGGTCTTCGGCGATCTCTGATCGTCGCTGCCCGCCGACGGGCGTGCGTCGACTACCTGTTGGGCTGCTTGGTCTTGCGCAGGTACGGCTTGATGGGCTCCCAGCCAGCCGGGAACAGCGTCTTGGCGTCCTCGTCGGACACGGCCGGACTGATGATCACGTCGTCGCCGTCGACCCAGTTGGCCGGTGTGGCGACCTTGTGGTCGGCCGTGAGCTGCAGGCTGTCGATGACGCGCAGGATCTCGTCGAAGTTGCGACCGGTCGACGCGGGGTAGGTGAGGGTCAGCTTGACCTTCTTGTCGGGGCCGATGATGAACACGGAACGCACGGTCAGGGTGTCGTTCGCGTTCTCGTGGATCATGTCGTACTTGTCGGCAACGGACCGGTCGGGATCGCCGATCATCGGGAAGTTGACGGCGGTGCCGACGACCTCCTCGATGTCCTTCTCCCATTCGACGTGGCTGTCGACCGGATCGACCGAGAGGCCGATGACCTTGGTGTTGCGCTTGTCGAACTCCGGCTTCGAGCGCGGCGACGGTGCCGAGTTCGGTCGTGCAGACCGGGGTGAAGTCCTTGGGGTGACTGAAGAGCACGCCCCATGAGTCGCCGAGCCACTCGTGGAAGTTGATCTCGCCCTGTGTCGTGGGGGCGGTGAAATCGGGTGCGGTGTCGCCGAGGCGGACGGCCATGGGAGTCTCCTGAAGAATCGGGGATGGTGGGCTGAGGTCGCGATGGTAACGACGAATCGGCTAATCCCGACAAAGTGGGTCGGGTTTGTCGTCAATCGTCGTCGCTCACGAACCGACCGGATTGTCGCGGATCATTTGCATCCCGTTCACCGATCGGCCATCGTGGAGTGGGTCGGGTTCGGCATCATGCGGGCACCCACGAAATCAGGAGTCACGGATGAACCATCGTAATGTGCCGAATCAGGGCGTTACTCGCCATCGCAGCGTCAGGGTCGCAGCCGTAGCGGCAGCGCTCGGAACTGCGAGCGTTGCTTTGATCGCCCCGCCAGTGGCTGCGATCGATCCGCCCGACGCCACGATCTTCGTCAGTGAGATCCACTACGACAATGCCGGCGCCGATGTCGGCGAGGCGATCGAGATCTTCGGACCGGCGGGTTCGTCGCTCGACGGCTGGTCCGTCGTGCTCTACAACGGCAGCAACGGCACCGAGTACGCCTCGCTCGCGCTCCCGATCTCGATTCCGGATCTCGGTGACGGCGTCGGAGTGGTCACGGTGGATGGACCGTCCAACGGCATCCAGAATGGTTCCCCGGACGGCATCGCACTCATCGACAACAGCGGCGCCGTCGTCCAGTTCATCAGCTACGAAGGAGCGTTCATGGCGGTCGGTGGGCTCGCCGACGGTGCGGAATCGACCGACATCGGCGTCGAGGAACCGAGCAACACCGCCATCGGCGACAGCCTCCAATTGGTCGGGGCCGGCACGACCCGCGCGGACTTCACGTGGGCTGGTCCGCAACCCAACACGTTCGGAGCCGTGAACGGTTCCGGAGGCGGAGGCGGTGGCGGAGGAGGTCCGGTCGACGGAGTCGCCGTGACCGAGTTCCACTACGACAACGCCGGCGCCGATGTCGGCGAGGCGATCGAGATCAGCGGCCCCGCTGACACCGACCTCACCGACTGGGTCATCGAGGCCTACAACGGCAACGACAGCGCCGTCTACGACAGCGTCACACTGTCCGGTGCGATCGACGACGAGGGCAACGGCTTCGGTGCTTTGAGCTTCGACTTCACGGGCCTGCAGAACGGCGCTCCGGACGGATTCGCGCTCTCGGCGCCCGACGGCGCGGTCGTGGACTTCCTCAGTTACGAGGGAACCATCGTCGCGGTTGGTGGAGCGGCCGACACGCTCACCTCAACCGACGTGGGCGTTTCCGAGACGGGAACCACTTCGATCGGCGAATCGCTACAACTGATCGACGGCGTGTGGAGCGGCCCTGCGGCCAGCACATTCGGCACGCTCAACTCGGGTGGCGTCGTGGAGCCTCCCGTCGGATCATGCGAGGACGCCCCTGCGGTCACGTTCATCAGCGAGATCCAGAGCGCCGGTGCTGCGAGCCCGTGTGTCGGTGAAGACGTGGTGGTGGAAGGCGTCGTCGTCGCCGACTACGAGGATCCCAGCACGAGCCTCTCCGGCTTCTATGTCCAGGAAGAGGATGCCGACGCAGACGCCGACCCGCTCACCTCCGAGGGCGTGTTCGTGTTCAACCCGGGGAGCGACTCGGTGTCGCTCGGCGACCTCGTCCGAGTCAGCGGAACCGTGTCGGAGTTCCAGGATCAGACGCAGATCGGCTTCGCGACGATCACCGTGCTGGCTGCTGGCGACGGTTCTTCGACTCCCGGTGTGACACCGACCGTCGTGACCTTGCCGCTCGCGAGTGCTGATGCGCTCGAGGCGGTCGAAGGGATGCTTGTCACGTTCCCGCAAGAGTTGACCGCCACCGAGTACTTCCAACTCGGACGCTTCGGCCAGGTCGTCGTATCGAGCGGAGGGCGCTTGGACAACCCGACGGCCGTCGCCGAACCCGGTGCCGACGCGCAGGCTGTGCAAGCGGCGAACGACCTCAACCGATTGATCATCGACGACACCAGCAATTTCCAGAACCCCGAGCCGATCATCTACGGCGGAAACGGGCAGCCGCTCACCGCTGAGAACCCGCTGCGCGGCGGTGACATCACCACCGGGGCGACCGGCGTGATGACCTACACGTGGGCTGGAAACCGAGCATCAGGAAACGCCTACCGGCTGCGGCCGGCCACAGTGCCGATCGAGTTCATGACGGCCAACCCCCGTCCCGAGTCCCGTCCAGAGGTCGGCGGCACACTGACGGCTGCGAGCTTCAACGTGCTGAACTACTTCCTGACGATCGATGAGACAATCGACGGCGACCGCGATCTGTGCGGTCCGATCGGGAGCAAGAACGACTGCCGTGGTGCCGACAGCGACGTCGAGCTCGAACGCCAGCGCACGAAGCTGCTGGCGGCGCTCGTGTCGATCGATGCGGACGTGATCGGCTTGATCGAACTGGAGAACACCGAACTCGCCGACGGCACCGTCGTCGAACCCCTTGCCGACATCGTCGCCGGTCTCAACGAGATCGACGGAGCCGGCACGTGGGACTTCGTGAACACGGGAGTGATCGGGACCGACGTGATCAAAGTCGGTCTGATCTACCGCACCGCCCAGGTGTCCACGATCGGTGACTTCGCCATTCTCGACTCCTCGGTCGACCCGCGCTTCGTGGACACGCTCAACCGCCCGGCGCTCGCATCCACGTTCGTGGAGGATGGGACCGGAGAAGTGATGACCGTCGTAGTGAACCACTTCAAGTCGAAGGGTTGCGGCGCAGCAGCTGGAGCCGATGCGGACCAAGGCGATGGCCAGGGCTGCTGGAACGCAGCCCGCTCCCTCGCGGCGCAAGCCGAAGTCGACTGGATCGCTTCGAATCCGACGGGAATCGCCGACGACGACGTCCTCGTGATCGGTGACCTCAACTCGTATGCGAAAGAGGATCCGATCAGCGTGTTCGCCGATGCCGGCTTTGTCGATCTCGCTCCGGTGTTCGATGACAACCCGTACTCGTACGTGTTCGACGGTCAGTGGGGCTACCTCGACTATGCGCTGGCGTCGCCGTCCCTCGTCCCTCAGGTCACCGGCGCTGCCGAGTACCACATCAACGCCGACGAGGTGCCGGTGTTGGACTACAACACCGACTTCCAGAGCGACACCCAGATCGACGATCTGTACGCACCCGACCGATTCCGCACGTCGGATCACGATCCGGTGCTCGTCGGACTCGGCCTGGATGCGGCGCCGGGTGGCCGCACGTACGTCTTCCCTCCAGTGCTCTGGCCGACCAACGGTCGACTCCGTAACGTGTACGCCTTCGGCTTCACCGACCGGTACCGCCTCGCCGCCACCTCGATTGTCTCGGTGACCTCCAGCGAAGCCGATTCAGGCCTCGCTGCGAACGATCAGCCCAACGACATCGAGTTCGTCGACGACCGTCGCGTCAAGGTGCGAGCCGAGGCGTTCGACCCTGTCGGCCGCCGCTACTCCGTATCCGTTGCTGCCACCGCTGACGGGCAGGTTCGGGTCGACACGAAGACGGTCTACGTGTTCGCCCGCAGGGGTCGGCACTCGCCGAACTGACTGTTGCAAGCATGAGCATCCCTGTCGAACTGGCTGATCTTCGAGCAAAGACGAGCGAATACACGTGGGCGTACCTACTCACGGTGCGTCCTGATGCCACCCCGCACCTGGTGAGCCTGTCTCCCCAGTGGGACGACGATGCGCTGCTGATGTCCGTCAGCACCGGAACGGCACGCAACTCGACAGTGGGTGCAACGGTCACCCTGTGTTACCCGCCGCTGGTTCACGACGGCTACAGCCTGATCGTCGACGGCTTGGCGACGACGGTCGACGCATCGGACGGAGCGGTTCCCGACGGCAAGCACCTGATCCGCTTCACCCCGAGCGGCGCTGTGCTCCACCGGTCCGCTGCTCCGGGCTTCGCGAACTCGGCCACCGGCTGCGCGAACGACTGCCTTCCCGTCACCGACTGAACGTCAGCGACTGATTCGTCGGTGCACGGGCCACGGCGCACGTAGCCTCGACGACGATGTTCGGAGGACTCCTCGCTCAGGTCGATTCCGCCACCGGGCTGGACGCGACCCTCGAGCGTTCGGTCGACCTCGTCGGCGTGTTCTTCTTCGCAGTGTCGGGCGGGTTGCTCGCGGTGCGCAAGGGGTTCGAGCTGGTCGGCGTCGTCGCGCTGTCGCTGGTCACAGCGCTCGGCGGTGGCATCATCCGCGACGTCGTGCTCGGGGCGACACCGCCGACCGCATTCGACGACGTGCTCTACCTCGTCGTCCCGCTCGTCGCAGCCGCGATCGTCTTCGTCGCGAGTTCGCCGATCGAGCATCGTTTCCGGACGCCGGTGCAGCTGTTCGATGCAGCTGGCCTCGGGTTGTTCGCCGTCACCGGCGCCGTGAAAGCGTCAGCGTTCGAAGCCAGTGCGGTGGGTGCGGTGCTGATCGGCGTGATCTCGGCCGTCGGCGGCGGGATCATCCGCGACGTGCTGGCGAACGAGGCACCGCACCTCTTCCACCCCGACAGTCGCCTCTATGCGATCCCGGCAGCGATCGGTGCGACCTTCATCGTGGTTGCGTGGCGCAACGACTTCTACTCCGGCGGCGTGGCGATCGCTGTAGCGCTCGTGGTGTTCCTGGTCCGGCTCGCCGCCATCCGTTTCGGCTGGCGAGCCCCCAAACCTCTCGTCAACTCCTGAGCGCCCACGGCAGGAATCGAACCTGCGACCTATCGCTTAGGAGGCGACCGCTCTATCCAACTGAGCTACGTGGGCAACGGTCGCGAAGTCTACGAATCGAACCTCGGACCTGTTGCTGAGGAGGCGACCGCTCTCTCCAACTGAGCTACGTGGGCAACGGTCGCGAAGTCTACGAATCGAACCTCGGACCTGTCGCTCGGCAACGGTCGCGAGTCGTCGTGCTCAGTCTTCGGGCGTGATCGACTCGGCGGGCTCGTCGCCGGCGTCGTCGAAGTCCGAGGTGGACAACGTCATGGCGACCGTGAGCTCCATGTCTCCCTCGGCGAGCAGCTGGCACGAGAGTCGGGCGTCGCCGAGATCCCGGCTGTCGGCCAACTCGGTCTCGGCTGCCGTGCGGTCCGACGGTTCCCCCGATTCGAAGGTGACCTGGCAGGTCGTGCACTTCGCCCAGCCGCCGCACTTGTGGAGGATGTCGATGCCGTTGTTCTCGAGTGCGAGCACGAGACGGGTTCCGTCCTCCACCTCGAAGGTCGTCGTGTCGCCGTTTGCGGTTGCCGTGATGTTTGCCATCGCAAACTTCTACCACCATCGTCGCCGTCGAGCCATTCGGGCGCTCATGTCAGCTCATACGGACCGAGGTTCGAGATGCGTTGACACAGGCGTGAAGGTCCCCGTTCGCGTCAGCTCATCCGGGCGTTCGACCGAGAAACGCTGACATGAATGGGGCACCTCGCAGGGCGCCGTGTCAGTCGTCGTCGGGGACGAAGCGAGCGACGATCGCCGGGACGACCCACACGCCGATGCCGGCGACGACCGTGCCGATGATCGTCACGATCCACGCGTCGCGCCCCGGAAGGTCGAGCTCGAAGTAGTCGCGGAAGAACGGGACGACCATCACCACGACGTAGAGCGATGCCATCGCCGCAGCGAGGCCGACCTTCCACAGGTGCAGCGGACGACTCACGGCGAGCAGCACGATCAGCCCGGCGCCGAGCAGCGTGATCGTCGCTGCGGTCCGAGCTTCGGCCAACACGGCGCTGTCCATCCGCCGGGTGACCTCGTAGACGATGAACGCAGCGGTGCCGGCGACGATGCCTGCCGGGATCGAGTACCGCAGCACGCGCCGCAGGAAGCCCGGGCGCACGAGGTTCTCGTTCGGTGACAGTGCGAGGAAGAAGCCGGGAAGGCCGATCGAGAACGTGCCGATCAACGTCAGCTGACGAGGCAGGAACGGGAACGGCGAGCCGGCGATGCCGACGAGCAGCGTGAGGAAGACGGCGTAGGTCGCCTTGGTGATGAACAGGTTCGCCACGCGCTCGATGTTGTTGATCACCTTGCGACCCTCGGCGAGCACCTCGGGGAGCGTGGAGAAACGGTTGTCGAGCAGTACGAGTTGCGCAACGGCGCGAGTCGAGGAGCTGCCGTCTCCCATTGCGATGCCCATGTCGGCATCCTTCAACGCGAGCACGTCGTTGACGCCGTCACCCGTCATCGCGACGACGTGGCCACGTGACTGCATCGACTTCACCATCGCCCGCTTCTGGTGCGGGGTGACCCGACCGAACACGGCGGTGCCGTCCACGGTGTCGGCGAACGCCTCGGCGTCCGTCTCGAAGTCGGGCAGCGTGCGTGCGTCGGTGCCCGAGTCGCTACCGGGGACGCCGGCGCGCCGAGCGACGGCGGCGACCGTCGATGGGTTGTCGCCGGAGATGACCTTGATGGTGACGCCCTGGGTGCGGAAGAAGTCGAGGATCTCCGGTGCGTCGTCGCGCACCGTGTCTTCGAGCGAGACGATCGCAAGCGGAATGAGCACGTCGGGCTGCTGCTCGCCCTGATGCTCCCCGTCGCTGTGGCTCAGCACGAGGACCCGACTTCCGGCGTCGGCGCGTTCGCTGACGAGCGCCCGGGTCTCGGCGTCGTCGGGGTCGATGAGGAATTCGGGGGCGCCGATGTAGAACGAGCCGCGCCCTTCGAAGTGGGTGGCCGCCCACTTGCGAGCGGAGCTGAACGGCGTGATGTCATCGGCAACCCACCCGTCGGCGTCGTCGGGTGCCGGGTGCGCAGTGATGATCGCTGCGAGCGTGGCATTCGGGCTCGGGTCGGAGGCGCCGAGCGCGCCCAGTGCAGCAGCGACGTACTCGGGGTCGACACCGGGGAGCGATTGGACGTCGCCATAACTGATCGCGCCCGTCGTGATCGTGCCGGTCTTGTCGAGGCACAGCGTGTCCACACGGGCGAGCAGCTCGACGGAGGTCAGTTCCTTCGCCAACGCCTTGCGGCGGGCGAGCGAGATCACACCGATGATGAAGGCGAGGCTCGTGAGCAACACGAGACCATCGGGCACCATGGCAACGGCCGCGGCAACCGTTCCCTGCAGTGCGTTCTGCCAACGCCCGACCTCGTCGCTCTGGAGTTGCCTGACGAGCAGGAGGGCCGAAGCCGGCGGGATGATGAACGTCAGCCAACGAAGGATGGTGTTGACGCCGGTGCGCAGTTCGCTGTCGGCCAGCTTGAAGACCCGAGCTTCGTCGGCGAGCTTGGCGGCGTAGCTGTCGGCGCCGATCGCCGTTGCCGTGTAGAGGCCCGACCCCGACGAGACGAAGCTGCCCGACATCACGTCGTCGCCAGGTCGCTTGGTGACCGAGTCGCTCTCGCCGGTGAGCAACGACTCGTCGACGTCGAGCCCGACCGCCGACTCGACGCTCCCGTCGACGACGATCTGGTCGCCCGGCTTCAAGATCAGGAGTTCGTCGGCGACGACCTCGCTCACAGCGAGTTCGACGTCCGCGCCGTCGCGCCGCGCCGTGGCCTTCGGAGCGTTGAGCAGTTCCAACTGGTGCAGTGTGCGACGTGCGCGGAGTTCCTGCAGGACGCCGATGACGGAGTTCGAGACGACGACGCCGGCGAAGAGAGCGTCGGCCGGGTAGCCCGCCACGAGGATCAGGACGAGCAGCGTCGAGATGATCGCGTTGACCGGCGTGAAGACGTTGGCGCGGACGATCTCGCCCAGCGTGCGGACCGGCGCATCCGGCACGTCGTTCGTCCGCCCGTCGGCGCGCCGTTCGGCGACCTGGGCCGCGGTGAGTCCTCGTGAGGTGTCCACCGCGTCAGTCATGTCGCCGAGAGAGTATCTGTGTGAGTGCTGGGCCCGACCGGTGTCAACGACAGAAGTGGACGGTGTCGAAGCGTTCGCGGAACGTCTGCACGTCCCTGGCGGTGTCGGCGGGCTCTTCGCCCGAGACCGCGCGCACGACGAAACCGGCGACCGTGGCCATGTCGCTCGACGTCATCCCCCAGCGCACCATCTCGTTGGTGCCGAGTCGGATGGCTCCCATCAGGTCACCGGCGTCGTCGGGCAGCCCGATCCCCGACGTCAGCAATCCGGCCGGGCGGAGGCGTTGCGCCAACGCGTGGCCGTCGCCGTTCGTGGCGTCGGCTCGAACGGCGAAGGCATGGGATCGAGTGGGTCGGTCGTCGGCGATCACGACGGGAAGGCCGGCGTCGAGGAGGTGCGATGCGAGTGCCGTGGCCGTGGCGATCATCTCAGCGGCGTGTTCGCGCCCGACGCGCTGCCAATCGAGCAGCGTGAGCGCGAGCGCCGCCGTGTTCGCTGCGTCGAAGTTCGCCGTCAGCCCGGGGAACGCGATGGCGTCGACCCGCTCGGCGATCGCCGCGTCCGAGGTGGCCAGGAGCCCGGAGGGCGGCCCCGCAAGGCTCTTGTAGGTGCTCATCGTCATGACATGCGCGCCTTCAGCGATCGGATTCGGCCACGCGCCGCCGGCGATCAGCCCCGACAGATGAGCAGCGTCGAACAGCACCTTGGCACCGACGTCGTCTGCGATTGCTCGGACCGCACCGACGGGGTGATGTGTGAGGTTGAGGCTGGAACCGATCGTGATCAGTTTCGGCCGAACCTCGTTCGTGAGTTCCCGGAGGCGTTCGACGTCGACGGTGTAGCGGCCGGCGTCGACGGGTGCTTCGTGGATGTCGAGCCCGTAGAGCCCTGCGGCTCCGGCGACGTTGTGTGTGACGTGGCCCCCGATCGATCCGGGTGGCACGATGATCGGATCACCGGGCCGGCAGGTCGCCATGAAGGCGTAGAGGTTGGCCAGCGCACCGGACCCGATTCGCACTTCGGCGAACGGAGCGTCGAACACCTCGGCGGCGAGTTCCGCGGCGATCACTTCGATCGACTCGACGGCCTCGAGGCCCATCTCGTACTTCGCGCCGGGATGGCCGAGTGACGGTCTCGTCCCCAGCGACGTGGCCATCGCCGCCTCGGCAGCGGGACTCATGACGTTGGCGGCCGGGTTGAGGTTGATGCACTCACGTTCGTGAATGCGGGTGTTCGTGTCGATCAACGCGCCGATGCGATCGGCCACCGCATCGGGTTCACTCGACGCCGTCTCGGTCGCGATCCTGCTGACGAGTTGTTCGGAGTCGGCGGGAACCCAGGCCCGGCGGGCAGCGCGTGGTGTACTCACGCAGCCGATCGTAGGAGCTCAGGACGTCGGGACGAATCGTTCCCAGACGTCGGGGTCGTTGAGCGCATTCGCCTCGTACTCGGCGTTGGCGGCGAACTCTTCGGGAGTGGGCACGCACGCAGCGAGCGTGTGTGGGTACGGGTTCTCGACGTTGCCGCCGGGCAGCGTCTCGAAGTGCAGGTGCGAGCCCTGGGCGTTGCCGGAGCTGCCGACGAATCCGATCACGTCGCCAGCCTCCACCGAGCGGCTCTCGCCGGCGAACGAGTCGAGATCCGCGTAGTAGAACTTGTCGCCGTTCGGGGCGGTCAGCCAGACGGCGTTGCCGCCGAGTCGGTTCTGTTTGAAGACGGCATCACCGCTGCCGACCGCGACGACGGGCGTGCCTCGCTCGGCGATCATGTCGACACCTTCGTGTGAACGGCCTCCGGATCGGGGCCACCCCCACGAGTCCTCGAAGGTCGCTGCGCCGTCGATCGGGCAGGAGGCGAGCAGCTCGTCGGTCTGGGTGCTCGAGTCCTGGATGCCCGAGTCCTGGATGTCGGAGTCGGCTGTTTCGATGGCGGCGTGCGCCGAGCGGGGCTCGGCTGAAGCGGTGACCGGGGACGCCAGCAGCGCTGCGATTGCAGCTGTGCTGACGAGCGCAGCCCGGGTCCGCCGAGGGAGGCTGTGTTTCAACATGACGGCATAAGTTACAGTTGAGTTACGAAACACCGTCGAAACGGTGGCGAAAGTCACTGCGCTCTGGTCAACCGGTCAATTCGTCAGCTCGTCAACCGGTCAGCGAGATCAGCGTGTCGACCGTCTGTTCGTACTCGGCAGCGAAATCGCAACTGGCGAGCGCCTCACCGAACTCGCGCATCGCTCGGCACTCGTCGATCCGGGCGATGTCGGCCTCGTCGAGTGCCGCTGGCGTCGACGTCGGGTTCGTCAGCGAACGCGCTTCGGCAACGAGCGCCCCGGTCGTCGTGTTGACGAACATCCAGAAGTGATGAGTGACGTCCTCGTCGCTCGCGCCGCTGTCGCGCAATGCGCTCAGAATTGCATCGATCCGCTCGATCACAGCGGGCGTCGGCGGCGGGTTCGTCATCATCGGGACCAGAAGATGCGGGTGGCGGAGCGCTGTTGCACGGAGCTGATCGGCGGCGTGGCGGAGTCGCTGCTGCCACGGTTCGGTCGGGTCGGGAAGCGCCATCTCGTCGAACGCTGCCGCGACGGTCGCGTCGATCACTGCCTGCTTGTCCGCAACGTGCTTGTACAGCGCCATTGCTTCATAGCCGAGGGCGCTGCCGAGCTTGCGCATCGAGAGCTGCTCCAAGCCATCGGCGTCGATCAGTTTCATCGCCGCTTGCGCGATGGTTCCAGGATTGAGAGGTGGACGGTGCTCCGACGCCATGTTGGCAGTTTACGGTGTATGCCGTACGGTGGGTCTCATGGCTTACATCGTAAACCCCACGATTCCGTCACTGCCGTTCGTCGCACTCGGCGGGCAACCGGGCTTCGAGCCGGCATCGCTCGAGTCGTATCTCGCAGCCAGTCACATCGCCATGTTCTCCTACGTTCGATCGGACGGCCGACCGAACCAGGCGCCCCTGTGGTACACCTACCGCGACGGGACCCTCCTGTTCGTCGTGGCCACAGGCTCCGCGAAGCACCGAGCACTGCAGCGGGACAACCGTGTCTGCGTCGCCATCCAGGACGAACGCCCGCCGTATCGAGCAGTGATGATCGACGGCACGGTCGAACTCGACGACCTCGGTGACGACGGCGAGCTCTCGCACGAGATGGCCGTTCGCTACTTCGGCAAGGTCGGCGCGAACGAGTACGACAAGCTGTCCAGCGCCGACCGCGAGCGCACGGGCCAGACGCTCATCCGCCTCGTGCCGTCCGACGTGAAGGGATTCGACAACACTCGGGCGATCAACGCAGCCCTCCTCGGCTACGTCCGTTTGCGCGACCGCTTGCCGATCCCTCGTCGCTGGCTCTGAGCCCGACGCCCATCGCAGCGCTCCGCGGAGAAGCAGCGGGCGCAGTGCGGCTAGTTTCTGACGAACAGGAATGGGGGTTCCGACAATGGGATACGAAGACGACGGATCCACGGTGCATGCCGAGCCGGTCACCGACTGGGTGAGCGACTGGGACTGGCTCGACGAACAGTGGGGCACCGACGCGATCGACATCTGGAACGCCGTGCGCGAGGTGACGCCGATGGCGATGACCGAGCGCTACGGGCGTGCGTTCATGCCGGTCACGATGGAGGCGGTGTCCGCGATTGCCAAGGACACGGTGAACTTCTCGTCGAGGTTCGTCTCGGTCGCTCAACCGGACGCGACACGCCGTCCGGCACCGCCGATCACCTCGGACCCGCCCGACCACCAGGGCCATCGTCGTCTGCTGCTGCCGTCGTTCAGCCCCAAGCAGATCGAACCGATGGAGGAGGAACTGCGCGAGTACTGCCGCAGCCTGATCGCCGACCTCGACGGGCGCGAGACTGCCGACGCCGCTGCCGAGTACAGCCAGCACATCCCGGTTCACGGCATCGCCCAGATGATCGGCGTCCCCGACTCCGACGCTCCGATCTTCCGCGACTGGATCTACCGCAATTTCCAGCTGGCGCCGCGTGACAACAAGATCCGCGAAGAGGTCACCGCCGACATGCGTGCCTACTTCCTGAAGCTGCTCGAAGCGCGCGAGGCCGAGCCGCAGGACGACCTCGCGACGCTCGTCGCTCAGGCCGAGATGGACGGTCAGCCGATCGATCGCGAGCTGCAGTTCGGCTACCTCCTCTTGTTGATCCTCGCAGGCATCGACACGACGTGGTCTGCCATCGGTTCCGGTCTGTGGCATCTGGGGTCGAACCCCGAAGACCTGGCGCGACTGAAGGGCGTGGCGTTCGACGACCCGCTGTGGCTGACCATGAGCGAGGAGGTACTGCGCTTCTACGCACCGGTCACGATGGGCCGCGAGGTCATCGGCGACACGACCGTTGCGGGGTGCCCCGTGCGAAAAGGCGAGCAGGTGCTCGTCACGTTCCCCGCGGCGAACCACGACCCCGACGTGTTCGAGCGTTCCGACGAGTTCCTCATCGACCGCGAAGTCAACCGGCACGTCGCGTTCGGGCTCGGCATCCACCGATGCCTCGGCTCCAACCTCGCTCGTCTCGAGATGAAGGTCGCCTTCCAAGAATGGTGCGCAGCGTTCCCCGACTACCGGATCGACCCGTCGAAGAAGACGACGTGGACCAACGGTCAGATCCGTGGTCCGCGCGAGATCCCGGTGATCCTGAGATGACCACGACGCCGATGAAGCAGTGCCGGGCACTGCTTCACGGGAGCGTCGTGCGATGGATCTGAAGGGAAAGCACGTGGTGATCACCGGCGGGTCGTCGGGGATCGGCGCCACCATGGCGCACGCGTTCGCCGAGCAAGGGGCGCGTGTCCTCGTCGCGGCGAGGTCGGAGGACAAGCTGCACGAGATCGCCAGCCGCATCGTCGGGGACTACATCGTTGCCGACTTGACGATCCCCGACGACGTCGACACCTTCGTCGGGAAGTGTCTCGACGCACTCGGCCACATCGACGTGTTCGTGAACAACGCGGGCGTGGAGACCTCGACCAGCTTCGCGACCACCGATCGCAATGACCTGCGCACCATTGCTCGCCTCAACTTCGAAGCCACCGTGTTGCTCACCCGCGACGTGTTGCCACACATGCTCGAGCGGGGGAGCGGTCACATCGTCCAGATCTCGTCGGTCGCGGGCGCGATCCCGTTCCCCGGTCTCGCGGCCTACGCCGGGACCAAAGCCGGCATCACGAACTTCACCGAGACGCTACGCATCGAGATCAAGCACACCGGCGTCGACCTGACCGTCGTGAGCCCCGGTCCCGTGGAGACCGAGATGTGGGAGCGCCTGGAGAACGACGAGCGGCCGTTCGCGGCCGTCGGGTTGAAGCGCTTCAAACGCCTCGGATTCCTGCCCAAGCTCAGCCCGGAGACGGTCGCCGATGCCACCGTCGACGCCGTCCTGCAGGCGAAGCGGTTCGTCCGCCTCCCGAAACGCTACGACGGCTACCACATGCTGTCGAACGCCCCGCGGCGACTCGTCGAGATCGCCCTCGCAGGAACGAAGTTCCCACATGACTGGAAGAACAAGAAGGGCTGACGATGAGCACGGCATTCGAGAAGATCTGGGAAACCGACAATCCGCCGAGCACGCAGTGGCCGCTGTACACGCGTGGCAACGTCGGCGAGGTGTTCCCCAAGGTCGTGTTGCCGTTCACGTGGGATCTGATCGGCAAGGCGGCCGAGGACGGCTGGCGCCAGGGATTCGTCAGGATGGGCCTCGTCGCCGACGGTGACTTCTCCGACGCCGAGGACATGATCATCCTCAGCGTCTTCGGCGGCTACTGCTACATCAACGCGAGCTACGTGCGTCTGCTCGGGGTGAGGGCGCCGGGCGGCAAGGTCGAGAACATCGACACGATGTTCTTCGGTGAGTCCGACGCCCCGGCCTACGAAGCGCGTGACGGTGACAAGAACTTCAAGGCGTCGCTGATGCTGGGCAAGACGCTGCTCCGGCTGCTGTCCACCAAGGAGCTCCCGGCGATGGAGCAGGACAAGGTCAAGGTCGATCGCTTCGTCGACCGCTATCCGGGCGATGACGCCTCGAACGACGAGCTGATGGCCTACTGCCAGTCGTTCCCCCCGTTCTTCGAACATCTCTTCTTCCGACACATCGACAACACGTTCTCCCACGCGCTGGTCGCGGGCGCCATGACGGACCTCGTCGTGAAGGCTGACAAGGTCGATCTGCTCGTTTCCATTCTCGGCGGAATCGGCGACATCGAGTCTGCTGCTCCGGCGGTTGCGATGTGGAAGCTGTCGCGCCTCGATGCGGGGAGCGCCGAGTACGAAGCTGCCTTCGCGCAGTTCCTGGCCGACTTCGGCACCCGTGGTCCCAACGAGTGGGACATCGGCTCGGACCCTTGGGGCTTCCGCCCCGGGATGGCGACAGCTGCGATCGATGCGATGCGTCGCGCCGACGAGTCACACGCTCCCGGGACGCAGGCCACACGACTCGCCGCAGTGCGCGACGACGCGCTCGTCGAAGTGCGCGGCGAACTGAACCGGATCGACCGATTCCAGTTCGACAAGGCGTACGGCGCGACCGTGCTCTACTCCCAGGCCCGGGAGCGTTCGAAGACCACGGTGATCAAGGCCATCCACTCGGTCCGTCGTGCTCAGAACGTCATGCATCTCCGCGCTGCTGCCGACGGCGGCGTCGACGCCCGATGGAAGAGCTGCCTGCTCAACGTCGACGAGTTCACCCGCTACCTCGAGGATCCCGGCTCGTTCACCGACCTGATCGAGGAACGAGCCGAGCTGCACGGTCGCTTGTCCAACCTGATCCCACCGTTCATCGTGGATGCGACCGTGCCCGATGTGGACACCTGGGATGCTCGCGCATCCAGCGCTCGCACGCTCACCTCCGGCGACACGATGCAGGGGATCGCCGGTTGCTCCGGCGTGGCCCGAGGCCGCGCCCGTGTCGTGCTCGACCCCGGCGAGCCAGGCGATCTCGGCCCCGGTGACGTGCTCATCGCGCCGATCACCGACCCGTCGTGGACACCATTGTTCCTTGCAGCCGAAGCCGTCGTCGTCGACGTCGGTGCGACGATGAGTCACGCCGTGATCGTGAGTCGCGAACTCGGCATCCCTTGCGTCGTCAGCGCCGTCGGTGCCACCCGCTCGATTCCCGACGGCGCCGAGATCGAGGTCAACGGCGACACCGGTGTCGTGACGGTGCTCTGACCCTCGCGAATCGTTCCGTGCTCTGCGACCGAGCCGCCCTACTGCAGCACGACCAGTCGGTCGCCTCGTTCGATGGGGCGGCTGCCGTCGAGGTCGTAGGAGTCGCCGTCGCGCACGATCGTCAACGCCTTTGCGCCGGGTGGCGGGCCCCACGTTCCGTCGCCCAGGTCGACCGCGGCACACTCCACGACGTCGAGGCCACTGCCCGACAGCAGGAGATCGTCGAGCACCTTGGCGACCGGCTGCGACGTCGTCGCCAGCCCGAGCAGCCGGCCGACCGCATCGGCCGAGTGGATCACCGAGTCGGCGCCGCTCTGTCGGAGCAGGTGGAGGTTCTCGGCCTCGCGGCACGCCGGTCACGATCGTGATGTCGGGGCGGAGCTCGCGAGCGGTGAGGGTGATCAACACGGCGGTGTCGTCGCGATTCGGTGTGACGATCACCGATTTCGCCGTGGCGATCTCGGCCTGACGCAACGTCGACGTGAGCGAGGCCTCGCCGGCCACGGCCACGAGCCCGGCGTCGGAGGCGTCACGGATCGCGGCCGGATCGGTGTCGATCACGACGAACTGTTCGATGCTCGCGCCCTGAGCCTGCAGCGCACGGATGGCGCTCTGGCCGGTTGCTCCGAAACCGCAGATGATGTGGTGGTCGTTCACTCGTCTTCTCCAACGTCGGGTGGCCAAAGCATGGCGGGACTGATCGGTCAGGACTTCCATCGTGGTGCCCACGAGCAGCACGAGGAAGAGAATGCGGGCGGGCGTGACCAGGATGACGTCGACGAGTCGCGCCGAATCGCTCACGGGTGTGATGTCGCCGTACCCCGTCGTCGTGACCGACACCGATGCGTAGTACAGCGCGTCGAGGAAACTCACCGCTCCATCGGCGCCGTCGGTGTACCCGTTGTGCTGAATCGCCACGATCAGCGTGATGAAGGCGATCAGACCGAGCCCGACGGCGATGCGCCTGCCGATCTGCTCGATCGCAGCACGCTGACGCGTCGGCATCCGAACCTGCGACGCATCGTTCTGTACACCCATGACCGGCGCAGTCTGCCAGCTCCCCTCCCGATCGTTCGTCGTCGCCTATTCGTGCCCCGTCGGGCCGATGGTGCATGATGACGTTGGTCACATACTGCGGTCGCAAACGAAGGGGATCATCATGAAACAGCTGTCAGGGCTCGATGCGAGCTTCTTGTACATGGAGACGCCGAACACCTACGGACACGTGAACGGTTTGTCGATCTACGAGCGGCCGTCGGACGACTTCGAGCCGTTCGAGCACGTGTACGAACGGTTCGGTGTGATGGTCGGCAACCTCGAACCATTGCGGCGGCGCCTCGTCGACGTGCCGTTCGGTCTCGATCACCCCTACTGGATCGATGATCCGGACTTCGACCTCGATTACCACGTGCGCCACATCGGCCTCGCCCCGCCCGGAGCGGCGGATCAGCTCGGTGAGCAGGTCGCCCGGATCGTCGGTCGCCACATGGACCGCCGCCGCCCGCTCTGGGAGGTCTACGTCATCGAAGGTCTCGCCGACGGTCGCTGGGCGATGCTCTCCAAGACGCACCACGCCACGATCGACGGAGCAGCCGGCGTGATCATGTTGAAGATGATGACCGACCCGTCGCCCGACGCCGAATGGGTACTGAAGCCGGTCGAGTGGGAAGGCGAGCCGATCCCCAAGGACCGTGACCTCCTCAGCCAGACGGTTCGCCACCTCGCCACGAATCCTGTCAAGGCAGCTCGCCTCCAACTCAGGGTGATCCGCCAATTGGCCGATGCTGCAGGCATCGACAGCGTCGGCACCGCAGCGAGCCAGGCGCGCGACGCGATCAAGTCACTGGTGTCGACGGCGAGCGGATCCGAGGACGCGAACGGCAACGAGTCGAGCGTGAGCCTCCCGCTCAGCCCGGCCCCGGCCACGCCGTGGAACGCATCGGTCACCCCGAATCGGCGATTCGCCATGCGCTCGGTGTCACTCGCGAACGTCAAGGCACTCAAGGACGCGACCGGCGGAACGATCAACGACATCGTGATGGCGATGTGCACCGGTGCGCTCCGCGAGTACCTGATCCGCCACGACATGCTCACGGACGAGCCGCTGCGCGCGATGGTCCCGGTGTCGATCCGCACCGGCGACGAGGAGGACATCTGGACGAACCGGGTGTCGGCCATCGTCTCCGAGCTCCCGACCAACTGTGGCGACCCCGTCGAGCGTGTCGCGCTCTGCCGGGAGGCGATGAAGCAGGCGAAGCGTCAGATGGACCTCGTTCCCGCCGACACGATGATGCAGGCCACCCAGGTGACCTCCCCGGTGATCGCGGCCTCGGCGATCCGTCTCGTCGGGCGACTCAAGCTGGCCGACCGGATGAATTCGCCGATCAACGTCGTGATCTCGAACGTTCCCGGGCCGCGCGAGCCGCTCTACTTCGCCGGCGCGAAGTTGGACGCATACATCCCGGTGTCGACCATCTCCGACGGTGTCGGCCTGAACATCACGGTCCACAGCTACGAGGACCGTCTCGACATCGGCCTCATCTCCGATCGCGAACTGGTCCCCGACCTGTGGGATCTCGTCGACCTGCACGTCGACGAGATCGCTCGTCTCTTCGAAGCGACCGGCGCAGAGTGGGCAGAGCCGCCGAGGCCCGCACCGATGCGTCGCGGTGGTCTGGGCATCGAGGCCGTCCCACCGAGCAGCCCGGAGGTCGCCAAGCGAATCGCCAAGAAGCAAGCCGTCACCAGGAAGCAATCGGTGCGTCAGACGAAGCCTGCCGCCAAGAAGGCTCCGGCGAAGAAGAAGGCTGCCGCCAAGAAGGCTGTGGCGAAGAAGAAGGCCGTGCGCACGACCGCAGCCAAGAAGAAGACCGCGGCCAAGAAGAAGACCGCAGCGAAGAAGAAGGTCAGCGCAAAGAAGTGACAGCACAGACACCGGCGCTCCGGAGTGTGGAGCTACGGTCGGGGATCGAGCGGGATCCCATGACGAACGACAACATCAGCGCACCTCCACCCTGGATGGCGGCTCTCGAGTACCGAGCGGTGCCGGAGCGTGCTCAGATGACGAGCCTCCTTCCTCTGCTCCGGCGGTTGCCGAAGGGGGACGGGCACCCCGTTCTCGTCCTGCCCGGCTTCACCACGGGTGACCGGTCGACCGAACCGCTGAGGCGGCTCCTCCGCGACCTCGACTACCGGGCCTACGGGTGGGGGCTCGGTGTGAACGTCGGCCCGACTCAGCGGATCCTCGACGGCATCTCCGAGCGACTCGACCGTGCCCACGGTCGTCAGGGCGAGAAGGTCTCGATCATCGGGTGGAGCCTCGGTGGAATCTATGCCAGGGAACTGGCTCGGGCCCGCCCGGACCTCGTTCGTCAGGTGATCACGCTCGGAAGCCCGATCCAGATGATCGAGCACGACGAATCCTCGGCGTCGCGCGATCTGGGACTCGCTGAGCAAGTACCACGCCAAGGGCTTCCGAAGCCCCGACCGTGAGGCGGATCGCCCGCGACTGCTGGTGCCGACCACCTCGATCTACTCACGGACGGATGGTGTCGTGAACTGGAAGGCGTGCCTCATCCGCAAGACCGACCGCAGCGAGAACATCCGCGTGTTCGGCAGCCACTGCGGCCTCGGGTTCAACTCCGCTGCGATCTATGCGGTCACGGACCGTCTTGCGCAACCGGCCGGTCAGTGGCAGCGATTCTCGGCGCCGTGGTACCTCCGCAGTGCGTTTCCTCGTGCACGCGACCTGGATCGATCGAAGCTTCCGCTCGCCGTCGTGTGACGCGCTCGAGCAGCCATCGACGTGAAGGCACGTCAACTCCTCCTCGTCGCTGTCGCAACCGTCGTCGCATGCACCGGGACGCCCGAAGCGTCCGACGACGACGTCAGCGAACCTGCGGGAACGACGACCCGCGGATCGACCGACACCGAACGCTTGACGCCGGCCGCCGACGCCGAGGCGGAGCCCGCAACGAGTGAGGTGCCGCCACCGCCCGGCGACGGCGACGAGGTCGACGACTGCGAGGTGGTCGATCGGGCTCGGTTCGTGCGCAGCCAGAGCATCCCGGGCGGTCATCGAGTGCAGCTGCACGTGACCGACCCCGGTGGCGGCGAGGTCGAGGTCGACCGGGTCGCCGAGTGCATGACGGTCGTGAGCGATCGCCTGGGAGTGATCGACACAGCGATGTCTGCGATGCCGAGCAGCGGAGGTGCAACGTTGATCGTCGCTCGCTGGCAGCCCGACGAGGTCGAGGCGTCGCGAGCGGTCATCGACGAACTGTTGGCAACGCTGCCGTCCGACGAGCGGGTGGCGATCTGGGCCTGGTTGGACCAGCTGCTGCAGGTGGTCGGCGCCACGACGGATCGTGAGCGCGCCATGCGTCGGCTCGACACGGTCTGGACCGCAGACGACGCCACACCGCTCGACCCCGCCGAGGCCGCCGACATCGCAGTGGAGGAGTGGGAGGACTTCCGCGACGACGTGCTGCTCGGCGTGCGATCGGTCGTGTTCGTCGCTCCCACGCTCGACCTCGTCGAACGCCCTGACGTCGATCGCGACGTCGTGGTCGACCACTGGGTCGTGGGCCGTGGCGACGCAGGCCGCGTCGCCGAGGTCGCGGTCGACGGATCGTCGGTCGCAGCCGCGTCGGTCGCTCGGTCGATCGGGCTGGACCGGACCGTGCCGCTCACCGTCGTCGACATGTGCGACGACGGTGAGTCGCTCGACCTCACCCTGTCGGTCGACGATCGCGAGCTGCGCGACTTCGGCATCGGGGATGCTGCGGTGGAACACGTCGGCGAGCCGTGCAGCATCGACGCGCTGCGCAACGCTGCGGACTCCGGTGTTCCGACCCAGCTCTCGTCGACCCAGCTCTCGTCGATCACGGTGACCTTCGACGAGACCGAGCGGTCCGTGTTCGACGACGCGGTCGTGATCGCCGACGCGCTGTCCGGCCGCGACCGATTCGATGGCGACTCCGATCTCGACCCCGGTCTCGATCCCGAGTGGACGGGTTCGATCAGCTTCGATGGCGGGGTCACCGCGACTCCCTTCGACGCGAGTTTTCGCGGGCAGTCCTCCATCGAGTGCGAGCGGCGGACATGGGCGATCGATCTCGAAGGCGGCGACGAACGCCACCCGGTGCTCGACTCCGGAACCGACGAGTTCACGTTGATCTCGCTGTGCAACGACGTCGGGTTCGTCCGGTCGCTCAGCGGCAGTTCGGTCATGGCCCGCAACGGCGTGTGGACGCAGGCGACCGGGACCGCAGTCTTCGAGATCGATGACGTGAACCGGGGTGTCTACCTACTCGTCGAAGACCCGGACACGGACCTGAGATCGGAGACGTCGAGGGTGCGCTCCGTGCTTCGACGTCGGTACGACGCAGTCGGCCAACGCCCCGACGTCGAGTACGTCGCGGACCTCACGAGCAACGACGAGGCATCGGTGCTCGCGACCTACGACGAGCTGGTCGACACGGCGACATCGTCGTCGGGTGACGACATGGTCGCGGCGCTGCGTGCCCGCTTCGACCTGGACCAGTACCTGCGGTGGACGGCGGTGATGTCGCTGCTCGGCAGTGGCGATCACATCGACGAGCTGTACTTCGTCGGTTCGGAATCGGTGGACGAGCAGCACGAGCCGATCACCTGGTTCACCGTGAACGGCTGGGACCCCGACGACATCTTCACGCCGTGTCACCGTGACGGGCGCTTGGCGATGGACGACCCGAACGGGTTGCTCGCGTGTACGGAATCCCTGCTCGACCAGCAGCTCTTCACGGACCCCACCCTGTACACCATGTACGCCGGGGTGCTCGGACGGGTCATGGACGACCTGACGCCCGAACGGTTCACGCAGATCGCCGAGGAATCCGCCGGTGACGTCACGCGACACTTCGACGACCCGGACGTGATCGACGCAATGATCGAGTTGATCGTCCTCGATGCCGACGCCACGACACCCGAGTCGGCGACCATCGCTGTCGACGGAGCCGCCGAGCGGCTGGTCGGGCAATTCGTCATGCGTCGCTCGGAACTCGTCGACCTGCTCGACACCTATCGCGCCGCCAACTGAGTCGTCGGTGTCGATCGGCCCGGCGCGTGGTCGCCGGTCCGTGCCGATCCGCCGGGTCGGCTCGGTCGGATGTGATGGCCGCTTCCTGGCTACGTTCGGCGACATGGACTTCGCCATCCCTCAATCGATCCAGGACTTCCTCGACCGAGCTCGACGAGTTCATCGAGTCGACGATCAAGCCGATGGAGAACGAGGACGACAACATCCGATTCTTCGATCATCGGCGTGAGGATGCACGGACCGACTGGGATCGAGACGGCCTTCCCGAACGCCGAGTGGGAAGCGCTGCTCCGTCGGATGCGACGTGGCCGCCGACGAGGCCGGTTTCTATCGACACCAGCTTCCCGAACGCTTCGGTGGCCACGATGCCGGCAACCTCGAGATGGCGATCATCCGTGAGCATCTCGCACGGAAAGGCCTCGGGTTGCACAACGACCTGCAGAACGAGAGCTCGATCGTCGGCAACCTCGTCACGGTCCTGATGATGGAGAAGTACGGCTCCGAAGCGCAGCAGGCCGAGTGGATCCCGAAGATGCTCGACGGCACGGCGCGCATCGGGTTCGGGCTGACCGAGCCGCTCCACGGTTCGGACGCCACGTGGATGGAGACCACCGCGGTTCGTGACGGCGACGAGTGGGTGATCACGGGCGAGAAGTACTGGAACACCGGGCTGCACCACGCCACCCACGACTACATCTTCGCCCGCACGTCCGGCGAGCAAGGCGACGGTCGGGGGATCACCTGCTTCATCACGCCGACCGACGCACCCGGTTTCGGGATCGAGGAGTTCATGTGGACGTTCAACATGCCGACCGACCACGCTCACGTGAAGCTCGACGAAGTGCGCGTCCGCCACGACGACATCCTCGGTGAGGAAGGTCTCGGCCTGCATGACGGCGCAGCTCTTCGTGCACGAGAACCGCATCCGTCAAGCAGCGTCGTCGCTCGGTGCCGGACTGCACTGCATCGACTTGGCCGTCGACTACGCCAACCAGCGCACGACCTTCGGCAAGCGACTGTCGACCAACCAGGCCATCCAGTTCCCGCTCGCCGACCTCGCTGCCGAGGCGAGATGCTGCGAGCGCTGATCCAGAAGACGGCGTGGCAACTCGACTCCGGCATCGACCACATGGAGATCACCGACAAGGTCGCCATGTGCAACTACCGCGGCGAACCGGTTCTGCTGCAACGCTGCCGACCAGGCCATGCAGACCTGCGGCGGGCAGGGCTACAACCGGGCCATGCCGTTCGAGCACATCTACCGGCACCACCGCCGCTACCGGATCACCGAAGGCTCCGACGAGATCCAGATCCGCAAGGTCGCCGGCAAGCTCTTCGGCTACACCGGCCGTGCCAAGGGCTGACGCGAACGGGTCGGGCGCTGGACACCGGCGTCGTCCCGGGGGACATCGAACTGACCTTCGCCAGATTCCTGGCGTCAGTCGTCGAACGAGTCGGTGTGAGGTCCGGGTCGTACGCCGGAAGCGTGTCACGCAGTTCGTCGATCCACTCGGCGGGGACCGGCGGGTCGCCCCACCCGGCCGGGTCACTCAGCTGACCGGACTGTGTCGGCATCACCGACGTCCCCGTCGGACCGATGGCCGACAGGGGATCGGTCCCCTCGGCATCGGAGCGTTACGGTGCCGACATGGAGTACGGATTCGACCGATTCCTTCGCTACGACGAGCTGAAGTCGTGGCTCGACGACATGGCTGCCGCCCATCCCGACCTCGTCACCATCGAGACGTACGGCACCTCCCACGAGGGCGCGTCCTGCGGATCGTGACGGTCACCGACTCGTCGACCGGAGCGCACGACACGAAGCCGGCGATGTGGATCGACGCCAGCATCCACGCCGTCGAACTCACCGCGACCGTCGCGGCCTGCCACCTGATCCAGCGACTCGTCGACGGACACGACCACGACGACACGGTCACGCGGGCGCTGCAGACCCGGCACCTTCTACATCGTGCCGAGGGTGAACCCCGACGGTGCCGAACGGGTGCTCGCCGACTCGCCCCGACTCCGACGTTCGAGTACGCGCTCGTGGCCGTGGACCGACGGTCACGAGTGGCCGGGCCTGCACGTCGAGGACGTCGACGGCGACGGACGGATCCGCCAGATGCGAATCGCCGACCGAGCCGGCGGGTGGATGCCCCACCCCGACGACGCCCGGCTGATGATCCCGGTGCCGGCCGAAGGCAGCGCTCGCGGGAACGTCGAGACCTACCGGCTGCTCGACGAGGGTCGCCTCGTCGACCACGACGGCTTCACCGTGCCGACACCGCGTGCCGTCCAAGGGCTCGACCTCAACCGCAACTATCCGGCCGGATGGTCGAGTTCGGTGCCCGGCGCCGGCGACCACCCGCTGAGCGAACCCGAGATCGACGCACTGGTGCGGGCGATGATCGCCCGCCCGAACATCTGTGGCTTCAACGCCTACCACACGAGCGGTGGGGTGATCCTGCGACCGTCGTCGACCCGGCCCGACTCGAAGCTGCGCCCGTCGAGACGTGTGGACGTGGAAGCAGATCGGTGAACGCGGCACCGAACTCACCGGCTACCCGTCGCACTCGGTCTACGAGGACTTCACCTGGGACACCGACCGAGACGATGAGCGGGGCGAGCGACGACTGGGCGTACGAGCACCTCGGCGTGTTCAGTTGGACCACCGAGTTCTGGGACATCGTCCACGCGGCGACGGGCGAGAAGCAGTCGACCCACTTCTGGTACACCGGGCCGACCGACGACCAAGCGCTCGCCGTGCTGCGCTGGTGTGACGAGCACCAGCCCGACGGCTACGTCGAGTGGGCGCCGTTCGACCACCCGCAGCTCGGTGCCAGGTCGAGATCGGCGGGTGGGACGCGGATCGTCACCTGGACGCAATCCCACGGGTGACCGGCTGCGATACGAGGTCGCACCACACGCCGACTTCGCCATCCACCAGGCGCTGTGCTCACCGCAACTCGAGATCCCCCACGTGGACGTACGCTCGCTCGGTGACGACCTGGGCAGGTCGACCTCGGCATCGCGAACACCGGCTGGCTGCCCGACCGACGTGTCGGCGCACGCTCGCAAGGAGCACCTCGTCCGCCGATCACCGTCGAGTTGGGTGGGGCCGGCGTCGAGGTCGTCGACGGTCCGGGTCGCCGTCAGCTCGGTCAGCTCGAAGGTCGAGCAGCGCTCCGCTTCCGGAACCGCAACGACGGCACGCCGGATCGGGCGCTCTGTCGAGCTGGACGGTACGCGCCGCGTCGGGATCGTGGACCGACGTCGTGGTGACGCACCACGCGTGCCGGTCGGGTGGACCGCGCACGTCACGCTGGACTGACCGACGTGGCCGGGCGGTCGACGGGTGCGTCGTCGCTCGACTCGCCAGACGACCGATGGCCCGACCTGTCGTCAGGTCGAACAGATGGATCGACGTGCATCGAGGCCCATCGAGAACGGCTCGCCACAGATCGACCCGGTCGTGCGCCGCGACCATTGCGCTGATCTCCGATTCGCGTCCGTCGAGTCACCCGGCACGCCGGCGCGACGTCGCCTCACACCCGGGGCGTCGACCACCGCGTGGACGAGCCGGGTCGGTCCGAGTGACTCCGGTCGAGTGCACGCTCGCGCCAGCCCGCCAGCTGGTCACCGGGCGAAGCGCATCGGGTCGGATCCCCGACCGCGACCGTCCGGCCGTCGATCTGACCCCAAGCCGCGGCAGCCACGACCAACCGGCGAGGCGAACGACCTGGACGAGCCGATCCGAGCGCCGAGCCCGCTTCGGTCGCGGAGACCGTTGCGGCGAAGACGTTCATCTGCGGCGAGCCGAGGAACTGCGCGACGAACAGATCGACCGGACGGTCGTAGAGCTCGCGTCGGGGTGCCCGTCTGGACGACGCGCCGTCGCGCATCACCGTGATCCGGTCGGCCAGTCGTCATCGCCTCGGCCTGGTCGTGGGTGACGAACACGGTCGTCGTGGAGAGCCGACGTTGGAGGCGCAGGATCGCCGACCGTGCCTCGATGCGATGGTGCGCGTCGAGATTCGAGAGCGGCTCGTCCATCAGGAACATCGCGGGGTCGCGAATGATCGATCGCCCGAGCGACGACCCGTTGCTGCTGGCCGCCGCGACGTCGTCCCGGACGCGCGGTCGAGTACGTCGTCGAGACGCGAGGAGTCCGCGCCACCGATCGCGACCTGCGCCGCCACCTCCGCGCATGGACGCCCGCCATCTTCAGCGGGAACCCGATGTTCTCGGCGACGGTCATGTGCGGATACAGCGCGTGGGTCTGGAACGCCATGGCGATCTCACGGTCGCGTGCGGGCGACCTCGTTGGCGCGCTCGCCGTCGAGCGGATCTCACCGATCGGTCGGCGACTCGAGACCGGCGATCATCCGCAGCACCGTGCTCTTGCCGCAACCGGACGGGCCGAGCAGCACATGGAACTCGCCGTCGGCGATGCTCGAGGTCGACGTGGCGCACTGCGACGTGTCCGTCCGGGTAGACCTTGTCGACGTCGTCGAGTTCGATGCTCGTCATGGCGGCTCCTCGGTCGGTCCGACGTGTCTCGCATCCTCCGTCGGTGCCGTGGGTCGTCGCAGCGACGGGCCCTCCGGTCAGACGTCGGCGATGGGGGCGATGATCTTCTCGGCCATCTCGGTGGCCTTCGCCTCGACGCCGTCGCGACCCGAGCAGCATGAACGCCGGTGCGATCGTGCGGCTCACGCCGATCGACGCGCAGTTCCTGGGCTGCGCCGACCGGGTCGTCGCCGAACAGGCCGGGGTGGGCTGCGGTGATCTCGATCGGCGTCGGCGTCGCGATCGTGTTCGGCTGCGGTCTGGCGCACGATGTCGATCATCTCGGTGAGTTCGGCGATCGGTCCCCTTGCCGGGGAAGAACCCGTCGCCCAGCCGCCCGGCGCGCTTCGCAGCGGCCGCCGAGTGGCCGCCGATCACGAACGGCACCGTCCCGCCGGCCGGCTTCGGGTTCGAGGACACGTTCTCGAACGAGACGAACTCGCCGTCGTACGACGCGTCGTCGCTCGCCCACAGCTCACGCATCGCATGGACGTACTCGTCGGTGCGAGCGCCACGGCGCGGCCACGAGACACCGAGTGCGTCGAACTCCTCCTCGAGCCAGCCGACGCCGATGCCGAGTTCCATGCGGCCGCCCGACAGTCGATCGAGCGTGGCGACCTCCTTCGCGAAGACGAGCGGATTGCGTTCGGGCAGGATCACGATGCCGGTTCCGAGGCGCATCGTGGTCGGTGTGCGCGGCCACGAACGCGAGCCACACCGAGCGGATCGGGGATCGACGAGGTCTTGTCGCCGGGCATCTTGCCGGTGGGCGAGTACGGGTACTCCGAGTCGTAGTTGCTCGGCCAGATGACGTGTTCGACGGTCCACACCGATTCGACGCCGGCCTGCTCGGCCGCGACCGCCATCTGCACGACGCCGTCGGCTTCGGCGAAGGGTCCGGTGTTGGCGAAAGCGAGTCCGAGTTTCATGGCGCCGACGCTAGTGAACCGCAGGTGTCCGCTCACGACGCGAAACGGCCAGACTGCGGAGATGACCGATGTCGGGTCGACGACGTCGACTACCTCCGCGCGGATCCTGAACGCCCAGCGTGTACGACGTGGCGATCGAGACTCCGCTCGAGCCGGCGTCGGATCTCGTCGCGTCGGCTCGGCAACACCGTGCTCGCTCAAGCGTGAGGACCTCCAGGAGGTGTTCTCGTTCAAGTTGCGGGGCGCCTACAACAAGATGGCGAACCTGCCCGCCGACGTGCTCGCGAGCGTGGAGTGATCGCCTCGTCCGCCGGCAACCACGCGCAGGGTGTGGCGCTGGCGGCGAACGAACTCGGGTGTCGTGCGGTGATCGTCATGCCGACCACGGCGCCGCAGCTCAAGGTCGATGCGGTCGCGGCGCGCGGCGCCGAGATCGTGCTGCACGGCGAGTCGTACACCGAGGCGCTACGCAGACGCGCAGCAGTTGATGCGCGAGCTCGACCTCACGTTCGTGCATCCGTTCGACGACCCCGACGTGATCGCCGGGCAGGGCACCATCGGCATGGAGATCCTCCGCCAGCACGGTCGGCCGATCCATGCGATCTTCGCCGCGATCGGAGGTGGCGGCCTGATCTCGGGGATCGCCGCCTACGTGAAGCAGGTGCGGCCCGACATCCGGGTCATCGGCGTGCAGCACGTCGAGTCCGATGCGATGAAGCAGTCGATCGACGCCGGTCAACGGGTCGAACTCGCTGACGTCGGTCTGTTCTCCGACGGCACGGCGGTGAAAGCGGTCGGCGACGAGACGTTCCGTCTCGTCGAGCAGGTACGTCGACGACATCCTGCTCGTCGACACCGACGAGACGTGTGCCGCGATCAAGGACGTGTTCACCGCGACGCGCACGCTGCTGGAACCGGCCGGAGCGCTGGCGATCGCCGGGCTGAAGCAGTACGCCGCAGCGAGTCGGGATCGCCGGCGAGACGCTCGTCGCGGTCGTCGTGCGGCGCGAACATGAACTTCGACCGGCTGCGGTTCGTGTCCGAGCGTGCCGAGATCGGCGAACGACGCGAAGCGGTGTTCGCCGTGACCATCCCCGAACAGCCGGGGAGCTTCCGGCGGTTCTGCGAAGTCGTCGGGAACCGCAACGTCACCGAGTTCAACTACCGGATCAGCGACGACGCCGAGGCCCACGTGTTCGTCGGTGTCAGCGTCGCGGTCGCGTGCGGAGCCGACGAGTTGGCCGACAGCTTCCGGGCAGCCGGTTTCGCGACGCTCGACCTGACCGACGACGAGCTCGCCAAGGTCCACCTGCGACACCTGGTCGGCGGCAAGTCGCAGCTGGCGCTGGACGAGGTGCTGCACCGGTTCGAGTTCCCCGAACGACCCGGCGCGCTGATGAAGTTCCTCCGACGATGCAACCGCACTGGAACATCTCGCTGTTCCACTACCGCAACCACGGCTCCGACAGCGGACGCGTGCTCGTCGGAATGCAGGTGCCCGAGTCCGGACCTCGCGGCGACTTCGACGACTTCCTCGACGAGCTCGGCTACCGGCACTGGAACGAGACACTCAATCCTGCGTACCGTCTGTTCCTCTGACACCGCGTCGAGCCGACAGGGGTGCGGTGTCAGTCGAGCGATGACCAGAACGCGACGAGGCCATCGGCGGCGGTGTCCGGATCGCTGACCATCCACCAGTGGCCCTGGCCCGCCAGCACCAACTCCTCGACACCCAGCCGTTCGGCAACGGGGCCGGCGAGGTCCGCTGCCACGTACGCGTCGTTGCTCGCCGTGATGATCAGGCCCGGTCCATGGTCTGCCGACAGCGAGGTCGTCGGCCAGCGACCGGAGTACCGGTTCGGGGGACGACCGGTACAGCTCCAGGATGGCCCGACCCATGTCGGCATCCATCGCCGCCGCCATGTCGTCGGCGATGTCACGGGTCAGCCCGAGTCCGAGGTACAGCTCGGCCCGTTCGGCGATCGTCATCGACACCATGGCGTCGATGATCTCCTCGCCGACACCGGACGTCTGCCACGCCGTTGCTGCGTCGTGCCACACGAAGTCGGGGTGGAGGAGTCCGCCGATGTCGGCCGCCCACGACCGAACGATCTCAGGTTGCGTCGCGACGAGTCGATACACGTGGCCGGCGCCCCAATCGTGTCCCACGATATCGATCGCTCGGCCGTCGGGTCGCGCGGCTCGGAGGTCGGTCAGTTGTTCGACGAGCCAGTCGGCGTAGCCCGATGCGTCCGGCATGAACCCGGTGGGCAGCGGAGCGCCGAAGCCGGGCGGCGAGAGTCGAACGACCTCGGTGCCGCGTGCGGTCAGTGAGTCGTCGAGCAGTTCCCAGACCGCCGCCGTCTCTGGATTGCCGTGGATCAGCACGCACGTGTTCGTCGACATGTACCAATTGTGACCCATGGTCGAACTGTGTCCGCGACGGGGTCCGGGTGGGTGCCAGGGCTATCGTCGCTGTCGGAGGGTTGGACATCATGAGGATCACATCGACATGACGACCGAGGCGACCGCGACGCCGGTCGACGGACGCACACGGCGAAGGAGGCGGAACATCGACGCCGTCGTCGACGCCGTCATCGAGCTCGCCGCAGCAGGCCACATCGATCCGACATCGGAAGAGATCGCAGCGGTTGCAGGGATCTCGCACCGCTCGATCTATCGCTACTTCGACACTCGTGGCGAGCTGCTCGAGGCGGCGGTCGCCCGGGCCTTCGAAACGGCGTCGGCGGAGGTCTTCGACGACGAACGCCTCGACGGCTCGTTCGACGAACGTGTCGATCGTTTCGTGTCGGCGCGCCTGGAGATCCACCGACGACTGCGCTCGATCGCTCGCGTCGCCGAGGCGCACGCCTCCGAGTCGTCGACCGGCTTGGAACGAGCGCGGTCAGCGCTGCGGACAGCGGCTTGCCGACAGCTTCGCCGGCGAGTTCGACCAGCTCGAGCCAGAGGATCGACACCTCGCCGTGCCGATGGTGGATGCCGCGTTCCAGTTCCAGGCGCTGGAATACCTCAGCAGCAACGCTGGTCTCGACGATCGTTCGATTCGAAAGTCGCTCGCACGACACCTCCGGGCTCACCTTCGCCCCGTTTGAAGTGTTGCACCGAGTGACAGTGACTGTCATTCGGTTTGAGCGGACTGGAACGCCTTCTTCAGCAGGCGCGCGAGGTCCTTCCTGTCGCCGTCGTCGTGGTGCCAGCGCAACAGCGTCGCGGTGAGCACTGCGATGGCGACCGCGGCTCGAACGTCGTCCTTGGCACCTCGCGACTTGTCGCGGCGCTGGGCGAACAGCTCGGCGAGCGGCGTGCGTTGATCGAGGAGCTGGCGTTCCCACGCATGCAGGAGTGATTCGTTGGCGACGATCAAGCCCAGTTCCTGGCGTGCCGTGTCGTCGGTGCCCCACACCTTCGCAGCAGCGCGCTGCACGGCGTCGGCCCAGCCGCGTCGGCTGGTGTCGCTGCCGAGCCGTTCGATCAGCTGCTCGGTGCGTGACGACGAGAGGACGAGCGCTTCCTTCGTGCCGAAGTAGCGGTACAGGGTCGACGGCGAGACGCCGGTGGTCGCTGCGATCTCCTCGACCGTCACGGCATCGAAGCCGCGCTGCGTCATCAGGTCGAAGGCAGCGCGGCGCGCGCTGTCCTTCGCCGCGACCCGGTTTCGTTCTCTCAATCCCAGTGACATCGCCGAAAGAGTAGTCGCTGTCGCTCTGCACGTCGCAGGCACTCGCCGGGGCCGAAGTGAGCCGTCTGTCGATTGGCTCATCGGGGAGTGTCAGGGCTCGGTCAATCTTCAGGTTTCTTGAAAGTGCGTTCAAGCGAGACAGTTCAGCTGACGAAACACAGTCGACATGAATCTCTTCGATCTCCGCCGCGCGCTCAGCCGTGCGAGCCGTTCTCTCGTCGCCCTCCTGCTCGCGCTGGTGACCCTGCCCATCGTTCTCCTGTCGGGAGCCGGCACCGTGTCAGCGGGACCGCCTCCGGTGTTCACGCTGTACGTGCCGTTCACCGAAGCCGCCATCTCCGAGGGTCTCTACTCGATCCTCACCGATCCGCGCTTCAACGATCGCAGTGGCTTCATCACCAACCAGATCACCGTGACGGCCGCAGCGGACAACACGATTCTCTACTGGGACCACTGGGAGGACGGTTACGAAACCGACATCGCCAACCCGGCGAACCCGACGACCACGGAGATCTGGGGCGACGGCGACATCTCGACCGGCGCGGCACCCGGGGTCACGACCGATGCAGACGACGTGCTCAACGGCGGCGACGTGGTCACCCTGCAGAACGACGTGCCGGTCGCACGCAACGCGACGCCCACGATCTACTTCGACGGTCGCGACAAGGTTGCTGCCACGCGCGGCATCGTGATGACACGCGCCGGTTGGGACCGCGACCGCGGCACGGTCAACGCCGGTGCCGTCGCTGCGTCCGACCTCTCCAAATACGGCACCGAGTTCGACATCCCGATCGGTGAGAACATCTTCTCGAACGAGGCGTTCGAGTACACGGCCATGACGATCATGGCGAGCGACGACGACACGTTCGTCGAGATCGACCGCGACGGTGACGGCGGTGTCGACGAGACCCACACGATCAACGAAGGCGAGACCGTGTACGTCGACGGCGGCATGAGCGCAGGAGGCAAAGTCATCGCGTCCAAGCCGTCGCAGGTCCACCTGCTCACCGGCGACGCCGGCTCGCTGGTCGCTGGTCGCTGGTACGAGGTCTTCCCACAGGAGGTGCTCGACGACGAGTACGTCGCCGCAGCACAGACGACCGCGCCCGGAAACCCCGTCACGATCTTCGTCCACAACCCGAACGACACGACGATCGCCGTGGCCGTCAACGCTGCCGGTACCGCGAACGACACCACGCTCTCCATCGTCGGTGGCGGCACGCAGTCCTTCAACCTCCCCGCAGGATCGGGCGCTCAGTTCTCGTCGCCCGGCAACAACTTCAGTGCGGTGTCCGCCACCGTGGCGCTCGCCGGCAACACGACCGCGTACGACTGGGGCTACACCCTCGTTCCGGCCAGCGCGCTCACGTCCGGCATCGTGGTCGGCTGGGGCGCAGGCAACCCGACGCTCGACGAGCAGGGCAGCCCGGTCTGGGTCGCTCCGCTCGACGACACCGACATCCACGTCGACTACGACGGCGACGGCACGGTCGACAACATCATCACGGGCGTCCAGCAGTACGAGAGCATCAAGGTCACCGACCCCGACTTCGACATGACCGGCGCACGCATCTTCTCGCCGACCGGCGTGCTGCTCTCCGCAGCATGGGGCCAGGACCCCGACGTCGCCGACCCGCAGAACGCATACGACCTCGGTACCGCGATCCTCCCGGTGACCAACCTCGTGGTCACCAAGGACGCCCGCCTCGTCGACGACCTGAACGGTGACGGACGGGTCAACCCCGGCGACACCCTCGAGTACACCGTCACCGCCGTCGACGCCGGATCGCTGCAACTGACCGACGTGAACATCGTCGACGACCTCCCCTCCACGCTGACCTACGTCCCGGGCACCACGACGTTCAACGGCGTCTCCATCGCCGACGACACGTCCGGAGCGACACCCTTCCCGGTCGACGAGAGCGGCGTCACCGTCTCGACGCTGCAACCCGGCGAGTCGGCCTCGGTGAGCTTCCAGACGCGGCTCGCGAACCCCTTCCCACTGTTCACGACCCGTGTACGCAACACCGGCGTCGTGACGTCGCAGAACGAGTCCTCCCAGGCGACGTCGATCGTCCCGGTCGACATCCCCAACCTGTACATCGCGAAGACATCGAATGCCACCGCTCCGCTGCTGCCGGGCGAGACGTTCAGCTATGACATCGACGTCGCCAACATCGACATCACCCCGCAGAACGGCATCGACGTCAGCGACACGCTCCCCGCCGAGACGACCTGGGTGTCGACATCGGTGACCCGCCCGGTCGACGACACCTCGTCGAACGGAACACGTTCCGCCACGGACGATTTCGACACCGTCTCCTACAGCAACAACTCCGCAGTGTGGGCGTCGAACTGGATCGAGACCGACAACGCCGGCGCCGGCCCGTCCGCAGGCAACGTGCGCATCGCCAGCGAACTCGGCAGCAATCGGCTTCGCATCGAGGGCAGTCAGCAGGAGATTCGCCGCACCGTCGATGCCACCGACTTCTACAAGGTGATCGCCAGCTTCGACTATCGGCGCTTCAACCTCGAAGCGAACGACTTCGCCTCGTTCCAGATCTCGACGACCGGCGGGAGCGCCTGGATCGAGATCGACCGGTTCGAGGGCGCTGCCAACGATGCCGCCTACGCCACCACCACATACGACCTCACACGCTTCAGCGGCCAGCCGATCGTGCTGCGCTGGATCACGTCGCAGGGCTTCGAGGTCACGAACGACCGGTTCTTCTTCGACAACGTCGACGTGACCTTGACCAAGCGCATCGACGAGACCATCGTCGGTCAAGCGCCCCCCACCGTCTACACCGGAGGCGACCTGCTCACCGGCGAGAGCCTGAAGGTCACGGTGACCGCACAGGTCGATCCATCGATCGATCCGACGATCGACTCGATCACCAACCTGGCGTCGACGTCGAGCACACAGAGCCCGACCGTCATCCAGTCGGCTGCAACGGACCCGATCGCTCGCGCCAGCATCGGCGACACGGTGTGGCACGACATCGACGGCGACCGCATCGTCGACCCCGGTGAGCCGCTGCTGTCCGGTGTCGAAGTGTCGCTCTTCGATTCGGTCGGCGGACTGGTCGCGACCAGGACCACCGACTCCAACGGCGAGTACCTCTTCGCCGACCTCGACCCGGCCGACTACACCGTCACCATCACCGACGGCATCCCCGCAGGCATGGTCCCCACCTACGACCAGGACGGCGGGGTCGACGAGACCACCGACGTCGCGTCCGGCTTCGGTGACGACAACGACACGATCGACTTCGCGTACGCCTTCGTCTCATCGCTCGGCGATCGCGTCTTCGCCGACCTCGACGGCGACACCTCCGAGAACGGCGTCGACTTCGGCATCGACGGTCTCCCGGTCACCATCACCGGCACCACTCCCGGCGCGTCCCACCCCGCCAGCAGCACGACGACCACCGTCAACGGTGACTACTCGTTCACCGATCTCCTGCCTGGCACCTACGAGGTCACGGTCGACACGAGTTCGCTCAGCACGGCCAGCTACAGCACCACGGGTGGCGACAGCCAGACCCACGTGGTCGTCTCTCAGACCGACGTCGACGATGCCGACTTCGGCTACGTCCTGCCCGCGAGCATCGGCGACCTCCTGTGGCACGACCTCGACGGCGACGGCGTGTTCGACGTCGGCGAGCCGCCGTTCGCAGGTGTCGACGTCACCATCACCGGCCCGGGACTCGACCCGGGCGGCGTCACCCGTCAGACGACGGTCGACGGCTACTACCTCTTCTCCAACCTCGACGCCGGAACATTCACCGTCACCGTCACACCTGGCACGGGCAACCTGCCCGCCGACTACGACTCGCGTACCGGCGGAGCAACGCAGACCGTCACCGTCGGGACCGACGAGCAGAACGAGCTCGTCGACTTCGGGTTCTACACGCAGGGCAGCATCGGGGACCTCGTCTTCGACGACCGCAATGGCAACAGTGCATTCGATCCGGGCGAGTCCGGCCTGGTCGGCGTCAACGTGACCATCACCGGAACGACCTCGGGTGCCTCCCATCAGGCCCCGCTCACGATCCAGACCGACGCGACCGGCAACTACCTCTTCCCTGATCTCGAACCCGGCACCTACACGGTCGTCGTCGACGATTCGGGCTTCGAGGCCGGCACACGGGTGTCGCTCAACGGCGCCGACCCGGTCGTCGTCATCCAATCCGATGACGACATCGACACCGCCGACTTCGGCTACGTGTTCCCGGCCTCGATCGGTGACCTCGTGTTCCACGACCTCAACGGCAACGGCTCCTTCGACGCCGGCGAACCCGGCATCGACGGCGTCGAGCTCGAACTGACCAGCCCCGTCCTCGCGACCCCCATCGTCACCACGACCCAGGGTGGCGGCGGCTACCTCTTCTCCAGCCTGGACCCCGGCGACTACACCGTCACGCTCGACGTGTCCACACTGCCCGCCGGCTACGCGATCACCACCGGCTCGAACGTCGGCACGGCCACGATCGTCTCGGGCTCCACCATCGACACCGTCGACTTCGGAGCGGACACCACCGCCGACATCGGCGACCTGCTCTATCACGACCTCGACAAGTCCGGCACCTACGACATCGGCGAGCCGGTGCTCCCGGGTGTGGACGTGGTCCTCACCGGCGGCAACCTCGCCGGCCCGCTCACCGAGACCACCGACTCGTCGGGCCTCTACCTGTTCGGCGACCTCGACCCCGGCACGTACACCGTCACAGTCGACACGGCCACCGTGCCGACCGGATTCACGGTCACGACCGGTGGCGACGCACGGACGATCACTCTCGCCTCGGGCGCCGACGACCTCACCGCCGACTTCGGCTACGCCACGACCGCCTCGCTCGGCGACCTGGTCTGGAACGACCTCGACGGCGACGGCAACTTCGATGCGGGTGAGCCCGGCATCGGCGGCGTCGACGTGACCATCACCGGCACATCGTCCGGCGCAACCCATCCAACGGGGGCGACCGTCCCCACCGCTGCCGACGGCAGCTACTCCTTCAGCGGCCTCGAGCCGGGCGACTACACCGTCACGATCGCCATGGTCGGCCCACTCGCCGGCGCCGAGAACTCCGCTGGTGGCACCTCCCAGAGCGTCACCCTGCTGTCGACCGACGATGACGACACCGTCGACTTCGGCGTGTACTACCCGGCTGACATCGGCGACCTGGTCTGGAACGACCTCGACGGCGACGGCATCTTCGACCCGGGCGAGCCCGGCATCGAGGGCGTCACCGTCACACTCTCGGGCGGCCCGTTGACCACTGCACTCACCGACATCACCGACGCGGACGGCATCTATGGATTCACCGACCTGGCTCCCGGCGACTACGTCGTGACCCTCACGCGGTCCGACATCGACCCGCAGGCGACCAACACCGCAGGTGGCACGGCACAGAACGTCACGATCACCTCGGGCAGCGACGACCTCGACGCCGACTTCGGCTACGCATTCCCCGCCACGGTCGGCGACCTCGTGTTCGACGACCTCAACGGCAACGGCGTCCGCGATGCCGGCGAACCCGGCATCCAAGGCATCACCGTCACCCTCTTCACCGGGACGACCGCCAACGCCGCCAACCTGATCCGGACCACCACCAGCGACTCGATCGGGCGGTACACGTTCGACGACCTGACCCCTGGTACCTACACCGTCGAGATCGACCTCGCCGACCCCGACCTTCCGCCGAACTCCACGCTGACCGACCCGACGACGGGCACGACGTTCACCACCACCGTGCAGTCCGGCGGCGAAGACCTCGCGCTCGACTTCGCGGTCGCCAGCCCGATCACGATCGGCGACTTCGTGTTCGACGACACGAACGGCAACGGCACCTTCGACGCCGGGGAACCCGGCCTCGACGGCATCGACGTCACCATCACCGGTCCCAGCCACCCGAGCGGTCTCACGGTGCCGACGGTGAACGGGGCGTACGAGTTCACCGACCTGCTACCCGGCGACTACGACGTCGTCGTCGACGACACCGACGTGGCCGCGATCGACGCCTCCTACGTGGCGTCCTCGCCCACCACGGTCAGCGGCACGTACGAATCCGGTGATGCTGTGGACACCGTCGACTTCGGCTTCGTGCGCCCCGTTTCGATCGGCGACTTCGTGTTCGACGACGCCAACGGCGACAGCGACCCGACCGGTGACAGCGGCCTCGCCGGGGTCACGCTCGAACTGTCCGGCCCTGGCGTGTCCGCCGGAACGACCGTGACCACCGACGGCACGGGCGCCTATTCCTTCGACGATCTCGCTCCCGGCACGTACACGGTCACCGTCACCGACGTGCCCGCCGGCTACACCAACACGCTCGGCGGGACGAGCCAGACCACGACCGTCACCTCCGGCAACGGCGACGACACGCTCGACTTCGGCTACTACCTCGGGGCGTCCATCGGTGACGAGGTCTTCGACGACCTGAACGGGAACGGCATCCGCAACATCGGCGAGCCCGGCTTCGACGACGTCGTCGTCACGCTGACGGGCGGTTCGTTGGCAGCCGGCGGCATCACCACGAACACCGACAGCACCGGTGCGTACGACTTCGTCGGCCTCGAGCCCGGTTCCTACACCGTGACCATCACCAGCGGCCTGCCCGCCACCGTGGTGAACACGCTCGGTGGCGCCTCGCAGGACTTCACCGTCACGTCGGGCGACGACGAGAACGACGCCGACTTCGGCTACTACGTCCCCGTGTCCATCGGCGACTTCGTGTTCGACGACCTGAACGGCAACGGACTCCAAGACGACGGGGCACCGGCGACCGTCGGGATCTCGGGCGTGACCGTCACCCTGAACGGCACCACCGCCTCGGGCCCGATCACCCCTCGGACCGACACGACCGATGCCGATGGCGCCTACTCGTTCGACGGCCTCGCACCCGGGTCGTACGACGTCACCATCGACACCGGCGATCTCGCGACCGGTGCCACGAGCACCACGGGCGGTTTCACGATCTCCCCGATCGCCATCGAATCCGGTGACGACGACGACACCGTGGACTTCGGCGTTGCCGCCCCTGCCTCGATCGGTGACCTCGTCTTCTTCGACAACGACGGAACCGGCACCTTCACGACCGGCGACTCGCCCGTCGACGGTGCGACCGTCACCCTCACCGGAGGTGACCTGGGCGCAGGAAGCGTCGTGACGAACACCGACGTGGACGGCCTCTACTCCTTCGACGGACTGGTGCCGGGCGACTACACCGTGACGGTCACCGCCAGCGGAGATCTCGTCGGCGACGAGTTCTCCACGACCGGAGGAGCCGCGCAGAACGTGACCCTCACGTCGGGCGAGAACGACGACACGGTCGACTTCGGCTTCGCGGAGCCCGCCTCGATCGGCGACACCTTGTTCGTCGACACCGACGGCAACGGCATCCAGAACGGTGCCGAGGTCGGCATCGCCGACATCGACATCACGATCACCGGCACATCTGCGGGAGCGGATCATCAGGGTGGCTTCACGATCCAGACCGGTCCGACCGGTACGTACTCGTTCACGCAGCTTGCTGCCGGCGACTACACGATCACGGTCGACACCGCTGATACTGACTTCGACCCGACGTACGTGTCGACGACCGGCGGCGACAGCCAGACTGCGACGCTCGCCGTCGGACAGAACATCGACACGGTCGACTTCGGGTACGCCGTTCCCGTCTCGATCGGAGACTTCGTGTTCACCGACGACGACGCCGACGGATCCCAGGCCGGGGAGACCGGCCTCGACGGGGTTCAGCTCGAACTGACCGGTGGCGACCTCGCCGCCCCGCTGACCGCGACCACCGCAGGCGGCGGCGCGTACAGCTTCGACGACGTGCTGCCCGGTACCTACACCGTGACGGTCGTCGGCGGACTTCCGTCGGCAGCCTTCTCCACCACCGGTGGGGACCTGCACGACGACATCGTGGTCACGTCGGGGGCCGGCGACGACACGATCGACTTCGGCTATGCCCAGCCGGCCACGATCGGCGACCAGGTGTACATCGACGTCGACGGAGACGGTTCCTACGACCCGGGTGTCGACATCGGCGACGCCGCGACCGTGACGATCACCGGACCCACCCACCCCGGCGGTCAGGCCTTCCCGACGAACCCCGACGGCAGCTACTCGATCACCGGTCTCACCCCGGGCTCCTACGACATCGTCGTCAGCGGCCTCCCGGCGGACGCCACGCAGACCGAAGGTGCCGCCGGCCAGAACGTCGTCGTCGGCTCGAACGACACCGACAACACGGCCGACTTCGGATTCCACACCCCCGGATCGATCGGTGACCTCGTGTTCGAGGACCTCGACGGCGACGGCGTGCAGGACGCCGGCGAACCCGGCTACGGCGGCGTGACCATCGAGTTGACCGGCCCGGGCGTTGCGGCGAACACCACGTTCACGACCGATGCAACCGGTGCCTACTCCTTCGGCGGCCTGGAACCCGGTGACTACGACGTCACCGTGATCGCGACCCCGACCGGTGCGGTCAACACGCTCGGCGGCAGCACCCGCAGCATCACCATCACTTCCGGGCTGAACATCGACGACGCCGACTTCGGCTACTTCGAGCCGTCGACGTTGGGCGATTTCGTCTTCGACGACCTGAACGGCAACGGCCTGCAGGACGACGGCACGCCTGCCACCGTCGGGATCTCCGGCGTCGACGTGACACTCACCGGCACGACCGCCGACGGACCGATCACGGCGATCACCATCCAGACCGGAGCAGACGGCGACTACGACTTCGGCGGCCTGGCCCCCGGCACGTACGCGATCGCGATCGACACCGCCGACCTCCCGTCGGGCTCGACGAGCACCACAGGCGGCTTCACCATCACCGACCTCGTCGTCACGTCGGGTTCCGACACCGACACCGCTGACGTCGGCGTCGCCTCGCCAGCCGACCTGGGCGACCTCGTGTTCAACGACATCAACGGGAACGGCACCTTCGACGTCGGCACGGACACGGGCTTCGAGTCGGTCACCCTCACGGTGACCGGGACCTCGTCCGGCGCCAGCTTCCCGGTCGGCACCACTGTCACCACGGGCACCATCGCCGGTGGCGATGCAGGGGAGTACGGCCTCGGCGGCCTCCTGCCCGGCACGTACGAAGTGACGGTCACGACCGGTACCGGCACGCTGCCCGCCAACGGCATCTCCTCGACCGGCGGCGACACCCAGATCATCACGCTCACCTCGGGACAGACAGATCTCGATGTCGACTTCGGCTACTCCGCCCCGGCCTTCGTCGGCGACCAGCTCTTCGTCGACGACAACGCCAACGGCGTCTTCGACGCAGGCGACGCCGTCATCGCAGGCGTCGACGTCATCCTCACCGGACCCGGGCAACCCGTCGGTGGCACGATCATCCCGACCGACGTCGACGGCCTCTACGGCTTCAGCGATCTCGAACCGGGTGACTACACCGTCACCGTCGACACCACGGACCCGCAGTACCTCGCAGCGTTCCCGGGCGGGGCGGAGATCTCCTCGACCGTCGGCGCATCACAACCGGTGACGATCGAATCGGGCACCAGCATCGACACGGTCGACTTCGGTTGGTACCAGCTCGGATCGATCGGCGACCTCGTCTTCGACGACACGAACGGCGACGGCACGCAGGACGCCGGGGAGCCCGGCATCGAATCGATCACCGTCACCCTCGACGGCGGCGACCTCGCCGCACCGATCACGACGACCACCGGCACCGGAGTCGACGCAGGCGACTACACGTTCGCCGGCCTCACGCCGGGCACGTACACCGTGACCGTGAACGTCGCCGGCGCCTCGGCGACGACGACGGGTGGCTCGATCCAGACGATCGTCGTGGGCTCGGGCACCGACATCGACACCGCCGACTTCGGCTTCGCCACGGTGGCCGCCATCGGCGACACCGTGTTCCACGACCTGAACGACGACGGCATCCAGAACGGTACGGAGCCCGGGCTCGCGAACGTCACGGTCACGATCACCGGACCGGGTCTGCCCGCCGGTGGCATCATCGACGACACCGATGCAGACGGCGTCTACGGCTTCAGCGGTCTCGAACCGGGCGACTACGTCGTCACGATCGACACCGCCGACCTGCCCACCACGGCATACGCCACGTCCACCGGTGGAGATTCGGCCGACGTCACGCTCGCATCGGGCGTCGACGAGCTCGACATCGACTTCGGCTACAGCGCACCCGCATCGATCGGTGATCTCGTCTTCGACGATCTGAACGGCAACGGCGCCTTCGACGCCGGTGAACCGGGTCTGTCCGGCGTGATCATCCGCATCACCGGTGGCGACCTGCCCGCCGGCGGCACGACCGACACCACCGACGGCAACGGTGCGTACGACTTCGGCACGCTCACCCCGGGTACCTACCTCGTCGAGATTCTCGCCGGCCTACCCAGCGGGTCCGTCATCACGCTCGGCGCCGGTGGCGCCAGCGTCTCGGTCGAATCCGACGAGACGAACAACACGATCGACTTCGGTGCGTACAGCCCGACGTCGATCGGTGACTTCGTGTTCGTCGACGAAGACGGCAACGGTTCGTTCAACGGCACTGCCGCCGACGCCGCCCTCGGCGGCGTCGAGGTCACCTTGACCGGCGGTTCACTGCCAGTCGGTGGAATCATCGACACCACCGACGCAAATGGGCTCTACTCCTTCGACGGGCTCGCGCCCGGCGACTACACCGTCACGCTGACCGACGGCCTTCCCGCCGGCAGCATCTCGACCACCGGTGGTGACACCAGCGATCTGACACTGGTGTCGGGAACCCCGCGCACCGACATCGACTTCGGTGTCGCCGTGCCGATCTCGATCGGCGACCTGGTCTTCGACGACCTCGACGGTGACGGCTCGTTCGACTCGGGCGAGCCGGGCCTCGACGGCATCGACCTGGAACTCGTCGACGGCAACGGCGTCGTCGTCGACACCGCCACGACCGGCACCGATGGTGCCTACGTCTTCACCGGCGTCGCCCCGAGCCCGCTCGACTACACCGTCCGCCTGGTCGCTGCGTCGCTGCCGGCCGGGTACGACCCGACCACGCCGGCGAGCCTCGAGATCACCGCAACGTCGGGCAACGACGTCGACACGGCCGACTTCGGACTGGCCACGACGGGTTCGATCGGCGACTACGTGTTCGACGACCTGAACGGCAACGGCCTGCAGGACGACGGCGTGCCGGCCGATCGCGGCATCTCGGGCCTCACGGTCACGCTGAGCGGCGGCACACTGCCGAGCGCGGTCACCACCTTCACCGATGCCAACGGCGCCTACCTCTTCGACGACCTCGATCCCGGTGACTACGTGGTGACCGTGACGGGTCCGACCGGTGCAATCGCGACGACATTGGGCGGCGACAGCCAGCCCGTCTCGTTGCAGTCCAACCAGGCCATCACCACGGCCGACTTCGGCTACGCATTCGGGGCGTCCGTCGGTGACCGCATCTGGAACGACCTCGATGCGAACGGCATCGACGACGCCGAGCCCGGCGTCGCAGGCGTCGAAGTCCTGTTGTCCGGCAACGGCGTCGACCTGAGCGCCATCACCGACGGCAACGGCGACTACATCTTCACGGGCCTCACTCCCGGCGAGTACACCGTCACGGTGAACAGCACCACCATCCCGGTGGGAGCAAGCTCGGGCACCCAGCTGTCACCGACCACCGTCGACACGACCACGCTGACCGTGCAGTCCGGCGACATCGTCGACACGGTCGACTACGGCTACGCCACCACCGCGACCATCGGCGACACGATCTTCGACGATCGGAACGGCGACGGAACGCTCGACGTGCTCGAGCCGGGCCTCGACGGCGTCGTGGTCGAACTCCTCGACGGCGGCATCGTCATCGCCACGACCACCACTGTCAACGGCGCCTACAGCTTCGACGGCATCGCACCGGGCACGTACACGGTTCGCGTGGACACGGCGACTCTGCCGGACGCCGATTCGACACAGACCACGGCGGCGGCAGTCGCCACGGTGACCGTCGACTCCGACGAGGAGTACCTCGCCGTCGACCTCGGGTTCACCCGACCGTCGACCATCGGCGACACGATCTGGCACGATCTCGATGCCGACGGCATCTTCGATGCTGACGAGCCCGGTCTGCCCGGCGTGAGGGTCGACGTCTTCGACGGTGCCACGCTGGTCGCGTCGGACACGACCGATGCGAACGGCGAGTATCGGGTGACCGGGCTCGCTCCGGGCACCTACACCGTCACGGTCGACCCGACCACGATCCCCACCGGCGCCAACTCCGGCGTTCGCTTCATCGCTTCGGCCGGTGTACCCGCATCCGTGGTCCGCACCGTCGAGTCCGGTGACACGGTCAACGACGCTGACTTCGCATTCCACACGACGGCGTCCGTCGGCGACACCATCTTCCACGACCGTGACGTCGACGGACTCGACAACGACGGCGCCCCGAGCGACGCATGGTTGGACGACGTCGTGATCGACCTCGTCGACCCAAGCAACGGCGTCACGGTCGCCACCACCTCGGCCGACGCCGCAGGCGCCTACCTCTTCGACGGCGTCGCACCCGGCACCTACGAGGTCCGGGTCGACGAGACCACGGTTCCGACCGACTTCGTCACGACCACGGGCAACCCGATCACCGTCACGGTGGACTCGGACGAGGCCCGCCTCGACGTCGACTTCGGCTACGCCCTCCTGGATGGCGGGTCGATCGGCGATGAAGTGTTCGACGACAGCAACGGTGACGGCGTCCGTCAACCGGGCGAACCCGGCATCACCGTGACGGTCGAGTTGCTCGAGAGCGGCGTCGTCGTCGACCGGGTGACCACGAACGGCGGTTACTCGTTCATCAACCTCACACCGGGCGACTACACCGTCCGGGTCGATCCGACCTCCATCCCGGCCGGCTACGTCGTCACGACGCCCGGCGGTAACACCCAGACCTACACGATCCTCTCGGGCGACGCTCCGATCACCACGGCCGACTTCGGCTTCGTGGCCCCGGCAACGGTCGGCGACTACCTGTGGCACGACCTGAACGGCGACGGCCTCGACAACGACGGCCCCGCTTCGAACGTCGGACTCGCCGGCATCACCGTCGAACTGCGTGACGGCTTCGGAACGGTCGTCGCGTCCGACGTGACCGATGCCGATGGCGCCTACTCCCTGACCGCCGCACCCGGCACCTACGACGTCGTCGTGCTCGACTCGACCGTGCCGAACGGCGCCAACTCCGGCACCCGCATGACGCCCACCACGTCGTCGTCGGTCCCGGTGACGTTGACGTCGAACGAGATCCGCAACAACGTCGACGTCGGCTATGCGACCACGGCATCCATCGGCGACACGATCTTCGACGACCTCGATGGCGACGGCATCCAGGACCCGGGCGAGCCCGGCCTCGCCGCCGTGACGGTCGAACTGTTCGACGGTGTGAGCACGATCACCACATCGACGGACTCCAACGGCCGCTACGTCTTCGGCGGGCTCACCCCCGGCGACTACGCCGTCTCGGTCGACGCAACCACGTTGCCGGCCGGTGCGTTCCCGACCACCACGACGAACGCAGTCGACGTGTCCGTGCAGTCCGACGACGTCGTCGACGACGTCGACCTCGGCTTCACCCAGCCGGGCACGATCAGCGGTGAGATCTTCACCGACTCGAACGGCGACGGGCTCCAGACCGGCGAACCCGGTGTCGACGGCGTCATCGTCGAACTGCTCGACTCCGCAGGCAACGTGGTCGACACGGTGCCGACCGTCGGCGGGGTGTACACCTTCACCGGTGTCGTCCCCGGCGACTACACCGTGCGCCCGAGCGTTCCCGTCGGTTCGTTGCTCACCGTTCCGAACGCCGGCACCGACGACTCCATCGACTCGGACGTCGACCCGGCAACCGGTGAATCGGGCATCATCACGATGACGAGCGGCACCGACATCAGCGACATCGACGCAGGCGTCTTCGACATCGCCACCATCGGCGACACCGTGTTCATCGACATCGACGGTGACGGCATCCAAGGCGTCGACGAGCCCGGCATCGCCGGCACGACCGTCACCATCCGCGACAGCACGGGCAACATCATCGGCACCGAGACGACCGACGCGGACGGCAACTACTCGGTCGATGTCGTCCCGGGCACGCACACGGTCACCATCACGCTTCCGGTCGGCTATGCCCCGGGTGCAGCCGGCGACACGCAGAGCGTCACCGTCACCTCCGGATCGACCGACGACACCGTCGACTTCCCGGCCGTCGGTGCGAACGACATCACCGGCTCGATCATCTACGACGTCTCCAACGACGGCTCGATCGATTCGAACGACCCGGGCCTCGGCGGCGTCACCGTGACCGCCATCCTGGCTGGCCCGAGTGGACCCGTCGTGCTCACGACGACCACGAACCCCGACGGCTCGTATGTCTTCATCGGTCTTCCTCCGGGCGACGTCACGATCGCTGTCGACGCCACGACCCTGCCGAACGGCATCGTCGACCCGACCGTCGACCCCGACGACGTGCTCGACTTCGAGACCGTGATCAACCTCGGCGGCACCAGCGTCGCCGACGTCGACTTCGGCGTCAGCGGCACGGCGAGCCTCGGCGACAACGTGTTCCTCGACGAGAACGACAACGGCGTGCTCGATCCGGATGAAGTCGGCGTCGCCGGCGTCAGGGTCACGGCGTCCGTGGCCATGACCGGTGGTGTGCGTACCTACGCCATCGTCACCGACGAGAACGGCAACTACCAGTTCGACAACCTCCCGGCCGGCGACTACACCATCACCATCGACGCCTCCACCGTGCCGGCGGGCATGGAGCCGACGGTGCTGTCGTTCACGACGACCCTCGTCCTCGACGGCGTGGACTTCGCCGTCGACTTCCCCGTCCAGATCCTCGACGGACCCCTGGCGAACGACGACAGTGTCAGCACGCCGCTCGACACGCCGATCTCCGTGTCGGTCATCGACAACGATTCGGTCGAGCCCGGCGTGACGGTGACGGTCACCCGGGTCGGCGACCCGGACAACGGCACCGTGGCGGTCGATGACGACGGTGCCATCACCTACACGCCCGACGACGGGTTCACCGGCACGGAGTCGTTCGACTACGACATCTGTGACCTCGACGGCTTGAACGCCGCCGGTGACACGCCAGCCAACCGAGCGATCTTCTGTTCGACGGCCATCGTGACCGTGACGGTGGACGCTCCGCCAGCCAGCGATCCGGACCCGACTCCGCCTGCGTCGCCGTCGACTCCTCCGGCATCGCCGCCGCCGCCGGTGGCACCTCCCACCGATTCGTCGCCGACCGCAGCTCCGACGCCGGAGATCCCGCGCACCGGTTCGGAGATCGGTGGTATCCAGACCATCGGCCTGCTCCTGCTCGCCGCAGGCCTGGTCTTGCGCATCGCCAGTCGCCGCCGCCGTCGTCGCGACGACGACGAGCCGACTGCTGGCGACGACATGAGCAGCGTCTGGCCTGCGCCGTCGGCCTGATCGATGCCGGTGCGAACGAGTGCTGAACGCATGGGTAGCGGGCGGGACCCGACCGCTGGCTACCTTCGCACTCATGAGCGAAACAGAGTTCGAGGGACGCGTGGCGATCGTGACCGGGTCGTCCAGCGGCATCGGCGAGGAGACGGCGCGGCGTCTGTCGTCGCTCGGTGCAACGGTGGTCGTCAATTCGGCGTCGTCGGTCGCAGCCGGTGAAGCGGTGTCGGCGTCGCTGCCCGGCGAGTCGACGTACATCCGCGCTGACATCTCCGATCAGGCACAGGGCCACGCGCTCGTCGACGACACCATCGAGAAGTACGGGCGACTCGACTTCCTGATCAACAACGCCGGGTGGACCACGCAGGTTGCTCATCACGACCTCGACGCGCTCACCGACGAGGTGTTCCAGAAGACGTTCGAGGTCAACGTGTTCGGCACGTGGTGGCTGACGAAGTATGCGATTCCGCACCTGCGTGAATCCGACGACGCCAACATCGTCAACATCACGTCGATCGCCGGCGTGCGTCCCGTCGGATCGTCGATGGCCTACTCGATGACCAAGGCGGCGCTGAACCAGATGACGCTGTTGTTGGCCAAGAGCTACGGACCGATCCGAGTGAATGCCGTGGCACCCGGTCTCGTGGCCACCCCGTGGACGCAGGACTGGGGCGACCAACACGCAGCTGTCGCTGCGACCGCTCCCGTGCCGCGATCGGCCACACCGGACGACTGCGCCGAAGCGGTGCTGGCACTGCTGCGCAACAAGTACGTGAGTGGCGAGATCTTCGTCGTCGACGGCGGCCTCACCCAACGCATGTGACGATCGGTCGACTCGGTGACAACCGGTCGAGAGCGGCGGGCGTGTACCGACGGTGTAGAGACAGGATCGATGACACGGAGCGAGGAACCTCTCGTCGGCGGTGAGGCGTTCGATGTGTTCTTCCGCGCCGAGTATCCGAAGCTCCTGGCCCTCGGTCGTGCGCTCGCTCCGGATGCAGCACACGATCTCGCACAGGAGGCGTTGATTCGGGCCTGTCGCGACTGGGCCACCGTGGCCGAGTACGACATCCCCGGTGCGTGGGTGCGCCGAGTCATGCTGCGTCTCGTCGCGGACCACCACCGGTCACGTCGTCGGCGGGAGCGGATGGTGATGCGTTTCGGGACGACGTCCGGTGTGTCGGGCGGCGCCGTGTCGAGCGACGTCGAGATCGACGACGAACGGTGGTTCGACGCGGTCCGAGCGCTCCCCGAGCGACAGGCCGGTGTCGTGGCGCTCCACTACATCGATCAGCTGTCGGTCGCCGAGGTCGCAGCGATCCTCGAGATCGCTCCTGGCACCGTCAAGTCCTCGCTTTCGCGAGCGCGAACGAAGCTCGCCCGGACGCTGGGCGCCCGTATCGAACGAGCGACCTCGGAGGTCGAACGATGAGCAACGAATCAATCGAAGACCGCTCCCAGCGTGCCGCCGCCGCCGCACGAGCCTGGGCGTCGGTCGAGGTGGCGGAATCGGACGACGCACTCGGCTCGGTGCGCGACGCCGCTGGACTCCCCGCAGCGACGACCCGATCGAACCGTCGCACGCCACTGCTGCTCGCAGGCGCGGCGGCTGCATGCGGTCTGATCGTGGGCGGGGCAGTCCTGCTCGCCCCGGGGTCGGGCGACGACGTCCTCGTTCCCATCGAGACGCCTGCGACCGAGCCGACAGCCACCACCGAGGCGCCAGCCGACCCCGAGCCGACATCACTGCCGGACTCGGCGGCGGATGTCGACGACCATGACGTCACCACCGACGAGTCGGTCGAGGTCGCCCCGGACGCCGCGACGCTCGAGCCTCGGAGATTCGTGATCGACCTGTCGGCGATCGACATCCAGGACTCCTTCCCGACTGCAGAGGCGAGCCTGGGCGTCGGGTCGGACATCGACCAACTGGGCCGCGACGACCGGAACGGCCCGCTCGCTCCGTCCCTCGTCGGGCAGTCCGACTTCGTCGTGGCCGACCCGGTCAACGGGCGGGTGCAACTCATCGACTGGTTCGGGATCGAAGCGCGGCGCGACGAGTTCGCCGGTGACGGACCGTTTCCCGGACTCGCTGCTGCCGAGTCGCTTCTGATCTTCCCCGACGCCGACCTGCAGCCTGAGAACACTCGGGTCGGCCAGCCGATCGTCGGTCCGAACGGCGACGAACTCTTCGTGCCGACCGTCCCGAACCTCCCGGTCAGTGATTTCTCTCTGTCGTTCCATCGCTTCGTCCGACCCAACGACACCCTCGCCTGGGAACTCGCCGAGGAGTTCGTGCCGGACGAGGCGACGTTCGCGCTCGATGACGAGTTCGTCGTCGCCGGTCGATCGCTCGTTCACGTCGCCTCGGGGGCCTCGGTGTACGACTTCACGCAGGAGGATGCACCGTTCGTCCCGATCGTGAGTGAGGTTCCTCGTGGCTGGATGGTCGTCGACGAGCAGGGCACCGAGACGATCTGGGAGGTGCCGTTCGCCGGCGACGCGACCGGTCTGGCTGACGGATCAGTCGTCATCGCAGGAGCACGCACCGATGGTGGCGACGCCGCCGATCCGGCAGCCTCGCTCCTGCGTCTCTGGCCCGACGGCACGACCGAGATGAGTCGCTACGCGTTCGGGACCGACGCCGGCCCGATGCGAGTCACCGGCGAGGGTGGCTCCTCCATCTCCACCACCGACGACGGAGATTGGCTGCTGCAGCAATGGCCGCTCCCGGCGCGCGCTCAGGAACCGCCGAGGCAGCCCGGCCAGGACATCGGTGACTGCAACGCACTGTCCGACCCGTCCCGGTCGGACCGGGTGTTCGCCGAGCCGGCGAACGGCTATGTGTTCCCCTGGACGGTCACCGGTGGCCCCGCGGGCGAGAACGGGGCCTACGTCGCCGTGTACGACGCGCTCGGTCGTGAGGTGATCGGTGGCGGATGCAGCTCCACCACGCAGGAGGTCGATCAGGTGGAGGTGCAGGGCGCGAGCTACACGACCTACGGTGACTCGGTCATCGTGGCGGTCGCGGAGCCCCTGTCGCTCGGCGGCGTCGATGATGCTCCCGCATGGCTCGGCGACCCGATCGCCGAAGGCGTCGTCGACAGCCTCGCCTCCGAAGTCAAGGTGTACCGGGTTCCCGACGACCGCCAGCTTCCGGACGCAGACAACGACAACACGTTCCTGCTCGTGCAGATCCGAGGTGCTCGCCTCATCCTGATCTCCAGCGGTGGCATCAACGTCTACGCACCCGATGAGGCGCTCGCACGGGGAGACGACCCGTTCGACCTGCAGAACCAGGCACCGGAGTTCGTGCAGGGATATCTCGATGCACTCGCGGAGGAACGATGGGCGGACGCGGTCACCTACATCGAGAACGATGGCCGGAGCTGGGAGGACCGCCCGGCCTTCGCCGACCTGTTCGCACTGGTCGGCGAGGACGTCGGGACAGCGGCAGCGCTGGAACGATGGTGCACGGAGGAGCGTGACTGTACGCGCGGTGTCGCGAACGGGGTACTCGAACAGCTCAGCGACGCACAGGTGAACGTCGCGGTCACGTTCGAAGTCCCCGGCGGGCCGATGTTCGAACAGACCATCAATCCGCTGTGGACCGTCGGTTGGTTCGAAGGCGGCCTCTACATCGACGGGCTGCCGCAGGTGGCTCGCTGAGTCGCGCGTCGAGCGTCAGTGTTGAGCGACGCAGAACTCGTTGCCTTCGGGATCGAGCAATGTCGTCCAGTTGACGCCCCACTCGTCTCGATCGTGGACGTGCGAAGCTCCCGACTCGAGCAGACGCGCCACGGTGGCCTCGCGGTCGTCGGTGTCGAGGTCGAGATGCACGCGGTTCTTGACCGCCTTGTCCTCCGGGACCTGGATGAACATCAGCGCCGGCATCCCGAGCGTCTGATCCGTCCGACCGATCGAGGCGAAGAACTGGCCGGCCTGGCTCTCGTCGGTGTCGACGGGTCGACTCAGCGCTTCCGACCAGAACGCAGCAAGCGCTCCGGCGTCTCGACAGTCGAACGTGATGGCGGCGATCGATGTTCTCATGAGTCCAGGATCGGCCCGGACCCTCGACCAAGTCAAGTGATCAGCGTCCCGATGCTCGTTCGGTCAGCCAGGCGGGGAGGCGGGTCGGGCGCCCCGCCAACGTCGTGCAGCCGTGGACGGTCACACCGGTCGTCCGCGCCTGTCCGGCGACGACGACGAGATAGCTCATCTGGAACGTCGCACGTGTGGCGGCGGCCAGCGCGACGTGCACGGTCAACACTTCGTCGAACCGGCACGGCTGTCGGTACTGCACGAACGATTCCAACACCGGCGATTCGAGACCTTCGGGGCGCCACTCCGTGAACGGATGCCCGATCGCTGCAAGGAATGCCACGCGGGTCTCCTCGAAGTAGGCAAGGTAGTTGGAGTGGTGCACGATCGCCATCGCATCGGTCTCGACGAACCGCACGCGGATGTCGTGGGAGAACTCGTAGTCCTGCGGATCGGTGGACGGCTCGGTGGTCAGACGCACGTCGCGAGTCTGCCGCGAAACCGATCAGACACCAGAATGATGCCGTGACGCCTGCGGTCGTGTTGATGGAGAAGCACGGGATCGCGTTCGGCGTCCACGAGTACGACCGCGGCGACGAACTGCGCGACTTCGGGCGGGAGGCTGCCGAAGCGCTCGGCCTCGCATTCGACCAGGTGTTCAAGACGTTGCTGGTCGACACCGAGGGCGGCGACGCGCCGCGTGATCCGGTCGTCGTGGTCGTCCCGGTCAGCTGCATGGTCTCGATGAAGCTCGTCGCCACAGCGGTCGGAGCCAAGCGGGCATCGATGTGCGACCCCGACGCCGCCGAGCGGATCACCGGCTACGTGGTGGGTGGGATCAGTCCGCTCGGCCAGCGAAAGCAACTGATCACCGTGCTCGACGAGAGCGTGGAGTTGTTCGACACGATCTACGTGAGCGGCGGGAGGCGCGGTCTCGACATCTCGCTGTCGCCCACCGACCTGGCCGGGCTGCTCGACGCCGTCGTCGCACCGATCACCGCGTGAACGACCTGGCGGGTCAGCGGACTGCGGCCGCCATCGACTGCGCCTGGTACACGAGCTGGCGAGCGTGGGCGACGGCCTGCGGAGAATCCGCCGCGAGCTGGATGCCGTGGAACACGTTGCCGGACTGCACCGTGACTTCGACGTAGCCGCTGGTCTGCGGCTCCTTCACGAGGAGGAAGAACAGGCCCAGCAGACAGAACGCAGCACCGATGACAGCGGCGATGATCGCCCAGGTCGGAATGGCCTGACGTGTCTGGGTCCAGTCCCGAATCGTCCACTGGGAACCGCTCAACGGCGCCGTGCCGTTCGGGGTGACCACCCACGACGGCGACACGCCGATGTCGCCGATCATCAGTACGAACTGCTGGTGCTGGCCGGGAGCGGGTGGACGGCGGACATCGACATGACCGTAGTGCGGCGGTGATCGCTATCTGGCTGGGTGGCGCAGCAGCGCTTCGATCCGAGCGACTCGCGTTCGCGCCGACGGGTGCGACGACGCGATCCGGGCACGCCAGCCGACCGGGCGAGGCGTGTTGTGTGCTGCGAGGACGCGACGGAGTGCGCTCGCCAGCTCGCGACCGAACCCCATTCGCACGGCGCGGCGGTCGGCGTCGAACTCCGAGCCGTGGCCGACGAGGTTGCCGAGCGCCACTCCTGCACGGATCGCTGCGGTGAAGATCCACGACAGGACACGGATCACCACGGCGGCGGCATTCGTGATCGCGTCGATCGTGGGGGAGTCCTTTCCGTAGCTCTCCCGCGCGGCGATGGCGACGTTCTCGAAGAACACGCCGACTCGTGCGAGCAGCACGACGGGTGATGACAGCCAGTGACCGATGGTGATCGCGACCGTGTGCAGGCCGAGGTGATGGCTCAGTTCGTGCGCGAGCACCCCTTGCAGTTCGGGCGTGGTCAGTTCGTCGACCGCGAACGACGTCACGACGATGATGTGGCCGCCACATGCGAACGCATTCAGTTCGTCCGACGGGAGGATGCGAATCACGTAGTGGTCATCGCGAAGGTCGCCCGCCTGGACGATCTCGCTCCAGAGCGGTCTGATCGCCGACTGTTCCAGCGGCGTGGGAGTCCGAGCACCGAGGATCGGCGTCAGCACCAGTACCTGGAACCGTCGGACGAACAGCAGCGGCCCGGTCGCGGCGAACCCGAGGACGACCCAGATGAACGGCACCCAGAACGACACGGGCAGCCACAGCAGCAGCAATGCCAGGAGGCTGAACGGCGCCATCGCGATCACCGGAACGAACGCGTAGAGCGCGGACCGCTGGGCCATGGCTGGCAAGGATACGAAGAAGCGGAGGCGGAGCGTGTCCGAACCGTTCAAGACCAGCGGTGATCGTGCCGATGCAGAACCGAATACTCTCAATGACTTTCCCGACGATCGGGCGCGAAGCAGGACCGAGTGCAGGATTCGATGACAACCGAGCAGAACCGAGTACGAGCCCTGCTCGACCAGGTCGCTGCCTGCCGTTCCACGGACGCGACAGCAGCACGCAAGCTCGCACTCGAGGCCCGCGTGCACGCCCGCGCCAGTGGGCTGGTGCTCGACGAGGCCGAGGCGCTGTACCAGCTCGCATCGATCGCTCATCAGCACCAACAGGCCGACGACGCGTTCGCGCTCGCCTCCGAAGCCGTCGATCTGGCGGCGAGCAGCCAACCCAACCTGACGCACGCCTGGTCGCTCCATCTGATCGGTGTCGTGCACTACCAGGCGAGCAACTTCGCCTCGGCGCTCGAATCGTGCCTCGGGGCGATCCAGGTCTACCGAGCCACCGGCGACGACATCAACGAAGGCAAGATCCTCCACACGATCGCTGCGATCTACCAGTCGATGGGCGACTACGACCGGGCGATCACCACCTACGAGAGTGCGCTCGCCATCAACGAGCCGCTCAGCCGCAAGGACCTCGATGCGATGGTGATGGGCAACCTCGCACGCATTCGCGGACGGCGCGGCGAGTACCTCCCGGCCGTGAGCCTCGGTCGCAAGGCCGTCGAACTCGCTCGGGAACATGCGCCGCACCTCGTCGGCGGCCTCCTCGCCGATCTCGCCGAGGCCTACGTCGGACTCGCCGACCACGCGAGCGCCGCACTCTGTTTCGCCGAAGCACGAGCGGACTGGGAGTACCGAACCGCAGATGGCGGCGAACTCACTCCCACCGAGCAGCTCGGCGTGATGGTGTCCGAAGGTCGAGTGGCGCTGCGCAGCGGCCAGGTCGACGATGCGATCGCCTCGTTGGCGGCAGCGCTCGACCTCGCCGACCGGACAGACATGCGCGAGACCGAGCTCGAGATCCACGATCACCTCGCCACGGCCTACAAGCAGGTCGGCCGATTCACCGAGGCACTCGAACACCGCGAGCGTCACTTCGCACTCCACCGCGAGATCTTCACCGACGCTGCCGACCTCCGACTCCGGACGCTGCAGGTCGCACACGACAACCAGATCGCACGCAACCGAGCGGAGATCACGCGGCTGCAGACCTCTGAGTTGGTGGCGAGTTTCGCTGCCGATCACGCCGACGCCGACGCGTACCACCTCGAAGCATTCGAACGGCTCGCGTCGCTTGCCGAGTTCCGTGGTGGCAACACCACGAAGCACACCGCCGGGGTCGGTGACCTCGCCGCCGAGATCGCACATGCGATCGGCGAAGCTCCCGACTGGGCCGAACGCCTTCGCCTCGCTGCTCGACTGCACGACATCGGCAAGGTGGCGATCGCCGACACCGTGCTGCTCAAGCCGGGTCCGCTCGACATCGACGAGTTCAACGAAGTCAAGCAGCACACCGTGCTCGGAAAGCGTCTGCTCTCCGGCGTGTCGACCGACCTGTTCGAACTCGCGGCCGAGGCTGCCTGGACCCATCACGAATGGTGGGACGGGACCGGCTACCCGAACGCGTTGAGCGGCAACGACATCCCGTTGTCCGGTCGCATCGTCGCGATCGCCGACGTGTACGACTCACTTGCGACTCGTCGTATCTACAAGCGCGAGTGGAGTCTTCAGGAAGCGGTCCGCTTCGTCGCCTCCGGCAGCGGTGCGCAGTTCGACCCGCGTCTCGTCGATGCGTTCGTGTCGGTGATGCGGGCTCGCAACCCCGACCTCGCGGCCGACTCCGGCACCTGAACCCGTCCGCAGCGCTGCTCCCAGAATTAGGGTCGGCCAGATGAGCGGCGAACCGAGCGGGGACGCGACGACGCGCGACGAACGCATCGAACGTCGCGTCCGCAACGACAAGTGGCAGAACGCTCCGCTGTGGATCGACATGCTCGACTGCATCAACTGCGATGCCTGCCTCCGCGCCTGCCCGCCGACGTTCGGTGCGATCTTCAATCACGGTCCCGATGTCGTGATCATCCCCGAACTGTGCAGCGGGTGCGACAAGTGCCTTCCCGCCTGCCCGGTCGATTGCATCCACCCGAACCCGGACTGGACCCCCGCCGAAGTGCCCGTCGACTGGTGGGCACTGCCGAAATCCGACGATGACCCCTATTGATGCTGAATCCCTCCTGATGACGGTTCCCTTTTCATGAGCGGATCGAACGGACTCGAAGACATCGTCACCGGGCCGATCGAGGTCGTCGGGTGCCATGCAGCGGGGGAGATCGGTGACGTCGTCATCGGGGGCATCGCCGTGCCGCCGGGAGACACCGTGTGGGAGCAGTCACGTTGGGTCGCGAACGACGAGCGTCTTCGACAACTGATGCTGAACGAACCGCGCGGGGGAGTGTTCCGGCACGTGAACCTGCTCGTGCCGGCCGTCGACCCGAGCGCTGACATCGGTTTCATCATCATGGAACCGATGGACACGCCGCCCATGTCGGGGTCGAACTCGATGTGCGTCGCGACCGTCGTGCTCGAGACCGGCATCGTCCCGATGACCGAGCCGACCACCACCGTCGTGCTGGACGCTCCCGCCGGGCCGGTCACCGTCGTCGCGGACTGCGCCGACGGCAAGGTCGAGCGCGTGACGGTCCGCAACGTCGCGTCGTTCGCTGCTGAACGCGACGTGCAACTGGACCTCGACGGATTCGGGCCGCTCCGCGTCGACACCGCGTTCGGTGGCGACAGCTTCGTGATGGTCGATGCCGCCGATCTCGGCATCGACGTCCTGCCGGAGAACGGACTCGAACTCGCCCGCCTCGGCTCGCAACTGACCCGTGCCGCCAACGAACAACTGACCTTCTCGCACCCGGCCTCGCCGTGGGACCACTTCTCGTTCTGCCAGATCGCCGGGCCGGTCGAACAGCTCGGGATCGGCGAGTTCGCCATGACCAACACGGTCGTCGTCGAGCCGGGCAAGCTCGACAGGTCTCCGACCGGAACCGGGGTGTCCGCCCGGATGGCGCTGCTCCGGGCCCAGGGCGTGATGGCGGTCGGTGACCGGCTCCGCATGCGCTCGGTGATCGGCTCCGAGTTCGTCGGCCGGATCGAGGAGGACACGACGGTGGGCATCGGCCCTGACGCAGTGGCCGGCATCATCCCGACCGTGTCGGGCAGTGCTTGGCGATACGGCCGATTCACGTACCGCATCGACCCGACGGATCCGTGGCCGCTCGGCTATCGGGTCAGCGACACCTGGCCGAGCTGAGCTCGCGAGGTCGGACGAGTTGACCTCGTTCCGCGACGTCAACTCGTCAGGGAACCGGCGACGGACGCCGCTGGTCGCGAGTAGTACGTGTACGGGAACCAGCTGAACTGGTGTGTCCAGCCGTCGGCCTCCATCTCGCTGATCGGCTTGCCCCGTCGCAGCGAGACCAGCCGGACGTTGTCGACCGGATGACCAGCGTGGCGGAAGTAGAGGGTGAAGAAGTTCGCCCGAACGACCTCCCAACCATCAGCGCCCTCGTCGACCATGACCTGCACCTCGTTGAACGCATTGACGCCGGTGACACGCTTCTCGGTCGAGGACGTGACATCGTCGAACGACTCGCCGAATCGCTTCTGGGCTGCCTGGCGGCTGACGCCGAGTGCGGTGCCCACCTGTGCCCAGCTGGCTCCGGCGCGTCGAGCTGCGGACACCCACCGCTGCAACGAATGGTTGCTCTCCTCGGCAACGGCTGCTGCAGCTTGGACGAGGTCGAGGTACCCGTCGAGGCTCAATGCTTCGACCGCTCCCCGTTGCTCCATCTGCCATGTGGCGACGAGGTCGTGGACCCGGTCCCGGACGTCTTGTTCTTCTCGGATGTTGAGCATGTGTCAACCATATGTTGACGAAAGGTTTTCTGTCAACCATTGGTTGACGGTACGATCATGTCGTTCGGCAGGTGATGGGCAGCGTAGGTTCGGCCCATGGCAGACGCCCCGAAGAAGGCCGACCGACCGCTCGAGCACCGCAGCTTCGTCAGCTACATCGACAAGTCTCGCGAGTACTACCAGGCACAGGGGTTCGAGCAGGCGTACCGATGGGCGGCGTTCGACGACGTCCCGTTCTCGCCGCTGACGGCGCCACTCGCCGAGAGCAGCGTCGCGGTCGTGACCACGTCGTTCCTGCACCATCACGATTCGGCGTGGGGTGCCCCGGCCACGGGCAAGCAGGTGTACCACCACCCGGTCGCCGAGGCGCCCGACCGGATGTTCACCGCCGACCTGTCGTGGGACAAACAGGAGACGAACACCGACGACACGGAGTCGTTCCTTCCACTCGACGCCGTCCGGTCGCTCGCCGACGATGGCATCATCGCGTCACTCAACGACCGGTTCTTCGGCGTGCCGACCGAGTACAGCCAACGCAAGACAGGCCTCGATGCGGACCAGATCGCAACGTGGTGTGTCGAGGACGGTGTCGACATCGCCCTGCTCGTGCCGCTTTGACCGGTGTGTCACCAGACCGTGAGTCTGGTTGCGCGACGTTTGGAAGAAGCCGGCATCACGACGGTCGTCATCGGGAGTGCCCGGGACATCGTGGAGGAAGCGGGCGTCCCTCGGTTCCTCTTCGTTGACTTCCCTCTCGGCAACCCGTGCGGCAAGCCGGGCGATACCGCGATGCAACGCGACATCGTCGACCTGGCGCTGCGAGTGGCGTCCTCGGCGGTCGCTCCCCGCACCACCGTCCAGGCCCCTCATCGGTGGGGGAACGACGATTGGCGGGCTGCGTTCATGGCGATCGGCGACGACAACCGTGCAGCGCTGGCGACGGCCGGCGAAGCACGTCGCGCACACCAAGCCTCCGCACGCTGACTCACCGAGGCGGGTGAGTCGCCGGTGCGGTGAGACTGCGTCCGGTTCCTGGGTGTCGGAATCTCAACGGGGCGGGGGCATGCGTTCGGCGCGCAGCGCCGAACGGCGGACCTTGCCGGCGTCGTCGCGCAGTGGGTCGTCGACGTACTCGACGGTGCGTGGGAGCTTGTAGGTGGCGAGCCGATCGGCGAGAAACTCGAGCAGTGCTGATTGAGGTGCTCGTTGCGGGTCTGCCTGGACGATCGCATGGACGTCGTTGCCGCGATCGTCGTGCGGGATGCCGATCACCGCACACGACTGCACGTCGGGGTGTTCGTTGAGGGCGTTCTCGACCTCGGCGGGATAGATGTTCGCTCCGCCGCTGAGGATCATGTCGGCGACTCGGTCCCCGAGGTAGAGGTAGCCGTCGGCATCGAACCATCCGATGTCGCCGAGCGATTCCCAGCCGCCGTCGAGGGTCTTCGCCTCCGCACCCACGTATTCGTAGGTCGGCGTGCCGCGGGTGGAACGCATCCACACCTCGCCCTGTTCGCCGATCGGCAGGTCGTTGCCGTCGTCGTCGCAGACCTTCATCTCCCCGGTCGTCACCCGGCCGACCGATCCACGATGTTCGAGCCATTCGGTGCCGGTGATGATCGTGACTGCTTGCGCCTCCGTACCCGCGTACAACTCGAAGATGCGCTCAGCGCCGAGCCAGTCGATCCACTCCTGCTTCAGCCACGCCGGGCATGGTTCGGCCAGGTGCCACACGATCCGGATCGACGAGAGGTCGAACCCGAGGCGCACGTCGTCGTCGAGGCGCGAGATGCGCTTCATCATCGACCGGCCGCAGGTCCTTGGCCATCTTGTCCCAGTCCCGCCGGCTGGCGAGGCGGAACGTGTTGCGGATCAGGTGCAGCACACAGGTCTGCACGACCGCGAGCGGCCAGGTGGCTTCGATCGACTCGGGCAGGCCTTTGAGTCCGTCGCACACGACGATGCAGGCGTCTTCGACGCCACGGTTCTTGATCTCGGTGAGCACCTGCAGCCAGTATTTGGCGCCCTCGCCACCGGTGCCGATCCAGAGGCCGAGGATGTCGCGTTGGCCGTCAACGGTGACGCCGATGGCGGTGTAGACGGGCCGGTTGGCGACTTGGCCATCTCGGATCTTCACCACGATCGCGTCGATGAAGATCACCGGATACACGCGATCGAGAGGACGGTTCTGCCACTCCGCCAAGTCGTCGAGGACCCGGTCGGTGATCTTCGAGATCGTCTCCCGGCTCACATCGGTCCCATACGTCTCGGCAAGATGCGCTTGGACCTCGCCGGTCGTCAACCCTTTGGGAACCATGTAGACGACGTCGCAGCGGTGCGTCTCGATGGAGGCGAGCGTCGCATCGGCATCGAAGCGAGGCAGCAGGACGACATGGTTGCCGGCGAGCAGCGCCTGGCAGGCCCAGACCCCTGGACCGTTGTGGTAGAGCGGGCCGGGCATCATCAGCGCACCGTCGGGTTGCAGACCCAGCGGCAGCGGCGCGTCGGTGTCGTACACGGCCGGGTCGCCCGAGACGATCAGCTTCGGCCGTCCGGTGGACCCGCCGGAGGTGGGCGCCTTCCACGCCGGTGACGTGGCGTCGGGGAGCGGTTCGTCCGGGATCGACTCGTCAGGTCGATGCCCGAGGGGCAAGGTCTTGGTGCCGGCCGGCAAGAGGTCGAGGGTCGCCTCCGGTGCGCCGATCACGACCTTCGATCCGGCGAGTTCGACGATCGCCGCGAGTTCGCGGGGCGGCAACTTCGCGGACGTGGGTTGCGGAACCGCACCGAGCATCCAGCACGCGACGTACGCGACGAACCAGTCCACCGAGTTGGGGAGTGCGACCGTCACGAAATCACCCGGTTCGACGCCGAGGTCCCGCAGCTCGCGAGCGAGTCGCGTGGCGGTCGACTGCAGCGACCGCCTGCTCATCGTCTCGCCCGAGCACGTCACCGCTGGACGGTCCGGGTCCGCGGCAGCCAGTGATTCGAGGCGGGCTGGGAACGAGAGCAGCGGCATCGCAGAAGTCTGACCGCCGCACGCCACCGATCCGATGCCGGAGAGCACGTGCGCTCGTGGAATCACCGGAGCCACGCTGGCCGACCGTCGCCAGCCGACCCTGTGGTGATGGTGCCGGGCGGGAACGGACGGGGTTGGGCGGGGGGTGACCCTGTGGTGATGGTGCCGGGCGGGAACGGACGGGGTTGGGTGGGGTGACCCTGTGGTGATGGTGCCGGGCGGGAACGGACGGGGTTGGGCGGGGGGTGACCCTGTGATGATGGTGCCGACCGAGATTGTTCAGCAGTGACGCAATGTCTGGCAGTGACGATCGGAGTAGACAGTGGGGATGAGTCAGACCGATGTGATGCCCGGATGTGAACCGTTCTCCCATGTGGGGGGTGGATCGACCGGTGTGCTGGTGATCCACGGGTTCACCGGGAACCCGTCGTCGATGACGCACCAGGCGACGGCGTTCGCCGCAGCCGGTCATCACGTCGAGCAGCCGCGGCTCCCCGGGCACGGCACCACGGTCGAGGACATGATGACGACCGACTGGACCGACTGGTCGGGCGAGGCTGCGGCGGCCTACGACCGGCTGGCCGAGCGGGCTGACCAGATCGTCGTGATCGGGTTGAGCATGGGCGGCACGTTGACACTGTGGACCGGTCTCGAGCGCCAGGACGACGATCGTCTCAAGGGTCTCATCTGCGTGAACGCTGCAACCGCACCGCAGCCGGCGGACATGATGGCGATGGTGCAGGAGATGATCGACGAAGGCAACGAGGTGATGCCGGGGATCGGCTCCGACATCGCCGACCCGGACGTCACCGAGATCGCGTACGAGGGCACACCGCTGAAGCAGTTGGTGTCGCTGTCGAACGACGGACTCGCTCCGATCACCGGCCGGTACGGCGAGCTGAGCATTCCGATCCTGATCTTCTCCTCGACCGAGGACCACGTCGTACCGCCGGAGAGCAGCGCTCACCTTCGTGACACCGCCGGCGGCCCAGACAGCGATCTCGTCGAGTTCGTCGTCCTCGAGCGCAGCTACCACGTGGCGACCCAGGACTACGACAAGGACCTGATCAACGATCGCAGCCTCGAGTTCATCGATCGCGTGACCAACTCATGATGGTCGTGACGGCGACGGTCGCCTCCATCCCGAGTCCTTCGTTCAACTCCCTCGACATCGGCCCGTTGAGCCTCAACGTCTACGGCCTGATGATCGCTGCCGGGGTCGTCGCAGGCGTGTGGCTGTTCGGCAAGCGGCTCGAGGAGCGCGGCGCGGGCACCTCGGACGATGCCAGTTCCATGGCGATCTGGGCGGTCATCGGTGGCGTGATCGGCGCTCGGCTCTACCACGTCGCGACCGATTGGGATCGCTTCGAGAACAACTACGGCGCGATCCCCAAGATCTGGGAGGGCGGGCTCGGCATCCCGGGTGGCCTGCTGCTCGGCACCGCCGTCGGCCTGTACATGGCCAAGCAGAAGGGCATCGCCTATTCGACCGCGGCAACATGTGCCGCGCCGGCGATCCCGCTCGCCCAGGCGATCGGCCGCTGGGGCAACTACTTCAACCAGGAGTTGTACGGCCGCGCCACCGACCTGCCGTGGGCGTTGCGGATCGACGCCGACCACCTGGTGAACGATCCGGCGACCGGCGAGAAGTTCGCAGTCGGCACGACCTTCCATCCGACGTTCCTCTACGAATCGCTCTGGAGCCTCGCGACCGTCGGCCTGCTGCTGTACATCGATCGACGGTGGCGTCCTCGCGGCGGTTCGCTGTTCGGGCTGTACGTCGCGATGTACGGCGTCGGCCGGTTCTGGATCGAAGGTCTGCGGGTCGATCCGGCCGATGAGCTCGGTCCGTTCCGCTGGAACCAGTGGGTCGCGCTCGCTGCGATCGTTGTGGGGCTCGCAGCGTTCTTCGCGCTGCGTGGCCGCCCAGACGTGGAGCCCGACCGAGGCATCGACCCCGACGGCGAACTCGGCGACGACGATCAGCTCGAACCTGCCGATGCCGAGCCGATGCCGATGCCGATGCCGATGCCGATGCCGAACCTGCCGATGTCGAGGACGCCGGCGACGAGCTGGATCGAGAAGTTGGCGATGACGCAGACGGCGCGGACGACGCAGACGAGCGGGTCTCAGCAGGATTGACGGACGATGAGCTCGACGGGGAGGACGTGGGGTGACGCAACCGCCTTGCGGTCGACGAGCGCGACCAGCGCCCGAACTGCTTCGTTGCCGAGCCGCTCGCCGTCGATACGGATCGTGGTCAGCGACGGCGTGACGACCGACCCCATCTCGATGTCGTCGCAGCCGATGACTGCGACGTCGTCGGGAACTGACCGGCCGGCGGCCTGCAATGCTTGGATCGCTCCGATCGCCACGAGGTCGTTGTAGGCGAAAATGCCGTCGATGTCCGGGTGGCGTTCGAGGAGCGCATCGGCCGCCAGGCGGCCACCCACGAACGTCGGGTCGACGGCCTCGACGATCACTTCCATCTCCGCCGGCAACGATTCGACGAATCCCGTCTGACGCCGCCCGGCCGTCTGGGCCGAGTGCACGTTCGACACCATCGCGAGCTTGCGGCAACCACGTTCGACGAGGCGTTCCACGGCGGTGTGTGCGCCGCTGCGAAGGTCGGAGACGACACAGGCTGCGTTGGGGTGTTCGATCTCGCTGTCGATCAACACCATGCGGACGCCGCGGTCCAGGTATTGCACGAGGTGGTCGACGGAGCGCTTGCTGGGGAAGATGATCACGCCGTGCGGGGCGTGCGCCTCCAGTCGAGCGAGCACGTCGATCTCGGTGTCGACGTCGTTGTTGCTCATGGCGAAGAGCATCGTCAGGCCGGCCTCGACGGCCGCCCGCTGCACGCCTTCAGCGACTTCGGGGAAGAACGGGTCGTTCAGGACCGGCGCGATGAACGCCAACGCGTCGCTGCGCCGCGTGATCAGGCCGCGAGCCATGGCGTTCGGTCGGTACTGCAGATCGCGAACCGCTTCCATGACGCGATCTCGCGTTGCCTTGCTGAACCCGCCCTGGTCGTTGACGACGCGCGACACGGTCCGCGGCGACACGCCGACCACGGCGGCGACGTCGTGCAGGGTCGATGGCCGCGAGATGTGCTGTTGCATGTTCGTTCGCCATTTCATCCGCGCCGGTGACTGGGAATGACTATCACGTCGTGTCCGATCACGTCAACGTTGACGTGACGCTATAAGCGAGCTCGCAGTCCACCTCGGGCCGAACACACTCCACGTCCCCGATTCGGTGATGGCTGCCCACCCCGACCTCGCCGGCAAGGTGAGCGAGACCATCGCCATCGGCATCCGACCCGACGACATGTACGACGCAGCGCTGTCGCCGCAGTACGAGACGCGCATCACCGGCACGCCGTCCTGCTGGAATCGCTCGGCGCCGAGATCGTCACCCACCTCGACATCGGTGTGCGTCCCATGGACTCGACCGACCCCGACATGGAAGACCTCGCCGGCGGCGACGAAGGTGGCAACTCTGTCGTTGCCCGCTTCAGCCCGCACTCGGCCGTGAAACAGGGCCAGCCGATCGAGATCTCGATCGACGCCAACCGCCTGCACTTCTTCGACGTCTCCACGGGCAACAAGATCTGACCGTTCTGATCGTCGCTCACTCACACACCTCGTTTTGGAAGGACCTCCAGTCTCATGACCAAGATCACTTTCGTCGGTGCCGGCAGCACGGTGTTCGCGAAGAATCTCCTCGGCGACATCCTGTCGATCCCGGAAGTCGCAGAAGCCGAGATCAACCTCTTCGACATCGACGACGAGCGCTTGCACACGTCCGAGATCGTCGCGGGCAAGACCGCAGCCGCCGTCGGAGCGATGCCCGCCATCACCGCCACGACCGATCGTCGCGTCGCACTCGACGGAGCCGATCGCGACGTCAACCCGTCGGTCGAGTACGGCGCCTTGATCATCAAGGCCATCGAGACCGGTGAGCCGACCGTGGTCTACGGCAACGTCATGAACGACCAGTCGGGCACCGGGTCCACGTTGATCTCGAACCTGCCGACCGAATCGTGTGTCGAGGTGCCGTGCCTCGTCGATCACAACGGCATCCAGCCGACCACGATCGGGCAGATCCCACCGCAGCTGGCCGCGCTGATGCAGACCAACATCAACGTGCACTCGTTGACCGTCGAAGCGTTGATGACGGGGAACCGCGAGCACACCTACCACGCCGCGATGTTCGACCCGCACACCGCCGCCGAGCTCGATCTCGAACAGATCTGGGAACTGGTGGACACCCTCCTCACCGCCCACGGCGACTACATCCCAGTCCAGTTTCGGCGGTGACTGCGTCGCGCTGGTTCGTCGTTGCCCGGGGGGCAACTTCCTCACCCTGCGCCTCGTCCTCCCCAAAAACTGATCCTGGGATGTGGAGACGAACTCGGCTTCGTCCGTAGTGGTCGGGGTGATGGAATTCACTCGTCGATTGTCTCATGATGCCGCGGTATCCGAGTCGAGGCGGCGGGTGGCGGAGTGACAGTGTGATTCGGTGAAGGCCGAGATGCGCGCAGCGACCCCCGAGGCCATTCCCTCGGCGGCTTGGAAAGCGTTGGCGATCGGTGCCGCAGGATTCGTCCTGGTCGGTTTCAACAGCACCGCCACCAACATCGCCTTCGGCGACATCGCCGACTCGTTCCCTTCGGTGCCGGAGACGACAGTCCAGTTCGTGTCCTCGGGCTACTTCATCGGCACCGCTGCGTTCCTCCCGTTGGCCGGTCGCATCGCGGATCGGCGTGGTCGAACGCTGATCTTCAACATCGGCATCGTCCTGTTCGCCGTGTCGGCCGTGCTGTCGGCGATCGCTCCGACCGTCTGGGTGCTGATCGGTGCTCGAGCCGTGCAGTCGCTCGGTGGTGCGTTGATCATCCCCGCCTCGCTGTCGATGGTCCTCCCTCTGTTCCCGGCCAGCCGACGGTCCACAGCGGTCGCCGCCTGGGCTGCATCGGGACCGTTGTCCGCGGCACTCGCTCCGTCGCTGTCGGCAGCCGTGCTGCAGGTGAGCAGTTGGCGCTGGCTCTACTTCCTCAGCGCACCGCTCGCACTCGTCATCTTCGTCATCGGGGTCCGCCGGTTGCAGGAGGTCACGCCACCGGCGGGCGGGGGTCGCCTCGACATGGCGGGCGCAGCGTTGGGCACGGCCGGCATCGCGTTGCTCGTCTTCGCCGTCGGGAAAGGCGGCGACTGGGGATGGTGGAGCCTGCCGATCGTCGGTTGTTTCGCTGCCGCTGCCGCCTTCACCGTCGCCTTCGTGGTCCAGTCGGGTCGCCACCCGCAACCGATGATCGACTTCTCACTCTTTCGCGCTCGACAGGTGTGGATGGCCAACGCAGCGAACTCGTGCATCTCGGTGTGCAGCCTGTCGATCTGGCTGGTGTGGCCGCTCTACCTGGGACGCGTGTGGGGTTACTCCAGCCTGCAGATCGGACTCGGTCTCACCGCAGGGCCCGTCGTCGCGGGCGCAATGACGCTGGTCGGCGGTCGTGTGGCCGAACGCACCGGGCATCGCCTTCCCATCCAGCTCGGCAGCGTGGTGATGGTCGCCGCGGTCGGCTGGTGCTGGTTGGTGCTCGACGCCGACGGTCGGTACCTGACGTCGTTCTTGCCCGGCATCGTGCTGTTCGGGTTCGGCTGGGGCTTCTCGTCGCCGACGATGAACAGCTTCGCTCTCGATGCTGTGCCCGAAGCTGCGTGGGGCACGATGAACGCGGCGTTCAACATGTTCCGCAACGTCGCCGGGGCGATCGGCGTCGCGGCGGCGGTTGCGTTCGTCGGTTCGGCAGACCGGATCGACATCGTCGCCGCGTTCGATCGGGCGTGGATGTTCCTGTTTGCCATGACGCTGCTCGGGGCGACGATGACGATCGTCTTCTACCCGCGCCGCCCGGCCTGAAGTCATCTTCTGAGCGTGCCCGAGTGGCCTCAACGTGTGCGCTTGCCAACCTGACGGATCGGTTCGAGGACCGTGAGATAGTCGACGAGGCGACTCGCGATCTCGAAGCCCAGCTCGGGGTCGTCGACGTCGGGTTCCAGCCACACGTCGCTGACCCTGCGCCAGGTGTCGTTGCCGAGGAAGCGGCCGGATTCGGTCTCCTTGCCGAGCTCGCGACGCCACGACTTCTCTGAGGCCTCGAGTACGGCGAGGACCGCATCGTTGGCGGATTCGTCCTTGTGCTCGGCGTGGAATCCGATCTCGAGGACCAGGCCATCCGAGCCGTCCACATGTCGACAGCGGGACGAACTGCGCTTCGTAGTGTTCCTTGATCGGCGCCTCGGGTCCGAACCACACCTTGATGCCGCGCCGGTGGCTGCGCATGTGGATCTCGCCGACGCCTTCCGGCGCCATCGTGTGCACCAACTCGCCGACCTCGTCGAACAGCTGCATCTCCACGTCGGGATCGTAGGAGGGTCCGCGGCGAGCTGCGACCGCCCTTCTGCCACGGCGACGTCGTTCAGCGGCGCGATCGCGGCAGGATCGTGGGGTGCGGACGGAGCGTGGACTGGCTGTGTTGACGGGGTTGGCGCTCGTTGCCTCGGCATGTTCGAGCGAGGACGCCGCACCACCCGATTCCGGTCCGGTCGAGGCGGTCGCGGCCGACGGCGACCAGTGCTCACCGGGCGATGCGGCGTCGATGTACCGCGTATGGAACAACGCTGCGCTCGACGCGATCCGCCTCGACTTCCCCGCCCCGACCGTCCACGCCCGCAACCTGAATCACCTGTCGGCGACCATGTGGGACGTGTGGCGGGCGTACGAGCCAGCGGAGTCCTCGGGGTCGGCGGTGTTCGTCGACGAGCGGCGTTCGGCCGACGACGTCGATGCTGCCCGCAACGAAGCCATGGCCTTTGCCGCCCACCGCGTCCTCACCGAGCGCTACCAGCTGAGCCTCGCCCGCCCCGAGACGCGCCTCGCTCTGAACACCTCGTTGACCGGGGTCTGTGGCGTCCAAGCGGACTATGCCGACCTGAACCCCGAGAGCGCCGCAGCGTTCGGCGTGCAGGTGGCGAACGACGTGCTCGCCGCGACGATCGACGACGGTGCGCTCGAATGCAAGGCCTACGAGGACGTCGAGTACGAGCCGGTCAACCCGCCGCTCGTCATCGCCGAATCCGGCACGGAGATCGTCGATCCGGATCGTTGGCAGCCGCTCCTCCTCGAGACCAACGTGTCGCAGAACGGGGTGCCGCTCCCGGGTGGCGAGCAGACGTTCATCGGTTCCAACTGGGGGTCGGTTGCGCCGTTCGCCATCGACGTCGATGCGCAGCCTCCACTCGACCCGGGTCCGCCGCCGCGGATCGGTGACGACTCCACGGCGGCGGAGTACCGCGATCAGGCGGTCCAGGTGATCCGCGCGTCGTCCGACCTGCAGGCCGGGAAGTCGACGATGGACATCGGACCGGGGGCGAACGACGTCGCGGCGATGAGCTACGAGTCGTCGGCAGGCCATGACGAGAACCCGGTGACCGGCGAGGCGTACGAGCCGAACGACGTCGATGCAGCCGACTACCACCGGGCGATTGCCGAGTACTGGGCGGATGGACCCACCTCGGAGACACCGCCGGGGCACTGGAACTCGCTCGCCAGTCAGACGTCGGATGCGTTGTTCGGCGACGATGAATCCGCCGGCGATCCGAGCCGCCTGCGGTGGGACGTGGAGCTCGGTCTGGTCCTCAACGGCGCCCTGCACGATGCGGCGATCGCCGCATGGGGGAACAAGGCGTTCTACGACTCGGTCCGTCCGATCTCGATGATCCGATGGATGGCGGAGCAGACCGGCGACACGGCGCTGCCGCTGGACGACGGCGTCGTCGAAGTCGTCACCGAGGAGTCGTCGGCAACCGGAGCCCGCCATGAGGGGCTCCCGGTCGGCGACACCGCGATCCTCGCGTGGTCCGGCTCGCCGGAGGATCCGGAGAACCAGGTCGCCGGAGCCGAGTGGATCCGCGCTGCGACTGGGTGCCGTATCAGCGCTCGACCTTCGTCACGCCCGCCTTCGCGTCCTACGTGTCGGGGCACAGCGTGTTCAGCGCAGCAGCCGCCGAGGTGCTCACGTCGTTCACCGGAACGGAGTTCTTTCCCGGCGGGCTGCTCGAGTACGAGATCGAGGCCGGTAGCTTCCTCCACGAGGACGGACCGACCGAGGACATCACGCTGCAGTGGGCGACGTACGGCGACGCAGCCGACGAAGCAGGCCGCTCACGGATCTGGGGCGGCATCCACATCCCGGCCGACGACGAAGCCGGTCGCGAGATCGGTCGCGAGGTCGGCGAAGCCGCATGGGTCCGTGGGCAGAACATCTTCGACGGGCAGACCTGACGCCGCCGTCGCAGATAGCGTCGGCGGTCGGTCCAGAGGAAGTCGATGTCGCAGTTCGTTCGTTTGTCACAGCACCACGCCTCGGGCCCCGTCGACGTCGTCGTCGACGTGTCCACCGGTGCTCCCGTCATCGTGTACTGGGGCCGATCCCTCGGCGACGAGGCCGACCTCGCGTCCGTCTCCTCGGCACTGGATCGGCCGGTCGTCCACGGGACCTTCGACGACGTCGCGCCCGTGTCGGTGGTGCCGGAACACGGCTCGGGCTTCACCGGGCGACCGGGGCTGATCGGGCGTCGCGGCGGCGGTCGAGGGTGGGCGCCACGCTTCGCAACCGTCGGTCACCGGATCGACGGTGACACCCTCGTCGTGGACGCAGCCGACGAGGTCGCCGGGCTCTCACTCACGACGACGATCACGCTGACCGAGACGCTGAGCGTCTCGATCACGCTCACGAACACGGCGGATCGCCGCTACTCGCTCGACGGGCTCACCGTCACGCTGCCGATCCCCGAGCACGTGGACGAGCTGCTCACCTTCTCGGGTCGCTGGTCCCGCGAGTTCCAGCCGCAGCGTCGCGAATGGCTCGACGGTGGACTCCTCGTCGAGAACCGACGCGGTCGCACGTCCCACGAATCGCCGCCGCTGGTGTTCGCCGGACCGTCAGGCTTCAGCGAATGGGCCGGCGAGATCTTCGGCGTCCACGTCGCGTGGAGCGGGAACCACACGTTGTTCGCCGAGCGCCTGGCGGATGGCCGACGCTACGTCCAGGCCGGCGAACTGCTGCATCCCGGTGAGATCGTCCTCGAACCGGGCGACTCGTACACGACGCCCGACGTGCTCGGCGTGTACTCACCCGACGGGCTCACGCCGGCGTCGTGGCAGTTCCACGCTGCGGTCGCGCGCCCACGACGTCCACCCGTCGTCGCCGCGCCCGGTGCTGCTGAACACCTGGGAAGCGGTCTACTTCGACCACGAGACGAACAAGCTCACAGCGCTCGCCGACGCGGCTGCCGATCTCGGCATCGAACGTTTCGTCCTCGACGACGGATGGTTCGGGTCGCGACGTGACGACACCAAGGGTCTCGGCGACTGGTGGGTGTCGAACGACGTGTACCCCGACGGGCTCGAACCGTTGATCGACCACGTGACCGGGCTCGGCATGGAGTTCGGCATCTGGATCGAACCCGAGATGGTCAACCCGGACAGCGACGTCTACCGCGCGCACCCGGACTGGGCGTTGACGACCGCCGGATACGAGCCGGTGCTCGGTCGCCGACAGCTGGTGTTCGACCTCGCGAATCCCGACGCGTACGAGTTCATCGAGCACCACCTCGACGTGTTGCTGCGAGATCACGACGTGTCCTACGTGAAGTGGGACATGAACCGCGACCACATCCACGCGAGCGGCAGCGACGGCGCCGCCGGCACCCATGCCCAGACGCTGGCGCTGTACCGACTGATCGACGAACTCCGAGTCAAGCATCCGACCGTCGAGTTCGAGTCGTGCGCGAGTGGCGGTGCACGCATCGACCACGAGATCCTGCGGCGCACCGAGCGGGTGTGGACCAGCGACTGCAACGATGCGCTGGAACGACAGATCATCCAGGAGGGGACGTCGATGTTGATCCCGCCCGAGGTGATGGGCGCCCACATCGGACCGACCACGTCGCACACGACGCGCGCGAACCCAGTCACTGTCGTTCCGTGCAGCCACGGCGATGTTCGGGCACCTGGGTGTCGAGTGGAACGTGACCGAACTGAGCGACTCGGACCGAACGGCACTGCGCGCCGTGATCACGCTGCACAAGGAGCACCGCGAGCTGTTGCACACTGGCGACGCGGTCAGGTTCACGACCGATCCCGCGTTCCGAGCGCACGGCGTCTACTCGTCGGACCGGTCGAAGGCGATCGTCTCGTTCGCGCAGCTCACGACGGCGCCGAGTCAGACCCCGCCACCGCTCCGCATGCCGGGTCTCGATCTCGAAGCGTCGTATCGCGTCGAGCACCTGGCGATCCCCGACGAGTGCGGGGGTGCCACACGCGTCCAACCCGACTGGCTCCGTGAGGGCGTCACGCTCACCGGTCGCCAGATCGCGTTCCACGGCATCCAACCGCCCGTGCTCCACCCCGAATCAGCGGTGCTGTTCACACTCACCCGCATCTGACCGTCGGGTCCGTTTCAGGCACGAATCCGACGACGAACGCTGGACCGGCGGAAACCGACTTCGGTCGGGCGGTCGTGATCGGCGAACATCTGGTCATGCGCACCGATGCGATCGACGTTCGCCAGGCCGTCCCGGGCGACCTGGACGCGCTGCATCGATCGCGACCTGCAGGCGTTCTCCGGAACCTTCACCGCCGACGAGCGGGCCACCTGGCGCGAGTTGCTCGACCTCGATCGATTCCGGGTGGCGTACGACGGTGTCGACCTCGTCGGCGTGGCAGGGTCGCACGAACTCGAGCTGACGCTCCCGGGTGGAGCGATCGTTCCGATGGGCGGCACGACGTGGGTGTCGGTCGCACCGACGCATCGACGCCGCGGGATCGTCCGTCGGCTGATGGACGAGGTGCACACCGACATCGACGACCGCGGCGAACCGATCGCCGGTCTGATGGCGAGCGAAGGGTCGATCTACGAACGGTTCGGTTACGGCGTGGCCACACGTCGGCGTGTGATCGAGATGGACACACGTGGCGACGCGAAGGTCGTCGACCCGCCCGACGACGCACTGCGGATGGTGGCACCGGCGGACCATGTCGACGACCTGTGGGACCGCTTCGAGCGTCACCGTGCCGGTCGCCCCGGTGAGGTGTCGCAATCGAAGGCGTGGATCGCGATGCGGATCGCTCAGCTGAAGCAACCGTTCTCCGCGCTCCACGACGACGGCTACGCACTGTGGACCGTCGACGCCGCCTGGGGAGAAGCCGAACCGGCGCACACGCTTCGTGTGTTCGACCTCGTCGCGTCCACGCCTGAGGCGTACGCGTCGTTGTGGAATCTCGTGCTCTCGGTCGACCTCGTGCGAAAGGTCGTCGCCCGGTCGCCAGTGGCGCTCGACGACCGGTTGCCGTACCTGCTGTCCGACCAGCGCGCCGTGCGAACCACGGCAGTCCACGACTTCCTGTGGCTGCGACCGAGCCGTGTGGGTGAGCTGCTCGCTGCCCGCCGCTACCGGATCGACGACGAACTGGTCGTCGAGGTCGTCGACGGCGACGGTGAGGCCACATCCGACGTCGAACGGTGGCGCGTCAGCGGCGGGCCCGACGGCGCGGTGTGCGATGCCACCGACGCCGAACCCGACCTGACGATGAGCCGAGCGGCGATGGGGTCACTGCTGCTCGGCGGCATCTCGACCACCGAACTCGCAGCCGGTGGCCGGTTGCGTTCGTCGGGCTGTGACCTCGGCCGAGCCGACGCGTTCTTCGGCTGGTCGCCGACCCCGCACTGCACGGTCTCGTTCTGACGGTGTCGTACTGACGGTGTCGTACTGACGGTGTCGTTCTGACGGTGTCGTTCTGGCCGACGTGTGAATCGGGCTGCGTCGTCGGGCGGTTCAGTGGGCGAGCCCGCGGAAGCGGACCGGCGGCTCGTGCAGTTCTTCCAGGTGGTGAGCGGACCAGCCGGCGATCCGCGCGATCGCGAACAGCGGAAGATCGGCAGGCAGACCGGCGACGTAGGCGAGTGCGCCGAGAGCCAGATCGATGTTCGGCAGTCGGCTGACCAGCGCCCCCGCCGCACTGATCGTGTCGTCGACGACCGACAGTCGATGGCACGGATCCGGAAGCGTTCGCGACCCGGTCGAGCAGCAGCTCGAAACGCGGGTCCCGATCCCGGTAGATCTTGTGACCGAACCCGGGGACCCGACGCTTGTCGCACCGGTACTGCGTCAGGACCCGCGCAGCGCCACCGAGTTCGATCTCCTCGAACAACCGAAATGCGTGAAAGGCCGCTGCACCGTGCAACTCACCCTCCACGGTCGCGAGGCCGGCGATCAACGACGAGATCGGTGACGCACGCACGGACGTTGCAACGCGCACGGCCAAGGTGCTCGTCGCGAGGCCGTGATCGGCGAGCAGGACGAGTGTCGAGTTGATGGCACGGACGAGCTGCGGCGACGGCTCGGCGACCCAAAGGTGAGCGAGTCGGTGAGCGAAGGAGGCGCCGGGGTGGTGACAACGGCCGGTCCGGGCGATGTCCCCGAGCAGCCGTGTCGCAGCGTCGATCGGTTCGAGATCGCGGTCGATGTCCGTCGCGAGCCGAATGATCCCGAGCACGTTCAACGGCCCCACGTCGACCGACGGGTTCGACGAACGGAGATCCGGGGTCTCGCTGCGGTTGCCGGGCGCATCGTTCCAGAGCAGACCGCACACCCGCTCGAAGGGCTGGTCGACGAGCTCGTCGACCGCCACGCCGCGATACCGCAGGCCGGCCTCGTCGAGCTGAGTGATGGACGTCGAGATCCGCACGTCGATCGTCGGCGGCGGAGGCACCGGGCGCGACGAGGCGGCGATGAGCGCATCCACGTCGTCGACGTCGAACAGCGACGACCGGCCGTCCGAACCCAAGGTCCGCGAGATCCGACCTCGGCTGACGTACGAGTACAGACTCGCCGTCGTCACGCCCAGACGTCGGGCTGCCTCAGGCGCCCGCAGGTAGGTGGTCATGGGTTCATCGTGACCGGGTGCCGGCGGGTCGTCAACGTTGATCCGTCAACGTCGATCGCACCGGCCGATCGCACCGGCCGACCGGGAAGACCGGCCGGGAAGACCGGTGCCGGCGCGGCCGATGTGCTCGTCAGCTCGTGAGCGCGGCGTGCATCGCGGTCGTGCCGGCGAGGAGTGCATCGGACTGCTCGCTCGTCAGCGCGAAGAAGGCTCGTTCCAACATCGTGTTCGTGAGCTCCTCGGCGGCATTCATCCGGTCGTCGCCGTCGATCGGGACCGATGGTGCTGCTTCCCAACCGAACACGGCGACGTCACCGGGCCGCTTGATCGCATGGGCTTGCGCATCGCTCAGGCCGCTCGCGAGGACGGCGCAGAGGTGCACGCTCCCGCGGAGCTCGCGCAGGACCGCCGCCTTCTGCATGGCTCGACCGGCCAGGTCGTCGGAGCACGTGAGCTGGGCGGTTCCGGCGAAGAGGGGAGCGGCTGCGAGGTCGGCGTGATCGATGACGATGTCGGCGGCTTCGACGTAGGCGCGGAGCACTTCGGGGTCGATGTCGGCGAAGAGTTCGGTGCCGCGCTTGGCGCATTCGTTCCAGTACGCCTGCGCGGCAGCCGGCGCCGTGATGGACGTCTTCGCCTTCTCCCAGGCGGTCGCGATCGTGTCGGGGTTGAAGTATCCGAACGCAGCCGAGACGACCGCTGGTGACACGTCGCCGAGAGCGCCGCCCCGACCGAGGATGTAGAAGGTGAAGCCGTTCAGGCCGAGTTCCTTGCCAGCGGCCACGGTGTCCGGGTGGAAGTAGAAGGCGGCGCCGATGTCCCCGGTGGGCCCGGCGATGGCGGTCAACGTGTCACGTGCGGTCATTGCGACATCGTCTCAGACGGAACGCCACCCACCCGAATGCGAGAGGGGGCAGAAGTGCCTGGCACTTTCGCCCCCTGAATCTGTCGGGGGTGAGGTGGAGGGGTCGATAGCCTCGCCCGGGTGTCAGACCGAATCACGCCCGACGACGTGAGCAAGGTGGCCACATTGGCTCGGCTCACGCTCACCGCCGCCGAACTCGCCACAGCGACCACCGAACTCGGCGCGATGCTCGACCATTTCGCAGAGATCGACGCGCTCGACCTGGACGGCGTCGAGCCGATGAACAACCCGACCAACCTGGTCAACGTGATGCGTGACGACGTGGTCGGCGAGACCCTCGATCGTGACGAGGTGCTGGCCGCTGCACCGATGGCCGAAGACCACCGTTTCCGTGTGCCGCCGATCATCGGTCTGGACGACTGAGCGCCGACATGACCGATCTCCCACAGAACGCAACACTGATCTCCGAAGGCGTGCGGTTCGGAACCGTCAAGGCCACCGATGTGCTCGAGGACCACCTCGCTCGAATCGACGCACGTGAAGACGAGATCCACGCCTTCAACCTCGTCCTCGCCGACGAGGCTCGAGCCCGAGCGGCCGAGATCGACGCGATGGTGGCCGAAGGTCGCGACCCCGGCGCGCTCGCCGGCGTGCCGATCGCGCTGAAGGACAACATGTGCACGCGGGGCATCCCCACGACGTGCTCGTCGAAGATCCTCGGCGACTGGAAGCCGCCCTACGACGCCACCGTCGTCACCCGACTGAGCGACGCCGGTGCGGTCGTCGTCGGCAAGACCAACCTCGACGAGTTCGCCATGGGATCGAGCACCGAGAACTCGGCGTTCGGCCCGACGAAGAACCCGCACGACACGTCCCGCGTCCCCGGCGGCTCGTCCGGCGGCTCGGCAGCGGCCGTCGCGGCCCGCTTCGCCTCCGTCAGCCTCGGCTCCGACACGGGTGGATCGATCCGCCAACCCGCTGCACTCTGCGGCACCGTCGGAGTGAAGCCGACGTACGGAGCGGTCAGTCGTCTCGGCCTCATCGCGTTCGGATCGAGCCTCGACCAGATCGGGCCGTTCGCACACACCGTCGACGACGCGGCCCTGACGCTCGAAGTGATCTCCGGTCACGACCCTGCCGACTCCACGAGCATCGAGCGGCCGCCGCTCGATCTGCGCTCCAAGCTCCAGATGGGAGCCGCTGGGATGCGCGTGGGTCGCATCACCGACCTGCCGAGCGGCGCGAGCCCCGACGTACAGGCCCGCCTCGACGAAGCATTCGACGCGCTCGCCGCGGCCGGCGCCGAGATCGTCGACGTCGAGGTCCCCGCCTTCGGATACGGGCTCACCGCCTACTACCTCATCGCTCCCGCCGAGGCCTCCAGCAACCTCGCTCGGTTCGACGGCGTGCGCTTCGGCAACCGGACGAGTGCGCCGGACACCAACCAGATGTACATGGCCACCCGGACCGACGGCTTCGGCGCCGAGGTGAAGCGTCGCATCATGCTCGGCACCTACGCACTCTCGGCCGGCTATCAGGAGGCGTACTACGGCCGGGCCCAGAAGGTCCGCCGTCTGATCGCGAACGACTTCGCCGCCGCCTACGCGAACGTCGACGTGCTGCTCACGCCGGCATCGCCGACGGTTGCGTTCGAGATCGGCGACAAGACGTCCGACCCGCTCGCCATGTACCTGTGCGACACGTACACGATCCCGTCGAACCTGTCGGGCGACCCCGGCATGAGCGTCCCGTTCGGCACGGGCGACGGTGGCCTCCCGGTCGGCGTGCAGGTGCTCGCACCGGCCTTGCAGGATCACACGATGTTCCGGGCGGCCGCCGAATTGGAGCGATACATGCAGGACCAGCAGGAAGGGGTTGCGCCGTGATCTTCGCTGACGTCATCGTTTGTGTTCGCGTGAGGTTGTTGCGGCCCACAACCGCAACAACCTCACGCGAACGAGAAGGTGTGACCACATGAGCGCACAACCGCTGTACGTCAATGACGACGACTTCTTCCCGTCCAACGACGAGCACGAACGCTGGGAGCATCAGGGCTACGAGATGGTCGTGGGCCTCGAAGTCCACGTCGAGCTCGCCACGCAGACCAAGCTGTTCTCGGCGTCACCCAACCGCTTCGGCGACGAGCCGAACACGAACATCGACCCCGTCACGCTCGGCCTACCCGGAGCGCTGCCCGTGCTCAACCGTCACGCCGTGGAGCTCGCGATGCGTCTCGGCCTCGCCCTCAACTGCACCGTGCAGAAGTCGACGTTCGCCCGCAAGAACTACTTCTACCCGGACATGCCGAAGGCGTACCAGATCAGCCAGTACGACGAGCCGATCAACGCCGACGGCTGGCTCGACCTGCCCGACGGCTTCCGTGTCGGTATCGAGCGCGGCCATCTCGAAGAGGACACGGGCAAGTCGACGCACGTCGGTGGCGCCGGCGGTCGTATCCACGGGTCCGACTACTCGCTGATCGACTTCAACCGCGCAGGCGTTCCGCTGGTGGAGATCGTCACCCGGCCCGACATCCGCCATCCCGAGCAGGCGAAGTCCTACGTCTCGGAGTTGCGCTCGATCCTCGTGGCGATCGGGGCCTCCGACGCCAAGATGGAGGAAGGGTCGATGCGTGTCGATGCGAACGTCAGCGTGCGCAAACCCGGCGCCGACTTCAACACCCGCTGCGAGATCAAGAACGTCAACTCGGTGCGTTCCGTCGGCCGAGCCATCGAGTACGAGGCGAAGCGCCAGATCGTGCTGCACGAGGCCGGCGAGCCGGTCATCCAGCAGACGCGCCACTGGGACGAGAACGACGGCAAGACACACACGCTGCGCTCGAAGGAAGACGCCGACGACTACCGGTACTTCCTCGAACCCGATCTGGTCACGGTCGACCCCGGCCCCGAGTGGATCGAACGGGTACGCGCGGCGCTGCCGCCGCTGCCTGCTGCGCGACGCGAAACGCTCGCCGCGGCATCGGGCCAGCCTGCTGACTCGGAGCCCGTGATGCTCGTCGTCGAGCGCGACCAGGACGCCTACGTCCTCGACGTCGGATCCGCCTCGAACGGTGGCGACGTGGCCCTTGCGTTGAAGCACGTGAAGGAAGCTCCCGACCTGTCCACCGTGGTGCCGGCCGGTCGCTTGGCCGTGTTGACGTCGATGGAGTCGAGCGGTGCGGTCACGGCGACGCAGGCCAAGACCATCGTCGAGTCGATGATCGCCGGCGAGCACGAACGCGATCCCGAAGCCATCGCCGCCGCCCTCGGTTTCGAAGCAATGGACACGTCGGAGCTCGAGTCGATGGTCGATCAGGCGATCGCGGACCAGCCCGAAGCGTGGGAGAAGTTCTGCGCCGGCGAAGGCAAGGCCATGGGCGCGCTCGTCGGTGCCGTGATGAAGGCATCGAAGGGTCAGGCCGACGGCAAAGCCGTCACCGCGCTTCTCAACCAGAAGAAGAGCTGACGCGCCGGTCGCGGCCCGGCTGTGGCCGGTCAGCGGCGCGGCGCGCGAACATGGCACATGGACTCACACTCGGATCCTGAGGTGAAGACAGCACTCGACGAGGCCGCCTCCGGTCCGATCACGGTGGACATCACCACGACCGGGCGACGTTCGGGCACCCCGCAACGGATCGAGATCTGGGTGGTCGCCGTCGGTGGCCGACTGGTGATCGGTGGGACCCCCGGGCCACGGGGCTGGTTGGCGAACCTCCGGTCCGACCCGGCACTGATCCTCCACCTCAAGGGCGATGTCATCGCGGATCTGGACTACGTCGCCAGCGAGGTGACCGACGCCGCGGTACGTCGAGAGATCTGGACGCACCCGACCACCGAGTGGTATCGGGGCCGGAGCACCGTCGACGATCTGATCGCGAACGCACCGGTCGTCGAACTGGATCCACGGGTCGACTGAACTGCAGCGCACGGATTCGCAACGCCCGGTGCATCACTCCGACGCTCGGTCCATGGCCGGGAAAGTTCAGTATCGTGGCCAGATCGTGGCAGTGGACGACCGACAGCGGACGAGATGACGACCTCCGGTTCGCAGACGTGGTGGAGAGCGGTGCTCACCTATCCGCCCACATGGGCCGCCGGGACGCTCCTCGCTGCGCTCTCCGCCGGTTTCGTCGCCGTCCTCGACCCCGGGACCGCCATGGTCATCGGAACGATTCTCGTCGTCGTGCTCGCTGTCGCAGGCTGGCCACTGGCGATGGCGATGACAGGAACGCTGTCCTCGCGTCAGTTCGCGATCGCAGACCCTGACGCACCGGAGGCTGCGATGGTGGCCTCGCTCGAGCGTGAACTCGCCTCCTTGGACGACACGCAACCCGCCGAGCAACTGGTGGCCCTCCAGCAGAAGCGGGCAGCGCTGATCAAGGTGCTCGACCGTCGGCTGGATCCGAGCGAGCTGACGTACTCGCGCTACAAGTCGACGTCGCAGCAGGTGTATCGCAGTGCGCTCGACAACCTGCACGAGGTGGCGGTCGCGAACGACAGCCTGAGCAGCATCGACACCGGGTACATCCAACGTCGGATCACCGAGCTGGACGCCGAGGCCAGCAACTCCGATTCGTCGCAGCGCGAACGTGAGACGCTCGCTCAGCGTGCTCAGCTCCGAGACGACCAGGTCGCACGCATCGGGCGTCTCCTGGCGCAGAACGAGGCAGCGTTGACGACGCTCGACCGAACGACCGGTGCGCTCGCCGATGTGCCCGTCGGGCAGCGGCCCGAAGAAGCCGACGAGGCCATGGCGGCGCTGGCCGATCTCGCCGACCGCGCTCGGATGCTCGCCGTCGAGGACGGGTCGTGACGCGAGAGACGACCGCTGCGACCGACGTGGTCAACGGGTGGCTGCTCCTCGCCGCCGGAGACCCGGCGTGCAACGACGCTCGCGATCTCGTCGAGTCGCTCGGAGGCAAGGAGCAGCAGGACGCAGCACGACGTGCCTCGGCGTTGCAGCTCCCGCTCGCGAACAGCACCGCCCACTGCGCCGACGACGGCGACATCGCCCAGGCATTGGCGGATCTCCGCGGTGAACTCGACTCGATCGACCCGTCCGAGCTCGATGCGACGCCGGGTTGGTTCGCCCGCTCGATCTCGAAGGTGCCGGGTGTCGGTTCCTCGGCCAGCCGTTACGCACAGCGGCTCGAGAGCTCGCGAGCTCGCGTGACGATCACCCTGGACTCGTTGAACGCAGGGCGCGACGTGTTGAGCCGCGACAACATCACCCTTCGGTCCGACCAGGAACGGCTGGTCGAGCTGTCGGCTCCGCTCCAACACGAGATCGACGAGGCGAAGGCGCTCGGCGACGCCCTCGAGTTCGCGATCGACGTCGAGCTGCCCTTCGGAGATCCGCGACGACCGCTCTTCGAAGAGGAGCTGCTGGTCACCGCCCGCCAGCGATCGGGTGGACTCGAGCGAGCGCTCGTCGTCAACCGGCAGGGTGTGGACGCGATCGAGTCGGTGATGGCCGCGAATCGCCAGCTGATCCGAGGGATCGATCGAACCCGGAATCTGACGCTCGCCGCATTCGCGGCTGCGTCGGCAGCCGGTGCAGGGAACGCAGAGACGGCTGCAGCCTTCGTGGACGCCGACGCCGCCTTGAGCGAGGCCGAAGGCCGGCGGCGAGAGGCATTGCCGGCGATGGAACGTACCGTTCGAGACGTCACCCACATGACGCACCAGGAGACACGATGACAACCACTTTCAAACGAGCACTGTCGATCGGTGTGGCCGCACTGGTCGTCGTCACGTCGTGTGGCGGAGGCGGCGGAGACGAGCCGCTGGACCGCGACGCGGCGAACTCGTCGCTCGACGACCTCGTCGACGACATCGGCTGGATCGACGATCCCGTGTCGCGCCGGGCATCGATCCCGCCACCCTCCGGCGCCGACCTCGCCGCCACGCTCCCGGGGATCGACACCTTCGACCTGTCCGTCGATGCCCCGTTGGCCGAGGACGACGCCACCGTCGAGATCTTCGCATCGACCGAAAAGTCCGGTGAGGGCACCGACGGCTGGATCAACGACGCAGCGCGAGCTTTCAACGACGCTGAGAGGACACTGGCCGACGGCTCTCGAGCGGGCGTCGAGATCCGCCAGATCGCATCCGGTACCGGGTATCAATTCATCGCGAGCGGCAAAGCCGTCCCCGACGCGTTCAGCCCGTCCAACCAGCTGTGGGTCGAGATGGCGGCCGAGTTCCAGCCGATGACGGAGATCGACCCGTCGCTCGTCGAGAACACCGCCGGCATCGTGATGAAGACCGAGACGGCCGACGACGTGCGCGCCGCCTACGGCGAAGCCACCCCCGAGACGCTCGTCGATGCGGTCATCGCCGGTGACCTCGTCATGGGATACACCGACCCGTTCGCGTCCAGCACCGGGTTGAACTTCCTGGTCACCGTCCTCGACGCGATCGCCGAGGGCGACGAATCGAGGATCACCTCGCCCGACGTGGCGAGCGTGTTCGAACAGTTCCAGCGCCAGGTTCCGTTCGTCGCACTGACGACCTTGCAGATGCGCGACTCCGTCGAGAGCGACACCGGCACCCTCGACACGTTCGTGATGGAGTACCAGACCTTCATCCAGACCGACTCGCTGCAATCGGGCTTCGAGTTCATCCCGTTCGGCGTGCGCCACGACAACCCGCTGTACGCCGTTGGAGACATCGGCCCGCAGAAGACCGAAGTACTCGAACTGTTCGCCGAGTTCGCCGAGAGCGACTTCGCCGACCTCGGTCGGGAGTACGGGTTCGACCCGCCCGACTACACCGCAGGCATCGACACACCGAGCGGCAGCACGCTGATCGACGCACAGGCGATCTGGAAAGACAAGAAGGACGGCGGTCGGCCGGTGTCGACGGTGTTCGTCGTCGACGTCTCCGGGTCGATGGCCGGATCACGCATCCAGGCCCTCCAGCTCGCGATGTTGTCGGCGCGCGAGTTCATCAAGCCCGAGACCAGGGTGGGGATCGTCGAGTTCGACGACCGGGCCTCGCTCCGCCTCCCGATCGGCGAATTCGACCTGAACCAGCAGGGTCGGTACACCGCCGTCGCCGAAGACCTCGCGCCGGGCGGCGGTACTGCGATGTACGACGGGGTCGTGCTCGGTCTGTCGATGCTGCAAGCCGAGGCGGCCGCGAACCCCGACGTCAAACCACTGTTGGTCGTGCTGACCGACGGCGAGACCACCGACGGGCTCGACTTCGATCGGGTCGACAACACGATCGCCGGGCTGCGGATCCCGGTCTACACGGTCGGGTTCGAGGCGAACCTCGACGAGCTCGGTCGACTCTCGTCACTCGTCGAAGCAGCAAGCATCAACGCCGACCAGGACGACGTCGAGTTCAAGATCGCCGCGCTCTTCAACGCAGGCGGCTGACCGAAGCCGATGAGATCGAGGTTCGACCGATGAAGCCGTTCGTGATCTGGGCGACGGGCGTGCTGGCGGCGTTCGCTGCGCTCGCCGGCGTGACCACGGCGACGCGCGGCACCGAGCGGGTCTTCGTCGTCGTGGACGATTCGTTCCCGATGGAGGAGGTCGCATCGCAGGTGCTGCCGGAACTGGACCGGATCGACGATCGGGAGTACAGCGAATTCGCGCTGGCCACGGTTGGTCGCGTCGGGTCGATTGTTCACGGGTACCAGGCGGAGATCGATGCGAATCCGCTCGATCCGGCTGGACCGTGTTCGTTCGACGACTTCATCGACTACCCCGAGGCGGCTTCAGCCGACGAACGGATTCTCATCACCAGTTCGAAGTCGTGCTTCGCCAGCGAACTCGACGGCTGGACGATCATCGAGCTCGATCGCTGATCTCACCGAGGCCAGCGCCGTCCAGCGTCGTCCAGCGTTGTCCAGCGTTGTCCAGCGCCATTGATGCCATTGATGCCATTGGTGCTCAGTCGCTGGTTGCCTGCCCGGCGTCGCCTTCGAGCTCGTCGATGAGCGACTGGAGTTCACCGGTGTCGAGGCTCTCGGCGAACAGACCCTGGATCTCGTCCTGGGTGGCCGCCGTGTCGAAGATCTGACCGATCGCGAGCGCGACGGTCTCGAGCTTCCTCGTGGCGAATGCTTCGAGCATCGCGTCGACCATGTCGTCGTTGATCGGCAGGAACCCACCGAACACGCGGAACGTGTCGCCGACGGGAACGAGCCGGCCGATGATCTTCCAGCCCGTCTCGAGTGGTTCGTCGGGAACGGTGTCGACCACGGTCATCCGCTCGCGTGTCGCGAGGTCGATGACGTCCATCGTCCCGACGCGCGAGCGCTCGACTTCGTAGACACTGCGAGTGGCGTCGATCCACGACTGTGTGAGCGCCGCCTCGTCTGCAGGGAGCAGCGAACGCTTCGCATCGAGGAACCACTGTGCGACACCTCCTTCGAACAGTGCGAGGTCAATCGGGAGGTACGACTCGTGGACCATCGAACGCAGGCCGTCGTCCACCACACCCTCGACGATGTCGTCGCCGATGACCGCCGGGAAGTTCGAGGAGTTGACGCCCGTGAAACGCATCAGCTTCACGTACAGCCAGCCCGATCGGTCGTCCAGGGAATGGAGTTCGTTGCCCAGGTGACACTGCTTGTACTTCTTGCCGGAGCCGCACGGGCAGCGGTCGTTGCGACCTGCCATCGCCTTGGGTCGGATCGCCGCGAACGGCGCGATCTCCTCGGCCAACTCCGCGCCGAAACCCTGGTCGGCGGTGAGTGGATCGAACTCGGTGTCGAGGTCGATCTCGACGTTCACGCCGGCGTCGCGCAGCAGGTCGCGCGGCAGCGACCGGGTTGCCGCGGTCGGCTTCGATCGCGGCGAGTTCGCACAGGATCAGATGGTGCCCGGAAGCTCTCGCTGCTTCGAGTGCAGCGATCGATTCGTCGGTTCGCCCGAACCAGGCGTGATGTCGGGAGCGGAGCCATGCCACACCGGGCGAGGTCTCGGCCTCCAGGCTGGCGACGAGTGGTTCGAGGGAGCCGCCGAGCAGGTCGTCGTCGGACCACCGGGTCCATGCGGCCCCTGCCACTGCGTGGTCGTCGAGTGCCGCGGCGAGCGCTGCGGTGTCGAGCGGTCGGTCGTCGTCACCGGTTGCTGCATCGACGAGGAGTTGGAACGCTTCGGCCTGAGCGGTGTCGAGGCCGAATTCGATGGTCGCCCGGTGCAGACGATCGTCGTCGCTCTCGGTCTCGGTCTCGGTCTCGCTCTCGGTCTCGCTCTCGGTCTCGCTCTCGGTGTCGGTCTCGGTCTCGGTCTTGACGATTTCGGTCTCGTCGTTGCCGTCGGCCTCGTCGGCCCGTGCGGTCTCGTCGGTCTCGGTGAGGGTGTCGTCGGCTTCGGAAACGGTCTCGTCAGGCATCGGAGGCTCCGGATCCGGCGCCCGCGAGCTGACCGTCGATCCAGGCGATGATCTCGGCGATCACCTGGTCGTGTTCGGGTTCGTTGAGGCACTCGTGACGGAGGTTCGGCCACACTCGTCGTGTCACGTTCGGCAGCGACTCGAGCGGCTTGGAGGCGGAGACCGGAACGAGCGTGTCATCGGCCCCGTGGAACACATAGGTGGGGAGACGCAATCGATCGAGGGACGTGGACACGGTCTTCATCGTGCGCAGGATCTCACGACCGAGTCGTGCCGTGGAGGTCGGCACCCGCAGCGGATCGTTCTCGTAGTCCTGCTGGACCTGGACGTCGTGCGAGAGCACGCTGCCGTCGAAGTCGGCGGGGATCTTCAGCTTGGGGAGCAGGGCACCGAGCACGGGGGCGCCGACTCGCTGCCAACCGGGGAGCTCGGCGGCGAGCGCAGGCGACGACAACACGGCGAGGTCCGGCTGCTGGCGGTCACTGAGGAGGTACGCCGTGGTCACGAGCCCGCCGAGCGAGTGGCCGAGCAGGATCACCGGCACGCCGAGCTCACGGCGCTCGGCGATCAGCGGTTCGACATCCGCGAGGAAGTCGGCGAACGAGTCGACATAGGCGCGTGCCCCGCCAGAGCGACCGAAGCCGCGTTGATCGTGAGCGAGCACGTCGATGCCGGCTGCTGCGAATGCCGCGCCGACGTGTTCGTACCGTGCGGCGTGCTCACCGATGCCGTGCACGAGCACCATGGCGGCCCGGGTCTCCATCGTCGGCGTCCAGCGTCGGCGGAACTGATCGAGTCCGTCGAAGGTCGTGGCGCTGTCGGTCGTCGATTCGATCACGCAGGCAAGCTACCGACGCCCGGTCGCCAGAGTCCATCGCGAGGTGATCGGCCGGTCATGGCGCTCCGAAGTACGTGCCGCCTTCGACCCGGTGCAGTCGGGCGATCAGGTTCGACGGGAACGCCTCCGTACGCCGATTGAGTTCCGCGACCTTGATGTTGTGGAAGCGTCGGGCGGCACTGATCCGGTCCTCGGTGATCGCCAGATCGTGCTGGAGCCGGAGGAAGTTGGCCTGGCTGTCGAGCTGCGGGTACATCTCTCGGAGTGCCACGACGGAGCGGGCGGACGCGGCGAGTTGCTGCTCGGGTTCGGACCTCGCGGCGGCGGTGTGCGCCGCAGCAGCGGCTGAGCGCTCACGAGCGACCAGTTCATCGAGCACTCGACGCTCGTGGATCGCCGCGGCCTGCACGCTCTGCACGAGTGGAGGGATCAGCTCGTGGCGGCGCTGCAGTTCGATGTCGACCACGGCCCAGGCGTCGGCGACCGTCTGGCGGGCTCGGACCAGGCCGTTGTAGGAGACCGGGTAGATCATGCCGACGGCCGCGACCACGGCGATCACGATCAGCGTGAGCACGATGACGGCGGCGGTCATCTCGGTGCGCTTCCGTCGCGGTGGTCGACCGGATAGAGCGAGCTGAGCACGCTCGGGAACTCGGTCGGAACGTTGCGCGCCCAGTCGTGGAACCCGAACTGGGCCTCGGTGTTCAGGCGACTCGTCACGCACAACAGCCAGGGTCCCCAGAGTTCGAAGGTCACCGCACCGGGGCCGTCGGGGATGCTGCGGAGCAGCCAGTCGATGGCGTGGCTGTCGAGCAGCGCGACGGCGAACCGTTCGTCGTCGCCGTTGACTCGGTAGATCTCGTTGAAGCGCACCGACTCGGTGTCGATGTCGCGGACGCCCAGCCGGCGACCGATCGTCGTGAAGAAGTTCTCGGTGGCGATCTTGGTGTGCGGTGCATCGAAGGACAGCGCGACGAGTGCGCACGTCCGTCGGTGCGTCCGTTGGTTCCTCCCGCCACCGGTCGTGTACGTGTAGTCGAACACCGAATCGGAGGCGCCGGCACGCCAGATCTGGTTCGTCACCTTCTTGGAGTGGCCGACGCCGAACATGTCGAACCGTTGCGGTGGCGGGTCCTTGTCGTTCGGGTCGATGGAGAAGCCGTGGTGCTTCGCCAGCGCGATCGCGAGTGCCCGCTTGCGCTCGGCGGCTCGCCGCGCCCGAACCACCAGGTAGACGATCGAGGCTGCCACGCCACCGAACACGGTCAGCGAGACGAGCAGTCCCAACAGCCCGAACGCGATCTCGGCGCCGTCCGGGGTGACCTCGCTGGCACTCACCGGCGGGCGGCCCTCACCGCAAGGTGACCCGTCACGACAACGTGGGGAAGCGCTGGTACGTGTCGATCAGGAGGTCGACGATGTCCGGGAGGTGCGGTCGATCGTCGGCGCCGATGAGGTCGCGGTCGCGAAGGTCTGCGAACAGCCGGCGCTCGATCTCCGCGATCGTCAGCGTTCTGCGCGATGCCTCGAACGCAGATGCGTCGGAGGCGTCGTCGAAGCAGTAGGCCTTCCACGAGATGGAGATCCGGACGTCGTTCGTTCCGTAGCGGCGCAGCTCGTCACCGGACGGTCCCGCCATGACCCAGTCGGTGCCGTCGTGTTGCAGGCTTGCTCCTGACACGATCTCGACCGGCGCGGGTTCGTCGGGAGATCCCACGCGTTCCACGCCGTGATACCGGGAGTCGGTGTCGAGCACCAACGCCGTGTTGTCGCTCGGCTCGAAGCGCTGGCCGGGGCCGTCCGGTCCGTCCGGGTAGTGGCGCAGGGCGCCGCCGGGTGCGTCGCCGAAATAGGTGATGCCAGTGGCAATGGGCACGCGGAGGTCCTCGAACAGGCCCGACGCGCGCATGATCACCAGGAGCCACTGTGGTGTGATCGACCGGTCCGCACCGGCGAACTCGGGCACGTCGATGTGGATCGCGAGTTCCTGACCGGGCACGAGCAGGTTGAGGTAGAGGATCGCCGGCTCGACGACCGGCTTGGCGTGGATCTCTCGCGCTGCGTCGTACAGCGACGGGAGGACATCGAGCGCCTCGAACCCCTGCGTGACCACGCGCCCTCCCTGCATCAGTGTCGAGCGGAAGTAGCCGGTCCGTCGGATCAACGTGGTGGGTGGCTCGCTGACGCCGAGGTAGCCGCCGGTCGCGACGTAGTTCCGTGCGGCGTCGTATCGCTCGGTCACCTTCGATTCGAGCGGACCACTGGACCGTTCGGCGGCGTAGAGCCCGTAGGGCCCGCCCGAGAGGACGGCCCGGTTCACCGCGTCGGCGTCGGCGACCGGGAGGAGCGGGTCCAGCTCGATCGCAGTGGTCGCTCGGGCTGCGCTGGTCAGGAGTGCTGTCACGCTCTCAGTCTTTCATCCGCCGAGCGCACGGAGCGCGTCGTCGGCGCGCTGCTCGAGGCGTCGCCCCCTTGCTGACGAGCGTGCGCGTGACGACGAGCGACGACGACGAGCAACGACGACGAGCAACGACGAAGCGATGGCGGCGGGGACGAGTCGCCGGCACGCTCCGGTCTCGAGTGGACGGTGACGATACGCCTGACCAGGAGCGATTCAGCTGGCCGGTTGGAGGCGGCCGAGCGGGATGCGATCGGCGAAACGTGCAGCGACGGGCCCGGCGATCGCCGTGATGAGGACGTAGCCGGCGGCGAGCGCGCCGAGTTCAGGTCCGTCGGCGAGGTCCGCACCCAGCGCGGCGATCACGATCGAGAACTCGCCGCGGGCCATCAGCGCTGTGCCGACGCGGAGTCGACCTCGCGGGCCGGCGCCGATCCGCTGCGCCGCGTACCAGCCGGTCGCGATCTTCGTCGCCATCGTCACCACGGCGAGCGCGAGCGCCGGGAGCGCGCTCGCGAACAGACTCGCCCGGGTCGATCTGGAACGAGAAGAACACGAAGAACGTGGCTGCGAACAGATCCTGCAGTGGACTCATCAACCGCTCGGCGCGCTCGGCCACGGGGCCGGACAGCGCGAGGCCGACCAGGAAGGCGCCGATCGCCCCCGACACTTCGAGTGACTGGGCGCCGCCGGCGACGAGCAGGGTCACGCCGAACACGCCGAGCAGCAGCGATTCGTCCGATCCGCCGCCGAGGAGCGACGTGAAGCGTCGACCGAACCGCAGTGCCGCGAACAGGATGACCACCACGGTGGCGAGCGCGATGCCGACGCTCGTCGACATCTCGGCGACCGTGCCCCCGACGATCAGCGCGGCGACCACCGGCAGGTAGATCGCCATGGCGAGGTCCTCGATGACGAGCAGGTTGAGGACGGCAGGTGTCTCGCGGTTGGCGAGGCGTTCGAGGTCGGCGAGGACCTTCGAGATGATGCCGCTCGAGGAGATCCAGGTGACGCCACCGAGGAGCACGGCAGCGAGCGGTTCCCATCCCAGGAGGAGGCCCAGGCCGACGCCGGGGAGCGCATTGCTGACCATGTCCACCAGACCCGGTGGCACGCCCGTGCGCAGTCCGGATCGAAGTTCGGATTCGCTGTACTCCAGTCCCAGCGTGAACAGCAGCAGCAACACGCCGATCTCTGCTGCGAGCGAGATGAAGTCCTCGCTCACGCCGATCTCGGCGATGCCGCCCTCGCCGAACGCGAGGCCGGCGATGAGATAGAGCGGAACGGCGGTGATACCGATCCGGCCCGCCACACGTGACAGGACGGCCAGTCCGAGTGCGACCGCGCCGATCTCGATGAATGCGAGCGCGTCTTCGGCGCTTCCGGCCGCGAGGAGGTTCACGACGGACGACTCATCGATTGGCCAGAAGGTCGGTTGCCCGGGTCGAGTGTTTCAGACGCCGGCGATCAGGTCGGTGAGCGCAGCGAGCCCGTCGGGTGTGCCGGCGGCGACGACGGTGTCGCCGTCCTCGATACGGAAGTCCGGGTCGGGCGCCGGGTGTGGTGCGTCGCCGCGGATGACGGCGACGATCGACGCGCCGGTCTTGGTGCGGTACACGCCCTGGCCGATGGTGACGCCGACGGCCGGCGAGTCGGAGCTGATCGGCAGCCACTCGATGCTGAGCCCCTCGATGTCCTGCGTGACGACACCGATCGCCTCGGTCACCCGGCTCGCTCCGAGCAATTCGGACAGTGTTCGGGTGTCCGGCGCCGAGAAGCTCATCTGTGCACTGCACGAGTCGGGATCGTCCGCGTCGTACAGCACGATGTCGCGGCGCCCGTCTCGGTGCACCAGCACACCGACATCACGTCCGTCGTCGGTCGTGAAGTCGTGCTTGACGCCGATGCCCGGCAGGTTCGTCTCTCGCACGGTGGCCATCTGCCCATTCTGTCGCGACGCCGGGCGAATGCCTTCGTCAGGTGCTCAGACCACCAGGAACCGGGTTGCGCGACACCGCTACTCTCGTCTCCATGAGCGAACCCAGCGCCAACACCCCCGTCGACGTCAAGCCGCGTTCGCGCGACGTCACCGACGGCATGCAGAAGGCGCCGTCGCGTTCGATGCTGCGAGCGATCGGCATGGGCGACGACGACTGGGAGAAGCCGCAGGTGGCCATCGCATCGGCGTGGAACGAGGTGACGCCGTGCAACATGACCTTGCGCAAGCTCGCCGAGCACACCAAGGCCGGCATCTTCGCCGCCGGCGGATTCGGCATGGAGTTCGGCACGATCACCGTGTCCGACGGCATCTCGATGGGCCACGAAGGCATGCGCGCGTCACTGGTGTCGCGTGAAGTGATCACCGACTCGGTCGAGACCGTCATGCACGCCGAACGCCTCGACGGCTTCGTCGGCCTCGCCGGGTGCGACAAGTCGATTCCGGGCATGTTGATGGCTGCCGCGCGCCTCGACCTCGCCTCGGTGTTCGTCTACAACGGCTCGATCATGCCGGGAGAGCACAACGGCAAGGCACTCGACATCACATCTGTCTTCGAGGCCGTCGGCGCCCACGCAGCCGGCACGATCGACGACGAAGAACTGCACGCCATCGAAGTGAAGGCCTGCCCGGGCGAGGGCGCCTGCGGCGGGATGTTCACGGCGAACACGATGAGCTCGATCGCCGAAGCGCTCGGCATGTCCCTGCCCGGATCGGCATCGCCGCCCGCCATCGACTCGCGCCGCGAGGTCGATGCCCGTCTGGCCGGCGAGGCCGTGGTCGGGCTCTTGAAGCTCGGCATCACGTCGCGTCAGATCATGACCAAGGCGGCGTTCGAGAATGCGATCGCGCTCACTTCGGCGCTCGGCGGTTCGACCAATGCCGTACTGCACCTCCTGGCGATCGCCAACGAGGCCGGCGTCGACCTGCACCTCGACGACTTCAACCGGATCGCCGACAAGGTCCCGCACATCGCCGACATGACGCCCGGCGGCAAGTTCCACATGAGCGACCTCGACAAGGTCGGTGGCGTGCCGGGCGTGCTGAAGCACCTGCTCGACAACGACATGATCGACGGTTCGTGCCTGACGGTGACCGGGAAGACGATGGCCGAGAACCTCGCGGCGATGGACCTCGCCGAGCCGGACGGCGTCGTCGTCCACCCGGTCGACGCACCGATCCACAGCGAAGGCGGCATCAACATCCTCAGCGGGTCGCTCGCACCGCAGGGCTCGGTCGTCAAGGTCGCCGGCCTCACCGCAGAGCAGATGCACTTCGAAGGCCCCGCCCGCGTGTACGACGACGAATCGTTCGCGATGGAAGCGATCCTCGCGGGTGAGATCAACCCGGGCGACGTGATCGTCATCCGCTACGAGGGCCCCAAGGGTGGCCCGGGCATGCGCGAGATGCTGGCGATCACCGGGGCGCTCAAAGGCGCCGGCCGCGGCGGCGATGTGGCGCTGATCACCGACGGCCGCTTCTCGGGTGGGACGTGGGGATTCTGTATCGGGCACGTGGCGCCTGAAGCTGCTGATGGTGGGCCGATCGCGTTCGTCGAAGAAGGCGACCTGATCCTCATCGACGTGCCGAGCAAGGTCCTCGACCTGCAGGTGGACGACGCAACCATCGCCGCTCGCAAGGAGGGTTGGACGCCCAACCCGCCGCGCTACAGCACCGGCGTGCTCGGCAAGTACGCACGCCTCGTGCAAGGCGCCGAGACCGGCGCCATCACCAACCCGCTCTGAACTCGACCCGAAACGCTGTCGGGTCGCCGGGGCCGTCGGGTCGTCGGGTCGTCGGGCTGTGGGGCTGTGGGGCTGTCGGGTCGTCGGGTCGTCGGGTCCGTCGCTGCCACGAAAGTCGGTTGACGCCGATGGTGGCGTCTCGGGAATCCCTCACGCCGTGGTGGCCGGCGATGTGGGCGGCGTCGAGCGGGCTACTCACGCTGGCATTCCTGCAGATCGAATCGGGAGGCTTCATCGCGGCCTCCTACCTCGGGCTCAACGCCTGCACGGTGCTCTAGGTGTTCCTGGACGTCGACTCGTGGCGCTCGAAGCGGATGACGATCGTCGGCTGGTGTGCTGCCGTGCAACTTCCCGTGATGCTCTGGCTGTTCACCAACAACCGGCGCCTGGCAGAACGGAAACACGCCGAACAGTTGCTGCACGACGGCCGAGGCCGACCGAACGCAGACCCTCCCAGCTGAGATCGGATCCATCGACCCGGTGCCGCACTCAGGCGGCGCTGCGTCTCGGAGGTCCGGTCGACATGACCCGGCCGCCCGGCAGCGTGATCGTGAGCTCACGATTCGGCCCGAGCTCGACCACCCACCCGTCGGCGTGCAATCGACTGTGATGCTTCGAGCACACCGGAAGCAGATTGGCGAGGTCCGTTCGGCCGCCGTGTCGCCACCAGACCACGTGGTGGATCTTGCATCGGTCGAACCCGACCGAGCAGCCCGGCACGGCGCAGCATCGGTAGAGACTCCGCAGCGCTCGGCGTTGGTGTCGGCTCGCCAACCGTGTGCTGCGACCGAGGTTCATCTCGCCAGGAGCGTGGAGCACCACGCCGTTGCGGACCACGACACCGACGACGTCAGCGTCGGCGGCGAGCTCGACGAGAACCCGATGAGGCACCTCGACCGGGATCGGCCACTCGACAGTCGTTGCCGTTGATGCTGCGCCACAGGAGCAGGCAGCCGGTGCGTCGACGTCGATGACGGCCAGGACCGCAGCGTGCCGGGCGCTCCCCGCCGAGATCGGAATCGCCCGGTGATCGTTGCCGTCACGGGCCTCGTCGTCCGCAGCGGTGGTACCGGTCACGAGCCGGTCGAGTGCGTGCGCTCGAAGGAACTTGTCCTTCTCGACCGGGTCGGACGGACACAACTCGGGTGTCTGTTCGGCGAAGAGGATCCCGACGGCGTCATCCAGCCGGCCGGCCATTCGAATCCCGGTCACAGGGTCGAATCGACCTCGCAGGTTCCACATGCCCTCGTTGTCGGTCCACGTGCTGAGGCGAGTGTCGCGCCGCTGGCGCGTCAGGCGATCCTCGCCGTCGTCCGACTGCATCCGCTTGACCTCGAGGTTCAAACGACGTGTGTACTCGGCGATGGTCCCCGCGACTGCGACGTCGACGAGTGACGATGCCCGCTCGACGAACTCCTCGCGTTGGCCGGGCTCGAGCCGCTGAGACCCTCGCGTGATCGCATCGACGTGACCGGTGGTGATCGACCCACTGGTCAGTGCGTCGGCGATCGCAGGCGCTGCGTCGAGCGTGTCCGCTCGCTCTCTGGCCTTCACGGCGTCCGACAGCGACCCTTTCGACACCTCCGCGATCACCGCTTCCGGGAAGGATTCGACCGAGGCGAGCCGACCGATCAGCGCCGCATGCTGCGCTTCGGCCCAGGCGGTGATCTGGCGCGTTGCGACCATCGCCGACCTGATGGCGGCAGAGTCAGGCTGCTCCAGCGCACGCACGTCAGCGATGTGCCGAGCACGATCGGCGACGGCTGCAGGAGTCATGGAAACCAGTATGACGATGGGGTACTTCAGAGTTCGGAAACCCTCGACACGCTGGCTCTCGAGAGAGTTGCGGGGTTGGCGGTCACGTCCCCGCATTCGGTTCGATTCCGAGGACTGGTCGGCAGTCGGACACGCCGCTCGTCGTGATGTCGTCGCGTCGCCGCTCGCTCCACGTGTCGCGATCAAGGCGCCATCGCTGTCCCAGCACCGGCTCGTTTCGATGCGTCGCCCATGCCAGACCGTTTCGTGCGTACCCGAGGCGTTCGGAGAACGATACGCACCGGCTCGGCGCCGTGCTGCGAAGGTTTCCGCTGCGGTGCACGTCGACCGTGGCGGCGGCATCTCGAGTGCGCGTCCGATGGAGGTCAGCCGGCCGGTGTCTCCGGCGACGGGAGGCCCATCGGGTTCGGGAACGGGATGGTGTCGCTCCTCACGACGTCGGCGGCGACCTGCGCCAACCGGTCGATCGTGTCGGCCCAGCGTTCGTTGGACAGCGCATCCGCATACGGCGCGGCCGCTCTGACATCGGTGATGGTCTCGACCTGGGTCCGCAGTGCTGCCCCGTCGCTCGTGAGGCCCGACTCGTCGAGCAGGCCACGTTCGACGAGACGCTCCCTCGCGTCGTGCTGTTGCTCGGCGCTCCACCCTCGGTTGTCGAAGAACACGGCCGGCGCCACACCGTGCTCGGCAGCGATCAGCAGGTGCGCTTCGGGACCGTCGACGCCGGCAGCGACGAGCGCTGCGACGTGGCCGTCACCGCGATGCTCTCGCAGCGTCGTGCAATTCTGCCAGAGCCGTTCGACCGGATCGTCGAACCGGGCCAGATCACGATTCGCGCAGAACATGGGGCGTCCGATCGATGTCGCAGTGGCGATGACCTCCTCCAGGACCGGATTCACATCGAGCGCCACGCGCTCGACGCTGGGCGAGACCCGACGAAGTGCGCCACCGGCTGCTCGTGCACGCGCCACGACCAGATCGGCGGGATCGGCGAACTGCCACGCATCTGGAATCGAACGACGAACCATCAGCGGTGCGAAGTTCGCGAACGCTGCATCGACCACCCCCGGCTCGACCGGACCGAGTGGGCAGGCTCGGAACCCGAAGTAGCCCATCCAGAAGCCGCGTAAGCCGGCGTCCTTCGCCCCGTCGACCGACTCGCTCGAGAAGTAGGTGACGGCGTGAATCGACTCGATCTGCGACCACGTGCGGCGAGCCAACATGATCCGACCATACGAACTACGCCGACGCGGTGCCGAGTCGTTTCCACACGTCGACGTCGCAGAAGTCCTCGATCATGGCGTACGGGTAGGGCGGCAGGTCGATCGACGACACCGACGTGAGCCGGTCGAGTTCGGCCGGCGAGAGGACGAGGTCGCCCGCTGCGAGGTTGTCCTCCAACTGCTCGATCGTTCGAGCACCCAGCAGAACCGATGCCACTCCTGGCCGGCTGAGCAACCAGGCGATGGCGACGTGGCCGGCCGGACGGTCGTGAGCACGAGCGATCGCGGTCACCTCGGCGAGGATGCGCCACGTGCGTTCGGTGTTGCGCACGTCGTAGGCCTCCACGCCGCGGTCGGGATCCTCGCCCAACCGCGTGTCGCCGACCGGCCGCTGGTCGCGCTGGTACTTCCCGGTCAGCCAACCGCCGCCGAGCGGTGACCACGGTGTGAGGGCCAGTCCGGCGCCGAGAGCGCACGGCATGACCTCGAGTTCGATCCCGCGGTCGAGCAGGTTGTACTGCGGTTGGACGGCGACGGGCGACACGTACCCGCCGAGAGCTGCGGTCGTGACGATCTGTTGCAACTGCCAGCCCGTCACGTTCGACCAGGCGATGTGATGCAGCTTTCCGTCTCGAACCAACGAGGTGAGCGTGTCCAGCGTCTCTGCGACCGGCGTGTGTTCGTCCCACCCGTGGACGAAGTAGACGTCGATCGCATCGAGCCCGAGACGCAGCAGGCTGGCATCGACCGAGCGCTGCAGGCTGCGCCGGGACGCGCCGTGGGAACCCGACGGGGGAGCGAACCGACCCTTCGTGGAGATGATCAGATCGTCGACGCCGCCACGGTCGGCCGCCCACCGTCCGATGATCCGTTCCGACTCGCCGCTGCCGTACACGTCAGCCGTGTCGATGAACGTGCCGCCCGACGCGACGAACGTGTCGAGTTGGCGGTGAGCGTCGCGCTCCGGAGTCTCGACGCCGAACGTCATCGTCCCGAGAGCGAGCCGGGAGACGATCGGGCCGCCCGGTCCGAGGTCGGCAGTCGACGGTTGCTTGGGCGAATCGGGCGGAGAGGGGTGCGATACGGAGGGGGAATCGGTGGTCATGTGGTCCATCCAAGATGCTGGAGCGCACTCCAGGTCAAGCGGGAACTTCGACGTGTGACGATCGCGACTCCGGATGGTGTGACGTGACGCCGAGTCACGTGACGGATGTGGTCGCCCGCCGGGACGCTCGGCGTTCGAGGTGGATCGAGGAGAGACCGGCGAGCAGGATCACCACACAGCCGACGATCGTGAGCGTGTCCGGGATCTCCGCGAAGAACGCGTATCCGAGAACGACTGCGCCGATCAGCGTGGTGTACCGGAACGGCGCCGAGACGCTGAGGTCGCCGACCCGCACCGTTTGGATGGCGAAGACGTAGCCGACGGTCAAGCAGAGACAGGCGAGCAGGACGAGCATCCATGCCTTCGGGGTCACCGCGTTCCATCCGGTGAAGTACGCGAGACAACCGGTCATGATCGTGATCGAGACGGCGGTGATCAGCGCCACGAGGGATGCGGGGATGTCGCTCGGAATCCGCCGCGTGGCGAACTCGCGGACGGTGAGGCACGCTGCGCTCGCCACGACGGCGAGCGACCAGAACGAGAACTTGTCGGTCGCCGGCTGAACGACCAACAGCACGCCGAGGAACCCGACCAGGACGGTCAGGTACCGGCGGACGCTGACGGACTCGCCGAGCACCAGGGCGGCCGCCAGCGTCACGGCGAACGGCACGATCAGGAGGATGGTCTGAGCGTTGGCGAAGTCCAGCCGGACGATCGCTGCGAAGAAGAGCGCTGTCCCCACGAGTTCGGCGGCGACACGAACGACGAGCGGACGCGTGACCCGGTCGAGCGTGAAGCGTTCGACGCTGAGTTCGCGTCGCAGCCGCGAACAGGACCGACATCGCGATGCCGCGAAGGCACAGCGCCTGGTAGACGTCGAGCCCTTCTTCGGTCGCCTCTCGGATCAGCGCATCGTTCGTCACGTAGCCGAGTGATCCGATGACCATGTACAACGAGCCGAGCGTGTTGGGGGAGAGCCCCGCCAGACGCGGCGATGTCGGGGAGGCGAACGGCATCGCTGACGAAGGTACCTCCGTCAGCGATGCCGTCGATGATCGTCAGACGTCGGCGACGTCGACCGCCTGTGCGGCTCGCACGGCAGCGACGACTGCGGTTGCGACCGCGTTCGCACTCGGCGGGTTCTGACCCGTCACCAACCGGCCGTCGACGACGACGTTCTCCTCGAAGTCGGGTCCGGCATGGTGATCGGCTCCGGCGTTCTTCAACTCGTCCTCGAGCAGGAACGGAACGACCTCGGTGAGTTCCACGCCCGCTTCCTCTGCGTTCGTGAAGCCTGCGACCCGCTTGCCGTCGATCAGCTTCTTGCCATCGACCTCGATGTTCAACAGACCGGCCGGTCCGTGGCAGACCGCAGCGACCACGCCGCCGTCGGTGTAGATCGACGACGCGAGTGACGACAGGTCGGCGTTGTCCGGGAAGTCCCACATCGTGCCGTGACCGCCCACGTAGAAGATGGCGTCGAAGTCTGCGGCGTCGACGGCATCGGGGGTCACGGTCTCCGGACCATGGTCACCGAACACGTCGAGGAACGCGACGTTCGTCTCGTCGTCGAGGTCCTTGCCGTCGATCGGTGCGAATCCGCCCTTGGGGGACACCCATGTCATGTCGTAATCGGCACCGGAGAACACCTTCCACGGGTGGGCGGCTTCGGAGAGGTACCAGCCGGTCGACTTGCCGGTGTCGCCGAGTGATTCGTGGCTGCTGAGGACCATCAGGATCTGTGTCATGTTCGGGCTGTGCCCGACCCTCGACGGTCGAAACGAACCGCTGGGGTCGCCGATGTCACGTTCCGGGCGCGAAACGGGCGTGACCCCGACGCAGTTGCGCCGGGGCCACGCCCGTCTCGGTGGTTCGTGATGGTGCCTCGTGACCGGACGGTCGAACCGCCAGGTCGTCGAATCGGATCAGCCGCGGGTGTTGAGGACGCGGGTGGCCGAGCCGTCGGCGTTCAGCGGGACGAACACGCCGGCTGCCATGTACCCGGCAACGTCGAGGATGACCTGTGTCGGCGCACTTGCGTACACGCAGATCTCACCGTCAGCACCGGCGGGGACGATGGTGCCGTTTGCGACGTTCGCTCCCGCACGGAAGTTCACGACCGAGTTGTCGGCGGGATCTGCCGATGCGCTCGAGGAGTACACGTTCAGGTAGCCGTTGCCGTTCGCACCGAACGAGGTGGCGTTCAGCACGACCGACTCCCCGGCGTCGGCGTCGGTGGCGACGCACCGTTCTTCGCCCGCTGCGAATGCGCTGCTGTCGCGGGTGTTCAGGATGCGGTCGGCCGTGTTGTCAGCGTTCGCCGGAGTGAACTCCTCCGACTGGACGGCACCGACGACGTCGATGATCACGTGGGCCCGAGCGCTGGTGTAGATGCAGAAGTTGCTCTCGTCGCCCGTCGTGGCGGTGATGCCGTTGGCGACGTTGCGACCGGCGTTGAAGTTCACCACGGAGTTCGCATCGGGAGAGGAGGCGCCGAGTGGGTAGATGTTGGCGAAGCCGTTCGACTCGGCGCCAGCAATCGTCACGTTGATGAACGTGGGCTGGTCGGCGCGGGCGTTGCCGGCAGGGTTGAAGCAGAATCTTTCACCAGGTTCGTACTTTCCTGCCCGACGGTCCGTGTAGCTGAGCCGCGTGTCGAACGTACGAATCGCTGCGCCGTCGGTGAAGCTGAGCAGCTTGTCGGGAGCGATCCAACCGGCGACGTCGGCGATGATCTCGACGGTCTCGCTGTTGTACACGCAGATCTCACCGTCTGCGACGGGTGTGATCACCGAGTTGGCCACGGCCGCACCAGGTGCGAAGTTGACACTCGAGGTCTCCTGCGGCTCTGCGTTGGGGCCGGGTTGGTAGAAGTTGAGGTAGCCGATGCCACCGGGCGCGGCGGCCGTGCCGTTCACGATCACGCCGGCACCTGCCGGTGCGCCGGAATCGAAGCACGTGGTGCCGTCGGGACCGACCGCGGAAGCGATCGGCGACGGGCTGCCGATGGCCACGGCAGCGGTGGCCGTGAGCGCTGCGCCGACCAGTACCGATCGTATTGTCTTGGACTTGCTCTGTGTTCTCATGGCTCAGAGCATGGCATTTCTGTGACGCGTTGTCCTCGGGGACGAGTCCCCGCCCCTGTGAACAGCCTGTCGGGTGACGCGACCTAGCATGGTTTCATGGCGTCGTCGTCGGGTCGTTCCGTTCTTGCAACCATCGTCGGCTGGATCATCGTCGCCTTGATCGTCTGGTTCTTCTTCGGGTGGATCCTCGGCACCCTCCGGTTCCTGCTGCGGATCATCGTGATCCTCGTCGTGATCGGAGCGCTCGCCAGCCTGTATTTCAGGCTCCGCGGCGACGACTGATCTCCTGTTGGAGGTTTCTGTCCGGTTCATGCCGGGAACGCTCATGTCTCCATCAGCTACCGAGGAGTAGGAATGAGCGACACGACCGTCGACACCCCGTCCGCACACGAGGCCACCGCGGCGGAGGTGACGTCCGTTCCGAGTCGTGCTTCGACTCGCCGGTCGATGATGTTCGCCTCGGCCGGAGCGGCCGCCGCCGCAGCAGTCGCGCTCACAAGATCCGACACCGTCGCAGCGGACGACGGTGACCCTCTGATCCTGGGTGCAGAAGACAACCTGGCTCAGTCACAGACCAGGCTGATCGGCCCCTCGCTGATCGTCACGGACGGTGGCGTCGAAGGTTCGCTGTCGAGACGAGTGGGTGGCACGACCACCGGGGTCTACGGCGTCACCAGCCAGTCGGCTGCGGGAACCGTGTCGACACGTGCGGTGTGGGGCGTCGACGAAACCGTCGGCGGGGTCGGTGTCTTCGGACAGCACGGCACCACCGGTGAGGGCGTCGGCGTCGTCGCCCAGTCGTTCAACGGACCCGGCTTGGGCGCTCGCGGCACCACGTTCGACGTGTTGCTGCAGCAGTCGGGCCGGATGAATTTCGTGTCCGCAGGACCGATCTCGCCGAACACCACGGCGCCGGTCGGCACACTGGCTCGCAGCGACGACGGCTCGCTCTGGTTCGCGGTCGGAGACGACGACTGGCGAAAGATCGCAGGCGGCGAGCAGACGAGCACTTTCACGCCGATCGAGCCGACGCGTGTGTACGACTCCCGCGTGCCCAACCCGCTGCCCGGTGCGGTCGGAGCAGGCGACCGGAGGCGGCTCTCGGTGCGCGCAGGACGCAACCTGACCAACGGTGCGGTCATCGACAGGAACCTCGTCCCGGCCGAAGCGACGGCCGTCGCGTACAACGTGACCATCACGGGCACGACCGGGTCCGGATTCCTGACCGTCGCTCCCGGTGACGCCGCCGCTGCGAAGGCGTCGTCGATCAACTGGACCGACGCCGGTCAGACCATCGCCAACGCCGGCATCGTCAAGGTCGACGGTGACGGCGCCGTCACGGTCTTCGTCGGCGGCCCGGGCGGTGCGACGGAGTTCATCATCGACGTCACCGGTTACTACGCCTGACCTCCCGACCGCCTGACCGCCTGACCGCCTGATCGCCTGATCGCGCGAGCCGAGCGTCGTCGGACCGAGCTGAACGACGCTCGTCTGCTCGAACTCAGCCCTCTCGGCCCAGAGCGCGGCGGAGCGCTCCGCGATCAGATCCGGGTGCCGCAGCGCGCGGCGAACACGACGGGCCGGGTGGTTCATCTCGTCCATCTTGGCTCGGTGCTCGTCCGTGAGCGCTTGGTCCAGTGGGAGACCGTTGACGGTGTCGAAGCTGGGGCGACCGGCCATCGAGGTCGTGAACGGCTCGTGCTGGCCCCGCTCGAGGACGACGACGCTGTCGTAGACGTTGATCCCGATCAGCGTCTCGGTCCAGTGCGACGGCTCGAAGCCGTCCTCGCGTGAGTTGTAGGCGTTGATGTCGTCGAGCAGTGGCTTGATCCGCTCGATGAACGTGTCCGCACGGAGGTGCCCGCCGCCGTACTCGGGCCAGTAGTCGGTGTGGAGGTCCTCGACGAGGAGCACGCCGTCATCGGTGAGGTGGTCCCACAGTGTGTCGATCAGCGTGAGCTGGTGCTCGGCGCGGTGGCTGCCGTCGTCGAGGATCATGTCGAAGGGTCCGTACTTCGCAGCGACGTCCAGCAGCACCGAAGGATCCCCTTGGTCGCCGATGACGATGTGACGTCGATGGCCGGCCAGCTCTGCCGATCGCGCTTCGAGATCCAACCCGACCGTCGTCGTGCCGCGACCGAAATAGTCGTGCCACATCTCGATCGACCCACCCTGCGCCACCCCGATCTCCAGGATCGTGGGTTTCGTGCCGCGGAAGCGCTCGAGGTGGCGTTCGTAGATGGGGAAGTAGTGATCGACCTTGTGGATGAGACGACCTTCGTGACGATCGAAGATCGAACGAAGCGAACGCCGTGGCTTCACGAGCTGATGAATGCGCATCGGGGCACAGTATGCATGGCGGCGCTGACGCCCCGATCAGTCGACGAGCGCCTGGTACACCAGTTGCTGCAGTTGCGGCCGGATCGGGTACGTGCTCGACGGCAGCAGCTGCGTGAGGAACACCGCCGTGATCTCCTCGGTCGGATCGTTCCAGAAGGTGGTGCTCGCTGCACCGCCCCACGAGTACGAGCCGACGGACCACGGCACCTTGTTGGCGGCCGAGTCGAGCACGACGGAGAACCCGAGCCCGAAACCGACTCCGTCGAACGTCGTCTCGGCGAACAGCGGGCGTCCGTACTCCTCGAGATCGGCGTTGCCCGGCAGATGGTTGGTGGTCATGTAGTCGACGGTTCGCGATCCGAGGATCCGCACGCCGTCGAGCTCGCCCCGGTTCATCAACATCTGGGCGAAGCGCAGGTAGTCCGCAGCTGTGCCACACAGCCCGCCGCCCCCGCTGAGCATCTCGGGCTTCTCCGCCAGTTTCGGCGACGGCATCTTGGCCGCATGACCCGTTCCCGGGTTGCGGTAGTACAGCTCGGCGAAGCGATCTCGCTTCTCGTCGGGCACCCAGAACGCGGTGTCGGTCATTCCGAGTGGACCGAAGATGCGTTCTTGCAGGAACACGTCGAGCGGCTGGCCGGAGATCACCTCGACGACGCGTCCGAGGACGTCGGTCGACACGCCGTAGTTCCACTCCGTGCCCGGCTGGAACACGAGCGGCAGCGCCGCCCACCGCTCACAGCACGCTTCGAGATCGAGGCCCGCCGGAATGCCCCACTCGAACCCGTCGTTGCGATACATCGCGTCGGTCGCATGCGAGTTGTGGAAGCCGTAGGTGAGACCCGAGGTGTGGGTGAGCAGGTGCCAGATCCGCATCGGCTCGGTCTGTGGTTCGGTGAGCGGCGCCTGGAACGAGCCGCTGCGATACACCGGGGTGTCGGCGAACGACGGGATGAACTTGGCGACGGGATCCTTCAGCTGCAGTCGACCTTCCTCGTGCAGCATCATCAGCGCCACCGACGTGATCGGCTTCGACATGGAGTACATCCGTGCGACCGTGTCCGGGGACCAGTCGGCACCCGACTCGAGGTCGCGCTTGCCGTAGGTCGAATGGTGAGCGAGTCGGCCCTTGCGCATCACCGCGACCTGCCAGCCGGCGAGGCGACCGTCGTCGACGTACGCGGCGAAGTGGTCGTCGATCCGTTGCAGTCGCGTGGGGTCGAACCCCAGGGTCGACGGATCGGCGGTGGTCGGCATCTCGGTCATGTCCGCCAGCATCGCAAACGACTGCCCGAACCCTTGCACCGGTGCCTCCCGAACAGACGCACCGATTCCCGAGGGGGCGAAAGTGCCAGGCACTTTCGCCCCCTTCGGGAACCGGTGAGGGTCCGCCAGACGTCAAACGAACACGAACGGCGACGACGGTGCGTCGTAGCGTTGTTTCTCAACGGGGTGGAACGGACGAGATGAGGGTGGATCGATGAACACACGGCAGTGGACGGCGCTCTTCGTCGCCGCAGCGTTGACGGCAGCGGCCTGCTCCGGAGACGACGACTCGTCGACCGGGCCGACCACCACCGTCGAAGGTGCGCGCAACACGCCCGAGTCGTCGAGCGGCGGAGACACCGGTGGCGGTTCGACCGGAGGCGGTGCCGGTGGAGGTGGAAGCACCGGAAGCGACGGCTCGACCGTCGTGCCGGCGGCGCTCGGCTGTCCGGCTGAGCGAGGGCACCTCACGGACCACCAGTGCGCCATCGACCCCCGTTGCGGATGGGACAGCCCTGACGTCGGAGGAACGCTCAGCGGTGCTCGACCGGCTCCCCGAGTGGGACGTGCCCGACGAGGACGTCACCGACTTCAACCGCCCGGTCGACTCGTTGCAGCCGCCCACCGTCGGCGAGACCGTCGAGACCGCGTTCCCGCCGGCGCCCGACGCGCCATCCGTGCCGGATGCGAATCCGGACGCACCGCTCGAAGTGCTCCGCATGCAACCCGAGGGTGACGTCGACATCGCACCGTTCGTCGCGTTGACCTTCGATCAGCCGATGGTCGAACTCGCGACCCTCGAGCAACTCGACGCTGCCGATGTGCCGGTCACCATCGAGCCCGACATCGGAGACACCGCCGGCATCGACGGTCGCTGGCGTTGGATCGGGACCCGCACGCTTCGCTTCGAGGTCACGCCTCAGCCGGGTACGGAGGACAGCGTCGACGGCAACGAGGCCCTCGACCGTCTGCCGGCAGCCACCGAGTACACCGTGACGGTGCCGGCGGGCACCGAATCGGTCAATGGCGCAGCGCTCGCCGACGATGTGCGCTTCACGTTCTCCACCCCGGCAGCAGCACCGACGGGCCTGTCCGGAGTGACGGACTCGATGGGACTCGACCCCGTGTTCGTCGCCACGTTCGATCAGCGTGTCGACGCGGACGCCGTGCTCGCGACGGTCGGCCTCGATGCCGGAGCCGTCGACTCGGTCCGCCTCGCGACCGACGGCGAACTCGATGCCGCAATCGGATCCCGGGCTGCGTTCGACGCAGCACTCCCCGGCCGCGCCGTTGCCTTCGTGCCGACCGAGACCCTCGCGCCGGACACCCGCGTCGTGGTCCAGGTCGGACCCGGCGTTCCGTCGCTCGAAGGCCCCCTCGTCGGTGACCAGGATCTCCGGGAGTCCGGTCGCACGTATGCGCCGCTCGACATCCAACGAGCGGAGTGCTTCGACCCGTGTGCTCCGTTCACCCCGTTCTCCATCGAGTTCAACAACGTGCTCGACCGCGAGGCGTTCGATCCGTCGTGGATCGACGTCGATCCCGCCGTGCCCGGATTGCGTGTCGACAACCTCGGCAGCTCGCTCCAGATCCGTGGCTCCACCGCCGGCAACACGACGTACACGGTGACCATTTCGCCCGACGTCGTGGACGTGTACGGCCAGACGCTCGGTGAGGAATGGAGCGAAACGTTCGACGTGGGCGATGCACGTCCGATCTTCGTCGGCCCGAACCGGCAGTTCGTCACCACCGATCCGTTCGCCGACACGCCGGGCGTGTCCTTCACGACCGTCAACCACGACGCCGCTCGCCGTCACCGCATGGCAGGTCGCACCGGATCAGTACAGCGAGTTCCTCCGATATCTCGACACCACGTACTCCGACACCCGTCCGCCCGACCCCGACTGGCCCGTCGTGTTGGACACCGAGATCGACATCGATGCCGACACCGATCAACTCACCGAGACGGTCGTCGACCTGACCGAAGCACTCGACGCATCGGACGGTCCGATCGTGTTGCGCGTCGAACCCGATCCGCCGATCGAGCCGAGGAGCGACGAGTGGTTCCAGAACCAGACGTCGTACACGTGGGTGCAGCACACCGAGATCGGTGTCGACGTGTTCCTCACCAACGACGAAGTGCTCGTGTGGGTCACCGACCTGCTGACGGGTGAGCCGATCGTCGACGCCGCCGTCACCGCGATCGGCATGGGCGAGCAGTTCGTCACCGATTCGGACGGCGTCGTCCGTGTGGCGCTCGACGGCGCCAACGTGACCGGACTCACCGCTACGGCAGACGGACGCACCGGCATGCTGCCGTCCGAGTGGTTCGGCGGCTGGGAAGGTTCCGATCGTCAGAACGAGAACCGGTGGTACGTCATCGACGATCGAGGCGTCTACCGGCCCGGTGAGACCGTTCGTGTCACCGGCCTCGTTCGCGAACTCACGGCCGATGACGCTCAACTCGAACTGTTCGAGGGTGATCGCTTCGTCCGGTACCAGGCGTTCGACCCGGTCGGCAACGAGATCGCCAACGAGTCGGTCCCCGTCAACTCGGTCGGAGGATTCAACCTCACGATCGACGTCCCGGAGGAGTCGAACACCGGTGGTGGCTACATCCAGCTGTACCTGACCGACACGGCGGAGCAGACCGACTCGAACATCGCTTGGTTCCACGACTTCCAGGTGCAGGACTTCCGGACACCGGAGTTCGAGGTCGACGCCCGGTCGGAGACCGAAGCCCCGTACTACGTGGTCGAACCCGCCACGATCGCTGTCGACGCCGACTACTTCGCCGGTGGGCCACTCGGCGACGCCGAGGTGAGCTGGTTCGTCTCGACCAGCAACACGTCGTACTCGCCTCCGAACTGGCGTGACTTCTCCTTCGGGGTGTACACGCCGTGGTGGTTCAACAGCCTCGACGAGTTCGGCGGCGGCTTCGGGGAGGACGTGTACTTCGACGACTTCGACACCTTCGGGGGCGGAGGCATCCCGGGACTGCCCGGCGAGGACCTGCGGTTCCAGGAGTTCAGCGGCCGCACCGACGCGGCCGGCACCCACCTGTTGCAGCTGGACTTCGCAGACATCCCTGCGTCGTCGGATCCCGACGCCGAGCCGGCGCAGGTCGACCAACCCACCTCGGTCACCGCCGAGGCCACCGTGTTCGACGTCAACCGGCAGGCCATCTCGTCACGCACGAACCTGCTCGTGCACCCCGCCCGCTACTACGTCGGGCTGCGCAGCGATCGCGGCTTCGTCGAGCAGGGTGAGCCGATCGTGATCGACACGACCATCGTGGACGTCGACGGCAACCCGGTCGCCGGTCGCGAGTTCGACGTGGTCGCCGGTCGTGTCGACCACACGTACGACGGCGGTCGCTACGTCGAGGAACTCGTCGACGAGCAGACCTGCACCGTCACGTCGACCGATGCGGTCACCAACGACGCAGTCGACGAGACCATGCGCTGCGAGTTCGACACCGAGGTCGGCGGGCAGTACCGGATCACCGCGATCGTCGCCGACGACGACGGCAGGTCGAACCGAGCCGAGTTCACGCAGTACGTCAGCGGCGGCACCTCCCGCCCGACCCGCGACCTCACACAGGGCGAGGTCGTGGTCGTTCCCGACGCCGAGTTCCACGCCCCGGGCGACACCGCCGAACTGCTCGTGCAGGCCCCGTTCGCGCCGGCGTCGGGCCTGCTGACGGTCACCCGTTCCGGCATCGAGGTGGTCGAAGCCTTCGACGCTCCCGACGGCAGCGCCGTGCTGACCGTGGCGATCGCGGACGACGACATCCCCAACCTCGACATACGGGTCGACATGGTCGGCACGAGCGAACGACTCGCCGACGACGGAACACCGTTGGCCGACGCCCCGCCGCAACCGGCGTTCGCGGCCGGGCAGGTCCGGCTGCAGATCCCTCCGGTCTCGCGCACTCTCGACGTGATCGCCACACCGGCATCGGCGGACCTGTTGCCCGGCGACTCGACCTCGGTGGACGTGACCGTGGTGGACGCCGCCGGCGACCCGGTCCCCGACGCCGGAGTGGCGCTCATCGTCGTCGACGAAGCGGTGCTGTCGCTCTCCGGCTACGAACTCGCCGACCCCCTCGACGCGTTCTACTCGAACGTCTTCACCAGCCTCGATCCACAGTTGATCCGCAACTCGATCGTGCTCGCGAATCCCGACCTCTTCGGCGAGGTCGGCCGAGGAGAGACCGCCACCACGGACGCGATGGAAGAGGAGGTGGTGGCGGAGAGTGGCGACGCCGCGTCCACCGACTTCGGGGAGAGCGACGATGCTGCTCCTGCTGCGGCCGACGCTCCAGCAGACGGGCGGACCACTGCGTCCACCGGCGAAGGGCCCGGCGAGGCGGAAACGCCGATCGACGTGCGCGCCGACTTCGATGCCCTCGCCGTGTTCGCTCCGGACGAGACGACCGATGCGAACGGCGCGGTGTCGGTCGCAGTGGACCTTCCCGACAGCCTCACCCGCTATCGGGTGATGGCGGTCGGTGTGTCGGGTGAGGACCGCTTCGGTTCCGGCGAGTCGACGATCACCGCTCGACTGCCGATCTCCGTGCGTCCATCTGCACCTCGATTCCTGAACTTCGGCGACCGGTTCGAGCTGCCGGTCGTCGTCCAGAACCAGACCGACGAGGCCGTCGACGTGGACGTCGCGATCGAGGTCGCCAACCTCGTGCTCGACGGCGACTCGCCCGACGCCGCAGGCCAGCGCGTGACCGTCCCGGCGAACGACCGGGTCGAGGTGCGTTTCCCGGCGTCGGCTGAGGCGGTCGGCACCGCCCGATTCAGGGTGGCGACCGTCAGCGGCGAGTTCGCCGACGCCGCCACGATCGAGCTGCCGGTCTACACCCCGGCCACGTCCGAAGCGTTCGCCACGTACGGCGTCATCGACGACGGAGATCCGATCGCACAACCGGTGCTCGCCCCGACCAGCGTGTTCCCGCAGTTCGGTGGGCTCGAGATCTCCACGTCGTCCACGGCGCTGCAGGCCCTCACCGACTCGGTGCTGTACCTCTACGAGTACCGCTACGAGTCAGCTGACGGCCTCGGCTCACGCATCATGGCCGTGGCGGCGCTCCGTGACGTGCTCGACGCGTTCGACGCCGATGGCCTTCCGGCACCGGCGGTGATCGATTCCGCTGTGGTCCGCGACATCGAACGACTCCAAGCGCTGCAGAACGACGACGGCGGGTTCCCGTACTGGCAGCGTGGCCGACCGTCGATTCCGTGGGTGTCGGTCTACGCAACCCATGCCCAGGTGCTGGCCCGACAGAACGGCTACGACGTCGACCAGGTCGAGCTCGACGCGTCGCTCGAGCACATCCGCAACATCGAGGACTTCATCCCCTCCGACTACTCGCAGGCGACGCGTGACGCGATCAGCGCCTATGCCCTGTTCGTCCGGGGCATCGCAGGCGACGCCGACCCGGCCAAGGCGCTCGACCTGTATCGGCAGGGTGCTGACTCGCTGCAACTCGACTCGATCGCGCAGCTCTGGACGGTCATCGACGACGGCGACGCACGCCAGGAGATCCGACGCGTGATCGAGAACTCGGCGGTCGAAACGGCCGGGGCCGCCACCTTCGCCACCTCCTACGGCGAGGACGCCTACGTCATTGCCCATTCCGACCGTCGGACCGACGGGATCATCCTCGATGCGCTCGTGAGAATGGCACCCGACAGCGATGTGATCCCGAAGGTCGTGGCCGGTCTGCTCGGCAACCAGACCAGGGGTCGCTGGAACAACGCGTACGAGAACTCGTTCATCCTGCTGGCGCTCAACGAGTACTTCGACACGTTCGAATCCGTCGATCCTGATTTCGTCGCCCGGGCATGGCTCGGCGACACGTACGCCGTCGAGTCCGAATTCCGGGGCCGTTCGACCGACACGAACCTCACCACGGTGCCCACGGCGACGTTGATCGAGAACGGTGACGTCGACCTGGTGCTCGACAAGGACGGCGCCGGACGCCTCTACTACCGGCTCGGGCTGAGGTATGCGCCGGACGACCTGGACCTCGACCCGCGTGACGAAGGCTTCGTCGTGGAGCGCACCTACGAACCCGTCGACGATCCAGCCGACGTCACCCGTCGACAGGACGGCACGTGGGAGATCGCGGCCGGCGCATCGGTGCGGGTCCGACTCACGATGGTCGCGGATGCCCGCCGCACGCACGTCGCGCTGATCGACCCGCTCCCCGCCGGGCTCGAAGCCGTCAATCCGGCGCTCGCCACATCGCTGACCGTCCCGGCCGACGACAGCAGCGTGTCCTACGACGGATCGTGGTGGTGGCAGTGGTACGAGTACCAGAACCTGCGTGACGATCGAGCCGAGGCCTTCACCAGCTTCCTGCCCGGCGGAACCTACGAGTACACCTACGTCGCTCGTGCAACGACGCCGGGCGAGTTCGTCGTGCCGCCCGCCCGGGCCGAGGAGATCTACGCCCCCGAAGTGTTCGGCCGGAGCAGCAGCGACCGGGTCGTCGTCATCGACCGCTGATACACGCCAGTCCTTCACGCCCCTGCGATCGTGGCTTCGATCACGGACCGCACCTTGGCCACGTTGGAGCGCATCACGGCGAGCACCGCGTTCATCGTGACGGGCTCGCGACCGTCCACCCCGGCGTCGTAGTCGGTCACGAGTGCGACAGCGGCGTAGCTCACCCCCAGTTCGGCCGCGAGCACCGCCTCGGGACAGCCGGTCATGTTGACCACGTGCCAGCCCAGTCGCGGAACCATCGACTCTCGGCACGGATCCAGAAACGCCGGCCGTTGATCACGACCATCGTCCCGCCATCGACGACATCGGCGCCGACCGCTCGCCCACTGGCGAGCAGCGCGCCGCGGATCGTCTCGTCGTACGGGTCCGCGAAGCTCTGATGATGGATCGTCGTGCTCGTCGCGTCGGGTCCGCCGGTGTCGAAGAACGTGTCACGACGGCCGTTCGTGCGGTCCACGAGCTGGTCGATCACCACGAGCTGACCGGGGTGCAGGTCCGGTTGCAACGAACCCACCGAGCAGGGTGCGATGATCCTGCGCACGCCGACCGAATGCATCGCCCAGATATTGGCCCGGTACGGGACACGGTGCGCGATGTACGCATGGTCGGGACCGTGCCGGGGTAGGAATGCGACGCGGTTCGCTCCGATCGAACCGATCACGATGGGTCCCGCCGGTGGCCCGTACGGTGTGTCGATCTCGACCTCCTCGGCGTCGTCGAGGAAGTCGTAGAAGCCGGATCCTCCGAACACGCCCCACATGCCATCGGGCACGGTGGTGGTCGTTGTGGGCGCTCCGTTCAGGTTCGACACCGTTCCATCATGGACCACAGGCCGAAACAAGCCCGAAACCGGCACCGAAAAGGCGACGAGCCTGTCATGCTCGTCGCGTGGTTTCCATGACGCAACGCTTCGAATCGGCCGATCAGCGAAGCCGACCGATCGTGCTCGGCTTGGCGCGCATCGTCGTCGGGCTGATGTGGCTCGCCAGCATCCACTGAAGGTGCCGACCGATTTCGGCCAGGACACGGCGGAGGACTGTTCAAGTACTCGGCGTCGGTCACCCGGAATGCGACGTTCGCTCCGTTCGCATGGGTGAACGAGAATCTCGTCCTCGCCAACTTCGGGTTCTTCGGATGGATCACCCTGATCGTGGAGATCGGTCTCGCCGGGCTCCTCATCGTCGGGTACCGCACCAAGATCGTTGCGCTCGTCGGCGCGGCGTGGGTGATCCCGATCGGGCTCTCCGTGATCTACTACGACCGTGCCGATGAGTGGTCGTGGTCGTACATCCCGATGTCGACGACCGTGATCGGCCAGATGATCAGCCCTTTGCGGATCGGCGTCGGATCGTCCCACGCCTTGGCCACGAGCCAGCCCACGACGAGTCCGACGAGGAACGGTGCGGCGGTCGAGAGCAGCCCCGATCACGCCTGGATCCTCGTCGTGGTTGCGGCGACCAACACGACGAACGCGGTGACGGACCGGCGTCGATCGCGGCGGCGAGCGGGGTGCGTTCGTTGATCGATGGTCGACTCATGTCGACATCGAATCAGCCAACGGCTCCGAAACCGCCGAGCGTGCCCTTGAAGAAGAGCAATGGTTCCGGTGGCTTGCCGTCGTGGTCGGCGTTCCCGGCGTCGAGGTCCGCCACGACCCTCGGCCCGGGCCTCACCAGACCGTGTTGGCACATCGATATCGCCCTTCGCCGTAGACGACCATGCTCGACGCCAAGATGAGTCGCCCGGCGAATCCGCGGTCGTGCAGCGCCCGCAGCAGGCAGGCGGTGCCACCGTCGTTGTGCGACACGTAGTCGTCGACGTCGGCGAAGTCGACCCCGAGGCCGACCTTCGACGCCTGATGGCAGACTGCGTCGATGCCGTCGAGTGCGTGTCGCCAGACCTGAGCGTCGCGGATGTCGCCCCAGATGTATTCCGCCCGGTCGTCGAGCCCCTCGGGCATCCCGCTGTGAGCGGCCGGGTCGAGGTCGTCGACGACGTGCGTACCTGATGGTCGAGTGCCAACAGTTCGTCGACCACGTGCGATCCGATGAAGCCGGCACCACCGGTGACGAGGACTCTCACCGTTTGCACCGCACGAAGTCGAGGTCCGGTGTCCACACGGGCACCAAGGACGCTGATGTGGGTGCTTCATGGACTGCGATGCGTTCGCTCGACCCGATCGCACTCCCGCCTGGATGGCGATCCTCGAACGCGGCGACGCCGACCTGGACGCGAGCGCATCGCACGCAGCGCTGGCCGTTGCACGCACGTGTTGCCACGCGGATCGCGCCGATGCGCCGACGACGTTGCCGACCTCGGTCCCGAGCGTCCCGGCGCGCCGACCTGCTTGCGCTCGGTATGCGCGACCGGCCCGCCATGCACGCCCGACCAAGCTGAAGCGGCGGAGGCGATTCCCGCCCTCGTCGGTGCAGCCGCAGCGGTCGCCGACGGCGTCGACGTACTCGGTCTCGCCGTCGACGGCGGCTACTGGGTGATCGGCCTCGGCACTGCGGACCGCGCTGTCTTCGGCGCCGTCCCAATGAGCACCTCGCGCACCGGGCTCGCCCAGTTGCGCCGACTGCACCAGCTGGGAAGGCGCGTGCGGATGCTGCCGATGGCGCACGACCTCGACACGTTCGACGACGTGCGCACGGCGGCGCGGTGTCAACCGGACACCCGGCTCGGGATGCTGGCGCGTCAGGTCATCGAGGATTCCTGACCGTTGCTGTCGGGTGGGGCCGACCGGCCCCGGCGTGATCATGCTCAACGAATGCCGAGCTGCGTGTCAGTGCCCGGTGGGAGGCCTTTCAGCAGTCCGAGCAGCGTCTCGGCGGGTTGCTCCAACGGCAGCACGCGTCGGCTGAGCAACAGGTCGGTGTCGAGTCTCCCACCGCGCACTGTCGGCCCGAAACTGCCCCAGAACGCGCCGTCGGCGGTGATCGTCAGTTCGCTCGGTATGTCAGTCGGACGGGCATCGACACCGAGGGACAACTCGTCGGCGCGTCCACGGCGCACGATCGGGCGCACGAGGTGATCGTCGGGAGCGACGCCGAGCGTTGCGACGAGTTCCTTCAGCGGGTCCAACTTCGGGTCGTCGAGCGCACCGGCGGTCGTCGTGGCGATTCGCACCCGTACGCCTCGCTCAATCAAGCGCGGTACAGCGTCGACCACTTTGACGAAGTTGTCCGGACCGCGAGCGACGTCGTTGACGTCGGAGAGGTGCGAATCGAGCGAGATTTGCAGTGCGACGTCGTGCCCGGCGAGCACGGCGGCACGTTCGATCCGCTCGCCAATGAACAGGGTGCCGTTGGTGAGCAGGATCACCGGCAACTCGTTGGACATCTCGATGATGGTGTCGGGCAGCCACGGCAGCAGGAACGGTTCGCCGCCGGTCACGCCGAGTCCCGTGAATCCGAGTTCACGCGCCTCGCGGGCGACCGTGACCATCAGTTCGGGCGTGAGTTCGCGGCGTTCGCTGCTCGGTGAACTCTCGGTGAGGCAGTACGAGCAGGCGAGGTTGCAGTGGTAGTTGGTGTAGAGCCAGACCCGGCCCGGCAGCGTGCCGTCGGCGACTGCATCGGCGATGGGTGCATCTGTGTCGGTCGCTGTGTCGGTGTCGGTCATTGCAGGCCTTCTTGCTCGAGGCGGGCGAGCGTCTCGTCGGATGTCGGGAGTTCGAATCCGGTGGCGAATCGATTGAGGAAGAGCGTCGCGCCGATCGTGGCGCTCAACTCGACGAGCAGATGGTTCGGGAATGACGCGCGTGCTGCCTCCCACACTTCGTTGGGGATCGGGCCCGTCGCACCGGCCATTGCATCGATCCAACGGATCAACCGCAGATCTGCGTCGTCGGTGAACGCTTCTTCGATCGATACCTCGCCGCGCAGCGCTCGGACCTCGACGTCGGTCAGCCCCACGTCGAGGGCGACGGTGGTGTGCGCGTGGATGCAGTACCGGCAACCCTGCAGGGCGGATGTCCGCAGTATCGCGAACTCCTTGTGGCGTGTACTGGCGGCACCGTCGCCGAGGGCCGCGCCGATGAAGCCGAGCGTCGGCGCGAGCAACTCGGGCACGTTGGCGAGGGCAGCCACGATCGGGCCCGGGTCGCCGCCTGCAAAGTAGGAGCTGGCGGTGAGCGGGGCGGTCTCAGCATCCAGGAGGTCGAGGCGAGGCACGATCCCAGTCTGGCCGACCGGGGTGCCCGCTGGGCCAGTTTCTAGAACGTTCACGGCGCGTTCCGATCCGTGGCGTACTTTGCGGGCGTGGCGAATCGCGACCATTGGGAGACGGTGTGGTCGTCGAAGGTGCCCGACGAGGTGAGCTGGTACCAGGCCGTCCCCGAACCTTGAGCCACACTCGTGCGCTGCGTGTCGGTGCCATCGGCGGAGTCAGGCGGAAGTCCGCGTCAGCGGGTGAGTCGAGTAGCGGTGATCGGCGCCGGATCGAGCCTACTGGTGGACGACTTGGCCGTCGACCATCACGTGGTCGCCGTGGACATCTCGGATGCCACGCTGGACTCACTTCGTGAGCGGTTGCCCGACGAGGCGGATGTGGAGTGGGTCGTCGCCGATGTGTGCGCACTCGTGTTGGACGAACCGGTCGACGTGTGGCATGACCGCGCCACCTTCCACTTCCTCGGGGACGTCGGTGACCAGCATCGTTATGCGCAGCACGCAGCAGCCGCCATCGCCCCGGGCGGCCATCTCGTCATCGCGACCTTCGCGCCGACCGGCCCCGAACAGTGCAGCGGGCTCGACGTGTGCCGCCACGACACCGACTCGCTCGGTTCGGTGTTCGGTCACTGGTTCGATCTCGTCGAGTCGTTCGAGCTCGACCACGTCACGCCGTGGGATGCGACGCAACGGTTCACCCACGCCGTGTTTCGCCGCCGCTGACGTCGCGCGAACCGACACGAGACAGCCGGTGACGGCGGCTCAAGCGGCATGGCGGCGGGCGGTGAATGCCCGACGGGCGGCACGCCAGCCGAGAAGCGTGGCGCCGAGAAAGACGGTGGCCACGATCACGAACGACAGAGCCGTCCCATCGCCGGTGAGACGTCGGCCGACCATGCCCACGGCGACCGTCGTCGGCCAGATGATCAGACCCTTGCGAACCGGTGTCGGATCGTTCCACGCTTGGGTCACGAGCCAGCCGATGACCAGTCCGACGAGGAAGGGGGCTGCGGTCGACAGCAGCCCGATCACGCCCGGATCCTCGTCGTGGTTCCGGCGACCGATCGCCACGAACGCCGTGACGAGGCCGGCGTCGATGGCGGCGGCGAGTGGCGTTCGCTCGTTGATCACTGGTCGACTCATGTCGACATCGAATCAGCCTTCGGCCCGAGAAACCGCCCAATGCTCCTTTGAAGAACAACAAGGGGACGGGCGACGCGCCATCGTGGTCGGCATCGGCATCGAGTGCACCGACGTTGCCGAGCACGAAGTGGTGGTCACCCATGTCGTAGACCTGAGCGACGGAGCAGTCGATCCATGCAACTGCCCGATCGAGAACCGGCGACCCGGACGGCGCTGCATGCCAGTCGACGCCGTCGAATCGGGAGTCGTCGGTGCCCGACTTCGCGAACTTCCAGCACAGGTCGCTCTGCTCGTCGCTGAGCACGTTCACGCAGAAGCTTCCCGACGTGGCCATCGCATCCCAGGTCGTCGAACCGACCTGCGGGAGGAACCCGACCATCGGCGGGTCGAGTGAGACGGACGTGAACGAACCGATGGTAAAACCGTGTGGTTTCACCGTCGGCGTTCATGCCGGACACGATGGTGACCCCGGTGGGGAAGTGGCCGATGACCGTGCGGAAGTGGCCGGCGTCGAAACTGATGTCGGGTTGTTCGTTCGTCTCATCGCTCATCACCTCGACTGTACGCTGCCGAGCGCATGGCCGACCAGAACGAGTCGCAGCACTCATCGCTGATCGACGCGAAGCGTGAACTGAGAGGGCGGATGCGTGCGATGCGCCGTGACCTGCCGGACCGTGTCGAGCGATCGGCGCGGATCGTCGAGCGGTTCGGTCACACGATGCTGTCGTCGGTGCGCGTCGGTTGCTCGCCTACGACTCGATCGTCGGTGAGGTCGAGACCGGTGAGCTGATCGCATGGTGCGTTGAACGAGGGATCGAGACGGCGATGCCCGAGGACGACGTCGACGCGTCGTGGCCGGACGTGATCATCGTCCCGGGCACAGCGTTCACCGTCGACGGCGACCGGATCGGTCAGGGCGGTGGCTGGTACGACCGGTTCCTGCCGGGTCGGTCCGACCGGACGCCCTGCTGATCGGCGTCGCCTTCTCGACTCAGATCGTCGAATCGCTTCCGACCGAGTCGCATGACGTGACGCTCGACATCGTCGTGACCGACGAAGCCGTCCACGTGGCGGCATGACTGATTGCCAGTGATCGTCGGACCCGTGGTCACGTCGGTTCGGGGCGCCGCCGAAGCCTCGCTGCGAGATCGTCGGCCGCCGGGTCGTGCACCGACTTGGCGCGGCGTGCGAGCACCAGCTTGCGCTTGAGCAGTTGCTCGCCGACCACGAGGTTCGTCTGGGCGACCTCGCCTTGCGTGCGGGGGAGCACGGTCCAGCCGATTCCGAGCTGCACCATCTCACGGAGCACATCTGGCTGATGGGACTCGGCGGCGATGTCGAGGCGGGCACCGCGTTCGACCAGTCGCTCATCCACCGCTCGCCGCGTGTGTGAATCAGCGGGGAACAGGACCCACGGTCCCCAGGTCGAAGGAGCGCCGATCTCAGTGCCTGGCGGAGCGTAGACGGCGAGGGACTCACTCAGGAGTGAGACCGTCTCGATGCCGGCGAGCGGTTCGGGAGGCTCGACGCAGACGGCCAGGTCGAGCCGCCCACCCGCCAGGTCCTCCAGGAGTGACCGCGACGGAGCGACCGAGAGCATCAGCTCGACCTCCGTGCGCTCGGAACGGAACGATCGGAGCACGTCAGGGAAGTGGACGACCGCAGCAACGTCGATCATGCCGAGTCGGACACTGCCACTCTCGCCTTCGCGCAGACGCGTCGACCAACGCGTGAGGTCCGTGGTGAGCGTGACCACCTGGCGCGCATGCTCCAGGACGGGTGTGGCAGTCACTCGCAGAATGCGGCGGCGGCCCACGTTCTCGAAGAGATCGATGCCGATCCGTCGCTCCAGCTCGGCCAGGCCCTGCGACAACGCGGACGGACTGACGCCGACGCGTTCGTGCAGCCAGCGCCCAGGTCGGCGCTTCATCGATGGCCACCAGGTACTCCAGCTGGCGCATCGTGATGTCAGGAAGCAGGGGATGTCGCGACGTCGACGGCGTCGATCGATCGGTCGGCACCCGTGCATCATAGTGAAGACCTGCTTCACCAACTGACATGGTTGTGAACGAACGCTTAGGTTGGGCAGATGACTGCACGACAGATCGCCCCCGCCACCGGCAAGCTCGGTGTGCTCACTCCCGGCATGGGCGCCGTGGCCTCCACCTTCATCGCCGGCGTCATCGCCGCCCGCAACGGAACGGTTGCTCCGATCGGCTCGGTGAGCCAGATGGCGCACATCCGCCTCGGCACGAAGGAAGAGGACCGCAACCCGCTGATTCGCGAGTTCGTTCCCCTCGCCGACCCTCGACGACATCGTCTTCGGTGGTTGGGACCCGATCTCGCCGAACGCCATGGAGGCAGCCACAACCGCCGGCGTGCTGCAGGGCAAGGACCTCGATGCCGTCTCCAAGGAGATGGAGGGCATCGTCCCGATGGAGGCCGTGTTCGACCAGCGCTGGGTGAGCCGCCTCGACGGCGTCCGCGTGAAGGACATCTCGAACAAGTGGGATCAGGCCGAAGCGCTGATCGCCGACATCGCCCGCTTCAAGGAGGAGAACGGCTGCGACCGTCTCGTCATGGTGTGGTGTGGCTCGACCGAGGCGTACCAGGAGCCCACGGCCGTCCACGCGACCGTCGAAGCCTTCGAGCAGGGACTGCGTGACAACGACGACAACATCTCGCCGTCGCAGATCTACTGCTACGCCGCACTGCAGTCCGACGTCCCGTACGCCAACGGTGCCCCGAACCTCACGACCGACCTCGACTGCATCGTCGAACTCTCGAAGAAGAACGGTGTACCGATCGCCGGCAAGGACTTCAAGACGGGCCAGACCCTGATGAAGACGATGCTCGCACCGGGCTTCAAGGCCCGCATGCTCGGCATGCGCGGCTGGTACTCGACGAACATCCTCGGCAACCGTGACGGCGAAGTGCTCGACGATCCGGAGAACTTCAAGACCAAGGAGATGTCGAAGCTCGGCGTGCTCGGTGGCATCCTCCAGCCCGAGGTCTACCCCGACCTGTACGGCAACATCGACCACGTCGTGCGCATCAACTACTACCCGCCCCGTGGCGACAACAAGGAGGGCTGGGACGCCATCGACATCTTCGGCTGGCTCGGCTACGAGATGCAGATCAAGGTCGACTTCCTCTGTCGCGACTCGATCCTCGCCGCGCCGATCGTGCTCGACCTCGCACTCTTCATGGACCTCGCTCACCGCGCCGGATCCTCGGGCGTGCAGGAATGGCTGAGCTTCTACCTCAAGGCGCCGCAGGCCGCCGGCGAGAGCCCGGCCGAGCAGGACCTGTTCATCCAGCAGACGAAGCTGAAGAACACTCTGCGCGAATGGATGGGCGAGACCGCCGTCACCCATTCCGAAGCGGGCTGAGCCGGGCCGGCTCAGCTTCGCTGGATCACCGGAGTCGGTGCTGTCGAACTTCGAACGGCGGCCCTGAACCGGACGCTTGGCGGGGCCTCGGTCGTATCTCGGCGGGGCTCGTTGCGTACGTTGGGAGCATGGCGGGCGCCCCTTCTCGCTGTGTGAGGAGTCACCATGACCGTGATCGACGATGTGTTCGGCCAGGCCCACGACTGGGTCGTGGGCCATCGAGAGCCCGACCTGCCCCGACCACAGCTCACCCCAGCGTTGGCCGCCAAGTGGTGGATCGACGAATGGGCGCTGCAGATCGAGTCGACGAACAGTCGACTCCGTGCACCATCGGTCGGCTTTCGACGACGGCTGCGCACCGAACTCGGTGACGCCGTCGACATGTTCGACGAGCGTGGCTGGACCACCGACCCGCGGTCGTACCACCGCGACCCACCGCCGCTCAAACGGCCGCGTCTGACGTCGAAGTCGACAGGCGGGCTCGACTACGAGCACCTGGTCGTGGCGAGTGGCTACGAGCCTCACGATGGAGAACCGGGACGCGACCGGTGGCTCGGATACGAAAAGAACCGTCAGGCCCACGCGTGGATCCTGCGTCACGACGGTGCGCCACGCCCCTGGCTGATCTGCATCAACGGGTACCGGACCGGTTCGCCGCGCGTCGACTTCGCTGCGTTCGGCGCGCGAACACCTGCACCACGAACTCGGCTACAACCTCGCCTTCCCCGTCACACCGCTGCACGGCCCTCGCTCGATCGGAGCGTCAGGCGATCGCGTGCTGTGGGGTGGAGCGATGAACACCGTGCACACCGCAGCCCAGGCGATCTGGGACATCCGGCGACTCAAATCGTGGATCACCGGAACCCAGGGCGCTCCGGCGGTCGGAGCATCCGGGATCTCGCTCGGCGGGTACTTCACGTCGCTGCTGACGTGTTTCGAAGACGACCTCGCGTGTGCGATCGCCGGGGTGCCCGAAGCCGACCTCGTGCGCGGCATGCGCCGCAACGTGGAAGCGATGCTCCCGCCGTTCTACGAACAGTGGGGGTTGAGCTGGCGGTCGCTCGAACGTGCGAATCGGGTCGTGTCCCCGATGAGGATGGACCCGCTCGTCCCGAAAGAGGCGCTGTTCATCTACGGCGGTCTCGTCGACCGATGGGTCCGACCCGGCAACGTCCAGGCGTTGTGGAAGCACTGGGACGAACCCGAGATCTGCTGGTACGAGGGGAGTCACCTCTCGTTCCCGTTCGAACCGTCGGTTCGCCGCTTCGTCGACACGGCCCTGGCCGACCGGCTCGGTTCGCCGAGCGAACTCGTGACTGGGGCGGCGTCGTGAAACAGCTCACCGGGATCGACGCCAACTTCTTGTACATGGAGACGGCGACGTCCTTCGGCCATGTCAACAGCCTCACCGTCTACGAGCGTCCGGACGACCCCGATTTCGATCCGTTCGAGGCGTATCGCAACCAGCTCGAGTCACGGTTGCACCTGCTCGAACCGTTCCGGCGCCGACTCGTCCAGGTGCCCTTCGCGCTCGACCATCCGTACTGGATCAACGACCCGGACTTCGACCTCGACTTCCACGTGCGCCACATCGCGATCCCCGCGCCGGGCACGCTCGAACAACTCGCCACCCAGGTCGCGCGCATCATCGGTCGGCCCGTCGACCGGAGTCGCCCACTGTGGGAGGTCTACGTCTTCGAGGGGCTGGAAACAGGCGACTTCGCCGTGCTCACCAAGGTCCACCACGCAACCATCGACGGAGCGTCGGGCGTTCAGATGCTCGGCCGGATCCTGGATGCCCATCCAGAGGGCGACGAGGTCGAGCCCGACGACGGGACCTGGCAACCCGAGCAGCAACCGGGCGACATGGAGATGTTGGCCCGCACCGCGGCGAGCTTCTTGCGGACGCCGGGCAAGCTCGCCCGCACACAGCTCCGGCTGATGCAGGACATGGCCGACATCACCCGCCAGCAGGGTCTCTCCACGGTCATCGACGCGGCCCGCCGCCAGTTCCCGACGACCGGCGGGACCGACCGGCGTGAGGGCAACGTGCTCGCACGAGCCGGTCTCACCGCGCCGCCGACGCCGTTCAACAAGTCGATCACGGCACACCGTCGTCTGGCCATGAAGGCGACACCGCTCGCCGACATCAAGGTGCTGAAGAATGCGCTCGGGGCGACGGTGAACGACGTCGTCATGGCGATCAGCGCCGGAGCGTTGCGCAACTACCTGATCCGACACGACGCGCTGCCGGACGTCCCGCTACGCGCAATGGTTCCGGTGTCGATCCGTACCGGAGACGAGGACGACATCTGGACCAACCGTGTGTCGGGCATGGTCGCCGACCTCCCCACCGACGAGGCCGACCCGGTCGAGCGGGTGCGACGTGTCCACGAGTCGATGGAGGAGGCGAAGGAACAGTTCAACCTGACGCCCGCCGAGATCATGGTGGACATGGCACAGTTCGCTCCGCCAGCGCTCGCGGCTCAGGCGTCACGCGTCGCTGCGTCGATGCGTCTCGCAGACCGGACCGACCCGCCGGTGAACGTCGTCATCTCGAACGTGCCGGGCCCGCGTGAGCCGCTGTACGTGAGCGGGGCGAAGATGAAGAACTTCTTCCCGGTGTCGACGATCGCTCCCGGTGTCGGACTCAACATCACCGTGCAGAGCTACGTCGACACCCTCGACTTCGGACTGGTCGCCGGCCGGGAGTTGGTGCCGGACCTGGACGACCTGCTCGAGCTGCACATGGAGGAGATCGACGTCCTCTTCGCCGCTGCCGGGATCGATCGCAGCGGTTCGCCGTTGAAATCTGCGAAGAAGCCGCCTGCGAAGAAGAGCGCTGCGAAGAAAAGCGCTGCGAAGAAGAAGTCGGCGCAGCGGCGGAAGTGACCGCCACCGGCGAGGTGCATCTCGCACCGTCCTGACCTCGGGCGCCGAGCGCAGAGTCGGTCGGAACCGTGGCGACGGTGAGAGGGGCTAGCGTGCGCGGCATGGCTGCGATCGTGATGGATGGAAATGCGCTGCGCGACGAGGTCGTTGCCGGACTCGCCGAGCAGATCGCAGCGCTGGGTTCGCCGAAGATCTGCCTGGCAACGGTGCTCGTCGGCGACGACGGCCCGTCTCAGCGTTACGTCAACAGCAAGCACAAGAAGGCCGCTGAAGCCGGCATGGTCTCGCGTCATCGCGAGCTCGGTGCGGACGCGTCGCAGGAAGAAGTGGAAGCCGTCGTCCGCGAGCTCGCAGACGATCCGACGGTGCACGGGATCCTCGTGCAGTTGCCGCTGCCCGACGGGCTCGACCCCGAACCGGTGCTCGACCTCGTGCCGGCCGAGAAGGACGTCGACGGCTTGACCGAACGGTCGATGGGTCGCCTCGTTCGCAACCGGCCGGGCCTCGTGAGCTGCACGCCGCTCGGCGTGATGCGTCTGCTCGAGAAGTACGACGTGCCCACCTCCGGCAAGCGCGCCGTCGTGATCGGGAGGTCCACGCTGGTCGGGCTGCCGCTGTCGCTGCTGCTGAACCGCAAGGGAGCCGACGCCACGGTCACCATGGCGCACTCACGTACTGCGGACATGGCCGCTGTGGTGTCCGAGGCCGACATCGTCATCGGCGCCGCCGGCCAGGCCCGGATGATCACCGCCGACATGGTCAAGCCGGGCGCCGCCGTGATCGACGTCGGCGTGTCACGCACCGAAGCCGGCATCGTCGGTGACGTCGACTACGAACCCGTGGCGGAGATCGCCGGATGGATCACTCCGATGCCGGGCGGGACCGGCCCGATGACCATTGCCTGCCTCCTCGAGAACACGCTCACCGCAGCCCGCCTGCAAGGCGCTGTCTCCGAAGCCTGAGGCCCCGCTGGAGCCGGCCGCTGCCGTTCCGTCGCTATTGGTAGCTGATCAAGGTCGGGGTCGGGTCGACATCGAGGGACTGCGCGGCGGTGGGCGTCGGGGAGTCCTCGTCGTAGAAGTTCTTCCAGCCGGTCAAGGCACCCGATGGAAGGTCGGCGAGCATCGCTTCGTACGAATTCCGCTTCAACTGAAGGGTGCCGAATCCATCCATCTGGAAGACGACCTGCACGTTGGGCGTGCCCCTCACCGATCGCTTGTTCGTCACCATCGATGGCGTGAACTGATGGACCACGAGCATCTTGGGTGGCAGCGCAGCGCGCCGCACGATGTCGTCGAGCACATCGATCGTCTGGTTGATCTCGGCGGCGTCGACGGTCCCGACCCTGCCACCGCCGGGCCGTTGGCGTGGCCCGACCCGCCACTCCGGGTCGAGAGCGAGGCTCACGTTGCGATGAAGCAGGAGCTCCTCGATCTCGAAGGTCTGCGACGGGAAGGTCGCGCGGCCGGACTGGAGGTCGAGAACGACGTGGCTGTCAGCGTTCGCTGCAGCGTCGATCCACGGCTGGAACTTCGAAGCGGGGTACTCGTTGGAATAGTCGCCGTCACCACCCGCCGATGACGACGCAACGGTTGCGATGATCTCCAGCGTGGGCACGACGGGTCGTCCGAAGCCCTCGTACTGGGACGCGACGCGGCGTGCTCGACGGATGGCGGCGTCGACACCCTGCTCACCCAGCGCACCGAGTGTCGCGGAACCCGGATGCCCGTACAGCGCGACGTACAGCGCTCCACGCTCGAAGCCGCCGCTTGGTGGCGGATTCACCCTGACCGCTGGTTCCGAGGCGGACGCACCATCGCTGATCCTTCCAGCGGTGGCCGCCCACGACCGCCCACCAACCGCAGCGATCGAGGCGCCCATCAACCCTGCAGCAATCGCCCGTCGGCGTGTGATCAATCGAGACACGACGCTCGGCCCGTGCGTTTCGGTCGGCTGATCGCCCATGACAGGGGTGTAACCACTCCACGCCGATCCGAACCAACCCGACTGCGATCGTTCATCGCACGCGACGCCGCTGATCGAGAGAGGTCCACCTCCCCCGACGGTCAACGTCGCGGAAGCGATTCGCACTGGTCGAGAGCCACGCATCCGCAGGACCGGATCTCGGTGAGCATCTCGATCGTCTCGTCGAGGCGTCGGCGTCGGTCGCGAAGTTTGATCAACTTCGCGTCGACGGCGCTTCGCCACTGTGTGGAGTCCTCGTCGAGAATGCCACCGATCTCGCCGAGGGTGAATCCCGACTCTTGGCAGCGCTGGATGAACTCGACGCGTGCGATCGCGTTGGGCGCGAAGCGTCGCTTGCCTCCGACTCGTCGGCTGACGGACAACAATCCGACGTCGGCGTAGTAGCGGACTGCCGACACCTTGATGTGGCACGCTTCGGCGATCTCTCCGATCGCGATGTCGGTGTCGCTCACCGGTCCGTGAGGCCGGCCAGGAGATGCACGACCGGCACCCCGTCGGGATTGGGCGAGGTGATCGTCATCTCGGTTGTCTCGCTCAGATCGGTGAACTCGATGTCGAGGAACGAGCAACATTGCGACTCGCGATCGGCCAGGTCTCTGGCTGCATCCGCGAATGTTGCCGGGAGTCGGAACCTGACACCGTCGGCAAGCTTCTCGATCGACGTCGCCATGTGCTGAAGGTCAGACCATTCCGCACGTCGATCACCGACCCGGGACGACGACAGGGTGCACACGACAGGTTCGCAATGAGTGGCCATGGATGAACCGTAAGACCTCGAGTCGACACGAGGTCAAGGAAATGTTGCATGTCGCTCGTGAGTCAGATGCGCGCGTCGCGCACAACCGACTCGGGCACTCATCGCCGGGCCCGGTCGAGACGGGCGCGACGTTCGATCTGTCGCTGCTGCGGCAGGGTCTACCGTTGCGGGCGGTGTTCATCACGTCTCGCCCGCCTCTCCATCCGCTGCTGGTCGGCCTCGTCGATCGTCTGTGGTGTTCTCTGCCCGATCCGTCCAGCGAGGTGCGAATCGACTGGATCCTGCCGACGTGTCGAGCACAGTTGATTCTGTCGCCAGGTTCGGCGATCTTCGTCGGTCCGAAGGTGCGAGCAGAGCGGGTCGAGCGTCGGACCGGCGAACGCACCGTCGGCGTGTCGCTGGCGGCCGGTGCCGAGTTCGCGTTCACCGGAAGCGGCGGCGACGAGACGTGCGGCCACACGTTGCCACTCGACGCGCTCGTCGCGGTCGGCTCGCTTCCTGACCGCCTCGCTGAGCAAGCGGATGACTGCGTGCTGGATCGTCTCGAGGGCGAGCTCGTCGACTGGCTCACTCCGGCATCTGCCGATTCGCGAGTGCTGAAGGCCGCGCACGCCATTCGAGGCGGACAACGCGCCACAAAGGTCGTCGATGTCCTCGGGGTCGACCGACGTCGGTTCGTACCGGAGTTCCGTCGGATGGTCGGCGTCGGTCCGAAGCAGTACGAACGCATCTGTCGGTTCAACGCCGCCGTCGAAGCGATCCGCCAGCCGGGCGCTGACCCGCTCGCGAGCGTCGCTGTCGATCACGGGTTTGCCGACCAAGCACACCTCACCCGAGAGATCGGCCACTTCGCTCGGACCAGCCCGTCGCGCCTTCACCGAGACGGTGCCACGATGATCAACCACCTGGAGTACGACAAGATCTTCAAGACCTGAATCGGCACGAACTGCGAGTGTCGAGGCATGACTTCTCCTGCAATTCATCCCCGCCTCGTCGTCGACGACGCCGGCGCCGCGATCGATTTCTACGTCGCTGCATTGGGCGCCACCGAACTGATGCGCTTCGCCGAGCCCTCCGGCAAGGTCGTCCAGGCCGAGGTGCAGATCGGCAACGACGTGATCGCGCTCACAGAGCACGACGGCGACTGCAATCTGTCGCCCACCCACCTCGGCGGTTCACCCTTGCTCCTGACCATCACCGTCACTGACGCCGACGCCATCGGGGACGCGATGGTGAAGGCGGGTGCCGACGTGGTGATCCCCATCGAGGACCGCTACTACGGACGCCGCGAAGGCCGTCTTCGCGACACCGCTGGGCACCTCTGGATTGTCAGCCAACACCTCGAAGACCTCACCGCCGACGAGATCGCCCAGCGACTGAACGCGCACTGACCGACCTTTCGGAACGAGAAGCTGCGTACCAACGCTCCCGGAGCACACAGGTCGACAGCGCGTTCTGACGGGCCAGACCGGTCGTCGCGGCACGTTCGATCGGTTGGGGTGTGGTGGTTTGAAAGCTGGGGTCACGTGACTGGTGCAGACTGTTCGGATGGCTGCAAAACGTGCGTGCTTCGTACTGGTTCTCGTGGGTCTCGTTGCTGCGTCGTGCAGCAGCGGCGGCAGGGACGGGGTCGCCGGGTCAGCATCGGAGCCTGTCTCGACGTCGGACGCCACCGGGTCGGTCGCACCGGACGCCGGTGCGGATGCCGACCCGGCGGACGGGCCCGAGACCGGTCCGTCGGGCGTCGACGTCGAAGATGCTGCGGTGGTGGCTCTGCCGCCCGGTCCGTTGTATCTGCCGTCGGAGATGCCGGAGGGTTGGAGTATCCGGTCGGTGACGACGTTGCCGGACGCCGACCTCGAGCGGGACGGCGAGGTCGCCAGGCTGGCGTTCGTCGCTCACCCGGACACGGGTGGGTTCGCTGCGGCCGGAATCAGCGTGAACGTCGTGAAGTACTCCAGTACCGAGTTCGCTGAGGCAGCAACAGCGATGGGCCAGCTCGGATTCGACGCGTCGCCGATCGCTGTGGCGGGATACGGGGACGGCCTGGTCGAGGACCAGTTCGATGTCGTCGGGCTCGCCGCACTCTCGGTCGCGCAAGGTGCGATCGGCGTGGCACTGGTGGGGCAGAAGTCAGTTGCCGAACTGGTCGCCGTTGCCGAGGGCCTGCGAATCGAGACCGATGGGGCTGGAGCGTCCGAGACCGATGTGTCCGTCGCGTTCGATCTTGCGGACTGGGAGCTGGCAGACAACGGGTCGCCCAACGGGTCGTACATCATCGAGATCGGCGGGCCGGGAGGGTCGATGGAGGCCACAGTGAGTCCTGATCAGTCACGTTCATCGCTCTACCTGTCGGGCGGTGACTTCGAGAACTCGCTCGAAGGGGACACGGGGGAGGGATATCTCGCCATTCAACGCGTGGACGACAACGAGTTCCCGCGGATCGTCTGGTGGGTTCCCGACGTCCGGTTGACTGGGTTCCCGACGTCGGATCCCGGTCTCGTCGTGAGCGTGCTCGACAGCTTCGTCGAGGTCGATGAAGCGACCTTCATCGACAGGACGGCCGAGGCCTCCTTCGTCACGATCGAACCCGAGCAGGACGCGCCGGAGCCACCTCCGCCCGCTGCGAACGGTGCGTCGCCGCGGCCATTCGACGATGCTCGGCTCGATGTCTTGACGGGGTTCGTCGAGGACTTCGTCGGCCGGCCCTTCGTCACACAGCCGGAGGTGTCGTTGATCGATCGGACGAGCCTCACCGGTGAGGTGCCGCCCGGGACGTTCGTGTCGGAGTCGCAGTGGAACCTGTACCGATCGCTCGGACTGATCTCGCCGGACGCTGACCGGACCGCTGCCGAGTCGGTACGTATCGAGCAGGTCCGCGGTGTGTGCTGTCCCGTCCAGGTGGTCGAGCAACCCGATCCGGGCTTCAACGAAGTCGTCATCGTTCACGAGCTGACGCACGGGTTGGACACCGAACTCGCAGCCTCGAGCGCTGCCACCGACGAGCCCACCGATGCACGGCGAGCACTCGTGGAAGGCAACGCCCATCGCGTTGCGTTCGCCTACAGCGACGTGCTCGCGGAGGACGGAGCGGACCTTCCGGAGCCTCCGGCTGTCTTTTCGAACGTCGACGATCCTCGCCTCCCCGAAGCCATACGTGAACTGCTCGAGTTTCCGTACGACGAAGGCCGACTCTTCGCGCGTGCGCTCGTCGACCTCGATGGCGAACAGGCAATCGTCGACGCGTTCGCCGAGCCGCCGTCCACCAGCGAACAGATCCTCGATGTCGAGGCGTACCTCGCCGGGGAGATCGCTGCCCCGGTCGCCGTGCCGAACCCTCCCGAGGGATCCGCAGCACTCTCCACCGGATCGATCGGTGCATTCACCCTCCGGCTTCTGCTCGAACAATCGCTCGAACCCGACGCCGCGAGCGCGGTTGCCGCAACCTGGTCCGGCGATCAGTACAGCTTGTACGGCGACAGCGACGCGCCGTGCATCGTCGCGACGATCGTCGTCGATGACGAATCGGCAGCCGAACAGCTCGAAGCAGCGCTGCGGATCGATGTCGCCGACATCAGCGAGAACGAGGTGGTCCGCAATGGGACAACGGTCTCGCTGACCCGCTGCGCCGCCTGACTGTCAGCGCCCAGCCCCGCTCAACGCTGCTCGGGCGTACGGGCACTATGCGGCCGTGACTTCAGCGGACCGCGAAGCACGAGGCGCCCGTGCGGTCGACCTGATGATCGCAGCAGTTGCATGCTCTGTCGAGCTTCCGCTCTACACGAGAAACCCCAGCGACTTTGCGGCTCTGGACGGCTTGGTCGACATCGTCGCCATCTGACTTCCCGCTCCTGGATCACTCTCACGTTCGGACTCGCCAACTCCAGCAGTACGGCACATCGGGTCGGGCGGTTCCGGTCAGAACGATCATCCACGGGTCGACTCCGTTGCCGAGCTCGCGACCCTCTGCCTTGTTCCAGAGGTACGGAGACTGTCTGACGTCGCCCCTCCGGTGGACAGGTTTCGTGGTGATCGGTTCGGGTGATGTCGCGGCGTCCGACATCTCGAACACATATACCCTTTCACTGGCAATATGACTGCGCTACTTGTATCGATTGGAGCATGAAGGCTGGGGGACTCCTTCTCCGTTTGGAGGGCATCGACGTCGACGAACTGTCGATCGGTGACGCCCAAGCCGCCGTGCGTGATCTCGCGGTCGTGAAAGGTGCAACGGCTCGCCTCGAAGCCCGTGTCGCTCGCCGGATCGCCGAATTGGACCACGGGCCGGTGTCGGATCATCTCGGTCGGCAGGGTCGCACCTCGCGTCGGGCGGCAGAGCGGACCGAACGCCGCGCCGGGCTGTTGGGTGACACACCTCTGCTCGATGAAGCACTGGGTGCCGGCAAGATCGACACCGAACATGCCGACACCGTCGCAAGCGCTGCGGGTCGCCTCGACAACGACCAGCGACAACGATTGATCGACCGCGACGCCGAGCTCGCCGAGTTGGCCACGTCGCGCACCCCGGAACAGTTTCGTTTCGATGTGTCGAAGATCGTCGACGAGATCCGCAACGACGACGGCCTCACACGTGACGCACAGCAGACGCGCAGCCGCAACGTTCGCAATGGGAGTGAACAAAGAGAGCGGGATGTACTGGTTTCGCGGCGAACTGTGCCCCGAAGACGCCAACCGGTTCCGCAAGCGCATCGCTCGACGCACCAACGAGCTCCTGAAGCGCCCAGAGCATGCCGGCAAACGCCGCGACCAGATCGACGCTGCCGCCATCGTCGACCTCGTCACCAGCGCACGTTCAACAACCAGCGCGACCCGGTCGACGACCGACGCAGTGATCCACATCCCGTACAGCCTGCTCGTCGGCCACCCGACCTCGGCGACGGCCGAGTATTCAGATGGAACACCGATGTCAGCTGCTGCGGCACGGCGTCACGCGTGCGACGCGAACATCATCCCGATCGTGCTCGGAGGCGACTCGATGCCGATGGACGTCGGGCGAGAACGTCGCCTCGCCACACCCGAACAACGCCACGCCCTCCGAGCGATGTACCGCACCTGTGCGATCGACGGATGCGACACGCATTTCGATCTGTGCCACATCCACCATCTCCTCGAATGGGACCACGACGGATTCACCGATCTGGACAACCTGTTACCGGTGTGCAACTTCCATCACCACAAAGCACACGAAGGGCGATGGCGACTGCAACTCGACTCGAGCACCCGACAACTCACCGTCACCCTCCCCAGCGGCAACGCCCACTCGATCTCGCTGCCCGACCGGGTCGACGAGAACATACGAAACCGCCCCGCCGCCTGAACGGAAATCCGCCTGAGCAGGCAGCCCCTGCGGTCAGCGCGCAGGGAGCTCGATCAGACGGCGGTGGTGGCGTGCACGTGATCGACGACGGCTTGCAACACGTCGGGGTCGCTGTGCTGGTTCACGCCGTGGCCGAGGTTGAAGATGTGGCCCGGATGCTGCGTTCCGTCGGCCCGTTCGTTCGATGCGAGCACCTGCTCCGTCCCCACGAGCGCCGCTTCGGTCCCGGCGAGCACGAGTGACGGGTCCAGGTTGCCCTGCACGACGAGGTCCTTGCCCAAGCGGGCGCGTGCATCGCTGATCGGCGTGCGCCAGTCGAGGCCGAGGATGCGCGGCCCGGAGGTCGGCATCGCGCGGTACATGGCCGGCAGCAGGTGGTCGCAGCCGATTCCGAAGTGGACGCATGGAGCGTCCGGGTGGCGTGAGCGCAACTCGGCGAACACACGCCTCGAGTGCGGCAGCACGAACTTCTGGTAGTCGGCCAGGCTCAGCGAACCGGCCCAGGAGTCGAACAACTGGAAGGCCCCGGCACCCGCGACGAGCTGTGCATCGATGAAGGTGATGGCCGACGCCGCGAGACGTTCCATCACGTCGTGGAACAGCGACGGCTCGGTGTGCATCATCGCCTTCGTGTACCGGTAGTCCTTCGACGGTCGCCCTTCGATCAGGTAGCTCCCGACGGTGAACGGCGCGCCGGCGAACGCGAGCAGCGGCACCGAGGGCGGGAGTTCATCGACGAGCAGCTTCACGGTGTCGACGACGTACTCGACGTCCTCGACTTCCAACGGCCGGAGCCGTTCGAGGTCCGCGGCGGAGCGCAGCGGCTGCTCGGCCACGGGGCCGGTGCCCGGGGCGACGTCGATACCGAACCCGACAGCGTGGGGCGGGACGACGATGTCGCTGTACAGCACGGCGGCGTCGACGCCGTAGCGACGGACGGGTTGCATCGTGATCTCGGCTGCCGTGTCCGGCTGCTTGATGGCGTGGAGGATGGATCCCTCGCCGCGCACGCCCTTGTACTCGGGAAGTGACCGGCCGGCCTGTCGCATGAACCACACCGGCGTCCGGGACGCAGGTCGGCCGTTGGCAGCATCGAGGAACGGCACGGATTCGGGGTCACTCATCGCCCAGGAACGCTACCGGCGGTCGGTTGACCGGCGCCAGGGAACGGGTGCTCGGCGACCCGAACGGACGTCACGCCGTCAGCGGGCCGGGACCCGGAGCACTGCGGATAGCATTTCTCCGCCCCAATTATGACGCAACAGCACCCCGATCTCGCCGAAGAACAGGACTACATCGACCACGCATACGACTGCCTGGTCGCCAGTCGATCCGCCGCGCTGCCGCATCCGCGACATGACCGAGGCCGACCAGGGCGGCACGTTCCAGGCGCGCTACGAACGCAACACGTTCGACGCCGCCATCGTCAAACGGCTCGAGGAGCTCGACCTCGGTGACGCATCGCTCGTGTTCGGTCGGATCGACCGGGTCGCCGAGTCGCCGGACCAGTTCGAGCCGTTCCACATCGGTCGCCTCGCCATCGCCGACGAGGATCGCGAGCCCGTCGTGGTCGACTGGCGAGCGCCGGTCGCAGAACCGTTCTACCGAGCCACCGGCCGCGAGCCGATGGGCATTGCACGCCGCCGTCACTTCGTCATCGAAGGCCGCAAGCTGCTCGGGATCGAAGACGAACTCTTCGGCGACGGTCACCTCGGGCTCGGCGACGACGCCGGCTTGTCGGGCGGTCTGCGGACCGCTGGCGACGGCGCGGTCGTCGCCGCCGATTCCGGCCTGCGCGGCTACTCGACGCTGCTCGCCTCGATCGAGCGGGGCCGAACCGGCACGCTCGGCGACATCGTCGCCACCATCCAGGGCGAGCAGGACGAGATCATCCGCTCACCACAGCACGGTGTACTCGTCGTCCAGGGCGGACCCGGAACGGGCAAGACCGTCGTGGCGCTGCACCGTGCGGCCTATCTGCTGTACACGCACCGGTTCCCGTTGGAGGACCAGGGCGTGCTCGTCATCGGTCCGAACCGCGTCTTCCTGCGCTACATCGAACGTGTCCTCCCGTCGCTCGGTGAGGCCGGTGTCGACCAGGTCGTGCTCGCCGACCTCGTCAAGGGCGTCAGCTATCTGCGCCCCGGCGACGAAGGTGACGATTCGCCGACGGCCGCCCGCTTGAAGGGCGAAGAGCGGATGTCGGAGATGATCGACAACGCCATCACCGACCGAGAACGTCCGCTGCGCGAGGACGTGGTGATGCCCTTCGGTGCTGGGTACGTGCGGCTTCGCGCCGAGGATTCGGCCCGGATCGTGCGGACGGCGAGGCGCCGGTTCCAGCGGCACAACGCCGGGCGCCGCTACGTCGAGAACGAAGTGTGGGGAGTGCTCGCCGCGAGCCAGCGCGACCCGGAGGTCGGACCGAAGCAGATCAAGGACACCTTCCGCCACACCGACGAGGGTCGCTCGATCCTGGACGCGATGTGGCCGGTCCTGACGCCGGCGCAGCTGCTGCACGACCTGTTCGGATCGAAGGCACTGCTGAAGCTCGCCGCACGCGACGTCATGGGTGAGTCCGAGGCGCTCGCCCTGTTCCGACCCCGCTCGGAGTCGGTCGAGGACGTGCGATGGACGGCGTCCGACGTGGCGCTCCTCGACGATGCGTTCGACGTGCTCGGTCCTCGACCGGGCAAGGGCGGCAAGCTCGACGAGACCGACGAGCTGCGAACGTTCGGCCACATCGTGATCGACGAGGTGCAGGACCTCACCCCGATGCAACTGAAGATGGCGACTCGGCGCTCGCTCAACGGTTCCATGACGATCGTCGGCGACATCGCGCAGGCCACCGGACCGCTCGCGCCCGACTCGTGGGACGACGTGCTGGCGCACCTGCCGGACCGCAAGCCGCCCCGGGTGATCGGCCTGTCGGTCGGCTACCGCATCCCGGGTCAGATCATGGAGCTCGCCAACAAGGTCGCCGAGGCCGCCACGCCGGGGCTTCGCGCTCCGGAGTCCGTCCGCATCGGAGAAGCGGGTCCGTCGATCCTGCGCGCGGACTCACTCGACGCGCTGCCCGCGCTGGTCGCCCGCGAGGTCGTCACCATGCAGGAGCAGATCGGTGGAGCCTCGCTCGGCGTCGTTGCGCCGGATGGCATGCTGCCCGAGTTGTCCGAGGCGTTGACCGCCGCCGGCATCGATCACGGCTCGGCGACCCGGACCGGGCTCGACTCCGGCGTCACGCTCGTGCCGGTCAGCGTCGTGAAGGGCTTGGAACTCGACGGTGTGATCGTCGTCGAACCGAGCCGCATCGTCAGCGACATCGAGCACGGGATGCGCGCCCTCTACGTCGCGCTCACACGATCGACACAGCGCCTCTCTGTCGTCCACGCGGACGCATTGCCCGAAGCGATGCGCTGAACGCGCCGGTCAGTCCGGATCGAAGATCGAGTTCAAGCGGTTCACGACATCGGGGGGCATGACGCCATCGGTGTTCATCACGATCACCGTGGGGCCGGAACCGGCATCGGTTCGCGGGTTCACGAGCGGGTCGAACGCCTGGCGGAGCATGCCCAACCCGGTCACCGTCGACGCCATCGGGTCGGAGGTGCCGCCCGAGGCAGACCACGTCCGCTGCGCACGGTTGACGACCGTCACCACCGCTGACGCGAGCATGTCGCCGAGTGTGTCGACATCGGGGACGTCGATCTCGATCTCCCGGAGACGTCGCCGCAGGAAGAGGGCGAGCACGTTCGTGTACTGCAGGCCGTAGGCCTGCTCCCGCAACCGCAACTCGAGGGTCGTCTTGAGCAGGCGGTGCCGGGTGAGGAAGAAGTCGGGAGGCTCGATGAATGACGGGATCGTCGCTTCTGCGGAGCCGATGACGACGTCGAGCGGTGGGGCGTCGGCGGATGCAGCCTGGAGATACTGCCCGAGTCGGATGATCCGTTCGGGGTGGTCGGCAAAGATGACATCGGCCTTGGTGGAGAAGTGACGGAACAGCGTGCGCCGCGACACTCCGGCCGCGTCGGCGATCTCGTCGACGCTCGTGTCGGCGAAGCCCTGGCGGTCGAAAAGGCTGAGCGCGGCCGCAGCGAGATCGTTGCGGACCCGTTCCTTGTTGGCCGCCCGTTTGCCGCTCGGTGCGTCGTCCATCTTGGAGTGACACGGTAACCGGCCAGCATCCTGTGCTCGACCGCTCCTCGAAGACGGCACTCGGTGTCAGAAATTGATTGACAAGTGACATCCGATGCCATATCTTGTGTGTCGTGGGGCACGTCAAACGAGAATCGTCGGAGTCGGGAATGGAACCGTCTCGGGCTCGGGCGGTCGCATCTCCACCCCGTGATCTGGGCCAGACGGCCACGGATCGGACCCGAGAGGAATGGACATGAGTTCGACAGCGCCGCACAGCCAGGCCGAGTCCGAAGGGGTCGACGACGCGGCGGAACAGCCGGGACTCCTCGACGCTCAGCTCGAACGCCGATCGTTCATCGGGTACGTGGTGAAGGGTTCGGGTCTCGCCGTTGCGCTGACGGTGGGCGCGAGCGGCCTCCACTCGGGTGACGAGGCGAACGCCGCCGGGCTGCTCCCTGAGCTGCCGGGAGGCTTGGGCATCCCGGAACTGGCTGACGAACTCGATCTCACCGACCTGCTGCTGCTCTCGGGGGATCCGTTCTACTACGACTACCTGATCAGGATCGAGGACGACAACCGTGTGCGTTTCGAGCTGCCTCGGATGGAGGTGGGACAGGGCATCATCACCGCCGCGGTGATGATCGTCGCCGAAGAACTCGACGTCGCGGTGGACATGATCGACCCGTCACTGTCGCCCGCCGAGATTCGACGTCAGACCGGTCAGATCACGGGCGGCTCGCACTCGATCTCGTCGCTGTGGGACCCGCTCCGCAAGGTGACCGCCGCATTGCGCACGATCATCGTGGCCGGCGCCGCTCAACAGCTGGGTGTCGCCGCCAGTCAGATCACCACGCTCGACGGCATCGCGTCGGCGCCGGACGGACGAACGGTTCGATACGCCGACGTGTCGAACGGCGTCGAAGGACGCAACGACCTGGCCCGCACAGCGGTCCCGAAGGACCCAGCCGACTACCGCGTCGTCGGTCAGCCGACCGCCCGGCTCGACGCTCGCGACATCGTCACCGGCAAGGTCCAGTACGCGATGGACATGGACGTCGTACCCGACGCGATGCCGACCGTCGTTGCTCGCCCCCCGACCCTCGGCGGCACGGTCGCTTCCTTCGACGACACGATCGCCCGGTCCCTCCCCGGCGTGATCGACATCGCCGAGGTCCCGACCGACGTCGAGGGTGCGTCGTCCGGAGTCGCCGTCATCGCTCGTACCTTCGGAGAAGCATTCCGTGGGCCGCGACGCGCTCGAGATCCAGTGGACCGGCGGAACGGGCGACGACCTCTCCGACGACGACATCATCGACGAACTGCGGGCGATCAACCTGCCGACGTTGCCGCCGCTGCCGATCCTGACCAAGTCGCTGGGCGGCGAGTTCATCTTCCCGTACATGGCGCACGCTCCGATGGAGACGATGACGGCGATCGCCGACGTGTCCGGCGGAACGGCCAGAGTGTGGACCGGCGTCAAGACCCCGGTCGCCGCGCAGGCCAAGATCGCACGTGACCTGAACATGCTGCCGACCCAGGTCGAGGTGAACGTCATCAAGACCGGCGGGTCCTTCGGTCGGCGCCTTGTTCTTCGATGCGGCTGTCGAGGCGGCGCGGATCTCGAGCATCGTCGGACGACCGATCAAGCTGATGTTCACCCGCCAGGAGGACACGAAGTTCGGACGAGCACGACCGCTCAGCGTCCACAATGTGCAGGCGACGTACCGCAGAGGCGGACTGTTCGGCGGCAAGGGCAAGGTGCTCGCCTTCGACCACCGTGCAGCGACTCCCGAACTCGACCTCCGCCACGGGTTCGGCGACGGCATCACCGCACTCGGCGGCGAACTCGCACCGTTCGGTTTCAGCCAGACCATCTGGCACACCACCCAGACGCTGCAGTACAAGTTCGGCGTCACGTCGTTGTTGTTGAACGAGAAGAAGTTCCCGGTCGCGACCTCGTCGTGGCGAGGGATCTACTCGGGCACGGCCGTCGTCGCGAACGAAGTCGTCGTCGACGAACTCGCCCGGGCGATGGGCGAAGACGAGTTCGCGTTCCGCATGCGCACCCTCGACGACGACCGCTCGAAGGCGGTGCTGCAGAAAGTCTCCGAACTCGGCAGCTGGGGCGCCTCGATGCCGGCCGGGCGAGCGCAGGGCTTCGGCCTCCACAGCGAGTACAAGTCCCGGGCGGCCGTGCTCTGCGAGCTGCAGACGTCGCCCGATCCGGCGGTGAACGCCCGGGTGACCAAGCTCGTCGTGGCGCTCGACGTCAACAGAGTCGTCAACCCGACCGGGCTCGAAGCCCAGGTCATCGGTGCGGCGACCGACGCCATCTCATCGATCCTGCGAACGGGTCTCCACCTCGACAACGGCGCGATCCGCGAGAGCAGCTACGGCGACTTCGAGATCGCCCGGATGAAGGACACGCCACCCGAGATCGTCGTGCACTTCATGCCGACGAACGGCGAACGGCCCGGCGGAGCCGGCGAACTCGTCCTCCCGGCGGCCGCCGCAGCGATCGCCAATGCCTTTGCTCGTGCGACGGGGATCAAACCTCGCCGCTTCCCACTTCGCGACTTCTACCAGGAGGGCTGAACCGATGCCTCAGATCACGTTCAACGTCAACGACAACCCGGTCACGATCGACGCCGAGAACGACGACGCGCTGCTCTATCTGCTCCGTGATCGCCTCGGCATCACGGGGCCGAAGTACGGCTGCGGCGTCGGAGTGTGCGGAGCATGCACGAGCTTCCAGGGCGATGACCTCGTCCGGCCGTGCATCGTCCCGATGGCCGAGGCCGACGGAGCGAGCTTCACCACGATCGAGGCGCTCGCCGTCGACGACGTGCTCCACCCGGTCCAGCAGGCCTGGATCGACGAGGACGTCGCACAGTGCGGTTACTGCCAAGCCGGCCAGATCATGACGGCGGTGAAGTTGCTCGAACGGAACCCGAACCCGAGCGACGCCGACATCGACGACGCGATGAGCGACAACATCTGTCGATGCGGCACCTACCACCGCATCCGCAAAGCGATCAAGCGAGCAGCCGGCTCGACCTGAACGGGCCGGTACACGCCGGCGTCAGAGGAAGGTGGCCGGTGCCCGACGCCGTCGGTCGACCGTGAGCTGGAGGACGTCGGGGCGGCTGTAGTGGCCGGCCGGGTCGAAGTTGTGGCGGGCTTCGCGGACCTCGGCCAGATCGATCTCGGCGATCAGCAACGTCTCCTCCCCGTCGGGAGCGTGAGCGATCGTTCGGCCATCGGGCGCGACGATCATCGATCCGCCGCTCGCCCACATGTCCCCGTGCTCCGTCATCTGGTCGAGCAGGGCGAAGTCGTCGGGCACGTCTGACCGGCGCAGCACGGCACCCGCACTGATCACGAACACCCGGCCCTCCATCGCAGCGAAGCGGGTGGCGTCGATCGACGTCGCCGTCGAGCCCGGCCAGGTGGCCACATGGACCTGCGGACCCTGCGCCCACATCGCCGCGCGAGCGAGCGGCATCCAGTTCTCCCAGCAGTTGAGGCCACTCACCCGTATCGAGACGTCCCCGGAGTCGAGCTGGTGTGCGATCAGGCCGGCCCCGTCGCCGTCGGCCCACACGAGTCGCTCGCCGAAGGTGGGCTTGAGTTTTCGGTGGACACCGACGATCCCGGCAACCGGGTCGATCGCGACGAGCGACGCGTACACCGAGCCGCCGGAGACCGATCGCTCCGCCACGCCGAGGTACACGAAGATGCCGAGTTGTGCGGCGACGGTGACCACGGTGTCGAGGTCACCTCGCTCGATGTCGACCGCCTGGTCGAGGTAGCGAGAGAACACGGCTTTCTGTGCCGGGTCGTCGAAGGCCGAGGCGTTGCTGTGGTCGGCCCACGCCGGGTAGCCGGGGGCGAACGTCTCGGGGAACGCGATCAGTGAGACGCCGTCGGCTGCGGCTGTACCGATGGCGTCGAGCACGCGGTCCAGAGTCGGCCTCGCGGTCGAGGTACACGGGGGCGAGCTGAGCAGCGGCGACCTTCACCGACGCGACGGTATCCGCGGGGTGTCAGGCCCGACGCCGTCCGGTCAGGCGCAGTGGCCGAGGCTGCAGCGCATGGCGACCGTCGGCTGGTCCGCCGGCGGGGCGACGACGGCGTACGTCGGCCGGTAGATGTACGACGCCTCGCCGTCCCACCGGTTGTGCGAGAGCGAGATGATCAACGGATCGTTCGGTCGGTCCGAGTTCTGGCCTTCGATCCACGACGAGAAGTAGGTGTTGCAGTCGACGGCGCACTTCGGGCTGACCGGTCGTCGCTCGACGGTCGTGTAGGGGCCGGTGGGGTGGACCGCCGACTCGATGAGGATCTCGGTGCCCCACCAGTCGTCCACCTTGGTGACGGCCAGCCATCGGCCGTTCTTCTGGATGACCTGGGTCGGGTTCGAGAACCGGTCGGACCGGGGGATCACGGGTTTCGCTCGAGAACGATCCGGGCTCCACGACGAACCGGTCCAGTAGGTCGGCGCCTCGAAGAGTGCTCCGAGGGGCACGCGGCCGACGGTGACGCGATCGGTGCAGGAACGATCGTGGGCGTCGTTGCCGAAGAACGGGTCGAAGCCGAACTGGCGATGGCAGTGGGCGAACAGGTAGGTCCACTCGTCGTCGGACTCGATCGACCAGCCGTACAGGTCGTTGCCGGCGTTCGCCGGTGTGCCGTACCACTCGACGTTCCAGTTGTCCGGGTTCACGCGAGCCACGAACGTGCCGCCGGGTTCCGCCTTCGCGAGGTACCGGTCGCCGCGTTCGTTCATCTCGACGCTGAAGACGTAGATCTGGCCGTCCGCACCCATCTCTGCATCGAGGGGCCAGAACCAGCGGAACTCCGGCGCCGTTTGATCCGGGAACAGCCACGCTCGAGGACTGCTGCTGCTTCCGCCGACCAGGATGCTGAAGCAGGTTCCGACCTGCATGATCCCGATGTTGTGCACGTAGCGGGCACCGGTGGGTGTGCGGATCCGAGCGTCCTGGAAGGTCCAGAGCACGTTGCCGTTCGGGAGGGCAAGCGTGCGTGGGTAGTCGGCACCGATGATGCCGCCCGGCTCGGTGTCGAACATGGTGCTCAACGACCGGACGCTGAGGTCGGGAAGGCAGAGCGTGTCGGCGATGTACGTCTGGTCGACCCGGACCAGCGAGGCCTTGCCGGCGGTGAGGAGTTCGTCGGGTTCGTCGGCGACGACGGCCGAGGAGCTGCTGAAACCGCCCGACACTGCGACCGCGAGCAGCAGCACGATTGTCAGTGTCGCCCGGCCCGTCCGTTTCACGTGTCCCAGTATTGTCACGATCGGTCGGCCGTGCACGGCGATTCGATCGATTCGTCAGTGACATGATTCCGGGAACCGATCGGGCCCGACAAACGTCTCTGCAACGGCCCAGCGCGTCAGGGGGCGCCGGCGGATCGGAGGTCAGCTGTCGCCGGTGTACGCGTCGACCAGGTCGGTCAGCAGGCTGAATGCCTTGTCGGCATCCGCCGGTCGGTTCCGGTCGACGGCCGTGCGGGCCATGTCGACGGTGGCCTGGATGCTGTTGACCAGTTGAGGGTGGGTCGACTCGATCTCCGCCTCGATCGCAGCCCAACTGCCTTCGATTCGAGCGATCGTGGCGTCTTCGTCACCGTCGTCGGCGATCTCTGCGCTCAGCCGACTCATGTCGATGCCGATCTCCGGGAGCAGGTCTGTGGGGGACCCTTCGATCGGGATGGTCGTCGTCGGCGCATCGGGGTCGACGATGACGCCTTCCTCGAGGGGGCTCGTGTCGTCCTCGGCGATTTCGCGACCTTCGCCACCGGTCAACTCGGCCTCGCTCAGCGAATCGGTCGGGTCGCCGTTCTCGTCGACGGTCGTGGTGCCACAACTCACGAGGAGCAGTGCGCTCAGCGCAGCGGCTGCGAGTGGTGCCCGCCGTGTGTGTCCTCGTGCGCTCATCCCGCTCAGTCTGCCAATTCCGGTGCGCTGCGAGACGTCAGACGGTGACGAGAATGCGTTCGCTCGCGAACGCGCCGACGCCGACGTGGCGCCCGTCGATCTCGATCGTCAGCGTCCCGTCCGGCGATGACGCGGTGACCGTGCCGGTGTTGCCGGGCTGGATCGACGACTCTTCGAGGAACTCGAGCAGGCCGGGTTCGAACTCGAGTTCTTCGGTGATGCGACGCACGGTGAAGTCGTGGCCGACGGCGATCGTCGCCAGCGGTTCGGAGTCCGGTGCCACGTAGCCGGATCCCGGGATCGGGTTGCCGTGCGGGCACGTGGTCGGGTCGCCGAGCAGGTTCATCATCGCCTTCTCGACCGAGTCGCTGATGATGTGCTCCCACTTGCCCGCTTCGTGGTGCGCTTCGGCCCACGACAGCTTCAGGACATCGGTGAGGAACACTTCGGCGACGCGATGCTTGCGCACGACGGACTCGCCGAGCGTGCGACCGGTCTCGGTCAGCTTGATGCCGCCCTTCGATGTGATCAGCCCTTCGGCCTCGAGGCGCTTCATCATCTCGCTCACCGCTGGCCGGCTGACCTGGAGTCGCTCGGCAATGCGTGCCTGGATGACCTCGAGGTCGTCCTCGCGCAGCTCGAAGATGCACTCGCAGTATTCCTCGAAGGCTGGATGGTGCTCTCCGGCGGCGGGCATTCCTCCAGTGTACCGATGCCGAGCGGCACCCTGCCCTGCTGAGCCCGATGCGTGGGAACGACCGCGCGGCCGTATGATCTCGTCTACTGAAGGGGAGTATCCCGAATGGCCCGTCGTCAACACGCTCTTCGGAGCCGGCGCGGCCAGCCCGAACGTCTCGGGTGGAGAGACTTTCAGCGAACGTTCGTCTGTGCGCTGAAAGGAACCCCCATGTGCTGTGAATCCCCGAGTTCCGGTGTGTCGCCGTCAGGTGTCGACCGATGACGGTCGCGTCCGACGCCCCCGAGGTCACCGCTCCGAAAGCGGTCGAGTGGCACCGGCTCCCCGCCGACGAGGTGCTCGAACAGCTGGGCGTGTCGACGGACGGACTGAGCGCCGACCGAGCCGCCGAACGCCTCGACGAACACGGAACGAACGAACTGGTGGACACCGGTTCGTCGAGCCCGTGGCGGCTGGTGTGGGAGCAGATCTCCGCTGTGATGGTCCTGATCCTGATCGGCGCAGCGCTGCTCTCGCTGTTGCTCGGCAAGTTCCTCGAAGCCGGCGCCATCGGCGCCATCGTGGTGCTGTTCACGCTGCTCGGATTCTTCCAGGAGTATCGCGCCGAGCAGGCAATCGCCGCGTTGCGCAAGATGGCGGTGCCCATCGTGCGGGTCGTGCGAGGTGGGCGCACCGTCGAGGTCGGAGCCGGCCAACTGGTGCCGGGCGACGTCGTCCAGCTCGACGCCGGCTCGATCGTTCCCGCCGACCTGCGACTGATCCAGTCGGCGAACCTGCGCATCGAGGAAGCGGCGTTGACCGGAGAGTCCGAACCGGCCGACAAGCAGACCGCAGCGGTCGACGAGGAGAGTCTGCCGCTCGGCGATCGGTTGTGCATGGCGTACAGCGGCACCCAGGTGACGGCGGGACGCGGCGTCGGTGTCGTGGTCGCGACCGGAATGTCGACCGAACTCGGTCGGATCGCCACGCTGCTGCAGGGCGTCGCGGGCGAAGACACGCCCTTGCAGGCTCGTCTCGACAAGGTGGGCAAGCAGCTCGCGCTCGTCGGGGTCGGTGTCGCAGGGCTGGTGGTGCTGATGGGTGCGCTCAGCGGAGAAGAGGCATCCGAACTCGCGCTCACCGCGATCAGCGTCGCCGTGGCCGTCATCCCCGAGGGGCTGCCAGCGGTGGTGACCTTCACGCTCGCGATCGGCTCGCAGCGCATGCTGCGTCGGAACGCACTCATCCGCAAGCTTCCCGCAGTGGAGACGCTCGGGTCGGTGACGGTGATCTGTTCGGACAAGACGGGCACGCTCACGCAGAACCAGATGACCGTCACGATGCTCGACGTCGCCGATCACGACATCGTGATCGAAACCGCCGCAACACCTGCGCCGTCGGATCTGCCCGCGACCGCGCGAGCGATGTTGGGAGCGATGGTCCTGTGCAACGACGCGCAGGCCGACGCCGACGAGACCGGTGGCCTGTCCCTGCTCGGCGACCCGACGGAGACGGCGCTGCTGCAGTTGGCAGCGAACGCCGGGGTCGATGTCAGCGAACTCCGCCGTCGATTCGCACGCGTCGCGGAGAACCCGTTCGACTCGGGCCGCAAGCGGATGAGCACCGTCCACGCACCCCTCGACGACCAGGAGCCGCTGTTCGCCGAGTTGCCCCAGGACCGGCCGATCGCGTTCGTGAAGGGTGCCATCGACGGGCTGATCGATCGAGCGTCGGGGGTGTGGTCCGACGACGGGCCCGTCGACATCGACGACACGTGGCGACGTCGGGTGCTCGATGCGAACGATCGCCTCGCCGCCGACGGACGACGCGTTCTCGGGGTGGCCTACAGCACCTTCGGTGACGACTCGGCGCAACGCGCGCCGGGCGAACTCGCCGGTGAAGCAGAGGACGAGCTGGTGATCCTCGGGCTGGTCGGCATGATCGATCCGCCACGTACCGAGGTGCGAGACGCCGTCGCCGTGTGTCGACGAGCCGGGATCCGACCCGTGATGATCACCGGCGACCATCCACTGACCGCCAAGGCGATCGCAACGGAGTTGGGCATCACGAGTGACGATCGGGTCCTCACCGGTGTCGACCTCGACCGGTTGACCGAGGTCGAGTTCGCCGACGCAGCCGCCACCGTGTCGGTGTTCGCTCGCGTCTCTCCCGAACACAAGCTGCGCATCGTCGGAGCTCTCCAGGACCAGAACCAGGTGGTCGCGATGACCGGCGACGGCGTCAACGATGCGCCGGCGCTCAAACGCGCCGACATCGGCGTCGCGATGGGCATCACCGGAACCGACGTCTCCAAGGAAGCATCGGACATGGTGCTGCGTGACGACAACTTCGCCACCATCGTCGCAGCGGTCGAGGAGGGGCGGGTCATCTACGACAACCTGCGCCGATTCGTCAGCTTCGCCGTCGCCGGCAACCTCGGCAAGATCATCGTGATGCTCGGATGGCCGATCCCATTCCTGCTCTCCGGCGGCGGCAGCGTCGAGTCGGCGGTTGCCCTGCTGCCACTGCAACTGCTCTGGCTGAACCTGATGACCGACGGCCTGCTCGGATTGTCGATGGGGGTGGAGCCCGCCGAACGAGGCGTGATGCAACGAGCCCCGCACCGACCGGGAGCAAGTCTGTGGGCGGGAGGACTCGGACGACGCACCGTCTGGATCGGGGTGCTGATCGGCGCCGTGTCGCTCGGCGTCGGGTTCGCCTACGAACTCGACGACCGGATCGAAGCCCAGACGATGATCTTCACGACGCTGGCGCTGATGCAGGTCGCCCAGGCGATCGGCACCCGGTCCAACACCGAATCGCTTCGCTCGATCGGCTTCTTCACCAACCCGCTGCTGCTCGCGATCGCCAGCCTCGTCACCGGCCTCCAGCTCGCTGCGATCTACACGCCGCTCCGCGACTTCCTCGACCTCGAACCCCTCGGCATCGCTGACCTCGCCATCTCCGCCGCGGCCGGCCTCCTCCTGCTCATCGTGCTCGAGGTGGTCAAGTCACGAGCCCGCTCGAAGGGCACCGACGTCGCTCCGAGCTGAACAACGCCCCGTCGCCCGTCGTGAAGTTCGACGACCTCACGCGGTACCGCCCAGGCGGGTGTAGGGGTTTCTCCTCATTGCAGACTCGATCGGCGAACGGCACGATCGGGACATGAGTCGTCAGCTTCTCGGAGGATGCGTCATCGCAACAGGCGCGGCCGCGGCCGCGATCGCTTGGTGGTTGGTCGGTGACGTCTCGGAGCCCGGGCTGTTCTCACCCGACTACATCATCGAATCCCCGGACGTCTCGCCGATCACCGAGGCTTTGATCGGGGTCGTCGGTGTCATCGCAGCTTCGATCGCGCTGCTCGTGCTCTGGCGTGGCCGACGTGCCGCAGTGATCACCCGACGCCAGCTCTCGGCGGTCGTCCCGATCGCTGGACTCGGGGCGTTCGCCGGCTTCACGCTCCGGGTCGTCACAGCCGGTGTCTCAGGAGCGAACATCGGCGCTGGCCTCCTGATGATGGGTTCCGTTGTGGTCGTACCCGTGATGCTCGGTCTCGCGTCTCTCCTCTGGCGTCGCGACCGTCCCGACGCCTCGTCCTGATCGAGCGATGCAACGTTCGGGCGGTCCGGCATGACGAAACGCTGACGACCTGCCTGGCGCCTACGACGCGGTCGTTCCCAGCTCCATGCCTTCCAGACGATGGCGGCGAGCGCGATTGCCATCAACACGAAGTGGAAGTAGTCGTCGAGGTCACCGGCCGCTCCGATCAACGTCAGCGCGAAGACCGGAGCGACGACTCATGACCGAGGTGCTGGGCTACGAGCAGTTCGGGGCCTGCGGCGGCAGCTGGGGAGGCCAGATCGCGGTACGCATGGGATACGCATATCCGCAGTCCGTGTCGGGTCTGTTCCTGACCCAGGCGAGCCCGCCGGCGCGACCCGTCCAACAGCCCGGACAGCCGCCACTCACCGAAGACGAAGAAGAACTGATCCGTGAGTCGCTCGAGTTCCGCAAGGAGGGAACCGGCTACCTCGCCATGCTGACCACGCGTCCACAGACCCTGGCATTCGGACTCGCCGACTCTCCCGCCGGACTCGCCGGGTGGATGGTCGAGAAGCTCCGCGCCTGGTCGGACTGCGACGGCGAACTCGGCAGCACGTTCACGCTCGACGAAGTCCTCACGAACCTGTCGATCTACTGGTTCACCGACACCATCGCGTCCGCCCACCGCCTCTACTACGAGATGCTGCACGGAGACTGGGCCCTCGGGCCCGACGAGAAGATCGACGTGCCCACCGGCGTGCTCGGCCTGCCGGGCGGCATCCCCAACGAAGCAGCACCACCAGAGACCATCCGGCGCACGTTCACCGACCTCCAGCACTTCCACATGGCCGAACGAGGTGGCCACTACCCAGCCCTCGAAGTGCCCGACACCTTCGTGGAGAACGCTCGAGCCACCTTCCGAACGATTCAGGGCCGTTGACCCGCACGGGGGTCGAGCGGTCGAATCACACGACGGAACGCAGTTCCTATCGGAGCAACTTGCGCAGCCAGCTCTCGCTGTAGCGGAGGCGGCGAGCGAGCTGTTCGTTCGTGGCGCTGGAGACGCTCTTACACGCCGGCGAGGTTGTTCATCTCGCCCTGTACCCGGGGATGGTTCCAGCCGGTGACGTCGACGAGTCGCTTGGCGACGTGCGCGTTGCGGGTCCGGAGGTCGTCCTTCATCTCGGCGACGCTGAGCGACCCCGTCGGTACCAGCCCGGCAGCGGTCGGGATGTCGGGAAGGTCGAGCAGTGAGGTCCGGATCGCTCGCGAAGAACGGCGTGGGCGGGTCGGGCTCGTCGTCGAAGGCAGGTGGCCCGCTGGTGTCGTACGTCGGCTCGAAGTGGGTGCTGGCCTGACCGTCGTCCTCGTCCGTCGCCGGCGATGACCGCACCGTCGGCGCCGACCGTGTGGACGACACGTCGGTCGCATCGGCGCGCAGCACAGCGAACTCGTAGAACAACGCGAGCTGCTCTGCCGTCGTCGGCGATCTTCTGGTCGTCGAGGCCGCCGTCCTCCTGGAAGTCGTCGTCGTCCTGTCGCTCTGGGGACGCAGGACGTGGCGGCGCGCTTCGGCGATCGAGAACGCGTGCGCTCGAAGACGAGGGTCGTCGGGGATGTAGACGTACGCCTTCTGGTTCGAGCGCCCCGCCTGCCAGCGCACGAAGCGGCCGATCGCCTGGCGGAAGAACAACTCGGTCGATGTCGTGGTGGAGAACACGCCGACACGTAGGCGAGGGATGTCGACGCCTTCCGAGACCATCCGCACCGACACCATCCACGGTCGGTCGTTCTTCGACGAACTCCTCGATCTTCTTCGAAGCGCCCGGGTCGTCGCTGACGACCACGTCGGCCGGCACCTGGAACCGGTCGCGGAGCAGCCGGGCGATGCCCTGCGCATGCTCCTGATCGGTCGCGATGACGAGTCCACCGGCGTCGGGCTGGCCGCCTTCTTCGACGGGTGACGACCGGATCGTCCGCAACTGATCGACGGCTTTGGCGAGCACCGATCGGCATCCACTCGCCTTCGAGGCTGAGTGCGGTGCGCAACCGCATCGACCCTTGGTCCTTGCGTCAGTTCGTCCTGGAACGAAGCGGACAACGTGTCGCCCGCAGCGGTGGTCCACTCCATCTCGCCGTCGACGCGTGGAAAGTAGACCGGGCGCACGACGCCGCCGTCACGCAGCGCGTCGGCGTAGCCGTAGGTGTAGTCGGCATGCGCGAGTTCGCCCTCGCCGGTGGCGTCGTAGCGGACGAACGGGATCTGCACGGCGTCGCTGCGGAACGGCGTGCCCGACAGCGAGAGACGCCGGTGCGCGTGCGCGAACGCCTTGCGGATGCCGTCACCCCACGCCTTCTCGTGACCGGCATGGTGGACTTCGTCGAGGATCACGAACCCGTCGGCGGACAGCCCGGCGAGCTTGGCGGCACGCGGCGCCCGTGGCGATCTGCTGATACGTGGTGACCAGGCCGTGGACGTCGCGAGCGAGGCCGTCACCGGGTGACCAGTGCGGGTCGAGTTGCAGGCCCAGGCGATGCGCTGCCGAGGACCACTGGATCTTCAGGTGGCTGGTCGGCGCGACGACGATCAGCGGTCGCGGTTCTCCTCCGCCAGCGTCGCACGGGCGCATGCGAGCGCGAACGTCGTCTTGCCCGCTCCAGGCGTGGCGACGGTCAGGAAGTCGGCGACGATGATCGCCGGTTTCCGGATGCGCCTGCGCACCGGCCATGAACAGGTCGAACGCGGCTCGTTGCCAGGGGCGGAGGTTGATCGTCGACACGTCGTGGTGGGGCTGCGGGGCGGGGTGGAGCGGGTGATGGCGAGATCGGATTCGCGTGACTCGGCCGAATTCGGCCCAGCGAGAGTGGAACGTCGAGACTACTGTCGAAGTCGATGAAGCAGCAGCTGACGTCCATCGTTCACCCGCCCTCCACTCGGCCTCCTGGGAGACCTCATGCCTGCTTCTCTGTTCGTCCGCTACCTCACGGTCACCCGTGGCGCTCTCACGTGCTCAGCCGACGTCGACCTCACGCTCTCGCCCGGCCGGTGCGTCGGCGTCATCGGCCCCAACGGCATCGGCAAGTCGACGCTGCTGCGGCGCTCGCCGGCCGTCGACGATCGCGACCACCAGCGTCGAGGGCTCCGTCGTGCGTGCCCCGACGTCGGCCACCGTCGGCTATCTGCCCGCAGGAGCCCGATCGCCGGACGCGACGAGACGGTCGATGCCTTCCTGGCTCGGCGCACCGGTGTGGCCGACGCTCAGACCGCGCTCGACGAGGCGACCACGTGCCATGGCCGCCATCGGTCGAGCGCCGGAGCGACGATTCCTACAGCGACGCGCTGGAACGGTGGCTGGCGCTCGGTGCGGCCGACTTCGACGCCCGTGCCGGCCCAGGTGTTCGCCGATCTGTCCGTCTCCGACCGACTGCTCGGCCAGCCGACGGCGACGCTGTCGGGCGGCGAGGCGGCGCGGGTGTCGCTGGCGTCGATGCTGCTGTCGCAGCTTCGACGTCGTGCTGCTCGACGAGCCGACCAACGACCTCGACCTCGACGGCCTCGACCGGCTCGAACGGTGGGTGACCTCGGCCTCGACGCGCCGGTCGTGCTCGTGAGCCACGACCGCGCGTTCCTCGAGCGCACGGTCACCGACGTCGTGGAGATCGACCACCATTCCCGGCGAGGTCGCGTGGTTCGCCGGCGGGTGGACGTGCGTTCCTCGAAGAACGCGAGCTCGCGCCGCCACCGTGCACAGCAGCGGTACGACGAGTACGACTCGAAGCGCCAGAGCTTGGTCGACCGTGGCCAGCGCGAACGTGAGTGGGCGAGCCAGGGTGCGGCGAAGGTCGCGAAGTCGGGGGAGAACGACAAGCACATCCGCAACTTCAAGATGAACCAGACCGAGCAACTCGCCGGTCGCGCGGCGCGCACGCAGCGAGCGCTGGAACGCCTCGACGAAGGTCGACGAACCACGCACGGCGTGGGAGCTGCGCTACACGATCCCGACGGTCGAACGCAGCGGTGACGTGGTCGCGACGGTGAACGGGCCGTCGTCGAACGCGGTGACGTTCCGACTCGGTCCGGTCGATCTCGACGTCCGCTTCGGCGACCGGATCGCGATCGTCGGCGCCGAACGGGCAGCGGCAAGTCCACGCTGATCGACCTGCTGCTCGGGCGTCGAGCGCCGACGTCGGGCCGAGCAGGCCTCGGGCTTCGGGGTGGTGATCGGCGAGATCGAACAGGCGCGTCACGGACTCGTCGGCGACGACGGTCTGCTCGACGCGTTCTGCGCGCATCACCGGACTCGACGTCGCCACGGCTCGCACGCTGCTCGCCAAGTTCGGTCTCGGTCGCCGACCAGATGGACCGACCGGGTGTCGACGTTGTCGCCGGGCGAACGGACACGTGCCGCCATGGCGGTCCTGATGGCGAACGGCGCCAACCTGCTCGTGCTCGACGAGCCGACCAACCACCTCGACCTGGTCGCGATCGAGCAACTGGAGCAGGCACTCGAAGCGTTCGACGGCACCGTGCTGCTCGTCACGCACGATCGGTCGTTGCTTCGATCCATCGAGTTCACTCGTGTGATCAGCGTCGATGCGGGCGTCGTCAGCGAACGAGACGTCACCTCGATCGACTGAACTCGGGGATCGCAGCATGCTGCCGACCTGGAACTTCCGAGATGCCGGGAACTCGCTGCGGACGTGCGGCGACCTGATCGTTCGTGAACGCAGGAACGATCAGGAAGCTCACCGCCCCGCTCGTCGCCGCCGCACTCGCCGTCGGCGCCGCCGCATGCGGCTCCAGTGACGATGCCGCGGACGCCGGCTCCGGCTCCGGTGACGCCACCGAGCAGCCGGCGTCGGGCGACGTCACCGTTGCCGATGCCTGGGTCCGCGAACCCGCCGCCGGCCAGACCCTCGCGGCCGGATACGGCACGATCACCAACGGCAGCGACGAGGCCATCACGCTGATCGGTGCGTCTGCGCCGATCGCCGCGACCTTCGAGATCCACGAGACCGCGATGAGCGACGACGGCAACATGTCGATGGCGGAGAAGCAAGGCGGCTTCGAGATCGCTGCCGGTGAGTCCTTCACGCTGGAGCCGGGTGGCCCGCACGTGATGATGTCCGGCATCGATCCGGCCGGATTCGATGGCCCGATCGATCTCACCTTCGTGTTCGACTCGACCGAGGTGAACACCTCGGCCGAACTCCGTGCCATCGGCGATGCGATGGAAGACATGGGCGAGAGCTGACCCAGCGCCACCACGTTCCTCGAGACGGCAACCGATTCGCCGCGTGTTTCGTGTAGGTGAGTGTGACGGTGAGAATGTCCTCCTGGTGTGCAGATGACCGATGACGAGTACGACGACTTGTTTCGCGACGGCGTACCCCCGCCTCGTGGCGATGGGTCTCGCGATGTCGACGTCTCGCCACGTCAGCCAGGAACTCGCCCAGGAGACGCTGCTGCGTGCCCATCACCGTCGAGACGAGCTCGCCGCCTATGACTCACCTCTCGCCTGGTGCCGTCGTGTGATGGGCAACCTGCTCATCGACCATCACCGGAGCCGGACGTCGGAGATCGCTGCCGTCGAGCGTCTCGGACACCGATCGACGACACAGGCCGACGCCACTCCCGACCCGGCCACCGTCGCCGCCTCGGCGCGGTGGAAGGATCTGACGCGTTCGCTCACCCCACAGCAACGGGTCGCAGCAACGCTGTACTACGCCGAGGATCAGTCGGTGGCGGACGTCGCCGAGATCATGGACATCGCCACCGGCACCGTGAAGTCGGCGCTGTCCAAAGCGCGGGCCAACCTCCGTCGACGGCTGGGCGGTCCCGACGGGCGCGTCGAGGAGGCACGGTCATGAGCGAACGAGACGACCAGAGCATCGACCACGAACTGAGTGGCGTCGCGATGGCGGCCACCCACGAGCACGAGCAGACCGTGTCGGCGAGCGAGACCGAGGCGGCGCTGGACGCCGTGCGGTCGCGGCATCGCCGGCGGTGATCTGGGCGGTGCGCCGCCCTCGATCCCACTGACGTCGTCCGTTCGTCACCGTTCGCCGTGGGTGAGATTCGGAGCGATTGCCGCCGCTGTTGCGATGGTCGCGCTCGGCCTCGTCGCAGTCGTCGGCGACGGCAACTCGAACGACGTCATCACGCCGATCACCGTTCCGGCCACACCGGTTGCGCCGACCGCGCCGGCGACGACGGAGATCACCACGGTCCCCGAGCCCGAGACGACCACCTCGACCACGACCACGCCCGGGTCGACCTTCGAGCAACCGGTGATCGCGGTCGATGCGCTCGACCCACCCCGCCTCGTCGAGCCCGTGCCGTACATCTCGCTCCCGCTGGAACCGAATCCCGAGGGTCGATTGATCAACTTCGCCGTGGGGTCGGATCACGTCGTGGTCAATCAGCCCGGCACCGGGACGATCACGATCGTCGGTCCGGACGGCGACGGATTCTCCGCCCGCGAGGTCGCCGTCGACGAGGACATGGGGCCAATCGCCAGTGGACCGGGTCCGGTCGTCTACGGATTCGGAGAGTTGGCGTTCGACGAAGGCGAACAGATCGCAGCCGCGCGGCCTTCGGCTCGTGGCGGTCCCGTTCCTCGGCGCGAACGAAGGGAAGGTCGTCGCTGTCGAGGAGGTCGGCCTGGCGCTCGAGACCCCGCCCTCCTGGCTCGGTCACGGCCCGGACGGCATCATCTTCCGCGGGCAACCTGCCGACACCGAGATCGGGTACGTCGACGAGGAAGGACAGTCGCGCGATTCGGGCGAATCGGCCGAGAACGGCGTGCCCTTCCCGATCCTCGACTTCAAGACCGGAACGGCCCTCCCCGCTCCTCCTGAACGCAACACGATCACCGTGCAGGGAGCCGACGTCGGCTGGCAGTTGGAGGTCTCGCGTGATCCTGATTGGGGCGGCTTCCCGTTCGTCGGACGAAACGTCGTGGCACCGGGCGCCGAACGAGCGATCTACGCCGAACGGATCGGTGCGGACACCGACCCGGGCGACGACTTCGGCACCAACGAGATGCCGGTCGTGGCGCTGTTGAACTACGACGGGACCGGTGAGTGGATTCGTCTCCCCGACGACTGGGACGTCGTGGCATCCGACGTCTGGGGCACGCTGCTGGCTCGAATCACCGACGACTCGATCGAACTCGCCTCGCTGGAGGATCTCGTCGCGCCGACCGGTCCGCTCCCGCCGGTGTCGACCGAGTCCGATCCAACGTCGACAGCGACAACAGCTGCACCGACGACGACGGTGGCGCCACCCGCACCGAACGGTGACACGTCGCTCGTGCAGCCGACGGCGATCGTCCGGACCTGTGTCGGAGAGTTCATCGACTGCACGCAGTTGGCGAACGACCCAGAACGGTCGGATCGTGGGCCTCGACCCAGCCGCCGGCGTGCTGCGTGTCGTACAACCCCGACGGCACCGAGTTGCAAGCCGAAGTGACGATCGCCGAGGCGCTCGAGTGACCGCAACTCTGGAGCATCGGCCCCGACGACGTGGCCTACGTGCAGACACTCGGGCCCGAGCCGGGGGAGTCGGCGAGTGAACTGTTGGCGATCCCGCTGATCGGATCGAGCGCCGGGTCGGTCGTGATGCGCTGGACCGGACTCGTCGACCTCGGGGACAACACGTTGATTCCTCGCAAGGCCGGTCTCACGAGCGTCGGGATGCTGCGGCCCGAAGGAAACGTGCCCCACTCCTGACGCCACGATCTATCGCTGGGTCGACCGCAACGGCGAGCCGGTCGAGTCGACCGCACCATCGTTCGACCTCAACCTCGGCGACGCCGGGAACAGCGTCACCCGCATCGAAACGGCACCCGACGGGAGCCCTTCGTTCACCCGCCTTCACACTGCCACTCGCATTCCAGTATCCACGCGACTTCCCGTGGTCATCCGCGACCGACGACGGCGGGGCGCTGGCCTTCGATCAGGTCGCCGCGAGGTCGGGGATACGTGTACGTGCTCGTCGACTTCGACACCGATTGGCCAGAGGCCAACGTGGACAACGGCGACGTGTACCAACCGGAACCCGAGTTCTCGGGGCATTCCGCTGCTGGAACCCTCTGGCACAGTGCATCGTCTCGAGGGTGCAGGCAATGGGCAGTTCGTTCGTCGTACCCTCGACGAGGTCGCAACCCGTGGCTGGCCCGGGCGTGTCGAGATCGACCTCGAACACGGGGTCCTCCGCTGCACCAGGCCTGAACGACTACATCGATGCGGAGCAACCCTTCTGGGCCGGCGATCCCGAACTCCTCGCGCTTCAGCTCGAGCCGGCTCTCGGACGACACGAAGAGCGTGCCGTCGAGTTCGAGGGCTCCGAGGCGCCGGCGATCACCGTCACCACGACCGGCCTCCTCGACGACTCGGTCGACGGCACCCAGTTGGTCGTCACCACGAGCGCGCAGACGACGGGCTCCTCCGTTTCGTGTCAGCCACCTACGGATTCGGTGCGTGCCGGGCCGACGGTCATCAGGACTTCTCCGTCGAGCCCTGTGTCTGAGCTGCGTCGTCGGCAGATGGCGGACGCTGTACGTCGCCCGTAATCACCGGCTCGGGATGTGACGGCTCTTCGTCGCTCTCGCGAACGGATTCGATGTCGCTCGCAACCACTGCGGCGTGGCGATTCCCGATCAGTGCATCTGCTCGTAGCGGTTCGCCGACAGCTCGGCCCCGTTCTGCATCACCTGGTGATGCGTGACCGGGCCCGGCGCGCGTCCGAGCCGACATGAAATCGTCATCTTTGACATCAAACCGCAACATCACTACTGTTCGAGGCTGTTCGTGACGGCGAACACGTCGTCGAACTGATTCGACGTGTGCGGCACTCGGACGGTCACCATCGACTGGAGGACACTTGTCGCTCACCATGTTTTCCCGCCTGCGCACCATCTGTCTCGCATTGGCCCTCGGGTCGACCGCGTTCGCCTGGTCGACCGCATCGGCGGCGTCGGAGACGCCGTCATTCATCGCGGTGGTTCCGGCGCGACTCGTGGAGACACGCCCGAATGCGGCCACCGGCACGATCGATGGCGAATCGTTCGGCGCCGGCCGTGTCGAGGCGCAAACCGTCACGTCCTTCGTCGCAGCAGGTCGCGCCGGCGTCGCTGCCGACGCATCCGCCGTCGTCCTGAACGTCACGATCGTGGCACCGGCCGACAACGGCTTCGCCACCGTCTTCCCGTGTCCTTCGGGCAGGCCGACCGCCGAGGACGCTCCGAACGCCTCGAGTGTCGACATGCAGCGCGGTGCGACCGTCGCCAACTCGCTCCTCGTGCGTGTCGGCGCACAGCAACGGGTCTGTGTGTTCTCCTCGACCGCAGCCCACCTCGTCGTCGACGTCAGCGGATACGCCGACGGAGCCTCCCCGGTTGCGTTGGACCCGGCGCGACTCGTGGAGACCCGCCAGGCAGCGACGTCGACGATCGACGGCGAGTTCACGGGCGACGGAACACTTCGCGCCGGCGAGATCTACCGATTCAGCGCGACTCGTCGAGGCGGCGTGCCGAGTGACGCCGCTGCGGTCGCACTGAACGTCGCCGTGTCCGCCCTGCGACCGCCGGATTCCTGACCGTCTTCCCGTGTCCGTCCGGCGAAGCGACCGCATCGGATGTCCCCACCGCCTCGAACCTCAACTTCGCCGCCGGGCGAAACGTCGCCAACTCGGCGATGACGAGCGTCGGCGGTGGCGGGGACGTCTGCGTCTTCACGTCGGCGACGACGCACCTCCTCGTCGATGTGAACGGCTACGTCCCGAACGGCGGCGACCCTCGCCCGGTTCCGCCGACACGACTTCTCGAGACCCGTCCCGGTGACGCTTCGGCGACGATCGACGGCGGCGACGTCGGCGCCGGCCGTCTCCAGGGTGGCTCGATCACCGCGGTGCAGGTCGCGGGTCGAGGCTCCATCGACGCGTCGTCATCGGCCGTCGTGCTCAACGTCACCGCGATCTCGCCGGCCGCGCAGGGCTTCATCACGCTCTTCCCGTGCGTCGCGGGGGCGATCGGCCAGACCGATGTTCCCACGGCATCGAACGTCAACTTCTCGGCGGGCCAGACCGTTGCCAACTCGGTGTTCGTCGGGCTCGGCTCGGGCGGGGCGGTCTGCATCTTCACGTCGGCCACCACACACCTGGCGATCGATGCGAGCGCGTCGGCCACCGCAGGTGGCGCATCGGGTGGCACCCCGGTCCCGCCGGGCCCCGCGAACCCGCCCACCACCGATCCGCCGACGACCACCACACCGCCTCCTCCGACCACGCCGGGTTCCCAGCCGCCGTCGACCGGGCCACACGAGTTCAGTGCCAGGGTCGGAGGCGACCCGGTCCGATGGGACGCGTGCTCGACGATCACGTACAGGACCGACCTCGACGTGGCACACGGGCCGATGCCGACGAGCTCGATTCTGCGATCGACAGGCTCGAACAGGCGACCGGGATCGACTTCGTGTCGAGAGGCTCCTACCAGGAGGACTTCGGCTCGGGGAATGGAACCGCTCCGCAACCGGACGGTCCGTCGGACGCCGAAGTCGGCCTCGTCCTCACCGACGACGACGTCGTCCCGGCATTCGTTGGCAATCTGCTCGGCTACGCATACATCCAGTGGTCTGGCGGGAGCGGTGAGATCCGCAACGGATCCGTCACGCTCGACGTGACGCCCGGTGACGGGATCGACAAGGAACTGGTCTGGATGCACGAGCTCGCGCACCTGGTCGGCCTTGCGCACGTGGACGCCGCCGGCCAGCTGATGCAGCCGCGGTACGACAACACGCTCGACGGGTTCGGGAATGGTGACCGAGAGGGCCTGTGGCGAGTCGGCGGCGCGCAGCCGTGCTTCTTCTCGCGTGCACAGGTCGACCCCGATCTCGAGACGACATTCCACGGCTTCGATCCCGACGGTCGCGACGAACACTGATTCCTCGTTCCCGATCGTCGACGTGGCCCGAACGGGCGATGCGGGGTTCCGGGGGAATGGATGTTCGACCCCGTCGGTAGGTTTGTCCCATCGCTGACCATCCTGTGCTCGACGCGTTCTCGCCCGCCGTCAGGGAGTGGTTCGCGTCGTCGTTTCCGTCGCCGACGCCGCCGCAGATCCAAGGCTGGCCGCACATCGCCAACGGCGAACACACGCTGATCTGTGCGCCGACCGGTTCCGGCAAGACCCTCACGGCGTTCCTTGCGTCGATCGATCGGCTGACGACCACGCCACGCCCCGACGGCGACACGGCACGGTCGCACCGCAACCGGGTGCTGTACATCTCACCGCTGCGGGCGCTCGCGTTCGACATCGAGAAGAACCTGCGCGCCCCGCTCAAGGGAATCGAGTTCGCGGCCGAGCGTCTGGGCGAGGCGTTCGTCGCGCCCGAGGTCGGAATGCGTACCGGCGACACGCCGTCGAACGATCGCCAGAAGCTGATCCGTCGTCCGCCCGATCTGCTGATCACCACGCCCGAATCGCTGTATCTGATGCTCACGTCCAAGGCGGCCGAGACGTTGGTCGGCGTCGAGACGGTGATCATCGACGAGATCCACGCGATGGCCACGACCAAGCGCGGCGCACACCTCGCACTCACGCTCGAACGCCTGGAACTGGTCACCGAGAAGCCGTTCCAGCGGATCGGGCTGTCGGCCACGCAGCGCCCGCTGGAGGAGATCGCCGAGTTCCTCGGAGGGTACGAGACGCCGGGGTCGAACGGCCGACCCGGGAAGCTTCGACCGGTGAAGATCATCGACGCCGGCATCCGCAAGGACATGCAGATCGAGGTGGTCATCCCGATCGAGGACATGAGCAACATGGGCCGCCCGGTCAACGACTCGAACGCCGGGTTCGGCACCGCCGGCTCGGGGACCGGCGATTCGCGCACTTCGATCTGGCCGTCGATCTACCCCGAGATCCTCAAACGGATCCTGGCGAACCGCACCACGATCATCTTCTGCAACGCCCGCCGCGCCGCCGAACGGCTGGCTGCGAAGCTCAACGAGTTGGCGGTCGACGAAGGCGTACCGGGCATCGTCGACGCCGAGACCGGTGTGATGGTCGAAGAGCTGGTCAAGGCGCACCACGGTTCGCTCGCCCGCGAGCAGCGTGTCGTGATCGAGGATCAACTGAAGCGCGGCGACCTGCGAGCGATCGTCGCCACGTCGTCGCTCGAACTCGGCATCGACATGGGCGCAGTCGACCTCGTGATCCAGGTCGAGTCGCCAGGCGCCGTGTCGCCGCGGGATGCAGCGGATCGGCCGTGCAGGGCACCAGGTCGGTGAACCGTCGCGCGGGTCGATCTTCCCCAAGCATCGAGGTGACCTGCTCGAGACAGCGGTCGTCGCTCGACGGATGATCGACGGCGAGATCGAGTCGAGCCGATTCCTGCGCAACCCGCTCGACGTGCTCGCCCAGCAGATCGTCGCTCACGCCGCAGCGGTGGAGGAGTGTTCCATCGAGGAGGTCACCTCGATGGTCCGCCGTTGCGCGAACTTCGCCGAGATCTCCGACGAACTGATGAACAACGTGCTCGACCTGCTGTCGGGCCGTTACCCGAGCGAAGAGTTCTCCGAACTGCGGCCGCGCATCGTGTGGGACCGCGTGAACAACACGATCCGCGCCCGCGACGGATCGAAGCGATTGGCCGTCACGTCCGGCGGCACGATTCCCGACCGTGGTCTGTTCGGCGTGTTCCTGCCCGACGGCACCCGCGTCGGTGAGCTGGACGAGGAGATGGTCTACGAGTCGCGCCCGGGCGAGACGTTCGTGCTGGGCGCCTCCACGTGGCGCATCGAGGACATCACGTACGAGCGCGTCACCGTCACTCCGGCGCCTGGCCAGCCCGGCAAGATGCCGTTCTGGCACGGCGATCGACCCGGTCGCCCGCTCGAACTCGGCCGTGCTCTCGGCGCCTTCGTCAGAGAGATCCGCGACCTGTCGACCAGCGACCTCGAGTCGAACGGTCGTGGAACTGGTCAGTCCCGTTCGGTGACCGGTGATGACGAAGACGATCCGGGTGCGCTGATCGAAGCGGCCCAGCGGCCGGTGTCGAAGGCCGCGACGAAGCGGTTGATGGAGCACTACTCGCTCGATGCGTTCGCGGCGACGAACCTCGTCGCGTACCTCGACGAGCAGGCCGAGGTGACCGGCGCGGTACCCGATGACCGCACGGTCGTGGTCGAGCGGTTCCGTGACGAGATCGGCGACTGGCGGGTGTGCATCCTCACGCCGTTCGGCACGCCGGTCCACGCACCGTGGGCGATGGCGATCGAGCGCCAGCTGATGGACCGGTTCGACATCCCGGTCGAGACGATGTGGGGTGACGACGGCATCGTCATCCGCCTGCCCGAGTCGGCCGACGAGTTGCCGCTCGAGAACCTGCTGATCGACCCGGAGGACATCGACGAACTCGTCGTGTCGACGCTTCCGCAGACCGCGCTGTTCTCCGCCCGCTTCCGTGAATGCGCCGGCCGAGCGCTCCTGCTGCCGCGGCGTCGTCCTGATCGACGGACGCCGCTCTGGCAGCAGCGGCAACGGGCGGCCGATCTGCTGGCGGTGGCATCGAAGTTCCCGACGTTCCCGATCCTGCTCGAAGCGTCCCGGGAGTGCCTGCAGGACGTGTTCGACGTGCCGGCGCTGCGCGAGGTGCTGGGCGACCTGCGCAGCCGCAAGTTGCGCGTCGTGTCGGTCGACACCGGCAAGGCCAGCCCGATGGCGTCGAGCCTGCTGTTCAACTGGATCGCCGCCTACATGTACGAGGGCGACGCTCCGCTCGCCGAACGTCGAGCCGCCGCACTCGCGCTGGACCGTGACCTGCTGCGCGACCTGCTCGGTGCCGAGGAACTCCGTGATCTGCTCGACGCCGACGTGCTCGCCGACATCGAGCTCGAACTCCAGTGCTTGAGCGAGCATCGTCGTGCCCGGTCCGCCGACGAGTTGCACGACATCCTGCGCAAGGTCGGCGACCTGACCGCCGCCGAGATCGATCTGCGAGTCAACGACGACCCCGATGCCGTCCGCCCGAGCAGTGCCGATTCGCTGACCGGCGGACGTGCCGTCGACGGGGAGACCTCGGTCGACAGCTCACGGTCCGACGGATCCGACGGACCGGGCCGCAGCGGGCTGGGCGCGGTGTGGGTCCGCCAGTTGGTCGAGGAGAAGCGCGCGATCGAGATCGGCGTCGGTGGAGAGATGCGGTTCGCCGCCGCCGAGGACGCCGCTCGGTACCGCGACGCCTTCGGTTGCGCGATCCCGATCGGGCTCCCGATGGCGTTCACCGATCCGGTCGCTCGCCCGCTCGAAGAACTGGTCGGACGCTACGCCCGCACGCACGGCCCGTTCGTCACGAACGACGTGGCCACCCGATTCGGTGCGCCCACCGAACGCATCGCCGGGGCGCTCGCCGCGCTCGAAGGTGATGAGCGGTTGGTCGTCGGCGAGTTCCGTCCCGAGGGTGTGTCCCGTGAGTTCGTCGACGTCGACGTGCTCCGACAGCTTCGGCGACGGTCGCTGGCATCGCTGCGCAAGGAGGTCGAGCCGGTCGAGCAGGAAGCACTCGCCCGCTTCCTCCCTGCGTGGCACGAGATCCCGCCGAGTCGACGCGGCATGGAGGCGCTCGTCGAATCGCTCGGCGTGTTGTCCGGCTCTGCGATCGTGGCGTCGACGATCGAGGCCGACGTCCTCCCGTCGCGCGTGCTCGGGTACCGGCCGACGATGCTCGACGAGCTGTGTACGGCGGGCGAGGTGATCTGGATCGGTGCCGGAGCAGTCGGCGCAAAGGACGGTCGTGTGCGTCTCACGTTCGCCGACCAGTTGCCGCTGCTGTCACCGGGCTGGGAGCAGCGAGACCCGCCCGAGGGCGCGTCCACGATGCGATCCGACTGTTGCTCGCCGAACGCGGCGCGAGTTTCTGGAATCAGATGCGCAGCGCCGCGCCCGGCTCGAACGACGACGAGATCCTCGCTTCGCTGTGGGACCTCGTGTGGGCCGGCGAGGTCACCAACGACTCGCTCGCTCCGCTGCGAGCGGTCGTCGCCGGGGCGAAGGTCAAGTCGAAACAGGCCGCATCACGCTCGTCGCGCATGGGCAGTCGGCCTCGACCCGGTCGTCTCAACCGAATCGGTCCGCCCGCCGGTCAGGGCCGCTGGAGCCTCGTCGCCCCGCTGTTGGAGACCACGGCACATCCGACCGAGGCGTCCGCACGCGCAGGCGCTGCAGCTCGTCGAGCGCTACGGCGTGGTGACCCGCGAAGGTGTGCTCGCCGAGGGGATCACCGGCGGGTTCACGAACGTGTACGGAGTGCTCAAGATGCTCGAAGAACGTGGCCAGGTGCGTCGTGGCTACTTCGTCGATGGCCTGGGTGCTGCGCAGTTCGCTGTCCCGGGCGCCGTCGATCGGCTCCGCGCCGCCCGTGAGACCCCGGATCCGCTGCTGCATCCGGAGGACGTCCCCGACCCCATCGTGTTGGCGACCACCGACCCTGCCAACGCGTACGGAGCGACATTGCCGTGGCCCGAGTCGCCAGGTCGCCCTGCGCGCAACGTGTCGTCCGTCGTGGTGTTGCGCGCCGGGAAGTTGCTCGCGTGGTTCGACAAGCGGGGCCACCATCTCGTGACGTTCCCCGACACGCTCGTCGACACGTCGTGGGCAGCCGCACTGATGGCGCTCGTGCCGAACGGCAGAATGAAGGCGATCGAGATCCGCAAGGTCAACGGCGACACGCTCACCGGGCCGGATGTCCCCGAAGGGTTCGTCGAGATCCTCCGGGCGGCCGGGTTCGCCGACGGCTACCGAGGCATGACCTACCGGGGCTGAGGGCGCGTCGTCGGTCGGGTCCAGCGTTCGACGGCCAGAACCCACGACTCGGATCGCTCCGGTTCGCGTACGAACTCGCTGTTCCGGACCTGCGGGTCATGTCAGTCGGCAAGTTCCCCCACCTGTTGTTCCACTTGGCGCGCAAGAGTTCTGTCGACGTCTGGCGCACAATCTCGAGCGGCATCGCCAATCCGACGATGCGGGGCGGCGAGATCCGCATGGTCGACCTCGATCCCTCACGCGGAGCGGAAGCGAACAAGCACCGCCCAGCGGTCGTCGTGAGCAACGACGGGGCGAACACGACCGCCGAGCGCCTCGGGCGAGGCGCGATCACCGTTGTACCGGTGACCTCGAACACCGCCAACATCTACCCGTTCCAGGTCCTGCTCAGCGCCGATTCGACCGGGCTGCCACGCGACTCGAAAGCTCGAGCGGAGCAAGTTCGATCGGTCGACGTCGAGAGCATCGGAGCGCTGGTCGGCACGCTTGATGTCGAACTTCGTGGCGACCTCGATGAAGCACTTCGGCTTCGCTTGGCGCTCTGACCGTGGGCCACTCGTCTGCACGATCTGGAGCAGGTCGGCGCGATCGTAGGTGCCGATCGCGGACAGGGGAAGCCCTGGTGGGTGGGCCGTTGTCATGCGTGGGTGGCCGATGATCGCTGGATTGGCAAGGTACCGAAACTCCTGGAAGCCTGCCCGACGACGCGATGTACCGTCCTCGACATGGACCCAGAGTTCTCGAAAGTGTCGAACGGCAGCGCAACGCTGCACGTCTCGACGTGGGGTACGACCGGCCCAACACTCCTCGCCCTCCATCCGGGGGTCGGCGACAGCCGGATTTGGCATTTGTGTACACCGCGATGGGCCGCTGCCGGGTATCGAGTCGTTGCCTACGACCGGAGAGGATTCGGTCTCACCGACAGCTCACCCGAGCCCCATGACGACGTCGATGACCTTCTCGCCGTGATGAACGCCACGGAGACCGACAGCGCCGTGCTGATCGGAAACAGTCGCGGCGGAGGAATCGCCACCGATCTCGCGCTCACGTCTCCTGAACGGGTCAGCGCGCTCGTGCTGATCGCCCCGTCGCTGTCGGGGTACGACCGGAGCGACTGGCCAACGGCCACCGCAGAGGATGAACAAGACGTGCAGTTGATCGCAGCAGACGAAGCGGGAGATCTGGAACTCCTGAACCGCCTGGAGACCCGGTATTGGCTCGACGGTGTCGAACAGCGCGAAGGGCGCGTGAGCGGCGAACCAAGGCAGCTGTTTCTCGACATGAACGGCCGGGCGTTGCACGCTGCGCCGATCGGGGAATCGTCGCAACGAACCCCTGCGTGGCCGATGCTGTCGCAGATCAACGTTCCTGTTCTGGTCATGGTGGGCGAGTGTGATCTGCCCGGGATCCGCAAGCAGTGCAGCGAGACCGCAGCGGTGCTCCCTGTGTCCGAACTCGTCGACATCCCGGAATCGGCTCACTGTCCATCGCTGGACCAACCCGATCTGTTCTCCGAAACGGTGCTTGCGTTCCTGGGCCGACTGCCCAATTGAAATGCACCTCGGTCCATTCGTAGCGCAGCCTCAACCACCGCGAACGTCCTCGAGCACTGAGTCGAGCGGATGCGTGCCGTTCCTGAGCACCTGCGAGTCGATCGATCGCTGCACGTTCTTGAGCGGTCTCGTAAGGTCACGGTGGTGCTGCTTGTCGACTCGTGGAGTGGTTTGGCGCTTGTTGAACCTGTCCTCGAGGGCAACCGCAACGAGGTGTGGCGAGCGACGCGTGATGGCGAGTCGTTCGCTGTTCGCCGGTCTCGTCGAAGCGAGTCGTCGTTGGGATGGGAACTTGAACTGACCGAGTTCTTGTCCCAGCGAGGGTTCGTCGTCCCGTCGGTTGTCTCGACCGACGACAACCAACTCCACCGATCTGCCGTGCTTCGAACGGCGAACCCGCCTGGTCTGGTCGAAGCGAAGATGGCGATGCCCGAACCCGGGCTGTGACGTGGTCACGTTCGTCGAGGTCGACGCTCGGATCGCGACTGACCGCGCTGGGATCACCGATCGTGCCGGGCGGTGGGCGACGTTCCAGGTCGGCCATCACGGCCGAGCAGTATCGGAGGTCGCAGCCGATCTGGGCTGTGACTGGCACACGGTGATGGACGCCGTGAACCACCACGGCCGAGCGTTGATTGATGACCCGAACCGCATCGGGGCAACGACGGCGGTTGGGCTCGACGAGGTGCTGTTCTGCCGGGAAGGCAAGTTCAAGCATCGGCTGTGGTCGACCCAGGTCGTCGACGTCGCACGCGGCCAACTCCTCGACATCGTCCCAGGTCGTGACGCTGCGAGCTGTTGTCGATGGTTCGCCGCGCAGCCCGACGCATGGGTCGATCGGATCCGTTGGGCGACGTTGGACCTGTCGGGTTCATATCGATCGGTGTTCGACACGATGCTGCCCAATGCGGTCCAGATCGCTGATCCGTTCCATGTCGTGAAGCTCGCGAACTTCGTACTCGACGAAGTCCGCCGACGCGTGCAGAACGAGACGTGTGGCCATCGCGGTCGCAAGTCTGATCCGCTCTACCGGAGTCGCAAATTGATGACCATCGGGCACGAGCGTCTCGACGACGAGTCGACCTTGAAGCTGGTCGGGTTGCTCGAGGCGGGCGACCCGAGAGGCGAGGTCCGCAACGCCTGGCACGCCAAGGAAGTCGGTTCGCTCGCTCTACGCGATCGACGATGCCGAGGTGGCTGTCGAGTTCGTCGCCCAGCTCGGAATCGATCTCCAAGACCAGTCCTGTCCGCCCGAGATCCGTCGCCTCGGACGCACCATCACCAAGTGGCGCCACCAGATCGCCGCGTGGCACCAAGCACGGTTCACGAACGGGCCCACCGAGGCCGTCAACAACCTCATCAAACGCGTGAAACGGGTCGCGTTCGGGATCACGAACTGGACCAACTACCGCACCCGATCACTGCTCTACGCCGGCAAGCCCAACTGGTCGCTCCTCGACCTCAACCCACGCTGAAATCCGAAGCACCCCTTATTGGCGGTTCTGGGTTTCTCGGATCGGGCCTTCAAGCACGGCTGACAGCAGATGGTGATGCGGTCACAGTGTTAGGTCGCAGCCCCGGCACTGCTCGCGACGGTGTACGTACTGTTCAGTGGGATGGTAAGTCACTTGGTGAAAGGGTCGCAGCGCTCGAGGGAGCCGACGTCGTGGTACATCTCGCAGGCAAACGTGTCGACTGTCGACCAACGAAGTCGAACATCGACGAACTCATCTCGTCTCGAGAAGGAACCGTTCGACTTGTCGGGCAGGCATTGAGGCAACTGGACACTGCGCACCACGACATGGGTCCAGTTGTCGTCGCTCGCCATCTTTGGTGATGCGGGAGAAACGGAGATCGACGAGACCACACCACCGCCAACGACTGGACCACGCCAACAGGTTGAGGTGTGTCAGCGTTGGGAGGCAGCGTTTCGCGAAGCAAGCAAAGGAGTCGAGCGAGCGGTCTTGCTGCGCCCAGCCGTCGGCATCGGCGGCGTCGGCGACCCGGCGACGCGTCAACTTGCTCGACTCGCCAGACTCGGTCTTGGCGGACCCGTCGAGCGGGGTCGTGGGTGTCGGATCGGCATCAACGACTTCCTCGATCTCCTAGTCCGAGCAGTCGAGGATGCGTCGATGTCGGCGCCTCTACCACTTGACCTCTCCGAGCCCCGTTCGAAACAGTGAGCTGATGGCCGCGTATCGAAACGCGGTGGGACGCAGGTTCGGACTGCCAGCTCCGAAGGCGATCACGACGGCTCGGTGCGTGGTTGCTCGGTTCTGATCCGGCGCTAGCGCTCACGGGGCGAAGGTGCGTGCCGACGCGGCTCCTGCGGCAAGGTTACGACTTCCGAGAGATCGACATCGACAAGGCCGTCTCACAAGCAGTGAACGCAGCGACCTGAATACGAGATCATCTCGTGACGCTACAACGACCCGACAAGCGCACGCATATCAACACCACAGTCGGCAGCCCTTACCCGTCCGCGATCGGCACTTGAGATCGGGGTGGGTGGACCGGCCAGATCGTCGCTGCCCGCCCATATCAGGAGGCCGTTGCGAGCACGTCGGCTGGTGTTCGGAACCCGAGTGTGTGTCGTGGTCGGTCGTTCAGCGACGACTCGACGCGCAGCCACCCGGCGACCTGCTCAGGTGACCAGAATTCGGCGAGCTTCGCCTCAACCACCCCGCGCAGCGCAGGGTTCTCGACCAGCTTCGAGGTCTTCGGTCGCTTGGCTCGCACGGCCACCGCCGCCTCGGCAATGACCGCCCGATACCCAGTTCGCCCACCGTTTGCCTTCACCTCACGCGACACCGTCGACGGTGCACGGCTCAGCCGCCGTCCAATCGCACGGAACGACTCATCGAGGGCCAGGCCGCGTGAGATCCTCGCGCTCGGCAACCGACAACCGCTTCTCTGAGCGTGGCTTCGGTGGCAGCGGTCGAAGTCCGTCGTGCTTGGCAACAAAGTCGCGCACCGTTGTGAGACGGCTGCCGATCAGACCACCGTCCATTTGATACGGCTACCCGAGTTGGACGAGGTGTGCATCGCTCCGCGCTGCGGCGAGGATCTCCATCCAGACGGCGTGAGATGTGCAGTTCTGGAACGCGTGGGGTCGACTCAGCGACGCAGGAGCGGGCGGGTCAGGCAGGTGGGACCGCCTTCGCAGGGGATACACAGTTCGTCACCGACGAAGGTCGTGACCTCGCATCCTGCGTCGCGCATGAGCGCGAGTGTTCCGTCGAATCCGTCGATCGCGATCACCCTGCGAGGTCCGGTGGCGAGCACGTTGAGGTTCAGCCCGAGGCTTGCATCGAACTCGTCGGCTGGAGCCTCGAGCAGCGTGTAGCCCATGTCGACCATCCGCTGATACAGAGCAGTGGGCATCAGGGGCGGGTGCACGAGCGCGAGGTCGTCGTCGAGCACGCTGACCACCGACATCAGATGCAGGCACGCTGCCGGGCCGAGGTGGAACGGAAGGTCGTAGGCCTCGATGGTGACATCGAGCGGAGCGACGATCGCCGCCATCTGATCGATGCCCGTCTGATTCGTCCGGAAACCGCGGCCGACGGCCAGTGTGGTGGCGTCGAGCCAGAAGCAGTCGCCGCCCTCGAACAGCCCCGGCGCCTCGATGCGTCCCAGCACGGGGACGCCGGCGTCGTCGTAGAACCTCGCGTGGAGATCGGCCTCGCCGGAGCGCAAGTCCTTGCCCGGCCGGAGGACCACGGCACCGCCGGGGACGGCGAAGGACGGGTCGTAGGTGAACACGGAATCGGAGAGATCGTCGACGGCACCGGTCGCGTCGACCTCGGGGATCCAGGAGATCTCGGCCCCGCTCGCAGCGACGAGTGCGGCGAAGGCCTCGTACTGCTTCGTCAGCTCCGCCGGGTCGAGCGGCTTGGTGTAGTGCCAACGCTCGTGGTCGGCGGTGAGCATCGCCCTGGGTCGCCGCATGGCGACCTTGCGCAGGCGTGCGATGTTCGACGAACCGCCGAACGCTTCGATGTCGGTCGTGTCACTCATTGCCTTGGCTCCGTTCGAGGTGGTCGGCGTCTGCGCCGAGCAAGCCGGTCGCGTCGGCACCGGTGATGGCGGTGCAGAACTCGCCGTGCAGGTTGGCGATCGTCATGGCGTGGACGAGTTCGGGATCATGGTCCGTGCCGTCGAGGCCGATCCGGTTCGTGGTCGCGCAACCGTCGTGGACGAGATACGTGTCGAAGCCGAGGTTGCCGGACATCCGCGTCGTCGTCTCGACGCAGAAGTTCGTGAAGAACCCGGCGATCACGAGCCGGTTGATGCCGCGCCGGCGCAGATCGACCTCGAGCGACGTCCCGATGAAGCCGCTGTTCACGTCCTTCTCGACGACGACGTCGCCCGGTTGCGGCTCGAAGCCGGGCTTCTGAGCGCCGCTCGGCAACGAGAACTTCAGTGGTGATGCAGCTTCACGAGAGTCGTGACGAGTGAACGCCACCTGCCGACCGGCGGCGCGCCATGGCGTCAACAGCTCGGACATCACGAGTTCGGCATCCGGATTGTTCCGACGCCCCGTCGGCCCACCCCAGTGTTCGAGCGCGTCGACCCCCACCTGCACATCGATCAACAGCAGCGCAGTGTCAGCCCCGAAGCAAGGAATCACCGAGCCAATCTACCGCGCGGCAATCACACCTCATTCACGCTGGTGTCTGGGACCCAGTTGCCGTGGAAACCGAAGGGGACCCGCTGAGGCAGCGTGATCTGCGCGACGGCGGGCGCCGTGATGTCCTCGGCGTCGAGCACGTGCAACTCGCTCGAGTCGGTGGTGGCGTCGTAGACGACGGTGAGGATCCAGCCGGCGTCTTCTTCGGTGCGGTCTGCCTTGGGGACGAAAACCGGCTCGGCTCCGCCTCGTCCGAAGCCGAACTCGTGGCGATCGACCGAGCCCTTCTGGAGGTCGAACTTGTTGATCGATCCGTGCAGGTTCACTTCGCACGGTTTGATCTGCGAGGTGTATGCGAAGCGGTGTTCTTTCAGCCCGACGCGCGGGTCGTGACGAGGGAATTCCTGGGCCATGTCGTCGATGCGAGTCTCCGTGACGCGGCGTGTGGCGGGGTCGATGATCCACCGGTCGAACGTGGGCGGGTTCTCCGTGAACGGGCCGTGGCGGTCGTCGACCATCAGGTCGTCGTAGCGGCACAGGTCGACGACGACCTTGCCGTCGGGCGTGTCGTACACGTTGAGCGGGTGGAACACGTAGCACGGGTCGACATCGCACCACACGATGTCGTCGGCGGAGCCGTCACGGGGGAGCAGTCCGACGCGGCAGGGGCGGTTCGGATCCCACTTGAACGGGAACGGGTAACCGGCAGTGAGGACGTCGAAGTTCACCGTGACCGACAGGTCGTAGACGATGGCGTAGGTGTCGGTCAGTGACATGTCGTGCATCATCGGCATGTCGCTCACCGGGATGGCCAGGTTCTTGGTGACCCGGCCATCACCGCCGACCACGGTGTAGTTGACGTGATCGACGAGGTCGGGCCACTGATAGTTCATCGAGTGGAGCTCGCCGGTCGACGGGTCGTACTTCGGGTGTGCGGTGAAGGGGCCGTCGAGGGTGCCGTTGAATCGGTTCTCGCCGAGCGAGTTCAGTTCGTAGTCGAGCTCGAACGGTGCGCCGCCTGCTTCGACCATCGCCCACGTCGTCCCGGCGAAGCCGCCGACGTTGGTGTTGGCGCCGAGCTTGCCGGCAGCCCGGTCGTCGGCGGAGCTGACGTAGCGGTTGCGGTACCACTCGGCCTTGCCGCCGCGGAGGCGGATGCCGTGGACCATTCCGTGACCCATGAACCAGTGGTGCGTCGATGCGTCGACGGCGAGTTCGGGGTTCGGACCGTTGCGCAGCCATCGACCCTCGAGCTCGGTGGGGATCTCGCCGACGACCGGGAGGTCGTGCGCGGTCACCTCGGACTCGACCGGGGCGTAGTTGCCCGACAGGTAGATGTTGTCGTTGGGTCGACGAATCGGCAGGTCGCTGGACGGGGCGGCGGGTTCGAGGACGTCGGTCATGGATGTCATCCAACACCATGAGTGAACATGTGTCAACCTCAACAGGTCGATCGAACGTCCGTGACCTCGCATGTCCCGGACGGTCTACACTCGGCGCTCGGGCAGTCACCGGGGCGTCTTCGTGTGCGCCCTGGGTGGAGACGCCGACCGAGCCATGACGCCGAACGCTTCGACCCCGCCCTCTCGCTGCGATCGGGCGCTGACGTGAGTGCTGCGTGGGAGTCGGTCGAGCGTCTCGCAGGCATCGACGATCGTCGCATCCTGAGTCAGGCGATCGAAGTGGCGCCGGCCGCGATCTTCTGGAAGAACGATGCCGGCCGTTTCCTCGGCGCGAACCAGGAGTTCCTCGACGTGCTCGGCGTTGCATCGGTCGACGACATCATCGGGCGAGACGATCGCGACTTCTTCCCGCCCGAGCAGGCGGAGATGTTCCGGTCGGTCGATCGCGAGGTCATCGAGTCCGGACGGTCGGCCGTCGAGTTCGAGGAGATCCTCACGCGGCCTGATGGTGTCGTCGAGGTGTTGCACACGTCGAAGGCGGCGCTGCGTGACGAACTGGGCGCGGTCGTGGGCCTGGTCGGCGGGTTCCGGCGGGTCACCAGCGCCGTGGAGATCGAGGCAGCGCTCTTGCGATCGCAGGAGCTGTACTCGCTCGTCGTGCAGGCGTCGCGCGACGGCATCTGGGACTGGCAGGCGAGTACCGACACGATCGAGATGTCGCCCCGATGTGCCGAACTGCTCGGCCTGCCGGCTGCGCCGATCACGATGTCGTCCGCCGAGGCCGCGACCTGCATCGAGCGCGAGGACGAGCAGCGACTGGCCGAGGTTGCGGCCGAGGTCTTCCAGACCGGCGTCAGCCGGATCTCCGAGACCGTGCGAGTGATCCTTCCGGAAGGCGGAACTCGCTGGGTGGAGGCGGTCGGCGCGCCGCTGTTGCGTGACGGCCGTGTCGAGCGGATCGTCGGGTCGCTCGCCGACGTCACCGACGACATCGTGCGTGAACGGGAACTGCAGCATCGAGCGAGCCACGACGGACTCACCGGGCTCGCGAACCGGTGGTCGCTCAACGAGCGTGTCGAACAGGTGCTCGAGGAGTGCCAGCCGGCGAGCATGCTGTACCTCGACCTCGACCAGTTCAAGGTGATCAACGATTCGCTCGGCCATCAGGTGGGCGACGAGATGCTGGCCGCAGTCGCGCAGCGCCTTCGGTCGATCGCCGACGACGAAGCCGCCGTGTTGGCTCGGGTCGGAGGTGACGAGTTCGCGGTGTTGTGCGTCGACGTCGACCACGTCCGGTCCGAGCAGTTGGCCGGCCGCCTCGTTCGCGAGTTCACGGCGCCATTCGAGGTCGCCGGGCTGGAGATGTACTCGAGTGTGTCGGTGGGCATCGTTCACTTCTCGAACGCACACCGGTCGGCGGCCGATGTGATGCGCGACGCCGACACGTGTCTGTACAGCGCCAAGGCGGCGGGGAAGTCCTGCTTCCGAGTGTTCGAACCGCAGATGCGTACCGAGGCGGATCGTGCGCTGCTGCATCAGAATCGGATCCGACGCGCGGTCGACGGGATGCAGTTCGCACTCCACTATCAGCCGATCTGCGACGCCCGCACGAGTGTGATGGTCGGTGTGGAAGCGCTCATCCGTTGGCCCGGCGACGACGGCGAGCACCTCGAGCCGTCTGCATTCCTGCCGTTCCTCGAACAGACCGGCCTGATCGTCGCTGTCGGTGAGTGGGTGGTCGCCACCGCCTGTCGTCAGCTCGCCGATTGGCGTGCGGCCGATGTCCGTGCCCGAGACCTCTATGTCGCAGTGAACATCTCGCGAGTCCAGTTCCGCTCGGTCCGCCTCGTCGACGCGGTCGTCGAGGCCATGGCGGCAGCCGGTGTGGAACCCGCGGATCTCGTCATCGAGGTCACCGAGACCGCGGTGTCACGCGATCTGGACTCGGTCTCGGCGCAACTCGTCCGACTGCGAGAACTCGGAATCCGAGTCGCCATCGACGACTTCGGTGTCGGGCAGTCCTCGCTCAGCACGTTGGACCAGCTTCCCGCCGACATTCTCAAGATCGACCGGGCGATCGTGATGCGACTCGAGGCATCCGACCCGGCGCCGGTGGCGAACGCGGTGATCTCGATGGCGCATGCGCTGGGGCTGATCACGGTGGCCGAAGGCGTCGAGCGAGCGGGGCAGCGGGCGTGGCTCCAAGAGGCGGGATGCGATCTGTTGCAGGGCCACTTCTTCTCCGTGCCGATGCCGCCGGACGAGGTGCTCGACCACCTGACCTAGCACGCGTTCGTGCATACCGGGTATTGCGATTGACATACCGGGTATGCATATACTCGGTATATGGCAGTACGAGAAGGGCTCCTGGCGTTGCTCCAGGACGAACCCCGCTACGGATATCAACTCAAGACCGAGTTCGAAACCGCGACCGGCGGCGTCTGGCCGCTCAACGTCGGGCAGGTGTACACCACGCTCGACCGGCTGGAACGCGACGGCTACGTCTCGATGCAACTCGGCGACGACGAACAGAAGCTGTACTCGATCACGCTCGCCGGGCTCGGTGAGCTCGGAGACTGGTGGGAGGCGGTTCCGGCCGACGACCCGCCACCGCGCGACGAACTGATGCTCAAGGTGTTGATGGCGATCGAACACGGCCCGGACCACGCGCTGGCGGTGCTCACCCGCCAACGGTCGGCGTTGACGGCCGCTACTCCAGCAGCGTCGACGTGAGCGAATGCCGAGCTCCGAGTGCCGACACACCTGGCAGTTCGCCGCCGACAGGCGAGGACGCTCGCAACCCGGCTCGTCACCGATGCACTCATCGTGCGTGCCGAGGCCGACCTGCGTTGGCTCGACGTGTGTGAGACACGCATCGCGCACGCGACGTAGTGCGACCTCCGCCGATGGCGTCCGATCCGTCCCAATGACAGCGAACACCCCCCTCCGCCCACCCCGACACCGAGTACGACCAGGCCAGCCCCCGAATCCGAATCCGGCACACACCGATGCTCGAATTCCTCGACGTCGTCAAGAGCTACGGCGCCGGCTCGCACCGAGGTGCGAGCCGTCACCGACGTGACGCTGTCCGTCCGCGCCCGGTGAGTTCGTCGCCGTGATGGGGCCGTCCGGATGCGGCAAGTCCACGTTGCTGCACCTTGCCGGTGCGCTCGAAGCAACCCAGCGCCGGACGTGTCCTCGTCGACGGCAAGGACCTCGCCGAGATGAACTCGGAGCCGCAGCAGGCCGAGCTGCGGCGCAACGACGTCGGCTACGTCTTCCAGTCACTCAACCTCATCCCGGCGCTGACTGCGTTGGAGAACGTGATGCTTCCACTCGAACTCGACGGCATGGCGACGAAGCAGGCCCGGGTCCTGGCCACCGAAGCGCTGCAACGAGTCGGCCTTGACCACCACTCGACCGCTACCCCGACGACTTCTCCGGCGGCCAGCGTCAGCGGATCGCGATCGCCCGGGCGGTGATCGGCAACCGTCGACTCCTCCTCGCCGACGAACCAACCGGTGCGCTCGACACGGTGAACGGAGACCAGGTCGTCGAACTCCTCGCCGACCTCGCTCGCACCGTGAGCGTCGTCGCGGTCGTCATGGTCACCCACGATCCGCGCTTCGCCTCGTGGGCTGACCGGGTGGTGTTCATCCGGGACGGCCGCATCGTCGACGAGACGCGCGGCTGTTCCCCGCAGCCGAGCGCCATCCGTTGCCGATCTCGCTCCCGATCTCGCTCCGAAGTCCTGCCGACTGTCAATCCTCGAGGACCGCACGGATGTCAAGCCATCTGACCCGATCGATCGATGGGCAGCGCTCGCAGAGAGCGCTTCCGTCGACGTGGCGATTCGCTGCTCGGCTCGCTCGGCGCGAGGTTTGGCGCCGCCCTGGTCGCACGCTGCTGGTCATGCTGTTGGTCGCCGTTCCGGTGATCGCGATGACCGGTGCAAGCATGGTCGCTCGCACGACGACGAGACCATCGACCAGAGTGTTCACTCGGCAATACGGAACGGCCGACGTCGTCGTGTTCGTCGGAACGCGACCCATCGGGTCGAGTCCATCTGATCCGCGACGCTCCCCGACCTTCCCGACGGCACGTCGACCACGTCGTTCGTTCAGGCCTACACCCGTGCGAGCGTTGATCGACGGCGATCAGGTCAGCGACACCGTGCGGTTCACCGACGTCGACCTGAGGGACCCGATCACGCGACTCCGTGATCGACGTGACCGCTGGACGGGTGCCGTCCGGTCCGGGAGAGGCGCTGATCTCGCCCTCAATTCGCCGATCGAGTTCGGCGTGGGAGTCGGCGATCCACTGCGTTGATCCGTCCGGGTCTCGAACTCACCGTCGTCGGCCTCGGGCAGGACCGTTCCTGGGTCGACGGGCCGCTGATCGTCGTGAGCGGATTCGATCGAGAACTGCTGCAGATCGAGCGCGACCGAGTATCGCGACGCTCGTCGATCTGCCCGATTCGTTGTCGGAGGACGAACGAGCAGTGGCTCTCGACTCGTTGATGTCGACGGGTCGGGGACCTTGCGCATCGGACGAACCCTTCTTCTACGACCAGCACCGGCGTGGCGCACGTCAATTGGCGTGGGGCTGGGTCGCCGGGCGTCCTCGGGTTCGTGGCGGTCGGCATCGTCATCGCTGCCGCTTTCGCCACGTCGGCTCGTCGTCAACTCGTCACGATCGGCCAACTCGCGTCGAACGGTGCTGTCGCCTCGTCTCGTGCGTCGAACGATGGCGCCTGCAAGGGATGTGGACCGGCCTGCTCGGCGTCGTCGTCGGCGTCCCGGTCGGCGTCGTGGGGTGCCCTCTTACTCCAACGTTCGATGCGGTTGGCACCGGATCGCCGGTCGCCCGATCAGCCGCCTCGAGATTGCTCCGCTCGACCTCGTGGTGATCGCTGCCACTGCCGTCGTCGCTGCGACGATCGCCGCGCTGGTTCCGGCACGGTCGGCAGCACGGATCCCGGTGCTGTCAGCGCTCGCCGGTCGTCGACCGGTCGCCGCAGCCGCCCAAGTGGCTGGCGCCCGTCGGCGTGGCGATCTTCGGTCGGCGGACTCCTGTTGCTCGCTGCGGCCGCCGCCGTTCGAAGGACGCCGGCGACCTCATCGCAGTCATCGCCATCCTCGGTGGCCTCGGCGTCGCTGTTCGGCATGGTCTGTGCCTCGCCGCTGATCGTTGCCGGCGTCGCCCGGGTCGGCAGTAGCCGAGGTGGCGTGGTCCGACTCGCTCCGCGGTCGCTCGGCCGCTCCCGTGCCCGTTCCGCTGCGGTGCTCACGGCGATCGCGATGGTCGGCACGATCGCCACCGTGGGATCGGTCGTCGCACGGTCGGTCGAGGCGTCGGATCGGGTCACAGCAACGAGGACCCTGCGACTGGTCAGCGTGAACTTCGTCTTCGACTCGTTCCGTGAGGAGATGCTCGACGACTCGTTGTGACGGCATCGTCGACGACCCGACCGATCATCGCCATGCCGCTCCCCGGACACGTACGAGCGACATCGAGCGAGTCCTCCCGGACGGTGTCGTGGACGCCGATCTCACGAGTCGTCGACGACCCGGCGCCTACGATCGCCGGAACGGGCGAACCGTCGAGGAAACGGATCTCGGCCCGATGTTCGGACGTACCCTTTCGCCGCAGTCCGCCGATGACGCGGTGCTCGACGTCGCCGATCTGAGCCAAGCCCAGCTGGACGAGTTGAGCGAGACGGGCGTGCTTCTGATCTGCGCCGTTCACCTCCGACGAGATCGCCATCCCGACGATCGGCGACCCGATCCTCGTCGACGTGAGTGGCTCGAGCGCAGCTCGGTCGAGCGGGCCGTTCCGACAGCTCGACGGGCGGCGAACTCGTTCGACGACGACGACGTCTACGAAGCCGTCTACGCAGCAACCGTTCAGCGCTGTCGATCTCGGAGATCTTCGTGACCCCGGAGTTCGTCGACGAGAACGATCTGGCGACGACGGTGTCGTCGTACCGGCTCGAGAACCCGACCGACATCACACGGGCGCAGTACGACGAGCTGAACGAGACGCAGTCGTTCTTCCAGGACGACGCCTTCGTGGAGTCGGCGAGTGCTCCTGGCTTCGACGTCCTCGGCGTCGACGGCGTCACGGAGGTTGGTTCGCCTCGGTCCCGTATACGCAGACTCAGATCCCGTGGATGCTCATCCAACTGGCCGTCGCCGTCGGATCACTGATCCTCGTGCTCGCGGTCGTGGCTATCGGCCTGTCGCTCGCAGCAGCGGAGAGTCGTGACGAGCGCGACGTGTTGCTCGCCGTCGGTGCGTCACCCATGACACTGCGTCGGGTGGCCGCTACCAAGGCGTGGGTGCTTACGCTGGTGCGTCGGTGATGGCCGTGCCGGTCGGGTACGTGACGATGTTCGTCATCACCCGGTCATCGGCGAGCGACGACCTGTCACCGCTCCGTTCCCCTACGCCGTCGCCGTCGGCGTGGATCATCGTCATCCCCGCCGTTGCGTGGGTCGTGACGCTGTGACGTCATCGGTCGCGCAGCGGTTTCGCCCCGTCACCGCCAGCACCATCACGCCCCGACTGAACCCGTCGGAGCGGCCCGGAAGTCGCTGCTGAATCACGAATCAAGCTCGGGATCACGGTTCGTCGAGGTCATGGCGCCGAGGACCGAGCTGCCCTCCGGCAGTGGCCGACGACGGCAACGCAGAGATCGGCGAAGCTGGCCCGAGCCCTCACAGGGCGCGGAGGCCGGCCCAGGCAAGGGTCGACACTTCGGTGGCGATCTGGTCGGGGTCGAAGTCGTCGCCGAGTTCGACGAGCCGGCGGCTGGCGCCTTCGGCCATGCCGACGAGCGCGTGTGCCAGGGTGCGTCGGCTGGATTCGGGACGATCGACGTCGATCAGCGGGACCGTCGCGGCGGCCGCCTGAGCGGTGATGGCCGCGACGGCGGTGGCGAACTCGTCGTCGGTCGACGTGCCGCCACCGAAGAGCAGCCGGAACGCAGCGTGGTCGGCTGCGACCCAGCGGAAGTAGGCACGGAAGCCGAGCTCGGTCGTGCTCTTGCCGTCGGTTGCTTCGGCCGTGGCCTTCGCGATCTGTTCGAGCAGTCGGTTGCCGACGTCGTCGAGCAGGGCCTTGTAGAGGTCGCGCTTGGAGTCGAAGTGCTGGTACAGCACCGGCTTGGTCACGCCGGCGGCGACAGCGATGTCGTTCATCGACGCGCCGTGGAAGCCGGCGTCGGCGAAGACGTTCAACGCGACGTCGAGGATCTGCTCGCGTCGTGCGGTGGCGGGGAGTCGCTGAGACATTGTTACCAGATGGTAACCGCTCCGATGGGGTTCGTGGACCAGGCTGTCGGGCGGTCGGCGTGTGTCACCGACGGCGCTCGTGATCCTCGCGATTGGCTGCCTTGACGGCCCAACCGAGGATGATCGACGGGAGGAGGAGCGCGAAGCCGATGAAGAACGAGATCAGCACGAGCGTTGCCATCACCGAGCTGAATCCGACGGCGAAGGCGATGATGAACAGCGCCAGTGCGAGAGCGACGAAGAGGTAGCCGACGCGGTTGGCGAGCAACGTCCACTTGGCGATCTTGGCCCGCTTGATCAGCACCGGATCGGTCGGCGCGGTGATGCTCTCGTCTGCTGCCATAAGAAGCGCGTAGCGTACGGCGACATGTTGCGGGTGGAACGAAACGACCGGGTCGAACTGATCACACTCGATCGTCCGGAGCGCCGCAACGCTCTCGACCACGCGACGATCCTCGAGATCGTCGAAGCGCAGGAACGTGTCGCCGCCGCGGTCGCTCGACGACGTGCGTGTCGTCGTACTGACCGGAGCCCCTCCCGCATTCTGTGCTGGTGCCGACCTCACCGGAGTCGAGGAAGGTCAGTTCGCGACCGACCTGGGACGCATGTTGCGCGGTTTCGGCTCACTCGGCGTTCCGGTGATCGCCGCGATCGACGGCCCGGCGCTCGGTGCGGGCACGCAACTGGTCGTGGCCTGCGACCTGCGCATCGCGACGCCCGACAGCGTGCTGGGCATCCCGGCCGCGAAGCTCGGCCTGGTCGTCGACCACTGGACGGTGCGACGGCTCGCTGCGGAGTTCTCGCCGTCGACGGCACGGGCGATGCTCGTCGCTGCCGAGACGTCGACCGCTGCGGAATTGCACGCATCGGGTGGGATCCATCGCCTCGGTGACGTGGACGACGCGATGGCGTGGGCGCAACGCCTGGCCTCGCTCGCCCCGCTGACGATGCAGGCGCACAAGGTCGCGCTCGAAGCCGGGGCATCTGGCGTCGACGATGACTTCGAGTCGCTCCGCACGGCCGCATGGGCCAGTGCCGACGCCGACGAGGGCCGCACCGCCTTCCTCGAGAAGCGCCGCCCCACCTTCACCGGCCAGTAGTCGGTCTCCGCGCCGGAGCAAACGGGCAACAACGAGCCGACCCCGCCACTGAGAATCGCGCCCCAGCGACCCCGGGACGTCAACTCGCTGAGACGAGATCAGATCGTTCGAGGCCAAGGCGGCATGAACCCGAGCTGACTTCCGTCAGTGAGCGGTGAGGGCCAACGCCGGCATCGGGCGATCTGATCTCGTCTCACAAGTTCGGGGGGAGGAGGCGGTTGACGTTCTGGAAGAAGAAGTACAGCGCCAACGTGAACGGGATCAGTCCAACGGCCAGTCCGAGCAGATCGCGTCGGAAACGCCGGCTGATCGCGTAGGCCGCGATCGCGATCGCACCGAGGATCGCGCCCCAGATGCCGACCTGGGGGTTGGCGCCCGGGTCACTGAACCAGCCGTCGGAGAACGCATCGGCGATCCCTTCGTTCACAGCGACCGAGCCGAGCTGATCGGCGGCGGATGCTTCGTCGGTCAGCGAGCCGGTGCTGTCGCCACCTTCGACGGGCACCGACGGATCGACCGTGGCGTCGACCTCGTCGTCGCCGGTCGGGAGGTCGAGGTCGCCGGGAATCTCCGACGGTGCTTCGACAGCGTCGGGTCGGCCGTAGTTGATGACGGGTTGCCCGACGGGTGCCGATTCCGTGCGGTCGAGTTCGGAGAAGATCACGATCCGTTGTCGCGCGGTGAAGACCGGGTGGCAGGAGGTGAGGGTCAGGTTGGCGACGTTCGGATTGGTCGTTGCCACCACCTCGTACTCGGATGGCTCGACGATGGTCTGCCCGGTGACCTTGTAGACGAAGACGCCACTGAGGGTCGTGACCCGGATCTCGTCGCCGATTTGCAGCTGATCGACGTTGCGGAACGGCTGGCCGTAGGTCGTGCGGTGTCCGGCGATGGCGGAGTTGCCGAGCTGGCCGGGGAGCGGTGTGTCGGGGAAGTGGCCGGGGCCGCGTTTGAGGTCACCGGTCTCGACGCCCGCGACGATGATGTCGTTCAGGCCGATGCGCGGGATCTCGAGTTTGGCGATCGCGTCGCCGTTCTCGAGATCGGTCGGGATGTTCTGAGCTTCGACGGGCACGGCGGCAGGCTCGCTGACGTCGACGTCCGACGCCGTGGGTTCGTCCTCGCCGGGGGCATCGACGTCTCCGGTCGAGTCGTCGACCGTCTCGGGTGCATCGGTGGTGACGACGTCTGAGACGGCACCGCTGTCCGCTCCGGCCACGAAGTCGGGTGCGGCCGGCTCGACGAGCGACAACTGCTGCCGCGAACTCGTCTTCGAGCTCGCTCTGTGCTGCAGCGGTCTCGATGGCGGTGCCGTACAGCTGGTAGCCGACGAAGCTGAACATCAACAGCCCGACGGCGATCAGGGTCTTGCCGACGTTGCCGACGTAGAAGCGCCAGTCCTTGGGCAGTGGCTCGCGGTCCCATTTGCGCACGCGGCCGCCGCGGGTGAGTTGGCGACCGTTCACGGGACCCGATCGATCGATGTGGACGGTGCCGTCGGTGTCGGACGTGGTCGCTACCGGGCGTGAGATGACTCGCGTCGGCGTCGGCTCACCGCTCGCGCCGCGGGCGCGCCGTGTGGAGCACGACTGCCCTGCGGTGTCTCGATCTCCGTCATCGCCTGCAGACGGTAGTGGCCCGCTCGCCTCGAAATGAGTCGCCGGCGCTGCTGTTTTCGAGATGGCGTTTCGAGACGATCGGGGGTCGGAGCAATAGCGTGGAGCCGTGTCATCGATCGGGAACGAGCAAGGCGGCGACGTAGGCCGTCCCTCGTCCGACCGTCCCGCGTCGAAGCCGGTGATCGATCTCCTCGACGTGGTCGCCACGCTCGGCCAGTTTCCGGCACTCTCGGGGGCCACGCTGCGTGTCGATTCGGGCGAGATCGTGTTGCTTCGCGGACCGAACGGGGCGGGCAAGACGACCTTGCTCCGCTTGTGTGCCGGCCTGCTGCCGGTGATCCGAGGTGACGCCGTCGTGATGGGTCACGACCTGGTCACCGATCGGGAAGGCGTTCGGCCGCACGTCGGCCTGCTCGGCCACCAGAACGGACTCTACGGCGATCTCACGGTGCGCGAGAACGTCCGATTCTGGGGTGCCACGGTCGGTGCGAGCGACGGCGAGATCGCTGCCGCGATGGAACGAATGGGTGTCGCCGACCGGCTGGCGGCCGTCACGGTGAACAAGCTGTCGGCTGGTCAGAAGCGACGAACCGCGCTGGCCGGCCTGGTCGCACGTCGCGCACGACTGTGGTTGCTCGACGAGCCTCATGCCGGTCTCGACCAGCGCGGTCGAGACGAACTGGATGCGACACTGCGACAAGCGGCGGGTGCCGGCGCGACGATCCTCGTCGCCAGTCACGAGTTGGATCGTGCGGAGTCGCTCGCGACGCGGATCGTCGACGTCGTTGCCGGCCAGGTCCACATGGACGGTGCACGATGAAGTCCGTGCGGATCGCATGGCTGATCGCGAAGAAGGACCTGCAGATCGAGCGCCGCAGTCGGGTGCTGACGAACCAGGTGCTCCCGTTCGCAGGCGTGACGATGATCATCTTCGGTTTCGCGCTCGATGCGAACACCGATGTGTTGGAACTCGTTGCGCCCGGCCTGGTGTGGCTGGCGACCATGTTCAGCCTGCTCCTCCTGGTCCAGCGGGCGTTCGCAGTGGAGAGCGACGACGGAGCGCTCGACGCGATGCGTGTGGCCGGGGTGGACGCTCGGGCGATCTTCTTCGGCAAGGCGACCGGGCTCGTCATCCAACTGCTGGTCCTGGAAGTCGTGCTGCTCTTCGCTGCAGTCGTCCTCTACGCCGAGACGATCCCGCTCGACGGCCTTGTGTTGCTCGTCACCACTCTGGTCTCCGCGACGTGCGGTCTGGCCGCGGTCGGTACGCTGTACGGAGGCTTGGCCGCCGGATCGAAGGGCCGTGAGACATTGCTCCCACTGCTCACCCTTCCAGCGGTTGCGCCCGTCCTGATCGGGGCGACGAGAGCGGTGGAATCCGCCCTCGGCACCGGCATGGCGGAGTTGTCGGACGGCTGGCAGTGGGTCGGCTTGCTGACGGTCTTCGCGGTGGCATTCGGTGTCGGTGGTGCCCTCGCATTCGGCCCGCTCATCGACGAATAGCAACCGCAGCACGAACGACGGAGAAGGCAGGACATGACGACGCTCGACCCCAACGAGACCGGCACCGCCACCACGACGGACGGTGTCGTCGCGACCCGGTCGACGGGCACGAAGGCCACTCGGGCGATCGGCATCGCCGTCCTCGTCGCCATGACGTGGCTGGTGCTGTTCGCCTTCGTCTTCTCGCCGGCAGACGCCAACCAGGGCGAATCGGTCCGGCTGATGTACATCCACCTGCCGACGATCTGGGTCGCGTACCTGTCGTTCGTCGTCACCGCAGTGTCCTCCGGGCTCTACATGTTCACGAAGAAGCACTCGCTCGGCTGGGACCGCCTCGCCGGAGCATCGGCCGAGATCGGCGTGGTCTTCGTCGGGCTCACGCTGATCGTCGGTTCGCTCTGGGGCCGCCTCACGTGGGGCGTGTTCTGGCAGTGGGATGCCCGCCTCACCACCACGGCACTGCTGTTCGTCACCTACATCGGCTATCTCGCTGTCCGCCGCCTCGACGGATCGCATCACCAGCGGGCGAAGCGCTCCGCAGTGATCGGTCTGCTCGGTGTGCTGCTCTTGCCACTCGTGCACTGGTCCGTGCGGATCTGGCGCAGCTTGCACCAGGAGGCCACCATCCTCGACACCGATCTCGACGCCGACATCGACGGCATCATGTTCTTCAGCGTGGTCGTCGGACTCGTCGCCTTCTCGCTGCTGTACGTCTGGCTGATCCTGCATCGCACGCGCATCCTGGCGATGGAGGATCAGATCGACGATCGAGGCCTCGACCTCGCACTTGCCGAACGCCGAGCCGAAGGAGCCACACGATGATCGCCCTGTTCGAAGACGCCGGGTTCATCGTCGGGAGCTATGTGATCACGTTCGGTACGATCGGAGCGATCGCATGGCGCCTGGTCTCCACCGGGAGAAAGCTCGGAAAACAGGTCCCCGACGACGACAAGTACTGGACCTGACCAGCCACGATGGGACACGCAGCATGAGCGACATGGACCTGACCCCGCGAAGCGGACCCGGCGACGACGGCATCGTCACCCCGAAGAAGAAGCGCAACATCGTGCCGATGATCGTGCTCGGCACTCGTCTTCGTCGGTGGCGGCGTGATCATCACCCAGGGCTTGAACAATGCCGTCGACTACTTCTGCAACGTCGACGAGGTCGGCACGCGAGACGGCTGCGAGGAAGGCCGCCGCATCCGTCTCCAGGGCACCGTCGACGCCGGCACGATCGACAAGTCGGTCCCGGGTGTCACCGTGTTCACGATGGCCTTCGGTGACGCCGAGATCGGCGTGAACTACGACGGCATCCCGGGCGGCATCTTCAAGGAGTGCATCCCGGTCGTCGTCCACGGCGAGATCCGACGACGGCAAGCTCGAAGGCGACCGTCGTCGAGGTGAAGCACTCCGACGAGTACGTCGCAGTGAACGACGAGAACCTCGCCGAAGCCGACGAGTACGCGGACGCCGAATGCCCCGCCGACGCAGCATGAGCGGTCCTCGGGTGCAACGATGATCGCTGCATCACTCAACTCTGCGCTCGGGCGTGCCGGGCTGCTGCTGATGCTGGCGGCGTCGGTGATCGGCGCGCTCGACGATCGTGATCGGGGTGTGGCAGACGGACCGCCGGCTGCTGAAGCAGGCCCCGCGTGTACGCGTGGATGGCTGCAGCCGGCTCGGTGCTCGCTGTGATCATGATGCAGCGGGCGCTGATCACCCGCGACTTCTCGATCGCGTACATCCAGCAGGTCGGCTCGGCAGACACCCCGGTGCTGTACAACATCGCCGCGATGTGGTCGGCGCTCGAAGGCTCGATCCTGCTCTGGGGTGCTCACGCTCGCCGGCTTCACCGCCGCGGTCGCCTGGCGATTCCGCAAACGCAGCGACGACGAACTCGTCGGGCTGGGCCCTGATGGTGATGTTCGTGGTCACCGGCGTTCTTCGCGATCCTCAGCTTCGGACCCGCCGACGCGTTCGCAAGCCGGCGCTCCGGTTCGACGTCGACTTCAACGGTCCAGGCCCGAACCCGCTCCTGCAGAACCACATCCTGGTCCTGTTCCACCCGCCGATCCTGTACCTCGGCTACGTCGGCTTCACCGTGCCGTTCGCGCTTCGCGATCGCTGCGCTGATCACCGGTCGACTCGGCGAAGGTTGGCTGATGGAGACGCGCCGTTGGGCGCTGTTCTCGTGGGCGTTCCTCACGATCGGCATCCTGCTCGGCGGCTGGTGGAGCTACGAGGTGCTCGGCTGGTCCGGTGTGTGGGCGTGGGACCCGGTCGAGAACGCGTCGTTGCTGCCGTGGCTCACCGGCACCGCCTACATCCACTCGGTGCTCGTCCAGGAGCGACGCGGCATGTTGCGTGTCTGGAACCTCAGCCTGCTCATCGTCCACGTTCGCGCTCACCATCCTCGGCACGTTCCTCACCCGTTCGGGCGTGATCAACTCGGTCCACGCATTCGGCGACGGGCCGGTCGGCTCGTGGCTGCTGGGCGGCTTCGTCGTGATCGTCGTCGTGTCGCTCGGGCTGATCGCCTGGCGCGGCGACCGCCTGCGCTCACCCGGAACCATCGACTCGCCGCTCAGTCGTGAGGGCGCGTTCCTCGCGAACAACGTGCTGTTCACCGTGTTCGCGTTCGTCGTGCTGCTCGGCACGCGTCTTCCCGCTGCTGGTCGAGGCGCTGCAGGACCGACGCACCGTCGTCGGCGCCCCGTACTTCGACCGACTGTCGCATGCCGATCGGCATCGTGATGCTGTTCCTCATGGCCGTGGCGCCGGTGCTGCCGTGGCGCAAGGCGAGCCAGGAACTGCTGACGACCCGCCTGTTCTGGCCCGCCTGGTGCGGCGTCGGAGCGCTCGTGTTCTCCGTGCTCGTCGGAGCGACCGGATGGGCTCCGCTCGTCGCGTTCGGACTCGGTGGGTTCGCCGCCGGTGCGGCCCTGCGCCAGATCGTGCTCGCGACCCGCCGCCAGGGTTGGCGCGGTTTCGTCGGCCGTGCCAACGGCGGCATGGTCGTGCACCTCGGCGTGATCATGATCGCCGTCGCGCTGGCGGCGTCGAACAGCTTCACGCACTCCGCCACGCTCGAACTCGAGTCACGGGCGAGGTCGTCGAGTGGGGCGGCGCACACGTTCGAACTGCGAGTCGGTCGACGGTCGAGATCAACGACGCCGAGAGCGAGCGTGCACTGAAGGCCAACGTGCTGCTCGACGGCGAGCAGGTCTACAGCCCGGCGATCACGACCTACCTGAACATCGGGCAGACCGTCGGAACTCCGTCGGTGCGCACCGGCCTGGCGAAGGACGTCTACCTGACGCTCGGAGCCGGGAGCGGAGCCAGGCGACGACACGGCGATCATCCGAGTGTTCATCAAGCCGATGATCCTGTGGCTGTGGATCGGCGGTCTGATCATGGCGATCGGCACGCTGCTGGCGGCGTTCCCGGGGTCGAAGCGTCGCAAGGCGACCGACGCGGTGTCGGCCCCGATCTCGGCGGACGGCCCGCCGATCACGAAGGACGACGAAGAACTCGTCGTCGTGGACGGAGATGTGAGCGATGAGTGACGATCTCGCACGAGGCGATCCGGACGCCGAGGACGCGACGGATGCCGAGACGAGCAGACGATCCGGCGGCCGGCTCGCACCCTTCATCGCGCTCGGCATCGCTCGCGGTGCTGATCGGGCTCGTCGTGCTGTTCGTCGGCAGCCGACCCGGACGACAGCAGCGGACCCCGGCCCAATCGTCGCTGATCGGTCGTCCGGCGCCCGAGGCCGTCGGCGTACTCGGCGACGGCACGCCGTTCGATCTGTCTCGTCGCAAGGGCAGCTGGGTCGTGCTCAACTTCTTCCAGTCCGTCTGCGTCCCCTGCATCGCCGAGCACCCCGAACTGGTCGAGTTCGTCGAGCAGCAGGCAACACGCTCGGTCCGCAGGGCGCCGAGTTCTACTCGGTCGTCTTCGGAGACACGCAGGAGAACGTCGAGGAGTTCTTCGAGCGAGAACGGCGGTGACTGGCCGGTCATCTACTCCGACCGACGACGTGATCCCGGTGGCGTTCGGTGTGAACCTCGTGCCCGAGACCTGGATCATCGACCCGCAGGGTGTCGTCCAGCTCCGGCGATTCCAGGGTGAGGTCACGGCTGAACGCGTTGAGTGTCACGCATCCAGCAGGCTCCGAGAGGCCGTCGCGTGATGAGTGCCCACTGAACAGCAAGCTCAAGTCGTGGCCGGGATGGATCGCTGATGCTCGTCGTGGTCGTGGCGTTCCTCGTCGTCGGCGCGACCCGTTCGACGTGGTCCGCAGAGCCAGAGGATCGGGTCGACCAGATCACCCAGCGGATCGCATGCCCGGTCTGCGACGGCGAGAGCGTCTTCGAGTCGCAGAACAACGCGTCGCGCAGCGCTCCGCAACCAGGTCGAACCGACCTCGTTCGAGCGAACGAACTGTCCGACGACGAGATCGTCACCTTCATCGACGACCCGCAACGACGGCGAACTGCTGCTCGTGCCCGAGCGACCTCGGGCCTCGACGCGCTGGTGTGGGCGCTGCCGGCGGTCGGGTTCGTGGTCGGGCGTGACCGGTCTGATCCTCGCGTTCCGTCGCTGGCGGCGCGAGGCAGCAGGTCTCGCCGACCCGACCGAGCCGATCGACCGGGCGCTCGTCGACGCCGCGCTCGCCGCCGATTCGATCACGACGCCGGTCGAGGGCACGACGTCTGACCGTGACCGACGATCGTCCCGAGGACTCGCGTCCGATCGGCCCGAGTCCGAGCCCGAGTCGATCGAGCCCAGGGCGGTGCCGAACGTCCCGTCGATCCGGTCCGGCCGGCGACTCGACCGGCTCGCCGAACTGGAGGAGGAGCGTCGCTACCTGCTCCGATCGCTGAAGGACCTCGAACGCGAACGCGCCGCCGGCGACGTGGACGACGACGACTACGACACGCTGAAGGACGGCTACACCGTGCGTGCCGCCGTCGGTGCTGCGCCAGATCGAGAACGGTCGACGTGCCCTCGCCCCGAAGGCGTCGCGTGAACTGGAAGCGCACGATCGCTGCGTGTGGCTCGCCGTCGTGGCGTTCGTCCGTGGCGTCGCCTGCAGCCCTGGCCTCGGCGTTCGGTGAGCGTGGCGTGAACGACGAGATCACGGGGTTCACCCCGGCGACGACACACGCACCACGCTGGCGAGCGCTCGCGCTGCACTCGGCGGAGGTGACTTCGTCGCGTGCGCAACGAGCTGTTCATGCCGTGTCGACCAAGAGGAGATCGTCCGCGGCAACGACAACGCCGAAGCACGGACCTACGTCGGCTGGACCACGGCGTTGGTGGCGCCCGTGCTGCGGTCGAAGACGTCGACGACATCGACGAGGACCAAGTCGGTCTGAGCTTGGTGGCGCTCGAACAGGCGATCCGAGTCGATCCGACCTACGCCGACCCGTACTGCTTCGTCGGCGATCATCGAGTTCAACTTCCGCGGCGACGCCGACGCTGCACTGCCGTTCGTCGAGGAGTGCGAGCCCGCGATCCGCCGGCCGACGTCGCGGGCTCATCGAGAGCTTCGCCGCACGAGATCCGCGCCGCAACCGACGGCTGACGTCCGCGTCCGACCGGTTCAGCAGGGGGCAGGCCAGACCTTGCCCTTGGTGATCTTCGTATCCCTTGCGGTGAAGCACCCAGACGCTCGACTTGCCCCAGTCGGCAGGTGCTGTCGATCTCCATGCCGCGTCGCTGAAGCGCCTGGATCGTGGCCGGGATGATGTCGCCGTGGCTGCACAGCACCGCACCGTTCTCGACCTCGCCGAGCAATTCGAGCACCGGCTCGAACGGTTCGTACTCGAGCAAGCGTCGGTTCGGCCTGCACGTCCGCACCGATCAGCTTGCCGAGCGGCTCGAGCGTCTGCACGCACCGGATGTAGCCACTCGAGTAGAGCGCGGTCGCTCCGTGCTTGGCGAGCCGTTTCGCAACGGCCTCGGACTGTCGCCAACCGCGCTTGCTGAGCGGCCGGTCGCGGTCGTCTCCGGTCCCAGACGCGACGTTCGCCGGCCTTGGCATGACGAACGAGATAGATGATGTCGGGCTTCCCCACGCTGCTTCGCTTCCGATCAGGTTTCGCCCGTCAATTGGACGTGTCGGGCGGTCAGTTGTTTGACGAACATGATCCAGATCACCGCGGCGACGGCGGTCACCACACCGGCGGCGACGGTGTACCAGCCCGAAGCGTCGAGCGCTTCGGCGGTGACGCGAGTGCTGTTGGCTGCGCTGACGCCGCCATCGAGCAGTGACCTGACCGTCGCATAGGCGGTGACCGCCTGCAGGGCGGCTGGGACGATGCCGTAGACGATGAACCAGACGGTGCAGCAGCGGCGTCACCGGGCGTCGGCGCCAACCCTCGTCGGCGACGGGTGTGCCCGGATCGCTCGCCTTCCACAATTCGCGCAGGATCAGGAACGGCAGAACGTAGAGGAACGGCGGCAGCATCCAGCCGACCACGGCGAACACCGGAGCGAATGTCGTCATTCGCGAAAGAGGCGCGAAGGTTGGCGGCGACCCGGTACATCCACAGGATCGTGAACACACCGGCGGCCAGGCTGACGACCGTGCCGAGCGTCGACAGCAGCTGACTCGGCAGGTAGGCGTCGTTGAACTCGTCGTCGGTGACCGAGCCGTCGACGAAGCCGGACGCCTTGTCGAGGACCGGGATCACGAGCACGGTCGAGACGATGCCGACGAGGCCGGACATCGCCGTGGCGATCATCGCCCACTTCGCCAGGCCACCCACCCGCTGCAGCTGGCCGGACGGGGTCGGAGCGTTCTGGAACGCAACGTACCCGGACGGGGCGGTGAGCCCGGCGGGGTGGTGGCGGTGGCGGCACCGAACCACTTGTGGTAGCCGCGTCGCCGGTCGGACGCGTTCCGCCTGGCGAGGCCGTCGATGATCCGGGTGGAGTTGTGAACGGGGGCGGGGGAGGAGGCAGGCCGTGGTCGCTCACGGTTGGGAAACTACCGGTTCGATCCCGAACTGTCGCCTCCTTGCGCGCTGGTGCATTCACTTGGCCTGGGACCAGCGTTCGATCACGCTCGTGTCGGCCACGAATCGCACCCGGACGTCGGTCGGCGGAGCCCAGCGCACCGCCGCTTCCTGGAGGCAGGCGTCGACGAGGTCGCGTGTCGCATCTGCGGCTCCGACCAGGGTGTGCACGACGAGTTCGTCGTGGAGGCACAGCACCACACGTGCGCCGATCGCAGCGCCCCGCGCCCGCACGAGGACCGCCCAGGTCTTGAAGAACTCGGCCGCTGCGCCCTGCACGATCGCATTGCGTCCGTAGCGGCCCCGGGCCGCCGCCCTGGAGCGGACGTCGCCGTCACTCATGTCCTCGGTGACCAGATCCGAGACGCGACCCGACATGCGGATCCGACGCCCGCCGTAGGTCCACAGATCGTGTCCGCCCTGCGCCGCTTCGTCGGCGGTTCGCAGGTGGCCCATCGCAACCGGGTACTCCCGTTCCAGCCCGCGCAACGCTTCGGCTCCCTTGCCGGTGGTCTGGCCGTACATCGCTCCGAGCACGGCGACCTTCGCGATCTCGCGTTCCACCCGCAACCGCTGAGCGACCGGCGCGTACATGTCGTCCTCCTGCGTCGCCGCGGCGAGCAGTGGGTCGCCGGAGACGGCAGCGAGCACCCGCGGTTCGATCTGGCCGAGGTCCGCGCGGACGAAGACGTATCCGTCCTCGGCAGCGACTGCGGGTCGCATCTCGGACGGCATGTTGTGCAGACCAGCGGTCGCCGTCATCCGCCCGGCCGCACCGTCGGACCCGGACCACCGCCCGCGGAGCCGACCGTCCGCGCCCACGTTGTCATCGAGCCACGGGAATCCGAACGTCGTCCGGATCCGCTCGGCTCGTCGCCAGGTCAACAGTGCGTCGACGATCGGATGCTCGGCGCGGAGCGCTTCGAGGCGCCATGCGCGAGTGTCGGGCACCTCGATGCCGGCGCGACGCAACAGCGACTTCACCTGATCCGGGCTGCGGAGGTCGACGACGGCGTCCGGCGGGAGGTGAGCGATCACCGGTGCGTCGAGCTCGGCCAGCACGACCTGCTCGTCCGCTGCATCGAGCGGTCGCCTTCCGACGAACCCGGCGATGATCTCTTCGCCGACCGTGCGGTCGAACGGCAGGCCGCCCAGCTCGAGTTCGGCGCACACGATCTCGGCGGCCGATTCGGAGAGCGCGGTGACCTGGCGATGGCGATGCTGCGCATCCGACTCGTCGCCTCGGCGCTCCGCGAGTTGTTCGGCCTGTGCGTGCTGCACCTGAGCGACGAGTCGGGCCCACTCGGCCAAGCGATCCGTCGACTCGGTCCACGCACCTTGCACCCATTCGGGGCGAAGGTGTCCGTCGAGGCCGACCGGTTGCTCCGGGTCGCCCGCGTCGACGGCCTGGGTGAACAGGTCGACGGGCTGGAGCGTCGGAATCGACGACGTGTCCAGGCCGCGAGCGGCCGCCCAGATGCGTTCGGGCCCGCTGCGCCAGCCGCCGACGAGAATCCGGTGAACGGCCGCGAGATCCCAGCATCGTGCCGGCACCACGCCCATGCCGATGAGCGCCGCAGCCGTCGCTTTGTCCCACCACACCCATCGGGCGCCGCTGGCCTCGATCTTCGCCAACCGCGCCGGCGCATCGACCGCATCGAAGGTTTCGACCCGCCCGTCCGGATGTGCGATCGCGGCGCCGACCGCAGGCGCTGTCACGACGGCGACGACGCCGGCCATCAACCCCAGCCGAGTTCGTGCAGCCGGTCGTCGTCGATGCCGGCGGCGTGGGCGACTTCGTGAATCACCGTGACGTAGACCTCGTCCATCAGGTCGTCGAGGTCCTCGCACATCTCGCACAACGCGGCTCGATAGATCGACACGACGTCGGGGCCCTCGTGTCCCGTCCGCTCGGTGTGCGGCACGCCTTCGTAGAGCCCGAGCAACGTGGGTTCGTCCGGGTTTCGGTCGACGACCTGGATCACCACGTTGTCGAGGACGTGTTGCAGCTCGTCGGGAAGGTCATCGAGCGCGTCGGCCACCATCCGGTCGAATCGGTACTTCGCGACGATGTCCACGACGCCAACCTACGAGTTCGACGACGTGCGCTCTCGACGTCGTGCGGAGATCCATGCGACGTCGACGTCGGTGACAGTGGCCTCGATGGCGAGTTCGTCGACGTCATCGTCGCGATGCGCGTGGTCACTGCCCGAGACGTTCGAGCGCGTCGGCGTGTGACTGCCTGGCCATGACGTGGTGGTATCGACGAGACACCACCAGTCCATCGTCGGTTTCGGGACGTGGGCGATCACGTCATCGGGTCTCGCAGGGCGGCGGTGGCGCGGCAGTCGTCTTCGTTGTAGGCGAGGATCCGCTCGATGTTGGCGTCTCGTTCGACGTCGTCCATCGCATCGGCGTACCACTGCATGCTGGCGTAGCCGCCCGGGTCGTCGTCGCGCCAGGCGAATCCCGACGCAGCCGCGGTGATCTTGAGTCCGTGTCCCCAGTTGCTCCAGAACTTCTGCTTCATCAGCGGGAACAGGTCGACCCAGCGATCGGACGAGACGACTGCTTCGAGGTCGTCCGATGGAACGAGCCTGCGCAACATCGTGGTCTCGACCGCACTGTAGAAGTAGACGCGAACCGTGAGCCCTTCGTCGTCGGCGCGATCGAGCAGGTCGCGAAGCCAGGCCCAGAGCCTGCCTGCGAGCGCCCGCTCGCCGAATTCGTCGAGCGGATCGAATGATGCGAACGCCACGTACGACCCGGCGGCTTCGGGCCAGTCGGCCGGAACCTTCGAGAGGAGGGCGCCCCACAGGTACACGTGGTCGGCGTTCTCCATGTCCAGGTCGATCTCGAGATCGCCACGCGGGACGGCTGCTTCGTCCCAGGTCGGTCGAACGATCGGCCGACCCGCCACCGCAGAACGAGCCTCGTTGATCTGTGTTCGCAGCGCCGTCTCGGTGAGAGGTGTGTCGGCATATCGCTCGACCGCTTCGTCGGGATCCAGTTCGGCGAGCTGTGAGCACGTGTCGACACCCATGAATCGATGAACTCGCCACTCGGGATATCCGACGCTCTTCACGAGGCTGACGTCGTCGCGTTCGCGCATGTCGGCGTCGCACACGTCGCGCCAATCGCAGCGGAGGCATTCCTTGACCTTGACCGGGTGGACGATCGGCTCGACTGATCGGTCGACTCGTTGGAGTGCGGTGTCGACCACCTTCAGACGAAACGCGAACTCGAAGTCGTAACGGTCGAGCGTCGTGCGTTTCGTCGAGCGGCCACGACGGTGATAGCCGATGGATTCGCCGTCGTCGCCTCGCACGATCTGCGGAGTGATCGTCGCCCACTGCGGCCGTTGCAGGTCGAACCATGCCACGACGCTCTCGGATCCGAGGATTCCACCGCTCACAGCGTGCGTGTCGTCGTTGGTTTCGGCGTGTCCTGTGGCTTGCAGGAGCCGGTGGTAGTGGGCGAGCTGAAGACAGTCGTCTTCGCGGTACTTCGGTTCCAGCCCCGACACGACACCGGGGGTCAGCAGATGGAGGTCGGTGACTCCGCCATCGAGATCCGCAGGGTCGTCGAGGTTCTTGGTGCAGCGGTGCGACTTGACGTCGATCGCTCGGTACTCCGGCCGACCCGAACCACTCACGGTCCGTCCGGTCGACACGAGGATGTCGATCTCGCCGAGCCGCCGGGCGTCGGCGTCCGGTTCCATCAGCGCTCCGCAGATGATCGGTGTCGACGCGTCGAGCGCGGCGCGGGTCAATTCGCGGCGCTCCTCGTGATCCAGCTCGTCCCGCCCGGGAATGACGACCACCTCGTCCGGAGCGTGGAGTCGAACGATCTCTGCGACGACGTCGATCTCGAACGCGATGCCGTCATCGAACAATTGCTGCAGATCGTCGTCGGGCGGGGCAGCGTCGGCGATCTCCGTGGGGTCGTACTGGCGGAAGAGGCGGACCGGGCATTGCTTCGCCGCATAGGCGCCGAGCAGCGGAGAGGCGTCGGTCACGGTGCGTCGCCCTCGGTCAGAGCTTCGGCGCCATTGCGTCGCCGGGCAGCGGGCCGTCGGCGTGGAGTGCGGACTGGAAGCGTCGCATCCCGGCGAGCCAACGGTCGCGATCCGTGCCCTTGCGTTCGGCATAGGTGGCGACGTCCGGGTGAGGGAGCACGAGGAAACGTTCGTCGCGCATCGCGTCGATGCACAGCTGCGCCACCTCGTCGGGTTCCACGACGCCGTCGCCCGACGCCACGCCCCCTTCGAAGTCGCCGGCGTCCCCGTCGACGTTGTCCGGGCTGTTCTTCACGATGTTCGTACGTACGGCCTGGGGGCACAACACCGACACGCGGATGCCCTGATGATGATGCGTGATCGACAGCCATTCGCCGATCGACACCGCTGCGGCCTTGGTGACCGAGTAGGCGAGCGATCCGATCTGGGTGAGCAGACCGGCCGCCGATGCCGTGTTGAGCAGGTAGCCGCCACCGTTGGCGATCATCGACGGGACCACGGCGCGTGCGGCGTAGATGTGGGACATGCAGTGAACGTCCCACATCTTCTGGATCGCGTCGTTGGAGTCCTCCAGCCCGGCAACGGTGACGAATCCGGCGTTCGAGACGAACGCGCCGATCGGTCCGTGGGCTGCTTCCGTCGCCTCCACGAGGGCCACGATCGCTGCTTCATCGCTCACGTCGACCGCCGCGGCCGTTGCCGTTTCGCCGATCGCAGCTGCAACCCGCTCGGCTTCGCCGCCGTCGAGGTCCACCACGACGACGTGACTCGCTCCCTCGGCGTGGGCGGCGTGCGCGATTGCTTCACCGATCCCGGATCCACCACCGGTGACGACGACCACTCGATCTTTCAGTTCCATCTGCTCACCGTGCCAGAACGGACCCGCCGCGGACGAACGCGTGAGGTCGTGGACGCCAAGAGCCGGGACGACCTCACGCGTCGGCGCAAGGGGCGTGCCGGTCGGACGTGTTGCGAAGTGTGTCGACCAGCGCGTCGAGATCCGAGATGGTCGTGTGCACGTGAGGCGAGACGCGGATGCCGTCGGCGCGGTGGTCGACACCGATCCCACGTGCCGAGAGTTCGTCGACGATCGACGGATCAGCGCGAACGATCGCCGTTCCACTCCGGCGCGCACGGTCGTGTGGGCTCGTGACGCCGTCGCCCAACTCGGCGACGAGATGGTCGGTGAGAGCGAGATTGTGCTCGCGGACGGTCTGGACCCCGATCGCGTCGATCGTCTGGATCGAGTGCGCTGCGAGCAGGAACGGCAGAACGGTCGGGCTGCCACCCCAGAAGCGCAGCGCATCGGGGGCGTCCCGGTAGTCGTGGATGTCGAACTCGAACGGCTGCTCGTGGGAGAACCAGCCCACATCGGTCGGTCGGGACCGTTCGATGACATCGCTCGAGACCCACAACCACCCGGCACCCGGGCCACCGCTCAGCCATTTCACGCACGACCCGACCACGGCGTCGACCGCCCAGTCGCCGAGGTCGATCGGGATGATCCCGACGGATTGTGCGACGTCGACGACCGCCAGTGCGCCAGCCGCATGGACCGCATCGGCGACCTCGCGGACCGGCACGCACTCGCCGGTGTTCGAATGGACGTGGGTGATCACCGCGATGTCGACCCCGTCCAGATGATCAGTCCAAGCCGACGGATCCGTCACGTCGATGTCCTGCGGGAGGTAGCGCACGTCGTAGCCGGAGCGATCGCACACGAACCCGAGTGAGGGGAACGCGTCGTCGCTGATCAGGATGCGCGGCTGGTCGAAGCCTGCGCGTAGCGAGTCGAGCAACTTGGTCAGCCCGCTCGACACGTTGCTCTGTGGGCAGATCGCGGCGCTCTCGGTCGACAGGAGACCAGCCAGCGCGGCCCGGAAACGTTCGATGCCGTCGAGCCAGCGCGGCCATGCATCAGCCGTGTGCGTCTCCCACGTCTCGAGATATCCGTCGAGGACGACCCGCGACCGGCGGACCGGCAGGCCGATCGAGTGGCTCAGGAGATACGCGCCGTCGTGAGCGACGAAGCGGTCGGCGCCGACGGTCATGTGACCAGTCCTCGCAGTGCGGCGATGTCGGCGTGCCGGGTGGGGATGTCGTGGCGGTCCGTGGCGAGTCGACGGTCCACCAGGCCTCGGAGCGCACGGAGCAGTACGTCGAGTGGCGGGCCGCTCGCCGTGATCCCGGCCAGTTGGTCGTGTGGGATGTTCTCGGACGGTCGTTTGATGAACGGCACGACCAGGTCCTCGTGGTGATGTTCGGCGGCGCGGCCATGCGCTTCGCAGACTTCGAGGAAGGCGGCAGCGTGGCGCTGGTACCAGTCCTCGTCGGCGTGTTCGGACTGAGCGAGCAGCGCGTCGAGCACGTTGGGGTGTCGGAAGGACTCGTGGAGTCGTCGCTGCTCGTCGGGTGTGAGGTACGGGAACTTCTCCACCACGACCTGGCTGTAGGACACATCGGTCGGGCTGCAGAGCCCGAGCAGCATGTCGATCTGGTTGAACGCAGCGAAGTCGCCGGCGTTTGCTCCGCGGTACTCCTGTGAGCCGACCCGATACGGCTTGTAGTACGGCCGTACTCGGAAGAAGAAGTCATCGACGTCGAGCGCCTTCCCGAGTTCGACGTTCATCTCGTACGCGTCACGGAGCGCATCGCGGGCGTGCAGGAGGAGGTCGAGCGACGCGGGGTGCGACACGCCCATCGGATGGATTCGGCCCAACGCGTCGGCGGCGCGCATGTAGGCGAACGCGCCACGCGTGTTGTGGTCGAGGAACAGCTTTTCGGCGGGGGCGTGGGTGAACGTGCGGTACACGCCGTTCACGGCACGGTTGTAGGTCTCCATGTGGCTGGTGACGAAACGCGGTGCGGTGCCGAGCGAAGCGCCGAGGTGCAACGCGAGCGTGGACGCCTCGACCAGCGGCGACGTACGTTCCCGCGACGGCTCCGTGATCTCGTGGCGGCGACAGGCGGCCATGTAGTAGCCGACGTTGCCGAGCAACTCGAATGCTCGGTCGAACCCTTCGTCGGTGTTGCCCTCCTCGATCAGCGGGACGATCAACTCCCGACCTTCTTCGAGCAACGTCGCCTTCACCTGATCGCCGACGCCGTCGACGTGCAACCGGTTGTCCCGAGCGGCGTAGAGGTCCTCGAGTTCGGTGTTCAAGTCGACGAACCGACCGCGGATCCATCGATCGAACGCTGCGACCCGGGGAGTGGACGAAGAATGCGGCTGTGCCTCGATCATGCGAAGATGAGAATACAGTCTCATCTCGAAGAAAGCTAGCGTGGCCTGTCGTGAGCTCGACATCCGACGATCTGAGCGCCCTCGCAGGGAGGTCGCCGTCGACCCGGTCGGATACGAAGCGGACCAGCGAACGACTCATCGAGGCGCTGAATCAGTGGGTGGCGGAGCACGGAGCGCCACCGGAGCGGCTTGCGGACGTGGCTCGGTTGGCCGGGGTCTCGACGGCGACGGCCTATCGCCACTTCGCATCCGTCGACGACGCGATCCGGGCGTTCGTCCTGCAGCTGCCGATACGAGCCGCCGAGCTCTTCGCCGAGTCGAGCGGTGCTGACAGCACCCCGCTCGAGGCGTTCGCATCGTGGAACCTCGCATGGGTCCTGGCCTGCGAGGAGCACGGCGAGCTCGCCGTGCACCTGCGGTCTCCGGCCGGATTCCTGCAGCGTCGTGACGAAGGCGAGCCGGTGATCAGCTTCGCCTGTGCTCAGATCGAGCCGCTGCTGGAACGGTTGGACGGCGACACGACCATGATGCTGTTCATGTGGAACGTCACGAGCGACCCACGCGAGGTGCTCGACCTGCGCCGACTGGGCTGGAACACGGAGCAGATCGCCGACTTCGTCACCCGGGCAGTGCTTGCGACGCCGCATGTCTGACATGACCGACGTCGAGCGCCTCACCGCAGCCGCTGATCGGCTCGACGAGCTCGCCGACACCGCCGACCTGATGGGCGACGACGCCAACGCAAACCGCCTACGCGAGCAGTCGAACCGTGCCCGAATGGAAGCAATGAACCTGATCCCTCCGAAGGCGTCCGACGGTTAGCCAGGTCCCGGAAGGTCAGATGACTTTGAGGGCGTCGGAGTAGATCTTCTTCGGCTTCATGTCGACGGCGATCTGGCGGGCGATCTCGTGGAAGGCCTTCGCCGTCTCCGACTCGGGGTCCACGGCAGTGATCGGCTTGCCGTCGTCGCCGCCTTCGCGTGTCGCTTGGACGAGCGGCAGCTTGCCGAGCAGCGGCACGTCGAGGTCGTCGGCCAGTTCCTGGCCGCCGCCCGAACCGAACAGTTCGTAGCGCTTTCCGTCGTCGCCCGTGAACCAGGACATGTTCTCGATGATGCCACGCACCGGCAGGTTGACCTTCTCGGCCATGGCTGCCGACATGGCGGCGACCTTCTGAGCAGCGGGTTGCGGTGTCGTCACGACGTAGACCTCGCCACGCGGCAGGTACTGCGACAGCGACAGAGCGATGTCGCCCGTGCCCGGCGGCATGTCGATCAGGATGAAGTCGGGCTCGTCCCAGAACACGTCGGTGAGGAACTGCTCGAGCGCCTTGTGGAGCATCGGTCCACGCCAGATGATGGCTTGGCCCTGTGGCACGAAGTAGCCGATGGAGATGCAGCGCACGCCCCACATCTCGGGCGGCAGCAGCATCTCGTCGATCACGACCGGGTCGCGATCGGTGCCCAGCATGCGAGGAATCGAGTAGCCGTAGATGTCGGCGTCGATGATGCCGACCGAGTAGCCCTGCTGTGCAAGTGCGACAGCGATGTTGGTGGTGACGGTGGACTTGCCGACGCCGCCCTTGCCCGACGAGATGAGCAGCGGGCGTGTCTTCGAGCCGGTCTTGGCGAACGGGATCTCGCGCCCTTCGGCGTGGCCGTGCGCCTGGTTGGATCCTGCTGATGCGCCGGCGTCGCCGTGCACCATCTTGCGGACGTTCTCGCGTTCTTCGTCGGTCATCACCGTGAACTCGAGATCGATCGACTCCACGCCGTCGAGTTCGGTCGCCGCCTCTGAGACACGCTTCGTGATCTCACCTTTCAGCGGGCAGCCGGGGACGGTCAGAGCGACGAGCACGCCGACGATGCCGTCCTCGCGGATCTGCACGGCCTTCAACATGCCGAGGTCGACGATCGAGCGGTGCAGTTCGGGATCTTCGACGGGACGCAGTGCGTCGATGACCTGATCCTCGGTCACGGGAGTGGTTGCCATGATGATCAGTGTGGCGATGCCGGCCCGGTTTGCCACTGGTCGCCGTCCACGCAATCCCGGCACCGGTGCTTGAGTTCGCGCTGCGCATGCCGATACACACAGTGTGATCAGTCGCGACTCCCTCGATCAGTTGCGCTGTGTGCTGCTCGAGATCGACGAGATCGGAAACATCGTCGACGCCGTCGGAGCGTTGGATCGAGTGGCCGGCTACTCCGCTGCGGACTTCGCCGGACATCATGTGTTCGAGTTCGTCGCCGAGAGCGACCACGAACTCCTGGCGCAGATCTTCTTGCCGGCAGGCGACATCCCGGTGAATCGTCGGCCGATGCCGTTCGAAGTGACGCTCGCAGCGGCGGATGGCACACCCGTCCGGGTCGATGTGCTGCCCACCGGACACGAGACCGAGTCGGGGAGCGGTTGGGTCGTGGCGATGACGCCGCGCAGTCTTCGCACGCCCGCATACCGTCTGGTCGACCGGGTCATGGCGAACGACAGCATCGAAGAGGTGGCGCGAGAACTCGTCGAGAGCACCTCGTTGCGTGTGATCGACGACCCGACCCAGGCGTGGGTTCGTGCGTTCGTGGTGATGAATGTCGGCTCGTCCGACGTCGATGTGGTGTCCATCGGTCTGGATCTCGCCGTCGACGAAGCGGTGTTGCACCCGGAGGTGCTCGCGTCGTTCGAGCGGGATTCGGTGGTCGGTGAGATCCAGTCGATGCTCGTCGACGATCTGGCCGAGCCGTTGCGGAGCACTGCGCTCGACGCTGGGTACGGAGCCGCGCACATCGGCTGGGCGCACGACGGCGAGCAGATCGCATGGTGGGTCCTCTGGCTGATCAACGATCCGGCGTTCGCGACGAAGATGCTCAACGCCGATCTACCGCGCCTCGCAGCGCTCCGTGTTGCCGATCATGCGCTCGAGCGGGACCGCGTCGAGAAGATGCTTCGCGTGGCGGCAACGACCGATTCCTTGACGGGACTCGGCAACCGCGCGCACTTCCAAGCCCATCTCGACGCAACCACCTCGTCGTCGACGAACTGCGTGCTCTACGTCGACATGGACGCGTTCAAGGTGATCAACGACGGTCACGGCCATGATGTCGGCGACGAAGTGCTCGCCGAGGTCGGAGGGCGGATCGCCTCGGTGTGCCGCGACGGCGACATCACCGCGCGGATCGGTGGCGACGAGTTCGCCGTGCTGCTTCCCGACACCTCGCCGACGGTCGCTGCGTCGATCGCTGCCCGCCTCGACGAGGTGATCCGGCGACCGATGGACCTTTCGATGGACGGCATCCAGGTGACCGCCACGATCGGGTTGGCCGCGACCGGCGATGGGATCGACCTCGGCACGGTCGTGCGTGAGGCAGATCTGCAGATGCTCGCTCGTAAACGCGAGCGCATCGTTCCGACCGGAGCGGCTCGCTGAGCTTCGCCGCAGCGCGGGTCGTCAAGTCGTGGTCAAGATGTGCGTCGGTTGCTTACGGGAGCGTCGGCGCGTGCCGATCGAGAACCCGTGGATGATCGACTTCTCCTGAGCAACCTGCGTGGGTTGGTGCTGCGCATCGATCAAGCTGGGCGAATCCAGGACGCACGCGGAGCAATCGACGGCATCGCCGGATACTCCGCCGAAGAACTGGTGGGCATGTCAGCAGCCGACCTCATCAGCCCTGATGACTACGAGCAGGTGTTGGAAGCCTTCGGCCAGGAAGGTGGTGCGCCGGTCTACGACCGTCCGCTTCCGTTTCCGATCACCCTCGTCTCGAGGACGGGTGTGCGCGAGCCATGCGACGTGCTGCCGGTCGGTTTCGTCGACGAGGACGGCGCCGGATGGATTTCGACGATCACCCCCCGCCGGCTCTATTCGGCGGCCTATGACATCATCGACTCGGTGCTCGACGGAGCGCCGTTGGCCGAGATCGCTGCGCTCGTCGCAGCGCGGGATGCCGAGAGTTACCACTCCGGAGAACGACTCCAGACGACCTATGTCGTCTCCGGCGTCGGTTCACCCGACGTCCGCGTCCACTCGCTCGACGGAGACCAGGGGTTCACCGACGCCTTGATCGACGAAGCACGCGAGCGCACCTCGTGTCTCGATTCGATGGTCGACGACTCGACGATCCAATCCGTTCCTGCCTCGGAGTTGCCCGAGCGTCTCGCCGAGCAGGCTCGGCGTTGCGGCTACGAGGTGGCCCACATCGGTGTCGTCTCCGACGGCGGCCCGGCCCAGGCGTGTGTCTTCTGGATGGTGTCCGATGCGCGAGCCATGCTGGTTCGGCGTCACGCCGAACTGACCCGCAAGGGCTTTCTGCGTCTGCTCAGGTACACGCTCACTCGCGATCGCGCCGAGCAGCTGTTGCTCGAGGCCGCCACGATCGACTCGCTCACGGGGCTCGGCAACCGACAGCGCTTCGAACAGGAGATCGCCGCAGCAGATTCCTCGGCGGCCACCTCGGTGCTCTACATCGACCTCGACCACTTCAAGGCGGTCAACGACGACTTCGGGCACGACATCGGTGATCGAGTACTGGCCGAAGTCGGCGCCCGACTCACCGCCATCTGTCGAGGCGACAGCATGGTCGCTCGGATCGGCGGCGACGAATTCGCCGTCTTCCTGCCGGGCACCTCCGAGGCGGAGGCCTCACAGGTGGCCGACCGGGTCCAGCGCTCGATCGCAGCGCCGCTGCTGTTCGACATCGGTCCGGCGGCCATCACCGCGACCGTCGGGATGTCGGCGTCGGCGGGCGGTGCCGAACTCCGCGACCTGATCACGAGCGCAGACCTGGCGATGCTGGCCAGCAAACGCGACCGCTCGATCACCGACGCCGCTTCCGCAACGGACGCCGCTCCCGCCGCCGAGTCCGCACCCGCTCGCGTGTGACGGTCCGTTGCCTCAGTGGCGGTGCTGGGCGTACTCGATCACCCGGGTGACGACGGCCTCGCTCGCCTTCGACGTCGATCCCGAATCGAACGGTGGCTGTGGGTCGTACTCGATCATCAACTGGGACGCTTCGGCGGCCGTGCGATCGACCAGGATCTCGACCAACCGCAGGGCCATGTCGATACCGCTCGACACGCCGGCAGCGGTGATGATCCGCCGATCGAGATGTTCGACCACGCGATCGCCGGTGGGAACGGCGCCGTGTTCCGTGAGGACGTCGAGCGCACCCCAGTGGGTGGTGGCGGTGAGGCCGTCGAGCAGGCCGGCGGCTGCGAGCACGAGCGAGCCGGTGCACACCGATGTGGTGAACGTCGTGGTCTCGTGCGCGTTGCGTACCCAGTCGAGGACCCGTCGGTCGTCCATCAATGCCCGAGTGCCGTGCCCGCCGGGGAACACGATGATGTCCGGATCCGGGTGCTGCTCGAACGTGGCGTCGACTTCGATGCCGAGCATGCCGTTGTCCGACCGGACGACGCCCCGTTCATGTCCGATGAACGTGATGTCGAACCCGGGGATGCGCTGCAGTACCTCGTACGGGCCGATGCCGTCGAGGGCCGTGAACTGCGGAAAGAGAGGAATGACGATCTCGATCTTCATGCGGGGGTCTGCTTTCGGTGGGACTGGTCGATGGACTGATGGGAAAAACGTTGGCGGTACGCCTCGGGGCTGACACCGAGGTGGCGATGCAGTGATCGACGCAACGTCTCGGAGGTGCCGAACCCGCAGCGTCGGGCGATCGCGCTGACGGTGTCGTCGGATCGCTCGAGTTCGTGGCGGGCGGCATCGACCCGGATCCGTGCGACGAACTTGGCGGGTGACAATCCGACCTCGTCGGTGAACCGGCGCACGAAGTTCCGTTCGCTCATCGCGACCCGCCGTGCGAGTTCGGCGATGCGATGGTCCGCCCCGGGGTCGTCGATCACCGATTCCTGCGCCTGCTGGATCGGACCGATCGGAGCTTGGCGGATCCACGTCGGTGACGCGAACTGCGACTGTCCACCAGGTCGTCGGAGGTACATCACGAGCCATCGGCCGACTTCTTGCGCGATGTCGGTCGAGTGGTCCTGCTCGACGATGGCGAGCGACAGATCGATGCCGGCGGTGACGCCGGCAGACGACCACACATTGGGGCGGTCGGGGCCCGGTGCGGGGGAGTGGATGAAGATCGGATCGGCGTCGACGTGGACGTCCGGGTGAGCTTCGGCGAGCCGGTCGGCACGGGCCCAGTGGGTCGTGACGCGATGGCCGTCGAGTGCGCCGGTGGCGGCAACGAGTGCAGCGCCCGAGCACACGGTGACGAGACGTCGTGACCGTCCGATCAGCTCGGTGAGCGCGTCGACGAACCGCGAGTTCTCGCGGTGGCGCCACACCGAGAAGCCGCCGGCGACGACGAGCGAGTCGATCGGTCCGATGACGTCGGCGAAGGACGTGGTGTGGAAGCTGATCGCGCTCTCGGTCGTGACGACTCCTCCGTCGAGCGAGACGATCGACACGTCGTAGCTCGGCATCGGGTCGACGCCGGATTCCGGCTCGGTTTCGGACCGGAAGGTGTTGACGCCGGCGAACACCTCGGCAGGGCCGGCGACGTCGAGCGACTGCACGCCGTCGAACGTGACGATCACGACTCGATGCATGGCGCCATCCTCCGCGAGATCCGCAATGGCGTCAATGACATGGACCCAACGATTCATGCCACCGGCCGTCGGTCCGCCGCTGGCGGTACCATGACGACGTGGACGTACGCATCGGAGTCACCCAGGCACCTCGTGAGATCAACCTCGAACTCGCGGAGGACGCAGATCGCGAAGATCTGAAGAAGCGCATCGAGGCCGCCCTTTCCGGCGCCAGCGACGTGCTCGCCATCACCGACAAGCGCGGCAACGAGACCTTCGTGCCGTCCGCCAAGATCGCGTACGCCGAGCTCGGCTCCCAAGAGGGCAGTCGTAGCATCGGATTCGGTGGCTGATTCCCGGTTGAACGACGGTCGATGGGGCACACCTGACGTGTGCCGCACGCCCCGACCGACATGACGGTGAACGAACGGTGACGTCACTCCTCGACCTCGAGCTCGTCTTCGTCACGGGCAAGGGCGGTGTCGGCAAGACCACGGTCGCCGCCGCGCTCGCCGAAGTCGCAGCTCGCCGGGGTCAGCGCGTCCTGGTGTGCGAGATGGACGCGAAAGGCGCGCTCGCCACGGCATTCGAAGTGTCGCAACTGGAGTTCGAGCCGACCGAGGTCGAGCCCGGCCTCCATGCGATGTCGATGAACACCGAGGACGCGCTGCAGGAGTACCTGCGGCTGTTCGTCAAGATCCCCTTCATCGGCCGGATCGGTCCGCTCGCCTCGACGCTCGACTTCGTCGCCGACGCTGCTCCGGGCGTGAAGGAGATCCTCGCGATCGGCAAGCTCGCCTGGGAGGTCAAGGAACGTCACTACGACCTCGTCGTCGTCGATGCCGAGGCCAGCGGCCACGTGGTGAGCCAGATCGGCGCACCGAAGGTCATTGCCGACCTCGTGCAGGTCGGGGTCGTGAAGGACCAGACGCAGTGGATGCTGGACATTCTCGAAGATCCGCAGCGCACCGGCGTCGCCGTGGTCACCACATCGGAGGAGATGCCGGTCACCGAGTCGATCGAGCTGCTCGAACGGTTGACCAACGAGACGGGCACGTACCCGGTGGCCGTGATCGCCAATCGGGTGCTCGTCGACGTCTTCGACGACGAGGAACGCGCCGTCGCCGCTCGCGTGCCGGAGGCGATGAACGTGTTGGCCGACGCAATCGGCAACGGAGTACGCGCCGTCGTCGACGCAGCGATGATCGTGGAGTCCCGACGCTCGATCGGCGACGCACACCTCGACCGGCTCGCCGAGGCCATCGGCGCGCTCGACCTGTCCAGCGCCACCCGGGGCCGAACCTCCGCCGAACTTCCCATCGTGACCGTCCCCGAGATGTTCTCGCGGTCACACGGAAAGCGCGTCGTGTCGCTCGTGGCCGACGTGCTCGATCGGTCGCTCGACGCCGGCCCCGACACCGACGCAGACGGGACCGAGGACTGATGGCCGCGAAGAAACGTCGAGCCGTGCCATCGGTCGACCCGCTGCTGGCCAGTCGCGAGATGATCCTCGTCGCCGGATCCGGCGGCGTCGGCAAGACCACGGTCGCCGCCGCCCTCGGGTTGGCTGCGGTGCAGCGCCAGTCGAGTCGTGTGCTCGTTCTCACCGTCGATCCGGCCCGCCGCCTCGCCACCGCACTGGGACTCGAAGCATTCGGCAACACCCCTGTCCAGATCGACGACCAGGCGCTCGCCGATGCCGGCCTCGACGTGCGTGGCGAACTGCACGTCGCGATGCTGGACACGAAGGCCGGCTGGGACGAGTTGATCAAGCGCCATGCTCCCGATGCGAAGACCCGCGATGCAGTGCTCGCCAACCCGCTGTACCAGAACATCACGAGCCGCTTCGTCCGCAGCCACGACTACCTGGCCATGGAGCAGTTGCACGACCTGCACGCCACCGGCGAATACGACCTGGTCATCGTCGACACGCCGCCGTCACGCAACGCGCTCACCATCCTGGACGCTCCGGGCCGGATGGCGGACTTCTTCGGAAGCCGGCTGCTGCGATGGCTGACGGTGCCGTACCGCTCACGCCTGTTCACGTTCGCGTCCAAGCCGTTCTACAAGATCGCCGACACCATCCTCGGTTCACGTTTCCTGCAGGACATCGCTGACTTCTTCGTGCTGTTCCAGGCAATGGAGTCGGGGTTCGTCAAGCGAGCCAAGGAGGTCGAAGCGCTGCTCGTCGACCAGCGCACCGCATTCGTCGTGGTGTCCACGTTGGAAGCGGCGCCCGCCCACGAAGCCAAGTTCCTCGCCGCATCGTTGCAGGAACGCAAGATGACCATCGGGGCGATCATCGCCAACCGCGTGCTGCCGAGTCACCTGGCCGATGTCGCTGCGAGCCGTGCAGCCGAAGATCTCAACGAGCAGACGGGCCCCGAGGGCGACGGTGCACTCGCTGCATCGGTGGCGGGCGCACTCGATGCCGACGAAGCGGTCGTGGACGCCGTGCTGCACAGCATGGCGGAGCGCTTCGACGAGGTTGCGATGGTCGCAGCGAGAGAGGCCCAACGCCGCTCGGAACTGGCGGTCCTCGCCACGACGACGGTCGACGTGCCGTGGCTGCGGGGCGACATTCACGACCTCTCCGGCCTCGGAGTGCTCGCCCGTCACCTCCGCGGTCTCGCGGATGAGCCAGAATTGCCCTGATGACGTCGCTCGCTGACCTCGCTCGCACTCACTCCTCGCTCGACAAGGAAGACATCGATCACCTCAACCGGCTCACCGCCGAGTGGGCGTTTCTCGCCGACCTCTCCTTCGGCGACCTCCTCTTGCACGTTCGCTCCGACGACGGCAGCTGGATGATCGTCGACCAGGTCCGCCCGGCGACCAACCAGACCATGTACGCCATCGACTTCATCGGCGTCTGGGCCACGCAGGCCAACGAACTGATGACCCGGGCCGCCGAGAGCGGCGTTCGCACCGAAGGCGAGATCTCGCTCAACGTGCCCGTCGTCGGCGGCGACGAGTCCAGCGCTCGCGTCGTGGCGATCCCGGTGTGCCGGGACGGCAGGACCATCGCGGTCCTCACCAAGGAGTGGGTCGTCCGCGCCGGCCGCAACCTGGGCGAACTCGAACGCAATTACTCACTGATCTTCGAGCAGTTCGCGCACATGATCGAAACCGGGACGTTCCCGTTCCCCGGCCGGGTGGCCGACTCGAGTGCGGCCCCGCGTGTCGGCGACGGCGTGATGATGCTCGACCTCGACGCAGCCGTGACCTACGTGTCGCCGAATGCGAACTCGGCGCTGCACCGCGTCGGTATCCAGGCCAACCCGGTCGGGATGCGCCTCGCCGAGCTCGGTTTCCACGACGGCCCGGCCCGCCAGGCCTTCGAGCGACGCGAACCGGTCGTCGAGGAGTTCGAGCAGGGGACCGAAGTGACCCTCCTCGCCCGCTGCGTGCCGCTCCTGCGCGGGAGCGGTGACGATGCGGTCGTCGTCGGCGGCCTGCTCCTCATCCGAGACGTGACCGAGCTGCGCAAACGCGACCGTCTGTTGCTCTCGAAGGACGCAACGATCCGAGAGATCCACCACCGGGTCAAGAACAACCTGCAGACCATCTCGTCGTTGCTCCGTCTCCAGGCCCGCCGCCTCGAGAGCGAGGAAGCCAAAGCGGCCGTCGGAGAATCGGTTCGCCGCATCCGCACGATTGCGCTCGTCCACGAATCCCTCTCGCGCGAGCCCGGCGACGACATCGCCTTCGTCGAGATCGTCCGTCCGCTGCTGCGCCTCGCCGAAGAAGGCCTGCAGTCGCCGGATCGACCGGTGAGGTTCTCGGTCACGGGCTCCGGTGGTCGCGTTCCTGCGAATGCTGCCTCGCCGCTCTCGGTGGTGATGACCGAACTGCTCCAGAACGCGGTCGACCACGGGTTCCCCGAAGGATCGGGTGGCGGTGACGTCGCCGTCGTGTTGAGCCACGACGGGTCGACGCTGGCGCTCCGCGTCGTGGACAACGGTCGCGGGGTCGAGCCGGGATTCGACCTCGACGCACAGACCGGACTCGGGTTGTCGATCGTCCGCACGCTCGTCACGACCGAACTCAACGGCACGATCACGATGAAGCCGGCAACGCTCGAGGATCTCAGCGGAGTCTCGCTCGAAGCCGATTCGGGACGACCGCGTGGAACGGTCGTCGAGTTGCGCGTCCCCACCCTCGAGGACTGAGCCTCGAGGACCGAGAACCGGGTGTGTGCCGGGCGCAGGCCCGACGGGTCAGGCGGTTGCGGCGGCGCGGCGCTCGGCGCGAGCCGCAGCGACGCGCTTGCGCCGGATGACGCGGCGCTCTTCTTCGGTCAGTCCGCCCCAGATGCCGGAGTCCTGGTTCGTGTCCAGTGCGAAGTCGAGGCAGTCCTTGGCGGCGAGGCATTCGCCGCACGTGGACTTCGCGTGGTCGATCTGGACCAGCGCGTTGCCGGTGGTGCCGACCGGGAAGAACAGTGCGGGATCGGTGTCCCGGCACAGCGCGTCATCGCGCCAGTCGTAGTCGGCAGCTCCGAGAGCAAGGCTGGACGCAAGAATCGACACGTTTGGATTCCCCCATGTGGGTTGGTGGGGCGGTGCAGGTTGCAACGCCGAGGTTGGCAGCGGTGGACGGCCCCAACGCAGCCCCCGCTGGACCCGAAAAGTAGGCGCGACCAGGGTCCGCCGCAAGTGGCTCTTCGTGTGACGTGTGACCATCGACCCGAGGTTGTTGCGATACTGAATCCATGAATGTGGTTGGTCATCGAGGCGCGTCAGGCGCCCTCCCCGAGAACACCCCTGCAGCCTTCGAGCGTGCTGACGAGATGGGAGCCGACGGCGTGGAGCTCGATGTGCGCATCGCGCCGGACGGTCGCGGCGGGAGCCGACTCGTCGTCTTCCACAACCCGCTGCCGGCTTCGCAGGCCGAACTCGATGCGCTCCCGAGCTTCGACGATGTGCTCGATGCGTGCGGCGATCGAATGCTCGTGAACGTCGAGATCAAGAACTCGGACGACGAGGGCGGTCACGATGCGACGATGGCAGTGGTGCCTCCGACGGTCGCGGTCATGCGGCGCCGGGGCCGTTCCTGGGCGGACCGGTGGCTGTTCTCGTCGTTCGATTCGGCCACGATGGATCACTGTCGGCGGGCCGCGCCCGAGATTCCGACGGCACTGCTGGTCGGCGAGGTGACCGACGAGGCGATCGCCGCGGCGGTCGACGCAGGGCACGTGGCGATCCATCCGTGGGTCGATCGACTGACCGCCGAACGCGTCGACGGCGTGCCGGGCGGCCGGCCTGCTCGTGAACACCTACACGTGCAACGACCCGGACCGGCTGCGCGAACTCGCCGAGATGGGTGTCGACGGTGTCTGCACCGACGTGCCCGACATCGCTCGTGCGGCGCTCGGTCGTGACGCCGACCCTGCCGATCTCAGCCCGAGCTGGGGAACACGAGCCTGACCGCGTCGGGGACGTGGGTGACGTCGAGCCGCGTGGTCTCGCCGAACGCGTCGCCGTCGAGTTGATACGGGAACGGTTCGTCGTGAGCAACGGTCAGCCGGCTCACGTTCGTTCGGATGTCGAGGTGCGGCGCCGGTTTGACGCCACCGCCCCGGAGTGCTCCAGCCAGCGACGTGAGGATCGCCCGGGCACTCATCGTCGTGAACGTGATCGCGACGAGGCCCTGGTCGAGCTCGGCGTGTGGTGAGAGGTCGAGTGGTCGGTTGCCCAGGTAGGTGTACGGGTTCGTGTTGAGCACGATCGTGAAGTAGCCGTCGCTGAGATCGTCGCCGCCGTCGCCCGACACGCTGAAGTGCGGATGTCTGCGGTCGTAGCCGCGGGCCCAGGTGGACAACCCGGCGTAGATGAACAGCGGATGCCCGAGCCATCGCTTCAGCGATCCGTGACGTTCCACCCGTTGGACGACCGCGGCGTCGTAGCCGATGCCGGTGTGGAAGCAGAAGTAGCGACCGTTCACCTGGCCCAGTCCGATCGGGCGGATGTCCGCTGCGTCGATCCCACGGACGAGGTGTTCGACGGCTTCGACCGGGTCGTTGGGCATGCCGAGCGTGCGTGCGAACACGTTCGTGGAACCGCCGGGGAGCACGCCGAGTGCCGTGTCGGTCCCGGCGATGCCGGTGGCGACCTCGTTCAGCGTGCCGTCGCCGCCGTAGCCGATGACCACGTCGACCCCGCGCCGAGCAGCATCGTGAGCGAAACGTGTGGCGTGGCCGCGCCGGTTCGTCTCGACGACCTCGACCTGGTGCTGGCGCTTCGTCGAACGATCGGTGCCGGAGCGCACGCCCTCGGACAGCCGTCGCTGCACCACCACCGTGTTCGCGCGCGGTGACCGACGACGCGAACGAGTTGACGATGAGCATGATTCGCAAGCCAGACACGGTACCGGCTGCCTGCCATCCGGGTATTTCCGTCCGTTCGGGTGTTTCCGTCACGAAAACGCAGACGCAAACACCCGGATGGACGCAAACACCCGGACCATGCGGGTCTGGGTCCGGTAGCGGTCGCGTGTGACATGCGGGGCACGATTTGGGGTGCGATGTAAACCGACCGGTAACTTGGAGGACTTATGAACGTGATCGTGTGTGTGAAACAGATCCCTGATCCGGCGCTGCCGGGTGAGCTGGATCCCTCGACCAACACGCTGAAGCGGGACGGCAAGCTCATCCTCGATGAGTCCGACAGCTATGGCGTCGAAATGGCGCTGCAGCTCGTCGCAGCCGCCGGCGACGGCGAGGTGACCCTGGTCTCCATGGCTCCGAACGACGAGGTGTCGCGGTCTGCGGACCGCACTCGCCATGGGCGCCGACGAAGGCAGTGCTCGTCTCGGACCCGTCCCTGGCCGGCGCCGACGCGCTCACCACGGCCAAGGTGCTCGCCGGCGCCGTCGGCAAGGCCGGCGACTACGACCTGATCATCGCCGGCACCGAGTCCTCCGACGGCTACACGGGCACCGTGCCCGAGCAGATCGCCGAAGTCCTCGGGCTCCCGTCGGTCACGTTCGCCAAGACCATCGAGGTCGACGGCGACACCGTCAAGGTCGAGCGCCAGACCGAGTCGGGTTACGACGAGGTCACCTGCCCGCTCCCCGCCGTGGTCTCCGTGACCGCCGGCGTCGTCGAGCCCCGCTACCCGAGCTTCAAGGGCATCATGGCCGCGAAGTCGAAGCCGGTCGAGACCGTCACGGCGGCCGACCTCGGCATCGAGTCCGTCAGCTGGGCTCAGTCCATCACCGACGTCACCGACGCCCCCGCCCGCGAAGCCGGCGAGATCATCGAAGACGACGGCGAAACGTTCAACAAGATCGTCGAGTTCCTCGACAACCTGAAGGTCATCTGAGGAGACTGACATGGCTCTCGCCAACATCTGGGTCTTCGCGGAGACCAACGAGCAGGGCGCAGCCTCGACTGCGCACGCTCGAACTCCTCACCAAGGCCAACTCGCTCGGCGGAACCGTCACGGCATTCGTCGACGGTTCCGCCGGTGACGCAGCCGCTGCGTTCGCCGATCACGGCGCCGCCAAGATCTACGAGACCGGCGACCTCGGCCGGCGCCCTGCCGGGCGTCGCCGTGTCGGCAGCGATGAAGGCCGTCATCGACGGTGGCGACTCGCCCGACCTCGTCATGTTCCCGCAGAACTACGAAGGCCGTGACGTCATGGCGCGCCTGTCGGTCAAGCTCGACCGCACCGTGCTCACCAACTCGACCGACATCTCGGTCGACGGCGACTCGGTCAGCGTCACCACGCCGATCTTCGGTGGTGCCAAGCTCGTCACGGCGACGTTCACCGGCGAGGCGCCGTACCTCGCGGTGTTCCGTCCGAAGAGCTTCGAGCCGGCCGGCGGCGCCGGTGCAGCCGGGCGAGGTCGCCTCGGCCCCGGTGCCCGGACCTCGGCGCCACCGGTGGCGCGACGGTCGACCGCCGTGCACGTCGAGGAGACCTCGGGCCCGAAGCTCGACGAAGCCGCCGTGGTCGTCGTCGGGCGGCCGTGGACTCGGCGAGGCCGAGAAGTTCGAGATGATCGAAGCAGCTCGCCAAGGCGCTCAAGGGCGCACCGGGCGCGTCGCGTGCCATCGTCGATGCCGGCTGGGTGCCGTACAGCTACCAGGTCGGCCAGACCGGCAAGGTCGTCAAGCCGACCGTGTACATCGCCGCTGGCATCTCCGGCGCCACGCAGCACATGGTGGGCATGAAGGGCTCGAAGAACATCATCGCGATCAACAAGGACAAGGAGGCACCGATCTTCGGTGTCGCCGACCTCGGCATCGTCGGTGACGTGCACAAGGTGCTGCCGCAGCTTCTCGAAGCACTCGCCGCTCGCGGCTGATCCGGTGGTCCCGATCGGGATCGACAACTGAACGTACGGCAGCGGCCGGACTCGTCTGACGGGTTCGGCCGCTGTCGTTCTCCGGTGCTCGCACGTCGAAACCGCCGTCCTGGCGCCCGACGACTCGTCTGATCACGACGGGGCGGCCGACGGTTCAGTCCTGGTCGAGCGCGGTGAGGGCCCACGCGACGCCGTTCTCGGGGTCCTCGATCAGGATCTGCAACGACCAACCGACCTCGGGCTCGTAACCGTTCCACCGATACCAGCGGAGCTCGTCGGCCAGTTCGCCGAGCTCGTCGGGGTCGACCGGCCAATCGTCGAGCAGATCGCCGAGCGACGCGAGGAACCACCATGCTCCGAAGCGACCCGCGGCTGCGCCGGGGCGCCTCCCGTGCGCCCCACCGCTGGCACCCGCCCACGCGAGCCAGGCAATCGCCTCGCTCGGTGTGAGGTCGCAGCACGCGCGCCCGTCGCAGGCCGAGCGCTCCCAGCGCTGCGCCTGCGTCGCCACTCACGCACACGACTTCGGCGCGCCCGTTCGACGACGTGGTCCAGGGCTCGACGAGTTGGCGCAGCGACAGGTCGACGTCGTCGTCGAGTTCCTCGGATCCGGACGTCGTGACGATGTCTCGCCAGTCGTCGGGAAGGTCGGGTGCGGGGAACTCGCCGCCGTTGTCGGAGTACGTCGCGAGTGCGTAGTCCGGCTCCCAGTCGGCCAGCGTCGGCGGGATGTCGAGCACGGGTGCGAGGTCGACCGTGTCGACCGGCTCGCCGCGGATCGCCCGCTCGTGGGCGACGAACGTGGCGCGTGGGCCGCCCTCCAGCAGTTCTTCGAGGTCGCCCCAGGCGTGATGTTGTGCGGCGACCTCTGTCAGCGGCCCGATCGTGAAGCGACCGGACAGGCCGTCGCTCTCGTCCAGCACGATCGCCACGTGCTCGGCATCGGCGAGGAGCGCCAGTCGATACTCGGCCAGCGTGGCGGCCGGCCAGAGCTGGCGGCCCGTCTCGACGGCGGATCGTGAGCGGTCGCGCACCTGTAGCAATCCTGGCCAGTCGCGCGACGAACACAGGTCGTCGATCATCCGCACCAGACCGTCGAGGTCGGCACGAGCGATCAGCGCGTCGAGGTCATCGTCGTTCACGTCCGCAGCATGTCACGGGACGTCGATGTCACCCGTCCACCGAGACGAACGAAAAGGTTCGAGGATTCGCCGCGACACCGGAGGATGAGAGCAGCACGGAGCGGTCCGGGCTCGACGCAGCGCCAACTCTGAGCGGCGTGCACGTCGTCCGGTCTGCTGTGTTTCTCGTGCGCCGCGCGAGGCGCCGGTGCGTCTCTCGTCCAAGGCGGGTCGCAGTGAGGTCTACGGTGCGATCGTGGACATCACAGAGCCGGATCGGGGCGTCGACGTCCGGGATGCGCGAGCACTGTTCCCGGCCACGACCGATTCGGCGTACTTCAACACGGCGGCCGTCGGGTTGGCGAGCGAGAAGTTGACGGCGGCCTATCACCAGTACGTCGACGAATGGGCAGCTTCCGGTCTCGACTACGTTCGCGGGGAAGCAGCCGCCGAAACGGCGAGGACCTCGGTCGCAAACCTGATGGGCGCCGATCGATCCGACCTCGCTTTGATCGCATCCGTGTCCGCCGCAGCGGGACTCGTCGCGTCGCAGTTCGGACCCGCCCGCAGTGGACAGAACGTGGTGATCGGCGAACGCGAGTACAGCTCGAACCATTTCCCCTGGCGGTTGCTCACCGACAAGGGCTACGAGGTACGCCAAGTACCGTTCCGCAACGGTGGCCTCGAACCCGGCGACATTGCACACCACGTCGACGGTGGGACGCAGCTGGTTGCGTTCAGCGGAGTTCAGACTGCATCGGGGCACCGCTCGGACATTGCGGCCATCGCTGGGGTGGCTCGTGCGGTGGGTGCGCTCGTCTTCGTCGACGGCTCCCAGATGATCGGTGCGCTGCCGGTTGCTGAGGACCTGGAGCACGTCGACGTGCTCGCGACCTCGGACCACAAGTTCCTCATGAACGCCGGACGCGGAATCGGTTACTGCTACCTGGCTCCGCAGATCCAAGACCGTTTCTCCCCGGTCAACGCCGGGTGGAAGGCAGGAAGGGTGCCTTTCGACAGCTTTTTCGGGCCTGAGATGGATCTCTCCTCGACGGCGTCACGTTTCGACAACTCGATCAGCTGGCTCGCCGCGGTCGGCGACGAAGCAGCGCTCTCGGTGTTCGACACATTCGGTGCTGACACGATCTTCCAGCGAAACAACGAACTCGCCGACCTGCTCCGTTCGGCACTGGCCGACATCGGTCGCGAACCGATCAACCTTCCCGCTGCCAATCGCAGCACCATCGTGTCCGTGCCCCTCGGTGACACCGATCCTGCAGAGCTGCTGGCGGAGCTGAAGCAACAAGGCATCATCTGCTCGGCCCGCGACGGGAACCTGCGACTCGCAGTCCACTTCTACAACCACGAAGACGACATCGACCAGATCACGAGCGCACTGACTGAACTCTGAGTGGACGAAGTTCGTCCAGGAACTCACAGCCCACATCGTCTCCGGAGCTGGCGTCACAGGTCGATCAGGGCCGAGAGCGAGCGCCGACACTGCGAAGTGTGCGGCTCAGCGGAGTTCGATGGAGATCCAGCCCTCGTGTGTCAGCGAATCGACCGGAGTCAGCGGATCGAGCGCTGCCAGCACGTGATCGTGGCGGTCGGCGAGGATCCCACTGATGATCAGCGAGCCGCCGGGGCGCAGGAGCCGGTGGAAGTCGTCGGCCATCGAGATCAGTACCGGGGCGAGGATGTTCGCCATGATCACGTCCCACCGACCGTCGACCATGGCGACCGGAGTCGTGTCGACCTCGATCCGCCCGACCACGTCGTTGAGTGTTGCGTTGCGGAGCGTCGACTCGACGGCTGCATCGGCGATGTCGATGGCTCGGATCGTCGGCACGCCGAGCTGAGCCGCCAGCACGGCGAGCGCACCGGTGCCGCAGCCGACGTCGAGCAGTCGGTCGCAGGTCTGGTCACCGCTGTCGAGGAGCTGGGCGAGCAGCGCCATCGACGTCCGCGTCGTCGGGTGGTCGCCCAAGCCGAACGCGCTGCCCTGATCGATCACCGTCACCAGGTCGGCGGAGCTGATGGGGTCTGACCCACTCCACTCAGCGTCGAGGCACGAGGCAGGGATGCAGACCTTGCCGGGCGAATACCAGGTGGGGGACAGGAACTCGGCGGCGACCTGCACGATGGATGCGTCGAGATCGCGCACTTCCACCGGCCATGCCGGGTCGAGTGCGCCGGTCGCTCGAGCGATCGCAACATCGTCGTTGCCGACCGACGTCGACACGTCGACGCGCCCGTCGGGCAACCCGACCTCGCTCACGGCTCGCACGCCGAGCTGCCACAGCCGGTCGGTCACGATGTCGGCGAGCGCGGCATCGACGGTGACCACGATGGTCCGCTCGATCTGCGGTTCGGGATCGCTCACGGTCGGTTCAGACCAGCGGCCACGGGTACCGGCGTCCGGTCGGGTCGGTGGGGAACCGCCGTTCCTTCACCATCCACGCAGCGCGTCCCTGGATCGCCTCGACCTCGTCGTCGGACAGCAACGCGGCGACGTCGAACGGCACGGCGCCGAGGATCCGATTCGCTCCGGCGATCACATGGTCGGGCAACTCCTCGTCGCCGAACTCCCAGATCACCGTGCGCAGCTTGTACTCGGGTGCGAAGCACAACCCGTGATCGATGCCCCACACCGTTGCCGGCGTGCCGTTGTTCTCGGGAACGAGGAGGCAGTGGCCGCTCTTGCGGTCCGTGTTGTTCGCGAAGATGTCGAGCGCCGCCATGTCGCGCAGCCGATCGTGCAGCTCGGGCATCGACTCGTAGATCGTGAAGTAGTGCTCGCTGTGATCGGCCACGGCGAACCACTGCACCGAGCCTTCGCCGACCGGCCCGTCGCGCAGCACCGTCGGCGGGACGACGTGCAGCCCGAGGAACTCGCTGAGCAGGTACGTCGCGACCTCTCGGCGATGCAACCCCGGCTCGAAGTCCCACAGCGGACGCTCGCCACGCATCGGCTTGTAGATCGCCGGGTGCGACTTGCCGTCGTGATGCACGTGGACGAGGAACGTCGCGTTCGAGCTGTACGGCATCCGCCCTTCGACCTCGATCTCACCACGGAGCAGATGCTCGATCGGGTCCTCGACAGCGTCGACGCGCAGTTCGACGCCTTTCGGTTCCTCGTGGATGTCGCCCGGCTCGTCGCCGAAGGAATCGTCGTCCTCGAACCCGCCGTCTGCTTCCGACACGGAGCTCAGTTCATCCTCGGGCAGGCGTGGCCGTCCGGATCCATCGGTGCCGAACACCACTGGCACTCGGGTCGACCGGACTCGATGACCTGCCCGGCGTGCTTGGTGAACGCAGCGGCTTGGCCACGCGTGATGTAGATGCGGATGTGCCCACGATCCTCGTCGTCGACCGATCTCGCCTTCTTCGTCGACCTCGCCGACCTCTTCGAGTTGCAACAGCACGCGATCATTCGAGCGGTCGTAGCCGAGGCCGATCGGGCCGAGCACGAAGACCGGGTCGACCGGGTCGGACATCTCCATCGCGCCCTGGATCGGGCGATCTTCGGCCGGTGGCAGGTCTGCGAGCACCTTGTCGAGGTACTGCGAGATGGCCGCGGCCTGTTGCTTCTCGCACTTGACGGCGAGACGTGTGCCGTCGGCGCGGATCTGCAGGAAGAAGGTGCGTGCGCCAGGGCGCCCCTGCGTGCCCACGGTGAACTTGTCGACGTCGTCGAACTCGTGGAAGATGCTCATCGGCCTGTCAACTCCGTTGTCGGGCTCATGCCGGCTTGAGCTCGGTCAGCGGTCGTCCGGTCGAGTTGACGGCGAGCACGATCGGTCCGCCGGCATGCCAGGTGATCGCGCTCACCGAGGCCGGGCTGATGACGATGCGCTGGAACAGGTCGATGTGCGTGCCGAGCGCGTGGGCCACCGCGGCCTTGATCGTGTCGGCGTGCGAGACGCACACGATGGTGCCACCGGGATGTTTGAGGCGAAGGCGGTCGAGCGCGGACACCATGCGGGTCTGCATCTCGGTGAAGCTCTCACCGTTGGGGAAGCGGAACGTGGACGGTGCGCTCTGCACGGTGCGCCATTCCGGCAGCTTGTTGAGCTTCTTCAATTCCTTGCCGGTCCAATCGCCGAAATCGCATTCGAACAGCCCGCGGTCGATCTGTGTCTTCAGCCCGAGTGCCTTCGAGATGGGTGCGGCGGTCTCCTTGGCACGTTCGAGCGGGGACGAGTAGACGGCGTCGATCCCTCCGTTCTCGCCCAGTTCTGCGATCCGGTCGGCAGCGATCTGCGCTTGGCGATGGCCCTCGTCGGCGAGATGCAGGCCCTTTGCCCGTCCGGGCAGAACTTTGCCCGTGGTGGGGGTCAGGCCGTGGCGGACCAGCAGGATCGTCGTCGGAGAAGCCCCGGCCGCCTTCTTTCGGGCGGGGGCCTTGCGGGTGGCGGTCTTCTTGGAAGCGGGGGTCGTCTTGGTCATGTCCGACATCGAATCTACTGTCGGTCTCCGTGGACACGCTCGTCGGGCCAGGTTCCGAACTGCATCGTGAGATCGTGAACTGTCGCGTCTGCCCGCGTCTGGTCGAGTGGCGAGAGCGTGTGGCGGTCGAGAAGCGAGCCGCGTATCGAGACGAGGACTACTGGGGCAAGCCGATCACAGGGTTCGGGGATCCGGACGCTCGGATCGTCGTGCTCGGCCTCGCACCCGCTGCTCACGGTGCGAACCGGACCGGTCGGATGTTCACCGGCGACCGCAGTGGCGATTGGCTGTTCCGAGCGATGCATCGCGCCGGGCTGGCGAACCAGCCCGAATCGGTGACGGCTGACGACGGTCTCGAGTTGAACGACGCGTGGGTCACGTCCGCGGTGAAGTGTGCCCCGCCGGACAACAAGCCAACGCCGGCGGAACGAGATGCGTGCAGCCCGTTCCTGCAGCGCGAACTCGCCGGGCTGAAGCGTGCGAAGGTCGTCGTGTGCCTCGGCACGTTCGGCTTCGATGCAGCGCTGAGGCACTTCGGCGTCCGACCCAAACCGAAGTTCGGTCACGGTGTCGAGGTGGACGTGGAGACCGGCCCGATGCTGCTCGGCTGCTACCACGTCAGCCAACAGAACACGTTCACGGGTCGTCTCACCGAGGAGATGCTCGACTCGGTGTTCGGGCGGGCCATCGAGTTGGCGGACGCCGACTGACGTCCTCGCGTGCGGCCTCTCAACTCGATTCTGTTCCGGACTGCGGGACGAATCCGGGTCGAGAAACGGTCTGGACGACGCGCCTGTCGGTGACGAAGCCGCAACCGGTCTGGCGCAGACGCCATCGGGTGATCACGGCAGTAACCTGTCGTCCCTGTGAACACCGTTGACTCGATGACCCACACACTGCCCGACCAGGACCGGAAGCGGTCCGGCCGGCGCTTCGCCGCGGTTGCAGTGTTCGCCGTCCTCGCGCTCGGTGCCTGCACGTCGGATCCCGGTGTCCGTCGGGTTGCTCAGGACATCATCAAGGCCGAGGCCGAGGCGAACCCCGAACTGGACGAAGAGTGCATGCTCGGCGCACTCGACGACTTCACCGACAGCGACCTCGAAGCCATCACCGATCAGCTCAGCAGTGCGAACGAGGACTCCCAGGCCGAAGGCCAAGCGGCGCTGGACGACTACGAAGCCGCTCTCTCCGCCTGCAACTGATCCGAGTCGAATCGGGCGCGTCCCGTCATTGTGGTCACCACCATTGGTGTCGGGGTGAATGAATGGTGTCGGGGTGAATGAACTGTTCGCCTGAGGTTGTTGCGGTCCAAAGCCGCAACCACTTCACGCGAACCGATGGTGGTCTGATCAGTCGGGCTCGGGCGTGTCGTGCTGCTTCGCCGGCTGTTTCTCCTCTGCATTCGGCTCCGCTGGCTTCGTCGCTTCGCCTGACGGCTTCGCCGGCTCGGCCTCTTGAGCCTTCGGCTCCTCGGGCTTCGCTTCGGCGGCCACCTTCTTCTTCTTGGGCGGCGGGACGCCGACGGCTGGTGACATGTCGGCGGTCTTGGGCCAGCGGCGACGACTGACGATCGACAACAACCGGAGCAGGCGCATGGCCGTTTCGTCCTCTTGAGCCGGCTTCGCCTCGATCACACCGTCGGCGATCATCCGCTCGATGATCTCCTCGCCGAGTTCGGTGCGAGCGATCGTGAGCGTCCAGTCGTTGTCCTCGCCGATGCCGCCGGTCGCGATGTCGGAGTGTTCGGCTGCGAAGTCCGGGCAGGTGGTGCAGCCCTGGCGGGTCCAGGCGTGGCACTCCTTGAGATTGACCTCGTGGTACGAGCCGTCCTTCATCCAGATCTGGAAGACGCCCTTGATGTTCATCTTCAGCATGTCCTGCTTCTTGAGGCCGTACTTGGCCTCGAACAATTCTTCGAAGATGGAGTCGTCGAACGTCTTGGAGCACAGCAGGCCGATGTTCACGACGAACGGCTTGGAGACCTTGCCGGCCTTGCGGTCCCACATCACGGGCGGCGACGACGTCTGGCAACCCATACCGACGAGGGCGAGGCGTTCGAAACCCCGTTCGCGTGCTTCGGGCAGCGCGAGCGGGTTGGCGCAGTAGGTGTAGCGCGAGCCTGCGGTGGCGAGGATCTCTTCCTTGGTCTCGACGACGACCGGCTTGGCCTTCCACGCATCGTCGTCTTCGACGCCCGAGACGAGGGCGGCATCGACGTAGTCGTTCTCGCGGAGCCAGATCAGCAGCGCCGAGACGAGTCCGCCGTCCTGGCCGTTCTCGTGGACCGTCTTGTCGGTGGCACGGGTCAGGTAGAGCTGGCGCCAGATTCCGGCCATCTCGTCGGGTTCACGGACACGGCCGAACAGGTGCATGTCGGCAGCGGGCTCCCACGCTCGGAAGCGGGGGCAGGCGCGGGTGCACGTGGTGCAGCCGCCACCCGAGCCGAAGCCGTGGACACAGTCGTCGAGGCCACCCTCCTCTTCGATGTGGAACGGGATGTACTTGCCCTCTTCGTGCTCGTAGCCGATCACATCGTGTGGGCAGGTCACCACACACCCTGCGCAACCGGTGCACAGGTCCTTGGTGATGACTTCGTCGTACAGTTCTTTCCACTGGGCGGTCCACCGTCCGTCCCGGTCGGCGGCCAGGTTCTCGGGAACGGCGGGGTCGGCCTCGATGGTGGTCATCTGGCCGACTGTACGTGAGCGCTACTCGCGATTCTCAACCGCGTGGTCGTCCGAACCGCGCTGACGTTTGAACAGGTCGCGGACGTCGACCCCGAACCAGCTGAGTCTGACGAAGGAGCCGAGCCCGGCAATGCTGGCGAGTGCCCAGTAGACGATGCCCGGATCGAAGGTCGAGTTCTCGTCGCGTCGGAGAATCGCGACCAGCATGGACGTGACGATCAGACCGATCAGCAGCCAGTGCACCTTGAGCATCCGGAAGTACACCTGGTGGCGGTGAGTCTTGCGGGTCACCACGTAGATCGGTTTGCGGTTCGCCCCGTACCACACGGCTCGAATCACGGACGCGGCGTAGAGCGGGGCCATCCCGACGAGGAACAACCTGGTTCTGATGTATGCCTTGGTGGGCTGGTCGGAGGCGAAGGCGAACATGCACAACTCCAGGCTCACTGCGAAGCCCGTGAAGTGCAGTGCGTAGTCCATCCCGTCCGAATCGATGGGGTAGCGGCCGAGCACGAGCCCGAAGACCGGCAGGATGACGAGACCCATCACCGGGATGCTGAGCAGGTAGAACGCCGTCTGTTCGAACAACTGGAGCCGGGCGCGCCACGGGATGCCTCGGAAGCGGTCGAAGATCACCAGCCGAATCGAGTCGAGCGCCCACGTGCCGCGCTGCTTGAAGTAGTTGGCGATGTCCTCCGGGGAGTGCTGCGCGAACGATCCGACGATCGGCACGAAGAGGCCACGCCACCCGGCGCGCAGAGCGAGTACGCCCGAGTGGATGTCTTCGACGAGATTCCACACCGGGAAGTGGCCGATCTCGCGCAGCGCGGCGCGCCGCCAGACCAGCCCTGACCCGAACGGCACGGCACCGTGGTGGACGTTGCGGGCGAGAGTCATACCTCGGTAGAAGAGCACCTCGTTGTTGTTGAACGGGTCGCCGTCGCTCGTTTGGGATTCCTTGATCGTCTGGACGTAGGCGATGCGGTGGTCGGTCATCATGTGTCCGACCGTCGCACGGAGGAAGTTGGTGCAGCCCACGAGGTCGTCGGCGTCGCGCGTTCTCGACGTACTCGCAATGGGCATCGGACAACAGGAGTATCGCGGCGTTCAGATTTCCCGCCTTCGACTCACCGGTCCGGCCGATGGTGCCGCGCTTCGGTGGGCGGTAGTACGTGAGCACATCCTCCGGTAGCTCAGATGCGAGGGCCAGGAAGTGCTCGCGTACGCCGTCGCTGTGCCCGTCGTCTGAGACGATGATGCGGAGACGGTCGATCGGCCAGTCCTGATCGATCACGGACATGACGGTCGCGGAGACCATGTCGATCGGCTCGTCGACCATGGGCACGATCACACCGACGAGGGGTTCGTGGCCGACGGCGACGTCGATGTGCAGTGGGATCGACTGGCGTGCGTTGTTGAAGATGAGCAGCCCGGCAGTCACGGCGACCAGTGCATTGCAGACCAGGAACGGGATCGCCAGCCACCAGGTACCCCATGCCACGTGGTCGATCGCCCACGGGAAGAACCAGAGCGAGTTGATGGCCAGCAGGAAGCCGGCGAGATACATCTGGCGGTTGCTGAAGCGGATGTGGTTGCCTCTGGGGGTGCCGGTCGAGGGGTCGACCTTCAACAGATCGGGTGTGGTCCGCCTCAACGGTTCGATCTGCTCGCCGGCTGCGATCGCCGCGACGAAGTGAGCAACGAGGCCGCCGACGATCGGAGCGAGGAGGCAGATCGCGATGGCCGCGTCTGCTGCGTCGATCGGGGCGCCGACCAGGACTCGAGCGGCGGGAAGGGCGGCCGCAGCGAGGCCGAGCGCAAGGAGTCGTCCACGGACCGTCGGCGACGCGATCACGACACGAGTCACGCCGTACGCCAGCGCCAGGGTCACCGCAGCCACTCCGACGATCGTGAGGGCGTCGGCGAGCACGAACGGAGGCAGCGAGTCGGTGACGACGAGGATGTAGGTCGAGACGGGAAGGTCGAGCGGGATGAACCACCACGCCGTGCACGCCATCCACATCAGGGCGTAGAGCTGCACGTTGACTCGTCGGCGATGGCCGCCGACGAAGCCGGTGGCGATGATCAGTGCCACCACGACGGCGAGCGTCTGGAATTGAACGGCGATCGCGAACGAGGACGCTGCGGCCGACATCATCAGCCAGGGCGGTCGATCCGTCGAGACCGCCAAGGCAACGCCCTGCACACTGATCGCAAGAGCGAAGATGGTGAGCGTGGTCGGTGTGGCGGCCGTGGCGGTGCCGGTGACGGCGAAGGCAGCGATCGTGGTCACCGCCGTCGTCCTGGCCGCCCATCGACCGAACAGTCGTGAGGATGCGTTGGCGAAACAGCTGGCTGCGCCGACTGCGAAGAAGAGCGAGACGACACGAACCGCACCGACCCCGAAGCCGTTCAGGATCGGTTCCATCAGCGCCGGCCAGACCCCCGTCCCGCTCAGCGCCCCGAAACTCCCGTTGGCGGTACCGCGTCCTGCAGCGTCGAGCCAGAGCGACTCGATTTCGGTCGTCTCGATCGTGCGTCGGCCGATCTGGATCAGGTACCAGAACGTGAACATGCAGACCACGAGGGTCGCTGCCCACCAGGAGGGCCGTTTCCAGGCGGTCCGTTCCTCTGCGGGGACGCGGTCGGTGACCGCCGAGCGCCGAACCACGACCATCGGGGAGTCGGGGAGTGGCTGCTCGTCTGGTCGCCGCTCGGCAGAACGCCGATCCAGCGGATCGTCGTGCGTGCGGATCGTCACGGTGTTCAGACCATGGCGACTCAGCATCTGCCATGTCAACGAGAGCAGCGGAACCGAGCCGTCGTCGGCGATGCAGATGTCGGCGAATTCGGAGATTCCGGGAACCGCCGCAGCATCGCCGCGATCGACCGGCTCGTGAAGCGCATCGATCGCGATCTCGATCAGCTCGGCGCTCGGTGTGTCGCCGGCGTGGATGACGACGAACTCAGACGTGCTCGCCCGGCACCACTGGTGGACGGTCTTCGCGAGTTGGCGGTGCCGCCGCCAATCGGAGGACGAGGCGGGCTCGTCGGCATCGGGCACGGCGAGCGTGGTCCAGTTACGGACGGATGGGTGTGCAGATCGACGGCGGAGCCGGGCACCTGCGGCGGTGTTGGACGTCGGGGCTTGCAGACTCATGACTCCCTTTCATCGGTCGAAATTGAGCCGTTCTTGAGGAATCGTCCCGGAGTTCGACCGCGGTGTGTGGTCGCCACGAGATTCGGTGCGTCGACGTTCGATCTGCGCCGCTCGTCCCGCTCCGTCACGCCCGGCGTCGATCTGGCACGATCAGGAAATGACCGATGCGATCGATCTCGAAGCCGTCCTCGACGAACATCACGGTGCCGTGGTGTCGATGATGCCACCGGATCTCTTCGACCTGAGCGACATCGATGTCGGGCGTGCACGACTCGACGGTCTCCTCGCGGCGATGCCGGCGCCCGAGATGCCCGACGGTGTGACGATCACCGAAGCCTTCGCGCCTTCGCTCGACGGTGCGCCCGACGTACGAGTCAAGGTGTACGCGCCCGCGACGACGGCCGCAGACGCTGGAGCGTTGCTGTGGATGCACGGCGGTGGGATGGTGCTGTTGAGCGCCGACGGCGACGATTTCCAGTGCGCCGTGCGCGCAGCCGCACATCGTTGTGTCGTCGTGTCCGTCGACTACCGGCTCGCACCCGAGACGCCGGCACCCGGTCTGGTCGACGACTGCTTCGCCGCTCTGACGTGGCTTGCAGACCGAGCCGATGAGCTCGGCGTCGATGCCACCAAGATCGTGATCGGTGGGGCGAGTGCCGGTGCCGGGTTGGCCGCCGGCACGGCGCTGCGAGCGCGTGACGCCGGAGGTCCTGCGCTGGCGGCACAGCTGCTCACCTACCCGATGCTCGACCACCGCAACGAAACGCCCAGCAGCCACGCCATCCAGGACCAGCGCGTGTGGAACCGGTCGGCCAACCTCGATGCCTGGGCTGCCTACCTCGGCGGCGGGGAACCGACGGCGTATTCGTCGCCGGCCATTGCCGAGGACCTGTCCGGTCTGCCTGCCGCGTACATCGACGTCGGGACCTTCGACATGTTCCACGACGAGGACGTCGCCTATGCGACCGCCCTCAACCGGGCAGGTGTCGCCGCCGAACTCCACGTGTACCCAGGAGCATTCCATGCGTCGAACGGATTCCTGCCGGAGCACCCCACATCGGTGCGATGGAACGCCGGCGAGGAAGAGTTCCTCACTCGCCACCTCGGTTCGTAGGACACCCTCGATGTCGGGAACCACAGCGGCGTGGGCGGCGTCCAAGACACCATGAACGTGTCTGCGGTGCGTCGCGCCTTCGTCGTCCTCCTGCTCCTCACGACGGTTCTCGGATTCCGACCTGGCACCGCTGCTGCCTGCTCGTGCGCGATCCTCGACCCGATCGACGCGATCGAGACCTCGGACCTCGTGTTCACCGGTTCGAAGGTCGGCACCGCTGATGCGGGCGGAGGTGCCGGATGGCGAATCGAGGTCGACGGTGTGGTCAAGGGCGATGTGGACCCCGTCGTGGACGTGCTCGATCGGGGAGCTCGCGAATGCGGTTCATCGCTGGACGACGTGTCCAGCCCGCTGGTGGTCTTCGCGAACGAACGTGACGACGACGTCGTGGCGTTCGGGTGCATGCCCCAGCTGCCCGTGTCTGCTTTCGTAGCGTTGTCGACCGAGTTCTCCGACCCTTCGGGCGTCGGGCCGCCAGCTGCGCTGGCAGTCGGTCGGCGAGGCTTCGCCGATGTCCGAGTGCTCGACGCTCGAGGGCGGCTCCTCGGAGCGGCCGACGTCGACGGCGACCCGTATGCCGCCGCTCACTGCCCCGGCACGCCGCTGGCGGCGATGGCCTCACTCGACGCCGAGTTCGGCTCCGGATTGTCGCTGGTCGACATCGAGACCATGGAGGTCGTTGCCCGCCTCGACGACGAGATCCCAGGGATGTACGAGCTCGGTGTCGGTCGCGGGGACATCGCCTGCATCGACGGTGGCGAGCGAGTCGTCATCGCCGCAGATCCTTCCGGTGGAGCGGGCGACCGGTTGGTCCGGATGCAGTCGATCGACATGACATCGACTCCGCCGGTCGTGACGGACGCCGTCGACGGCCGAGGTCGCGGTGTCGTCCACCCCTCCGGGACCGTGTTCCTGCTTCCGACGACCGGCGACGGGCGGCTCCGCACGGCCGCTCCCGGATCGGGCACCGCGGCCGACCCCGGGTTCGTGGAACTCGGCGACGGGGTGTCAGTGAAGTCCGGTGCCGTGGCCCCTGACGGCGATCGACTGGCGCTGCTCGTGACGCTCGAGGGTCGAGATGTCGACCCGTACGCGATCGTGTCGTCGCATGTGATGGTGCTCGACGTGATGGACGGTGTGCCGGTGGCGGGGACGGAGCGACTGATCGAGCTCCCGGTCGAGCGCGATGCGACCGACTTCGGTCAGCCGGAGGAGATCACCTGGCTCGACGATGAGACGTGGGTGGTCGAGCGGCGTACGGGTGTGGGCCACTGGATCGACGTGATGGAAACGGACGGCAGTCTCGTCTCGTCGTCCGCTGTGGACCGCGGCTGGGGTCTGCTGGCGCTCGACGGGTCGATCCTGCGGAGCCCACAGGCCGGTCTCGAACTCGTTGGTCGCGACGGATCGACAACTGATCTCGTGCCGGCGCCGGCCCCGGTTGCACCCAGTCTGCCGTTCTTCCTGACGTCGGTCACCGACGGTGCAGACCTCGATGTGCATCTCGTTCCCGAGGTCGAGCCCATCGTGATCCAGGCTCTTGGCGACCCGATCGAGGTCGCACCAGTCGAGGTCGCACCAGTCGAGGTCGCACCAGTCGAGGTCGCACCAGTCGAGGTCGAAACGGGCGCGACCGGCTCGGGTGCCGTCGGGACCGGGGACAGCGACACGGCTGAAGAGCGCCAGGCGTCGTCGTCCGACGAGGGGCGGTCGTCGATGGGCCTCGTGATCGGGATCGCAGTGCTGCTCGTGATCCTCGTCGTGGGGTTGCAGGCGATCAAGCGTCAGCGCGACGAGGGCCGACGCAGCAAGCTGCCGCCCATCGGCTGAGCTCGGTCAGACGGCTTCGGGGCCCTCTTCGCCGGTTCGGATACGGATGACACGGTCCACGTCGGTCACCCAGATCTTGCCGTCACCGATCTTCTCGGTGCGTGCGGCGGTGGCGATGGCGTCGACGGCGGAGTCGACATGGTCGTCGTCCACCACGATCGAGACGCTGACCTTCGGCACGAAGTCGATCTTGTATTCGGCGCCGCGATAAGTCTCGGTGTGGCCGCCTTGGCGTCCGAAACCACGGACTTCGCTCACTGTGATCCCGGTGATGCCGGCGGCTTTGAGTGCGTCTTTGACGTCGTCCAGCTTGAACGGCTTGATGACGGCGGTGATGAGTTTCATGGTGATCTCCAGTGTTTCACGGTGAAGCGGTCGGGGAGCGATCTCGCTGGATCGAGGTGCGCGCGGGCCGAGGTCACGGCGTGTACGCCGATTCGGCGTGCTCGGTCTGGTCCAGGCCCTTGTCTTCCGATTCCTCGTCCACACGCAGGCCCATCGTCGAATCGATCGCCTTTGCGATCGCGTAGGTCATGACGAACGAGAAGACGCCGACGGCGAGAGCGGCGACGAACTGATCCTTGAGTAGTTCGAGGCCGCCGCCGTAGAACAGGCCGTCGAACTCGTCGTTGACGGCAGTGTCGGCGAAGAACCCGAGGAGCAAGGTGCCGACGATGCCGCCGATGAGGTGCACAGCGATCACGTCGAGGCTGTCGTCCCAGTTCATCTTCTCCTTGATCTGCAGTGCGAGGTAGCAGATCACGCCGGCCGCGGTGCCGATGATCAACGGAGAGGCGCCACCGACGAAGCCGGCGCACGGGGTGATCGCCACGAGCCCGGCCACTGCCCCGGAAGCGGCACCGAGGGTGGTGGCGTGGCCGCCTTTGAGCTTTTCGACGAGCAGCCAGCCGAGCATGCCGGTCGCCGCAGCGAGGTGGGTGTTCACGACTGCTTGGGCAGCGAGTCCGTCGGCGGCCAGCCCCGAACCGGCATTGAAGCCGATCCACCCGAACCACAGGATGCCGGTGCCGAGCAGGGTGAACGGCAGGTTGTGCGGGGGCATCGGCGTCGTGCCGTGGCCCTTGCGGTTGCCGATCACGAGGATCACCGCGAGCGCGGCGACACCGGCGTTGATGTGGATCGCGGTGCCGCCTGCGAAGTCGAGGGCGCCCATGTCGAGGAGCCAGCCGTTGAAGACCCACTTGGCAACCGGCAGGTACACGAGCACCGACCAGACGCCGATCAGCACGGCGTACGAACCGAACTTGAGCCGGTCAGCGGTGGCGCCGGTGATGAGTGCGGGAGTGATCACGGCGAACATCATCTGGAACGCGAAGAACGCGAAGCCGGGAATGTCACCGTCGAGGGACGTCACGTCCTTCATCAACACGAAGTCGAGGTTGCCGATCCAACCGTTGCCGCTGTCACCGAAGACGAGTGAGAAGCCGATGAGGGCCCAGATCGTCGAGACGAGGCCCATCGCGAAGAAGTTCTGCATCAACATCGCGAGCACGTTCTTCGAGCGGACCATGCCGCCGTAGAAGAACGCGAGCCCCGGCGTCATGAAGAGGACGAGGGCTGCTGACGTCAGCACCCATGCCGTGTTGCCTGAATCCATGGTCGGCGAACCTAGTGCACAGCACCACGACCCCGAATTTCCGGACGCGCCCCGGAAAACGCCCGAATCCCCGAGCTCCGTCTGAGGACAAGCGACGAAACTCGGGGACCGGTGAGAGATACGCGGACGCATCTCGTGGGTGACGGGGCCAGAAGGGGGATGGATCGTCCTCGGATCCGATCGGCCGCGTCAGATGGTGTTCAGACGGCGTCGGCTCCTTCTTCACCGGTGCGGATCCGGACGATGCGATCGACGTCGCTCACCCAGATCTTGCCGTCACCGATCTTGCCGGTGGCGGCGCCCGTCTTGATTGCGTCGACGGCGGCGTCGACGACGCTCTCGTCGACGACGACCTCGATGCCGACCTTGGGCACGAAGTCGATCTTGTACTCGGCGCCCCGATAGGTCTCGGTGTGGCCGCCCTGGCGGCCGAAGCCGCGGACTTCGCTCACCGTGATGCCGGTGACTCCGGCCTCTTTGAGTGCGTCTTTGACGTCATCGAGCTTGAACGGCTTGATGACTGCAGTGATGAGTTTCATGTTGTTGATCGCTCTTTCGTTCAGTCAGTCGTTCAGCTCGTGGCCGAGCTGGATGAAACGGAGTCCCGGGCGTAGCCCTCGAGACCGTGTTCGAGGAAGTCGAGACCTTCGATCTCCTCTTCTGCGGTGACCCGCAGGCCGATGGTCTTCTTCAGTGCGAAGAACAGGAGGCTGGTCGTGGCCGTGACCCAGACGCCGATGATCAGCAGCATCAGGAGCTGCATGATGAGCTGGTCGAAGCTGCCGCTGTACACGAGGCCGGCTTCTTCACGTCCGAGGAAGGCATCGTCGTACTTGGCGAAGAGGCCGACCGACGAAGACGCCCCAGAAGCCGCACACGCCGTGGACGCTGACGGCACCGACCGGATCGTCGATCTTGAGTTTGTCGAGACCGATCACGGAGAAGACCACGAGCACGCCGGCGACCGCGCCGATCACCACGGAGTAGACCGGGGTGAATGCCCCACAGCCGGCGGTGATGGCGACGAGTCCGGCGAGGACGCCGTTCCCGATCATGGCGAGGTCGGGCTTGCCGGCGACGAACCAGATCGTGATCGTCGTGACCAGGCCGGCCGCAGCGGCGGCGAGCATCGTGTTGACGGCGACCGTGCTGACGAACTCGTCGGCGAGCAGCTCCGAACCCGGGTTGAAGCCGAACCAACCGACCCAGAGGATGAACACACCGAGCATGGCGAACGGGATGTTGTGGCCTGGGATGGCACGAGCATTTCCGTTCTCGTCGTACTTGCCGATACGCGGTCCGAGGAAGAACGCACCCATGAGGGCGGCGATGCCACCGGTCATGTGGACGATGCCCGATCCTGCGAAGTCGGAGAAGACGGCGTCACCGACGTTCATACCGGCGATCCAGCCGCCGCCCCACGTCCAGTGGACGACGACGGGGTAGATGAACGCACACATGATCGCCGAGAAGACGAGGTAGCTGCCGAACTTGGTGCGCTCGGCCATGGCGCCCGATGCGATCGTGACCGCAGTCGCTGCGAACACGGCCTGGAAGAAGAACGTCGTCGCGATGCTCAGACCCCCCTCAGGAATGGCTGAGAGGTCGGCGCCGGTCAGGAACCACTCGCCCGATCCGATGAACTCGCTGCCGCCGCTGCCGAACGCGATGGCGTAGCCGGTTGCGAAGAAGGCGAGGATGCCGATGATCGCATCCGCCATGTTCTTGGCGAAGATGTTCACGACGTTCTTGGCCCGTGTCAACCCTGCTTCGACGAGTGCGAAGCCCGCCTGCATGAAGAAGACGAGGACGCCGGCGATGAAGACCCAGACGTTGTTGAGATAGTCCTGGGTCGTCGGGACGTATTCCTGGGCGAAGCCGATGTTCGGCGTGAGCGCCAGTATGGCGACCACACCTCCCAGGCCTGAAACGATTCGAAGTGCTCTGTTCTGCACTGGTGTGTCCTCCAAGTGAAAAGTGAATGTGAAGAACCTGGGAGCCACGCTGCCGCCCGGGAACGGAGGGGAACGTAGGCGGGGCGGGTTTCTTCATCATCGCCGTCACGTTTCGTCTGGGTGAACGCTCGTCACGACCGCGTGTTCATCGTGTTTCGGCCGCGTGAAGCACCAGCTCACGGTGGTGGCGAGACGTCTCGAACGGAGAACACATCCGAAAACCTGAACGGCCGACTCTCTCCAGGCGGGGGATCCGACTTGTTCGAAGGGGGTGAACGTCAGATGAGGGGATGCCTGGAGCGAGTCGACCGCTGTGAGAGAAAGCTACGCACCGACTCTTTCGGCTGTGTGTGCGTTGTGTGAACGACTGGTGAAACCGGGACGTGTCGGCCGTCGACGTCGCGGTCAGCAGTCGCCTTCGAGGAACGCTGAAGACGATCGCCGGCAAAGATCGTGACGGATGATGACGTCGGCGAGCGGCGGCGTGTTCGGAGGTGGTTCTCGCCGTCGGGCGCGACCTCCCGAACGGGATCGCCGTCGGACACGACATCGTGACGTCGATCCCGTCGACCGTGCCGCCGCCGAAGCTGTAGCAACCGCCGTTGTTGACAGTCACGCACGCCAGGAGACGTGCCGAGCCTCGCGGTCCCCGATCGTTGTTCCATTCGCCGTGAACAACGGATTGCCGGGACCGTTGCAGCTCTCGTGGTCCAGCCGACGAACCGCGAGTGTCCTCGGCCGACGGCCGCCGCCGAACATAGCACAGAATCCGTTGTCCCAGCAGACTTCGCTCGATTGCTGGAAGTACGCAAAGCCGATCGCGCCGTCCGCCGTCTCGAAGACCGACCCGAGACGAGTTCGGGTTCGGGAAGGCTGCTGCCGAGACATCAAACGGAGTTCGGCCCCGAGTCCCGACTCGAGGTAGTCGATTGCCGTGTCGAAGCGTCGCGCACCGAACAGAGCGTTACCGACGCCGTTCGGCTGACGATCGCGACGAGGTCGGCGCGGCTGGCCGTCTCCCGGCTGTCGAGCACGCGATCGGGTGACCCGTCAGCGGTGGCCGGTGTGTAGACGGCGGCGGCGATCGTGCCGATGTGGTCGGCGATGAGATCGACGCCGGTCGCACCGTTGTTCACGAAGCAGACCTGGCCGTCGGCGCCGATCGGCGCGATCGCGACATTCGGGTCGACGGAGCCGCGTCGGTAGTTGGCGTTCGAGAACACCGGCGGGTTGACGCGCGTCGGACGAGACGAGTTGACCGTTACCGGTCCCTGCGGCGCGCACTGGCGTGAGGTTGACGACCGCAGCGTCGCCGGGTGTGCCGGCGACGCCGAAGCAGAGGCGGGCACCGGATCCGAGGCGGGTACCGCCGACACTCGTGCGTGTGTCCACGGCGCGCGTCGGTGCACCGCCCGCCGTGGCCGGTGTGTAGGACGCGGCGTCGACGGTGCCGATGTGGTCGGCTGCGAGGTCGACGGAGGTCTCGTCGGCGTTCACGTAGCAGACCTGCCCGTCGGTGCCGATCCGGGCGATTGCGATGTTGGGGTCGACGGAGCCCGCGCGTGTAGTTGACGTTGGAGAACACCGGCGGGCTCGTGGTGTCCGACGAGACGAGTTTGCCGTCGCCGGTCCCTGCGGCGCGGACCGGCGTGAGGTTGACGACAGCGGCGTCGCCAGGTGCGCCGGCGACACCGAAGCAGAGACGCGCTCCGGGTCCGAGGCGGGAGCCGCCGAGACCGGTACGAGTGTCGACGGTACGCGTCGGCGCGCCGCCGGCCGTTGCCGGGGTGTAGGCAGTGGCGTCGATCGTGCCGAGGTGGTCGGCGACGAGGCCGACTCGCCCAGCTCCGTTGTTGACGAAGCAGACGTCGCCGTCGGTGCCGATGCGGGCGATGGCGATGTTGGGGTCGACGGAGCCCGGCGTGTAGTTGACGTTGGAGAACACCGGCGGGCTCGTGGTGTCCGACGAGACGAGCTGTCCGTTTCCGGCCGCTACTGCGCCGACGGGCGTCAGGTTGACGATTGCAGCATCCGCGGGCGACCCGGCGACGCCGAAACACGTTCGAGCCGAAGGTTCGACGCTGTCGGCGACCGCGGCTGGACCCGTGATGAGCGTTGCCGCAGCGGCGAGGGCGACAGCGGTGGCGTAGGGGAGAACGGTCTTCGGCATGCTGGTCCTGTCCGTGGTCGAGGTGTTCGGGAGAGGCCGACCGTACCGCTGGCCGTTCGGTCGGTGTGTGGGTTTTAATTCTGGATCGGCGAGTGGGCTTGGCCGTCGTGCAGGGTCACCTGCAACACTGTTCCAATGGACTTGACGTACCCCGCCGAAGCCGAGGAGTTCCGCACCGAGATCCGTGCGTGGCTCGAGACCAACCTGCCCGACGGATGGTTCGACGACGACTTCGAGATGACTGACGACGAACGCTCGACGTTCAACAAGTCGTGGCCCGCCAAGCTGTTCGAAGGTGGCTGGATCTGCGCCACCTGGCCCGAGGAGTACGGCGGCAAGGGTCTCACCACCATGCAGGGCGTGGCGCTCGCCGAGGAGTTCGCTCGTGCGAAGGCTCCGATGCGCGGTGACTTCTTCGGCGACACGCTGGTCGGCCCGACGTTGCTGCAGTGGGGGACCGAGGAACAGAAGAAGGAGTTCCTCCCCGGCATCCTGCAGGGCGAGACCCGCTGGTGTCAGGGGTTCTCCGAACCGGACTCCGGCTCCGACCTCGCATCGATCAAGACCACCGCTGAACTCGACGGCGACGAGTGGGTCATCAACGGCCAGAAGGTGTGGACCACCCAGGGTCACCACGCCGACTACTGCTTCCTGCTGACCCGGACCGACCCGGACGTCAAGAAGCACGCCGGCATCTCCTACATGCTCGTGCCGATGAAGCAGGACGGCGTCGAGGTGCGTGGCATCGTGCAGCCCGACGGCACCGCCGAGTTCTGTGAGGTGTTCTTCTCCGACGCCCGCTGCGCGAAGGACGCGGTCGTCGGCGGCGTGAACAACGGCTGGAAGGTCGCCAACTCGACGCTCGGCTTCGAGCGCGGCCTGTCGGCCACGACGGGCTGGCGCCGCTTCGCCGAGGAGTACCGACTTGATGACCGAGGTGGCCACGGCCAACGGCAAGATCGATGATCGCAGCCATCCGCCAGCGGTTGATGGAGTTCTACACGAAGATCCAGATCCTGCGGATCAACGGCTTGCGCAACCTGACGTCCACGCTCAACAAGAGCAAGGACATGGGCACGATCGCACTCGGCGCCACGAACAAGATGTTCTGGTCGGAGATGCACAAGGCAGCGATGGAGCTGGCGCTCGACATCTTCGGTGCCGATGCGATGCTTGATCGACGCCGCTCCCGAAACGGGAGCTGGCCGGGCGCGACCCGCGACAAGCGTCGTGACGGCTATCCGGTGAGCTCGATGATGTCGTCGTTCTTCTTCTCCCGTTCCGAGACGATCTGGGGTGGCACCAGTCAGATCCAGCGCAACATCGTCGGCGAACGTGTGCTCGGACTCCCGAAGGAGCCGAAGCCCGCCAAAGAGTCGTGAACATCTAGCGTCGGAGCGATGACGCTTCGGGTGGGTGTGATCGGAACCGGTGGCATGGGCCGCGAGCACATCGCGAACCTGTCGGTCCTCGACGGCGTCGAGGTCGCGGTCGTCGCCGACATCGTCGAGAAGTCGGCGGCCTCGGCAGCAGCATCGTGTGGCGCATCGGCCTCGACGGACCCCGCGGCGCTTGCCGTGGACGCGACGCTCGATGCCGTGGTGATCGCATCACCCGACGACACACATGCCGCACTGGCGATCACCGCCATCCAGAGCGGCAAGTACGTGCTGTGCGAGAAGCCGCTCGCGAGTACGGCCGAGGACGCCGGACGCGTCGTCGACGCCGAACGCGCCGCTGGTCGTGACCTGGTGCAGGTCGGGTTCATGCGCCAGTACGACCCGTCGCATCTCCAACTCGATGCGGCGATGTCAGGCCTCGGTGCGCTTCGCCACCTCCGATGCGTCCACCGCAACACCAACCATCAGTGGGAACGTCCGCTGGAGCTCGTGTTCTCCCAATCGCTGATCCACGACGTCCACACCGCCCGCTGGCTGTCGGCGAGCGAGTTCACATCGGTGGTCGCCCAGGTCGTCAGCGGGCCTCGACCGGTCGAGCACGTCGCACTCCTGGGGGCGATGGAGAACGGATCGACCGTCACGATCGAGTTCGTCGAAGCCACGTACGGCTACGACGTCGAGGTGGAAGCGACGTGTGAGCACGGGGTTGCGGTGGCTGCACAGCCGCCGCAACCGCTGATCCGTTCGGACGGTGCCCAGCACCGACACATCGGTGACGACTGGTTCGGCCGCTTTGCCGAGGCCTACCGCAAGGAGGTCGAGGACTGGGTCGCAGGCATCCTCGACGACCGAGTGAACGGTCCGACGGCGGCCGACGGACTCGCTGCGCAGCGAGTCGTCGACGCAGCCATCCGGTCGGCCTCGTCGGGCCGGCGCGAAGCCGTCTGACCGGCCGGGTCGCCGCGGTGTCGCCCGAGACTCAGCGGAACGACGCCAACCGTTCATCGGTGTCGACGATCCGGTAGCTGGTGGCGGCTTCGTACGCGAGCCCGTCGTCGAGTCCACGTTGTTCCGCGACTCGATACAGATCCTTGTAGGCCAGCAGCGATCCATCCGAGTTGCCGAGCACCTGATCGACCAGCTCGTCGACCTCGGCGTCGAGTCGATCGAGTGGAACGGAACGACACGCCAGGCCGATGGCGGCGGCTTCGGGGCCCTTCACGCTCCGTGCGGTCAGCGAGAGCTCGCGGGCAGTCGTCATACCGACCGCGGCTGGAAGCCGCTGGCTCATCCCCCAGGTCGGACGGAGGCCGAACTTCGCGTGCGTGTCAGCGAGCGTGGCCTCGTCGGCAACCACCATGAGGTCGCACGCCAAGGCGATCTCGAGGCCTCCGGTGAAGCAGAACCCGTTCACCTTCGCGACCGTCACGATCCCACCGTTCGCGAGCTTGTCGGTGAGGCCACGCGCCGGTCCGTCGAGGATGTCGCCCACGACGCCGTCGACGAGGTCGCGATCGCCGAGCGCCTTCAGGTCGACGCCAGCGCTGAACGCCCGACCTGACCCGGTGAGCACGAGGACGCGTTGTCCCGGATCATCGATCGCAGCTGCGACCGCATCATCCAACGCGGTCAACATCGTGGGGGTCAAGGCGTTGAGCGCATGAGGGCGATGCAGTGTGATCGTCGTGACGGCTCCGGCGCGGTCGATGAGGATCTCGGGCTCGATGCTGTCCATGTCCGAGTATCCACGGCGAGCCGATCGGCACCGAAGTCGGACGGGCCGGACTCTTCCCGTGTCCGGCCGTGTGACGTTCGGCGGCACGCCGTGACGGGCAGTCGCCCCCGCATCGTCCCCGGCATGATGGCCGACTTGACTGCCGGTGACGAGACATCTGACGACCTGCGTCGAGGGCGGACGTACGTCGCTCCGACCGATCGACTGTTGACGGTGCCGTTCTTGACGGTGACCGTGAGCCGCGTTGGCGTTCTTCATGTACATCGGCACGCTCCTGCCGCTGATCCCGCTCTACATCGAGAGCGACGTGATCGGTGGCAACGAGTTCGGAGTCGGTCTCAACGTCGCGGTGTTCGCGGTCGCAGCGATCCTCGCTCGGCCGTTCATCGGCCGGCTGGCCAACCGATACGGCCGTCGTTGGGTGATGGTCGGCGGAGCGCTGATCGCGGCGAGCGGTGGTGCTCGGCATGAGTCAGGTCGAGAGCCTGCTGCCGCTGCTGGGGTTACGGATGCTGACCGGCATCGGCGAAGCGGCGGTGTTCGTGGGCGCTGCGACCCTCATCGCAGATCTCTCGCCACGTCAGCGTCGGGCCGAAGGCGCCAGCTACTTCTCCGTCGCCGTCTTCACCGGCCTCGGCCTCGGCCCCGTGTTCGGAGAGCAGCTGCTCAACGACATCGAGTTCGAACGTACCTTCATCGCCGGTGGGATCTTCGCCCTCGTCGCAGGCTGCGTCGCGTTGTTCGCTCCCGATCACGTCGTCTCGCCGGACGAGCAGTCCGGAGCGTCGTCGGCAACGACACCGAAACCGGCGCGTTCCGGTCTGTCGAAGTACGTGCATCCGTCCGCCATCCTTCCGGGAGCGGTGCTCGCGCTCGGTGTCGGTGGACTCACGAGCTTCTTCCTCTTCGTTCCGGACTACTCGCGCGACCTCGGACTCTCGAACTCGGGCGGGCTGTTCCTCGTCTATGCCCTGGTGTCGCTGCTGATCCGCATCTTCGGCGCGACGCTGCCCGACCGACTCGGCCCGCGACGCATGGTGACGATCGCCCTGGCAGCGTTTGCCGTCGGTCTCCTCGCGTTGGCAGCGATTGCGTCGATGTGGACGCTCTGGTTCGCAGCGGTGTTGATCGGCATCGGTGCGGCGTTCAACTATCCGTCGCTGAACGCACTGACCGTCAACCGGGTCGACGATGCCGAGCGGGCCGTCAGGCGATCAGTTCGTTCACGATGTTCTTCGAGATCGGGTCGGCGTTCAGCGGTCTCGGCCATCGGAGGGCTCGGCGCAACTCGTCGGGAAGCAGTCGGCGTTCTACGGCGGTGTCGTGATGGTGCTCGTCGGCTTGTTCGTGCTGCGCCGACTAGGTGGTCGCCGTCGGTGTCGCCCGACGCGGACCGACGTGCCGTCGCCGCAGCGCAGCCGATCGCCTGCCGTCGCAGACTGAACCAGTCGATCGCGCCATCGCATGGCGGAAATCGGACGTGGCTGTGAGTGGCCGATTTCCGCTGGTGGTCGGCGTGGAGTGCGCGCCATGATGGGGTGTGCCCCGTCGATCACGACCACTGCTACAGCATCGTCCAGAGCCGCGACGCCCGATTCGACGGTCGGTTCGTCGACGCGGTCCGGACCACCGGGATCTACTGTCGACCGAGTTGTCCGGCGATGACGCCGAAGCAGCACCAACGTCGAGTTCCATCCGACGCCGGCGGCGGCCCAGCAGCGTGGATTCCGTGCATGCAAGCGATGTCGGCCCGACGCATCGCCGGGCTCGCCGGAGTGGAACCTCCGTCAGGACGTCGTGCGCGCGAGCGATGCGGCTGATCGCCGACGGCGCCGTCGAGCGGGTCGGTGTCCGCGGGCTCGCCCGCCGCCTCGGCTACAGCGAACGTCATCTGAACCGGGTGATGACCGACGAGCTCGGTGCCGGTCCGCTGGCGATCGCCCGGGCGCATCGAGCCCACACCGCGCGACTGCTGATCGAGACCACGTCGATGACGTTCACCGACATCGCATTCGCTGCCGGCTTCGGCAGCGTCCGCCAGTTCAACGACACGGTCCGCGAGGTGTTCGCCTCGAGCCCGACCGAGCTCCGCTCCCGGCCACGTCGCTCCACGGATCCGGAACGGACTCGGCGGCGCCGGCGAGATCGCGCTTCGTCTGCCGACGCGCCAACCCTTCGCCGGCGACGAGTTGATGGTGTTCCTCGGCGCACATGCGATCCCCGGGCCTCGAGTCGTGGGACGGCGAGACTTCCGTCTGGTGCTCGTCCTCCCGAGCGGGCACGGCGTCGCTTCGCTGCGAGCCCACGACGATCACGTCGAGGCCGGGGCTCCGGCTCACCGTCATGGGCCGATCTCGCCACGGCGGTGCAGCGGCTCCGGCGGCTGCTCGACCTCGACGCCGATCCCGACGGCTGTCGACGTCGCTCGCCGAGCATCCGGCGCTCGGCAGCACTGGTCGTCTCGGACGCCGGGCCGACGTGCGTCGGCGAGTGTCGACCCGGTGCAGACGGCGATCGCGTGCAGTGATCGGTCAGCAGGTGTCGCTCGCCGGGGCCCGCACAGTGACCGGTCGCCTGGTCGCAGCGCTCGGCGAACCCCTCGACCCGACGCTGACCGTCGGCGACCGATGCTGACCCACGCCTTCCCGACCGCCGAACGACTCGCCGCATGCTCCCGACGAACTGTTCGCGATGCCCACGGCTCGACGCGACACGGTCCGCACGGCTCGCCGCCGCGGTCGTCGTCGGGTGACGTGGTGCTCGACGTCGGCGTCGAACCGAACGTGGCCCGAGCATCCACTGCTCGCACTGAAGGGCATCGGGCCGTGGACGGCCGACTACGTGCTGATGCGTGGACTCGGTCACCCCGACGTGTTCCTCGGCACCGACCTGGTCGCCGTCAACGCGCTCGCGCGCGCTCGACCTCACGGTCTTCGACGACGCCGACTGGGCGCCGTGGCGGTCCTACGCACTCCATCACCTGTGGGCGAGCCTCGGCACGCTCGACGCCGCAGCGCCGCAGCCGCGGCCCGAACCGGACAGCCCAGGACATGACGATGACACACCGCAACGACCACATCGCTGCCGGCGCACGTGCTGCGCTCCACCACGATCGAGAGTCCGGTCGGGTCGTCTGACCGATCGTCGCGAGCGGACACCGGATCCGAGCGATCCTCTGGCCGGACGACGCCAGACCGGGTCCCGCTTCGCGCCGCGACATCGAAGCGAGCGACGTCGCCGCCGATCCTCGGTCGGGCGACGCCGTCGACGCAGCTCGGCGAGTACTTCGCAGGTGAGCGACACGGACTTCGACCTGCCGCTCGATCCGGCGGGCACCGACTTCCAACAGCAGGCGTGGACGGCGCTGCGCGCGATCCCGTACGGCGACGACCGTGAGCTACGGGGAGCAGGCCGAACGGATGGGCGACCGGCGCAAGGCCCGGGCAGTCGGTGCAGCGAACGGCCGGAACCCGATCTCGATCGTCGTGCCGTGTCACCGGGTGGTCGGGTCGAACGGATCGCTCACCGGATTCGCCGGTGGCATCGACGCCAAGCACTGGCTGCTCGCCCACGAACAGCGGGTCGCCGGGCTCACCCTGATCTAGCCGGATCCCCGCACGGGCAGGCGGACGCGTCGCCGTGTCACGGCTACTGCGGCGGATGCGGCGGACTGCGCCTTGCGGGCCGCGCTCGGCTTCCTTCTTGGCCTGCTTCGCTTCCTTGCGCTTCGCCCGGAGCTCGGCCTGGTCGTCGGCGGAACGCTTCGACGTGTCGATCAGCGGTGCCAGTTCGACCTCGTCGGCCTTCGGAAGCGCCAGAGACGCTCGTCGTTCTTGAGCAGGTCGCGGATGATCGCCGATGCCGGAGCCTCACCAGCGACCGTCGACGGCCAGCATGATCTGGGTGATGCCGAGCGTGTGGCGCTCGACGATGCCCGGCAGCACCTCGCGGAGCTGGTCCGACGACGGGTTGTCGGCGTTGTCGCCGAGCTGCTCGATGCAGTCGGCGAGTGCAGCGTCGGTGACGATCGCAGCGATTGCCTCCATGCCGCCGTCGATCCGGCCGGCCTTGCACGCCGGCTCGGACGCCGTCGGGGGTCGATCTCGTCGACGAAGGACTCGAGCCCTTCACGATGGTCGTCGTCGAGCGCGTCGATCGCAGTCGGCGAGGTCGTCGTCGGGGGCCGCCTTGAATGAGCGGTCGAGCAGCCCAGCGCTTGCATTCGGTTCTTCATCTGGTTCACGGCCATGGGCGGGACGCTATCGCCGCCCCGTAGCCCACGGTCGGATCCGACGCGGTGCTGCACGTGCCCGTAGCGGGCCGACACTTCCGGCGCCATGAACGCTGTGTTACAGTCATCGGTTACATCCGCTGAACGCACGCACACTCACCGGAGTTCAGATGGCAACCGTCACGCTCGACAAGGTCAACAAGGTCTACGAGAACGGATTCCACGCGATCCACGATCTCGATCTCGACATCCAGGACAAGGAATTCCTCGTCCTCGTCGGCCCGTCGGGCTGTGGTAAGTCGACGGCCCTGCGGATGATCGCCGGCCTCGAGATCGATCACCGGTGGCGAGATGAAGATCGGCGACCGGGTCGTCAACGACGTCGAGCCCAAGGATCGCGACATCGCGATGGTGTTCCAGAACTATGCGCTGTACCCGCACATGACGGTGTACGACAACATCGGTTTCGCGCTCGAAGCTCGCCAAGGTGCCCAAGGAAGAGATCGACAGCGGGTGCGACAGGCATCGAAGATCCTCGAACTCGACGCCAACCTGCATCGCAAGCCCGGCCAGCTGTCGGGTGGTCAGCGCCAGCGTGTGGCCATGGGCCGTGCGATCGTGCGCCAACCCGCAGCGTTCCTCATGGACGAGCCGCTGTCGAACCTCGATGCGAAGCTTCGTGTGCAGATGCGCGCCGAGATCGCCTCGTTGCAGCGTGAACTCGCCGTGACGACGGTGTACGTCACGCACGACCAGATCGAAGCGATGACGATGGGCGACCGGGTCGCTGTGCTCAAGGCCGGCTACCTCCAGCAGGTGGACACGCCACAGAACCTCTACGACCGCCCGCAGAACGTGTTCGTCGCAGCATTCATCGGATCACCGTCGATGAACCTCTACGAAGCATCGATCGACGTTCGACGATTCCGGCGGCGTCGTCCAGCTCGGCAGCCAGACGCTGGAGATCGGGCCCGAGGTGTTCGACGAACCGACCGGGACTGCGCAATCACGCCGGCAACATCATCGTCGGCATTCGCCCGGAGGACTTCGAGGACGCGTCGACCTGGCGAACGAGGACACGACCGGCAAGACCGTCGAAGTCGACCGTGACCCTGATCGAAGCGCTCGGTTCGGAACTGATGGTGCACTTCAACATCGACGCCCGCAACGGTCGACTCCGGCGACCCCGATGCGGTCGAGGAGACCGAGTCGAAGGCGAATGCCGTCGGCCGGTTCAACCCGCGATCGAAGCGTGCGCATGAAGGACACGATCACGATCGCCGTGTCGACGAGAACATGCACTTCTTCGATCCCGAGACGCACCTGGCGATCTGGGAATGAGGTCGTTCGGCTCGGCGCCCCGGCGACGACTCGCTCACTCGCCTCGGTCGTTCCTCCCTCGGCACGACGTTCGCTCGCTCGTCCCCGGCATCGCCGAACCTCTCTTGTGCGCGCTGAGGCGACTCGTCTTCTCGGAGACGGCACACGTCGTCGAGTGCACCCCGGGCCCGGCGTCCTCTCTTGTGCGCGCTGAACGCAACTCGTGCCGACGGTGTGGCTTCGCTCTGTGATCAGGCGGTGTAGCGGGGGCGGATTGCGGCGTGTTCGATGTTGGGGAGGACGTGTTCGGCGACGAGGTCGCATTCGGCTTCGTGGGGGTAGCCGGACAGGATGAACGCGTGCACGCCGGCCTGCTGGTAGGCCTTCAACTTCGCGATGACCTGGTCGGGGTCGCCGACGATGGCCGCTCCGGCGCCTGATCGGGCACGCCCGACGCCGGTCCAGAGGTTCTCTTCCACGTACCCGTCGTCCGACGACGAGTCGCGCAGCTCGTTCTGGCGGGCCACACCGGCCGAGGCCGTGTCGAGTGACTTGTTGCGGATGGTCTCGCCGGCGTCCACGTCCAGCTTGGAGACGAGGCGCTCGGCAGCGGCTCTGGCCTCCGCTTCGGTCTCGCGCACGATGACGTGCGCTCGCAGGCCGCACAGCAGCTCGCGGTCGTACTTCTCGCGAGCGAGCGTGTTCATCTCCGTGACCGTGTCGGCCACCGAGGCAACGGTGTCGGGCCAGGTGAGGAACACATCGGCTTCGGCTGCAGCGACGTCCTTGGCGGCGGGGGAGAAGCCACCGAAGTAGAACGGTGGGCACGTGCCGTCGGTGGTTCCGATACGTGGCGGGTCGAGTTCGAGATCGACGTACTCGCCGTGGAAGTCGATCGACTCGCGGTTCAGCAGCTTGCGCAGTACCTGCATCCACTCGCGGGTGCGCTGGTAGCGGGGTGCGGAGTCGAGTGCCTGACCGGGCATGTCGGAGCTGATGATGTTGATCGTCAGTCGTCCGCCGGAGAACTGATCGATCGATGCGAGTTGGCGGGCGAGCTGCGGCAGCCACATCTCTCCCATCCGAACGGCGAGCAGCAGGTTGATCTGTTCGGTGTGCGTGGCGATCGCTGCGGCGAACGCAGTCGAGTCGATTCCGAGCTGGTAGCCCGACGGCAGGAGCACGTTGTCGAAACCGCCTCGGTCGGCAGCCTGCACGATGTCGCGACAATGCTCCCACGACGCCGGAATGTTCGACTCCGGCACGCCGAGGAACTCGTAGTCGTCATCGCAGAGCGCGCCGAACCAGGAGATTTCGGGAACGTTCGGTGAGGAGATCGAACTCATGGCAGTGGGACTCCTTCTGAGGCCTGGACGATGGCGTAGACGTCGGCTGCGGTCGAGGTTGACGGCGAGAGCGGCGGTCGAGGAACGGATTCGGTCGGCGTTCTGGGAGCCGATGATCGCGATGGGGGCGGACGGGTGAGCGAGCACGAATGCGATGGCGATCTCGAACGGTCGACCGACCTTCACGGTCGGCGAGGTCGTCGAGCACGCCGAGCAGTCCGCCGGGAGGTCGTCGCCGGTGGCGAGGCGGCCACCGGCGAGCGGGCTCCATGCCATCGGCGTCGATCCGGAGTTCCATGCACTGGTCGAGCGTGCCGTCGCGCATCGGGTCGAGGGTGAGCGCCGAGAACTCCGGTTGGTTGCTGACGATCGGGAACTCGAGGTGCGCCTGGAGTGCAGCGACTTGCGCCGGCGTGTGGTTCGAGACGCCGACCTCGCGGATCTTGCCTTCGGAGCGCAATGCGTCGAGCGTGATGGCGACGTCGGCCGGGTGGGCGAACATGTCCGGTCGATGGATCTGGTACAGGTCGATCACGTCGATCTGCAGTCGAGTGAGCGACGCCTCGCACGCCGAGCGCAGGTACTTGGGCGACGAGTCGTACGGTGTCGGCGGCGCGATCCCGCCCTTGGTGGCGAGCACCATCCGGCTCACGCAGGCCGGGCGACGACGCGAGGATGCGCCCGAGGATCTCCTCGACCTGGCCGAAACCCGTTCCGCCCCAGTCGAAGCCGTACACGTCGGACGTGTCGATCAGGTTCATGCCGGCGTCGAGTGCGGTCTCGAGGAGTGCCTGACCGGTCGACAGATCCTCGTCGGTGAACCTCCACTGCCCGTAGGCGATCGGCCCGACGGGGTCGAGCGATCCGAGTGAACGCTTGTGCGACTGGACGAGTGAACTCACGAGGAAAACCTACCTGCTGAGCGACACGGTCGAACCCGTCGGCCGACGAGGAGCTGCGCTCAGCTGGCGTCAGCCCTTGACGGAGCCGGCGAGCATGCCGCGAACGAAGTACTTCTGCATGCGAGAAGAACACGATCAGCGGGATGAACGACTGCACGAACGCAGCGGCGGGAAGGATGTTCTCGTTTCGCCCGAAGTCACCTGCGAGGTTCGCGATGAGGATCGTCGTCGGCTGGTCGTCGGGATTGGACCCGACATCGTGTTGGCGATGAGGTAGTCGTTCCAGGTCCACAGGAACTGGAAGATCGCGAAGGCGGCGAGCACGGGCACCGACAGCGGCAGCACCAGCCGCCAGAAGATCGTGAAGTGTGCCGCACCGTCGATGCGTGCCGCTTCGAACAGGTCCTTCGGGAGTGCCGAGATGTAGTTGTGCAGCAGGAAGATCGCGAACGGCATGGCGAAGCCCGGTGTGGGTGAGCCACACCGCAGTCGTGGTGCTCGCCACCGAGCTCGAAGTCCGGGATGAGCGTGACCGTCTTGTCGAGGAACGGCATCGTGAGGTGTGCTCCGCCGCTCGCACAGCTGGAGCAGCGGGATGAGCGCGACCTGGAGCGGCACGGCGAGCAGCGCCACCGTGGCGATGAACAGCGGCTTGCGACCCTTGAAGTCGATCCATGCGAACCCGTAGGCAGCGAACGCGGCGATGGCGATCGGGATGATCGTCGCCGGGATCGCGATCGCGAACGAGTTCAGCAGCGACTCGCCGATGCGCTGGCGGGCGTTGATGATCTGGTCGTAGTTGTCGACGGTGAAGTCACCGAAGTTCGCCGGGCCACAGACCTTCCACCAGCCGTGAGTTCCGTTGTGCATCGCGGTCGCGGAAGCGGTTGACGAGCATGCCCAAGGTGGGAAGCGACCAGACGACGACGATGAACCACAGCAGCGGTGGTCGGGATCGCGCTTGAGCAAGCCGTAGAGTCCTGTTGACCGCACCGGTTGCGGTTTGCCGCCCATGGCGTCGCCCGGATCGGGGAGACTGCCTGGGCACCCTCGTCGCTGATGGTGGGAGTGATGTTGCTCATCTCAGTCTCTCCTTCTGCATCTTGCGGATGTTGACCGATCATGACGGGCAGGACGGAGACGAAGATCAACATCGCGAGTGCGGCGCCCGACGCCCGTGCTCGCCGGACGTTGAATGCCTCGTCGAACATGTCGTTGGCGAGCACCTGGGTGTCCGAACTGGCCGTTCGTGATGACCTTCACGATGTCGAACACCTTCATGACGAGCACGATGATCGTCGTGACGACGACTCCGATCGTGGTGCCGATCTGGGGGAGCGTGACCCGCCAGAACACCTGGACTTTCGGTCGCACCGTCGATCTTGGCGGCCTCGATCAGTTCGTCGGGAACCGCCTTGATGGCGGCCGAGAGGATGACCATGGCGAAGCCGGTCTGGATCCAGACGAGGATGATCATCAGCCAGAAGTTGTTGTACGGCGCCTCCTGGACGAACAGAATCGTGTCGGGTCGCCGGTGATCGTGCCGTCCTCGTGCACCTCGAACCCGCCGACGCCACCGCCGATGATGCCGAGCGTAGCGGAGGAAGAGCCAACCGACGAGGACAGGGTCATCACACCGGGGACGACCGCTCGGCTGTAGCTCCGTGTGGTCAGCGAGCGACTTCGCAGCGACGCACGATCAGGCCGAGCAGCACCAACCCGGCCACGATCGTGACGATGTTCGGAAGACCCGACCCGGTCGACAGCATCGCCGAGGCCGAGTCCAGAGCGGCGTTGATGACTCCGGTCTGGTCGGCTGGCATGTCTCGGGCCGGGTACACGAATCGCCAGATGATCGACGCGCCGACCAGCGAGATCGCCATCGGCATGAAGATCAGCGACTTGGCGATCCGTCTCACCCTTCGGTTGTCGGCGAGCACGGCGACGGCGAGGCCGATCGTCGTCGAGAAGATGGTGACCGACACGACCCACCAGAGGTTGTTGATGATCGTGCCGCGGACTGCGGTGAACACACCGAAGGCGACGAAGAGTCCGCCGACGACGAGTGGGCCCATCGTCGGGTTGCCGACTTCGACCGCTCGCCCGTCCGCTTCTTCATCGTGACCCGACGAACACGCGACGATGGCGAGCAGGACGACGCCGATCAGAACGGCAGTCGGCTCGTGAAGATGTTCGTCCAGTCGCTCGAGTGTCGAGGCTCTGTCGCGTCGGTGAAGACGTCGACTGTAGTTGTCGAAACCGACGAACTCCTCGGAATCGGATCCGAGGAGCGAGAGGAAGATCGTGCGGAGCGTCGGGACGACCAACATGAGCGATGAACAACAGCGCCGGGCCCGACGAAGATGTATGCCCGTGAACCGATGTCGATCTGCGCACGCCTCGGTAGTCGGGGTTCGGCGTGCTGCCCGAGGCGGACCCGAGCAGTACAGCGCGGGAACGAGCGAGCGATGATCGAGGTGGCGATGGTGCCGTCGCCGAAGTCGGCGCCGCCCCAGGCGCCGAGGATCCAGCCGATCGCGCGCCGCCGACGAGCGCTCCGTGGAGAGGGTCGCTTGCGCGCTGCGGAGAGCCGGCCCCGACGGCGATGCCGATGGTCGAGCAGACGATCGCCGAGCGGGTCGAGACCGGGGTGGTACTCGGAGCGGATCACCGCACCGATGACGACTCCGACGACCGCACCGGAGCCGACGCCGATCGTCAGGCGTTTGGCCGGTTCGTCGGCCGACGACAGAGCGACACCGATCGCCGCGAAGACAGCGGCGCCGACGAGCGGGCCGACCACCCAGGTGAGGAATCCCGTACCCGAGCCGAGCGTGACGTGGTTGCCGTGGAGCACGATGCCGAGGAGTGCACCGATCACGCCGAAGGCGACTGGCGACTGAAAGCTTCCAACGTTCCGGGCCTGGTCGAAGAGCAGGTTGGCGCCGACCCACAACCCTGCGCTGCCGAGCACGGCGACGACGATGGTGATCATCGTCGAACGGATCTTGTCCTGGGTGATGAACAGGCGGAGAGCGCAATGATCACCACGGCGCCGATGGCGATCTGCTTGACGAAACCGGCGTCTCGGCGGCCGTTCGTGCGGCGATCGACGAGGATCGTCAGCAGTGCGATCAACCCGAGAGCGACGATCGCAGCCGAGATCGGTTCGGAATCCCGATGATGACCTCGAGCAGTATCGACAGAACGATCGCGCCGATGCCGACAGCGAGGATCGGTGTGGCGTCGAGCGGCGTCCCACGTGTTCGCTCGTCCCCTCGACGTCCGATGTCAGCACGTCACTCGCGCTGGTCGTGTCGTCCATGGTCTCCATCGAGTATCCCCTTGTTTCCTGTGTCCGCCGTCACCCTATGGCCCAGCGGACTCGATCCCGAACTCGGGATGGCCCCTTCGATGGCCCCGCACACGGGGCCGGATGTACGACGGGGCGCCACCGTGTTGGCCAGCGCCCCGTCGGTGTTCGTTCGCGAGCACGCTCGCTCGACCATGTGATCACTGCGTGATCACGGGTCGACTCATTCGGCAGGCCAGCTGTCCTCGATGTCGGTCAGCGGCTTCCTGAGCGTCGATGTCACCATTGACCAGCGACGTGCCTTCGGTCCAGAACGAGCCGGCGCCGACGTCGACGGGCATCAGGTCGGAACCGTCGAAGCGTGCGAGCTCGGCGTTGTTCAGGATCTACAGGAAGCTCTGCTCCAGCGGCTGGTACACGGCTGGGTCCTGACCCTGCGCTGCCGAGAGGAAGCCGGAGATGGCTCCGTCGAGCTGAGCGGTCTGGCTCGGCCTGGCGGATCTCGGCGTAGTCGGCCGGTGGCCATGTACTCGAGGACGGCCATGATGGCGTCGCTCGTCGTTGAACGCAGCGGCGTAGGTGCCGGCGGTGAGCACCGGGCGGTCACCGTTGATGTCCGGGAAGTAGAACATGTCGACCGAGTCGGGATCCGACTCGTCGGCGAACGCCTGGTGCCTTCGGGGAAGAATCCGGCGAAGAAGTTCGCCTGACGGTGCATGAAGCAGTCACCGTCGACGAGCGGCTGGCGTTGTCGGCGAAGTTGGTGGCGACGATCGAACCGGACGAGGCGAAGACGTTGTCATCGGCTCCAGAGTCTGCACGACGGTCTGCATCGACGTCGACGATCGCAGGATCGTCGAACGGGATCTCGTGGCTGACCCACTGGTCGTACACGTCGGCGACCGGCCTGGCGAAGCACCATCTCCTCGGTCCAGTCGGTGAAGGTCCAGCCGGTGGCCTGGACCGGACTCGATGCCCACGCACAACGGCGTGTGCCGTCGCAGCGACCATCGTCGTCCATGAGAGCGCTGGAACTCGTCGAAGGTCTCCGGGATCTCGTAGCCGGCCTCTTCGAAGCGAGCGGGCTGGTACCAGACGAGCGACTTGAGGTCGGTCTTGGCCGGCACGCCGTACTGGGTGCCGTCCACGGTTGTCCGTCGGCCTGGTAGCTCGTCGGCCCAGTACTCGTCGATCGCAGCGTTCACGCCGTCGGTCAGCGGGACGATGAACATCGTCGGCTGGGCGAAGTCGGCGAGCTTGCCGGGCTGCGGGAAGAACGAGATGTCGGGCGGGTTGCCGCCCTCGACCTGAGTGTTGATGTTGGCTCTCCCAGTCGGCGTCACCGATGTAACTCGATGCTGACGTTGACGCGCTCTTCGCAACTGCGTCGAGGGTCGAAGTTGATCGCCGCAACGGACGGATCGTCACGCTCGGAACCGGTGATCGGATCTCGCCGACCGTCGAAGTCCATGTCGCCGCTTGCTTCGTGCGTCGCCTTCGTCGGCCGTTGCGTCGTGTGGTGTCCGTTTCGACTTCTGTGTCGGGCTCGTCGACGAGCTGCTTTCGCTGTCGCTTCCGCAGGCGCCGGCAACGAGTGCCAGTGCAACGGGAACAGCAGCCAGCTTGATGCTGTGCTTCTTCATGGGTCCTCCCCCATTTGTGTGGATAGATGTCCGGAAAGTATCCGGAATGTAAACGCTTACATATCAGCGCCAGCGAGTCAAGTGCTGCGGAATCGATTCCAGCGGTCCGCACGGGGCGGACCGGTCGTCGAGCGCACGACGAGCTCGACATCGGGCTGGACCTCGCACGATTCGAGCGCCGCGGGTTCATCCGGCACCGCGCCGCGACCTTCCCGGTTCATGTTGTCGACCAGCATGCGCGCCGCCGTCGAGCCGTGGTCGGCAACCGGTTGGCGGACGGTCGTGAGGTCGACGACCTGGGCGAACTCGTGGTCGTCGACGCCCATGATCGAGACGTCGCCCCGGGACGCACCGAGTGTTCGTCGAAGGCCATCAGTGCACCGAACGCCATCTCGTCGGACATCGCGAACACGGCGGTCGGCGGCTCGGGTGTGTCGAGCAACGTCGACATCGCCTCGTGCCCGCCGGCGACGCTGAAGTCACCGTTGGCGAAGCACCGATCGGGGAGGTCGACGCCGATGCTCCGCCAGTGCTGATTCGAACCCGCGGCGTCGGGCGACCGGAGCGTCGAAGCTCAGCGGGTCGTCGGCGACCCCGCCGATCACTGCGATCCGACGATGGCCGAGTCGGAGAAGATGGTCGGCTGCGACGCGGCCGACGTGTTCGTCGTCGATCGCGACCGACGGGTGTTCGTGCACGTAGCACCCGACCGTGGCCAAGCTGACCCGACGATGTCTCAGCGAGGCCGCCTGTTCGTCCGCTCACGGTGATGTCGATCATGATCAGGCCATCGGTTCGTCGTTCGATGCGGTACACCTCGTCCAGGAGTCGGTCGCGCTGAGCGGGAGTGGTCGATGGCGATCACCTGGAACTCGAGGCCTGCCTCGGCGCAGACGGCTTCGGCACCTGCGACCACGGTCGAGAAGTACCACCCGTTGAGTGACGGCACGACGACGGTCACCGTCCCGGTCCGCCCGGCGGCGAGTCGGGCGGCTACCGGATCGGCTCGATAGGACGACCGATCCGCCACGTCGGTCACCCGCTTGCGGGTCGATTCAGCGACGTTCGGCAGGCCGCGGAGGGCTCGACTGACGGTTGCCACCGAGACGCCCGCGCGCCGCTGCCACGTCTTCGATGGTGGCTCGTCGCGGCGGCGTCGTCGGAGTGGTCGTTCGTTGTCATGATCGTTCAGCCGAATCGAGTGTAGGTGTCCCGCTGCGCCCGACTTGTTCCGCGAGATACCGTCGAGACGGTGACCTTCGATGATGCGCACCCCGACGTCGCCACGATCGAGCGGATCATCTCGCTGATCGATCTGACCGACCTCGACGACGACCACCGCGCCGGATGGAATCGACGGGCTGCTCGCCATGCGCGCGACACCGCACGGCAGCGGTGTGCGTGTGGCCCGAGTTCGTGAGCCGCGGCGCTCCTCGGGAGCTGTCGGGCTCGGGGTCCGAGTCGCGACCGTCGCCAACTTCCCGACCGGTGCCGGGTCCGCGGTCGAGGTCGTCGACGAGGTCGCGTAGCTCGCTCGCCGCAGGTGCCGACGACATCGACGTCGTGCTTCCGTGGCGCAGTTTCCTCGACGGTGACGTCGAACACGCCGTCGCCGTGCTCGACGCCACTGCCGCCGTGGTGCGGGAGTCGCCGGGTGCGCCGCTCAAGGTGATCCTCGAGACCGGCGGACCACCGACGTCGGCGCTCGATCGTCGATGCGTCACGGTTGGCCATCGACGTCCGGTGCGGACTTCCTGAAGACCTCGACCGGCAAGTCGGCGGACGGGAGCAACGCCCGAGGCGGTCGACACGATGCTCGATGTGATCGCCGAGCGACCGACGGGTCGAGTGGGAATCAAGCCGTCCGGCGGGATCCGACCGTGAGCGATGCGACCGCGAGTACGTCGACCTCGCGGGTGAGCGACTCGGTGAGGCATGGGCGACGCCGCAGTGCTTCCGCTTCGGAGCGAGCGGTCTGCTCGCCGACGCCCTCGCGCTCCTCGGTCGACGGCTGACGTTCCGATCTGCGATCTGATCCACGAGACGACGCGGTTGGCGCCCTCGGCAGGATTCGAACCTGCGACACCTGGTTCCGGAAACCAGTGCTCTATCCCCTGAGCTACGAAGGCAGCAGCGAGGCTGAATCTACAACGGTCGGCACCGGTTCGGGCACGGCGATTGCGTCCGTCGGGTTCAGACCGCACGCGACGTCGTCCCCCGTCGTGAACTGCGCGCTCCGAGCGTCGCCGAACGAACACGAATCGATGCAGCGTTCAGGCGGGTGCTTCCGGCAGACTTGATGTCGCATGTCCGACCCGCTCGTCACACTCACCAGGTTGCTGCAACCCGTCTTCGCCGACCTGTCTGGCGCTCCAGCCGACCCGACGGTGCGGCCCTCGGATCGTGCGGATGCTCAGATCAACGGCGCCCTGCCGCTTGCCAAGCGGCTCGACGCCAACCCGAGGGAGCTGGCTCAGCGGATCATCGACTCCGGCGTGCTGGACGATGTCGCCACCGACACCGAGGTCGCCGGGCCGGGGTTCGTGAACGTCACGTTCTCCGACGAGTTCCTCGCCGCGCGAGCTCGGCGAGGTCGCCTCCGACGAGCGTGTCGGCGTCGCCACTGCGGAGCCGTCCAAGACCGATCGTCGTCGACTACTCCCATCCGAACGTCGCCAAGGAGATGCACGTCGGGCACCTGCGTTCGACGGTCATCGGTGACTCGCTCGTGCGGCACGTGGACGTTCCTCGGTCACACGGTGATCCGCGAGAACCACATCGGCGACTGGGGTCGCCCGTTCGGCATGCTCATCGAACACCTCCTCGATCTCGGCGAGGACGTGGCAGCCGTCGGGCTCAGCCAGGGAGACCTCGACGGCTTCTACAAGCAGGCCAACGCGAAGTTCAACGACGACGAAGCCTTCCAGGCGCGTGCTCGCGAACGGGTCGTCCTGCTTCAAGCCGAGGATCCGGACACGATGGTGCTCTGGCGTCGTCTGGTCGAGATGTCGGCCGCCTACTTCAACCAGGTGTACACGAAGCTCGGCGTCCTGCTCACCGACGACGACCTCGCAGGCGAGTCGAAATATCAGTCGCTGATGGAAGGTGTCTACTCGCGCCTCGAGGAACGAGACCTCGTCCGCGAGGACGACGGAGCGATGGTCGTGGACGTGGACGGATTCACCAACCGCGACGGCGACCCGCTCCCGATGATCGTCAAGTCACGCACCGGTGCGTTCATGTACGCCACCAGCGATCTCGCGTGCGTGGTCGACCGCGTCGAACGACTCGACGCCGACCTGATGCTCTACGTCGTGGGCAGTCCGCAGGCGCAACACTTGCAGATGGTGTTCGCAGTGTGCGAGAAGGCGGGCTGGCTCGCCCCGCCGGTCGAGGCGGTCCATGCCGGTTTCGGCAGCGTGTTGGGCGAGGACCGCAAGATGCTGCGCAGTCGAGCAGGTGCGGCCGTGAAACTGGTCGACCTGTTGGACGAGGCCGTCGAACGAGCCGACGCAGTCGATCGCCGAGAAGAACCCGGACATGTCCGACGACGAGCGGGCGCTCGTCGCCCGGATGGTCGGCATCGGTGCGATCAAGTACGCCGACCTCTCGACCGACCGGGTCAAGGACTACGTCCTCGACTTCGACCGCATGCTCGCATTCGAAGGCAACACCGGCCCGTACTGCCAGTACGCGCACGCCCGGATCAACCGAGTGTTCGCGAAGGCCGGCATCGATCGCGCCTCGGCGCGGAGCACACCGATCCAGATCGTGGAAGAGCAGGAGAAGGCGCTCGCGATGCAGATCCTCGCCTTCCCCACGGCGATCGATTCGGTGCTCGACCAGTGGCAGCCGCACAAGCTGTGCACCTACGTCTACGACCTCGCTTCGGCGTTCAGCTCGTTCTACGAGCACTGCCCGATCCTGCCGTCGGACGAGCCCGTCCGGTCGAGTCGCCTCGCGCTGGCCGACCTGACCGCTCGCGTGCTCGAACGCGCGCTCGGCCTGCTCGGCATCGACGCGCCGGAGCAGATGTGAGCTCTCATCGCCTCCGGCGATGGACGGCTGGCGCCGCCGTCGACTGCGTCGACAGATCTCAGTCCTCGGGCTGCCGCCCGAGCTCGCTGCGCTCGGATGTGAGGTCCGGTCGAGAGGCGCGCCGGCAAGCTGGTTGTCTGGAGTGAAGCGTGACGGCCCTCGATCGACGTCTGCTGTCGGACAACACTGCGGTGGCGGCCGACGGGATGCTGACGGTCGGCGGCTGTTCGGTCGCCGACGTGGCCACGGAGTTCGGTACACCGGTGTTCGTGTACGACGAGCAGCACCTGCGCGACCGGTGTCGGGAAGCGGTCGCCGCGTTCGGGCGTGATCGGGTGATCTACGCGACCAAAGCGTTCCTGTGCCGCTCGATGGCGAAGCTCGCATACGACGAAGGGATGCTGCTCGACGTCGCGTCCGGCGGCGAATTGCACGTGGCGATGTCCGCCGGTGTCCCGGCGTCCGCGTGCACGCTGCACGGCAACAACAAGTCGGTCCCCGAACTGCGGATGGCGATCGAAGCCGGCGTCAAGCACATCATCGTCGACTCGTTCGACGAGATGGACCGCATCGACGCGCTCGTCGCCGCAGGAGCGACCAGCGCTGCAGGCACCGTGTCGGACGTCGTGCTGCGGATCACGCCGGGAGTGAGCGCGCACACACACGAGTTCATCTCGACCGGTCAGAACGACTCGAAGTTCGGGTTCAACCTGGAGAACGGAGACGCCCATCGAGCGGTCGACCGTGCCCGCCGTTCGTCGTCGATGAACCTCGTCGGTGTGCACTGCCACATCGGCTCGAACGTCTTCGAGGCGTCGTCGTTCGCGAAGGCTGCCGAAGTGATGGCCGACTTCGCCGTGCCGCTCGACCTCCCGGAACTCGTGCTCGGTGGCGGCCTCGGAGTCGCATACGTGGCGAAGGAGGAGGCGCCGACGATCACGCAGTGGGGCAACGTGCTGCTCGATGCATGTGAGTCCTCGGCGTGAAGTCGAAGGTCAGCGTCGAGCCCGGACGAGCGATCGCCGCTGCCGCCGCGATGACCGTGTACACCGTGGGGACGATCAAGGACATTCCCGGCGTGCGGACCTACGTGTCGGTCGACGGCGGGATGAGCGACAATCCGCGTCCCGTCCTCTACGGCTCCGGGTACGAGTCGTTCCTCCCGCGCTCGGTCGACGATCCGCGGGAGATGACCGCCCGCCTCGTCGGCAAACACTGCGAGTCGGGAGACGTGCTCTCCTTCTAGGCAGCGCTCCCGAGCGACATCGCCGTCGGCGACCTGCTGGCGATGCCCGTCACCGGTGCCTACGGCCAGTCGATGGGCTCGAACTACAACAAGATCACCCGACCGCCGGTCGTGTTCTGCGCCGACGGCGACGCCCGCCTCGTCGTGCGCCGCGAGACCTTCGACGACCTCCTCGCCACCGACATCTTCTGAGGGGGCGAAAGTGCCAGGCACTTTCGCCCCCTCAGGGTCGAGGAGTGGTGCCCATGCGCGTAGGTTGACGGCGTGAAGTGGGTCGACATCATCCTCAAGCTCGTCAAGCAGATCCAGGCGGCGCAGGCCGAGCGGGATCCCGATGGCGGGCAAGTCGTCGAAGCGGCCCGAGCCTCCGACGCGTGTCGTCGACGACGGCGTGCGAATCGAATACACGCCGGACATGGACGGCGATGCCGACCCGGGCGAAGTCGTGTGGGCATGGGTGCCGTACGAGGAGGACCCACACCAGGGCAAGGATCGGCCCGTGGTGATCATCGGTCGGACCGGCGGTGACTTCGCAGGAGTGGCATTGACCTCGAAGAACAAGGGTCGCCGTGAACACGTCCCGGTCGGCACCGGTGGTTGGGACCCAAAGGGCCGCGACAGCTGGGCCAAGGTCGACCGGCTCCTGACGATCGACGCCGACGAGGTGCGCCGCGAAGGTGCGATCCTCGCGAAGAACCGGTTCGACGACGTCGTCGGCAACGTCGCCAAGTACCACGACATCGTCCGCGCCTGACCGGGCCGAGACGACGTCGCCACAACGTCCTCGCGGGCCCACCCGACCATCCCGTAGCCTGACGCCGTGAACGAATCGAACGATTCCCCGGCTGCGACAGCGTCGTCCGCATCGGCGTGCTCGGATGCGGCAACGTGGGTGCGGCGCTGATCGATGTCGTGCGGACCCGAGCCGATGCGGTCGAGCAGCGGACCGGGATCCGCCTCGAGATCACCAGGGTCGCAGTGCGCAACATGTCGGCGCCGCGCGATGTCGAGGTCGGCGACGACGTGCTCACCCGTGACGCGCATGGCGCGTGGTCACCGACCCGGACATCGACCTCGTCGTCGAATCGATCGGCGGCATCGAGCCGGCGCGCGAGCTGATCCTCGACGCGCTGTCGAACGGCAAGCCCGTGGTCACGGCGAACAAGGAACTGCTCGCCAACGTCGGGGCCGAGCTGTACGCGGCTGCCGACGCGGCCGAGCGCGACCTCCTGTTCGAGGCCGCAGTCGCCGCAGGCATTCCCGTCATGCGGGTGCTGCGCGAGAGCCTCTACGGCGAGCCGATCACGCGGATCCTCGGCATCATCAACGGCACCACCAACTACATCCTCACCAAGATGACCGACGCCGTCGCCGGCGGCGGCGACGCCGACTACGGCGCTGCGCTGCCGGACGCGCAGAGCCTCGGTTTCGCCGAGCGTGACCCCACGGCGGACGTGGAGGGCTACGACGCCGGCGCGAAGGCGGCGATCATCGCCACGGTCGCCTTCGGCGAGAAGGTCGTCGCCGGCGACGTGTACCACGAGGGCATCAGCGAGATCACTGCTCGGAGATCGCGATCGCTCGACCGGCTCGGCTACGTCGTCAAGCTGCTCGGCATCGTCGAGCGCGACCCCGAGTCCGACGAGATCAGCGTGCGCGTCCACCCGGCGATGGTCCCCGACCACCATCCGCTCGCCACGCGTGCGCGACAGCTTCAATGCGGTCTTCGTCGAAGGTGACTTCGTCGACTCGCTGATGTTCTACGGCCGCGGTGCCGGCGGCGCCCCGACAGCCAGTGCGGTGTTCGGCGACGTCGATCGACGCTGCACTCAATCTGCGCAGCGGCACCCACGGCTCGCTCGGTGCGCTCGGCAAGGTCACGATCCGTGCCGATCGACGAGACCGTCGGCCGAGTACCTGCTCGGCCTCGACGTCGCCGACGAGCCGGGCGTGCTGCACGCGGTCACCGGGGTCTTCGCCTCGCACGGCGTGAGCATCCGCGTCGCCGAGCAGGAGGGCAACGGGCCCGACGCCCGCCTCGTCTTCATCACCCACACCGCTCGCGAGTCCGACGTCCAGGCGACCGTCCGCGAACTCCACGGCCTCGACGTCGTGCCGCCAGGTCGGTGGCCTGCTCCGCGTGATCGGGGACTGAGCGACGATGCGCTACGTCTCCACCCGCGGTCGCGCCCCCGAGCTCGGGTTCGCCGACGTGCTCCTGGCCGGACTGGCCGACGACGGCGGGCTCTACGTGCCCGACCACTGGCCGACGCTCGCTCCTCGGCGTTCGTCCGGCGGCGGCTACGTCGAGCGAGCGGTCGAGGTGATGCTGCCGTTCGTCGAGCCCGACATCGACGAGATCACGCTCACCCACCTGTGCACCGAGGCCTACGCCACCTTCCGCCACCCGGCGGTCGTGCCGCTCGTGCAGACCGGCCCGAACCAGTGGGTGCAGGAGCTGTTCCACGGTCCGACGCTGGCGTTCAAGGACGTGGCGCTGCAGCTCGTCGGCGAGATGTTCGACCACGTGCTGGCCGAGCGTGATCAGCGCGTCACCATCGTCGGTGCGACGTCCGGCGACACCGGCTCGGCGGCGATCGACGGCGTGTCCGGCTGCGACAACGTCGACATCGTCATCCTGTACCCGCTCGGCCGCACCAGCGACGTGCAGCGCAAGCAGATGACCACGGTGGACTGCGCCCAACGCTCACGCCGTGGCGGTCGAGGGCACGTTCGACGACTGTCAGGACCTCGTCAAGGCGATGTTCAACGACGTCGACTTCCGCGCACGCAACAACCTGTCGGCGGTCAACTCGATCAACTGGGCGCGCGTGATGGCGCAGACCGTCTACTACGTCGTCGCAGCCGAGACGTTCGCCGATCCGGCGACGTTCGTCGTGCCGACCGGCAACTTCGGCAACGTGCTCGCCGGGCTGGATCGCCCGGGAGATGGGTGCGCCGATCAACGACTTCGTGTTGGCCTCGAACCGCAACGACATCCTCACCCGATTCGTGAACGACGCCGACATGACCGCTCGACCGGTCGAGCCGAGCTTGAGCCCGTCGATGGACATCCAGGTGTCGTCGAACTTCGAGCGTCTGCTGTTCGAGATCAACGATCGCGACGGCGGCATGACCGACGAGCAATTGAGTCGGTTCCGTTCGACGGGCCGTCTGGACGTGGAGCCCGATCAGCGGCGCGACTTCATCGACGGGACGTTCCGAGCCGCAGCGTTCGACGACGATGCAACGCTCGCAGAGGTGGCGCGGATGCGCGCCGACGACGGGGATGGTCGTCGATCCGCACACGGCAACCGCCACCGCAGCAGCCAAGCTGTTCGCCGGCCCCGGTGGCTCGAAGCATCCGATGGTCACACTCGCCACAGCGCACCCGGCGAAGTTCCCCGATGCGGTGGAGCGGGCCACGGGCGAGCGTCCGACGTTGCCCGATCACCTCGCCGACCTCATGACCGGGAAGAGCGCACGCAGACGGTCGCCAACGACCTGGCTGCAGTCCAAGCACTCGTCGAGTCGCTCACTCGTTGAGACCCGGAGTCCGGGCTGATGTTGCAAACGTCTGCCAGGGGCAACTAACGTCTGTGTCGTTCGGTTCTCACCGGACCGCACCTCGAAGTCTCGAAGCGTGCGAATCTCTCAAGGGATCGTGGCTGGCGCCCTCCCGCTCGTCGTGATGCGCCGCACCCCTTTCTCCTGAACTCACATCTCACCGTCGATCTCCACCGATGGTGAAAGAGAGGCACACGATGGCCGCACAGGCACTCGAACAGTCCACGCTGGAAAGCAAGGACAAGGACCAACTCCTGCAGATCGCCAAGGCGCTCGGCGTCAAGGGCGTGTCGAAGCTGAAGAAAGCCGACCTCGTCGTCAAGATCATCGATGCGACGGGCGGAGCCGACGACGACTCGTCCAACGGCGACGACGGCAACAGCGACACCGGCGCCGACGATGGTGCGTCCGCTTCCGAACCTGCTGCACCGAAGTCGCAGCCGAAGCCTCAGTCGAAGCCGGATCCGGCGCCGGCGATCGAAGTCACGGACGGTGCACGCGGGTTCAGCAAGCCTCGCGCCGCCAAGAAGGCCCCTGCGACGAGCGCTGGATCGCCGTCCGGCGATTCCGCTGACGGTGTCGTGCTCGGCCCCGATGGGGAGCCGCTCGCCGACTGGGAGATCGAACTCCGCAAGCAGGGCGTCTCCACCGACACGACGTCCAGCGACGGATCCGATGCCAAGTCCGCCGATGGCAAGGACGCCAAGGAGTCGTCCGGTCGCGACGAGAACGGACGCAGGAACCGTGACGGTCAACGCAATGACGGTCAACGCAATGACGGTCAACGTAGCGAGGGCCAGGGCCGCAACCGCAGTGGCGGCCAGCGCGACGGTCAGAGCACAGAGACCCGCGACAACCAGGGCGGCGGCAATCCGAGCGGCGGTGGCAACCGCAACCAGGGTGGCAGCAGCCAGGGCGGCAACAACCAGGGCGGCGGCAGCAGCACGCCAGGGCGGTGGCGGCAACCGCAACAACAACAACGATGACGGTGGCGGCAACAACAAACGCCGTCGGCGTCGCCGCAAGGGTGGCGGCCGTGGCCAGGAAGGCCCGCAGGGCGACGACATCGAGTTGCTCGACGACGACGGTCAGCCGCAGTCGAACGACCCGGTCGACGTCGAGGGCTACCTCGACGTGCGTGACGAGGGCTACGGCTTCCTGCGTGTCGACGGCTACCTGCCGAACAAGCAGGACGCGTACATCTCGGTGAGACTCTCCCGCCAGTTCGGGCTGCGCAAGGGTGACCTCGTCGCCGGCAAGATGCGTCCCGCCCGCGGCAACGAGAAGAACCCGCAGCTGGTCGAAGTGTTCACCGTCAACGGTGGTGACCCTGAAGTGGCCAAGAAGCGTCCGCGCTTCGAGAGCCTCACGGCGCTGTTCCCCGACGAGAAGCTGACGCTCGAGGATCTGTCCGATCCGTCGAACATGACCGCTCGCATCATCGACCTGATCAGCCCGATCGGCAAGGGCCAGCGCGGCATCCTCGTCTCGCCGCCCAAGGCCGGCAAGACGACGATCCTGAAGACGATCGCCAAGATGATCGAGAAGAACAACCCCGAGGTCGAGTTGATCGTGTTGCTCATCGACGAGCGCCCCGAAGAGGTCACCGACATCCGACGTACCGTCAAGGGCGAAGTCATCTCGTCGACCTTCGACCGTCCGAGCGACGAGCACACGGCCATCGCCGAGATGACGATCGCCAAGGCCCGCCGCATGGTGGAGTCCGGCAAGGACGTCGTGATCATGCTCGACGGCATCACCCGCCTCAGCCGTGCGTACAACCTCGCCGCACCGTCGAGCGGCAAGATCCTGTCCGGCGGCATCGACGCCGGCGCGCTCTACCCGCCGAAGAAGTTCTTCGGCTCGGCCCGCAACGTCGAAGAAGGTGGCTCGCTCACCATCCTCGCCACGGCACTGGTCGACACGAACAGCCGCATGGACGAAGCGATCTTCGAAGAGTTCAAGGGCACCGGCAACATGGAGCTGCGCCTCGACCGCAAGGTCGCCGAGCGTCGCATCTACCCGGCCATCGACGTCGACGCCTCGTCGACCCGCCACGAGGAACTGCTCTTCGACCGCAAGGAACTGCAGATGGTGTGGAAGCTGCGTCGTGTGCTCAGCGGACTCGCCGCCGAAGGCAGTGCCGCACCCGGTCTGGAACTGTTGATGGACCGCCTGAAGACCTTCAAGTCCAACAGCGAGTTCCTGAACGAGATCGCCAAGCAACCAGGCATGTAGCCGGGAACATCCGGGCACGCGCCGAGGTTGTATCCAGATAGCGTCTCCCGGCGCAGATCCGACGACGAGGTCGACACGCACCGCCAGTGCGGCGATCAGACCTCAGCCGTCACCACCAGATCGAAACGAGGAATCATCATGAAGACCGACATCCATCCCACATACACCGACACCACCGTGAAGTGCTCCTGCGGGAACACACTTCACCACGAAGTCCACCCGTGAGGGCGACCTCACCGTCGAACTGTGCAACGAGTGTCACCCGTTCTTCACGGGCAAGCAGAAGCTCGTCGACTCCGGCGGACGCGTCGAGCGCTTCAACAAGCGCTACGGCCGTCGCGAAGGTGCACCGTCCCAGATGGAGGAGTGATCCTCGGCGGTCCCGCCCAGGGAGCCGCCCTCGATCTCGAGCGAGACGCCGCCCTCCGGGGCGGCGTCGCTGTCGTTTTCGGGTCACGTCGACGTCGGTGCGCCACCCTCGCTCTGGTCGATCTTGAGGAAACCTGATGATTCGTCGACGATCGTGCTCAGTTGCGTACGGTGCGCTCCAGACGATCGTTCAACTTCTGGCGGGCGGGCCGATACAGAGGAGCATCGTCGTGCACGAACCGGCGAGAACCGTGCCAGATCTGAACGAAGCAAACGTCCGTCACCTGCTTGCGTCGGACCGAGGTCGTCGACCGACCCGAGCGTGTCGCCGAACTCCTGGCGCTCGCCGATCTCGCAGGCGCCGTCGACGATGTGATGGCAATCGACGCCGACCCGCCGATCCGGTTCCTTCTCGGGCGTCGACGCCGACTCGAACTGGCGACTCGGGCAGTCCGCCTCAGCGAACACTGGATGGATCAGATGGCGATCGACCGCTCGTCCGTTCGGCGAGCGGATGGCGTTCTTCTGGCACGGCCACATCTGCAGTCGATCGGACAAGGTCGGCTTCTGCAATCGAGATGCACGACCAGATCGACCTGTTCCGTCGGACCGGCGTCGGACCGACGGCAACATCTCGCACGTTGATCAAGACCATGGCGATCCAGGTCGCCATGATCGAGTACCTCGACAACGACCAGAACAAGAAGCGTCGTCGCCGAACCAGAACTTCGCCCGCGAGCTGATGGAACTGTTCCTGCTCGGCGTCGGCAACTACACCGAAGCCGACGTCGAAGCTGCGACCGCCGCATGGACCGGCCACGGCCGACCACGCTGGGACGTGGACACCTACAGATTCGATCCCGACCAGCACGACGAACGCGCCGCAGACAGTTCCTCGGTCGCACGGTCAACAACGGGTCGCCTGCGCAAGGCGGCAACAGACCATCGACGTCATCCTCGGGGGGAACGGCATCGTCCCGGCCGGTCGCCGGAGATCAACACGTGGTCGCCGGCAACTCGAGACGTCGCTGCCGACTTCCTCTCGAAGAAATCTGTGGCAGGAGTTCGGTGAAGCCGCGAGTCGCGGTCGTGCCGAGCGGCGTGGCCGGAACGCAATGACGTTCCGCACTCGTCGGGTCGAACTTCGGCATCCGACCGTGGGTCGCGGCGATGCTCATCCACGACGACTTCTACTCGGCCGCAACAAAGAGTGGGCTCGTACGCCAGCCCATCGAGCTACATCGTCGCGCTGCTCGTCGCAACCGGCCTGCGCGCACAGACGGCCGCACCAGACCTGGCTGATGGAGCGAACGGGACAGCGCCCGCTGTATCCCGCCGAACGTGAGCGGCTGGAAGCCGAACGGCTACTGGGTCAACGCGAGCGCCATGGGCGCCCGCCAAGAAATGGCCAACGGTCTGCAGTGGGAGCTGCAGCGCGACACCTGGGAGGGCGAGAACGGCTACCTGGACATCGGTCGGAACTCGGTCCGGCGATCACCAAGACCGAAGTGAACGGTCTGTGGAAGAACGGTACGTACACCGAGCCCATGCCCGTGACCAACTGGTCGACCGGCTCGACCCTGGGCCTTCAACTGAACGTCACGAGCGACGTCCGCACCCGGATTCTCGACCATCTCGCCTACCTCGACAGCCGGCCCGTCGACGACGTCGGTCCGTGGCAACGCCTCGACGCTCTCTTCCTGCTCCTGTTCGCTCCCGAGATGCACATCGCCTGAGGCCCACCATGCTCGACCCCGACATCTCCACCGCCGACGCGCTGCGTCACCTCTCGTCGCCCGTCGCCGAACGACGCCGCTGTCCCTCGACCGTCGACGGTTCCTCCAGATGGTCGGTGCCGGTCTCGGTGCCGGTGCTGGTCGCCGGAACCGGCGGCTCGCTGCTCGACTCGCATGATCCCCGGTCAGGACCCGTCAGCCTGGGCGTTGGGTCCGGTCGGTGCGAACGACGGCATCCTGCTCCTGATCGGCATGTACGGCGGCAACGACGGGCTGAACACCGTCGTGCCGATCGAACGACGGCGCCTACTACGACCAGCACGGTGCGCTCGCCGATCCCCGCCGAACAGACGCTCGCGCTCGACGCCAACAGCGGGTCTGCACCCCGAACTCACAGCGCTCAAGCAGTTCTGGGACTGCCGACAAGCTCGCGATCGTCGAAGGTGTCGGTCACACCGACACCGACGAGTTCAGCCACTTCAACTCGATGGCCAAGTGGATGTCGGGCCGCCCGACCGGCGTGCCCGGCAGTGGCTGGGTCGGTCGGTGGCTCGACGGGTACCTCGGCGCCGGCAAGGACCTGTTCGCCGCCGCAGAAGTCGGTCACTCGCTGCCGCTGCACATGATCGGTGAACGCTCCGTCGCCACCACGGTGCCTGCGAGCCGACCCGACGTTCGGTGTGCCCCGCGACTGGCGCACGGACGCGGACCAACGACTCTTCTCGACCATTCGTGCGCATCGGCCGGCGCACACGCCGCCGATTCGTGGGTCGGCCGAATCGGGCAGTCGCAGGTCGACGGACTCGACGTCGCCACGGCACTCAGCCCTGTCATCCCGACCGACGATCAACTGTCGCCGAGCCGAGGTCGTCGGCGAAGCTCGAGGTGGCTGCACGGCTGATCAACGCGAACCTCGGGTTCCGGGTCGTTGACCGCAGGCTTCGGTCGACTTCGACTGCCACGCCGGTCAGCCGAACCAGCACGGCGACTCCGGATGCAGGAGCTGAATTCGGCGATCGAAGCGGTTCTTCGGAACGCTGGACCCGCGTGTGGGCGGGACGGGTGACCGTCATGACGTTCTCCGAGTTCGGCCGCACGTCGTTCGGCGAACGACGGGCAGGGCACGGACCACGGATCGTCTGCACCGCACTTCGTGTTCGGCGCCGGCGTCAAGGGCGGCTTCTACGGCCAGCGCCCGTCACTCGCCGGCCTTCGCCGGTGGGAACGCATGCCGACCCACGTCGACATGCGCGACTACTACGGCTCGGTCATCGACGGATGGCTCGGCGGCGGAGCGTCGACCGTGCTGCCCGGTGACCGGGAGAACCTCGGGCTGTTCAGCACCGGACCCGGACCCGGCGGCTCGACCCCGATCTTCCAACCGCCGGCAGTGCTCGGCGAGTTCGTCGGGATGGCGCCTGAACGGGCCTACGACTCACGCACCGGCGTCGGTGGTCGCTCGACACGGATCGGGCCCGGCGAAACCGTGCAGATCCAAGTCGCCGGAAGCGGATCGCTGCCGGCAGACGGCGTCACCGCAGTCGCCGTGAACCTCACCTCGATCCGACCCGGGAGCGACACGTTCCTCACCGCATACCCGTCCGGTCAGAGCCGGCCGCCGTCGTCGACGTTGAACCCGCGAGCCGCCGCCATCGTTCCCAACACGACGATCGTCGGTGTGGGTCCCGATGGATCCTTCTCGCTGTACAACGATCGATCCGACGTCCACGTCACCGCCGACATCATGGGTTACTTCCGGGCGTCCGGCACCTCTGCGTCATCCGAACTCGGTCGGATGCTCGCACTGACGCCGTCACGCATCCTGGACACGCGAGCCGGTGTCGGGGCGCCCGCCGCCCGAGTGAGCGGTGGACGGACGATGACCCTGCCGGTCCTCGGGCAGGGCGGTGTCCCCGCCTCGGGTGTCGACGCCGTCGTCGTCAACCTGCTCTCGATCAACCCGACCGAAGACGGCTGGGTCACCGCGTGGCCGACCGGATCGGCCAAGCCCACCACGGCCAGTCTGTCGTTTCGTGCTGGACGGATCATCCCGAACCTGACCGTCTGCAAGGTCGGCGACGACGGTGCGATCCAGCTCGAAGCGAGCAGCGGACAGGTCCACCTCGTCGCCGATGTCGTCGGCTGCTTCACCTCATCCGGATCCCGGCTCGCACCAGTCGCGCCGTCGCGGCTGCTCGACACCCGCGTCGGCACCGGAGCCGACGCCGCCCGAGTCGGCCCCGGCGAGGAGATCGTGTTGCGTGTCACCGGCAACGGCGTCCCTGCGGGTGCCACCGCAGTGGCGCTCAACGTGTCCGCCGTCCGACCGAGCGAGCAGACGTATCTGACCGTGTACCCCGATGGTGAAGCGCGGCCGACGGCGTCGAGCCTCAACCCGGATCGCGACGCCGTGTCGGCGAACCTGGTGATCGCGAAGGTCGGAGCCGACGGTCGGATCCGCATCTACAACGAACGCGGCGACGTGCATCTTCTCGCCGACCTCACCGCCTACTTCATCTGAGCCGGGCCAGATCGCCCGAACACTGCGTTGCGCGGGCTCCTCACTGACGGACGTCAGCTTCGTCGCTGCGCGCCTTGTCGTCGGACGACCTGATCCCGGCGCAGCGAGTTGACTTGGTGTGGAGCGGGATCTCGCGACGGGTCAGGGGTTCTTCGATTGGGTAGTTTTGGTCTTGTGGAAGCACGGCTCCAGCGTGAGATCGACGACGTGGTGATGGTGGCCGCGGCATGCCTGCGCTGAACGAGGCGAACGTCCGCCACCTGCTGCGCCGAACCGAGGTCGTCGACCGGCCGCGACGCGTCGCTGAACTGTTGGCGCTGTCGAACATCGAAGCTGCCGTCGACGACGTCATGGATGTCGAAGCCAACCCACCGAGCGCCGGACTCGACGGCCCAGGCGGCAACGAGGAGTGGCGGCGCGGCATCCGAATGTCCGACCACTGGATGGGTCGGATGGCACGTGCTGCTCGCCCGTTCGCCGAACGGATGGCGTTCTTCTGGCACGGTCACATCGCGACATCGATCAACAAAGTCGGCTCCGCAGGGCTGATGCAGGCGCAGATCGACCTGTTCCGCCGACGCGGTCTCGGAGCAGCAGGCGACTCCGGCAACGTCGCCGATCTCGTCGAGCAGACGTCGACCCAGGTGGCGATGCTGCGCTACCTCGACAACCAGAAGAACTTCGCAGGGTCACCCAACCAGAACTTCGCACGCGAACTGATGGAGCTGTTCCTCCTCGGCGTCGGCAACTACACCGAAGCCGACGTCGAAGCTGCCACGGCTGCCTGGACCGGTCACACCCATGCGCCGTCGAACCGCGACATCTACCTGTTCGATGCCGACCGGCACGAGCCTGCGCCACAGCAGTTCCTCGGTCGGACCATCAACGCGTCTCGGCCGCCCGAACAAGCAGGTATCGAGACGATCGAGGTCATCCTGGGGACCGGCGCGCTCGGCACGGGCACCATTCCTCCGGGTGCCGACCGCAACGTCGGGCGGGCGTCGAAGGACGTGGCCGCAGAGTTCCTCACGTTCAAGCTCTGGCAGGAACTGGGCGAAGCGGCCACCGGATCGGTCCCCGGCGGGGTGCGGTCGGTGATGGTGGCGGCGCTGCTCGACAACGACTTCGACATCCGACCCTGGGTGCGGGCGATGCTCGTCCACGACGACTTCTACACGCCGACCGCCGCATCGGGGCTCGTGCGCCAACCGGTCGAGTTCATGGTGGCACTGCTCGTCGCTGCCGGACTCGACGACACCGTCGACAACATCCCGAACTGGTTGTTGAGTCGAGTCGGTCAGCAGTTGCTGTATCCGCCCGACGTCAGCGGCTGGAAGCCGAACGGGTACTGGGTCAGCTCGGGTTCGATGTCGATTCGCCAGAACCTCGTCGACCATGTCCTCCAGAAGCTCCGAGAAGGAACCTGGTCCGGGCAGAACGGCTTTCTCCAGCTCGGCCCGACCGGCTCGGCGCGGGTGACCAGAGCCGAGGTCGAGAGCCTGCCCGCTGCCCAACTCGTCGACCGTCTCGCCGCGGCCACCGGCCTGAACGTCTCGGTGTCGACGCGACGAACCGTCGCGCGGTTCCTCGACGACGGAGCCGTTCGGCCCGCAATGCGTCTCGACGCACTCACCCTCATCCTGTCCGACCCCGACCTCCACATCGCCTGACACCGCACTCACCGACTCGCCATGCTCGATCCCGACATCTCCACCGCCGAGGCACTCCGCCACCTCTCCGTGCGCCCGGGTACCGATCCGCTCGCGCTCGATCGTCGCCGATTCCTGCAGATGGTCGGCCTCGGTCTGGGTGCGGGAATGGTCGCCGGGCCCGGCACGTCGCTGCTCGATGCAGCGCTGCCAGGTCACGACCCGGCTGCGTGGGCGGCGGGCCCCGTCGGCGCGAACGACGGCATCCTCGTCGTCATCGGGATGTACGGCGGCAACGACGGGCTGAACACCGTCGTGCCGATCAACGACGGCCTGTACTACGACCAGCACGGTGCGCTCGCCGTCCCCGCCGGCGAGACGCTGACGCTGGACGCCAACAGCGGTCTGCATCCCGAGTTGACGGAGTTGAAGACCTTCTGGGATGTCGGTCAACTCGCGATCATCGAAGGCGTCGGCCACGACCAACAGAACTTCAGCCACTTCGCATCGATGGCCAAGTGGATGAGCGGCCGTCCGGTCGGGCTCACCAGCAGCGGCTGGCTCGGCCGGTGGACGGACGGCTACCTCGGCGGCGGGCAGGACCTGTTCGCCGCAGCGGAGATCGGCAACTCGGTTCCGCTCCACATGATCGGCGAACGGTCCATCGCCACGACGGTGCCGACGAGTCAGCCCGAGTTCGGGGTCCCGCGCGAATGGGCGCGAGGGTGCCGACCTCGCGATGTTCCGTGCGGTTCGTGAGATGGCGGGCAACACGCCAACAGCCTCCTGGGCCCGACGGGTGGGTGGCGCTCAGATCGACATGCTCGACGTGGCGACGGCGTTGAACCCGATCATCCCCGAGGACGGGCGACTCTCCGACGTCGGCATCGTCGCGAAGCTGCAGGTCACCGCCCGTCTGATCAACGCGAACCTCGGGCTGCGCGTCCTGACGGCCGGCTTCGGCGACTTCGACAGCCACGCCGGCCAACCCGGTCAGCACCGGGCCCGCCTCCGAGAGTTGAACACCGCGCTCCGCGAGTTCTACCGGAACCTCGACCCTCGCTGGGCCGGACGCGTGACGGTCATGACGTTCTCCGAGTTCGGTCGCACCTCCTTCGCGAACGATGGTCAAGGCACCGACCACGGATCGTCCGGCCCGCAGTTCGTGATCGGCCCCGCCGTCAACGGCGGCTTCCATGGCCAGCGACCGTCGCTCGCCGGCCTCGAGCGGTGGGAGCGCATGGCGACCCACGTCGATCTGCGCGACTACTACGCGTCGATCATCGACGGCTGGCTCGGCGGAGGTGCGGGTGATGTGCTCGGCGGTGGCGTCGAGGACCTCGGCCTGTTCGCCGGCGGTCCGAACCCTGCGGTCACCTTCCCGCCGACCTCCGTGCGCAGTGACTTCGTCGGCATGCCACCGGAACGGCTGTACGACAGTCGCACGGGGAACGGCGGCCGCTCGACGCGCATCGGGCCCGGAGAGACCGTGCGGGTCCGGGTCGCCGGCGTCGGCTCGGTCCCGGCCGAGGGTGTCTCCGCAGTGGCGGTGAACCTCACGTCGATCAGACCGGGAACGGACACGTACCTCACGGCATTCCCGTCTGGGCAGAGCCGCCCCGGATCGTCGACCCTGAACCCGCGGGCGTCTGCAGTGGTGCCCAACGCGACCATCGTCGGTGTCGGAAGCGACGGCGCTGTCGAGATCTACAACGACCGATCCGACGTCCACCTCACCGCCGACGTGATGGGCTACTTCCAGACCGGCAACGCAAGCGCCCCAACGTCCTCGGGTCGAATGCTGGCGCTGACGCCGTCGCGCATTCTCGACACACGCGAGGGAATCGGCGCACCCCGATCGCAGGCGGCGGGCGGCATCGCGATCAGCCTCCGAGTGCTCGGTCGCGGTGGCGTGCCGGACAGCGGCGTCGACTCGGTGGTGGTCAACCTGTTGTCGATCAGGCCGACCCAGGACGGTTGGGTCACGGCGTGGCCGACCGGCTCGCCCGAGCCGGAAACGGCCAGCCTCTCGTACCGGGCCGGACGCGTCATCCCGAACCTGACGGTGTGCAAGGTCGGCCCCGACGGCACGATCCAGGTCAGACCGAGTCACGGCACGGTGCACCTCGTGGCCGATGTGGTCGGTTGCTTCACCGAAACGGGTGCCCGTCTCGCACCGGTGAACCCGGCGAGGTTGCTCGACACGCGCACCGGCGTCGGCGCCTCGGCCGCTCGCGTCGGTGCTCGACAGGAGATCGTGCTGCGTGTCACCGGCAACGGCATCCCCACCACGGCCAGCGCCGTTGCGCTCAACGTGTCCGCCGTCCGGCCGAGCGAGCAGACGTACCTCACGGTGTACCCGGACGGGGAGACTCGGCCGACGGCGTCGAGCCTCAACCCGGACCCGGGTGCGGTGTCGGCCAACCTGGTGATCGCGAAGGTCGGCGCGGGCGGTCGGATCCGCATCTACAACGAACGCGGCGACGTGCATCTTCTCGCCGACCTCACCGCCTACTTCATCTGAGCGGTGACAGCTTCGCCGATCTCTGCGTTGGCCCTCACCGCTCACTGCCGGGAGGCAGCTCGGGTTCATGCCGCCTTGACCTCGACGAACCTGATCACCGCTCAGCGAGCTGACGTTGTTGGCGTTGCTGCACTCTTCGACGGGGCAGCCGATGGGGAGTCTGGAGGGAGGCGCCATGGACTCGCCGTCAGATCTCGATTGGTCGTGGTCCTTGGGTAGCGTCGGTTCGGTGAGCGAGATGGGTGATCCGTTGGCGGGGGAGCGACGACGTCAGCTCCTCGGAATCAAGTTGAAAGCACTGGTCGGTGAGCATCTTGCGGTCACGGTCGATACCGCTCCGTCCGCGTTCGGAGCGGGAGCAGCGCTCGTTCATGACGGCGCTGCATGGGTGATCGTCGACGGTCCGGCAGCGCGTCGACTGGGGGCGGTGCTCGCCTGGGCAATTCGCCGAGGCGCCGACTCGATCGACGTGATCGTCGAGCGCGACGGCGGCGTGCTGGCACGTCGAGCAAAGGCGTTCGACTTCCCGATTCGCGTCTGGTTCGCAGAAGAACGGGTGCTGCTTCCTGTCGTGGCAGAGGATCTCGTCGCCCCCGACCTTCCGTCGAACGAACACCTCGCGCTGATCGAGATGATCGCCGAGGCCGGAGCCACTCCGCACGTCGAACGCGGTGTCGTGACCGGAGAGGTCCGCGGGCTCGAGGTCTGCCGGGTTGTCGACGAACCGACGACCGGCAATTTCGCAGAGCTCAGCGACGTCCCGTCGTCGGAGAGCGTCGCGCCCGACGACGCTGAACTCGCAGCACGACTTGCTCGCCGCGAAGCCGACGGCGTGATCCTCGAAGTCGGCGTCGGAGCCAACGACCGCGAAGCATTCCAGATGCTGCACGGCCACCTCCCGACGGTCGAGGCGTTGGCGAACGTGGTCGCAGCGGTGACGGAGTATCGGTCGGCCAGCGCTCCGGCCCATCCGCTCAACCGGATGGCCACCGAGCGGTATCTCCGGTGGCAGGTCGAACAGGATCCGTCCATCCTCGGTCTCGCCGAGATCACGCAGGTGGACCCGCCGGTCGATCGGATGAGCATGAAGCATGCCGAGCCGTGTCTGGCCACGGCGACCGATGTCGACGGTCGGACGGTCGCCGTGATCTTCACCAGCGGAGTGGACCTCGATCTGGTCTCGTTCGTCGCTGACGTCGCGCTGCAGTTCGACGGAGATGTCGAACGGTTCGTCGTCGCCGGGATCGAACGGGACCTCGTCCAGATCACACGCGACATGGCCGACCGGCTGAGGGTCGACGTGGAGTTCGTCGCGCTCGACTGATCGCACCGTTGCGGATCTCGAAGCCGCACAGATCGCGTCGGTAGCCTTCGCTGACCATGATGGACCGGCTGGCGCAGATCGTCGACGAGTACGAGACGCTCGAACACCAGCTCGCCGACCCCGAGGTGCTCGCCGACCCGAACCAACTGCGAACGGTGTCCAAGCGGTACAACGACCTCGGCCCGGTGGTTCAGGCGGTTCGCCACTACACCTCGCGACGAGACGACAGCGCAGCCGCTCGCGAGATGCTCGACGGGTCGTCCGGCGACGAGCGTCAGATGCTGGTCGACGAGATCGACGCAGTGAATGCCGAATTGCCCGAGCTGGAGGCAGGGCTCCGCGAGTTGATGCTGCCGAAGGATCCGCACGACGGGCGCAACGTGATCATGGAGATCCGTGGCGCCGAAGGTGGCGAGGAAGCGAACCTGTTCGCCCGCGACCTGTACGAGATGTATGCCACGTTCGCGGCGTCGAACAAGTGGGCGGTCGAGACGATGTCGTCGACGGCGAGTGACATGGGTGGGCTGAACGACATCACGTTCGAGGTCCGCGGTGACACGGCGTGGCGGATGCTGAAGTTCGAAGGCGGGCCGCACCGGGTGCAGCGGGTGCCTGCCACGGAGAGCCAGGGTCGGATCCACACGTCATCGGCGACGGTGACGGTGCTTCCCGAGGTGGACGACGTCGATGTCGAGATCGACGATCGGGATCTCGACATCGACGTGTATCGCTCGAGCGGAGCGGGCGGTCAGCACGTCAACACGACCGATTCGGCGGTGCGCATCACCCATGTGCCGACTGGGGTCGTCGTCACGATGCAGGACGAGCGCTCGCAGTTGCAGAACAAGAACCGGGCGATGGTCGTGCTGCGCGCCCGGTTGTTCGAGCGAGCCGAGCAGGAGCGAGCCGACGAACTGTCGGCCGAGCGTAGGTCCCAGGTCGGTGGCGGCGGACGGAGCGAGAAGATCCGCACGTACAACTTCAAGGAGAACCGCCTCACCGATCATCGCATCGGCTTCACGATCTATCGGCTCGCCGACGTGCTCGCCGGCGACCTGTCTGCGGTCGTCGATGCACTGGCCGCCGACGAGCGGAGCCGATTGCTCGCCGAGGGAAGTCCCGATCCCTCGTGAAGCCGGGTCGGCAGTGAGTCGTACCGAGGGCACCGTGAGCTGGCGTGAACTGCTCACCGAGACGGTCTCGTTGCTCGGCGACGCGCAACATGCCCGCTGGATCTGTGAGACCGCGACGTCGTCGACGCCGGACGAGTTCCGAGCCATGCTCGACGAACCGGCCGGTGAGCGCGCCGTCGCCCACCTCGACGCCATGGTGGCGCGAGCGCGCTCGGGCGAGCCGGTGCAGTACGTGCTGGGAGCGTGGTCCTTCCGGCGACTCGATCTCGCGGTCGATGCCCGCGTTCTGATCCCGCGACCGGAGACCGAGATGGTCGCCGAGATCGCAATCGAGCTGGCGACGACCTTCGGCCCGACACGGTCGGTGTTGGACCTCGGAACGGGTTCGGGTGCGATCGGTCTCTCCGTGGCGGACGAACTCCCGCTGATCGGTACGTCGGTCTGGCTGACCGACGCGTCCTCGGACGCGTTGGCCGTTGCCAAGGCGAACCTCGCGGGAATCGGGCGCGCAGCGCAGAACGTCCGAGTCGCCGAAGGCTCGTGGTTCGATGCGCTGCCGGACGGCGAGCGGTTCGACGTGATCGTGTCGAACCCGCCATACGTCGCCGACGAGTCGGACGAGACCGAATCGATCGTGACCGACTGGGAACCGTCGGCGGCGTTGTTCGCCGGCATCGACGGCCTCGACGACCTGCGCCTGATCATCGCCCGAGCGCCGACATGGCTGGCGCCGGGCGGGTGGCTCGTCGTGGAGCACGGTCACGATCAAGGCGCGGCGGTTGCAGACCTCTTCCGCTCAGCAGGCTTCGCCGACGTCGAGACGCGCCGGGATCTCGCCGGTCTCGACCGCATCGGCCTCGGCCGGAAGCCGAGTTAGCTCGCTCGGTTGCCACGTGCCTTCGGCCGGACTGGGTTTGCTGCGTGCGGCCGACTTCGCGTGTCGATATCACGCATCCACAAACCTTCCTCCCTGCCGGTTCCTGAGCAGCTGGCATTCCCCTGTCGTGTCGCGATTGTCGAACGGCGCAGAATCACGGGTCGGTGGCAGCCGTGTGTGCATGTGTGTGTGTGCGTGGCGCCGTTCGGGCGTGGTCTCGTTGCGAGGACTTCCCAGGAGTGCGCGGGCGTGCGACTCAGACGGCGTCGGCGATGCACCGGATGAGGGTGAGTCGATTCTCTTCCACGTTTCGCTTCAGGTTCGCTCCTTTGGTGGGCATGTCCCGGATCAGCAGGTGGAGGCCGAGATGTCGATTGGGTGGAGGCCCGTCGGCGAGCGACGCGTAGAAGGCGACGGCGTCGGCGGTGAGGTCTTCCCAGAGGCGGATCTCGAACCCGGTATCGGCGAGCAGATCTCGGGTTTCCTCGACGGTGGCCAGCGCGCTCGATGTCGGGTCCTCGGCCCAGGGGACCGGGAAGTGGATTGGCTGTTCGGGTCCGCTGAGGAGGTCGAAGAACGCAAGTCGGCCGCCCGTGCGCAGGACTCGACGCATCTCGGTGTACAAGCCGACCTTGTCGGCGATGTTCATCGAGGCGTGCTGTGTCCAAGCGACGTCGAAGGAGTCGTCCGGAAACGGCAGCGCCAGGGCGTTGCCCCGGTGGATCTCGACTCGGTCGGTGAGGCCGACGCGACGCGTGAGGTCGGCGGCGACGTCACAGAGTTCCTGGGTGAGGTCGACGCCAACGACGTGGCAGTGATGGGTACGGGCCAGGTACCGCGCCGGGCCGCCCAGTCCGCTGCCGACATCGATCACCTGATCGTCGGCGGTGATCGATGCGGCCTCGGCGAGCGCGACGGTGGCGGAGCGGCCGAAGGTGTGAAACTCCTCGGCCGGTGCCAACGCTTCAGGATCGAGGTCGTCGGGGTCGTATCCGTCGGCGACGATCGCGTCGAGCACAGACTGCTGGAGGCCGCCTCGCGTGTAGTTGGCTTCGACGTTCCCGGTCATGCGGTCTCCCGTTTCCATTCGTGTGGTGTTCTACGATCTCAGATCATTCGGCCCGAGAACGCAACGAGCCGCTCGACCGGCGTCGCGTCAGCGGCTGGTTGTTGCTCGGTGGCGAAGGCATCGCCGTCGCGCAGGTCGTCGGTGATCGCTTGTCGGGCGAAGCCGTCGATCTCGGCAACGAGGTCGTCGTCGAGGTCCCACGGCTGTCCGGTCGAGATGGCGAGGTCCCATCCGTGGACGAGTCCGTCGAACGCGACGAGTCGGGCGAACACTGCTCCGGGCATCGCTCCTCCGGGTGTCTGGATCGTTCGGTCGAGGGCGCCAGGTGACTGCACGGCGTCGAGCAGGTCGGCCATCGCACGGTCGAATCGGGTCAGGTCCGTGCTGTCGTCCGGTGGGAGGTCGCCACTCGGCGGTTCCTCACCTCGGAACATCGGAGCGAAACCGGATGCCAGCCCGGTCATGTGTCCGAGTACGCCGGCGACCGTGAATTCCTTGCACGGGCTCGGTCCGTCGAGCTGGCTCGGATCGATCCGAGCACCGACCTCTCGGAGCTTGGGGATGATGATCGCGAGTTGTTCGTTGCCGTGCATGGTGCTGGCTCCGGTCATGTCGGTCATGTCGGTCATGTCGGTCACGTTCATCCGGCGATCTTGGCGAGCATGTGATCCATGACGGCGGTGTGCTCGGCCTGCGGGCTGAACAGGATCACCTCGGCGTCGTCGGTGACGCGCACGCTGTGACCGGCAGGCCAGTGGAACAGGTCCTGGCTGTTGCACGTCTCCTCGGTGCCGTCGGTGTAGGCGACGACGACCTGTCCGGAGATCATGAATCCCCAGTGCGGTGCGTGGCAGGCGTCGTCGGTCAGCCCAGCCAGAAGCGGTGCGATGTCGGTGCCCGCACCGAGGGAGAAGTACTCGGCGCCCAACGAGGTGAACGCTGACGGGTCGCCGAAGTCGAGTTGCTGGCGGGCGGTTGCGCCCGGCACGTCGATCTTGACCGGGATGTCGCTCTTGGAGATACGCATGGCTGAAGCCTCTTTCGGGTTCCGTCGGGCCGATCGGTTCGGCGGTGATGAGTTCCACTCAAGGCCATGATCCTCTGGGCGGATAGTTCCAATACTGAACCGGTACGGTCGGTCGATGAAGTCCTACGGTCAGTACTGCCCGATCTCGCGAACAGCCGAGCTGCTCGGGGACCGGTGGACGATCCACATCGTGCGCGATCTCCTCACCGGCACGAACCGATTCAACGAACTGATCCGCGGCAATCCCGGCTTGTCCCGGGCGCTCCTCACCCGGCGTCTCCACCAACTCACGACGGCCGGCGTGGTCGAGCATCACGACGACGGTTCGTACCATCTGACCGAGTCGGGTCGGGACCTCGAGCCCGTCGTGTTCGGTCTCGCGACGTGGGGTGCCCGCTGGACATTCGGTGAACCCACGTCGACCGAACTCGACCCGGATCTCCTGCTGTGGTGGCTGCACCGCCAACTCGACACCACCGACCTACCCCGCCCACGCTTCACCGTGTACGTGCCCTTCACAGACCATCCCAATCGCTACTGGATTGTCGTTGAAGACGAAGCCTCGATCTGCCTCGCCGATCCGGGCTTCGATATCGACGTCACCCTGCGCACCGACCGCGCTGCGCTCTACCGCACCTATCTCGGCCGCATCTCGCTTGCCGAAGCCCGCCGCCGCGGCGACGTCGAGATGACCGGTTCCCGGCACGCAGTCCGAGCATTCCTCACCGCATTCCGACAGTCGCCGGTCGGAGAGATCGTCGCAACCGAATCGCGCTGACACAGCCCATCGGCCGACCGCTCCTCGATGTGCGGCGAGCAGGATGGCGCCCAGCAGCACGGAATGGCCGTCACTGGCGGACGTACGGTTGGCTTGTATCGACCGCGTCGAACGTCACAAGGCTGATCAGCGGCCGGTGGCGAGTGTGAGTTGGTAGGGGTCGGCGAGTTGGATGGCGATACCAAACACACGATCGACTGCAAGTCGCTGAACAGGTCACTCACCGGTCCACGCAGGACGTCTGCGCTGTGTGTTCATGGCGCCCGCAGACGCACACGGAGGCTCGGCTCGCGGCGTCGAACTGGCCACCCGGGGCGGATCGTGGCGGCGAGAAACCAGCCCCGCACGATTGCCGACATCCACCTCCTCGAGCCTCGAGAAACTTTCGAATTCTCTCTACGGCGCCACCGTCGGGCGGCATGTCGCCGGGTCTGAGCTGCGTCGCAGGTCCAACGTGTGAACGCTCGAGGCGGGCTCCGAACGTAGGCGCTCATTCGTGCGCATGGCATGCGCCTGAGGGCGCCGGGCCGAGAGGACGCGCCATCCGTTCTACCAGTGGCGGAGGTCGACGTCCCAGCGATCGGCCACTCGCTCGCCGTCGACCAGCCACAGGTGCTGGTGCTTCGAGATGGTCGGGTCGATGTGCGCCGGCTGCAAGCGGATCGTGTCGCCCACCGACCAGGCGGCCGGATCGGTCGGTGCGAGTGTGATGTGTTCGTCGGACAGGAAGAAGACGTCGCCGTGCTCCCACGTGGGGTTGCCGTGGTCCATCGCCATCGACTTGATCCCGGCGTCGGCGACGATCCAGCCCTTCCGATTGACCGAGATGACCGTGGCCAGGACGTTGATCGCGATCTCGAAGGGAAGGTCGAGCTTGGCGTAGTCGGTGTCGAGCATCGTGTAGCTCCCGGCCTGGATCTCCGTACACCAGGTGTTGGTCGTACAGGTGCCCGTCCCGCCGCCGGACACGATGTCGCCACCCACGTCGCCGGAGGCCTGCACGAGCAGTTCCATCGACGAGCCGACCTTCTCGGACTTCTCGGTCGGATCCATCACCATCATCAGGTGACCCTCGTAGCCCATCACGCCGCAGACCTCGAGCCCCGCCGTCCGGGCGCGGTCCGCCAGCCGACCGGCATCCTCGACGGCACAACCGCATCGCGGCAGCCCGACCTCGACGTCGATCAGCACGCGGCGAATCCCTCCGGCGATCGCCGCGTCGAGTGTCGTGTCCGAATCGACGGCCACGGTGATCTGTGCATCGTCGGCCAAGGCGCCGAGGCGGGCGACATCGAGCGACTCGTTGGCGAGCAGGATGTCAGCTCCCAACCCGGCGGCGACCAGCCCTTCGACTTCGCGCGGGGTGGCGCAACAGAAGCCGTGGTGGCCGTCCTGGCTGAGTCGCTGTGCGAGCGCGGTCGTCTTGAACGCCTTCACGTGGGGCCGCAGCCGGTCGCCGGGAAGCATGGCGTCCATCGCCGCGAGATTGGCGTCGAGGACTGCCGACTCGACGACGAGCGCAGGTGTCCGGATCGCTTCGATGGTGTCGGCCGACGGGTCGGTGCTCGTCTCGGGCATTCGCTGAACCTACGTGCGGACCGAGCGACGACGCAATTGGCCCAGAGGTTTCCCTCGGGCGATGTAAGCGCTTACAGTTCGTTCTCCGCAAGCGATCTGGAGAGTGCACACTCATGAAGGGCGACGTCATCGTTCTCGAGGAACATCACACACGCGCTGCGAGCGCGATCGTTCCTGACATCCTCGACGCGATCAGAGCGACGGCCCGTCGCTACGTGATCACCGTCGCCGGTGAGTCGGGCAGTGGAAAGTCCGAGACCGGCAAGGCGATCGCCGACGAGCTCGCCACGCACGGCATCGAGGCGGTGCTCCTCGGCCAGGACGACTACTTCGTCCTGCCGCCGAAGTCGAACGACGCCAGACGCCGAGAGGACGACATGTGGCTCGGTCCTCATGTGGAAGTCCGCCTCGACGTCCTCGAACAGAACCTCGTCGACGCGATCGAGGGCGATGCCGAGATCGTCAAGCCGCTCATCGACTACGACGCCAACTCCGTCGACGACGAGACCATCGACCTCCGCGGCATCGATGTCGTCATCGCAGAGGGCACGTACACGACGCTGCTCAAGCACGTCGACACCAAGGTGTTCATCGCCCGGAACCGACTCGACACCCTCGAGCACCGTCAGAAGCGCAACCGGGGCAACGAGGTGGGTGACCCGTTCATCGAAGGTGTTCTGAAGCTCGAACACAAGATCATCGCGGGGCACCGCCAGCTCGCCGACTTCGTGATCACGCGGGACTACGACGTCGTGGCCGTGAAATGAAGCACGACCTCCCGAACCGGGTGATGCTCAACGCATACCCCGACAGCGTCGACGGCGATCTGGCGGGAATGCTCCGGATGCTCCAGCGGCCCGAGTTCGCCGACGCCTTCGGCCTGTTCTACGTGCTGCCGTCGATCTTCCACAGTGACCTGGATCGCGGGTTCTCGATCATCGACTACGACCTGGACGCCGACTTCGTGTCGGCCACCGACCTCGACGCGCTCGACGAGATGGGCATCTTGCTGAAGTTCGACCTCGTGCTGAATCACCTGTCGGTCGGATCACCGCAGTTCCAGGACGTGTTGGCGAACGGTGACGACTCGGAGTTCACGGACTTCTTCATCGACTGGAACGAGTTCTGGAAGGGCGAAGGTGAACTCCACGAGGACGGCTACATCGTGCCCTCACCCGCGCATCTCGACAAGCTGTTCATGCGCAAACCGGATCTGCCGATCCTGCGCGTCCGCTTCCCGGACGGCTCGGAGCGCTTCTACTGGAACACCTTCTACCAACAGGTCGACATCGTGGATGGCGAGCGGACCTACCTCGGGCAGATGGACCTCAACGCGGAATCCGAGAAGGTCTGGGACTTCTACCGCGAGACGCTCCACAAGCTGTCGGCCTTCGGCGCCAAGATCCTTCGACTCGACGCCTTCGCCTACCTGCACAAGGAAGTCGGCCGGGTCAACTTCTTCAACCAGCCGGGAACCTGGGAGTACCTCGGTCGGCTTCGCTCGATCGCCGACGACTGCGGGCTCGTGCTGCTGCCCGAGATCCATTCGGAATACGGGACCGGGATCCACGAGGAACTGTCGGAGCGCGGTTACCCCGTCTACGACTTCTTCTTTCCCGGGCTGGTGATCGATGCCATCGACTCAGGCAGCAACGCCCACCTCGTGCGCTGGATCCGCGAGATCGTCGAGCGTGACATCGCAACGGTGAACATGCTGGGCTGCCACGACGGCATCCCGGTGATCGACCTGCGCGGCGGCGGAGAAGGCGATGAGAACGGTCTGCTCCCCGACGCTTCGATCGACGCGATCATCGAACGGCTGCTCGAACGAGGGGGGCGGGTGAAGAACCTGTACAGCGCTGACGGCACGAAGATCTCGTACTACCAGGTCAACGCCACGTTCTTCAGTGCACTGGGCGAGAGCGAGGACCGGCTGCGCTTGGCGCGCGCCATCCAGCTCTTCATGCCCGGTACCCCGCAGGTCTGGTATCTCGATCTGTTCGCCGGCGCGAACGACGACGAAGCCGCCGATGCGGCGGGCAGCGGTGGACACAAGGAGATCAATCGCACCAACCTGACCAGCGCCGACGTCGAGACCGGACTGACCCGGCGAGTCGTCCTCGATCAGTTGGAGATGATCCGGCTGCGGAACACGTCGGCGGCGTTCGACGGTGCATTCGACCTGGTGGAGAGCGACGCCAACCGGCTGGTGATGCGCTGGCAGAACGGCGAGATCGCTGCGGTGCTCGACGCCGATCTCGACACGGAGACGTTCACCATCACGAACGAGCGCGACGGGATCGCCACCGTCCTCAGCTTCGGCTGATCGGATCGGTGTTCAGTCGAAACGGACGGCGACCTCGGCGAGGATCGTGCCCTCTTCCGGCGTGAGTTCTTCGTCGGCACCGGCGACGTCTCGGGCTGCGGAGAAGAGCGCGGAGCGCAGCACGCGGCTGCTGATCGTCGCATCGATCTCATCGAGGAACTCGGTGGTCTTCCCGGTCTCGATCGCCCGCCGGGCCGTTTCGATCGCTGGGCGCAGATGGTCTTCGAACGGGAAGTCCTCTCCGCGCCATTCCGCGCTGATCTCGCGGACCACATCGACTTCGAGATCGTCGATGTGATCGTCGGCGAGCATCACCAGCGTCAGCAGTTGGAGCGCTGCGCGGTGCTCGGCATCGGCGGTGGCGTGGACGGCAACGCCGCGGTACAGCTCGGCGAGTCGGTCGTTCATGAGGTCGATGCTTCCAGATCGAGGGCGAGCGAACGGCACAGGAAGTCGAGTTGGTGGAGGAGAATGTTCTCCGCGACCACCTCCTGCGGCGTCATGTGGGTCACTCCGACCAGTGGCAGCACCTCGTGCGCCCGACCGGCGCCGAGCAGTGCGGACGAGAGCCGCAACGTGTGTGCGGCCACGACGTTGTCGTCGGCGAGTCCATGGATCAGCAGCAACGGGCGGGTGAGATCCGCAGCCAGCGGGAGCAGCGAGTTGGCGTCGTAGACGACGGCGCCTCGTCGGCTCCGGCGATGTTCGGGGTCGCCGAGGTAGCGCTCCGTGTAGTGCGTGTCGTACAGGCGCCACTCGGTGACGGGCGCGCCTGCGATGGCTGCATGGAAGACGTCGGGCCGCTTGAGCACCGCCAGTGCGGCGAGGTAGCCACCGAAACTCCAACCGCGGATGGCGACGCGGTCGAGGTCGAGTGCCGGGAACTGCTCGGCGGCGCCGTGGAGCGCGTCGATCTGGTCGTCGAGCGGCGGGTTCGCGAGATCGTTGCGGACGGAGCGCTCCCACTCCGGCCCACGCCCCGGGGTCCCCCGACCATCGGCGACGACGACGACGAAGCCTTGATCGGCGAACCACTGCGAGGAGAGGTAGGCGTTGTGGCTCGCCGTGACGCGCTGTGCATGCGGCCCGCCGTACGGGTCGAGCAGGACCGGGAGCTTCGAGTCGTCGTCTGGATCGCGTCCTGTCGGGAAGAGCACGGCCGTCGCCAGTTCGCGTTCGCCGGTGCGGATCAGCGAGACGTTCGGCGTGATCGACGGCACCTCCGCGTGGGAGGGGATCGTCGGCCCGTCGAACAGGCCGTCGACGAGCACGGTGTGTGTGGCGCCGGGCTCGGCGAGGCCCAGAGAGCGGACCACGATCGTCGTGCCGCCGACGGCGACGGAGTGGACGCCGGCGTGTTCGGTCAGTCGGCCGAGTTCGGATGTGTCGGCCTCGGGGTCGGTCGACGGGGTCGTCGACCACACGTGGAACTCGGTCGGCTCACTCGGGTCGTTGGCGAGGAAGAGGATGTCGGGCTCGCCGTTGTCGTCGAGGTCCGCAACAGCGGCGACCGATCGAACCTGCAGGTCGAGCGGCGTGATCGCCCGGTCGTCGACGTAGAGCCGTCGCATGCCGTCGCGATCCGACGCTGTGAGGAGCGCTCCGCCCGGGAGCAGGCGAGGAACGCCCGGGACGTTCTCGATCCACGCATCGTCGTAGTCGCTGGTGAGGGCGACTGCTTCCCCGGTCGAGAGATCCACCTTCATCGCCATCGAGCCGCGCTGATCGCGGCGACTGCACCGACATCAGCAGGCCGTCGTCGGTCCACTCGACGTGAGCCAGGTACGGGAAGAACTCGCGATCCCAATCGACGGTCTTTCGGGATCCGTCGAGCCCGAGCAGGTGCAGCGTGACGATCGGGTTGTCGGTGCCGGCAGCGGGGTAGCGGACGGTGCGCGCCGGGCGGGACGGGTCGGCTGGGTCTGCGATGGTCCACTCGGAGACGGGGCTGTCGTCGACACGGCAGGCCGCGATCGTCTGACCGTCGGGGCTCCACCAGAAGCCGCGGAACCGGTGCATCTCCTCGGCAGCGATGAAGTCGGCACTGCCCCAGGAGACGTTGTCGTCCTCCTTCGGATCGTTGCCGGCGAGCACGCCGCGACGAGCCGTCGAGCTCGCCGACCCGCAGCGTGCGACCACTCACGTAGGCGAGCCGTGATGCCGTCGGGTCCGGGCGCGGGTCGTGGACCGGGCCCGTGACCGAGATGGGTCGGGCCTGGCCGCTCAGCAGACCTGCAGCGAACAACGCGACCGTTGAGGGCGAACGCTGCGACCTGACATTCGGCATCGGTGGCGTAGGCGGTGATGCCGGTCGAGCCGTCACGGGTACGTTCGCGCCTGGCTCGTTCCTCGTCGGAGATGTCGCCGTCGGCCGGGTCCTCGGTGCCGAGGAGCTTGCGTGGATCGGCGACCAGACGTTCGTCGCCGGTCGCGACGTCCATCACCCAGAGCGCATTCACCGGATCGTCTCCGGCCGACGAGCGGAGGAACACGATCCGCTGGCCGTCGGGCGACACGGTCACGTTGCGCGGCTCGCCGAGCGAGAAACGTTGTGTGCGTGCGTATTGGCGGGGAAACGATTCGCTCACGCCCGCACTGTAGATCCGCCGACCGCTTCGCTCGTGCCTGCCTGATGTTCTCCGCGAGCGAAGGCGAGCAGCGACGGATGGCGCGGTGCCTGTTCAGGTCGAGAACTGGGTGATGGCGTCGAGGATCACGGCGAACGCGGCGTCGGCGTCGACGTGGGTCAGCACCCGACAGTTCGGGTCGGAGCGTTCGAGGAGACGGCGCTCGTCGATCACCGTCATGCCGGCGGTGTGCTCGCCGCGTGTCTCGACCACGACGTGGCGATCGACGTGGTCGAACAGATCTGGATGCGTGACGGCCAGCACCGCCAGCGGATCGTGGAGCGCAGCGCCCAACAGAGCTCCTTCGTCGTGACGTTTCAGATACGTCCCGGTGAAGAAGTCGAACAGTCCGGCCAAGGCGGCCGCCAGCTGTCCCGGCACGGCTCGGGTCATCTCGATGCGTTCCGGCGTGACCTGGAACTGGTGGGTGACATCGAGGCCGGCCATGATCAACGGACCCGCTGCCGAGCCCGGAGTCGATGGGTCGAACGCGTCGAACACGATCGCCGCGGCCTCGGGGTCGGCCCAGATGTTGAACTCCGCGATGGCGGATCGATTGCCGAAGCTGCCGCCGCCCATCAGCGATACGCCGGCTACACGGTCTGGGAGATCGGGTGCACGTCGGAATGCGGTACCGATGTTGGTGAGCGGGCCGGTCGGGACCAGCCAGAGACCTTCGGACGACCGACAGGTGTCGATGATGAACTCCACGCCGTCCGTGCCGTCGAGCGGGGTGGTCGGCTCGGGGAGCTCGGCGCCGTCGAGTCCCGATTCGCCGTGGACGAATCCTGCGTGCCGTGGCGGAGCGACCAGCGGCCGGGAACACCCCGAGTGGACCGGTGTGTCCAGGCCGATGAGGTCGCGCATCACCAGAGCGTTGTGCGTGGTCCGGTCCAGCGGCACGTTGCCGGCCACCGTGACGATGCCGACCACCTCGGCGAAGGCCGCTGCGGCGACGATCGCCACAGCGTCGTCGTGTCCCGGGTCGCAGTCGATGAGCAGGCGGCGTCGATCGCGATCTGGCATGCCTCTGAGCATGTCAGGCAGTCGTGCACACTGGACGAATGGAACGACCTCGATCGGTGTGGTGGACGATCGCCCTCACAGGTGTCGTGATCAGCTCGGCGTGCTCCGGAAGCGAGAGTGGTGTGCCGGAACCCGACGCGGCGGCTGCGCCCAGCGAGGGGAGTGCGCCGGCAGATGACGGTGAGCTGTTCACCGAGCGAGAAGCGGTCACCGCGGTCGACGACGACGGGCAGCCGGTCGAACCGGTCACAGAATCGCTGCCGCCCGTCGCCGAGACCGGTGTGCCCGGCATCGAGAGCGACGACGCCTTCTGTCGATCGTGGAGTACGTACGCAGGGTCGGTGCAAGCGCTGTCGCTGGCGTGGGCACTGCAACCGCCGGAGGACGCCGCCGCCCTCGAAGTCGCCGCGACCGCAGCCGTCACGGCTGCGGTCGCCGGCATGGCGGACGATCTTCCGGCGGAGATCGAATCCAATCGGCAGGCGCTGACCGTCGACGTACCGAGCCCGTTCCTCCGGCGAGCCGATCGAGCGAACGACCTCCTCGTCGAAGTGGGGCTCGATGCTGCGCAGATCGACGAACTGGGCGACCGGTGGGTCACGGCGATCACCGACCAGGGCATCGAGAGCGAAACCCTGTCCATCGACGTGCCGCCCGACGTCGCTGGCGCGCTCGCCGCTGCGTCGCAGACCCTTGCCGACGAGCTCCCGTCGATCGTCGAAGACCCGACGCTCGACACGACGGCGTTCGACATCGGCCCGTCGCTCGACTACATCTCCGCGAACTGCCCCGACCAGGGGACCCTCGCCGGCAACGACGTGATCGACTCGGGTGGGAACTGACTGGACGCGCTCGGATCCATGGCTCTCGTCAGCGCATCCGGGCGGTCAGCCGAGGCGAGCTGACATGAACGGTCGCGCCCGAGTCAGACGAGGAGCGTTCCGTCGGAGTCGAGTCGGACGGTGACGCCGACCCACTCGCCGTCGCACATCGCCGCCGCGATCGCCGGGTCGGTCGACGTGCCCCACGCGCGCCGGCCGTCGCCGAGCAGGCACGATGCGAGCGCCGTCTCGGGCTCGCCATCGCGCGAGAACATCACCGAGTAGGCCTCGATGTCGGCCGGGCCGGCGGCGTCGCGCCGGGCGCGCGAGGTCGCGTCGTGGGAGCGCGTCGATCTCGTCCTGCGGTGTATTCGCAGCGGAAGCCGTCGGCAGGTGGTGTGGTGGCGTAGACGCCGAATGAGTGCTTGGTGGCGTAGCCGCCGTTGGCCCACACGAGGCCGCGGTCGCTCGCGTTGCTCTCGGAGCTCGCCGACGATCGTGGCGATCGCGTGCATCGGATAGTTGTTCCACGGCCCGCCGGCGAACGGCAGCCCGCCGGTGCGCGACCACTGGCGTTCGTACAGATCGACTCCGAGCGACTGGGCACCGAGTTGCACGGCCGCCGGGAAGCACGAGTACAGGTCGAGCAGTTCGACTTCGTCGATCGTCACGCCGGCGAGCTGCGAGACGCGAGCACCACCGAGTTCGATCGCCGGTGTCCGGGCGAACGTGTCGCGGTGCGACACGTGATCGTGTTCGTGACAGTCGGTGCCGGCTGCGGGAACACCCAGCGGTCCTCGTCGACGCCCGAGCCGCCGCGCTGCCTCGACCGAGCACATGATGAGCGCAGCGCCCTGGTCGACGTCGCTGTTCGAGTTCATCAGCTTCGGATACGGGAAGCCGACCATCCGATTCTTCGGTCCGATCGTCGTGATCTCGTCCGGGGTCTTCGGATCCTGGATCCAGGCGTTCGGGTTCCCGGCGGCCACGTGGCTGAGATCGGACCACAGCCGGCCGAGGTAGCCTGGTGCTCCGTCGACGGTGCGTCCAGCGGCAGCTCGGAGCGCCGTCTCGAACATCGGGTAGATCTGGACCGGCATGACGATGCCGCGTCCCGTCTCGGCGTGGAGATTCATCGTCGAGTTCCTCGCCGAGATCGCGGACGGTCGATCGTCGTCCTCGGCGCCCTTCGGCCAGTCGAGCTTCACGCCCTCCTTGCGGGCACGCATGAAGGTGCGGAACGCTTCGGCGCCGGCGAGGATCGCCACGTCGACATCGCCGGCGGCGATGTCGAGCGCGGTGCGATTGACCAGCGACTGCGGGCTGTTGCCGCCGGGTGTCGGACTCGGCGAGTTCGGCACCTCCGGGCCGTGTCGATGCCGAGTCGGTCGGCGAGGAATCGTGCGGGGTTGCGGTAGCGCCAGCCGATGACGTTGACCACGCGCACCGAGTCGGGCGCTGGGAGGACCGTCGAGGCCGGCGTCCTCGGCGCTCGCCTCGCGCACGGCCCGTTCCATGAGCGCGACGGGTTCCAGGGCGTCGTCGAGTCCGTCGGCGCGATGGTTGTACTGGCCGACGCCGATGATGACAGGGGTGCGAGGATCGAGCGTCACGGGTGACCCGACGAACCGCTATGCACCATCACGATGCGGATCCGAACTCGGGCGACGATTCGCCGTCCTACACTCGGGGGCGATGGCACGTATCGCGATCGGCTCCGACCACGCCGGCTACGACCTCAAGGCCCACCTGGTCGACGTTCCTCACCGAGCACGGCCACGAGGTCGACGATCAGGGCACGCATTCGACCGAATCGGTCGACTACCCCGAGATCTGCGCCGGCGTCGGCCGCAGTGTCGTGGCCGGCGACGCCGACTGGGGCATCGTGCTCGGCGGCAGCGGCCAGGGTGAACAGCTCGCTGCGAACAAGGTCCGCGGTGTTCGTGCTGCGCTGTGCAACTGCCTCTACACGGCCGGCATGGCTCGCCTGCACAACGACGCCAACGTGCTGTCGATGGGCGGCCGGGTGGTCGGCACCGGCCTCGCCGAAGCGATCGTCACCACGTTCGCCGCCACCGAGTTCGAAGGCGGCCGCCATCAGCGCCGCGTCGACCAGATCACCGCCCTCGAAGCCGCTTCTGACGGTCGGGTCGGCACATCCGCGCCCGACCACTCTCCACCGCAAGGAATCCACCATGCCGTTCCCCACCACCACCGATCCCGACACCGAGGTCGAGGCACTGCATCGACGCACGAAGTCGAGCGCCAGACCACCGGTCTGCAGCTGATCGCAGTCGGAGAACTTCACGTCGCCCGCCGTCATGGCGGCGACCGGCTCGGTGCTCACGAACAAGTACGCCGAGGGATACCCCGGCAAGCGGTACTACGGCGGCAACCAGATCGTCGACTCGATCGAACAGCTCGCGATCGACCGTGTGAAGGAACTGTTCGGCGCCGAGCACGCCAACGTGCAGCCGCACTCCGGTGCCAACGCCAACATGTGCGTGTACCAGGCACTGCTGGAGCCGGGCGACACCGTCCTCGGCCTGAGCCTCGACCACGGCGGTCACCTCACGCACGGATCGCCGGTCAACGCATCGGGTCTGCTGTACGACTTCGTGCCCTACGGCACCGGTGCCGAGGACCGCATCGACATGGACGCCGTCCGCGAGCTCGCGCTCGAGCACCGGCCGAAGATGATCGTGGCCGGCACGACGTCGTACCCGCGCCGTCTCGACCCGGAGCCGTTCAAGAAGATCGCCGACGAAGTCGGCGCGCTGCTGATGTTCGACATCGCCCACCTCGCCGGGCTCGTCGCCGGGCGGCGCTCACCCGAACCCGGTGCCGTTCGCCGACGTCGTCACGTTCACCACGCACAAGACGCTGCGCGGACCGCGCGGTGGGGCGATCCTCTGCAAGGCCGAGCACGCCAAGGCGATCGACAAGGCCGTGTTCCCCGGCTGGCAGGGCGGTCCGCTCGAACACGCCATCGCCGGCAAGGCGATTGCCTTCCGCGAGGCGATGGACCCGCGCTTCAAGGACTACGCCGCGCAGATCGTCACGAACGCATCGGCGCTCGCCGAAGCGCTCGCCAACGAGGGCTTCCGGCTGGTCTCGGGTGGCACCGACATCCACCTGATGGTCGTCGACCTCACGCCGTTCGACTCCGAACTGACCGGCAAGGTCGCACAGGCCACGCTCGACGAGGCCGGCATCACGCTGAACAAGAACACCATCCCCGACGACCCGCGCAGCCCGTTCGTCACCAGTGGCGTCCGCATCGGCACGCCGTCGGTCACGACGCAGGGGATGAAGGAGGCCGAGATGCCGGTCATCGCCGACCTGATCGCTCGAGCCCTGCGCAGCGTCGACGACGCCGAAGCACTCGCCGTCGATCAAGGGCGAGGTCGCCGACGCTCTGCGCGAAGTTCCCCGCCTACTGAGTCAGGACGATCGCGTCGAGGACGTCGCCCGGGTCGGGTGGCGGAGCCCGGCGGTCACGCGCCGGCGGAGGGAGCGGCGTACTCGGCCGGTTGCACGATGACGATCCCCTCGCCCTGGAAGGCGAGCTGGAACGCCTCCCCGGAGCCGAGCCCGACGAGGGCCTTGGCCTTGACGGTCTTGTTCAGCGGGTCTGCAGGTCGGCGCTCCAGGCAACGACTGCGTGCGGGTCGCCGAAGGTCGGCTGGTTCGTGTGCAGCACGACGGGCTGACCTTTCGTGGTGATCGCGACCCAGCCGTGTCCACTGAGCCGGGTGTTGAACAACCCACCGGTCAGGACGCCGGCGCCCTGGACGCGTTGGATGTCGTAGGCGAGGGTCGGTCTCGAAGGCGAGCACGTTGCGGCCGTTGACCGACAGCGCACTGCCCTCGAGATGCAGGATGTGGACCTGATCGGCTTCACTGGCGAAGAACACTTCGCCCTGGCCGGTGCAGCGCATCAGCTGGACGCCTTCGCCGGTGACGCTCTTCTTCAAGAACTTGCCGACACCGCCGGCGCCTTCGTGGTCGAAGTCGACCTGACCTTGGAACGCGACCATCGAGCCCTGGCGTGCGAGCACCGGTTCACCGAGACGCACCTTGAGCATCTTCGAGTTCTGCAACATCACACGCGTGTTGACGTCCTTCTCGGCGTAGTCACCGACAGCAGGTCGGACCTGATGCCGGCGACCGCATCCACGTCGCCACCAACACCGGTGGCGACAGGAGCAACGGCGGGATCGGCAGCGGCGCCGACGTAGTTGGTGGCGACGCCGCTCCCGCGGCATCGGGCGCTTGGGCGATCGTGAGCTCGTCGTCGAGCTGCTCGACGACGATGGGTGCGGCCGGTCGGCGGCCTCGACCGCCTCCTCGCGGCCGCCGCGACGCCCGCCTGGGTCTGCGTGCGCCGGCGTCCCACTGCTGCTCCACCTGTTGCGGCTGCTGTTGCGCTGCTGGATCGGGTGGGTGTGCTCGGTCCACTGCGTTGCCGTCCCACTATCGGAGGAGGTTCGGATCGCCTGCGGGGTCGGGATACCAGTCTGCGGGGAATGACATGATCTCGACTGTAGACGATCGGTCCGAGAACCCGGCACTGCTCACGTCCGTACGCATGTCCGGACCTCGATGCCGTACTCTCCGGTACCGTGCCCGATGTCGGTTCGTATCTCCTCATCGGGTTGATCGCGGCCGCCGTCACCTTCGTGGCGACACCACTCGTCCGAAAGCTCGCTCGTCGACTCGGCTGGGTGTATCTGCCGAACGAACGCACGGTCCACACCGAGCCGCTCCCCGACGTCGGTGGGCTCGCGATGTTCATCGGCTTCGGTGTCGCGCTGGTCGTCGCGTGGGCGATCGAACCGACTTCGAGTCGCTGTTCGCGTCGAACTCCGAACCACTCGGCGTGATCATCGCGGCAGCGATCATCTTCGGTACCGGCTTCCTCGACGACGTCCGTGAGCTCAGCGCCCCGGCGAAGGTCTTCGGGACGGTGCTCGCCGGTGTCGGCACTCGTGCAGTTCGGCGTCGTGATGTACTCGTTCCGCCTCCCGTACTTCGGCGAGCACCATCCTGTCGCCGACGACCTCCAGCCGCTGGTCACCGTCCTCTGGCTCCTCGGCATGAGTCAGGCGATCAACCTGATCGACGGCCTCGACGGACTCGCCGCCGGCGTCGTCGGGATCGCGCGCGTTCGCGTTCTTCCTGTACAGCGTCGAGCTGACCGGTCGCGACGCTGATCCAGTCGAACAACGTCGGACCGCTGTTCGCGATCATCGCCGTCGGTGTGTGCGTCGGCTTCCTCCCGCACAACTTCAACCCGGCACGCATCATGATGGGTGATGGAGGAGCGCTGCTCCTCGGTCTCCTGCTGGCCGTCTCGACGAGCGTGGTCGGTGGCCGTGCCGACTCCGTTCGGCACCGAGATCATCGGCACGACGTACTTCTTCCTGGCGCCGATCGCCATCCCGCTGCTGATCCTCGGCGTGCCGATCTTCGACACGATCTTCGCGATCGTGCGCCGCGCGACCAGTCGTTCGTCGTTGGCCACCGCCGACAAGGGCCACCTGCACCATCGCCTGATCGACCTCGGTCACGGTCACCGGCGCAGCGTGCTGATCCTGTGGACGTGGACCGCACTGCTCTCGGCGCTTCGTGCTGTATCCGATGCTCACCGACCAGAACCCGAGCGTACCTCCCGTTCGGCATGGCGGCACTCGCGATCGTGCTGTACACGGTGCTGCATCCGAGCGTGCTCGCCCAGCGACGTCGGAACAACACGCCGGCTGCCGGCATCGAGCGGCCCGACCCCGATCAGCCGACGCTGTTCGACGGGTGACGCGTGCTGGCTGCATTCCGCTCGTCCCTTCGTGAACGTTGACGATCGTGCGACAGGGTTGCCGCCGAATGGCGGTCGAGCACTAGGTTGTGCGTCCGTTCACAAGCGTTTCGAATTCGACTCGATCGTCGTCGTGAAGTCCCCGGTTCGATGAAGCTCCTCCCGACACAGCCCAGCAGCGACGACCTGCGCGCCAACTCCGAGGATTCGCTCGGTCACGGTATGGACGCCGTCATCATGCTGGCGATCTTCCTCGGTGATCGGTTCGGGCCTCGACAGCGTCTTCGGCACGATCCCCGTGTTCATGATCGCCATGACGGTGATCGGCTCCATCGGGCTGTTCGCCCGCTTCTACTACAGCTACGGTCGCCGCATGGATCGCCACGAAGCCGACCGCGTCGGCGAAGCTCGCCGGCCGGCCGGCCGGCGTCGCCGAGAACCGAGTCGGCGTGACGTCACTGCGATCCCATGACCACCCGCTTCGAGGGGCCCGCTCCCGAAGTCGGCGTCTCGAACGACATGATCAAGCGCGGCCTGCTCGTCGCACCCGTGACTGATCGGGGTCTGCGCCGTGATCTGGGGCAGCGACGGTGCCTGTCGTCGGCCTACGGTCTCGCCATCGTGTCTGGCCAACTTCGCACTCGCCGCCGGGCTCATCGCCTGGGCTGCTCGGATCTCCGTCGGCACTGATGATGGGCGCCACCCTGTTCGGCTACCTGATCCGCCTCGGGCTGATCTTCCTGGCCGTGCTTCTCGTGAAGGACGCCGGTTGGATTTCACTTCCGGCACTCGGATCGACCATCATCGTGTCGCACCTCGGGCTGCTGTTCTGGGAGATGAAGTACGTCGCTCTCTCGCTCGCGCATCCGGGCCTCAAGCCCGACACCTCGTTCGTAACCCTCTCGTCACTTCGCCTTTCCATCCACCTCTGACCTGAAACGGAATCAACGTGCTCGCCGAAACGCCTCGTCTTCCCGCCGATCAACGAATTGCTTCGTTGGCAGGACATCTTCCCCAGCTTCAACAAGATCGCGCTGATCGCCGTTCTGGCGTCCGCTGCTCGGTATCGGGTTGTTCCTGCTCGCCAGCCGCGGCGCGACCCGAAGGTCGCGCCGACCGGTCCTCGCAACCTCGCAGAGCAGGCGATCGAGTTCGTCGAAGAGGGCATCGTGATGCAGACCGCTCGGCAAGGACGGGCTGCGCTGGACGCCGTTCCTGCTCAGCCTCTTCATCTTCATCTTCCTCTGCAACATCCCGGGGATCCTGCCGTTCTTCCAGATGCCGGCCACGGCCCGCATCGCCATCCCGCTGACGCTGTCGCTGCTCGTGTGGGTCATCTACATCGGCGTCGGCCTCAAGCACCAGGGCGCCGAAGTACTTCGGGCACCTCCTGTGGCCTCCCGGGGTGCCCGGTGGCGCTCAAGCCGCTGGTCGGTCTCGATCGAGTTCATCTCGACGATCATCGTCACGCCGTTCTCGCTCACGGTCCGTCTCATGGCGAACATGCTCGCCGGGCACATCCTGCTGGTCACCGTTCGCCCTGCTGACGTACGTCGCTGGTCAGCTGCCGAGACCGTGCAGTTCGCTGCTCATCCCGCTGAGCATCCTGCCGTTCCTCATGCTCGTCGTCCTGACGGCGTTCGAGATCCTCGTCGCCTTCCTGCAGGCCTACATCTTCGCCATCCTGGCGGCGGTGTACATCAGCAACTCCGTCGCCGGCCACGGCGACGAGCACTGAGCACCCGCTCGTCCACGCATCTCCCAGATCTCCCACTCACACAGAAACCACTAGGAGAAACACCCAATGGAAGCATTCAGCGCACTCGTTCTTCGCCGCCGACGCGGCGTCGGCTACACCCCGCAGATGAGAAGAACATCGCGGCTGCAGCCGTCGGCCGGTACGCCTACGGCCTCGCCGCCATCGGCCCCGGCATCGGCATCGGCTACCTCGTCGGCAAGTCCGTCGAGGCCATGGCCCGCCAGCCCGAAGCAGCCGGCATGGTCCGTACGACCATGTTCCTCGGCATCGCCTTCACCGAAGCCCTCGCCCTCATCGGCTTCGTGGTCTTCATCCTCCTCAAGTTCGCCTGATCCCGACGTGCTCGATCGGTGCCGGCACTCGTGCTCGCCGCCGGAAGCGAGAAGCATCATGAGTCCTATTCGAATCTGCAATCCAGGAATGGAGCTGACGTGCTGACAGCCGTCGTCACAACTTCGCACTCCTCCGGTCAACCTCCAGGTCAATTTCCTGGAAGCCGAGACGTGCGAACGCACCGACCTCTCGAGGCGAAACGAGGCCCAAGGCGCCACTCGGGCAGCGAAGACTGCCCCGAGCTGAACCCGATCGCGCCCGAGGTCAAAGAGGTCGATCTGGGGCTTCGGTGCGTTCGTCGTCCTCGCTCGTCTGCCTCCGCTGGCTGGCTCTTCCCGAAGATTCGGGAAGGCATGCAGGCCCGCTACGACATGATCCAGAGCGACCAGCGAGAGCGCCGCAGACGCTCACCGCTGCCGCTCGGGCCGACGTCGCCGAGTACGAGGCACGCCTCGCCTCGGTTCGCGGCCGAAGCACGCCAGAAGGTCGACGCCGCTCGGGCCGACGCTCGAAGGCGAGCGGACCGAGAAGGTCGCCGCCGCCAACGCTCGTCTCGCCGAGAAGCGTGCCGCTGCAGCTGCCGACGTCGACGCCGCTCGACAGGCTGCAATGGGTGACGTCGAAGCCGCAGTCACCGACGTGGTCGCTCGCGCCACCGAGATCGCCACCGGCAAGTCACCGGCCGACTCGTCGACCGTCAGGCCGCTGTCGAGCTCCGCCATGGGCGCCAGCACGGGAGCCTCGTCATGATCGTTCACGCAACTGAACCTGCTCGCTGCCGGGCTCCTGCAGGCCGAAGTCGGTGCCGAACGACGGCAAGGGTTCCACCTCGCTCAACCCGTACTTCGCACCGCTGAAGGAAGTCGTCATCGGTGGTCTCGCCACGTTGATCGTCTTCGCACTGCTCTGGAAGTTCGCCTGGCCTGCGATCTCCAAGGCGATGCAGGACCGCACGGCTCGCATCCAGACCGACCTCGACTCGTCGGCTGCGGCACCGCAAGCAGGCCGAGGTCGACGCCGCCGAGATCCGCACGTCGCTCGGTGACATCGACGGGGAACGCACCCGACTGTTCGCCGACGCCGACGCGCAGGCCGACTGCGCTGCTCGAAGACGGTCGAGCACGCCTCGACCAGGAAGTCGCCGAGATGGAGTCGAAGGCCGAAGCGGACATCGCCGCCGCTGCCGGTCGTGGCGCCGACGACCTGCGTGCCGACATCGCCCGCTACTCCAGTCGGGCGATCGAGTCGAGCGTGACCGACCTCGCTCGACGACGCCACCCAGCAGGAACTGATCGAGGGCTTCATCTCCCGGGTCGGTGCCGGAGCAAGGACGTCACATCATGAGCGACGCACAGATCCAGGGCTACGCCCGAGCCCTCTTCGAGATCGCCCGCGCCGACGGCACGCTCGACGAGGTCGAAGACGAGCTGTTCCGCTTCGCCCGCTCGTACGAAGGTTCAGAAGAGCTGCGCAACACGCTCTCCGACGATCAGATCCCGGCCGAGAAGCGCCAGGCGATCATCGAAGACCTCCTCGGCGGCAAGGCGACGCCGACCACGACACAGCTCGTGTCGATGGTCGTCGGTTCCGGCAAGGCTCGCGACCTGCCCGCCATCGTGGACGTGCTCGTCCAGCGTGCGAGCAGCGCCAAGCAGCTCGACACCGCCGAGGTTCGCACGGCCGTCGCCCTCACCAGCGACCAGGAAGCTCGCCTCAAGGCGGCGCTCGAGAACGCCACCGGCAAGAGCTTGAACCTGAAGACCATCGTCGACCCATCCGTGGTCGGCGGCGTCGTCGCAACCGTCGGTGACGATGTCATCGACGACTCCGTCCGCACTCGTATCGACCAGCTGAAGGCCCGCCTCTAGGGCCGTCAGGGACACAACCATCATGGCTGAACTCACCATCTCCGCCGCCGACATCGCATCGGCGCTCAAGAAGAACCTCGACGGCTTCGAGCCGTCGGTCGAGGCCCGCACCGTGGGCCGCGTCGCCGAAGTCGGCGACGGCATCGCCCGTGTCTCGGGCCTGCCCGACGCCGCCGTGAACGAACTCCTCGAGTTCGAAGACGGTTCGATGGGCCTCGCCCTCAACCTCGACGAAGACGCCATCGGCGCCGTCGTCCTGGGCGACGTCGACAAGATCGAAGAAGGCCAGACCGTCAAGTCGACCGGCAGCATCCTGTCGATGCCCGTCGGTGACGGCATGCTCGGCCGTGTCGTCAACGCACTCGGCGAACCCGTCGACGGTGCCGGCGAACTCGTCGGCATCCAGCGCGTCGCATGGAGATCCAGGCGCCCGGCATCCTCGGCCGCAAGCCCGTGCACGAGCCGCTCCAGACCGGCATCAAGTCGATCGACGCGATGACGCCGATCGGTCGTGGCCAGCGCGAACTGATCATCGGTGACCGCAAGACCGGCAAGACCGCCATCGCGATCGACACGATCCTGAACCAGAAGGGTCTCGGCGTGAAGTGCATCTACGTCGCGATCGGTCAGAAGGGCTCGACCGTCGCACAGACCGTCGACACCCTGCGTCAGGCCGGCGCCATGGAGTACACCGTCGTCGTCACGGCGCCTGCGGCGCGACCCGGCACCGTTCAAGTACCTCGCCCCGTACGCCGGCTGCGCCATCGGCCAGCACTGGATGGACAACGGCGAGCACGCGCTCATCGTGTACGACGACCTCTCGAAGCAGGCCGACGCCTACCGTCAGATCTCGCTGCTGCTCCGCCGTCCGCCGGGCCGTGAGGCCTACCCGGGCGACGTGTTCTACCTGCACTCGCCGCCTCCTCGAGCGTGCCGCCAAGCTGTCCGACGAGAACGGTGCCGGCTCACTCACGGCACTGCCGATCATCGAGACGAAGGCCGGCGACGTCTCGGCGTTCATCCCGACCAACGTGATCTCGATCACCGACGGTCAGGTCTTCCTGCAGGACAACCTGTTCAAGTCGGGTGTTCGCCCCGCCGTCGACGTGGGCATCTCGGTGTCCCGAGTCGGCTCGGCCGCGCAGACCAAGTCGATGAAGGGTGTCGCCGGCACGCTGAAGCTCGACCTCGCCCAGTTCCGCGAGCTCGAAGCATTCGCCACGTTCGGTTCCGAACTCGACGCGATCTCGAAGGCTCAGCTCGAGCGTGGTTACCGCCTGGTCGAACTGCTCAAGCAGCCGCTCAACAGCCCGATGCCGGTCCAGGACCAGGTCGTGTCGCTGTTCGCCGGCACCAAGGGCTACCTCGACGACCTGCCCGTCAGCGACGTGGCACGCTTCGAGTCCGAACTGCTCGAGTTCATGCACTCGAACCACGGCGGTCTGCATCGGACGAACTGATCGACCCAGAAGATCCCCGACGCCCTCACCGGCGCCGTCGACACCTTCAAGGCGCAGTTCACCGCCGACCGACGGCACCGCCGCCGGCAACCCGACGGACCCGACGTCGGTCGACGCCGACGAAGATGGGCGACGCCGCAAGACGCTCGCGCCGAGACAGAACGACCGACGCCGGAGACGGAGCACGATCACAATGGCTGGTGGACAAGAACGAATCCTCGCGGGCCGCATCAAGGCGATGCAGTCCACGAAGAAGATCACGCGCGCCATGGAGCTCATTGCAGGCTCGCGCATCGTCAAGGCGCAGCAACGGGTGCAGGCAGCTGTGCCCGTACTCCGAGCAGATCACCGAGGTCGTCAAGGACCTCGCAGCGGCTGGCGCGTCCGGCCGACGCTCCGATGCTCGCAGGGCGCGACGAGATCAACACGACCTGCTACGTCGCCATCACGGCCGACCGTGGTCTGTGCGGCGGCTACAACGCCGGCGTGCAACGTGCGACGGAGGGTCGAGTCAAAGCCGACGTGCTCGCCGGCAAGGACTACAAGATCGTCCCGGTCGGCAAGAAGGCCGAGGGCTACTTCCGCTTCCGCGACTATCAGCTGACCGAGGCCTTCATGGGCTTCAGCGATCAGCCCACGCTACGAAGACGCACGCAGCATCGGCGAGTACGTCGTCGATCTGTTCGTCTCCGGCCAGGTCGACAAGGTCGAGCTCGTCTACACCCGCTTCATCACCGCCGGCAGCCAGGAAGTCGTCCTGCGGCCGCTCGTGCCGCTCGAGCGGCCGACGACGGTGGCGGGCGGCGACGGCAAGGACGGCGCCGGCGCCGACTTCGAGTTCGAGCCGGACCCGACCGAGATCCTCGACACGCTGCTGCCGCGCTACGTCGAAGCTCGCATCTACGCCGCACTGCTCAACGCCGCAGCGTCCGAGCACGCGTTCCGTCAGCGGGCCATGAAGTCGGCGACCGACAATGCCGAGGACCTCATCAAGAGCCTCAGCATCGTCATGAACCGTGCCCGTCAGGCATCGATCACGTCCGAGATCATGGAGATCGTCGGCGGTGCCGCAGCCCTCGACGGCGGCGACGACGTCATGTCGTACGTCGACGTGGGCGACGACCTACTTCGGCGGCCAGATGCGGCGCAGCCGGCCGCCGCCGTCGTGCCGCGATCACCCGCTGCCTCGCCGGCACCGGGTGACGCCGACGGTTCCGACTCGGCCGCAGCGCCGGCAACGTCGCCACGCGCACCCGTCGACACCGCACCAGCCCGGACAGACGATCTCCAGCTGCATCAAGGGTGTCGCCAAAGTCCTCGAAGGTCGCCTGCACGACACTGGGCATCACCACCTTCAAAGAGATCACCACGTGGGACGACGCCGACATGGACCGCATCGACGACACCTCGGCTTCGACGGTCGAATCCAGCGCGACGACTGGCAGGGGCAAGCCCGCCGGTTCCACAACGAGAAGTACCCCGACGACCAGATCTGATCGACACAGGAGATCATCGAAATGACCATGACAGAGAAATGAACTGCAAGACGGCCGGGTCGTCGCCATCGCCGGTCCCGTGATCGACGTCGAGTTCCCCCGCGGCGCGCTGCCCGAACTGAACTCGGCCATCGAGTTCACCGTCGAACTCGAGGGCGAATCCACCATCGGTACTCGCCGAAGTGGCGCAACAGCTCGGCAACGGCCGAGTCCGTGCCATCTGCATGAAGCCGACCGACGGCCTCGTCCGCGGCGCCAGCGGTGCGCAACACCGGCCACGGCATCCAGGTGCCCGTCGGTGAGAAGGTCCTCGGCAACGTCTGGAACGTGTGGGGCGAAGCGCTCGACACGCAGCCCGAAGGCCTCGACGAGATGGAACGCTGGGACATCCACCGTCCGGCTCCGACGTTCGACTCGCTCGAGCCGTCCGCTCGCATGTTCGAAACCGGCATCAAGGTCGTCGACCTGCTCACCCCGTACGTCGCGGGTGGCAAGATCGGCCTGTTCGGCGGTGCCGGCGTCGGCAAGACCGTGCTCATCACCGAGATGATCAACCGTGTCGCCTCCCAGCACGGTGGTGTGTCGGTGTTCGCCGGAGTCGGCGAGCGCACCCGTGAAGGCACCGACCTCCGCCTCGAGATGATGGAGTCGGGCGTCTACGAGAAGGCCGCCCTGGTCTTCGGTCAGATGGACGAGCCGCCGGGCGTGCGCCTCCGTGTCGCCCTGTCGGCACTGACGATGGCGGAGTACTTCCGTGACGTCGCCGGCCAGGACGTGCTGCTGTTCGTCGACAACATCTTCCGCTTCGTGCAGGCGGGTTCCGAGGTCTCGACCCTGCTCGGCCGTATGCCGTCGGCCGTGGGCTACCAGCCGACGCTCGCCGACGAGATGGGCCAGCTCCAGGAGCGGATCACCTCGACCAAGGGTCGTTCGATCACCTCGCTGCAGGCCGTCTACGTGCCCGCTGACGACTACACCGACCCCGCGCCGTTCACCACGTTCACGCACCTCGATGCCACGACCGAACTCAGTCGTACGGTTGCGTCGCTCGGCATCTACCCGGCAGTGGACCCGTTGTCGTCGACGTCGACGATCCTCAGCGCCGAAGTCGTCGGCGACCACCACTACGGCGTCGCCCGCCGTGTGCAGGAGACCCTCCAGCGCTACAAGGAGCTGCAGGACATCATCGCCATCCTCGGTCTCGACGAGCTGTCCGACGAGGACCGCCTCACCGTCTCCCGTGCCCGCAAGGTGGAGCGCTTCCTGTCGCAGCCGTTCTTCGTCGCCAAGGTCTTCACCGGCCTCGACGGCGAGTACGTGCCGGTCGCCGAGACCGTCGAGTCGTTCGAGGCGATCATCGACGGTGACCTCGACGACCTGCCCGAGCAGGCGTTCCTCAACGTCGGCAACATCGACCAGGTGCAGGCCAAGGCCAAGCAGCTGGCCGAGTCCTGATCCGGTCCGTCATGTCGTTCGTCATCGCCGTCTGTGACCCGTCACGGTCGCAACCCATGGAAGGAGCCTGAGAATGGCTGAGCCGATTTCAAGTCGACATCGTGTCGCCGGAGAAGGTGCTCTTCTCGGGTGAGGCGAACATGGTCATCACCCGCACCCTCGGGGGCGGTGAGATCGCGTTCCAGGCGGGGCATCAGCCCTTCGTCGGTGCGCTCGTCGAGAACCACACGCGGATCTTCCTCACCGACGGCACGGTCCAGGACGTTGCCGTCCACCGCGGATTCGTCGAGGTCAGCAGCGGCGAGTCCACGAAGATCTCGCTGCTCACCGACGTCGCCGAACTCGTCGAGAACATCGACGTCGCTCGTGCGAAGGACGCCCTCGAACGCCACGAGCGACACGCTCAAGGACGAACAGGTCGAATCGAAGATCGCTGACGCAGTCGCCGGCAAGGCCCGGCGCACGACCGCGTCTCACCGCCACCGGCACCTCGTTCACCGCCTGACCCGAGCGGCGCCAGACGACCCGCTCACGCGTCGGAGGCGCCGCCGCTCGGTGCCGTCGTCGTGGACGGAACCGGCTCCGGCGGAGCCTCGTCGGGCTCGATGCGGCGGACCTCGATCGTCTGCAGGTCGCTCTCCGACGGGCCACGTTCGACGCGGCCCACCCCGAGCGCCAGGTCGTCGAGCTGCACGAGGTCTTCGATCTGGTGGACGCCACCCAGTCGTTCGGTCAGGTCGTGGCTCACGATCTCGTCGGTCGCCGGGTCGATCACACTCATCACCAGTGACGGCTCGAAGCCGGTGACGATCTCGTCGATCACGACGATCGCGCCTTCGACGAAGTAGACGCCGCGAGCGTTGGCGACGTCGCCCGTGCTCGGCTCGGTCGGGCGCCGGTACGGGTGCAGGTCCCACGACCGGCCGTCCGTCGAGGTGAGCAGGTCGAGCGCGAACACGCCGAACTTCTGTGCCGTGACCAGCATCCACCGTCGCTCGCCGTCGTCGGCGATCTGCACGGCCGCTTGTGTACCACCCTCCCCGCTGAACCGCTCGATCTCGAGTCGTTCCCACGTCCCGCCGGCGTCCGTGGAAGACCACACGGCCACGTCGGACGGGAACCCGAGGGTCTCGGCATCGAAATACGACTCGAGTCCCGTCTGCCCGGGGTCGCTCAGCGTCGTGGAGCCGACCGCCAACCACTCGTCCGGGCGCACGAGCAGGTCGTACACGTCGCTGCCGGGCACCGGATCGCCGGTCTCGTTCACGTCGACTGCGACCGATTGCAGCGACTGGTCGCTTGCTTCGTTCGTGACGAGCCCGTAGAACGTCCCCGCCCCGTTCACGTCGCCGGCGCCGACCGTCACGTACCGACCGTCGATCAGTGCAGCGCGACGGGCGGTCGCGAAGTCCACTGTCGAGGACCCGACCCAGTTGTCGCCACCGTCGATCGTGGTCCAGCGGCCGATCGCAACACTCGCGATGGTGGGTCCGGTCGAGTCGAGCCAGACGCCGTACGCGCGCACGGAGTCGTCGCCGACGACGAGTGAGTTGATGACCTGCTGGTCGGGCTGCGAGGACACGTCGCTCACGCCGATCCGTTCCCAGGTCGAGCCGTCGTCCGAACGCCAGAGTGCGGAGCGTTCCGGCTGCGTGACGTCGCCGGCATCGTCGAAACCACTCGCCATCAGCGATCCGTCATCGAGTGGGACCACGGTGTGGAAGCCGTCGTAGCCGCTGGGCGGCGTGGGTGCCGAGGTCGGACGCAGCGTCACTTCGATGTCGAAGTCGGCGAGGTCGAACAGCACGGAATCGGAGTCCGGATCGTCGACGGGTTCGGGTTCCGGGGCCGATGTCGGAATGGTCGTCGGAGTCACCGGAATCGTGGTCGTCGATGCGGGGAGCGTCGACGGCGAGGGAGCGTCGGTCGTGGCCGGCTCGGTGGACGATCGAGACTCCGATCGTGACTCGACCTCGACGGTCGGGGAAGTGGCACACGCTGCAACCAAGGACAGGCCGACGATCGTTGCCCCTACCAGCCGCACGAACGCACGGTATCCGGGTCGGGCCGGCCGGCATCTCCTCCTCGTCCCGACCGGCGTCGGCCTGCAAGGATCTGGCGATGAGCGCTTACCTGATCGTGAACTACGACGTCGACAATCCGGAGCTGTACAAGGAGTACCAGGGAGGAGCCGCTGGCGCTCTCCGGCTCGGCTCGGAGTGTGACGTGCTCGTCCTCGATCCGGCCACCGAACAGATCGAGGGAGAGGGCGCCGGCAAGCAGACCGTCGTGCTGAAGTTCGAATCGATGGAGAAGGCCAAGGAGATCTACGACTCGGGCGAATACCAGGCGATCGTCGGCAAGCGCCACGACGCCACGTCGAAGCACTTCGCCGTGCTCGTCAACGGCTTCGGCTGATCACGCCGGCGGGTCGAGCGGGGCGGCCAGTCCGAAGCCCTCTTGGCTCGGACCGTGCGCTTCCAGGTGTCGGAGTCGGCGTACGGCGTCCTCCAAGGTCGGGAGTTCGTCTGCGGGGATCCACCAGAGGACGTTGATCAGGCCGTCGGCCCGTTCGAACCACTCGTTGCGGCGTCGCAGATAGCTGGCGTGACCGCTCTTGTACATGAAGTGCCTGAGCGAGTCGAGGGACTCCCAGACGGACATGTTCGGAGCCCACAGTGGATCGTCGGCGCCGGGTACCTCGACCAGGCTGGATGGTCCGCCGGACTCGTCTTTCAGCCGCCAGACGAAACCGGGCGTCGACTCTGCGAGCGCGTTGATCGGATCGAGCGCACGTCGGAACTCGGCCATTTCGTCGCTGTCGAGTGGTGCCCGGAAGAGTCCCAGGTTGAGTTGCGCGAGGTGGTGTCGCGTCACAGGATCAGTAGTCGATGGCCGAGAAGGCACGCAGCTTCTTCACCTTGTGGCGTGCGTCCACGAAACGAACGGTGCCACTCCGCGACCGCATGACGAGGCTCTGCGTGCGTGCGCCGAGCTTGTCGAACCGGACCCCACGCAGCAGGGCGCCGTCGGTCAAGCCGGTCGCAGCGAAGAAGCAGTTGTCCCCGGTGATCAGGTCGTCCTGGTTCATCACTCGGGTCAGGTCGTAGCCGGCGGCCTCCATGTTGGAGCGTTCCTCGTCGCTCTGCGGGGCGAAACGGGCTTGCATCTCGCCGCCCATGGCCTTGCAGGCCGCGGCGGAGATCACACCCTCGGGCGTTCCGCCGATTCCGAACAGCACGTCGACGCCGGCATCGGGCCAGGCCGTCGCGACCGAGCCGTAGACGTCGCCGTCGGTGATGAGTCGGATCCGGCAGCCGGCCTCGCGGACCTCGGCGATGAGGTCGGCATGCCGCGGCCGGTCGAGGATGACGGCGGTGAGATCCTGCACGTCCTCGCCCTTCGACTTGGCGATCCAGCGCAGGTTCTGGGTCGCGGTCGCTGTGATGTCGATCGAGCCGACGGAGTCGGGGCCGACGGCGATCTTCTCCATGTAGAACGACGGGCCCGGGTCGAGCATCGCACCACGGTCGGCGACGGCGATCACCGACAGTGCGTTGGTCTTTCCGTGAGCGGTGAGTGTGGTGCCGTCGATCGGGTCGACGGCCACGTCGACCTGTGGCTCGGATCCGTCGCCGACGACTTCGCCGTTGAACAGCATCGGCGCGTCGTCCTTCTCGCCTTCGCCGATGATCACGGTGCCGGTCATCTGCACGGTCGACAGTGAGAGCCGCATCGCTTCCACGGCGGCGCCGTCGGCGGTCTCCTTCTCGACCTCGCCCGACCCAGCGTGCGGCGGCGAGGCACGCCGACTCGGTGGCCCGGACCAGCTCCATTGCGAGGTTGCGGTCGGGGCGCTCACGATGCTGTTCAGACATTCCCACGACCGTACAGCGCCCGACGTCCACGTGAAAGATGCCTAGGGTCTGGGCGTGCAGCCCATTCCCCTGTCGTTGATTCGTGCCGGTCGAGATCTGACCGAACCAAGGGTGTCGCCGGGTGGCGAGCACGTCGGATTCGTTCAACGTGGAGGTGGAGCCGCATCGATCAACCGGGTGGCGATGTCGGGCGACATGATCGAACGACAGGTCACCTTCGGGCCGCCTCCGGCACCGGGTCGGGGCCTCGGTGGCGGGTGCTACACGTGGCTCGAGTCGCCGCAGCAGGGCATCTCGCTGGTGTACGCAGCCACCGACGGCGAGCTGTGGAGACAGGACGGGGTGCGCCTGGAGCGGCTGACCCAGCACGGCCGTTCCGTCAGAGCGCCGGCGGTGGCCGAGCAGCGGTCGAGTGCGGTCGAGACAACGACACCGGCCCTCGTGTACGTCGTGGACGAGGCCGAGGTCTGGCTGATCGATCCGACCTCGGGTGAACAGCGTCGCCTCGACGACGGGCGCCACGCCTTCTGCTTCGATCCGGCGATCTCGCCGGACGAGCGGATCGTGTCCTGGCAGGGCTGGAGCCCTCCGGACATGGCGTGGGATGCCGCCGTGCGCGTCGATTGCGACCTGGTGGCCGGGACCACTCACGAGTGGCGGGCCCCCGACGCAGCGTTCCAACAGCCCCGCTTCACGCCGCAGGGCGAACCGATCCACGTCCACGACGGGTCGGGATGGTTGAACGTCCACATCGGCGACCGACCCGTCGTGTCGGAACCGCTCGAGCATGCCGGTCCGACCTGGGGCCTGGGCAACCGTTCGTTCGCCGTGTCGCCCGACGGTGCGCGTGTCGTGTTCGTGCGCAACGAAGCGGGGCACGGAGCGCTCTGCGTCGTCGATCTGGCGAGTGGCGCGATCGAGCAACTCGGGCGTGGCGTGCACGGCCATCTGTCCTGGGTCGGCGACACACTGGTGGCGATCCGGTCCGGGGCGCGGACACCGACCCAGCTCGTGCGGTACGAGGCTGATTCGTGGGAGCGAACGTCGCTGGCGTTCACCCAGCCCGACGTGTGGGATCGGTCGACGCTGCCGGAACCAGAGATCGTCGAAGCCGTCGCCGCCGATGGTGAGACGCTGCACGCCCGTCGCTTCGTCGCAGGAGAAGGGCGGATGTTGGCCTGGGTGCACGGCGGTCCCACCGACCAGTGGCAGGTCGATTGGCGGCCGAGGATCCAGTACTGGTTGACCCGCGGATGGGACGTGCTCGTGGTCGATCCGCGTGGCACGACCGGTCACGGTCGCGCGTATCAGCAGGCACTTCACGGCAGGTGGGGTCGCCTCGACGTGGACGACACCGCCGACCTGATTCGACACGCCCATCGATCGGGTTGGGCGGATCCGGCCACGACCGTCGTCATCGGTGGGTCATCGGGCGGCCTGACGGTGCTCGGTGTGCTCACGGATCACTCGGATCTGGTCGCCGGCGGTGTCGCGTCGTACCCGGTGAGCGATCTCAAGGCGCTGACCGAGGTGACCCACCGCTTCGAAGCTCACTACACCGACACCCTCGTCGCGCCGAACGACGGTTCGGCGGAGTCCGAAGCGGCATTCGCTCGGTTGTCGCCGATCCACCGTGCCGATCGCGTCGCCTCCCCACTGCTGATCTTCCACGGGACCGACGACCCCGTCGTCCCGATCTCCCAGACCGAAGCGCTGGTCGAGACGATCGAGGCAGCCGGAGGCGCAGTCGACTTCGTGGTGTTCGACGGTGAAGGGCACGGCTTCCGCCAACCCGAACACGTCGAGCGACGAGTACGAGCGGACCGAATCGTTCCTCGCTCGGGTCGTCGCTCAGAGGTCGCCGACGTCGTCGTAGACCTCGAACGAGCCCACTGGACTCAGCTGTGTGATCACGGCGTCGGGGGTGGGCGGGCGGAGCGCGGGGTGCACGGTTGTGGCGCGATGCGTTCGGGCGGTCTCCGCCGGGCCAGAAGCTGAGGAACGTCTCGCTCTCGGCGGCGCCGAACGGGGCGGACTCGGCCCCGACTCAGCTCGACGTGCACACGTCCCATCCGGGACGCGCCGATAGCGTGATGGCGTGGCTTTCGTGAACCAACAGGGTGGCGAGCAGCAGCAGGACAAGGCTGCTGCTGGTCTGCCGATCGACTTCGACCCCAACGACGACGAGATCGTCAAGGTCCACTACGACCTGTCGGCGTGGACCTTCGAGCAACGTGCGGAGCTGGCCGAGGCGCTCGCAGGTGCCGGGCTTCCGCACTACTGGGATGACGAGGAACTCGTCGTGCCCGAGGCCGTCGAGCCTGCCACGGACGCCATGTTCGAGCAGCTCGAAGCCGAACTCGGCCCGTTCCCCGTCGGACTCGACCCCGATGACGAATCCGTCGAGTACGGACTCGACGAGTGGAGTGACGCCGATCGCTCGACGTTGACCGATGCGCTGGTCGAAGCGGAGATCCCGCACCGCTGGACATCGACCACGGTTCGAGTTGCCGCGGACGCCGAAGAAGACGTCGATGCGCTGCTCGACGCCATCGAATCCGGCGAGCTCGGCCCGGTGGACGACGGCGGAGCGAACGAGCCTCCCGACGGTGTGCTCAGTGACATCTTCCTGGTAGCGAAAGCACTTGCGAAGGACCCGTTCGATGCGAAGGGGCGCCGCCAGTTGATCGATCTGGACGGTGTGATCGACAAGAAGCATCCGCCGTACGCGCTGCCGCCACGCGTGTGGTCGCAGGCGGTCGCGGGCGTTGCGGCGATCGTGGACCGGATCCACGCCGACGCCGATGGCGACGGTGTCGAGGATTCCGAGGTCACCGACGACGGTCATCTCGAAGAGTCGTCCGACGTGATCGGCCTGGCGCAGCAGTTGCGTTCAGTCGTACGCGACTACGTCTGAGCGACGCTGCGACGTGCTGCTGGCTGAACTCGAGATCCATCACAGTCGACCCGTGCAACCAACGCGTCGGATCGCGCTCGGCCACATGGTGTTGCCGGTCGACCCGGCCCCTGGATTCGGCGGGCTGCTGCTCGGCGCGATCATCGCTCAGCACCTCGATGGCGTCGACAGCGACTACGTGCCCGACGTCCACCGCCTGATCGACGAGGTCGCCAGCGAGAATCGTGTCGTTCAGCCTCGGCTGCGGCATCGATTCCAGCTGGATCGACATGGCCTCTCGCACAGCACCCACCGTCTGATCGGCGACGGCGAGGACATCTCGTTCGACTTCGCCACGACCGGCACCGACCTGGCGCAGGTGCTGGGTGCGATCTACGCCGTCGAGCGGTTGGCGCTCGAGCATCGACGTCTGATCACGCCGGTGCTGCAGAAGGCGTCGCGATGGCGCGGGCCGATCGGTGCGTCGATGATCGCGTACCTCGCCGGTTCGCAGACCACCACGCTCGCGGCGCTGGCGGACCCGAGTGGTTGGGCCATGCAGTTGCTCGGTTTCGAGCTCGGTGATCAGCGGCCGTCGAAGCGTCAGGTCACGAAAGCGTTCCGCACGAAGATGCGCGACGTTCACCCCGATCACGGTGGTGCCGAGGTCGACGCTGCCAAGGCGATGTCTGATCTCGCCGAAGCCCGAAGAATCCTCGACTGACCAGATCGCCCGATCCGGGTGGCGCGAGCACCTCTGGGTCGATGGTGCCCGCCACGACCACGTGTCACGCTGCGTCGCGTGTGGTTCTCTCGTCGAGCACGTCCGGGAGCGCCATCGAGTGAAGGGTTCCATCGGGGAGGGTGACGGTGAGTTGTCGGGTGCTCGGGTCGAGTTGCAGTCGCCATCGACCTTCGTGTGCTCTGTGGTGATGGAAGCTGCACAGTGGCAGCAGATTCTCGAGGTCGGTTGGTCCCAGGTCATCCCATTCGAGGAGATGATGGATGTGGCACAGGTCGAAGTGGGAACCGCATCCGTCGATCGCACAGGTGCGATACATCGATCGGAGGGCGAGGCGCTGCTCCTTCGTGGCGAACCGTTTCGCTCGGCCGACGTCGAGCGGCATGCCGTCGCCGTCGAGCACCACGGGGATGATGTTGGCATCGCATGCGTGCCGACGTGCGGTCTCGACCGGGAGTGGTGAACCGTCGGAGTACTCGCACACGCTGTTCTCGTGGCGGCCGGAGGTGACGGTCAGGAGATCGATCTGTATGGCGAGTTCGGCGGGTGCCATGACGGTGGACGTCTGCGTGCCGCAGATCAATCGGTCGAGTGCACGTGCGCAGAGCTGGTCGTTCCGAAGGCCGCCGAATTCGGGCAGCTTCGCCATCGTGGCGATCTCGTGGTCGAGGCGACGACGGATGCGATTGCCTTGCTCGGGCGTGAGTTTGGCGAACAGGTGGTGCATGCCGGTGTCGTCGTTGCGCTTGATCGACGCCGTTGCATTCTTGGCCTGCTGCTCCGCCTCGGCGAGGCCGTCGTCATTCGTGATCGTGTCGACGAGCTTGCCGAGACGTCGACGGAACGTCTCGGGCGACTGAGAACTCGCCATCGCGGTGATCACGTCGTCGCGATCGAAGAGTTCGGCTCGTCGAGCGTCGTCGAGCCTCCCGGCTGCGGTCGCAACCGCGTCGGCGTGTTCGACGCCCACTCGCCCGATGCTCAACGCGTGCTCGAGTGACGGCGTGTTTCCGAGTGCTTCGGCCCGTCGCTCGGAGCGCTCGACGGTCTGGCGGGATGTCGTGCTCTGTCGGCCGAGGAGGTCGCTCGCAGGGGCGGCCTGGCCGAGGGCGTGAAGTTCGCCGACGCGTCGGGTGATCGCAGCCTCGAGTTGGTCGGTCCGACCGCGAACGACGGTGATGTCTCGAAGCGCAGCAGCGGCGTCGCCGACCGACATCGTGCCGATCTCGACTGCTTCCAGTCGCTGAAGACGTTCCCCTGCCGTCATGGGTCCAGCCTATCGATGCAGGCAGCTGAACGACAAAGAGTGGGTATATGTGTTCGAGATACGAAGCGCCCCGACATCGCATCCAGAGATGGAGGCGTCGTCGCCGTTCTTCGACGGACTCGGTCAGTCGATCCAATACCGCTGCTTGCGAACGCCGTCAGCGCCATCGACGACCGATTCGAGGACGCCGCCGCACGACTCGATCACAGCTGCGGACGCGACGTTGTCTTCGTTGCAGACGACGAGCGCACGGTCGACGCCGTGAGACCGACCGACGATGACGCTCTGGCGAAGGATCTCGGTGGCGTGGCCACGTCGGCGGTGTTCGAATGCCACTCCGTAGCCGATGTGGCCCCCTTCGTGCGCGAGGAAGTCGTTCAGTTGGTGGCGGATCGACGTCCGCCCGACGATCTCGTCATCGACCACGGCCACCAGGAAGGTCGCCGGAACGAAACCGGGCTGCACGTTCCCTCGCCTCGTCTCGTCGAGCGCATCGATGTAGGTCACCCACGAAGTCGCCTCGTCGAGGCCAAGACCGAACTCGAAGTGCTCGGCGTCCATCGCTGAGTGGATGCGACGGAACTCGGCCTCGTCGGCGAGGAGAAGTGGTCGCAGACGCATGCCCATACGTCATCCTCCCGCGACCCGACCCGAGCGCTCGCATAGATTTCGACGAGATCGTGGGTCGTGTCGGCCGGCTCGCGTGATGACGTCGATTCCTGAATCGCATGCGGATCTGTTGACCCGAGCGCTCCCGGCGGTCCTGGTGACCGTGATGCCGGACGGCCGGCCTCAAGCGAGCGTCGTCTGGACCGATTTCACCGACGAGATCCTGACCGTCAACACCGAGCTCGGCCGCCGAAAGACGAAGAACATCGAGCGGGACCCCCGGGCGACGCTGCTCATCGTCGACCCCGCCGACCAGCACCGCTACCTCGAAGTGCGTTGCGACGTGGTATCGATCTCCGAGACCGGCGCACTCGAACACCGAGCACGCCTCGACGCGTCGTACATCGGTCCTGACCACCTCACCGACCCGGCGGGCGACGCGGCTCCTCGCGTCATCGTGACGCTGGAACCGACCGTCGTCCACGCATACGGCTGATCAGCCTGAGGTGTCGTTCCAGGTGAGCAGATCGCCTTCCCCCTGCAGGAGCAGCGTGCCGGGGAACACCCGCAGGCGAGTCGGTTGGAGCCGGAGGACGCCGAAGGCCGGTACGTCGGGCGACGTCCACCCAGGGATGATGGACGGGTCGTAGCCGACGGGTTCGGGTGCGTCGAGGAACCGGTTCCACGCAGCGGCCTTGTCGTCGGCGTCGTGGAGCCACGTCGTTGCGCACTCGGCCGTGCAGGTGTCCTGCGTCGGGTCCCAGTACGTCAGCGAGATGCGCGGCTCCGCATCCAGGTGTCGGGCCTTGGGGGTGTCGGGGCCGGTGGCGATCCAGCCGACCAGTTCGTTGTCGTCCCACTCCCAGATGGGATGCAGGACGCGGGTTCGTGGTTGGCCGTCGGGCTCGACGGTGGCGACGGTGGCCCAGACGATGCGGTGGGCCATGTCGACGAACGCCGGCGCGGTGGTGGACAGTTCGGTCATGTGATGCTCCTCGGATTGGGTGATCGGGTGTGGGGAGGTGGTTCACAGGTCCATGCCGACGAACGTACCGCGCCCGCCCGGTGCCGATCACTTGAATTTCCGTCGCGAGCGTCAGGCGGTTGCGAGGTCGACCGGATCGTCTTCGGGATTGAGCGTCTCCAACTCCTGGTGTGCTGTCTCCGGGTAGGCCGTGACCACGAGGACGGTGACGATCAGCTGGCCGATCGCCAGCAGGCCCATGGTGGCTCCGTAGGACCACCCACCGTCGAGCAGTCGTCCAGCCAGACTGAGGCCGCCGATTCCGCCGATGAGCGCCGAGGCCGTGATGAACCCGGTCGCCCGCGTGCGGTTGGCGGTCGGGAACAGCTCGGTGCGGTACACGGTCATCGCCGGGAACACCGCTGCTCCGAGCATGCCGGCGAGGAGCGAGAAGCCCCACAGGCCGAGCCCGCCGATCGAGAACGCAGCGATGGTCGCGAGGACAGAGAGGGGGAGGGCAACGGTGATCAGCTGTCGGCGGCCGCGACGATCAGCGAATCGGCCACCGAGGATGAGCCCGATGCCGGCGGGGGTCCCGATGAGGATCGAGAACAGTCCGATCTGGCCACCGCTGAAGTTGCGGACGTCTTCGAGGTACGTGTTCTGGAAGAAGCTCGCCGGCGCGATGAAGATGTTGCCGGAGAAGGCAACCCCTGCCAGCAGTGCGAATCGCTTGCGGTCGAGGCGTGGGGCCTTGACTGGGCGGTCGGTCCGCGCAGCTTCGGCGGCAAAGCGCCGGGTCTCGGGGAGTCTGCGCTTCAGGTCGAAGGCGACCACCAGCCAGATCGCCGACACGAGGTACGTGAGTCGCCAACTGCCCTCGTTGATGTCTGCCAGGCCCAGCGACATCACGGCAACGCCCGCACCCAACGCCGAAGCCATCGCGAGGACGCTGATCGCATACGCACGACTGTTCTTCGGCATCTCCTCTGCGGCGATCACACCGATCACGAACGCCAACGCGATACCCATCGGTCGGCCGATCGTCTGGCTCGCCACCAGCAACGGGAAGTTGGGAGCAGCAGCACCGAGAATCGTGAGGATCGGTGCGAGGAAGGCAACCGTGACCAACACCTTTCGACGTCCGATCCGGTCGGCGATCACCGCCGCCGGGAGCGCGAAGACGATGCCGGCGCGCACGATCGAACCCGAATCACCCTTGGCTGTTTCGCTGATCCCGAAGTCGTCGGCTGCGAACCCGACGGTCTGAGTGAAGATCGTGTTGATGAACGCTGCCGACATCGAGGCAGCAGCGAGCAGCCCGATCACCATGGCCTGCGTGGCGTCGACTTCGTCGGGTGGCGTCCACCACCCTTTGGCCTTCAGGCGGCGGGCGAGGACGGCACGCACCGGTGGACCGAACAACCACCCGAACCACGGGATCTTCAACCGGTAGCGCGTTCGCTCCACGACCTCTGCGTCGCCGTTGTCGGGTGCAGGGACGTCGACGATTCGCTGATACGTGGTGAACGGTCCGAACTCCTGTGCGAACACGATCTGCTCACCGCCGTCGACCGGTGAGCGCTCGATCTCACGCTCTGAGACGAGCTCGGTTCGCGGCCGTCGAGATGGCATCACGATGCTCTGAGTCGTTGGGCCAACGACGGGTGACCATGCGCCCACCTGGCTCCACGGCAGGAGCATACTGGAGGAGCTGTGAACACGTCCGCTGACACCCCTGATCCATCGGCAGCCGACGAGACGATCGTCGTACGCGGCAACGGCCCGTTGTCGGGCACCGTCGTCGTGCCAGGAGCGAAGAACTCGGTCCTCAAGCTGATGGCCACGACCATCCTGTGCGACGGATCGCCACGAGCTGACCAACGTGCCCGACATCGTCGACGTCGCGATCATGGGCGACCTGCTCGCAGCGATCGGTGTCGAGATGACCCGACCGGAGACGGGCAAGGTCGTGCTGTTCAACACCGGCGAGATCATTCCCGTTGCGCCGTATGAACTCGTCGAGCGGATCCGCGCATCGATCAACGTGCTCGGCCCGCTCCTCACCCGCTGCGGCGAGGTCAAGTTGTCGATGCCCGGCGGCGACGACTTCGGTGCCCGACCGATCGACATGCACATCGCAGGGCTCGAAGCGATGGGTGCCGAGTTCAAGTTCAGCCACGGCTACCTCGAGGCCCGCGCCGACCGTCTTCACGGTGCCGCGATCACGCTCGATTTCCCGAGCGTCGGAGCGACCGAGAACCTGATGACGGCGGCCGTGTTGGCCGACGGCGTCACCACGATCGACAACTGTGCGCGTGAACCCGAGATCTCCGACCTCTGCGAGTTCCTCGTGACCATGGGCGCCGACATCGACGGGATCGGTTCCCCCACGCTGCGCATCGAGGGCGTCCAGCAGCGCGACCTTCGCCCTGTCTCGCACCGGACGTGCCCGGACCGGATCCAAGCGGCCACCTATCTGGCTGCCTGCAGCGTCGCAGGCGGCGAACTCGATGTGATCGGGGCTCGTGGCGACCAGATGATGATGCTCCTCGACCGGTTCGGCGAAATGGGTCTCGACCTGACCGTCACCGATGCGGGGATCCACGTGGTCGCCGACGAGCGGGCACGTTCGATCGACATCGCCACCCTGCCGTATCCGGGCATCGCCACGGACTACAAGCCGCTGATCATCACGATGCTCGCGGTCGCCGACGGCGTCGGCATCGTCACCGAGAATCTGTATCCGGGTCGCTTCCGCTACGTCGAGGAACTCCAACGCCTCGGGGCCGACGTGCGCACGAGCGGGCACCATGCGGTGATCCGTGGCGTGCCGCGGCTGTCTGGAGCGCCCGTCAAGGCGCACGACATACGCGCCGGTGCCGCCATGGTCGTTGCCGGCCTCGCCGCCGAAGGGGAGACCCGCATCACGGGCATCCACCACATCGACCGCGGCTACGACGATCTCGTCGGTCGGCTTCAGGGCGTCGGCGCACTGATCGAACGCAGCTGACGCCGATCGATCAGAGCTGCGGATCGAGATCGTCGGCGAGGATCTCGACGTAATCCCGCCAGTCGCCTTCGCTCAATCCGGGTCCGATGAAGAGCTGGCGCACGCATTCGGTGCGATCGTCGAAGACGTAGACCTGAGCTTGACCGAACGGGTCGCCGATCGGGAAGAGACGGACGTCGAGTGCGCCGTTCTGCGCATTGATCGGCGCCTGGCGAGCCAACTCGACGAGTTCGGGATCCTGTGCCCCACCGACGACTTCGCTCACCAGATTCACCGAGTCCGCTCCCTGTTCGAGTCCCCAGAGAGCGGATCCGTCCTCGATGCTCACCCGTCCTGTGGCCGAGCCGTCGGGCAGGCGGAAGATCGGGATCGGTCGGTCGCACGGGATGCGTGAGATGTCGAGGCCGATGCAGTCGTTGCGGCCGCTGCCGAATCCGACGATGTCGTCGTTGGAATCGGTCTCGATCGTGACGACGCGGGCCCCGATGGCCACGAGCGTCGTCGGATCTGTCCGGCGCAGGTTGTCGGCGCCGTCGTCGAGCAACTTCGACGCTGGGTCGCCGAGTCCGATGCCGTCGGTCGTCGAGATCCCGGTCGTTCCCGACCACTCCGTCAGTTGGCCCGGCACGAGCGGGATGTTCGCGAGACCGAGGCTCCAGCCACTGAAGAACGACTCGGCGCCGGGTTCGGGGCGCTCGAGGACGATGCGCAGATCGTTCCACTGGAGATTGCGGTAGTCGAGAGCACCCGTGCAGGCGAGCTTGGGTGGCATCGGCAGCCAGCCGGTGTCCTCGTCGGGCTCTCCGAGCGTCGACTGGAACTCCATGAGGATCTCGTCGCCGCTCGCATCGCGGTCGAAGGCCGCACTGACCAGCGTGGCGTCGGCGATGTCGATGACCGGGAGCACGTCGTCCGTCATCTGGGTGTCGGTCGTGGTGGTGGCGGTGGACGTGGTGGTGGCGGTAGACGTCGTGGTGGTGGACGTCGTCGTCGTGGCGGGTGGCGGACTCGTGACGGCCGAGGTCTCACCGTCGCTCGTCGTTGGAGCAGACGCCGATGTCGCCGCACTGCCCGAGGCCGCGGTGGTGTTCGAGGCTGAAGTCGTGCTCGAAACTGCAGTCGTGCTCGACGTCGTGATCGCTTCGGCAGAGGATCCAGTCGTTGCACCGTCGCCCGAGCCAGCGCTGCAGCCGGCGACGATGAGTGTCGCGGCAACGGAGATGAACGACATGGTTCGACTGATCGTCATGGCGCCCAGGGAGATACCCGGGGCGGATCGCGACGAAACGAACTCAGGCGGTGAGGTCGGCGAGCGCAGCGTCGTACTGCGCAACCATGCGGTCCACGATGACCTGCGCCGGAACGATGTCGCTCACGGCGCCGATGCCCTGACCGGCACCCCAGATGTCCTTCCAGGCCTTCGAATCCGAGGTGCTTCCCGAGCCGAAGTCCATCGCACTCGGATCCGACTCGGGGAGCGCGTCGGGGTCGAGCCCCGCCGCTTCGATGCTCCCGCGCAGGTAGTTGCCGTGCACACCGGTGAACAGGTTGCTGTACACGATGTCGGCTGCGCCGCTGTCCGCGACCATCTGCTTGTACTCGGGTTCGTTGTTCGATTCCTCGGCGGTCAGAAACGCCGACCCGACGTAGGCGAAGTCCGCGCCGCAGGCCTTCGCTGCGAGCACCGAGCGGCCGTGGGCGATGGCGCCCGACAACAACAGTGGGCCGTCGAACCATTCACGGATCTCCTGCACCAGTGCGAACGGCGACTGTGTTCCGGCGTGGCCACCCGCACCGGCCGCCACGGCGATCAGGCCATCGGCGCCCTTCTCGATCGCCTTGCGTGCGAACCGGTTGTTGATCACGTCGTGCAGGACGATGCCACCGTACGAGTGGACGGCGTCGTTGATCTCGGGTCGCGCCCCGAGCGAACTGATCACGATGGGCACTTCGTGATCGACGCACGTGGCCATGTCCTCGTCGAGGCGCTCGTTGGAACCGTGCACGATCTGGTTCACCGCGAACGGCGCCACCGGAAGCTCGGGGTTCGCAGCGGCGAACGTCGGCGAGTTCGTGTTCGATCCGGTCCAACCAGTCGCTCAGCGCTGCAGCCGGACGAGCGTTCAGCGCCGGGAACGAACCGATCACACCGGCCTTGCACTGGGCGATGACCAACTCGGGCCCGGAACAGATGAACATCGGAGACGCCACCACGGGCAGGGCGAGTGGGGTCTGCAGGATCGTCGGGAGCATGGTCCTCATTCTGAGTCGGAGGCGTCGGACACGTCGGCAGCTGCGGCTTCGACCCTGCGCTTCGCCAGGATCAGCAGCCCGGCGATGGCCACGATCGGCCCGCCGATCAGCAGGACCTCGTCCCAACCGCCCTGATGGGCGAGAAGAGCTGCGAGCGAGGCGGTCACGGCATGGATCGTACGGCCCCGGCTGATTGAATGGTCAGTGAGATGCGAGCACAGGTCGAAACCACCATCGAAGTGATCCGCCCTGCGTTGCAAGCCGACGGTGGCGACATCATCCTGCACGCGGTCGACGAGGACACGGGCATCGTCGAGGTCGAGCTCACCGGCGCCTGCGTCGGCTGCCCGGCCTCCACACAGACCCTCAAAGCCGGTATCGAGCGGATCATGCGTGACCGCGTCGACGGCGTGACCGAAGTGATCGACATCGCCGCTCGAGATCTCGATGCCGCGATCGGCAACGGCCCCGAGCGCAGCCCGCTCGCCTGACGTCGCGCCGGCTCATCGCCTGAGTCCCGATGGTTCCGCCCCGCCCGATCCGATTGACTCTGTAGCGATATGGCTCGCAAGCGACCGCCCGCTCCTGAACTGTTCCAGTCGGCACTCGACGGTGATCGCGCATCGCTGGCCCGACTGCTGTCGTTGATCGAGCGAGGTGACGACGAAGCCCGTGTGATCGGCCGCCTCGCCTACCCGCTCTCGGGATCGGGCTACACCGTTGGTCTGACCGGTGCGCCAGGTGCCGGGCAAGTCGACGCTGACCTCGGCCACCATCAAACATCTGCGTTCCCTGGACCTGGAGATCGCAGTGCTGGCGATCGATCCGTCGTCGCCCTTCACGGGTGGAGCGATCCTCGGCGACCGCGTCCGCATGCAGGACCATGCCACCGACCCCGGTGTCTTCATCCGCTCGATGGCGACTCGCGGTCACCTCGGTGGGCTCTCGCTCGCCACTCCCGAAGCGGTCCGGGCGCTCGATGCGATCGGACGCAAACTGGATCCTCGTCGAGACGGTCGGCGTCGGCCAGGTCGAGGTCGAGGTGGCGGGCAAGGCGGACACGACCATCGTCGTGGTCAACCCGGGCTGGGGCGACAGCGTGCAGGCGAACAAGGCCGGGCTGATGGAGATCGCCGACATCTTCGTGATCAACAAGTCGGACCGCAAGGGCGTCGACGAGACCCGCCGTGACCTGATGCAGATGCTCGACCTCTCGGACCTCGCGCACGAAGCGTGGCGGGCGCCGATCCTCGACACGGTCGGCACCACCGGCGAAGGCGTCGAGGAACTGTGGAACACGGTGCTGGAACACCGCGAGTTCTCCGAGTCGACCGGGCTGCTCAAAGAACGCCGAACCTTCCGGCTGCGCGAAGAGCTCCGCGAGATCATCTCGCAGCGCCTCGGCCGAAAGGCCCGCCAGATCTGCACCGGTGACCGTTGGGACGAATTGACCGACGAAGTCGCCGAGCGAACCACCGACCCGTGGACCGCCGCCGACGAGATGCTGGCCGCGATCGACGCCTGACGCGTTGCGGTGAGAGTGCGACGCCGGGAATCCGGACGAAGACTCACCGGACCGGGATCGCCGAGCTCGGGTCTGGCAGTCTGAGCGCATGGCTTACGAACTGCTGACGCTCGAACGCAACGACGACGGGGTGGCCGTCGTGACCCTCGCGAACGGGAAGGTCAACCCGCTGTCCCGCGAGTTGCTCGGGGAGCTGAAGCAGGCGGCCGACGAACTCGCTGCCGACCTGCCCGGTGCGGTCGTGATCACGGGCGGGGACCGGATCTTCGCCGCCGGCGCCGACATCTCGCAGTTCGGTGGACCGGACGAAGCCGCCGAGATCGGCCCGCTGTTCCACGACACGATCGGCGCCTTTGCGGCGCTCCCACGGTTCGTCATCGCCGCCGTGAGCGGGTACGCACTGGGCGGAGGTTGCGAACTCGCGCTCGGTTGCGACTACCGGATCGCGTCCGAGAAGGCGGTGTTCGGGCAACCCGAGATCCTGCTCGGCATCATTCCCGGCGGTGGTGGCACACAGCGGCTGGCGCGAGTCGTGGGTCCGTCGAAGGCCAAGGAGATGTGCCTCACGGGTCGCCAGGTCAAGGCCGACGAAGCGTTGCGTATCGGGCTCGCCGACGAGGTCGTCGCCCCCGAGGAGCTCCACGACCGGGCGCTCGCTCTGGCCGCCGAGGTGGCCAAGGGAGCGCTCGCTGCGCAGGCGATCACGAAGCGGTTGATCGACGATGGATTGTCGACGTCGCTCGACGCCGGCCTGGCGATGGAGCGTGCCGGCTTCGTGGAGGTGTTCGGAACCGACGACAGCCAGACCGGTGTCGCGAGCTTCCTCGAACACGGCCCGGGCAAGGCGACGTTCACCGGCTCCTGAGCACCAGGTCACCCGCCGCGCTGATCGGCCGGGTCATCCGCTCTCGGCGATCGGGCGGTTGAGACTCCAGGCGTCCTTCGCGAGCCAGAGTCCGATCGCCGTGACGACCCAGATCGACACGGCGACCGTGGCGTAGGCGACCGTGCGGCCGAACTCTTCGTAGACGAATCCGGTGACGACCGCCATGACACCGGCCATCAGCGCCTGCGACGCGCCGAGCATGCCCTGGGCGCCCGCTTGGCGATCGTCGGGAACGATCATTCCGGCCGCCACTCCGGCTGCGGAGATCGATCACGCCGTCGCTGAGTGCGTGGCACATCGCCACAGCGAAGATCAGACCGCCGGTCGGCAGCAATCCGTAGCCGATCAGGAATCCGCCCCCGGCGAGCAACCCGATCGCGGCGAGCTTGAACGGGCCGAAGGTCTGGGCGAGTGCGACCGCCCCACGGGCCGAGGAAGATCAGTGGCAACGCGAAGAGGGTGATGCCGAGGTTGGCGATCCACTCCGTCGGTGCCGAGCTCGTCGTGCACCAGCGACCACAGCGCGTCGAAGCCGCCGATCATGACGAAGGTGACGCCGGCCAGCACCGTGGCGCCGGCGAACGGCCGGATCCTCAACAGGTCGAACGGCGAGCCGCTTCTTCGTGCGGAGATGCGTCTCGGTCTCGTCGACCGTCACCCGCGCGACGAACGGCAACAGGATGAGCGAGGTGACACCGACGACGATGAACGGTGCCGGGATCCCGAACGGGCCGACGAGCACGGCCGAGATCGCTGGGCCCAGCGCGAACCCGAAGACATCGGCCGACAGCAGGCGGCCGAGGTTGCTGCCGAGGTTCGTCGGATCGGCGAGGATCACGATGCGCCGCACCGCCGGACGCCGCGGCTCCGACACCGAGTCCGTTGATGACCCGGCCGATCAGGATCGGCCAGAGACTGGTACCCGCTGCCATCAGCAGCAGCCCGGCGACGCTGACCGCCACGCCGATGACGACCACCTTGCGCGCATGGCCACGGTCGGCGTACGGAGCGAAGAGGATCTGGGAGATGAAGCCGGCGAGGAAGCCGATGCCGATGACGATGCCGATCTGGCTGCTCGCGATGTCGTACTCGCGCTGGTAGTCGTCGACGATCGTGAACAGCACGCCGTACCCGGCGGCCAACGTGCCGTTGAGCCCCCCGAACGCGAACAGGATCAGCCACGGCGACGGGCGATCCGCGACCGGCTGCGTCACGGACGCCTGATCGTCTTGGCGCACGCTCATCGGGCGAGGCTACTCGAGGTCAGCCGAGGGTGACGAGGCCGGTTTCGACCGGGCTGCTGAGCGCTGGGTGGACCGGCATCGCTCGGACTGCGGCGCCCCATGGCCCTGCACCCGACGGCGTGAACTCGCGCGGTGAAGCGGCCGGTGCCATCGCCGGACATCGCCACGTGCTCAGCGCGATCGCCGTCGAGCGCACCGGATGGATCGAGCGGACCGTGCACGACCTGGACGGTGACCTCGTCGAGGCGCAGTTCGTCCCGGGTCGATCGTCGCGGTGACCTTGCGACCCTGACCGGCGACACCATCGGTCAACTCGGACGCAGCATCGACTGCGACGGTGACCGTCGACCACACCGACGTGACACCGGCGCGCCACGCTGCGAGTTCGCGAGCACTGGCGGCGTCGTTGCCGGTCGCCACGTCCGCTGCTGCAGCGGCGGGTTCGTACAGCTCGGTCGTGTAGTCGCGCACCATGCGACCGGCGATGACGTTCCAGCCGAGCGTGGTCCAGTTGTCCTTGATCCGGTCGATCCAGGCGTGCGGCAGACCGTCGTGTCGGGTCCCTGAGGTCGTAGTACAGCGGGACGAGTTGCTGTTCGAGCACGTCGAACGTGGCATTCGCTTCGCGCTGGTCGCGGCGGGCATCGTCGTGGTCGTCGTCGAACGAAGGGATGTCGAAGCCGTTGATTCCGTCGGACATCTCGTCCCACCAGCCGTCGAGGATCGAGCAGTTGAGAACGCCGTTCAGCGCGGCCTTCATACCGCTCGTCCCGCACGCTTCCATCGGTCGCCGTGGCGTGTTCAGCCACACGTCGCAGCCGTGGTACATCGTGCGGGCGATGCCGATGTCGTAATCCGGGATCAGGACGAACCGGTGGCGCACGTCGGCGTCCCGGGTGATCTGGTGGATCTGCTGCATCAGCGACTTGCCGGGATGATCGGCCGGGTGGGCCTTCCCGGCGAACACGAACTGCACCGGACGGTCGGCGTTCAGCAGAGTTCCTTCAGGCGATCGAGTTGGCCGAGGAGCAGGTTTGCTCGCTTGTACGTGGCGAAGCGGCGGGCGAACCCGATCGTCAGGACATCGGGATCGAGCAGGTCCGCGCCCAGACGGTCGCGCACCAGGTCGACGAGTTCTTGGCGACCCTCGCGGCGAACCGACCAGATCGCGCCGTGGTCGATCTCGCTGACGCGTGCGAACTCCGACTCGTCGGCGAGGTGCCAGTGCTCGCCGACCACGTCCGACAGCAGTTCGTCGACCCGGTCGCTCACCCACGTACCGAGCGTGGACGCCGTTGGTGACGGACCCGATCGGAGTCTCCTGGGTGGGGATGTCCGGCCACAGCCCACTGAACATCTCGCGTGCCACCTCACCGTGCAGCGCGGCGACGCCGTTGCGACGAGATGCCAGGTTCATGCCCATGACGGCCATGTTGAACTTGCCGTCGGGCTCGTCGGCACGCTCGCCGAGCGCGAACAGTTCGTCGAAGGTGATGCCGAGCTGCGGGGCGAAGTCGACGAAGTAGCGCTCGAACAGATCGCGTGGGAACCGGTCGATGCCGGCCGGGACCGGGGTGTGGGTGGTGAACACGCCGCCGGCGCGCACGGCCTCGATCGCCTCGGGGAAGGTCAGGCCGCGGTCGATCCACTCACGGACACGTTCGAGGCCGAGGAAGCCGGCGTGACCCTCGTTCATGTGGAACACCTGCGGGTGGAGGTCCGAGCGCACGCAGCGCTCGGACGCCGCCGATGCCGAGGATGATCTCCTGGCGCAGACGGTGCTGCTCGTCGCCGCCGTACAGCCGGTCGGTGATCGACACGATCTCGGGCGGGTTGCCCGGCACGTTCGTGTCGAGCAGGTAGAGCGGGATCCGGCCGACATCGACCCGCCACACCTGCACCTTGGCGGTCACACCGGCGAGGTCGACCTCGACGACGACGCCGGTGGGTGACGATCCCGAACGCATTCGGGTCGATCGTCTCGTTGCGTTCCTGCTTGCCAACCGTCGGCGTTCAGACGCTGGCGGAAGTAGCCCTCGGCGTACAGCAGACCGACGCCGATGAGCGGGACGCCGAGATCGGACGACGCCTTGAGGTGGTCGCCGGCGAGGATGCCGAGTCCGCCCGAGTACTGCGGGAGTGCTTCGGTGATACCGAACTCCGGCGAGAAGTAGGCGACGCTGCGCAACGCCGATCCGTCGGCGGACTCCCGGTCGCTGAACCAGGTCTCGTCGCCCAACGACGTCGTCGAGGCGCTGCTTGGCGTTGCTCACCTGAGCGACGAAGGCGCTCGTCGGTCGGCGAGGTCGTTCCAGCGCGTCGGATCGGTCCGGCGGATCAGATCGGTCGGGTGCTGACCGGTGCGTCGCCAGGACTCGTCGACGGGGCGCCCGTCGATCCTGTCGAACACTGCGGCGAGCTGGCGATCCCATGCCCAGTGCAGGTTGCGCGGCCAGTGCGGGAAGTGCCGACAGAGCATCGGGAATCTCGCTGGTGACGGTGAATTGGTGGGTCGGGCGCATCGTCGCAGGATGGTAACGCTGCAGGTCGGGAACACGATTCGAGTCCGTGAACTCGGCTTCTCCTCAAGCAGATCGGGTGCGGTGGAGCACCGCGGCGTCGTAGACGTGGACGACGGCGGTCGCGATTGCATCCCAGGCGTACTTCGTCTCGATCAGGCGGCGAGCGTTCGTCGTCATCTGATGCGCGAGGGTCTTGTCGCGGAGGACGAGCTCGACGCAGTCGCGCGAGGTCGTCGGGGTTGCCCGGCTCGAACGTGAGGCCGGCGTCCGTGCCGACGATCAGCTCGGCGAGGCCGCCGGTGCGGGCGACGATCAACGGAGCTCCTGCGGCGAGCGCTTCGAGTGCGACCAGGCCGAACGGCTCGTACAGCGATGGCAGGACGACACATCCCGCTCGTTGCACGAGGTCGCGGAGTGCGGCGTCGCCCAGGAAGCCCGGGAGTTCGATCAGGTCACTCACGCCTTCGACATCGATCTGGGTCTGTAGTTCGGGCAGGTAGCTACCTCGCCCGGCGATCACGCAGGAGACGTCGGGGACCCGGTGGCGGACCGTCGTCATCGCCCGAGCGAGCACCTGGAACCCCTTCTCGTACTGCACTCGACCCCACGAGACGACCAGCGGGTCCCGGTCGGTCGGTCGGTCGTGCCCGGCCCACAGCGTGGGGTCGATCCCGTTCGGGACGCGTACGACCTGCTCCGGTGCGAGCTCGAACGTGGTGACGAGTTGATCGACCATGAACCGGGTCGACGCGATCAGCCGGTCGGCGCGGAAGGCGAGCCACCATTCGATCGAGTTGACGTCGGTCGGGCGACCGTCGGGCAGGTTGCCGCCGTGGCGCACGCGTTCGGTTCCGTGCATGGTCAGCACGAACGGCACGCCGTGGTGCCGGGCGACGGTGTCAGCGGCCCAACCGATTCGCCAGTCGTGACCGTGCACGATGTCGGGCTTCCACCCCTTCAGCGGCGAGTCGGCGTCGAGGACGAGCTGTGCGAGCCCGTGATTCGCCGAGGCCGCGATCGCCAGGTACCGCTCGTCGGGAATGTGCGGTAGGTCGATGTCGGCACGCAACACGCGCACCCGACCCAGGTGTTCGGACGTGGACAGAGCGTGCGTACGACGCTGGGGTGAGCACCACCACATCGTGGCCGGCTTCGGCCAGCGCTTGGCTCAAGCCGTGGACGTGCGCAGCATTGCCGCCGGTCACCCTCGGCGGGAAGTCCCAGCTCAGCATCAGTACGCGCACGAGCGGACTGTAACCGGGAGCGCCGAAGCGCTCGGTCGTCGTCCGACCGACGGCAGCCGGCGCCGCGCCGGTCGCTGGCCGATCCATCCGGCGATGTCGTCCACGGGTGCGTGGTCCCCGGTCGCTCTCCGTGAAATTCCTTCCTCCGATGGCTCAAGTCGGGGCCTGCGATGTCGATCACATTGCATGGAACGACGCACGGCGGAAGGCCCGGATTCCCGGGGCGGACGCGCAGCGGACGTCTCGGGCGACGTGCCGGCACCGCTCGACACCGATGAAGGCGAGCCGGACGAGTTGAGCGCTCGCCTGGCGACGGCGCTCGACGACGAGCGACTGCTGCGCAACGAACTCCGAAGTACACGCAACGAGCTGCGTGGCGTGCAGGCCGAGATCGTCCGCGAGCGGTTGGGCCGAATGTTGCGCTCCGAAGTCAGCAACCTGGCCGCCTCGACCAGTGGCGAAGCGTCACGGTCCGGTGTGGCGGCCGTCATCGCCGACGGCGCCACGAAGATCTTCTCGGCGACGTGGGCCATGGTCGCCTTCGTGACCGATGAGCAGTTCGTGCGGATCGTGCACGGCGGGTCGGTGCCCGACGAGATCACACGTGACTGGGCCGAAGTACCGCTCGACACGTCCGTACCGATCTGTGACGTGCTGCGCGGCGCAGCGGACCGGATCGAGTTGGGCGATGTCGACGAGTTCGCCCCGTGGCCCCTTCTGGTCGCGGAAGCCGACCGGGCGATGGTGGCGAGCATGGTCGCCGAGCCGATCGGCACGGTCGGCGATCCCGACGCGGTCCTCGCGATCGGCTGGTCCGTTCCGCACGACATCGACGATCTCGAGCGAGAGCTGCTCGAACTCCTCGTCGGCCGGGTCGGGCCGGCGTTCACCCGTTCGGTGCGCAGCGAGATCGATGCGGAGATCGCATCCACCCTGCAGACCTGGCTGCTCGACGTCGGAACCGCCGACGTCGAGGGCCTCGAGGTCGCCAAGCTGTACGAACCGGGGCGAGACCTCTTGTCGGTCGGCGGCGACTGGCACGACATCGTGCCGTTGTCGGGCTCACGCTTCGCGATCGTGATCGGCGACGTCTGCGGACACGACGTTCGCGCCGCCGTCGAGATGAGCCAGGTCCGACATGTGCTGGCGACGAATCTGCACGTGCTCGACGACCCGGTCGCTGCGCTGCAGATGAGCGACGAGTACCTGCGACGTCGAACACCGCATCCGCTGGCCACCGCGCTCGTCGTCGTCGTGGAGCCCGATGGGTCCGCAACGCTGACGTCGGCGGGGCACCCTCCACCCATCGCATGCCGTCCGGGAGACGAGGCATACGTCGTCGAGTGCGGCCTCGGGCCACCGCTGGGCAGTGGGCTCGGCGGCTACTCGAGCCGGACCACGAGACTCACCGCCGGCACCGTGCTGACCTGCTACACCGACGGTGTCGTCGAGACACGATCCGACGACATCGACGCCTGCATCGAGGACCTCCGACGGAACATCGAGATCGCGATGAGCGGCGCGGACGAAGACGGCACGAATGCACTCCCAGCAGTGCTGGACATGCTGCAACGGCGCGTCGACACGCCGTGGCGCACCGACGACGCAGCCGCCATCATCACCACCTTCGAGAACCCGAGCTCATGTCGAGGCGGTTCGCTGCCGAAGGACACTGAGGTATGAGCTCCCCCGATCGCGCGAACGACACCACATCCACGGGTCGATCGACCAGGGTGATCGGCTCACACTCGCCGGCGGAGCCCTTCGCCAGTCGTGTTCTGGTCGTCGACGACAACGACGCCAACCTCGCCCTGATGGCTGCGATCCTGCGAGGCGGCGGATTCACCGACATCGAACTCATCGCGGATTCGGCCCTGGTGCTCGATGCGGTCGAGCGCTTCGAGCCCGATGTGATCCTGCTCGATCTCCAGATGCCGGGCCTCGACGGCTTCCAGGTGATGGAACTGTTGACCGCCGCCAGCAGCGCAGACGACTTCCTCCCCGTCATGGTCGTGACCGCCGATGCGACGACCGCAACGCGAGAACGCGTGTTGAGCAGCGGCGCCAAGGACCTGTTGATCAAGCCGATCGACCGAGTCGAAGTGCTCCAGCGCACGGCCAATCTGCTGGAGACCCGGCACCTCAACCAGCAACTCCGGGCGCACAACCTCGAACTCGAACGAGACCTGAACGAACGCGCCGCAGAGGAACAGCTCGAGGAAGCTCGACGCAGCGACCTTCGACGGGCCATCCGTTTCGTGCTCGGTGGGCAACGACTCCGCAGCGTGTTCCAGCCGATCGTGGACGTCCATTCCCGTGACATCATCGGCGTCGAAGCGCTGACCCGGTTCGACACCGAACCCGTCCGGTCTCCCGCGTCATGGTTCGCCGAAGCGTCCGAGGTCGGTCTGGGTCCGGAACTCGAGATCGCAGCAGTTCGCTGTGCTCTGCGCTGCATCGATGAGCTCCCCGCAGCGGCCTATCTCTCGCTGAACTGCTCGCCGATCATTCTCCGTTCGGCCGAACTGGCGGCGCTGCTCGATGACGTCGATCCGCTGCGGATCGTGCTCGAGATCACCGAGCATCACGAGATCCTCGACTACGCCTCGACTCAGGACACGCTGTCCACGCTGCGTCGCCGTGGCATCCGCTTCGCCGTGGACGACGCCGGCTCGGGCTACTCGAGCCTCAACCACATCCTCGAGTTGCGGCCGGACATCATCAAGCTCGACATCGCGCTGACGTCCGGCATCGATCGACATCCGGCCAAACGGGCCCTCGCCGCTGCGATGGTCACGTTTGCAACCGAGGTGGGAGCGTCACTCGTCGCCGAAGGCGTCGAGACGATCGAGGAGTTGGACACGCTCACGTCCTTGGGGATCCGGTCGGTCCAGGGCTACCTGCTCGGTCGCCCTCAGACTCCTCCGTTGGTCGTCAACGACGTGATCCGCGAGCGTCCGGCACGTGCACGTCATCTGGTCGCGAGTACCGGCGGCGCGGCAGCGGGATGATCGTCGACGAACCCGTCGCGGAACATGAGCGTCGAGGTCTGCGCGCCGCGTTCCGCCATCGTGTGCGCACGTCGGGAACCTGGACCTCGGGCGTCTTCTTCGCAATCGCACTGCTGGCGGTCCTCCCCGTCGCCGTCTTCGGAGTCGCAACCGTCCAACTCACGTCGAACGCCGTTCGTGGCCAGGTCGACACGCAGATCCAGGCGTCGGCGTTGGCCAGCGCGAACGTCGTCGAGCAGCAGGTGGGACGTCTCGCGGACGCCGTGCGAGCTCAGAGCGAAGGTCCGCGGTTCCGGTCCGCACTCGACGGTGGCGACGTCGCTGCGATACGGCCCTCACTGTCATCGCTCGTGGAGGACCGCGACGACGTGCAGATCGCATTCGTCGTGGACCCGGAGGGAAGAGTCGTCGACGTCCTTCCCGAAAATCCTGACCTGATCGGCGAGGACTTCAGCTTTCGAGACTGGTTCCGAGGTGTGTCCAGTTCCGGTGGGCAGACCTATGTGTCCGAGGCCTTCGAGGCAGCGACATCCGGTCGTCCGCTGGTGTTCGTCGCCGTTACACCTGTCACGTCACCCACCGACCCGACCACGACCACCGGCTATGTCGGCGTCGCCCAGACGCTGGAATCGATGCAGAGCTTCGTCGACGACTTCGCTGCGTCGCAGGACGTGTCGCTGACCATCACCGATCAGGCCGGCACGATCGTCAGCACCCCGGGAGACGCACCGACAGCGATCGTGAAGTTCGACGAGATCGTCACATCGTCGTCCGGCGGCATCAGCGCCGTGAGCGAGTCGACACACGCGACGGTGAGCGGTTGCTCGCCGCCACCGCAGCCGTGCCGACATTCGAGTGGAGCGTGACCGCCGAGGTCTCGGCAGACACCGCCCTCGCCGACGTACGCAGGGTCAGAGCGACCGTCACCGTCGTTGCGCTCATCTTGTCGATGATGGTGCTGGTCGGCGTGAGCGCCTTGGCGTGGCTGCTGCGCCGACGACACGAAGCCGTCGAACGCCAAGCACGTTCGGACGCCTTCCTGAAGTCGATCGTCGACAACATTCCGTCGATCGTCATCGTCAAGAACGCCGAAACGCTCCGGATCGAGAGGATCAACCCAGCTGGTGAGACAGCACTCGGCGCGGCGACGGACGAGTTGATCGGCAAGAACGACAACGACATGGTCCCGTCGGACATCGCTCGCACCCGCATGGCCGAAGACCGAGAGATTCTGGAGACCGGTCGGACCATGGACATCCCGCTCGACGAGATCGGCACGCCTGATGGGGTCCGCCAGTTCCGGACGAGAAAGATCCCGATCGCACCGCAGAACGATGTCCCCGGCTTCCTGCTCTGCATCTGCGACGACATCACCGACAACGTCGCTGCTCTGGCAGCGCTGCACGCAGCGAAGAGCGAAGCGGAACGCGCGAACGCCGCGAAGAGTGACTTCCTGTCGCGGATGAGCCACGAACTGCGCACTCCGCTCAATGCCGTGATCGGATTCGGCCAACTCCTCGAGGTCGACAGTCCGACCGACCAGCAGCGGGAGAGCGTCGAACAGATCTTCCGCGGCGGGCGTCACCTCCTCGGATTGATCAACGAGATCCTCGATCTCGCCCGCATCGAAACCGGCCGGCTGTCGCTCTCGCTCGAACCGATCGGAATCGAAGGCGTCGTGGACGAGGCACTCGACCTCGTTCGACCACTCGCTGCCGAACGGGGCATCGAGGTCCCAATGCATCTCGGTGACGACTGGTCCCACCGGGTGTTCGCGGACCAGCAACGCATCAAGCAGGTGCTGATCAACCTGCTCGCCAACGCCATCAAATACAATCGTCCCGGGGGTCGCGTCGACGTGACCTGCGTCCCTGGCGACGACCGCCTCCGCATCAGCATCACCGACACCGGCCAGGGCATCTCGGACGAGCACGTGTCGACCATGTTCGCACCGTTCGAACGGTTGGGCGCCGAGAGCACGAGCGTCGAAGGGACGGGGCTCGGCCTCTCGCTCAGCAAGAGCCTGGTCGAAGCAATGGGTGGAGCCATCGGCGTGCACACCGAAGTCGGCGTGGGCAGCACGTTCTGGATCGAGGTCGATCTCGCGCCGAGCGTGCACGAAACTGGGTCGGAACCGATCATCGATGCTTTGCCCTCAACGCAAATCATGGGTCCCAGTGCGCAGATCCTCTACATCGAGGACAACACGTCGAACATCCTCCTCGTCGAACGACTCGTCGATCAGCGCAACGACCTCACGGTCCTCACCGCACTGACCGGCGAGGACGGTGTCGCCCTGGCGATCGAACACCTCCCGGACCTGATCCTGCTCGACGTCAACCTGTCGGGTATGGACGGACACCAAGTCCTTCAGCAGCTTCGAGCTCGAAACGACACCCGCCACATACCGATCGTCGTCCTCAGCGCCGACGCCGCACCCTCGCAGATCGACCGGTTCGCCGAGAACGGCGTCGACCACTACCTCACCAAGCCGATCGACATCGTCGAGCTCATGGCGACCATCGACGACGAACTCTCCGCCGTCACGATCGGCTGACGGTCCGGACGACGAGTTCGCCTGCGACCGGACGCGGGTGCTCGGGATCGCGATCGTCGAGCGGTGCAACGGCCGACGTGCGGGTCGACACCGATTACCGTCGCGCCATGAGCCAGATCTACGCGAGTGCCGCAGAGTTCGAAGCGCTGTTCACCCAGATGTTCGATCGGATCGACACCGACGACCCCGACTCGATGGATGAACTCGTCGAGCAGGCGATGGTGATCCGGTTCCGACTCAAGGCACCCGACGTCGAGCTGTGGATCGACGGGCGAACAAAGCCCGTGCAGACGTCGTTCGGTGCGCAGCGACTCGACCCGACGCTCACGGCCGAACTGACGGCGAACGCGATGCACGAACTGCTGTTGAAGACGCTCCCACTCGGCAAGGCGATCCTCTTTCGCAAGGTGAAGGTCAAAGGCTCACAGTCCAAGGCCATGAAGCTGGAGGGCCTGCTTCACACCATGCAGGCCGTGTACCCGGACCTGGTCGACGAGAAGTAGGTACACCGTTGCGTCCAGGGCCCATCGAGGCTGGCGTATGGAAATCGGCGCGACGGGTACTGTGACGGTGATGCCGAGCAACGACCAGCACATCGGTGAACTCGATCTCCACCTCTTCGGTGAAGGGACCCATCGCCGGTTGTGGGAACTGCTCGGACCGCAGCCCGTCGGTCGCCGTCCCGACTCGGCAGACGCAACGCGGTTCTCGGTCTGGGCGCCGAACGCCAAGGCGGTCGGCGTCGTCGGCGACTGGAACGACTGGGAACTCGAGCCGATGGAACGGGTCGACGATTCGTCTGGCATCTGGTCCGTCGTCACGAAGAGCGTCACTGCCGGCAGCTGCTACAAGTACGAGATCACCACGGCCGAAGGTCGAACCATCCGCAAGGCCGACCCGATGGCTCGCCAGACCGAGCGCCCGCCGAGCGATGCGAGCGTCGTGCCATCGTTCGATTCCTTCGACTGGAACGACGACGAGTGGATGGCGACGCGTGGATCCACCGTCGCCGGCGACTCGCCGATGCGGGTGTACGAAGTGCACCTCGGATCATGGCGACGCGGCGTCGAAGACTGGGACGAACTCGCCGAACAGATCGGTGACCACGTCGCGCGACTCGGCTTCACACACGTTGAACTCCTCCCGATCGCCGAGCACCCGTTCGGCGGCTCGTGGGGATATCAGGTCTCCGGCTACTACGCGCCGACCGCCCGCTTCGGTGACCCGGACGGCTGCCGCAGGTTCGTCGATTCCATGCACCGACGCGGTCTCGGTGTCATCGTCGACTGGGTCCCGGCGCACTTCCCCAAGGATGACTGGAGCCTCGGTCGCTTCGACGGTACGCCGCTCTACGAACACCCCGACCCACGTCGCGGCGAACATCCCGACTGGGGGACGTACGTCTTCGATTTCGGACGCAACGAAGTCCGCAACTTCCTCGTGGCGAACGCGCTGTACTGGTTCGACGAGTTCCACGTCGACGGCCTCCGCGTCGATGCCGTGGCCTCGATGATCTACCTCGACTACTCCCGCGGACCCGGGCAGTGGAGTGCCAACGAGCACGGCGGACGTGAGCACCTCGAAGCGATCCAGCTGATCCAGGAGACCAACACGGTCGTCGGCGACGAGTTCCCTGACGTGCTGATGATCGCGGAGGAGTCCACCGCATGGCCCGGCGTCACCCACCCGGTGTCCGAAGGCGGCCTCGGATTCAGCCACAAGTGGAACCTCGGCTGGATGCACGACTCGCTCGGTTATCTCGCGCTCGACCCGATCCACCGGGCGCACCATCACAACGAGATGACGTTCGCGCAGCTCTACGCCTACAACGAGCGCTTCGTGCTCCCGCTGAGTCACGACGAGGTCGTGCACGGCAAAGGCAGCTTGCTGAACAAGATGGGTGGCGACGACTGGCAGAAGTTCGCCGGCCTCCGTGCACTGCTCGGCTGGCAATCGGCGATGCCCGGCTCGCCGCTGCTGTTCATGGGTGCCGAACTCGCGCCGTGGCAGGAATGGAACGATGCATCCGGACTGCCCTGGCATCTGCTCGACCATGCCTCACATCGGGGCGTCCACGACGTGCTGGCGGAGATGAGCCGTTCCGCCGACGCCTTCCCGGCGCTGTGGCGGCGAGACGACGACCCGGCGGGCTTCGAGTGGCTCGATGCGGATGACGCCGAGCACTCGATGTACGCCTTCCTGCGATGGGGTGACCACGGCTCGAACGCCGTTGCCTGCATCGCCAACTTCACGCCGGTGCCGCGTCCCGGCTACCGCGTCGGTCTGCCGTGGAACGGTGAGTGGGAGGTCGCGCTCGACACCGACGCCGCTGCATGGTGGGGGAGCGGGCACCGTTCGATCGGAGCGATCGTGGCGACCGACGACGAACCGTGCCAGGGCCAACCGTCGTCAGCGGTGATCGACGTCGGCCCGATGTCCATGCTCTGGCTCGCCGGCACCCGACCCGGCCGGGAGTGATGCGCCGCCGCGTCCTCGCTGTCGGGATGTCGATGGCTCTGGCTGCGTGCACCGGATCCGACACCGCACGATCCGACGACACGACGTCCGACGCCACCACGTCCGACGACACGACGTCCGACGCCACCGAGACATCGGTGATCGGGGAGGAACCGGTTGCGTCGACGCAGGAGGAGGCGCCCGTCGGGAATCGCTCGTTTCTGCCACTGGTGGACGTCCCTCCGCGAATCGATCCCGATCCGTTCCCGCCGTCGGGCGTGGCGACCTCGTTCGTCCAACTCGACTGGTTCGCCGGAATCGATCCGTCGATTCCGATGGCGGACGTTCGTCTCACCGGGTGCCACGCTCGCCAGCCCGGTCGGACCACGTTCGACTTCGAGGCTCGTTCCGCCACCGACGGCGAGGCGATCCTCGTGCTGTCGACGGCGGCGAGTGGCCGCGACGACTCCGTTGGTGGCGTGCCCGCGATCGTCGAACTCGACGGCCCAGGCGATTTCTCCGTCACGACTGACCTCCATCGTCTCGCCATCTGGAACGGCGACCTCGCGGACTTCGTGAACGGCGACTTCGGCGATCTCGACATCTACGCCGATGGATTCGAGAACACCGAGGTCGGTGGCTGCATCGACGCACCGGCGGAGCAGGCCGAGTTCCTCGACATCGTGCAGGACCCTGTTGCCCCTGACGTGATCGCGCCCACGGGAACGGCTGAGTGGTTCGCCCAGTCGGCGTCGGATCCGGACGGCGAGTACGAACTGCTTCCACTCGTTCACTTCGTGGAGCGCGAGGTGCTGGTCGGTTTCGATCGCATCCACCTCGCACCGGCTCACCGTCTGCAATCGATGACCCTGGACTACTTCCCGACGCCGATGGTCGCCGGCGCCGACATGCTCGATCCGACGCTGATCGGAACGTGTGTGCGAGTGGACAGCCGATATCGCCCGCTCGGCGCCGATGAGACCAGCGATCAGCTGATCGACGTCGCCGAGTGGTTCGGCTGCACACCGGGTGACGCCATGACGAACGTCGCGCTCGGAGACCCCGATGAGGAATTCGTCACGGTCGACGGGGAGATCGGCGTCGACGCACTGATCGCCGACCTGGTTCGAGCGCCCTTCGACGACGTGTAGCGCGTCAGACGGGGGCGCCGACGGAACGCAACGTGGCGGCTGCTTCTTCGGGAGACACGATGTTGATCATCACGCCCGTGCCGCGCTCGAAGCCGGCCTGAGTGGTGATCTGCGGCCAGATGTGCATGTGCCAGTGGTAGTCACCGGTGTGCTGATGCGGTGCGGTGTGCAACCCGAGGTTGAACGCCACGTCACCGAGCGCCTTGTTCAGATGCCCGATGGCATCGCGCAGTGCGATGCCCACGGCGTCCAACGAACGGTCGGACGCATCCGGGAGATGAGCATGCTGCTCGCGCGGCACGATGATCATCTCGTACGGGACGCCGCTCGCCCATGGGCACATGACGACGACGTCGTCGTTCTGGATGACGATCCGATCGTCGGTCGCGAGTTCCGCGGCGATCGTGGTCTCGAGCAGCGAACCACCGGCGAAACGAGCGAAGGCACGCTCTTCGTCGAGTACTTCGCTCGGCACGAACGGCAGACCGAGGATCTGGCCGTGAGGATGCTCGACCGATGCACCGGCCTCGCGGCCGTGGTTGACGATCACCTGGGTGTACCGCACGAACGGGAGCGCCGCGTGCTCGGCGAGTCGCCGCTTGAGCACGTGCATCAATTCCGCTGCATGCTCGTCGTCGAGATCGTGGAGCGCACCCAGGTGATCCGGTGCGTAGACGAACACCTCGTGGATACCGCTGGCCTCGGCTTTGACGTGCACCGGACCGATGTTGTGCACGGCGAACGCATCGTCGCCGTCGAACGCTGGGTACCGGTTCGGGATGACGCGCATCGACCAGCTTCCGTCGTCGTCGATCGTCTCCAACGCCGGCGGGGTCTCCTCCTCGTTGCCGGGGCAGAACGGACAGGGACGATCGAGTGTGTAGTCGTCGCTCGGGTCTCGCGGGGAGCGAAGTCGCTCGGCCGCTCGGCGCGATCGGGAACGATCGTGACCCAACGCCCATTCAGTGGGTTCAGACGCATCTGGCTCATGTCCATGCCAGGATACGACGCCGAACGATCACATGCGTGACACAGCCTGCGAGTCGGGCGACGATCTCAGGAAGGTGGCGGGCCGTGTTCGGACCACGACGGCAGCGTCGCGGGCCGATTCGACGTGCTCGTCGTCGGCGTCACCCTGGACGTCGTCGATGATCTCCGACGCCACCGAGCTCGAGCCGGAATCGCTTCGGTGCGTGCCCGGAACGTTCGGTCAGCATCGCCGTCAGCATGTCCCGGCGGTCCAGTCGGTTCTGGTTCCACCGATGGATGCCCCACCCGATCAGCGCTCCGACGGCGAACGCCAGGAGACCGCCGGCGCCGTCGAGCCAGAAGTGGTTCGCGGTGACGATGATGCAGAACAGCGTGGCGAGTGGATACAGCAGGACGGCCACTTTGGTCCACCGTCGTCGCAGCATCGGCCAGACGGCGAGGGCACACCACGTCGACCAGCCGATGTGCAGGCTCGGCATCGCGGCGTACTGGTTGGAGATCGACGCGACCTCCTCCGAGTCGAAGCGCCACGGGCCACCGAAGACGCTCAGTGTGTCGACGAAGCCGAAGCCGTTCGTCCCGTCGAAGATCTGCTCCTTGCCGGGGCGCAGCGCACTCTCGACGCACGCCCCGCCGAACTCCACGCTCTCCGACGCTCGGGCACGGTTGGTCGAGCAGACGTGGCGGCATCAGCGGGAAGAACGCGAAGCCGATGATCGCGAGCGCCGTCATGGCGGCCAGCGTGTTACGCCACTGCGGGAAGACGTCCTTGCGTTTGAAGAACAGCAGGATGAACACCGAGAGCGTGACGAAGAAGTGGGCCGTGCCGTAGTACACGTTCCAGAACTGGATGAACCAGGGCTGAGCGAGGAACAGCTCCTGGATGCTCTCCTCGTGGAACAGTCCGATCGCACGTTCCATGCGGATGATCCGCTCGGCGTTGTGGAACGCTGCCTCGGGGACGCCGTCGGAGGCGATCACGTTGGAACCGAAACGATTCCGGATCCACGAATAGACCAGGTAGAAGGCGATGATGATCGCAGCTTCCTTCCACCAGTGCAGGCGGTGGATGCGCGGGGGCGCTTCGGGCGTGTCGCTCCCCTCGGTCATCGTTGCCACTGTACGCCGCCGGGCTGTTGCGCTGACGGTTGATTCAGGCGGAGCAGCACTTGTCGAGGAACGTCGACCGATCCACGACTGCACGGGTGATCTTGCCCGCGGCGACGAGCCCGCCCGAGTCCGACACCGAGACGGTGAAGGTGAGTCGGCGTCCGTCGATCTTGTCGAGCACGGCGTCGGCGGTCACCGCAGCGCCGATGGGCGTCGGCTGCAGGTGATCGACGCGAATGCGCATCCCGATCGAGCAGTGATCGTCGTCGAGCGCACCGATGAGCGCGGTCATGGTGGCTTCTTCGCAGAGTGCGATCAGCCGCGGCGTGCCGAGCACGTCGACGTCACCCGACTTCATCGCTGCTGCTGTGTCGCTCTGCTCGACCACCAAGGTGGCCGAGCCACGCATCCCCGTCTCCACCGTCACGAAGTGGACGCTAACGCACGCCTCACCGTCCACCACCGTTCTGCGTGTTGCAGTTCGCCGACGGGATGGGGACGAAGTGGCCGAGCGTCATCGCCGTCTGCTCAGTTGTTGAGCTTCTCGAGGATCTCGCCGATGGTGTGGTCCTGCTCGAGTGGGTGGCGCAGCGGTTCGTCGGCGATGACTTCGTAACGATTGCGACGACCGACCTTCTCGCGTCGGAGGTATCCGCCCTGTTCGAGGTCGTCGATGATCCGTTGCACCGCTCCGGAGGTGATGCCCACTGCGTAGCCGATGTCGCGCTGGCGGAGCTCGGGGTCGCGACTGAGCGCGACGAGTACGTGAGTGTGGTTCGTGAGGAACGTCCACGAAGGACGTTCGAGCTGCGGTTCCGTCAACGACACGCCGAAATCATATGCATTCGATCGTGCACGATGTCGATGTCTGATGTCGCCGAGTGTTACGCGATGCGCACAATTCAGCGCGTTGCTCGTAACACACCTTTTGTAGTGTGTATTTCAGACAGTTGATGTTGACCGTCGCACTCGGAGACCGACCCGAAGGAGTTCCCATGAACACATTCGCCGCCAAGGCCGCCACCGAGTCACCGAGTCGGACGCTGCGCCGCCTCGACGTCACGATCATCTGGATGTGGTCGACCGAACCCGTCTGCCACGTCGACGAACGCAGCGGGCTGTTGCAGCGACTCGCAGTCGTGGCGACCTCCGTCGAACGGTTGGTCTTCCGCCACGAGTTCGAACCCGATCACGACATCGACCTCGGCGAACTCGCCGGGTGTCTCGCAGAACTCGACGACCTGGAGCGGCGCTGGCTCGACCTGGGCTCCGCCATGGCCGCCGAGCCGGGCCTCGCGGCGCCGACGTGAACGCCGTGCTGTCCACCCCGGAGTCGATGACAAGCTCCGGTCCTGATGACAGTGCGATGGGCCGTCGGCAGCGTCGCCGCATCCTCGTGGCCGTCGACGGCTCGCCGGCATCCGTCGACGCGCTGCGTTGGGTGAGGGACGAACTCCTCGTCCCGGACGACCTCGTGCGTGTGGTCACCGCGTACCAGTTCGCTCACTACGCCACGGAGGTTCCGTTGATGAACGTGCACGTCCAGGAGTCGGCCGAGCACGCACGGGCGGCTGGCGAGGCTGCGATCGACACCGTGTTCGGACCGCGCGGGTGGCGGCCCGAGATCGATCACGTCGTCGATGTCGGCTGCATCGAGCGCCTCGTCGAGCGCGAAAGTGAGACCGCGACGCTGGTCGTGGTCGGATCGCGGTCGAGACGTCGGCTTCGGGATCGGCTCCGACCGTCAGCGACGAATCGGATCACGGGCCGGGCGTCGTGTCCGGTGGTGTCGGTTCCGGAACGCAGCCATGGTTGCGGAACGAGCGATCCGTCACCGGGCATTTCAGACCTCGATCATGCCCATTGATCTGGTGGCGGCGGATCCCCGCATCATCGTTCAGGACCGAACCGGCGCACGGCTCCCGTACTCGAGAGGGGTCATGGCAACGAGCCTCCTCGCGTCCGGCATACCCACCGAGGAGGCGTATCGGTTGGCGTCGCTCGTACAGGCTCGACTCCTCCACCACGAGCGCTCGGAGATCGACGCACCCGATCTCGTCGAGCTCACCGAGGTCACGCTCGGCGAGCACGCCGCATCCGGTGAGATCGCGCGGCGCTGGGCGGCGTGGCGCCATGCCAAACGCTCGGGCCGCCCGATCGTCATCGTGCTCGGTGGAGCCCCAGGCGTCGGCAAGAGCACCGTCGCGAGTCGCCTCGCCGTGCGCCTCGGCATCACGCGCATCGTGCCGACCGATGCGGTCCTCGAGACGCTTCGACTGGTCGTGTCTCCGATCGAGCACCCCGAACTGCATCCGACGATCGTCGAGCTGATCGACGGTCCGGTCCTGGCGGGGAAGATCGCAGACGTGCGGTTCGATCGTTTCGAGCGCCAGTGCGACGCGGTCGGCCACGCTGCGACGCAGGTCGCAGCACGGCTGGTCGACGAGAACCGCTCGATGATCCTCGAGGGAGTTCATCTTCTCCCGGGCGAGATGACCGCACAGCTCGCTCAGCATCCGGCCCGGCCCATCGTGGTCGAGCGACTCGTTGCGGTGGACCGCAGCCGGCATCACGGCCAGAACCTTGCGCAGCGGGGCCAGCTCGGCCCCGATGACGCGGCCAGCCCGCAGCACGACCGGTTCGAGGCGATCCGAGCCATCCAGGACCATCTGACGCGGACCGCGCAGGCTGCGGGCGTCGCAGTCGTCGACGCCCGGACGGCCGACGACCTGACCCAGCGTCTCGTCGACGAGATCACCGAGTGCGCCGGTGCGGCTGTCGCCACGTGACCAGACGATCGCGATGACGCGACCATCGTGAACGGTGCTCGCTGAGACCTCGTGCACGAGCGGTCCGTCGACGCGGTCCGGCCCGGTGCGGCGGGCTGCTCAGTCGAGGTGGGCTGCCATGGCGTGGAATCCACCGTCGACGTGGAGGATCTCCCCGGTGATCATCCGGCTGAGGTCGGAGAGCAGGAACACGGCGGTGTCGGCGACCGGTTCGGCGTCGTGGGGGTCCCACCGCATCGGGGACTGATGCTCCCAGGCGTCGAGCAGACGCTCGAACGATCCGATCGCACCTGCGGCACGGGTGTGGAGCGGTCCCGCAGCGATCAGGTTCGACCTGATCGCTCGCTTGCCGAGATCTCGTGCGGCGTAACGATTCGCCGACTCGAGCGCGGACTTGCACACGCCCATCCAGTTGTACACGGGCCACGCCTTCGACGCGTCGAAGTCGAGTCCGACGAGCGAGCCGCCTGCTGCTGGAGCGAGGTCGCGGAGCATCCTGGCCAGCGATGCATAGGTGTGCACGCTGGTGTGGAACGCACGCGAGACCGGGTCGATGGTGGCGTCGAGGAAGCTCTCCGACAGTGCTTCACGGGGTGCGAACGCAACGGCGTGGAGCACCCCGTCGAGGTGTTCCCATCGGCGGGCCAGCCCGGTGGCGAGCGACGCGACGTCGTCGGGCTCGGTGAGATCGGCTTCGATCACGTCGACGTCGGGACCGAGGGTGGTGGCGGTCTCTCGCGTGAGGTCGAGGTCGCGGCCCAGACTGGACAGCACGATCTCGGCGCCGGCCCGAATCGCCGCCGACGCTGTTCGCGTAGGCGATCGAATCGGTGTTGACCACTCCCGTGATCAACAGTCGTTTGCCGGCGAGCATCGGCAGTGTCGTCGTCGTCGTCGTCGTCGCCGTCGCTCGGGTCGCCGTCGTCCGATCGGGTTCAGAAGTGTTGGTCATTCGTGCCGTCCTCAGGGTTCGTGGGTGTCGGGTCGGTCAGAAGTAGTCGGCGCGACTGACCTGGGTCTCGCTGATCAGGACGACGCCGTGATGGTCGTCGAGGAGTTGGCGGATGCCGGCGACGATCGCCTCGGCGCGATCCATCTGAACGACGCTGATCAACAGCGACAGACTGTTGCGGTCGTTGTAGAGCAGTCGTCCCTCGTGCGCCCCTGAATGGCCGAAGCCCGAGACGCCTTGGATCGCGGTGAAGCCGTTCGCTCCGGCAGCGAGCAGGAGGTCGCGAACGGTCGGTATCTGTTCGCCGTCGATGACGACCTCGATGCGGGCCATGGTGGTGAATCCGGTCCAGGTGTTCATGATGTCTCCAGTGTTCGGTCGGTCGGGATGGGTCGGGGTTCGGAACTCCACGTGCCGTCGGCGGTCCGTATCGACCAGCGTTCGTGTGGGTGGGATCTGCCGGCGACGCGCAACCATGATCCCGCAGTCAGCGTCGTCAGGATCGGATTCTCGCTGATGATGCGTTCGATTCGTTCGAGCGGCGCCTGGATCACGGCGAGCAACCGCACCGGTCGGTGGTGACGTTTCTCGCCGGCGTGCGTGCTCTGCAGCGGGAGCCCGACACGAAGGTCGCCGCTCTCTCCGGAGATCACACCGGTTCCGGCTGCGATGTTGTGGATCAACTTGTCGCCGGCACCGAAGACCTCAGGGTCGACCGTCGAGAAGTAGTACTGCGACGAGATCCAGTGAGCGACGACGAGGGGTGCGGTCATGATCGTCTCGAGCACCTTGCCGTCAGGGTCGCTGTCGGCGTCGTAGGTGTGCAGGAACGATCTCCCTTCCAGGTCGAGTCCGGAGGTCATGGATCGAGGGCCGATGACGAATGATGCGTTGCCCGCCAGACCCCATTCCGGTCGGACCTGCGCCCAGTCGGTGCCGCGCTCACCCACCTTCGAGGGTGGGCCAGGGAGGTGTTGTGCGCGGACGGCCGACTGTCGTGCGCCGGCGACGGCGAGGTCGGCGACGAGACGATCGACCAGGGCGTGATGCGTGGTCGGGATCGCATGGCGGTCGAGGATCTCGACGTCGTCGCTGACGGTCTCGTGCAGCGCCGGCACGAAATGCGTGCCGTCGGGGATCTCGATGCCGCGTTCCTTCAGGCCGTGACGCACGGCTGGCTCGTTCAAGAGATTGGCGACCGACCGTGCGTTGTCCTGACCGGAAGCTCCGGCGCACGCTCCGCAATCCAGTGCGGTGGCGTGCGGATTGTTGACGTTGTGGCTGGCGTGGCCGGACAGCACCACGAGTGGAGCGAAGCCTGCCGTCAGCCCCATCGTCCGCAGGATCGCTTCGGCCAGGAAGGTGCGCTGCTCGACGTCGGCAACGGCATCGGACAGCGCGCTCCAGTTCCATCACGGTCGGTACCGGCCGGGCAGACTGTGGCGGGCGGGGAAGCAGCGTGCGCGCAGCGGCGAGCGGGCCGACGAACCAGCCAGCGGCCTCGGCCATCACGAATGGCGCACCGGCACCGGACTTGGTGTGGACGTGGACCGCTCCGGCGCCGGCTCGGCGCCGGTCGTCACTCAGCAGGCGATCGATCTCGTGTGCCGAATCAGATCCCTCGACGACGCGTTCGACCGCCTGCATGGCGGGGGAGACGAGGACCGGACAGCGCGGCTCGTCGTGATCCCACTCGATTCGCTGGACGGACATCGCGGCACCGAAGAAACCGGCGAACCCGAGCGTGTCGTACGGGCCCGTTGCTTCGATGTGGCGACGGAGACCCTCCGAGCGCACGTCGATGCAGAAGACGAGTTGGACCTCCGGTTCGCGCAACAGCGAACCCGGGTCGAGTCGATCGAGTTTGGAGAGCAGACCGACATCGAGCGCTCGTTCTTGTGCGCGGAGCCAAGCAGCCTGGCGGTCGTGATCGCCGACCAGCTCGACGATGCGGTCGATGGCCGTGCGCAGGCCGGGAGCTGCACCATCCACGCCGAGCGCGTCGATGACCGCGTCCACCCGCTGGTCTCTGTCACCCGCCCGCGAAACGGAACCGGCCGTCGGTTGCGCATCGACGCGGCGCGCGGAGACGGTCGAGAAGGTGGCGGCGGCTTCCAACGCGCAACGAGCGGCGACGAGCTCGATCGGCGTCAGCGACGGGCGGGATTCGCTCGGGTGAGCCCACTCGGTGCGCCACTTCGCGTAACCGGCCCACCCTTGGAGACGCGACAGGTGGCCTCGCATCTCGCCGATGCGCTGGTCGTCGGAGATCCCGGTGAGGGCGAAAGCGGCGTCGATGATCGCTGCCGGGTCCGTGCCGAGTCCGGCGAGCCAGTCGACCGACTCGGGTGTGAGCTGCCGGCGCAGCGCGCTGACGACGGTTGCATCGCGGCGCCACCGTTCGGTGAACGAGGTGGCGCCGACGTTGCCCGATTCCATGCGTGCGACGTGGTGCGCAACCGAGTGGAACAGAGTGGAGTCGATCGTCTGGCCGGTCGGGCCGTCGGGACCCTCGGTTCGTTCCACTGCCGTGCGTTGCAGCGCCGGTTCGACACCTGTCGGCCCGTGCAGCATGTCGGCCTCGATGATCTCCGCAGGCGAGATCGTTCGTCCATCGGTCTCGATCGGCGGCATCGAGCAGGCGTCGAGGAACGACGACTCGATCGACCAGAGAAGGTCGACGTCGCTCGTCAGGCCGGATGCGTGGTCCTGTCGGAAGCTCTCGAGCGAGAGATGGGTACGAGCGCCGAACTGCCGGCGGGCGAGCGCCGACGCGGCGTCGAACCCGAGCGGTTCGAGACCGCCGAGCGGGTTCACGGCGACCACCGAGGTCAGTGGCCATGCCGGCGCGATGATCGTGCCCGACCGAGCGACATCGGCGCGGATCTGAGATCGTCTGGTCTCGGTCGAGGGGATGGGAGCGGCCGTCCCCGATCCCCTTGACCCGACTCGGAACGACCGGCGCGACGGTCGAGAAGTGGAAGATCTCCGGACATCGACGGGTGGGCCGTGCGATGCAGCCACGCGTCGATCGCCGAGCGCAGCGAGTCGATCGAAGGTGCCTGGACGACGTGCCATGCCACCGACAGTGCAGCGACGGCGCCGAGGGTCACGAGCAGGGTCGTCGCCCCCACTCCGGACTCCTCCGCGACGTCACCAAACGCCGGCTCGACGAAGGACTCGACCACTCGCAGCCCTCCGAGATAGACGAACACGGAGACGACTCCGCCGAGCGCACTCTCCGCGATCGAACGCGGCCACTCGGATGCGCCTCGGGCGAGCCAGCCCCACACGCCGTGCGCAACGGTCGACCATGCGAACACGACGACGAGGATCACGCCGCCGTCCGACACGTCCGGTGGTAGCACCAGCGTCCCCAGCGCGACCGCGCCGGTCGCGATGGCCATGGACGCTGTGACGCGGATCGCCGTGGAGGCCAACGGGAGGGCGGCTGCCCGGCGCGACGAGCGCAGACCGGACGAGACCGCGTCTCCTGCTCCGAGAAACATGCTGGCCTTGTACATGCCGTGGCCGGCGATGTGGAACACGGCGCTGCTGAACGCTCCGACGGCGCACTGCACGACCATGAAGCCCATCTGAGCGACGGTCGACCAGGCAAGCTTGCCTTTGACGTCGACCCGTCGGCGGCCCGCTCCGACTGCGACGAGCACGGTGACGACTGCTGCGGCGAAGGCGAGATGGACCGCGACGAACGACGTCAGCACCAGTGGCCCGAAGCGGATCAGGAGGAGGCCGGCGCCGCTGACGAAACCGGCGTGCACGAGTGCGGAGACCGGGGTGGGGGCCGCGAGGGTCGAGACGAGCCAGCGGTGGAACGGCAGCAGTGCGGAGCGCGAGGCTCCGGCGATGACGATGAGCGTCGCGACCAGGTCGGCGGCACTGATGCCGAGGATCGAGGTCGACTGCAGGTCGCCGAGGGTGAGCGCGACGTCGCTCGTCACCCGGTCGTCACCGACCGTGACGGCAACGATGATCGCGACGAGCAGCGCGGCGTCGCCGATCAGCAGGGCCCGAGCGGTTCGCCGTTGCGCTCGCTTGGTGGCCGCCAGTTCGTTGCGGTGACCGACGATCGCGATCAACGCCCAACTCGACGCGAACCAGCCGACGAGCAGCGCGAGGCCCCCACCGGGCACCACCACGAGTGCGCTCCCGGAGACGAGCACGCCCAAGAGGGCGAAGAAGCGGGGGGCGCGTGGGTCGAGGTCGACACTTCGACGTGAGAACGAGGCAACGACCACACCGGTCCCCATCACCACGGCGAGCAACACGGCACTCGGGCGGTCGACGCGCAGCCCCAAGCCGGCGACCTCGCCGACGACGCCGTCGTCGCGTCCGCCGCTGAGCGCCACGACCACGAAGGCGGCGAGCGCACCGACGCCGCACGACGCGGTCGTCCATCGGCCGGAACGCAGACCTCGGGGTTGCAGTGCGAACACTGCGATGGCGCCTGCGAGCGGCGCGAACACGGCAACGGCGACGAGGAACGACGACATCACGACGCCCCGTTCGGTTGTTCGCCGGTTGGTGACGGAGCAGGAAGTCGATCCACGGGTCGGGACTCTACAGAGGAAATAAGTTTCTAGGAAATCAAATGCTGGTATTTGTGATCTGGCGTGATGATCTAGTCTCGATGGGTGGCATCGGAGCGATCGTGGACCTTCCTCACCAACCACGCACACGTCTTGCTGGCTGTTTCGGCAACGCCGGACCTGCGACTGAAGGACATTGCCGAGCGCGTGGACATCACCGAACGCACGGCGACGCAGATCCTGACCGACCTCGAATCGATCGGCTGCGTGCAGCGGGTGAAGCGTGGGCGTCGAAACCACTACATCGTCCAATCGCAACTCCCGCTGCGACACCCACTCGAAGAGCATCACCAGATCGCCGACCTGATCCAGGCGCTCGGGCACCACTCGGCGGCGGAACCCGATTGATCGGCGCCGTCGGACGGCTCGTACCGTCGACAGCCGCTCCGAAGGTCCGGTTCGTACACTGGACGCTGTGATCGACAACGACGTTCTTGAACGAGTACTCGCCGGCGCAACGAAGACCGGTGCCGAATTCGCCGAGGTGTACGCCGAAGACAAACGCTCGACCTCCGCAGGGCTCGACGACGGCCGCATCGAACAGGTCACCAGCGGTCGAGATCGAGGCGCAGGGATCCGCGTGATCGCCGGCGACACGACCGGCTTCGCCTACACCTCCGATCTGTCCGAAGCGGGCCTGTCGGCCGCGGCCGGCGCGGCAGCAGCCGCTGCCAGCCAGGGTGGGGGCGGCGTCAACGCCGTCGGGCTGACCAGAGCGGCCACACATCGCCCGAACCGGATCGTGCACCAGCCCGACTCGATCGAGAAGGCGCGCAAGGTCGAGCTGCTCACCCGCATGAACGAGGCCGCCCGCGCCTACGGCCCCGAGATCGTGCAGGTCTCCGCCGGTTACGGCGACAGCACCAAGCGCGTGCTCGTGGCCAACACCGATGGCGTGCTTGCCGACGACGAGGTCATCCGAACGCTGCTGCGGATCAATGCCGTGGCGAACGGCGACGCCGGCATGCAGACCGGCTACCAGTCGATGGGGCACACCGTCGGGTTCGAGATCTTCGACACCGTCGACGTCGAGGAGATGGCTCGCGAAGCCGCCCGCCAGGCGATCACCAAGCTCGCCGCCCGCCCCGCTCCGTCGGGTTCGATGCCGGTCGTCATCAAGCACGGCACCGGCGGCGTCCTGTTCCACGAGGCGTGTGGCCACGGACTCGAAGCCGACCACATCCAGAAGGGCGCGTCGGTGTACGCCGGAAAGGTCGGCCAGCAGGTCGCCAACGAGATGGTCACCCTCGTCGACGACGGCACGATGCCCGGCGAGTGGGGCACGCTCGGCGTCGACGACGAAGGTTCACGGACGCAGCGCAACGTGCTGATCGAGGACGGCATCCTCACCGACTACATGTGGGACTTCCTGCGCTCGCGCAAGGACGGCCGTCCGCAGTCGGGCAACGGTCGTCGCCAGAGCTACCAGCACCTGCCGATGGTGCGGATGACGAACACCTACGTGATGAACGGCCCGGACGATCCGGACGACATCGTGTCGTCCACGCCCGAAGGCGTCTACGTCGCCAAGCTCGGCGGCGGCTCGGTCAACACCGCCTCCGGCGACTTCGTGTTCGGGATGACCGAGGCCTACCTGATCGAGGACGGCAAGATCACCGAGCCGCTGCGTGACGGCAACCTGATCGGTAACGGCCCGAAGGTGCTGCAGGACATCGACATGCTCGCCAACGACTTCTCGATGGGCAGTCCCGGCACCTGCGGCAAGGACGGACAGGGCGTTCCCGTGGGAGACGGCCAACCGACGCTGCGGGTCAAGGCATTGACGGTCGGAGGCACCGCAGCATGAGCGTGACCACGAGCGGCCAGCAGACGCAGGGCGACACCACCGCCGAACTCCAGGCGATCGCCGATCGCGTCATCGCCCAGGCCGGCGGTGGCGAACAGATCGAAGCATTCGTCGCTCGTGGCGGCGAGACCGAGGTGCGGGTGTACCAGGGCGATGTGGAGCACTTCGTGTCCGCACAGTCCGAAGGCATCGGTATCCGGGTCATCAAGGAGGGCCGCACCGGTTTCGCCTACGCCGGCACGCTCGACGAGGACGCCGTGCGGGAAGTGCTCGCCGAAGCGCGCGACAACGTGGCGTTCGGGACGAGCGACGAATTCGCCGGTCTCGCCGAGCCCGACGGGGTCGACACCACCGAGCAGGTGCTGTGGAACGACACGCTCGCCGACTACGCCACCGACCGCAAGATCGACATCGCCAAACAGCTCGAGAAGCTCGCCTCGGGGCAGGACCCTCGGGTTCGCGTCGACGACTCGAACTATGCAGACGCCTGGGGAGAAGCTGCTGTCGCATCGACGGCGGGCATTCGCCAGGCCGGCCGAGAGAACGGTTGCTACGTCTCGGTGTCGACCCTCGCCGATGAAGGCGAAGGCGACGATGCCGAGACCCAGACCGGATTCGGATTCTCGGTCGGCGACTCACCCGACGAGTTCGACCTCGACCGTGCCGCGCGTGAAGCGAGCGAACGGGCGACCCGTCTGCTCGGCGCCACGAAGCCGTCGTCGAAGACGGTCACGGTCGTCCTCGACCCGTTCGTGACCGCTCAGTTCCTCGGGGTGATCTCCTCGACGCTCAACGGGATGTCCGTGGCGAAGGGACGCTCACTGTTCAAGGACCGTGTCGGCGAAACCGTGGCCAATCCGCTCGTCACGCTCGTCGACGACCCGACCAACCCGAGTGCGTACACGTCGACCGACGTCGACGGTGAAGGTCTGGCCGCTCGCCGCAACGTGCTCATCGAGGACGGCGTGCTCAAGCAGTTCGTGCACAACTCGTCGTCGGCTCGACGGGTCGGCGGGGTGTCGACGGGCAACGCGACCCGCGGCGGTTTCTCGGGCACGCCCGGCGTCGGGTGCCTCGCGCTCTCTCTCGTTCCAGGTGCCCGCTCGCAGGACGAGATCATCGCGTCCATCGACGATGGTCTCCTCGTTCAGCAGATGCAGGGCCTGCACTCCGGCGTGAACCCCATCTCGGGTGACTTCTCGACCGGCGCCGCCGGACTGCTCATCGAGAACGGCACGATCGGTGCACCGGTCCGCGAGTTCACCATCGCGTCGACGCTGCAGCGGATGCTGCTCGACATCACCGAGGTCGGTGGCGACATCGAATGGCTGCCGATGAGTGCGGCGGGCATGTCGCTCGTCATCTCCGGCATCACCATGTCCGGAAGCTGACCGGCGCCAGCGTCTCCGATCTCGGCGTCAGCACATCGCGGCTCCCGGCCGAAAGGCCGCTCGGCTCGTCGTTCCGACCCCGAAGAACGGTCAGGGTGACCCGAGGGAACTGATCGGGACGGCCCAGAGTCCGTCCACGAGTTCGAGCGTCGCTGTACCGCAGTGCATGACGATTGCGGCGTCGACGCGATCACCGAGCTGCTCGCAGAACCAACCGAGGTGTCGTGCGTCGCATGGCCTGGATGTACGCCGGGAGCGTTGCCCTGTTCACGTCGACCGCGCGCCACACCGTCTCGTCCGGGATCGGACAATGCGGACAGGATCTGTCCGCATGGTTCGCGATGATCGTCGAGCGAGGTCGGATCCGCCGGCCCGCACGACCCGAGGAGCAGACATGACGAACGACGTCCACGAGAAGATCAACGCAGCGACGAGACGATCCCGATGAGTGCGATCACCGCAGTCGGGCTGCGCAAGACCTACGAGAGCGGCGATGGCGAGGTCGAGGCGGTGCGCGGCGTGGACCTCGATGTCGCCGACGGTGAAGTCTTCGGTTTCCTCGGCCCCAACGGCGCCGGCAAGTCGACGACGGTCCGCATGCTCACGACCCTGATGACGATGACCGGCGGCACGGCCGAGGTCGGTGGTGTCGATGTCGCGGCCGATCCGCACGGTGCCCGCCGCAAGATCGGTGTCGCTCTGCAGGAGGCCGGGCTCGACCCCCGCCAGACCGGTCGTGAGATCCTGACCCTGCAGGCCCGTCTGTTCGGCATGGCGGCGAACGACGCCGCTGAGCGAGCACAGGAGCTGCTCGAACTGGTCGATCTGCTGGATGCCGCCGACCGTCGGGTCAAGGGCTACTCGGGCGGTATGAAACGTCGCCTCGATCTCGCCTCGGCGCTCGTCCACGGTCCCGACGTGCTGTTCCTCGACGAGCCGACCACCGGCCTCGACCCGGCCAGCCGACTGACGGTGTGGGACGAGGTGCGGCGAATCAACCAGCTCGGCACCACCGTGTTCCTCACCACCCAGTACCTCGAAGAAGCCGACCAACTCTGCAACCGGCTCGCGATCATCGACGACGGCCAGATCGTCAGCGGAGGAACTCCGGCATCGCTCAAGCAGGAGCTCCGCGACCGCAATGGCCTGAGTGCCGACCCGACCCTCGATGACGTCTTCCTCGACGCCACCGGACGTACCCGCGACAAGGTCGCGGGAGAAGTGAAGGAGGTCTGATCATGACCATCACCACCCACACCATCCACGATCAGCGCCCCGCGCCGGCCACTCCCCGGAGCGGATCGACGAACGCACTGCGCGACTCGTTGATTCTCGGCGGGCGAGCGATCCGAGAGGCGATACGAACACCGGACTCGCTGTTCCCGACGATCTTCATTCCGCTGTTCTTCCTCGTCGTCAACGTCGGACAGGCCGCCCGCATCTTCCCGGCGGAGGGCACGTCGTTCCTCGAAGGGCAGAACTACGGAGCGTTCCAGTTGCCGGCGTCGCTGCTGTTGTCGGCGTCGTTCGGAGGCGCAGCGCTGTACCTCGTCGAAGAGATCGAGGGCGGCTACTTCGACAAGTTGCGGGCGACGCCGATCTCGCGCATGGCGCTCGTGCTCGGCCGGCTCTACGCCGAATTCGTCAAGACCATGGCCGTCGGCACCGTGATGGTGCTCCTCGGCCTGTTGTTCGGGATTCGCGTCGAGTCCGGTGTCCTCGGCTTCTTCCTCCTGATCGTCATGGTGTCGCTCTGGGCAATGGTCTTCAGCGGGTTCATGCAACTCATCGCCATCAAGACGCGTAGTGCGGCGGCGACGCAGGGCGCCAGCATGGTGTTCTTTCCGTTGCTGTTCCTCACGCCGAACTTCGTGCCTCGTGACCAGCTCACCAGGCCGATGGAGATCGCCGCCACGATCAACCCGGTCACCTACGTGATGGAGGGTGCCCGTTCGCTGATCCTCGACGGCTTCGACGGGCCGGTCCTCGCGAAGGCGTTCGCCGTGGTTGCGGTGTCGATGGTCGCGATGCTGGCGCTCAGCGTCGCGATGGTCAACAGTTACGACTGATGTCGGACCCCACCGCTCGGACCCTGGCGCTGTTGTCGCTCCTGCAGACACACCGCATGTGGCGCGGCGCCGACCTCGCTGACGAGTTGCGTGTGAGCGAGCGCACGGTCCGGCGCGACGTCGATCGGTTGCGTGGCCTCGGCTACCCGGTCGACGCCGAACCGGGCGCCGACGGCGGCTACCGCCTGGCCGTCGGCGCTCACCTGCCTCCGCTGCTCGTCACCGACGACGAGGCGATCGCGCTCACGGTCGGGATGCGCGCCACGGCACTCAGTGCGATCGAGGGGATCGAGGACGCATCCCTCGGGCTCATGGCCAAACTCGACGATGTCCTGCCCGACCGGCTGCGTCGACGGATCGACGCGCTCCAGCAGAGCGTCGAGATCATGACGTGGTCGAACGAGGCCGCCGACATCCACGCAGCAGATCTGACGGTGCTCAGTCAGGGATGTCGAGACGGCGAGGAGGTTCGCTTCACCTACCACCGTCGTGACGGTGAGGAATCGAGCCGACTCGTCGAGCCGCATCAGCTCGTTGCCGCCGGACGACGGTGGTACCTGGTCGCGTGGGATGTGCGTCGAAACGACTGGCGAACGTTCAGAGTCGACCGGATGCACGACCCGACCCTCGCCGGCGTCCGCTTCGAGCGGCGTCCGCTCCCGGCCGCCGACGCGTCGACCTTCGTGCGTGACGGCATGCAGGCCATGGTCGCCGAACATCGCGCGGTGCTCGTGGTGTCGGCGTCCACCGAGGACCTCGTGGCGCTCGGACACTGGGTCGTCAGCGAGTCGGCGCCGACGGCCGACGGGCGGTCGCACGTCGTCGTGTCGGGCAACGAATTCGGCGATGTCGCCTCGAAGATCTCTTTCATCGCCTCGAGGTTCGACGTCGAGATCGAAGACGCACCGGACGGCGTGCGACAGATCGTCGCTGCCGTAGCCCGGCGTCTCTCAGCAGGTGCCTCGCTCGTGGATGGTCCGACGCGTCAGCAACGACCATGATGAGTCCCATGACCGAGCCCGTCGATCTCGACACGCTTCGAGAGATCGAGCAGCGCGTGCTGTGGTTGGCGACGCGCATCATCGACCATGCGAACCGTCGGAGTGAGACGGACGTGAAGGTCGGCGGGCACCAGGCCTCCAGTGCCTCGATGGTGTCGGTCATGACGGCGCTGTGGTTCGCGCACATCGGCGGCGAGGACAAGGTGGCGGTCAAGCCCCATGCGTCGCCCGTGTACCACGCCATCAAATACCTCACGGGTGAGCTCGATCGGTCCTACCTCACGACGTTGCGGCAGCGCGGCGGGCTCCAGGCGTATCCGTCGCGTACGAAGGATCCGGATGTGTCGGACTTCTCGACCGGCTCGGTGGGGCTGGGAGCTGTCGCTCCGCTCTTCTCGGCGTTGACGCGGCGCTACGTCGACTCTCATTTCGGTGAGCAGCCGGCCGCCCGGTTCGTGGCGCTCGTCGGCGACGCCGAACTGGATGAGGGCAACGTGTGGGAGGCCATCGCGGACCCCGCCACGAAGGGTCTCGCCAACTTCACGATGGTGATCGACCTGAACCGTCAGTCACTCGACCGCGTCATCCCCGACATCGCCGCGACCCGGTTGAAGCGCTTCTTCGCGGACGCCGGGTGGCACGTGGTCGAAGCGAAGTACGGGCGACGTCTGACCGAGGCGTTCGAGCGCCCCGGTGGTGACGCCCTCGAGGCCCACATCGACGCGATGCCGAACGAGGCCTATCAGGAGTTGTTCGGGTTGGCCCCCGACGAAGCGCGCCGCAAGTTCCTCGCAGGGGCCGACCCGGCCGTGAGTGACCTGGCCGCGTCGATGACCGACGAGGAACTCCAACATCTCGTCACCGACCTGGGCGGTCACGACCTCGGCCTGCTCGTCGACACCTTCCGCGAATGCGACGCCGAACTCGACCGACCGTCGGTCGTCTTCGCGTACACGATCAAAGGGCACGGTCTGGCCATGGCGGGGGACCCGATGAACCATTCGGCGTTGCTCAGCCCCGAGCAGATCGATGAGTTCCGCGACTTGCTCGGCCTCACCGCCGACACCGAATGGGACCGGTTCTCCGACGATTCCGACGCCGGCCGATGGTGTGCGTCGATCGGATCGAACATCAACAACGCGCCACCGCAGGAACGTCAGCGCCCACCGATCCCGGTTGCGGTTCGCTCGCCGACGACGCGTGGCACCTCGTCGACACAGGAGGCGTTCGGACGTGTCCTGGCGGGCCTCGCCGACGTCGACGGAGTCGGCGAACGCATCGTCACCACAGCGCCCGACGTGTCGATCTCCACGAACCTCGGTGGCTTCATCAACAAGCGGGGCGTCTATTCACACGACGAACGAGACGACCACGGCGGGGCCGAACGCCTGTTGAAGTGGGCGCCCGGACCCGGTGGGCAACACATCGAACTCGGCATCAGCGAGATGAACCTGTTCATGCTGCTCGGCCAGCTCGGGCTGAGTCACGATCACCACGGTCAGCTGCTGTTGCCGGTCGGCACGGTGTACGACCCGTTCGTGCTGCGCGGGCTCGACGCACTCATCTACGGGCTCTACAACGACGCGAAGTTCGTCGTGGCCGGCACGCCGGCAGGCGTGACGCTCGCTCCCGAGGGCGGCGCCCACCAGTCGACGATCACGGCCTCGGTCGGTGCCGAGCTGCCGAACCTCACCTACTTCGAGCCGGCGTACGCCACCGAGGTCGACTGGATCCTGTGCGACGCCCTCGACCAGGTCAGCCGATCCGACGGAACGAGCAGCTACCTCCGCTTGTCCACGCGGCCCGTCGATCAGGCGCCGTTCGCCGCTGCGCTCGAGCGGCTCGGCGAGGACGAGATGCGCCGTCAGGTCCTTGCCGGTGGCTACCGATTGCAGGACGCTCCGAGCGACGGACGACCCGGCGTCACGATCGTCACCACCGGCGTGATGGCTCCGGAGGCGCTGGCCGCTGCCGACGAACTCGATGCCGAAGGCGTCCAGGCGTCGGTCGTGCACCTCACGAGCCCGGATCGCGTCCACTCGAGTTGGCGGGCTGGCTTCACGCAGGCGGTCGCGACAGCGCAGCTGTCGCGAGCGACGAGTCGACTGCACGACATGATCCCCGCAGACGAACGGATGCGACCGGTCGTCAGCGTGCACGACGCTGCGAGCCACAGCCTGGCGTGGATCGGGTCGGCACTCGGCACTCGGCAGTACGCGCTCGGCGTCGACCGGTTCGGTGAGTCCGGCACGATCGCCGACCTCCACGAACTCACCGGGATCGACGCCGGCAGCATCGTGAATGCCGCACTCGTGGCCGTCGCCGCGGCCAGCTGACCCCGAATCAGTCGGAGGAGTCGTCGCGGAGGTCGTCGAGGAACTGCTCGAAGTCGGCCGCGAGGTCGTCGGCGGTGGGAATCGCCGCTTCGGCTCGACGATCGAATTCGGCTTCCAACATGCGGACGTACATGCGGAGCTGGTCGTCGGTCTCGATGATCTCGTCGTGGACGTCGCGCCACGAGTCGATCTGGTCGCTGAAATCGATGCGGGTGGGCACATCGAGCACATGGCTGAGATGCCGTGAGAGCGCGGCGGTGGCCTGCGGGTGCTCGGCGTTCATCAGATAGTGCGGGATGCCGACACGCAGCGAGACCGCAGGGATGCCGCGTGCCTCGAATGCCGCCTGCAGCACGCCCGACGACGCCGGTGATGCCTTCGTATGACGGTGCACCGAGCCCGAGCGCACCCGCCAGCGCCTCGTTCGAGGTGCTCCCGGTGACCGGCGGGCGCCGCGTGTGCGGAATTGCTTCGGCTGCGGAGCCGACGGTCACGACCGCTTCGCAACGCAACGATTCCGCGATCGTCACGATCGCATCGACGTAGGTCGACCAGTGCATGTGCGGCTCGACACCGATCAGTGACACGAGGTCGCGGTGCCCGGCGTTGCGTTGCACGACGATCTCGTTCGCGGGCCACTGGATCGATCGAACACCGTCGTCGACGGACACGAGCGGACGCTGCTGCGTGAAGTCGTAGAACGGGTCGGGATCGATCTCGCCGACGATCACCGCAGCGTCATCGTCGATGAATGAATCGACCGCGTGTCTCGCGGCGCTTGCGACGTCGAACCAACCTTCGAGCCCGACCAGCATCACCGGCCGGTCCAGATCGCCGATCACCTCGGTCGAGAAGCTCGAGGACTTCGGAGACGTTCACCCCACCATTGTGCCAGCGGCGCTCCAGGCCTCACTGCGTTCGGCGTCGCTTTCAGAAGGAGCAGCTCTCCGAGTGTCGTGCTGAAACCCCGTACCTCACTGCCGGGTCAGGCTCACGTCCGTCTCCGAGTCAGACCCCGAAGGCGGTCATCGGTCAGCCGAGCTGAGCCACCACGTGGTCGATCGAGCGCGTGAGGGCTTCGACGTCGCTCGGGTCGATGGCGGGGAACATCCCGACGCGGAGCTGGTTGCGGCCGAGCTTGCGGTACGCGTCGGTGTCGAGGATGCCGTTCGCACGAAGGGCGGTGCACACGTCGCCGGCATCGATCGAGTCGTCGATGTCGATCGTGCCGACCACGTTCGAACGCTTGTCCACATCGGCGACGAACGGGGTGGCCCAGTCGCGGGCGTCGGCCCAGTCGTAGAGCGTTGCGGCGGACCGAGCGCTGCGACCGGCCGCCCACTCGAGTCCACCGTTGCCCAGCATCCAGTCGAGTTGGGCGTCGAGCATCACCAGCGTGGCGACAGCAGGTGTGTTGTAGGTCTGGTTCTTCTTCGAGTTGTCGAGCGCGATCTGCAGGTCCAGCGAAGCGGGTCGCCAGCGATCGGACGACCCGATCCGTTCGATGCGCTCCTGGGCCTCGGGCGAGCAGGCGGCGAGCCACAGGCCGCCGTCCGAGGCGAAGCACTTCTGCGGGGCGAAGTAGTAGACGTCGACGTCGCTGGGGCTCCACGTGAGGCCGCCGGCAGCGGACGTGGCGTCGACGGCGACGAGCGCGCTGTCGGATGCCGACGTGCCGGCGGGGCGTTCGAGCTTCATCGCCACACCCGTCGAGGTCTCGTTGTGGGTCAGTGCGTAGACATCGATGCCGTCCTCGGCGCTCAAGGTCGGGTGCGTTCCGACGTCGCTCTTCACGACGGTCGGTTCACCGAGGTGTGGTGCCGCTGCGCAGGCTTCGGCGAACTTCGACGAGAACTCGCCGAACACGGCGTGCTGGCTGCGCGCGTGCGACGAGGCCGAACGTGGCCACGTCCCAGAACACGGTCGATCCACCGTTGCCGAGCACGATCTCCCAGCCGTCGGGCAGACCGAACAGATCGGTCAGCTTCGAGCGGACCGCGCCCGACCAGGTTCTTGACCGGCGGTTTGCGGTGCGAGGTGCCGAGCAGCGTGTCACGAGCCGCGACCACGGCATCGACCTGCTCGTGGCGAACCTTGGAAGGTCCACAGCAGAAGCGCCCGTCGTCGGGCAGCAGTTCGGCGGGAATGGTGATCTGGTCGGGGGTCGAGCTCACCAGCCCAGCATGGCGTTTCCACACCGGGATCGGACGAAGGAATCAGGAATCCTGAGAAGCTGGCACCGCTCAGCGGACCTGACTTCTCGTCATGTCCGACACACCGCGCCGATCACCTCGCCTGTGTGCCCGGCAGGAGGTACTGGATGGTGAGGTCGTCGCCGGTGCCCTGTTCCTTCATCACCTTCTGGGTGCGACGGACGAGCTGGCCGGTTTCGGTGGTGCGGTAGAACCACGACTCGAGCGAGCGCGAACCGGTGACCTTCTCGGCCAACTGGAGACCCGCCTCCTCGTAGTACGCCCGGATGTCCTGTCCCGCTGCGATCGCGGCGCCACCGGCGAGTCCGACGTCGTCCAGCGTTTCGCCGGCTTCGATCCGGATCATCTTCTCGATGAGCTGCACCACGCCGTCGACGTCGGGCGCGACCACCCGTCCGAGCAGCGTTCGTCCGGTCGCATCGACGTTGCGCTGGTATGCGTTTCGTAGCCCGCGTGCTTCGTCGATCGCAGCGTGGAGGTCCGGGTCGTGGCGCGGTGGCATCGGGCAGGTGGCCGGTTCATCCGATTCCTCCTCGATCACGTCGGGGTAGTCGACGATGAACGGAGCATCGTTGCGCTCGAGCAGGTCGAACGCGGCCTGGAGCACACTGGTCTGCAGTTCGACGTCGTCAGGTCGACCCAGGGGTCGGCCGAGTGGGAACTCGACGTACAGGGCTCGCGGTGGCTTCGAGGTCTCGGCCTGGCCGCGAACCAGTGCGAGGTTGACCGTCGTGAGGCCGGCCTGTTCGAACACGTTGGAGAGCACACCACCGGTGCGCGTACAGAGCGGTCAAACGGGCGTGAAGATCACCACGTCGACGCCGTCGTCGATCAGTTCCTGCGCCGCTCGGGGTGCGCTGTCCTGGATGATCGATGCGAAGTCGAACTGAGCGCCCATGAACGACAGGTGTCGATCTGCGACGGAGCCGATGATGCCCGCATCGGCCATCTCGTGGAGGCGGTCGATCGGATAGACCACGTTGAGGTCGGCAGCGATGCCGGACCGATCGAAGTTCGGGCTGAAGTGAGCGAGCTGAAGATCCCGAGCGTCCGACGGGATGACCGTGTAGGAGTCGTCGCCCGGCTGCCACAGCTCGACGTCGCCGCGATGCTTGAGGCCGGCGGTCGTGACGATCGCGACCTTTGCCTCGGACAACGGCTTCGACAGCGGCGTGGCATGCGGTTCGAACTCCGGTGACGGGAGCCCGCCGACGGCCTCACGGAGGAAGGAATCTGCGCTCATGACGCCGAACGTACCTGGATGCTTGCTCGAGCAACTGAATTGAACCGACGTTTCGCACCCGGCGTCGATGTCGGGTCGGTCGTGGAACCTCTGTGAGATGGGTCGAGGGTGGCTTGTAACCTCGGGATCGTGAACCGCGCATCGCAACGTCTGTCCGCCATCCAGCCTTCCGCCACACTGGCGGTCGACGCCAAGGCCAAGGCAATGAAGGCCGCCGGCGAGAACGTGATCGGCTTCGGCGCCGGCGAGCCGGACTTTCCGACGCCGGCTCACATCGTCGAAGCAGCCCAAGCCGCATGCGCCGACCCGAAGAACCACAAGTACTCACCGGCCGGTGGCTTGCCTGAGATGAAGGACGCGATCGTCGCCAAGACGAAGCGTGACTCCGGTTTCGAATGCGACCCGTCGCAGGTGCTCGTCACGAACGGCGGCAAGCACGCCGTCTACACCGCCTTCGCTGCGCTGTGCGATCCGGGTGACGAGGTCATCTGCCCGGCGCCGTACTGGACCACCTACCCCGAGGCGATCACCCTCGCCGGCGGTGTGCCCGTCGTGATCCAGACGGATGTGGAAGCCGGCTTCAAGGTCACCGTCGATCAACTCGACGAGGCGAAGACCGCCAAGACGAAGGTGCTGCTGTTCGTCAGCCCGGACAACCCGTCCGGCGCCATCTACACGCCCGCCGAGGTCGAGGCGATCGGGGAGTGGGCCGTGAAGAACGGTGTGTGGGTGATCACCGACGAGATCTACGAACACCTCGTGTACGGCGCCAACGAGTTCGCCTCGATGCCGGTGCTGGTTCCCGATCTCGCCGACCAGTGCCTCATCGTGAACGGGGTCGCCAAGACGTATGCCATGACCGGCTGGCGAGTGGGTTGGATGATCGGCCCGACCGACATCATCAAGCCGTCGACCAGCTTCCAGAGCCACGCCACCTCGAACGTCGCCAACGTCACCCAGCGTGCGGCGATCGCGGCGTTGAACGGTGGGCTCGACGATGTCCACATGATGCGCGAGGCCTTCGCTCGTCGCTCCACACTGATCCACGGGCTGCTCAACGACATCGACGACGTCGTCTGCCCGGAGCCGCAGGGGGCGTTCTACGCGTTCCCCGACCTGCGTGGTCTGCTCGGTCGCGAGTACGGCGGCGTCACGGTGAACTCCACTCTGGAACTCGCCGACGTCGTCCTCGACCAGGCGAAGGTCGCCATCGTGCCAGGCGAAGCATTCGGGACACCGGGTTACGCCCGCTTCAGCTTCGCCCTCGGCGACGCCGACATCGAAGAGGGCATTGCCCGCTTCGCCGAATTCGTCAGCTGATCGGCGACGTCGAGCGAACGGCCGTCAGCGTTTCGCCCACCATCGGGCTGCGACGTCGGGTCCCGACTCGGCTGCCGGCTGCTCGAGAACGCGTTGCGAGCACGGGCTCGCGCTCGCATGTCGTCGGACAGGTTCGGCGCAGCGAGACCGAGCGGGTTGTCGTTGTCGGCCGCCGTCTCGGTCGGCCGAGCGACCCGACCGTTCGGCGGAACCGATCCGAACCACCCTGTCTGCATCGCTCAGTTGTATCGCAGCGCGAGGCAGCGATGCTCGACGTCAGTCCGGGAACGACGGGCCGGCGTCGCCGACCCGGTTGCTCACACGTTCCACCACGATCACCACCGCCGCGCCGGCGAGCGCCAAGACGATCGGCAGCACGACCGGGTCCGATGGCGCTTCCAGCGCGGTGGTGAACGTGCCCTTGGGCCACGGCCACAGCACCCGCATCGACCCGAGCATCAGCCCGATCATTGCAGCGATCACCCAGTTGCGGTAGTTGTCGAGCAGCCAGTTCAGCAGAGTCGAGAAGAGTGCGAGCCCGGTGACACAGCCGAGGACGAAGACCACGAGCGTGACGATGTCCCGGTCGTTCACCGCGCCGAGCACCTCGGTGTACATGCCGAGCATGACGAGGATGAACGAGCCGGAGATACCCGGGAGGATCATCGCGCAGATCGCGAGCGCACCGACGAGGAAGAAGATCCAGAACGGTTGCGTGACCACCTCGGCGGCGCCCTCGGCGACCTCGGTGTCCTCGCGCAGCCCGAGCAGGAAGAACAGAACGATCGCCACACCGGCGATGATGCCGACGGCCACGGCGTCCACCCGGTCCAGCAGGTTGAACGCGATCCAGATCGTGCCGACGACGAGACCGAAGAACAGCCCGGCCATCACGACGGGATGATCGTTGAGCAGCGTCTCGAGGACCGATGACAGCGCAGCCACGGCGATCAGGATGCCGGCGAGCAGAGTGACCAACCAGACCCACTCGATGCCTCTCAGGGTCTGGGTGAATCCGTTGATGTCGCCCGTCAGCAACTGCTTGAGGCAGCGAGCCCCGTTGCGGATGTTGCGGATCAGCCGGTCGTAGATGCCGAGCACCAAGGCAACCGTTCCGCCCGAGACACCCGGCACGATGTCGGCTGCTCCCATCGCGAAGCCGCGAACGAGTTGGAGGGCGTGGCCCGTAGGGCTGGTTCGAGTGTCCGACACGAGCGACGAGGCTACCGACGCTGCGGTCTCGGAACGGTCAGGTCGTTGCTTCGGTCATCCGGCGCTGAGTAGCCCGCCGTCGACGACGATCTGTGAGCCGGTCATGAACGAGGCGCCTGCGGAGCACAGGAACACGACCACGTCGGCGATCTCGCTCGGCTGGCCGATGCGGCCCATCGGCTGATCGTTCTCGAGCGCCTCGGCCATGTCCGGGTTGTCCTCCATCGCCCGAGCGACCATCGGCGTCTCGATCGCCGACGGATGGATCGAGAGCACGCGGATGTTCTGCTCGGCGTACTCGAGGGCGACAGCCTTGGTGAGTCCGGCGACAGCGTGCTTCGACGCCGTGTACGGCGCCAGTTGCGGATACCCGCGCAGCCCGGCGGTCGACGACGTGTTGATGATGACGCCTCCACCTCGCTCGAGCATCGCCGGGAGCTCGGCCTGGACGCAGTTGAAGACGCCGAAGAGATTCAGTTCGACGACTCGGCGGAACTCGGCGGGGTCCATGTCGCCGAGGAGCTGTTGCTTGCCTTCCGTCCCTGCATTGTTGTACGCGAAGTCGAGACCGCCGTACTCGTCCTTGCAGGCAGCCACCATGGCTGCGACCGACGCTTCGTCGGTGACGTCGCAATCGACGAACGTCGCAGACCCTCCAGCGGATTCGATGCTCGCAACGGTCTCGGCACCGCCATCGGCGTCGATGTCGGCGACGACGACCGAGGCGCCGTTCGCGGCGAAGGCTTCGGACGTCGCTCGACCGAGGCCCGAACCTCCTCCAGTCACCAGTGCGACCTTGTTTTCCATCGGCGTCGTCATCGTCTGCTCCTCGCGAGTTCGTTGCTGTTGATGCCAGAGGCATACCCACCGATGGCGCCGATCACGCATCGCAGGATGCACGTGGTCCCGCTCTCGCTCGCCTGGGACTCACTCCGACGACCATCCGTTCCTGGAACGATGTCGCAGAGACGTCGGGGCGTGTCATCATGACGCAGGGGTCTTGGCTCGGCTGACGCGAGCGCATCGTCACGTCCACCAGACCGCGATGGTGCAGCGCGAGTCCGGACACGACGACCAGGGCGAGGCACTCGCCGACCTGCTCGACAGCGCCGAGGATGTCCCCGCTCACTCCGCCGAACGCGCGGTGGGCGAGCAGCGACACGAGGAGAGCACCCGCCGCGACGGCGGCAGCGATCGGAAGCACCCACCAGCCGACGACTGCCGTTGCGATCGCCAACGAAGCGACCACTCCGATCGCAGCTCGGGTCGTCGACAGCGAACGGGCGTAGTCAGCCCCGAGGCCGTCGGTCGGAACCGGCGGGGCCGTCCCCATCACGCCGACTGCGGCGCCCCTCCCGAGCGTGTGCGCGGCGACGAGGCCGGCGAACGCCGCCCCCGGGCCGAGTGTCGCAACGCACAGGATCCTCAGCACGATGGTGCTGCACATGGCAGCCACGCCGTAGCTGCCGTGGCGTGAGTCCTTGAGGATTTCGCGGCGCCGTTCCTGCGTCCAGCCGCCCATCGCATCCGCTGTGTCGGCGAGTCCGTCCTCGTGGAACGCGCCCGTCATCATCACGCCGAGGACGATCGCGAGCGTGGCGGCGACGGTCGTCGGGACGACCTCCATCAGCCCCGCTGCGACTCCACCGGTGGCGGCGCCGATCAGCGCACCGACGACAGGGAACCACGGAACCGAACTCGCGAGATCCGGCGCCGAGCGGAGTCGGATCGGGATGCGAGTGAGGAACTGCAGCGCACCCAACACGCCGAATGGCGGCATCAGACGTGCACGTTCCGGTGGCTCACGCCGGGGTGTTCCCGAAGAACTCGTCGAACGTCGGGACTTCCACGACACCGGCACATGCCATCCTCACCAAGGGCACCGCAGCCATTGCGCCCGAACCCTCGCCGAGGCGCATGTCGAGGTCGAGCAGCGGCTTCTTGTCGAGCCTGTCGAGCAACAGTCGATGGCCGGGTTCGGCCGAGCAGTGCCCGACGATGCAGTGGTCCAACGCTGTCGTGTTCGCTCGGTGGAGCGGCAGCATCGACGCGGTGCAGATGTAGCCGTCGAGCACGACCGGGATCGATCGGTGACGCGCCGCGACGCATGCCGGCGGCCATGGCGACGAGTTCGGATCCACCGACTTCGCGAAGGATCTCCAGCGGGTCCATCACGCCGGCGATGCGTCGAACGGACTCCTGGACAGCGGCCTGCTTTCGGGCGAGCCCGTCGTCATCGACGCCGGTGCCGCGGCCGACCCACACGGTTGCCTCACCGCCGGCGAACGCCGCTGCGATCGCTGCTGCGGCCGTCGTGTTGCCGATGCCGAGTTCGCCGAGGACGAGGAGGTCGGTGTCGAGCGCGTCGACGGCATCGAACGCCGTGCGTGTGATGGCGTCGAATCGCTCCGGTCGTGAGCGCGGCTTCGGTGCGCATGTCACCCGTCGGGTCGCCGACCCCCACGTCGATGGCGGTGACCGACGCACCAGCGGAGCGTGCGAACGCGTTGATCGTGGCCTGCCCGTTCTGCGTGGCCGTCAGCATCGCGCCGGTCACGTCGCTCGGGTAGTTGCTGACACCGGCGGCGGCCACACCGTGGTCGCCGGCGAACACGAGGACCGCCGGGCGCTCGACGGTCGGAGTCGTCGAGCGCTGCCAGCCCGCTTTCCAGGCGGCGACGTCGTCGAGCCACTGCAGCGCACCGGGAGGCCGCAGGACGGTCGCGGCTCGCTCCGTGACAGCGGCGACCGCACCGTGATCCGGGCCCGGGAGCTCGGCCAGGCGGTCCGCGAGATGACTCATCGATGGCGAGTCTGCCATCAGTCCGTCGATGGTCGGTCCGGGAGCGCCGTGTCGGTGGCGATCAGGACCGAGAGGAACTGCCGAGGATCCGTGAGCGGAAGGGCCTGGCCGGCGACGAGGAGGAGCGCAGGATCAGCGACGTCGGCCCAGCCCTGGTTGACCCAGCCGAGCACGTCGCGATAGCGCCGGCCCAGGTCGGTCTCGGGGTGGATGCCGAGCCCGACCTCATTGGTGATCACGACGGTGGGTTCGACCCGTGCGCTCGCAGCGGCCGCCGCAGCCGACGAGCGGGAGCGGATCTCGTCGTCGGTCAGGTCGCGCCACATGAGGTTCGAGGTCCACAGCGTCAGGCAGTCGACGATCGCAAGTCCCGATTCGACCTGCGCCAATGCGCCGACGAGGTCGACTTCCTCTTCGATGGTCGACCATTCCGCTGGCCGTTCACCGCGGTGTCGTTCCACCCGGTCGGCCATGTCGCCGTCGAGCACGGGTGCGGTGGCGATGTAGGTGACGGGCACCCCTGCGGCGTGGTGACGATGGCCGATGTCGACGGCGAGCGAACTCTTCCCGCTGCGCGCTCCACCGATCAACAACGTCAACGACACGTGCCCAGCCTCAGAAGTCGATGCCGCGCAGCGCGCGGATGCCGGCCTTGTACGCATGTTTGATCTCGGTCATCTCGGTCACCGTGTCGGCGAGTTCCACCAGGTCAGGGTGAGCGTCGCGACCTGTGACGATGACGTTGACGTGGCGTGGCCGGTCACGGATCGGGCCGACGATGTCGTCGATGTCGAGCCAGCCGTACGTCGCGAGATACGTGAGCTCGTCGAAGATCACGAGCTGGTGTTCACCCGCGGCCAGGATCTTCTTCGCCTCGGCCCAGCCCTCGGCCGCGATCCGCTTGTCGTTGCTCAGGTCGTCCGAGTCCCAGGTGAATCCCTCGCCGCACGCGACCCAGTGCACACCGAGCTGCTTGCCCATCTTCTCCTCACCGGTGTTCCACTTGCCGGACTTGATGAACTGCACCACGGCCACGTTCCAGTCGCGGGCGAGCGCACGCATCATCATCCCGAACGCCGACGACGACTTGCCCTTCCCGTTGCCGGTGTTGACCACGACGAGGGAGTCGGCACGTCGGAGCCCGTCCGGGCGCGGATCCTCGCGGGGTGCGAGTTCTCCGGTCTCGGGATCGATGGTGGCGTCGCTGGAGTCGGTGGCGTCGGTCATTGAGTGCGCAGGCTACGCACGGCGGAGTAGCGTGTCGAACTGTTCTCGTCAGAGCGAAGTCCGGTGTGATTCCGGCACTGTCCCGCAACGGTGATGAACCCCACCTCGGCTCGCCGAGCGACGGTTCGAGTCCGGTCGCCTCGGTCGAGGACACGAAGCAACAATCCCTCGAGGCAAGGGAAGGTTCGCACCGGAGGCCGCAGGAGCGACCTCGTCGATGGGCCCAGCTTGTCCTCCAACCCATTGGAGGAAACATGCGTTCACCTGAACGACGTACCACCCGCACACTGATCGGCCTCGTCGCCGGACTGTCCCTCGTCGCTGCTGCGTGCGGAAGCGAGACCGACGACTCGGCTCCGGTCGAGGACGCCGGAGCCACCGAGACGACCGTCGACATGGCCGAAGACGTCCACACCGACCCGGACATGGACATGGACGAAGAATCTGCCGACGACGATGCTGCTCCGGAAGAAGCAGCCGTCGACGCCGAAGCAACGGAAGAGGACGCCGATGAGGAAGGGCTCGAGGCGGACGATTCCCGCAACGGATCGTGTCGCTTGAGTCCGACGCACACCGAGACGCTGTTCGCGATCGGTGCCGGCGAGCTGCTGGTCGCCGTCGACGACTTCTCGAACTTCCCTGCCGAAGCACTCGAACTCCCGAACGAACTGTCCGGCTTCGAGCCGAACATCGAAGCGATTGCAGCGTTCGAACCGGACCTGGTCGTCCTCAGCGGAGACGGCGCAGTGGAACAACTCGAGGATCCTCGGCATCACGACCTACGTGGGGACGGCAGCGACCAGCTTCGACGACGTCTACACGCAGATCGAACAGCTCGGCGCCGTGACCGACCACATCGGCGAGGCCGCCGAGCTCGTCAGCTCGATGCAGGTGCGAATCGACGAGATCGTCGTCGACGCCCCCGAGACCGAGGTGCCTCTGACGTACTTCCACGAGCTCAGTGCGGACCTGTTCAGCACCACCTCCGACACGTTCATCGGTCAGCAGTACGACGCTGCTCGGTCTCGTCAACATCGCCGGTTCGTCCGACGACACCGAGGGCAACCAGTTCCCGCAGCTCAACGCCGAGACTCGTCATCGAGGCCAATCCCGACCTGATCTTCCTCGCCGACACCAAGTGCTGTGACGAGACCGCCGAGACCGTCGCGGCACGGCCGGGCTGGGCCGACGATCGCTGCTGTCCAGAACGGCAACGTCATCGAGATGGACGACGACATCGCGTCCCGCTGGGGCCCGCGAATCGTCGACTACATGGAGGCCGTCGCCGCCGCCGTCGAGCAGGCGTCCGTCCCGGCCTGAGCCGACGACCGACTCGGGATCGTTCCGGACGTCAGATGACAGATGCCGCCGCCGACGTGGCGAAGCGCGACCGTGTGTGGTTCGTCGGCGGCGGCATCCTTCTGATCGTCTCCGTCCTCGTCGGAGCGTCGATCGGCCCCGCCGGCCCCGACTGGTGGCGGGTGCCGCTCGAACTGCTCGACCGGCTTCCGCTGGTCTCGCTCGACTCGGGCGTGACCGACGCCGCAGTGGAACATCGTGTGGAAGATCCGGATGCCGCGAGTCATCCTCGGCGGCACTCGTCGGCGGCATGTTGTCGATCGCCGGTGCCGGCTACCAGGGCGTGTTCCGGAACCCGCTCGTCGACCCGTACCTGCTCGGCGCGGCATCCGGCGCCGGGCTTCGGAGCGACCATCGCGATCGTCGTCCGCGGCGGAGCGCTGAACGACTGGCCGGTCAACCCCGTCCCTGCGATCGCCTTCGTCTTCGCCGTGATCACCGTGATGACCACGTACGTCGTCGGCGCCGCGTTCGGGGGGAGCCGGACCGGTGCCACGCTCGTGCTCGCAGGCGTGGCCGTCGTGTCGTTCACCTCGGCGATGCAGACCTTCGTGTTGCGCCGCAACCTCGATCTGATCAACGAGGTCTTCGAGTGGATCCTCGGAAGCCTCGCAGGAGCGACGTGGGGTGATGTGCGACTGTCGGCTCCCTACGTCGTGATCTGTTCGATCGTGCTGATCCTGCACCGTCGCCATCTCGACGTCTTCCGCGTCGGCGACGACGAGGCGGCCACTCTCGGCGTGTCCATCGGACGGACACGCCTCGTCATCGTGGTCGCCGCCACGCTGGGCACCGCAGCGGTCGTGTCGGTCAGCGGACTGATCGGGTTCGTCGGGCTCGTGGTCCCACACGTCGTCCGCCTCGTCGCCGGATCGCGCAACAAGCGTGTCCTGCCGCTGTCGTTGATGGGCGGCGCATCGTTCCTCGTGCTCGCCGACGTGCCGGGCCGCATCCTCGAGAGCCCCGCCGAGACCCCGATCGGTGTCGTCACCGCCTTTCTCGGCGCCCCCTTCTTCATCTACCTGCTGCGGACCCGGCGGATCAGCGGATGAGCGAACTGGTGCTGGAGGATGTCGGAGTCACCTACGGGGAACGAGTCGCCCTCGCGCCGTTCTCGGCCGCGATCGCTGCGGGTGAGTGGGTCGGGCTGATCGGGCCGAACGGTGCGGGCAAGTCGTCGCTGTTGCGATCGATCGCCGGGCTCGCGAAACATCGTGGATCGATCTCCGTCGACGGCGACCGCCTCGACGACATGTCTGATCGCGAGCGGGCGAAGCGTGTGGCCTACGTGCCTCAGGAGCCGCTGATCCCCGACGACATGACCGTCACCGACTACGTGCTGCTGGGTCGCACGCCGTACATCGGCTACTGGTCCAGCGAGTCGAAGCACGATCGTGCGGTCGTCGCCGACACGCTCGATCGTCTGCGTCTCGCCGACTTCGCACCCCGTCTGCTCGGTTCGCTCAGCGGTGGCGAACGCCAGCGGGTCGTACTGGCACGAGCGCTGGTGCAGCAGGCGCCGATCCTCCTGCTCGACGAACCGACGTCAGCGCTCGACATCGGTCATCAACAACAGGCATTGGAGCTCGTGACCGAACTGCGCTGCAACCAGTCCCTGACCATCATCTCCGCACTCCACGACCTCACACTGGCCGGTACGTACACCGATCGGCTGGTCATGCTCCACGAAGGCGGAGTCGTCGCGTCCGGCGCGGCCGCCGAGGTGCTGACCGCCGAGCGGCTGGGTGCCGTGTACAACGTGTGCGTCACCGTCGAGGTCGACCCGGACGACGGCGCGGTGATCGTCGTGCCGCGCCGCGGGTTCCCCGTGTCGGCGCCGACGGACGATTGAAGCTGCGAGATGGTCGAGCAGATGGCGAGTGACGAACACGGCGGCGATGCTGGAGCGGTCGCCGCGGCGCTCGGCATCGAACGATCATCGTTGGTCGACCTGTCGATGAGCATGAACCCGGTCGCGCCCGATGTGCGTCGCTTACTGGCCGATCGGCTCGACACGATCGCCGACTACCCCGACGCTGCTGCTGCCACCCACGCCGTCGCCGAAGCGATCGGCGTCGACGGCTCGCTGATCGTGGTGACCAACGGGGGCTCCGAGGCCATCGCGTTGGTCGCGTCGACGATGGACGCCGGCCACGTCGTCGAACCGGAGTTCTCGCTGTACGCACGTCATCTCCGGGCACTTGACCCGAGGGCACCGAGATGGCGATCGAACCCGTCCAACCCGCTCGGTCGACTCGCCGAAGCCGGGGCAGCAGCTGCGGTGTGGGACGAAGCATTCTGGCCGATCGCAACCGGCACATGGACGGACCGACGACTCGATGATCAGCACGTGTGGCGCCTCGGTTCATTGACGAAGCTGTGGGCGTGCCCAGGACTGCGGTTGGGCTACGTCATCGCACCGGACGAGCAGTCTGCCGACAGCATCCGACGTCGTCAGCCCCGCTGGTCGGTGTCGTCGTTGGCACTCGCCGTGGTCGAGCCGATGCTGGAACTGACCGACCTCGCCACCTGGTCCACGACGATCGCCGACCTCCGGCGATCCTTCGCGGAGGCGATCGGAGCGCAAGGGTTCAGCGTCCGCGACACGGACGTGAACTGGATCCTGGTCGACGACGAACCAGGGCTCCGGGAACGCTTGATCCGTCACGGGGTGCTCGTCCGCGACTGCTGCAACTTCGGTCTTGCGGGAGTCTCGCGAGTTGCCGTGCCCCGTGCCGACGAGATGGAGCGGGTTGTTCGGGCGTTCCAACTGGCTGGTCCGACGTGAATGCACTCGCAGCGAGCGCGGGCGTCGTGGTCGATCGGTTGTTCGGTGAACCGCCGACCAGGTGGCATCCGGTCGCATGGTTCGGCTCGACGATGAACGCGATCGAGGCTCGATGGTGGGCCGACGATCGACGTCGCGGCGCGGGATACACAGCGGTCGGTCTCGCCGCCGGTGTCGTCCCGGCCTTCGTGCTCCGCCGAGCCATCGGCCCATCGGCCGCCACCGTCCTGGCGTCGGGGGTGGCGATCGCCGGAGCGATGTTGGAGCGAGAAGCTCTCGGCGTTGCGGAGGCGTTGAGGACCGACGACGTGAACGCTGCCAGACGGTTGGTCGGCCGTCTCGTCGGTCGATCGACCGACTCGCTCGATGCGCCCGAGATCGCCCGTGCCGTCATCGAGACCGTCGCCGAGAACACCGTCGACGCGGTGACTGCGTCGCTCTTCTGGGCTTCGGTCGGCGGAGCGCCCGGGGTGCTCGCGCACCGTGCGATCAACACGATGGATGCCATGGTCGGGCATCGCAATCCACGTCACCAGCAGTTCGGCTGGGCGAGCGCGCGGCTCGACGACGCCGCGAACTGGCTGCCGGCGCGACTCACCGCGGTTGCCGTGGCAGTCGCGGCGCCGTCGCGCTGTGGCGAGATCGCTCGGACCGTTCGCCGTGATGCCGGCCGGCACCCGTCGCCGAACGGCGGCGTGATCGAGGCTGCATTCGCTGCATCGCTCGACATCCGCCTCGGTGGCGCCAACGTCTACGGCGGCATCGCCGACGACCGTGGCGTGCTCGGCGACGGTCGACCAGCCCGGGCGGCCGATGTCGGACGAGCGACGGCGCTGGCACGCCGCGCCACGGGCGTGTTCGCAGTGGGGTGTGTTGTGACGCACACGACGGCGCGCCGATTGGGTCGTCGGGCGTCCGCTCGGCGATGATTCGGGTGCCTCGTGTGGGGGAAGTCGGTGAGATTCCGACGCTGACCCGCAACCGTGTGCTCGACCGGACCTTCCGGACGAGCGAGTCGGAGTACTCATCCGGGGCCGACATCACCCAACAGTCGTCGAGGTCTACGGCTCCGGAGAACGTTCTGCCCGATTCGTCGTGGCACAGCGTGCGCCGCGCTCCGTGTGCCTCGACCCATTCATGCGAGGTTCACGAATGAACACACATTCTCCCCGACGAGCGAAATTCCGTTCGTCCATCCCCATGGCCGGCGCCCTGGTGGCCGGCCTCCTGGTCGCCGGCCCAGCCGCCACGGCGGGTGCCGCCGAGGTCGTCGACGACGCCCCCCTGATCTGGCTCGAAGGCGAACTGACCGACAACGGCGGCACCATGCCGAGCTCGTTCGACCCTTCGTCGGCGGACTACGGCCTGACGCTCGACGCCGTTCTGGCGCTCACGCTGGGCGGTCGCGGTACCGAGGCACCCGCAACCGACGCGATGGCCCTGTTCGAAGCGGACGTCAACAGCTACATCACCGGCGAAGGCTTCGGTGACGCAGGCAGCGCATACGCCGGGGCGATCGGCAAGTCGCTCGTCACCGTGGCGGTGCGCGACGGCGAGGTCAACGACTTCGGCGGCGTCGACCTCGAAGCACTGTCCCGGAGCGCAATTCAGACCGACGGTCTCCAGCAAGGTCGTTTCTCCGACGTCTCGACGTTCGGCGACTTCTCCAACGGCTTCGGCCAGGCCCTGAACATCTCGGGCCTCTCCTACACGCCTGACGGCGCTCCGTCGGACGCCGTCGACTTCCTGATCGACCAGCAGTGTCCCGCCGGTGGATTCCGCCTGACCTACACGACCGACCCTGCGACACGTGGTTGTGAGAGCGATGACGAGGCCAGCACCGACGTGACCGCTCTTGCGATCCAGGCGCTCCTCGCCGTCGACCCGAGCGTGGAGACGAGCGACGCGATCGACGCAGCCGTCGTCTACCTCCTCGACCTGCAGGCAGATGACGGTGGCTTCGATGCGAACGCCAACAGCACAGGGCTCGCCTCACAGGCGCTGTTCGCTGCTGCCGAGACCGACGCAGCGACCAGTGGTCTGCTCTATGTGATCGGTCTGCAGCTGAGTGCGAGGGCTCAGCCCGACGAGGCGGGCGCGATCGCATTCGATCCCGCTGCCTTCGACGCCGCGTTCGCCGCCGGTATCGAACCGGCTCAGCGCGACCAGTTCCGTCGTGCCACCAGCCAGGGCGTGCTCGCCTACGGGCTCGCGTCGTTCGGTGACATCGACGACTACGTCGCTGTCACACCGGAGCGGATCCTCGACACTCGTACGCAGACTCCCGTCGTCGCTGACGAGGTGAACAGCATCCAGGTCACCGGTGACGGCGCGGTGCCGAACACGGCCGGTGCAGTCGCCCTGAACGTCACGGCCGTGCGTGGCACCGGCACGGGATTCGTGACGGTGTGGGACTGCTCCACGCCGGGTCCCGACACCAGCTCGGTGAACTTCTCCGGCCCGGACGCTTCACCCAACTCCGTGATCACGGGGCTGTCGGATGACGGCTCGGTCTGCTTCTACTCGAACCAGGACGTCGACGTGATCATCGACGTCAACGGCTACTTCCCAGCCGGATCGTCCTACACGTCGATCACGCCGGATCGTCTTGTCGACACCCGTCGAGACGAGGCGATTCCGGCCGACGGCCGGATCGAGGTCGAGGTCGGTGGGCAGGTCGATCCACCGATCACCGTCGAGTCCAGCGCAGTGCTGAACGTGACTGCCGTCCGCGGTGCCGGCAACGGCTTCCTGACGGTGTGGGACTGCTCGACGCCTCGCCCGACGACGAGTTCCGTGAACTTCTCCGGTCCGGCGGCATCACCGAACACGGTGATCTCGAAGCTCTCCGACACCGGCACGGTCTGCGTGTACGCAGACCAGAGCGTCGACGTGCTCGTGGACATCAGCGGAGCGTTCCCCGAGGATTCCGACTTCACCGGCGTCACCCCGGATCGTGTGCTCGACACACGCTCCGACGTGGCAACGCCAGCCGGTGACGTCACCGTCTCCATCGCAGGCGACGGCGACGTGCCCGAGTCCGCAACCGCGGTCGCTCTCAACGTCACCGCCGTGCGCGGTGCCGCAACCGGGTTCGTGACGGTGTGGGATTGCTCCACGCCGCGTCCCGAGACCAGCTCGGTGAACTTCTCCGGTCCGGCGGCCACCCCGAACAACGTCATCGCGAAGTTGTCCGACTCCGGCGACATCTGCCTGTACACGAGCGAATCCGTCGACCTGATCGTCGACGTCGGTGGGTACTTCGGGTAAGCGATGACCCGTCGGTTCACGAGATGATTCGTCGGCTCACGCCGATGTCTGCGGTGACGATCGCAATCGCGGTCGTCACCGCAGTTCTCACCCAGTCCGGCGCCGCAGCACCAGCTGCGGCGCAGGAGTGGTCCGACGGCGCGTGCGTGGACAACGTCGGGATCACCGTTGTCGTCGACTTCCAGGAACTCGGCGGTGGCGTGAACGTGCGCTGCGCACCGGGTCCGGCGTCGAACGGCCTCGATGCGCTCGACCGTGCCGACGTGGCCTGGGAGGGAACGCTCCGGTTTCCCGGCTTCGTGTGTCGGATCGCAGGGCTCCCGACACCAGCGAACGATGCGTGTGCGAACACTCCTCCGTCCAATGCGTACTGGTCGTACTGGGTGGCCCCGCGAGGCGGGGCCTGGTGCTACGCAAATGTGGGGCCGACCGGTCGAACCCCGCCACCGGGCTCGATCGAAGGCTGGTCGTTCGCGCTGAACAAGTCGGCAGCCGACGTGCCTGCGCCACGATTCGACGTTCCCGGAGCGGTGAGAGGTCAGACCCCGAACCCGATCCGCGGCGCGGAGTGCACCACGGCCGAGGCGTCGAGTACGCCCGGCACGACCAGCACCTCCACGTCGACCACCACCTCGACATCGACCACGACGTCGACGTCGACCACGACATCGACCACGACGCCGGCGGCTGCCACCGACTCGGACTCCGACACGCCCACACCCGCTGCGCCGAGGGCGACGACGGCTCCGCCCGCCGTCGGTGAGGAGACTGACGGACCCGCCACCCCGACCGTCGCCGTCACGACCACCGCAAGGCCCGCGACCACGCTCGACCCCGACGAAGTGGCTGCGACCACGACCCGGGTGGCGACGACCAGACCAACGGTTGATCCCGACGACGACGCATCGGACGACGACGAGGAGTGAGGGTGAGGACGTCGCTGCGCCAGGCCCGCCACCTTCGTTGTTCGAAGCGTCGCGAGCATCGACGCCGGACGCAGGGAACGCCGAACTCGGAACGGTGGACCTCGGTGACGACCGGCGCTCCGGCGGTGGATTCGGCGCTTCCTCGATCATGGCGATCGTGGCAATCGTCTCAGTGGCAGCCGCTGCGATGATCGCGGCCCGACGCCGGAACCGCCCGTTGCGGATCGAGACGTGACGCCGGCGCGCTCGAGGCAACAGCGGCCGTCCCAACGACTCGGCCGGCGTCTCCATCCGGGAGCGTGGTGGCTGTGGGCGATCGGGCTGGCGGCTGCTGCATCGCGCACCACCAATCCGTTCGTGCTCCTCCTGCTGTGCGCGGTCGCCGGACTCGTCGTGGCCAACCGGCGCAGCGACGCCCCGTGGGCCAGAGGGTTCCGCTTCTATCTCGTGCTCGGACTGATCATCATCACCATCCGCGTCGCGTTTCGCATCGTCGTCGGCGGGCAGTTCGGGTCCACCGTGCTGTTCGAGTTGCCCGAGATCGACCTGCCCGACGTGACTGCGGGAATCACCCTGGGTGGGCCGGTCACGCTCGAAGGTCTCCTCGCCGCGGTCTACGACGGACTCCGCATCGCGACACTGCTGATCTGTCTCGGCGCAGCGAACTCGCTCGCCGATGCGAAGCGGATGTTGAAGAGCCTGCCTGCAGCGCTCTACGAGATCGGCGTCGCCGTCACGGTCGCGTTGACGGTCGCACCGCAGTTGATCGAGAGCGGGCAGCGGATCCGCCGAGCGCGCAAGCTGCGCGGTGGCACGCGCCCCGGCATCGCCCGTGGTGTCGTCATCCCAGTGCTGGACGACGCGCTCGACCGATCGCTCGTCCTCGCCGCTGCGATGGACGCCCGGGGGTACGGACGCCGCGGTGCTGTCGGTGTCCGGGCGCGCCGGGTCACCGGTGCACTGCTGCTCGCCGGCGTGTTCGGGGTCACGATCGGCACGTACGGCGTGCTCGACGGCACCACGCCGCGCTGGCTCGGCGGGCCGATCCTGGTCGCCGGATGCGCGTTGGCGATCGTCGGCCTGCGTGTCAGCGGCCAGCGGGTTCAACGCACCGTGTACCGCCCTGATCCGTGGCGGATCGAAGAGTGGCTGGTGGTCGCCTGCGGTGCGGGTGCCGCTGCCGTGATGTTCATCGCCACCGACGTGGACCCGGCGAATCTCTTCCCGAGCCTGCAACCGTTGCAGTGGCCGACGATCGGTCTGCTCCCGGCCGTGGCCGCCGGGCTGGCGGCGCTTGCCGGCGTCATCGCACCACCCGTTCCGTCGACGACGGGTACGTTGCCCTCCACCGCACGCACCGCCGATGATCCCGAGCTGGTGGGGGTCGCATGATCGTGTTCGACGGTGTGAGCGTGACGTACCCGGACGCCGCCGAACCTGCACTGGTCGACGTGAACCTCACCGTCCCCGAGGGGGAGATGTGCCTGGTCGTCGGGTCGACCGGGGTCGGCAAGTCGACGCTGCTCGGAGCGATCAACGGCCACGTCCCACACTTCACGGGCGGCTCGCTCTCCGGGCGGGTGACCGTCGACGGGCTCGACACCCGCGACCATCCACCCCGCGAACTGGCCGGCACCGTGGCGGTCGTCGTGCAGGATCCGATCAGCGGTTTCGTCACCGAGATCGTCGAGGACGAACTCGCTTATGGCATGGAGCAGCTCGGCATCGCGCCCGCCACGATGCGCAAGCGTGTCGAGGAGACGCTCGACCTCCTCGGTATCGCCGACCTCCGCCATCGACCGATGCGCTCGCTGTCGGGCGGTCAGCAGCAGCGGGTGGCCATCGCGTCGGTGTTGACCGCGCACCCGCGGGTGCTGGTGCTGGACGAGCCGACCAGCGTGCTCGACCCTGCCGCAGCCGAGGATGTGCTGGCTGCACTCACCCGGTTGGTGCACGACCTGGGCATGACCGTCGTGCTGGCCGAGCATCGCCTCGAACGCGTGGTGGAGTACGCCGACCTCGTGGTGTCCGTCGACGCTGACAGACGTGTGCGGATCGGAGCGCCCGCAGAAATGATGCGCACCACCGACGTGGCCCCACCCGTGGTCCGCCTGGCGCAGGCGGTGGGTTGGGAACCGTTGCCGTTGTCGGTCCGCGACGCTCGCCGCAATGTGACCGAGCTCCGCTCACGGCTGGACGACATCCCGGCACTCGGGCCGAGCGCTGCGTCGACACCTCGGCCCGTGGCGCTCGATGCGTCGGGCGTCGTCGTCACCTACGGCAGGACGGTCGCCGTTGCCGGCGTGGATCTGACCGTCCGACAGGGCGACGTGATCGCGCTCATGGGTCGCAACGGCTCGGGCAAGACATCCCTGCTCTGGGCCCTGCAGGGATCGGTCGATCGTCGGCGAGGGAGCGTGACGCTCGGCGATGGGGGCACGGGTCGCGATCCAGCGTCGATGACACCGGCCGAACGCATCGGTGCCGTCGGTCTCGTGCCGCAGACACCGTCCGACCTGCTGTACCTGTCGAGCGTCGCCGAAGAATGCGCCGCAGCCGATGAGACCGTGCCGTCAGGATCGGCGTCGTGCGCAGAACTGCTCGAACGGATCGTGCCGGGCATCGACCGGGACGCCCATCCGCGTGATCTGTCCGAAGGACAGCGGCTCGGGCTCGCACTCGCCGTGCAGCTCAGTGCAGCACCGTCCGCGATCTTGCTCGACGAGCCGACCCGAGGCCTCGACGAATCAGCGAAACGACGGCTCGCCGAACTGATCAGCGAGCTCGCAAACGGTGGACGCTGCGTCGTGGTCGCGACGCACGACGTCGAGTTCGTCGCTCAGGTCGCCACACGTGTCGTCGTGCTCGCCGACGGCGAGGTCGTGGCTGACGGGGCGACCGCCGAGGTCGTGATGGCCTCACCGGTCTTCGCACCCCAGGTGGCCAAGGTGCTGCGACCCGTTCCGCTGCTCACCGTTGCCGACGTCGTCGACGCGCTCGACCGAGAGGCGCAGTCGTGAGCCTCGGCGACGGCGTTCCCGTCTCGATCCGGCCTCGGGCGGCGATCGTCCTCGCGGTTGCGTCGGCGGGCGGGCTGATGATGTTCCTCTGGCCGCTCTTCACGACGCCTCCCGCCACGGGGACGGCCCACGTCGGCGATGCACCGTTCCTCTTCGCGTTGATCCTCCCGCTGCTGGTGGCCACCGTCGTCGCAGAGCTCGGCGACGACGGCTTCGACGTGAAGGCGATCGCGATCATCGGGCTGCTCGCCGGCGTCGGTGCCGTGCTGCGGCCGCTCGGAGCCGGCACCGCAGGGATCGAGGTCGTCTTCTTCCTGCTGATCCTCGCCGGTCGCGTCTACGGCGGCGGCTTCGGGTTCGTGCTCGGTGCGACGACCATGTTCTCCTCGGCGCTGCTGACGGCAGGAGTGGGGCCGTGGCTGCCCTTCCAGATGATGGCGGCTGCGTGGATCGGGCTCGGAGCGGGTCTGCTCCCGCGTTGTCGAGGCAGAGCAGAGATCGCACTCCTCGTCGCCTACGGGATCGTCGTCGCGTACGGCTTCGGGTTCTTGATGAACATGTGGTTCTGGCCGTACGCGGCCGGCACGTTCGTCGGCGACTCGGCGAACGGAGGTGCCGGCCTGCAGTTCGTGGCGGGCGACAGCGTCGTGGCCAACCTCCGACGGTTCATCGGCTACACGATCGCGACGTCCACACTCGGGTGGGACACCGGTCGGGCGATCACGAATTCGGTCGCGATCATCGCGATCGGTCGCCCGGTTCTGGCATCGCTTCGGCGAGTTCGGCGCAAGGCCGCGTTCGACGCGACCGCCGAATTCCAGCCGGTACCGTGACCGCCGTGCAGGGACGAGTCGACCGCGTCGAAATCGACCCGACGACGTGACGCCACTGATGGTGCTCGGATGCACCTCCGATGCCGGCAAGACGCTCCTCGCCACGGCGCTGTGCCGTTGGTTCGTCCGGGAGGGCGTGAGCGTCGCACCGTTCAAGGCGCAGAACATGTCCAACAACGCACGCGTCGTCGCGGACGGAGAGATCGGTGTCGCGCAGTGGCTCCAGGCCAAGGCCGCCCGGGTCGAACCCGATGTCCGGATGAATCCGGTGCTTCTCAAACCGGAAGCCGACACTCGGAGCCAGGTCATCGTGCGCGGTGTCGCCGACCTCGAACTGACGAACACACCGTGGAACGAACGCCACGACGCGCTCGTGGGCGCCGATGTCCGAATCGTTCGATTCGCTGGCGGCCGACTTCGACCTCGTGGTGATCGAAGGAGCGGGGAGTCCCGCCGAGATCAACCTGCGTGACCAGGTCAACAACCGGATGATCGTGCATGCCGACGCTGCAGGGCTCTTGGCGGTCGACATCGATCGGGGCGGAGCGTTCGCACATCTCTTCGGCACGTGGTCGCTCGTTCCCGATGTCACGCGTGATCGCCTCGCAGGCTTCGTGCTGAATCGTTTCCGGGGCGACGCATCGCTGCTCGCTCCTGGCCCAGAACTGCTGACCGGTATGACGAACATGGCGTACGCAGGTGTCGTGCCGATGCTCGGCCACGACCTGCCGAGGGAGGAGGGGGCCAGTGACTCCTCGCCCGCACCACGTGATGCTCCGAGAGTGGTGATCCCGCGCTTCCCGTTCGGCTCGAACCTCGATGAGTTCCACTTGCTCGAGTCACGCGGCCGATGTGCGCTGGGCGTCGAACCCGGGGCGGTTCGCCCGCCTCGACCCCGATCGTGATGCGATCATCCTGCCGGGCTCGAAGCACCTGGCGGCCGACCTCGCATGGATGCGGTCGCACGGCATCGATCAGGCCGTGCTCGCTGCTGCCCGCCACGGCGTGCGGGTGATCGGAGTGTGTGGAGGAGCGATGATGCTCGGCAACGAGATCGTCGACCCGCACGGCGTGGAAGGTCCGCCCGGCGCTGTCGTGGAAGGCCTCGGGCTGATGGACTACTCGACGCTGATGGGGCCTGCGAAGCGCACGCTCGCCGTCGAGATCGAGGCGTTCGGCGCGACGTACTCCGGCTACGAGATCCGTTTCGGCGAACTGACCGACGATCTGCGGTTCGGTGTCGACGGCAACGTCACGGCCACGACCGTGCACGGCCTTTTCGAGCACCCCGACTTCATCGAGGCCCTGCTCGGTGTGCGCGTGGAACCCGTCCTCGAGCCCACGTTCGACTTGTTGGCCGACGCCGTCGACGAGCACCTGGACACCGACCTCCTGCGACGACTCGTCGGCGGGTGACGTGGCGACGTGCCAGCAGAAGCACGGAACGCGTCAGATCTTCTCCATCGGCATGGGTTCGCCGGCGGGAGCGGCCAGGTGGATCTCGTCGCCTGGGGTGATCTCGCCGCCGCGTAGCACCACGGCCATCACGCCCGTCTTGCGGACGAGCCGTCCGTCGTCGTCCCGATCGAGCATCTCGCCCTGGAGGCCCTCCGCGAAGGCCCCGATCTGCACGCACGGGTTGCGGAGACCGGTCAGCGCCAGGACGGCGTCGCCGATCCGGATCGACGTTCCGACGGGCAGCGAGATCAGATCCACACCAGCTGTCGTGATGTTCTCACCGAGGTCGCCGGGCGACACGTCGTAGCCCTTCTCGTTGACCTCGTCCAGCAGTTCCGATGCGATGAAGTGCACCTGGCGTAGGTTCGGTTGCAGCGGGTCCTTCGCGACGCGCGACCGGTGCTTCACGCGGGCACCCATGTGGGCATCACCGTCGACGCCGAGCCCGGCGAGCAGGGTGATCGACTCGGTGCGCTGTTTGGAGAACTCGTGATCCGGGGATCGATGCACGGCCACCACGCACGGCGGCGTGCGAGGAGCACTGTGGGGAGCAGGCGACATGCATCCACGGTAGCGATCGCTCGGTGAACGGAAGATGGCGGTGCGTCGACAACCGTGTGAGCCGGGTGGGGCGGATCAGGCGGTCGTGATCCGGTAGATGCCGAGCACGTTCCCGCTCGGATCGCGGAAGTGGAATCGACGTCCTCCCGGGAAGTCGAACGGTCGAGTGACGATCTCGCCGCCGTGGGTCGTGACCGCGGTGACGGCCGCCTTCAGGTCATCGGTCTGCAGCAGGACGAGTGGACCGATCGAGCTCTCGTCGTCCGTCGGAGGGAGCGCAGCGGGAGAGGCATCGGTGCTGAGACCGACCTCGACGCCGTTTGCGTCGGCCGCGGAGTAGGTCGGTCCGTATTCGGTCCAGTTCCACCCGAACACCTCGGTGTAGAACGCCTTGGTCGCCGCCATGTCGGTGGCGGGAAGCTCGATGTTGTTCAGGACGGGACTGCTCATGCGGACCACAGTAGGCACAGGCGCCGACAGCCCTCTGTCGGACTTCTTGACGAGTTCGCCGATGATCTGATCGAGTGCGGGAATGCAGCGACTCGAACGACTCATGGCGATCAGCGAGACCCTGCGTCGGTCATCCCCTCGCCCGGTGAGCGCGAGTCGTCTCGCGACCGAGTTCGGAGTGACGCCACGGACGATCGAACGAGACCTCGCTGCGCTGAGATCTGCGGGTCTCCCGTTGTACTCCGAGTCCGGTCGGCGCGGAGGAGCGGTGAGTCTGGACCAGATGGGCGACGTCGTGGTCACGCTGCACCCCAACGAGGTGATGGCGCTCCTGACCGCCGTGCAGGCTGCCGGCCCGTCGATGCCGTTCGCGGACTCGGGAGCAACAGCGGTGACCCGAATCCTCGACGCGTTGCCTGCGCAGACGAGGTTGATGACGGAGCAGCTCCGTGACCGGACACGAGCCCTCGATGCATCGGACGACCCGATCGGTCGGCGGGCACGACGATCGATCGAAGAGGCCGTTCGCCGGCAGGTCGTCGTCAACATCGGATACCGGGACCGCGAGGGCGCCGAGACCCAGCGTTCGGTGGACCCGGTCGGCTTCCTTCGTCACGTCGACGGCTGGTACCTCATTGCGTGGTGTCACCTGCGCGACGCCGGTCGGATCTTCCGCTTCGACCGGATCACGACGGCGAACCTCACTCGACGGGCATGCGCTGAACGCGACGTCGACGCGACGCTCGGCTGGGTGCCGGATCGCGTCAGTCGGCCGTAGTGGCATGCGTACGCTGGTGTCCATGACCGACGACAGCGAATACCCCGGCTTCGATGGTGTGGATCCGATGGACACAGTGCGATCGATCGACGACGAACGCCGCCACCGCAAGGAGATGGCGGCGGCCGGCTACCGGATCTTCGCGGCGCAGCGATGGGGCCAACTCGGCGACGGACACGTGTCGGCTCGCGACCCGGAGCTGCTCGACCACTTCTGGCTCCTCGACTGGGGCGTGCCGTTTCGCTCGGCAACCGCAGATCAGATGGTGCTCGTCGGGCCGGGTGGCGAAGTGAAGGACGCGGACGGAAACGCGACGGGTGCGGTGAACACCGCCGGCTACAACATCCACGCACCCGTGCTCGCCGCGCGACCCGACGTCGTGTCCGCAGCGCACACCCACACCCAGTTCGGCACGCCGTGGTCAGCCAATGTGGAGCCGTTGCGTGCGCTGAGCCAGGAGTCGTGTGCGTTCGTGTTCGACCAGGCGATGTTCGACGACGAAGAGGTCGAAGTGCTCTCGACGGACGGCGGCAAGCGAATCGCTGCTGCGGTGGGCGAGGCCAAGTTGTGCATCCTGCGCAACCACGGATTCCTCACCGTCGGGACGTCGGTGGAAGCAGCCGTGGCGTGGTTCGTGATGGCCGAGCGTGTCGCCGAAGTGCACGTCAAGGCCCCGAACGGCACACCCCATCAGCGACGAAGCCGCTCGGATCGCGGCGGCCACGCTGTCACCGGAACACGCGGCCTGGCGGGTCTTCCAGTGGCTGCGCCGGTCCCTCGACGTCTGAACACCACTCGGTGGCAGACACCGAGTCGTTTTCAGTGTTGGTGATGGATCTTCGAGTCGCCGGGGCGCATCTCGACCCGCACGTGTTCGGCGACCAGTCCGGCGATCCCGGCGATGTCGATGATGACGATCAGCCAGACGGCGTTCAGCGATCCAGCGACCAGCAGGAACACCGTCGTGATGACCACGGCGACGAAGCGCTCGAGTGGGAACACCTCGAACGCTCGGTAGGTGCCGATGCTGATCCCGCCGATGAAGAGCGACGATGCCCGCGAGGAGGATCATTCGGAACGACAAAGCGAGCGGCTCGTCTGGATGAAGCGCAGCGTCTTCGAGCCCGACGGCGATCAGGATGACGCCGGCAACGATCGGCATGTGTGCAGTACGTGTAGGCGTCACGAGCGAAGCGGCCGCGTTCTCGTCCGGCCAACTCCTCCGCCCGATGTTCGATCGCTGGTTGGACTCGGTCGAAATAGGACCACCAGAGCGCTCCGGCGGCGACCCCGGTCGCGGCCAGTGCCACGATCGAGATGGCGTCGAAGCCGACTCCCGGCTCGCTGAGTGGATCGACGACGGCCTTGCCGAGCGCGACGATCACCTCGCCCAGCGCGACGATGATGATCAAGCCGTGACGCTCGGCGAAGTGGCCGGGTCGGAGCACCCAGTCCCCATCGCCCGCTCGGATCGTGCTCCAGACGAAAACGACGACCGCACCGGTCCAGACGACGTACCGAGCGGCGCCGGGCACGAAGCCGCCGATGACGATCATCAGCATCGCGATGACGTTGGGAAGTGCGTAGCGCAGCGCTGACCGGTACTCGTCGCTGCCGGTCTCCATGACCGCTCACGATCACGGTCAATCCCATGAGGAAGATCACCGCGAGCGGAATCGCGAACAGTGCACCGCTCCCGTCGAATGCGGTCTCGACCGCTGCAGCCATCGGGACGCTCGCGGCCGTCGCCACGAGGAATGCGAGTCGGACGGATCGTTGGTTGCCTGGAACGGCGTTCGCCGACCAGGTGAACTGAGTCCAGGGCAGCCAGAGCAGCAGGAAGATCAGTGCGGCCTTGCCGACGTGTTCCCAGTCGGGATGGCCGACGAGCATGTGGACGATCTGGGAGAACGCGAAGACGAAGGCGAGGTCGAAGAACAGCTCGACCGGGTCCGCCGTGAAGTCCTTGGACTGTTCTGGGACGACGAGGCCACGCATCGCCGCGAATCGTAGATGCTCGTCAGCCGAGCGCGATCACTCCGAGGATGCCGACCAACACGACTGCGCTCGCGCAGTACTCCGCTCGGGTGTGGCGCTCGCGCAGCCACAACGCCGAGATCGCGAACGCCAGAACGATCTCGACCTGGCCGAGCGTGCGGACACGTGTCGCGTCTGTGAGGGTCACCGCCACCGCCCAACACGTCGAGCCGGCGATGCTCAACACACCGACCGGGATCGCGAGTCGCCAGTTCGTCACGACATCACGCAACCCTGAGCGGTCGGTTGCGGCGAGTTGTGCTCCGTTCACGAGGGTCTGGATACCGAGCATCACGGTCAGCGTGAGCAACGCCCGGTTCCATGTCGGTCCGTCACCGAGCGAGTTCGACGCAGCCCGTATCCCCGTCGCTGCCAGCGCGAAACCGAGTGCAGCGAGCACGCCCATCAACGCCGCAGGGTCGGCGGCGAGGCGCAGGACGTCCGTGATCCGATCGGGCGCGGCGAGCCAGGCGACGCCGATCACGCAGACGACGGCGCCGATCCAGCCGAGCGGAGCGAGCGGTTCGTCGAGCGCAACGGCGGACACGACCGCGACGAGGATCACCTCGGTCTTCGCGTAGACCGTGCCGACGGCGAAGTCGCGGATCCGAAACGACCGCAGCAGTGCGATCGTCCCGAGTATCTGGGCGACACCGGCTCCCGGCGATGATCGGCCAGAACCGGCCGGTGGATCGGGGAGCTCGGCACCTGCGATCGAGAAGGTGATGATGCTCGCCACGACGGCGAGTGGGAAGCCGTACGCGTAGCGGACGAAGCCGGCGGGTACGACGGTCGAGAACCCGCTTCAGGTCATGCTGACGTGCCGTGCGCAGGATCTGGAAGGTCGCCGCCGCCAGCGTGATCGGAATCCACATGGTGTCTCACCATTCGGGACGACTGCCCCGAATGGTGAGAACCTATCAGCGGTTGGGTGACGGTGGGTACCAGACGTCGTCGTCGTTGACGAGGATCGCCTCGGCCTCCGACGGCCCCCACGACTTGCGGAAGTACGGATAGATCGGCCCCGGGTCGTCGAGTGCGGGCTGCACGACGCGCCAGGTTCCCTCCACCACGTCCTGGCGGGCGAAGCGGCGCAGCGAGCCGATCAATGCGTCGCCGAGCAGTCGCTCGTACGCGTCCTGACGCACTCCCAGTGCAGCGGCGAAGTCGACGTCGACGTCGACCTCCTGGCTGTCCATGTCGGGCCCTGGGGTCTTTGCCTGGAGAGCGAACGTCACGCCGTCGTTGTTGCCGAGACGCAGGCGGATCAGGTTGCGTTCCGGCGGTGGACTGCCGGCTTCGTCGAACAGCATCCGCGGTGGACTCTTGAGCTCGATCACGGCCTCCGTCGCCGACTTCTGCGAGACCCTTGCCGACCCGTACGTACCACGGCACGCCCTGCCCAGCGCCACGAATCGATCTCGAGTCGAGCGGCGACGTAGGTCTCCACCTCGGAGTCCTCGGCCACGCCTTCCTCGTCGCGATATCCGACGTACTGTCCGCGCACCAGCGACGACGAGTCGATCGGTCGCATGGCGTTGATGACCTTCGCCTTCTCGTCCTGCAGGAAACCGGGGTCCGAGCCGGCCGGCGGCTCCATCGCGAGGAGCGCGACGACCTGCAGCAGGTGATTCTGGAGCACGTCGCGGATCGCTCCGACACCCTCGTAGAAGCTGCCGCGGCCTTCGATACCGATGCTCTCCGACATCGTGACCTGGACGCTGCGCACGTAGTGACGGTTCCACACCGGTTCCAGCAGCGTGTTGGCGAACCGGAACACCAGGAGGTCCTCGACGGCCTCCTTGCCGAGGTAGTGGTCGATGCGGAAGATGTGATCCTCCGGGAACACGGCGTGAAGGGTCTTGTTCAGTTCGATCGCGGAGTCGAGGTCGCGCCCGAACGGCTTCTCCACGACGATGCGGCCGCGCTGGTTCAGCCCGACCGATGCGAGGCTCGTCGGCGACCATCGGAAACATCGACGGCGGGATCGCCATGTAGAACACCGCGGTCGACGAACCGTGCCGATCGAGCGTTGCGACGAGTTCGTTCCAGGTGGCCTCGTCGGCGTAGTCGCCCTGGATCAGGTCGAGGCGGGCGACGAGTGAGTCGAGGACGGCCGGATCGATGTCGGCGACGTGCGTCTCGATCGACTCGCGTGCGTGTACTCGGAAGTCGTCGTCGGTCCAATCTGCTCCGTGCCACACCGATCACCGGGACGGTCAGCGTGCCCGGAGCGTTCGAGGTGATAGAGCGACGGGAACAGCTTGCGCTTGGCGAGGTCGCCGGTCGCCCCGAACAGCACGAGCGCGTCGGCGTCCGGCTGATTGGTGTCGATCTGCGTGGTGTCGACGTAGGTGCCGCCGCGCTGCTCGCCGATGTGCCGGTCGGTCATCGCGTCGAGCCCTTGCGTTCCTTGTGGCCGCCGAAGCCGGCGCGCATCGCCGACAGGACCTTGTTGGCCATGTCGTCGCGACCCGCGCGACGAGAAGCGTTGGAAGAGCGCCGCCGACAGCACGGGCACCGGCACGCCCTCGTCGATCGCGGCCGCGATCGTCCAACGACCTTCACCCGAGTCGCTGACGTGGCCGCTGTACGCGTCGAGCTGCGGGATCCTTCAGGTACGCCTCGGCGGTGAGGTCGAGCAGCCACGAGGTGATGACCGATCCGCGACGCCACACCTCGGTGACCTTCGCCAGGTCGATGTCGTACTGGTAGTACTCCGCCGAGTCGAGCGGTGCGGTCTCGGCGTCGATGTCGTGTTCGACCTTGCCGATGTTCGCCTTCGCCAGCACGTTGAGGCCTTCGCCGAGTGCGGACATCAGGCCGTACTCGATGCCGTTGTGGACCATCTTCACGAAGTGACCGGCGCCGTTCGGGCCGCAGTGCAGCCACCCTTTCTCCTCGGGTGCGATGTCGCCCGTCGCGGCCCGGTGTGCGCTCGGCCGACGTCGACGCCGGGTGCGAGCGTCTCGAAGATCGGCTCGAGCCGACCGACGGCGGTGTCGTCGCCGCCGATCATCAGGCAGTAGCCGCGTTCCAGGCCGAGGATCCCGCCACTCGTCCCGACGTCGACGTAGTGGATGCCCTTCGGCGGCGAGCACCTTCGACCGGTCGACGTCGAGGTGATACCACGAGTTGCCGCCGTCGATGATCGTGTCGTCCTCGTCGAGCAGCGGCACCAGCTCGTCGAGCGTGTCGCCGACGAACGCCGCCGGGATCATCACCCAGATCGAGCGGGGCGCTTCGAGGCTGCGCGACGAGGTCCTCGAGCGTGTGGGCTCCGGTGAAGCCTTCGCCTTCGAGTGCGGTCGACGGCGTCGGCGCTCGACGTCGTACACCACGCAGTCGTGGCCACCGTCCTTGAGTCGCCGCACCATGTTGGCGCCCATGCGCCCGAGTCCGATCATTCCGAGTTGCATGCCCGACAGCCTGCCACGTCCCGCCCCTCGGGCAACGGGGTGTCGCGCTGTTCGACAGGATGTTCACGCGCCGGATCGTCCGGCGATCTCCGGCTCAGTCGCCGGTGCGCTCCGCGTCTCGCTCCGGCACGAAGTTGTCCGGCTGGAGTCGAGGGTCGTGGATCGCGTCGAAGGCGTCGTCATCGATCTTCCTGATGTCGTCCTCGAGGTCGAGCACCCGGGGCAGGAGTTCGTCGATGTCGATCCGCGAGTCGCCTCCGACGTCTGCGGTCGCTCGGATCTCGTCGAGGGTCCGTTGCGCCTCGTCCCGTTGCTCCTCCTCTTCGTCCGTCCTGGGTTCGAAGTCACGAAGGAACACGAGCGCGACGCCGATCGACACCACGATGCGGATCGCGAGCGGCACATCGTCGAGTCCGATGTTCTCGGCTTGGATCTGGTCGACGACCCAGCGAGCACCCTGCTCGAACCAATGCAACTGTTCGCGGGCGCCGGCGAGTTTCGGTCCGCCCGCTTCGAGCCCTCTGTCGATGAGACCGAACACCACGTCGAGCACGTCGTTCCAGCCGTCCCGGTCCCGTTCGGCCTGGATCTGCTCTTCGAGCTGCTCGCCCTCAGCGGCATCCAGCAGCGTCTCGACGTATTCGGACAGTGCTTCGTCGTCGTACAGGCTGCCGTCGTTGCTGACCGTCAGAGCAGTGACGGTGGCGATCACGATGTCTCGAGTGTTCGGATCGCGCAGCAGATTGCCGAACAGATCCGTGATCTCCGCTTGGGAACCGATGAGTACATTCCGGTCACCGTCGAAGTCCTTGATGTGGACGCCGCCCAGGTCATCGAGTGATCCGATGATGTAGGGGAGGTACGGAACGATGCTCTTCGTGACGGTGGCCGCGAGGCTCGGCGGGAACCCGCCGTCGAAGTACTCGTGATCTGCGAGGCCGACGACGTTCGCGATCACCAGGTGCACGTCGTCCAGTGTCGTGGCGTCGTCGAACGGTTCGTCGAGCACCTCGGCCAGAACCGTCTCGAGCACTGTCTGGTCGATCGGGCGGTAGATCTCGTTGTGCTCGTTCCACGTGAAGAGTCGTTCGAAGGCGTCGGGGTCGGCGAGCACCTCGATCGCGACGTCGGTACGCCCTTCGAGTTCGACAAGGAGCGCATCGAGCACGAACGATCGGACGCCACCCGACTCGAACACGACCGTGCCGGCGTTCGCTGTCGCGGTCGTGACACCGGCCAAGACGTCGTTGCTGAAACCGCCTTCCGCGACGATCAGCCCGATCATCGGATCGTTGCCTGCCTCGTCGATCATCCGCCGTGCGAAGTCGGGATCGGTCGCCGCACGCCGGCGGAATTCCTCGGCGAGTTCCGGGAGGTCCTCGAACCAGAAGAAGTGGTCCGGTTGCTCGTCGATGTTCAGATCGGTGAACCAATCCAGTTGCTCCGTCATCGTCTCGAAGAGGTCGTCGTCGGACCAGTCGGCGAAACGGGTCGGCTCGGATGGAAACGCCCGATTCATCCAGTCGTCGAGCGCAGCCCAGAGACCTCGTCCCGCCGCTCGGCTCGTGTCGCCGAGCGGGTCCATGATCCCGACCGTCGTCGCCGCCGGGATGAGGCCGTCGGCGATGACGGATTTGAGGCCGGCGACTGCCGCCATGGCGTCGACAGCGGCCGGGTCGCTGCTGTGGATCCCGTCGAGCGCGCCGACTGCCCATCGCGACCGTTGCGTGAGGTTCGTGATTCGAGATGGTTCGTAACCGGAGTGCATCGTCGCCCCGTTCTTGACCGGCGTCGACCGGAGGGTGGGTTCGGCCGCTGTGGCGAGGGGTCGGCGGTGCCGACGATGCTGGAGTCGATTCGACGGTGTTCAGACCCGGCTGCTCGGTGGGGACGGTGAGCCGGCGGCCGCACGTTCCCGATCGGCCGCCTCCTGTGCGTCTCGCTCACGCTGCTGGTCCGCTCGGATCGCCGAAGCTTCGAGGTCGTCGGCGTGGCGATCGAATCGCCACGCGTGATCGCCCAGGTCGTCGATCGCGAGATGTACCGCCCGCTGAGCCGTGGCCAGGTTCTGCGTGCACTCCTGAGCGCGCGGTCCCTGCCAGGTGTCGACGGTGGTGTGAGTCTGCAGTGTCATCGACGGCGTGTTCCGCATCTGGTGGGCGAGCGTGCGGAGATGGTCGGCTCGGCGCCGGTAGTAGGCGGCTTGTGCGTGCGACATGGCTCCTCGTGTCTGTGAGTGGATGCACCGGACGGGTGCACCCCTTCAGTGGGTCGCCAGAAACCGGAAGGGGAAACAGACGTCAGAGATCGACGTGCACGTGACGATGGGCGAGACCGGTCACCGCCGTCTCGAAGACCGGCCCCGTCACCGTCCAGCCGGCCGACTCGTAGAAGCCGAGCGCGGTGACGCGAGCGTTCGCCCAGACCCTGTCGAAGTCTTCGGCGGTGGCTCGCTGCAAGCCGGTCGTGAGGAGCATCCGACCGAGTCCTCGCCCCGTCATGGTCGGGTCGGTTGCCATTCCGCGCAGTTGCCGAGAGCGGACATCGGGCACCAGCGGGTCGGGGGCATCGAGCCACGTCGAGATCGCGACGATCTGTCCGCCGGCGGTTGCGCCGAGGTGCACGGTCGCCGGCTCGTCATCGCCCACCCACTCGACGACCGCATCGACCGCGCCGTCGCGAAGCACCCGACGTCGCAGGTCGTGCGTGTCGACGGCCGTGATGTCGCCGATCGTGATGTCCGGTGTCATGCTTGCAGCTCGCTCAACCGCAGCGTTCGGTCGGCCAGGGCAGCGGCCTCCTCGACATCGTGCGTGACGAGGATCGCCGTGGACGTCGGTGTCGTGCAGGAGCGTCGCCAACTCGTCGACGAGTTGGTCGTGGAGCTCACGATCGAATCCGGTCAATGGTTCGTCGAGCAGCACGACCGGCGGTTCGACGACGAGTGTCCGGGCGAACGCGACGCGCTTCGCTTCGCCACCGGACAGTTCGGTGACGCGTCGTGGGCCGAAGCCGTCGAGACCGACCCGGTCGAGCCAGCGCTGCGCACGTTCGTGACGGTCGTGGCGGTTCACGCCGGCGAGCTTCAATCCGAACTCGACGTTCTCGAACGTGGTGCGGTGCGGGAAGAGCTGATTGTCCTGGAACACCATGCCGACGTTGCGGCGGTGGGTCCGGGGACGCTCGTCATGTCGTCGCCACCGATGTCGACCCGGCCTGCGTCGGGCGCTGAGCAGCCCGGCGATCACCCGCAGCAACGTGCTCTTGCCGGACCCGGACGCCCCGAGCAGCGCGACCACCTCGCCCGCATCGGCGTGCATCGAGACGTCGTGCAGCACGGTCGTGCCGTCGAAGCTCACCGTGATGTTGCTCGCCGTGACGTCAGCGCCGGGCATCGTCGCCCCGGCCGTCTCCACTGCGTCGTGCGCCGACGACATCGCCCGTTCGATCCACGATCAGCACGAGCGCGATCGTGACAGCTGCGAGCACGACGGACAATGCGTATCCCTTGGTCTGCAGTAGCGAGCCGGTCCGCCCGAGCAGCTTCTCGATGGCGATCGGAAGCGTCTCACCACCGCTGCGCGACAGGAAGCTCGTGGCACCGAACTCGCCGAGCGAGATCGCGGCGGCGAGCGCCGAGCCGACGGCCAGCGGCCGCCAGAGATGCGGCACGACCACCTCGCGCCAGGCACGAGCCGGTGACGCTGCCGAGCGTCGCAGCCGCTGCGGACAGATCGTCGTCGACCGAGCGCAGCACCGACAAGGTCGTGCGGACCACGAACGGGACCGCCACGAGCGCATGGCCGACCGGCACGATCCACCAGGTGCTGCGCCAGTCGTACGGTGCCCGATCGAACGTGATCAGCATGCCGAACCCGATGGTCACTGCGGACGTGCCGATCGGGAGCATCAATCCGGCGTCGAGCACGCGTCCGACCCGTCCCGCTGCTGCGATCCCGAGGCTCGCAACGGCGCCGATGACCGTCGCGAACGACGTTGCCCACGCCGCGGTTCGCAGCGAGTTCACGAGCGCGTCCGAGCGGGTCGATGCCGAGCGTGAGTCCCGGGCGGATCTCGGCCGATTGCCGAGTCCGGTCCAGCCGCTCGTCGTCCAGCCTGACGGGGACGACATCGAATTGGCGAGCAGGGCGACCAACGGTGCCGTGGCGATGATGGCGGTGGCGCCGGCGATGACGGCGATGGCGGTGCGTTCCCGGCGGGTGCGGGCACGGCGCGGGTGACTGAGCGGACGGAGATCGAGCGACCGGCTGTGGCGTCGGGCGGCGATCGACGACCACACCGCGACGATGGCGAGCACGACCAGCTGCAACAGCGCGAGGACCGCCGCCTGGTCGACCTGGCCGAGTTGTGTTGCGCGTCTCCACACCTCGACCTCGATCGTCCGGGTCCCCGGCGCGCCGAGGATGCGGATCACGCCGAACGACGTGAACGTGAAGAGGAAGACGATCGCAGCGGCGGCCGTGACCGCTGGGCGGATGAGCGGCAGCGTGATTTCGCGGAACACCACGAACGGCGACGCGCCGAGCGTCGATGCGGCCGCCTCCATGTCCGTGGGGAGATGCTCCCAGACCGCCCCGACCGTCCGCACGACGACGGCGAGGTTGAACACGACGTGCGCCCCGATCACCGCCCACACCGTTCGATCGAGTCGAGTCGGGGAGGAGTGCGAGGAACGCGGCACCCATCACGACCGTGGGCAGCACGAACACAGCAGTGAGCAGGCTCAGCAGCAGGCGGCGCCCCACGAACTCGTAGCGGGCGATCACCCAGGCAGGCGCCAACCCGAGCACGATGGTCAGCAGCGTGGACGCCACGGCCTGCCAGGTGGTGAACCAGACGATCGATCGGGTGCGGTCACGGCCGAGTGTGGTGCGGATCGATTCGACGTCGACGGCCTGCGACCAGCAGGTTGACGAACGGCCAGAGATAGAAGACGACCAGTCCCAGCGTCGGTGCAGCGACCAGCCCGACCACCAGCCGACCCGGCAACCGATTCAACCCCGTCCTTTCCCGCCCGGCACCATCGCTACAGGGTTCGTGGCGGCTGGTCTTTTTCGTGCCGGGCGGCGTCGCTACAGGGTGGGGCCGTCGACGTGGCGGCCCGTACGTGCTCGCTCGGCATCCGCGCTCCAGCCTTCAGCCGATGACGAGGTCGGTCCACTCGTCGATCCAGTCCTCCCGGTTGGCGTCCACGACGTCGGGTTCGACCTCGCGGCTCTCGTCGGGGATGACGGCGAAGTCCGTGAAGGTCTGGTCGAGTTCGACGTCGGTGTTGACCGGGAAGACGAACAGGTTCAACGCCGACCTCGGCCTGGAACGGCTCGCTGATCAGGAAGTCGACCAACTGGCGGGCGGCGTCGGGCTGGTCGGTCCCCGCGAGCACGCCGGCGAACTCGACCTGACGGAAGCACGTCGACTCGACCACACCGGTCGGTGCCTCGGTGAGACCTTCACCGAACAGCACTTCGAAGGGCGGGCTCGACCCGTAGCTGACGACGAGCGGACGGTCACCTCCTGCGTACGTGAACTCGCCGTAGTAGGCGTCGGTCCAGCCGTCGGTGACCGACACGCCGTTGTCGACGAGGCTCGCCCAGTAGGGCTGCCAGCCGTCCTGGCCGTACTCGTCGATCGTGGCGAGCAGGAAGGCCAGGCCGGGTGACGAGGTGGCCGGGTTCTGCACGACGAGCAGGTCGGCGTAGGTCGGGTCGATCAGGTCGTCGAGCGTCGTCGGCGGCTCGACGCCCAGGCCCTCGAGTGCGGCGATGTCGTAGTTGACGCAGACATCGCCGAAGTCGACGGGGGTGGCTTCGCCGTTCGGGACCAGGCCGGTGAAGCGCTCGTCGATCGAGTCGAGCCCGTCGGCGACGTACGGCTCGAAGATCTCCGACGCGATGGCGCGGGTGAGGAACGAGTTGTCGATCCCCCACATGACGTCACCTTCCGGGTTGCCGGCGGTGAGCTCGGCCTTGGAGAGCATCGTCCCGGTGTCTCCGGCGACGAGGATCTCGACGGCGATGCCGGTCTCATCGGTGAACGCTGCGAGCTGATCGTTGATCGGCGTCTCCTCCGTCGGGAACGACTCGTACACGACGAGCGTGATGGTCTCGGTGACCTCCGCCGCCTCGACCGGCTCCGTCGTCTCCGCCGCCTCGGTCGTCGCTGTGGCGTCTTCGTCTTCGACGGTTTCAGCCGCGCTGTCGGTGGTGGGGCCGGGAGCCTCAGAGCTCGGAGCGACATCGGTGCCTGGCGTCGATGTGGTGGCGTCCTCGCTGCCGACGCGATCGATGTCGTCGCTGCTGCAGGCTGCGAGGGTGAGGCCGACGGCGACGAGGACGCCGATGGTGCGATTGAGGTTGCTCATGAATCTGCTCCGTTCGAGAGGGTGGGGGAGGTGCGTGGCTGGTCGAAGACGGTGAGGACACCGGCGGACAGCGAGATGGAGACGCGGCCGTCGGGAGCGGTCACCTCGTTGCTGACGCCGAGGCCGACGACGGGTTCCAAGCGATGGTCGGTCAACGGCCACCGGACTCCGTCGACGGTGACGACCTTGCACGCAGGTCCGATCGTGAGCAGCGACAACATCGAGGTCGGTTCGAGGTCGAGCGTCCTGCGCGCCGGTCCGTGGAACACGTCGAGGTGCTGGCCGTCCCACCAGCCCTCGAGCACGGGGATGCCGGTCAGCGGCCGGGCCGCGAGGGCGCCGATCGCAGCGATCGTGTGGTCGAGGCGGTCGCCGCCGCCGATCAACGTCAGCCGCTCCGGCGACATGTCGGCGGCGAAAGCGAGTGCGAGTTCGGTGTCGGTCTGGTTCTTGTCCGTCGGGTGCCGCGCGATCGTGGCGTTCGCTCGAGCCCACTCGAGTCCGTCTTCGCTGACCGAGTCGAGGTCGCCGATCAGGCCGGACGGGCTCAGATCAGCGGCGAGCGCCAAGTCGAGCCCGCCGTCGACGCCGAGGACGATCGCTGAGGGAGGGATGGCGGCGACGACGTGATCCGGAAGCGGGGATGCTCCGGTGACGATGACGATGTGGTCGTTCATATCTCGATTCCTACGCCGGCATGATCCGGTTCAGGTCTTCGGGTCGGTGACGGCGTGTCACCCTCTCAGCCTGCTGATCCGCAGACTCCCCGTCGGGTTGGTCGTGACGAATGGTAGCGGGCTCGACGTGCGCTCAGGCGACGATCTTCACGGCGAGCGCGCCGACCGATGCGATCAGCATGGCGACGACTGCCAGATCGAAGCCGCGTGTGGAGACCCGGTCGCGCAACCAGGTGCCGACAGGAATCGAGGCGAGCACCGGGATGCAGGCGAGCAGCGATGCGCCGACGCGACCCGCCAGTTCGCCGCTGGCGACGAAGACCGTGAGCTGGGTGATGCCGGTGACGAGGAACAATGAGGTGACCGAGAGGATGTGGGCGCCTCGGTGGAGCCGGTAGCTGTGGATCCACGAGCCGACGATCGGCCCGCTGATGCCGATGGCGCCTTGGAACGCTCCGGCCACGCCACCGACGGCCGGAGCGAGCCGGCGGGATCGTTCGGGGCCGGTCTGCAGGTCGGGTTTGGTGAAGAAGGCGATCACGTAGCCGAGGATCGCAACGATCAGGATGACGACGAGCGGCGTCTCGGGGAGCGAGACGAACGCGATCGCACCGATCGCTGCGCCGACGACACCGGCGATCGCGAGCGCCGGCAGGTCACGGGTCTCGCCGACGTGTGTTCGTTCGCGGAACGCGAGCACACCGTTGGCCAGCACGTTCGGGAGCGCGAGCGTCACGACGGCGTCGTCGAGATCGACGAACAGCGCGGCGATGGGGATCGCGATGATCGGCAACCCCATGCCGGTCACCGCCTTCACGACGGAACCCACGATCACGGCGACGAGCACGATCGCCAACTCGGTGCCGGACATCGCAGCAGGCTACGGCCAGCCGTGTGCTGAGGATTCGTTCAGAGCAGCCCGAGTTGTCCGGCCCGTTCCACGTTCGCCTCGTGCTGCTCACCGGTTGCCGCGAACGCCATCGACCCGTCGTCGCCGAGGACGTAGAAGAAGAGGAAGCACTGGCTGGGTTCGGGCAGATCGACACAGATCGGGTCGGACGGCCTCGGATTGGGAGCGGGGCTGAGGGCGGCTTCGATCGACTCGATGCTCGGGGCGGCGATCGGCGTGGCTGGAAGGCCGGGGATCACATAGGTGTTCCACCCGGTCGGAATCTGGCGGACCTCTTCAAGGCACCGAGTCGTCCGGATGCACCACACGAATCTCGATCGACCGTGCGGCGCTGATCGACCTCGACTCAGGCGAGCCGGTGACCGACCGAGCTCACGGCGTCGACCGCGGGCACGGGAACTCACCCGGTGGGTACTCGTCCGTGGCGTGCGGGTAGACCGCGGCGGTCTGGGACGCGGGAAGCGTCGACGAGGCGACGACGGCGCAGGTCGTGGTGACCGGATCGAGTTGCACCAGGGCTGACGGCTCCCATGGCGTCAGATCGGTCGAGTGGACGTCGAGACGGACGGCGTCGAGGAACGCTCCGAAATCGGCGGCGTCGAGCAGCCCGCACGCGGACCAGGTTCGGCCCTCGATCCGCAGTTCGGCTTCGAACTCGTCGACGGCGCAGTCGTCGCCGTCGACGACGTCGGGGAGTTCACGTGCTGCCGCGACGATGTCGAGGACGCGGCGCTCGGCCAGGACGCCGCGCTGGAACCGGTTCGGCGCGTCCGGGGCCAGTCGGATCGTGTCTCGGTAGACCGCCCCGTCGCCGTAGATCACGAGGTCGGGTCCGCTGACGAACTGGTCGATGTTCTCGCCGACGTCGTACGACCCGAGCTGGAGGACCACGTCGTCGGGGCCCGCCGCGATCTCGATCGACGACGGGTCGTCTGTTGCGGGAATGCTCTCACTCGCCGAGCAGGCGGCGGTGATGGCGACCGCCGTGGTGACGAGGACGGCGCGGATCGGTCCGGTGCGGTTGGTCACCACGCTCGTGCGTTCATCCGCTGGTCGGTCCCGCGTAGACGTCGGTCTGCTTCACGGGGACGAACCCGACGTCGAGGTAGAGGCGCCTCGCAGCGACGTTCTCGGGTTCGAAGCAGATCTTGATGCGCGTGGCACCGGCCTCGACCAAGCGGTCGATGCCGGCGGTCAGGATGTGGCGGGCGAGACCGCGTCGTCGGTGATCGTCCTCGGTGCGCATGGGCTCGACCACACCGATCGCCAGTTCGGGGTCGTACCAGAACAGACCGTTGGCGGCGTGAGCGCCCTCGCGGTCGAGGACGACCAGGTCGAGGTCGGCTCGGTACAGCGATGTCTGGTGAAAGCGTTGCTCGACGTCGGGACCGCCACGTTTCGCCATGTGGTGCGCGTGGGTCGAGGTCTCGAGGCGGCTGGCGAGCCGATAGTCGTCGTGCAGCGGGCTGACGTCCGGTCGGGCATCGGCGGCCAGCCAGGTCTCGATCTGTCCATCCTCCTCGATCGCGAAGCCTCGGTCGACCAGCACATCACGTGACGCATCGTCGTCGCGATCGACTTCGAGGCGGACGGTGTCGAACCCGGATTCGTCAGCGTGAGCGAGCCCGCGTCCGATGACGTGTGCAACGCGGTCCGGAGTTGCGCCGGGGAGGACGATGGGGTCGAACTGGATCCACCGGCTGAAGGAGTTGATGATCGCCGCTGCTTCGGGACGGCCGAGTTCATCGAACCAGAAGAGTTGTCCGAGGTCGTCTGTGGCCCTCTTGACTCCCCACTGGAACTGCAGCTCGGCAGCTTCGAACAGCCCCATGGTGGGGTGGAGGCGTCGGTTTCGTCTGAGCAGCGCCGTCACGGCGTCCAGGTAGTCGACGCCGGCCCGCCGCTCCTCTCTCGTCGTGCCCATGGCCCGAACCTAGAGCGTCGCGATCGCGGACGGGCGCGGTTTGTTCCGGCACGGCGGGCGAGATCGGTTTGACACTGGGATGTTCGTTGTCGAACTGACCCGATGAGTCAAGGTGCGAGCACAGGATCACGCAGATCCGTCCGCTCGTCGTCGACGAGGCGACAGGCGAGCCGATGAACGTCAGGACCGTGCGGATGGGACGGACCCCGGACGCCGTGTGACCGACGCGTCGGCCGCCTCGGCGAGCAGCAGCTGATCGGCGCGGCGGCCGTAGACGATCGTCCAACCCCAGAACGCCAGGAAGGCGACGACACCGATCCCGACACGGATCGACGTGGGCCACGGTCGCCCGGTCACGAAACCTTCGATCAACCCGGCGACGGCGAACGCGATCACCAGCCCGATCACGACGTTGCCGACATCGCGACCCTGCGCGGAGAGTGCTTTCCAGCGTGTCTGGTCGCCGGGGGCGATCACCGTCCACCCGATCCGCAGACCCGCCGCTCCCGAGACGATCACCGCCGAGATCTCCAACAACCCGTGAGGAAGGATCAGTCCCCAGAATCGCTCCCACTCGCCGACGTGGGTGAACAGCCCGCCGGCCACGCCGACGTTGGCTCCGTTGTAGACGAGGATGAATGCGGTGAACACGCACAGCAGGGCGCCTGCGGCGAACGCGAGGATTCCGACGCGGACGTTGTTCAAGAAGACCTGTCCGGCGAAGTTCTGCGCCGGTTGGCTGGAGTAGTACGCCTCGAAGTCGTTCTCGATGTAGCTCTCGGTGATCGCGGGGTCGCCGGTCAGATCGAACGCTTCGGGGGAGATGCCGATCCACACCTGCATCACGGTCCACGGGACGATCGTGAGGAGCCCGGCGATGACGATGAACCAGCGGATGCGCCACACGGCAGCGGGGAAGGTGAGCGCCAGGAAACGTGTCACCGATCGTCGTGCGTTGGTCTCGCGACGGCCGTACAGGATGCCGTGGGCACCCGCGACGAGGTAGGTGAGCCGACCCACGATGGCGTCGTCGGCGCCGTACTCGAGTCGTGCATGCGCCAAGTGACTGCTGGTGCGCTGATAGAGACCGACCAGCTCGTTCAGTTCGTCGGGCGAGACCGACTTGAGCTTGCGCGCTCGCTGAGTCAGGTCGCCGAGGCGCGCCCACGAGTACTGGTGCGTCGCGACGAACGCATCGATGTCCATCTCCGGCCTACGGTACCTCCCATGGCGTTTCCCGGTCACGCAGGCCGAGTCCGGCCACGCTCCCGCTGGCGCTCGCTCGTTCGCACTCGTACGGTGTGGTCCAGATGACGGTCATGGAGGTGCGGGACGGTGGCGGAGCAGAGCGTTCGGCGAGCGGCATCGTCACACCGGAGGCGGTGGTGCTCGACGTCGAGACCGCCGGATACGCCTCTCGAATTCTCGCCGCGCTGATCGACCTGATGATCCAGCTCACGTTGTTGTTCATCACCAGCTTCCTGCTCGGGCTCCTCTTCCTCGGCGATCAATCCGGCGTCATCACCGGATTCGCCATCGCGTCGTTCCTCGTCATCTTCGGCTACCCGATCGGGTTCGAGACGTGGTTGCGAGGACGCACCCCGGGGAAGATGGCCCTCGGCTTGCGGGCGGTGACGACCGACGGTGCGCCGATCCGACTGCGCGACGCGACGCTGCGAGCAATGGGCGGCGTCGTCGATCGACTGCTCCCGCCCGGCGGTGTCACCGGTGCGTTGTTCGTGCTGCTCACCCCGCGTCACCAGCGACTCGGCGACCTGATCGCCGGGACGATGGTGATCCGCGACCCGGAGAAGCACGTTGCCACTCCTGCGCTGTGGTTCAGTCCGCCTCCCGGACTCGAGCAGTACGCGGCGACGATCGACCCCACGGCGATCACGGTCGAGCAGTACACGGTGATCCGGTCGTTCCTGACTCGAGGAACGTCGCTGTCGACGCCGATTCGCGCCACGCTCGCGCGTGACCTGGCCAACCGACTGGCCGAACGGATCCATCATCAACCGCCACAATTCGTAGCTCCCGAGGTCTTCCTGATCTGCGCCATGGCGAGGTACCAGCGTCGTAACGGCCCGGGCCGGGCGGCGGGTGTGCCGGCTTCGATTGCTCGCCCCGAGCAGCCGGGCATGCCCGGAACTCCCGGCCCCGGCGGCGACGGTTGGTGGTGGCGATGAGCCTCACATACCTCGACCATGCGGCGTCGACACCCATGCGACCCGAGGCGATCGAAGCGATGATGCCGTTCCTCGCCACGTCGTACGCCAACCCTTCGGGCTCGCATCGCTTCGCTCGCCAGGCACGCAAGGCGATCGACGAGTCACGCGATGTCGTTGCCTCGGTGCTCGGTTGTCGACCGAACGACGTCGTCTTCACAGGATGCGGGACCGAGAGCGACAACATGGCGATCACCGGAGCGATCGCCCGTTCATCCGGAGTCGCGGTGTGCCCGGCCGATGAGCACCACGCCGTGCTCGAAGTCGTCGAGCACCACAGCGGCGTGGTCGTGGGCGTCGACGCAGTCGGGCGTGTCGACCTCGACGCGCTGGCCACGACGCTCGATGATCTCGCTGGTCGCGACGTCGCGGTGGCGATCGTCAGCGTCATGACGGTGAACAACGAGGTCGGCTCGATCAACGACCTGGCCGCCGTGTCCAGGGTGGTGCGACGTCATGCGCCGGGAGCGCTCGTCCACACCGATGCGGTGCAAGCACCCAGCTGGGTCGACCTGCGCGAGGTCACTCCGCATGTCGACCTGCTCGCGCTGTCCGGTCACAAGTTCGGCGGGCCGAAGGGCGTGGGTGTGCTCGTCGAGCGAGGTGGGCCGAAGATCGATCCGCTGATCATCGGCGGCGGCCAGGAACGGGAACGCCGGAGCGGCACGCACAACGTGGCCGGGATCGTGGCGATGGCCACCGCATTGAAGTCGACCGATGACGAGCGAGCGACCGAGATCCCCCGGCTGACCTCCCTACGCGACGGATTGGTCGACGGGCTGGTCGGCGGTCTCGACGGTGTGATCGAGACCATTCCGAGAGAGGACAAGGTTGCCGGTTCCGCTCACGTCTGCATCTCCGGGATCGAATCCGAATCGCTGCTCTTCCTGCTCGACGAGGCCGACGTGTGCGCGTCGGCTGCGTCGGCATGCGCGAGTGGGGCCATGGAGCCGAGCCACGTGCTCGCAGCAATGGGCGTCGACCGCTCGGTGGCCATGGGTGCCCTGCGACTCAGCCTGGGCCATGCAAGCACCGACGCCGATGTCGATCGCGGCATCGAAGCCATCACCGCCGCGGTCACCCGGCTTCGCCGCTGAGAGCGGCGAGGTGGGTCAGTCGGTCTCGCCGACGAGGTCCTTGAGGGCTCCGACGACGTACATCAGTGAGAGCACCAGGAAGATCGCTCCGACAGCGGCGCGAACCTGGTCCTCCCCGAGCGGTGAACGCTTGGCGACCTGTGGTGCGACCGTGTTCGCCAACGAGTTCCTCCAACCGCGTAGTCCTGCCAGTCCGACGTCCTTTGTCTGCATGAGACGAGACGTACCCAGAAGCTTCTCGATTCATCCCTCCGAACAAGGTTGCTGCGGTCTCGGTAGGTGCGTCTGATTCGCCCCTTAGCCTGTTCGCCATGAAGGTCATGTGTGCGATGAGCGGAGGAGTGGACTCTTCCGTTGCCGCGCTCCTCCTCAAAGAGGCCGGCCACGAGGTCGTCGGCGTCACCATGAAGTTGTGGGGCGGAAGCTCCGACACCGGCTGCTGCTCCGTCTCCGACGTCGACGACGCACGTCGCGTCGCACAGCAACTCGACATCGATCACTTGGTGTTCAACTTCGGCGAGGACTTCGACACGCATGTCGTCGAGCCGTACGTCGAGGCGCACGCCAACGGCACCACGCCGAACCCGTGCATCGAATGCAACCGCGAGGTGAAGTTCGCTCGACTCGCCGAGCGTGCCGAACTGCTCGGCTTCGATGCTGTCGCCACCGGGCACCATGCGGCGATCGGGACGCTGCCCGACGGCACGTTGACGCTCGAACGCGGGCACGACACCAAGAAGGACCAGAGCTACGTCGTGCACATGCTGGATCAGGCGCAGCTCGCCCGAACGATGTTCCCGGTGGGCGGGATGGACAAGTCAGACGTGCGTGCCCGTGCCGCTGAGATCGATCTGCGAACCGCTGACAAGCCCGACAGCCAGGACGTGTGCTTCATCACGAAGTCCGACGGACGTGAGTCGTTCCTCGGTGATCGGATCCCGTTCCGCCGAGCCGACGTCGTCGACATGGACGGCGCCCGTGTCGGCACCGTCGAGTCGGTCGAGATGGTCACGATCGGCCAGCGCAAAGGCCTCGGCCTGCCGGGCGGCGGACCCAAGAAGTACGTCGTCGACGTCGACGTCGCACACCAGGTCGTCACGATCGGCGACGATGCCGATCTGCTCCGTCCGTCGCTCGACGTCACCAAGTTGAGCTGGGTGGCCGAACCGGTCGACGGCGAGCTGCGCGTGCAGTGCAGCGCTCACGGTCGAACGCAGTTGGCCGATGTCTCGCTCGTCGACGGGGTCGCCCACGTCGAGTGGCGCGAGCCGCAACGACGCATCGCGCCGGGACAGAGCGTCGTGTTCTACGACGCCACCGACCGCCGGGTCCTCGGCGGCGGCATCTGTCGCTGAGGTGCACTCTGGACGTCGGGCCCGTTCCCGGCGGCGGTGAGCCGATGGCGCGACGGACGAGTGCAGCGTCGACAGAGGTCGAAAGCTGATTTCGACGCGTGGATCGTTCAGGCAGCTTCGGCCGATGGCGAACCGGGACACGGAGGTGCCGGTCGTTGCTGTGGTGAGTTCTTTGGGTCGTCCGCTGGTTGCCCGGGTGGGGGAGCGGGCGGTCTGGTGCGTTGTTCGTCGAGGATGTCGGGCAACGCTGTGGAGTGGTTGGTGCCGTCGGGGTAGGTGACGGCGAGTTCTCGGGTGTCGGGGTCGAGTTGGAGTCGCCATCGACCTTCGTGGGCTCGGTGATGGTGATATCCGCAGAGCGGAAGCAGGAACTGCAGGTCGGTTGGGCCCTGATGTGCGGTCCATTCGAGGAGGTGGTGGATTTCGCAGCGGTCGTAGTTGGTGTTGCAACCGTCGATCGCACAGGTGCGGTACATGGACCGCAGTGCGGTGCGTTGTTCGGGTGTGGCGAGGCGTTGGGCTCGTCCGACGTCGAGCGGCATGCCGGGGCCGTCGAGGACGACGGGGATGATGCGTGCGTCGCACGCGTGTCGGCGGATGGTCTCGGCAGGGACGGGTGTGCCGTCGGAGTATTCGCCGAACGTGTCGGCGCCGAGCTCGTCGAGGAGCGCCGGGAGTGAGATGTGGACGGCGACCGCAGCGGGGGTGCGTGAGGTGGAGCGGGCGCCGGCGACGAGGTTGACCAAGGCGATTGCTGACAGCTGTGCCCGGTCCTTGCCGTTCAAATCGGGGTGGGTGCGCAGTGCTTTGACTTCGGGGTCGATGCGACGGTTGATCTGTTGCCAGTCGTCTGGGTGGAGTTCGCCGCGGATCTCACCCATCCCGGTCTGTTCGTTCCTGCCGAGCACGATGCGCGCCTGGTCGCGTTGACGCTCGGATTCTTCGACGCCGTCGTCGTCGGCTTGTTGTCGGATGGTCTTCTTCAGGTGGCGGCGGAACTGCTCAGGGGTCGAGGCGGCGGCGTGCGACGCGAGTTCGGCTTCGCGGTCGAGCAGTGAGGAGCGTTGGCCGTTGTCGAGTTTGGCGATCTCCGACGCCAGGGCGTCGGCATGATCAGACGAGACCTTGCCCTTCTCCAGGAGTTCGGTCATGCGCGGTGCGTCGCCCAGGGCATCGGCGCGTGCCGCAGCTTTCTGGGCGGCGTGACGGCTGGTGCGCCCGGATCGGTTCATCGCGTCGACGGCGGGTGCGGCACCGAGGGTCTCGGCCAACACCTGCTGGCGTCGTGCGAACTCGGCTTCTCTGGCGTCGAGGTGGCCGCGCAGGATCGTCAGGTTCGTGAACCCGGCGGCGAGTTCGCCGGGGCCGGCCTGATCGACGGTGATGCCGTCGATCACAGCGAGCCGCTCGGCGGAGTTCATGCGAAGCATGGTAGCTGCTGGATTGCGAGAAAGCAACACATGTTCGAAGAATTGACATCGAAGTCCGAATGGTTCGTCGTCGTCGGCTCCTTCAACGCTCCGCTCGCGACGGATACCCGGAGGCGCGGCGAGGGCTGGTGTGCTTCGATGATCGGGTGGGTCGGCACGGAATCCGCTCGGAGTGGCACGACATGCCTGTGCATGTCCGCGACGCCATCGACGGGATCACCGGGGCACCGGTCGCCGAGGCCACCAACCTGAGTGGCGGATTCTCTCCGGGGCCAGCTGCTCGATGCACCTTGACCGATGGCCGAACGGTGTTCGTCAAGAGTGCTGGCCTCGACCTGAACCCCCACACGCCCGGAATGCACCGGCGAGAGGCGCAGGTGTTGACGAGCCTGGGCTCCGACGTTCCTGCGCCATCGCGCGCCGTTGGATTGCGAGCCGCCAAGGTTGGTGAATCGCAGGGTTGATGGATCGTCAGCACCCCGACTGACCATGCGCTGCCCGGGTGTTCTCGTGGCGTCAGCGGATGGGGAGTCGGCGTGCAGCGGCGAGGCGGAGTGCTTCGCCCGGTCGCGTCGGTGCCACGAGGAAGCCCGTCATGTGGATTGCCTTGCCGTTCGGCTCCTGAGGCGTGAAAGCGAACACCGTCGAGACCGTCGCATTCGTGTCGACCTGCACGGCGTAGCCACTCGCAGGGCCGGTGAGGTCGGCCGCCTCGGTGTCGGTCCGCGCCAGACCGATTCCGAGCAGTTGGTCGGTTCGCACCATCAGGGTGTCGGCGAGCACGACCGGGTCGTGCACGACAAGCCCTGCAGGTACGAGCACCAACCATCGACGAGACATCTTGTGCCAGCGAGGGCCGACCAGCACCGTCGCAGCGAGAGCGAGGAGCGTGATCGGGATGCCGCCGAACCCAGTTCTGCGCGGCGAGCAGCAACGGGCCGGCGATGATCGCAGCTGCCCACAGCACCCACGACACGACGGCAGCCGTTCCGGCCGGCACCGGGCTTCGCAGCGGAAGCCGGTCCTCGTCGCCGTACGCAGAGGCCTGCACCATCCACCGGCCCACCTCGGCGCTGAAGATTGCCGCCACAGCGATGATCGCAGGAACACCGAGCAGCGCGACGTGCGCGACCGACGCACCGGCGACGCCCGCCACGACGGCAGCGACCGGCGCCAAGGGAGCACCGAGACGGATGACCGTCAGAGAACGAACCGACGGGATGAGCAGCGCGACGGCGACGGCGGCGAACGTCGCCCACCCGCCGATGGACGCAGTCCATCGCACGGCCCCGCTCCGACCGTCGACGCCCGCTTCGAGCGCCGCACCACCGACGACGGCGACCAGAATCCACGAGATGCGCGCCACCCAGGGCAGCACACGAGCGAGCATCGCAGTGGAGCTCGCGACCGTGGAATCGGTGGCGTCGGTGTCACCGAGTGGCACGGGTTGCGACGAAGGACCGGAATCGGGCATCCCACAGTTTGGTGACGAAGGCGCCTGAGGGGCAACGTGGGGTGATGACGTCGCTGATCCCGCCGACTCCGGGGACCGCCACCACGGCACTTCCCGCGGCGCTCGCAGCGTTCGCCAACGGCAGATCCGTCGGGATCGGCAGCCTCCCGCACCGCGACCCGGCAGCCGCCGCTGCGTTCGCCATTGCCGAGTTCGACATCGCCACGGTCCCGACCCTGCCGACGCGATCACCCGCCGAAGGGATGGTCGCGCAGGCCATCGCCGGCCTGCCCGGTGTGTCGCTCGGACAGTACGGCAGCTTCGCGATCGACCCGGTCGGCCTCACCGTCGACGTGCCCATCACCACGGGACTCGGTACCGATGCCTTCGCCGGGCTCGGCGCGTTCCTCGACCTGGCCGCGAAGATCAACCTGGACGGGCAGCCGATCAAGTGGCAGTTCGTCGGGCCGGTGACACTCGGCATCGCCCTGCAGCGCGCCGGTCTCCGCAACGCTCAGGCGTTCACCATCGCCGCCAACGCCGTGCGGCACCACGTCAGCCAGATCGCCGAAGCCTTGAGCGATGCGCTCCCGAACAGCCCGCAGCTGATGTTGCTCGACGAGCCGTGGATGACCGAGTTGATGTCGCCCGAGTTCCCCATCCCTCCCGACATCGCCGTCGACCTGGTGTCGACCGGGATGGCCGCCGTCGGCTCGAACGTCGCCGTCGGCATCCACTGCTGCGGCACCGCCGACATCGCCACGATGCTCGAGACCGGTCCACAGGTGCTGTCGATCCCACTGTCCGACGACCTCGCCGAGTACGCCGGTTACCTCGGCCGATTCCTCGACGGTGGTGGCGTCGTCGCATGGGGTGCGCTGCCGACCACGGGCCCGATCACGGTGCGCGTCGATCGTTACTGGAAGCGCCTCAGTGACGTGTGGTGCCAACTCGTCGAGCGCGGCGTCGATGCCGGACGGATCCGTCGCCAGTCCTTGATCACGCCCGAATGTGGCCTCGCCCACCACCAGGTGTCGAGTGCTCGCAAGGTCGCACGCCTCGCATCCGAGCTGGGCCACAAGGTCTCGACGCAGGCGACGTCGAGCAAGCTCGCTCTCGGCGCCTGAGCCGTTTGTCCAGGCCGTTCGGCGAGGTACCGTCGCAGACGATGACCGCTGAGCCCGCTGTGCGGATCGACGAACTCCGCACACAGATCACCCACCACAACGAGCGCTACCACACGCTCGACGATCCCGAGATCAGCGACGCCGACTACGACGCGTTGCTCCGGGAGCTCCGCGAACTCGAAGCCGAGCATCCGGACCTGATCGTGGCGGACTCACCGACGCAGCAGGTCGGCGGCACGATCAGCGCAACCTTCGATCCGGTCGAGCACGAAGTGCCGATGATGAGTCTCGACAACGCAATGGACCGCGACGAGCTCCGCGCCTGGGCCGACCGTGTGGTCAAGGGCCTCGACGGTGGCGTGCCTCGCTTCGTGTGCGAGCTGAAGTTCGACGGTCTGGCGATGAGCCTGCGCTACGAGGACGGCGTGTTCGTGCGAGCGGCGACCCGCGGCGACGGTCGCACGGGTGAGGACGTCACGGCGAACGTCAAGACGATCGACGACGTTCCGCACCAGATCGGCGACGCACGGCACCCGGCGCCTCACGTCCTCGAAGTGCGCGGCGAGGTCTACATGGCCAAGTCAGCGTTCGAGCGGCTGAACGAGCGGGCAGCGGAAGCCGGAGACCCGGCGTTCGTCAACCCCCGCAACACCGCTGCGGGCAGTCTGCGACAGAAGGACGCAGCCAAGACCGCAGCCCGCGAGCTGTCCTTCTTCAGCTATCAGCTCGGCCAGATCGAGGTCGGACCGGCGGGGGGCGCGCCAGATCTGGCGAGCCACGGTGCGCAACTCGACTTCATCGGCTCCCTCGGATTCCCGGTGAACGAGCACGTCGAGTTCCTCGACACGGTCGACGAGGTCGCCGACCACTGCCTGCACTGGCAGGAGCAACGTCATGCGTTGGACTACGAGATCGACGGCGTGGTCATCAAGGTCGACGATCTCGATCAGCGCGACGTGTTGGGCTTCACGTCACGTGCCCCCCGCTGGGCGATTGCGTACAAGTTCCCACCCGAGGAGCGCACGACGACCCTGATGGACATCCAGGTGTCGGTCGGACGCACCGGGCGGGCGACACCGTTCGCCGTGCTCGACCCGGTCTTCGTCGGCGGCTCCACCGTCGGCATGGCCACGCTCCACAACCGCGAGCAGGTCCAGGTCAAGGACGTGCGCCCCGGAGACACGGTCATCGTCCGCAAGGCCGGTGACGTGATCCCCGAAGTGGTCGGCCCGGCCGCCATGAACACGCGGCCGAAGGGCAGCACACCGTGGAAGTTCCCCGACGACTGTCCGGCCTGTGGGACGCCACTCACGCAGCCGGAAGGCGAAGCCGACACGCGCTGTTTCGCACCCGACTGCCCAGCGACCCGCGACGGCAAGATCGCCTACTTCGCGTCTCGCGGTGCAATGGACATCGAAGGTCTCGGTGAGCAGATGGTCGAAAAGCTGACCGCCGCCGAACTGATCCGCGACTCGGCGGACCTGTACTCGCTCACCGTCGAGCAACTCGTCGAACTCGACCGGATCGGCACGACGAGCGCGCAGAACCTCGTCGCCGAGATACAGAAGTCCGTCGACCGCCCGCTACCGAAGTTCCTCACGTCGCTCGGCGTGCGCCACCTCGGCCCGTCTGCCTCCGCTGCGCTGACCGGAGCGTTCCACACGCTCGACTCGATCACCTCGAAGACCGTCGAGGAACTCGCCGCGGTGGACGGTGTGGGCGACGTCATCGCCACGACCGTCTCCGAATGGTTCTCACAGGAGGCCAACCAGGCCTACATCGACAAGTTCCGCGCTGCCGGTGTGAACTTCGGCGATCCCGAAGCGGCCGAGCGCGAGGCGGCGGCGCGCGCCGCGATCCCGCAGACGCTGGAGGGCCGCGCCGTCGTGGTGACCGGCACGCTCGCCGGTTTCAACCGGGAGGAGACGAGCGATGCCATCACCTCCCGCGGCGGCAAGAGCCCGGGAAGCGTGAGCAAGAAGACGTTCGCGCTGGTCGCCGGCGAGTCGGCCGGTGCGAGCAAGATGACCAAAGCGGAATCGCTCGGCGTGCCCGTGATCGACGAAGCCGAGTTCATCGCGCTCCTCGAGACAGGCACCCTTCCCGAACGCTGTCAGCAACCCGACGAATCCACCGGTGAAGCCGCCGGAGCAGCGCCCTCGGCCGACGCGGAACCCACCGACGACAGCTGATCGCCCGGTCGGCGCCCACGGACCTCCGGGGCGGTCGAACCCGCAGGTCCTGTGAGCTTGCGAAACCGAAGCGCTGCTATCAGACTGAAGGCGCAGCGCCTGGTTTCGAGGCGCACGAATGGAGCAACGCAATGTCGGTCATCACCGCCTTCGTACTGATCAACGCCGAGCCACGACGTGTCGCGGCGCTCGGTCCCGAGATCTCGGAACTGAAGTCTGTTCACGAGGTCCACTCCGTCGCCGGGAGCGGAGTCGCGCTCGTCGCCACGCTTCGTGTACAGAACCACGAAGACATCGCGACCGCGGTCACGGAGGACATCTCCGGCATCGAGGGCGTCCTCGACACGCAGACCCTGATTGCGTTCCGCAGCTACTCCAACGAGGAACAAGAGCTCTGGTGACGAAGGCCGCATCGTGCGGTTCGGATCGATGATCCGGTGACGAACGGCGGCCGGCAGTGACTGCCGGACAGTTCGAAGCGATGCTGACCGGTGGCCACCCGAACTCGCTGGGTCGGACCGTCGAGGTGGTGGATCTGGTGCTCGCTGATCAGTCGGCACTCGCCGACCTCTACGACTGTTACTTCTCTGACGACGACGTCGTCAGGCTGCGCGTCTCGAGTGCGATGAAGCGAGTGACCATCGAGCACCCCGAGTGGACGATCGCGCTGATGGATCGGTTGCAGACCGACGTCGCCGCCATCGACCAGGCGTCCACGCAGTGGACACTGGCGCTGCTCTTCGACCTGACGAAGAAGTTGCAGACGTCAGCGCAACGTGCACGATCCGTCGAGATCATGAAGAACAACCTCGCCGATCACGACGACTGGATCGTGCTGAACACCACCATGCAGGTGCTTCACGACTGGTCCCGAGACGATCGACTCCTGAGCGACTGGCTGGCTCCACACCTCGAACGCCTCGTCGACGACCGACGCTCATCGGTCTCCAAACGGGCTGCCAAGCTGCTCGCCTCGGTTCGCTGACGATCGACGAGGTCGATTGCCGACGACTCAGACGACGTCGAACGACCAGCGGTAGCTGCGAGCGGTCTCGCGTCCCTCGTCGATCTTCCAGTAGATCACCTGGACCGAGTGTCGGCCTTCGCTGTAGCTCTCGATCAACGCATCGTCGCTGGGACGGAACGTGATGATCGAGTTGCCGCGGTCGAACACGGCGGTCGGCGGCGCCGACACCTGCACGCCGGCGTTGTCCGGTGACAGGTCGCCGGAGAACGCGCCGAGTCGCTCGGTGGGCAATTCGATGCCGTCGACGACCAGTGCCGCTTCGTAGCCGAACTGCAGGTCGACCATGATCTGTTCCTGCTGGAACGCCTGCTGGGCGTTCTCGACGGGCGAGAGGTCCTCGATCGCGTCGGGGCGATCGATGCCATCCGATCCGGTGATCGCCGAACTGACACCCCAGCCGATGGCGACCAGGCCGCCTGCGATGACGAGGCATGCGGCGATCAGGCCCCAGTCGAACCTGCGACGCTTGGGCTCGGCAACGGCTTCGTCGCCGTCGTCGCCGTCGGCCGGCAGGTTCTCGGGAACGGCGGGCGCCGAGGAATCCGTTGCGTCGCCGGGATCGAGGTCCGTGTCGCTCACCATCCCAGTCTGCCTGGCCTCGCCGAAGTTCGTGCAGGCGATAACGTCCGGGCTGGTGGAAAACGTCGATCGACAACGCGGAAAATCGGGCGGTGGCGCCCTCGATGGGCATGTACTCGCGGGCCGCTATCGGGTCGCTCGCGTCGTGTCGACGGGGGCCAACACGGTGCTCGTCGATGCGATCGACATCGAGTCCGACAGTCCGGTCACGGTCAAGATCGTGCGGCCCGAGCACTCGGCCGACGCGGAGTTCCGCCGCAAGTTCCGCAAGCTCGCCGAGGTCTCGCATGCGCTGACCCACCCGAACATCGCGTCGGTGATGGATTGGGGCGAGATCGAACTCGGCGGCGAGTCGACGGTGTTCTGGACCGTGGATGCACTCGGTGGTGGCAGCTTGCGCGATCTCCTCGACCGCGGCCGCCTGTTGTCGCCGGGGCAAGCCCTCGTGATCGGCCTCGAGGCCTGCCGGGCGCTCGACGCTGCGCACCAGAAGGGCCTGTTCCACACCGAGCTGACGCCGTCGAAGATGGTGTTCGGAGCGGACCGGCGAGTGCGCGTCGTCGACTTCGGCATGGCCCGCCTGCTGGCGGAACCGGCGTGGGCCGATGCGTCCGCCGTGCCGACTCACGTCGCGCGGTACGCATCCCCCGAGCAGGCGCTCGGGCTCCCGATCGACGCGAAGACCGACGTGTACGCGCTCGCGCTGGTGATGATCGAAGCGGTCACCGGCTCGGTGCCGTTCGCCGCCGACTCGACCGTGGCCACCCTCGCCGGCCGTGTCGACAAGCTGCTCCCCGTCTCTGCCGACCTCGGAGCACTGGCGTCGGTGCTGGAGCGCGCCGGGCGCCCCGAGTCTCCGGAGCGCTTCACCGCCGCCGAGTTCGGGCGGGCGCTCGTCCAGGCCGCACCGAAGCTGGCCAAGCCCGAGCCGATCCCGATCCTGTCCACCGGTCAGTTCGACACCACTGCGATGCGTCGCCCGACGGACCCGACCGGCGGCGTCGAGCGACCTGCACCAGCACCAGGACTGGCGGGCGTCGACGAGTCGAACGCCGCTGCGATCGCGGGAGCGGCCGCTGCTGTGGCCGCAGTCGCTGCGGCCACCGCCGCGGACACCGCAGCCGCCGCCGCGTCTGCGCCCACCGTGCCGGCCGCCGCCGTGCCCGCCGATGCCGTCGCTCACGATGCCGTCGCTCACGATGACGCCGCTCACGATGGCGCCGACGAGCTGGACATCGCCGATGACATCGCCGTCGTCGACGCGTCCGCCGACGAGACCGAGCCCGCCGTCGTCGAGGGTGCTCCCGACGCCGACTCGACGGACGCTGCGTCCGAGCCCGAAGGCCAACCGGAACTGCCGGACGCAGCCGGCGCTGCAGACGAAGACGCGGCTGGCGCAGCGGACGACGACGACGCCGACGTTGGCGAAGCGACCGATGCTGTCGACGAGACCGATGCTGTCGACGAGATCGCCGCCGAGACCGACTCAGCGTCCGCAGCAACCGAGCCCGAGACGCCAGTCGAATCGACGACGGACGCAGAGCCGGTCGAGCCGGACGACGCTCCGCCTGCCATCGATGAGCTCGACGACGAATCAGACCCGGACACAGCATCCGCAGCAGCGTCGGCACCGGAACCGGAGGCGGACCCGGTCGACGATGCGGCGCTCGCCGAAACGCTCCTCGTTCCCGTCGTGCCCCGCGACGAAGCCGACGACGAAGCCGTCGATGAAGCCGACGACGAAGCCGTCGATGAAGCCGACGACGAAGCCGTCGATGAAGCCGTCGACGAAGCCGTCGACGAAGAGGACGACGATGACGACGAAGCCGAGAGCGAGGAGGATGACGACGCTCTGCGGATCGCCGGCCAGCCGACCATCGTCGCACCGGTGATCGACGCCGCACAGCCGTCGCCCGATCCATCCGAGCCGACCCTGTACGACGACGAGCCTCGTCGGCGGCGGCGGGCACCGATCATCCTGCTGGTCCTGTTGTTGCTCATCGGCCTCGGCGCGCTCGGCTACGTCGGCTCGCTGCTGCTGCAGCCCAAGTCCTTCGCTGTCCCCGTGCTCGCCGGGGTGCCCGACGACGAAGCGCTCAACCAGATCGCCGGGAACGACTGGGAGATCACGGTCGAGATGGAACGAAGTGACTCGTTCCCCGAAGTCGACACGGTCATTCGGACCGTTCCCGGGCCAGGAGTCGAACTCGAGGAAGGAGAAGGGTTCACCCTCGTGCTCAGTGCCGGGCCGGAGTTCCGCCTGCTCCCCGAGCTCGACGGACTGCCCTTCGCCGCAGCGCAGACACAGCTCACCTCGCTCGGGTTGATCGGAGTCGAGGGCCCCGAGCCCGAATTCTCCGAGGACACCGCAGTGGGTTCGGTGATCTCGTGGCAGGTGCAGGGCGATGCCGACTCGAGCATGGTCGCCGGAGCGCAGATCCTGCCGGGCGGGACCATCGAGATGACGTTGTCGAAGGGCCCCGAGCCCCGGGGCGTGCCTGCCCTGGTCGGCCAGACGATCGAGGAGGCGACCGCCACGCTCGACGCATTGCAGTTGGGTCTGTCACAGGGCGAGGACGTCTTCAGCGAAGACGTCCCGGCGGGAGCGATCGTCAGTCAGGATCTCGCAGCGGAGTCATCCGTGGAGCGAGGCGCGATCGTCACCGTGCAGGTCTCGAAGGGGCCCGATCGCATCGAGTTCCCGACGCTCGACGGCTTGACGTTCACCGACGCACAGACCCTCCTCGTGGACAGCGGGTTCACGGTGGGCAGTCTGCTGGGCACCACCGACGGCACGTTCGTCGAAGCCACCGTCGACGGTGAAGACGTCGCGGCCGGAGCGCTGTTCCGTCGGGGACAGGCGATCGACCTGGTCTTCCTGTGATCGACTCCTGAACGCACAGGTCTTCGGGCGCAGCGGGATTGAAGTTCGCTCCCGATGGATCACTACGGTGCTCGCATGACGTCACTGGATGGACGGGTCGCCATCATCACCGGAGCCGGTCGCGGTCTCGGCCGCGAACATGCGTTGCTCTTTGCATCGCTCGGGGCTCGCGTCGTGGTCAATGACCACGGTGGGAGCAACGACGGGTCGGGTAGCGACGCCACACCTGCTGACGAGGTCGCAGCGGAGATCCGCGCCGCCGGGGGCGAGGCGGTCTCCAACGACGACGACGTCGCTGATTGGGAGGGCGCCGGCCGATTGATCGACTCGGCGGTGAATGCCTACGGCGACCTCGACATCCTGGTCAACAACGCCGGCATCCTGCGCGACCGGACCATCGTCAACATGACCGAAGCCGAATGGGACGACGTGATCGCCGTTCACCTCAAAGGCCATTTCGGTCCGACCCGCCACGCTGCGGTCCACTGGCGCACCGAACACAAGGCCGGTCGCACCAAGCGTCGCAACCTCGTGCACACGGCGAGTACGTCGGGCCTGTTCAGCAATCCGGGCCAGGCCAACTACGGCGCAGCGAAGTCCGGCATCGCGACGTTCAGTCAGATCGCTGCGAAGGAGCTCACCCGCTACGACGTCATCAGCAACTGCGTCGCTCCGGCGGCCCGGACGCGCCTGACACTCGCCACGCCCGGACTCGAAGACATCATGGCTGCTGGTGCCGGTGGCCTCGACGAGTGGGACCCGGCGAACGTGTCGCCGCTGGTCGCCTACCTCAGCACCGAGTCGTGCCCGTTCAACGGCGAGACCTTCTTCGCCCAAGGCGGAGTGGTCAAGCGGGTGGAGACCTGGGCGATGGCCGAAACAGTCGAACAGTCCGAGCGCTGGACCGTCGACGCGCTGGCCGAAGCCCTCGCTCCCATCGCCACCGCTACCTGACGGGTGAAGAAGTGCCAGGCACTTCTTCGCTGATCAATCGGTGGCGGTTTCCGGTGGGCGCTGGGTGATGTCCTTGATCTCCTGAGCGATCTTCTCCGAGGCCTCGTTGCTCGGCAGTGAGGTCTGCATCGCCATCAGTTTCATCATGTCGCCCTGCACCTTGATCTTGCCGTTCATGAACGACTGCATCGCAATCGCCGGATCCTGATCGACGAAGAGCGCCTGAGCGGTGGGATAGTCCGTCGTGACGGTGACGTCGGGTTCGTCCAGCTCGCCCAGTTCCATGACGACCGCGCCCGACGTCGTGTCGAGAAACGCGTTCACGGTCTCGTCGTCGAAGGGGACGTCGGTGACGGCCACGTTGATCCGCAGGTCGGCGGCGACGTCGGGAACCTCGTCGGCGTGCTGCTCGCGGATGGCGCGTGCTGCGTCCATCCATTCTTGGGACAGGAACGGGTACGCCATATGCGGCACGACTGTACTCATCCGTCCGGACATCCCCATGGCGGTGCGTTACCGTCGCCCGGATGACGGCGGGAAGGACTCGAACGATCGCGTCGCCGCTGATGGTGGTCGCCTTTGCCACGATCGCAGCCTGTTCGCCCGGCACGGTGGGCGTGGAAGCTGCTCGCTCCGACAGGACCCCGACCACGACATCTGCCGAACCGGTGGACCCGCCCGACGACTCGCCGCCTCCCGGCGACACCCTGCCTTCGAACGACACCCTGCCCACGGACGACAGCGAGGCGCAGTTGCCGCCATCGTCGGAGCCCGAGGTGCCGCTGACCCAGGACGAGATCGACGAGCTCGTCGCCGAGCTCACCGCCGGAGGCTTCTGCGACGCCGACGACGTGCGTGACGAGGGCATCGTCACCGCCATGCACTTCGTCGTGCAGGGCCGGCTGCAGGCACCGTGTTACGTCGACCAGCCCGGCGAGGGTGACGAACCCGCTGACGTGGTCGTCGACGACGACCCTCGGCTCGTCGCTGCGTGGGAGTCGCTCGTCGCCGTCACTCCGAACGAGCTCGTGTCGGACATCAGCCTGCTCGCCGGCTTCGAACCGTGCTCCACGTGTGACACCCTCGCCTTCGTCACCATCCTCGACGAGGATTCGACGTTCTTCCTGCTCGCCGTCGACGTCGTGGCGGGCGAGGACGATCCGGATGAGCTGCGACTCACGATGATGCACGAACTCAGCCATGTGTTCACTCAGAGGTCCGGCGAACAACTCGACGTCAGCGCGCTCGGATCGGCCGGCTGCGACACGTTCTACAACGGGAACGGCTGCTTCACGGACGACTCGTACATCTGGGCCTGGATACAGGAGTTCTGGCCACCGGAGATCCGCGACACCTTGCCGGCGGACGGGACGGTCGGCACCGAGGACGAGGGAGTGGATCGCTGCGAGCTCGACGCCGGGTACACGGGCTCCTACGCAGCGCGGCATCCCGAGGAAGACTTCGCAGAGACGTTCTCCGCCTACGTCTACGACGTCGAGGTCGATCCGGCCCTCGGTGCCAAGTTCGCGTTCTTCGACCGGTTCCCGGAGTTCGCGTCGATCCGTGAGCGTGCCCGCGACCTCGGTTTCGCCGGCACGGAATCCAACTTCGACGGGTGCGGCTGATCGATGGGCATCCTGCGATACGTCTCGCATCCGGACGTGTCGGTCGACCCATCGACTCCGGTGCCGCTCTGGTCGATCAGCGACGCCGGGCGGGCTCGAGCGATCGCAGCAGCCGGCAGGCCGTGGGCCACCGACATCGCTCGGATCGTGTCGAGCCCCGAAACCAAGGCGGTGGAGACCTCCGAGATCCTGGCGACGGTGGCGGGCATCGACGTCGAGATCCGTGACGGCATCGGGGAGATCGACCGGTCGTCGACCGGATACGTGTCCCACGAACGCCACGAGGAACTCGCCGACGAATTGTTCTCACGTCCGACGGCGTCGACGTCGGGTTGGGAGCGAGCGATCGACGCATCGGAGCGCATGGTCCGTCACCTCGACGACCTTCTCCGGCCGGACTCGCCGGGTCACGTGGTGATCGTCGGTCACGGCGGCGTCGGCACGTTGCTGATGTGCCACCTCGCCGGCTTCGAGGTCGCCCGAGCTCGCGACCAACCGCTCGGCGGCTGCCACTGGGCGTGGAACACCACCGACCAGGAACTGCTGCACGACTGGCGTCGCATCGACGCGTAGCGGGTGAAGACCCGTGCGCACGATCAGAAGGAGATGCTGGTGGTCGAGGTGGTGACCGAGTCGAGCACGTCGATGTCGATGTCGAACCCCATGCCCGGCGTCGTCGGGACCGTGACGTGGCCGTCGACGATCGCGATCGGATCGGTGACGATGTCCTGCGCGTAGAAGCGCGTCGACGCACTGATGTCGCCGGGCAACGTGAAACCGGGAAGTGCGGCGAGCGCAGCGTTGGCCGCGCGTCCGATACCGGTCTCGACCATTCCGCCGCACCACACCGGCACACCGCGTCGGACGCAGAGATCGTGGATGCGGATGGCTTCGAGGTAGCCGCCGACGCGACCGGGTTTGATGTTCGCGATCTCGCACGCTCCGAGTTCGATCGCGTCTGCCGTGCCCGTGGCCGACACGAGCGACTCGTCGAGGCAGATCGGCGTCTCGACCTCGGCCGCCAGCAGTGCGTGGCCGACGATGTCCTCTTCGGGCAGTGGCTGCTCGATGAGGAGGAGATCGAACTCGTCGAGCCGAGCGAGGTGCTGGCCGTCGGTGCGACGGTACGCGGTGTTGGCGTCCACCTGGAGCGGTGTGTCGGGGCCGATCAGCTCGCGGACCGCAGCGACGTGTTCGATGTCCGATCCGGGTTCGATCTTCAGCTTGATGCGGACATACCCGTCGTCGATGTATCCCTGCACGGTGGCGAGCAGGTCGTCCACCTCGTCGTGGATCCCGACGCTGACCCCGCTCGGGATCAGGCGCGGGGTGCCGTCATCGGCCGTTGCGACGCCGAGCAGGTCGGCGAAGGAACGGCCTGCCGCTCGCAACTGGGCGTCGAGCACGGCGGCTTCGATCGCACCCTTCGCCATCGGGTGGCCGTGGACGGGCGAGAGCAGGCGCCCGACGTCGCCTGCCGTCAGCGGGCCCACGCCGATGAGGCGGGGGAGCAGGTGGTCCTCGGTGACGTGCTGAGCGCCGTCGACGTACTCGGCCGAGTACGTCGGTGTCCCGAGTGCAACGCACTCGCCCCAGCCGCTCACAGCGCTGCCCTCGACGGTCCCGATGACGTTGACGAGCAGGATGTCGCGGACATCTTCGACGCCGAAGCTCGTTCGGAAGGGGGTGACGAGGGGCATCGCGATGCGCCTCAGTTCCACTCGCTCGACCTGGACCGGAGTCAGTGCGTCGAGATCGGTCACGCCGAGCCGTCCGACGGGGAGGACTGCGGGTTCGGATCGACGACGTACTCGCCGTCGGCGGTGAACCCGACGATCCGCCCTCCGCCGTCGAGCGCCGTCTGCAACGCCTCTCGCGTTTCACTGCGCCATCGGGCGACCTCGCTCGCATCGGTTCGTCGCAACGCAACGATGTCCTCCGGCGTCGGCACGAGCAGGTGGCCCTTCGCCACGACCTCGGCCGGGTCGGCCGGACCGGGCGACGCATCGTCGACCGCCCAGGCGACCAGCAGTCGGTCGGAATCGTCGCCGGCATTGATCGAATCGGTCATCTTCCCGTAGAAAGACGGCAGGTATTCGTGCGCCTCGGCGCCGAGCACCGAGATGTTGAACCACGCATTGCGACGCACCAGCGGGTCGAACGTCCACACGATCCAGTCGATGTCGTTCGCCGCGGCCCAGTCGCGCTGGTGGATCTTCATCGCCCGACCCAGACCGGAGCGACGGGCACCGGGCAGCAGACCGGTGATGTGGCTGTGCAGCGCTGGTTGGCCGTGGTGGCGAGCGAGGACGGCGACCGACGCGCCGAGCATCCGCTCGCCCCCGCCACGGGTCTCGTAGGCGGCACTGACGTAGCCGCCGGAGTGGGTGACCGCCATGAGGATCTCGATGGTGACGAGTTGAGTCAGTGAGCCCCACACCTGCTGGAACACCTCGCCGAGCTCGATCATCTCGTCGGCCGAGTGCAGCGTGCGGATCTCGATGCCGTCGAGCGGCCCGGTCGCCAGCTCGGCGGCTGGATCGTCAGCGTCGTTGATGTCGATCGTGCTCATGTTGGTTGCTCACTCTGCCAGGTGGCGGGACGGCCGGTCGACCGCCCCGTTGGTGTCACCGGTCTGATGGGTGCCACGGGCGACACGGTAGGCCGTGCGCACCGCCAGTGCCTCCCGGATCTCGGGTCCGACGTCATCGCTGAACTCGGTCCGGTAGGTGTCGTCGGTCGTGAGTACCACGGTGAAATACATGCCCGAGAACGCGCCGAGGAACGCTGCGACGCGGATCAACGGTTCCGACAGCACGAGTTGGCGTCCACCGAACGGCGCCTCGAACAAGACGTTGATGTCCTCGAGGCGGGTCCAGCCCATCGCCGTGGCCTCCGTGATCCCGAAGAACCCGAAGCCCACGAAGAACGCAGTGAGCGATGCGGTGACCAGAGTGATCTGCAGAGCCTGACCGAACAGCACGACGAGCCCGATGTTGAGCCGCTGTCGGATGCGGAGGGCATCGACGGGATGCGGCGTCTCGCCGCCGGGACGCACGGGGACCAGGCGTTCGGCAGGGGTGCCGATCAAGTGATGGTCCACGTCGTCCCACGTCTCGAACGTGTTGACCGAGCGGATCGTCCCAGGAACGCGACTGAGCGCGAACGTCACGCCGAGTGCGAAGAACGTGAACAACACGACGATGTAGGCCGGGCCGTCGAGCGTGCCCGCCAACTCCCACACCTCTGCGTTGATGAACAGGAACGTGTTGAACAGCAGGAGCAGCGGCAACGCACGGGCCACGAGCGAGCCGAGACTCGCGAGCTGGCGGGTTCCACGTCGGGCCGCCCACCGCAACAACGGGCCGACGCCGTAGGCCGACCAGATGTAGATCAGCGCGAGGATCACCGCTGCGGTGATCACACTCTGCGCTGCGTCGCCGTACTGGCGGTAGACCAGCGCAGGAACGGCCGGGCCGAACAGGAACAGAGCGAGTTCGGGCGGGTCGATGTCGGTCGGTCGGGCAAACGTTTCGACGCCGCGCAACCGGTTGCTGATCGCCCATGCCGCGATCAGCATCGCCACCACGGCGACGGAGGCGAGAGCGTTCTCGGCCAGTGTCTGCCCTGCGAGATCCAGCGCGTTGAACCCGAGGAGGAGATAGGCGACGACGAGCAGCGGCAGGGCGCGGGTCCAGGCATCCAGCATCGACCCATCGGTCTTGCGTTCGACGAAGTGCGGGACACCCCGCACGACGAACCAGTGCTCGATGTCGCGAAGATCCGGGACCGAGGCCGCGTCGAGCGCGCCGTCGGCGCCTCGATCGTCGGATCTGCCCGTGCCGGATTCCATGAGGCGAAATGTAGAGGCTGCGCCGGTGTGACCCATGCTCTTGACGGTTCGTTCAATCGGTGGGAGGCCGACCGCGATGGCGATAGGCATGATCCCCATGGCACGCATCCTGGTCACCGAAGAAATCGCCGAGGGCGGACTCGATCGTCTCCGCGAGGTCGGACACGACGTCGACGTACGAGTCGGACTCTCGCCCGACGAACTCATCGAGACCATTCCGGGCGCCGCCGCTCTGATCATCCGCTCCGCCACACAGGTGACCGCCGACGTGCTCGCAGCTGCTTCGGACCTGATGGTCGTGGGCCGCGCCGGCATCGGCCTCGACAACGTCGACGTCACCGCGGCCACCGCACAGGGTGTGATGGTGGTGAACGCGCCGCAGTCGAACATCGTCTCTGCTGCCGAGCACACGATGGCGTTGCTGCTCGCCTCGGCACGAAACGTCGCTCAGTCCCATGCCGCCCTCGTCGATGGGCGTTGGGAACGCAGCAAGTGGGAGGGCGTCGAACTGTTCGAGAAGACCCTCGGCGTCGTCGGGCTCGGTCGCATCGGCAAACTCGTTGCCGACCGGGCCAAGGCGTTCGGGATGCGTCTCGTCGCCTACGACCCCTTCGTGTCCGACGACAAGGCTCGCCAGATGGGCGTCGAACTCATGACGCTCGATCAGCTCGTCGGTGAGGCCGACTTCCTCACGGTGCACCTCCCGAAGACGCCCGAGACGCTCGGCATCATCAACCGCGACCTGCTGCTGAAGGCGAAGCCGTCGCTGCGCATCATCAACGTCGCCCGCGGCGGCATCGTCCACGAGCAGGATCTCGCCGACTGCATCAACGACGGCATCGTCGCCGGCGCGGCACTCGACGTGTTCTCGACGGAGCCGATGACCGAGTCGCCGCTCTTCCAGATCCCCTCCGTCGTCGTGACCCCGCACCTCGGCGCGAGCACACGCGAAGCACAGGACAAGGCTGGCGACACGATTGCCTCGATGGTCGAGCTCGCGCTCGCAGGCGACTTCGTCCCGTTCGCCGTCAACGTCAACGCGGCCGAAGCGAACGAGACCATCCGTCCGTACCTCCCGCTCGCGGAGCGGCTGGGCAGCCTCTTCCAGTCGCTCGCCGGTGCAACGCCCGACGTCCTCGAAGTGTGTGTCGAAGGCGACATCGCCGGGTACGACACGCGCATCCTCGAACTCGCCGTGCTCAAGGGCTTCTTCGGTTCGCTCACCGAGGATCCGGTCACGTACGTCAACGCTCCACAGATGGCCAAGGACGCTGGGCTCGATGTGCGTGAGATCACCTGCGCAACGGCTGCCGACTTCGTCAACCTGCTCACCATCAGCGGTGGCGGCAGCTCGATCAGCGGCACCCTGTCGGGTCCGCGAGCCGAGCAACGCATCGTCAACATCGACGGCGTGCCGTTCGACGTGCCGCCCGCCGACGACATGGTGGTCATCACCAACGACGACCGCCCCGGCGTGATCGGCACGGTCGGCACGTTGCTCGGCTCCGCCGGCGTGAACATCGCCGACATGGACGTCAGCCGGGTGCCGGAGAGTGACAGCGCCGTGATGCTGATCGCTCCGACCAAGCCGGTGCCGAGCGATGTGCTGGACGACCTCCGCAACGCCCCGGGCATCATGTCGGTCACCACGCTCTCGGCTTCCTGACTCGAGGCGAGTCGAGAGCGGCGCTCGACCCGTAGGACACGGGTGTGGCCCATCGAGTTCCGAGCTGCATGGTCCTGGGAGTGCTGTGGCGCAGCAACGATGTGCGCATTGGCGAGCACAACTCGAGCGCCCAGACTGCTTTCGATCGAATCGCCTTTCGATGATGACGCTCGACTGAGCACCACGGATCGACCTGGTCAGGTGCTCAGGCGGCCTTGTTCGGTGGGTGTTCCGCGTGTTCGGTGCGTTCGCTGATGATGTCGGGCACGCAGCTGCTGTGGTGGCTGCCGTCGGGGTAGTGGACGTCGAGTTGTCGGGTGCTCGGGTCGAGTTGCAGTCGCCATCGTCCTTCGTGGACTTTGTGGTGGTGATACGTGCAGAGGGGGAGCAGGTTCTCGAGGTCGGTGTTGCCGAGGTTGAGCCATTCGATGATGTGGTGGATCTCGCACGAATCGAACGTCCGCTCACAGCCGTCGACGGCACACGTGCGATACATCGCCCGCAGTGCGTGTCGTTGTGCGGGGGTGGCGTGGCGTGCACCACGGCCGACGTCGAGGGGCATGCCGTCGGAGCCGAGGACGATGGGAATGATGTTGGCGTTGCAGGCGTGGCGGCGCACTGTTTCGGGTGGCACGGGTGCCCCGTCGGCGTATTCGGACACCGTGTCGGCGTGGATACCGTTCACCATGGTCTCGAAGTCGATCATGACGGACACTACGGCTGGCGGCTGGGCCTTGAGGCGTCCGCCGGTGACCAGGCCGACGAGTGCGATCGATGCGAGTTGCCCGTACGAGAGGCCTTCGTAATCGGCGATCCGTTTCATGGCCTCTATCTCGGCGTCGAGGCGGGTTTCGACTTTTTGGTAGTCGTCGGGGTGGAGGTCGGCTCGGATCCAGCCCATTCCGGTGTCGGCGTTGATGCCGTGGGACAGGGTTGCCTCTTTGCGTTGTTGCTCGGAGCGTTCGATGCCGTCGTCGGCTGTGATCTCCTGCACAGCGCGAGCGAGGGTGCGGGCGAACTGGGAGGGGGTCTGTCCGGCGGCCTTGCCGGCGAGTTCTTCGTCGCGGTCGAACAGAGCTTGGCGTTGTTCGTCGTCGAGTTTGCCGGCAGCGCTGGCGAGGGCGTCGGCGTGTTCGGTCGAGATGCGACCGTCGCCCAGTTGCTTCTCGATACCCGGGGTGTTGGCGAGCGCGTCACCGCGTCGTTGTGTCTTCTCGGCGGAGCTGCGCGACGTCTTGGTGCCTCGTGAGAGCAGGTCAGTCGCAGACGAGGCCTGCCCGGCGGCTTCGAGTTGGCCGGCTCGGTGGGCTGCTGCGGCTTCGGTCCTGGCGATCCAGCCTTTCATGCGGCCGAGGTCACCGATCAGCGTCGCAATCTGACCGACGCCGGCATCAGCGACGTGGACGCTCTCGATGCGTTCGACGAGATGGGCCGCTTCCATGGACGAATAGTAGCGGTATTGTGACGAAAGAGCAAACAGGAAGACCAAGAAATATTTACTTACGAACACACGTACGTAATATGATGGCGTCGGTGGTGACGTCGGGGCCGTGGAATGATCGTGGCGTGACCGGTCTGACCATCGCTGCTCTCGATCTTCCTTGGCGTCGAGCCTTCGACGAGGCGTGGCAGTCGTTCAAACGCGGCAGTTTCGGCATCGGCGCCGTGTTGGTCGACCCGTTCGACGGAGCCATCGTGACGTCTGGACGGAATCGCGTTGCCGAACGAGCGGCGGAGCCGCGCCTGTTGTCCGGCAACCTCATGGCGCACGCCGAGATGAACGCATTTGCGGCTCTCGATCGGCCAAACGCCGACGGGTTGCACCTCTACACGACGCTGGAACCGTGCTTGATGTGTGCTGCGACTGCCATGCAGCTCAAGACCGCCCACGTTCACTTCGCAGCGATCGACGAGTTCTACGTCGGGATGAACGAGGTGTGGTCCGAGTACACCCTGACGGCCGAACGCCAGCCCGATCGCACCGGCCCGCTGCCCGATCACCTCGCTCACCTCGCTCGCTTCGCACGGTTGCTCCCGCTCGTGTTCACGCTGCGGCACGCGGCCGGTCGAAGCGCCGAACAGCTTGCGCGCCGACACCATCCAGAACTCTCTGCGCGGGCTGACGCACTCAGGACCGACGACGAATTCCGACTGATCGTCGAGTCGGGCACGGTCGACGATGCCGCCGCCCATCTGGACCTCTGAACAGGCCAGCCGTCCCAACCCTGACTGTCTGCACCTCGTGAACTCAGCAACGACACACTCGCCCTCGGCCGTCGTGCACGGGTTCCGATCGTGTCGGTCGATCGAGATCGTGAGGCGAGTCGGTGGCGGTGGATCGTCGTCGGCGGCGTCACAACGATGTGATCGACATGCTCGGAGAACCTGTGCGACCCGTCTCGCACGAACGTGAACGCGACGACGTCCCCGTGAGACGTCCCGAAGACGCGACGTCGACCGGAGACACGGATGCCGAGATCTACGAACGACTCGCTCCCGAGCTCATCCGTTTCGCCACGACACTGGTGGGACCGTCCGACGCCGAGGATCTGCTCGGCGCTGCGGTGATCAGAGCGATCACGGCACCCGCATGGATCCGGGTGCAGAACAAGCGGGCGTATCTGTATCGCATCCTCGTGAACGAGGCGCACTCCACTCGGCGCTCACGAAACCGCCGCCACAACCGCGAGCTGCGGGTGTACCGGCGCGACGACTTCGAACACGAACTCGTCGACCCCGCATTGATGACGGCGCTGCGCACCCTCAGCGTGCGCCAGCGCGCCGTCATCCACCTGACCTATTGGGCCGATCTCACACCGACCCAGGTCGCCGCCACCCTCGACACCTCGCTGCGCACCGTCGAGCGAGATCTCACCAACGCACGCACCCAGCTGGAGGAACTGCTCTCATGAACGCCAACTCCGATCTCGACGATCGCATCAACGACATGCTGAACCAGATCGTTCGGTCCGCTCCGACCGCACCGGACTTCGACGACCTCCGGCCCGGACCACCGTCGCAACGCTCCCGGTTGATTCCGGTGGCAGCAGCCGCGGCACTCGTCGCTGTCGGGGTCGGTGGCGTGATGGTCGTTCGTGGCGACGAGCGCGACCCGATCGACCGACCCGCCGCCACCCAACCGGCGCCGCAGGCGACCGATTCGGTGGGAGTTCCGCTTCCCGCAGCCGAGCCCGACGAGGCAACCACGCCCGACGCTGAGGTCGCCGACCTGATCGCCGACGGCCAGTTCGGCCAGTTGCTGACCACCGAGATCGACCGACGCGATCTGCCGCTGCTCGAACTGCCCGGGTGGGAGACCACGTACGCCTCCAGCGAGGCGGGCCTCCCGTCCTCCGGCGGTTTCGAGGACGCACTGATCCTGGTCGGCCCCGGCCAGACGTACGACGCACCCTTGTTCGCCGGATCGATCGTCGACGAGGGCGGCGAACGTGGCTTCACGGTCGACGAACTCCTCGACGACGGCGAACCGGTCGAGTTCGGCGATGCAACGGGTTCACTCGAGATCTACGAGGGCACAGATTCAGTGGACCTTGCCGGATCGATCTCTCTCCTGTTCGTCCCGCTCGAGGACGGAGGCGTCGCCCGGCTCAACGGAGTGCGCATCGAACGCGAACAGTTCCTGGACCTTGCCGGGAGATACGTCGAGGCCGTGAACGACGGCTCGAACGCGGTGGCGAGTCCGGAAGGCTGGACCGAATGGCTCACTCCCGACTACCCCGAACACTCGACCTTCTCGACCCGTTTCCGTTCGCCGGAGGGCACGGAGATCGAGGTCGTCGGCGAGAACCGTGGCGCAGCGAGTCTGCTGGGTCGGATCGCCGGCGATGTGGTCACGACGCGAACCGTCGGTGAGACCGAGGTCGGCTCGGAGCCACAGGAACAGCCCGACGAGTTCAGGGTCAACTGGCGACTCGGTGATTGGTCGTTCTACGCAATGGCCGAGAATTTCGAGTCCGAGCAGGCGTTCGACGAGGCGCTGCTCGCGATCCAGGTCGTGAACGAGCTGACGCCGGGCGCCGGCGGCGAACTGGTGACGCCGGCGAACCGAGCCGAGGTCGTCGATGCATTGCTCGTCGACGTGCCGATCCCGCCCGACTTCGACGCCCAGGTGTTGCGGGAACAGCCGGGTTCGCGCGATCGGTATCAGGAGATCGCTCGGGTCAGCAGCGCCGTGACCTGCGGTTGGCTCGACATCTGGTTCGACGCACAAGATGCTGGCGACCCGGCGGCGGGTCAGCCTGCCGTCGATGCGCTCGCCACCGCGTCCGACTGGGCCATGCTCGTCGAGATCGACGATCAGGGCGGCTGGTCCGGCGCCGTCTGGGAGACCGCCGCAGCGATCAACGGCGGCCCCGGGGTCGTGGCCGATGGCACGGGACCACCGACCCGAGAGGCGGCTGGCGATGGCCTCGGCTGCGTTTTCGACTGACGGTCGGGTTCGTGCCTGGTGCGAACCTGCGTTCAGCAGGAGAGCGCGGCTGCGGTGCGCTGGGCCTCGGCGCGCGCGGCATCGGCGAAGTCGTCGCCGTCACTGGCGTAGAGAATCGCCCGCGAGGAGTTGACCATCAGGCCGCGGCCGCTCGCCGCAGCACCGTGTTCCCTCACGGTGCCGGCATCGCCGCCCTGGGCGCCGACGCCGGGGACGAGGAGCGGCATGTCGCCGACGATGGAACGGACGTCGGCGAGTTCCGTCGGGTAGGTCGCGCCGACCACGAGTGCGCAGTCGCCCAGCTGCGACCACTCGCTCGCAGCCCGCTCGGCCACGTGGACGTACAGCGGCTTTGCCCCCGAACCGTCGTCGCTGACCAGCGATTGGAAGTCGTCGCCGCCGGGGTTGCTGGTGCGACACAGCATGATCGCTCCACCGCCGTCGGGATTGTTCTTCGGATCGAAGAACGGGGTGATCGAGTCGGTGCCGAGGTACGGATTGACGGTCACTGCGTGAGCGCCGTACCGAATGAACGCCTCGCGGGCGTAGTGATCGGCCGTGGAGCCGATGTCGCCGCGTTTCGCATCGAGGATCAGCGTCACCTGCGGGTGCTCGGAGCGGATGTACTCACACACGCCCTCGAGCGCTGTCTCGGCTCGTTGGCTCGCGAAGTAGGCGATCTGCGGCTTGAAGGCGCAGGCGATGTCGGCAGTCGCATCGACGATCTCACGGCAGAACCGCTCGATCGCCTCGGGCCCGTCGCCGAGCGATGCCGGGAACCTCTCGGGATCGGGGTCGAGCCCGACACAGAGCATCGATCCGGCAGCGGACCAGGACCGTTCGAGCTGCGCATGGAACCCCACGGAGGCAACCTACCCCCAGCGGTACCGGACCCTGTAGCGATGGTGCCGGGCGGGGGCGCTACAGGGTTCGGGGCGGGGCGGGGCGGGAGATCAGCGGGTGGCGAGCACGTCGAGCAGGTAGCGGGTCGGATGGGAGATGACGTCACGCAGCACACAGTCCGCCTCGTCCAGACCATCCGGCGTCGCGTCGGTGACCGGAACGTCACCGCGTAGATCGGTCAGTGACGCTCCAGCGCCCCAGAGCTCGAAGGGGGTGTCGGCGTATCCGAGGTCCACCCGTGCGAGCGGGTCCGTGAAGATCCGGACGCCCACGTCGCCCGTCGGCGCGCAGCTGTACTCGACAGCCGAGACGGCACGGGAAAGCACATCTCGGGGAATCGGCAAGGCGAGCAGTTCGAAACGCATGCCGCGCAGTCCGGGGTCGAGTGTGCGGGCTTGCTTGACGACCATCCGGCTCGGCTCGACCGTGCCATCTGCTCGCGCCGGCCAGCCCTCGGCCATCTCGCGGAACTCGAAGTCGAGCGTGAGCGTCGAGCTGCGTCGTCCGTCGGCCAACTCAGCGTTCGCCCGGTCGAGCCAGGAAATCGTCACACTGCGGAGTTGTTCGAAGAGCGCCAACAGGTCTTCGTCGTCGAGTACGGCGTCGCCGTCCGCAAGGCTCGATGTCGCCACCCGCTCGATCGACGGGGTTCTGCTCTCGGCGTCGAGCACCACGCGCACGATCTCGGGGAGCAGACCGTCCTCGTTGTCGTCGTTGGTGACGCTGGTGTCGCCGAGTTGCACGTTCACGACCATCTCCAACGCAGTCGCAGCGTTCGGGTTGATCGCGAATGTGGCGACGCCGTTGTCGATCTCGAGGTCGTCGTCGAAACGGGGGTGGACGAGTACCGCCATCGAGCCGCTGCGATGGTCGACGTTCTCGCGATCGTGTTCCTCGAACGCCGTGGCGCTCCAGTACGAGCTCCACGTGCGCAGGATCGCTCGCTCGACGGTGCGCTCGTGATCGTCGGTGTCGGAAAGGACGGTCGGGTCGAGGTAGCCGGTGTTGGAGTCGTAGATCCCGGCGCCGTTGAAGCCTTCGATGTCCTCCACCGTGCTGGAGGACCGGAAACGGAGGCCCTGTGACGGGTCGAGATCGGCGAAGTTCGTGGACACGGCGAGCGACAGCCGGGTCAGCGTGCCGGGCTCGATCCTGCTCGACCTGATCAGCTCGACGAATCCGTCGGCGGCGAGTGCGTCGCCGATCGGCGAGCCGGCCCGATGATCGGCGGCGAATTCGTCGGCGAGCGTGGCGTCGCGCTCGGTGTCGTAGCGCTCGTCGAAGGCCTCGCGTCCTTCCAAGACGAGGTGACGCAGGCGAGGTGAGTCGAGATCGGAATCGGTCAGTAGCGCATCGACGACGTCGTCGAACTGCACCATGTGCTCGACGTAGGGGCGCACCGTGATGGCCATCGGGTCGGTCGGCATCGTCGTGGTGCCGGTGATTGAGAGTTCGACGAAGCCTGCCGCCTTGCCGCCGATCTCGCGTCGCAGCTCGTCGAGGTCGGACGTCGTCGGCCTGTCGGCGACGAGGCCCGCCAACGTCTCGGTGTACTCGAGTGCAGCGAGATCGACCGGCTCGACGGAGATCTCCTCACGTCGCTGTGTGGCGTGCCAGCCGTCGTACTCCTCGTCGGTGAGCGGGATGATCTCCAACTCGCCGGTGGCCGTCGTGCGGACGAGGACCTTGGCGCGGACCCGTCCGAGTTGGGCGATCGTGGTGTCGTCGGCGAGGCCCGCGAGGTACGCGTTGGGGATACCACGGTTGAGCGCCAGCACGTTCACGTGCGCGAGCGGCGTCTGTGGCGTCCCGGTGATCAGGCCGTTGCCGGGCGGCAGGTCGTCGGGTGCGCGGTCGATCGCGACGATGTCGTCCGGCCCGGCATCGCCGAGGGACCAGCGGCCGCCATCGGTCACGACGAGGATGCGTCCGGCGGCGATCGCAGGGGAGTACACCTGCACGTCACCGGGCTCGGCGAGTTCGTCGTACCGCACGATCTGCGCGCGGTGCTCGCCGCCGCCCGCCTCGATCTCGGCGGCGATCTGCTCCTGCGACCTCGACCGCGGCACCCAGAACAGACCGTCGGCGATGTCGTCGGGGACGGACTCGCCGACCACGTCGAAGAAGGTGGCGATCTGGGCGGCGGTGGCGTCGTCACTGAACTCGAGTTCGATCAGCCACCGATCCGGCCCGCCGTCGCGATCGGGTGACCTGATCAGTGATCCGAGACCGATGGAGCGGGTCGGTGATGCGTCGACCGCCTCGTCGTAGAAGTTCTGCGAGTACAGCCGATCCAACGAGGTGAAACGCAGATCGAGGGGCAGCGCCGCTCGACGTGAGTCGGCCCAGTCGTACACCTCGGCAATCGTGTCGAACGGTGCTCCGTCGACGTCGGCCGGGGTCGTGTCGAAGCCTCGGACGGTGGAACCGTTGAGCAGCTGGAACCAGTACCACTCGTCGTGCAGTGTGTAGAAGCCGCTGTCGAGCCACTCGATCCGGGGATCTGCGGAGAACTCGGTGATCGAGAACTTCACCACCGACTGACCGGCGATGCCGTCTCTGGCCACCTGCTCGAAGTCTGCGACCGAACGGAGCTCGCCGACCGTGTGCGAATCGGGGTCGATGAGCAGCGGATCGCCTCTGGTCGGAACGTCGGTCGAGGGCACCGAAGATCCGACCATCGTGGTGGGCATCGAAGGGTCGGGTTTCGACCGCTCCGATGCCGTACACGACGCCACGAGCAGCGCCGCGCACACGCAGACGACAGACGACCTCATGTCTCTCAGACGGATCAACGGAGCCCTTGGTTCCCGACGATTGGCGACCCGCAGTCGTTTCGGGCATCGGCCCGGACGGGCTGGCTGCAGTCAGTCAGGTGACCGTGATGGCGGCTGTGGGGCACATGTCCGCAGCTTCGTTCACCTTGTCGGCGAGTTCGGCGCCGGGTTCTTCCTGTAGGACGTAGAGGTAGCCGTCGCTGCGGACCTCGAACACTTCCGGGCACACCTGCATGCATGCGCCGGTGGAAGCGCAGAGATCGAAGTCGACGGAAACCTTCATGGTGTTGCCCCTGTGTTCGGTGACGAAGCTGGCGGTCAGTTCTTTGCTCGACGGTAGCCGTCGGCGACTGCTGCGTCCGCGTCGGAGTAGCACCGCTCGGGCTTCGTGCGGTCGTAGAACCGTCCACCCGGCACGTGGAAGATGCCCGAGTTGTCGTTGGCCTTGACCGGATGGCTGACCGGGCAGGACCCGTCCTCGAGGGGGTCCGCCCACCCACCGGTCGAGCGGTCCGCCGAACGCGCTTCCGGCGCATCGACGAGTGCGTTGACCACGGACGCCGCTGAGTATTCTGACGCGGCCGAGTCACCTGATGCGGCTGAGTTTTCGTGACGCGGCGGAGTCACCTGACGTGGTGGCGGCCGGTGCCGGCGGGGTGGACAACGGCGGCCACTCCGCAGGCGCGGGCGCCGACGCATCGGCCGTGTCGCGTCGCCAGGCCCAGACTGCGCCACCGGCAGCCGAGATCAGGACGAGCCAGAGCGAGCGTCGGAGTGCGGTGGTGAGCCATCCCATTCTCGGGACAGTAGTCGGGTCAGCTCACCGCGGCCTGACGTTCGAACGCTGCCAGAACCGCACGGAGTGACGCAGTGGTGATGTTCGGGCTTCGCCCGACTCCCCACCGGATCTCGCCGTCGGCGCGGACCGTCTCGAGGTACGCGACGGCCATCGTGTCCGATCCCTGGCCGATCGCGTGCTCGGCGTAGTCGAGGACGTCGAAGTCGCTCCCGACCCGTCGCACCGAACTCGCGCGACGAGTGCAGCCACGAACGCTTCGACCGGACCGTCGCCTTCACCGCGGATCGACGACGCGTCGCCGTCGACCTCGACTTGAGCTTGAATGACGGTGCGGCCGTCGTCGTCGGCGGCGCTGGTGTTCAGTTCGTGCGAGCGCAGCACGAAGCTCGGTGTCGGCCGGCAGGTACTCGGCCTGGAACTGGTCCCACATCACGCCGGGTCCGATCTCGGTGCCGGTGTCCTCGGTGACGTGCTGGATCGTCTTGGAGAACTCGATCTGGAGACGCCGTGGCAGGTCGAAGCCGTGCTCGGTCTTCATCACGTAGGCGACGCCGCCCTTGCCGGACTGGCTGTTCACCCGGATGACCGCTTCGTAGGACCGGCCGACGTGCTTCGGGTCGATCGGCAGGTACGGCACGGCGAAGGTCCCGTACTCGCCCGAGTCGGGGTCGCGGTGCGCGTCGAGGGCATCGAGGCCCTTCTTGATCGCGTCCTGGTGGCTGCCCGAGAACGCCGTGTAGACGAGGTCGCCGACGTACGGGTGCCGCGGGGAGACCGGCAGCCGGTTGCAGTACTCGGCGACGCGGCGCAGCTTGTCGATGTCGGAGATGTCGAGTTCGGGGTCGACACCGTTCATGAACAGGTTCATCGCCAGGTTGACCACGTCGACGTTGCCGGTGCGCTCGCCGTTGCCGAACAGGGTGCCCTCGACACGGTCGGCACCGGCCATCACGCCGAACTCGGCGGCGGCGACGGCGCACCCGCGGTCGTTGTGCGGGTGGAGCGAGACGATCACGCGACGTCACGGTCCCTGATGGTTCGACCGAACCACTCGATCACGTCGCCGTACACGTTGGGGGAGTAGCACTCGACCGTTGCCGGCAGGTTGAGGATGATCGGGTCGTCGCGGCGTCGGCTCGATGACGTCCATCACCGCTTCGCACACCTCGATCGCGTAGTCGGGCTCGGTGAGCGTGAAGCTCTCGGGGCTGTACTCGTAGCGGATCTCGGTGGCCGAGCCGTCGGCGCGTGCGGGCAGTCGGGCCTCGGCGGCCTTGCACAGCTCGGCGCCGTCGACCGCGACCTCCTTGATGCCGGCCTGGTCCATCCGGAACACGACCTCGCGCTGCAGCGGGTTGGTCGAGTTGTAGAAGTGCACGATGGCGCGTGGGGCACCGGCGAGGCCTTCGTAGGTCCGCTCGATCAGCTCCTCACGACACTGCACCAGCACCTGGATCCACACGTCGTCGGGGATCAGGTCCTCCTCGATCAGTTGGCGCAGGAAGTCGAAGTCGGGCTGGCTCGCGGACGGGAAGCCGATCTCGATCTCCTTGAAGCCCATCTGCGACGAGTTCGTCGAACATCCGCATCTTGCGGGCCGGGTCCATCGGGTCGATCAGCGCCTGGTTGCCGTCGCGGAGGTCGACCGAGCACCAGCGTCGGCGCAGCGGCGATGGTGACGTTCGGCCAGGTGCGGTCCTCGAGCACGATCGGCACGAACGGGGCGTACTTGTCGAAAGGCATCCGAGTCGGGTTGCTGGGTTGCGGTGGCATGGACTTCTCCGGAGTTGGTGTCGGTCGATCGACCGGCGGATGAGCGTGAGTGAAATGGCGTGAAAAATGAAAGAGCCCCCGGCCGAGGGGCGGGGGCTGCGGGCGAACGCGACGTATGGATCGCTCGCCCTACGTAAGCAGAAGAAGGCGCGTGTTCGAACTCGTCATCGGACCGAATCGTAGCAGAACGCTCGGCGGTCTCGTTCTGACGGACGGGTTCGTCTTCGTCGTCCCGGATCGTGCCGATCTCCTTCGCGATGTTCGGAGCCGGTCTGGCGCTGTTGCTGGCGTCCCGTCGTCGGCCCCGCTGCGGCGATACGCTGGGTTCAACATGACTCATGACAATTCCCGGCGGGGAGCACCCCGCGGCCGGCGTACACGATCTGATGACTCGCACGATCGTGACCACGTCAACACGTCGAATCTCACGTCCATCAATGCGCTGCCTCCGGTCGAGGCACCGACCGGTTTCTTCGAACTCGGCGTTCCCGCCCGCATCGACGACGGCCTCGCCGCCTGCGGGTTCGCGCAGCCGTTCAACATCCAGATCGAAGCGATCCCGGTCGCCATGACCGGCAAAGACGTCTGCGGTCGCGCGCAAGACCGGCTCCGGCAAGACCCTCGCCTTCGGTATCCCGATGCTCGCTCGCATCACCGACAAAGCGGCGCCGATGAAGCCGCTCGGCCTCGTGCTCGTGCCGACCCGTGAACTCGCCGTTCAGGTCGCCGAAGTGCTCCAGCCCGTCGCTGCCCAGGCCGGCATGAAGGTCATCCCCGTGTACGGCGGAGCGTCTCGTCACCACCAGGTCGAGGAGATGGCCGAAGGCGTCGAGATCGTCGTTGCCACCCCGCTGCGCCTGATCGACCTCATCAAGTCCGACGAGATCAGCCTCGACGACATCCAGATCGTCACGCTCGACGAAGCCGACCGCATGGCCGACGACGGCTTCACGCCGCAGGTCGAGTGGATCCTGCGTCACTGCGGCAACCGCAACCAGACGATGCTGTTCTCCGCCACGCTCGACGGCGACGTCGGCCACCTCATCCGGGCCTACCAGACCGATCCCGAAACGGTCGCGATCGACGAGGCCACCGACACCATCGGCACCATGCGCCACCTGTTCCTCGGCATCCACCACATGGACCGGGACAAGGTCATCGGTGCGATCGCCCGCGGCATCCCGAAGTTGGTCGTGTTCTGCCAGACCAAGCGGCAGTGCGACCGTGCGACCGAGAAGCTGCAGGACCTCGGCATCGACGCATTGGCCATCCACGGCGACCTCCAGCAGAAGACCCGTGAGCGCGTGATGCGTTCGTTCGCCGAAGGCAAGCTGCAGATCCTCGTTGCGACCGACGTCGCAGCACGGGGCATCGACATCGACGACATCGGTGCGGTCATCCACTACGAGCCGGCCAAGGACGTCAAGGACTACCTCCACCGTTCCGGCCGTACCGCTCGTGCCGGTCGTGACGGTTGGGCGGTCACGCTCGTCGGAGTACAACCAGGTCACGCAGGTGCGCATCCTGCAGCGGATGATGAAGATGGATCCGAGCAAGCCGGTGGACATCTTCTCGAACGACCACCGTCTGCAGAAGCTCGAAGAGTTCGGCGAGGACGTCAAGACCTCGGCCGTCAACCCCAGCAACCTGTAACGCACACCGCGCCGGACGCCTCCCGGCCTCCCGAAGAATGTGCTCAAGCCGTCGAGCGGTCCGGTCGATGAAACCGTCATGCATGCACCCTCATCGCGCCGCTCGGAGCGTGGTCGCTCACGCCGTCTGATCCTCGTCGTCGCCACGGCGCTCGCCACCGTTCTGCCCATCGCCTCGGCTCAGGTGGCCCAGGCGGCGCCGCTGACGGCGACGTCGACGAGCACGACGCGGGTCGCTCCAGGCGCCACGACCGCACTGGACGGTCTCTCGGTCGGTGGAACCGATGGCCTTGACACGCGCACCACGTTGGCGACCGACGTCGGCACGTTGACGATCACGACAACGAGCAACCTGACGCTCGAGTTCGCCAATGCCTGGTCGGGAACGTCGTCGATCACGTTCAGTGGACTCGAGGCCGACATCAACGCCGCCTTGGCGAGCGCGTCCATCACGACCCCGGCGGGTGACACGACTGCGTCGGTGAGCGTGACCGCTGCCCCCGACGACGACGGCTTCTTCTACGAGTCGTCGGACCAACGGATCTTCGAGTTCGTCGCTCAGGCGGGCGTCAGTTGGACCACTGCGGATTCTGCAGCACGCTCCCGCTCGTACCGCGGTCAGCCGGGCTACTTGGCTGCCCCGGTGACCGCCGAGGCCAACGACTTCGTGACGGCCAAGATCCAGAACGCCGCCGACGTCTGGATCGGGCTTCGCGCCTACCAGAGCGGTACCGAAGCGCGGTACAACGGGGAGGCTCGAGCGCGAGTCTGGCGAGCGGCTGTCGGAGCCGACCAGAGCCCCGAGTCCGGCACCGTCGTCGGTGTCTGCACGAACCTGACCGGCGTTTGCGACTTCTTCGACAACTCGTCCTACTTCTCCAGCTGGGCGACGGGAGAGCCCAACAACTCGGGCTCGACCGAATCCGCTGCAGTGACGAACTGGAACGGCAGCGCCGGCCTGTGGAACGACCTCAACCCGGCCAACACCGGGAACATCAACGGCTACGTGGTGCAGTACGGCGGCAAGAGCAACGCCGACCCGTCGTTCGGCACCGGTTTCGCAGGAATCGTGACCGACTCGAGGGACGTGCTCGTGTCGGCGTCCGCAACTGCGCCAGAGGCACCGGTCGTCAGCGCTGAATCGGCCGACTCGTCGGTCGACCTGAGCTGGACACCACCCGCCAACGGCGGTGAACCGATCACCTCGTACGAGGTCTCCGTCGATGGGGGACCGTGGGAAACAGCCACCACCGCATCGCAGTCCGAGACCGTGAACGGCAACGTGGTCACCACGGTGTCGACGTCCGTCTCCGGCCTGACCAACGGCGTGAGCTACGACTTCCAGATCAGAGCCGTGAACAACGTGGGCAACGGCACCGCCAGCGCAGCAGTCTCCGAGACGCCGCTGTCGGTCCCCGGTCAACCGACCGTGGTCGCCGGCACCTTCGGCGACCAGTCGGTCACGGTGTCCTTCGATGCGCCCGTCGACAACGGCGGCGCCGCGATCACCCAGTACACCGCCACAGCCTCGCCGGATGGGGCCACTGCGACCTGCGTCACCAGCCCGTGCACCGTGAACGGGCTCGACAACGGCACCGAGTACACCTTCACGGTCACCGCCACGAACTCGGTCGGCGCGTCCGCCGTGTCCACTCCGTCTTCCGGCGTCACACCCCGTACCGTGCCTGGCGTCCCGACCGGAATCGGCGCCGACGGCGGCGACTCCAAGGTCGACGTGTCGTTCGTGGCTCCCGTCGACGATGGCGGCTCCCCGATCACCGGGTACACGGTGACCGGATCGCCCGATGGCATCGACGTCGATTGTGCGTCGAGCCCGTGTGAGATCACGGGCCTGACCAACGGCACCGAGTACACCTTCACGGTCGTCGCAACGAACGCCGAAGGCGACAGCGCCAGCTCGTCGACCGTCGCAGCCACCCCGCTCGCTGTCCCCGGCGCTGCGACCGACGTCGTGGTGACTCCTGGGAACGAGACGGTCTCGGTCGCCTTCGTGGCTCCCGTCGACGATGGCGGCTCCCCGATCACCGGGTACACGGTGACCGGATCGCCCGATGGCATCGACGTCGATTGTGCGTCGAGCCCGTGTGAGATCACGGGCCTGACCAACGGCACCGAGTACACCTTCACGGTCGTCGCAACGAACGCCGAAGGCGACAGCGCCGCGAGCGCTTCGACCACCGCCACCCCGCAGACGGTTCCCGGCGCTGCGACCGACGTCGTGGTGACTCCTGGGAACGAGACGGTCTCGGTCGCCTTCGTGGCGCCCGTCGACGATGGTGGCGCTGCCGTCACCGGGTACACGGTGACCGGATCGCCCGATGGCATCGACGTCGATTGTGCGTCGAGCCCGTGTGAGATCACAGGCTTGACCAACGGCACCGAGTACACCTTCACGGTCGTCGCCGGCAACGCTGCCGGCAACGGTGCGTCGTCCGCGGAGGCGGCATCCACGCCTCGCACCGTCCCGAGCGTCGTCGTCGTCACCGCTGTGACGCCCAAGCAGGGCGCAGCCGCCGTGACCTTCGGTGCACCTGTCGACGGTGGCGCAGCCATCATCGACTACACCGTCATCGCAGCACCCGGCGGAGCGACCGCCACCTGCTCGAACAGCCCGTGCACGATCAGTGGCCTCTCGAACGGAACCGCATACTCCTTCGTCGTGACCGCTCGCAACGTCGCTGGTTCATCGGCCCCCTCCGCTGCGGTCAGAACGACTCCGTGGACCGTGTCCGGCGCGCCGGGCGCCCCGGTCGTCGTGCAGAACGGTGTCGGCACGGCCGTCGTCACGTTCGCCACTCCCGCCTCCGATGGTGGTTCGTCCATCACCGGCTACAGCGTGACGGTCTCACCGGGCGGTGCAGTCACCGTGTGTGCTGCCAGCCCGTGCGTGGTCCAAGACCTCCCGACAGGTTCTCCCGTGACCTTCTCGGTCGCCGCGAACAACGCAGCCGGAGGCAGCGCCTCGTCCGGAACATCGGCCGCCGTCGCATTGAAGCCAATTCCGACGCCGCCCGGCGACGTCATCGTCACGTCGACGGACACGTCGATCACCGTGACCTTCGATGACTCGTCCGACGTCGTCACCAGCTTCGAAGTCGTGCTCCAACCCGGCAACATCACGGTCATCTGTGTGTCGTCGCCGTGCGTGGTCGACGGCCTCGAGCCAGGCGTGAACTACACGGTCGACGTGGTCGCTGTGGGCCCGGCCGGACGTTCGTCGGGCGGGGGCACGCTGGACGTGACCACCGACAGAGCCACCGGAGGTTTCATCTCCATGGGCTCGTCCCGTCTGCTCGACACCCGACTGACGACGCGACTGGACGCCGGTGAGATGCGTGAGGTGGACCTCACGGGGACGCCCGGGCTTCCCGACGATGCCAGCTCCGTCGTCCTGACCGTGACCGCCGTGCAGCCGACCGCTGCCGGCTACCTGTCGGTCGTGCCGTGTGGAGCCGACGATCCGTCGACATCGAACGTCAACTACGTCGCCGGCGTGACCCGTGCGGGGTCGGCGATCGTGGACGTTCGTGAGTCCGATTCGATCTGTGTCTACAGCCGTGCGAGCACCGACGTCGTCATCGATCTCGACGGTGCGACCAGCCCGACCGTCGGAACGTTGCGACTGCACACCGTGCAGCCGGAGCGCGGTGATCGACAGCCGTGATGGTGCTCGGGTCGCAGCCGGCTCGATCACCCGGATTCCGCTGGCACCGGTCGTGCCGGCAGAGGCCGACGCCGTCGTGGTCAACGCGACCGTCGTCGATGCCGATGCTGCAGGATTCGTGACCGTGTTCAGCTGCGACGGCGACGTACCGACAGCGTCGAACGTCAACTTCCCTGCCGGTATCAACGCGCCGAATGCGGCGACGACCGACATCGGAGAGGACGGCGACATCTGCGTGTATTCGCCCGTGGAGATCGACGTGATCGTCGACGTCATGGCGTACTACTCGGTCGATCCGGAGGCGGACGTCCTGCGGCCCGTCGGGGCGCAGCGCCTCGCTGACACCCGCGTCGTCGGGGTGCCGGTGCAGGGAGGCGAAGTGCTCGTCGTCGAACTGCCGTCCACGAACGGTCCGGCGCCCGCTGCTGCCGTGGTCAACGTGGTCGCGGTCCAGGCAGCGGGGTCCGGCTATCTCACGGTGTTCCCGTGTGCCGACCAGTGGCCGCTGTCGTCGAACGTCAACTACGTCGGCGGCGTCAACTCGGCGAACTCGGCGATCGTCGCAACCGACGACGACGGGCGGATCTGCGTCTACGCTTCGACGACGACGCACGTGGCGGTCGACCTGTTCGCCGTTCAGTACTGATCGGCGGCGAGCGACTGGCTACCACGGCTCGACCGTGGTGGCCGGGGAGTGAATTCAGCCCGCCAGACCGGTGGCCTTTGTCAGCGTGGCCGGGTCCTCGGTCTCCGGAGTCGAACCGTCGGGGGGCCTACAACGGTTCCGGACGGCCGAAGCGCAACTCTGGGCGCCGCTGTTCGAACTGGACCTCCTGTCGCCCGATCCGTGTCAGGCTGTCGCTCATGGCTGCACAGAAGATGCCGGCCGCGGAGGTGGACATCACTCCGGAGCTGGTTCGGAAGTTGCTCGCCGAGCAGCATCCGGATCTCGCCGAACTGCAGCTCGTCGAGCTCGCCAACGGGTGGGACAACGTCATCTTCCGTCTCGGTGACGAGCTCACCGTGCGGCTCCCTCGTCGTGGGATGGCTGCGAATCTGGTCGAACACGAACAGGCGGTGCTGCCCGGGCTCGCAGCAGTGCTGCCGATCCCGATTCCCGCGCCGGTCAGGGTCGGCCGGTCGGCGCTCGGCTATCCGTGGTCGTGGAGCGTCAACCCGTGGATCCCTGGGACCGTTGCCGCGACGACGCCGATCAGCGACCCGACACACGAGGCGCAACGCCTCGGCGAGTTCATGGCGGCGCTCCATGCGACGGCGCCGGCCCACGCTCCGGCGAACCCGTACCGCGGCCACTTCATCGGCACCAACACAGAGGTGAACGTCGGACGCGCCGTCGAGCTCGAATGGGGCGACGACATGCTGGCCCGCTGGCGGGACCTCGTCGACGTCGAGCCGTGGGCGCATGCACCGACGTGGATCCACGGCGACCTGCACGGAGCGAACATGCTGGTCGACGGCGGCGTGATCAGCGGTGTCATCGACTTCGGTGATGTGTGCGCCGGTGACCCGGCGACGGATCTCTCGATCGCCTGGTCGATGTTCGACACCGACGATCGTGCAGTGTTCCGGGCCGCAGCCGGTCGGGGCGAGCACGAGGTCGACGACGCCACGTGGCAACGAGCAGAAGCGTGGGCGCTCCACTTCGCCGTGATCTACACGCTGCATTCGGCGGACAACCCGACGATGGGCGCCATCGGCGAGAAGCTGCGAACCGTCCTGCTCGGCTGACCTACCGGCGCTCCACGAGACGCGAGCGTCCGGGTTGCAGCGGAACGCCTTGTGTGCCCGTCGGGCTCTCCTGCAAAACTGCCCGGATGTCTGACGCGCCACTGATCTCGGCCCAGTCGCTCGTCAAGCGATTCGGCGACTTCACCGCCGTCGACGGAATCGACGTCGAGGTCGCGCCAGGGGAGAGTTTCGGGTTCCTCGGACCGAACGGGGCCGGCAAGACCTCGACCATGCGGATGATCGGCTGCGTGTCGCCCGTGACGGACGGCAGCCTCCGGATCTTCGGGATGGATCCCGCCACCGACGGTCGCAAGATCAGGGCGCGGATGGGTGTGGTCCCACAACTCGACCAGCTCGACAAGGAGCTCACGGTCGAGGAGAACCTCGTCATCTACGGCCGTTACTTCGACCTCACCCGCAAGCAAGCGCGTGCCAAGGCCGCTGAACTGCTCGACTTCGTCCAACTGACCGAACGCGCTCGACAGCAAGGTCGACCCGCTCTCCGGCGGTCAGCAACGCCGCGTGTCGATCGCCCGGTCACTGATCAACGACCCCGACCTGCTGCTGCTCGACGAGCCGACCACCGGCCTCGACCCACAGGCCCGCCACGTCTTGTGGGACCGCCTGTACATGCTCAAGGAGCGGGGCGCGACCCTCGTCGTGACGACCCACTTCATGGACGAGGCCGAGCAACTGTGTGATCGCCTCGTCGTCATGGACGGCGGGCGCATCGCAGCCGAAGGGTCGCCGCAGGGCCTGATCTCCGAACACGTGCGGCGCGAAGTGCTCGAAGTCCGCTTCGGGCACGGCAAGAACGAAGAGCAGGTCCCCAAGCTGGAAGGTGTCGGTGGCCGCATCGAGGTGTTGCCCGATCGACTGTTGATCTACGCGGACGATGGCGACGCGGCGCTGTCGGAGCTGCACCGTCGCGAGGTCGTGCCGGAGAGTTCCCTCGTCCGTCGCAGCAGCCTCGAGGACGTGTTCCTCAAGCTCACCGGACGGACCCTCGTCGAATGAGTACGGCGGGCGCGATTCGTGTCGTCGAACGCGACCTCGTGTTCTTCCGGCGCATCTGGAAGGCGGTGGTCCTCAGCTCGGTGGTCCAACCGCTGATGTTCCTGCTCGGCGTGGGGCTGGGCGTCGGCTCACTGGTGGACAGAGGTCCGCAGGCTGCCGATGTCCTGGGCGGCGTGTCGTACTTCGCCTTCTACGCGACCGCGATCATCGCGACCGCCACCATGTTCGTCGCCGGACAGGAAGCGCTGTGGCCGACGATGGACGGCTTCATGTGGTCGAACGCGTACCGGGCGATGCTCTCGACGCCGATCGTGTCGCAGGACGTCGTGTTCGGTCAGCTGCTGCGTTTCGCGCTGCGCAGCGCCATCACGAGCAGCGGAGTGGCCGCCGTGTTGCTGCTGTTCGACGACACCCGCTCGTGGGGTCTCCCGCTCGCGGTGCTCGGTGGCATCCTCACCGGGCTCGCCTTCGCCATGCCGTTTGCGGCGTGGACGGCCACCCGGGAGAGCGACATCTCGTTCCCTGCGATCCTCCGGTTCATCGTGATTCCGATGTTCCTGTTCGGCGGCGCGTTCTATCCCATCACTCAGCTACCCACAGCGTTGCAGCCGGTTGCCTGGTTCACGCCGCTGTGGCACGGCGTCGAGTTGTGCCGCGGTGCGGTGCTCGGCGGTCTGAACGTCACCGATGTCCTGCTCCACGTCGGTGTACTCGGTCTCTACATCGCCGCCGGGACCTCGGCGTGCCTCGTCACCTTCGAACGGCGGCTGAGGTCATGAGGGAGGCGCGATGAGTGTGCTGACCGTTTGCAGCGTTTCCCGGCCACGCAGGCCGCGGCCGACCGTTCGCTCGCTGGCGCTCCCTCCCTCGTATCTCGTCTGGGAGGCGCGTGAGTGTGCTGACCGTTTGCAGCGTTTCCCGGCCACGCAGGCCGCGGCCGACCGTTCGCTCGCTGGCGCTCCCTCCCTCGTATCTCGTCTGGGAGGCGCGATGAGTGTGCTGACCAATCCGGCCGCGGCGACGCGGATCGTGCCGGGGGTGGTGTTCGACATCCGGCGCCCGCAGCGGATGATCGAGCGCAGTGCGATGGTGTACCGACGCAGCTTCCTCGTCATCGTCACCGGCTTCTTCGAGCCGCTCTTCTACCTGTTGTCCATCCGTATCGGCCTGGCGTCGCTGGTCGGCGACGTGGAGACCGGTGGCATCCTCGTCCCGTACGACCAGTTCGTCGCACCCGGCCTGATGGCCGCGTCGGCGATGAACGGTGCGGTCTTCGATTCGACGATGAACGTCTTCTTCAAGATCAAGGTCTCCAAGACCTACGACGCCGTGCTCACGACGCCGATGACCGCGGGCGACGTCGCACTCGGCGAGATCACCGTTCGCCGTGCTGCGCGGTGCGCTCTACTCGACGGCGTTCATGTTGACGATGTGGCTGCTCGGCATGGTCCAATCGCCATGGATCGTGATGGCCGTCCCGGCGTGCGTCCTGATCGGCTTCGCGTTCGCGTCGATCGGGATGGCGCTCACCACGTTCATGCGCAGCTGGGAGGACTTCGAGTACGTCCCCGCAGCGACTCTGCCGCTGTTCCTCTTCTCGGCGACGTTCTACCCGTTGTCGCAATACGGCGACTGGGCATGGGCCGTTCAGCTCAGCCCGCTCTATCACGGTGTCGAACTGGTTCGTGCCGCCAACCTCGGGAGGTGGGACTCGACGATCTTCGCCCACATCGCAGTACTGCTCGGTCTCACCGTGCTCGGCTCGGCCATCGCCTCTCGCCGGATCGAGCGCCTCCTCCTCACCTGATCATGGCGTCGCTACCGTTGCGGACATGACCACGACCGAGACCTCGGCAGCCGACGTGATCCGGGAGCACTGCGACCGGGTCTGGGACGACATCGTTCCCGTCCTGCACGACTACATCGCCATCCCTGCGCTGTCGCAGGACTTCGACGCCGACTGGCGCGAGCACGGTTAGATCGCACGCAGCCGTGGCGCTGATCGCCGACTGGTGTTCTGCGACGCCAGATCCCGGGCCTGAGCGTCGACGTGGTCGAACTCGAGATCGTACGCCGCTGATCATCATGGAGATCCCAGCCACCGGTGTGGGAGTCGACACCGACACGGTCCTGCTGTACGGACACCTCGACAAGCAGCCCGAGATGGAGGGCTGGCGCGACGACCTCGGCCCGTGGAAGCCCGTGCTCGAAGGTGACCGCCTCTACGGGCGCGGTGGGGCCGACGACGGGTACGCGGCCTTCGCGAGCCTCACCGCGATCGAGGCCGTCCACGCAGCGGAGCGGCTCGCACGCCCGCTGTGTCGTGCTGATCGAAGCGAGCGAGGAGTCGGGTTCGCCCGACCTGCCCGGCGTACGTCGACCATCTCGCGCGACCGCATCGGCTCGCCGAGCCTGGTCGTGTGCCTCGATTCGGGGTGCATCGACTACGACCGCATGTGGGTGACCACGTCGCTGCGCGGCATGGTCGCCGGCATGCTCACCGTCGACATCGTGCGCGACGGGCTGCACTCGGGCGACGCGTCGGGCATGGTCCCGTCGACGTTCCGCATCGCACGCCAGCTCCTCGATCGAGTCGAGGATTCGATCACCGGGCGAGGCGCTGCTCCCCGAACTGTCGTGGAGATCCCGGACGGTCGACTCGCCGAAGCGCAGGCGACCGCCTCCGAGATCGGTGCCATCGCCGACCACTACCCGTTCGTGGACGGCGCCGGCCCGACCACGGACGACCCTGCCGAGCAACTCCTCGCCCGCACCTGGCGATCGACCCTCAGCGTGGTCGGTGCCGACGGTCTCCCGCCGACCGAACGTGCCGGCAACGTGCTGCGTCCGTCGACGTCGCTCAAGCTGTCGTTCCGGCTGCCGCCGACCGCCGACCCCGTCGTCGCTCAGCAGGCGATCACCGAGGCGCTCGAAGCCGACCCGCCGTACGGCGCACGCGTCCGTTCCACGATGTCGACGCCGCTCCCGGATGGAACGCACCAGCGACCGCCCGCTGGCTCGAAGCCGCGCTCGACGACGGCCTCGACCGCGACCTTCGGATCGTGTGCCCGCACGTTCGGTGAGGGAGGATCGATCCCGTTCATGGGGATGCTCGGCGACGAGTTCCCCGAGGCGCAGTTCGTGATCACCGGAGTGCTCGGGCCGGACGCCAACGCTCACGGGCCGAACGAGTACCTCCACGTGCCCACCGGTCGGCGTCTCACGATGGCCGTTGCTCACATCCTCGACGCTCACGCTCGATCCTGAACCGAACGACCCGGATCGAACACTGTCCACCAGCCCGAGCACGTCGGCGAACCAGGTCCGGGCGGGCACTTCGCACGTCGAGTCGCTTCGTGCGTAGGGTCCGTCGCATGAGCGAATCCCGTACCAGCCCGCCAGATCAACCTCGTCTCCCGCCCGAACGGCGCACCCGTTCCAGCGACTTCGAACTGGTCGAAGTCGACGTCGAGCGCGCCGGGCGACGGCGACGTGATCGTCGCAAACCGCTTCATGTCGGTCGACCCGTACATGCGGGGCCGGATGAACGACATCAAGTCGTACGTGCCGCCCGTTCCAGCTCGGCGAGGTCCTCGACGGTGGTGCCGTGGGCGAAGTGATCGAATCGAACTCGCCCGACGTCCGTCGGTGACCTCGTCGTCCACGGCCTCGGTTGGCGTGAATCGCCGTCGTCCCGGCTGCCCAGACGCAGCCCGCATCGTCCGTCGACGGTGTGTCGCTGTCGGCCAACCTCGGCGTGCTCGGCATGCCCGGCCTCACGGCGTACGCCGGTCTCCTCGAGGTGGCGTCCTTCGAGAAGGGCGACGCGGTGTTCGTCTCGGGTGCTGCCGGCGCAGTCGGTTCCGTCGTCGGTCAGATCGCCAAGCTCAAGGGCGCCTCGCACGTCGTCGGCTCGGCGGGCTCCGACGAGAAGGTCTCGTTCCTCACCGACGAGCTCGGATTCGACGCAGCCTTCAACTACAAGTCCGGTTCGGTCACCAAGCAGCTGATCGGCGCAGCTCCCGACGGGATCGACGTCTACTTCGACAACGTGGGCGGCGACCACTTGCAAGCGGCGCTGCACGCCTTGAACCCGTTCGGGCGAGTGGCGATGTGTGGTGCGATCTCGGTCTACAACAACACCGAACCGGCACCGGGTCCGAACAACCTCGCCATGGCCATCGGCAAGCAGCTGACGATGCGCGGATTCATCGTGAGCTCGTTCGACTCGATGCGCGAACAGTTCGCCACCGAAGTCGGCGGATGGCTCGTCGACGGCTCGCTGCGCAACGACGAGACCATCGTCGAGGGCATCGAGAACGCTCCCGACGCATTCATCGGCCTGCTCGCAGGTGCCAACACCGGCAAGATGGTCGTCGCCATCTGAACCGCTCGTCGGTACCGATCTGCCTCGTTCGTGCGACCGTGACCCATCGCCCGTCCGCCCGTCCGCCCGTCACCCGGGCTGGTTCGCGTGAGGTTGTTGCGGTCCTCAGCCGCAACGACCTCACGCGAACCCGGGGAAATCGGCTTGTCCGAGGGGATCTCTCACGGGTCTCGAATCAGGCAGCGACCTCGCGGGATCGCAAGGCGTGGAGGTCGACCAGCTCCGAGATGACCTCGGCGAAGGATTCGCGCAGTTCCTGGTCGGTGACCCGCTCGACCTGCCAGCCGATCCGGCGGAGACCGCGGTCGCGTCCCTTGTCACGTTGCGTGTCGTGTCGTCCTCCGTGCCAGGTGACGTGGTCGACTTCGACAGCCCAGCGGAGGTTCGGGTCCGCGCCGTCCGGATGGATGAGCACACCGTTCGGCAAGGTCAGCGGATGCTGGCGAACGAGCCGGGGGAGCCCCGACCGTTCGAGTGCGTCGAGCACTCGGAGTTCCAACTTCGAGCCTGCCGGCCGCTGCCAGACAGGTCGCTGGGACAACACACGCCGAACCCGTGCCAGGCCAGTGCGACCGCGAGCATCCAGTTCCCGAACGGTCCGCCAGAGGGTCGGCATCGACGAGTGATGATCGAGGACCCATTCGGTGAGCGCTTCGAATGCTTCGTCATCGAGATCGCGACCGCAGTCGAACCATGCCCTCGGCGGGCTTGCGACGACGATGCCGTCCTTGCGGCGCACCCGATGAAGATCGTCCAGCACGTTGGTCCGTCGGATGATCACACCCGACGCCAGCGGATGGCGATCGTGTTCGACGAGAACGATCGGTGTGGTGGGAACCCCGACGTGACGGAATCCCCAGAGACGGCCCGCCGCCGTCCCGGTGATGACGACCGACGGGTCGGCGAGGCACGCCGCGGCGCACTGCGACTCGAAGGTATCGGGCGACGGTCGCGAGTCGGTGAGTGCTGTTGTGACGGCGGATGATCACTCCGTTGGAGACCAGATCCCGGATCTGGTGGGTCGTTGCTCCGTCGTCGGCCAGATGCTGGGTGGTGACGATGCCGTGGGTCGCGGCGATCTGCGCCGCGAGGGCGGCTGAGAAGGTGTACATCGGGTGCTCCTGACGTGGGGGTGCAGGGGACTCGGTCGTCCGATGTGGGCAAATGTCTGCCGAGATCGAGACGATACCGACCCAGGCGTCATCGACCCTCCTGCGGCATCGAGAGACGGGGTTCGCGTGAGGTTGTTGCGGCCACCAACCGCAACAACCTCACGCGAACGGATCGAATGTGCTCGACTCCTGTCGTCGGTTCAGACGCGTCGTGCGACGAAGACCGGGATCTCGCGGTCGGTCTTCTCCTGGTACTCGGCGTACGGCGGGTAGATCGCGACGCCGCGGTCCCACCAGGCCTGTCGTTCGTCGCCGGTGACGATCTCGGTCACGTAGTCGTGGGGCTCGGGGCCGTCCTGGATCTCGACGAGCGGCTCGGCCACCAGGTTGTGGTACCAGGCCGGATGCTCGGGGTCGCCACCCTTCGAAGCAACCAACGCGTACTCGCCCTCGTGCTCGACCTGCATCAGCGCGAACTTGCGGATCTTGCCGGAGCTCGCGCCCATGCTCGTGATGATCACGATCGGGATCCCGCTGTCGCGCAGCGTGTTCGCTTCGGCGCCACCGGTCCGCTCGTAGGTCTCGACCTGGTCTGCGACCCAGTCCCATTTGCTCGGTACGTATTCTCCGGTGAGTGGCATGACGTCACCCTACGACAGGCGGTTCCGACGAGAGTGGTCGCATGACGAGCGTGCTCGACGACTCCTTCTCGACGTTGGCCGGAGCGGCGTCGGCGGCAACCGGTAACCGGCAACCGCAATGGCGCTGGATGGGGGAACGATGATCGCCCCGAATGCGGATCGAGCCGGATCGGAAGCCGCAACGAGTTCCCCGACACCGCCTGGGCAATTGATCTGACCTATTGACTCGGAGCGTCATCCGGTCTACGTTCATGGCGTGCCGACCGATCGCCCGCCACCGGTCTTCTCGACCGAGCTGCGCTCGCTTCCCGACCAGATCGCCGAGGCGATCCGAGAATCCATCCTGTCCGGTGCGCTCGCGGTCGACGAGCGACTTCCGAACGAGGCGGAACTGGCCGACCAGTTCGGCGTGTCGCGACCGACCGTGCGCGAAGCGCTGAAACGGTTGGCGGCGAAGAACCTGATCAGGTCGCGGCGAGGTGTGTCCGGCGGCAACTTCGTGTCGCTGCCGAGCGAAGACCAGGTTCGCTCCGACCTCTCGACGACCGCCACGCTGCTCGTCAGCCACCAGGTCTTCTCGCTCGCAGAGGTCGCCGAGAGTCGTCGATTGCTCGAGTCGACCTGCGCGCGACTCGCAGCCGACCGCCGGACCGACGCTCAGGTCGCAGCGCTGCACGCAGCGCTCGAGCGACAGGGTCGCCCCGATCTCTCCGACGAGGAGTTCTGCGATGCCGACGTCGCGTTCCACCGGGTGATCGTCGAAGCAGCGGGCAACCCGGTGCTCGACTACGTGATGGTGTTCGCGCTCGAAGCGCTCCACCCGTCGACCAACCTCGTGATCAACCGGTTCCGCAAACGGTCGGATGTCCTGAAACTGCAGAGCGACCTGCTCGACGCCGTCGAGTCCCGTGATCCCGTTGCGGCCGAGGCAGCGATCGGCGCTCAGATGGACCATCTCGCAGGGATCTACGACGAGGCCCAGGAATGGGTCTCCGTTCGCCGATCCGAAGGAAAGGGTGATGATGACCGAAGCGGGCAATGACCACGCACTCTCCCGGATGTTGGCGCCGCGCTCGGTGGCGCTCGTGGGGGCCTCGACCGTTCCGAACGTCGCCGGGAACGACATGGCGTTGGAACTCCAGGTGTCGCGCTATCCGGGTCGGGTGTATCCCGTGAACCCGAAGTACGACGAGGTCGAAGGGTGGGACTGTTTCGACGACCTCGCGAGCCTTCCCGAGGTGCCCGACCTCGCCGTGCTCGGGGTCGGCAACACGCGCCTCGAGGAACTCGTCACCCAGGCGATCGATCTGGGCGTCGGCGGGCTCGTCATCCCGGGCAGCGTCCTGCTGCCGGGCGATACCGAGGCCGACTCACTCCGCAAGCGCATCCGGTCGATGGCCTCCGATGCCGGGTTGCCGATCGTCGGCGGCAACTGCATGGGCTTCTACAACGTCGAGAAGTGGTTCAGGGCCTTCCCGTTCAACCGTCCCTACGAGTTGAAGGAGGGCGGCGTCACGCTGATCGCCCAGTCCGGCTCGGTCCTCACGGCGTTGCTGTGGAACGACCAGAAGCTCCGCTTCAACCTCGCGATCTCGCCTGGTCAGGAACTCGTCACCACCACGTCGGACTACATGGACTACGCCCTCGACCAGGAGAGCACGCAGGTCATCGCGCTGTTCATCGAGACCGTCCGGAACCCGGAGAAGTTCATCGCTGCGCTGAAGAAGGCGGCTGATCGAGACGTGCCGGTGGTGGCGCTGAAAGCCGGTCGTTCACCCGAGGCAGCGAAACTCGCCCTGAGCCACTCGGGCGCGATCGCCGGCGACGATGCCGCCTACCGGACGCTGTTCGAACGCTACGGGGTGCTGTCGGTCAAGTCGTTGGACGAACTGGCAGCGAGCGCGCTGCTGCTGTCGGATCGTCGCCGGCCGAGCAAGGGCGGCCTCGCAGCCATCCTGGACTCCGGTGGGGAGCGCGAACTGCTGATCGACCTGGCCGAGGACACCGGGGTGCCGTTCTCCCAGATCAGTGACGAGACCACCGCGGTACTCGAGTCGCATCTCGACCACGGGCTCGAACCGATCAACCCGCTCGACGCCTGGGGGACCGGCAACGACTATCAGGCCATCTTCGAGCACTGCTGGCAGGCACTGATGGATGACGATGACACCGCGATCGGTGTGTTCGTGGCCGACCTGACGTCGGGCTTCTACCTCCACGAGTCGTTCGCCCGGATCTGTCGACGCGTCCATCGGCGCACCAAGAAGCCGATCGCGATGTTGACGAACCACATCGGCACCGACTCCCAGGACCTGGCGAAGCGGATGACCGACATGGGCATCCCCGTCCTCGACGGCACGGTCGCCGGTCTCCTCGCCGTGCGCAACGTGCTCGCCTATCGCGACTTCGCGTGGCGGCCCAAGATCGCTCCGCCGACCGCTCCGGACCCGGCGGTCACCGCTCGCTGGCGCGCCCGCCTGTCCGAGCCGCGTGGGCTGACCGAGGGCGAAGGGCTGGACCTGCTCGCCGACTACGGCGTGCCGGTCGTCGCCCATGTGGAGGTCAGTGATGCCGAGAGCGCAGTCGCCGCAGCGGACCGCGTCGGCTATCCGGTCGTCCTGAAGACGGCGGTCCCCGGGATCCTGCACAAGTCCGATGTCGGTGGGGTCGTGCTCAACCTGGTCGACGCCGCCGACGTCCGCGATGCGTACACCGACCTGCAGGGTCGGCTGGGTGCCGAGGTCCTCGTCGAACCGATGTCGTTGCCCGATGTCGAGATGGCTCTCGGCATCGTGTCCGACCCGCAGTTCGGTCCGATGGTGCTCGTCGCCGGTGGCGGTGTGTTCATCGAGATCCTCGGCGACCGCCAACTCGGACTCGTCCCGATCGACGCACGCATCGCCGGTCGGATGATCGACAAGCTCAAGATCGCCCCGATCCTCGACGGCGTACGAGGCCGACCGGCGATGGACAAGGCAGCCGTGACGGCGGCGCTCGTCGGCCTCTCCGACCTTGCAGCCGACGTCGGCGACCTGATCGCCGAATTCGACGTCAACCCGCTCGCCGTCGGCGTCGACGGCTGTGTCGCTCTCGACGCGCTCGTCATCCCGCACGCCGCGGTTGCTGTCTCAGATCCACACCCACCCCCGATCGAGCGTCGAACCGACGCCGACCGAAAGCAGGAGTCCAACATGAACACCTTCAACGCCCTCGTCGTCCGCGAAGCAGAGGAAGGCAACCCGAAGTCGGCTGCTGCCTCGGTCGAGCAACTCACCGACGCCGATCTGCCCATGTACGACGGTGACGAGACCGTCGTCGTCGACATCGACTACTCCTCGCTCAACTACAAGGACGGCATGGCGCTCACCGGGAAGGGTCGGATCATTCGATCGTTCCCGATGGTGCCCGGCATCGACTTCGCCGGCACGGTCGTCTCCTCCGAATCGTCTCGCTTCACCGAAGGTGATGGTGTGATCCTCACCGGCTGGTCCGTCGGTGAGCGGTTCTGGGGCGGCTACAGCCAGCGCCAGCGGGTGAAGGCCGACTGGCTCGTCGCTCGACCCGACTCCATGTCGAGCGAGCAGGCGATGGGGATCGGCACGGCCGGGCTCACCTCGATGCTGTGCGTGCTCGGCCTCGAAGCCGGCGGCGTGCAACCGTCGGACGGACCGGTCGTGGTGACCGGAGCAGCCGGCGGTGTCGGCAGTGTTGCGATCGCGCTGCTCTCGAAGCTCGGCTACGACGTCACCGCTGTGACCGGCCGCCCCGAGGAGCACGACTACCTGCGCTCGCTCGGCGCCTCTGCGTTCCTGTCGCGCGAGGAGATGTCAGAGGATCCCAAGCCGCTCGAATCCGAGACGTGGGCCGGTGCGGTCGACGCAGTCGGCTCGACGATGCTCGCGAAGATCATCGCGCAGATGAAGTACAAGGGCGTGGTGACCGCGTGCGGGCTCGCCGGGGGAGTGGACCTGCCCAGCACGGTGATGCCGTTCATCCTGCGGGGAGTGCGGCTGCAGGGCATCGACTCCGTGATGGCGCCGCTCGCCGACCGCGAAGTTGCGTGGGCGCGCCTCGCCACCGACCTGTCGCAGGACCTGCTGGAGTCGATGACCGAAGTGGTCCCGATGAGTGCTCTGCCCGAACGGGGCGAAGCGATCATGGCCGGCCAGACCCGCGGACGCCTCGTCGTCGATCCCAACGCCTGACCGCGGCACGGGGTGGGTCGGTTTCGAGCACCTTCGGGAGGATGACCACGCAGAGAGAGCGTGACATCCGACGCAAACGGTTGACACGCTACGCACGATGCGTAGTATTTCTAGCAAGACGTCGGTGAGATTCGCAGGCGTCAACACGACCACTCAACTGGAGCCCGCCATGAACGCCACCGCCACCCTCGAACGCACTCTCTCCGAGACGATCGACAGCATCGAGACCACCTACGCCGACACCTTCGACAGCGTCACCTCGTCGGTGTCGGAACGGGTCAACTCGTTCAACGATGCCATCGTCGAGCGCCTCGAGCGCGTCGAGCAGAACATGCCCGAACTGCCGAAGAAGGTCTTCGCCTACAACCGTGTCGTCGCCGAGCGCATGATCGCCCAGAGTCGCCGGAACAACGACCTCGTGATCGAATCGTTCCGACCGGTCGTGAAAATGGCCGACTCCGGCGTTCGCACGGTCGTCGGCACCACCAAGTGGGCCGTCGAGCAGACCGCAGGAACCGCCATCACCGGCGTCAAGACGATCGTCGGGCAGACGCGTGCGCAGGTCAAGCGCACCGCCACGACGCTCAACGACCAGACGGTCGACTTCGTCGAGGAAGCGACCGACCGCGTCGTCGCTGCCGAGAAGTCGGTCGAGCGTGCCGCGCTGAAGTCGATGACCAAGGCCGAGCTGTACCAGATGGCGCAAGACATCGACATCGAAGGTCGCGCGGACATGAACAAGTCGCAGTTGATCGCAGCGATCAACGACGCCGGCTGATTCGTCGCAGCGAGAGCCGGCCTCGTCCGTGTCTCAGCGAGGCAGGTAGACGGGACGGTTCGACTCGTAGGTGTCGATGGCGTCGGCCTTGCCCATGGTGATGCCGATGTCGTCGAGACCGTTGAGGAAGCGGTGCTGCACGTCGGATTGCATCGGGAACGCAGCATCGATGTCTGCCGCAGGCACCTCGACCTTGAGTTGCTCGACGTCGACGACGATCGATGTCTGCGGATCGGCCTCGATCGCCGCCCAGATCGACTCGACGATCGACTCGTCCAACACGACGGGGACGAGCCCGTTCTTGGTGCAGTTGTTCTTGAAGATGTCGGAGAAGCTCGGGGCGATGACCGCGTCGAACCCGTACTGCTGGATGGCCCACACGGCGTGTTCGCGTGAGGAGCCGACGCCGAATGCCGGCCCGGCCACGAGGATGTTCGCGCCCGCGTAGCGCTCGTCGTTGAGCACGAAGTCCTGCTCGTCGCGCCATGCCGAGAACAGACCCTTCTCGAAGCCGGTCCGTTCGACCTGCTTGAGCCACACGGCCGGGATGATCTGGTCGGTGTCGACGTCGGAGCGCTTCAGCGGGACGCCGGTCCCGGTGATGACCTGGACGGCCTTCATCGACAGGCACCTCCCAGGTCGGCGGGCGTACAGAAGGTGCCCTTCGATCGCGGTCGCCGCGGCGACCGCCGGCGAGACGAGGTGGGTGCGACCGCCGGGGCCCTGACGGCCTTCGAAGTTGCGGTTGCTGGTGGACGCGGCGCGCTCCTTCGGGGCGAGCTTGTCCGGGTTCATCGCCAGACACATCGAGCAGCCGGGTTCACGCCAGTCGGCGCCGGCGGCGGTGAAGATCTTGTCGAGGCCCTCTTCGATCGCCTGGTTCCGCACCCGGTGGCTCCCGGGCACCACCATCACGCGGGGCACGGTGACCGTGCGACCCTCCATCACCGCAGCGGCGGCGCGGAGGTCCTCGATCCGGCTGTTCGTGCACGATCCGATGAACACGGTGTCGACGCTCACGTCACGCATCGACTGGCCGCCTTCGAGGCCCATGTAGTCGAGCGCCCGCTGCGACCGTCTCCTGCGTGGTCTCGTTGTCGAAGTCGCCGGGCGAAGGGATCGGCGAATCGATCGATGCGACCTGGCCGGGGTTGGTGCCCCACGAGACGTGCGGGGTGATCGCTGCGGCGTCGAGCACGACCTCTTTGTCCCAGGTGGCGTCGTCGTCGGTGAAGAGCTGCTTCCAGTCGGCGACGGCGGCGTCCCAGTCGGCGCCCTTCGGCACCTGGTCGCGGCCTTCGAGGTAGTCGAACGTGGTCTGGTCGGGCGCGATCAGCCCGGCCTTGGCGCCCGGCTTCGATCGACATGTTGCAGACCGTCATGCGGCCCTCCATCGAGAGCGCTCGGATCGCTGCGCCGCGGTACTCGATCACGTGGCCGAGGCCGCCGCCGGTGCCGATCTCGCCGAGGATCGCGAGGATCACGTCCTTCGCGGTCACACCGGGCTGGAGGTCGCCCTCGACGGTGACCGACATCCACTTGGGGCGTTCCTGGGGGAGCGTCTGGGTGGCGAGAACGTGTTCGACCTCGCTGGTGCCGATGCCGAAGGCGAGCGAGCCGAAGGCGCCGTGGGTCGCCGTGTGGCTGTCGCCGCACACGATGGTCATGCCCGGCATCGTGCGGCCCTGTTCCGGGCCGATCACGTGGACGATGCCCTGGTCGGGGTCGCCCATCGGGAAGTTGGTGATGCCGAACTCGGCGGTGTTCGCACGCAGCGTGTCGACCTGCTTGCGCGAGATCTCGTCGGCGATCGGCTGGTCGATGTTCTCGGTCGGGACGTTGTGGTCCTCGGTCGCGATCGTCAGCTCGGGGCGGCGCACGCTGCGACCGCTGAGACGGAGCCCGTCGAACGCCTGCGGGCTGGTGACCTCGTGGACGAGGTGCAGGTCGATGTAGATGAGATCCGGTTCACCGTCGCCCGACTGGACGAGGTGGCGCTCCCAGACCTTCTCCGGCAGTGTCTTTCCCATGTCGTGTCTCCTTGCTCGAACGATGCAGTTGAACGTTCCCACCATGTGAGATATCGTTCTCTGGATATGGACATCGTAACGGGAGTGGGCGTCCTCGACAAGGCGATGACGGTGCTCCGGTCCGTCGCCGACGAGCCGCAGGCGTTGACGCAACTCCAGGAGTCGACGGGGTACCCACGAGCCACGGTGCATCGCCTGGCCGCTGCGCTCGAAGCCCACGGCGTCCTGCGCCGCGACGTCGAAGGTCGCTTCGAGCTCGGTCACGGACTCGTCGCACTGGGCAACGAGTCCCAAGCGCGCTTCCCGCTCGTCGATTCGGCCCGGCCCATCCTGTCCGAGCTGCGCGACCACACCGGCGAGAGCGTGCAACTGTTCGTGCAAGAAGGCCACCAACGCCGTTGCGTGCTCTCGCTGGAGACGCCACACGGCCTGCGCTGGATCGTCCCCGAAGGATCGGTCTTCCCACTCGATGCCGGTTCGGCCGGGCGCGTGCTGTCGGCGATCGGCGCGTCGAACGGCTGGGTCGAGAGCGTCGGTGAACGTGAGGCCGGCGTTGCCTCGGTGAGTGCTGCGGTGCACGGACCCGCCGACTCCGTGGTGGCAGCACTGTCGGTGAGCGGCCCGATCGAACGGATGAGCAAGCAGCCGGGCGAGCGTTTCGGCGACGCCGTGAACGCCGCAGCCGCCGAGCTGTCACGAACGCTCGGCGGCTGAAGCGGCACCCGGACGTGGCCCAGCCGTTCTCAGCGACGAGCGGTCGGGGGTGTCGCCGTCGTACGTGCACATGAGAGCGCCGAGGGCGCTTCCCGGGAGACCGATCTCGTTCGATTCGTCATCGGCACGTGGAAGGCTCTCACACACGAAGGAGATCTCTGCGGTGACCTCGACCTCGTCGAAGTCCGGGCGGACGCCTTCGGTGGTCCACCATCTCGCCGTCACCGTTCTGGTGTTCGGCCTCTACTTCCCTCGGTACCGACGTCGAGACATGGTCGTGGCGATCCTCGGTCTGAACGTCGGTGTCATGGCCGTCGCCACGGCTCGCGACCCGACGTGCTCTGCACGGTGATGCTGCCGAACCGGATCAGGTGCTGGCGACGTCGTGACCGCCCGGCTTCCACAGTGTGGCCTCGAGGTCGTTCGCCAACGCTTGCTCGATGACCTCGGCTGGAACGTCGATCGCAGCATGGTCCTTGATCATTTCCGACGCATTCGGTCGTGCGTCGGCGTCGATCCAGGAATCAGGTTCCCACAGCTCGGAGCGCCGCAACGCCTTGGCACAGTGGACGTAGGCCTCGTCGACCGTGACGACAACGACCACCTTCGCAGCGCGGCCATCGACAGCGAATCGTTCGCGGAGTTCGATGCCGGTCGAGAGTTCGGCGGTGCCATTGATCCGCAGCGTCTCGGACAGGCCCGGGATGAGGAACAGAAGGGCGACACGTGCATTGTCGACGACGTTTTCGAAGGAGTCGAGCCGGTTGTTGCCCGAGTAGTCGGCCCACGCGACACGGTGCTCGTCGAGCATCTCGACGAAGCCTGGGTGGCCGCCCTTCGGTGAACCGTCACAACGTCCCTCGCCGTCGGCGGACGACAGCACGAAGAACGGCGACTTCGCCAGGAAGTCTCGACAATGTTCGTCCAGGACGCCGATCACCTTGTCGACGGCACCTCCCGACGCGGGCCGGTAGATCTCGCGCAGTCCCTCGACAGAATCGATCGTCATCCGCCCATCCTCGCGCAATGCCGGCGTTCGCAGCCCTGTGGGATGCTGCTCGAGAACATCTGAACAGCAGGAGGGCTGCGGGCAAGTACTCGTCGTGCAGCTTGCCGAGGACGCAGAGGAGACCCGATCGATGAGTGGAGACCGCTCCGCCGCGATCGCCGCCGTCCGGTCGTGGTACGTCGACAACGCGAGCGACGTTCACGGGTACGCAGCGCGCCGCGTCGGGCGGCATCTCGCCGATGACGTGGTGACGGACACCTTTCGCCAGGCGATCGAGTCGTTCGACTCGTTCGACCCCGAGCAGGGCGGTGAACGGGCCTGGCTGTTCGGCATCGCCAACAACCTGCTGCGTCGCCACTGGCGAACCGAGCAGCGTCGACGTGACGCACTCGAACGGACCGTGATCGCAGAGCAGACCGATCGTCCGTCGGCGGACGTCGCTGCCGGGGCGGTCGGGCGGCTCGACGCGCGTGCGGAAGCGGCGGGTGTGCTCTCAGCTGTCGGACAGCTGTTGCCCGATGACTACGACCTGTTGGTGCTCACGGCGTGGGAGCACATGTCGAGCAGCGAAGCGGCTGCGGTGCTCGGCATCCCGGCCGGGACGGTTCGCTCGCGACTCCACCGCATCCGCAAGGAACTCGACACCGTTCGCCACGGCGCAGCGCCGGCGGCGAATGACCAGAAAGGTGATCGCACATGAACTCCCTCGATGACTTCGCGCAGCTCCGCCCCGATGAGGTCGCAGCCACCACGGAGGACCTCGATGCCATCTGGAGCGGCGTCGCCGAGGACGATCCCATCGAGGGACGCGACGATTCGAGCGCAGGCCGACACGGCCGTCGCCGGTTCGCGCTCATCGGAGCAGCGGCGGCGGTCGCGCTCGGTGTCGTGGCCATCGCATCGGTCTCGAACCGGGCGGATGCGCCTCCGGCTGTGAGTGAGAGCTCCCTCGCCGTCACCTCGTCGCCCGATCCGGATCCGGATCCAACGGTGGCGACCGTTTCGACCATTCCCGTCGCCGTGGTCGAGGCTGGCGAACCACCGCTGTGGGGCATCGCCGAGGACGGCTGGACGCTGGAGGAGTTCGACGACCGCACGAACGGCCCGCTTGACATGGTGCGTCTCTTCGCCGGCCCGGACGGTCTGGCCACATCATGGGTCGCGATCGTGAGCGGTATGAGCGAACCGCTGCTCCCGATCGGTGTCGAGCCGGGTGACGGGGCGAGCAGCTTGTCACTCATCTCATCGCAACGAGTGGCGACAGAGGACGGCAGCGTGGCGGTGATCGCCGGCGGAGTGTCCGACGATCAGGCGATGTCGGTGTTCCGTGCGGTGCAGAACGGTGAGGTGCCACCTGACGGGTTCGTGGAGACGGAGTCTGCCGACGCCGCGGTTCGAACGATCCGCTACCGATTCGTCGATGGCGACGGGCAGACGATCGACATCGAGACCCAAGGAGCGGGAACACCACGCTACGAGACCGAGCGCTCGGTGGCCACCGCCGACGAGTTCTGGGATGCCACAGCGAGCGTGGACGATGCGAGCATCGCGTACGTCGGCGAGTACACCCTGCTGCTGCGCAACGGGTTCTGGGTGACACGGGTGGTCACGTCGGCGCCCGACGATGCGCCGACCACGTTCGCCCGGCTCGCGAGCCTCGTCCAGCCCGTGTCGCTCGACGAATGGGAGGCGGCCCGATCGACCGCTCCGACCGGATTCAGTCGGCTCGCACTCGGCGACAGCGTGATGCTCGGAGCGGCGTCGGAGCTGGTCGATGCCGGTTTCGTCGTCGATGCGGTCGAGAGTCGAACGGTCAGCGACGGTGTCGAGACGCTGCGCCAGCTGCGCGAGCAATCGCGCTTGCCCGACACCGTGGTGATCTCGCTCGGCACGAACGGATCAGTCACCGACCAGGAGATGATCGATCTCATGGCCCTGTTGGCCGATGTCGATCAGGTGGTCGTCCTCACCGTCCGTCTCGACGGAGCGTTCAGCGACATCGGCGAAGCCAACAGCACCCTCATCCGATCGCTCCCCGACACATACCCGAATGTCGACATCGTCGACTGGGCCACACTCGGTGACGAGTGCCCAGGCGACTGCTTCGCCGAAGACGACCTCCACCTCACGGACGAGGGCAGGCGCTACTACACCGACCTCGTCGTCGCCGCCACGACCTGATCGGCCGTGACCAGCACCGGTCAGCCGCCGGCGTTGGTGATCGCAACCATCGGGTTGCGGTTCTCGTCGTTGTCGGGATCCGACAACGCTGTGTGGAACGAGTTCAGAGCGACGGCGCGCTGATCGTCGTCGAGGTCTTCGGTGTCCATGATGCGAGCGACCGACGGCTCCAGGTCACGGCGCTCGGTGACGATGGTGTGGGCCACCTGCTCGATGTCGGACAGCTCTTCGAGCTCGCCGACTCCGTCGTGCCAGCGCGTTGCAGCAACCTTCTTCTTCGCCATGTGATCTTGCTCCTGTCTCTCCGGGTCGTTCCCGGTCGTCGAATGTGACGGCGTCGCGAGAGCAGTGCGTGAGCAAGAACCTCGGTCTGTCGGTGCTTCCAGCCTAGGCGACCATGCCGGATTCGACCTCGCCGCTCCGCCGGGCGACGCGCCACATTGCGTAGCCGATCGGGAACTGCATCGGGAGCCTGGCCCAGTTGACCAGGCGTGATGCGCCGGTTGCGGTGCCTGCGGAGCGGGCCATCCTCCCGTCGACCGGCTTCAGTTCGACGTCGTTCACCGCCATGTCGATGTTCGCCGGAAAGACTGCAGCCGTGAGCGCGACCAGGCCGTAGGCCGACCATCTGCGAGTCCGGCGAGGGAGGAGGCCGACGCCGAAGGCGATCTCAGCTGCGCCGCTGCCGTAGTTGGCGAGGCGCTTGTTCGAGAACCAGTCGGGCACGATCGATTCGAAGAAGTCGGGCCGGAGGAAGTGCATCGCTCCCGCTCCGGTGAAGAACGCGCTGGCCAACAGCGTGGTCGGTCGGATCGTCGTTCCGGGCATCGCCTCAGTCTGGCTGTGGTGATGGTCGATCAGGCGCCGGTCGAGACGATCATCTTCGCCAGCTGGGCGGGCGACACGCCGACGTCAGCTGCGAGCCGCACGAGCTCGTCGATCCGCGACCCGAGGTCGAGGCGGCGTGGATCGACGTCGTCGGCCACGCGCGTTCCCCGCCCGACGCGGGAGACCACCAGGCCCTCGTCTGCGACGATCCGGTATGCCCGCTGCACCGTCTCCAGGTTGACATCCAGCGCGGCTGCCATCTCGCGACCGGTCGGCAACGAATCGCCCGGCGCCAGTTCGCCGATGGCGAGCATGCGGCGGATTCCGGCAGCGATCTGCACATAGAGCGGTGCGCCGTCGGCGAGATCGATCTCGATCAGCATCGCTGTGTCCTCCCTGTGGTGGTGATCATCGGCCGACCGCCGTCGACGGGGGAACCGACGCCCGCCGGTCGAGCAGGTCGTTGATCACCCCGGCTGCCTGATCCGGCTGGTCGAGCGTGACCACGATGTCCGTCCCGTCGGTGAGGCGCACGAGCAGGGCCGGGCCCTCCCGGCTGAGGAACGAGAGTCGACTCGAGGTGCTCTGCTTTCCGTAACTCGTCCAGGCCGACACTTTGGGAGCGTCGGTGAACCACGCACTCTCGATGTGATCCAGTCCGGCCGAGTAGACGACCCGTGTCGTGATGCCGTTGCGCAGGATCAAGCCGGATGGGCCGACGGTCACCCGAACGCGCTCCGCTGCAGGTCGATAGAAGGCGGTGGTGACGAGCACGAGCGGCACGGGAAACGCGCTGAGGAACGCACCGGTCCACGGGCCGCCCGACGTGACCAGCATGATGGCGAGGAGGACCCCGGAGATGGCGATCGTCACCATGGTGGACCATCGCGATCGCGAGCGGGGAGGGACGCGGCCGCTCCAGATGGCGGTGCGGTCCACTGTGGTGCCGCGTCGGATCGCCGTGGCAGGTGCGGGTGCGTTCGTCTCGGGTGGGGCCGGTTTCGGGAGTGCTCGCCTGACGAAGACGTACGTGGTGAGCCCGGCGATGGCCCCGATCGGCAGGGCGAACGCGAGCATCGGCCAGGCGGATGCCGACTCCCCGAAGGTTGCGGTGATGACCGTCACGACTCCGGCAGCGCTTGCGATCGCGAGCGTCCAGTGGGCGCACCATGGTCGATCGGTCGGGAACTGTCGCGTCGCCGCGACGATCACGAAAATGACAACGGCGTACATTCCGAGCCCGAAGGCGGCAAAGGGAACAAAGCCCATCTCGACGCCCCCGTCCTCGACGCCATCGACGACGGCCGCGATCGCGATCATCGCGATCCCAGCGAGGATCAGGATGACGAACGGGAGAACGAACGTGAGGAGTGCGTAGCGACGATCGTCGGAGTCGAGAACCGTGCTGCTCCTCGCCGATGCGCCGTCGTGGGTGGAAGTCACGAGATGATCGTAACGAACTGATTGAATGGCGTCAATCGGTTCAATCTGTCTCGATACGGGCATGTCAGCGCCATCCTCCAGCGCGTACGGTGGACACATGAGCGAAACGACCAGCCCTGTCGTAGAAGAGCCAGTCGAACTCCTTCCTTCCGACTGGCGCGAACAGGTGCGCGCACTGGCCGAGGAGAAGGACGCCGTGATCCTGGCGCACAACTACCAGCTGCCGGAGATCCAGGACATCGCCCACCACACCGGCGATTCGCTCGGACTGTCTCGCGTCGCCGCCGAAGTCGACGCATCGACGATCATCTTCTGTGGTGTCCACTTCATGGCCGAGTCGGCCAAGATCCTCAGCATGGACAAGACGGTCCTGATCCCCGACGACCGAGCCGGCTGCTCGCTCGCCGAGTCGATCAACGCCGACCAGATGCGTGCCTGGAAGGCCGAGCACCCGGGTGCCGTCGTCGTCAGCTACGTCAACACGACCGCAGCGGTCAAGGCCGAGACCGACATCTGCTGCACGTCGTCCAACGCCGTCGACGTCGTCGAACTCGATCCCTGCCGACACCGACGTGTTGTTCGGCCCGGACCAGTTCCTCGGTGCGCACGTCCAGCGTGAAACCGGTCGCGAGAACATGCACATCTGGATGGGCGAGTGCCACGTCCACGCCGGCATCAACGGTGCCGACCTGAAGGAACAGGTCGAGTCGAAGCCCGACGCCGAACTGTTCGTCCACCCCGAGTGCGGGTGCGCGACCAGCGCGTTGTACCTCGTCGGAGCGGGTGTCGTGCCCCAGGAGCGGACCAAGATCCTGTCGACCGGAGGGATGATCACCGCAGCGCAGGAGACGACCGCCGTCGACGGTCCTCGTGGCGACCGAGACCGGGATGATCCACCAGCTGCGAGAAGGCTGCGCCCCACGTGAACTTCGAGCCGGTCAACCGTGCTGCTGTCTGCAAGTACATGAAGATGATCACGCCGGCGAAGCTGCTTCGATCACTGCAGACCGGCACCGACGAGGTGACGCTCGACCGTCGAGATCGCCGACGCCGCCCGCAAGTCGCTCGAACGGATGAACTCGATCGGCACCACCGCACCCACCGCCAACTGACACGGTCACGTTCGGGGCTGGACCCGTAATGTGACCGGATGGCGATTGCACGCAGGTTGAAGGCACCGGCAGCCACGTGGCAGCGCGACGTCGACGTCGTGGTGCTCGGTTCGGGGGCGGCCGGGCTGTCTGCCGCGCTCGCCGCTCGCCCGGTCCGCAGCGTCCTCGTCGTCACGAAGGACGTGCTGGAAGCCGGTTCGACACAATGGGCGCAGGGCGGGCTCGCCGGCGTGCTCGACCCGGCCGATTCGACCGAGAACCACGTTCAGGACACTCTCGCCGCCGGAGCGGGTCTGTGCGACGAAGACGTCGTGCGAGAACTCGTCGAGGCGGCACCCACGTCGATCCGCTACCTGATGCGGCTCGGCGCCGCGTTCGACCCGGACCATCTGCCCGAGCCGCGCCCGGGCTTCGACATCGACATCGCACTCACCCGCGAGGGCGGCCACAGCCACGACCGCATCGTGCACGCCGGCGGCGACCGTTCGGGTGCCGAGGTGCAGCGCACGCTCGACGAGTCAGCGATCGGTGCTGGCGTCGACGTGATGAACCACACGTTCGCACTCGACCTCGTGATGGGTTCGACCGTCGACGGCGTGCGTCAGGTCGCAGGTGTGCGAGTCGCCCGAACCGATCCGACACGGTGCCGTCACCTCGGTCGGCACGATCACCGCACGGCGCCGTCGTGATCGCCTGCGGTGGATACGGCCAGGTGTTCGCGTCGACATCGAATCCGCCGGCGGTCACCGGCGACGGCATCGCGATGGCGCTCCGCGCCGGCCTCGCAGTCGCGTGACGCCGAGTTCGTGCAGTTCCATCCGACCGTGATGTGGCGTGGGCCAGAAGCCCGTGGGCAGCAGGCCCTCGTGTCCGAAGCGGTGCGCGGCGAAGGAGCGATCGCTCTTCGACGCAGCCGGCGAGCGGATCATGCAGGGCGTCCACCCGCAAGAAGACCTGGCGCCACGTGACGTCGTGTCGGCAGCGATCAGCGCACGCATGGCCGAAGCGCCCGGTGGTGTCGACGACCACGTCTACCTCGACGCCACGCACATGGGCGAGCGCTTCGCCGAGCGCTTCCCGACGATCCTCGCCGCCTGTCAGGAGATCGGACTCGATCCTGCCGTCGACCGCATCCCCGTCGCTCCTGCTGCGCACTACAGCTGTGGCGGGATCACCGCAGCACTCGACGGCACGACCGGGCTGGCGGGCCTGTTCGCCGTCGGCGAGGTCACATCGACAGGTGTCCACGGCGCGAATCGGCTCGCGTCGCAACAGCCTCACCGAGTCGATCGTGGCCGGCACGCGGGTCGGTCGTGACCTGGCATGGAAGTTGCCGGACCGAGCCCGGCTCGAACAGGATCACGACGATTCGATGAGCCACGACCTGTTCGACCCCGTCCGTCTGCGCGAGGTGCGAGCGGCGATGTCTCGTCATGTCGGGTGTGCTGCGCAACCAGTCGCAACTCGCGATGGCGATGGGCGCCCTCGGGTCGCTCGCCCGATCCTCGTCCGCTCGACGTGGAAGCCAATCGTGCGTCGTGGGAGGCCACGAACCTCTTGACCGATGGCGTCGGCGATCGTGTCGGCGGCACTGGCGCGCACCGGAGAGCCGCGGGTGCCATCGCCGCAGCGATCACCCCGACACCGATCCCTCCTGGGTGCGTCACCTCGAGGTCGTACTCGACGCGATCGGCTCGATCGACATCCGCTCCGAGGGATCGGTGTCGCTGTCGTGAGCTCGTGACAGCAGCTGCGTGCCGCTCGCACGACGCGGGTCGATGTGTCGCCCTACGGGTCCGATCGTGCGGCATGACGCCGGCTGCTCGACGACGTGACTCGTAGGGTTCCGCCATGTTCGTCTTCCATCCGTTGTCGACCTCGACCCGCGATCAGTTGATCGGAACCGGACTGGATCCCGATGCGCTGGCAGCGCTGATCCGCCTGGCCGTCCAGGAGGACCTGATGGGTGGCGTCGACGTCACGTCGACCGCCACCATCCCCGCCGACCAGCGCAGCATCGCCACCTTCGGTGCCCGCGAGCACGGGTGTGGTCGCCGGACTGCCGGTCGTTGCCGCCGTGATCGAGACGGTGTGCGGACCCGAAGCGAGCGAGATCGAGTACCTCGTGCGACGACGCGTCCCGGGTCGAAGCCGGCACCGACGTCGCCCGGGTGACCGCTCCCACGCGGCCTGCTGCTCACCGCCGAGCGCACGGCGCTGAACCTGCTGTGTCACCTGTCGGGTGTCGGCGAGCATCACCCGTCGATGGGCCGATGCGCTCGACGGAACGTCAGCGACGGTGCGCGACACGCGCAAGACCATGCCGGGCCTGCGGGCGCTGCAGAAGTACGCGGTGCGCTGTGGTGGGGGAGCGAACCACCGGATGGGGCTGTCCGACATGGCGCTGGTGAAGGACAACCACGTCGCCGCAGCGGGCGGCGTCGCAGCAGCGTTCGCCCGGGTGCGTGAACTCGAAGCGACGATCCCGGTCGAGATCGAGGTCGACATCCTCGACGGTCTCCGCGAGGCGATCGACCGCCGGCGCCGACGAGGTGCTCGTCGACAACTTCACCCCCGACCTGATGCGCGAGGCCGTGGCGATCCGCGACGAGATCGAACCCCGCTGTCCGGCTGGAGGCCAGTGGCGGCCTCACGCTCGAGACGGCCCGCGCCGTGGCCGAGACCGGCGTCGACCTGATCGCGGTCGGCGAACTCACCCATTCCGTGCGTGTGCTCGACCTTGGGCTCGACCTCCGAGAAATCGTGTGATCGTCAGGTCGTTCCTGGCACGACCCTGACGGTCAGTACTTGTCGATGAGCTCGACCACGAAGACGATGTCGGTGCCGGCCGGCAGGCCCGCATCGGGGCTGCCGTCTTCGCCGAACCCGTCTTCCGGCGGAATGGTGATCGCTCGACGGTCACCGACCGGCATGCCCTCCATGCCTTCGAGGAGGCCCGGCAGCAGGTTCTCGTCGTAGACGACCTGGAGTCGGTCCGTGTCCCAGTTGGTCTCGAGCACCTCACCCGTGTCGCCACGGAAGTTGACGAAACGGACGACAGCGGTGTCGTCGATTTCGAGCATCTCGCCGTCACCGACGTCGAGATCCTCGAAGTCGGTGTCGTCGACGCCGGGATCCGTCGACAGTTCCACGCCTGGCTCGGTCGGAACGTCGCCCGGGTCGACCGCCTTGACGACCGCACGGACGTCGATCACGAAGGTGAGATCCTCGTTCTCGCAGATGATGTTGCTGCGGGCGACTGTCGCCGTACGCCTGCGCGGACGGGATGTCGAGCTGTACCCGCTCACCGGTCTGCGACCCGATGAGGCCGACGTCCCAGCCCTCGATGACCCCACCCTGACCGAGCACGACGGGGAACGGTTCACCGCGGTCGTAGCTGTTGTCGAACGGGAGACCATCGCTCGAGCGCACGCCGGCGTAGTCGACGATCACCGTGTCGCCGGCTTCGGCGGCGTCGCCACTGCCTTCTTCCAGCACCGTTCGATCGAGTTCGGTCGGTGCCTCGGTCGGGATGTCGATCTCGGGCTTGTCCGGGTTCGTTTCGAGCACCTCGGGCGCCGCGATGTCGGGCTCGGGGGCCTCGCCGCCGACGGGCACACACAGATCTTCGGGGACGGTCGTCTCGGGCGCCGAGTCAGCGGTGCCCTCGGCGGGAGGAAGGCTCACCGGCGTCGAGGTTTCCGAACCGCCGCACGCAGCGAGCGAGAGGGCGATGAAAGCAGAGATGGCGAGTGTCCGACGCATTGCGACGAAGCTATCGCTGGCAATCGTCCAGCTGGGGTCAGCTGATTCGTTCGAGCCATTCGGCTTCGGCCCGACCGAGCTCGGTCGAGGCCGTGGCGTCGACGAACGGCCAGAGCTCAGCGGCGATACGGCGGTAGTTGCCGGTGGCACCGAGTTCGCCGAGCAGGGCGTACAGGCCGAGGTTGATCCGCTGGATGAACACGAAGGCGCGAGGCACCGTGGCGTACTGGCTGATCGGGCTGGACCGATCGAACGTGTGGCGAACCACCGAGTTGGCGTACTCGCGGGTCCACGTCATCTCACGGTCCTCACGGACGGTGTCGTAGAACAGCGAGAAGTACTCGCCGACCGCTTCGGTGTCGGCCGGAGCGTCCGGCAACAGCATCCCTGCCTCTTCGACGATCCGACGGAACTCGACCGGATCGAAGTCGACGACGGCGGCCTTCACCATCGAACCGAACATCGACAGCTCACTGCCCGTGAAGTGCTTGACGAGGCCGAAGTCGAGGAACGTGACGGTGCCGTCGTCGTGGAACAGATAGTTGCCCGGATGCGGGTCGCCGTTGAACGCGCCGAATCGATACAGCGAACGGAACACGAAACGGAAGATGATCTCGCCGACCTGGTCGCGTGTGTCCTGGCCCCGCTCCATCATCTCCGCCCAGCGGTGCCCGTCTGCGAGTTCGGTCGTGAGGACGCGTTTCGTCGAGTACTCGTGGACGACGTCGGGGATCCGCACGAACGGATGGCCACGGAAGTAGTCGGCGAACAGTTGCTGGTTGGTCGCCTCGAGTTCGTAGTCGACTTCGTCGGCGAGGCGGATCTTGATCTCGTCGACCATCTCGGACGGGTCGAGTCCGCCGAAGCTCTGCTTCAGCAGAACGCCGAACATGTCGGCGTTGCGGAGATCGGAGGCAATGGCTTCACCGACACCCGGGTACTGCACCTTCACGGCGACGGCTCGCTCGGTGCCGTCCGTCGTGTCGCGGACGATCGCCCGGTGCACCTGGCCGATGGATGCTGCAGCGATCGGCTCGTCGTCGAACTCGACGAACAGCTCGGCGATCGGTGCGCCGAGCTCGGCTTCGACGGTGGCGCGGGCCAGATCCGTCGACATCGGCGGGGCATCGGCCTGCAGCTGAGCCAGCGCGATGCGCAGCGGCTCGGGGAGTCCGTCGTCGAGGTAGCTGGCCATCTGGCCGAGCTTCATCAGTGCGCCCTTCATCTGGCCGAGCTCCTCGGCGACCTGCTCGGCGGTGCGGAACTCTCGTTCGCGATCCAACTCGCCTCGTCGCTCGGCAGATGCGAAGGTCTTGCGAGCGGCGGTCGAGGCGTAGGTTCCGCCGACCTTGGCGCCCATCCGTGCGAGACGAGCGCTGCGCCCCGCCCACGAGAGCCCCATCCGGCCGTGAGCGTCTCGTCGTGCGAGCACGGCGACGCCAGCGGCGATCACACCGGCGACACCGCCCACCACGAATGGCCATCGCCGTCGACGCCGCGAGGCGCCCGGAACGGCGTTGATGATGTCGGACGTGTTCATGTCTGGCGTTTCTCCACGGACGAGAGTGCTCGGATCAGTGACGGCACAAACTGGTCGGCGGCCTCGACGACGGCGCCGTGATCACCGTCCACCCGGTAGACGTCCGCAGTCGGAATCAGTTCGAACAGCATCGTCTGGCGGCGACGGCTGACCACCGGGTCGCTCATCGTCACGACGAGCGACACGGGCACGTCGACGTCGCCGATCCATTGCGTCGAGTCGAAGGCGCCGATCGCCGTGCCGGCTTCGAGCAGCATGCGCCAATCGTGGCTCGATGCTTCTCGAATGGCCCACGGCTCCCACTCGCGTGACTTGCGCTGGAGGTAGAGCTGGTCGGTGAGCCAGATGCGGGCCTGCTCGGGAGTGATCCGAGCGATGGCGGCGAGTGCACTGCCACCGAGGAACCCGAGGCGTTCGGCGCGCTCGACGTTGAAGATCGGCGCCGTCGCGCACAGCACGAGGCCGCTCACCCGCTCCGGATGGCGGCGCCAGATCAGCTGAGCGACCGGACCGCCCATCGAATAGCCGACGGGAACGAACTGCTCGATGCCGAGCGCGTCGGCCACGGCCACGGCGTCGTCGGCACAGTCCTCGAGGCGGAACCGCTTCTTCGACCGGAGCCCCGAGCCGTGACCACGATGATCGAATGCAACGACCCGGTACTGCTCGGCGAGTGCGGAGTAGCAGCGGAACCAGTTGAGGTCGGCCGTCGCGGTCCACCCGTGGAGCAGGAAGATCGTGGTGTCTGCGTCTCGCGGACCGAAGTCGCGCACGATGATCGTGCCGCGGTCGGGAAGATCGAGGAACCGTCCAGGTGGGAGGTCGGGTGTCGGGACCTCGACATCGTCGGGGACCGAGTCGGTGTCGAGATCAGGGTCGAGGTCGACACGGTGATCGTCGGCCGTGTCGAGGTCGGCGCCGTCGATGTCGACGGCGCCTGCGATGTCGGTCTCTCTCAGACCGTCTCGACCTTCAGGACCTTCACCGTCAGTTGACCGTTCGGTGCGTCGTAACTGATCGTTGCGCCTTCGCTCGCGCCATCGAGCGCGGCGCCGAGTGGCGACGTGGCGCTGATGACGTCGGCGTTCTCGGCGACCTCTTCCATGTTGCCGATGAGATACCGCTCGGCCATGTCGTCCGAATCACCGTCGTAGACGATGGTGTACACCATCGACGCGTCGACGATCTCTCCGTTCTCCAAGAGGTGTTCGAGCTGACGGATCCGGCCCTCCATGTGGCCCTGTTCGTCCTTCGCTGCGTGATAGCCGGCGTTCTCCTTGAGGTCGCCTTCTTCGCGGGCGACCTCGATCTTGTTCGCGACTTCGATCCGCCCGCGGGTGGTGAGGTCGTCGAACTCCGCCTGCAACTTGTCGAACGCGACCTGGGAGAGCTGCGGATTTGCCATTCGGGCAGGATACCGACTCGGACCTCACCCGACCGCTGGCCCGAGAGCCGAACGGTGCTGCGCGCCCACAGGCATGGACAGGCCACGTCGTAGCCTCGGTGCTGATGAAGGGCGGACCGATCGACGAATCGATCAAGAATTCGGCAAGAACGGTCGAAGACACTGACGTGGCCCCCAAACGCGTCGATCGACGCATCCTCGTCGCCGGGCTCGTGGCCGCTGCCCTCGTGGGAACCGGGCTCGTCGTGCTGCTCTCGTCCGACGACGGTGCCAGTGTGAGCGCCGAACTCGCTGGTACGACGAGCGAGCCGACGCAGGCCGCTGCGCTGCCACCGCGGACCACCGTGCCGATCCGGCCGGCGACGACGATCGAGCCCGTCACGGCGATCGCTACCACGACGACCACGACCGAAGCGGCGCCGCCGTCGACCGATGCCGCGCCAGCCACCGCGCCACCCCTCGAGGACGAACCGAGTGTGGTCGCTCGCCCCACCCCGGTCGAACAGCCGGCGCCTCCGCCGGACACTCCGAAAGCTCCATGGGCGGACAGCGTCTTCACCACCGCCGGCGGCCACCTCTCGACCGACGTCGGCTGTGCCTGGGACACCTCTGCTGCCGGGCTCGACGCATTCTTCGCAGCTCGCGTCGGCCCCGTGCTCGGCTGGGACTATCAGCACGTCTACCCGCTCGGCGGGAATCGCTCCCTGTGGTTGTTTCAGGACACCTTCATCGACCACTCGAACACGGCCAGCACGCTGGGCAAGGCGAGCTTCGCTCACAACGCGGCGCTCGTCCAGGAAGGCAACTGCTTCCGCCTCCTGCACCGCGGCACCACCGCCAAACCGGCGCCGTTCGAACTCGGCACCGGCACCGAGACGCTGAAGACCTGGTTCTGGCCGATGGGCGGCGAACTCATCGACGGGAGGCTTCACGTGTTCTGGGCGCGGATGCGCAAGGACTCGTTCGATCCGAAGCCGCCGGACGGGCTCGGCTGGCACCCGGACGCGACCTTCGTGGCCACTTACGACCCGGACACGATGGCCCGCCTCGACTTCCGTATGGCGACCCAACCCGGCGCGGCGCCGATCTACGGCTACACGGTTCAGTCCGACGCCGAGTTCACCTACCTTTTCGCGAACACCTTCGAACAGAACATGACGCGTGAGGGCGGCTGGTTCAACGGTCCGCACAGCGGCACGAAGATGTGGCTCGGACGCGTCCCACGCGGGCGGGTCTTCGACCAGCCCGAGTACTGGACGTCGAAAGGCTGGAGTCAGGATCGCCGGGTCGCCGAGCCGATCCTGCAGCGGCACTGGGCCGAGTTCCCGTTCCAACCGCGCCTCATCGACGGCCAGTGGGTCGCTGCCACAGCGGTGAACGGCTACTGGGGCGACTCGTTCGAACTCGACGTCGCGGACAACCCGTGGGGACCGTGGACCACGGTCGAGTCGCGTCCGCTCCAGCCCCGAGGGGCCGACCCGAAGATGAACACGTACCACGCGCACCTGATGCCGTGGCGCGACGCGCAGGGAAACCTCATCGTGTCGGTGTCGAACAACGCTCGAGACATGCTCCGCGACGCCTGGCCCAACCCGGCGCGATATCGCCCGATGGTGTCGACATCGCCGTGGCGCACACCTCCGCCGCCTCCCCCGACGACGACCACCACCACCACCTCGACGCTGCCGCCAGCCACGACGAGCACGAGCACGAGCACGACCACCACCACCACCACGACCACGACGGCGCCCGCGACGACCACGACCACGTCGCCTGCGACGACCACGACGACCGCGCCGTCGACCACCACGACGAGCTCGACGACGACCACGACAGTGCCGCCGACCACGACGACCCGACCGCCGGCCACGTCCAGCTCGACGACGTCGACCACCACCACCTCGACCACCAGTTCCACCACGCCGACCTCCGAGCCCGACGCCCCCGGTTGACCCGCCCGTCCTTTCCCGCCCGGCACCATCGCCGCCCGTCCTTTCCCGCCCGGCACCATCGCTACAGGGTCGTCCTTCGAGCTTGATGCCTCGGGTTGATCCGGCTGGTCCTTTCCCGCCCGGCACCATCGCTACAGGGTCGTCCTTCGAGCTTGATGCCTCGGGTTGATCCGGCCGGTCCTTTCCCGCCCGGCACCATCGCTACAGGGTCGGCTACAACTTGGCCGGTCCTTTCGTGCCGGGTGGCGTCGCTACAGGGTGCGTCGTCGGGTGTCTGCGCGCTGCGATGGCGACGAACGTGCCCTGGTCGAGGCGGCGCCCTAGGCTCGACCGCCGTATGACGCACAACATTGCTCTCATCGGTGGCGACGGAATCGGGCCGGATGTGACGGCCGAGGCAGTCAAGGTCGTTCGAGCTGCAGGAGTCGACATCGACACGACCGACTTCGACCTCGGCGGGCAACGGTTCCTCCGAGACGGCGAAGTGCTGTCGGATGGAACGCTCGACGAGTTGCGGGCGTTCGACTGCATCCTGCTCGGCGCGGTCGGCACCCCCGAAGTCCCGCCCGGCGTGATCGAGCGTGGCCTGTTGCTCAAGATGCGTTTCGAGCTCGATCTGTACATCAACCAGCGTCCGTTCGCCGGCACTGCGCCGGGCGGGGACACCCCGCACGAGTTCGTGGTGATCCGCGAGAACACCGAAGGCATGTACGCGGGTGAAGGCGGCTCGCTGCGCACGGGGACCCCTCACGAGGTGGCCACCCAGGGGTCCGTCAACACGCGCATGGGCGTCGAGCGATGCATCCGATATGCGTTCGAACTCGCTGCCGACCGCGAACGCAAGCATCTCACGCTGGTCCACAAGACCAACGTGCTGACCTTCTCGGGCGACCTGTGGGAGCGGACGTTCAACGAGGTGGCCGCCGACTACCCCCAGGTCGACACGGCCTACAACCACGTCGACGCCGCATGCATCTACTTCGTGCAGGACCCGCATCGCTACGACGTGATCGTCACCGACAACCTGTTCGGCGACATCCTCACGGACCTCGGTGGCGCTGTCTCGGGCGGGATCGGCCTGGCATCGTCCGCGAACCTGAACCCGGCACGAACGGGTCCGTCGATGTTCGAGCCCGTGCACGGTTCCGCACCTGACATCACCGGGCAGAACAAGGCGAACCCCACGGCCGCGATCTTGAGCGCCGCGCTGATGCTCGACTTCCTCGACGAAGGCGCTGCCGCGGATCGAATCCGCGCCGCGTGCGCGGAGCCTGTCACCGGCAGCACCACCGACGTCGGTGACACCATCGCCACCCGCGTGAGAAACTGACCCCAACGACCAAGGGGGCGAAAGTGCCAGGCACTTCTGCCCCCTCATGACGAAGACGGAGCGACCATGCCCATCACCCCCACCGACAAGATCTGGATGAACGGCGACCTCGTCGACTGGGACAAGGCGCAGGTGCACGTGCTGACCCACGGGCTGCACTACGGCAGCGGCGTGTTCGAGGGCATTCGTGCCTACGAGACCGCTGACGGCCCGGCGATCTTCCGCCTGACCGAGCACATCGAGCGGCTGTTCAACTCGGCCAAAATCCTCGGTATGGAGATCCCGTACACCAAGCAGGAGCTCATCGACGCCTGCAAGCAGACGGTCGCTGCGACCGGTCTCGGCTCCTGCTACATCCGCCCGCTCGCGTACCTCGGGTACGGCGAGATGGGGCTGAACACGCTGCCGTGCTCGGTCGACGTCGCCATCGCGTGCTGGCCGTGGGGCGCCTACCTGGGCGATGACGCCGTCACCAAGGGTGTGCGCCTCAAGACTTCGTCGTGGACGCGTCATGACCACAACACGATGCCGCCCGCTGCCAAGACCACCGGCAACTACGTGAACTCGTCGTTGGCCAAGGTCGAGGCGATCAAGGCCGGCTACGACGAAGCCGTCATGCTCGCCCCGAACGGCCTGGTCGCGGAATGCTCGGGAGAGAACATCTTCGTGGCCCGTCACGGCAAGCTGATCACCCCGCCACTGTCTGCGGGAGCATTGGAAGGCATCACGCAGTCGACCGTGCTCACGATCGCTCGTGACCTCGGATTCGAAGCGGTCGTCGACAACCTCGCACGCACCGATCTCTACATCGCCGAAGAGGCATTCGTGTGCGGCACCGCCGCGGAGGTCAGCTCGGTCAACTCCGTCGACGATCGCGTCATCCCGTGCCCCGGCCCGAAGACCTCGGCCATCGCCGAGACCTACCACAAGGTCATCCGTGGTGAGGTCGAGCAGTACCGCTCGTGGTGCGAGCTCGCGGTCTGATCGTCGGCGTTCAGTTCGCCGTCTTGGACAGTGACTCCCCGTCGGCACCGTCCATGGCGGCGCAGATTCGAGCGACTGCATCCAGGTCGCTGCGCGCCAGCTCGAGGGTCGCGCCGGGAAAGAACGCGAGCTCGGTCGTGCCTGCAGCACGCATCGCATCTGCGTGACTAATCACATCGTCGAGGTCACCGATCGCACCGAGTTCGTGCCACCAGTCGCCGGGCATCGTGGCGATCGCATCCACGCCACCGCCGGCATGACGTTCGCGGATCTCGTCGATGTGAGGGTGATCGTCGATCCCGGGCCACGGTGCCGCCAGTTGCGACTCGACGAACGGTGCCATGAGTCGGTGCGCGTCGCGCCGGTCCTCCGTCAGGCACAGCGCGGTGAACACGCAGGTCCGAAACGTGGGGTCGTCCTGTCTGGCGGTCTGAGCGATCGATGCCCGTGTGTGGGTGGGTCCGGCGCAGTCCGCCAGGATCAACCCGTCGGCGATTCGGCCGGTCAGCGCCAACGACTTCGGCCCACGCACGCCGGTGAACAGCGGGGGAGCGACGGCAGGGGGCGGGTCGAGCACGACGTCCTGCAGTCGGACGTACCGGCCGTCGACGGTGACGTGCTCTCCTTCCAACAGCCGCTTGACCGTGGTGACCACCTCGTCGAGCGCGGTGAGCGGTGACGATGCGCGAGCACCGATCTGCTCCATCCATTCCTGGACGCCGTGACCGATGCCGGCGATGAGCCGACCGGGTGCGAGTTGAGCGAGGGTGGCCAGTTCCATCGCCGTGATCGCTGCGTTGCGAGCGACCGCGGGAAGGATGCCGATGCCGACCTCGAGCCGTTCGGTGTGAGCGAACGCAGTCGCAGCGAGCGACGGCGCCGTCGTGAAGAAACAGTCCTCGATCACCCAGAGTTGATCGAGCCCGTCCGCCTCGAGGCGCCGGGCAGCCTCGCTCACGAACGCCGCCGGGAGTTCCCGTGGGAAACACATGCCGAGACGCATCTCACTCATGGCGACACGGTAGGTGAAAACGAGGAGAGCCCCGGGCGAGTGCCTCGGTCGAAACCGCTGCGCCCTCCGGGGCTCTCAGGTGGACACATCCACCATCGGTCGATCACTGGGCGTTAGCCTTCTGCTCGACCTGTTCACTTCGCCCGTCTCGCCGTTCCCGAGGGAACTGCGTGGCGGGCGAAGCCGCTTTTCGGATCACACGCCCGGGTCTCCCCGGATGCGGACCCGTCGTCACCGTTCACGCTGACCCGGTTTCCCGTGCCACCGATGTGGTGCCGATCGGAGAGCCGTCGTCCTCATCACCAGTTGGGGTGGTTCAGATTCGTTCGATCCTCCTCCGGTTCGACGTGTCCTCACGGTCACCCGTGGCTCCTCGTCGCACCGGCGGTGCTGTGTCCGTGTCCCGAGTCCGCTGCGCTCTCCCCGTTGCCGGATCGGCGCGCGCTCTTCGGAACGCTTTCTACTGTGCTCCCCGCATAACCCCAGGTCAAGAGGTACCTGGCACGTCACAGGGTTCTCCACAGAACTTTTTTGGTTGTGCCCAGGCCGATACCGTTCATCCACCATTCGTCCACCATTCGTCCACCGTTCGGCTGCACGAACTCACCGGTTGAGCACACCCCGTCCACATCTTGCAGCGGTGTGATTCGTTCACCGGGCTGCTCCAGCGTTGAATTCGTGGTCCGCAGGCACTTCACTGGGTCGTGCATGGCGAAACGACTGGTCGAGGTGTTCGACACCACATTGCGCGATGGGCTCCAAGTGGAGGGAGTGACCGCCACGGTCGATGACAAGTTGCGCATCGCCGAGCAACTGGACCTGCTCGGGGTCCACTTCATCGAAGGCGGTTGGCCGGGCGCGAACCCGAAGGACATCGAGTTCTTCGCTCGGGCCCAGCACGAACTGTCCCTCACGACGTCGACGCTCGTCGCGTTCGGCTCGACTCGTCGGCCCCGTGGCAGGAGCGACGACGACGCAACACTGCGCAACCTGATCGAAGCGAACACGTCGGCGGTGTGCATCGTCGCCAAGAGCTCGGAGTACCAGGTCGTCGAAGCGCTCAAGACATCCCTGGACGAAGGCGCAGCGATGATCGCCGACTCCGTGCGGTTCCTCCACGGTGAGGGCCGCCAAGTGCTGGTCGACCTCGAGCACTTCTTCGACGGCTATCAGGAGAACCCGGAGTTCTCGCTGCGGGCGATCGAAGCTGCCGTGGTCAACGGTGCGACGCATCTGGTGCTGTGCGACACCAACGGCGGCACGTTGCCCCACGAGATCGGTCGGATCGTTGCGGACGTGAAGTCCCACGTCGGCAACGACGCGATCGTCGGAATCCACTGCCACGACGACACCGGCTGCGCCGTCGCCAACTCGATCGCGGCCGTCGAGGCGGGCGCCGGTCACGTGCAGGGGACGCTCAACGGGTTGGGCGAGCGAACGGGGAACACGAACCTGTCGACCGTCATTCCGAACCTGCAACTGAAGATGGGGTACGACTGCTTGCCGGAAGGTCGCATCCAGCGCCTCACGTCGATCAGCCATCACGTCGCCGAGACATTGAACCGGGCCGTCGACCCTCAGGCGCCGTTCGTCGGTTCGTCGGCCTTCGCGCACAAGGCCGGCCTGCACGTCTCTGCGATCGTGCGAGCGAAGGATGCCTACGAGCACGTCGACCCGGAGTCGGTCGGCAACGGCACGCGATTCGTCGTGTCCGAGATGGCCGGCCGCGCCACCATCCAGATGAAGGCGGATGAGATCGGCATCGAGTTGGACGGCGCTCAGATCAACGAAGTGATCGACGACCTGAAGCGGCTCGAGCACGAGGGCTACCAGTTCGAGGCGGCCGACGCGTCGCTCGAGCTGCTCATGCGGCGTGCGCTCGGGTCGAGCGCAGGCGGGGTACCCGAGTTCTTCCGCGTGGAGTCGATGCGGGTGATCACCGACGAGTTGCCGGGCGGAGCGTTCAGCACCGAGGCAACGGTGAAGGTGTGGGTCGGCACGGACGGACCCGACGGCGACGATGCGCAGCGACACGTCTGGACCGCCGAAGGCAACGGGCCGGTGAACGCAATCGACAGTGCGTTGCGCAAGGCGATCGGTGAGGCGCTGCCGCAGGTGGCAGGCATCCACCTCGTCGACTACAAGGTGCGCATCCTCGACGGAGCGACGGCGACGGGCGCAACGACGCGGGTTCTGCTCACGGCGACCGATGGTCAGCGCGACTGGACCACGATCGGCGTGAGCCCGAACATCATCGAAGCGTCCTGGCGCGCCCTCGAGGACAGCTTGGTCTTCGGTCTGCTCCATCACCGTCCGCGGTAGGGGCCGACGCGAGTCAGAACAGTGTGCCAAGCTGTGAGTTATGGCGGAAGAACTCGACACAATCACGACCGATGGCCGCTCTCTGCGGCGATCACGCGATCGCGATGCAGTGCTCGATGCGGTCGTCGCAAGCTTCGAGGAAGGTGACGTCGATCCTTCGATCGACGCCGTCGCGCTCCGTGCCGGCGTGTCGAACCGTTCGATCTATCGCTACTTCGACCATCGCGACCACCTGATCCGCGCCGCGGTCGGCCACGCCCTGCAGCGGATCGGCCCCGACGCGACGATGACCGACATCGGCGTCGGCTCGTTCGAACAGCGCGTCGAGAAGTTCGTCGATCATCGCCTCCGGCTGTACCGCAGCGTCGCTCCGATCACCCGCGCCGCCAAGGTCGCGGCCGCGAGCGAGCCGATCGCCGCCGAGGAGTTCGAGGCTGGACGGGTGGTCCTGCGCCAGACGCTCCTCGAGCACTTCGCGGAAGAACTCGATGCGATGGCAGCGGATGAGCAGACCCGCGCGCTGATCGGTGGCGAGCTCGCGTTTCAGTTCGACGCCTTCGAGTTCCTCTCGAATGCCACCGGCGACCGATCCGAGGAGATGCGTGCGGTTCTCGTCGATCATCTTCGCCTCCACCTGGGTCGTCTTCGTCACGCCTCGCCGGCGTGAGCGCCGATCCTTTCGGGCCTGATCCGTGCGGAGTGGCGCCGGATCGTATTGACTGGTAGGCGATGGCTGCTCCCAAGTTCACTCCTGTCGACCCGACCGACGCACCTCGCTACTACGAGTCGCCTGACCATGTGCCGGCGTCGTGGACGCCGGACCGACCTGGAGAGATCGCTGGATTCCAGCCGCACGGAGAACGTCTCGGGTCGCCGGGGCCGGATCAGGGCTTCGCGATCAAGATCGCGAACTCGCTGCGTCCGAAGCTTCATCTGCAGCCAGGTGAGAACGAAGACGACGTCGTCCGAGGTTGCCTCGGCGTCGCGCTCCGGCGTGCGTCGATGTTCTCGCGGGCGCCTGTCGTGCACGATCTGACCATTGCGTTCACCGTGTGGGGCTACTTCGCCGATGCTCCGCCACAGGAACTGATCGACCTGAGGATGACGCTCTTCGAAGGTCTGCGACACGTCGGCCACCACTACACCGAGTCGCGAGTGGTCGTCGACCACGTCCCCGCCGAGACCCTGCGAAAGACTCCCGCTCAGGTCGAAGCTGCGTTCCCCGCCGAGTGGCGTTCGCTGCTCGGTCTCTGACGTCGATCGGGCTCCTCGGATCTGACTCGAGACGACGGTCGTGATCAGCCGGACGCTCCACACGGGCGAGATCGATCTCGTCAACACGCTGCAGATGATCGGCATCTACGGAGCCGACCCGACCTTTCGCAAAGGTCGAGGTCACTTCGCAAAGGCGGTCCTGACGCCTGACGGTGCGGGCACGCTTCGACTGACCTGGTCGGGTGACGGCGTCGTGCTCGTCGAAGCGTGGGGGGCCGGTGCCGACTGGCTGGTCGAACGATCGCCGCACTGGGTCGGCCTCGCCGACGATGTGAGCGGGTTCGACCCGACGCTCAACGCCCGGGTCGCCGAGCTGTGGCATCGGCATCCCGGACTGCGCTTGGCGGCGTCGGGTGTGGTCTGGCAGGAACTCGTGCTGGTGCTGCTGGGGCAGCGGGTGACGACCGAAGAGGCCGCGAAGAGCTGGAACCGCATGTGTCGCACGTGGGGCGAACCCGCTCCCGGGCCGTGCGATCTGATCCTCCCGCCGGAGCCGAGTGTGGTCGCCGGGTTGCACTACACCGACCTCCACGGGATCAACGTCGAGCGGCGACGGGCCGAGGCGATCCTCCTCGCGGCGAAACGGGCGAACCGTCTCGAAGAGGCTGCGACGATGTCGATCGAGGATGCCACCACCCGGCTCTCCGCGCTTCCCGGACTGGGGATCTGGACCGCGACGGCCACCACGCTCGCATCGCACGGCCACCCAGACACGGTGCTGCTGCGCGACTACGGCATGCCGACGCTCGTCAACTACGCGTTCACCGGTGACGCCACCCACCTCGACCCCGACCGGGGCGGCGACGAGATCATGTGCGCACACCTCGAACCGTGGCGCGGGCATCGCCAACGCATCATTCGTCTGCTGCACGCGGCCGGTATCTCGGCGCCACGGCGCGGCGCCCGACAACGCAACCCTGACATCCGTCGACTCTGAGTCACCGGATCGTCCTCGACGATCGGCGCGTACCGCTCGACGACGCTTCCCGGCGTCGTCGGAGGGCGACGGATACAGTCCGCAACGTCATGGCTGAGCAGTTCGATCCATCCGTCCACCCGCACCGTCGGCGCAATCCGCTGACCGGTGACTGGGTCGTCGTGTCACCGCAGCGCACGAAGCGGCCGTGGCAAGGTCAGACCGACGACGCACCCGATGACGGCACACCGGCCTACGACCCGAGCTGTTACCTCTGCCCAGGAAACGACCGTGCGGGTGGGGTGTCCAACCCGGCGTACGAGTCGACGTTCGTCTTCCAGAACGACTTCGCTGCGTTGCTGCCCGGTGCGCCCGCGCCTGACGATGATGCCGGTGACGAGCTGTTCGAGAGCGACACCGCCGACGGCGAATGCCGAGTGATCTGCTTCTCACCTCGTCACGACCTGACGCTGGCGAAGATGACCACCGAGGAGATCGGTGTCGTCATCGACCTCTGGAAGTCGCAGCTCGCCGAGTTGCGTGCCAGCTACGAGTGGGTGCAGATCTTCGAGACCCGCGGCGCGATCAGCGGCTCCTCCAACCCGCATCCGCACGGGCAGATCTGGTCGTCCGACTTCCTGCCGAACGAGGCGGTCAGCGAGATCGAGTCGCAGGCGCGGTACTTCGACCGGCACGGATCCTCGATGTTGGTCGACTACGCCGCACGCGAGGCCGAGTCGGGTGAGCGGACGATCGCACTCAACGACCACTGGATCGCCGTGATCCCGTACTGGGCGTACTGGCCCTACGAGACCATCGTGCTGCCTCGGCGCCCGATGCGATCGCTGCTCGACCTGGACGCTGCCGGCTCCGAATCGCTCGCCGAGGTGCTGCAGACGATGCTCAGCGGCTTCGACCGGCTGTTCAACACGCCGTTCCCGTACTGCTCGGGATGGCACAACGCGCCGACCACCGGCACGACCGACTTCCAGTTGCACGGGCACTACTACCCACCGTTGCTGCGGTCGGCGGACGTCGCCAAGATCCCGGCGAGCTACGAGCAGCTCGCCAACCTGCAACGCGATCTCACACCCGAGTCAGCAGCAGTCAACCTCCGCGCCGTCCTGTAGCACCGGCCCGAACGATCGAGTGCGAAGATGCGCTGATGGCGCACGGCACCCACGACTACGACATCGACCCTCGCAACACGGACATCATCATCGGCATCAACGACGATCTGGTGCCGCGTGATCGCGCGATGGTGTCGGTCTTCGACAGCGGCTTCATGCTCGGTGACGGAGTCTGGGAAGGCATCCGGGTGCACGGCGGCAAGCTGGCGTTCCTCGACGATCACCTTCGCCGTCTCTACGAAGGGGCGATGGGCATCGATCTCGACATCGGCCGCACGCCCGCCGAACTGACGCAGCTGATCCAGGCGACGCTCGACGCCAACGCGATGGCCGATGCCGACGGCGTGCACATCCGGTTGATGGTGACCCGTGGCGTCAAGTCGACGCCGTATCAGGATCCACGCTTCACGATCACGCCGGCGACGATCGTGATCATCCCCGAGTACAAGACCGCGCGTCCCGAGACGCTGACCGACGGCGTCCGGCTCCACACCGTCTCGATTCGACGCGGTCGGCCGGATGTGCAGGACCCGAAGTGGAACTCCCATTCGAAGTTGAACTGCATCTCGGCATGTATCCAGGCAACTCACGCCGGCGCCGACGAAGCGCTGATGCTCGACCCGCAGGGCTTCGTGGCGACCTGCAACTCGACGCACTTCTTCATCGTGCGACATCCGGACGGACCTGACGGGCCGGCCGAGGTCTGGACGTCGACGGGTGACTACTGCATGCCCGGCATCACTCGCCGCAACGTGCTGCGCCTGTGTGCGGCGCACGACATCACATGGCGGGAGAAGAACTTCAGCGTGACAGAGTGCTACGGCGCGACCGAAGCATTCGTGACGGGCACGTTTGCCGGGATCGCTCCGGTGACCGAGATCGATGGTCGCACGATCGGCAGCGGCGAACGAGGGCCGATGGTCGAGCGGCTGCAGCGTTGGTACATCGAGATGCTCGAGGCCATCTGATGCACCGGGATGTCACTCGAATCGCGATGTGGTCGGGGCCGCGGAACCTCTCGACCGCGATGATGCGCAGCTGGGAGAATCGGCCCGACACCGAGGTGATCGACGAGCCGCTCTACGCCGCGTACCTCCACCAAACCGGGCTCGATCACCCGATGCGCGACGAGATTCTCGCCGCGGGTCCCGTGGACGTCGACGACGCGATCGAGGCCTGCGTCGCGACGCCGGCGACGGCATCGGTCAGCTATCAGAAGCACATGGCGCACCATCTGTTGCCGGGCATGGACCGCTCCTGGCTCGGCGAGTTCCGCAACGTGCTCCTGCTGCGTGACCCGCGACGCGTCCTCGCGAGCTACGCCAAGGTGCGAGCGGACGTGACCCTCGACGACATCGGTGTGCCACAGCAGGTCGAACTCGCCGAGCACTGCGAGTTCGTCGTGGACTCCGACGATTTCCTCACGGACCCGGCGCGCCACCAACGTGAGATCTGTCGGCGTCTCGATGTCGCGTGCGACGACTCGCTGCTCGCGTCGATGCTGTCGTGGCCGGCAGGTCGCCGATCGTCCGACGGCGTGTGGGCGCCCGCCTGGTACTCCGCCGTGGAAGCGTCGATCGGTTTCGGACCCGCACCCACCACCGAGCCGCCGGACCTTCCGGAGCATCTCGCCGAGGTCGGCGAGCAGGCCATGCAGATCTACGAGCGGCTCCGAGCCGACCGACTCATCGTCACGTGAACACAGAGGGGGCGAAAGTGCCAGGCACTTTCGCCCCTTTTCAGCGGGGAGTGATGTCGCAGTCGGCGAGGGCGGCGAGGAAGCGGTCGTTGCCGGTTGCGTCGCTGATCGTGACCCGGACGCCGACGTCGGGGAATGCCCGTGTCACGACACCGCGCCGCTCCAACCGAACGCCCAGATCTGCAGCGACGTCGCCGACCGGCAACCACACGAAGTTCGCCTGCGCATCGGGAACGGTCCAGCCGGCCGAGCGCAGCGTGTCCGCGACTCGGGTTCGTTCGGCGATCACGGTGGCGACGCGCTCCCGCATCTCGTCGGAGGCTGCGAGACTTGCTCGTGCCGCCCGCTGAGCGAGACCGTTGACGGCGAACGGGACGAGCGTGCGGTCGACCATCGACACGACGTCGGGATGCCCCACGGCGTACCCGACGCGCAGTCCGGCGAGTCCGTGCGCCTTGCTGAACGTCCTGGTGATGATCAGGTTGTCGTGATCGGCGAGCAGGCGCATCGAGTCCGTGACCCGTGGGTCGGTCACGAACTCGGCGTAGGCCTCGTCGAGCACCACCACGCAGGTCGTCGGAACCCGATCCAGGAATGCCGCGATGTCGTCCGTCCCGACGGTCGTCCCCGTCGGGTTGTTCGGGTTCGTCACGAAGACGATCTTGGTCGCAGGTGTGATCGCTGCTGCGAGCGCATCGAGGTCGAAGGTCTCGTTGCGCAGCGGCACGCGCACCTGTTCCGCCTCGACCAGCATCGCGAAGACCGGGTACGCCTCGAATGACGGCCAGCACATGGCGACCTCGTCCCCACGGTCGCAGTAGGCCAGCAGGAGCTGCTGCAGGATGCCGGCAGAGCCAGCGCCGACGGTGACCTGATCGACATCGACCTTCACCGCGGCGGCGATGTCCTCACGCAGGGCCGATGCACCGTGGTCGGCGTAGAGGTTGATCTGCTCGACACCGGAGCTGATCGCGCCGGCGACCGACGGCAGCGGTCCGAACGGCGCCTCGTTGGATGCGAGCTTGATCGCGTCGGCGATGCCGTGGTCGGCTTCGGCAGCAGCAGCGGAGCGTCCGGGCTTGTACGCAGGGAGCGCAGAGATGGCGGGTCGAGGTCGTCCGGTCACGGTGGTGAGTCTGCCACCATGACGCTCGTGAATCGAACGATCTGGGAGCCTGCCGCCGACGCCTGGGAAACGAGCCGACTCGGGTCGTTCGCGACGCACGTCGCCCGCGCCGGCGGTCCGACGGTCGTCTCCTACGAGGAGGCGCTCGGCTGGTCGCTGGCCGAGCCGGGCGCGTTCTGGTCGGCGGTTGCCGACTGGGGCGGCGTGCGGTTCCACGACGAGCCGACCACGTCGCTCGGCTCGGCAGCGATGCCGTTCGCCGAGTGGTTTCCGGGGGCCACGCTCAACCACGCCGAACTCGCGCTCCGCCAGGCTGTCGAGACACCCGACGCAACCGCGATCGTGTCGTTGAGCCAGACCCGCGATCGCATCGAACTCACCTGGGCGGAACTCGCCGATCAGGTCGCTCGTTGTCGAGCCGGGCTCGCGGCGTGTGGTGTCGGTCGTCGCGATCGAGTGGTCGCCTTCCTCCCGAACATCGCCGAGACGACCGTGGCATTCCTCGCAACCGCCAGCCTCGGTGCGACGTGGTCCTCGTGTGCCCCCGAGTTCGGTGTGCGCGCGGTCACCGACCGTTGGACGCAGGTCGACCCGAAGGTCCTGCTGACCGTCGACGGCTACCGATACGGAACCAAGGACATCGACCGGGCGGGCCACGTGCAGGAGATCATCGCCGCGCTCCCGACTCTCGAACACGTCGTTCGGTTGCCGTACCTCGATCCCGATGGCGAGGACGGATGGAGCGCGCTGCTCGACCACGATCCGGCGTCGGCTGCGGCGTCGATGGATTTCGAATCGGTGCCGTTCGACCATCCGCTCTACGTGCTGTTCTCGTCCGGCACGACCGGACTGCCCAAACCGATCGTCCACGGACACGGCGGCATCACGCTGGAGCACGTCAAGTCGCTTGCGTTGCACTACGACCTCGGTCCGGGCGACCGATTCTCGTGGTTCACGACGACGGGTTGGATGATGTGGAACTTCCTCACATCCGCAGCCCTCGTCGGGGCCACGGCCGTGCTGTTCGACGGCGACCCGGGGTCGCCGGACCTCTCGACGCTCTGGAAGTTGGCCGCCGACGAGCGGGTCGACGTGTTCGGTGTGAGCGCACCGTTCGTGATGGCGTGTCGCAAGGAAGGGCTGCGACCGGGAGACGACCACGACCTTTCGCGACTCCGCCATCTCGGCTCCACCGGAGCGCCCCTTCCGCCCGAAGGCTTCGAGTGGATCGCCGACGCTGTCGGCGGTCACGTCCAGATCGGGTCACTCAGCGGCGGAACCGACGTCTGCACCGGCTTCGTGGGTCCAGCGCCCACGCTGCCCGTTCGGATCGGTGAGATCTCCACCTGCATGCTCGGATGTGACGTCCAGGCCTTTCGTCCCGACGGCACCCGCTGTGACTCGGGGGAGACCGGCGAACTCGTGATCACCCAGCCGATGCCGTCGATGCCGGTCGGCTTCTGGGGCGACGACGACGGCGCGAGATATCGCAGCGCGTACTTCGAGGAGTTCCCAGGGGTGTGGCACCACGGCGATTGGATCACCTTCGACGAGAACGGGTCGTGCGTGATCACCGGACGTTCCGATGCCACGCTCAACCGAGGCGGCGTACGTCTCGGAACCAGCGACTTCTACACCGTCGTCGAAGCATTCCCCCAGGTCAGCGACAGTCTCGTCGTGCATTTGGAGGATGCGGACGGTGGACCCGGCGAGCTGATCCTGCTCGTCGCAACTGCGCCGGACGTCGATCTGGACGACGATCTCGTGCGATCGATCAAAACCGCACTGCGGGCCGAATTGTCGCCGCGTCACGTACCCGACGTGATCGACCGAGTGCCGCGTGATTCCGAGGACATTGTCCGGCAAGAAGCTCGAGGTACCGGTGAAACGGATGCTGCTCGGAGCTGCTGCCGACCAGGCGGCTTCGCGTGACTCGCTCGCCGACCCGACGGCGCTCGACGCGATCGCTGCGTGGATCGCGCAACGCTCGGAGCGTTGATGGCAATCCCATCGACCTCGTCCGACTCGGCTCCGAACGAGTCGATCTTGCGCCTGCCGCGACGCAACGCCTGCCGATGCCTCGTCGCTCGCGCTGCTCGCCGATGCTGCGACGCGGCGGCTGATGTCATGGCGCTGGGACGCTCGCACCGAGCCCGGCCAATCGGGTTTCGAGGTCGGACGAACCTCGATTCTCTCCGACGTCGACCAGCTCAACCACCACTCTCGATGGCGGGTCGCAGAACGGAACGGCCTCATCAACGGTGCGATCAACAGCTACCTCCTCGAATCCGCCCCCTCGTCCGCCCCCTCGTCCGCCCCCTCGTCCGCGCGCTCGTCCGCCGCATCGTCCGACGGGGCTGACCCGGACGGCGTGCTCGCCCCGCTGACCGAGTTGAAGGCGATCGCCGCGGGCACCTGGTACGTCTCGATCGCCTCCGTGTTTCCGGAGTCCCGAGGTCAGGGCGTCGGTCGAGCGTTGCTCGCCGAGGCCGACAGGCTGGCCGGCGCATCCGCAATCGACCGGGTGTCGTTGATCGTCGCGAGCTTCAATCCGAGGGCGAAGCTCCTCTACGAGGACGACGGGTACGGCGAGGCCGCACGGCGCCCGTTCCATCCGTTCCCGGGTTCCGATCCCGATGGCGAGTGGATCCTGATGATCAAACACCTCTCACGACCCGCCTGAACGTCGCCGTCACGCCGGATGACGAATGCCGGCGAGCTCCACTTGCGCCCCACAATCTCTGATGCGAACATGTGTTCGCATGTTGGATCGAACGAGTGAGGCGGAGGATGCCGTGTGGGCGGCGTCGATCCTGCATGCCGACCTCGACTCGTTCTACGCGTCGGTCGAACAGCGAGACGATCCGTCGCTGCGGGGCCAGCCCGGTGGCGGCTGGTGGCGGGGTGGTGCTGGCTGCCAGCTACGAAGCGAAACGGTTCGGTGTGCGCACGGCCATGTCGGAGTCGGTGCAGCACGTCGCCTGTGCCCGGACCTGATCGTGGTCCCCGCCCGCTTCGAGGCGTACTCCGCAAGCGAGTCGGGCCGTCTTCGACGTGTTCGACGACACGTCGCCGATCGTGGAGGGCATCTCGATCGACGAAGCGTTCCTCGACGTGTCGGGCATGCGACGCATCGCCGAGTCGCCCGGCGGCGATCGCAGCGGACCTGCGTCGTCGAGTCGCGACGACGTCGGCCTTCCGATCACGGTCGGTGTGGCCCGCACGAAGTTCCTCGCGAAGGTGGCGAGCGGTGTCGGCAAGCCCGACGGTCTCCTGCGTGTCGACCCGCTCGGCGAACTCGACTTCCTGCATCCGCTCCCGGTGCAGAAGCTGTGGGGCGTCGGCGTCGATCACTGCACGGAAAGTTGGAGGATCGAGGCATCCGCACCGTCGGTGAGGTCGCCGAACTCGACCAGGCGAGCCTCGTCTCGATCGTCGGCAAGGCCGCTGGTCGGCAACTGCACGCGCTCGCGCACAACGTCGATGCCCGCCGGGTCACGACGGGCACGCGACGCGGTTCGATCGGATCTCAGCAGGCGCTCGGCCGCGGCCGGCGATCCCTCCGTGAACTCGAGGTGATCCTGATGGGCATCGTCGACCGGGTGACGAGGCGGATGCGCAGAGCCGACCGGTCGGGGACGGACGGTGACGCTGCGCTTCAGGTTCGACGACTTCATGCGGGCGACCCGTTCGTCGTCGTTCCCGCAGGCCACGTCAGCGACCGGGTCCGATTCACGAGGTTGCGCCGGCGCTGCTGCACGTCGTCTGGCCGATGATCGAGGAACGAGGTCTCACGCTGCTCGGCCTGTCGGTCGGGCAACCTCGTCGACGACGGCACGGCGGGAGGCGTCGCAGCTCGCGTTGCCGTTCGAAGCGCGCAGCGTCCGACTCGATCGACGAGCGCGCTCGACGCGGTCCGCGAACGCTTCGGTGCGGCGAGTCTCACCAGGGCAGCGACGGTCGGAAGCGACCCGGACATCGGGTGTCCCGAAGCTCCCCGACTGACGGGCCGGCGGGTCAGACGACGGCGCCGAGCCAGGAGCCGATGAGCCAGGTCGACCGCGCACGCGGCGACCGCCCAGCCGACCTGTCGGCACGGCCGTGCGGATCGACGAGCGTTCGGTGAACTTGGGCCAGGATGACGCCGACCGTGCCGGCTGCGACGATCCGAGGACTGCCGACGCGATGATCGGCTCCGTTGCCCTCGGCGAAGAACCAGGGGAAGAGCGGGACGAGCGCGCCGATCGTGAAGGCCACGAACGAACTGACAGCCGCCGCGACCGGGTTGCCGGTCTCGTCGGGGTCGACGCCGAGTTCCTCGCGGGCGTGCACTTCGAGCGCGACCTCGGGGTCGACCATCACGGCCTCGCGCCATCTCGCATGGCCTGGTCGGAATCGAGACCGCGCTGGCGGTAGATCGCTGCGAGTTCGTTGGTACCTCGGCGACCGGGTTGGCGTTCGATCGACTGCCGTTCGATCTCCAGTTCGCGCTTCGACCAGTTCGGTCTGCGCCTTCATCGACACGTACTCGCCGGCTGCCATCGATGCGGCGCCGGCGAGGAGTCCGGCGACGCCGGCGACGAGGACGTTCGAGCGATCCGACGCCGCGGCTGCGACGCCGAGGATCGAGTGCCACGTTCGACACCAGGCCGTCGCTGACACCGAACACCGCTGCTCGCGCCGTGCCGCCCGTGACGTCGCGGTGGCGGTGCACCATGTGGCGATGGCCTCGGAGTGGTCGTTCGTGGTCATCGGTCGTGCGTGCTCCAGCACGTCGTCGCTCATGGACCTCAACGTATCCGAGCGAGCGCGTGCGACCCCGGCTCGACTCTGGTCTCCAGAGTCGGTTCGGAATCCGGACCGACTTGGTTCTGAATCCGAACTGACCTACCATCGGTCGACGATGGGGGACACGATCACACCGGACTGTTCGATCCAGGCGAGCCTCGACGTGCTCTCGGCGACCGTTGGACGATCCTCATCCTCCGCGACGCGTTCCGCGGTGTGCGGCGCTTCGACGACTTCCGCAAGGACCTCGACATCGCCCGCCCGGTACTCACCGAACGCCTCAAGCGGCTCGTCGAGCGCGGCGTGCTCGCCCGTCACCTCTACTGCGAACGTCCGCCGCGCTACGAGTACCGGCTGACCGAGATGGGCATGGCGCCTGTCGCCTGTCTTTGGTGGCGCTGATGCGCTGGGGTGACCAGTGGCTCTCCGACGGTGACGCGCCGACCGTGCTCGTCCACGAGTCGTGCGGCCATCCGCTCGACCAACAGTTCGTGTGCTGGGAATGCGACGAGACCTTCACCCAGTACGACATCGCCAGCCGCCCCGGACCGGGCACGGCCATGGCCGACTGATCGACGATCGGTCACCACTTCACGAGACACCTGGGGAGCCTCATGACCAACACCACAGACACCACCGACGACGAACCGAGCACCCGCTGCTGAACGAGTCGGTCGACGACCTGATGGCGCTCGCGGCCGCACGTCGTGACGAGACGTACGGCACGAGGATGACCTACAGCCCGAAGGTGTTCATCCCGCTCACGTTCCTGTGCAACGACACGTGTGGCTACTGCACGTTCGCGCAGCCGCCGGCCCATGTCGAGCAGCTCTTCCTCGAACCCGACGACGTACTCAAGATCGCTCGCCAGGGCGCACGCCAGGGCTGTCACGAAGCGCTGTTCACGCTCGGTGAGCGTCCCGAGGACCGCTACGAGGTGGCCCGCGACTGGCTGAGCGAGCGCGGCTACGACTCGACCGTCGCACTACGTCGCGGCGATGGCGGCGCTGGTGCTGCGAGAGACCGGTCTGCTTGCCGCACGCCAACGCCGGCGCGCTGCACCTCGACGAACTGGCCCAGATCCGCCCGTTCAGCCCGAGCCAGGGGATGATGATCGAGTCGATCAACCCCGACCTCGAAGCGCACCGCGACGCTCCCGACAAGACCCCCGAGCGTCGCCTCGCCACGCTCGAAGCCGCCGGCGAGCTGAGCATCCCGTTCACCACCGGCATCCTCGTCGGCATCGGTGACAGCCGGGCCGACCAGCTCGCCGGGCTCGAAGCGATCGCCGCATCGCATGCCCGTCACGGCCACGTGCAGGAGGTGATCGTGCAGAACTTCCTGCCGAAGCTGCGCACCGCGCATGAAGGACGTCCGGGCGTGTCCGAGCGACGACTACCTCTGGACGCTCGCCGCCGCACGGCTGATCCTGCCCGCCCGAGATCCACCTGCAGGCGCCGCCGAACCTGTCGGACGACTTCGGCTCGCTGCTCGACGCCGGCATCGACGACTGGGGCGGTGTCTCGCCGGTCACCGCCGACCACGTCAACCCCGAACGACCGTGGCCCGACCTCGATCGGCTGCGCGAGGTGACCGAGGCCAGGGGTCACACGCTCGCTCCGCGCCTCACGATCTATCCCGAGTTCGTGCGGGACCGGGTGCGCTGGCTCGACCCGTCGCTGCACTTCCCGGTGATGGACCGTGCCGACGCCGAGTGGCTCGGCCGTGACGACCCGGGCCAGTTCTGGCCGGAGAAGACCACCGCGGCCGACACCGTCGCCGACGGTGCCGAGTTCGTCCTGGTCGGCCACCGGTCGACCGCCTGGTACTCCGGCTCCGAGCGCTCCGCCAGCACTCGTCCCTGCGACTCGTACGATGGTGCCGAGCAGGACCGCCGATCCGCCGACCGCTCCGCTCGTCACCGGTCTCCGCCCGGCACCATCGCTACGGGTCGGCAGGGGGCCGGTGGCCGATGTGCTCGTCGGTGTCGAAGCCGGTCGAAGAGCCGTCGGTCGACGAGATCGTCACGCTGCTCGAAGGCCCGAGGGCCCGAAGTCGTCGCGGTCTGCGATCTCGCCGACCGCAAGCGTCAGGAGATCGTCGGCGACACGCTCACCTGGGTGGCCAACCGCAACATCAACTACACGAACGTGTGCACGTTCAAGTGCAGGTTCTGCGGCTTCTCCAAGGGGCCGCTGTCGCTGAACCTGCGTGGCACGCCGTACCTGCTCACGCTCGACGACATCGCCGAGCGGGCGAAGGAAGGCTGGGATCTCGGGCGCCACCGAGGTCACGCTGCAGGGCGGCATCCACCCCGACTTCGACGGCGACTACTACATCGACGTCACCAAGGCCGTGAAGGACGCCGTGCCCGACATGCACGTCCACGGCTTCACCGCGCTCGAGGTGACCGAAGGCGCCAAGCGGCTCGGCGAGGACCTGCCCACCTACCTGCAGCGGCTGATGGACGTGGGCCTCGCCTCGCTGCCGGGGACCGCAGCCGAGATCCTCGACGACGAGCATCCGAGCGATCCTCTGCCCGACAAGGTGAACACCGAGGAGTGGCTCGAAGCCCACCGAGCAGCCCATTCGATCGGGCTGCACTCGAACGTCACGATGATGTTCGGCGCGGTCGAGGAGCCGATCCACCAGGCCCGCCACTTCGTGCGCACCCGCGATCTCCAGAAGGAGAACGTTCGGCTCGGCCAGGTCGGATTCACCGAGTTCGTCGGGCTGCCGTTCGTGCACATGGCGTCGCCGATCTACCTGCAGCGCAAGGCGCGGCGCGGGCCGACGTTCCGGGAGAACCTGCTGATCCATGCCGTCGCCCGGCTCGCCTACGGGGAACTGATCCCGAACGTGCAAGCGAGCTGGGTGAAGATCGGCCTCGCCGGCGCCGCGCAGATGATGCAGCGCCGGTTGCAACGACCTCGGCGGCACGTTGATGGACGAGAACATCTCGCGTGCGGCCGGAGCGAGCCACGGTCAGGAGATGACCGGCGACAAGTTCGCCGAGTTCGCCGGCATCGCTCGGGCGCCCGCTCGAACAGCGCACCACGAACTACGGGCGGGTGCCTGCATGAGTCAGGTTCGTGCCAGGCACGAACCCGTCGGCGTCGAACGCGTCGGTGACGCCCGACTTCCGACCGACGTCGGCGAGTTCCGGATCGTGTCCTACCGAGCGAGCGACGGGCACGAGCACGTGGCGTTGATCGCTGGCGACGTCGAGGCGCGGGTCTCGCAACCCGTGCTCGTTCGGTTGCACAGCGAGTGCCTCACCGGCGACGCGCTCGGCTCGGCGAAGTGCGACTGCGGTCAGCAGCTCACCGCTGCACAGCTCGCCATCCGTGCCGAGTCGGACGCCGGTGGTGCTGGATTGATCGTCTACCTGCGAGGCCACGAAGGTCGTGGGATCGGCCTGGCGAACAAGATCAAGGCATACGAACTCCAGGACCGAGGCCTCGACACCGTCGATGCGAACACCGCGCAGGGCCTACCGATCGATGCCCGGCGATACGACGTCGCCGCTGCGATCCTGCACGACCTCGGCGTCGACTCCGTGCGGTTGATCTCGAACAACCCCGCAAAGGCGAACGGCCTCGAAGAGCACGGCGTCGCCGTCACCGAGATGGTCCCGACCGACGTCGCCCACACTGCTCAGTCCCGTGCGTACCTGGCGTCGAAGCGTCGCTCGCCTGCAACACCTTGGTTGAGCGCGCCTGGTCGACCACCAGATCGAGGCGGATGTCGTCGCCGAGATGACGTACGCCGACGAATCGTCCACGGGGCAGCTCGTCGATCGTCGGGACGCCATTGCCCACGAACATCGGACGCGGCCGTCGTCGCCGCCGAACACGGCCGGAGCGAGGTACACGACGTACCGGTCGACGAGACCTTCGGCCTGGAACTGAGCTGCGGTGTTCGCTCCGCCTTCGACCATCAACTGCAGGACGCCGTCGGCACCGAGTTCGTCGAGCAGGTCCGGCAGGTCGCCGCGCCATTCGAGGCACGGATGGATCGCCGCGTCCGCGGGCGCCGTTCCGAGCACGACGCGTCGGGGGTCCGTGCCGTCGACGAAGCGAACCGTCAGCGCCGGGTCGTCGGCTCGCACGGTGCCGGCCCCGACGAGGATCGCCTGGCTCTCGGCCCGCAGGCGATGTGTATCGGTACGGGCCTCGTCGCCGGTGATCCACTGGCTCGTGCCGTCGGGCGCAGCGGTGCGACCGTCGGCGGTCGCGGCGAGCTTCACGATCACGTACGGGCGGCCCGTGCGTCGGTGGTGCAGATACGGGGCGAGTTGTTCCTCCACCGTCGAACGCTCGAGACCGGTCTCGACATCGACGCCGGCGGCACGCAACCGCTCGATTCCTCGACCGCAGACGTGTGGGTCCGGGTCGTCGAGGGCGACCAGGACGCGGCGGATCCCGGCGTCGATGATGGCCTCGGTGCACGGGCCGGTGCGGCCGGTGGTGCAACACGGTTCGAGGGTCGTGGCGAGTGTGGCGCCGCGGAGATCTGCGCCGGCGTCGGTGGCCGCCGCGATCGCTGCGATCTCCGCGTGCGGTCCGCCGGGAGGATGGGTGGCGCCGACGTGAACGTCGCCCGCCTCGGTCGAGATGGCGGCACCGACCCACGGGTTCGGAGCGGTCGACGTTCGCACCGCGCCGGCGGCGGCGATCGCCGCTGCCATCAACTCGCGGTCAGAGGTCATGGTCGGGGGTCCCGGTCCGGCGATCGCATACTTCATCTTGGCGTGCCCCGGCAGCGCGGTTCCAACGACCGAGGTGTGACGTGCGTTGTTCGAGTGGCCCGACCTCGTGTGGAGCACGCGATCGCTCGGTCGTTGCGGTTCGAGCAAGGTGCATCGGGAAAGATGGTGTCATGACCGACTCCGCCGCCCCGACCACCACTCGAGAACTCCGTTCGACCGTCACCGACGACGGCACGCTCACGGTCGACGTCCGCTCGGCCGACGTCGCCGCACCGGGCCCGGATCAGGTGGTGGTGCAGATCCACGCAGCACCGATCAACCCGTCCGACCTCGGCATGCTGATCGGGAGCGCCGATGTGTCGAAGGCGACCGCAGGAGGGGAACCCGGCGCGCCGTCGTTCTCGGCGCCGATCACCGAAGGGCTCGGCGCGCTCGCCGCCCGCTTCGGTCAGCCGATGCCCATCGGCAACGAAGGCGGCGGCGTGGTCGTCGCGGCCGGATCGTCCGACGCAGCGCAGGCGTTGCTCGGCAAGACCGTCGGCTTCGTGTCCGGAGACGCCTACGCCGAGTATCGAACCGTGCACGTGATGGGATGCATCGCGATGCCCGACGGTACCGACCCGGTCGACGCCGCAGCACCGTTCGTCAACCCGCTCACGGCGCTCGGCATGGTCGAGACGATGCGCATGGAAGGCCACACCGCGCTGGTCCACACGGTCGGAGCGTCGAACCTCGGCCAGATGTTGCAACGCATCTGCACCGCCGATGGCATCGGCCTCGTCAACATCGTTCGCAAGCCGGACCACGTCGAGATGCTGAAGGCCAACGGAGCAACCCATGTGGTCGATTCCAGCGCCGACACCTTCACCGACGACCTGGCCGAGGCGCTGCGGGCGACCGGTGCCACCATCGTGTTCGATGCGATCGGCGGCGGCGACCTCGTCGGCACGATCCTCGGTCAGATGGAGAAGGTCGCGATGGAAGGCAACGCCTACAACCGCTACGGCTCGGACACGATGAAGCAGGCCTACATCTACGGTGGGCTCGATCGGAGCCCGACCGTGCTCGACCGGACCTTCGGGTTGACCTGGTCGGTCGCCGGTTGGCTGCTGACCCCGTTCCTCGCCAAGATCGGCGACGACGCACAGCGCCTGCGCCAGCGTGTCGCCGACGAGATCACCACGACCTTCGCGAGCAGCTACGGCATGCGCATCACGCTCGACGAAGCCGTCGACCCCGAGAACGTGAAGCGCTACGCGAAGATGGCCACCGGCGACAAAGCCCTGATCACGCCGAACGCATGAGCGCTCCCGAGTCCCCAGTGACCGTGACGGACGCGGTCAACCGTCGCAAATCCGTCCGTGCGTTCCTGCCCGATCCGGTATCGAACGAAGTACTCGAGGAACTGTTGACGACCGCCTCGCGCTCGCCGTCGGGCGGCAACGTCCAACCGTGGCGGATCTATGTCGTCAACGGCGAGTCGATGGACCGCTTCCGCGAGTTCCTCACCGACCGCCAACCGGAAGCGCTGGCATACGACATCTATCCGAAGAGTCTGACCGAGCCGTACCGCTCATCGCGGTTCAAGATCGGCGAGGACATGTACGCGGCGATCGGCGTCGAGCGAGAGGACAAGGCCGGGCGATTCGCACAGTTCGCGAAGAACCTCGACTTCTTCGGAGCGCCGGCCGCGTTGTTCTGTTTCATCGATCGCCAGATGGGCCCGCCCCAGTGGTCGGACCTCGGCATGTTCCTCCAGACGTTCATGCTGCTCGCCCAGGAGGCCGGCCTCGACACGTGCGCGCAGGAGGCCTGGGCGGTCCACGAAGCAGCGGTCGGCGAGTTCGTCGGTGCTCCCGACGAGTTGGGGATCTTCTGCGGGATGGCGATCGGCCACGCGGACACGGAGCACCCGATCAACACCGTGACGTCCGAGCGCGAGCCGCTCGACGTGTTCGCCACGTTCGTCTGAACCAGTGAGGAAGTGAGCGGCGCTGTTCACTCAGGCAGCGGAGTGCGCAGCGTGCGGCTCGACGTGCGCGAACAGACGGTCGAAGACATTCGCTCGATCGAACTGCATCGCATACGCCCGCGCCGATTGCCCCCACCTCATCCGTTCGCCGCTGGACAGCCCCAGGATGACCTCGGCGAGCGTGTTCGCGATGGCGTTCGGGTGTCCGGGCGGGACGATCCGGGCGTGCGGACCGACGGCTTCGGGGATCCCACCGGTTGCACAGGTGATGATCGGTCCGCCACCGGCGAGCATCTTCTCGGCGAGTGCGATCCCGAACGTCTCGACGAACTCCGGCCGCGGCTTGCTCGCGAGCACGTAGGCGGAGGACCCTGCGAGCAGGTGCGGCTTCTCGGCATCGTCGACGTCGTCGAAGAAGACGATCCGCTCGGGGTCCGGTGTCGACAGAGCCAGCGCACGAAGGTCCCGTGCTTCTGGCCCGCTTCCGCAGATCACCAACTTCGTGCGGGTGCGAGCCGCGCTCGACGCGAAGCCGTTGATCAGGTCGTCCACTCCCTTCGCCCGGCTCAGGCGGGACAGGAACATCACGTAGCCGTCGCGTTCGAGACCGCGTGCGGCGAGTCGCCGGTCGGTCTCGGCGGGGTCGAGGTCGGTGTAGGCCGATGCGTCGATCGCTGGATACGAGACCTCCACACGCGCACGACACTGCTCGGCGAACCGGGTCCCCCAACGGTGGTCGACGTCGGTCGCCGCCTGGACGATCAGCGTCTTGGTGTACTCCGACACCGCCACGCACACGTCGTTGGCGAGGTAGGTGCTCAAGACCTGAGCGGCGGCGCCGAACCGACCTTCCTCCACGGCGGTGCGCACCACGTTGGTGATGTCGGATCCAACGGCTTCGGCGATGGTTGTCAGCGGCGCACACATCCCGGTCGCTCGCGCGACGTGGGCGGCCTGGGCGACCGCAGCGTCGTGTGGCGTGAGGTACAGCGACATCGCGGTCGTCGGCACGCCTTCGGTGAACAGTTCGACGAGGCGCCCCACGATCCCGGCGAGGTGTCGGCCGTCGGGAACCTTGTAGTCACCAACGGGTTCGGGCCGTTCGACGGTGATCCCCGACGAGTACGGAAGCACCGAGTCGAGTGGCTTCAACGGCAGTCCGGACGCCTGCAGCGCGTCGATCGGCCAGGTCACGATTCGCACGTCGTCGAATCCCCGGGTGAGGGCTGCCTCGGCGAGGTTGCGTGCTTCGCCCGAGTGGCCGCAGATCACCGGGTCGGCACGCACGACGATCACGAGGCGACGTGTCGGGTTCCTCGGCGGCGCGCCGGACTCGAGGGGTGGCAGCCCGGGGCTCGACGCATCGAGGTGGTCGGAGATCATGCTCATCGGTGCGGCTCCTGGCTGGTCGGGGTGGCGCTCTGGGCGGTGACGGTCGTGCTCGCGGACGGCGGCGACGTGGTCGTGGCCCATGCGGAAGGTCGTGGCCCGAGGTCGACGGTCAGCAGGCCGCCGCCGTGGAATTCGTCGGCACTGATCCACGACCGGTCGAGGTCGTTCCCGTTCAACCGCATCGCCTGGACGTACTGCGGCGGCCCGCCCGCCTCGGGCTCGACGAACCCCGTCGTCTCGATCGTCAACGTCGCGTCTCGTAGCTGCATGCGAGAGCGGGAGAACGACGGAGCGTTGACCAGGACGATCTGCTGGCCGGCGACGGGGAACAGACCGAGCGATGCCCACACGTACCACGAGCTGAGCCCGCCCGAGTCGTCGTTTCCCGGCAGACCGCCGCGCCCGGTCCCGTACTGCTGGTTGACCGCGGCGTGGACGATCTCGGTCGTGCGGTCCGGTCGCCCGACCCAGTGATACGACCACGGCGCTTCCATGTCCGGCTCGTTGTTGAGACCTTCGAATCGGTTGAGGTCGTAGCCGGCAGCGATCTCGTCGGGGCCGGGGTCCACTCCCAGCTGTTTCACCGGTGGAGCGCCGACGCCGAAGAAGGAGTCGAGCATCTCGATGTAGGCGTCTGGTCCTCCGGCGAGTTCGACGCGGCCGGCCATGTCGTGCACGAGTCGGAACGAGTAGTTCCAGATCCCGCCTTCGTAGAGGCTCGATTCGAGCACGAGGCCGGTCTCGGGATCGAACGCATTGGGCCAGCGAGTCGCCAATGCATCGAACTGGTCGGCCAGAGCGTCGTCGCCGACCGAGCGGGCGACGCCTGCGGTGCAGTGGTATCCGAATGCGAGGTCGAGCGTGTGGGAGATCGGGTGCACGACGCCGTGTTCGAGGAACTCTTCGCCGAACTGTCGCCGCAGGTCGGCGTCCATGTGGCAGAGCGCCCATTCCCAGTCGATCCCGGGGAGGCCGAGTGCGCAGAGGTCGGCGAGGAACGTGTGAGCGAGCGCGCTGCCCTGGCGCAAGAAGCGGTCGGCGCCGCGAGCCATGCGGTAACCGATCGGCAGGTTTCCTTCCTCCTCGGCCACGTTGAGCAGCGCGTTCGCCAGCTCGACGGCGCGCTCGGGGAACAGTGCGGTGACGAGCGGGAGCTGTGTCCTGTAGATGTCCCACATCGTGCAGATGTCGTACGCGAACTCGCCGTCGCCCGGCCAGAACGGGCTCTCGCCGGGAGCGAAGCAGGGCTTGATCAGCGAGTGGTACAGGGCCGTTGCGAAGACGCTGCGTCGCTCTGGCGACGATGTGTCGACCTGGATGCGGTCGAGGTGGTCGGCCCATGTCGTCGCTGTGCGGTCGTGTCGCGTCTGCGAATGCCAACCCGGTGTCGGCAGCGCTGCGGGCCGGCAGGTCGGCTTCGAGATTGGTGCGGGCCCGGGTTGCGTCGCGCAGCGAGAATCCGATGCGCAGCTCGATCGTCGCACCTTCCGCGACCGGTCCCGACCACATGAATCCGAACGGTCGCAGCGTCGTGGGCCGGATCGCATCGAACTGCAGGTGACTGCCGCCCGGCATCAGCCGGTGGTCGTACCACAGCATCTGGCGCCAGTCGGGTGACGAGCACGATGCGTGGAATGCGATTGGCACGCCCTCCATCACGACCTCGCCGCTCGCCGTTCCAGGCCCGAGGCCGTCGAGTCGCGCTCGCAACGGAATGGTGGCGCCTCGGTCGATCAGCAGGCCGCCGTGGGAGCAGTCGAGCACGAGACGCGCCTTGCTGCTGGCCGGGAAGGTGTAGCGGTGGACGGCGCTCTTGGGACCGACGGTGAGCTCGGCACGGATGCCGTTGGCGAGGGTCGCCGAGTACCAACCGGGGGCCGCCTCCTCGTCGATGATCGACGTGGGATCGTCGATGTCGTCGAGGAGCCCGAGGGTGGGCGTGACGCGGAGGTAGTTGTAGTACTTGCGGATCGCACCCGTGCCCGACTGTTGGAAATGGGTGAAGCCGGTGGCGACGTGCCCATCGTGGAGTCGACGTGGCGGCCCTTCGGTGGAACGCTCGAACGTGCCGTAGCCGGTGGGGTAGCCACCCGAGTAGGCGCAGGCCGACACCATGCCGAACGGATGGGTGGCGCCGGGGTGGGTGTTGCCGACGGGCGGTTTGGGCCAGAACCATGCGGCGGCGAGCCCGGTCGGATCGGGCAGATCGGTGACGCCCGTGCCGATGAACGGGTCGACCGAATCGATCATCGGTGTCGGGACCGCTCCTCGTCCATGCAGGGAAGCTACGGATGCGGTGTGTTGGGAGTGTTTCGCGGCGATGAACGTCGGTCCTCGATCGGCGTCGCCGTGGCGAGGTCCGGGTCAGGCAGCGTTCAGGTGAGCGCGGCCGCCAGGCCTTCGGGGTCGGCGACGGACACCCAGAGCGATGAATGGTCGTGCAAGCCGACGACCCGCTTGATCTTCTCGTCGAACTCGATGCACAGGCCGCGTCGATGGTTGGTGCCGAAGGTGACCCCGTCATCGCTGAAGCTGAGTCGCAGGCCGACAGCGGTCCACCACCGGTGCGGCCCGGTGACCTTGGCGCCGACGACGTTGTCTCTCGGTGTCTCGACCGAGAAGTGCCCGAACGTCGCGCGGACCACGTCGTCCCCGACCGTGACGCCGTCGTCGTCGCCGATGCCCAGTGGCAGTAGCAGCAGCTTCCAACGGTCGTCACGCTCGTACGGGAAGAACGACTCGGCCATGCCGCCAACATAGGCTCGGTACCGTGCTCGGTGTGAGCACGAGCTTCCTTGCGACGATCATGCAGACACCCGAGCGGCACCGACTGGAGGTGCTGCGCAACGTGCGTGTCGCGGTGGACGACAGCGGAGAGATCACCTCGATCGAAGCCGTCGGGCCCGACGCCGACGCCGATGTCGTGCTTCCCGCGACCACGGTGCTCATCCCGGGACTGGTCGACACGCACATCCACGCGCCGCAGTGGCCGCAGCTGGGAACGGGTCTCGACCTGCCGCTCGAGACGTGGTTGTTCGAGCACACGTTCCCGCTCGAAGCACAGCTGACCGACCCGGAGTTCGCCGCTCAGGTGTGGCCCGACATGGTGACCACGCTCTTGGCGCACGGCACGACGACGGCGGTCTACTACGCGACGGTCAGCGTCGAGACGACGACGATGCTCGCCGAAGCCTGTGTGTCGGCGGGACAGCGCGCGCTCGTCGGCCGAGTGGCCATGGATCATCCGGACGGCACCCCCACCTGGTACCGCGACGAGGACGCTGCAGCAGGCATCGCAGCGTCGGCGACCTCGATCGACCAGATCCTCGCGCTCGGCTCGCGCCTCGTCGCTCCGATCATCACGCCGCGTTTCGCACCTGCATGCACCGACGAACTGCTCCGCGGGCTCGGTGACCTCGCAGTGGCGACGGGTGCTCGGGTCCAGACCCATTGCTCCGAGAGCGACTGGGAGCACGGCTACGCATTCGAGCGTTTCGGTGTCTCCGACACGGAGGCACTCGATGGATTCGGTCTCGTGCGTGATCACACGGTGCTCGCTCACGGCGATCACCTCGGCGCCGACGACATGGCGACGCTCGTCGAGCGAGGCGCCGGTGTCGCCCACTGCCCGCTGTCGAACGCGTACTTCGGGAACGCCGTGTTCCCGGCACGGCGCGCGCTCGATGCGGGAGTTCGAGTCGGGCTCGGCACGGACATCGCCGGCGGTGCGCAACCCGGCCTCCTGACGCAGTGCGCTGACGCGGTGACCATGTCGCGTCTGCTCGACGAAGGCGTCGACGCACGCTTGGACGCCGACGTTCGAGGCGTCGCCGGATCGCGGATCTCGATCACCGACGCGTTCTGGATGGCCACCGCCGGTGGCGCCGAACTGCTCGGTCTGGACGTCGGAGTCCTCGAGGTGGGCAGACAGTTCGACGCCGTTGCGGTCGACGTCGCCCGCCCGCGTTCACCGCTGCGGACCTGGGACGGCATCGACGACGACGAGCGGACGTTCGAGAAGATCGTCAGGTTGGCCACACCGGCGGACATCACGGACGTCTGGGTCGCTGGCGAACGAGTGGCCGGCAGCGATTGATTCGCAATCGTTCAGCAGTGCATCGGTGCAGCAGACGAGGGCAGCGAGCTACCTTCTCGGCATGGTTCAGTTCTCCGGTCTCTCCGCTGTCCTCCTCAACTGTTCACTGGTTCACGAGGCGAAGGACTCCCACACCCGCCTCTTGCTGAATCGGGTGAAGGGGATCATGTCGACCGAAGGCGTCGACGTCGAGATGATCCACATGCTCGAACATCGGATCGGCTTCGGCATGGTGCCGGACACGACGAAGATCGGCGACGAGGTCGACGACTGGCCGGCGATCCACGCCAAGGTGATGGCCGCCGACATCCTGGTGATCGGCACGCCAATCTGGCTCGGCGTGAAGTCGTCGGTCGCCTCGCTCGCGATCGAGCGGCTCTACGCCTACTCCGGTGAGAAGAACGAGCACGGGCAGTACCTGTACTACGGCAAGACCGGCGGGTGCGTCGTGACCGGCAACGAGGACGGCGTGAAGGCGTGTTCGATGGAGACGCTGTACGCGCTGAGCCACATCGGTTACACGATCCCGCCGCAGGCCGATTGCGGTTGGCTCGGCGAGATCGGCCCTGGACCCAGCTATGGCGACGAGGTGGACGGAGTACGAGCCGGCTTCGACAGCGAGTTCACGAACAAGAACGCGACGATCATGACCTGGAACCTGATGCACACGGCCAAGATGCTCAAGGACCAGGGCGGGTTCCCCGTGGGCGGCAACGTCGCCGACACGTGGCGCGAGTTCACCAACGCTGCCGATCAGGACCCGGACGCCGACTGACCGTCAGTCCTCTTCGGTATCGAAGTCCTCGGTATCGGAGTCCTGCGGGTCGAGTCCCTCGATCTCGAACGAGCTGTCCAAGAACTCGTCCATGTGGATGGTGTCGTCGGGGTCGGGGAGTGCGATGTCGATCGGGTCGTTCGAGATCGTGATCCACATGTCCACGCCGCCGGCCTCGCCGCCGCCGTCGAGCAGGATGCGGCGGATCTGGCTGGATTCGTCGACCCAGACGTCGTAGGTGGCGCTGGCGAGCGATGTCGGATCGCGGGTGAGCATCCCGTCGGCGCCCAGTTCGGCCACGGCGTCCTCGTCCAGCGTCACTTCGAAGTGGCGGAGCACCTCGCCGGCGATCGTCTCGTCGCCGACGTCGATCGGCTCGACGTCACCGAACACGTCGGCGATGTTCAACGGGTTGCTGAAGACGTCGCCGAAGACGTCGTCGTCCATCGAGAGCTCGTCGTTCTGCACGCTGACCCACTCTGCGTCCGTGGGTCCGAAGAGTGCGGCGAAGAACTCGGCGCCGACGTACGCGGTCCGGTCCTGCTCGTCGACGATGAAACTCAACGAGTCACCGAAGTCGAAGAACTCGTCGTCGAGCGCGAGCTGCGACAGGTCGAGGTCCATCGCCAGGCGTCCCGATGTCCGGTCGAAGGACGCCGTCGCCGACATCGGCCCGTCCGATGTGGCGAGGTCCATGTCGAACACGACGGACGCAGCGTCCTGTGCGCTGGACGTCGCCGCGGCGAACGAGTATCCGGCCGTGCTCTCGACGCTCGTGTCGGTCGCGAGCTCCGTCGCTTCCTCCTCGACGTCCTCCGCCACGACGTCCTCGGTGCCGGGGTCCTCGGTGGTCGCGTCGCCGCCGTCACGGGTGATGACGAACGCTCCGGCGGCCACAGCGGCGACAGCCATGGCGCCCATGCCGGCAACGAGGATGCCGCGCCGGGCGCGCGTCGGCGAGTTCGCATCGGCCAGGATCGGAATCACTGTCGACGGAGCGGATGTCGCCGGTGGCGGTGGTGCTGTCGACGTCGGCGGTGCGACGGGCGGCGGCACCCCTGGGAGCGTGGGGCCGGGAGCGGACGGAATCGGTGGTGCGAGCGCCGCCGGCTGCGCGGTCTGCAGCGTCGGCGGGTCGAATGGCGCCCCCGGAGGCGGTGGGGGAGCTGAGGTCTGGTCCATGCGTGGTCATCGGCACGTGGCTGATGCCGATGGAGCGACTTGACCAGATCTTGACGTTCGCCCGATCGGCAGGATCGACTGCGAACCGTCAGAGCTCTCCGGACACCGTGATGACGGCGTCGGCGTGTTCGTCGACCTGTGCGGTGGTGAGGTCGCCGCCCGGAAGCTCCACGATGAACGCGAGACCCTCGGCCGCAACGGCCTCGTTGCGTGCCCAGGTGGCGGCGATCCCGGTGTAGACGCCACCGCCGCCGCAGCACTGCGCCAATGGCAGACCGGTGAGTTCGGCGTAACGAGCACGCACGTCGCCGTCGCGACCGTCAGACGGGATGATGAGGTTGGCGTCCTGGTGGTACCACATGGCGAGGTCGGGCGCGAGTTGCGAGACGAACGCGACCATGGCCTGCGTCTCGGGTTCGCTTGCAGGCATCGGGCCGGCGTACTGGCTGTTGCCGGCCTCACCGATCGGGCCCCATCGGAACGGGAAGTTCTGGTTGAGATCGACCTCGTTGGCGTTGTGTCGGTCCTGTGCTGCTTGCCCGTCGGGGTTCATCGACGGGACCAGCCACAGCTCGACATCGTCGAGGCCCGTGCCGTCGATCGAGCGGCTGCGCAGTTCGTCGATGATGGCGATCCCGGCGTCTTCGTCGCCGTGGATCACGCCGACGACGAGTACTCGACGTCCGCCGGGCCTGCCGAACCGCTCGGCGGTGATCTCTCGCCCTTCGACCGATGTACCGAGCACCACCGAGTCGGCCGTGAAGTCGAGTGCCCCCGCCGAGGTCCCGGGTGGGAGCGTGGTCGTGGTCGTGGTGGTGGTGGTCGTGGTCGTGGTCGTGGTCGTGCTGCTCGTCGTCGTGGGAGCGGTCGTGGTCACCGGGGTCGTCGTGCTCGCCGATGTCGGTCTCGGTGTCGGTGTCGGATCCTCGGGCGTCGATGCGTCATCGCTGGTCCGTTGGAACACGCCGTCGGTGGCGGGCGTTTCCGACGAGTCCGAGCGCACCGACGTGTCGATCACGTCGGATCCGGTCGAGGACGAACAGCCCGCGACGATGGTGAGCGCGATGGCGGCGACGCGGTGGGAGAGCGGGACACGATTCACGTGTTCAGTCTGACTGCTCGAATGCGACGACGGTGGGAGGCGGCGCCGCCGATCAGCGACGGGCCGCGCCGGACGGTGTCATCACGAGGTTCCGCCCGCGACTCTTCGCATCGAGGAGTGCTCCGTCGGCGGCGATCAACAACGCGCGGACGTCGCGGAAACGTCCGTAGGTGACGCCGCAGCTGATGGTGAGTCGGAGACCCGGAGCGATGTGGCTCCAGTCGTGTGTCTCGACGGCTCGACGGAGTTGTTCGGCCACGGCCGGACCGCTCGCTTCGTCTGCGTCGTCCAACACGATGACGAACTCTTCACCGCCGAACCGGGCGATGTCGGCGTTCCCGCCGACATCGTGGAGCAGCCGACCGAACTCACGCAGGACGTCGTCGCCGACGTGGTGGCCGTAGGTGTCGTTGACGCTCTTGAAGCGGTCGATGTCGCACATCAGCGTCGAGCCGAGATGGTCGGTGTCGGCGAGATCGTCGAGACGGCGTTCGAGCCAGCGACGTGAGTTCACGCCGGTGGTTGCGTCGGTGTCGATGTCGTCGGCGAGGCGGGCTGCGATGCGACGCAGTTCTGTCGTCGATCGCTCCAGGTCTGCTCGTCGCGCGAGCTGATTCGCGAGACGACCGACCTGGGAGATCTGCCAACGTCGGATCCGGTCGGCGAGATCGGCCGAGTCGGCGTAGGCGCCTTCGAAGTCGCCGATGTCGGCGCGGCTCGGGCCCGGCCGCGCAACGCTCTGACGAGGCAGTGGTCATCGGAGCTGGCCTCGAGCCCGGGGATCGCCTCGTCGAAGCGGACGATCGCCGTGTCGGCGTCGCCGCGGGCCTGTGCCGACGCGCCGTGTACGAGTCGGTGCCACGCCACGAGATCGGGTGCTGCCAGCTCGTACAGGTCTGCCGCACTGTCGAGCTCGAGATCACAGCTGGTCCGACCTCGGACATGACGGATCTCGGCGCGAAATCCTCTCGCCGCCATGACCCGCGAGACCTCGTTGATCCCGTGCTGTTCCAACCAATCGACCGTGGCCATGGTGTGGGCCACGCATCGTTCCCGCGTCTGCTCGTCGTCGGCGACGTGCGCGCCTTCGACGGCGACGTAGCCAGCGGAGTAGGCGAGCGGATCGATCGGAACTCCGACGATGTGGCGGGCTCCCTGGAATGCTCGATCGGCTGCGTCGACCGCCAAGTTGAACGCGGAGATGCGCATGAAGAAGCCCGACAGTGCGAGCGCGGCTCGAACGCCTTCGAGCCCGGGTTGCGGCTCGGTCGGGCCGGTGTCGCCGAGCATCACCAATGCGTCGACAGCGTGATCCATGGCGGCGACGGGTTCACCGCACTGATCGAGGAAGACCGCAGCCATCGACGCGGCGAAGGCCGCAGACTGCATTGCTCCCGCGGCAACGAGGTGTGGGATGGCATTGCGCACGGCCGCAGCAGGCGCCGAGGCGTTGCCTCGGCCCTGGAGGGCGAGCGCTCTGGCGATGTACAACGTTCCGAGATCCTGGTCGCCGTCGGCGCGCTCGATGGCGTGATCGATCCGCTCGACGATCTCGGCGTCCCAGCTGAGACCGCGGTTGCGGACCAGTTCGATCAGCTCCGCAGGCGTCTCGACGGCGCGACGTACCGAGGCGTCGGCCGCTGGAGTGTTGTGAGAGGGGGAACCCACGATCGGTTCTTCGGCGTTCTCGGCGTTTCGCTTGAGGGGGTCAGTGGTCACGCCGTCACCTGGCGTGCGGCTTCGTCGAACTTTGGCGTCATCTGCGATCCTGGCGAATGGCGATCGACTTCACGCTCACACCCGAACTCGAGGAATTGCGGATGCGGATCCGAGCGTTCGTGGCCGACGTGATCACGCCGCTCGAGGCCGAATTGGAAGGGCTGGAGGGCGGCGACCGGATCCGCAAACTGATCGAGATGCGCAAGGCGGCGTTCAAGGAAGGCATCTGGCTGCCGCACATGCCCGAAGAGTGGGGCGGAATGGGCCTCGGCCACGTCGAGTTGGCGATGGTGCAGGCCGAGGCCGCCAAGTCGTACTACGGGCCCTGGGTGTTCAACTGTCAGGCGCCGGACGAAGGCAACATGCACACGCTGCTGCACTGGGGGACCGACGAGCAGAAGGAGAAGTACCTGCGCCCGCTCTGCGACGGCACGATCAAGGGTTCCTGCTTCGCCATGACCGAGCCCGAGGTGGCCGGCTCCGACCCGACCCTGATCCAGACGCACGCGTACGAGGACGGCGACGAATGGGTGATCAACGGCCACAAGTGGTTCATCTCCAATGCGCGCCGGTCGTCCTTTGCGATCCTGGTGTGTCGGACCGAGGAGAACCCGGACATCCCGCAGGCAGCGAACTCCGCGTTCATCATCGACCTGCCGCACGAGGGGTGGAACGATGTTCGCGAGGTCGAGACCATGCACGGCGGAACCGGCCACTCCGAGATCGTGATCACCGACCTGCGGGTCCACAAGCGCCAGATGCTCGGCGGGCGAGGCCAGGGACACCTGCTCGGCCAGTACCGGTTGGGTCCGGCTCGGCTCGCGCACTGCATGCGGTGGATCGCTCAGGCGGAGACGGCGCTGGACATGATGGTCGACCGCTCCCTCAATCGGTACTCCCACGGGTCGATGCTCGCCGAGAAGCAAGGAATCCAGTGGATGATCGCGGACTCGTCGATGGAGCTGTACCAATCGAAGCTGATGGTGCTGCACGCTGCGTCGAAGATCGATGCTGCGCACCAGCAGGGCCCCGACACGCCAGCCGACGAGAAGGTGGACTTCAAGGGTGAGGTGTCGATGGCCAAGCACTTCGTGGCGAACATGTTGGGTCGAGTGATCGACCGTTCGATCCAGGTGCACGGCGCGCTCGGCTATTCGACCGACACCCCGCTGGCGAGCATGTACCAGCACGCTCGTTGGGCCCGCTTCGCGGACGGTGCCGACGAGGTGCACCAGATGCGCATCGCCCAGCGGACCATCGCTGCGTACACCGACGAGGGCTCGACGCGGCGGGCGACCGGCAACCTCCCCATCTGAGCTCCTGTCTGCCGAGCCGATCGTCACGTTGCCTGCGGTTCAAGTCAGGCACGCCATGAACCGATCACAATTGTGGTGTCCGACGTGGACGCTCTGATGTCGGAGGTCCGTTGATGAAGAAGTTTGCATGTGGTGACGTGGTGCCGGGTTGTGCCGCGACGTTCGAGTCGGCGACGGAGGACGGGATCATCGAAGCCGTCGGACGCCACGCTGCAGCCGACCACGACATGACCGCGGTACCGGACGAGGTCGTCACGGCCGTCCGCCGCGCAATCGTCTCCGTCTGAGTCGCCCGACCATCCTCGCCGCCGTGGAAGCCGTGACCGACCCCGGTCGAATGACCTCGCCCGCCGAATGGAACAGTCTCTTGGCGAGAGCGATCGCCGGCGAGGGGATGCAATCGGTCTTCCAGCCGATCGTCGATCTCCAACGCTGCAGAGTCGTCGGCTACGAAGCGCTGACCCGCTTCGACCTGCCCGGAGCACCGCGAGTCGGACCTGACAGATGGTTCGCAGAAGCCGAGCGCATCGGAGCCGGACCTGAACTCGACGCTCGTGCGCTGAGGATCGCCCTACAACACCGGGACTCGCTCCCGCCGAACTGTTTCCTGACCCTCAATGTCGACCCGCTGCACCTGCTGGAGCCCAGCGTGCGGTCGGTGTTCGCCGAGCAACACGATCTCGCGGGAATCGTGATCGAGATGACCGAGCACCGATCCTGGAACTGGTCCGATCTCGAGGGCACCGTCGACATGTTGCGGAGCAGCGGAGCGCTCGTCGCGATCGATGACGCCGGAGCCGGGCACTCCGGTCTGCAGCAGATCCTGCACATGCGACCATCGATCGTGAAACTCGATCGCTCGATCATCGAAGGCCTCGATCGAGACGAATCGAAGGTGGCGATGGTCGAGATGATGGGCGTGTTCGCGAACCGGGTCGATGCCTGGCTCCTGGCCGAAGGCGTGGAGACGGCTGCCGAGGCGCGATGCCTCTTCGATCTCGGGGTGCCCCTTGCGCAGGGTTACTACTTCGCACGACCGATGGGGCCGTGGACGGGAGTCTCCGAGGACGCGCGTGCTGCGCTCGGTGGACGGCGGACGGCCGCTTCTTCGACCGAGACGATGGACCGGCTACTGGACCAGATCGAGCCGCTCCGACGTGACGAGATCCGCGACCACGACTGGATCGCGTCGGTCGACAGATGGAAGCCGGTGATCGACGTCAACGAGCGACCGATCGGAGTCGTCGATCCCGAAGCTGCATTCGACGGTGAGCTTCTCGCAACGGTCGTCGCAAACGTCGATTCCACCCCTCGCGAGGTGGCCCACCGAGTCGCCACGGCCTCGTCGGACCCCAGCGTCCCCGTCGTGGTCATCGACTCCCTCGGCAAGTATCTGGGGATCGTGACGATGCGACGTCTCCTCAGGCACCTGGCGGGCGAAGAACACTGATCGGCGACCCGATCCGCTGATCAGTGCGCGCGCTCGATACTCCGAGCCACGACGTTCTCGAGGAACTCCTGGCGACCGCTCTGGATCGCAGGTTCGGACTCGTCGGCGAGTTGCTGCTCGTGCAGCTGTGCGAGCGTGACGTCACCGCTCATGATCGCCGTACCTTCGTCGCTGCTCCAGCCGGAATAGCGCGCTGAGCGCCACTGCTCGAGCTCGTCGACGTCGAGGATGCGCTGCGCGGCGAGGAGCGAGCGAGCCATCACGTCCATGCCGCCGATGTGGCCGTGGAAGAGATCGTTCCGATCGGTCGATTGACGTCGGAGCTTCGTGTCGAACATCAGCCCGCCGGTGGTGAAGCCGCCGCCGCGCAGGATCTCCAACATGCCGAGCGTCATCTGTTCGACCGATTTGGGGAAGAGGTCGAGGTCCCAGCCGAGGCGGTCGTCGCCGGCGTTCGCGTCGACCGATCCGAAGATCCCGTTGTTCACGGCGGTGGCGACCTCGTGGTGGAAGTCGTGGCCCGACAGCGTGGCGTGGTTGACCTCGATGTTGACCTTGATCTCGTCCTGCAGGCCGTAGCGCTGGAGGAAGCCGTAGACGGTCGCGACGTCGTAGTCGTACTGGTGCTTGGTCGGTTCCATCGGCTTCGGTTCGATCAGCAGTGCGCCTTCGAACCCGATCGCGTGTTTGTGCTCGACCACCATGTTCAAGAAGCGGCCGAGCTGATCGAGCTCGCGTTTCATGTCGGTGTTGAGCAGTGTCTCGTAGCCCTCGCGGCCGCCCCACAGGACGTAGTTCGACCCGCCGAGGCGATGCGTTGCGTTCAGGCACGCGGTGACCTGCGCGGCGGCGTAACGGAACATCGCCGGATCGGGGTTGGTCGCTGCGCCGGCCATGAAGCGCGGGTGGGAGAACGCGTTCGTCGTGCCCCAGAGCAACTTCGTGCCGGTGCGCTCCATGTGCCCGGCTGCTTCCTCGACCATCTCGGCGAAGTTGTCGGCCGACTCGCGGAACGTGGCTCCGGCGGGAGCGATGTCGATGTCGTGGAACGAGAAGAAGGGGGCGCCGAGCTTCTCGAAGAACTCGAAGGCCGCGGCCATCTTGGCCTTGGCTGCGTACATCGGCGCCATGGATGCCGCTGCACCGGATGCGGTGGCCGGGTTCCACGGGCGGTCGAGCGTGCCGCTGCCGAAGATGTCGGAGCCGTCCCATGCGAACGAGTGCCAGTAGCAGACGCCGAACCGGAGGTGTTCCTCCATCGTCTTGCCTGCGACGACCCGACCCGGGTCGTACCAGCGGAACGCCAGCGGGTTGTCCGAATCCGGTCCTTCGTAGGCGATGTTCTCGACGTCGGGAAAGAATGGGCTTGCCACAGGAGTGCTCCGCTCGTATCGGGCGGCTCTGCCGTCGACGGCGAGCCTCGTAGATTGTTCACTACTCTTACAAATAGTGCTCGAGGACGCAAGTGGTCGATGCTCGAGATCTGACGGCGGTGACGACCGGACGACGATGGAGGTTCACGAACGATGATGGAGACGAACGGGCTGCGAGCACAATCGGTTCGTCGCCGCAATCTCGCGCTCGTCTTCGACACGGTGCGCCAGGCGTCGTCGACGCGGTCGGAACTGGTCGCGGCCACCGGTCTCACCCGCAGTGCGATCGGCGGCCTCGTCGGTGAACTCGCATCGCTCGGTCTGGTGCGCGAAGAAGCCGGACGTTCCGATGGTCGGCCTGGTCGGCCATCACCCGTGGTGCGCATCGACGACGGCCACGTCGTCGCTCTCGCGGTCGATGTCGGCGTCGACGCGCTCGCTGTCGCGGTCGTCGGGGTGGACGGCGCGATGATGCGGTCGGCGCGCGTGCCGATGCCTGCAGCTCCGATCAGCCCCGGGCGCGTGTGTTCGCTGGTCGTGGACCTTGCCGAACAACTCGGATGTCGCGCCGGGCGATCGAGCGGCCGTCGTGTGGTCGGAGTCGGGGTGGCGATTCCAGCGCTCGTCCGTCAGCCGGGCGACGTCGTCGCGTTCGCCCCCAACCTCGACTGGAGCGAGGTGTCCCTCGCCGAGATGTTGGCGCTCGAACTCGAGTCACGGAACGCAGCGACGGCGCCGGTCGTCGTCGCGAACGAGGCCGAGGCCGCCGGCGTCGCCGAAGCGCGATTCGGTGCGGCGGCGCTTCGTTCGAACGTGCTGTGCGTCTATGGCGACGTCGGCGTGGGTGGCGCCGTCGTCGCCGGTGGTGAACGGTTGGTCGGGCACCACGGATTCAGCGGTGAGGTCGGTCACATCGCGGTCAACCCCAGCGGACGGCGGTGTCACTGTGGTGGGAGCGGCTGTTGGGAGACCGAGATCGGCACGCGGGCGCTCCGGCGTCGAGCGAGGCTGGCTGTCGGCGGTGAGTCCGACACCGTCGCCGACATTCTGCGGCTGCTCGAGGGCCGCAACGCACGCGCCGCCGCAGCGGTCGAGGAACACGGGCGTTGGGTCGCGATCGGCCTGGCGGGACTGATCAACGTGCTGGATCCCGAGGTGATCGTCCTCGGTGGTCTGCTCGGTCGGCTGCTCCCGGTCTACGACGAAGCGATGCGGCGAGAACTCGGGACGAGACGGTTCCGCGGAGTCGAACGATCGACCGAGATCGTGGCGAGTCGACTGGGTGCCGACGCCACGTTGATCGGGGCTGCCCAGGTGGCCTTCGGCGCGCTCGTCGACGATCCGTTCGGCGTCGTGCGCTCACAGCGCTGACGACGACCGTTGCTGACAGATCGCACTCAGAGCGTTCGTTCAGGCGTCGCGAAGGTCCTCTTTCCAGGTCCGGAACCGGTCGTGCGTGGTGCCGCTCGGGCCGACACCGTCGGCGGTTCCATCGGGGAACAGCCGCATGGTGAACTCGACGCCGCTCGTGTCGTGCGCCACCCAGTAGCGAGCGTCGACCTTCCTCGCTCCTCCGGCGCGCCAGAGGATCCACGGCCCGATGCGCCGTTTGTACTCGGCCACCGGCTGTCCCGGCAGGTCGTCGCCGAGTGTCAGCAGTGAGTCGGGCGCCTCGATCCAGGCGGTCGCCGGGATGTTGCGGTCGCGGATCGGTGTCGGCGGCAGCTCGGCGGTGTGGACCGGCGTGTGATCGGACGGCCGCTCGTCGTACCGCACGTCAGCGTCCTTCCCGGTGAGCGACGGGGGCAGGCACGTTCACCAGCCGCGTTCGATCCACTCGTCGAGGTGAGGGCGCTCGGTGCCGATCGTCGAGTCGTCGCCGTGGCCGGGGAGGATGATCGTGTCGTCGGAGAACGTGAACAGCTTGTTGGTGATCGAGTCGATGATCGTGTCGAACGACGCGTCCTCGAAGCTCGTGTTGCCCGGGCCGCCGGGGAACAGCGTGTCGCCGGTGAACAGCAGGGGGGTGTCGGCGAGTGCGAAGGAGATCGAGCCGGGAGTGTGGCCGGGGTTGTGGATCGCGTGGAGGCGAAGCGTGCCGACCTCGATGACCTCGGTGTCGTCGAGGAAGACGTCGTACCCGACCTCGTCGAGCTTCGGGGCGTCGAGCTTGGTCACGGCGACCTCGTAGCCGGCCTCGCGCATCGCCGGTACGGCCTGGATGTGATCCCAGTGGCCATGGGTCTCGAGGACGCGGGTGACCCCGAGTCGCTGGCACAACTCCAGCAGCATCTCGTGCTCGTTCGCGGCATCGATCAGCACGGCCTCGCCCGAACGCTTGCAGCGCACGATGTGGACGTTGTTGTCGTAGGGGCCGACGACGACCTTGTGGACCTCGGCGTCGGCGTTTGACCAGTGGAGCGTGTTCGACGGAGCGGTGGGCATGGCTCCAGTGTGGCAGCCGCTCCGGCGAGAAGAAGTGAACAGCAGCGGAGAAGTCGAGAAGAGGTCCCAGTGCGCGTGACGCGCTCCGACGCCAGCGGTACGGTGCGACACGTGGCACGTCGCACGAAGATCATCGCAACCATCGGGCCGGCCTGTTCCGACGAGGAGACGCTGGCGGAGATGATGCGCGCGGGGATGGACGTCGCTCGCATCTCACTCGCTCACACGCCGCTCGAGGCAGCGCTGGAGAAGCATCGTCGCATCCGCAAGGTCGCCGCCGAATTGGGCGTCGTGGTGGCCACGATGATCGACCTGCCAGGTCCGATGATCCGGATCGGTCGAACGTCTCGCGAAGGGATCCAGTTGAAGACCGGCGCCACCGTCACACTCGTCGGCGGCAACGAGCAGAGCACCGCCGAACAGATCTACGTCGACTATTCGCACCTGATCGACGATTGCGACGTCGGCGACCGGATCTCCATCGGCGACGGCGAAGAGGTCGTCGTGCTCGTCGATTCGGTCGCGTGCCGATCAGGTCATCACCACGGTCGTGTCGGGCGGTTCACTCAACGGGCGCGCCGGAGTGAACATCCCGTTCGCAACGAACGACCTCGGCGCGGTGACCGATGACGATCGCAAGGTCGTCGACCGCTTCGTCGAAGAGGGCGTCGACATCGTCGCCTTGAGTGTCAAGGACGGTCGGGAACTGCGCGACCTCGGGCTCGAACCGCACCCTCGCGGTCCGATGTTGATCGCCAAGATCGAGTCCGCTGACGCCGTGACGGAACTGTCGAGCATCATCGAGGAAGCGTCGGCGATCCTCGTCGCGCGCGGCGGGCTCGGCATGCAGACGCCGCTGGCCGAACTGCCGCACCTCCAGAAGCGGATCATCCGGGACTGCATCGCCGGTGGACTGCCGGTGATCACCGCCGGGCAGATGCTCGATTCGATGGTGAAGGTGCCGACCCCGACGCGTGCCGAGGCAACCGACGTTGCGAACGCCGTGTTCGACGGAACGTCCGGTGTGATGCTGTCCGCCGAGACGGCGATCGGTGCGTACCCCGTTGGATCGGTTGCGATGATGGCTCGCATCGCAGAGACCGCGGACGACGCGTTCGACCATCAGGAGTGGGCGCTCCAGGTCGCCGAACTCCGCATGGCGGGCCACGACGACGATGACGCCACGATGATCACCGATGCGATCACGATCGCCGCAGCGCAGGCTGCCGAGTCGGTCAACGTCCGCAGCGATCCTGTGTTTGTCGGAGTCGGGGTTCACGGTTCGGTCGATGGCGCGGTTCCGCCCGAGCGCAACGATCCTCGGCTGCAGCACCAACGAGCGGACCGTTCGCCAGCTCGCTTCCAGCTGGGGTGTCGTGCCGATGCTGCTGGACACGGAGAGCCCCGACTACGTCGAGCGGGTGCGCGTCGCCGTGAACCACGCGAAGCGCGAGGGTCATCTCGCTCCGGGCGACCTCATCGGTGTCGCCGCCGGCATCTCACGCGCCGCCCGAGCGACCGACACGTTCCGCCTGCTCCGCGTCACCTGAACGTCGGGTGCCGTGATCGGGTCAGGCACACTGCAGTCAGGTCGCTGATGACGTCGAAGCCGAGGCCCATCGCGACGCCGATGTGGGTCGGGTCGAACGTGACGAAGCGGATCGGGTCCGGGAAGTCGCTGAGCCGCAGCGAAGTGGATCGCGTCGCTGAGTCGCACCGGCTGTGATCGGGCGAGCGCAGCGGCGCCGTCGAGGCAGCGCTGGTCGACCGGCACGACGTGCAGGTGATCCCAGGCGAGACGGATCGCATCCTCGAGGTCGAGGCGCAGGTACGCGGTCGTCGGTCAGTCGGTCGATCGCCGGGAGCGCCTCGGTGAGTGCCATCGCCGACGCCGCCCACACCGTCCTCGGTCTGCAGTGCCGACGTGACGGTCGCCCGTTGCGGCCCGTCGACCGCGAGGGCCAGGAGCGCCGAGGTGTCGAGCACCAACGGTCATGCCACGACCCCGAGGCGGCGCGAAAGTGTCGCAGGCACTTCTGCGCCCCTGTCATCCGCGGAGTTCCCGGAGGACCTGATCGATGCGGACGCCGGCCCACACCGCGACCGGTTCGGGTGCTCGCCACTCGCTCGTGCGGCGTGGCGGCACGACGCTGCCGGCACCGATGAGTCGATCGAGGTCGGGTGCATCGGCATCGAGCGGAGCGAGTTGAGCGACCGGGCGCCCCGACGAGGTGATCACCGTTCGCTCGCCTGCGGCAGCGCGGCGGATCGAGTCGGCGAGCTCCGACCGCAGTTCCCGGATGCCGGCCTGTCGTGTGTCCACATGTGTACACAAGCAGATTTGTGCGCTGGGTCGCAACCCGCGCCACGATCTGCCGACATGAACTTTGCATTCACCGAAGAGCAGGAAGAACTGCGCAACACCGTCCGTGCGTTCCTGGAGAACAAGTCCTCCGAAGAAGCCGTGCGCGAGCAGATGGAGACCGACAAGGGCTACGACGACGCCGTCTGGTCCCAGATGGGCGAGCAGATGGGCCTGCAGGGCCTGGCGATCCCCGAAGAGTTCGGTGGCTCGGGCTACAGCTTCGTCGAACTCGGCATCGTGCTCGAAGAGATGGGTCGTGCACTGCTGTGCGCACCGTTCTTCTCGACCGCCGTGCTCGCTGCGAACACGCTGATCCACTGCGGCGACGACGCCGCCAAGCAGGCGCACCTCCCCGGCATCGCCGCCGGCACCGACGATCGCCACGGTCGCCTACGTCGAGCCGTCGGGCAAGTGGGACGAATCGGGCATCACGATGGAAGCCTCGGGCTCCGGTTCCGACGTCACGCTCAGCGGCACCAAGTCGTTCGTGATCGACGGCCACATCGCCGACCTGATCATCGTCGCCGCCAAGTCGGGTGCGGGCACCAGCCTCTACGCCGTCGCAGGGCGACGCCTCGGGCCTCACCAAGACGCAGCTCTCCACGATGGACCAGACGCGCAAGCAGGCCAAGCTCGACTTCGACAACACGCCGGCCACGCTGATCGGCGAAGACGGCAAGGGCTGGGAGATCCTCTCCGGCGTGCTCGACCTCGTTGCGGTCGGCCTCGCCGCCGAGCAGGTCGGTGGTGCACAGATGGTGCTCGAACAGGCCGTCGAGTACGCCAAGGTGCGCGTCCAGTTCGGTCGCCCGATCGGTTCGTTCCAGGCCATCAAGCACAAGTGCGCCGACATGCTGCTCGAAGTCGAGTCGGCCAAGTCCGCTGCGTACTACGGCCTGTGGTGCGCCGCCGAGATGAACGACGAGCTCGCCTCGACCGCGTCGCTCGCCAAGGCGTACTGCTCGGAGGCGTACTTCCACGCCGCCGCCGAGAACATCCAGATCCACGGTGGCATCGGCTTCACCTGGGAGCACCCGGCGCACCTGTACTTCAAGCGTGCGAAGAGCTCCGAGCTGATGTTCGGGGATCCGACGTATCACCGCGAGCAGCTCGCTCAGCGGATCGGGATCTGATCCTCTCCGGCCTGAGCGGCCGGCGATCCGTTCGCCGACTCGCCCTCGTCCTCGTTCCTCGTCCTTCGGGACGACGTCGACTCACGAACCCCCGACCACTCCGGCCTACCCGGCTGGGACCCGATCGGGGGTTCGACGCGTCTCGGGGTGATACCTCTCTTGTGGCTGCTGGGGCGGAGTCTTGCTCGGGAGGTCCGGCCTGGCCTTCGCTCCTGGGTAGCGTGATCCTGTGGTCATTCTGTTTGGTGTCGTCGCTGCGGTGTTGGTGTTCGTCATCGCGGCGGTGGTCGTGGGGCGTGAGGCGCATCGGCTCGACGCGGTGGCGCCGCGGGCGGTGTACTCGCTCGAAGAGGCGACCGACTTCGTGTGCGACCGACTGCCGGTCGAGAGCCAGGCACGACTCACCCCGGGCGAGGTCGAGCAGCTGCTCATGTTCCACATGCAGTGGCTGCACAGCCAGGGCCTGCAGCCCGACAAGGTCGTCGACCAGCGTCAGACGATCGACGACAAGGTGGTCGTCACCGAGGATGCGCTCACCGCGTACCTGCTGGGCGAAGCGGACCGCCACGACGTCGACCTGCTCGACGACGTCGACGCCGTCAACGTGGTCGAGGCGCACCTCGCCTACTTCGAGGCGATCGGTGCCGTCGGTCCGCAGGCGCCGCTCGACGACGTGATCTGAAGTGGCGCGTCGATGCGACCTGCCAGCGTCGCTCGTCGTGATCGCTCGGCCCGGACATGGCGAGGTCGACGAGTTCGTCGCGCGCTTCGACGACGAACCCTCGGTCGAGGTCGACGTGATCATCACCGAGTCGCCCGACGAGGTCGACGCCGCGGTCGCCGAGGCCGTGCGAGTCGGCGCCGATTCGGTCGCATCGGTCGGCGGTGACGGCTCGATCAACCTCGTCGCCGCGGCGCTGGTGCGAGCACGGCTCGGACATGACGCTCGCACCGGTCCCGGCCGGCACGGTCAACCTGGTGACGCAGGTGCTCGGCCTCGACTGACGCGCGAGGCACGGCGAGCCGTTCGCGCAGGCCGGTCCGCGAACCATCGATGTCGGTGAGACCGAACAGGGAGTCTTCGTGATGAACGCGTCGACCGGCTTCGATGCGGCGGTGATCGACGACGCCGACGACCACAGCGACGCACGCTTCGGTCGGCTCGCGTTCCTCCGCGCCGGCCTGCGTCGCCTTCGCCGAGAGTCAGGCGATCGCGGTGCGGGTCGACCGTCGACGGCGAGGTCGTGTTCGACGGTCGGGCGATGAGTGTGATCGTGATGAACGTCGGCCAGCGGGTGTCGGACTCGTTGTAGGTCGCGCCCGACGCCGAGCCCGACGACGGTGTACTCGACGTGATGGTGGTTCGGGCTGACACGTATCGAGGGATGGCAGCGACCGTATGGCGCCTGATCAGGCGTCGAGATGTCCCCGACCGGGACGCCGTGCGAGGTCGAGGCGCCGACGTGCGAGTGGAGTGGGCGACGAGGTGCCGAGCCAGACGCGACGGCGATGCGGACGACCCGATCCGGTCGCTCACCGCCACGTGTCGACCGGGAGCGCTGCGAATTCACCACGGCTGAACCATCCGATGTTCCGATGGGTTCGGCGCTCGGGCGACGGGATCTCCCGGAACCTGGTGAGCCGGGAACGCCTGCCGCCGCTGATCAGTCGTGCAGGCGACGGCTGGTCGATGCTCAAGTCGCATCCCGCCGGTGACGATGAAGTCGCGATGTCGAACGAGCCACCGCCCCCACCGCCGGGCAACCCGCCCCCGCCACCTCCGGGCAACCCGCCACCTCCGGGGACTTTTCGCCCAATCAGCCGCCACCGCCGCCGAACGACGTACCGCAGCAGCCGTACCCCCAGCCCGGGGCGCAGCCGCAGCAGCCGAACGGGCAGTTCGGTGAGTCGCCGGAGAAGAAGCGCTCCGGCTGTCTGATCGCGCTCGCCGTCGTCGGGGTGCTCGGACTCCTCGTCGTCATCGCCGTCGTCGCTGCTTCTCGCGTTCGCTGCTGACTCGTTCGACGACGCACTCGATGAAGCGGCTGCAGACATCGAGGCCGAAGAGACGGAACCCGCGGTCACCGACGAACGGTCACGGAGGCACCGGAGGGCGAGATCGTCGACGGGGTCATCGACGAGCCGGTCGGCGAGGAACCGCTCGAGGATCCGAGCGGTCGAAGAACCGGCCGAAGATCCGGTCGAGGAACCGGCCGAAGAACCGGTCGAAGAGCCAGCAGTCGAGGATGATGCTCCAGCCGGAGAGGAGGCGCTCGACGTGTCGAACTGCCTGATCGTCGACGAGTTCACCGTTTCGTTCGAGATCACGAACAACAGCAGCAAGCAGTCGTCGTACATCATCGACGCGAACTACCTGGACGATTCCGGCGCACGAATCGGCGACGAGCCGTTCTTCGTCAACTACGTCAGGCCGGGCGAGCGGGCCGTCGAAGGATCGTTCGGTTCGGTCCCCGACGGCGCAGCCTCGTGCGAGATCGCCGAAGTCGAACGCTTCGCAGCCGAACCGAACGGCGACGTCGACCAGGTCACCTGCGCCGTGGTCGGGCTGGATTTCGCCGACGACGTCGCCACCGAGCTGGTCGCAACGAACGATTCGAGCGAACTGTCGGACTACCTGATCACCTTCACCTTGGTCCGCGACGGCAACACGGGGTCGCACCGGTCGCGTTGATCGAGAACGTCAAGGCGGGCGAGAGTGCACCCGGTGACGGCTTCTCGACGGTCGACGGTCCCGTCGACGGTGTGGTCTGCGACGTCGTGGACGTCCTCCGAACCGCTTCCTGACGAGGCCGCCGCCACTGCCGACAACCTGGGTCGGCTGGGCACGTCGTCGAGAGTTGTGAATTCCTCGATACCCGATGTGACTGGCCGATTCGGTTGTGCTGAAATATGCGGACCAGAGCAAGGAGGTGGTCCACACAATGTCAGACAGTTATCACGGGACCCTGGAGGTGGTTGGCCGCTAGGTCAACAGGCTGGACCGGCCTGGCGAATCCACGCCAACCCCGCTGATCGTCATCGCCGCAAGTGGTCCCGGCGGTGTTCCCCACCAACAGGTGCGGATCATGATGACCCTCAGTCCCAAGTCAGTCCGTTCGGTGCCGAACCCCACCTGGGGTTCGGCACCGTCGCGTTCGGTCTATGATGATCGACTTCATCCTCGTGCCCTGAGATGAATGGCGGCGCCTCGCCGGCTTGATGTTCTACGCTCCGCGGCTCATGAGCGGCGGGCCCGCCGTACATTCCGGCGTGCTCAATGCGATCCCGGTGGAGCTTTCCTGCTCGTGTCGTTGATCGAGCGTCGAACCAGACGAACTCGAATCGTGCTGTTCGCCGCGCTCGCGATCGTTGGACTGCTGCTCACGGCACGCGGCGTCGCCGCCGTGGTGCTCGACCGGTGGTGGCTCGCCACGGTGACCGACGCAGACGTCTGGCGGACAGGGCTCGTTGCACGGCGCAGCTCGGGATCGGCGTCGGTGCGGTGACTGCAGGGCTCGTTGGATCGACGGTCTGGTTCGTCCTGCGAGTGGCGACGCTCGATCGTGCGGCGCCGGCGCGGATCATCACTCGCTACCACCAGCGGATGGGTCCGGCTCATCGCTGGCTGGCTCGTCGGCCTCGCCGTCGACCCGACCTGGGCACATCGCCACCTCGGCGATCTCGCAGTGGCAACTGTGGCTGCTCTTCCGCAATGGAGCCGATCCCGGGCAAGCGGCGCCGGTCGACGGTCGGGACCTCGGGTTCCACCTGTTCCAGCTGCCGTTCCTGAAGGCTGCCGAAGTTCGTTCCTGCGCCAGCTGAGCGCATTCACGCTGGTTCTCGCCGTCTTCGGTCATGTGGCCTCGGGTGCTCTCCGGTTCCCAGGCGATGCCGTCCGTTCGTCGAGACGTGCGATTGCCCACATCGGCGCACTCGCTGCGTTCGTGTGTCTGCTCCAAGCGCTCCATGACGTGTTCGTGGCCCGCCCGTCGGTGGCCACCAATCGGGTCGGCACGTTCGACGGTCCGGGGTACACCGAGGCCAACATCACGCAGCCCGGCCTGATCGTGTCCGCACTGTTCACCCTCGCCGTCGGAGCGACGGCGGTCTGGCTCGGCAAGTCGGGCCGATGGAAGCCGCTGCTGATCGCGCTGGGCCTCGCCGTGCTCGTCCACGGCGCTGTCGTCGTGGCGCTCCCGGCGGTGACGGAACGCTTCGTGGTGGCTCCGGCAGAGGCTGATCGGCAGCTGTGGTCGATCGAGAACAACCTGCTCGCCACGAACGAGGCCTTCGACCTTGACACGGCGTCGATCGAGACGGTCGACCTCGAGGAACTGACGGCGACGGAGCCCGTCGAGGCCGCCGCAAGCATCGTGGCCGTGCCGCTGTTCGACACCCTGATGATGGCTCCGGCGCTGCAAGTGCTCGCCGGGACCACGGGGACCCGATCACCGACGTGGAACTCGATCCGCTACGAGATCGAAGTGAACAACCGGCCGATCTTCCTCGCTGCCCGTAACGCCCGACGCGACGACCTACCCGAGTCGGGCTGGTGCAGGAGCATCTGGTCTACACCCACGGCGACGGCGTCGTGGCGTCGAGCGGATCAACCGATGTCGACGGTCGGCTGTATGTCGAAGTCCTGACGGCTGAATCGGTGTCGAGCACACCCCGCCGTACTTCGGCGAGCAACTCGACGGCTGCACGCAATCGTCGGCACCCGGCGCGAGCAACAGGGCGAACCGAGTTCACCGTGATGGGATCGGCAATGTCCTCGTTGTTCGAACGGAGCGTCCTCGCACTCACGGTGGGGGAGACCCAACCGCTGTTCAGCAGCGAGCTGACGTCGGAGTCGGAGCTGTTGTTCCGTCGGTCCGTGCGAGAACGCGTCGGGGCGCCGCGCCGGTTCCTCGACCTCGACGGCGACCGTATCCGATCGTCGCGGACGGGCGGGTCACCTGGGTGCTCGACGCCTACACGACGTCGAGCGAGTACCCGGCTGTCGCAGTTCGTCACGGTCAGCGGCGTGCCGGCAGCGAGCGACCTGACAGGCCGCAACATCAACTATCTGCATGCAGCGGTGAAGGCCACGGTCGATGCCGAGACCGGCGAAACGCACTTCTATCGCGTCGACTGACGGCTACTCGTTCCTCGATGTGTGGGATGGCGTCTACCCGGGATTGATGGAACCGGTCGACGCCTTTCCCGACGAGTTGCGCCCGCACGTGCGGTATCCCGACGACCTCTGGACTGGTGCAGTCCTCGCTGATCGGCCGGTATCACGTCGACACCGCCGAGGAGTTGTTCAGCGGCACGGGCCGGTGGGCGGTGAGCGCAGCAGCGGCGACGGCGGTCGGAGAGCCGACCGATGCCGCCGCACCGTCGGTCGACCTGTTCACGCCGCTCGCGGACGGCCTCGACGGTTTCGCTGCCGTGAGACCGCTCGGCCCCGAACGGCTCGAACCCGTTGACCACGCGTGACGAACTCGCCGTGATCGCCGTCGCCGAGCACGGAATCGACGGTGGGATCACGCTCGTCGAGCCCGACCTGGATGGGGGCCTTCCACTGCTCGAGTCCGGCAGGTCGCGGAGAGCGCCATCGACGCCGACCCCGAGTTCGCTCGCGTGCATCACGTTGCTCAACGCCAACGGTTCCAAAGTGCAGTTCGGTCCGATGTCGCCGTTGATCACTGCGGAGGGGCTCGTGTGGACTCGTCCGGTGATCGTCCTTCTGCACCGGTCGTCCGCTGCACCGCGCTCGTTCGGTGTCGCGGCGGTCCTGGACGGTCGGGTCGTGGTTCGGCGGACGGCGAAGCAGCGGTCACGGCTGTCGGCGACCCCGAATCGGCGAGCGTCGACGTCGACGAGTGATTCGTGGCTGAGCGACCGCAGGTCGATCAGCGACGCACGAGGGGCGTGCCGATCGGCCGAGTACCGCTCGATGACGTCGTCGATCGGCCCGTCCGCCTTCAAGAGCCCTTGTTCGAGCCAGATGCCGGTGTCACACCGCTCCTGGAGCTCCGACAGGCTGGTGGCTGACCAGCAACAGCGTCCCTGCCGATCCGAGCAGGTCGTCCAGGCGCTCGGCCGACTTCTCGCGGATCGCCGGTCGCCGGTGTCAGCGCTTCGTCGATCAGCAGGATCCGCGGGGAGATCGACGTTGCGATCGCGAAGTGCAGGCGCGCACGCATTCCGGACGAGTAGGTGCGCAGCGGGCGTCGATGGCCTCGCCGAGTTCGGTGAACTCGATGATGCCGTCGATCTCCTCGTTGAGCCGGTCGGCGGACATGCCCAGTGCGAGGCATCCGAGCCTGATGTTGCGTCGACCCGTCGCTGGGGATCAACGTCGCTCCGACACCCATCAACTTCGGTTCCTCACTGACCAGGATCTCCCCCGAGACCGGCGTCAGGAGGCCTGGCGATTGCCGCGAGCAACGTCGACTTGCCCGAACCGTTGGAGCCGATGATGCCGACCGACTCGCCTTCGCGAACATCGAACGAGACACCCTTCACGGCGTGGACGACGCTGCGACCGGTGCCGGTACGGGTCGAGACCGCTGTCGGAAGTGCAGCGCGTCGCTCGGCGAACAGCTCGTACTCGATGTGGACGTCGGTGATTCGCAGCGACAGCGATGACCGACCGGCTGTTTCAGGCACGGCCGTACGCCAGTTCCTTGACTCGGAAGAAACGGAATCCGAACACCAACAGAAATGCGGTGAGGCCGACGAACTGGAGCGTCCGGGAGAGATCGACCGGGCCACCGAGGAACACCCACCGGTAGAGGTCGAGGATCTGGACCATCGGGTTGAGTGAGATGAGGCGACTGACGATGACGAGGGGCGTCCGCATCGTCGACATTTTCGGACCGGGAACATGACACCCGAGAGGTACATCAGGAGCCTGAACAGGAACGGGATCAACTGCTGAATGTCGCGATAGCTGTCGTTGAGTCGAGCAGCGATCAGCGCCAGACCTGAGATTGAAGACTAGGTGGCAGAGCGCCGGACCAGCGGGAGCGCCATGAACCGTTGGCTGATGCCTTCACCGGTCAGCACGGCGACGACGACCAGCACCGCCAGTTCGAACCGAACGTGAGGAGGCGCCCGAACACTGCCGACACCGGCAGCAGCGCTCGGGAATCCGCATCGAACGCATCAGTCCGACATTGCTGGTGATCGCAGTGGCACCGGCGAGCTTCCGATCGGTTCGTGAGCCCGAAGGTGAACACGCCGATCATCATCCACAGCACGTAGTTGTCAATTCCTCGGTTGGCGTTGAGGAACACGGCAAATACAAGGTAATAGACCGCCACCGAGAGCATCGGGTTCACGAGATGCCACACGTTGCCGAGCAGCGTGTCTTGATGCGAGGTGCGGATCTCCTCGAGCGGCATGGCGCTGGCGAACGACCGCCGCTCCCACATCCGCGCTCAGGTAGTCGGACGCCGACACGTGCGCGTGCGTCCGGCGAACGCGGCTGCCTCGTCGTGCACCGATCCATCCTCGGCGTCGGTCGACGGATCGTCAGCTTCGGTGTTCGATGACGTATCCAACGGCGTGACGATATCGGTCCGGCGTCAGTGAGGAGCAGCAGTTCGTCACGGCTACTCTGATCCTCGTGATGGATCACCACCCGAAGTTCGAGGGATTCCGCTTCATCGGCGACAAGCGCACGCAGCTGGTCTACGACCTCACGACGTGGGACGACGACGACGTCATCAACGAGATCGCCGACGAGGGCGTCGGTCTCGGGTTCGGCCCCGACTCCCTCGACGAAGCCCGCAACCGCGGCTACACGCTCGCAACGCCGGGCAAGCGCCGCCGCCACCTCAAGCCTCGCGCCTGAGCCGACTCGCACGGCAGGACGCCACCGATGCCCGGCATGGATTCGACGTTCGAGTCGAACGGTCTGACACTCGCCTGTCACATCGGGCGACCGCCGGGCGATGTGCAGCGCGGCCCCGGCGTCATCCTGTGCCACGGATTCCCGATCGGGCACGCTCGACGCCGAACGGTCGGGTGGCACCTTCCCGCAGCTGATGGATCGTGCCGCGAGCACGCTGGGTTGCGTCACGATGACGTTCAACTTCCGAGGGTGTGGGAACAGCGAAGGCGACTTCTCGCTGCAGGGGTGGATCGACGACCTGCGCCACGCCATCTCACACCTGATGACCGTGAGCGAACCCGACGGCGTGATCCTGCTCGGCACGAACACCGGCGGCTCGATCGCCGTGTGTGTCGGCGCCGACGACCCGCGGGTTTCGGCGGTCGGGCTGCTCAGTCCACGAGCGGACTTCGATGACTGGGCGCAGCACCCGCGTCGCCTGCTCGAACACTCCCGGGAGATCGGTGCGATTCACGACCGGAGCTTCCCGCCGTCGGTCGACGAGTGGGCTCGCGAGTTCCGTCGGTTCCGTCCGGTTGCGGCGGCGAGGCGGTTCGCGCCAGGCCGCTCCTGGTGATGCACGGCGATGAAGACGACAGCGTTCCAGTGTCGACGCGCGTCAGCTGGCCACCGCCCACGGTGATGCCGAGCTGAGCTTGCTGAACGGTGCAGGTCACCGCCTCCGCCACGATCCGCGTGCCGATCGCGATCCTGCTCGGCTGGCTCGACCGGATGCGTTCGATCCAGCACCATCCCAGCTCCGACGTCCGTTGATCGTTGTTTCGGAGACGCCAGCCACCCTGTCGGTGTCAGGGTTGATTCGAACGACTCCGTCGAACCGGTCGAAATCGTTGTCGAAGGAGCAGATCCGTGCGTTGTTGGCGAGTGCCATGGCAGCGATGTGAGCATCTGTCGTTCAGGTTTCCGCCGGTGCCGACGCCTTCGATCAGACGTCGTAAGCGGGCGGAGTGCGTGTCGCCGGGTGTGATGACGGTGGCGATGGACCGAGCTGTCCAGTTGTCGACTTCGTTCCATGCGTCTGCGATCGGCAACGGCGAGGGCAGCACACCGCGCTTGGTCGCCAACCGGAGGAATCCGAGGAGCACGACCCAATCGAAACCCACCGTTTCCGTGCCCGACAACGCTGCTTCGATCCACCGCTTCGACGACAGGTGGTGAGGGGCCTGCTCGTTGATGGCGTAGAGCAGCACGTTGGCGTCGGGAATCAACACGGGATCATTTGCCGAGTTCCGTCTTCCGAACGATCTCGGCGTCTTCGAGGTCGGAAGCGACGGCGAGCGCATGAGTGAGGTCGATCATTGGTTCGCCGAGGTCGTAGGTCGTCTGGATGAACGGTTGTTCCGTCATCGACGACACGAACCCGCGCCGGATTGCGTCGTTCACGGCTTCCTTGAACGTGATCTTGTGTTCCGCTATCGCACGATCGATGATCTCGACGACGTCGGGTTCGAGTGTCACGGTCGTGCGCATACGTGCATCATAGCATCATGGTCTTGAAGCGTTGATGCTCGTCGTCTCCGTCGGACCGAGCGGCCTCCACGTCGATGTCTGGCACGATCCGCCGCCCCTGTTTCGCTGCGATCACACCGGATACTGCCGAGAGCAAACCGTTGATGGTGAGGTCGCGCCCAGTTCGAGACCGTCCATCCGTTCCCTGACGCCAAGGGGGCCGGGCCGGACGCGGCCTGAATCGGTGAACCGGAGGTCACTCCGGATCAGCGCCAGTAGGACGCCATGTCGGTGAAACCGTAGAGGCTGACGCTGCTGCAACGAGATCGTTGTCGACCGATCGTCGAATCCTTCGATCTCCTGCGCCACGATGTGCTCGATCTCGGCACTCGATGCTGCGGCGACATCACGATTCACGACGTAGCCAAGTGTCACGTGTGGCCGCCATTCCGTCACCAGGTCGAGTCCGACGCTCGCGCCGAGATCTCCGAGTGAGATGCGTCGCGCTTCGTCGAGTCGGGCGAGTGCTGGCTCCGATGAAACGGAGCTGCGCAACTCGGCGAGCAACGCGTGCCCGCGACAGCGGACGGCGTCCAGTTCGAAACGGATCGGGGCGGAGCATCCGGTTGAGACGACAGATCGAATGTCGTGGCCGGCGGTCAGGTCGTGCGGGGTGACGAGGGAGTCTGGAAGGCCGTCGAAGCCCGCCGCAAGCTGCCTGCTCACGTCTCCGGGCTGCATTCGGCCGAGGTGCGGGCTCGAGATCCCGTCCATGACGGTGACGTGGAAGCTCGTGGAGGGAGCCAGGCAATCGGTGCGTCGGGAAGGTTCTCGGCGATCGTCTGTGCCACGGATTGCAACGTCGCGTACACCCGGTTGCCGGTGGTGTCGACGGGCGTCTCGAGGAGCACGGGACTCGGACCGAGATCGAGATCCGGGTTGTCGAAGAGGATGGTCCACCCTCGAAACGGTGCCCATGTCGGTTCGAGGTCGGTGACCTTGGGCGTCGTGATCTTCACCGGCCGATGAGACGCCGGGCCCGCCCGTACGCGTCCTTGATGCGCTCGGTGACGGGATGCGCGTGATCGTCGTGCGGATGCGGCGTCGGAAGCATTGCGGTGTTTCGATCTGCGGTGCACCTCGACACGGATTCCTCCCATGCTTCGACGGATGCTCGGAACTCGGATGGAAGGGGTTCGGCAGCGAACAACCAGTCTCGGTCCTCGCCGGCCTCATCGCCGCTGATCCTGCTGGACGGCCGCCAATCGGAGTAGGTCGCGCAGTGGTAGTACGAGTAGCCGAGGCCGTCCATCGTCTGCATCATCTCGTCACCATGGTCATGACCGTGACGATTGAGGACTTCGACGATGAGAAAGCGGTTTGTGCTTCTCGAGTATCCCTCGGGCACCTGCGAGTATCTCGGGCTCGAAGGTCTCGGCGTCGATCTTGATGACGTCAGGAACCAGCGAGGTTCGTTCGACGAAGGAGTCGAAGGTTCGACCTCGACTTCGACGGCGCCGACATTCTTCTTGAATCCCTCGACGAGCGAGTTGCTCGCGTCGGACGTCGCCGACAGGTACAGCTGGGCCGTCCCCGGCTCGCGGCCGAGTGCGATCTCCTCGATTCGAGCGTTCGTGTCGTTGACGCGAGCGATCTTTCCGGCGATGAGTGCCGTGCTCGGCGTCGGTTCGAAAGCGACCACGTGCGCCGGGTCGAAGAGGGCGGCAGAGATCGACAGTACAGCATTCGGCCCCGACGTTCGAGCGACGTCGAAGCCTGGTCGCTGCATGTCGAGAGCAGCGAGGATTGCCGCCATCGTCGGCGGCTCGTACCCGGCCAGGCCGGTCCGCCGCAGCGCTCGTTGGACCATCGAGGCCTGACCGTCGACGATGTTGAGGAAGCGGTCAGGGCCCTGACGGCCCGGTCGCGATGGAAGCGGGGTGTAGTACGCCACAGCTGGAGACTATGTCTCGAACGGCGACTTCACGGGGAACATCGTTTCGAGGAACTCCCTCGTCAGTCGCAGTTGTTCAGCCGGAGAGAGCTCGTCGCTCGCATTGTCGTTGAGACACAGCGCATCGAATGTGCGATCCGCGAGAAGGAAGTGAAAACGACCTTCGAGGTTCGGTGTACTGAGATCGGTGTACCTCGAGGTGATCGATCCGGGCACTGCGGCTCCGAGTGCATATGCGACATAGTGGTGCATCGACGACGCGAGCGCGAGGTCGGTCACGTCGCGCACCCGACTCCGGGCCGTTCGTTCGACTTCGTCGGGGAAACGCTTCCAGATCTCCTCGTGAACGGACTTGCGCTCACGTAGGGAGCGTGCTTGAACTTGCGCGTCGGCCAGCAGGTCGAACTCCTGGAGGAGGAGCTCGCGTCCGTTCATCGCTGCGGCGTTGACCGGCTTGGTGTTGATGGTCGGTTCGACCGAGTGGTAGCTGGGCCCGAGAGAGGAAGAACTTCGCCAGACCGTTGGCGTGGAAGAACTGACCCGCTGCGAGGCGACGGGTGAAGAAGAAGTCGTCGTTGAGGTAGAGGATAGTGCTCGGAAAGGCCATCGATCCTGTGGAGATGGGCTTCGATGGCGTGCCGAGTTGAACACCGGCAGACAGCGTTCGTCGATGATCTCGCGGTGGTCGATGACGCGCAGTCGTGGATGGTGTGGACCAACCACTCCGGCCGTTGGCCATCGGTGACGATGTAGATGTTTCGGATGAAGTCGCCGTACTGGTGGAGCGAACGCAGTGAGTAGCGGAGCTCGTCCTTGCTCTCGTACCGGGCGGGGTTGGCCGCCTCTTCGTTGAAAGCGCCGAGGTCGAGTTCGCGGAACGCCGGTCGCGACGGCGTCGCCATGCGGGGTCAGCTCCGTCGACCCAGGTGTAGACGACGTCGATCGGGAATGTGATGTCGGTGATCCCGTTGCGTTCGACGGTGTCCGGGGTGATTCGGAGGTCGGAGCCGTCGTGGGACAGCGTTGCAGAGCCGAAGACATCGGTCGGCACCGAGTCCGCGATGCGGTTCCACCGGGCAGAGGTGAGCGTCGAGCCATCCGAGGAGATCTGCCAGAACTCGATTTCGCATCCGTGGAGGTCGGCGGCGAGCCCTGACCTGTCGGCGTAGAACTCGAAGACCCGCCAGACCCGGCTCGATTCGGCGCGGGTGTCCGGCGACGCGCCGTTGGCGTTCGCCTCGGCGATCCGCAGCAGACGCTTCTGTTTCTGAATGCCTCGACTGTCGAAGTACACGTACGCGGTCTCGCCCGCGTGCTGGAGGAGTGCGAGCCACACGGCGTCACGATCCTCGATGGAGACTGCGATCCGGTACCGGTTGTTCGTGTCGACGGGTGTGAGTGCGTAGTCGATTCCTGCTGATTCGAGCGCACCGGCGACCAATGCCCGGTTCGCACTCATCACGTCGAACGACTCTGCGGTCGTGACGTTGCCGCGTGATGACGGTGTTGTTCTGGAACGTTGCGAGCCCGAGTCGCGGGTCGGCCCGGATCGCCCGCGTGACCGACTGCGGTGCGGTGCGGGGAGACCGCTTCATCCGAGCTGAACGGAATCGCCGGTAGCGGTTGCGTTCGTTCAACGCCCGATTGAGCAGGCCACTGCGCCGGAGGCCGTTCGCCACGATCTTGCGTGCCACGGTCGCTTCCATTGGCAAACTCTAGATGAACGAGAGGTGAACTGTCGGCAGGTGGTTGCTCCTTCCGGCGTCATCCGCGGCTGAGATCGTCCGTCGGTGATGCGGAAGGTCGAGCGGCCGTCGTCGAGCTGGCTCTTGTGCCACGCGTAGGCGGTCTGCACGATCTCGGTGAGGTCGTGCTTCGCCTTCCAACCGAGTGTGGCCTCGGCGAATGCCGGGTCGGCGTAAGTCGACACCGGGTCGCCGGCCCGCCGCGGTGCCATGTCGTACGGCACCTCCTCGCCAGCGGCTTCTGCAGTTGCGTTGAGCACGTCGAGCACCGACGAACCGATCCCGGTGCCCAGGTTCACCGCCACCGTTTCACCGCCATTGCCGAGGTAGTCCAGTGCCTTCACGTGCGCGGCGGCGAGGTCGTTGACGTGGATGTAGTCGCGGATGCACGTGCCGTCGGGGGTGTCGTAATCGTCGCCGAACACCTGAAGGCGACGGTCCTTCAGCAGCACGGCCTTCATCGCGAGGGGCACCAAGTTGATGCTGTAGGTCCAGTCCTCGCCGATGCGGGTGTCGAAGCTGGCACCGGCGGCGTTGAAGTAGCGCAGGCTGACGGAGCGCAGCTCGCTGGTCTGGCCGTACCAGTAGAGGATCCTCTCGACCATCGCCTTGCTCTCGGCGTAGATGCTCTCGGGGTCGATTGCCGCGTCCTCGGTGACCGGCACGATCTCGGGTGTGCCGTAGACCGAACACGACGACGAGAAGACGATGTCGTTCACACCGGTCGCAATGCACGCCTCAGCGAGCTCGGCGGTGCCGGCGACGTTGTTGCGCCAGTACTTTCCGGGGCTCCCCATCGATTCGCCGACCGATTTGTACGCAGCGAAATGGACGACCTGGGTGACGCCGTGTTCGTTGCACGTGGCCGAGACGAGATCCTTGTCGGCGATCTCGCCGACGACGAGTGGCGCATCGATGACCGCCTCACGACGACCGAGTTCCAACGAGTCCAACACGACGACGTCGCGCCGGCTTCACGAAGCGCACGGACGGTGTGCGAACCGATGTAGCCAGCGCCGCCAGTCACGAGAACTGTTCCGTCGAGTGCGTTTGTCGCCATTCGCCCGATCTTAACTGTGTGCCCTGATGGCACCGGTTGCGGCCGATTATTCGGGGAAGCGGTCACGACGTGCTCACTACTCTTCGTCCATGACCGCTCGAAACATTCGCACTACACTGCTTGTCCTCGCAACCGTCACCGCCGCTGGCTGGTTCCTCTCCCCACCATTTCGAGTGCTGCGACGATCGACGCGGACGAGTCGACGTTCGTGCCGGTCGTTCCCTGTCGACTGTTGGACACTCGCTCCGGTCCAGACAGCGTCGGCCCCCGCTCTGAACCAATCGGTGCCGACGAGACCTACACGCTTAGAGTGACCGGCTCACAAGGAAACTGCGAGCTCCCCACGACAGCCAGCGGCGTCGCCATCAACGTCACCGCAGCCAATCCGACCGATGTGTCGTGGCTGCAGCTGTGGCCGGCCGATGCGCAGCAACCCGTGAGTTCGGCCTTGAACTACGTCGCTGGTCAAGCTCCCACACCGAATCAGATCCAGGTGAAGCTGTCGCCAGCGGGCGATCTCAACATTTACAATCGGTCCGGAAGTGTGAACGTCATCGGGGACGTCGTCGGCTACTTCACCGCCGAAGGAATCGCCGAGCTCGACCAACGCGTCGGTGCGCTCGAGGCAGACAGTGCAGCAAATCAAGCGGTCTGCGGCGGTTTGGACTTCGTGGCGGACTCGGCCGCAAGCTCCTACGAAAGCAGCGACTCGACGAGGTTCGGCGGCTGGCCTGCCGCCCGATTCACGTGCGGCTTGAGTGTTCCGGCGAGCGCGACCATCACGGCTTTCTCGGCAACGATCAACGATATGTCGGCCGCTCTCTCGACGTTCTGTGAACTGCACCGCATCGACGCGAGGACAGGCGATGACGTTGTAGTGGCGACGACGGCCTCGTCGGCTGGGCCGGGCCTCGGCGTGGTCGTCGTTGACGCCGAGCTCGAAGCGGGTGAGGTCGTGCAGGCAGGTTCGTTCCTTGGGCGGACTCCAGCCTGAATGACGAGGTCGGCGTGATCGCAGCGGTGGTGTCGTTCGAGCTGTGATGGCGCTGGAGGTCTTCGTCCATCGTTCCTTGCAGGAGGACAGCACAGTGCGCAACTGAACCGACGGTGCGACCGACGCCAGGCGAGTCATTGTCCGAAAGATCGTTGTCGCTCACGGACCGACCTAGGCGTCGCGCACTTGTCGTCGATGGTCGTTGCTGTCGGGTCTGCTGAATCCGGCCTGCTCGGTCTAAGCGCCGCTTCAAGTTGGAAACGTCAACCAATTCCCAGGAGGTGGGAGTGCCGCGGCGAATGCTCGTGCGAGCAGTTGCTCCCATGAGCGCGTTGAAGTGCTTTGGGGCAGCCCGAGTCCCGGTCGGATGGATCGAACGTTGTCGCTCGTCGAGCAGTTCGCCAGCGGCGATGTCCGCCGAGAAGATGAAGCGACCGGCGACGCAGCACGGCGCCCTGCTCCTGCTCGGATGCTGGTCGAAGAACCACGTGACCGACCGAGCGTCGCGCAGCGTCGGTCTGGGTGACGAGCTCCTCGAGTTCGTGGGGCTCAAGTGAGAACGCCGAGTCGACGCCATCGGGCACGGCGCATGGTCACATGCTTTTCTATCACCGGTCGCCGCCGAGCGCGACGGCGGCAACTGGGACACCAAGCCCCATCGTGTGATCGGAAAGTCCGACCTCGCAGCCGTAGCGCTCTTGAAGTGCCGCGATCGTCGCAAGATTTGCGTGGTCGGGCAGCGCTGGATAGGCGCTCGTGCACTTCAGGAGAATCAGATCGGTGCAACCCGACCCACGGCTGCTTCGACTGCTTCGTCCACCTCGTGCCGAAGGTGGCCATGCCGGTCGAGATCGATCATTGGTTTTCCGGTTTCGGCAACACGCTTGATCAACGGGATGTCGATGTTCTCAAACGATGCGATCTTGTAACACGGCATATCGAGCTCTTCGAGAAAGTCGACTGCAGTGTGATCGAACGGCGTGCTGAAGCACGTGATTCCACGGATTTCGCTCGTTCGACGATCGGTCCGTGCCACTCCCACCGGGTGTGGGCCGGTGAAGCTCGTGAAGCCGCCGCCCGAACCACAGCGACTCGGGGTTCTGGATCAGGAACTCGTCACGATCGACATCGAGCGTCATCGTGTCCGCCGCTGTGTATGTCTGCAGTTGAGGGCCTGGGCCCCGGCGTTGGCGGCGATATCGACGATTTCGAGGGCGCGATGATGGATCCGTCGTGGTCTCCGGACACCTCAGCGATGATGAACGGTGGGGTGTTCGACCCGATCTCGTGAGTGCCGACCTTGATGCTCATTCGGCAGAGCCTCAATACCGGGCCGAGCCGAGTCTCCACTGCGGTGCGACCACCTGTGGCCCTGAGGATGTCGGCGCTTCCATGGGCCTGACCACGTTCTCACGTACAGTCGTGAGGGTCGAATTCGGTGATCTCAGCGGCGAGCGTCTCTGCTTCGATTCCTGATCGATCGGGAATCGATCTTTCGCACCTCGACATCCAAGGACTGCGAGCGGTCGCCGTGTCGGCGGTCGTGGTCTTTCACTTACGTGGTCTACTTCCCGGCGGATTTCTCGGCGTCGACGTCTTCTTCGTCATCTCCGGGTACGTGATCACGGCGTCGCTGGCTCGAGAGATCGACGAAACGGGGGAGGGTGCCACTGTCGGCATTCTTCGCCCTGAGTCTCGCCGGCTACTTCCTGCTCTCTCGGTGATGACCACGTGGTGCGGTGATACTTGGGTTCGATCTTCCTGCTCAGTCCGCTCCGGTGCTGGGCAGGCCCTGGTGACTACAGCCCGAGCTGCGTCGGTGAGTGTGGCAAACTTCAATCTGTACGGACAGTTCTGTCGCTATTCTTCGCTCCCGCGGCAGAGACCAATGCGTTATTGCACACCTGGTCGCTCTCGTGGAGGAACAGCATACTCGCCCGGCTTCGCCCTCGTCGTGGCGCTCGCCGTCGCTGTCCTTGGCGCTCGACGGCGATCGCTGGCTGTGCTCTCGATGGTCCTGATCCTCGGTTTCGATGTACCTGGATCTTCGTTGACCGCCTCGACCGTTGCCGAACGGAATCTTGAACTCGACCCGGTTCGCCTTCTTCTCGCCATTCAGCCGTGCATTCGAGTTCGCTGCTGGCTCGCTGCTCGCCACACTGCCACCGGTCGTGGCGACGCGCCTTGCGTGTCGGGGTCGGTCACTGGGCATTGCGGGGGTTTTGTTGCTGGTGTTCTCGTTTGTCGCGATCGATGACGGCTGGACGATTCCTGGTTGGACCGTGCTGCTCCCCGTTGCTGGGACGCTGCTGCTCCTGGCCGGGTCCGGTGCGGGGCCGGTCGGCACCCTGCTCTCATCGACGGTGATGGTGTGGATTGGAGACCGCTCGTATGGGTGGTATCTGTGGCACTGGCCGTTGCTCGTCTTCACGGGTCGTTTCAGCTCTGACGCGTGGCCCGCCGTGATCGCTGTCGCTCTGTCGCTCGGAGTTGCGGCCCTTTCATACCGTTGGATCGAGGAGCGTTTTCGTCGTAACGCGACATCAGCGGCTGGCGGGCCCTCCTTCTCGCCTTGAGCTGCGCCATCGTGCCGTTCGGATCTGCAACGGTCCTGCTCGAAGCGATGGATTCGGGGCTCGGCATCGAGGGGATCGACGAACTGGAGGGGCGTACGGAGGCTCGTGAGATCGGATGTCATACGGATCTCGACGAGCTCATCCGGCCGATATCGGAGTGCACGTGGAGCGTGCCGGATTCGCGGGGGACCGTAATGCTCGTCGGCGACTCACACGCAGTTTCGCTGGCGGACGCTGTTGTCGACTTGGCAAACGCCGACGGGCTCGATGCTGTTGTGCGTACTCGCAGTCTGTGCCCCTTCCATTCGCGACGGATCATGCGAACCGGTTGTGCTGTGTACCAGCGGGACACCGTCGAAGAGATTCGAGATCTGAGCCCCGACGTTCTGATCGTCGCCAACAGAGCGCCGTCCTACGTCAATCCGACCTACGGGCAATCGGGCGCGTTCGCCATCGTTGACAGCGACGACGAAGTGACCACGACGTTTGAGGCGGGCCTTAAGGCGTGGGACGAGGGAATGCGGGAGGTCATCGATGACGTGACTCCATTCGTCGGTCAGATCGTGATCATCGAAACGGTTCCGGAGTTCGACACCGGGACTGCCAGCGAGTCGGTGTCATTGTTGACGCCCGAGGGTTCGCGACAGACGTTGACACTCGATGAGGTGGCGCTTCGGCGGGGCCCGACGGCTCGTTTGCACGATGAGATCGCCCGCCAGGAGCCCGGCGTGGTTGTGATCGACCCGACTGCGGTGTTGTGTACGGATGAGTGTGGACAACGACTTGACGGTCGATGGACCTGACCACGACGACGATCACCTGACCCTCGGCGGTGCGGAGCTCGTGGTCGAGGAGCTACGACCGGTCTTGGCGGAGCTCGACGGCGCCTGAGTCGACCGTTTAGAAGATCCCCGTCACACGTACAGATCACCCTTGCGCCCCGTCACGACGAAGTCCGACGGAACGTCGTCGAGCCTCACCGATTCTCCGCCCCTGACGGCGGACCATGCGGCGGCGATCCCGAGTTCGTTCGAGCGAACGATGTCGTCTGGACTGTGTGGGGAGGACGAACGGCCTTCCACGGCCTCCACGAGGTCATGCAGTGCCCGCTGGCGTCCGCTCATCGAGAACCCAACCTGTTCGTGCTGGGGCTCCGGATAGTTGTGACTTCCGGTCTCTCGAGGCGTGTGTTGAAGCCAAGATGTGTAGCCGCCGAGCACCAACTCCGCATCGGCACAGTGAAGGCGAAGGAGGCTGTGGCCCGTGGTTGAGATCGACGCACTGCGACCACCCTCGAATTTGATGGTGCAGGTCTCGACGACCGGATCGGCGTCGAGGACTCCGTTGTCGAAAGCTGACGGATCGAAGCTCATGGATGCGCGAACCCACGCAACCGGTTCGAGCCCGACGAAGTATGTGATCAGATCGAAATTGTGCGGGTGCGCCCACAACAGCTCACCGCCGCTCGACTCCACAGCCACGTGTCGGAGGACGCCGACAGTGCCGGACTCGATGAGATGGTGAGCGTGGAACGTGGGACGTCCATGTATCGGCGCACGGCGCCGTAGCTGACGTGGACACCGGCCTCCCGAGCCAGCTCCATCACACGGCGGCATTCGCCAATAGAACCACCGAGCGGTTTCTCGAAATGGATACCACGCACCTTGTGTCGCACGGCCATCTCGATGATCTCGCTTCGCCCGGTCATCCGAGTGGCAACGAGCACGATGTCGGGCCGGGTCTCGTCGAGTGCGACTTCGACATCGGTGTACCAGCGGTCGACGGAATGCGATTCTGCCGTTGACCGAGCGGCGTCTTCGTTTCTGTCGCACACCGCAACGATGCGTAGCCCGTCGACCGCTTCGGCCGCATCGAGGTGACTGTAGGGGAACCAGACATCAGGAAGCGTCGTACGGAGGTGAGGAGCGGTGTGGGCTCCGATTCGGCCGCATCCGATCAAGATCGCGTCGAGCATGTCTGCAGTCACCCTGCCCAATTCAGAAGGTGACTGAGCACGGCCGAGGAACGAGCGCCCAATTGTTCGTACACCTCGGGGAGTTGCTCCACGAGGACTCCCCGCTGAGCATCTCTGCCGCGGGCAACCTGCCATCGGCGATGGCAGAGAGGAGAAACGCACAGTTGCGTTGGCGCACCTCACTCTGCCTTTGCCGCGTCTGGATCCTTCTCGTTCGACCAGTTCGACGACTGGATGCGCAACTGCTTGTCGTAAAAAAACTGGGAATCGAGCGGATTGAAGCCAGCAGGACCCTGGCCTCTGCCAGGGAAACCGAGGATTGCAAGGGTTCCCCGTTTTCGCAGGAGTTTGAGGGAAGTGAGGTAGTCATCCCATCGATCCGACGTCAGCACGACGATGTCGGCTCCGCCCTGGCCGGTGTCGGCGATGTACTCCTGGACCGAATCTGGCCGTGACTTGGAATAGCACCGCTGGGCGCCGAATGCGGTCAGGCGTTTTTCGCTGATGGCCTGATCGGAGAATCCCGACACGCGAGCTCCCGCCAACGAGGCGCACGCCATCGCGCCCATTCCCAAGACGCCGAGCCCGACCACAGCGACGTGTTGTCCCATTTGCGCCCCGGCGTTGAGTAGCGAGGAGTAGCCGAGATGGAAGAGATAGGTCGTGGTCGCCGCGCCGGATTGATACCTGAAGGCAGTTGGCTGAGTACGTCGTCCGCAGAGCATACGAATGCGCTTCTGTGAGACTGCGTCGTGAGCACGAGATCACCTTGCCGGATCGAGTCGACGGAGGCCCCCACATGGCTGACCCTTGCAACGTTGCAGTAGCCGACGACCCGAGGGTAAGTCGGTCCCGGTCGCAAGGGCGGCAGCCCCTGGTAGGCAGCGAGCTCGGTGCCCACAGAAACAGCGCTGTACACCGTTTCGGCGAGGATCTGACCGTCGCCAACCCCGGTCGTGAGCTCCTCGATCTTGAAATGGAGCGTGTGCGGTGCGGTGAGTTGCGCCACCCTCGATTCGATTGCGTCAGACATGGATCACACATCCGCAGCGATCCTTACTCGACGAGCTGGGCGGACGTTCGTTCTGCCACATCGGCCGCACGCTACTTCGAGCCGCCGCTCGAAAGCTCGGTATGAACCCACCGATGTTGGATTGCGTCCACGATCGAGTAGCGGGGTTTCCAGCCGAGCTCTTCATGAGCGAGCGTCGTGTCGAGGGCCCAGAAAGAGTCGTCCTCGACGTCCACCCGAGTGTGCTCTATGGCGACATCGTCACCGGCGGCCGCTGCTGCGAGTCCAGCGAGTTCAGCGATCGAGCGGGGTCCGCCTCCGATGTTGATCGCGCTGGGCAGCTGGCGAGTGGCGAGTGCTTCGACCGAGCGGCGAACGGCAGCCGCAGCATCGCGAACGTCCAAGAAGTCACGCACGGCGTGCCCCCTTCCCGAGACTGTGAGGGTCGATCCTGATGCAGCCATCTCGGCGAATCGAGCGAGGATGCCACGGTTTCCGTCACCCGGTCCGATGAGCTGGAGATTCGGAGAGACGTCGCTGCGATCTGCCCCTTCGCAGCGTAGAACTCGATGATCTGCTCGGCGAACCACTTGCTCATCCCGTACGCAGAGTCCGGAGCGGGGTCGCTCTCCACGGCGAGGCGCCCGAGCGACGCGGGATACACGAGTCGTGTGGACGTGAACACGAATCCTTGCGCTCCGGCGTCGATCGCCTCGCGAACCAGGCGCTCGGTGAGAACGACGTTCGAGTCGACATAGTCCGAAATCGGTGTACCGGCGCCCTGTGCGAGGGTCCCGGCAAGATGGACGATCACGTCGACGCCAGCGAGCAAGGTAGCCGCGCTCTGGTCGAGGCGAACAAGGCCACCGTGGCTGTCGCGTCCGATTCGAACAACCTGGAAGCCAGCCTGCGAGAGTTCTTGTACGACATGGCGGCCGAGGAATCCACACGCTCCCGTCACCGCCACCGTCATCATTCCGCTGGCTCGACGATTCGGTAGCCGAGCCGAGCCACGGTCGGGTTGACACGTCGTGGGCGCTCGCCCTCGACGACCTGAAATTCCTCGTAGCGCATTCCGGCCTCCGGTGCAGGCCATTCGGCCTCGTGGAACACAGCGTCTGGTGAGGAGAGCATGAACTCCAGGCGGAGACGCTGTGTGGTCGGGGTGATGTCGACAGTGGTCCAGGGGTCGCCGGCGAGAAGGTCGAAGCAGCGGTCCATGATGTTGAACCCGATGTATTCGTCGATCAGGCGCCAGAGGTGGCAGCCGTCGAGCCGGAGCGATCTCGATGATCCGTGGGCCTCCCGACGTGAGCTTGAGCTGGAAGTACAACGGGCCCGTGGAAATTCTCAATGCCTCGACTGTCCGCCTGATGAGCTCATCTACATCGGTGCGTGTGCTGGCATCTAGAAATGACGATGGGACCACGTGGGCAGCGGGGATACCGACCATTGGACCATCCCAGACGATGCGATCGGACGGAAGTGAGAACTGCACGTCTCCGTCGACCACGAAGACGTGAACGGAGACTTCGGGACCATCGAGAAGTTGCTCGATGATCGCCGTGTCGGAGTTCGAGGACTCGATTGCAGCACCGACGGCCGCCGCGGCGTCGCTGCGGTTTTTCACGATGGTGATCCCTCGCTGGCCTTGGCTGTCAGACGGCTTCACAATTGCCGGGAAGGTGTCGAATCCGTCGAGGTCATCGGCGGTACGCAATGCAGCAAATGGCACGATGCTGATTCCGTTCTCGTTCAGGAATGCTCGGAGCCGAACCTTGCGGTGCAGTGTCTCGATCGTCTCTGACGAATGAAAGTTGGGAAGCTGCATCGATTCGGAAACGGCGGCCACGGTCGGCATCGCTATGTCGGAACCGACGCTGTAGATGATGTCGACGTCGAGTTCGGTTGCGAGCTTTTCGACCGCCTCCGCATCGAGGATGTCGACGAGGTGAAAGGAGTTGGCCGAATCGACTCCGGGGCCCTCTGCTCGATGACCGCACCGTGGACCGTCCAGTCACCGCTCGGAGCCGATCGATGGTTTCGCTCTGACCGTGGAGAGTTCCGAGCATCAAGACGGATGTCGGCGCGCGCGTTGCAGGGGACAAGACAACAGTGTACGTGTCGACTCAGCCCTGCGGCCCACGCTCAGTTGGCCAAGCCGCTGCGACGGCGTCGCGAAGGTCGGGTCGATCTGCAAACGGCAGGATGACCTGTTGTCGGCCATTGTCGGAGACGGTTCCGACAACGAGTCCGTCGACAACGATGACGGCAGGCGTGTCGTCGCCCTCAAGCGCTCGCCGGAAGTCGTCGTGGCCCTTCACCCAAGCGTCAGGACCGTCGGTGAGGGCTCCATGGCTGGTTCCCGGCTGATCCGGCAGTGCTTCGGCCTGGAGGCCGATCCACGAACCGGCGTCACCATCAGTGAGACGCCGGATGCTCACCGTTGAGGCGGGTGAGGGAATGATTGCCTCGGCGAGCCTCAGTACTCCTCGTCCGTCCACGATCGGCGGGATCGCGAGCGGAGGCCGCTCAGCGAATCGGCGATACGCAGCGCGGTACGTGGCGACGCTCGTGTCACTTGTTCAGACCCACCCAGTGGGTGAGCCCTGCATCTGCGAGCGCTGAGGTGACGCCCGACTGGTGCGGCGCAACGGTAGCGACGAGAGCGGGAGCGGCAGCCGCAATTCGCTCCCAGGTAGCTGCGCCGCTGGCACCGATCGCGAGGTCGCACTGGGCCAGAAGCGGAGCGAGGCTCGGGATACTCACGTGAAGTGTCGTGTTTGGTCGGGTCTCCACCAGTTCTTTGAGGCCCGTGGTGAGATTCTTCGGGTCGCCGACCACGACGTCGAGCACGAGACCGTCGAAGTCTTCCGACGACAGTGCTCCGAGAACCTTTGCGGTCTCTCCAGTCGGATCCGTGCCGCCGAATGACACGAGGATGCGCCGAGGCGGATGAGTGACGGCGGACCGATCGGCGATGGTCCGATACTCGCGCTGGAGGAGTGCGTATCGGGGACCGAGGAGGAGTGTGGTCGTAGGATCGACGAGATCGCGTACCGCCCAGCCGTGCTGGGGCCGTACCAGTTCTGATCGGTAACGATCTCGGCGCAATGGCTGCGGTTGGCGAGGTCGTCAACGGCGACCACCCGAGCAGTTTCAGGCTGCACCTCTTCCCACGTCGCGTCGAGTTCGTAGTGGTCGACGATGACGATGTCGGGACGACGATCGAGCTGTTTGAGGACCAAGACGGCGTCTTGTTCCTGAGCCTTGGCACTCCAGAGCACTGGGAGACGACCGCTCGTTGCCTCGGTCGGTACGGCAACCTGCAACGTGTTGTGTCCAGCATTCTCGACTCTGTCTCGGATTTGTGCATCGATGTCGCCAGCGAAGGAGACCTCGGCGCCTCGGCGCGACAGCTCGTCGGCGAGCGCGAGCGTGCGCATCACGTGACCATTCCCGATCCGCCTTCCGGCATCGGCGCGGACGGACGTGTGGCCGCTCGGTCATCGAGCGCGGCGCTCGAGCACTTCGAACAGCAGTTCAGCGTATCCAGTCATCGGGAGTATCGATGTCCTGGACTCTCCAGCTTGGGATCGTGGATCTTCGAGCGCCCCGTCATAACCGGGATTCGCTCCGCCCATGCACTGGCGCTCCCCCAATAGAACTGTCCGACATCATGGAACCGGTCGGCGAGATCTTGCGATCTCGTCAGCAGGTGATCGGGCTTCGAGCATGTGTACCCAACCGTCGGTGTCCACAGCCATCGCCTTTTCGACCGGAGCGGCGTAGCGCGTGCAGAGAACACGTAGTCGACGTCCTCACTCTCGAGTACCACGAGGGATCGGCGCAGGTCGTCCGGGGTCACGAACACTGCGGCTGGGTACACCAGGCAAACACGATCATTCGCGTCCACCGCAGCGTGACCGCCGTTGACGAGAGCTTGGATCGCGTGGCGGATCACAGCGCCGGTCCCGGTGTGGTCGTCAGAGAGCTCTGCTGGCCTCCGGAACGGTGCGGAGGCGCCTGCCGTCTCCGCCACATCGGCGATCTCATCGTCATCGGTCGTGACGATGACATGGTCGAAGACGCCAGACGACAACATCGTCGCGATGGTGCGCGCGAATCAACGGTTGCCCGGCGAACGACTTGATGTTCTTGCGGGGGATTCGCTTGCTTCCGCCTCGTGCCGGAACGATTCCGATCGCTGTCATGGTGTGGTCAGTCGTCGAGGCGGTCGAGGAGTAGCTCCACCACTCGATCCTGCTCGTCATCGAGCAATCCCGGCCACATCGGCAAGGACAACAAACCGTCGTAAGCGTTTTCGGCCACCGGGCAGAGACCACGTTGGTAGCCGAGCGCTTGATAATACGGGTGAAGGTGAACCGGTCGATAGTGAACGTTCACGCCGATTCCGTTCTCGCGCAGATGAGCGAAGGCGGCTGCGCGGCGGCCCGCGGCGTCATCGCCAGTGAGTCGAATCGGGTACAGATGCCACGAGGCGCGCCGACCTTCAGGTTCGACTGGGGTACGTACGTTTGTAGCGTCAGCGAAGAGAAGGTCGTAACGTGAAGCGATCTCCCTGCGCCGTTCGACCCAGTCCGCAAGTCGCCCGAGTTGAGCTGTGCCGAGTGCGCAAAGAACGTCGGGCAGTCGATAGTTGAAGCCCAGTTCAACCATGTCGTACTCCCAGGTGCCCCGCTCTTCACGCTCCCGCCATTCCGTTTCGATGCCGTGGTTGCGAAGGCGCCGGAGCCGGGTAGCGAGTCCGTCGTGGTTGGTCGTGACCATCCCACCTTCCCCCGTCGTCAGATGCTTGACCGGGTGGAAACTGAATGTCGACATGTCGGCAATGCTGCCGATGCGACGATCGCCATACGTGGCACCTGGTGCGTGGCAAGCATCCTCGATGACGAGTAAGTCATGCCGAGCTGCAAGCGCCATCAGTTCGTCGAGATCGCACGGCAGCCCTGCGTAGTCGACGGCGACGATCGCTTTGGTTTGGGGGGTGATGAGCGATGCGGCGTGAGCGACGTCGATCGTCAGTGTGTCGTCACGCACGTCTGCGAAAACGACATCGGCGCCGACGTATCGCACGCAGTTCGCGCTTGCAGCAAATGTCATCGAGGTCACGATCACTTCGTCACCCACCCCGATTCCCGCTGCGAGCATGCACAGATGGAGAGCGGCGGTGCCATTCGAAACCGCAACACCATGGCGGGCGTCGACGAAGTTGGACATTGCCTCCTCGAAATGGCCGACTGCGGGTCCTGTGGTGAGCCAATCGCTCTGAAGTACTTCGATGACAGCGTCGAGGTCCGCTTGCTCGATCGTCTGGCGACCGTATGGAACGAATCGCTGGGTCACGAAAGCTCCGAAGCGATCAAATCACGCAGCTCGTCGACGCTCATGAAGTGTTCGTTGGTGCCACTGTCATAGGTGAAGCCGTGATCGCATGGTCGCCCCGGGCCTGAGCCGCTCTCGGCGACGAAGCGTTCGACGTTCCAGGGTGGCATCGCAGGCAGGATCACGTAGTAGTCGTCGAACTCGATCGACGAAAGCGAGTCGGTCTGAGTGATCATTTCCTCGTGGAGTTTCTCGCCCGGCCGGATGCCAACGATCTCGGTCTTGGCTTCGGGTGCAACCGCCGCAGCAACATCCATGATGCGGTAGGACGGAATCTTTGGCACGAAGATCTCACCACCCCACATCCGCTCGAAACACGAGATCACGAAGTCAGCGCCCTCCTGCAACGTGATGTTGAACCTGGTCATGTCCTCGTGAGTGATGGGAAGAACACCCGAATCTGCTTGAGAGCGGAAGAATGGGATGACCGAACCACGGCTCCCCATCACGTTTCCGTACCGAACGACCGAGAACTTGATCGACCGGCTCCCGCGGAAGTTGTTTGCGGCGACGAAAAGCTTGTCGGATGCGAGCTTCGTCGCCCCGTACAGGTTGATCGGCGCTGCCGCTTTGTCCGTACTGAGAGCGATGACGTCTTGGACGCCGGCGTCCAAGCAGGCATTGATGACGTTCTCTGCACCGATGATGTTCGTCTTCACTGCTTCGAACGGGTTGTACTCGGCAGCGGGAACTTGTTTGAGTGCCGCTGCGTGGACGACGACGTCGACGTCCTCCATCGCGCGTGTCAGTCGTTCCGAATCCCGCACGTCCCCGATGAAGAAGCGGAGCTTTTGAGCGTGCTCGCGAAAGAACGGATCGTTCTGCATCTCGAACTGCTTCAGCTCGTCACGGCTGAAGATGACAATGCGCTTGGGGTTGTAGCGGGTGAGGGCGGTGGCGATGAAACGCTTACCGAACGAGCCGGTGCCGCCCGTCACGAGAATGCTGCGATCGTCGAGGGTGAATGAAGGTGTCATGAATTGGGCTTCCCCGATGTCGGTGCTGGCGGAGTCCGAACAATCGGACGAGGCGAGCGAACGATACCCCGCTCGGCCACTCGACGCTCGTGTTCAACGCCGCCGGTCGAGGGCTCGGAGGTAGTCGGTCGGTGCTAGTTCCAGTAGTTCGGTGATCCGACGATCAGCAGTGACGAATCCTGCCGTTGTCATCGCCCGTGTGAATTCGAAGTCCTTCAGGAAGTCATGCCCGAACGAACCGAGGACCTGAAGAAACCCGAGTGCAGCTTTTTCGTCTCGGTCGTTGGCGTTGTAGCCCGGACGGTAATTGTCGAGCGACAAGAAGAAGTCGATGTTGAAGATCTTGATCGACGCAGGTTCATATCGGAGGAGGTCGTAGATGATGCGTTGAATCGCAAACTGGCCCGACCGCAGGCCGGCGGTGTACTCGGACGGCACGTACCTGACGTCTCCTGGCCGAACGAGAAAGGCAGGTTCGGGCCGGTACGTCCCGGTACGGAATACAGCGAGCTGGAGCGCTCCTCGAGCAATTGCGTCCGCAATGCCCGAGCGGAGAACCTGAGCGCTGCCGAGTGCGTAGTAAGAGATGTCGGTGCGCGACCCAGCGATCTCCCCGTGATGGTCCAGCTGGTCGCCAACGAACTTGGTGCGCACGACGGTGTCGTGGCTATCGATCTCGCCGCCATGCAGGTCTTCGGACATTCCGGGGCCGACGATGGCGATGTTTCTCCCCGTGACGAGTTGGCGGAGCCGCTCCTCCGCGGCGTGAGTGTCCGAAGACGAGTTCATCGCAAGCAGATCCGTGTAGGGCCCCGGATCACCGAGAAGCAACTGGATGTCTGCAGCTTGCTTCGTCAAAGCGCTTCGGGTCGGTGCAGACATCGAACCGGCGAGACTGGGCGTCAAGAGTTCGAGGGCCTCTGACTGCCGGCCGAGAAAGTTCAGAGCGCGGGTGTGTTCCAGAAATTTCGCGAGGTTGTCGTCAGGCCCTCCTGTGTCGTCTGCCACGATCCTGAGCGCCATCAACTCCTTGGCTCGATACGCAAGCGTGAATTCGTTGTCCGTGAGCAGTCGCCAATGAAGTGGGAACCACCATTCCATCGGCACGGTCATCAGTGACGAATCAGCCTGACCGAGCACCTCGGCGACCGAATCTACGACGCTGTCACCGACGTCGCTCTCCAAGTACGTCCGCAATGGATCGCGTGCGTCGGTCGCCAGGATGAGCGGAGGCGGGTACCACGCCATCTGCGACGCGAGACGCCACCGCCCAGCTTTGATGCTCGCACGCACGAGCTGTTGGCGAGAACCAGATCGATTCGGCTTGAGTGCTATCGATCGGCCCCAGACGCTTTCGAGTTCATCGTGTTCGTCGGAGTGATAGATACCGCGTGAGTTCGCCCGAGCGACGATCGCACGTCCCACGAGGTGCCACGCGTCGTCGTTCGTCGGATCCAATTCCGCAGCTTTTCGATAGGCGCCCTCCGCCTCGTCATGCCGACCGAGGCGTTCTTCGACGCCACCGAGGCGCAGCAAGGTACGGACGTCGTGCGGCTCCAGTTCGAGAACTCGTCGGTAGCAGCCGATGGCTTGTTCGAGATCGCCACTGGAAGCACGTTCCAGACCCGTTCGAGACCGGTGGACCGTCTGTTCGGGGCCGTGCCGTTCGTGTAGGTATCCGAGACGAAAGATCCACGCTGCGTTCGTTGGTTCGGCCGCAACGGCACGGGCGTAGGCGTGCGCTGCCTCGTCCAGATCATCGAGCTGTTCGAGGGCGTAGCCGAGTTGATACCAGTACTTGCCTTCGTCGGGCATCCGATCCGCTGCCGTGCGGTACATCATGGCGACCTCGGCCCATTGAGCGCTGTTCCTGCGAGCGGCTCCCATCCTGTCGATCCACTTCGGCCGGAAACCGGCCAGCCGAATCGCATGGTCGAACGCGTCGGTGGCGGCCTCGTTCTCGTCGGCGGCAACGAGTTCGAGTGCCAGTCTGTGGTAGCGACTGGCCGTCGGGTCGAGGATCAGAGCCCGACGCCGTGCATCGGCTGCCTGCTCGAAGTTGCCGAGACGAGCATGGACCGCTGCAAGCCGCTCCCACGTCTTCACGTCGGTCGGCCTGGCATCCGCAAGCGCCTTGAACGACTGAGCCGCAGCGGGCCAGTCCTTGAGATGGATCAACGATTCAGCCAGTTCGGACATCAGCCGAAGGTCACCAGGCTCATCCTTCAGGCGAGCCGCCGAAATGATTGCGACCTTTCCCCAATCGTCGCGGGGGCCGCCGAACAGGCGCCGACCGTCGGACAACTCCGTTACGACCTGGTCGGGCGTGACCCCAGCCAGAAGGCGGTTGTCGTCAGGGAACGCCGACTCGAGCATGCGCACGTAGGAATCGGTGGCCGAATCCCAATTGCCGAGTGTTGCTTCCATTCGAGCAAGCTGGAGCATGTGGTCTGGGTGGGCCACCTCGCCGATTGCCTCCGAGTAGAACTCTCGTGCGGCATCGGTATCGCCCGCCTGCTCGCGCGTCACTCCGTACCAGAATTTGAGGTGGCCCGGGAGTTCGTGGGGACGGATGTGAGCGAGCGCACGTTCGACGAGTTCCTTTGAACTCGTTCGTCGCAAGTCGTTCTCGATGCCTTGGTCCTCGAGAATTCGCAACGTGCCCAGGTTCAGCAACGACTCTCGGTGTGTGGGGTAGAGCGCCAAGGCCTTCTCGAAGGCGGCCGCGGCTTGTCGATGCCGCCCGTCATCGAGATACATCGCTCCGAGTCGTGACCACCGCCGGACAAAACGTGGATCCAGAGCGTTTGCGCGCTCCATCATCTCGATTGCGGTATCCCTCCGTCCGAGCCGCAGGACAGCGAGGCCAGCGATGAACTCGGCATGTCCAGCGGCCACTCGGTCGCCGGAGGCGCGTTGGATGGCAGGCCGACCGCTGAGGTTCGACGATCGGACTGTTCGCTGCGCCCGGCGCTTGGCTTTGCCGAGCAGCGGCCGGGCCGCGAGCCATACTCCGCGCGTCGAGACGCTCAAGATTCCTCCTGCGACTCGTCTGATTCCGCGTGGGCGACAGCGTCCAGGTACTGCGAGAGCGAGGTCGTCAGCACGCTGGTCGTGTGTGCGTCGGCCGTGATCAACCCCGAGTCGCGCAGCCCTGAGAGGAACACGAAGTCGTCGGCGACATCGTGGTTGAACTGCTCAAGCACTTTCATGAAACCGGCCTGACTATAGGCGGCGGAATCGGCGACATAGCTGACCGGGTAGCGAGTGGAAGCCGTAAAGAGGTCGGTACACGCAATGTGGATCTCGGCTGGCGCATAGCGGACGACGTCGTAGACGATTCGGCTGATTGCGAAATGAGAGGTTGCAAACGAGAGTGAATCCTCCGTCGAGGCGATGCGGAAGTCCTCCCGAGTCGAAATCTGCGAGGAAGAGTCCGCAAATGATGGACGGGCGACAGCGAACGAGAGGTGACGTTCATCGAGTTCTGAGGCGATCTCGCCGTCGAAGAGAGCGAGCGATGAGTCCGGGTAGTAGGAAATGCGGTCGGCGTGAGGTGTTCTTGGTGGCCTCCGATCCTTCAGGTGCTTCGTGTCGATGAGCACGTCGTAGTTCCGAGCGAGACGGTCCCTGGTCTCGGCGTCGGCAGAGGGACCGATGATCGCGACGCTGTTTCCGGTAAGCGTTCGAGCGAAGCGATCCTCGGCCATGCCGGGAAGTCCGGTCTGGTGGTTCGTTCGCCAACTGACGATCGGTTGCGGGCTGCCGCGTCGCAGATGGATGTCAGCGATCCACCTCGCCGGGTAGGGCGACGCCGGGAACGCCGATGCGATGGTCTGGACGAGTCCCTCGGCCTCGTCGAGCTGGCCGAGGTAGACCATCGCAGCGATGGCCGGGCCGGCCAGAGCCGGCGATGTCAGCCGCGAGATGTCCAGACAGTCGACCTCCTGCGTCGCCATTCTCAGTCGTGCTGCATGAGCACCGTGATAGTCGCCGATGTCACGAAGGCGCCAACTGGCTGCGAACCAGTAGTCCTGAGGCGCTGCAGTGACCGAGTCAGCCACCATGCGCAAGAGCCAGGCGTGTTCGTTCTGCGGGAGAAGGCCGATTGCGTCGGCCGAGTCCGGTCGGTCTGGCCATGCATGGTCGAAGGCATCGGCCCACTGGCGATACTGAATGTCCTGACGCACCAGGTGATGCCGAGACCGAGCGTGAGTTCCGTCCGAGAGATGCAAAGCCCGCTGAAATCCGAATCGGATCGAACGACCTTGATCCGGGGTGAGCCCTCCACGTCGTTGGGTCAGAACGAACTCGATTCGAGAACGTCGAAACCAGAGTTCGGCTGCGTCTCCGTTCGGGTGGTGTTGCCTCAGCGCTGTCATCACCTCCGTTCGAGCTTCGTCGAATCGGTCGAGCGAGATCAGTGTGTCGATCAACCCGAGGTCGGCAGCGACTCCGCCTTCGGAGTTCTGAGCGCAGCGAAACGCGGCCAACGCTCCAGACCGATCGCCCACCGGCTTCAAGGTGAGGCCGAGCCCCGTCACGAACTTCGGTCCGAGTGGTCCGGCAGCGCGAAGTGCGTTGCCCAGCGCAGTCCATGCGGCCGGGTTCGAGGGATCGATGCTCGCCGCGTGGTGCGCAAGGCGGGCCGAGGTCCACGGTCGCTCGACTGCGATGTTGATTCGGGAAAGCGCAACGAGTGAAACCGAGATTCCTCGCGCCACGAGTGATCGTCGATGAGGCACCGATGGATCCATCGCACGTTCGATCTCTTCAGCGCCGAGGGCACCGCCGACCTCCATCGGTAGTCGGTCCACGAGGCGCCGACGAGACCGTTTGAGACGTGACACCAGGCTCTGGCGGCGCCCTCCGCGAGACGGCTCCGGGCGTGCACGGTCGGCGGCGCTGATCATCGGTTTTCGTAGTCGGCGAGAACTGTCTCGACGGCCCCATCCGAGCGCAGAGTCCCCTCATCGAGCCACACGGCTCGGTTGCAGGTGTCACGGATCTCGTTCAGGTTGTGAGTGACCATGATGATCGTTCCAGCAGCGGCTTGGATTTCACGGACTCGTTCGAGGCTGCGTTCGCGAAACTCCTTGTCGCCGACCGCCAGAGCCTCGTCGATCAGCAGGATGTCGGGCACACGCAGCGTGGCGATCGAAAAGGTCAGCCGCGCACGCATTCCCGATGAGTAGGTGCGCATCGGTCGAGACATGGCCTCCCCGAGCCCGGAGAACTCGACGATGCCGTCCATGCGATCGTCGATCTCCGCTCGGGTCAAACCCATCGCTAGGCCGCCGAGGACGACGTTGCGAAATCCGGACAGCGTCGGCTTGAGCGCTGCGCCCACGCCGAGGAGCCCGACCTCCCCACGCACTCTGATCCTGCCTGACTCCAACGACTGGAGGCCGGCAATGGCACGCAACAGCGTGGACTTCCCCGAACCGTTCGAACCGACGATGCCGACCGCTTCGCCGACAGCGACATCGAAGCTGACGTCCTTGACGGCATGGACCTCAGTGGACTCGCGTGTCTTGAACCCTCGGCTGACGAGTTCCCGGGCGCTGAAGTAGCGCTCCGAGTACACGCGGTAACGAATGTCGGCGCGATCTATCTCGACCGCATTCGGTGGGGTCCCGAGCATCGAGCCCACGAGTTTCTCGGCAGGCTGCTGGTCAGTCACGGGCGTATCTCTCCTCGGCGGCACGGAACCAGAGAAAACCGCCGATGAGGCTGACAACGGTCCACACGAATGCTGACAACAAGAGGTCGGTCTGCAGGTTGCCGGCCATGATCGACCAGCGAGCCAGTGAGATGAAGCAGTAGTACGGGTTCAGGGTGAACAGCGTGTTGGCGAGTGGGTTGTTCTCGACGTATGCATCCACGCTGAAGATCACTCCGGACAGATACAGCGCCAATCGGAAGATGAACGGCAGGATCTGGGTCGTGTCGGCGAAGTGGGTCGTCAGACGTGCAGCGACCATCGCCGTCCCGATGTTGAAGAGCATCATCATGAACAGCAGCGGTGGGAGCATCAGCCAGCGCCAGGTGATGTCCGTTCCCGTCACCAGAGCGACCGCGTACGCGACGACGAACGTGGGGATCGACGCAAGTGCTTCGGTGACGGTGGAGCTGATTGGAAGCAGGGCGCGCGGGAAGCGGACGGCTTTGATCAGTCCTTTGTTGTTGATGATCGATCGAGATCCGTCGATCGTGGACTTCTGACCGAACTGGAAGACGAACAGACCGATCGTGATGAACAAAAGGAAGTTGTCGATGCCCCTGTCACTCTTGATGATCACGCCGAAGATGATGTAGTAGACGCCGATGGTCAACGCCGGATTGAGCAGGTGCCAGAAGCTGCCGAGCACGTTCGTGATCTGACGGTGCCGCAATTCGTTCATCGCGACGTGGCGGATGTAGCTCCGTCGCTCCCAGAGCTCGCGCAGGTACGGGATGAGTTTGGCCGACTCGTGGGCGTCTCTCAGCTCAGCCCCTTGGCGAGCGACCACGTGTGCCGACATCGTTGCAAGCCTATCGACCACGAGATGTCCGGAGCTTGCACTGCTCTGTCGTCGGACCGAGTCGGGCAGTAGGTTCGACCCGTGAACGAGCCGGTGACGAAGGACGATGTGACCGTCCAATGGGTTGTCCTGTCGATGGGCGACCGACCGGCAGCGCTGGCCGCGGCGACGACATCGCTGCCCGTCGGATCGTGCCTCGTCGTGGCGAACGGTGCGGCAGATCTGGTCGTCGACGTCGATGTCGACCTGCTGGTCCTGCCCGAGAACGTCGGGATTCCGGGCGGTCGCGACGCGGGGCTCCGCCACGGTGACGCTCCGATCGTCGGTTTCCTGGACGACGATGCCGAACTGCGCGGCGACGCCGCCCGAATCGATCGTGCCTTCAGCGACGATCCGGGCCTGGGCGCGGTGGCGCTGCGCCTCGTGGATCAAGACGGCGACACCGCTCGCCGACACGTTCCACGCGTGGGTGGGGACGGGCCCGACCGATCCGGCGACGTCGCACTGTTCCTCGGTGGAGCGTGTGCGATCAGACGCACGGCGTACGAACAGATCGGCGGCTACTTCACCGACCTCTTCTACGGGCACGAAGAGGTCGAGATGAGCTGGCGTCTCGTCGACGCAGGATGGACGATCCGCTACCTCGCCGACGTCGAGGTGTTCCACCCTCGAACCGACATCGAACGTCACGCCGACGGGTGGGAACTCACGGGGCGCAACCGGGTCATGATCGCCCGTCGAACACTGCCGTGGCCGATCGCGGCAATCCACGTGATCGTCTGGCTGGCGATCGGCCTCCGGCGTGCGCCCCGAGGTGAGAGCCGTCGCAGATATCTGGCCGGATGGCGACGCGGCTGGCAAGTGAGCGTCGACCGAGCACCGATCTCCTGGCGTGGGGTCGTTCGACTCACCCGCCTCCGCCGACCACCGATCGTGTGAGCTGTGGCTCATCGGCGTGCACAGGTCGTCGTGTCAATCGAGGCCTGTGTGAGAGCGGGATCATTCTGTGTGTCAAAGCGGTATTGCACGTTGTGTGAGGGCGGCATTCGGCTACGATTCTCGTCATGGAGTACGTCGAGCGACTGGTGGACTCTGAGCTACGCCGGGTGCTCGATGCGTTTGCGGCGGTGATGGTGGTCGGGCCGCGAGCTTGTGGGAAGACGACGACGGCTGTGCGCCTGGCGGCGTCGGTGGTGCGGCTCGATCAGCCGGCGATGGCGAACGTGTTCCGGTTCGATCCCGATGCGGCGCTGGGTGAGCGCAACGAACCCGTCCTACTGGATGAGTGGCAGGATGTTCCGGAGGTCCTGGGAGCGGTGAAGCGTTCGGTCGACGGGGACTCCCGACCGGGGCGCTTCGTGCTCACCGGTTCCGTGTCAGGCGAGATCGAAGCGGCGAGCTGGCCAGGAACGGGTCGGTTGATTCGTGTGCCGATGTACGGGATGGCGGTGCGTGAGACCCTCGGAGCGGTTCGCGACCGACCCAGTGTGGCCGAGATTGTTCGGGGAGAAGTGAGGCTTCCTTCGGAGCGCCCGGACCTCGTTGGATACCTGGACCGTGCATTGACGGGCGGGTTTCCGGAGGCTGTGCGGCTCGACTCGGCGGTGGATCGACGCCAATGGTTCGACAGCTACATCGAACAGATGGTCAGCCGCGACGTCGCACGCCTGGGTGAGCGGAGAGACCCCAACCGGTTGCGCCGGTATCTCCAAGCGTGGGCGTTGAATTCGGCGGGCACAGCTGACGATGTCACGATCTACCGGGCCGTGGGTATCGACCGTCGCACGCACGTCGCCTATGAACAGATGCTGCTCAACATGTTCGTCGGCGAACTGGTGCCTGCATGGTCGACGAATCGACTGAAGCGACTCGTCCGGTCACCGAAGCGGTACGTGGTCGACTCGGCGCTGATGGCTGCGGCCGCTCGGATCGGTCGATCCGACGTGCTCGACGATTCCGACCTACTTGGCCGCCTCATCGACACTTTCGTCACGAGCGAGATCCGTAGTCACTGTGCCGTGGAACCGTCGCGACCGCAGATGTTCCATCTGCGTACCGATGGTGGTCGTCAAGAAATCGACCTGCTGCTCGAGTATGACGGCGGGCAGATCTTCGCCGTCGAGATCAAAGCGTCAGCAGCTCCGACGCTCAAGGACGCCCGCCACCTCGTGTGGCTGAGAGATGAACTCGGTGATCATTTTGCTGGCGGCGCAGTGCTGCATTCCGGGCCCGAGATCATCGAGTTGAGCCATCGGATCAAGGCAGTTCCGATCTGCGCCCTCTGGGGGTCTGCAGCCTGAACGGACAGTCTGACGTCGGCCCGACGCGGCAGCGTTAGCCTCACGGCGATGCGATCGAAGCTGAAGAGGGTGCGCCAGCTCATGCAGCGCTACCGCCTCGACCGTCGCCTCCCACCGCCGGTTCTCGACCTCTACACCGCCTCCACCAGACTGCGCGCCACAGACGCGTGCGCACATCGGGCCGCAGCGACCCGGCCCGTCCTGGGTGCTCCGCCGGATCGCGGTGCCATCGCACCCGCGCGCTGGGGATCGAGGCAGCTGCACACCGCAGGTGACCTCGAGATGTCGACCGCCGAACTCGGGCATTCGATCGCCGGCTCCGTCACGCAGGCACTCATCGATGCCGACGTCGAGCACTTTGTGGTCGACCGACGCGGGGACGGACTCGTCTTCGGCGTCGGGCTCGATGATCGTTCCGACTCATTGGCGGCGCTCTCGGCGATCCGTGGCACGGGTTGGTTCATCGAGTGGGCAGATGGTCGAGGATCCGGAATCGTCTCGTTGAGCGATGCGTCGACGGATCGCCGCGTGCGACGCGCCCGGTCGTGGAACGTGTTCCGGGCCCACCGTTGCGGCGGCCGCGCCATCGGACCGGACCAAGGTGTGGAGGTCACGTTCTGGACGCCAGGAACATCGGGCCAACTCGAGAAGGTCGGGACCCGGGGGCACGAACGGTTCGACGCCCGTTGCCCGTGGACGGTCGAGGTCGTCGACGGCCACGAATACTCGGGCCGCACCGCGTTCCCCGTCGGTGCGAACTTCGAACACGTCGACGATCCGATCGACATCGTGTACACGTGGGTCGACGGCGCCGACCCCGACTGGGTCGAATCGTTCCGGTCGACCGCCGCCGCCACCGGCAGAAGGGTGGACGAGGCTGCACTCGACCCCGCTCGGTACCGCAGCCGCGACGAACTGCGGTACTCGCTCCGATCGGTCTGGATGCACTGTGGATGGGTGCGCAGGATCTGGATCGTCACCGCAGGTCAGCGTCCCGACTGGCTCGCCGAGGACCCGCGCATCGAGATCATCGATCATGCCGCCATCCTCCCGAGCGATGCGCTGCCGACCTTCAACTCCCATGCGATCGAAGCGTCGCTGCACCACATCGACGGGCTCGCCGAACAGTTCGTGTACTTCAACGACGATATGTTCGCAGCACGATCGTTGCGCCCCGAGTTCTTCTTCACGCCCAACGGACTCGCACGGGTCTTCCAGAGCGGAGCGCGACCTCCCGGCGTCGAAGACGAGCACACCGAGGACGTGGACACCGCCGCACGCCGGGGACGCGAACTGCTCCGGGAACGATTCGGTCGGGTGGTCACAACAAAGCCCTACCACTCGCCCTATCCGCTTCGCCGATCCGTCATGGATGAGATGGAAACGGAGTTCGCGAGCATCGTCGGGCCGACCCGGCACTCGCGATTCCGGTCGCCGACCGACCTCAGCACCGCAGCATCGTTCGCCCAGCACTACTCGCTCGCGACGCAGCGCGGAGTCCTGGGTGACCTGCGGACCGAGTACGTCCACGTCGAGTCAGGTCGACTCGACCGCCACCTCGAACGAATCCGCCTCGCCGACGACCTGGACACCTTCTGCATCAACGAGACCGGCGACGTCGCCGGAGACCACGTCGACCGCGAGCATCGCATCGGCGAGTTCTTCGAATCCATGTTCCCGGTGGCCGCCCCATGGGAACGGTCCGCTCCGTGAAGGCCGACGACATCGCGCGGCGCGGCTGGAAGGAGTACGCGAACCTGCGTCGCCGGATCTCGGGTGCGGGTTCGAACGAGCCCGCGACCGTTCACTTCGCGAGTGCCGAACGATCCGACATCGAGGCGTGGAATCGGATCACCGCTGATCGTCACGCGGAGTATCGAGCGGCACAGACCATGCCGTTCGGGTCGGTCGCCGTGGTGTGCGTCACCAATCGCCCGAAGTACATCGGCAACATCGTCGACAACGTGATGCGTCAGACGACGCTGCCCGAGCACGTCGCCGTGGTCGTCAACCTCGACGAGGCAGACGCTGACCTCGTCGCTGTGGATGCGCGACTCGAGGAGATCCGTCGCGCTGGCATCGACGTGGTGCTGTCCTGGCGGCCCGCCTCGAAGTCGCTCGGATTCTGTCTCAACGTCACCATGGCTGCGACCGACGCCCGATTCGTCGCGAAGTTCGACGACGACGATCGGTACGGCCCGCACTTCCTCGCCGACTCCCTGCGGGCCCACAGCTATGCAGGGGCCGGAATCGTCGGGAAGCACACGACCTACGCCCGCCTCGAGGACACCGACGACACCATTCTCCGTTTCCCCGGGAACGAGTTCATCTACACCGCGACGCTCGCCGGCCCGACCCTCGTGATCGATCGCGAGCGAGCCGGCGGCCTGTGGTTCCGAGACATCTCCCTCGGCGAGGATCGAGCGATCGTCACGGACTGCAACAAGCGAGGGATCCCCACGTTCGCCGCCGACCGCTTCAACTTCGTGTATCGCCGCACCACAGGGAGCGCTTGGGGCCAGACCCAGGAGGAGTTCGTTCGGCGATCGATGTCGATCGGCACCGGACTCGACTTCGACGACATCGACCGATGAACAGCTGCACGTGAGTTACCGCATCCCGCTACCCACCGGCGGCCGACTGAAGTCGCTCGATGTGGTCGACCCGTCGTCGAGCAGTGTTCAGCGCCTCCTGCGTCGAACGGGTCTGTCGTCCTACGAGCCGTCCACGGCCGCAGCGCTGTTCGCCTGCTTCGAGCGACGTGGCGATGGCTTCGTGTTTTTCGATGTCGGTGCCAACATCGGGCTCTACGCGGCGCTGGCTGCTGCGGTCTTCGAACCAGCGACTGTCGTTGCTTTCGAGCCGACGCCCGCCACGGCTGACATCGCCGACGCCATCGCTCGAGCGAACGACTTGCAGATCGACGTGGTCCGATCGGCGCTTTCCGACAAGGAGGGTCACGCCGATCTCCACATCTCGCCGGTATCGGATTCGTCGAACTCCTTGAACGCCGACTTTCGCAACGGTGTTGAAACGGTTCGTGTTCCTGTGATGCGCCTCGACGAGTTCGTGCGACAGATGAACGTGAGCCCCGACGTCATCAAGATTGACGTCGAGACCCATGAGGCAGCAGTTCTGCGCGGCGCTCGCGCCACACTCGTCCGATGTCGTCCGGATCTGGTGGTCGAAGTGCTGAGGGGCCGGCGGGGTAGGGATTTCGCTTCCGAGGTCAACGCGGCAGTCGCCGGGCTTGGCTATTCGATGTACGAACTCGCGGCGACGCCCTCGTTCGTCGAGGAACCCAAGTTGTTCGCGTCGGCCGGGGAGAACAGGGACTGGCTGCTGACCACCAAACCGCTTCCAGCGGATTTCTCCGACCGTTGGGCGATCTGGTCGACCCGTCTGGGGCTTTGCGCGCCCGAACGAAATTCCCGAGTACCCGTCGGGCCCGCGCTGCGTCGTGCTTGGGATCGGGGCGGAACTCGCGAGATCGCAGCGACAGTGCAGCGCGTCGTTCGGCGTCGTCGCTGACGACTCAACGGTGAGCGCTGATGGAAGATCGAATGATCCCGGCCGTCCACGCTGAATGGGTCACCACCAGAGCGGTCGCCGTCCGAACCGGCAGATCGGTTCTCCGCACCGCCGCTGCGAGCACAGCGGCATACGCAGCCGGCACGAGGAGCGCTGGGCGCCAACGTGTGCCGACGACGAGCCCGAGCACGACACCGATGATCCCCACGGGCGGAATCAACTGGCGCAGCTTCAGCGACGACGGGTGCTTGCGCAGCACGACGGACTTCCACCAGCCGTACTCGTAGTACTGACGAGCGAGCTTGGACCACGTCGACCGGGGTCGATGACCGACCGACAGCGCGGGGTCGAACCAGACGACGCCACCGGCACCGCGGAGTCTGATGTTCAGCTCGTAGTCCTGGTTGCGGATCAACGACTCATCGAACAGGCCGACAGCTTCGATTGCCCCGCGGTCGAACACACCGAGGTAGACGGTGTCGGTCGCATGCGCCTCGGTGCCCACCTTGTACGACGCTCCACCCGTACCGAGCAGCGACGACGTGGCATCAGCGACCGCATGCTCGAACGGCGTGGTCGGTTCGGGCCGCTGCACGCCGCCGACGTTCGCTGCGCCGGTCTCGCGCAGGATCTCCACGGCGCGACGGATGTAGTCGTCAGACAGCTCGGAGTGGCCGTCGACGCGGACGACGACCGGTGCCGATCCGGCGCGGATCGCCGCGTTCGAGCGCACTGGGGGTCTTGCCCGATGGGTTGTCGACGACGATCAGGTCGTCCGACTCGGCCGCCGACCGAGCCGCGATCGCTTCGGTTCCGTCGTCACTGGGCCCGACGCCCAGAACGATCCGCAACCGACCGGGATACGCCTGAGCGCGCACCGAGGCGAGAGCGGTGGCGAGGTGCGGCGCCTCGTTGCGGATGGGCATGACGACGTCGACATCAGGCCACGCCGGATCGTTGCGCCAGCTGATGGCCGCTGCATCGAGCCGGTCGGTGTCAGACACGACGCGAGAGCACGACCCAGACCGTACGCAGCAGGATCTGCACGTCGATGACGAGCGACCAGTTGACCAGGTACTGGATGTCGTAGCCGAGTTTGAACTCGGCATCGGTTCCGTACCGTCCTTCGACCTGGGCGAGTCCGGTGAGGCCGGGCGGCAGCTCGTTGCGGCGCACGTAGCCGGGCACCCGCTTGGTGATCTCGGCCACGAGTTCGGGCCGTTCGGGACGGGGCCCGACCAGTGACATCTCTCCCCGCAGCACGTTCCAGAGTTGAGGCAGCTCGTCGGCGCGCATCGAACGCATCCACCTGAGGGACGGGACGATGCGGTCGTCGTCGAGCGTGGCGAGTCGTGCCCGCCCGTCCTCCTCGGCATCCTCGACCATCGTTCGGAACTTGAGGCATTCGAACTCGGTTCCGTTGCGTCCGACCCTGGTCTGGTGGTACAGCACCGGCCCACCGGCGGCAACCCGGACGTAGAGCGCCACGCCGGCGACCAGCGGCATCCAGAGCGGCGCGAACACCACGACGAGGAACAGGTCGAAGAACCGCTTCAACCTGACCTTGTGCGCCGGGACGGTGTGCGAGCGCAGTGCGACGAACGGCATGCCACCGATCTCACGGACGGAACGCAGTCCCAACAGCGTTTCACGGGCGCTCACGCGTTGGAGGAACCCGACCCCGGCGAGTTCGAGCGAGTTGAGCGGCTCCGGGTACACCGAGCCGAACGCGGTGACGTCGAGAAGGAGGACGTCGGTGGCATCGGATGTGACCACGGAATCGATCAGCCGATGCGGTTGCCGGATGCGTGCCGTGACGATCGCGCTCCGGTCCGTCGCCGCGAGGTGTTGAGCCGCGAGATCGATCGAGGCGGCGTCACCGACGAGCACGACGCGGGGCGGCCCCTGGCGTCGGACCGTCAGGCGTCGGGCGACCCCACGATTGAAGACCAGGACGAACGAAGCGAGCATCAGGAACACCGCGAGGTTCCACCGCGGCATGAGATAGCGATCGAGCACGACGAAGGCGACACTCTGCACGCCGACGCCGATGCCGGTCGCGATGATCGTCTTGGGAAGCCACGGCTTGCGACCGAGCCGCGGCTCGCGTTCGTAGAGCCCGGTGAAGTAGTTGACGCTCACGTGGATCGCCGTCGCGACGCTGAACCCGAGGACGTAGTTCTCGGTGGGGTACGTCGCCCAGCCCGGGTCGAAGACCGTTCGGACCAGGCTGATCGTGGTCATCAGCGTGAGGAGTGCAACGGCGTCGAGCAGCCCGAGCATGCGGAACCCGCGGTCCCACAGCCACGTCAGCGGTCGGGACAAGAGGTTGACGGCCCATTCGGCCCACACCGGGAACGGGCGCGACGTCGAAATGACGGGCTCCGATTCCGAGACGTGAGATCCAACGGCCATGACATCGTCCAGGGTATTCCATCGATGGCCGTGCCGACCCGACATCTGCGCGTGCCTCAGCCGAGCTGGATGTCGGGGCTGACGCCGTCGCCCGACCACGACCACGTCGGGCGCAGCGTGACGAGGCCGGTCGTCTCAGCCGAGTCGCCGGCCATCACGTCGAACGTGCGGGCGTGATGCAGGTGGTCGTACATGTGCTTGAGGCCCCAGCCGGTGACGGCGGTGTGGATGACGTAGGGCCCGGGCATCAACGGGATGTCGGCCATCGCGATGTCGACGTGTCCCGAGCCGCTGATCTCCATCGGCACGGCCTCCGCATCTCGACTGGACGGCGCGGTGACGTTGATTCCGTCGAGGCGGGCCAGCGTGATCGCGAAGACCGGGTTCGGGACGGTCTCCTGCGCTTCGAAGTGCAACCGGAAGATCACGTCGTCACCGGTGCGGACACGATCGATGCGAACGCCGTCGACGAGGATCTCGACCTTCGTGATCTGGATCTTGCCGTCACCACGTCGAGACGATCCGTCCTCGCCCTCCTCCGAGCCGAGCATGTACTCCGTGTACTCGTCGATCACGTCGGCCGGCCGGCCTTCGGAGCGGATCTTGCCTCGGTCGAGCCAGATCGCGCGGTCACAGAAGTGGCGGACGCTGCTGGTGTCGTGCGTGACGAGCACCAGGGTGCGGCCCTGCTCACGGAAGTCGACGAACTTCTCCATGCATTGCTGCTGGAAGGTCACGTCACCCACGGCGAGGATCTCGTCGATCAGCAGCAACTCCGGGTCGACGTTGATCGCCACGGCGAACGCGAGGCGGACGTACATGCCCGAGGAGTAGGTCTTGACCGGAGCGTCGATGAACTGTTCGAGTCCGGAGAACTTCACGATCTCGTCGAAGCGTTCGGCGATCTCGTGGCGGCCCATACCGAGGATGGCGGCGTTCAGGAACACGTTGTCGCGACCCGACAACTCCGGATGGAAACCAGCTCCCAACTCGAGCAGCGCCGCCATCCGTTTGTTGACGGCGATCGTGCCCGACTTCGGCGTGAGGATCTGTGCCATGCACTTCAGCAGCGTCGACTTGCCCGAACCGTTGTGGCCGATGATGCCGACGGCCTCCCCGACGTCGACGTCGAGCGAGACGTTGTCGAGTGCGGTGAACTCCTCGTAGCGATTCCGGCCACCGCTGGCGATGAACTGCTTGAGCGACGAGGCTCGCTCGGAATGGACCTTGAACGTCTTGGTGACGGAGTCGACGCTCAGCGCGATCTCCGGCTTCGCGTCGCTGAGGGTGTCGGTGTATCGGCTCATCACAGCTCCTCCGCGAACCGAGGCGACAGCCGGTTGAACACCCACGCGCCGAAGGCGAACATCACCACGGAGTACACGGCGACCTGCCCCCAGCGGGCGAGACTCGGCCACTGCCCGTCGTACAGGATCTCCTGGGACGCACGCACGAATGCGCCGGTCGGCCCGAAGTTGATGATCGCTCGCAACCATCGTGAACTGGATCTCTTCGAGGACGAAGATGATCGGCGACGTGTAGAAGAGCAGTTGCGCCACGATGCCCCACAGATAGTTGATGTCGTGGAAGAACACGTTGGCCGCGGACAGGAAGAGCGCCACACCGGTCGTGAACAGGATGACGAACACCATCAACATCAGCATCGGGATGAGCCAGGGCAACACCATGTGTCCGAAGATCAAGAACACGATCGAGAGGACGGCCAACTCGATGAGCAGCGTGATGAACTGAGCGATCACGATCGACAACACGAGCTGTTCGTGCGGGAACGCGACCTTCTTGATCAGGCTCGCCCCACCCTGGACCGAGCCGATGGCCGCAGTGACCGAGATCGAGAAGAACTGGAAGGGCAACAGTCCGGCCAGGAAGTACAGCGGGAACGTGTCGAGGCCGCTCGGGACGCCGACGGGTGCGGGCCGATTGAAGACGTAGAGGAAGATCACCGAGAAGATGACCATCTGGCTCAACGGGTTGAGCAAGCTCCACGCCCACCCGAGTATCGACTTGCGATAACGGGTGCGCAACTCCTTCAGGGACAGGAGGTACAGGAGGTTGCGGTGCGCGACCGCCGTCCGGAGCGACATGCGATCCTCGACGCTACTGTGCTGGCTAGCCTCATCCACGTGACCGTCGACCCGGCAACAGACGCGGCCGAGGTCGAGGACCCCTCTACCGACGCGGTGTCGTCCGACAGGGAAACAGGCCCCGCGGACAGCGCCGCCGACGGAGACGGCGACGACTCCGACGACAGCGATGAGCCGGGCATCTGGGGCCGCATCGACTGGCTCGCCGTCGGCGTCCTGTTCCTGGTCTCGTCGACGCTCGTCGGGTTGCACGTGCGGGCGTACACGACGCTCTCGCCGATCGACGAGCTCCAACACATCGATTACGTGATCAAAGCCGGCGACTTCGAGCCGCCGCACGTGAACGACCTCGTCGGTTTCGACGCCATGGCCGAAGCGGCATGTCGCAGCGTCGACGCTCCCGGCTACATCGGCCGCACGTGCGGACTCGACGAGTACGACCCGGAGGACTTCCAGGAGAAGGGCGTCAACACGGCGGCGGGCCAGTTCCCCTTCTATTACACGGCCACCGGTGTCGTGAGCCGCATGATCGTGGCAGCCGGGGTGCTCGAGAGTCAGGTCACGGCCGCCCGCATGGTCGGTGCGCTCTGGGCCGGCGCTGCCTGGTCGGTGATGTGGTACGTCCTCGCGCTGCTCCGGATCCCGCGCCGACGTCGGGCCGTGGCCCTCGCCGCACTGATCGCCACGCCCTTCACGCTCTTCCATGCCGCCACGGTCAATGCCGACGGGGTGCTGATGTTGACCGGCGCAGTCGCGGTCCTGGCCACCATGAAGTTCGAAGCTCGTCGCCTGAACGGATGGCTGCTGCTCGTCGCGTACGCCGCGCTGTACTTCGTCGAACCGACGAACGCCCTCGTCATCGTGCCGTGCGTTGCGTACCTCGCCGTCCGAGTGTCGTGGCGCTCCGACGCGTCGGCGATCAGGCGTCTGCTTCCGCTCATCGCCGTGCCGATGGTCGTGCTCTTCCGGCTTCGCTTCGCGAAGAGTCTGCAGCGACTGCTGTTCCCGGCGTCGCCACGGACGAACATCCCGACGGCGAACACCGACAACGCCGCACCCGACGGTGTGGTGTGGGACAAGGTGCTCGCGCAGATCGACACGCTCTTCACGCCGGTCAACTACGCGTTCGTCCCGGACTTCCTCGCGAGCCAGCGCACGGCAGCGATGCAGGAAGTCGTCAACTGGTTGCTGATCGGTGCGATGTTCGCCGTGGCCATCGGGGCCGGCGTGGTGCGCACCGTTGACGGGCCGTCACCCGACGAAGGGCCAGAGGATGACGCCGTCCGCCCGTCCGACGAGGCGATGGGTGTCGACGAGGTGATGGTCGCAGACGAACGGGCTCGATGGTTGACCCGGATCGGCATCGTCGCACTGATCGCGGCCGGACCGTTCTACACCTTCTCGTTCGCCTACTTCAGCAACGCCGACTTCCCGTCGCAGGCCCGGTTCGCTCTCCCGCTCGTGGTGTTCATGGTCGTCGGCTTGGCCGCGGCGCTCACGACGAGGTGGGCCATGGCGATCGCGTCGACGGTCGTGGTGCTCGCCTCGGCGAACCTGCTCTGGCTGTTGTTGACTCCGTGAACGCTGTTGCGTGGGCACCGGCCGGCCGTGCCGTTCGTGGCGGAGAGGCCCCGGCGTGGCCGGTCCCGGAACGGATACTCTGGCCCCGATGAGTGACCCGACCGTCGAGCAGCGTCTCGCCGAACTCGAGGCGGCGTCCGACGCCCGACGCGCCGAGCTGCGCTCGGTCCTCGACGACCTGCCTGCAGCGTTGAGCCGACGCACGCTGGTGCGCGCTGCGGCTGCTGACCTGCGTCGGGCTCCGGGCAAGGTCGACGTGATTCGGCGTGGCGTGAAGAAGATCGCTCGCTCGGTGAAGGGAAGCGTCCGGCGCGGACCTTCCGACGAGCGATGACGCCTGCTGCAACGCTTCGCCCGGTGAACGTGTTCGTCGCGCCGGACGGCAACGCCTTCATGGCTGACATCGCCACGTGGTCTGGTCGACGCGGCTCGCGGTACCGGAAGGGACGCTCGGCTGGTGACCGACCGGCTGCCGTCGGCCGACGGGTCGGTGAACCTGGTCGTCGCCCCCCACGAGTTCTACGTCCTACGCAACGACGACGACGCGGCCGTGCGAGCCGCGGCGCACTGCAGCATCCCGATCTGTACCGAGCAGCCCGGCACGCCGTGGTTCAAGCTGACCGTCGGGCTCTGTGACGGCAGCCCGCTGGTGGTCGACATCAACGAGATCGGGGCGGTCGCACTGCGTGAGGAAGGCTTCGACGTGCATCGCCTCCGGCTCGGTGCGACGCCGGCAATGGTCCACGAGGACGCCGGCCGATCGCGAGACGTCGAGGTGCTGTTCCTCGGTGGAGCCACGCTGCGCCGTGACCGGGTCCTCGCCGGACTCGCGCCGGTGCTCTGGGAGCGCGACGCCGAGATCCGCACCTTCAGGTTCAGTCGGCCGGTGACGGGTGATGAACCCGGCCTCGTGTTCGGGGACGACAAGTACGAACTTCTCGCTCACTCGACGATGCTGGTCAACATCCATCGCGGTGACGCCGAGGGCGGAGATGGTGACGCGGCCTGCGAGTACTTCGAATGGGCGCGGATGGTCGAGGCCATGGCGAACGGCTGCCTCGTCGTGAGCGAGCCGTCCACGGGTCACGAACCGCTCGTCGCCGGCGAACACTTCGTCGAGTGTGCAGTCGAGGACCTGGCCGACACCGTCGTCTCGCTGCTCGCGGACAGCGAGCGGCGCGACCGGATCACCGACGCCGCACGTGCCGCGGTGCTCGGGCCGCTGGCTCTGGTGGACGCCATGACCGACCTCCTCGCAGTCGCCGATCCGATCGTCGAGCGAGCAGTGCATCGACCGGCGACATCGGGCGTCAGACGCGCGCGTTGGTGGCAACGACTCGGTGGCGCTGGCTGCACGTCCGGTGGTTCGATCGGCCCCTCCGCCTCTCCTGCCGGTCTTCAGTCCGTACCGCGGACTGCGACGCGAGGTGTACGACCAGCTGCTCGCGGAGATCGCGCATCGCCGAGAACTCGGTCGGTTCCGTTCGCAACTCGACCACGGTGACCCGGACCATGTCGGCCGCGCAGCGACGTCAGCGTGGGACGATGCGGACGGAACCACGGCCGGGCGTGCGACGAGCGTCGACGTGAGTGTCGTCGTCACGGTGTTCGACTACGCCGACGTCGTCGTCGAGACGCTCGACTCGATCGTGGGGTCGCAGAGGGTGACCATCGAGATCGTGATCATCGACGACGCATCGACCGACGACTCCGTGGCGGTCGTGCGCGAGTGGATGGACCGTCACGCCGACGTCCCCGTGCTGCTCCTCACCCGAGCCGCCAACCAGGGCCTGACCCGCGCCAGGAACCTTGCGATCGAACACGCTCGCGCCGACCTGGTGATGATCATGGACGCCGACAACCTGGTCTACCCGACGTGTCTGCACCGCCTGACCGACGCGCTGCACGCCGACCCGGCTGCCGCATTCGCCTACTCGACGCTCGAAGCATTCGGTGCCGATCCGGGGCTGCGCAGTGCGCAGGGCTGGCACGTCCCGTGGCTGTGCGACGCCAACTACATCGATGCCCAGGCGATGATCCGTCGTCAGCGTGCTCGAACGATTCGACGGGTACCGGGTCGACGACACGATGTACGGCTGGGAGGACTGGGACCTGTGGTTGCGGATCGCCGTCGGCAGGGGAGCACGGTGTGCACGTGCCGCAGATGCTCGGTCGGTACCGCACGCAGGCGCGGCTCGATGGTCTCGCTCACGAACCTCGCCGCTGCCGACCTCCGCGCCGGCCTCGTCGCCCGCTACCCCGACCTGCCCTGGCCCGCCAGCGACCGCTGACCCACGCGCGGTCCAACCGTTCGACACGCTCCTCGCGGATCGGCCACCTCCTTGACGTCAGCGTTCATGAACGAGCGTCGTGGTGTCTGCGCGACTGCTCGGAACTCGTACGATGAGCGCGATGGACGAAGCGGCTGACGAGCTCGAACGGCTGCGGGAGATGGTCGGGCCATCGGAGACGTCGTACGCGGAGTTGCGTGAGGACCGCGACCAGGCCGTGCACGCTGCGAAGCAGGCGTCTGCCGAGGCCGGCGAGCTACGCGGGCACATCGTCGACCTGAGCGTGCAGCTGTCGCGTGCCCGACAGGATCAGGAATACGCCCAGGTCAGCGCGGCCATGAGCCCCGCTGAACGCCTGGTCTATCGAGCTCGCCGACGGGTGGCCACGTCGGTGACCCCGCGGCTCACCGGCTTGGCCGTCGCACGCGCGAAACAGGCACTGAGACCGGTGACCGACGCACCACGCTTCAGCGTCATCACCACGGTCTCGACCCCGAGCCGGAGCACCTCCGAGCATGCATCGAGTCGGTCGACGCGCAGGCTGCGGATGCCGGTGTCGCAGCGACCGGGATCGAGCACGTCCTCGTCGACGACCGGTCCACCCGGCCGGAGGTGGCGGCCGTGCTCCGCGAGGCCGAGTCACGCACCGGCGCAGTCATTCGCAAGGTGGTGCGACGCACCGAGAACGGCGGCATCGTCGCGGCGTCCAACGACGCGCTCGCCGCGGCAACCGGCGAGTTCGTCGTGCTGCGTCGACCACGACGACGTACTCGTCGACGGTGCGCTCGCCTCGGTCGCTCGTGCGCTCGCAGCCGACGAGTCGGCCGACGTCGTGTACAGCGATCACGACCTGATGCGACCCGACGGGCGGTGTGCCTGGCCGATGTACAAGCCGGACTTCTCGCTGGAACGACTGCGCATCACAACTACATCACCCACCTGGTCGTCGCTCGCCGTCGGCTGGTCGACGAGATCGGTGGCTTCACGCCAGGCACCGACGGCGCGCAGGACCACGACCTCCTGCTGCGTCTCGCCGAGGTCGCGGCACCATTCCTCCACGTCCCCGAGATCCTGCTCCACTGGCGTCAGGCACCGAACAGTTCGGCGCTCGACAGCGGCAACAAGCCGGCCGCGATCAACGCCGAGGTTCGTGCCGTGTCGGCACATCTCGATCGCTGTGGCATCGAGGCCGAGGTGACCGAGACCGGTCAGACCGGGCGTGGTCCGAACGCGTCGGCGTATCGACGGACGACCCGTGGTGTCCGTGGTGATTCCGACGCGTGGGACGCGAGGGCGGGTGTCGGGGAGCGGAACGGATCTTCGTCCACGACGCCGTTGCGTCGATGCTGGGTCGCGAACGCCGACGTCGACCTCGAGTTCGTCATCGTGCTCGACGCCGGGAGCGAGCCCGTCGTCGAGCGCGGCCTGCGCCGGATCGCCGGTGATGCCGCTGCGGATCGTCGACTACGACCGTCCGTTCAACTTCTCCGACAAGATCAACGTCGGCGTCGGCCGCAGCGACGGGGGAGTACGTCCTGCTGCTGAACGACGACACCGAGTTGATCGAGCCCGGCAGCGTCGGCGAGATGGTCGGCCTCGCCCAACAGCGCGACGTCGGCATGGTCGGCGCGAAGCTGCTGTTCGACGACGGCACGCTGCAGCACGGCGGGCATCTGTATCACGGGACGATCACGCACTCGCTGCTCGGTTGGACCGTCGGATCACCCCGGTCCCTACAACATGGCCAACGTCGTCCGCGAGTGCGTCGGAGCCACGGCGGCAGGGTCGCTGATGCGGCGTGAGGTCTTTCTCGACGTCGGTGGGATGAACACCGACCTACCCGCCAACTACAACGACGTCGACCTGTCGATGACGGTGCGCCACGCCGGCTACCGGATCCTGTGGACGCCCGAGGCCAGTTGGTACCACTTCGAGAGCCGGAGCTTCGCGCACCCGATCGACCCGGCCGAGACGGCGCTGCATCGAGCAGCGATGGGGTGCGGACGCTGTACGTCGACCCCTACTCGAACCCGAACCTCACCCCGGGTCGCAACGACTGGCTCGAACTCCCGCACCGATCGGGTGCGCCGCCGTACGAAGACCTGCCCGACGGCCGCCGATCCTGGGGCTGACGGGCCTCAGAGTCGGCGTTTGACGGCACGTGCGACGCGACGGGTCTGGTCGGTGACACGCGACCGACCGGGGTGGCGAACGAGTGCGTCGTTCGTCCTCGAGCCGCCAGGACCGGAAGCCGACCGTCACGTCGATCGACCGCACCTCGGCAGCGAGTGCCGGGTCGACGTCGAGCAGCACGTGGCCGCCCGCTCGGTATGCGAATCTGACGGTCGTCGATCGGATGCGACGTCGACCCAGGTCAGGTCGTCGTCGCCGAGCAGCACGTGACGGGTTTCTTCGTCGAACCTGCGTGTCGTCGTCAGCCGGATCGCGAAGTGCCCGACGTCGACGAGTGCTGCGTGCTCGCCGGCGTCGAAACGGAGGCTGCGAAGCGACGTCACGTCGCCGGTCGAGGCGGATCACCGACCAGCCGGCCGGGGCGACGTGGACGGCGCGGACGATCTGTAGTTCCGAGAGGTCGGAGCCGACCTCGAACGCTGCGAGTCGGGCGTCACCCGTCTCGCTCGCTGGTGCCAGATCTTCCAGCGAGACCCCGGCCTGCATCGCGGTGCAGCTGTGCGCCGAACGCCGGGTTGAGCTCCCCGGCGACGCCCGCCACCCAGTTCCGGCCCGACGGGTCGAGAAGGTCCAGGTCGTGCGCCGTTGGCGTAGCGTGGCGGCGATCGCGAGGTCGGCGCCGGCGATCGACCGGTGAGCGGTGCCGGCGACGTCGTCGTGTGGCCACACGCCGAGTGCCTGGGCGAGCCGCGCGACTCGGTGACGTCACCGACTGGCGACAGGATCCGGGCGAACGCCGCTCGGAGCGCGGGATCGAGCCACCTTTCGTCGTCGAGGTCGCTGAGCCGCCGTCGACCGGTCGGCCAGGCGGTCGCACGACGAGTCGCGATCGCTCGCTGCGCAGCGCCCAGCGACGGTGGGATCGGGTCGTGGTCGACCGGACGACAGACCGGGTTCACCGTCGGCATCGATGTCGATCAGCGTGCCGATCGCCGGTGTCATGACCCGCTCGATGGTGTCGGCGTGGTGTGCGATCGGCTCGGCTGTACACCGAGGCGCCGGCATCGTCGGTGATGTTCGGCAGGTACGAGAGCATCCGGGCCCCACCGGCGAGGCGTTCCTCTCCGGGAGCCGACAGCGCCAGGTACAGCCCGACCACGTCGTTCGTCGATCCCGTCGGAGCGCAGGATGCGGGTGAGCCCCTCCTGGATCGTGCCGCCCCACCCGACATCGGCGACCACGAGTGGACCGTCGTCGAGTGCGAGTCGAGCGCGCAGGTAGACGCAGGACGCGTGCGCGGAGTTCGGCGGCGTGCTCGACGATCTGTGGCCGCAACACGTCGTCGGCGGCCAGCGCTGCGGCAGGCCTCGGCGACGTCGGTCGGGGTCGGCCCGCTCGCCGCCGAACGACCGATCGCACTCGGTCCGACGTCGCAGTCGAACGCCCGCACGACGTGGTCGACGGTGAGGTCCGCTCGCCGCGCCAGCGCGATCAGCAGTTCCTCCGGTGTCGCGTCGATCACCGCGGCGCGCATCGTGACCCAGCGCGACACGTGGAGCGGGACCGGTGCCGGGTCGACGCCATCGCCGGTGCCGGATGCCGTCGTCGAGGAGCTCGGCGATCGTGGCGCCTTCGCGGAGCATGCAGTGCACGTGTGACGCGCCGAGTGACGTCGTGGTCGAGCGACCCATCGGGCGAACCCGGTCGAGCACCGGGCCGACGACGCGGCGCCGAACTGGAACGACGGGTCGGTGGCCGAAGCGGCCGGCATCGACGAGTACCGCCCGTGATCGCGGCGGTGATGCCGAGATCGGTGCCCCGATGCCTGCGACCACGCTTGCAGCGGCCGGGGTGGCAGACTCGACGTGACGCTGCGCGGAGCGACCTCGACGTGGACGGCGTGTGCTCCGAGCTTCGTGGCGGTCTCCGCATCGGCCACCTCGTTGTCGCCGAGGTGAGCCACCCGGTCAGCGGCGACGGAGCGCCGTTCGATGGTCTGTGCGAGCAGGCCGTGCGCCTTGCCGAGCCGATGGTCGGCGGAGCTGACGACCTCGTCGACGAGGCTCATGTCGACGCCGGCAGCTGCGAGCAGCTTCGTCAGCTGTTGCCGACGTGAGGTAGATGTCGCTCACCAGCACGACCGGGACGCCGGCCTCGCGAGCCGCGCCGAAGACCTCGGTGGTCTCCGGAATCGGCTGGAGCGACTCGGCCTCGAGTGCGAGTTCGGCGTCGAGCATCGACGGAGCGATCGCCCCACGACTCGGGCATCTCCTCCCAGATCTCGTGCAGCGTCACTTCGGGTGCGGCGACCCGCGGGTCACGCACCAACTCGCCTTCGGTGATGCCCGGGGTGGCCGCCTCGAGAACTCGGCGCCGAGCGGCGGAGTGATCTCGCCGGGCGCGCTCGTTCAGCAGCTGCGTCGAGCGGACCGCGAACACGTGCGCAGTGACGTGTTCGGGCAGATCGACGACGACCGGCGAGTACGCACGAACAGATCGCTCGGCGTCGCCACCGGACGGGTCACCAAGGTGTCGAACACGTCGGACGTGACGAGATCGATGTCGCCTACCTCCAACAACGTGTGCAACTGCTCGTAGGTCGTCGGAGCAGTCCATTCGGCTTCGGCGCGGCTGCGGAGATCGAAATGCTCGATCCACCCGGCGCCGTGACGCGTGCGAGTGGCGAGGAGTCCACGAGCATCGATGTCCAGTCGCGCAGTGTCGACCACCAGGGTCACCCCTGGATGGATCAGGGTCGCGCCGCCGCTTGCCGCGAGTCGAAGGCTGAGGTCGGCCACGGCGACATCGAGCGACATGCCCGGGCCGAACCCGCGGGCCTGTTCGAACGTCGCCCTGGCGATCGTGAAACCGAGCGGCGCGAGCGTCGACACCTCCCGCACGACGAAGAACGCTCCCCAGAGGCCCGACGAATCGCTCGGCTCGCCGACGAAGCGATCGGCGAGCGTGGGTTCCAACACCCGGCCGATGCTCGCAAGCGTCCCGGACGCGGTGACGACCTTCGGTCCGACGGCGCCGACGTCGCGCCGCAGCGCTTCGTCGGCGAGCGGTGCAGCCCATTGCGGGTCGACGCTCCCGGTGGCGAGGGCCGCGTCGGGGACGAAGCAGATCACGTCGGCGGTCGATGCTGCGACGGCGTTGTTCAGTTCCGATGGTGTCGTGCCGGGCGCGACCGGGATGAACGAGATGGTCGGCGGTTCGCTGCCGAGTGCGGCCGGTTCCAGGCGAACCGACGTGGTGGGCTCGCCGTCGTGGACGACGGTCGTCGCCGTTCGTCGGGATGCCACGGCGATCGAGTGCGGCCTGAGCGCAGCGGCGCACGGCATCGCACATCTCGGGCTTCTCGCCCGCACCGAGTGCGCTCGAACCGCTGATGGCGCGCCAGGAGTAGAGCGGTCGTGGGATGTGGCCCACGTCGCGGCCCGCGGCCATCGACTTCTCGATCACGCGGATCCAGAAGTCGTAGTCCTGTGACGGCTCGAACTCGTGACGAACCCGCAGGTCGGCGATGACCTCGCGTCGCCCGGCGACGAGGTGGGCCAGGTAGTGGTGACCGAGGTGGCGACGTGGGCTGTAGTCGGGCTTGTCGTAGGTGGCGAGGACGACGCCGTCGGCGTCGATCAGCTGCTCGTCGGTGTAGACCACGTCCTGGTCGGGGTGTCGATCGAAGTGCTCGGTCAGCGCGAGGACGGCGTCCGGGTGGATCAGGTCGTCGTGGTCGCAGATCGTGACGAACGTGCCGGCGGCAGCGTCGAGACCGTCGTTGGTGGCAGCGGCGATCCCACCGTTCTCGCTCCGCCGGATCAGCCGCCGGTTCTCTGCGAGGTCGGTCCACTCGGTGACGAGGTCGACCACGCTCGGATCGGTCGACGTGTCGTCGACGACGACGCACTCCCAGTCCTTCGAGGTCTGGGCGGCAATGGCGTCGAGCTGCGCGATCAACGCGGCATGGGGTGGATCGTAGACCGCCAGCACGATCGAGATGCTGGGTGTGCCGGCGCGGTCGAAAGGTCGTCGTGGCACCTCGAGATGATACCGACGGCGACCCATGGGCTTCCGGGACGGTCGACGAGAAGCGGCATCAGCAGCCGACCGAGTGCGGGATCCCTACACTCGCCGTGATGCCAGCCACCCGAGTCGAGGTCGTCGTGCTGACGTTCGACGCCGCTCCGGGAATGCTCGAAGACGCGGTCCGTTCGGTCCTCGATCACGTCCCCGACGGAGCCGCCTCCGGTGAGGCCGTGGAGCCACTCGTCGAGGTGCATGTCGTCGACAACGGCACGCAGGCCGCCCAACGGCTGGCGGCGGCGACGTGGCGCGGGCGTCCGCTGGACCACGCGGTGCGGCTCACGGTCAGCGCCGAGAACCGGGGCTACGCCGGAGGAATGAACATCGGCCTCGACGCCTCGCCGGACGCCGATGTCGTGGTGCTGCTCAACGATGACGTGACCGTGACGGACGGCTGGCTGGAACCGTTGCTCGCCGAGTTCGAGGTGCCGGACGTGGGTGCGGCGCAACCGTTGTTGTTGTCGCCGGGTGGCGCAGAGATCAACAGTGCCGGCGTCGTGATCGACCGCTTCGGTGCGGGCAGCGATCGTCTCCGAGGCGAGCCTGCCAGCGCCGCAGGGTCCGGCGCGATCGACATCGACGTGTTCACCGGCGGCGCCGTGGCGCTGTCACGGGTCTTCATCGACGACGTGGGCAGCTTCGACGAACGGTTCTTCCTCTACTACGAAGACGTCGACCTGGCCCGGCGGGGTACGCGGGCGGGGTGGCGCTACCGGTTCGTGCCGACGTCACGAGTCGAACACCGGGGGAGTGCCACGACGGCGGACCTGGGTGATCGCGTCGTGTTCCTCCGGGAACGAAACCGGCTGTGGTCGACAGCCGTGCACGGGTCGTTCGCCGAAGTGGGTGGCGCCGTGTGGCTGTCCATCCGACGCCTCCGGCACCACCCTCGGCGGGTCCACGCTCGAGCGTTGGCGGAAGGACTCGCCGGTGGCGCGCGGCGTCTGGGCGAACGAGCGATACCGAAGATCAGCGGGCTCCCGGGGGCGACGACCGCTCGACGCGTGCGACGGCGCGCATCCGGAATCGCCCGGTCCAGCGGCGAGCCGAGCGCGTCACCGGTACCCCGGGCGTCAACATCGTCGGCTACCACCACATCAGCAGTGGTCTCGGCAGCTGCACACGCGAGCTGTCGGCATCCCTCCAGGCTGCAGGCGTGCCGGTGATCGAGATCGACAACGACCTGTCGTCGAGCCCGCGCCGCCGACCGGCTCGTCCCGTGCCGACCGAAGTGCACGACACCACGATCGCGATCGTCACCGCATTCGAGTTCGAACACTTCGTCGCTCGATTCCCCCAGCTCGTCGGTCCCGGCAAGCGGATGATCGCGTGCTGGCTGTGGGAACTCGAGGAGATCCCACAGCAACACGTCGACGCCGCTCGCCACACCGACGAGGTGTGGGCCACGACGAACTTCGTCTGCGATGCGTACGACGCGGTCATCGGCGACCGGGTTCAGGTCCGCCTCGCACCGTTCCCCTCGAGACTCCGACCCCGCCCGACTCATCGGCAGCGGTCTGGCGCAGGACGTGGGGCGACGACATCGTCTTCGTCGTCAGCTTCGACTACCTGAGCATCGTCGAACGCAAGAACCCGCTCGGTGCGATCAGCGCGTTCCGGTCCGCGTTCGCCGACTCGCAGGCATCGGTTCGACTCGTGGTGAAGTCGATCAACGGCCACCACCGCCCCGACGACGTCGCACGAGTCGTCGCCGTGCGCGGTGACGACGACCGGATCCAACTCCTGGACGAGCACCTGGACGACGATCTCCACCACGGTCTGCTCGCCGCCGCCGACGTGCTGGTGTCCCTGCATCGCAGCGAGGGCTACGGGCTGCACCCTGCGATCGCAATGTGGTTGGGCACCCCGGCGATCGCCACCCGCTACTCCGGTGTCGTCGACTTCATGGACGACGACGTCGCGGCGATGGTCGACTACGAGTTGGTCCCGGTGACCAACGGCCAGGGCATCTACCCGGAGACCGCCGAGTGGGCCGACCCGGACCTGGCCGACGCCACCCAGCACATGCGCCGGCTCGCCGAGGACGCCGACCTCCGGCAACGCTTGAGTCGAGCCGGGCATCGTCGAATCGCAGACCAGCCGACCCCCGCCCAGTTCGGCGAGGCGTATGCGGCGCTGCTCCGCACGCCGGGCCGCACCTCTGCTGACGCACCCGGAGCATTCTTCGACGGGCTCGACGCCGCCCGGTCGCAGATGGCGACCCGCGTCCGCCAGCGCATCCGGGGCCTCGCCTGGCCCGACACGGCACGCCGTTAAGGTCGGAACCGATGCAGGCCGGAACGATCGTTGCGTCGAACTACCTGGCCATGGCCCAGGTGCTCGGCGAGTCCTTTCTCGAACACCATCCCGACTCGACGTTCTCGGTGCTCGTCGTCGACGACGGAGCCGCCGACCTCCCCGACGACATCCACGTCGTGCGGCTCTCCGACCTCGACATCTCGCCCGCCGACGAGCGGTTGATGCGCACCGTCTACGACGTGATGGAGTTCTCCACCGCGGTCAAGCCGTCGTTCCTGCGCCACCTGCTCCGAGCGGGCGAGGCGACGAGCGACGAGCCGGTCGCCGCCTGCTACCTCGACCCGGACATCCAGGTGTTCGCTCCCTTCGGGCCGCAGGTCGACGCTGCGCTGGAGCACGGCATCGTGCTCACGCCGCACGTGCTCGAACCCGTCCCACGCGATGGACTTCGGGTGGACGAAGAGACGATCATGCAGTCCGGGATGTACAACTGCGGCTTCCTCGCTGTGGGGCCGTCCGCACGCCCCTTCCTCGACTGGTGGGACGAGCGGCTGCGGTTCGACGCGCTCGTGGACTTCGGGCGAGCCAGGTTCACCGATCAGCGCTGGGTCGACTGGGTTCCGTCGCTGTTCGACTTCACGATCGATCGGGACCCCGGCATGAACGTCGCGTGGTGGAACATCCACGACCGCCCGATCGACGTCGGGGCGACCGGCGCGACGGTGCAGGGCGGGCCGCTGCGCTTCGTCCACTTCAGCGGCTACGACCCGCAACAGCCCGGGCTGCTCTCCAAGCACCAGTTGCCGCGGCCCCGCACCGAACACGAAACGGGGTCGGGGATCCGCACGCTCGCCGACGCGTACGGCGCACGCCTGGTGGAACTCGGTCACGTCGAGCGTCGCCGCGGCGTCTACCCGTGGAATCGTTCGCACGACGGCGTGGAACTCACCACGGCGCTCCGGCGTGCTGTCCGCGACGCCGCGCTCGACGAGATCGACCGGTTCGGCGAGGTCCGTACGGTGCCCGACGCGTTCGACTCCGACACCGACTTCGGCGGCTGGGTCGCGGCCCACACGGGTGGAGCGCACCCGGGCGTCGTGACGAACGCCTCGCGAATGCCGGCGGCTTCCGGCATCGAGATCCTCCGAGTCACGCCCGAGGTGGAGACGTCCGCCGCCGAGCCCGACACGCAGCGGCCGACCTACGACGTCGAGTTCGACTGGGACGACGCTCACGGTCATGCGGTTCGACTGCTGCTCGACCACTCCGAACCCGGCGTCGTCGTGGATCTCGGTTGCGGCTACGCACCGCACGCCGACGTGTTGCGCGATGCCGGCTTCGAGTTCGTCGGCCTGGACCTCGACGAGGCCTCGATCGAGAGTCTGGTCGAGCGTGACTTCGTCGCTCGCCGTGCAGACCTGAGCCGGCCGGACCAGGTCCAGTCGGTCATCGCCGATGCGCTCGCCGAACTGGACAGCGGCGCCGCCGTGGTCGCCGTGATGGCGCTCGACGTGTTGGAGCACCTCGTCGAACCCGAGCGGTTGCTCGCCACGCTCGCTGCCTGGATGCGCCAGCACGCTGACTCGTTGCTCGTCACGAGCGTGCCCAACGTGGCCCACCGCGACATCGCCGCCAAGTTGCTCGCCGGTCGCTGGGACGTCACGCGGACGGGGCTGCTCGACCACACGCACCTTCGCTTCTTCACCGATGCGTCGATCACGGCGGTGATGGCGTCGGCCGGGTTCGCCGAAGCGAATCGCAACGACCGCATCGCCGCCCGCTCGGACCAGCGCTGGCCCGCTGGTGCGCCGATCACCAGCCCGCACACGCCGCTTGCATCGACCGTTGCCGGAATCCGCGATCTCGGCGACGCCCACGGCGACACCTACCAGCTGATCCGCGGCTACCGGTTCGCATTCGCCAGCGCAGAGTTGGTTCCGACACTGATGGTCGCCGATCCGACATCGCCGTCGGTTGCGTTGTCGGTGATCGCAGACCCGAGCTGCGACGCAGTCGACCTCGAACTGCTGCGTTCGCAACTCGAAGCGCAGACCAGCATCGACTGGGAGCTCCTTGCCCGTGGCGGTGCAGCGGACTCGGGCGACGACCGAATCGGGTCGCTCGACGCGCTCCTCGCCGCAGCATCAGGGGCGTACGTGGCATTCGTCGAACGTGGCGAGACGATCGGCCCGCGCTGGGTCGAACAGTTCGTCGACGCGATGACGGTCACCGTGGCGGGCGGTGCACCGAACGCCGATCTCAGCGGGCAGGTGCTGCGCTGCTCGATCGACGGTGTCGGCCCGGGACAACCTCCCCTGGCGGCGCATCCGACTTCGGCGATCTTCGCCTTCCCGACCGCCGCCGTCAGAGCGCTCGCTCCGGGCTTCGACGCGCTGGGACATCAGGCGCTGCGGTTACGCGCTCATCTCGCACCGATCTGCGGCGAGGTACGGACCGGGGTGCCCGCAGTGTCGCCCGGCGCTCACCAGACGGTCGACACATGGACGCTCGAGACCCGGGTCGAGTTGTCGCCGGCCGCTGCGACGTTGCGAGATGTCGCCACGCTGCCGGCAGCAGTCGAGTCGCTGCAGTCCGAGGTCGATCGGCTCCGTGCCGAGAACGACCGGCTGGTGCGCGACAACGAATGGCTCAACGCCGAGCTGTCGCCGGCACCGATCCGTGTCGTGCGACGAGTGCTTCGTCGCGACGCATCGCTCGACTGACGTCAGCGTCGGGCGAGCAGTGATCGCATCGTGGCGACCATCTGGGCTTCGTCGGGCCTCGACGCCATCTTCGCTCGCGCTGCGGCGCCCACCGAACGTCGTCGCGTGTGGTCGTCCACGAACTCGCGCATCGCGGCGACGGCATCGTCGAGGTCGGGGTCGGCCCACTGCGTGCCGCTCGGATAGATCGTCCCGCCGTCGGCGACATCGATCATCGAGAACTCGACCAGCCGAGCGCAGGTGTCGTCCATGAAGTCGAGGTTGCCGGAGTAGCGCGTCGCGATGCACGGAACGCCGAGCCACATCGCCTCGGCGAGGTGAGCACCGAACCCTTCGCCACGGTGCAGCGACACGAGGACGTCGAGATGCGACAAGAAGGCGAGCTGATCGGATCGGGAGAGGTGCGCATCCCAGACGCGCACGTCCCGTCGCTCTGCCGAGCGATCGAGCAGACGGGCGTGGGCCTCGGGGTGAGCTGCTGCATTGAGCGTCTTGACGACCAGCAGCGGGCCTTCGTCCTGGGCGAACGCGCGGGTGAAGGCGTCGATGGCCGCCAGCGGGTTCTTGCGTTCGAGCACGCTGAAGTGATCGAACGTCACGCCGAGCACGACGCGGTCGTTCGAGTCGGCAAACGGCTCGAACGAGGATCGCGGTCGAGCGGACGGCGTCGGCTGAGCGATCGGAAGCGGGACGCGATGGACAGGCACCGTGCCGACCCGCTCGAAAGCGTCACGGACGAAGTCGGTCGCGACCCACACTTCGTCGACGTGATCGAGCCCGCGGACACCGGCCTCCGAGAGATGCGACATCTCCCAGAAGCAGTACGCGATCATCCGTTCCGTGGCGTCGAACAACTCGGGATGCCACTCGTGCAGCACGGGAATCTGATCAGCCGCCATGACCGCGAGGGTGGTCCGGTGAGCGATCGCGTCGTCGGTGGGGAACGGTGGATCGACCGCAGGGCTGGGCGCGCCCGTGAACGACAGTGCGGAGGATGCCACCCCGTGGGCGGGAAGCGCCCGTGCCATCAGGCGGCCGATGTCGCCCAGCGCCAACTGCTTGCCGAGGTAGCCGACCACGTTCACGCCGTCGCCGAGCGGCTGATCGGTGCGCCACCTGGGAGTTTCGGGTTGCACGGCGGGAGACGCAGGAGCGAGTGATTCGTGGTCCGGCTGGCGCAACGCCCGAACACGGTGCACGACGGGGCGCAGCACGTCTTTGCACCTCGAGACGATCGTCACCGGTTGGACCGTAGCGGCCGGCCGACGACGGCTCCCACTAGCGTCTCGGCGTGGAATCGACCTCACCCACCCCTCTCCAGCGTGGCCGGGATGTCGCCGACCACGTCCTGCGGTCGGCGCGTCGCCGCGTCGCAGCGCGCACGGGGCTCGTCCAAGCGCCCGAGGTGGACCATCGTCGACGGAACGAGGCCTTCGGAGCAGCTCGACGACTCGGTGTGTTGCACATCCCGAAGTCCGCCGGCAGCTCGGTGTCGGCTGCGTTGGAAGCAGCACTCGCCGATCGCAACTGGTCGCCGTACGACTTCGACCCGGCCATGTTCGGTCCGCTGCTCGCCGAGCCGGTGCCGCCGACCGAGGTGCCGCGCGTCCTGCCCGACCCGGCACGACTCCGAGATGTGGACGCTGCATCGGGGCACTACGCGCTCTCGACGATGCTCGTCGGATTCGACCCGGCCGACATCGTCTTGCTGTTGCGCGAGCCACGAAGCCGACTGCTCTCGCACTACGAGTACTGGCGAGGCCTTCCGGCCGACCTCCGTGACACCGACAGCACGTGGTCGGTGATCGCGCACGCACGGGAACTCGGGTTCGACGAATGGCTCTGCGATCGACGAACGGCGTTCCAGACCGACAACGTCGTGCTGCGAACGCTGCTCCACGGGCACGCTGCGATCCCCGAGGACGACTTCCTCGACTCCGCCGATCTCGCGGATCTGGTTCCCTTGGCCATTCGTCGCGCGGCGTCGATCGGCTGGGTCGACGTGGTCGAGCGCGGGCCCGCCATGTGGGACGGCCTGGCGGCGCGGGTCGATCGACCGCTTGCGCGTCCACGGGTCAACACCACCGAACGCCGCGCTGACCTCCCCACCGATGTGTCGGCGGTCTTCTCCGACCGAGCGGTCGACGCGCTGCACCATCGCACCGTCGCCGATCGCGCGATCTGGATCGCCGCTGCCCGCCGTCGGGGTCTCGGCGACGTCGACCTGCTCGGCGAACGCACGTGGTACCAGCGGCTTCGCACGACGCTCGACGCTCAGTCGGCATCGGGGTCGTCACCCGGGTCGCCAGCGCCGAAGTCCGGGTGATCACACCGTCGAATTCCGGGTGATCACACCCCGGCGATGGTTCAAGATCGCGTCAGTTCGTGCCGACGACCAAGCGTGACGTCTTTTCAACCCCCGTCGCCGTTCGCACCGCCACCAGCCCCACCGACGACGCCGACGCCGACCACGCCGCCCAACGGACTCGAGTTCGCGCCGCCTCCGACGATGAGCGTCGACGTCTCCCTCGCGCTGTCGTGCCTCGACTCGACCTGGACCGTGTTCGCCGCTCCGCGGATCGGTCTCGACCAGCCTGACTTCCTCGCGATCCACGACCGGTTCGGTGTCTGCGTCATCGATGTCCTCGACTGGACTCCTGAAACGACATGCGTTCTCGAAGACGGCCGCATCGGGCGACTCGGTTCGGACAACACGTGGCGTGCACTCGCGGTCGATCCACGCGTCCGCGCCGCCAGGAGCCGATCTGCGATCTTCGACCAGTTCTGGGCACTGCCCGACCACGGCGGTTCGCCGACGGCGGCCGTGCGCAGCGTCATCGCCCTGCCGTCCTTCACGACCGCCGCTGCCGGGGCGCTCTTCACTCGCTCGACCAACGACGGCGTCGCGCTCGTCGGCATCTCGGGCGGCGACGCGATCGGCACGACGATCGGCGAAGTCGTCCGCGGGCTCGGCTGTCAGCCGCCGCCGGCCACATCGGTCGAGAAGCTGCGCCGCCACGTCGCAGCCAGTCCACCATTCCTCGAACGACGGAACTGGGATCCATCGACTCCCCAAGAGATCATCGACATCGCCGAGAACCCGACGCAACGACACCACCGTCGTGTCGACGGCGCTGCAGGTTCGGGCAAGTCATCGGCCGCCGCAGCCCGAGCTGCCCGCCTCGCCGCTGACGGCAAACGAGTGCTCGCGTTGTCCTTCAACGTCACCTTCGCCAACGGTCTGCGATCGATGGTCGACGAATTCTGCAACCAGATCGGTGCGGATCCGACGCTGGTGTCCTGTGCGAACTTCCACTCGTTCTGCACACGCGTCGTGTCCGATGCCGAGATGTCCGGCGCACGCCTCACCGCAACCCGCGGCGTTCCGTGGACCGTCGGCATCGTCGAGAAGGCATCCGAGGCGTACCGCGAGGGTCGAGGTCCTCGCTTCGACGCGGTGATGATCGACGAAGGACAGGACTTCACCGAACTGTGGTGGGACCTGTTGAACGACCATGTGCTCGTCGAGGGCGGGGAGACACTGCTCACCGTCGACCGGACACAGGACATCTACGCCCGCACGGAGTGGCTCGACGACCAGAGCAGCGTCGAGGCCAACGGCATCGAGACCATCGCGCTGTCGACGTCGCTGCGGTTGCCCGCCGACATCCTCGCGCTCACCAACGAATTCGCGACCGAACACCTCGACGGGACACTCCAGCTGACGGCCGACTCGACAGACAGAGCGCCCGGCGGCGAACTCGCATCCGTGCGTCGTTGGGGCGACGTGGCTCGCGTGAACGACATCGGCACCGCGGTCGGCCAAGAGGTCGTGGAACTGCTCCGCTCGGACCCGACGCTGCGCCCGAGCGACATCTCGTTCGTCTGCGACTACCACCATGACGGTGTGCGTGCCTCCGCGGTGATCGAGCGTGCCGGGATCCCGGTCCATCACATCTTCAGTCGAGACCCCGACGATCCGCGTCGGCGACGCAAGCACCGTTTCTGGACCGACGCCGACGCCGTCAAGGGGTGCACGGCACACAGCCTCAAAGGGTGGGACACGCCGGTCGTCGTCCTCGGCATCGGTGCCGATCATCGGGCGAAGCGCCTCGCCTACGTGGCGATGACCAGAGCCCGGCACTCACCTGACCGACCAGCCATCGTCTCGGTGATCAACGCCGATGCGTCGTTGCGCCCGTTCGGCGAGCGTTTCGTCGCCGGCTCGGCCCGACTCGCAGCTCATGCAGCTCCGGCTCCTGCTCCGGCCCCATCAGCGGTCCCACCGCCTCCTGCCCCCCTCCGGCCCCGGTCGTTGCTGCACCACCGCCTCCGCCGGCTCCAGGGGTGACGCCACCGCCGATCCCGACCCATGCCGCGACTCAAACAGGTGCTCCAGCGGCGATGTTCGCGCCACCGACGTTGAACTGACACCGCCCGGCGAGGAGCCGCGGCCGAACCGGCTACGCAACGGTCATTGGACGAGCGGATTGTCCTGTTTGTCCTTCTTGGCTGCTTTCTGGGCCTTCTTCCACTCGCGCACGGTCGCGAGTGAGGCGTCGTCATGGATGTCGGCAACCGAACGAGGAACGTCGTCACCGAACTTGCCAGCAGCGTCGCGCCAGTCGTCGGGTTGCACACCCTGCGTCTTGGCGAGAATCGCCACGAAGATCTTCGACTTCTCGTCGCCGTATCCGGGGAGCGCCGTGAGTCGTCGGAAGATCTCGCGTCCGGATCCGGCGTCGCGCCAGATGTTTCGAGCGTCTCCGTCGTAGTTCTCCACGAGCGCGGTGCACACCTGATGGATGCGTTTGCCCATCGACCCCGGGAATCGGTGGATGGCCGGTTTGTCGCAACAGATCGTCACGAACTCGTCGACATCCATCGCCGCGATCCTCACCGGGTCGAGGTGGCCGAGGCGGTTCTTCAGCGTCGCGGGTCCCATGAACGCCCACTCCATCGGCACCTGTTGGTCGAGCAACATGCCGATCAAGAGCGCGTTCGCATCGGTGTTCAGCAGACGATCCGCACCGTCGTCCCCCGTGATGTACAACGTCCCGGTCATCTTCCGAAGCTACCCGCCCGTCCCTTCCCGCCCGGCACCATCGCTACAGGGTCCGCTGGCTGGTCCGTTTCCGCCCGGCACCATCGCTACAGGGTCCGGGGAACTCTGAGGTAGCCCTACGTCATCATCGAACCATGACACGCATGCGACGGAGTTTTGAGCAGTTCGGCTGGTTTCACGTCACCAACCGAGGGGTGGATCGTCAAGACATCTTCGTCGACGACATCGATCGGGATCGGTTCGTCGAATTCACCGTCGAGGCGGCCGCCCGTTTCGACATCGAGATCCATGCGTTCTGTCTGATGTCGAACCACTTCCACGTGATCGTCAACTGTGTCGACGGATCCTTGTCGGACTTCATGCAGCGGCTGCAGCGGCGCTATGTCGAGCACTACAACCATCGGGTCGGTCGAGTCGGTCACCTGTTCGGCGGACGGTTCCGCTCCACGGCGTTGAGTGAGGACGAGAGCCGCTGGGACCCGGACAGTGGTTGGAACGAGACGCTGGAGGTGGCTGGGCGCTACGTGCACCGGAATCTGCTCGACGCGATGACGCTGGAGAAGGCCCGTCGCACCAGGTTCTCGAGCTACGGCTACTACCTCGGGCTGCGGGCGACACCCATGTGGTTGCGCACCGACCTGCTTCTCGCAGGGCACAACGACGATCGACGAGCGTTGGCTTCGTTCACCGAGCGTCAGCACCCCTCCGACAAGACCCCTGGCGGTGGGCGAGAAGTGATTCCTTACACGCCGCAAGAGGTCATCGCCGCCGTTGCGACTGTCGCCGGCGTGTCGACCTCGGCGGTCGAGCAAACGGTGCCGGGCAGGCCCAACGAATCACGTGACCTCGCGGCGCACCTCTGTGTGGCCCTCCGAACCGGAGACCCCGACACGTTCGCGCAAGTCTTCCGGGTCGAGAGCCAGTCGGCGTTCCGGCGTCTTGCGACACGAGGAAAGGACCGATGTGGTGCCGACGACGTTCAAGGTCGACGTCGAGACCGGGTGCTCTCGGAACTGTGGCGGGCGCACACTGCCATCCGGCACAACGCTGCATGACCCTGTAGCGGTGGTGCCGGGCGGGAAAGGACCGACCGGATCCGACCCTGTAGTGATGGTGCCGGGCGGGAACGGACGGGCGGGTCAGTCGGTGAACGAATTCCAGGGGTCGACGGCATCCGGGTCGATGTCGTAACGGCGCATCGCGTCTTCGACGGTGCCGGCGTCGACCTTGCCGTCGGCGAGCAGCCCCGACAGCGTCGCCACGACGATGTGGCCCATGTCGATCTCGAAGAAACGACGCAACGCTTCGCGGGTGTCGGAGCGTCCCATCCCGTCGGTCCCGAGGGTCGTGAAGGTGCGATGGTCCTCGCCGCCGGACGGAAGGAACTGGCGGACCTGGTCCGGCACGATCGACATGAAGTCGGTGACGGCGGTGATCGGGCCGGTCGACTCCGCCAGGCGATGGGCCACGAGCGGCACCTGCGCCTCTCCGCTCGGATGCAGGCGATTGTGGCGCTCGGCGGCCAAGCCGTTCTCACGCAGCGCCTTGTACGACGTGACCGACCAGAGTTCGGCGCCGACGCCGTAGTGCTCGGCGAGTTCGTCGGCAGCCTCTCGTGCCGCCCCCTGGGCCGAACCCGAGAACAGGATCGTCGCCCGCTTCGCATCCTCGTCGGCGCCTTCGATCACCGGAGCGTCGGCGAACTTGTACATGCCTTCGACGATCTGGCCCTTGATGCCGTCGATCTCCGGCAACGTCGGCATCTCGTAGTTCTCGTTGTAGAGCGTGATGTAGTAGAAGCACGTCGGTCCGTTCGCGTCGTCGCTCCCGCCGTACATCCGCTCGATGCCGGCCTGCGACGATCGCGCCGACCTCGTAGGCGAACGCCGGGTCGTAGGCCTGCACAGTCGGCACGGTGGAGGCCAGCACGAGGCTGTGGCCGTCCTGGTGCTGCAGGCCTTCGCCCATCAGCGTGGTGCGACCGGCGGTGGCCGCCATCAGGAACCCACGGGCACGGATGTCGGCTGCCTGCCAGATGAGGTCGCCGACCCGCTGGAAACCGAACATCGAATAGAACGTGTAGAACGGCAGCATCGGCACGCCGCGGGTGGCGTAGGACGTGCCGGCGGCGATGAAGCTCGCCATCGCGCCGGCCTCGGTGATGCCCTCCTCGAGGATCTGGCCCTGCTTCGACTCCGAGTAGCGAGAGCAGCAGGTCGTGGTCGACGGACTCGTACTTCTGGCCCTGCGACGCGTAGATCTCGATCTCCCTGAACAGCGAGTCCATGCCGAACGTGCGCGCCTCGTCGGGGATGATCGGCACGACCCGCTCGCCGACGTCTGTCGTCACGCGTCAGGTTGCGCAGCAGGCGGGTGAAGGCCATCGTCGTGGACACCTCCTGGCCGCTCGAGCCACCCCACATCTCGTTGTAGGTCGAGGCGTCGGGCAGCGACATCGCCTTGCGGACGACGGGTGGTGCGCTTCGGGCACCGAGCCGTCGAGCGCACGGCGGCGTTCCATCATGTACTGGTACTCGACGGAGTCCTCGGCCGGCTTGAAGTACGGCGGGTCGTCGGCCTCGATCGAACTCTCCGGGATCTCGTCGTGCATGTGCAGACGGTCGCGCAGGTCGACGATCTGCTGCTTGGTCATCTTCTTGATCTGGTGTGTCGAGTTGCGGCCCTCGAAGCCTTCGCCGAGCGTCCAGCCCTTCACGGTCTTGGCGAGGATCACGGTCGGGCGCCCGGAGCCGAGGTTGTCGGCCGCGGCCTTGTACGCGGCGTACAGCTTGCGGTAGTCGTGGCCGCCACGCGGCAGGTTTCGCAGGTCGTCGTCGGACAGGTGCGACACCATCTGGCGCAGACGGTCGTCGGGACCGAAGAAGTGGTCGCGGACGTACCCGCCGTCCTCGATCGCGTAGCGCTGGTACTCGCCGTCGACGGTGCTGTTCATCTTGTTCAGCAGCACGCCGTCCTTGTCCTGAGCGAGCAGCGGGTCCCACTTGGAACCCCAGACGACCTTGATGACGTTCCAGCCGGCGCCGCGGAACGTGGCTTCCAGTTCCTGGATGACCTTGCCGTTGCCGCGTACCGGACCGTCGAGGCGCTGCAGGTTGCAGTTGACGACGAAGACGAGGTTGTCGAGGTTCTCGCGTGCATGCGAGTGAAATGGCGCCGAGCGTCTCGGGCTCGTCGCATTCGCCGTCACCGAGGAAGGCCCACACCCGGCTGCCCGACGTGTCGTCGATCTGGCGGTTGTGGAGGTAGCGGTTGTAACGAGCGTGATACAGCGACGTGATCGGGCCGAGGCCCATCGACACCGTGGGAAACTCCCAGAAGTCGGGCATCAGGCGCGGATGCGGATACGACGACAGCCCCTTGCCGCCTCGACCGATCTCGCGACGGAAGTGGTCGAGGTCGTCGGCGCTCGAGGCGACCTTCCATGAACGCACGGGCGTAGACGCCCGGCGCTGCGTGACCCTGGAAGTACACGTGGTCGCCCGGCGTGCCGTCCTCGTTGCCACGGAAGAAGTGGTTGAAACCGATCTCGTACAACGCCGCCGACGAGGCGAACGTGGAGAGGTGGCCGCCGATGCCGTCAGCCGTCTTGTTCGCCTTCACGACCATCATTGCGGCGTTCCAGCGCACGAAGGCACGGATGCGACGCTCGATGTGCTCGTCACCCGGGAACCACGGCTCCTGCTCGAGTGGGATCGTGTTCACGTACGGAGTGGACACCGTGGCCGGGAAGGACACCTGCGACTCGTTCGCCCTGCCCATCAATCGCGAGAGCAGGTACCGAGCGCGTGTCTTGCCGTGCGTGTCGACGACGGCATCGAGGCTGTCCAACCACTCTTCGGTCTCGGTCGGGTCGATGTCGGGCAGCTGGTGCGCGTATCCGTCGAAGATCATGGGGTCATTCTGGCAGCGTTCGCGCTGGTGACCGGTCGGTAACTTCTCCGAATCTGTCTGCCGCGTCCACGGCTCGACCGCCCGACCGACGGCGTCTTCTGGTTCAGGTCCCGGGGCCCGAGACTACGAGACCCACCATCCGGTCGTGTCGAAGAGTGTCTGGCCCGCGGCCGATGCGGTGAGACACAGCCGGCCCGCATCGGTGACGCCGACCGTGACCGAGTTGGCGATGACGGCGTCCTGCTCGGCATTGGCCGACGATGTGGAACTCGACCCCGTGCACGGCTCGGCACTGACGAAGCTGCTGTCGAGCGGATTGACGATGGTCAGTGTGCCGGTGACCGCTTGCGCCGACGTTGGCGTGACGCGCAGATCGAAGGTCTGATCCGACCCGTGGATCGGACCCCACCCTCCGGTGGCGTCGCGAGTGTCGATCGCACGTGTCGGGACCACCGGCACGAACCGCAGCCCGGCGCCGGTTCCGAACGTCCCGGTGATGTCGACGGCGATGTCGGTGGACACGTTCGCCCGGACACAGATCGTGTCGTCCGGTGAGACCTGGACGATCGCCGACGCGGCCCATGCTCCGTCGGCGCGGAAGTTGAGGTTCGCCGCCTCCGTCGGCGCACCGCACGGGTAGGCGCTGAGGAACCCGTTCGCTGCAGAGCGGATCGCCGTGAGGTTCACGGCGACGGCGGCGGAGCCGGTCGGCACGGACACCACCACCTCGGACGGTCGCGTCGAGCCGCGAGTGTCGACCAGACGCTCGGGGGTGGACAGCGGGGTGAACGTCAGACCGTCGGTTGCGTCCGTGAACGCTCCCTGCAGATCGACCACCAGGTCCGACGCCCCGGAACTGAAGATGCAGACGTCGTCGTCGTCCCCGAGTGCGACGATCGTGGGCGCGCCGATCGGCGTGGCGGTCCGGTAGTTCACGGTCGAGGCATCCGAGGTCTCGCCGCACGGTGTGGCTGTGAAGTAGCCGTCGGTCGTGGCCCGCGCCGACCCGACATAGAGCGCCACGGCTGTCGTGCCGTCCGGAACGGCCTCGCCGACATCCACGCGACGGGTGCTGCCCGGCGTCATCGACCCCGAGCCGTTGCTCCGGCTGTCGACGATGCGCTCGGACGGCAGCGAGACGAAGGTGCTCGGGTCGCGGTCGGTCGCGGGTAGCGCAGCGTCTCCGCCGATGCGACTCCCCGCCGCGGTGTCGCGGGTGAAGAGCTGCGCCATGCGCACCGATCGCGCCCGGTAGCCGTCGGGTGTGAGATGGGTGCCGTCAGGCGACGGGAACTGCGAGAGTTCGGCCGGCCAGTCCCATGTGGTGAAGTCGTCGCGCTCCGCTGCGAATTGACGGAGTGCCCGGTTCCAGTTCTCCTGCTCCGGGAACTTCGTGTAGAAGCGGGTGATCTGTGGCCACCAGATCCGATGCCCGGGTCCGACCGCGTCGATCACCCGTTGAATGCTGCGACGGGCGCACGCGTCGTCGGTGACGCAGACGCCCGAGTCGTTCGCCCCGAGGTTGATCAGCACGTTCGGAGCGTCCCAGCCCTCCGCTCGCCACTGGTCGAACCAGAAGCCAGCGCTGAACGTTCCGGTGTCGCGTGTGTTGTAGCCCTCGCCGGCGCGGAACTTGATCGGGCCCCACCCACGCTCGGCGAGGCGGTCGGGGAGCGTCGGGCCGTAGAACGCCGACCCGAGGAGCACGGAGTCGCCGAACACGCTCACGGGCCCGAGGGGACCCGGCGTCGAGATGTCGATCGCCCGCGGCGCGGCGTCGGCCACGCCGTCCTGCGATGCGACCCCCACAGCGATCGTCGCTGCCGGTGCGAGCACCACGAGGGCCATCAGCGAGCGGAGGAATCGGCCACGCCGACCGAGCGGGCGACGCGCTCGCCGATCGCGCTGTCCGTGGTCGTCAACCGTCCTGGTCTCCATTCGGCGAGGCTAGTGGTGGCCCCGAAGATGGTCAGCCGCGTGAATCGAAGGCTCGGGTCGCAAGCGTGCCGTCGAAACCGGGTACCGCCGGCTGCGGGCGGTCGCCACGGGTGTCGAGCGCGCGCTGCGCGTCCGTCTCCGGTAGGTCTGCGCCGCCGCCGAATCGGCCGACGATGGAGAGCATGGCGAGCAGGATCGGGGACACGAGCTCCAGCGAGGAGTGCTGCAGAACCGCACGAACTGCGCGCTGTTCCTTGCGGTGACGCACCGGCTCGATCGGTACGGCGACGCGCCTGCTCGTCACGTGACTCGGTTCCGTGACCGTGCCGGTCGCACCTCGCTGGCGTTGCCTACACTTCGGCTCGTGAGCGATCAAGCGGCAGGATCGGTCCACACGGCGTCGGTGATCGCCTACCAGCCGGCGCTCGACGGCGTCCGGGCGCTCGCCGTTGCCGCTGTGCTGCTGTTCCACGGCGAGATCGCAGGCTTCGGTGGCGGGTACCTCGGCGTGTCCGTGTTCTTCACCCTGTCGGGTTTCCTCATCACGAGTCTGCTCGCTGCCGAGATCGACAAGCAGGGGTCCGTCGGACTGGGGGCGTTCTACGCTCGACGTGCGCGTCGGCTGCTACCCGCCAGCGTCCTGCTCGTCGTCTTGGTGATGCTCGCGTCGATCGTCACGGATTGGTTCGACGGTGTCGCCGACCTCCGAGCGCACATCGTGGGCAGCCTCCTGCAGGTCGCGAACTGGGTCTTCCTCGCGAGTGGCGGCTCCTACCAGGAGTTGCTGCAGCAGGCTGCCGGCGCAGCATCGCCGCTCGAGCACTACTGGTCGCTCGCGATCGAAGAGCAGTTCTACTGGCTCTGGCCGGTCGCCTTCGTCGGCATCTGGAAGCTCGGTCGGAACACCCGCGGCCGGCTGTGGATCCTCGGGGGAATCACCGCAGCGTTCGTCGTCGCCGCACCGGTCACCGCTGCGGTGTGGGGGAGCGATGCCGCCTACTGGGCGTCACCCGCCCGTGCCGCCGAGATCCTGCTCGGCGCCTTGCTCGCACTGGCGATCGCCGGGCGGTCGGTCCCCACCCGGTGCTGGGTGCTCGCTCCGGTCGCGCTCGCGGTGCTCGCCGTGTGCATCGTGGCGTTTCCAACGGCGGGCGGCCCGGCCTATGCCGGCTGGCTCCCGGCGATCGGTGTGGTGTCGTCCTCGCTGTTGCTCGGGCTGCAGGTCGACTCGCCCGTGCGAACGGCCCTGTCGGCGGCGCCCCTCGTGTGGCTCGGCAAGGTGAGCTACGGCGTGTACCTCTTCCACTGGCCGATCTTCGTCGTCCTCAACTCCGAACGCGTCGGAATCGACGGTCCGCTGCTGTTCGTCGTGCGTGCCGCCGTGACGCTCACCGCTGCGCAACTCTCGTTCACCTTCTTCGAGCAGCCCGTCCGGCGAGCCTCCGGTATCGGCATCAGACCGACGATGACCTACGCAGCTGCAACGACCGCCGGGGTCATCGTCGCGGCGATCGTGGTCGTTCCGGGGGCGGGCAGCGACTACTGGTCCACCAGCGACGACGTCGCCGAGGCCGCGGCGCTCGACACCGACGACACCCCGCTGCTCGCCGATCCGGAGGCCGCACGATCCACGACCACGTCGGCCGCGGCCAACGCCACCGGAAACGACGCCACCGGAAACGACGACGCCGGTCGCTGCGCCGGCCAGCGACCCGGCAGCGTCCGCCACGTCGAGCACATCGAGCACATCGAGCACATCGACGCCGACGACCACCACCACCACGGCCACGATCACGACGACGAGCACGTTGCCGCCCGTTCCCGACCTCGCCCGACCCGTTCGGATGATCGTCGCAGGGGACTCGACCGCCGAGGCCTACGGCAACGGCGTGGTCGCATGGGCCGCTGCATCGCCCGACGTCGCGCAGGCCGAACTGAACGTGGAGCGGGGCTGCGGCTTCGTCCGCGGCGGCGCCTACCGGCTCGACGACGACTGGTTCGAGGTCCGCACCGCCTGCGACCGTTGGCTCGAAACCGACCTCGTCGACCGGGTGGTCCAAGCCACGCCGGACGTCGTGCTGATGGTGACGACCTCGTGGGATGTGCTCGACCACCGGTGGGATGACGGGGACGGGTTCACCACCGACTCCGTCGAGATGCGTGACCGGTTGACCACCGACTTCGGAGCGATCACCGACGCCGTACTCGCTGCCGGCGCCGGCAGCGTCGTCTGGGTCGAGGCGCCGATCCCCAACCCACTCTGGTTCTCACGCGGCACGGCCCAGGAGCAGCCGTCGCGTCACGCCGTCCTGCACGAGGTGATGCAGGACCTCGCCGTCGACCGGCCTGGCGACGTCTACGTCGTCGACCTCATCGAGTACTTCGACGACGCCGGGATCACCACCGACGTCGAGACCCGCCCCGACGGCGTCCACGTGACCCCGCAAGCAGCGCAGTCGATCGCCGAGCGCTTCCTCGGTGAACAGATGCTCCGCGCCGCGCTGGATCTGTTCTGATCCTGGCGAGGCCGTGCTCGGTCGCTGACGCTCCGTCGCGGGCGCCTGTCCGGGCTCAGTGTGTAGGTCCGGTTCGCTCTGTACGGGCTGGTCGCCACGCATCTGACCTCTCGCCTTCAGAGGTCCGTGGGAGAGGAGACGAGGCCGAGGCGGCGAGCAGAGCGCTCCCCGCGGAACGGGCCATCGAGGTAGGTCTCCATGCCGTCGGCGAGTACATCGGCGAAAGCTCGTGCACCTGGGATGCTGGGATGCTTGGCGTCGAGGAACCAGTCGTCGCGGAACAGTGCGGCTGCATGCCAATCGATCTGCTGGAGGGAGCGCACGAGCAGCGCGTTGTTGAAGTGCGTGAGTGCCGGCTCGAGCTCCACCCGGTGTGGCGTGACCCACGCGACGTTGGCGCCCGGCGGGAGTTCGGCGAGCAGCTGATCGATCCGGTCGACGGCGAACGCCACGGGGTCGGCGCACTCGCATCGGCGGACGAAGCCGATGTCGTTGGCTCCGACCTCGATCACCCACAGCGCTGGTCGCAGACCGGACTCGCGGAGCCGCGCCACAGCATCAGCGCCCGAGTCGACGATCCGAGTTCCATCCGTGAACGCCACCGTGAGGTTGCGGCCGCTGCGAGCATCGATCCGTACATCGAGGCCACGCGCTGCGAACACGGGGTCGATCAACGACCGGTTGCCGGCGACGATCGAATCGCCCACCAGCACGACGTCGGGTCCGTCGACCGCCGCCGAGGTGGGGGCCGACCCGCCGCACACGCCGGCGAGCAGCGCCGCTGCGGCGGCGACTCCGACCCGTCGCCACCTCGCGGACATACGCCGAACGACCCGGTCGGTCAACGAGGTGTCGCTGCGACGGCGAGTTGATCGGCGAGATCGTTCATCGGGTGGCCGCTGTGGCCCTTCACCCAGGTGAACTTCACGTCGCCGTTTCGGACGACGTCGATCAGCGGCTTCCAGAGGTCGGTGTTCGCCACGGGCTGCTTCTTCGAGTTCTTCCAGCCGTTCTTCTCCCACTTCACCCACCAGTTGTCGCGGAAGCAGTTGACGACGTAGGTGGAGTCCGAGACGATCTCGATCGGGGTCCCGTCGGCGCCGAGCGTGCGGATCGCATCCAGCACGGCGTACACCTCCATGCGCTGATTGGTCGTGTCCGGATCGCCGCCGGAGCCGCGGGTCTCGCCAGCAGGCGACACCGCCCACCCCCAACCACCGGGCCCGGGGTTCCCGCTGCACGCTCCGTCGGTGTACACGACCACTCGTTCCATGCCGCCGAACCTACCGATCGCACACCTCCTCCCACCGGCTCCGGTCGATGAGGCGTCGGTTCGACTCGTGCGCAACGTTGCCTCAAGAGCTCGTCTGGATCTGCCGATGAAGATCCCATGCCGACGTCGAGCCAGCGCGTTCCAATGTTACGATTTCATGACATGCGATCGATTCCGCGCGCTGTCCGTCTCTTCCTCGCTGCCGCCACGACGCTCGCGGCCTTCGCTGTCGCGCCTGCGTCGCAGGTCCCCGTCGCGGAGGCGTCACCCGACGACATCGTCGCCATCGTCATCGACGGTGTGGGCAACGGCCACGGCCGAGGAATGAGCCAGTGGGGCGCCTACGGGTACGCGGTCGACCACGGCTGGGGCTGGCAGCGGATCCTCGGGCACTACTACGGCGGCACCGACTCGGCCACCACGTCGGCGGGCCAACGGATCAAGGTCCGCTTGACGAACTACGACGGCATGGGTGAGGTCGGCGTGATCTCGCAGGGCTCGCCCGTTCGATGGGGCTCGTCGTCCGGAGCGTCGATGCGTGCGGTCGAGACGTCGCCCGGCGTGTTCGACATCTACTCGTCGCCACAGATCGCCTGCCCGAGCACCTCCTCGCTCACCGTGCCGAGCGGCCCGGTCGTGCAGGCCACCGGCTACAACGCAGACGCTGTGCCGGTGCAGCGATTCCTCAAGAACTTCCACGATTCGGCCATCGTCGTCGACGGCTACTGGGGCAACCAGACCAACGGTGTCCTCGCTTCCTGGCAGAAGCAGGAAGGCCTGCCGGTCGACGGCACCACCTGGAACGCCGATGACGCCAAACGGGCCCGTGCGATCATCGAGCGCGTCGGGAAGCGCCATCACCTGGACGAAGGTCGGCACGCACACGCAAGCGGCGGGCAAGCCGGTGCACTTCACGTCCGCCGATGGCGAGAACGCCGCCGCTGATCGTGGCGATGTGCTCGGCGTGTGCGCTGCGAACGGCGCCGTCAACCACTATCGAGGTGCGATCGACGTCGTCAGCTCGTCCGACGGCAACCGGGTGGTCAGCGACGTCAACATCGAGGGCTACGTGCGCGGCGTCATCCCGAAGGAGATCTCGGCGAGCTGGGCGTACGCCGGTGAGGGCGCCGGAGCGAACGCAGTGCGGGCCCAAGCGGTCGCCGCTCGCTCCTACGGGTTGTCACAGACCCGCTCGTACACATATCCGGGGTCGTCGACGCGCTATGCGACGACCTGTGACACCACGTCGTGCCAGGTCTACGGTGGCTCCGCCAGGCGTAGCTCTGCCACCGGTTCGGTCACGAGCGTCGAACACGTCGCGACCGATGCCGCGGTGCTCGCCACGGCGAACGTGGTGCGCAAGTGGCCCGCTGGCCATCCGAGTGCCGGTCAGGTCGTGTCGACCGAGTTCTCGGCGTCGAACGGGCCGCGTACCGCCGGAGGAGCATTTCCGCCCGTGGACGACATCGGCGACCCGACCTCGCTCAACCCGAACCACCGCTGGACCCGCATCATCGACGCCGACACCTTCGCAGCCGACAACGGCCTCGGGTCGATCACGAGTGCGTCGATGCAGCCGACCACGGCCTCGAACTATCAGGGCTTCGACGGCGTCTGGTTCGACGACATCGTGATCACCGGCACGAACGGCACCTACCGCAAGCAGGCATGGGACTTCCGCAACGCCATGGGCTTCCGGTCACCGGGCATGACCGTGCGCGTGATCCGTGAGAACACCACGTCGTCGTCGATGGCGTTGATCGGCGACTCCGTCGGCAACGGGATCACCGCGTCGAACGGTGAGTTCCGTCGCATCACCGACGGAGCATTCACCTCACAGATCATCGACGCCGCCGACAACCGGTGCACCACGAGGGAATCCTGTGCCGGCAGTACCGGTGTTGCGGTGGCGAAGTCGCTGCCCGACAATCTCGACGTCGTGCTCGTCGAACTCGGTTACAACGACAACCCGGCCACCTTCGGTGCCGACGTCGACGCGATGATGAAGGTGCTCACCGCCAAGGGCGTCGGTCGCGTCGCCTGGGTGAACATGGCCGACATCCGCCGGTCGAACGGCAGCCTCGTCTACACCCAGGCCAACGCTGCACTCGATGCGGCGACGTCGCGATGGGGCAACCTGTCGGTCCTCGACTGGGACGCCGCGAGCAACACATCGGAACGCTCACGCTGGTTCAGCAGCGACGGCGTCCACCTGACGACGACCGGCGAGGCGAACTTCTCGCTGTGGTTGCGTGAGCAACTCCTCGAGCTGTCGCCGAGCCATTACCTGTCTCCGCCCCGACGCATCGAACTCCCCGTCGTGGGCTCGACGATGACCGCACCTGACGGCCGAGCCATCACGATCCCGGAGGGGGCTGCAGGCGTTTCGCTGAACGTCACGATGGTCCGCCCGGCCAGCGGTGGTTTCGCCACCGTGTGGCCGTGTCAGCAGGAGCGACCCGAAGTGTCGAGCCTCAACGCACGCAGCGGCGAAGTCATCGCCAACAACGTGATCGCACCGATCAGCGATGCAGGCACCGTGTGCTTCTACTCGTCCGTCGGAACGAACTTCCTCGTCGACATCGCGGGCTACTTCCCCGGTGCTGCGAGCGACGACGCAGTTGCGCCGTTCGTCGGCCTGCTGCCGAAACGACAGATCGACACACGAACAGGTCTCGGCGGTCGCAACGGCGCGATCACCCCGGCCTCACCGCTCGTCGTTCCCGTCGCCGGTGTCTCCGCCCAGCTGCCCGACGGATCCGACATCACGGTTCCGGACGACGCTGCTGCAGTTGCCGTGAACGTCACGGTCGCCCGGGCCGCGTCATCCGGGTTCGCGACCGTGTGGCCGTGTGGCACGGATCGTCCGACCGCCTCGAACGTCAACTTCGAAGCCGGCAACCCCACCGGCAACGGTGTGGTCGCACCGGTCGGCCCGGACGGCACCATCTGCGTCTACACGAGCACGACCGCCGATGTCCTGGTCGACCTCGTCGGCTACTTCGACGGCTCGACGCCGGACGCGGCAACCGACGACGAGATCGTCGCCGAGCAAGCCGACCCCGCCTTCACTGCTGCGACGCCGACTCGGCTGATCGACACTCGAAACGCGATCGGTGTGCCCACCGGTCGGATCTCTCCGGGCACGCCGCTCCAGGTCCCCGTCCGGGGCGCCCAACTCGATGCCGTGGCCGCCGCAGATGGTCCGGACACGCTGACCGTTCCCGACGATGCGTCAGCGGTCGCGATGAACGTCACGGTCGTCGGTCCCTCAGGAGGCGGCTTCGCGACCGTGTGGCCGTGTGGGGCAGCCCGACCGACTGCGTCGAACCTGAACTTCGCGTCCGGGCGAACCCGGGCCAACTCGGTGATCGCTCCGATCGGAGACGACGGCAACGTGTGCATCCATGTGTCTGCGTCGGCCAACGTGATCGTCGACGTCGCCGGCTGGTTCCGCGGCGGCGACGACGCCAGCTTCACCGGTGCCGTCCCCGAACGACTGGTCGACACCCGAGTCGCAGTCGGCCCCGTTCCGACCTGACCCGATACACGCCGAATTCATCGACGTCGACCGCGCGGGCGTTCAGCCCGACCTGGTTCCTCGGAATGCGCTCAGCGATCGCTGTGCGAGAACAGGTAGCTCTGACCCGAACGTTCGATGAGTTCGAAGCCGTCGTCGCGCAGTGCCGATCGCACGGAGCGAACACCGGACAACCCGATGATGAACGGGTGGAGCTCGACGAGCAGGAGCCGCACGTTCGACAGATCTGCGACCTCGAAGAACTCGACCTCGCCGCCCTGGATGTCGACGACCAGCACGTTCGCTCCGGTGTCGGCGAGGTGGTCGTTGACCGGCTCGACGGGCACCTCGACCGGCCGCGTCCCGTCGCCGCTCAGTTGCGCGGACGAATGCGAAAACCGTTCTGCGAGATGGAAGGTCCGGCTCCCGGACTCGCGGCCGAGCATCATCATGCGCAGCGTCGGTGACACGTCGTTGAGTTCGTAGTTGTCGCGGATCAGGGTCTCGAGTTCGGGATTCGCCTCGTAGGAGAACACCCGGTCCGATCCAATCGCCTTCGCACATGCGATCGCGACCATGCCGATCCCGCCACCGAGTTCCATCAGGACGTCGGTGTCGCGCAGACGGTCGACGACGAGCCCACGTTCGTGGCGGGTGTGTCGACCCGTCATCAACTTGCGGATGTTGAACTCCGACATCCGCTCGTCGACGCGCATCCGGATGCCATCGACCTCGATGACCTCGCCGAAGTCGGGAAGCGGGCCAGACGCGATGTCGGGGTTGTCGCCGCTTCCGACCACACGCTCGCGCAGATCGAAGTACGTGCGCGTGGCGCGGGTGCGGACGTGGCCGGCCACGACCTGCGCTTCGTCGAGGATGGAGCTGATGCGGTCGGGCAGTGTGGTGGTGTTCATCGGAACCTCATTTGATGGCAAGGAAACCTTCGAAGCAGATGTGCTTGAAGACGGTCATGTGGTCCACGAAACCGGCGCGCTCGAGCATGTCGATGTTGCCGTTCGTGGAGAAGGGTTCGAGCACGCCCTTGAGACTGCGGGTCTTCGCGACGATCTCGGACGGATCGAAACCCTCGGACAGTTTGAAGTCGCTGTAGAGCGCGCTCATCATGTCCTGGAATCGGGCGTCGGGTGCGCGGACCTTCTCGAACATCACGAAGGCGCCGCCCCAGTTGAGGCTCTCGTAGATCTTGTCGTAGAGCTGTTGGCGCAGTGCAGGACGCACGAACTGCATCGTGTAGTACGAGACGATCATGTCGGCAGGAGCGAGTTCGGCCGTGAGGGCGTCCTCTTCGATGAAATCGACGCTTTCGATGCCTTCGGAGAGTCGCCGGGCGGCGGCGACCATGTCGGCCTCGACCTCGATACCCACGAAGCGGGCGTTCTTGCCGTCGTTCCACTCGGCGAGTCGGCGGGTCAACGCTCCCGTCGAAGCACCGATCTCGTAGACGAGTGAGTTGTTCGACACGAAGAAGTCCGAGAGCTGGGCAACCAGCTCGTGACCTTCGCGGTAGCCGGGCACGGAACGTTCGATGTGACTCTCGAAGCTGTCTGCGACGTTGCCGCCGAAGCTCCAACGGGCATTTCCGGCGTCGATCTGATGACCGACGGTGTTGCTCGGCGTCGGATCGGTCGAGATCGGAGCTGGAGAAGTGTCGGTGGATTCGGTCATGGAGTCTCGTTCATGTGTTCGGTGCCGGGTTGGTGGTTGTGGTCCGGAGACGCTGGGACGGTACCGCCGACGAGGTCACCGAGCAGGCGGTGATCGGCGGCGAATCGCTCGGTCAGTTCCTCACGAAGTCCGTCCGAGAGGACGAACGCCGTGGAGCCTGCGTGCGACCCTCGACCGAGTGACGCAGCGGTCCGACGTGCGACACGGGCGATCCGTTCCGACCCGGACAGTCCGTACACCCGACGAAGGATCGCTGGCGCAACGGGGCGGCCGGTGCTGGCGTTCTCCCGAGGCCACGGTCGGAGCGGGTCGTGATCGATGCCGAGAAAGGCGCAGAGGCCGGCTCGGGCATCGTCGTGATCGTCGAAGAAGCGTTCGGATCGTGCGACGTGGATCCGGTCGTCCGGGAAGTGACGGCGGTACAGGGAGAGTTGATGACCGAAGAGGCTTGCGGCCACGTACGACGGTTCGGCAGCGATGGCATCGCTCGGCGAGCGCCACTCTCGACCCATCGCGAGCCGGTGCCGGTAGTGCGATTCGAGGCGAGCCATCGGGTCGCGGATGAGATAGACGAGGCGTACGTTCGGACAGGTTGCCGCCATGCGTTCCGGCACGCCGGGATACACCGGATCACGCGTGTAGCCGTTGGACGACTCCATGGCCACACGGTCGCCGGCCTCGGCGAAACGGCGCAGATACCAGTCCGACCCGTGCGCAGCTCGCGCCGGATCACTGAAGAACCGGAGTTCCTTCTGTGGGTCCATGAACACCTGTGGGTGGTCGGACAGATAGTGGAAGAGGCTGGTCGTTCCCGCCTTCGTCGCGCCGATCACGATCGCGTCGGGTGGACGGCCTGCGGCGGTCATGCTGCGCGGCGGTCGTGGTAGGCGACGAAGAGACGGTTGAGCGGCTTCTCGGCGTGCGCGACCACGAACGCAGCTTTGGTGGAGTACTTGGCGCTGCGTTTCAGGAACGGCACCTTGCGCATGATCGGCACGAGGATCGCCTGCACGCGTCGGAAGCCGTAGATCTTCTTCTTCTCCTCCACGTAGCCGGCCGGTGGATCGAGCTGCCACTTCGACACGAAGTGTTCGAGCGATCGGCGACCGTGCACATCGGACCAGCGCAGCGCGAAGAACGGCCAGTCGCTGACCTCGAGCGGCCGGTCACGGTTGGGGAAGACGTAGGTGACGACGGAGGACGGCTCGAACCAGACGCGTTCGCCGGCCGCCCGGGTGACCATCGAGAAGTCGATGTGTTCCTTGGTCGACAACATCTTCTCGTCGAGCGGGCCGATCGTGTCGAACAGACTGCGGCGGGCGAGCACGACGTGGAACTCGCAGAACCCGGTCTCGGCGCGCTCCAGAGGTCCGTTCCAGTCCTCGAGCCCCACTCCGTGCCCGTGCATCTTCTCGACGAACACGCGCCCGGTGGCCGGCGGCGTGTCGAAGAACGTGTCGAGCCCGGCGGGATCGGTGTAGTCCCCGCCGGCGTGGTGGATCGTCGTGTGGGCGGGGAGGGCCTGGCAGATCAGCGGCGACACGAGGGCCGCGCCGGTCTCCTCGGCACATTCGATGATCGCCGTGAGCCAGCCGGGTGTGTACAGCACGTCGTTGTCGACGAAGACCACGTAGGGCGTCGTGGCGGCAGCGAGCCCGATGTTGCGAGCCTGATTCGGCGTGAGGTAGCGCTCGTGGCGGATCAGCGTGAAACCACGACGCTTCGCCTCGCCAGCGAGATAGTCGGCGTGTTTGCGAGGCGAGTTCGCGTCGACGTAGACCAGATCGAACGGCTCGTCGGTGTGCTCGAACAGGTCGTCGAGGGATTCCTGTGTCATCCCGAATCGCTCGCGCTGGGTCACGATCACGGTCGCCCGCGCCTCGCTTGGCTCCTCGGTCGTACTCATCGCTCGGCGGCTCCCGGTGTGGTCAGTGAACGGTAGGCGGCAATCAGTTTCGACGTGACGACAGGGAGGTCGTATTCCTCGAGGATCCGTTGCCGTCCGATGCCACCGATCGTGCCCCATCGGTCGCGGTCCGAAACAGCGCGTCGGATGGCGTCGGCGAGCCCGATGGGGTCGGCCTCCGGCGCCAGATATCCGGTCACACCCTCTTCGACCAGCTCCGGGATCCCGCCGTGACGTGTGCCGATGACCGGGAGTTCCATGGCCATTGCTTCCTTCAGCGAGTTGACCGGTGCGTCCTGATCCCCCGACGCCGGCGTCACGCTGGGAGCGAGGAGCAGGTCGGCGTCGGCGAACCGTTCGACGATCGCCTCGTGCGGCAGGGCGCCGACGAGGGTGACGGCATCGTCCACACCGAGGTCGTGTGCGAGCGCTTCGAGTTCATTGCGCATCGGACCCTCACCGATGATGTCGAGAACGATGCCGGGAAGGTCGTCGGCGACCTCGGCGATCGCGCGGATGGCGGTGTCGAACCCCTTCTTCGGGACGAGGCGTCCCACCGCGACCAACCGCAGCAGATCGGTGGAGGCCGGTTCGGGATCGACGCCCTCGCGTGGGGTGAACCGTGTGCAGTCGACCGCAGAGCCGATCACCTCGACGCGGCCGCGGGGTGCACCGAGTTCGATCGCTCGGTCCCGGAAGTGGCGGCAGTTGGCGACCACCAGGTCGGCGGTGTCGAAGAGCTCTCGGTACACGTCCTCGCCGTGCGCCCGCACGAAGCTGGTGACGTCCTGTCCACGGACGTGGACGACGAGGTGATCGGTGCGCAGCGTGCCCATCCGACGGTGACGCATCGCCGCCAGACCGAGATGGGCGAACTGGCAGTGCACGACGTCGAAACGCGGTTGGGTCGCGAGCATCGCGGCTTGCGCCGCGAATGCTGCGGTGCGCCGGGCGAGCCCCCACTGCGAGGGCACGGCACCCTCGGTGTCTCGCTCGAACCCGCCGATCAGGAGTCGGCCCGCACGCGGTCGCCGGACGAGCGATTCCATGTTCCACCGTTCGACCGTGCGATGCATGGCGTCGTCGCTCGGTTTCTGGCCCGACATCGCGAGGACGGTCACGTCATGGCCGTGTTCGAGCAGGCCGGCTGCGATGTTGATCACGAATGTCTCGGAGATCACCGGGAAGTCCTCGACCATGAGCGCGATCCTCATCGGCGGTGGAGTGCTCACGGCGTGTGCCGCTCCGCGCTGTGCGTCTTCGCTTCGTGGTTGGCGATGGCGAGTTCGTAGGTGTCGACGAGCGCATCGATGACGGGATTCCACGCGTACTCGTCCGACGCCACCACTCGCCCGGCGTCGCCGAGGCGTTCGGCAACCGCACGATCGTCCACGATCGAGCCGAGACGGTCACTCAGCTCGTCGACGTCACCAGGCGGCACCAGGTAGCCGGTTTCGCCGTCGCGCACCAGGTCGCTCTGTCCGCCCATGTCGGAGGCGACCACGGCGGTGCCTCGGGCCATTGCCTCGGTGGTCACGTTGCCGAACGGTTCGTCCCACAGGGACGGCACCGCCTGGACCCAGAGCGACGCGAACGCGGACTCGAGAGCGTGGCGGTCGATGTGTCCGAGGAAACGAACCCGGTCGCCCAGCGGCGCTGCGCGTTCGCGAACCGCCTGCTCGGACGGCCCCGTGCCGGCGATGACGAGCTCGGCGTCCGGCGTCGTGGTGACCAGCTTCGCGAATGCGTCGATCAGCACCTCGACTCCCTTCTCGGGAGCGAGACGTCCGGCATAGCCGATCGTCGGCGTCGTCGGCAGTGGACGCATCACCGGTCGGAGATCGATGCCGTTACCGAGGACGGACACGTCGTTCCAACCTTCGGCCTCGAACACGGAACGCATCTTGCGGCTCAGCACGCAGGTGTGATCGATGCGGTCCCGCCACCGGTCGAGGAGTCGGAGTTGGGCCATCGTCGAGAGCCACGTCGCCATCGAGACGCATCCCGCCCGCCGGCACACAGCACCCGGCCGATTCCGGCACGCTCTGCCGTCGGGAAGCATCTTGAGTCCCGTCGGACACACCGCTTTGTAGACCGCTGCCTGGAAGAGGACCGGGACGTCGCCGAGGCACTGCAGGATCATCGGCGACAGCTGCCACAGGAACATCCGCACGTGGACGACGTCGGGCTGGAAGCGCTCGAGTTCGGCACGGAGGTGGCGCCATGCGGAGAGGTTCACGGTCTGTGTGACGACCTGGCCGAGATCGGTTCGGCCGCGCGCCGCCCGATCGGCTTCGACGTCGAAGCCGTCGACGAGACGAGCATCGCTCGTGAAGAGCGACACGTCGTGGCCGCGCTCGCGGAGGCGGTCACGGATGGTGAGCATCTGCAGCTCGGCGCCGCCCGACGCCGTGCCGTAGTCGTTGACGAGGAGGACGCGCACGCTCTCTCTCTATCGCCGGATCGAGCGTCAACCGCAAGGCGGATCAGACCGTCGGTGCCGTTTGCGAGCGCCCGAGCACCCCGCGCACGTCGTCGACGATTCGGTGACGCATGGTGAGGATCGCAGCGGACCATCCGAGTGCGGCGAGGAGTGCGCCGAGCGCCAGCAGCACGAAGCCGTCGACCCCGGTGAGGATCGTGATCGCCAGCGGTCCGACCACGGTGGCCCCGACGAGGGCGGCGTTGCGGGTGATCACCGTCCACGGGAACGGGAGCGGCTCGCCGGAGGCGGCGATCACGCCACGCCACACGCCGACGGTCTGGACGACCTGAGCAACGACCAGCCCGGCGCACACGGCTTCGAGCGTCGAGAGACTCCCGAGCGCGGCGCCGACCACGGTCGCTGCGACCGTGAGCGCCTGAACGCGCAGATGGATGTCGATCCGGTTCATCGCGATGAAGAGCTTCATGCTCATCTTCGTGAAGGGCATGAACAGTCCGGCGACTGCGAGGATCCGTACCGGGGCGACCGCGCCGACCCATTGGCTGCCGAGCAGCACGTCGACTGCTGGCTCCGCGAGCACTGCGATCACAGCGAAGGCCGGCCAGCACACGGCGGCGAGGTAGTCGACCTTGTCGAGGTAGACCCGCCCCGGCGATGTCTTGTTGCGAAGTGCCTTCGCGAGTGCGGGCAGGATCACCGGGTTGATCGCCTCGAAGATCGTCCGGTCCGGGATCGAGTGGACGGCGCCGGCGCGGTTGTACAGCCCGAGCGGGCGGACCCCGAGGCCGCGCGTGATCAGCGCCACGATGGCGAGTTCGCCGAGTCGCGGCAGCAGCCGGGCGACGACGAATCCGCTCCCGAAGCGGGCGAAGCGACGCCAACCGTGACGTCGTGGTCGGAAACGCTCGGCGCGCGGGCTGCCGAACACCAGCAGCATCGCAGCGGTGGCACGTGATGCGAACACGCCCGCAGCGAGCGCGGTGGGCCCGTAGCCCGCGAGCGCCAGAGCGATGCCCGCTGCGACCTCGGCGGCGGCCTGACCCACGGCGATCTGCGCGAGGAAGCGAAACGAGATGTCGCGCCGCCGACGTGCCTCGTAGGGCATCGAGACGGCTTCGGCGACGAGCGCGGCGCCGAGGAACCCCACCACCCCGACGGTTTCCATGTCGGTGATACGTCCCGACACGGCGAGCACGAAGGTCGCGAGCGCCCCGAACCCGGCGGCGAGCGTCAGCGCGAGCCCTGCGGCCGATCGCAGGTCGTCGACGGTCAGATCTTCGCGGCGCACGAGGTCCTGCATCAGCCCGAACTCGGAGACCGCCTGGGCCACGGCGAAGACCGCGAGGCTGAACGCGAAGCTGCCGAAGTCCGACGGTGTCAGCAGACGAGCCAGCACGGCCATCCCGCCGACAGCAACCACCATGGAGCACGGCACGCGCCGACACCATCTGCGCAATCGCGACCGGAACCATCAGGACAGCATGGTGCTGCGGTCGGATCGTCGTGCTGCGGTCGGCCGCGTCGAACGGATCATCGCGATTTCAGGCGCGCCGCTCGACGACGAAGCCGACGGCGGTCGCGATCTGGGACACGCCGATGAGTGCGCTGAGCACGGTCGCTCGCCACGGTGATTCGTGGCGGTACGGCTCTGCGAGCAGTGTGGCGTAGAACGACGGCGGCATCAGGTCGACCGACTCGCCGGACGCTTCGACCGCGTCGCGGTACTGCGCCGCACCGCGGCCGTAGTTGCGGTGCTGGCGCCAGAAGGCGCCCAAACCCATGTCGTGGTGATGGTCGACGACCGCTGCCGGTGCCCGATGCAGCGGTCGACCCGACCGTGACCAGCGCACGCCGAGCTCCCGGTCCTCTCCCGCTGCGATCGGGAACGATTCGTCGAACCCGCCGACCTCGAGGAAGGAGTCTCTCGAGCACGCGAGGTTGTTCGACGTCCAGAACGCGCCGATCGGGTGGGTTGCCTGCCACCGGTACAGGGCGTCGATCAGATACTGGCTCGCGTCGGGACACACCCGGTCGACCGCATTGATCGTCGTGCCGCCGACGAGCGCTCCGGGCCCGGCAGCCAGGGGCGCGGTGGACTCGCGTACCCAGCCGGGGTGTGGGACGCAGTCGTCGTCGGTGAAGGCGAGAAGCCCGTGACTGGCGAGACGGGCACCGGCGTTGCGAGCACCGGCGGGACCCGTGTTCGACTGCGAATGCAGCCGGACATCGAGGCGATCAGCGACGGCGTCGACCTCGTCGGTCGGAGCGACCCGGCTCCCGTCGTCGACGATGACGACCTCGATCTCGAGGCCGTCGGTGTCGAGGTCGGCCAGCGCGGCGAGGCAACGCGCCAACCGGGCCGGACGTTCGTGGGTCGGGATCACGACGCTCACCGCCCGGGCCGAGTCGGATGAGGTCGCTGACATGGCCGAAACGATACGTGCGAGTGCCGGCAACCGAGGCCGAAACGGTAGGTCGCGCGCCGTCAAGGGGACGATCGTGACGAGAATCAGCCGGATGGGCGATGCACCACCCTCCCGACGCTCGTAATGTGACCCCTCGGCTTCGATCACGAACGACTTCGTCTCCGTCCTCGTCCTCCATGACCGACTCGTCACACTCCTCCGCCCCTGCCGCTGAGCGGCCGGTGCGAGTCCTCCACATCGTCGAGTGCTGGCCTCCCGTGGACGCGCCGCACGCCGAACAGGGCGCTCGGCTGATCGCAGCCCAGTCGCGACACGGCGGCGTCGATCCGTACGTGGCGGTGTCGTCGCGTCAGCGGATGTACCTCGGTGCCAGCCGAGAGCGACGATCGACGTCCACGAGCGGCGTGCCCTCCGACGTCCCCGTCGACATCGCCCCCGACACCACACTCGAGCGGACCGTGCGTCGGATGACCCGCTTCCACGTCGACGGCCCGTCCTTCGAACGGTGGCTCAAGAAGGAATTGTTGCGGATCCGTCCCGACGTCGTCCACGTCCACTGGTCGTCGGAGATCGGCAACCGGGCGGTTCGTGCCGGCCACGAATTCGGCGTGCCCGTGGTCGCCCAGGTCCACTTCGATCTCGCAGACGTGGTGAGCGCACGAACGCTCGGAGGCCTGGGGCAGAAGAGCGCCCGCCTCACCGAGCTGTTGCGGCGACGCTTCGAGCGTCACCTCCAGGACGCCGATGCGGTGGTCGTGGCAACCGAGAACCTGGCCGTGAAACTCGCACCGTTCACCGATGCCGAACCGCTCGTCCTCGAAGACCTCGCACCGCTCAGCGTCGACGCCGACTGGGACGTCGCCGCCGAACGACTCGAGGAGATCTACGCGAAGACCATCGCTCGTCGACACACGCCGGGCCGTTCGCTCGACACGACCGAAGCGACCCCCCGCCGACGCGACGGCCGGCTCCGTCCGGATTCCGACGATCGACCACGACGCATCGCAGCGGCGACGACGCCCGACGACGGTGTCGAGCAGATCGTGATCATCGGTGGCGGACCGGCGGGCCTCACGGCGGGGCTCGATGCAGCCCGTCGGACGGGACTGCGCCCGATCGTCCTCGAGGCGTCGGACGCGCTGGGCGGGTTGTCGCGCACGGTCGACTTCGGCGGCAACCTGATCGACATCGGTGGGCACCGGTTCTTCTCGAAGAGCGAGCGGGTCACCAACTGGTGGCTCGACGTTCTGCCGCTCGCCGATGGGGCCAAGTGGCGACCCGAGGATCCCGTCGGTGGTCCGGACCCGCACACCGAACACCAGATGATGTTGGTGCGCAGCCGACGCTCGCAGATCCTCTGGAACGGTCAACTCTTCCAGTATCCGATCGACGTCTCGTTCGACCTGCTGCGCAAACTCGGACTCCGTCGCACGGTCCGGGCGGGGTTCAGCTACCTGCGGGCTCAGGCCTTCCCCGTGTCGCCGGTCGACAACTTGGAGGACTTCTACGTCAATCGATTCGGTCGCGAGCTCTACCGCACGTTCTTCGAGAGCTACACCGAGAAGGTGTGGGGTCTGCCGTGTCGCGAGATCTCTCCCGACTGGGGTGCCCAACGAGTGAAGGGCCTGTCGCTGTGGGCGGCGCTCTGGCATTCGGTCAAGCCGAAACGACCGAAGGATTCGGCTCAGCGCGACGTCGAGACGTCGCTCGTCGAACGCTTCCTGTACCCCAAGTACGGACCCGGCCAGATGTGGGAGACGGCGGCATCGAACATCCTCGACGAAGGCGGCGACGTGCTGACGCGACTCGTCGTGACCGGTCTCGAATTCGACGAGTCACCTGCCGGTGGGGCAGCCAGCGGATCGACGCCGCGCATCACCGGTGTGCGGGCGACCGACCGGGAGACGGGTGACGAACTGGTGCTGCCTGCAGCACACGTGGTGTCGACGTTGCCCCTCAATCGTCTCGTCGACGCGCTGGGCGACGCTGTCTCGGACAACGCACGTGAGATCGCCGCGGGTCTCTCCTTCCGCGACTTCCTCACCGTGGGGGTGCTGGTCGACAACCTGCGACTGACGGAGCCCGACGGCTCCGCACTGCTCGACAACTGGATCTACATCCAGGAGCCCGACGTGCTCGTCGGGCGCCTCCAGATCTTCAACAACTGGAGCCCGTGGATGGTCGCCGACCCGTCGCGGAGCTGGATCGGGTTGGAGTACTTCTGCAACACGACCGACCCGATGTGGTCGTGGCCGGAGGATCGTCTGGTGCGTCTCGCCGGCCAGGAACTGGCGTCGATCGGTGTGATCGAACCCGGCGGCGTGCTCGACGGTTGCGCCATCAAGGTCCGGCGCGGCATATCCCACCTACGTCGGCACCTACGACCGCCTCGACGAGTTGCAACCCGAACTGACTGCGATCTCGAATCTGTGGTGCGCAGGCCGCAACGGTCAGCACCGATACAACAACCAGGACCACTCGATGTTGGCGTCGATGATGGCGATCGACCAGATCGCCGACGGTGTCCGGGACCCGGAGGCCATCTGGTCGGTGAACATCGACGACGACTATCACGAAAGCGGGTGACCCGTGGGTCCCGAGGTTCGCGACGGCGCTGACCACACGCCGTGGGGCGACGCCGGACCGAAACGTCCCGAGCTGCCCATGTCGGAGGCGCTGTCCCCGAGGCAACAGTCTCTCGTGCGTGCGGCGCCCTACGTGCTGTACCTCGCGATCTGTCTGATCATCCTGCCGTCGACGTCGGACGGCTTCCCGACCGCAGACGGGGTCGCGTACATCTCGATCGCCGAGAACTGGGCAGCGGGACGGTTCGACCTCGCCGTCAACGGCTTCTGGTCGCCGCTCCTGTCCTTCCTGCTCGTTCCTGCCGAACTGGTCGGCGCACCGATGTTCCTCTCCGGTCAGATCATCATGATCGCGACCGGGGCGCTGACCGTGTTGCAGATGAAACGGCTGATGCGAGCGTTGAACTACGACACGCTCTCCGACGACATCCTTCTCCTCGGGGCGGTGCCGCTCATTGCCTACGCCGCGCTGAGTCTGCTCACGCCCGACCTGCTCATGGCGACCCTGCTCCTCGGCTACCTGTCGACGATGATCGATCAGCGATCCATGAAGCCCGCCCGCCGCGGGATCATCGCAGGATGTTGGGCCGGCGCAGCGTTCCTCGCCAAGGCATATGCCCTCCCGTTCGTCGTCGCACACCTGGTGATCACCGTGCTGGTCAGGGTGATCCGGCGTGGCGACCTCGGCCAGCGGTGGATCGTCGCGACGGTGACGGCGCTGACCGTTGCCGTGTTCGTCGTTCCGTGGGCGACGATGCTGTCGATCAAGTACGACCGGCCGACGATCGCGACCACTGCGGGATATCACGTTTCGATCACGTCGTCGGGCGCGTCCGGCAACGCGTTCGGATGGGCCGGCATCCTCGAGCCGACGAACGAGTACGCGGTGTCGGCGTGGGAAGACCCGTCACTTCTCCCTGGAGAGGACGCCCGGCCGTCACCATCGTCGACGAACGACGTCGGCGCTGTGTCGAGCGAGGTCGACGGCGGCGGCTCGACGGACCCGTGGACCGCTCTGGAGAATCGCACCCGTCGCGCGATCGGATCGTTGAGGGTGGCGACGATCGCAGGCGGGTTGATGGGCCTCACGGGCGTCGTCGGGACGTTGTCGATGGTGTGGTGGTTGATCAGTCGTCGTCCGCGCCGACCCGTCCGTGCCGCCGCCCCGGACCCGTTCGTCGACATCGTCCTCGCGGTCGTCGTCTACGTCGGGGGTCTCAGTCTGCTCGTGATGGAGACGCGCTACCTCTGGGCACCGCTCCTCCTGACCGTGCCGTGCGCAGCGTGGGGGCTGCGTCGCTTCCGTCAGCACGTTCCCCGGGTTGCGTTCCGCACCGCCACGGCGTTCGTCGCGGCGTCGACGATCTTCGGCCCGGCGATCGGCATCGCTCGCGTTGCCGAGAAAGCCGGCGAGCAGGAACGTGCGGTCGTCGCGCTGGACGACGTGCTGCGGCCTGGCGACCGCATCGTCACCTCGCGCAGCGCGCTGTCGTTCATGCCGGGCCTGTGTCTCGCCGATGAATGCCAGTACTGGGGTGCCGAACGATCGGAGTCCGCGGCTGAGATCGGGCGTCGTCTCGATGAGAACGCCATCGACACCTACATCGCAATGAAGGGCGACGAGCCCGGGTCCGGCTGCGAGGTGTTCTCGGGCGAACTGCTCGGCCGCGACCTCGTGGTGCACGATCGCACCTGTGACGAGGTCGGCCGATGACGTCGTCGCACGAACCCACCGGTGCGCCGCTGACCGATTCCGTGGCGCTCGTGATGCCCGCGCACAGGGGAGGGCCCGACCTGGCGGCGAGCGTGCAGTCGATCCTCGCCCTCGACCCGCCGCCCGACGAATTCGTCATCGTCGTCGACGGGGGCGATCCAGACGTCTCCCGCGGGCTCGATCCGTCGATCACCGTCGTGAACGTCGCCCACGGCGGGCCGGGCGCGGCCCGCAACGCTGGGGTCCGGTCCTCGCAGGGGGACATCGTGCTGTTCATCGATTCCGACATCGTCGTGCCCTCGGATCTGGTCGGGGCGGTCCGTGCAGCGCTCGCTGCCGACGGCGCCGAGGTGGATGCGATCATCGGCAGCTACGACGACCGGCCAGCAGCGACCACCACGGTCTCGCAGTTCCGCAACCTGTTGCACCACTGGACGCATCAGCAGTCGGCCGGACCCGGCCACACGTTCTGGGGTGCATGCGGTGCCATCCGACGGAGCGCGTTCGAGGCGGTCGGCGGATTCGACGAGCGCTACACCGACGCGACGATCGAGGACATCGAACTCGGCGAGCGGTTGACGGCCGCCGGCCACCGGATCGACGTCGTGCCGTCGATCCAGGTGACACATCTCAAGCGATGGACGCTGACCAGCATGATCCACACCGACATCACCAAGCGCGGTGTTCCGTGGACCCGCCTGATGTTGGCCGAATCGTCGATGAGCGACGACCTCAACACCACCCGTCGAGCGCGCATCACCGTGGCGGCGACGGGAGCGATGGCGGCGATGGCGATGGCGAGTCTCGCTGTGGCGAGTGTTCGTCGGCCTGCAGCGATCCTCGCTGCGGTCCTGGCCGCCGTCGTCTCGTGGCGAGATCGGCGTTTCCTGACGTTCCTGGCCGATCGACGGTCGGTCGCCTTCGCCGTGCGATCGGCCCCGCTGATGTGGGTCCATCACCTGTGTGCGGGGATTGCGTTCGCATGGGCCGTGGGGACGTGGCCGTGGCATCGTCGGCGTGACGCGGCGCGACGCGATGCCGAGGCTCGAGGGTGACACCGCCTCCCGTGCGGACCTCGATGGAGCGCTTCGGTGCTCCGTTCGTCACGCTCGTCGTCGCGATCGTCGCGATCGTGCTCCTGGAGCAGCGCGCCGTGAGTTCCGATGGCGCGTCCTACCTCGCGATCTCACGTCACTGGGCGGAGGGCGAATGGACCACTGCGATCAACGGGTACTGGTCGCCACTCCTGTCGCTCCTGATCGCGCCGGCTGCGATCCTCGGCATCCCACTGATCGCAGCCGCCAAGATCTTCGCCGGGGCCACCTCGGTCGCAGCGATCTGTGCGGTGCAGCGGCTCATGCGGGTCGGTGGCGCCGACCCGACGATCGCCGCGATCGTGGCGGTCGGTGCGAGTCCGTTCGCCGTCTTCGCAGCGATCGACAATCTGACACCCGACCTCTTGATGGCGACCCTGCTCGTCCTCTTCGTCGCGGAGATGGTCGGCGGACTCCAACGGCCGGTCGTCGCCGGGTTGCTCGGCGGTGCGGCGTTCCTGGCCAAGGCGTATGCGTTGCCGTTCATCGTCGTCTACCCGATCGTCGTCGCAGTGGCGGCCGGGGCTCTGGTCCGGTTCGCACGACGTGGCGATCGCGGACACGACGCAGCCGAGCGCATGAGATGGGCGTTGCGCCGGCTCCTTCGCACCGCAGCGGTCGCTGCGGCCATCGCCGTCGGCTGGTCCGCCCTGATCTCGATCGACGAAGGTCGTGTCACGTTCAGCACCTCCGCCGAGTACAACAGTGCGATCTCGCAGCCAGGATCACCAGGGAACCCGTACTCGTACGCCGGCCTGATCGACCCGGACCACCCCACGGCGTTCTGGGGATGGGAGGACCCACCGAAGATCGTGCCCGAGGAGGAGCCGGTCGGGGACGATGCGAGTGCCGGGGCGAGTGCGACCATCGAGACGCGGACCGAGACGACGACGACGCCAGGGCGCGTCGACCGGGTGACCGACAACATCGTCGAAGCGGCACGGAGTTCTGCGCTCGTCGCCGGTTCCGTGATCGCTGCTGTGATCACGCTGCTGTGGGCGTCGATCGCCGCAGTCGCGACGCTCCGCGAGCGTCGGGCGAGCGTGAAGGGTGCTGCCCGGAGCGTGTCGACCATCCTGCATCTCGGTCTCGCCACGGCGGTCTACGTGTCGGGCCTCCTGGTGCTCGTCGTGAACGCCCGCTACCTCTACTTCGCGATGCTGCTGGCGGTTGCGATCGGAGCTCTCGGCGTCTCCGAACTGGCCGTGCGCTTCCCTGATCGACGGCGCGCGGTGCTCGCGCTCGCGCTGATCCTGGCGATGGCGACGGCGGGACGTTCGAGTGTCGCGCTGTACCGACTCGACGAGCGCGCCGACGCGTCGAACCAGCTCGACGACTTCCTGTCCGGGACCGATCTCGAGGGTCTCCGGATCTCGTCGTCACCGGTCGATCTGACCGGTGTCGGCGCTCGCTGTCTGGACGAGGGGTGCGTCTACCTGGGGCGGCCGATCGGTCGTGACGCTGACGTGCTCGCCGGCCAGTTCGCCGAATTCGACGTCGACGTGTTCATCGTCAGGACCGGTGTCGACGTCGAGATCCCGGTCGGCGCCCGACTCCTCGATCGGTCCGACGCCGTGGGGCTCATCGTGTACGACGTGTCGGCGGTCGAGACGCCGTCCTGACCGTGGACCGAGCACCGACGGCCCGATGAGCGTCCGGATTACGTCGTCGTCGCGCTCGGGTTCTAGGTTTCGGACATGGACATCAAAGGTGCAAGTGCAATCGTCACGGGTGGTGCCTCCGGCATCGGAGCGGCCTCGGCCCGCATGCTCGCCGACCGCGGAGCGAAGGTCGTCATCGCCGACCTGAACGAAGAAGCCGGCAACGCGCTGGCCGACGAGATCGGTGGCGCATTCGCCAAGGTCGACGTCACCAACACCGACGACCTCGTCAACGCCGTCGAGATGGCGAAGTCGATGGGCCCGGTCCGCGTGCTCGTCAACTCGGCCGGCATCGGCTGGGCCCAGCGCACGATCGGCCGCGACGGCACGCTCGACAGCGCTGCCAACCTCGACGCCTTCAAGAAGGTCGTCGCCATCAACCTCATCGGCTCGTTCGACGCCATCCGCGTCGCCGCCACGGCCATGAGCACGACCGAGCCGATGGAACACGGCGAGCGCGGAGCGATCGTCAACATCGCGTCCGTCGCCGCATTCGACGGCCAGATCGGCCAGGCCAGCTACTCCGCTTCCAAGGGTGGCGTCGTGGGCATGACCCTGCCGATCGCACGCGACCTGTCGGCGTCGGGCATCCGCATCAACACCGTTGCCCCGGGCCTGATCGACACACCGATCTACGGCGAAGGCGAAGCCAGTGAGCAGTTCAAGGAGAACCTGCAGAAGGGCGTGCTCTTCCCGAAGCGCCTCGGCGACCCGGAACAGCTCGCATCGATGGTCATCGAGTGCATCACCAACAGCTACATGAACGCAGAGTCCATTCGCGTCGACGGTGGCATCCGCATGCCTCCGAAGTGACCGAGCGGCGCCAGATCGCCCGACAATTGCGGGATTGTCGACGTCAGGTGTCTCGCTGCGAGCGGCCGGGTCGGCACACTCCGTCAAGAAATCGTGTGGTGATTGTGCCGCGCTGCGTCACACGATCGAGAAGTGCAAGTATCTTGACAACCCTGTGACGTCGACTGCCGGGTCGCACTGACGACATGCTTCGTGGACTGGTCGACCTGTTTCCGCCACTGCGCCAGCGCGAATGTCTCTTGCTGTTCGGTTCCCAGCTCGCATCAGGGTTCGGCGACTGGGCGGGCCGACTCGCCCTGAGTGTCGTCGTCTATCAGCGCTCGGACTCGGCGTTGTGGGCAGCGTTGGTGACGGCGGTCTCGCTGCTTCCCTGGATCGGGCCTGGTCAGGTCGTGGCCACCTTCGCCGACCGTCTCGGTCGTATCGCGATGATGGTCGGCTGGCGACGTCGTGCGCGCCGTGCTGTACCTGGTGCTGTTGATCACGATGCCACTGCCGGTCGTGCTGTGCGTCGCGTTTCTCGCAGGGCTGTTGGCACCACCGTTCGCAGCGGCCCGCTCCGCCGCGATGGTCGAGGTCGTCGACCCGCAGATGTACGGCAAGGCGCTGAAGCTGTGGGGTGCGACCCACCAGTTCGAGGCGATCATCGGGTTCGCCCTCGGCGGCGTGCTCGTCGCTGCCGCTGGAGTGAACGTCGCCATCGTGCTGAACGCAGCGACGTTCCTCGTCTCGGCGGTTCTGCTGCTCCCGCTGTGGAAGTCCGGCGCATCGACGGTCCACGGGACATCAGCGTCGGGCCTCTCGGGGCTGAGGTCCGGTATCCGCGTCTGGCGCTCGGATCCGTACCTGCGTCGTGGACTGGTGCTGTTCGTCGGCATCGGTGCCTTCTCGGTGCTCCCCGAAGCGCTGGCGGTGGCCTTGGTCGCCGAGAGCGAACTGCCGGACGTCTTCGTCGGTCTGCTGATCGCCACTGGCGCCGCGTGGTCGTTGATCGTGGTCGCGATGTTGCCCGACCTGGACACCGATGACGAACTGCTCGAGTCGGCCGGGCGGCGCACCGCCAGATACGGCCTCGGCGCAGCGGTGCTGTTCGCCGTCGTCGGCGTGGCGACGGGAGCGGTGAGCCTGTTCGGCGCCGACGTGTCGAGCACCGCGGTGGTCGCGGTGGTGGCGCTGGTGTCCTACGCGATCGCCGGCGGTCTGGATTCCATCGCCGTGCCGACCAACCAGGTCGTCGGGCGTCGCTTGCCGGCCGAAGGTCGAACCGCCGCGATGTCGGTCGGGATGGGCGCCGCATACAGCGGTCAAGCACTCCTCATCGTGGTTGTCGGCGCCGCCGCGACCGTGATGCCGGTGGCCGTGGTGCTGTCGGTGTCGATGGCGTGCGCAGCGGTGATGTCGTTGTGGCTCGCACGGGCCGGGCAGACCGGCCTGGGGGACCTGGGCGACCTCCAACGGGCCCGGTGACCGCTCCAGGGATCTCGCCGGCGAGCGCGGGCAGGTCAAGTCGCAGCGGTTCAGCGCCGATATGGAGACGTGACGAGTGAGGACACCGAGAACGCCCCATCGCCGGTGAGATCCGAACGCATGAGCACCCGCTACATCTTGGCGTTGGCGCTCATCGCCGTTCTGTCGTTGGCCGCCCACGTCGCGATCACCACGGCGACCGACACACAGAGCGGGCACGCAGCAGAAATCAACGTCAGTGGACGTCAGCGCGTGTTGTCCCAGCGGATTGCCTTCTTCGCGAACACGCTTGCCCAGGACGGCGACGACGCCGACTCGACCGGTCGGGCGCAGCTGACCATCCTGGTGAGCGAGATGGCAGACGCGCACCGGGCACTGAAGGAAGGGGATCGGAGTCGAGGATTGCCGGGCCGACCGTCGCAGGAACTGCAGGAGATCTACTTCGGGCCGGGTCGACTCGACGCCCAGGTGGTCGCCTTCCTCGACGCCGCTCGCGGTGTGCTGGACACACCCTCCGACCAACTCACACCGACGTCCGACCCGGTCGTCGCCGTCGTGACCGCAGCTCGTGACTCGTCCGGTGACGGTCTGTTCGCGACGCTCGACCGGGCGGTCGACGCCTACCAGTCCGCCACGGAGAATTCCGTCGGCCGTGTGCTCGACGTTGCCCGCGTGGTGCTGTTCGTGACGCTCCTCGCGCTCTTGGCGGAGGGGCTCTGGGTGTTCCGCCCGTTGATGCGCCGTCTCGCCGAGCAGACCACGTCGATCGATCGTTCGCGGTCGCGGCTCGAGTCGGTGCTCGACAACGCGCTCGTCGGCGTGCTCACCCTCGACGAAGAGGGTGTGATCGTCGACGCGAACAGGACCGTCGCCGGCTTGCTCGCACGCGATCGACGCGAACTCGTCACGACGAGGTTCGCCCAGCACGGCTTCACCGCTCGTGGTACAGCGTTGCTGAGCCGACTCGTCGAAGAGGCCTGCACCGGGACGGTGGTCCAGCCGACCGAGGTCGAACTGCGCCGCGGCGACCAGTTCTTCATCGCCCAGGTGAGCGCTCAGGCGAGCAACAGCGATGCCGGCCGTTTCATCAGCGTGGTGGTGACGGACGAGACGGGTCGTCGCGCTGCCGAGAGCCGACTGCGCCACAGCGCCGAGCACGACACGCTCACCGACCTCCCGAATCGTGCGCAGTTCGCTCGCCGGGTCGACTCGGCCCTCGGACGTGTTGGAATCGGGACCGGTCAGCCCGCCGTGATGTTCGTCGACATCGATGACTTCAAGACCGTCAACGATGCGCTCGGGCACAAGATCGGCGACGAACTCCTGCAGATCGTTGCACGTCGCCTGACCGAGTGTGTCGGGTCGACCGGAATCGCAGCCCGCCTCGGCGGCGACGAGTTCGCCGTGCTCATCCCCGCCGCACCGAACTCGTCTGTGGCAGCCCGACTCGCGGAGCGGGTGATCACCGCGCTGGACGTCCCGATTCCGATGGGCGGTTACGCGCATTCGATCTCGGTCAGCATCGGAATCGCCGTCGCAGACCAGGAGACGGATTCGTCGTCACTCCTCAGCAATGCCGACAGTGCCATGTACAGCGCGAAGCGACGCGGGAAGCATCAGTTCCAGATCTTCACGGCCGACATGCACTCGGTCGCGGTCCAGCGGATGGACATGAAGGTCGGTCTCGATCAGGCGCTGCGCGTCGGCCAGTTCGATCTCCACTATCAGCCGATCGTCACCTTGGCCGACGGTCGGGTGAGCGGCCTCGAGGCGTTGATCCGTTGGGAGCATCCCACGCGGGGTTCGATCGGGCCGGACGAGTTCATCCCCGTCGCCGAAGAGACCGGTCAGATCATCGCGATCGGCTGGTGGGTGCTCCAGCGAGCCATCGACGACACCGTCGCACTCCGCAATCGACTCGGTGACAGTGCACCCGCCTCGATCAGCGTCAACGTGTCGCCCGAGCAGTTCATGGCCGACGACTTCGTCGAGCGACTACGAGCAATGCTGCTGCACCGGCTGCAGGGCGAGTCGCTCGTGCTCGAACTGACCGAGACCGCACTGATGCGCGACTCGGTGAACGTGGCGAGCACCCTCGCCGAACTGCGCTCGATGGGCATCCGCATCGCCATCGACGACTTCGGCACGGGCTATTCGGCGTTGTCCCATCTCCACACGCTCTGCGTCGACTCCATCAAGATCGACCGGTCGTTCGTCAGTCAGATCTCTCCGACCAACCCCACAGCGCCCGTCGTGAGCAGCATGTTGCAGATGGTGCGCTCGCTCGAACTGGACGTCGTCGCAGAAGGCATCGAGACCGAGATCCAACGGACGTCGCTGATGGCCATGGGCTGCACGACGGGTCAGGGTTACTACTTCGCTCGCCCAGCTGACTTCGAGGCGACCTGCGCACTACTCGAACGCCCTCGCGTCGACGCATCGGCCTGAGCGTTCGGACCCGGGACTACGTGGTGTAGTCGGCGTTGAACCGGACGTACGTGTCCGACAGGTCGCAGCCGTAGACCGTGGCGTCGGCCTGGCCCGTGGACAGCGACACGTGGATCACGACGTGGTCACCGCGCATGTACCCCGACAGCGCCGCGAGATCGTCGTCGTCCAGCAGATTCGGGTACACCTCGGTGTCGCCGAATCGGATGATCACGGCGTCCTGGTCGATGTCGGTGTCGTCGGAGCACTTGCCGATCGCCATGGCGACGCGGCCCCAGTTCGGGTCCCCGCCGTGAACCGCGGTCTTCACGAGCGGTGAGTTGACGATCGTCTTCGCGACACGCTTTGCCTGCCCACGGTCTCGGGCGGCATCGACGGTCACCTCGATCAGCGAGTTCGCTCCCTCGCCGTCGCGGGCGATCTGCTTGGTCAGGTCGAGGCACACTGCGAGGAGTGCGTCGTCGAAGGCGTCGAGCGTCGACGCCTCCGGCATCGCCCGAGGCGAGGATCACCGACGAGTCGCTCGTCGACGTGTCGGTGTCGATCGAGACACAGTTGAACGTGCGGTCGACCACGCGGCGAAAGACGGCGTCCAGCTCGAAGGAGGACAGCTCGGCGTCGGTGAACACGAGCGAGATGTGGGTCGCCATGTCGGGCTCGATCATGCCGACGCCCTTGGCCATCCCCACGATCCGAGCAGCGCTGCCGGCGACGTCGGCCTCGGCGACCTTCGCGACCGTGTCGGTGGTCATCATGCCGGTCGCGGGGGCCAGCGCATCACGGCCCGACGGAGATGCGGGGAGTGCCGCGATGCCGGTACGTACACGGTCCATCGGGTACAGCCGACCGATCACACCGGTCGACGTGACGACGATGTCGGCCGACTCGGCACCCAGTCGTGCGGCGACGGACGCGGCGACCTCACGTGCGTCGTCCATGCCACGGTCGCCGGTGGCGACGTTCGAGTTCTTGGAGATGACCACGACTGCCTGGGCCATGCCGTCCGCGACGTGCTCGCGACTCAGGAGCACGCTCGGTCCGGCGAACCGGCTCCTGGTGAACAGCCCGGCGCAGGGGACGCGGTCGGTCGGCGGTCACGACGACGAAGTCGTCGGTGTCGTCCTTGATGCCGATGTTCGCGACATGGTGGGTGAAGCCCCGAGGAAGGTCGGTCATGTCGTGACGATCGTCAGGCAGCGTTGCCGTCGCTGGCCTGCTCGGCTGCGAGGCCGGCAGCGATCGCAGTGAAGATCGACGCCATCGCGTCGACTTGTGTCGGCGTCGAGATGGTCGAAGACGTGTCGACGAACGCTGGCGACGTGATGCGGCGCAGTCGATGCCAGGAGGGCGTGCCCGTCGCTGGTGAGCATCCCCATCATCACTCTGCCGTCGTGCGCGGACGGCGCTCGGGTGACGTGGCCGCTCTTGACGAGGCCGTCGAGTCGGCGGCGTCAGGCCGCTGGGGGACAATTGGAGCACGTCGGCGAGATCGCACATCCGCATCGAACCGTCGTCGGCTTCGGACAGATAGACGAGTACCTGGTAGTCGCCGAGGGTCAGGCCCTGCTCGACGAGGTCCTTCTCCAGCGCAGCGGACAAGTCACCGAACGTCTCGATGTAGGCACGCCACGCCGCCATCTCCGCTCCGCTGAGCCATTTCGTGTCCATCGCAGACAGCCGAGTCATTGCCGTGGCGCTCTGCCGACGCAGAGGGCAGGTGTCAGGCGAACAGTTCGGCGAGTCGAGTGAGCGTCTTGTCGATCGACACTGCGTTGTCGCGAGGCGCATTGATCAGTTCGAGGCCGGGCGGGAAGATCGCTGTGCGCCAGTCGAACTCCTCGGTGACCTTGGTGCGGCCGTCGTCGAGTGCTTCGAGTCGGTAGCGCCACACGTGTCTGCCGAGGTGGCGCCATGCGATGGCCTCGTTCTCGACGAAGTCGACGACCGTGTTCGTGATCGTGTACGGCACGCCGTACTTCATCTTCATCCCGAACTTCGCTCCCGGCGAGAGGCGTGCCGGTGCCGACAGCCGGGCGTCTCGCACGGTGCCGGAACCGTCGATCTCGTGGTGCCGACTCGGGTCGGCGAGCAAATCGAAGATGTCTGCTGCCGGGGCGTCGACGACGATGCTTCGGCGTTCCACCCGCTCGGGTGCCGCTTCGATCGTGACGTCACTCATGTGGTTGCTCCTGGTTCGAGGGTGGCGATGACCGCGTCGGCGCAGCGTCGGCCCGAGTACATCGCACCTTGGATCGACGCGGTGTCGCGGTGGTCGCCGCACACGAACCTGCCGTCGTCGAGTGCGACGGGCTGCTTCGGCGAGAACGGTGGGGCCTGCGTTGGCTGGCCGTGGGGGATTCGGTAGGTCGCGAGGTGCTTCCAGTCGTCGACCTGGGCGCCCCACCAGCCGCGAAGCTGCGTGCGAGTGAGCGACTCGAGGTCACCGTCCGCCATGGCTGGGAGTGCCGCAGCGATCAGGTGCTTGCCGGCGGGCGCGTAGCGCGGGGCGACGTTGCTCATCACCGCGACGTTGAGCACGGGGCCATCACCGGTTCCGTCGAGGACGACGCACTTCGACTCGGTCGGCGCCTGGTCAGCGGCGAAGTAGACGCAACCCGCCGCCTTCGACCCGACCGCCGGGAGCCCGAGGAGTTCGGCGGCAGCCGGACCCTCCGTGGCGATCACGACGGCGGATGCGTCGGTGTCGACGCCGTCGACGCGCACGGACGTCGGCGGTGGCCGACTCGACACGAGCGTCGAATCGAACGGTGCCGTCAGGCAGCGCCGCAGCGAGCTGATCGGGGATTGCCTGCATCCCGGCGGCGGGGACGGCCGAGTCACCGTCGGCGAGCATCCGGAAGATCACGTCGAACACGCGGCGGCTGTCCTGCAGGTCGGGGTCGAGCTGGATGCCGCCGACCAGGGGCCGGAAGAACCTGCGGATCATCGTGTCGGAGAAGCCTGCGTCCCGGAGGGCCTCGTCGGTCGTGACGTCGTCTCCCTGCAACAGCTTGCACCGGGTGGACGCGACGCAGCCGGCGTGCGCAGCCAGGCGATGCGCGCCTTGTCGAGCACGTTGCCGATCGGTGCGAACGTGGTGGAGAGCAACGACGACGGCTTGCGGAACGGATCCGACACCTCCGACCCGCTGCCATCACGCCAGATGAGCGCACCGGGATCGAACGCCCGCAGGTCGAGGGCGTCCATGTCGAGTCGACGGTGCATCTCGGGATAGGCGGTCGAGCGCGACCTGGAAGCCACGATCGAGCGTGAACCCCTCGACGATGTCGCTCCGGACGCGTCCGCCCACGCCGTCCGATGCTTCGAACACCTGCACGGGGAGGCCCGCAGCGTGCAGCGTCGTGGCGCAGGCGAGACCAGCGAGGCCGGCACCGACGATGGCGACAGGAGCGTCGGTCGACTTGCCCAGGAGATCGCGCAGTGCGCCGTCGAGGTCCGGATACTCGAACGTGTAGCCGTCCCGCTCCAGCACTGCGGGCACGACGTTCTGGCCTTCGAAGAGCAGGTTGTCGGCCAGTTCGCTGCCGAGCACCAGCTTGGGTGCGAACTTCGGCGTGTACATGAACGTGGGCCGGTTGAGCACGTCACCCATGGCGTCGGCGAAGCCTGCTTGCGGCACGGGGTTCGGGGCCGTCAAGTTGACCGGGCCCTCGACCTCGCTCGTGAGGAGGTGGACGATCGCGCCGACCTCGTCGTCGATGTGGATCCAGCTCTGCCACTGCTTGCCGCTGCCCATCTTGCCGCCGAGGCCGAACTTGTAGAGCGGTAGCCAGCTTCTTCAGCGCGCCACCCTTCGGTGACAGCACGATCCCGGTGCGTAGGAACGCGACCCGGGTGCCGTCGGCTCGGGCTGGGGCGGCGGACGACTCCCAGGCTTCGCACACGTCGGCGAGGAAGCCGGATCCGGCGGGCGAGGTCTCGGTGAACGTGGCATCGAGGCTCTCGCCGTAGTAGCCGATCGCCGATCCGGACAGCAGGACCTCGGGACCGTTTGTGGCCTCGTTGACCGCTTGCGCGACGAGCGCCGTGCCGACGGTTCGACTCTCGAGGATTTCCGTCTTGTAGGCGTCGGTCCAGCGCTCGTCGCCGATGCCGGCGCCCGCGAGGTGGACAACGGCGTCGATGCCGTCGAACGCACCGTCGTCGATCCGCTTCTCGTCGACCGACCAGCCGATCTCGTTGTCGTTCGGTGCTCGTCGCACGACCGGAACGGGCTCGTGACCGTCCGCCGTCAGTCGAGCCGAGAGGGCAGTACCGATGAGGCCGGAAGCTCCGGTGATCGCGATGCGCATGACATCAGAGTACGACCAGATCGGTCATGCCGGGCCACCGTGCTCGATGCCGGTGGGTCGAGGATCGGCCCACACGGGAGGGCAACGTGAGCATCGAGCACTCAGGCGTCCCGTTCGCTCACCGTGATGTGTCGCCGAACGAGAACCGCTGCCGGTCGACGAGAGTCAGCCGGTTGGGATCAAATGGATTCGGCGATGATCTGCGCGAGGAGCGCGTCGTCGGGGGCGCCGGCGAGCGTCTCGATGCCGCCGTCGGTCTTGACGATCACGAATGCGGGCTGGAAGGCGATGTCGAAGCGACTGAACACGTCGCCCGGATCGTCTTGGATCTGGGGGAACGTGAGACCGTGTTCGTCCACGAACCCCTGGTAGCTGTCGTCGTTGCCCGTCCAGGCGACGCCGACGAAGTTGACCTGGTCACCGAATTGCTGTGCTGCCGCCTCGACCGAGGGGGCTTCCTGGTTGCAGGTCACTCAAGTGGGGGACCAGAACCAGAACGCGGTGGGCTTGCCGGCCAGTTCGTCGCCGACGAACTCGCCACCACCGATCAGTGGCGCCGTGAACTGCAACGACGCCGGCACCACTGCTCCTGCCTCGCCGGCCGCATCAGTGGCCGCGGGTTCCGTCGAGGCGGCATCGATGTCGCTGGGCGCCGACTCGGCGGCCGGAGCGGACGCGTCGTCGCCACCGCTCGCTCCGCCGCAGGCGACTCCTGCAAGGCCGGCGGCGCATGCGAATGCGGCCAGTCGGAAAGATGAGCGAGTGGTCATGCGATCACGCTAGCCAGGGGTGTCTGCGTCGAGCTGCGCTGCGTTCCATGGTTTCGGCGGTGTTCACGGTCACCTCGCTCGGCAGTTCGTTCGTTCTGGCCGCCTCCTAGCCTTGCGGGCGCATGAAGACGCGGACGCTCCTGCTCCTCTCCGTCGGCTGCGCGCTGATGATCCTGGTCGCCGGCGGCGTCGCTGCTGTTCCAGCTGTCGGGTCAGGACGCAACGACGGAGGCCTCGCCGCTCGGCACCCAGGTGCAGGTCGGCGACGCCGAGATCACCGTGCTCGGGAGCTCGGTCGAGGCGCCATTGCTCCGCGTGGAGGTCGAGATCGGTGGGGTCCTCGACGAGCGAGGCGTCGACGCGTTCGCTCTGGTCACCGGCGACCAGCGCCTCGATCCGGTCGACGGTCCGGCAGACGGGCGCTGCTCGGGACTGACGGTCGAGACCCAGACCTGCTCGATCGACTTCGACGTCAGCGCATCGGAGGGATCCAGCCGAGTGCTCGTGATCCGTCGCGGCGAGGATCAGGCCAGGTGGCGACTCGTCTGACGCACGGCGTCGGTCGGGTGAGGACCGTCGGAGGATCGCGCCCTCCACCCTCACCTTCACGCCGGGCAGCACCGGGCCACTCGCGGTGACGGAGGTCATGGTGGCGGCCGTACCGGTTACCGGCCGGTCACTTGAGTGCGACCGGCGACGCGGGGCCGCCGGAGCGCTACGGTGAACGTCGTGAGCGAACAATCCGACCACTTCGATCTCGTCGTCATCGGCGGCGGTCCCGGCGGCTACTCCGCCGCCCTCTACGGTGCATCCGCAGGGCTCAACGTGGCCCTCGTCGAGAAGGACGCGCTCGGGGGCACCTGCCTGAACCGCGGCTGCATTCCCGCCAAGGCGTTCCTCGAAACCGCTGCGGTGAAGCGACACGTCGATCACGCCGACGATTTCGGCATCGAGACCGGCGGCAAGGCGAGCGTCGCCTTCGCGAAGACGCAGGAGCGCAAGCAGGGCATCGTCAAGCAACTCGTCGGTGGCATCGGCCAGATGTGCAAGGGCCGCAAGGTCGAGGTGTTCAACGGCGTCGGCGCACTCGCAGCCGGTAGCACCGTCGAACATCGAGCTCGGTGACGGCGGTTGCAGCCACGATCACCGGCGACTTCGTGATCCTCGCGTCGGGCTCCGTGCCCTCGCCTGATCCCGAACTTCGAACGGGGCGGCCCGATCATGACCAGCGACGAGGTGCTCGACCTCGACACGCTGCCCGCACGTGTCGCCGTCATCGGCGGTGGGGCCATCGGCTGCGAGTTCGCCTCGACCTTCGCCGACCTCGGCTCGGAGGTGACCATCCTCGAGGGCCTCCCGAAGATCCTGCCGGGTCTCGACAAGGACGTCGCCAAGGTCGTCGAGAAGGTCTTCAAGAAGAAGAAGATCGCCATCAAGACCGGCGTCATGGTCAATGGCCACACACCGAACGACTCGGGCGGTACGACGGTCGCCTTCGGTGACGGCGAATCGGTCGAGGTCGACGCCGTCGTGGTATCGGTCGGACGTCGCCCCTTCGCCGACGAACTCGGCCTCGACGGCACCGGCGTCGTGGTCGACGAACGTGGCTTCGTCGTGCGTCGACGAGTTCTGCCAGACCGGCGAGGAAGGCGTGTACGCCGTCGGTGACCTGATCAACACCCCGCAGCTCGCGCACGTCGGCTACGCCGAAGCGATCCTGGTCATCAAGCATCTGCTCGGCGAGTCGCCGATGCCGGTCATGTACGACCGGGTGCCGTGGGCCATCTACTGCCACCCCGAGGTCGCGTGGGCCGGGCCGGACGAGCAGCAGGCCAAAGACGCCGGTCACGACGTCGTCGTCGCCAAGCATCCGTACAAGTTCAACAGTCGGGCCATGATCCTCGGCGAGACCGAAGGCCTCGTGAAGATCATCGCCAAGAAGCGCGCCGACGGCACCGCTGGCCAGATCCTGGGCGTGCACATGGTCGGCCCGTGGGTCACCGAGCAGCTGTCCGGCGGCTACCTCGCCGTGAACTGGGAGGCCACGGTCGACGAGATCGCCGAATTCATCCAGCCTCACCCGAGTTTGAGCGAGTTGTTCGGAGAGACCGTGCTCTCGCTCACCGGCCGAAGCTTCAACGGCTGACCGAATCACCAACGCTCCAACTCACCGCATTCCAAGCATCGATCTCATTCCCGCAACAAGGACAACAACGACATGGCAGACGTCACCCTCCCGCAGCTCGGCGAAACCGTCACCGAAGGCACGATCACGCAGTGGTTCAAGGCCGTTGGTGACACCGTGGCCGAAGACGAGCCCCTCTTCGAAGTCTCGACCGACAAGGTCGACACCGAGGTGCCGTCGCCCGTGTCGGGCACCCTCACCGAGATCCGCGCCGAGGAAGGCGAGACGGTCGAAGTCGGCACCGTGATCGCGGTCGTCGGTGACGGAGACGCAGCTCCGGCTGCCGATCCAGAGCCCGCCGCCGAGGAAGCGCCCGCAGCAGCCGAGCCGGAGCCCGCTCCTGAGCAGCAGCCCGAGGAAGCGCCCGCAGCGGAAGCGGCCCCGGCACCAGCAACCCGAGCCCGCACCGGCGGCCGCCGAGTCGGCGCCCGCTGCGACCGCACAAGCCGGCGACAACCGCCTGCTCTCGCCCGTCGTGCGACGCCTCGTCAACGAGCACGCGTTGAACCCGGATGAGGTCACCGGAACCGGCCCCGGCGGCCGGATCACTCGCGACGACGTGCTCGATCACATCGACGCCACCGGCGCCACGAAGCAGGCTCCCGACGCCGCCTCCGTGCCGCAAGGCGGACCGGAGGCGTCGGCCGAGCAGCCGACGGCGCCCGCAGCCGGTGCCGTTGCGCCGGACCCGGGTTCGTCCTCGCCCGCCCGCGAGCAGGCTCCGGCGTCCGCTCCCGCACCGGCCCCAGCTGCCCGGCCCCCTCCGCTCCCTCGGTCGCCGTCGGCGAACGCGACTCTGCGGTCCGCCTGTCCAAGATCCGCCAGCTCACCGGCGACCACATGGTGATGAGCAAGGCCGTCAGCCCGCACGCCTTCAGCGTCGTCGAAGTCGACTTCGCGAACGTCGACATCGTCGCGTGCCGCCAAGAAGACCGAATGGAAGGCGCAGCACGGCTTCAGCCTCACGTACCTGCCGTTCATCGCACGCGCGATCATCGATGCGCTCAGCGAGTTCCCGCACCTCAACGCGAGCGTGTCGGACGACGAACTGGTCGTGCACAACTACATCGATCTCGGCATCGCCGTCGACCTCGACTACGAGGGTCTGCTCGCCCCGGTGATCCGCGACGCCGAGACGAAGCGCCTCGGTGCAATCGCTTCGGAGATCTCCGATCTCGCCGATCGTGCCCGCAACCGCAAGCTCGCTCCGGACGAGATCTCGGGTGGCACGTTCACGATCTCGAACAACGGCTCCGCCGGCTCGGTGCTCACCATGCCGATCATCAACCAGCCGCAGGTCGGCATCATCTCGACCGACGCGATCGTGCGCAAGCCCGTCGTGGCGATCGGCCAGGGCGGCATGCGAAGCCATCGCGATCCATCCGGTCGGCAACATCGCCATGAGCCTGGGACCACCGGGCCTTCGACGGCGCCTACGCCGCCGGCTTCCTCAAGAAGGTGAAGGAGATCCTGGAGACGAAGGACTGGTCGGCCGAGTTCTGAGCCAGCCCGTTGCGTCCCTCCCGGTGTCGGACACCGGCAGGGACGCGCTCGCCGTTCGTTGGCTCGGCACGGTGCCGTATCGCGAGGCGCTCGCAGTCCAGCAGTCGTTGTTCGAGCACGGCACCGGGCAGCATCTCCTGCTGCTCGAACACCCGCACGTGTTCACCTACGGGCGCACGGCCGACCTCGACCACGAATCTGCGATGCGAACCGGCTGCCGTCGGAGCGGAACTCGTCGCGGTCAAGCGTGGTGGCGACATCACGTACCACGGCCCCGGTCAGCTCGTCGGCTACCCGATCCTCAACGTCGAGAACTCGCTCGGCGCCTCCGACCACGTGTGCGGGGTCGAAGAGTTGATCATCGACACGCTGCACGAACTGGGCCTGTCGACCGCGGGTCGGCTCGACCGGGTTCGCCGGTGTCTGGCTGGATCCCGGCACGCCGCAGGAACGCAAGATCTGTGCCATCGGGGTCCGGCTGCGTCGCGACGGACGATGCACGGCTTCGCGCTCAACGTCACCACCGACCTGACCTACATGCGAGAGCACATCGTGCCGTGCGGCATCGGTGACAAGCCGGTCACGTCGCTCGCCGAAGAAGGCGTCGACGTGACGATGCGCGAGGTCTCCGACGTCGTCGCCCGGCTCGCTGCGCAACGCTGGTCGGCCGGCTCCGTGGAACGACAGGACGTCGCGTGGCGCACGCGGCTGACGGCCGCGACCTCACGGCGTTCAGCCGCGGCGAAGGCCCCGGCGAACAGGTCAAGCTCGTGTCCTCTCGCTCCGCGGCGCGGATGGAGGCCGCCGGCGTGACCGACGGACTCTCGATCGAGACCCGCAAGCCGGACTGGCTGCGCCCGAAGGTCGAGCTCGGCCCCGAGGTGATGGAGCTGAAGAAGACCATCCGCTCGCTCGATCTCGTCACGGTCTGCGAAGACGCCGGCTGCCCGAACCTGTCCGACTGCTGGTCCGACGGCACCGCCACGTTCATGGTGCTCGGCGAGCGCTGCACCCGCGCCTGCGGCTTCTGCCTCGTCGACACCCGCAAGCCGCTCGGGCCCGCGGCCGACGAACCGGGTCGGGTCGCCGAGGCGATCGACCGGATGGAACTGGATCACGCTGTACTCACGATGGTCGCCCGTGACGACCTCGCCGACGGTGGCATGGCCCACGTCGCCGCATGCGTCGACGCCATCCGTCTGCGTCGACCACAGGCACGCATCGAAACGCTGATCTCCGACGCGAAGGGTGACGACGCATCGCTCGACCTGCTGTTCGCGTCGCGACCCGACGTGATGAACCACAACGTCGAGACCGTCGCCCGGCTGCAGCGAGCTGTTCGCCCCTCGGCCGGCTACGCCCGCTCGCTCGGCGTCCTTGCCCGAGCCAAGGCGGCAGGCCTCACCACGAAGACCGGGTTCATGGCGGGGCTCGGCGAGACCGACGACGAGATCGTCGGGCTGCTCGTCCGACCTCGCGGACCTCGGCGTGGACATCGTCACCATCGGTCAGTACCTGCGGCCCACGTCGCATCACCTGCCGATCGCCCGGTACGCCGAACCGGCCGAATTCGACCGTTGGAAGCAGATCGGCGAGTCGTTCGGCATCGGCCACGTCGAGGCCAGCCCGCTCGACTCGCAGCAGCTACCACGCCAAGCAGGCATCCGACGCCGTCACCCCCGTCGCCCTCTCCGCCCGCTGAGTCGGGTGCGCCAGGCACGAACCTGGCCGCCGATGGTCGACGGTTGCGAAAGACTGGGCCGATGAGTGTCCCGCGGTTCGAACCGTTGCTGACCGATCGGCTCGCGATCCGACCGCTTCGTCTGGATGACGTCGACCCACTGTGGAAGCGCCGCAACGACACGTCGACCGCCGAGTTCCAGAACTGGACTCTGCCGTACCCGAAGGAGAAGGCGCAGCAGTTGGTCGACGAGATGGTCGGCTTCGATGCCGCACCCCCTCCCGACGGCTGGATCCAGTTCGCGATCGACGATGCCGTGACCGGGCTGCCGATCGGTGATCTCGCACTCGGTCTGACGTTTGCCGGCCGATGCGCCGAGATCGGCTGGTCGATCGACGCGACGCAGCGTGGTCGAGGCGTCGCGACCGAAGCGGCGGCAACGTTGGCGACCTGGCTGTTCGAATCGGTCGGGGTGACGCGGGTCCAGGCGATGACGCACCCGGACAATCTGGCGTCGGTGCGAGTGGCGGAGCGGATCGGCATGGTCTTCGAAGGACACACCCGCAACTCGTACTGGGTCGGTGACGAGAACTCGGACGACTGGATCTTCGCGATGACGCGGGACGACTGGACCGCCTGGGTTGCTCGTTCGTCCGTCCCACCGACGGCCGTCGGGTTCGTCGAGATCACTCGCGAGAACCTCGTCCCGGTCGAGCGGATGGCGACCCACCGGAGCCAGCAGCGCTTCGTGTCGACGGTGCCACAGTCGTTCGCTGACGCACTCGTCCCGAAGATCCGCGGTGGCGAACCGGTCGTGTCCTGGTACCGAGGTGTCGAAGCCGACGGCGAGCTCGTGGGCTTCGTCATGGCCACGGAGCCGACGCCGGGACAGTCGGGGTTCTACCTCCGACGCCTGTTGATCGACCGGATGCATCAGCGGCGCGGCATCGGCGGGCGCGTCCTCGATCTGTTGATCGAACGCGCCCGGTCGCTCGGCGCAGATGCGCTCCATCTGAGCTGGGTCGACGGGCCCGGCTCCCCGGCACCGCTGTACGTCGGTCGTGGCTTCGAACCGACCGGCGAGTTCGACGAGGGCGAGACCGTCGCCCGCCTCGACCTCAGCTGACCCGGTCGACCATCAGTGATCCGGGGTCACGACGTCGGCGACGAGCGCGAGGTGGTCGCTGGGCCAGACCTCGGCGTCGCCGCCGTGCCCGACGAGCCAGGCCCGGATCGGGTTGCCGACCGGCTTCGGGCGCGGCCAGGACACGAGCAGATAGTCCAGTCGCCGGTTCGGCCAGGCCGAGTCCGGTGAGTACGGATTCTCGCGGAGCCAGGTCGCACCCGACCCGTCGCCGACCTGCTCCCACACATCGGAGAACACGATGCCGTCGACTCCAGCGGATCGACCCGTCGCAAGCCGAACCTCGTCGGTGTCCGCTACGGCGTTGACGTCGGCGCCGACGATCACCGGCAGGTCGGCGGTGGGGTCGCCACGCCACTCGATCGCGAGTTCCATCATGCGTCGGACCTGCGCGCAGCGATCAGCCGACCGATCGAAGCGGTGATCGAGATGGGTCGATGCCACGGGCCACCGGCCGAACGGCGTGTCGATCGCCGCAGCGACGATTCGACGATGGCTCGGCTCGCCGTCGGCACGCGGCAATCGCTCGTCGGCGATGCGTTCGACGGGCCAGCGGGACATCACCGCGTTGCCGAACGACTGACCGCCGTAGAACACCGGGTCGGTTCGCACGGCATACATCTCGAGAGCGTCGGCGAGGTGGTCGAGTTGGTCGTCGTCCTCGTTCGACCACACCTCCTGGAGGCAGACGACGTCCGGGTCGGCCGAGCGGACGGCGTCCAGGATCAGCGGCTGGCGTTGCTCCCACGGACCGAAGTGCCACCACAGGTTCCACGTCATCACCCGCATCGACATCGGTCCATCATCGCCGATCTCGCACCGGTGCGCGACTTCGAGAGCGTCGATTCGTGTCAGCCCTTCCGTGATTGCGGCGCGTCTGCGCTGACATGGATCCCGATGGATGGGTCGCACCAGATCGACCACAAGCCGAGCGTGGGAGATACGTTCGACGAGGTGAGGTGGTCGGTCGAGCAGGTCGAAGCGGTGGCACCGTCGCCCGCTGCCGTCACCGCTGCACAACCGCTCGCGACTCCAGCAACGTTGGAGCGGATCGGGCGCCGACGAGCGAGTCCTCTGGGGATCGTGCCAGGGGAGCGGCGCCGAGCCGTACGACACGGCGATCGACCACGTCGGTGTCGGCTTCCGCTGTACGTGCCCGAGTCGCAAGACCCCGTGCAAACACGCGCTCGCACTGCTCCTGCTGTGGGTCCGGGACCAGGTTCCGCCCGGCACCCCGGCCCCGGCCGTCGAGACCTGGATCGCCAGGAGGATCTCGGCGAGGACGACCCCAGCCGAGTCCGAATCGGCCGGGTCGACCGACGGGGCAGGCGCCGGTGGCGAGTCGGCAGCGCCAGACACGCAGCCGGACGACGGTGGGCGCCCTGACGATGCACCGACACCCGAACCTCCTCCGGAGGACGAGCGCAACGATGCTCGTGACGAACGCGTCGAGCGGATGTTCGCCGGGCTCACCGAACTCGATCGGTGGCTCGACGACCGCATCCGCACCGGACTCGCCGACCCGGCGCTCGCTCGCTACGCCACGTGGGACGACCTCGCGGCGCGCCTCGTCGATGCACAGGCGGGCAGCCTCGCCAATCGGATCAGGCGGCTCGCCGGGCTGGTCGGCGCCTCCGCCACCTGGCACGACGACGTGCTCGCGGAACTCGGCCTGCTGCACCTGCTCTCCCAGGCAGGGCGACGGCTCGGCTCGTTGCCCGACCCACTCGCGGACTCGGTGGCGACGACCGTCGGGTGGCAGGTCCGCAAGGCCGACGTGCTCGGCGGCGTCCCCGACACCGACGACTGGGTCGTGGCGGGGCGCAGCGATCAGCGCGAGGACCGCATCGAGGTCCGCCGGCACTGGTTGCGCGGCGAGTCGAGCGGGCGGTGGGCGCTGCTGCTCTCGTTCGCCGCGTACCAACAGAGCCTCGACGAGAGCCTGGTGGTCGGAACCACGGTCCATGCCGACCTGCATCGATACCCCGGCCCGGCGCTGCGAGCGCTGCTCGGTACTCAGCACGCCGATCCTGTCGACCTGATGTTCCCGAACGAGCCGTCGGTCGGTCCACGAGCCGGTCGACCGCCGGGCCAGACCGTGGTCGAGGCGTGCGACGAGATCGGGCGGATGCTGGTCGCCGAACCATGGCTCGACCGCCTCCCGTCGTCGGTGACCGCTGCGGTGAGCCGGACGGCGAGCGGATGGTGCCTGACCGACGAGACCGGATCGCTCCCGCTCCTCGCGGTCGAGACGCGCCCCCGTCGTGCCGGCGACGATGGGCTCGCGAGCATGCTCGCAGCGTCGGGTGGAGCGCCCGTCGATCTGACCATCGAATGGACGCCGCACGGTGTCGTCCCGCTCGCCATCCACCTCGACGATCGCTCGATCGACGTCGGTCCTCGTGCCGACACCTCCTTCGTCGGCGCCTCGTCCGTCGGAACGGCAGCGTCGCGATGACGATCGACGACCACTGGCGCGAGCTCGTCACCACCGCGCTCCTCGGAACCGATCGACGAGACCCACCGATCGCACATGGGGAACTCGGTGATCTCGTGGCGGACTCCGTGCGTGCCGACCCGTCGGCGCGGATGCTCGCGCAGGTCGCAGCGTGCACCGCGGTCCGGCGCGCCGGCGTCCTGCCAGGGCCACCGGTCGCCCCACTCGCTCGACCCGGCGACGACGCTCGGCCACCGTGCACGCCGGCTGCGGTTGCACGGTGGAAGCACATCATCACCTCGTGGCCCGTGCTCGAAGACGAGTGGATGCTCACGTTGATCGAACAGGGATGGCGCCTCGCTCCCGACGTCGTGCCCAGCGTTCTGCAACGACAGCGACGCGACCCGGTCCGTCGCGCACGAGCGCTCGTCGCCGCCGGGCAGCTCGCGCCGTGGCTCGTCGAGCATCTCCCCGAACTCGAGCCGGCGAACATGCGACCACCCACCCAGGTCGAGCTCGAGCGGCTCGCGATGCTGCCGGACCTGCCCGTCCCTCCGGATCTCGCTCCGCTGCTCGACGCCACCGGCGCCGAGATCGGGGGGACCATCGCCGTCGGCCTCGAGGAGCGAGCATTCGGCGAAGCGCACCGAGCGGTCCTGATCAACGTGCTGGCGCGGTGCTCGCCGGCCGCACTGGTGGACATCGCCGACGTGCTCGATGCGGTCGACCCGTCGTCACCGGGGCGCGGTCTCGCCTCCGTGTTGGCCGATCTGGCGACCACCCGCCACCGCATGCTCGACGAACTCGCCCGTCTGTGAGCGACGCTGCGGTCTCGGTAACGTCGCACTCAATGAGCGACACGCCCGCCACCGCCGTGCTGCGGCCGCACGCCGAAGACGAGTACGCCCACGAACTGACAGCACTCGCCGCCACCGACGATCGTCCCCGACCACCCGGCTGGAAGCTGTCGCCGTGGGCGGTCGTGACCTACCTGATGGGCGGGCAGCTCGCCGACGGCACGGTGATCGTGCCGAAGTACGTCGGTGCGCGTCGACTCATCGAGATCGCCACGGCGACCCTCGCCACCGACCGTGCAGTCCTGCTGCTCGGCGTGCCCGGAACGGCCAAGACGTGGGTCGGCGAGCACCTGGCAGCGGCGATCAGTGGTGACTCGACGCTGCTCATCCAAGGCACGGCGGGCACCACGGAAGAGACGCTGCGGTACGGCTGGAACTACGCACGACTGCTCGCCGAAGGCCCGTCGCCCGCTGCGCTCGTGCCGAGCCCGATCCACCGTGGCATGTCCCGCGGCGCGATCGTGCGCGTCGAGGAACTCACCCGTATGCCTCCCGAAGTGCAGGACGCACTGGTCACCGTGCTGTCGGAGAAGGTGCTGCCGATCCCGGAACTGGACACCGAACTGTCCGCCGTGCAGGGGTTCAACGTGATCGCCACGGCGAACGACCGTGATCGCGGCGTCAACGACATGTCCTCTGCGCTGCGGCGCCGCTTCAACACCGTCGTGCTGCCGCTGCCGGCCACGGTCGAGGAGGAGATCGCGATCGTGTCGCAGCGCGTCGCCGAGTTCGGGTCGCGCCTTGGCGCTGCCCGAGGTGCCGGCCGCTGCCGACGAGATCCGTCGCGTCGTGACGATCTTCCGCGAGTTGCGGTCCGGCGTGACCGCAGACGAACGCACGACGCTCAAGATTCCGAGCGGCACGCTCTCCACAGCGGAGGCGATCTCGGTGATCACCAACGGAACCGCGCTCGCCGCTCACTTCGGCGACGGGACGCTCGGCCCGACCGACATCGCCGCCGGGATCGTCGGCGCCGTGGTCAGCGACCCGATCCACGACGCCGTCGCGTGGCGCGAGTACCTCGAAGGCGTCGTTCGTGACCGCGCCGACTGGGGCGCGTTCTACGAGGCCTGCCGGGACCTCGACGTCTGACCGGTCAGGCCGATCCGTGACCTCGAGAGCGACCGTTCACCTGCTGGGCATCCGCCACCACGGACCCGGATCGGCGCGCTCTGTGGTCGCTGCACTCGACGAGCTGCAGCCCGATGTCGTACTCGTCGAAGCACCCGCCGACGTCGAGTCGGCGCTGCGCTGGATCGGTGAACCGGGCCTGACGCCGCCGGTCGCGCTGCTCGGCTACGTGGCCAACGAGCCGGGCCGAGCGATCTTCGCACCCTTCGCGTCGTTCAGTCCCGAGTGGCAGGCGGTGTCGTGGGCGAATGCGAGACGACGTCGCGGTGCGTGCGATCGACCTACCGATGGCCGTGACCTTCGCCGCAGACCCCGACGACGAACTGCTCGCTGACACATGCGCCGCCCGATCCGTTGCGTGCGCTCGCCGCCGCAGCGGGTGACCCCGACCCGGAGCGCTGGTGGGAGGACGTCATCGAGCATCGCGGGACGGCGCGCCGGCGTTCGACGCAGTCGCCGAAGCCATGGATGCAGCTCGGGCGGGAACGGTCACGTCGGCAGGGGAGGAGCGTCGCGAAGCGCACATGCGGCGTGCGATCCGTCAGGCGACGAAGGACGGGTTCGAGCGCATCGCCGTCGTGTGCGGCGCCTGGCACGTGCCGGCACTGGACCTCGAGGGGCGGACCGCCTCGACCGACAATGCGACGCTGCGCGGGCTCGCTCGGATCAAGGTCGCGGCTGCCTGGGTGCCGTGGACGCACCGGCGGCTGACCACGGCGTCGGGGTACGGGGCAGGCGTCGACAGCCCCGGTTGGTATCGCCACGTGTTCGAGCATCCGGGTGCTGATGGCGTCGCACGCTTCCTCGTGGATGCGGCACGGCTGCTACGCGAGCGCGGCCTGTCCGCATCACCCGATCACCTCATCGCCGGGACGCGACTCGACCGAGGCGCTCGCGACGATGCGTGGTCGCCCACGACCCGGTCTCCGCGAGGTGCTCGACGCGGCCGACGCCGTGATGGGCAGCGTCGATCTCGTTCGAACCGAGCTGGTGATCGGCGACGCGTTGGGGACGGTCCCCGACGGAGCGCCACAGGTGCCGCTCGCACGCGACCTGGCCCGAGCACAGAAGACGGCCCGCCTCAAGCCGGTGGCGGCGACCAAGACCGTCGAGATCGATCTCCGCACGCCGACCGGCCGCCGCAAGTCGCACCTGCTGCATCGTCTCCTGGCGCTCGGCGTGCCGTGGGGTGTGCCCGACGAGGGGCGGGGATCGTCGGGAACGTTCCGCGAGACCTGGCGGGTCGCGTGGGAGCCCGAACTGTCCGTGCGGCTCGTCGAGAGGTCGGGGTACGGCAGCACCGTCGAATCGGCTGCCACCGCACGGCTGATCGAACGTGGTCGCGAAGCAACCGGGCTCGCCGAACTCGTCGGAGTGTTGGAGTCGGGCCTGTTCGCCGATCTTCCCGACGCGGTCGCGCCCAGCGTTCGACGCCTCGCCGACCGAGCCGCCACCGATCCGGACGTCGGTCGGCTGATGGACGTCGTGGTGCCGCTCGCGAACGCGCTGCGCTACGGCGACGTACGCGGCACCGACGCCACCGCCCTCGCCGATGTGTTCGACGGGATCGTCGTCCGTGTCCTCGCCGGGCTGGTCCCGGCGTGCGCATCCCTCGACGACGATGCGGCAGCGCGGATGGTCGAGCGGCTCACGGCGGTGCAGACCGCCCTGGCGATGCTCGACCACGACGCTCGACGAACGGCCTACCCGGCAGTGCTCGCGCAGCTCGCCGATCGGCACTCCATGCGTCACGGACTGATCTGTGGGCGGGCGACCCGCCTGCTCCACGACGCCGGTTCGTGGAATGCGGGTGACGTGGAGCGTCGACTCTCCCAGGCGTTGAGCGCCGGGACGCCACCGAACGTCGGCGCTTCGTTCGTCGAAGGGTTCCTCGCCGGCTCGGGGACGGTGCTGGTGCACGACGCCGACCTGCTCGGCGTGGTCGACCGATGGTTGTCATCGCTCACGATCGATTCGTTCGATGCCGTCGTTGCGCTCCTTCGGCGAACGTTCGGAGCATTCGAACCCGCCGAACGTCGCCAGATCATGACGTTGCTGATCGGTGGCACGATGCGTCGACCCTCCGGTTTCGGAGCCGACGTGGATGCGGCTCGCGCCCACGACGTGCTCGTCACGGTCCGTCACCTGCTCGGCATCCCGATCGCCGAACTCGCCGACGACGAAGCGGTGAGCGCATGAGCGGTGACCTGGTGGGCGACGTCGATGCGATGTCGATGCAGGTGTCGGAGGCGGAACGTCGGCGTCGCTGGCGCCTGGTGCTGGGCGGCGCGGCCGAGGACGCCACGGCGGACGATCCGACAACAGGCGCGGGCGACGGTGACGGTGCTGGTGAAGGTGACGGTGACGGCAGCGGGGCTGGACCTGACGACGGTGGCGATGCACCGGATGGAGACACCGGGGGAGGGTCCGACGGTTCGGGAGCGGAATCGGGCGGTACGGATGGTGCCGGAGGAGATCGTTCGGGCGCGGGCGGCGACCGTGGCGGCGAACGACTGGCCGGCGACGACGCACGCATCGATGCAGCGCTCGGCGCGCTCTACGACCGTGAACAGACCGACAGCGGCCGACGCGCCGCGGGCTCACGAGCTGGTGGCCTCGGCCGCTCGAAGCCCGGGGTCGTGCGATGGCTCGGCGACATCCGGACGTACTTCCCCAAACCGGTGGTGCAGGTCCTCCAGCGCGACGCCGTCGAGCGACTCGATCTTCGTCAGACTGCTGCTCGAACCGGAACTGCTCGACTCGATCGAGCCGGACATCGGACTCGTCACGATGCTCGTCGAACTCAACCGGGTGCTTCCCGACGAGACCCGTGCGACGGCCCGACAGGTGATCGCCCGTGTGCTCGCCGACATCGAACAGCGGCTCGACCGACCAGACCCGTCAGGCGGTCCGCGGAGCGCTCGCCCGGGCCACCCGGACGCGTCGACCCGCGACCGGGCGACATCGACTGGCCGCACACCATCCAGGCCAACCTGCGCCACTGGCTGCCCGAGCACAACACGCTGGTCCCCGAGCGACTGATCGGCCACGGGCGACGACAACAGAGCCTTGCTCGCGATGTCGTGATCGCCGTCGACCAGTCGGGGTCGATGGCCGACTCGGTCGTCTACGCCTCGCTGTTCGCCGGTGTGCTCGCTCAGTTGCCGACGTTGCGGACCACGTTCCTCGCGTTCGACACGTCGATCACGGACCTCACGCCGTTCCTCCACGACCCGGTCGAGGTGCTGTTCGGGGTGCAGCTCGGCGGCGGCACCGACATCGCCGGGGTGCTCACACTACTGCACCCGCGATCATCGAGCGTCCGCGGAAGTCGGTGCTGTTCCTCATCTCCGACCTGTTCGAAGGTGGCAACGGTGACGCTGATGCGCCGGCGGGTCGGCGAGTTCGTCGCTCCGGCGTCACCGTCGTGGTGCTGCTCGCATTGAGCGACGAGGGCACGCCGGCCCACGACCACGAGAACGCCGCAGCACTCGCAGCGCTCGGCGCCACCGTGATGTCGACCACGCCGGACCGCTTTCCCGACGTGGCTCGCCCAGCCCTCGCCGGAACCTGAACGAAATCAGCGCGTCTGCTGCCCGAGGTGGTCAGATCGGGGCCACGAGGGCCCGAACCGGTAGTCTGAGGGCCGCATGGGTCAGTTGGTCGCCGTCACCGAGAAGCCGAGCTCGTCGCCTGGCGTCATCCGCTTCGAACTCAACCGAACGCTCTCCGGGCAGGGGCACGAGCGATTCCGTTCCGTGCTCGACGCTCACGGGGTCACGCCGTCCGACGAGCTCGCTCGCCTGCTCTTCGGCACCGGCAAGGTCGCTGGAGTGCACGTGTACGCGAACATCGTCACGGTCGATCTCGAAAAGGGCTACGACTCCGAAGGCCTCGCTGACCTGGTGCGTAACATGTACCAGTACTGGCGTGAAGGTGTGGAGCCGCCGAGCTTCGAAGACCTGCAGCCCGAGGAGCCCGAGAGCAGCGGTGACGATGCCGCAGCCGCTGATGGAGACTCGGCGCTGACCGAAGCCGCCAAGAAGGTGCCGATGCACCTGCTGGTCCGTGGTCGCGACGCTCGCAAGCGCTGGAACGCCAAGTAGGCCGACCGGTCGCTCGTTCGACCGCTGCATCGACCTGTGCGTCGGGTTGTGCGCACAGTCAGGCTCGTTCCGGCATCGAGTCCTAGCCTGACCCGCTCGGCCGATGTCATCCACCCACACCCTCCAAGAAGCTGCCGACGAACTCGGCGTCCACTACATGACCGTGTACCGGTACGTGCGGTTGGGACAGCTCGAAGCGGTGAAGGTGGGCGGCACGTGGCAGGTCGCAGATCGAGCGATCAGCGAATTCCGCAACGGCTCCGCGGCCGGCCCCGTGGCTCGCGGCAAGCCGGCCCCGTGGGCGGCTCGGCTCGAGGACCGTCTCGTCGACGGGGACGCTCAAGGTGCGTGGGGTGTGATCGAAGCGGCCATGACCTCGGGCGCGGACGTGCGCTCGGTCTATCTCGACATGCTGTCACCGGCGATGGTGCACATCGGTGCCCGGTGGGCGGCGGGTGAATTCGACATCGCCATCGAGCACCAGGCAACAGGCATCGCGATGCGGATCGTCGGGCGGCTCGGTTCGCAGTGTGTCCGCCGCGGCAGGTCGCTCGGCGGCATCGTGCTGGGCGCTCCCGCCGGCGAGTCGCACGGTCTGCCGGCGGCGATGCTCGGCGACCTGATGCGACTGCACGGGTGGGACGTGACCGATCTCGGAGCGAACACGCCCACGGAGTCGTTCGTGCATGCAGTGCGTCGTGCGCCGGAACTCAAGGCGGTCGGGCTGTCGGTGACCAACTCGGCGCATCTGGACGAGGTCGAGAACTGCTGTCGCAAGATCAAGGATGCGCAGTCGCATGTCCTCGTCGTGGTCGGAGGGAGTGGGGTGGGTGACGTCAGCGTCGAAGATCTCGGAGCGGACGCACGCGCCACCAGTGCCGATCAGTTCCACGAACTGCTGCTCGCCCACTGACCGTCTGCGGATCATCAGGACACAGCAGGTCATCGGGCACCAGACCATGGAGGCGTCGTACACGTTCTTCGGATCGCTTCGAGCGCCGCGCCACGGGGACTTCTGGGTGATGGTCGCGCTGCCCGTCGACGATGCAGAGGACATCAAGGCGCTGGTCCCGCATCGGCCCGGATTCGGATCCGTTCGAGTGTCGGCATCGATCGGCGCATCGGTGTGGTCGACCTCGATCTATCCCGACAATGCGGTGAGCAGCTATCTGCTGCCCGTGAAGAAGTCGGTCCGGGATCTCGAAGGCATCGAAGTGGGCGACGTCGTGGAGATCACCGTCACGGTGACGATCGACTGATCGCTTTGATTATCGAACAAGTGTTCGATACTGTTCGATCGATGGAACTCGCTGTCGATCATCGTACGCCGTCGCTCTCGACTCCGCCATCGCGACCTGAAGTGGGTCGACGCGCCGGGTCGCAGCAGTCCGATGCGCTCCGTGACGTACTCGCTGAGCTGGGGGAACGCGTCAAACCGATCACCTTGGCCCGCGAGCGGACGCTGCCGGTTGCGGCCCCCTTCGACCAGTTGTTGCCCGACGAGGGCATGGTCCGTGGTCGGGTGCTGTCCTGTCGAGGAGTCGCGGACACGTCGCTTGCGTTCGGGTTGATCTCCGAGGCGCTCGCCGAAGGGGCATGGGCGGCGATGGTCGACGTGGCGACCTTCGGTGCCGACGCCGCGAGCGAGTTCGGGATCCCGTTGGAGCGAGTCGTCCGAGTGGAATCGGGCAGCCCCGAATCGGAGCGGTCGGCCGGTGTCGGCGCTGTCGCCTCGTGGATCGACGTGATGGGAGCAGCGATCGACGGTTTCGACGTGGTCGTCACCAAGGTGCCCGCCGAACTGCATGATGGTCGGAACCGTGCCGGGCAGAATCGGGAACGACGTCCACCAGCTCTGCGCAAGCTCGTCACGCGCGTCCAGCAGAAGGGAGCGATCGTGGTCGTCATCGGTGAGACCGGAGCGTTGAGCAGTGACCTCGTGTTCTCGACCGAGCACACCGGGTGGAGTGGAGTGACGGACGGGGCGGGCCATCTGCGGTCTCGAGTCGTCACCGTTGCTGCCGGTGGCCGCCGACTCCCTGGGTCTCGGACGGTCTCGCTCCTCGTCGAAGGTGCCGCAGGCCGAGCTGTCTGCTCGCTCGCACCCGCCTCGGCCGTCGGCCCTGAGACGGATCTCGTCGTCGATCTCGCTGAGCAACCAGCGGTGGTGGAGCGCGACCCGCAGGCCGAACTGCTCGCCGAGATGGCTGACAACCTCGATGTGGCCGACACGGTCGTCGGCGACGATCATCGCCTCGCTGGCTGACCGATGACTGCTCGATCCGAAGTCGACACGGTCGTCGACGCTGATGCAGCCGCTGATCCAGACGCCGACCCGATGCAGGCTGACCCGATGCGCTGACCCGGTGCAGGCCGACCCGATGCGGATGGTCACGATCTGGTGCCCCGATTGGCCGGTCACCGCTGCTGGATGTCGACATGACATCCCTGCTGCAGTGATGCGCTCGCATCGTGTCGTTGCTCGCACGGCTGCGGCTGCTGCAGAAGGTGTCGTGATCGGCCAGCGTCGACGACAGGCGCAGCAGCGATGCCCGCACATCGTGCTGCTCGACGACGACCCGGCACGCGATGCTCGCGAGTTCGAATCGGTCGTGCGTGTCGTTGCCGAGATCGCCCCGCGAGTCGATCTCGTCGAACCCGGCTGGCTGAGCGTGGCGGCTCGTGGGCCGTCGCGCTATTTCGGCGGTGACGTTCCGTTGGCCGAGCATCTTCATCGTCTCGTCTCCGACGCGCTCGATGTCCCCGATGTGCTCGGTCACCAGACAGGTCAGGCCGAGGTGGGTCGAGTTGCGATGGCGTCACCGGTCGGGGTGGGGGTGGCCGACGGTCGCTTCGCAGCGAGCATCGCCGCCCGCCTGGCCGTGCGCCGCGAGCACCCGGTCGTGGTCGAGGCGTCGGGGTCGCCCGAGTTCTGCGCTTCGCTCCCGATCGGTTGGTTGCAGACGCTCGGCGAGGTCGATGCCGACCTCGTCGACCTGTTCGCCCGACTCGGCGTCCGTCGCCTCGGTGAGTTCGCAGCACTCACTCCGTCCGACGTGCTGGGTCGTTTCGGTCCGGTCGGCATGCATGCTCATCGCCTGGCATCCGGTGCGGACATCCGCCCGGCCAACACGACCGACCCGGCCCCCGAACGTCGTCTGGCCAAGGTGCTCGACGACCCGGCAGCGCACACCGATGCGGTCGTCTTCGTCGCCAAGCAACTGGCCGACGAACTCGCCGAACGGCTCGGTGCCGACGGCAGAGTGTGCACTCGGCTGGTCGTGTTGTTGGAGACCGAGCACGGTGAGCGATCCGAGCGATCGTGGTATCGGTCGGCGGGCATGTCGGCTGCGGCGATGGTCGAGCGGGTCCGGTGGCAACTCGACGCCTGGATCAACCTGCCGAGAGGCAGCGCTCACGAGATCACCGGCGGGGTCACGTCCGTGCGGCTCTCACCCGAAGAGGTGCGTGCCGACGAAGGGGTGCAACTCGGGCTGTGGGGTGGTCAGTCCGACGCCGATCGCCGAGCGATTCGTGCCGTGGCGCGGCTCACCTCGCTGACGTCGGAAGCGGCGGTCACCGTGCCGGTCTGGCACGGCGGGCGGCTGCCGGGGGACCGATACCGATGGATGCCAGCGACGCTGGTCGACCTCGATCAACGTGAGCGCGCGGTGTCGCGTACAGCGACCGGTGCAGGGATCGATGGACGCTCCGGTCCCTGGCCGGGATGCCTGCCCGCACCGTCGCCGACGACGATCTTCGACGAACCGCTGCCACTCGACGTGCTCGGTGCCGACGGCGCGGTCGTGCGGGTCAGTGGGCGTGGAATGGTGTCGGCAACACCAACCGAGATCAGGTTCCTGCTGGGGAGCGAGGCGGATGGGTGGCGTCAGGGCACGCCGCGCCGTGTGCGTTCATGGGCTGGACCGTGGCCGGTCGACCAGCAGTGGTGGGAGCCGGATCAGCATCGGCGTCTGGCGCGATTCCAGGTGGTGGTGGACGACGATGGAGCTGGCCAACAAGCCCACCTCGTCATCGCTGAACACCAGAAGTGGTTCCTCCTGGCGACCTACCGCTGACCCGTTGGTGGAATCATGCCGCTCGAGCGCGGTCAGCGCCATGTCGCTGCTGTCTCCGCTGACTCCACGGGGTGCCTCCGTCGCCTGTCGGGCTCGGGGAGATACCGGTGAGTTGTTCGCATCTGCGGCATCGGTTCGGGTTGGGGAGTCCCTCGATCGATGTGAAGCGGAGATGGCCGAAACGTGATGGAGTGTCGATCGACATTCGCCCGAACGCGCCGCATGCGGTGATGCCGCGCCCGATGGAGTCGCGGCGTCCGCTCGAGACGTCGGAGAATTCACGGATGGCATGGACGCGGTCACGCGTCGTCGCCCGTGCCGGGCGCGGGTCGCAGTGTGCTGACATCGGGTGCAGCTGGCGGCTCTTGCAGCGAAGCCGGTATGCCCGTTGGCGACAAGCGTTGGTGCAGTAGACGCGATGTCGACCCGCCCGACGAAGACGAGGGATCGATGCGTTGCACACCGGGCAGGTCCAGATCGCTGCGGCAGCCGTGTGCGGGGCGGACGTGTGGACCATGCGGCCACGTGCGGCGCTGCTCAGATTCCACTCGATCACGAAGACAGGAGCAGATCGACGATTGACGTCGAGGGTGAGCTGTCGAGGTGGGGCTGGTGGAACGTAGACGCCGTATCCGAATCGTTTCATCTGGCCAGGATGCGCACGGGGGTACCTCACAGTTGGAGGAAGCGGCCGTTCCGAATCGTCTCGCCGCGCAGGCCGAGCCACGTCCCGAATCGTCTCGCACCACCGAGCCCTCCAACATCCCGAATCGTCTCGCACCACCGAGCCTTCCAACATCCCGAATCGTCTCACTCAGCCCGTTGAGACGATTCGGGACGGCTCGTCGGAGGTGCTGCGAGACGATTCGGAACGTGGCTCGTCGGAGGTGCTGCGAGACGATTCGGCACGCCTGTCGGCCCGGGGTCGGAGCTGGCCCGGCGACGAGGGATCGACTGCGCCACGACCGATCCGGTCGAGCACGGGAACATCTGCTGCCCGTCACTTCAGCTCGCCCGAAGGGTTCGCTGCACCGGGTCAGGCCAGGCCAGGTCGGCAGGTCGTCAGGTCGGGTCGACCAGTTGTCCGGCGAAGAGGACCAGGCCACTGGCCCCGTGGCGGATCACATAGAGGAACGGTTGGTCGGCCGCCACGGTCAGCTCCGGTTCCGGCGGTCCGGACTCCAGGAAGTCCAGCACAGTTGCTGCAGCAGCCACGGTTCCGGTCTCGTCGACCGAGATGTCCGCAGCGTGGACTGCGCCGGACAGTTGCGACGCCGGCGAGATGCCCGGGTACGCACCGGGAGCAGCGCCGATCTCGGTTGCGAACGGCACGAGGTCGAGGGTCGACGTCGTCTCCCACTTCGGCAGGAGCAACTCGTACGGGCCGGTGGTGAACGTCGCATCGATCTCGTCGAGCATCGCTTGGTCGAGGCCGGAACGGACCTCGTCGAAGCGACCGTCGTCCGGCACGACGATCAACATCGAGAACGCATCGCCTTCGTAGGCCAGTTCGGCAGCAACGAAGCCGTCGCCCACGCCGCGGATCCCGGTGCCTTCCAACTCCTGCATCAGCTCGAGGGGGATCGTCGACCCGTCGAGCAGCGTGAAGTCGCGGTCGACCGTGCCGTACTTACCGAAAGGCCGGGCCCACTCGGCCTCGAAGTACACCGCATCGGTCATCACGAGCGACGTGTCGGATGTGACGAAACCTTCCGGCAGCACCTCGGGGATCAGGTCCTCGGTCCGGTCCGCGACCCATTCGTTGATCGTGTCCCGACTGTCTGCAGGGTCATCTGCGAACGCGAGTGCCTCGACGTCCGTGCCGTGCTGAGCGGCGAGCAGGTCGAGCCAGGCCTGGCTCGGTTCGACGTCGATTCGCGGCCACACCCGATTCGCCAACGCCAGCGTCGGCCACGACCCCATCTGCTGATCCACGACGTTCCATGCCGCATCTGCGTCGGGGCCAGCGGGTATCGACAGGCCGGCGGTGATGGAGGCCGCGGTGACGTCGTCGGCCGCTCCCCGCGCCATCAGCAGCGTGTGGAAGATGCTCGTCGGGCTGAACACGAAGTTCTCGCCGGTCGGCTGTTGATCGAGCAGCGCAAATCCGGTCTCGTTGAAGCCGCCGACGAGTCCATCGACCGGAGCGGACGGATCGGGTGCAGATCGCTCGATCGAGGAACCGAATGCTCTCGTCGTGATCGCTTCCGGGGCCTCGACGTCGGCTGGAGGCACACGCTCGGTCGACGGTGCAGACCCGGTCGGCTGGGCAGGCTCGGTCGACCGATCTACTGAACCGTCAGATGAGCCGCAGGCAGCGGCAGTGAGCGTCAATGGAACGAGAACAGCGCCGAGGAACTTCACGACCGTTCGACGTTCGCCGGGGCCGGTCGGTTCCCGGGGAACTCGACGACCGAGGCAGCTTCAGGCCGTCTCAGGCGAAGACGGCGAGCGATGCAGTCGGAAGGTCCAACGCATCGGTGACGTCGTTGGCGAGGCGGAAGCCGACACCGCGAACGGTGTGGATCACCTTCGTGCCGGGAGTAGCCTTGTCGAGCTTGCGTCGCAGGTTCGACAAGTGAACGTCGACGACGTGGCTGTCGCCGACCCATTTCGGTCCCCACACGGCATCGAGAAGATCGTCCCGGGTGCACACCTCGCTCGGTCGACGGCAGAGCTGCTCCAACAGGGAGAACTCGATTCGGGTCGTCTGGACTTCTTCATCGTCGACACGCACTTCACGACGACCGAGATCGATCGTCAGCGGTCCGAGTACGAGCGTCGATGACACGACGGGTTCGGCACGACGCTGGATCTGGCGCGGGCGCCGCAGCAGTGCGTGGCATCGGGCGACGAGTTCGTCCGCGTGGATCGGTGAGGAGACGGCGTCGTCGGCACCGCTGTGCAGTACCGAGGTACGCATCTGATGCCCGTCGTCGGTGACGCACAGCAGGTACTGCTCGGAGGACTCGCGGAGGCGCTCGTAGAGCGGGCGACCGTCTGGGGAGGGGAGATCGAATCGACGATCAGGATGTCGGGAGAGAACGACTCGGCGAGCATGACTGCCGCATCGCCGTCGGTCGGTGCGCTGACACAGAATCCAGCGGCCCGGAGACCGGCAACGCTCACGCGTCGCAGATCGGGATCTTGTACTGCAATCAGGATTCGATGGGAGAGGATCGTGTCGTTGTCCATGGGTTCTTCCACCGGCTCCGCCGAACCGGATTCATCTGCTTTGTCGGCCGATTGGCCTTGCCTGAGATGTATCGGTCGAGAAATGTCCGAACTGAAAAGAAAGTCGAGATCGAATTGCGACGATGTTGTTTGCGATCGCAGCGGATCGCCGAAGCGCCGGCGTGGGCTGCTACAACGGCGCCATGACGCTCGCTCGACTTCGTGCCGATGTCGCGGGACGCGTCTCCGCTCGACGACCGGGAACGCAGGTCGATCGACCGGTTCGTCTCCGCCCTCGATTCGTTGGAGCATCCCCTCGACCAGGAGGCGGACTCGGTCCATGTGACCGGCTCGGCGATCGTCACGGGGCCGCGTGGAGTGCTCCTGCTCAAACACAAGCGCCTCGGCATCTGGCTGCAACCGGGTGGACACATCGATCCTGGTGAAACCCCGTGGGAGGCCGCGCTCCGCGAGGCCCACGAGGAAACGGGTCTGGACGTTGCTTTTGCGGGCCCGCTCGACGCCGAGGGCGTGCCCGAACTGATCCACGTCGACGTCCACGCCGGTGGACGCGGTCACACGCATCTCGACACCCGCTACCTGCTCGATGGTGGCGACGCCGACCCGGCCCCGCCAGAAGACGAGAGTCAGGAGATCGCCTGGTTCGAGTGGGCCGACGCCATCGATCTGGCCGACGACGGCGTGAAGTCGATCCTGCAGCACCTGCAGCCGCCATCGAGCAACCGGCGGTGACCTGAGCGCAGCCGATCACTCGGCACCGTCGTCATCGGGGTGCGTCCGGTGATGCGGCGCCGAGGTGCGCGGGCACATTTGCTGGTGTGTTTGACTGCATGCGCGGGACAACCGTTACGAACCGAGGAGAGAACAGAACAATGCTGCAGGAATTCAAAGACTTCATCATGAAGGGCAACCTCATCGATCTCGCGATCGCGGTCGTGCTCGCCACCTTCTTCGCGCCGGTGATCACTGCGATCGTCGACGGCATCATCCTCAACCTGGTCGCAGCGATCTTCGGCCAGCCGAACTTCGACAGCGTTGCTCGAATCAAGATCGCTGATGCCGAAGCGGGGATCGACCCGGCGACCGAGCTTCCCTTCGAGGCCACGTACCTCGAGTTCGGAATGCTCATCACCGCGCTCGTGACGTTCGTGATCGTCGGCTTCGTCTGCTTCCTGATCGTCAAGGCCTACAACAAGATGAGGGTCAGCGAAGAGGAAGAGGTCGCCGGCCCGTCCGAGGTCGATCTCCTCACCGAGATCCGCGATCAGCTCAAGTCCAACAGCAACTGAGCGCACCGCAACGCAACGAAGGGCGTCGGCTGTCGCCGGTGCCCTTCGGCGCGTCCGGGCCCGGGTGGGAACCCCGGTGCGATAAGCGCGCTGGCGAGGATCGTGGACGCTGACGTGACTTGTCGATCACAACCGGGTTGAATGACGTGATGCTTCGCCGCTCCTTCGTCGCGTTCGCCTTCGTGCTCGGCGCGTGCGGCACTGCCGATGCGGTCGACAGTGAGCAAACGGCGCCGACAGCGCTTCCGACCGTCCCCGGCGTGGGCAACCTTCCCGACACGATTCCGGTCCCGACGCTCGAGGTGCCCGACGAGGTCGTCGACGAGCCACCGGTTTCGGTCGTCGTGACCCGACCGGTCGACGACGACGGCGTCGAGGTCGAATCCGTCGCCGAGCGGGTGAACGGAAACCGCCTCCTCGTGATCGGCGATTCCATCCTCGCGTCCACGGCGACCCGCTACGGCAAAGAACTCTGTGAGGCGTTGAACCCGATCGGCTGGTCGGTTGAGGTCGACGCCGAACCCGGTCGTTTCATCGACTTCGGCAACGAGGTCGCCGAGGACGCGTCTCGACGTCGGCGACGAGCAGGACGACTTCGACGCCGTGGTCATCCACCTCGGCAGCAACTACGGCCGAGACAAGGACGACGTACTACGAGCAACTGAGCGAGCTGCTCTTCAGGGTGGCGCCCCGGCCCACGCTGTTGCTGACCGTCACCGAGTATCGCCCACCATGGAGCCGAGGTCAACGACGTCATCGACGAGCTCGCCTCGCTCTACGACAACGTCACGATCGTGGACTGGGAGAAGCTCGCACGTGCGCCGGGAGTGCTCAGCCGAGATGGGCTCCACCCCGGCAACCAGGGCGAAGCAGTACTCGTCGAACAGATCGCCGTCGCGCTCGGTGAACTCGACACCGAGGAAGGTGAGTGCCTGAGTTCGTCCTTCACCGATGATTCGGCGATCAGTCGAGGCGGTGGCTCGACCTCCGGTGGTTCGTCGTCCGGTGGTTCGTCCTCCGGCTCCTCGTCGTCGGGCGGTTCGTCGTCATCGGGTGGCATCGTCGTCCGGTGGTTCGTCGTCGTCGGGTGGCTCGTCGTCGGGTGGTTCGTCGTCGGGTGGTTCATCCGGTGGGTCCACCTCGGGAACGACCGGCGGCACCAGCGGCACCACGACCAACGGCACCACGACCGGCGGATCGACGACCGGTGGCGACGACGACACGGGTGGAATCGACGACACCGGTGGCGGCGGCGACCCGGGCGGCACGACGACCGGCGCAGACCCGACCGGCGGTGACGACACCGGTGGCGGGACGGACACGACCACCGGCGGCACGGGCACGGGCACGGACGGAACCGGCGGGACGACGACCGGATCCGGTGATGGCGGCACCGACGCGACGGGCGGGAGCGGCGGCACCACGAGCGGAACGACGGGTGGCAGCGGCGGCACCACGACCGGAACGACCGGAACGACGGGTGGAACGACGGGCAGCGGGAGTGGCACGACCGGTGGAACCACGGGCTCGAGCGGCAGTGACACGGGCGGAACCACCGGCGAGACGGCACCGACCATCGGCACGACCTCGTCCACCGGCGGCTGACCTCGGCCGTTCGATTCGTGCTGCCGACGGTCACGTCCGACGGCGTGCCGGACTTCGTAGCCTGTAGCGATGCTTCAGGCACAGGCGATCTCGGTGGAAGTGGGTGGCAAGCTCCTCGTCGAGCGCGCCAGCTTCACCGTCATGGCCAAGGACAAGGTCGGCATCGTCGGTCGCAACGGTGCCGGCAAGACCAGCTTGTTCAAGGTGCTCGGCGGCGCGAACGAGCCGACCGAAGGTCAGCGTGATGCGCAAGGGCGGCTTCGGGTACCTGCCCCAGGACCCGAAGATCGACGGCGACCTCGATGGGCGCACCAGCGTGACGCACATCCTCTCCGGCAAAGGCATCGACGAAGAGATCATCCGGATGGAGAAGCTCCGGATCGCGATGGAGGAGAACCCGGACGAGCGCAACGTCACGCGCTACGTGAACGCTGAAGAGTCGTTCCGCACCAACGGTGGCTACGCAGCGGACTCCGAAGCCCGGGCGATGGCGGTCGGACTCGGCCTGCCCGACGATCGCCTCGAACTCCCGCTGAGCGTGCTGTCCGGTGGTGAGCGTCGCCGTGTCGAACTCGCACGAATCCTCTACGCCGGCACCGACATCCTGTGCCTCGACGAGCCGACCAACCACCTCGACATCGACGCCAAGACCTGGCTGCTCCAGTACATGCGCGACTACAAGGGCGCCCTCCTGGTCATCAGCCACGACCTGGACCTGCTCGACGAAGCGATCACCCGTGTGTTGCACCTCGACCGAACCGGCGAGGACGAGACCGGCGACGTGATCGAGTACCGCGGCACCTACTCCCAGTACCAGCGGTCGCGGGCCGAGGACGAGGCGCGCCTGACGAAGAAGGCGGCGCAGCAGTCCAAGGAGATCGACCGGATGCAGGGCGTCGTCGATCGTTTCGGGGCGAAGGCGACGAAGGCAGCCATGGCGCATTCGATGGAGAAGAAGATCGCCCGCCTCGAATCCACCAAGGTGAAGGCACCGAAGAACGCCAAGACGTTCAACGTCCGGTTCCCGCCGCCTCCTCCGTGTGGTCAGACGGTGATCACCGCCGAGTCGATCTGCAAGGGATACGCCGGCGTCACGGTGTTCGAGGACATCGACTTCGACCTCGGGCGCGGCGAGCGTCTCCTCGTGCTGGGCCTCAACGGTGCCGGCAAGACCAGCCTGTTGCGGATCCTCGCCGAGGAGACCGAAGCCGACCTCGGTGACTTCGAATTCGGCTACCAGGTGCAGGCGGGCTACTACGCCCAAGAGCACGACAACCTCGAGATCCACGAGACATTGCTGACCAACCTGCGCAACTCGATTCCGCCCGGCGTGGAGATGACCGACACCCACCTGCGTGGGCTGCTCGGCATGTTCGGGATCTCGGGCGACAAGGTCTTCCAGGACTCGGGCACGCTGTCGGGCGGCGAGAAGACGAAGCTGGCGCTGGCGATGCTGATGACCGGCAAGAACAACCTGTTGCTGCTCGACGAACCGACCAACAACCTCGACCCACCCTCACGAGACGCCGTTGCGAACGCTCTGATCGACTGGCCCGGGGCGATCATCTTCGTCAGCCACGACGAGGACTTCGTCAAAGAGCTGAAGCCGACCAAGGTGCTGTTGATGCCCGATGGCGACGTCGACTACTTCAACGAGGAGTGGCTCGACCTCGTGGCGATGGCGTGATGCCGGCGCTGCCGGCTGTGGAGATGCGGTGTGTCCGCCATCGCGATCGCGGCCAACAACGTCATGGTCGCCAGCACCTGAAGTCTCCTCGGGGGACCTGGAACTAGGTTGAACCCGTGGTCGCAATCGCCATCGAAGGATTGACCAGGCGGTTCGGACACGTCGTCGCCGTCGACGACGTGTCGTTCACTGTCCAGCCCGGGCGGGTGACGGCCTTTCTCGGCCCGAACGGGTCGGGCAAGACGACCACGCTGCGCATGCTGCTCGGGCTGACCGAACCGACGTCGGGCGAGGCGCTCATCGGTGGGCGTCGATACGACGACCTCGAGCAGCCGTTCCACACCGTGGGTGTGCTCCTCGACGGCGGGTTCCACCCTGGTCGCCGGGCCCGAGATCATCTGCGAATCCTGGCCACGTCGTCGGGTGTCGGAAAGGACCGGATCGACGCCACGCTCGAGTTCTGCGAGCTCGGCGACGTCGCCGACCGGAGGGTCGGCGGGTTCTCCACCGGCATGAAGCAACGACTCGGCCTGGCCGCGGCCCTGCTCACCGATCCGCCGGTGCTGATCCTGGACGAGCCACTGAACGGTCTCGACCCCGAGGGCGTCCTGTGGTTGCGTCGACTGCTCCGCACGATGGCCGACGAAGGTCGGACCGTGCTGCTCTCGAGCCACGTTCTCGCCGAGACCGAGCAGATCGCCGACGACATCGTGATCATCAGCCAGGGCCGCCTGAGAGCAGCGGCATCGATGAAGGAGTTGGCCGACCGGCTGACGCCCGAGGTCAGCGTCTGCACCCCGCAGTCCGACGAGGCGCGGGCTGCGCTTGCCGCAGCCGGGTTCGCCATCACCGCCGGTACGTCGCCGGATCGTTTCAACGTTGCTGCGTCGAGTGGGGAGGTCGGCGAACTGCTCGGGAGGGCGGGCGTGCGCCTCCATGAACTCATCCCGCAGGAGCGGCGCCTCGAATCGCTCTACTTCCAACTGGTCGGTGTGCCACCCCGGTCACCGGGCACTTCGTTCCCGCCGCCCGCTGCCGGTACCGCATGGGCGCCGTCGTCTCAGGAGCCTGCATGAGGTTGCTTCGCGCCGAACTGATGAAGCTGTCGACGGTGCGCACACCCAAGGTGCTCCTGGGTCTCGCTGCGGTCGTCGCCTTCCTCGCTGCGGCTGCCCAACTCCTGGTGATCGAGTTCCGCGACGGCGATCCGACCCTGTCCGCCAACCAGGTCGCCGGGCTGTTGTCGGGCGCCGCGGTGGCGATCCCGCTGGTCACCTTCATCGGAGCGATCGGGGCAACGAGCGAGATCCGGCACGACACCGAGTACCTGAATCACCTCATCTCCCCCACACGGTGGCCGCACGCAGTGGCTCGGCTCGGCGCGTACCTGCTGTTCGGCCTGTGCTTCGCCGCCGTGCTGCTCGCAGCGCTGCTCGCGATCGTGCTGGCCTGGGCGTCGATTCGGGTCGGGAGCGTTCCGTGGGGTGCGACGCCGACTCGCATCCTGCTCGGGATCCCGCTCGTCACGACGACCTACACGGCGATCGGGATGGCGGTCGGTTCGATCTTCCGGAATCAGATCCTCGCCGTGTCCCTCCTGGCGGGCTGGATCTTCTTCCTCGAGGGGCTCTTCGTCGTCGCTTTGGCGGTCATCGACTTGCGGCTGACCTCGCTGATGCCGATCCAGGCCACGCAGGCGTTGCTGATCGACGACGCGCTCCGAGGCGCCGGCTTCGACGAAGCGATCAGCTTCGGTGTGTGGCCGACCGTGGGCATCATCATGGCCTGGACCGTCTCGCTGTCGGCGCTGGGGATGTGGCGCACCCTGTCCAGCGACGTCCGCTAGTCGGAGACGAGCGTCGGGTCGGACGCGAAGTACGGTCGGCGCATGCGCATCGGATACTTCGGCGGGACGGTCAACGACGGGACGATCGACGATGTGGTCGACGAGGCCCGGCAGGCCGAGGCCGACGGCTTCGCGTCCTACTGGGCGCCGAACATCTTCGGCCACGACGCGCTCACCGCGCTGGCCATCGTGGGGCGAGAGGTGCCACGGATCGAGCTCGGCACGTCGGTCGTTCCGACGTATCCGCGCCACCCGATGGCGATTGCCCAGCAGTGCCACACGGTGAACGCCACGTCGGGCGGCCGGCTCACACTCGGGATCGGGCTCAGCCACAAGGTCGTCATCGAGAACATGATGGGGATGAGCTACGACAAGCCGATCCGCCACATCCGTGACTACATGAACATCCTCGGGCCGCTGTCGCGTAACGAGCAGGTCTCCTACGCCGGCGAGGACTACACGACGCACGGCGGCATCCAGGCGCCGGGCATGTCGCCGTTCGGCACGGTGATCGCTGCGCTCGGCCCGCAGATGCTGAAAGTGGCCGCCGAGCTGGCCGACGGCACCCTCACCTGGTGCACCGGACCCAAGACGCTCGGCGAGCACATCGTCCCGACGATCAACGCTGCAGCCGCCGACGTCGACCGTCCAGCGCCGCGTGTGATCGCCGCACTGCCGGTGTGCGTCACCGACGATTTCGACGGAGCGAAGGCGCGAGCTGCCCAGGTGTTCGAGATCTACGGCTCGCTCCCCAGCTACCGGGCGATGCTCGACCGTGAAGGCGCTGCGGGCCCGGAGGACATCGCGATCACCGGCACCGCGGACGAGGTCGTCACACGCATCAGCGCGCTCGCGGACGTCGGGGTCACGGACTTCGCCGTCGTCGAGTTCCCGGGGAACCCGGACGAAGCCGCAGCGACACGGGCTGCGGTGAAACAGCTGCTCTGACGCGCCACGTTCACTTTCGTCGGGCAGAATCGACACCGATGACAACGATCTCCACCGATGTCGACGTCCACGGCGTGGCCGTCGTGACCATCGGGCACCCGCCAGTCAACCTGATGACGGTGGCGATGTTCAGAGAACTCGCCACAGAGTTCGAGCGCCTGGCCGCCGACGACACGGTGCGCGCCGTGATCATCCGATCCTCGGACCCGGAATGGTTCATCGCACACTTCGATGTCGAGGCGATTCTCGGCTTCCCGGCGGAGCAGCCGGCGGCGACAGAACTGAACAACTTCCACGTGATGTGCGAGACGTTGCGGACCATGCCGAAACCGACGATCGCCGAGATCGACGGGCGAGTCGGTGGGGGCGGCAGCGAACTGGCACTCAGCTGCGACATGCGTTTCGCGTCGCCCTCGGCGATCTTCAACCAGCCCGAAGTGGCTCTCGGGATCCTGCCGGGCGGGAGCGGAACGGTTCGGCTTCCCCGCCTCGTCGGGAGAGGTCGCGCGCTCGAGGCGATCCTCGGCTGTGACGACATCGACGCCGCGACCGCCGAGCGATGGGGATGGGTCAACCGGGTGATGCCGGCCGACGAGTTGACGTCGTTCGTCGATCGTCTCGCCAGGCGCATCGCGTCGTTCCCTGCTCACGCGGTCGCTGCGGCGAAAGCGTCCGTCGTCGCTGCGGACGGCACGTTGACCGACGACCTGCTCGCCGAGGGCACAGCGTTCAACGTGACGCTCGGAGGCGACGGCACGCAGGAGGCGATGCAGCGCTTCATCGACCGGGGTGGTCAGACTCCCGAAGGCGAGCGACGCCTCGGTGAGTTGGCTGGGGAACTGGCCGCCGAGTGACGTCACGATTTCGTTGGGCGGCGATGTCGATCGCTGCTGCCGCGCTCGCCGCGGCCTGTTCGGTTTCGACACCGGTTGCCGTCGAGCGATCGGACCAGATGGGAAGCGGGCCCGTCATCCCTGACGGCCAGGCGAGTCTGCCACCGACCGATCAGCCCTCGATTCCCGAGCAGGACTCCGACCTGCCGGTGGTCGCCGCCCCGGCCTCGTCGATCGCGTGGGGTGACTGTGCGCCGTTCGACATCCCGTCGACCGAACTACTCGGTACCTCCGGATGGGAGTGCGCAACGCTGGTCGTCCCGATGGACCCCTTCGGTGACGGTCGAGTCGCCGAGGGCGGTGACGCCGATGTGGAACTGGCGTTGACCCGCCACGCCGCGACCGGTGAGCGCCGCGGTGCGATGCTGATCAACCCGGGCGGACCGGGCGCTGCCGGCCTGCCGACTGCGTGGAATCTCCGTGGAGCGATGCCAGCAGACCTGCTGCGGTCGTTCGACATCGTGTCCTGGGACCCGCGCGGCGTGGGCCGATCCCTCCCCGGGATCGACTGCAACGACGACATCGTCCCCGGTGACGAAGGGTTCATCGCTGCGTGCGTCGAAGCAACCGGCCCGCTCGCCGGTTTCCTCACCGCGCCGTACTCGGCCGCCGACATGGAAGCGATCCGCGTCGCGCTCGGCGAGGACACGCTCAACTACCTCGGCTACTCGTACGGCTCGATCCTCGGTGCGACGTACGCCGCGGCGCATCCGGACCGCGTCGGAGCGTTCGTGCTCGACGGGGTGACAGATCCGCTGGCCGGGTCAGCGGATGGACCGTTCGAGGACGGTTTCGCACGGCTGGCCGACGATGGCACGCCCGCAGCGCTCGACCGATTCGCCGAACTGTGCGACGCAACCGATCGCTGTTTGTTCAGCCTCGACGCCGCCACCGTGATCGGTGACCTCGGTGTGCAGATCCCGGTGCTGTCCACGAACGACTTCGCAGGTGAGCCCGAACTCGTCGACACCGTCAGCTACGAGCGGCTGCTCGAGTCGTCGATGACCTATGCGGGCGACTGGGAGCTGTTGGGCACAGCGCTCGAAGACGCCGACCGCGGCGATGCCTCGTCGATGGCGGCGCTGGTCGCGGGAGAGATCGCTCGCGACGAGGATCGCGACGGCTCCGAGGACCAGGACGGGGACGGCGAGGGGGACGAAGACGGTTCCGACGGCGGCGAGAGCGACTTCTCGGAAGCGAACTTCATGATCTACTGCTCGGACCTCGGCCGGTGGATCACCGAGTGGTCGTTCTGCGACGGCATCCCCGAGAGTGCAGCACCGATGGAACCGGTGAGTTCCGTCGACGTCGAGCGGGAGATCCTGGTGATCGGCACGGAGTTCGACCCGCTGACGCCCGGCTACCACGCTCCCGACTTCGCCGAGGCGCTCGGCGACGCCGTCCACATCATCTGGGAGGGCGTCGGGCACACCGCGTTCCCGGGCTGGACGCCCTGCATCGACCGTGTGGTGTCGGATCAGTTCCTGCGACGTTCGCTCCCCGACGACGGACTGCGCTGCTCGTTCCTTCCACAGATCGACGACGACGCCGCGCTGGGCGACGAGCTGTTCGGGCACGGTGACATCGAGTCGGCCAACCTGCTGGAGCGCACGCTCGCCTCTCGTGATCGGGACCCGGACGCGGCGTGCATCGCCGACGTGATCAACCAGTCACCGGACCAGGTGATCACTCACGTCGTGCTCGACGTGACCTCCGACGCTGCCGGCATCGCACTCGACGACGCCCGCGCCTCTTGCTGAAAACGGGCGAAAGTGCCAGGCACTTCTGCCCGTTTTCATGCGTCGGGCGCGGCGTCCTCGTCACCGAAGTGTGCGGTCTCCTCGTCGGCTGAGCGTGCTGGCTTGGTGATGCCGACCGGCATGGACGCTTCGGCGCGGACCTTGGCGTAGAAGTCGTTGCCCTTGTCGTCCACCACGATGAAGGCCGGGAAGTTCTCGACCTCGATCTTCCAGATCGCTTCCATCCCCAGCTCCGGGTACTCGAGCACATCGACCTGCTTGATGTTGTCGAGCGCCAACCGGGCAGCGGGACCGCCGATCGATCCCAGGTAGAAGCCGCCGTTTTCATTGCACGAGTCGGTGACCTGTTCGGAGCGGTTGCCCTTCGCGAGCATCACCATCGAACCGCCGGCGGCCTGGAACTCGGGCACGTAGGAGTCCATACGCCCTGCAGTCGTCGGGCCGAACGAACCGGACGCGTAGCCCTCCGGCGTCTTGGCCGGGCCCGCGTAGTAGACCGCGTGATCCTTCCAGTACTGGGGCATCTCCTCGCCGGCGTCGAGGCGTTCCTTGATCTTCGCGTGAGCGATGTCGCGTGCGACGATCATCGGACCGGTCAGCATCACCTGCGTGGTCACGGGCAACTCTGCGAGGGTCGGCGCGGATCTCGTCCATCGGCCGGTTGAGGTCGATGTGCACCGGCTCGGTGCCGAGCAGCTCCTCGGAGTCGACGACGGGCAGGAAGCGAGCCGGATCGGTCTCGAGTTGTTCGAGGAACAGTCCGTCAGCGGTGATCTTCCCCATCGCCTGACGATCTGCCGAGCACGACACGGCCATGCCGACCGGGCACGAGGCGCCGTGTCGGGGAAGGCGGATGATCCGGACGTCGTGGCAGAAGTACTTCCCGCCGAACTGAGCGCCGACGCCGGTGTTCTGGGCCAGTTCGAGGACCTTCGCCTCGAGATCGAGATCGCGGAACGCATGACCCGATTCCGATCCGGTGGTCGGCAGCGAGTCGAGGTAGCTTCGTGCTGCGCGAGCTTGGCGGTCTCGACGGCGAGCTCGGCCGACGTGCCGCCGATGACGATCGCGAGGTGGTAGGGAGGACACGCCGACGTGCCGATCGCCTGGATCTTGTCGAAGATCCATGGCAGCAGGGTGGCCTCGTTGAGCAGGGCCTTGGTCTCCTGGAACAGGTAGCTCTTGTTCGCCGATCCGCCACCCTTGGCCATGAACAGGAACTTGTAGGCGTCGCCGTCGATCGCGTTGATCTTGATCTCTGCGGGCAGGTTCGTGCCGGTGTTCTTCTCGGTGTACATGTCGAGCGGTGCCATCTGGCTGTACCGCAGGTTCGACGTCAGATAGGTGTCGGCGATGCCGTGAGCGATCTGCTCCTCGTCGCCACCGCCGGTGAAGACCATCTGACCCTTCTTCCCCTTGACGATCGCAGTGCCGGTGTCCTGGCACATCGGCAGCACACCGCCGGCGGCGATCGACGCGTTCTTCAAGAGGTCGAGCGCCACGAAGTGGTCGTTGTCGGATGCTTCGGGGTCGTCGAGGATGTTGCGCAGCTGCTGGAGGTGGCTCGACCGGAGGTAGTGAGCGATGTCACGCATCGCCTCGGCGGTGAGTCTGCGGATCGCTTCGGGCTCGATCTTGAGGAAGGTGCCCTCGGGGGTGTCGAACGTCGACACGCCGTCCGTCGACACGAGCCGATACTCGGTCTCGTCCGAGCCCAGCGGGAACATCTCCGTGTAGTTCCAGTCGTCGGGGAGATCGGTCACATGGGCTGCATCGTCGGCCATGGTTCGAGCCTACGACCCGCGTGGAGCACGGACCAGAACGTGTGACGCCAGCTCAGCTGCCGCTCCGCTCGTTGCGCAGCAGCGATGCCGCGACGGATCGGATCGTGTCTCGTGCCACGGCGGGGTCGACCGTGACGTCGCTGATGATGGCGCGGATCGAGCGGGGACGGAAGAGCCACGCGACGAGGCGACCGGTCTGGTCGCGCTCGGCCGGCTGCATGATCGAGAACTCGGGTCGAAAGGCGGTGTGGACTTCGGCGTCGAAACGCGGTGACGGGTCGACCAGCTGGTTCTGCAGCCGGATCGGACGCCCCCATTCCTCCATCGCGAACCGGCGCTCGAGGAGCGCGTCGAGCCGCGTCTCGAGCGGCGCGTCCCGATCGAACGGTTCGAAGGCGGCCCAGCGCTTCTCGATCGAATCCGCGAGCGAGGTCGTGGCGTCGACGATCATGGCATCGGCGGTTCCGAATCTCGCAAGGAGCGTGCGGCGAGGCACGCCGATCGATTCAGCGACCAACGTGATCGTCGGCCGGCGGTTCTGGTCGAGCAGCGACAGGGTCGTCTGGCGGACCGCCTGGACGAGGTCCTCGTCGTCGACGTCGCTCCGCTCGGTCCCGGAGCCATCGACCTCGGCCGCGACTCGTGGTCCCGGACCGTTCACCGCGAACGTCGCGATCAGGCGCGTTCCCGGCGAGTGAGGCGGTGAACCGAGCGTCAGCACGCCGCCGTGCTCGTTGACGACCCGGTTCATCGAGCGAAGCCCGACACCGAGATCCCACGGATGGTCGTTCTCGATGCCCGTGCCGTCATCGTCGATCGTGAGGGTCAACTCGTCGTCGGCGCTCGCGACCGCTTCGACGCCGACGACCGCTGCGTCGGCGTGAGTGATGATGTTGTCGAGTGCCTGGCGCAGCACGCGGAGCACCGGTCGAGCCAGAGCGAGTTCGTCGACGCCGTCTCCGATCTCGACGTTCACCTCGAGCCCGAAGAGGTCGGTGACACGGGTGGTGAGCGAACGGATCTGCGCGGTCGTCGATTCTTCGGCGAGCTGTTCGGGCTCGAAGTCGTTCACGATCCGACGCAGCGTGATCGCAGAGTTCTGGGCCTCGAGTCGCAGCCGCTCCAACACGGCTCGCGTCGCTTCGGACTCCGACGAGGCCGAGAGGGTCTCCAGGAAGTGCGCGATCGAACTGACGCTCTGGAGCACGCCGTCGTGGATCTCGTGGCTGATGCGCCGCCGCTCGCCGTCCAACTCGTCGACGAGCGTGTCCAACGCCTCGCCACGACGGAGATCGGCGCGATTGCGTTGGCGTACGAGCGTCTCACCGATCGCTGCGCCCATCAACATCATCAGGAAACCCTCGAGCGCGAGCCGACGGTCGTCATCGAGCTGGCGAAGTCCGGCGAGCCCGATCACGCAGGTCGGGTGTTGTCCCGCCCACGTGCCGACGGCCAGCACGACATCGTCGGCATCGGCCAGATCGGCGAGCCACGGATGAGTCGACCGGAGCGCGGAGACGTCGGTGATGCGAGCGACTTCGCCTTGCGACCTGCTCTCGATCGGCAGTGCCGGGAGCGGGCGATGCAGGAAGGAGCGTTGTTCGTCGCTCGAGGCGCCGACGAGCACTCGACCCAGGTAGCCGCGCTCGGCCCACATCGCGAAGAACGCTCGTGACGCGCCGAGCACGTCGGCCAATCGACCGACGGTGTACGACAGCCCTCCATCGAGTGCGGTGCCACCCGAGAGGAACAGCGCCGACTCGTGATGGGCGCGAGCGGCTCGGCGCAGGAAGTCGCCGTTGTCGTGACCCGCCGGTTCGCGAGGGGTGACGGCGGCATCGGCTTTCGTCACATGGCGAGCATAAGGCACCGTGAGGAGGTGCCGACCCGAAGTGGAGCTACCTTCGGTACCGATGACATCGAGTGCCGATTCGACGGATCGTCCAGCTTGGCGAGGTCGGATGCATGCCGGCGCGTTCTTCATCGCGATCCCGGCCGGGATCGCGCTCGTGACCGTGGCAGAGCGTGCGGCAGCGCGTACGGCGGCGTCGATCTACGTGGTGTCCCTGCTCGTGATGTTGGGCATGTCGGCCGCCTACCACCGTCTGGCGCGGTCGCCGGCTGCACGGCGCTGGATGCAACGGCTCGACCACGCCGGGATCTACGTGTTGATCGCAGGCACCTACGTACCGATGACGATCGTCGCGATGCCGCTGGCGTGGGGGATCCCGGTGCTCAGTGTCATCGCGGGAGCTGCAGTCGTCGGGATCGCCGTCAAGCTGTCGGGATTCGCTCGACTCCAGCGGGCGGCCTACGTGCTGTATCCGGCGATGGGCTGGGCTGCGGTGATCGCCCTCCCGGTGCTCTTCGACAGCCTCACCGGGTTGCAGTTCTCACTCGTCGTCGCCGGCGGCCTCGTCTACACGCTCGGAATCCCTGTACTCGTCTGGAAGCGGCCGGACCCGTGGCCGAGTGTCTTCGGCTACCACGAGATATGGCACACGTTCGTGGTCGTTGCTGCTGCGCTGCACTTCGCGGCGGTCGCCAGCCTGCTGGCCTGATCGGCGATCAGATGGGGTCGGTCACTTCACCGTTTCGATGACGTCATCGGGGATCTCGGTGTTCTCCGGCGTGATCATCTCGCCGTCCCTGAAGATCGAGTCGAGGAACGACACCGCGAACGTGTTGGTGATCTCCTTGACCCGTTCGGTCGCCATGTCGCCCTCGGAGCAACCTGCGAGCGCGAACTCGTCGATGATGTCGAGCACCGCCTGGGTCGGGTTCTCGAGCATGGGGAAGAAGTCCTGGTAATCACACACGTCGGTGAACGACTGGTGCTCGGCGGCGACGAGATCGACTCGGTAGACGATCTCGCTCGACGTTTCGGCGACCGCGCGATCGACGTTCGGACTCGGCGGGGTCGTCTCGTCATCGGTGCCCACCATCACGAGGGTGGGGACGTCGACGTTCGCGAGTTGTTCAGCGGTGAGCAGCGACGTTGCAGGGTCGCCGTCGCCGAGCGCTGGAGCGAGCGGAATCAATGCGTCGATGCGGTCGTCCGGTTCGAGCGTTCCCGCTTCGTTCGACATGCCCGACGCGACGGCGTAGGTGGCGTAGCCGCCGAGGGAGTGTCCGGTCACGGCGATCTGTTCCGGGTTGGTGGAGGCGACGAAACCGACGGTTTCCGTGCTCTCCGGATTCAGCATCGCGTCGATCACCACCTCGACGTCGCGCGGGCGGTTGTAGGCGATGGTCGGCCCGTCGTCCGACGTATCGGTGAATTGGTCGATGGCCGTGTTGCCGGTGTGGTCGGCGGCGACGACGAGATAGCCATGGCTGGCGAGCGTTTCGGTGTAGTCCGAGTGGATGTACCGGAGCCCGCCCGATCCGTGCGTGTAGACCACGAGGGGGAACGGGCCGTCGGGGGAGATCTGATCGGCGGTCGCGGCGATCGCACGGGGCGACTCGTAGTAGTCGCCCGTGACGAAGGTGTACTGCTGCGGATCGCCGGTCGCCCCGTCGATGAGCGGGAAGGTCACGTCGACGGTCAACGGTCGGTCACGTTCGACGTCGGTGATGGTGATGGTCTGCACTCCGACGGCGTACGGCCCGTCTCCGACGGGAACGAACGGTGCCAGCTCGGGCGCCGGCGGGTCCGTGACGGGCGGGTCCGTCGCCGGCGGGTCGGTTGCTGGCGGCTCGGTGGCCGCCGGCTCGTCTGCGGGTGCCTCCGTGACGGGCGGATCGGTGGTCGGAACCTCGGTGGCGGCGGGCTCGGTGGTCGGAGCGTCGGTGGTCGGAGCGTCCGTCGTCGACGCAGCGCCGTCGCTGCTGCCACCACAGGCGGCAACGAGAAGAGATCCGGCGAAGAGGGTGGCGAGGCGGCGCATCAGACGATCTTGTCAGAACGTGTCGGTCTCGGCCTATCGGACGCGGGCAAGCGTCCGTAGGATCCCCCGATGCTTCGCGCCGGCATGCACCGTCTCGCAAAGAACCCGGCGCAGTTGGTGTTGTTGTCGTTCGCTGCGCTGATCGCAGCGGGGACCGCGTTGCTGTCGCTCCCCGTCGCCGCTGACGGAGCCGTGGGCGTCGGCACGGAGGACGCACTCTTCCTGTCCACGTCGGCCACCACCGTGACGGGTCTGTCGACGATCGACATCGGTGAGTTCAGCCTGTTCGGAGAGTTGGTGTTGCTGACGCTGATCCAGGTCGGCGGGTTCGGCATCATGACGATCGGTTCGGTCGTGGCTCTCCTCACGTTCCAGCGGGTCGGCCTTCGCCAACGGATGCTCGCCCAGGCCGAGATCGGGGCGATCGATCTCGGCGAACTGTCCGGGTTGCTCGGCGTGATCTTCAGGATCACGGTCGCAGTGGAAGGTTCGCTCGCCGTCGTGCTGTTCGCCGGCCTCTGGCGGGGCGGCTACGAGGACGGCCCGTTCGAGGCCGCCTATTCGGCGATCTTCCACTCGGTAGCGACATTCAACAACGCAGGGATCTCGCTGTACTCGGACAACCTCGCCGGTTTCGTCGGCGACCCGCTCGTGACCATTCCCGTCACGATCGGGTTCATCGTCGGCGGACTCGGGTTCCCGTTGTACGTCGAATTCATCCGCCGATGGAAGCACAGTCGCCTCGCTCGCAGGATCATCCCTGCGGCCGGATCGTCGGAGACGGCATCGGACCGATCCCGGCCGTGGAGCCTGCACGCTCGAATCACGGTCAGTGCAACGCTCGTGCTGCTCGTCGCAGGCCCACTCATGGTGCTGGCCTTCGAATGGGGCAACCCGGGCACACTCGGAACGCTCGGGTGGGGTGACAAGCTCGTCAACGCCTGGTTCCAGGGTGTCACGTCGCGTACCGCCGGTTTCAACACGGTCGACATCGGAGCGATGAACGAGACCACCTTGCTCGGCACCAGCGTCCTCATGTTCATCGGCGCCGGGCCGGCCTCGACGAGTGGTGGGATCAAGGTGACGACGTTCGCCGTGCTGGCGTGCGTGATCTGGGCAGAGGTACGCGGCGAGCGCGACGTCAACGTGTTCCGTCGACGTCTGCCGACCTCGATGATCCGTCAGGCGGTCGCTATCGCACTGCTCTCGGTCGGCTTCGTCGTGGCGACGTCACTGTTCCTGATGGCGAACGACGGTCTGATGCTGACCGACGCGCTGTTCGAGTCGAGTTCGGCGTTCGGCACGGTCGGGTTGTCGACGGGCGTGACCGGCTCGATCAGCGCCGCCGGGCACCTCCTCCTCGTCGCTGTCATGCTCTGTGGTCGAGTGGGACCGCTGACGTTCGCCACGGCGTTTGCGCTGCGCGACCGTTCGCGCCTCTATCGTCATGCCGAGGAGCGACCGATCATTGGCTGAGAAATTCATGCACAACATGTTCCGCAGGTTCGAGAGTGAGATCGAACACCGCGGGGAGATCATCGTGATCGGGCTCGGCCGATTCGGTTCGTCGTTGTCGCGCTCGCTGGTCGACATGGGCCACGAGGTGCTCGGCGTCGATCTCGACCCGGCCAACGTGCAGGCCCACACAGGTGTGCTCACCCACGTCGCCGAGGCAGACACGACGAACGACCAGACGCTCCGTCAACTCGGCGTCGCAGATGCCAGGACGGTGGCGGTGTGCATCGGCGCTGACGTCGAAGCCAGCGTGCTGACGACCGTGGCGGTGTCCGACCTCGGCGTGCCGAACATCTGGGCCAAGGCCATGACCGAGCCGCACGGTCGCATCCTCAGTCGCGTCGGCGCGCACAACGTCGTCTTCCCGGAAGCGGAGATGGGCACCCGCGTGGCGCACCTCATCACCGGGCGCATGCTCGAGTACATCGCACTCGACGACGACTTCGTGCTCGTCGAACTCGCAGCACCGCGGTCGCTCGTCGGGGTGCCGCTCGGCGAATCGAACCTGCGTCGTGATCACCAGGTCACCATCGTCTGCCACAAGCCCGACTCGGGACTCTTCACCCACACCGATCGTGACACCGTGCTGAGTGCTGCAGACCTCGTCGTGGTCGCCGGTCGTCGCGAGGCGGTCGACGCGTTCTCGCGGAGCAACAGCACCGTCGCCGATTGACGGTCAGCGGTCCTTCATGCGCTTCGGCGCTGCAGTGGCCGGGTCGTCGGGCCATCGGTGCTTCGGGTAGCGACCAGCCATCTCCTTCTTCACGTCCGACCAGGTGCCGGCCCAGAAGCCGGGGAGGTCGGCGGTGACCTGGATCGGACGATCGGCGGGGGAGAGCAGTTCGAGACGGATCGGCGTGCCACCTGCCGTGGGGTGCACGGTCACGCCGAACAGGTCTTGGACGCGGACCGCGGCTGTCGGCAGTTCGCCCGAGTAGTCGACCTTCACGCTGCGCCCGGTCGGCAGCTCGAGATGGTCAGGCACGAGCTGCTCGAGGTCGGACCCCTGCGGCCACGGCAGCTGGGCACGCAGCACCATGGCCACGTCGAGTCCGTCGAGATCGCGTCGCCCGACCGCTCCCGGCAGGTACGGGGCGAGCCACTCGTCCACCGTGTCGACGAGTGCATCGATCGACCAGTCGGGCCACGGATCGCCGACCGTGCGATGCAGGAACTCCACGCGCTCGGCGTAGCCGGTTCGACGCTCCGGACCAGCCGAGCACGGCGAGGCGGGTTTCGCGTACGCGCTTCATCAGGGCCGCGGTCGTCGCGTCGGATGCGGCGGGCCGTTCGTCCCGGCGGCCGAGTCGGATCGCGCCGAGTCGGCGTTCCACGGTTTCGACCAGGTCGTCACGGTCGGAGTTCCAGGCAAGTGTGCGCTGGTCCTTGATGTCGTCGCCTGCGGACCGGATCACCTCGTCGCCGTCGACCGCGGCAGCCAACCGGATCCGTGCTCGGTCGGCCTTGCCATCCAGGTCGGCAGCCACGACGAAGAGTTCCTCGGCGAGCGGGTCACTTTCCTTGATGAAGGCGCCACTGCCGTTGCGCATCGTGAACTGGCCGGGTCGGCGTCGACCGGCCAAGCGGTCCGGGAAGGCGAGCAGCAGCAGTGCTCCGGTCCGGTCGTGGTCGATCGACTGGCGGTCGAAGTCGATCCCGACCCGCCGGGCGAGCTCGCGCGCCCGATCGCGGATGCGGTGCACCGCGCCCCGGTCGGCCTTGTCGTGTCCGGCGGCTCCCGAGATCACGGCGACGCGTAGCGAGAGATCGACCGGCAGCTCGTCGGGCCTTCCGCGGAACACGTCGCGCTCGTCGACCAACGTCGCGATCACGCAGGCGAGCGGCGAACGGTCGAGCGCGACCATCCGTGCGAGTCGGGGATGCACGGGCAGCGCGAGCATGTCCCGACCGAGCGGCGTCAGCGAGCCCGTGTCGGGGTCGAGCGCGTGGAGGTCAGCGAGCAGTTCGCGGGCCTGGCGCAGCGCTGCGGTCGGCGGTTCGTCGATGAAGGTCAGCGCGCCCGTCGGCGCGTCCGGGTCGTTGCCGACGCCCCACGACGCGAGCTCGAGTGCGAAGCCGGCGAGGTCGGCCTGCAGGATCTCGGGTGTTCGGTGCTTGGGTCGCGTGCCGTGCTCGAGCTTGCTCCACAGTCGATACGCCGCGCCCGGCTCGGTCCGACCGGCGCGGCCGGCGCGCTGCTCTGCCGAAGCTCGACTCGTTGCCACGGTCGTCAGTCGGGTCATGCCCGAGCGAGGGTCGAAGCGAGGTTCGCGGGCCAGGCCGGCGTCGACGACGATCCTCACGCCGTCGACGGTGAGCGAGGTCTCTGCGATGTCCGTGCTGAGCACGACGCGTCGGCGTCCCGGAGGTGAGGGCTGGAGCGCGAGGTCCTGTTCCTGCTGCGTCAGCGCTCCGGCGAGCGGGTGGATGTCGACCGTGCCACTCAGCGCGGAGTCGCCGAGCACCTGCGCGAGTTGCTGCTGCGTGCGGCGGATCTCGCCGATACCGGGCAGGAACACCAAGACGTCACCGTCGTGCTCACCCAACGCCTGGACCACTGCCGCCACGACCGTCGGGTTCGATCCTGTCGGGTCCGCCGGGTCGGCGCGGGCCGCGACTCTTGCGTCCGCCGCCTCCCCTGTTCGCTGCGCCGGTGGAGCGGGGAAGCCAGTGCATCTCGATGTCGAAGGTGCGGCCCTCACTCGTGATGATCGGAGCGCCGAGCGCTCGGACGAGACCGTCGGTGTCCGGAGTTGCCGACATCGCAAGGATTCGCAGGTCCGGCCGGATCGAATCCGCGGCGTCGAGCGTCGAGCGCGAGTCCGACGTCGGTGGGCAGGTTTCGCTCGTGCACCTCGTCGAACACGATCGCCCCGACGCCGGGCAGTTCCGGATCGCGTTGCAGGCGACGGGTGAGGATGCCTTCGGTCACGACTTCGATACGGGTGTTCCGGCCGATGTGGCGCTCGTCGCGGGTCTGGTAGCCGACCAGGTCGCCGACCTCGGTGCCGGTCAACGTGGCGATCCGGCGGGCGGCTGCGCGAGTCGCGAGGCGGCGCGGTTCGAGCATGACGATCCGTTGATCACCGAGCCAGTCGGCATCGAGCAACGCAATGGGCAGGACGGTCGTCTTGCCCGCACCGGGTGGGGCGACGAGGATCGCTCGACCGATGTCGGCGAGCGCCGCCTCGACGGCGGGGATGGCTTCGAGGACCGGGAGGTCGGGAAGCGGACGGCGCTGTTTCGTCATGCGTCCGCTTCCGCTCGCGCGGCGACTCCCGTCAGCGACCGGGGCAACGGCTTGATCAGCCCAGCGCCGGCGAACCGCGGAACGGCACCGGGTCACCGGAGGCGGGGAGCTCGATCGACGACCACTTGGTGATCTTCGCGATCGCATCACAGACCTGCTCCCAGGAATCGGGATCCCAGCCCTCGGCCTTGGCTCCGATCTTGCCGTCGACCTGCGTCAGCACGAAGGCGGGGAGTTCGGTGAGACCCATTGCCTTGACCGCCGAACGGTCCGCGTCGCAGAACACGAGGAACTTGTCGGCCAGTGGGCCGAGGAACGCAGCCGCGTCCTCCGGGCCGGCCGTGACGATCATGTTGATCCGCACGTCGCAGCCGCGGAACTCCTCGAGGACGCGTGCAGCGGTCCGCAGGATCCACGAGGACTCGTTGGTGTAGGGGTCGAGCACGACCGACGCCAGGTGGAAGGTGGTCAGCCACTCCATCACCGGACGCGCCTTGCCAGCTGCGCCCTTCACCAACGGGGTGAGGACGAGATCGGTGGGGAGCTTCAGGTCGGTATCGGCCACGAGCCCGAGGATAGCGGTGGTCAGCGAGAAGGGAGAAGAGCGATGCTGACTGGTTGCACCGTTGTCCGCTCCCCTGCCACGTGACCTACGGTCGCGTTGTGCATCCGATCGAACACCTCCGCTACGTCGCTCGTGCCCACGGTGTGGATCCGGCGGCACTGGTCGAGGAGACGGCGCACGCGCTCGGATCGCTGCACTTCGATCCCGCCGGGCTGGTCGTGGCGTGCCGCCGGATCGTGGAGCGCCACCCGTTCACCGGTCCGCTGTGGTGGCTGTGCGCCAACGTCACCACGTCAGCCGAGCCGTTCGAGGCGGTGTGGGAACTGGCGGAGCAGATCCGCTCGGACCGAACGGCGTCGGAACTCGCAGCCGAGTTGCCGGACGAGGCAACGGTGGTCACGATGGGCGACCCCAGCGTGGTCGGCCACGGGCTTGCTCGGCGTGGCGACGTGCGGGTGCTGGCGCTCGACGTCGATCACTCGGCGACCTCCTTCGTGCGGCGCCTCGAACGGTACGACGTCGACTACGAACCGGTCGACGCCGGCGCTGCTGGTGCAGCGACTCGGGTCGCGGACGTCGTGCTGATCGAGGCCTTGGCGATGGACGAGTCGAACGTCGTGGTTCCATCGGGTTCGTCGACCATCGCCGCTGCGGCCGCCGCGTGGGAGACGCCGGTCTGGCTCGTCGCAGGAGTCGGGCGGCGTCTCCCGGCCGCGTACGTCGACGCCATGGCTACGCGTCGCGCCGAGATCGCGAAGGACGTCGACGACTGGTCGATCGACGTCGAGATCCTCCCGACCCGCTTGGTCACCGACGTCGTCGGCCCGCACGGCCGCATGCCGATGGGCCCGCCGGCGGCCCGCGCCGAATGCCCCGTCGCAGCCGAACTCCTCAACCGCCCTGCGATGTGACCCGACCCCGGCCCCGGCGCGATCTCGTTTGCGTGACGCGTTCGGGTGTCCTGGCACCGAAAAGTGTCACCCGAACCGGTCACCGGGGCCCGAGTCGACGGCGGAGGTCGCGGCGGATCGACTCGGCGTGCTGCCAGATCTGGGTCGACGTGTATTCGATGACGGTGAAGCCGAGATCCTGCAACTCGTTTCGTCGTTGTGCATCGCGGGCGCGTTCGGCATCGGAAACGTGCCCGAGTCGGCCCGTCACTTCGACGACGAGAGCGAGTTCGTCGAACAAGAAGTCGACTCGTGCGATGTGGCGCCCGGTCGGTGATCGTTGGATTGCCTGCGTCGCAGGTCTGCTGAACCCGCACTCACGGACGATCCGCAAGAACGCTCGCTCGAGTGGGGAGTGTCCACCGGCGTCGGGCAGTATCCGGTCGATCATCGTCACGCCCCAACGGCCCGATCCCCGGAGCGTGCTGAGCCTGGCTGCGAGCACCTCCGGATGCGAGAGCCCCTTTCGAACAGCGCTGTCGAAGGCCGCCTCCACTCGACGTCGAGGTGCGCGGGAGTGCGCGAGATCCAACACGGTTCGGGTCGCGGACATGACCGGCAGGCCGTCGATCTCGACCGTGTCCAGCCTCGACACGAACCGTGTGGTGTGCACCGGCCACGAGAGGACGGGTGGCCTGCGTCCACGCTCGATCGTGAACTCCACCGCGTCGTCCCGCGATCGGTCCAATCCGTGAAGCGTTGCGGCTGCTTCGTAGCTGACCCAGCTCTTGGCGCCGAGGCTCAAGATGCCGATGGTGAGCCGCTGGCGGTGCGTGTCCGGGCTTCCGACCACGCGGTAGACGCGTGGTGCAACCCGCTCGATCCGCCCCGATGACACCTGCCACCTTCGCTGTTCGGTGTTCAGGCCGGCATCCGTGATGTTTCGAAGCGACACGACGCCGTGCTGGAGGGCGGCGCGCTCGGTGATCGTCAGCGGTACGTCGTTGGGCAGTTCTGCTGTTCGAGCCACACCCCTTCAGTGGGTCGTCCGAAGCCCAAAGAGGAAGAAACCTGTGTTTGCGTGACGCTTTTGCGGATCATGATCCCCGAAAGCGTCACGCAAACCGAGAACGGAGTGGGTGGTCGTCAGAGCGGCCGGTGGCGAGGCGGGTGACCGAGGATCTCCTCGATGATCTCGGCTGCTTCGGCGTGGCGGTCCTCGGTGACGAAGATCCGCGCCATCGGCTCGCGGCTGTACATCGTCATGTTGAGGTTGAAGTCGTCCGTCACGACGGCGGGGACACCCGAAGCAATGAGTTCGTCGGTGATCATCTGGCTCTGCCACAGCGGAAGCCACGCAGCCTCGATGCTCCGGTTCGGATCGGCCGTCTCCTCGTCGTCCTTGCGCCAGAAGTAGTCCCAGAACTGGCCGAGCACGCCGCGCTTCTTCATGCCGTGGCCGCCGTGGCGATCGCGTCGACGACTCGGTCGAGGTCGGAGCGGGCGTTGCCGAGGCTGATCCGGAGATGATTCGGCGGGGCGGAACTGTCGACGCTGAACGGTGCGCCCGGTGCCACACCGATGCCGGCGAGTGCGAGCGCCAGCACCGCACGCTGCTCGTTCGCGACGGGCACCCACATGTTGAGGCCCGCCGAGCTCACGACGTCGATGCCGTGATCGGCGAGCCCGTCGGCGATGGCGAGGCGACGCCGGTCGTAGTCGCACGCAGCACGCTCGACGAGTCGATCGGTGGCCGGGTCCTGCAGCAGCGCGAGCAGGACGTGTTGGATCAGGCGACTGGTCCACGACGGACCGAGGCGTCGCCGGTCGACGACGGCAGCGATTGGTTCCGCCGCACCCGACACCGCAGCGATGCGCAGATCCGGGCCGTGGGTCTTCGAGAAGCTGTGGATGTGCACGACTCGGTGGGGGAGGTGGATGCCGATGGACGGAACCGGTCCTGCGACGAGCCCACCGGCGTGATGGTCTTCGAGGATCCAGGTGTCCGGTGCAAGCGTCGCGAAGAGCGACGCAACGGCGTCGACTCGGTCCGCACTCATCGAACGACCCGTCGGATTGTGTGCCGCCGGCTGCAGGATCGCGAGCACCGGTTCGATCGAGAGTGCGGCGGCGAGGTGGTCGGGGACGATGCCTTCGGCATCGATGGGGACGCCGATGATCTCGGCGCCGGCCCGCTCGAGCATGTCGAGGATCGGGGGAAACGTCGGGTCCTCGACCACCACGGCGTCACCGAACTGAACGAGCGCGGAGATGCAGCGGTCGAGCGCATCGAGCGAGCCGTCGAGCACGGTGACGGCTTCGGGGTCGAACGGAGCCTGCGCTCGCAGCACGATCTCGAGGTCCTCCAGGACCGGCCGATCGATGTACGACGTGATCGAGACGTCCGCATGGAGGCCACTCAGGATCGAAGCGATCGTCGGCAGGAGATCGGTGTCGGGTGTGCCCGTGCTGAGATCGAGGATCGACGGGCCGCCGTTTGCCGGAATGGTCGCAGGCACCCGCCAGAAGCGGCCGGTCATCTCGGTTCGTGCGGCCCGGATGGTGGTGCCGTTCCGGCGAGCCGTCTCGATCAGTCCGTGCCGTGCGAGGATGCGCCACGCTTCTGCGATCGTGCTCGAACTGACGCCGGCGCTGCGTGCGAGTCGGCGGACCGTCGGCAGCCGGTCGCCGTGGCCGAGGTCGCCACGACGGACCATCGCACCGATCGACGTGGCGATGCCGTCGGCGGTGAGCTCGCCGCAACTCGCGATGATCCGGTCCTCGAGCGACGGCCCGGGTGCGTCGCTCGTCAGACGGTCCTCGGTCGCGACAGGCGGGCTCACGGGAGATTCGACGACTCGTTCGATTCCTTTTGTCTACAACAAACATCCTCTTGTGTCGAGCGCCACAGCGCAATACTGTCGGCGGCATGACGTCCACCAGCGAACTCGCCCAGCGTTACCGGGCGGTGTTCCCGTCCTGGCTCGGCCCACTGCACGGAGAAGCGCCGATCTCGATCGACCATGGCGACGGCGGCGAGGTGTGGGACCTCGAAGGCAACCGGTACCTCGACTTCTTCGGCGGCGTGCTGACCACGATGATCGGCCACAACCAGCCCGACGTCACCGCGGCCGTCCAGGCCCAGGCAGCCAAGGTGATGCACTCGTCGACGCTCTACCTGAACGAGGAGATGGTGGCGCTCGCCGAGGAGATCGCAGCGGTGTCGGGCATCCCCGACGCCCGCGTGTTCTTCACCGCCTCGGGCAGCGAGGCGAACGACACGGCGTTGCTGCTGGCCACGTCGTACCGCCAGTCCAACCAGGTGCTGGCGATGCGCAACAGCTATCACGGCCGTTCGTTCACGACGCAGGCCATCACGTCGCATTCATCGTGGCGGTCGAGCAGCGTGTCGGGTCTCGACGTGCAGTTCGTGCAGGGCGGCTACCGACTGCGCAGCCCGTTCCGTGACCTCGACGACGACGCGTACACGCAGGCATGTTGTGACGACCTCGAGCAGATCCTCGACATGACCTCGGCGGGCAACGTCGCCTGTCTGATCGCCGAGCCGATCCAAGGTGTCGGCGGCTTCGCCACGCCGCCGGATGGCTTCTTCGGCCAGATGCACAAGATCCTCGAAGGTCGCGACATCCTGTTCATCTCCGACGAAGTGCAGACCGGATGGGGGCGCACCGGTGAACACTTCTGGGGCTACCAGGCCCACGGGGTCACGCCCGACATGCTCACCTTCGCCAAGGGTGTCGGCAACGGTGTCGGCCTGGCCGGGGTCGTGGCCCGTGCCGACGTGATGGACACGATCAAAGCCACCTCGTTCTCCACGTTCGGCGGCAACCCACTCGCCGCTGCCGCAGGTCGGGCCACGCTCAAGTACGTGCTGGACAACGACCTGCAGGGCAACGCACTGCGGATGGGCGAGCGCTTCCGCCAGCGTCTCGATCCGCTGATCGCCGACGTTCCGTGGATCGCCGAAGTACGCGGACGGGGCCTGATGGTGGCGATCGAAACCGTCCAGAACGACAGCCTGCACCCCGACGCCGCGAAGGCCGTCGCCCTCGCCGACGGCTGCAAGGAACGCGGCCTCCTCGTCGGCAAGGGGGGCCTCTATGGCAACGTGGTCCGTATCGCTCCGATGCTCAACGTGTCCGAAGCCGAGATCGACGAAGGCGTCGATGTCATCGCTGCCACCGTCGCAGCGATCGGCTGAGGCCGTCGCCGACAACACGACATCACGCAACCAACCGACCACACGCCGGAAACCAACCGGCAACACACCATCACCACACTCACCGATCAGCACACACCGTTCACACGGGAATCAGCAACAGGGGACACCATGTCACGAATCGTCAAGGCCGCACTGCTCCAGACCGACTGGACCGGCGACAAGGAATCGATGATCGTCAAGCACGAGGAGCAGGCGCGCGAAGCCGCTGCGCAGGGTGCTCAGATCATGTGCTTCCAGGAGCTGTTCTACGGGCCGTACTTCTGCCAGGTGCAGGACGAGCAGTACTACGAGTACACCGAGTACATCCCCGACGGCCCGACCACGAAACGGTTCCAGGAGCTCGCCAAGGAACTCAACATGGTGATGGTCCTGCCGATGTACGAGATCGAGCAGCCCGGCGTGTACTACAACACCGCAGCCGTGATCGACGCCGACGGCACCTACCTCGGCAAGTACCGCAAGCAGCACATCCCACAGGTCAAGGGCTTCTGGGAGAAGTTCTACTTTAAGCCCGGCAACGGCGGCTACCCGATCTTCGACACCGCCGTCGGTCGAGTCGGTGTGTACATCTGCTACGACCGTCACTTCCCGGAGGGGTGGCGTGCACTCGGCCTCAACGGCGCCGAGATCGTGTTCAATCCGTCGGCCACACACCGTGGACTCTCCGAGTACCTGTGGAGCATCGAACAGCCCGCTGCAGCCTGCGCGAACATGTACTACGTGGGTGCGATCAACCGGGTCGGCATCGAAGATCTCGGTGAGAACGACTTCTACGGCCAGAGCTACTTCGCCAACCCGCGAGGCCAGTACGTCGGCGACAAGGGCGACCCGCACGAGCCGGAACTCATCGTGCGTGACCTGGACCTCGACCTGATCCGAGAAGTCCGCGACGGCTGGCAGTTCTACCGTGACCGCCGCCCCGAGGCCTACACCGAACTCACCGAGCACTGACCGGAAGTTCGCACCCGCCCGACACGAAGGAGACCGACAAACATGAGCCACGACCAAGTCCGAGACCACCGAGCGGTGCGCCGCAGGCTCTGGAGCGACGGCGAGCGAAGTGAGCCTTGGAGCGCTGCGGGCGAGCGGGCGGGATCATGACCGCAACGACACTCATTTCTGGGGGCACGGTCGTCTCGGCGATCGGACGACGCGAAGCGGACGTGTTGATCGACGGTGAATCGATCGCGGCGATCATCGCGCCGGGGCATGCCGAGTCGTACGGCATCACGCCCGACACGGTGATCGACGCCACGGGCAAATACGTCATCCCGGGCGGTGTGGATGCGCACGTCCACATGTCCTTGCCGTTCGGCGGCACGGTGTCCGCCGACGACTTCGACACCGGCTCACGCGCTGCTGCGTGGGGAGGCGTCACCACGATCGTCGACTTCGCGTCGCAGACCGTCGGGCTCGACGTGCGCGAGACCCTCGCCGCCCGCCACGCCGAGGCCGCCGGCGAATGCCACGTCGACTACGCGTTCCACCAGATCATCGGCGACGTGAACGAGACGTCGCTGGAAGCCATGACGCACCTGGTCGAGAACGAGGGCGTCACGAGCTTCAAGATGTTCATGGCCTATCCGGGCGTGTTCTACTCCGACGACGGGCAGATCCTGCGTGCGATGCAGAACGCATCCGAGTCCGGCGCATTGATGATGATGCACGCCGAGAACGGCATCGCCATCGACGTCTTGGTCGCCCAGTCGCTCGCCCGCGGCGACACCGACCCGAAGTTCCATTCCTACACGCGCCCCGAGGAATTGGAATCAGAAGCCACTCACCGAGCGATCAAGCTCGCACGTGTGGCCGGCAACGTGCCGCTGTACATCGTGCACATGTCGGCGTCGGAAGCGCTCGAAGAGGTGTCGCGAGCTCAGCACATGGGACTCAACGTGTTCGCCGAGACCTGTCCGCAGTACCTCTACCTGTCGATCGAGGACCACCTCGCTCAGCCCGGGTTCGAAGGAGCGAAGTGGGTGTGTTCCACGCCCTTGCGCACGAAGCACGAGCACCACCAGCGGGACCTCTGGAAGGGCCTCCGGATGAACGAACTCGCCGTCGTCTCGACCGATCACTGCCCGTTCTGCATGAAGGACCAGAAGGAACTGGGCCTCGGTGACTTCTCGAAGATCCCGAACGGCATGGGCGGCGTCGAACACCGCATGGAGTTGATCTACCAGGGTGTCGTGATGGGCGAGATGACCCTCGAACGCTGGGTCGAGACGTGCTGCACCACACCGGCTCGCATGTTCGGCCTCGACAAGAAGGGTGTACTCGAACCCGGCGCCGACGCCGACGTCCTCGTGTGGGATCCGAACAACAGGACCAAGATCGGCATCGATGACAAGCACCACATGGCGATGGACCACTCGTCCTACGAAGGCTTCGAAGTCGACGGCAAGGTCGACACCGTGATCTCACGAGGTCGAATCGTGGTGCAGAACGACGAATACGTCGGCGCCAAAGGCCACGGCAAGTTCGTCAAGCGCGGCTTGAACAGATACATCCACTAGACGGTCGAAGATGGACTCCGCAGGCTTCGTCGGATCGGTGTTCTCTCGTCCGACGGCTCAACGAAAAGGAATCACATGAATCGCATTTCCCACTGGATCGACGGCAAGGTCGTTCCTTCCACGTCCGGCAATTCTGCACCCGTCTACGACCCGGCGACCGGGGAGCAGACCGGCCAGCTCGATCTCGCGTCGGTCGAGGACGTCGATGCTGCCGTCGCGGCGGCGAAAGCGGCGTTCCCGGGGTGGCGAGCCACGTCGCTGTCGAAGCGCGCCGAAGTGATGTTCCGCATGCGCGAACTCGTCGACGCGAACCGCAAGGAGATCGCATCGCTGCTCACCGCCGAACACGGCAAGGTGTTGTCGGATTCGTTGGGCGAGGTCGCTCGAGGCCTGGAGAACATCGAGTTCGCCTGCGGCATCCCCCAGCTGATCAAGGGCGAGTACTCCGAGCAGGCAGCGACGGGCATCGACGTGTACTCGATCCGCCAACCGCTCGGCGTCGTGGCCGGCATCACGCCGTTCAACTTCCCGGCGATGGTCCCGATGTGGATGTTCGCCAACGCGCTCGCCTGCGGCAACACCTTCATCCTCAAGCCGAGCGAGAAGGATCCGTCGGTCTCGATGTTCCTGGCCGAACTGCTCTCCAAGGCCGGGCTGCCGGACGGCTGCTTCAACATCGTCCAGGGCGACAAGGTCTCCGTCGACCGCATCCTCCACCACGACGATGTGGCCGCCGTGAGTTTCGTCGGGTCCACACCGATCGCGAAGTACATCTACGAGACCGGCACGGCGAACGGCAAGCGTGTGCAGGCGCTCGGTGGCGCGAAGAACCACATGCTGGTGCTCAACGACGCCGACGTCGGTATGGCCGCCGACGCAGCAGTCGGTGCCGCATTCGGCTCGGCGGGTGAACGATGCATGGCGATCAGCGTCGTGCTCGCCGCCGACGGCATCGCCGACGAGTTGGTCAGCGAGATCGCGAAGCGCATCCCCGACATCAAGGTCGGAGCGGGCAACGAGCCGGACAACGACATGGGCCCGCTGATCACCGCCGAATCCCGCGATCGGGTGAAGGGATACATCGACGGCGCCCCAGCGGAAGGGGCGACGATCGTGATCGACGGTCGCGACGACGTCCCGACCGACGGCTACTTCGTCAACCCGACACTGCTCGACAACATCACCACCGACATGGCGGTGTACACCGACGAGATCTTCGGTCCGGTGCTCGGCGTGATGCGGGTGCCCGGCTATCAGGAGGGCATCGACACGATCAATGCCAACCCGTACGCCAACGGCACGGCCATCTTCACCCGCGACGGCGGCGCCGCTCGCCAGTTCCAGTTCGACGTGCAGGTCGGCATGGTCGGCATCAACGTGCCCGTGCCGGTGCCCGTGAGCTACTACAGCTTCGGCGGCTGGAAGGCCAGCCTGTTCGGTGACACGCACATGTACGGACCCGAAGGCATCAACTTCTACACGCAGGGCAAGGTCGTCACCAGTCGCTGGCCCGATCCGGCCACCAGCTCGGTCGACCTCGGCTTTCCGGAAACGCGCTGATGTCGTCGCACGCTCGGGTCGCCGGCTCGGGGCTCAGTCAGACAACGAAGGGAATTTGATCACCATGGACATCGGAGTCGTACTGCAGACCATTCCGCCGGCGGCGCGGGTGATCGACCTGGCCAAGCGCGCCGAGACCTACGGGTTCAGCCATGTGTGGACGTTCGACTCGCACATCCTGTGGCAGGAGCCGTACGTCATCTACTCCCAGATCCTGGCCGAGACGCGCAACATCGTCGTCGGGCCGATGGTCACCAACCCGGCCACCCGGGACTGGACCGTCACGGCGTCGACCTATGCGACCCTCAACGAGATGTACGGCAACCGCACGGTGTGCGGCATCGGTCGTGGTGACTCCGCCGTGCGCGTCACCAACGGCAAGCCGACGACCCTCAAGACCATGCGCGAGTCGGTGAACGTGATCCGCGAGCTCGCGAACGGTCGCGGCGTCGAGTACAACGACTCGACCATCACGCTGCCGTGGGCGTCCAAGAGCAGACTCGAAGTGTGGGGCGCCGGGTACGGGCCCAAGGCGCTGAAGATGATCGGCGAGACCTGCGACGGGTTCATCCTGCAACTCGCGGACCCGCAGATCACCGCATGGATGATCGATGCCGTGAAGTCGGCCGCATCGGACGCCGGGCGCAACCCCGACGACCTCACGATGTGCATCGCCGCGCCCGCCTACGTCACCGATGGCAGCGACGCCGGGCTGGAGCACGCTCGCGACCAGACCCGCTGGTTCGGCGGGATGGTCGGCAACCACGTCGCCGACATCGTCGACCGCTACGGCGCGGACGCTGGCGTGCCGCAAGCGCTCACCGACTACATCAAGAACCGCCAGGCGTACGACTACAACCAGCACGGCAGCGCATCGAGCGACCACGTCGACTTCGTCCCCGACGAGGTGATCGACCGCTTCTGCCTGCTCGGCTCCGTCGAGACCCAGCTCGAGCGCCTGCACGAGTTGAAGTCGCTCGGTGTCGACCAGTTCGCGATCTACCTCCAGCACGACGCCAAGGACGAGACGCTCGCTCAGTACGGCGAGAAGATCATCCCGGTGATGACCGAGACCAGCGCTCGCGAAACAGTGATCCGATGAGCACGACCGGGCGCATGGCGAAGCGGGCGGGTCTCTTCGTCGTCGCGCTCGGACTCGTCGCCGTGGCATGGGAGGCCTACAAGTTCCTCGGACCCGACGACGGCGGCGACGTGTTCGGATGGCGCATCATCCCCAAGACGAACGACCGCGTCATGCCGCACGTCTGGGAGATGCTCGCCGAGTTCGCCGAGCCCGAAGTTCGTGGCAAGGACACGCCGGTCTGGCAAGCGATGCTCGGCTACGCCTGGTACACGCTGCGAATGTCGGTGGCTGGTCTGCTGATGGGCGCAACCCTCGGCATGGGCCTCGCGATCCTGATGGCTCGCTTTCGTATCGTCGAACGCGGGCTGCTCCCGTACGTCGTTGCATCGCAGACCATCCCGTTGATCGCTCTCGCCCCGCAGGTTGCAGCGATCGGCGGCAACTTCGATCTCCCGAAGTGGACCTGGGCGGCCGGCCTCGCCGCGTTCCTCTCGTTCTTCCCGGTGACCGTTGCGACACTTCGCGGGCTCCACGCCGCGCCAGCGGCGTCGGTCGAGCTGATGGACAGCTACGCCGCCAGCTGGTGGACGACGCTGCGCAAGCTCCGGTTCCCTGCTGCCGTCCCGTACATCGTCCCCGGGATGAAGCTCGCGGCCACGGCATCGGTGATCGGCATCGTCGTGTCCGAGGTGTCGCTCGGGCTCCGCGGGGTCGGCTTCGCAGCTCTCAACTACGGCCAGAAGACCACGAGTCAGCCGGCCACCGTCTACACCGCCGTGTTCGCCGCTGCAGTCCTCGGACTCGTGATGTTCGGCGGAGTCACGGCAATCGAGGCCTATGCCATGCGCAACCGACCCAAGGAGCTCGACTCATGACCGAACCCAGTCATGCGGTCGATGCCCGATCCGTGTCGATGGTGTTCAACGCCGGAACGTCGGGACAGGTCGACGCGCTCGTCGGCGTGGACCTGGTGATCGAACCCGGCGAGTTCGTGTCGCTGATCGGTCCGTCGGGCTGTGGCAAGTCCACACTGCTACGGCTCATCGCGAACCTGCTCCCGCCGACGTCAGGCGAGGTCTTCGTCAACGCCAAACCGGCCTCGCAGGCACGCGTCGACCAGGACTACGGCATGGCCTTCCAGAAGTCGGGACTGTTCGACTGGCGCACCGTCAGCAAGAACGTCGAGCTGCCGTTGGAGCTGAAGGGCTGGTCGAAAGCGAAGCGCCAGGCGCGAGCGCAGGAGATGCTCGAACTCGTCAAGCTGCCCGACCGCGGCGGCCACATGCCATGGCAGCTGTCCGGAGGCCAGCAGCAACGCATCGCCATCGCCCGAGCACTCGCTGCGCACCCGCCGCTGCTGTTGATGGACGAGCCGTTCGGCGCACTCGACGAGATGACCCGCGAACACATGCAGGCCGAACTCCTCCAGATCTGCGCAGCGACGAAGACGACGGTCGTCTTCGTCACCCACTCGATCCCCGAGGCCGTCTACCTGTCGACCCGCGTTGCAGTGATGTCAGCCGGTCCCGGGCGGATCACCGACCTGATCGACGTGGACCTCGGACGGGACCGTGACGAGGACACCCGCGAAGGCGACGAGTTCTACAAGAAGATCACCGAGGTCCGCGAAGCGCTACGTGGTGCAGAGTTGACGGGTCCACCCACTGGGATCGACGACCGATGACGGCTGGCCGATGAGGCTCCTGAGAGGCATCGGTCCGCCGGTCGTGTTCGGCGTCGCATTTCTCGCAGTGTGGGAACTCGTCGTGAGGGCGTTCGACCTCAAACCGTTCGTCCTGCCGGCTCCCACATCGATCTGGTCGGCGTTCACCGAGCGATTCTCCGACGTGGTCGACAAGACGCTCCTCACGGGCTCGAATGCACTCGTCGGCCTGATCTTCGGCGTGGTGTTCGGCGTGGTGGTGAGTTTCGTGATGATGCGGTTCCGTCTGCTCGACCAGATCGTCACTCCGCTGGCCGTGGCACTCAACGCCGTACCGATCGTGGTCCTCGTCCCCGTGCTCAACAACATGTTGTTCGGCACGACGAGCCAGGTGCCGCGACGCCTGATGGTCACACTCATCGTGTTCTTCGTCGTTCTGGTGAACGTCAGCAAGGGCCTCCGCCAAGTCGACCAGACACACATGGAGCTGATGAAGTCCTATGCGGCGTCGCCGACCGAGATCCTGCGCAAGGTGCGCATCCCGAATGCGCTGCCGTATCTCTTCACCGCGCTGAAGATCTCCGCGCCGCTCGCCGTCATCACCGCGTTCGTGTCCGAGTACTTCGGCGGCCCGCAGAACGGCTTGGCCAATGCCGTGACGAACAGCCTCAATGGCAGCAAGGACGTCACCTGGGCCTACGTGATCGGAGCGTCGACCCTCGGGTTGACGTTCTACCTGATCTCGATCGCGCTCGAGAGTGCGGCTGAGAAAGTGAACAGAAGTGCGTGAACATCGACCAACACACAACAGGGGCGAGAGCCCCGGGGGAGCACACATGAAGAAGCAATTCACGAAGATCGCAGCGGGAGTGGCGGTGGCGTCGCTCGTCGCTGCCGCATGCGGCAGCGACGAAGCCAGCGACGTCGTCGACGACGTCGAAGAAGTCGCCGATGACGTCGCCGACGACGTCGAAGAGGCTGCCGACGACGTTGCCGACGAAGCCGAAGACGTCGCCGATGACGTGGCTGACGAGGTCGATGACGCCACCGCAGACGACCCCGGCGAAGAAGCTGCAGGCGACTGCGCCGAGACCGAACCCGTCAGCTTGCAGCTGCAGTGGTTCACGCAGGCCCAGTTCGCCGGCTACTACGCCGCGCATCGACCAAGGCTTCTACGCCGACCAGTGCCTGGAGGTCGAGATCAAGGAAGGCGCCGTCGAGATCGTGCCCCAGGCCGAACTCGCCAACGGCAACACCGACTTCGCCATTGCCTGGGTGCCCAAGGCGCTGCAGACCCGTGAGGCCGGCGCCGACATCGTCAACATCGCCCAGGTCTTCGAACGCTCCGGCACGCTGCAGGTGAGCTTCGCCGACGCCGAGATCACATCGCCGGCCGACTTCGAAGGCAAGACCATCGGCAACTGGGGATTCGGCAACGAGTACGAGATCTTCGCGGCGCTGAGTGAAGCCGGACTCGATCCCGCCGACGACGTCACACTCGTCGGTCAGCAGTTCGACATGATCGCGCTGCTCGAAGGCGAGATCGACGCTGCCGAGGCCATGACCTACAACGAGTATGCACAGGTGCTCGAAGCGGTCAACCCCGATACCGGCGAGCTGTACCAGCCCGAGGACCTCAACGTCGTCAGCTACGAGGATGAAGGTGTCGGCATGTTGCAGGACGCAATCTGGGCCGACGCCGACCAAGCTCGCCGAAGACGATGCCTACCGCGATCAGGCCGTCCGCTTCGTCGCTGCCTCCCTCCAGGGTTGGGCGTTCTGCCGCGACAACGTCGAGCAGTGCGCCAAGATCGTCACCGATGCCGGCTCCACGCTCGGAGCGAGCCATCAGCAGTGGATGATGAACGAGGTCAACAAGCTCATCTGGCCCGCATCGGGCGCGAACGTCGGCCTCATCGACCAGGCCGCATGGGACCGCACGATCGAGATCAGCCAGAGCACCCCGAACCTCGACGGCGCCACGGTGCTGACCGAGGACCCGGGCTGACGGCGCATTCACCAACGACATCGTCACCGAAGCCGTTGCGCTCCTCGGCGATGTCGACCTGCAGGGCTCCGGCTACGCGCCGATCGACGTGACGTTGAACGAAGGAGGCGAGTGACGACGGCAAAGCCGTCGTGACGCCTCCTTCGTCGGCCTCTCGGCGAGTGGCGTGGCTGCATCCGTTCTCGGTGCCGACGCACCGATTCGCTTGCGGTGGAATGTGAGGTCTGGCCGTCCCTGCTGTCGTCTCGGCAGGGACGGCTTCGCCGTTCGGGCTCTCGCCGTGGACGGTTTGAACGACGGGCCTCGGTGCTGCTGATCGGACCCTGCATGTTCGACGTCCCCGCCGCTCGTCTACCGTGCCCTCATGGGATCAATCGTCGAATTCTCTGCTGGCGACATCGAAGCGCGTGGGTACCTCGCGGTGCCGGGGGCGGGGTCCGGGCCCGGTGTGATCGTGGTGCAGGAGTGGTGGGGGCTCGACTCGGGAATCAAAGCAATGGCCGACCGCCTCGCCGACAACGGCTTCGTCGCGCTGGCACCCGACCTGTACCACGGTGAGCTCGCGGAGCACACCGAGATGGACAAGGCGGGCGAACTGATGAGTCAGCTGCCGCCGGAGCGTGCTGCTGCTGACATGAGCGGCGCCGTGGACCATCTGCTCGGACTCGATTCCACGACCGGTGCGGGTGTCGGCGTCGTCGGGTTCTGTATGGGCGGCATGCTCACCTTCCTCCTCGCAGCGACACGCCCTGATGCCGTGACGGCCGCCGTTCCGTTCTACGGATATCCGAGCGGTGAGGACGGCCCGGACCTCTCGAAGATCGACGCTGCGATCCAAGGGCACTTCGCGGAGACCGACGACTTCTTCCCGCCGGATGGTGTGCGGGACCTCGAAGCGAAGATGCAGGAGATGGGCAAGGCGGTCACGTTGACCGTGCACCAGGGCACCGGCCATGCGTTCATGTCGCCCCACGACGCACTCGACTCCTACGACGAGCAGCTCGCCGAGACGATCTGGCCGCAGTTCACAGGGTTCCTGCACGAGATCCTCGACTGACGCGACGTTCGGCGCTGCGCTGACGCCGGCTCCGTAGGGTGGGCGATCATGAGAATCATCCACACCCCCGCTCTCGTCTCACTCGCCCTCGTGGGTGCGCTCGCTCTGTCCGCCTGTGGCGGCTCGGAGAGTTCCGGAGCCAGCGACGAGCAGATCTGCGCTGACGTGCAGCGCCTCGGCGACGCCGTCGACGCCATGGATGGCGCCACCACCCAAGAAGAAGCGTTCGACCTGCTCGACGGCACCGCCGAGGCTGCAGGCGACATGGTCGAGAGCGCTCCCGACGAGATCAAGGCCGACGTCGAGTTGCTCGCCGAAGGCTTTCGCGCCCTCGCCGACGCCGGCGACGGAGAATCTGCTGCAGCAGTGCTCGACGGACTCGACGAGGAGGCGCTCTCCGCCGCTGGCGACAACTTCGAGCAGTTCGCGAACGACACCTGCGACATCGAGCTCTGATGTCCGAGTCTCGACCCGCCGCACGCTTCGATGCTGTGATCTTCGATGCCGGCGGTGTGTTGGTCCTGCCTGACCCCACGGTGCTCGCCCCACTGCTCGCCTATTTCGGTGGCGACTCGGACATCTCCGCGCACCGGAGGGCCCACTACGCCGGGATGAAGGCGAAGTCCGACGTGTCGGCTGCCGAGACCTCGTGGGACGCGTACAACCACGCGTACGTCGCAGCCGTCGGCATCGAGGGACCCGATCGCACCGAAGCTGCTGACGCGCTCGAACACACCCGCTACCACCACACGTGGCGATGGGTCATCCCGGAGTCCCGAACCGCCCTCGACCGGCTGGCGACCGCCCGGGTGCCGATGGGCGTGGTGTCGAATGCGAGCGGGCAGATCGAAGCGATGCTGGCACGGAGCATCGCCCAGGTCGGTCCCGGAGCGCACGTCGACATGCGTGTCATCGTCGACAGTCACGTCGTCGGGATCGCCAAGCCGGACCCCACGATCTTCGATCACGCACTCCCGTCCTTCGCCGAGTTCGACCGCGCCCGAATCGCGTACGTGGGCGACTCGGTCACGATGGACATCGCCGCGTCCTCGGCCGCCGGGCTCCATCCGGTCCTGCTCGACCCGTACGACGACCACGTCGGAGCGGACTTCGAGCGGATCGCGTCGCTGCACGACCTCGCCGACGAACTCACCTGACGAAGTCACCCGGCTCGGGTCACCCGATCTAGGTTGAGACACCAATTCACCCACGGATCCACACGCGGTCCATGCAAGGAGACGGTTGATGGTCGCACCACTCGCAGGGCTACGTGTTGTCGAGGCAACGAACTGGATGGCCGCACCGGGCGCGGCGGCGATCCTCGCCGACATGGGCGCCGACGTCGTCAAGGTCGAGCCGCTGACGGGCGACGCAGTGCGTGGATTGATCCGTCCGCCCCGCGTTCCGGACGGCGCACCCGACATCGACTACTCCTTCACCGTCGACAATCGCGGGAAGCGGTCGGTGGCGATCGCGTTCGACGAGCCGGCAGGGGCCGACGTGATGCATCGCCTCGTGGCGGGCGCCGACGTCTTCTTGTGCAACCTGCTGCCGCATCGACAGGCTCGATACGGGCTCGACCCGGAGTCCCTGCTGGCCGAGAACCCACGGCTCGTACACGCCACGCTCACCGGCTACGGCATCAACGGGCCCGACGCCCAGCGACCGGGCTTCGACGTGACCACGTTCTTCGGGCGAGGTTCGGTGACCGACTCGATGACCGAACCCGGTGGCGTCGCTCCCAACCCGCGCACCGCCCAGGGTGACCACACCACGAGCCTGGCATTGGTCGCGTCGATCCTCGGCGCGCTCCGCCTGGTGGATTCGACCGGTGAAGGTCAGGTGGTCGAGGTGAGCCTGCTGGCCACTGCGGCGTGGACCATGGCGTCCGATCTCTCCGCCGTGCTCATCGACGGCCGCCAACCGACGAAGCGCGATCGCCGACATCTCATCACGCCGTTGGCGAACCGGTTCAGATGTGGCGACGATCGATGGATCATCCTGAACATGCCCGAGCCTCGCTGGTGGCCCGGATTCTGTGCGGCGATCGAGCGCCCGGAGCTGCTCGACGACGCGCGATTCGTCACGCCCCGCGACCGGTTCGACAACATGCCGGAACTGATCGACCTGATCGACGAGGCGTTCGCCACCAAACCGATCGAGGAGTGGGGCCGGATCTTCGATGATGCGAGCATGATCTGGGGGCCGGCATCGACGATGGCCGAGCTCGCGGACGACCCTCAAGCCGCAGCGATCGGCCTGTTCCCCGAGGTCGAGCATCCGGGCGGATCGTTCCGGACCGTGGCCGTGCCGATCGGCATCCGCGGTGCCGACATCGCTCCGGGTGGTCCCGCGCCGCTCCTCGCAGCGCACACCACCGAAGTCCTCGAGGGCCTCGGCTACAGCGACGACGAGATCGCACGGCTCGCCGCGTCGGGCGCCATCGGTCTCGCAGCTGAGAGCGACTGACCGGGCCGTTCCTCATTTGGCCCTTGACGAGGAGCTCGTCGCTATATATAAATAGTTGCATGTTGTTGGAGGAACTCGACGACCGAGCATTCAAGGCGCTCGGGCACCGTGATCGGCGGGCGATCCTGAGGCTGCTCGCCGACGGTGAACGGCCGGTCGGCGACGTCGTGGACGCCGTCGGCCTGGGTCAGCCGGTGGTCAGTCAACATCTCAAGGTCCTGCGCACCTCTGGGCTCGTCACGGTTCGCGGCGACGGCAACCGGCGGCTGTACGCCGTCGACTTCGCCCGCTTCAACGAGATCCGCGCGTTCCTCGACCACTTCTGGACCACCAGACTCGACGCGCTCAAGCTCGTCGCCGAACGAAAGGACGACTGATGCTGCTCGCAACCGCCACCATCGACATCGAGGCCGATCAGGCAACGGTCTTCGACCTGTTCACCACCGAGACCGGGCTGTGCCGATGGATGGCCCAGGAGGCTGTCATCGACCTTCGACCCGGCGGGGCGTTTCGCTGGGTCCACGACAACGGCGTCGCGGCCTGCCGGCGAGTACGTCACGGTCGACCCGCACGATCGGGTCAGCTTCACCTACGGTTGGGAAGCGGGGCCGTATGCGGACATGGGGCCCGGAACGAGCAGCGTCGAGGTGAGCTTCGACGTCATCGATTCGGGGACGCGTGTCACGGTCGAACACTCGGGAGTCCCGGCGGCGTTCGTGGACGCTCACCGAGGTGGGTGGACCCACTTCCTCGGGCTGCTCGCCGAGGTCGCTGCCGGCGCCGATCCCGTCGGTGATCGCCCGCCGAGCGCACCGAACCAGGAGCCATGACGTGGCATCGATCGGAACCCGCGAACCGGAGCACGACCACTTCTGGGATCTCGCCGAGCCACACCTCGCAAGCGGCCGGGTGGTCGAGGGGAGCATGATGGGCCAGCAGTGCCTTCGCACCGCACGCACGAACGGGTTCGTCGCCACCGTCGAACGAGCGACCGGCCGCGTCGTGCTGAAGCTCCCGAAGGCTCGAGTCGCAGAGATGGTCGAGGCCGGGATCGGCCAGGCATTCGCCCCCGCAGGCAAGGTCTTCCGGGAATGGGTGTCCATCGCTGAGATCGACGAAGCCGGATGGAACGAACTGCTCGACGAATCGATCGAGTTCGTTGACGCCACGAGTTGACGGCGACGTCCGATCAGTGGGAGCTGGGTGAGCGGGACCAACGGTCGCCGTTCACCAGGACGTAGAGCCAGGCGAGCGCCGGGATGACCGTGACGCTGGCGAGGGCGAACACGATCAGCAGGCCGACCTGGGTCGGTCTGGCCCCGATCACATCGTTGATCTCGGCGTGGTCGACGAGGATGTCGGGGTACTGACCGACGCCCCATCCGATGACGATCGCAGCCACGGCGATCACCGCACCGACCCGAGCACGAGCCCACCGTCGCTGTCGGAGTCGCCAGACGCTGAACGACCCGGCGACTGCCGAGATGAGGATCAGCGGCAAGCCTCGGCCGTGCAGCCCGCTGGCCAACGACTCGGCATCGAGCTCGAGCGTCACGGCGGCCACGAGCGAGACAGCGCCCGTGACCAGGCCGACCGCGAACGACCTCGTGCCGATGTCGTTCGCGAGTTCGTCGTTGCCCGACCGTTGCGAGTCTGCCGCCAGGAAGGTGCCGGCCAGGAACGTGCACGTGAGGACGGCGAGGACTCCGCCGACCCATGACGTGGGTCCGGTCCAACTGGCCCAGACGTCGCCGGGTTCGTCGAGCGGGACGCGTCCGCTGGCGATCGCCCCGGCGATCATCCCGAGGAAGAAGGGGGTCACCAACGACGACACCGCGAACACGGCCCCGTGGATCTGCGCTTCGCGGAGTGACGACGAGAACTTGCGGAATGCGAAGGCTCCGCCGCGCAGCACGATGCCGAGACCGACGAGCAACCAGGGGATGAACAGCGTGTTCATGATCGCGGCGAACGCGGTCGGGAAACCGGTCCAGAGGAAGACCAGGACGTAGATCAGCCAGACGTGGTTCGCCTCCCAGACCGGTCCGATCGAGCGGTCGATCTGCGCTCGAACGTGGGCACCTCGCGTTGCATCACCGGCGGCGAGGTCCCACACGCCCGACCCGAAATCGGCGCCACCGAAGATCGCGTACGCGACCACGCCGATGAACATCAGTGCAGCGACCAGATCGCTCAAGCCCACGTCACGGTCCTTCTCGTTCAGCGCCTCGTTCAGCGTCGCTGCGACCTTCGCCACCGACCGAGACCATCGTTTGCTCCCGCCCCAGCTCCGACGGTCCGTACGGCGTGGGCAGGTCGAGATCGTCCGACTCGCGCCACCTCCGGGCCATGCCGCGAATCACCTTCGTCGCCACGAACGCCATCGAGGCGTAGAGGACGACGATCGCGGTCAGGCTGATCCACACACCGCTGTTCTGTGTGACCGCGTCTTCGGTCCGTAGCTCGCCGTAGACGATCCACGGCTGACGGCCGACCTCGGTCGCCGTCCATCCGGCTTCGAGCGCCAGCACCGACAGCCCGCCGCCGGCGACGACCGACCACATCGTCCACTTCTCCGTGAACACGTCATCGCCGACACGCCAGCGTCGCCACCAGAACAACGCCGCGATGCCGGCCATCGCCGTTCCGGCCGCGACCATCGTCTGGAACGCGATGTGCGTGACGTTGATCGGCGGGCGTTCGTCCTCGGGGATGTCGTCGAGTCCGGGTACGACCTGGTTCAGCGAGTTGCCCGATGCGAGCGACCCTGCGTACGGAATCTCGATCGCGAAGCGCTTCTCCCCGTCGATCCACAGGCCGCCCACCGTCAGCGGAGCGTGGTCTTCGGACTGCTCGGCGAGTTCGAAGGCTGCGAGCTTGGCCGGCTGGTCTTCGGCGAGGCGTTGCCCGGTGAAGTGACCGATCGCGGGCTGGCTGAACGCGGCGATCGTGGCGAAGGCGAACGCGACCATGAAGCCCATCTTGTGTCGACGATCGACGCGTCCTCTGCGCATGCCGACCGCGTAGACGCCAGCCACGAGGAAGCCGGTCACGGCGTAGGTGGCGACGAACATGTGGGCCGCCTGGCCCCACACGGCGTTGTTGAACATCGCCGCCAACGGATCGACGTCGATGATCTCGCCGTTCGCGTCACGGCTGAATCCGGCTGGATTGTTCATGAACGCGTTGACCGCGATGATGCAGAACGTGCCGAATGCACCTGATGCGATGATCGGAATCAGCACGCGGAGGTGCACCTTCGGTGGGAGTCGGTCCCATCCGTAGAGGTAGATGCCGATGAAGATCGCCTCGAGGAAGAAGGCGATGCCTTCGAGCGCGAACGGCAAGCCGATCACGTCACCGAACTGCTCCATCATCCCGGGGAACAGCAACCCGATCTCGAAGCTCAACACGGTGCCGGACACGGCGCCGACGGCGAACAGCACGGCGGAGACCTTCGCCCACTTCTTGGCCAGCGCGAGCGCGTGCCCTGGTCGTCGCGTTTCAACCCGCGTCGGTGGAGCACGTAGATCAGGGCCGGAAGCGCCACGCCGAAGCAGGAGAGCACGATGTGGAACCCGAGGGACAAGGCCATCTGATACCTCGCAGCCATCAACTCTCCGGCGACATCTTGCGCTGCGATCAGCATGCCCAACCTCCTGATTCGACGGTATCCGAGCCGGGTCGCGGAGGTGCTCGGCACCGGCCGATAACCGGTGTCTCGTCCGTCACCATCGCCCCTGACCCTTCTCGAACTCGTTGCGCGGCGATCCGCTCGGAGTGACCACACGTTTGAGTGCAGGGACAGGTGAGAACGGTCGGGCCATGGACATCACGACGCCAAGACAGCTTCATCGACGCCCGCTCGTCGTCCGCTCTGGTCGGCATGCAGCGATCTGCGCGCTCGTGCTCGCCGTGGTCACCGGATGTTCCGGATCGGACGACCTTCCGCCTCCGCCCGAGGAGCGGACTCCTGCTGAGGGAACAGCGAACGATGCCGTTGCCACGTTCCCGGAACCGGAATCCGATCTCGACCTGCCGGTGTCGACGGATGGCTGAACGGGTCGCCGTCCCGATCCGATCGAGTGTTTCAGGTTTGAACTGAGATCGTTGAGGAACGGTCGAATCATGACTTCCATGCGTCGCCCACTTCGTGTCCTTGTCGCCGGCCTCGCTGCTGGTGCACTCACCGTCGCCGGCTGCTCCTCGGGCGGTGAGGACGATCTGTTCGACGACGGTGATCCGTCGACGCCGGTCGATCAGGGCACGGTCGTGCCTCCCAACGACATCGGAGTCGGTGGCGGCGCCCCGTCCGACAACCTCGACCAGGACGTCAACGAGGGCGGGATCGGCAACCCGCAGTCGGACGTCGACAACAACCAACCGTCACAGCAGGACGGCTGACCGCCCACCGCGCCAATCAGGCTGCGTTGCTCGCCGAGATGAGCTGACGAGCGATGACCTTGAGGCACAGCGTCTCGTCGGCACCTTCGAAGATCGAGAGCACACGAGCGTCGACGAACAGTCGACTCACCGGGAACTCCTCGGCGTAGCCCATGCCGCCGTGGATCTGCATGGCTTCCCGGGTGACCCACTCGGCTGCCTTGCAGACGTATGCCTTGACCATCGAGGCCTCCATCTGGCCGGCGCCCTTGGCCATCAGCGTGGCGACGGCGTAGCTGAACTGGCGACCGGCCTGGGTGAGCACGGCGATGCGTCCGAGCTTGGCCTGGATCAGTTGGTACTCGCTGATCGCCGTGCCGAAGACCTTGCGGTTCTCGGCGTAGTCGAGTGCCTGCTCGTATGCGGCCTGCATCACGCCGACGGCGCGGGCGGCGGTCTGGAGTCGACCGTTCTCGAAGCCGGCCATCTGGTAGTAGAAGCCCTTGCCGAGCCCCTCTTCCATGCCGATCTGGTTCTCCGCTGGGACCCACCAGTCCTCGAGAGCGATCTCGTAGCAGTGCATGCCGCGGTAGCCGATCGTGTCGATCGGGCTGCCGTCCATCTTGCCGCCCGTCGCCACGCCGTCGATCTCCTGGGTCAGCTTGAAGCCGTGGGCGTCGCCGCGGGGCTTGGGCACGATGAACAGCGAGAGTCCGCGGTGGGTCTTCGACCGGTCGGGGTCGGTGCGGGCGAGCAGGGTGAGCGCATCGGCGCGGGCACCGAACGTGCACCAGGTCTTCACGCCGTTGATCACCCAGCCGGGTTCGCCGTTCGGACCGTCGGCGCGTGTCGCCATGACCTTGATGCCGGCCACGTCGGAGCCGTAGTCGGGTTCGGTGACCGCGACGGCGGGCATCACCTCGGCGGTGGCGAGCAGCGGCAGCCACTTCTGCTTCTGCTCCTCGGTGCCACCCTTGACGAGTGCACGGGTGAGGATCTCGGGGCGGGTGATCAGCGAACCGCCGATCCCGAGCGAGGCCTTGGACAACGCCTCGGTCGCTGCGACCATCGCGATGTACTCCTCGTCGCCGCCCTCGGAGTAGCCGCCGTACTCGACGGGCACCGACAGGCCGAAGGCGCCGAGCTCGGCCATGCCGGTGATGATCTCCTCGGGGACGTCGGCGTTCGTGCGGTGGACGTGCTCGGCGTGCGGAGCGATGACGTTCTGTGCGAACGAGTCGAACGTGTCGGCGACCATCTCCATGTCGCTCGAGAGGTGCAACGGACCGGCGGTCCCGGCGAGCGACGCGAGGAACTCGGCGGAGCGGTAAGTCGGTCATGAACGCATGCGCGTTGGCGAGTGCATCGCGCTCGACGCCCCAGTCGTCTTCGCGCCCGAGGATCTTCGACGAGAGCTCGTGGACCATGTCGGCGGTGAACGCGCACGTGATCTTGCCTTCGACCTCGCCCTTGTTGCCGTAGTCGATGAGCGACTTGGCCGTGGCGACGCCGGCAGCGGCGTGCGCGATCTCGTAGGCCAGCACCTGATGCTCGTCGGGCCCGCCGTCGAGCGAAGCGAGACGGCGAACGGCCTTGCCGACGACCCGGTCGGCGAGATCGATGGCGTCGGCTGCAGCGGGAAGATCGGGCATCGCGGTCATGGTGACCGAGATTACCGACCGGTAACCCACTGGGCCATTTCTGCGCACCGCTGACATGATGTGACCTGTGACCGATCGCACTGCAGACAGCACGCCAGCAGCATCTCCCGGGCCGCGATCGATCGCCGTCTTCTGCGGTTCGAGTTCCGGCTCGTCACCGGCCTATCGGGCAGCTGCGGTGGCGCTCGGCGAAGAGCTCGCACGCGTCGGTCATCGACTCGTCTACGGCGGTGGTCACGTCGGGCTGATGGGCGCGGTCGCCGATGCGACGCTCGGCGCGGGCGGCTCCGTGACCGGTGTGATCACCGAGCAACTGCTCGCGCTCGAAGTCGCTCACGACGGCCTGACCGACCTCGAGGTCGTTGCCGACATGCACGTCCGCAAGGCGCGTATGGCCGAACTCGCGGACGGTGTGATCGTGCTCCCGGGTGGGTTCGGCACCTACGAGGAGATGTTCGAGATCCTCACGTGGAACCAGCTCGGCATCGTGTCGATGCCCGTCGTCCTGCTCGATGTCGCAGCTGACGGGCGAAGCTTCTACGCGCCGCTCGTCGAGCTGGTGGCCGGAGCCGTCGCTGCGGGCTTCATGAGACCGGACCACGGAGCACTGTTGATTCGTGCCGAGAACGCAGCCGATGCCGTGCACATCGCATCGAAACCGGCAGCGCCGTTCATCCCGAAGTGGGTCGGCTGATCGAGCCACCCTGATGGGCCATCCTCGCAGCGGATCGCTACCTTCGCGTCCATGAGAAGATCCGTCGTGACGCTGGCCGTTGGAACCCTGATCATGGCTGCATGCACGGGCAGCGGATCGGACGGTGCGTCGTCGACGTCAGCAGACACGTCCTCGCCCGACACCATCCCCGACGAAGCCGGAGCCGACCCCGACGAAGCGGAGGCGAATCCGGACACCGGGACGATCGACTGGGAGCTGTGTGCCGAACAGCCGGCTCCCGGAGCGAACAAGGAGTGCGCGACGCTCCCGGTGCCGCTCGATCACGAGGAACCGGACGGTGAGACGATCGACCTCGCCGTGTCGCGGTTCGCCACGAGCGGCGCAGACCGGATCGGCTCGCTGGTCTTCAATCCCGGAGGTCCCGGCGGGTCGGGCATCGACTTCCTCGACCAGGCGATCGCGATCATGCCGATCGAAGTGACCGAGCGGTTCGATCTGGTCGGCTTCGACCCGCGAGGCGTCGGAGCGAGCGCTCCGCTCGAGTGCGACATCCAGATCGACGACAACATCCCGCTCTTGGAAGCGGGCGACGACGCCGGCTGGCAGAAACTGCTCGACGAGTCGGCAGAGATTCCAACGGACTGCACCGAGGCGACGTTGGAGCTCGCCCGGTACGTCGGCACCAACAACGCGGCTCGCGATCTCGACCTGCTGCGCGAGGCGCTCGGCGACGAAGGACTGACCTACGTCGGCTACTCCTATGGAACACGCCTCGGGGCCACCTACGCCGAGCTGTTCCCCGACCGTGTACGTGCACTGGTGCTCGACGCTGCAGTCAAGCCCACCGACGACTCGCACGAACTGAGTCTGGGTCAAGCACAAGGATTCGACCGGGCCCTCGAGAACTTCGCAGCGGCATGTGATGCCGATACCGATTGCATCCTCCAGGACGTCGGCCCGACGCTGGAGGTGCTCGACGGGCTTCGTTCCGAGATCGCAGACGTCGGCGAGTTCCCGACCGACGACCCGGATCGCGTGCTCACACCCGGTGAACTCGAACTCGGCGTGATCGCATCGCTCTACAGCAAGGAGAGTTGGCCGTTCCTCGCTCAAGCGTTGTTCCTCGCGGAAGCAGAGCAGGACGGCACGTTGCTGCAGATCCTGGGCGACCAACTCGTCGGTCGCTCCGTCGACGGGACCTACGACAACTCACAGATCGCAAACAGCTTCATCAACTGCGCCGACGACCCGACCCGACCCGACGCCGACAGCGTCCGACGCTTGGCCGACGAAGCAGCAGCACTGTCGACACGCTTCGATGAGGCGCTGCGCGCCACGACCGGATGTCTCGGGATCGAACCGGCGCTCGACCCACTCATCGTGGGCCCGGCCGACGGCGCACCGCCGATCCTCGTGATCGGCAACTCCGGCGACCCGGCCACGCCGTTCGAATGGTCCGAGGAACTCGCAGCATCGCTGTCGAGCGGTGTGCTGTTCACGGTCGAAGCCGAAGGGCACACCGCGTTCGGCTCGATCGAGTGCGTCGCCGGCCCGGTCACCGCCTACCTGATCGACCTCGAGATCCCCGAAGAGGGGGCGTCCTGCTCGGACAACGAGGACGCCGACTTCTTCGTGCCGGCGGGGGACAGCGAACTCGATCTGATCGTGGAGCTGTTCGACTGCCTGCGCGAGAACGGCCTCGACATCCCGCCGATCAGCACCGCCGACGTCCTGGCCGATCCGACCGGCGAGGGTTTTGCGGACTTCCTCGATCCCACGGACCCGGCCTTCGGCGCTGCGATCCAGGAGTGTGAGGACATCGTGCTGCGCCTCCAAGGCGGCTGAGCGCGCCGTTCGTCCACATCAGGTCACCGGTTGTCCACAGGCGACTCCACACGATTCGGCGAGAAATTCACACGGTTGACCCTCTGGCACCTCACAGGGGGGAGCCGTCAGGATCGTGACATGGCCGCAACCAGCACAGTTCGACACGCCTCGGCGCCTCGGCGCCGCCATGCGCAGCGCCAGCCGTTCGATCGGCGAGAGCTCGAGCGGCGCGGCTGGCGAACCACGCTCGACTACCAGGAGAACCACGAACGCGACGACTCCGGGGTGCTGGGAGCGGTCACCGCGCTGTGGCGTGCCGAAGGGGAGTGGACCGACGAGGACGGCGCTGTGATCGCGCTGGTCTCGATCGCTTCGAGCCCGGCTGCAGCGTGGCGTCGACTGCGTGTCGCAGCAGATTCGACCCGAACCAGGGCGCGATCCGAGGAGGTCGCGAGGCGCTGACCTGCGGGTTCGCGAGAAGGTCGGGATTTCTCACCGAAACTCGGCCGAAGAGCTTGCGCGCGACGAATGACGCTGCTGTAATTACTTCCCCGTCGCACACGACATGTGGTGTCGATCGGCGGGGATCGACACCAGAGAACACCAGATGTGGTGGTTGGGGCACACCGTCCGAACTGCTCCCATCGCGGGCCCGAGAGGGTCCGGAACACTCGAACAGCCACGAAACAACCGCCCGGGGCGGACCTTCGAAGAACAACCCGGGGACACGACAACAACCGCCGACACGACCGTCCACACGGAATCGGCAAGACGAAGCATCGAGATGGAGCAACAGTGACATTGACCGAGACAGACCAGACGACAGGCACGAGCGAACGGACCTTGACCGACGCCTCCCGTGACGCGGTGGCGATGCCGTCGGCCACCACGGACGCCGGCCCCACCGGTATGCGGGTCACCAAGCGCAACGGCGCCGCTCGAGCCGGTCGACCTCAACAAGATCGTCAACGCGATCGCCCGAGCCTCCGAAGGCCTCCTCGGCGTCGATCCGATGCGTGTCGCCACCCGCACCATCTCGGCGCTCGCCGACGGCGCCACCACCGGCGAACTCGACAACCTGTCGATCCGCACCGCAGCCGGACTGATCGTGGACGAGCCGAACTACTCCAAGCTCGCCTCACGCCTCCTCGCTGTCGTCATCGACAAAGAAGTCCGCAACCAGAACATCCCGTGGTTCTCCGAGTCGATCAAGGTCGGCTCACGCCGAAGGCATCGTCAGCCAGCGAAGTGTTCGACTTCGTCGAAGCCAACGCTCCCGAACTCAACGCCGCCATCAACTCCGACCGTGACCGTCAGCTTCGAGTTCTTCGGCCTGCGCACGGTGTACGACCGCTACCTGCTGCGCCACCCCGAACGCCGCGACGTCATCGAGACGCCGCAGTACTTCTTCCTCCGCGTCGCCTGCGGCCTCGCGGCAGCGACAGTCGACGAAGCGGTCAAGTTCTACGACCTGATGTCGTCGCTCGCCTACCTGCCGTCGAGCCCCACGCTGTTCAACTCGGGCACCACACACAGCCAGATGTCGAGCTGCTACCTGCTCGACTCGCCCGAGGACAGCCTCGAAGGCATCTACAAGCGCTACACCGACATCGCCAAGCTGTCGAAGTTCGCCGGCGGCATCGGCGTCGCATGGCACCGCATCCGCTCCAAGGGCAGCCTGATCACCGGCACCAACGGTCTGTCCAACGGCATCGTCCCGTGGCTGCGCACGCTCGACTCGTCGGTCGCCGCGGTCAACCAGGGCGGTCGCCGCAAGGGCGCTGCGTGTGTCTACCTCGAGTCGTGGCACGCCGACATCGAGGACTTCCTCGAACTGCGCGACAACACCGGCGACCACGCTCGCCGCACGCACAACCTGAACATCGCCAACTGGATCCCCGACCTCTTCATGGAGCGCGTCGAGAAGGACTGGCAGTGGAGCCTGTTCGACCCGAAGAAGGTCGCCGCAGCTCACCGACCTGTACGGCGACGACTTCGAGCGAGCCTACCTCGCCGCCGAGGAGCCGGAGCTCTTCGAGAAGCAGGTCCCGGCCCGCCAGCTGTACTCCAAGATGATGCGCACGCTCGCTCAGACCGGCAACGGCTGGATGACGTTCAAGGACGCCTCCAACGAGAAGTGCAACCAGACCGGTGCCACCAACGACGACGGCAGCGCCCGCGTCGTGCACCTCTCGAACCTGTGCACCGAGATCCTCGAGGTCACCGACCAGGACAACACCGCGGTGTGCAACCTCGGCTCGCTCAACCTCGGCGTCGTACGTCGACCCGGACGGGCGAATTCGACTTCGAGCGCTCGGCGAGTCGTCCGTCAGGTCGTGCCGTTCCTCGACCGGGTCATCGACATCAACTACTACCCGACGCCCGAAGCCGAGTTCTCGAACAACAAGTGGCGCCCGGTCGGCCTCGGCCTGATGGGCCTGCAGGACGTCTTCTTCAAGAAGGGCCTGGCCTTCGACTCGCCCGACGCCAAGGACCTCAGCCGCCGCATCAGCGCACACATCTACTTCCACGCACTGTGGGCCTCCACCGACCTCGCCGAGGCCAACGGCGCGCACGAGGCGTTCGACGGCACCCGAGCCGCGCAGGGCGACCTGCAGTTCGACCTGTGGCACACCGAAGGCCGCAGCGGCGCCATGGGCGTCACCCCGCCCGCCGAACTCGATTGGGACGCGTTGCGTGCCCGCATCAAGGACGTACGGACTGCGCAACTCACTGCTGATCGCCATCGCGCCGACCGCCACGATCGCATCGATCGCCGGTTGCTACGAGTGCATCGAGCCGCAGGTGTCGAACCTGTTCAAGCGCGAGACGCTCTCGGGCGAGTTCATGCAGATCAACCGCTACCTGGTGCGCGAACTGCAGGCACGTGGCCTGTGGGACGAGCAGATGATCGCCGAGATCAAGCAGGCCGAAGGTTCGGTCCAGGACGTCGAGCGGATCCCCGCCGAACTGCGTGAGATCTACCGCACGGCCTGGGAGATCCCGCAGCGTCAGCTGATCGACATGGCCGCCGAGCGCGGTGCCTTCATCGACCAGAGCCAGTCGCTCAACCTGTTCATGGAGACGCCGACGATCGGCAAGCTCTCCTCGATGTACCTGCACGCATGGAAGTCCGGTCTCAAGACCACCTACTACCTGCGCAGCCGGGCAGCGACGAAGATCAACAAGAGCACCACCGCTGCGCCGAGCGCACCGACCCCCACCCCGACCGATGGCGGCCAACCCGCCAGCCGAGACCCCGACGAAGACGTTCACCGAGGAAGAGGCGATGGCCTGCTCGCCTCGAGAACCCCGAGCACTGCGAGGCATGCGACTGATGGCACTCATCGACCCGATCTACACCGAAGCACCAGAAGCGGCGAGCCCAGCTGTCACCGAGAACCTCTCCACAGTGGTGCCGGTCGGCGACGCCCGTCCGAAGAACATCCTCGACCCCGGCTTCGACCTGACGCTGCGGCCGATGCGCTACCCGCGTGTTCTTCGACATGTACAAGGACTCGATCAAGAACACCTGGACCGTCGACGAGATCGACTTCTCCGACGACCTCGTCGACCTCGACCGCAAGCTGCTGCCGGCCGAGAAGCACATGATCAGCCGTCTGGTGGCGTTCTTCGCCACCGGTGACTCGATCGTGGCGAACAACCTCGTGCTCAACCTCTACAAGCACATCAACAGCCCCGAGGCCCGGCTGTTCCTGTCTCGCCAGCTGTACGAGGAGGCGTTGCACGTCCAGTTCTACCTGACGCTGCTCGACAACTACATCCCGGACATGAAGGAGCGCGAAGCTGCGTTCGCGGCGGTCGAGAACATCCCGTCGATCAAGGCCAAGGCCGAGTTCTGCTTCAAGTGGATGGACTCCGTCGACGAACTCGACGCCATCACCACGCAGGACGAACGTCGCCGGTTCGTGATGAACCTGATCTGCTTCGCCACCTGCATCGAGGGCCTGTTCTTCTTCGCAGCGTTCGCGTACGTCTACTTCCTGCGCTCGAAGGGTCTGCTGAACGGCCTCGCCGACGGCACCAACTGGGTGTTCCGCGACGAGTCGTGTCACATGAACTTCGCACTCGAGGTCGTCAACACGGTCCGCGCCGAAGAGCCCGAACTGTTCGACGACCAGATGGAAGCCGACATCCGTGCGATGCTGCGAGACGCGGTCGACTGCGAATACCTCTTCGCTGCGGACGTGCTCGCCGACGGCGTCCCCGGGCATGAGCTTGGGCGACACCCGCGAGTACCTCCAGTACGTGGCCGACACCCGGCTGCACCTGCTCGGCTACCAGAGCGAGTTCGGGTCGAAGAACCCGTTCAGCTTCATGGAACTGCAGGACGTACAGGGCCTGTCGAACTTCTTCGAGCGCACGGTGTCGAGCTACCAGACCGGTATCGAAGGCAACGTCAGCTTCGACGAAGAATTTTGACGCGCAGCGCGCTCGAGGACCGGAAAAGTTTCGAGCACCATCGTTCGTCGTTGTCAGTTGCTGTGTCACACTTCACATCGTGGAAATCACGGGGTTGCTCATCGGTGTGTGGTTCGTTGCGTCCGTCGCCGGTCTCGGTGGATGGAACGTGGTGAAGCACGTGGCGACCAAAGCGTCGGCGTCGCCTGGTGCGGTTGCGCCCGGCGTTCACCCGGGGGCTCCCACTGCCAACCGCGATCCCCGCTGACCTCGCCGAGGTGCCGGTACCGGGAGCGCAATCGATCGGGTCGTCGAACGTGATCGACGTGTCGGGGCGTCGTCGTCCCGGTGACTGGTTCCAGTGGAGCTCGGTACGGTGAAGGCGTGACAGATCCGGGTTGGTTGACCAGTGCGAACGTGATGGTCGTCGCCGGCAAGGGTGGCGTCGGCTCGTCGACGGTTGCAGCTGCAGCAGCCCTTGCTGCGGCGCCGAGACGGCGCCGACGTGCTGTTCATCTCGGTCGACGGTCGACCGGGAATGGGCCCATTGCTCGGCGGCCGGGAGATCAACGACCGGGAGCAGACCTTCCAGCGCCTCGACGGGCGGCGGCAAGATCCGTGCGACGGACGATCCCGGCCGACCAGGCGTTCGGCGACTACCTCGAGACTGAGAGGGGTCGGCGGCCTGTTGCGCAGGCGGCATCGTCGGCGTCGCTCCCGATGATCGCTGCTGCCACCCCCGGCCTCGAACACCTCCTGGTGCTCGGCAAGGTGAAGGAACTCGAGAAGCAACGCAACGCCGACCTGATCGTCGTCGACGCACCGCCTGCTGGGCACGCCGGCCCGTTCCTGCGCTCGGCGTCAGGGCTGTCCGACGTGGTCAAGTCGGGCCCGATCCTCGACCAGGCCCAGCGAGGTGTCCGAGATGTTCGCCGACCCGGCACGATTCCGGCACTGCTCGTGGGGCTCCCCGAGGAGACGCCGATCACCGAGATGATCGAACTCGCCAACGACCTCGGCGACGACCTCGGGATCGTCACTGCTGCCGCTCATCGTCAACGCCTGCTGGCCGGAGCGGGTGGGGCTCGAGAAGTCACCGGCGATGGCAGCCCGTTCGCACAAACTCAAGCTCACCGACTCGCGAAAGCGTCGCTCGAGTCGGCGGTCAGCGTTCGGTCGCAGTCGGCTGGCTCAGCAGCGCGAGCAACTCGAGCGGCTGCCGTCCGAGCTCGCCGCGAACCGATCATCACACTGCCTCGCCTCGCGACGCCCACGGATCGGACCCGACCACCTCGACTCGCTCGCCGACGCCCTTGTGCCGCGACCACACGCGATGACCGCCCGAGTCGCCACGACGACCAACAAACGACGAGCACCGACGCCTCGGTGGCCGACGTCGTCCGCACGTCCGAACTGATCCTCACCTGCGGTCCCGGTGGAGTCGGCAAGACCACCACGGCGGCCGCACTCGGGTGTCGCCGCAGCACATGCGGGCCGACGAACGGTCGTGGTCGACCGTCGACCCGGCGCGGCGTCTCGCCGACGCGCTCGGCCTCGACGAATCGGTCGCGGCCGCCGACGAACCGCACCGGGTCAAGGGCGTGACCACGCGTGACGACCGACGGCGAACTCTGGGCGCTCATGCTCGATGCCGAGCAGACCTTCGACCGGCTGGTGCGGGAACAGTCGGGTTCGCGCAAGCAGGCCGATGCCGTGCTGAACAACCCCGTGTACAAGGCGATCTCCGGCTCGCTGTCCGGAGCCCAGGAGTACATGGCCGTCGAGCGACTCCACCAACTGCACATCAGCGGTGACTGGGACCTGGTCATCGTCGACACGCCGCCGAGTCGTCATGCCATCGACCTGCTCGAAGCTCCCGACCGTCTGATCGGCTTCCTCAGCCACCCGGTGTACCGGGCACTCACCGTCGGCCAGCGCACGTTCGCCAAGATCACCGACGCGGCATCGTCGATGTTCCTGTGGGCCGTGAAGCAGCTCGCCGGCCCGCAGATCGTGGAGGACACCGTCGCAGTTCTTCCGCTCGCTCGCCAACATCGAAGGTGGTCTGCGCGTCGAGCGCGTGAGGTGTCGACGCTGCTGCGAGGACCCGACACGGCGTTCGTGGTGGTGTCGAGCCCGCGGGCCGAGGCCGTCGAGCGAGGCCGAGCACCTGCTCGACGCGATCGCCGACAAGGGCTTCCCCCTCGGAGGTCTCGTCGTCAACCTGATCCACCCGCTGCCGCTCCGTTGACCGACGACGACGTCGACTGCTGGCCGACATCGGCGACGGGCCCGCTGGCCGAACAGATCGCACTGGCACGCGCGAACTGAGTCGCCTCGCGACCGCGGAGCGCACGAACTGGTCACCCTCGAGAAGCTCGCCGGCGACGGCACCGGTGATCGAACTCCCGCTGCTCGACGTCGACATCCACGACGTGCCCGGCCTGGTCGATCTCGCCGGCTCGTCTCGTCTGACTCGTCGCTGCGAGGATGCGCTCCCCAGCGCCTCAGATGATAGGGTCGCACGTGATGGCGACTCCGGCGGCTGACGCGATTCTCGACGAGATGTTCGCCCGGCCCCGACGAGAGGGCATTTCGCTCGCGTTCGTGCGCGCGTCGCGACGGCGAATTCAGTCGCCGAGCGGTTACGGTGTGCGGCCGAGAACGACTTCGAGCCCGAAACCGAGATCACCGACGACTCGACGCTGCTGTCGTGGAGCATGGCGAAGTCGATCACGCACGCGGCGATCGGCATCCTCGTCGCCGACGGCCTGTTGGACGTGGACGCACCCGCACCCGTGCCGCAGTGGGTCGGCACCGACAAGGGAGCCGATCACCACGTTGCAGTTGCTCGAGATGCGTTCGGGGCTCCGCTTCGTCGAGGACTACGTCGACGGCGGACGCATCGCACTGCATCGAGATGCTGTTCGGCGGGACCGACCCGAGCTTCGCGCACTACGCCGCCGCACAGCCGCTCGGTTGCGGAACCGGGCCGCGAGTTCAACTACTCGTCCGGCACCACGAACATCGTGTGTCGCATCATCGGTGACGTCGTCAGCGGCTCGCCCGGAGGCGAACCCGCCGATCGCCGGTCGATCGTCGGACGAATTCCTGCGGACTCGTTTGTTCGAGCCTGCTCGGGATGACGAGTGCGGTCGCGAAGTTCGACGACGTCGGCGACTTCATCGGCTCGTCGTACGTGTACGCGACCGCTGGCGATTTCGCCAGGTTCGGTGAGTTGTACCTGTACGACGGTGTGGCCGACGGCGGGAACGGCGAGCGAGTGCTGCCGGTCGGCTGGACGGACCATGCCCGTGAGCGGACCGGGCACGACGACGACTCCGGCCTGGACTTCGGGCGGCACTGGTGGATGTGGCCGGCATTCCCGGGCAGCTTTGCTGCAAGCGGATACGAAGGTCAGGTCGTCGCTGTGTTCCCCGACCGTGACCTCGTGCTCGTGCACCTCGGCAAGACCGACATCGCGACACGTCGGCGTTGAGGATGCGCCTCGCTCGCCTCGCCGAAACGCTCTGACCCCCACGGGAGGGCCGCACGAATTGCAGAGCGGTGCGGTCTTCGGCCCAACGTACTGCGGTGTCGGCAGGGTGTCGGGTGGGTCGAGAAGCCTTGACAGTCTCGTTGTCAAAGGTGGTCGGGCACCACTGCGCGTGGCACTGCGAGCTCCGTTGTCCCCGAATCGGTGCTGAGAGTTGCTAGGAAGTACCGGTGAGCGCAGGTGACGATCCAAGCGAATTGGACCCGACGTTCGAGATGGATCGCGATCTGTTGCCGACCGGTGAACTCCCGGCGATCGTTCGTGTCCAGTCCCGGTCAAGCCGCGTATCCGACCGGTGCGTTTCACGATCAAGATCATGCTGTTCGCGTTCGTCGCTGTACTTCGCGATCACCCTGCTCCCGAAGTTTCTCGAGGGCGCATGGAACTGCGCAACGTCAACCCGATTCTGATCGTCAGTCGGCTTCGCACTCGAACTGCTCGCGCTGTTCTTCTACTCGTCGCTGACGCGGGCCGCGCTCGGTGAACGCGGCGGATCCGCTGTCGTCGATGCGGATGTTCCGGATCCAGCTGAGTACCCGTGCGCTCACGAACGTCGTGCCCGGCGGCAACGCAGCCGGCTCTGCGCTCGGGTACCGACTGCTCACCCTGTCGGGGATCAGTGGCCCGGATGCCGGGTTTCGCGCTGGCGACGGCCGGCATCGGCTCAGCGGTGATCCTCAACCTCGATCTTCTGGATCGGGCTCGTCGTGTCGGTCCCGCGCCGTGGCGTCAACCCGTCGTACGGCACCGCGGCGCTCGCCGGCATCATCATCATCGGCATCGCAGGCGTTCCTCGTGATCGGACTGATGGAAGGTCAGGGTCGCGCCGAGCGGGTCATCCGTTGGTGGCGCGGCTGCTGCGCACCGACGAGGACCGCATGGTGCTCGGCGCTCCGCCAGATCGCCGGGCGGCTCGAAGAACTGATCAGCGACCGGGCGTTGCTCAAGCGTGTCGTGATCTACGCCCTCCTGAACTGGCTCGTCGACGCAGCCGCGCTCTGGGTGTTCCTCCGCGCCTTCGGCGGTTCGCTGGACATCGACGCGCTGATCGTCGCGTTCGGTCTCGCCAACCTGATCGCCGCCATTCCGATCACGCCTGGCGGACTCGGCTACGTCGACGCCATCTACGTCGTCTCCCTGGTCGGATTCGGTCTCACCGAGAACACCGCCACGCTGGGTGTGGTCGCGTACCGATTCGCACAGTTCTTCTTCCCGATCTTCCTCGGCGCTGCGGCGTACGCCTCCCTCCGCCTCGGTCCCTGGAAGATCGAGAAACGCGACCGGCTGTCGCGGCTCCGCGAACTCGCACGGACCGAGCCGGGGAAGGGCGAGTCGAAGATCGACTTCGCGCTCCGGTTCGGTCGGCGTGAACGACGCCACGCCGGTCGACATCGACCCGGAGATCGCCCGAGCGGTCGCAGACGGCGGACACAGCGATCGCCGATGGCGACCCGACGGACACCGCAGGTCGAACGGGCAACTGACGCGCCTGACGACATTGGTCGTTCGAGAGGTCGGCGGATACGTTCGGCCCGTATGACGACCCACGAGCGCCCGTTCGGCAAGTACCTCGAAGACTTCACGCCCGGCGACATCTTGAAGCACTGGCCCGGCAAGACGATCACCGAGTACGACGATCATCTCTTCTGCATGATCACGATGAACCACCATCCCCTGCACACCAACGACTGGTTCGCGGCCGAGTCGGTGCAGGGCCGCAACGTGGTGGTCGGCAACCTCGTCTACTCGCTCGTGCTCGGCATGAGCGTTCCCGACGTGTCGGGCGCGGCGATCGCGAACCTCGAGGTCGAGACGCTGCAGCACAAGTTCCCGACGTTCCACGGTGACACGATCCACGCCGAGACCCGGGTGCTCGAGGTGAAGGAGTCGAAGTCGAAGCCCGACCGTGGCATCGTCACGGTCGAGACGAAGGGCTTCAACCAGGACGGCAAAGAAGTCTGCTACTTCAAGCGCAAGGTGCTGATCTGGAAGCAGCGACGCCGCACCGGAACGCAAGCGTCCCTACGACGGTGTCGACGTCTGGGCCGACTGAGCACATGACGGAAGGTGCCAGGCGCCTCCCGTCGCGGCGGTGATGGTGGGGATCGACCCGGGCGACGTGCTCGCCTGGGGTGTTCCGCGGATGCGCGACCTGCCGTGGCGCGACGACGCGTGACCCCTGGACGGATCCTCGTCTGCCGAGGTGATGCTGCAGCAGACGCAGGTCGACCGGGTGATCCCCAAGTGGAACGCCTTCCTGGACGCGTATCCCGACGCCGGCCGCATGTGCGGCTGCGTCGTTGGGCGACGTGCTGCGCCTGTGGCAGGGCCTCGGATATCCGCGTCGGGCCCGCAACCTCCACGCCACGGCCTCGGTGGTCGTGGCCGAGCACGATGGCCGGCTTCCGGACGAGTTGCACGCATTGATCGCCCTGCCCGGGGATCGGCCCGTACACGGCCCGCGCCGTGCTCGCGTTCGCGTTCGAGCGCGACGTCGCCGTGGTCGACACCAACATCGCCCGGATCCTCGCTCGCACGGCCGGTGAGCGGCTGACACCGCGACGTGCTCAGGACGCCGCTGACTCGTTGGTCCCGGAAGGAGACGGCTGGACGTGGAACCAGGTCGTCATGGATCTGGGAGCGCTCGTGTGTCGACCGCAACCGAAGTGCGAGCAGTGTCCGATCAGCACAGGATGTGCGTGGCACCGGTCGGGATGTCCCGCCCCCGACCCGGCGGTCGGGTCGGCCGGAGTGAGCACCAAGCAGGCCCGCTTCGACGGGTCGGATCGACAGCGGCGCGGCGTCGTGCTCGCGGCGCTGGGCGGGGGAGCACGACCGGTCGCGGACTTCGACGGGCCGATCGTCGCTGGGCTGCTCGCCGACGGACTCGTCACCGTCGACGGGGTGTCGGTGTCGCTCCCTGACTGACGCGGGCGTTGCCCCTCAGCCCTCGAGCGCGTCGAGCCACATCATTGGTTCGGGTGCGTCGGAGTACGGGCGGTGCTCGGTGAAGGGGCTGGGCGTGATCGCGAGCCCGGCTGCTGTCGAGAACGTATCGATGCCGACGATGGTCCCGCCTTCGCAGGTCCAGTCGATGTCGCCACAGTCGGTTCCCACGGTTGCCGTCGGCAGGAGCCCTCCGGTCCAGTACAGCTGTGCCTCGACGGAGGCAGCCGGCGCGCAGTCGGCAGTCGCTGCGTCTGGGACCGGGTCGTCGATCACGACGCCGACGACACGACCCCCGAAGGTCTCGCCCTCGCAGTAGAGCTTCGCTGCGAATGCGCCACCGTTCGAGAATCCGTTGATGGCCACGGCCGAGCAACCGGCGTCGTCGATCGACGTGGCGACGACCGAGGTGGCAGCGGCGTAGTTCTCGGCGTCGAGGTAGTTCCACTGCCGGCCGCCCCAACCTTCGTCGTTCCCGCGAGGGAAGAGCGACCGCGACGCCGTCGGCGGACGAGTTCGACCCGCCGTCGCCGCCTTTGCCGTGGAGCGACACGATGCACGGGGCCGAGCCGTCCGGTCCGGCGTCGTCTGCCGTCGGCTCATCGGTCCGGATGGCGGTCGCGTCGTCGTCGTAGGTCGCTGGGTCCGACACCTCACCGATGGTCCCCGGTGCCGATTCCGCTCCGACGGGGGCGGGCAGGGTGGCTCCGTCCTGAGTGTCGGAAGCCGATCCGCAACCGGCCAACGCGATGAGCGCCACGACGAATGTTGCAGCGAGGGTCCGGTGCACCCGTGGCGAGGAAGCGGTCGGGCGTCCATGGGTGTGCAGCGAGACCTCAGCTGCACCTGTCACCGCCATACCTGCAATCGTACTTCCGGAGCAGGTCGAGGGTCGTCGCGGTCGCCAATCCCGTGGATCGTGCGGAAATCGTGGCGTCTCGCTCGTGGACGACGCCGAGAGCCGAGAGGACGTCCGGTGCGGATTGCGACCCGGAAGTCCGCGCGATCTAGCGTTCGAGACGATGCGCCCCGCAAAAGACTTCTTCCGTCCGCTCGCCGTCGGTGCGCCCGCAGCCGCCGAGCGAGATCCCGTTCCCACCGAGCCGGATGATCCACTTCTTCCCGCCGTCGAACGACAAGATGGCTGCCAAGGTGCCCGCACATCGCGCCGACCGTCGACATCCTCCTCGGCAACCTCGAAGACGGTGTCCCCGCCGACCAGAAGGAGGCGGCGCGCGCCGGCATGGTCGAGGTCGGCCACGACGCGTCGACTTCGGGCGCAGACCGCAGTTCTGGACCCGGGTGAACAGCCTCGACTCGCCGTGGTGTCCTCGACGACATCACCGCAGCGGTCGCTCGAGTGCGGTGACGCGCTCGACGTCATCATGATCCCGAAGGTCGAGGGTCCCGAGGACATCCACTACGTCGACCGACTCCTCGCCCAACTCGAGGCGAAGGCCGGCCGACACGAAGCCGCTGCTCGTCCACGCGATCCTCGAGACGGCACGCGGCGTGGCCAACGTCGAGGAGATCTGCGCCGCGTCGCCGCGGATGCAGGGCCTGTCGCTCGGCCCGGCCGACCTCGCGGCGAACCGTCGGATGAAGACCACGCGCGTCGGCGGCGGTCATCCCGGCTACCTGGTGCGCAACGATCCGCCGGCGAAGACGACGACGGGACGTCGACCGACATCGACGCGACCGGCCGACGCACCAGCAGGACCTGTGGCACTACACGATCGCCCGCATGGTCGATGCCTGCGTCGACCCACGGAATCCTCCCGTTCTACGGGCCGTTCGGCGACATCAAGGACACCGTTGCCTGTGAAGATCAGTTCCGCAACGCGTACCTGCTCGGCTGTGTCGGCGCGTGGAGCCTGCACCCGGTACAGATCGACGTCGCCAAGAAGGTCTTCAGCCCCGACCCGGCCGACGTCGCCCACGCCCAGCGGGTGATCGACGCGATGGGCGACGGCACCGGGGCCCTGATGCTCGACGGGAAGATGGAGGACGACGCATCGGTCAAGCAGTGCCACGTCGTCGTCGAACTCGCCAAGCGACTGTCCGAGCGCGACCCCGAACTCGCCGCCACCTACGGCTTCTGACCATCACGACGGCAGTCGTGGTGAACGACGACTACGAGGAGACACATGACCGACGATCTGCGGCCCCGCCGCTCCGTGCTGTACATGCCGGCTGCGAACGAGCGAGCGCTCGAGAAGGCCAAGACGATCGCCGCCGACGCGATCATCTTCGACCTCGAGGACGCCGTGGCTCCCGATGCGAAGCCCGAGGCCCGCGACGCTGCGGTCGCAGCGGTGCAGTCGGGCGAGTACGGGAACCGGGAACTCACGATCCGCTGCAACGGTCTCGACACACAGTGGGGTGCCGCACGACATCGCAGCTGCAGGCGCCCGCCGGATCCGTCGCCGTCGTGATCCCCAAGGTCGACTCGGTCGCCGGTGTCGATGCAGTGTCGGCGCGGCTCGATGCCGCCGGCGCATCGTCCGACGTGATGATCTGGCCGATGATCGAGACCCCGACCGCGGTCTTCGACGTACGAGCAATCGCTGCGCACCCGCGCGTCGCGGTGCTGGTCATGGGCACCAACGACCTCGCCAAGGAGCTCCGGTCGCCGATCGTCCCCGGGCGCCATCCGCTCGTGGCGCACCTGGCGACGGCGCTGCTCGCCGCCCGTGAAGCCGGCAAGGTGATCCTCGACGGCGTCTACAACGACGTGAAGGACCCCGACGGCTTCGCAGCCGAGTGCGTGCAGGGCTTCGAGATGGGCTTCGACGGCAAGACGCTGATCCATCCGAGCCAGGTCGAACCGACGAACGACACCTGGGCGCCGTCGCGCCGACGAGGTCGAGTACGCCGGACGGGTGATCGACGGCGTTCGACGAGGCGGTCGCCGACGGCAAGGGCGTCGTCACCGTCGACGGCCGGATGATCGAGAACCTCCACGTCGACAATGCCCGACGCGTCCTCGCCACGGCAGCTGCGATCGGCGTCACTCAGCTGAACACGCATCGTGCTGAACGAGCACCGAGCCGAGCAGCCCGCCAGCGGCACGCCGGGTGATCAGCTGGCGCCGCGGCCGCTCAGCACGACGCCGACGGTGCGGATGCAGATGGTGAGGTCGTGCAGGAACGACCAGTTGTCGACGTAGTACAGGTCCATCCGCTTGTACGTCTCGAAGCTGCTGTCCGAGCGCCCGGAGACCTGCCACATGCCGGTCAGGCCCGGAGGGACCCGAAGGCGGTCGCGGACCTCGTCGTCCCACTGGTCGACCTCGTCGGGCAGTGCCGGGCGAGGACCGACGACGCTCATCGAACCGATGAGCACGCAGAACAGCTGTGGGAGTTCGTCGATCGACAGCTTGCGGAGGATCCGCCCGACCGGCGTGATCCGGGGTCGTTCTTCATCTTGAACAGCGGGCCGTCGGCTTCGTTCTGTGCTTCATCAACTCGGCCTTGCGAGCTTCGGCGTCGCGGTACATCGTGCGGAACTTCAGCACCTCGAACAGCTGCCCGTCCATGCCGACCCGGATCTGGCGGAAGAACACCGGTCCACTCGATGACGCCGCGATGGCGATCCCGGCAACGATCTGCACGGGCAGGGTGGCCACCATGATCAGCCAGCGCGAGCACGACGTCGAAGGCCCGCTTGGCAGCGCCGCGCCAGCCGTTGCGCACGATCGGCTCGACGTAGATCATCGTGCGACCGTCCAACGTCTGCGGGCGGAGCCGCGTCACGTCGATGTCGCGCAGGCTCGACGAGAGCGCCACGTGGTAGCCGGCATCGGTGAGCCGCCGTGTCAGCGTGTTCACGTCGTCGGACGGGACCGACGCCAGCGAGACCACGACGCCGACGGCCTGTTTGTCTTCCAGCAGGGACGTGAGGTCGTCGATCGGGCCGAGCACCTCGACGCCGCCGCGAGCCCCGAGATCATCGCTTCCGGCGAAGCCGACGACCTGATAACCGAGCGACGGGTTGCGTTCGTATGCATGCATCAGGCCGATCGCATGCGCGTCGGTTCCGACGATGATGATGCGGCGCTGCAGCTTGCCCTCTTGGCGGAGCTTCGCGAAGATCGATCGAGCGATGCGCCGTTCGAACAGGACGGCGGCGGTGATCGTGAACACCATCGCCGAGACCCACAAGCGGGACAGTTCGTCGTACTGGATCGCGATCGACACGAGCAGCATGCCGCTCATGCCGAACCCGACGGTCTTGATGACGTTGCGAGCCTCTTCGAGCCGACGCTGGTTCGCCCGTGCCTGGTAGAGATGGTTCACGCCAGCGCCGATGGCAAAGCCCGGAACGCTTGCCACGACCAGGAGTGCGTGGTCGGCCATGACGAAGCGCGGGACCGGGCGCAGCACGGCCTGGATGGCGAAGGCGAGAGCCACACCGAACGCCAGTGCGGCGAAATCGGCCAGGATCAGGCGATTCTTCATCGACAACGAACGCTCGGTGAGTCGTGGTCGGGTGTCACGCTCGACGACCTCGACACCATCGTCGACATCGGGATCATCGATCACCATGCTCGCGTCGTCGATGTCCGCGTTCGTCTGCTCGAATCCCATGTCGTCGGTCGCCCGCCCTACTGTCCGTTGTCCGCTCACTCTGTCCTCCGATTGCTGCAAAGTGTTCTAGCAGTCGCGGGTCGTTCTGTGAATCGAATTCCAGCATTGGCCAGCCGACGACACGGAAACTTCACGGAAGCACCTCGCAGTGCGCGCAGGCAACCACGACAGGCGCGACCCAGCGGCAACCACGGCGCGGTCAGGCACCCACGGTGCGTGTCGGCTCAGGAGGTCGATGGCGCTCAGGAGGCGCCGCTACCGGTCAGTACGACGCCGATCGTGCGAGCACAGATCCTCACGTCGTGGAGCAGTGACCAGTTGTCGACGTAGTACAGGTCCATCCGCTTGTACTGCTCGAAGGAACTGTCGGAACGCCCGGAGACCTGCCACATTCCGGTCAGACCGGGAGGGACTCGGAGCCGCTCGCGGACGTCGTCTTCCCACTGGTCGACCTCGTCGGGCAGTGCCGGGCGAGGACCCACCATGCTCATCGAGCCGATGAGCACGCAGAACAGTTGGGGGAGTTCGTCGATCGACAGCTTGCGCAGGGTGCGACCGACCGGCGTGATGCGCGGGTCGTCCTTCATCTTGAAGAGCGGGCCGTCCATCTCGTTCTGGTCCATCAGTTCGGCCTTGCGCTCCTCCGCGTCCTGGTACATCGTGCGGAACTTGAGGACCTCGAACATCTCTCCGTCTTTACCAACTCGGATTTGACGAAAGAACACGGGGCCGCGTGAGGAACAGGCAGTGGCGAGGGCGGCGACGATCTGGATTGGCAGCGTCAACACCATCACGGTGAGAGCGAGGCACAGATCGAAGCATCGTTTCGCCCCGGCACGCCATCCGTTGCGGACGACGGGCTCGACGTAGATCATGGTGCGGCCGTCGAGTGACTGGGGTCGGAGTCGGGTGACGTCGATGTCGCGGCAGACTCGAGGAGAGTGCGACGTGGAAGCCGTCGTCGGTGAGTCGTCTCGTGAGGAGATTGACGTCTTCCGAGGCGACCGAGGCAAGCGACACGACGACACCGACGGCATCGTGTCGTTCGAGCAGGTCCGAGAGTTCATCGATCGTGCCGAGGATCTCGTTCCCATCGAGTGCGTCGGCTTCGCCGGCGCCGGCGAACCCGACGACTTCGTAGCCGAGAGCGGGGTCTCGTTCGTAGGTCCGCAGGAGGTTCAGAGCGTGGGTATCGGTTCCGACGATGATGATGCGACGACGCAACCTCCCCTGTTGGCGGAGTCGGCGGAACATCGAGCGTGCGATTCGACGCTCGATCAGGATGGCGACCGTGGTGCTGACCGCTGTCGTCGCGACCCAGAGGCGGGACAGCTCCCCGTACTGCACCGCGAACGAGATGATCAGCATCCAGCTGACGCCCACGCCGATGGCCTTCAGCACGTTGCTGGCCTCTTCGAGACGCCGTTCGTTGGCGCGCGCGAGATAGAGCCTGTTGAATCCTGCGCCGATCGCGAACCCGGGGAGGCTCGCGATCACGAGGAGGACATGATTCGATGCAACGACCAGCGGAACGGGCTTCGCGACCGCTTGCACTGCGAATGCCGATGCGACACCCACCATCAGTGCTCCGATGTCAGCGAGGATCAACCGACGCCGCAGCGACGGCTGCTTGGCCTCGACGCGCATCCTCCGGGCCGTTCCTCCTCCGATCGACGCGTCTGCTACCGCCCGGTTCTCGTCCTCGTCACGCCGGATGGCGGCGTCGTTGGTCATGGTTCTTCATCGGCACGCGACCGACGGACCTGAACCCCGATGTGCGCGAGAGGCCGGTTCGGCGCGCCGAGGCGCCGTGCCCCCCATGCGGTGCATCCTCGGCACCGGAGTCCGTCACGACTCGTCGAAGACGGGCATGGCGCGATCGACGATCTCGTCGGCCAGCGCGAGCGATGCGGTCGCCGCTGGCGACGGCGCGTTCAGGACGTTCAGCACGTTCCCGCGTCCGGCGAACGCGAAGTCGTCGATCAGTCGTCCGTCGCGAGAGATCGCTTGCGCCCGAACGCCAGCAGGCGAACGCACGAGGTCCTCGGTCTGCACAGCGGGCACGAGGCGTTGAAGGGCAGCGACGAACCGTCGCTTCGATGCAGATCGGACGATTTCTGCAAGGCCCGTCTTCCAATACGAGCGGGCGAGTCGCCACGCTCCCGGATTGGAGAGCAGTTCCGCCGTGTCACGGGCACTGATGTCGCGCCAGCGGTAGCCCTCGCGCGACAGCGCCGGCACGGCATTCGGGCCGGCATGGATCGCGCCGTCGATCATGCGCGTGAGGTGAACACCGAGGAAGGGAAAGGCGGGATCCGGTACCGGATAGATGAGCCCGTTGACGAGATGACGTCGCTCCTTCGTCAATTCGAAGTACTCACCGCGGAACGGCATGATGCGCTCGGTCGTCGACGGATCGATCGTCCGCGCGAGCCGGTCGCTGTGCAGACCAGCGCACACGATGACCTGCCTGGCGGTGATCGCGCCACGAGACGTGGTGGCGTGCACCCGGTCGCCGTCGTCGTCGAGCGTCAGGACGGTCGTGTCGAAGTCGATCTCGACACCGCATCCGATGAGGAGCTCGGCGAGACGTTCGCACACCGCCCGGTAGTCGGTGATGCCTGCGCCAGGTACGTGGAGCGCGTCGATGCCGGCTGCGTGCGGCTCGATGTCGCGGAGGCCGGCGGGGCCGACCCGGTGAGCGGTGACGCCGTTGGCGGCTGCCCGGTCGGCCAAAGCGTCGAGGCGGGGGATCTCGTCGGGTGAGGTCGCGACGATCACCTTGCCGAGCATCTGCACCGGGACGTCGTGAGCACGACAGAAGTCGATCATCTCCTGCTGACCGCGACGACAGGTTCGAGCCTTGGCGCTGCCGGGTGCGTAGTAGATGCCCGAGTGCAGGACTCCCGAATTGCGCCCGGTCTGATGCAGCGCGAGCCTCGACTCCTTCTCGACGACGCGGATCGCCAGATCAGGATGTCGCTGCGACAGCTTCCACGCGGTCGCCAGACCGAGGATCCCACCACCGAGGATGACGACGTCGGCATGTCCGAGTTCCACCGTCACACCGTACAGCGCCCGGGAGAACGGCCCGCGGTGATCGGGATGCACTCGGGTCGATGCATCCGCCGAGCTCAGGCGTCATGACGGTCGAGGATCGGACCCAGCCGTTCCCACACCGTTTCGACGTTGGGGTAGGCGAACATCGTCTCGTGGTCGCCGGGCGCGGTGATCGTCGTGAGTGTTCCGCCGACATACGGAGACCAGTGGTAGTCGTGTGGCTGGTACGGCCACATCAGGTCCGCTTTGATCAGGACCGCGTCGACGTCGAACGTCGGCATGGCGTACTCCACCGAGATCCGCGCGAAGTGGTCGGAGAGGTCGACGATGCGGTCCTCGACGTCGTCCTCGATGGAGACCGGAGCTCCGTCGACCCCACCGATCGGGATCGACAGCATCCGAGCCACGCGGCTTTGGAGGCGACTCTTCACGTAGCCCGACGTCGGTCCCCAACCGTTGCGGAGCAGGTTGACCAGAACGTTCTTGCGTGAGGTCCAAGCCGGCAGCTCGATCGCGCCGGCGGGAACGCTGTCGAACAGCACCACGGCACGAACGTCGTGACCGATCGACTGCAGCCGTCGGCTCATCTCCAAGGCGATGATGCCGCCACCGGAGAACCCTCCGAGCAGGTGCGGGCCGTCGCTCTGTGCGACGAGGTCGTCGACGTATCGCTGCGCCATCTCTTCGATCGTCTCATCAGGACGGTCGGTCGCTCGGATCCCGGCTGCCTGGAGCCCACTGAGCGGGCGTTCGTCGCGCATCTCGTGGGCGAGGCTGGAGAGGAAGAAGACACTGCCCCCGGCACCGTGCACGATGGTCAGGGGCGTGCCCGTCCCCGAGGCGCTGATGTGAACGAGGCTGTTCGGCGGTGTCGTCGTACCCGGGTCGTCGCCTGGAGGTCGACTCGTCGGTGCGGGGGTGGACGGCGACGCACTCGGGCCATCGACGTCGGCGAACATGTCGTCGATGTCCGGGCGCTTCGCTCGGATCAGCCCGGCCAGTTCGGCGACGGTGGGCGCGTCGAACAGCACGGAGAGGTCGAGCTTCACATCGAGTTCTCGTCGGAGGCGCGCGATGAGTCGGATGGCGATCAGCGAGTGGCCGCCGGAGTCGAAGAAATCGTCGTCGGAACCGACGCGTACTCCCAGGAGATCGCTCCAGATGGCGATCAACGTGGCGTCGAGCCCAGCGCCGGGCTCGACGTCGCTGATGGCGGCCTCGTCGTCGGCGTCGGGAAGCTCGGGCGGAACGAGGTCGGCGAGATCGACCGACGAGACGACGACGCGATCGAGGCCGCTCGACACGACTCGGTCGAGCACGGTCGCTGCATCGGTTCGATCGATACCTGCTCCTTCGGCGAGTTCGACGAAGACGCCGGCCGACGGCGGCCGCCTGGTTGCGGCTCGGGAGGTGTCGTGGTTCGACAGCGCCGACCCGTCGCCGAGGTCTCGCAGCGTGACGCCGCGCGAGCATGAGGGCAGGAGCGGCATCGCGACCTGCATCCGGGTCGCTGATGTCGATGTCGACGACGAGCACGCCGTCGCCTGCGCTCACCCGGTGGACGTCCACCGACGCAGTCGCCGGAAGCGGGGCCATGGACCGCGCCGACTCGATCGCAACCGGAGCGAACAGCGAGTTGTCCGTGTCGCCCCGCAACGTCACGCCGATACCGAGAGCGACGTCGGCCAACGCGGGATGCGCGCACCATGCGTCGAGATCGAGCCCGAATTCGTCGTCGAGCGCGAGATCGGCTCGTGCTCGGGTCGTCGACGCCGCCGCCGTGACGATCGTGTTCCACCGCGGCCCGAGAACGAGCGATCGCTGTGTGGCGTGTGCTGCGACCGAAGTCATCTCGGCGTCGGCGTCGGGGCGATTGCCGAGTGGCGCATCGTCGTGCGGGCCGGTGTCGGCGACGGCCTGAGCGTGGAGATGCCACTGGTGGCCCGAACCGAGATCGCTGGAGATCGTGACGGTGCGTCGTCCGCCCTCATTCGAACCAACCGAGACCTTGAGCACGACGTCGGCGTCGTCGGGCACGACGAGCGCCTCGATGATGAGCAGGTCGCGCAACGTTGCCTGCGCCTCGCCGATCTCGCGCAATGCTGCGAGAGCCAGGTCGAGGTGACCCGTTCCGGGGAGGAGCGCCGTGCCGTCACCCGTGCGGTGTCCATCGACGATCCAGTCGCGAGACGTCGACAGCTCACCGATCAGGTCGATCGATCCGTCCGAGCGCCTCACGAGTTCGCTGAGCACCGGGTGGTCGACGACATCGCCGCGGTCGATGCCGAGGCGGCCGCGCCGAGACGCATCGGCGGCCATCCCGACGCCACGCCACGCACCCGAGTTCATCGTCACGATGCGCAGGTCGCCCGCGTCGGCTCCGGCCAGCGCATCGAGGTAGCTGTTCGCTGCGACGTAGGACGCTTGGCCCTGTGCAGCCAGGAAGGAACTCGTCGACGAGACGAGCACGAGGAGCCCTGCACCCCGGTCGCGGAGTTCGTTCACGAGCACCGCGGCGCCGTTCGCCTTGGGCTGCACGACGCTTCGGTGAGCGTCGCTCGACATCAGTTCGATCAGCGCGTCGTCGAGGTGACCTGCGGCGTGGATGGCCCCGTCGATCGTCTCGAAGCGCTGCTCGACCTGGTCGAGGGCACGACGCATGGCGGCAGGATCGCCGGTGTCAGCTCGTACGACGAGGACGTCGGCGTTCGCCGCACGCAGGCGCTGCAACTTCGCGATCCGTCGGTTCATCGGATGGGCGGACCCGTGTCGAGCGGACCATTCGGCCCATTGGTCCTCGTCGGGCACGTCGGTCGACGACACGAGTGCGAGGCGCGCTCCGTAGGCGGTTGCGAGGTGCATCGCGAACTCTGCGCCGATGTCGCCGAGGCCGCCGGTGATGACGTAGGTCCCACCGTGGACGAACGGCGCGGCGCTCTCGTTCGGGGCATCGACCGGCCGTCGCACCAGGTCGGGGCTGAGGCGAGCGCCGTCTCGCAGCGCTCGGACGTCGCCTGCCGGATGGATCAGCTCGTCGACGATCGACGAGGCCCGAGGCTCGTCGATCGCCCCGATGTCGACGACGACGGTGTCGAGGTCCGGGTACTCCCTCGGCGCCACCAGCGCGGGACCGAAGACGAGCGCGTCGACCGGCCGGCGAGCAGGTTCTCGCACTGCGGTCGCGCCACGTGTGACGGCCGCGAACGTCGTGGCGGGGAACGACGACCCGCCGAGATGCCGGATGACGTCGAGCGTCTGATCGAGCCAGCGACCGGACGCGGTGTCGATGCCGGTCTGGTCGGGGTCGTTCGGCCCGACGAAGCACACCGCGGCGGAGTCGATGGCGTCGACGTCGATCGGAAAGCGCTCGACCACACAGCCGTACCCACGAGCCGCGAATTCGTCGTGGATCGCATCGGTGAGATCGTCGCCTGGTTCACCGACGATCGTCCAGGTGCGGTCGACCGCCGGCGACGTCGGCTCGGGTGCGATGGTCCACTCCGGCTGCCAGAACCAGTCTCGAACGTCAGCGATCCGCTCGACCGGCGGGGCTGCGACCGCATCGACGACGCCGCGGACGACCGATTCCGATCGCACACCGTCCCCGGGCTCGATCCAATGGCGTTCGCGTTGGAACGGATAGGTGGGAAGACGCAGGCGTCGGCGGCGATCGCCCGTGAACCGGTCGAGGTCGACGTCGATGCCGTGGACCCACAGCGACGCGAAGGCCTGCAGACTGTGGGCGGTGTCCGGAGTCGAATCGTTCGGATGCCGCAGGCCCGCGATCGCCGCCACGGGTGGAGGGTCGTGACGGCGAGCGGCCGAGGACAACGAATGCCCCGGACCGAGTTCAGCGAGGACGGTCGGTCCTGCGCTGAGCAACGTGTCCAGGCACCGGTCGAAGCGGACCGTCCCACGGAGGTGGTCGACCCAGTACTGCGGGTCGGTCGCCTGTCCGACGGTGATCCAGTCGCCGGAGAGGTTCGACAGGTACGGGATCGTGGGAGCCGAGAGCGTGACGGTCGAGACCACAGCCCGGAACTCGTCGAGGATCGGGTCGAGCACAGCGCTGTGCGCCGCCGCCGACAGTGCGAGGAGGGAACTCTCGACGTCGTCGCGACGCAGTCGCTCGGCGAACTGTTCCACAGCCTCGAGCGGACCGGCGACCACGCAGTCAGCGTCGGAGTTGACCACCGACAGGGACAGCTCGGGCGGGAGGATGGCAGTGCAGTCGTCGGCCGACATCGAGATGACGAGCATGCCGACCGGTCGACCACCACTGGCCTCGGCCATCAGTCTGCTGCGCGTCACGACGAGGGTGATCGCATCATCGAGGCTGAGGACACCCGACAGATGCGCCGCCACGTACTCGCCGAGCGAGTGACCGATCAGGGCATCGGGAGTAGCGCCCCACGCCATCCACTGACGGGCCAGGGCCACGGACGTGACGAACACCGAGGGGAGCGAGACGTCGGCGCGCTGCAGTTCGGCGTCGTCGGCATCGAGCGGCATCGTGAGCGTGAGATCCGGGCCGCCGGCGGCCCGGACACGTTCCATGGCGTCGCGAAGGGTCTCGTGGAACACGTCGAAACGATCGTCCAGGTCCTGGGCCATCCCGGCGTACTGCGAACCGCCTCCTGGGAACATGAAGGCGAGACGCGGCGGCGTCTCCAGGGCTTCGCCCTGTGTGCGTCGCCGACGGGAGAGGCCGCGGAGTTCGGCGGCGGCGTCGGCCCGGTCGCCGATGGTGACGATGCGGCGGTGGGCCATGGCGCGGCGTCCGGTTGCCAGCGTGTGTGCGACATCGGCCAGCTCGACTGCCGGGTGTCGGTCCAGATGGGCCGCGAGACGCTCGGCGATGTCGTCGACCGCGTTCGCAGTGTGTCCCGACAGCGCGAGCATCTGCTCGGCGCGGCTGGGCTCGGCGGATGGTGCCGTGGCGGCCTCCTCGAGGATCACGTGGGCGTTCGTGCCGCCGACGCCCAGCGAGCTCACACCGGCTCGGCGTGGAGCTCCAGCGGGCCACGGCGCAGCGTCCCCGGACAGCGAGAACGGCGAGCCGGTCAGATCGAGGAGGGGGCTCGGCTCGACGAAGTTGGCCAGTGGCGGCAGCGTGCGGTGTCGCAGTGCCTGGATCACCTTGATCACGCTGGCGACCCCTGCGGCGGTGTCGAGGTGGCCGATGTTCGGCTTGGTCGACGTCAATCGGCAGAAACCGACGTCGTCCGTGGAGTCCCGGAACGCTTCGGTGAGCGCGGCGAACTCGATCGGGTCACCGACCGGCGTCCCGGTGCCGTGGGCGTCGACGAGGCTGATGTCGCGTGCCGAGAGCCCGGAGACTGCCAGCGCCTCTTTGATCACGTCGGCGTGGCCGTCGACGCTCGGTGCGAGATAACTGACCTTGCGAGCACCGTCGTTGTTCACCGCCGACGCCTTCATGACCGCGAGAACCGGGTCGCCGTCGTCGAGCGCATCGGTCAGGCGCCGCATCACGACGGCGCCTGCTCCACTCGTGAGGACGGTGCCGTTCGAGGTGGCGTCGAATGCTCGGCACCGGCCGTCCGGAGACAGGATCTCGCCTTCCTGGAACGTGTAGCCGACACCGTGGGGCACCTCGATCGTCGATCCACCTGCCACGGCCATGTCACACTCGAACGACAACAGGCTCTGTGCTGCGAGGTGCATCGCGACGAGCGAGGTCGAGCAGGCCGTCTGGACGCTGATCGATGGGCCGTGGAGGTCGAGCTTGTACGACACGAACGTCGGGAGGAAGTCCTTGTCGTTGCTGGTGTGGCGCAGCAGGAACCAACCCATCTGTTCGATGAGACGCTCGTTCGTGATCAGGTTGTTGATCAGGTAGGTGTTCATGCCGCAGCCGGCGAAGACACCGATGGCACCGTCGAATCGTTCGGGAACGAGTGCCGCCGACTCGATGGCCTCCCACACGCATTCGAGGAAGACCCGGTGTTGCGGATCCATGACCGCGGCGTCACGTGCCCCGATGCCGAAGAATGCGGCATCGAATCGATCGACCCCGTCGAGGAGTCCGGTTCGAGCGACGTAGTGATCGTCGTCGACGACCGCAGCCGGCAGGCCTGCGGCGATCAGCCGATCCCGATCGAGATCGACCAGGCAGTCGTCGCCGGATGCAACCCGTTCCCACAGCGCGTCGGTGTCGGGCGCGCCCGGAAACCGGCCCGCCATGCCGACGATCGCGATGTCGGTGTCGGACGGTTCTCCCGGATGGCCGGCATCGAGGTCGCTTGGATCGCTCACGCGGACGCTCAGCTTCCTCGGCGTGCCATCGCACGCCTCCGGCGCTCACCGCGGGCGGTTCCGGCAGTGGCGGGGGCCGGTGTCGACGCAGTTCCGTCCGCTCCGGACCCGGCCGCGATGTGTGCGGCCAGCGTGCGCACCGTCGGATAGCGGAAGAGGTCGGTCAGAGCGAGCGGTGCGTCGGTGCGGTCGGTCAGTGTCCGGAACACGCCGACAGCGAGGAGTGAGTGACCGCCGATCTCGAAGAAGTTGTCGTCTCGCCCGACCCGGCGACCGAGCACGTCGGACCAGACCTCGGCAACCAGTTGTTCACCGTCGCCGTGGGCATCGACCGGTCCGTCCTCGAGGCGAGCGGGCGCAAGGTCGGTCGGGAAGGCGTTGCGATCGATCTTGCCGTTCGGGGTGAAGAGGAAACGCCGGCAGCGCGACGAACGTCGTCGGGACCATGACGGGTGGCAACGTGTCGGCGACGAATCCGCGGAGCGCTTCGACGTCGATGTCGGCCCCGGCCTCGGTGATCACGAACGCCACGAGTGTCGGGTCGCTCTCGACACCGCGGACCAGTACGACGGACCGCACGACGCTCGCATGCTGGTCGACGACGGTTTCGATCTCACCGAGCTCGATGCGGTGACCACGAATCTTGAGCTGGTTGTCGCTCCGCCCGGCGAACTCGACGAGTCCGTCGTGGCGAACGCGCACGACATCACCCGTGGCGTACATCCGTCCCGTCCGTCGACGCTCGACGAAACGCTCGGTCGTCAGTGCTTCGCGCCGGTGGTAGCCGCGAGCGACGCCTTCGCCGCCGATGTGGAGTTCACCGAACGCGCCGATCGGCCGACGATGCCCGTGCGGATCGAGTACTTCGATGGTGTTGTTGGCGATCGGACGTCCGATCGGGATGGACGGGCCGTCGACGTCCTCGATCTCGTGGACCAACGACCAGATCGTCGTCTCGGTGGGTCCGTACATGTTGGTGAAGCGACCGGGCAGGAGCTTGCGGAGGTCGGCGGCGAGGGCGACGGGCAGCGCCTCGCCTCCCAGCATCACGTGCGAGATCGATCCGAGGGCCGCTCGGTCTCCTGGATCGGCACTGAGCATCGCGGCCAACGACGGGGTGCACTGGAGATGGGTGACGCCGTGCTCGGCGACGAGTGCCGCGACGGTCTCCTCAGACGCCGGGCGGACAGGCGCGATCGGTGCCGCGACCGGGTCCGCCGCGACGATCGACGCCGCTGCGTCGACGAGCTCCTTCGTGCGTCGAAGCAGCGGGAAGGAGTCGATCACGTCGTCGGTCTCGAGGCCGAAGTCGATCAGACAGGCCACCTCGTCCACGCCGAGTTCAGCCATGGCGAGCACGGTGTCGGCCGCTTGCTCGGCGGTGCCGAACAAGCCGCTGGTGTCGAGGTATCGGGCGGCAGCCATCTCGAGCAGCTGGTCGAGTTCGTCAGCTGTCAGCGACTCGAACGCCTCGTCCGCGTCCTTGCCGGACCCGGCGAACGTCGGGAACGACGAGGCCATGTTCTTGATCAGTCCGACGGCCGTTCCGAGGTAGGCCTTCATCGGCTCACGCGCCCGTTCCATCGCGACGTGTGGGTCGTCGTCGAGGTGGGTGTGCAACATCAACGTCACATGACCCTCTCCCTCGTGCCCGGCCTCGGACCATGCGTGGCGGTACCGGTCGATGTTGGCGGCGAGATCCGCCGGCGACTGGCCGAGGAGGTGCGTCAGCACGTTCGTTCCCAGTCGACCGGCCTGTTCGAACGTCGCAGGCGTGCCGGCCGACGTCAACCACGTCGGCAGTGTCGGTTGGACCGGGCGTGGAAGCGTCGAGACGTCCACGGGGGCGCCGTCGTGGCCTTCGAGTTCGACGGTCTCCCCGCGCCAGAGACGATGCACGGTCTCGATGAGACCAGGCAGTTCCGCTCGGGCGCGGCCGTAGCGGGCCGGGTTGAGCACGAAGTCGTTCGGTTGCCAACCCGGAGCGAACGAGATCCCGACGCGACCCCCGGAGAGGTTGTCGACGACCGCCCATTCCTCGGCGACACGGACGGGGGAGTGGAGTGGCAGTACGACGCTGCCGGCTCGGATCGCGACCCGCTCGGTCACCGCCGCGATCGCTGCGCTGACGACACTCGGGTTGGGGTAGGCGCCACCGAACGCGTGGAAGTGGCGTTCGGGGGTCCAGACCGCTTGGAACCCGTTCGCGTCGGCGAACCGGGCGCCGTCCAACAGGAGCCGGTACTTGTCGTCGCCGCTCGATTCGCCGGCGGCGAAGTAGAAGAGGCTCATCGCGACGTCACGCCGCGGAGCTCTCAGTCGCGTCGGCCCGATCGTCATCCGTCGCTGCGGTGCTGAATCCGCTCTCGGGTTTGATCACGACGTGGAAACCGCGAGCGAGCGTCCAGAGGAGTTCGAGTACGGAGATGTCGAACGACAAGCTGGTGACGGCGAGCCACACGCCGGCGGGATCGGGGTCGATCACCTCGTCCATGGCCGTGAAGAAGTTGACCACGTTGTCGTGGGCGAGCATCACGCCCTTGGGCTTGCCTGTCGACCCGGACGTGTAGATCACGTACGCGAGGTCGGTCGAGTCGTGCGGGACGAGTTCGCCGTCCGCTTCGGGCGCGTCAGCGGTGGACGCCTGATCGGGTTCGCCCGCCGGATCCAACGTGACAATGCCGGGCAGAGCGAGGGAGTCGGCGAGGGGACCACGTGTGAGCAGCGCAGCCAGGCCGGCGTCGTCGACCATGTACTCCAACCGGTCGAGGGGATACGCCGGATCGAGCGGAACGTACGCCGCGCCGATGCGCAAGGTCGCGAGGACACCGACGAGCATGTCGAGGCCACGCGGCAGGGCGACACCGACGTGGTCGCCGCGCCCGACACCAGCGGCGCGCAGTCGCGAGGCGAATCGTTCGGATGCAGCGATCAGCTCGCCGTAGCTCCACGTCGTGTGACCGAAGGACACCGCCGACGATCCCGGTGTCGTCGCTGCCTGCGCCCAGATTCCGTCGTCGATCGTGGCGTGTCGATCTCGTACCACGGCGGTGGCGTTGAGTTCGTCGAGCGTCTCGGACTCGGCCGCCGTCAGGATGTCGAGATCGCCCACGAGGTCGTCGTCCCCGGCGTTCAATGCGACGCCGAGCTGTTCGGCACATCGTCGACCGGTCGCGTCGTCGACGACATCGGTCCTCCACCGGAATTCGACGCATCTGCGCGTCGTGGAGATCGCCACGACGAATGCCGCATCGCAACCGGTGGCCGATTCGGCAGGCGGGCCGACGTCGATACGCACGACCTCGCCAACGCGTCGGGCATCGATGGACGGGTCGCGTCCGATCAGGTCCGCCGGGTACGGGCCGCGGCGTCGAATCGCATCGAGCTCGTCGTCGACGTCGAGCCGGAGACGATCGAACGTGGCGCTGTCGTCGATCGCGATGCTCGCTCGAGGTGGCCGCGCCAGTGGCCCGAGCGCGTCGAGCGTCGTGCGGAGCTCGTCGTCGGTGAAGTCGAACACCGCATGATCGCCTCCTGCGGATCGTGCCAGCCAGAGCGCGGCCCGTGCGACCACCGAGCTGCACCCCTGATCGGCGGTCGCGAGTTCGACGACCTGCCACGTGGGATCGGTCGGTGTCGGATCGTGCGACCCTTCGATCGCGAACCGGGATGGCAGCGCGTCGGAGAGACGGCGGCGCCAGAACCGCTCGTGCCCAGCGGCGGTCTCGTCGAAGTCGGTGAATGCTGCGACTCGGTCAGCGTCTGGGGCATCGATGATCTCGCCGACGGTCAGTTGTGCCGAGTGCAGCGCGGTGCGGGGGTCGATCGAGGTTCCGTCGAGTGTGGCCAGCTCGACGTCGACGATCCCGTCCCGGGTTCCGAGTTGCACCTTGCGGTCGTCGACGGAGACGACCTGCCCCGGGCGACCGGTCCCCGGTCGGGTGGTCGCCGATGCCACGACGTACGCGACGTCGCCGATGAACAGGACCGGGACGCCGATCGCGTTCGTCGAGAGGTGACCGAGGTCGAGCGACCGGGCGAGGAGTGCGAGGTCGTCGGCAAGCGCCGTCGACAGATCGACGATGCGAGACGGACGGTCACGACGTCGCAAGACACGTCCGGCGCGATCGGGCTGTGGCGTGGTCGCGACGACGCCCGAGGCGAGTGTCGCCGCAACTCGAGGAAACGACGCGAGCGCAGCCTCGTAGCAGCGGGCGTTGAGGGCGAACGCCGTGTCATCGTCCGCGACTGGGAACGTCTCGGCGGTGACGATCTCGCCCGCGTCGACGTCGCCCGTCATGAGATGCCATGTCACCGCGTGGTCGGTGACCCTGTCGAGGAGCGCCCATGACGTGACGTTGAGACCCGCGTAGTCGGGAAGCGGACCGTCGTGGAAGTTGATGGCGACGTCGCCACGTCCGAGGAGATCGTCGGCAACGATTCGGAGGTTGGCGATGCTGAGGAGGATGTCGAACTCGATCTCGGCGAGCGAGGCGACGAGGTCCCCGTCCGATCTCAGTTCCGGGAGACCGAGCGACTCGCCGTACTGGAGCACCGCAGGGTGAGTCGAGGCGATGGCGACGATGTCGAGCCCGGCGTCGAGTGCGATCTCCGCACATTGCGCAGCGAGCGGTTCGTCGCCGATGACGAGACATCGACGTCCTCTGAGTGCAAGTTCGGACATGTTGTTGTTGTCGCCCCGATCGCGGTCCACCTTGAGTCGACGACGCTGTCTCCTCAACGTGTAGATGGAGTGCCGAAGTTAGCTCAGGCTCGGTGGCGCGCTCGCAAGAGCGTCCGCCGCGACGCCGATCGGCGTCGTTCTCAGACGGCGTCGAGCGACCGGATGTGGCGAGCGGGGTTGCCCGCGACGACGGTGTTCGGTGGCACGTCGGACGTGACGATGCTCCCGATTCCGACGACGCTGTTCTCACCGATGGTCACGCCGGGAAACACGATGACGCGAGCTCCGAGCCAGACGTTGTCCTCGATCGTGATCGGATTGCTCTCGGGAGGATCGAGACGTCGAGCGGGGTCGACGTGGTGGAATCCGGTGTCCATGATCATGCAGTGGGGGCCGATCAGGCAACGTTCGCCGATCGTGACGCGGTCGAGGGCGACGATGGAGCATCCGAAGTTGATCAGCGAGCGAGATCCGATCTCCAGACGACCGCCCGCTTCGGCGACCAACTCGAGTTGCGCGACGGTCGAGACGATCTGCACGCGATCGTGGATGACGAGCTCGCCCCTCGAGATGACGACGGGGCGACCGCGCAGCCGCACCCGTTCGCCGAGTTCGGCGCCTCGGAGATGCCATCGCGCCCGCACGAGCGCGAACGCATCGCCGCGTCGCTGCGCGACCCGCCTGAGTCGGCTCATTCGACGCCTTCGCCTTCGACCATCGCTCGAAAGGGTAGTTGATGCGTCCTGGACCGGATCATCTCGGCTCGCGGCGGACACATCGAGAAGGTCGGCTACGTTGAGGACGTGGCAGACGGGATGTCCAACGCGCAATCGCCTGGCGATGCCGAGCAACCTCGAGCCGACGCGCAGGTGGGCGAACCGGTCGATGCCGATCCCGCGCCGCCCGCCGACGGCACGTCGGCGACGACCGTGCCCCCACCGGTACCTCCGCGTTCCGGTGGTCGGTGGAAGCGGACGATGCTCGTCGCAGCGGCTGGCGCTGTGGCGCTCGTCAGTTTCGGCATCGGCATCGCCGTGTCGAACGGACGCGGTACCGACGACAGCGCCGATCCGGTCGGCTCATCCACCGTCGAGGCCCCGGACGGGACCGAGGGCGACGAGGCCGAGAGCGTTGCGAGTGACGACGGCGCGATCGAGAACGACGACACCCACGACGCCGCCGACGCCCAAGGTGACGAAGGTGATGGAGGCGGCGAAGACGGCGAGGAGGGGCACGGCGACGTCGCAGTGGCTGCCGAGCCCGAGATCGAGCTGACTCCGGCTGCCCAGTCCGACGCAGGCGACTTCTCGTTCGGATTCGACGGCACGCCGGACGAGCCGACGCCGTTCGCCCCGGCGGACTGGGACATCACCGTCCACTCGCGCGACGTCAGTACCTTTGCGGCGTTGCAACCCATCGAAGCCGCACACGGGCCCGGCTGCGAACCTCCCACAGAGACCCACACCGTCACCGCCTATGCCGACTCGGTGTATCTGTGCCGTGATCACATGATGACAGCGATCAACGCCGAGGCCTATGCGATGATCTATGTCACCCCCGATCAGATGGTCGACTTCTCTGACGGCGAGGCGGTGATTCGACTCGACATCTCGACGTTGCGTTCGACCACGCGTGACTGGTGGGACGTCTGGATCACACCGTTCGACGACAACGTGCAGCTTCCACTCGATCTGGGCTCGGAGGTCGACGCCTCGGGTCCTCCCCGCCGTGCGATCCGTGTGGGCCTCGGAAGTGAGAACCAGATGGAGGCCGAGGTGTACGACGAGTTCACCGCGTTCGACTTCGGCGAATTCCCTGAAGGTCAGGTCCCGGGTGACTGGGGGACCGGCTACGAGACCTTCCTGACGCCGGACGCTGCCCGTCGCGACACGTTCGAGATCCGGATCTCGCAGAATCGCCTGCGCGTCGGGATGCCCGAGTACGACTTCTGGTGGATCGACAGCGAGATCCCCGACCTGGACTGGACCCAGGGAGTCGTCCAGTTCGGCCACCACTCCTACAACCCGACGAAGGATTGCAACACCACGAACACGCCCCGTCCGCCGGTCGACGAGTGCACGCCGATGACGTGGCACTGGGACAATTTCGAGATCTCACCTTCGGTCCCGTTCGACATCGTGCGGGGCCGCACCCGTGCCGCGGTCGAGTCGTCGCCGGTCATCGAGTTGGCGGAGCCTGCGCCCGACGGAGGGTTCGCCCGCTTCACAGGGATCGGTAATGACATACAGGTGCGGTTCGACGGGGGCGATTGGCTCGATGCGACCCCCCAGGCGACCGTGCGAACGACGGTCGAGGAGCACTTCACGTCCTACTGGATGGAGATTCCGGCGGGAACGAGCAGCGTCGAATTCTCGGGCGACGACTGGTTCGGCGGAGAGTGGCTGGTTCGAGACCTCTCGGTCTGGCGAGACCCCGGCCGAGCCTGATCAGCGGCGGACGCGGCGTGCTGCGTCGCGGACCAGCTGCGCACCGCCAGCCACGAATGCGTTGTGTCGCAGTACGTCCTTCACGACGGCGATGGCGTGCTGGACACGGTTGTGCTCGACCCGCTGGTAGCGTGTAGTACTTCCCGATCCGCGGTCGTCGCTCGAATCCTGCCGAACGCACGTGACGGATCACGTGATGATTCCCGACGAACAGGTGGCCGCACGGTCCGTCAGGAGGCGCATAGACGTTGAACACCAACATGCCGTCGGGTGTCAACGCGTCACGCATTCGTGTCAGCGTTGCCGCGATGTCGGGCACGTGGGCCATGACCTCGAGTGCGACGACGACGTCGTAGGCGCCCGTTGCGAGCTCACGTTCTCGGAGATCGAGGAAGACGCACTCGCTGTCGCGTTTCGCTGCTCGCCAGCGTGCGAAGTCGAGCATCGTGTCGGAGACATCGGCACCGGTGACCTGCCAGCCCAGACGTTCGAAGAAGAACGAGCTCGTCGCCGGGCCGACGCCGTAGTCGAGCATGGTGGTCGGTGTGCGATCGGCGAGCACCTCGGCGATGTCGACGCTCGATGCAGGATGTTCCTCGCTGTACTGGTGCGCATGTGACATGAGGATGCCGAACAGAGGACTGCGCCGATTCCAGTAGTCGATCAGGCCGTCAGGGGTACTGCGGTCGTGGTCGGCCCACTCCTCGGCGGTGTGGCGCTCGTAGTCGTCGCATCGAGATCGAGCCTCGTCGCGGTCGATGTCGAAGTAGTCCGCCAACTCGGCGACGACCGCCTCGTCGACCGTGGTGTCGTCGCTCGCTCCGAGGACATCACCCCACAGTTCCAGCAGCTCGTTCCGATCGCCCACGATGTCGCCTCCCTGGTCGCAGACCTCCAGTCTTACACGTTGTAGTAGCAATGTCTTCACCGGCCGCCTCCGATCCGGATATCGTGTCGAATCTCGATGATGATCCGATACCGACGTTGCCGGATCTCCGAGCGCCAGGGCGGAGGTTGCGAGCTCGCTGTCCGACGCCGTCGAGCGCAGCGAAACGGGACAGGCGGAGACCGATGACACTTGCTGAAGGACCATCTGAGACGATCCGTCGGCGTCGCGGCGACGGACGTGAGGTCGATCTGAGCGTTGTCGTTCCGACGTTCAACCGATGTGGTCGCCTACGCCGCGTCCTCGATGCCCTGGAAGCGCAAGCGAGCGTCACCACGTCGGGCGATCGTTTCACCTTCGAAGTGGTCGTCGTGTCCGATGGCAGCACCGACGGCACGCACGAGTTTCTCCGGGATCACGACACAGATCTCGACCTCCTGGCGATCGTTCAGCCCAACGCCGGCCCGGCAGCCGCCCGCAACCGTGGCATCGACGCGGCCTCCGGCCGGATCATCGCCCTCATCGACGACGACGTGATCCCCGAGCCGACGTGCCTCCAAGCCCACGTCGAGCGTCACCTCGCAGTGTCCGATCTCGTCGTGATCGGTCCGATGTTGACTCCCCTCGATGGCGATCTCAGCCCGTGGGTGGCATGGGAGCAGCACCAACTGGAGAAGCAGTACGACGCGTTCCTCGAGCACGGTCGGGTCCATCATCGCCAGTTCTACACGGGCAACGCATCGCTGCCGAGAGCTGCGCTGCTCGAGGTCGGAGGATTCGACACGTCGCTGTTGCGTGCAGAGGACGTCGAGGTCGCTCATCGACTCCACGCTGCTGGTCTGGCCTTCGACTTCGAACCGAGCGCCCGAGCGTTTCACCACGCCGAGAGGTCGCTCGACTCCTGGCGCAACATCGCCGAGGCCTACGGACGCAACGACGTCGTCTTCGCCCGGCGCGGGATGGACGAGGACTGCGCAACGCTCCGGCACTTCTTCTCGGAACGTCAGTTGGCGATTCGGCTGCTCGCATGGCTGCTGGCGGGCCGACCGGCCGCTGCGAGGGTCGTCAACCGGAGCGCCGAAGGCGCCGGCCTCGCTGCAGCACGGTTGGGCATCGGATCGCTGTCTCGCCAATTGCTGAGCGTGTCGTACAACGTTCGCTACTACGGCGGCGTGGCCGATGAGCTCGGCGGGAGGCGGGCGTTCCGCGACATGCTTCGTGGACGTCCGCAGCCGTCTGGCTTCGTTCCGTGGCTCGTGCTCGAGCAGACACTCGGTCACATCACCCACAGCAAGAACCTGACGTCGCTCGTCGGTCGGGTCGATGGCGTCGATCCGGTCTTCCTGCCGGTGTCGGACACGCTCGACGGGCCGGCCGCACGTGTGCCGGGCTGGTCCAACTGGACGATTCGGGCGGGAATCCGTGCGCGGAGGGCGGTCGCCCGGGCTCGGCGGGATTCCGCAACGCCCCGTCCCGACGCGCTGTTCGTTCACTCCCAGGTCCCCGCGATCCTGCTCGGACGCTGGATGCGAAGAATTCCGACGATCGTGTCACTCGACGCCACGCCGCTGCAGTACGACGCGCTCGGCGAGGTGTACGCGCACGACGTCGGAACGGGACCCGCCGAGCGCCTCAAGAAGTGGGCGAACGAGCGCTGCTACCGCCGGGCTCGTCACGTCGTGACGTGGTCCCAGTGGGCGAAGGACGGGTTGGTCAGCGACTACGGCGTGCCGGAGGCGAAGGTGACCGTCGTCGCGCCCGGTGTCGACGTGGACCTCTGGGCTCGTCCCGCCGAGGCTCCGAAGGATCCCGTCTTGCGGGTGCTCTTCGTGGGTGGCGACCTTCGGCGCAAGGGCGGCGATCTGTTGTTGCAGGCAGCAGCAGAGTTGCGAGCGGATCCGCAGGTACCGGATTTCGAAGTACATCTCTGCACTCCGGCCGATGTGGCGGATCAGCCGGGCGTCGTGGTGCACCGAGGCCTGACGGCCAACTCAGCAGGGCTCATCGAGCAGTACCACCGGGCTGACATCTTCTGTCTTCCCACCCTGGGGGACTGCCTGCCGATGGTGCTCGCCGAGGCCGGGGCAGCGGGGCTTCCGCTCGTGTCCACCGACGTCGCAGCGATCCCGGGGGTCGTGCGCGACGGGGAGACCGGCCATCTGATCGAACCCGGCAACAAGGAACAGCTCGTCGAGGCCCTCGCTCACCTGTTGACCGACGAATCAGCGCGCCGTCGCTACGGCGAGGCGGCGCGTGCCTCTGATCGAAGTCGAACACGACGCAGCCAAGAACGCGACGCGACTGATCCAGCTCCTGCGCGATGCCTCCGGCCGGGTCGTTTCGTGACCGACCCACCCGAGTTGCCCACGGCCGAGCTGGTACCCGAGGAGGCAGGAGTCGAGCGGCACTCCATCAGGCGCAACATCGCGCAGATGACCGGTTCGCAGGCGGTGACGTGGGTCCTCGCGACGGTCACCGCGGTGATCGTGCCTCAGTTCCTCGGTACGGAGTTGTTCGGCCGATTGCAGCTCGCCTTGTCACTCTGGGCGATCGCCGCCGTGTTCACTGCGCTCGGGACATCGCTGCACCTCCAGTTGTCGATCGCTCGTCACCAACGCGAAGGACTTGCGCTCATCGGTGACGTGTTCCGCGTGCGGACGTATGCGTTCGTGCTCGCGGCGGCGGCGGCCGCGGCGTACGTGTTCGCATTCGAGAACGATCGGGAGTTCGCGATCATCATGACGGGCATCGGCGCCGCGTCGCTGCTGGTGCTGTGGAGCGAGGTGTATCAGTCGGTCTTCACCGGACTCGAGCGGCTCTCGGTCCTTGCGTTCGTCGACGCTGCGGGCAAGGCGTTGACGCTCGTCCTGACCCTGCTCGTGCTGACCATCGGTTGGGGCGTGTACGGGGTCGTCGGAGTCGCGGCAGGCATGGCGGGGCTCGGGCTCATCGTCTTCGTGACGCAGTATCGACGGGTCCGGCCGTCCGGAGCGATCCCACGAACGGGACGATTGGTCCCGCTGTTGAAGTCGAGTGCTCCGTACATGGCGGTGACGCTCGCGCTCACCGTGTACCGACAGATCGATGTCATCGTGATCTCCCGGGTGGCGGGCGACCGGGATGTCGGCTGGTACGGCGCAGCCGACCTGCTGGCCGGATCACTCCTGTTCCCGACGACGGTGATCATGGCGACGGTGCTTCCGACGTTCGGCCGATTGCACTCCGAGGATCCGAGTCGGTTGCGTGATCTCGTCCGCCGGACCTTCTCGCTGTTGCTGCTGGTCGCCGTGCCGATCGGCCTCGGTGCTGCAGTGGTCGGCCCCGAGTTCGCTCCGTTCCTGTTCGGCGACGAATTCGACGGCACCGGGACCGCACTGCAGATCTTCGGCCCGGTGACGATCCTGTCATTCGGCACGACGCTCCTCGCGAACGTGGCACTCGCGGTCGGTCGTGCACGGTTCCTGGCGCTGATGCTGGCCGCGTCGGCCGTCATCACCGTCGTACTCGACGTGTTCCTCGTCCCGTGGACAGCTGATCGGTATGACAACGGTGCGATCGGCGGAGCGATTGCCTACGTCATCACCGAGACCGGGCAGTTCGTGTTCGCGCTCGCCGTGATCACGCCATACCTGGTGACTCGACGTTGGGCGTGGACGAGCGTGCGCGTGCTCGCGGCGGGCGGTGTGATGGTGGCGGCGACGATGCCGTTCAGAAACGAGTTCTTCGTGGTTCCTGCGCTGGTCGGTGCACTCGTCTATCCGACTGCGCTGCTGTTGTTCCGATGTATCGACGCCGAGCAGCGGTCGATGGTCGCCAACCTGCTCGGACGAGGCGGGCACGACGAACCGACGTGATCGAGTGGCGCCGGCTCGACGACGTGCAACCACTCCGGCCGCGCCGACGGAGCATGTAACATCGAAGTGGCCGAAATGGTCAACGATCGGCGGGCGAGTGCGTCTGTCGTGACAACTAAGGGCGTGTGATGGCAGGATTGAAGCAGCGAGTCTCGGATCTCGTGTACAAAGTCGGCGACAAGGTGGGCGATTCCTTTCTCTCGCCGCCGCATTCGAGCTTCGGGCAGTACGTCAACCGCGGGCCGGACGACCGCCGCGTCGTCGCTCTGACGTTCGACGACGGGCCGTCGTACGGGAGCACCGATCGGCTCCTCGACGTGTTGGCCGAGGTCGACGCCGTTGCTTCGTTCTTCTGTGTCGGCGAGAACGTCCGTGCGAACCCGGAGCTGCTGCGCCGGGCCTACGACGAGGGTCACCTGATCGGAAACCACTCGATCGATCACTCGCGGGGAGCCGGGCTGTCGCTTCGAGACACACAGCACATCGAGCGGGGGGAGGACGAGATCGCTGACGTACTCGGCGTCCGTCCGACCATGTATCGCCCACCCTGGGGTTGGCTGACGCCGTGGGAAGCGCGCCGACTGCACTCGCGCGGCTACACGATCGTCGGCTGGGACGTCTACACCCACGACTGGCAGCTTCCTGCTCCGTCGACGGCCTCCATCGTCGACGAGGTCCTCGAGCAGACGGGCCCCGGCTCGATCATCTGTCTGCACGATGCGTATCCACTCAAGCCGGCGTACGAGAAGACGGTCACGGCCGACGTCGTCCGTGACGTCGTACCTCGCCTTCGCGATGACGGGTACGAGTTCGTGACCGTCGCCGACCTCCTGGGGCTCCCCGCCACACGACCGCTCGACGATCTCGCGGCCTGATCTCGTGGCTGTCACCGACATCGTCTACCCGGCTGCCACGCGCAGCCGACCGCTCGTCTCCGTGGTGATCGCAACGCGGAATCGCAGCGACCTGGTGAGCGAGGCGATCCAGAGCGTGCTCGACCAGGAGCATGATGACTTCGACATCGAGTTGGTCATCATCGACGACGGCTCGACCGACGACACCCAAGCCGTCCTGTCGGAGTTCCCGATCGACCGACTCGTGGTGTCGACAGGCGTCGGGATGGCGGGTGCCCGCAACCTCGGCGTCAGACACAGCACCGGCGACTTCATCCAGGTCCTCGACGACGACGATGTCCTCACGCCGTCATCGTTGGCGAGTCGGCTGGCCGTGTTCACGGAACATCCCGAGTACGGAGCCGTCCACGGCACGGCACAGATGACCGACATGGACCTCAACCCCGTCGGCGTGCCGATCCCCGAAGGCGACAAATCCTCCGGGTGGATCCTCGAAGACCTCCTCACGTACTTCCCGCAGATCGGGACCGTCCTGACGCGCCGGATCGTGTTCTCGGAGACCGGCGGCTTCCTCCGCCACGTCGACGGCGACGACTGGGATCTCTACCTGCAGACCGCACAGCGCTGGCCGATCGGCCGCGTCGACGACGTCGCCATGCTCTTCCGCCAACGGGTGGGCCTGGCGGAGGAGTCGCAGCAGTGGCGTCGGAGCCGGGGCAACCTTCCGACGTTCCTGTTGAACACCCAACATCTCCCGCTCGTCGAGCGCATCCGGCTGCGTCCGGTGCTGTGGCGGATGAGGGGATGGAACGCGTCCGTGTTCGTGCGGTACGCGCGGATGAACTGGGCGTCCGGTGAACGAGTCCGGGCGATCCGTTCGCTGGGCTACGCGTTCCGATGGTCGCCGTTGCACACTCCGCTCAACATCATCCGTATCTGGCGCTCACCCGTCGAGCGGTGAGCGCAACGGCGGTCGGTCCGAATCCGGCGTTGCTCCGGCCGCCGCGCATCGAGGCGCTGGCGCGTTTCGCGGTTCATGTTTCGGTGGGTTGGCGGAGCAGGAGGCGGGTGTGGACGGCTGATACGAACCCCTCGGCGATGGTCAGGTCGCGTCCATAGTCGACTTGGAGTCGGCGATGGTTCACTATCCATGACCAGGTCCGCTCGACCACCCACCGGTGCGGGAGCATGTGAAAGCGGTTCTCCGCGTTTCAGGGTTGGATCGTGGGTAGCAGGGTCCAGTTGGGTTTGCCGGCGTAGAGCAGGCAGCGGACTCGGCGGTGTCGGAAGTTGACCAGGCCGAACGCGACGCGCTTGCGAGCGTCGATGATCCCACCCGAGGGCTCCCGGTCGCGGCCCAGGCGCGCTTCGGTCGATCACCGGAGAGCAGCACCGTCGGCATGTGTCGATCGGGTCGTGTAGCGTTTCCAAACGATACAACTGGTGGGTCGGAGTCGAACAAGGTGGACCATGAGCTCTTATCAAGAAGCAAGTGTCGGATCTCGTCTGCAAGGTCGGCCACTTGGGTGGGTGATCGGTTCTTCTCGGCGCCGCATTCGAGCTTCGGCCAGTACGTGATCCGAGCGAGCGTTGCGTGGTTGCCCTGCCGTACGACGACGGGCCGTCCTACGGCAGCACGGACCGCCCGCTCGACGAGTTGGGCGCGGTCGTCCCTCGCCTTCGCGATGACGGATACGAGTTGGTGACCGTTGCCGACCTCCTCGGCCTCCCCGCCACACGACCGCTCGTTGATCTCGCGGTCTGACCTCGTGGTTGTCACCGACATCGTCGATCCGGCTGCCACGCGGAGCCGACCGCTTGTCTCGGTGGTGATCGCCACGAGAAACCGCAGTGATCTGCTGCGTGAGGCGATCCAGAGCGTGCTCGACCAGGAGCATGATGACTTCGATATCGAGTTGGTGGTCGTCGACGACGGCTCGACCGACGACACACAGGCTGTCCTCTCCAAGTTTCCGATCGACCGCCTTGTCGTCTCGACAGGCGTGGGGATGGCGGGCGCCCGGAACCTCGGAATCCGATACAGCACCGGCGATTTCGTCCAGGTCCTCGACGACGATGATGTCCTCACGCCGTTGTCGTTGGCGAGCCGTATGGCGGTTTTCGCAGAACATCCCGAATTCGGAGCCGTCCACGGCACCGCACAGATGACCGACATGGATCTCAACCACGTGGGCGCACCGATCCCGGAAGGCGCCAAGCCGTCGGGATGGATCCTCAGCGACCTCCTCACCTATTTTCCTCAGATTGGAACTGTTCTCACGCGTCGGATCGTGTTCTCCGAGATTGGCGGCTTCATCCGTCACATCGACGGAACCGACTGGGATCTCAACCTGCAGACCGCGCAGAAGTGGCCCATCGGTCGAATCGGTGACGTCGCGATGCTGTTCCGCCAGCGCGTTGGATTGGCCGAGGAGACGCAGCAGTGGCGCCGGAGCCGAGGGCAGCTTCCGACCTTCCTGTTGAATACCCAGCATCTCCCGCTCGTCGAGCGCATCCGGCTGCGACCGGTGCTGTGGCGAATGAGAGGTTGGAACGCGTCCGTGTTCGTGCGGTACGCGCGGATGAACTGGGCGGCAGGTGAACGAGTCCGAGCGATTCAGTCCCTTGGATATGCAATCCGATGGTCGCCGTTGCACACACCGCTGAACGTCGTTCGCATCTGGCGTGCGCCAGTCGAGGAGTGAGCCGACGGCGATCGCCCGCTCCGGCTGGCGCCGCCCGCACCGATTCTCCTCAGGACGCAGCGAGTTCGACGAGTTGATCCACCGTACGGCGGGTCGTCACTCGCAAATCGAAGTTCTTCGTTGCGAGTTCGTGTGACCGATTACACATTGACGCCCACCGCGCGGGGTCGTCGAGGATTGCGGTGATCCCACTCCCCAGCGCAACTGGATCGTTCGGAGCGATGAGGAAACCGTTTTCGCCGTCTGCGACGATGTCGTGTGCGCCGCCGACGGTTGACTGGACCACCGGGAGCCCGGTCGCCATTGCTTCGATGGCGGCGATGCCGAAGCACTCTCCGCGGCTGGGGAGCACGAAGACGTCCGCAGCACCGTACAGTCGAAGGAGTGCCGGATCGTTGGGACCGAGGCCGTTGTGGATCCGCACGCCGGGCGGGGCATCGATCGGCTCGCGTGTGACGATGTCGAGCTCGATTTTGGTCGAGTTCTGTCCTCTGAACCAGTTGAGGAGATCAGGTCCACCCTTGCGTTCGAAGTCGCTGCCGACGAACAGCACTCGCGCCGGGCGGTCCGTCTCGCGGTGGAACGTCCGGTCGACCCGAGCCCAGTTGTCGAGATCGATACCCGGCGGGTTCACGACGATCTTGTCAGGATCGATCCCGTAGTCGTCGACGACTGACTGCTTCGCCCAGTTCGACCACGCCTGGAGGCGAGTCGCATCGCGGAACACTCGCCGCTGCATGAGGAACTTGAGGCGCGCGACTGGGGCACGATCAGGCTTTGGCGTGTACGCCGCCATCTCGTCGAGTTGGTGTGGAGTGGAATCGAAGTCGCAGAGGGTCGGAGTCTTGCCGAAGCGCCGACAGAAGAACACTGAGACCGAGGCGTTCGTGAAGATGGCGTCGGCATCGGCGTTCGCCCGCAGACCTCGGTGCATCTCGAGCGCGCCCCGGCTGACGCCGGTCGGATACGACGGGACGAAGCGAAGCGCATCTGCAACTCGCTCGATACGCCCGTCCGACTTGTGATACTCGACCTCGATCCATCGAGGATCGATGGGCGCCGTCTCGCCGGCCTCGATGGAGTGTCGGATGTTGCGATAGTTCGTGACGTGACCGGCGATCTGGTCCATCGCGAATGCGATGACCGGGGCATCGGGCGGGACGGCAGCACGAGACGATGAAACGCCCACCGTGGAGGTCATGTCGGTGAGCTCGCGAGCGCGATACAGCTCGCTGAGTTCGACAGCCACGCGCTGCGACGAGAAATCGGTTTCGACTCGCCGACGGGCGTTTGCGCCCATCGTCAGTCGGAGTTCGTCGTCGTCGAGAAGGTGCACGAGATGTTCTGCAATGGATTCGGGTTGCAAGGGTTCCGCCCAGTATCCGCTCTGTCCGGGTTCGATGGCTTCACCCGGCCCGCCGAAGGAAATGATACAAGGCTTCGACATCGCCATGGCTTCGAGGAGCCCAATCGATGCAGATCCGAACGGCACCGGGAGGACGAAGACGTCCATGAGAGCGATCAGCGGCCGTGGGTCCGAGATGAACCCGGCGAAGATCACGCGGTCGGTCAATCCGTGGGCTTCCACCTGGTCCTCGAGTGCGCCGCGCAGCGAACCGTCGCCCACCATCAGCAGAATCGCCTCCGGGTGCTCACGAGCGATGATGGCGAATGCATCGACCAGGTCGTCGACGCCCTTGCCCGGCTCGAAACGGATGGCGGTGCCGATGATCGAGACGCCCGCCGGAATGGAGAACTGCGACCGGACCTCGTCGTCGGTGACCGTTGGAGGGGCGTCGAACCGGGACATGTCGATGCCGTTCACGACCACATGCGTGGTTTCGTCGGGTGTGTGGAGATACTTCGCGCGCGCTTGCCGATTGCGTTCGGACACGCAGATGACGCCGGTCGCCAGCTTCTGTACGGCTCGACGGAGCACACAGACCAGGCGAGGCGGCTGCGTTTCCGGCGCGAGGTGTTCGGTGACGAAGACACGATCGAGACCGGCGAGGCGCAACACGACGATCATCGCGACCTGCCCGCTGTAGGTCGTGGAATGCAGGTGGGCGACATCGAAGTCGCCGCGTCGTGCGAACTTCCAGAGACGCCAGAGTTCGCCGGGGAGCGGTGAGATGCCGTGGCGACGATCTGGCGTGATCTGTTCGACGTCGTCAGCAACCTCTTCGAGACGGTCGACGAACGCATCCGTGGCCTCCCATTCGGGAAACACCACGGAGACGTCGAACTGTTCCGGGTCGAGGTCCTTGGCGATGAGGCGGACGTGTTCCTCCATGCCACCGAGTTGTACCGTGTTCGTCAGCAGGAGCAGACGTGTTCGTTCTTCTTCGCCGCCGCTGTTCCCCATGCATCGGAGAGTAGCCGGTCGACGGTTGTCGCTCTCCAGGATGGTTTCGGCCTGCTTCTTCGTGGTCGTCTTCAGCGCATTCCGCCGACGACCTGCTTCACCGCATCGACGACCGCGATGATGTCGGCTTCCTCCATCGTCGGGTACAGCGGCAGCACGATGTGGCGGTCCTGAGCCCATTCGGACACCGGGAGATGATGATCGCCTTGATAGGGCAGCTCCCGGTGAGCATTCATGATGCCGCGCCGTCGACGCGATCCCGCGTTCGAGGAGTGCCTGCATGACATCGCGCTGATCGAGATCGTCGGCGAGCCTCACGACGTAGCTCTGGTAGTTGGAGCGTGCCCAGGCCGGTTCGTGCGGGACGTCGACACCGTCGAGGTCAGCCAACGCATCGTTGTACGCAGCGGCGATCTCGCGACGTCGGGCGACGATGTCGGTCATCCGCTCGAGCTGTTTGCGACCGACGGCCGCCTGGATGTCGGTCATGCGGTAGTTGAACCCGATCACCGGGTGCTCTTCGAAGATCACCTGGTCGGAGCTGTGTCGGACTCGGTCGTTGACGGACATGCCGTGCTGGCGAAGCAGCTTGAAGCGTGCGTCGTAGTCGGCGTTGTTCGTCGTGAGCATGCCACCGTCGCCGGTGCTCATGACCTTCCGCGGATGGAACGAGAAGCAGGCCACGTCGCCGTGCGGGCGCCCGATCCGTTCCCACGAGCCGTCCCGTTCGATCTGGCTCCCGATGCCACACGCGGCGTCCTCGACCACGGGGAGACCGTGGCGGCGGGCGACGGCGGTGATGGCCGCCAGGTCGGCGGGCAGTCCGATCTGGTGGACGCAGAGGATGGCGGTGGTCTTGTCGGTGATCGCTGCCTCGATCAGTGCGGGGTCCATGTTCTTGGTCGCGGTGTCGACGTCGACGAACACAGGCGTGGCCGAGCAGTAGGTGATCGCGTTCGCCGTTGCGATGTAGGAGTGGCTGACCGTGATGACCTCGTCACCGGGCGACACGCCGACAGCGAGGAGCGCCAGGTGGAGCGCCGTGGTGCAGTTCGAGACAGCGGTCGCGTGAGAGGCGCCGACGAACTCGGCGAACTCCTGCTCGAACGCGAGGACTTCGGGGCCCTGCGTGACCCACCCCGACAGGATCACCCGTTGGGCTGCGTCTGCCTCGGGTTGGCCCATCACCGGTTTCGCGATGGGAACGCGTCGCAACTCGGTGGTCATGAGGCGCCGTCCGCTTCGGCGCCGGTGTCGGCAGCGTTGCTGGCCTGCCACCACTCGACGAGCTCGCGGAGCCCGGTCTCGATGTCGACGGTTGCTTCGAAGCCGAGCCGATCTGCGGCCGACGTGGTGTCGGCGAGACGGCGCGGAACCGGGTTGACCACGCGTTGCGGTCCGTACTCGGGGGAGAGGTCCGAACCCATGACCTTCGACAGTGCTGCCGCGAGGTCGTTGAGGCTGGTCTCGGTGCCGCTGGCGATGTTGAACACCTCGTCGTTGGCGTCGGAGAGCGCTGCTTGGATGTTGGCCCGAGCGATGTCGGTCGCGTACACGAAGTCCATCGTCTGCTCGCCGTCACCGAAGATCAGCGGCGGTTGACCGGCGAGGATCCGTTCCATCCAGCGGATGAGCACTTCGGTGTACTTGCCGAACACGTCCATGCGGGGGCCGTACACGTTGAAGTAGCGAAGTGCCACGTACGGCAGGTCGAACATGTCGTTGAACGAGCGGAGCAGTCCTTCGTTGTACGTCTTCAAGGCGCCGTAGAGCGTCCGGTTGTCGTAGGGGTGGTGGTTCTCCTGGGTGGGGAACGACTCGGCGAGTCCGTAGATCGATGCGCTCGACGATGCAACGAGCTTCTTCACTCCGACGTCGGAAGCCGCCTGTACGACGTTGAGCGTGCCGGTCCCGAGCACATCATGAGCGAGGCGCGGGTCCTCGGCGCAGTGCGTGATGCGCAGCGCCGCGAGGTGGAACACGAGGTCAGCGCCCTGCATGACGTCGCGGACGGCCTCGACGTCACGGACGTCACCCTCGACGATGTCGATCGGGCCCGCCGCCTGTGCGTCGGCGAGATTCTCGAGGCGTCCTCGGGTCATGTTGTCGAAGACGACGACGTCGCCGTACGTGTCCTCGCTGCGTCCTGCGACGAGGAGGTCGACGATGTGCGAGCCGATGAGGCCGGCTCCGCCGGTCACGACCACCTTGTTGAACTGTGCCATTCGATTCTCTCTTGCTGCGTTGTGCGGTTGCTGGATGTGTCGGTCGTCGGGTGTGTCGGTGGTGGGGTGTCGGTGTCCGGTGTCGGGGCAGCGTTCAACGCTGAGCGCACCAGTCGCGTACGACTTGGATCACACGGTCCTGTTGGTCCGGACGGATCTCGGGGAACATCGGGAGCGAGACGACCTCGTCGGCGGCGCTCTCGGCCAGGGGGAAGTCGCCACGCCCGTGATCGAGTTCGGCGAACGCCTTCTGGAGGTGCACCGGGATCGGGTAGTGGATGCCTGAAGCGACGTCGTGCTCGCTCATGTACGACATGAGTCCGGCTCGGTCATCGGTTCGGATCGCGTACACGTGGTACACGTGGCGGCGATCGGCGACCTGCACCGGGACGTCGACGCCGACGTCGGCGAGTCCGGCGTCGTATCGAGCCGCCGCGGTCCGGCGTGCTTCGGTCCAGCGTTCGATGTGGTCCATCTTGACCTTCAGGACTGCACCCTGCATGCCTTCGAGGCGGTAGTTGAAGCCCTTCAGGTCGTGGTGGTACTTCTCTTCGGCGCCCCAGTCGCGCAGCATCCGCACGAGACGCTTGATCTCGTCGTCGTCGGTGGTCACGGCGCCACCTTCGCCGTAGGCGCCGAGGTTCTTGCCCGGATAGAAGCTGAAGCAACCGGCAGCACCGATCGAGCCGGCGCGTCGTCCCTTGTACTCGGCGCCGTGCGCTTGCGCTGCGTCTTCGATCACGGTGATCGAGTGCCGGTCGGCGATCTCGACCAGAGGGTCCATGTCGGCCATCTGGCCGTACAGGTGGACGGGCAGCATCGCCTTGGTGCGGTCGGTGATCGCTGCCTCGACGAGCGCGGGGTCGATCGTGAACGAGACCGGGTCGATGTCGACGAACACCGGTGTCGCGCCGCAGTAGTCGATGGCGGAGACCGATGCGATGAACGTGTGCGGCGTGGTGATCACTTCGTCGCCCGGGCCCACTCCGGCAGCGAGGAGCGCGAGGTGCAGTGCGGAGGTGCCGGAACTGGTTCCCATCGCGTACTCCGTCGAGCTGTACTCGGCGAAGAGCGCTTCGAACGCGGCCACCTCCTTGCCGAGGACGAACTGGGTGCTGTCGAGCAGCGCCAGGACGGCGCTGTCGATCTCGGGCTTGATCGACTGGTACTGCGTCTTCAGGTCGACGAAGGGAACGGGCTCGTAGGTGGTGTTGCTCATGATGCCGTGACCTCTCGCATCGGCTCGATGGGGATCGGGAGGCCGCTCGACTCCATCGAACGATGTGCGGCTTCGAGAATGTTGACGACCCGGAGGCCGGCGCGACCGTCGGAGAGCGGGGTCTCGCCGGTTCTGATGCAGTCGACGAAGTGCTGTGTCTCGACGGCGAGTGCCTCGATGTTGTCGAGTCGGGGCGCCCACATGTCGCCGGACCGATAGCCGACACGGCGCTGGTACTCCATCGACTCGTCGTCGTCGAAGGTGACGCCCTTGTCGTAGACCTTGACCTTCTCGCTCATGTCGACGTCGTCGAACACGACCATCTTCTCCGATCCGCAGACGAGCGTCTGGCGGACCTTCACCGGCGCGAGCCAGTTGACGTGGAAGTGTGCGATCAGATTGTCCGGGAACATGCACGTGATGTACGCCATGTTCTCGGGCTGGCCGGCGACGTGTGCCACGCCGGTTGCTGCGACGGTGAGCGGATCGCGGTCGAGCAGGTAGTCCATGATCGACAGGTCGTGCACGGCGAGGTCCCACATGACGCTCACATCGGATTGGAAGAGCCCGAGGTTCACTCGGACCGAGTCGTAGTAGTAGAGCTGGCCGAGCTGGCCCGACGAGTTCAGTTCGTGGATCTTGCGCACGGCGCTCGTGTAGATGAAGGTGTGGTCCACCATCACCGTCAGGTTGCGCTCGTCACCGAGGGCCACGAGCTCGCGGCCTTCCTCCGACGTGGAGGTGAACGGCTTCTCGACGAAGACGTGCTTGCCTGCTTCGAGTGCCATCTTGGCGAGTGGGTAGTGAGTTGTCACCGGTGTCGCGACCACGACGGCGTCGAGGGCCGGATCCTTCAGGAACGCCTTCACGTCGTCGTAGGTGTTGAGTGCCGGGTACAGCTTGTTCACGGTGTCGAGCCGACTGGCGTTCTGGTCGCAGACGGCGACCATCTGGCCGCCGGTGACCTGTGCGAAGTTCCGGACGAGGTTCGGCCCCCAGTAGCCGTATCCGATGACGCCGATTCCGATCATTGTTCCTGTCCTTGCTGCCCAGAGGCCGTGGTTGATGTGTTCGCGAGTTCGGTCCGGGAGTGGTCCTCGGCTTCGTTCGCCGTCTCGCAGCGAACGCCACCGGCGCTGACGAACCCGATCACACGTCCCGGGTTGCCGACGACGAGCGCATGGTCGGGAACGTCTCGCGTGACGACGGTACCGGAACCGATCATCGACCATCGGCCGATTTCGATGCCGGTGACGATCACCGCGCCTGCGCCGATCGCCGCTCCGTAGCGGACGATCGTGCTGCCGAGATCCCAATCGTCGGTCGTCTTCAGGTCCCCTGCCGGAGTGATGGCGCGTGGGAGTCGATCGTTGGTGAAGATGACGTGGGGGCCGATGAAGACACCATCTTCGAGGACCACGCCTTCGTACAGCGATGCGTTGTTCTGCACCTTCACGTTGTCGCCGACGACGACGTCGACGTCGACGAAGCTGTTGCGGCCGAAGACGCAGTTGGCGCCGATTCGTGCGCCACGGCGGATCTGTACCTGCGCCCAGATCTGCGTACCGTCGCCGATGTGCGCCCCGTCCTCGACGTGAGCGCTCGGATGTACGTTGGTCATGGTCATTCCTGTTTCGTTCGATCGGTCGTGTCGGTCGGGACGTCGACCCGAGGTCTGTTTCGGCACATGTCATCTTCTGTCGGCGCGATCACCGCAGATGTTGAGTCGTCGACAACGATTTGTCTGAATTGTGGCTCCCACAGCCGCTCGCTGCAAAGGTGCAGTGCCCGCCAGGGTGGCACCGAGTCCTGCCGAAGCGGGCAGCGGTGCCCACGACGGCATGGCGGTCGCCGAGCCGGGTGGGTTCTGGTCGGAGCGGGACGAGCAAAAATACTCGGAGCGGACGAACATCAATCGTGTTCAATGGGTCAAGTCGACGACGATTCTGTCGATTGATCACGTGGAACCCGTCATGCACCGCCTTCTCCCCACCAGCCGTCGATCTCACCGTCGACGTGCGCTCGCCGCACTGCTCCGTCCGATCGGGTTCGTCTCGGTCGGGGCGCTCAGTCTGCCGGTGGCGTACCTGGGCGTGGTCTCGGCTGCGGCGGTACGCAGCGAACGCCGAGAACATCGAGCCCGCCGGTCGGGCGACGCCGTCGACCACGGCATCTCAGCCGCTCCTGCGACACGCTTCGCGGTGCTGATTCCGGCACATGACGAGGAGTCCGTGATCGAGGCAACCGTCCGGGCACTCGTCGAACAGCGCTACGCCAACGAAGACTTCAGTGTGCATGTCGTCGCCGACAACTGCACGGATGCAACAGCGGACGTGGCTCGTCGTGCCGGTGCCGACGTCCACGAACGTGATGACCCCGACGACCCCGGCAAGGGTTCGGCGCTGAACTGGTTGTACCGCGTGGTGGGCATCGACGAGTACGACGCAGTGGTCGTCGTCGACGCCGACACGATCGCCGCACCGGACTTCCTGCTCGAACTGCACGCAGCGTTCGCGTCGGGCGCAGACGTCGTCCAGGGCGACTACGGCGTGCTGGACCCGGCCCGATCCACAGCCGTCGGTCTGCGTTATGCAGCGTTGGCGTGCCGCCACCGGCTGCGCCCGCTCGGGCGCCGAGCACTGGGCTGTTCGTGCGGCTTGTACGGCAACGGGATGGCATTCCGAAGCCATGTGGTCGCCGACCGAGCCTGGTCGGGGCATCTGGTGGAGGACGCACAGTTCCAGCTCGACCTCCTCTTGGACGGGCTGTCGGTCACGTACGTTCCCAACGCCCGCGTCGAAGCAGAAATGCCAGCGACGTTGGACGCGGCGCTCACGCAGCACCAACGCTGGGAGCTCGGGCGCTGGCAGATCATCAAGCACTACCTGCCGTCGCTGCTGCGAAGCGCGTTGCGGCCACCGACGCCGGCGCTGCGACGACGGGTGTACGTCGACGCCGTCCTCGACCAGATCGTTCCGCCGCTGTCCGTCGTCGCGGCGCTCAGCATCGTGAGCCTGACGACCAACGTCGGTGCTCATGCGCTGGTACCGCACCGGCGCACGGCGGTTTCGGTCGTCCTCAGCATCGCCGGCGCAGCCTGTCTGGGGATGCATGTCGTCGCAGGTCTCCTGTCTGCCGACGCTCCTCGCTCGGTGTGGCGCTCACTTGCGAGCGCGCCGCAGCTGATCGTGTGGAAGCTGCTGCTGTTCGCAGGGATCGCTCGACGACCCGACGGGGTGACCTGGACGCGCACCGAGCGCAACGACGAGGTCCACCCGGTCACCGCACCGATCGAAGGAGCGCGATGAGTTCCGTCGTGCTCGGTGTGCCCATCGAGGACCTGACGCTGGAGTCGACGTCCGGCCTCATCGACGCACTGATCCGGGACGGGCGAGCGTCGGGGCGAACGCACCAGATCGCCACGGTGAACGTCGATTTCGTCGTCAACGCGCTCCACGATCCGGAGCTGATGGACATTCTGCGCAACACGTCGGTGAACATCGCCGACGGCATGCCCCTCCTGTGGGCCTCGACGGCGATGGGAACCCCGCTGACCGAGCGTGTCGCGGGCTCGGAGCTGTTCGCCGGTCTGGGACGCGAGTCCCAGACCCGAGGATGGGATGTCCACGTGTTCGGAGGTGCGCCCGACGTGGCCGAACGAACACGAGCAATGATCGCGGACCAGTTCCCGAACGCTCGTTTCACGGTCGACCCGGGGCCGAAGCTGTCCGACATCAGCAGTGTTCCCGACGAGGTCATCGAGGGCCTCGCCGAGCGCGACGCCGACCTGCTGTGCGTGGCACTGGGGAATCCGAAACAGGAATACTTCATCCACCGCTACGGAGCACGCATCGGGTGCCCTGTGATGATCGGCGTCGGCGGGTCGATGGACATGCTGGTCGGAGACCGCAAACGAGCATCGGCCCGAGTCCAGAATGCAGGGCTGGAGTGGATCGTCCGAGCGTTGCAGGAGCCCGGCCGGTTGGGTCCGCGATACGTGCGAGATGGAGTGGTGTTCGCTCCCAAGATCGTCCGGGAGCAGTTCGCAGGTCGCAAGCAGCGCTGGGGTTGGACCTTCGAGGTGACACCGGGCTCCTCGTCGACGCGTGCCGTCCCGGTACTTCGGACCCGCGAAGACGCAGGTGAGCAGCTGGACGCGGTGCCGCCGACGATGCTCGATCCGCATGCGCCCGTGGTGATCCAGTTGGCCGGTGTCGACGAACTCTCATGGCAGGGAGTGGCGATTCTGTGCCTCCTCGTGCGTCATCCGCGCCGACACGACCTGGACATGACGACGTACGATCTTTCCGGCGCCCTCCGGGCGTCGTTGGCGGATCATGCGATCGGTGAATGGCTCGTAGGCATTCTGGAGCAGCCGCGAACTCGCTCCGAGCGAACAACCCACGACGACTCAAGCGAGAACGACGGAATGAACGAAACACCCATCGAAAGAAATGACATGTCTACGCCAAAGACCCAACGGGATTCCGTTGCGACGGATAACCTGGACGGAACGTGATGACCGAGTTGAACCTCCTCGACCGGCCGGTGCAGCCCGAGGCCCGCACGGGTGACCTGGCCGCGCGAGTGGTCGATCAGTTCTTTCGCCGGTGGCCGCTGTACCTGCTGCCGTTGGCGTTGCTCTGCGGGCTCGGAGTCGTCGCTGCGCTGAACGCGTCGCCCGAGTACGAGTCGATCGGTCGGCTGAGCGCCACTGCCAACCCGCTCGTCGACGAGACTCCGACACGCGAGCAGGTCAACCAGTTCGAACCCGCAGCCACCGGGGTCGCCCGGTTGATCAACGAACGCCTCGGCACCGACACGTTCCTCGACGAGGTCGCGGCGCAGCGCCGGCCTCGGAGAACTGGTCGCGAACGGCGTCCTCGAACGAGACGTGATCCGAAGCCAGGTCACAGCTGAGCCCAACGGCAACAACGTGCTGGCAGTGCGTGCGCTGTGGGGCGACCCCGAAACGGCGTTCCTGCTCGTCGATGCGACGATTTCCACCTATCGCGACGTGGTGTCGGACACCGTTGCACAGGACAGTGAGGACGCGATCCGCGTTCCTCACAGCGCAGCGAGAACTCCTGGACGATCGCCAGACTGCGGCCGAGCAGGCCTTGACCGACTTCATCGCAGCGAATCCGCTGCTGTCCCCCGACAGCGACGAGCGTCCAATCGACGTCGAGTTCGCGATCACCCGGCTCAATTCGGATCTCGACACCGCGAGCCAGGCGCTCTCGGAACTCGAAGCAGAGATCGGCGCAGCCGAGCAGACAGCGGTTCAAGCGCAGAGTGACGCAGGTCGCCAACTCGCTGTCGTCGACGAACCAGTCGTGCCGACCCAACCCGAATCACAGGTGATGGATCAACTCCTGAGTGTCGTGATGTTCCTGCTGCTCGGACTCCTGGTCGCGGGAGCCGCGCTCGGTGTCGTCACGTATCTCGATGGCTCGGTCCGGCTTCCGTCGCAGGTGCGAAGTCTCGGTGTCCGAGGGTCCGTCGTGGCGATCCCGAAGCTGAAGGCGCTGTCGCAGAACAAGAAGTCTTCCTCACGCAAACGAGCGTCGTCCAAGCGTTCGTCGAACGACAAGGTGGCATGATGGCAAGGGCACGATCAACGCGAACAGCAGATCGTCGGGCTGAACGGTCGGTTGCGCTGGACGACGGGTCCGCAGATCGATCCGACCACGCCGCGGACAGCGCGACCGAGTCGACCGACGTTCTGGACGACGACTCGACCGACGACGACGACGAACCGACCGACGACGACTCGACCGACGATCTGATCGACGACGACTCGGACGCGATCGAACCGGACGACACCGATGATGATTACTCGACGTCGACGACACGCAGGACGATGAGGTCGCCGTCTCGGAAGAACCCGAAGGCGCTGGCACGCTCGACCGTGAAGCGGTCGGTGTCGTCGACCGCGTCATGCGTGACATGCTCAGTCGGCACGGCCATGCGGTGCGGCGTCGAGTTCCCCAGGCCATCGGCGCAATCGGTGTCGGGCCTCGCGTGGGAGTCACGACCGTCGCGTCCTCGCTGGCCCACGTGCTGGCGTCCGATTTCGACGCGCAGGTCTGCTACCTCGACCTCACCGGCGCCGATTCCGACCGTCTCCCGAACTCACTGACCGATCTGATGAGCGGCTTCGTGAGCGTTGACGATTTCTTCGGCGACAGCGCCGAAGAGGGCGTCGTCGGCGCGGCGCTGGGCGATCTCACCGATGCCGACTGGCATGCGCTCATCCGCTCGTCACGGTTCGCTCGCACCTTCGAACAACTGCGCAAGCAGTTCGCCTTCGTAGTCGTCGATTTCCCGCCGATGCGTTCCGACGGTCGAATGCTCGCAGCGGCGCAGCACGTCGACGGCTTCGTTCTCGTGGCTCGCCACGGCAAGTCCACGTTGAGCGACGTGGAGACAGCACTGGCTGATCTCGGCGCCGTCGACGAGATCGGTGTCGTCGTGAACCGCTATCGCCAACGGACCCCCCGGTTTCTTCGTCGCTGGCTTCGAGTCGGCTGAGTACACGGATCGATTCGACGAGATGAGGCGACCATGCGGGTCTGGGTCCTGTTCCTGATCGGCCTGTTCGTTCTGAGCGGAACGAGCTTGGGCGATCTCGGTCGTCGGCGTCCGAGTCTGCTCCTCATGGGCTGCGCCGTGGTCAGTGCCTGCTACCTGAGCTACCGGTTCGTACGATGAAGCCCATCGATCTGCGTGCGTCGACCACCTCGCGCCCCGGGTTCGTGTGGCTCTCGTACCTGGTGGTGGTCGGTGGCGGTCTGATGATCGGGCTGTTCTCGTATCGGCGCGGGGCACAGCTCTACCTCGGGTTCGGCATCGCAGTCCTCGCCTTGGTCCTCGCGCTCTGGGCGAAGTTCCCCAGGGTGGCCTTGGGAGCCACGGTGCTGCTCGCGCTGATCGGCGACATCAAGACGGCGTCGTGGTTCCCGTTCACCAAGAACTTCTCGAGCCGCGAGTCGATCCTCTTCGTGAGCGACGCCGTCTCGATCAGTCCGTTCGAATTGTCGCTCGCAGCCGGTCTGGTCTCGGTTGCCTGGCACAACATGTCGACCATCGGGCGGCTGTTGAAGCCGGCACCGCTGACGCGACCGATGATGGTGTTCGCAGCGTTCTGTCTCTTCGGCTTCGTCACGGGGATGGCCAAGGGCGGCGATTTCCGCATCGCCCTGTTCGAGATCCGACCGTTGCTGTATCTCCCGGCCGCCTATCTCCTCTTCGTCAACGTGTGCACGACGCGTTCGCGACCACTTGCGCCTGCTCGGAGTTGCACTGGTCGCCATCGTCATCCAGTCGTTCCTGTCCCTCAACTACCTTCGACAACTGGACAGGATCGAGCGGAGTGAGGTCGAGTCACTCATCGATCATGGATCGGCCATCGGCATGAACCTGCTGGCGCTCGTGCTCGTGCTCGCCATCGTCACGCCGAGGGTCCCACGTTGGGTCCCGTGGGTCTCGGCGATCTCGTTGGTCCCCGTGGGATGGGTGTACATCGTGTCGCAACGCCGGGCCGCGATCGTCGCGCTGGGTGGCGCGATGGTGTTGGTGGCGCTTCACCTGTGGTGGCGCCAGCGCACGACGTTCTGGAAGATCGTGCCGGTCGTGACGATCTGTTTCGTCGGGTACGTCGGTGCGTTCTGGAGCGTCGAGTCGGCAGCCGGGTTCCCAGCGCAAGCGGTCAAGACGGTCGTCGCCCCCGACCAGGTCAGCGATGCGGACGCCAGTTCGAACGTCTACCGAGACATCGAGAAGTACGACCTCTGGGCAACGATTCGTGCAGACCCGCTCGACGGTCAAGGGTTCGGTCGGCCGTTCCTGCGTCCGATTCCTCTGCCCGACATCAGCGTGTTCGAGTTCAACGAGTACATCCCGCACAACTCGCTGCTCTGGGTCTGGATCAAGACGGGTGTGGGTGGTTTCGTCACACTGCTCTACCTCATCGCGAGGTCGATGACGCTCGGCACGGAGCGGTACAGGCGAATGCCGAAGGGTCCCGACATGGTGGTGGCGCTCGCGATGCTCGGATTCGTCGTCATGTTCGCGATCTTCCTGTTCGTCGACATCGCATGGGAAGCGCGCAACGTGCTCCTGCTGGCGATGGCCTTCGCGCTGTGCACAGGAACCTTCGTCGAGCGACCGGAGGTGGAGTCCCCGGAATCACCTCCACCGAGGCGTCCCTCGAAGAAGGAGAACCTCGAGCACCGCGTCGATGTCGACGTCCGGCCCCGCATCGCGGAGAGAGCGGCGAGCTGACCGGTCGAGCCAGATGCACGTCGACGACGTCGACGTTCGATCGGCCCGAGTTCTACCGCTGTTCGTCGAGGGATCGGATGACGCTGCCCGGGTTGCCGGCGAACAGGACGTTCGCTGGAACGTCGTGACGGACCACGGTGTTCGCCGCCACGAGAGCGCCTTCCCCGATGTGGACGCCTGGGAGCACGGTCGAACGCGGCACCGATCCACACGCCGTTCCCGATCACGACGGGCGCCGTGAACAGCTCATCGGCGCGGTCGCATCTGAGACCCGATGCGGTGACTCGACGTCAGCAACATCACGGCTTGGCCGATCGCGACTCGATCGCCGATCGAGACGTTGTCGCTCAGCTCCCAGACGTTGCCGACATTGACGAAGACGTCGGCGCCGACATCGAGTCGTTGGAGAAGTGGTCCACTGCCGATCAGGCGCGGGGCCTCGGCCAGAACGGTGCCGCGACCGATGTTCCATCCGCTCCAGCGAAGAATCTGGGTGCGAGTACGCGCCATCGAGCCGGACGGTATGGGCCGGGTCAAGGCTCTTGCGAGCCGATGGCGCCGCCACACGTCGGCAAACTCCTGGCGAAGGACTCGTGAGAGTCGCGGGTGAGGATCGTTCGGGTTCATGTCGAGGCGGGCGTGGTGGTCAGTTCGACGTCGTGCGACGCAGGGAGCGGACGCGTTCGGCCAGCCGTTCGGCGTAGATCGAGATGTCGGCCTCCCGCACGGTCCATTCACGTGCGTTCCGGCCGAGTTCGTCGCAGCGTTCGGGGTCGTCGAGGAGTTGGACGACCGCGGCCCTGAGCGCGTCGGCATCACCGCCTTCGACGTACACGCCGGTCTCGCCGTCGATGACGGTGTCGCATTGGCCGGGCGTCATGGTGCAGAGCACCGGTCGGGCCATGGACATCGCTTCGAGGATCGTGGTGATGCCGGCCTGGAAATCGACGTCTTCGAGCGGCATGACGACGAACAGCGACTGCGCATACAGCGAACGGAGTTGGAAGAGATCGAACGCCTGGACGTTCACGTTGTCGGGAATCGCCACGTCGGCGGTCGAATCGCTTCGCTTCGACCACGGGCTTGCAGCTGCGATGACGACGTCGACGTCGAGGCCGTCGACCGCGCTGATGAGCGTCGGGTAGTCCCGTCGTTCCAGGCCGGCGCTGCAGATCATCTTTCGACGCGGGACGTCGACGGTGTCCGGCGAGAAGAAGTCGGTGTCGACCATGAACGTCGACAACAGCACCCTGTCGGAATCGACGCCGAGGCGGGTGTGGAGGAAGTCGGCCTGCCACGAGCAGTACACGACGTAGCAGTCGATCGCACGTGCGATCCGAGTGAAGCGGACGAGACGCACCTTCTTCGGGACCGAGAGGATGTGCGTGATCATCATGTGCCGGGCGCCGCGACGACCGAACTTCGAGAGGATCTCGAACGGGAGGCCGACCTGTTCGCCGTCGGTCACGATCACGTCGTACCGGTGGCGGTGTCGGAAGCAGTACCAGCCGAGGAGCGCACCGACGCCGGCGATCCGACGAATGATGGATCCGACTCGGCCGGACGCAGCGAGTGCGACGTCCTGGTCGACGATGTCGGCGTCGAACGCGTGCTGCATCAGTCGGTAGTCGGCGCGGTGGACAGCGAGCCTGCGGCGATCTGATCGTCGAGGTCATCGGGGATTCGGCCCGACACGGTCAGCAGGACCGGTCGTCGCGCGGCGTCAGCCATCGATGGCGCTCTCGGTTGCCGACGCGTCGGACGGGACGTCGATCGTGAGAATCGAATGGCCTGGAACCTCGATGGTGGGCGGTGTTGCTTCGGGGTCGGACGAAACATCGACCGACGACGTCGCGAGGTCGATGCTGGTGGCGGTGAGGTCGGCTGCTGATGCGACGGTGACCTCGATCGTCGACTCCGGCACGATGTCGGGAACGGTGAACGCAACGGAGCGATCTGACGACGTCAGGCTGATGACGATCAGTGTCCAGCTGCCGTCGTCATGGCGCGTCGGGTACACGCGGAGATCGTCGTCACCGACGGCAGCGCCGAACAGCGACGTCCCGGCCGAACTCCACGCCTGTAGCGCTTCGAACTGTGGACGCCGGGCCCCGTCGTCCAAGTCGATCATGCCGTAGTCGGTGCCGCTCGAGGTGACGCCGTTCGCAAGATTCCACTGATTGGCGATCGAGGCACCGCTTCGAGCGATCTGACCGATCGAGTCGGCGATGAACAATGCGTTGAGCGCGGATGTCATCGTCCGTTCGGTGTCGCCCGCCTCGAACGACACCAGGTTGTACTCCGTGACGGCGACGGGGACGTCGTCCGGCAACGCCGCAGTGACCTGGCCGAGCACATCGGGCCACAGCTGAGCCGGGCGGTCGAGTGCATCGGCCACGGACGGCGAGGCGTCGAAGCCGTAGTCGTGGACGACGTAGAAATCGAGTTCGCCAGCGGCGCCGTCGATGACTTCGTTGCCCCAGTTGGTCCATTCGCCGGGGCCGGCGACGCCGACGGCGCCGACTTCGATGTCGGGATCGACAGCCACCATCGCTGCTCGGATCTGCAGGTACCCGTCGTTGTCGTCGGTCCCGGCCACGTATTCGGCGCCGTCACAGGTCCAGACTTCCTCCCAACCGAAGTCAGCGCACTCAGCACCGCCTCCGGCCGGCTTTCCGCCGTAGACCTCGTTGCCCACCTCCCAGAGGTCGATACCGATCGGATCCGGGTTGCCGCCGTCGGCACGCAGCCGAGCCCAGGTGCCGACGGTTTCCCACTCGACACCGTTCCGGTCCACGCCGATCTCGGTGGTGTCGTCGGGATCGCCATTGAAGAAGGCCACCGCAGCCGCTGCGGCTTGAGCGGTTTCGTTGATCGAGACGGTCCACATCCCGTCGAGGTCGGTGGCCTGGAGGAAGTCGATGAAGTCCGTCGGTCGGGCGGCCCAGGTCCAGAAACAGCGAGAATCGTCGCCGAGCTCGCACCCGAGCCAGTCGTACGCGTTGCTCCAACTACCGCCGGGCATCCGCAGGACCGAAGCGCCACTCGCAACGGTTTCGCTCTGGAAGTCGGGGTCCGCCAGACGTTCCGGGCCGATCCACGCGGGCACATTGGTGCCGAGCAGTCGGCGGTCGAACGGAACCGATGCCGTGGCATCGACGATGACTTCGCCGGGAAGTGCGATGAACGAGGACTCGTCGGTCAGGTCGACGTCGTCACCGTTCTCGATGTCGGTCGCCGACGTCGACGGGTCGGCGACCTGCGGCGTCGATGCCGATGGTGTGCGATCTGCCGAGGGCAGGGAGCTGCCCGAGCAACCGACGATGACGACCGTGATACCGACGGCTGCCCAATGCCGACACACGAGTGCCCAACGTGTGCATCGTGACATGATGGAGAAGTCTAGAGCGCAGAACGGGATGGCGAAGATCGACTGGGGGTGTTCGCCGACATCGCGTTCCCGGTGATCAGCGACTGACGAAGATGTTGTCCCAGTGCCACGTGAACCCGACCGGATTGTTGTCCTTCTCCGGTGTGTAGTTGTGGTCCTTGAAGATCACGTTGAACTGGTCGGGGAAGGAACCGGGCACCGTGTACGTAGCGAAACCGCCGTAATCGACGGTGACGGTGCCGTTCTCGTTGTCGGTGATCGAGAAGGTTCGCCGGATCGGCTTGGACCCGCAGCCTTCCGGATCGAGCGTGCAGATCGAAGAGGATGCGACGTCGCGTTCGGCGCCGTCCGTGTGCACCTGGATGTCACGGCCGAACGGGCCGTTGCCGACGACGACGGAACCGTTCGGATACGCCGGCAGTCCGGACGGATCGGGCGACAACCAGTCGGCGACGGCGCACTGCGGGCAGCTGCCGACTCCGGAGCGGAAGTCGGCGGGAGCGATCATGACTTCCCACCATTGGCGGTTTCCGAGGTCGGTGACGTTGACGTCCCACGACACCTTGTTCTGGCCGGTGAAGGTCGCCTTCGGCGAGAACCAGCCCGTGGAGTATCCGGACGTGTCACCGATCGAGGTCATCATGTGGTCTTTGCACGTGTAGCGCCACTCGCCGGTGTCGCGTTGGACGGTGCGCTGGCTGTCGGGCGACCCGCAGCCGAGGTCGTGGTCGCCGCTCCACTGGGTCCGCCGCACGACGTCGGTGTCGCGGTGGTAGACGCCGGCGTTGAAGGAGTCGAGTCCGCTGTTGCCGTCGAACGTCTCGGCGAAGCTGGCACCGCTGGGGATCGGCGTGTTCGGCGTCGCCGGGGGATTCGGTGTGCTGGGGGCGCTCGGTGCGTTGGGCGAGGATGCCGTGCCACGTGTGTCGAGGAGGCGTGCCGGAGTGAATGCTTCGATGTCGGAGCCCAACGGGAACGTCCCGTTGATGTCGACGATGATGTCGACGTCGGTCGAGGAGTAGAGACACACGTCGCCACCGGCGTCGATGCCGACGACGGTCGAGTTCGAGACCGGCTGGTTCTGCTCGTAGTTGAGGCTGACAGCGGTCGGTCGGGCGTCGCCGCACGGCCAGGCGACGACGTATCCGCGGTCGTCGGCGCGTGCCGCAGCGATGTTCAACACGGCGGCGGTCGCAGGTCCTTCGACGTCGACTCGAAGCGTCGAGCCCGCTGCGTTCTGCAGCTGCCCGCGAGTGTCGATCAGTCGTGTCGGGGTGAAGGCATCGACCGTGTGGTTGCCGACGAAAGCAGCGTTGATGTCCACGATGAGGTCGACGGACGACGAGGTCCAGAGGCAGACGTTGCCGCCAGCGCCGATGCCGACCACGGTCGAGTTGGACACGGGCTCACCGGCGACGTAGTTCAGGCTCGCCGCTGTCGGGCGTTCTTCGCCGCACGGCCACGCGATCACGTGGCCGACGTCGCCGGCCTGTGCTGCTGCGATGTTCAACACCGCAGCAGTCGAATCGGCGGGAACGCCGGCCTGGCTGGTGATCGACAACTCGGTCGTGCCACCAGCTGCGCTGGGCTGCGATGAGCGTGTGTCGAGGACTCGCTGCGGCGTGAACGACGTCAGATCCGTCTGAGCGGGGAACGCCGCGTTCACGTCGACGATCAGGTCGGTCGGGGTGGAGCTGCGAAGGCACACTTTGCCGTCGTCGCCGAGTTTCACGATCGTCGAGTTCGACGTCGGCTTGCCGGGGACGTAGTTGAGGCTCGCTGCGGTCGGTTCGGCAGATCCGCAGGGCCACGCCACGACGAATCCGGTCGCAGTCGCCTGTGCGGCAGCGATGTTCAACAGTGCTGCGGACGCGTCGGCCGGTACGCCGCCTTCGCCGGCGACTTGGAGCTCGACGACTGCCGGAGCGCCTTCGACGAACTGGTCGCCGGCCATTGCGACGAACGTTGCACTGATCGCAGTCAGAGCGAGCGCGATGGACCCAGCGACGCGGCCGGTCGACGTCGACGACCTGGTCACGGGAGTACTGGGCGTCTCATGTCGACGTTCACGGGAAGTGGGCGCGCTCGGAATCATCGAAGGTGTATCGGTGACTTTCCGTGCAGGCTTGAGGAAAGGTTTGATCATGGTGCGGGCTCCGTCGTGATCGAATCGAGCGGGAATGGCGCGCCGCGCCGAAAATGGCGGGACATCTGCCGAAGGACATCAAACCGTAACACAAGACGCCGCTCATTGCGAGGAAAACAATCTGTCACGGTGGGCGACGCGATCGATGGCTCGTTGCGAACTCGGCGCCACGCCTCGAAATGGCGGGCTCGACGGGGTCTCGGGGGCTGCGCCATCGACAGTCGCGACAATCGAAACTTTGGAGATCGGCATGTCGAAGACGTGACATCCCGTAACATTTCTGTCATGTTTGGTGGTGTGCCGCGCTTCGTCGAAGCGATGGCCGCTGCCCAACTGCACCATTCCGGCACGGCCGGGCGCCACCGAATCCCCGAGGAGACTCCATGAATCGAAGCACCATCAACAGCAGGGCGACCGCCCGCACTCGTCGCCGGCTCGGCAGCGCTGCACTGGCTGGAGCGGCCGCACTCGGTGTGCTCGTCGTCGCACCATCGCTGTCGTCGGCGATCGGTGCGGGTTCGGTGGTCGAGTTGCAGGTTGCGGGTGAGGGTGCGGTTCCTGATGATGCGTCTGCTGCGGTGTTGAACATCGGCGCAGCGCGTGCGTCGGCGAACGGGTATGTGGTGGCGTGGCCGTGCGGTGAGGATCGTCCGGAGGCGGCGAGTGTGAACTATCGGCCGGGTGCGGCGACGTCGAACTCGACGGTGGTTGCGCTGGGTGACGACGGCTCGGTGTGTCTGTGGTCGTCGGCGTCGGCGGATCTGGTGGTCGATGTGAATGCTGCGTATCCGGCGGGCAGCGAGCTGGAGTCGTTCACGCCGACCCGTCTGCTCGACACTCGCGACGGGTCGAGTTCGGCTGCGGGTTCGGTGGTCGAGTTGCAGGTTGCGGGTGAGGGTGCGGTTCCTGATGATGCGTCTGCTGCGGTGTTGAACATCGGCGCAGCGCGTGCGTCGGCGAACGGGTATGTGGTGGCGTGGCCGTGCGGTGAGGATCGTCCGGAGGCGGCGAGTGTGAACTATCGGCCGGGTGCGGCGACGTCGAACTCGACGGTGGTTGCGCTGGGTGACGACGGCTCGGTGTGTCTGTGGTCGTCGGCGTCGGCGGATCTGGTGGTCGATGTGAATGCTGCGTATCCGGCGGGCAGCGAGCTGGAGTCGTTCACGCCGACCCGTCTGCTCGACACTCGCGACGGGTCGAGTTCGGCTGCGGGTTCGGTGGTCGAGTTGCAGGTTGCGGGTGAGGGTGCGGTTCCTGATGATGCGTCTGCTGCGGTGTTGAACATCGGCGCAGCGCGTGCGTCGGCGAACGGGTATGTGGTGGCGTGGCCGTGCGGTGAGGATCGTCCGGAGGCGGCGAGTGTGAACTATCGGCCGGGTGCGGCGACGTCGAACTCGACGGTGGTTGCGCTCGGTGACGACGGCTCGGTGTGTCTGTGGTCGTCGGCGTCGGCGGATCTGGTGGTCGATGTGAATGCTGCGTATCCGGCGGGCAGCGAGCTGGTGTCGTTCACGCCGACCCGTCTGCTCGACACTCGCGACGACGAGCCGGTCGTACCTCCCACGCCGCCGGGGCCGACGCCGCCGGGGAATGGCCGATTCGCCACCTTGCCGCCGGGATCGGCGCTTCCCTCCGCAGCGCAGTGCGCAGCTCGGGTTCGCCCAGCCGCAGAGAACCGCCCGGAGAATGCTGTTGCCAACGCCACATCCGGCACGGGAGCGAACGACCGGTATCCGCGAGTCGACGGCGACTTCACCGGGACGACCGACGAGATCCTGCAGTGGGCTGCCTGCAAGTGGGGGATCGACGAGGACATCGTGCGAGCGCAAGTGGTGCGCGAGTCGTACTGGAAGCAGTCGACGTTGGGGGACTTCAACGGTGATCCCTCGACCTGTTCCCCGTACTTCGGAATCGGCAACTATCCGCCCCAGTACACCGGTGACAGCCAGCACAACGGCCAGTGCCCCGAGTCGTTCGGTCTCGCACAGGTGCGTTGGCTCTACCACCAGGAGGGGTTCGAGGATGCGAACTCGATCGGGTCGAGTGCCTACAACGTCGACTACACCTACGCGGTGTGGCGTGACTGCTACGAGGGCAACCTCACCTGGCTGAACGACGTCGAGGGCCGGGGCGACTACCGCGCAGGCGACGTCGAAGGATGCCTCGGCGTCTGGTTCGCCGGCCGCTGGTACACCGCAGGCGCGGTGGAGTACATCTCGGTGGTCCGAGGCCATCTTGCGGACCGTCCGTGGGAGCGCGCCGACTTCTGACTTCGTTCAGCACGACGCGCTCCGATCGCATCGCTGCGGGCCGCACGAAACGAGCTGCGGCCCGCAGCAACAGAGTGTTCCCGATCGAGGTCGGCGTCAGCCGATGACGACGAACGAGAACGAGATGTCCTCGGCGACGATCGCGCCGGTTCATCTGTCGTCGTCTTCGCCGAAGCACCCGACGACGAACGTGAAGGTGTCGCTCAACGTCTCGGGCGGAGCAGACGAGAGCGAGCACGCCGTGGCGCCGGAGTTGGAGCCTGAATCATCGGCGACTCCGGTGATCTGGATGATCGGATTGGTGAGTCCGCCCGTGTTCGAGATCGTCAACGAGTACTCGCCCTCGTCCGCGCCGGACTCGCTCACCGATGCGGTGACGCCGGGAGGGCCGGCGAACCCGGAGACCTCGTTGGCCGTCGAAGTCCCGTCGTCGAGCACCGTGCCGCCGGCGAGGAACGGAAGGTCGTCGAGTTGGGCGAACCGTGCGTCGAGTTCCGCTCGTGTCCGGTAGCGGCCGTCGGTTTCTGCTTGGGTCTGGAATCGTGCGTCCGATTCGGCTTCGGTGTAGTACCGATCGTCGTGGTCGTGGTCGGCGTAGTAGCCGTTCACGTCGATCAGGATCTCGACAGTGCCGAACGCGTTCGCCATGTTGAAGGTGCCGGTGTCACTCAGTGGCGTGTTCACCGAGTTCGGAGTCGGCGGCTGACCCGGCGACGGGTTGAGGTTGGAGACACCGGGGTTGGGTCCCGACCCCCAGAAGGTGACGAAGGTGCCCGGCTCGGTGGCCCGGATCGCCGTGACGTTCATCGAGAGTCCGACTGCTGTGGACGGAATGGCGCTCGCTCCCACGCACTGGCCGTTGGACCCGTGTGCGGTGACGGCAACGGTTTCCGAAGCGAGCGGGCGTGCCAACGGTCCGACGTTCGCGTCGCCCGCACGGGTGTCGATGAGGCGGCACGGGTTGATCGGGATGAACACCGGACGCTCTTCGGCAACGGTCTGGGCGGATGCCATGTTGTAGCCGCCGACGCCCACGGCGCCGAGTGCGAGAACTGCAGAGAGGGTGACACCGAAACGACGGGCCGTGGATGAGGTACGAAAGATTCTCATGAGGTCGAGAATCTACCAAACCGGCCTCTTTGCCTGGATCATCGGTTCGGCCGGATCGTCGTTCGTCCGACGATCGGATGATGATGATGTACGATTCCGCCTTGCGATCGGGGTGATGTAGCGCTCGGCCCATTGCGGTGTGGTGCCGACAGTGTTCTCGATCGTCGATATGTGACCTGTTCTCGAGCCATCGGGCCGTACAGACAGCGACAACCAAAGTCAGGGCCATGAGCGACCGCACGACAGGAACCACAGTTACGGGCAGGGACCGGCCGACGGTTTCGAGAGTGGTGCAGGCCGCCAGACGCTGGGTCGAGCCAGCGGGCGAGCTCGCAACGTGTGCGGCGCGGCGTGTGGTGCACGCAGGTCTGCCGGTGCTCGAACGAGCCGACCGTCGACTCGTCGTCGGAGGACTTCGAGCCCAGTGGAACCCCGGGTTGCACGTCGTGCACGAGTCGATCGAACGGGTGGTCGCCGACCCTGACGACCGCGAGATGCATCGCATTCTCGCGTCAGTCCCCGGCCGGGTGAACGTCGTCGTCTTCGACGCAGACCGTCCGCTCGGTGTGGTGACGTTGCGCCGACGCCCCACGTTCTGGGAGCCGACCATGTATCAGTGTCTCGCGGGCCCGCCGCTGGCAATCGAGGCGGGGAGGGTCGAAGACGTGCTGCGCGCTGTCGGAGTCGAGATCCGGATCGAAGGGTACGAGCCCGGTCGGGAGCAGATCGAGCCGGATGAGCAGTACGCCGTCGACAGCTACGTCACGGACCTGACCGGCGACTACGAGGCGCATTGGCATCGAAAGTGGCGAGCGAACCTCCGCACGACTCGCAAGCGTTGCGCAGGTTTCGAACTGCGCATCGACGCGCCCGAGGACTTGCGGTGGGCGGTGACGAGTTGGAGAGATCTGTACGCAGATGATCCGCGAGGAGAAGTCGTCGCGGCGACCGATCGCCTGGCGCTGTGGCCGCATCTCGGCGGTTCGCAGATTCGAACGGTGGCGCTCTGTGACGGCGATCGCGTCGTGGCCTGCACCGTCAGTTCCGTTCGAGGGCTGGAGCTCTCGTTCCAGTGCACGGCGCGTGACCCGGAGTACGACCGCCAGAGCGTCGGTTCGCACATCCTCGACCGGACCTTCCAGTGGGCGAAGGAAGAAGGCTACGAACGCTTTGATCTCGGGGCCGGCTACGGGTACAAGCAACGGTTCGCACCTGTTGGAGGCACCCTGCACGGGATCGCGTTCCAGCCGCCCCTCATGCGACGTTTCCGGCGCCTGGCCACTCGTCTCAACTGAGCCCACGGCGTGGCGTCGGGGCAGCGGTCCTCAGCGATCGACCGCCCTGATCCGTGGTGTGCTGTCGCTCGTGACCGATCGATGGTTCTGCATCACGTACCCGACGACCATCACACACGCGAGCGTCAGCAGGAGCAACTCGACGCCCCCTTCGAGGATCGACAGAACCGGTTCGACCGACGAGTCCAGCAGGATGTCGTGAAGCGTGTCGAGTGCACCGCCGGCGATCACGAACACGACGAACGCAGCGGCGACCGACGTCGCATCCCGTGAATTCGCTTCGAGTCTCCGGCCGACCAACGCCAACGCGACGATCAGGATTCCGACCAGTGCTGCGCCGACGGTGGGACTCGCGACGACGTCGTCTTGGAACCGGGTCGCCAAGGACGTCGCGATGAGCGCGAGCGCAGCGACCCACGGGAGCAGCGTCCACCGCCGCATGCGCAGGCACCCGACTCCGGCGACGACCGCCGCGAGCCCAGACTTCGCCATCTGCCAGAGCGTCGGCGCGCCGAACTCGTCCTCGACGTGCAGGCCCGACGAAACCGAATCCGACGTCGACCCCCCGCTCAGCGAGCGTGTGGAGGACGCTGGTCGCGACGAACAACAGGTCGACCGCACCGGCAAGGGTCAGCAGCGTCCACAACCACCGTCGCAACGGCGCCGATCGGGAATCGCCCACGGCCGCCCCGTCCGCCTTCGAGGTCTCGATCGATCGCAACTAGAGCGTCAGCGAGTCGAGGATCTGATCGAAGGCCACGTCGGCGTACGTGAGCATCTCGTCGTCGGTGCGATCCTGGATCGGATGCGGCGTGAACACCCGCGCGGCTGCGGGGAACCCGAGCGACGTCGACTGCTTCTCGGCGGCATCGACGAATTGATCGGATGCGACGAACATCGCCGGGATGCCGCGCTGTTCGAGATCTGCGATGTCGTGCACACTGCACGACGTGCAACTGCCTCAATCGGCGAGCGCTTCGATCACCACGTGGCATTCGGTGGCGATCTGGTGCCGGAGATCGACCGGGGCAGGCTTGGCGAAGGTCGGCTTCACGTAGCGCTTCACGTCAGCACCGATGCCGCGGAGTCGTTCCTCGATGCGATCGAGGAACACGTCGCCGCGCGGCTTGGAGATGTCGAGCAGGCCGACCGTCTTGCCGTCGAGAGAGGTGGGGCGGGCGAGACGCTCACGTTCGACGACGTTGCGTTCACTGGTCGGATCGAGCAGCACGGTCATGGACGTCAACCTAGTACCGGACCGCCCGCGTGACCGGCTTGGAGCCCTTGTCACCGTTCACCCAGCCGGCGATCAGCTGCGAGAAGAGCCCGGCGCCGCCACCGGCGTACGCCAGCATGAGGCCACCCGGCCGGAACTTCGGGAGCGACTCGGCATCGGCGAACGACTCGGGCACGCCCTCCGCGACTCCATGCGCCCCTCGGACCAACTCGCTCCCGGGGGAGTTGAGGTGCTCGGAGATGCCCGCGATGATCTGTTCGCGTCCCCATCCGGCGTCGGCGAACACGCGAGCGTGTTCGGGACCCATCACGACGATGGTGTCGAACATCATGATCAGTTTCGGGTGCTGTACCGCTTGGAGCCGCATCGCGAACGATCGGACCAGGGAGTCAGGCGTCCGGGACAACTGGTCGACGAACCCCTGCGGCGCCTCCCCGGCGAACACGGTGATGGCGTCGACCCCCGGCTCGATGCCGTGCTCCACCGCCAGTGTTCCGTAGGGCGAGGTGTCGTCCGCCTCGGCGAAACAGAAACTGATCTTGGCGGGGCTGCCGTGTGCTGGCGCGATCGATGTCCCCGGGGACGCCGCCGCCGAAGTTGCGTACGACGAGTTGGAGTGCTCGACCGATGGTGAGATTGGCCCGGTTGCCCTGACCGAGCGCGTTGCCGCCGGAATTCATGCCGATCGCTCGCGTGCCGGGGCCGCTGCACACCACGACGGGGCCGACCGGCATGGTCGTGCACAGGAGCCCATGCATGTTGAAGTCGTCGTTGCACGCTGCTTCGATCGCGGTCAGCACCCACGGCAGGTACTCCGGTCTGCACCCGGCCATGACCGCAGAGATCGCAACCTTCTCCACGGTGATGTCGTCGAGGTTCGGCGGGATCGACGCGACGATGTCCCCGGCGGACCGGCTCGTGCCCTCCAACATCGCCAGCACGCGCTCCTCGGTCGGTGGGACGAGGGGCAGCCCGTCGCTCCACCCGCGGTTGAACATCATCTCCATGACGTCCTCGGCGTCGGCGACGTCGACGCGGCGCGACGCGAGTGTCGACGAACCGAACCGGGCACGGAGCCCGTCGACGAGGTCGGGGTCCACCGACAGCGAGCCGCACCCGGGCCGCATCGCCGGCAGATCGCCGCCGAGGTCGGCGACACCGGTGAGGTCCTGCCAGGCATCGCGGTGCCATCCGACGGTTCGCTCGACCTCGGCTCCGTTCACGACGTGGATGACCGTCGGGACGGTCTCGATGTCGTGGTGCCAACTGAACTCGAGCGACGTGTCGTCGAGCGCACTCGGTGCATCGGGGAACGCCACGTCGTCCTGCGAGAAGACGGCGATCGGCACCGCCGACGCCAACTCCGAGAGCACGGGAACCACCGTCTGGCAGGTCTCGCAGTCGCGTTTCACGACGATGACGAACCCGTCGGCGATGGGGAAGGCGATCGTGGGCTGGTCGACGATGTCGGTCATGAGAGGAACTCCGTGATGAGGGCGTTGACGAGGGCGGGTCGTTCGAGATGGAGGAAGTGGGCGGCCGATTCCACGACCTCGAACCGTGTGTTCGGGCCCGCCATGGTTCGTGCGATGTCGACGACGGAGGTGCCGATGCAACCGTCGTCGACGCCGTGGAGGTACAACGTGGGGTGCGTGGGTGTCGCCTGCGATCCGGCCTGTGTCTCCGCCAGGTCCGCTCGGAGACCCACACCACCGAGTGCAGCGCGGTAGTACCCGAGCGCCGCGCCGAGGTGCTCCGGTTCGCGCAGCGCTGCCTTCACGCCCGGAAGATCGGTCGCAGCGTCGTAGCCGGGGGACCAGTCGTTCCAGATCATGTCGATGAAGGCGAGGTCGTCCGCCGGGACGACGAGATCGGCGAGCGGATGCTGGAAGAAGAACATGTACCAACTCCGCTTGAGTTGATCGGTGTCCGTCACGAAGGCGGTCGACAGAGCGGGACCTGGCGGCACCGCCATCCCGACGACGCGAGACCATCGATCGGGATCGTGTGCGGCGGCGCCGTAGGTGATCGGCGCGCCCCAGTCGTGTCCGATCAACACGGCCCGACCGTCACCATCGAGTCGGTCGTGCAACGCGACGAGGTCGAGCGACGATGCCGCGGTCTGGACGCAGCCGTCGTGGGGGACCGCACTCGGGGCGTATCCCCGCAGGAACGGTGCGACGACACGGAAACCGAGTGCTTCGAGTTCGGGTCGGAGGTGTCGCCAGGTGTGCGGTGAGTCGGGGAAGCCGTGCGTGCAGATCGCGAGCGGTCGCGCCCGGTCACCGATCGAGTCGGATGCGAGGTACGCGATCGAGGTTCCGTCGAAACTGTCGATCGCCGTGGCGGGCCCCATCTCGAGGACGGTAGCTGGCGACGCAGCGCCGGTCGGGATCGGTGGTCGTGTCGGCCACCAGGTCGGCGTGGGACCCGGGTCTTGTAGCGCGGGTCACAGCGGGCGCCCTGTCGGCGGCGGCATGTGTTGATCTAGCATGAGTGTATTCAGGGCTTGTCGCAACCTCGTCTCGCTTCGTGCGGAATGTCGGTCACGTTTCACGGTGTGCGCGGGTCGACGCCCTGTCACGGTGCCGACATCGTGAAGTACGGCGGCAACACCTCGTGCGTGTCACTGGATGTTCCCGGCGAGGCTCCGATCCTGTTCGACCTCGGAACCGGCCTGCGCTACTTCGGGTCCGTTCAGCCCCGTGACACCGACTTCGTCGGGACCTGCCTGCTCAGTCACCTGCACTGGGACCACATCCAAGGCGTGCCGTTCTTCACCCCACTGCTCCGTGAGGGTTCGGAGATCCGGATCTACGCCCCGGCGCAGGAAGACGGAACGTCGGCCGCTGACGTCTTCGCCGACACCGTCAAGCCCCCGCTGTTCCCGGTCGACCTCGCGACGCTCCCGGGGACGCTGTCGTTCAGTGAAGTCCTCGACAGTGACTTCACGATCGGCGAACACGGCTCGATCAGCGTGATGTCGCGGCAGATCCCTCACGTCGGGCCGACACTCGGGTACCGGGTCACCGCCGGCGGGGCCACGGTGGCCTACCTCAGCGATCACCAGATGCCGTGCGATGGCACCCTGTCGGCGACCGACGGCGCGCTCGAACTGTGTCGGGATGCCGACCTCGTGATCCACGATGCGCAGTACACGCCCGACGAGTTCGTCGGCAAGTGCGACTGGGGACACTGCACGATCGACTATGCGATCTGGCTGGCGGCCGAGGCCGGAGCGAAGCGTCTCGCGCTGTTCCACCACGACCCAGGCCACGACGACGTCCGGCTCGACGAACTCGCTGCCGAGGCGGCGGAGGCGGGAGCGCGGGTCGGCGTCGAGGTGTTCGCCGCCCGTGAAGGCCAGACCGTGGCAGTCGGGGACCCGACTCCTCAGCGCTGACGTCGTCGACGCATGGACGCCGTCGGGCTCATCGCATCACTCGCGCTCGGACTGTCGTTCGTCGTCGCCGGAGCGTCGAAGTTGGCGGCGGGTCCGGCGTGGCCCGAGCAGGCGGCCGGCCTCGGTGCACCCACCTGGACCGTGCCGATCGTGCCGTGGTTCGAACTGATCGTCGGGGCACTGCTCATCGCTCAGGTCGGACGTCGCCCGGCAGCGGTGGTCGCTGGCCGTGCTCCTCGTGGCCTTCACCGTGCTCATCGTGTCGACGCTCCGCCAGGGACGGCGTCCACCGTGCGCGTGCTTCGGTGCCTGGTCGGCGAAGCCGATCGGCCCGGGCCACGTTGCACGCAACACGCTGCTCTTGTGCCTCGCGATCCTCGCTGCGCTCTGAGCCGCGCCGTGGTCAGGTCGTGGTCAGGTCGTGGCGAGGAGGAACGCGAGCGTGCGGGCTTCGTCGCGCCAGGCGTCGTAGCGGCCGGTCGGGCCGCCGTGACCTGCACCGAGTCTCGGTTCGCATGCACGATCGGCGCATCGCCCGTTGCGACCTCGCGGAGTCGCGCCACCCACTTCGCCGGCTCGTGGACGCTCACACGCGGGTCGTTGAGACCGGTCGACACGTAGATCGCCGGATAGTCGGCGGGCCCGTGTTGTCGTACGGCGAGTAGGCCAGCATCGCCGATGCGAACGGCTCGCTGCGGGGGTCGCCCCACTCCTCCCACTCGGTGACCGTGAGCGGCAGCGTCGTGTCGCTCATCGTGTTCACGATGTCGACGAACGGCACCTCGGCGACGACCGATGCGAACAGCTCGGGCCGCTGGGTGGTGCAGGCTCCCACGAGCAGGCCACCGGCTGAGCCGCCGCGGATCGCGAGGCGGTCGGAAGCGCAGACGTCGGAGGTGATGAGGTGTTCGGCGCTGGCGATCATGTCGTCGAACGTGTGCTGCTTGTTCAACAGCTTGCCGTCGAGGTACCAGCCGTCGGCCGAGTTCACCTCCGCCGCGTGGGTGAGCGAGCGCCCAGACGACCCCACGATCGAGCAGCGAGAGTCGGGCGATCGAGAACCACGGCGGCATCGAGGCCTCGTACGAGCCGTAGCCGTAGAGGCAGGCCGGAGCCGATCCGTCGAGCGGTGTGTCGACGTGACGCACGATGTCGATCGGGACCGACGTGCCGTCGACCGAGGTGGCCCACATCCGGCTGGCGACGTACTGGTCGAGGTCGACGTTCGGTGTCGGCATGCTCCGCAGCAGTCGTCCGTTCCCCGGTGACGATGTCCTCGTCGTAGAGGGCGGCGGGCGACGTGAGCGACTGTGTGGCGAAACGCAACGTGTCGGTCGACCATTCGGGGTTCGCTGAGGGCGACACGTCGTGCGGCTCGGGGCCGAGGTCGACGACCCGCTCGGCGCCGTCGCGGAACAGGATCCGCAGACGTGGTTGGGCGGCGGCCCATTCGTAGACGACGAGATGCGATGCGAAGGCGTCCACGCCGATGATCCGACGTCCGGTCTCGTGCGCCACCAGTTCCGTCCAGGCCGACGGATCGGTCCAATCGTCGTTCGCGAGGCACTCGAGGATGCGGAAGTCGACAGCATCGCGGTGCTCACCGTCGTCGGGGTCGTCGTGGCCTTCGTTGGTGACCATGACGAACCGGTCGCCCCAGTCGTCGATCTGGTAGTCGATGTCGTCGCGACGGTGGCAGCACGATGGTCGGAGTGATCGTCGGCTGATCGCTCGGGATCAGGCGGACCTCGGCGCTGGTCTGGCTGCCGGAGTGGATGACGATCCACTTGCTCGGATCGGGTCTCACCGACCTGGACGAAGAATCGCTCGTCGGACTCCTGGTAGATCAGCGTGTCGTCGTCGGAGCTGTCGTTGCCGACCTCGTGGCGCCAGACCTGGAACGGACGCTGCTGGTCGTCGGGTCGGACGTAGAAGAGCATGGTGACCGTCAGCCGACCAGGCGGTGCCGGCGTGGGCGACGTCGGTGATCACGTCGTCGAGGTCGACGGCCGGCCGTGCACCGCCGTCGTCGTCGTCCTGGAACGAGCGGATCCGCATGGTGTAACGCTCGTCGCCCGTGGTGTCGGTCGACCAGGCGAACATCGTGTGGTCGTGGTTCGAATCGAACGCGCCGAGGTCGAAGTAGTCGTGGCCGTCGGCTTCGACGTTCTCGTCGAGCAGCAGGGTCGCGGTCGGCGTCCTGCTCGGTGCGGCCGCGATGGTGGAGCGCGTAGCTCTGACCTTCGACCGTGGATCCGGCGTACCACCAGCCGCCGTTCAAGACGGGAGTGGAGAGGTCGGTCTCCTGGACCCGGGACTTGATCTCGCCGAAGATCGCGTCGATCGCGGCGGTGTGGCCGTCGAACCACGCATCGGCGTACGCGTTCTCCGCAGTGAGGTAGTCGAGGAGTCCGGGTCCTCCACGTCGCGCATCCAGGCGTAGTGATCGTCGATGTCGCCGGTCGGGCGTTGCCACATGTGCGGCTCGACGTGGGGCGGAGGGGAGCGACGGGGCGGTCGGTCGTGCTGTGACGTCGGTCGTGTCGGGGCGATCAGAGGTGCTCACGGTCGAGCCAATGTACGTGGGTGCAGGTACCGTTCCGACCTGGATGCGCGTGTGGATCGACCAAGATTTGTGCACCGGCGACGGCATCTGCGTCGACCACTGCGATGACGTCTTCGTGCAGTTGGAGGACGGCATCGCCTACGTCGCCGAGGCGGGCCGGCCGCTCAACGACCCGGGCGGCTCGGGCAGCCTGGCGCAGGTGCCGAACCGTCACGTCGCCAGCGTGATCCACTCCGCCGAGATGTGCCCGGGCGAGTGCATCTTCATCGAGTTGGATGCGCCGATGCCCGGCGATGCCGACGCGATCGACGAGTCGACGGGCAATCGCGAGCCGATCACCGCATCGAGTCATTGACGCCGGGCGAACCGGCTGGCACGGTCAGCGGGCGCCGTGTGCTCCGACCACGGTGCCGACGGTGCGGGCAATGATGTTCAGATCGCGTCCGAGTGACCAGTTGTCCACGTAGTAGCGGTCGAACCGCTTGTAGGACTCGAAGTCGGCGTCGGACCGGCCGGAGACCTGCCACATGCCCGTGATCCCCGGAAGGACGCGCAACCGCTCGTGGACCTCCGGCGTCCACTCGGCTGCTTCGCGCGGGAGGGCCGGACGCGGGCCGACCAGGCTCATCTCGCCACGCAACACGTTGACGAACTGCGGGAGTTCGTCGATCGACGTCGTGCGCAGGAACTTGCCGACGGATGTGACTCGAGGATCGGCCGCCATCTTGAAGAGCGGTCCGTCGGCCTCGTTGAGGTCGGTGAGGTCGTCTCGGCGTGCCTCGGCGTCCTGGACCATCGTGCGGAGCTTGAGGATCTCGAACTCCGCACCGTCTTTGCCCACCCGGACCTGACGGAACATCGCAGGACCCTGCGACGTGAGCCGGATCGCCAGCATGGACGTGGCGATCACCGGCAGCGCGAGCAGGAGTGCGCCGGTGGAGAACGCGAGGTCGAAGGTTCGCTTGGCCGTGGCGCGCCATCCACCACGCTTCGTCGGCTCGACGTAGAACATGGGACGGCCGTCGATCGACTGCGGGCGCAGCCGGGTCTGTTCGATGTCGACGAGGCTGTAGGAGAGCGCGACGTGCCGGCCGGCGTCGGTGAGGTGGCGCGTCAGTCGGTTGACCGAGTCGGACGACACCGAGGCGAGCGAGATGATCACGCCGTTCGCTCCGACGCGGTCGAGCACGTCGTCGGCGTCGTCGACATGGCCGAGACGAAGCAGTCCGTGGGTCTCCGAGACGTCGGCGTCGTCCCCGACCCCTTCCTCGTCACCTGACCGGACCCCGTCGTCACGGTCGTCGCTGTCGTCACGGTCGTCACGGTCGCTGTCGTCATGGTCGGTGACATCGAGGTACCCGCAGACCTCGTAGCCGTGGTCGGTTCGAGTGGACGCTGCGAGTTCGCCGGCACGAGCGCTGTCCGCGATGATCACGACGCGACGGTTCATCCGGCCGACCCGACGGAGTCGTGCGAACGATCGGCGAGCGATCTCCCGCTCGATCGACATGGTGATCACGACCGAGATGCCCACGGCGCCGAGCCAGAGACGTGACAGCGATTGGAACTGGATGGCGAAGCCGACCGCGCCGAGCGACGCGACGATGAACGCGGCGGCGAACATCACCCGGCGGAACTCTTCGATGCGGCGTTCGACGGCGCGGGCGTCGAGCAGCCGGGCCGTTGCGATGGCTGCGAACCAGGCGGGCAGGGTCATCACTGCCAGTACGGCTTGATCGAGACGGATGAAGGTCGGAACCGGCCGGAGCAACTGTTGAACTGCGAACGCGGCGATGAACCCGGCGCCGATCGCTGTGAGATCTGCGGTCAGGAGCAGGCGCTTTGCTCGACTCGAGTCGATCGCTGCGGGCTTGCCCGCCGGCTCGGCATCCACCAGCTCTTCGTTCGCGGTGGCGGGGCGCGCCGACGTGGGGTCGTCGTCACTGGAGTTCGGCGCAGAATCGGACATCACCTTCATGAGGCGTGGGTTCGTCCGCTGATACGGATCGGGTCAAGATTTGACATGTGTCACAACGAGGTCACCAAAAGTGCAGAGTGCGTCACGCTGGGCGCACAACGGCTTCGTGGGCACTGGATGGAGTGACGGAGACGATGGAGGAAATAACCCGGTCGAGTCCGGGGAAACCCCAGCAGGGCCGTACAATGTGATCTACAAGGACCGTCGAGTTCGGGCACGAACTCGGTCGACCCCACAGCGCACTGGAGTGATTCGATGACCAGTTTCGATCTCGATCTCAGCAAGTACGACCTCGGTTGGTCGGACGAAGGCGTCGAGTACGCCTTCGAGCCCGAGAAGGGCATCAACGCCGGTGTCGTCGAACAGATCTCCTGGTGGAAGGGCGAACCGGAGTGGATGCGCACGATGCGCCTGCGGTCGCTGCGCTTGTTCGACAAGAAGCCGATGGCCGAGTGGTTCGCGGTCAACATGCCCGACATCGACTTCCAGGACATCTACTACTACCTGCGCCCCAAGGGTGAGCAGGTCAGCGAGTGGGACGAACTTCCCGAAGAGATGATGCGCACCTACGAGAAGCTCGGCATCCCCGAGGCCGAGCGGCAGTACCTCGCCGGCGTCACCGCCCAGTACGAGTCCGAGGTCGTGTACCACAAGAACCGCGAAGACCTCGAGGAGCAGGGGATCCTGTTCTGCGACATGGACACGGCCCTGCGTGAGTACCCGCACCTGGTCAAGGAGTACTTCGGCAAGATCATCCCGCCCGGCGACAACAAGTTCTCCGCGCTCAACACGTCGGTCTGGTCGGGTGGCTCGTTCATCTACGTCCCGCCGGGCGTCGAGGTCGAGATGCCGCTGCAGGCCTACTTCCGGATCAACTCCGAGAGCGCCGGCCAGTTCGAGCGCACGTTGATCATCGCCGACGAAGGCTCCAAGGTCCACTACATCGAAGGCTGCTCGGCCCCGGTGTACACCAAGGACTCGCTGCACTCCGCAGTCGTCGAGATCGTCGTCAAGCCGCACGCACGTGTCACGTACACGACGATCCAGAACTGGTCGCCGAACGTCTACAACCTGGTCACGAAGCGGGCACGGGTCGAGGCTCACGGTCACATGGAGTGGATCGACGGCAACATCGGCTCGAAGCTCACGATGAAGTACCCGGCTGTCTACCTGGTCGGCGAAGGCGCCACGGGCGAAGTGCTGTCGGTTGCCTACGCAGGCGAAGGCCAGCACCAGGATGCGGGCGCCAAGATGGTGCACGCTGCGCCCAACACCACGTCCAAGATCGTGTCGAAGTCGATCAGCAAGGACGGCGGCATCACCACCTATCGCGGTCTCGTGCGCATCGACGAAGGCGCAACCGGAGCCAAGAGCCACGTCGAGTGCGACGCGCTGATCCTCGACGAGGACTCGATCTCCAAGACGCTGCCGTACATGGAAGTGGGCGAGCGCGATGCGCAGATCGGCCACGAAGCGACCGTGTCGAAGATCGCCGACGAGCAGTTGTTCTACCTCATGTCACGAGGGCTCTCCGAGGAGCAGGCGATGGGCATGATCGTCAACGGCTTCATCGAACCGATCACCAAGACGCTGCCGATGGAATACGCAGTCGAATGGTCCCGCCTCATCGAACTCCAGATGGAGGGCTCGGTCGGCTGACCTCGCTCTTCGGGTGGCCGTCGGTTCTGCCGGCGGCCACCTTTTTGGTTTTCTGCTGAGTTCCGGTTCGGTCAGCGACACCGGCACGGCCTTCGGCGACTCTCGCTCGTTCCTCGCGACGCATGTCGCTTCCGGCCGTCCCGATGCCGCTGACCGAACCTCGCTGGTCGGGGCCGGTGGCCGCCTGCTTCGCCTGCTGCCGCCCTCGGCTCGGTCAGTCTCTCTCGCTGCAGCTGGGGTCGTGCGCGGGCGACTCCGTCACTTCGCCTCCGCGGCTCGGTCTCGACGCGCAACTCCGCCACCTCGACCGCGATCGAGGGAGATGTCGGATCCAACGCGCCGACCGCAGTCGCGGGCCATCACGTCTCGCGCAGGCCAGACGAGCAGGGTCAGGCCAGCGTCTCGGCGATCGTGACGGTCAGCAGCTGGGGTGGCGTCGACGATGAGATCGATCGCAGCTTCGTGATGGTTGTCGCGGTCGTCGAGAAAGGCGATCATGACACTCGCATCGAGCACGTTCAGTCGGGCCATTCGCCACGCAGTTCGTCGAGGTGGCCGTGCGGGAATCTGACGCCTCCCGCCAGGGCCCGAACCAGGTCTCGACGTTCAGGCACGGTCGGACGCCGCAACTGGCTGCGCCGGATGAGAAGAGCGACCAATTCGGAGGGGGAGAGTTCCGGGTTCAGCGCTCCCTCCGTCGCCAGGATCTCTTCGATGTCGCCGGTCACAGTGATGGTGATCCGTTGCTTCGTCGTCGGCATGCAGCAAGTGCAGCACTGTGCCGTTTCGACGGTGCAACACCACGGACGTCATCTCACCGTCGCGATGTAGATGGTGCTGCTGGTGTCGCTGCCGGTCAACGGGTTGGGGAAGGTGACGACCCTGGCCTCGGCGGTTGCGAAGGCGGCCTGGAGTACGGCGAGATAGGCGTCATCGGGCTCGTCGTTGGACCAGAGCGAGAACACGCCACCGGGCGTGATGCTGTTCGCGAGCCGCTGCGTCCCAGCGGGTTCGTAGAACGTGGCGTTCTTCGAGTCGAGGAGGTGCCTGGGCGAGTGGTCGATGTCGAGCAGGATCGCGTCGAAGGTCGTCGGTCCGTTCCCGAAGTCGAAGCCGTGCGCCGCGAGTTCGAAGAAGTCACCGAGCACCAGTTCGCAGCGTTCGTCGTCGATGAGCGCCGGGTCGAGCGGTACGAGCCGTCGACGATGCCAGTCGATGACGGGCTCGAGCGCGTCGACGACGCGCAACGATCGCACGCGTGGGTCCTTCAAGGCGGTGCCGGCGGTGTAGCCGAGGCCGAGGCCGCCGACCACGACATCGAGCGAGCCGTTCGTGGTGGCGGCGAGTCCGAGTGTCGACACGGCCTCCTCGCCGTCGGTGATCAGGCTCGACATCAAGCCGTCCTCGCCGATCTTCACTTCGAACAGGTCGACCTGGAGCGTCGGCTCCAGCCGGCGGCGGAGGCTGATCTCTCCGATCGGTGTCGGCTGGCGATCGAGTTCTTCGAAGATGCGACTCATGCGGCGAGGGTACGGACGCCGCTCACCGCGCCAGCTGCTCTGCGCGAGCGATTCCGATGGGGGACTTCGGAATCGCTCGCGCAGATCCGGCTTCACCTCGATGTGATGGTCGATGTGGTGATCGATGTCCTGATCAGAGGTAGTAGCCGACGACGTCGACGATCAGGTGCGTGCCTCCCTCGGGTCCGAGCTCGATGTCGATCTTCCCGTCGGCACTGATCGCCGTCGTGACGCTCGTGCCGAGGTTGGTGCCGGCCTGGGTCCAGTTGCCGCTCGAGAACACCTCGGCGTCGGGAGTCTGGACACCCGCCGCCGACACACTGAAGAAGCCCTTGTTGTCACTGTCGGCGATGGTGATGTTCAACAGTGCCGCGGTGGACCCGGCTCCGAGCCCGGAATCGGAGCCGTCGAGCTTCGTCGTGAGATCGACTTCGCTCACGCTGTCGGCGGCCGGTTTGACAGGGTCGTCGCCGATCCGGGTGTCGAACACGCGCACGGGGAACGCGAGCGTGTGGAGCGAACCGGCGGTCGGTGTGCCGGCGAGCTTGACGAACCGCACGTCGGTGTCGCTGTCGGCGACGGGAACCGTGAACCAGAGGGTTCCCTCGGCGTCCACGTAGAGCTCACTCGGGTAGTGGAGCCCGGGATTCGGACCGACGACGGCGCCGTCGAGACCGACGAACCGGATCTGAGCGCCGTTGAGTGCGGCCACCGCGAGTGCAGCGGGAACACCGCCGAGATCGCCGGCAGCGGGGGCGAGACTCGCGGCGACGACACCGAATCCGTCGCTGGCGGTGGTGGATCCGTGGAGCCCGTTCGAGATCGTGTCGTCGCCGTATCCGCCGATGGCGGCCGGGAACGGCGAATCTGCCGACGGGACATAGCCGCCGACGCTCAGTGCGCTCTGACCGGAGTCGGTCGTTGCGGGTGTCACCTCGATCGTGGTCGGCGTGTCGGAGGTGTTCGCCACGCCCAGTTCGACGGCGTTTCCGCCGATTGTCGTCCCTGCGCTGTCGCCTGCGCTCGCTCGGCTCGAGAGTGCCATCGTGCCGACGGCGGCTCCGGCTCCGCCGAGAGCGATCTTGCGGAGCATCGCTCGGCGTTCGTTGAGAGGCTGTTCGGGCCGCTCCTCGGTCGTCGTGTCCGCAGGTGTGGTGGTGTCGATGTCGGTCATCGTTGTTCTCCCTTGGTCGTGGTTGTTGCCCGCCACGAGCGACAGTCGCCCGTCTCGTCATCAATTCGTAACATTGGTGACGGTGGACGTGCGGTCGCGACGCGCAGTTCTCGAATCCTTGATCGACCGCACTGATCGTGGAGGCCACAGCGACGTATCCTGGGCTCATGCCGATGCGGACGGAGTGCAAGCAGTTCGAGTCACGGTCGTATCCCAACGGGGACACCGTGCGGAAGTGCAATCTCGATCTCGCTCCCGACGCGCCATGGCGCTGCCCGGAGAACTGTCCCAGGTACGAGCGTCGCCTCGCAGACGCTGCGTGGACGCACGGCACGCTGACCGTCGGTGCAACACCTGCGGAACCTGCGGGCCTCGACGACGGATCGGCTGCTGCGGTCCTCGACGCCGCCGAGGACATCGTCAACGCGATCGGTGCCGATGTGATGGCCGAAGTCGAAGCAGAGCGCAACAAGAAGCGCAGTATCTTCAAGCGAATCTTCAAGCGCGGCGACTGAACGTCGGGTCTGTGCCAGGCGCAAACCTGCTCGCGCCGGGCGTCACCGGGTAAAACCGGTCTCGGCCAGTAGAATTCACCCCGATGTCAGCGTTCTCTCCCGACGCGGCGCGGGCATTCTCCGGTGACTGGGCCGAGTTCCGACTCGCCGCCGCCGAACGCTTCGCCGCCGCCCCGATGCCCACGACCGACGAAGAGATCTGGCGATACAGCCGGATCGACAAGTTCGATCTCACCGCCTTCACGCCGTCGGCCTCGATCACCGAGGTCACCGGTCCAGCCGATCTGGACTCGTTCGTCTCCGACGATGTCGAGCCCGATGTCATCGGCGGTGACGCCCCGGACGTGTTCGCGGATCTGAACCGAGCGTTCATGTCGCCGATCGTCGTCACGGTCCCTGCCGGCAAGGTCGTCTCCGAGCCGATCGTCGTCACGCACACCATCAGCGGCAACGGCACGGCCGTCTTCCCGCGCCTCGTGATCGACGCCGGAGCGGACAGCGAAGTCACCGTCGTCGAGCGGTTCGTCGCGGCCGACGGGTCCGATGCCGACACCGCACTCGTGGTGCCGGTCCTGCAGGTCAGGACCGCACAGGCGGCACGTGTCAAGTATCTCGCCGTGAACGAGGTCGGCTCCGCCACCTGGCAGATCGGCAATCAGCAGTCGGTCGGTGAGCGCGACTCCACGACGCTGCTCGCCACGGTCACGCTCGGCGGCAACTACGTGCGTGCACGAACCGAAGCACGTCTCGCCGGGCAGGGCGGCTCGACCAAGCAGGTCGCGCTGTACTTCGCTGGCGGCGACCAGATGCACGACTTCCGCACCATCCAGGACCACGACGCGCCGAACACCACGAGCGACCTGCTCTTCAAGGGCGCCGTGCAGGACTCTGCAGCGAGCGTCTACACCGGCAACATCGTCATCCGTGAACACGCCGGTGGCACCACGGCCGACCAGACCAACCGCAACCTGACGCTGTCCGAAGGGGCGTGGGCCGAGTCCGTGCCCAACCTCGACATTCGCACGAACGACGTCAAGTGCAGCCACGCCTCGACGGTCGGCCCGATCGACGAAGAGCAGCGCTTCTACCTCGAGAGTCGTGGGGTGCGCCCCGAAGTGGCCGAACGCCTCGTCGTGCTCGGATTCTTCGACGAGGTCATCTCCCAGCTCCCGGCCGGCGCCATCAGCGACGACCTCCGTCGACGTGTGGCCGACAAGTTGGATCTCGGAACTCGTCCGTCTTCTGGCAACGGAGCAGCGGCATGAGCGACGTCTGTGCATTCGACGACCTCGATGACGGCTCCGCCAACCTGTTCGAAGTGGACGGCGTGCCGGTCTCGGTCGTGCGCGTCGGCGACGACGTCTACGCCCTGGCCGACATCTGCAGCCACGCCAACGTGTCGTTGTCCGGCGGCGAAGTGTGGTGTGACGAACTCGAACTCGAGTGCCCGAAGCACGCGAGCGCGTTCAGTCTGATCACCGGTGAGCCGTCGACGCTCCCGGCGACCCAACCGGTGAAGGTGTTCGGCGCGACCGTCGTCGACGGGCGAGTCTTCGTCGTCGACCCGGATGCCACGTCGAGCGAATCGATCGAAGGAGCGAACTGATGACCACGTTGAAGATCGAAGGATTGCGAGCAGCGGTCGGTGGCAAGGAGATCCTGAAGGGGATCGACCTGACCGTCGCCTCCGGTGAGGTGCATGCCGTGATGGGTCCGAACGGCGCCGGCAAGAGCACCCTGTCCGCCGTCGTGATGGGCAAGCCCGGCTACGAAGTGCTCGCCGGCACGGTCACCCTCGACGGCGTGGACGTGCTCGGGATGCCCACGTGGCAGCGTGCGGTCGCTGGCCTCCACCTGGTGCTGCAGTACCCGACCGAAGTGCCGGGAGTGCAGCTCGATGCCGTGCTCGCCGAAGCATTCGCGAGTCGCGAGCGGTCCACGGACGGTCTCGACGATCTGATCAAGGCCGAGGCCGGTCGCATCAACTTCGACGAACGCTTCCTCACACGGTCGCTCAACGTCGACCTGTCCGGTGGCGAGAAGAAGCGCAACGAGACGCTGCAGCTCGCCACGCTGGCGCCGAAGATCGCGATCCTCGACGAACTCGACTCAGGGCTCGACATCGATGCGCTGCGCGACTGCGCTCGGCGCGTCGAGGACATGAGCAATGACGAGGAGCAGCCGCTCGGCGTCTTGGCGATCACGCACTACAGCCGGCTCCTCGACGAGTTGAAGCCCGACTTCGTCCACATCCTGGCCGACGGTCGCATCGTCGAGACCGGCGGCGCGGAACTGGCAGCAACGCTGGAGTCCGACGGTTACGGAGCGTTCGCCCCTGCGACCGATGCCGCGGACGCGAGCGCCAGCGCACTCGCCGACCTCTTCTGACCGGGCGGGACGTCGTCTCAGTCGGTTGCTTCGTCGGCCCGGTCGGTGCTGATCGCCTCGACCACGGCAGCCGCCAAGCTCTCGGCATTGGCGTTGATGGCCAGCTCCGCATGCGTTCCTTCGACCGTCAGGACGTCGAGCGCTCCTGACGTGAGATGTTCCCAGTGCATGTGCCAGCCACGGTCCGCCAGGCTCTCACTCTCTGCGCTGCGGATGAGGACGATGTCGCCGTCGATCGACTGAGGGACGTATCGAGCGTGGGCTGCTGCATGTCGAGCCCGGACTTCGGCCCGTCGCCGGTCTCGTTCTCCGCCGACCCGCCGGACGATGACGCGCTCGCGGATCAGCGCGAGCTGCCATTTGAGCGCCGGACCGAGCCGACGGTCCTGCCGATAGAACTTGATCCTGTCGACCAGGTCCCGGAATCGACGCCGCTGGTACTGGTGCCCTCCGGGTGGCCCGTAGTCGACGAAGACGACATCGTCGACGGTTTCGCCGATCGCCTGCAACTGGCGGACCATCTCGAATGCCACCCACGCGCCGGCACAGTGCCCACCGATCCGGTACGGGCCCGACGGTTGGACACTGCGCATCTCGTCGATGTAGTGCGCTGCCATCTCCTCCACGGAGTCGTGGATCGCGTCGTCGGACTCCATGCCCTGCGGCTGCAGACCGTAGAACGGGAGATCGTCCGGTAGGTGTGATGCCATCTCCGAGAGCGTCAGCACCGAGACCAGGAACGGTGAGACGTAGAACAGGGGCGTTGCTCGCCCACCGGAGCGGATCGGGACCAGCGACGTCCAGGGAATTCGTCGCCCACCCGACTGCATCAGTTCTGCGAGCCCTGCGACCGTCGGTGCTTCGAAGAGCGCGGACAACGCCAACTCGCGGCCGACCTCGTCCTCGAGCCGGGCGAACAGACGGATCGCGAGGAGCGAGTGGCCCCCGAGCGAGAAGAAGTCGTCGTGTCGACCGACGTCGCCGATGCCGAGGATGTCCGACCAGACGTTCGCCACCACCGTCTCCAGCCCCGGACGCGGCGGCTCGAACGTGTCGCCGGATCGTTGTTCCGAGATCTGCGGTGTCGGCAGCCGACCGCGATCGACCTTGTTGTTCGCCGTCTGCGGGAACTCGTCGATCGCCACGACGATGGTCGGAACCATGTAGTCGGGAAGCTCGCCCTTCACGAACGACCGGAGTGCCGAAGCAGTCGGAACCTGGGCGCCCTGTGCGCACTGGAGGTACGCCGTCAGGCGCTCATCGCCGGCGGACACCTCGTGAACGGTCACCACGGACTTCACCACATCGGGGTGGACGTCCAGCGCGGCTTCGATCTCGCCGAGTTCGATCCGGTGTCCACGCAACTTGACCTGGTGGTCGGTGCGACCCTCGAACGTCAGACGGCCGTCGCGATGGCGCATCACGACGTCGCCGGTTCGATAGATCCGCCCCAGCTCCGGTCGACCCGGCACGTCGACGAACACGGTCTCGGTCAGCTCGGGCCTGCCGAGGTAGCCGCGGCCCACGCCGTTCCCTCCGATGCACAATTCACCGCGCACACCGATCGGAACGTCGCGAAGATGCTCGTCGAGCACGTGGACGGTCGTGTTGACCGCCGCCCGCCCGAGCTGGACGGCCCCACCGGTGCCGTTGCCGTCGAGCACGGCGTCGACCTCGTGGAACATCGCCCAGACCGTTGCTTCGGTGGGCCCGTACTCGTTCCAGACGGAGTCGGCTCGAGCACACAGTTCGCGAGCGAGTTCGGGCGTCATCGCCTCACCGCCGCATTGGACACGCATTCCAGGTGTGCCGCCCCAGCCGTGCTCGATCATCATTCGCCACGTCGTCGGCGTTGCCTGCATGACCGTCGCACCGCAGTCACTCAGCACCGTCTGCAGCGCGGCACCGTCGATTGCTGTCGACCGCGGCACGATCACCGTCTGAGCACCGACCACCAAGGGAAGGATCAGTTCCTGGACCGAGATGTCGAACGACAGCGTCGTCACGGCGACGATGACATCGGACGGGGACATTCCGGGCGTCCGGCGGGTGCCGTGCAGGTAGTGAGCGAGGTTGCCGTGCTCGATCATCACGCCCTTGGGTCGACCCGTCGAACCGGAGGTGTAGATCACGTAGGCCAGGTCGGTCTGGTCGACGTCGATGTCGAGGTTCTCCTTCGAGAGGCCGTCGAGGTCCACCCGTCCGACCATCACCGGGTCGGCCGTCCCCTCGGGGACCGCGACCCCGTCGCCGATGACCAGGAGGATGACACCCGAATCGCTCACCATGTGCTCGAGACGAGGTCCCGGGTAGGCGGGATCCATCGGCACGTAGGCGGCACCCGACTTCATCACTGCGAGGACGGAGACCAACATGTCGATCGAACGATCCACGAGGACTCCGACCAGTTTCCCGGGTTGTGCTCCGCGTTCGACCAGGTGGCGTGCCAGACGGTTCGCCCGCTCGTTCAGCTCCCGGTACGTGACCTGCTCATCGCCGAACGATGCTGCGATGGCACCGGGTTGCGCGACGACGGTCGCCTCGATCAACCGGTGAGCGGGGACCGACAGATCCACATCCACGACCTCGCCTGCGGACGACCTCGCGAGGTCCTGTCGCTGCGACCCGGTGAGGAGGCCGTGTGCCGTGAGGGGAGTGTCGGGTTCCTCGAGGACCGAACGCAACAGTGTCCAGTAGTGATCGAACAGCGCCTCCATCCGCTCTGAGTCGAAGAGATCGGTGTTGAATTCCAGCGCCGCTGCGTTGTCGATCGTGCTGATCGACAACGACAGGTCGAACTGAGCTGCGTTCCGCTCGAGATCGATTCTCGATGTGGTGAAGCCCGGAAGCCCGGGTGCTGCGAACGGAGCGTTCTGTACGTTGAAGAACGCCTGGAAGAGCGGTGAGCGACTCGCGTCTCGTGAGACCTGCATCTCGGTGACGAGCCGAGCAAACGGCATGTCCTGGTGCGCGAACGCGTCGAGCGCGGTTCCCTGGACGGTCGAGACGAGATCGCGGAACGACTCGTTCTCGTCGATCTTCGTCCGCAGCACGAGGGTGTTGACGAGGGACCCCAGCACCTGCTCCGCCTCGTACCAGTTCCGGTTGGCGATCGCCGTTCCGATCGCGATGTCGGATTCGTTCGAGTAGCGGGCGAGCAGGAGTTGGAACGCTGCCGCCGTCACGGTGAACGGGGTGACTCGCGCGTCGCGACAGAATGTGACGATCGATGCCATGACGTCACCGTCGACCTCGGTGTGGAGTGTTGCCCCCGCCGTCGTCTTCACCGGTGGCCGAGGCCGGTCGGTCGGGAGGTCGAGCGGTGTCATCGACTGCAGCTGTGTTCGCCAGTAGTCGAGATCACCCTCCAGGTGTTCCGCCTCGACGAGGCTGCGGTGCCATGCCGCGTACTGCCCGAGCTGGAGCGGCACCTCGGCGAGTTCCGGTGCGCCGCCGCCGGCGAACGCCCCGTAGGCCTCGGCCAATTCGCTCGTCATCACGCCGAGGGACCACTGGTCGGACACGATGTGGTGCTGTGAGACCATGAGGGCGTGATCGTCGGGTCCGGCTCGGTACAGGACGAATCGGCACAGCGGCGCTTCTGCGAGGTCGAATGGACGGATGCCTTCGATCTCCATCAGCTCGATGATCCGCTCCCACCGCTCGGCCTCGGGCAGTTCGGTGCAATCGACGAGCGGCAGGTCCACGTCCACGGCGTCGCCGACCCGCTGAACCGGCTGGCCGTCGCGCTGACCGAACTCGGTTCGAAGGGCATCGTGGCGAGCGACCACCAATTCGACCGCACGTCGTAGTGCATCGGTGTCGAGCGGTCCTTCGAGGCGGACGGCGCCCGACACGTTGTACGCCACGCTCTCCGGTGCGAGCTGGTGCAGGAACCACATCCGTTCCTGCGAGTACGTCAGGGGGTAGTCGCCAGGTCCTTCAGCGATTCGATCGAACTGTTCGGGGCGGTGGGACGGTTCGGTCGATGCCTCCACGAGATCCGCTTGGGCGGCGACCGTGGAGTGGTCGAAGACGTCTCGGATCTCGATCAGACGGTCGAAGCGTCGCCGGAGCCGTGAAGCGATCTTGGTCGCGAGGAGCGAGTGGCCGCCGAGGGCGAAGAAGTCGTCATGACGACCGACCCGCTCCAGGCCGAGAACGACCTGCCAGATCTCGGCGATCGCCTGCTCGGTACCGGATCGAGGCGCCTCGAACTCCGAGACGTGTGCCGAATCGATCGCCGGGGTCGGGAGCCGTCGGCGGTCCACCTTGCCGTTGATGGTCAGCGGGATCGACTCGAGCGGCATGACGATCGACGGCACCATCGATGCCGGCAGGGTCGCGTGCATCTCGGCCATGATCTCGGCCGGGTCCGGTGGCGCCTCGGCGTCGAGCGGCACGACGTAGCCGACGAGTCGGTGGTCACCCGAGTCGTCATCGACAGTTGCTGCGGCAACCGAGACCCCGGCACACGCGGTGAGCGCGGCTTCGACCTCGCCGAGTTCGATTCGTACGCCTCGGACCTTCACCTGGTCATCGCCACGCCCGCGGAACTCGAGCGCACCGCTCGGGAGTCGGCGCACCAGGTCGCCGGTCCGGTACATCGTGGCGCCCGCGTTCGGGGAGAACGGGTCGGGAACGAAGAGTGCCGCGGTGAGCTCGGGTCGACCGATGTATCCGCTCGCCACGCCGAACCCACCGACAACGAGTTCGCCGACGACTCCGGCCGGTACGGGCCGCAGCGCCGGATCGAGGATGTACAACGCCTTGCCGTCCACGGCGTCTCCGAGCGGCACCGGGCCGTCCTCGACGTTCCAGTCGTCGGTCACGTTCAGGCAACTCGCCACGATGGTGACTTCTGTCGGGCCGTAGGCGTTCCACAGGCGCTGCGATCGCGAGATCAACCGTTGAGCCAGCGCAGGCGTCAGGGAGTCACCTCCGCTGAGCAGTGTGAGCGACCGACCGCCCTTCCAGCCGTCGTCGAGCACCGCATTGAAGACGCCAGGGGTCGCCATCATGAACGTGACGCCGTGTTCATCGATCACACGCTGGAGGGACTGTCCGTCGAGCGCAGTCTGGCGAGTGACCACGAGCGACGTGGCGCCGACGGACAGGGGCAGGAGCGTTTCGAGGATGGTCATGTCGAACGACATGGCGGCCTGCGCGAGCACGACGTCGTCGTGACCCATCTCGAGGCGCGTACTGAAGGCGTGGAACAGATCGACGAGTGATCCGTGGGTGATCGGTACCGCTTTGGGGTGGCCGGTGGAACCTGACGTGAAGAAGGCGTACGCGGGATCGTCGGGGTCGACCTCCACGTCCGTCTCCACGTCCATCTGCTCGTCCACGTCGTCCGGTCCGTGTGCTCCGTCGACGCCGCGGGCGGGGATCGCCTGAACCGCGATCACGGTGACGTCGCGACCGAGTTCGCCGAGGTCATCGGCGGAATCGGAGACGACCGTCGCCACGTCTGCGTCGTCGATCATGAAACGCAACCGTTCGATCGGGTGCTCCGGATCGAGCGGAACGAAGGCGGCACCCGAACGAAGGATCCCGAGCATCGAGACGAGCATGTCGAAACCGCGGCCGACGTGGATTCCGACGAGCGATCCGCGACCGACGCCGTGCTGGCGGAGGCGTTGCCCGAGACGCCTGGAACATCGATCGAGCTCGACGTAGGACATCGACTCGTTGCCGAAGCGGACCGCTGTCTCGTCCGGCTGGCGTGCCGTCACCGCGTCGTAGACGTCGAGCAGCGTTCGGCCGTCGCTCTCGGGCGTCGGCGCCACTGCCCACTCCTCGCTGAGTCGGAGCACTTCCTCGTCGTCGAGGATCGGGAGATCGCGGACGCAGGCGGTCGGGTCGTCGATCGCCGCGTCCAGGAGGGTCAGCACGCACCGACCGAACTGTTCGACGGTCGCCCGATCGAAGAGCTCGGAGATGTAGTCGAGCGCCATCGTGTACTCGTCTTCGATGTCGGCGATCAACATCGCGAGGTCGGCGACCGCGACCCTTCGACCGAAGTTGGCGGATTCGAGCGTCAGGCCACCGGGGTCGCCCGCCACACCGACTCGGCCCGCCGCTGCTGCTGCAACCGCAGCTCCCGCGAAACGTTTCGTCGTCTTCTGCCAGGCGAATGCAACACGTGAGTACGGCGTCTGCGCCGGACGATTCCGGTCGCTTTCCATCACGGCTTGCAGCGGGAACTTCTCGTGCGGCGAGACGCGATCCACCGCCCGGTCGACGCCCGCGACGGTCTCGGCGAAGCTCGACGTGTCGTCGAGTCCGAGGCGCAGGATCGACGGGTTGATGAAGCACCCGTGTGTTCGAGCACTGCGCGTCGAGCGGCTCGCTTTCACCGTGGAGATGGCGATGTCGTCACGACGCGTCATCCTCCCCAGCACGGTGGCGTAGACCGCAGCCATGACGGCGTAGGGCGTGGCGCCGAGTCGCTCGGCGAGCCTGCGGACGGCGTCGGATCGTTCCACGCCGAAGTCGATCGAGATGAGCTCACCTCGATGGTCGAGCGCCGTTGGTCGCGGCCGATCGGTGGGCAACTCCATGACGTCGCCGAAGCCCGCCAGTTCCGCCTGCCAGAACTCGAGGTCAGCGACTCCTCGGGCGCTGGTGAGGTACGCGGCATCACGATCGGAGTAGTCGGAGAACGTCGAGCGAACCCGATGTTCGGCGATGTCGCTTCCCGACCGGAGGCTCGTGTACGCCGCTCCGATCTCGGTGACCATCAGCGCGACGGACCACATGTCGGAGACGAGGTGATGGAGCGCGAACGCGAAGATCTGTTCGTTCGGCGACGTCTCGAAGACGCCGAATCGACACAGCGGCCCGTTCTCCAGATCGAACGGTGCCAGGCTCCACTCGCCGATCGTGTGGCCGAGCTCGTCGTCGTCCTCCCCGGCGACCGAGGTCACGTGGAGCGGCACCTCCATCGACTCGTGCACGCACAGGACCGGGGTGTCGTCGCTCAGACCGACACTGCTCCGGAGCGTCTCGTGTCGGGAGATCACGTCGGCGATGGCCTCGTTCATGAGGCCGGTGTCGAGCGATCCGCGGTGGCGGGTGGCATACGCGATGTGGTTGACGACGCTGCCGGGATCGAGCTGCTCGTTGAGCCACATCGATCGCATGACCGTCGTCATCGGAATCAGTCGAACGAGGTCGTCGTCGGATTGCACGCCGCCTTGCTCCTTCGTCGTCAAACCGTCACGCCTGTTCGCTCCACCGCATCTCTCGCCACCGTCGTTCCCCGCCGGACATCTGCCCAGACCGAAGGCCGAGTGAGCTCCGTGAGGGCCTCAACACCCTAGGCGCGTCCTCCAGCGGATGCGACGCTTGCCCGTGTCCGACACCGACCGCCCGTGCGAGGTGATGCGCGCGCTGGAATCGTCGTCGAATTCGATGCGGGGATGGCCCGGACTGTTCCGGATGCCGTCCGTGTGAGTACGTTGATTCGGTGGCTTGGAGTGAGACCGGCGGGGCGTTGGAGCGCGAGTTCACGTTCGCGTCGTTCACGGAGGCGTTCGGGTTCATGACGCGTGTCGCGTTCGTCGCCGAGGAGCTGAACCATCACCCCGAGTGGTCGAACGTGTACAGCCGGGTGACGATCAGGCTGACAACCCATGACGAGGGCAGCACGGTCACCGACATCGACCACACGATGGCGAAACGCATCGACGCGTTGATCGAATGACCGCGCGCTCCGACATCGACATCGATCTCGACGACTCGATCCGGCCCGGCCGCAGGCAACGGAGCTTTCCCGGCTGGAGGGTCGTGGCCGGTTGCTTCCTGGTGCTGCTGATCAACTCGGGGCTCGCCTTCTACGGCCTCGCCGTGTACCTCAACGCCTTCAGCAAGGAACAGGGGTGGGCCCTCGGCAGCATCTCGTTCGCGATCACGATCTTCTTCATCGTCGGTGGGCTGGTGGGGCTCGCCGCAGCACGACTCATCGAGCGTTTCGACGTCCGCTACGTGATCGCCGTCGGTGCGGTCGTCGCCGGAGTGTCGTTGGCGGCGATCGGGCAGGTCACCACGCAGTGGCAGCTCTACGTCACCTATGCCTTCTTCGCCGTCGGCTACGGCCTGTGTGGATTGGTGCCGACCACGACCGTCGTCACCCGCTGGTTCCATGCCAAGCGATCGGTTGCACTCTCGGTCGCCTCGACGGGGCTGTCGGTCGGCGGCATCGTCATCACGCCCTTCGCCAAGCGCTTCATCGACAGCGACGGGCTCGCCGCCACGACACCGTGGCTCGGACTCCTGCTGGCTGCCGGCATCGTGCCCGTGTCGCTGATACTCATCCGGCCCGACCCGGCGGCGGCGGGTTTCGCTCCCGATGGCGAACGGCTCGCCCGAGGTGCCACGGCCGCACCGCCGTCCGGTGACCTCGCGAAGGACGCGTTCGCCACACGCTTCTACTGGGCGGTCACGTTGGGCTACGTCCTGGCACTCGGCTCGCAGGTCGGGGGCATCCAACAGCTCGTGAAGTTGGTCGAGGACCGCACCGACGAACGCACCGCACAGTTCGCCATCACCACGCTCGCGGCCACCTCGGTGATCGCACGGCTCGTCGGCGGGCGCCTCGTCGCCACGGTTCCGATGATGGGGTTCACCACGGCCCTGGCGGGGCTGCAGGCAGTCGCACTGATCGGTGTCGGGCTGTCCCAGTCGACCGTGCTGATCTTCGTGTCGATCATCTTGTTCGGCCTGACCATCGGCAACCTGTTGATGATGCAGCCCCTCCTGATGGCCGAGCGCTTCGGTGTCCGCGCCTACCCGACCATCTTCGGTCGGTCGCAGGCGATCGGGATCATCGGCGTGGCGGGTGGACCGTTGCTGATCGGCTGGCTGTTCGACGTCTTCGGTTCGTACCGAGTGCCCTACGTCGTTGCGGCGGTCCTGTGCGGCATCGGCGCAGCGATTCTCTCGATGGCCGGCTCGGCCGAGAGGCCAGCGGAGATCGAAGCGTCCTGACGGTTCGCGAATCGCCAGAATGTTCCGATGAGCGAAGTACCGCACCGCAACGTCGTCAAGGTGATCGAAGCCGGACGCGTCCTCGGCGTCGATGTCGAACCGCGCTCGTATCCGCAAGGAGCGAAGACCGCGCAGGACGCCGCCGATGCGATCGGCGTACAGGTCGGCCAGATCGTGAAGAGTCTGATCTTCGGTGTGGCCACCGGCGAACCCGGTGACGATCTCGAACCCGGTGACGATCCCGAACTGGTTCTTGCCTACGTCAGCGGGTCGAACCGACTCGACGAGAAGAAGCTCGCTGCCGTCGCCGGTGCCGCGACGTGCAGACGCGTCGATGCCGACACCGTTCGTTCAGCGACCGGCTTTCCGATCGGTGGCGTGCCACCGTTCGGTCACGACACGCCACTGAGGATCTTCATCGACCCGGACCTCCTGCAGTACAGCGAGGTGTGGGCCGCCGCCGGGACCTGGAACGACGTCTTCCCGATCGCTCCCGACCGCTTGGCCGAGGCGAGTGGCGGAACGGTGATCGACCTCAAGAAGGACTGAGTCGCGGGTGGTGGGCGTCGGGTCGCCTACCGTCGCCACCATGAGAACTCGCCGCGCCGTCCCGTTGTCGTTCGCCGTCGCGCTGGTCGCCGCCGCCTGCGCCGGCAGTGACGGTGCTGAACCGGTGGCGAGTGAGCCTTCGGACGAACCGGACGACACGGCGCCTGCGACGGACGAACCGGTCTCGACCGAGACAACGCCTGAGGCGCCGGCGGCCACCGAACCGGCGGCGACCGAGCCGGCCGACACCGAGCCGGGCAACACCGAGCCGGACGTCGAGGAGCCGGCACCGGAAACGACCGCTGCTCCAGCAGCGGCGGTCGAGTACGACTTCTCCGCGGTCGGGCCGATCGTCGACGACTTCGTTGCGGAGCGCGGGCTCAACGGCGCCGGGCTCGTGGTGGTCCAACGAGACGACGGCATCGTCCACGAGCAGTACTGGGGCGAGTTCGACGCCGACCGTGTCTCACTGATCGCATCGTCGAGCAAGATGATCACGGCCGGCGTGCTGTTGAACCTCGATGACCGGGGCCTGCTGGACATCGATGCCCCGGTCGCCGACGTCGCCGAGTGGGGGAGTGGCAACCCCGACATCACCCCGGCGCAGCTGATCTCGAACAGCTCCGGCCTGGTCGGGCTGTTCCCGAACCCCGTCTTTCCTCCGTACATCTGCCAGTACATCGCCGACGGCACGCTCCAGGACTGCGCGGCCTCGATCTTCACGACGCCTGACGACGACGCGGACGTCATCGCACCGGACAGCGAGTTCCGCTACGGCGGCGCCCAGTGGAGCGTCGCGGGCGCCGTTGCCGAAGCAGCGTCCGGCCAGCCCTTTGCTGAGTTGGTCGACGAGATCTTCGCTCAGCCGTGCGGCTTGGAGTCGCTCGGCTTCAACAACCACTTCGCACAGATCGGCTCCGGCTTCGACTACCCGGTCGAGTTCGAAGGCGACCCGGCCAACCTCGTCGCCACGGACAACCCGAACCCGGAAGGCGGCGCCTACGTGACCGCCCCGGACTACGGCCAGCTGCTGTTGATGCACTTGCGAGACGGCATGTGCGGCGACACACAGGTGCTGTCGCCCGAGGCGCTCGACACCATGCACGCCGACCGCATCGGTCCGACCTACTCGGGCGAAGCCGGCGAGGTCGACACCGCAGGTGGCGGCACCGGTTACGGCATGGGTTGGTGGGTCGATCGTGAGACCGGACGCATCAGCGACGGCGGAGCGTACGGATCGGTCCCGTGGCTCGATCTCGACGACGGTTACGGCGCCTACCTCGTGATCGAGGCCGACTCCGGAACCGGCAACGAACTCTCCGGCCTGCTCGAAGAAGTCGTGCACGCCGCCGTCACCACCTGAGGGGGCAGAAGTGCCAGGCACTTCTGCCCCCTCGGGTTAGAACTGGTCGAGGAGGGAGAGCGCGTCGTTGTCGATGGCGGCGTGGAGCGGGCGCAGGTGGAGTTGCGTGAGCAGGTCGGTGCCGCGGTCGTTGCCACCCTGGAGGTCGCTCGTGATGACCTGCGCTGGGCACTGCTGCATCAGACACACCCGGTACTCGAAACGGGCCTGCTCCAGCGTGTAGTCGATGCCCGCCGCTGTGATCGTGTCGACGTAGTGCTGCAGCAGTGCGGTCTCGTGTTCGCGTCGTAGTTCTGTCTGCATCGACCCGGCGATCAGGTTGGCGACGTCCCACATGCCGATGTGGCGTGTCGACAACTGGAAGTCGATGACGGTGATCGTGTCGTCGCCGTCGGGTCCACCGAAGAGGTAGTTCTCCGCACGGCAGTCGGTGTGCGTCGCTGTTGCCTGGCCGACCGTGGTGACGTAGTCGAGCATCTCGGCGTAGCGCTCGCAGGCGACGCCGATGGCTGCGAGCTGATCGGCGGGGATGTCGCTGCCGTAGTGCTCGGCGAACGCAGGGAACATCGCCGTGGCCATCGGCTGGCCGCCCTTGTACAGGTCGTTGTTCATCGGCGGGAGCCACTCGAGTGCACCGAGTTCCTCCTGCTTGCCCCAGAACTGGATGTGCAGCGGTGCGACGGCGGAGATGATCGACATCGCCTCGTCGACGGTGATGCCGACCAACTGGTCAGGCGTGCGCGCCTCGGTGATGTCCTCGATCAACAGCACGAACGGGACGCCGGTGTCGGACGTGTCGACGTGGTACGGCTCGGGGACACGGATCTCGACGTTGTCGGCGACCTCACGGTAGAAGTTCACCTCTCGGACGTAGAAGCCCATCATGACGGCGAGGAACTGGTTCGCTTCTTCGGGCGATGCGCACTTGGCGACGATGGTTGCGGGGCCCGACTCGCCGGGCGCGTACGTCAACGACAGTCGTGCCAACTCGCCCAGGATGCCGACGCCTTCACCGAAGTGCGCTGCACCGAACGACTCGATCGTGCCGAACCGGTCACCGAGGACCTCGTTCAACCAGTCGACCGTGATGTCAGCGACCTGTGCGGGAATCGTCGTCGTAGCAGCCATGTCGACAGAAACTAATCGAACGGTGACTTCTGACGTGACACCGGACACGCGACCCGGTGGCGGTGGTGTCAGGCGGGTTGCGGTCGGCGGGTTGCGGTCAGGCGCGGGCGCCGGAGCCGAACGTGTCTTCGGGAATGGAGATGAACACTGCGGTGGCTCTGGTGACGACGTGTGCGCCAGATCGGGCATCGGGGCCGGACGGGCCGATCGTGAGCTCGCCGGACATGAAGAGCTTGCGTCCTTCACGCCGATCCAGCCGCACCCGACACTGGAGCGGCTCGCCGATCGGTACGCCCTGCTCGTATCGAATGGTGAGCGTGCCGGTGAACGCGGCTTGACGCTCGATCGTGAGGACGAAACCGAACACGTCGTCGAACAGCGCAGAGATGATGCCGCCATGACTGCGGCCCGGTGCACCTTCGTGGGCATCGCCGAGCGTCACGTGGCCGACCGCTTCGTCGCCCTCACGGATGACGGTCAGGTCGAGACCGTACGGCGCCGCCCGCCCCGAGATCGGGCGCTCGTCGAACGAGAACATCTCCTCACCGTCGGCGGGCCCTGGGCCCCAGTCACCCGAAGGTCGTTCGATCTGGCGGTTGCGCGCCGTTCCGCCGGCCACCTCCCGTTCGAGGCGTTCGACCTCCGCCGTGACGGCATCGAGCGACGCAGCCGAAACGTGGTGCCCGGCAATGGCGTGACCGAGACGGCGGTAGGCGCGACCGAGCTGGATGCGCGCCGCCGCGACGTCATCGGGGAGCGACGACGTCACGGTTGGCTCACGCGCCGTCGGCAGGTGCGCCGGACGCCACGATGGCATTGGCCAACGTGTTCCACGACAGCACTGCGCACTTGATGCGCACCGGGAACTTCACGACGCCCTGCAGCGCTTCGAGCTCGCCGAGGTCGACATCGGCGTCGGTGGCTTCGAGTTCGATCCCGTCGATACCCATCATCGACTTGAACCGGCGCATGACCGCGTTGATCTCACCCACCGACTTGCCCATCACGGCCTTCGTCATCATCGATGCCGAGGACTGCGAGATCGAGCAGCCCTGCCCGCCGATCTTGATGTCGGTCACGATGGCGTCGTCGAGGTCGCTGCCATCGGGCCGATCGACGGCGAGATACACGCTGATCTCGTCGCCGCACAGCGGGTTGTGTCCGTCGATCTTCACCGCTGGTGGTTCGAGCTCGCCGCGGTTACGCGGGGTGCGGTAGTGATCGAGGATGATCTCTCGATAGAGGTCTTCAAGTCCTGGCATGGTTCCGTTCCGTCCTCGACCCGTCTCTCGGTGTTCCTTCAGAATCCGAAGATATCGCTGGCACCATCGAGCCCGTCGGCGAGGGCGTCGATGTCGGCTTCGTCGTTGTACAGGTACACGCTCGCCCGTGTGGTGGCGTTGACCCCGAGGGTCTGCATCAACGGCTTCGCGCAGTGGTGTCCCGCTCGCACGCACACGTTCTTCTCGTCCAGCACCTGGCTCACATCGTGCGGATGGAGGTCGCGGAACGTGAAGCTGAACACGCCGCCGCGGATCTCGACGTTGTCGGGGCCGTAGATCGTGATCTCGTCACCGAACCGACCGTTCAGCGTGTCGAGGGTGTAGCGGGTGAGCGCCATCTCGTGCTGGCGGATGTTCGCCAGGCCGATGTCTTCGAGGAACTCCACGGCGGCGGCCAGCCCGACCGCTTCGGTGATCGGCCGGCGTTCCCGGCTCGAACTTGGCGGGCACCGGTGCGGTGGTGAAGCCGTCGAACGTGACCGTGTCGATCATGTTGCCGCCACCCATGAAGGGTGGCATGGCGTCGAGGATCTCCATCTTGGCCCACAGCATCCCGATGCCCGTGGGCCCGCACATCTTGTGGCTGGAGAATGCGACGAAGTCGGCGTCCCAGTCCTGTACGTCCGTCACGTTGTGTGGAACGAACTGGCAGGCGTCGACGACGGCAACCGCTCCGACGGCATGAGCCGCTGCGCACAGTTGCTTGGTCGGCGGGATCGTGCCGAGCACGTTGCTCATCGCGGTGAACGAGAGCACCTTTGCTCCGTCGAGCAGTTCGTTCAGGTTCGACAGGTCGAGCTGGCCGTCGGGCGTGAGACCGATCCAGCGGATCTCGATGCCGCGCTCCTGGGCCAGCATCTGCCAGGGCACGATGTTGGCGTGGTGCTCCATCTCCGTGAGGACGACGACGTCTCCGGCTGCGAGGTTCGCTCGTCCCCACGCCATCGCGATGAGATTCATCGCCTCGCTGGCGTTCTTGGTGAACACCACCTCGTCGGCCGACGGTGCGTTGATCAGACGTGCGATCGCGATTCGGCCCGCCTCGTAGGCCTCGGTGGCCTCTCCTGCGAGCCGGTACGAGCTGCGGTTGATCGGTGCGTACGACGTCTCCATGAACGACGTCATCGCGTCGATCACCTTGCGTGGCTTCTGTGACGTGTTGCCCGAATCCAAGTACACGAGGCGCCCATCGTCGATGGTGCGGTCGGTGAGGAGCGGGAACTCCTTGCGAACTGCGCCGACGTCGAACACGTTCAGCCCGCCGCCCCGGCGCGGAACGACTCGTAGCCGTCGCGTTCGAGCTGTTCGGCGAGTTCCATCCCGCCGCTCTCGACGATTCGGCCGTCGACGAGGATGTGGATGTGGTCGGGGGCGACCTCGTCGAGCAGACGTTGGTAGTGCGTGATCAGCACGACGCCCATCGATTCACGTTCGGCACGCACCTCTCGGATGCCGGCGGCCACGATGCGAAGGGCATCGATGTCGAGGCCCGAATCGGTCTCGTCGAGGATTGCGAGCTCGGGTTCGAGGATCGCCATCTGCATGATCTCGTTGCGCTTCTTCTCGCCACCCGAGAAGCCTTCGTTGAGGTACCGGTCGACGAACGAGGAGTCCATGCCGAGCCGCTTCATCCAGTCCATGGTGGCGAGGCGCAGTTCGAGCACGGAGAGGTCGACGCCCTTGCGAGCCGACAGCGCCTGGCGCAGGAACTGGATCACCGAGACGCCGGCGATCTCCTGCGGATACTGGAAGGCGAGGAACATGCCGGCCTTGGCACGTTCGTCGACCGGCCACTCCGTGACGTCATCGCCCCGGAAGGTGATCGAGCCTGCGGTGACCTCGTACTCCGACGAGCCCATCAGCGTGGAGCCCAATGTCGACTTGCCCGAACCGTTCGGGCCCATGATCGCGTGCACCTCGCCAGGAAGAACCACCAGGTCGAGACCCTTGAGGATCTCGCCCGTCGCGATCTGTGCGTCGGGATCGGCGGGTCGGACGTGCAGGTCGTCGACTCGGAACAGCGGAGAGGTCACGACATCGATTGTACGAGCGGATTCGCCTCACGCCCTGTGGCACCGGGCCCGTATCATCAATCCGATGGCAGACCGGGTGGAGCGTCTCACGAACCTCCTCGCCGTGCTGCTCGAGACCAAGGTCGGGCTGTCGCTCTCCGAGATCGCCGACGCCCTGTCCGGGCAGTATCCCGACGACGAGCGGCCGCGTCGCCAGGCGTTCGAGCGGGACAAACTCGCGCTTCGTGAGATCGGTGTGCCGATCGAGATGGATGTCCGCGTCGGCGACGAATTCGCAGGTCAGACCATGTATCGGATCGATCGGGCGGCCTATGAGCTCGATGATCTCGAACTCGATCCCGACGAGATGCGGGCGCTTCAGGTGGCGGTCGCCACGGTGCGGACGGATTCTCAGGTGGGTGTCGATGCGATCCTGAAGCTCGGCGGCGTCGCCGGGATCTCCGAGCGGCCGAGCGTCTCTGCCGTGTTGCCGGATCGGCCCGAGCTCCCCTTGATCCGGTCGTCGGTGGCGGCTCGCGCGCCGCTCACGTTCGACTACCGAGACGAGCAGCGCACGGTGGAGCCGTGGGGAGTGCTCCTGCGCGGTGGCTTCTGGTACCTGGTCGGCCACGACCGGTTGCGGGGCGCGAAACGGACCTTCCGTGTGGACCGCATCCAGAGCAAGCTCGCCGTGGGGGAGAGCGGCGGGTTCGAGCGGCCGGCCGACTTCGATCCACGTACCGCGTTCCCGGCCGACCCGAAGCAGATCGGCCACGCCTCCGACGACGCGGTCGAAGCAGTCGTGCGTATCGGGCCGCTCCGAGCGGCCGCCACCGAGCGCGAACTCGGTGCCGATCGGGTGATCGTGCGTCACGACGACGGTTCGATCGAGGTCTCCGTGCCTGCGACGAACCTCGATGCGTTCCGGTCCTGGGTGATCGGGCTCGTCGACCATGCGGTCGTGCTCGGTCCGCCGGAGGTGCGGGCGTACGTCGTGGACTGGTTGCGCGGCGTGACCGAGACGAGTGGTGCGGGTCGATGACCGACGGGACGCCCGGGGCCGCGCAACGCCCAAGATCGTCTTCGGCGGTTGCTCGTGATGCTGCCTTGGCTGATGGAGGCCGGTGAAGTGCCCCTCGCGGACGTGGCGGAGCGATTCGGGATGACGCCGGCACAGGTCACCAAGGACCTCGAACTCGTGGCGATGTGCGGGCTGCCGCCGTACGTCGACGAGATGATCGACGTGTTCGTCGACGACGGGCTGGTGTTCGTCGGCGTCCCTCGCCTCTTCACTCGGCCGCTCGCCTTGTCGGCGCCGGAGGGTTTCGCACTGCTCGCCGCGGCTCGCCTGGCGATGGAACTCCCGGGCGCCGATCCGGACGGACCGTTGGCGCGAGGGCTGGTGAAGCTCACCGCCGCGCTGGGCCAGGTCGGCATCGACACCGGCACGGACGACACCGCCGGGGTGGCCGTCGATCTCGACCGCCCCGACTGGACCGACGCACTGATCGACGCGGTGGCCACCGGGAGCGAAGTGATGATCGACTACTTCTCGCCCGCCCGCGACGAGGTGACCCGGCGTCGAGTCGTTCCGCGACACGTCTTCACCGATGCCGGGAACTGGTATGTGCTCGCCGACGACGACCGGTCGGGCGAACGCCGAACCTTCCGAATCGACCGCATGGAACGGGTCGACGCAACGGGCAACCTCCACGAACTCGATCCCGACGCGGGAGCGCCGAGGGCCTTCTTCGCCGACGCCGACCTGCCGCGGGCGCAGGTGCGGTTGCATCCGCAGGCACAGTGGATCATCGACCGATACCCGACCGACTCGGTCGAACCCGTGCTCGTCCGTGGGAAGCCGGCGGCGTCAGGCGCGGTCGACGTGACGCTCCCCGTCGCCAGCACCCGGTGGTTCGATCGGCTGCTCGTTCGGCTCGGCCCCGACGCCGAGGTGCTCGCCCCCGAGGGCGCGGCGAGCGGTGGTGAGGAACTCGCCCGGCGGATCCTCGCCAACTACGACTGAGCGGCGTTCGCCCGGTCATCACCGTCAGGAGACGGCGGAGCGGCGGCGCGGCTCGCTCGGCCGATCCATGAACGGCGCCAGATCATCGACGCCGGTCACCCGGTGGGCGACCAGCAGGTGGGGCAGGATCGACGCTGTGGCGCGTGCGTCCGCGAGCGCTTCGTGCGGACGATCCAGGGGGACTGCGTAGCGCTCGCACACGTCACCCAGTCGATGGGACAGTTCGCGATCCGGGTCCAGACGACGCGACATGCGCAGCGTGCACAGCCGGCGTTCGAGCGAATCCGCCAGTCCGAGCGGAGCGTTCCGATGTCGGGCGGCGCGTGCCAGGAACTCGCCGTCGAAGCGGGCGTTGTGGGCAACGAACAGCGAGTCGCCCAGCCGCTCGGCGAACTCGTCGAGCGCATGGTTCACCCGTGGTGCCTGACGCAGCATCGACCGCGTGATGCCGTGGACGTGCGTCGGCCCGACGCTGCTCAACGGCCACCTGAGCTTGACGAACGTCTCCCATTCGTCGTGGACCGTGCCCGATGCATCGATGGTCACCATGCCGATCTGGAGCATCCGATGGCGGCGTGCATCGAGACCGGACGTTTCGAGGTCGACGACCGCGAATCGGGGGAGGGGCATGGCACCCACCATAGACAGGGGGTACCTCATCGGTCGTCGCGACGTGTGGGAGCGCTCGCTACGACGCGTTCTGGTGGCGTCGGGCTCGGATGCCGATGGGTGCGGAGACCGTGAAACCGAGGAGGTGACGGTCTTCTTCGGACTCGCCTGCCCAGAATCCATATTCGCGATGATCCCGAGCGAAGTCGCGGCACTCCGCTTGTACGTCGCATGCCTCACAGAGTCGCTGTGCCTTCGCTTCGCGCCGAGCTCGGGCCTGGGGCCGTTCGGCCTTCTTGGCGAAGAAGAGCGTCGTGTCGCCTTTGCAGTTGGCACGGCTCCGCCAGTCCGGGTCCATCTCGCTCGTCTGTCGATCGAACGGATGTGTGTGGATCTCTTGGATGTCCATGTGAACTCCTGCAATGAGCGGATTCTGGATGATCGCTCTCGTGGGGAGAGTGACCGATTGCATTTAACACTAAACAAGTTGAACGCGTTTAACAAGCGTGTTGCCAGAGGTCACGCGCCGTTCAGCGAGACGGTGCGGGCGGGATCAGAGGAGTTCGGCGGCGAGGCTTGCGACGTCGCTGCGTTCGCACGCCGTCAACGTGATGTGCCCGAAGCAGCGCTGGTCGGCGAATGCCGACGAGAGCACACTGAGCGCATTGTTCGCCTCGCCGAGGTACGGCGCGTCGATCTGACTCGTGTCGCCGGTGAAGATCACCTTCGTGCCGTCACCGACGCGAGTGAGGATCGTGCGCAGGGTCGTCGGCTCGAGGTTCTGCGCTTCGTCGACCAGCACGAACTGGCGCTGCAGCGAACGTCCGCGGAGGAAGGTCACCGACTCGAGCGAGAGCTGTCCGCGTTCGGTGAGTTCCTCGATGAGACGTCGGGCGTCGTGGCTGTTGCCCTGATCGGTGAGCGCGACGATCGCGTCGTGGATCGCGGACATCCACGGATCGAGCTTCTCGTCGAGGCCGCCGGGCAGGAAGCCGACGTCGGCGCGACCGACCGGGACCAGTGGGCGGTAGATCGCCAGCCGCTCGTAGCGCTGCTGCTCGACGACCATCTCCAACCCCGCAGCGATCGCGAGCAGTGTCTTGCCGGTTCCCGCCCGACCATCCAGAGCGATCACCGAGATGTCGGGATCGAGGAGCAGTTCCAGCGCGAAACGCTGTTCCTTGTTCCTCGGCCGCAGACCCCACGGTTCGGCGGGCGAGTGGGGGAGCAGCACGAACTCGTCGCCGACCGTCCTGGCGAGTGCCGACTGGGAGCCACAGCGGAGTACGGCGAACTCGTTCTCACGTAGCTCGACACCCGGCTCGGTCGCGGCCTCGCAAGCGATTGCGCCGGCGGCGTAGAGGCAGTCGATGCTCTCGTAGCTGGCGTCGATGGTGGTCCAACCGATCGCGGCGATCGGCTCACCGGACTTGGTCGGTGCGTGGACCTCGGCGCTGACACCGAGGTGCGCAGCCTTGATGCGCAGTGCAGCGTCGTTGCTGACCATCGTCGTCGGGCCGAAGTCGCGCCTGACCGATGGCCGCGCCGATGATCCGGTTGTCGGCGATGCTGGGGTCGAGGCCGTGCTCGATCAGCAGGTGTTTGCGGATGTTGTTGATCTCGATCTGCAATGTCGCCGAGCCGGTGCCGGTCTCGACAGGTGTGGCCAACGAACCGCCGTGGCGGACGCGGAGGTCCTCGAGGGTGCGCAGTGCCGTGCGTGCAGCTCGGCCGACGTCGTCGGATCGAGTCTTCAGGCCGTCCAGCTCCTCCACGACCGTGAGCGGGACGATCACGTCGACATCCCGGAACTCGAGCACGCAGGTGGGGTCGGCAATGAGTACCGAGGTGTCGAGCACGAGCCGCGTCCGCTGCTCTGTTCGAGGCGCCGCTCCGGGGGCGCTGCCGTGCTCACCTCCGGGCTCGATGTCGTCGCTCGCCTGGTCGGCGTGCGAGGAACGGGAAGCGAGAAGGTCGGCCACGATCACTCCTGAGGGGGGTCGATTCGGTTGTTCAGAACGGGGTTCGTATGCAACATCGCCAGTGTGACGCAGCAACTCGCACGGCGGGGGGATGCTGAGGGGAAAGTGGTGGGATGCGGCGCGAAAGGTTCGGTGACCTGGGTCTTCGGCGCGACTCCCGGCGGCGCCGAGGACCGCTCCCGCATGTCGCTCGGACTGTTGGTGCGGCGTCGAAGCCGTTCACCGCAAGGCTCGTTCGAGGAGGTCATTGCATTTGCAATGAGATCTAGGGTTGCGTTCAGGGGTGCGTTGCAAGTCACATGGATGTCATTCGGCCCTTCGATGGGGCCGAGTCGGACCCGGTTCGCACCGGGTCGAACAGAAACCGATCCATCCACGAAAGGGTTCCAAACATGGCAACCAAGGCAGAAATGCTCGACGCAGTCGCAGAGTCCGCAGGCGTCACCAAGGCCGACGCAGAGCGCACGCTCGGCGCCTTCTTCGACCACGTGGTCGCAGAAGCCAAGAAGGGCGAGAAGGTCGCATGGGCCGGCTTCGGCAGCTTCAGCACCACTCAGCGCAGCGCCCGCACCGGCCGCAACCCGCAGACCGGTGAGCCCGTTCAGATCAAGGCCTCCACGGCCATGAAGTTCTCGGCGAGTTCCGCGCTCAAGGAAGCCCTCAACGGCAAGAAGAAGAAGTGAACTGATGGCTGCCACGAAGAAGACCGCCTCGAAGAAGGCCGCAGCCAAGAAGGCTCCGGCCAAGAAGAAGTCCGCTGCAAAGAAGGCTCCGGCCAAGAAGAAGGCCGCTGCCAAGAAGGCTGCGGCCAAGAAGGCTCCGGCCAAGAAGAAGGCGGCCGTCAAGAAGGCAGCCGTCAAGAAGGCTCCGGCCAAGAAGAAGGCAGCAGCCAAGAAGAAGGCTGTCGCGAAGAAGGCTCCGGCCAAGAAGAAGGCAGCAGCCAAGAAGGCTCCGGCCAAGAAGAAGGCTGCGGCCAAGAAGGCAGTAGCCAAGAAGGCGCCTGCGAAGAAGGCAGCAGCCAAGAAGGCGCCTGCGAAGAAGGCAGCAGCCAAGAAGAAGGCAGCAGCCAAGAAGAAGTGATCCGCTTCGGCGAGTCGCAGATCTGAATCTGCCGAACGGGCGGTGACCTCCGGGTCGCCGTCCGTTCGTCGTTTTCGCCCCGAGTCGTGGACGGGCGACTACAGGCTGGTGATCAACTTGAAGACCTCGGCGGCGGTCACGTCGTGGGGTTCGCCGAGTTCCGCGAGGCGCGTGCGGATGCGATCACGGAACCGCTCGATCTCGGCGTCGTCCACTGCTTTCATCGTGGATTCGAACTGGCTCTCGTGAGCGAGGAGTGCGTTCAGCTTCGTCTCCACGACCGCGCTGACGTCTTCGACGTGATCGGGCTCGTCGGCCTCCCAGAGCAGCAGTGCATCGGGGCGATGATGCGGAACCGGATGCTCTTTGAAGAAGTGTGGATCGCGGGCGGCGACGATTCCCTCGACGGCGAGCAATCCGGCGTGACGGTGATCCGGATGCAGGCGGTAGCGCTTCCACGGGTCGTGACCGAGCACGACAGACGGCTTCAGCTCTCGGATCACGAGCGCAACTTGGCCGCGTTCGGTGAGTCCGCTGTCCAACTCGCCGTCGACGTGTTCGAGGAACCTGACCTCACCGGCATTCGCTCCTCCGAGGCGGGCCGCGGCTTCTCGCTGTTCCACCTGGCGGCGCGCAGCGAGTGCTGCGACATCGGCGTCCACATCCCAGGTGCCCTTCGACCCATCGGTGCACACCAGATGGTGGATCGTGCAGCCGTCGGCGGCCCACTTGGCGAGCACGCCACCGCAGCCGAACTCGACGTCGTCGGGGTGGGCGCCGATGGCGAGCGCGGACACCGGAGTCGCCAGGTCGTGCGACCACGCGTGGGCGGCCTGACTCATCGTTGCTGGGTGAAGGGGTTGACCGGGATCGTTGGCAGCCATGTCGGGAGTACCTCTCGAAGGAGCGGATGGGTGAGATCTGACGCGACGTCGATGTCGAGGGCGAGCCGAGCGTCGGCGCGTACCTCCACACGGAGTCCGGCGGCACGTGCCGCGTCGCAGTGTCGGTCGAACGAGCCGGAGCCGTACGCGGCGGGCACCGGACGGTCGAGCGGAAACGACATCACGTTGGTGCCGTCGCGTCGCACGTCCGGGACGAATGTGGCCGTGCCATCCCGAGCGATGCCGGTCAGTGAGGCAGGCAACGGCAGGTCGGCATGGCTCACGATGATGTGATCGAAGCCCTGTGCAGCGATCGAACGCACACCGTCGTCGACGGCACCGTTCAGGCCGAGTTCGGCCGTCCACAGCGCTTGCGCACCGTGGCGCTCCGACCATTCTCGGACTTCTTCGTCATCACAGACCACGAAGAGTGGGACGTCACGGGCGACCGCGAGTACGCCTTCGGCCAGGGTCTGGGCGAGGCGGCGGCGTTCCGCTGGCGACAAGACGTCGGCCAGCCGCTGTTTGGCCTGGGCGAACGCCTTGACGGGCACGAGGACGGCGACGTTCACCGGGCCGAGTGTAGGAAGTCGGACGTACCGGGGGACCGGTCGGGGATCGACGTTCTCAGAACCCCGCAGGCCAGGGGCTACGGTCGGCGGGGTGCCCGGGTTCCACCGGGTGGGGACATCCGGAGATGGGGAACGTTCATGGGGAACAAGGGGATCCAAGTCGGCGTGATCGGGGCGGGGTCGTGGGGCACGACGGTGGCGGCCATGACGAGCGCGAATGCGTCCACCATGCTGTGGGCCCGGCGAGAGTCGCTGACGAGTGAGATCAACGAAGCGCACACCAACAGCGACTACCTGCCGTCCTTCACGCTGCCCGAGTCGCTGGTGGCCACCTGCGATCTGGAGCAGATCGTCAGTCGTGCCGACGTGATCGTGATGGCGGTGCCGTCACACGGCTACCGCGAGGTCGCCCGTCAGGTGGCCGAACACCTTCGCCCGTGGGTTCCGGTCGTCACCTTGTCGAAGGGACTCGAACGCGAGACGTCGCCGACGGATGAGTCAGGTGACCGAAGAGGAGATGCCCGGCCACCCGGTGGCCGTGCTCACCGGCCCCAACCTCGCCAAGGAGATCCTCGGCGGCCAGCCCGCAGCGAGTGTGGTGGCAATCGACGACCACCGCATCGCCGGAGAACTGCAACGGCTCTTCGCGCGTCCTTCCCTGCGCGTCTACACGAACCCCGATGTGGTGGGCTGCGAGGTCGCCGGCGTCGTCAAGAACGTCATCGCGATCTCGTCGGGGATGGCGCACGGGATGGGCTTCGGCGACAACACCCGAGCCACGTTGATCACCCGAGGGTTGGCCGAGATGACCCGACTCGGCGAGGAGTTGGGTGGCGACACGGCCACGTTCGCCGGACTCGCCGGGATGGGCGACCTCATCGCCACCTGCGCATCGACGCAGAGCCGGAACAACACCGTCGGCCGACGACTGGGTGAAGGCGAGTCGATCGACGACATCGTCTCGTCGATGAACATGGTCGCTGAAGGTGTGAAGTCATGCCCGAGCGTGCTGGAACTGGCCGGCGAACACGGCGTGGAGATGCCGATCACCGAGCAGGTCGTGGCCGTGTGCCACGACGGTCTGTCGGCGAAGGACGCGTTGGCTGCACTGATGGACCGCGACTCGAAGCCCGAACACGACTGATCCGATCGACTCGGACGTGGTCGGTGACATCCATCGCGGATGGATGCAGCGACCTGGGTGGCTGCGGGCGCTGATTGACTGACGGGGTGAGCGATGTGGCGACCCCGGCGATTCCCGTGAGCGACGACGTCGTCCCCGGCATCACGATCGGATCGACCGGTCAGTTCGCCCGGTGGACCGTGAGCTCGTGGGGAGCCGTGGTGCCGTGGGGCCAGGAATCGCCTCAGACGCTCGACTGGTACGTGGCGGCGGACGACCGCTGGCACGTCCCGGCCCAGGAGCCGACCGTGCGCCAGTCGCGGATCGAAGGCGCCCCGGTGATCGAAACGAGGATCAGGGTTCCGGACGGCGACGCCGTCCAACGGATCTGGGCGGTTCCGAACGGCGACGGCAACGTGATCGTCGAGTTCGAGAACGAGTCACCGATGCCCTTCGCCATCGCACTGACCGGTCCGAAGGTGGTCACCGATCGACCGCCGGCCGATGTGCCGATCCAGGGCATCGAACTTCCCGAGGGAGCGACCGTCCTGCCCGTCGGGCACCGAGCAACGGTGCGGGTGGCGTTGTCGTTCCCCGGCGGCAGCGGCCCGTCGGCGCTTTCCGACGTGCCGCCCGTCCTCGCGGTCGTGCGGGGCTGGACGCGGGTGGTCGAGCAGGCGAGCCGCCTGGTGCTGCCGGACGAGCGGCTGGTGGAGGCCCTGGTGGCCGCACGATGCGACCTGCTCCTCGAAGGCCCGGTGACGTCCGATGACGACCCGGTCGGGTTCCTGCTCGACGTGGCGGAACTCGTGCGCTGCGGGGACTCGGCCGATGCCTGGCTGCTCGAGGTGGTGGAGCCCGCCGAGCGGGTCGCGAAGCACGCGTCACGGCGAGGCGCCTCCGACGACGACGTGGCCGATGCACTCGCCGCTCTCGGTGCGTGCCGCATCGTCGCGATCCGTGCCGGCGACGAGCGCGCGGCGAGCGACATCGACCGCACGGCACGTCGGCTCGCAGCGAAGCACGGGACCGTGGCGGCGTCTGCAGGGTCCGCTGGGGCGATCACCTCGTTCGCCGACGTGCGGCGCGGCTCGTCGGTCGGACGCTTCGTCCGGTCGATCGAGCGTCGTGTCGCCGATGGTGGCCGGCTCTTGCCGGGCGGGATGCCGACGTCGTGGCTCGGCAGCAACTTCGAGATCCACGGCGTGCCCACGTCGCCGACCACCACGGTGTCGTTCGCCGTGCGCTGGCACGGGGAGCGTCCCGCTGTTCTCTGGGAACAGCACGTCACCGGCGACTCGCCGACGGTCGAGGTGTCCGCACCTGACGTCGACCCGGACTGGCGCACGACCGAAGCAACGGGCGAGACCCTGTGGCCGGCACCGGCACCGGCGCGCGAACGAGCGCGACCGTCGCTGTCGATCATCGCCGAGAACGCCGGCGACGGTGACACTGCGCCGACCCCGGACCCCGGCAGTGAGGTCCGAGGCGGTTCCGACCGGGTCCTCGACCCTGATTCCGACGGCGGCAGCTTCACCTGATCGTCAGGTGACGAGACGAGATGGCGACACGTGGTCGATCCGGTTCCAAGAAGCGGGCGCCGACCCGAGAGATCGAGAAGTCGCTGTGGGCGAAGGGCTACGAAACCGTGGTCGGCATCGACGAAGTCGGGCGCGGTGCCTGGGCCGGCCCACTGACCGTCGGGGCAGCAGTCGTGCCTCGGGACACACGAGTGAACGGCGTCCGCGACTCGAAGTTGTTGAGCGAGGCACGACGTGAGTTCCTGTTCGACCGGATCGCCGACTGGTGCATCTCGTGGTCGACCGGTTCGGCGAGCCAACAGGAGTGCGACGAACTCGGGATGTCAGCTGCGCAGAAGCTGGCGGCTCGACGAGCGATCGCGGGGCTGACCGTCGTGCCCGACGTCGCGGTCACCGACGGCACGTGGGACTTCGTGTCGCCATCCGTCGCGAAGGTCGAGATGGCCGTCAAAGCGGACCTGCGCTGCCTGAGTGTCGCCGCGGCGAGCATCCTGGCGAAGGTCGTACGCGACCGTGAGATGCGCGCCTGGGCCGAGCACTACCCGCACTGGTCCTTCGACACGAACAAGGGCTACCCGTGTCCGGTGCACAAGGCAGCGCTGACCGGGTACGGCCCGTCGAGCATCCACCGGCGGTCATGGGTGTTCATGGACAACTACGTCCCGTGGACGGCGATCAGGCGGACCCCTCCCGGCGGACAGTCATCGCTGTTCTGACGGAGTGGGTCAGCCCCCGTCCACCCTTCGGACGAGGGAGGTGAGGAGGGCGGCAACGTCAGCGGCGTCCGCGAAACGGTGGGTGGCGATCGTCGACCCGGGGCCGACCTTGACCGCGATGTCGTGCGGGCCGACGGACGGCGAACGCATCTTCGTCGGGGACGTCGTCGCCGACGTAGACCGTGCCGGACGGCCCGAACTCGTAGCGCAACGCGGATCGAGCCCGGTACCCTTGTCGGTCGGGACGCGCCATGAACTCGAACACGTTGGTGCCCTCGTGGCATTCGTGGCCGTCGAGACTCGGCACTGACGAGTCCATGCCTCGAGCGATGGCGCGAGCACCGAGATCTCGGTCGGCTTCACGGACGTGGACCACCACGCTGGTGGGCTTGCGTTCCACCCACGCACCCGGTCCCGCCGCTTCGGCAGCGTCGACCACGATCGCATCCAGCGACTCCAGCAAGCGCTGCTCGGCGGCGGCTGAGCTCCTCGATGTCGGCGCCGCGCCGTTCGCCGCCGTAGCTCCCGGCGACGACGATGGAGTCGACGAAGTCGAACTGGGCGAGGCCGTCGAGCGATCGTCCCGACAGGATCGCCACGGTGACGTCCGAGGCCTCGGAGAGGCGCTCGAGGTCGGCGCCGACACCGTCGTTGAGGACCGAGTCGTCCGCGTGGTCGATCAGCGGCGCGAGCACGCCGTCGCAGTCGAACACGAGCAGGAGTGGGCGAGGGAGGCCGGTGATCGCGTCGGTGACCGTCTCGACCGCGTCGATCTGATCGAGCGAGTCGCTGCGGTCGGACGTGGTCACGACGAGGTGTCCGTCGTCGACGCCACGTCGAGTGCGGCCAGGAAACGCCCGGCCCATCCCTGCACGTCGCTCTTGCGGATCTGGTCTCGCAGGCCGGCCATCCGTCCGCGACGCTCGTGGCGGTGCATCTCGACCGCTTCGACGATCGCATCCTCCAGTGCTCGTGTCGTCGTGCGGGTTGACCTGCACCGCGTCGGTCAGTTCGTCGGCGGCGCCGGCGAACTCGGACAGCACCAGCACCCCGTCGCCGTCGATGTGCGCCGCGGCGTACTCCTTGGCCACCAGGTTCATTCCGTCGCGGAACGGGGTGACGAGCATGACGTCGCCGGCTCGGTACAGCGCAACGAGTTCGTCGTAGGGCAGCGTCTGGTACAGGTAGTGCACGACCGGGAGTCCGATCCGGCTGAACCGTCCGTTGATCTCGCCGACGAGACGTTCGATCTCGGCTCGCTCGTCCTTGTAGTGCTCGACGGCTTCGCGGGTCGGTGTGGCGACCTGCACCATCACGTGCCGGGTCGGGTCGAGGCGCCCGTCCTCGAGCAGCTCGCGCGAACGCTCTGAGGCGCAGGCCGATGCCCTTCGTGTAGTCGAGGCGGTCGACGCCGAGCATGATCACTTCCGGGTCGCCGAGGCGGGCACGGATCTGGCTCGTGCGCTGCCGTGTCGCTCGCCCGGTGGCGATCTCTTCGACCTCGTCGACATCGATCGAGATCGGATACTCCTCGGCGACGACGGTCGCGTCCACTTCGTAGGTCACGGTGGTCCGTCGTCGATCTGCACGTCGAGCAGTTGGTCGAGCGGTGGCGACGAAGTTCTGAGCGTCCCGTCGGTCGCTGGAACCCGACGAGGTCGCAACCGAGGAGTCCCTCGACGATCTCGTCACGCCACGGCAGCCGAGTGAAGAGGTCGACCGAGCGGGAACGGGATGTGCAGGAAGAAGCCGATCGTCAGGTCAGGACGTGCCGCCGCGAAGGAGCCGGGCACCAACTGGAGCTGGTAGTCGTGGACCCACACGATCGAGCCCTCGGGGGCGATGTCGGCGAGCGTGGTGGCGAAGCGATCGTTGACGGTTCGATACGCGTCCCACTGCTCGATGTCGTACGTCGACTCGCGCAGCGCGTCGTGGTACAGCGGCCAGAGGGCGTCGTTCGAGAAACCCTCGTAGTAGAGGCTCATCTCCTCGGCGCTGACGGGGACCGGGTGGAGGTCGACGCCTTCGACCGAGAACGGCTCGGCGTCGTCATCGGGGTTGCCGGTCCAACCGACCCAGGTGCCTCCGGTCTCGCGCAACATCGGGTACAGGGCGCGCACGAGGCCGCCGGGTGAAGGGGTCCAGTCGCCGTCGTCGGTTCGCATCACCGGCAGCCGATTGGCGGCGATGACGATCGGGCGGCCCATCGCGGAGGTCTCGCTCATGGGCTCAGCATGGCACGGGTCGGGCGCGACCGAGCAGAGTTCGACCGACCGTTTCTGGTCGGAACGACCTGGCACAATCGCACGATGCCGTGCTCGCCCGACCTCGTTGGTTCGAGGCGACGGCGCTGTGCGTCGGGTCGATGACCCCGGATCTGATGTACGCCTTCAGCGCCTACCTGCGCGTCGACACCCATCGGTTCCCCGCAGCCTTCGTCGTCGGCATCCCGTTCGCCGTGGTGCTCGCGGTCATCGTTCGGCGAGTGCTCGCTCCGGTGGGGCCCGCTCAGCTACCTGACGTCGGTCGTCTCCAGCTGCGTTCGTATGCGGTGCTGGCCTCCCGTCGGCCACACGTCGCGGTCACGACGACGTGCGCCACGCTCGGGATCGGATCGCACATCGTGCTGGACTGGTTCACGCATCCCGGCCGTCCCGGTGTCCGGTGGCTCGGCTACGACGACACCGCCGTCACAGCGTTCGGGGTGACCGAGTCGCTCGCCGGCGTCCTCCAGTTGATCGGGCATTCGTTCGGCTCGCTCATCGGTCTCGCGCTGCTCGCGGTGATCGGGCGCCGGCGTCTGCTGGAGGACTGGTACGGCGTCGATGCCGTCGAGGCATCGCGGGTCTGGCGACCGTCCACACGCCAGCGGTCGGTGTTCTGGGCGACCTCGGTCGCCGGGCTGTTCGCCGGTGGCCTGTGGGGCGCCGGAGGCGATCAGATCGAGTTCATCCAGCGAACCTTCGTCGGGATCATGCTGGGGTCGATCGTCGGCGCCGTGGCGGTCAGGCGGGTCGGGCGAGTCCCGACTCGGTCAGCCCGGCAGGGTCCGGAGCAGGCCACGGCGACGCCGTCAGCGGTCCGTTGACGGCGGCACGCCGCGCGAGGGCCGCGACCGTCATCGACGCGAGATCGCCCAACTCGGACACGCGAACCGGCGTTGCCGTGGTGCACGTGTCCCCGACCCAGTGCGAGAACACGAAGACGTCCTTCCGCTCGTGCCATGTCACGCGGAGGAACTCGTCGCCACCGAGTGCCTGGCGGAGAAAGATTCGATGCGCACCGGCTCCGCCGTACTCCGTCATGGGCTCCACGGTTGCGCTTGGCAGCGGTCTTGTCAAGTGATGGTCGATGCGTGGGTGAGCGGCGAGCGCCGCTCGACAGCGAACCGGTCCCACTGGTCGTCGACGGCGCATTCGCGTCGGGACTCGTCGACCGACCCGAGGTGCGCGTGCTGCTCCAACACTTCGCGAGTCCCCAGTGGGGTGAGGTGGGGGCAGGGACGCCCGGCGCAGGGTTCCTTCCAGCCAACAGCCGATTCGACGCAACAGCGTTCGACGTGAGCGATCCCATGCCGGGTCCGGCGCTCTCGCAGCCGTCGCGTCGATCGACGAGGCGATCGCCGACGACCGCCTTCGCCTGGACGGATCGGGGATGATGCCCCCGGCGATCGGCTTCGTCGATCAGGTCTTCGCCGACGCCGAATGGGACACCCTGCGCGTCGACGACTGACCGTTTGCGAACTCGACGATCAGATCGTGTCGAGGGCGGCGGCGAGATCGTCGACGAGATCGCGTGAGTCCTCGATTCCGACCGAGAGCCGGACGAGGTTGTCGGGCACTTCGAGCGGCGAGCCGGCAGCCGACATGTGCGTCATGGCGCCGGGATGCTCGATCAGGCTCTCGACCGCGCCGAGCGATTCGGCGAGGGTGAAGATCGACGTCGCATCTGCAACGCGCATCGCTGCTTCTCGAGCTGAGTTCTCGGACCCAGCCTTCACCTGGAACGAGACCATGCCACCGAAGTCGCTCATCTGCTTCGCAGCGGCTTCGTGACCGGGGTGGTCGGGAAGCTGCGGGTAGAGCACGCGCTCGACCTTGGGATGATCGACGAGCAGGTCGACGACGGCGCGAGCGTTCTGGCAGTGCCGGTCCATGCGGACTGCAAGCGTCTTGACGCCGCGCAGCACCATGTAGCTGTCGAACGGTGCGGGAACCGCGCCGGCGGCGTTCAGCGTGAACGCGATGCGCTCGGCGTACTCGTCGTTCGACGTGGCGACGAATCCGCCGACGACGTCGCTGTGACCGCCGAGGTACTTCGTCGCCGAGTGCACGACGATGTCGGCTCCGAGGGTGATCGGTTGCTGCAGGTACGGCGTGGCGAAGGTGTTGTCGACCACGACGATGGCGCCGCGCTCGTGAGCGATCGACGCAATGGCTTCGATGTCGAAGCACGTGAGCAGCGGGTTGGTCGGCGTCTCGAGCCAGATCATCCCGGTGTCGTCGGGCCAGTCGGCCCGGAGCCCGTCGACGTCCGTCAGATCCACAGCGGTCCACGGGAAGCCCATCGGCTCCCAGACCTTGGCGATCAGCCGGAACGTCCCGCCGTAGGCGTCGTTGCCGAGCAGGATGCGCTTGCCACCGTTGTGCGGAGGCGTCAGCAGACGCAGGATGTTGTCCTCCGCAGCGAGGCCGCTCGCGAAGGACATGCCGTAGCGGGCCTGCTCCAACGAAGCGATCTGCGTGTCGACCGCGGTCCGCGTCGGGTTGCCGGAACGCGAGTACTCGAAGCCTTTGTGGTTGCCGACGCCGTCCTGCGCGAACGTGGTCGACAACGAGATCGGAACGACCACGGCGCCGGTCGTGGGATCGGGGTCCTGTCCGGCGTGGATCGCACGCGTGGAGAATCCCTGCAGTTCGGAATCCTGCTCCGACTTCTCGTTCTGGTCAGCCATTGTCGCTGCTCCTCGGCGATTGCGGTGAAGTAGGACAGCAGGTCCGAGCGTGTGAGAACGCTCAGCGGTTGGCCGCCCGACAGCACCAGCAACGCCGGCGCCGTCTCGAGCATTCCCACCGCGAGTTCGACCTTCTGGCCGACACCGATCGTCGGCAGCTTCGCGCTCATCACCTTCTCGACCTCGATGCTCATCGCAGTCGGGTCGCGGTGGATGACTTCCATCAACTCCAACTCGTCGACCGAGCCGGACACCTCGGCGTTCGCGAACGGCGGGGTGTTCTTGCACACCGGGAGTTGGCTGACGCCGTTCGCACGCATGATCTCGATGGCGTCACGCACCGGCTGGCTCGGGTTGACGTACAGCAGGTTCTCGATCGATGCGTTTCGAGTGTCGAGCACGGCGCCGACGCACTGGTCGCACTCCTGCAGGAACCCGAAGTTCATCATCCAGTCCTCGTTGAAGACCGTCGAGAGGTAACCGCGACCCGAGTCCGGGTTGAACACGACGACGACCGCGTCGTCGTCGGCTTCCTTGGCGACCTTCATCGCAGCGGCAGCAGCGGTGCCACCCGAGCCACCGATGAGGATGCCTTCGGTCTCGCTGATGTACCGAGCGGTGAGGAAGCTCTCCTCGTCGCTGACCGGGATCACCTCGTCCCACAGGTCACCGTCGTACGCGGCGGGAAGAAGTCCTCGCCGACGCCCTCGACGAGGTACGGGCGACCCGACCCGCCGGAGAACACCGACTTCTCGGGGTCGGCCGCGATGATCTTGATGTCCGGGTTCATCGACTTGAGGTAGCGACCCGTGCCCGTCAGCGACCCGCAGGTACCGGCGCCCGCGATGAAGTGGGTGATCCGTCCGCCGGTCTGGCGCCAGATCTCGGGGCCCGTGGTCTTGACGTGCGCTTCCGGGTTGTGGGGATTGGCGTACTGGTTCGGTCGGAACGCGTTGCGCTCGTGAGTGAGGCGCTCGGCCACCGAGTAGTAGCTGTTCGGATCGTCGGGTGCCACGGCCACGTCACACACCACGACCTCGGCGCCGTATGCCCGGAGCAGGTCGACCTTCTCCTTGCCGACCTTCGTGGTCATCACGAAGACGCACTTGTAACCGCGTTGAGCAGCGACGACGGCCAGGCCGACGCCGGTGTTGCCCGAGGTCGGCTCGACGATCGTGCCACCCGGCTTCAGCTCGCCACTGGCCTCGGCGGCGAGGATCATCTCGAGCGCAGGCCGGTCCTTCGAGGAACCTCCCGGGTTCGTGACCTCGTGCTTCATCGCGAGGACACAGCGGATGCCTTGATCCTCGCTGACGCGCTTCATGCGAACCATCGGCGTCTCGCCGATGAGGTCGAGTACGGAGTCGACGATCTCGGTGCCTTCGAGGGCTGGGTGCCGTTCGGTGTCGGTCATGGACGAGACGCTACGCCGTGGTGTCAGCTCGCGCCGACAGCAGCGGTGACGAGGTGGCCGTCGGCAGCAGGTCCAACGGTTGCCGCCTGGCGGGCGGCGACATTCAGCTCAGCGGAAGATCTTGCCGATGGCGCGGCCGACGGCACCCGGTTGTGGCGCTTCGAAGCCGTCGGGCAGGAGGTGCGGTGCGTGCTCGGCGAGGTGTTCGGCGAGCTCGCCGGGCGACGGGTTGACCATGCCGACTCCACCGATGACGACCGTGGGCACTGTTTCGTTGCCGTTGGCGTGCTCGCGTACCACCGATGCCTTCTGCGGCTCGTCCCAGATGTTGTGCTCGACCCGCTCGATGCCCAACTTGTCCAGCTGTCCACGCAGCGAGGAGCAGAAACCGCATCCGGGGCGCCAGTAGAGGTCGATCTGATTCGGGGTCTGCGTGTCCGTTGACATGGCTCCATGTTACGAACGGCGTCCGGGACCTACCCGTCCGCCGTCGGTGTTTCCTGCGGGTTCAGAGTTCAACACCGACAAGATCGTTGCGGACGCAAGTAAAATTGCTAGACTGGTTCCATGACCACGACCACCACACTTCGTCCCGTCGACCGAGTCGTCACTGCGCATCGCCAAGAGGAAGGCGGCGGCTTCGTCGTGCGTCGACCGTTCCCGACCGTTGGCGCCGACCATTTCGATCCGTTCCTGCTGCTCGACGAGATGGGACCCGTCGAGTACGGGCCGGGCGAGGCGATCGGAGCCCCCGAGCACCCGCATCGCGGGTTCGAGACGGTGACCTACATGCTGCACGGCGCAATGGAGCACCGCGACTCGACCGGTGGGGTCGGTGTCATCCGACCGGGTGCAGTGCAGTGGATGACCGCCGGATCGGGAATCATCCACTCCGAGATGCCGACCGACGACATGACGCGTCGCGGCGGACTCAATCACGGGTTCCAGATCTGGGTGAACCTGCCGGCAGCGGACAAGATGACCGCGCCGAGGTACCAGGGGTTCGAGGCCGAGGAGTTCACGCGGGTCGCACTTCCCGAAGGCGGGATGCTGCCGCGTGCTGGCCGGGACGATCGCCGGCCACGCCGGACCGGTCGAGACGTCGATTCCGATCACGTATGGCCATGCGACCCTGGCACCCGGGGATGCCGTGGAATGGGAAGTGGCCGACGGCGAGACCGCGTTGGCTCACGTCTTCGACGGGGCAGCCGACGTGAGCGGCACCTCGGCGCGGAGCGGCCAGCTGGTCGTGCACGAGCGCTCGTCCGGAGTCGTTCGAGTGTCCGTTCCGGCGGATGGCGAGGGTGCCGAGATCCTGCTCCTCGGCGGTCGCCCGATCGACGAACCGATCGCTCGACATGGACCGTTCGTCATGAACACACGTGAGGAGATCGTGCAGGCCGTCGACGACTTCAACGCCGGTCGCCTCGGCTCGATCCCAGCCGTCGGCTCCGGTGTCAGCCATCCGTGATCGAGTGGTCTTTCTGGTTCTGAACCAGGACGACCAACTCGGTGGCTGACAGACTCGGTCCATGAGCGCACCGACCCTGGACACGTCCGTCTATCTCGATCGCATGGACCGAGTTCGTGCTGCGATGGCCGAGCACGACATCGACACCGTGTTGCTGTCGGTCGGCCAGGACATGCCGTACCTCAGCGGCTACCTCGCCATGCCGCTCGAGCGGTTGACGATGCTCGTGGTCCCTCGAGAAGGCGAAGCAACGATGGTGGTCCCCGGGCTCGAGGCCGCTCGCGTCGTCGAACAGCCGGGTGTGTTCGAACTGCTCCCGTGGTCCGAGACCGAGGACCCGTCGGCGATCGTGGGCGAGCTCGCCGCCGGTTCGAAGCGGGTCGCGATCGGTGATCAGATGTGGGCGCGGTTCCTCGTCGAATTGCTCCCGCACCTGCCCGGCACGGTGTTCGAGCGCTCCGTCGACGTCGTCGGTGCGCTCCGGATGCGCAAGGACCAGGCCGAGATCGACGCACTCGCCGCTGCCGGTGCTGCCGTCGACAGATCGCCGGCGAGTTGCAGCGCGGCGAGATCCCCCTCGTGGGCCGGACCGAGGCCGAGGTCTCGAACCACCTCGGTCGACGGATCGTCGAGGAAGGCCACCAGAAGGTGAACTTCGCGATCGTCGCTGCCGGCGAGAACGCATCGAGTCCGCACCATCATCCCGGCGACCGGGTGATCCGTGAGAACGAGATCGTGCTGACCGACTTCGGCGGCACGATGAACGGCTACTGCTCCGACACCACTCGCTGTGTGTTCACCGGCGAGATCGCATCGGACGTCGCCGAGGCCTACGGCGTGCTGCACGAAGCGCAACAGGCTGCAACCGCTGCCGCAGTCGTCGGAGCGGCCTGCCAGGACGTCGACCGTGCCGCTCGCTCGGTGATCGCCGATGCCGGGTTCGGCGAGTACTTCATCCACCGCACCGGCCACGGCATCGGTCTGGAAGCGCACGAGGACCCGTACATCGTCGAAGGCAACGAACTGCCGCTCGAAGCCGGTCACGCGTTCAGCATCGAGCCGGGCATCTACGTGCCGGGCAAGTGGGGCATGCGCTTGGAGGACATCGCCGTTGCAACCGACGACGGGTGCCGGCCGCTGAACAACTCCGACCGCAACCTGATCTCCGTCGACGCCTGACGTCGGGTTCCTGCCAGGCACGAACCCGACATCGTCGGATGTCGAATCAACCCGTGGGCGGACGACCGTCGGATCGCCGCATGCAAGACTCGCGCGATGAGCACGATCGAGCGTTCTGACCAGAAGCTGCCGTTCTACATGCGGGGCAACTACGCACCGGTGCAGGACGAGATCGACGCCGTCGACCTGCCGGTCGTGGGCTCGTTGCCGCCCGAATTGAACGGCCGTTTCTTCCGCAACGGCGCCAACCCGCCCGATGGCGTGACGCCGAGCCACTGGTTCGACGGCGACGGCATGCTCCACGGGATCCGCCTCCGCGACGGCACGGTCGAGTGGTATCGCAACCGGTGGGTCCGCACGAAGCTGCTCGCCGGCGAGGAGCGGTTCGACCCCGAGACCTTCGAGTTCGACCTGGCGGCCGGGCGGGCCAACACGCACGTCCTGCGTCATGCCGGTCGCATCTTCGCGCTGGAGGAGGGCAGCTTCCCCAACGAGATCTCGCCCGACCTCGACACGCTCGGGCCGACCGACTTCGACGGTGCGGTCACGACGCCGGTGACCGCGCATCCGCACGTGTGCGCCGAGACCGGTGAGATGCACTTCTTCGGCTACGGCCTCGTTTCGGAGCCGTATGTCACCTACTACGTGGCCGACGCCAGCGGCCAGGTGATCCACGCTCAGCCGATCGACACCCCGGCGCCGGTCATGATGCACGACTTCGCGATCAGCAGGAACCATGCGATCTTCATGGACCTCCCGGTGGTCTTCGATCTCGACATCGCGCTCAGCGGAGCCGGGATGCCGTTCTGTTGGCGCCCCGACAACGGATCGCGGATCGGTCTCGTCGATCGCCGCAAGGTCGGCACCGGTGCAGCGGTCGAGACGCGTTGGTTCGAGATCGACAGCTGCTACGTCTTCCACATCGTCAACGCATGGGACGAGGACGATGGCAACGTCGTGGTCCTCGACGCCGGTCGCCACCGGTCGATGTGGGATGGCAGCCCCGACGCGTTCGAGCCCTGTCATCTCTGGCGCTGGCGGTTCGACCTGCGCACCGGTGCGGTCACCGAAGAGCAGCTCGACGACTCAGAGCACGCGTTCCCACGGATCGACGACCGGCGCACCGGCCTCGCCAACCGGTACAGCTGGGCGGTCATGGGGCGGCCCGGCGAGCCCGAGATCACGGATGCAGCGACGGGTGTGGTGAAGTACGACATGGTCCACGGGTCGTCCACGTTCCACGACTTCGGACCGGGGCGCTCGACGTCCGAGCCGGTGTTCGTGCCGGCCGACGACGGTGCCGGAGAAGACCAAGGGTGGGTGCTGTCGTTCGTGTACGACAAGTCGGACCGGACCTCGCAGTTCGTCGTGCTCGACGCCGCGGACATGTCGGCCGAACCGGTGGCGACGATCGCGATCCCGCAGCGAGTCCCCCACGGCTTCCACGGCAGCTGGATCGGCGACGAGTAGATCGCTCGTCGGTCCTGTGCCAGGCACGAACCCGACGGTCAGCTCGTTTCGAACTTGGTGTCGTCGGGCTCGGGGGAGTAGCTGGTGAGTTCGATGGTGACGTCGGCACCGACGAACTTGGCGAGCGGACCGGAGGCCAGCGCGCAGTAGGTCTTGGTGCCGCCGGCGACGGCGATGTCCACGCACTGGGCGACTGGCCGGCGATGTTCTTGGTGTAGGCCGCTGGGTCGCTGATGCGCCGGTCGGCGTCGGCGCGCAGTCGGTTCGCGAACGCCGGGCCGTAGAAGGAGTGCGACAACTGGGTGTCGCTGATGCGAGCGTCGTTGAGTGACGTCTCGCATTCGCCGCGGATGAGGTCGCATGTGAGTTCGTCGCCTGCGTTCTCGATGAAGCGGACGGTTCGCTCGTCGTTCTGAACGGTGATCGAGCGCCGCTCGCCCGCTGCTTGGACCACGATGCCCGTCGACGACACCGTGTTGAACTTCGTCTCGATGTCGTAGCCGACGGTGAACTCGGAGCGGTCGACGGAGTCGAGGAGGCCGAGCACGTTGTCGATCTCTGCGTTGCCGGAGACTCGCAGCCGGTTCGCTCGTCTCGTCTTCGAACTCCGGGCGTTCGCCAGTGAGACAACCGGCGAGGGCCAGTCCGGCGACAGCGATGCAGACGATCCGTCGCCACGCTGGAGCTCGGCAGGTCGGGGAGGTGCGCCATGAGACACCGAGGCTACGAGCGCCGTCTGCCCGAACGACGGTCAGGAGTCGCCGTTACGATCCTCGCCGTGATCAGACTCGATGCCGCCACGGTGCTGCTCCAATGGGCGACCGGCGGCATGTTGTTCTGCTGGTTCACCACTCGACACCGCATCGTCGGACTCGGGTACGGCTGGCTCTTCCGCGGCACCTACTTCTGCTTCGCCGCCGGAGCGTTCGCGGCGGGGATCGCGTTCGGATCGGACCCGATCCGAGAAGACGGCCTCTGCCGGCGTGGCGATTGCCTGCCTCGCAGGTCTCGTGGTCTCCGTGATGCGCAAACGTGCGGGAGTCTCGGGGCAGGACGCTGAGTTCGATCGTCGATCGGAACGTGTCGCCGCCATGACCGGGATCGACCGTCAGGTCGGATCCAGCGACCTCGCTGCGGACGATGACGGTCGGTGGCGATGTCGACTCGCCGACCGGGCCGGAGTTCAATCCGATCCTCGACCTCGTTCCGGCAGCCATCGGCATGGTCGGTCTCGTCGCGGCAGCCTTCGACGCCGGCGGCAACACGACCGTCGCGCTGCTGCGCACGCTGATCGGTGCGGCGTTCATCGGGGCGATCAGCGATGGCATGCTGCTCGGTCACTGGTACCTCGTGCAACCCGGTCTGCCGCGCGTCTGCTCAACGAGATGGTCACCGCGCTGCTGTGGCTGTGGCCGTTCGAAGTGGCAGCGCTCCTGTTGCCGACGGGCATGATCAGTGTCTGGCTCGGCACGGTCGACGACGAGTGGGGCGGCCTCCTCGGCTGGATGTGGGGGATGTGTGCCATCACCACGATCATCCTCCTGCTCGTCACGCGCGCCGCTCTCAAAGAGCGGTACTACTCGGCAGTCATGGCGGCGACCGGCCTGCTCTACCTGGCGATTCTCACCGCGTTCGGGACCGACATCGTGGCTCGGGCGGTGCTCGACCAGACGTAGGCGACGAGTCGACGTCGAACACTTCACAGAAAGTGTTCGATCGCGATCCTCGATCTCGAGATCGCGGCGGGCCGGCTCCTCGCCGCCGCCTGACACGCACCGATCCACCGTTTCATCGACGGTCGCTTGTGACATGCTCTCTGCATGGCACGGCCGGTGTGGAGTGGAACGATCTCGTTCGGATTGGTGGCGATCCCGGTCAAGCTGTTCCACGCCGTCCGCAAGAAGTCGGTGTCGTTCAATCAGCTCGACGAACGCAACATGGCTCGCATCCGTTACCGCAAGGTCAACGGCGAGACCGGCGAAGAAGTCGCCGACGAACACATCGTCAAGGGCTACGAGGTCTCGCAAGGGCCGCTACGTCGTGATCGACCCGGACGAGCTCGAGCCGTTCATGCCGGCGGCCACGAAGACGATCGACCTCGAGGAGTTCGTCGACCTCGACCAGATCGACCCCGTCTACTTCGACACCGCATATCACCTCGCGCCCGACGTCAACGCGAAGCCGTACGTACTGCTCGCGCGGGCGATGGAGGCGTCCGGCAAGGTCGGCATCGGTCGCTACGTGATGCGCAACAAGCAGTACACGGCGGCCATCCGTGCCGAGGAGGGCCGCTGGTGATGTCGTCGCTGGCCTACGCCGACGAGGTGGTCGACCCCGCCGACGATCGACGCGACTCGCACGAGCTCGACGACATCGAGGTGAGCGACAAGGAAGTGCTGATGGCCGAATCGCTCGTCGAGTCGCTCAGCGCCGACTTCGAACCGTGGAAGTACCACGACGAGTACCGCGAGCAGGTGATGGCCCTGATCGAGATGAAGGCGCGACGGCCAGGAGATGGTCGTCCCCGAGCGCCGAGACCGAGGCGCCGAAGGTGATCGACATCATGGCGGCCCTCGAAGCGAGCGTCGCCGCAGCCAAGGCGTCGCGCGCAGAGCCACCCGGCCGCGCAAGGCCGCCGCAGCGAAGTGGGGAGCCAAGGCGGGTGCCGACGCGAAGAGCGCAGCGTCGGATGAACGCTGCGACGAAGAAGACCGACAGCGAAGAAGGCAGCGCCGAAGAAGCAGCGGCGACGAAGCGCAAGACGGCGGCCGAAGGCCTGCGTTCGAAGAAGAAGTCGGCAGCGAAGAAGGCCGCCGCCAAGAAGGTCGGCGGCGAAGAAGAAGGTGCTGCGAAGAAGGTCGGCTGCGAAGAAGCAGGCCGCGAGAAAGACCGCGGCGAAGAAGTCGGCGTGAGCGCTCCGCACCGTCATCGAGGTCGACGGTCGCGAGGTCGACGCTCGCGAACCTCGACAAGGTGCTCTACCCGTCGCGGATTCACCAAGGCGGAGGTGATCGACTACTTCGTGCGGATCGCTCCGGTCGCGATCCCGGCATCTGGCCGGACCGGTGCATCACGTTCCGTCGCTACCCCGATGGCACCGATCGCGACGGATTCTTCGAGAAGCGTTGCAACCGGTACCGACCCGAGTGGGTGCCGGTGTCGCTCGGGCCCGGGGATCGGCGGGGTGGGATCGAGTACTGCCGCGATCGAGGACACGGCCACGATGGTGTGGGCGGCGAACCTCGCCGCCCTCGAACTCCACGCCCCGATGGCGTAGGCCGTGCGACCTCGACACGCCACGCACCCTGGTGTTCGACTTCGATCCGGGCCCGGACACGTCGATCGTCGAGTGCTGCCAGGTCGCGATCGCCGCTCCGCGGTGATCCTCGAGCGGTCGGACTGGAGGATGGTGCAAGACCTCGGGCTCGAAGGGTCTGCAGATGTACGTGCCGCTGAACACGCCGGGAGCGACCCACAGGGCGCCGCCGACTTCGCACTCGCCGTCGGCCAGGTGCTGGAACGGCAGCTCGCCGGCTCGGTCACCACGGTGATGGCGAAGGTCGAGCGGCCGGGCAAGGTGTTCGTCGACTGGAGCCAGAACGCGCTCCACAAGACGACGATCGCTCCGTACTCGCTGCGAGCGCGCGATCGCCGACCGTGTCGACGCCGGTGACGTGGGACGAGGTCGAGTCGTGCGCGTCGAGGTCGTGCAGCGCTGGTCTTCGAAGCGGACGACGTGCTCGAACGGGTCGACGAGCTCGGCGATCTCTTCGCTCCGGTGCTCACCGTCGAGCAGGAACTCCCGACCCCGACCTGAATCCGCCGACACTCGCCGAGCGTCAGGGCAGCCAGAGACGCACGGAACCGTCGTCTGAGCCCACGGCATACGCCACGCCGCCATCGTCGACCGCAGATGCGGCGACGTTGGTGGTGAGTCGGCCACCGAGTGCCACCCGTGCCACCTCACGTGTGCCCGTGTCCGTGGTTGCATCGTCACGCGTGACCACGGCGAGTTCGCGTCTGGCTCTGTGAGGGGAGGCAACACGTCGAGGCGGCCGTCGCCGTCGGCATCGGTGACGATGCCCGGGTCGAGGTTGCGCGACCCGATGCGAGTGGGTCGAGTAGGTCTCCGTCGAAGCGACCTGCTCGAGGCCGGTCGTCGTCGAGTCGGAAGAACTGGAGGATCCCGCCGATGTGCGGCGTCTGGACGTCGATGAGTCTCCGTTTCACCGTCGGGCCCGATCGGTGCGACGGCGAGCAGGTTGCGCCAACGGTTGCCAGTCCGATCGGCTCGGATCTCGCCGACGATGCTCGCCGTCCGCCAGGTCGTAGGCGCTGATCCGTGCACCGACGTTTCGCCGTTCGACACGGTCACACCGCATCGGCTCGCCATCGCCGTCGATGTCGGCGAGCATCGGAGAGACGGCTTCGAACACGTCGGGGCCGTCGAGTCGAGACCGGCGTCCGGCGCCACCGTCGAGATCGACGACATCGATGGTCGAGCCTTCGAGAACGTCGCCGAGGACCCCGTGGGCGTAACGGTCGGTCGGCCCGCCGATCGCGACGAGTCGCGTAGCCGTCGGTGGTCACGCGGGTGTCGGGGAGCGGATCGGCGAAGAACGAACGCAGGACGTCGTGACCTTCGACCAGCGTCGCGCCGGCTGATGTCGTGACGAGTGGAGGCCCCAGGGACGGATCCAACGGAGCGGTCGGGAGGGGTTCGACCGTGACCTCGTCGCCGACCGTGGAGATGATGTCGACGGATCCGTCGCTGGACACGACCAGCCAATCGGAGGGGCCGGTCGGAGCGATCCACACCGCCGTCGTGTCGGCGACGCGCGCATCGATGATCAACGGCTCGTCGGCGAGGAGGGATCCAGGCCCTTCGATCACCCGGTTGCCGGTGGGGGACAGGTCCACCCGGCCGGCCGCGAGCAGTCCCTCGATGGCGGCTGCGGTCGCGGCCGCACCGCCGAGTTGTCCGGTCGCGGGCGCCGGCGGCTCGGTTCCCGTCGGTTCGATCGTGGCGGCCACGTCGCTCGGAGCCGGTGGTCGGACCTGATCGATGTCGGAATCGCTTCCCGACCCGGCGCATGCGCCGAGCAGGCCGGCCACGACGAGCGTCACGGCGGTGGAGGTGCCGTTCAGGCGAGTCACGTCGTCAAGGTATCGACGCGATCGGGTCGACGTGCCGCGTCTCGTGCCCTGCGGAGCACCATCATGGTCCTCGATGGAACGGAGGATCTCGATGGCGCTCGTCGCTGCACTCTTCGTTGCTTCGTGCAGTGCGGCGAACGCCGACGATGCGGTGCCGTCGTCCGGGTCGGCGGATCCCGTCACGTCGACGACGAACCAGACGGCTGCGACGACGGTGCCGTCGACATCCGTGGCTCGAACCGCGAGCGAGAGCTGGCGATGAACCCGAGTCGACGACCACGAGCGTCGACGCGCGGGTGACCTCACCTCCCACGGACACCGACATCGCAACGGAGACCGACACCGACACTGCGACGGAGACCGACACCGTGGAGGCGGACACGGTGGAGGCGGACACGGTCGAGGGCGACCCGCTCGACGGTGACACCGAGGACCCCTCGTTCGAGCTCGGTCCCGATGTCGTGCTCGACGTCGACGTCGCCCGGTTCCCGGAAGACGACGCCGGAATCGGTGGAGCGATCGGACCCGCAACGGCCGACGGATTCGATCGGCCAGACCGACGCCCAGCCGGTGACCGGGTGGGCGGGTGTCGACCGGTACCTCCAGTCGGCGCTCGTCCGCCCGGGCAACACCGCAGCGTCGGTCGCCGTGTCGATCGACGGCGACGTCGTGCATCGTGCGGCGTTCGGGATGCGCGATCCCGCGACCGGTGACGCTCGCCGAGCCGCAGGACCGATTTCGGATCGCCATCGATCTCCAAGCCGATCACGGCGATCACCGTGATGGCACTGGTCGAAGACGGTGTGATCGGGCTCGACGACCCGATCGGTGACGTCGTTGCCCGCCACGTCGGGCTCGGTGCGGCAAACGGTGCATCGGCGCAGCTGACGTTCCGACAGTTGCTGACCCATCGCAGTCGGGTTCGGCAAGTACGACGGCACCTTCTTCCGAGGGGGTGCCGCCGACTGCATCGACGCGGCGCGGCACCGGGCTGACGCAGTGGCGCCGGCGGCGGCGGCTACACGTACAGCAACATGAACTTCTGCGTCGCCGGCCTGGCGATCGAGGCGGTCACCGGGCTGACGTACGAACAGGCCGTCTATCGGTACCTGCTCACGCCACTGGGGATCTCCGGGATGCGACTCGCACCCACCGTCGACCCCGGCCCCGACGAAGTCCAGCACGTCACGACGCCCGGGCGGAACTACATGGAGACGCTCGGCGCAGCCGGCGCGTGGATTGCGACTCCGAGCGACCTCGTCACGATCTTCGATTCGCTCGACGTGGACTCCGGCGGCTTCAAGCCGCTCAGCGTCGAGACGGTCCTCCAGATGCTCACTCCGCCGGGCGGGGCGCTCGGCCAGCGTGGCTACGGGCTCGGCGTGATCTCGTACGGCGAGCAACCGGTACGGCCACACCGGGACCATCGAGTCGACGCACGCGATGGTGCTCAACCGTGGTGACGGCGTCATCTGGTCGATCACGGTCGCGGGTCAGTTCCCGGGCAAGTCCACGTCGCTCGAGCGGATCATGAACGACGCGTTCGCGGCCGGTGGGTTCGTTGCCGGCTGACGCGTCCCGACCGATCCCGATCACGGTGATCGGTGGCTACCTCGGCGCGGGCAAGACGACGTTGCTCAACTCGCTGTTGCGCGCTCCAGGTGGGCGACGCATCGGTGTGATCGTCAACGACTTCGGCGAGCTGGGTGTCGATGCATCGTTGATCGCCTCCGTCGCCGGGTCGTCGGCGCCGATCGCGAACCTGGCCAACGGTTGCGTGTGTTGCACGCTCGGCGACGACCTCGGCGCGACACTGATCGAGATGTCCGCCATCGAGCCGTGGCTCGATCACATCGTCATCGAAGCGAGCGGCGTTGCGGACCCAGCGGCGACGGCCGCCTGGGGGACGGTTCCGCCCTTCGTGCCCGGCGGCACGATCGTCCTGGCGGCTGCGGACGGCGTGCAACGGATGGCTCGTGACCGATATGTCGGTGGCGAGGTTGTGCGTCAGTTGGCCGGCGCCGACCTGCTGATCGTGACCAAGTCGGATCTGGTGTCGAGCGACACACTCGAGCACGTCGTGCAGTGGCTCGAGACCGTCACCCGAGCGCCCGTGGTCGATGGCCAGGGAGGAGCGATCGGGAGCGAGGTGGTGCTGGGCGCGTCGACGACCACGACGCCGCAGCGGGTCCGCGAGCGATCGACGTCCGCCGACCAGCGGTATGAGCGGTGGGCCTGGACCCCTGTCGGGCCCGTCGCACGGCAGGCGCTCGATGCCTTTCTCGCAGATCTGCCACCAGGGCTGCTCCGCCTCAAAGGTGTGGTGAACGTCGAGAGCGGTGTCGGCTCGACCGCGACGTTGGTGCAGGTCGTCGGCAATGCGATCTCGCTGAGCGTCGTCGCCGGTCTCGGCTCGATGGGTCTCGAAGCGGTCGGCGTGCGCAACGTGTTCGACCCAGCGCGAATCGAAGCGTCCGCACTGAAGTATCTTCGGCCTGCATGATGGAGATGATGCGCGCCACCCGAGCGCTCGGAGCATTCGTCCGTGGAGTGGGACTCGGCGATGTCGACGATGCCGGCGTCGATGCGCTGTACCAGGCGCTCATCGAGCATCAGGTGCTCTTCTTGCCCGGGCAGTACCTGGAACCGGCCGACCAGGCGGCATTCGGGCGGCGCTTCGGCGAACTGGGCCAGCGCCACCACTCGTATGTGACGCATCCGGATTCGGAGGACGTGGTAGTGCTCGACTGGCAACCGGGCGACCGCCCTGACGCCGCCGAATGGCACAGCGACATGACCTTCACGCAGGAGCCGCCCTTTGCGTCGATCCTCCAGGCGATGCTGCTTCCGCCGGTCGGCGGCGACACGCTGTGGGCGAGCATGTACTCGGTGCACGACTCGCTCGACAGCGGCTTCCGGCGAGACCTCGAAACGTTGTCTGCGACCCACGACCCCGGAGCGTTTCGCAACGGTCCGTTCGCATCGGGCGGCACGGAGTCGATGAACGAGATGCTGTCGAACGTGGGCTCGGCGGTGTGGCCGATCATCTCCCACCACCCGGTCACCGGGCGGTCGTACATCAACGTCAGCGAATCCAACACCCGTTGGATCATCGGTGTCGGTGCTCCGGAGAGTCACCGGATCCTGTCGATGCTGTTCGCGTCGACGAACCGCCCCGATCACCACGTCCGGCTCCGGTGGGAGCCGGGGACGGTGGCGATCTGGGACAACCGGGCAACCCAGCACTACGCCGTCAGCGACTATGCGGGCCATCGACGGATGATGCATCGGGTCGCTGTCGCCCGGGACACGCGTGCTCACGTCGGTGTCCTGACCGCACGAGCGGCCGTTCGAAGGGCTTCGGCCGATGTGTCGGCGGACTTGAATTATTTTTCCTCAAGTTCTCGGCAAGGCTGCCGATGTGGGGACATGAGGTTCTTTCCCCTGTTCAACGGCCACGGTGACGGATCCACGAGCGAGCGCCGCCGAATGAGTCGCAGCCGTTGGGCTGCGATCGGCGCCGCGGTCGCCGTCTCCGTCGGATCCGGAGGTATCGGTCTGGTGCAAGCAGCGACCCAGGTCAAGTCGGAGGTGACCCCGATCGCCCCGTGCCGCTTGATCGACACCCGCGCGGGTGGATCCGCCGGGGATCGCCGCACTCCCGTCGGCGCCGGCGAGACGATCGTCGTCGATGTGTTCGGACGCAACGGAGATTGCGATGTCCCAACCGGTGTGACGGCGATCGACGTCAACCTGACCGCGCTGGGCGCAACGGCTGACCGGACGTTCGTGACTGCCTACCCAGCGGGCGAAGCACGTCCGAATGCGTCGCAGCTCAACCCGAGTTCTTCGACGGGGGTCAGTGCGAACAGCACATCGATCACGCTGTCTTCGGCAGGCCAGTTCGCGTTGTTCAACAACGCCGGCGATGTGAGCATCATCATCGACGTCCTGGCGTACTACACGCCTGCGACGGATGGCGGGGCCTCGCCCGGACCCGTTCTCCCGATCGGTCCGATCGGACCCGCAGGTCCGATCGGACCCGCAGGTCCGGGCGGTCCGGCGGGTGTCGACGGCGCTGACGGTCTCGACGGCGCGGTCGGTCCGGCGGGAGCGGATGGGGCGCCGGGTGTCGACGGCGCGGTCGGTCCAGTCGGAGCGCCCGGCCTTGACGGCGCAGTCGGTCCGGCAGGTGCGGATGGTGCGCCCGGTGTCGACGGTGCGGTGGGCCCGGCCGGTGGTGACGGTGCGATCGGTCCGGTCGGTCCGGCTGGCGCCGATGGCGCGGTCGGTCCGGCGGGTGCGGATGGGGCGCCGGGTGGTGACGGTGCGGTCGGCCCAGTCGGTGCGGATGGCGCAATCGGTGCGGATGGCGCGATCGGTCCGGCGGGTGCTGACGGTGCGCCGGGTCCGGCTGGCATCGACGGTGCTCGAGGCCCGGCAGGGGCCGACGGTGCTGATGGCGACGATGGAATCAACGGCGCACAGGGTGCGCAAGGGATCCCTGGCGCGTTGGGTGCTGATGGAGCGACCGGTCCGGCTGGTGCTGATGGCACGAACGGCGTGCAGGGACCGGCGGGTGCCGACGGGAGCGATGGTGCCGACGGTGATGACGGCGTGTCCGGACATCAGCAGGTCAGTGGCGCTGTGTCAGCGACAGGGAACCCGGTGACCCGGGTCGCCACGGCGATCTGCCCGAGCGGCAAGGTCGTCGTCGGGGGCGGCTTCCAGATCAACTCGACGCCGACCGGGAACAGAGAGCCTCCGTTCGTCACTCGGAGTGCTCCGACGTCGTCGACCACGTGGTCGATCACGGTCGAGAACGGTTCGATCGCACGAGCTGACTGGAGCATCCAGGCGTTCGCGATCTGCGTGTTCGCCTGACCTCCGCGAGTGGCGCAAACCCGCTCGCGAGCGGCGAAATCGCTGGTTCTACGCCCTTCGGAGACGAACTGGGCTCGCAGCATCTCACCGACGAACATCACCACCGCGAGAGTCGGTGCGGGCACTGTCTGTCGGTTGAGTCAAGAAATGCTCATGTTTTCCAGGCTCGGCGGTCATATCCGCGATACTCGTCAGATGAGGCTTTTCGGGGGAGTGCACGCGGGCGGGGCGGACGACGGGACACGGCATCGACGCCGTCGGATGGGCCGGAGCGGTTGGGCTGCCATCGGTGCAGCGGTGGCCGTGACGCTGGGTTCGGGCGGCATCAGCCTCGTGCGCGCCGCTCCGGAAGTGAAGTCCGACGTCACGCCGATCGCGCCGTGTCGATTGATCGACACGCGACCCGGCGCGGCCTTCGGAACGATCCGTGCGCCCATCGGTGCTCGCCAGACCGTGGTGGTCGGCGTGTTCGGGAACAACGGAGCCTGCAACATCCCGAGCGGGGCGACAGCGATCGACGTGAACCTGACGGCGTTGAACGTCACGGCGGCACGGACCTTCGTGACGGCCTACCCGGCAGGTGACCCTCGTCCCGCAGCGTCGCAGCTCAACCCGACATCAGCAGCCGGTGTGACGTCGAACAGCACCGTGATCGCACTGTCCACCGGTGGGCAGTTCGCGCTGTACAACGACGTGGGCAGCGTGAACGTGATCATTGACGTGTTGGCGTACTACACGCCTGCAACCGGATCGGACGGAGCCCCCGGCCCCCGTGGTCCCGCGGGCGCGACAGGAGCGACCGGTGCCTCCGGAGCGCGTGGTCCGGTCGGCGCTCGTGGCCCGGCTGGCGCCCGCGGCGTGGCGGGTGTGCCCGGACCGGTCGGAGCGGTGGGAGCGCAGGGGCCCGCTGGTGAGGACGGCGACGACAGCGTGCCTGGGCCTCAGGGCCCGGTTGGTCCCGTGGGGCCTGCTGGCGCCGACGGATCGAACGGTGTCGACGGAGCTGACGGCGTCGACGGTGCAACCGGGCCTGCAGGATCGAACGGCGAAGACGGCGCCGATGGTGCCGTCGGCCCGGCTGGTGTGCCGGGGCCCGCAGGAGCGGACGGTGCGCAAGGGCCCGCCGGCGTGGAAGGTCCGCAAGGGCCTGCCGGCGAGGACGGCGACGACAGCGTGCCTGGGCCTCAAGGTCCGGTCGGCCCCGTGGGGCCGGCGGGCGCTGACGGTGCGGACGGCCCCGCCGGAACCGATGGTGAGCCCGGTCCTCGAGGCCCGGCTGGTGCTGATGGTGTCGACGGAGCGCCCGGTGAGGTCGGTGCCCAGGGCCCCGCCGGATCTGACGGAGCCGATGGCACTGATGGAGCTGACGGAGCTGATGGTGTCGACGGCGCTCCCGGACCCGCAGGCCCGCAGGGCCCAGCAGGAGCGGATGGAGTGAGCGCGGAGTTCTCGTACCTCCAGATCAAAGGTCCGATCTCGGCCTCGGGGAACCCGTCGACCCGAGTGGTGACCGCAGTGTGCCCGTTCGGCAAGTTCGTCGTCGGGGGAGGCTTCGAGATCGACTCGGCACCGAGCGGGAATCACGAGCCGCCGTTCGCCACCAAGAGCGCGCCGGCATCATCGACGACCTGGACCGTGACCGTCGAGCGCGGCTCGATCACTCGTGACAGCTGGAGCGCGCGGGCGTACGCGATCTGCGTCGGGGACTGATCAGGTCGCAGCCGCGAACGGGCGACCGGCGATCACGGTTCCCCACACGCCGATGTCCTTGATCGTCATCGGGTCGACGGTCGAGGGGTCGTCGTCGAGAACCGTGAAGTCAGCGGCCTTGCCGCACTCGATCGAACCGAACTCGGCATCCAGGTGGAGCTGGTAGGCGGCGCCCAACGTGGCGGCGCGAAGCGCCGATTCGGCCGAGATCCGCTCGTCTGGACCGAGCACACGACCCGACGGGGTCACCCGGTTCACTGCACACCACATCGTGTGCAGGTGCCCGAGCGGCGTCACGTTGGCGTCGCTGTGGATCGAGAACGACACACCTTCGCGCTCGGCTGTGCGGCACGCTTCCATCCGTCGGGCGCGTTCGGGTCCGACGGTCAGATCGTGGTGCTGATCGCCCCAGTACCAGATGTGGTTGGTGAAGATGTTGGCGCACATCCCGAGCTTCGCCATGCGCCGGTACTGCGCCGGTGACGTGAGCTGACAGTGCTGGACCGTGTGGCGGTGGTCGAGCCACGAATGCTCGATCAGCAACTGCTCGACGGTGTCGATCCACAGATCGATCGTCATGGTGCCGTTGCAGTGGGTGTGGATGTTGATGCCGCGCTCGTGGAAGGGCCGACAGATGTCGAGGAGCTGTTCCGGTGCGGTCATCCAGATGCCGTGGTCGGTACCGGTGTAGTAGCCGGGCCAATCCATCTTGGCGGTGAAGCCCTGGATCGATCCGTCGAGGATGACCTTGATACCGGCCGTGCGGAGCTTGTCGGTGTCGGTGTCGCGCAGCGCGAGGATCGCGTCCGCGGCTTCGGCCCAATCGGTGGACCCAGGTGGCATCGCTGCGACATGGCGCTGCAGAATCCGCGCCGGGTAGTCGTCCCGGTCGATCGTCTCGTGCCACAGCGCCTGCGTCTGTGGACGCTGGAGACCAGCCGACGCGAGGTCGACGAGCATCGTGATGCCTTGGTTCGCGCAGATCTGCCCGAGCGCGTCGATCGCTGCCGGATCGTTCATCGCTCGGAGGATGCCCTGGAGGGCTGACGCAGCGCCGGCCATCATCGCCGGGATCTCCTGCAGTTCGCCGTTCGGTTCGCCGTCGACGTCCTTCGCGATGCCCTCGGTCGTGGTGTGGCGGCCGACGTCGTGTTCGCGCAGCATCGCCGAGTTGACGGTGGCGAGATGTGCACTCGCGTGGAACACGAAGATCGGGCGCTCCATCGACGCCCGGTCCAGGTGGTCCCTCGTCAGCCGTGGTTCGTCTCGGAAGTAGATCGGATCGAAGCCACCCACGATCACCGGGTCGAGCGTCCCGGCTCCGCTGCTCGTCATCTCTTCGTCGAGTCGACGCAAGGTGTCGATCAGTTCGTCGTAGCTGCGGACGCCGGGTGCGGTGCCCGCGAGGCGGTGTCGCTCGAACCATCCGACGTACGGGAGCATCGCGAAGGCCCCTTCGAGGCTGTGGGCGTGGGCTTCGATCATTCCCGGGACGAGGACGTGATCGGCGAATCGATCGTCGACGTCGTGCTCGCCCCACGACGCACACTCCTCGAACGAGCCCGCAGCGAGGATGCGGCCTTCGCGGACGGCGACGGCTTCGACGACCGGCTGGGACGGATCCATGGTGACGATTCGGCGAGCCCGAAAGATCGTCGTCGGTGGGCCTGGCTGCTCGGTCGTCGCCATGCGCGAAACGTACACGGCTGGGCGGCATGGCACAGTAGGCGGGTGAGTTCGTCCACCATCGCCGGCCAGTCGGAGTCCGTTCGTGCCGACTCGCTCGTGACCAAGCGGGCGACCCTCGGTGTGTTCGCTCGTCGTGGCTCGGCCCGGGTCTTCGGTGCGGTCGCCGCCGTGGCCCTCGTTGGCCGCATCGTCGTCGGTGACTCGGGGCGTGGCGACCTCGTGGTGATCCTCGCGACCGCGATCGCCATCGGGCCGGTCGAATGGGTGATCCACCGGTTCCTGCTCCATGCCGACGAACAGGCCTGGACGAGCCGGCGGCTCGGCACCGGCGACGGACACCGGCGCCACCACATCGATCCACCGGAGCTCGACTGGCTGTTGCTCGCCGGGAGCGATGCCACGATCTTCATCAGCGCCTTCGGTGTCCTGACCGCGCTGTGGACGCTGCCGTTGGCCGCCCTGCTCGACGCCTCGGGTGTCGGCATGTTCCTCACCGGATGGGCCGGTGCTGCGATCGCACTGCTGCACTACGAATGGGTGCACCTGCTCGTGCACACCCGTTACCGATGCCGCACGCCGTACTACCGACGCCTTGCTCGCAACCATCGGCTGCACCACTTCCGCAACGAGCGGTACTGGCTCGGTGTCACCACCAACTCGGGTGACCGCCTGCTGAGGACCTACCCCCTCGCGAAGGGCGACGTGCCGCTGAGCGAGACGGCGAGAACGCTCGGCGGCTGACGGGGTCGATCAGTCGACGAATGCCGTCGAGGTGCTGCCGTCGAACGCGATCGCAACCCGGTCACCGCGCTCGGCGGAGCACGTCGGGGTGCGTTCGCGCCGACAGCGTCGTGCCGTCGGCGAGCAGGAGCTCGTAGCGCACGTCATGGCCGTAGTACTCGACAGCGGTGATCTCGGCGGTGTCGCCGGCGGAGAGCGTCACCTGCTCGGGCCGCACGAGGACGTCGATCGACTCGCCGGACCGCTCCGTCAGCGCATTCCCCGAGATCGCAACGCTGCCGAGCGTCGTGTCGACTCGGCCGACCTCGCCGCTCGGGCGCCCCGGAACGAAGTTCGCCTCGCCGACGAAACGAGCCACCCATTTCGACACCGGCGTCCGGTACAACTCGTCGGGCGCTCCGAACTGCTCGACGCGACCGTCGCGCATCACTGCGACCTGATCTCCGAGTACGAACGCTTCGTCCTGATCGTGAGTGACGAAGATCGAGGTGACGCCGATCTCGCGCAGGATGCGGGCCACTTCGGCGCGTACGTGGATGCGCAGCCCGGCGTCGAGTGCGGAGAACGGCTCGTCGAGCAGCAACACCGATGGGTTCGGCGCCAGGGATCGAGCCAGGGCGACCCGTTGTTGTTGGCCACCCGAAAGCGTCTCGGGCAGGCGTGCTCCGAGGCCGGCGAGGTCGACGAGTTCGAGCAGTTCGCCGACTCGGTTCGCGCGCTCGGAGCGACTGGCCTTGATGTGCGAGGCGTTCAGGCCGAACTCGACGTTCTGGGCCACCGTGAGATGTGGGAACAGCGCTCCGTCCTGGAACACCATGCCGACGCTGCGGTGCTCCGGCTTCACCCAGGCAGCCGGCCCGGACACGACGCGTCCGCCGATCGAGATCGAACCACCCACGGGGCGTTCGAGCCCGGCGATCGCGCGGAGCAGCGAGGTCTTGCCACATCCCGACGGGCCGAGCAGCGACACGATCGAACCTGCAGCGACGGAGACCGACACGTCGTCGACGGCGCGTGCCGCCCCGTCGTACGACACCGAGACACCCTCGACCTCGACGGTCGCGAGTTCTCGCTGGACGGAACTGCTCATCGATCGCAATGGTATCGGTGCAACACCTTGCGACACGCATGGTGACGATCGTTGGTAAGGGTTGCTTTACAACTGCTGCTTGTCTAGCTTCTCTGCCGTGACCGATCTGCTCGCGGGCGCCCAGGACGTCGACCACGCATCTGCCTCACCGACCACCGCATCGCCGTTGTCGGCCTCGGCGCTGCGTTCCAACGGGGACCGCCCGGCGTGCATCGACGGTGACCGCGTGATCAGCCACGCCGAGCTCGCCGACCTGGTCGACGAGCGGCGTCTGCGAGCTCGGTGCGGCGCCCGAGCTGGTCGTGCTGCACGGCTCGAACACGCTCGACTTCGTCGTCAGCTACCTCGCGGCGCTCGACGGCCGCCACCCGGTGATCGTCGCTGCGACCGCCGCATCGGCGAGGTCCTTGGGAGCGAGTTTCGGGGCCTCGATCTGCATCGATACCTCGGAGGCCGGCGTGGTCCGGATCGATCCGATCCAACGAACCGGAGCGTCACGGCCAGCCGAGCCACAGCCCGCGCAGTCGCGTTGGCACCGCGATCTGGCGGCATTGATGAGTACGTCCGGTTCGACCGGCTCCCCGAAGCTCGTCAGGCTGTCCCTCGACGCAGTGACCAGCAACGCCGTCGCGATCGCAGCATCACTCGGCCTCCGAGACGACGACCGAGCGATCACCTCGCTGCCGTTGCACTACTGCTACGGGTTGTCGCTGGTGACCTCCCACCTCGCCGTCGGAGGGTCGGTCGTGCTCACCGACACGGCGGTCGTCGATCCATGCTTCTGGGCAGCGGTCCACGACCACGGCGTGACGACGCTCGCCGGCGTGCCGCACACGTTCGAGATGATCGATCGGCTGTCGAGCGACGTCCTCGCTGCACCGTCCCTCCGGCGAGTCACGCAGGCCGGCGGACGAATGCCGCCCGACGTGGTGGAACGGTTCGCCGAACGCGGCGTGCGCAACGGTTGGGATCTGGTCGTGATGTACGGCCAGACCGAGGCGACTGCGCGGATGGCGTGCCTTCCCTCGGCTCGCGTGTTCGACGCGCCGGCGTCGGTCGGCCTTGCGATCCCGGGCGGCCGACTCCGGATCGACGCGACGACGGGCGCCGCGCCCGGAGTCGGCGAGGTCGTCTACGCAGGACCGAACGTGATGATGGGCTACGCAACGAATGCGGACGACCTCGGACGCGGTCACGATCTCGTCGAGTTGCGAACCGGAGACCTCGGGCGCTTCGATGCATCCGGCAACCTCGAGATCGTCGGACGCCTCAATCGCTTCGTGAAACTGCACGGCAAGCGGATCGATCTCGATCATCTCGAACGAGAACTGAACAGGACGATCGCCGCGCCGACCCGGGTCACCGGCGACGACGACGGCATCGTGGTCGTGGTCGTCGACCCCACAGCGACGCACGCGTCGCTCGATGGCGAGATGCGCGCCTCGATCGCTGATCTGCTCGACGTGCCGTCGGGCAGGGTGCTGGTGCTCCGACAGAGCGAGATCCCGACCACGGGTTCCGGCAAGACCGACGGCCCCGCCATCGTGGAGGTGGCGCGAGCCCTCGATCGACGAGCCGCCGAGGCCGTCGGTGAGGACGTCACCGTGGGCGATGCGTTCGCCGCGGTGCTCGGTCGACCACCAGGACCGGAGGAATCGTTCGCCACCCTCGGGGGCGACTCGTTCTCCTATGTCGAGATGTCGATCCGTCTCGAATCGGTCCTCGGCTCGCTTCCGTCCGACTGGCACCTCCGCCCCGTCGCCGAACTCGAGTCGCTGCGCGAGCAACGTCCGCCTCTGACGAGATGGCACCGCTGGAGTCGCTCCGTCGACACCAGTGTCGTCATCCGGGCGATCGGCATCCTGCTGATCGTCTGCACCCACATGCGGATCTTCCGCCTCGCCGGAGGCGCGCACGCCCTGCTCGCCGTCGCCGGCTACAACGTCGCTCGATTCCAACTCCTGCCATACGACCTTCCCGGTCGTGCGCGGCGGGCTCGCCGTCACCGTTGCGCGAATCGCCGTGCCGGCGAGCGTGTGGGTCGGATTGAACATGCTGCTGGTCGGGGGTTACTCGCTCGGAACGGTGCTGCTCGTCAACAACTACACGGGGTCGGGCGAGCGCACGGGCGGCCGGTGGGAGTACTGGTACTTCGAGGCGTTCGTGCAGATCCTCGTCGTGCTGGCGATCGTGTTCGCGATCCGCCCGGTGCGTCGAGCCGAGCAGGCGCGACCGTTCGCGTTCGCGCTCGGCGTGTTGGGGCTCACCTGGTTGTTCCGCTTCGAGGTCGTCAATCTCGGGGGCGCGTACAACGAGATCTTCCGCACGCACACGGTGGCCAGCTTCGCCGCACTCGGTTGGTGTGCGCAGCGAGCATCCAGCCGTCGGTCAGAAGCTGCTCGTGACGGCGCTCGCCGTGGCGACGACCATCGGCTACTTCGAGACCGTCGGCCGTGTCGACCAGCTCGATCGAGAGCTCCGCATTCTGGCGGCGGTCCTGGCATTGGTCTGGATCCGTTCGATCCGCATCCCCACACCCGTCGCCATGGTCGTCGGCAAGGTCGCCGCGGCGTCGATGTGGATCTTCCTGCTGCACTGGCAGGTGTGGCCACTGTTCACCCCCTGGCTGAACGACCGGGTCGCCTACCTGGTCACGATCGGCGTCGGTGTCGTCGCCTGGTGGGTCGTCGCCAAGCTGAGCGCGACCATTGCCGGACGGCGTCAGCGTCGCATCGAGGGACGGAGCACGAGCAGCCAGGTGAGCGACGCCGAGACGGCGATCAGTAGGAGCGACGCCACGCCCGTCTCGGCGTAGAAGCCTTCGCCGAAGCCGCCCCAGATCTCCGTCGCGAGCGACGAGAAGCCGATCGGGGACAGCAGCAGGGTCGCTGGGAGCTCCTTGAGTGTCGCGAGCATCACCAGCCCGGCTCCCGACAGCAGCCCCGGGCGCATCAACGGGAGGTCGACGCGAGCCGCTCGCCGCAGCGCGCTCGGTTCCAACAGGCGGGCCTGTTCTCTCACCCGCTCGGGGACGGAACGCACCGCCTGCTCGGTGCTCGCCAGCGCCTGCGAACCGAAGTGGATGATGTAGCCGATGATCAGCAGTGCGAGGGACTGATAGAGCCAGCCGACTCCGGGAGCGTTGAGCGCGATGACCGCGAGCGCGAGCGCGATCACCAGACCCGGGATCGCGAACCCGCCGAGAACGGCGCCTGCCGCGATCGATGACGTGGGGTTGGGCCGGCGGGTGGTCTCGATCGCGATCGGGAGCACCACGGCGACGGTGATGACAGCCGCGATCACCGAGACGAACGCGGTGTTCACCGCCGGGCTGACCAGGTCGCCGTAGTCGACGGTGCCGTTGCGGATGCCGCGCTGCGCCCAGGTGGCGAGGCTGGAGATCGGGATGATCAAGCCGACGCCGAGTGCGGCCGCGCAGGTGAGCGTCCCGGGGACCTTTCGCCAACCGAGCTCGGTCGGGCGATGGGCGACCGCAGCCGCCTTCGCATCCGGCGTGAATCGACCGCGAAGGCGACGCTCGAGCGTGACGACGGCGATCGCGAGCACGAGGAGCGCGAGTGCGGCGGAGAACGACACGGCCCGGTTCGCCGTTCGCGTGCGCGAAGATGACTCGGGTCAACGTGTCGTAGCCGAGCAACTGCACGGCGCCGAATTCGCTGAGCGTGTAGAGGAAGACGAGCAGCGCTCCGGCCACGATCGATGGTCTGATCTCGGGGAGCGTGACGCGGATGAATGCCTGGCGGGGCCCGAAGCCGAGCATGCGGGCTCCCTCTTCGTGGCTCGATCGAAGTGCCGAGAGTCGAGCCGAGACGGGGAGGAGAACGTACGGGTAGGTGAACGCCGTCAGCACGAACCAGCTCGCACCGAGCCCGCGGAAACGCCGTGGGGGCGTGATGCCGACGCTGGTCAGCACCTCGTGGATGATGCCGCCCGGTGCGATCCCGGCGATGAACGCGCCGGCGCCGACGAACGAAGGAAGCACGAGTGGCAACACCAGGGCGACTCGCCACGCTCGGCGGAACGGGAGGTCGGTGCGAACGGTCACCCAGGCGAGCAGGGTGCCGAGGATCGCTGCAGACGCCGAGACGAGGAAGGCCAGTTGGATGGTCCGCCACAGGGGTCCGTCGATCTCACTCCAGGTGTCGCCGATCGGCGCCTCGAGACGGATGGCCCGGACAACGACGAATCCGGCCGGGATCGCGAACAGGACACCGATCACGAGACCGACCACGCCCAGCAGGCTCGGGCGTCGACGACTGATCGTCGAGGCGAGTCCCGCCGTCGTCTTCATCGCTGTGAGTCTGCCAGCGACTGGGCGCCGTCCCGTTCGTGCTCGGCCGGGTGACGATCGGTGCGCTCCGTGCCGACTGCATCCGACTTCGGTCGGACGTCGCTTCGTCCGCCCTGGTCAGCTTTCGAGGCCGGCATCGGCGATGAGCTGACGAGTCCGCTCGAGTCCGCCTTCGAGTTCGATCGAGGTCGATGCTGCCGACGTCGCCGAACTCGATCGGCGGAACGTCTCCTGCCGTCGGTATGCCGGGTGCGAGCGGGTACTCGAAGGTCTCGTCGGCGAAGTACCGCTGCCCGTCCTCACTGAGGAGATAGTCGAGGAGTCGGGTTGCTTCATCCACCTTCTCGCTGCCCTCCACGATGCCTGCCGCTGTGACGATGAGCGTCGCCCCCGGGTCGCCGGCCTCGAAGACGTGGTTGGCGCTCGGGGTGTTCGGATTCTCGGCCAGTGCACGGAAGTTGTAGTAGTGGTTGACGAGCCCGACCTGCACTTCGCCGCGACCCACGGCTGTGACGATCGCGTTGTTGTTGGCGTAGGGGACCGGATCGAGCGCATCCAGGTCGGCCAGGAACCGTTCGGCGACGTCTTCGCCTTCGGTGAAGCGCATGGCGGTCACGAAGTCCTGGAACGATCCGTTGCCGCCGGCCACGCCGATCTGACCCCGGAACCGATCATCTGCGACGAGGTCGAAGATCGAGTCGGGCAGCGTCGACGGATCGACGGTGTCGGTGTTGTGGACGAGGACCCGTTGACGTCCGGACAGCCCGACCCATCGGCCGTCGTCGTCACGCGTCCCAGGGTCGACGAGGGCGAGGGTCTCGTCGGGGAGTTGCGCGAGAGCGTCGTCGATGAAGCCCATCGCGCCGGGGCTCTGCGAGATGTAGACGTCAGCTTCGGTACGTCCGGCGTTGGCCTCTTCGTCGATGAGTAGAGCGAGTTCGGCGGTGTCGCCGTACTTGACGTCGACGTCGATGCCCGTGGCCTCCGTGAAGTCGTCGATGATCGGCTTGATCAGGCTCTCGCTGCGACCCGAGTACAGCGTGATGCTGTCGCCGTCGCCGCCACAGGCCGTGGCGGCGAGCCCGACTGCAGCAATCGTGGCGGCGGTGAACAGGCGGCGTCGAACGAGCTTCATGCGCGCGAGTGTAGGCAGCGGTCGTACCAAAGTGTGAAGGTTGCCTAACACGGACCGGATCGACGGACCGGCTGAGCGGCGTCGTGGCACCGTGTGGGAAGATCGAGCCATGGCAGAGCTGGGGAAACAGGGTCGTCCGGTCGACGAGGTCATCGCCGAGTTGACCGACAAGCGAGCGAACGACGTCAAGTGGGCCGACGGCAAGACCTTCGGAATGGTCTACGACGGTGGCCCGTCGGTCCACGAGGTGGCCGAGCAGGCCGCACGGCTGTACCTGCACGAGAACGCACTCAACACCCAGGCGTTCCCGTCGCTCGCAGCGATCCAACGCGAGGTGGTGGGTTGGACGTCGTCGCTGCTGCACGGGGACCTCTTGGACGAAGGTTCGGCATCCGGATTCCTCACCAGCGGCGGCACCGAGTCGATCCTGTGCGCGGTGCTCGCCGCACGTGAGCGTGGCGCGATCGAACGCGGCGTGACCGAGCCGGAGATGGTGCTGCCCGAAACAGCGCATGCTGCGTTCCACAAGGCGGCACACAACTTCGGTCTCACCGTCCGGGTCGTCCCCGTCCGCGAGGACTACACCGCCGACGTGGACGCGATGGCGTCGATGATCAACGACAAGACGGTGCTCGTCGTCGGCTCCGCACCGCAGTATCCGCAGGGCGTGCAAGACGACATCGCAGCGATTGGACAGCTGGCCATGTCGGTCGATGCGAACTGTCATGTCGACGCCTGCATGGGCGGCTTCGTCCTGCCGTTCGTCGAGCGACTCGGCCGAGACGTGCAACCGTGGGACTTCCGGGTTCCGGGCGTCACGACGATCTCGGCCGACATCCACAAGCTCGGCTATGCGCCGAAGGGCGTGTCGGTGATCCTGCACCGCTCGAAGCAGTCCCGGCAGTACCAGACGTTCGTGTTCGACGGTTGGTTGGGCGGGTTCTATGCCTCTCCGAACATGCAGGGCACACGGTCCGGTCTGCCGATGGCGTGTGCATGGGCCGTGATGCAACACCTCGGTGTCGACGGCTACGTCGAGTTGACCCGCCAGACGATGATCAACGCCGACCGGATGCGTGCGGGGATCATGGCGATCGACGGCGTCCGGGTCCTCGGAGACGGCCAGTTCCATCTCATCGCCATGGCAGCGGAACCCGACAGCGGGCTCGACATGTTCGCCCTCGGCGACGCGCTGATGAAACACGGCTGGTATCACGATCGCCAGACGCCGCCCGACAACCTCCACTCGACGGTGTCGAACACCAACACCGGTGCGATCGACGACTACCTGACCGATCTCCAATCGTGCGTCGAGGAGATCCGTGGCACGACGACCGACGATCGCAGCACCACCTACGCCACGCTCGAGTAGCTCGGTCTCACTCGCTCCGCTCGGTCAGTTGACCGCCTTGTCGACGCCTTCCCAGAACGGTTCACGCAGCTTGAACTTCTGGAGTTTGCCGGTCGCAGTGCGAGCGAGTTCGTCGCGGAACTCGATCTTCTTCGGGCACTTGTAGCCGGCGAGCAGCGTCCGCGTGAGTTCGATGACGGCGGCCTCGTCGAGCGTGCTGCCGGGCGTGGTGACGACGAGCGCGGTGACGAGTTCGCCCCACTTCTCGTCGGGGATGCCGATGACGGCGACCTCGGTGATCGTCGGGATGTTGGAAGACGTGCATCCTCGACCTCGATCGACGACACGTTCTCCCCACCCGTGATGATCACGTCCTTCTTGCGGTCGGAGATCACGACGTAGTGGTCGTCGTCGACGATGCCGCCGTCGCCGGTGTGGAAGAACCCGTCGCGGATCGCCGCATCGGTCTGGTCGGGCTGCTCCCAGTAGCCCTCCATGATCGTGTTGCTGCGCGCCATGATCTCGCCCTCGTCGTCGACCGCCATCGTCGTACCGAAACTCGGCGCTCCGGCGCGGCCGAGCTTCTGTGCGCGCTCGGTGGGTGACAGGTCGTCGAACTCGGCCCGGTTGCGGTTGATCGTGATCAGCGGCGCGGTCTCGGTGAGCCCGTAGATCTGCACGAACTCCCAACCGAGCTCCGTCTTCGGTCTTCGATGGTGCTGGTGGGCGGCGGAGCGCCGGCGACGACGATTCGCACCGTGCCGCGACCCGGCACGTCCTTGCCGTCGGCGATGAGTTCTTCGGCGGCATCGATCACCATGTTCAGCACGGCGGGAGCACCACACATCAGGGTGACGCCGTGTTCATCGACGCGGCGCAGGATCTCGTGACCGTCGATCTTGCGGATGATGACGTGCTTGGCGCCCATCGCGCTGACGGCGTAGAGCATCCCCCAGCCGTTGCAGTGGAACTGTGGCAACGTGTGGAGGTACACGTCGCGGTCCGACACGCCCATGTGCCACCCGAATGTCGTGGCGTTGACCCAGACGTTGCGATGTGTGAGCTGCACGCCCTTCGGGCGGGCGGTCGTCCCCGACGTGTAGTTGATCGTTGCAGTGGCGTCCTCGTCGGGCTCCCACGGCTGCGGGCTCGACGTCGAACTTCATCAGAACGGCGTCGCTCTCGTCGCCGATGATCATCTTGCGCTCGCACTCGACGTCGGCGAGCGATCGTCAGCGAGTTCCGGATCGACGAGCAGCAGGCGGGCGCCCGAGTGCTCGATGATGTACTTCACCTCGGCGGCGACGAGGCGGAAGTTGATGGGGACGAGCACACGGCCAGATCCCGACACACCGAACAGTGCAGTGAGTAGCCGAGCCGAGTTGTGGCTGACCATCGCAACGCGCTCGCCGACAGCGATACCCGAGTTCGTCGAGCCCGGCGGCCATTGCCTTGGCACGTCGAGCCACCTCGCGATAGTCGATCGAACCCCAACTCTCGGCCGGTTGATCCGGCTCGTCGACCACGCCGATCCGATCGGGATAGACCAGTTCGGCGCGACGGATGAAGTCATTGACGGTGAGTGCGACCTTCATAGGTCGCCACCGTAAATCATCTGCAGTGCTGCTCCGTCAACGCGAACCGGTCGAACGTGCCAGGCACTTCCGAACGGTTCAGGTCGAGTGGCGGGTGGTGAGCGGCCAGGGGCGGTTGCGTTCCATGGTTCCGGCGAGGTCGAGGAGCAACGGCTCACTGAAGTGACGACCGATGATCTGGAGACCGATCGGCAGGCCATCGAGTTGTCCGGCCGGGACGGAGATCGCCGGGTTGCCGTGCAGATTGGCCGGGAACGTGAGCTGACCGTTGTTGCCCATGCCTGCTTCGATGCCGCCGAAGACGGAGGCGAGTGGCCCCTCGGCGTCGAAGGCGACGTCGGGGTTGGCGGCGGTGATCACGAAGTCGACGCCATCGACCGGGTCGAAGATCTTCGCCATCGCGTGGTTGACCTCGGTGCGGCGTCGCTCGATCCGGGCCCGTCCCTCTTCGCCGTACTTGCCTTCGGTGGTCGCGAGTCCGTACTTCATCTCGGGTGTGAGATCGTCGGCGCAGTCGGGATAGAGGTCGCCGAGCGCGGCCCGGATCTCGATCATCCCGGAGATCGACCAAGCGCCGCCCATCCTCGGCACGTGCGTGTCGACCTCGTCGGTGCGGCGTCATGGCGCAGTCCGCGATGAGTTGCGTGGCCGCTTCCTCCAACAGTTCCCACATCACGGGTGACACCACCGCCCCGCCCCAGCCGGGAGCCACCGCGACCCGTGCGCCGCGGAGTGCTGGCGCATACGTTCCGAGGTCGCGTTCCCACCCTTCCACGCGGGGCAGGCTCAGCGGATCGGTCGGGTCGTGGCCGTTGCACACGTCGAACCATCGAGCGGTGTCCCGCACCGAGCGGGCCATGCAGCCCGTCGTGACGGTCAGGTTGCCGTACTGCGTGTTCGGCCCGAGTGGGATCCGACCGAAGGTGGCCTTCAGGCCCGACCAGCCCGGTGAACCCGGCAGGGATACGGATCGAGCCACCACCGTCGCCGCCGGTGGCGATCGGTAGCAGCCCACCGGCCACGACCGACGCGGAACCACCCGACGACCCGCCCGGCGTGCGGCCGTGCTGCCAGGGATTGTGCGTGGCACCGTGGAGCACGGTCCGCGTCAGGTTGACGCCACCGAACTCGCTCGACGTGCACTGGGCAGCGAGCACTGCGCCACCGTCGCGCCGGATTCGTTCGACCTGCGTGGTCGTGCGTGTGCCGATCTGATCCTTCAACGGCACCGAGGCCTCGTCGTAGGGCCACCCCTCGACCTCGTTGAGCGACTTGACGCCGATCGGCACGCCGCCGAACGGTTTCGACACGTCGGCTCCCGCAGCCTCGGCGCGCGCCGTGTCCCGATCCGTGAAGCACACGGCGTTCAGGTCGCTTGCGTCGATGGCGTCGTACGCCGCGGCGAGCTCGTCGATCGGGTTGCGTTCACCGGACCGGAATGCTTCCACGAGTCCGACCGCGTCGCCCTGCCAGGTGTCTGTGCCCATGTGCGGACCGTAACGAAGACCGGTGACCCGCTCTACCATCGGCCTCGCCATGGACTCTCGGAGCTTTCTCGGACTCGAATCGACGCACAACCGCTTCCGGTGGAAGTTGCCCGTGACCCGCAAGATCTCGGTCGGCGAGAACTTCCTCTTCGGTGGGTGTGGACTGGCCGCAGCGATCTCCGCGCTCGAGGGAACGTCGGACCGGCGATGCGTGTGGGCCACCGGCGCAGTACCTGTCCTACGCGCGACCCGGGCGAGGTCGTGGACATCGACGTCACCATCGCCGTCGAAGGGCACGCGATCACCCAGGCGCGTGCGGTCTGCCACGTCGCCGACCGCGAGATCCTCACGGTGAACGCGGCGCTCGGCGACCGAGATTTCGAAGCGAGCGGGCAGTGGGAATCGATGCCCGCCGACCTGCCGGCGCCGATGTCGCTGCCGCAGCGCCCGACCTCGCCCGAGAACGCCGGAACCATCACATCGCAACTCGACCAGCGGATGGTGAAGGGTGTCGAATGGGATCAGCTCGCCACCGATCAGTCGACTGCTGTGCAGGGGCGATGGCCAGACACTGATGTGGGCGCGTATCCCGGAGGTGATCGCTGACGTCGACGCCGTGACGCTCGCCATTCTGGGTGACTACGTTCCGATGGGTGTCGGACAATCGCTCGGTCGTCGTGGCGGTGGGAACAGCCTCGACAACACGTTGCGGGTGTGTCGGCTGGTGCCGACCGACTGGGTGCTGATGGACATCCGTATCCACGCGGTCGAGCGTGGGTTCGGCCACGGCCTGGTCCACATGTTCGCCGAGGACGGCACGTTGCTCGCCACAGCGAGTCAAAGCGTGATCGCCCGCTTCTGGAAAGCCTGACCCTGTAGCGACCCCGCCCGGCACCATCACCACAAGGTCGGTCCTCGTGTGACCCTGTAGCGACCCCGCCCGGCACCATCACTACAGGGTCGGTCCTGGTGTGATGGTGGCGGGCGGGTAAGGGCAAGCTGGCCGAACCCTGTAGCGATGGTGCCGGGCGGGAAAGCACGGGCGGGTAAGGGCAGGCCGGCCGAACCCTGTAGCGATGGTGCCGGGCGGGAAAGGACGGGCGGAATCGGACGGGGTTCGGCCCGGTGCGTATGGTCGGGTCATGGCACTTCCGCACCGTCCCGGCATGACCGTTCCGCTCCCCGGCCCGCTCCACTCGCACGAAGCGAAGCTGCACGAGCTCGCCGATCTCGGGTACACCGACATCTGGTCGGCCGAGGCGGACGGTGCCGATGCCTTCACCCCGCTGTCGATGGCAGCCGCATGGGAGCCCAGACTCCGGCTCGGCACGGCGATCGTGCCGGCCTACACCCGCTCGCCGGCGCTGTTCGCTCAGAGCGTTGCCTCGCTCGCCGATGCCGCGCCCGGTCGCTTCGCGATCGGTGTCGGTTCGTCGAGCAACGTCATCGTCGAGCGTTGGAACGACATTCCCTTCGAAGAGCCGTACAAGAAGGTCCGCGACGTCGTTCGGTTCCTCAACGACGCGCTCGGCGGCGAGAAGGTCAAGAAGGAGTACGACACGTTCGAGGTCAACGGATTCCGGTTGGGCATCGTGCCGGAACAGAAGCCGCAGATCCTGGTGGCGGCGCTGCGTGAAGGCATGCTGCGGCTCGCGGGTCGCGAGGCGGACGGGGCGATCATCAACTGGCTGTCGGCCGGAGACGTGGCGACGGTCGCGCCGATCGTGCAGGGTGCGGGTGACGGTTCGGACAAGGAGATCGTGTGCCGGATCTTCTGCTGCCCGAGCGAGAACACCGATGTCGTGCGCGGCAGCCGCCCGCTACGCGATCGCTGCCTACATGAACGTTCCCGTGTACGCGGCGTTCCACGAATGGATGGGTCGCGGTGATGCGCTCGGCGGCATGTGGGACGCATGGAAAGCGGGCGACCGCAAGGCCGCGCTCGCCGCGATCCCCGACGCGGTCGTCGACGACTTGATCGTTCACGGCTCGCCTGCGGAGTGCCGGGAGAAGATCCAGGCCTACTTCGACAACGGTGTCACCACGAGTTCACTCGCGATCCTGCCGCTCGATCCCGACCTCGACCACTGGCAAGCCGTCCGCGACCTCGCCCCATCAGCCGGCTGACAGACCTTCTGAAATCGTGGAGCAAGCTGATGACAACGCGTGATGACCGGGATCGAGGCGCGGCACTCCCGTGATGCTCAAATGGATCGTGAGGTGCGGGAGCGCCTCGATCTCGGGGTCGAACTGATTCGACTCGCCGAATCGCCCGACTGCTGGACGCTCGCTCCGTAGAGTTCCGTCGGCGGCAAGATGCTGAGCCCGTCGAAGCGCCGGAAACCTCGATCGCTGGTGACCAGCGTTGCGTTCTACTCGACCGCGTCTGCGGCAATGAACGCATCGGGGATGTCGTTTTGCCGAGGGCTGCGATCTCGCGACTCGGACGTTGAAAGGTCGGAAAGTGAGAACCTCCAGCCGTCAACACGAGCCTGCCCGCGACGAGAGCACGTCGTCGATGCGCACGATCGTTCTCGCTTTTTCGAACACATCCGCATCAGCCAGACGCATCGAGATGCTCAGGCGGCCTGCGGTTGACGGGACGGCAACGGTCGCGACTGTGCGTCGGCCCGGCGGGCCTGGGCTTCGGCGAGCTGCTGGCGAATCTCGGCGACGTGGGCGAGACCGCGTCGGCGGGTCGTCGTCGACAGACGGAACTGCACCGGCGCGTTCGACACGGTCAGATCCTCGTCGGCGGGGCTGCTCGGTGAATCCGTCAGCAGCGTGAGCTGCTGGGGTGCGGTGCGCTCGTTGCGGGTGGCGGTGGAGATCATGTACACCATCTAAGCGAAGGGGTACTTCAGAGTTCTCTGGAGGGCGAAACCCCTGGTCAGAGCTCGTGGATCGGTGCCGGGGCGCGAAACGGGCCGGGCCGCCGAAGCGACCCGGCCCGTTGCAACGGATCAGTGCGAGGAGATCAGTAGATCTCGATGAGGCCAGCGGCGCCCATGCCGCCGCCCACGCACATCGTCACGACGCCGCACTTGGCGTTGCGACGCTTGCCTTCTTGCAGGATGTGGCCGGCGCAGCGCGTGCCGGTCATGCCGAAGGGGTGACCGATCGCGATCGAGCCGCCGTTGACGTTGTACTTCTCGGGGTCGATGCCGAGCGTGTCACGCGAGTACAGGCACTGCGAGGCGAATGCTTCGTTCAGTTCCCAGATGTCGATGTCGTCGACGGTCAGGCCGTGACGCTTCAACAGCTTCGGTACGGCGTAGATCGGGCCGATGCCCATCTCGTCGGGCTCGCAACCGGCGACGGCCCAGCCCTTGAAGGCGCCCAGCGGCTCGATGTCGCGCTCGGAGGCTTCCGCATCGGACATCATCACCACGGCGGCGGCGCCGTCGGAGAGCTGCGATGCGTTGCCGGCGGTGACGTAGTTGCCCTCACCGCGGACGGGGCCGAGCTTCGAGAGGCCTTCGAGGGTGGTCTGGGGCCGGTTGCACTCGTCCTTGTCGACGACGTAGTCGACGATCGTCTCCTCCTTCGTCTCCTTGTCGACCAGCTTCATCTTGGTCTCCATCGGGACGATCTCGTCGACGAACAGTTCGTTCTCCTGCGCCTTGGCCATCCGCATCTGCGACTCGAAGGAGTACTCGTCCTGGTACTCGCGGGACACGTTGTAGCGCTCGGCCACGATGTCGGCGGTCTCGATCATCGCCATGAAGATCGCCGGGTACTGCTCGGTGAGGGCCGGGTCGATGCCGCCGAGGCTGTCGATTCCGCCGCCCGGCATCGTGATCGATTCGACGCCGGCGGCGACGGACACGTCGGCCTCGTCCATCTTGATGTGGTTCGCCGCGATGGCGATCGAGTTGAGACCCGACGAGCAGTGGCGCTGGATCGTGTTGCCGCTGACGGTGGTCGGCAGGCCCGCGAGCAGGCTGGCGAGGCGGCCGAGGTTGCCGGCACCATGCGCACCGTTGCCGAGGTTGACGTCTTCGACGGCTTCGGGCTCGACACCCGACTTGGCGACTGCGTGCTTGATGGCGTGGGCGGCCATCGACATCGCCGGGGTCATGTTGAAACCGCCGCGGCCGGCCTTGGCCAAGCCGGTGCGGGCGTAGGAAACGAAAACTGCTTCGGGCATTGAACGGAACTCCTGGGATCTCGGTCCCCGAGCGATAGCTCGGCGACAGCGGGTGAGTCCAAGTTACTCATCGGTAGCCGCTTCGCTGCATTCGCGATCGTCGCGGTACGTTCCGCACATGTCACGTCTCGACGGCAAGATCGCGCTCGATCACCGGCGGCGCCAGAGGCCAGGGTGCGGCCGAAGCAGAACGCTTCGCTGCCGAGGGAGCGACGGTCTACATCTCCGACGTTCTCGACGACGCAGGCCGAGCGACCGCACACCGGCTCGGAGACTCCGTCACCTTCTTGCACCACGACGTCACCAGCGAGGCGGACTGGGAGGCCGTCGTCGGTGGGATCGCAGCGGCCGAAGGGCGTCTGGACATCCTGGTGAACAACGCAGGGATCCTGCACATGGCGCGATCGCTCGACACGTCGCTCGACGACTGGAACCGGGTGATCGCGATCAACCAGACCGGCGTCTTCCTCGGCATCCGTGAAGCCGGTCGGTTGATGAAGGTGCAGGGGAGCGGGAGCATCGTCAACATCTCGTCGGTTGCCGGTCTGAGCGGTGTCGGTGTGGCTCACGCCTACTCCGCGTCGAAATGGGCGGTGCGCGGGATGACGAAGTCGGCGGCGCTCGAGTTCTCGAGGTCGGGTGTCCGGGTGAATTCGGTCCACCCCGGGATCATCGACACCGACATGATGCGTGACTCGGGGGTGCCCGAACCGGCCGCCGGAGTGCCGGTCGGGCGTGCCGGCACCGCCGACGAAGTCGCGAACGTCGTGTTGTTCCTCGCTTCCGACGAGTCGTCGTACTGCAACGGCCAGGAGTTCATCGTCGACGGAGCGATGACGGCATGAGCCTCCTGCCCCTCGAACTCCTCGATGCAGGTGCCCGTTGCGGCGACCTGCTGAAGCAGCGCAACGAGACGGTGGCCGTCGCGGAAGGAAGCGGCGGCGGCCTCGTGTCGGCAGCGCTGCTCGCAGTGCCCGGCGCGTCGGCGTACTACCTCGGCGGCAGCGTGATCTACACCCGCAACGCGTTGGACGCCATGCTGACGGGGCCGGTCGAGCGCCCGAGGAAGCTGCGTGGCGCGTCCGAGCCGTGGGCGACCCATCTGGCCCGAGCGACGCGTGTCCATCTTCGTGCCACGTGGGGGATCGGTGAGGGCGGAGCAACGGGGCCGTCAGGCAATCCCTACGGCGACCCGCCGGGCCACGCCTGGGTCGCCGTGAGCGGCCCGATCGAGGCCGCCCGCAACATCCTCACCGACGACGACGATCGGCTCGCCAACATGGTGGCGTTCTCGACTGCAGCACTCGAACTGTTCGCCGAGCACCTCGTCACCTGAGCGTGGGCCAACCGCGCGACCGGCGGGTCGACCGGCCAAATGTCATGAATCATGTCGTACTTGACACGATTCGTGACATTCGCGATGATGGTCGTGTGAGCAGAGAACAAGACGCACGATCGCTGGCCGATCAGCGGGCCGCCGTGACCCGGGAAGCGATTCTGAAGGCCACCCAGAATCTGCTGGTGAACGAACACCCGGCCGCCATCTCGGTGCCGGCGGTTGCGAAGCAAGCCGGGGTGTCGGTGCGCACCATCTATCGCTATTTCCCGAACAAGCAGGCGCTACTCGATGCCATTGCCAACTACTTCCCCGACCGGGCCGATGTCTACGTGTCGTCCACCTTCGAGTCGATGGCCGGGAGCCAGGAGGCGCTGATCCGCCTCTGGTCGATGTTCGACGAGAACCGTGCGGCCGTGCGAGCAGAACACATGTCGCCTGCAGGCAGTGAGCTCCGACAGCGCCGGCTCACCGAAACGCGGACGCAGATCCACAAGGTCGTCAGCACGGCGGCACCCGTTGGTTCCGAAGCCGACCGAGAGCGGGTGACGGACGCCGTCGTGGCCGTGTCGTCGTCGTCGATGTTCCTCGAGCTCACCGACCGCCTCGGCTATGCGGGCCCCGACGCAGCACGCCTCGCCATCTGGATGGCCTCCGCACTCATCGAGAAGTTCGCCGCCGACCACGCAGTAGAAGGACCAACGCCATGACCACGACCGCACACGCCCTCACGACGACCAGCTCGACCGCCTTCGAGAAGCCGGGAGCCGGCGCCTGGAACCTCGACACCGGGCACTTCGGCGCCGACAGCTCGCGCATCTGTCAGGACCTGATCCACGTCGGCTGTGGCAACGGCAGTACCCAAGGGTTTGCAATGATGGGCGCGCCGTTGAAACAGCTCGACGCCGAGTTCGTCCGAGGCCGCTACTACATGCGAATGATCCCACTCGTCGGTGGTCGGCTGGACCTCCCGACGCCGCCCGCCCCGGTGCTGTGGCTCGCCGCTCGCCTACATCCTGCCTTCCGCCGGGCGGAGAAGACGGCGAAGCGGGCGCTCGCAGACCGCTTCTGGATGAGCGAGCATCAGCGTTGGGTCGACGAGTGGCGTCCGCGTCTCGAAGCAGACTGCCGACGCTTCGCAGCCGTCGAGCCCTCGGCGCTCGACGACGAAGACCTGGCCGACCACGTCGACGACTTGTACGAACTGGCGGTGTTCGGGACGACGCTCCACTTCCGACTGCACGTCAGCGACCTCGGCCCGATCGGGCTGTTGTTGGTCAGCGCTCGCGAACAGGGGATCGAGAGCAGCGAGGTGATGATGGCGCTGTCGGGCCACTCGCCTGCGACCAATGCCCCCGGAGAAGCCTTGGCGGCCATTCGTCGGATCGCCGCCGAGCAGCCGTCAACACCAGTGACGCTCGACGGCGTCCGTGCAATGTCGTCTGATGCCGCACGCTTGCTCGACGCGTTTCTGGACGAGTACGGCTGGCGTCTGACGACCGGCTACGACATCCGTGCGCTCACCCTCGGCGAGATGCCGTCGACGATCCTGACCGCGATCAACTCGACACCGGACTCGGTGACCGCCGCGGAATCCAACGACGAAGCGATCCGTGTCGGTGAGGAAGCGCTCTCCGGTCTCCGCGAGCAGGTCGACCCGGCTCACCGTGCCGAGCTGGAGCAGATGGTCGTCGACGCCCGAGCGTTGTACGGCCTGCGCGACGAGAACGGTCCGCTCACCTACCAGTGGCCGGCGGGGCTGCTGCGACGGGCGGTGCTCGAAGTGAGTCGCCGGCTGGATGCCGCAGACCTGTTGCCCGACGTCGGCGATCGTGACCCGAACGGCCCCAACGACACGGTGTTCGACCTGAGCGCCGGTGAGATGAGCGGCTTGCTGCGTCGCTCCGCCGGCCCGTCGGTCGACGAGATCGCGGAGCGAGCACGAGTACGCCGTGACGGCATGCTGCTCGACGCGCCGGCGACGCTCGGTCGAGTCGAAGAGGATCCGCCGCTGTGGACGATGCCCAAGCACCTCAGGCGGTTCCTCGACGCGATCTTCACGGTGGTCGAGATGCTGGAGAACGAAGCGCCGGCGAGCCCGACCGGTCAGCTCTCCGGCATCGGGATCGGCACCGAGACCTACGTCGGACGAGCGTGCGTCGTGCTCGAAGCCGACGAGGCCATCGCCGACCTCGAGCCCGGTGACGTCCTCGTCGTGCCGTACACCGTGCCGACCTACAACGCCGTTCTGTCGATCGCCGGAGCGGTCGTCTCCGATTCCGGCGGACTGCTGTGCCATGCGGCGGTGATCGCACGCGAGTACGGCATTCCGGCCGTCGTCGGCACGGGATGGGGAACCAGCACGATCCCCGATGGCGCCACCGTCGAAGTGAACCCCACGAACGGGTCGGTGAGCGTGCTGGCGTAGCGAGGTCGGCTGGCGAACATCGGCGACTGGATCCACCGCTTCCGGCGTACGACTACGTCTCTTCGTCGAGGAACAACACGCCTCGAACCAGCGCCTTGCCGTCCACGCGGCCGCCGAGAGATCCAGCCAGGACACCGAGCCCGCTGATCAGCATCGCCATCTTGAGATGGTCGATCGAACGCACTGCGGGATCGACGGTCGGCCACGTCTCCATCAGGCGGCGGGGGAAGATCGTGACGATGCCGAGGTAGATCGCGCCCTGCGAAGAGGGCGAAGATCGTCGCCATCGTGAGCAAGAGCGCCGCGATCGTGGCGGCCTCGGTGACCACCCCCGACTCCGACAGAAGCCGATCCCGTCGGAGCACATTGCCGAAGGCGAACGCCCGGTAGAGCACGAACGTGGAACCGAAGATCGCGGCCAGCGCGAAGATCATCAACTGGTAGAAGTCGACCGTGCTCGCGACATCCCACATCTCCGGGCTGAAGAAGAGCACGATGATGATCGAGAGAGCGGCGGCCAGCATCGTCGGAAGGCGGCCGACCATGCGTGCCGGGTTCGCCCGACCCACGGCCGTCGCGATCGGCCCGGCGTTACGCCGCAGCACGCGCATCACGAACGACAACTGCGAGCCACCGCGCTCACTGACCCGTTCGCGTGCCTCCCTGGGCAGCTGGCGACGGATCTGGGCGAACTGCTCCGACGTCAGGTCGGCCATGAGGTCCAGCTCCTCGACCTGCGCAACGTCATACATGACGTTCGTCGACTCGGCGTGATGATCGAGATTGAGCAGGTGCCCGAACGTGTGGAACATCAGCGCGGCGAGCCGTTCGACGGCCGTGTCGACCTGTGGTTCGTCTCCCCAGAAGGCGGGATCGAGTCGCCGGGTCGAGATCACGCCGACATTCGTGAGTTGGCTCGGGAGCGCGAGAGCGAACGAGACCGAGGTGGCAGACAGGTCCACCTCGGTCACGATGAGCAGGAAGTGGACGTCTCGTTCCAGCTTCTCGCTCAACCCGATTCGGACGAAATCGAGGGGAGCGTACGCACCGTCGGTCGGCACGACGTGCGGCCCGTCGAATCCGAACAGGTCGACCCGGAGGCCCAGTCCGTCGGTCAAGCGTTGCTCGAAGCACGACGTGGCCCGCTGGACCAGCTCTTCGAATCCTTCACGATCGCGATCTTCCACCATCGTGCGCATCACCCCGATCACGTACTGGTCGGGGTCCACCCCTGAGGAGTCGGTCACCGCGCGCGAGCATCATTCATGACCCAGTCCTATCTGACTCGGCCCGTCGAGGTGCCCGTCGCTCAACGCACATCGCTGTCGAGTCATCCACCGGATCTCGGCTTCGTTCCGAGTCAGTGCGATGGAGCGGTCGTAGGCGATGACTGCTTCGTCGCGGCGGTCGAGCTTCGCGAGGAGCGCGGCTCGGGACGAGTGGAAGTACGAGTAGTCGTCGAGCTGGTCGGCGAGTTCGTCGATCAGTGCCAACCCGGTTGCCGGGCCTTCGCTCCACGCCAGCGCGGCTGCCTGGTTGAGCCGGAGGACGGGGGAGTCGTGCAGCGCGATGAGCGCGCCGTACAGCCCGGCGATGCGTGCGAAGGGCGTCTCGTCGGCCGACGGCGAACGTGCGTGGAGACCGGCGATCGAACCCATCAGTCGATACGGCCCGATGCGGTCGCATGACGCACTGTTCGACAGGTGCCGAAGTCCGCGTTCGATCTTCGACGTGTCCCACGTCGACCGGTCCTGGTCTTCCAGCAGGACCGGCAGTCCATCGGCATCCGTCCGTGCCCAGCGACGCGAGTCGGTCAGCAGGATCAATCCGGCGAGGCCGTGGACCTCGCCGTCGTCAGGTGCCAGGTCGCACAGCAGCTCGCACAACCAGATCGCTTCGTCGCAGAGCGATCCGCGCACGAGTTCCGGACCGACCGAGCTGGCGTAGCCCTCGTTGAACACGGCATAGACGACGCCGCACACGGCGGTGAGCCGCTCGGGGAGACGGTCGTGCTCGGGGACGGTGAACGGCACGCTGGCAGCGGAGATCTTGGCCTTCGCTCGTGTGAGCCGCTTCTTCATGGTCTCGTTCGGGACCATGAACGAGCGAGCGATCTGTTCTGTTGTCAGGCCGCAGACGTACCGCAGCGTGAGTGCGACCTGAGCTTCGGCGTCGAGCGCCGGGTGGGCACAACCGGCGATCAGCGCGAGTTGGTCGTCGCCGAGGCGTTCGCTGTCCTCGCTCGGGTGGATCCTTCAGTTCCGCAGCCAACTGAGGCAGCCGGTCGTCGAAGCGCCGCTGTCGACGGATCTGGTCGATCGCCTTGCGGCGTGCTGTCGTGAGCAGCCAGGCGCCGGGGCGTTGCGGAGGGCCGTCGGTCCGCCACCGGACCGACGCCTCCACGAACGCCTCGGACACGGAGTCTTCAGCCAGCTGCAGGCTGCGGGTCTCCCTCAGCAACGTCGCGACCAACGGTGCCCATTCGGTGCGATGGGCATGATCGACCGGGGAGAGCCGGGCCGGCATGCGATGCGCTAGCCGTCGAATTCCATGATCGGTCGGACCTCGACCGACCCGCTCGGAGCGCTCGGGATCTTCGCCGCCCACGCGATCGCTTCATCGAGGTCGGCGGCTTCGATGAGGTAGAAACCGCCGAGCGTCTCCTTCGTCTCGGCGAACGGACCGTCTGCCGTGACGGTCTTGCCGTCGCGGACCCGAACCGTCGTTGCCGTCTCGACCGGGGTCAGTGCTTCGCCGCCGAGGTTCTTTCCGGCGTCGGAGAGTTCCTCGGTGAAGGCGAACCACTGCTGCATCTCCGCATCCATCTCGGGCGTGCCGAACTCGTGGCGTTGGTCGGGTCGTCGTACAGGAGCAGTGCGTACTTCATGCTGGGATCCTTGTCTGTCGTGATCGGGTACCTCCCGATTCAACTACACGACGAACGAACTCCTCGACGAGGGACACCTCGTCGACATCTTTTGGTTTGCGCGAGTGTCGATCCGGACTCAGCTCACGCGGTCGATGTGGCGAGCGATCAGCGCCTTCGAGGAGTTCCTGGCGTCCGCTCGTCGCCTTCGGGCTCGACGACCGGACTCGAAGACCTCGTCGTGCAGCTGCTGCAGAGTGACCTCGCCGGCGAGGATGTCGCTCGCTCCATCCCATCCGGCGTACCGGGCAGTGCGTCGGCGGTCGAGTTCGCCCTCCTCGATGATCGAGGCTGCTGCGAGCAACGACTTGGCGAGCGTGTCCATCCCGGCGATGTGCGCGATGAACAGGTCATCCCGTGCGATCGACTGGCGGCGCAGCTTGGTGTCGAACATCATGCCGCCGGTGGTGAACCCGCCGCCTCTCAGGATCTCGAGCATGCCGAGCGTCATGTCCTCGACGGAGCCCGGGAATCGGTCGAGGTCCCAACCGAGGCGGTCGTCGCCGGCATTGGCGTCGACGGATCCGAAGATGCCGGCATCGACCGCTGCGGCGACCTCGTGGTGGAAGTCGTGTCCCGACAACGTGGCGTGGTTGACCTCGATGTTGACCTTGATCTCGTTCTCGAGTCCGTGTCGCTGGAGGAACGCGTGGACGGTCTGGACGTCGTGGTCGTACTGGTGCTTGGTCGGCTCCATCGGTTTCGGCTCGATCAGCAGCGCACCTTCGAAACCGATCGCATGCTTGTGCTCGACGACCATGTTCAGGAACCGACCGAGCTGATCGAGTTCTCGCCCCATGTCGGTGTTCAACAAGGTGTCGTAGCCCTCACGGCCACCCCACAGCACGTAGTTGGCGCCGCCGAGGCGGTGCGTGGCCGACAGGCAATGGGCCACCTGTGCTGCTGCGTACTTGAAGATCTCGGGATCCGGATTGGTGGCCGCACCCGACATGAAGCGGCGGTGCGAGAACGCGTTGGTCGTGCCCCACAGGAGTTTCGTTCCGGTGCGGTCCATGTGTCCGGCGGCGAGTTCGACCATCTCGTCGAGGTTGCGGCACGTGTCGGCGAACGTGTCGCCGGCCGGGGCGATGTCGATGTCGTGGAACGAGAAGAACGGCGCGCCGAGCTTCTCGAAGAACTCGAACGCTGCGTCCATCTTCGTCTTCGCGGCATCCATCGGATCGGCGGTCCGGTCGGAGATCCACGGCCGGTCGAGGGTGCCCTCACCGAAGATGTCGAACCCGTCCCAGGTGAACGAGTGCCAGTAGCAGACGCCGACGCGCAGGTGTTCCTCCATCGTCTTGTCGAGCACGACACGGCCAGCGTCGTACCAGCGGAACGCGAACGGATCGGTGGAGTCCGGTCCGGCGTAGTCGATCGTCTCGACGGTGTCGAAGAACTCGGTCATGGTGTCTCCTGTGGGATGCGATGGAAACGCTCGGCGCGACGCGGTGAGCGTGGTGTCAGAGGAACTCGAGGGTGACGGCTTCGGAGAGTGCACGCTGTCGGACGACCGCCTCGTCGCCCGCGATGACCAGGTGGCCGACCTCCTGGAGATCTGTCGAGGAGGTGCCGACGAAGACCTCGATCCGGCCCGGTTCGATCACGTGGTCGAGCGAAGGACCGCTGAAGCCGAGGGCATCGACGGGGAGATGGAACGTGATGCGCGCCGACTGTGCCGCGTCCAGCGTGACCCGTTCGAAACCTTGGAGTTCGCGTACCGGTCGCGTGATCGAGGCTGCCGGGTCGCGCGTGTAGAGCTGGACGACTTCGTCGGCGGTGACCGGCCCGGTGTTGGTGACGGTCGCGACGACGTCGACGATGTCGCCTGGAGACGCCTCGGGCGCGTCGAGCGGATCGACGGTGACCTCGAAGGAGGAGTAGGACAGGCCGTGACCGAACGGGTACATGGGCTCGTTGGAGATGTCGACGTACGGGCCCTTCCAGTGCGAACGCCCACCGGACACCTTCTGAGCGTGGAAGGTCGGAATCTGGCCGACGTGACGCGGGTAGTTCAACGGCAGCTTGCCGCCAGGGCTCACGACCCCGGTCAGCGCATCAGCGACGGCGCCGGCGCCGTGCTCACCGGGCAGCCATGCGACGAGGACGGCGGCGGCGGCATCGTGCACGGCGACCGAACCGATCGGTCGCCCGGTCACCAACACCAACACGACCGGCGTACCGGTGGCAGCGACGGCGAGCACCAGTTCCTCCTGCACGCCGGGGAGATCGAGTGACGCAACGTCGCGACTCTCGCCCGTGGTGCAGTCGTCGGTCAGCCCGGACTTGTCGCCCATCACCATGATCGCCACGTCGCTCGCCCGCGGCGGCTGCGACCGCAGCGTCGAATCCGCTGCGATCGTCGCTCAGCACGTCGCATCCGGGAACGTGTTCGATGCTGGACGTGGCGAGACCGGCTCCGCACGCGCGCTCAGCACCGTCTCGATCGTGTCGAGATCGCGGTCGGCGATCTCGGTGTCGTGTTCCACCGGCATCGCGAACACGTTGTTGCCGCTCTCGAGCAGATCGACGAGCGATTCGACGTGAGCGATGTAGCTGTAGTCGCCGAACAGGTTGCGTGCCGAGTCGGCGTTGGGGCCGAGCACGGCGACGCTCGCCGGTGCGTCGAGCGGGAGCGCACCGTCGTTCTTGACGAGAACCAGACTGTCGCGAGCGACCTGCTCGGCGAGCTCGACCTGTTCCGGCGTCCGTGTGTGGCCGGCGACCTGCTCGACGTCGACATCGGACCGTTCGAACAGACCGAGCCGGAACTTGGCGGTGAGTACCCGGCTCACGGCGAGGTCGACGTCCTCCATCGCCAGCTCGCCACGAGCGATCGCCGCCTTCAGTGGTTCGCCGTAGCAGTCGGTGTTGGGCAGCTCCACGTCGATCCCGGCGTGCAGTGCGGTCGCCGCGGCGGCCGCCTGATCGGGCACCAGGTGGTGGTAGTCGTCGAGCTGGTCGATGGCGAAGTAGTCCGAGACGACCGTGCCGTCGAATCCCCACTGATCTCGCAGCAGATCGGTGAACAGCCAACGGCTCGCGCCGCAGGGTTCGCCGTCCAGTTCGTGGTAGGCGTTCATCACCGACGCCAGACCGGCGTCGACCACCGCATGTTCGAACGGACGCAGGTACACGTCGCGTAGCTCACGTTGGCCGATCTGGGCCGGGGCCCAGTTCATGCCGCCGTCGGACTTGCCGTAACCGACGAAGTGCTTGGCCGTGGCGACCACTCCGGTCGCGAGATCGTCGCCCTGCAGACCGCGGACGAACTCGACGCCCATCCGCGACACGAGGTACGGGTCCTCGCCGTAGGTCTCCTCCAGTCGGCCCCAGCGCGGGTCGCGGCACACGTCGAGGACGGGCGACAGTCCGTGGTGCGCACCGATGGCGCGCATCTGCGTGCGGATGGCGTCGGCGATCCGGCGGTTGTGGCGCGGTCGGAAGGTGCTGGCCACGCCGATCGCCTGCGCGAACACCGTTGCTTCAGACGCCATCAATCCCGAGCAGATCTCCTCGTGGACGATCGCCGGGATGCCCAGCCGACTGTGTTCCGCGAGGTGGTGCTGGATGCGGTTCGCCAGCTTCGCCGCGTCGCAGGCACCGAGGCTGCCCGCTCCGCTGAGCCTGGTGATGTGGCCGATTCCCTTCGCCAGCACCGGTGCTGCCCGTTGCTCGTCGAATCCGGTGGCGCCGGCGATCTGGAAGATCCATGCGCTTCCGAGTTGTGCGACCTTCTCGTCGAGCTCCATGCGGCCGAGGAGGTCGGCCACACGATCGGCGACGGGCAGCCCGGCGTCGCGGAAGGCGGCATCGGAGAAGGGAGTGGTCGGTTGGCCCGAGTCGGGAGTGCCAGGAGTCGACCGGGTGTGGTCGGCTGTGGTGAGGGGTGTGTTCATCGTTCTCTGTTCATCGGTTCGGTTCATCGTCACGGACGACGGCGGTGGTTCGGTCATTCCTTGACGGCGCCGTCGGTGAGACCGCTCACGATCTGGCGCTCTGCGAGCGCATAGAAGACCAGAGCGGGAATCATCGACAGCGTCGTGTACGCCAACACGATGGAATAGTCGGTCGCGTACTGGCTGGAGGTGTTGTTCACACCGATCGGCAACGTGTGTTGGGCTGGATCGATCAGCACGAGCAGTGGAAGCAGGAAACCGTTCCAGCTCCCGACGAGGCCGAGGATGGCGACCGTGCTGAGCACCGGTTTGGACAACGGCAGGATCACGTACCAGTAGAAGCGCAACGGCCCGCAACCATCGATACGCGCTGCGTCCTGCAGCGATCCGGGAATCGCCCGGAGAAACGGCCGCATGATGATGATCGCGATCGGCAGACCGAATGCGGCCTGGGGGAGTGCGACGCCGAGCGGGTTCGAGAGCAGGTTGATCTGGCGCAGTGTGATGAACAACGGCAGGATCGCCACCGCGACGGGGAAGAGCAGGCCGAGCGTGAACAGCCCGTACACGATCTCGCGCCCCTTGAACGGGTACCGGGCGATCACGAACGCGGCGAGCGACGCCGTCGGGATGGTGAATCCCACCGTGAGGAGTGCGATGAACGTGCTGTTCCAGACCTGACGCCAGAACGTGCCCGACCGGAGCAGGCTCGAATAGTTCTCGAAGATCCACGGATCGGGAAGCCCGACCGGGTTCTCGACGAGTTGTCGGCTCGACCGGAAGCCGCCGAGGACCGAGAACAGGAGCGGGACGACGATGACGCCCATCACGCTCAGAGCGAACACGTAGAGGGCAATGCGCTTCAGGGTTCGTTGGCGACGCGCCGGATCGTTCCCGGTCGACTCGCTCAGGTTCGTGACGTCCGTGACGGTGATGTCAGCCAACGAGACCAGTCCCTTCGAGGTCGCGACGCAGCACGAACCGTTGGTAGAGGAGAGCAACGACCAGTGACAGGCCGAAGATCACGATCGACACTGCGCTGGCATAGCCGAACAGACCGTTTCGGAACTGGTCGTACAGGTACGTCGCCATGGTGGACGACGCACCGACCGGCCCGCCCCTCGTGGTGACCCAGACGAGGTCGAAGACCTGCAAGGCACCGATCACCGACAAGAAGATCGACACTCTGACCGTGGGCCCGAGCAGCGGCAGCGTGACGTGCCGGAAGCTCTCCCAGGCCGTGGCGCCGTCGATCGCCGCCGCCTCTTTCAGTTCGGCCGGGACCTGCTGGAGGCCAGCGAGCATCAAGATCATGTGGATCCCGAAGTACTTCCACGACAGGACGAAGAACAGGACGTAGAGCACCACGTCCGGGTCGGACAACCAACCTTGGATGAGTCCTCCACCACCGACGCCTTCGAGGCTCGTGTTGAGCAGGCCGTCCGGACGCAGGATCTGGCGCCAGACCACGCCGGTCACGACCTCGGACAGCACGTAGGGAGCGAAGAACACGGTGCGCATCACCGCACGGCCTTTGATCTTCGAGTTGAGCAACACGGCCAGCGCCATCGCGAACGGCAGTTGCAGCACCAGCGAGACGACGAGGATGATCGCGTTGTGCGCGAGTGCGTCGCGGAAGAGGTCCGCCCCGAACGCACGCCTGAAGTTGTCGAGTCCGACGAAGTTGTCGAGCGGTTCGAGCCCGTTCCAGTCGAAGAGGCTGTACCGCATGCTCTGCACGATGGGGTAGAGCACGAAGCCGCCGTAGAGCACGAGCGCCGGAAGGAGGAACAAGATGATGGTCGGCCACGGCATCCGACCCAAGCGAGGCGAACCCAGACGCTTGGAGCCGGTCCGGCGTCGTGCGGGTTCCGGTGTGCCGGAGTCAGCGGTGAGATCGCCGCTGGTGGTGATGGAAGTCGTCATGGAAAACACACTCCGTGGATCGTCCGGGTGGTGGCTGCTGATGGGTGATCACATCGGCGGGCGGGGGCGGGGTAGGCAGGCCCCCGCCCGCCGACGATCGTTGGTCAGCCGCCTGCGGTCGAGGTGATCGCCGACGCGGCGTCCTCGGGTGAGGCCTGGCCGGCGAACAGCAGGGCCGTCTGGTCGTTGATCTGGCTGCCCACCTCGGCGCTGAAGAACTGGTCGAGGAAGAGCTGGATGAACGGAGCGCTGTTCAGTGCGTCGAGCGCCGCCTGCTGGTTGGGGTCCGTGACCGCATCGACGGCGTCGAGGTTGACCGGGAGCTGACCGGTCGAGGCCCACAGCTCCTGATTCGCCTCGTTGGTGATGAAGGCGAGGAAGTCGATGGCTTCGTCGGGGGCGTCCTTGCCCACTGCGAACCCGTCGGCGCCGCCCAGCACGTCACCGGGGTTCCCGGCACCGTCCTCGACCGCAGGGAACGGCGCCCATCCGATGTCCCACGGCAGCTCGGCGTCGGGCTCGACGCCGGCCTGGGTCTTGAACGCACCCTCCGCCCAAGGACCCATCAGGTCCATCGCAGCGTTCTGGGAGGCCATGGTTCCGGATTCGCCGTCCGGCGCATCCCAACCGGCTGCGAGGAATCCGTCCTGGAACGGCTCGAGTCCGACCAGCGTGTCGACCTGAGCACCGGCCTCGATGACGGCGGGAACGTTGAAGTCGTTGCTCTCTGCGATGCCGTTCATGGCCTCGGCGCCCCCGTTGCGCATCATCAGGTACGAGTACCAGAAGTGCGCCGGCCACTTGTCGCCGGCACCCACTGCGATCGGTGTGATGCCTGCATCTTCCAGCGTCTGGACCTGCTCGAGGAATCCGTCCCACGTGTCTGCTGGCGCTTCGAGGCCGGCCTCGGCGAAGAGATCCTTGTTGTACCAGAGACCGGTGACGCTGGCGTTGTAGGCAATGCCGTACTGCTTACCGTCGACCTGGTGGACCTCGGCGGCGCTGGGTGAGAACTGCGCGTTGATGTCGCCGGCCATGTCGGTGATGTCGCGGACGAGCCCGGCGTCGACCTGCTGGCGCAGTCCGCCGCCGCCCCACGACTGGAACAGGTCGGGCACGTCGCCCGACTGGAGGTTGGTCTGCAGGGCGGCCTTGTACGCCTCGTTCTCCATCACCGTGATGTCGATCGTGACGTTCGGGTTCATCGCCATGTACTCGTCGGCCATCGACTGCCAGTTGGCCTTGGCAGGATCATTGTTCTGGATGTGCCACCAGTCGATGGTGACGGCGTCGCCGGACTCCTCTGCGCCGGCGTCGGCGCCGGCGTCCTGTGCCGCTGGAGCGTCGGCGGCGTCGCCGGACTCGTCTGCGGTGTCGCTTCCGCCGCAGGCTGCGACGGTGAGGCCGACGGCAGCGGCGAGCGCTCCCATCCGGCGTCGGGTGGTTTGGTTGGTGTTCATCAGGTTTCCCCCTCTGATCGGTGTGACTGTTCGGTGTCTTGCTGGTTGAAGAATGTGTGGCGATCGCCGAGGCCGACGGAGACGGCGACCGTTTCGGAATCGATTCCGAAACGGGGCGACGTCGAGTGCTGGCTCGGAAGTGGGTCGATCACGGCTGCTCGAGACGGCGACAGGACTTGCGGACGACGAGGCTCGTCGGAAGTGTGGTGTGGGCCACTCGGCCCGCTCGGTCTGGGCGTTCGATCAGGTCCACGAGGATCCGGACGGCTTCTTCGCCGAGGGACTGGATCGACTGGTCGACGGTGGTCAACGGTGGATCTGTCATGGCCGACTCGGGGATGTTGTCGAAGCCCACGACGGACAGGTCGTCGGGCACCGACAGCCCGAGCTGGGTCGCGGTTCGAAGCACCTGGATCGCCGAGAGGTCGTTCGCAGCGAAGATCGCGGTGGGCCGGTCGGCCAGCGAGAGCAGTGTGAGCGCCGGCACCTCGGAGGTCTCCTCGGTGAAGCCGCCCGCCTGGATCAGTGTGGGGTCGAACGACACGCCCGCATCGGCCAGAGCGGAGCGGTAGCCGGCCTCACGACGACGAGCCGACTCGAGGTCCGAACGCCCCGCCAGGAACCCGATGCGGCGGTGACCGAGATCCAGTAGATGTCGGGTGGCGGCCTGGGCGCCTTCGAAGTTCTGCGAATCGACCGAAGGAACGGTCGATGCGCCGAGATGCGGGTCGACGGCGACCACCGGGTGCGTGGCATCGACTTCGAGCACGGTGGGCGCCACGAGGATGATGCCGTCGGTGAGCGTGCCGCTGAGCCGCGAGAGGTAGCGACGCTCCCAACCGGATTCGCCGTGCAGGCCCCCGGCGTAGACGACGAGTTCGAAGTCGGTCTCCTGCATGGCGCGGGCCGCGCCTTTGAGCAGTTCGGCGCCGAACGGATCGATGCCCGGGACGAGGATGCCGATGACATTGGTCCGGGTGTTGCGCAGGCTTCGTGCCACGAGGCTCGATTCGTACCCGAGTTCGTCGATCACCTCGCGCACCTTGTCGACCGTCTTCGGTGACACGCCGTATTTCTGGTTGACCGCTCGCGACACCGTCGCGATCGACACGCCTGCACGCTCGGCGACGTCACCGATGGTGACGCGGCGATGGTCGCGACCGTGGTCAGCGGTGATGTCAGCGCTGTTCGAAGCAGCGTTGCCGGACGGGGTCGCAGGGTTCGTCGAGGTCATCGGGGCGCGACGTTCCGTTCGCTTGGATTCACCATGTAGCGCACAGTACGACACGGATACCCCTCCCGATTGCGCCGAGGGTCAGGCCCTCGCCGTCCGTGATGATCGCGTTCCAGATGGCGGTCCCCCATGAACCGCTCGACGTATCGAGAACGTTTCCGACATTGCCACACCGAGGCCTCGGATGCAAGCGCGAACTTCGCGAGAATCTGCTTGACGGAACGAGCGATCGCGGTTTACGGTCATCGTCACGTTCTCGTAGCGGACGTGTTCGATGACCCGGGCCGGGAGTCTCGACATCCGTGAGAATCGCACGAATGCCAGCAGTGGTGGGGGTATCGCTGTTGGTTCTCACCGAGGGGACCCACCGTCATGTCCAGTTCTGTCCGCAAGATCGCTCGCACGATCACGGCGTCGCTCGTGGCGACCATCGTGGTTCCGGTGGTGACGCCGACCATCGCGTCCGCTGTCGAAATCGTTTACGACATCGACTTCGAGGACGGCTCGTTCGGGCCGTGGCAGGCGAGTGGATCGCCGGATCTCGCCGTCGTCGAGGTCGACGGCGACCGAGTACTCGAAGTGTCGAATCGCACCACCGACTTCGACGGGATCAAGAGCCCGACCGAGCTGATGGCCGGTGTCGAGTACACCGTGTCGATGGACGCCCGGCTCGCAACTCCCGGTTCCGCCGACATGCGCTTCGTCACCGATCCCGGCTTCACGTGGATCGGCAACACGTCGATCGACGGCGATTCCTGGACGACGGTGTCCGGCACCTACACGCCGACCGAGGCCACTGCGGTGTACATCGGATCAGGTGATCACTCGGTCGAAGGATCGAGCTACTCCTTCTTCGTCGACGACATCGAGGTCTCGTCGGCGTCGACTGCTCCGCCGGGCGACACCGAGGTCTACGCCGAAGGCTTCGAAGATGGCGCCGGGGGGTGGTTCGCCTTCGGTGGACCCACCGTCGAGCCGACCGAGACCACCGCGAACAGCGGCACGTCCAGCCTGCTCGCATCCGGACGCACACAAGGATTCGAGGGTCCTGCGTTCGACTTCACCGACGTCCTCGAACCCGACACCGACTACGACCTGTCCGCATGGGTGTGGGTGCCTGCGGCAGCGACCGTCGGGCTCACCCTCAAGCGGACCGACGGTGTGGGCGACAACTACGAGAACGTCGCATCCGTCGACGTGGCAGCCGACACCTGGACCGAACTGACGGGCACGTACTCGTACTCCGATGCCACGCAACTGGTCGCGTACTTCGAGAGCGCCACGATCGTCGACATCGCGATCGACGACGTCTCGATCACGCGGCCCGGCAGCCCCGGCGGACCCGGCCCGGTCGGCGTGGTGTTGGCCACGTCCTTCGACGCCGACCTGGGTGGTTGGGTCGCACGCGACGCTCAGGGGACTCCGACACTGTCGATCACACCGGACTCCTTCGCCGGCGCAGGAGCTGCCCAGGTCGGCGATCGGGTCGGTCAGGGCGACGGCATCGGCAATGACGTCACCGAGGTCATGCCGGCGGGCAGCAGCTACGAGATCAGCGCATGGGTCAAGATGGCCGAGGGCTCGGGGCCCGGCGACATCGCCATCACGATGCAGCGCACCGCCGAGGGCGTCGACGCCTTCGACACGATCGTCCAGGTCAGCGGTGTCACGTCGACCGGCTGGACCGAGATCACCGCGCCCTACCGGATGCCCGCCCGTGATGCGGCGTTCATGTACTTCGAGACGGCCTTCCCAGATGGCACGAGCGACGACTTCCTCGTCGACGAGGTCACGATCGAAGCCGTGGCGGCGCCCGTGGTGCAAGCCCTGCTCCCCATCAAGGACACCGTCGACTTCAAGGTCGGTGTCGCCACCGACTCCCGGGAGACCTTCGGACCTGGGGGTGAACTCGTGCAGAGGCATTTCGACCAGATGACGCCCGAGAACCACATGAAGCCCAACGCCTGGTACGACGACGACCGCAACTTCGCGATCCATCCCGACGCCGAGGCGATCATGGACTTCGCACAGGCGAACGACATCGACGTCTACGGACACACGCTGGTCTGGCACCAGCAGAACCCCGAGTGGTTCTTCGACCGCGACGACGGCACACCCTTGACGAACAGCGAGGGCGACCGCCAGGTCCTGCGCGACCGCTTGCGCGGGCACATCTTCTCGGTCGCCGAGACGCTGAGCGACCAGTACGGATCGTTCGGCAGCGACACGAACCCGCTCACGGCGTTCGACGTCGTGAACGAGGTGATCTCCGATGGAGTCGGAGGCGACAACGGTCTGCGCGAGAGCACCTGGTACGAGATCCTCGGCGAGGAGTACATCGACCTCGCGTTCCGCTACGCCGACGAAGCGTTCAACACCACCTACGCCGCCGAGGGCGTCGACCGCCCGGTCATGTTGGCGATCAACGACTACAACACCGAGCAGAGTGCCAAGCGCGAGTTGTACCGCTCCCTCGTCGAGCGCCTGCTCGCTCGCAGTGTTCCCGTCGACATCGTCGGCCACCAGTTCCACGTCAACCTCGCCGTGCCGATCAGTGCGCTCGATGACGCGATCGGTGCCTTCTCGGACCTGCCGATCACCCAGGTCGTCAGCGAACTCGACGTGCCGACCGGCGTGCCCGTCAGCGAAGCACTGCTGATCGACCAGGGCTACTACTTCCGGGATGCATTCCGGCTGTTCCGTGACCGCGCCGACGAGCTGTACTCGGTGTCGGCGTGGGGCCTGACCGACAATCGCAGTTGGCTGGCCGACCGCGGGGATCCACTGATCTTCGACTCGGACTACCAGGCCAAGCCGGCGTACTTCGGCATCGTCGACGGCGAGCTCCCGCCGCCGCAACGTTCGGCCTTCGTCTTCGGCAGCGAGGTCGAACTGACCGTCGAGTCCCCGGAGTGGGCGCGGCTCCCGCTGCGCACCGTCGGCGACGCTGCGTCGTTCCAACTCCGCTGGAACGAGGCCGGGTTGGTCGCCTACGTCGAGAGCACCGACTCGATCGTCGACGCGACCCGACGCGATCACCTTCACCGTCGAAGACGTCGAGTACGTCGTGAACCGTGACGGCTCGGGAGATCTGGCCGCCGAGATCGCCGAGACCGATGACGGTTGGAGCGCGGTGGTCGTGTTGCCGCTCGAAGGTCCCGCCGAGGGCGCCCTGGTGTCCTTCGACGTCGGCGTCGTGGACGGCGACACGACCGCGACGTGGAACGTTCCAGGAACGCTCGGTTCGCTCACGCTCATCGAGGACCTGTCGTACACCGAAGCGGTGCGCCCGGCTGCACCTCCGACGATCGACGCCATCGTGGATGAATCGTGGACAGCGGCGAACACGGTTGCCACCGACACCATCGTCGAGGGTGGCGCCGATGGCGCGAGCGCCGTGGTGTCGACCCTCTGGGACGACGACACCCTCTACGTGCTGGCCGAGGTCACCGACGCCACACCCGACGTGTCGGCCTCGGACCCGTACCAGCAGGACTCGGTCGAGGTCTTCCTCGATCCGGGCAACACCAAGAACGGTGCCTATCTGGGCGACGACGCTCAGATCCGGATCAGTGCCGAGAACGTGGTGTCGTTCGGTGCGGGCAGTTCCGACGCCGAACGCATCGAGAGTGCCACCACCTACACCGACACCGGCTACATCGTCGAGGCATCCATCACGCTGCTCGGTGAGGGCGGGGAAGGAACGTTCCAGGGCGTCGACTTCCAGGTCAACGACGGCGACGCAGGGACGCGGACCTCGGTACGCACATGGGCCGAACCAACGGGTACCGGCTACCAGACCACCGCCCGGTGGGGTGTCGTCCGACTGGTCGGATCCGTCGAGCCGCCCGCTCCGGTCTGTGACAGAACGATCGAAGGGGGCGCCAGCGGGACGGTCCTGGTACTCGGCGGAACGACCTGCGTCGCTCCCGACGCCGTCGTGCGTGGCACCGTGCTCGTGCTCGCCGGCGGCTCGCTGGTGGTCGACGACGCCACCGTCCGAGGCCGGATCCTCGCCCTCAGCGGAGGATCGATCGACGTGTCGGGCAGCGTCGTGCGCGGGACGGTCATCGCCGTCGGCACCCGTGCGGTCGAGATCTCCGACAACGAGATCCGTGGCAGCGTTTCCCTGTTCGGCAACCGAGGCGACGTCCGGGTGACGGGCAACGACGTGCGGGGCTCGATGAGCGTGCTGTACACCCGCTCGGACGAGCCGGCGGTGATCGGTGGGAACGACGTTCGAGGCGGTCTGGCGTGCCGTGCCAACGATCCGGCGCCCGTCGACGGCGGCGAGCCCAATTCGGTCCGTGGCCGAGCAACGGATCAGTGTGCGGCGCTGGTGTCGAACAGCTGACCGACTCAGGAGGGGAGCTGCGGCCGACCGGCGAGTTGGCAGCGAGAGCACGAAGACTGGTTGACTGCGACGATGCGCTACCGGGTCGACGCGACATGGTCCCGGGTCGGTTCCACCGGTCGCGTGGTGCTCGCCGGGTCGCCGTACCGGGTGTTCCGGCTCACCGAGGCCGGTGCCCTGGTCGCCGCTCGGATCGAACAGGGGAGCGACGTCGTCTCGAAGCTGGTCGACCGGTTCCTCGATGCCGGCGCGATCCATCCCGAACCGGGCGCGCCCGAACGGTTCGGGGTCGATGATGTCAGCGTCGTGACCCCGCAGCTCGGTGGGAAGGTGGCTCGTGACGGGCGGGTGACCGTCGACGACGCCAGCCCGCAGCCGCTCGAGGGTGCCACGGCGCGACTCGAGATGAATCGAGGCCCGGCCGGGGCACGCAACGCGGGTCGACACCATGTCGCAACCGGGCTCATCGCGTTCGTCGATGCTGATGTCGACCTCCCGTTCGGTGCGTCGGACGACGGCCGGGCGGCCGCGGACTGGTGGGCGCCGCTGCTCGCTCACTTCGATGACCCACGGGTGGGCCTGGTCGCGCCACGTGTCACCGGCGATGACGGCTCGTCACTCGATCTCGGAGTCGAGCCGGCACGGGTGCGGGCCGGCACGCGGGTGAGCTACGTGCCGGGCGCCATGGTCATCGTTCGCGCCACAGCGTTCGACGCGATCGGCGGATTCGACGAACAGCTCCGATTCGGCGAGGACGTCGACCTCGTGTGGCGACTGGACCAGGCCGGCTGGCGGTGCCGTTACGAACCTGCCCGAGAGGTGCGCCATCGACCGAGGCCGTCGTTCGTCGGCCGCGTCCGCCAGCAGGTCGGTTACGGCTCGTCATCGGCGCCACTTGCGATGCGTCATCCAGGGGTGCTCGCCCCGTACCGATCGAACGGCTGGACCGTTGCGGTGTGGTTGCTTGCGATCACGGGCCATCCCATCGTCGCTTCCGCTGTCGCAGCTGGCACCTCCGCGGCGCTGATCCCGAAGCTCCCCGACGTCGAACCGGCGGTGTCGTTGCGCCTTGCGGCTGCGGGGCATCTCGCAGCTGGCCGTCAGCTCGCAACGGCGATTCGCCGGGCATGGTGGCCGATCGTCCTGGTCGCCTCGCTGGTGTCGAGAGGGCGAGATGGACCGGGGTGCTGTCGATTGCCGTTGCGCCGCGACGAGCGCCGATCGACGTGGCGTTCGGTTGGGGTCTCTGGCGCAGCATGATCCGCCATCGTGCGTGGGGTCCGATCGTCCCGGCAATCGTTTCCTGGCCGAACTGAATCTTCCGCCCGGAGCGAGAGGTGTGCGGCGTAGCGCCTGCGGGGCTCGCCGGCGTCGTGTGTCAGTCGTCGCCGACGCCTTGGACGAGCACAGGCGACGGGGCGTAGCGGATCACGTGATCGGACGTGGAGCCCATCACCGCGCGTCGGAGCCCGCTCCGACCGCTTGTACCGATGACGACGACGCTCGCCGGCAATTGCTCGGCGAGGTCGCAGATGGCGGGACCGGGTTCTCCGACCACGGCCATCAGCTCGACGTCCGCGAGTCCGAGAGCCTCGACCGTGGCGATCAGGTGGTCGCGGGCGAGTGCGTCACCGCTTGTCTCGACCTGGGCGTCGAGGTCGGCCCTGGTCGTGGCGTGGAAGCCGTTGCCAGTCGTGGTGTCGGCCGCAACCGGCGATTCGACCGTGACAACGACGGTTCGGCCAGCCGGTGCGAGGAGCGGGAGCGATGCTCGCAGCGCCTCGATTGCCAGCTCCGAACCGTCGGTGCAGAGCAAGGTGATGCGTTCCATGACTCCAGTCTCGCAGCCCGAGCGACGCAACCGACGAGCCTTCGCCGCTGCAGTCAGAATCTGATCCAGAACGAATGCCGTAGGCCAACGAAGCGAATGGCGGGAGCGATGGTGGTGGCGCGAATGTTGTGGTCGTGTCGGGCTCGGCGTCACCGGACTCGCCCGGGTTTCGCACGCGAAACGGTGAGGACATCGCACCATCGCGTCGCCGGCTTGGCATCCGGCGCGCTCCGAACCGGCGTGAGGTGACGCCCCTCGATGCCCAACCGGTTGAGCGGTATCGGACGGCCGGACCGATCGAAGGTGAACTGCTCGGGCTGGTGAGCAAGTTGGACTCGCGAATATCGAGCTTCGGATGTTGTGCCGCACGGCATCGATCCCGGTTCACCAGCGTCTGGGCTTTGGTCCGACGAGTCCCGATCGCCGATCCGCTTGCAGCCGTCGGCGTCCGAGCAAGAGTCCCTAACTGGTGCTGTCGAGAATGAGTTGGGTCGCTTCGTGCGGTGCGTCCCACTGTGGAAAGTGACCGCACCGCTCGAACCAGTGCAGCACCGCGTCGGGGAACAGGTCCGTCGCTCGTTCGGCCTGTCTCGGCAGGGTGACCAGGTCACGCCGACCCCAACCGATCGTGACCCGGCCGGGCACTGTGCCGGCCGGGGCTCCCTGTTGCTTGGGCCCTTTGGTCAGGGCGTCCAGGGCAGCGCCAATTGATGGAGAGTCGGCAAGCCCGCGCACGTCGGGCAGCACGGTCTCGCGCGAGAGCGCCCAGGGCCGCGCCGACAACTGGGCCAGCAGCAGCGTCCTCCCCACGGAGTTACCAAGGAGGGCTGGCAGCATGCCTCGCAGCGCTCGGACCAACGCGATCGACGGCCGCAGCGTGGCGCCGAAGACGAGAAGCTCGCGGTCGCTCCAGAAGCCGCCCGGGTCCAACGCCACGGTGTCGCCGCCGACGCCTCGCCGGGCGAGCTCGAGCACCATTCGGCCGCCCATCGACTGGCCGACGGTCGAGATCCCGTCCAAGCCCTGTTCGCGGATGAAGTCGGCGACGGAATCGGTCAGGGTTGCGATCGAGACCTCACCGGTCAGCGGCGGCGTCTCGCCGAACCCCGGCAGGTCGACGGCGATCACCTCACGGTGCTCGGCCAGCTCGTCGATGATCGGGGACCAAGATCGCCACCCAGCGCCCAGACCGTGCACGAGCAGCAGCGGACTGCCGCTCCCTCGCCTCATGTGGTTCAACGTCACTCCTGGATGCTAGTCGCGGTCATCATCGGCGCCCGCCTACGCATCGACGGAGGCAGCGCCGGCGTTGTCGCCTGACGTCGGCGCTGCACGTTGTTCACGACGTCAGGCCCACGGTGCACCGTCCTGTATCCGGCGTTTCCGCGAGTCGCATGCGCTCCTGAATGTGCCTCCGTCCCGGCAATAGGTGACGCCCCTCGACGCCGAACCGGTTGAGCAGTACGGGACGGTCCGACCGATCGAACGTGCCGTTCTTTCTCGGGCGTCACGATGCGAAGGCCCTGTCGATATGCGTGGTTTGAAACCCTTCGGCCAATGGCCGTTTCGAGCTGCGGCTCAGGGGTTCGCGAGTCGCTCGAAGCGCTGACGTGCGCCTTGGCGGGTCATGCCGAGCTGCGTCCCGATGACTCCCCATGAGGCACCGTTGCGGTGAGCGCGAAGTGCTGCGGCTTCGATGCGGCTCTCGGCATCGCGCCGTGCCGCCGCCGCTGCACGAAGCTCCGTGAGTGCGTCTTGTTCGGTCACGACGTAGCTGTCGTCGGGCGCGTCATCGAACGCGTCGACGAGTGCTTCGGCCTCGTCGTCGGTGAGTTCGGTCGGGTGCTTGGTGGTCTTCATCGTGAATCACCTCGTCGGGGATCGATCATCTTCAGGTATCTGTCTCTGGCGGGCATGGCGTGGATCACGTAGTCCTGGTCATCGGTCTCGATGATGCCGACCTCGATGAGGGCGGATCGGGTGTCGGGTCCGATGAGCATCGTGAAGTCGGGTTGGTCGGGACGTGTGATGGATCCGATCGCGTTGTTGACGGCATGGCGGATGTCGTCGTCGGAGACTCCGTGCTTGCGAGCACTCTCTCGAATCTCCACAGCGACAACTGTAGTTGTCATCGGTGAGGACGGCAAGCTGTGGCCAGAACGAGGTTGACTCGCCGCGCACGTTCTCGCGCGCCTGTCCGAGCCCCGACGTGCCGATCGTAAGCGCTCGCCGGTGCGATTGAGTCGATCTTCTGAGCGGTCGGCACATCGCAGCGGCTGAGCTGTCGATGCTGGAGTATCGTCGAGTCGCCGGCCGTTGTTCGGGCGGGTCGTGGCGACGTTCGCGCAACGAAACACGATGTGGAGTCTGGGGTGCGACTCGAGCCATGCGTTCGTACCCAGGTTCGATGTCGACCACTCGGGTGGTCGTCGCTGGGAGCAGTCGCCGCAGCGCCCGCATCCGACAGGTCGTCGACCGAGTCGTGGCTCGCAGAACGGGTGAACGCTTGGTAAAGAGATGCGTGCCTGTGCTCGTTCTCGGCTTTGGATTGGCGCTGATCGTGAGCGGACGGCCTGGCATGACAACGCCGCTGTCAGATCAGATGTGACGAGATCGGCTTGCCGGTCGAGAGATCGGAAACGAGCGCTTCGCCGGAACTGATCCGCTCGTCAACTTCGAGATGGGCCGCGAAGCACTTTGAAACCATCCGTCGCGGTCCGACATCACGCTGATGGGCGTTGAGGCCGTCCGCTCTATGACTGGCGCAGGTCACTCGACACCTGAAGAACGATGGAAGCAGGGAGCGCATCACCTCGCCAGGCGGCCGGATGTGAGACTGCGATCGATGTTGTTCTGATCGACTTGGTGCGTGTGAAGAAGTGCCGTACTGCAGCCGTTGGCAGCCGGCGACGATGCTGTCGATACTGAGCGGGTCGACGCTGAGCAAGTCTCGTATCGTTCAACAGGTGGACCCTGTGCCTGCTTTCAAGATGAACAGAGCACAGAGGAACGACCTTCGTGATCAACTGCACCTGTGCATGTGAGGAAGGGTCGTTGTGGGAGGCTCCAATCGGGTCGGTCGACCACCTGCCAGACCGGTCGGTGGTCCACGGACCATGGTTGGTAGAGGACTGCTCAGAGTTCTGACGGCCTGGTGTTTTGAGGAGTTGGTCGGAGTGCAGCGCCTGAGGCCTCGTGATTCTCAGGACCTCAGCAAAGCCAAGGCGCTCGACGCTCTCGCCCGACCTGATCTGTGGTCGACTCATCGCGAGTTGAGCGTCTATGTCACCAAGCTTGGCGAAGAGATCGCTTTCGAGCGGTGGCCTCTGGCTGACTAACGGATTCGGCGCCTTCGCAGCGCCACGCGTCGAGACGGCCAAACAGCACAGTTCGCGATCTACGTGCAACGCATTTCAAGCACAAGTTCGCCAGAGCATCGGTGCCGATCAATCTCCAGACGCACGGTCGGATGCGAGAAGGATCAGGAGCGGGACGTCAGATTGCGATGACGTCGACCAAGCCATCGAGCGCAGCGAAGTCACTCGGGTTTCGTGTGTAGAGCGGTAGTTCGACGGAGCACGCAACTGCTGCGATCATCAGATCGACCGCACGCGCACCCCGTGCTTTGCGACCTGCTGCTGTCACGGCTGCATAGATCCGCCCGTACGCACGGGCCGCATCAGCATCGAACGGCAATGGAGAGAACGCTGCTTCGGTTCGTTGCAATCGGTCCTGGCGACGGGCTCGTTCCGCTGGGTCCGTGGCAGCGTGGGGACCTGCTGCGAGTTCGGCCATGGTGAGCGCGGTCACGGCAACCTCGGACGGGAGCACGCTGACGTCGATGGTGTCGAGGTCGATGACAACGGACGTGTCGAGCACGCCACGCTCGACGCGTTGGTCAGGCACGAGGTTCGATGCTCTGATCGGCGAACGCGTCGAGGTCTTGTCGGAACTGTTCGCCGTTGATGGGCGGTGCGGCCTGGAAGAGTTGTGCGATGGAGTCAGCTGTCACGAATCGGAGACGGCGCATCGGGGTGAGCTCACCGACTGGTACACCGTTGCGCGTGACGACGAACGACTCGCCCTCGTCGAGGCGGCGCATGATCTCGCCGCTTCCGTTCCGCAGTTCTCGTTGGGTCACGACGACTAGCAATACGCGACGAGTCGAGCAAGTGTCAACAGT
>CAWCQZ010000004.1:0-1990684 GCA_963797925.1 Ilumatobacteraceae bacterium | reverse complement strand
CCGGTGGATTTCAAGAAAGTTGCCGCATGAAGTCGTTTCACGCCGCGGCGCTGTTGGGCGTCGCGTCCTGCCCTGCTGAGGGCATGTGTGTCGGGTTGAGTCGGACGGTCGCGTGGCGATCCCAGCGACGAGTGTTGCCGGTCCAGCGCTCGGGATGGCGGGCCTTGGCGGCGGCGTAAACGTGCTCACGATGCTCGAGGAGCGCTTCGTGAACGCCGGTGTGACGTTGTCCTGGCGTCACGAAGGAGATGCCGCTGTGGCGATGCTCTTCGTTGTACCAGGCGACGAACGCCGCGACCCAGGTCTCCGCGGCCTCGAGGTTTTCAAAGGGCTTGTCGTGGAAGCTGGGGTGTCCCTTCACGGTGCGGAAGGTCGATTCGACGAAAGGGTTGTCGTTGCTCACGCTCGGCCGCGACAGCGAGCGCGTGACGCCGAGCGACTCGAGGGTCGCGACCATCGTGGCGCCCTTCATCGGCCCACCGTTGTCCGAGTGCAGGACCAGCTTCTTCGGGTCCGCGCCTTCCGCTTCGCAGATCTCGACGAAGGCCTTGGCGGAGAGCTCGTTGTCCTCGCGATCGTGCACCCGCCAGCCGACAATCTTCCGGCTCCAGACATCGAGGAAGAGGTACAGATAGAAGAACGCGCCGCGGGTCGGCGCGCGCAGGTACGTGATGTCCCAACACCACACCTGATTGGGTCCGGTCGCGCAGTGCTCGCGAGGTTTGGTGTTCTTCGCTTGTCGATGTCGCCCACGGTGGGCGTTCAGCGAGTGCTGCTTCAGCAAACGGTCGATCGTCGACTCCGACGCAACGTAGATGCCCATGTCGGCGAGCCGCGGCACGAGCTGGGACGGCGGCAGGTCGCGGAATTCGGCGGACGTCACCAGCTCGAGGATCTGCGCCCGCTCGACATCGCTGAGCTTGTTCGCCGGCGTGGTTTTCGGGCCTCGACGCCCATCCTCGCCGCCCTCAAGCCCGTGTTTGAGCCATCGTTGGACGGTCCGCACGTCGATGTTGATGATCTCGCAACACGGACCCAGGCGCGCTCCTGCAGCGCGAGCCTCACGGACCAGCTCGAGGATCATCTGTCGTTCCTCGGGTTCGTGTCGTCGCCCTCGTCCTCGAACAACGCATTGAATTTTTTTTTGAGCACCAGCAGCGCGGTGGTCTCCGCGAGCGCCTTGTCCTTGCGCAGGACCTCGCGTTCGAGCCTCCGAATCTCGCGCTGCTCGTTGCTGCGCTTGCCCTTCGCCGCGGCACCACCCAGCGCAGCTACGGCGGCCTTGTGCACCTCGGCGCGCCACGTGTCGAGTTGGGTGGCGTGCAGGCCGTGACGACGCACGTACACGCCGAGCTCGGCTTCGCTCAGCTCGCCGGTCTCCATCACCGCCTGGAATTTCTCCTCGGGCGTCCAGTCCTGAGCACGCTTGCCCGTTTCTTCTCGCGGGGCGGGTTTGTCTTCGACGGCCACGTAGAGCACGCTACTCGCGTCTCGCTTCCACCGCGACAACGTGCCTTGCGAAACCCCAGTTTCATCCGCCAACGCTGTCGCCGTGACCGCTCCGCGGCCCGTCATTTTTCTGATCATGCTCGCCTTGAAGGCGACGGAATACGCCATGGTTTTCGTCTCATTTCGCGCCCCGACTGCCGTAGGCTCCGGCTTCTACGCCGTCGCCCGGTTCATGCGGCAACTACCCTGACAGAGGGGGGTACAGTCGAACGAGTTCTTGAAGCCGATGCATGCTGATCCTCCGCATCTCGACAGCATCGCCGGTCGCGCCCTTGCGATGTGCTGGCCTCCCGTTCAGGTGGGAGGATCAGTTCTGCCGAGCTGACGTGGATCAGTTCAGGCGAGCTGGGACCGGATCAGTTCTGCCGAGCTGGCCTGGATCACATAGCCCGAGCCACAACAATTGAGGCGCTGCAGGCTTCCGAACAGTAGCGGTTCCCGCGATCGCAAGGCCGGCAGAGCAAGAACATCTTGCCGCACGCGCTGTTCATGCACCTCACCAATCGTAGCGACTCGTCCAAGTGTTATCGGCTTTCGCCAAAAATTGGACTCGACCATCACGGCGTGAGACGCCATCACCACTCGTGCCGCGAAACTCGAGTTGGTCCGTGTGCTTTTGGGTGCCGGGCCGTTCTTTTTGGTTGCCGTTCTGGTTAGCGGATCGCAGCTGTTGTCGCGAGATTTGCGCGCACTCGCGCCCGGTCCATCCGTTCAGAAAACCGCGCTTCTAGGCGACCATCAACAGCTCCATTATCGGCTGGGGCGCTTCAGCGCCTGCTCGATTGCCGCTATCTCCCTGCAACTCCGCCGTGGACAGCAGGCATCGCGCTTGCGGTTCCCCCGGTGCCACCCAGCTGCCGCGGCGGCTGCATTGAGCGGGGCTCGGTCTGGCCCCACTACTTCGAATCTCCGCATGCGACCACAAATCGAACACGTGAAGTCGTAGGACACCACGCCTGTCTTGTAGTCCCGAACTGCGGGCGTCTTCGCCATGGTGGCCGGCTACAGCTCCGTCTTGCCCAGCTCGTTGCGTGCGATGTGACGGACGGCTTGCTTCGCCGCCCAGCTGATCCCCGCGTCCCGGGCATCTTCCTGTGAAGTAAAGCCCCCTTGGCAGTGCAGTACGGTCCCATCGCGGTCTTCCACGTCGACGGACCAGGTGTTGTCGCTGTGATGCTTCACCCGAAGTTGCGGGCCACTAACCGTTCTGTTGCTTGACGGCGGAGGTTCGTCATCGTGCTCGTCGCGTTCGTGGATGTCCCGCCCGTCCACCGTAAGCTGGACGTTGGTGATGGTGCTGTCCAGGGTGTATTTGGCCCGAATCCACCCGCGTCGCTCCAGCCACTTCGCTTCCCGGGCGATGTCCTTCAGTTCGCCCGGGTAGTCTTCGGCTCCCTGGAAGATTACCCAAGATGTGGAGCTGCGCATGTACGTCTCGTACGCGGCTCGCATGATGTTTTGACGTGCTTCCGTCGCACGTGCCTGCGCCTTGGGAACTGCTGGATGAGGACGCTTGTAGGGGATTTCAAAGGTCTTGGCGATGTCGTGTGGCGTCGACTTGGCCTCGATGACCAACGTTCCCGCGATAGGTGCCCGCGTCATCGCGTCCGGTCGGGCAAGTTCCAGCGCTTCGCACTGCTTCGCGGCATCTTTGAGCTGGACTCGCACCGTCGTCGTTGTGTTCTCGCACGGTCGGACCAGCTGTTCGCGGAAGGCGACTGGGACCGTATTCTCCGGGGCGCCAGGAGCATCTACCCGCCACCGAAGTTCCGCCTTCGTTACAAGGACGGCGCACGAGCCGATGTTGTGGACGACGATGCCATGCTGTTCGTACTCCACACTGGTCCGTGCATTGCCCCCCCCTGAACTCCACGTGAAGGTGCGGCTGCCTAGCGGCATCACGGTCTTCAAGCGACGCCTTCGCCAGTTCATCTTGCAGCGGAGATGGTGAGTGCTGGGGGAAGTGCTTCGCAAAGAGTGCGGGGTCATTGGCCACCGCATCCGTCAGGTCTTCCCAGAAGAGGGCTTCGACGACGCACTTCCCTTCCAGCTGGCGCTGCCCAGAGATTTTTCGCAGGTCAAGCTGAAGGGTCTTGTCCCGCTCGAAACCGAGGCACGCTACGTAGGTCTCGACGTAATCGAACTGGGCGTCCATGGCGGCGAGGTCTTTCGTGATTTTTTCAAGCGCGCCGTCCTTCTGAAGCGTGCTCTGCCAGACCAGGTCGGGGGCGCGCTGGTCCAGCCCGTCGATACCGTGCTGCTTCTGTCCCGAGCGTCCGAAGCGAATGAGGCTGCGGTGCGGGTACCGAATCCGAAGCGCGTCCGTGGCGATGTCCTCAAACTCGTTCGCCGACTTGGGGATGGGCAACTTGCCTGTCGCTCGGGTGACCACGGCTGGAGTCTATCGAGCCTCGCGCCACGCGGCCGGATTTCGGGAGGGCGCCTGCCCTTCGTCGTCATCGAGTCGTCACCGGGCAGGGGGCAAAAAGAAAAGGCCCCGCAAGGGGCCGTTTCGTGGAGCGGGAGACGGGATTCGAACCCGCGACATTCAGCTTGGGAAGCTGACACTCTACCAACTGAGTTACACCCGCGGCGGGCGTAGGAAGTAGCCCGTCTGGTGGCGGGCTGCAATCCCGACGTGCGGGGGCGCTGGGGGTGGGCCTACAGGTCGGTTTAGGGACGGTGTTGGCCGGGAGCGTGAGGGGGAGCGGAAGGGGCGGGGGGCGGCCCAGATGGGGAGGCCCAGATGGGGATCTTGGGGGGCAATGTAGGGAACCTGGGGGTGTTGGGCGTCGGTGTCGGGTGATGGCGGCGCGGGGCAGCTGGGGCGGCGCGGCCTCATGGCGCGGCCTCATGGAGTGAGGATGGACGCGCGCCGACCTCGCGCGAGGTGGGGCGCGGCGGAATCGGAGGAACCCGGGTGCAGCGTGTCCGTCATGGACATGCGCACAAGCGGTGCTCGGGCCGGCATGCTCGGGCGTTTGCGTAGGGACCCGCGGTTCGCTCTGATCGCAGCGCGCGCCGGGGTCGACGTGAGGTCTGCAGGCCCCGACGCCGAACGTTTCAAAAAATCATCGAAGTTCCCCGACAGACCGACGTTCTGAGGCGATAATGCCACTGCGTGGGGAGTCGAGGAGGACGGTCGATCGCAGCGATGCGAGACACGGCGGGGCTGCGAAGTCGCAGCGCCGTCGTGGCGGGTGCGCTGCTCTTGATCGGAACCCTGACTCAGGGGGTTGCCCATACGATCAGCGTGCGGGCGGAGACGACGGCCCTGGCGCTGGGCGAGCTGAGCGAGCTCGGCGCGGCGGTGGCCGAGTTCGAGGCGAGCAGCGCTCGGATGCGGCGCGGGTCCTCTCGCGCGGCCAGCGGTGGTTCGCTCGGGGACGCCGCCGACGCCCTGCAGCGCGCCTCCGAGTCGCCGGGGATCGGGGCGTCGCTCAGCGCCGCTCGCTGGGCTCGGATCTCGCTCGCCATGGCGGCCGTGAGCACCGAGGTCCGCGCTCTGCAGCGGACCCCAGCCGCCTCCCCGCGCGTGCTCGCACGGCTGCGCACGCGCACGACCGTGCTCACCGAGGAACTCGACGAGGCCCGTGATGCGCTGCGGGCCGAGGTCCAGCGGTGGGCCGCGTGGCAGCGCTGGGTCTCCTGGGGCGGGTGGGGGGTCATGGTGCTCATGCTGCTGGGCGCGACCCGCTGGCTGCTGGGCGCATCCATGCGCAGCATCGACCACGCGCAGCGCGAACTCGCGGATGCCGAACGCGCCGTGCTCGACGCTGCCGATGGAGAGCGTGTCCGCTTGGGGCAGGAGCTGCACGACGGGCTCTGTCAGCAGCTGGGGGGACTTCGCCTGCTCGCTCAGGCCGCGCAGCGCTCCTCACCCGACGCGCAGGCGAACGAGTCCCTGCAGACGCTCGAGGAACTCGCGAGCCGTTCGCTCGACATGGCGCGGACCCTTTCGCATGGCCTGTACCCCGGGGACGTTCGCGCGGCGAACCTCGCGCTCGCGCTCGAGCGCCTCGGCACCGAGCACGCCGAACTCGGCGCCTTCACCTTCGGCTTCGAAGGACCTTGTGAGCTCTCCGAGGCGGTCAGCGATGCAGACGCGATGCAGCTGTATCGCATCGCGCAGGAGGCCATCTCCAACGCCGCACGGCACGGCAGCCCCTCGCAGGTGAGGATTGAACTCATCGACGAGCCGCTGACGCTGGTGATCGAAGACGACGGCGTGGGGCTGTCCTCGACCCACGACGGCAGCACGACGACCGGCGTCGGCCTCAGCAGCATGTATGCGCGCGCCCGTGCCGTCGACGCTGGCATTCGCTTCTACTCGACGCCTCGAGAGGGGACCCGCGTGGTGGTGACCCGCGCGCTGCGTCCTGAACATGACGAATACGACTCCCTCGACGACCGACCGCTGACCCCGTTGAGAGCCTGGACCAAGCCATGACCGAATCTGCCACCAAGAACATTCTGATTGTCGACGACCACCCCGTGTTTCGTCACGGCCTGCGTGCACTCGTGGATGCCGAGCCCGACCTGCACGTCGTGGCCGAGGGCACCTCGCTCGAGGACGCCAAGACCAAGCTCGGATTGATGACGCCCGACGCCGTCGTCGTGGACCTGGCGCTGGGCGACTCGAGCGGGCTGGAACTCGTCCGGTGGATTGCCGCGCAGAAGCTGGGGATCCCCTCGCTGGTCGTCTCGATGCACGACGAGGCGCTCTTTGCCGACCGCGCCCTGCGGACCGGCGCCGCCGGATATTTGATGAAGAGCTCCAGTCCGAGCGTCTTGCTCGATGGGATCCGCAAGGTCGCCTCCGGCGAGCAGGTCGTCAGCGCCAGCCTCAGCGCGGCGTGGACCAAGGGCGGGGCTGACCCGGTCGGCCGCGGGGAGGACCCGCTGGCGCGTCTGAGTACCCGCGAGATGGAGGTCTTCGAGCTGATGGGACGGGGTCTGCGCACCCGCGAGATCTCCCAGCAGCTGTCGATCAGCGTGAAGACCGTCGAGACCCATCAGAGCAACACCAAGCAGAAGCTCGGGCTGACCAACGCGACGCAGCTGCTCCGAGCGGCCCTCGCCTGGCAAAATGGCATCCGTCTCGATCCCACCCATCCGGGCAACGCCGAACTCTCGCAGTGATGGGCAAGGCTGCGCTGCGCTCGGTCCAGCGGGCACGGTCGCTGGACCCATTCGCGCGACGCGCCCAGAGCGAAGCGCTGACCGCCCGGCTGCTGCCGCTGCTGGAGGATGCCCGCGCCGTGGCGCTCTTCGTCGGCATACGGCACGAGCCGGACACCGCGCCGCTGTTCGAGGCGCTCGCGCCGCGGACCCGGTGGTCGCCCAAGGTGTGTTGGGCCGCATGCGCTCGCCTGGGGCACCGTCGCGCGCTGGGATGCGCTGGTGCCCGGTGGGTTCGGGTTGCTCGAGCCCGCCCGCGCGGACCGAGCGAGCTTGCCGGACGAGGTCGACGTCGTGCTCGTGCCGGGCCTGGCCTTCGACCGCACCGGGGGGCGCCTGGGGCAGGGACGCGGCTACTACGACAGAGCGCTGGCGGAGGTGTCTGCGATGCGGATGGGAATCTGCCTTGCGCCGGGGCTCATCGAGCACGTCCCGATGCAGCCGCACGACCTGCGCATGCACCAGGTCGTCACCCCTGACGCGGTCCACCTCGGAGAAAACACACGTGCGCTGCCGCGGTAACCTCGTACGCTTCGGGCCGTTGATGTCTTCGGTGTCCCCGCCCGCATCCCTCCGCCTCGCATCGCTGGCCGCAGCCGCCGCTTCGATGCTGATCCCCCGGGTGCGACGGGGGCGAGTCGCCCTCGGGCGCCGATGTCTCCGCCGCGGGGGCCACGCCCTCGACGCGGGCCGGCGCGGCCGAGCCCGGACACCCCCCGCCGCGGGACGCCCCGCGCTTCGACGTTCGGGTCGAGTTTCCCCAGCGCGCGCCCGCGGGGCAAGGAGGTGCTGGCCAAGGTCCACGTCGAGCCTCGCAGCCCCTGGCACATGAACACCGACTTTCCCGTCGCGCTGCGGATCGAGGCGCCCGCCGTCACCTCGATCGACCACCACACCCAAGAGATCGATCTGCAACTCGGCAACCAGCGCACCATCCGACTCACCGGGGCCTACGTCCGAGCCGGGCATGTCGATCACGGATACGCCACCACCATCCACAAAGCCCAGGGGATGACGTGTGACGACATCTTCGTCGTCGGGCCAGCGGGCCTCTACCGAGAAGCCGGCTACGTCGCCCTCTCCCGCGCCCGCAACACCGCACACCTCTACGCCACCACCAAAGCCGCCGCCAGCATCGGCGAACGCCCGCACACCGACCACGCCATCCCACTCCCCTCCGAACACGTCAACGACCCCGAACACGACCTCATCACGACGCTCGAACGATCCCAAGCCAAGAGCTTCGCTATTGCACAGGCACCGCACTTGAGCGAGATCGCACGGGTCGCTCAGGACCATCACCTCGGCTACCTCATCGCCCGCCAACAGCACATCCGAGACACGATCCGACAGCTCGAAGCAGACGGCTACACGAACCCCACCGACGCTGCACGAGCCCTCGCACGTGCCAAGTCGAATAGGTCGTTCATGCACGTCGGCGGCCGGGTGAACGCACTCGACTGGGACAACGTCGGCACCATCACCCACCTCCACGACACGACCGGAGCCGCAAGCGTTCAATTCACGACCAGCGACGGCAAACACACCCGAACTCGCACCATGCCATGGTCCGACCTCAAGCCGATCGACCATCCCGAACCCGCCGACATCGGCGAACGGGCGAAGAGCTATCTCGACGACCTCGGCGAGACGATCGGCCATCACGTCACCGAGTGGAACAGCGCCCTCGCCGAGCACGGCATCAACCCGGACGAACCCGCAATCGTCCCAGCGGCGATCGAACACCGGACCCGACAACTCACACACCAGCTCCGAGCCACACCACCACCTTGGCTCGACACCCGGCTGGGACACCGGCCGACAGACCCGGCCGGTGCGGTCGTCTATGACGACGAGATCCGAGCCCTCGCTGTATGGCGAGACACCCAGCAACTCGACCCTGCGACACACGGCTACGGACCAGCACCCACCGGCTCCGCCCACCTCGTTGAATGGCGAGCCCACATGGACCGAGCGCTCGACGCTCACACCTGGCTTGCCGAACACCGGCCGTCGCCGACACCCGAGACGTTCATGCCGATCGAGCTACGAACCGCACGAGAGCGCCTGCAAGAACTCGACGCAATGTTCGCGATCGCACCTCCCGACCAGCGCAAGATCATCGACTCCCTGCTCCACAGCAAGCTCACCATCGAGGAGAAGGGCGAAGCCCTCCGGTTCGCGAACGCCAGCCAGGAAGCGCGGCGCGACTGGATCCTCGAACACTGGCCCCACATCGTCGAACACCACGAACTCACAGCGATCTCCGACCAAGCCGACGCACTCCACCACTGGCCCGAGCCACTCCCAGCATCCGCCCAAGCAGCGCTCGATGAACTCCGAGCAACCATGGTCGACACGCCCGAGGACGCGACCATCGGCGAGATCGAAGCTGCCATCGATCAGCGCGACCCTCACCACGAACTCCGCCGACTCACCGACGAACGAGAACCGCTCGAACGTCAACTCCTCGCCCTCCGCTCCACTCTCGACGACCCCGACCTGCCTACGTCGATCATCGAGCAGCACATCGTCCGCCTTCACGAGCGGCTCGATGACCTCGACGCCCGAATTGAACACACCGAGACTCATGTCGCCATGTGGGACTGGGGTCAGTGGCAGGATCCGGATCTTGCGGCTGCCTTGGCCCGGCGGTCAAACCACCTGGCCGTCGTCGCCGTCAGCAACTGCGAGCCGTGGGTCGAGACTCTCATCAGGGAGATGGCGCAACTGGACCAACCGATCGACGGTGGATTGCTACATATTGCGATCATCGAGGTTGCCGCCTATCGCGAACGGGCCGATGTCGACTCTGAACACCCCCTCGGGCGGCCACCATCGGATGCTCGCATGGCGAGCGAGTACGAACGCCTTTCCATTTTCGCCGATCCATCGACGATCGAACCAGAGGCGGATCTTTCGTTCCGGATGTGAATCTTCAAAGGAGCACCGACTCCATCGATTCCACGAAGGGACGAATGACTGATTCTGAGCTGGTCCGAACCCGGTCGAAGGCTCAGTCCTGCAACAGCGATCCCGACGACCTGGTGGCCGACATTCGGAATCGGAAGCAGACCGGAGCTTCGGGGGATGCCGCCGGTCTGTTCTGCGAAAGATCCTGCGGGCACTAGAACTCCGACGTCGTAGTGCGTGGCGATGACGGTGCTGTAGCCGCTGTTCCAACTCTGCCGCCCCAGGCGCGATGTGGTTCGGCCTCAAGCGCTCCCGCATGTCGGAGCTCCAGCGTCGAATCCTCGGAAAGTCACTCGTCGTGATGAGAGCGGGTGTCGTCCGTACCGTCGCCGAGTGTCGAGTCCCACCACTCGTCGCCCCAGGCGTCGACCTCGCCGCCGTCGCGGCCGGTGATCTGCACGAGCGAACTGAGCAGAGTCCAGTGAATGCGAAGTACGAGGCTGCCTAGTTTGCGGACGTCGGCACTGCTCGCATCGACGAGTCGCACGAGAGATGTCTGCGGTGTCTGGCCGTGCGAGAAGAACATCTCGATCGAACCGTGGGCGTAGCCGGAGAGCATCTTGTAGTAGTCCATGCCCTTGCCTCGGTGTCCCTGGCCGTATGCGTAGTCCACAGCCAACGTCGCTAGTTCGGTGAGTCTCGGAGCCTGAGCACGTCCAACGCCAATGATCCTCCTCGGTGTGCCGTCTTTGCGCCGGTCCCACTTCAGACCGTCGTCGCCGTGGCGTGATTGCAGATCGGCCTCGAACGATCGCAGCACCACCTCGTCATCACCGCCGCCCGGCGACACATCATCGACTCGCCGGCGCTTGAGGCGCACCCGAAGCTGATCGAGGCGCGTCAGCTGTGACCGGTCAAGCACGTCACAGACGATGGCAAGTCGCTCCACGTCGGAAGTCGAGGCGTCCTCTCCGTCGTCGTCGAGCAGCGGGCCGAGCAGCCACCATGCGCCGCCGCACGCCTCGGCTTGCGCGCGGATGAGTGTCATCAGCGGATGCAACTGCACGGGCGGTCCTGCCTGTAGCACCGCCGCAACGCCTCGCATCTGCGCTGATGAGATTGCCATGTACCCCCGCAGACACTCGAAGAGGAACTGTGCGTCGCTCGACCGGTATCGAGGATCGCGGAGTGTGAGCGGCGCATCAAGGAGGGTGGCGAGCACAGAGCCTGCGCCGGGTGGCCGGGCGATGTCCGCGAATTCTTCTCCGTGCCCCACGCCACGCAGCATCCAATTGCTGAAGGTGCGCAACTGATCCTCGTCAGCCATCTCGTCCACGGCACGAACGTATAGGGGCGGGCCGCTTGCGGACTGGTATCACTGTTGAGGTCTCACGACGGAGAGCGGCGGCTACTGCATGACCCCGCATCGAAGGTGATGATGCTCTAACCGCACGGCACCGAGGTATACCAGCGCTAGCTGATCTGAACGAAGTACCTGTGCTCGGCTTCTTCGGCCGTCACGGCCAACTCGAGGTCGCCCGCTTCGTAGGCCGTGAACATCTCGTCGACGACATCCTCGGCGAGTTGCGTCACCGCCCACAGGTTGACGATCGTGTCGAGCGTGTCGGTGTCGATCGCCGGGTTCGAGAAGTTCCCATCCCAGGGCGTAAGCGGTAACTGGATTACTGGCGAGACTTGATCCCACTCCAACCGGAAAAGATGCTTGCCAGCCCCGCCAGGATTGGCCAGGAGTAGTCATGCGCCACGGCGCAACGAAGGGCGTAGATCGTCTGGCGTTCGTCAGCGGTGAGCGCACTGAACGCTTCCAGCGTCTTGATCAGAGCGACGCCGGATGTGGCTGGTCTCGACGGTCGCTTAACCGACTTCCCCAACTGGTCTAGAAGGGCGACGTACCCGACAGCAGCGAGCCACTTCGCTTGCGGATCGTCGTCGATGACTGTGCCCGTCCACCGATCGCTGTCCGCCGACGACGTGGGCGTCAAACACTGCGAGCCACAGAGATGAATAGCTGGTAGTGACGCCGGGACCTGGGGCGGTCTGCGGCTTGTACAGATAGTGAGCGAGTTGCTCCGCTGGGGTGTTCATTCCTCGCAGCTTTGCGTCGATCTAGCCCAGATCCACACGGCGCGCGTTTCGCTTCGACCTGGCGTGACCACTTGATGGTCACGTATCAACCGCCCAGATCGGGGTTCAATGAAATCTGGTCCAGGTGTCGAACCGGAGCGTCGCCGATCCCTTCAAGAGGCTTCGTCCAACCAGTCGGTCGTTGCATTCGAGAGCGCGATCGCGAGCGTCATTCCTGGTAGTAGCTGATCAGAAAGCACCTCGACTGCAGCCGCCATCTGGATCAGTCCCGACCGCAGAGCGTCATCGCTCCCACCGTCGATGAACGGATGCGATCCGTTGAACTCCGCCGACGCCATCGCCACCCAGTCGTCGATCGCCTCGGCCAGAGCGTCCTCAAGGGTGACCTCGTCGTCGGACCAGAAGACGGTTCCGAGGAATGCGTCGAGAGCGTCATGGAGCGGGTCCGTCGCTGTGTGGCTCATGTGATCGAATGCTCCGGTGCGGGCGGCGGGGAGGCAACGGTGTCGAGGCCGTACCACTCGTCGAGGATGGCTTGGGTCGACGCGTAGTCGTCGACCTCGGCGCTCGCTGCGGGGAGCACTGGCGCTGTCGTCGGTAGGTAGGCGTCCCACCCTCCGGGCGGGTTCGGCCAGGTCTTACGCAGCTCTGCGATTGCTGCCCCGGTGTCACCGGGGTGCATTGAGACGGCGATCTCGAAGGCGGCAGTCGGATCGGGTCGGCTGTTGACGCACATGCGGATCACGTCCGGACACTCCACGCCGAGGCCGTAGGCGAGGGCGGCCACTCGTGCGGGCTCGGCCGTTCGGTACGTCTGCACGATCAGGTCATGGTTCGCGTTGGCCTCGACTCGCTCGATCCGTGACTCGGCGGTCGCCGCTACCTCGACTCCCAGCGCGACGTCCACCTCCTCGGTGGTCCACAGGTTCGGTCGCTCGGCGTCGTGAGGCATCGGCGTCGAGAGCGCGATGCGAATCTTGGCGTCGTCGACTCCGAGATGTCGAAGCACTCGGGCTGTCTGGCTCGCTGTGATTCCGGCTTCCGCCATTAGGACGGCGATCGATCCGAAGTACAAGCAGTGATCGACGCCCACCTCGATGACCTCGCCTCGGCCACGTCGACCAAGCGAGCATGTGGCCTGCTCGGCCAGCCTCGTGCCTCGCACTACCGGCGTTGCCGACCACCCAAACTGGGCCCGCCGGCGCCTCGGCCGGCGCCGCCGAACAAGCTCACCGAAGCCGAGCAACAACACGTCCTGGGGGTGCTGCGCTCTGCGGAGTTCTGTGATCTCGCACCGGCTCAGATCTGGGCGCGGCTGCTCGATGACGGCGTCTATCTGTGTTCGATCTCGACCATGTACCGCTTGTTGCGGATCGCTGGCGAGAACCGCGAGCGACGCCGCCAGCGCACGCACCCGGCGAAGAAGAAACCCGAGCTGATCGCCACCCGACCGAACCGGGTGTGGAGTTGGGATATCACGAAGCTGAAGGGCCCGAACCGCGGCGAGTACTACGAGTTGTTCGTGATCATCGACATCTACAGCCGCTACGTCGTCAACTGGTGCGTCGCCCCAGCCGAGACCGGCCAACTCGCCGCCGGCTTCGCCGGCGTTGTCTGGCTCGTAGACGATCGACATGAGCCGACGGGCGGGTTCGGGTTCGAGCCGTTCCTTCACGGCGAGTACGAACTCGGCGTCGGTCATCGTGGCGGGATCGAGTCCGGGTCGAGCCGAGCGTTGGGAGGGTATCTCGTCGATCGGCAAGCTCTGTTGGTCCACGTGAGCGACCGATGCTGGCGTTGTCACCTCTGCTGGCTGGGGCTCTTGGTTCGGAAGCGCCGTCACGTTGTCGCCGCCGACTGGAGTGGCGTGATCGAGCGCATCGGGGGTCAGTTCGATGCCGAGGTCGGATTCGAGAATGTCGACAAGGCGCTTGGTCGTAGTCAGCACCGCCTCGGCGGTGGACTGGACGAGTTCGGCGTCGCCGCCTGCCCATCCGGTCACATACGGGATCGAGTAGCTCTGCGAGTCGAGGCCGATCGTCTGCGAGAGCAGGTACGCAACCGACTCCGCCTCGACCTCCTTGACATCCCGGTCGCCGGTGAGGCGGTGCTCGTGACCGAGTTGCACGTGTGCCCACTCGTGCAGCAGCGTCTTGATCCGCTGTGGCGGTTCGAGGTCGTCGGCAACCTTGACGGATCGCTCGCCCCACGTCGTCATCCCGTTCCACTTCTCGATCGGCGATCGGGAGTGCAGTGCGACCGTGTAGCCGTCGTCTTCGAGTTGACCGACGACGGCAGACCAGACGTGTTGCCAGCGATTTGGCCCGGTGAGGAGTTCGGGCATCTGCGGCTCCGGGATCGCAGGCGGCGACACGAGTTGGCCCTGGTGGAACACCTGCACCGTGCGGAACCCTCGGAGCCGCTTGCGGCTGGTTTCCTCGCCGGTGTCGTCGTCGACCTCGACGGACTTCGAGATCATCGGCGCGAGGATCGCGAGTCCCTTCTCGCCTTTCGCCACCTGGCACGTTCCGCCATCGGTCGCCGGGATGCGTGTCCAGTTTCGGTAGGAGGCGACGTATCCCTCTGCCCCCTGGAGTGCGAGGAGCATCTGGTTCTGTGGCGAGTACCGATGGAATGCTCGTGCGGCATCGAGGTAGGCGAGCCATTCGTCGGTCGAGGTCATGGCGCCGACACGTTCGGCCAACTGCGCGTGGAGTTCGTCGATCGACTGCTGCGTGGTCGACTCGCTGGCGCTTCATGACGCCACCTCGACCGTCGGACTCGGCGTCGTCGAACAACGTCGCCTGTTCACCGGGTCCGACGCTTCTGGTCGTGTCCGGTGCTCGGTCCGGGGGTCGGCGTCCACGGACCACTGCCCAGCGCCGCGACGCTCACGTTGCGGATTCGGTGGGCCCATCGCTGCGAGACGCTTGATGCGCCACCACTCGCGTCCCTGCACGTGAGCGGGCGGGAGGTTCGAGTGGATGAGCGAGCGCAGATCCGTACTTGGGGAGACGCGCGAGGAAGTACGGGACCAGCGGTTCCCGATTCTGCTGGCCAGAGATCGATCGCCGACCGCCGCCAAGATCGTTCGACCAGGATCGGCGTTCGATCTCTTCGTCGCCGACGATCTTCGAGACGTAGCCGAGCGTCGAGTCGTCCGACGCTCCGGGGAAGAACAGCTTGGTTGCGTGGTTGGTGAGCAAGATGTCGGCTCGCTTGCCGTACGCCTCGTGGATCTGGGCGAGCGACTGCCAGACCGTGACGAGCTGGATACCGATTCCGGCGCAGGTCGATGACACCTCGGGGAGCCACGAGAGCGGCATGTTGCCGGCCTCGTCGATCAACATCAGCAGCGGTGCCGGGAACGGTCGGCCCTGCATGTCCCACTCGTACGCCTGCGACTTCAGGTCCGACAGCAGTCCGGCGAGCACCGGTGCGAGGCGCTTGTAGTCGTCGAGGCTGACGAGCAGGTACAGCGTGTTCGCTCCCTCGCCCTCCGGTCGCCGGTGTTCAGCAGCCAGTCGAGGTCGATCCACTCCCCCTTGCCGTCGGTCAGGTCCGTCGCGGCGACGACGTTCGGGTCGAGCCACGGATCGCACACGGTCTGCGCGGTGGCGTACACCGACGCGATGATCCGGTCGTCGGGCTTGTTCCAGATCGACCGGAGATGCCGGATACCGGAGTCGGCTGCTTCCTTCGGTCGCAGGGTTCTGGAACGCTGCGTTGAGCCGATCGAGCGGCGGACACGGCTTCTCCTTCTTCTTGCCACTCGGCGTGTCAGACGCATTCGGGTCCGGACGTGTCATGTCGTAGACCCACTTGGCGACCTCGTGCATCGACGGTCGCGCCGACAACGCCGCCGCACCGAGCAGTCCGGTGAACAGCAACTTGCCCTGCGTCGTCCAGAAGTCCATGCCGCCATCGACACCGGCCTTCGGGTGTCCACGACGACATCGCTTCGCCCGCCTTCTTCGCGCCGGTTGCGGTGTGCGCCGACCGCAACGGTGACCACTTCGCGATCTCGTGTTCCTCGATCTGCGACCGCACCCTCGGTTCTCCTTCAAGAAGCCGCCGGGGTCGAACACGCGGACGTCGCCGAGCATCGCGGCGGCGCGTGATCGTCGCGTCCATCAGGTCGCGTTTGACGCTGAGCACGATCGCCGGACCGCGCCAGTCGAGCAGTCCCGGAATCGCGCACTGCGACGTCTTGCCGCACCGCGTCGGTCCGGCAATCGCGATCGACGTCACGTCGCCCTGCTGGCCCGATCGCAACTCGCCGGTCAGCCGAGCAAGCAGCTTCCGGAGCACCGGTGTGCTTCGGCGATGCCCACCGTCGGTTCTCCGTCGCCAGCAGCCACTTGCCCCAGACCCCGAGCACGAACCGTCCCGGCACCGGCTCACGAATCATCAACGGCCGCAACTCCCGTCGCTTCGCGAAGCGAGCGTGAGCATCGACACCGAGCCGGCGACGCCCCGACGAGAACGACTGCCACACCAACCGAAGCCCGACGAGAACCGTCGCGATGAGCAGCGCCGCAAGGACCGTCGTCACCCAGAAGATCACCGGACCGGCGATCACCCCCACGGCGTCAGGCGGCCATGCAGCCGACGGATCACCGGGCCGTTGGAAGAGCGACGGGATCGCTCGGAGAGCATCGCCGAGCCCGATCGGCGGCACGCCGCTTCCGACGACGATCGCAGACACCACGGCACCGAGCCACACCGTGACGGCGGCCGCCATCGCTGCGGCGAGCAACGACAACAGGACCGTCTCGATCGGCGACATCGACCCGGACGAAGGAGACACAGACGCTGGGGAACTCATGCCAGCGATGAAGCCGAACATCGTTCACGTCAACCCTCACTCCACAAGAAATCTTCTGAAGAATCTGGGCGTCAATACGCACGCCAACGCGCATCTCCCCAGGTCAGGAGCCTATCCGTCGCACAGAAACGCGAATCGGCGCTGACTCGTCTCGGCGTGCGGGTTGCCGTGACCGAACACGTTCACGGTGGCACTCGAACCAATCCGACCACTTCCACCAGGAGTTCGAGCCATGGCCATCCACCACCCACACAAGCACCCCATCCACCAGCAACTCGACCGTCGCTACCACCGGTGCCTCGCACCGAGCCGACACCGCCGAATCAAAGAGCGCTGGGCAACCGACCCAGCACTTGCCGGCCTCGGTATCGACGAGATCCTGGACATCTGCGTAACGCCGACAGCGCGGCAGAACCCGATCGTCCAAGCGCTCATCCGACGCCACCAGGCCGACGACGCCGACGCCACCACCGTCCTGCTCATCGCACTTCTGCCGTCCCTCATCCGGATCGAAGCAACCCTCAGCCCACGGCAGCGGCGAGACGACGCCTACTCCGCACTCTGGGCAGCCGCAGGCCACCTCCTCGCCACCATCGACCCCGAACACGAACCCGTCTCGGAGAACGGACGCCACCGACCGCTGATCTCGGACCTCGCAACCCGCCTCCGCACCAGCAGGCGAGTCCTCGAACCCGAGGTGCGCAACGAGTGCCGCCGGTACCAGCGAAACACCCACCCGGTCATCGTGAGCATCGACACCAGCCGAATCCAGATCGCCGTCCGCGACTTCGAGCCACAGGTCTTCGCCGTGATGGAACTCGAACGAGTTGCCCACGCCGTCAACAGCGGTCAACTCCCCCGCCACCGCTGGCTCCAACTCGTCGAGCACCGCCTCGGCGAGCCAGGCCGGCAGCAACGCGGTTCGAGTCGGCGCCCACCGTGCCGCAGCACAACTCGCTGAACTCGTTGGCCACGAGGCGGCATGACCATGGCGAGCACACCGGGCCAAACCATCGTCCTGTGGGGAGCACGAGGAGGTGTCGGCACCACCGTCGCTGCCACACAACTCGCATTCCAGCATCCCCGCCACGTCATCCTGATCGACCTCGGCGGTGACCTCGACGTCACACTCGGACTTCGCAGAAGCAAGCACGGCGTCCTCGACCTCGAACAAGCCGACAGTCGAACGACCGACGAGATCCTCTCGGCCGCTGCCGTCCAAGTCGCTCCCCGCGTGGCGCTCGTCCCGCACGGCGGACGCGAGACGCCCCGCCAACTCGGCGACGGTCCGCTGGCCGACCTCGCCGAGTGGATCCGTCACCACGAAGGCGTCGTGATCGTCGACGCCGGCACCGGACCACCACCCACGGCGCTGGCCGAGGTCGCTGACGAGTCCCTCGCCGTCACCCGACTCAGCAGCGTTGACGCTCAACGGCTTCGAGCGCTCAAGGTCCCACCGACCGCACTGATCGTCGTCGAACACCCCGACGCCTGGCTCACCAAAGACGACATCGTCAACGCAGCCAGCGCTGGCATCTACGCCACCATGCCGCACGACTCCGACATCGCCCACGCGATCGACACCGGCACCTTCCTCCAACGTCAGCCACAACTCAGAGAACTCAGCGCGATGCCCGACATCGGCGAACCGATCTGGTTCAACTGGCCCGAAGAGTCCTACGGGACCACCGTCGAGCGGTACTGGAGTGAGGAGTTCGACGGATTCGAGGACGGGTTCGAATCGGCCCGAGGCGACTGCATCCACGTCGGGCCCGATATCTGGGCGGAGAAGTACGACGACCGGCAGTGGGCCCAATCACTGGGCCACCCGCTGCGTCTCGACACGCGAACTCTCAACCGCGACCAGCGCGTCGAACACCTCATGCAGCATCCACGGCGACCCGATCGCGGCAACGAACCGCTCGGTACCTGGATCACCGAACTCCCATCCCGGCGAGCGATCGACGTCGACTTCGGACACGCTTGGCAGTCCCGAGGAAGCGTCGACCGGTGGCGCGTGAGCTGGAACACAGGAAGCGGCGAACTACACACCGTCAACCACCGCACCAGCACCGTCACCGTCCTCGGCGTCTTCGAGAACGAAACCGACGTCGAGAACGCCATCAACGGATGGTCCAAGCACCACGATGATCCGGACGGCCTCGCCTGGCTCGATGCGGTTTCCGAGATCGCCGTCACCGACCGTCAACCCTGCGCCGCTCCAGCGGCGGCACGGGCTCAACAGACGCCTCCTCCACCGCTCGACATCGGGCCGTTGTTCTGACGGCATCCCCTGCCAACGGCACACTCCGGGGAACGTCGGCCTCGTCAGAGGTGCATGACTCGGACGAGGCGTAGCCCATCTGGCGCTGCAAACCGACTATGCCGTCAACACACGACCGGACCGTCGGAAACGGTCGCCGATAGTGGGGACGTGGAGAGCCCACGGCAACATCCACACGTCAGTCGCCAAGGCATGATGGATGGCATGAGTCGCTACCCCGACAACCCGAAGTGGTGCGACAACCTGACCAACCGATCGAATTGTTTGGCAAAGCCGAATGGGACGAAGCCGTTGAAAATGGCTGGCTGACTCCGGAACAGTCGTGAACCGCCTCGAAGGAATGGCCTGTATCAATTCGGCAACGGTGCGAGATGGGGTACGGAGCGGACGGCTTTCTTGTCGCCTTGGTCAGCGACGCCTGGACTATTCACGGCAACCTGGAAGTGCGTATGAACAGTCAGGACCACCCGCCGCCGCACCTGCACATCGAGTTCAGAGGCGAGCGAGGAAGGCTACGCATCCGACTCGAGGACGGAGTGCTGATCGATGAGCAACCACAATGGCTCCACCGAAAGCAGCTCGAATCCATCAGAACGTTCATCGTTGCCGAGAGTACAACGCTCATGCAGGGCTGGAGCAACGTGGCGAACGCCGACCTCCTCATGCCTGACCTGGGACTACGAGCCGGTCAGCGTTTGCCGGTCGGCGGCCGTTAGGAACTGATCTCAACGAGCCACGATCCCTCGGTGTTCGCTCAACGAGTACGATGTGCTCATGAGCATTGGTTCCATCGGCAGAACTGAGAGTGCCCGCGATCTCGCTGGCGACCTGCCGCCCACGGACGACGATGTCTCGATCACGCGGGACGGCCGTCGGCTCGACACGCCTGCGAAGGTGATCGCGTTCGTCGACGAGATCAACGCGAGTCGCACGCCAGCTGCGTCCGGTGCCTGACGACGTCGGGACTTCGTTCGACCCCGATCGGGTCCTGGCCACGCTCGACCGTCACGAGGTCGAGTACCTACTCGTCGGTGGCCTTGCTGCTCGCGCTCATGGCGCCGAACGAAAGACGGCCGACGTCGATTGCGTTCCGAATACGACGACTGAGAACCTTGGACGGATGGCGGGATGCGCTCGTCGAGTTGAATGCGCGATTGCGGGTCGGTGGGATGTCTGACGAGGAAGCAAGCCAGTTGCCGGTCACGATCGACGCTCAGACACTGTTGGCTTTCGGGTCGTCGACTTGGATGACTGACGCTGGCCCTCTCGACCTCCTCGTCGAGCTGCGTGACCGATCCGGTGATCGGCACGGCTACTCCGACCTCGTGACTCGTGCGGTCGGCTACGAGGTCGGCGAACTGTCGGTGCTCCTGGCGTCGCTGGACGACATTGTTGCTTCGAAAGAGTTCGCGGGTCGCGAGAAGGACCACGAGGCGCTGCCGGAGTTGAACGAACTTCTGCGTCGTCAGCGAAGGCTCTGACTCGACCGCGTCGAAGCGCCCACCTGGACCCGGCTACAGGTCGATGGACGGCGGCTCGGGTGTTGGAGGCGGCGGCGGATCGGGCGGAGCGTCGAGGCCGGCGAGTTCGGTCGAGAGCGCCTCGAGTTCGGCGGTGAGTGTGTCGACCTGCTCGGTGTGCGGGAAGATGTGGCCGACGAGTTCGGACGCCCGGCTGATCTGTTCCTCGCAGGTCGCTTGTCGTTGTTTCGAGATGTCGATCTCTTCGGGGATCTTCTCGATGCGTCGTTCGAGGGTGGTCATGAGGGTGTGGGGTGCGGCGTCCCAGAGCGCTGCGGTGTTCCATCCGGTCGGCGAGAAGCCGGTGTCGTCGATCGCTACCTCGAACCCAGGGATCAGGTGCGAGGGCCGTTGCCTGCCGGTGAGTTGCATTCCGCCGAGCGTCCCGACGGGTGCCCAGTCGTGCGTGCCGCGCAGTGCGACGAGGCGCTCACGGAGGCGTCTCCCGCCGTCTGCGCGTTCGCTGACGACCGTGCCGTCGGCGTCGGTGTACGCGAATTCAGCGCCTCGGGTGATCTGCCGTCGGCTGTCGATCTCGGTGAGTCTTTCGATGCGGTCGGTCGCTTCGGTGTGCTGTCGTTGGAGGCTGGCGATCCGGCGTGGGAGTTCTCGCTGTGTCTTGGCGTGGTTGACGGCGAGACGGGTGAGGCGGGCGTGTTCGGACGCGACTTCGGCGTGTCGTTGGACGAGGGGGTTGCCGGTGGCGATGGCTTTGAGTTCGGCGTAGGAGAGCACGACGTCGGTGTCGAGGTCGTCGACCGAGCGCATGGTGGGGTCGATCTCGCCGGTGCGGGTGACTTGGCCGATGAAGCGCGCTTTGCGTTCCAGCGTCTGCCACATGTACGGGTCGAATGACGCTTCGGTGACATAGCGAATGATGTGGACTTCGGGGTTCTGGTTGCCTTGGCGGAGCGCTCGGCCTTCTCGTTGTTCGATGTCGGCGGGTCGCCACGGGGCGTCGATGTGATGGAGGGCGACGAGGCGGTTCTGGATGTTGGTGCCGACGCCCATCTTGTCGGTGGAGCCGACGATCACATCGATGTCGCCGTCTCGGCAGGCGGTGAACAGTCGGGCCTTGGCGGTGTCGCTGTTGGCGTCATGGATGAACGCGATCCGCTCCGGATCCATGCCTCGCTGCACGAGTTGTCGTTTGAGTTCGTCGTAGACCGTGAACGTCGCGTGCCGAGCCGGGCGTGCCCTTGTCACAGAACACGGCCTGCAGCGCGCCCGACTGGGTCGACGGTGCGCCGGTGGTGTCCAGGTACTCGGTGTTCCGGTACTGCTGCCAGAGGTCGGTGACTCGTTGGGCGACGTGGTCGACTTTGCCGGTGTCGACGGGTTGGGTTCGGTCGATGAGGCGGAGGTCGAGCGATGCGAGTCGGCCGTCGTTGCAGACCTTGAGCATGTTGTCCACGGTCGGGTCGACGCCGCGGTCCTCGGATGTCGTCGGCGCGTTCGCCGAGTTCGGCGATCAGGTTGCGGAGTTGATCGGTGGCGGGAACGAGCACGGTTTCGGCCTGTCCGTCGACGAGGTCGGGGACGTTGAGTGAGTCGAGTGCGTTCTCGGGGAGGAAGTCGGCGAAGGATCGGAAGATGGTGAGGAGTTCCGGGACGTTGTCGAAGCTGGCGATGCGCGTGTTGAGTCGGAAGCGTCCTCCTTCGGGTGCGAGTTCCATGTTGGTGACGGAGCGGGCGAACGTGCCGGCCCAGGAGTCGAACGACATCATCTCCATCTCGTCGAGGGTGTCGGGGGCGAGGAATCGCTTCATGACCCACATCTCGGCGAGCGAGTTCGCGATCGGTGTCCCGGTGGCGAACGTGGCGACCTTGGGCCCGTACTGGGAGCGGAGCCAGTCGAGCTTCATGCACATGTCGGTCGCCCGCTTCGACGATGACGTGCCGATCGGCAGCTTCGTGAAGAACGGCAACCCCTTGTAGGCGTGGGCCTCGTCGGCGAACACATAGTCGACGCCGAGTTGCTCGAACGTCACCGATTGCACGTCGGTCTCGGTGTTCAACAAGGTGGCAAGCGACGAGTTCAAACGGGCCTTGGCCTTCTCGATCGCTTTCGCTGCGGCCCGGTTGTCGCCCTCGGATGCTCGGTGGGCGGCCTCGTCGAAGATCGTGAGTTGGTCGCGGATGAAGTCGGTCTGAGTCTCGATCGATGTCTCGATTCGCGAGAACGTCGACTGGGTCATGACGACGCCATCCCAGTCACCGGTCGCGCATCGGGCAACGAACGTGCGGCGGGCGTCTCGGGCAAGGTCGTCCTTGCCGGCGACGAGGACTCGGGCGGTCGGGTAGAGCTGTGAGAACTCTCGTGAGAACTGGTCGAGCATGTGGTTCGGCACGACGTACAGCGGTTTGGTGATCTGTCCGGTTCGCTTCAGTTGACGGCCGGCGATGACCATGGCGGCGGTCTTGCCGGCCCCGACCCGGTGTGGGAGCAGTGTGGATGAGTCGGTGCCCATGATTCGCCAGACGGCGTCGGTCTGATGCTTGTGGGGTTGGAAGGTGGCGGAGAGGCCGACGAGTTCGCCGAGGTGAGTGCCGTCCCATGTCGGCAGGACGGTGGAGTTGAAGCGTTCGTTGAAGACGGCTTCGAGTCGGGCGGCGCGTTCGGGGTCTTCCCAGACCCAGTCGGCGAAGCGGTCCTCGATCTCGGTCCGCTTGTCGTTGGCGGCCATCGTCTCGTGCGATGGCTTTGACTCGTTTGCCGTCGGAGTCCTCTCGGTAGAGGATCGTGGCGCGAAGGTTGAGGGCGTCCTCGACGAGCCGGTAGGCGTCGGCTTCGCTGGTGCCCCACTCGGTGGATGCAGCGACTGCGGAGCGGGCCGACCAGGCGGCGGACACGGACCACTCCCCCACGAGGGCGGCGTGTTCGACCTTGACGTAGTCGGGTGCGGCGAGTGTGTCGACCAGGAACTGCCGGACGGTGTCTTCGTCGATCCAGACCGCACCGAGCCGGGCGCTGATCGCCTCTGCTGGGATCCACTCCGGCACGACTTCCTTCAACGCTTCGACGTTGATCTGATACCGGTCGTCGGTTTCTGCTGCGGTCGCAGCGGTGCGGAGCTTCGTTCGAACGTTGCCGGAGAGGTAGCTCTGTGCGTCGATCCACACGTCGCCGTCGTCCTCGGGATTCGGTGGGGACAGGTGGATGAGGCCGGCTTGACGTAGCTCGGCGAGCACGTGATCGGCGTCGCTGGCGAGGAGCCCGGCAATGAAGTCGATGTCGACGCTGCGATGCGTTGCGAGCGATGTGGCGAGGGCTTCGGGCAATGTTTCGGCACCGGCGTGTGTGCGCTGCGGCGTGATCAGCCACTGTTCGAAGATCGCAGCCTTGGTGGCGGTCTGGGAGGTGTCGTCGAAGACTTCGAGCGCCGAGACGAGTCCCCATCCGGGGTCTTTGCGGAAGCGTTGCGGGCTCGACATCGACCTGCGGCCCGACGAGGTGAGCGTGAACGCGTTGATCGGTCCCCAGATCCGGACGTAGTTGTCGTAGCGATCGTTGAGGTCGGCTCGGGCGTCCTCCCAGGCCAGGACTGCGCCCGGGCTGGTGCCGTGCGATTGGAGATCCATCACGGAGCGGGCTGTGTCGCGAAGTTCGACGAGGCTGCGGAGCCGACGAAGAAGCGAGCGGTTCTTGCTGGGCACGGCGGTCGGGCCGGAAGGCCGGTACTCCATGACTCGGCCCGAGTCACCGATGAACAGTTCGCCTGCGACGAGGGTGTGCCCTGCAATGTCGGGTGGTGGTGGAGGCTGCGGGCGAGGCGGCGTCGGGTCGAACGTACCGTCGACGGTGTGGGTGAGTTGGTCGACGGCTGATTGCAGCGCTGGTTGCCAGCCGCCGTCGGGTTGATCAACGAGAAGTTCGTCGTTGCCGTACATGCCCCGTCCCGATCGGAACGCGCCGATCACGACACCTCGACCGTGCGAAGTGAAGATCGAGTTCGTACGGACCTCACCGTCGACCACATGAACGGTGTCAGTCGTTTCCCAGTCGAAAGCGGCCGGTGTCTCCTCCGGGCCTCGCCGCCGGAAGACCAGGATGTCGGTGACCGCTGCGGTGCCGGCAAGGCGTTGGTGCGCGCCGCTCGGGAGACGGATGGCTGCGATCAGGTCTCCGTGAGACTGAAGCAATCGTCGTGGTGCCGGGTTGCGGGCGTCCAGGGTGTACCGCGAAGTGATCGCGGCGACGATGCCACCGGGTTTGGTGAGGGCGAGGCTCTTGGCGAGGAAGTGGTTGTGGATCGACAGTCGGTCCGGATTGTGGAGCGGATCGAAGACGCTGTACTTGCCGAACGGGACGTTGCCGATCGCCAGGTCGTAGGACCCGTCGATGTCACGCACGGTCTCGAAGCCGACGGGCCGGATGTCGGCCATCGGGTACAGCGCCTGAGCGACGGCCGCTGTGATCGGTTCGAGTTCGATCCCGACGAACTCCGAGCCTTCTCTCGACCGCTTGGGGTGCGGTGCCGATGAAGTTCCCCGAACCGCAGCCGGGCTCGAGCACGCGACCGGACTCGAAGCCGGTGGCGGTGACGAGATCCCACATCGCCGCCGTGATGTTCGGGTCGGTGAAGTGAGCATTGAGCGTCGAATGCGCCGCGGCCGCCCACGCCCGGTCGTCGAACTTCTCGTCGAGCTGCTTGCGTGCCGAGGCGAGCGTTTCATCACCCGGTTCGAACAGTCGGGGTGCGGCGCCCCATCCGGTCCAGCCCGACAGCACCTGCCGATCGGCGTGGGTGATGTCGCGTCCGCTCGACCGGAGTTGGTCGAGGAGTTCGACGACGGCGACGTTGCGTTCGACGCGTTGGGTCAGGCCGGTTGGTGCCAGCCGCGCCGGGTCGGGCCGGAAGCCGGGATCGGCGACTCGACCCCGCTGCTCACCTGCTCCGTCGTAGCGGTCCGTGGAAATTGTGTTTCGAGTTCCGGCCAGAGGTCCGGTGTTTCGAGCAGGGTCGAGATCACCGTTGCTTCGATTTCGTCGGGTTCGATCGCCGTCCAGATCGAGGGTGCCGTCGAATGGTCTTGGCGTTGCTGGTCGGCTGCGATCCAGAGGTCGGTCGCGTCGGTCACCAGTTGGTTCATCATCGACGCCGAGTGTGGGTGTTCCTGCAGCCAGCGGTGCCGGATCGGGTCGATCCGTTTCCAGTGCCGCCCAGATCGCTGTCCTGAGATGGCGTCGTGAGAGTTCCAGCATCTTCGACTCCTTGCAGTTCGTCGATGTCGTCGATCGAGCCGAACAACGACATCTGTTCATGGGTGTCTTCGGAAGTCTCTGCCATCGTACGCGAGTTCGAGTCATCCTGGAAGGGGTAGACCGACGCCGAGGTCGCCGACGGGTTGAAGATGGGCGGTGTCCAGGTGCGGGATGATCGGGGGGTCGATGGCGTCGGCCCAGTTGGGGTCGTGTCGTGCCCAGTCGGTCAGGTCCTGCTCCGGTGGTGGTTCGATGACGGTGGGGTTCGCGACTCCGCGTTCGTCGAGGATCTCGGCGAGGCGTTCTGCACCCCGCCGGCCGGCGTTGTCGGCATCGAAACAGATGACGATGGACCGGTCGTGAGCGTGCTCGGCGATGGCGTGGGCGACTCGGGCGTCGGGGTACTGGGAGCCGAGCACGCCGACCGCTGCGAAGCCTGCTTGTGCGGCGATGAGTCCGTCGGCGATTCCCTCGGTGACCACGAGCGGACGCCGTTCGGTCGCGCCGTCGGGCGGGGTCATCCAGGCGACGCGCGGGTTGGCTGCCCATCGGCGGGCGGGGTTGTCGTACTTGGGTCGTCCGTCTGGTGGGTCCAGGAATCGTGCTTGGAAGTAGACCGGATCGCCGTTCGTGTCGAGTGCCGGGTAGACCGCTGCTGGCGAGCCGCCGGGGAACCCCTTCGGTCGTGGCAAGTAGCGGCGACCGGGGTCCGCTCCGACGACGTTCGCCTTGAGGACGTCGTCGGCCAGGCCGCGCTCGATGAAGCCAGTCGCGGACCGGTTCTCCGGCCGGTGTCCACAGGAGTCGGTGGGCTCGGTGGACATAGCCAGCGACTTCGGGGTCGGGCCGACCAATCGGCTTGGACGGCGGTGCGGGTTGGCGGGTGATGGTGTCGAGGTGCGCGTGGTGGTCGTTGAGCCAGCGGATCGCGTCGCCGACCGGCATCGACTTGGCAACCATCACTGCGTCGATCGCGGTGCCGCCGTGCCCGCCCGACCAGCATCGCCAGCGCTGTGTTCCGGTCCGGTCGACCGACACCTTGACCGACGGGTTCTCGTCCGGGTGTGCCGGGTCGATGCATCGCCATGCTCTCGCGTCCATGCCGCTCGAATCCGGCCGCCGACAGCGCATCGAGCACTTCGGTCAACTCGACGCGCCCGAGCAACTCGTCCCGGTCGATTCGGAAGGTCGAGCCACCGGTCATGCCACCATGGCCGGTCGGTATTGCAGATCTCACGCTCCGCTCCGTGAGCTGCGATGACATGCTGAACAACAGCGGCTCGGCCGGCGACGTTCCACACGGCTCGGCCACGGGTCAGACGTGGGAGAAGGTCGACGAGGCGCTGGTTCATGCGCAACAACTCACCGGTGCGAGCGAGTTGGTCGGTGGCCTGGCGGAACACGACACGGGTCTGCACGTCTGCGAGGAGTCCTTCGGCAACCTTGGATGCGGAGGTACCGGTGTCGGCTTGTGCCTGGAGGTCCGACAGGCGGTGGGTGATGAGGATGTTCCAGAATCCCCAGAGCCGGCAGAGCTTCAACCGTTCCTGCAGCGTCTTGGCCGCACGTTCGGATGCCATCGTCGCCCAGACCTCGTCGTCGACGAGGATGCCGCGCCGACCCTGGTCCTTGAGTGCGGCCATCTGCCCGGCGAGCGATGCGGCAGTCGCCATCTGCACGAGCGGGAGGGCGTCGAGGTTCGAGAACACTGCGGAGAGGTCGACGACGACGCCTTGGCCCGACATCTGGTCGATCGACACCGTTGATTGGCCGTCGAACATGCCGCGCAACGACTTCTGCAACAGCTTCGACAGCGCGAGGCGGATAGCGGTGACGGCGTGAGCGATGTCGTTGTCGTCGAGCAGTTTCAGCTCGTCCATGTGCCGCACTCGCTCGGGCAGTTCGCCGAGCAGGTTGGCGAGGTCGACCAGTGTGGCGGGCATCAGCGACGAGGCATGGGTGTCGTCGAGTACCTCGATCGCTGTGGTGAGGATTGCTTCCTCGATCGGGTCGAGATCCCGTTTCATCACGGTCGAGAGCAGCCCGGTCACGAGGATCTGGCGGTTCATCAGCGAACGCAACTGGTCGCCGGGTCCCGGGTCGAGCGGGTTGAGCCGGTCTGCCCCGCCGGGGAACAGCTTGACGACGGGCATGTTGAGCGCAGCGGCGAGCGGTCCGTACTCGCCTTTCGGATCGGAGATCGACAAGAACCTGCGGTGCCCGTAGAACGCTGCTTGGCGGTACAGCATCGTCTTGACCGCCGATGACTTGCCGTTGCCGGGTTCGCCGAGGACGAGCATGTTCGAGTTCGTCAGCACGACGCCGCCGCCGAGGTCGCGCCCGTACAGTTCGAACGGGTCGTAGGACCATGCGCTGTTCCCGTCGGTCACGTTCACCCCGACATAGGGCGACGCCGTGTCCTGCAACGCCCGCCCACCGTGAAACGGGTAGATCGATGCAGCGTGTGCCGTCGTCCCTCGATGACGGGGAAGCCGTAGTCCATTGCCGGAACCGGCGATCGGGTCAGCACCTCGGATTGCAGGCGTTGGCTCTCCATGTCGGGGTGGCTCGGTGGGTCGACGCAACCATTCGGTCGGCGAGCGCATCAGCGTTCTCCGAACCGGCGGGCGAGGTTCCGGCCGAGCGGGAGCGACGACACCCACCCGTCACCCTGACGGCCCCACAACGGTTGCAACTCGACACCGACGTTCGCTGCCGCCTGCTCGAGGTCGGCGCCCTGGGTTTCGAGCTGGTCGACGGTTGGTGGCGGTGAGGGTGAGCAGGCCGGTGTATCGGACACTCGACGAACCCAGCGGACAGTTCATTCTCTCGTGACTCGACCTCGCCGATCGCCTTCTGATCGGCACGGCGAACGATGAAGCCCTTGCGGCGACGGGTCTCGATGTTCGCCTCGCGTTGCGTGCGCTCCCGGTCGACGTCGGAATCGGACTTCGACGGCGGCACGGGTTCGAACACCGTCGTCAACGACCGCGTGCAGCCCGACTCGAACATCAGCGAATCCAGCCACGAGCCTGGGACCTCACGCCGTGGCCATGATGCGAACCACCACGACCGGTGCACCGCTCCATCGACGGCGACGTGGCCGAGTTGGTCGTCGACGTGCATCGGCCCGAACGTCGGAGCCGACACTCCGGTCGCGGCAGCGAGCGACCGCTTCAAGGTCGCCAACTGCTCGACCACCGACGGGTCGGAACGGACCCGCATTGCCGTGACGAGGTCCGAGCCGGACAGCACCGATTCGACGCGAAGCCCGGCGCCGTTCAGCCGGTGAGCGAACAGCCGTGCTCTGCTCGGCCACGGTTCGTAGTCCGGCAGCGAGTGCGGATTCACCTTTGGGCTTGGAGAGTCGGGAGAGTTCGACGGTGACCTCGACGAGCACTTCGTGGTCGACGACGGTTGCCGACGTGTCGCGCAGCAACTGCAGGTAGCCCTCACGCGCGGGGTGTTCGGCTTCGTCGGACCACCGTGATTCGAGTTGGGCGACCGTGTCACGGATCGGCACCGGCGACGTCCAGTCGTGGAACGTCACCCGAGCAACGGGCGAGTTCTCGCGTGCGAAACCGCCGATCGCAGATCCCCATTCGTCGATCCGCATGCTCTGCGTTGCGGAGTCGACCAGCGCGAACTGGCCGTCACCGCACACCTTGAGCACTGCGGTGAGCGAGCCTGCCTGACGATCGCGGACGACACCGATCGGGACGTTCTCTCCGGGCGAGAGCCAGTCGACGTCGAACTCGAACAGATCGATCCCCGACAGCACCGGTGGGAGCGCCGTCGGCTGCTCGCCATCGACGATGAGTGCCACTGGTCGGTACCAACGGTTGCGAGACCGGAGTCGACGCCACCACCACGTCGCCAGCGCCGGCAGGATCTCGTGCGCCGGTCGGTCGTGGAGCTTGCCGAACCACAACCACCCGCACACCAACATCACGGCCCCTGCAATCGGCATCGGCACGTAGCCGGCAATGGCACACCATGCCGCTCCGAGCGCCACTGCCCCCACACCGGCGAGCGATGGAGGGATCGTTCCGAACATGCCCGACCGACGGCGTTCGCCGAACCGGTAGCCGCGCACGGACTCGTCATTCGTTGCCATCACTGGCCTCCCTTCAGGTCGAGGCTCGGTGTCGAGCCTCCGGGTTCGGTCGAAAGCGATCCGGCCGATTGCTTGGCGGTCGACTTCACGGCGTCGGCCCCAGCCTTGGCAGCCGCCGCGGCGACCACGACCGGCGCCAGCGGGCCAGCAGCGGGTGCCGCAGCAGCGGTCGACGCCGCTCCCCCGGCAGATCCGGCACCCGCCGCCGCACCGCCACCACCGCCTGCGAGGCCGCGCCAGCCGAGCCGCCCGCCGGGCCAGCACCACCAGCCACACCCGACGGGCCACCCGGCCCGGCACCGCCTGACTGTCCAGCGGCTCCGGCTCCCGACTTGCCCGCCGAACCGCCGTTGGAGCCACCGAGGCGGCGCATCGTGCTCGATCCGTAGTACTGCATCTGCATGCCCTGCTGACCGGCACGCATCGGACCCGACGCGACGCCTTGCGCTACGACAGCGGCAGCGACGACGGGCATCAGCTTGAACAACAGGAACGGCATGAACGCCGCCATCCCGAACGTCACGACCCCGACGATCAACGTCCCCAACTCCGCTGCCGCGTTGTCACCGACGCCTTCGCCCGGCTCACCGGTCGCGCCGATGCCGCCGAGCGCGGACACGCCGACCGAGATCGCCAAGATCATCACCGGCTTGGCGATCATCGAGCGCGACGAGCAGTTCGAGGACCTTCTTCGACGTGTCGCGCAGCGGTGGGAAGATCATCGACGGCAACCCGAACGCCACGGCGTAGATCACCACGAGGTAGATCAGCGACTCGCGCACGAACAGCACGACCCACATGAACAACATCGCGATGATCATCACGATGCCGATCAGCGGGCCGACGAAGAACCAGTTGCCCGACGCTGCGATCATCACGTCACCGAGCGCAGCCATTGCGTCCTCGGCGTCGTCACGGGTCTGCTGCCAGATGTAGTCCGACAAGGCGTCGGCGACATCGACTGCTGCAGCGGTGATCGTGACCAGCATGAACATCGACAAGCGCAGCCAGCGGCAGGTCGTGCCCGACCGACTTCAGTACAGCGCCCGGCGACCCAGCCGCGACAGCGCGTGTGATGGCGAGCAGCACCAGCAGGCCTGACATGGCGATGCCGATGCCGAGCGCGATCCGGAACGGTGATGACTCGGACCAGTAGAACCAGTCGGACTTCAGCCTCGGCGACGAGGCAGTGTCCATGAAGTTCCACATCGCCATCAGCAGCGACAGGACACCTTTCATGATCCAGTCGCGTGATGCCACCGACCACGGTGTCCCACGCCCAACCCGCCGCAGCGGTGAACGGCGTGGCGATCCACCCGACCAACGATCCGAAGATGCCCATCAGCCCTCCCCTCGAGTCGTGTCAGCAAACACAGCCGGCGTCCACGAATCGACGTCCTCGAAGTCGCTCGGCGGCGACGGCAGCGACGCCTCGGCCGGCACGGGCGTTGGACCCTCGACGACGGTGACGTCGTCGACACGCCAGTCGTCGCGCTCCCACACCAACGTGATCAGATGCGTCCGCCAGATCGACTCGACCGGACCCGACTCCGGATCGCCGGTCGTCACGCACCGACCACACCCGCACCTCGGCCACCGACTCCGATGTCGAGGTCACGTCGGTCTGTAGCGGCGATTCGATCCACACCCGCTCTCGGAACTCGGGTCCGAGTTCGTCGAACAACACCCAGTAGTCAGCGACCGCCTCGGCAACGCCCGCCGGGCCCGCGGATTCGGTCATCAGTTCGCCGAGCGTGTTCGACAGCCGCAGCGGACCCATCCGCATCAACCGAGGAAACGACGCCACCCAGTTGACCGCAGCGGTCGTGGCACCCTGATCGGTCCGTGGGTAGCCAACCGGGATTCCCGACAACTCCCCCGCCGCAACGACCGGCTCGGCCGGGACGGGCTCGCCTTCACCCGGCAAGGTCTCGACGATGACTGCCGATCGGCGGTGCATCGGCGACGGGCCGATCGGACGAACCCTCACCGAGCACGAACGAGCGGACAGCCCACACCACGACCAAGAGTCCAACGAGCGCAGCCGCCGCGAGCTTGGGCCGAGACATCGCGGTTCACCCGGCCTGGCCGGCATCGAACAGCACGGACACGATCGTCGGTGCGAGGCCGATGACCATCGCGCCGATCGCCCCTGCGGCGACATACATCTTGCCCTCGACACCTCGACCCGAGTTGCCGTTCATCCCCCGCCACGTCGCCGCCCCGTACAGGATCACGAGGCCGCACACGCCCAGCGCGACCCAGAACGCCCACCCCAAGATGTTCTGGAACAACTCCGCGCCCGGCAGACCCTCCGACGTCGGTGACACGTCATCGAGCGGCGACGCCAACACCGGCCCTGACGGCTTCGAGAACACGCCGCCGCAGCGCCAACGGAACAGTCGGAACCAGGCGACGCACGAGTCGAACCGGCACGACGCGGCCGGAGCGCCTGCGTCGAGCGATCGGCGTGATCGGCCGTCGATGGCCGTGTCAGCCGCGCGGCTGGTAACGGCGGACGTTGTGCATGGGGATCCTCCACGGACTCCGGCGACGCCACCCGATGCGGCATCGCTTCAACCCCCAACAGGCCCCACAACCGCGCCGATCGTTACAACAACCTTTCCTGTAACGATCCGACGATCTCGTGGGCCTGTTGCACACGTGAAAGCACTCGCCGCGCTCATCTTCGGAACCATCGGCTTCGTCCTGTCGATCCCGCTCGTCTTCGCCAACGGCGGCGACTCGACCGGCGTCTACGCGTGCGGACAACTCGGAACCATCCTCGACACCATCCGCACCCTCGAATCAGGCGGCAACTACCAGATCGAAGCCAGCGGCTCCAGCGCCTCCGGCGCCTACCAGTACATCGACACCACCTGGCGCTACTGGGCTGGCGAAGCCGACGTCTCGACCGACCTCTACCCCACCGCCGCCTCGGCACCCGACTTCATCCAAGACCAAGTTGCTGGCGTCAACGTCTCTGCGATCCTCGCCGACAACGACAACTCCGTCGACGCCGTCCCCATCGTCTGGTACTACCCCGCCGCCCTCGACGACCCCTCATGGATGGACCGCATCCCCGCACCGTCAGCCGGCAACACCCTCACCGTCCGCGAGTACCAGACCCGCTGGCTCGACACCTACAACGAGAAGGCCGAAGCCGGCGGCGAGAACGCAATCACGTGCGGGCCGACCGCCGTCACCGGCGACTGGGCACTACCCGCTCCTCGCGAAGTCATCGGCGAGAACACTCTCGACGACCCGCACCACGACTACCCCGCGTGGGACTTCATCATCCCGACCGGCACACCGATCTACGCCATCACCGGCGGCACCGTCGCCAACGTCGGCACCTGGACCGGCAACTGGTGGCGAGCCGGCTGCGGCGGCAACAACCCGCCCACTGCGTGCACCTCATGCGGCGTCGGAATCACGATCCAACACCCCGACGGCCTCCGCCACACCTATTGCCACAACAGCCGACGCCCACGTCGCCGAAGGCGACACCAGTCGCACCCGGCCAACACATCGCCGACTCCGGCGACACGCGGCCGCTCCGGCACGCCCACCTCCACCTCGAACTCCGAATCAACGGCGTCCGCCACTGCCCCCAACCACTCCTCGACGCCCTCTACCACGGAACACCGATCCCGCTCGCCGCCGACCTCCCGACCACCGGCTGCAGTTTCCAAACCTGACATGCCCACCACACCCGAGATACCGCGCCGCCGTCGCCATGATCCACCAAGCCGTCCGCGACCCCGACGCCGGCCACAGCCCGATCGACATCGCCGCCGCACACACCACACTCGTCCGAGCCAGCCGAAGCAGCGAACCGCCCGTCGACCACTGGCTGGCCGACTACCTCGACCCCGACGCCTGGCACTCCGGCCCCGAACACCTCGCCGCCGCCATCGACGAACTCGCCCGCAACTTCAAACTCCCCCGTCCCCGTCCGCACCGGTCCACCCGACGGCGACCAGGGCACCCTCTTCTGAAAGGAACAGCTCGAATGACCGAGAACAACGATGTTGCGCGTGGAGAATTCGTCTCCCGACTTCAAGGTGGGCTTGACCCTACGGCGTACGACACCCTGGATGATCCGATCGGATGGCAATGTCGGCTCTGCGGTGGCCGGTTCGTCCTGAGCGGGAGTCCCCCGCGCTCGACCGGCCGTCTCCACCGTGCCGTCACGAATCTTCTCGAAGCAGCCGACTTCCACCAGCGGGCCGACCATTTTCTTGTGATCTGAATGTGGTCGGCGTCCACTGGCGACGACGAACAGCAGACACCACCTACAAGGTGCAAAGGCTGTGCCGGTGCATGGTGCACCCGAAGGCGCTGGGCCTCGAGGTAAGAGGCGGAGATGTGCGGACGGAGGGAGGAACTGGACATCATGTACAGACGGGCGGTGACGGCGACCACGCACGACCGGCATCGCTGGCCTACAACATCCCGTGTATCTGCACCTTGACCGGTGAACGCTGAAGACCACCGGATGTCGCCGGTGATCACCGTCGCAGTGGACGAGCGCTGCGAAATGCGGAATACCGGGTTCGGGATACGTGTTGTGGCAAGGTCGTGCGATGTCCGAACATCGGCGACTCCTCACAGAGCTTGTTGAGTGGCAGGCCGATGTCGACGGTCATGATGCCGGGGTTGATCTCGATAGCTCTGGAACCGGACGCGCCCTCCGTTGGTGCACAGTGTGTCGTGCTGCCACTTCCCCGACGATGGGGACGCACCCACCTGCTCAATCTCCACCGACAGCGCGTCGAAGAGAACGGCGGCGTAGCCGTTGTCGTCGATCTTGAGGGTCAGCCCGAATTGCTGTCGACCCAAGCCATACGAATAGGCGAGTCTCTCTCGCCGCCGTCGCGAGCGAGTCCAAAGTCCTAAAGGCACTCGGCCTGGCAAGCCCCCAGCAGAAGGTGGCCAAAAGCCTGGCGCTTGGAACACTGCTGATGAGCCCCGCAGTCGGCGTTGCAGCAATTCTTGGAGAGGCTGCCCTCGAAGCGCTGGCCCATACGGCGCGAGGCTCCCACAGTCGAGCCTGTGCAGAGGTGCGGCGCGGAGCCCGACCGATCGTTGCGATGTCGCAACACCAAGCGACGCTCGTCGTCATCGACAACGCCGAGGTCGTAGCGGGCGAACTACTCGAAGCACTCATCAACGGTCTCGTCTCGCCTGAGCCGAGCCAAGTGCTGCTCGTGATTGCGTGCGCACCTGGCCACGAGCATCACAACCGACTGAATGTGGCGATGCGATCTGAGATCGGCGCACCCCGCATCCATCGCCTGGACGTCGCGGCATCCATGACCCACGTCGACCGGCTCGACCTGATCGAAACCGAATGCCCTCAGTGGCCGGCGGCAGCGGTGAACAGACTCGCTTCACGGGCGAACGACTTCGCCGAGGTGCTCGCTGTTACGACGGCCGCCGGATCGGCCGATGTTCAGCACACCCACGATCCAATACGCCGCGTTGACGAACTGATAGCCACAGTCGCACAGCGGCAACCGATCGGCTTTGTCGAAGCGGCGGTTCATTGGTTCGGAGGAGTCATCCATTCCGATCTGCTCCCCCACCTAACCATTCAAGCCGACATCGACGTCGATCTAGTCCGGGCAATCGACACAACGGGTCCCATCGTGAGTCTCCGTGACGGCTCGGATCCGCGATACAGCGCCGCAGTCAGTGTGATGCTCAATGACGCAACGCTAGATGAGCTTACTCAAGCCGCAATAGGCGTTGCCGCCTCCGTCATCTCGGCCGAGCCACCGCCCGGTGCGCTGCTGGCTGCTGCCGAACCTCTCTGGCACCTTGCAACTCACGGTGATCTTGAGATCGATGATCAGATTGAAACCGTCCTCGTCGCATCGGAACCTGTCAAGCCGTTTGAGACATTTCTAGTGTGAGTGGATGAGGGCTTCGCGTTGGGGTGGTTGATCCAGGCAACGTTCGGGAGTTTCGGGGGTTCGGGTCGCCGGTGCCGGAACCGTGCCGGGTTCGACTGGTAGGCGGCGTCGAGGGTGATCGAGCGTTGGGCTCGGATCTCGGTGGCGGTGCCGTAGTGGACCGACGCTGGGGTGTGGAGTCCGATGCCGGAGTGGCGGTGGATGTGGTTGTAGTGGTCGAAGAACTCGACGCAGAACGCTCGGGCGTCGGCTATCGAGCCGAACCGATCAGGGAACGCCGGGCAGTACTTCAGCGTCTTGAACTGGGCTTCGGAGTACGGGTTGTCGTTCGAGACGTGCGGACGCGTGCGATCGGGCGACACCGAGATCGACGAGCAGTTGGGCGACGGGTTTGGACGTCATTGCTGATCCTCGGTCGGCGTGCAGGGTGAGTTCGCCCTTGTCGATGCCGTGTTCTTGGTAGGCGGCGTCGATGAACTCGGCGGCGAGTTGGCCGGTCTCGGCTGGGGCGACGCACCAGTTGACGACGTAGCGGCTGTAGATGTCGATGATCACGAACAACTCGTAGTACTCGCCGCGGTTCGGGCCCTTCAGCTTCGTGATATCCCAACTCCACACCCGGTTCGGTCGGGTGGCGATCAGCTCGGGTTTCTTCTTCGCCGGGTGCGTGCGCTGGCGGCGTCGCTCGCGGTTCTCGCCAGCGATCCGCAACAAGCGGTACATGGTCGAGATCGAACACAGATAGACGCCGTCATCGAGCAGCCGCGCCCAGATCTGAGCCGGTGCGAGATCACAGAACTCCGCAGAGCGCAGCACCCCCAGGACGTGTTGTTGCTCGGCTTCGGTGAGCTTGTTCGGCGGCGCCGGCCGAGGCGCCGGCGGGCCCAGTTTGGGTGGTCGGCAACGCCGGTAGTGCGAGGCACGAGGCTGGCCGAGCAGGCCACATGCTCGCTTGGTCGACGTGGCCGAGGCGAGGTCATCGAGGTGGGCGTCGATCACTGCTTGTACTTCGGATCGATGTCCGCGCTCTCGGAGAGCAACTCCAAGAGCGTGTGCGCTTTTCCCGTGATCTCCAACGCCAACTTCGTGCGCTCCAACTCAGACTCGAGCTTCACGTTCTTCTTGCGTAGCCGCTCGAGTTCGGCATGCTCGGCGCTACGCCGGCGACGTTGCTTCGCCGTGGTGGTGGGCTGATCTCGTCGGCTGCGTTGGTTGCGCCATTCGGAGATGTGCGACGAATACAGCCCCTCGCGGCGCAGCAGCGCGCCCCTTGCTTCGCTGTTCTCGGCCTGGTCGTACTCGTCGACGATCTGGTCCTTGAAGTCGTTCGAGAACCGTCGCCGGGTCGGCTTAGCTGCCGGATCGACAGCATCATCATCTTCAGTCACGCTCCCATTCTGGGCGCGATCGAGTACTGGAGTTGTGGTCATGGTCATCGGTCAGGTGTCCTTGTTCTCGCCCCGATGGAACAGTGAGCACCGGCATCACCGGTGTCTCACCTCAGCCTGACAGACAGGGCATTCGCCGTCCACCACCACGACCTCGGCAACGCCGACATCGCGAGCGGATCGCGATTCATCTCGCAACCACGCGATCGATCAGCAACCGGCCCGTCTCGGCTCAACTCGTAGCGCTCCTTGACCGCACCGATTCGTTCGAACAGACAAGTTTGGCGCACGATAATCCTCCGACAACGCCGCAAGGGCGCGGCGGATCTCAACGCTGTACTCCTGACACGCTCGGAAACTCAACGCGCAGCCCTCGCATCAATCCCTTCCGTTGATGAGGGCCTCCGAACGCTTCCGATCGAACAGCAGATCGAACCACGACTGGTCCTCGCATCCCGCCTCGCCCGAATCAAACAACCCACACTCGTAACCGACGTGCTTGCACCTCTTCTCGACCAGCCGGAGGCCTCAGAGTCATTCCGATCGGCTCGTCTGTGCCTCGTCGCTGCCGACGGGTCTGGAGAACTGCGCGTTGCGCTGCACTTACTCCAGAACGAATGGCAGCACGTAACGCTCTCCGCTGTGGAACATCGAGCCGACCTCGCTGATGCAATCGCTGCGATCGCTGCACGGGTCGGCGACTTCCAGACCGCTCTCGAGTTTGCAAGATTTGCTCAACCCATCAGAGAGCAGGTGCTCGGAGTCGATCACCTCGATTCGCTTATCGGGCGCGGGAACATAGCAAGTTGGACCGGTCTGGCCGGTGACGAAGCGCACGAACTCAGACTGTTCAGACAGATGTTGGATGAGCGAAAGCGATTACTCGGATCCGACCACCAACTGACGCTGCACGCCCGTCAGTGCTTTGCAGCAGCGATTGGCGAAGCGGGCGATACCGCTGCCGCACTGGGTGAGTTCGAGGCGCTCCTTCGTGACGAACACCGAGTCCTCGGACCAGACCACGAACAGACGTTGAACACCCGACACCTCATCGCCTACAACACATATCTGTCAGGCGACAACGTCAAGGCGCTCCGACTTAGCAAGACCTTGTTCGCTGACCGACTACGAGTACTAGGCGCGGACGACCCGAAAACCCTCATGTCGCAGGGCAACATCGCCGGTTTCACCGATGCAAGCGGCGATCACGCCGGGGCACTCCGGCTATTCGAGAGTCTGCTTGTAGCAGATACGCGTGTTTTCGGCGCCGATCATCCGAGCACACTCAAGACCCGAGGCAACATCGCCTCCACTGCTGCGAGGAGTGGAGATTACGATCGGGCGGTCCAACTTGGCAAGGTCCTAGTGGACGATTTGGAGCGGATTCAGGGCGACGATCACCCCCACACAATGACCGCCCGCAACAATCTTGCAGCAGCGGTCGCTGAGTCCGGAGACGTCGAGGAAGCACTTCGCCTAAGCAAAGCAGTGCTCCTAGATAGGGAACGAAGCCAGGGGGTCGAACATCCGGACACACTCATCTCACGCAACAACGTCGCGCGATTGACGGGCTTGGGGGGCGACAAAGACGCTGAGCATCGCCTAACTCGTGATCTACTGCCCGATCTTGAACGCATCCTTGGTGCCGGGCATCCCCACACGCAGACAACACGACGCAGGCTCGCACAGTTGGTTCAAGAACTCGAGTGAGGAAGTGCTGACTCCAACAGGCGCGTCGCATAACTGTCGGATCATCTCGGTCACGAACATCTCGATGGGCGGCCAGCGTGACGTGCTGGGCATGTGGGTCGGCCGACCAACGTGGGTCATCCCTCCGCCAGTGCGTCTTCGGTGTTGACGTACTCCATGAACCGGTGCTTGGCGGCGAGGACGGATTGAGCGAGTTCGGGGCTACCGGTGGCGTCGGCGTAGTGCTTCTCGACGTTGCGGATCGGGAGTTCGACCATCGGGTCGTCGAGCACGCAGCCGGCGATGCTCGTGGCTTTGAGGACGAGAGCGATGTCGTCGACTTCCATGGCGAGTTCCATCAGTCGTGCGGCGTAATCGATCACGCCACTCTGCAACTGGCTGGTGATCCCTTCCGGGCTGACCCATCGGTACCCGGATCGAACCCTGAACAGCGGACCACGAAGGAGTGGCAGACCGTCTCGGAGGACGTTGATCGCGTCGAAGGAGGTCATGTCGAGTGATGCGTCGTAGCGGTGGCGGAGGAGGTCGTAGTCGGTGAGTACGAGATGGCTGAGTTGCATGGCGCCGTTGGAGTAGCGGCCGGCCTGGGCCTTCGAGAGCAGGTCATTGCCGTCTGGTCCGGCGCCGAGTGTTCGTCGGAGTCCGGAGACTCGGTTGCCGGCGGTGCGGTCGCTGATCTCGTCGCCGACGTTCGTTTGGACGAGGTCTTTGGTGAGCATCGACCGGTGCCGTAGGCAAGTGAACAGCGCGAGCATCTCGACTTCTTGGGAGCTGAACTTGCGATCGCCACCGTCGACCTCGACGGTGCCCATGACCTTGATGAGTACCTCGTAGGGCGGCGGTTCGTATTGCTCGTCGTCGATCGGTCCCTCTTGCTCGAGTTCTGGTCCGGGAATCGCTGCGGTGGCATCGACATGAGTGGGCGACTCCAACCCGGAGATCGGCGCATGACCGGTCGGGCTCGCGTCGGTCGTCGGCCGTTCGAGGTAGTGGTTCGGTGGGTCCGTGGGCGGCCGAGTCGAGCATGACCGCCGCTTGGGCAGCAGCTTCGAGGGTGACGTTGGGGACTCGAAGTTCGACCTGTTCCCAGCATCCGGTCTCTCCATCGACGGTGATCCGCTCGATGGCGTCGGCGTGTTCTCCGATCAGCACCACAGCGTTGCCGGACGATGGTTGGCAGAGTGTCATGAGTTCTTCGAGCAACGTCTGCTCGGTGGTGCTGAGTGCTGCGCAATCGATGATGAAGATCTGGGGGTCGTGGTCGCCGTCGTCTTCGTCGAGTCGAGCGCGTGCGGCAGTGATCGTGTCGGCGTCGCCAGTTCCGTGGAGTGCGAGCATCTGTCGAGCGGCCGAGATCGAGCGTTCGACGGTCGTGTTCGTCCAGACCCGGTCGCACAGGTCGGTGGAGTCAACGTGGAGCCCGACGAGGCAGACATCGATGGGGACACCGAGTGGTCGGGTGGCGAGTTCGAGCGCCATCGATCGGGCCAGTCCGAGCGCTGCTTCTCGGTCGCCGACGATCGCGACACGCGCCGCTGTTTCGAGGTCGAGCAGCACTTCGTGGCCGTCGTCGTCGTTGCGAGTACCGATGGTCACGAGTGCCGGCGTGAGGAGTTGGCGCGATGTTTCCGTGGCGTCGTCTTCGAACCGATGTGTCCACGACCGGCCGCCGTCGACACTCGACCATCCGCTCGGCGGGGATGGGGCGGGTTGGGTGAAGAGGAGTTCGAGGCGGTCGGTGCCGAGTTGCACAGCCCGTACCGGTGGTGGTTCGGCGTACTGGCGTGCGTATGGCGTGAACTGTCGGAGCAGAGTCCGCAGCGTGGAGAGACGGTCGGCGTCTTCGCGCTGGGTGATGGCGAGTTCCGTGCCTGCTGCGACGGACGGCGGTTCGACGGGTCGTTCGCCGACCGGCACGTTTGCCATGCGTCGGCGGCGCAGTCGGCGGGCGGTTTCGGCGAGGCCGGTGAGGAGGAGCAGTCCGGCAGCGAGTGTCGGCCAGACCGATCGCTGCTCGTCGGCGAAGACGGACTCGAACTCGTCGGCCGAATCCTCGTCGGCGGCGAATGCGCTGCTGGCCGGCACAGGCATCACCTCGGCGGGTGACAGACGAAGGTGCGGGTGTCGCTGCTCGACGGCGGGACGGTTGAGGGCGCTGGCAACGCGACTTCGGGGACGATCTCGACGTTGGCGGGCGACGACGGTTCGTCGACCTCCGCTGTCGTCTGGGGTCGATGTCGGCAAGGTCGGTACCGGCTGCTCGACGACGGTCGGCTCGTCATTGATCTGCATCTCGACGGCTTCGAGGGTGAGGTTCCAGCCGGGAAGGATGAGGTTGGGGTCGGTGAAGGTCCGGCCGTCGTTCATCGGTTGGTTGGCGTTCAGTTCCCACAGTTCGGTCCACCGGTCCGGGTGGCCGAGGTGGCTCTCAGCGATGCCCGAGAGCGTGTCGCCTTCGACGACCGTGTACGTGTTGATCGTGGCGGCGTTGCTCGGCTGGACGCTTGGTGCGGTGAACACCCATCCGGGATGGATGACCCAGGTGTCGTTGTCGAAGATGACGCCGGGTGCGACCTCTTGGCCGATGAGTTGTTCGCGGAGTTCGTGGTGACGTGAACCGTCGCCGAGGAGGGCTTCGGCGACGTCCCACATTCCGTCGTTGGCCTGCACCTCGTACTCGGTGACGAGACCAGGAGCGGTGGTCGAGGCCGTAGCTGCCGCCCCGGCGGCGACGGGGACCGTGACCAGGGTTCCGGCCGGGAAGACCCCACCGGACCACTCGCTCGACCGGTTCATCGCAATGATGTCATCGCGAAGTGTTTCGTCGCCGAGGTCGACCGCAAGCGAGAGCGGCGTCTCGCGACCGGTCGTCACGATCGTCGTCGTCGTGGGCTCGGACGGGGCGCTCTCGGTCGGGTCGGCCGGCGCTGTGGCCGGTGGATCGAGTGGGTGGTCGAGGTGCGCCAGTGGCGGCGCGGCGGCAATGCCGGCACTCGACCAAGTCGACACCGTCGCAGCGGTCGTAACCGAGCCGAGGAGTGCGATGCGGACCAGTCGGTGCAGGACCCGTTTCCGCCGGTCGGCGTCGAGAGCGACGCATCGTGTGGGTCGGTCGATCGGCGCCGAGCGTGCTCGGATGATGGCGAAGACTTCGGAGGCGACCTGGATCATCGCCCAGATCCAGATCACCACGAACAGGCAGCGGCGATCCGCATGGTGGTGTCGTTGGTCAGTCGGCCGCCGTCGACCTGGCTGCGCAGCGTCGCCCAGTCGGGCCACGGTCGACCGATGAGGCGAACGACCAGCACGGGCGGCACGACGACCAGGACGAGCAATGTGAGCGCATGCGCCGATGCGGGCGACGAGTTGTCGGGGGTGGTTCATGAGAACTCCAATCGGGCGCGGCCCTCGCGCCGTGGCGACGAGCTGTCGATGCGCCGGCGAACTTCGCGAAGGTGGTCGAGCGACGTTCGGTGATGGTGACGACAACGGTGTCCCGCGACGGGAACGACACGCTGACGTCGGCGGCCGGCACGCCGAGGGCGGTGGCGTGAGCGACTGCGGCTTGGCGTGCGTCTGCGGCTTGAAGGCCGTCGCTGGGTGAGCCGGTGGCGACGGCCGCTCGTGCAGCACCCTCGGCGGTGTTGCGAGGCGTGTCGTTCGGCCGACGAGGTAGCGGGCGCCGTCGAAGATCAGCCCAGCCCCTGCGATGACGATCACCACGAGCAGCACGAGTCCGACCGATGCCGAACCCTGATCGTTCCGGACGCGAGCGAGAACTCATCTGCGGAACCTCTCGACGACCTGGGTGTCGCTGACGGTGACCGTGCGGTCGCCGGGTGTCCAGACACCGGTGAGTGCCTGGTTGGAGACGGTGCACGAGACCGTGACGGTGACGGTTCCGCCTTGCCACGTGCCGAGGTCGGACGGATTCCAACTGAACGCGGCCGACGGATCGCCGAGGCAGCGCCCGGGAAGTCCGGATCGTTGCACCGCGGCGTCGGCAGCGGTGCGAGCCTCGTTCGGGTCACCTGCGATGGCGGCGGCGCGTGCTGCGTCTTGTGATGCGTTGGTGACCTGGACGCCGGCTGCAGAGAGTCGGCCGATGAAGCCGAGGAAGGTGATCACGACGAGCGCGGCGATGCCGAGGTAGACGACCTCGACGGCGGTGACGAAGCCAGCATCACGAGGCACGGTTCGGCCGTCGGGCGTCTCATTGCTCCCTCGGTGCTGACTCGGTGACGGATGCGCGGAACCCGGCGCTGTCGAACAGCACGCCGGGGGTCGTCCCGGTGATCGTGACCGTCACGATCCCGTCGGCCTCCGAGCACAACACCTGCACACCCGACGACCATCCTCCGGCTCGTCGATCAAGAAGGGACTGGGCCGTCGAGGTGCCTGCCGTGCAGGTGCCGTCGAACGCTGCGGCGACTCGGGCGCCTTCGGCTGCGGCTTCGTCGAACACGTTGCGCGCATGCCAGAAGCTGACCGTCTCGACGATGAGCAGGACGAAGCAGATCATCGCGACGGAGCCGAACATGATCTCGAACCCGCCGTCGATCGCTCCCCGATCTCCCACGGAACGCGCGACGGAACCGGTCGACCCGATTGCGCGTTTCGGATTCGTCGTCGCTGTCGTCATCTGGCGATCGATCACGGGGAGGGGCGACCGGGTCGGGCACGCCTGTCTGGGCGTCGTTGAAGACGCCGATGATGAAGAGGCCGGCAGCGATCGCGACCGCGACCGCGACGGCGAGGTAGATCAGCTTCGATGGAGCGAGTCTTCGACGCCGGACTCGTCGCCGAGGCGAGCCCAGACGTGGTCGGCGACTGTCGTCTCGGCCGTGCTGGTAGGCGAGGGTGAGCCAGACCGCGATGGTCGGTCGATGTCGTGACGGGTGGTGTTGGTGGTCATTGCGGTGTTCTCCTGTGTTGGTGTCGGGTGTTCAGGTGAAGGCGTCAGAGATCTGTCGCATGATCGGGTAGGCGAGGAACAGGACCATGCCGAAGACCATCCCCATCGTCGGGAGCGAGAGGTTGGAGTTGGCCTTGTCGGCGCGGTCCGTGAGGTCGGCGAGTTGCTTGTCGCGCATCGACTTCGCCTCGGTACGGATGGTCGCTGCGACCGAGACACCGACCCCGGCCTGGCGTTGCAGCGACGTCGTGAGCCCTCGGAGTTCGGGGAGGTCGTAGGTGTCGGCCATTGCGGTGAGGGCGTCCCACACGCTGATGCCCATCGGTTGTGCGGTCGAGATCGTCTGGCGGAGCAGGTCGAAACCGTCGCCGTCCCCGGCGTCGGCGGCGAACGTGATCGAGTCCTCGACCGAACGGTTCGTCGTCAGCGCGATCGGCGAGCAGTTGGACGAAGTCGTTGACGACCCGGCGCAACGCCCGCTGCCGACGGATCGCCCGGGCCCGGACGTCGGCGATGACACGCCAACCGAACAGCGCCACGACCCCGAACGCAGAGCAGACCGAGCAGCGGCGATGGCGACACTGACCCGGTGGCGACGAGGAACGAGACGAGCATCGCCATCGTCAGCGTCGAAACGAACACGGCGGTCACGACTTGGCCGAGCACTTGAGGCACGGTGAGCCCAGCGAGGCGAAGCGACTTGCCCAGCCGTTCGTCGACGAGTCGACCCAGCGGACCCGACGCCAGTGCGTCCCCGACCCTCGACGACATCGTTCTGCCGCTCACCCGTCGCGATGTGCTCGCGCCGTGAGGCCGTTCGACACGCGCTCGCACCGCGCGCAGCGTGAGTCGTCGGACGACGAAACGCTCGGATCATCGAGTACACGCCGAGCAGCACGAGCGATGCCGGAGAGGACAGCGGTGTTCCACATGCTCATGACGTCACGTCCTCGGGGAGCCGGAGTCGGTAGCGGGTGCCGAGGTCGTAGCGGGTGAGCCGGCGCAGCCAGACGAGACACGTCGCCCACATACCGCACGGGATCAGCAACCAGATCTGACCCGGCACCGTCCGATACGGCGCCAACAGGTCCGACGCGAAGACGGCGAGACCACCAACGAACAGGATCGTGAGGCTGCACGAGCCGGCGCATCGCGCGTTGGAAGATGCGACGGGTTCGGTCGATCTCGTCGCGAGCACGCATCTCGTCACGCGCAGCAGCAGAGAGTTCGTCGAGCGTGTCGTAGATCCGCCCGCCACCCGCTGCTCCACCGACGACGAGAACGATCGCCGCGACTGCAGCATCGGCGGTCGGGTGGGCAATGTCGTCGGCGAGCCCCGCGAGCGCCTCGGGAAGACGGACCCCTTGTCGGCGCCGGAGAGCGAATCGGTTCATCGGCTCGGCAAGGACGCCGGTGGAGTCGTCGGCGACGAGTTCGACTGCCTTCTCGATCGCCACGCTCGAACGGCGGACCACGTCACGGAGGTCCTCGAGCCACTGTGCGATCGCTTCGACCTTCGCCCGTTCCACCTTCGTTTCCGACGTCGCGAACAACCATCGCCACGACACGACGAACGCAGTCGACAGCGACCGCTGCGGTCGGCCAGCGCGTCAGGAACAGCACGACACCACCGACCACGACGGCGGCGAGCAGATCGCGCTGACTGCTCGCCGACATCGAACGCTTCGGTCCGGACGACGTGCGGTAGGCGGGTTGAACGCGAAGTACACCGCTCCCACGGCGAGCGCGGCCAGGAGCCCGGCGACGAGGGCGATGGGTAGCGCGCGACATCAGCTGTCCTCCGCTGAAGTCGAGCGGCTTGTAGGTGTCTTCGGGCAACGTCCACCACTGATTCGAGAATCCGGGCGACCGGCGCACCAGCTTGCGCATCATGGATACCTGAGGTTCGTTGAGCGCCCGAGCACGAGCGTCCGGCGCTCCGTCGACCTCACCGAAGATCCGGTGCAGCACGTAGCGCTCGCCGGCGTTCTCCACCGACGGCGCGACGATCTCGGACACGTAGCGGCCCTCGGCGTTCGAGCCGTCGAGCGACACGACGATGTCGACTGCTCGGTACACCTGTGTCTTCACGTCACGGGCGTGCTGGCCCGAAGTCCGAAGCGATCAGATTGACCAGGTTGTCGAGCGCATCCTCGGAGTCGCCGCCATGCACGGTTCCCATCGCGCCTTGACCCGTCTGCATCGCCCGGACAAGGGGCGCTCCCTCGCCGCCGCGGACCTCACCGACGATGATCCAATGCGCACGGGTTCGCATTGCCGGGCGCATTGCTTCGGCCGGCGTGTAGCCCTTCGAGTCGATCGTCGTCGGGAGCCGCTCCTGGTAGGCGATGACGTAGGGGTGTTTGCCCATCTGCAAGATGTTCAGCTCGAAGTCCGACTCGATCGTCGTGATCACTTCGGTCGGGTCGATCTCCCACGCCGTCGCCCGCAGCCACGTCGTCTTCCCCGACCCCATCGGCCCGACGAACAGGATCCCCAACCCAGCGCGGACACCGGCACGGAGGAACTCGACGATCCCCGCATCGGCTGCGCCGCGGTCGTACAGCGCATCGAACGAAGCACCGAAAATCGCTGCGCGCCGGATCGCGATGTACGGGCGCTGCACCGGATCGAAGCCTCCCGCATGGAATCGGACGCCAGGTTCGAGTTCGAAGTCGACCTCGTGGTTCTCGATGTTGAACGGCCGGCCGTGCTGGACCGAGATGTCGTAGATGATCCGCTCCAGATCACGGTCGCGAGCCACCATCGGAGCTGACTCCACGATCGTGCCGTCGAGCGACTCAACCCGGACCGGTGCCGAGCCGAACACCAAAATGTCGGTCACGTTCGGATTCCGCAGTGCGCCCATCAGCTTCGGGATCGTGAACAACCCCGCGATGATCCGATCGATCACCTCCGTCTCGTCAGCCTCCGACAACGGTTCGAGCCGGCCATCGCGGCGAGCCTCTGCGACCTCGGCAAGCACCTCGCGCTCCAACACGAGCCGCGTGCGTTCCTCACGCAACTGGGTTTCCTCGGCCGTCTCGTCACGCCCCTTCATCGGCAGACGGTGCCCGTGGTCGCGACGAACCTCCTGGGCCAGTGTCTCGAGCATCGCGTCGGTCACGGCGCTCATACCGACACCGCCTCCTGCACTCGGGTCCGGCCGAGCAGCGACTCGACCGTTGCGTGCGCCGCACGTGGGAGTGCGAAACGACGGATCGAACGATGGTCGAGGCCCCCGCCGCGATGGATGTGATCGATCACCTTCGGCTCCCACGGCCACCAACCGACGAGACGATCACCGAGTTCACCCGCAACGTCAGGTCCGAACCGCTCCCCCGTCGTCAGCGGAGCGTCGACGACGACCAGACGCGGGTGTGTCGACAGTCCAGCGAGTCCCGGCGACGTCTGTCCCTTCGAGTCGATCCACGAGACGGTCGAGGTCAACGAGGCCGGTTCGGGTGTCGCCACCACCACCACGACGTCGGCGACGTCGAGTATGCGCCAGGCCGGCACGTTGCCACCCCGCATCGAACCAACATCGACCACGACCGTGCCGTCCAGGCGCCCGAGCGCAGCGACCCACGGCCGACGCGGCGACGCGATCGTCGACCACGCCTGGAACGGATCCCACGAACCAGTCACGACGTTCACCTGCCCGAGCCGACGAGCACATCCGGCCAGCGAACGATGCGCCGGCTCATCCGACCGATGCGAACGCAACCCGCTCCAACCCGCCCGACGTATCCAGCCCCTCGGCGCGACTCGCGAGCACTCCCCCGGCAGCGTCGGCCTCGACGAACCACGCCTCGCTCCCCGACGCAGCAACGGCCGCAGCCAGGAGCAATCCCGTCGTGGACGTTCCGACGCCCCGCCATGAGGTCGACCGCGATGACGGTCATTGCTCGGCTCCGAACGGTGTGATGACCAGCACCATCTCGTCCTGCCCCGCCCACGTACCGACCAGTGGGGCGTCCTCGGTCGCTACGGCCATGGTCACCGACGCTTCGAGCGTTTCGGAGATCGACACCGACACGATCCGAACCGGCACCGATGCCGGCTCCGCCGATTCACGGTCGAGCGTCGACACCGCAACGCCGACATCGTCACGCTGCATCTCGGTCGGATACCTGCCCGACCGCAACACCACCCCGACCAACTGCTCACCCAACAGCGTTTCCGGTTCACCAGTCACCGATGACGGACCCAGCAGATCGCCCGGCACCAGATCGGTCAGCGCCACCGCGTCGACCAGCACGTCACGCTGAGAGGCGACGTAGATCCGACCGAAACCCTCCTCCGCCGAGATCGCAGTCGTCCCGATCGCAGAGTCCGGAATCAACTCACCAGCGGCAACCGGCTCGACCACCACAAGCACCTCGGTCCGCTCCGACGCGTTCGACACCGCCCACAACACGAGCAGGATCACGAACAGGAACAGCCCGGTCGCGACGAGCAGCCACGACATTCGGACCTTCGGCCGAGGCGACGACGGCTTCGGCGTCAACCTCTGCTTCGGTGGTAACAGCGTGTCGGTCATCGCACCCTCTCCTGGTCAGTCATTGACATTCACCGCCACCAACTCGCCGACCCGGAACGACACCGGCGGCGATTCCCACACGTAGTCCGGCTGCGGCTCGACCGCGCCCGACGCCCAGAACGACACGGCGAACGTCTGACGCGCAGTGATCGTCACCTCGCCCGGCCCGGGCGGCGTCCACTCGCAATCCTGATTGCTGCCCGGCTCGGCGAAGTCCGCCAGAGCGTTCGGCCGAGACGGGAACTCGAGTTCTCCACCCTCGGAAAGTCGTCCTCACCGCCGACGCACGGGACCACGCCGGAGAACGGTGTCGATGGACGATCGGGGTCAGGCACGAACACGACCTCGAAGTCCAACGCCGTCGGCACCGTGATCAGATACAAGGTCCAACCGCGGTAGTACTGCGGATTCGAACGCTGCGTCCTCCACGCCGACCCGTTGATCGCCAACCACGCCGGCGACCGCACCACGAGACCACCCCACTCGCCGACCACCTTGTTCTCGTAGACCGCCAACTCCTCGAGCTGCAGGCCGTTGTACAAGCTCGTCAACTGCGTCCGCGGATCGAGCATCGGGTCAGTTGCGGCGACCTCGATGAAGCCCTTGAAGTTCGCGCTGTAGAACGTGTCCGCGCAGTACACCGAGAACGTGCGCGTGATCTCAGCCAGCGACGGTCCCTCCGGCTCGTACGCATCGAAGTCGATCGGAAGGTCGACCACCACCAGCGATGCCCTCGATGAAGATCCACCTCGTCGACCGAATCGGCCGCTGCTCCTCGACCACGTCGATCGTCTCCGGATCGTCGCCCTCGGCGACGCCCTCACACTCCGCCGCTGCGCCACCACCATGTGACCGGAACGCCGAACCGCTCGGAATCGACGTGTACACGCCCATCCCACCCGATGAGTTCCGTATGTGTACCTGCCGTGAACCCGGAATGAGAGGCGGACCGCCTCCGCCGTCATCGGGGCCGGCGAACGCGATCGTGGAGGTCGCTACGAGGGCGACACACGCGACGAGGCAAGCCGTTGCTACACGCACGCTCGCTCATCTCGAGTCAGTCGATCAACGATCCACTTCCCGTCCTGGAGGATGACCGATGCGATCTGCGGGAACTCACGAACGCCCGGCGTCGTGCCCTCCGGCAACGATCCGTCCTCATTGACGAAAATGGTCCCGTCGAGTTGACAATCAAAGATGAACGCCTCCGTGTCCGAGCGAGGGTCGGCGACCACGACCGGACGCAAGACGATCCCATCGCTGAGGTCGAGGTGTCGGCCGGCCTCACTCTCAGGAATGAGGACGTTGTCTGCCAACCGTTGGCCCGCGTCCGCAAACGTGGCCCGCATCGGTTCGCCAGGCTGCGGGTCGAGCGGCGATTGGGAAGCCTGCTCGTGGTAGGCGCCCTGGGCCTCGGCGTAGGCGGCGAGGATCTCGGCGTCCTCCGGCAGCGGCGGAACGACGTTGGCATCGGCAGGGTCCGGCTCGGTCGGCACGAAGATCCAGACGCCCTCGAGCAATTGCGTGATCTCACCAGCAGAGTTCACGCCGGGCACGGAGTCGACCCGAGGGCCGAGTTCCTCCGGCAAGAAGCCGCCTTGGTCCGCGACGGTCGTGGAGGTCTCGACGTCGATCGGAGCAGGAGTCTCGATCGTCGTCGGCTGCTCGCTCGTCTCGGTCGTCACCGGAGGTTCGGTCGGAGGCGATGTCGTTTCGGCAAGGTCCGTATCGACAGTCGTTGACGCCCGACTCGGCGGCGGTGCCGTCTCCTCAGGGTTGGCGGCTTCGCTGCCGTTGCACGCAGCGAGGACGGCGAGGAGCAATACGCAGATCAGGTGGGCGGAAGTTCTCACGTGACAATTCCTTTGCTGACGAGGGATGTGGCGACCAGCGAGGCAAAGAGCGTTCCGGCCATCAGGTTCGGTCCGAATGCTCTCGGACCGCTCGGTCGGACGAGGCGCACGACCAGCGCCGAGGTCAAGGCGGTGACGGCGATCAGGGTCGCAGCCGGCCACCAGACGACGGCAATGACGGCTCCGGCCGCTGCAGCGAATTTCACGTCGCCGAACCCCAATGCACTGGGGTCGAGGAGGTGCAGGAGAAGGAACGGTGCGGCCGACACGACGATGCCGACGAGCGCGCTGGACCCTGACCAACTGATGACGCTGCCTGCAATCCCGCTGACGAGTGCGAAGGCTGACCAGAAGTTCGGGAGGCGCAACTCCCGAATGTCGACGTACGCCGCACGAGTGAGGGCGCCGAGGCCACCGACGAGACAGACGCCAACGAGCAGATCGGAGTTCGTTGACCTGAACGACCTCACGACCACTGCGATCAGAACGACGCATACGACTCCGAACAGCACTTCGAGGCGGCGTGGACTCGTGACGCTGTCCGCACCTCCTTTCGGCACCCTCACCATTCGTACAAAGCGCTGCGCATCAGCGTCACCGAGCGGAACGAAGCCGCTCCGCCGGTACAGCACTACTGCGCGCTCGTTGTCCGGCCGGACCCGTAGAGCCAATTCGACCGAGGCACTGTCCGCTGCGCCGCACACGTCGTGCAGCAGTTGCCGCCCGGTCCCGCGACTCGACGGCCACGAGCACAGGCCGGCGATTTCGTAGGTCGGCTTCGTTTGGAACCTCCACCGGAAACTGAGCACGACCCGACGGAGACACTCCGCCAGTCCGAGCAGACTCGCCACTGCAATGCTGAACGCAACGGCAAAGCGTGCGGGGCCGACGGAAAGTCGGCTCATCTCGACGGCCATCAGTCCCGGCACGCCGAGGAGCACCGCACATCCGAGAGACGCAAGAACGCTTCCGAGCCAGCTGGGAACACGTGACAGCGTCATCGCTGCGCCTTCGTCGACGAGGACGTGGTCGGCAAAGACGAGCGATCCAGCAGACCGACGAGCTGGCATCCCGAACGCATGCGAGTGGATCGACAACGCAGATCGCACGTTTCGGATTCGGCCTACACGGAAGGCGACGTCTGGATCGGCGAACCGTCCGACGACTCGACAGTTGTGTGACCTTGGCTCGGGCCGTACGGCACCCACACGCTCGGACCCGAGGTCCGGCGCGCCCAACGAGCGCCCGCGACTAGCAAAAGTCGCCATTGCGAAAACGTATAACTGATTGACACCTCGTGCAAGGGGGAGCACTCCCCGTCGCGATCCTGAATGCTCGAACACATCCCCAACAGGCCCCGCCGGGACCCGATCGTTACAGAATTTCTCCGAGCGTTGCCGCTTTGACCCCGACGAGTCAGCCGACGGAGGCGGGAATCAGAATCCGAACCGGGCGAGTCCGACCGTTGCGCTCACTCGTGATGAGGCCAGCGTCGGTCAAGACTTCTCGGTAAGTGGTCCACGATGCGCGGTTCAGTTCGAGCCGAGGGATGAAGTCGGTGGCCAGCAGTCCAACGGACCCGTCAGCCGAAGCCATCTCGGCTAGTCCCATGAAGACCCACAATGCGCGCGCCTTCACTGTCGGCGGAAGCTCGAGCGCCTCGATCTGGTCACGCGCCCACACAAAGTTGATCGTGGTCGCAAGGGCTGCAGGATCAGCCCCTGTCACTGATTTCATCTCGTACGGACCGTAGCCCACGGCATGCCCCAGGCCAAGCGCCTCCCTGGTCCACGAGTTCTTTGTAACGATCTGCCTGCGCCGGGGCCTGTTGGAATCACCAGCCAACCAGTCCGCCAGGAGGCAGCCATGCAACCCAGAGCGTCAACCCTCGTCGCTTTCCGCTCCCCATCGCGCAGTGGTCGACGCTCTCGCACGTTCACTGTCGCCCAAACCGCGGCACTGCTCGGGACCACAAGGGCGGCCACCTTTCGACTCATCCGAGAAGGAGCGATTCCTGCACACCGTCATGATGGCCGAATTGAAGTTCGTCGGTCTGTCTTCGCCTACCTGGCGGAGGTGCAGTCGTGAGCCGGTCGGTAACTCCCACCGACTTGGCCGTCGGCGCGTCCCTAGCCGGCGACGGTCAGGCTGGCCGACCGCTTCTCGTGAACATCGAACGCGCCGCCGAGATCCTGGCGATCAGTCGCACGTCGGTCTACCAACTCGTCTGGCGCGACGAACTTGTACCGATTCGCATCGGACGAAGCGTCCGGTTCTCAATCGCTCAACTTGAGGACTTCGTGTCGAGCAGGTCCGAGGCCGGCTGACGACCGTGCGTTATCGCGCACCTTCATGTTCGCATAATGCCGGGTCTGCGTGGCTTCTGTTCGTGGCGACTCGAACATTACGGGTGGGTAGTCGGTGTTGGTGATGGGGCACGGGTCCGGACCTGTTCGCCGCCCAGGGCAAGCGATGGCACGTGTACGCACGGTTTGCAGCGGTGCCTCATGGGCGAGGGGTATTGGAACGAAGGACCCCATCGGTCTGCCCCGATCAGGTTGACGGGTTCATGTCAACCAGACCCGGGGGGGCAGACCCGAGCCTGGTTCGGCTGCGGTGGGCCGAACCCCCGGCTCACGAGGTGGAGGGTGTCATGGCAGTTTCATGGCCAGGACCTCTGCTGGCATGATCTCTGGGGGTGCACCGAGGAGGTGCGGGTTGGCGCCGAGGGCTGCGACGATGTCGCCGTTTGCGTGGGCGTCGCGTGCTGCTGTGTCGGCGAAGGCGTCGAAGATCCAGAAGGTGTTCTGGTCGCTTCGCACGGCGAACCAAACGATTGTTCCGGTTTCTTGGTTCGCCAGCTCAACGGCGCCGGCGAGCAGTGCGCCGAGTTCTTCTGCCATGCCGTCGGCGGCGGCGATCTTGGCGACGAAGGCGACGGGGAGCGTTGGGTTTGCAGTTGACATGTGGTTTCTCCTTGGTTGGTTCGAAGCGTGTGCTCCGCTGGGTGTGTGCCACTCTGCGCCCTTCGAGTTCTTCACACAAGTGGCGTATACGTCTTCTTTGCTATCATCTGCGTCATGCAGGTCGGTATGGCGGTCGACAACGGCAGTTTCGGGTCCGGGGTCGCTTCGATCATCGACATCATCCGGGTGGCTGACGCCGTCCGCGAACAGATCGACCCGACGATCCCACCGATCGAATTGCATCTCGCCGGCCCCAGCCCAAGCGTTGCGCTGAGCACCGACATGACCCTGCACCCCACGTGCGAGCTCAGTGATCTGGCCGCGTGCGACGTCGTGATTGTTCCAGCGTTAGGGACACTGACAGGCGAGACCACTCGCGAGCGCCTCGAAGGCGCCGGAGCACGAACGATCCGATCATCACTCAAAGAGATCGATCCCGCCACGACCCGCCTCGCGGCCGCCTGCACTGGCGTGTTCGCACTCGCCGAAGCCGGCCACCTCAATGGCCGACGGGCAACGACGTCGTGGTTCCTCGGCGCTGACTTCCGCCGCTGGTATCCCGACACGATCGTCGAACTCGATGAAATGGTCGTCACCGACGGCCCGATCATGACCGTGGGCGCAGCATTCGCGCACATCGACCTCGCGCTGGGGATTCTGCGAACCATCAGCAGCGATCTCGCTCGCCACGTCGCACAGCTGCTCGTGATCGATGAGCGACCGTCCCAAGCAACCTTCATTGCCTACGACCATGTACAGCACGACGATCAAGTCGTCATCGACTTCGAGCGCCAAGTCCGAGGATCACTCGATCAACCCTTCGACGTCAGTCGTGCCGCCTCATCCATCGGGACCAGCCGACGGACGCTGGAACGACGCGTCAGCGAAGTGCTCGGCTTGACTCCGCTCGGATTCGTTCAGCGACTCCGCCTCGAACGCGCACGACACCTCCAGACGACAACCGACCTCACCACCGATGACATCGCTCTCCGCGTCGGCTACGCGAATGCCGAATCACTCCTCGCGCTTGTCCGCCGCAACAAGTGACAACCCACGAGTCTTGCGAGATGGCAGAACGTGATTCCGCGACCGCCTCGACGTCATCCCGAACTGCGATGCTCCTCGCGCTGCTCGCGTGTGGACACCCATAACGACGCAGCTTCATCGCCTACCGAACCGCTCGTGGATCGGCACTTATGTGGGTAATCGGTGTCAAGGGGAATCTGAGATTTCTGGTGGTTGGGGTCATGGCTGCTCGGTGCGTGCTCGGTCGAGGAGCATGTCGAACAGGTCGACTCGGTGGTGCTGGTCGCGTTCGGCGGCGTGGTCGCGTTGGGCTTCGAGGACCGGGACGAACGAGGTGTTGGTCGAGAAGTAGGCGCAGGATTCGCAGATCGATTCGAACTGGCAGTCGAGCTGTGACGGCCGGTTGCAGTGGCCGTTGCCGAGGAGTTTCTGGTCGAACTCGGCAGCGAGGTGAGCCATCGCGGCGGTGCCGCCGGGCGCCGATCGGAGGCCGTTCGGCTTCGTGTAGAGCGCGTCGACTTCGTTGGTGACGCGGTCGTACGCGTCGGCGACGGTGCGGTCCGCGATGCGCGCGTAGACGAGCGTCATCCGCAACGTCTTGTGGCCGAGCATCGCGGCGATTGCCTCCAGGCTCATGCCGCGGTTGATGGCCTGGGTCGCGAGCGTGTGGCGGAGTTGGTGGGGGTGGACGTGGCCGATCCCGGCGGCCTTCGCGACCCGCCGAACCATGCGCGCGACCATGTGCCGATCGAGGTGCCGACCGTCGAAAACGATGAGCCGGTCGATGTCATCGGTGCGGCTCGCTCGGTGGTGGTCGAGCTGCTCGACGAGCTGCGGGTGGAGTGGGACGTAGCGGTCGTTGTGGAGCTTTGCCGATCGGCACGCGCAGCCAGTGGCGGCCGTTCATGAACACGACTGCGTCGGCTTCGAGTTCGCAGAACTCGCCGACCCGGAGGCCGGTGCGGGCGAGCATCTCGACCACCAACCGTCGGACCGGATCGGCGTCGGCGGCGGCGCGCATCAGCTTCGCGGCGTCCGGATCGGAGAGGAATTTGGGGAGTGGATCGTCCGGTGTGGGGAGGTCGCCGTTGAAGATCAGCACCCGTGTCGGGGCGTCGGGGTAGTCCCATTCCGACACTCGTTCGAAGAACGTGCGCAGTGTGCCGAGCGTGATCCGGATCGTCGATCGGAGACAACGGTTGCGCCCGGTGTCGTTGCGGCTGAGCCGTGTGCCGAGGTGGCGTTTGAACGCCTCGACATGATGGCGGTCGACGTCGACGAGACCGTCGATCTCGGGGAACTCGGTCGTCAAGAAGCCGGCGAACTGGCGCAGCATTCCCGTTGGCTGCGACCACGCTGGCTGGTCGCAACGACAACAGCGATCTGATCGAGGTATCGCAGCATCGTTGCAGCTAGAACGGGTGAAACGGCTGCGATCTGAGGCCAGTCGAACACGCGGGCTCGCGGCTTGCCTCGCCCGTGCGGGACCTCGAGCTGCGACGGCGGGGACGGCGCTCATCGGCCAATCCCATCGGCGGCGGCGAGGAACATGTCAGCGTCGATCAACGCGGTTGCTTTGTCGTATTCCTCAGCGAGCCAGCCGTTCGCCAGATGCACGTAGAGCCGGGTCGTGTCGAGCGATCGGTGACCGGCCTGAGCCTGCAACGCCTCAAGTTCCATGCCGGCTTCGCGCAGCCGGGTGAAGCAGGTGTGGCGCAGTTCGTGGCACGTGATCCGCCGGACACCCGAACGTTCGCGGACCGACTCGAAGACCTGCTTCAAGCCTTCGTCGGAGAGCGGCCGGCCGCGCCGTTGGCCCTTCAACACGACGAACAACCGGTCCGTGTTCGAGTCGTCCGGGCGCTCGATGCGCAGGTAGTCGCCGACGGTCGCGAAGAACCGCGACGAGATCGGGATCTGTCGTTGATGGCCGCCCTTGCCCTCGACAATGAACACCTGACGGCGTGCCCCGTCGAGATCCTGCAAGCCGCAGCCCGAGGACCTCGCAACGACGTAGTCCGCCGAGCACCATTGCTTCGATCATCGCCCGATCACGCCAACGGCGACACGCTTCGAGCAGCGCGTCGACCTCGGCTGGCTCGGCCACCCTCGGCAACGTTCGCGGTGTTCGGATCAACGGCACACCACGCTGACCGCGATCACGCGACCGGCGAGTCGACAGCCCGCGCGGGACCGGATTCTGATCGACGTCGCCGCGCACGATCAGATACGAAAACATCGACGACAACGACGACAGCCGGCGTTGGATCGTGCGCGCCGACAACCCCGACTCACCATCAACCAGACGCACGACCGTGTCGTCGCCCGACGCGCGTTGGGCGGTGATGAACGCCAACACATCCGCCGTTGTCACCGCCGCCGGATCGACCGGAACGAGCGTGAAGAAGACCTTCAGATCGAACCCGGCAGCCAGCACCGTGTTCGGCCGACACCGCGCCGCCAAGAACTCGAGATACAGATCCACGACCGGATGACCGAGGCGAACCTCGACCCTCCCAGCAGCATCATCGGCGCGTTGAAACTCAGGTGACCAAGTCATCGGGATGGTTCCTTTCGAGCCCCGGCGGGGCAGTCACGCAGAGTCCCCGACCACCACCCAAAGCGGCGAGGATTACCCCCATATCCTCACATCGGTGCTCGCTCAGGCGTCCCCTGAACGTGCACCCGCCGACGTCCTTTGTGGGTGCCACCCAACGCCGGATCACGGCGTGCGGTGGTCCTCGTCGATACCGGCCAGGACTGTCTCGGCTACGGTGGTGATCGCGTCGAGCTGATCCGGGGTGACCAGGTCGATGAACAGCCGCCGTACGGCCTCAACGTGGCCAGGGGCAGCCGACTCGATCTCGTCGCGTCCCGTGTCGGTGACGACGACGAACGCACCGCGCGGTCCGAGTCGCACTTCTCCTTCTTGACCAGGCCGCGGGTGGTCATTCGAGCGACGTGGTGGGAAAGACGACTCTTTTCCCAGCCGAGCACGTCGCCCAGCTCGAACAGGCGCAGCCTGCCCTGCGGGTCGTCGGTCAGCGCGACCAGCACCAGGTAGTCAGGGTACGAGAGCTGCGACTCCGTGGTCAGTTGTCGGGAGAGGCGCGCCTCGACGCGCATCTGCATGAACTGGAGCGCTCTCCATGCTCGCTCCTCACGCTCGTCGAGCCATCGCACGTCTGTCACGGAAAAGAATTGTACCCGGGAATAGTTGAAACATCATCCATGTTGGTAGACATGTCAACTACTTCCCACAGGAGAATCACATGTCCACCACCACAACCACCACGACCACCAACGTTCCGAGCACCTTGACCGGCGAGTACACGATCGATCCGACCCACAGCCGTATCGGGTTCGTCGCCCGCCACGCGATGGTCTCGAAGGTCCGCGGTTCGTTCAACGAGTTCGCCGGAACCGGAGTTCTCGACGTCGAGAACCCGTCGAACTCGAAGATCGACCTCACGATCCAGACGGCCAGCATCGACACCCGCAACGCCGATCGCGATGCACACCTGCGCTCGAACGACTTCTTCGACATGGACACCTACCCCGAGATCCGGTTCGTGTCCACGGCCACCGACCAAGTCGATGCGGATCATTTCCAGGTGACCGGCGACTTGACGATCAAGGGCGTCACCAAGGCCGTCACCGTCGACTTCGAGTACACCGGTGCCGCCGTCGACCCGTACGGCAACCAGCGTGTCGGCTTCGAAGGTGCCACCACCATCAACCGCAAGGACTGGGGCGTCAGCTGGAACACCGCCCTGGAAGCCGGCGGCGTGCTCGTCGGCGAGAAGATCGTCCTCGAGTTCGAGGTGTCCGCCATCCGCACCCCCGACGCCGCCTGACCCGGCCGCCACACACACCAAACTCACCATCCGCTCCGGCCGGGCCCTCGGCCCGGCCGGAGCACCACCGGAAAAGGAATCATCATGTCGTTCTCACCTGTCCGCCTCAACCACGCCGTGCTCTACGTCTCGGACCTCGCCCGTAGCGAACACTTCTACCTCGACGTCCTCGGGATGGAAGTCGCGGCCCGCGAACCACGCGCCAATGCCGCCTTCCTGCGCCTACCCCGTTCGGGCAACCATCATGATCTCGGCCTGTTCGGAATCGGAAACGCCGGCGGACCCAAGCAGGACCGCGGTGTGGGCCTCTACCACCTCGCCTGGCAGGTCGACACCATCGACGAACTCGCCGAAGCGCGCGACGCGTTGCGAGCGGCGGGCGCCTACACCGGCGAGTCCAGCCACGGTGCGACCAAGAGTGTCTACGGCGCCGACCCTGACGGCAACGAGTTCGAGATCATGTGGATGTTGCCACGAGAACGCGTGGGCGACTACCTCAACTCGGCGCCGGTCGATCACCTCGACCTCGCCGGTGAGGTGCGCCAATGGTCCGGTGTTCGCACCGCCGGCGTCGTCGTCGCAGCGAACGACGAGGTGGCGTCGTGACGGCGTTCGACGAACCCGTCGTGGTCCGGCGCGGTTCGACCGCCGCCAATGCGCCGCTCGTCGTGTTGCTGCACGGCCGCGGCTCGAACGAAGACGACATCATCGGCCTCGCCGACCAACTCCCCGCCGGCGCGGCCTACGCCGCCGTACGTGCACCGATCGCCGAAGGCGGTGGCTTCGCCTGGTTCGCCAACCGCGGCATCGGCCGTCCCTCGCCGATTCGCTCGCCTCGACGATGGCATGGTTCCGGACTTGGCTCGACGACACAGCGACAGGTGGGCGCCCGGTCGTGCTCGTCGGGTTCAGTGGCGGCGCTGCGTTCGCCGGCGGACTGCTCCTCGACGATCCCGCCCGCTACACCGGAGCAGCGATCCTGTACGGCACGCTCCCGTTCGACGCCGGCGTCCCCACCACCCCGAACCGACTCGACGGCGCTCGCGTCATGGTCGTCCACGGCGACCAAGACACCGTCATCCCACGCGAGCTACTCGACCGAACCTGGACCTACCTCACCACCGACGCCGGATCGACAACGGATGCCGTCCGCGACCCGGGCGCACACGGGCTCAGCACCACCGCCCTCGCCGAACTCCAGCAATGGCTCACCACCATCCTCGCCGGCATCCCAGCAACGTCATGAGCAGCCAACGACAGTTCGAGATCGGTCTGTTCACGTTCGGCGAGATCACCGCCGACCCCGCGACCGGCCGCCCGATCGACCCAGCCGTCCGGCTGCGAGAGTTCATCGACCTCGCAATCCTCGCCGACCAGGCCGGCCTCGACGTGTTCGGCGTCGGCGAACACCACCGACCCGACTTCGCGATCGCATCACCGCCGGTCGTGCTCGCTGCCATCGCGCAAGCCACCGAACGCATCCGGCTCACAAGCACCGTCACCGTGCTGTCCACCGCCGACCCCGTGAAGGTGTTCGAAGACTTCGCCACCGTCGACCTGATCTCGGCCGGTCGCGCCGAGATCACCGCCGGCCGCGGCCTACACCGAGTCGTTCCCGCTGTTCGGATTCGATCTCGACGACTAGGACGACCTGTTCGACGAGAAACTCGACCTACTCCTGCGGCTCAACCACAACGAGCAGGTCACCTGGCAAGGAAAGCATCGCCCCGAACTCATCGACGCCGGCATCTACCCCCGCCCAGTCCAACCCGAGCTCCGTTTGGATCGCCGTCGGTGGCACTCCTGGGAGCGTCGTCCGCGCCGCACGCAACGCGCTACCCCTCTACCTCGCCATCCTCGGGCAGCCCGAAAGTTTCGCCCCGCTGGCCGAGCTGTACCGCGAGCACGGCAGCGACGCCGGCCACGAACCCGACACGCTACGCGTCGGTGTCACCAGCCACTTCCACGTCGACACCACATCACAACGCGCCCGCAACACCTTCTACCCGTACTACTCGCGCTACATCGGCAACAACATGCCCGGCGCACGCGGACAACCTCTTGCCACGCCGATGCGTTCGACAGCTGGGCCGGCCCCAGTGGCGCCCTGTTCGTTGGAAGCCCACAGGAGATCATCGACAAGGTCATGTGGGAACACCAACTGCTCGGCCATGACCGGTTCCTCGCGCAGATCGGACTCGGCGGTCTCCCGTTCCCAGACACCGCACGATCGATCGAGTTGCTCGCCACCGAGGTCCTCCCCGTCGTACGACGCGAACTGAGCGGGGGCCCGACATCGATGGCCATCCCGACTCTGGAAGGCGCGTCCTGATGGACCTCGGACTCACCGGACGCGTCGCAGTCGTCACCGCAGCCTCCAAAGGCCTCGGCCGGGCCAGCGCACAAGCGCTCGCCGCCGAAGGAGCCAAGATCGTTCTCAACGCCCGCAACGCTGCTGCACTCGAAGAAATCGCTACGACGATGACCGACGCCATCGTCGTTCCCGGCGACATCACCGACCCCGCAGTGCCTGCGCAGCTCGTCGACGCAGCCATTGCGCAATGGGGTCGAGTCGACATTGTCATCGGCAACGCCGGCGGCCCACCCCACCGGACGCGCCCTCGACGTCGACGACGCCCAGATCCTCGCGGCGGTAAACGCCAACATGCTCGCATCCATCCGCCTCGCACGCCGCCGCCGTGCCGCACATGCAACGCCAGCAGTGGGGCCGCATTGTCCCTGATCGCGTCCGCGTCCGTTCGCCAGCCGATACCCGACCTCACCCTGTCCAACATCGCCCGCACCGGACTCTGGGCATGGACCAAGACCGCAGCCCAAGACCTCGCCGACAACGGCATCACCGTCAACCTCGCCGCACCCGGCCTCCACGCCACCGACCGTCTCATCGAACGTGGCGTCACCGGACGAACCGGCGACCCCACCGACTTCGGCAAGATCATCGCATTCGTCTGCTCCGAGTCAGCCAACTTCATCAACGGCATCGCCCTCGGCGTCGACGGAGGCGCAGTCACCGGGCTGCTCTGAGCCCACCGCCGCCGACAGATTCGACGATGGGGAACCGTCCGGTGCGTCCAGGCGACCGGGCGCCCAGATGTACCTCGATCCAGCCCCAGACCAATGAGATAGGAATGAAAACAATGAACTTTGACCCAGCTGCACCGATGGCGGCTGACGCGCAGCAACTGGCAACATCAACAACGCGACGACATCGAACTGCACGGCATCGAGAGCTGCCGGGTGACACTTGGAATCGAACCGGAACTTGACTGAGTCGAACCGGGCTCGACTTGCTCGGCCCCGCCCAGAACGACGGACCATCCAACGACCGTCGACCGCTCGTATCGAAGCCTCTTTGTGTCAAGGGGCAATTTCGGGGGCGTGTCGGGGCGCGTCGAGGTGGACCCTCTTGACCGGCGGTCGGAGGCTGGTCGTAGGGTCGGTGTGTCGGGTCCGGGAAGTGACTGATCCGAAGAGCCGGCTGTTCAGGATGTGAGGCCGGTCACGCTGGATTTCGTGTCGTTCCTGATTGTCCTCCCGGGCCCACTTGTGCTCAGCCGGCAGCTCGACGCGTCGAGCGTCGTCGACGATGACGCGGAACACGCGGTCCGAGATGCGGCGCTTGAGCGCTCGGATCGCTTCTTTGGACGATTTGCCCTCAGCGATCTTGCGTTCGTAGTAGGTGCGTCCCTCGTCGTCGTAGCGCAGCTGGCAGATCGCTGCGACGTGGATGGCGTGGTTGATTTTGCGGTTCCCGCGAGGGTTCAACCGGTGCCGGACCCGACCGCCCGACGACGCCTCGATCGGGGCGGTCCCGTTGTAGGACGCGAACTGGCGCTTTGGTCGCGAAACCGGCCGACGTCACCGGAGTAGCCGAGGATCGTCGCCGCGTTGATCGGGCCGATCCCGACGATCGCAGCGAGCGTCGTTCCCGACGCGGACGACTGCCCGCCTCGACGCGTTTCTTCGATGCTTTCAAGAATGGTGTCGAGTCGGGCGATGTCATCGACGAGTTCGGTCGCGATCAGCACCCGATGCCGGACCACTTCGGAGTCGACCACGACACGTGTCGAGCACGGCGTTGGCCTTGGAAACAGTGAGTCTCGGTGCTGATCCCGCCCGGTTCGAGCTCGCCCAGCAACGCGTGGAGACGGGTGCAGTGTTTGTTGCGCAGCTGCGCCATGTCACGGTGCCGTTTGGCCAACAAGTCGCAGCACTCGGGAGTGGTCATCGGGACGGACCCGGCCGACGACCGATCCGACCGCAACGCCGCGATCGCAACTGACCGGGCGTCGTTGGGGTCGTTCTTCTGCGAGCGGCTCCGAGCCGAGCACCCGAACCCGCGACAGCGAGCACCGGTGGAACGTCGAACACGGTCTCGCCAGCAGCGACGAGTTGCTGGGCGACGTAGGTAGCCGAGACCGTTCGCTGGACTCGACCGCCCACTCGCATGTTCGTCGAAGCGGTCCGCCCACTCTCGGAGCCGTTCGGCCTGGACGACTCGACGGCTCGCAGTTGTGAACTTGTCGAGCAACGTGTTCGTTGTCGTCGATAGCAACCGCGGTGTGGGTTTGCTTTGTGAGGATCGATGCCGATCATCGTCGTGGGATTGTGCCTTCCTGGTCGGTAGTGGTGAATCCGAGGTGGGCACTCCTGATTTGGGGTCGATGTGATCTCGCCTCTTTCGAGCCACACCACGGTCAGATGACCGACCGGCGGACAGTTCGTTAGAAAGCCAACCCGTTCGGGCGGCGGGCACTTGAAGAGCCCACCAGCCGGATCATCCGAACGCTACGGAACCATCCCGACGCATGTCCATCATCAATCAGGCACATGAGGGCGGTGGCACCCGATCAGATCGTGCGGAGAATCAGTCGGACATCCCACTGATCGCCGGGGCACATAAAGGCCTCGGTCTGTCTGATACCCCGACCGAGGTTGCGCACTCCACCGTCCCTTCAGGAACCCGTTTCCAGTTCTCATGTCGAAGTTGAGAGCGTCGTCACCGCCAAAATTGTCCACCCAGTTGTCCACCTGGCCGAAAACGTCGAAGGCCCTGGTCAGAAGAAATGTCCTCTGACCAGGGCCTTCTTCGTGTCGGGCTGACAGGATTTGAACCTGCGACCCCTTGTCCCCCAGACAAGTGCGCTACCAAGCTGCGCCACAGCCCGTGACGGCTCCGACTCTATCAACCGGTCTCGGCGGAACCGCCCGGCGAATGTCGGCAGATGGCCTCGGCGATCTCTTCGGCTTCGGTGATGAAGTCAGGGTGGAACGCGGTCAGCTTCGCCGGGTTCAATCCGGCGGTGAAGAGACCCGGCGCCTGCTCGAACGGTGTGGTCGTCACGCCGGCCATCCGTCGTCCACGACCTCGTCCGGGAGCGTGTCGCCGAGCGCCGGGGTGTAGCCGATACCGGCGATCACGACGTCGACCTCGATCGTGGTTCCGTCCGTCAGCACGCAGCGCCGACCGTCGATCCAGTCGAGCGCAGCGACGACCGGAGTGCGACCGGACTTCACGTCCTCGATGAAACCGCTGTCGAGCGTTGCTCCGGACGCTTCGGCCACCCGACTCAGCTTGTGCTGTGGCGGGCCGAGCCCGTACGGCTTCATCCGACCGAACAGCAGCGGTTGCATCAACCGGCCGCTCAGATCGACCATCCAGTCGGGGAACCTGCGCCCCATGCGGGCGAACTCGGTGAGGTTGCTGCCGAAGAGCTCGCGCTTCGCCCACACCGGGCGCGTGCGCATCGAGAGGGTGACGTCGACGTCGGCCGCTCGCAGGAGGTGCGCGATCTCGGTGCCGCTGTTGCCGGCGCCCACGACGAGCACCCGTCGTCCGGTGAACGGCGACGGGTCCCGATAGTCGGCGGCGTGCAGCACGTCGAGTGTGGTCGTGTCGAGTCCCGGCCAGTTCGGTGCCTCCGGAACTCGATTGCGTCCGGTGGCGACGACGACCGTGTCGGCGTCGATCGGTTCGGCAGCCGGCGAGGCGGATCACCCAACCCTCGCCACGCTCGGCGTGTTCGACCGCGATCACGTCGTCGTGGATCCGCTCGACGCCGAGCTGATGCGCTGCCGATTCGATGTGATCGGCCCACTGCTCCCCTGTGGGCCAGCGTCCGACATCGTCCGGGATCGTCGTGCCCGGGAACGAGCGATGCGTCGCGCTCTGTGTTCAGGTGCAACCCGTCGTAGCCGATGCTCGCCACACGTCGCCCAGACGATCCGCGCCGTCGATCACGGTGCAGCTGCGCCCTCGTCGCTGAAGCGCACCGACGACGCACAGCCCGGCGTGGCCGGCGCCGATCACCACGATCTTCGTGCTCATCGTCGCTCGGTCAGACGAACAGCTGGATGAGTCGCCAGCCGAGGTACACGACGACCATGCCGACCATCAGCTTGAAGTGCCACGGCGTCTTCTCGTCATCGGCGACCGCAGCATCGTGGCTGTGATCGTGGCCTTCGGGCAACTGGATCGCGTCGCCGCAGGTGGGACACGTCCGTCGCTCTTCACCGAGTTCGGCGTGTAGTACTTGGCGCATTCTTCGCACCAGGGCATGTCAGGTCTTCTTTCTCACTCGCATCTTGATCGCTGTGGACCCGAGCCCGACACTCCTCGCGGATCGACTCGCTCCAGGTAGCGCATGTAGGTGGGCGGGATCTCGCGGTTGACGAACAGCGTGAACGTGGGCGGATCGGTGGCCCCTTGGACGGCGTAGAGCACCTTGGCACCCTTCGGTCCAGGGTGGCGCTGCTGGGCAGCCGAGATGATCTTGTTGATGTCCCGGGTCGGCACGCGCGTGTGGTACTGCGCGATCGAGTCGCGGAGGTGTGGCAGCAGGCGGCCGACGTTCTTGCCGGACAGCGCCGAGATCTTGAGGATCGGAGCGTCGCCGACGAACGCGAGCTTGCGGTGCAGTTCGCTCATCACCTCGATGCGGTCGTCGGCCGAGACGAGTTCCCACTTGTTCAACACGATGAGGATCGGGCAGCCCGAAGCGTCGACGCGTTCGGCGAGTCGCTGGTCCTGCGCAGTGACGCCTTCGGTGCCGTCGATGACGAGCAGAGCGACGTCGGAGTCGTCGATCGCACGCAGCGCGCGAACCATCGAGTAGTACTCGGCCGAGTCGTCGATCTTGCCCTTGCGGCGCATGCCGGCGGTGTCGACGAAGACCATCGGTCCGTCCTCGGTCTCGACGAGTGTGTCGATCGCATCGCGCGTGGTGCCTGCCATGTCGTGGACGACGGCACGGTCCTCGCCGACCAGTTGGTTGAACAACGTCGACTTGCCGACGTTCGGTCGGCCGACGATCGCGATCCGCGGCGGCATCGGCGTCGTCGTCGTCGCTTCTCGACGGGCGCGTGCGGATCGATCGTCGCGGCTGTGCCCGGGCCTCTTCGGGGAAGCGGCGATCACTTCGTCGAGCAGGTCGCCGGCACGTCGGCCGTGCAGTGCGCTGACCGGGATCGGATCGTCGAGTCCGAGTGACAGGAACTCCCAACGGTCGGTCTCGCGACGGTCGTTGTCGGCCTTGTTCGCGATGACCATCACGTCGTTGCGGCTCCGGCGGAGCCAGTTCGCGATCAGTCGAGTCGTCGTCGGTGAGCCCGACCGACGCGTCGACAACGAACATCACGACGTCGGCGGTCGCAACGGCTTCCTCGACCTGCTTGGAGACCTTGTCGTCGAGTTCGCTGCCGTCGCCCTGCGGGCATCCAGCCGCCGGTGTCGATCACGAGGAACGGGCACCTCGAGCCAGGACGCCTCGAGCACCTTGCGGTCACGAGTGATGCCGGGGCGGTCCTCGACGATCGCCTGCTGGCTCCCCATGATGCGGTTGAAGAGCGTGCTCTTGCCGACATTGGGGCGCCCGATGATCACGACGGTCGGGAGCCCACCGCTCGATTGTTCCTCCGTGGGGAGCGTCGGTGCGTCCGTCTCGTGGATTCGAGTTCGCTCATGATGTTCCTTCCAATGCCGCCCGGAGTGCGACGCCGTCGGTGGCGACGACCTCGACCGGGCGGGGCAGTTCTTCGATCGTGACGCCGTCGAGGAAGCGTCCCTCGTCGGACAGGCACACGTCGGGCAGCAGGTAGCGGTGCCCTTCGGGTTGCTCGGCCGAGCACCCGGCTGACGTCGTCGCCGGTGATCAGCCCGGTGACGCCGGTGTTGCCGCCGAAGAACTCGTTCGCGACAGGCGAGGATCCGAACGTCGTCACGCGACAGCGACTCGATCAGCGGAGCGATGACCGGCGCCCCGAGCGTCCCGGTGAGCACGCCGACCGGTGCCGTGCGGCGCGGCCGCAGCGAGATCGGCTGCGCAGCGACGTCGGATTGCCGACGCCGGCGACGGACCGCGCGCAGTGGCGCACGGCGAACGGAGTCCGGTGTAGGCGGCGGGGTTCGGCGGAGCGTCGACAGCTGCGAAGAACCCGCTTCGAACGCCGGTGACCTCGGCTGCGGTTCCGTTGAACTCGGCTTCGAACGTGCGCGCCATGCCGATGCCGTCCTCGTGCATCGCGAAGTCGTCGTAGCGCTCGGCATCGGGGAACGGGCGCTGTGCCATCAGGTAGTACTCGTCGGCCGCGTAGACCATCCGCTTGCCGAGCGTTGCCTGGAAGACGTCCTGCCAGTCGGCGACGGTGTCGACCACCGCCTGCGCCTCGGCGACGCGTGTGGAACCGCATGGCGGCCTCGCCGTTGAACTTCGAGATGCCGAGCGGAACGACGGCGACGGAGTCGAGTTCGGGGTACCGGTCGAGGATTCCGGCCATCGTGTCGTCGAGGATCGCGCCGTCGTTCACGCCTGGGCACACGACGACCTGGCCTTTCACCGCGATGTCGTGATCGAGCAGCGCTCGAAGCCAACGCAGGCTCATGGCGCCTCGCGGGTTCTTCAGCATCTGGCTGCGCACGTCGGGATCCGTGGCGTGGATCGAGACGTGAAGCGGCGACAGTCGTTCGGTGACCACCCGTTCGAGGTCGGCCTCGGTGAACCGGGTCAGCGTCGTGAAGTTGCCGTAGAGGAACGACAGGCGGTAGTCGTCGTCCTTCAAGTACAGCGATGCGGCGCATGCCCTTCGGGAGTTGGTAGATGAAGCAGAACTCACAGTGGTTGTCGCACGTGCGGACCCGGTCGAACACGGCGCTCGACACCTCGATGCCGAGCGACGCGCCCTCCGCCTTCTCGATCGATCATCGAGAGATCGAGCCCACCACGCCGCACGTCGAGTTCGACGTCGGCCTCGTCCGTTGCCATCTGCCACTCGATGATGTCGCGCGGCACCTCACCGTTGACGCGCACGATCTCGTCGCCCGGCAGCACGCCGACGGACTCGGCGGGCGATCCGGTCGCGACGGACACCACGAGAGGTGCGAGCGAGCGATTGAGGGTCTGAGACATGGGGACGCCACGCTACCGCCGCAGTGTTCTGGGTAGATTTGGTGAGACATGAGCGACGAACCACGCGTCTCCGAGTCATCCCCGGGTCGTCGGCCGCGCCGCGGTGGACAAGGTGCTACTCGCCGAGCCTCGCGGGTTCTGTGCCGGCGTCGAGATGGCGATCAAGGCCCTGGCCTGGATGGTGCGGACGTTCCCGGCGCCCGTCTACTGCTACCACGAGATCGTCCACAACAAGCTCGTGGTGAACCGCTTCGAGGACGCAGGGCGTCGTGTTCGTCGACGAGATCGACGACGTGCCGCCCGGGCAGCCCGATCATGTTGTCGGCGCACGGGTCGGCCCCCGAGGTCGTCGAGGCGGCACGCGCACGCGGGCTCCTACGTCGTCGACTCGGTGTGCCCGCTCGTCACCAAGGTGCACCACGAGGTGAAGGTCCGCGCCGGCAAGGGGTACCGCATCGTCTACATCGGCCACGAGGGCCACGAGGAAGCCGTCGGCACGATGGCCGTGGCACCCGACTCGATCGACCGCGTCGAGTCCGTGGCCGAGGTCGCGGCCCTCGCAGCCACCGACGAACCGGTTGCGCTGCTGGCACAGACCACGCTGTCGCACCGGGATTGGGAAGACGTGGCCGTCGCCGTGAAGGGACGATTCCCGGACGTGTGGACACCGGGGCGGAGCGATCTCTGCTTCGCCACGACCAATCGGCAGGCGGCCATCGAGGAACTCGCTCATCGCTGCGATGCGATCGTCGTGATCGGTTCGGCGAACTCGTCGAACACCGTTGCCCTCGAACGGCTCGCCCGCCACGAAGGATGTGACCAGCGTCTACCGGGTCAACACCGTCGACGAGCTGCCCGACGATCTGGCGGGCGTCGTCGGGGTCACGGCTGGAGCATCCGCCCCCGAAGAGCTGGTCGATGCCGTCATCGCGTTCCTCGCTCCGCACAGGGTTGCGAGCTCGTCATCGTCACCGACGAGGACGAGTACTTCCCGCCGCCGCGCAACATCCGCGAACTCCAGGCGTCGATCGAGGACGCCTCGACGGTGCTGCTGGGCGGCAGTCTGCTCGACCGGCCGCGGAATGGACGATCGCAGCCTGCCGGCGAGCGACGTGCTCGCCAGTCTCACTCGTTGATTCGCCACTCGACGCAGCGTTCGGCGCTCACGCCGGGCGCAACGTCGCACGCTGCTGGTTCCGCAGACTCGATCACGACTCGAGGGTTCGGCCCCCACTGATCGGATCACGCTGAGCGCGCGTGTGACGCCTCTCCTCGCGGTGTTTTTCGCGGACGACGCGTGACTTGAATACTACTGTCAGTGAAGGCGTCCCTTTCTCCTTCGAAAGCCTTGTATCGCACCTCGTCGAGAAGGTAGACCTCCCCCTTGCACGGGGTCGCAAGAGCTGAACGAAGGATGACCAGATCATGAAGAAGTTTGTTTTCACAGGTGCGATCGTGCTCGGTCTCGGAATGCTGGTGTTCCCCGGAACCGCTGCTGCGTTCGACACCAGCATCAACGCGACCACGTCGTGTCGGGCATCAGAAACGGCCGACTGGACCGTCTCGTGGACGGTGCTCAACGGGGGCTACCAGGACGTCACGTGGTCCATCACGTCGCCGACACCATCGGGCTACTCGCCGAGTGGCTCGCAACCGGCGACGAGCAACTTCACGAAGACGCAGTCATACCCGGCTTCGCTGCTGACGGCGACAGACACCGTCTCGGTTCGGTGGGTCCTCGAAAATGGCACCGTCGGAGGGAGCGCATCGACGAGTATCGATCGCCCCCCGGTCTGCGAAGGCGCCACCACCACGACGACCACCGCGTCCACGACCACCACGACGACGACCGAGCCCGAAGAGGGCGGCGGTGACACCACGACGACCTCGACCACCACCACGACCGAGCCCGAAGAAGACGGCGGTGACACCACGACGACCTCGACCACCACCACGACCGAGCCCGAAGAAGGCGCTGGTGACACCACGACGACCTCGACCACCACCACGACCGAGCCCGAAGAAGGCGCTGGCGACACCACGACGACCTCGACCACCGAACCCGAAGAAGGCGCTGGCGACACCACGACGACCGAACCCGAAGAAGGCGCTGGCGACACCACGACGACCTCGACCACCGAGCCCGAAGAAGCTGCTGGCGACACCACGACGACCTCGACCACCGAGCCCGAAGAAGCTGCTGGCGACACCACGACGACTTCGACGACGGCGCCTGACGGTGGGGACACCACGACACCCACGGACAACTCGGGCGGCGGCGACACGCCGACGACCACCGTTCCCGGCGGAACAGGTGGAACCGATGGCACCCCCGGAAGCGGCACGCCGACGCTGCCTGCAACCGGTCGCGATGGCGTGAAGGACATGCTGACCGCAGCCCTGCTGCTGTTCGGGTTCGGCGGCCTGACGATCTCGGCGGCTCGCGGCCAGCGCAGCGAACTCCGCGACGTCTGATCGACACCGTCTGACGACCAGACTCCCCGACGAAGCCGGCGGATCCTCCGCCGGCTTCGTCGCGTCCGGCCGCTGACGGCTCTTGACCCTGGACGGCAGCACCGGTACGGTCCACGTGACGTGAGCAACCTCCCGCCACCGTCGTCGTCGACACCGGTTTCGAGTGCTGCGCCGGCGGCGGTCACGTCGGGCGGTCTGTTCCACAACGTGATGTACACGGCAATTGGGCTGATCGCATTCACGATGCTCGTGTTCGGAGGGCTCCAGCTGACGCGAGGGATCGATGACGGCGATGGTTTCTCCGCCATCGACACGACATCGACGACCGTTGCGCTACTCGGAGCCGAGCCCGAACCGATCGAAACAGCTCTCGCGACGGTTCCGAGCACGACGCCGGTGTCGGACGCCCCGGTCGCGACGGTTCCGCCGACATCGACGACGCTGCCGGTCGTCGGCCCAGACCGTGCCTGTCGAGACCGTGCCTCCCGAGACCGTGCCCCTGCCTCGAGACCGTGCCTCCCGAAACCTCGGCGGGCAGCGACCCCGACCCCGACGTCGTGACCACGTCGGACGACGACGCCGGATACCCGACGCTTCCCGATGGCAGTCCGGTCCCGGTCGAGGCGGTGTACGACGGTGCAACGGTCACGCTGACCGGCCTGGTTCCATCAGAAGCGGCCAGCGTGCGCCTCGAAGCGTTGGCGGTCGCCGGTGCGCCAGAACCGAACACCGTGGCGACGAACCTCCTGGAGATCAACGAGAACGTTCCGAACACCGTCGCTGCTCGCGTCCTGTCGCTGGACTCGGTGCGCTTCCCCGAAGCGTCGGCTGAGATCACCGCGGAGCACGCAGCCGAACTCGACGGCACGGTTCGCACGATGGAATCGCTGGCGAACACGACGTTGCTCGTCATCGGTCACGCTGATCAACGTGGCGACGACCTCACGAACTTGGTGCTCTCGGACGAGCGGGCCGATGCGATGGTGTTCTACCTCGTCTCACAGGGCATCGACCCATCGCGCCTCTCGTCTCGCGGCGTGGGTGAAAACGATCCGATCAGCACTCAGGACAACGACGCTGCGTTGCAGTTGAATCGACGGACCGAGCTGATCTTCTACGGCCTCCTCGCCGTCTGACGGCCGGCCGCCCCCGCACTCGCTGAGGCTGTGTTCCAACCGACATCAGTTCCGTGGGACCTCGCTCCACGGGATCTCTCGGTCCACCCGGACGTCGCCGGGGAGTCCCAGCACACGTTCGCCGAGGATGTTGCGCATGATCTCCGAGGTTCCACCCTCGATCGAGTTCGCCCGAACCCTGAGGAAGCCCTTCTGCGGCGTGTCGGTGCCCATCGTGGTCTCGGGGCGGATCATCTCGTAGCTGCCGTAGAGCATTGCCTCGGCGCCCATGAGATCCATGACCTTCTCGTAGATCTCCTTGTTCAGATCGGCGGAGGCCATCTTGCCGATCGAGCCCTCCGGGCCGGGGTCGCCCATCTTGCGGTTCTGACTCGAGCGGATGTTCGTGAGCCTGGCCACCTCGGCACGCGACCAGAGCGACATCACTTCGTCACGACGTGCCGACGTCCGCATGCTCTCGTCGGCTTCGGCCCACGCCTTCGTCAGCGCGGCGATCATGCCCGAACCCTTCTGAGGGATCGATCCACCGATCGACACCCGCTCGTTCATCAGCGTCGTGAGCGACACCCGCCAGCCGTCGCCCGCCTTGCCGAGCATCTCGGATTCGTGGATCCGGGTATCGGAGAAGAACACCTCGTTGAACTCGGCCTCGCCCGTCATCTGGCGCAGCGGTCGAACCTCGACGGTCGGGTCCTGCATGTCGACGACGAACGCGGTGAGCCCTGCGTGCTTGACCGCGTGCGGGTCGGTGCGCACCACCAGCAACCCCCACTTGGCGAGGTGTGCCAGCGTCGTCCACACCTTCTGGCCATTGCAGATCCACTCGTCGCCGTCCTGTACGCCGGTGCCGGACAGGCCGGCGAAGTCCGAGCCGGATCCGGGATCGGAGAACAGTTGGCACCAGACCTCCTCGCCGGTGAACAGCGGTCGGAGGTACCGGGACTTCTGCTCGTCGCTCCCCCAAGCGACGACGGTGGGGCCGCACATGCCGTGCCCGATCGGGTTACGGATCATGGCGTTCGGGCCGCCTGCTGCCTGGATGCGTTCGTTGGCCAGTCGCTGCACCTTCGGGTTCAGGCCGAGGCCGCCCTGACCCTCCGGGAAGTGGACCCAGGCCAAGCCCAGGTCGAACTGGGCGCCCAGGAAGTCGACGGGCTTGGTGTCCGCCGGAGGATGCTGCTCCAGCAGAACGTCGACGAGGTCGCTGACCTGTTGTTCGTCGGGGGTGAGTTCGGTCGTGGTGTCGATCACGGTCATGGCACTCACGGTATTGCGACCAGCCGGCAGTCGGGAAGTCGGGCGACGACGCCACACCGATCGACGGTCTGGTCGGGAACTATCGCCCTCCCCCGCCGTGATCGAGGATTCGGTGGACGGATCGAGTCAGTTGAAGACTGCGGTGGCCCACTCGATCTCGTCGCGTTCGGCCTCGGCCAACTGCGGGATCTGAGCGCGCATCTGCATGACGAGGGCCAGCTTCAGCTCATCGGACCGCCCGTTGAAGATCGAGCGCAGGTTGTTCAGCATCCGGACCACGATCGGTTGCGCGAGCGTTGGCTGCAGGAATCGGTCGTGCCACGGAACCTGGCCCCGCGTGACCCGCTCGAAGAGCTCCCGTGCTTCGCCGGCATCGAGTTCGACACCGCCGGCGAACGGATCGAAGAACCGGGCAGGACCCTCGACGGTGCGCACGAGGAAGTGCGCAGGCATCCCGACGCCGGCGAGGTTCACTCCGACCCGACGTGCGACCTCGATCATCAGGACCGACAGGCTGATCGGGATGCCGACCCGCGTGTCGATCACCCGGTCGAGACACGAGTTTCGCCAGTCGAAGTACGCATCGGTGTTGCCGCGGAAACCGAGATCCCCGAACAGATATCGGGCGACGCCGTCGGGCGTGGGGGTCGGGCACTCTCCAGCGAGCAGATCGAGCGCTGCGAGCCATTCGATCTCGTCGAGTGGACGTTGGATCGTGCTCGACATCGCGAGGCACGCCTCGTCGAGGTTGATCTCGGTGGCGTTCACCACCTGTGCGAACCGAGCGACACTCACGACCCACAACGCTATCCCTGCATGTGACTGGGGCTCGCTTGGTCGGTTACGTTCGGCCCTCATGTTCCCCGGCGCACACCTCGACACCCACGGCGACAAGCCCGCACTCACGATGGCCAACTCCGGCTTCACGCAGACCTTCGCGCGAGCTGGACGCCGCTGCCAACCGGCTCAGTCGTCTGCTCCGGTCGGCCGGGCTCCAGCCCGGCGATCACATCGCGATCTGCATGGAGAACCACGACCGCTACATGGAGATCATCTGGGGCTGCCACTACGCCGGGCTGATCTACACCGCAGCATCGTCGCGACTGAAGAGCTCGGAACTCGAGTACATCATCAACGACTGCGGTGCCCGGGCGTACATCACGTCCAAGTACAAGGCCGATCAAGCCACCGAGATCGTCGCCAACACCGGCGATGTCGAACTGCGGTCTGATGCTCGACGGCACCGTCGACGGCTACGAGAGCTACGAGTCGGCCGTGGATGCCCACTCACCCGACGCGCTCGACGAAGCCCGGGTCGCAGGCATGGACATGCTGTATTCGTCGGGCACGACAGGGATGCCGAAGGGCATCTCGCGCGAGTTCCCGAACACGCCGCTCGACGAGTTCAACAACGGCGTCACCATGCTGTGTCAACTGCTGTTCGGTGTCGACGACACCAAGCGCTACCTCTCCCCTGCGCCCTTCTACCACGCAGCTCCGCTGCGCTTCTGCATGTCGATGCACGCGATCGGTGTCGGCATCGTGGCCATGGAGAACTTCGACGCCGAGCGCTATCTGCAGTTGGTCGAGGAGCACGACATCACCCACAGCCAGGTCGTGCCGACGATGTTCGTCCGCATGCTCAAGCTCGACGACGAGACGCGCGGCAAGTACGACGTGTCGTCGATCGAGTGCGTGATCCACGCGGCCGCGCCGTGCCCGATCCCGACGAAGAAGGGGATGATGGACTGGTTCGGGCCGGTGATCCACGAGTACTACGCCGGATCCGAAGGCAACGGCTTCGTCTATGCGTCGCCCGAGGCATGGCTCGCACACGAAGGAACCGTCGGCACGCCGATCAACTGCACGCTCCACATCTGCGGCGAGGACGGCGAAGAGGTGCCCCAGGGCCAGCCGGGCACCGTGTTCTTCGAAGGCGGCGCTGCGTTCGAGTACCACAACGATCCTGAGAAGACGAAGAGCTCTCGGCACCCCAAGGGCTGGTCGACGCTCGGTGACGTCGGCTACCTCGACGAGGACGGGTTCCTCTATCTGACGGACCGCAAGGCGTACATGATCATCAGCGGTGGCGTGAACATCTACCCGCAGGAGGCCGAGAACGTCCTCGTCACCCACGACAAGGTGATCGACGTCGCTGTGTTCGGTGTTCCGAACGACGACTTCGGCGAAGAGGTGAAAGCCGTCGTGCAGCCTCGCGAGATGCCTGTCGACGACGCGGCCGCCGAAGCGCTCGCAGGCGAGCTGATCCAGTTCTGCAAGTCCCAGATCGCTGACGTCAAGTGCCCACGCTCGATCGATTTCCGAACCGAACTCCCCCGCCACCCGACCGGCAAGCTCTACAAGCGGCTCCTCAAGGACGAGTACTGGAAGGCCGCCGGCCGCTCGATCTGAGCCGGCGCTGGTTGCGCATGTCTGACTGACCGATGCCGACATCGGAGCCCGCAGGTCAGACCTGCTGGGAACCGCTCAGCGGTGGCGAGCGTCAGAGCAACATCATGGCCGGTCGGATCGACCCTTCGGCGGGCTGACGACACAGGCCCGGGTCTCAGATGACCGACGGGGCCGACCGGCGAGTGCCACACTGCCGCCGTGGCGCGGCATCCGTATCTCGATCATCCTGACCTCGATCCGACCTGGCCGATCGCATTCGCGCATCGGGGAGGACACGACGTCGCTCCCGAGAACACGATGGCGTCGTTCGAACACGCCGTGTCCATCGGCTACCGATACCTCGAAACCGATGTCCACCGCACGACCGACGGTGTGCTCGTGTCGTTCCACGATCCGGACCTGAACCGGACCTGTGGCGTCGACGCCCGCATCGGTGAGATGACCGCGGCGGAGGTCGCTGACGCACGTGTGCGAGGAGCCGACGGAACGAGCACGCGATCCCGCTGATGTCGGAGCTCTTCGAGGCGTTCCCGATGCCCGTTTCAACATCGATGCGAAGTCCGACGAGTCGATCGAGCCGCTGGCCGCGCTGATCACCGAGATCGGAGCGTTGGATCGCGTCTGCCTCGCGTCGTTCGAGCTGAAGCGTCTCCGACGGCTGCGGTCGCTGCTGGGGCGCGGTCTGCTGACCAACATGAGCCCTGTGGAAGTGGTTTCGTTGCGGACACTCGGCCGGCTTCCGGGCCGTGCGCAGCGGGCGGCTCAGGTCCCCACGACGGCCGGTCCGGTCTCCGTCGTCACCAAACGATTCGTGCTGAGCGCGCACCTCAGCGAAGTGCCGGTGCACGTCTGGACGATCAACGAGCGGAGCGAGATGGAGCGATTGCTCGACCTCGGGGTCGACGGCATCATGACCGACGAGACCCAACTCCTGCGCGAGGTCCTCGTCGAACGAGGCTTCTGGCCCTGTTGAGCGAACTGCGTGCGGCCATCGGGGTGTTTCGCGTGGGTTTTCGTGACGGAAACACCCGAACTACACGGAAACACCCGAACCGCCCGGAATCACCCGTACCGATCGATCACCTACGGTCGGGGTATGTCCATCGCCAACCCACCGCTCCGTTCCGCTCGGGCGCCGAACCACCTGGTGGCGTCAGCCGACCACATCGCCACGTCGGCTGGAGTCGAGATGTTCGGTCGAGGCGGCAACGCCGTGGATGCAGCGATTGCCACCAACGCGGCGATCGCCGTCTCCGGGCCGCATCTGTGCGGCATGGGCGGCGACCTGTTCGCTCTCGTCCACGTCGACGGCGAGGTCCACTCGCTCAACGCGTCGGGCCGGGCCGGATCCGGAGCCGACCCTGCCGGGCTCCGAGCCGAAGGACGAACGGAGATGCCGTTCCGCCTCGACGTCCGCTCGGTCACGGTCCCGGGTTGCGTGGACGGTTGGATCGCCCTTCACGAGCGATTCGGTTCGCTTCCGTTGGCGACGATCCTCGAACCGGCCATACGTCTCGCCAACGACGGTTTCCCCGCGAGCCCACTGATGATCGGAGCGTTGCATCAGGCGGACGAGGAGGGCCGATCGAACCTCTCGGAGCTGGCGGAGCAGGCCACGAACGTGGCGGCCGGGTACGGCGGCCGGGCGTGGCATCGGCGCTCGCAGGCATCGCGCAGGGCGGTCGATCCACCTTCTACGAAGGGGCGTTCGGCGAAGGGCTCATCGCACTCGGTGGTGGACTGTTCAGCCCAGAGGATCTTGCGACGGTGCACGCCGACTGGCAGGCCCCACTGAGTACGGATGCCTTCGGCCTGACCCTGCACACGACCGGTCCGAACTCGCAGGGCTACCTCGCGCTGGGTGGTGCCCGGCTGGCATCGCAGTTCGACCTGCCGGCCGACCCCGACGACGATCGGTGGGCGCACCTGCTGGTCGAAGCATCGAGCGCTGCGGGTCGCGACCGGCCCCGTCAGCTCCATGAACACGCCGACGGTGACGAGCTGCTCGACATCATCGACGGACGAGTCGACGAGATCGACCCGGAACGAGCGAGCGGTCGATGGGCGCCGTCCAGCGACGGCGACACCACCTACCTGTGCACGGCCGGCCGGTCCGCCGACGGTCGCGAGATGGGCGTGTCCCTCATCCAATCGAACGCCTCCGGGTTCGGAAGCCATCTCGTGGAGGCGAACACCGGTATCAACCTGCACAACCGTGGCATGGGCTTCTCGCTGGAGGCCGGGCATCCGGCCGAGTTCGGTCCCGGACGACGACCACCGCACACGCTGCTGCCGATGCTCGCGACCCGTGAGGACGGTTCGCTCGCAGCCGTACTGGGGACGATGGGTGGCGACGCGCAACCGCAGATCATGTTGCAGGTCGCCGTTCGCCTGTTCCACCACCGTCAGAGCCCGGCCCGTGCGATCGGCGCAGGTCGTTGGGCGTTGAAGGGGCCCGGCACCGGCTTCGACACGTGGACCTCGGCCAGCGGCCCCGGCGTCAGCATCGAAGGTCACGCGCCGCAAGCGTGGATCGACGCCCTCGCCGCTCGAGGTCATCGCACGAGCGGCGCCCCGGAGTGGAACTCGGGCTTCGGGCATGCGAGCGCGATCGTCAGCGGTCGCGACGGCATGTGGGTCGGATCCGCCGACCCGCGCACGGTGGTCGGGTCGTGTGCAGGCGGATGATCGAGCGATGATGATGACAGTCCTCGACGACGATCCGGCGAACGGCGCCGACGACTCCGACGTGTCGCAACGATTGCCCGAGAACTTTCATCGGAGAGTGCTCGACCGTCTCCCGACCGCGCTCGTCGTTGTCGACGACTCGGGTTCCATCGTCTATGCGAACGATGCACTCGAACGGATCGTGGGGTGGAGCGGCTCGGACGGCATCGGCTCGAGAATGTTCGAGTACATCCACCCCGATGACCTCAGCTGGCTCGCCGACGCGTTCGTGAGCATCGCCGATCGCCAAGACCGCAGCCCGGACGTCGCCGATCGCCCGTGGGCACCGCTCAACTTTCGGCTCATCTCGAGATCGGGCGCGATCGTGCCCGTCGAAGTGACGGGCAGCGGCGCGCTGCACGATCCCGACGTCGATGGGATCATCTACGAAGTTCGTCTGGCGTACGAGCGCGAGATCGTGCAGAGCGTGCTCGCCGGCGTCGCGTCCGGCGGCGACCTGGTCGGCCAGCTCGAACTCGTCGTCGACCTGGTCAGCGCATCACTGATCGACATCGACTCGGCGATCCTCCGCGTCGGTGACGGTCGAACGGAGATACTGGCAGCGAGCACCGACGACCTTCGTGCGGTGCTCGAACGTGCTGCACACACCGGCGAGCTCAGCTTGTTCAGCCCGGCCCCCGACGTCCCCCATTTCTGGGACGTGGACGCGATCGACACCCGTTTCGGCGCCGACCTGACCGCACTGAGCTATCTGGATGCCTGGAACCTCGACGTTGCGTCGGTCGCAGACGATGCGTGCTACCGGATCGTGGGCTTCACCGAGATCCATCACGTGCCGGCAGTGGGCGTCCGTGATCGCCTGGCGCAGGCCGCGGAACTCACGGCGGTGATCCTGTTGAGGATGTACAACGATCAGCTCCTCGACCGCGCTGCGCATCACGACGCGCTCACCGACCTGCCGAATCGACTCGGCCTGCGCCGACTCGTCGAGGAGATCCGCAACGATCGCCCGGAGCTCGCGATCCTGTTCGTCGACCTCGACGGCTTCAAGTCCGTCAACGACGCGCACGGTCACCAGCGGGGCGACGAGGTGCTCAGAACGGTCGCTCGGCGACTCGTTGCTGCAACTGGTCCTGACGACTTCGTTGCTCGTCTCGGTGGTGACGAGTTCGCGGTCGTGTTGGCGCCGCCCATCGACGGTTCGTTCGATGCCGGGGCGGTCTCGGAGCGGCTCATCGAAGCGATCGAAGCGCCGCTCGTCGTCGACGGTCGTCCGGCATCGGTCTCGGCGAGCATCGGCGTCACCGAAGTGGCGTCCTCCGTCGACCTCGACGCGGCGATCGCCGCCGCCGACCGGGCGATGTACCGGGCCAAACGCGCTGGCGGAGGCCAGCTCCGGCGAAGCACGATCAGGTGAGCAGGGGCATGACCTCTTCGGTGAAGCGGGCCATCTGCTCGTCGGCCTTCTTGTAGCTGTCGCCGAGGTGATGCGGGAACAGCGTGAGGTACTCGAAGCCGAGCAGGTCCTTCAGGAACTGCACCTCGGCGGCGACGTCCTCCGCGGTGCCGACGAGCATCGTCTTGTTCTCGATCGACTCGTCGAGCGTCGGGATCAGGCCGGCGGGAGACGGCTTGCCGTCGGGACCCATGTAGCCCTTGCTCCAGCCGTACGGCCCGAGGAACTTCCAGAACTCGTCGTGGCCTGGCAGCGCCGACGCCGCGTGCCTCCTCCATCGAGTCCTCGATGCGATACGACACGACGAGCATCCGCTTCTCGTGCGGTCGCCAGTTCATGGCCGTCGTGGGCGGCTGCGTACTTCTCGCCGTAGGCGTCCCAGTGCCGCTTGATGAAGCTGTGGTGCTGGTTCCAGAAGACCGCACCGTGACCGACCTGGGCGACGTAGTCGAGGGTGGGAGGCGACGTGACGGCCTGCCAGATCTCGTACGGGTAGATCGGCCGGGGGATCAGCGTGAGGTCCTGCACGGTCTCGCCGCGATCGGGGATGCCGGGGATCGGGATCTGGAAGTGCTTGCCCTGGAACGAGAAGCGCTCGTTGTCCATCGAGCGACGCACGATCTCCATCGACTCCTCGAAGATCTCCCGGTTGTGGAGGTCGTCGGCCTTGCCGTCCGGGTTGTCCTGCGAGCCGATCGACACGCCCTTGTCGTTGAGGTGCAGCACCTCGCGCGGCACGGTGCCCCGCCCGACCCCGAGCATCGCCCGGCCGCCCGAGAGGTTGTGCAACGTCGAGAAGTCCTCGGCGAGACGCATCGGGTTCCACTGCGGCACCACGTTGAACATCGCACCGAAGCGCAGCTTCGTCGTCTGCGCTGCGATCCACGTCGAGATCTGCAGCCCGTTCGGGATGACCTCGTAGCCCTCGTGCTGGAAGTGGTGCTCGGTGGTCCAGAACGAGTCGAACCCGAAGCGCTCGGCCTCCTTTGCCGAGTTCACGTAGTCGAGCGTCGCCTTCCAGCACTCCTCGTTCGAAGTAGCGCCGATCCATCGGATTCGGCGCTCCGGCTCCGGCATCGTCCATTTCGACGCCTCCGAAGAAGAACGCTCCGAGCTTCAGGTCTTTCGCTGCGACCATGATCGCTATGTTCGCGCAGATGACGTCGACACTCCTGCAACGAGCAACGACTGTTCACACCGACGAAACGGGACTCGCGTCACATCGGGTCGTCGACGTCCGCATCGTCGACGGCGTCATCGTCGAGGTCGGCGACTTCGTCGCACGGAAGCGACCTCGGCCACCTCCGACGTCGCATCGGACCACGTGGTCGATCTGGACGGGTACGTCCTGCTTCCCGCAGCGGTCGAGCCGCATGCCCACCTCGACAAGGCGTTCCTGTCCGAGCGGATCACGAACGAGACGGGTGACCTCATGGGCGCGATCACCGCGATGCAGGCGAATCGGCACCTGCTCGACGTCGACGAGACGATCGAACGGGCCGAACGCGCCGCCCGCTTGATGGCGGCCAACGGGTACCACGCCGTGCGCACGCACGCCGACACGACAGTGGCCCACGGCCTGCGCAGCATCGAGGCGCTGAGCGCAGTCAAGCAGCGAGTCGCCGACGTGATCGACGTCGAGATCGTCGCGCTGTGCGGCTGGCCGATGACCGGATCCGCCGGTGCCGACCAGCGTGCGCTGCTGCGCGACGCGATGAAGTCAGGTGCCGACATGGTCGGCGGAGTACCGCACCTGGAGGGCGACAACGATCGCGAGGCCACCGAGATCCTGCTGCAGATCGCCACGGACGCCGGTGTCGCCGTCGACCTGCACACCGACGAGACGCTCGACCCCGACCGTCACTCGGTCTCGTCGACCTCGCCGAGATGAAGCTGGCCGGCTTCGCACACGCCGTCACCGCGAGTCACTGCGTGAGCCTCGGGCATCCAGACAGCATCCGAGCAGCAACGCATCGCCGAACTGGTGGCCGAAGCCGACATCCCGTGATCGCGCTCCCCCACACCAACCTGTTCTGCAAGGCCGTGGCCATGCGCCGATGCCTCGTGGCCTCACCGCGGTGGCTGCGCTTCGCCGGCCGGCGCGAACGTGTCGCAGCCGGAGCGGACAACCTGCAGGACCCGTTCAACCCGGTGGGGCGGGCGTGTCCGTTCGAGACGGCCGGGCTGATGGTCATGGCAGCGCACCTGCTGCCTCACGAAGCGTGGGTCGCAGTGTCGGCGGCGAGCTCCACTGCAACGATCGCGAGTCGTCGAGATCGCGCCGGGCTCGCCGGCTCATCTCGTCGCCGCCCGCGCGGATACGCTCCGCGAAGCCATTGCGTTCGGTCCGTCGGACCGGATCGTGTGGCGCCACGGGCGTCGCCTGTGAAATGACATCGCAACACTCCTGACCTCTGCCGGTCGAGATCCGTCCGTACGGTGCTCGAACGCCACGTCCCAACTCGGAGCTCCATCACGTGACATCGCAGTCAGTCGCCGCCACGGCAGCCACTCAGCCATCGCCGGCGGATCGGCGCTCGTCTTCGACGACCTCTCGATGGTCTTCCCCGACGGCACCCACGCACTCGACCACGTGTCGTTCAGCGTCGATCGTGGTGAGTTCGTCACCGTCGTGGGACCGTCGGGGTGCGGGAAGTCGACGTTGCTGCGCATCGCATCGGGCCTCGAGAGCACACCGGGGGCACATGCGACGTCGATCGCGACTCGATCGGCTACGTGTTCCAGGACGCCACGCTGTTCCCGTGGCGCACGGTCCGCAAGAACGTCGAGTTGCTCGCCGAGTTGCACGGGGTGCCGATCAGTTCGGTCGCCGACCGGATCGACGAATCGCTCGACCTCGTCAACCTCACCGAGCACCAGGACAAGTACCCCAAGCAACTCTCCGGCGGCATGCGGATGCGCACGTCGCTCGCACGGTCGCTGGTGCTGCAGCCCGACGTGTTCCTGTTCGACGAACCGTTCGGCGCACTCGACGAGATCAGCCGTGAGCGGCTCAACGACGAGCTGCTGGCATTGTTCAAGGCAAAGAACTTCGCCGGGCTGTTCATCACGCACTCGATCGCGGAAGCGGTGTTCCTGTCCACACGCATCCTCGTGATGTCGGCCCGTCCCGGTCGGATCGTCGCCGACTACGAGGTGCCGTTCGAGTACCCCCGCAGCCACGACATCCGGTACGCTCCCAGAGTTCGCCGAACTGTCCGGCAAGATCTCCCACGACCTTCGAGGAGCCCACCCGTGACGGTCTCACCGCACGACACCCGAGCGCCGAGGTGACCTCCGAGGCGCGGCCCAGCGCAGCCCATCAGCTGAGCGGGACCGGGCTGGGGGCGGTCGCTGCCGACCCTCCCCGAGTGCAACGGATCTCGTGAAGGATCGCCGGCCCGCTCGCTGTGTTCGCGTTCTTCATCGGGTTCTGGTACTTCACGCATCACGTGCTGATGTCGGCGTCCAAGAAGCCGCTCGTGCCGGTTCCGCACGACGTGCGTGCAGCAGTCGTTCCTCACCTGGAACATCGAGCGCGGCTGCGACGGGTCGCGAACCGGCGGCGGGCTGGTCAAGTTGCTCGAGGGCCTCTGGTCATCGGTGCAGGTCGCAGGCCTCGGACTCGCCATCGCCATCCTGCTCGGCTTCTTCCTCGCCACCGTCATGAGCCAGGCCACGTGGGTGCAGAACTCGCTCTGGCCGTTCCTCATCGCGCTGCAGGCGATGCCGATCCTCGCGTTCGTCCCGCTGATCGGAACGGTGATCGGATTCAACTTCAAGGCGCGGGTGATCGTGTGCGTGATCATCGCCATCTTCCCGATCGTCGCCAACACGCTGTTCGGCCTCCTGTCGGTCGATCGCGGCTACCACGAACTGATGACGCTCAACGGCGCCTCTCGGCTGACCCGTCTGTTCAAGCTGCAGTACCCCGCTGCGATGCCGTCGATCTTCACCGGTCTGCAGATCTCTGCGGGACTGTCCGTCGTCGGCGCCGTCGTCGGCGACTTCTTCTTCCGCCAGGGCGAACCCGGTTTGGGACGTCTGATCAACCTGTACCAGAGCTCGACCGAGTACGAGCAGATGTACGGCGCCGTGGTGATGTCAGCACTGCTGGGCATCATCGTCTTCGTGCTGTTCGGCTGGCTCGGTCGGCGCATCGTCGGCCACTGGCACGAGACACGGAGCAGCTGAACCGCCACTCGTCGTGACGAAATCTGCAACACAGCGTTCACGAATCGCAGATTCGATCACCGATCTCGATCATCTACGATCCGACCACCGGACTGAACACCCGGATCCACAATCACTCCTAGGGGGAGAACCCATGCGACACACTCGCACGACCAAACTGGTGGCAACCGCTGCCATCGCCGCCATCACCATTGCCGCATGCGGCTCCGACAGCGACGAAGGCGCTGCTGACGAAGCCGAGCCGGAAGCAGACGTCAGCGACGAGGAAGCGCCGCCGGCCGAGGCCGAGGAGGACGCCGCAGCCGTCGACGACGACGCCATGGAAGAAGACTCCATGGAAGAGGACTCCATGGAAGAGGACTCGATGGAAGAGGACGATGGCGCCATGATGGAAGAGGGCTCCATGGCCGGGCCGAGGCCGTCGACCTCGCCGCCGTGTGCCCCGCCACCATCGTCATCCAGACCGACTGGTTCCCCGAAGTCCGAGCACGGCGCCCTGTACGAGATGGTCGGCGAAGGCGCCACCATCGACGCCGAGACCAAGATCGTCACGGGCCCGCTCGTCCAGCACGGCGGCGCGAGACCGGCGTCGACATCGAGATCCGCACCGGTGGCCCGGCGGTCGGCTTCCAGCAGGTCGTGTCGATCATGGCCCAGGACGACGACGTCACGTTCGGCTACGTCGCCTCCGACGAAGCGATCGAGAACTACGCAGACAACCCCACCACGGCGTTCGTCGCACCCCTCGAGATCAACCCGCAGATCATCATGTGGGACCCCGAGACCTACCCCGACGTCGGAGACCATCGCCGACCTCGCCACCGCCAAGGACGGCGAAGGCGTCACGATCCGCTACTTCGAGACCGGCGCCTACATGCAGTACCTGCTCAGCGACGGCCAGGTCACCGACGCGCAACTCGACGGCAGCTACGACGGCGGCCCCTCGGTGTTCATCGCCGAAGGTGGCGCCATCGCACAGCAGGGATTCGCCTCCGCCGAGCCGTACAACTACGAGAACGTGTTCGAGGACTGGGGCAAGCCGGTCTAGTTCGAACTGATCCACGACGCCGGTTGGCAGTCCTACGCTGCTCCGCTCGCCGTGCTCGACTCGAAGAAGGAAGAGCTCGCCGACTGCATGGCGGCGTTCACGCCCGATCGTCCAGGCCGCCACCGTCGGCTACTACGCCGCCCCGGACACGGCCAACGAACTGATCATCCAGGCCGTCAACGACTACACCGACTTCTGGGTGTACGACCAGGGCCTCGCCGATTCGTCGGTCGCCGCTCAGATCGAACTCGGACTCGCCGGCAACGGTCCGGACGACGTCGTCGGCAACTTCGACGAGGAACGTCTGACCGACTTCATCGAGATCGCCGGCCCGGTGTTCGGCGTCGACGGCCTCACGCCCGAGGACCTGATCACCAACGAGTACATCGACGAGTCGATCGGCTTCACCTGATCACGCACTGATCACTCGCTGATTCGGAACGAAGGGCATCTCCCGCCGTGGTGGGGATGCCCTTCGTCGCGTCCCGGACCCTTCCTACACTCGCGAGATGCGCCGACGTCGGACTGGTCTGCTCCGCGTTGGCCGTGACAGCACTGCTCATCGCAGCGTGCAGCGGCGGAGCCGACGGTGACGCCGATTCGTCGACTGCGCCCGAGACCTCCACCACTCTGGACGCGCCGTCCAGCACCGCCGAGCCGGCAGCGGACACGGTGGCGACGACAACGACGAATCCGACCTTCGACGACGGGCCGCTGGACGAAGTCTGCGGCGACGACGATCGTCGTCCAGACCTCCAGTTTTCCCGACGTGGGAGCCGGACCGCTCTACGCCCTCCTCGGACCGGCTCCCGTGGTCGACACCGAGCGTCAAGCGACGTCCGCTCCGCTGATCAGAGCCGATGGCACCGTCGAAGCCGTGACACTGGAAATCCGCTCCGGTGGTCCCGCCGTCGGGTTCCGCAGCCGCCGTCGCAGTGATGGCCGATGACGACTCGATCCATCTGGCCGTTGCATCGACGGCAGTGTCGGTCCGCGACCGTCCGCTCCTCGAGACGCGTGCCCTGATGACGTTCACCGATCGATCTCGGGATGCGCTGATCATCGACCCGGCGACCTTCCCGACGTCGCGAGCATCGCCGATGTCGGCGAACGGGCATCGAGGTGCGTCACGTGACCGATGCTCCGGTGATCGCCTTCCTCGCCAGTCGACGGGGTCATCGACACGGAGCAGTTGGTGCCGGGTTCGGACGGCCTGCCCGCCTCCTTCGTCGGAGCGCAGGGCGCCGTGGCTCAGCAGGGAGACCTGACGATCGAGCCGGTACTGCTCCCAGCGCTCGAGCAGTGGGGCTCGGCCGGTCACGGCGCTGCCTGCCGCCGACGCCGGTTGGGCGTCGCTCGACGATCTGCTCCTGGCCGACAGGCGCCACGGAACGCATTGCAGACGAGTGCCTGGGCCGATTCGTTCGCGATCGTTGCAACAGTCGGTCGTCGGCCTACGTCGCGAACCGCGACAGCGACGAACGTGGTGATGAGCGAGGCCCGGTCACGGTTCAGATCCGCTCGCCCGGCTCACGCCGGCACTCCTCGATGCGGGTATGCAGATCGCTCGCGACGCCGGCGTGTTCGACACGGCTCGGACCGACGCTCCGGCGACCATCACCACCGACGGCCTGTCCACGTTCCTCGACGATCTCGGCCGTCGGCACTCGGCGTCGAACCGGTCACCGTCGACGAGTTGGTCGACCTCCGTTTCCTCGACCGGACGATCAGCCGCTGATCGGCAACTCGAAGCGATCGATCTCACCGAGCGCATCGACGAACGCGGCGACGGCAGCTTCGAACAGATCGGCCCCGCGACCCGGCGGTCGCAGTGGTCGGGTCACCGATGTGGCCGTCGGGCCCGAAATCGTTCGACAACCAACCGAAGCCGACCGATCCCCCGAAGCGAACGTGCTGATTGTCGACCAGCGATTCCGGGATGTTGCGTGTGGCCGCGTCCATGTCGACGAGGTCGGGTGCGAGATGGAGCATCATCGACGTCTCGTCGGTGCCGCCGTGGATTCCCATCCCGTGCTCGTCGGCCGCTGACACCCCGCCCTGATCCGGTGGCACACCGGGGTGAGCCAGGAACGTCATGAGGCCGTGATGGAGGCGGAGTTCACGGTTGGCGACGCCGACGAGCGCCGAGTTGCCGCCGTGCCCGTTCATGAAGACCAGCTTGCGTGCCGGCGTCATCGCGACACAGCGGCCGATGTCGTCGAGTACTCGCAGGAGCGTGTCCGCCGACAGCCAGATGGTCCCCGATGACCACGCATGCTCGTTCGACTTGGTGTACGCCAGCGGCGGGAGCAACCACACGTCGTGCTTCGTCGCTGCACGTTCCACCGCTGCGGACGGCGACACGCTCGGCGATCAGGAGGTCGGTGTTGAACGGCAGGTGCGGCCCGTGCTGCTCGACGGCACCGAGCGGCTGGATCAGGATCGACCGCTCGCTCAGCAGCCGATCGAGTTGCGGCGCTCGGAGTTCGTCGAGGCGGCGAGATGCGGGAGGACCGTGATCGGGTCTGGCGGCAGATGACACATCGGGAACGTTAGGCGGCCGAGCAGCGCAGCGCGAGAGACTGGACATCGATGCCGACCGACGATTTCGACGCTGTGGTGATCGGAGCCGGACACAACGGCCTCGTCACGGCTGCCTATCTCGCTCGGGCGGGCATGTCGACGCTGCTCGTCGAAGCACGCAGACTCGGTCGGCGGCACCGCCGCGAGCGAGCCGTTCGCCGGAGCGACGGTCAACATCTGCAACTGCGACCACCTCACGTTCCGCACCACGCCGGTGATGGAGGAACTCGCTCTCGCCGACCACGGTCTCGACTATCTCGAGGTCGAACCGGCACAGCACAACATGACGTGGGACTCGGCTCGATCCGCCCGTTCCTGGTCGAGTCACCACGACGTCGAGGCGACCATCGACGAGATCGCCGCGTCGCACCGAGCGACGTCGACGGCTATCGCCGCTACGTCAAGGCTGCGATGCCCGCTGTACGGATGATCTTCGAAGCGGCCAACGAACCGCCGTCGATCACCGGCCTCACGCGCTCGCGCTCCGTCGGCGACTCGGCCGGAACGTCGGCCCTGCTGCGGTGGAGCCGACGCAGCGCATGCCGACGTGTTGCGTTCGATCCTTCGACAGTCCGAGATCATCCGAGGGCCCGGCGCCGTGACCGGGTCCGATGGTGTGGGGGATCTCACCCGAGTCCGCCGGTTCGGGCCTGGGCGCACTGACGCACGCGATGCGCCATGTCGCGAAGTGTCGGTCGCCCGGTCGGCGGGAGCGGTGAGGTCCCCCAGCACCCTGCTGGCAGCGTTCGAGGCCGCCGGTGGCATGCTGCGGACCGACACCCGGGTCACCGAGATCTGTTGCACCGGTGAACGGGTCAGCGGCGTGCGCCTCGACGACGGGGCGGGACGCCGACCGAGATCGTGTCGGCGCGAACGTCGTGTCGGCGTGCAACCCGCACGACACGTTCCTGCGGTGGCTGCAGCACTCCGCCCGGCGTCGGCCCGTCGATCTCGTGTCGCGCTGGAGAGGCAGTCCCGCACGCCGACGGCTACGAGTCGAAGCTCGACGTGGTCGTCGACGCGCGTGCCCACGGCTGCGGGACAGCCGACCGCGACCTCGGGCCCGACCACGGTGATCGCTCCCGACCTGGCCTAGATCCACCGGGGTGGGAGATGATCGCCGACGGCCGAGGTGCTCGACCGGCCCGGCCTGCTCGTGAACGTGCCGACGCTCGCCGACCCGACGATGGCGCCGGACGGGCGTCACGTACTCAGCATCGAGGCGCTCTACACGCCGTACGCGGCTGCTGGGCGGCTGGGCCGGCTCGACCGAGCCCCGCCGCTGGCTCGAGCTGTTCGCCGCGCTGTGCGAACCCGGGCTCCTCGACTCGATCGTCGACTGGCGGGCGATGACCCCGGACCGGTACGAATCCGAGTTCCACCTGCCGGCGGGACACGCCACGAGCTTCGCCGGCGGGCCGCTCGCAGCGTTCCGCAACTCCGAACCCGGAACTCACCCAGCTACGAGACGGCCGGTCGACGGGCTCTACCTCACGGGCGCCGCCACCTTCCCGGGCGCCGGAGTGTGGGGTGCCAGCGGCCGCAACTGCGCGACCGTCGTGCTCGCTCGACCTGAACCGATCCGAACGGTCGCACGGCACCGATGATCTGGTCGCTCGCACTGCCGACCGGGAATGACACACCGTGTCGAACGGTTGTACACGTGTCCGCCGAAAGGACCACCTCACATGACCAACGGATCACTCAGCCTCGGCCGCTACTTCGGTATTCCCGGTCCGCGCTCACTGGAGCATGGCGCTCGTCGCCGTGCTGTTCGGGGTGAGCCTGTCCGGCGATCTCGGTGTCGTCGCCGGAGTCGTCGTCGTCGTCGCCTTCTTCATCTCGATCCTCGCCCACGAATTCGGCCACGCGCTCGTCGCCCGCCGATACGGCGTGCGAGACCCAGTCGATCGACCTGTGGGCGCTCGGTGGCGTCGCCCGGCTCGACCGCGAACCGCCGACTCCCCGCGCCGACGGACTCATCGCCGTCGCCGGCCCGGTGGTGAGCCTGCTGATCGGTCGTCGTCGCGCTGGGTCGCAGCATTCCTTCTCGATCGCGACGGCTGGGCTGTCGATCGGCATCGTCAACCTGGCCCTCGCCCTGTTCAACATGCTCCCCGGTGCACCGCTCGACGGTGGCCGCGTGCTGCGTGCGATCCGCTGGGCTCGCACCGGGCAACAAGTACCGGGCGACCGCGTGAGGCCGGCAACGCCGGGCGGGTGCTCGGATGGTGCATGGCCATCGCTGGCCTGGCGCTGATGATCAACGGTCAGCCCGGCATCTTCATCGCGGTCACCGGCGTGTTCATCGCTGCGAACGCACAGGCCGAGATCGCAGTGCGTCGTACATGGCCGAACAACTCGACGGCGTGAAGGTCCGCGACCTCACCTGGTTCGGCGTCGCGCATGCCGGCGCCGACATGGACGCTGATTCGATGATCTGGCAGCGGTCACGCCTCGGCGAGGCCGGTGCGGTGGCCGTCGACGCCAACGACGACGGTCGTCTCGACGGGCTGGTCCTCGAAGATCAGCTGTGGGCGGTGCCGGTCGAGCAACGAGCACTCATGATGCTGAACGCTGATGGTGCCGTTCAGCCAGACCGCTCAGGTCGGGTCCGGACGACGACCTGTCGTCGGTGCTGCCCCGGCTCAACCCGCTTCGTCCCGTCGTGACCGTGTGGCACGACGGCAAGCTGGCCGGCGTCATCCCGCCGAAGGCGTTGAAGCAGCGGCTCGGAGCGGCACAGGCGGCAGTCACCGGCCGGCTGACCCGGTCGTCAGGCCTCGGGGACGTAGCCGTCGCGGGCGGCGATCGGCGGCTTGTCCGACCACGGGAAGTTGATCCACATGGTCGGTGCGCTTCCACACGTAGTCGCACTTCACGACCGAATGGCGACTTCTCGTAGATCACGGCGGTGCGGACCTCGCCGACCTTGCCGTCACAGAACTCCTCGACGGACTTGAGCGTGTTGCCGGTGTCGGCCACGTCGTCGACGATGAGGATCTTGCCGTCGCTCAGGTCGACGAAGTCGGGTGCCGGCGGAAGGATGCGCGGCACGTCGAGGCGTTCGTCGATGCCGGTGTAGAACTCCACGTTCATCGTGTACACGTTCTTGATCGACAGGGCGTAGCCCATTGCGCCGCCGGGCAGCAGGCCGCCGCGGGCGATCGACGAGGATCATGTCGGGTTCGTAGCCGTCGTCGGCCACCATCTGTGACAGGTCTCGGGTGGACTCCCCGAACATGTCCCACGTCATGATCTCTCGCTCGTCAGCCATGACGAGCGAACCTACACCGCTCCCGACCGATCCAGGCGGTTCGCACCAGACTCCCACCGTCACGACAGCTTCCGGTCGCCGACGACGTGACTCACATGAACGGGCGAGGGTCGGTTTCGGCTTCGCGGAGTGCGACATCGCGTACCGCTCGGGCTTCGGGCAGCGGGATCATGCCGACCGAGACCGAGCCGGCCGCAGTGTCGATCCGAACCTGTGCGAGACCATGCCGCCGTTCGAAGATCGACTGCGTCACGACGACTGCGTTCGCCTTGAAGAGCGGTGCCTGGTCGAGCGCGGCCGACACCAGGTGGTGACGGGTGGCGAGTTCGTCGCTCACCGACCACCGTGTGTTGGCGACCCGCTGACGTGCAACCAACCAGTACGGAACGAGGACGACGATGGCCAGCAGCGCCCACGCGTCGAGGACGAACCAGCCAATGGCGACGAGCACGGCGACGGCACACAGCGAGTTGCGTACCGGTGGCCACGCCGTGAACGGGTGAACTCGACGGTCGTGGTCACCGGGAGTCTCGGTAGCGACATGGACGCGACGGCGAACGTCGTCGTGCTCGGTGGCGTCGCATCCGTTCAGGACGATGTCGCCCTCACCGATCGTCGAGAGGGTGATCGACCGGAGACCGGCCCGCCGCTGCAGGAGATTCTGTCGACTGGAGACCATCTGTATCCGCTCGACGCTGCTCGACCGACTGGTTCGAGACAGCAGACCCGAGGTCCGCTGCACTCGACGCGGACCGGCGGACAACGTGAGCGACCAGTCGGTCAACAGCACTCGGATGACGTTGAGTCCGACGATCCCGAGACTGACCGAGACGACGATCACCGGGACCCACCACAGAGACAACGGCGTGTCGACGAACTCGTCGAGCGGCTTTCCGAAGAGGTACTCGCCGATCTCGTCGGCGAATGCGAAGAACGGCGCCAGGAGAACGAGTCCGCTGATCGGCCAGGTGGTGATCGCCCAGAGAACGAGACGCCGCCAATCATGAGCGACGACGACCTCGACGGCGTCGGGTGGCTGATCGGCAACAGCAGCGGCGTGCGGGTCGTCCACGTTCAGGGTTGAACCCACGGTGACCGTTTCGCGTTCGAGCGCCTCAGCGACGGTCCGTGTGATCGCCGCGATCTCGAACTCGGCGGCGTCGGAACCCGCGGTGTCGACCGACACCGTCACCAGCCCGAGGGCTCGGTGCAGCAACTGCTGCTCGATCGAGACGCTCTGGATCCGCTCGATCGGAACCGTCAGACGGTCCGCTCGCAACACCCCGCTCCTGACGATCATCTCACCGTCGACGACCTGGAAGGTGAAGCGCCACCAGGACATGATCCCGAACACGGCAAGAACGGCAGCGACGAGGAGGGCGACAAGCGCCAACGAACCCGCCAGCACGGTGTTCCACAGGAACAGCAGGCCGATGGCGACCTGGACGATGCCGATCCGCCGCACCAGCTTGATGCCGAAGAACACGATCGCGAGCGGCGATTGCCGTTGCGGCTCGGTGAGGTCGCTCACGCCTCGCCCGGTTCGGCGACGTCCGCACGTTCCGAAACCAACTGCTTGACCCGCTCCGCCTCGGCGATCGCGAGTCCGGGGATCACGATGTTCGGGCCCGCCGATGTGACTTCCAACGACGCCAACCCGACCGCTCGTTCGATCGGACCACGAGTGAGGTTCACGTGTTGAACTCGTGAGAACGGGATCGTCTCCGTGCGGTGGATGACCACGCCGCTGCGCAACGACACGTCGTGCTCGCGCAGTTGGTATGCCAGTCGCCGCATCTCCGCCACGGCGAGCGCCGCAGCGAGAGCGAGAGCAACGAGCAACACCGCTGCTGCTGTGCCCACCTGCCAGACCTCGGCCCATGCCGACGCGACAGCGCACGCCGCCGACACGATCACAGCGGTCAGACCGATGGCGACCAGCCGAACCCGAAGGTGGCGACGGTCGACCGGGACGAACGCGTCGTCATGGAGTTCGGGCGTCTGATCGAGCGGAATCGGTTCGTTGGTGAAGTCGACCACGGCAGCCCGTCAGGCGGAGATGCTCCGGGTCGGTCCGCGGCTCACAGACACACGTCCGACGGACGTACCGGGACTCGATTCAGCGGCTTGTCCACGCCCGCCTGGTGAAGCGCATCACGGATCGCTGCGACGATCGCCGGCGTCGATGAGATGCACGGCGGCTCCCCCACACCCTTCGCGCCGAGTGGCGCGTGAGGATCCGGCTGCTCGATCAGCGTGGCCAGCACGGGCGGCATGTCGAGGAAGGTCGGGAGGAGATAGTCCGTGAAGTTCGGGTTGCGGATCACGCCGTCCACCTGGATGATCTCCTCCATCAACGCCAGTCCGAGCCCTTGGGCGATGCCGCCCTCGATCTGGCCGGTCACCGACAGCGGGTTGAGAGCGTTGCCGACATCCTGCGCTGTGGCGATCTGCACGACCTTCACGAGCCCGAGTTCCGGGTCGACGTCGACGACGGCTCGGTGGGCCACGAACGCGAACGCGGTGTGGCAGTTGCCCTGGCCGTTCTCGTCGAGGTCCTCGGTCTTCGGGTGGTGGTACTCGACGGTCTCGTCGATGTCGAGACCAGCCGACGCTTCGGTCACGGAGATCCGGAGGTCGCCGGCGGTGTCGATCACGTCGGTGCCGTCGATCATCAACTGGATGGCTTCGAGATCATGGGCTTCGGCGACCGCTTCGAAGAGGCGTTCACGAGCGGCACGACACGCGGCGTCGACCGCTCCTCCGCTCATCCACGTCTGGCGTGACGCCGACGTGGAACCGGCCGAGCCGACCTGCGTGTCGATCGTGTCGAGCACGACGTCGTCCACGCCGAGCACGGTCCGAGCGATCTGTGCGGCGATCGTGATGAAGCCCTGACCGACTTCGGCGGTGGCGAACTTGAGTGTGGCGACGCCGTCGGCGAGTCGGCAGCGAGCCGTCGAATAGTCGTCGAAGTTCTCCGAGTACATGAGGTTCTTGATCGAGACGCCCCACCCGATTCCTCGAACGATGTCGCCGGCGTCGGCGGTGCGTCCGGCCCCACCGGGAAGCTTCATCGCGTCGGTCGACCCGTCGGCCAGCGGATGGCCGCCGACGGGTTCGTCGGGCAACGGCAGCGCAGCGGTCTCGCGGATGCACTCCTCGACCGGAGCCACGTTCAGTCACGGGCTGACCGGTGAGCAACGTGTCGCCCGTCCGCATCGCATTGAGCAGACGAACCTCCTCCGGCGTGACGCCGGCAGCGTCGGGCGATCTTGTCCATCTGCGATCTCGTACGCGAAACAGGCCTGGACGGCGCCGAAGCCGCGCATCGCGCCGCACGGCAGGTGGTTGGTGCGCACGGCGTACCCGTCGACGGTGCCGTTCTCGCACCGGTACGGGCCCTGCGCCATCGTGATTCCGTTGACGAGCACCGCCGACGACGTCGAGGCGTATGCGCCACCGTCGAACACGAATCGGGCTTCGACGTTCACCAGTCGGCCGTCGGCATCGGCGTGGTGGCGCATCCAGATGGTGGCCGGGTGGCGATGCACATGACCGAGGAAGCTCTCGGCGCGGCAGTAGGCCATACGGACCGGGCGGCCGAGCCGCAATGCCAGCAGGCAGGTGTGCACCTGCAGGCTGATGTCCTCGCGAGCGCCGAACGCGCCGCCCACGCCACCGAGGACGAGTCGGACCTTCTCCTCCGGGAAGCCGAGGCAGGCTGCGATCTGAGTCTGATCCTCGTGGAGCCACTGGGTGGCCACGTGCAGTTCGACGCCGTCGCCGCCGGGGTCGGGGTGGGCAATCGCCGCTTCCAGACCGAGGAACGCCTGATCCTGCATGCCGATCTCGTAGGTCCCCTCGACCACGATCGGTCCGGTCGCCGACGCGTCGCCATGCGCGATGTGCTGGTGGCGGATCAGGTTTCCGTCCGGGTGGATCGGGTCGTGACCGCCGGAGATGGCGACTTCCGGATCGAGCAGCGGTTCGAGCACGTCGTACGTGACGTCGATCGCAGCGAGCGCCCGCCGAGCCGTCTCGGGATCGATCGCAGCGACGGCGGCGACCGGTTCACCGACGTAGCGGACCACGTCGGAGGCGAACACCGGTTGGTCCTGGCTGATCAACCCGTAGGTGAGCTTGCCGGGAACGTCCTCTGCGGTGATGACCGCCTCGACGCCGTTGATCCTCCAGGCGGCGGACAGGTCGATCGACACGATGCGTGCGGACGGATGCGGTGAGCGCAAGGTGGCCCCGAACAGACAGCCGTCCGCCGACAGGTCGGAGGAGAACTCGTAGGTGCCCTGCACCTTCTCGACGCCGTCGGGCCGAGCCGGTGAGTCACCGATGGTGCCCGGCCGGATGGCGACCGAGGTCGGGGTTGCGGTCTCCGTGGTGCTCACTGTGCGTCTCCCTGTGAACTCGCGCCAGAACCCGTGCGGCTCACCGACACCTGCTGGACGGCGTCGATGATCCGCCCGTAGCCGGTGCATCGGCAGACGTTGCCGGCCAATTCTTCTCGGATCTCGGTGTCGCTCGGCTCGGGTGTGCGATCGAGCAGATCGTGCACCGCCATGATCAGGCCGGGCGTACAGAACCCACACTGCACGGCGCCGGCGTCGACGAACGCCTGTTGCACGTCGCTCGGTGCCCCGACGGGGGCCACGCCTTCGATGGTCACGATCTCCTGGTCGACGGCGGTGGCGGCCATCACGAGGCACGAACAGACGAGGCTGCCGTCCACGGTCACGCTGCACGACCCGCACTCCCCTTGCGTACATGCGCCCTTGGACCCCATCAGACCCGACACGGTCGCGAAGCACGTCGAGCAGGCTCTCGCCGAGCCACGAGTCGGCCACGTCGTGATCCGCACCGTTGACCCGCAACGTGAAGAATTGATTGGTCATCGTGGACTCCTGACGAGGTGCGAGGGAGCGAGCGCCAGCGAGCGAGCGGTCACTCGCGGCCTCCGTGGCCGGGGAACGGAATGACAGCTCATCGATCGACTCCTTGTGATGTGAATGCTCGTCGTGCGAGGCGGGCGCCGAGCACGCCGACGGCGTGGCGTCGGTAGTCGGCGCTGGATCGGTGGTCGGTGATGGGCGTGCTGGCCGCGCTGACGAGTGTCCCGAAGTCTGCGATGGCGTCGGGCGTCACCGACCCAGTCGACCAGTCGACCGCAGCCGACAGGTGTGCTTCTGCATCGGTGCATCGGATGACCGTCGGGCCGACCGAGCCGAGTGCGATCGCCACGTGCTGCGCATCGGTGTCGACTGCCAGGCAGGCGCTGGCGACCGCGATCACCATGGCATTGCGGACGCCGACCTTGGCATAGCCCTGCCATCCGTCTCGGACCTCGAGCATGATCTCGGCGATGATCTCTCCGGGTTCGAGGGAGGTGCGCTTCACGCCGACCATGAAGTCGTGGACCGAGATGGTTCGCTCCCCGGTCGCCGAGACGATGCGCACCTCGGCGTCGAGCGCCGACAGCACCGGGAGGCCGTCGCCCGCAGGCGAGCAGGTGCCGAGGTTGCCGCCGAGCGTTCCGGCGTTGCGGATCTGTGGTGAGCCGACCGTTCGTGACGCTTCGGCGAGCGCTGGGAGCAGTGCGGTGAGCGGCTCCTGCATCAGTTCGGTGTAGGTGACACCTGCACCGATCGTGACGGTGCCCGTCGATGGGTCGTGACGCCACGACCGCAGGTCGGACACCCGGTTGAGTGCGATCACCAAGCCGCCGGGACGACGGTGTCCGTCGTTGATCTCGACCATGGCATCGGTGCCTCCGGCGAGGAGCATGGCGTCGGGGTGCTCGCCGAGCAGGCGAACTGCGTCGTCGAGGGAATGAGGGACGGCAACCGTCATGGCGCGAACTGTACAAAGTGTTCACCGCGGATGGCGGCACCATCGGCACCGTTCACACGAAAGAAACCCGGTCCGGTCAGAGACGGAACGGGCAGTGGCGGCATCCGGAATCACAGCAGTATCCACGTTTGGCGAGGAACACCGCCGTGAAGACGCTGAAGCCACTCACGGGGTCCGCATAGGTGGGGAGGTTGGTCTCGACCGCCGAACGGTGACGTTCCATGATCTCGTCGAACCGTTGATTCGCCGAGCTGAGACGGGAAACGTGCGGCGAGTCGAGCCACCGGTCGCGCAGCGGTGGGCTCGGCTCCGACGGGACGTCCACAGCGAGAGCCTACGGACTGGTACCGTCACGCCGATGGCGGTATTGGATCGGGGGACGCACGTTGCGACGTCCGTGCGCAGTGTGGACCTGGGTGCCACGCTGTCCTGGTATCGCCAGGGCCGCAACGACCCCACCACATGGATCGATCGAACCGGGAGCGGGCCACAGGCGGCGGGCCGCTTCGTTCGAGCGACGTGGACGCCCGACGGCCCAGCGACGGTGCAACTGCGGTGGTCGGCTGATGCAGCACTCGATGCCGAGACCTGGGGCCCCGGCGCCGCCTGGTTGCTCGCCCGGGTTCCCTTCATGGTCGGCGACCTCGACGAAGGTGACACCGACCTCGAGATCGACGACCATCCGATGGTCGCAGCCACGGCGAAGGCGAACCGCTTCGTCCGTTTCGGCGCCAGCGGAACGCTGTATCACGAGCTGTTGCCGATGATCTTGCAGCAACGGATCACTGCGATCGAAGCCAAGCACCAGTGGACCGTGCTGTGTCACGAGTTGAGCGACCCGGCTCCGGGTCCGTTCACCGGGCTTCTCGCCCCGCCGGCCCCGGACGTGTTGCGCCACCAGCCGAGTTGGTGGTTCCATCCGCTCGGCATCGAACGCAAGCGAGCGCATCCGATGATCGAGGTGGCACGCCATTCGTCCAAGTTCTGGGCGTGGGCGGAACTCGAGCCGTCGGAGACCGCTCGCCTGCTCCAGCTGATCCCCGGCATCGGGGTCTGGACCACGGGCTGCGTGACGGGTCCGGCCATGGGCGATGTCGACGCCGTGCCGGTCGGCGACTACCACGTCAAGAACATCATCGGCTGGAACCTCGCCGGCGAGGCCCGTGCGACGGACGACCGTATGCTCGAACTGCTCGCGCCCTATGCGGGTCGCCGCGGCCGTGTCGTCAGAGCGATCACCGCTCACGGGCGTGGAGCACCGAAATTCGGACCGAAGCAACGCATCCTGCCGATGTCGCGCTGGTGAGTCCACGACACCCGACTGACGACGCACCCATGACCGACACCCTGGACGAGAGCATCCTGCCGCCACCGGACAAGCCGGAGCCCCTACCGGCCCCGCTGCCTGCGCCCGCCGTCGAGGCGACACCGGAACCCGAGCGGACACCGGCCGCGGTCCTGCCGGCGAGCGCACCAACGCCGGCGCCGAGTCCGGACGCGAACGTCACAACCACCGATGAGATCGTGCTCGACATCGAGCAACTGCGATGGAGACGAGCAGTGACGGTCGGCCTCCTCGCCTACCTGGTGTCGCGTCTCTGTGTGCTCGGCGGAGCGATCATCCGAGCATCACAGGTCACCATCGACGCTCGCGAGGACGGTGAGGCCGAGAAGGGTGCCGTCGAACTGATCTCGCAAGTGCTCACGTCCTGGGACGGACGCTGGTACCTCGAACTGGTCCGCAACGGTTACCCGGACGGCATCCCCGCGAACATCACCTACGAGCAGACCGAAGCGCGCGCTGCGTTCTTCCCGATGTATCCGGGTGCGGTGCGAGTGTTCGACTCGGTGTTCCCCGGCGGCGACACGATCGCCGCACTGTTCTTGAACTTCCTCCTCGGCGGCGTCGCCGTGGTGCTGGTCGGCCTGCTGGCACGCCGGATCTTCTCCTCGTCGGTCGCTGCTCGCACGATGGTGCTCTTCGCCGTGTTCCCCGGCTCGTTCGTGCTGTCCTTCGCCTACTCCGAGGCGTTGTTCGTCGTGTTCGCTGCGTCGTGCCTGTTGCTGCTCTACGACGAACAGTGGCTCCTCGCCGGCCTCGCCGCCGCACTCGCCACAGCGACGCGTCCGAACGGCATCGCGATCGTGTTCGCCTGCCTGGTCGCGTCTGCGGATCGCGATCAAGACCAAGCGGGAATGGTCGTCGTTGCTGGCGGTGCTCATCGCTCCACTCGGGTTCGTCGGTTTCCAGCTCTACGTCGACGATGTCGCAGGCGAGCGCGGCGCATGGTTCCGTGTACAGACCGAAGCGTGGTCCGAAGGCACCAGCTTCGGAGCCACAGCCGTCGAGAACACGCTGAGCTTCCTCACCAGCCCGTTCGATTCCACCGCAGACGCGCTGACCGTCCTCTCCCTCGGCGCGCTCGCGCTGATGGTCTTCGCGGCGTACAAGAAGCGGCTGCCGCTCCCCTGGATCGCCTTCAGCGCCGTCATCATCGCGTTGATGTTGATCCCGGAGACCGTGACCGCTCGTCCCCGTTTCGTGTTCACGGCGTTCCCGTTGTTCATCGCAGTCGCAGCCTGGTGGCCGCAGCCGGGTCGCGGGTCCGACCCGACCTCGGACAGCGAGGTCGACGCAGGCGACGACGCGCTGAGCTGGGAACGTCAGAGCTGGAACTTCGTGGTCATCGCGTGCGGTGCCGGCCTGGCCATCTTGACGAACCTGTACGGCGTCTTCGGCGCCATTCCGTGATGCGCACGCTCGTCGTCGTTCCGACTCACGACGAAGCCGCCAACATCGGTGACCTGCTCGACGGACTCGATCAGCACGTTCCCGATGTCGACGTGCTCGTGATCGACGACGCGTCCGTCGACGACACCCGCGCGATCGTCCGTGCCCGATCCAGTTTCGGAACACGGCTCCGGCTGGTCGAGCGTGGTGAGAAACGTGGCCTCGGCGACGCCTACGTCCACGCGTTCGGCGTCGCGCTCGCCGACGGCTACGACGCCGTCGTGCAGATCGACGCCGACCTGTCGCACGACCCGACCGTCCTGCCGACGATGCTCGATCTCGCTCGACGCGGGATCGACGTGGTGATCGGCTCCCGGTACATCCCGGGAGGGTCCGTCGTCGGCTGGCCGCGTCGCCGCACGTGGCTGTCCCGCTGGGGCAACCGATATGCCGCGATCGCACTCGGCCTGGCGATCAACGACGCCACCGCCGGCTACCGGGTGTACCGGGCCGCGACCCTTCGGCGGATGGATCTCGACGCGATCAGAGCCGAGGGATACGGATTCCAGATCGAGATGACCTACCGGGCTGTCGCCGCCGGTTGCAGCATCGTCGAGGTGCCGATCGCGTTCCGCGATCGCGTGGCAGGCGACTCGAAGATGAGCGGCAACATCGTTCGCGAGGCATTTCTCCTCGTGACCTGGTGGGCCATCAGTGACGCCGTCACGTTGCGCCGCCGCCGGCGCGCCTACCACGACCACGACTGACCACCGTCGTCTCAGGACGACAGGGTGCTGGCGTCCGTGAGCGTCGGGAGTTCGAGCCGGACCTCGATGTCCAGAGCCCGGCCGAGCAGGTCCGCTCGCTCCCTCGCCGCGTAGATCTCGAGGTCGAGATCCTCGACAGCGGGTTGGCCGAGCGGCTCGATCACCAGCGTGTCACCCTCGACGATCGCACGCACGGAACGGACCGACCCCGCATGGCGCCGGTCCAGACCGATTGCGATGCGCAGCATGCCGGCGAGGACCTCCACGAGGGCTTGGTCAGGTGTCGACAACGCAGCGAACTCCGGGTGCTTCGCCTTCGGGAGGCTCTTGCGGTGATAGCGGGCGATCACCGCGATCAGCTCGATCTCGTGCTCCGTGAATCCGGTCAGCTGCTCGCTGTGCCGCACCACGTAGTACGTGTGCTTGTGGTGGCTTGCGTGGCTGATGGACAGTCCGACGTTGTGGACGATGGCGGCGGCCTCGAGGAGCTCACGAGCGTCGTCGCCGAGGCCGTGGAGTTGTGTGGTCCGGTCGAACAACGCTGTCGCCAACGTGGCGGTGTGTTCGGCGTGGACCGGATCGGGGTCGAGTTGGTGAGCGAGGCGCAGCAGGTTGGTGCGTCGCAGGTTCGTCAGTTCCTGGCCCGCAGCTCGACCGAACCGATCGAAGAGCACGCCTTCGCGCAGTGCATACTCCGACACCGTCACTTCAGCGATGTCGAACGCTCGCAGGATCTCGTCGAAGAGGAGTGCGCCGCCCACGATGATGTCGGTTCGCTTCTCGTCCAGTCCGTCCAGATCACGTCGCTGCTTCGCCGTCCGCTGACGTCAGTTCGACGGTGAGGTCGTGCACCTCGTCGGCGGTGAACGTCGTCCCGTTCAACTGGCGAGGCTTGTCGCCACGACCGGCGAGGGCCATCGTGGCCAACGTCGCGATCGTCCCGGAACAGCCGACCGTCACCTCCGGCTGGTGGCCGCCCAGGTCGTGCGCAACCGGAGCGAGGGCCGACCGGACGTACCGGCGACACGCTTCCACGGATGCGGCATCGACCGCACCGTCACCGTCGCCGATGTCCGGAAAGAACCGCTGAGTGAGGCGAATCGCACCGAGCTTCATGCTCCGCGCCTCGATCACCTGGTCGCCCTTGCCGACGCACAGCTCGGTGCTGCCGCCGCCGATGTCGATGACGAGGAGTCGCGACTCGAAGACCGGCAGGGCTTGGAGCACGCCCAGATGGATCAGTCGCGCCTCCTCGAAGCCGGTGATCACCTCGACCTCGACACCCACCTCGTCACGCACCCGGTCGATGAAGTCCGCCTTGTTCGTCGCTTCACGAACAGCGCTCGTGGCAACCGCGACGAGTTCGACATCGCCGAAACTGCCGGCGACCTCCTTGAGCCGAGCCAGCGATGCGACACCGCGCTCGATGGCATCAGCCGCGAGCTCCTTCATCTCGCCACCGCCCTGGCCGAGCCGGACCATGTCCTTCTCGGTCGTGAGCAGCTCGAAACCGCCGTGCTCGGCGATCCTGGCGACCACCAGGTGCATCGAGTTCGTCCCGATGTCGACAGCCGCCTTGATGTCCGACTTCGCCACGCTCTCAGTGTGACACCTCGGCCCATCGGTGCAGCAACAGGTGACGACGTGCCAGGATCGGGCGATGATCGGAGCACTGTGTCTGCAGGGTGGCAACGAGTTCACGACGGACTGTCGCGAGATGGACACCGAGGTGCTCGAGCGCGCCGGTGACGGGCCGGTCGCGGTCATCGCCGGAGCGGCTCGGGTCGGCAGTGACTACGACGGAGCGTCGAGCCGAGCGCGTCGGCACTACGAAGGGCTCGGCGCCGACGTGGTGGTCGTTCCGGACCCTCGGATCGACGTGGCTGCGGCGGTCGCCGGCCTGACGGACGACGTGGCGCTCGTCGTGCTCCCCGGTGGCTCTCCGGCCAGTCTGCGCGAGGTGCTCTCGGGTGACGTCGAGGATCGCCTCCGAGAGTTGTACGACAACGGCACTGCGATCTCCGGTGCGTCCGCCGGGGCAATGGTGCTGTGCGAGCGCATGGTCCGCCCCGGAGGTTCCAACGGCGGCGATGTCGTCGACGGTCTGGGTCTCGCGTCGGGGCTCGCACTGCCGCACTGGTCGCCCGGCAGCGATCGCACGTGGCCGATTCCGGACGATCTCGACCTGTGGGGCCTGCCCGAATGTGGAGGCGTCGTGATCGACGGCGGAACGAATCCCGTCGCAGTCGGGCACGGCGAACCGTCCTGTCGCTTCCGCGGCGTGTGGAAACAGCTTCCGCGCGTGTGAACGGGCCGCCGCCGAGGATCGGTCGGACCCGGGCCGGATCGGTAGGCTCGCCCGGTCATGTCCGGCGTCGCGTCAAGCAGGGTGAGCACCCCCAACACGGTGGCCCGTTTCGCAGATGGGCTGTTGAGCCACGAATTGCCACTGCTCGGCGACGACCGGCGTCGTGAAGCCATCGACTTCATCGGCCGACGTGTGCGCGTCCTGCCGTCGCTCACCCGCTTCGGAGTGCTCATGATCGGACGCTTCGTCGACGTCGCCGGGATGATCATCGGCCACTCGAACGTGCGCCGCCTCGTGACCACGTTGCCGATTCCGCTCCTCTCCGAATATCCACGGCTCGTCCGTTCGCTGGGGTTCGCGTACGTGTGGGAGACCTGGCCGGATACCACGGTCGAAGGCGGCAGGCCGGCATGATCAGTGTTCATCACGACTGTGACGTGCTGATCGTCGGATCCGGCGCCGGCGGTGCCACGACCGCGGCGACACTCGCCGAGGCCGGCCACGACGTGCTGATCGTCGAGGAAGGTCCGTGGATCGAACAGGGTTCGGTGTCGCCGTTCTCGCTCGATCAGATGGACAAGCAGTACCGGTCCGGAGGGGTGACCGTGGCGCTCGGCATCCCGTCGATCGCCTACACCGAGGGACGATGCGCCGGCGGTGGCACCGAAGTGAACAGCGGCCTGTACTGGCGGCCGCCGGAGGAGACGCTCGAACGGTGGCGCTCCCGCTACTCGATCAAGGACTTCGCCACCGACGACATCCTCTCGATCTGCGAGGAGGTCGAAGCCTCGTTGAGCGTGCAGACCGTGCCGGGTGAGCACACCGAAGCGAGCCGGATCCTGCAACGTGGCGCCGACAGGCTCGGGTGGCGAAACGGGGAGATCCCGCGCTGGATGACCTATCCGGAGGGAGCCGGAGCGACGCAGGGCAAGCGCCAGAGCATGACGCGCACCTACCTCCCGCGTGCCTTCGAGGCCGGGGCGCGCCTCCTGTGCGATCACCGCCTCGACAAGATCGTCCGCAACGGGCCGCACGCCGTGTCGGCCGAACTCACCCACGACGGTCGGCCGGTGACGATCGCGTTCCGCGACGTGATCGTGTGTGGAGGCGCGATCCAGACCCCGGCGATCCTCCAGCGAACGGGTCTCCGGCACCGGATCGGTCGCACGCTGGCCGTGCATCCGACCGTGAAGCTCTCGGCGAAGTTCGCCGGCGAGGTCAACACACCCGAGGACGTGTCCGTGTACCAGGTGAAGCAGTTCGCTCCGAACATGTCGTTCGGCGGATCGGCGAGCCACCCCGGTCTCGTCGCCCTGGCGCTCACCGACAACTGGCGCGAGTTCGGCAAAGCCGTCACGAAGTGGCCGGAACTGGCGATCTACTACGCAGCGATCACCAGCGAGGGTCGAGGCATCGTGCAGGCGATCCCCGGGATGCGGGACCCGATCGTGACGTATCGGCTCACCAAGCGCGACCGCGACCTGCTCGGCCAGGGACTCGCTCGGCTGGCGACGGTCATGCTCGAAGCCGACGCCGAAGAGGTCTACCCCGCCTTCAAGGGCGCACCGATCGTCCGCAACCGAGCCGATGTCGGCGCGATGACGTCGATGTTCGCCGCCTCGAAGGCGAGCGTGATGACCGTGCATCTCTGCTCGACCGCACCCATGGGCGGTGACGACAAGCGTTGCGCGACCGACAGTCACGGCCTCGTCCACGGCACCGACAACGTCTTCGTCAACGACGCGGCGCTGCTGCCGGAGGCGCCTGGCGTCAACCCGCAGGCGTCCGTGATGGCCGTGGCGATCCGCAATGCGCGTCGTTACATCGATCAGCGGGCAGGATGACGAGCACATGAGCGAACTGACCACCATCGACGCGCCCGCGACCACGATCGTCACCGGGGTCTCCGGCTGGCTCGGAACCGGCCTCGTCACCGCGCTGACCGGGGATGGCGAGTACGCCCGAGATGGCACCATCCGTGGGCTCGTCCGGCCCGAGGAGCCGACGACACATCTGCCCGACGATCTCGATGTCGTGCGGGGTGACGTCACCGACCCGACGAGTCTCGACGCGCTGTTCGACGGCCTCTCGGGCCCGGTCGACCTGATCCACACGGCCGGTGTGATCCACCCGGCTTCGTCGATGGACGAGTTCGACGCGGTCAATCACGTCGGCACGCGCAACGTGATGGATGCGGCCAGACGCCACGGTGTGCGCCGGGTGGTGCACGTGTCGTCGAACAGCCCGTTCGGCACCAACGGCGCACGCAACGACCGGTTCGGCAACGACGAGCCGTACCACCCGTACCTCGGCTACGGCCGCTCGAAGATGGACGGTGAACTCGCGGTGCTCGCAGCGGTCGAGGACGGCCTGAACGCAGTGATGGTCCGGCCACCCTGGTTCTACGGGCCGCACCAGCCGGCACGCCAGACCACGTTCTTCACGATGGTCAAGAAGGGAAGGTTCCCGATCCTCGGAGACGGCGGCCAGGTGCGCTCGATGACCTACATCGACAACCTCGTGCAGGGCATCGTCCGTGCGGAACTGACCGCCACCGACGCCGGCAAGGCCTGGTGGATCGCCGACGCCGAGCCGTACACGGTCCAGGAGATCGTCGAAACGGTCGGCGATGCGCTGCGTGCCGAAGGGTTCGAGGTGAAGCCGAACTCGTTCAAGCTGCCGAACCTCGCCGGCACCGTCGCAGAGAAGATCGACACGGCCGCGCAGAAGGCGGGCAGGTACGTCACGCAGTTCCACGTGCTCGGCGAGATGAACAAGAACATCGCCGTCGACATCTCAGCCGCTCGGGCCGACCTCGGCTACGACCCGCAGTTCGCGCTGGCGGCGGGCATGCGCAACAGCATCCGCTGGTGCCTGGACCAGGGCATCGAACTGTGAACAGCACACGGTGTCCGACACCGCTCGATCTTCGGGTTGATCGTCGGGCGGCACCATGACGTCGTACCTCGTGACCGGCGGGAGTGGGTACTTCGGGGCGCTCGTCGTGGCGCGATTGCATGCCGCTGGCCACGACGTCCGGGTGCTCGATCTGAACGACGCCGACGACCGACCCGACGGCGTGGAATTCGTCCGTGGTGACGTGCGCGACCTGTCCGTGGTGCGCGACGCCGTGGACGGCATCGAGATCGTCTTGAACAACGTGGCCCAGGTGCCGCTCGCCAAGGACCACGACCTGTTGCGAACCGTCAACGTGGACGGCACGGTCAACCTGCTCACTGCCAGCGCGGAAGCCGGAGTCAGCAAGGTCGTCCACACCTCGTCGAGTGCTGTCTTCGGCATCCCGAAGGTCAACCCGGTGCTCCCCGACACGGTCCCTGCGCCGATGGAGGCGTACGGCCACGCCAAACTCGCAGCGGAATGGGCGTGCCTCGCTGCCGCCCAGAACGGGCTCGACGTGTCGATCGTGCGCCCGCGCACGATCCTCGGCCACGGGCGGCTCGGAATCTTCGGGATCCTCTTCGAATGGATAGCCGACGGCAAGGATCCCATCGTCCTCGGAGACGGTTCGAACCGCTATCAGTTCGTCCACTCCGACGATCTCGCCGACGTGTGCGTGCTCGCGGCCGCCAAGGACGGCCCGGGCGTGTTCAACGTCGGCACCGACCGTTTCGGCACGATGCGCGACACGCTGGACGCGCTGTGCGCCCATGCCGGCACCGGCGCATCGGTGCGCTCGCTGCCGGCCGGGCCGGCATCGCTGGGCATGCGGGCCACGGCCGCGCTCGGCATCACACCGTTCGCGCCGTACCACTGGATGATGTACTCGAAATCGATGTGGTTCGACATCGAGCACCTTCGAGAACAGCTCGACTGGTCACCCGACTGGTCGACCGATGACATGTTCGCGGAGAGCTACGACTGGTTCGTCGAGAACCGGGCGATCACCGACGACGACGGTGCCTCACATCACCGGCGCAGTTCGAAACAGGGCGTGCTGAAGCTGGCCAAACAGGTCTCCAGGCTGCTCCCCCGGGCTTGATGGAGAACGGAGCGATGAGCTTGTTGCGCCGGTTCCAGACCGCGATCTCGTTCGTCGTCCTGGCCGTGCTCGCCTATGTCCCGGCGCTCACGGCGTCACCTGGACGGATGCCGACCGACTCGAAACTCTACGTCTACCTCAACCCGGGCCGCTTCCTCGCCGACGCGACGACCTCGTTCGACCCTCGCCAGTTCGCCGGTTGGGTCCCGCACCAGCACATTGCGTATCTGTGGCCCACAGGGCCCTGGTTCTGGTTCTTCGACACGCTCGGATTCCCGGATTGGATCGCACATCGGCTGTGGATCGGAACGCTGCTCGTGGTCGCCGGACTCGGCGTGCGGTACCTCGCCCGCGTGCTCGGCGCGAACCCCCTCGCAGCGCTCGTCGCAGCGCTCGTGTACCAACTGTCGCCGTACGTGTTGCCGTACATCTCGCGGACGTCGGTGCTCCTGTTGCCGTGGGCCGGGCTCGGCTGGATCGTCGCCTTCACGGTGCTCGCGACGCGCCGGCCGGGCTGGCGTCACCCGGCGGCGATCGCCCTCGTCGTGTTCACGGTCGGTGCGGTCAACGCAACTGCGTTGGCAATGGTCATTCCGGCGCCGGCGTTGTGGCTGGTCCACTCGGCGTGGGGGCGATCGATCACCTGGCGCAAAGCACTCACGACGGCGGGCCAGACCGGCCTGCTGTGCGTCGGTGTGTCGCTGTGGTGGATCATGATGCTGGTCATCCAGGGCCGAAACGGCGCCGATGTGCTCGTGTACTCCGAATCGCTCGAAGCGGTGTCGTTCACCTCGACGTCTACCGAAGTCACCCGAGGACTCGGCTACTGGCTGTTCTACGTGCGCGACGCCTACGCCGCCACGACCACCGCGTCGATCGATCATCTGGCGTCGGGCCGAACCATCGTGCTCGGCTGGGTCGTGGTGCTGACCGGCTTGCTCGGCATCGCAGCGTGTCGGTGGGAACACCGCCGTTTCGCTGCGTTGCTCGTCGGAGCCGGCATCGTCCTCGGCGTCGGCGTGCATCCGATCGACGATCCGTCGCCGCTCATGTCGCTGCTCGTCGGCGACGGTGAAGGCGGCCTGGCTCTGGCGCTGCGGAGCAGCACTCGGGCGGTGCCCGTCCTCCTGCTCGGCCTCGCGCTCGGTGCGGCTCAGGTCGTCATGAGCGTTCGAGTGCCCGCGTCCCTGGCGGTGTCCGAGGACGGGAGGAACGTCGTGGTCCGGGTGATCACTGCTGCATCGATCGGACTCGTGGCGATCGTTGCTCTGCCGGCGCTGCGAAACGGTGGTTTCGTCGACGAAGCCCTCGAGCGCGATCAGGACCCGCCCCAGGCGTGGCTCGACGCCGCAGCCGATCTGGACGCACGCCCGGACGGTTACCGCCTGCTGCAGGTTCCCGGAACCGAATTCGGGGCGTTCCAGTGGGGATACACCGTCGATCAACCGCTTCCGGCACTCACCGAGCGACCATTGATCACCCGCGACCTGCTCCCCCTCGGCAGCCCTGCAGCCATGGATCTTGCATTCGCGCTCGATGACCGTGTGCAGTCCGACACGATCGAGCCCGATGCCGTCGAGGTGGTCGCTCGCCTCATGGGTGTCGACACGATCTGGATCTCCGGCGACGTCGCCTACGACCGCTTCCGCCTGGCACGCCCCGAGGTGGTGGTCGACGAACTGAGCGACCTCGAGTCGACATCGTTCGGTGACCCGGTCGTGATGGGTTCGCGCATCCCGATGGTCGACAACCGTGCGCTCGGTGACCCGAGAATCGGCCTGCCGATCGCACCGGTGATCCTCGCCGACGTGACCGACCCGATCCCGACCGAACGCGTGAAGGACGACGTGGTGCTCCTCGCCGGAAGCGGTGACGGGATCATCGATGCGGCCGCAGCCGGGGTGATCGACGGCACCGACGCCGTTCTGTACACGGCGGCACTCGACCGGGCGACGCCGCTTCCCGAGTCGTATCGGTTCGTGATGACCGACTCGAACCGTGATCGAGCACATCACTGGCGGAGTTCCCAGGACGTCACGGGCTTCACCGAGTCGGCGAATGACGCGTCGGATGTGCTTCGCTTCGAGAGCGGCGATCAACGCCTTCCCGTCTTCCCCTTCGTCACCTCCGACGATCAGACGGTCTCGATCCAGGACGGCCCGGTCGCCGCAACGGCCAGCAGTTACGGCGAGCGATTCGCCTACCTCCCCGAACATCGACCGGTGATGGCGATCGACGGCGATCCGTCGACCGCCTGGATCGTCGCAGATCGTTTCCCTGCTGTCGGCGAGTCCATCCGCCTCGACCTCGACGAGCCGATCGATCACCTCGACCTGCTGCAACCGCCGTCCGACCCCGACGAACGCACGATCGCCGAGGTTCGAATCGCAGCCGACGATGCGACGCCGTTCGCTTTCGATCTCGATGACCGATCCCGTGAGGGCACGGGCCAGCGAGTGGTCGTCGACGCAAGCGAGTCCGTGACGATCACGATCACGAGGACGTCGTCGCCCCAGCCACCGATCGGTGACGCCATCGGCGGCGTCGGATTCATCGAGATCGGTACGGGGCTTGCTCCGACGACCGAGGTCATCCGGACACCGGTCGATGCCGCTGACCGCCTGGCGAGCGCCGCAGGCGTCGACATCGTGCTCACCCGCCTTCGCCACGAGCCGACCGACCGCTGGCGCGACGACCCCGAACCACGGCTTGCTCGCCAGTTCGAGTTGCCGACGGCGATCACCGTGCGGCCTGCTGTCACGCTTCGCCTCGACCGACGCCTCGACGGTGTCGCTCTCGCGGGGTTGCTCGGCGAACCGGCGTCGGCATCTGCGTATCTGGCCGGCGCGCCGAATCATCGCGGCGCCGCAGCACTCGACGGCAGCGACGCCACGACATGGATCACACCGTTCGACGACGTCGTCGGCCAGTCGGTCACCTACGAGGGGGTCGGTGGCGCCACCGAGATGACGATTGCTCAGCCCGGCGGTGACACCTTCTCGCCGATCACCGTGCTGCGTGTCACCGATGCCCAGGGATCGTTCGACATCTCCATCCCACCCGGCATCGACACCATTGCCGACCTCCCGCGACAGATCGATCTCTCCAGAGTGACCCTCGAGGTCGCCGCTGTCGACGCGCGCTTCACGCAGAACCGCCGGTTCAACGAACCGACGTTGCTTCCTGCCGCACTGTCCGAGATCCAGTTCGACGGTGTGTCGCCAGGGCTCGCACCTGTCGAACGACTGACCGTGGACTGTCGCGACGACCTGTTGACGCTCGATGGAGATGCGGTCGCTGTCTCCTTCGACATCGCCACGTCTGCAGCACTTGCCGGGGACCCGATCGACGCGACGGTGTGCACCGACTCGTTCGACCTCGCCGCAGGCGAACACCGATTGCTCTCGGAGCCCGGAGCACTGACCGGATTCGACGTGGACCGGGTGACGCTCTCCACCCCTGCCGTCCCGGTCGATGAAGCGACCGGAGCAGCCGACATCGATCCGACTCAGTCGATCGTGATCGACTCGTCGGCACGCTCCGCAACCCTCCAGGTCCCTCCGTGTCCCACCGGCTGCTGGGTGATCCACGGCGAGGGGTACAACGACGCCTGGACTGCATCAGCGGACGGTCGGGACCTCGGTCGCCCCCAACTCGTCGACGGCAACGCGAACGGCTGGTGGTTGAGTCCGACCGACGCGCCGACACTGGTCGAGGTCCGGTGGCCGGTCCAACGCCAATTGAACATCGCCTTTCTTCTGACGGCACTCGCAGTGGTCGGCTGCATCGCGCTGATCGCCTGGCGACGGCGGCCGCTCGAGTCCACCGACGAGGCCACCGAGGAGGTCACCGTCGACACGTCGGAACCGGTGGCGTCGCCTGCGGATCGCACCTGGGTCCTCGCACTGGTGAGCGCACTCGGCGGCGCCGTGCTGATCGACTGGGTGTGGGCGCTGCCGATCGCTGCGTTGTGGGCGATCGCGATCCTGCTGCGGCGTACGTGGCTCGTGGCGTGGGCCGGGCTCGGCATCGTGGCGGCGGTGGCTGCGACCGTGACCTACATCAATTGGAGCGATGCTCCGTTTCCCGATGCCGGATGGCCGATCCGTTTCGAGTGGCTCCACCCGTGGACCCTGCTCGGCGTGGCACTGCTCGTGTCCGGCAGCGTCGCTCGCCGCACCGCCGTTGCGGAACATCGACGTCAGTAGCATGCGGTGGTGAAGCGGTTCTCGATCCCCGCCCGTATCGGCGTCGGTGCAGTCCTGTGGGGAGTCCTGCTGGTGCTCGTCTGGGCGATCCATCCCGTCGAGAGCGCGGCGGAGTACGCACCGGTCGACGACCCGTCACCGGCCGAACAAGCATCGATCGACGAGGTCCTCGACGAGCTCGACGGTGCGCGACCGGCGCTCTTCAATCGTGTGCGGTGCAGCAGTAATCCGCTCCAGGCAGCAACGGGCGACCGGGCGACGTCGTCGGCTCCTGCGCTCCCCGACGGCTTCCGCTACGTCGATCCCCTGTGTTCGTCGGCGTACAGCGCTGCCAGCGCCGCGGTCTGGATCAACCTCGTCGTGCTCGGTGCGATCGTCGCGCTGTGCGTCGCAATCCACCTCGGACTCCGCAGACGAGAACCCGACCCGACCGGGACGGCAGCGATCAGTGAAGCCGAGGCAGTGGTCGTCAGGAGTTGAGCGGCCGCAGTGGTCAGCGAGCGGCGAGCGTCAGGTCGACGAGTTCGTCGAGGACATCGCCGGCGACGTCGGGGTCGACGTGGATGCCGTCCCGACTGCGTCGACCTTCGCAGTCGTCACCGACGCAGAGCAGCCCATCGAGGTCCACCGTCTGGACCTGCTGCTCGAACGCCAGCCCGATCAACGAGGTGCGCACACACGACATGCGTTCCTCGTAGTCGTCCGGGACGATGAACGTCGCTCGCTTGCCGAACCTCGCCGGCAGTGCGATCACCGGCTCCGCGTCCTGTCCTCGAAGGAAGGCGATGCGGTCGCGCACGTCGTCGAGATACCAACTCGTCGACTCGCACGGATGGGTCCACCGGTCGCCGATCAGACGGTCCACCGTTGCTGCCTGGCCGACCACGAGCAACCCGACGTCGACAGGGCCGTCGTACGACGCCAGCGTGGCGGGATAGCTCACCGTCCACTCGAGGCAATCGTCCGGCGGGCGCAGCACGGCCTGTCGCCGGTCCCGGCCGAGCGGCAGCGACACCGCGCCGTCGCCAGGCTTCGTTCGCGCCGTTGACCAGCACGACGTCGCGGCGTGCGAACGCTTGCGCCGCATCACGCATGAGCCACGCCGGCACGCTGTCGCCGAACACTGCGATCGTGGTCGGTGCGTCATCGACGGGCACGGTGTCGACCGCGCCCGCGACGGCATCGGCCTCGTTGCTCGCAACGACGGACAGCGGTCGCGGATCGATCTGGGGATCGAGTGCCTCGGCGTCCTGTGCAACGGGATCTGCAGGCGCAGCAGACGTCGTCGGGCCCGTCGAGGTCGGTCCTGCGGTCGGGGCGGGAGCCTCGGTGGTGGTCGGGGCCTGAAGAACGGTGGGTGCCGCCTCGACCACGACGGGTCGGTCCAGCAACACGTTCGTGAGCGAGACCAGAGTGAGCGACGCACCGATCGCCAGCGCGACGGCTCGTCGCGTCGAGATCGGGCGCTTCGACTGGCGCACCGGGCGCTCGAGGATGGCGAACATCGCCAGCGAGATCATCGCGGTGAGCCCGAGTCGGGTGATGGCGAGGTTCCAGCCGTCGACGCCCATCCGGGTCTCGTCGACGAACACGAACACCGGCCAGTGGACGAGGTAGACGCCGTAGCTGATCCTGCCGAGGCTCACGAGCGGGCCGAAGGACAGTGCGCTGCGGGTTGCTCCCGGCACCTGCAGCCCGGCGATGAGCGCCACGCTCACGAGCGAGAAGACCGGCAACCCGCCCGAGTAGGCCCAACCGGTGGCGGCGGGCGTGACCATGCTCAGCACGACGACGAGACCGATGGCAGGTGCCGGGAGGTGTCGCCACCATGTCGGCGGTCGGTCGGCGCGGCTGAGCCAGACGGCGAGCCACGCACCGGCCAGGATCTCCGCTGCCCGAGTCCACGATGCGAAGTAGACGACGTTGCCCGACCCGAACTGTGCAGCCACTGCCGATGCGACGAACAAGGCGGACACAGCCATCAGGAGTCGTTCCGGGCCGACCCGCCCGGAACGGAGCAGCACGAGCAGTGCAAGCGGCCAGACGACGTAGAACTGCTCTTCGATCGCGAGCGACCAGAAGTGAGCCACGGGGCTGTCACCCGTGAAGAGGTCGGCGTAGGCCCGCCCGGACGCGAACTTCGCGCCAGTTGAACACGTTGAGCGCAGCCGCCACGAGGTCACCGCTCGACCGATCGGTGGTGCGGAACGCGCCGCCGGCAGTCAACGCCGCGATCGCCAGCAGGGTCGCGGCGCTCGCCGGCACGAGCCGCTTGATGCGACGGACGTAGAACCCGCCGAGTGAGAGCTCGCCGGTGTCGTGGAATCGCTCGACGAGCAGCGCCGTGATGAGGAATCCCGACAGCGTGAAGAACACCGAGACGCCGAGGTAACCGCCGGTGAAGATGCCGGCGTCGAGGTGGAAGAGGACGACGAGAGCAACGGCGATGCCGCGCACGCCGTCGAGCGCTGGTTGATAGCCGAGTCGGCGTCGTGTGTGGGTGTCGTTCGAGGCGCGCTCGGGCGTGCACGTCTCATCCGATCCGCCCTCGTAGACTCGCCCCACTGTGACCGACGTTACTGCCTCCGAGCCCGAAGTCGGTCATGGCAGATCCAGTGACGATTTGGTCAAGAATCTGCCATTCCACCTGGTAGCTGTCGTGTTTCCGCTCCTCGCCGCTGCCGTCGTGCTGGCGTTCCGCCCCTGGCATCCGACGCTGGACCTCGCGATGACCGAACTGCGAGTTCGCGACGTCGGCGGGCGTCAGACACCGCTGATCGGACTCCCCGGACGCATCGGTGACTTCCCGGATCAGGGAAGCCATCCCGGTCCGTGGAGCTTCTGGTTGATCCGTCCTTTCCACCTGCTGTCGGGCGGTCGCGCCTGGGGCATGGAACTCGGCAGCGCGCTCCTGAACGTGGCGTCTGCGGTCGGCGCCTTGTGGATTGCTCGACGTGTCGGCGGCGTCAGAGTGCAACTCGCCGTCGCCGGGGTGCTGGCCGTCGCCATCCGGGGCTACGGGCTCTCGGTGCTGACCCACCCGTGGAACCCGTACTTCCCGCTCATGCTGTGGCTCGTCGTGCTGCTGGCGACCTGGGCGGTCCTGTCGGGTGATCATCGCATGGCCGTCGTGGTCGTCGTCGTGGGAAGCATCGCAGCACAGACACACGTGCCGTACCTGCTGCCCGCCATTGCGATGAGTGCTCTCGCACTGGGTGCCTTGGCGTTCCGTCGCGAATGGTGGCCGCTCGTGGCGTCGATCGGAGCCGCCGTCTTCTTCTGGCTCCCCGCCGGTGTCGATCAGGTACGTCGCGAGCCGGGCAACATCTCGATGTTGATCGATCACTTCACCGGAGACACCGACGAGGCAACCATCGGCGTCGTGCGCGGCACCGGCGTGTTCCTCCGCCATCTCGACCTGCCTCGAGCCGCGTTCGAGATGTTTCGCAGCAGTGATGCCTTTCTCGACGTGTCCGGCGAGACGGGCGGCCTTGCACTCGGTGGTCTCGTCGTGTTCGTCGCATGGATCGTGGCGACGACGATCGCCGTGAGGCGCCGACACCTTCCGCTGATCCGCCTCGACGCCGTGCTGGCCGTGGCGCTGCTGGTCGGATGGTTCTCGATGACGCGCATCTTCGGCAAGATCTGGTTCTACCTGACCCTGTGGGCGTGGGGAACTGCGCTGTTGGTCCTCGTCTCCATCGGGTGGACGACCTACCTCGTCGTACGCGACCGCTTCGATGACCGGTTGCCCGGCCGGTGGAAGCGCCTCGTCGTCGGCGCCGCGATCGCCGTTCCCACGGTGTTGTCGCTGGGCGCCGCCGCCACGCTCCAGGTCCCCGAGGAGAACCTCTCCACCGGGCTGGGGGACGTGCTGGACGACACCGAGCAGGCCATCCGTGACGGGGTCGGTGATGCGGTCGGCCCGGGCGGTCGATACGTCGTGTTCTGGCAGGACGTGAACTTCATCGGTGCACAGGGCTACGGGCTGGTCAACGAACTGGAACGGCGCGGGCTCGACGTCGGCGTGCACGAGACGTGGCGGGTGCCGGTCACGCCGCATCGCGTGTCTCCACAAGGCACCTACGACGCCGAGGTCCACATCGTCTCCGGCGTGTACATCGACGAGTGGCGATCGAGAGACGGTCACGTCGAGGTCGCTTCGGCCGATCCACGCTCCCCCGCCGAGGCCGCCGAGTTCGACCGGTTGCGGTCGCGCTGTCCTCGAACGCTTCGACGAGTTGGGTCGCTCCGACCTCGCCGACATCCTCGACCTCAACCTGTTCGGGGTCTCGCTCGACCCCGACCTCCCCGACGACGTCGTCGACGATCTCGGCGACATGCTCGTGCTGACCTCACCGGTGGCCGTGTTCATCGCCCCTGCGGGCTCTACCTTCTGACCTGATGACCGTGGAACCGACACCGCTCGAGCGCCAGCAACTCGACCTCGTCGACCCGTCGGCGCACACCTTCTGGCACTGGGTTCGCTTCGCCATCGTGGCCGACGTCGCCCAGGCCGAGGGAGCGACGAAGGTGGCCGACATCGGCGCTGGCTCCGGAATGCTCGGTGACCGGCTCGCCGACACGCACCCGAGCCTCACCTACCGATTCGACGAACTCTCCCCTGCCCTGGACGCCGCCCTCGTCGAGCGGTGGGGAGACGACCGTCGCATCGGTGCCGACGAGAGCATCGGGACCGACAGCGTCGCGGCGATGCTCGACGTCATCGAGCACATCGAGGACGACGTCGGCGCATTGACCGAATGGCACACTCGCATGGAGGTCGGGACCCGTCTCGTGGTCACCGTGCCCGCGCTGCAGTGGGCGTTCTCCCAGTGGGACACCGACCTCGGCCACTTCCGTCGGTACTCGAAGCGGACACTGCGCGCCTCGCTGGAGTCGGCAGGCTTCGTCGTCCACCGCTGCGACTATCTCTTCCCCGAGATGCTCCCGCTGGTGGTGAAGCGCAAGTTCGTCGCATCGAACAATGGCGACGCCGACATGCCCGTGCTGAGCGATCGCGTGAACCGACTCGGCCACGCCATCAGCTCGACGACGTCGAAGCTCCGCCGGATCTGGCCCGCAGGGACCTCCGTCGTGGCGATCGCAGAGCGCCGATGACGACGGTGGACCGGACCTGCTGGGTCGTCAGCCCGATGCTCCATGACACCGAGTCGTATCTGCGTGTGCGTTCGGAGACGGCCGCGGCGTGCGCGAATCGCAGCGACGCGCTGCGATTCCTGGTCGTCGACGACTCTGCCGGCACCGACCCCGAATTGTCGCGTCTCCACCAACTCGACGACGTGGAGGTGGTGTCGGCACCGTTCAACCTCGGTCATCAGCGAGCGATCGTTCACGGGCTTCGTCTGCTCGCGGATCGTGTCGACGATGCCGACCTGATCGTCACCATGGACTCCGACGGCGAGGACCTGCCCGGCGACGTCCCGCGCCTGCTCGACGCACTCGACGAGCAGGACGTGGCGCTGGCTCTGGCGCGCCGAACGCAACGCTCCGAGTCGCTGCTGTTCCGTGTCATGTACATCGTGTTCCGTCTCGCATTCCGAGCGTTCACGGGCACGACGGTCCGCAGTGGAAACTTCGCCGTGCAACGCGGTGACTCGCTGCGTGCCACCATCGGCCACCCTGCCTTCGACCTCTGCTACTCGTCGAGTCTGCTGGCCCTCCGCCGACCGACGGCCATGGTGCCGTGCGCACGCGGCACACGCTTCGCCGGCCAATCCCGCATGAACGCCCAGTCCCTGATGGCGCACGGTGTGCGCATGCTGCTCCCGTTCGCCGAACGCATCGCCGTGCGCGCCATGGTGCTCGCAGTCGTGAGCGGTGCCGTGTTGGTCTGTCTGTTCCTCGCACTGCTCGTCGCAGCGAACACGACGGTGGTCGTCGCAACAGCTGCAACGGCGACGCTGTTCGTCACCGCGCTCAGCACGTTCCTCTCGCTCTTCGCTCGATTCGACCAGGGCCGACGATGACCGACGTGGACACCGACCAGGCGATCGCCGTCGACGGCGAGTTCGACGAGCCGGCCGGTCCGAACGAACCGGGTCGACCGATCCGCGTCGGCGCCACGCTGCTGGTGATCGTGCCGATCATCACGGCGGTCGTTCGTGCGCTCCGCAACGACTGGTTCCCGATCGGCGACAACGCACTGCTGTTCATCCGTACACGGGACGTCCTCACCGAGGACCACCCGTACCTCGGTTCGTGGACGTCGGCCAGCCTCAGCGTCGGCGAGAACATGAACAACCCGGGAGCGATGTACGACTGGCTGATCTCGCCGTTCGCCCATCTGCTGCCACCCGGGCCGGCGGCGGCGATCGGCGTCGCAGCCGTGAACATCGCAGCAATCTGCCTGATCTCCGCAGGAGCACACCGGATCGGCGGCTGGGCGCTCCAGCGATGGGCGCTGCTGTTCACAGCACTGCTCGTGTGGGCGATGGGGAGCGAGATGCTCTTCGACATCTGGCAGGCCAACGCGCTGATCCTCCCGTTCTTCGCGCTGCTCGTGCTGTCGATCGGCGTCGCGAACGGTGACGACGGGTTGCTCCCCTGGGCCGCCGCCGTGACGTCGCTGCTACTCCAGACGCACATCTCGTACGCGTACGTGTTCGTGTTCATCGTGCTCGGCGTCGTCGGGGCCCGCATCTGGCAGCGACGACGGATCGACAGCTCCGAATGGCGTCGCCCGGTGGCGTTGACCACCGGTGTGCTGGTCGTGCTGTGGGGACTGTCGATCTGGGAGCAGTTCTTCGGTCCCGGCAAGGGCAACATGGCGCGCCTGCTCGGCAACGCCTCAGGTGGCGACTTCTCGCTCGGGCTGGCCAATGCAGCCAAGATCGTCGCCGACCTGGGCGTACGTCCACCGTTGTGGGGACGGTCGAGCTACACGACGACCGTCGAGATCACGAAGATCACCGAGGGACCCGACGGCCCGACACTCGACCTGCCGGGGCTGATGCCCACCGGCGTCGCCGTCATCGGCATCCTGCTGCTCGCTGGTGCGCTCGTGGCACTCACCATGCTCGCTCATCGGCGTGAACAGCACCTCGAGGCCTCCGCCGGTGTGGTGGCGACGGTCCTGCTGCTCGGGTCCGTGATCGCACTGAGCCGACTGACGATCGGAGCGGTCGGCATCTCTCCGCACCACGTGCGCTGGGCCTGGCCGATGATCGCGTTCGTCCACCTCACGCTGGCGGTCCTGGCCGCGAGCGCCTGGAAGCGCACGGCGTCCGCCGACCGGATCCTGACCGGTGTGATCGCTGTCGTCGCCGTGGCTGCGAGCCTGTGGAACGTCCAGTTCCTCGCGCAACCTTCGGGCCCGACCGCCGACATCGCCACCATGCCGACGATGCGTCGGGTGGAGTCGCAGTTGGACGTGCTCGCAGCGCATCAACCAGTGCTCTACGACGTGTCGACCGTTCGAGTGTTCGAGCCGTACAGCTCGACGATGATGATGTGGATGCAGGAGCGCGGTATCGAGTTCCGTGTCGACGACGAAGGCATGATCCGCCAGCTCGGCGAAGCCCGCCGTGCCGACGGCACGGAGCCCACCACGATCTTCCAGTTGCAAGGATCCGACGCCCGCACCTACGACGGCCCGGCGTGCGTCGTGGCCGAGGCGAGCAGCCTGGCGGACGGCGACGACGCCTCGGTTCGTTCGCTCGTCGACGCCGCAGCCGCCGACCTGGGCGCGGCGATCGGCACCACCCCTGATGAAGCCTTCGATGCGCTCATGCGGCGAGAGTTCGACGTCTTCGAACCGGACCAGCAACGCCGCGTCGACACGTGGATCGATTCCGCCTACATGCTGTTCGGCGAAGGCACAGTCTGCGACGACGTCGGCCTCGCTCCTGGCTGACTGAGTGTCCGAGGCATTCCGGCTGCGCTCATCGACGTCGACGGTGGCACAGCGTGCAGCGACCTCGTCGATCACGAGCCTCCAGGGCGGTCAGCCAGCAGAAGGTGAGCTGCGACTCACAACCATCGACACGTCTGTCGACGAGGCACACCGATCAGTGGCCGGTGGCGAGTGTGAGTTGGTAGGGGTCGGCGAGTTGGATGTGTCGGGTGATGTTGTTCCAGATGGCGTCGATGCTGTCCATCGGGATCGTGTTGTTTGTTGCGGACGAGGCCACCCGAGGTTCCGGGTCGGGGTCGGGGATTTCGTCGGGTTCGGCGAATTCGGGGGTGCGGGCACCGGCGGGGAGCATGATGGTGCCGTCTTTGCGAATCGTGTAGGTGTGGGCGTTGACGGCTGTGCGGGTTCGCCATTGTTGTCGTGTCTTCGCGCGGTTGTGTGGGCCGCATTCGATGCGGCTGTTCTTTTGGCTGGTTTCGCCGTGATCGGTGACCCATTCGTCGGCGTGGTCGATTTGGGACCATCGGGTCGGCATGGAGCAGCCGGGGTGTTGGCATCGGGTGGTGAGGAGTTTGGCTGCGTCGCGGGCGAGCCGGTGTAGAGGCGGCTGCGGCGGCCCATGTCGATGACGGTGCCGGCTGCGTCAACCACGACCCGGCGCACGTGGCCGGACAGCGCGGCTCGGAGCACGTCGTGTGGGTGAACCGGGATGCCGGTGTCGGTTTCGCATCGCCGGTCGAGGAGTGTTGTCGGGTCGGTCATCAGTTCGTCGAGCAGATCGTTCGGGCGGGTTGCGCCGGTGAACGGGTCGACTGGTTGGCCGGCGAGGTTGGTGTCGGTGGCGAGCCCGCCAGCATCGGAGATCTCGGCCCATGTGGTGGCGTCGCACACGATGTTCAACACCAACGCCGCTGCCTGGCCGGACTCGTCCGAGGCGACTGCGGCTCTGAAGATCGCGACGATCGCGTCGTGGCGACGCTGTGCGGCGGTGCGAGCCAACTCGTGGAGTGGGGCGTTGTTGCCCCACTGTTGTTTGCGGGCTGCGACGTCGATCGCGTATTCGGCGTCGGCGAACTGTTCCAAGATCCGCTCGAGTTCGGTGGCGGTGACCGGGTCGCCACCCCAAGCCGAGATGACGACACCGTCACCGACGGCTGACACGTGGGCGTCTCGGTTGTCGATGGCGTGGTCGCGGGTGTCGTGTGCGCCGTCGGTGTCGAGTCGGTTGACGGTCTGGTCAACGAGTTTGGTGAAGTCGGCACTGTCGAGGATCTCTGCTTGGTCGACGAAGACCGCAACGAACGCACCCAGCAGGTCGCGGACACGCGGGTTGCCACGGGCGTCGGCGATCTTGCGGGCCTGTATTCGTCCGAACCGGCCGGCCATCCATGCGTTGCCGACACCGTCGAGTTGGTTCACGCAACGTCCCAGGGACCGCCACATGGCGGCTTCGCTCGTCGAGCAGTTCCACTCGGCACGCAGGAACGCGGCCATGGTTCGGTGCCCGTCGATCTTCGAGTACAGGCCTCGTTGATCCACCACCGACACCAACACAGCAGCTTCGGCGTCGAGGGCGCGGCGTTCGAGTTCGTTGGCCCGCAGCCGGTCGCGTAGGTCGGTGTCCGACATCGACACCACCGACTCGACGACCTCCGTGAACATGAGACAACGATACCAAACACACGATCGATCACAAGTCGCTGAACAGGCACTCTGTTCGTATCGACATGACACCGGGCCGGTGCGTTCAGCGAGCCCTCAGACCCACCCGAGACCTCGGCTCGCGACGCCGAACGGGTCGCCCGGGGTGCATCGAGCCAGCATGAAGCCAAGCGTGACACGACGCCGCTATAGACCGCTCCGAGCCTCGCGAAACCTCAGGAATTCTCAGAATCGGCAAACCTTCGATTCCAACCACGTGGACCCGGCTCATCCTCGACTCGGGGCCATTTCGATGACACGCCTATTGCCGGCTCGCGAGCGGGTCGCGACGGCTCACAACCGCGCGTTGTGGAGCGCTCTCCGCTGGCCGCGCGGTATCGAGCACCCCGGTCGAAAAATAATGCCGGGTATGCACTAGGAGAACACTCGACCGTGAGAACGATCTGATCGGTCCACTAGGACCATGGCGGCGGTTGGATCAGAGCACTGCCAACGGACCCGAACTCCAGTGTCGTGTCCTTCGGGTCTACCGCTGGTTGCGCAGACTCGTGGATACGCAAGTCGCTCTCGGTGAAAAAGGTGGGGGGGTCAGCGCGGACAGACGGACGAATCGACTTCGTCGCTGACCATGGCGGCAGCGAGTTCGTCGTACGATTCCGGGATGTCAATTCCGTTGAGTTCCAAACACCGTTCCATGAACGCGATCTTCTCGGGATCGGGGTTGTTGACCTGCCAAAGATCGTCTACTCGTCGGAACTCGGACTCGTAACACACGAAGTCAGCATCGGAGTTATCGACGGCTTCTGCTGGAACGCTGTATTCGATTCGGGCGCCCCGATCCTCGACGAAGGCAAGGTCGAATCCGCGCTCTGCAAGGCAGGTCGCGTAGCGGTCGAATGCGGCGCGGTATGAACCGAGCGGTTTATCGACAGAAGCATCTGTCGAATCGAACTCTGGCACCGAGCTCCGGCGGCCGGCTCCCGATATTGATTCCGAGATGGTGCTGGTCGAACCATCCGAGCTGAGCGACCCGCCCGAGCTACCGCACGAGGAGACTGCGACGACGACCAAGGCAGCGAAGAACGGGAGTCGAGCAGTCCTCATGGGGTTCTGACGTCGCTCAACCCGGTTGAGTTCCCGCAGCGATCACATTATGAGACAAAGGCTCGTCGGCGTCTGACCTCGCTGCGACCGTCTCGAGATACTCACAGCTCGTAACGACGGGTCTCGCCGACGGATCACCCGATCAGGGACGGCACACGAGATCGGTGGCCGCCGCCCAGAACGTGCTGCCCAGCGGGCCCTGGGATTGGGTGGCATGGCGAGGTCCCGGTGGAGTTCGCTCATGTGCTCGACGTTCGACCGCTGTGGGAGGGACCGGCGTGTCGAATGCTGTGAATTGAGTTGCTGTTCGTTGCGACGATGCGCTGCTGGAGCCGGCCCGATGGGGCGGCGATCGTCGGGCAGAACCTCGACGAGATCGTCCGCTCGTAACGCGGCGATCGCGACCGAGCGAGCGTCGTTCGGATCGTTCTTCTGCGAGCGACCCGAACTCAACGTCCGGACCCTCGACGTCCGCACAGCAGGGACGAGGACCGTCTCGCCGGCAGCGATCAACTGCTGGGCAAGGAGGTAGCCGAGCCCTTCGGGCGGACTCGACCGCCCAGGTTCGGTCGTCTCGGAACCCGTCGGCCCAGTCGCGCAACTTGGTGACTTGGGTCGAGCAGGATCGGATCCAGAGTTCGTCGAGGACGAACTCGAAACTGTCGATCGCGACAGCGGTGTGGGACGCCTTATGCGGGTCGATCCCGATGGTGATGGTCATGGCAAAGTGCCTTTCTCTCGGTGCTGGGAACCGAGGTGGGCACTCCTGATTCGAGTCGATCTGTTCGCGCCCTCTTTCGAGCCACACCCCGGGCAATGGACACCGGCCGGTTGACAGTTCGATACAAAGCCAACCCGAAGGCGGCAGGCAAGAGAGCCAACCGACCGACGCCATCGACGCTACGACAACCGCCGCAACGCATGTCCATCATCAATCAGGCACGTCGGGGCTCGGGTAGGTGCTCGAGGATGCGCGCCGCCTCCACCAAAGGAATGGCGGTCGCTTGCCCTGCCGCCGGATCGGGCTACCGGGGACTCGTTCGGTTCAGTTGGGCTTCGTAGCACCGAGCAACAAGAACCAGGGTCGATGTCGATCGTCGGCCAGTTCGGGTCGGGCCTCGACGGCCTCGGCCGTTGGCCCGAACTCGTCGATGCGGTCCAGCACGAGACCGGACTCGATCAATGTGTTCACGTACGTGGCAACCGTTCGGTGTTCTTTCACGATGCCGTCCACGAACCAGTTCGTCACCCGTTCGCCCTCCACGAGGTAGTTGTCGAGGGGCCACACCCGGTCGCCGTCCTCACTCGTCTCGAAGTTCTGCGTTGTTGGGGCGCTGTAGATCGGGTGCTCGACCGAGAACACGACTGAGCCGCCCAGCGTGAGCGCTTCAGCGATCATCGCCATCAGTCGGTTGAGATCGTGCACGTAGTGCAAGGTCAGCGAACTGAACACGACGTCAGCCGAACCCGGCTCGAGATCGAGCAGATCAAGGTCGGCGCATTGGTACTCGACGGTGGCGCTGGCTGTTCCCGAGCGTGCACGTTCGAGCATCTTCTTCGAGACGTCGACGCCGAGCACCGAGGCCGCTTCGTGCTCGTGAGCCCATCGGCTGAACCATCCAAAGCCGCAACCGAGATCGACAACCCGTCGACCCGCCATCTCGGGCAGCATCGACCGCATCGTTGGCCACTCTCCTGCCCCGTCGAGGCCATGAACCTGACGATCAAGCGTGACGTAGCCAGCGAGAAACTCCGGGTCGTCGTAGATGTTCTGTGCGCTCACGCAACCTCCAGAATTCAAGCTAGTCGTGACCCTCGTCGAACCAAGTGAACGGCTTCAGGTCGGGCCGGAAGCGCTCCAGAAGGACGTGCAGCGCTGGCCGTGGAAACCGTCGGAAATCGGCGAGGATTACCCACATATCCTCACGTACGATCGATCGCACCCGCTCTGATCATGAGCACGGGTCGCCTGATTCAACGACGTCGGGTAAGCGCTCAGCATGACCTTTCAAGCCCGCCATTTGTGAGTTGCGGTGGCCTGTTCGACGATGCCGAAGCCCAACGAGCGGTACAGCGCGTCGGCCGCCGGGTCCGACGTCCGTAGTCGGACGCGATCGAAGGTCCCCGAAGCGGCCAAGAGGCATGTCTCGACGAGAACCGCAGCGATCCCTGCCCGCCTGCAGCTCGGATGGATGTAGAGATGGCGGAGGCGTCCGACCGAGGGGTCCTCGATGTACGGGTCGATGTTCAGGCCGCAGATGCCGACGGTTCGACCGGCCTCGACGACGAAGAAGAAGGTCTCACCTGCCTGGTCGAAGCGGTTGATGCCGGCTTCCCACTCCTGTCGGGTCCGGGTCACGAACGAATGGCCTTCGGCCGCAGCGATCTGCTCGAGGTCACCGATGTCGGGGCATCGCGCGACGGCGTGATGTCGAACTACATAGTTCACACCGTGAACCGTACGACGCTTGGACCTCAGCTCCGAGAACCCGGCCAGCAACGCATGTCAACGGGCATTGCACTGCGCTGGGACCGGGCGCGATCGGCACATCCGCGCTTGGTTCGGTGATCGGAAAGGTGCCTCGAGCTCGACGATCGATGCGTGCTGGCTGCGCGGCGAGGCTCGACCGACCATCACTCGGCCAGGGCTGAGTCCTCGATGGTGATGCGATTGGAGTCGACGGTGTAGCCGCGATCGTTCAGCTCGGCCATGCGGTACGTGCCATCTTCGAGTGGACGAAGCCGAAAGACCCGCTCGCGACCCGTGCTGCGAGGCGGCAACGGCGCATCGACCGCCGGACGTTCACACGGTCCGTCGAGATCACATGCGACGAGTTCACCGGGCGTCGCCAAGTCGAACGGGATCACGGCGATTGCTTCCCACTCGTCCCCATTCCAGCGCTGCAGTATTCGATCGTCATGATCGACGGTGGGCTTGTCGGTGTTGCTCGTCGCAATCACCGTGAGGAGCCACGGCGTGTCGTCGTCGTCGCGTGCTTCGAGCGAGAAGTCGAGGAACACGTCAGCTTCGCTCGCTGGCGGAGCAGGCATCGGACGTGACGCGGCTGCGACGGTGACCGGGGACGCTGTCGGGGCTGCGAAGGAATTCTCCGACTCGCTGCCGCTCGATGTGCAACCTGCAGCGGCCGCCATGACGACCCACACTGCGACAGTGCCCGACCGGAAGTTGTGTGCTCTCGCGATCGTTGGACGTTCCGACACAGTCGCCTGGCTCCTTCTCGAAGAGAACCGGGACTCGACGAACCTCGATAGCGGAGTTGCCATCGCCACAACGTACGAGACGTGCTCGCCGCGCCATCACGCTCGTGACAACACTCGGCGCCCGTCGCTTCTGGCATGCGAGATCGGCACCGATGCGCTCGGTCGGGTGCTCGGGAGCGTGCGCCGACGCTGTTGATCTAGCTTGCTCTGTGATGTCGGGTGATGCGGGAAGCGGGGAGACTTTCGAGCGGGCTGTTGCGCTCATCGCCGACGTGTGGAAGCACGCGGGCGCCGGTTCCGAGATGCATGTCGGTGACCTTGCCTGGGGCGTCTTCCATCGCTGGCCGAGCGCTCTCGAATCCCTGCGTCTGTGGTCAGTCGACCATGGTCCGCCTCAAGCACTGACGATGTTCGACGGGTCGAGAGTGTGCGACCTCGTCGTACGGCCCGGGGCGGTTGGGTTGGAGGCAGCCCGCCGTGCGCTGGATTGGGCCGAAGCTGCGTGTCGCGACGCAGCGGACGGTGTCGAGCAGGTCGAGTTCCGGGTCGGGCGTCGAATCCACGAGCCCCAACTCCTGCAGCTCCTCGAAGACCGAGGGTTCCTCCCTCGATCGGCCGGTGCTCCAGCAATGAGTCGCCCGATCGGACCCGACGACGTGGCCGAGTCGCTCGTTCCCGACGGGTACCGAATCCGCCAGCTCCGCTCCGACGAACTGCCACAACGCGTCCGCGCCTTCAGAGCCGCGTTCCCTGAGGATGAGCTGTGCGTCGACGCCTACCGAGCGCTCCGTGAGTGCTCCGTGTACAACCCGCGTCTCGACGTCGTCGCCACCGCACAGTCCAGCTCCATCGTCGCATTCGCAACACTGTGGCTCGACACGCACAACGGAGTCGTCCAGATCGAACCAGCTGGCTGCCACCCAGATCACCGCCGCCTCGGACTCACCCGAGCAGTCATCTTCCATGCGCTGCGCATCGCAGTCGAACTCGGAGCCAGCGAAGCAGTCGTTCGACACAGGAGCGACAATCTCGCTGCTCGGGCCTTCTACCAATCGTGCGGGTTCAGTGCAGCTTGCGAGCATGCAGGCCTGTCCAAGACACTCGACACCATGCCCTCCAGCGACCCCGATCAGACCACTGGGGTGTTGGGCGGTCCGAGGAAGACGGCGGCGGGTTGACCGAGGGCGATCATCCGTGTCGTCAGATCCTTGGTGTCCGGTGGGATGCGTTCGCTGATGTCGAGGCCGAACAGGTTGGTGTCCACGAGTCCAGCGAGGTCGTCGAGTCCGGCGGTCGTCAACTCGCCGATGACCTGCTCTCGTAGCTCGGCGTACTCGGTCTGTTCCGTCTCGGAGCGGGGATCGCTGAACGCGACTTCGATGAAACGGTCGTCGGCGCGGTAAGCGTCGATGAACTGCCCGGTCACCAACACCAACGCTTTGTCGGCCTCTCCGGGCCGCTTGGTCCGCGTCGACGTCGCCGGAACGAGGTTGAACTCCGTGGCACCCACGTCGAACCCGGCCCGATCGAGTTCGCCGAGCAACCCGAAGCCCTGGCTCCCGAAGAAGTAGGCGTCGCGCCATTCGACGGCATAGGACGCATCGGGGTCGAGCGCTGCGACCGTTGGATCCAACAGCTCCCCCACCGTCTCACCCAGGTACTCCTCGGGATGATCCGTCGACGGTGCCAGCACGACCATGCTCGCAGTCGTCACGAGAGCGAGCGATGCGAGGCCCCACACGATCCTGTTTCGGCACAGTGTCGTGGTGAGCGCAGGTCGGAGGTGACGAGCAAGCGCGACAGCGGACCAGACCGTCGCGACGATGATCAGCGTGGTCGTGACCCAGGCCCACAGGGTCAGGTAGAACCATCGCACGCCGAAGATGCGTGACATCGAGACAACGGTCAACACGAGCGTCACGGCGAGCACGGTGTGCAACCGGACGAGCATCGTGTGCCCCGAGCGAATCGCAGCAACGAACGCCGCGATCCACAGCACGAGCAGCACGAGCCCTGGCCACACCGCGCCGTCGGGATCGAGACCACCCTGCACGAAACGCGCCTGCCCTGTGACGAGCTTCCCGAAGCCACCGAACACGTCGAGGTGGCGGAGCATCAATCGGACTCCTGCACCCCAACCGATCGGATCCTCGGACGGTGCTCCGAAGTGGTCGACCAACCGGCGGATGTTGCCCGGGTCGCGGCCCAACTGATCGACGAGTGGTGCCACCCACAGCACGCCGAACGCTCCGAGCGTCCAACCCAGCGGCTTCGTGAGGCGCCGGCGACGGACCACCACCCAACCGACCCCGAGCAGACCGAGCGCCCCGGCCATCAGCAGGTACGGGATGTGTGTCTGCGCGGCGAACGATGCAGCGGCCAGCAGCGGCAGGAGCATCCAGTCGTCGTCGCAGAGAACCGACCAGACCGCCAGGAGCACGACCAGCCATGCGAGGAGCGGCATGTACGGGTTCCACGGTTGCGTCAGCACGGACAATCCGAAGCCACGGATCAGCACCGCGACGATGGCCGCGACGAGCGCGATCCCTGCCCGGCCGAGGCGGCGATGCCCGATCCACATGGCGAGGCCGATCCACACGAACGCGAGCGACACTGTTGCGGCTTCCATCGCCCACGCAGAGCCACCGAACAGCCGGTACACCGGTGCGAGCGCCCAGAAGGACAACGGGCCGGGGTGGCTGCCCTGGTCCGGGAGCGCCCCGATCCGACCGGGGAGCCCGATCAGGGGCGTCTGGCGCGTGCCGCACGTCACGAACGCGGAACTCGGTCATCGCCAGGTCGAGCACCGGGTACCAGCGACGCTGTGCGAGTGCGGCGACGGCGACGATCAACGGGAGTGCCACCACGGCAGCGGCGATGGCGCCGAGCCAGCGGCTCGGCACGCGGTCGATCATCGCGGTCGGCGACGAAGCAGCCGGTCGCCGATTCCCCAGCGGGTGACGAGCAGCATCGACTCGACGATGATTCGACCCGACATCTTCGACTTGCCTTCGGTGCGGTCCCGGAAGATGATCGGCGATTCGACGATCACAGCCCCCTGCGTCGCGAGGCGGCGCACCAACTCGGTGAGAAACGCGTACCCCTCCGCCGATGTGGATGTGGGGTCGATCGATGCGAGCGCCGTCGCTCGGTAGGCCCGGTAGCCGCTCGTGCAGTCACGCGACGGCACGCCGAGAATGGTGCGGGTGTACATGTTCCCCCACTTCGACAGCAGCTGTCGGCGCACGGGCCAGTCCGTGGTGCCACCGCCGGTGACGTAGCGCGACCCGATCACGAGGTCCGCGCCGTTGGCGACCAGACGTACGAACTCGGGGATGCGGTCGGGGTCGTGTGACATGTCGGCATCCATCGACACGACGATGTCGTACTCGCCGGAGCCGAGCACCTTGGCGAAGCCGTCGCGATATGCGCTCCCGAGGCCGCTCTTGCCCGGTCGATTCAGCACTTCGATCCGACCGAGTTCGTCGGCCAGCTGCTGTGCGAGTGGGCCGGTGCCGTCCGGGCTGCCGTCGTCGACGACGAGTACGTCGGTCTCGGGTGCCGCCTTGCGGACGGCACGAAGGAATCGATCGATGTTGTCTGCTTCGTTGTATGTCGGAAGCACGACCACGCTGCGCATGAGGAGGGGAGCCTAGTCAGCGCTCGGCGGCGCGACGGAGAACTCCGAGCACTCCTGCGGCGGTGGCATCCCAGGTCATCGTCCGGACGCGAGCCTCGGCCGCCGCGCCGAGCCGCTCCCTCAGATCGTGGTCCAGGAGCACGCGGGCGATCGCACTCCCCAACTCGACCTCCGATGCGAGGATCCCGGTCTCGCCGTCCACCACGGAACTCCGGTGACCACGGATGTCGGTGGCGACTGCGGGCGTGCGACATCCTGCTGCTTCGGTCAGGCTCAGGCCCCAACCCTCGGCGAGCGATGCGCTCGCGACGATCCAGGATCGGCGATACAGGTCGACGAGGTCCCCGTGCTCGACCCAACCGGTGAACTGGACCCAGTCGCTCGCACCCAGTTCGTGGACCCGAGCAGCGAGCGTGGCGCGGTCGGGGCCGTCGCCGACGATCGTCAGCCGGAGCTCAGGCACCTGTCCTCTCGCCTCGGCGACCGCATCGAGCAGCAGGCCGAATCGTTTGACGGGCGCCAACCGTGCAACGGCGACGATCGACGGGTGCTCGGTCTTCACTCCCCCGAAGCTGAAACGCGGGTCGGTGCCGTTCGGGATGGCCGTCACGAGTTCGGGCCGAAAACCGATCTCGATGAGTTCGTCGCGTGTGGCGTCAGAGGGCGTTGCGGTGAGCCCTCGCCGATAGAGCGGCGGCGCGACTCGGGTCTCGAGGGCTCGGCCGAAGGCGGCGAGCGGTCCCGGGAGCATCTGATCCCACATCGGGCCGTGGACGTGATGCAGGAACAGCATCCGGGGGGAACGGCACCACACGGGCGAGAAGAACGGCACGCCGTTCATCACCTCGATCAGCGCGTCGTAGCGACCCATCCGCCTGGTCAACTCCGAAGCGATGGTGCGAGGGAACACCGAATACCTGCTGCCGCGCCGGACGACCCGGTACCCGTTGCGTTCGGCTACTGCGGGCTGACCGACCGCCGCCGACGTGCGGTGCAGCACGTCCAACCCGGCCTCGGCCCACCGTCGCTCGCACTCGTCGGCGTGCACTTCGGAGCCGCCCGCATCATCGTCGTCGAGGTCCCGCCACGCAAGGACATGGAGTCGTCGCACGCCACCGGCGATCAGCGCATCGGCGTGCGCCTGCAACAGATCTTGCGGCTCGCCCTGCACCGGCACGACGATACGCCGTGGCGACCCGCCCCGATGGGTACCATCGGGACGCTTGATCGACCTGGACGAACACTCGGAGACCTCGACCGACGTGCCGGCTCGCGATGAAGTCGTTCCGTTCGTCCTCGGTGGACCGCTGCGCTTCACCGGGCGGGGCGCTGTGGCTGTCGCTCTGCTGCTCGCCTTTGCGATGTTGCCCGTCCGCGGGCTCTTCCGCTCGCCCGGATCATCGATGGAAGAGGGCTTCATGCTCGTCTTCCCTCGCCTCGTGCAGGACGGCAAGGTCCCCAACGTCGACTTCCTCCACCTCTACGGTCCGGGGTCCCTGGACGTGCTCGCGGTCTGGTACCGGGTGTTCGGATACACGCTCGAAGCCGAGCGAGCGTTCGGCCTGCTGCAGAACCTCGGAATCATCGTCGCGCTCTACGTGCTGGCCAGGCCGTGGGGTCGCAGCGCCGCCGTGCTGAGCGGCGTGGTCGCCTCGCTGCTCACCATGACCCCGATCGGGCTCGCTGCGCTTGCGTGGCACGGTGCCGTGGCGCTCGCTCTGTGGTCGGGCGTGTTCGCCATCCGGGCGCGACACACCGAGTCCGGGCGTACCTGGCTCGTCGCCGGCGTCCTCGCCGGGGTCGCACTGTCCTTCCGTCCCGACATCGTGATCGCCGTGTCGCTGATGCTGCTCGCTGCAGGCTGGGCCGTACGCAGGGACGCTTGGAGACCGGTCGTCGCCGGCGGCGCAGTCGGCCTGCTTCCAATGTGGATCCATCTCGTCGTCGCCGGGCCGGGCGCCGTGATCCAGGGAATCATCACCGACCCCGTCGTCGAGCTGCGTCCCGGGCGCGAGCTGCCGAGCCCACCGTCGTTCGGACAGCTCGACGGCGCACTCCAAGCCATCGCAGAATCGGTGCCGCCCACCTGGCCCGTTCCGGCGCCGGCAGCACGTCACCAACTGTTCTTCTGGTTCTTCGCCGTCATCGTCATCGCGATCGCCGTTCCCGCCATCGCGTGGCTGTTGCGGCGTCGCCACGGCGCGAACCCGCAGATCGATGCGCTGCTCGTGGCGGGTGTGTTCGGCCTCGGGATCCTCCCTCAGGCATTGCAGCGGCCGGACTCGACACACTTGGCGTGGGTTGCGATGGTCTCCTGGCCGCTCCTCGCGGCACTGATCACGCACGTCGTGAGTCGGCGTGTCCCCCGGATCGGACGTGCTTCGGTGCTGTCCGGTGGCGTCGTCGTGCTTGCGCTGATGTTGGTGGTGAGCCCGTTCTACACGTACCGCTACTACCTGTTGCACACGAGGGTCGCCGTCGGTGACCTGCCGCTTCCTTTCCTCGTCGAGCGTGAGGACCGCAAGTTCTGGTTCGGCAATCCGGAGGTCGCGAACACGTTGATCGCCATGATCCCCGACCTCGATGCCGCGCAGCGAGCCCGGTGACCGTCTCGTCGTCGGCACGGCGGACCTCAGCCGCACGGTGTACAGCGACGTGTCGATCTACTTCCTGTTCGACGAACTCGAGCCGGCGACCTACTTCATCGAGATGGACCCCGGCCTTGCCGACGCTGCTGGATCAGGGCTCGCCGAGGACATCGAACAGGCCGACTTCGTCGTGCTCACCAACTTCTGGTCGGGCTGGCTCGAACCCAACACGTCGGTCAAGCGCCAGTCGCAGGAACACAACCAGGCCGTGGCCGACAACTTCTGCCTGGTCGGCCAGTACGAGTCGAACCTGTTGATGCTGTTCGAGCGCTGCGAAGGCGGTGGCGGCATCAGTGGTGCCGACGTCGACGGGCTCTACCCCGTCGTTCCCGTCCCCGAAGAACTCGCCGACTGACCGGCAGCCGTCTGTCGACCGGCGGCGATCACCGCGGCCACCGACGACCGCGACGTCGCTCGACGAGGATCCGCTCAGTAGCCGTAGGTGGCGAGGAGCTCTCGGAGATCGGACTCGTGCTCGGCGGCGACCAACATCGCGCAGCTTCCGAGTGCGACGAAACCACCGGTTTCAGGATGCTCGTTGCGGAGCAGCTCCGCACGCAGGCCGGCAGCCTGCGCCTCCTGGATGATCAGCTCGGCCTCGATGATCGACGAGCCGACCTCGATGCGTACGACGTCAGACATGAACAGACCTTACGACGACGACGACGACGAGGGCGACAGCGACAGCGACTGGGCGTCGAGGCGTTCGCCGCTCAGCGGTCGAGCTTGCGCCAGACGAAGCCCGGAACGAGGCGCAGCACGGCGAACACGTAACGCAGGATTCCCGGTGCCCACACCACGGATTTCTTGCTGCGCAGTCCGGCGGCCACCGCTGTCGCCACGTCGGACGGATCGCAGGCGAATGGTGCCTCGTCGAGGCCGTCCGTCATCGCAGAGCGGACGAACCCCGGGCGAACGGTCATCACGCGGGCACCGGATCCGACCATCGAATGGCCGAGCCCGGTCGCAAACGCGTCCTGTCCTGCCTTGGTGGCGCCGTAGACGAAGTTCGACGGGCGGGTTCGTACGCCGGCCACGCTGGACAGCACCACGAGCACGCCATGCCCCTGAGCGCGCAGTTGCGCTGCAACAGCGAGTCCGGAGCTGACCGCACCCGTGACGTTGACGTCGACGAGGTCGCTGGCGGCGGTCGGGTCGGCGTTGACGGTCTCGCCACCCAGTTGACCGAACGCCTGGATCACGATGTCGAGGTCGCCGTACTCCTTGGCGATGCCCTCGATGAACGAGGCGTGCGATGCATGATCGGTCGCGTCGAACGGCACCGACACGACGCTCGCACCGTCGGGCAGACCGTCGATCACGACATCGTCGCCTCCGCGATGCGCGAGCACCACGGTGGTCAGCGACGCCGATGACAGCTCCCGGACGATCGCATGCGCGATGTCGCTGCGGCCTCCGAGGACGAGGACGGTCTGGGGTTGGTCGAATGCGTTCATCATGTGTCTCTCATCTCTGTCCGGATCAGATCAGGTCGAGTCGGCGGGCTTGGTCGCTCGCCCACACGCCGTCGGGGTCCACGCGGCGTCGAATGGACTTCCACTCGTCGAGTCGCGGGTAGCCCCTGCGGACGACGTCAGGAGACGCGAACGCATCCTTCGCGAGATAGTGACGTCCGCCGACGCCCAGGACGAGTTCGTCGAGTTCCGTGAGGAGACGGTCGAGTCCGTCGACCCCGGCCGGGAGGTCGAGTGTCAGCGTCCAGCCGGGCTTGGGGAAGCTGAGCATCCCGCCGCTCTCCGCTCCGAACCGCTTGAGCACCGCCAGGAAACTCGCGTGTCCTTCGTGGGCGATCTTCGACACGATCGTGCGCATCGTGTCCACCGCGTCGAAGGGAACGACGAATTGGTACTGCAGGAAGCCGCGAGCGCCGTACAGCCGAGTCCACTGGCCGACCATGTCGAGTGGGTGGAAGAACTGAGTGATCGATTCGGTACCGATGTGGTGCTTCGGTGCCTTGCGGTACCACAACTCGTTGAACGCTCGAACCGACGGGCGGATCAGAACGTTCGGTACGCCGTTCGGGACGTCCGGAAACAGCTTCGGGTCGTAGTCCGAGTGGCCGCCGAGCCGCCTTCGAGTCCATCGACTCGAGTTCGTGCGAGCGTCGCATGGTTCCCCATCGACAGCACCGATCGCCCGAGGTGCTTCCCGGTGGCCACCAGGTCGATCCACGCAACGGAGTACCGGTACCGCTCGTCGTTCTCCTCCATCGCGGTGACGAGCGCGTCGAAGTTCGGGATGCGCCAGGTCTCCACGACGAAATGTCGCGTCTCGACCGGGATCACCCGGAACGACACGTCGGTGATCATCCCGGTGAGGCCCATCCCGCCGATCGTCGCCCACCAGAGGTCGGGGTCCGACTCAGACGTGATCGAGCGCCGAGAACCGTCTGCGAGGAGCATCCCCATCTTGGTCACGTGTGCCCCGAACGACCCGTCGGAGTGGTGTCCCTTGCCGTGGATGTCACTGGCCACCGCGCCGCCGACGGTCACGAACCGTGTCCCGGGCGTGACCGGCACGAAGAATCCTCTCGGCACGATCTCCCGCAGCAGCCGGTCCAAGCTCACACCCGCATCGACGCGAACAGTCGCAGCCTGCTCGTCGAGCACGATGGCGTCGTCGCCGGGCACGATCTCGACGACGGTCCCGCCACCGTTCTGCGCCGGGTCGCCGTAGGAACGCCCGAGGCCTCGGGCGATGACACCGCGGTCCCCTGCGAGCGATGCGAGCATGCCATCCGCTGCGAGTTCGTCAGCGGTGGCCCGGACCAGCGTCGCCACCGTCGGGGCGGTCCGGCCCCAACCGGTCAGTGCACGCTGTTCAGATTCCACGAAATCCCGAGGTTACTGGCCAGTGTGATGGACTGTCGGTGATGAAGGTGTTGCGAGTCGGGTGCCCGATGTGGGCGCATCGTCCCTGGGTGGGGCGCTTCTATCCAGTGGGCACGAAGCCGGGAACGGAACTCGGGTTGTACGCGTCCTGGTGCAACGCGGTGGAGGGCAACACGACCTTCTACGCGGAGCCCTCGGCGGGCACGGTGGCGAAGTGGACCGAGCAGACGCCCGCCGACTTCCGGTTCGCGTTCAAGCTGCCCCGCACCGTCACCCATGACAAGCGGCTCCGGGACGTCGCCACCGAGGTCCGGTCGTTCCTCCAGGCGATCGATCCGCTCGGCGACCGTGTCGGGCCACTGCAGGTGCAGCTTCCGGCGACGTTCGGTCCCGACCGACTCGACGTGCTGTTGGCCTTCCTCCGCCGTCTGCCGCTCGACAGGTCGTGGGCGCTCGAACTGCGACATCCCGCCTTCTTCGACGACTCCGCGACCCATCGCCGTGTCGACGGACTCTGCATCGAGCGAGGGATCACCCGCATCATGCTCGACAGCCGCCCACTGCACCTCGTCCCCGCGGCATCCGACGCCGCTCGGGAGGAGAAGCAGAACAAGCCCGATCTCCCGGTCCTGACGCAGGTGGCGGGCGATCACCCGATCGTGCGGGTGATCGGCCAGGACCGCCCCGAGGGAACGATGGACGGGCTGCTCGCCTGGGTGCCGCAGGTCGTCACCTGGCTCGATGAGGGACGCGTGCCCTACGTGTTCGTACACCAGCCCGAGAACCTCGACTCCCCCGGGCTGGCCCGAGCGTTCCACGACGCGGTCGCCGACGAGGTGCCGGACCTCGAGCCCCTCCCCGATCCGGCCGGTCAGACGACGATGTTCTGAGATGTCAGTAGGGCCAGTCGCCCTTGACGATCTTCAGGCTGATCAGCACCTTGATGCCGACGTTCTTGGCGAACCACGGCAACTGCGCCAGCTGTCGGCCGACGTTGCGGGCACGGGCCACGGGTGATCCGCCCAGGTCGGCGCGGTAGATCGTCATCGACCGGGACCGGCCGACGTAGCGGAACCGGCGACCGGGCACGAGGTGGCGGAGGATCGCGAGCGTCACGCCGATCGACGAGAACGAGTCGTGGATCAGCATCGTGCCGCCATCTCCGACACGGTCGCCCCAGGTGCGGATGTCCGCCAACGCCGGACCGTACCGGTGCGCACCATCGACGTAGAGCACGTCGACATCTCCGTCCACCAGGTCGAGCGCGACCTCGGAGAACTCACGCACGTGGCGTACCCGGTCGACCACGCCCGCCGCAGCGAGGTTCGCGTTGAACACGGTGTGGTCGTCGGCGGCCTCGTCTGCGAACCCTTCGATCTCCTGGGGACCGCGGTCGTTGCCGGCGTGCGGATCGACGGCGACGATCTCGACCGAAGGGTCGGCTGCTGTCGCCAACACGATCGTGGAGCGGCCGCGAAAGCTGCCGATCTCGACGATGCGACCGTCGACCGGGCAGTTCCTCGCCGAATCGAAGAGCGTGGCGCCCTGACCCGGGCTCATCCACCCCTCGACATCGTCGACGAGTTCCATCGTTTCCTGCAGGGATTTATTCATGCCGCGTACACCGCCACTCCGTAGATGATGATCCAGATCAATCCAGCCAACTGCAACACGCGATCGCTGGCGAACACTTCCTCGGGCGCCGAGCCTTCGCCCCGTTCCAACACCAGCAGGTACCGGAACAGCGCAGCGATCATCGGCACGATCGAGAGTTCGTAGAAGGGGAAGTCGGTGCCTTCTGCGGTCTCGAACGCCCACACGCAGTAGCTCAACAACGCACCGGCCAGGCTGGCCGACAGCAACATCCGCAGGAACCCCGGCGTGTAGGTGTCGAGCGTGGCGCGTGTGCCCGCTTCGACGCCGACCTCCTGCAACTCGGCGTACCGCTTGCCGACCACGATGAAGAGCGAACCGAAGGTGATGCACAGCACGAACCAGCGTGACATCGGAACGTCGACGGCGACCGCACCGGCTGCGGCGCGCAACACGAAGCCGGAAGCAACGGTGAGGAGGTCGATGATCGCGACCTCCTTCAATCCGAACGTGTAGCTCAGTGTGACGACGATGTACACGGCGACGACGGCAACGGTCTGCCAGCGACCGGTTGCCGCGGCGACAGCCAGGGCGGCGATCGGAAGCACGACGCCCATGGCCCGTCCGACGCCGACCGACACCGTGCCCGCAGCGAACGGCCGCAGTCGCTTCGTCGGGGTGGATCCGGTCCGCAGCGACGTCCTGCAGGTCGTTCCAGATGTAGATGCCACTGGCGGCGAGACAGAACGCGACGAAGGCGACCACCGTCGTGGCGAAGTCGCCTGCATCGTCCAGTACACCTGCAGCGCCGGGCGCGGCGAAGACCAGGACGTTCTTCAACCACTGTTTGGGCCGCAGGGCCCGCAACCACGGTGGCATCAAGCAGCGGTTCCGTCGCGCGTGACCCAATGTGCCTCGTCGGCATCCGCGAGCATCTCTCGGTCGCCCGCCGAATCGCCGTATGCGACGACCCGGACCGCAGACCGGTCCCCGAGCCACTCGTGCAGTCGGACGACCTTCTCCGGGCCTCGGCAGTTCGGACCGTCCAAGCCACCGGTGACGACCCCGTCGCGTACGTCGAGTCGCGTGGCGAGGACGTCGTCGACACCGAGGAGCGACGCGAGCGGTCGAAGATAGACCTCGAACGAGGCCGACACGAGCACGGTGCGGTCGCCCTCGTCACGATGACGTTGGAGTATCTCGAGCGTGTCGCTGCGCAGCCACCGCTCGTGGACCATGTCGGCGAAGGTCGCTCCGGCTGCACACAGATCGTCGTAACGCCGGCCGCGGAACGCAGCGGCTGCAGCGAGTGCCTTGAGCCGGTCCCGGTCGCGTCCGGCGACCACGGGGATCAGGCGATCGGGGCGCAGCCCGAGCCGGGGCACGATGCGACGAGCCCCGGCGATACGCCGCATGAAGGGCACGACGCAGTCGCGGGTGGTGATGGTGCCGTCGACGTCGAACGCAGCGACTGTCGGGAGCTCGCTCATGCGTTCCGCGCCGGGATCTCGTCGAGCGCGTCCCAGAAGCCGGGCCAGCTCTTCGTGACGACCTGCGGGTCGGCGATCTCCAGACCGTCGACGACGAGGCCGAGCAGCCCGAAGGCCATTGCGAGGCGATGATCGTGATGGGTCTCGAGGCGGGCGCCGTGCAGCATGTCGGTCGGTCGGATCGTCAGGCCATCGGGGTCGACGTCGATGTCGGCGCCCAGCTTGGCGAGTTCACCTGCGAGGTCGCCGAGCCGGTCGCTCTCCTTGCCGCGGATGAACCCGACCCCGGTGATCTTCGTGGGCGTCGTTGCCTGCGTGGCCACGACCGCCATCGTGGGGACGAGGTCGGAGATGTCCGCCATGTCGATGTCGATACCTCGCAATGGCGTGTCACGACGTCGCATCACGACGGTGTCGGTCTCGCCGACGGTGACGATGCAGCCCATGCGTTCCAGGACGTCACAGAACGTCGCATCGCCCTGCAGCGAGCCGCGCCCGAGCCCCTTCACGCTCACCGCTCCGCCGACGATCGCCGCGGCGGCGAGGGGGTAGCTGGCCGACGACGCATCCGGTTCGACCGTGTACGCGGTGGCCTCGTACGCGCCGGCCGCGACGGTGATGTGGCGTTCGCCGACGGACACCTCACTGGCTCCGAACGCAGCCATCACCGATTTGGTGATCTCGACGTACGGTCGGCTCACGAGGTCCGTCGACAGGCCGAGCGAGATGCCGCCGCGGATCATCGGTGCGATCAGCATCAGCGCGGTGACGTACTGGCTCGACACGTCGCCCGGCATCACGATCGCATCGGCGCCGCCGAGGGGACCCGAGACGGTGACGGGCAGATGACCCCACTCCTCACCGGGTTCCAGCCGAGCCCCGAGGGAATGCAGAGAGTCGTGGAGCGGGCCCATCGGGCGTGAACGCAACGGCGGCTCACCATCGATGGTGTACGGACCCGGCCCGAGTGCTGCCACGGCGGTGATGAAACGCGAGGTGGTCCCGGCGAGGCGAGTGTCGAGTTGGATCGGGCCGACGGGAAGTGATCCTCCGGTACCGATCACGTTGCCGACCAGTAGGCCGTAGCGTTCTTCCACGCCGACCGGGATCGAAAGTGCCGTCAGGCAGGCGATCATCGCGTTCGTGTCGTCGCCGGGCGCCAGGCCCGTGATCTCGGATTCACCGGCTGCGAGCGCCGCACAGATGAGCGCTCGATTGGCGATGCTCTTCGACGGCGGGACGGCCACGTCTGCGACGACGGGTCCGTTCGCTCGGCGCACGGTGCGTGCTGTCACGACAGCGCCTGCACGGACGGTCGGAATCCCCGAGCGATGAGGCCCCCGCGGAACAACTCGGCGTGCTCCAGGTCGACGAGCACGACGGCCACGCCCCGGTTGTTCTCGGCGACGTGAACGACTTCGAAGTTGGCGATGTTGACGGAGAGTTCGCCGGCAAGGGTGAACAGTTCGGCCGCAGCACCCGTGCGGTCCGGAATCGGGACGCGTACCTCGGCGAGGGTCTCCGGGTGCATCACGCGACCGGGCAGGTTCGCTCGTGCTTCACGCGCTCGTGTGAGTCGATCGAGGATCCGCTGACGGTCACCGGACCCGACGGCATCACGCATCTCGACCAGTTCGTCGATCAGGTGCGTCAACGTCGACACGATCGCCGTGTTGTTCTCGTCGCAGATGTCGAGCCAGATGTCCGGGCGCCCGCTCGCAATGCGTGTCATGTCGCGGAAACCACCGGCTGCGAGCCGCATCAGGGTGGCGTGTTCGATCGATCGGTCGGCGGCCAGCCCCATCAGGGATGCAGCCGTGAGGTGCGGAACGTGGCTGACGACGGCGACGATCTCGTCGTGACGTTCCGGGGCGATCGCCACGACGTCGGCACCGAGGTCCGAGACGATGCCGGTCAGCTGTGCGAACACGGTGTCGTCGGCGTCGTCGTCGGGCGTGAGCACCCAGATCGCTCCTTCGAACAGGTTGGCGTCGGCGCCGTCGAGGCCGTCCCGTTCGCTGCCGGCCATCGGGTGACCGCCGACGAAGCGGGGGTCGGTGATCGCTGCACAGATCGGTGTCTTGACGCTGCCGACATCGGTCACGATGCCCGTCGTCGTCGGCCAACACCTCGGTGACCACGGCACTGCCCCGCATGACGGGCACGGCGACGAATGTGATCTCGGCGTCGGCGTCGAGCCCGACGGCGTCGATCGATCTCGCGCTCAGCGCGGCCACGACCACGTCATCACGATCGTCCGAGCCGGACACGTGCCAGCCGCGCTCCCGCAGCGCAACCGCGAGCGAGCCACCGATCAGGCCGAGGCCGATCGACATTGGCGCGGCGGGTCACGGCCGTCCTCTCGTAGTGGCGACCGCTGCGACCATCGCGTTTCGTTCGTCGTTCGTCCATTCGCGCCACGCGCCGGGTTCGCAGCGAGCGGTCCTGCATCGGCCCGATCCGTGTCCGCACGAGCCGGGTGACGGGATGCCCGATGGCCTCACACATGCGCCGGACCTGTCGGTTCTTGCCCTCGTGGATCGTGATCTTGAGGACCCCGGGTGAGGGTTGGGACACCTTCGCCGGCGCCGTGACGCCGTCGTCGAGTTCGACCCCGTCACGCAACGAGCGCAGCTTGCCGGCCGACACCTCCCCACCGTCGACCTCGGCCAGGTACTCCTTGTCGACGCCGTGACTCGGATGCGCGATGCGGTTGGCGAGTTCGCCGTCGTTGGTGATCAGCAGCAGCCCCTCGGTCTCGAGGTCGAGGCGCCCGATCGAGAACACCCGTGGTTCGTTCGGGCACGAGGTCGATCACGGTCGTGCCGGTCGTGCGTGTCCGCGCTCGTCGTGATCACGCCCGCGGCTTGTTCAACACGTAGTAGACGAGGCCGGGCTTCACACCGATCGGTGCGCCGTCGACCTCGACGAGGTCGTTCTCGGCATCGACACGTCGACCGAGGATGGCCGTCTCGCCGTTGACGGTCACCCGTTCCTGCGAGATCAGGTCCTCACACGTGCGGCGGCTCCCGAAGCCGACGGCCGCCAACACCTTCTGCAGGCGCTCACCCTGCGGCAACTCGGCGCTCTGCTGGGCCATCTGCTCCCACAGCGGGGGCTCGGGCGTGCGGTCAGTCATGGCCGTGGCTCGTGGCCCGCCGCGGGTCGTCACGTCGATCTCGGGCGTGACGCGGAAGCCGTGTTCGAGCGCCTCGACCACGTCGGGGCCGGGGATGAACTCGGCGATCGCCGGTAGGTCGTCGACCGACTCGAGGCCGAGCTTCTCGAGGAACGAATCGGTCGTGCCGAAGAGGATGGCCTGACCCGGGCCGTCGTCGCGGCCGATCTCGTCGATGTACCCGCGTGCCTGCAGCGTGCGCAGCACCCCATCGGGGTCGACGCCACGAATCGCTGCGACCTGCGCTCGCGAGATCGGCTGCTTGTACGCCACGATCGCCAAGGTCTCGAACGCTGCACCCGACAGTCGGGCTCGCTGGTCGTGGAGCAGGAAGCGTTCGACGTACGGCGTCAGGTCGTCGGCGGTCTGGTAGCGGATGCCACCGGCCACGCGGACGAGGCGGAACCCGTGGTTCTCCTGGCGGTAGACTGCCGGCCAGCTCGTCACACCATTGCTCGACCAACGCGGTCGGTTGCTCCAACAGTTGTGCGAGCAACTCGTGCGGCACCGGATCGTGTGAGACCAGCGACGATGGCTTCGATGGCGCGCTTGTACTCGGCGACGCGGTCGGCTCGTTCGGTCTCGTCGATGAATTCGTCGGTCATGGTGTTGCCTTCAGCCGTCGTAGGCGTCGATCAGGATCGAGTCGGTGTCGACGCCGTCGCCAGGGGCCCAGATGACCTCGATGTCGCCGAAACGCTCGGGCTGGTCGAGGTCGACCGCACCCTGCTTGAAAAGCTCGAGCAGCGCGAGGAACCGGACGATCACTTCGATCCGGTCGCCGAGGTCGGCGGTGAGGCGGCGGAACGAGATCCGACCGACTCGGGGCAATTCGTCGAGCAATTCGGCCACAGCGTCAGCGACCGTGATCTTGATCGGGTTGACGTGGAACAGGTCGACCACCGGGACGGGGATCGGGCGTGAGCGCTCGAATGGCCGCTCGCTGCAGGCTCTTGACGCTGGTGCCTTCGAGCATGTCGGGCAGGACGGCAGCGAAGCGCTCGTCCGGGCCGACAGCTCGTGGGAAGGACAGATCGGCGTCGTCGGCGAGCTGCGAGAACACGCCGGCGACGTCCTTGAAGGTCTTGGCTTCGAGCAGGCGGGCGAGCAACATGTCCCGCTCCTCCCACAGCGCCAGTTCCTCGTCGAGGTCCATGTCGCGCCTGATTCGGCAGCAACCGGCGGGCCTTCAGGTCGACGAGCGTCGCCGCGATGAGCAGGAATCCGGTGATCACATCGAGGTCGAGGTTCTGCTCGGCCTGCATCCGCTCGATCTCGATCGAGATAGGCGTCGACGATGCATCGACAGGTTGATCTCGTAGATGTCGACCTGTTCCTTGAGGATCAGCTGCAACAGCAGGTCGAACGGGCCCTCGTACACGGGCGTGGCGACATCGACCATTGGGGCCGATCCTACCGCTCCGGCACCACTGCCAAGGGATAGCGTTTCGGCCTGTGAGTGCCGACGCGAGTCCTGTCCTGCATGCAGCCCACCGGCGATGTCCACCTGGGGAGCTACCTGGGTGCGCTGCGAGAACTGGGTGTCGGGCCAGCACGAGAAGGACGTGTTCCACGGCGATCGTCGACCTGCACGCCCTGACGTCCACGGAGGAGCCCGGGGTGATCGGCCAGCTGACCGTCGAGCTGGCGGCGATGTTGTTCGCCGTCGGCCTCGACCCGGACGTGGCGACGGTGTTCGCTCAGTCCCATGTCGTCGAACACAGCCAACTCGGCTGGATCATGGAGTGCACCGTCAGCTACGGCGAACTGAGCCGGATGACCCAGTTCAAGGACAAGACCGCCAAGCGTCAGCAGCAGTTCATCTCCGGCGGGCTGTTCACCTACCCCGCCCTGCAGGCTGCCGACATCCTGCTGTACGACACGAACGAGGTGCCGATCGGCGACGACCAACGCCAGCACGTGGAGATCACCGCGTGACGCTGCGAACCGCTTCAATCACCGATTCGGCGAGACCTTCGTGATCCCCGAGGCGGTCACACCCGCCACCGGTGGTCGTGTGATGAGCCTGCAGGACCCGACGTCCAAGATGTCGAAGTCCGACGAGTCGGGCGCTGGCTGCGTCTACCTGGTCGATGATCCGAAGGCGATCATGAAGAAGTTCAAGCGCGCCGTCACCGACTCGGACACGGGCCCGGATTCGGTTCGCTACGACCGCGAGAACAAGCCGGGCGTCGCCACGCTGCTCGACATCAACGCAGCGATCACCGGTCGCACGCCGCAACAGGTCGCCGAGGGCTACGAGCAGTACGGCAAGCTGAAGGTCGACACCGGAGAAGCCGTCGTGGAGGTGCTGACACCCATCCGTGAGCGGTACCACGAGTTGATGGACGATCGGGGCGAGCTGGCTCGCCTGCTGAGCGTCGGGGCCGGCAAGGCTCGTGAAGTCGCGGCGGTGACCCTCGAACGGGCGCACGACGCCATCGGCATGCTCCCGTCTTGACCCGGTTCGCCCCGACCGCCGTCGACCGGCGGATCCTCGCGCTCGCCGTCCCGGCGTTCGGCGCGCTGGCCGCCGAGCCGCTGTACCGACTCGTCGACACCGCGATCGTCGGGCGTCTCGGCAAGGAAGAACTGGGTGGAGTCGCCGTGGCGGTGTCGATCCTGTCGCTGGTGATCGCCGGATCGAACTTCCTCGCCTACGGAACGACGCAACGAGTCGCGAACCGGTTGGGCTCGTCCGACACGTCCGGTGCGGCGAACGTCGGTGTGCAGGCCACCTGGCTCGCCGGGATGATCGGCATCGTCGCCGCTCCCCTGCTGATCCTCCTTGCGGACCCGTTCGCCGACCTGATCGGCGCGAGCGACGACGTCCTCCCGTTCGCAGTGACGTATCTCCGGATCTCGGCGATCGGTGTGCCGTTCGTGCTGGTCGGGCTCGCGGCGCAGGGAACACAGCGCGGGGCGAGCGACTACCGGTCGCCGCTGATCGTCCTGGTGGCGAGCAACATCGTCAATGCAGCCGTCGAGGTCGTGCTGGTCTTCGGGTTCGACCTCGGTGTGGCGGGCGCGGCATGGTCGACCGTGGTCGCCCAGGTACTCGCCGGCGCTGCACTGCTCGCGTTGGCGCGCCCGCACCTGCGGCCGGCATCGTCGCCGCGCCCGACGTGGAGCGAGATGCGGCCACTGCTCTCTGCGGGGCGCCACCTGCTGTTGCGAGTCGGTGCGATGCTCGTCGTGTTCACCGGTGCGACATCGCTGGCGGCGCGCGTCGACGATGCGACACTCGCCGCCCACTCGATCGCCGTCACGATGTTCCTCTTCCTGGCCCTCACGCTCGACGCGCTGGCCGTTCCAGCTCAGACCCTGGTCGCCGAGGAACTCGGCCGAGGTGGCACCGGCGCCGCCGAGGTGAATCGGCGAGCGGTCCGCATGTCGTTGATCATCGGCGTCGGGCTCGCCGTCGTCCTCGCTGCGTCAGCGCCACTGATCGCCCGGATCTTCACCGACGAAGGCGACGTCATCAGCCGAGCCACTGCGGCGCTGTGGTTCCTCGCTGCAGTGTTGATCCCGGGTTCGCTGGCCTTTGCGACCGACGGGTCGCTGATCGGCGCCGGCGACTACGCATTCCTCGGTCGAGCCGCCGTCGGCTACCTGCTCGCCGTGATCCCGATCGCAACGGCGATCATCCTCGTGCCCGGTTTCGGGATCGCCGGCATCTGGACCGGCCTGCTCGCATGGATGACGCTGCGTTCGCTCGTCAACTACCGCCGCAGCCGACAGGTCCTGCCGTACCCGCTCTAGTAGTCGCAGACCTTCAGCGTCGGGTACGCCGGGCCGCGTTCGTCGACGAGCGCGATCGTCGCATCATCCGATCCCGCCTCGACTGCGAGGCGGGCGCCGATCGCTTCGTGGTCGTGATAGATCCGGAACTGCTCCGTCCGAGGCCCCAGCAGCGTCGCTGCCACGCGACCGAACGTGCCGAGCCCGCACTCGATCTTGCCGACGTCGTGGAGCAGGGCGCCAGCGATCTCGGCACGCGTCGCCCCCGGACGCGCTTCGACGAATCGGCGTGCGACGCGCGATCGACTGTGTCGGCGGTCCTGGTTGCTCAGCTGCACCCACAGCGAGCGTTCCCCGTCGAGGAAATGTCGGTCGGCCCACACCTCGTCCGAAGGCAGGGGTGGCGTCGGCGGAAGCGACGTGACGAAGCGGCGCGCCAGGTGGACGGGATGCAGGATCACCTCGCCGAGCGTGCTCACGCACGCAGTGTGGCGCGTGGATGCGCCGAGCGGTACACGTCCCACAACCGTTCCTGGCTGACCCGCGTGTAGACCTGCGTGGTCGAGATCGACACGTGCCCGAGCATCTCCTGCACGACGCGCAGGTCGGCGCCGTGGTCGAGCAGGTGGGTTGCGCACGAGTGCCGCAGCACGTGAGGGGACAGCTCATCGGAGATCCCGGCTCGTTGCCCGTACTTCTTCACGACGAGCCATGCGGCCTGCCGCGTCAGCCGGGACCGCCGCGGGTGTTGAGGAACACGGCTTCGGCGTCGCCGCGTCGATGCCAACGGATCGGGAACGAGGCGGGCACGCCCACGAGCCGAGAACCAGTCGTCGAGCGCACCGGCCGCCGACGACCCGAACGGCACGATCCGCTCCTTCGAGCCCTTTCCGTACAACCGAACCAGTCGGCCGTCGAAGTCGAGGTCGCCGATCGACAGCCCGACCGCCTCGGAGATCCGCGCGCCGGTGGCATAGAGCAGTTCGAGCAGGGCTCGATCGCGATGGTCGATCGGCTCGTGGCCCACGACGACGTCGAGCAGGCTGTTGACCTGCGTCTCGGTCAATGGCTTCGGGATACCCGACGGGACCTTCACACCCTCGCAGATCTGCGGCGGGGTCGTCGGGTCGGACGCCGCTCGATCGCCAGATATCGGTGCAGCATCCGGATCGCCGCCAGCTGGCGAGCGATCGACGACGTGGCCGCATCGGATGCCTTGCGCTCTCCGACGAACTGCGACGAGGTCGCTCGTGGCGCACGTCGAGCAACGTTGGCTTGCGGGCATCGAGCCAGGCGCAGTACGACCGCAGGTCCCGGCGGTACGCAGCCAGCGTGTTCGCCGAACGGCCTTTCTCGGCGAGCATCCACGCCAGGAACTCCTCGACCTCGAGCGGCAGCGGCTCCCGGGGCACTACTCCACCATCAGGGCGACCGTCAGGCCCCGTCGGCGAGTCGCAGCCGGCGATCGGTCAGCAGCAGGCCGGACACGGTCTTCGAGTCGTGGATCTCCCCGCGAGTCGATCATCCCCAACGCATCGGCGAGCGGGAGGTGCAGCAGCTTCCATGTACTCCTCCTCGGGGCCCTGGCGGTCGGTCGGGACCGGAGTGCACTCGGTGGCGAGGTAGATCGTCATCACCGAGTCGGTCATGCCAGGCGATGGGTACTGCTCGATCAGCAGTTCCAGCCGCCCCGAGGAGAGGCCGGCCTCTTCGATCAGTTCACGACGGGCGACCTCGGCTGTGTCCTCGCCCTCGACGTCACGCATCCCGGCCGGAATCTCGATGACATTCGATTCGTACGGCGGCCGGTACTGAGAGACGAGCACCACGGACGGGTTGCCTTCCGCGTCGAACACGAGTGGAACGACGCCGACGGCACCGGGCGACCGGACGATGTCTCGATGGAAGCGTCGACCGTCGGGTGCTTCGAACTCCGCAGTGGCGACGTGCCAGACGTAGCCCTGGTGAACGAGCGATTCCTCGACCCGGCGGAAACCGGCCATCTCAGGCAGTGACGTCGGCAACAGGTGTCGCCGTCGCGTTCGGCGGCGCGATGCGTCAGCGCAGCGGCGATCAGCTCACGGAACAACGGGTGTGGGCGATCCGGACGGCTCTTGAACTCGGGGTGGGCCTGCGTGGCGACCCAGAACGGGTGCCCAGGCAGTTCGATGAACTCGACGAGCTTGTTGTCGGGCGACGTGCCGGAGCACCACAGGCCTTCGCTCTCGAGCTGCGCCCGGTACCGGTCGTTGAACTCGTAGCGGTGCCGGTGACGTTCGGACACGACGGTTTCGCCGTAGGCCTTGGCCACCTGGCTCTCGTTGTCGAGCACTGCGTAGTGCGCGCCCAGGCGCATCGTTCCGCCCTTGTCCTCGATGCCTCGCTGTTCGAGCATCAGGTCGATGACCGGGTGGGCCGTCGGCGGGCTCGAACTCGGTCGAGTTCGCCCCGGTGAGCCCGGCGACGTTGCGTGCGAAGTCGATCGCCATTGCCTGCAGACCCAAGCAGATACCGAGACACGGCATCGCGTTCTCCCGGGCGTAGCGGGCAGCAGCGATCTTGCCTTCGACGCCGCGGTGGCCGAAGCCGCCCGGGATGACGATGCCGTCGAGGTGACCCAGTTGCCCGTCGGCGAGCAACCCTTCGACGCTCTCCGACTGGACCCACTCGATCTCGACCTTCGCGCCGTGGTGGAAGCCGGCATGCTTCAGGCTCTCCACGACCGACAGGTAGGCGTCGGGCAGTTCGATGTACTTGCCGATCAAGCCGATGCGTGACCGGGTCGGTCGCAGCCTCGACCTTGTCGACGACACGCTGCCACGTACGACAGGTCGACCTCGTCTTCGATGCGCAACACGTCGCAGACGAAGGAGTCGAGGCCTTCGTCGTGGAAGATCAGCGGCAACTCGTAGATGTTGCGGGCATCTGCTGCATTGATGACGGCTCGACGATCGACGTCGCACATGTTCGAGATCTTGCGTCTTCAGATCGTCGGAGAGCGCCTCTTCGGAACGACAGACGATGACGTCGGGCTGGATACCGCGGACTGCGCAGTTCGGTGACCGAGTGCTGTGTCGGCTTGGTCTTCTGCTCGCCCGACGGGCCGATGAACGGCACCAGTGTGACGTGGATGTAGCAGACGTTGTCGCGACCGACCTGGTTGCGGAACTGGCGGATCGCTTCGAGGAACGGGCAGGATCTCGATGTCGCCGACGGTGCCGCCCACCTCGGTGATCACGACGTCGACGTCCTGTTGTGCCACCCGTTCGACGCGACGCTTGATCTCGTCGGTGATGTGCGGAATCACCTGGACGGTCTTGCCCAGGTAGTCGCCGCGGCGCTCGGCCTCCATCACCGACTGGTAGATCGATCCCGTGGTGGCGTTGGAGTTGCGCGACAGGTTCTCGTCGATGAAGCGCTCGTAGTGCCCGAGGTCGAGGTCGGTCTCGCCGCCGTCGTCGGTGACGAAGACCTCGCCGTGCTCGAACGGGTTCATCGTGCCCGGATCGAGGTTGATGTACGGGTCGAGCTTCTGCAGGGTGACACGCAGCCCACGCAGTTTCAGCAGGCGCCCGAGCGACGAAGCGGTGAGCCCCTTGCCGAGGGAGCTGGCGACCCCACCCGTCACGAAGATGTGCTTGGTCATGGGAACCTTCCGTCCAAGTGGCGTCTCGACACGGGAGGTCACGGTAGCACGAACTTCACGTGAGTAGTTCCTTCGCATGCGACCGCGCCGACTTGCTCGTCGAGCCCGACAACATGCGTGCCAGTTCGTCGACGCGCTCCGGGCCGTCCAGCGGACGAGCGGCGGCGTACGTGGCGCCATCACGGACGGTCTTCGACACCGAGATCTGGGCGTCAGCGGCCGCTGCGACTTGAGCGAGGTGGGTCACCACCAGCACCTGGTGATGGCGGGCGAGCCCGGCGAGCGCTTCGCCGACCGCATGTGCCGCATCTCCGCCGATGCCGGCGTCCACCTCGTCGAACACGAGCGTCTCCACCGCAGCGTCGGCGCCGGCGGCGTTGGACAGCACGAGGCGCAACGCCAGCATCGAACGGGCGAGTTCGCCACCCGAGGCCACTCGGTTCAGCGGAAGCAGTGGTGCTCCGGGGTTCGCAGCGAGCAGGAACTGGACACGGTCGCCCGGGTGGTCGTCCGCATGCTCGCCGACCTCGACGGCGATCGCAGCGTTCGCCATGGCGAGCGATTGCAGCCGCTCCTGGACGGCTTGCGCGAGCGGGTCGGCTGCCACCCGCCGAGCGCGACCGACCTCGACTGCGGCGACTCGCTCGTCGTCGAGCGCCGCCACCCGCGCCGCATCGAGTTCGCCAGCGCGCTGGTCATGGGATTCGAGTTCACGCAGACGGTCCTCGGTCTCGGCGTGGTACGCCATGACCGCCGTCAGGTCGTCGCCGTACTTGCGGCGCATGTCAGCGAGCAACTGGCGTCGCTCGCGCACCTCGTCGAGGCGTGTCGGTGATTCATCGATCCCGTCGGTCAGGTCGCGAGCGCGCTGCGACGAGGTCGTCGAGTTCGGCCAGCACCTCGTGGAGGCGGCCGGCCACCTCGTCGAACGGACGCCGACCGTCGATCGCCGCCAGCGCCGCACCCACCGCCTCGCGTGCACCGTCCTCTCCGGCGAGTGCCTCGTGCGCCGTGCCGCCCGCCTCGCGGTGCGCGGCGGCGTCGGCCAGCACCGATTCCTCGGCATCGAGTGCGTGGTCCTCGGTCGGGTCGTCGATTCCTGCGGCATCCAGCTCGTCGACCTGGAAACGCAGCAGGTCGATCTCGCGGGCGCGCAACCGCTCGTCGCCGCCGAGCGCAGCGAGCGCCGCGTCGATCTCGGTCAGGCGCGCGCGAGCCTGCCGGAGCGGCCCGAGATCGATCTGACCGAAACGATCGAGTGCGTCGCGTTGCGTTGCGACCGACAGCAGCGACTGATGTGCGTGTTGGCCGTGTAGATCGACCATGTCCCCGGCGATGTCGGCCAGGGACGACACGGTGGCCAACCGGCCGTCCACGTAGGCCCGTGATCGGCCGCTCGCAGGAACGACGCGGGCAAGGATGCGCTCCGCTCCATCACCATCGACGAAACGGCCTTCGATGCGGGCCTCGGTCGCACCGTGGCGCACGATCGTCGAGTCCGCCCGCCCACCGACGAGCAATTCGATGGCCTCGACCAACATGGTCTTACCGGCACCGGTTTCTCCAGTGAGCGCCGTGAGGCCGGCCCCGAGGACCAGGTCCAGTTCTTCGATCACCCCGAGGTTCTCGATGTGCAGTTCGCTGAGCATCCTCCACATTCAACCACGGGGGTACTTCAAAATCGTACACCCGTTCGATCCGGCGACGGCTCCCGCCGTCAGCGGTCGGCGAGACCGAACTTCGACTTGAGGATCTGGTGATAGCGGTACGCCCCGAAGCGCACGAACCGTGCGGTCGCCGCCGACGGGCTGCACCTGACCACATCGCCCGGTTCGAGCACGGCCGTGGGTTGGCCGTCCACGGCGACGTCGGCGCGGCGATGTCCAGCGACTTCGATCTCGACGACCTCGTCGGGGCTGAGCACGAGTGAGCGGTCGAACAGCATGTGCGGCGAGACCGGCGTGAGCAGGATCGCCCGATGCTGCGGCGACACGATCGGCCCGCGAGCGGACAGTGAGTAGGCGGTCGAACCGGTGGGCGTCGACACGATCAGACCGTCTGCTTCGTAGTGCGTGAATGCGTCACCATCGATTCGGGCGAGGAGCCGCACGGTGTGACCCGACTGGTTCTTCTCGACCACGGCCTCGTTCAAGGCCCGACCGACGCGTTCTCCGTTGACGGCCACGTCGAGCATCATCCGCTCGTCGATGTGCCACTCCCCTGCCTCGGAACCGAGCAGCGAACCGGTCGAGCGCGGCGGTCAGGCCGTCGGGCTCGACCTCGGTGAGGTAGCCGAGCGACCCGAGGTTGACGCCGATGAGCGGCACGGCATGACCGTCGAGCATCTCGACGCTGCGCAACATCGTGCCGTCCCCGCCGAGGCTGACGAGCACGTCGGCTTCATGCACCGGTCGATCGCTCGCACAGTCTGCGAGATCGAGGCGAACGGCGTCCTTCGGTGGCATCCAGAAATCGACGCCGTGGTCGGCGCACCACGCCGCCGCCCCGGCCGCATGCGCCGGTGTCTCGGGGCGTTCGTGATGAGCGACGAGCACCAGGCGTTGCACGGTCATCTCGACGCTCCTCGTTCATCCGGTGTGGTGGCGTGCACCAGGAACTCGACGTTGCCGTCGGCACCCGTGATCGGCGACGTGGTCCAACCCCGCACGGTGCAACCGGCGTCCGTGAGCGCCGCGTCGATCTCGGATCGAACGCGATCGTGGATCGCCGGATCGATGATCACGCCCTTGCCCCGGCTCACCTCCGCCCGGCCGGCCTCGAACTGTGGCTTGACGAGCAGCACCATGAAACCCCCAGGCTGGCACACGGCCAGGACCGGAGTGATGACCAGACGCAGCGAGATGAACGAGAGGTCCCCCACCACACCGTCCACGAGCCCTCCGATCACATCGGCATCGACGGCACGGATGTTCTGCCGTTCGAGGTTCACCACTCGATCGTCGCCGCGGAGACGTTCGTGCAACTGGCCGTGGCCGACGTCGACGGCGACGACCTGTCGTGCGCCACGCTGCAACACCGAGTCGGTGAAGCCGCCGGTCGACGCACCCGCGTCGAGCAGGCGCAGCCCATCGACGGCGATGCCGAACTCGTCGAGCGCGTGTTCCAGCTTCTCGGCTCCGCGTCCGACGAAACGCGCTGGCGGTCCGTCGACGACGATCGCGTCGCCGGGTGAGACCTGCCGCGACGCCTTGGCCGCGACGGCACCGTTCACGAGGACACGGTCGGCCTCGATCAGCTGTTGCGCGACCGTTCGGCTGGGCGCCAGATCACGGCGCAGGAGTTCGGCATCGAGCCGCCGTCGAGCGGCCATGAGCGATGAGCGGTCAGCGCGCTGTGCGCTTTGTGGCGACCTTGCGCACACCCGAGGAGCCGACGGCCTTCTTCTTCGCTGCAGCCTTCTTCTTGCTGGCTGGTGCCTTCTTCGCCGCGGCCTTCTTCTTGGTCGGCGCCTTCTTCTTCGGAGCGGCCTTCTTCGCGGCGGCCTTCTTGGTCGGCGTCTTCTTCTTGGCCGGCGCCTTCTTCTTCGCTGCAGCCTTCTTCTTCGCTGGCGACCTTCTTCTTCGGTGCCGTGGCCGCCTTCGGGGTGCCGTCCGGCTTCGACTCACCGACTCGGTCGGCGAGGTTCTCGGCCAGATCCTCGAAGCGATCCTCGAGTGTGTCGAAGCGTTCCGACATCCAGCTGACCTGCTTGGAGACCTCGCGCTGGATGATCTCACTCAGCTTCTCGGACGTGTCCTTGCCTCGCTCGACCAGACCGGACACGAGCTTCTCCGTGTCGCGGCGGGGTGCTTCGCCCGCCTTGACGATCTGCTGCACGACCGACTCGGCCTGCTTGCGAGACATCTCACCGAACTGCACGCCGGCGTCGAGGAGTCGTTGGAGCGTTGATTGAGCCATTGCGTCAGGCTAATGGAGCGACGCCACGACAGCAGCGAGGTCTGTGTGGGTGCCCTCTCCCGCCGGAGTGACACCGGATTCGACGAGAGCGAAACGGCAGCCGATGCGCTCGGCGAACAGCCCATCCGTCTCGGGTCGGTCGCCCACCATCAACATCGACGATGCCGGCGCACCGACCAGGCGGAGCACGAGGTCGGCCATCGGCTGCTCCGGCTTGCCGGCGAAGACCGGCTCGACGCCACCCACTGCCGCAACGGCGGCCACGATCGACCCGCCACCCGGTTCCAGCCCCTGCGGCGTCGGATAGGTCGAATCACGATTCGTGCCGATCAGCCGAGCCCCGTCGAGCACGGCTCGCCCAGCGACCCGCATCCGCTCGTAGTCGAAGTCACGGTGAAGTCCGACCACGACCGCGTCGACCGGTTCGATCAGATCGACGCCGTCGTTGCGAACCGCGATCGCGCCAGCCGCCTCGATCGCTTCGACGACACCTGATCCGCCGGCCACGAGCACCCGCTCGCCCGCGGACACCAGCGAGGCCGCCGCCATGGACGACGAGATGACGTCACCGTCGGCTGCGACACCGATCGCGGCGAGGGCCGCTTCGTGTTCGGACACGAGCGCTGCGGAGTTGTTCGTGACGAACACCACGCGTCGGCCTGCGCCACGCAGTCGAGCGATCGCGTCGACCGCTCCGGCGATCGGTTCGTGGGCGAGCCAGACCACGCCGTCGAGGTCACACAACACGGTCCGGACTTCGTCTGGCATCCTGTGAGCGTGCCACGGTTCACTCCTTTCCCCGCCCTCCGCTACAGCGACTCGACGATCGACGATCTCATCGCCCCGCCGTACGACGTGCTGTCCGATTCGGACCTCGATGCACTCAACGCTCGCAACCGGTTCAACATCACACATGTCGACGTCCCGAGAGAGTCCGACGGTCCCGGTCGCTACGAACGCGCCGGCCAGGTTCTCCGTCAATGGATCGACGCCGGCGTCATGGGATTCGACGATCGCCCGACGTACACGCTGTACCGCCTCGCCTTCACCGATGCCAGCGGCGCCGACCGCAACATCGTCGGCGTGCTCGGTGGGCTCGAGGTCGGCCCGTACGGAGAGTGCGGCGTGCTCCCGCACGAACGGATCACTCCCAAGGCGTCGACGGACCGCCTCGACCTGACCCGCTCGACGCGCGCCAACATGTCGCCGATCTGGGGCCTCTCACTCGCCGAGGGCCTGACCGAACTGCTCGCCGACCCGGCCGACCCCGTGGCGACCGTGACGATCGACGGTGTCACCCACACGGTCGAACGCGTGACCGACCCGGATCGGATCGCAGCGATCAGCGCGAAGATGGCCAGCGACGACGTGCTGATCGCGGACGGCCACCACCGCTACGGAGTGGCACAGAAGTTCCGCGACGAGACCCGAGCCGCAACCGGCAGCGAGGACACCGACGCCGAGGACACGCTCGCCTTCGTCAGCGAACTCGTTGCCGACCAACTCAGCGTCGAAGCAATCCACCGCTTGTACAGCGACATCCACATCGACGAACTCGTTGCCGCACTGGACGAGGGGTTCGAGCGCTCGCCTGCCGAAGCGCCGTCCGCCGCGACGCTCGCCGAGATGGAAACCCGCGGCGCGCTGTGCCTCGTGCGTCCCGACGGGTCAGCCGAGTGGCTGACCCCCAAGCCGGGAGCCTTCGACGACCTCCGCGCGCTCGATGGCCTGTGGCTCGAAGAACTGCTCTCCGGTGTCGAGCACTCGGTGACCTATCAGCACGGCGTGGACCGCGTGGTCGACGCCGTCGTTCACGGCGACGCTCACGCAGGTGTCCTGATCCGACCCGTCAGCGTTGCCGAAATCGAACGCACCGCCCGCGAGGGCGTCGTGATGCCGCCGAAATCGACGTTCTTCACACCCAAGCTGCTGACCGGCCTCGTGGTTCGTCCGCTGGCCTGACTCACGGTCTGATCGACTCGGCAGCCGCTGCGAGCGCCGAGTCGGCCGACTTCTTGCGGCGAGCCGGGATCAGCGATGCGACGATCACCTCCGTACGGCTCTGGGTCTGGCCACCCACACGAAAGAAGCGGCGTCTGACCGTGCCCGTGACCACGACGTCGTCCCCCGCTGAGAACGATGCCGTCTGCGAAGTGGTCGGATCGTGCCATACAACAGGCACCGACGTGGTGGCGCCTCCTTCGAGCGGCGTGCTGACGTCGAATTGCAGAACGACGCCGTTCTTCAGTTCTCGCAGCGTCGGTTCGAGGGTGACGGTGCCGGACAGGACGACGAGATTGTGATTGATACCCATGTGAGTTCTCCGTGTTTCGGAAACGAATGCATGGGAGGAGTCGGTCCGGATCAACGTACCGAAGGGGTACTCCAGAGTTGGTTCCGACGAGATCCGCTGGCCGTGGTGTTCGGACACCGCGTGGTTCCACGAGACGATCGTGTCACCATGGCTGGACCGTGACTCGAACGCCTCCCGAACCACTGCCAGCCGTGGATGATCTGTTCGAGCAGCTCGGAGTCGATGTCGTCGCACACGGATGCGCCGCCGACCGAGCGTTCGTGGAGGCCCTCATGATCGAAGAGCGTCGCGCCGTCGAGCGTGCGGTCGATCTGCGGCGACACGAGTTCGCCGGTGGACGTGCCTGTGCGCACGCCTCGCTCGCCGTGCTCGAGTGCGGCCGCACACCGATCCTCGCGTCACCTGATCGCTCCCCGGTCTGGCCCGTCGGAACCGTCGGGTCGATCACCCACAGCGACGGCTTCTGTCTCGCGGCTGTGTCCACGCAGAGCGGTGTCTCGATCGGGGTCGACGCCGAAGCCGTCGGGCGGGTGACCGACGAGGTCGCCGAGGTCACGATGTCGAGTTCGGAACGGCGGTGGATCGCTGCGTCCGCACACCCCGAGACGATGGCGACGGTGGTCTTCACGACCAAGGAGGCGCTGTACAAGGCGCAACATCCCGTCACGGGCAGCTGGCTCGACTTCGTCGATGTCGAGGTGAGCCAGACGCCGGACGCGGACGTGCTGCGAATCGACCTGATCGAGGACGTACCCGAAGTCCGCCGGCTGTCGTGGCCGGTGGGATCGTGCTGGACCGTGATCGAGCCGTCACCAGGGCGACGACTGGTCGTTGCGGCGGTCGTCGTCCGAACGGACTGACCGGCTCGCCCCACGCGGCGGTCGGAGGGTGACCGAATCGGAAACATCGAGATCGACCGGAAGCACCCCCCGGTGTGGCAGGTTGGCTGTTCCCGATGCTCGATTCCACGCTGCGACCTGTCAAGGACCGGTTGCTCAGACCGTTGGCCAGGACGGCGATCGTTCGCGTCCACCCCACGGTGATCTCGCTCGTGGGACTCCTGTTGAGCATCGGTGCTGCCGTCGCTGCATCGCAGCGCCTCGCCGCCGTCGCCGTGGCAGCGTGGCTCGCCGGGCGTCTCGCAGATGGACTGGACGGCCTCGCTGCGCGCACGTCGGGGCGAGCGAGCGATCTCGGTGGCCTGCTCGACTTCACGTTCGACACGATCGCCTATGCCACCATCCCGATCGGTGTCGCCTTCGGCGTCGACACTCGCACCGGCTGGATCGTCACCGCCGCACTGCTCGCTGCGTTCTACCTCAACTCGGTGTCACTCGGCTACGTCGCCGCCCTCCTCGAGAAGCGAGGGCTCGACGCAGCGACGCAACGGCGGGCCACCAGCGCCGTGCTGCCCCGAGGTCTCGTCGAAGGCACCGAGACCATCGTGTTCTTCACACTCGCACTGGCGTTCATCGAGTCCTCGCCCTGGATCTGGTCGGCGATGGCTGCGCTCGTCACCGTGACGGCGCTCGAACGGGTCCGTTGGGCCGCGCGGGAACTGACATGAGCGCGACCACCCGAGCGTGGCTCCAACGAGGCGTCGTGGCAGCGATCTGGCTGGTCGCTTTCCTCCTCTGGCGGAACCACCAGATCTCGAACGACCTCTCGACGACCGAGGCGGGCCAGCGCTTCATCGACGCGATCGACGCTGCGTGGTGGGGGCTCCTCGCGTTCTTCGGCGTCTACCTGCTGCGCCCGATCGTGCTGTTCCCGGCCTCGGTGCTCACGATCATGGGCGGCGTGCTCTTCGGACCCGTCGGCGGCACGATCGCGGTGATCATCGCGTCGAACACGTCGGCGATGATCGCGTTCGGAGTCGGTCGACTGCTCGGCAAGCCGCCCGGTGCACCCGACGCCGACGTCGTCGACGACGACGTCGGCGACGTTGCGGACTCCCTCGTCGGACGCTGGAGCGCCAAGCTCCGCGAGAACAGCTTCGAGACCGTCTTCGTCATGCGACTGATCTTCCTTCCCTACGACCTCGTCAGCTACGTCTGCGGAGCGTTGCGCATCAAGTGGACCTCGTTCCTCCTCGCCACTGCACTCGGGTCGATCCCCGGCACGATCTCCTTCGTCCTGCTCGGAGCCTCGCTCGAACGCATCGACCAGGGACTCGACGGGATCAACCCACTTGCGATCGTCGCCGGCGTCGTGATCTTCGTCGTCAGTATCTTCACCTCACGAGTCATCAAGAAAAGGCAGACAACATCATGAGCACGAACTTCAAAGCGGTCGTCATCGGATCCGGATCGGGAGGCCTGACGCTCGCCATCGGTCTCGCCGGTTTCGGCCACGACATCGCTCTCATCGAAGCCGGCAAGGTCGGCGGCGACTGCACCAACGTCGGCTGTATGCCGTCCAAGGCCCTGCTGCACGCTGCCTCCGCAGGCCTCGAGGACCCGTTCTCGTACGTGCGGGCGAAGCGCGACGAACTGAACGAGCGCGAAGAAGCCGAGATGGTCGAGCACGAGCAGATCGAGCTGTTCCGTGGCTACGGGCGGCTCACCGGTCGCAGCGACCCGCACGTCGTCGAGGTCACCGCCGAGGACGGCACCGTCAGCGAGGTCTCGGCAGAACACGTCATCATCTGCACCGGCTCCCAGCCCGTCGAGTTCCCGATCGACGGGCTCGATCCGGAGCGACTGCTCACCAACGAGTCCATCTTCGAAATGACCGACGTCCCCTCGAAGATGGTGCTGATCGGTGGTGGCGCGATCTCGCTCGAGATGGCCACTGCGTTCCGCGACCTCGGCAGCGACGTCGAGATCGTCGAGCTGCAGGAGCGGTTGATGGGCAACGACGACCCCGTCGTGTCGACCACCATCCGAGCAGCGCTCGAAGCGCGCGGGGTGGTCGTGCACACCGACACGTCCATCGAACGATTCGACGGCACCACGGCCCACCTCGGCAACGGGGCCACGATCGGCGACGTCGACAAGGTCCTCCTGGCGGTCGGACGCCGATCGCGGTACGAGGACCTCGGTCTGGACGCCGCTCGGCGTGGAGACCTACCAGCGTGGCATCGTGGCCGACAGCTGGGGCAAGACCAACGTCGACAAGATCTGGGCCGTCGGCGACGTCACCGGCAACACGCTCACGACACACGGCGCCAACTCGATCGCTCGCCGCTGCATCCGTGCGATCGCACTCCCACTTCCGATGGTCGGTGACGCTCGCGTGCAAGCCAACGCAGTGTACTCGCGACCCGAGATCGCCTCGGTCGGCCTGAGCCTCGACGCACTCGAGGCACTGCCGAAGTCGGGTCGCAAGCGCTACGTGAAGCACCTCGCCGACATCGACCGGGGGTACACCGACGACCGGGAACACGGCGTGGTGGTGGTCGATGCCGAGCGATTCAGCGGCAAGATCCTGCGCGCCGCGATCGTCGGCACCGGCCGCAGCCGAGATGATCGGCATGTTCACGATGATGATCGACCACGGCATCGGTCTCCGCAAGCTGTTCGGCCAGGTCCACCCGTACCCGTCGTACTCGCAGGCGATCGGCCTGATCGCAGACGAGTTCGCGCGGGACACCTACCGCTCGATCCCGAAGGAGTGGTGGGCGATGGTGCGCGGCCGGATCGCGAAGCGCTTCGTCGTTGATGCTGGCCAGCTGGTGGTTCCCCGAAACCGACGCCGGGGTCGTCGTGCAGGTGATCGTCACGGTGCTGATCGCGATCGCTGTGGGCATCGCCGTGCGCCGGGAACGGTCCCTCGTGCTGCTCGTGATCGGCGACCACACTGGTGACACTGGGCTGGTACGGCATCCGCGGCCTGCACTAGACCGTTCGTGTGACCGAGATCCGCCAGCAGCTCGCCGAGTTGCCACTCGAACGTCAGGTCGCACTCCTCTCGGGTGCGTCGACTTCTGGTCGACAGAGGCAATCCCCGAACTCGAGTCTCACCGCGGTCACGCTCACCGATGGCCCACACGGTGTCCGACGTCAGCCCGACGGCGCCGACCATCTGGGCATCGCCGATTCGGTCCCGTCCACGTGCTTCCCGACCGCCTCATGCCTCGCGTCCAGTTGGGACCCGGAACTGCTCGACGAGGTCGGCGCAGCACTCGGGCGCGAAGCACGCTCGGGTGACGTGGCGGTGTCTGCTCGGGCCCGGGTTGAACATCAAACGTCATCCAGGTGGCGGTCGCAACTTCGAGTACTTCTCCGAGGATCCGTTGCTGTCGGGTCGACTCGCTGCCGGCATGATCCGCGGCATCCAGTCGACGGGCGTCGCTGCGTGCCCGAAGCACTTCGTGGCGAACAACCTGGAGTCGTACCGGATGGTGTCGGACTCGGTGATCGACGAGCGCACGCTGCGCGAGCTGTACCTGCGCGGGTTCGAGATCGCCGTCAGCGAAGGACGCCCTCGCACGATCATGACGTCGTACAACCTCGTCAACGGCGAGTACGTCGCCGACAGCGAACGGCTGCTCCAGCGGTGTCCTCCGTGACGAGTGGGGCTTCGACGGACTCGTCGTGACCGACTGGGGCGGTATCGGCGAGCGTGTCGCAGGCGTGCGCGCCGGTGTGGACCTCGAGATGCCGGTTCGGGTGGAGCTCACGATGCCGCCGTGGTCGACGCGGTGACCGACGGCGACCTGGATCCCGACCAGGTGCTCGACCGTGCCGTGGCCGTCGCCCGCCTCCTCACCGACGCACCGACCGACCCCGCCCCGCCCGTCGACGAAGTCGAGCACCACCGGCTCGCTCGCCGAGCTGCGATCGCAGGCACGGTGCTCTTGACGAACGACGGCACGCTCCCGCTCGATGCCTCGCGGAACGGGCGCTCGACGTCGCGATCATCGGACGGTTCGCAGCACAGCCGAGGTATCAGGGTGCAGGCAGCTCGCAGGTGGTTCCCACCCGGCTCGACGATGCCCGTCGGCATCTGGAAGAACGCCTCACCGGCCGGGCTCCGCGTACGCCCTCCGGTTACGACGACATCCCTGCAGCAACCGAACTCGCCGGTGACGCCGACGTGGCCGTCGTGTTCGTCGGGCTCCCCGACATCGACGAGGCCGAGGGCTACGACCGCACTTCGCTCGCACTCCCGCCCGAACACGACGACCTCGTGACCGCCGTGTGCGCGGCGAACCCGAACACCGTCGTGGTGCTCGCCAACGGAGCACCCGTGCTCATGCCCTGGGCCGACCGCCCGGCCGCCGTCGTCGAGGCGTACCTGGGAGGCCAGGCGAGCGGCGGCGCGATCGCCTCCGTACTGGTCGGCGATGCCGAACCCGGTGGACGTCTGGCCGAGAGCTTCCCGGCCTCGATGGTGTTCCCGTCCGAGCAGAACTTCGCCGGCTCCACCCGGCAGGTCCAGTACCGAGAAGGGCTCTACGTCGGATACCGCTTCCACGACGCGGCCGAGGTCGCAGCCCGGTTCCCGTTCGGCCACGGCACTGTCGTACACGAACTTCGAGTGGTCCGATGCGAGGGTCGACGGCGACGGTACCGACCGCAACGTTCACGTCACCATCACGAACACCGGAGATCGAGCGGGCAGCGACGTGGTGCAGATGTACGTTCGCGACATCGAGTCCACCGTGTACCGGCCCGACCGGGAGCTGCGAGGCTTCGCGAAGGTGCACCTCGCGGCCGGCGTGAGCACCCACGTGGAGATCACCCTCGACGAACGATCGTTCGCGTACTTCGACGTGGACGAGGATCGCTGGCGGGTCGAGAGCGGCGATTTCGACGTCATCGTCGCCCGCTCGTCCGTCGATGTCCACGAGACGATCCGGATCGAGGTCGCAGGCGAGACGATCAGCACCCCGCCGACGGGCGCCCGAGGCCCCGGTCGACCGCGCTTCGTGTCCACGGCGACCGAGTTCGAACAGATGCTCGGGCACCGCATCCCCCGACCGGTGCCGGTCCTACCGTTCACCATCGACACGGTCATCGCCGAACTCGACGCCACCCGCCTCGGTCGCCTCGCGCAGCGAGGGTTCCTCAAGATCGCCGACCGTCAAACGGCAAAGATGCTCGGCGACGACCCCGACCCCGTCCTCCGCAAGCTGAGCGAACGGATGATCCGCGAAGCCCCACTGAGGTTCCTCGTGTCGATGAGCGGCGGCACCGGCTCGGTCAGAGCGTTCGACGGCCTCACCAAGCTGCTCAGCGCGCTGCGCGTCACCGGCCGCCGCTCCTGACCGTTCGTGGTCCTCACGACGGAGCGGCCACGATGCGGGCCGCACGCGTCGCCCAGGTCGGGAGGCGACGGAGTTCGTCGAAGAGGGCCGGATACCCGCCGACGAGCGCCTTGACGGGCGTGTCGATCCGCTTCGACCCGATGCCGTACACGACCGGTGCGACTTCCGGTTCGAACGTGCCGAACAGACGGTCCCAGACGATGAACACGGCGCCGAAGTTCTTGTCGATGTACTGCGGGTTCGATCCGTGATGGACACGATGCGTCGCCGGCGTGACGAACACGTGCTCGAGCACCGGGATCCGCCGAATCGACTCGGTGTGGTACAGCTGGGCCATCGTCGCAGCGAACACGTCGAGCGCGATGGCGGCGACCGGGTTGAAGCCGAGGAGCGGGAGCCACAGCCCGAACCACGGCTTGTAGACCGCCTCCATCCACGGCACCCGCAGCGCCGTGGCGAAACCGATCGTCTCGGGAGAGTGGTGGATCATGTGCGATGCCCACAGCATCGAGAGCCGATGTTCGCCGCGATGCACCCAGTAGTACACGAGGTCGCGAATCACCAGCACCCCGATCCACACGAGTGGGTTCGAGAGGTCGAGCGTCCACAGCCGGAGGTTCTCGTAGACGAAGATCGCGAGGCTGGTGGCGGCGAGCTTCGAGACGGTCGCCTTGACGGCCAGGAACGCGATTCCAGAGGTCAGCGTGGTCAGGATCGCGCACGGAGCGTCGGGTGTTTGCCCGGCAAAGCGCCGGTGGAGTCGTTCCAACACGATCGCCGACACTGCGAGGGCGATGAACAACACTGCGGCGTGAGCCGTGTACCAGCGAACGAGATCGACGAACATGTGATCACTCTGTTCCGATTCGCAGGTGCACACCATCGGGAGAAGCCCCCAGACCGACGTGGGGAACCCAGACCGGATCGGGCCGTTCCCCGTGTTCGGTGCCGTAGCTTGCGGTGATGACATCGACCCGCCGGACCACGTGAGATGCGGGTGATCGCCAGCGACCTCGACGGCACACTCTTGGGTCCCGACCATCGGCTCAGTGCCCGCACCGTCGCAGCGCTCCGAGCAGCGCGTGCCGCCGGCTGGACCGTCATCGCCGCGACGGGCCGCAACCCGACCTCTGCGATGCCGCTCCTGGGTCCACACGACGTCATCGACACCCTCGTCGGCTCGAACGGCTCGCTCGTCCACGACCCGGTCACCGACACGACAGCCCACCGATTCCCCATCGATGCCGGGCATCTCGCAGCGCTGTTCACCTCGTTGGACAACGGCTTCGCCGGGCTCTCGTACTGCTGGGAACTGGCCGACTCCTCGGCCTGGGACCACGACTTCGACGACATCGCCCGCCAACACGAGGACCTGTTGATGCATGCACCGGGGCCGCGACCGAACGGCGACGATCCGGTGACCAAGGTGATGGTGCGCCACTCCGATCTCATCGGCCGCCAACTCGCCGACCAGCTCGAACCGCTGCTGCCGGCGCCACTCACGCTCGGCTGTTCCGGTGTCTCGTTCGTCGAGATCACCGGAGTCGACGTCGACAAGTCCCGAGCCCTCGCGCACGTCATCGAACCGCTGGGATTCACCGCTGACGACGTGATCGCATTCGGCGACAACCACAACGACCGCCAGATGCTCTCGTGGGCCGGGCGGGGCATCGCCGTCGGCAACGCGGTCGACGCTGCGAAGGACGTCGCCGACGAGATCATCGGCGATCACGGTGACGACTCGGTCGCTGCGTACATCGAGTCGTTGCTCTAGTTTTCGGGGATGACACCGATTCGCTGGGGCATTGCCTCGACCGGCAACATCTCGGGCTCCATGGCCACGGCACTCGCGGGAGTCGACGGCGCAGACATCGTCGCCGTCGGATCACGCACGCAAGACACTGCCGACGCCTTCGCCGCAGAACACTCCATCCCGAACGCTCACGGGTCGTTCACGGCGCTCTGTGCCGATCCCGAGATCGACGTGATCTACATCGGGTCGCCGCATCACGAGCACCACGGCATGACCATCGAGGCTCTCGACGCCGGCAAACACGTGTTGTGCGAGAAGGCGTTCGCGCTCAACCGACCCGAGGCGGAGGCGATGGTCGCCGCAGCTCGCCGCAACGAGCGGTTCCTGATGGAAGCGATGTGGAGCTGGTTCATGCCCGGTTGGCACGAAGTGCGGAACCGGATCGAGGCGGGTGCCATCGGCGACATCGTCTCGATCGACGCCAACTTCGCGATTCCGATCCCGGATCCGAACGGACGCCATCGACGCCTCGACATGGGTGGCGGCGCATTGCTCGACCTCGGCATCTACCCGCTGTCGATCTCCCGGTTCCTGCTCGGCGAGCCAACGGACGTCCGTGCACTGGGTCGACTCACCGCCGGTGGCGTCGATGCCGCCGTGGCCGGGTCGTTGCTCCACGAGTCCGGCGCCGTGACGACGTTCTCGACGTCACTCGACGGCAGGTCCGACCTGACCGCCCGCATCGTGGGCACGGTCGGCCAGATCGAGATCCACGCACCGTTCTGGTTCCCGTCCGCGTTCACGATCACCGTCGACGGTGAGAGTGAGCGCGTCGAGACGCCGAATCGGGGCCTGGCTCACGAAGCGGAACACACGATGGAACGGATCCGCGGCGGCCACATCGAGTCGGACATCCAGACGTGGAATGCGACGCTCACCAACATGGAGCTGATGGACGAGATCCGCCGCCAGCTCGGCGTGTTCTATCCTTCCGAGACGGGCGACGGCGTCGGGTAGCCCGCATACGACGCTTTGAACACGCCTTGGTGCAGCAGCACCGTTGCCGCGTGCGTGCCCGTGTCGGCGTCGACGACCGTGGACTCGGTCCAGTACGACTCCACGGCCCGGCTCTGGCCGATCCCCACGAGGGCGTGCTGCACGACGTAGGGACGACCAACGAAGACGGGTCCGTCGACGAAGCGCACCTCGAGGTCGATGAACAGCCCGATCGCCGGGCCGCGCACCGGGAAGTGCGCGCCCGCTTGATGGGCGAGGACACTCAACATCTCGGTCGGAACGATCGGGCCGCCCCACGGCGAATCGCTGTCGTACCAGGTCGACCGTTCGGTGATGCTCTCCAGCTTCTGTGCCAGCGTGAACGGATAGAGGGCACCGTTGTGGGAGTCGAGTTCCATGGTCACCGTCACCGGGTCCGATGTCATCCCGATCTCCAACTGGTCGACGATGTGCAACTCTCCCGGGTCGCCCAGACCACGCTCACGGCGCACGTCGAGTTCGGTCGACGTGTCGGTGCCGATCGACGCCGTGCCGTTGAGAACCGGCGTGCCGTCCGACTTGACGGCGTGGATCGCTGCCGAGTGGTCGCCGTTCGCCACGAGCGACGCCTGCACCTCTTCGCCCTCGACGACCATGTTCAAGAAGTGCGAGCTGATGCAGCCGGACTCGAACCAGGTCTGGCCCCAGTGTTCGACGGCGAGCGCATCGAACTGGCTGAAGTGCGTCGGACCTTCGATCGGCGCGCCGGCGAGGCCGAGCTTGGCGGCTTGGGCATCGTCGTGGACGCTGGCGTGGCCGCCGTACTCCTGGTCGTGGAGCATCTGGGCGGGCGCACGAAAAGGTCCGGTGAGGCTGCCGTCGTCGCCACGGGTGATGTCGGTCTCGAACGTCATGACCCGATGGTGCCACGTCGATACGACATCCGCATGGTCCGCTCCCCGCACGTCGCTCCCCGCACGTCGAGCACGCACGTCGAGCGACAACGGTGAGCGAACGGCACCCGGGAGTGCCGTTCCCTCATTCGGGCAGTGGCACGTCCCGGTCGCGGACGTAGAGGGCCCAGTAGTCGTTGGCTTCGACCAGGTCGAACGCCGGGCTGACCACCATCCAGTCCGCCGCCGGGAACGCCGTCGGGCCGGCGCCGGGGATCGGCAACACGATGAACTCCACCCGCTCCGCCCGGTCGGGGAGGCGCGGCCCGTCGACGATGCCGTTCGGGCCGTACAGCACGGCTCGGAACGGCACCGGGAACTGGTAGACCTCGGTGCGGTGCGCGATGTGCGGCGTGATCCGGTAGTGCGCTGCAACGACCGCGTCGTCAGGGACCAGCTCGATGATGTCGCGTGCGCAGAGTTCGCCCACGGATTGTCCGGCTGACCGTAGAACAGCGGCGTTCGCCCCCACGGCACCGGCGCCCACAGCATGGACGACACCAACGCAGCAACGCCGACGGCGCCGATCGCGACGGTACGGACGGGAACGGTGAACGACCTCACCCGATACTCGTCACGCATCGCCGCAATCGCGCAGACCGTGCCGATGCTCAGCGCCGGCAACGCCACCAGGCCGTAGTGGTACTCGATCTGGTACTGATACCAGAACGTGCTGAGAATGTTCGTGAACAGCACGAGTGCGCTGATCGCCGCCACCCACGGTTTGCGGAAGAACAGCCAGGCGAACGGCGCGGTCATCTGCACCAGGTAGAAGGGCCGGTCGTCGCTCGTGAGGTGATCCCACAGTGCCTTCGGGTCGGTGAAGGTCTTGCCCACCACGCGCAGCGCTGCGCCCACCGTGGAGTCGTCGGGTTCGCTGAACGGGAACCGCCAGGTGTTGCGCGTGGGCACACCGATCAGGCCACGCATCACCACGAACATCGCGACGGCCATGAATGCGATGCTTCCGAAGACCGTGGCGAGCCCGATGCGACGGTCGCGCTTCACCGCGATCCACACGCCGAGCGGGACGAGGACGAGTGAGACGTCCTCCTTGACCGAGAGCGCGAGGACGAGGAACACGAGATACGTCTTCCACTTCCGGTCGAGCGCGGCCCAGATGGCGAACCCGATGAACACGCCGAGGAACGAGTCCGGATGGAAGTTCTCCAGGTTGGTGTGGCCGACGGCGGGGTGAACGAGGTACGCCGCAGCCGGGACGAGCGCCAACCACTCGCTGCGCAACCGGGTCCGGCCGACGAGGAAGACAGGGAGCGCGCCAGCGCCGATCGCTGCGGACTGTGCGAAGAAGAGCACACCGACCGATGGCCAGACCCAGTAGAACGGCACCAGCAGCACCAGGATGAACGAGGTGTGGTCGCCGAACAGGTTCCGGCCCATCAGGGTGACGAACGGGGTCTCACCTCGCGACAGGAGCCAGAGCCCCTGGTCGTAGAGCGCCGAGTCGTAGGAGGCGGTGCCGAGCGCGTGATGGATGTTCAGCGATCGCTGCGTGAAGTACGTCGTGTAGAGCACGACGAGTCCGACGATGACCACCTGCGGCGTCGTGACCCGACGCCACTGCGAACGCGACCACCAGTGAGGCGAGATCGGCACGGTCGACTCGACCTGCTCCTCCTCCGTCTCCCCCTTTCGCGGTGCGCGTTCGAGCACTGTCATGACGACCAGTGTGGCCGAGAATCAGTCCCGGAGGTCGGCAACCAGCGCGGCGAGCACACCATTGACGAAGCGACTGCTGTCGTCGGTGGAGAACTGCTTCACGAGCCGCACCGCCTCGTCCAGGACGACGGCGGTCGGCACGTCGGGCCGCTCGGCCAGTTCGAAGGCGCCGATCCGCAGCACGTTCAGGTCGATCACGGGCATCCGCGCCAACGTCCAGCCGGTGGCGCGTTCGTCGATCGCCGCGTCCAGTCGATCCCGATGTTCGGCCACACCGCGGACCAGTGTCCGCGTCAACTCGTCGGGCTCGAGCACCTGGAGTTCGAGTGCCTCGACTGGCGTGATGCCCTTCGACTCGGCCTCGTACAGCAGGTACAACGCACGTTCTCTGCCTTCGGACCGCTCGTCCGGACGGGGAATCAGCGCCATCAGACGCGCGTCATGTAGTCGCCGGTGCGTGTGTCGACGCGCACCTTTTCACCGATCTCGATGAACAGCGGGACCTTGATCTCCTTGCCGGTCTCGAGTGTGGCCGGCTTCGTGCCACCGCTCGACCGGTCGCCTTGCAGACCCGGCTCGGTCATCGTGATGGTCAACTCCGACCGACGCTGGGATCTCGACGCCGATGATCTCGCCGTTGTAGAACGCGATCTGAGCGATCATCTGCTCGATGAGGTAGTCCTTCGCCTCGCCGAGGGCGACTTCGGCGACGTTGGTCTGCTCGAAGGTCTTGGTGTTCATGAACACGTAGTCCGTGCCGTCGTGGTACAGGTACTGCATGTCCTCGCGCTGGACGATGGCCTGTTCCACCTTGATGCCGGCGTTGAAGGTCTTGTCGATCACGGCGCCGGTACGCACGTTGCGGATCTTCGAACGCACGAACGCGCCACCCTTGCCCGGCTTGACGTGCTGGAACTCCACGACCTGGAACAGGTTGTTGTCGAGTTCGAGCGTGATGCCGTTCTTCAGGTCGTTCACGGAGATCTGGGGCATGTCGGTTACAACTCTCGTTTCGGTGAATGCGTCAGCACCCGGTGGCCGTGCTCGGTGACCAGAACCAGATCCTCGATCCGGAAGCCGCCGAATCCTCCACGATAGAGGCCGGGCTCGATGGTCACCACCATGCCGGCTTCCAGCGTGACGTCGGTGGTTCGGTTGTGGAACGGGGTCTCGTGGATGTCGAGACCCACCCCGTGGCCGGTGCCGTGGAGGTACTCCTGCAGTCGGCCGGCCGCCTCGAAGACGTCACGACAGGCGGCATCGACGGCCCGGGAGCTCCCGCCGGCGACCGTGGCGTCGAGACCGGCCTGTTGTGCTTCGGCGACGAGGACGTAGATGTCGCGCTGCTCGGCGCTCGCCTCGCCGATGACCCACGACCGGGTCATGTCGGAGTGATAGCCGTCGACGAGGGCACCGACGTCGATGATCAACGTGTCGCCCTCGACGATGGTTCGACGGCTGGCACCATGGTGTGGACGAGCGCCGTGTTCGGGACCACTGGCGACGATCGTCGGGTAGCTCCGGTCGTCCGCGCCGTGACGCACCATCCGGTACTTCGAGTTCGGCTCGTACGTCCAACTCGTTCGGTCGATCGAACAGCATCGGTTCGACCTCGGCGAGCGCGAGCGTCTGCAATTCGTGCAGCCTCCTCGATCCGCTCGATCTCGGCAGCGTCCTTGACCTGTCTCAGCGTGGCGACCACCGATTCGGTGTGACGAAGCCCGAGGCCTCGTGCAGCGAGGTCCGTCCACAAGCGATGCGGAACCCGTGACGCGTCGACCAACACGGTTGTGCCCGTCAGGAGCGTCATCATCCGGTCGTGCAGGTCGCTGCGATCCTGCTCCACGATGAGCGATGCGCCGGTGCCGGCTGTCTCCGCAACGGCCTTCTCGCCGTAGCGCCCATCGGTTCCGACGCAGACTTCTCCGTCGCGCACGACAGCCCAGCCGTGCGATGTGTCGAACCCCGTCAACCAACGAAGATCTGTGAGGTCGGTGACGAGCAGCGTGTCTGCGCCGATCGCCTCGGCCACGCGGTCGATCCGACTCGGCGTGATCGATCGCTTTCATCCGAGGAACCGTGCGAGAGCTGCACGAACCGGCGCCTCGTCGACTCGCTGCACCACCTCGACACCGTCGGCACCGTCCAGCACGAACGTCAGGCCGTGCAGCGCCTTCTTGTCGCGATGCATCAATCCGACGAGTTCGTCGACGCCGAGGCCCGACGGGCGGGCGTGTCATCAGGTCGTACTCCCCCGCCACGACCGCAACGTGCTGGTCGACTCGGGCACGGTCGATCCGGCCCAACTCGAAGCCGAGTTCGGCCGCATAGATCAGGCCGATGGCGACCGCTTCGCCGTGGGCCAGTTCGTGGTCGGTCGCGATCTCCAACGCGTGCGCCAAGGTGTGGCCGTAGTTCAACAGCGCTCGACGCCCACCCTCACGCTCGTCGGACGCGACGACCTCGGCCTTGATCTCGACGCACCGAGCGATGCGTTCCTCGAGTTCCATGGCGAGCAGGTCGTCGCCGGTGAGGAAGTGGTACTTCGCCATCTCGCCGAGACCGCAACGCATCTCGCGGGGCGGTAGCGAGGCGAGCGCATCGAGGTCGCACACCACTCCGGACGGCTGCCAGAACGCCCCGACGAGGTTCTTGCCCGCAGCCAGGTTGACACCGGTCTTGCCGCCGATCGCTGCGTCGACCATCCCGAGCAGCGAGGTGGACACGTGCACGACGGGGATACCACGGTGCCACGACGCTGCAGCGAATCCGGCCACGTCGGTGACCATGCCGCCGCCGACCCCGACGATCACGTCGTTGCGAGTGAGGCCCATCCGGGCGAACGAGGTCGTCAGCGCTTCGATGGTCGTCAGCGTCTTGGCCCGTTCACCGACCCCGATCTCGAACACCTCGACATCGAGGTCCGGCAGGAAGGCGCCGACTTCTCGGAACTGCGCCGGGATGCCGGGCTGCGTGACCACGGCGACGCGCTGCGCCGACGACGGAACCAGGTCGGGCAGCGCAGCGATGCTGCCGCTCCCGACGACGACGTCGTACGGGCGGTCGGCGAGTGGCACGGTCACCCGGCGCATCGCAACACCGCCCCCGCCACGTCGTTGATCGACCGGTTGTCGACCGAGACGATGGCGTCCGCCACCTCCTGGTACAGGTCGCTGCGCTCGTCGTACATCCTCCTCAGCGTGCCTTCCGGGTCGTCGTCCAACAGCGGACGGTGCATCCCGGCCTTGACTCGATCGAGCAGGAGTTCCACGTCGGCCAGGAGCCACACGACGTGGGCGCCTGCGCCCTTCAGCACGGCTCGGTTGTCGGCACTGAGCACGACGCCACCGGCTGCGGCGATGATCGACGGCGATGTGGCAGCCACCGCGTCACGCAGCACCTCGGTCTCCAGTTCGCGGAACGCGGGCTCACCGTCGGCGGCCCAGATCTCTCGAACGGTGCGACCCGTGCGAGCTTCGATCATCTCGTCACTGTCGAGCAGTTCGCGTCCGAGCTTGCGCGCCAGCACCCGACCCACCGACGACTTGCCCGCGCCCATCATCCCGACGAGCACGATGTGGCTGTCGGTGCAGGTCCCCATCAGGCCAGCCGGACCGGGGCGGACGTGTCGAAGCGCATCACAGCGTCGCGGCGAAGTTGTGGGCGTTGCGGACGAACTCGTCGACCGAGTCGCCACCGAACTTGCGCTGCGCCTCCCCTGCGAGCGTGAGTGCGACCATCGTCTCGGCGACCACGCCCATCGCAGGCACAGCGGTGACGTCGGTGCGCTCCTTGAACGACACACCCGACTCCTTGGTGGCGGTGTCGACGGTCTCGAGTGTCGGCTTGTTCAGTGTGGCGAGCGGCTTCATGGCGGCTCGAACGACGAGGAGCTCCCCGGTCGTCATGCCGCCTTCGGTGCCTCCGGCGAGCGTGCTCCCACGCCGGTACGCCGAGTTCTCCGAATCCCAGGAGATCGGATCGTGTGCGTTGCTGCCGCGACGACCTGCGACGTCGAAGCCGTCGCCGATCTCGACGGCCTTGATCGCCTGGATGCTCATCAATCCTTGAGCGAGCATGCCGTCGATCTTTCGGTCCCAGTGGACGTGGGAACCGAGGCCGACGGGCACGCCGAACCCGAGCACTTCGACGACACCGCCGAGCGAGTCGCCCTCTTTGGCGCAGGCCTTGATCTCGGTGATCATCTCCTCGCTCGTGGCGAGGTCGAAGCAGCGCACCTGGTTGTCGTCGACGCGATCCAACTCGGCGGGCGTCGGGCGAGCTGCTCCGTCCGGCACTCGGACGTGGCCCATCTGGATCACATGGGACAGGATCTCCACGCCCAGCGGCTTGAGCAACTGCTTCGCGATCGCACCGGCGGCGACGCGCGCTGCGGTTTCACGGGCACTCGCCCGTTCGAGTACGTCTCGGGCGTCGGTGAATCCGTACTTCTGCATGCCGGTGAGGTCTGCATGGCCAGGGCGGACCTGGGTGAGCGGCGCCTTGGTCTCGCCGGGAGCCGGGTCCATCTCCTCGTGCCACTTGTCGCTGCGGAACCATTCGGAGTTCTTGATCTCGATCGCAACGGGGGAACCCGAGCGTGCGCCCGTGGCGGACGCCGCCGATCAGCGTCAACTCATCGGCCTCGAACCGTTGACGGGGCCCACGCCCGTAGCCGAGGCGGCGGCGGCCCATCTCGGCTTGGATCTGCTCGACGGTGATCTCCAGGCCGGCGGGAAGGCCTTCGATCGTCACGACGAGGGCTTGGCCGTGCGATTCGCCGGCGGTCAGGTACCTGAGCATCACTGCAAGGCTACCGAGCGGTGGGAGCGGCATACTTGCGAGATGCGTCGAACCACCCTTTCGCTCCTCGTCGTGGCCGCTGGCGCGCTCACCACGGCGACTCTGGCGGACGCTGCGACCGCTCCACCGTTCGACGAGGCGGCAACGGTTCAGGAGCAAGCGGTGCGTCGACCGGTACCGACGCTGCCGAGTTCTTCGGATCGGGCGCTGTTGGTCAGCGACTCGGCGTGGCTCGGCATGGCGAATTACACCGGCGTCGACCAGGTGCAGGGGTTCGAGCAGACACTGTCGCTGAAGTCCTGTCGTCGCCGCGTCGCCACGTCGTGTGAGAACTACAACGACTACGTGCCGGAGACGCTCTACGACGAGGTGGACGAACGAGGAGCTGGTTACGAGACACTGATCGTCGCCACGGGCTACAACGACAGCGACAACCGGTTCACCGAGGACGTCGAGGACATCGTGACGCTCGCCCGTTCGCACGGGTACGAACGGATCGTGTGGCTCACGCTGCGCTCGAACGTGACCTACACGTCCCCCGGCCAAGCAGGGTTCGCCGAAGTGTTCGAGCGGAGCAACGCCACGTTGAAGCAGATCGTGGACGACGGCACCTACCCCGAGGTCGTCGTCGCCGACTGGGCCGAGTACGCACGTGATCAGACGCAGTGGTTCGCGACCGACGGCATCCACCTCAGAAACGAAGGCGGATATGCCGCCGGTGACTACATCTCTCGCAAGATGGCGTTCCTCGACAGCAGGCCCTGCCCGCAGCCGGCGTTCGCCGGCGTCGAGCCCCTCGACCCGTGCCCGGACCCCGACGGACACGGCCCGGTCATCGACCTGGACTCGATCTACCCCGTCGGCCGAAACCAGGGAATCGGCTTCACGCTGGCCTACGTGGGGTCGAGTTCCTGGCCCGACGCTCCGTGGTGGGAAGTCAGCTGAGCGATCGCTCGGCTGCCGCGCGCATCGCCGCGGTGTCGATCACGGCGTCGTCGCCGAGCCAGATGCGCTGTTGCAGCGCTGCCTGGTGCACGAGCATGCCGAGCCCGTCGACCGTGCGGGCACCGCGCCGTGCGGCTGCGGCGAGCCACGGCGTCTCGAGCGGGTGGTAGACGAGGTCGGCGACGGTCTGGCCGTCGTTCAGGAGTTCGGGGTCGCACGGAAGCGATCGATCGTCGCCCATGCCGACGCTCGTGGCGTTGACGACGATGTCGGCTCGGCTGATGTCGCTGATGATTCCGGGTGAGGCCACAGGCGTCAGCGCTGCTGCGGCCTCGGCTCGATCCTGCGTGCGGTTGAGCACCGTGATGTCGCTGGCTCCCGCCCGAGCGAGTGCGTCGATCACTGATCGTGCCGCTCCCCCCGCGCCGATCACGGCGACCTTCGCACCGTCGACGCTCACTCCGGCATCTGCGAGCGAGGCGACGAAGCCGGCGCCGTCCGTCGACGAGCCGACGAGTTGGTCACCGTCCCAGCTCACCGTGTTCACCGAGTGGAGCGTGCGTGCTGCTGGATCGAGGCGGTCGACGGCATCGGCAACGGCCTCCTTGTGCGGCATCGTGACCGACAGGCCACCGATGCCGAGCGTGCGCATCGCAGCGAGGGCGTCGGCAGCCGCCCCTGGGGCGACCTCCAGTGCTGCATAGGTCCAATCGACTCCGGCCGCCGCGAACGCGGCCCGATGGATGGCGGGCGACAGACTGTGTGCGACCGGCGAGCCGATGACCGCTGCCAGGCGCGTCAGAGCAGACCCGCCTGCCGCGCCACCTGGACATTGGCTTCGTGCTGCTCACCGGTGGCGGCGAACACATGGCTGCCATCCTCGTCCGCGAGCACGTAGAAGAAGTAGAAGCACTGGTCGGGTTGCGGGAGATCGCGGCAGATCGGGTCACCCGGCGCCGGATTCGGTGCCGGGTTGAGTGCCGCTTCGATCGACGCTCGGCCGGGGCTGGCGATCGGCGTCTTCGGCAGGCCCGGGAGCAGATAGGTGTTCCAATCGCTCGGCATCTGTCGGACCTCGGAGAACGGCGTGTCCGGGTCGATACCGAGCTGATTGCGGCCGTAGAGCACGGCCGCGTCGATCTGCAGCCGGAACGGCTCTTCGTCGGGGTTGCTCTGGGTGACGAAGAGTCGGTTGTGGATGACCCGCGAGATGCGTCGCCCGGTCTTCGGGGACCTTTGCCTCCTTCTCGATCATGGAGGCGATGATCAGGATCTCGTACGGAGTGCGGCCGAGTGCCGCGCCTTTCGTGACGATGTCCTCCTGGTTGCCGACCCGCTGCATGATGTCGATCATCCGCTGGACGAGTTGGCCTTCACTGTCGGCGTTCGACACGTCGTAGGTGTCGGGGAACAGGAGACCTTCGAGTGACGCGGCACCGCCTGGGGGTTCCCAGGGAAGGATGTACTCGTCCTGCGTGGCGGCGGTGAAGCCGTCGGCGCTGAGCGTCTCGAACTCGGTGCCGACGCGTCGAGCCATCTGGGCCAACGTGAAGCCTTCCGGGAAGGTGACGCTGCGTGAGGTCTGCGCCGGAGGGACGCCGAGGCGGCCCATCACGTTGCCGACGTGGTCTCCGGGTCGGAGTTCGTAGAACCCGGGGACGATCTCGAACTCGTCGTCGTCACCGACCTTGTTCTCGACGTACTGGACGAACACGCCTGCGTCCTCGACGAATCCTTCGTCCTCGAGTCGTTCCGAGAGCGACTCGAGCGTCTCTCCCTCCGCAACCGTGAAGCCTTCCACCGGACCGGGGTCGCCGGGCGGGTTGAGGCGCTGGAGGTACCACCAGCCGACGGCCCCGGCGATCATGATCGCGACGATCGACAGACACAGCACGCTGTAGACGGCCCACTTGAGCGGCCGGGTCTGGCGGCGGAGGCGCTCGACGGTGCCGGTTCGGTCGGAGTTGTCCCACGGGTCGGTCGGCCAGTCGATGGCCGGGCGGTCCGCGGCATCGACCTCGGCCTCCGGCAGCAGTGGATCCAGATCGGTCGTCACGTCTCCACGTTAGTTGGCCAGGTGTTGCGACGGTGGTCAAGCCATCCTTGGAGGATCACTGCCGCTGCGGCCTTGTCGACGACCTTGCGGCGCTGCTTCGCGTCGAGGCCGACCTCCATCATGTGCCGTTCTGCCGTGACGGTGGTGAAGCGCTCGTCGTACATCTCGACGGGCACCCCGACGTTCTCCTCCAACTGCTTCGCCTCCTTCACAGCAGACTTCGCCGCCGGGCCGTGCGTGCCGTCGAGCGACAGCGGCAGACCGACCACGACGACCTCGCATTCCTCGATCTTCACGAGCTTGGCGATCTCGGAGTGGTCGTGGCGCCGGCTCTTCGAGCGGTGCACGGTCGTCAACGCCGACGCGATCGTTCCCGACGTGTCCGAGACGGCGATGCCGACCCGCTTGGACCCGAGGTCGACACCGAGTGCTCGAACGCCAGGGATGCGCCGCGCCGGGGCACCGGGCCCTGGGCCCGACGTCACGAGAAGCCGGGGATGGCCGCCGCTGCGATGGCGAGCGCCTCGGGGATGCCCGAAGGGTCCTTGCCGCCGGCCTGAGCGATGTCACCCTTGCCGCCGCCTCCTCCGCCCACGGCCTTGGCCGCATCCTTGAGCAGCAGCGACGCCGGGCTGGTGCTGTCCTTCGGCACGGCCGCCACGAGCGACACACCGCCCGATGGCGTCTCGCCGGCGATGACGACGGTGTGCACCTCGGGCTGGTTGCGGACGGCGATGGCGAGTTCGCGCAACTCGCCCGGTTCGAGCTGATCGACCTGGGTGACCACGACGCCGTCGTTCGCGATCTGGGCCAGCTCGGTCGCCCGACCCATCGCCAACTGGCTGCGCAGTCCCTTGATCTCGGCTTGGAGCGACTTGATCTCGTCCAGCTTGCGTTGCACGCCGTCGGCGACTTCCTCGGTGCTCGTCCCCACGAGGCCGGCGAGATCCGAGATGAGCGCTTCGTCGCGCTGCAGCAGTGCGACCGAGCCGGCGCCGGTGAACGCCTCGATGCGGCGCAGGTTCGAGCCGATCGATGCTTCGCTGACGACCTTGACCATGCCGATGTCGCCCGTCGAGCGGACGTGCGTGCCACCGCACAACTCGATGGTGTCACCCGCTTCGAGCACGCGGACGATGTCGCCGTACTTGTCACCGAAGAACGCGATGGCACCCAGCGCTTCGGCTTCGTCCTTCGTCGTCTCGAACGTGCGCGTCGATCTGCTCGCCAGTGTTTGTGCGTTGGCGATCGCTTCGATCTCGGCGATCTGTTCCGGCGTGACCGCCTCGTAGTGCGAGAAGTCGAAGCGGAGCCGGTCGGGGCCGACCCAGGAGCCGGCCTGCTTCACGTGTTCGCCGAGCACCTTGCGCAAGGCGTCGTGGAGCAGGTGCGTGCCCGTGTGGTTGCGGCGGATCTTCTCGCGGCGATCCACGTCGATCGCCGCCTGTGCCGATTGTCCAGCGGTGACGGTGCCGTCGACGATGCGCGCTGTGTGACGGCGAAGGTTCGGGATGGCGAACGTGCAGTCGAGCACTTCGGCGGTGCCGGTCTCGGTGGTGATCGTGCCGGTGTCGCCGATCTGGCCACCCGACTCGGCGTAGAACGGTGTGCGGTCGAGGAAGATCTCGACGGTGCCGTCCTCGTTGCCGTCGAGCACGGCCAGCACTCGGGCCTCGGCCGCATCATCGGTGTAGCCGAGGAACTCGGTCGTGCCGAACTGGGACGCGACTTCTCGGTACTGATCGAGCGTGGCGTCGTCGACGGCGCCCTTGGCAGCGGCCTTGGCGCGCGACCGCTGCTCGTTCATCTCGGTGTTGAATCCGTCGAGGTCCACGACGACGTCACGCTCGGAAGCGATCTCCTGGGTGAGTTCGAGGGGGAACCCGTAGGTGTCGTGCAGCAGGAACGCCGTCGAGCCGCTCAGCTCGTTCGGATCGTTCTCGAGTTCGGTGTCGAGGATCGACAGCCCGTTCTTGAGCGTGTGACGGAAGCTCTCCTCCTCACGGGTGATGACGTTCGTGATGAAGTCCTGGTTCTTGATCAGGTCGGGGTAGGCGTTGCCCATCACGGAGATGGCGGTCTCGGTGAGCGACGGCATGACGAGCTTGTCGGTGCCGAGCATGTAGGCGAAGCGCACGGCGCGCCGGATGATGCGGCGCAGGACGTAGCCGCGAGCCTCGTTGGACGGGAACACGCCGTCGTTGACGAGCATTGCGCCCGAACGAGCGTGCTCGGCCAGGACGCGCAGGCCGAAGCTGTCACGATCCTCGTAGTCGCCGACCTTGTAGGTCTTGCCGGTCAGCGACTGAGCCCGGTCGATGAGGGGCATCATCAGGTCGGTCTCCCACACCGAGTCGATGCCCTGCATCAACGCCAGGATCCGCTCGAGTCCGGCGCCGGTGTCGATCGACGGCTTGGGCAGCGGTGTGCGCGTCCCGTCCGACGACTGGTTGAACTGCATGAAGACCAGGTTCCAGAACTCCATGAACCGGTCACCGAACGGGTCGCCGAGCGGACCGCCGTCGGGGCCGAACGCCGGCCCGCGGTCGATGTGCAGCTCACTGCACGGCCCGCACGGGCCGGTCTCGCCCATCTGCCAGTAGTTGTCCTTGTCCCCGAGCCGCTGGATGCGCTCCATCGGGACACCGACCTGCTCGTGCCAGATCGCTTCGGCCTCGTCGTCGGACTCGTGCACCGTGACCCAGATGCGGTCACCGTCGATGCCCCACACTTCGGTGGCGAGTTCCCAGGACCAGGCGATCGCTTCGTTCCTTGAAGTAGTCGCCGAAGCTGAAGTTGCCGAGCATCTCGAAGAAGACGAGGTGGCGCTTCGTCCGACCGACGTCGTCGAGGTCGTTGTGCTTGCCGCCGGCACGCGCACACTTCTGCGACGCCGTTGCACGCTCGTACGGCGCCTGTTCGTCGCCCGTGAAGTACGACTTGAACGGCACCATGCCCGCGACGTTGAACATCACGGTCGGGTCGTGCGGGATCAGGCTCGCCGAAGGCACGACGTGGTGGCCCTTCTCCGCGAAGAACCCCGTGAAAGAGTCACGGAGCTGGTCGGCAGACATCGTCATAGGACGAGTGATGCTACCCAGGGACGGTGGGGGCGCCCTCGGCGATTACTGGTCGCCCGCCGGTGAACCACCAATGTTCAGGCGCAGCCGATCTCCTCGACCGGCTCGTCCAGCTTTCGCGCGCGTCGATCGGCTTGACTGCGTTTCGCCGCTTGGTCGACTGGCCCGCACCGCCGGAGGCCTCCGCCAGGGTTCGATTCGGCCAGCAGAACTTTCTGTATCTGATTGCCATGCTCGTGCGTGGAACATGGTGTGAACGAGATGAGCCAGGCCGAACGCGAAAGCGAACACGACTGCTCGGGCTTCGACGCGTTCTACGTCGCTGAAGCAGAAGGCCAGGTACGGCGTGCCGCGTTACTGCTGGGTTCAGACGACGCAGCGAACGATGTCGTGCACGATGCGTTGGCTGCGATGTATCGCCGCTGGAACGACCTCGACGAGCCCGGCCCGTACCTGAACCGTGCGGTTCTGAACGGCTGTCGCGATCACGCACGCCGGCGGGGCACCCAGCGCCGGCTGCTCACACGACTCCGCCCCGTCGCCAATGCTGAACGAACGGGTGAACCCGACGTGTTGGATGACGTCCTCGGGCGGCTCCCGTTCAACCAACGCGCAGCAGTCGTGCTGCGCTTCTACGCCGGATGCACCACCGCCGAGATCGCCGAAACCATTGGTTGCCCACCGGGGTCGGTCGGCCCGTGGATCGACCGAGCACTCCGAACCTTGCGAAAGGAACTCTCATGAACGACTTCGAACAGCAATTGGCCGATCGAATGAACGAACGAGCCGAACGAACGAACATCACCATCGACCCCACCGACGTCACGAAGCCACGATCCAAGTCCGAGCACCCCTCATCGAACTTGTGGCGGCCCCGGCTCCTGGTGGCGTCAGCTGCCGGTCTGCTCGTCGCAGGCGGGGTCGTGGCCCTCACCCAGTTCCGCACCACAGCACCACTCCCGGCGGCGCAGCAGCCCACACCGCCGGATCCGCATCAGGGGCTGGCTCGTGAGGGGCCGTCACTCACGGATCACTGGCACATCCCGTACGGCATCAACGTGTGTGGAGAGTGGATCGAGCTGAACGGCGACCTCGAAGACAGAGATGCGCAAGGGCAGCCGATCAACGAAGGGTTCCTCGAGACAGGGATCCATTCACACGACGATGGCTTGATTCATGTCCACCCGTTCAGCTCCAAGAGCACCGGAGCCGATGCCACGCTCGGAACGTTCCTCGCCAACTACGGCGTCGTCCTCGACGACGAGAGTATGAGGTTCCCGACAGCCCAGGCCGACGGGATCCAACTCTCCGAACTCGAAACCGGGTGCGGCGACGAGGCCGGATCGTTGGCCGTCGTAGTCTGGCCCGATCCTGCGGACCCGGCGAACCGCGTCGTCGTCACCGAACAACTCGCAGGAACACCGCTCGGCGCGGACGGCATCGTGATGGCCGTGGCGTTCACCGACGACGCAGAAGTGATCGACATGCCACCATCGGTCCTCGATGCGGAAGCGAACGCCCAGATCGAAGGATGAGAGCCGGTGCGAGCCGACTCGCCGAACAAGCACACCGGAACGGGAATCTCGAGCGGCTGCCAGCGCCCCCTTCAGCGGAGAGCGCCCCGTCGAGTGCGGCCGAAGCCTGCTCGATCTGAGCGGGGACGACGGATCGAACGTGCCGATAGAGCGCAGATCAGTCGGTTCGAAGGCGGAGTTGTTGTGCGCGACGAGCCCGCACCACAGGATGTCGGGTGGAGGGGCTTCAGTCAGCGGGGTCGTCGGCGACCACTTGGCGCAGGTGCTGGTCGTGGGCGTTGATGACATCGTCGGCACTGTCACCATGGTGCGGTCGGTCGCAGGGCCCACCGAGTTGGCGACACGTCAGGTCTTCATCAGAACGTCTCCTGACCGGGTATCGAGGCGGCCTGGCGGATCCAGTCGCGGAACTGAGCGTCGTCGATCTCGTCGTTCTCGCGAATGTTCGAGTAGCGCACCTGGGTCTGCTTCGATGTCTCCGGTGGTTTCGGGTCGAGTTCGGCGCCGTTGAGCCAGGTGACCTTCACGTAGTCGGTCAGGCAGTGCATGCTGAAGAACCATCCGTTGTCATCGATGCCGTAGAACGGCGAGTTCCACCGCACCGCTTGACGCACCTCAGGCACCTCGTCGACGACCAGCGCATCGAGGCGGCGGCCGATCTCGCCCTTCCAGCCGGGCATGGCGTCGAGGTATGCCTGCACCGGCTCGCGCCCGTCGCCCTTGGCGATCTGCGGGTTGCCACCCGACAGCAGGATCACCCCGTCAGGGCCTTCTTCCATCGGCATGCGTTGCTCCTTGAGATCGGTGGTCGGGTCAGGGTCGTTGTTGAATGCGGATGAGGTTGCCGGCCGGGTCCCGCACGGCGCAGTCGCGGAGCGAACTCCCGATCGATCCGGTCCTTCGCCCGACGCAACACGACGAGATCGTCGATCGATGCCACCCACCAATTCTGCATCATCAGTAGATCCCTCGCAGCAAACCGCTGCGCAGAACTGGTATCCGCTCGATCGTCTCGGTGTAGGCAGCGAGGTTCTCGAGGGATGAGGCGAGACCCTCAGCGTGGTCTGCAGCGGAGATCCCGGCAGGAACGCCGTCAGCGATGATCTCGATCCGGCTGCGGCCAGCCTCCGGGTGCACGGACCATGTCATTGTCATGGTCCCGGCGAACTTCGGTGTGTCGGCGTCGAAGTCAACCGCTTGCACGACACGGTCGTCGGCAACGATGTCGAGGAAACGGACGGTCATGACGTCGGAGCCGGTCGTGGTTTTTCCGGCGGAGATCGACGGATCGGCGTAGGTCAGCACGAGTCGACATGAGCCTCCTGGTCTCGGATCGAAGTGCTCGAACCGGCCGGTCATGCCCGTCGGCGGGAGCCACGTTTCGAGCGCAGCGCGATCGACGAGAGCCGCGAAGACGCGGCTCACCGTTGCGTTGATCAGCCGTGATGCCTGGTCCGTGCGGGACATTCGGGATCAGAGGAACTTCTCGCGGTGAACGAGGGTGCGCTCGTGTCCGTTGCGGTAGCCGTCGAACATTCCGTGTCCGACCAGTGAGGTGACCTGCACGGTGATCGCGACGAGTGTGGACTCGTCGTCGGGCTGGAGGTTCCACTGGCTGATATCGACCGCGATCGGCTGAGCGGGGTGTTGATTCTTCGCTCGAACGTCATCGTTTCGTGGGTTACCGGCTGATCATTCAAGAACTGAGGGTCCCTTCGTCTTCCGGGTCGATGGGTCGCAGGCGGCGGTGTTTGCCGTTTCGCGTTGGTAGGCGGCGTCGAGTTCAGCGAGGACGCCGTTGTCGGGTCGGGGTTGGCGGTCGATGTGGATGGTGCGGAGTTCGTCCATGAACCGGTCGCGTACGTCGGGGCCGCCGTCGGCGACGAGTCGAGCGCGGACTGCGAGTTCTGGAGTGGTGGGGAGCCAGCGCGATCCCCAGTCGCCGAGTTCGATGATGAGTGGGACGAGTTCGATCGCGGCGTCGGTGAGGAAGTAGTCGACCTTCTGGCCGTGCCCGGGCTGGGGTGTACGTGCGAGCAGCCCGGCTCCGGTGAGTCTGGCGAGTCGGGAAGCGAGCACGTTGCTGGCGATTCCTTCGAGGGAGTTGTTGAGCAGTTCGCGGAATCGTGTTCGGCCACCGAACATGATGTCGCGCAACACGATCAGGCTCCATCGATCCCCGAGCAACTCCATCGTCATGTTGATCGGACACCCCGACCGCCCTTCGGGCACGTCCAGTCGGATCGGACCATCCGATTGCGTCATGCAACCAGTATAGCTATGGTCACGCCTGACCGGTTGCAGAACGCAACCGGATATCGAGCGAGGAGCGTGTGGTGCAACAGCGGGTCAGAGTGCAGAACTTCACGGTGTCGGCCGACGGCTATGCGACCGGCGAGGGCCAGTCACTGGAAAAGCCGTTCGGGCACGCCGACCCGGCGGAGTTGATGGAGTGGGGCGCTGCGACCGCCAGCTCGCCCGGCCGAACCGACCCCGGTGGAACGCGTGGACTCGACGACTACTTCACTCGCGACTTCGCCCATGGCATCGGCGCCGAGATCATGGGTCGCAACAAGTTCGGACCCCAGCGAGGCCCGTGGGACGATCACGAGTGGCTCGGTTGGTGGGGCGACAACCCGCCATTCCACACACCCGTCTTCGTCCTCACCCACCACGAACGTCCGTCCTTCACCCTCAGCGACACGACGTTCCACTTCGTCGACGCGACCCCACACAGGGCCGTCGAGCGCGCCAAGGATGCGGCGAATGGGCTCGATGTTCGAGTCGGTGGAGGTCCCACCACGATCCGGTCGTTCCTCGACGCCGATCTCATCGATGACATGCACATCGTCGTGGCCCCGATCACACTCGGCCGCGGCGTGCGCTTCTGGGACGCGCCCGCCGACGTCGACGACCGCTTCCGCCATGAAACCGTTCCCAGCCCGAGCGGCGTCACTCACCACATGTTCTGGCGTCGAGATTCCAACTGACCGCACGTGTTCTCCTGATGGACCTGGGGCGATTGAGGACCGGGCGCAGCGTCGGGTAGACCCTCGCCATGTCAGCTCACGCCGTTTTCATCACGCACCGAACGAAATCGGGCCAGCGATCCAAAGCCGAGGCGGTGTGGAATCGGATCATGAAGCCGGCGATCATCGCCAACCCGAATCACCTCGCCTACGTCTACACCCTTCCCGATGAGGAGCCTGACGTCATCCGAGCGTTCCAGCTCTACCGGACCGCCGATGACGCCGCCGCATTCCTGCAAACACCTGAGTACCTCCAGTACACGGAAGCCGTTGACGAGCACCTCGATGGACCGCCGCACGTCGCGTCGACTCCAGCAGCATGGGTCAAGCCGTAGTCAACTGCACCGATCGCCGCCCAGCCTGTCCAACGACGATCGCACCAAGGCGTACGTCGCGAAACGAACGGCGGAGGGCAAGACCATCGGCGAGATCGCACGCATCTTGAAGCGCTACGTCGCACGCGAGGTCGACCCACACCTCCCATCCACCATTGGCTGATCACACCTCGAACGGGTCGGGATCTGGCTCGCCCGAACCGGCTCACACCCGACGTGGTTGTGTACAAATTGATCTGCCGCCCGACCCAGCGGGCGGACCTCTTCGGTGATCGTGGCTTCCTACGAGCGTGACCTCGACAACGTCGAGTGTCTCATCCCTGTCCTGCTCGAGATCGCCGCACAACCAGACCAAGCACCACGACATCGACGCGCTCCGGACGCCGTCCCACCCTCGATCACCCCTCATGCCCGAAGCAGCAAAACTCCTGCGTGTGGACCTCTTCTATCTCTGAGGTACCCCTGGAGTTGAATGGTCTCCATGGCATCGGGGATTGCGGAACGGGTCGAACGGGTGAGGCTGCTGCGCCAGCCGGCGCCGCCCGGCGAACTGCGTTCGAAGGTCGAGTTGGAAGGCGGGTTGTCGGACATCGAAGCCATTCGTTCGTGGGTCACGGCGGCGGAGGGTCGGATCGTGTCCGAGCTGTCTGCGGTGTCGCCGATCCCCGAGGTGTCAATCGCTGAGGCGACCCGTTCATCGATCAACGCAGCCTCCAGAACACGCGACCGCTCCAGCACCTTGGAGCATGCGGACGGCTTCGATGAGGCCTTGACGTGCGGGGCGATCGTGACCGGCCACGTCGACGCCCTCACCAAGGCAGCCAAGCAACTCGACGACACCGAGCAGCGCGACGAACTGTTTCAACGTTCACAGATCCTGCTGGCCGGCGCCGAGTGTTCCACGATCGACCAGTTCCGCAAGACCCTGGCCCGCGAAGTCAAAGCAATCCAACGCGACAACGGCATGGAACGCCTCGCACGCCAACAACGCGGCGACGCGCCTCACGTCGTTCACCGACAACGACGGCATGTGGAACCTGCGAGCCAAGTTCGACCCGCTCACGGGCGTGAAGCTGTCGAACTCGATCACCCGCGCACTCGACGCACTGTTCGCCGAGCAGACGCCTGACACGTGCCCGACCGACCCGATCGAGAAGCAACAACACCTCGCCGCGCTGTCACTCGCCCGCCTCATCGGCGGTGACCCCGAGGTCGTTCGAGCTGGGCAACCCGAATACATGGCGGTGATCGACGTCGACCAGCCCAACGGCAACGGCGAGGCCACCATCGACTGGGGCATCGACGTCGAGATACCGGCCAGAATCGTGGCGAAGTTGATGGATGCCGGGGCGGCCAAGACGACCGCTGTCGTGGTGCGCAACGGGGTGATCCTGCACGCACCAGGCGAAATGAATCTCGGCCGCTCAGCACGCCACGCCAGCCGAGACCAACGCCGAGCGTTGCGAGCGATGTACCGCAGCTGCGCGATCCCGGGATGCGCCACCCACTTCGCTCGCTGCAAGATCCACCACATCATCTGGTGGAGCAACAATGGACTCACCGACCTCGTCAACTTGCTCCCCGTCTGCGTCCACCATCACCACAGAATCCACGACAACGGATGGAACGTCACGCTCGACGGTCAACGACGACTCACCGTGACCCTCCCCGACGCCACCGTCATGACCACCGGTCCACCGAACCGACTCACGGCCTGACCGACCGTCAGCCACCAACGCTGACCTCCTTGTTCTCGCGACGAACCGAACCAACGCCGACCCGGCGCTTGTGCTCGCGACGAACCAGACCAACGCCGACCCCGCGCTTGTTCCCGCAACGAACCAGATGGAGCCACGAGTCGAAGAGTCGCGCGGTACCGTCGCTGCCCGTGAGTACGTTCGAGGACCTGCACGAATGGGTCAGTTTCGACGATCCGGACGAGCACCGCACCTGGCTGTTCGACAAGACCTTCCTGATGTCGGACTACAAGTGCATCTACGGCTGCGGCTGCAAAGGGATCCTCGACCGACCATCGCCTGAACTCGAGCAAGGGTGCTGCAGCTACGGCGCCCACTTCGTCGACGCTGCGGACGTGGCGAACACGGAACGGCACTTCGAGCGGATGGCACCCGAGCACATGCAGTTCCACGCGGTCGCAGTCGAACTGGGCATCACCCGTCAGGGCGATCTCGACGACGATGGGCAGCCCACCGTCGTGTCGACGCTGGTCGACGACGCCTGCGTCTTCTTGAACCGACCTGGCTTCGAAGGCGGAACGGGTTGTGCACTGCACATCGCAGCCACCGCAGCCGGCGAACGCCCACTGGACTGGAAGCCTCAGGTCTGCTGGCAGGTGCCGCTCCGACTCGAGGACTCGAGCGACGAGAGCGGCCACGTGACCTCTCGACTGCGCGAGTGGAAGCGTCGTGACTGGGGCCCCGGTGGCGAAGACTTCGCGTGGTGGTGCACGGAGGAACCCGAAGCGTTCGTCGGCACCGAGCCGCTCTACGTGTCAGCGCGAGACGACATCGTCGAGTTGGTGGGCGCGCACATCTACGACCTGATGGTCGAAGTGTTCGAACGGCCGATCGCCGTTCCGGTCCAGCACCCGGCACGACGCCAGAGCTGAACGAACCGTCACTCTTCTTCTGAGGACTCGTCTTCGTCGTCGTCGAACGTGACGCCGTACTTGGCAGCGAGTGCTGCGTACTCGTCGTCGCTGTCCTCACCTGCACCACTGCCGTTGTCGTCCTCGTCGAGCGAACGCTCCCCGAGTCCGAGGTCGAAGGCGCCAGGCCCCGACTGCTTCAGTTTTCTCGCCTCTTCAAATCGGCGATGACGACCCTTCTTCACGACAGGGCTCCCTCACTGGACGGTGGACATTGGCGTCCGATCGTACCGGCGAGACCTGGTGTTTCGCGATTCCCCGCCGTGTGTCACGATGACCTCATGCGCACCGTTGCGGTTCTCAACCAGAAGGGCGGCGTCGGCAAGACGACGGTCACACTCGGCCTCGCTTCGGCGGCAGCGGCCGCGTCTCGACGTGTCCTCGTCATCGACCTGGATCCGCAGGGCTCGTCGAGTTGGGTCCTCGGCGTCGATGCCGGAACCGACGCCATCTCGGTGGGTGATGTTCTCGACGGCAGGCCGCTGGCGGACGCGACACTGGCGTCGTCCTGGTCCGAACACGTCGACGTGGTTCCCGCCGGCGACCGTCTGCAGGACTTCGAGGCCGGCGACGCCACACGGCTCGCAGCGGCGTTCTTCCAGAGCCGCGACGTGTTGGATTCCTACGACGCGGTGCTGATCGACTGCCCGCCGTCACTCGGAAACCTCACCACGAATGCGCTCGCAGCTGTGCGCCATGCGGTGATCGTCGTCGAGCCATCCGCACTCGGGCTGCGGGGAATCGGCGGCGTGGCGGACGCGATCGACGAAGTGTGGGACTCCCACAACCCGGACCTCGAACTGTCCGGCGTGATCCTCAACCGGGTCCCGGCGATCTCCAGCGAAGCGGAACGCCGGATCGACGAACTGCGACGGATCGTGGGACGCCAGGCGATCTGGAAGCCGTCCGTGCCCGCTCGCGTGATCCTCAACCAGGCGGTCGGCGAACGCCGACCGGTGCACAGCTACGCCAGTCGGGCGAGCGATCCGATCGACGTGTTCGACAAGCTGTGGGCGAAGCTGCGCCGAACCGTCAAACCGGCCTGAGCGTGAGACGGCCCTGCGGGTCGAACGTCAACCCGGCCTTGCCGGACACGAGATCCTTGATGCCCTGACCGAGCAGGTCGGCCCGCCACCCGGACGAGAGCCGGGCATCCGAGTCGTCGCGGAGGAGTGCCACGATGTCGGCCTTGGTGGCGAGCATCGCAGTGTCGATCTTCTCGTCGCGCGCCATCTGCGACACCCACGCCGAGATCAAGGTGATCGCAGGCCGCAATGAACGATCCAGGTCGTCCGTCGACTTCGGGGATTCGGGAGGCGTGGCCTCCTTGCCGGCAGCCACCGCAGCGAGGATCTCGTCGGCGATGCCGCCCTTCGTGTGGCGATCGTCGACGCCGCGTGCCTGGCGCAGGTCCTTCGTGGTGGTCGGTGCCCGCTGGGAGATGCCGAGGATCGCCAGGTCGGGCAGCACTTGTCGGACCGGGATGTCCACGCGCATCGCACGTTCTTCGCGCCACGCTGCGATCGACTGGGCAACGGCACGGCCGTTGGGGCGCAGCGAGCGAGCGTCCTTGAGGCGCAGCCAGGCATCGGCCGGTCGAGAACCGCTGACCGGGCGGGTGCGCAGTTCCTCGCAGGCGTCCTCGGCCCACTCCACACGGCCTGCAGCCTCGAGCTTGGCGACCAGCGAGTCGTGCACGCCGAGCAGGAACTCCACATCGGCTGCGGCGTACTGGCACTGGCTGTCGGTGAGCGGACGGCGCAACCAATCGGTGAGGCGGTCGCCCTTGGGCGGGCTGATCCCGATCTCGCCCTGCAGCAACGAGACCAGCGACGGAGTGCCGTACCCGAGGAACCCCGCAGCGAGCTGCGTGTCGAACATCTTGCGTGGCACCGCACCACAGGAATGCGTCATCACGTCGAGATCCTGCTGGGCGGCGTGGATGACACACAGCGCATCGGTGTCGAAGAGTCGTGCCAGTTCGGTCACGTCGATGTTCAACGGATCGATCAGGACCAGTTCCTGCTTCTCCGGCGTTCCCTCGGGCCACCACGCGATCTGGATCAGCGCGAGCTTGGGGAAATAGGTGCGCTCACGGTGGAACTCGGTGTCGAGCGCGTAGCGTGGCATCTCGATCAACTCGTCGACCAGCTCGACCAGACCCTCCTGGTCGTCGATCCATCCGAACTCGATGTGCGGAGGAGCCTGATCAGACATCGGAACCCGCTTGCACGTCGTATCCCGCTTCGATCCACGCCAGCATTCCGCCGGCGACGTTGACGACCTCGTGACCGTGGGCATCGGCGAACTCGCAGGCTCGCAAGCTGCGTCCGCCGACCTTGCACATCACGTACGTCGGGGTCCCGCTGAACCGGTCGAGGTGGTCGGGCACGGTCCCCAGCGCGACGTGTGTCGCATGAGGGACGTGGGACTCGGCCCATTCGTCGTCCTCGCGCACGTCGATCAGGACCACATCGGGTCCGAGCGAGTGCAGGTCCGCCACGGAGATCTCTTCGATTGCCACAACGACCGACCCTACCGAGGCCCCGTGTTCGGCAGGGCTATTCATCCAGGTCTCGAGGTGTGTTGATGTTGGCGAGGCCGGCCGCGTCGACCGTCACCGCGACGTGCGGAAGTTCGCCGATCACCGCATGCAACGCCCGCTCCCCCGCATCGAATCGCTTCTGGATCCGGTCGACCGCTCGGATCGACCAGATCGCGCACATCGGCTCCAACCGATCGGTGGCGGCAACCCACACCTGGGAGAAACCGTCACCGGCTTCGGCCTCGATCAGCGGCAGAAGCGTGTCCGCATCGACGTGAGCGAGATCGCACGGCAGGACGAGGACCCGATCTGCGACGCCCTCGAAATGCCGAAGTGCGCCGAGGACGCCCGCAACGGGGCCTTCTCCCGGATACCGGTCCGGGATCACCGGCGCACTGAGGCCGACGAGTTCGCTCGCATCGCCACCGAGGATCACCACCGGGTCGGCGCCGAGCGCACGAGCGGCGTCGAGCACCCGATCCGCCATGGCCCGACCGTCGATCTCGATCAGCGCTTTCGTCTGGCCCATGCGACTGCTCCGGCCGCCGGCCAGAACTGCTGCCGCGAGCGTCATGAGTCCGGGCTCACCGTGTCGCCATCATCGGGTTGTCGTCATCGGGTCGTCGTCATCGGGTTGTCGTCATCGGGTTGTCGTCATTCGGCCGGGATGCCCGACGGGTCGAGCTGCAGCAGGAACTGCTGGCAGCGCTCGGCTTCGTCGGTCTCGCCGATCTCGGCGGCCATCTGGCCGAGGCCGCGCACCGCGCGCAGAAAGCCGTGATTGCCCGATTCCGCCCAGCGGACGTAGCCGGAGCCACGCCAGCCGTTGGCGCGCAGCGTGTCGAGACCCCGGTGGTAGCCGACGCGGTACGCGGCGTACCGCTCGATCGTGTCGCGACCCAGGTCGCCGAGTTCGGCCCAACCTGCGAGGTAGCGAGGTGACGCAGCCACGACGTCGGCAACGGCCGCTCGACGAGCATCGCCGTCGAGTTGAAGTGCGGCTGCGAGCCGCTCGGAATCGGCGGCGTCGGGCGCCGGGATCACCGTCGTCGGGATGCCGGAGGAGAACTGGATCGGTTGGTCGCTCACCCGGTCAGCGTACGCTGCACTCGTGCTCGCCATCACGCTGTCCGAGGCCAAGAACATCGGGATCGGACTCGTGGCGTTGCTCCTCGCCGGGTCGGCGGTGTCGGCATGGCTGATGAAGACGATCATCCAGAAGGTCGCCGTCGCCGCAGTGCTCGCGCTGCTGGCGTTCGCGGTGTTCACGCAGCGCACATCGCTCCAGGACTGCGCCGACAACGTCAAGGCCTTCTACGAGCTTCGCGAAGAGTCGCCGGACCCGGATGCCACGCTGGGCGCAGAATGCTCGTTCTTCGGGACGACGATCACCATTCCCGATCCACGCGGCGAGACCGAAACCTCCGAGTGAGACTCGTCCGCCTCACGGCGGCCAAAGCAGTTGCCAACACCGCACTGCGTTGGGTCCCGCCGTTCCTGCCCACCCTCGAGCGCGCATTCGGCGCTTCCACGGGCCAGATGACCACCATCCTCGGCGTCGGCGAGATGGCCGGACTGTCGACGGTCGGCGTCGGCAGGTTCCTCGACCGCGGTCGCGAACGGCTGGTGATGACGATCGCACTGGTCGTCATCTCCGTCTCGTCACTCGTCGCCCTCGTCGGCACCACGTTCACGTTCGCCATCGCGTTCCTGCTCGTCGTGCTCGGAGTCGCGAACCTCACCGTCGCCGGCCACTCCACGATCAGCAGGAACGTGCCCTACGCAGGGCGGGCCCGGGCGATCGGCCTGTACGAGACGTCATGGGCGATCGCGCTGTTGATCGGTGCTCCCACCATCGCGCTGCTGATCAACAGCTTCGGGTGGCGTGGGCCCTACGTCGTGCTCGCCGCTGCCTGTGCGGCGATGGCTGCCTGGATCTGGACCGCTGGCTCCGCGTAACGCGGTGACCGAGCCGGTCGTGGCCGGGCAACCGATGAGTATCGGTTCGCTCCCACTTCGTGCCTGGGCCGTGATCGTCGGCTCGGCGCTGCTCGCGATGTCCGGACTCTCCGTGTTCGCCATCTCGGGCAAGTGGCTCGACACCGCCTTCGGCGTCTCCACCGGCGGCCTCGGCCTCGTCGCCATGGGCTTCGGCGCCTTCGAACTGATCGCATCGACCGGGTCGGCCGGCTTCGCAGACCGCATCGGCAAGTTCCGGTCGACGCTGATCGGGATCGCGATGCTGCTCGGCGGCCAGATCGTCATGGTCGTCGCCGACGAGGCGTTGTGGATCGGGGTGATCGGGATCCTCACCTTCCTCTGCGGGTTCGAGTTCGCGCTTCGTCACATCGCTGTCGTTGGTGACCGAAGCGATGCCCGAGTCGAGAGGCACGACGATCGCTCTCTCCAACGGTGTCGGCACGGTCGCTCGCGGATCCGGCACGATCGCCAGTGGCTTCCTGTTCACCCGCTGGGGCATCGAGGGCACGCTGTCGATGTCGGCAACCGCTGCCGCCGTGGCGACGATGTGCTTCGTGGTCAGTCGACGCGCACGAGCCTGAGCACGTCGGTCGCCGTGATCGTGCGATCGACGTCGGGCGCTCCCGCCAGCACCAGCACCGTGTCGCCGGGCTTCGCCGCACCCATCTCGACGGCGGTCTTCACCGCGAACCAGACCATCTCGTCGGTCGACTTGTAGGTCTCCACCTCGATCGGCTCCACGCCCCACGTGAGGGCCATCGCCCGAACCATTCTCGGATCCGGCGAGAGACCGATCATCCGCGCTTCGGGCCGGAATCGCGAGATCGCCCGAGCGGTTCGACCCGTTCGGGTGCAGCACAGGATCGCCGACACATCGGCGTCGATCGCAGCCTGCGAGGCCGCATGCGACAACGCCATCGTGATCTTGGTCTGCGTGGAGTAGGTGCGATCGGTGTCGCGCTGCATTCGGCCCAGACGGTTCGCCCACTGGCGATAGCTGGCCTCGGATTCGGCCCGCTCGGCAATCGCACTCATGGTCTGCACGACGCCGACCGGGTCACGGCCGATCGCCGTCTCACCCGAGAGCATCACGGCGTCCGTGCCGTCGAACACGGCGTTGGCGACGTCGCTCACCTCGGCGCGTGTCGGTGACGACGCCGAGATCATCGATTCGAGCATCTGCGTCGCGGTGATCACCGGCGTGCCGACCGCCACGCACTGGCGGATGATCCGCTTCTGCAGGTGCGGCACGTCCTCGATCGGGCAGTCGATGCCGAGGTCACCGCGAGCGACCATCACCGCGTCGGACACGGCGATGATCTCCTCGAGATTGTCGAGCGACGCCTGCGTCTCGATCTTCGCGACCAGTTGCGCACGATCACCGACGACCTCACGTACCCGCTCCACGTCGATCGCCTCGCGCACGAACGACACCGCCATGAACTCGACGCCGGCCGCGGCCATGGCCTCGGCCAGCACGAGATCCTCTTCGGTCGGCGTGGTCAGGCGCAGCATGTCGGACTGCAGGTTCACGCCCGGCTGCCCGTTCGCACGACCCCCGGTCTCGATCCGGGCGGTGGCCTGGTCGGCATCGACGTCGAGCACCGTCATCGGATCGCTCCGTCGCCCAGCACGACCCGCGCTCCGGCCTGCAGGTCGTCGAGCAGTGTCGGGTACTGCACGTACATCGTGTCGGCATCGCTCGGCTCGTCGCCCGGGCGCAGATGGATCGTGGCGCCCACCTCGAGCATCGAACCGCCTTCGGGGAAACGCCCGGAGCGGATCTTCGGGCCGGGCAGGTCGGCCAGCACGGCGACGGGTCGACCGGACTGCGCAGCCGCCGTCGCGCACGTTGGCCAACTTGGCGAGGTGCTCGTCGAGTTCACCGTGGCTCAGGTTCAATCGAACGACGTCGAGGCCGGCGTCGATCAGCTTGCGCAGCATCGGAACCGACTCACTCGCCGGTCCCACGGTCGCCACGATCTTTGTTCGACGCGTCATGTCTGCTTGTCTATCACCAGATGGAACTGCTGCTGATCCGACATGGACTCCCGATTCGACGTGAGTTGACCGAGGGCATCGCCGACCCCGAACTCGCACCCGACGGCCTCGCTCAAGCGGCGCTGCTCGGCGAGTACCTGGCGTCCGAGCACCTCGACGCCGTGTACGCGAGCTCGCTCCGGCGAGCCCAGCAGACCGCCGAACCGGTGGTCGTGGGCCGTGATCTCGAACTGCGGATCGAGCCAGACGTGGCGGAATTCGACAAGGACAGCCCCGAGTACGTGCCCGGTCGAAGAACTGAAGGCGAACAACGATCCCCGCTGGCAGGCGATGCTCGACGGGACGATGGAAGGCGATGAGGACCACGAGGATCTCCGCCAGGCGGTCGATCGCCGCGATCGGACCGGATCATCGACGACATCGAGGACATCGCGTCGCTGTCGTGTGTCACGGTGGTGTGATCAACGCGCTACCTGCGCCACATCCTCGGTCTCGACCCGGGTCAGCCGCGGGTTCTTCTACCCGAACTACACCTCCATCCACCGTGTGGCTGCGGCGTCGAGTGGCGAACGGTCGGTCGTCACCGTCAACGAGACCACCCACCTCCGCGGCAGCGGGCTCCCCATGGGTCTGTTCCAGAAAGGCTGACGATGACCTCTCCCGACGTGACCGACCTGATCGACTTCCTCGATCGTTCACCCGTCACCGTGGCACTGCGGTGGAGTCCACGATCGCCCGCCTCGACGGCTTCACCGCCCTCGAGGAACGCGACGAGTGGACCGACATCCCCACTCGTGGCTACGTGGTCCGTGACGGCGCGATCATCGCATGGTCGATCCCGGACGGCGCGAGCGCCGGCGACCGGGTTTCGGATCGGAGGCGCCCACACCGACTCACCGTGCCTGCGCGTCAAGCCGCGACCCGACACCGACGCTGCCGGGTGGAAACAGCTCGGCGTCGAGGTCTACGGCGGCATCCTGAACAACACGTGGCTCGACCGCGATCTCGGCATCGCCGGTCGGGTCGTGACGCAGGACGGCGACGCAACGTCCTCGTCGACGTCGCCGAACCGATCGCCCGCGTCCCGCAACTCGCGGTGCATCTCGATCGTGGTGTGAACAACGACGGTCTCACCCTCGACCGTCAGCACCACCTCACACCGGTCTGGGGTGTGGGCGTGTCCTCGCCGGGCGAGTTCGCCTCCTGGATCGGCGAGCGTGCCGGACTCGACGCACCGCCCGCCTGGTGGGACCTGTGCCTCTACGACACTCCAGGGTGCGGCGATCATCGGCGCCGACCGATCACTGCTGACGTCGGCCCGCCTCGACAACCAACTGTCGTGCTGGGCTGCGGCTCGGCGCGCTGGCGGCGGGCTCCCCGACCGAACACATCGCGATCATCGTGCTGAACGATCACGAAGAGGTCGGCTCGGCGAGCAGCACCGGTGCGCAGGGCCCATTCCTCGAGACGGTGCTGCGACGCCTGGTCGACCGCCCGTGGTGGCTCACACGACGACCTCGCACCGCTCGCTCGCCGACTCGGCGTGCGTCTCGGCGGACAACGCCCACGCCGTCCACCCGAACTACTTCGATCGTCACGACCCAGAACACTGGCCGCTCGTCAACGCCGGGCCGGCGATCAAGGTCAACGCCAACCAGCGGTATGCGACGTCGGCGTCGACGGCAGCGATGTTCCAGCGAGCATGCGAGACGCGCACGGCGTGCCGTGGCAGGTCTTCGTGTCGCGCAACAACATGCCGTGCGGCTCGACGATCGGCCCGATCACCGCGACCCGTCTCGGGATCGACACGGTCGACGTCGGCGTGCCGCAACTGTCGATGCACTCGGCACGTGAACTGTGTGGCGTCGACGATCCCGCTCCACCTCGCCGCCGCCCTGCGGCGCGTTCTTCACGCTGAGCGTGAGCGAGCCGCTCGGTCGTCAGAGCGCCTGGATCGGTCTGGTCGTGCGAACCGCTCGCGTCGCAGCTGCCAGTTGTTCGACGTCGCAGGTGCGCGCGCCCGACCGTCTCGTTCGTCTCGACCATGAACGGCTCGCCGACGATCACCGTGCACCTTGCGCGGGAACACGAACTTCGCCTTGCGTGGCATCGCCTGGTCGGAGCCGCCGATTCCGACGGGAACGAGCGGCACGCCCGCCTTGGCGAGCGAGGAATGCGGCGCCGTCCATCAGCGGGTGAACGACGGGCCGTCCTTGCGTTCGCCCTCGGGGAACAGCACGAGCGGCTGGCCGGACATCGAGCACGTCGATGCATCGCTTCATTGCTTCTCGGTCGATGATGCCGCGTGACACGGGGATCGCACCCATTGCGGTGAACAGCTTGCCGAGCCGCTCGTACTTCCACATCGAGTCCTTGCCGAGGTACCGCATCCGGCGGACCTGGACCCACGTGGAGATCGGCGTGTCGATGTAGCTGCGATGCACCGGTGTCAGCACGAAGGCGCCGTCGGGCAGGTGCTCACGACCTTCGACCGTGCCGCGGGTGTAGAGCCGCAGTGTCGTTGCCGATGATCTGCGCGGATGAACCCGTAGAGGATCCGGTTCCAGCGGGTGTCCCGGCCGGGCTTGGTGAGCACGATCTTGTCGCTCACAACATTTCCAGTGACGCGATCCACGACCTCGTCGATCGTCATGCCGGTCGTGTCGACGAGGATCGACCCGGACGCCTCGACGAGTGGGCTGTCGGCCCGGCTCGAGTCCTTGCGGTCACGTTCGATGATCGATGCTTCGACCTCGTCGACGTCGCCACCGATCTCGGCGACGCGCCGTTCGGCGCGGACTCGTGGCGACGCCGTGACGAAGCAGCTTCAGGTCGGCGTCCGGGAACACGACCGAGCCGATGTCACGCCCTTCGACCACGCCACCGCCGTGTTCGGTGACCCACCGCGCTGACGTTCGACCATCTCCGCTCGGACCGCGCTGTTCGCCGCGACCGCGCTGACCGTCTCGGTCACCTCACGGCCGCGGATCTCCGCCGTGGCGTCGTCACCGTCGACGACGACCTGCGTCGCGCCGTCGACGTCGCGGATGTCGAGTTCGATCGACATGGCCACGTCCTCGACCGCGTCGACGTCGTGCGGGTCGACGCCTCGGCGCAGCACGGCGAACGTGACCGCGCGGTACATCGCTCCGGTGTCGAGGTAGTCCGACGCCGAGGCGCGACGCCACGGCCCGGCCGACCGTCGACTTGCCGGCACCTGCGGGACCGTCGATCGCGATCACCTTCATGCCGTTCTTCCCGTCGCTCGTCACCACGACACCCCCTGCGGGCGACCTTCGTCGTAGCCGGCCGCGCCCTGCACGCCGACGACAGCTCGCTCGTCGAACTCGGGAATCGACGCGGCGCCCGCGTAGGTGCACGACGACCGGAGTCCGGCGACGATCTGGTCGATGATGTCCTCGACGCCGGGCCGCTCGGGATCGAGGTACATCCGCGAGGTGCTGATGCCCTCCTCGAACAGCTCCTTGCGTGCCCGCTCGAACTCCGAGTCGGTCGCGGGTGCGGTTCTTCACCGCCCGGTTCGAGGCCATCCCGAAGCTCTCCTTGTAGATCCGGCCGTCGGTGTCGATCCGCACGTCGGCCGCCGACTCGTGAGTGCCTGCGAGCCACGATCCGAGCATCACGTTGGCGGCACCTCCCGCCAAGCGCGAGTGCGACGTCACGCGGGAACTTCACGCCGCCGTCGGCCCAGATGTGGCCACCGAGTCGTCGGGCCTCGGCTGCGCACTCCACCACCGCCGAGAACTGGGGTCGGCCGACACCGGTCATCATCCGCGTGGTGCACATCGCACCCGGGCCCACGCCGACCTTCACGACGTCGGCTCCCGCCTCGATCAGCTCGCGGGTGCCGTCGGCGGTGACCACGTTGCCCGCCACGATCTTCGTGTCGGGCTGCGCCGAGCGAACGGCTTCGATCGCTCGCAGCGTGCGGGTCTGGTGGCCGTGCGCGGTGTCGATGACGAGCACGTCGGCGCCCATCCGCACGAGTTCGGTCGGCGCGAGTCGGCCGGGTCACCGTTGATGCCGACCGCCACGCCGACGAGAAGTCGCCCGTCCGAGTCGACCGCCGGCCGGTAGATCGTCGAGCGCAGCGCTCCCTTGCGGGTGACCACGCCGAGGAGCCGTTCGTCGCTCGCCCACGACCGGAGCGACGTGCAGCCGGTTCTCGCCCAGTTGCGCGTGCGCCTCCGCAGCGTCGACGTCGGGGCCCAGGATGTGCAGGTCGACGACATCACGTTGCGCAACTGGGTGAACCGGTCGAACCCGTCGCCGTCCTTGCCGACGAACACGCCGACCGGACGACCGTCGTCGACCACGACGACCGCACCGTGAGCACGCTTGTTGATCAGCGACGAGCGCCTCGCCGATCGTGGCATCGGGCGACAAGGTGATCGCTGTCTCGAAGACCGTGTGGCACGACTTGACGCTGGCGATGACGGTCTCCACGACGTCGAGGGGGATGTCCTGGGGGAGGATCGCCACGCCGCCACGACGAGCAACGGTCTCGGCCATCCGGCGGCCTGCGACCGCGGTCATGTTCGACACGACGAACGGGATGGTGGTGCCGATCCCGTCCGGAGTGGTCAGGTCGACGTCCATTCGAGACGCGCACGTCGGAGAGGCTCGGCACCATGAAGACGTCGTTGTACGTCAGGTCGTGGCCCGGATCGGCGTGGAGCATGCGCATGGAGCAGCGATGTTATTGCGTCCTACGCTCTCTCGGATGGATCACGGTGATGCTGGTACACGGCTGGGGTGGATCGTTCGAGTCGACCTGGCAACGCAACGGCTTCACCGCGCTGCTCGAAGACGGCGGCAAGGACGTGATCGGCGTCGACCTGCTCGGCCACGGTGACGCGCCGAAGCCGCACGAGCCCGAGGCGTACTGCCGACCTGACCGAGCGCGTCGTCGATGCGCTTCCCGACGAACCGGTCGCTGCCATCGGGTTCTCGCTGGGTGCGCTCACGCTGCTGCGCACCGCAGTCGACCACCCCGAGCGCTTCGATCGGATCGTCCTCGCCGGGATCGGCACGCAACGTGTTCGATCGTGACCACTCGGGGGCCGACCGCGATCGCCGACGGGCTGCAAGTCGCTGATCGACGGCGCCGATCCCGGCGTCGCTCGACCAGACGGTCCGCCTGTTCGCCCAGTACGCGCAACAGCCCGGCAACGACCTCGCGGCACTGGCTCGCGGTGATGCGACGCCCGGTCGGCACCGAGCATCACCCCGGCCGCGCTCGCCACGGTCACCTGCCCCGTGCTCGTGGTCGTCGGTGATCAGGACTTCGCGCATCCCGGCGACGAACTGGCCGCAGCGTTCCCCGACGGTCGATGCCTCACCCTGCCCAGCACCGATCACTTCGCCACGACCGAATCGTTCGGCTTCTTCGACGCTGCGCTCGAGTTCGTCGGCGCCGTCTCGTGACCCGTCGGCTTGATGCGTGACGACCTCGACCGCGGCGGCGGCCGCGCTCCAGGCCGGTGGCCTCGTCGCGATGCCGACCGAGACCGTCTACGGTCTCGCCGCCGACGCCACCGACCCGGCGGCGATCGCCCGGATCTTCGCAGTCAAGGGTCGACCCGCCGACCATCCGTTGATCGTCCACCTCGCCGACCGGTCCGATCTCGATCGGTGGGCGCCGACGGCATCTCCCGCAGCTCGAGCACTGGCTGCCACGTGCTGGCCGGGGCCGCTGACGTTGATCGTGCCCCGCTCCGACCTGCTCCCGGCAGCGGTGGCCGGAGGCCGCGACACCGTCGGGCTGCGCGTGCCCGCACACCCGATGGCGCGAGAACTGATCCGGTCGGCCGGCGTGCCGTTGGCCGCGCCGTCCGCCAATCGATTCGGTGCGGTGAGTCCGACGACCGCTGCGCACGTCGTCGCCGACCTCGGGATCTGGCTCGATCCGCGGTCGACGTGGTCCTCGACGGTGGAGCCTGCCCGGTCGGCGTCGAGAGCACGATCGTCGACACCACGGTCGACCCGGTCCAGATCCTGCGCGCCGGAGCGATCACCGAAGAGCAGGTGGCGTCCGTGATCTCGATGCGTCGGTGGCCGCAACATCGGGTCCGGCTCGGGCGAGCGGGATGTTGGCCTCGCACTACGCACCCTCGTGCCAGGTCCGCCTCGTCGATTCCGCCGACGACGCTGTCGCGCTCGCAGCAGGAACACCTCGGTCCCGGATCCTCGACCTCACGGACGACCTCGCGAAGTACGCACGGGACGTTGTACGCCGAGCTGCGACGGGCCGACGACGACGGTGTCGCGACGTCTGATCGCTGTGCTGCCGGACGCTGTCGGGCTCGGGTCACGCCGTCCGCGACCGGCTCACCAAGGCCGCTGCGCCCGCCCGAGCTAGAGCGCCGACCAGTCGAGACCGTTCAGCGCGACGATCCACGCGTTGCGTACGTCGATCAGGAGCGGGAGCGCCCGACCATCGAGCGGTGCGATCGACACGCTGACGGTCGACGCACCTGCGTCGGGCACCACGTCGAGCTGGCACCAGCAGGCGAGCGGGTCTGCCAGCAAGGTTCGGAGCTCGTAGGGCGGATCGTCGTCTGCGACCTCACCGAGTTCGGCCGTTGCGACGATCAGCGCTTCGAAGGTTTCGGCCGGAAGCGCCTCGATCGTGAACGACGGGAAGTCACGTGTGGCCCCGATCCACTCGACGCCGGACGCCGACGACGGGTTCGGCGCGTTCGGCGTCGTTCGGCGTGGACGCGACATCGGATTCCGTCGGCGTCGCGATGATCCGCAGTGCTTCGGCCGCAGCCGCATTGACCTCCTGCATGGCCACCGCATCGCCACCTGCGTCGGGGTGGAGGCGACGCGCGAGGTCGCGTCGAGCGCCGCGCACCTCGGCCGCAGAGGCGCTCGCGCGCCGAACCCGAGCATGTCGAACGGGTCGCTCACGCGTCTCGAAGGGCGGCGTATCGGGCACGAATGTCGCCACCGTCGATCCCCGAGACCGGTCGACCCGATCCGAGGCTCCATCGGTCCTGGATCACTGCGTGGTCGACCTGCTCCAACACCGCGGCGGCCTGCACGGCTGCACCGGTCGCCACTGCTTCATCGGCCTCGCTGACGATCACCGGCATCTCGGCGAGGCCCGCAATGACCTGTTGCATCGCGGTGGACTTCGAGCCACCGCCGACCAGGACGAGTCGACCGTCGAGCGTCGTGAGCCGGCGAAGCGCGTCGAGGCCGTCGAGCAGGCCGCACGCCACTCCGTCGACCGCTGCTCGGGCGAACTGGGCTCGGGTCACATCGGTCCGGAGCCCGCCGATGGTCCCTCGTGCGTCGGGTCGGTTCGGCGTGCGTTCGCCGTCGAAGTACGGGAGCAGAACCGGACCATCGGGTTCGGCGGTGAGCGCCAGATCGTCGAACTCCGCGCGGTCGACTCCGAGCAGCCGTCGCACCGCATCGGTCACCTTTGCCGCATTCGACGTGCACACCAGCGGCAGGTATCGACCGGTCGCGTCGGCGAATCCGGCGACCGCTCCACTCGGGTCGGCCGTCGGTGTGGCCGACACGGCGTACACCGTTCCCGAGGTACCGATCGACATCACCGCATCGCCCGGTCGTAGACCGACCCCGAGTGCGGCAGCCATGTTGTCCCCCGTCCCGGGTGCGACAGCCGTGCCGTTCCAGTCCCCAGCGACGTCCATGGGGCCGAGCACGGTCGGAACCACGTCGCGCCAGTCGCGGGTCTCGTCGACGATGTCGAGCAGATCCCAGCGGTAGTCACCGGACGAAGGAGACCAGTAGCCCGTCCCGGAGGCGTCGCCGCGGTCGGTGGTGTATCGCCCCGTCAGTCGGCGGTTCAGTTCGTCGTGAGGCAGGAGCACACGTGAGAGCCGCGCCCAGGCATCGGGATGAACGCGATGCAGCCATGACAGCTTGGTGATGGTGAATGCAGCGACCGGGACGCTGCCGACAGCGTCCGCCCAGGCATCGGCACCACCGAGCTGTTCGACCAGCCAGTCGGCATCGGCAGCGGACTCCATGTCGTTCCACAACTTCGCGGGGTACACCGGGCGATCGTCGGCGTCGAGCGCGACCATGCCGTGCTGTTGCCCGCCCACGCTGATCGCTGCGACATCGAGCGACCCTGCGTCCGCCCACGCAGCGCTGAACGCCGACCACCACGAGTCTGGATCCTGCTCGCTGATCGGCGGCGTGACCGCCGGATGACCGGCACGTCCGGTGGCGACGACCTCACCAGATGCAACGTCTCGGATCTCGACCTTGGTGGCTTGTGTGCTGGAGTCGACTCCTGCGACGAGTGGCATTTCCGCAATGTTACTGCCGAGGCACATTTGTGGAGGTGCGCGCCCTTCACCTCCAGGTGTGCCTAAACTTTCGCCACCTGAAACGTGTGGGCAATCCCGCCCACTTTTACCAGGGGGAGAAAACCAACATGCAGAAAGCAACCGTGAAGCGCGTCAGCGCACTTCTCGTCGGCCTTTCGCTCACCGCCGCCGCCTGTGGCAGCGATGACGCGACACCCGCCGAAGACGACGCCCCGACCACAGACGCCATGGAAGAAGACGCTCCGACCACAGACGCCATGGAAGAAGACGCTCCGACCACAGACGCCATGGAAGAAGACGCTCCGACCACGGACGCCATGGAAGAAGACGCCCCGGACGAAGAAGCTGCCCCCGCTGGCGACACCGAAGGCCAGCTCGTGATCGGCGGCCTCCTGCCCGAGACCGGCAACCTCGCGTTCCTCGGACCGCCCGAGATCGCCGGCGTGAACTACGCAGTCGAAGAAATCAACGCCGCCGGTGGCGTGCTCGGCCAGGACGTCGTGTACCTGCCCGGCGACTCCGGCGACAACGGTGACGTGGCCAACGCCACGGTCGACCGCCTGCTCGCCCAGGACGTCGACGCATTCATCGGCGCTGCAAGCTCCGGTGTCTCCCTCACCGTGATCGACAAGATCACGCAGGCTGGCAAGGTCCACTTCTCGCCCGCCAACACGTCCCCGGCGTTCACCGACTACGCGGACAACGGCCTGTACTTCCGCTCGGCACCGTCCGACGTCATCCAGGGTGCTGCACTCGCTGACATCATGATCGCGGACGGCAACGCTTCGGCGACCTTCCTCGTTCTGAACGATGCGTACGGCACCGGCCTCCTGGAGTTCACCTCCGGCCCGTTCGAGGCCCAGGGTGGCGTGGTCGACCAGACCAACATCTACGACCCGAAGGCTGAGAACTTCGACGACGTCGTCGCCGTCGCCGTCGAGGCCGACTCGGATGCCATCGTGATCATCGGATTCGACGAGACCTCGAAGATCCTCACGGGTCTCATCGAGGCCGGCATCGGCCCGGACGCCAAGGCCATCTACGGCACCGACGGCAACATGGGCAACGCCCTCGCCGAGGCCTTCGATGACCCGAGCGTCCTCGCCGGCATGCGCGGCACCCTCCCGGGTGTCGACGTCGAAGGAGAACTCACCGACTTCCGTGACGGTCTGCTGTCCGTCGACCCGGAACTCGTCGACTTCTCCTACGCCGCTGAGTCGTACGACTCCATCATCATCATGAGCTTGGCGGCAATCGTCGCCGGTTCCGATGACGGTGTCGCCATGGGAGCAGAGATCAACGACGTCACCCGTGGTGGCGAGAAGTGCACCACATTCGCCGACTGCAAGGCGCTGCTGGAGGCCGACCCGGCCACCGACATCGACTACGACGGCGTGTCCGGTCCGCTCGAGTTCCGTGACGAAGGCGAGCCGACTCAGGCGTCCGTCCTCACGCTGGAATTCGACGCCGAAGGCGTGCTCCAGACCGTTGGTTCGGTCCAGGGTTCGGTGGAGGTCTGATCTTCGGATCAGCTTCAACCGTTTGAACATCTGAACAACTGAACACCGAGAGAATCGAGCGAGCCCGGGGCCACCGCCCCGGGCTCGCTCGCGTTCCGGACGGGTCGTGCTCGCCGAGGCTCGGTTCCAGGTCCGCCTGTCGGTTCGTGTCGAATCGTCTCGCCGACCGCCCGCTGCTGGCGTGCCGAATCGTCTCACCCGTTTCCGACCGCCGGCGTGCCGAATCGTCTCACCGGTCGGATGCCGGTTCGATGTGCCGGGTTCGACCGCCACGATCGAGTTGCCCACCCATCTCATTCGAGACGATTCGCCACGGGCTCCCTCGCCCCGAGCGAGACGATTCGCCACGGCCGTCCCGGCACTCCCGGCGAGACGATTCAGCACGACGCCGCCGCGGCACCCGGCCTCGCCGGCGCACTCCGCCTGAAGTACCCCCGTGCGCACAATGACGCGATGCACATGTTCGGCCCCCTCCGCTACACCCCACCGGCGCCCCCGCACGAGACGAGCATCACGGTCAACAGGGCTCGAGCGACGCCACCTGCGTTGGAGTGGAAGCTCTCCCGTGCAGCACAGCTGCGACTGACCTTCTCACCGACAGCCCCGCACAGCGATCTGATCGCCGTCTGGTCCTGCCCGGTCTGCGAGACCGCTGTTCCACGCTTTCGCCGTGCAGGACGCCACCGGGTGTACTGCACCAACGCGTGCAGACAGCAGGCCTACCGACGGCGCTGCGTCGCTCGGAACGCACAACCGATGGCCGCACACCGCGATCCGCGCCCGATCCGGGCCACCACCCGGGATCGCGTCCACGCCGTTCGGGAGTTCCGAGACGTGTCGAGCGGTCGACGCGACTCGATCCGCCGAGGCGTCACCGCATGCGGCGCGTTCGCGAGAATGGCCATCGACACACCGGAGCGCTTCGGCCACATCCGTTTCGTTGCCACCGAGGACGAGCGCAACACGACGACGTGTCGACGTTGTCAGCGGTTGGCGGGATTGGACACCGAGGAACCGATCCTCGTGCGCCAGCCCTCAGCGGAACTGGCGGCGTGACTCAGTCCGTGTGGTCCTTGACCAGCGTGCCGAGATACAGCTCGATGACCTTCGGATCCTTCAGGAGTTCCGCACCGGTGCCGGTGTAGGCATTGGCGCCCTGGTCGAGCACGTAGCCGCGATCGCAGATCTGGAGGCAACGACTGGCGTTCTGCTCGACCATCACGATCGACACACCCGCCTTGTTGATCTTGTAGCAACGAATGAACACTTCGTCCTGCAATGCCGGGGACAGGCCGGCTGACGGCTCGTCGAGGAGCAGCACCGACGGATCCATCATCAACGCACGGCCCATCGCGAGCATCTGGCGCTCACCGCCGGACAGTGCACCGGCACGCTGATCAGCGCGTTCGACGAGCCGGGGGAACATGTCACCCACGACCGCGAAGCGCTCCTTGAAACGCTTCTGATCGAGGAAGCAGCCCATCTCGAGGTTCTCGACGATGGTCAGCGCCGGGAAGACGTTGTTGTTCTGCGGGACGTAGCCGATCCCTCGGCTCACCAGCGAGTGCGCCTTCATGTTCGTGATGTCCTCGCCGCGGAGGCGAACTTGACCGTCGTTGACGTTGACGAGGCCGAACATCGACTTCACGAGCGTCGACTTGCCGGCCCCGTTGGGCCCGATGATCGCCACCAGTTCGCCATCGGCGAGCGTGAGGCTGCAGTCGTTGAGGATGTTCACGCCGGGGATGTAGCCAGCGGTGAGGCTGTCGGCGATCAGTAGCGGTTCAGAACTCGTGTCTTGTGACATCACATCTCCCGGTCGAGGTCGAGGGCGGAATCATGGCTGGAGCCCAGGTAGGCGTCGACCACGGCCTTGTTCTGGCCGATCGAAGCGGGCGGACCCTCGGCGATGATCTTTCCTTCGGCCATCACGATGACCCAATCACTGATCTCTTGCACCATGTCCATGTCGTGTTCCACGAACAGGACGGTCATTCCTTGGTCGCGCAGTCCGGTCACGTGGCCGAGCAGCGACTGCGTGAGCGCCGGGTTCACACCCGCCATCGGCTCGTCGAGCATCACCATCTCGGGCTCCACCATGAGCGACCGTGCCATCTCGAGCAACTTGCGCTGCCCCCCGGACAACGTGCCGGCGAACTCGTCGCGCATGTGGTCCATCTTGAAGTGGACGAGGAGTTCGTCGGCGCGACGCTCGATGTCCTTTTCCTGGCTGCTCCACATGAACGGGAAGATCGACCGGAACAGGGATTCACCCTTCTGGCCGGTTGCACCGAGCTTCATGTTCTCGATCACGGTCATCTTCGAGAGCGCCTTGGTCAACTGGAAGGTGCGGACCATGCCGTAGTTGGCGATCTTGTGCGCCGGCACCTTGTCGATCGCGTGTCCGTTGAACACGCGCGTCCCGGTGTCAGGCGTGTCGAAGTTCGTCAGCAGGTTGAACAGCGTCGTCTTCCCGGCGCCGTTCGGGCCGATCAGCGCGGTGATGACGCCGCGCTGCACCTCGACGTGATCGACGTCCACCGCGGTGAGACCTCCGAAACGTCGTACGACGTTGTCGGCGACCAGAATCGGATCCGGCTTCGACGCACCGGGCTCCCACGGCACGTCTGCGAGTGCAGCACGTGCCGCCTGCGGATCGACGCCCTCGACGGAGAGGGTTTCGGCGAATGTCGCTTCGGCTGCCGTCTCGTCGGTCTCGGAGGCAGTGTCGATCTCACCGGAGTCCGGACCGGAGTCCGGCAGCAATGGTTCCTGAACCACTCGGCCGTCATCATCGGTCGTCGGGTCGTTTCGGTCATCGGTCATCGAGGGCCATCTCTTCCTTGTTCCCGAAGATGCCTTGCGGGCGGAATGCCGCAAGCAGTGCGAGGCCGAGACCGATCAGCATGAAGCGGACCTGGCCGACCTGTGTGCCGGAGAGGATGTCCTCACTGACGACACCCTTGCTCACGGACTGCCGCAAGAACACGTCGGTGAAGTTCAGCACGCCGTAGAGGATCGACGCACCGATCACCGGGGCGAACACCTTGCCGGCGCCGCCGAGGATCAATGCGACCCACACGAAGAAGGTCACGTCCGTGATGAAGTTGTCGGGTTGGGCGAGCGAGAAGCCGATGGCGCGGATCATGCCGCCGAGCGCACCGAAGATGCCGCCGAGGATCAGCGCCTGCATCTTGTACGAGTAGGCGTTCTTGCCCAGTGCTCGCACGGCGTCTTCGTCCTCACGGATCGCCTTGAGGACTCGGCCCCAAGGGCTGCGGATGATGAGCCAGCAGAGCAGGACCGAGATCGCGAGCACGATCCACCCGATGATGACGAGGAACATCTGGTTGCCGATGAAGAGTCCGAAGAGGTAGCGGCCACCCGGGTCGAACGGACTCAGGTCGTAGAAGGTGCCCGAGAAGCCACCGAGACCGTCGGAGGATCCGGTCAGCCAGTCCCAACGCGGTGACCGCAGGAAGATTCGGATGATCTCGGCGACTGCGATCGTGACGATGGCGAGGTAGTCGGCACGCAGACGCAGGGTCGGGATGCCCATGAGCAGCGCAAGGACCACTGGGAACACGATCACGCCGAAGAACACGCCGATGACGAACATCCATCCGTCAGAGATGCCCAGTTGCAAGGCGCCCTCGTTGTCGTTGATCAGCGGAGCCACCGTCTGGGTGATGATCGCCAGACCGTAGGCGCCTGCCGCCATGAAGGCGGCCTGACCGAAGTTCAGCAGCCCGGTGTAGCCGAAGTGCAGGTTGAGCCCGATCGCGGCGAGTGCGAAGTAGATGAACTGCTCGCCGATCAGGCCGCGCAGCGTGTTGTCGAGGACGCTGCCCCAACTGATGTCCAGAAGTGCTCCGAAATCCATGGCGTTCCCCTTATCCGATCCGCTCGCGGCGGCCGAGGAGGCCTTGCGGCCTCACCAACAGAATCAGTACCAGTGCGGCGAGTGCGCCCACGTTCTTCATGTCCGCCGGGAACCACGCCGGCCAGGTGATCACCTGGATGAACACTCCGACGATGAGGCTGCCGAACAGCGCTCCGTATGCCGTTCCGAGACCACCGAGGGTCACACCGGCGAACATCAGCAACAGGAGTCGGAAGCCCATCTCCCAGTTGATGTTCTCGGTCATGCCGAAGAGCACGCCGCCGAGGCCGGCGAGTGCCGATCCGGCGATCCACACCCACTTGATGACCGACTCGACGTCGATACCGGACGACTCGGCGAGATCCCGGTTGTCGGCGACGGCACGCATTGCCTTGCCGGCTCGGGTCTTCTGGAGTGCGAGGCCGACCCCGGCCAGGACTGCGATCGAGAACACGATGATGAACAGGTCCTTCGGCGCGACCGCGAAGTACTTGAAGCTGATCTGGCTCTGGATCTGGAAGTCACGGTAGAAGCGGGCTCGCCCCTGGAACTGGAACAGGAAGACGTAGCGGAAGAAGATCGACAGACCGATCGACACCACAAGTGCCGAGATGAGGCTGGCACCGCGATTGCGGAGCCGCTTCCAGACGAACTCGTTGAACAGCCAACCGGAGATGCCGGACAGGATCACGGCGACGATGCCGGCGAAGACCAACGAGTTCGTGCCGGGAACGCCGAACAACCGCCCGTTGCTCCATATCTTGAACAGCCCGAAGAATTCGAAGTCCGCCGCCGCTCCGTAGACCATGTGGAACATGAAGGCGATCATCGCCCCGAACGTGACCGACTCGCCGTGAGCGAAGTTCGTCAGACCCGTCGTGCCGAAGATCAGCGAGAGACCGATCGAACACATCGCGATGATCAGTCCGAGCTTGATGCCGTCGACGATCAACTGTGCGATCTTCAACGTGCTGCTCGCGTTGGTGGCACGTTCACCGAGCGGGAAGAGCGTGGCCTTGTTGGTGTTGGGCTGGACATCGACGTTCTCGAGCGGGTTTCGTTCCGGGTTGCGCAGCGACACCCCGTCCTCGAGGGTCGCTTCGTCCAGCTGGACCGAGTAGGTCCCGGCCCCGGGAGCCCGACCGACCAGACGCCCTCGGCGTCGCTCACAGCAGTGCCGACCTCGGTGCCCTCGGAGTCGAACACGACGAAGGTGACGCCTTCGAGGAAGATGCGCTCGCCTTCCTCGTCCCTGGTCTGGAGTGTCCCGCTGACGGATTCGGTGGCTTCGCCGCCGTCCCCGCCTTCTCCGTCGTCCTGGGCCGTTGCCGGCGCTCCCAGCGAGAGGACGCCGAGCACGGCGACGATCGCAGCGAGCAGGAAGCGGATCCACGTGGGACGCCCGTCTGGTCTCGTCTTCGTTGTTGACACGAGCGGTGATCCTAGACCACGACGGGCGTCACACATGCAAACGCTTGGAGTCCATCGCGTTTCGTGCGACCGACGCGTGCTCCTGCGTTGCGTCCACGTCCGTCAGGAACAAACGGACGGTGACGACCCAGAGCAGCGTTGCCCCTGCGATGTGGGTGCCGACGAGCAGTTCGGGCACGCCGGTGAAGTACTGGGCGTAGCCGATGCCGCCCTGCAGGATCGCAACGAACATCCACGACGAGACGGCGTTTCGCACCGACACGTCGCCCGCCTGTGCGAGGGACAGCGCCAGCCCGGCACCGATCGCGACGGCGATGATCACGGTGCCGCTGTGGAGACGGGCGACCTGGCTGATGTCGAACCCGAAGCGCCGAACGTCCTGCTCGCCGGCGTGCGGGCCGGCACCGGTGACGACGGTTCCGGTCACCAGCGCTGCCGCGGTGACGACGGTCAGGGCGGACACGAGCTTCGTTCTCAGCGCACTGTCGAGACCGAGCGCACCCGACCACTCGATCCTGCGACCGCTCGACACTCGAATCGCGACGAGGCCGAAGGCGATCGAGATCATCGCGAGCAGAAAGTGCGACTGGACCAGCGCCGGATGCAGATCGGCACGCACGGCGATGCCGCCGACCACGCCGTTCGCGAGCACCGCGGCCAGGACGCCGATCGCCGGCCAGCGCAGACCGCTCCCCCGTGGTGCGGCTCTGAACGACACGATGGCGAGCAACAGCGTGGGCAGGCCGATGAGGCCACTGAGCAGCCGGTTGACCTGTTCGATCGCAGCATGGCCGGTCGACACGTCGATGAAGCGCTCGGCGTTGCAGTTCGGCCAGTCGTCGCAACCCAGCCCGCTGCCGGTCAGTCGAACGACACCACCGGCGACGACGAGCACGCAGATTCCGACCGTGGTCACGATGGCGAGCTGTCGGTACCGCGCGAGCGTCATCGCCCCTCATCGTACGACTACGGTCGAGCGGGTGCTGAGTTCGTTCGACGACTTTCCGATCCATCAGACGTCACACCCCGTGGCCCGAACCGGGTCGAGCGACCTGAATCACTACGACCGTTACTTCTTCAACGGGTACACGCGTGACACCCGGCTGTACTTCGCGGCAGCGATGGGCCTCTACCCCAACCGTCACGTCGCTGATGCCGCCTTCAGCGTCGTCGTCGACGGCGGCACCGCGGACGCTCGCCAGATCAACGTCCACGCATCGAGGCGAGCTCCGACGGACCGATCCGAAGCGAACCAGGTCGGACCGATCGAGGTCGAGGTCATCGAACCGCTGTCGGCGCTGCGAATCGCCGTCGAAGCGCCCGAACACGGCATCCGCTGCGACCTCACGTTCGTCCGTCGGTCCGCCCCGATCGAGGAACCGCACTTCTTCCACCAGGTCGGCCAGCGCACCGTCATGGACTCGACCCGCATGACCCAGTTCGGCAACTGGGAGGGCTGGATCGAGGTCGACGGCGTGCTGAGCGACCTGGCGCCGGGGGAAACGCTCGGCTCGCGGGATCGCTCGTGGGGGATCCGGACCGTCGGCGAGCGCGGCCCGGTGGGCGCACCGGTTGCGGATCCGCAGTTCTACTGGTTGTGGGCGCCGCTCAACTTCGAAGGGTTCTCGACCCATTTCGACGTCAACGAGCACTTCGACGGGCGTCGGTGGCACGACTCCGGTTTCGTGTCCCTCGTGCCGACGGGCAGCGGTGGGCCCGAAGCGGCGGAAGCGATGCGCGCCGTGGATTACCAGATCGACTGGCGACCGGGAACACGAGCGCCGGCGTCCTGCGAGATCGACATGATCCCGTACTCCGGCGAACCGTCGTCGATCAGCTTGGAGCCACTGTTCGATTTCCACATGCTCGGTATCGGCTACACGCATCCCGAATGGGGTCACGGCGTGTGGAAGGGCGAACTCGAAGTCGGCGGCGACCGTTGGGAACTCCCGGTCAGCGACATGACCGCGCCGCAACACGTCCATGTCCAGACGCTGGTTCGGGCCACGACCTCAGGTGCCGTGGGGGTCCACGAGGGACTCGGCGTCCTGGAAGCGTTCGTCGTCGGCCGTCACGATCCCTCCGGCCTCACCGGTCTCTTCGACGGCTTCGATCCGGGTCAGGTGTGACGTACCGACATTCCTCCGTCGACGGGGATGTGGGTGCCGTTGACGAAGCTCGCTGACGGGAGACACAGGTTGAGCGTCATGTGTGCCACCTCTTCCGGTGTCCCGTATCGACGGAGCGGGACGCGTCGCCGCGCATAGGTCGCCTTCGACTCGTCGTCGATGCCGGCCGTCATCGCCGTGTCGATCGGCCCGGGACAGATCGCATTGACGGTCACACCGTGACGACCGAGTTCGACAGCGAGCGACTGCGTGAGACCGATCACTCCGGCCTTCGTGGCCGCATAGGCACCGAGGCCAGCGGTACTGACCAACGCTTCGGTCGACGCGATGTTGACGATGCGTGCCGACGGCGACTCCAGCAGATGCGGCAAGGCGAGCCGGACCAGCCGAGCGTGGGCGGTGATGTTGACGTCGACGGTGTGCGCCCAACTCGACTCGAACTCGGCCTCGTCCATGAACGGCGAGTTCAGCACCGAGACACCGGCGTTGTTCACCACGATGTCGAGCCGGTTCGTCCAGTCGACGGTCGCAGCAACGAGGTGCGCGAGTTGCTCCGAGTCGGCCACGTCGACGACGACCCCGATCGCAGCATCGACGCCGTGAGTGTCATGGATCTCGGTGACGACGGCGTCGACCCGTTCGGCGCCGATGTCGGCCACGACCACTCGTGCACCTTCGTCGGCGAACAGGTGAGCGGTGGCGCGCCCCATGCCACTGGCAGCGCCGGTGACGATCGCGGTGTGGCCGGAGATCGAGCGGCTGAGCGCGCTCAGGCGCTCCATCGCTGCACGCCACCCATGCCGTACTGCTCGAGGATCAGCGCACGGGTCGGCGTGATGGCGAGGAACGACGTGTCCGGGGAGCCGTCGGGCCCTCCCGGCGCGAACGCGCTCAGGTCGTAGTCGAACACGTCGTCCCACAGGCGCCGTTTCGTCTCGACGTCGGAGAACAGTTCACCGGTCCCCCAGACTTCGACGCCGTCTCCGTTCTCGGTCACCTGCCAGTGCAGCGCCACCTTGTTGTTGTCGGCGACGTTGCGTGCCTTGACCGAGTCGGCGCCGAGCATCGTCCAGAGCGTGCCGCCCTCCCAGCACGGGTGGACCGGGACCACGTCGGGTTCGCCGTCGGCTCCGACGGTCGCGATGTGCGCCCACGGGCTCAGGTCCGACGCGAACGCCTTGACCTGATCGAGGGTGCAACGGTCGATGGTGCTCTCATCGGTCATGGGACGAACCTAGACGCGCACTTCGTAGAAGCTGTTCACGGAGTGATCGACGTCCATCTGACGGAACCGGCCGAAGCCGGCGGTCTCGGACATCTGCTTCGCCTTCGACGCCGGCAGCCCGAGGGTGCCGAGCCCGGCACCGTCGGGCTCCGAGAGCGCCGAACTCATGCAGGACAACACGCTGATGCCGTACATCAGCGCCGCCATCGGGTTCTTCTCGACGTTCTCGGCGAACGTGTCGCGGCCCTTGATGTCGACCAGCAGCCAGGTGCCGTCGGCTGCGACGGCAGAGCGAATCGAATGCATCATCTCCTGCGGGCGGGTCATGTCGTGGATGCAGTCGAACGTCGTGACGAGATCACAGGATCCGTCGGTCGGCATGGCCTCGACACGCGGATCGACGAATCGGGCATTCGACAGCCCGCTCGTCGCGAGCCGCTCGGCTGCTCGTTCCAAGGCGTGGTCGGAGATGTCGTAGCCGACGAAGGTCGAGTTCGGGAACCGCTCCGCCATCATCAGCACCGCGCCGCCAGCGCCGCATCCGATGTCGATCACGGCCGCGCCGCTCTCCAGGCGCTCGACGACACCGTCGAGCGCCGGCAGCACCGTGTCGAGCAGGTGGTGTCGCATCCACGGCTCGAAGCTCTTCTCGATGCCGACCGCGCCTTCACAGCCGTGGCTGTCGTAGTCGTGGCCGAGTCCGCTACGGAAGCTCTCCGGCATGTGCTCGAGTGCGCCGATCGTCTGCGGGAACCGATGGAACATTCCCATGCCGAACGCGACGTGGTCCGGCGATGCCAGGACGGCGACGGCTTCGGCCGACAGCGAGAAGGTCTCCGGCGACACCGACGTGTCGACCTGGATCACCTTGGCAGCGGCCTGGTTGTGCGCCCACTCACGTACCCATCGCTCGTCGAGGCCAACGGCATCGGCGAGTTGTTGCGTGGTGATCGCGTCACCTCCCTCGGCGAGCGCTGCGAACAGACCCAGTTTGTCACCGAGATGGATCATCCCGGCGGTGACCGCTCCGCTCAGTTGGGTGAACACGCCGAAGGAGAACATCTTCAGCTTGTCGGGATCGATGTCGCGTACGTCGCTCATGGGACGTGACCGTATGCGTCAGCGGGTGCGTTGATCGGATCCGAGATGCTCCACGTCGCTCAGCTTGGTCAGGCTGAAATGGTGTCCGTCGTGCACCGGGATCGCTTCGAGCCGGCTGACCGACGCGTGACCGAGAACGAATCGGTCCCACTCGAACGGCGTCGGCGCCAAGCCGAGGAGGTGTCCGATGGCGACCGAGTTGGTGCCGATGTGCGCGACGAGCGCGATGCGCTTGCCCGGCTCCGCAATGCGCCAGATCGGCAGATCGGCGTCGGTACGAACCAGGCCGCGTTCGGCCCAGAACTCGGTACCGCCCGCTCGGATGCGGGCGGTGAACTCGCGGATCGATTCGCCGCCTTCGAGGCCGTTCCATCGCTCGTCGACCGGTCGGGACAAGATCTCCTGATAGGCGAGCTGTGCTTTCTCGGCCGGCGTGCCGTGCCACGCCGGGTCGCCGATCTCCTCGAGCCACGGAGCGATCTGCTCCTCACGGCCCAGAGCGTCGAAGAGTGGAGCAGCGGTCTGGCGGGCACGAACGAGGGGCGAACAGAAGACCTCGTCGAAGTGCTCTTCGCCGAGTGCCCTGCCGACGGCTGCGGCCTGCACATGACCCAGTTCGGTGAGCGGCGGGTTCTCCTGGTTCAGGCCCTCTCGGACCCATTCCGGCTGGCCATGACGGACGAACACGATCTCCACCCGCTCACCGTAACGTGATGCGGTGCAGGCAGGTTGGTACTCGGATCCCCTCGGCGACCACGAGTACCGCTACCACAACGGCTCCGACTGGACCGGTGACGTGGCGACCGACGGCGTTCGACACGTCACGGAGATCCCGACCTCTCGACGCAACGTTTCCCTCAGTGGCGCGACCCTCGGTCGGGAACGATCGCCATGGTCTTCGGAATCATCTCCATGGCCATCGGTTGGATTCCCTTCGTCTGTTTCGTCGCCGTGTTCTTCGGTGCGGTGGCCGTCGTCGTCGGCTTCCGCCGTCGGCAGTACGAGTCGGCACGTGGCGCAGCCATCGTCGGCATGGTGACCGGCTCCGTCGGGATCCTGCTGACCGCGGTCGGGATCGGGCTGAGCATCGTGCTCGTCCAGGCTGTCGCCGACTTCGAGAACCCGGGGCCCCACGAGGTCGAGTTGACGGAGTGCGCCGAGGTCGACGGATCGACTCGCGCCACAGGCGAGATCACCAACCTCGACGACCGCGAACGGAGCTACACGATCGGCGTGTCACTCGACGACGACACGAACGTGGATGCCATGGTCGACGACGTCCCGGCCGGCGAGCGCCGGGTCTTCCAGGTGGCCGAGGACCTGCGTTTCCCCGAGCTGGATTGCTCGATCGTCGAGGTCAACGGGCCGCGCCCGTTCGGACTCGAGCAGTAGTTCAGAGCGACGTCGCGCTGACCCACGCGTCGTGCAGGCCCCGGTACACGCCGCCCGCTGCGACGAGTTCGTCGTGGTGGCCGTCTTCGACGAGGACACCGTCATCGAGCACGAGGACCCGATCGGCTCGCGCCGCCGTCGACAAGCGGTGTGCGATGGCGATCGTCGTGCGGCCCGCGGCGAGGCGTTCGAGCGCGCGTGCGATGCGCACCTCGGTGAGCGCATCGACCGACGACGTCGCCTCGTCGAGGATCAACACGTCGGGGTCGGCGAGACCGGCCCGGACGAGCGCGATCAGCTGTCGTTCGCCCGCGGACAGCCCGTCGCCGCGCTCCCCGACCTTCGTGTACACGCCGTGGTCCAGTGCGTCGATCCATTCCGTCGCTCCCAGGTCGGCGATCACCGCAGCGATGTCGTCGGCCGACTTCTCGGGGCGGGCGAACCCGATGTTCGCCAGGATCGTGTCGTCGAACAGGAACGGTTCCTGGGACACGACGACGAGGCGCCGTCGCAGTTCGATCGGGTCGGCGTCGGTGAGGTCCACCCCGCCCATCACGATCCGGCCGGCGCTCGGGTCGGCGAACCGGGCAATCAGTCGCCCGAGCGTGCTCTTGCCGGAGCCCGTGGCCCCGACCATCGCCACCTGCTGGCCGGCCGGGATGGTGATCGACACGTTGCGCAGCACGTCCGTGTCCGTGTTCGGATATCGGAACGTCACGTCGTCGATCTCGAGGCCGAGCGACCCTCCGGGCAGCGGGATGGGCGACTCCGGGGCCGGCGGTCCGACCGGCATGTCGAGCACGGACAGGACACGTCGCAATCCGGCGACCGCGGTCTGCGTCTGATCGATGATCTCGGTGAACTCGGCGATCGGCTCGAGGAACCGGTACGTGAGGAAGACGAAGCCGACGATCGCACCTGCGGTCAACCCGCCGGCGCTCCCCCGCCACACTCCGACGACGACCACTGCCGACACCGTGAACACCGAGAACACTTCGCCGGACGGGAACAGGAAGGCCCCGATCCAGGCTGCCCGGATCTGTTGGCGGGCTTTGCGATCGGTCGCCTCGCGGACGATCCCGCCCATGTGGTCGCCCGCTCGATACGCCCGGATCGAGGCGGCGCCCGACACGACCTCGGCGATGGCACCGAGCATCTCGCCGTTGAGTTCGCGCGCCTCGCCGTGTGCGACGACGAGTCTGCGCTGGACGAGCGCGCAGCACGAGGGCGAGCGGCGAGCGCGACGACGAAGGCAACACATGCGAGGAGCGGGTCGTAGACCAACATCACGACGGACACGATCACCATCAACGCCGAGTTGCGCATCCACGACATGCCGCCCCACTGGAAGAACTGCGCCAGCGTCTCGATGTCGCTCGTGACCCGAGCGACCAGCCCGCCACGACGTTCCTCTCCGTGGTCGGCGAGGCTCAAGCGGTGGATGTGGCCGATCAGCCGCTCGCGGAAGTCGTACAGCGCACGTTCGCTGCGCACACTCAGCCGGTACGACGCTTGGCGGAACGCCACACCCGAGATCAACACGGCCACCGCGCCGAAGGCGGCGAGACGGGCCACGAGGCCGACGTCGACGGGCTCACCGGTCGACTGGCCCACGATGCCCTTGTCGATCGCCTGCTGGATGAGGATCGGCACGACCACTCGCCCACCCGATCCGAGGGCTGCGAGCAGCGAACGTGACCCACAGTCCGTGGCGCAAGACGGGCGCCGCGGCCAGGCCGCGACGAATCGTGGAGATCGCGCCTTCGTCGGTGTCGACGCTGGACGTGAACCCCATGCTCACGATGCGCCTGCCCGATCGGCCTCGAAGGCTTCGACGATCTCCCGGTACTCGGCGACGGTGTCGAGCAACTCGTCGTGCGAGCCGTGGCCTGCGATCCGGCCGTCTGCGAGGAACACGACGTCGTCGGCGAGCGCGATCGTCGACGGGCGTGAGGCGATGAGGAGCACGGTTGCATCGAGTGTCGTGCGAAGCCGCTCGAGGATCGACCGCTTCGGTGGACGGATCGAGCGCTGACGTGGTGTCGTCCAGCACGAGCACGGCCGGTGTTCGCACCAGCGCACGGGCCAGCGCCACCCGTTGGCGTTGGCCGCCGCTCAAGCTGATGCCACGTTCTCCGACGACCGTGGCGAGTGCATCCGGCAGGTCCCGCACGAAGTCGTCCGCTGCGGCGAGGTGCAATGCCGTCCAGATCGCGTCGTCGTCGACATCGGAGCCGAAGGCGACGTTGTCACGCACGGTCCCAGCGACGAGGAACGCTTCCTGGAACACGATCGCCCGTGCTCCGGGGGCGAGGGACACGGTTCCGTCCGTCGGTGCGATGAGGCCGAGCGCCAGGTCTGCCAGCGTCGACTTGCCCGAGCCGGTCGGGCCCGACGAGCGCCGTGATGGTCCCTGCGGCGAGTTCGAGGTCGATGTCGACCAACGTCCGGTCCGACGACGACTCGTGGCGGAACTGCACGGCATCGAGATGGACTCCGATTCCATGCGCCGGACGTCCGATCGCCGAATCGGGGTCGGCCTCGACGGGTTCGTTCACGACCGCCTGGATCCGGTCCCACGCCGCCATCGACCGCGGCAGTTCGGAGAGTGCGTAGCCGATCAGCCGGAGCGGCAGCACGAGCAGTGTGAACAAGAAGATCACGCTGGAGAACTCGCCGACGGTGAGGTCGCCGGACTCCACCCGGATCGCTCCGAGCAGGACGAGCGCGATGTTCGCCAGGGCCGGGATCATGTCCGTCAACGCGTCGAACCAGCTTCGACGCGCCGACTGCCTCGACGCGTGACGCACGGACCCGATCGGCGAGCACGGCGAGGCGGTCCGTCTCACGGGTCTCGGCGCCGTACGCCTTGACGAGTTGGACGCCTTCGAAGCTCTCGTGCACGCCGGCGGAGAACTCGCCGAGCTGCGTCTGCGCCCGGGTGTAGTGCTCGGAGACCGCACGTTCGTACACGACGTTCGTGACGACGACGAGTGGGAACACGACGAGTGCGACGATGCCGAGCGGAATGTCGGTGAGGAACAGCCACACGGTCGACACGAAGATCATCAGCACCGTGCTCGATGCGAACGGGATCGGGGCGATCACGCTCACCGTCGACTCGGTGTCCACGCCGGCTCGCGCCACCAGGTCACCATCGGGGTGGCGCCGGTGCCAGGCGACCGGTTGGCGCACGAGGCGATCGACGACCTGGTTGGTGTAGGTCTCGGCGACGCGCCACATGCCCTCGGAGGCGTAGGCCCGTCGAAACACCACGCCGACGGCGCGCACCAGACCGATTCCGATGATCATCGCCACACCGATGGCGACGGTGCGCGTGTCCACGGAACCATCGCCCGGCGCGCCGTTCGGGCCGCCATCGAAGCGCGGAAGCACCACGTTGTCGATCACCCAGCGAATCGCGAAGCTCGAAGCCACCGTCGCCAGCGCGAAGACGGCCGCACCACCGAACGAGAGCGTGAACGGACGCGGGTGCAGCGACAGCATCGACCGGATCAGACGCAGGTTCCGTCGGAGACGAGACTCCGTCGAGGCGGGTGCTTCACCGGCCGACGGCGAGGCAGGGTATGCGTCACTGCTCGCCACGACGGGTGTCTACCAGCGCTGGGCGCCTCTAACGTCAGACGTTGTGGTGACTCCTGACGGAACAACCGAACGCGAATCCACCGGTGGTCCGACGAAGGGTGACTACGGCCCGGAGCCCAAGACGCGAGGCTTCACCCTCGGTCGCATCCTGATCCTCGCCGGAATGCTGGCATTCGCCTCGTTCTGGTTCTGGGCCCTGTTCCTGATCGACAAGACCGCGGTCAACAAGTTCGAGGATCGGGCCTGGGCGCAGAACGCCGAGGAGACATGCGCTCCGGTCAAGCTTGCGGTGCGTCGGCTCGACCTCGAAGCCGATGCCGACCTCCAAGTACGCGCCGACCTGATCATCGAGGGAACCGACCTGTACGCCGCGATGATCGACGAACTCGAGAGCGACCTTCCCGACGACCCGAAGGGCGCGGCGATCGTCCCCGATTGGATCGCCGACTGGCGCATCCTCATCCAGAACCGGTACGACTACGCCAGCGAGTACCGGGACGGCAACGAGGTTCCGTTCACGGAGACCGCCGTGGAGGGCGTGCCGATCACGGAACGCCTCGAGACCTTCGCCGCCGACAACGAGATGAGCAGCTGCGCACCACCGCGTCGCGGCGTCCTCTCCTGACTCGCGCCGGTCCGCGGCGAGTCAGCCCAGCTGCTTGATCACGCGGGCAGGCACTCCGGCGGCGACGCAGTTGTCCGGCAACACTCCGGTGACGACGCTGTTCGCGGCGACCACGACGTGCTTGCCGATCCGGGCACCGGGCAGTACGACCGAACCGTGTCCGAGCCACGAACCGTCGCCGATCGACACCGGCCGCTCCGGCATCACCTGTTTCGAGATCGGGAGATCCAGATCCTCGTAGCCGTGATTCTGGTCGGTGATGTAGACGTGGTGCCCGGTCCAGACGTCGTTTCCGACGCGGATCTCGAGATGGCCGACGATGCCGCTCCCCTTCCCGAAGAGGCAGCGGTCCCCGACCGAGATCACGGGGTCGGTGACCATCTCCTGCCCCGGGATCATCCCGGCCGAGAGGGTGATCTGCGGCCCGAACAGCGTTCCGTCGCCGATGTGGATGTACTCCTCGTTGAACAGGGTGTTCGGCGGGAAGCAGATGACGCTGTTGCGACCGAAGCGTCCGAAGCGCTTGCCGCGTCGCGTGTCCGGCCCGATCGCTCCCAGCTCGATGGCGAGATCCCAGCCGCGCAGCACACCTTCGCCTGCCGCCCGCTTGAGTCCGGTCAGCAGTCGCCTCACGGGCGTCCGAGCCACCGCATCACGTTCGAGCACGCCCCAACGCTACGGGTAGCTTGCGCTGGTGGACATCACCGGGATCGATCGAAATGGCTCGACAGAATATCGCGGGAGTGCGCTTCGCAACCGCTGACCGGTTCGAACCGCCTGTCGACGTCGTCGGCTGGGAACCCGGCTTCGACGCCACGACGTTCGGCGCGCAGGCACCCCAGGTCACCGGTGCGCTGGAACAGATGTTGGGAGCAACCGATCTCGCGACGAGCGAGGACTGCTTCTTCCTGAACGTCTTCACACCGAACGCAGACGCCGGGGCTCGCCCCGTCCTGGTCTTCATCCACGGTGGCGCATTCGTCACGGGCACGGCCTCGATGCCGTGGTACGACGGAGCATCCCTCGCTGCGGGTGGTGACGTCGTCGTCGTCACGGTCAACTACCGACTCGGTGCTCTCGGATTCCTGGGCGACCGCAACCTCGGCACGCTCGATCAGATCTCCGCTCTTCGGTGGGTGCAACGACACGTCGCCGACTTCGGAGGCGACCCTGGCAACGTCACGATCTTCGGAGAGTCGGCCGGCGGCTCGGCGGTCGTGTCGCTCCTCGCTGCTCCCGACGCGAACGACCTGTTCCACCGGGTCTGGTCGATGAGCCCGTCGCTGCTGCAACTCCGCGATGGCGAGACAGCCGAGCGATTCGAGCAGTCCTACCTCGACGCGATCGGTGCGGGTGCGAGCGCCGACGACCTCGAAGCGATGTCCGTCGACGACCTGCTCGATGCCCAGCAGCGGGTCCCGATGGACGCGTCGATGAGAGTCTTCTCCCCCGCTGCGGTCGCACCCGTGTTCCCGGCACCGATCCTCGAGACCGCTCACGAGGACACCCGGGCCGTCGTGGTCGGCGCGAACCGGGACGAGATGCTGCTGTTCACCGCGTTCGACCAGAGCAGGCTGCTCTGGGGTGCCGCCGACATCGAGCGCGAGTTCGCCGCTCGCTTCGGACCAGCCACCGCCGATGCCATCGCCGCATACCGAGAGCTGCGCCCGGGAACCGACGCCAGCAAGCTCGTGTCCGCGATGCAGACCGACGAGGTCTTCCGACGCCCGGCACAGCGGCTGGCGGAAGCACGATCCGCGACCGGCTCGGCGACGTGGATGTACACGTTCGATCAACCCTCGACGTCGTTCGGCGGAGTACTCGGCTGCTGCCACGGGCTCGACATCCCGTACGCATTCGACACGCTCGCCGCTCCCGGCGTCGAGATGTTCACCGGACTCGGCGAGGACCGCCAGGCGGTGGCGGAACAGTTCTCGTCGGCGCTCCTCCGATTCGCCCGATCAGGCGAGCCAGGATGGCCACGCTTCGACACCGATCGGCGTGCAACACAGCGCATCGGGCCGTTCCCCGGTGTCGTCGACGATCCCGAACCAGCGCTGCGCACCCTCTGGGATTGACGTGGCACGGGCACTCGACACGATGACGCCATTCGGGTCGATCCTCGACGTCGCCGGCATCGGTGTCGGCCACCATCAGCGCACCGGTGCAGGGTGGCAGACGGGCACATCGGTGGTCACCGTGAAGCTCGGCGCGACTCCGGGGGTCGACGTGCGCGGCGGCGGGCCTGGCACCCGCGAGACCGATGCGCTCGGACCCGAGAACCTGGTCCGAACGATCCATGCGGTGACCCTGACCGGCGGAAGCGCATTCGGTCTCGGTGCCGCCGACGGTGTGATGGCCGTGCTCGAAGCCGAGGGCCTCGGCTTCCCGGTCGGGAGCGGCGTCGTCCCGGTCGTTCCCGCAGCGGTGATCTTCGACCTCGGTCGAGGCGGCCGGTTCGCCAATCGTCCGGATGCCGCCTTCGGGTCACGGGCGGCCAGGGCGGCGCTTGCGGGCCGCCGGGTCCCCGAATGGGGTTCCGTCGGAGCCGGTACAGGTGCTCGTGCGGGCGGTCTCCAGGGCGGAGTCGGGACGGCGAGCGCGACCGTGCAGGTCGGTGATGCAACCGTCGTCGTCGGTGCGCTCGCCGTGGTGAACGCCGTGGGATCTGTGATCGACACGTCCACCGGCCTGCCGTGGGAACGGTCGGGCCTGAGCGTGAAGCGTCCGTCGGTGCCGCAGCGTCGAGCGATCGTCGACGCAATGCAGCACCAGGGGCCGGCACTCAACACGACGATCGGTGTGGTCGCCACGTCGGCGCAGCTCGACAAGTCGGAGGCATCGAAGCTCGCTTCCGTGGCGCACGACGGGTTGGCTCGAGCAATCCGTCCCGCACACGGCATGACCGACGGGGACACGATCTTCACGCTCGCCACCGGGGACGTCGCACTCCCGAACGACCCTGCGGAACGCATTGCCTCGCTGAACGCTCTGCTGGCCGCCGCAGCGAACACCTTCGCTGCAGCATGCACCCACGCCATCGTCGCCGCGACCACGATCGGCGACGCCAGGGCATGGCGCGACCTCGTCGAGGGCTGATATTCCGAGAACGCGACCAGCCGATTCACGTACCTTCGATGGCCTCACCCATCAGAGGAGAAGACCAATGGCTCAGTACTGCGTGAACGAGAACCAGCAAGCGAACGGTGACCACGAGGTCCACGACCTCGACGCGAATTGCTCCTTCCTGCCCGACCCTGCGAATCGGCTCGCACTCGGCAACCATCAGAACTGCACGACGGCCGTGGCCAAGGCGAAGCAGACCTACCCGCAGTCGAACGGATGCGCCTACTGCGCGAAGGCCTGCAACACCGGTTGACCGGTAACGGACCTGCGCTCACCCGAGTGCTCCACGAACACCGGGCACGGCGAGCGTGCGCCTCGACACACTCCTCGTCAGCTCGATCGAGACGCGTTCCGCCGGTGCCTTCGGTCCGAGATGGTGGCGATCGTTACCATCCGGACCGTGATCACGATTGCAACGCCCGGCGAGATGCGGGCCTGGTCGGCCCGACGACATCGTGAGGGTCGAACCATCGGATTCGTGCCGACCATGGGCGCCCTTCACGACGGTCACCTCCAACTGATCGCAGACGCCGCCGAACGATCCGACGATGTCGTCGTCTCGATCTTCGTCAACCCACTTCAGTTCGACGTCGACGCCGACTTCGACGCCTACCCGCGTCCGATCGACGCCGACGTCGCTGCGTGCGACACAGCCGGTGTCACTGCGGTCTACGCGCCGACTGCAGCAGCGATGTACCCGTCCGGCTACCAGACCCGAGTGGTTCCCGGCGCACTCGCCGACCTGATGGAAGGCCCCGGCCGTCCCGGTCACTTCGAAGGCGTCGTCACCGTCGTGAACAAACTGTTCGGCGCCGTGCAACCCGAGGTGGCGATCTTCGGCCAGAAGGACTTCCAGCAGCTACGCATCATCGAGCGGATGGTCGCCGACCTGGACATCGGCACGGAGATCATCGGCCACCCGATCGTGCGCGATCCCGACGGCCTGGCTCAGTCGAGCCGCAACGTCCGGCTCACGACGGAGCAGCGCTCGGCAGCCGTTGCAGTGCCGCACTCACTCGACGCAGCCGTCGACGCAGCGCGTCGCCCGACCACTGACCCCGTCGACGTCGTCGCGGCCGCCGTGGCGGTCATCGACGCCGAGCCGATGGCACGTCACGAGTACACGACGATCTTCGACGTGGACGACCTGACCGAGGTCGACCGGTTCACCGATCGGTCAGTCGGACGTGTCCGTATCGCGACCGCCGTGTGGTTCGGCGACGTGCGGCTGATCGACAACCGCGACCTGTTCGGCGACTGAACCGTCCAGGTCGAACGGGTCGGGGTTGTTCTCCAGGATCCGGTCACGCACGCCGGACAGCAGGATGATCATCACCACGCCGTTGAAGATGGCGTGGGCGACCATCGTCGGACCGATCCGACGGAGTTGATACGCCGCCGCACCGAACGAGACACCGACGGCGGAGAGCACGATCGCGAGGCCGACGTTCCCGACGCCACGCACCGGATCGACGTGGGCCACACCGAACAGCAGGCCCTGGCCGATGACCGCCAGCGGGGCGCTCGCGACCGACAGCAAGCTGCGGAGGACCAGACCGCGGAAGACCAGTTCCTCGACGAGCGGTGCGGCGACAACCGCCGTGATCACGATCGCCACCGTGTAGGTGCGGTCCGCGGTCAGCTCGCCGATGTCGTCGGTGTTGTTGGAGATCGGAACATCGAGGGCGAGCACGATGGTCGTGACAGCGACCTGGAAGAGAATCGTCGCGAGCCAGATCAGCGGGCCCCAGCCGAGGTCGGCCCACCGTGGGAGGAACCCGACGTCGGCGCGGCGATTGCCGCTCCCCCATCGTGTCGTGGCAAACCACCACCACACGACCGACGGGCCGTATCCGATGGTGCCGAGCAGTGCCACATACGCCACGACCGGCCAGTCGTAGTCGACCAGCAGATCGAGCACGTACTTCGAACCCAGCAGCGAGATGACGAGCACGACGATGGCGCCGATGCCGGCCACCAACGGCAGAGTCTGGATGCTCCTCGCGCTGCGGCGCGAAGACCACGCCCATCGGCGTGGTCGGTGCCGGCCACGGCGACGGCGAACCCGAGGGTGCGGAGGCTGGAGCCGGCGTCGTCATCAGGTCACCGATGCGTTCCGGAGTCGGTGACGGACGCGCGATAGCGAACGGTGTGAACGCTGTCGCCCGAGAGGATCCCACCGCGGCCGAGCATTCGTCCGCCCTGCCAGTTCGAGAGCCCCAACTCGGGCTTGTCGAGTGCGTACTGCCCATCGACCCAGCGGGTGAATCCGTTCCCCACGAATGGAGCGTCGACCGACGCGTAGAAGGCGTCGTGCTCGTCGGCGCCGTCGCTGATCAACGTGGCGACGAAGTGCGGGCTGTACCGATTGAACAGCGCCACTGCCTGCTCGACGGAGTCGACGACGACGAGGGTCATCTCCGGGCTGTCCTCCCATTCCCACTCGGTCGCCAGCCCCGCTTCAGACAACGTCGATGCGGCCGGCTCCGTCACGGGGCCCTCCGCTCGCTCGATCGTCACGGTCGTGTCGAAGCGTGCGGCGGGGACATGGGCCTCGCTTCCTTCGACCACGTGCAACCGGCCCGCCGTTCCACGCCCTGTCGCTGCGGCGTCGAGCCCTGCAAGCGCTGCTGGAACCAGTTCGCCGGCGCGAGACCGCAGCACCGCGAGACAGTTGAGCGTGTTGCACACCTTGCGATCCAGCGAATGAGTCACCGCTGCGGTCAACCGGTTCGCATCGGCGTGCTCGCCGGTGACGATCCACGCCCCACCCGTCCCGTGCAGACTGACCGGAATTCCGGCTTGTGCAGCAACGGCTCCGAGTTGAGCGACAGCTGCCCCTGATCCTCGAGCCACGGCGAGCGCGATGCGCTGATCGCTGAAGAGCGCGTGCCCTGCACTCCGTGCCGGCGAGTCGACCAGTTGCACTGCGCCGACCGGGAGTCCCGAACGTGCAAGCGCCGGTTCGAGCGCATGCTCGACGATCGCCCGCGCCGTTCCCAACGCATCCGATCCGATGCGGAACACGACAGCGTTTCCGCTGCGCAGCACGCCGCACGCATCGGCGAAGACGTTGGGGCGACCTTCGAACACGAAGGCAACGACACCGAGCGGAGCACGCAGGGCCTCCAGGGTCCAGCCGTCGTGCTCGACGGCATCGACCACGCCGTCTCGACCGGAAGCAGCCTGCTCCCAGACCGCCAGTCCCTCGATCATGTCCGCACGCATCGTCGGCGTCAGCTCGAGGCGAGTCGTCGATCGACCGGCTGCCTTCGCTGCGGCGACGTCCGTTTCATTCGCGTCGGCGATCCTGTCGAACGCCGAGTCGTCGGCGAGCAGCAGGCCGAACTGTGAGAAGAACGATGTGATCTGCGCATCCGTGCACCGGGCGAGCCCAGCAAAGCCATCGGCAGCGTTGGACACCGCCGCTTCGACGAGAGCATGCTCGGCAGCCGGGATGTGCAGCAGGTCGCCCGTGTCCTGGACGACGACGAGTCGATCGCCCGAGGTGAACGATGCCGCCAGCTCCGGCGACACGGTGGTCACCCGGTTGCCGCCGAACACGATTGGTTGACCGGCGTCGAGCGCGTCGAGAGGTGCGACCGTGGCCGCTGGCTTCACGATGTGAGGTCCAATCCTTCGAGTTCGCTGAGCTCGTCGAGGCGGATCGGCAACCCGGTGTCGATCGAACGGTGTGCGGCGAATCCGATCGCCGCAGAGATCAGGCCATCGCGCAACGTGACCGCCTCGGTGCGGCCGGCCCGGATCGCCTCGACGAAGTCCACGTGCTCCAGGTAGCTCGCTCCGTGGTGCAACCCGACGTGCTTCACATCGGTTGCCTTGATCCGTTCCTCGGTGACGACGTTGATACCGCTGACGATGTCCTCGGTACGACGGCCGATGCGGACCAGGCTCTCGGTGTCGAGCGCCTCGAGCTTCCCTGCGGTCCCGACCACGCTGATCTCACGCTCGTTCTTGCTCGCCTCGGCGAACATGCACAGGTCGAGCATGCCGCGAGCACCGTTGTCGAACTCCACGATCACGTACGCGTTGTCGAGGATGTCGGGCGTCTCGCCGTCGTAGGTCTCGTCCAGGTGGTTGACGTCCTGACCGCCGGATGCGATCACCCGAACCGGGTTGGCCCCGGTCATCGAGATCATCAGATCGAAGAAGTGGCAGCACTTCTCGACGAGCGTTCCGCCGGTGTTGCGACTGAAGCGGTTCCAGTGCCCCACCTTGACCAGGAACGGGAACCGATGCTCGCGGATCGCCACCATCCGGACGTCGCCGACCGTCCCCTGCTCCAACTCCGACATCAGGCGGCGAATCGGCGGCATGTACCGGTACTCCAGCCCCATCCACACGACCCGGTCGGGAAAGCGATCCCGCGCTGCGTCAGCGGCCTCGACGACGCGACGGCAGTCCTCGAGCGTCGTGCACAGCGGCTTCTCGACGAGCACGTGGATCGGTCGGTCAATGACGTCGAGCAGGATCTCGAGGTGGGTGTGGTTCGGCGAGGCGATCACGACTGCGTCGACGAGACCGGAGTCGAGCAGTGCCACATGGTCGTCGAACACGGCCACGTCGGCAGGCGCCTCCGGCCCGTCGGCACCCGTGCCGACCAGCCCGTGCTGGTACGGCTTCTGGTCGAACCACGTCCGAACCGCGATCTGCGCCCACTTCTGCGACTCGGGGTCCGGGTCGGAGACCGCGGTGACCTCGGCGCCATCGATGGCGAGGATGTTCTGGATGTGCTCGACACCCATCATGCCGGTACCGATGACGCCGTACCGGATCGTTGTTGGTCTGATCTCTTCTGACATCGTGCGCAAGCGTACGCTGGTCCTCGTGTCAACAAACGACGACCGCCTCTACTTCCGTCAACTGCTCTCGGGGAAGGACTTCGCAGCGGACGACCAACTGGCTCAGCAGATGGTCAACTTCGTCTATGCCGTCGGCGATCGCACGACCGGCGAGTGCGTGCTGATCGACCCGGCGTATGCGGTGAACGACATCGTCGACGCCGTCGAGGCCGACGACATGACGGTCACCGGCGTGCTCGCCACGCACTACCACCCGGATCACGTCGGCGGGTTCGATGATGGGGCACGACATCGAGGGGATCGCGACGCTGCTCGAACGGGTGGACTGCCCGATCCACATCCACGGTGACGAGTGCGAGTGGGTGTGCAAGACCACCGACGTCGGCGAGGAACATCTCGTCTCACACGAGTCGGGTGACGTGTTGAGCGTCGGCGGTATCGACATCACGTTGCTGCACACCCCCGGCCACACACCGGGCAGCCAGTGCTTCCTGGTCGATGGTCGTCTCATCGCCGGCGACACGCTCTTCCTCGAAGGGTGCGGACGAACCGATCTGCCCGGGTCGAACCCTGCGCAGATGGGTGCCAGTCTGCGGCGCCTCGCGCAGATCCCGGACGAGACGATCCTGTTCCCTGGTCACCGTTACTCGGCGGCGTCGAGCGCCTCGATGGAGACCGTGAAGCAGATCAACTTCGTGTTCGACCAGCTCTGAGGCCGGTCGAGGTCACCCGCAGTCGGCCTTGGCGGGGATGACGATCTTCAGGCCGGGGTAGAAGGCGTCGTAACCGTTCGTGCCGGTGTTCGCTGCGTCCATTGCCTCGACGGTGACGTCGAACTTCTCGGCGACCTTGAAACGGCTCGTGTCGCCCGTCTCGATCTCGTAGCTGCCTGCCTCGCAGTTGCCGCCGGGATCGGGGATCGCCTCACCGGTGTCGCCGTCGTCGTTGCCGGCATCCTCGGTGGGGGTCGTGGAATCGACCTCGGCCGGGGTGGCGCTCTCTTCGGCGGGATCGGCACTCTGCGCGGTTCCGCCGGCGGGAATCTTGATCACAGAGCCGGGGAATCGGCAGCTCACGGCCTGCGTCCGACCAGCCGTTGATGTTCTCGAGGTCCTCCAGTGTGACGCCGAACTTCTCTGCGATGTTGAACCCGATAGTCGCCAGCCTACGACCGTGTACTCCTGCACGCCCGTGGGGTCTCCCTCGGCCGGTTCCGCATCCTCCGCAGATGGCGGAGTCGTCGTGGCCGGCGGCAGGGTCGCATAGCTGGTTTCGCCTGCTTCGAGCGTGACCGTGGGACGCGATGCCGCCTCCCCGTCACTGCCGCCACATGCGCTCAGCAACAAGCCCGCTGCGATCAGCGGCGCAATGCTGGCCGACACCTGATGAGAAGTCCTCACGCTCATGGCGTTGAGTGTACGACCTGCGATCGAACGACCGGTGGCACCCCTGGTGCATGAACAGACGTCACCTGTTCACATCAGTGGACGTGCGCTGGGCAGGATCGGCGCCGGGAGCCGAGTCTCGCCCATCAGGTACTCGTCCGCGCCGGCAGCAGCTGCGCGGCCTTCGGCGATCGCCCACACGATCAGACTCTGTCCGCGACCCATGTCGCCGGCGACGAACACGCCCGGCTGGTTGGTCATGTAATCGTCTCTCGCGAGCGACGTTGCCGCGCTGGTCGTACTCCAGTTCCATCTCGTCGAGCCACGAGCCCTTCTCCGGGCCGACGAAGCCCATCGCGAGGAACACGAAGTCGGCGGGAATCTCCTGATCGGTGCCTTCGACCTTGGCGAAGCGGCCGTCGATCATCTCCACTTCGTGGAGCTTGAGTGCTTTGACGTTGCCGTCGCCGTCGTCGAGGAACTGCTCGGTGTTCACGGAGTACATCCGCTCGCCGCCCTCTTCATGGGCGGATGTGACCTTGTAGACCATCGCGAACTGCGGCCACGGGTTCTTCTGCGCAGCGCGCTCCTCGGGTGGCATCGGCATGATCTCGAGTTGGGTGACAGAGGCGGCACCCTGTCGGTGCGCGGTGCCGAGGCAGTCGGCGCCGGTGTCGCCACCGCCGATGATCACCACGTGTTTGCCGTTCACGTCGATCGGGCTCTCGTCCATGTCGCCGAGCTGCACCCGGTTCGATGGCGGGAGGTACTCCATGGCCTGGAAGATGCCGTTCAGCTCGCGCCCCGGGATCGGCAGGTCGCGCCACTGGGTCGACCCGCACGCCAACACGATCGCGTCGTGCGACGCGCGGAGCACTTCCATGTCGACGGTCTCACCGACACCGGCGTTGGTGCGGAACTCGGTCCCTTCGGCCTCCATCTGCTCGAGGCGCCGATCGATGTGGCGCTTCTCCATCTTGAACTCGGGGATCCCGTAGCGGAGGAGACCGCCGATGCGGTCGGCCCGTTCGAGCACGACGACCTCGTGGCCGGCACGCGTCAGTTGCTGTGCGGCCGCCAAGCCTGCTGGCCCAGAGCCGATCACTGCGATCTTCTTGCCGGTGCGGACCGACGGCTTGTGCGGAGTGACCCAGCCTTCGGCGAAGGCCCGGTCGATGATCTCGACCTCGATCTGCTTGATCGACACCGGATCCTGGTTGATCCCCAGGACGCACGCCGACTCGCAGGGAGCCGGGCACAGACGGCCCGTGAACTCCGGGAAGTTGTTGGTGGCGTGCAGACGCTCGATCGCGTCCTGCCACTGATCTCTGTAGACGAGGTCATTCCAGTCGGGGATCAGGTTGCCGAGGGGGCACCCGTTGTTGCAGAACGGGATCCCGCAGTCCATGCAGCGAGCCGCCTGCTGGTTCAGGTCCTCGGCCGGGAACGGTTCGTAGACCTCTTTCCAGTCCTTCAGCCGCACCGGCACCGGCCGGTGCCCAGGTGTGTTGCGTTCGAATTCGAGAAACCCAGTTGGCTTACCCATTGATCAGACCCTCGCTGCTTCCATGATCTTGGCGACGGTCTCGTCTTCGGTGAGACCGGCTGCTTCGGATTCTTCGATGACGGTGAGCACCCGCTTGTAGTCGGTCGGCATCACCTTGCGGAACTTGCTGACCTCCACCGCCCACGAGTTCAAGATGCTGTCGGCGACCGGCGAACCCGTCAACTCGCGATGTCGCAGGATCGTGCCGTGCAGCCACGCTCGGTCCTCGTCGGACATCTCTTCGAGCTTGACCATCTCGTAGTTGACCCGCTCGGAGAAGTCGCCGGTGTCGTCGTAGACGAACGCGACGCCACCGGACATGCCGGCACCGAAGTTGCGACCGGTCGGGCCGAGCACGACGACACGGCCCCCGGTCATGTACTCACAGCCGTGGTCGCCGACGCCTTCGCTGACGGCGAGCGCCCCCGAGTTGCGGACGCAGAAGCGTTCTCCGACGTTGCCGCGCAGGAAGATCTCGCCGGCGGTGGCTCCGTAGCCGATCACGTTGCCGGCGATGACCTGGTCCTCGGCAGCGAACGGCGCCGCCGGGTCCGGGTGCACGATCAGCCGGCCACCCGACAACCCCTTGCCGACGTAGTCGTTCGTGTCGCCCACGAGGCGCATCTGGATCCCGCTCGGAACGAATGCTCCGAAGCTCTGTCCGGCCGAGCCGGTGAAGGTGATGTCGATCGTGCCGTCGGGCAGACCTTCGCCCTTCCACACCTTGGTGACCTCGTGGCCGAGCAACGTGCCGGTCGTGCGGTTGATGTTGCGGATCGGCATGTCGATCTTCACTGGCGTCGCGTCGCTGATCGCTGCCTGCGACCGGGCGATCAGTTGCTGGTCGAGCGCCACGTCCAGTTCGTGATCCTGGTCGACCGATTGGATCATCGTCTGGCCGTACGGGTTCTGCGGCACCATCAGGATCGGCTCGATGTCGAGACCGGACGCCTTCCAGTGATCGATGGCGGCGCGTGCGTCGATGCACTCGACGTGGCCGATCATCTCGTCCATCGTGCGGAAGCCGAGCATCGGCCATGATCTCGCGGACCTCCTCGGCGACGAACTGCATGAAGTTCACGACGAAGTCGGCCTGACCCGAGAAGCGCTCACGCAGCAGCGGGTTCTGTGTGGCGATACCGACCGGGCACGTGTCGAGGTGACAGACGCGCATCATGATGCAGCCGGACACCACGAGCGGTGCGGTGGCGAAGCCGTACTCCTCGGCACCCAAGCAGCGCAGCGATGACGACGTCTCGCCCGGTCTTCATCTGGCCGTCGGCCTGCACGACGATGCGGTCACGCAGACCGTTCAGCATCAGGGTCTGTTGCGTCTCGGCCAGGCCGAGTTCCCACGGACCACCGGCGTGCTTCAGCGAGGTGAGCGGGCTGGCACCCGTGCCACCGTCGTGACCGGAGATGAGCACGACGTCGGCCTTGGCCTTCGACACGCCGGCCGCGACGGTGCCGACACCCGACCTCGGCAACGAGCTTGACGTGGACACGAGCTGACGGGTTGGCGTTCTTCAGGTCGTGGATCAGCTGCTTGAGATCCTCGATCGAGTAGATGTCGTGGTGCGGCGGCGGGCTGATCAGGCCGACACCCGGAGTCGAGTGGCGCGTCTTGGCGATCCACGGATACACCTTGTGCGCCGGCAGCTGACCGCCCTCGCCGGGCTTGGCGCCCTGCGCCATCTTGATCTGGATGTCGTCGGAGTTGGTGAGGTACTCCGAGGTCACGCCGAAGCGGCCGGATGCGACCTGCTTGATCGACGAGCGCCGTTCGGGGTCGTACAGACGGTCGGCGTCCTCGCCACCCTCACCGGTGTTCGACTTGGCGCCGAGCCGGTTCATCGCGATCGCCAACGTCTCGTGTGCCTCCGCACGAGATCGATCCGTAGCTCATGGCGCCGGTCGAGAAGCGCTTCACGATCTCGCTGACGGATTCGACCTCGTCGATGTCGATCGCCTCTCGATCGTCGGCGAACTCGAAGAGGCCACGCAGCGTCATCAGCGTCTTGGACTGGTCGTCGACGGTCGCCGAGTACTCCTTGAAGATGTCGTACCGGCCGCTGCGTGTGGAGTGCTGCAGCTTGTACACCGTCTCGGGGTTGAAGAGGTGGGAGCCCCCTCGCGACGCCACTGGTACTCGCCGCCCAGTTCGAGCTTGCGGTGGGCCCGCTCCTCGGGTCGTCGCGGGTTGGCCGCAGCGTGTCGTTCGGCGACCTCCTGCGCCAGTTCGTCGAGGCCGATGCCTCCGAGCTTGCTGATCGTGCCGGTGAAGTACGCATCCACGAGGTCGTCGCCGAGGCCGATCGCTTCGAAGATCTGGGCCCCTGTGTACGACGCCACGGTCGACACGCCCATCTTCGACATCACCTTCAGCACGCCCTTGTTCGCGGCCTTGATGTAGTTGCGAATCGCCTGGTGCGAATCGAGGTCACCCATGCCGTGCATGCCTTCGGCGATGAGGTCCTCGATCGACTCGAAGGCGAGGTACGGGTTGATCGCACCAGCGCCGTAGCCGATGAGCAGCGCCATGTGATGCACTTCGCGAGCGTCGCCCGACTCGACGATCAGCCCGGTCATCGTGCGCTGCTTGGTCCGCACGAGGTGATGGTGCACCGCTGCGGTGAGCAGCAGCGACGGGATGGGTGCGTCGACCGTGTCGGCGTTGCGGTCGGACAGCACGAGGATGCGTGCGCCGTCGTCGATGGCAGTCGACGCCTGCTGGCAGATCCGCTCGATGGCGGATGCCAGGCCCGGTCCACCGTCTTCGACCCGGTACAGACCCGACAGCACCTTGGCCCGAAGCCCCGGGCGCTCGCCGTCGTCGTCGATGTGGATGATCTTGGCGAGTTCGTCGTTGTCGATGATCGGATACGGCAGTGCGAGCTGACGACAGCTGTCGGGTCCCGGCGCGAGCAGATTGGCTTCGGGGCCGACGCTCGACGACACGGCGGTGACGACCTCTTCGCGGATCGCATCGAGCGGCGGGTTCGTGACCTGCGCGAAGAGCTGCTTGAAGTAGTCGAAGACGAGCCGCGGGCGCTCGGACAGCACCGCGAGCGGCGTGTCGGTGCCCATCGAGCCCAGTGCTTCCATCCCGCGTGAGGCCATCGGGGCGAGCAGGATCTTCAGCTCCTCGTGGGTGTAGCCGAACATCTGCTGGCGGCGCAGCACGCTGTCGTGGCTGAACACGACGTGCTCGCGCTCCGGCAGGTCGCCCAGCGAGACCATTCCTTGCTCGAGCCACTCGCCGTACGGGTGCGCACCGGCGAGCGTCGCCTTGATCTCGTCGTCGCCGACGATCCGACCGGCGTCGGTGTCGATCAGGAACATCTTCCCCGGCTGCAGGCGACCCTTGGCCACCACCTTGCTGGGGTCCACGTCGATCACGCCGACTTCCGACGCCATCACGACGAGGTCGTCGTCGGTCACCCAGTAGCGACTCGGCCGAAGACCGTTGCGGTCGAGCACCGCACCGATCACCTTGCCGTCGGTGAACGTGACGCTGGCGGGACCGTCCCACGGTTCCATCATCGACGCGTGGAAACGGAAGAAGTCGCGCAGTTCGGTCGACATCGTGGTGTCGTTCTCCCACGCGGACGGGATCATCATCATCACGGCATGGTGGAGCGGGTAGCCACCGAGGTGGAGCAGTTCGAGCACCTCGTCGAAGCGCGCCGTGTCGGACGAACCGGGCGTGCAGATCGGGAAGGCTCGATCGATTCCAGGGAGCAGGTCGCTCTGGAGCATCGCCTCACGGGCGCGCATCCAGTTCTGGTTGCCCTGGACCGTGTTGATCTCGCCGTTGTGAGCGACGAACCGGTACGGGTGGGCCAGCGGCCACGACGGAAAGGTGTTCGTCGAGAAGCGTGAGTGCACGAGCAGCAGCGCCGACTCGATCCGCGGGTCGGTCAGGTCGCCGAAGAACTGGCTCAGCTGCGGTGTGGTGAGCATTCCCTTGTAGACGATCGTGCGCGACGACAGCGACGCGAAGTAGGTGTCGAGTTCGTCGACCAGTTCGCGGCGCATCCGCTTGCGCGCCACGAACGCCTTGCGGTCGAGGTCGATGTCGGTCGTCCCGGCCGGATCCGACACGAAGAGCTGGCGGAACGTCGGCATCGCCTTGCGAGCTGTGATGCCGAGACAGTCCGGGTTGACGGGCAGGTCGCGCCAGCCGAGCACTTCGAGCCCGACCTCGCTCATCGCCGCATCGATCCCCGACTCGGCCTTCTCACGAGCGATGTCGTCGGCAGGCAGGAACGCGATGCCTGTGGCGTAGGCGCCTTGCGCCGGCAGCTCGAAGTCCACGACGGCCCGGTAGAGCGCATCGGGCACCTGCAACAGGATCCCGGCGCCGTCGCCCGAATCCGGCTCGGCTCCGGTGGCGCCGCGGTGCTCCAGGTTGGTGAGCGCCGTCAGGCCGGTGACGACGAGCTCGTTCGAGCGGACCCCTCGGAGGTTGGCGACGAACGAGACGCCGCACGAATCGTGTTCGTGTCGCGGGTCGTACAGGCCGATCGGGCCAGGTGTCGCGGTCACTGATGTCTTCGCCATCGGGTCACGTCCTCGGGGGTGAGTCCGGGCGCGGGCCCGGAGGGGGTTGTCACGAACGCTGCGGCGATCGACGTTGATCCACTCGCAGAGCCGGTGGTCGACGTTGACCGGACGGCGGTGCCTCGACGCTGAGGCGAAACACCAATACTACGGGATCCTCGCTGCTCAGAGCACCATCGTTCTCTCGTGAACAAAGCGCTGTGCCGGTGCCTCAGGAGAGGCGTGATTTGACGAGTGCCGCAACGGCACGGCCATCGGCCCGACCGGCCACCTCGGCATTGACCGCCTTCATCGCCTTGCCCATGTCGGCCTGGGACGCGAAACCGTGCTCGGCAAAGACCGCGGCCACGATCGCCTCGAGTTCGTCGTCGCTCAGACCGGCGGGCAGATAGCCCTCCAGGATGACGATCTCCTCGCGCTCCGCCGCAGCCCGGTCGTCGGCGCCTCCCGAAGCGAACGCCTCGGCGGCGTCGATCCGACGCTTGACCTGCGCCTTCACCACAGCCTGGACGCCGTCGTCGTCGAGCTTCGCGGCCTGGTCGCCGCTGACTTCGGCTTCCTGCACCGCAGCGATCACCGAACGGAGCGTCCGTTGCGTGACGGTCGCCTTTGCCTTCGTGGCGGTGATGAGGTCGGTTCGGATCTGCTCGATCAGCATGAGCGCAGTCTGGCGTCCATCTGGCTCAACCGTCGGCGAACACGGGTGCTCGCTGCTCGAAGCTGGCGATCACCGACTCCTTCTGGTTCGGCGTGCCGATCTGTGCGCCGATCGCTCGACGCTCGTGAGCGAACGCTTCGGCCGCTCCGTCGTGATCGAGTGCATTGAACACTTCCTTGGACCCGCGGACCGCTCCCGGGCTGAGCGCCGCGATCTCGCGAGCGAGCGCCATCGCGTCCTCGTACGGCGTCTCGCTGGTCCGGGTCACCAGCCCCAACTCCGCCGCCTCGGCACCGGAGAAGATCCTCGCCGTGTAGGTGAGTTCGCGGGCGACGTCGGGGCGGACCAGCTTGGAGAGCATGAAGGTCCCGGTCATGTCCGGCACGAGCCCCCAGTAGACCTCTCGCACCGACATCTTGGTGTCCGGGTGGGCAATGCGGATGTCCGCTCCGAGCGCCAGTTGCAGACCGCCGCCGAGCGCGTGGCCGTGGACCGCTGCGATGACCGGCATGGGCAGTTCCTGCCACACCCAACAGACCTGCTGGCCCAGGTGGGTGATCCGACCGTCCTCCATCTGACCCGGGTTGCCGTCCTCGCGCTTCGCACCACCGTCGCCGGAGTCGCCGATCGCCTGCATGCTGCTCATGTCGAGGCCGGCGCAGAAGGAGGGACCGTCACCCGACAGCACGACAGCGCGCACCCCGGACTCGGCCTTGAGCCGCTCTCCGGCCTCGGCGATGCCGATGAACATCGCCGAGTCGAGCGCGTTGCGCTTGTCGGCACGAGTGAGCTTGACGTCGGCGATGCCGTCGTTGATCGTGAGGGTGACGCGTTCAGACATGCTGCGATCCTGACAGACGGCCGCTGCGAGCAGCGTGGTCGTGGTACAACCCAGAGGTGACCGACGATCAGAACCGGTGGAGCTCGGATTCGGACCGCGGGCAGCAGCCGACACCCGGTCCCCCGCCCGGCTACGGGCCGCAGCCGCTCCCACCGCAGCAGTATCCGCCTCAGTACCCGGCCTACCCGGGGTACGGACAACCGGGGTTCGGCCCCGTCGCCCAGACGAACAGCAAGGCGACGACTTCGATGGTGCTGGGCATCGTCGGGCTGGCCTCGATGGTGTTCTGCTACGGGGTGCTCAGCATCGTGCTCGGCCCGATCGCCTTCTTCATGGGCCGCAGCGCGCAGAAGGAGATGGAGGTCGCACCATCGGCGTGGTCGAACGCAGGAATGGCCAAGGCCGGTTGGATCATGGGCCTGATCCAGACGGTCCTCTCGGTGATCGCGATCGCGGCGATCGCTGCCTTCATCATCTGGGTCGCCACGACCGACGACTCCAACTTCTGAGCAGCACCCGGCGGACTGTCATGATCGAGGAATGCACCTCGACCTCTCCGCCGATGACGTTCTGACGACCACACGATCGGTCCGCAAGCGACTCGACCTCGATCGTCCCGTCGAGCGCTCGATCGTCGAGGAGTGTCTCGACATCGCGTTGCAGGCTCCGACGGGGTCGAACAAGCAGGGGTGGCAGTTCGTGATCGTCGAGGATGCCGCCAAGAAGCAGGCGCTCGCCGACATCTACTCACGCAACTTCCAGAAATATGCGGGCGTTGCAGCCTCCAACGAGTACGAGCCCGGCGACCCTCGCTACGACCAGAAGGATCGGGTCACGTCGTCAGCCGTGCACCTCGTCGAGAACTTCCACCGCGTGCCGCTGATGATGATCCCGTGCATCACCGGCCAGCTCGACCGGGTTCCGACGTTCCAAGCCGCATCGGCGTGGGGCTCGATTCTTCCTGCCGTGTGGAGCTTCATGATGGCGCTGCGCGAACGCTCGATGGGCTCGGCCTGGACGACGATCCATCTGATGGACGGCGGCGACGCCGAGGCCGCTGAGATCCTCGGCATCCCGCACGACGAAGTCACCCAGGCCGGCTTGTTCCCGATCGCCTACACCGTCGGCACCGACTTCAAGGTCGCCGACCGACTCCCGCTCGACACGGTGCTCCACTGGGACGAATGGTGAGAATCTGGCGCAGCCTCGCCCGGCGGGCGATCTGCGTGAGCTGACTCGAGCGTTCGAACTACAGGTCGACTGGTGACTGGATGACGAAGATCGAGCCGTCAGAAGCTTCGAGATTCGCGCAACGAGTGACTTCAGCGACAGCGTCCGGGTCGATCACGAACGCGCCCACCGTGTCGGCGGTGTGGAAGCCGCCGCCTGCACTGAAGAGTTGGCCCATCGGGATCACGGCTCCCGATGTCGACAGAACTGATTCGCTCGGTGCGTCCCATGTGGTTCCATCGGGCCACGCCACCGCAGAAACCTCACCGTCCGGAGCACTGAAGAGCAGGCAGTCGTCCTGAAGGAAAAGGGTTCCTTCGCCAGCCGCCTCTTCAGCGAACTCGGACGGTTGGATGACGATGACCGGTCCGCTTGCAGCATCGTCCGTCTCGGCCTGCGCAGCGGTTGCTGGCGGTGTCGGAGCCTGGGTGGCCGGAGCCTGTGTGGCTGGGACGTCGGAAGCCTCGGGGGAGGCAATCGAATCGCTCGTCGGAGCTTCGATCGGCGTGGTCTCAGGAGACGCAGTCGGTTCTGCCACGGGTGGAGAGGTGTCTGGACTCGAGGCGGAATCGGACCCACACGCTGCCGTCGCAAGGACAACCGTGCTCACGGCGGCCAGACGGACAGTTTGGAAACGGGACATGCGACCCTTCTTGTTGTTTGTCATCTCTCTTGGACGTTCCGCCTTCGACATTGGTTCCCGACTTCTGTCGAATCGCGGTCGAAGGAATTGTCGGGTCGTTCGCTCGCAGCACCCCACAGCCCCTTCGGCGGGTCTTCGATGCGGAGCCCGAGCACATCGGCTCGGTTCGCTCCAGCCGTAGAAACGGGTCAGCGCTTCCAGGCGACCAGGTCGCGGTCGATCTCGGCGAGCGACCGGCAACCGCTGAGCGCCATGGTGCGTTCGAGACCTTCACGCAAGAAGTCGAGGAGCCAATCGACTCCGGCTTCGCCGCCTGCACCGAGTGCGAGGAAGTACGGGCGACCGAGGGACACGGCGTCGGCGCCGAGCGCGATCGCCTTGACGATGTCACTCCCCCGTCGAATCCCGCCGTCACAGATGATCGTTGCCTGGTCAGCGATTTCCTGGCGCACCGGTTCGATCAACGACACCGGCGTCGGCGCGTCATCGAGTTGACGACCGCCGTGGTTGGAGAGCCCGATCCCTGCGACGCCGACACTGACGGCCTGCTTCGCGTCCTCGACGGTCTGGATGCCCTTGAGGACGATCGGACCGTCCCAGATCCCGCGCAACCAGTCGATGTCGTCCCACGACAACGCCTGGTCGAACTGGCGGGCGACGTGATCCGCCAAGGTGACCGCGGTCGACCCGTCCTCTTCGTGTCGGCCGACGATGTTGGCGAAGGTGATCGGCCCACCCTGCAGGAAATCCCAGGTCCAGCCCGGGTGGATGGCACCGTCGATCAGCGTCTTCGGACCCAACTTCGGCGGAAGCGTCATCCCACGTCTGACGTCGCGCTCGCGCCGCCCGAGCACGGCGGTGTCGACCGTCAGCCACAGTGCGCCGTAGCCCGCAGCCTTCGCGCGTCCGACCAGATCTTCGACCAGGCCACGGTCCTTCCAGGTGTAGACCTGGAACCACTTCTCGCCGGTCGGGTTCGCAGCGGCGCACTCCTCGATCGAGCGGGTGCCCATCGTGGAGAGCGACCACGGGATCCCGGCGCGCTCGGCAGCTCGCGTCACCGCGAGTTCACCCTCCGAGTGAGCGATGCGGGTGAAGCCCGTCGGCGACAGGATCACCGGCATCGACGCCGGCTTCCCGAAGATCGTCGTCGACGTGTCGAGTTGCGACACGTCGCGCATGATGCGCGGCCGGAATTCCAGTCGTGCGAAGTCGGACGAGTTCGTGGCCAACGTCCGCTCGTCCTCCGCTCCACCATCGATGTAGTCGAAGACCCCAGCCGGGAGTCGACGCTTCGCGAGACGACGCAGGTCCTCGACCGACGCGACCTTCTTCAGCCGACGAGCGGTGCTGTCGAACTCGAACGAGTCGAACTGAGCCACCGATCGAAACGTCTTCCACATCTGACCGACACCCATTCCGCGACCTTACGCGCCGAGGTCAGTGCTCGCGGACGTAGGCGGCTCAGGCTCGAAGGACCGAACACGCCTCGAACCAGTCGTTCGTGCCAGCGCAAGTCGGGTGTGCGCCGAGATGCGCTGACGCGAACGGAGGGGCTGCTCGCTGATCAGTCGACGAGACGAAGACCGCTGGGCGTCATGCTCGGCTCGGCCTGAGGAAGATCGACCACGAACTCGGTGCGGTGGGCCGAGAACAAGTGCTCGCTGAGCAGCAACGGCCCGGCCGGTCGTGATCGGTCGTCGACGCGCTGGCAACGCAGGAGCGGCGCCCCTTCGGGTACGCCGAGCAACGCTGCGTCGGCCGCCGACGCAAGGTCGGCTCCGATGGTCTGTGTCGCGCCGCGCAGCTCGATGTCGAGCAGCTCGTAGAACGGACGGCGCTCGACGTCACGGCGCGACAGCGTCGCTGCGAGATCGGCCGGGCACCACACCGTCACGACGGCGAACGGTTCGCCGTCGGCCAGGTTGACCCGCTTCACGCGCAGTACATCGGTCGACGTCGAGCACCTTGCGAACACGCTCGGGAGCGTCCTCGTACGCGAACTCGGCGATCTTTCGCTCCGAGATCTTGCCGACGCCCTCGACCTCTGACTCGATGGTTCCGAGCGATTCGCAGCGATTGACGAACGGGCTCGCCGGCCACGTACCAACCGAATCCTTGCCGAGCAGCGATCAGCCCGTCGTCACGCACCAGCTCGAGTGCCCGACGGATCGTGACGCGGGACGCTTCGAACTCCTTGGACATCTCGGACTCCGACGCCAACACCGACCCGACCGGGGCGTCAGCCAACCGTTCTCGCAGCACCTCGGCGATCTCCTGGTACCGGATGCGTCTCATGATGCGGCTCCACTCGATTGCTGGATCGTGTCGGCGTCCACCAGTTCGACCCGGTTGCCGAACGGGTCGTCCACGTGACATCTCACGAGTCCGTCGATCTCCGTGTTCCACGTCGCATCCAGCCCAGCTGATTCGACGAACGCCCGGAGCCCACGCATCGTCAGTGCCGGATGGGCTTTGCGAGCAGGAACGAAGTCGGACTCGGCCCCGACGTGGACACGGACGTCTCCGGCCTCGAACCATACGCCGCCCGCGCTGCCATCACCGCCGGCTTCGGGATCTCGGTCAGCCGCAACACCTCGACATAGAACGATCGTGCGAGGTCCTCGCCACCGACGGGGATCGCCATCTGTACATGGTCGATGCCCACCCAGTCGGGCGCCGACTCAGGTGCTGATGTCGAAAACTGGCTCGTCATGAACTTGTACTCTACTTGTCTACATGGCATGCTGGAGCCATGAAAGCGACCGCCACCACTCCCATCGAACTCGTCGATGTCCGTCTACGCCGCACTTCCCGGCCAACGTGCAGATCGGCCGTGACCGCCTCGGACGTCCGCTGACGCTCACCGAGAAGATCCTGATCAACCACCTGTCCGACCCGCAGAACCAGGAACTGGAGCGCGGCGACAGCTACGCCGACTTCCACCCCGACCGTGTCGCCATGCAGGACGCCACCGCACAGATGGCGCTGCTCCAGTTCATGACCGCCGGGCTCGACGAGGCTGCCGTGCCGTCGACCGTGCACTGCGACCACCTCATCCAGGCCAAGGTCGGCGCCAAGATCGACCTCGGCGTCGCCGTCGACACCAACAAGGAGGTCTACGACTTCCTGCGGTCCGTCTCGGCTCGCTACGGACTCGGATTCTGGGGGCCCGGCTCGGGCATCATCCACCAGGTCGTGCTCGAGAACTACGCGTTCCCCGGCGGCATGATGATCGGCACCGACAGCCACACGCCCAACGCCGGCGGCCTCGGCATGGTCGCCATCGGCGTCGGTGGCGCCGATGCCGTCGACGTGATGACCGGCTTCGCCTGGAACGTCAAGTGGCCCAAGGTCATCGGCGTGAAGCTCACCGGCACGCTCTCCGACTGGTCGAGCCCGAAGGACGTCATCCTCGAGGTCGCCCGTCAGCTCACCGTCAAGGGCGGCACCGGCGCCATCGTGGAGTACCACGGCCCCGGCGCCGACTCGATCTCGGCGACGGGCAAGGGCACGATCTGCAACATGGGCGCCGAGATCGGCGCCACCACCTCGCTCTTCGGCTACGACGACAACATGAGCCAGTACCTCAAGGCCACGTTCCGCGAAGAGATCGCCGACGCCGCCGACAAGGTCGCCGAACACCTCCGTCCCGACGACGGCGCGCTCTACGACCAGCTCATCGAGATCGACCTCGACCAGCTCAAGCCGCTCATCAACGGCCCGCACACCCCGGACCTGGCCCACAAGGTCGGCGCCGACGGCGTCGGAGCGGCGGCACGGGAGAACGGATGGCCACTCGTGCCGTCGGCGACGCTGATCGGCTCGTGCACCAACTCGTCCTACGAGGACATCACCCGGGCCGCGTCGATCGCCCGTCAGGCAGCCGCCCACGGCCTGACGTCGAAGATCGACCTGATGATCACGCCCGGCTCCGAACAGACGCGCGCCACCATCGAGCGTGACGGCCTGCTCGCCGACCTCGAGGCGATCGGCGCGACCGTGCTGGCCAACGCCTGCGGTCCGTGCATCGGCCAGTGGAGCCGGCCCGACACCGATCTCGACGTGGTCGAACACGATCGTCACCTCGTACAACCGCAACTTCCCGAAGCGCAACGACGGCTCGGCCAACACGCTCGCCTTCGTCACGTCGCCCGACACGGTGATGGCGATCGCACTGTCCGGTCGACTCGACTTCGACCCGACCACCGACACGATCACCGCGCCCGACGGCACCGAGGTGAGCCTCGACGCACCGGTCGGCACCATCCTTCCCGACGCCGGCTACGACCGCGGCGAGGACACGTTCACCGCTCCCCCGGCCGACGGCGGCGACGACGTCGAGGTGATCGTCTCGCCCGACTCCGACCGTCTGCAGCTGCTCACGCCGTTCGATCCCGTTCCGAACGAGGTCTTCACCGACCTCCCGATCCTCGTCAAGGCGCAGGGCAAGTTCACCACCGACCACATCTCGATGGCCGGGCCGTGGCTCAAGTACCGCGGCCACCTCGAGAACATCTCGGGCAACCTCTACCTCGGTGCGGTCAACGCCTTCAGCCAGGCCGACGGCTCCGACTACGAGGTCGGCTTCGGCAAGAACCATGCTGACCGGTGAGATCGACCGGTTCCCCGAGACGGCCGAGGCGTACCACGAGGCCGGCCAGCCGTGGGTCGTCATCGGTGACGAGAACATGGGTGAGGGCTCCAGCCGTGAGCACGCAGCCATGGAGCCCCGCTTCCGCCTCGGCCTCGTGGCGATCGCCCGCAGCTTCGCTCGCATCCACGAGACGAACCTGAAGAAGCAGGGCATGGTGCCGCTGACCTTCGCCGACCCGGCCGACTACGACCGGATCGACGAGGACGACCGCATCTCGGTGCTCACGCTCCCTCCGGTTCCCGGCGAGCAGGTCACCGTGCAGGTCACGAAGTCCGACGGTTCGACCTTCGAGTTCGCCTGCCGATCACACGTTCAGCCCCGAGCAGGTCGAGTGGTTCCAGGCCGGATCGGCGCTGAACATCATCCGCCAGAAGTCCCAGCAGAACTGACCTTCGGCACATCATGGCTCGACGTCGGCGACCGGGGTCGCACACCTCCGTCGTCGACGGACGTGCCCAGATCATCATCCCGTCCGAATCGATCACCGATGCCGACGGGACACCGCTCGGCTTCAGAGCCTCGGCAAAGCGGCTGCAACGGATCGACACGTACCCGTCGTCATCGTTGAAGGCTGCCGACGGTGCCATCGCACTGGTCCTCGATCGATTTGCCTGGGATCTCCACCTCTGCGACCTCGGGCACGCCACCGACACGCACGACGGCGACACCTTCTTCGAGGCCGCTGCGTCGACCGGCGACGTCACCGTCTACGTCGTCGACGGCCTCGACCCGAGGCGCTCGAAGCCCGACGACGTCGGCGCCGCAGCGCGCTCCGGCGGTCTCGCAGGAGCGTTGGTGTCGGCATTCGCCGTCGACGTGCTCCAATCGTGAGCGTGCTCCACTTCCTCTTCCTCCGAGCGATCAACACCGGATCACGCCGATTGACCAACGCCGAACTTCTCGCTCCGCTCGTCGACGTGGGCTACGTCGACGTTGCCGCGTACCAGGCCGCCGGCAACGTCGTGTTCCGTTCCATCGACGAGGCGCCCGTCGACGTCGACGACGTCGAGCGCATGCTTTCCCAGGCCTACGGATTCGACGCCCCCGTCTTCGTCCGCAGCGAAGCCCAACTCCGCTCGGTGATCGAACGCTGCCCGTTCACCGGGGCGCAGGTCGCTGCAACGAGCGGCAAGACGCAGGTCACCTTCCTGCGATCGCCGGCAGCCACCGAACGGATCGCGGAGGTCGCTGCCGTGACACCGGATGAGGACCTCGTCCACTTCGACGGATCGGAGTGGTTCTGGCTCCCTGTGGACGGTGTGAGCACCTCGACACTGCCCGTCCCGAAGATCGAACGAATCGTCGGCCCGATGACGATGCGCACGCTCGGAACCCTCGAACGAATGCTCGCCAAGTTCGCCGGCTGAGTCAGTCGACGGTTGCGTAGGCGCGCACGGTGAACGTGCCGCATCCTTCGATCTTCGGTGGTACCGCCGTGAACCGGAACGCCGCGACCGGGATCTGGTCGAGGTTCGTGAGGTGCTCGATGATCGGGATGTCGCTGCCGAGCAGCACCGTGTGAACCGGACGCGCTCCGGTCGAGGTCGAGTCGATGTTCAGCGAGTCGACACCGACGCAGGCGACCTCGGCCGCGACCAGCCGGTGCGAGGCGTCCTCCGTCAGGAAGGGATGGTCGACGAAGTACGCATCGGTCCCCCAGTGACGCGAATGGCCGGTGTTGATCAACACCGCGCGACCGGCGGCATCACCGAGGTCGACGTCGGCCAGGTCGATCTCCATCACGCCGACCTGGTCGACACACACTGCGTCCACGGCGGCCACGGCATCGAGGGCCAGACCGGTGAGGTCGTGGCCGTCGGCGTAGCGGTGGAACGGCACGTCGATGTAGGTCCCGGTGTTCGTGCACATCGTGACGAGACCGATCTGGAACGTCATACCCGGCCCGTAGATCTCCTCTGCAGCCTCGCGCGACATGTGGTCGGCGATCAGCGGTTCCGGGAGTCCCGGATAGGTGATCATCCCCGCGGTGATGTCGTGGCTGAGGTCGATGTGATGTGCCATGGGTGCAGTGTCACCGCTTCGCCGCCCGGACGTCGGTCCACCCGACCACGAATCCCGCCATTCGCAGAGCTGTGGAAGCATGACCATGCACCGGTCGAGACCACACGCGGCCCGACCCGACGGATCGCTGGAATAGGAGGACGGGTCGCCGAGTTTGGCAGTCTGTGACGATGGCAGAGAGCGACACAACGCCGACAACGGTCTACGACCTGATCGTGATCGGCGGTTCCGCCGGAGGTCTGTCGGTTGCGATCTCGTCGCTGCGATCCGGACTCCAGCGAGTTCGGGTCGTCGAATCGGCGTCTCGTGTCGCGCTCCCCGACCTGATCGGCCCGAACCAGCTCGACGTCGGATTCGGTGAAACCGTCAGCTCTGTCGACGTGCACCGCGATCCACGGGACGCGACCACCTCGTCGTCGACACGAACCGGCTCAGCTACCGCACTCGTGCCGTGCTCGTGGCCGACCGACACGCCGACCCCGACTGGTCGCCACCGATCGCTCTCCCCGACAGCGACCGCATCCACATCGGCAACGTCGGGGCCGTTCAGCGACGAGGACATCCTCGTCGTCGGCCTGTCCGATCATGCCGTCGAACTCGTGCGCTCAACTCGCCGACACCGGCAACCGGGTCGTGCTCGCAGCCAGCGGTCTCGATCCGTCGTTGCTCTCACCTGCAGGTGCGAGCGTGCTGCGCAAGCTCGAGCGCGAGCGTCAGGCGACGCTGCTGTATCGATCCGCCCCGAAGCAGTTCACGCTCGTCAACGGCTTCCCGATGGCCGACTTCGGCGACCGACGCACACCGGACCTCCAGTTCGACCAGGTCGTCTTCGCACCGGGTCGCCTGATGTACCGACCAGGCGATGTCGGCGCCACCGATGCCGCGCTCGAGTCCGGGAAGCTCTGGTTCATCGGAGACCCAGGCGACACCACGCCGGCGACGACCGCACCTGGTTGGCAGGTCGGCGTGGCGATGGCCGATGCGCTCTTCCCCGAACTCGACGTCGACCCGGTTGCATCCGGCCTCGAGCGTCGTACGAAGCACACCGGAGCGATCGAAGAGCTGCGAGCCGAGCACTACAACGCGACGATCACGGCGTTCGAGCCGACCCACTCGGACCTGTGGGTCCTGCGCGTCAAGCCCGATCACGGCGACACCTCCTACCTCCCCGGCCAGTACGCGTCGCTGGGTCTCGGCTTCTGGGAGGAGCGCATCGACGACGCGGCGGACCCCGACGCCGAGACGCGTTGGGACAAGCTGATCCGGCGGTCCTACTCGATCTCGTCACGCATGTTCGACGAGCACGGCTACCTCACCGACGACAACGGCCTCGACCAGTTGGAGTTCTACATCGTGCTCGTCCCTCCGACGGACGACAACACGCCGGCGCTCACGCCTCGCCTGGCGTTGAAGAAGATCGGCGACCGCATCTACCTCGGCCCGAAGGTGGCCGGCCGATACACGCTCAAGCCGGTCATCGACCCGAAGGCCGAGATCGTCTTCTTCTCGACCGGCACCGGCGAGGCGCCGCACAACGGCATGGTCGTGGAGTTGCTCCGCAAGGGACACACCGGTCCGATCATCTCCGCCGTGACCGTCCGCGAGTCCAAGGACCTCGGCTACGAGGACAAGCACCGCGAACTCGAGTCCCGCTACCCGAACTATCACTACATGCCGATGCCGACCCGCGAACCCGGCGTGCCGAAGCGCTACCTGCAGGACCTGATCCGAGACGACGACTTCGGTCAGCGCCTCGGCGTCACGCTGTCACCCGAGACGAGCCACGTGTTCCTGTGCGGGAACCCGGCGATGATCGGCATCCCCGAGGAAGAAGACGGGGAGCTGAAGTTCCCCGAGACCGTCGGCGTCGTACAACTGCTCAGCGAGCAGGGTTTCACCGTCGATCGTCGCAACGCACCCGGCAACATCCACTTCGAGGAGTACTGGTGAGGTTCAGCAGCACGCCGCCGACACCGCCGGCTCGGTGACCGACGCGCACGCTGCGAGCAGCGCGGCGACGAAGTCACCCGATGTGGCGCTGCACGCGGTGTGGCCGCCGCCGACGATGTGCACCGTGGACTCCGCCAACGCATCGGTCATCGCCATCTGATCCGACGTCGGGACGACCTCGTCGTCGAGCGTGACGATTGCAGAGGTGGGCACATCCACGTCACCGATCCACGATGTCGAGTCGAAACGGCCGATTGCTCGCCCGGCAGCGAGCACCTGAGCCCAGTCGTGGCGCAGCACCTGCTCGATGGTCCAGGCGGCGTCGCCGCGTCGTTCGAGGCGGCGAGACCATGCCGCACCCGACAACCGACCAACCGACCGGAACGGGCTGAGGGCTGCGAGCGACGAGGTGCCGTTGAGTATCGAGAACGCCGCTCGCTTGAACCGCGTGTCGTTGAATCGCCGACTCGTGGCGCACAGCACCAGCCCGTCGACGCGCTCCGGGTGCCGCTTCCACACGAGCGACGCGATGGGGCCACCCATCGAGTACCCGACCGGAATGAAACGTTCGATACCGAGCGCATCGGCAACGGCGACTGCGTCGTCGGCGCAGTCCTCGAGCCGGAACCTCGTGTCGGTGCGCAGCCCGCGACCGTGACCGCGATGGTCGAGCGCGATCACCCGGTATCGGCGAGCGAGCGAGTGGTAGCTGCGGTACCAGTTGAGATCGGCGGTCGAACCCCACCCGTGGAGCAGCATCAGGACCGGAGCGTCCGCGGGACCTGCGAGTTCCCGGACGAAGGTCGTGCCACGACCTGGGAGGTGGAGCGGACGACCCGGCGGGAGTACCGGAGCAGGCGACTCGACCGCCGATTCGGTCGCCACGCGCGACGTTGCGCCGCCAGCCGGAGCCAAGGAAACAGTCACAGCACTCATCACCGGAACAAGAGGTTCGAGTCGAGCGAGAAATACGCGCGCTGACGACCCGGTGGCGTCACCTCGTGGTCGGCGTGCGGTTGCATACCACGACATCGGCCGATCCTGATGCGATCTTGAGCAATCGGGTGACGCCCGACACGCTCGCTCAGGCGCGACGGCCGGACTCGACGTCGTTGAGGTCGAGGTGGTTGCGCATGTACTGGTTCTTCGCGTCGGTCATCGGTTGGTAGTCCCATGCCGAGAATCGCCCTTGGCGCATGGCCCGGTCCACCGTTGCGCACGAGCCGTTTGATTCGCTCGGACGTCGGCGAGGAGCTGGTCCGGATCCCACCGACGCAGGACGTCGGTCGTGAAGTCGGCCACGACGTCGATGAAGTCGGCGTCACCGACCAAGTTGGTGAGTTCGCGTGGGTCGGCGTCGACATCGAAGAGTTGAGCGCCGTCGGGCTGGGACCAGACGAACTTCCACTGCCCCCGCCGGATCATGAAGATCGGCGCGACCGCACCCTCACCGAGATACTCCCCCACGACGGTTCGTTCCGTGTCGGTCTCGGCGCCGATCAGCGCGACCACGCTGGAGCCGTCGAGGACGTCCGGGGTCTCGACACCGGCGAGGTCGAGCAACGTCGGAGCGATGTCGAGCAGCCCGACGTGCGAGCCGTTGCTCGAACCCGCCCCGACTCCTGACGCCATCTCGGGAGTCCGCACGATGAACGGGATCCGGCACGCGTGCTCGAAGTAGCTCATCTTGTACCAGAGCCCACGCTCGCCGAGCATGTCGCCATGATCTGCGGTGAAGACCACGACCGTGTCGTCGGCCATGCCGTGATGGTCGAGCACGGCGAGCATCTCGCCGATGTGATGGTCGACGTACGAGATGTTCGCCAGGTAGGCGTGTCGAGCCGTTCGGATCTGCTCGTCCGTCACGGCGGTGACGTCGGCTGCGATCACCTTGCGCAGCCGACGACTGTGTGGGTCGGTGTCCTCGTCTGCGAGCGCACCGACCGTCGGCAGTGGGATGGAATCGTGGTCGTAGAGATCCCAGAACTCCTGGCGAGCAACGTACGGGTCGTGCGGATGGGTGAAGGACGCCGTCATCATCCACGGCCGGTCATCGGCGGTTCGGGCCAGGTCTCGGAGCTTGCGCACCGACTGGTAGCCGACGTCGTCGTCGTAGTCGAGTTGGTTCGACACGTCCGACGATCCCGGCATGGACCACCGAGTCCATGTTGTGGAACCACCAGTCGAACCTGCCGTCCGGGTCGGACCAGTTGGGCGTCCAGCCGAAGTCGGCCGGATAGATGTCGGTGGTGAGGCGCTCCTCGTAACCGTGCAACTGATCGGGCCCGACGAAGTGCATCTTGCCGACGAGGCTCGTCTGATACCCGGCCGCACGCAGGTGGTGAGCGAACGTCGGAACGCTCGCCGGGAACTCCGATGCGTTGTCGTACGCCCCGATCTTGGAGTTCAGCTGGCCGCTCATCATCGCGAAGCGAGCGGGCGCGCACAACGGACTGTTCGAGTACGCCGACGTGAAGTTCGCTCCCTCCGCAGCCAAGCGGTCGATGTTCGGCGTGATCGCCGGCCCGCCGTGGAACGACAGGAACGGCGCCGACAACTGGTCGGCCATGATCAGCAGGATGTTCGGCTGACGAGGAGCGGACGGGATCTGATCCACTCCGCTCCCCTGGCCGATGTCGGTCACCGCCGCCCACCTTCGACGACGTCGCTGCGATACACCGGCGTGTCATCCGGTGGGAGCGGCGCGACGCCGAGGATCAGGTCGGCAGCCTTCTCGGCGATCATCATCGTCGGTGCGTAGGTGTTGCCGTTGCTGACGTTGGGCATGCATCCGGCGTCGACGACGCGCAGCCCTTCGGTACCCCACACCTTCATGGTTTCGGGGTCGAGCACCGACAGAGGGTCGTCCTGTGCCCCGATCCGCGTCGTACACGACGGGTGCAGCGCCGTCTCGGAGTCCTTGGCGACCCAGTCCATGATCTCCTGGTCGGTCTCGACCGAGGTGCCGGGCGAGATCTCTCCGGCGTTGAACTTCTCGAACGCCGGCTGCGTGAGGATCCTGCGGGCGGTCCTCACGGCCTCGATCCATTCTCGCCGGTCCTGCTCGGTCGACAGGTAGTTGAACAGTACGGCCGGATGCTGCTTCGGGTCACGCGTCGTGATCTTCACGGTGCCTCGGGCATCGGAGTACATCGGCCCGACGTGCACCTGGTATCCGTGTTCGATCTTGGAACCGGATCCGTCGGGACGGCCAGGCGACGAGCCGTCGTAGCGGATCGCGATCGGCAGGAAGTGGAACATCAGGTTCGGGTACGACTCGCTCGGGTTGCTCTTCACGAAGGCGCCCGCCTCGAAGTGGTTCGAGGATCCTGGCCCCTTGCGGAACAACCACTGCAAGCCGATCCACGGCTTCTTCCAGTGCGCCAGATGCGGCTGGATCGAGACCGGCAGCTTGGACTCGTACTGGATGTACACCTCGAGATGATCCTGCAGGTTCGCGCCGACGCCGGGAACGTGAGCGACGACCGGGATGTCGAGCGACTCGAGATGCTCGCGGTCTCCGACGCCGGACAACTGCAGCAACTGCGGGCTGTTGAACGCCCCACCGGAGAGGACGACTTCCCTCGCACGGATCTTCTCGGCCGGCCTGCGCCCGAAGAGCCCGGCGACTCCGAGCTTGCGGACCGCGACACCGGTGGCACGCGTCGGCTCGTTCGGGTCCTCGAACAGCACCTTGTCGACTTGGGCACGGGTCATCAGCGTCAGGTTCGGCCGATCGAGCACAGGGTGCAGATATGCACGTGCTGCGCTCAGTCGGCGACCGCGCGACACGTTCTTGTCGAACGGGGCGAAGCCTTCCTGGCGGTACCCGTTGACGTCGTCGGTCCGGTTGAAGCCGGCTTCGACTCCGGCCGTCAGCCAGGCGTCGAACAGCGGCGTTCTCGGCCGGGCCCCGTTCGAGCGTCAGCGGGCCGTCTTCACCGCGCAGACCGTCCTGGCTCGGATCCTGACCCTCGAGCGTCGTCTCCATCCGCTTGAAGTACGGGAGGCAGTGCGCCCAGTCCCAGTGCTCCAGACCGGGCATCGCACCCCACTTGTCGTAGTCCATCGGATTGCCCGCGCTGGAAGATCATCCCGTTGATGCTCGACGAACCACCGAGCACCTTGCCGCGAGCGTGGTACACCCGACGCCCGCCCATGTGCGGCTCGGGCTCGGACTCGTACTTCCAGTCGTAGAAGCGGCTCCCGATCGGGAACGCGAGCGCTGCCGGCATGTGGATGAACACGTCCCACTTCCAGTCGCGTCGGCCCGCTTCGATGAGCAGCACCTGTTTGGTCGGAATCGGCGCTCAGCCGGTTGGCGAGGGCACATCCGGCGGAGCCGCCGCCGACGATCACGTAGTCATACACCGGATCATTGTGCCACCGGGGTCCGCGGGGATCGTTCCACGATGTGGGCCGGGCGTCGGCGAACCAGTCGGAGCCGTCCTCGTGGATGCGATCACCGGCGAGACCATCGGCTCTCGGCGGGCGCTGCACGACGTCGCCGTCGGTACCCGCGTGATCAGTCCCTGACGACGCCGCGAGAACCCGTCGGCGCGCCTATTCGAAGTCCCAGTTGTACGGGCCTTCGTCCTCGCCGCGATACAGCTCGGGTGCGGCTTCCTTCGCGTTCTCGATGAATCTCATCAGGGCGATCGGGTCCTTCTTTCCCGGCTCCTTCTCCACGCCGCTCGCCACGTCGACACCCCAGGGCTCGACTTCCCTGATCGCGGCGGCGACGTTGTCCGGGCCGAGGCCACCGGCGAGGATCAGCTTCATCTGCGACGGAGCGTCACCGGCCAAATTCCAGTCGAACACCTTGCCCGAGCCCGGCTCCGGCGCGTCCATCAGGATCATGTCGGTGCCGTACTTGTCCGCATCCGGCAACTCGTCGGCGCCGGCGGCGAAGGCCTTGATCACCCAACGGAAGTGGCCTGCGATCTCCTTGGTCTGCGCCGGCGTCTCACGCCCGTGGAGCTGCACCGCTTTCACCCCGGCCGTGTGTGCGATCTCGACGACGCGCTGACGGCAACTCGTTGCGGAACACGCCCACGGTGAGGATCTCGGGCGGCAGACGGCGCGTGATGTCGTACACCTTCTGCGGAGCGATCTGACGAGTCGACGGCGCAAAGACGAAGCCGACCGCGTCGGCGCCCATCGCCACCGCGAGCAGTGCATCGTCTTCGTTGGTGATGCCGCAGATCTTCACGAACATGGTGGCGGAGACCGTACCCCAGCAGTCGGGGCACGACGTGGGATCGATTCCGCCAAACGCATGCACGTCTACGGTCACGTCATCATGGGACGCCTCGAACACATCGACATGACCGCTCGCCTGTCCGGCGAGCGAATACGAGGAACGGCTTGCAGCGGCGCAGCAACGCTTCCTCGAACTCCGCCTGGAACTCGGCGGGCACACCAACGGGGGCACGATCGGGCCGGGCCTGCTCGTCGTGATCGAGGGCTGCCGACGCCGGCGGCAAGGGCGGCGCGATCAAACGGATGGTGCAGCCGCTCGACCCTCGCCACTACAGCGTCTACAGCTATCGCGGCGCCGAGCGAACGCGAACTGCGTCATCACTTCCTCTGGCGCTTCTGGTCCAAGGCCCCGGGCCGAGGCGGCATGTGTGTGTTCGATCGCAGCCGGTACGGCCGTGTCCTCGTGGAGCGCGTCGAAGGGTTCGCGAGCGCAGCCGAGTGGACCCGCGCCTACGACTCGATCGTCAACTTCGAACGCGACCTGGTCCAGGAGGGCGTGATCATCGTCAAGTTCTGGATGCAGGTGATCGCCCGAGGAGCAGCTCGAGCGCTTCGAGGAGCCGCGCCGAGGACCCGCTCCGCAGTCGTGGAAGCTGACCGATGAGGACTGGCGCAACCGCGAGAAGCGAGACGTCTACGACGAGGCGACCGAGGAGATGTTCGAACGCACCGACCACTCGGCCGCGCCGTGGAATCTGATCGCCGGCGACCAGAAGAAGTGGGCCCGCATCGCCGTGCTCGAGACCGTTATCAAGCGGGTCGAGGACGGCCTGCAGCTCTGGAACGAGTCCTGAGATGAACTCGACGTCGTGAAGGACTTCAGCGGCAAGGTCGCCGCGATCACCGGCGCCGGGTCCGGGATCGGGCGCGCGCTCGCCGAGGAACTGGCCCCTCGCGGGTGCCACCTCGCGCTGAGCGACGTCGACGAGGCGGGCCTGGCCGAAACCGTGCTGCGGTGCGAACGGTCGAAAGTGACGGTGACACCGACGTCGCTCGACGTCGTCGACCGCGACGCTGTCTTCGCCTGGGCGGACCAGGTCGTCGCCGATCACGGCAAGGTGAACCTCATCGCCAACAACGCCGGCGTCGCGCTGGCTTCCACGGCGTGGTGCTCAGTCGTTGCAGGACTTCGAGTGGGTGATGGACATCAACTTCTGGGGTGTCGTCCACGGCACGCAGGCCTTCCTCCCGCATCTGCGCGAGACCGGCGACGGCCACATCGTCAACATCTCGTCGGTCTTCGGCCTGATCAGCATTCCGACGCAGTCGGCGTACAACGCCTCCAAGTTCGGCGTGCGCGGCTTCACCGATGCACTGCGCATGGAACTGGAGATCGACCCGTGCGGCGTATCGTCGACGACGATCCATCCCGGCGGCATCAAGACGAACATCGCTCGGAACGCACGGACGGACGAGTCGATGATCGTGGCCGGTTCGACCCCGACGAGTTCGTCACGGAATTCGATCGGCTCGCACGAACCACGCCGGACAAGGCTGCCCGCCAGATCCTCAAGGCCGTGGAACGCAACCGCCGGCGAGCGCTGATCGGCCCGGACGCCGTGGTGTTCGACCTGGCCTCTCGCCTGCCCGCCGGCCTCTACCAGCGGGTGCTGGTCCGCCAGGCCAGACGAGAACGGGCCAAGCGCACGTCATGACATCTGTCCGGGGTCAGCGGCCGTCTGCGGCAGTCCAGTATCCGAGCGACGCGCGCTCCAACACTCTGTTGATGCGTTCGTTCAGCTCCGGGTGCTCGTCACCGAGGTCCAGGAAGCGACGGGAGGAGACCTCCTCCGCGAAGAACTCGACCAGCGTCGCCGCCGAAGCGCGGTCGAATGTCGCTTCGATCAGGATCGCGCCGACCACGATCTGACGGAACGTTCGATCGTCAGCCGATGAGTTCGGCGATCGAGTCGGCGGGGGCATCGCTGGTCACCGAGCGTCTCGCCGACCAGTACCGCCTGGTAGCCGGCAGCCTCGAGCGAACGGGCGTCGTCGCCGCCCCGCACGCCCGACTCGGCGACCCGCACTGCGTGATCGGGAATCACGCCGCCCAGACGAACCGCACGCTCGTGGTCGACCTCGAACGTCACCAGATCTCGTTGATTCACACCGATCAGCGTGGCTCCGGCGGCCGAGCGCGAGTTCCAATTCGGCTTCGTCGTGGATCTCGACGAGCACGTCGAGGCCGATCTCCGTCGCGATCTGGTGGAACGCGACCAGTTGACTCTTCTCCAACGCGGCAGCGATCAGGAGCACGCAGTCTGCGCCCATCAGTCGAGTGTCGACCACGTCGAGTTCGCTCACCGTGAAGTCCTTGCGCAGTACCGGGAGCGCGCATGCCGCACGCGCGGTCTGAAGGTCGTCCACCGAGCCACCGAAGTGGTCGACGTCGGTGAGGACCGACAGGCAGGACGCTCCACCCCGTTCATAGGTTCGCGCCAACTCGGTCGCGTCGAGATCTGCGTTCAGGTCCCCTTTCGACGGCGACCGTCGCTTGATCTCCGCGATCACGCCCAGCTGTTCGCGGCGAGCGAGTGCGGAACGGAACCCCCGACACCGATCGACGTCGCCGACAGCGCTCGACGAGCTGATCGACCGAGCGACGATCGTCGCGGCTGCAGCCCGATGGTGGTCGAGGATCTTGTCGAGGTAGGTGGCGGTCACCGGATCTCCGTCGCGAGGTGTGAGGGAGCGAGCGCCAGCGAGTGACTGGTCACCGCGGTCTGCGTGGCCGGGAAACGCCGTCACAGTCCCTTGCCGGTCACCGGGTTGAGCACGGTGATCTCCGGACGGCCCGCACCGAGGGGGCGCAGCGCCATGCCGAGGTTCTTCATGGCCTCGCTCTGACCGTGGGCGGCGAGCGCTTCCTGGCTCGTGTACTCCTCGTACATCCACAACACGTCGGCGTCGCCGGTGTCCTCGTTCAGGATGTACTTCAAGGTGTCGGGCTCGTTGGCTTCGACGTGCTCCATCATCGGGGCCATGGCGGCGATCAGTTCGTCGCGCTTCCCTTCGACGGCGGTGATCTTGGCGATGACGACGACGTTGCTCATGGCCTGCAAGGTACCGGCCGAGCGGCGGCTACGGAGATTTCTCGTCGGTGTGCTCGTCGATCCATCCCGACAGGTCGTCCTTGCGCTTCAGCGCGGCCGTCGTGAACGGGCGGAGTTTGCCCGACACCTCGCGTTCCTTGAAGCCTTGGTCGTGCAGGCCGAAGCACCAACCGACGTTCGCGTACGACGACGGGTCGCGTCCGTCGAGGAACCATCGGTTGTTCAGGTCGAGCAACGTTCTGTAGGCGTGTTGTGGCGTGTTCGTCCAGCGCACGACCTGCTTTCCCCAGTACATCCGGAGCTGGTTGTGTACCCAGCCGCGCTCGCGGATCTCGGCCATGATCGCGTTCCACACGTCGTCGTCCGTCTCGCCTGCCTCCAGCTCCGCAGCGGTGTAGGTGTCGTCACGCTCGTCGTCGGCGTGTTCCTTCAGCGACGTCTGTGCCCAGTCGGGGAGCCCGCTGAACGCGTCGTAGTCCGCACAGTGCTCGACGTAGTTGCATGCCAGTTCACGCCGCACGATCAGCTCCTCCAGGTACTCGCCCGCTCCGTCACTCGCATGGTCACGCAGACGGTGCGCCAGCCACACGGGCGAGATCTGCCCGAAGTGCAGGTAGGGCGACATCATCGACGTACGGTCCTCGGTGTAGCGGTTCCGGTCGTCCGGGTAGTCGCTGATCCGGTCGAGGAACCCGTCGAACGCGGACTTCGCTGCAGCGGTTCCCGGCGACAGCCAGTCGACCGGCTGTGGCCCGTCGGGGTCGTCGAGGCCGAGTGACGCCAGGAGGGCGTCGACATCGTCGAACCGGTCGAGTTGCACGTCACTCGCGATCCGCACGCCGGTCGTGTCGCCGATCGCCGTCGTGTCCAACTCGACGACGTAGTCGTCTCGCCGCTTCTCGATCTTGGGCCGGATCGTGCGGGCAGCGGTTTCCTGCTTGTCCGACGCCTCGTCGATCGGCACGACCACGTCTCCTTCCACGCACGTCACCGGGCACGACACGGCGTCGGCCACGGTCGACCTCCAGCTGCGCTGGTGGCGCAGGTAGCCCCGGTCCAACACGACCTCCACGGCGTCAGCGGCGAGGTCACCGACGATGGTCGCCGGCTCGTCTCCCGAGCGCACCACCACCGTGGCGCCACGGCGTTCGATCGCACGCAACGCCTGGCCCATCCCGTCGAGCATGAATGCGAAATGCCGCGCGCTGGCGTCGGGATAGTCCGAGATCACGGTCGTGGCGACGACCAGGGGCACCTCGTGGTCGTTCGCGGTCTGCACGGCCAACTCGAGGGCCGGATTGTGCTCGGCACGCATCGATGCCTGCATCCAGTACAGGACGTATCGGCCGTCGGAGTTCGGCTCGGCGTCGTTGAGCCGCTGACAGCGTTCCGGTTCGATCTGTGTGGTCGCCATGCACGATCTGTACCCAGGCGATCGTTGTCGGACACACCCGGGTGCGTGCGGCGTCGAGAATCAGCGCGTCAGAAGCCGAGCTTCTCGGTGACCGTGGCGAGCAACTGGTCGATCGGGACTCGAACCTGCTCCATCGTGTCGCGATCGCGGATCGTCACGGCATTGTCCTCGAGCGAGTCGAAGTCGACCGTGACGGCGAGCGGCGTGCCGATCTCGTCCTGGCGGCGGTAGCGCTTGCCGATGTTCTGCGTCTCGTCGTAGTCGACCATGTACCGCTCGCTGAGCAACTTGCGGACCTCGTGCGCCAACGGGGTGAGCGTGTCCTTCTTGCTCAGCGGAAGCACTGCGATCTTGTACGGCGCGAGGCGCGGATGGAGACGCAGGACGGTGCGGGTCTCGCCGTTGACCTCCTCCTCGTCGTACGCCGCGAGCAGGAACGCGGCCATCGTGCGGGTCGCCCCGGCAGCTGGCTCGATCACGTACGGCACGTACCGTTCGTTGGTCTGCGGGTCGAAGTAGTCCAGCTTCTGGCCCGACACGGCGGCGTGGGCCTTGAGGTCGAAATCGGTGCGCTTCGCGATGCCTTCGAGTTCGTCGAAGCCCCACGGGAACTTGAACTCCACGTCGGAGGTGCCCGTCGAATAGTGGGACAGTTCGTCCTCGTCGTGCGGGCGGAGCATCACCATGTCCTCGGGAATGCCGTGCTCGATGTACCAGTTGAGCCGCTCGTTGCACCAGTACTCGTACCACTGCTCGGACTCCTCCGGCGGCACGAAGAACTCCATCTCCATCTGCTCGAACTCGCGCGTCCGGAAGATCCAGTTCTGCGGGGTGATCTCGTTGCGGAACGACTTGCCGACCTGGGCGATGCCGAACGGCGGCTTCTTGCGGCTGGTCTGGAGCACCTGGGCGAAGTTGGTGAACATGCCCTGCGCCGTCTCCGGGCGCAGGTAGGCGTCGGCGCCAGCACCTTCGACCGGGCCGGCCTGGGTCTTGAACATCAGGTTGAACTCGCGCGCCTCGGTGAAGCTGTTCTTCTCACCGCACTCGGGGCACGTGTCCGGATCGTCGAGCTTGTCGAGGCGGAATCGGTTCTTGCAGTTCGTGCAGTCCACCAGCGGGTCGGAGAAGTTCGAGAGGTGGCCGGATGCCTGCCACACCTGCGGAGGGCTGAGGATCGCAGCGTCGATCAGGACGACGTCGTCGCGCTGTTGCACCATCGACCGGAGCCACGCTTCCTTCACGTTGCGAAGCAGCAGCGACCCGAGGGGGCCGTAGTCGTACGTGGAACGGAAACCGCCGTAGATCTCGGCGGATTGGTACACGAAGCCCCTGCGCTTGCAGAGGGAGACGATCTGTTCGAGGTCACTGGCAGCCATACAGCCCGCAAGGCTACGCCTGCGATGCTCCGCAGCCGCCGAGCGTATTGTCGGCGCCACGCGACCATCGACGGATGGCTTGGTCGGCACGACTAGTTTTCCGTGATGCACGCGAGTCCTGTAGCGCACCGATCGACCCGAGGCAGCCGCTGATGCCCGACGGGATGAAAAGGATCGTGCTGTGGCTGACGTTCGGCTTCTTCGTCTATGCGATCATCACGAACCCGGACCGGGCGGCTGACATCGTCCAGGCGATCTGGGGCATCATCGCCGACGGCTTCCGCAACATCGGACGATTCTTCGAAGCCCTCGTAGGCGGGTAGGCGTGCTGCGCTCGTCGCAGGTCGCCGAATCCGGCGTCAAGGTCAGCAGTCGGATCCTGCGCCGGTACCTGCTGCAGGGCGAGCAGGTCAAGGTCGCGACGAGGCAGCACTGGGGCAGCCTGGCCGAACCGGTCGTCACGGTGGCCGCCGGATTCTTGCGTCCTGGCGTGGCTCACCACCGTGCTGGTCGACGCCTTCGGTACAGCCGGCCTGAACCTGTGGTGGATCTGGCTCGCGTTGGTCGTCCGCCTGGTCTGGAGAGTTCTGGAGTGGCGTGAGAACTGGTTCTCCGCGACCAACAAGCGGCTGTTGAAAACCGACGGCCTCGTCACGCACAAGGTGGCGATGATGCCGCTGGGCAAGATCACCGACCTGAGCTACGGACGCTCGGTGGTCGGACGCGCCGTCGGGTACGGCGCCTTCACACTCGAGTCGGCGGGCCAGGATCAGGCGTTGCGCTTCATCAACTGGATCCCGGACCCGGACGAGACCTATCGCCTCATCTGTGCGATCGTCTTCGGTGAGGAACGCTTCGACCGCGAGGACTCCCTGGACTCGGACGATCCGTCCCGCCAGGTGCCCGTTCCCCCGCAGGCTGACGCCACGACCGTCTATCCCCGAACGAGACCACAGCGTCCGAGCCCGCGGCGGCTGCACATCCCGAAAAGGACGCCACGGGCGGCGAGAGCGACACGTTCGACGCCTCCGACATCCAGTGGTGACCGCCGAGCACGGCGGTCGAGTCGACATCGCCCTGCGACGTCGACTCGACACACACCACTCGGGCCGGGTTGCCAGATCAGCCGAGGTCGGCGGCTCGTTCGATGAGATCGGCGAGCTGGTCCGTCTCGTCGGAGTCGATCGAATCGGCGATGCGGGCGGCTTCGGTGGCGAGATCGTCCATGTCCACCTCGTCGGCGTACGGGTTGTCCCGCATCTTCTCCGCGAAGGTCACCACGACGGTGGCCAGCTGGAAGTCGTCGGCGGTGTCGGCCCAGACGGGCTCGATGTCTCGAAGGTCGATGTCCTCGTCGATCTCCGTGACGTCGCCCGAGTCGGGGTCTTCCCAGCGGAGAGCGACCACACCGAGTTCGGCTCGGTCGTCGAGGCTGGTGCCGTCGGCGAGGCGGATCTCGTACATCGCCGTGACCTGGTGGCCGGCACCGAGTTCGCCAGCGTCCACGTCGTCGTTGTCGAAGTCGCTGTCTCGCACGCCCCGGTTCTCGAAGCCGATCAACCGGTACGACTCGACGAACTGGTCGTCGAACGTCACCTGGATCTTGGCGTCCTTCGCCACGGTGAGCAACGTGGAGGTCAGGTCGTCCTCGAACAGCTTCTCGGCCTCGGCGATGGTGTCGACGTAGGCGTAGAACCCGTCGCCGTTGTCGGCGAGCTGTTCCATCGTGACGTCGTTGAAGTTGCCCATGCCGTACCCGACCGTGACCAGATCGATGCCGGCGTCGGCGTCGGTTCGGATCATCGAAGCGAGCTGGTCCGGGTCGGTGACCCCGGCGTTCGCCACACCGTCCGACGCGATGATCACCCGGTTGATTCCGCCGTCATCGAACGTCTCGCGGGCCAGGTCGTATCCCAGACGGAGCCCCTCTTCGAGATTGGTGCCGCCCTCCGAGCTCAGATCGTCGATCGCGTCGAGGATCTCACGACGGTCCGAAACGGGTGTCGGATCGAGCACCACACGTGCGTCGTTGGAGTACACGACGATGGCCACCGTGTCATCGTCCTTCAGCTCGTCGACGAGGATCGACAGCGACTCCTTCACCAAGCCGAGGCGATCGTCGCGATCCATCGAGCCGGACACGTCGACCACGAAGGTCAACGACGCGTTGCCACGGTCGTCTTCGCTGACGATCTCGCCCTGCACACCGACACGCACGAGCACGTTGTCCTCGTCGAACGGCGACGGACCACCGTCGACGGTGATGTCGAGGCCACGCCTGGGTTGGTCATATGAGTAGTCGAAGGCGTTGACGTACTCTTCGGGCCGGACCGACTCGCGTGGCGGCAGCGCCCCCTCGTCGAGGAACCGGCGACCGACCGAGTAGGAACCGGTGTCCACGTCCAGTGCGAACGTCGACAGCGGGTCGGCATCGGCGTCGATGAAGTCGCGGTAGCCGTAGTCCTCGAATCGGTTGTCGTCGAAGCGACCCTCGACGTCTTCTTCGGGTGCTTCGGCATCGACCGGAGTGGACTCTTCCTCCCCGAAGAGTCCACCATCGGATGCGTCGTCTGCTGCGTCTTCTGTGTCGTCGAAGTCGGCTTCGACGTCGGCGGCCGGTGCGGACTCGCCACCGGAGTCGAGCTCGGCGTCGCCGCCGTCCTCCTCCATGGCATCTTCCTGCATGGCGTCATCGCCATCGTCCTCCGCCGTTGCGGAGTCACCGGAATCCTCGGCTTCTTCCTCCATGGCTTCGGTGTTCTCGGTCTCGGCCATCTCGGCTTCGGCGTCCTCCGTCACACCATCGCGTGCGGACTCGATCTCCGCACTCGCTTCGTCTGACCCTTCTGAATCGTTGTCGCTGCCGCAGGCAGCGAGGATGGTGCCGACGGCCACGACAGCCGCCAGCGTTCTGTTCACGTTGCTGTGCTTCATGACACCTTTGACGTCACGAGACCCGGCCCCGGTTCCCGGATCCTGCGAGAAGTTCGCAACGCGGCGACGCCGCTCACCAGTCGGTGGGTGCGTAGTCCTTGAGGAACCGACCCCACACATGCGTCCCCGTGTTGAGTCCGTCGATGATCGGATCGACGATCCGCGCGGCGCCGTCGACGATGTCGAGCGGCGGATGGAAGCGATGCTCCGCGGTCTTGGCGGCGGCGATCTCGACCGGGTCCTCGTCGTTGACCCACCCGGTGTCGACGCTGTTCATGTTGATGCCGGAATCGTGGTAGTCGGTCGCCGACGTGCGAGTCATCATGTTCAGTGCAGCCTTCGCCATGTTCGTGTGCGGATGCTTCGTGGTCTTGCGTGGTCGGTAGAACTGGCCTTCGACCGCGGACACGTTGACGACGTGCTTGTGGTCTCCAGGCGTCGCTTCCATGAGCGGTTTGAGTCGGGCGTTCAGAACGAACGGTGCGACCGCGTTCACCAACTGGGTTTCGAGCAGCTCCACCGACGACACCTCGTGCAGTTGCAGACGCCACGAGTTCCGTCCGCGCAGATCGACCTGTTGCAGGTCCTGGTCGAGCTGGCCTTCGGGAAACAGCGTGTCGGCGGACGACGCATCCTCGGGGAGCAACACCGTTTGCGACAACTCAGCCGAGTGGGCCAACCCCGCGATGTCGGTCGGTTGCCCCTCGACCGTTCCGACACCCGACACCGTCGCTGACACGGATGATTCCCCGGTACCGATCTCGCCACTTCGGCCGCGCAGCACCTCGTACGACCCGACCAGCCGCGGACCTCGTCGGGAACCGACGCGAGTGCCGCCGTTTCGTTCTCCATCATGTGCTCGTAGAAGCCGGGTGGACGCCGGACGGTCTGACACGCGTTGTTGACGATCGCATCGAGACGCTCGCGAGTGCTGGCGATGTGGGAACAGAACGCTTCGACGCTGGGCGTGTGGCGCAAGTCGAGTCCGAACACTTCGAGCCGGTCACCCCACTCGGCGAAGTCGGGCTCGTCGGCGTACCGGCGCGCCGCATCGCGCGGGAACCGCGTCGCGACGATCAACTCGGCGCCGCACCGCAGCAACTTGATCCCTGCCTGGTAGCCGATCTTGACTCGTCCACCGGTGAGCAGCACGACCATTCCGCTCATGTCCGCCAACTCGCCGCGCTTGGCGAAGTTGGACGTCGCGCATTCGGGACACAGCTGGTCGTAGAAGTGATGGACCTCGTGGTAGAGCCGCTTGCAGATGTAGCAGTGCTGCGCTTCGACGGTCTCGCGGAACGGAGCGGCGGCCGGATCGTCATCGACGGTGATCTGATCGAAATCCGCCGGAGCGAACACGTCTGGCGTGGTGAACACCGGCTTGCTGCGCAGCGTGCGGATCCCCGTCTCGGCCAACGTCTCGTCGTCGCGCTCGGCTGCGCTCGCTGCGACGCTGCTGCTGCAAGAGTTTGGTCCGGCGACGCCGGATGTCCGGGTCCGGGCAGAACACATCGCCTGCGGCATTGAAGAAGGCGGCCCGGTCCTCTGCGCCGAGCACGTCGAGGAGGTCGGGTGCAGCGATCACCTCGTGCAGCAGCGCCATCGCGTCGAGCAGGCGTCGGCGCTCGTTGGCTGCGTCGCCGGCGTCGTCGCTCGAAGTCACGTCGGGAACCTAACGTTCCATCGGCAGGGAGCGCCCGCCGCGTCAGTGTGCTTCGAACATCGCAACGGCTTTGAGGCGCCGTTCGATCTGGAACTCGAGTGCCTTCGTCGCGAGTGCCGAGACCTCGTGTGTCACCGGCGACTCCTCCTGGTCCAGTGCGTGTTGCAGGCGGCCACCGAGGATGTCGCGCAGCAGGTCGAGCGCTGCTGCGCTGATCGATTGCCCCGATCGGCATGCACGACAGAGCACGCCGCCCTCGGTCAGGTCGAAGGCGACCAGTTGCACCGCCGGTTCGGTTCCGTACGCAGCGAACACATGCGTTCAGTTCCGGTCGGAAACCTTCTCGGGCGAGGAGCTTCCAGTAGAACGCCGGCACATTCAGCGGTGACGGCTTCGCGGCGATGGTCCGCAGGACGCCGACGAGCGATCTTGTAGAGCTGCGGGTTCGGCTCGCGTTCGAGCGACAACTGGTCGACGGCCTCGATGGCGGCAAGCCCCTGCGATGCACGATCGAGCGATGACAGCATCGGCGACAAGGATTCCACCGACTCGGCTTGGCTGACGATGTCGAACTCGCGACCGCGGTACAGCAGCAGCTTCACGTGGCTCATCGGCTCCAGGCGAGCACCGAACTTCGACCGGGTCTTGCGGACGCCCTTCGCGACGGCGCGGATCTTGCCGTTCTCCAGGGTGTGGATGACGACGATCTTGTCCGACTCGCCGAGCTTGTACGTACGAAGTACGACACCGACGTCGTGATAGAGGCCGCTCATCGACGTCGGCTCCCGGCCATCCGTGTCGGCGTCATCGGGGTCAGCCGACGGACTCGTCGGAGTCGTCGAGCCCGCCGAAGCGACGTTCGACGTCGAGCGAAGTCGCCGATCGCCTCGACGAGATGTTCCGTCGCACAGTTCGTGCCACGCCATCGGACGGAAGACCAGCTCGCCGTAGGCGAGTTCCCACACGAGTGACGGAGGCAGGCGTGTCGGTTCACCGAGCACCACGATCAGATCCGGCTCGTAGTCGGCCGGTGCGTAGAGCATCTCCGACACGGTGGCTTCGTTGATCGGCTCGTCGGGCGGCAGGTCGGCCATCGCCTGAGCGAACCGGACCCGACCGTCACCGCACGGGTCGATGATCACATGGCAGGTGTCGACCTTGCGTTCCCATCTCTACTGTCGCTCGGGCGGACACCTTCTTCGAAAGCCCGCAGCGTGAGGAACGTGGCGCCGGCGTTGGCGGCAACGTCGCCGAGTTCGGTCGACGCGCTCGATCCCACCGTTGCACGCCGAGGTCGTCCCAGTCGCCGAGGGTGCCGCCGACGATCATCACGTGACGTAGGAACTGCTGTGTCGAGTCGCGGCTCGGCGCGACGTCCGGGTCCAGATCGGTCCCGACGTGCGCGTCGGTTGATCGGATCATCGACACGTCCACCATCATTCCACGACTCGGACGCACGACAGGTGCCCCTCGGTGATTCGCCAGCCACTATCGTTCATGCCCGTGTCGAGCGAACCGAACCACCGACCGGCACCGACATGGGCCCTCCGAGCGTCCGGCGGTCTCCATGTGGCGTGCATCATGGACGGCAACGGTCGCTGGGCCGGGGCGAGGTGGTCTTCCACGCACCGACGGCCACACCGAAGGCGAGGAGAACCTCGCTCGTCTCGTCCGTGTCGCCGTGCAAGCGCGACATCGGCCACCTCACCGTGTTCGGGTTCTCGACCGAGAACTGGCGGCGACCCCGTCCCGAGGTCCGCCACATCCTCGGACTCCACGAGAAGCTGTTCGGCCGAGTCGCCGAATTGAACGAACTCAACGTGCGGATCCAGTGGATCGGTCGACCGTTCGACTCCAGCGAAGCCCGCACGCCTCGCTACGTGCAGCGTGCGATCCGCAAGGCAATCAACGACACCGCCGGCAACACCGGGATGACTGCTCACGGTCGCCTTCGACTACGGCGGCCGCTCCGAACTCGTGAGCGCGGTCGAGAAGGCGCGGTCGTCGCTGGCCGGCATCACGACCGACACCATCTCGCAGCACCTGTACCTGCCCGATCTCCCGCCCGTGGACGTCCTCGTGCGCACCAGCGGCGAACGGCGAGTGTCGAACTTCCTGCTCTGGCAGGCAGCGGGCGCTGCCATCTACTTCACCGATGCTCCGTGGCCGGACTTCGACGCCGCCGAACTCGACGCGGCGCTCGCGCTGGTCCCCGCTCGGATGAGCGACCGATGACGAGACAGACGTCGAGCGACCCGACATCGACACGCTGGCGGCGCTCGACACCGTCACCGCAGCGCTGAGCAGCAGCGAAGTGCGCGACGGTCAACACAGATGGCGTCGCTGGTCGAGCAGGCGATTGAGAACAAGCGACACCTGGTCGTCCAGGCCGGAACCGGCACCGGCAAGACCCTCGCCTACCTCGTTCCCGCGCTCACCTCCGGCAGTCCATCGGTGGTCGTCGCGACCGCCACGAAGGCGCTCCAGGACCAGCTCGCCAGCAAGGACCTGCCGTTCCTGGGCGAGCATCTCGGCATCGACTTCGACTGGGCGGTCCTCAAGGGCCGTAGCAACTACGTCTGTCTCCAGCGGCTGAGCGAGATGGCCGAACCCCGACCAAGGGGCGCTGGAACTCGACGACATGGCGGTGGTCACCAGAGCCGAGTCAAGAAGCTCGCCGACTGGTCGGCGACCACGCCCACCGGCGACGTCGCCGAACTCGACTGGACGCCGACGACAACGCGTGGCGGGCCGTGACCGTCGGCTCCGACGAGTGCCCCGGTGCCGAGCAGTGTCCACAGGGTGCCGGGTGCTTCGCCGAGAACGCACGCCGTCGAGCACAGGAAGCCGACGTTGTCGTGGTCAACACGCACCTCTACGGCCTGCACGTGGCAGTCGGACAACGCGATCCTGCCGGATCACGACGTCGTCATCTTCGACGAGGCGCACGTCCTCGAGGACATCATGAGCGACACGGTCGGCGCCGAGATCTCGCCGGGACGGTTCATCGCGTTGTCGGCCACGATCCGCAAGATCCTCGACGACCCGACGACCACCGGTGACGTCGCCGGCCTCGCCGAAACGCTCCGGGATGCCCTCTCCGGACATGTCGGCGAGCGACTCGGCGTCCCGCTCCCCGACTCGATCCAGGATCCGCTGGCCGACGCACGGATGACGCTGGCGACGGCGAACGAGGAGTTGTTGGCCATCGAGACGTCACAACGAGGACGCCAAACAGCGCAAGCTTCGTGCACAGACCATGACGGGTCGGTCGATCCAACAGCTCGACATCGCGATCGAAGGACGCGACGGGCTACGTCTCCTTCGTGTCGGGGTCGCGTGATTCGCCCCGCCTCGAGGTCGCACCGCTCGACGTCGGCCCGACGATGGATGCTGCCGTGTGGAAGCAACGCACCGCCATCCTCACCAGTGCGACGATTCCGTCGTCGCTGTCGAACCGGCTCGGCATCGAGGCCGACACGGTGGACGTCCACGACGTGGGCAGCCCGTTCGACTACGAGTCGAACTCGATGCTGTATTGCGCGATCCACCTGCCGAATCCGAACTCGCCGGAGTTCCGCGCTCAGGCGAACGACGAACTCGAAGCGTTGATCACCGCTGCTGGAGGGCGCACGCTGGCGCTGTTCACCAGCTACCGGGCGATGGACGAAGCCGCCGAGGCGATGCGGGGCCGGCTCGACAACACGATTCTCACGCAGCGAGATCTCCCGAAGACCGCACTCGTGAAAGCCTTCGCCGACGACGACGCAACGTGTCTGTTCGCCACCGCCGGTCTGTTCCAGGGCGTCGACGTGCCCGGCAAGACGCTGTCACTCGTGGTGATCGACCGCATCCCGTTCCCTCGTCCGGACGATCCGCTGCTCTCCGCACGCCGCGACGAACTCGGTCGGACGGCGTTCAGCGAGATCGACATCCCGCGAGCCTCGATGATGCTCGCGCAGGCGGCCGGGCGGTTGATCCGTTCGACGACGGACACCGGCGTGGTCGCAGTGATGGACCCGCGCCTCGGCAAGGCCAACTATCGCTGGGACATCGTCAAGGCGCTGCCACCGATGAAGCGCACGCGGCACCGCTCCGAGGTCGAAGAGTTCCTGCGCAAGATCACCGCCTGAGCGGGGGGACCGTTCGTCAGGCGTCTGGTATCGGTCGGTGCTTGCGCCGCGTGGCGACGAGCGTGCCGCCGGCAGCAAGGCCCACCCCGAACACCACGAAGGCGATGGCGAACACGAGGCCCGGAATGCCGCCATCGTCATCGTCACCCGAGAACTCCGACGAGCCCGATGCCGGCGCCGACCCTTCGCCCAGGTCGAAGGACGGCGGAGCCGAGTCGATGGCACGGCTGTTCGAGCACGCGTCCGATGCCAGCTCCGTGTCGTCGATGACCTCGTCGCCGTTGGTCCCCGGTCGTGTCGCATAGAACAGCCAGGTTTCACCGGGTTCGATCGACAGGCCGCATCCTCCGCCTCGCTGAGATGTGACCAGGCTCTGCATCTCGAACGCCTCGCCTTTGAACACGCTGTCGACGTCGACGGCGTACCGAACGAGGAACGGCTCCTCGAACTCGAGGTCGTCGTCGACCTCAGTCACCTCGCCGAGGAACACAGCATCCGAGGCGTCGAGTGCTTCTGTTTCGGTGACGGGCTCACAGGTGCACGCCGAGACAGGGCGTCCCGGGCCGAGGACCACTGCCACGAACACGATCGCCATGGATGCGACACGAGCGAAGAAGAAACTGCGGCTCGACGCGCCGGCATCGATCCGGTTCAAGCGAGCGTGCCGACGTTGTTGAGTTCGGCGAAGGCTTGTTCGAGGCGGGTGACGAAGCTCTCTTCGCCCTTGCGCAGCCAGGCGCGAGGGTCGTAGTACTTCTTGTTCGGAGCGTCGGCGCCATCGGGATTGCCGAGCTGTCCCTGCAGGTAGTCGTGCTTGTCTTCGTCGTAGGCGCGGATGCCGTCCCAGAACGCCCACTGCAGGTCGGTGTCGATGTTCATCTTGATGACCCCGTAGCTCAGCGCCTCTTCGATCTCGGCAGCAGTCGAGCCGGATCCGCCGTGGAAGACGAAGTTGACGGGTTTGTCCGACTCGGTGGAGTACTTCTCGGCGATGTGCGCCTGGGCATCGCGGAGAATCGTCGGTGTGAGCTTCACGTTGCCCGGCTTGTAGACGCCGTGCACGTTGCCGAATGCGGCTGCGATCGTGAAGTTCGGGCTGATCTCCATCAAGCGTTCGTACGCGTAGGCCACCTCTTCGGGCTTGGAGTAGAGGTCCTCCGGGTTGGCGTCGGAGTTGTCGACGCCGTCTTCCTCGCCGCCGGTGATGCCGAGTTCGATCTCGAGGGTCATGCCCATCGGTGCCATTCGCTTGAGGTAGTCGACGCAGATGTCGATGTTCTCCTCCATCGGCTCCTCGGACAGGTCGAGCATGTGCGAGCTGAACAGCGGGGCGCCGGTCTGCGCGAAGTGTTCTTCACCGACGTCGAGCAGGCCGGCGATCCACGGAAGCTTGGACTTCGGGCAGTGGTCCGTGTGGAGGATGACTCGAGCGTCGTACGCCTCCGCCATGGTCTGCACGTGCTTGGCACCGGCGACGGAACCGAGGATCGATGCTTTCGAGCCGTCGACCGGGACGTTCTTGCCACCGACGAAGGCCGAGCCGCTCGTCGAGAACTGGACGATGACCGGGCTGTTCAGTTTGCCCGCGGCCTCCATCACCGCGTTCATCGAGTTGGTACCGATGCAGTTCGCCGCCGGGAGCGCGAACTTCTGATCCTTGGCGAGTGCGAAGACCTCGTTCACCGCCTCTCCGGTCAGGACGCCTGCGGGGAAATCGTTCTTGAGCTCGGTCACGTCGTCGATGTTAGCCGTCGGCCTGCCGCCGGAACCCGCCACGACCGTCGAGCGGTCCGTACGATCCGTCCATGCGCATCTTCTTCACCGGCGGCAGCGGCAAGGCGGGACGTCACGCGGTCTCGCACCTGGTCGACCAAGGGCATCGGGTGGTCAACGGTGACCTCGTGGCACTGGGCCATCCCGGAGTCGCCGACCTCCGTCTCGACCTCACGGATTCGGGTCAGGTGTTCGCTGCCCTGTCGGCCATCGCCGGTTTCGACGAACTCGACGCCGGGACCGGCGTGCCGCGCTACGACGCCGTCGTCCACTTCGCAGCGATACCGGCCATCCTCGTGCGGCCCGACAACGAGACGTTCCGGATCAATGCGCTGAGCACCTACAACGTGATCGAAGCAGCCGTGAAGCTCGGCATTCCCAAGGTGATCTTCGCCAGTTCGGAAACGACCTACGGCATCTGCTTCGCAGACGGGGAGGTCCAACCCGACTACCTCCCGGTCGACGAGGATCACCCGACCGTTCCCGAGGACAGCTATGCGATGTCGAAGGTCGTGAACGAGGCGACCGCCCGGTCGTTCCAGGCCCGCTCGGGCATCGACATCTACGGACTGCGCATCAACAACGTCATCGAGCCGCACGAATACGACACCGACTTCCCCGCCTACGTGGCCGACCCAGCTCTCCGTCGCCGGAACATCTTCGCGTACATCGACGCCCGCGACCTGGGCCACATGGTCGACTGTTGCCTGCACACCGACGGCCTGGGCTACGAAGTGTTCAACGTCTCCAACGACGACACATCGGTCGGCATCACGAGCGACGAGGTCGTCGATCGGTTCTACACCGACGTGCCCGTCCGGCGGGAGATGGGTCGCTTCGAGACCTTCTATGCGAACGACAAGGCGAAGCGCCTCGTCGGGTTCAGCCCACGCCACACGTGGCGCGACCGCATCGGTTGATCGCGCACATCATCACTACGGTCAGCGAGATGCCCGAGCTCGTCCACCAGCAACTGTCCGACGGGGTCGTCACCCTGACCATGGATTCACAGCACAACCGCAACGCGCTGTCACGCCAATTGGTCGCCGAACTCGACAGCGGGATCGACGCCGCCGAGGCGGCCGGTGCCCGGGCGATCGTGCTACGACACGAAGGCCCGGCCTTCTGCGCAGGCGCCGACCTCAAGGAACGAACCGACCAGCCGGCCGACTCCGCGCCGTTCGTCTCGATCCTCGAGCGACTGATGGACACCGAGCGCCCGACCATCGCAGCTGTCGACGGCGCTGTGCGCGCCGGCGGGATCGGGCTCATGGCCTCGTGCGACCTGGTCGTGGTCAACACAGCGACCACGTTCGCACTCACCGAGGTGAGGATCGGCGTCGCAGCGGCGATCATCTCCGTGCCGATCCTGCGGCGCGTTCCCGCCGGCAAGATCGCTGCGGCGATGCTCACCGGCGAGGTCTTCGATGCGGCCGAAGCCCGGGCGATCGGCTTGGTCACCCACGTCGTCGACGACGTCACTGCTCAGGTCGCCATGCTGATCGATGGCATTCGAGCGGGCGCTCCCAGGGCGGTCAGGGAGACGAAGGCGTTACTCGACCGCGTTCCGGGCATGGATCGACCAGCCGCGTTCGGCGCAATGGCAACGCTCTCCGACGAGCTGTTCTCCGGTCCGGAGGCAGCGGTCGGGATGGCCGCCTTCCGCGAGAAGCGTCGGCCCGACTGGACCGAATTCGATGGATGACGTACCGGTCGCGCAGCGACGGGAGATCGAGAACGCCGACGGTCTCACGCTGGTCGTGGACGAGTGGAGCGGAACGGGTTCACCGGTGGTCCTGGCGCACGGTGGTGGTCAGACCCGCCACTCGTGGGGCGGAACCGCGCGTGCGCTCGCATCGCACGGTCACCGGGTGCTCTCGATGGACCTGCGCGGCCACGGCGACTCCGACTGGTCGCCCGACGGCGACTATTCGATGGACGCCTATGCCGCAGATGCGCTCGCCGTGGTCGAGTGGGTCGGCGAACCGGTCGCATGGGTCGGCGCGTCGCTCGGCGGCATGACCGGGCTCCACGCCGTGCACTCGGCGCCGCAACGCTTTTCGTCCCTCACGCTGGTGGACATCACACCGCGCCCTGCAACACAGGGCGTCAACCGGATCCTCGAGTTCATGGCCGCACGCGCCGAAGAAGGGTTCGCCACGCTCGACGAGGCAGCGGACGCCATTGCCGAGTACCAACCGCACCGGCCCCGCCCGAGCGACCTGTCCGGCCTGGCGAAGAACCTGCGCGAGCGCGACGGTCGCTGGTACTGGCACTGGGATCCGGCCTTCTTGAACGTTCGGGGAGCGCCCGGCAGCGAGCACGCACGGGATCGTCATCACGACCAGCTGGAAGCCATGGCGCGCACGATGACGCTTCCGACCATGCTCGTCCGCGGACAGCTCTCGGATCTGGTGACGCAGTCCGAGGTCGACGACTTCCTCGACATGGTGCCGCACGCTCGCTACGTCGACGTGAAGGACGCAGCACACATGATCGCCGGCGACAAGAACGATGTGTTCACCGACGCCGTCGTCGACTTCCTCGCCAACGCCTGACCCACCGACTCGCGTTCACCGCTCCCGATGAGCCCCGGATTCGACGCTGGTTTGTTTCCGCTCACCGGTTCCGTGAGACAATGGGCACATGACGACAAGCCAGGACCTGCACGACCGCATCGTTGGACAGAACCTCCCAAAGCGCTTGCTCGCGAACGTGGAGCGCAACGGCGATGTGGAAGTCGTGAACTGGAAGAACTCCTCTGGAGAGTGGGAGTCTCGGACCCTGCGTGAACTCGCGGAGGACACCGCTCGGCTCGTCACGTCGCTCAAGGACCTCGGAGTCGGCAAGGGCGACAAGGTCGTCATGATGATCCGCAACCGTGGTGAGTTCCATGCGATCGACCTCGCGATCCTGTTCTGTGGTGCCACTCCGGTGTCCATCTACAACTCGTCGGCTCCCGACCAGATCCAGTACCTGATCAACGATTGTGGCGCCTCTGTCGCGATCCTCGAGGACGACGGCTTCCTCCAACGGTTCGAGGCGGTGCGCGACAAGCTGCCCACGATCAAGCACATCGCCCTGATCGAAGCGGACGGAGCGGGCGACGACATCTTGACGTTCAGCGACATGATGGCGGCCGACCCCGCCGACCTCGCCGTCGAGGCCGAGACGGCCGATCTGTCCGACGTGGCAACGATCATCTACACCTCGGGCACGACCGGCCCGCCCAAGGGCGTCATGCTCAGCCACAGCAACATTGCATGGACGCTGGAATCGGTCGGCCAGTCGATGCGCGAGCAGACCGACATCGACGACTTCGCCGGCAAGCGCCACGTGTCCTACCTGCCGATGGCTCACGTCATGGAGCGTCTCCTCGGGCACTACTACATGATCGACTTCGCGTCACGCGTGTACTGCTGCCCCGAGACCTCCCAGATGCCGGCCGTCGTCCGCGAGACCAAGCCGAACGTGTTCATCGGCGTGCCTCGAGTGTGGGAGAAGATGTACGCCGGCGTGAATGCTGCCATCTCGGCGGATCCGGAGAAGGAGAAGCAGTTCAACGAAGGTGTGGCCGCAGCCATCCCGATCATGGAGAAGATGACCAGAGGCACCGCCACCGACGAGGAGATCGCCACCTGGAACTTCCTCGACGAGGTCGGCTTCAAGGCCGTACGCGGCCTGATCGGACTCGACGAAGTCGAGATCGGCATCTCCGGTGCCGCTCCGATCCCTGCTGAGATCCTCGAATGGTTCCGTGCCATCGGCGTCCCGCTCAGCGAGGGCTACGGCATGTCGGAAACGACCGCCGTGCTGTCGTGGGCCGCGGCAGCCAAGCCCGGCTACGTCGGCACCGCCGCCGTCGGCGTCGAGATGAAGATCGCCGAAGACGGTGAAGTGCTGGCTCGCGGCGGCAACATGTTCGAGGGCTACCTCGGTCTGCCGGAGAAGACGGCCGAGTCGATCGATGCCGATGGCTGGGTCTACACCGGCGACATCGGCGTGATCGACGACGAGGGGTACCTCAAGATCATCGACCGCAAGAAGGAACTGATCATCACCGCCGGCGGCAAGAACATCAGCCCCGCCAACCTCGAAGCGGCACTCAAGATGATCCCGCTGGTCGGCCAGGCCTGCGCCGTCGGCGAGAAGAAGCCGTTCGTCGCAGCGCTCGTCGTGCTCGACCCTGACGCCGTCGGCTGCCTGGGCGAAGGAGCACGGGTTGGAGGGCGACGCAGCCACCATGGAGGCCATGGCGAAGAATCCGGACGTGATCGCCGAGGTCGAGGCGGGGCTCACCGAGGCAATGGCGGACTTCAACGGTGCCGAGGCGGTCAAGAAGATCACGATCCTCGGTGAGGAATGGTTGCCGGACACCGACCTCCTCACTCCGACCTCGAAGCTCAAGCGTCGTGGCGTCCTGAGCACCTTCGCCGACGAGATCGAAGCCCTCTACGCCAAGTAGCACCGGTTCTGCCTCCGTCGTGTCGACCGGGTCAGCGTGGACGGGTCTCGTACCGAGTCAGCCGATCAGCCGGTAGCCGACGCCCCGTGCGGTGACGATCAGCTTCGGATCGTCGGCGTGGTCCTCGACCTTGACGCGGAGACGCCGCACGTGCGCGTCGACGAGGCGCGAGTCGCCGAGGTACTCGTAGCCCCAGACCCGTTCGAGCAACTGATCTCGTGACAGGACTGCGCCGGCGTGATCGGCGAACTCGCACAGCAACCGGAATTCGGTCTTGGTGAGGTTGACCTCGTTGCCGGCCTTCAGCACGATCCCCTGTTCACGGCGCAACTCGACGTCCCCGAACGTGGACGCCTGCGGCTGTTGGGGCGCGTCCTGCAGGTGGACCCGACGCAGCAGCGACCGGATGCGGGCTGCAAGCTCTTTGGGCACCACGGGCTTGGTGACGTAGTCGTCCGCTCCCGCTTCCAGGCCGGCGACCATGTCGATCGTGTCCGTCTGCGCGGTGATGATGATGATCGGCACGATGCTCTTGGAACGCAGTGCCCGGCACACCTCGAAGCCCGACATGTCCGGCAGACGCAGGTCGAGCAGCACCAGATCGACGGCCTGACGGTCGAACGACGCGAGGCCCTCGGTGCCATTGGGTGCCTCGCGCACCGAATATCCCTCGTCTTCGAGGGCCAGCGACAACGCCAAGCGGATCGCGTCGTCGTCTTCGATGAACAGCAGCGATTCCATGCCCCGCCGATAGTAGGTGCCGACAAGCGTGACGTGCGCGTTCGTTGCAGTTCGGGGACGAACCATCGATCGGCGATCGAGACTGCCACGGGGAGTTCAACCGATCGAACACGGCCAGAACGACGAAGCCCCAGGTGACAGCCGCGCGACACGAACTTTCGCTTTCGTTACACAAAGCGCACAATACGGGTGGAGCTCCGTCACAGAGTCAGCGTTACATGTTTATTGTTCACGCTGCCCCGGTGAGGTACCTCCCTCCCCCTGGTGCCTCACCGGCAGCGTGTGAACCCCTCGGATTCTGTCCGAGCGGCGCGTCGTGCGACAAGCTTCTCTGCAACACTGACATGGTGGCCCGCGAACGTTCACTTCGACTGCGAACCCGCGTCACTCTCTTCTTTGCACTGATCGCCCTGTTCGCCGGGCTCGTGCTGATCGGCGTGACCTACGGGTTCGCACGCAACAACCTGCTCGCAGAACGCGCCGATCTCGGCCAAGCAGCAGGCGTTCGACAACGCCGCCGACGTCGCCGAGCAGCTCGACGATCCGCAGATCAACATCGGCGAACTACTTCGACGAACGTGCTGCGCACCGAGCCCGGCGGATTCGCAGTGCTCAGCTTCGAAGAATCCTGCAGCACCGCGTACCCAGACCGAGATCCTGTCCGTCTCCGATCTTCCGATGGAGCTCGTCGATCGGGTCCGCTCCAACGGTTCGGGCCTCGAGTTCACGAGCATCGACGGCAACGTCTTCGTCGTCGTCGGGGTCTACATCCGACGCCATGACACCGGATACTTCGAGGCATTCCCAGCTGACGACGAAGGTTCCACGCTCACGGCGCTGCTCACTGCGTTGGGTCTGGGAGGGCTCGGCACGCTCGTGCATCGCGACCCTGTTCGGTTTCTCCACCAGTCGCCGGCTCCTGCGCCCGTTGAGTCGTGTCGCCGATGCCGCCGAGAACATCGCGTCCGGTGGGCTCGACACACGTCTCGACAGCGAGATCGCGACCCCGACCTCGACCGTCTGGCCAGTTCCTTCAACGACATGGCCGACGCGGTGCAGACGCGTCTCGAACGCGAGGCACGATTCGCCTCCGACGTGAGCCACGAGTTGCGATCGCCGATCACCGCACTGACCGCCGCTGTCGAGGTGCTCGACGCTCGACGAGGACGACATCCCCGAACGGACTCAGCAGGCGCTCGAGATCGTCGTCGAGCCAGGTGCGACGCTTCGACAGCATGGTGATCGATCTGCTCGAACTCTCCCGCCTCGATGCGGGCGTCACCGACCTCAACGTCGAGACACTCGACATCATCGACCTCACTCACCGTGTCGCCGCTCGGTTCGGTAGCCCCGACATCGACGTCGAGGTCCACACGCGGACGCCACGCGAGATCGAACGTCGACAAGGTCCGCTTCGAGCGGGTGCTCGGCAACCTCATCGAGAATGCGAACCACCACGGCGGAGGAGCACTGTCGCGTCGAGGTGGCGCCGTCGCGCAACAAGATGCTGCGTTTCGCCGTGGAAGACGGCGGACCCGGCGTGGCACGCAGCGAACGCGACCGAATCTTCGAACGGTTCGCCCGCGGCAGCGCCGCCCGCCACCGCATCGGCACGGGACTGGGACTGGCGCTCGCCTCCGAGCACAGCACGGCGATGGGTGGAGCCATCTGGGTCGAGGACCGCGCCGGCGGCGGTGCACGATTCGTCTTCGAGATCCCGATCAGAAAGGCCGCGACATGAGCACGACTCGACGCCTGATCGCCAGCTGCATGGCGCTGGTGATCGTTGCTGGATGCGGGGTTCCCACAGGACCGGAGAGCTTCGAAGCCATCGACGATTCGGACGTCCCGAATCGTCTGAACGAGGCCACGACCACGACGACGACCACGACGGTGCCTCCCACGACGTCGACGGTCGCAACGACGACGCTGCCCGATCAACAAGAGACCACGACGACGACCACCGAGCCGGAACCGCCGACGGAGACCGTCGACGTGTTCTTCGTGTCGCGAGGCGAGCTCACTTCGAAGCCGATCCAGGTCCTCGCTCCCGTGAGCGCCAACGAACTCATCGTACTCCTCGAAGCCGACCCGCCCTCAGTAGTCCTCGACACCGAGATCCCACCGGATCTGATCGACACCACGTCGGTGGACAACGGAGTGCTCACCATTGCATTCGAACGACGTGGTCTTCCAGAGGATTCGGGTCTCGGACCAACGTCGAGGCCATCGCTCAGATGGTGCTGACGTTCCTGAACAACCTTCGCGGCGTCGGCCAGGCGGTGTTCACCATCGAGGACGACCGCCTGACCGTTCCGATCGATCGGAGTCAGTTCAGCAGACGAACCGGTGTCACTGGACGACTACGCGAACATGCTCGTCAATGCTGATCCGGACGACGAACTTCCCGACACGACGACCACGATCACGTCGACGACGAGCACCGTGCCCACCACCGAACCCTGAGTCGCACACTGGTCCGGCCGGAGGAACTGATCCTCGTGTCGCACGACCTGGAGGACACGATCAACAGGTTCTTCGCCGACATCCAGTCGAGCTGGATCCACGTGCCCAACGCATCGCGAGGCTGCTGGGCGGTCACCGTGGACCGTCGGTCGCCGGACGCTGCGGGCGTCCGCTGACCAGGACGATCAGTACCCCAGGCGTTCCACACGTTCAGGCCGACGCTGCCAGTCCTTGTCGACCTTCACACGAAGCTCCAGGAACACTCCGTCGGGAAGCTGTTTGCGGGCCCGCTCCCCTGCCTGTTTCAAGATGTTGCCGCCCTTGCCGATGACCATGCCCTTCTGGCTGTCGCGCTCGACGATGATGTCGACGCGGATCCGCGGCCACTCCCACTCCACGACCTGGGTCGCGATCGAATACGGGAGCTCGTCACGGGTCACGGCGAGCAACTGCTCACGGACGAGTTCGGCAACCCAACGTTCCTCCGGCTGATCGCTGACCTGATCGTCCGGGAAGTACTGCGGACCCAGCGGAAGCCCGGCGGTGAGATGATCGACGAGCGTCGACAGCCCATCCTTCGTCAGTGCGGACACGGGGAAGTACTCCTTCGCCCCCAATTCACTCGCTGCAGTCAACATGGCGAGCACCTGTTGCGGCTTGGCCTGGTCGATCTTGTTGACCACGACGATCGTTTCGGCCAGGTCGAGCTTCGACGCGACCCAACGGTCGCCCTTGCCGAACGGCTTGGTGGCGTCGAGCACGAAGGCCACCACGTCGACGCCGGCCTCCTCGTCGTCGCGGGTGACACTCTCCAACGCTGTCTTGTTCACCCGTTCGCCGAGCGCCGTGATCGGCTTGTGGATACCCGGCGTGTCGACGAAGACGATCTGGCTGTCCGAGCGGGTGAACACGCCCATGATCCGGTGTCTCGTGGTCTGCGGCTTGTCGCTGATGATGCTGATCTTGCGTCCACAGATCGCGTTGACGAGCGACGACTTGCCGACGTTCGGCCGGCCGACGAACGTCACGAACCCGGACCTGAAGGTGTCCACCACCCGAGCGGACTCGGGCAGCTCGGCTTCGTCGACGTCCTGAGGAGCCGTGTCGTGACGGGTTGGGTCGGGGTCGGCCGACTCGTCGGATGGGTGCGTTTCGTCGGCCATTCGCTCAGTCTGGCAAGCTTCGATCCATGACGCGCATGATCGATGGAATCGACGGATTGAAGGCACTGGTCGGGGAGCACCTCGGGTACTCCCCTTACGTGGAGATCACCCAGGAGCAGGTACAGACCTTCGCCGACGCCACCGGCGACCAGCAGTGGATCCACGTCGACGTCGAGAAGGCCAACGCCGGGCCGTTCGGCGGCCCGATCGCTCACGGCTACCTCACCCTCTCGCTCGGCCCGATGCTCTCACCACAGGTCTTCGGCGTGTCCGGCATCGCGATGGGCGTCAACTACGGCGCCGGCAAGATTCGTTTCCCGTCGCCCGTCCCGGTGGGCTCCAAGGTCCGCCTCGGCATCACGCTGCAGTCGGTCGAAGACGTCCAGGGTGGCGCGCAGGTGCAGCAACTCTTCGTCTTCGAGGTCGAGGGCGCAGAGAAGCCGTCGTGCGTCGCCGAGGTCATCTTCCGTTACTACGTCTGATCCGATCAACCCTCGGATGACCCTCGACACGCCTGACCTCTCGCTTGCCGAGGTGCATGAGGCCATCGGTGCCACGCGCCCCGATCGAGAGTGCCTGGTCTTCCGCGATCGACGGTTGACCTGGGCGCAGATCCAGGACCGGACGCGACGGTTGGCGAATCATCTGCTCGATGCGGGACACGGATGCCACACCGAACGAGGCGACCTGCTCGGCCACGAGTCCGGCCAGGACCACCTGGCGATCTACCTCCACAACGGCAACGAGTACCTCGAAGTGATGCTCGGAGCGCTCAAGGCGCGCGTCACCTCGCTCAACGTCAACTACCGATACGTGGCCGAAGAGTTGCGATACCTACTCGCCGATTCCGCGGCGACCGCAGTCGTCGTTCACTCTGCGTTCGCTCCCACGCTCGCCGAGGTCCTCGACGAGCACACCACCATCCGAACCGTCCTGCAGGTCGCTGACGAATCGGGCAACGATCTGCTGCCCGGAGCTGTCTGGTACGAGGACGCGCTCGCCGCCGCGTCACCTGAACGCCCCGACGTCGAGTGGAGTCCCGACGACCTCTACATGCTCTACACCGGTGGAACCACCGGCATGCCCAAAGGCGTGATGTGGCGAAACGGCGATGCGATGCGCGCCTGCTTCGGTGGGTCACCGACGGCCAGGACGGTGGACGAGTTCGTCGCCGAGGCGACCACCGGACTCAAAGCACTGATCGGCCCGCCGTTCATGCACGGCGCCGGACACTGGATCGCGTTCCGAACATGGCTCGGCGGTGGGACCGTCTTCGTGCCGTCGGTCCCCGAGCGTCTCGACCCTGCGGACGTGTGGGCGACGGTCGAGCGCGAACAGCTCGACTTCCTGCTGATCGTCGGCGACGCGTTCGCTCGCCCGCTGCTCGACGAACTCGACCGGACCGCTGCCGAACGTGACTTGAGCTCGCTGTCGGTGATCCTGTCCGGCGGCGCAGCGCTCTCGGCTCCGCTGAAGCAGGAGTTCCTCGCTCACATGCCGACGTTGATGGTGATCGACGGCCTCGGTTCTTCAGAGGCGGGCGGCCAGGTCTCGCACGTCTCGGCAGGCGGTCAGGCCTCGACCGGAACGTTCGAGATGACGCCCGGCAACGTCGTGCTGTCGGCCGACCTCGACGCCGTACTGGACCCCGGTTCGCCCGACATCGGCTGGCTCGCCAAGACCGGTCGGCTCGCACTGGGGTATCTCGGCGACCCGGACAAGACCGCTCGCACGTATCCCATCGTGGACGGTGTGCGGTACGCGGTTCCCGGCGACCGGGCGCGGCTGCTCGACGACGCCGTCGGTGGGCTCGGCATCGTCGAACTCCACGGGCGGGACTCGGTCACCATCAACTCCGGCGGCGAGAAGATCTTCGCCGAGGAGGTCGAAGCGGCCATCAAAGCCCATCCGTCGATCTATGACTGCGTCGTCGCCGGCCGACCCAGCGATCGCTGGGGCAGCGAAGTCGTCGCAGTGGTCAGGATTCGCCCCGATCACGCCGCCACCGACGCCGAGCTGCTCGCAGAGGCCGAGCAGCACATCGCGCGCTACAAGCTGCCCAAAGCCATCGTGCGCGTCGACGAGATCGTCCGGTCGCCGAGCGGCAAGGCCGACTACCGATGGGCTCGCAGTGTCGCGACGACGTGAGCCCTCGGCGACGTGAGACATTCATGACCATGCACATCGACGCCGTCTCCATCGAGCCGCTGCTGTCCTGGCAGGGCGTGATGAACGCGATCGTCGACGGACACACACTCGGTCGACCGCAGATCGACGACACGCTGTTTCGCCGTCGCGACGACTCGCTGCTGAGTCGGGTTGCGCTGATCGACGGTCTCGGTTCGCTCGTCAAGACCGCAACGATCTTTCCTGCGAACTCCGACGTCGGGCTTCCCACCGTCAACGGAGCGGTGTCGCTGTTCTCCGACTCCACTGGCCAGGTCGATGCCACGATCGATTTCCACCTCCTCACCAAGTGGAAGACCGCCGCCGACTCTGCACTCGCTGCCAGCCGCTTGGCCCGTCCGTCCACCGAACGCATCTTGATCATCGGCTCCGGGACGGTGGCGGCATCGATGGTCGACGCCTACGGAGCGGTCTTCCCGGATGCGACCGTCACGATCTGGAGCAGAAGCCATGCACACGCCGTCCGGCTCGCCGAGGCGACTCGAGCAACGGCGACCGAGGATCTCGTCACGGCTGTCGGCGCCTCCGACGTGATCTGCACCGCCACGATGTCGAGTCGGCCGGTGCTGCGCGGCCGCTGGCTCCGCGCTGGTCAACATGTCGACCTGATCGGCGGCTATCGCTCCGACATGCGCGAAACCGACGACGAGGCCATCGGGAAGGCCTCGGTCTTCGTCGACAGCAAGCAGAGTGCACTGGACGTCGGTGACATCATCAAGCCGCTGTCGGACAAGGTCATCACGACACGCCAACTCGTCGACTTCGCCGGCCTGGCGGACGGATCGTTCGCTCGATCGTCGGACGACGAGATCACGATCTGCAAGAACGCCGGCGGCGCACACCTCGACCTGATGGTCGCTCGGCACCTTCACGACGTCGCTGCTGCAACTCGCTGAAATCGACGCTCCCGTTCCGGGCGTTGTCCTATGGTCTGAACAGGACCTCAACCTCAGGAAGAAAGTGGGCCCGACATGGGACTTCTCGACAAACTCAAGGGCGAACTCGTCGACATCATCGAGTGGATGGATGACTCGCGATCCACGCTCGCGTGGCGCTTTCCGCGCTACCAGAACGAGATCAAGAACGGCGCACAACTCATCGTGCGAGAAGGCCAGAAGGCCGTCTTCGTCTACCGCGGAGCCCTGGCCGACCAGTTCGAACCCGGCCACTACGAACTGAAGTCCGAGAACCTTCCGATCCTGTCGACGCTCCAAGGTTGGAAACACGGCTTCGAAAGCCCGTTCCGCTCCGAGGTGTACTTCATCAACACCCGCCCGGTGACCGACCTCCGCTGGGGCACCCCGCAGCCGGTCACCGTTCGCGACCCCGACTTCAAGATGGTCCAGGTGCGCGCCAACGGTCTGTGTGTCGTGAAGATCGCCGATGTCGAGATCTTCCTCAAGGAGGTGATCGGCACCGACTCCGCCGTCGAAGCCGACGAGATCGCCGAACTGCTCCGGCGTGTCATCTCGATGGCGTTCTCCGACATGGTGCTCGAGACGGGTCTCGGCGCGATCGACCTCCAGGGTCAGCAGGTCGCGCTCTCCGGCAAGCTCGCTGAATTCGTGCAGGAACGCGTCGACGACGAGTTCGGCCTCGCGATCCCCGAGATGACGATGAACATCTCGTTGCCCGACGAGATCACGCAGGCGATGACACGCGGCGTCGCCAAGGGCGTCGAGGCCTCCGGGTTCGTCGAGAACGTCGACCTGAACAAGTACCAGCAGGCCCAGGCCGCTGATGCGATGCTCGCCGCCGCCGAGAACGAAGGCGGCAGCGTCATGGGGGACATGATGCAGATGGGCATGGGCGTCGCCATGGCAGGTCAGATGGCCAATCAGATGGGCGGCCCGACAGGTGGAGCGGCCCAGCCGCAGGCCGCTCAGCAGGCTGCTGCGCCCGCTGGCCCGCCTCCGCTCCCCGGCCAGAAGATGTTCCACGTCGACCACGGGGGCAACCCGGGCGGCCCGTACAACATGGGCCAGATGCAGCAGGGAATCCAGGGCGGCCAGGTGACGGGCCAGACGCTCGTCTGGGCCGAGGGCATGGCGGCATGGTCCCCAGCGCAGACGGTGCCCGAGCTGCAAGCGCTGTTCGCGGCTCCCCCGCCGATGCCGCCGACGAGCGCCACGCCGCCTCCCGTCCCGCCGACACCGGCGCCGGACCAACCCGGCGAGTGAGTCGATGAGCGACGTACCCCCGCCGCTGCCACCGGGCTCGCCTCCCCCACCGCCCCCGCCCGGCTCGCAGCCGCCACCCCCACCGCCCGGTGGATCGCAGCCCGTTCCACCCCCGTTGGGACCACCCCCTCCGGCACCGGCTCCCGAACCCACTCCCGAGCCGCCGACCGACGCGTCCGACCCGTCGACCGGCCACGAGGGAAGTGCGGACGCGGGACGCAAGGAGTCGATGGCGCTGAAGCACACGACCGAACAGTCACGCACGTACCCGTGTGAAGCGTGCGGCGGCGAATTGCACTTCGACATCCCGACGCAACTGCTCAAGTGCCAGCACTGCGGGAACACCCACGAGTTGGTCGAGGTCGACGGCGAGGTGCGCGAACGCGACCTGCGCGAAGCGTTGCGTCTCGTCCGAGCCGGTCAGGTGACCCGCACCGCGAACTTCCTCGACGACGAGAAGGAGGTCGTCTGTCAGAACTGTGGAGGCCACACCACGTTCACGGGCAGCCTCACTGCCGACAAGTGCCCGTATTGCGCCACACCCATCCAGCGCGACGACGTGCATGCAGCACCTGAGCGTCTCCCCGTCGACGCCGTGCTCCCGTTCTCCGTGGATCGCAAGGCGGCCGAAGGCCACATCGACAAGTGGATCAACGGCCGCTGGTTCGCTCCATCCGAATTCAAGACCTACAACCGCACCGGCTCGTTCCAGAGCGTCTACATGGCGTACTTCACCTACGACGCCGACACGTCGACTCGTTACAACGGCCAACGGGGCACGACTCGCACGCGCACCGTCGGACACGGCGACAATCGCCGAACCGAGACCTACACGACCTGGTCGAATGTCCGCGGCATGGTGAACAACGACTTCGACGACATCCCGATCCTCGCGAACGAAGGATTCGAGAAGAAGCGGATCGACAAGCTCGAGCCGTGGCCGACGAACACTGCGAAGCCGTACTCCGCCGAGTACGCCGCCGGCCACCTGGCTCGCACCTACGACAACGACGTCGAAGAGTGCCTCGGCGAGGCCACGTCGATCATGGAGAACGACATCCGCTCCACCATCCGTCGAGACATCGGTGGCGACCAGCAGCGCATCTCGAACATGGACATCATCTGGAAGCGGATGACCTACAAGCACATCCTGTTGCCGCTCTGGCTGCTCACGGTCATCTACGATCAGCGTCCGTTCCAGGTGTACATCAACGGCGTCACCGGCGAAGTCCACGGCTCGCGCCCGTACAGCAAGGTGAAGATCATCGCTGCGGTCGCTGTGGCCGTCCTGTTGGTGATCATCGTCGTCGTGGCGGTTCAAGCCGGAGGCGGAGGTTCGGGATGACCGCGCCCTCGCTCGACCACGAGCACGCCACACTGAACGCATGAGTCTCGTCATCGGAGCGCTGCTGCTGGGCAGTGTCGGAGTGGTCATCGCGTTCGGCGTCGTACTCGCCCTGCGTTCCCGGCAGGAGTTCACCGAGCAGAACGAAGTGGTCCCCGGTCGCCGATCGCCCGCTCCGGCGAGTTGGGCAGGCGCACATTCTCGTGAGGCCAAGCTGCATCGCCGCCTCGGAGAGGCGGTCAAGGCCGCCCGCGCCAACCCTCGATTCGTCGAACTCGGCCTCGCTGCGCAGACAGCTGCGATCGAAGCCGAAGCACTCGCGATCGACGAGCGACTCGTGGCCGCGGCCGCGCTTCCAGCGGCCCACCGCAACGCTGCGATCGATCCGCTCGAGCAACATGTCGTCGACCTCGAAGCCACCGTCGTCGAACTGGTCACCAGCGTCTCGGTCAGCGATTCCAAGGAGCAACTCGAAGCAGCGGTGTCCGCAGCGGACATCAAGCTGCAGGCGCTCGCGGAGGCCCGCGCCGAGATCGAACTGATCGATCTTCGAGCGTCTGGCGGCGACGTGGTCGAAAGCACGGCTCGCCCGGTCGACGACGTCGACCAGACGCTGCCCCCGCCGCAGCCCGGAACCGCCACCGGCTGACCCGAGGTCGCCCGCGCTTCGTCGTTTTCGTTCAGAACCAGGGGTGGACAACCTGTGGCTCGTAGCCTGAAACGGTGACTTCTCCGTCGACGCGCCGCTGGGACACCGAAGAACTTCCCGAGGGGGAGGAGAAGGTCGCTGCCGTGCGCGACATGTTCGACGCGATCGCGCCGAAGTACGACCGCTTGAACCGGATCATCTCGTTCCGACTCGACGTCCGGTGGCGCAAGCGGGCGATTCGCGACCTCGCACTGCCGGCCGGCTCGACCGTGCTCGACCTGGCGAGTGGCACCGGCGACATGTGCATCGATCTCGCGAAGGCTGGGCTGCAGCCCATGTCGATGGACCTCAGCTACGGGATGCTCGCCGCCGATCGCTCAGGTGTGCCGCGAGTCCAGACGGACATCCTCCGGCTTCCTGTCCCCGACGCGTCGGTGGACGGCGTCACGTGTGGTTTCGCGCTGCGCAACCTGCTCGACCTCGGGGACTTCTTCGCCGAGTTGGCGCGCGTCGTGCGCCCCGGTGGCCGCATCGCCCTGCTCGACGTCAGCACGCCACCGAACCGGGTGCTGCGTTTCGGGAACAACATCTACTTCGGCAAGATCGTCCCGAAGATCGGCGCCGCGCTCTCCGATGGCGCCGCCTACGCATACCTGCCCAAGAGCGTCGCGTACCTGCCGGAGCCGGCCGTCCTGCGGTCGATGCTCGGTGCGGCCGGGTTCGGTGACGCCACGCACGAGCAGTTGTCCGGTGGGCTGACCCAACTGATGGTCGCGACGCGCGACGCAGCGCCGACGAACTGATCCAGCGACGATGCGCGCTGTCTCACGTCCGCTGTCGGAGTTCACCGACGACACGCCCGATCTGAACGACGTCGCCGCCGATGACGGCGTGCTGTTCGTGCGCGGCGGCTCCGGGCTCGCCGGGCGCGGTGCTGCGGCTCGAGTCGCAGCGGAGCGCGCCGTCGAGTTCCTCCGATCGATCCAGCACGACTCCACCGTGGACGTGGCAGCCGTGCTGGCCATGGGCGTCGTGCCGTTCCGGCCAGGTACATCGGCCGACCTCGTCGTCCCCGAGGTCTGCGTGGTCAAGCGTGGCGGCGAAGCGTGGGTCACGGCGATCGACGGTGCCGATGTGGAGACAGCACTCGCCGCTCCGCCCGAGCCGAAGCCGGCTGCACCGGCATGGACGATCGACCAGGAGGTCGCTGTCGACCACTACCTCGCGGCGGTCACCGCAGCGCGTGACGCTGTCCGTTCCGGCGACCTGACCAAGGCGGTGATCGCCCGACCGATACGAGTGAACGCCGACACGCCGATCAGCCTCCACGCGATCCTGCGCCGCTTGAAGGCCACCTTCTCGTCGAGCTATCGCTTCGCGGTCGACGGGTTCATCGGGGCCTCGCCGGAACTCCTCGTCGAAGTCGACGGCACTGTCGTGCGGTCGCACCCGCTCGCGGGCACGACGCCCCGCACCGGCGATGTCGACAACGACGCACGGCTCGCCGCCGAACTCCAGGCGAGTGCGAAGAACCAGATCGAGCATCGGGTCGTGATCGATGACGTCCATGATCGACTCCTGCCGTTCGTCAGCTATCTCGACGAGGAACCCGAGCCGTCGATCGTCACGGTCGCGAACGTGCAGCACCTCGGCACGCGCCTCGAAGGAATGCTGTCGCAACCGGCGCCGTCGGTGATCGATCTCGTGCGGGTCCTCTGCCCCACTCCGGCCCTCGGCGGCCATCCTCGCGAGGCTGCGATCGAGTTGATCGAACGAGTCGAAGGCTTCGAACGTGGCCGCTACGGCGGCGCTGTGGGCTGGGTCGATGCCACCGGCGACGGGACGTGGGCGGTGGCGATCCGGTGCGCCGAGTTCTCCGCCGACCGTCGATCGGCTCGACTCGTCGCGGGCGGCGGCATCGTCGCCGACAGCGAACCTCTCGCCGAACTCGCCGAGACCCAGGCCAAGTTCCAAGCCATGCTCTCAGCCATCATCAGGCCGTAGCGAGCAGGTCCGACGGCGCACGCGCTCCGAGCGTTGCCCTACTCGGCGTCGCTGTCAGACATCGCAGCTGCGACGGCGGCGTGGATGGCCGCGTGGACCTCGACGTTGCCGTGCCGATCCGAGGGGACACGGCACACCCATGGCCCGGGTCGATCGATCTGGTCGACCAGTTCGCCGACGGTCGTTGCCGTTGTCGTACTCACCCCGTGTGCGGCGGCGAGTGCGAGCACGTCCGTCCCGAGCGGCGTCCCGAAGAGGTGCTCGAAGCGCTCGTGGGCCAACAGTGTCGACTGCGGGAGGAACGAGAAGATCCCACCGCCGTCGTTGTCGACCACCACGATGCGCAGGTCGACACTCCGCCGGCGCAGCCCGACGAGCGCATTCGAGTCGTGGACGAATGCCAGGTCGCCGATCAGCACGAAGGACGGCGACGATCCGGCCGGTCGCCCCAGCGCACGCCCGAGCGCAGTGGAGATCACGCCGTCGATCCCGTTGGCACCTCGGTTGCTGTGCACCAGCGATGTGCGCCCGCCGTACCACTCCACGTCGCGGACCGGCATGGACGACGACACGGTGATCTGTGCACCTGGCGGAACGTGCCCGACGAGCGTGTGCGCCACTGCGGGCTCGGTCAACTCGGCACTGGCGTCGAACACGTCCGTGAACGTGACGGAAGCGATCTCATCGAGGCGGCGCCACGCATCGAGCCACGTCGAATCGCTTGCCTGGTCGGCGGCCGCGTCGATCAGGTCGTCGATCCCGCACACTGCAGCGACCGTTCCCGATGGGTCGATCCGGCCGGGGCCGCCGACCTGGATCAGCGTCGGCTCGGACCGGGCGGTCCACTGGGCGAGCACCTTCGAGGTCGACGGCCTCCCGACCCGCACGATCACGTCAGGCAGGTGCCGGTCCGCGAACCCGTCGACTCTGAGCAGTGCGTCGACGGCCACCACGTCGCTCAGGTGCCGCATTCCCGATTGCGGGTCCGCAATGACCGGCCAACCGGTCGCCTGGCTCAATTGCACCACCCTGTCGACCGGGACGCCACTCATCCCACCGACGAGGATCAGGCCCCGACCCGACGAGACGGCCTCGGGGACCGCGTCGAACGCCGGAGCGACGTTCGACTCGGGTCCGACGTCGATGTCGTCGGGCAGCTCCATCGGCGTACCGACGAGCGGCTCGCGGAACGGAAGGTTCAGCTGCACGGGACCATCGGCCGACTTCGACCACGCCGTTGCGGCCAGTCGCCGCCACTCCCCCGACGTCGCAGCCTCGGGCACACCCGGATCGTGGAACCAACGCACGTGCGTGCCGTACAACTCGATCTGGTCGATCGTCTGCGGCGCACCGACCCCACGGAGTTCCTCAGGGCGGTCGGCGGTCAGCACGATCATCGGGATCTCGCTGAGGCCCGCCTCGGCGACGGCGGGGAGGAAGTTCGCTGCCGCCGTACCGCTGGTGCACAGCAGCAGGGCAGGAGCCGACCTGGCCCCGTCGTCGCTCGGCAGACCGAGCCCGAGGGCGGTGAATGCGGCGACGCGTTCGTCGTGGACGACGTGGACGACCATCTCGGATCGCTCCGTCAGCGCCAGCGCCATGGGTGTCGACCGGGACCCGGGAGCCACGACGGCGTGGCGGACACCGAGCCTGAGCCACTGGTCGACGAGCGTGGAACAGAACGTGGCCTGCACGTCGACCGGGTCGGCCTCGGCGAGCGGTGTGCGTTCAGCGTCGGCCATCGCCCACCGACGATACGGCGCTTGCCTCCCGTCCGCCTCTACGGTGGTCTCGTGGACATCGACAACGCCCCCGAACCAACCTCCGGAGCTCGCCCGACCGTCACGATCGACATCTTCTCCGATGTCGTCTGCCCGTGGTGCTACATCGGCAAGCGACGATTCGAAGCCGGCCTCGCTGCGGCGACCGCCGACGGTGACCTCGGCGTCGACTTCGACATCACGTTCAAGCCGTACCAACTCGACCCGACCGCGGCGCCGGGTGTCGCAGGTCCGGTCTTCGATGCGTACGCGAAGAAGTTCGGCGGTGAGGACAAAGCCACGGAGATCCTGGCTCACGTCACGAACACCGCTGCCGGCGACGGCCTCGAGTTCCGGATGGACAAGTCGCTGCGAGCGAACACGCTGCTTGCGCACCGGTTGATCTGGTGGGCCGGACAGGCCGACAACGAGCTGTCCCAGGACGCCATGAAGGAACGACTGTTGAAGGCGTACTTCATGGACGGCGCACACATCGGCAGCGTGGATGCCCTCGTGGACTGCGCAGTGGACGTCGGAGCAGACGCCGACACGGCACGCACGTTCCTGGAGTCCGGCGAAGGTGCAGCGGAGGTGCAGGCCGAACTGGACCATGCCCGTGACAACGGCATCACCGCCGTGCCCACCTACGTCTTCAACGACGAGTGGGCGGTCCCGGGAGCTCAGGACCCCGAGACGTTCGAGAAGGTGCTCCGCAAGATGGCCGCCAACGCGCTCGAAGCGGCGCAGTGACCTCGACGTCACGACGCATCGTCTTCGCTCACGGCTTCACGCAGACCGGCCGGAGCTGGGACCGATCGATCGCCACGCTGAGCCAGCGGTTCGACGACATCGACGCCGTCGCCCCCGACCTTCCCGGTCATGGCGACGCCGCGGACCTCCGGGGCGACCTGTGGCAGTGCGCCGACGCACTCGCCTCGGTCGGCGGTGCCGGCACGTACGTCGGCTATTCGATGGGTGGACGCGTCGCGCTCCACACTGCGCTGCGTCACCCCGAGTCCGTCGAGCGGCTCGTCCTGATCGGAGCGACCGCTGGCATCGAGGACGACGACGAGCGTGCCGCTCGCCGCACGAGCGACAACGAACTCGCGGATCACATCATCCGACGCAGCGTGCCGGCGTTCATCGACGAATGGCTGGGCAACCCGCTCTTCGCCGGTTTGACCGACGAGACGGCGATGCGTGAGGACCGGCTGCGGAACACGGCGACCGGCCTCGCGTCCAGCCTGCGGCTCGCCGGTACCGGCACCCAGGAACCGCTGTGGGATCGGCTCGACGAGATCCGGTGCCCGGTGCTCGTCCTCGTCGGTGAGAGCGACACGAAGTTCACTGCGCTCGGGCGCCGCATCGTCGAGGGTGTCGCCGACGGTCGCCTCGTCATCGTCCCCGGGAGCGGCCACAGCGTCCACCTGGAACAGCACGACGCCACGATCGCAGCCGTCGCCGACTTCCTCGCCTGACCATTTCACCCGCGTCGAGGTGTCCACCTCCATCCGGGTGTTTGCCTCCATCCGGGTGTTTCCGTCAGGAAAACCCGGGACGAAACACCCGAACGGACGGAAACACCCCGTTCAAGCGGGTGCCAGGGGTACGAGTGGAGGTGAGGCAGTTCAGCCGATGGCGAGGCCGATCGTGGCGGCGACACCGAACGCGAGCTGCAACTTCCCGGTCGCAGCCAGGACGTCGATCAGGCTGCGCCCGGTCGCACCGGCGAGCACCGCCCGGGACGGCATCACCGCCAGGGGGACCGCCAGCAGCCCGATCAGGGCGGTGGGTCGATCGATCGCGGCGACGATCAGCAGCACGAACGCCGACGCGATCAAGAGCACGTAGAACCACCTCGTGCGAGCGTCTCCGAGCCGCACGGCGAGCGTCTTCTTGCCGACCTCGCGATCGGTCGGGATGTCACGCAGATTGTTGATCACCAGCAGCGCACACGCCAGCGATCCGGCTGCGCAACCGATCACGATCGACAGCGGCGTGATCTCCTCCACTGCCGCGTAGGTCGTTCCGACGGTGGCCACGAGCCCGAAGAACACGAAGACGAAGACCTCGCCGAGACCGAGGTAGCCGTACGGTTTGGGTCCACCGGTGTAGAACCAGCCGGCTGCGATGGCCGCCACACCGACCAGCAAGAGCCACGGTGAGGTCGACAGCGCAACCGCCAGCCCGAAGATCGCGGCGACACCGAAGGCACCGAACGCAGCGACCTTGACGTGTTTCGCCGGTGCGAGACCGCTCGCGACCAGGCGGGCCGGACCGACCCGCACGTCGTCGGTCCCACGGATGCCGTCGCTGTAGTCGTTGGCGTAGTTCACTCCGACCTGCAGCGCGAGGCTGACGATCATCGCGGCGATCACGCGCCACCAGACGATCCCGCTCCCGACGCCGACGGCGCACGCTGCGCCGAGGGCGACGGGGACGACAGCGGCGGGCAGCGTCCGGAGGCGGGCTCCGATGATCCAACGGTTCATGACCGCGCCATGATGGGGCGGATGAGGGCCGGACGCCAACCAGGCAGAGCGCATTGATGCCGCGCCTCGTCGCGATCGACCGACCCGGTGGGACCGACTTCGTTGCCGAGCTCCAGCGGATCTGGGATGCGGGCGACGCTGCGTTCCCCGTCGATCAGCGCCTCCCGGCGCGTGCGAAGGCGGATCTCGTCGGCGCCATGCGCGTCGGCGACGACGTCGAACGAGGTGACGCCCTCGTCGTGGCGACCAGTGGGTCCACGGGCGCCCCGAAGGGTGTCGTGCTCACACACGATGCAATCGCCTCGTCGGCCCGGGCGACGAGCGCTCGACTCGAGATCGAGCCGGACGACCATTGGCTCGCCTGCCTGCCGCTCTCCCACGTCGGCGGCCTCTCCGTCGTCACCCGTGCGCTCCAGTCGGGCACGGACCTCACCGTCCATCCCGGATTCGACGCCGAAGCGGTGATGAACAGCGGAGCCACGAGAGTGTCACTGGTCGCCACGACGCTCGCCCGCATCGACCCCGCTCGCTTTCGCACGATCGTGCTCGGCGGGAGCCGTCCACCGGTCGACCGGCCAGCCAACACCGTGGCCACGTACGGCCTGACCGAGACCGGCAGTGGCGTCGTCTACGACGGCGTGCCGCTCGACGACGTAGAGGTTCGATTCGTCGACGGCGAGATCCAACTCCGCGGACCCATGCTGCTGCGCACCTATCGCGACGGACGCGATCCGAAGGATGCCGATGGTTGGCTTCCCACCGGCGATCTGGGTCACTGGCTCGACGACGGCCGACTCCACGTCGAAGGCCGCCGAGGCGACCTGATCATCACCGGCGGCGAAAACGTCTGGCCCGAAGCGGTGGAGCGCATCCTGTCGACGCATCCGGCGGTCGACGATGTCCTCGTTCGAGGGTGCCCGGATGCAGAGTGGGGCCACATCGTCGAAGCCGTCGTCGTGACGAACGGGTCACCGCTCGCGCTCGACGCGCTCCGCGAGCACGTCAAGTCGTCTGCGCCGGCCTTCATGGCGCCCAAGCGGCTCACCCTCGTCGAGCAGATCCCCCGCACGTCCCTGGGTAAACCCATCCGAACCGCAACGCAGCCGTGAGGCGAGTGTGTGTGCTCGGGCATTCAGCGCGGTGACACCCGACGCTCCGCACACACCCCACTCGGGCTGGGTCAGTTCGAGCTGGCGACTCCAGCGCCTCCATCGATCACGTAGGTCTCACCGGTGATCCAGCTCGCAGCGTCGCTGACCAGGAACGTGGCGAGATTCGCGATGTCCTGCGGATCGCCGAGCCGCTGCGTCGGCAGACGGGCAGCCAGCGTTTCCCCGAAGTTGTCGACGAGGTGCGCAGCGAAGTCGGTCTTGACGAGCCCCGGAGCGATGCCCACGACACGGGTCGGGCCGATCTCGGAGGCCAGTTGCCGGGTCGTGTGGATCAGCGCGGCCTTGGTGAGGTTGTAGACGCCGAGGCCGAACTCCGCTCGCAGACCGCCGACGGAGGCGACGTTGAGGATCACGCCCGGCTTCTCCGCGAACGCATGTTTCCACGCGGCCTGGCTCCAGAAGATCGGTGCGTCGAGGTTCACCTGGAACGTCTTGTCGTAACGCGGCTTGTCCACTTCCATCGTGGCCCCGAAGTACGGGTTGGTCGCTGCGTTGTTGACCAGGATGTCGAGCCCGCCGAAGCGTTCGATCGTCGCGAGGACCGCCCGTTCGCCCGCATCGTCGTCTCCTGCGTTCGCCGCGAACACGTCGACCTCGCCGTCACCGGTGATCGCAGCGCGGATCTCCTCCGCTGTTGCTTCGAGCGCATCCTGCTTGCGACTGTTCAACATGACCTTCGCACCCGATGCCGCCATGGTGGTGGCCATCGCCTTTCCGATGCCGCGTGATGCGCCGGTGACCAGCGCGACTTTGCCGTCGAGTGAGATCTGCATGACGCCGACAGTACGACCCGCCACAATCCGCCGGGCAATCGGCGCAGCTGCACCGCTCGGGCAGGAATCAGTCGTGGGTCTGGCGGAACCCGATCGGCGGGTCGCTCCGCCAGTGGAAGGCGCGAGCAGCGTGACCTCACGCTCACGCATCAGCGTTGCTTCGGCGTCCTCTGCGTGATCGTGCCCGAGCACGTGCAGCACGCCGTGGACCACCAGCAGCGCGATCTCGTCGTCGAACGTCCCGGCGTGCTCGGCGAACTGTGCGTTTGCCACCTCGGGGCACACGACGATGTCGCCCAGCAGCGTCGGCACGCCGGGCATCGGCTCGTCGTCCATCGGGAACGACAGCACGTCCGTCGGGCCGGTCTGGCCCATGTACTCCGCGTTCAGTTCTGCGATCTCGGCGGCGTCCACGAAGGTCAGCGTCAACTCGCCCACGCCACCCTCTGCCTCGGCCGCTGCCGCCGCGAGCAACGACCACCGACCCAGTTCCACGGGGAGCGCTGCTCGGACATCGCCCGATCGCACGTCGGACACGACGACCGGGCAGTCGCTCACGAACGTGAGGCTTCGGACTTCTCGTAGGCAGCGACGATGTCGGCGACGATCTTGTGGCGGACCACGTCCGAACCGTGCAGACGGACGAACGCGAGGTCCTCGATGCCGTCGAGCGTCTTCTCGAGGCCGGACAGTCCACTCTTGCCGTTCGGAACGTCGACCTGGGTCGCATCACCGGTGACGACGACGCGAGAGCCGAAACCGATGCGCGTCAGGAACATCTTCATCTGCTCGGGCGAGGTGTTCTGCGCCTCGTCGAGGATGATGAAACTGTTGTTGAGCGTGCGCCCGCGCATGAATGCGAGCGGGGCGATCTCGATGATCTGCTTCTCGGTGAGGCGGGTGACCGCCTCCAGGTCGAGCATGTCGTACAGCGCGTCGTACAGCGGGCGCAGGTACGGGTCGATCTTCGCCATGAGGTCGCCGGGCAGGAACCCGAGTCGCTCCCCCGCTTCGACGGCCGGCCGAGTGAGGATGATCCGCTGGACCTCCTTGGCCTGCAGTGCTCGCACCGCCATCGCAACGGCGAGCCACGACTTGCCCGTGCCCGCCGGACCGATCCCGAAGGTGATCACGTTGTTCGCGATCGCGTCGACGTAGCGCTTCTGCCCGCCGGTCTTCGGCTTGATCAGTCGGCCCTTGGCGCCTTTGAGGATGTTGTGACCGAGGATCTCCGACGGGTTCTCGTTCGCTCGCACCATCGCGAAGATCCGTTCGAGCGTGGTGTCGTCGAGCGCTCTGTCCCGTCTGCAGCAGCGTCACGAGGTTCTCGAACAGTCGAGACGCGGTGGCGACACCGAGCGTGTCCTCGCCCTCGATGCGCACCTCGTTTCCACGAACGGTGATCAACAGCCGCGGGAACTCCTTCTCGATCCGACGCAGGAACTGGTCCTGCTGCCCGAGCAGCGCAGTCATGAGATGGGTTCCGGGGACGACGACGGTCGTCGTGGTGGCACTCGACATAACAGCACCGAGCGTAACGACGCGATGTGTCGGAAATCGCTTCAGGTGCAGCCGGGGAATGCCGACAGACTGTCAGGGGAAGTCACCCACAGCGCACGAGCGGCCACAATGCTACTATTGTCGTCAGCGCTGCCCTTTCTACGACGGAAGCGAGATCGATGAAGCTCAACCGACGACAACTCACGATGACCGCCCGGGCCTACGTGGTCGGGGCGGCCCTCATGTCGATCGCGTTCCTGCTCTCCGGGCCAACCGCCCGCTCGCTCATCGCCGCGAGCACGATGCTCGCCGTCGTTCCGGCCGGTTTCATCGCTCGGCGCGTCCATGGCTTCCCGAGGGTGTTCACCGCCGGTCTCGCCACCGTCGGCGCCCTCTACGTCCTCGAGGCGATCACCGCCGAGTTCTGGCCCTCGGCGATCGGCGGCACCCTGCCCGACTCGATCGATCTCCTGGCGACCTTCGTGATCATCGTGTTGGCGGTGTTCCTCGTCAGCCGCCGTCGCGGCGGTCTGACGGCCGGCGACGTCCTCGACGGATTGATCATCGGCGCCGGCGCGTGGCTCGTCTCGTGGATCCTGTTCGTCGAACCGTTCGTCGGTCATGCCGACAACTCGACCGCGGCCGTCGTCGTCAACGGGTTGTACGTGCCGACGGCGGTCCCACTGATCGTGCTGGCGGCGATGACCCTCTTCGGTGGAGGGCGCCCCCGACCGGCTGCTGTGGCGCTGTCCGCCGGGCTGCTCTTCAACGTGACCGGCGACGTGCTGTACGCGCTCGACGACGTCCGCAACCTCGGTGCCTGGTCCTACACGGCTGCCGACGTGCTCTACATCCTGTCCGTCGCCATCTGTGGGTACGCCTTCGTCCACCCGACCGCTCCGGTGCTCGTGGGTCGCCACGAGAACCATCGCTACGTGGCGTTGCCCGGGCGTCTGTCCGCCGTGGTCGTGTGCCAGACCGTTCCGCTCGGCCTCGTGACCCTGGTCTCGGCCGCCACCCCGTTGGACCGGGTCGTGCGCACCGTGTCCGCCTTTGCGATCCTCGGCCTCGTCGCCGTACGACTCTACACCTCGGCCCGGTCCCAGGTTCGTGCGCAGGAACGTCTCGCTCGAGCAGCTCGAACCGACGAACTGACCGACCTCCCGAACAAGCGATCACTGCTCGAAACCACTGCGGATTCGATCGACGACCTGTGGAAGAGCGGCCGGCGCCCGTCGCTCTACCTCTTCGACCTTGACGGATTCAAGAACATCAACGACTCGCTCGGCCACGACGTCGGTGACGACCTGCTCGTGCACATCGCCCGTCGCCTGGAATCCGCCGCCGCATCGATCGGCGCCACGGCCTCGCGGCCCTCGGGTGACGAGTTCGTGGTGTTCGACCCGACCCCGACCAACGAGTCACAGGCGCTGCACCATGCGGCGATCCTCCGAGCGATCTTCCGCGAAGTCTTCGAGACGATCGGCGGCAAACTCATCGTCACCGCGAGCTGCGGTGTGTCGAGCATGGCAGCCGGCAAGCCGACGGACGCCGGCGAGCTGTTCCGGTGGGCGGACATCGCGCTGTACCGGGCCAAGGCGACCGGCCGGAACCGGATCGTCGCGTTCAATGCGTCGATGTCGGAGCGCGTGACCTCTCGTCTCGAGATCGAGCACTCGCTTCGTGGCGCCATCGACCGCCGCGAGATGCATCTGTTCCATCAGCCGATCATCAACATCGAGAACGGCACGGTGAGCGGCCTGGAGGCGCTGATCCGGTGGCGCCGACCCGATGGCACGTTGATTCACCCGACCGACTTCATCGGCATCGCGGAGGAAACCGGGCAGATCGACGAGATCGGAGCGTGGGCCATCCTCGAAGCCCTCACGCAACTGCACGATTGGATCGAGGACGGTGTGGTGTCGGCCGAGACGACGGTGTCGGTCAACGTGTCGCCCCGCCAACTCGCCGACCCTCGCTTCGTCGGTGTGGTGCGAGAAGCGCTGCACCGCTCGCAGATGCCCGCACACCTCCTGTGGTTGGAGGTCACCGAGAGCGTCATGGCGGAGAATCCACAGCGGGCGCAGGCTGTGCTCAGAGAGATCCGATCGACCGGAGTCCGCATTGCACTCGACGACTTCGGGACCGGCTACTCGTCGCTGTCACTGCTGCAACAGTTCCCGATCCAGCGCATCAAGATCGACCAGGCGTTCGTCAGCTCGCTCGCCGAGAACGAGAACGACCGGACACTCGTCCGAACGATCATCGGACTCGGCGACTCGATGGGCATCGACATCGTCGCAGAGGGCGTCGAAACCGTGGTCCAGCTCAGGATGCTGCGCCAACTCGGTTGCGCGAAGGCTCAGGGCTTCTTGATCTCGCACCCGGTGCCGCCGGAAGCAATGCGTTCGACGATCACCGCGCTCGACAGCCTCAGCGAGTGGCCCGAGTTCGCCAACGTGCTGGGCAAGCCGCACCTCGGCCGGTTCCCGAGCTCCGGCGGCTGACCACTGCGGAAGCGACTCGGCGGAAAACGAACAAGCCCCCGACCAGCACGCTGATCGGGGGCCCTGGAGGCGACGCCGAGAATCGAACTCGGGTACACGGAGTTGCAGTCCGTTGCCTAAACCACTCGGCCACGTCGCCAGGAAAGCTGATGCTACCGGGGGGCATTCCCACTGCGGCTGGTCCGATCGAACCACGCGGCCAACTCGCGCAGACCCTCGTCGATCGAGACGTGAGGTGTCCAGCCGAGGTCCTCGCGAGTGGGGCGTGGATCGAACCAGTGCGCCGTGCCGAGTTGATCAGCGAGGAACCGGGTCAGGGGCGGCTCGTCCTGCCGACCGAGGCGCGGCCAGAGGTGATCGATCGCCGAGCCGAGTCGGCGTGCCGTCGCGAGCGGGACGTCGCGCGGTTCGAACCGGACACCGGCGGCGGCGCAGATTCCTTCGACCAGTTCACGAATCGGGCGCGGCTCACCGTTCGCCACGACGTACGCCCGCCCTGCGCACCGAGCGCCGGGTCGTACCGCATCCAGCGCAGCGACCAGCGCGGCGGTCGCGTTGTCGATGTAGGTCGTGTCCACCAGCGCCGCGCCTCCGCCGACGAGCGCCAAGCGCCCGGCAGCCGCCCGCTCGACGATGCGTCCCACGAGTTGGGTGTCACCCGGCCCCCACACGAGATGCGGTCGGATCACCGTCACCGCCACGTCCGTTCCGTTCGCCGCCAGTGCCATCCTCTCGGCGATCGCCTTCGTCTCCGGGTACCAGGCCGCCCCGTGTTCGGTGATGGCAGGATCCGCTCCCCCACCCACGATCGGCTGACCGTCGTGGGCGACGGACGGTGACGACACGTGGACGACGCGCTCGATCCGGTGCAGACGGGCCGCCTCGAGCACGTGACGGGTGCCGTCGACATTGGTCGCCACGTAGTCGGAGCGATCGCCGACCACACCGACCTTGGCCGCGAGGTGGACCACACCGTCGCATCCGCGTGCGGCCGCTGTCACGACGTCCCCGTCGGCGATGTCACCGAGGTGCTGCTCGACTGCGTCGGGCAGGCCCGACACGTGGCGACGTTGCAGCGCCACGACGCGGTCACCGCGCCCGACCAGTCGGCCGACGACACCGACGCCGATCAGGCTCGATGCTCCCGTGACCAGGACTCTCATGGTGAAGCCGACACTGCCCGACTCAGCCTCGCCGGAGCCGGCGGATGCGACCGAGCACGTTGCCACGAGGAGCGTCCCCGGCCAGTACTCGTTGCGCCCACACGGCCACTTCGGCCCGGTCGATCTTGGCGTTGTGTCGAATGTCGACCGGCATGGTGTCGATGTTCAACACTGCCGCGATGGGGACGTCGACAGCCGCTCGAACCGAGCTCGCCAGCCCGCTCGGCGCCAGCCCTGGCTTCGAACCGGACTCGATCACGACGATCAGCTGTTGGCAGCCCTGCGGGCCGACACCGACCGCTGCGACCCGACCGACGGTCACGGTGCCTGCGGGCGACAGCGACCGTTCGACCGCTCGTTCGACCGGAACCGGCGTGACCACTCCGTCCACTGTGTGCACCACGTGGACGGACCGACCTTCGATCCAGAGTCGGCCCGACCCGTCGACTCGTCCGACGTCGCCGGTCCGGTGCCAGCCGGCACCGGGTCGCGCCAATCGTTGGGCCTCCCAGCGTCCGACGTATCCCTCGCTCACCCATGGAGCCCGGACGAGGATCTCGCCGGTCGTGTCGGGTGCGAGCGCGTCGGGCACACCGGCGATCGCGTCGAATCCGAGTGCGCAGATCCGAACGTCGGCTCCAGCGACAGGCGCTCCGACGCAGACACCGGGGACGACGCTGCCGAGCAGTTCGTCGCCGGCCTCGGCGGATTCGATGCCGCGCAGGTCGATGTCGGCGACCGGAAGCGCTTCGGTCATGCCGTAGGGCGTGTGGATGTCGGCGTGCGGGGCGAGGTCGCCGATCGAGCGAAGCGTCTCGGCCGGAACGGGTGCGCCGGCGCTGAAGACCAGCCGCAGCGCACCGATGCCGCTCCGGGTGTCGGACGGCGTCCGTTCGGCCGTGGCGACGACGTTGGCCAGCGCTGCCGGCGAACCGAACGCCATCGTGGCGCCGACTGCTCGACACGCGTCGTCGAGAGCTTCGACGGTCAAGGCGCCGGGGGTGGTCACGTCGCAATCGGTGAGCGCGGTCGGTACACCGAGTGAGGGCCCGTACAGAGCGAACGGGGCGAACGCAGCGACCAGTCGGTCCTCGTCGGTGATCGAATACGTCGACGGCGAGCGCGTCGCGTTGCGCTGCGAGTTGGCCGTGGGTGTAGCGGACGCCCTTCGCGGGTCCGGTGGCGCCCGAGGTGAACAGCACCGCGGCGTCGGCAGAAGCGGAGGGTGGGGACGACAGCGTGACGTCGGCACCGGATGCCTCGGCGGCACCCATCAACTCGCCGACGTCGACGTGCGTGGCGTTCGGCGCCCAGCGCAGGATCTTGCTCGCGACCCCCGCCCGCTTGGGGCCGACGGTCCAGACGGGGCGGGCCGAACGGACCGCCTGGCCGAGGCCGCTCACGCCAAGTCCTCGATCGGCCACCACGGTGACCCCACCGGCGCGCCAGACCCCGTACACGGCGACGAGCAGGTCGATACCGGGTGGGGTCAGCATCGCGACGCGATCACCGGGTACGAGACCTCGATGGATCAACGAGGCGGCGACGCCGTCGACTCTTCGCGCGAAGGCGGAGGAGTCGAGCGTTTCGCGTGTCGCCAGATCGGCGATCGCGATCCGCTCGGTGTCGTCTCGATGTCGGTCGATACCAGCGAACACGGAGGTGCCCGATACGTCGGCCACCGGCCGCGGCGTGGGGTCGGGGCCGAGCAGTCCTCGCAACCACGTGTCGACCGAACCGGCGACGTCCGCTTCGGCCATCACCAGGTGGTTGGCATTCGGGAAGCGCTGCAGCGTGGTGTTCGGGAAGCGCCCGGCGAGGTCGGCTGCGAAGTCGTCGTCGAACACGATGTCGTTCGCTCCCCATGCGAGCAGCACTGGTGGCGTGAACGTCGGGAGCAGCCCCGACACACGCTCCAGAGGCGCTTCGGTCGGGTGTGCCGGCTCGGAGCTGTGCAGCGGGATGTCGCCGACGAAATCGGCGATCGCTGCCCGGTGTTCCGCCCGCCGGTAGGGGGCGCGGAAAGCGACCCGGTCGATCTTGGTGATCCGCTTGCCGGACAGTCGGACCGTGCCTTCGACGAACCCGTTCGTGCGGCGGCAGACGAGGTCGCGCAACGGCGCCGATGCAGCCAGGCGGATGATGCGCGGGGCACCGCGTCCTTCGGGGACACCGATGCCCGTGTTGCACAGCACCATGCCGGTGATCCGGTCGACGTGATCGACTGCCCAGCCCATCGCGATCGCTCCGCCCCAGTCGTGGGCTGCGACGATCAGCGGAGCGTCGGCGTCGATCGCGAGCGCTGCGACCACGTCGTCGATGTCGGCGACGCGCGTCGCGTACCGACGTGGATCGACGCGGTCGCTGTAGCCCATGCTCAGCTGGTCGACGGCGATCACACGATGGCGACCGGCGAACCGGGTCAGGAACGTCTTCCACGCATAGCCCCACGTGGGATTGCCGTGGATGCACAAGATCGTGGCCGCTGGTTCCTCACGATCTGCAGTCGTCACCGGGCCGGTGTCGAGAACGTGCCAGCGGTGGGTCGAGCCGTCGTGGCTGGGGACGTCGAGCGGACGCGACCACGATGGGTCGATTCCCCATTCCTGCCACGTCGCCCCGGCCGGTCGGTCGGGGGTGGAGATCACCAGACGATTTCGGTGAAGCTGGTGTTCAAACCGGATCCGATGCCCATACAGAGGACTCGTTCCCCCGGTGCGATTCGATCCTGATGCTCGGCGAGCGTGATCGGAATGGCGGCCGGTCCGACATTGCCGTAGTTCGGGAAGGTCCGGGGACAACGGTCCGGGTCGATACCGAGACGCTCGCAGAGCAGGTCGGTGTGGCGCTGGCTGACCTGGTGGACGATGTAGTGGTCCATCCCGACCTCCCAGTCGAAGTCGTGGCCACTGTTCTTCCAGGCTGCTTCGGCGAGATCGAGCCCTGCGATCATCAGACCGTGGGCATCCGTGCGCATCTGGTCGAGGTCGCCGATGCACAACTGGTTGTGTCGCGTGCCGCCCACGAGCGATTCCACCGACCAGCTTGTGCGCATCCGGGTGCTGATCGAGCCGGCAGAGCACGGCGGCAGCAGCGCCTGATCCCAGCGTCAGCGAGGCGAACTCGTCGAACACGTCGGATGCGGTGACGTCGGGTTGCTGCAGTCGGGCGATCGTCGCCTGCTGCGTGTGGCGGCTGCCCTCACCGTCGACGACGAGGGCGTAATCGATCGAGCCCGCATCGATGGCGGCTGCGGCGATCTGCATGCCGTTGATGAAACCGAGGCAGGCGTTGCCGACATCGAAGTTCAAGCAGCTCGTCGACAGGTTCAGTTCATCGTGGACGACGCAGGCGACCGACGGTTCGAGGTGATGCTTGCACACCGACGTGGAGATCAGCATCCCGACACCGTCGGGGTCGATCCCCGACTCGTCGAGCGCTTTGCGTCCCGCACGCGCCGCTGCCTGTTCGAACGACGACACCTTCGGGCCACCAGCGTCGCGCTTCGATGCCTGCGAGGTCGGCGAGGATCCCGCCGCTCAGACCGTTGCGAGCGTAGGTCTCCGACAGCTGTTCGTCGATCCACGCAGACGTCACGACCTCGGGCGCCTCGACGGCCGCGACGGTCAACACGCCCACATTGCGGTGGGTGAGTACCGAGTTTGCGGCCATGTGGATCCTTTCGCGCGCCCGCGGGCGCTTTCGGGGCAGGAACTATGGATCTTACGCCATGCCGCAGCCGATGGCTCACCTCTGCACGCCGACGGCGGGTCGCCACCGACGTGGACGTCTGCGAGCAGCGGAGAATGACGAAGGCCCCGGCGTGTCGCCGGGGCCTTCGTGGAGCGGATGACCGGGATCGAACCGGCGACCTTCACCTTGGCAAGGTGACGCTCTACCAACTGAGCCACATCCGCAGGAGCGACTGATGTTACCGCCCGATGCGCGGCGGACAACCTCGATTCATCGACAACCGCCTTTCCTCCCGGACGGACGATGGCGATCGGTCTTCTGGAGCCTTCAGTCGGCGCTCGGACGGAGGTCGATGCGCAGGGTCAGCACGCCGTCGACGAGTTCGATCTCCGAGTCACCGATGATCGCGAAGTCCATGAAGTCGTTCTGCTGTTGCTCCATGAAGGCCTTGCGCCCTTCGCCCTCCACGGGCGGGAGCGGGCGCTTCTTGACCGCGCCGGCACGGTCGCGGAAACGTTGGAGCATTGCGTCGATGTCGAGTTCTGCCACGAGTCCGAGCGTAGCGAGTGCGACCGTTTGGTTCGGTGACGAGATCGCAAGTCCTTGCGATTCGTGGCGCTGCGGCCCGAACGTCAGGCCGTCGGGCTCGGCGGAGCCGACTTCGAGCCGAGCAACGGGTCGATCGAACGGACCATCAACGCATCGACGTCGAGTTCGGCGGTGTCGTGATCGTCGGCGTCGGCGGTGTCCTCGTCGTCCGCGAATCCGGCATCTTCGTCGTCCGTCGGATCTCGTCCTCGGTGTCGGGCCCGTCGACGTGGGGATTCTCCGCGTCGGTCGCGGCCACGGGTTCGGGGGCGTCGACATCGGCGACCACGGTGTCGGGGTCCGGATCGAGGAAGTCGGGGACGACTGCGACATCGACGGTCTCGGTGTCCACCTCGATCGAGAACCTTCCGTCGTCTTCGATCTCGTCGGTGTCGTCACGCGAGGCGGACGTTGCGCTCGCTGGATCTGCATCATCACCGATCGTTCCTGAACCGTCCGCCTCCAGATGCCCTGCCGTCGCATCATCCTCGAGGTGTGGCCCCCCGACGGTCTCGTCGACGACGGCGCCGGCCGTGTCGTCGGCGTCGCGATCGGACAGATCGTCGAACGACGCGACCGGGGCGACCGTCGCGAAGGACGAGTCCACGGCGGGCGCCGACGCTTCTCTGCGCAGCGGTGCCGCACCGGTGGGGCGGGACTCGTCGAGCGAGCGACGTTGGGCTGCCGGGTCCAACCTGCGCCATCCGCCGCGTCTGCATCGTCTCCAGCGGTGCCAGCAGTTCCGGCTCCGGTCGCGTGCGACGCAACACCCAGAACGCCAACGCCAGCGAGCACGACGCCGAGGACGGCGAGCACCACGATGGTGGTGTACACGGTTCGTGTCGCCTCCGGGTCGCCGACGCGGACGGCACCGATGACCGCGACCGAGGCGTGAGACGAAGGGGCGAGAGCGTCGAGCAGCACTGGGGCAAGAGTCTGCCAGCACATCGGCTCGATCGCATCGATGCACACGTCGTCACCCACCGGGCCGTGCGGAATCATCGTTGATGAGCCGGGCACCAGACCGCGGTCCTCGCCCCGATCGTCGATCGTTGCAGGGGCGCGCCGTCCACGCGGGCACACAGCCGGCCCGGCGCGAACCTGGGGCGACAGTGCGCCGTGCGTGGAGCCTCCCGCTTCGAGCATCTTCGGCAAACGCGTCCGACACGCTCGTGCGATCGCGACGATCTCCTTCTCCTCGAGTTCGTCGGCGCTCCGGCCCGGTGCGACCCCCGCCCAGAACAGCACCTCGTCGGCACACAGGTTGCCGAGGTCGGCAACCGCTGCCTGATCGAGCAGCAACGATTTGATCGCCACCGTCCGGCGTCCGAGTGCCCCGCCGAGTTCGGCCGCCGAGAGCGTCAGCAGGTCGGGGCCGAGTTCGAGGTGCTCGTCGAGCGACAGTCGGCCGAGGCGACGGGGATCGTTCATCCGCACGGCTGGAACGTCCGAACCGTCGACGGTCGCTGCCGGGAGGGTCGTCAACCTCAGTCGGTCCCATTCGGGGCGGTCGGCTCCCGACGCGTACTCCAACCGTTCGATCGGCGCCGTTCCGTCGATCTCGATGCGCCCCGTCATCCCGAGGTGGAGGCCCAGCACGCCGGCGTCGGTGACGATCTGAACGACCTTGCCGGTGCGGTCGACAGCGAGGATCCGGGCGTCGTTCAACGTGTCGACCAGGCCGTCCGGGGCGACTCGTTCGTCGCACCACACGTGACGGATCGAGCGGCCGACGATCGGTTGCGCCGCTCGTCGCCAGATCTCGGCTTCGAGACCCTCCGGCACGCCTCAGACCGCCCGCAGGGTCACGTCGACTTGGAGATGTCGCCGAGGAACCGGTCGATCGGTGCTGCGATCTGGTCGCCGTTGATCAGGAACGCATCATGACCGTGAGGTGAATCGATCTCGTGGTACTCGGCAGGAACGCCGTTCGCCTCGATCGCGTCGTGGATCTGACGTTGCTGGTACGCCGGGTAGAGCATGTCGCTCCAGATCCCGACCGCCATCGTGGGGATCTGTACTCGGGCCATCGCTCGTTCGAGCGAGCCGCGGCCGCGCGCCATGTCGTGCAGATCCATTGCCTTGCCGATCGCGAGATAGCTGTTGGCGTCGAAGCGACGCACGATCTTGTTGCCGTGGTGTTCGAGATATCGCTCGACCTCGTACTGCTGCCACATGCCGAGGATGTCGCCGGCTTCGGCGCGACCCGAGAAGTCCCTGCCGAACCGGTCCGTGAAGACGTTGTCGCTGCGGAACGTGACCTGGGCGATCTGTCGAGCGATCGCCAACCCGGTGGACGGCCCTTCGCCTTCGGGCGAGTCGTAGTAGTCGCCTCCGAGGAACTTCGGGTCGAGGCGGATGGCCTGACGCCCGATCCCTCCCCAGGCGATCTGCTGCGCCGTGGCCTGCATGCACGTGGCGATCGCGATGAGCGACCGCACGCGGCGTGGGTACATCACGGCCCACTCCAGTGCCTGCATTCCACCCATCGAACCGCCGATCACCGCCATCCACCGGTCGACGTGGAGGTGTCCCGCGAGCTGCGCCTGTGTGCGCACCATGTCGCGAATGGTGACGACCGGGAACCTCGAGCCGTAGGCCGCTCCGTCATCGGGGTGCGGCGAGGCCGGTCCGGTCGATCCTTGGCATCCGCCGAGAACGTTCGCGCAGACCACGAAGTAGCGATCCGTGTCGATCGGCAGGCCCGGCCCGACCATTGCGTTCCACCAGCCGGCCTCGTCGTGACCTCGCCCAGCCGACCCCGCAGCGTGGCTGTCTCCGGTCCAGGCGTGACACAGCAGCACGGCGTTGGAGCCGTCGGCGTCGAGCGTTCCCCAGGTCTCGTAGGCCAGCGAGACGTCACTCAGCGTGACGCCGGAATCGAGTGCGAAGCGGCGGTCGGTCGCAAACGTGAAGAACCGACGCTGCCCGACGGGATCACCTTCACGCCAGGCACCGGTCACGGGAAGAGGTTCGGGAGCCATGGCACAAGCAGGATCGCGCAGATCACGACCGATGAGCCGACGGTAGCAGTGCGTCGTTCGTCGTCCAGATGTCATTTGTCCCGAGATCCTCAAGAACTTGATCGAACCTGACGATGGAATTGCCGTGACCAGCGCACAATCCGCACCAGCGGGTGTGCACGGTACGAACGAGATCCACGACGTCCGGGCGGATGAAGCGAGGGCGCAACCACAGCGCTCGGCGGTGCCCGCAACCGTTGCGGCGGTGTTGTTCGCCGTGCTCATCGGCATCCACGCCACTGGGCGTTTCGGTGACACCACGTACACCCTGGGCATCGTCTCTGCCCTCGTGGTCGGCCTCGTCGGGCTGTACCGCAACAGGCCTGCACTGCTGTGGCCGTGGCTGCTCGTGGTCGTGACGGCCCTCCTCTGGGGAACCGCCAGCTCGCTGTCGAGCTATGACGACTTCACCAACCTGAGCCGGACCCGCGACCTGACGCCTGACTTCGTGGCCATCCCCGGCTACTTCGTGTTCGGCATCGCGATGCTGGGGCTGCTGCGAGCACGTCGACCGAATCGCGACATCACGCTCGCCCTCGACGGCATCGTGATCGCCTTCGGAGCAGCCCTCGCGGTCAACCACACCCTGCTCATGCCGACGCTCGAGTTGGACGGCACGTGGCTGCTGGCCCGCCTCGTCGTCCTGACCTATCCAGCCGGCGCGCTCATCCTGTTCGCGATCGCTGCACAACTCGCCTTCGCGGGTGGGCGTCGATCGCCGTCGTTCAGCATGTTGCTGCTCGGCCTGCTCGCGCTGACCGTGTGCGACGTGCTGTGGGCCTTCGGAGAGTTCGGACGCTTCGAGCTCTCGCCGAACCTCGTCGATGCTCCGTACCTGATCGTGCCGAGCTCGATCAGCGTCGCGATGCTTCATCCCTCGGTCAGCAACATCTCGTCGCCAGTGCGACTCGGCGCACCGGTGCGACCGATGAGCCGTTACGTCCTCGTGTCCTCGACGCTCATCGTGCCGCCGGCGCTCATCGTCCTCCCGGGGGACGTGACGCCGATGACCGTGTTGCTGTCGATCGGACTGTGCGCCGCGGCGGCACTGCGCGTCGCCCACGCGATGCGCAGCGAGGATCGCTCCCGCGCCGAGTTGTTGTATCGGGCGAGCCACGACGACCTCACGGACCTTCCGACACGATCACTGCTGCTCGACGAGATCGAGCAACGCCTCCTCGCCGCCGAAGAACCACTCGCGCTGCTCTTCATCGATCTCGATCACTTCAAGAACGTCAACGATCTCATGGGCCACCAGGTCGGCGACGAGCTCCTGGTGCGCGTCTCCGAGCGACTCGTCGAGGCGGTGCGCGATGCCGATCTCGTCGCACGGATCTCCGGGGACGAGTTCGTGGTGCTGGCGGTCGGTTTGGATGCGACCGGCGGGTCGAACCTCGCCGACCGGATCAGGCGCACGCTGAGCCGCCCGTTCACCCTCGACGGTGGCGAAGTGATGTGTACCGCATCGATCGGTGTCAGCACCGCTGATCCCGGTGAGCGGATCACGCCGTCGTTGTTGATCCAGGAAGCCGACACGGCGATGTACGAGTCGAAGGCGTCGCGCAACGAGACCACGGTCTTCGATCAGTCGATGCAGGATCGGTCGAACCGTCGCATGGAGATCGAACGGTTGCTCCGGCACGAGACGGATGCGCCGAAACTGACTGCGTGGTTCCAGCCGATCGTCGACACCGAACGCGGTCGTGTCGCAGGATTCGAAGCGTTGCTGCGGTGGGACGCGCTCGGCACGCCGATCTCCCCCGCAGAGTTCATCCCCATCGCGGAGGACTCGGGGATGATCGTCTCGATCGGGGCGTTCGTCCTCGACGAAGCGTGCCGCCAAGCGGCGTACTGGCGTGCAAACGTCGACAACGCCGAGGACCTCTACGTCTCGGTCAACGTGTCCGCTCGCCAGATCGCCTCGCCCGACATCGTGGACACCGTGGCCTCCTGCCTGGAACGCCACGGTCTGCCGGCGTCCGCGCTCTGGTTGGAGATCACCGAGTCGGTCATGACCGAGGACACAGCGGTGACCGCCGGAGCGATGACGGGGCTGCGGATGCTCGGTGTCCGTCTGGCACTCGACGACTTCGGCACCGGCTACTCGAGCCTGTCGGGCCTCCAGTACCTGCCGGTGAGCCGTCTCAAGATCGACCGACAGTTCATCTCCGGCCTCGGGTCGGGGACCGCCAACGACAAGCTCGTGCAGTGCATCCTCGCGGTCGCTGCATCGTTCGAGCTCGACGTCGTCGCCGAAGGCGTGGAGACACGTGAACAGCTCGCGTCACTCCGCGAGATCGGTTGTACGCAGATCCAGGGCTACCTGTTCTCGAAACCGGTCCCCGCCGACGACGTCCCGAAGGTCTTCGCGCAGTTGGATCGTCGCAGCGAGCGCCGACGACCGCACCATCGACAGAACCGGCGCCCGTCGTCGATCGCCTGATCGCCGTTCAGGCGCCCGGGCGAAGCGGCTCGGGCAGCTCGGCGACGTACCAGGTCTGCTGGTCGATCACCGACCACTCCGAGTTCGGGAAGTTCGCAGCGATGTGGCCGATGATCTCGTCGGCTGCGAAGTTGTCCCGGTTGAACTTGCACGTGTCGAAGATCAGGACGCCGCCGACCCGTGCCGGGATCTGCCACATCTCGATGTAGATCCTGGAGAACATCGTCATGCCGCGTTGCGTCGGCTTGACCAGAACCGCCATACCGTAGAAGATCGCGTCGCGCTCGGCGTGTTGCGGGTACCTGTTCGCGAAGAACTCCGAGGAGATCTCGCCGACCAGCGAGAAATCGTTCGTGATCAACCCGAGCCCGACGGGTTCGGTCCCGTCCCAACCGATGACCTTGATGATCCCCGGATCGGCGAAGCGCCCGAACATCACGTCGCGCTCCTCGAGGTGCTTCATCGCTGCGACCTGGTCGAGCGGTTCCATCGTCTCCTGGTAGAGCGTCCAGAGTGCCTCGGCCACGTCACCGCCGACCTCGTGCTCCGTGGTGATCGAGAACTGTGCCGGCGCCGGTTGGGCAGCAGCGAGTTCGCTGGTCGAGACCGTCGGCGCCGGAAGCCCGTCCACCGGTTCGGGTGCGCTCGGCGGTGGGAGAGCCGGACGAAGGCCGGGGCGGGTCGGAATCGGTTTACCGGTGTGAGTCCGGCCGATCGGTTGGTCAGTGCGAAGCCGAGTCATGAGAACCCGCAACGTACAAGTGGGGGCGTCCCGCGGCGTGGACCCAACCGTCAAGATTCCAGAAGAATTCTCACTCTCCGCAGCTACTGACCCACTGCGCCGACGACTGGTTGGGCGAGTCGGAGCCGTTGGTCGAACCCCGCCTCGTACGGGAGGAACCCGTTGCGATCCGGATACATCAGTTGCACGAACGCGGACGGCGCACCCGAGTACCAGGCCATCGCTGTGGCGAACCACGTGGGCCACACGTCGGCATCGACGGGCGCGAAGACGCACCGCAGATCGTTGTCGAGCAGTCCCACGAGTTCGATTCCGAGGGGGATCTCGGTGCCGCCACGACACGCATCTGCGACCAGTGTGACCAGGCCGTTCGCTGCGACCGGAGTGAGTCCGAACACGGCGACGTCGGGGAAGTCGACCGCGTCCGGCAGACCGATCGAGTAGGCGTATCCCGGCCTGGGTGGGACGGCCGCTGGGTCGGCCGCGACCGGCTCCAGCGCCCACCCGTTGGTCTCGATCATCCATTCGATCTTCTCGGCGTGGGGGATGTGGAAGTCGGGCAGTTCCATGTCGTGGTCCTCTCGTGGGTGTCGGTTCCGGTGCGGTGTCGGTGCGGGTCCGGTCAGCCGATCGTGTCGAGCGATTCGAGATCGCAGCAATGTTGCACGTGGCGTGAGGCCATCGCCGCGAACATCGCTTCGCTTCGAGCCGTCCCGCCCACCACCTGGCTGGCGATCACGGACATCACGACACCGGCGAAGGCTTCCCGTCGGTACTGGGACCACAGCCAGTCGCGGTCGATCTCGACTCCGTAGGTCGTGAGTGCACCGGCGTACGCGTCGATCAACGACGCTTCGTGTTCCTGACGTTCGGCCGGAAGCAGGCCGGCACCGCAGAAATAGGCCAGGTCGCCGACGGGCGACCCGTGGCCGGGCGTCTGCCAGTCGACCGCAGTCACCGGCGGGCCACCGGCCGGCGTCGCGAACAGCAGGTTGTCGAGTCGGTAGTCACCGTGGACGATCGACGTCGGCCCGGACCGTCCTTCGATCCAGGATGCGAACCGAGGGCCGAACCGGTCGAGCAGCGCGATGCCGGGAGCCGTGAGGTACTGCTCGTAGGTGGCGAGGAATCCGGGGAGGAACATCGACCACAGTCCAACGAGCTGTTCGACGTCTTCGGGGCCCGATCGTCGACTGAGGAACTCGTGGTCGGCGAGGCTCGGGTCGTCCCACCGGGGACCGTGGAGGCGTGCCAGCTCGATCACAGCGGTTCGGGCTTGTTCGAACCCGCAACCAGCGACCTGGTCTCCTTGAGCGGCGGGCGCCATGTCTTCCAACACGAGGATGAAGTCGCCGGTCGATTCGTCCCACGCGGCGTGGTGACAGTGCGGCACGCGGATGTCGACGGTGCTCGCGAGGTGGTCGTAGAACTTCACTTCGCGTTCGTAGTTGCGCAGTGCGACGCCGGTCGCGCGGCTCGTCTCGTCGAGCGACGGCAGCTTCACGACGACCGAGGCCGGCAGGGTTGCGACGTTCGTGTCGCCGGCGTACGTCAGCGCCAAGCGCAGGTTCAGGCCGACGAGTCCATCACCGATGCGTTCGGATGGCGCTGCGAGAACCTCGGCGCCGAGGATCTCGGAGAGCCAGGCGGTCGTGATCTCGTCCGGGCGCATCGGTCGGACCGTAGCTCGTCGGCGCCGTGCGGCCGATACCGTCGACCATCGATGTACGGCTTCTTGTTCCGACCGAAGTGGTTGTTCTTTCACGCAGTGGTCGTCGCCGGGATCGTCGCCATGGTCTTCGCCGGCTTCTGGCAGCTCCAACGGCTCGACGAACGCAAGGCCTTCAACGAGCGCGTGGTCGAGCGTTCGCAGTCCGAGCCGGTCGATCTTCGTTCGGTGCTCGCCCGGATCGACGACGGATCGCTCACTCAGGACGCTGCGGAGTGGCTGCCGGTCGTGATCCAGGGCACGTATCTTCCCGACCAGGTCCTCGAGTTCAACAATTCTCAGGGCGGCCGCGCCGGCGACAACGTGTTGACCGCGATGGTGACCGACGACGGTGACACGGTCGTGGTGAATCGTGGATTCGTTCCGCTCGGGATCGACGTGCCCGCTGCCCCCGAGGTCGAGGTCGAGGGCCTCGGCTACGTGCGCCTCACCGAGGTGCGTGATCGCGGCGGGATGACCGATGCCGACGACGGCGAGCCGTTGACCGAGATCCGCCGGATCGACCTTCCACGGCTGGCGGAGCAGTTCCCGGGGGAGGTCGCTCCGGTCTACGTCCAGCTGATCGCGGCCGAGCCGGAGATCGTCGTGGGCGACCCCGAGCCGGTCGTGCTGCCCGAACTCAGCAACGGGCCGCACCTGTCGTATGCGATCCAGTGGTTCGTGTTCGCGTTGGCGGTGGTGGTCGGGTGGGTGCTGGCGGTGAAGCGGTCGCTGGCCACTCGGCTCAAGGCCGCAGCAGCCGAACGAACCGTCGAGGATCACCGGTGACCAGTCGGGCTCTCAGCCTCCACGGTGCTGCCGCGAACATCTTTGCCATCACGCCCGCCAGTCGGGCGGGCGGCGTGTCGACACGCATGTAGGGCGACCAGGTCTCGACCGGCAGCTCGAAGAAGGTGTCGAAGAACTGCTGCACGCCGACACGATCGAGCCGCAGCAACACGTCGTGCCCGTAGTCGTGCAACTGCCGGGTGCGGCGCGCCGCCGGATCCCAGACCGCGTCACGGATCGGGCCGAGGTCGACTGCGGCGCCGTCGGGATCGCCGTCGAGCGCCGCCCCGATGGCAGCGGCGACGCGATCGGCGCTGCGCAGCGCTGAACCGATCGAGTACCCGGTCGCCGGGTGGATCATCCCGGCTGCAGCGCCGAAACGAACCGGGCCGGAAACGTCGCCTGTGGCGTTCGCAGGAGGAGGCGGAGCACCCATGGGGATCCGGACGGTCTCGGTCGCGACCGCCGCTGTGAGGAGTTCGTCGACGGTCAGACCGAGGCGGGATGCGAGCACGGGTCGGAGTGCCGCCGGGTCGACAGGGGGCGACGCTGTCAGCACCGTCTCCTCGACCAGCCATCCGCCGGCGACGGGCAACGAGTAGGCGAACGTCGGGACGGCGTCCCGACCAGCGATCGCCGCACCCGGATCCGAGAAGTCCATCATCATCGGCTGGCCGAGCGGTCCGGACGGCGGCGCTGCGAGCACGACCCCGAATGCTGTCTGCCAGCCGGGAGCTTCAGGGTTCGAACCGTTCGAGTCGAGGAGCTTGGAAGGCCAGCCCGTGGCATCGATCACGACCCGTGCGGCCACGTCCCCGGGCGGCGCGATCACACCCACGACGTGGCGAACGTCGCGCTGCAGGTGAGCGCGCAACGAATCGTTGTCGACGACGCCGTACGGCCGATCGATCACTCTGGTCCCGTCGAAGCGGACCGTGATCTGATCGAAGCGATGCGCCCACAGCTGCGCTCCGTCGAGGAGGATCGAGATCCTCGATGTCGTCGGCCCACGTCGTGTACGTCGCTGCCCACGGTTCGCCCGGGCCGACGAGTGCGACGTCCACACCGAGCCGGCGCAGCGATGCGGCGAGCGCCGAGCCCGCCGGCCCGTCACCGATCACGACCACATCGGCTGAGACATCAGCTGTGACGTCGGCGATGTCCCGATGCGCCGTCGCCGGTCGGTGTCCGTGCTCGGTCAATGGGCTTCGATCTCGGCCATCCGGCGGAACTGCTCGACGGCGTCGGGTGTGTCGTGAGCAGGATCGAGCGAGCGGTAGACGGTGTCGACGTTCACGGCGATCCGTCCGAACTCACCGAGGCCGGCGAAACGCTCGTCGGCCGCCATGAGCGTGCCGATCTCGCGGGCAGCGTCGAACGCATCCATCCCAGCCGAGCGGCGACCGACGGCCTCGGCCTCGACGAAGGAGAGGTAGTCGCGCGTTGCCACGATCCCCGAGCGATCGGTGAGCGGACCGTGGCCCGGGACGACGGTGGTGACGTCCATGTCGAGCATCAGGTCGCATGCTGCGACCCAGTTCCCCAGCGGCCCTGCCCACACGATCGGCGTGCCGCCGACGAAGAGGATGTCTCCCGTGTAGACCGTCTTCGCGTCGGGAACATGCACGATCACGTCACCCTCGGTGTGGGCGGGTCCGACCTCGATCAGTTCGACTCGCCGGCCGGCCACGTCGATGTCGAGGCGGTCGTCGAAGGTTCGGCTTGGCAGTTCGAGTTCGATCCCGTCGAAGTCGAACTCGCCGAAGAAGCTCCGGAACAGCTCGCCGACCTCGCCGGGATCCTGGTTCAGCGCGTACAGCATCGCGGGCGGGACGTTCGGCATCTCGTCCGCGGCAGCACTCGATGCGACGATCTCGACGCCGGGCCAGCCGTCACGCACGGCACTGTTGCCGTAGCAGTGGTCGCCGTTGGCGTGGGTGTTGACGAGCGACGAGATCGGGGCCCCCTCGGTGAGCGTCGCCATCGACTCGAGCATGGTGGCGGTCAGCTTCAGGTCGAAGAGGGTGTCGACGAGCAGCGAGGCGCCGTCGCCCTGGATCAGCCCCGCATTGCTCCATCCCCAGCCACCGTCAGGCTGCAGGTACGCATGGCAGCCGTCGCCGACCTCGTGCAGACCGAGTGTGTACGACGTCATCGCAGCATCATCTCATGCACTGCGCCGGGCATCGGTGTCGATCCACTCCTGCACGAATCGCTCGGCGAGCATCATCGTCGGCAGGTGGGTGTTGACGTTCGGGATCGACGGGAACGCGGAGGCATCGGCGACGACGAGGCGTTCGTATCCACTGACTCGCCCGTGGTCGCCGAGTGCGCCGGCCATCGACGAGGACGCGTGCACGTAGTCCGCGCCGCGGCGGCGCAACCAGTCGGCGATCGCTGACCGGCTGTCGAGAGCGGCATCGGAGGTTCCGACGTCGTCGATGAACAGCGCGTTCACCGCCGCGTCGAACGGTGGCGAGCGGAGCAGTTCGAGCGCCACTGCCACGCCATCACAGAGCCGCTCCACGTCGCGGTCGTCGGCGAGGAGGTCGAGATCGACGAGGGGATGGTCGGACGGATCGTCGGAGGCGAGGCGAACCGTGCCGGATGCCGACTGCGGGCGCATCAGCGCAACGAGCAGCACCGCGAGGTCTGGTGGAGCGGCGCCGCCGAGATGATCGACGGGGAGCAACTGCAGTGGGTCGAGATCCAGCAGACCCGAGGTCGTCAGGCCGCTCGCTCCACTCGGGTCTCGCAGCTGCAGCGTGAGCGCCGCAGCGGGATGATCGCTGAGTCCCGTTCCCACACCGCGGTCGGTGAGGCCGGACCGGAGGAGGATGGCGGGCGTGTGGATCGCACCGGAGCAGACGGCCACGGCGTCGGCATCGACCCTCGTTCCGTCAGCGAGGCGCACCCCGACGGCGGCGCCGGACCCGTCGAACTCGACGCGGTCCACCGGAGCGTCGGGCATCGTCGTGAGCGCTGGTAGAACGGGCCAGAGATACGCCTCGGCTGTCGTGATCCGCCGACCGGCGCGACGGGTGAGCGGCGCTGGCCGGGCCCGGTCGTCGGCATCCAGCAGGAGCCGAGCGACGCGGCCGATCTCACTTCGACGGGGCCGCTCGATCGGAACGAGGACACGCTCGAACATCGCGCCGGTGTCGGTCCATCCCCACGACTCGTACAGCTGTACGTCGCCGCGGAGTGCGACCATCGAGTTGACGGCGCTCGACCCGCCTTCACCGCGTCCGCGGAGGTACGGGGTCCGTTCCCCCGCCTGCGAGCGACGAGCGATCAGACCGGTGTGCACGCGACCGGGTGACGCAAGTGCCTCGAAGCTGTCCGCTCCATCGATCGCAGGCGGCACCGTCGTCGGTCGCAGTGCTGGACCCGCCTCGACGATCACCACGTGATGCCCGGCGTCCACGAGGCGACGAGCCACCACGCATCCGGCCGAACCGGCGCCGACGACGATCCACTTCATCCGATCGGCCTGACCTGGTTCACGTTCTCCACGGCGTCGCGTCCGGCAGCCCCGCGAGGTGCGCGGTGTCGTTGTAACGAGCGAGCCGCCAGAGCGATTCGGCACCGTCGGACGCTTTGTCGCTCGATCGGGCCGCCGGACCCGAGAAGGTCGTGAGGGCCGTGTTCAACGTGTGCAGTTCGAAGGCCGCTGTCCTCGGGAGATCGAGCAGGATGCGGAAAGCGGCGTCGACGACGCCGCCGTGGCACACGACGACGACATGTCGCCCGGCGAACTCCTCGCGCAACGTCGTCAGACCCCGGAGGACGCGCTCGTGGAATCGGCGGACCGTCTCGCCGCCGGGGAAGATCTCGACGTCGGGGTCGCCCGACCAGTTCGGCGTGCCGTAGCGCTCGACGTACGCCTCGAACGACATGCCGTCGATCTCCGGACCCGGGTCGTGCTCACCCAGATCCGACCACTGTTCCACCGGATGCGGTGCGCCCGCCTCGGCAAAGACCGGTCGGATGATGTCCGCTGTCTCGATCGCGCGTGGAAAGTCACTGGCGATCAAGGCATCGACGTCGGTGACACCGTCACGCGAGAGTCGATCGCGCAGATGCTCCGCCTGGGTTCGCCCCAGCGGGCTGAGACCGCGACAGGTGCGCTTGCCGCCGATGATCCGGTCGACCGTGACCTCCGACTCTCCGTGCCGGATGAGTGTGATGGTCGTGCGATCAGACGGAGGAGCTGGACCGGTGTCGGGGCTCGCGGGCGGGGCGTCACTCGGGTCCGTCATCGATCGGAGCGTAGGTGCCCCGATCGCCGACGCGGTGACCGACAGGCCACGACCTGCACAGATCGACCGCGTCGGACGGGCCGACACGATGATGCGTCCTCAAGGAATGATCGGCCGACGCCGATGACATCAACATGCAGGAGACGATCGACGCACCCACCGACGCCGTCGCCCACGCTGCGACTCTCCCCCTCCCGACGATGCCACCACCGGCCCCCTCGGCATCCACCCGACCAGCACTGCTGCCCCCACCCGCCGAGGCGTCTTCGTCGGCCGTTCCCCTCGCTCCGGCACCGGCACCGGCACCGCTCGCGGCACCTACGCCTCGGCTCGATGCGCCCACTGCATTCGTGCCCGCCCCTCCCCCGCCGCCCGCTCCCGTCCCCGCCGCTCCCGTCCCCGCCGCTCCCGTCCCTGCCGCTCCCGTCCCCGCCGCTCCCGTCCCTGCCGCTCCTGTGGCCGCCGCACCGGTTCCGGCGGATCCCGAGCCCGCCCCGGCGCCGGTCGCCACGGCCCCGATCACCACGACCCCGATCACCACGACCCCGATCACCACGACCCCGATCACCACGGGGCCCTCTGCGATCTTCTCTGTCGATGCTGCGATCGTGCCAGCCGAGCACGCCACGCCGATGCTCCCGACGAACACGCCGGCGGTGCCGAGCGCGGCGCCCCCGACGACGGCGTCGGCCTTCGACGTCGAGGACTTCCTCGGCGCAGCGAACACGGACCGCAAGAAGCAGCAGTCCAAGCCACGCGGACGATGGTTCTTCCGCCTCGTGTTGATCGGGCTGCTCGGTGGTGGTGGCTGGCTGGCCAGTCAGCACGGCCCTGAGCTGTACGACCAGTACGCGAACGGTGAAGAAGCGAGCGGCCCGACCGAGACGACGGCGCCACTCGCGTTCCCCAACGTCCCTGCCGCGAGCGCCATCCCGATTCGAACGGCGGAGTTCGTGCTGGTCGGCCTTCCCGAGACCCCCGGCGCGACCTACCGCGTGACGACGGACTTCGAGACGAGCGTCAGCCAGGTCGACATCACACGCGACACCGGACCGGCCCTGCAGATCTTGACCTACGGCGACGACGCCATGATCCGACAGGCCGACGGCGACCAGTGGTATCTCCTCGACCGAGGACAGTTCCCGCTCGACGGTCGCTTGGAGCGATCGGACTGGGTTCGTCGGATCGACGAACTCCTGCCGGCAACGGTTCGTGATCAGGCGATCATCGACGAATCGACCGAAGCCGTCATCTCCGGTGTGCCGACCCGGCACCTCACGCTCACGGTCGACCCGGTCCTGCTCGACGCAGCATCCGCCGACCCGTCGACGACCATCGCTGCCGCATCGAACCCAGCCGAACCCGACTCAGCCGTGCCCGACTCATCCGCGCCGGAATCTCCTGGATCGGAATCTGCTGTGCCGGACTCTGCTGTGCCGGACTCTGCTGGATCGGACTCTGCTGGATCGGACGTTGCGGCGACCGGCGCTCCAGGCGCAGCACCGACGATCTCGCTCGAAGTGTGGATCGACGGCGACGGGCTGGTCCGCCAGGTCGTGGGCGCTCCGCAACTCGGTGCAGAGACGATCACCGTCGTCCGCACGACCGGCGACGCCTGGATCCCCACCTATCCGACGCCTGCAGAGATCGCTCCGCTCACCGCGTCGGCGCTCGTCGACCTCGGTCTCTGAACCTTCGGGCAGAACGAACGCCGTCCAGGAAATCGGACGGTCAACCGTGTGCGCGACGCGCGACGGCTCTGTGACAATTCACTCGAAAGGCTCGTCGGCTCGCCTTCAGTTCCGTATGGTCGCATCGGTGTCCTCCTGACATCGCATGACCATTCGCTCGATCGACCCCGATCCACGCGTCCGCCAGATCGTCCCGACGGGGCTGCTGCGCTGGGGCTGCCGGCGGTCGGCGACGTCGCAGGTCGCCGACGTCGTCCACGTCCGTGGCGAACTGTCCGAAGACGACTGTCAGAAGCTGCACGGCCTGCTCGTCGACCCGTTGCTGCAGCAAGGGCCCTGGTCCACGCCGAGCGGCCGAGCCGTCGAGGTCGCGCTGCTCCCGGGCGTCACCGACACCGCAGCCGACGCCGTGATGGCGGCGGCCGACATGCTCGGCCTCGACGTCGCAACACGCTGCGACCGGCACGCGCGTCGAGTTCCACGACGAGCATCGACGAGGCACGCTGCGCACGCGTCGTCGAACGGCTGCTGGTGAATCCGATCATCGAGCAGTCGGCCACGACGGCACGATCGAGCCGTCGAACGCCGCCGAGCATCGACTCCACGGTCGTGGCGACCGTCGTACCGATGCGTGGACTCGACGACGACGGGCTCGCCGCGGTCGAGCGCCGAACGATCGCTCTACCTCGACCCCGAGGAACTCCGCGTGATCCGCGACCACTTCGAGAGATCGACCGTGACCCGACCGACGTCGAGCTCGAGACGCTCGCCCAGACCTGGAGCGAGCACTGCTGCGCACAAGACCTTCCGGGCGATCATCCACGCCACCGAGCCCGGCGACTCGCGCCCACCGCCGGAACGATCCCGCTGATGAAGCAGCTGCGGTCGTGCACCGAGGAGATCGACGCACCGTTCGTGCGGTCGGCCTTCGTCGGCAACGCCGGCGTCGTCGAGTTCGCCAAGGGCACGACGCTCGCGCTCGAAGGCCGAGACCCACAACCACCCGTCGGCCGTCGAACCGTTCGGCGGCGCGAACACCGGCGTCGGCGGCGTGATCCGCGACGTGCTCGGCATCGCCCACAAGCCGATCGCGATCACCGACATCCTGTGCTTCGGACCGACCGATCTCCCGCTCGTCGACCTGCCCGACGGTTCGCTGCACCCGCGGCGGGTCCAGCAGGGTGTCATCGACGGAGTCGCCGACTACGGCAACAAGATCGGGCTGCCGACCGTCGCCGGCGCGATCCTCTACGACCCGGCGTACACGACCAACCCGCTCGTGTTCGCCGGGTGCATCGGCACCGCCGCGACCACTCGGCCGTCCACGACGGCCCGCACGCCGGCGACCGGATCGTCGTGCTCGGTGGAGCCACCGGCCGCGACGGCATCCGAGGCGCCACCTTCTCGTCGGCCACGATGGACGCCACCACGGGCGAGGTCGCCGGCGCGAGCGTGCAGATCGGTGATCCGATCGTCGAGAAGCTGCTGATCGACGTGCTCGTCGGGGCCGAGGACATGTATTCGGGCATCACCGACTGCGGTGCCGGCGGGTTGTCGTCGGCGATCGGCGAGATGGCCGAAGGCGTCGGGGCCGACGTCGACCTCGGCTCTGGTCCCACGCAAGTACCCCGGGCTCGAGCCGTGGGAGGTGTGGCTGAGCGAAGCGCAGGAGCGCATGGTCGTCTCCGTGCCGCCACGTGGCGTGCTCGGCATCGCCGAAACGGTGCGACAAGGCCGGTGTCGGCTGGGCCGACAGTCGGCACCTTCACCGGTGACGGCGTGCTGATCGTGCGCAACGGCGACGACATCGTCGCCGAGCTCGACACCGCGTTCCTGCACGACGGTCGACCGCAGCGTCGGATGAACGCCGCATGCCCGACCCCAAGCGCCGCGAGGCCACCGGTCGAACCGTCCGACGATCCCGTTGCGACGCTGCTTGTCGCTGCTGTCGCATCCGAACATCGCCTCGAAGGCCGCGCACGATCCACCGCTACGACCACGAGATCCTCGGCGCCACCGTGGTCCGCCCGCTCATCGGTGCCGCTTCCGACGGTCCCGCCGACGGTGTGGTGCTCGCCGACCCGACCGACACGCACGGCATCGCCATCGGCATCGGCGTCAACCCGTGGCACGGCCTGCACGACCCCGAGGCATGGCGTTCGCCGCCGTCGACGAAGCCGTCCGCAACGTCGTCGCAGTCGGTGCCGACCCCGACGGATCGCGTTGCTCGACAACTTCTCGTGGGGCGACCCACGACGCGAGTCGACGCTCGGCGAACTCGTCGCCGCTGTCGACGGCTGCTGCGCTGCTGCGTTCATGTTCAACGCTCCGTTCGTGTCCGGCAAGGACTCGCTGAACAACGAGTACGTCGGCGGCGACGGTGAGCGCCACGCGGTCCCGCCGACGCTGGTGATCACCGCGGTCGGCGCACGTTCCCGATGTCGACCGCTGCGTCACGCCCGACCTGCTCACTCCCGGCAACGCGTTGATGCTGATCGGTACCACCGACACCGAGTTCGCCGGCTCGCACCTCGACCTCGTCCACGGCCAGCCGGACGATCCCGGCGTCGCACCGGCGCCCGATCCCGACGCTGCGATGCACTACCGCCACCTGCACGCGGCGATCCAGGCCGGCCTGATCGTGTCGTGTCACGACTGAGCGAGGGCGGCCTCGCTGTCGCCTCGGCCGAGATGTGCATCGCCGGCCGACTCGGTGCCATCGATCGACCGACCTCCCGCACGAGGACCTCGTGACCGCACTGTTCTGCGAATCGATCAGGACGACTGGTCGTCGAGGTCGAGGAACGCAGCGTCAATGCGTTCATGAAGGATCATGCACGACGACGCATTCCGCCTGGCATCGGGACCGGTCAGGGTCGAGCAGCCGATGTGAACCACTGCAGGTGTCCGACCTCGAACGCGATCCACGTCGAGCCAGCACTCCCGTCGAGCGCCCACCTCAAGTCGTCATGCCGTTCCCCGGCCACGGAGGCCGCGTCGCCGTCGCTCGACATCACCGCCGCACGCGCCGGAGTCTCCGCATGAGCCGCGTGCCTGCACTCGTCATCTGCGGCGCCGGGAACCAACCGGGACCGTGACGTCGCCCAGGCCCTCGAACTGGCCGGGCGCCGACGCCCGCATCGTCCTCGCCAGCGAGCTGGTGGAGATCCCCACGCCACCTCGAGGACGGCTCGTCTCGCCGTGGTCGCCGGCGGATTCAGCTACGCCGACTCGCTCGGCGCCGGCCGGATGCTCGCACTCGACCTCACGCTCGGCCTCGGCGACCGGCTCCACGACTTCGTCGCCGCACGGGCCGACCGCTGCATCGGCATCTGCAACGGCTTCCAGGTGCTCAGCCGCACGAGCCTGCTGCCCGGCTCGCTCGGCCACAACGCCCAGGGCGACTTCGACTGCCGTTGGGTCGTGCTCGAACGGGCACCGAACGGAGCAACAGCATCTGGACGAAGGGCATCGACGATCCGATCCACTGCCCGATCGCGCACGGCGAGGGGCGCTACGTCCATCCCGATCCCGAGTCACTCGCCGCCGCCGGCCAGGTCGCGCTGCGCTACCGCAGTACCAACCCGAACGGGTCGGTCGACGACATCGCCGGGGTCAGCGACCCCACCGGCCTCGTGCTCGGACTGATGCCGCACCCGGAGAACCACATCGTGGTGCGCCAACATCCGCACCATCGGCGGGGCGGCGGCGGTCCCGAGCACCTCGGTCTGCGCCTGTTCGAGACCGGCGTGCAGCACGCCGGCAGCTGTGAACCCCCCCGAGGCCCTCGTCCGAGATCGACGCTCGATCGATCTGCCGCTGGCCGATCGGCGCGACGGCAAGGTTCGCGTGTCGTATGCACTCGCGGAGACCACCGGGGCATCGCCTCTTCGTCACCACGGATCGGCTGTCCGCGTTCGATCGGATCATCGCCGGCGTCCCGTACAAGGGTCAGGTCCTCAATCAGTTGTCCGCATGGTGGTTCGAGCAGACCGCAGGACATCGTCGACAACCACATCGTCGTCGATTCCGGACCCGCACGTCACGATCGCCCGCAACGCTGCGCCGCTCCCGGTCGAAGTCGTGGTGCGCAGCCACATCACCGGCGTCACCGACACCGCGTTGTGGACCGCGTACGCCCGAGGTGAGCGGACGATCTACGGCCACACGCTTCCCGACGGCCTGGCGAAGAACGAACGTCTCCCCCACCCGATCATCACACCGACGACGAAGGCGGAGGCCGGCGGCCATGACACGCCGATCACCTGTGCCGAAGTCGCCGAACACGGTCTCGTCGAGGCCGGCCTGTGGGACCGGGTGCAGGAAGCGGCACTCGCCGTGTTCGACCGCGGGGTGGAACGTGGCCGCGATGCCGGGTTGATCCTGGCCGACACGAAGTACGAGTTCGGTCTCGCCGACGACGGATCGTTGCTCCTGATCGACGAGGTCCACACGCCGGACTCGTCGCGCTGGTGGGTGGCTGAGAACTACGACGAACGGGTCGCCGCCGGCGAGGAACCGGAGAGCTTCGACAAGGAGGTCGTGCGGCGAGCGCTCGCCGCTGTCGGACTTCCGTGGGGACGGCGACGTCCCGGAACTGCCTGCGGAGGTCTGGACTGCGACCACGGCGCGCTACGTTGACGCATACGAGCGCCTCACCGGTGAGCCGTTCGTGTACGCCGACTATCCCGCGGCACCGCGCATCACCAGTGCGGTGTCGTTCCTGGAGTGACATGACACGATCGATCCCGGTTCACGCAGTGCCCGCTGAGCCGACGGACCTCACCGCTCCGTTCGACGGCGAAGACACTGCCCACGACGAATGCGGCGTGCTCGGCCTGTCCACGCCTCACGGCGACGGTGTCGCCCAACTCGCGTTCTTCGGCCTGTTCGCACTGCAGCACCGCGGCCAGGAGGCTGCCGGGATCGCCGTCAGCGACGGCAAGCGCTCGCGCCTCCACAAGGAGGCCGGCCTCGTTGCGAACGTGTTCACACCCGAGGCGCTCAAGCCGCTCACCGGCTACCACGCGATCGGACACACCCGGTACTCCACGACCGGCTCGAATGCCGAACGCAACATCCAGCCGTTCCTCGTCGAGACGATGCACGGGCCGCTCTCGGTCGCCCACAACGGCAACCTCGTCAATGCTGCGTCGCTCCGAGAAGAACTGCTCAACAAGGGATTCGGCCTGACCGCCACGAGCGACACCGAGGTGTTCACGCTGATGCTCGCAGCCGCCGGCGGTCGGACGTGGCAGGAACGCATCGAGCGCACGCTCCCGGCGTGGAAGGGCGCCTTCTCGCTCGTGATCCTCGCCTCCGACCAGGTCATCGCAGTTCGCGACCCGTGGGGATTCCGGCCACTCTCGGTCGGGCGTCTGCCCCACGGCGGCCACGCCGTTGCATCCGAGACCTGTGCGCTGTCGACGCTCGGCTGCGTCGACATCGACGAGGTCAAGCCCGGCGAGATGGTCACGCTGCGAGGCGCCGAGATCGAACGTCAGCAGGTGCTCGCACCACAGTCCAACAGTGCCCGTTGCACGTTCGAGTTCGTCTACTTCTCCCGCCCCGACTCGGTGTGGGACGACAAGTCGGTGCACCATGTCCGCCAACACCTCGGGCCGAGAACTGGCCAAGGAGTCGTTCGTCGACGCCGACGTCGTCATCCCGGTGCCCGACTCGTCGATCCCTGCTGCCATCGGGTTCGCCAACGAGACCGGTCTGCCGTTCAACGACGGACTGATCAAGAACCGCTACATCGGTCGCACGTTCATCGAGCCGACGCAGGACATACCGCGAGCGTGGCGTCGCACTCAAGTTCAACGCGCTGTCGGAGAACCTCCAGGGCAAGCGGGTCATCATGATCGACGACTCGCTGGTGCGTGGCACGACCGCCGGGCCGCTCGTGAAGCTCGTGCGCGATGCGGGAGCAGCAGAGGTACATCTGCGGATCACCTGCCCGCCGATCACCCACGCCTGCCACTTCGGCGTCGACATGGGCCACGACGGTGACCTGATGGCCGCACAGAAGACGGTGCAGGAGATGCAGGAACACATCGGCGCCGACAGCCTCGCCTTCCTGTCGCTCGACGGGATGATGCGCGCCGTCGCCGGCCGCGAGAGCGGACCGGACGACGGGTACTGCAACGCCTGCTTCACCGGCGACTACCCGATCGCCGTCGGTGACGCCCAGGCGAAGCTGGCGTTCGAAGGCGTGGTTGATGCTCGACCTCACTCGCTTCGCTCCGTTCGGTCCGATGGGCTCCCTCGCTTCGCTCAGTCGAAGGACGGGCGTCGGCCGTCGACGCATCGTTCACGACTCCGTCGAATCGGCTCGGGAGTCGGGTCAACGCCTTCCCGCCACACACTCCTTCTGCATCCACCTGATGAAGGTTCTCGTACTTGGCGGCGGGGGCCGCGAGCAGGCGATTGCGTGGGCGTGTCGACGAACGGGGCACGACGTTCGGCTCGCCACCGATCTCGGTGACGCCTCGACCGACGACACCGATCTCGTCATCCCCGGGCCCGAGGCTGCGCTTGGTCGCCGGTGCTGCCGACGAGTGTGCCGTCGCGGCATTCCGTGCTTCGGGCCGACTGCCGCTCGGCCCAGCCTCGAAGCGTCGAAGGGATTCGCCCGCCAACTCGCCGACGACCTCGGCATCCCGGGGCCGGCGTTCGCCCGATTCGACCCGTCATCGTCCACGACCATCGTCGAGGACGCTCGCGCCTGGTGGCGCGAACTCGGTCGCCCCGTCGTCGTGAAGCTCGACGGCCTGGCCGCCGGCAAGGGTGTGACCGTCCCGGACTCGGACGGAGAGACGGACGCTGCGATCATCGACGCTGCCTCGGCTGGATCATTCGTGCTCGAAGAACGCATCTCGGGCCCCGAGTGTTCGCTCCTCGCACTGTGCGACGGCACACACGCCGTTGCGCTCCCCATCGCCCAGGACCACAAACGCATCGGTGAGGGCGACACGGGCCCGAACACGGGCGGCATGGGCGCCTACGCCCCGGCACCGGTTCCGTACGACCCGTCGGACTTGTTGACCACGTTCGTCCAGCCGGTCGTCGATCACTTCGCCGCAGCGGGCACTCCCTACATCGGTGTGATCTACGCCGGCCTCATGCTCACCACCGACGGTCCTCGCCTGATCGAGTACAACGCCCGATTCGGCGATCCCGAGGCGCAGGCCGTGCTGCCACTGCTCGAAACCGACCTCGCCGAACTCGCCCTCGCCGCCGCCAAGGGCGACCTCTCCACCGTCCCCGTCGTGACCCGCGCTCGGTCTGCCGTCACGGTGGTCGCTGCAGCCGCCGGCTACCCCACCACACCGATCGCAGGTGCTGCGATCACCGACCGCATCGATGATCCGGCATCGTTCAACGATGCGCGTCGACGGCGTCGCGCTTCGTTTCGATGCGGGCGTCTCCGCCGACCAGACGGTGGCGGGCGGCCGAGTGCTCGCGGTCACCGGTCTCGGCCAGGACCTCGACGAGGCCCGCCGGGTCGCGTACGACCGCATGGCAGCGATCCACTTCGACGGCATGCAGGTGCGGCGAGACATCGCTTGGCGCGCTCCCGGCGCCGCGCTCGTCGTCGTATGCCGATGCCGGCGTCGACATCGACGAAGGGACACGCGCCATCGACGAGATGAAGGCAGCGGTCGAGTCGACGCACGACATCGGCTCGGGACGCGGTGTCCTCCACGGACTCGGCAGCTTCGGTGGCGTGTTCTCCGGTGCAGCGATCAAGGAACTCGACGACCCGGTGCTCGTGGCATCGACCGACGGCGTGGGAACCAAGGTGGAGCTCGCTGCCCGACTCGGGCGGGTGCGCGGCGTCGGTGTGGACATCGTCAACCACTGCATCGGCGACGTGCTCGTACAGAACGCTCGCCCGCTGTTCTTCCTCGACTACATCGCCGCGAGCGTGCTCGACGCCGACATGGTCGCCGACATCGTGAAGGGCATGGCCGACGCCTGCCGTGCGGCGAACTGCGCAGTCCTCGGCGGCGAGACCGCCGAGATGCCCGGCGTCTACCAGTCCGGTGCGTTCGACATCGCCGGCACTCTGATCGGTGTCGCCGACAAGGCCGACCTGCTCCCTCGTTCCGACGTCGCCGCCGGCGACGTGCTGATCGGTGTTGCATCGTCGGGCCCGCACACCAACGGCTACTCGCTGCTGCGCAAGGTCTTCGAGTGGGCACCGATGGACGTCGTCCCGGCCGGGATGGATCGCCCGCTCGGCGACGCACTGCTCGAACCGCACCGGAACTACCTCGACCCGTTGCGCTCGCGCACTGGAGAGCGGGAAGGTCAAGGCCCTCGCTCAGATCACCGGCGGCGGCTTGCCCGAGAACCTGCCGCGTGTGCTGCCCGAGGGTGTCGGCGCCGAGATCGACCTGTCGTCCTGGCCGATCCCGCCGCTGTTCGAGCTGGTGCGCGAACTGACGCCACAGATGTCCACCGAGGAGCTGTACCGGACGCTCAACATGGGCATCGGCATGGTCGTCATCTGCAGCGAGAACGACGCCGACGCTGTTCAGGCCTCGATCGCAGAAACCACCTGGCGCATCGGCGCACTCGTCGCCGGCGACCGGCGCGTCACCCTTCGCTGACCAGTTCCGCCGGGCCGACGGCGGTCGACCGGCGGGGGATCGACCGTCGGCACGACGAAGTCACATGGCGTCGACCTGCGGCATGATCTCATCTTTCAGCTGCTTCAGGTCATCCAGGGTCTTCGAGACCGGCCCGTCGGGCCGCCGCCGGCCGTGTCGCTCCACCCAGGTCGCGAGGTTCACCGGTCGGCCACTCGTCCGGTGTCGACTGCCTGCACATCACGTCGCTGTCGGTCCAGCATGAGCAGAGCGTCGCTGATTCCGACTCCGCGCTGTCGAGGTGGCACGTTCCCCGTCGAATTCGACGAAGTAGCGTCGCACTGTCGCATGCCGTCCTTGTCCGGTTCTCCCCAATGAGGCTCTCCGAGGTCGAGGCGCGCGCCCGACTCGCCGTCCACGATCATGCGGTTCTGTGCACGACGCACCCCGAGCGGGGCATCGACGCCGTGCCGGTTTGTTACGCCGTCGACGACGACGGCTACGTCGGCGTGCCGATCGATCTCGTGAAGCCGAAGGCGTCCACACGACTGCAGCGGGAACGGAACCTCGAGGCGGATCATCGTGCGACGCTGTTGATCGAGCGGTGGGACGACGACTGGTCGAAGCTGTGGTGGGTGCGCGCCGATCTGCGCTGGCAGGAGGATTCCGACGACCGAGCGGCGGTGCTGGCCGTCCGCCTCGCCGAGCGCTATCCGCAGTACGTGGGGCAGCCGTTTGCTCGAGTCCTCGTCCTGGAGATCACCGGAGTCTCCGGATGGTCGGCAAGTCCGGTCTGACTCACAGCCATCGTTTCGCGTGCTGTGACCGCGGGTACACCCGCCGACATGGCCAATGCTGACGCCCAATCCGCCTCTGCCCCCGATCTGCGTGATCTGGTCGAACTCGACGGGCCGTTCCTGACGGCCGTGATCCCGACCCGCAGCGATGTCGCGGACGCCGCCGAACGTCTGCGGATCCAGACGAAGAACTCGCTGCGCGATGCTCCGGCCGACTGGGCCGACGACGTGGCAGCGATGGAAGCCGAGGTGTCGGAGCTGCGCCACGGCGACGGCGCTGCGCTCATCGCGGTCCGAGCCAAGGGCGGTCCGACGTTCTTCGAATTCATCGACGATGCCGTTCACGGCGCGTCGATGTCGACCGGGTCGCTCCCGCACATCGCGCCGTTGATCGAAGCTCGCCAACGGACCATCCCCCACGTCGTGGTGGAGACCGATCTGGCTGGCGCCGACATCACTGCATTCGACGGCGGCGACGTCGTCGCGCAGGAGCAGGTCGAAGGTGACACCGACGTGATCCATCGCGGCCACCCGGGCGGCTGGTCGCAGCGCCGGTTCCAGCAGCGTGCGGAGAACAGCTGGGACGAGAACGCTCACGACGTCGCGGACAGCGTCGCATCGGTGGTCGAGGATGTCGCTGCCCGCATCGTGTTCGTGACCGGCCCGACGCGTGCCAAGTCGATGCTCGTCACGCTGCTCGAGGAGCGCAACATCCCGGTTCGCTCGATCGATGCCGGGGACGCCGCCGGGATCGCTGACGAAGTGGTCCGCCACGTCGCCGACGTGCACGCCACGGACACGAAGGCGGTCCTCGACGAGGCCAAGGAACGCATCGAGCATCGCGCCGACTCGGCGCGACACGTCGAGTCGGCGCTCGCCGAGGGTCGAGTCGACACCTTGCTCGTGTCAGCGGCCGGCGACGACGGGGCCCAGGATGGCGATCGTCTCCTCGACCGCTGTATCGCTGCAGCTCTCACCACCGATGCGAAGATCCGCATCGTCCCGAACGTCGCCATGCTCGACCAGGGAGTCGCTGCGATCCTGCGTTGGTGAGACGCCGCGGGCGACATACGCCACCGGCGAGTCAGCTCGACACGAGTTCGTCCATCGTCGCCAGCGAACTGGTGAGACCAGCAGCCGATTGCTCCATGAACGTCTCGGGGTCCTCGGGCTCCGGCATGTCGACCTGCATCGTCATGAGCGTGAACCCGTCGCCCGTCGGTTCGAAGGTCAGCGTCTGCGATGCGCCCGGACCGGTGGGGTCGGCGTCGCCCATCACGAACCATTCGTCGGCGTCGAGCCGATCCGGCCGGTCGACGCCGGTGTAGGTGCCGTGCCACGCCATCGACCCGTGGCCGGGGACCACCATGGCGTAGTGGTACTTGCCACCTTCGACGGCGTCCGATTCGCAGATGGTCATCTCCGAGCCGGCCGGAGCACCCGACGGGAACCAGACCCGGAGGTCTGCGGGGTCGGTGAAGGCGCGAAAGACTCGTTCAGGCGGCGCGCCGAACATGCGGACGCACTGGAACGACGAACCGTCGTCACTCAGTTCGATCTTGGTCGATCCACGGCGAGCGTCGAGTGTCGACAGGTCGGTCGGAAGGGGTTGGTCGGTCATCGGAGGTGCTCCTCATTGTGGGTTGGAAGAAGGATCGGTCGTGACGATCTCGTCGAGGACGTCGAAACGCGCCTGCCAGACGTCCTCGAACGCAGCGAACCAGTCGTGCGCCGTGCGCAACCCTGTGCCATCGAGGCGGTAGTGGCGGCGTCGCCCGTCGGCGCGAGCGCTGACGAGTTCGGCGTTTGCCAGGACCTTGAGATGCTTCGACACCTGCGGTTGCCGCAGGCCCGAGGCTTCGACGAGTTCGTTCACGGTCGATTCGTGGCCGTGGTGCAACAACTCGAGCAGACGGCGACGGTTCGGTTCGCTCACGGCGTCGAGGACGAGATCGGTACTGACCACGACGTTCACCATACATATTCTCTTCCGAGAATACAAATGGAGCTCGTCGAGCATCGGATCGACCGCGTCGCGCCTGACGAGCACGGAGCAGCATCGATAGATTCGTCCCATGGATCGGCCTCGAATCGTCGTGCTGGTTTCGGGATCGGGATCGAACCTCCAGGCGGTGCTCGATGCCTGTCGGGTCGACACGATCGCCGCTGACGTCGTCGGAGTGGTCTCCAATCGCATCGATGCGTACGGACTCGTACGAGCCGACGAAGCCGGCATCGACACCGAACTCGTCGTCGAGCACGCCGACGAGGACCGGCGCGCCTACGACACCCGCCTCGCCGGCGCGGTCGCGTCGCTCGAACCCGACTGGGTCCTGCTCGCCGGATGGATGCGCCTGCTCACCATGGACTTCCTCGGCCACTTCCCCGGCCAGGTCGTCAACCTGCATCCCGCACTGCCCGGCGAGCTGCCCGGAACACGGGCGATCGAACGAGCCTGGGCCGAGGCGCAGGCCGGAGAGCGGGCCGAATCAGGCGTCATGGTGCACTTGGTTCCCGACGAAGGCGTCGACGACGGCCCCGTCCTCGGATCCAAGGTCGTTCCCATTGACGTATCTGGCACACTGGACGTCTTCGCCTCCGCCATCCACGACACCGAACACGCGCTTCTCATCGAGGTTCTCGCCGACCTCTGCACCGCAACGAATGACACCTGATCAGGAAGGTCCTTCATGACCGACACATCTCGCACGCATCCGAACGTGAACGACGACTTCTTCGACCGGTTCGAAGCGCTCACCTTCGACGATGTGGTCGTGATCCCCGGCTGGTCGGAGACGCTTCCCGACGCCGTCGACACCACCGCCACATTCGCTGCAGACATCGAACTGGCCGTGCCACTCGTGTCGGCTGCGATGGACAAGGTCACCGAGGCTCGCATGGCTGTTGCCATGGCCCGCCACGGCGGCATCGGCGTGATCCATCGCAACATGTCGATCGCCGATCAGGCCGCGGAAGTGCAGAAGGTCAAGCGCTCGCAGTCGGGCATGATCACCGATCCGGTCACGCTGCCGCCGACGGCGATGCTGCACGAGGCCGAGTCGCTGATGAACCGGTTCAAGTTCTCGGGCGTCCCGATCACCGACGACGACGGCCACCTCGTCGGCATCCTCACCAACCGCGACATCCGCTTCTGCGAGGGCACCGACTTCGATCGCCCGGTCACCGACTTCATGACATCCGCCGACTCGCCGACCGGGCTGGTCACCGCCGAGGTGGGCACGTCGCTCGACGAAGCTCGCGCCATCCTCCAGCAGTACCGGATCGAGAAGCTACCGCTCGTCGACGGCTCCGGCTGCCTCGCCGGGCTGATCACGGTGAAGGACATCCAGAAACGGCTCGACTATCCCAACGCATCGCGTGACGGGCGCGGCCGTCTCCGAGCGCAGCCGCTGTCGGTGTCGGCGCCGACCTCGAGGAGCGAGTCGCTGCACTCGTCGACATGAGCGTCGACGCCGTCTCGATCGACACCGCCCACGGCCATTCGGCGAACGTGGTGAAGGCGATCGAACGGATCAAGGGCTCGTGGCCCGACCTGCCGGTCACGGCCGGCAACGTCGTCACCGAGGAAGGCGTGGAGGCGCTGGTGAATGCGGGAGCCGACGCGATCAAGGTCGGTGTGGGAGCGGGCTCGATCTGCACGACTCGGGTCGTGTCGGGTGCGGGCATGCCGCAGCTCTCGGCGATCTGGCACACGACACGCAGGGCCAAGCAGCTCGGCGTCCCGATCATCGGTGACGGTGGCATCACGTTCTCCGGCGACATCGTCAAGGCGATCGCCGCCGGCTCGGAGACCGTGATGATCGGTTCGCTGCTCGCCGGGACCGAGGAGTCACCGGGCGAGATGGAACTGATGGACGGCCGCCGCTACAAGAGCTACCGCGGCATGGGCTCGATGGGTGCCATGACCGGCGACAGCGCCGACCGCTACGCGTCGAGCCAGACGCTCGTCGGGCAAGACCGCTGTCGGCGCCGCCAGCCAGAAGCTGGTGCCCGAAGGCATCGAAGGACGCGTGCCGTACGCCGGAGCGCTCGGTGAGGTGCTGTACCAGCTGGTCGGTGGGCTCCGTTCCGGCATGGGTTACGCCGGTGCCGCCACGCTCGACGGTCTGCGCCAAGCGCGTTTCATGCGAGTCACGACCGCCGGTCGCGAAGAATCGCATCCACACGACGTCGTGATCACCGCAGAAGCCCCGAACTACCAACGGGGCGGCTGATCGACACCTTGCGGTGATGACCTCAGCCGGGTCGCCCGGCAAACGTTCCGGCGGCTGACACCACCCGGCGCATCGCTACCCTCCGCATCGTGCATCGCATCGCCGTCGTCGGATCGTCTGGGGCCGGCAAGTCCACGGTCGCAGAAGCGATCGCCGAACGCATCGATGTCGCCATGATCGAGCTCGACGACCTGATGCACGGTCCGGACTGGACACCGACGCCCACGCCCGAGTTCCGGGCCAAGGTGACCGAGGCGATCCTCGACGCCGAAGGCGCCGACGGCGACGGCGGCTGGGTCGTTCCCGGCAACTACCGCAACGTTGCGGACCTGGTGCAGCGTCGAGCGGACACGATCGTCTGGCTCGATCTGCCCCGACACGTCGTGATCCGGCGTCTGCTCGTGCGGTCACTCCGGCGGATCGTCACGAGCGCCGAGGTCTGCAACGGCAACCGCGAATCGTTGAGGAACCTGCTCTCTCGAGACCCGGAGCGCAACGTCGTGCTGTGGTCGTGGCAGCACCACGACCAGTATCGGGAGATCTACGAGGACTACGCCGAGGGCGACTTCTGGTCAGCCGCGACCGTGCACCGCGTGCGGACCGCCGGCGAGGTCGAGGCGTTGCTCGATTCGGTCAGTCGCCGATGACGGCAGCGAGCTCGTCCGACGGGTAGTACTCGACCCCTTGGATCGTGCCGTCGAAGAACGTCGGGATCCACTGCAGCTGGCCGTCGCGCCACCAGTACAGGTGTGGGCTGACAGAACCCGGCCCCTGCTTGAACAGTTGACGTGTGATCGGAATCATTCCGGCGATCGCCGTGCGGACATCACTGCCGCCCACCGGGTGGACGAGCAGGCTGTGACGCAGCGGCATCGACACGATGGCTCCATCGGGCCCGATGTCTGCGGTCTCGCCGACGAGCTGATCGACGACACCGATCATGCTCGCTGTGAACGGGCGGTCTCCGAACACGTGGATGATGTCGGCGCCGCCGATGTCGATCGTGTGGATCTCGTCGGGTCGTTCGAGGACCTCGGTCTGGGCGAGGGCACTCGCCCACGCTTCGTCGAGATCCCAGCCGAGTTCGGTGATCTCGCGAGCCGGGACGCAGCGCACTGCGTCCGGGACGTCGATCGCGAGCACCTGGACGATGCCTTCTGCGAACGGTCGCCGCGCCGAGCCCCCGAAGGGTGTCTCGGTCGTCGGGAGCGTCGGGGACGAGTCGAACCCGGAGGTCGAATGCCGAGAAGGGTTGGACGATGTCGTGGAGGTGAGCGGTCATGGTGCAGAGGTGTGCGGTGATCAGCTCGTGCCAGTCGTTGCGCTCTCGAAGATGACAGTGTTGCGCGAGTTGCAACAAACCCAGCGATCGGCCGTCGTGAAGTCGAATCGCCCCGGCACCGATCGTCGAGACGGCGAGGTCGAGCTCGGCAACGACGTCGAACAGCTCGCAGTGGAACTCGAACCACTCTGACTGGCCCATGAACTCGAAGTCGACCGGGCGTTCCGGCGTGTCGGTTCGCGACGGTCGACCGCTCATTGGATGATCATTCGGTCGCATCTGGACTCCTCGATTCGGCGTACTCCCGGATCAGCCGTGGTCGGCATCCGCTCCACATCATCGGGAGTCCTGACGGAACCTTGAGAAACGTCATCCAATGGCAACGACACTGTCGTCCTTCGGCCATCTGATGACGCGGTCACCCGATCGGATGAATCAGGCCCTTTCGCCCCCGGCGTATCGTCCGGAGGTGATCGTCGACGACCTCGTGCCTGCAGCCGTTGCGGCCATGGAGGCCGAGCGGCTCCGAGAGCTTCAACGGCTGCTGTTGCCGACATCGCTTCCGCCTGTCGGCTGTACCGAAGTCGCTGCCGGGTACCGGTCGCACAACGACGCCCTCAGGCTCGGCGGTGACTGGTACGACCTCGTCGACCGACCCGACGATCAGGTGGTGGCGATCATCGGCGACGTCGTCGGTCACGGCCTCGAGCAGATCGGCGTCATGGGCCAGCTCCGTGCAGCGACGAACACGCTCGGCCGGAGCTGCGCCGAGCCGAACGAGGCGCTGACCCATCTCGACGGGTTCGCCCGCGATTTCCCGGGAGCGTCGATGGCATCGGTCATCATCTTGATGCTCGACGGGACGACCACGGGCCGGGTTGCCGGCGCCGGGCATCCGCCGCTCCTCCTCGTCCGCGGCGAGGGCGGTATCGAGACCATCGGCGAGGGGATGCGCCCGGCGCTCGGCTTCGGTGTGGATCTGGTCGAGCCGGTTCGGTTCACGTACGCGGTCGATGATCTGCTCGTGCTGTTCACTGACGGGCTGATCGAGCGGCGCGGTCAGTCGTGGGATGACCGCATCGAGCGTGTCGGGCACCTCGTCCGCGAACGCTTCGACGCGTCGTGCGCTGACATCGTGAGGGCCGTCCTCGATGACGCCACCGCCGACTCCGAGGACGACATCGCCCTCATGGTCATGCGTCCCCGCAACCATCGGGCACCCGACCACTTCATGCGCCGCCTCGACACCCCCGTCGTCGACGCCGTCTAGGACGTCGATGGAGCGCAGCCGTCGTCATCGGTGAACCCCGCCGCCTCCCCCGTCCGTCACGTTCGGTGTGGGACGATCCGTGGGTGGCGCACGACGACGAGTTCCCGTATCCGTCCATCGAGGCCGAAGCTGCGCACCCCTTCGAGACGCTGGACTTCGTCCGTCGCTCCCCCGACGACATCCGGGCACACGCCGACGCGTTCCACGACGAGATGGACCGTCGCCGCAGCGTGCGGATGCTGTCCGACGAGCCGGTCCCTCGCTCGCTGATCGAGACGGCCGTGCGGACCGCCTCGACCGCACCATCGGGAGCGCACCAGCAACCGTGGCGGTTCGTGGCGACGCAGGACCCGGTGATCAAGCGCCAGATCCGTGGCGCCGCCGAGGTCGAGGAACGGATCAACTACGGCGCCGACGAGGAGCGGTCGACCGCTCGGATGAATGACCGTTGGCGAGACGAACTCGCGCCGCTCGGCACGGACTGGCACAAGGAGTTCCTCGAGGTCGCGCCGTGGATCGTGGTGCTGTTCGAAGAGCGCTACGGCATTCGCGATGACGGCTCGAAGCGCACGCACTACTACGTCAAGGAGAGCTGCGGCATCGCCGCCGGGATGTTCATCACTTCCCTGCATCACATGGGGCTCGCCACCTTGACGCACACACCGAGTCCGATGGCGTTCCTCTCCCAGCTCTTCGAGCGACCGGCAAACGAGCGCCCGTTCGTGCTCTTCCCGATCGGGTTCCCGGTCGACGGCTGCCAGGTGCCGACGCTGCGCCGCAAGCCACTCGACGAAGTGCTCACCATCGTCTGACGCGTCGACGCATGCTCGGCGATGGCAGTCTGTGTTCGTGGAACTCACCGCGCTGCAGGCCCGAGTCGTCGCATCCCTCATCGAGAAGGCAGCCACGACTCCGGACAACTACCCGCTCACGACGAACGCGCTCGTGTCGGCGTGCAACCAGAGCACCAACCGCGACCCGGTGGTAGACTACAGCGCTCGTGACGTGGACACCACGATGATCGAGTTGCGCCAACTCGAACTCGCCCGCGCCGTCAGTGGTGTGGGGCACCGCAGCTCGAAACACAAACACGTCGTCGGCGAGACCCTCGGGCTCGACGGCGCCGAAGTCGCAGTGCTCGGCGTCTTGACGTTGCGTGGGCCTCAGACCCTCAACGAGATCGCCACACGGACCGAGCGCTATCTCGATGGTCCGCAGGGCGACGCCGATGCGGTCGATGCCGCGGTCGACCGGCTGGCTGATCGACCCGAGCCCCTCGTACGACGCCTGGAACGCCGCCTGGGCGAGCGCGAGCCCCGCATCGAGCAACGCTGGCAGCCGGCAGACGATGAAGCACCAGCGCCCGCCACCGCCGCGAGCACCCACACGAAGGCCCACCACGCACGGCGGCAAACGATCGAGCAGGCGACCTCTCCGACCGCGTGGCAGCCCTCGAAGCAGCACTCGCCCGCCAGACGTCGCGCCTCGATACCCTCCTCGAAGAACTCGGAGTGGCCGACCCGGACGCTCCAGCGCCGTGATCGAGGGCGATTCTTCGCGCTTCTCAATCAGCTTCTCGCCGGCTCAGGTCGTCGAGGGCGAGGCGCGCAGCGACGACGGTGCCCTACGGCACCGAGGAGTCTGCGGAACGCAGCCATCGGCGGGCTGAGCTAGGCGAGAAGGTCGACGAAGGCTTCGAGTTGGCGGAGGTTGCGGCACTCGAAGACGCCGTCGGTGTACGTGCCGTACTCCCCCACGATCGAGTCGCCGGTGTTCCAGTAGCTCTTCGGCTCCGGGTTCAACCAGTACACGTGACGTGCCTTCTGCTGGATCTCCTTGACGACCCAGCCTGGCTGGCGTGGTAGTTGTTGCGGGCATCGCCGAGGAAGAGGACCGTCGACTTCGACGTGACGTCCTTGCCGTGCTCGTTCCACCACACCTCGAAGGCGTGGCCGTAGTCCGAGTGTCCGTCGACCCACACCACGTCGGCCTCGGTGTTGACCCGGTGGATCGCCTCCTGGATGTCCTCGGTGGCCTTGAAGTAGTCGGTGACCTCGTCGATGCCGTCGATGAAGACGAACGAACGGACCTTGCTGAACTGGTTCTGGATCGCGTACACGAGCATCAGCGTGAAGCGGGCGAACGCGGCGACCGAGCCCGAGATGTCGGCGATGACGATCAGTTCGGGCTTGGCCGACTCGAGGAGCCTTGAACTTCGGTTCGGCCGGGACGCCGCCGTAGCTGAGTGAGTGACGGACCGTGCTGCGGAAGTCGAGCGGACCCTTGCGCTTGTGCTTGCGCTTGCGGGCGAGGCGGGCGGCGAGCTTGCGGGTGAGGGGGCCGAGCGACTTCTTCAACGCCTGCATCTCGTCACGCGATGCGTGCATGAACTCGACGTCTTCGGGCAGCGGCTTGCGCAGCGTCTTGGCCATCGCCTCGGCGCCTCGGTCGGCGACGAGGCGACGACGGATCTCGGCCTCGATCTCGCCTTTGAACTTCTCGATCCGGTCCTGGAACTCCTCCTTCTCGAGGCGTTCTTCGAGCGAGGTGAGCTCGTCCGCCGGCTTCTTCGGCGGATGCGTCCATCATCTTCTCGAGCATGTTGTCGAGGTCGAGGTTCCGCAGCGTGCGGTACAGGTAGTAGGTGCCGCCGACCGGTCGACCGGGCTCCATACCGGCGAAGCGCTGCACGGCCTGCTTGGCCATGGCCCGCATCATGCCTTGGTCGCCGTTCATCAGCGCCTGCATCAGCATCTGAGCGATCTCTTCGGGCGTCAGGCCGTCCATGCCGCCGGCGCCGTTGCCTTCACCCTGCTGCTGCGGCGTCCTGCAGTTCGCGCCACAGGTCGTCGATGTCGGTGTCGCCGTCGCCGTCTTCGGAGATCTTGTACTCGGGGCCGCGCAGGCTGAAGTAGACCTCGAAGACGGTCTCGAAGCTGCGCCAGTGCGCGTGGTTCTTGATCAACGTGGCACCGAGCGCGTACTTGAACGCGTCACGGTCCTCGATCGGGATGTGCTGGACCGCCTGCATCGCATCGAGGTTCTCGGTGAGCGACACCGGCAGTCCGGCGTTGCGCAACTCCACGACGAAACCGTTGAGCAGATCGAGCATCCCGCCCGGCTGCTGCGTGTGCGAACTCGGCACGACCGTGTCAGTCATCGACGGTGAGCTCCTTGGTCGCCTTGGCGATGTCGGTCTGGTACTTGAGCAGGATGTTCAGCGTGTCCTTTGCGATCTGCTCGTCGATCGTCTCGATGTTGAGCAGCATCAGCGTGCGGGCCCAGTCGAGCGTCTCGGAGACCGATGGCGCCTTCTTCAGGTCGAGCTGGCGGATCGAACGGACGATACGGGCGACCTGATCGGCCAGGTTCTCGGTGATGCCCGGTGTCTTCGCGAGGACGATCTCCTTCTCGCGATCGAGTTCCGGGTAGTCGACGTGCAGGTAGAGGCAGCGACGCTTGAGTGCTTCGGACAGCTCACGGGTGTTGTTCGAGGTGAGGAACACCAGCGGGATCTGCTTGGCCTTGATCGTGCCCAGCTCCGGGATCGACACCTGGTAGTCGGAGAGGATCTCGAGCAGCAGCGCTTCGGTCTCGACCTCGACACGATCGACTTCGTCGATCAACAGCACGACCGGCTCGTCCGAGGTGATCGCCTCCAACAGCGGTCGCGTCAGCAGGAACTCGTCGGAGAAGATGTCGTCCTTGATCGTCGGTCCAGTCCTCGTTGGTCTCGTCTGCGCCGCGCTCGGTCTGGATGCGCAGCAGCTGCTTCTTGTAGTTCCACTCGTAGAGCGCCTTGGACTCGTCGAGACCCTCGTAGCACTGCAGGCGGATCAGCTTGGCGCCGGTGATCTCGGCGATCGACTTGGCGAGCTGGGTCTTGCCGGTACCGGCTGGGCCCTCGACGAGGATCGGCTTCTGGAGCCGGTCGGCGAGGTAGGCGATGCCGGCGATGCCGTCGTCGGCGAGGTACTGCACGTCTCGAAGCGCATCGCGTACTTGCTGGACGCTCTCGAAACGGGGCTCGGCGGCCGGCAGTCCGGTGTCGGGGGTCATCGTCATATGGCCCGAACTTACCGGCCGGTAGAAGCCGGACGGGAATCGGATCGACCGCGGATGTCCTAACGTGCGTCACATGAGTGAGAATCTTCAGAGCTTCGTCAAGGGCGCGTCGATGTTGCGCAACGTCGTCAACCGGGTCCCCGCCGACCAGTGGGACTCTGCCTCTTGCTGCGAAGGGTGGAGCGCCCGCCAGGTCGCCGGTCACATCACCTGGGGCCTCGAGACCGTTGCGAGCTTCGCTGAAGGTGGCGGGATGGCCGCCGAGATGCCCGAGGCCGACCGAGCCGGCAGCGACCCGGCAGCCACTGTCAGCGCGGCCGTCGACACGGCGATCGCCGCGCTCGATCAGCCGCGAGCGCTCCAGAACGACACTCCGATGGGCATGCCGCTCGACGGGTTCCTGACGCTGATGAGCGTCGACACGATGACCCACGCATGGGACATCGCCGACGCCACCGGAATCGAGCACGGCATCGACGACGCGTCGGCCGCTGCAGCGCAGCAAGCGATCGCTCCCATGGCCGACATGATGCGCGCCCCGGGCCGTTTCGACGCCGCCGTGGAATCCTCCTCCGACAGCGCCGTCGATCAGTTCGTCGCGTTCACGGGCCGCACCAGCGTCCGCTGAACGCGGCCGGCTCGCTGTCGCCGCTTTGCGATCCAGCGACGTTCGGGTGGTTCACGATGTCGCTCAGATCCTCGTCGCAGCCCGACGGCGCAGCGACTCGTCAACGAACAACGGCAACCGTTCCGACCAGGTACACGGCCGACGCGGCGCCCGCAACCAGCAGGTGCGCATTCGATCCGCCCCGGGTGGCCGGCAGCGATGCGAGGACCCCGAGCGTGCTCGCTGCGACGGGCCAGGTCGGACGGCCTCTGGCTCCGTCGGCCACGGTGGCCCCCGCCGAACTCGCGAGCGTTGCGGCGTAGAGCGCGTGGTGGAGCCAGCGCTGTCGACCGAGGTCGAGACGGCCACAGCGCACGCTCGCTCCGAGCAACGACGACGCAGCAAGGGTGGCACCGACGCTGAGGTGCGGCCACGACATCACACGGCGACGGTATCCCGACCTGCAGCGTGCGCTCACCGACATCAGCGTCGAATGTGGAGCTCAGGAGATTCCCTCTGCCCGGCGGGGAGTACGTTGCGGCCTCATGGAGTTCTTCGACGTCGTGCGACGACGACAGACCACCAACGGTCCGGTCTCGGATCGCCCGGTGTCGTTGGAACACCAGCACCGCCTCGTCGAGGCCGCTGGCATGGCACCGTCGCACTTCAACAGCCAGCCGTGGCGGTTCGTGCTGATCGACGATCCCGATAGCGTCCGACAGATCGCCGACATCAGCGCCCAGAGCATGCGCCACGTGTTCCGCGCCGGCGAGTTCTTCACCCGCTACCGCAAGTTCTTCCGGTTCTCCGACTCCGAGATGGACGAGCGACGCGACGGCATTCTGTTCGACCAGCTTCCTCGAGCCCTGCGGCCGTTCCGACGGCTCGTGTTCACCGACACCGCCACCAAGGTCATGAACCGCCTCGGGGTGCCCGACACGCTCGCCGACGCCAACCGCGAACTCGTCGACGGCGCCCCACTCGTGATCGCAGCACTGCTCGACAAGGAGGAATACCGCCCCGGTGAGCTGTCGGGCTTCTACTCGGTGTTCGGACTCGGTGCGTCGATGGAGAACCTCTGGCTGACCACCACCGAGTTGGGGATGGGGATCCAGTTCATCTCCTTCCCGATGGAGGTGCCCGACCAGTGGGCCCGCCTGATCGATCTCCTGAACGTGCCGCCCGATCTGGAACTGATGGCGCTCTACCGGGTCGGCTACGTCGACGAGCAGGCGGAGCGGCCTCCGATCGACTGGTCCAGCCGCCATCGCAAACGCCGTTCCGACTACGTGTTCCGCAATTCGTGCGCCACACCCGAATCGGATGCTTCTGGCGAGTCGCGTCCCGGCGCGACTCGCGGTTCGACGGGGTCTGGCGACGTGTCGGCGCTGGCCGACGAATGATCAGCGTGAACGGGGCACCGAGGATCCTCGGGATCGGCACGGCCGTGCCCGAGCACATCGTGAGCCAGACGCAGGCACGCGAGTTCGCCGGCCGCATGTTCGGCCGTCACCACCCCGACATCGAGCGGCTCCTCCCGGTGTTCGATCACGCAGGAGTCGAACAGCGACATTTCTGCGTGCCCGCTGACTGGTTCGACGAGCCCCACAGTTTCTCGGAACGCAACGACCTGTACGTGCACCACGCCCTGGCGCTGTCGATCGATGCGTCGCGACGAGCGCTCGCCGTCGCCGGCGTCGACGCCGCCGACATCGGGACCGTGCTGTTCGTGTCCACCACCGGAATGGCCACACCGTCGCTCGATGCCCGTCTGGCGCTGGCCCTCGGCTGCTCGGCCGGCGTGCGCCGCGATGCAACGTTCGGCCACGGCTGTGCCGGTGGAGTCGGCGGCTTGGCCCGTGCCGCAACTCATGCCCGTGCCGACCCGACCCGGGCCGTGCTGCTCGTGGCCACCGAACTGTGCGGGCTCACCTTCCAGGGCGACGACTGGTCGAAAGCCAACTTCGTGTCGACGAGCCTATTCGCAGATGGTTCCGCCGCAGTCGTGGTGGCCGGGGACGCAGCTCCGAGGCGTGCCGACATCGGTTCCACGACGAGCGCAGCACCGAGGATCATCACCGACAGCTCCGTCCTCTGGCCCGACACCGAAGACGTGATGGGCTTCGAATTCACGGATCGCGGTCTCGAAGTCGTGCTGTCGCGCAGCGTGCCCACGCTCGTTCGCGAGCGATTCGCAGAGAGCGTCGAGACGGTCTGCGAGCGAGCCGACATCGCTGTGTCCGACCTCGACCACTACCTCTTGCATCCCGGTGGAGCAAAAGTGCTCGATGCGTACCTCGAGGTGCTTCCCGTCGACGAGGCACAGCTGTGTCGGTCGCGCGACGTGCTACGAACACACGGCAACATGTCCGCACCGACGGCGTTGTTCGTACTGCGCCAGGCTCTGGAGGCCGCCTCGGGTTCTGCCGAGGGTGGCCCGGCCATCGGCGATCTGGCGCTGGTGTCTGCAATGGGCCCCGGTTTCGCCGCCGAGCACGTGGTGCTGGAGTGGTGAGTCGGCGGGGGTCGTCTCGACGTTCTCGACTGGTCGACGTCACGGTTGCGGGTGTCGCACTCCAGCGTCTCGGTGAACTCGCCTGGTCGAAGCGGAACGAGCGGCGTCTGCGTTCACGTGGAGCGATCGAGTACGGGCAGTCGCACTACCCGGCGATGGTGGCGCTCCATGTCGGGTGGCTGTCGTCCACCCTGCTCGAAGCTCGTCGATCTGACCGGCCTCGTCGTCGCAGCGGCGGCGCGCCGATCCCGGTGCGAGTCGTTGCGCTGGTCGTGTTCGTCGCGGCGCAGCCGCTGCGATACTGGGCGATCACCTCGCTCGGCGACCGATGGAGCACGCGTGTGCTCATCCCACCCGACGAAGGTGCTGTGACGACCGGTCCGTACCGATGGCTCGACCACCCGAACTACGTCGCAGTGGTGGCGGAGATCGCAGCGGCACCGTTGATGCTCGGCGCATGGCGAACGGCGACGTGGGCCACCGTTGCGAACGCAGACGTCCTTCGCCGTCGGTTGCGTGTGGAACGCAGCGCGCTGCAACGTGCTGCGACCAGCGCTGACAGCTCTTCAGCACACAGGTGACGATTCGGCGCTGTCGCCCGACCGATCGCCGACGTGAGCAACGCAGGGGATCTCGGAGCCGAGAATTCGGCTGTCACTCACCGGTGGGCAGTGCAAAGGTGGTCAGATACGCCCACGCGTTGCCCTCGCGTCCCACGACGTCGAAGCCGACCGCTCGAGCCCACGAATCGATCCGGCCCGAGGTCACGTATTCAGGCTCGAAGAGTTCTTCGCCGATCACGACTCGTCCACCCGGTCTCAGAGCGCGTTTGCACGCCTCGAGTGCCAGCAACGGCTCGGGAATCTCCGGGAGGACGGAGATCAGCACGATCACGTCGACCAGGCCGTCCAGCTGGAGGTCGCGAGCGTCTCCGACCAGGTATTCGATGTGGCTCAGGTCGACCAACTTCGCTTTGGTCTGAGCGATGTAACGCGGCTCGAGGTCATGCGCGATCAGCTTCGCGCAGCGCGTCGCCAGTGAACGCGTGAACAACCCAGACCCGCAACCGATCTCGAGCACCGTGTCTGTCGGCTTGATCCCACATTGCTCGGCGACGCGCTCTGGGTTCCGGTACGACTTGCGCCACGGGTTCTCCAGAAGCCACGACCATCCGAACGGAATCGCTCTCGGGCGGATGCGCAACCAGACACGAGCGGCGATCTGGACGACCACGAAGGTGAGCAGAGCAAGAGCGAGCGGCATGATGCAGCGTACGGCCGGATGTCGAACGTGATGGTGCTGTCGTCGGACTGCCCATGCGGGACCGTGTTCACCACCGGTCCGTGCTCGACCCGCACGACGTCGCACTCCGGAGTGCGGCGAATCGGGCTGGCGCGCATCACCTGGCGGTAGTGGCACCGGTCGCACTGTTCGAGTTCATCGACGTACTCGAGTCGAACGCCGGATTCATGCCCGCGCCGGTGTCCTACGCTGCGACGATGGCGCAGGCGTTCGAAGACAAGGCAACCGAGTTCATCGCTGCGATGTCGCTCGTGCTCGACGAACTCTCCGGCGGCGCTGACCATCGCGCCGAGTGCGTGATCGAAGCATCGAACCTCGTTGCGGCGTTCATCGACGCCGACGGCCGCCACACCACCGCCGAACTCGACGCATGGGTCGGAGCGATCGGAACCAAGTTGCGGCCGACGATGATCGTCACGCCCCAGCAACTCCGCGACGACGACACGTTCGCCGGTCGCAGCGACTGGTTGCGGGCTCCGAGCACCATGTTCGACTTGCTCGTCAAAGCCGACGCGAAGGACACACAGCGTCGCGCCAACCGCTACTACACGCTCGCGTTGTCGCTCGCCCACGCCACTGCAGCGCTCGACCTGATGCCGTCGCCCGACGAGATCACAGCGATCGATGCGTATCGCTCGCTGCTGCTGCGCACGATGGACGAGCACGGTGTCCCACGCCCCGGCCGACCCGACGCCCCGGCCCCTGCCACCGAGGCCGGCGCCACCGTCGGCGCCGAACCGTTGCCCGAGCCGGAGATCGAACTCCCACCGGAACGGCCGATCGAAGAACTCCTCGCGGAGCTCGATGCGCTGATCGGGCTCGACCACGTCAAGGAAGAGGTCCGTCGGCTCACGTCGCTGCTGCGCATCCAGGAGATGCGCGCCGAGCGGAACCTGTCGACGATCGAGACCTCGAAGCACCTCGTGTTCAGCGGGAATCCGGGCACCGGCAAGACCACCGTGGCGCGCCTGCTGTCGCAGATCTTCCGTTCGCTCGGCGTCGTGACCAGAGGGCACCTGATCGAGACCGATCGGTCGGGCCTCGTTGCGGGGTTCGTCGGGCAGACCGCGACCCAGACCCGCAAGGTGATGGATTCGGCGATCGGCGGCACGTTGCTGATCGACGAGGCCTACGCGTTGGCTCGAGGGGGCGAGAACGACTTCGGCCTCGAAGCGGTCGACACGATCGTCAAGTTCATGGAGGACCATCGTGACGATCTGTCGGTCGTGGCGGCGGGCTATCCGACCGAGATGCAGGCGCTGATCGATGCGAACCCCGGTCTCAAGAGCCGCTTCACGCGAACGATCCACTTCCCCGACTACGACACCGACGAACTGATCGGCATCTTCGGGCTGATCGCCGGAAGCAAGGAGTACCACCTCGACGACACCGGCACCGCGAAGTTGAAGATCGTGATCGACGCCGAGCCCCGAGCACGCGGGTTCGGCAACGGCCGTTTCGTGCGCAACGTGTTCGAAGCTGCCGTCGGGCACCACGCGCTGCGCCTCGCAGACACGGAGGACGCCGACATCACCGACGACGACCTCACCACCCTCACCGGCGCCGACATCCACCCCGTCGATTGAGAGGTCTGACCGTGGCTGCTCACCCGGCGGTGTCAGGAGGTCAGCCGCTCTGTGTCGAAGTCACGACGTTCCCGGTGTCACCACGACTCGGCAAGTAGCGTTCGGGTTGCATGCGGTCGGTGCTGATTCTCGTGGGTGTTGCGATCGCTGGAGCGGTCGTCGTCGGGCTGCTCCGGTCGTTGCGCTCGGATCGACGCGGCGGCCTCGACCCGTTCACCGTCGGCGAACCATGGCGGCAGTTCGTGCAGGGAGCCACGCGGTCCGGAACGAAGTTGCACCAGACGATCGACGCTGCGGCGCCAGGTCCGCTGAGGAATCGGATGGAGTCCATCGCCGGGCGCCTGGACGACGGCCTCGAGGAGACGTGGACGATTGCTCGCCGCGGCGATCAGATCGACGACACGATCCGACGCCTCGACCCCACCGCACTCCGCTCGAAGCTCGCCACGCTCGAAGCCCGAGCAGCGGCCTCCTCGACGCCGGACATCGACGCCGCCGTCACCTCGGTGCAGGACCAACTCGAATCGGTCCGACGCCTCGAACTCGAGTCGAAGAAGACCGCCGACCGGCTGCGCCTGACGCAGACCCGACTCGACGAACTGGTCTCACGCGCCGCCGAGGTCGCCGTCGGTGCAGGCGACACGGACCTGTACGAACACGATGTCGACGACCTGGTGATCGAACTCGAAGCACTACGCCAGGCGGTCGACGAGACGAATCGTCCGTGAGCCGACCGGTCGGCGACGCCACGCGGAGCGCGCCATGAGCGGGCTGCTGAAGAGCAACCTGATCGTCGCGGTCGGCACGCTGCTGTCGAGGACCACGGGCCTGGCACGCGTCGTCGTGCTCACCACCGTCCTCGGCGGCACCGCGCTCAGCGACGCGTACATCCTCGCCAACGAGACGCCGAACCTGGTCTACGAACTGCTGGTCGGTGGCGTGCTGTCAGCAACGCTGATCCCACTGTTCACGACGTTCGACCGAGACGAGGACGACGAGGCCCGCAACGTCGTCGTCACCACCGCCGCTTCGCTGATCCTGCTCCTCACGATCATCGCCGTCGCGGCGGCGCCGCTGATCTTCCGGGTCTTCTCACAGCGGATCGACGAAGACGTCGACGCTGACCTGTTCCGATCTGTCGGCACCACGCTCGCACGAATCTTCCTCGTCCAGATCCTCTTCTACGGCCTGACCGGACTGGCGAACGCCTATCTCAACTCGAAGCGACGCTTCTTCGCGGCCGCGTGGAGCCCCGTCCTTCCCAACGTGATCATCATCGCGACGTTGCTGACCATCCCACAGCCCGACGGTCGCGAGTTCGCACTCACCGACGTCCTCGACGACACCCGACTTCGGCTCACCCTCGGGCTGGGTGCAACCCTCGGCATCGGCGCCATGGCCTTCACCTTGCTGCCCGCGGCCCGGCGAGCCGGCCTCCGTCCGACGTTCGTCTGGAACCTGCGACATCCGGCGGTGAAGAAACTACTCTCGCTCTCGTTCTGGACGGTCGGCTTCGTGGCTGCGAACATCGCTGCGCTCGTCGTGATCCGCAACCTGACCGAACCCGGATCGTCGGGCTCGACCGCCTACTTCGCCGCGTTCACCTTCTTCATCCTCCCCCACGGCCTCCTCGGCGTGTCCATCGCCACCACGTTCCAGCCGGAGATGGCGCGAGCCGTCGCTGAGCGCAGCAAGCAGCGCTTCATCGAGTCGGCCTCGCTCGGTATCCGGATGACGGCGCTGCTGACGATCCCGGCCGGAGTGGGCATCTTCGTACTGCGTCGACCGCTGATCGGCGCCACGCTCCAGTACCGCAACTTCACCGCCGAGGACGCGCTGCTGACGTCGCGCACGCTCGGCGGGCTCGCGCTCGGGCTCGGCGCCTTCTCGGTCTATTTCTTCGTGCTTCGCGGCGTTCTACGCCCACCAGGACACCAAGACGGCGTTCAAGATCAACCTGGTCGAGAACGCGATCAACATCGTCGTCGGCGTGGCACTGGTCGGCGCGTACGGCGTGCTCGGGCTGGGTGCATCGTTTGCGATCGCCTACGTCATCGCCGCCGCATGGGCCCTGCAGATCCTCAGCTACAAGGTGTCGGGGTTCTCGATGCGAACGGTGCTGACCAGCCTGTTCCGGATGATCGTCGCCGCCACGCTGATGGGCGAATCGGTGTGGTTCATCGTGCGCAGCGTCGGAGGCAACCAGGGTGGCGGCGCATTCATCCGACTCGCGGTCGGCACGTTCGTCGGCATCGTCGTCTACGGCGTCCTGCTCGCCGCGATGGGCGCACCCGAACTCGACGCACTGCGCCGGCGGCTGCCGGCACGGTTGTCAGGTCGACCGCCTTCGCCCGCCGACTAAGCTTGCGCCCATGTTCAAGTACATCAAGAGGCAGTGGAAGTACTTCGTCGCGAAGATCAGCGGTCAGGCAGAGGCCAACCGTGATCCCAAGGTGCAGCTCGAGCAGGCGATCGGTGAGGCGCACAGCCAGCACAAGCGCCTCAAGGAGCAGGCGGCCAACGTCATCGCGAACCAGAAGCAGAGCGAGATCCGTCTGAACAAGAAGATGGAGGAGCTGACCAAGCTCAACGGCAACGCCCGCCAGGCACTGATCATGGCCAGCGACGCACAGAAGGCCGGCAACGCCGACAAGGCCACGCAGTACACGAACGCCGCAGAAACCATCGCCGACAAACTGATCACGCGTCGAAGGTGATGTCGAGTCACTCAAGTCGATGGTGCTCGAGTCGACCCAGGCGTCGGATCAGGCCAAGGCAGCCGTGAAGCAGAACTCGCGTCTCCTCCAGGAGAAGATCGCCGAGAAGTCGAAGCTGATGAGCCAACTCGATCAGGCACAGATGCAGGAGGAGATGAACTCCGCCATGGCGTCGCTGACCGAGACCGTCGGCGACGACGTGCCGACCTTCAACGAAGTGCAGGAGAAGATCGAGGCGCGCTACGCCAAGGCGAAGGCCTCTTCCGAACTGCAAGAGGTCAGCGTCGAGAGTCGTGTGCTCGAGATCGAGCAGGCCACAGCAAATGTCGAGGCGCAGGGCCGTCTGTCCGAGCTGCGGGCCGAACTCGGCCTCGACTCAGGCCTGCAGGCTGCACCGATCGAGTCCGGCGGTCAGAGTCTTCCCGACCCGCAGCCCGGCACCGCCTGAGCACCCCGGACTCGAAGCCCGCCGTTCGTCGGCTGGTCGCCGACATCGTGGTTCCGGTCGGTGAACCCGGCTTTCTCCGCGATGCGGTGGTCGACATCGACGTCGACGGGCGCATCGTCGCCGTCGGACACCTCGCAGACCTCGGCGGCGCTCCGGATGACGTCGAGCACGTCGGCGGGCTGTTGATGCCCGGTCTCGTCAACGCTCACGCCCACACGCCGATGACCTTGGTGCGGTCGGCCGGTGACGGGCTCCCACTCGCTCGGTGGCTCGCCGAGGGCGTGTGGCCCCGGGAAGCAAAGATCACCCCCGACGACGCGCGGGTCGGCATGCTGCTCGGGTCGGCCGAGATGTTGCTCGCCGGCGTCACCACGAGTTGCGAGATGTACCTGCACGAGGCGGCCGTCCTCGATGCGGTGGTCGAGAGCGGGGCGCGTGCCGTGATCACTCCGGGAGTGATCGAAGCGCTCGCGCCGGGCGGCGTGCTCGACGGCCGCCTCGACGAGATCAGTACCTTCCATGCCGCTCATCACGGTGACGCCGATGGTCGAATCAGCGTCGGGTTCGGACCGCATTCGCTCTATGACCTGTCGCCCGAGCAGGTCGGCGAGATCGTCGAGCGGGCCGCCGCCGTGGAGGCCCTGGTGCACATCCACCTGGACGAAACGCATGCAGAACGCAACGTCGTCATCGAGCGATGGGGTGGCCGCACGGCCACCGAGATCCTGGCAGACGTCGGCGCCCTCGACGGAAAGCTGCTCGGCGCCCACGGTGTGTGGCTCAGCGAGAGCGACCGTCGGCTGCTCGGCGAAGCCGGTGCGGGAATCGCGCACTGCCCGCAGTCGAACCTGAAGCTCGGATCAGGCATCGCTCCGCTCACCGACCTCCTTGCCCAGGGCGTGATCGTCGGCGTCGGGACCGACGGGCTGCGTCGAACGACGACCTCGACCTGTGGGAGGAGCTGAAGCTCGCTCCCCTGCTGGCCCGGGGACGCGAACTCGACGCTCAGGCGGTCGATGCTCACACCGCGCTGCGACTGGCCACCGTCGACTCCGCTCGAGCAATCGGCCTCGACGACCTCGGGACCATCGCGCCCGGCATGATCGCCGACCTCGTCCGCATCGACCTCGACCGTCCTGCATTCGTCCCTGGGATCGACGCCGATCTGCTGGGCCACCTCGTGTTCGCCGGCGGCTCGAAATACGTCACCGATGTGTGGGTCGCCGGGCGACGCGTCGTCACCAACGGGGTCTGCGACACGGTCGACGTCGAGCGGACGATGCATGCCGCCCGTGAATGCGGTGCCCGGCTGGCCGCCGACGCCTGAGCAGGCGCTCACGTTGCGAGGAGCGCCTCGACGTCGTCGTACGGCCCGGTGTCGATCGCAGTCGAGCGACTCCGGCGACAGATGTCGAGTGCGCTGCGGCCGTGACCGTCTCGAAGCAGAGAGTCCGCTCCGAGCGCCAGCAGGCAACGAACGCTCGCCGGGCGCCCGTTGGCTGCCGCGAGGCGGAGTGGGTGACGACCGAACGAGTCGTCTGCCTCGTCGATCGGCACTCCGGCAGCGACGAGTTCACCGATCACATCGAGACGTTGGTGATCGACGGCCATGATCAACCCGCGGATGCCGGTCTGTCGGTCGATGCCGTCCAGAGGCCACGCATCGATGACGCCGGCTGCTGCGGCCTCCTCGAACGAACGGATCCGCGCCCCGGCAGCGACGAGGAGATCGAGCACTTCGGTCATCGCGAACACGGCCGCATGGAGCAACGCCGAACCACCAGGGACACCACCCGCATCTTCGGCGGCCACGGCATCGAGGTCGGCGCCCGCAGCAATCAACACCGCGGCGATCTCGACGTCGCCGTAGCTCGATGCGGTGATCAACGGCGTTTCACGATCGCCTGGCTCTCCGTCGACCGGGGCGCCGGCGGCGATGAGCACGGACACTGCGGCGCCGGTACCGGTGACGTTGCTCCATCTGCCCTTGGTCGTGTCGTGGCGAGCCATCGCGAGATAGCCGATCGGCGAGGCACCCAGCGGGTGGTCACGCCAGTTCTGGAGGTCTGCTGTGGCGAGTTCAGGATGATCGGCGACGAACGCCGCCAGGGTCTCGGGATCACGAAGGTCCAGAACGCTGCGTCGAGCGATCTCCAGTTGCATGCTGGGCCAACTCGCGAACCCGTGATCGCGCGCCAATCGGAGCTGCGCAGCGGAGAGCGTCACACCGGCGCTGGCTGCGTTGATCCAGTCGAGCGCGCTGATGGTCGCCGGCGCGAGCGGCCTTCAGTCGATCTTTGGCGAGACGCCGCAGCTGGTCGAGGTCGGGTCGGGGCGGGAGCATGGACATGGGGTCTCCTTCGTGCCCGGCGGCTCGCGTGCCGGAAGAAGGTGTGATGAGGACATGGCCTTCGCCGAGTCGAATCGGGAGGTGGACTCAGTCCTGCCTGCGAACCCAGCGGCGTCCTCCAACGCACGGAAGCAACGTTAGTCGCCGTGAGGCCCGCGCGCGGACGACGAGCTCGCGTACCTCGCCGCCGAATCCTGGACGGCTCGACCGCGCCTCAGGGAGTGGTGAGGTGATCGATCAGTCGAGCAATCGTCGATGCGAACGATGCTGGCTGCGCTGACGACGTCGCGAGACCGAGGGCTGCCTCGGTGATGGCGCCGAGAAGGAGTTCGGCGAGCACCTCGACGTCCAGACCGTCACGCAGGCGACCGGCAGCTTGGATCGAACGAACCGCTCCGGCAAGGATTTCGCGGAACGGTCCGTCGTCACACGACCGCCACGTCTGCCATCCGAGGACGACGGGCAGCGTCCAGCAACGTGATGCGAGCCGCGTCGTGATCGTCGGCAATGCACGTCAGGTAGGTCACCACTCCGTCCTGCAGAGCTCGCACCGGGTCGGCGGTCGTCGTGCGACCGACGACGAGATCTGCGAGTCGACGCTGCTCGGCAGCGAACACCGCCTCGAACAGCGCTTCCTTGGAGCCGAAATGGTGATACACCGCACCCTTCGTACGTCCGCATTCGGCTGCGATCGCATCGATCGTCACCAGTTCGAAGCCGTCTGCTGCGAAACACTGCCGTGCCGCAGCGAGCACCTGACTCGTGGTCTCGCTCGAGCGTTGCTGAATCTTTCGGATTCGATTCACGAGATCGTCGAACAGATCTCGACCCGCTGCCGCTCCACCGCCGCGCGCCGATGAACGTATGCGGTCCGGTACTGCTCGTCGGCGAACAGGTCGAAGAGCGCGTCGGGTGTCGGATAGTTCGCAACCACGACCAGATCCCATGGAAGCTCGTCACCCCAGAGCGAGCCCACGTGCAGACCCTGCATCACGAAGGTTCCTCCGACCGCAGCCAGACGTTCCGTGCTCACGGCTGCGTAGAGCAGCATCGCTTCCAAGCCCGATCGCTCCGGAGAGCCAACACGGTCGTCGGCGATCTCGCGCAGCGCGAAGTGGTTGATCAGCGTGATGGGGCCCGACAGGCCTTCGAGCGTTTCGGGGCGATCGAACCCGTAGAAGTCAGCGAGGTCGGAGGAAGGTGCCACATCGCGAACATACCCGAAGTACGTACTCCGAGTATGTATCGTTCGCTCACGACTGTCGACACACAGGACGATGGCTCAGCCTGGTCTGGTTGTCGGTTCGAGCACGACGAGGTCGTCGCGTCGCACCACGTGGCCGGCCACGCCTGCGGGGAGGTCACTCGTGTGCATGCCGATCGACTCCCGGACGACCGCGCCGCTGAGTGCAGCGATTCCTCGCCCGAATCGGCGTCCGTCCGAGGCCTCGATGTCGACGACGTCGCCGGGCTCGAAATCGCCCGTTGCTGCCGTGACGCCCTTCGGCAGCAGGCTGGTCGGGCGGTCGGTGAGCGCCCGTTGCGCTCCGTCGTCGACCACGATCGTCCCGGCGACCTCGGCGGCGAAGGCGATCCAGAGCTTGCGCGCCGACAGCGTCCGTTCGTGCGGTTCGAAGGTCGTCCCCACCAATTCGTTGGATGCCGAGCCAGCGAGGACTCCGGGTCGCGACGCCAGCGCGATCACACTGCGGATGCCGGACCACGACGCCATCCGCGCCGACGTCAACTTGCTGGCCATGCCACCGCTTCCCCGTCCGCTGCCGCCGGCGTCCGCCGAGATCGACAACAGCGGGTCCTCGGAGCGCACGAACGGAATCAGCGTCGCCGATGCGTCTCGACGGGGGTCGGCGGTGAACACGCCGTCCATGTCGGTGAGCAGCACCAGTACGTCGGCGCCGACGCTGTTCGCGATCAATGCGGCGATGCGGTCGTTGTCGCCGTAGCGCAACTCGTCGTTGGCGATCGCGTCGTTCTCGTTGACCACGGGGACCACGCCGAGTTCGAGCAGACGATTCATCGTCTGGCGAAGGTGGAGGTACTGCTCGCGATGGACGAAATCGAACGGGTCGACGAGCAGTTGAGCGCCGACGAGGCCGTGGCGTGCGAACTCGACGTTGTACGCCTCCACCAGGCGGCTCTGGCCGACTGCGGACACGGCCTGGATCGTGGGCATGTCCGGCGGGCGTTCGGCCATCCCGAGCGCAGCGACACCCGCAGCGACCGCACCGGACGACACGATGACGACCTCGTCGCCCCGGTTGCGCAGCGTGGCGACCTCGTCGGCGAGTCGAGCGATTGCCGCGATGTTGATCACCCCGTGCTCGTCGGTGATCGATGCGGTCCCGATCTTGGCGACGATTCTCATCGTGTGCAGTCTGGCGTGTTCCCGGCCGGTCAGGCGAGCATGTTCGAGGCTGACTCTCGTCAGGTCAGCGGTCGGGGACGTAGTCGAAGCTGAACACGCCGATCCAGATCACGTCACCCTCTTCGGCACCGGCCTTGGAGAGCATCTTCGGCACACCGAGCTTTTCGAGCCGGTAGTCGATGTAGGCCAGCGCTTCGGGCGTTGTGACGTCGTTGAGCGCCACCACTCGCTCCACGTCTCGACCGACCAGGCGGAACGAACCGTCGTCTTCACGCTGCACGAGCGCACCGCTCGGTTCGGGTCGGATGACGATCAGGCCGTCCTCGTAGTCGACCGCCTGGCGAGCATCGTGGACGAGCGCAGCGAGTTCGCCGACGAGTGCCGACACACCGTCGCCGGTGATCGACGACATCACCTTGCCGTCCCACTCCATGACCTCGAGGTCACCGTCCATCACCATGTCGGCCTTGGTGCCGACGACGACCCGTGGCCGCTCCAACAAGTCGGGTTGATAGCTCCCGAGCTCGTCGAGCAGGATCCGCTCCTGCTCGTTGGGCCACACCTCTGCGGTCGGTGTGAGGTCGATCATCAAGCACAGGACCCGCGCCCGCTCGACGTGACGGAGGAACTGGTGGCCGAGGCCTCTGCCTTCACTGGCACCTTCGATGAGTCCGGGGATGTCGGCGACGACGAACTCGGTGTCGTCGTCCAGGCTGACCACGCCGAGGTTCGGCTCGAGCGTCGTGAACGGGTAGTTCGCGATCTTCGGCTTCGCAGCGGAGATCACGCTGATCAACGTCGACTTGCCGACGTTCGGAAACCCGACGAGCGCCACGTCGGCCATCAGGCGCAGTTCGAGCTTGAGCCAACGATCTTCGCCGTGCTCACCCTGTTCCGCGAAGCTCGGGGCGCGCCGCTTGTTCGACAGGAACTTGTGATTGCCTCGGCCGCCACGGCCTCCCGCTGCGGCGAGCCACCGGTCGCCCTGATTGTTCAACTCGGCGAACACCTCGCCCGTGTAGAGGTCGCTGGCCTTGGTACCGATGGGGACCTTGATCTCGAGCGACTCACCACGACGCCCGTGCATGTCCTTGCCCTTGCCGTGGATGCCACGCTCGGCCTTGCGGTGCGGGTGATCCTTGAACGCCAGGAGCGACGCCACGTTGTGGTCTGCGACCAACCAGATGTCGCCGCCGTTGCCGCCGTCACCACCGTTGGGGCCACCCATGACGACGGGGCCCTCCCGCCGGAAGCTGATGCATCCTGCGCCACCGTCGCCGCCCTTCACGTTCAGTTGGCACTCGTCGACGAACTGGGACATCGCCCTGAGGGTAACGGCCTAGCCTGACATCGTGGATGACTTGCCTTTCGTCGACGATTCTGTTGAGCGGGCGGATCGTTGGGCCTCGTCGATGGCGGGCCACGCAGACGATGAAGTGGTCGTTGCTCACGCCGACTCGCACGCCACGGTCGGCGACGCGATCGATCCTCACTCGCGAAGCTCGCGAAGAACGCGACGAGGCAACTGCTCGCGTCGAACGCGCACACGAGGGATCGGAGCGGGTCACCGGGCCGCAGAGGAAGACCCCGACCCGTACCGCACCTGTTTCGAGCGGGACCGAGACCGGATCCTCCACGACTCCTCGTTCCGCCGGTTGGCCGGCAAGACCCAGGTCTTCGTCTTCCCTGGCGACCATCAGCGCAATCGGATGACGCATGCACTCGAAGTCGCACAGGTCGCCCGTTCCGTCGCCCAGTCGTTGAGCCTCAACGTGCCACTCGTCGAGGCGATGGCGATCGGACACGACTGCGGTCACGGACCCGGCGGTCATGCCAGTGAGGACGCACTGTCACCGTTCCTCGAAGAGGGGTTCGATCATGCGCCGTGGGGCGCTGACGTCACCCTGCGGCCACTCAATCTGTGCACCGAGACACTCGACGGGATCCGGAACCACTCGTGGAGCCTCCCGGCTCCGCAGACACCCGAAGGCGAGGTCGTCTCGTGGGCGGACCGGATCGCCTACGTCTGCCACGACTTCGAGGACGCCGTCGCATCCGGCATCGTCACCCCCGACATGCTCCCGGACATCGTCGCCGAACGGTGCGGCGCTGACCGTTCCGGCCAGCTCGGGACATTCGTGCGAGCCATGGTCACGGCCACGATGCGCACCGGCAAGATCGGCATGACGCCCGACATCGCCGAGGCGCTGGCGGCGTTTCGCAAGTTCAACTACGAGAACATCTACCTGCGCCCGGCGAGCACCAAACAGGCCGATGCCGTCATCTCGCTGTTGCGTGCGCTGGTCGAGCACTACGCAGACCGACCCCACGTGATCCCGGACGCAACCGCACGAGCCGTGCTCGGTGACGACATCCCGATCAACCTCGTCGAAGCCGGTTCCACCGAAGCATTGCGAGCAGCCGTTGCCTACGTCGCCGGCATGACCGACCGCTTCGCATGCGAGCGTGGCCTCACCGAACTCAACTGGGACCCGACGAGACTCCCGACAGCGGTGTAGACCGTCTCGGTCACTCGCTTCGCTCGGCACTCGACGCTCGGTCCGGTCCGGCGTCACAGGAAGTACGCGCGGAGCCCGAGGCCCATGATGAACAGTCCGCCGCATCCGTAGAGCAGGTGGATCTTGTCGGAGATGAACGGGCTGTTGCGGTAGCTGTAGAGAATCGCGACGGAGAAGATCGTGCTGAATCCGTAGAGCGCGTGGAACGAGTCGAGCTCGATCCGTCGCCGATTGACGATCGAGCGCTCCGACCGCAGCGATCACCATCGTCGACATCTGGGCGATTCCGGTCGCCCACCACAGCACTCGATGGCGAACCGCCGGTACGTACTGTGCGACGATCGCCCACGCCCGACCGATCGCGTTCGAGCCGATGAGGAACCACGCCAGCCAGCGATGCAGCTCGTTCAGGTTGCCCACGTGCTCGATGTCAGCCGTCGCACGGGCGGCCGCCGATCATCGGCCTCGACGACGTCGTCGTTGGTCACGCCGCTCATGCGCCCGGTCAGGTTGTCGTTGACGTGAAGGACGGTCCGATGAAGTCGTCGCCTTGCAGCAGCAGGATCGCCGGGATACGCCGCGAGCAGCTCGGTCACCGTCGAGCCGGCACCGATCTTCTCGGCGGTGTCGCAGCCCGGCCGGCTGTGGCGTGCCGCGATCCCTCGATGCCGTAGAAGAAGGCGTAGAAGTGATCGTCGGTCCTGGACGATGTCCGACACGTCGCCGAACTCGAGTTGCAGCTCGTCCCAGCTCGACCTGGCGAATGCTCGGTCGCCGCCGCAGGGTCCGATGCTCGAACGGGTCCACCCAGCCGGTGTCGAGGGTCGGCGGACCGAGCACGCTGTTCACGAACGTCGATGGTGCCGTCGGGGTCGGCACCGAACCGCACGTGCGCCGAGGCCATCGGTGCCGAGCACGAAGCCGCCGCCGATCGGCGTCGGGGGCGGTTTCGGGTGGCGTGGTGTCGACGGGTGCCGGCGCAGCCGTCTCAGGTGCAACGCTCTCGGGTGTCGCGACCGTGTCCGCCACCGTGGTGGACGTCGCTGTCCGGCGCGACGGTGGTCGCCGACTCCTCGTCGGGGGTCGTCGGTCCCGTCGTCTCCGCAGTCGTGGACGGTGGCTCGATCTCGCCGTCGCCCTGGTCGAACACGGGCGCCTCGGTCGTCGTCGTCAAGAGCGTGATCTCGGGGATGGTGGTGTCCGCACCATCGGAGCCACCGCCGCCACATGCGGCGAGCACGATCGCCGCAACGGCGATCGTCAGACCGGTCGAGATGTCATCCGTCAATCATGCAACGACGCTGCGGCCGCCGACGTGGACACCCCAGATCCTGATTCGAACTTGACGAGCAACGCACCGACCACGCCGAGTCAGTCGAAGATCCAGCCGTCGCGGAACGGCGGCGTGCGGTCGGACTCGATGAACCACTCGGTGACCGAACGCCATGACGAACACCTCGTCCGGCATCTCGAGAAAGAACGACGAGTCGGTGATCTGGCTGCGATGACAGCGCATCGACGCTCGCTTGCAGATCGGCCCAGTCGGACACGTCGACGCAGAGTGTGAGCGTTCTCCTCGGGTTCGCCGAACGGGTTCCCGTCGTCGGCCGGGCCCGGCGGGATCGAAGTCGTCGTCGCCCTCGTCGTCCGGCGACCCATGTCGACGCCCGACCTCCTTCGCCGCGGCGATCATCGCGACCATCGCATCGCGATTCGCCGTCGCCTGCAGGGTGCGCATCGGGTGTTCGACGAGTTCGGCTGCCCGCGTCCCGACGATGTGGACCTTGACGTGATCGGGGTGGCCGTAGGTTGCCGTGCCAGTCGTAGTGGTGAAGACGTCGGCCTGCTCGTCCCGACAGGATCTGCGGCGACCCGCTGCGCGGCCGCTGTCGACGTCGGCCTGGTGGAACGACGCCTGGTCGACGTTGCCGTCCCAGCCCGTCATGCCGGAGTCCTTGTAGTCGAGCCAACTCGACGCGATGGATGCCCAGCACCTCGGCCGACTTCGACTGTCTCGGCTTGCCGGCGGTCGACGAGCGTCTCGCCGTCGGCGAGGTCGTCGGGCGTCTCGCCGAAGTCGCCGTTCGGTCGCAACGATCAGGACGACGCGATGGCCGTCGTGCGAGCAGCACGGCGATCGTTCCGCCGGTCGAGATCGCACTCGTCATCGGGGTGAGCGTGCAGACAGACCAGCGTTCCCATCGCCGCCAGTGTGCCAGCGTCGATCCCGAACGTGCGCTCGGCATGAATCAGTCAGCGTGACGAACGGCGCCGGATTCGATCAGCGTGTCGACCCGATCGGCGGCGACCCCCAGTCCGCGAGGACCTCGCGGGTGTGCTGACCGGGCCACGCCGGCGCCGACGCGATCACGTTCTCGGTGCGACTGAATCGTGGTGCCGGCGCCGGCTGCGTGACACCGTCGACCTCGACGAACGTCTGACGTTCGACGTTGTGCGGATGCTCTGCGGCCTCGCTCATCGTGAGCACCGGAGCGAAGCACACGTCGGTGTGCTCCATGATCTCGCACCACTCGTCACGGGTCTTCGTGGCGAAGAGTTCGGTCAATCGTTCCTTCAGCTCGTCCCAGTCCGTCGGGTCCATCTGGGTCGGCGAACTGCTCGTCGTCCGTCAGACCCGTGAGACGGAGCAGTTCGGCGTAGAACTGCGGCTCGATCGAACCGATCGACACGTACTCGCCGTCGCTGCACTCGTACACGTCGTAGAAGTGGGCACCCGTGTCGAGCAGGTTCGTCCCGCGAGCGTTCTCGTCGAAGATGCCCATCGACTCTGGAACGCCCAGAACATCGACATGAGCACGCCGAACCGTCGACCATCGCCGTGTCGACCACCTGGCCCTTCCCGCTCTTCGACGCTTCGAGCAGCGCAGACACCACGCCGAGGGCGAGGAACATGCCACCGCCACCGAAGTCGCCGACCATGTTCAACGGCGGTGTCGGCGCCTCGCCGCTGCGACCGAAGTGCGCGAGCGCGCCCGCGAGCGAGATGTAGTTGATGTCGTGACCGGCGGCCTGGCTGTACGGGCCGGTCTGGCCCCACCCTGTCATCCGCCCGAACACGAGCTTCGGGTTGCGGGCCATGCACTCGTCCGGACCGATCCCGAGGCGTTCGATCACGCCCGGTCGGAAGCCTTCGATCAGCGCGTCGGCGTGCTCGACGAGATCGAGCAGTGTGGCGACGCCGTCGGGATGCTTCAGATCGACGGCGACGTTGCGACGTCCACGCAGCAAGCAGGTCGCCGTTGGCGCTGATCCGGAACCGGGCCACGGACTGCGCCGGCCCGGTCGACGCGGATCGACCTCGGCACCGAGGTCGGCGAGCAGCATCGCAGCGAAGGGCCCGGGGCCGATGCCGGCGATCTCGATGATGCGGTGTCCGGCGAGTGGTCCTGGCATTGGTTCTCCTGGATTCCTGAAGTGGATGACGAGCGTGCCAGGGTCCTCCCCGGTGCCTGGCACCGAACCTGTCGGGGTCAGCGTGGTGGTTCGGACGTGGCCGCCGATGGCTTCGGCGAAGACCGGCCAGAGCGGCTGCGGGAGGTCGTGGCCCATGTCGGCGAGCAGCAGATACTTCGACCCGGCGATCGCTGCGGCGGTCGCCTCGCCACCGGACGGGGTGATCAACGTGTCGTCGCGTCCGTGGATCACGAGCGTCGGGACGTCGAGGTCGCCGAGCGCGTCGGTGCGGTCCCCGCTGGCGTAGATCGCGGCGAGTTGACGGATGGCGCCCTGCGGGTAGAACGATCCGGTCGAAGTCCGCTGCGGCACGCTCCCTGCATCGCGTCGAGGTCGACGTGACTTCTTCGATGCCCACACAGCGTAGCGGGTCGACGCGTCGATGTAGGCCTCGCGGTCCGATCGGTGGCGGTGCGAGCAGTGCCTCGCGGGCCTCTGGCGTCGGCCTGCACCACCCGAGGGTCGCCGGTGCTGGACATGATCGAGGTGAGGCTCGCCACTCGATCGGGATGCTCGATCGCCATGGTCTGCACGATCATCCCACCCATCGACACGCCAGCGACGTGCGCTCGGTCGACGCCGAGGTGATCGAGCAGTCCGATCCCGTCGGCGGCCATGTGCGACAGCGTGTACGGGCACCGTCGGCGGCGCCTCGCCGGCCATCATCGCGGCGAGCACCTTCATCGGGTTCACCGAGCCCGTCGAGCTTGCTCGACAGACCCGACGTCGCGGTTGTCGTACCGCACGACGTGCAGGCCCTGGGCGACGAACGGGTCGCACAGCCCAGGATCCCATCCGTCGCATCTGCGAGGTGTACCCGCACACCAGCAGCAGCGTCGGATCGGTCGGATCACCGAAGGTCTCGTACTCGAGCTCGATTCCGGACGACAGCTCGGCACGTGGCATCGGGCGATCATGGCAGAGCGGCACCGCTCGCCCGAAGCCCGCACGAGGTCGACGCCGACCCCGCAGCGCTAACGTCCTCTCCGGGCGCGAGTGATCGCCGAGCAGTGACGCCACCATCCGCGTGCACGCCCCCGGGCGAGTCAACCTGATCGGCGAACACACGGACTACACCGGCGGTCTGGCGTTCCCGATGGCGATCGATCGGGGCACGACGTTCACCGCCACGACCGAGCCCATCGAGTCATCCGAACTCACGTCGGCCGACGGCGACGGCGCACTCGACTTGGCGCTGCCCTTCGACGTCGACCCGTCGTCCGTCGACACCGGAGTGGGGTACGTTCATCGCCGGGATGGCACAGGAGCTCGGAGCGACACGGGGTCTCACGGGTCACCTGGTGAGCGACATCCCGGCCGGTGCCGGGCTGTCGTCGAGTGCCGCACTCGAGTGTGCGATCGGGCTCGCGCTCGGCTTCGACGGCACGCCACTCGAACTCGCGCAGATCGCCCGCCGAGCCGAACACTCCGCCACCGGTGTTCCGACCGGGATCATGGACCAGCTGTGCATCGCCGCCGCGACCGACGGCCACGCCACGCTGATCGACTGCCACTGAACTCACCGTCGAGCAGGTGCCGGTCCCCGACGACATCGACATCGTCGTCCGGTTCATCGCTCACCGGACGCTCGCTCGGGTCCGCGTACACCGACCGGGTCGACGAGTGCGCACGGCCGAAGCCCTGATCGGTCCGCTCCGCGACTGCGACGCTCGACGACGTCGCCCGGATCACCGACGACGAGGTCGCAGCGCCGCGCCCGCCACGTGGTCAACGAGAACCAGCGCGTCCGTGACTTCGCCGAGGCACTTCGGCGTGCGGACTACGTCAGCGGCCGGCGCGCTTGATGGTCGAGAGCCACGCGAGCCTTCGCGACGACTACGAGACGTCGACCGGACAGATGGACGCAGCGGTCGACGAACTGAACGCGTCCGACGGCGTGTTCGGTGCCCGGATGACCGGCGGCGGCTTCGGTGGCTGCCTCGTGGCGATGTGCGAACCCGGCGCGGTGACCGACGGGTGGCTGGTCAGAGCGTCGGCGGGAGCCCGAGTGCTTCCGGCCAGACGGCTGATCGCCGCCGGCGTGCGCACGCCCCACCAGAACAGGTCCTGACCGTCGACCGGCACCACGGTCGGCGTCCCGGGAACGCGCCCGGCGAGCTCGGCGACGTGGGTCGGCGCTGAAGTCGTAGGGCTCGCTCGGTACGAGCACGAGATCGGGACGCGCCTCGGCGACGTCGGATCGAGCTCGACGGTCGGGTACGGGTCGTCGCCGAACCCACCACATCGACGCCGAGGTGAGCAAGGACCGACGCCCCGTAGGTCGACGACGAGATGGTCATCCAGGGCCGTCCGCCAGATCGGCACGAACGCCGCCGCCGCTCCGCCGAATACGGGCGAAAGTGCCTGGCACCTCCGCGACCGCCACTCCCCCGGCGGCTCGCGCGAGTATCGTCGACCACGGCGAGGCCGACTGCGACGTCCGACACGTCGGAGACGAAGACCCGGATCCCGGCGGCGACGAGCGCATCGTGGTCCTCGATCCGATTCTCCTCCCGGTCGAGCACGACGAGGTCGGGTGCGAGCGTGACGATCGCGGCGATGTCGGGATTCTTCGTGCCTCCGACGTGGCGCGAGATCGGGTTGCTCGCAGAACGTGCTGCACGCAACGACGTCGGCGCCGAGCGCGAGCAGAGTCTCGGTGCTCGACGGAACGAGGCTGACGATACGTGTACTCAACTGCCGAGCAGCTTGTCCTTCTGCGCCTGGAACTCCGCCGCGGTCGAGGTGCCCCGCTCGAGCATGCCCTCCAGCTTCTCCAGCTGCGATGCCACGTCGGTGCCGCCGCCACTCGGCATCGTGAAACGCCGCTTCTCGTTCTCTTCCATCTGCGTGTGGATCTCGCGCTGCACCGGTCGGGCTGCGGATGTCGGTGAAGCGTTGCTGGCCGTCTTCGCCGCCTGACTCGATCACGAGATCGCCGGCGCCGACCATCCGCTCGAACACCGACTGGCTGAAGTGCACGGTGTTCACGCGTTCGAGCGGGATCTCGACCCCCTGCTTGGCGACCACACCCTGCCTGAAGATCAATCGGTCCGATGTGATCACGAAGTTGGTGGTGGCCCACTTCATGTACCTCCCGATCAACCACAGGATGGTCAGCACCAGGAAGATCAGGGACAGCCAGCCCATGATGTTGCGCAGCCGGGTCCCGGAATCCGTCACGACGAGCGTGAGGATCCCGAACCCGATCGAGGCGACCAGCACGGCGACCGGCTTGGCGTAGTACCACCAGTGCGGATGGAGGTCGACCGCGACCTCCTCGTGTGGGTTGAGCAGCTTGCGCGGATACGGCATGACCGTCACGGTAGTTCGCACCGGGCCGCTGGGGCGGACCTCGTACGATGACGTCGTGGACGCAGATGCGCTGATTGCCGACCTGGACCCCGATCAGCGCGTTGCCGTCACGACCGAGTCACGTCTCGTCGCCGTGATCGCCGGCGCCGGCTCCGGTAAGACCCGCGTGCTGACCCGGCGAATCGCTCACCGGATCGCCACCGGCGATGCCGACGCACGACACACACTCGCGCTCACGTTCACGCGAGAAGCCGCCGGCGAGCTACGTCGACGACTCCATCGCCTCGGGCTGCGCGACCATGTGGAAGCCGGCACGTTCCACTCGGTGATGCTGTCGGTTCTGCGACAGCGATGGAGCGACACCGAACGTCGCCCGAAGACCGATCGTGCCCGACCGACGACGGCTGCTGCGCGACGCCCAGCGCGAAGACGAACTCGGCGGCGGTCGGCAGCTCGTCGGAGGTCGGTAACGAGGAGATCTCGTGGGCGATGGCACGCGGCATCTCCGCCGACCGGTACCCGTCGCTCGCCCGACGTGACGGGCGACGTCCGGTCGGCGGTGTCGAGGCAGCGGCCTCGACCTACGAGAGCTACGCACGACTCAAGCGCAAGACGCGGGGTGATCGACTTCGACGACGTGCTGCTCGACGTGCTCGACGACGCCGAGCGCGACGGCGAGTTCGCCGACATGTTGCGCTGGCGGTTCCGCCATCTGCTCGTCGACGAAGCCCAGGACCTCAACCCGGTGCAGCACCGACTCGTCGACCTGCTCCGCCACGGTCGCGACGACGTCTTCCTCGTCGGCGACCCCGCGCAGGCGGTGTACGGCTTCAACGGCGCCGATCCTTCACTGCTCATCGAGGTCGAATCGAGATTCCCCGGCGTCGACGTCGTCCGACTCCCGGTCAACCACCGGTGTACACCCCAGATCGTGCGAGCGCGGAGCACACGTCCTCGCTGCAGGCGGCCAACCGACCGACGTCCGCTCCGCTCGCGACGACGCACGACCGGTCGGCCTGGTGTCGATGGAGGACGAGCACGCCGAGGCCGGAATGATCGCGACGCGGATCGCACAGGGCGACCCGAATCTGGTGCGAGCGGGCAACGTGGCGATCCTGACGCGCACGAACGTTCAGCTCGATTCGTTCGAGACCGCACTGACCGAACGGGGCGTCGCTGTGCGCCGATCGGCGAACGCGAGCAACTCGCCGTTGCAGTCCGCGATGCGTACGGCGTCGGCCAACTCGTCGGCGTCGGGCCTACGAGCGTGGGCGCACGACACACTCGACGACATCGCGCTCCTCGACGCAGCAACGGCGAAGGTCGCCGACCTCGATCGCCGCATCATGGACGCGAAGCGCGCTGCGGGCGCATCGCCGTCACACCGGCTCGCAACCGTGCACTCCTCTCAGGTCGCCGAAGCACGAGCCGGGTTGGCGCAGGTCGAAGCCGAGCGTCGCGTCGCCACGACACTGTTGGAGTTCCTTCGAGAGCAGCCGCGAGGCGACGGAGCGGAGTTCCGGTCCTGGGTGGCCACGACGAACCCGTTCGACGACCGCTCGACCGACGGCGTGGAGTTGCTCACCTTCCACGCGTCGAAGGGCCGTGAGTGGCACAGCGTGTACGTCGCCGGCGTCGAGACCAGCCTGATGCCGCACAAGTCGGCGACGACGGCTGCCGAGCGCGAGGAGGAAGCGAGGCTGCTGTACGTCGCCACGACTCGGGCCACCGACGCGCTCGTGTACACCTACACCGAACGGCGCGCCGGCTATGCCCGCAAGCTGTCGCCGTACCTCGAATCGCTCGACGTGACCGAGCCCGACCCGGTCGCTCCTCCCGCCGCGCTCTTGCGCGAACGGCCCGCCGGTGACGCCGTGCTCCAGCGTCTGACGGAGTGGCGCGCTGCGAAAGCCCAGGTCGCTCGGGTCGTGCCGACGCAGATCCTGAGCGACCGCGACCTGTCCAGGATCGCCGAGTCGCGTCCCCGCACCGCCGAAGACCTGGACACCGCCACCGACATCGGGCTGCTCACCGCACGCCGCCTGGCCCCTCAGGTGTTGCCACTGCTCGCTGGACCCGTCTCCGACGCCTGACGACCGGACGTCTCGACGAACGGAAAGCTCGACGACCGAGGCTCCGTGACACAAGCGGTCCGACGGCCGAGTTCCCGGGCGGCCGAGGTCTTAGAGGCCGAGGTCCTTGGCGATGATCGTCTTCATCACCTCGGTGGTGCCGCCGTAGATCGAGGTCACACGCGCGTCGGCGTAGTTGCGAGCGATCGGGTACTCGGTCATGTAGCCGTAGCCGCCGAACAACTGCAGACAACGATCGGCCGCCCGCAGCTGGAGTTCTGTGCACCAGTACTTGGCCTGGGCGGCATCGGCCGGGCTGAGCGTTCCGGCGTTGAGCGCCAGAACGCACTGATCGACGTACGCCTGGGCGATGTCGACTTCGGTCTTCACTTCGGCGAGGACGAACTTGGTGTTCTGGAACGTGGAGATCGGCTTGCCGAAGGCCATCCGCTCGCTGACGTACTCGACGGTCCAGTCGAGCGCAGCTCGGGCGGACGCCACTCCCGTGAGCGCGATCGACAGACGCTCCTGAGCCAGGTTCGCCGTGAGGTAGTTGAAGCCCTTGCCTTCGTCGCCGAGCAGGTTGGCGACCGGAACGCGGACGTCGGTGAAGAAGAGTTCTGCGGTGTCCTGGCTGTGCATGCCGATCTTGTCGAGGTTGCGTCCGCGCTCGAAGCCGTCCATCCCGCGCTCGACGACCATCAGCGACACGCCCGCATGACGTTCGTTCGGATCGGTCTTCGCCGCCACGATCACGAGGTCCGCATTGATGCCGTTGGTGATGAACGTCTTGGATCCGTTGAGGACGTATTCGTCGCCGTCGCGGATCGCTGTCGACGCGATGCCGGCGAGGTCGGATCCGGTGCCCGGCTCGGTCATCGCGATCGCCGTGACCAACGCACCCGATGCAATGCCGGGCAGCCATCGCTGGGACTGTTCGTCGTTCAGGTACTCGACGAAGTACGGGGTGGTGATGTCGTTGTGCAACGTCAGGCCCAGCCCGGCGCCGCCGATGCCGGCGGCGGCCAGTTCCTCGGCGATCACCTGGTTGAAGCGGAAGTCGGCCGTCCCTCCGCCCCCGAACTCCTCGGCGATGGCCATGCCGATGAACCCGTACTCCCCCGCCTTCTCGTACAGGTCGTGCGGTGCGATGCCCGCCTCCTCCCACTCCATGTAGTTCGGAACGATCTCGGCGGCGACGAACGATGCGAAGGAAGCTCGAAACGCCTCGTGGTCGTCGTCGAAGATCGGTCGCGGCGTCTTGGCCCGGGCGGCAGAGGAGGTTGAGGTCACGGCGCAACGTTAGGTCCCGAGCCACCCGACGACGCCAGTCCGCCTCCCGATTGCGAATCAACCCCCGGGCTCTGCTTGCATCGGGCCCATGACGCTGCTCGACACCGAGTCGTTCGACGACCGATTGATCCTCCCGCCGCCTCCCGAGGGGGCCGAAGCCATCCTCCATGACCGCGAGTATCGGGTGCGGGCGTTTCGCCTGTCCGCCGACCGCATCGTCCTGCAGGGTGCCGTGCGGGACCAGAAGCCGCCCGGCCTGTACCTGCGCGACGACCCCGACCCGTTGACCGTGCACCACATGCAGTTGGCGGTCGAGGTGTCCTTCCCGTCGCTGGAGATCGAGGCGGTGACGACGCACTTCGAGTCGCACCCACACGACGAGTGCCCCCAGATCACCGGAAAGTACGACGGGCTGATCGGGCTGTCGATCGCTCGTGGCTTCACCAAGAAGGTCGCAGCACTGTTCGGAGGTCCACGCGGCTGCACGCACGTCACCGCGCTGCTCTACGCCATGGCACCTGTGGCGATGCAGTGTTTCTGGTCGATGAAGGCGTCGAGCGCTGTGCTCGAAGGGCGAGAGAACCCCATGTTCGACGCCGACAGTGGCGAACGTGACGACATGTGGAAGGCCATCGTGAACACGTGCCACATCTGGGACGAGAACGGCCCGGAGGTCGCGGCTCGGCTGGCCGGCGAGCCTCACGGGATCCCCGTCTTCCTCCGCGGTCGGCTCGCGGAACTCGGCCACCTGCCTCGAGCGTGAACGACGTGCCGGTCGATGCATCATCCGAGCAAGGCCCGCGCGAGGCGGTGGGGTTGCTCGACGGCATCACGACGACACGCACGATCCGCCGGTACACGGACGACCCGGTGCCGGAGGCAGCGCTGCGAGACATGATGTTCGCAGCGACTCGCGCTCCGAGCGGTTCGAACCGTCAGCCCTTCCGGATGTTGTTGTTGACCGACGGGCCGAAGGCGATCGACGCCAAGCGGATCATCGGCAAGGCCGCTCGCTCCGCGTTGGAAGCAAAGCGCAGTCGAGATTCGTACGACACCGGCTCCGGTGCGGTCGAGGATTCACCCAAGGCCCGCATGGCGCGTGTCATGCAGAGCTACGTCGACGAGTTCGAATCGGTTCCCGTCCTCGTGCTGCCTTGTCTGCGGCGCTACCGAGAGCCGAACTCGTTCGAGGGAGCGTCGGTCTACCCGGCGGTGCAGAACCTGCTGCTCGCCGCTCGCGCACTCGGGTACGGCGGAGCGTTGACGGGTTGGCACCTCGCTGTCGAGGACGAGTTGCGAGCGCTGCTCGAGATCCCGGACGACGTGTTCGTTGCCGGCACGGTGACCATCGGCAAGCCGGCGGGCGCCCATGGTCCGGTTCGGCGGCTTCCGATGCGGGAACTGGTGTTTGCGGAAACCTGGGGCGCATCGGTCGACTGGGAGGATCCGCCCGGTACGCGCTTCACCTCGGCCGGCCCGCCGTCACGGTGACGGTCCCGATCTGACCGGCGACGAACGAGCGTCGACGCAGGTCAGTCCTCGCCGATGCGGGCGAACTCGGGTTCGCGCTTCTCGAGGAAGGACGTCACGCCTTCACGGAAGTCGGGACGACCGAAGCTCTCGCCCATCAACTCTCCGGCGTGGCGCTCGGCAGCTCCGAGGCCGACGTGGAGTTCGGTGTACACCTGGCGCTTCATGATCGCGATGGACGCCGGCGAGCACCGCCGAGCGAGCGTGGTGATGTAGTCGTTGCACCAGGACAACAGCTCGTCGGGCTCGACCAGGTGGTTGAGGAGCCCGATCTCGAGGGCTTCCTCGCCCTTCACCCGACGCGATGACATCAACAGATCGAGCGCAACGGCCGGGCCGACCAGGCGAGGCAGCAGGAAGCTCAGACCCCACTCGGCAATGAGTCCGCGCTGCGCGAAGGCGGTGAGGAACAGCGAGTGTTCGGTGCCAACGCGCATGTCGCAGCACAGCGAGAACGGGTAGGCCATCCCTGCGACCGCTCCGTTGACAGCGGCGATGATCGGCTTGTCGATCGTCATGAGGTACGGGAACTGCCCGGTGAACTCGCCGTCCTGGTCGGTCGACTGCGCGATCTGGCCGATGCTGGCTGCATCGTCGGCGGTCGCGCCGTTCGATCCGCCCGACGACAGGTCGTCGAGGGTGTTCATGTCGGCTCCGGCGCAGAAGGCTCGGCCTCGACCGGTGATGACGATGCCGACGACCCGTTTGTCGGCTTCGGCACGCTTCAACGCGTCGTTGACTTCGTGGCCCATCTTCCCGGTCCAGGCGTTGAGTGCCTCTGGCCGGTCGAGCGTGATGGTCGCAACCGGGTCGGTGACGTCGTAGTCGATCTGTTCGTACACGTCTCGACTCTGCCACGCTCGGCTCGTCGGTCAGGAACCGGACGGGCGCGGCCACGCCCCGAGGTGTCCGATCGCCGCCGATTTCGATCACGTGCGACTCGACCTCATGTGGATGATGATGTACCCGAAGTGTCTGATCGGGCGCCGAACGACACGTCCAGGTGGAATTCCGGACGCTGAACTGACAGAATGTCTCGATGTCTGGTGTAGGTCGAAGGTTGATGGCTGGTGTGTGCGTCGCATCGGCGATGCTGGTCTCACCGTCACCCTCTGCATCAGCCGCGGAGTGCGCTCCGTCGTCGACTGCGGAGGGCCTCAACGAGTTCCTCCAAAGCGATGACGCTGCCGGTCTCGCCGGCGCCGACTATCCGCACGCCATCGACCTGCCCGACGGACGCACGCTCTGGTACTTCCAGGACGCGTTCTTCGGGTCGGGCACCAAGCTCGACGGCGCCTCGTTCGCTCACAACGCAGCGCTCGTCCAAGATGGTGACTGCTTCGAGCGGCTCGTCGCTCCGGGTGGTGACGGCAACTCGTGGATCGGCTCGTGGGTGGAGGCAGACCTGCAGAATTGGTTGTGGCCATTGGACGCCGAGGTCGGCGCAGACGGTCACCTCTGGCTGTTCCTCGCAGAGATGCAGAATCCGAATGGGAGCGGGGCGGCGCGCGGGGCGCTGCCGGTCGGCACCTGGGTTGCGCGCTATTCGCTCCCCGACCTGCAGCTCGTCGGCATGGAACTCGCGCCCGATCCGTCTCGTTCCCTGTTCGGGTACTCGATCGTTTCGGACGAGGACTTCTCCTACCTGTACGGCCACTGCTACCGCCAGTTCGATGCAGCTGGTGCGATCGGGTTCGACAGCGAGTGTTCGCCTCACGCCTACGTCGCACGCGTCCCCGTGGGCCAGTTCGACCAGGACCTCGAGTACTGGACCTCTTCTGGATGGTCAGACGACCGCGAGGATCGCCTCCCCGTCCTGACGTCCGACATCTCGATGCCGGTCTCGGTTCAACGTTTCGGTGACGTCTATGTCGCAGCGTCGGACGAAGGCGACTGGTTCGGCGACGACGTCGTCGTCTACACCGCTGCAGCGCCGCAAGGACCCTGGATCGAGTCGGCGCGGTACACGCCCGCCACGACGTGCGGCGAAGGGTGCAACAACTACGGATCGTTCGTGCTGCCGCGGCTCGAGGGCGACCGAGTGGTGATCGCCCAGTCGAACAACGCACGCGACATGGCGTACGCCTTCGAGTTGGCATCGCTGTACCGGCCCGACGTGCGAGCGATCGACGTGCCCGGCATCTCGGCCGCGAACACCGACCGGGCACCCGACATGGCGCTCGCTCGCGCCGAGCCCGAGCCGCGAGCCACGCCAGCACCGACTCCGGATTCCGCCACTCCCCCGTTGTCGGCGATCGTCGGCAACGCCTTCGCTGGCGATTCGGTGGCTCGGTCTGCCGGGATCTCTGCGGGTGGGTCGATCGCGCCGAGTGTCGATCCGATCGCGTGGCGAATCGCAACGCTTGCAGTCCTGCTCTCAGGACTCGTCGTGTCGGCTCCGATCGCCGGGCTCACCGTGGTTCGTTCGAGCCGCCACAGCCGCCGACGGCGTCACGACGTCCTGCGCAGAGTCCGCGCAGCTCGTCTGGTCTGACGGCGTCGGCTCCGAGGGAACAGGCGCCGCCGAGGAAGTCGGGGCGATCGCTTGTCAATACCACGGAGTGTGAGAAATCATTCATGACGCCATCCGTCGGCGTCGATACAGAGAGTGATGGAAACGATCCCGAGAGAAGAGCCGAAGCTCCCCTTGCTGACGAGTCAGCTCGCAGAAGAGGACAGCCGCCTCGTGGCCCGACAGATCGCGCTGATGATGAAGGACGGTGTCGTCATCCAAGCAGAGGACGGCCGCATCATCTGGCACAACGCCATCGCCTGTCGAGTCCTCAGGATGACCCCGGATCAACTGATGGGCAAGTCGTCGATGGACGAGAGCTGGCAGAGCGTCCGGATGGACGGAACGCCACTCCCCGGCGACCAACATCCAGCGATGCGGGCGATTGCGACCGGCCGCCCGGTCGAGCACGAGATCGTGGGCGTCCAGACCGGAACGCTGGCCCTCTGCTGGGTGCAGGTGGACTCGTTCCCCCTCGACATGTCGAGCGGTCGCCTTGCGGTGAGCGTCTTCACGGACATCACCGAGCAGTTGGCGAATCGACGCGAACTGGAGAGCACGCTGCTGCACCTGCAGAACAGCTTGATCCAGACGAGCCTGCCCGACTCCGAGACGATCAAGTTCGCAGGCGCCTACCGCTCCGTCGGCATGTCCCGTTCACTCGGTGGCGACTTCTACGGTGCCTACGAGACCAGCCCACGTCGTCACGACTTCTTCATCGGCGACGTGTGCGGGCACGGCATCGCCGCGGCTGCGCTGAGCACCGTGGCCCGGAACGCGCTGCGAGCCATCGGCCCGTTGCAGTCGGATCCGAGCGCGGTGCTCGCTGACCTGCACCGGATCGTCGAGAGTGATTCCCCCGGCCGATTCCTGACCGCCCTCATCGCTCGCGTCGAACACACACCCTCGCAGTCGAAGCTGATCGCCTCGAGCGGCGGCCACCCGCTGCCGATCCTCGTGCGTGACGGCGTCGCCACGCCCGTCGGACGCACCGGCCCGCTCGTGGGAATGCTCCCCAATTCGGATCGTCCCGTGTTCGAAGTGGATCTGATCCCCGGCGATCAAGTGATCTGCTACACCGATGGCCTGCCCGACTGCGTCACGCCTCGCCTGAGTGAAGAGGAACTGCTGCTCGAGATCCCGATCGGTCTGCCGATCGAAGAGTGCGTGGAGACGCTGCGGCATCTCGGCCCGGACCTCGATGCCGCACGTGGCGACGATGCTGCGATCCTCGCCTTCGAAGTGCGCTGAACCGTCACGGCCCGGCGTTCGCACCGCGCATCGTCACTGTGTGTCGTCACGTGGCAGTGCGTCGTCGCGTCATCGGACCTGAACGACGGACCGCTCGCCGGTCGCGGCGCAGGCGCGGGTGTCAGCCCGAAGGATCGACGGTGCGATCGAACGTGGCGGTGGTGACGGTCACGCCGTGGATCACCGATCGCACCACGGTCGACGACAGCGCCGAGACGAGGGCGAGACCTCGACCACGGCTGCTGGTCGGTGGTGGCATCACGGCATCATTCGGATCCGGGGCGATGCCCGAGTCGACGTAGGCCATGCTCAGCAGCGCCCCTGCACGGTCGATCGACAGACGGATCGACACCTCGGGTGCGTTGCCGTGTTCGCACGCGTTGGTGGCCAGTTCTGCCGTGACCAACCGAAGGTCCCCGGCGATTTCGCCGCGACAGACCTCTGCTGACCGCCGCATCGAACAGCAAGAGTCCGACGGGACCGATCTGCTCCATGCTGGTGTTCAGGTCGACGACGGTTTCGGCGTCGAGTTCGGTTGTCTGCACAGTCAACTCATCGGTCGGTGTTGATGACTTCTTGAGGCCGAGAAGTGGCACATGGTGAACCGAACCATCACGACGGCGTGCCGGTGGGCGCAGAGGGACTCGAACCCCCGACATCTGCCATGTAAAGGCAGCGCTCTAGCCAACTGAGCTATGCGCCCGACGAAGTCCGGATCGTAGCGGGAGCCTGACCTGGCAAGCGGCGTCCGGTTCAGCTGCTGGATCGGTCGCTCGCGTCGGCGAGTGTGGCGCCGCGACCTCGCGCATCCGCCGGGGATCAGTCGCCGACGCTCGGCGACACCGACGCCAGGAGCTCCTCGAGCAACGAGACCGACGAGGCGGTGACCGGCCGGCGGCGTGCCGCATGATCGAGCGTCATGAGGTCACGCCCCAGGGCATCCGCAGCGACACCGCCGGCCTCTCGCAGGATCATCACCGCCGCCAGGTAGTCCCACACGCCGATCTTGTCGTCGTCGAAGTCGACCGAGCCGTCGAAGCCACCTCCGCCGGCCACCGACGCGATGTCCAACGCTGTGGCACCCATGCACCGAAACTGTGCCGGGCGAAACTCGGCGGGCGGGCGGGCGTTCACCGCGATGATCGCGTCGTGCAGCGCCGGCCCGACCGACGCCACCATCGCCCGGCCGTCGCACGTCGCACCGCGTCCCCGGATCGCCGAGTACCGCACGCCGGTCGCGAGGTTCGTCACCATGGCCACCGCCGGGATGCCGTCGATCACCAGGCACAGCGCCGTCGCACACCACGGGAGCCCGAGCGACGCATTGGTGGACCCGTCGAGCGGATCCACCACGACGACCGCCGTGGTGGCCACATCGGCGTCGCCGTTCGGTGCGGTGATGCCGCTCTCTTCGGACAGGACGGCGAATCCGGCCTGATGCAACATGTCGAGACACGCCGCGTCGATTGCGACATCGATCGCGTACTGCGTCTCCCGGTCGCCCGACATCGACCAATCACGATTGTCCGAGAGGATCGCGGCCGCTCGGTCGCAGATCGACGCGAACAGGCCGAGCACCGACTCGGCGTCAGCCGGATCAACACGACCCACAGCCTGATCGGAAGGTCCGTTCGGCGCCGCCACGGCAGCGAACGGTAGTGGACCGATGGCCCGATGCGTGCTCAAGGCCGAGCCCGATTCCGTCGATGACCACACATGAACGACGCTCAGCTCGACGACGCGAAGGCGCTGGCCGTGATCGAGGAGATGCGGCGCTCGAAAGTGATCGTGCCGCCGACCTTGCGCGAGTCGTTCACCACCCGCTATGTCGTCGCGCTCCTGATCGTCGCGTTGCTCTCTCTCGGCGCCGGCTACTCGGGCGTCCGCTTGATCAACGCCCAGTCGGATTCTGCCGCTGAGGTCAACGTTGCCGGACGTCAGCGCATGCTCAGCCAGCGCATCGCACTCTTCTCGACGTTGTACGTCGATGCGAGAGACAGCGGCCGTGACGCGTTCGCCCAATCGCTGCGCGTGGACGTTGCGACGATGAGCAATGCACAAGCCGGCCTCCTCGAGGGCGACGCGAACCTCGGAATCGACGGACCACCGAACGAGCGCCTCCAGGCCTTGTACGACGCCGGCGTGTCCGGCGACGTCGAGGAGTACCTCGACATGGCGACCGCACTGCTCGACGCCGAGGACGGTTCAGCCGACCAGAGCCAGATCCTCGCACGACTGCAGGCCACCGCGACGGGGCCACTGATCGGCCAACTCGATGCCGTGGTGAACGCCTACCAACAGGAGTCCGAGGCCAAGATCGCCGCGATCTCACGCGAGGAGAAGATCGTGTTGGCGGCGACGCTGCTCGCTCTCACGCTGGAAGCAGTGTTCGTGTTCCGGCCGATGAGCCGGCGGATCTCGAAGGAGACCCGACGCCTCGAAGCCGCCGCCGCTCGGCACCAGGCCGAAGCCAAGCGCCACGCATTCGGCATCCAACTCCGTGACGCCATGGAGGTCGCCGACTCCGAGGACGACCTGACGCACACGATCGAGAAGGCGCATGAAGTGAGCAGCGTGCCGGGCGAGTTCGAGTTCCTGCGGACCGACCCCGAGTCACCGACCACGATGTCGACACCGCCCGACGATGTTGCGGCGCACCACTGCACGGTGCCGAGTGCCGACCTCTGCCCCGCCATGCGACGCGGGCAGCCGCTCACCTTCACCGACCCCGAGGGTCTCGGCGCGTGCCGTCACTTCCGTGCCGATGCCCATGCCGCAGGAACCGACGACGTGGCGACCACGTGCGTTCCCGTGACCTTCCGCGGTACGGGTATCGGCATCCTGCGATCGGTCCGCAAGAAGAACACCACGCTCGACACGCACGAGTCGGACGCGCTCGCGACCATCGCCCTCACCGCCGGAACCCACATCGGGACCCTGCGAGCGTTCGCTGCGTCTCGAGCCGACGCCGAACACGATGCGCTCACCGGACTCCTCAATCGCCGTGGCATCGAGGAGGGCGTGAAGCAACTGGTGGCGAGCGACACCCGCTACGTGGTCGCGATCGCCGACCTCGACCACTTCAAGGACGTCAACGACACGTTCGGTCACGATGCGGGCGACAACGCTCTGGAAGAGACCGCCCGCATCATGAGTTCGGTGTTGCGTCCCGACGATCTGCTGGGTCGCCATGGTGGCGAAGAGTTCGTCGTGATCATCCCGCTCGCTCCCGGACGCCCGACCGAAGGCGATCTGGCTGCTGGCGTGTCGGTAGCCGAACGCATCCGCGTCGCTCTCGACATCGCACGAGCCACGAGTCGGAACCCTCTCTGCACGGTCAGCATCGGTGTCGGCTCGTCGAGTGTCGGTCTCGAATCCGCGATCCAGCAGGCCGACCAGGCGCTGTACCGAGCCAAAGCGCACGGGCGCAACCGCGTCGAGGTCGAAGGCGACCTGCTCGAAGGGCTCGCCGACGTGCTGCAACCGGACGATCATGGAATCGGTGAGACCCTCGACAGCTCCGAATCCGGCGACGAGATGCGCTCGGATCCGGTCGTCAGCGGCTGAGCCCGCCGTCGGTTGTTCAGGTCGCGGCCCCTGGACGGTAGTGTCCGCACCGATGGCAGTCATCGACGTAGCGGGATTTGTCGCCGACGTGAAGAGTCAGGCGATCGACCACGGGTTCCACGTGCACGACGAACGTCATTTCGTCGAGACGTACTCGCTCCGCCAGCTGTGGGAGGTGGACCTCCACCCCGAGCGAGCGTGCGAAGGCCCCATCGACCTGCATCTGTCCCTCGACGTCGACCCGCGTGCGATGCTCGCCTTCGAGGACGAAGTGATCCGCCTCGAGGAGATCGACGACCCGCCACCGACCGGCTTCAACTTCACGATGCTGTTCACGTGGACCCTGCCGCCGCTCCCCGAGCCACCGGATCTCCTCGTGCTCGCGACCGATCTCGCCGGCATCGGCGGCATGGATCTCCCCGTCGAGGTGTCGGCAATCGACTCGTTCCCGTCGGTCACCGACGCGCCGGAGCGCAGCCTCTCGATCGTCGCGAAGATGACCGTCGACCTCGCCGACGTGTACCTCACCAACGACGAAGCGATCGGCGTCGCACTCGAACGCTGCAAACACGTCAGCCTCTACCTCCTCGACCGGGCCCCGGCCTGGCTCGACGATCTCTGACCATCATCCGATCCCACACGGAGACATCGCCATGCGCGTCCACGAACTCATCGACATCCTGAGCGACCAGCCGAGCGACGCCGAGGTCGAACTCGCCGTCATCGCTCCCGTCGACGGCGACACCGACGACATCACCGTCGACCGCTACTTCGTCGACGGCGTGCTCCCCTGGCAGGACGCAGAGGATGACGAAGGCACCGAGATCGACGACGGCGAACTCACGATCTGGCTCGTGGGTGGCGAAGAAGGCGACGTCAACGCATTCCTCGACGCCATAGAACAATCCGACGACTGAAGCCGATCGACCATGTGGCGAACGACGCCACACGACGGGGCGATAGCTCAGCTGGTTAGAGCACGGTACTCATAATGCCTCGGTCCCGGGTTCGAGCCCCGGTCGCCCCACACACAGCCACTACACCGCCGGTCATCAACTCGCGGGTCGGGCCACAGCATCGGCCGACTGGCGCGAAGCCGATCGTCCGGTGCGCCGTCCTCCACGAGGGCCATGGCCAGGTACGGCCGACGTTCGGTCGTGAACGCGGTCGGGTGCACGATCACGATGCGGACGTGGCGATCGAGCGGGGCACGGCGAACCAGGAAAAGTACGAAGGCCCGCCCCGTGGAGGGCGGGCCTTCGAGCTCCGGGAGCAGGGCTCGAACCTGCGACAACAGCATTAACAGTGCCGTGCTCTGCCAACTGAGCTATCCCGGAAGGCTGGAACCGAATGATATCGCCTCGATCATCTCCGACAACCGGCGATTCCCAGTGTCGGCGATTCCGCGTCCGGAGGACGGCAGGGTTCAGAGGGTCGCGATGAAGGCATTGCTCGGCACCACGTTGGCGCCGACACGACGTACGTCATCGACGATCGCTCGGTCGTTGGTGACCACCACGATCGAGCGATCGAACGGCAACCGCTCGACCTCCTCGCGAATCACGTCGTCCGCTGTCACGCCGGCAGGCGAGAACACCACACGTACCGTGCGGTGACGGTTGGCGTGGGCGCCGACGACCGAGTCGCCGTCGAAGACGATCGTGACGTCCGCACCGTGGCGGCGTGCGAGGTTCTCGGTTCGGTTGAGGAGCGCATCGCGCTGCTCTTCGAGTGACCGGCCCGGCCATCCGAGCTTGGCCACGTTGTAGCCGTCGACCAGGATCGCAGCGTCGGAGCGCACCAGATGTTCGGCTGCTTGCGCCGAGGTCGAGATCACTCCTCCGGGCAACGGGATCGGCGTGCGTTCGCTTCGGCGAGACGTGGAACTCGGTGCGGTCGATCGCCCCGGCAGGTCGTCGTCCGCGCCTGTCAGGAGCCGTTCCAACTCGCCGGTGAACAGGCGCGACGCGTCGAGCGCTTCTTCGAGCCGCGTCTGAGCTGCTGCTGCGGCGCGAGATGCTTCGGCTGCCACCAGGGCGTCGTGGGTCGCGTTCGGCGTGGCTGCTTCCGGCCGCGCCTCTGCGATGCCGGCATCACTCGGGGCTGCGTCCGCTCGTCGCACAGCTGCGGCTTCGCGGTCGCGAGCATGGCGGAGCTCATTGCGCGTGTCGATCAACTCGGTTCGCACCTCGGAGAGTGCCTCCGTGGCCTTCATGACGTCGGCTCGGAGTTCGTCGAGCTCGGTGAGGTGTGTCGCGATGCTCTGGTCGCGCACGAGCACCTCGGCTTGGATGCGTGCTGCTGCCTGCTCTGCTGCGACCCGTCGCTTCTCGGAGCGCTTGAGATCTCGTTGCAGGTCCCTCGACTCGTTGTCGGCCGCTTCTGCGTCGAGGAGGGAGACGGCACGCTGTTCCCAGCCGCGCTCACCTGCGAGCCACAGTCGTCCCACGTCGTCCACCAGCTCCGGCAGCGCTCCTGCGGAGATCGCGGACCGGAACACCCCGTCCGATTCGATGATCCGCCGGACGCGACCCAGTGCACCGGTGGAGATCCTCTGCTTCGAGAGGAACGGTTTGAGTTCCTTCGGAAAGTTCAGCGGCGGCCGCCGCTTCTGGCCCTCGGTGGCGATGAGCACGGCGAACTCCAGCGCCGACCGGAGATGGCGATGCTCGACCTCGCTCATGGATGGAACCTACCGGCCACGCCACCCGCCTGCCCGACCGCGCTTCGACCAGACCCGAGCCAGGACCTCGACCACCACTCGAGCTTGACAGGAGTACAGGTGTTCGTGTTCACTCACTCTGATGCGAGTTGGGGCCGCTTCACATCACATGTTGCAACGTTCGTTCGATGAACTGGGGATGCCACTCGCCGACGTGACGTTCTGCGTGCTGGATCTCGAGACGACCGGCGGCAATCGCAACGACGACATGATCACCGAGGTCGGTGCGGTCAAGGTCCGGGGTGGCGAGTGCCTCGGCACGTTCCAGACGCTCGTGAATCCCGGCCGAGCGATACCGCCGAAGATCTCGGTGCTCACCGGCCTCACGGACGTCCTCGTCGCTCCCGCCCCCCGCATCGAGTCGGTACTCCCGTCATTGCTGAGCTTTCTCGGCGACGCCGTGCTCGTTGCCCACAACGCTCAGTTCGACGTCGGCTTCATCCGCGCCGCACTTCGCCGTGCGGAACGTCCCGAATGGAACGGCACCGTCGTCGACACGGTGCATCTGGCTCGCCGGCTGGTCCGCGACGAGGTCCCCAACTGCAAACTCGCCACGCTCGCCTCACGTCTGCGGCTCGACCACCAGCCGAGCCACCGTGCTCTCGACGATGCGCTCGCAACGACCGACCTGCTGCACCTGCTGATCGAACGCGCCTCGGGTCTCGGCGTCCTCGGACTGGACGACCTCGTCGCGCTCGGCAAGATCGGCGGCCATCCGATGGCACCGAAGCTCAAACTGACCGCCGGGCTCCCCCGATCGCCGGGTGTGTACACCTTCCGTGGGGCCGGCGATCACGTGCTCTACGTCGGCAAGGCAACGAACCTACGTCAGCGGGTACGCAGCTACTTCGGCAGCGACGATCGCCGCAAGATCGGCCCGATGCTCCGCGAGACGCAGGCGATCGGCCACGTCGAACTGCCCGACCCCCTCACGGCCGAGGTGGTCGAGACCCGCATGATCGGGAGTCTGCTTCCCCGATACAACCGGCGCGGGACCACGGCGAACAAGTACTGCTACCTCCGTCTCGACACCGAGACGGCGTGGCCGCGGCTCAGCATCGTGAAGAATCCGGCCAGACACGGGTTGCACCTCGGCCCGCTGCCGTCGCGCAAGATGGCGTCCCTCGTGCAAGAGGCGCTCCAGACGGCGATCCCGCTGCGGCGCTGTACGCAACGACTGAGCCGGAACTACACCGCACCACTCGATGCTCCGGTGTGTCGTGCCGCCCAGCTGGGTGTGGCCCACTGCCCGTGCTCCGGCACGGCCGATCCCGCCGAGTACGCAGCCGCCGTCGAACACGCATCGCGTGCGTTCACCGGCGAGCCCTCGTTCGTCGTCGAGCGTCTCGGCGACCGGATGCGATCCCTCGCCGGTCAGCAACGGTTCGAGGAGGCGGCGATGACGCGGGATCGTCTCTCCGCACTGCTCGGAGCCATCCGTCGAACGCAACTCCTCGATGCGTTGGGCCGCGCCCTGCACACCGAGGTGACCTCCGGCGACATCACCTGGGTCCTCGCCGACGGCCATCTGGTCGACACGCGTACGAGTACCACGCTCACCTCAGCGCTCCCGATCGGTCCGCTCGGCAGCATCGTGGTCGGAGCACCCGTTCTTCGCGAGCACGCCGACGAAGCGTTGTGTCTCGCGAAGTTCTTCGACAAACACGCCGAACGGCTGACCGTGACGTGCAGCGGCACCTGGGGATTTCCGATCACGTCGATCGAGAAGATCCCTCCGCTGTCCCGAGCGGCATGACATCGACGGTTCGGGCAGGACGCACAGCGTCAGATCAGGCGGGCACCGAGTGGGTCGATCGAGAGCACCTTCGCGTGAGCGCCTGACGGCAACGCTGCTGCGACCTCGTCGCCGCGAGCAGCGGGCACGAGCATTCCGACGGTCGGCCCGCTTCCGCTCAGCCACGAGCACCATGCGCCTGCTGCCGTCGCCGCGGCAACTGCGTCGGTCGCGCCGGGGATGCCCGCCAGCCTCGATGTCTGGTGCAACCGATCCGAGGTGGACTCCTCGAGCAGTGTGGGGTCGTCGTGGGCGAACGCCAAGGCGAACTGGGTCGCTCGACCGATGTTGTGGACGGCGGCTGCTCGATCGACGGTGTCGCCGAGCGCCTGGCGCGACTTGTCGGTCGACGTGGTCACGTCGGGAACCCACGCCACGAACGCAGCGCCGCCCAGCACGGGCCCGACGACGAACGGAATCGCCCGCCCCTCGACGTACGCGACCACCCCGCCGTGCAGCGACGCCGCCACGTTGTCGCCGTGACCTTCCAAGTCGGTCGTGACCGCCAAGATCTCCGACGGCACCATCGTCGATGGATCGCCCCGACTGCGCAACGGCCAGGGCCGCAGCGCCGACCCGCACCGCCCCGCTGAACCCGAGGCCACGCGCCATTGGAATGTTGGTGCGCAGCCACATCGGACCGCTGCCACCGATGCGGTCGAACGCGATCCGTGCCGGATGATGCTCGTCGACCTGGTGCGCGTCGTCGGGTGCGTCACCGAGACCGACATCGGCGTACAAGTCGACCGCCATGCCGAACACGTCGAAGCCTGCTCCGAGGTTGGCAGACGATGCTGGAGTTCGAACGGTGAGCGCGGCGTCGGTCACGCTGGGGCCTGCGCCTGCGACACGGTGACGAAGCGGTCGAGGGAGGCGGCGGCCCGGCCGTCGTCGATCGCCGCCCCGGCCAGTTCCACGCCCGAGGCGAGGTCGTCGGCGCGTCCAGCCACGAGGAGGGCAGCACCGGCGTTGAGCACCACCACGTCTCGGTGCGGACCGCGGTCACCGGCCAGCACCCGACGGACGGCCTCGGCGTTCTCCTCCGGCTCGCCTCCTCGCAGGTCGTCGCTCGTCGCACTGGCGATCCCGACGTCGGCTGGATCGATGGTGAACGACCGCTGCTCGCCATTGCTCAGTTCCCACACGTGCGAGATGCCACTCGTCGTGAGCTCGTCGAGCCCGTCACCGTGGACCACCCAGGCGCTCGTGACGCCCTGGCGTTGAAGTGCGCCCAGCATCGTCGGCGCGAACTGCGGATCGGCGACACCGATGAGTTGATTGCGCACGCGACCGGGATTGGCCATCGGTCCGATCAGATTGAACGCTGTCGGCACGCCCATTTCACGTCGGGGTGGCCCGGCGAAGCGGAACGCGGCGTGGAACGCCGGAGCGAAACAGAAGCCGATGCCGGCGTCGCGGACACATGCTGCGACACCGTCCGGCGTCTGTTCGATCGCGACGCCGAGCAGTTCGAGTACGTCGGCCGTGCCGCACTTGGACGACGCCGACCGGTTGCCGTGCTTGCAGACCGACGCGCCTGCGCCCGCTGCGACGATCGCGGCCATGGTCGACACGTTGATCGAATGGGACCCGTCGCCACCGGTGCCGACGACGTCGACTGCGCCGCTGCGTTCGTCTTCGGTCAACGGAACGATGGCGGCCTGGCGCATCGCTGCGTCGAGCATCCCGGCCAACTCGTCCACGGACTCGCCCTTCACGCGGAGTGCGACGACGAAGCCGGCGATCTGTGCCGCTGTGGCGCTGCCCGACAGGATCGTGGACATCGCCGCACCCGCGACCTCGGCGGTCAGGTCATTGCCGGCGATGAGCGTTGAGAGCACGGTCGCCCATCCGCCCCGGTCATCGATCTCAGACATGCGCGTGAGCGTACGCGGCGGCGAGCGGCAGCAACCAAGCAGTTGCCGACGGTCGCCGTCGAGTCAGGCCGGACGTCGTCGCTGTCGCAGGATGCGACGGCGGTCGCGTTCTGTGGCCCCGCCCCAGACGCCGGACTTCTCGCGGAAGCTCAGTGCGTGGTCGAGGCACGCCGACTGAACGGCACACCCGTCGCACACCGTCTTCGCGGCTTGCGCTTCCGGCTCGTCATCGGGGTAGAAGATCGAAGACTCCAACCCTTTGCATGCTCCGAGGTCCCACCACTTGTCATCTTGTGGAGTGATCTGTTGTATCGACACGTCATTGCCCCCATTGGCCCAGACTGATCCTGTGCGGTCGCGTCCCCAGCCACCGCTGCGGGGGAATCTAGAGGGTGTGACGCTCGCGCGCCAGGAAAAGTTGACAGCGGGACCAGCGGTCAGATCTCGTCGGGGATGCCGTAGGCCCTCGCGACGACCTGCAGCGGATGGATCGGCATCATGCCCGTGCGCTCCGCGATGGCGAGGCTGGCGAGGTGTGAGTCGCTGGCGACGACACCGCCCGTGCCTGCTGCAACCCGTTCCGCCAACCGCTGCGTCGTCGAATCGTCAGCATCCGTGCGAGTGCGCAACGACCAGATCCCACCCACGCCCGACGGCTCCTGGATCACTTCGATCCTGGCGCCCGTCAGCCGCATCAGATCCCGGCTCGGGTAGCCCACGCCTCGGGCTCGCATGTGGCTCGATGCCTGATACGTGATGCGGCGGTGGGTCTCGCCTTCGAAGTCCGTGTCGAGCACGTAGTCGTCACCGCGGTGCAAACCGACCAGGTAGCCCGAGGCGTCGTAGGTGTGCTCGGCGACCAGGGCTGCGTCGACCCGAGCGTCCTCGCTCGAGACGTGCTCGACCGAATCGACGGTCAGGACGTGCGCGCACGCCGGCTGAGGAACGACGATGTCCTTGCCGTCGCGAATCTCCGTCGCCAGCTGCGACAGATTCTTCTCGGCGACCTTGCGGAACGCAGCGATGTCGCCGGCGTGCAGCAGCGGCGCCCCGCAGCAGCGGGCGCTCGAGACGCCGCACTCGACGCCGTTGCGTTCGTACACCTTGACGAGGTCCTTGCCGATCGACGTCGCCTGGTACTCGACGAGACAGGTCGGGAACACCATGACCGCGGCCTGACGTCGATGCAGCTTGATCGTCGGCCGCTCGCGGAACCAGGCCGAGAAGCGTTGCGCGGCGAAGGTCCCGAGGTGTCGATCTGCGGAGACTCCGGTGAGTCGGGCCAGGAGTCTGCGACGTCGTGAACCGGTCTTCGAGCCGATCACCGCGTTCGCGATGCTCGGGACACGGGTTGCGATGCGCCCGACCCGGTCGGGTCGAGCGAGGACTCGCGCTGCCTTCTTGCCGGTTCCTGCGAGGTGACCGTGCTCGAACTGCATCGCCCGCGCCCGCAACATCAGGCGTGGCACGTCGACGTCGGCCTGTTGCGCCGCCGCACCGTTCCCCGCTGAGCCGTTCCTCGATCGGTCGTTCTGCTGCGGGCCGTACGGGCAATCGACAGCGCAGAGCGTGCAGTGGACGCACTCGGACACGACCTGGTCCTGTTCGGCCGGCGTCAGGAGCCCGGCCGACGGCCTGGACATCCGGTCGAGCATGTCGAACAACGTGGGGAACGATCCGCACAGGTCGATGCACTGCCGACAGCCGTGGCAGATGTCCTGGACCCGTGCCAGTTCGGAACGGACCTCGGCCTCGTCGGTGTACAGCGCGTGCAGCGGATCGGACGTCGTCGTCACTGCGGAGCTCCCTGCACAACGGCGGTGCTCGACGAATCGACCGTCCCCGTCACGATGGACGGGCTGGGACGACCAGACCAGCCATCGTCGACGTTCCTGGTCACGGCGGACAACGGTACTTGCATCGCGAGCCGATCAGGCCGCGACCGGTTGGGGTCACAACCGCTCACCGTGACACGATGTCGACGATGACAGAGGACGACCGCGTCGCCCAGATCGAGTCGGTGCTCCCCCGACGCTGGGACGTCGACGCGCTCCGCGCCGGAGCATCGGTGTGCGTCACGCTCGCTGTGCCGTTCCGGATCCTCGCTGCGGTCGTCGGCAGCGACTCGGGCGGCCTCAACGCGCCGTTCTTCGTCCTGTTCGTGACGTTCTTCGTGATCGGTGCCGGGTGCGCAGCGTGGGTGCAACGCACGGCGACGCCGCTGAGCCACGCACTCGTCACAGCGATCGGCACCTATCTCGTGGTCGAGGTCGCCTTCGTGGTCGTCCGTCTCGCCCGAGGCACGGACATCCCGTGGTTCGCGATCTTCTTCACCCTCTCGGTCATCTCAGCAGCAGGGCTCGTCGGCGGGTTTCTCGGGAGCCGTCTCCAGGCCAGCGGCTTCGTGCCGTCGAGTCGCCGATGAGTTCCGACACGGCCGACTCGTTTCCTGGTCGTCGACGTCGGGACGACCGGTCTCCGGGCCGCGATCGTCGACGACGACCTGGAGATCGTCCACTACGAGTACCGACCGAACCCGCCGTCGCGTCCCTTCGACGGCCTCGTCGAGTTCGACGCCGCCCGCCTCGCCGACCTCGTGCTCGACGCGAGCCACGCCGCGATCGCTGCCGTCGACTCCCCCGTGACGGCTGTCGGCATCACGAATCAACGAGCGAGCACCGTCGTGTGGGACCGGGCAACCGGCGAGCCGATCGGCCCAGGACTCGGCTGGCAGGACCTGCGCACGATCACCGAATGCATCGTGGCCAAAGCCACCCACGGCTGGTCGATCGCACCGAATCAGTCGATCACGAAGCTCGCATGGCTACTCGCCAACTCCGGCGATCTCGCGGGTCGCGACCTCTGCTTCGGCACGATCGACGCATGGATCGCGTGGACGCTCACCGACGGCGCCGTCCACGTCAGCGACGGCACCAACATGTCGACCACCACGACCGGGATGCGCGTGGCCGACGGATCCGCATGGGCCGCCGACCGCCTCGCCGAGTTCGGCATCGACGAAGCGATCTTGCCGCAGGTCGTCGACTCGTCGGGCATCATCGGACACGCCACAGCACTGGCCGGCACACCTCCGATCGCAGCCCTGATCGGCGACCAGCAGGCATCACTCATCGGTCAGGGATGTGTACGACCCGGCACCGCCAAGCTCACCCTCGGCACCGGCGGCATGCTCGATCTCGTCACCGGTGCACCGGCTCCGACCGAGATCGAGAGGAACCCGGCGGGCACCTACGCGCTCCCCACCTGGCAACTCGGCGGTGAGCTCACCTGGGGTGCTGAAGCGATCATGCTGTCCGCTGGAACCAACGTCGACTGGCTGCGGGACGACCTCGGAATCATCCAGTCGAGCGCTCAGAGCCACGACGTCGCTCAGACCTGCGACTCGACGGACGGCGTCGTCTACGTCCCTGCGCTGCTCGGCCTGGGGACACCCGACTGGGACTACGGCGCTCGCGGCACGCTGCTCGGCCTCACCCGAGGAACCAACCGTGCACACATCGTTCGCGCCGTCTTGGAGGGAGTGGCACATCGCTGCGCCGATCTCCTCGATGCCGCCACCGCCGACACCGGCGTCGAGATCGACAGCATCCGGCTGGACGGTGGGATGTCCGTCAACCCGACCCTCGTTGCAGCACTCGCCGACGCAACCGACTGTCGAATCGAGGTCTCACCGACCACCGAGGCAACGACACGCGGCGCCGGCTTCCTCGCTGGCCTCGCCGTCGGACGATGGACCGACCTGGACGACGTCGCGACGCTCTGGCGTCCGTCCGCCACCTCTGCGCCGACGCCTGGCGTCGACCGATCGAACGACGCGCACGCGCTGGACCGACGCGCTGGAACGTGCCAGGACCTGGCATCCCGATCTGTCGGCACTGGACTTCTGATGGACGCTCCCTCCACCAGCAGCAGCGCAGCGGTCGATCTGCGACCCACCTCACCACTCACCCACGAGTCACTTCACGAATGGACGAATCCCGTGTTCACGGGTCGCGTCGCCCTAGAATCGCTCCGATGCCCTCCGAGGAGGGCCGCAGTCGCATGACCCCGAAAGGACCCATCCCCCGTGGATCTCGAAACCGCTGATTGCGACGTCGATACGTCGATGTCGCGCCGCAGCCTCGTCACTCTCGCCGGCGCCGCCGGTCTGGGCGGGCTCGCCGCCGCCCTCCTGGTCGATCGCGCAGCCTTCGCTGCCGACGACGAAGTCGAGGTCCTGGAAGAACGGCCCAACGTTCCGACCGCCAGTGACATCGACATCCTCGAGCAGGTCATCGGCCTCGAATTCGCCGCAAGCGAGCTCTACCGGGCGCGACAGGAAGCCGGCGTCCCCGACGGGTTGTCGGCCGCCGTGTTGGTGATGGCTGAGAATCATCAGGCCTACGGTCAAGCGATCGCCGGGGCGTCCGGACTGTCGGCGGGAGTTGCGGACGCCGAGTTCGTGCAGGCGAACACCGCAGAGTTCACCGGATCGTTCGATGGCTTCTTGGCAGCGGCACACAGTCTCGAGCAGACCACCGCTGCCACGCACACCGAACTCATGAGCCGATACGACAGCGACGACGCCATCCGGCTCACCGCCTCGATCGCGCTCACCGAAGTCCGCCAGGCCACCGTGTTGGCCGATCTGCTGGGCGTGGACGACCTCGACGTGCTGTTCGGCAACGAAGAGTCCGCACTCACACTCGGAGACGACGCCTGATGAAGCTCGAACTCGATACTCGCACCAGCCGGCGCCAAGCCCTCAAGGCCGGCGGACTGACCGTCACGTTGGCGGCTCTCGTCGCGGCGTGCGGCGAGAACCGCGGTGGCGACGACGCCCCCGGCCGCGTCGGAAACGCTCCGGTCATCACCGCTCCGCAGGACTTCGAAGTGAATTCTGCAGTGCTGCTGCGCACCGCTTCTTCGCTCGAGTACACGGCGATCGCCGTGTACGAGACGGCGCTCGGCCTCGACGGCGTGATCCCCGCTGACATCGAGCCGCTCATCGATCGCCTGATCGAAGATCATCAGACCGTCGCCGACCGGATGGTCGAACTGACCCAAGCCGCCGGCGGGCAGCCGTGGACGACGCCCAACCCCTGGTTCATGGATCGGTTGGTCCAACCGACGTTGGAGTTGATCCAGTCGGACGTCGTCGGCATCGTCACTGCTGACGACGGACGGCTCGATTCGGGTCCAGGTCCTCGGCGAATTGGTGGACATCGCGGAGACCGTCTCCACGGCGCAGGGCGAGATCACCGCCACCAGCTCGATCGATGACCCGTCCGTCGGCGACGAGATCACCTTCACCCGTCTCGAGGGCGCTGTGTCCGACGACGTGATGGCGTTCGCCCAGGCACTCGAGAGCCTCGCATCAGCGTCGCACCAGGAACTGGTGTCGCTCGCCGCGAGCGTCGACGCTCGTGTCGCACACCTCGACGCCGCACTGTTGGAGGCCCGGCACGCCGCTGCGCTCGCCATCGCCATCCGTGGTGCCGAGGGATACATCTCGCCGGCGCTCGTGGGCGACGACGTCGCACCGACAGAGCGCGGGCAGATCCCCCACTTCGCTGTCGACTCGGTGTTCGGCGAGACCGCTCAGATCGAGATCAAGGCCGGCCCTGGGGACCTCAACGCCGTCCGAGAGAGCGTCGTCCTGCAGACGCCAGCCGCCAACAGCTTCGTCTACAGCGAACTCGAACCCAACGCCTGACGAGCTGATCGATCGCGGCGCTCGGCGCCCTAGGCTCACTTGCGCAATGGTGAGGTGACCGGGTGGTCGCGGCTCGTGCTCGCACGGGTCGAGGAAAGTCGGGGCTCCATCGGGCAGAGTGCTGGCGAGAGCCAGGTCGGGGTGACCTGACGGACGTGCAACAGAGAGAGACCGCCGATGGATCGCTTCGCTTTCGGCGATGCGATCACAGGTGAGGCTGAAACGGTGCGGTAAGAGCGCACCAGCGGCGTCGGTGACGGCGTCGGCTCGGTAAACCCCACTCGGAGCAAGGTCGAGCAGAGCGATGGGCGGCCCGTCCGTTTCGCTCGGGTAGACCGCACAGATGGATGGCCATCGGGAGCGCAAGCTCTTACAGAACCCCGCTTACAGGTCGCCTCACCATTGCCGACTCATCTACCAGGGGAAACGTGTCTCGACGGCGCGCTCAGGTCCGCGATAGGTCCGCAGTCGGTTTCAGCCACTCCGCCGACGCTGCCTCGATCGCCTCACGCGTGCGTTCCTCGTCAGTCGGCCAGAGGTGCGTGTAGACGTCGAGCGTTTCGGCTGGCGAAGCGTGCCCGAGAACGGCCTGCACCGCCGGAATCGATAGGCCGCCGGCGATGAGCGACGACGCTGCGACGTGGCGGAGGTCGTGTGTGCGCGTTCGGCCGACGAGCTCGACCTCGGCACACGCCTTGCGGTACTGGTGCGACCAGCGACCGCGGGTCACCGGCCGGCCGGCATCCGTGGAGAACACGAGCTCGTGCTCGCCGGCGCCGTACTCGGCGAGATGAGCCGCGAGCAGCTCGACGACCTCGGCCGGCACGGGAATCGTTCGGACGCCCGCTCGCGTCTTGGGCGTACCGAACACGTCGTCGCCGCCGACGAGCTGCCGGTCGACTCGAATCGTCCGGCGGAGGAAGTCCACCCGGTCGACGGTGAGCCCCATGCACTCGCCGAGACGCAGCCCTGTCGTTGCCATGAGGAGCACAGCGGCGCGCCACCGGCGCGGCATCGCCTCGGCCAGCGCCGGCACCTTGCCCGAGACGTGCCGCGATGTGCATCGGGTCGACCCGTCGCTCGGTCTTGGCGCCGACCTTGATGCGCTCCGCCGGATTCTTGACGATGCGCCCGTCGTCGACGGCCTCGCGCAGCACAGCCGCCAGCGTGAACGCGACCGCACGCGCCGAGGTCGGCGCGAGTCCCGGCTGCAATCGACCGGCCCATGCCTTGACCTGCTCCCGAGTGATCGACCGCAGCGGCGCGACCCCGAACGCTGGGATGATGTGCCCGCTGAGGTGGCTGGCGAACGTGGCCGAGGTCGACGGCTTCACCGTCGCCCGCTTCCGATCGAGCCACCCCTCGGCATACTCGCCGAACGTGATCCGACCGGCCGCCGGGTCGACGTAGGAGCCTTCGAGCTTCGAGCCGTCGATGCCGACGAGGAACTGCTCCGCGTCGATCTTCCGCCCGAACTGCCGCGATCGCTCCGGCGCGCCGCGGTGCTCCCTCCAACGGGCCAGGTACACCGTGCGGCCCTTCGAGTTCTTCCGCTTCGAGATCGAGCTCATGCCCGCTTCCTCCCCTGCGTGGTTGGTGGCGACTTGCTCGCGTGTCGCGAGCTCGCCGGATGTAGTTGCCGGCCTGACGACGCCCGACGTTCCAATGCGCTGGCGACTGCCTCGACAGGATGGTTGTCGAAGTGCTCGCGGTAGACCTCGGCGACCTCGTCGAGATCGATGGCGCCTCGCCGGCGCGCTGCCCGCCGCGCTCCGCGCAACATCGCGTCGGCCTCCTCGATGTCGGCATCCGACAGCGGCGCCAGCCGTGAACCGCTTCCCGCTGGCTCAATGCTCAGCGCCAATGCGGCGCCCGTTGCGGCAACGAGCTTGTCGAGCTGAATCGCCGTCAAGTCGGCCGGCCGTACCTCGAAACCGCCAGGGTCCGATTCGACGACAACGCGCCGACACTGCGGCCGGCCGTCGAGGACCTCGATGTCGAGCTCGACGGCAGGTTGACCGCTCACCGGGTCGAACCGCGCCGACATGCGTGCGGGCAGCATCCGCTCACCGACCCGCACCATCGGGCGCATCTCCGCCTCGACCCATCCGCCCGCCACCTGTCGCCGTCTCTTACTCATCGACTTTGCACTCTTTCGCTCCAAACTTGACCGTAGTCGCCTTGCAATTCACTTGGCACTATATCGCTATGGCAATCAACTCAACGCAACGTGCTCCGCTGCTCGGGACACCCGAGGTGTCCATCGAGCTCGACGTCCCCGAGGCCACCCTCGTCAAGTGGCGCTACCAGGGAACCGGTCCGACCTACATCAAGGTCGGTCGCCATGTTCGGTACCGCCGGGCTGACCTCGACCGTTGGCTCGACGAGCAGACCCACCACGCCACGGCATCGTGACCGCGCCCGGCCTCGGCGGGCAGTCCGATCTTCGACATTCGCACCGCGACCGCCGAGGAGTGGAAGCGACGCGCTCCACGAGAACCGTTCGGAACTCGACCGGCTCTACGCACCGCAAACGACGCACACCAGACACGAACAGGACGTCGGTGATGCAGAGTGACGCGGCCGCCATCCAATCCGCCGGCGGGCCGCAACATCTCGACGCCGTACCTGCTCGTGCGGCCGAACGTCGTCCGTGACTTCGAGCTCTCCGCCGACGGTTACCTCGCGCTGTCCACCATGCGCGCGTGGTCGCGTGCCACGCACCGCGACGGGTTCGTGCCGGCCGGTCTGCTCATCCGATCAACGAACCACTACCTCACGCCGAGCCGATGCGACACCGCCGTTGCCGAGCTCCTCGCCGGCGGCTACTTGACCGAGGCCGACGACGGTTGGCAACTCGACTGGTCCGAGCAGATCGAGGTCGCGACGTGGAACGATCCCGACGCCCTCGATGCGAAGTTGAAGCGGCGCCGCGTGCGAGAAGGACCGCGACCTCACCCGACGCATCCAAGAAGCGCGATGAGAGCATGTGCCGGTACTGCGGCATGCGCGTCGTGTGGGAGAACCGCAATGGACCCGACGGCGGCACCTACGACCACGTCGACCCGAAGGGGCCGAGCACGTTCGACAACTGCGTCGTTGCGTGCCGTCAGTGCAACTCACAGAAGCGCCAGCGGACTCCCGAGCAGTGGGTCGACGAGCGCGCCGACGGGCGGCCGCTCCTCGCTCCTGGCGCCGTGCCGCCCGGCGGCCCGAGGCTCTCGAAGGCCGCGAAACGCCGTCGCTCTCGCGGCCAGCTTTCTGGCCTCGGGCCAACCGCGCGGCCAGAAAACACCCCTTCCGCCCCGACTCTCTCCCCTGGGCCAACCTCCGGCCAGCCCGCGGTCAGAGAGCTGACCGCGTCACCCCAGCTCACCGAACAGCAAGGACCGGAATCCGATGAATTCTCACGGTGAAACACCTCCCGCCGATCACGCAATTCCGGCCAGACAAGAAATGCGCCCAACCGACGTGGATTCACCCGAACCGATGTGGCTACGCGCCGAAGTCGAGGCCGAAGTCGCTGCGCACCGCGCCCAGGCCGCCGAACCGTCGTATGCGGATCCGACCGACACGTCGCTTGTCGACGGCGTCGACACCTCGAACCCACCGACCACCGAGACAGGAGCAACCAACCCATGACCACCGCCCGCAAGAAGCCGCCGCCCTCGCTCGTCGAGCGTGTGGAGCAGTTCGTCGGCGAGATGCCCGAGCATGACCTCGACGTTGTCGTCGAGCTCCTCAAACTGCGCGACCTCGTCATCGAGGTCACCGACGCCGTGAACGCCGGCGCGGCGCCCGACATGCAGCTCGGCCGCCTCCGCTCAGCATCCCGCGAGCTGCGCCTCGTCCACCAGTTCGCTCCGGCCGACGACGAGGTCGAAGACTGATGCCGCGCCAGTACCATCCACGTCCGTCGCCCTCGGCTCGGCGTCGCGCCCGAGCTGCCGCGAGCCGAGCAGCGAACAGGGACGCCCGAGCTGGCGGCACCCGTCGCAGCTCGAGCCCGTCGACACGTCGGTCGACGACGACGACGGGCACCGACCCATCGCCGTCGCTGACTCTGCCGGCGCCGTCCGGTCCGTCGTTGAGTACCTCGAAGCGACCTGATCGGCGGCCGATCCCTCCCCCACCCACACACTCGAATCGCCCCGTGCGCCCGGCTGACCCGACCCCGAGGAGCTGACACCGTGCCATCGAAACCCGCCTCGCCGTGCGCCGACCCGTGGTGCCCCAACCTCCGACCGTGTGCCGATCATCCGGCCGAGAAGCCGTGGACTCGCCGCCCCGGCCTCGCCCCCCGTACCACCCTCTCCGGCTGGGACGAACAGCGCCGCGCACAGCGCGTCGATCTCCCGTGGCCGAGGCATCTGCCACGTGTGCGGCAAGCCCGGCGCCGACCAGGCCGACCACGTCATCGCCCGAGCCGAGGGCGGAGCCGACGACGAATCCAACATGGCCCCCATCCACAAGCGCCCGTGCCACCAAGCCAAGTCAGCCGCCGAAGCTGCGCGCGCGGTCGCGCTCGGAGGCCGCGTGATTGACGCGAGGGGTGGGGGAGCAGCGTGAGCCGAAACCCCTTCGGGGTCAAGGGGGGCTGCGCGAGGATGCGCGGACAGGTTTCCCGAAAAGGCCTCGCGACCCCATAACCCCAGGTCACGCCACGTCTTCGCCGCGGTCCGTTGTGCGCCGCGATCCACGCTATTGCGCGGCGCGGCCGCGCTCGATTTCGACCGTGTGGCGACCTCGTGGCGGCCATCTCGTGAGCGCTGAGGCAACCGAAACGTCGGTCGCTCGCTCCGACGAGCAGGCCATCGACGGCAAGCTTCGCGCCGGTGGCGCCGAGCTCCGCCGGCTCCTCGACGCCGGCGACGACCTCCCCATCGAACTCGTCAAAGCGTGGGGCCGCGATCTCCCCGAGCACCTCGAAGCGTTCTGGCTCGGCGCAACCGCGCTCGACCGCGTCTCGTGGAACACCGTCGCACGACCCGAATCGTTCGACCTCCTCCCCTTCTCAGCACAACACAGAAAGAGCACCACCACATGACCGCACCCTCCCCCACCGCCGGCGTCGCGAACAGCGCCTACCAGCTCGGCGAACTTCCGAACGACGAGCCGCCGTTCCTCGACGCCGAGTCCATGCGTGACCCCGAGTACTTCCGCCAAATCCCCGACGGCGCGCTCTCGCACGCGCTGCGCGCCGGCGCCGTCTTCGCCACCGCCGAGCAGGCCGCCACGGCCCGCCAGGAGTGGCAAGAAGCCCACCCCACCACCAACACCCCAGGAGACACCCAATGACCACCGCCACCGCCACCACCACCACCAAGAAGCGGACCAACGACGCCCTCGACGCCGTCGAACTGACCGAGGCCCGCCCGGTCGTCGAGCTGCCGACCGCGCTGCACGAAGCGCGCAGGACCTATGCCGCGGCGACCCTCGATCACCAGGCCGCTGAGGCCGCGCTCATCGCCTCGTTCCCCGACGGTGCGACCCTCACGCACTCGCCACACGCCGCCGCGCTCCGCACGTGCCGCGAGCTCGGCGAACCCGTTGCCGAAGCGGAGCTCGAAACGTCGATCGCTCTCGAAGCGGCCCGCGTCGCATGGCACCAGGCAACGCAGGAGCACCTCGCGAAGTGGAGCGAGCACGTGTTCGCCCACGAGAAGTGGCGCACCCCCGACGAGCTCGTCGACGCCATCGAGAAAGCCCGCGAGATCATCAACGGCGTCGCCCGCGAGTGCTCGCTGCGCCGTCAGATCATCACCGACCTCGAAGCCGCCGCCAACGGTCAGCGACCGAACTTCGCCGCATGGGACGACCCGACCGGCGGCCTGTCGTTCGCGCAGCACAGCGTGCGCCACAACTCGTCGGACATCTCGAAGCTCCTCGATGGGCTCCTCGTCGCCGTCCGCGCCGTCTGACCCGCCCCGCCGGCGTCGTTAACCGAGCGACGCCGGCACGGCACTACGCGTCGTGCCGTCGCGCTCAGCTCGGCGTGACGCGTGGAGGCATCGAGCCCGAGCTCCCGCGCCAGCGCGATCGCCCGGTGCGTCTGCTCGACGTCGTCGAACATGTCGAGCGGGAGCAACTCGTGCAAGCTCGTCGGCGCCGGCGTGGTGGATTCCCCGAAAGGGAGCTCGGACTGTGTCACCCGAGTACGCCGGCGCCGGCACCTTGCTCGGCTCACCCGACGAGTTCCTCGACTGGCATCTCCACGGCGCAGCTCTCCCACTTGCCCCAGGAGCGACCGCCGGCGTCGAGGACGTCGTCGATCGCGTCGCGCTCGGCCGTGCGGAACGCGTCGGCCTCGGCGCGTCGGTCCTCGGCGGCCTCGGACCGCTCGGCGCGCCCGTGCGAACCGCTTGTGTGCTGCCTGGCGCGTGATCCCGAGCCCGGTGCCGATCTGGTCCCACGACATGCCCGACGCTCGTGCAGCGTCCACGACGCCAGCGAGGAGCGACTCGGCCCGGCCGAGCACCGTGAGCGCCGACAGCATCGTCAGCTCGTCCACGTTGTCGGCCTCGCGTTCGATGAGGTCCAGGTTGCGCCGCAGTCGGGCGACGTCGTCGTTGATTCGTGTTTCCGCCATGTGTCCACCATCGGTTGACGCAGGCCGCGAGTCACTCAAGAGGTCAGCAAGATTCGCCCCGTCGCCGCACGCGTTCGACCTGGTCGCCGCGACGGGTCGCGCTCGACGTCGGCCGACGCGTCGCCCGAGTACTCGACCGACGGCCAGCCGTGACCGTTGGGCCCGAGCGGCACGCGTCCCCTCGTCGACGTGCGACGTGTCGACCCTGCAGCGCCTCGACGCGTTCACCGTGGCCGCACTCGACCGCGTCGTGAGCTGCTCGACTCGAGTGCGTCGCTCTCGCCGGCGCCCGACACGTCGCCCGGCGATCGCCGTCACGCGTCGCTGCTCGAGCCGCGTGACGGGTCGTCGAGGCCGGCCCGAAGCGTCGGCCCGAGATCTTCACGACGCGTCGCGCCTCGATCGAGTCGACCGCCGGTCAAGTCACCGCCGGCGCGTGCCGATCTGGTGGGCATGACCATCCGCACCGCCCTCGTCTCCCTCGGCACCGTCGCTCTCCTCGCTGCCGGCTGCTCCGCCTCCGATAGCGCCAATCTGACCGCGTGCGAGGCCGCGATGCAGCAGGCCGCCGAGGTCAGCGATATGGAGGACGTCGGCACCGACACCGACCCGGCGATGATCGCGTCCGCGTCGGTCGCCGACTTCGCTGCCGCGTCCGACAAGTTCCCCGCCGCTCTCGACGGCGTCGACGTCGAGCTCTACCTCGGCAACCGGTGCCTCTACAGCGACGCCGCAGCCGTCACCGCATCGCCGATCTGCACCGAACTCGCCTGACGGCGGAGCCCCTCGGCACCAACGCCAGGTCCGCAATAGGTCCACGATAGGTCCGCGAAACACCGAGAAACAACGAAACGTAGTGAACGGTTGCGAACGGTGAAACACCTGCTCAGGAGACATTTCGGGCGCATCGGCCCAGCTCACGGTGCCGGCCGGAATTGTGCCCCGCTTACAGGTCGCCTCACCATTGCACTCGACGCCGCACGCCGACGTCAGGCGATCCGGAGCGCCGTCACGCCGTTTCGTTGAAGGTGAGCAGCACCGGGCGACGACCCCGGATGGCGATGCGACAGATCGCAGCGTGGTCCAGGTGGCAGTTCCACGAGATGCCGATGTCGACGCCCAACGCCCAGGCCACCGCCGACTTCATCGGCGAAACGTGGCTCACCACCACGACGTTCTCGTGGGCAGCGCGCTCGACCAGGTCGGCGCATGCGAGGCGAACACGATCGTCGAGCGCTGCCAGCGACTCGCCGCCCTCGGGAACGTAGGAGTAGTCGTTGCGCCAGGTCTGCCAGACCTCGGACGGTACGTCCGCATGGGGCACCCCTTCGTAGATTCCGTAGGACAGTTCGACGAACCGCTCGTCGGTCTCGACGTTCGAGCCGAAGGCTGCAGCGGTCTGTTGGGCTCGTTTGAGCGGGCTCGCAACGACCGCGTCGACGGCGCCGACCTCCGCTGAGATGTAGGCCGCAGCATCGATCGCCTGCTGCTGACCGAGGTCGTCGAGGTCCTGGTTCAGGCGACCCTGGAGCAGGCCCGCTTCGTTCGCCGCAGTACGCCCGTGGCGCAACAAGATCAACACCTCGCGAGTGTGTCACACGATCGGCGGGCCATGGGCGACCGGACGTTCAGGACGCTGAGCGATCGGGAACGGCATCGAGGCGACCGTCACGCAGGAACTGCTGTCGTCTCGCCCGATCACCGAGCGCATTGCGTCGCCACAACCACACGCACCCGACGACTCCGATGCCCTCGAGAGCGACGCTGATCCATCCTCGATCGACGATCGGAATCCCTGAGTCGTCGAATCCGAGGCCGGTGATCGGCCACCAGAACGTGGCGGTGTCGTTCCACGCGGCATCGAAGACGAGGTGCAGGAACATGCCGATCGGTAGCCCGAGCAGCGTCTTGCGGACGCCGCTGCCCCGCTTGGTGGCGATCATCACCGCAGCGAGCAAGGCGATGCTCACCGTGATGCTGTGAAGCGCCCGAGCCCCGCCGAACACGACATCGACGGCGGGGAGCACGGAGCCGACCAGGAGCAGACGGTTGTCGAAGCTGGGGTCGCGGAACACGAACCCGATCGTGATCACCGAGGTGGCGATGAACCAGAAGAACACGGGTGGCTACAGACGCGAGCATGCGCCCGCAGTTGGGGCATTCGGCAACGCCGTCGGCTGCAGCCGCTTCGTCCTTGACGTCGTCGATCTCCGCCGCTGACAGGTCGAGGTGGCAGCCTTCGCACCGGTGCCCGGTGAGCGTCGCAACGGCAACGCCCGACGATGCGCGCACCCGGTCGTAGCGAGCGAGCACTCCGTCGTCGAGCTCACCTCGTGCCTCGTTCCTCCGTGCGCCAGCTCGTCGAGCTCACGGTCGATCTCGGCGGTCACGCGCTCCAGTGCACCGTCGGCGACCGACACCGCGTCGCGCAGCGCTTCTTCGGACGACGAGATGAGCCGTGAGCCGGTCATCGACATCGGACTGTTCTTCGAGCGCCTCCAACTCGGCGGTGTCGAGCGCGTCGGTCTGCTCGTCGAGCGTGGACATCTCGTGCATCAGCGCTTCGGCCTCGCGTGGTGCGATGACGGTCTTCATCTGCGCCTCCAACCGGACCTTGTGCTCTCGATCTCGGCCGCATCGCCCTCGGCCTGTCTCGATCACCACGGTCAGTTCGTCGAGCCGACCTCTGCATCGCTGTTCGATCGCGTTCCCACGTCGCGAGCTGGCCAGATGCTGCTGCGAGTTGCTCGCGTTCGGCGAACCGTTCACGACGGTTGGCGAGCTGATCGGCCTCGGTGTCGATTCGTTGAACCAGAGCAGACGGTCCGCAGTCGCTGAGCGAGGTCGGGTCCGGAGCATCGGTGGCGTCGGTCATCGCCACTGATCATGCCACGGTCGACGCAACGTCAGGCCAACGCGACGAACCAGCAATCGGTGTCAGGTCAGCACGGGCTGATGCTGCGGCCGAGCGACACCGACGGCAGTGGAGCATTCGGGTCGAGATTGTCCGGCGGGATCGTGGTGCCGAGCTGGACGTTCGTGTGAAGACTTCGACGATCGGCGTGGTCTGCACGGGCCCGGGTGCGGGCGGCGGAGCTTCCTCCTCGTCGGGCGGTGTCGGATCGGTCTGGAATCCTTCGGCCGCCAGATCAGGTGCTTCCTCGGCCGGGGCCTGCGGATGGGCTGGCCACCTGAGCGGCTGACGATCACCTTCTCGCACTCGTTGCCCGGGAGGACCAGGCGAGCGTTGGAACGTTCCGGCGGGGCGGGTAGCGTCCCAGTCCTCGAGCGGCAGGCACGCCGTGCGCGGCGTCCATGAACGCTCTTCCAGATCGCGGGCCGGGTACGTGCCGCCCTGGATCTTCGGGAAGTCGAAGCCCTCGATGCCGATCATCGGGGTGTAGGCGTCGGGGTCGCCGACCCACACCGCGGTCGACAGTTGCTTCGTCCCGCCCACGAACCAGGCGTTGGTGTTGTCCTCCTGGGTGCCGGTCTTGCCGAACGCCGGGCGGCCGTCGGCGAGCGGCGCCTCGCGTCGACCGGTGCCGCTCGGTGATGGTACCCTTCATGATGTCGACGGTCTCGAGCGCCGACGTCACGGTCGAGCACCTGCGGTGCCCGGGTCGAAGTGGGTGTAGAGTGCGCTCGCCGTCGGCATCGTCGATGAACTCGACGTAGTACGGCTCGTGGTGGACGCCTTCGTTGGCGAGGGTCTGGATCCCGGCCGCCATGTCGAGCACCGTCATCTCGTTCGCTCCGGTGGCGTAGCTGGCGAACGGCTTCGATCGGCTCACGCTCGCTCGTCGGGCTGGCCCCGTGTAGAGGTAGGGCGACGACGGCCATCCGGTAGGTGGTGTCGACCACCCGGTTGAGGCCGACGATCTGCGACAGCCGGGCGAAGCCGCAGTTGATCGAGCGTGCGGTGATGTCAGCGCAGGTCGCCGACGTCGACCGGCGACGCCGCCGTTGATCTGGAAGATCGGCTCGCTCGGATCGCCGCTCGGCGAGCGCGCAGCCTCGGCGACCGTCGATCTGGTCGCCTGCCTGAGCGCCCGGCCTGGATCGCCGCCGCGAGGATGAAGTACTTGATGCTCGACCCGGTCTGGCGTGGGCGCGAGCGCCATGTTCAGCTCGCGTTCGTTCGGCTCGAACCCACGTCCGCCGACCATCACCCGGATCGCGCCGGACTGCGAGTCGAGCGACACGATCGCGGCGTCGAACCCCTCGGCGGTGTCGGGAAGCAGCGTCGCGGGCCTGCTCGGCAGCCTGCCTGCATGCCCGGCGTCGAGCGTGGTGTGGATCCGCAGACCGCCGCGGAACAGCTGGTTGTACCGCTGCTCGGGAGTGTCGCCGAGGATGTCGGAGCGGTTCAGCAGGTAGTCGCGCAGCGCCTCGGTGAAGTAGCGTGCGAGCAGTTCTCACGGTCCGGGAATCACCTTGCACCCGCTCGGGCAGCACGAACGTCGTCCTCGAGGAGCTCGGCCTCGTCCTCGGTCGAGGATCTCCTCGGTCACCAGCCGGTCGAGCACCTGGATCCAGCGGGCACGGCTGCGCTCGGGTTCGTTGATCGGGTCGAAGCCCGACGGCGAACGGACCAGGCCGGCGAGGAACGCCGCCTCGAGGAAGTCGAGGTCGCGCGGCGGTCTTGCCGAAGTAGGTCTCGGCGGCAGCCTGGATGCCGTAGGCGTTGTTGCCGAAGAACACGGTGTTGAGGTACCGCTCCATGATGTCCTCTTTCGACATCTCCTTCTCCAGCCGCTTGGCGTACTGGATCTGGAGGAGCTTGTAGCGCCCGTCTCGTTCGAGGCCGGCGAGGAAGTCGTTCTTGACGACCTGCATCGTGATCGTCGAGGCACCCTGCTGCGGTGCGTCGGACGCGAAGTTCGACAGCGTGGCTCGGAACAGACTGCGGACGTTCACGCCGTCGTGGGTGAAGAACTCCTTGTCCTCCACGAGCAGGAACGCCTGGACCACCGTCGGCGGGATGTCCGCGTACTTGATCGGCTGGGAGTTCTCGAGTTCGTAGACCGCGATCTCGTTGCCGTTCGGCGTCGTACACGTACGTGCGCTGCGCGAGCGGCTGGAACTCGGGGAGCACGACCGGGTCCTCGCAGTGGGCGTTCGCTGCCGACCAGATCGCGGGCGCGACGGCGACGACGATCGCGACGATCAGCAGAGCGCCGCTCGCGACGACGAGCAGCAGTCGGGGGATCCAGTCCGAGCCGTTGCACAGTGCGACGCAACGCTAGTGGCGCTCGCGACCCAGAAGGTGTCATCACGGAGCCTCCACCCGTTCGGATCATCCAGGATCCGACATCGGACCGGGTTCGCCGTCGCCACCGTTGGCAGGATGGCACCGATGAGCGATCAGACCAGCCCGTTCCCGATCAAGCCGTTCCGCTTCGGCGTGCAGTCTCCAGAAGTCCGGATCCGGCGCCGAGCTGGGCCGAGCAGGCTCGCCGGATCGAGGCCCACGGCTACGACGTCGCAACGATGCCCGACCACTTCGACGAACAGTTCGCACCGATGTTCGGCACTGCAGGCGGTGCTCGACGGCACCACCACGCTGCGCGCCGGCGCACTCGTGTTCGACAACGACTACAAGCACCCGCTCGTGCTCGCCAAGGAACTGGCGACGATGGACGTGCTGTCGGACGGACGTGTCGAGATCGGCCTCGGCGCCGGCTGGATGATCGCCGACTACGAGCAGGCGGGCATGACCTACGACCGTGCCGGCGTGCGCATCGACCGATTCGTCGAAGGCCTCGCCGTGATCAAAGGCGTGATGGGCGCCGAGCCGTTCTCCTTCGACGGGGAGCACTACACGATCCGCGGTCACGACGGGTTCCCGAAGCCCGTTCAACGCCCGCACCCACCGGTGATCATCGGCGGCGGCGGGCACACGTGTGCTCGGCATCGCCGCTCGGGAAGCCGACATCGTCGGTGTGAACGGCACGCTCCACGCCGGCGTGATCGGCCCCGAGGCCATCTCGACGATGACCCGCGACGCCGTGATCGACAAGGTCGCGATCGTCGCGGATGCGGCCCGGGAGGCCGGGCGCCTCGATCGACATCGAAATGAACGTCCGGACCTTCTTCGTCAGCGGTCACCGACGATCGCGAAGCTCAGATCTCTGCGATGGCCGGGATGATCGGCGTCGAGGACGCAGATGATCGCCGAATCGCCGTTCGCGCTGATCGGCGACGTCGATCAGATCGTGCGACGACGCTCGTTGCTCGCCGCGAAGAATTCGGCTTCAGCTACGTGATCGTCGGCGCCGGCGAGGTCGACGACTTCGCCCCCGTCGTCGCGCGCCTCGCCGGCACCTGACGACCGCGCTGGGTGGTCGCCGGTCACGGGTCCATCCGTCCGAAGGACTTCTGGACGACCAGCCGCAGCTGAAGAGTCACCCCGCGAGCCAAGTGTTACCTTCCGTGCTGGTCGGTGCGATTCAATTCCGAGTCCTGACCGACCGATACACCACTGTGCGCTTTCGAACCGTCCTCATCTCGCTCATCGCCGTGGCCGGCGTCGGCACCACCTCCGTCGTCGTGTCCGCCGCCACGACCCGAGGCGAGATCAGAATTCCTGCCGCAGCTGCCCAGCCGGCCGAGCGAGTCGATCCGCCGGCCAACCTCACGCCCGACCGACCGCGGGTCTTCATGGCCTTCCACGGCAGCAACGCCTTGGCCAACAACGGCGCACTCGACTCCCAGTGGCCGTACGTTCGCCAGAACCTCGACGGCCTCTGGGGAAACAACGCCGCCATCTCCGGCGGCGAGATCGCCCGCGTGGTCAACAAGGTCAGGACCCGGCAGCTGATCACCGAATCCTTCTTCCAGAACTCGTCGTTCTTCGTCGAGACCTACAACTACGTCGAGGACATCGACCCCCGCATCGATTTCGACCGCGAAGCGCTCACCTTCTACACCGATCAACCGGCTCGGTGGGACGGCAGAACGGTCGCCGACGCACGTCGGGCCGTCGACCGCGCCGGCTACGGCCCGGGAGACGACCGGTACACCGACGTGTTCACCGGATGGCAGCCACAGAACTTCTACCCCAACGGAGAAGGCAGCCGACCACCGATCCGCGGCGGCTCGAGCGCGAACGTGCGGTCTTCGACGGTGATGGTGTCTTCGTCGAGTGCCCGAACGACGTGTGCAACGGCGTCGTCTACGAAGACGGCTTCTTCAGAGCACTGCGCATCGCTCGTCAGACCGACCAGAAGTTCGTGTGGTTGGCGAGCCGTCCCCCGAACTCCCCACAGTCGGGTTGGCTCCGAGAGTTCCAGACGATGTACAACCGGGTGTCGGCCGAAGGCCTGTGGCGCCCCGGCGACATCGTCGTGGTGATCGCCTACAACGGCCAGTATCCGACGGTGCCCGAGCGGGACGCCAACGGGAACGCGGCCGACACCACCACAGGGCTGATGTACTGGGCGCTCAAGCAGTGACGGCCGAGCACCGACCGTCGATCAGGTGAACTGGTAGTCCTTCGGCAGGACGACGATTCCTTCGTCGCTGACGGTGAACTTCTCGCGATCCAGCTCGGGCTCGAGCCCGATCCGGGTCCACGCGGGCACCATCACGTTCTTGTCGATGATGCAGCGATGCAGCCGTGCGCCGGCCTCGACGCGCACCCCCGGGAACAGGATCGAGTCGGTGACGTGAGCGTCATGGTCGATGAAGCAGCCCGGCCCGATGATCGAGCGTTCGACGTGTCCACCGCTGAGGATCGACCCCTGGCAGAGCAGGCTGTCGTCGACGAACGGCGGTTCGCCACCGCGACCACGCGAGACCTTCGCAGGCGGCAGCGCCTTGCGACTGGTGAACACGGGCCACTTGTCGTTGTACAGGTTGAAGACCGGTACCGGCGGCGATGAGGTCCATGTTCGCGTGGAAGAACGCATCGAGCGTTCCGACATCGCGCCAGTAGCCCTGCTCCCGATCGTCCTGCCCGGGCACCACGTTCTTCGAGAAGTCGTAGACCCGAGCGTCGCCCGAGGCGGTCAGCGCAGGGATCACGTCGCCACCGAGGTCGGTGTACTGGTTCTCGTCGGGCGTGACGATGTCGATCAGCGTGTCGGTGTTGAACACGTAGTTGCCCATGCTCGCCAGGCAGCGGGTGTCGTCGCCCGGCATCGTGGGGGGTGATCGCCGACCTTCTCGTGGAAGTCGACGATCTTGCCGTCCTCGTCCGACTCGATCACACCGAACTCGGTTGCTTCGTGCTTCGGCACGGGGATCGCCGCGACGGTGACACCGGCGCCGTTCGCGATGTGTTCCTCGACCATCTGACGCGGGTCCATCCGGTAGATGTGGTCCGCACCGAACACGCAGACGATGTCGGGCTTCTCGTCGTGGATCAGGTTGAGGTTCTGGTAGATCGCGTCGGCCGAACCCTGGAACCAGAAGGGGCCTCGGCGCATCTGGGCCGGCACGGGAGTGACGTAGTCGTCGAGCATCGCCGAGAAGCGCCACGTCTGGGTGATGTGGCGGTCGAGGCTGTGGCTCTTGTACTGCGTGAGCACCACGATCTTGCGATACCCGGCGTTCGCGAAGTTCGACAACGCGAAGTCGATCATCCGGTAGGTCCCGGCGAACGGCACCGCCGGCTTGGCCCGGTCGGTCGTCAACGGTTGCAATCGCTTGCCTTCGCCGCCGGCGAGGACGATCACGAGCACGTTCGGGTCAACAGCCATCATGTGCGACCGTACCGCGCCTGCGGGAACGGAAGACGATCAGGTTCGTGCCCGGCACAAACCTGCGTACAACTCGGCGTATCGCTCGGCGGGTTCCGTCCACGACCAGTCGACGGCCATCATCCGTTTGCACAGCGCCGCTCGCTCGCGCTTGCGCGACACCGTGCGCGCCGCACGGAACATGGCGGCCAGCAGATGTTCCGTCGTGACCTCGTCGGCCACGAATCCGAGACCCTTCGGATCGCGATCTGCATCGGGCACCGTGTCGACGAGTCCGCCGACGGCGGTCACCACCGGCGCAGCCCCGTAGCGCATTGCCTGCATCTGGGTCAGCCCACACGGCTCGAAACGACTCGGCATGAGGAATGCGTCGGCGCCGGCGAACATCAGGTGCGACAGCGCCTCGTCGTATCCCTCGACGAATGCGAAATGGTCCGGATGCTGGTCTGCGAGCTCGTGGAGGCGAGCAGCGAGCACGGCGTCGCCCGAGCCGAGCACCGCCAGGCGCATCGGGATCTGGCCGAGCAGCGGGATCAGCGGCACGAGGAGGTCGATTCCCTTCTGTTCCGTGAGACGCGTCACGACCGTCGCGAGCGGGATGGCATCGTCGCGCGAACCCGACTCGTTCCAGCAACGCGGTCCGACACACCGCCTTGCCCGACAGGTCCTTGCGCGAGAAGTTCGCAGGTACGTGCGGGTCGGTCTCGGGGTTCCACAGATCGGTGTCGATGCCGTTCAGGATCCCGACCAGCGCATCGCCCCGCTCGCGGAGCGGGCCATCGAGACCGAAGCCGTCCTCCGGTGTCTGGATCTCGATCGCATAGTTGGGTGACACGGCCACGACCCTGTCGGCGAGCGCCAGCGCTCCGCTCAGCGGGTTCGTGCCGCCCCACCATTCGTAATGGCTGCCTCGCGGGCCGATCAGGTCGAGCCACGGGCCGTCCGCCACGCCCTGATAGGCGAGGTTGTGGATCGACACGACCGTCGGCGGCGGGTCCTCGAGTGCTGCCAGCGCGACTCCCGTGTGCCAATCGTTGAGATGCAGCACGTCGGGCGCGGTCGCGTTCGACCAGCGCAGCCACGGCGCGCCCGAAACGGAAGAAGCGTTCGCTGTTGTCGGGCCACCCCTCGCCGTCCGGGCGCAGGTACGGGTGCGGCGCGTGCCATGCCGGGCACCGAGATCAACGTCAGTGGACCGACGCCCGGGTACCGTCCCCGCCGAACGACCGCCGCACCCACCCAGTCGGGTACGTCGAGTTCGAAGCTGGTCTCGTCGACGAGCGCGATCCCGCCGTAGTCGGGCATCACCAGGTCGACATCGGTGCCGGCTCGTCGGAGCTCGCGGCCGAGGCCTGCGGCCGCAGCCGCGAGTCCGCCCACCGTGGCGATCGGCGAGAGTTCTGCTGTGGCGAAGAGCACCCGCATCCCCCCATCATGCCCGACGCCACCCGAACACCCGGCTCCGGTACGTTCGCGGCCATGTTCGTTCGCCGCTCCGTCAGCATCATGGTCGTTGCGGGGCTCGCCGTCGCGGCGTGCGGCGGGTCGGAGGAATCACCGGTTCCCGTTTCCTCCGACCCGGTCGAGGAAGCCGCCGCACCGGAGACGTCGGCCGATCCCGAGCCGACACCCTCCGACTCTGCCGACGCAGCACCCGAGCCCGCTGCCGACGAGACAGCGAGTGCCGGCGACGTGCAGATGTTCCCCGACGTGATCGGCGCCGAGGCCGTGGCGGATGGATCGACGTGGACCGTCTCGGCCACGCTGTCGTCGCCGTACGACACTCCCGAGCGCTATGCCGACGCCTGGCGCGTCGTCGGCCCCGACGGCTCGGTCTTCGGTGAACGCATCCTGACCCACGACCACGCCAGCGAGCAGCCGTTCACCCGATCCGAGTCGGGCATCGAGATTCCTGACGACGTCACCGCCGTGACGATCGAAGGACGAGACCAGGAGTTCGGGTACGGCGGCGACACGTTCGAGCTGACACTCCCACGCTGATTCGACAGCAGCCCGAACACCAGGATGGGAACGGGCAGCACCTCCGGGGTGCAGAGCTGTCCTGCGGCGCCATGCGATGTTCACACGGGCCGCCGCCGAAATGGTGTTGACTGGCGGACGTGACGACCCCGGCCACAGAACCTCAGAACACCCCACACCCTCCGGCCACGAGCGCGGCGTCCGGATACGAAGCGCTCGGCGACGACATCCGCCTGCTCGGCCGCCTCCTCGGAGACGTCGTACGAGACCAGGCGGGTGACGCCACCTTCGACCTCGTCGAGTCGGTCCGCAAGATCGCAGTCACCGGGCGTCGCAGCGGCACCAGTTCCGTTCACGATCTCGAAGCGGTACTCGGCTCGCAACCGATCGAAGAGGTGATCCACGTGATCCGAGCCTTCGATTGGCTGTCGCTGCTCGCGAACACGGCCGAGGATCTCCATGTCGAGCGGCGCCGCCGGCATCACCTCAGCGTCGGCAGTGGAGCCCAGCCCGGCAGCCTCGCCGCCACGTTCGACCATCTCGCCTCGTCAGGCGTCGCGCCCGACCGCATCCGTGGCGTGCTCGCCGATCTGCTGGTCAGCCCGGTCATCACGGCGCACCCGACCGAGGTCCGCCGCAAGACGATTCTCGACGTGCTGAGCAGCGTTGCCGACCTGCTCGATCGTCACGATCGACTCGCCGAGAACGACCGACGTCGCGATGACATCGTGCGTCGAGCTCGATGCGAAGATCCTCACCCTGTGGCAGACCGCGATCCTGCGGTTGTCGAAGCTCCGCGTGAGCGACGAGATCAACGACGCACTGCGCTACTACGACGTGAGCCTGTTCGAGACGATCCCGCAGCTCGGGGCCGATCTCGAAGCGTTCGCCCGCGACCGGTTCGGTGTGGACGAGCTCGACACGTCACGAGCCGTCAGCATGGGATCGTGGATCGGCGGCGATCGCGACGGCAACCCGTTCGTCACCGCCGACGTGATGCGCCTGGCGATCGGCCGTCACGCCCAGGTCGCACTCGGGCACCACCTCGGCGAGCTGCGCCGTCTCTCGGTCGAGCTCTCCATGTCCGCCCGACTGATCACGCCCACCGACGAGCTGATCGCCCTCGCCGACGCGTCCGGCGACGACTCACCGTTCCGAGCCGACGAGCCCTATCGGCGTGCGCTGCGCGGCATGTACGCCCGCCTCCACGCATTCGCCGGCGTCGTCCTCGGTGACAGCATCGACGAGCTCTCCGGGCCGTTGCCACGAGTACCACTCGACGCGTACGAACGTGCTCGACGACCTGATCACCGACCTCGACATCGTTGCTGCTTCGCTGCGTTCCCACGGGGCCGGCGACCTCGCCGACGTGTCCGTTGCTCCGGTCCAACGGGCGGTCGCGATCTTCGGCGCCCACCTGTGTGGCCTCGACATGCGTCAGAACTCAGCGGTGCACGAGCAGGTCGTGAGCGACCTGCTCACCAACGCCGGCGTCACCGCCGACTATCTCGACCTCGACGAAGCGGGCCGGGTCGCCGTGCTCAGCGAAGAACTCGCCACGCCGCGTCTGCTTCGTCACCCGACGGCCGACTACCGCGAGTCGACGATCGGCGAGCTGGACGTGCTCGATGCCGCAGCGACCGCTGTTCGTCAGCTCGGCCCACGCGCCGTGCCGCACTACGTGATCTCCATGGCCACGGCCGTGAGCGACGTCCTGGAGGTGGCCGTCCTGCTCAAGGAGGTCGGCCTGATGCGCACCGCCACGGCGACCTCGCCGGCACGCACCGACCTCGACATCGTCCCGCTCTTCGAGACCATCGACGACCTCGCCGGATCTGCCGACACGCTCACGGCGCTGCTGGCACACCCCGTGTACTCCGATGTCATCGCGTCGCGCGGCAACGTGCAGGAGGTGATGATCGGATACTCGGACTCGAACAAGGACGGCGGCTACCTCTCGTCGCAGTGGAATCTGTTCGCCGCACAGGCTGCACTCGTCGAAGCGTCAGCAGCGGCCGACGTCCGGTTGCGCCTGTTCCATGGACGTGGTGGCACCGTCGGCCGAGGCGGCGGCCCGGCCTACCAGGCAATCCTCGCTCAGCCGTCGGGGTCCGTCGACCGATCGATCCGAGTGACCGAACAGGGCGAGATGATCGCCGCCAAGTACGCACAACCGGCGCTGGCGCGTCGCAACCTCGAAACGCTCGTGGCCGCGACGATCAGCGCATCCTGCAGCGATGCCGACGGTGCCGATGCGGGCAGCGACATGCACCGCACGACGATGGCGGCGCTCGCGACCACAGCGTTCGACGCGTATCGGTCGCTGGTCTACGGCGACGACCGGTTCGTGACCTTCTTCCGAGAGATCACCCCGACCAACGAGATCGCCACCCTGAACGTCGGGAGCCGCCCTGCGTCGCGCAAGAAGTCCGACGCCATCGAGGACCTCCGCGCGATCCCGTGGGTGTTCGGTTGGACTCAGTGCCGCCTGATGATCCCGGCCTGGTACGGCGCCGGTTCGGCGTTCGAGGACTTCGCCCGCCAGCACGAAGGTGGAGCAGATGCCGCTGGCGACGTGTTGCGCGACATGTACGCGGAGTGGCCGTTCTTCCGCACGATCATCGCCAACATGGGAATGGTCCTCGCGAAGGCTGACATCGAGATCGGTCGTCGATACGCCGACGCACTCGTCACCGACCCGGAGGCCCGCCGCGAGATCTTCGGTCGCGATCGAACAGGAGCACTCCCTCACACGGCAGTGGCACGAACGAATCACGGGGTCGCCGGACCCGCTGAGCGACAATCCCCTGCTCGCTCGCAGTCTCAGCAACCGGTACCCGTACCTCGACCCCTTGCACGTGATGCAGGTCGACCTCCTGCGCCGCTTCCGCGACGACCAGCGCGACGACCCCGAGACCGAGCTCGTTCAGCGCGGAATCCAGCTGACGCTCAACGTGATCGCGACCGGAATCCGCAACTCAGGCTGAACAGAACCGTCTCGCGCAGTTCCCACAGTCCGCGCTGATACGATTCCCGACAACATCGGTCGGGTATCTGCTCGTCCACCGGACACCGTGATCGGAGGCTGCTCGTGGCCATCGTCGAACATTCCGAATTCGCTCCGCTGAGCAACGTCGTCGAACCCGAGTGGTGGCACGGCACCCGGCCGATCGACGCCGCCGACTACACGGTCGACGCGAGCGATTTCGACATGACCGACCTGTCGTACGACTCGGCGTTGGGCGTCGCGATGCGTCGGACCTATGACCGGGTCGGTCTCGTCCACGTCACGAACTCCGGGCTCAGCGAGCTCTCCGACATGCGTCGGGTCGCGAAGCTCGTGATCGGTGCGGAGATGTCCTACGAGGGCGGCGCCAACCCGCGGGGCAACATCGAACCGAACGTCTACGAGATCGGTGCGCCGCTGAGCGCGTGGTTGCACTACCACCACGAGATGGCGTACGTCGGCCGCAGCACCCGGGTGATCAGCTTCCTCGCGAAGGACGTGCTCCCCCAGGCAACGGACGATCCGTCCGCCACCGTGGCGGGCGGCGGACTCGGCGCCAGCCGTGGCGCCACATTCGTGTCGGACTCGATCGGCGCCACGGACCGGCTCCTGGCGACCGATTTCGGGCGAAAGCTCAAGGACCTGGGCCTCTGCTACCACCGCAACCTGACCGACCGCGATGCGTACATCGACAAGACCGAATACGGCGTCTACAACCACTGGCAGACGTCGTTCGAGACCGACGATCCCGAGGTCGCGGCGACCCGTGCTCGCAATCAGCGGCTCGCCGTCGACTGGGGGGCCGATCGGCTCCTGAAGACGCGCTACTACTGCTCCGCGTTCGAGTACTTTCCGGGCCTCGACCGCAACGTCCTCTACAGCAGCCTCGCCGATCACGGCATGTGGTTCGACACCTGGCCGCTGGTGCAACACCTGCCGTACGAGGAACGCCCGCTGCACATGACGTTCGGTGACGACAGCGAGATCTCGGCCGACGAGATCCAGGAGTGGATCGACCTCTACGACGACTTCGGGATGCCGATCGACTGGAACGAAGGCGACGTCGGCGTGATCTGCAACTACCGCTGGGCCCACGGGCGTCCGGGCATCCGACTGGTGGACGGCGAGCGCCGCAAGTTGGGCGTCGTGCTCGGCGACCAGTACGACCGGGTCGGCGTCGTCTCCAACCGCTGGTGACCACCCCGAAGAAGTGCCACGCACTTCTTCACCGTGTCGTCGCCATCGGGATGCGACCTGCGCGAAGTAGCATTTCGCCCCGATGGGGGAATCGTTCGTCACCGCCACCGCGCCTCGCCCCGGATCGGCTTCTCGCCATCTGAACCTGCGACTCGCATCGGCCTTCGCCGTCGGTTTCGTCGGCCTCTCGCTCGAGATCGCCTACACGCGCGTCATCTCGTTCAAGATCTTCTACTACTACACGTACTTCGTCATCGGGCTCGCTCTGCTCGGCCTCGGTGCGGCGAGTTCAGCAATCGCGCTGTCGTCGCGTCTGCGTCGGATGGACACCCTCGACCTCGTGCGCGAGGTGGCCCCACTCGCAGGGTTGTCCGGCGCCGTCGCCTTCGTCGTGGTCGCTCGAATCGGTACCGACGCGAACCTGATCTGGACCGGAAGCAGAGGCCAGGCGCTCGAGCAGCTGGGGCGTCTGCTGGTGATCTCGATCGCCCTGACCGTCGTCTTCTTCGGTGTCGGCCTGATCCTGGCGAAGCTGATCGTCGCCGAGGCTCGAGAGGTTCGCCGGTTGTACTTCTGGGATCTCTTCGGCGCGGCGCTCGGTTGCCTGACCGCCGTACCGCTGCAGCTCACGATCGGCCCTCCGGCGATGATCCTGGTCGCCAATGCCGTGCTCGTCGCGCTGGGCCTGGCGATCACTGCTCGGACCGCATCGACCTGGAACGGCCTCCACGTCGGCATCGCAATCGTCGCGATCGCCGCAACCGTCGGGGCCGCCACCTTCGACGTGCGTGCCGACGACACCAAGACGTTGAAGGACTCCGACGTCGTCGTGGCCGGCGACTGGGGTGCGGTGTTCCGGGTCGACGCCGTCGAATTCCCGTCGGACGAGGGCGACCTCCACGTGTTGCATCACGACGGTCTCTGGGGGTCGTCGATCTGGCGATGGGACGGCACCCGTGAGACCTCCGCTCGCTTCGACGACGACACGCGACAGATCCCCTTCGCCGCACTCGGCCGTGATCCCGAGCGGATCCTGATCATCGGCGCCGCCGGCGGCAACGAGATCCAGGCGGCGCTGACCTACGGCGTCGGCCACGTGGACGCCGTGGAACTCAACCCCGTCACCGTCGACCTGCTCGAGAACCAGTTTGCGGAGTACTCCGGCAACATCGCCAACCGAGACGACGTCGACTACATCCAGGGTGACGGCCGCACGTTCCTGGCCCGAACCGACAACGAATACGACATGGTGTGGTTCGTCGCGCCCGACTCGTACGCCGCTTCGAACTCGGCCACCTCCGGCGCCTTCGTCCTGTCGGAGAGCTACCTGTACACCGAGGAGATGATCACCGAGGCATACGACCACCTCACTCCTGACGGGATGGTCGTCACCCAGTTCGGTGACTTCGACTTCGACAATCGTCCGACGCGAACTGCGCGCTATCTCGTCACCGCTCGCGAAGCGTTGCGCGGCGAGCAGACCGATTTCGCTGCGCAGACCGCCCTGCTCGTCAATCGGGGCACGAACGACCTCGAACGAGCGTCGACGATGCTGCTGTTCAAGAATCCCCCGGAGGACGCAGCTTCGAACCGCATCGTCGAGTCGGCGACGAGGATCCCACAGACCGAGGCGCTCTATCTCCCGGATGGAACGACCGCGGATGGGCTGCTCCCCGACGAGGGCTTCGCAGCTCCCGGACGTCGCCTCACGACCGACATCATCACCGGGTCCGGTGACGACGTCGAACGCATCATCGACGGCTACGAGTACGACATCTCGGCGATCGACGACAACCGGCCGTTCTTCTGGCACTTCAGCGGTTTCGAGGACGTCGTCGGCGACTGGAGTCGATCGTTCGAGGACACCGAGATCGCGATCGGCGAGCGGTTGCTGCTCGTGCTCATCGCGATCGCAGTCTTCGTCGCCGGACTCTTCCTCTGGTTGCCGTTCCTCCTGACACGGCGCAAGCGCAACGGGACCGAGGAGCACCCACCGGTGCGCGGTCGCGGTCGGATGTTCGCGTACTTCGCATCGATCGGCCTCGGCTTCATGTTCATCGAGATCTCGATGATCCAACGGTTCTCGCTCCTGCTCGGCTACCCGACGCTCTCGCTCTCCGTCTCGCTGTTCACCCTGCTCTTGGCCACCGCGATCGGTGCACGGTTCTCGGGGCGGATCGGGCGCGGCCGTCGGTCGGTCTGCCCGCAGCGGTGGCGGCGCTGTTCGTCGTCACGCTGCTGTACCTCGTGGTCAGCGACCCGATCACCGACGTTGCGCTCGGCTGGAGCGAGCCGCTGCGCATCGCACTGGTGATCGCCATGCTGATGCCGGTCGGGATGGTGCTCGGCGTGTTCCTGCCGGCCGGTATCGATCGAGCGACGTTCCTCACCGCAGATCGCGACGAGAACCAGCGAGGTCGATTCGTCGCCTGGTGCTGGGCGGTGAACGGCTTCTTCTCCGTCATCGGCTCGTCGGTCACCACCGTCGCGTCGATGACGTTCGGATTCGACCGCACGGTGCTGATCGGACTCGCCCTCTACCTCGTCGCCATCGCAGTGCTCCGCAATGCGGACGGCGCCGAGGAGGCCAGGGTGACCGGCGACGATGGCAGCACGACCGCCGTCGCCTCCACCGCACAACTCGACCCCGTCCCGGTCTAGGCGGAGACCCGGGACCCGCCGAGACCGCGACGAGTCCGTGCCGTCAGTCGGAGTCGGTCGCGCCTTCGGCTTCGAGACGGATCGGTCCGAACTTCTCCGGGAAACGGGCCATCTCCTTCGCCTCCGGGTAGGCCGCACGGATCGCCTCCATGTCGACGTCGACATCGCCGGTCATCATGATCGGCTCGAGAAAGCCACCTCGGCGGCGTCGGTAGTCGATGTAGGACGGGGTCACCGGTACCCCTGCATCGACCGCGATCCGGTAGAAGCCGGACTTCCACGCCTCGGTGAGGCCGCGGGTGCCCTCGGGCGGAACCAGCAGCTGGAACTGATCATGCGTCTCGAAACGCTCGACCATCTGGCCGACCATCCCGGTCGACTTGCTGCGGTTGACCGGGATCGCTCCGACCCGGCCGATGAGCCACCCGAGCGGCGGCTTCAACCAGAAGTCCTTGACCATCCAACTCGCGTTCATGCCGACCGACCGGGTCAGGAGAACGAGCAGCAACCCATCGAGATTGGTCGTGTGCGGGACCGCGAGCATCACCGTGCGCGCCGGCGACGGGTTCGTCGTCTCGATCCGCCAGCCCCGCAGCAGCCACAACATCGCCCGCGCTGCTCGAGAGCCAAGTGTCTTCGGATTCATCGGGTCGCCGCTCACCGTTCGACCGTACCAGCGTCGCTGTCGACACCGAGATTGTTGACGGCGTTCGCCCCCGGCACGGGTCGCGCCGATTCGAACCAGGTCGTGTTCGTCAGGCGTCGGCGAGATCGACGATCACGGTCGTGTGATCGCTCGGCTGCTTGCCTTTGCGAGCGTTTCGATCGATGACGGTCCACTCGGCCCGATCCACGACCGACGGCGAACACATCAGGAGATCGATCCGCATGCCGCGACCTTGATGGAAGTCGCCGCCCCGATAGTCCCACCAGGAGTACATCCCGTCGGCATCGTGGAAGTGGCGGAAGACATCGGTCAGGCCCCACGCTTCGAGCTCCGCGAGGCGATCACGTTCGGCTTGGCTGCCGTGCGTGGCTCCGACCAGGACCTTCGGGTCGTGGACGTCACGGTCATCGGGTGCGATGTTGAAGTCGCCACCGACGACCACCTGCTGATCGGGCGAGGTGTCGGCGTCGAGGTGTTCGATCAGGCGGCCGAGCCACCACAACTTGTAGGTGTAGTGGTCGTCGTCGAGTGATCGGCCGTTCGGGACGTACACACTGCTGACGCGCACCCCTCCGCAGGTCGCCGTGATGATGCGAGCTTCCGGGTCGGGGTCGCCGTCGCCGGCGAAATTCGACACCACGTCGTCGAGGCCGACCTTCGACAGGATCGCCACGCCGTTCCACTGACCTTGGCCATGATGAGCGCACGAGTACCCGAGCGCCTCGAACGCGAGCGTCGGGAATGCGTCGTCGGCGAGCTTCGTCTCCTGCAGGAGCAGGACGTCGGGCTCGGCCTCCTGGATCCACGCCTCGACGCGTTCCTGGCGGGCGCGCAGCGAGTTGACGTTCCACGTGACGATGCGCATCAGTCCGACGCCGCCTTCTTCTTCGCCGCAGCCTTCTTCCTCGCCGGAGCCTTCTGCTTCGCCGGCTCCTTCTTCGAAGCGGATCTTCTTCGCCGCAGGCGGCTTGGCAGCGGGCTTCGTTGCTGCGGTCTTCTTCGGAGCGGACTTCTCCGCGGCCGTCTTCTTCGCCGGCGCCTTCTTGGCTGCCGCCTTCTTCGTGGCCGCCTTCCTCGCCGGCGCCTTCTTGGCTGCGGCCTTCTTCGCTGCGGTCTTCTTGGCAGCCGCCTTCTTCGGGGCGGGCTTGTCTGCGGCCGTCTTGGTGGCCGCCGGCTTCTTTCCAGCGGGGGCCTTTCTGGCAGCGGCCTTCTTCGCTGCGGCCTTCTTGTTCGCGGGCGCCTTCTTCTTCGTTGCAGCCTGCTTCGCGGCCCGTGGCCCGCTTCGCTGCCGCCTTCTTCGCCGGTGGTGCGTCCGCTGCTGCCTCGTCCTCGTCGCCCTGTTCGGCGATCGCTTCGGCGATCGCTTTCTCCGCCATGTCCGGCAGTGCGCAGTCGATGCTGCGACGGGCCGGGGCGAAACTGACGATCACGACGGTCACCGACTCGCCCTGCTTCATCACGCTCTTGGCGCTACGCGGCATCGGCTCGGCCATGAGCCGCAATGGGACGTAGCCCCGCACGTTCGTGTCGGCAATCGTGATGTACGCGCCGTGCGAGGAGTAGGCGTCGACGGTGCCGTTGACGCTCGTCCCGACCGGATGGTTCTCGACGAAGTCGAGGAAGGGCATCAATTCGTTGACCGGGTCGCCGCCCTTGGGCGCCTTCTTCGGCGCAGCGGCTTCGGCCTTGGCCTCCGCCGCTGCTGCTGCGGCACGGCCGGGCGGCGGTGACTTGGGCTTGGGCATCGGCCCGGATGCTTCCCGGCTACCGGTGCGCACGGTCGAATCGTCGTCTTGGCTGCTGCGACGACTGCGCCCGGATCCTCGCCGGCCTCCGCCGCCGCCTCCTCCGCCGCTGCCGCCACTCCCCCTGGTGGCCTTGCGGCTGATCGGGCCGCGAACCGGCACGCGATCGACCCAGACCCACCCGATGTGTGGAACCGGCTTGCCGCCGATGAGGCGACCTTCGTCGAAGAGCCATTTGTACTCGCCGTGGAACTCCTGGAAGGAGTCGTTCGACAGGATCGATGCTCCCACCTTGTGGGCGATGCCGAGGACGAATGCGTCGCCGCGCCCGACCGCTCCCGCAGGCGGCGCCACGAGTTCGTTGTTGGAGATGCCGGCTTCGAACTCGGGCACCTCCTTCTTGTCGATGCGATGCCCGAACGTGGCGTCGACCACGACCGTGATCGCAGTGTCCGGGTATTCGTCCATGAAGCCGGACACGGCCTCGCTCAACTGTGCCAGGCTCGGCATCGAGCGGCCTTCGGTTGCGATGTTGGAGCCGTCGACCACGACGTGGGCGGGCCCCTTGCGGTTACTCATCTCGAGTGTTCACTTCCTTGTGTTGATCACGGGACCGAGCCGATCGCTCCGGTCGCCGGGACCGGTCCTGCTGAAGCACGGGCCGATCGCTCCTGTGGATCGTAAACGCTCACGGGGTGCGGTACACAGATACTCCGGGGACGGACGCCGAATCGTAAGATCGCCCCGATGAGTGAAACTGCGATCCAGGCCGTGCTGTGGGACTTCGGAGGGGTGATCCTGTCGAGCCCGTTCGAGGCCTTCAACCGCTACGAGCAGACCAACGACCTCCCGACCGACTTCATCCGGTCGGTGAACACGGCGAACCCCGATGACAACGCCTGGGCGAAGCTCGAGCGAAACGACGTGACGCCGGGCGAGTTCGACTCACTCTTCGCCACCGAGTCCGAAGCGCTCGGCCACCGTGTGCCCGGTCGGGACGTGCTGTCGTTGCTGTCCGGCGAGGTCCGCTCCGACATGGTGACCGCACTCGATCGGGTCATCACTGCTGGCTACGCGACCGCTTGCCTCACCAACAACGTCGTCTCCGACGACACCGCCACCCAGGCCCGTCCGGACGTGGCCGCAGTGATGGCCAAGTTCGATCACGTCGTCGAGTCGAGCAAGGTCGGTGTCCGCAAACCCGAGCCGCGGTTCTACGAGATCGCCTGCGAACTCGTCGGGGCACCGGCCGACCGGTGTGTGTTCCTCGACGACCTGGGCATCAACCTCAAGCCGGCACGCGCGATGGGCATGAAGACCATCAAGGTCGGTGCCGCCGAACAGGCGATCAGCGAACTGGAACAGATTCTGGGCATCTCACTGAACTGAGCCCGACGTATCCGAGCCGGCAGCGTCTCAGGTGGCGCGTGCCCAGCCGTTTCGACCTGACGCCTTCGCCCGGTAGAGGGCGCCGTCGGCCGCGGCGTAGAGGGCGGCGAAGTCGCCCGCACGCCCTGCTGCAACGCCTGCGGTGACCGTCACGCGATGGGTGTCGCCGGCAGCAGCGACGGCCGAACTCCCGACTGACGCGACGAGTTGCGCCGCGATGTCGTCCCGGTCCGACGATGCCGTCACGACGACGATCTCGTCACCGCCGACACGGGCCACCGTCGACAAGGGTCCTGCGACGCGTCCGAGGCGGGCGGCAACTTCGACGAGAACCGCATCTCCGACTGAATGCCCCGAGCAGTCGTTGATCTGCTTGAAGTGGTCGAGGTCGACGAAGCAGAGGTCGATCGCCGTCGACGGGTCGAGTTCGCTGATGGCCTCGTCGAGACCCTGCCGGTTGAACAATCCCGTGAGCGGATCGTGGAGCGCCTCGTGGGTCAGTTGGTCTTCGCGTCGCTTCTGTTCCTTGATGTCCCGGGCGATCACGACGCATCTGGTCACGGCACTCCCGTCGACTTCGGCGTTGAGGACCAACGACAGATCGACGGGGGCGCCGTCCACGCCGATGAGTCGCAGCTCGCCGGTCCAGGATCCCGTCGAGACGAGCGGTTCCTCGATCTCCGAAGCAAAGCGTTCGGCGAACTGCGGACCGAACACGTGGGTGGACCGATCGGTCACGAAGCCAGGGTCGGTTCGATCGAGCAACCGTTGAGCAGACCCGTTGAAGTATGTGAACGTGCCGTTCTCGAAGATGCCGATGGCGTCACCCGCCGCTTCCACGATGTCCGCCAGGCGAGTCGACTCACGTTCCGAACGCCGCAGATCATCGATGTCTTCGATCGCTCCGGCGAAGCCGGTCATCTTCCCGTCCTCGTCCACGAGGATCGACATCCTCGACGTCACCCACCGAGACGATCCGTCGACGTGGCACAGTCGGTACTGCGAGTGGAAGTGGTTCTCCTCGAGCGCCCTGTTCGTGGCGTTCATGACATCGACGAGGTCGTCGGGATGCACGATCTCGAGCATCGGGAGGTCCGGCGCCGTCTGTGCGGTGAGGCCGCTGAGCTCGGTGAACTTCGGGTTGACGTACGTGATCTCGCCGCTCGCCGTGGACTCCCAGACGGCCACGGGCAACATCTCGGTCATCGTGCGGAAGCGGGACTCCTGCGTCTCGAGCAGTTGCCGCGTCTCGTTTCGGCGCTGCTCGTCGGTGACGACGAGGTCGACGGCGATACGCGGGTCGTCGAGCAACGGATATGCCACGAAACGCAGCCGCTGGCGCTCACCGGACGGCGACTCGTAGGTCAGGATCTGCGTCACCGGCTCGGTGCCACCGATCGTGCGGATTCCCGGATGCTCATCCGGCGGCACCTCCTGCCCCACGTCGTCGAACATGCGCCAGCCGGACGGCAGCGGGTGACCGCCGATCAACTCGTCGCGCTCGACTCCGATCCGCGCTTCGGCTTTGGACACGTCGATGATGCGGCCGTCGTGGCCGATCAGGATCGTGCCTTCCCGAGCGGCGAGTTCGACGTTGCGGTACCGCTCGCGGATCCGTTCCTCGATGTCGACGACCCGCTCGGCGTCAGCCACGTCCCTGCGTCAGTCCTCGCTCGGGGCGAACAGTTCGTCCATCAGCTGAGCGAGCTCCTGGTCGTGGATGACCTTCGACCCCGTCGCCGGGCTGCCCGACTCGACACGGGCGACGTGGCGCAGGTCGTAGCCCTGGTCCTTGATCCGCCAGACGTTGTGCTCGATGAAGTTCCAGGCGCCCATGTTCGCCGGCTCCTCCTGGAGCCAGCGCAGCTCCTTGGCATTGGGGTACTTCTTCAAGATGTCGAGCATCTGCTCGGTCGGCAGCGGATAGAGCTGCTCGATGCGCACGATCGCCACGGGCTCGTTGCGCTCGTCGCGGGCGCTGATCGCATCCCATGCCACCTTGCCCGAACAGAACACGATGCGGGTCACCGCATCGGCGTCGACGTCGCCCGGGTCGTCCAGCACTTCCTGGAAGGAACCGGTCGTGAGTTCCTCGATCGGCGAGCGGGTCTGCTTCATGCGCAGGCCCTGCTTGGGTGAGAACACGATCAGCGGCGTCTGGCGTTCCTGGTGGACCTGACGGCGCAGCAGGTGGAAGAAGTTCGACGCGGTCGTGGTGTTGACGACCTGCATGTTGTCCTCGGCCGCCAGCGTCAAGAAGCGCTCGATCCGCGCCGAGCTGTGCTCGGGGCCCTGCCCTTCGTATCCGTGCGGCAACAGCAGGACCACGCCGTTCTGCTGCCCCCACTTGTCCTCGGCCGCCACGATGTACTGGTCGATGATGATCTGGGCGCCGTTGATGAAGTCACCGAACTGCGCTTCCCACACGACCAGCGCATCCTTGTTCGAGTGGCTGTAGCCGTACTCGAAGCCGAGGGCTGCGTACTCGGACAGCAACGAGTCGAAGACCCAGAACCGGGCATCGGTGTCGTCGAGGCTGTCGAGCGGGACGAATGCGTCGCCGTTCTCGTAGTCGATCAGCGCAGCGTGACGGTGGCTGAACGTGCCACGTCGGACGTCTTCGCCGGCGTATCGCACCGAGCTGCCCTCGGTGACCAGCGAACCGATCGCCAGCGCTTCGCCGAGCGCCCAATCGATCTCGCCTGACGCGTACATCTTCTCGCGCGTCTCGAACTGCTTGCCGAGTTTCGGGTGGACCGTGAAGCCTTCCGGATAGTCCGTGAGCTGGGCGAACACCGAGTCCAGCACGTCGCGGTCGACACCGGTGGGGATGTGGGGAAGCACACCGACGGGCGCAGGCGGACGGGCGGCCTTGACGACCTCGGCGGGCGCCTGGCTACGCGGTCTCGTCGAGCGCGACCTGCAACTTGTCGTGGAAATCGGTGAGCGCTTGCTCCGCCTCCTCGATCGTGATGTCGCCGCGCTTGACGAGCGACTCGACGTAGAGCTTGCGGACGCTGCGGCGCTCGCCGATGGCGCGGTACATCAGCGGCTGGGTGTAACTGGGGTCGTCGCCCTCGTTGTGACCGTGGCGGCGGTAGCACACCATGTCGATCACGACGTCCTTGTTGAACGCCTGGCGGTAATCCCACGCGAGTTGCGCCACGCGGACGCAGGCTTCGGGGTCGTCGCCGTTGACGTGGAAGATCGGGGCCTGCACGGTCTTGGCGACGTCGGAGCAGTACGGCGATGACCGGGCGTTGCCGGGTGCCGTGGTGAAACCGATCTGGTTGTTGATGATCAGGTGGATCGTGCCACCGATGCGGTAGCCGCCGGTGTCGCTCATCGCCAGGCACTCTGCGACGACACCCTGTCCAGCGAACGCTGCGTCACCGTGGATCAGGAGCGGGAGCACGGGGAACGAGCCGGGTGGGTCGATCTGGTCCTGCTTCGCGCGGACCATGCCCATCACGATCGGGTCCACGGTCTCGAGGTGGCTCGGGTTGGCGGCCAGTTCGATGGCGATGTCGGCGCCGGACGGGCTGACGTACTTGCCCTTCGTGCCCGAGGTGGTACTTGACGTCGCCGGACCCCTGCACCGAGGTCGGGTCGAGGTGGCCTTCGAATTCGCTGAAGATCGCTTCGTAGCTCTTGCCCATGATGTTCGACAGCACGTTCAGACGGCCACGGTGGGCCATGCCGAGGATGGCGGAGTCGAGCCCACCGTCGGCGGCGTTGCCGAGGATCACGTCGAGAATGGGGATCGCCGACTCGGCGCCCTCGATGCCGAAGCGCTTCGTCCCGACGTACTTGGTGGCGAGGAACTTCTCGAACGACTCCGCTGCGTTGACGCGTTCGAGGATCCGGCGCTTGTCGTCGATGCCGAATTCCTGGTGCTTGGACTCCACGCGCTCTTGCACCCAACGCTGTTCGTCGGTGTTCTGGATGTGCATGTACTCGACACCGATGGTGCGGCAGTACGCGTCGCGCAGGACGCCGAGCAGGTCGCCGAGCTGCATCTTGTCGCTGCCGCCGACGCCGTCGGTGAGGAACTCGCGGTCGAGGTCCCAGATGGTCAGCCCGTAGGTGGCCGGGTCGAGTTCGCGCGGCGTGTGCGGCTCGGTCCAACGCAGCGGGTCGAGGTCCGCGATGCGGTGACCGCGCACGCGGTGCACGCGGATCAGCTTGGCGACGGCCATCTGCTTGCGCAGCATCGCCTCTTCGCGGTCACGCGGGTTGATGTCCGGGCGCCACTTGACCGCCTCGTACGGCAGATCGAGGCTGTGGAAGATCTCGTCGTAGAACTCGTGCTCGCCGAGCAGCAGTTCCTTCACCCGCTTGAGGAACAGGCCGGATTCGGCACCCTGGATGATGCGGTGGTCGTACGTCGAGGTCACCGTGACGGTCTTCGAGAGACCCATGTCGGCGAGCGACGCGCGATCGGCGCCTTCGAACTCGGCAGGGAAGTCGATCGAGCCGACGCCGACGATGAGGCCCTGGCCGGGCATCAGGCGCGGGACCGACTGGACGGTGCCGATGGTGCCGGGGTTGGTGAGCGACACGTTCGCACCCATGAAGTCGTCGACGGTCAGCTTGTTGCCCTTGACCTTGCGGATCAGTTCGTCGTACGACGCGAGGAACCCGGAGAAGTCGAGCGTGTCGGCGTCGCGGATGATCGGTGTCAGCAGCGTGCGGCTGCCGTCCTTCTTCTCGACGTCCACAGCGAGCGCCATGTTGACGTGCTCGTTGGTGACGAGGCGGGGCTTGCCGTCTTCGCCTTCCAGGTACCCGTTCTTCATGTTCGGCACGGCGTCGGCGATGGCGCGCACGACGGCCCAACCAATGAGGTGCGTGAAGCTGATCTTGCCCTGACCGGACCGCGACCGGAAGCCGTTGATCACCTTGCGGTTGACCTCGAGCAGCTTGGCCGGGACGTCGCGGAAGCTGGTCGCGGTGGGAACGTCGAGGCTCGCTTCCATGTTCCGCACGATCGCGGCACCTGCGCCGCGGATCGGCTTGCCGGCTTCCTCGGCCGGAGCGTCCTTCGTTGCCGCGTCCGGCTCGGCCGCCGGCTCAGCAGGAGGCGCCGCCGGCGCGGGGGCGCTGCCGGCAGGCGCCGAGCCGGGGCTCGGAAGCTCGCCGGCATCGTTCACCGGTGGGCGGTGGGCAGCTTCGACCGCACGCACCGCGGGTGATGCAGCAGCCGCGGCGGCGACGGACGGCGCAGTGGTCTTGTAGTCGGCGAAGAACTCCTGCCATTGCTCCCCCACCGATCCGGGGTCACGCACGAACTGTTCGTACATTTCTTCGACGAGCCAGGAGTTCGCGCCGAAATCGGCGCCGGCTCCCCCGGTGGTTTGGTTCTCTGGCGATGCCACGTGGACAGAGTACCCACGCTGCGCACTCCGTCTGCAGTGCCATCGATGTCGAATCGACAGATTTCGGCGATGGCCACCAGTCGGTGACCACGACTGCGGCAGCGACGGCCACCCTAACTGCCGGGCTCACCGGGCCGGCGCAGACGATCGGTGTCTCCGGCCCGCCGACAAAGGGGGCGAAAGTGCCAGGCACTTCTGCCCCCTTTCGCCGCTTGCCCATGGTGGTGGGAGCGGTACCTTCGATTTCGAGAGTGAGCGAGACCGCATCCGAGCAGCGATCGCCACGACTGCCGGCGCGTCGTCGGGCGGCTCGACGTCCGGCGACCCGGACGGTCAGCCCGGCATCACGTTGCGCTGACGGGCGCCCAGCGGCCGGCAGCCAGCACCGTTCCATCCAAACGGGTCACCCAGAGCGACGTCGCGCCGTCAGCAGCGCTGGTCGCGACCGAGATGGGCACGTCCGGTTCGATGGGCTGCGGATACTCGAGTTCTGCAACGCCGATCCGGTCGCCCAGATCGAGTCGAGCCGCCTCCTCCACGAGCGACCAGGTCGCGGCGTTGTTGACGTGACCGAACGGATCGAGGTCGGTTCGACGCACCGACCACGGCGTCGCCATCGGACCCGACACACCCACCTCCGGTCCGCTGAGCGACAGTCGGCCGCTCACCGAGCGGCCGTTCGCCGCCTCGCCGTAGACGGTGAGGAAGTCGTCCGCCACTCGTGCCGGGCGGCCCGTCGCGAGGTCGATCTGGACCCACAGGCTGACCGCGTCGATCAGGGCCCCTCGGGCGCCGACGATCTGCGACCGCCGTTCCGCCCACGCTCTGCCGATCGCCGCGCACCACGTCGACACCTCGACCGACTCGCCGATACCGGCCGACGTCGAGGTCGCGATCATCGTCCGCCGGACGAGCCATCCGTATCGCCGGTCCAGCTCCGCGTCGTTTGCATCGTCGGTCGCGACGTCCTGGAGGAATCGTGCGGTCGCGTCGAGCCGGAGGCGCCCGTTTCGATCGACGTCGCCGAGTCGGACCTTCATCGGCAGCGTGAAGACGCGGCCGGTGTCGGGACGCGGAAGGAGTTCGGTCGCAGGAACGTCGGTCGGCACCGGGCAGATCTTGACGCCGATTCCGTGCCGGGCACAAACCTGCCGTCAGCGGAAGTCGATGCCGGCGAACTCACCCGACGTGCGCCAGCCGCTCGATGTGTTCGAAGTACGCCACCGGGCCCTCCGGGTAGCCGAGCGTGTTGCGGCGGGCGCTGTCGGCGATGCCGTGGCCCTCGTTGTTGTAGTAGCCCGGGGTACACGTCGGGTCGCCGCCGAAGGTGCTCCCACCGGCCTCGAGCACGCTCGACCCAGCGCCGCTCGTCGTCTTCGGTGACTTCGACCCGGATCGCACCTGTCTCGCTCGGCGTGAGCGACGACGGCGGCGATCGTCTGCCCCGGCCTCGGTGAGGTTGTGAGGAACATTCGAGATCAGGTTGGCGCCCTGCGTCGGGCTCACGATGTACATGTTCGGGAAGCCGTGGACGTGAATTCCGTGCAGGCTCGTCATCCCGTCGGCCCAGTGCTCGGACAGCGTCTCGCCGTCACGACCGGTCACGTCGAAGCCCCATCGGCGCGTGAAGTCGGTGCCGACCTCGAAACCGGACGCGTAGATCAAACAGTCGAGTTCGTACTCGGTCCCGTCGACCACGACCCCGCGCTCGGTGATCCGCTCGACGCCCTTGCCGTCGGTGTGAACCAGTCGGGTGCCCGGCTCGTTGAACGCGAGCGAGGTACTGGTCGTGGAAGCAGGGTCGCTTGCACAGCTGGCGGTACCAGGGCTTCAGACCGTCGGCGGCGCCAGGATCGGCGACGACCTCCTCGACGCGACGGCGGATCTCTTCCATCTTCTCGTCGTCGCTGTCGTGGTACGCCTTCAGGAATCCTTCGGGCGAGAAGTCGGGCTCGGCTTCGACGAACAGCCGGTCGCGGATCCGCTGCGAGATGTCGGTCCACCCGTCCATCACGAGGTCCTCGTCGGCGAAGCCCCGGTCTGGAGCGTGGTGAAGTTCTCCATCCACCGCTTCTGCCACCCGGTCTCGAGCGTTGCGAACCAGTCGGGGTCGATGTCGTGGTTGTTGCGGATGTCGATCGACGACGGCGTGCGCTGGAACACGAACAGCTCCTCTGCTGCTCGAGCGAGATGTGGGATGCACTGGACGGCGGTGGCACCGGTGCCGATGATCCCGACCCGCTTGTCGGCGAGGCCGGTCATGGGAGCTCCGGCGGGGTCGCCACCGGTGTAGTCGTAGTCCCATCGGCTGGTGTGGAAGCTGTGGCCGCCGAAGGACTCGATGCCCGGGATGCCAGGGAGCTTCGGCCGGTGGAGTGGCCCGGTGCCGATCGCCACGTGGCGCGCTCGTATCTCGTCGCCCCGATTGGTACGGATGATCCACTGGCTCGTCGTCGTCGTCCCACTCCAGGTCGGTGACCTCGGTCGAGAACAGCGCATCGTCGTACAGGTCGAAGTGGCGACCGATCCGGCGACAGTGCTCGGCGATCTCGGGAGCGTGCGTGTACTTCTCCGACGGCATGTGCCCGGTCTCCTCGAGCAGCGGGAGGTAGATGAACGCCGCCGTGTCGCACTGCGCGCCCGGGTACCGGTTCCAGTACCAGGTGCCGCCGAAGTCGCCGCCCTTCTCGATGATCCGCACGTCGTCGATGCCGGCCTGCTTCAACTTGGCACCGGTCGACAGCCCTGCGAACCCACCGCCGACGAAGGCGAACTCGACCTCGTCGGTCACTGCCTCGCGTGGTTCGACGTCGACGTAAGGGTCGTCCAGGTAGTGCGAGAACGTGCCGGTCGGTTCGACGTACTGTTCGTTGCCGTCGGCGCGGATCCGCTTGTCACGTTCGGCCGCGTATCGCTCGTGGAGTTCGCGGCGATCGCCCTCGGTCAACGTCATGCGGTCAGCTTCGCAGACAATTGCTTGCACTCTGCAACCAGCCCGACATCGCTCGCTCGTGCCGATGTCGTCCCGGAAACGACAACAGAAGTGGCTGGAACCGAGGTCCGGTCAGGCGTAGCGGGCGGCGAGTTCGGCGAGGACGACGCGGCACTCGGCGGCGCACTGCTCGATGATGTCGGCAACGGGCTCGACGCCTTCGATGCGACCGGCGACCTGGCCGGTCAACGCGAGGCTGGCGTTCATGTCGCCTCCGAAGTAGAGGTCGAGCGTGGAGCCGACGAGTGCGGTCATCGCATTCGTCTCGGTGTCGAATTCCAGTGCTTCGCTGCGCTCGGTCCGCAGCGCACGCAGCGCCGGCGATGTGTGTCCATTGAGGAACACGGTGTCGGTCTCGGCGGCGTCGACGATCGACTGCTTCCAGTTCTCGTGAACGGGCGACTCAGCAGCCGACACCATGCGGGTGCCCATCTGGATGCCTTCGGCGCCGAGCGCGAAGGCCGCAGCCATCGAGCCCCCGTCGACCATGCCGCCCGCAGCGATGATCGGCACCTCCACCTTCGACGCGATCAACGGCAGCAGCACCATCAGCGCCACGTCGCGAGGATTCTTGAAACCGCCGCCCTCTCCGCCTTCGACCACCAGCCCGTCGACGCCTGCCTCGACGGCCTTGAGCGCGCCGTACAGCGTCGGCACGACGTGGAACACGGTGAGACCCGCCGCTTTGAGCTGCGCTGTGTACTTCATCGGGTTGCCGGCGGATGTCGTCACGAACTTCACGCCCTGATCGACGACGAACTGGACGATGTCCGGGTCACGAACGAATGCTTGAGCGATGTTCACACCGAACGGCTTGTCGGTGAGATCTGCCATCTTCTCGATCTCGGCGCGTACGGCATCGAGTTCGCCCGACGACGTCTCGATGATGCCCATTCCTCCGGCATTGGACACCGCCGAGGCCAACTGGGATCGAGCGATCCACCCCATCGGCGCTTGGACGATCGGGTACTCGACGCCGAGCATCTCGGTGACACGGTTCGGAAAAGCACTGCTCATCGAACGATCTTCGCCGTCCGCACTCACGTCCGCCGAATCGGCACCCGACGACACGTGTCTCGCAGGTGGAGCGTGGGGTCAGACGTCGCCTGGGGTGGCCAGCAGATGGCGGCCGCGACCTTCGCGTTTCGCACGCAACATCGCTTGGTCCGCGGCGTCGAGCGCGCTCGCCGTCCCCAGCGGGGAATGGCCGATGCTGACCGAGACGTCGTAGACCCGAGCTTCCACGTTCAGCGGCTCGGCGACACGATCGATGATGCGCTGAGCGATGTCGCTGGCGAGGTCCTCGTCCGCTCCCGGCAGGATCACGACGAACTCGTCGCCACCGAGTCGACCGATCCGGTCGCCGGGTCGGCAGACGGATTGGATGCGTCGGGCGATTTCGATCAGCACCGAATCGCCGACCATGTGGCCGAATCGGTCGTTCACCGACTTGAAGTCGTCGACGTCGACGTACAGCAGCGAACCGCTGCGTCGTTCCGATGCGAGGTGAGCGAGCATCTCACGACGATTGTCGAGCCCGGTCAGTTCGTCGGTGGTCGCAGCGATCTCGAGGCGATCCTGGTCGCTCCACCGCTCACACAACATCGCCGTTGCCCGTACGAGCGTCTGCACGCGGCCTGCGACGTTGCGCTTGATGACGAGTGGGTCGAAGTTCGACGGCGTCCTGCCGACCAGCAGGAACACGGCGACCAGCCGATCCTTCACGTGGACCGGGGCCACGACGGAGCGCTGCCATCCCGAGGTGTCCATGACGGCCTTGACCGAATCGGGGAAGTCGGGCACGTGGAGTGGTCGGGTCTCGCCTCGCTCGACGTTCTCCCACGGCCGCCAGCCGTGTTCGGTGATGCCGTTGCGGACCGCGTCCGCAACGGGCTGATCGTCCGATCGAGCGACGATCACGTCGGGCTCGGTCGGGTCGTCCAGTTCGATCAGCAACCATCGAGTCGTGTAGCTCGCGTTGTCGACCCGGAGTTCCTCGCACAGCATCCGGCGCACCAGTTCTCGTGGGGCACCTGCCATCTCGAGGTCGAGCGATCGGGTGATGGAACCGTTCAGGGCGAGGGGCATCACCAGCACCGTCCACGTCCATTCGTCGTTGTCGACCGTCCCGGTCGGGATGACGTCGACCGGGTGGGCGAAGCCGTCCCCGTCGATGATCGACATCCGGAACGGCATCGGCAGCGAGATCGTCTCCTCGGATTCGTCGACACTCTCGAGGAAGTAGATCGCGAGCTCGTCGGCGTCCGTTTCGGCGACGTACTCGAAGACGTTGGTGCCGGGCAACGATGCGACGTCGATGCCCAGGAAGCCACCGAATCCGCCTCGCGCTTCGGTGATCATGCCGTCCCCGTGCACGACGATCAGCAGCCCGCGCATCGAGTCGAGGAGCACGTCGGAGGCCATTGTTTCAATCATCGGCTGAATGACCTGACGACTTGACACTGAGCTGACCGAATCCTCCACGATCAGGCGGGCGGCCGGGCGGCCATCCTCGACGTGAATGTCGTTCAGGACGCATCCGCATCGTGAACGAGCAGGGAGTCGCGAAGCTCTCGGCGGCGTTCCTGTTCGTCAGGGTCCGGAACCGGGACCGCAGCGATCAGGCGCTGTGTGTAGGGCTGTCGGGGATGATGGAGGATCTGCTCGCGTGGGCCCTCCTCGACGATCGAGCCCTTGCTCAGTACGACGATTCGCTCAGCGAGGATCTCGACCACCGCGAGGTCGTGGGAGATGAACAGGCAGGCGAAGCCGATCTCGCGCTGCAGCTCCTGGAACAGTTCGAGCACTCTCGACTGCACGGACACGTCGAGCGCGGATGTCGGTTCGTCGGCGATGAGCAGCTTCGGATCGAGCGCCAGCGCCCGCGCCAGACCGACGCGTTGTCGCTGGCCACCACTGAGTTCGTGCGGATACCGGTTACGGAGCAGCCGCGGAAGTTCCACCTGATCCAGGAGTTCCTCCACTCTCGTGTCGAGTGCAGACCCTCTGGCGACCTTGGCCAACCGCAACGGTTCGCCGATCGACTCTCCGATCGGGAGTCGAGGGTTGAGCGACGATCCAGGATCCTGGAACACGAAACTCACGTCGCTTCGCACGGCGCCCAGGTCGCGTTTCTTGATCCCGACCATGTCGTGGCCGAGCACCGATGCCCGGCCCTCGACGAAGGGAAGCAACCCGACGAGGGCACGACCGATCGTCGTCTTGCCCGACCCGGACTCGCCGACGAGCCCGAGAACCTCGCCCTGCGCGATCGACAACGACACGTCGTCGATTGCCCGGAACGCCGGTGTCCGGCCTCGCTTGGGGTACTCGATCGCCACCTTGTGGAGTTCCACGACGACCGACTGCGGATCGTCCGACGTGGTCGGCACCGGTGCGGGGTCGTGCGCCGCCGCTGAAGAACGGGCCGTCGGCTGTTCGGGGGCGGGTTCCGACCATGGTTCACGCCGGTCTTCGTCGGCACCGCCCGACTTCGCTCCCAGGTGAGGCACCGCAGCGAGAAGTGACCGGGTGTACTCGTCGCGTGGGGCGCTGTACACCTGCCGGGTCGAACCGGTCTCGACGATCTTGCCGCGTTGCATGACGACGACTTCGTCAGCGAGGTCGGCCACCACGCCCATGTCGTGGGTGATCAACACGATGCCGGCATCGATCCGGTCTCGCAGGTCTCGCAACAACTTGAGGATCTCGGCCTGCACCGTCACGTCGAGAGCGGTCGTGGGCTCGTCCGCGACGATCAGGTAGGGGTCGCACGCCAGCGCCTGAGCGATCATCGCCCGCTGGCGCTGACCGCCCGACAATTCGTGTGGATAGCTCTCGATCCGACGCTTCGGATCGGGGATCTCGACCAGCTCGAGGAGTTCGATCGCGCGCTGGCGAGCACGGTTGGGGGACATCGACTCGTGGCTGCGCAACATCTCGGCGATCTGGAAGCCGATCGTGTACACCGGGTTCAGAGCGGTCATCGGCTCCTGGAAGATCATCGACATGCTCCGACCGCGCATCGCACGAAGCGCACGCTCGTCGAGGCCGACGATCTCGGTGCTGCCCACCCTGATCGACCCGGTCACATGCGCGTTCTGTGGGAGCAGACCCATCATCGACAGTGCGATGGTCGACTTGCCGGAACCGGACTCGCCGACGATCGCGACGGTCTTGCCGGCGCGCACGTCGAAGTTCGCATCGACGACGGCCGGGAACCATTCACCGGCGACCCAGAACTCCACGCCGAGGCCACGGATCTCGGCGGTCGTGACTGGTGCTGAAGTGGAAACGGGGTCAGACATCGATGCTCCGAACGTGCTGGGTCGTCGTCGTGGGGGCCGAGATCGGCGTGACATCGTCTGGCAGGATGACCGCGTGAACGAGGAGTTTCGTCCGGGCTTCGGCCGCGGCCTGACCGTGCTGGTCGCACTGATCGCTGCAGTCACCGCGGTGACGGTGACCGTGACGTCGGGGCTGACCGACGCGTTGCTGACGCTGCCGTGGCTGGCGTTGCTCGCCGCCACCTGCTGGGCCTTCTTCTGGCGGCCGAGCGTCGTCGTCTCCGACGCCGGAGTTCGCCTCGTCAACGTCACCCGCACGATCGACGTTCCGTGGCCGGCCGTGAACGATGTCGACACCCGATTCGCGCTGACCCTGGAGACCGCGTACGGACGATTTCGGGCCTGGGCCGCACCTGCCCCGGGAGCCGGGTCGGCGTTGCGTTCTTCCATGCGCATGCGTCGCCCGGCGAGCACCGACCCCGACGATGTGGTCGAGCACGAGTTGTCGAGCATGGGCGACATCGCCGGGTCGGCATCCGGTGAAGCGGCGCGCATCGTGCGACGTCGATGGGAAGCGTCTGCGAGACGCAGGTTTCCTCGACGACCCGCAGCTCGAGTTCGATCAGGCACCGGTGCAGTGGCATTGGCGAGTGGGCGCCACGGTTCTCGGGCTCGTCGTCGCGTCGGTCGCGACGTTGTTCATGGGGTGATCGCCGTTCGTCGGTCATCGATGTCATCCGCTCGCCGGGCGTGAGAGATTCGCTGCGGAGGATCGCGCTTCGGCCTCACCGACGGCATCACCGCGGTCGAGGTCCTTTCGACTGGGGATCCGCTTCTGGCGCGGGTCGAACGCGTCGCGGAGTCCGTCGCCGATGAACTGCAGGCAGAGCACGATCGCCACGATGAAGAATCCGGGCCAGAGGAACAGCCACGGTCGCGGTCTCGTAGGCGCCCTGGTACAGGTTGACGAGCGAGCCGAGCGACACTTCGGGTGGGCTGATGCCGAAGCCGAGGAAGCCGAGTGCCGCCTCGGTCGAACAGGCCTGCGCCCATCAGCAGCGTCGTGCTGACCACGATCGTGCCGACGGTGTTGGGGAGGATGTGCTTGAAGATGATCCGAAGGTTGGACGCGTTCGCCACTCGGGCGGCGTCGACGAATTCACGCTCGCGTAGCGCCAGGAACTCGGCTCGCACGAGTCGGGCCAACCCGGTCCAGGTGAAGATCCCGAGCGCCACGGCGACGGCCCAGATCCCCTTCAGGTCCAGAGCGAAGCCGGCAACGGCGGTGATCACGAGCAGCGGCAGCACGATGATCACGTCGGTGAAACGCATCAGCACCGAGTCGACCCATCCGCCGTAGTACCCGGACAGTGCACCGATCAGGACGCCGATCGTGGTCGACAACACGCCGAGGACGAGGATCACCGTCAGGCTGGTCTGCACACCGCGGATGGTCTGGGCGAACATGTCCTTGCCGAGTTCGTTGTCGACACCGAACGGATGCTCACCGAGGCCCACACCGGCGCCTCCGAGCCACTGCGGACGGAACGACAACGTCGGGCTGTCGTTGTCGACGCGGGGAACCAGGTCGTTCGCGCCCCACTTCCACCAGCCGGGAATCGGACCCCACCCGACGCTCGTCGCCGCGAGCAGGATGATCAGCACGAGTATCGCGAGCGAGATCATCGCTCCCTTGTGACGGAGAAATCGACGCCGCACGATCTGTGCCTGGCTGAGCCCGGCGACTTCGGACATCTCACCGGCGATCTCGTCGTCGAGGACGATGCCGTCCTCGTCGCCGCCTGGTTCGACGGGCGTGCGTGGTGTGTCACTCATGGCCGCTCACTCCCCCACTCGGATCCGCGGATCGAGGAAGGCGTAGCCGATGTCGGCCAGCAGGTTGAACACCACGGCGAACGTGCCGGTGACGACGAAGAAGGCCATCACCCGATTCGGATCGATCTCTCTCAACCCGTCGATGAACAGTCGCCCCATACCGTCCCACTGGAAGACGGACTCGGTGATCACTGCGCCGCCGATGATGCCGCTGATGTCGAAGGCCACGATGGTCGCCAGGGGAATGAGCGCGTTGCGCAGCGCGTGACGAACAACGACCGTGCGCTGGGTGAGACCTTTGGCTCGTGCCGTGCGGATGTAGTCCTGATCGAGCACCTCGAGCATGCTGCCGCGGGAGAAGCGGGTGTAGGACGCGACCGAGATGAGCATCAGCGCCGCGGTCGGGAGGAAGAGGTGACTGAACGTGTCGTTCGCGATCAACCAGAACGAGCCGTCCAGGCGACCCTCCTTGTCGCCGATCGTCTTGATCGGACGGTTGCGGATGACTGATGTCGCCGAGTACGCGGCCCACGATTGCATCATTCGGTCGACGAACATCAACGTGCCCATCAGGAACGCGACGATCGAGGCGGTGCGAGCGGACTGGCCCCTGTCGAAGCCTCCCACTGCGTATCCCACCGCCGTGGCGATTCCGATCGCGACGGCGAGCCAGCCGAGCAGCATCCAGATGTTGATCGCATCGTCGAACACCGACTGCATCGGAAAGTAGGAGACGATGCCGATGCCGAGCGTGATGAGCGCCACGCTGCGCGCCCGCTTGTTCGCCCACCCGGACATCACCGAGATCACGCCGACAGCGATGCCGGCACTGATCACTGCGTAGGTGACCGGCCCGAAGCCGGGGTCCAGCAGCCATTGGGAGGACGACATCCACGACAGCAGCAGCGCAGTCGAGGCCGCACTGATCGCGGCGGTCGTGGCCTTGCGTGCTCCCGTTCCGCCGGCGAACGATGCGCCGATCGCGCCGGCCACGATGGCCGTGACGACGATGAACGTCACCGAGAAGTGGGCTCCGTCACGAAGCCAGTCGTTGAGATTGATGCCGCCCCACGCCTTGAGGATCACCGCGACCCAGAAGACGGGAAGCGAGAAGAACAGGAAGGTGGTGAAGGTGACCAGGTAGTCGAAGCCCGAGTACTGGCGCAGCGCCGAGATCATGCCGGTTGCGACTCCGAGGACGATCGACAGGATCGTGGCGGCGGTGACGAGCTTGAGGGTCAGCGGGATCCGGCGGCTCAGTTCTTCTGACACCGGTTGCTGGGTGGTCGACACCAGGCCGAAGTCCTGTTCGACGACGAGGCGACGCAACCAGTCCAGGTACCGCTGCACCGGGTGGACGTCGAGGCTGAGTGTCTCCGTGACGTTGCTGATCACCGAGGCCCGCTGTGTCGGGTTCGTGATCGCCAGCGTGAACGCGAGTGGGTCACCCGCCTGGGTCGTCAGGATGTACAGGATGAACGAGGCCGCCACCATGACGAACACTCCGCCGACGATGCGGCGGGCGATGTAGACGAACATTGCGCTCCAAACGGGAGGGGACGACCGCGCACGGGCACCGAGTGCGGGTTGCGCGGCCGACGAGTTGAGGTTGAAACGAGCACGTGGGGTGCCGGGCCGAAGCCCGGCACCCCACGGGTCAGGTCAGCGGATCAGGCCGCTGTCCACTCCCACACGTTGAAGAACACCGTCGGAGCAATGGCGATGCTGCTGACGTTGTCGACGAAGGTCGAGTTGTATGCCGTGACCTCCGGGAACTGGAAGAGCGGCAGGCCGAACGCATCGTCGAAGAGCACGGCTTCCACTTCGCCCAGGATCTCGTCCTGACGAGCCTGATCGGTGGTCGTCTGCAACTCTTCGTACAACGCATCCACGGTCTCGTTGCTGTAGCCGTAGAAGTTGTTCTGGCCACCGGTGACGAAGTTCGCCTCGGTACCGGTCACATCGATCGCCGTCGACTGCCAGCCGAAGAACGTCACGTCGTAGAGCGACGGGTTCGCCAAGTTCGAGCCCCAGTTGATGTCACGGCCGTCGATGAGGTTGAAGCCGGCCTGCGACACGGAGTCACGGATCAGCTCGTACTCCGACGCACGACGGGGGTTGTCGTCGGCGAACAGGTTCCGCACGTCGATCGGTGTTTCCACACCGGCGTCAGCGAGGATCTGTGCTGCTGCCTCCGGATCGGCTTCTGCGTAGAAGTCCGAGCCGTTGGCTGCGACGATCGCGTCGTATGCGGGCGACCCGGGCACCTGGGTCAGCGAGTTGCGCACTTCGGCGTTCTCGTTGAGCGGAACGATCAGGCGATCGACGATGTCCTGTCGAGGCACCGACAGGAGGAACGCCTGGCGCACCGCACGAGCCGTATCGACGTCGCCGCCGTACGTCGCCGGGTCGAACGGGCCGGCATTCGCGACAGCAAGATCGATGTGTTCGTACGTGGCACCGTCGCCCTGACGAACCACGACACCGCGATCCGCGATGCCCTCGAGTTGCGTGAGGATGTCGGACGTGGCCTGCGGAGCGATCACGTCGACCTCTTCGTTGGCCATTGCCTGCACGGCAGCGGTCGGGTCACCGATGATCGAGTACACGATGGTCTGCACGCCGGGCTGTGGGCCCCACGTGTAGTCCTCGCGTGCTTCGAACACCATGGTGCCGTCGTCGCCGAAGTCGGTCAGGTTGTACGGACCGAAGCTCGCGTACACGCTCGGATCGTCCGGCAGTGCCGTCGCGTCGAAGTCGCGGTTCCACGATTCGGAGATCGGCTTGAGATCCTCGGTCGAGCTCGACTGGATCGCTTCCACGAGTGCCGCCTTCGCCTCAGCCGGGTCCTCGATCCCGAGTGCGTTCTGTGCGACGACATGCGACGGGACGCCCGGGAACGGTCCGGTGAGCGCGAAGTCGACGTAGAAGCTGTCCCACGTGGCGGTCAGCGAGAGGCCGTCCTCGGAGATCTCGGGGGTCTGGGTGACGAGTTCGAGCGACTCGCTCGACGAGTCGAAGGACACGCCGGTCGACTCCTTGTACGTGAAGCCGTCGAGCAGTTCTCCGGTCTCGGGGTCGAAGGCGGCGTCGTAGGTGTCCACATCCGCGGCGGTGACGTCACCGCCGTCCGGTCCGACGAGCACCGGGGCGCCGTCGGCGTCGGCCTGTGCCGTGACGCCAGTGTCGGTGACGACCGTGTCGGCGTCGTTGAACACACCGCTCTGGGACGCCCAGGTCATCAACATGTCAGCAGCGTCGACCTGCACGCCGTCGGACCAGGTGACACCTTCGTTGATCGTGTAGGTGACGGTCAGCGGATCGAGCGAATCGATCGTGCACGTACCGAACTGGTCGTTGTTGATGTAGTTCAGGTCGGCGTCGTAGTAGGAGAAGCCGCCGGCGTTCATCAGATAGAGCGGGTTGTTGTTCGCCGTGGCGTTGCCGCGGTTCGTGGCGGAGTTGAACGAGTACGCGGCCTGGTTCCAGGCGACGCGGACCTCACCGGCCGGGGCGTCGCCGTCCTCGTAGGCGCCATGCGGAATGCCGCAGCCGCTGCCGCCGACTTCGCCGGTGTTGCCTGCGTCGAGCGGCTCAGCCGCTTCGTCGTCGGCGGGCGCTTCGTCGTCGGCGGGCGCTGCCTCGCCGTCATCGGCGGGATCCGCCCCTTCTTCCATTGCATCGGTGGTCTCGGGCTCGTCGCCGCCAGCCGTATCGTCGACGCTTTCGACTGCGTCGGCTCCCTCATCCGGTGTGGCGCTGTCGTCACTCGCGCACGCCGCAATGGCGAGCGATGATGCAGCAGCCACTGCAAGGAGCCGTCGGCTCCGTCGGGTCGTGTTCACGTGGAATCCTCCTGGTCTGGAACGGAGAGGCATCATGTGGGAGCGCCCGACCACATGTCTCGATTGAGGTCGGGACATTCGTGCCTCGCCTATTTGGTTTGAACGTAGAATCCGACCGTAGCAACTGGATCGCGGCGAGGCACGAATGCACCGTGTGAACGCTGCATGACGAGATCAGTCGAACTTCACTCCGGCCGGCCCGCGGTCCGCCAGAGTCCAGATGTCTTCGCCGTCGTCATCACGCGTCCCGCTCGGCTCGAATCCGACCGACTCGGCCACGCGCCGTGATGCTCCATGATCCGGGTGGATGTGGGCACTGATCTCGTGCACCCCGACCGAGGTCAGCCACGAGCACATCGAGGTGGCGGCCGCTCGGGCGATGCCGCTGCCCTGCCACCGGTGCCCGACCAGCCACGCGACGCCGGCGGCAGGCGCAGCCGCTCCGTCGTCAAGACGGGCGTCGACGCACTCATCGATTCATGCCGGATCCGGCGTGGACAACCGACGCCACATCTCGTGTTGACCGTTTCGCTGGTCGACGGTTTCGAACCCGAGCGACCGATAGAGCGCCAACCCCTCGGAGTTCGAGTCGAACACGTTGAGGCCGAGACGCGCAGCGCCGGTCCGTTCGACTTCGCCGATCAGCATCTCGATCGCCTGGCGTCCCACACCGGTGCGGCGAGCGTCCTCGTCCACCTCGATCTCGAAGAGGTAGTGGTCACCCGGAGACTCCGGCATCGGACCGTGCCACAACCAGCCGACCTGAATTCCCGCTCGGTCGATCCATCTGAACCGGTGCCCCGTTGTTCCGATGCCGTCCGGCATCAACCGATGCATGTACTCGTCGGTCGCATCAGCGGCTCGGTCGCGATCGGCGCCCTGTTCGACGAGCTCGTCCACGAACGCTGCAAGCGAATTCGCCAGGAGCTCGTCGGCCTCCGATCCCCGAGCGTCGCGAAACGTCAGCACCTCACGACCCTATGGCAGGCCACGCACGTGCGCTGACCCGAAAAAGCCGTCGACCAGGGCCGGAGCCCTGGTCAACTGGATCTTGCGTTGGTGTCGAAGGGGGGACTTGAACCCCCACGCCCTAAAGGGCACTAGCCCCTCAAGCTAGCGCGTCTGCCAATTCCGCCACTTCGACGTGGTGTGGGCATCAGATGATAGCTGCCCGGTCGGCTGGTCACACCGCTGCGACGGTGTTGTCAGTCGAGATGATCAGGTTCGTTCGAGGAAGAACGAGAACGCCACCAGCGTGAAGATCCACACCAGCGCGAGCACGAACGTGATCCGGTTCAGGTTGCGTTCCGCCGCCGTCGACCCGAGGGCTGCGCCGCCGCCGCCGCCGAACATGTCGGAGAGGCCGCCACCGCGGCCACTGTGCAGCAGGATGCCGCCGATCAGACCGAACAGCGAGCCCACATTGAGCACCAGGGTCACATAGAGCATCACGTCACGCACCCGCCCAACGATATCGGCCCCGAACCCCCGAAATGACGGACCCCACCGCGGGGTATCTTCGCGCTCATGCCCGCAGCGTCCGTCAGCCAACAGCACACCGCCATCGCGGAGCGACTCATCGACAAGCGCAGCACCGTCGGCTCGCCTGCCGTCTCCCCGGACGGGAGCCACACAGCGTTCGTCGTGGCCACGACCGACCTCGAGAAGAACACGACCGTCAGCCGAGTCTGGCTCGACGACGCCCCCGTCACCGCTGGCCCCAAGGACGGCGGTCCCGCGTGGTCTCCCGATGGGCGCCACCTGGCGTTCACGTCGAGCCGAAGCGAGAAGGACGGCGAGGCGACTCTTCACGTGATGCCGGTCGACGGCCCCGGCGAAGTACGCACGGTCTGCGCGATGCCCGACGGGATCGACGACGTCGCCTGGTCGCCCGACGGGACGTGGCTCGCATTCACCAGCCGCACCCAGGACGAGCGCTACACGAAGAAGGACGAGTCGTGGCAGTCGCCGCGCAAGGTCGAGACCTTCTTCTCCCGCCTGAACGGCGAGGACTGGGTCTTCGACCGCCCGTCGCACGTCCACGTCATCGCAGCGGACGGCACCGGTACGCCTCGCAACCTGACCCCCGGCGACCATGAGCACAGCGGAATCGGCTGGGCACCCGACTCCGCAGCGATCGTCACCTCGTCCTCCCGCCACGACGGCTGGGACCGCGATCTCGCCACCGACGTCTACGTCGTCCCGATCGACGCCGACGAGCATCCCGATGGCATCCGCTGCCTCACCGCGCACGACGGCAGCTACTGGATGCCCTCCGTCTCCCCCGACGGCACACGCGTCGCATTCATCGGCCACGGCGACACCGACACGCTCGTCCACAACTACGCAGTTGGCTCCGTCGCGTTCGACTCGACCGGGACCGCCGACGCCGACATCGCCTGGGCCTCGAAAGGTCTCGACCGCACCTTCGTCTGCACCGTCGGCAGTCGCCCTCCGGTCTGGGAGTCGGATGACACGGTCCTCGCAGCGGCGGAGGACCGCGGCGACACACACCTGTTCCGGATCACCATCGATGCGTCGACCGCCCCGGCGCAGCTGACGAGTGGAGCGATCACCGTGTCGGGCTTCGATGCCGCCGCCGGCACCGTCGCCACCATCCGCACCGCAACCGACCAGACTCCCGAGCTGTTCATCGACGACGAGCGACGCACCACCGTCGGCACCGCCCTGTCGTCGACGTTGCTCGGTTGGGAGAAGTTCACGGTCCCCACGGCCGACGGGAGCGACGAGATCGACTGCTGGATCATGCGCCCCGCCGACTTCGACGAGTCGACGACGTATCCCGTGCTGCTCAACGTCCACGGCGGCCCGTACACCCAGTACGGCGAGTACTTCTTCGACGAAGCCCAGATGCAGGCGTCGGCCGGCTTCGTCGTGGTGCTCGGGAACCCGCGCGGGTCGAGCGGTCGTCACCTGCACTGGGGCCAGGCCATCCTCGGCCCGCAGCACACCGTCAAGCCCGGCTCCGGCTGGGGTGGCGTCGACGTCGACGACGTGGTCGCCACGCTCGAGGGAGCGCTCGACCGGTACTCGTTCTGTGACCGGGATCGCGTCGGCATGATCGGCGGTTCGTACGGCGGCTTCATGGCGACATGGCTCGCCGCCAACCACGGCGAGAAATTCCGCGCGATCTGCTCGGAGCGTTCCGTCAACAACCTCGTCTCCGAAGAATGGAACAGCGACATCGGCACCGCGTTTCGCACCGAGCACGGCCCGCTCTACATCGACGACGTCGAGTTGTACCGAGCATCGAGCCCGATCGAGAAGATCCGCGACATCGACACACCGATGCTGCTGATCCACTCAGAAGAGGACTGGCGCTGCCCGATCGGTCAGGCCGAAGAACTGTGGATGGGGCTCCGCCTACTCGGCAAGGAAGTGGACTTCTACCGATTCCCCGGCGAGAACCACGAGCTGTCCCGCTCCGGATCACCGGTCCACCGTGTGCAGCGTGCTGAGATCATCCTCGACTGGTTCAGCGACAAACTCGCAGCGCGGTGATCCTGCCCGCCAGCGGTCGGCGGCCGTCAGTCCGGGAAGTGGCAGGCGACCGGATGGCCTCTGCCACGATCGATCAGCTCAGGCGTCTCGTCAGCGCACTTGTCGGTCGCCTTCCAGCAGCGTGTCCTGAAGCGACATCCCGATGGTGGGTCGACCGGGCTCGCGACGTCGCCTTCCAGCACGATCCGTTCGCGCGACCGTTCGCGACGTGGGTCGGCGACGGGGACGGCGGAGATCAGGGCCTGGGTGTAGGGGTGAGACGGGTTGTCGTAGATCGCCGTGCGGTCGCCCTCCTCGACGATCCGGCCCAGGTACATGACCGCCACCCGGTCCGAGATGTGGCGCACGACCGAGAGGTCGTGGGCGATGAACACGTACGCGATGCCCATCTCGTCCTGCAGCTTCTTGAGCAGGTTGACGACGCCGGCCTGGATCGAGACGTCCAACGCCGACACCGGTTCATCCAACACGATGACACGCGGATCGAGCACGAGGGCTCGGGCGATGCCGACCCGCTGACGCTGCCCGCCCGAGAACTCGTGCGGGTAGCGGTTGGTGTGTTCGGGTGACAGGCCGACGACCTGGAGGAGGTCCTTGATGCGGGTCTTGATCTCGGCCTTGTCGAGGCCGAGGTGCAACTTCAGCGGCTCGCTCAACGTCTCGCCCACCGTGCGACGTGGGTTGAGCGACGCATACGGGTCCTGGAAGACGATCTGGAGCCGCTGGCGGATCTCGAGCATCTCCGATCTGCTCGCGTCACCGAGGTCGGTCCCCTCGAAGTCGACCGTTCCCGATGTCGGCTTCAACAGGTGCAGCAGCAACCGGCCAGTCGTGGACTTTCCACAACCGGATTCGCCGACGAGCCCCAACGTCTCACCCTCGTTGACGTGGATGTTCACACCGGCGACGGCGGACACTTCGGCGACGGTGCGCCCGAAGATGCCGCCCTTGATCGGAAAGTGCTTGACCAGGTCGTTCGCCTTGAGGATCTCGGTGCTCACTGCGGCTTCCAATCGACGCTCGTGAAATGGCAGGCCGACAGGTGGCCGTTCCCCTCGTCACGCAACTTCGGTTCCGTGTCGGCGCACACCCCCGGGACACGCGCGTATTTGCAGCGCGGATGGAAGGCGCACCCCGAGGGGCGGTTGATCAGCGAAGGAGGTGAACCCTTGATCGGCACCAGCGGCTTGCTGTGGTCACCCACCAGGTCGGGGATGCTGTTGAGGAGCCCCTCGGTGTACGGATGCGCCGTCTCGTAGAAGATGTCGTCGACCGTGCCGAACTCCACCTGATTGCCGGCATACATGACCATCATCTGATCGGCGAGCCCGGCGACGACGCCGAGGTCGTGGGTGATCAAGATGATGCCGGAGTCGATCTCGTCCTTGATGTCGACCAGCACGTCGAGCACCTGGGCCTGCACCGTGACGTCGAGTGCCGTCGTCGGCTCGTCGGCGATCAGCAGGTCGGGTTTGCACATGATGGCCATTGCGATCATCGCTCGTTGACGCATCCCGCCCGAGTACTCGTGCGGGTGCATGTCGGCACGCTTCTGCGGTTCGGGGATACCGACCAGATCGAGCGTCTCGATCGCTCGCTTCATCGCATCCTTCTTCGAAATGTCCTCGTGGATGCGCGCCATCTCGGCGACCTGGCGGCCCACGGTGTGGACCGGGTTGAGCGCCGTGAGCGGATCCTGGAAGATCATCGAGATCTCCCGGCCGCGGATCTTGCGCATCGCGTTCTCGTCGAGGTCGAGGAGGTTCGTCCCCTTCCAGAGGATCTCGCCCGAACGGATCTTGATGGTGGGGAGCAGCCCCATCACCGTCATCGCCGACACCGACTTACCCGAACCCGACTCACCGACGATCGCGAAGATCTCGCCACGGTGGACGTCGAAGCTGATGCCGTCGACGGCGTGGACGACACCGTCACCGGTCTCGAACACCGCTTCGAGTTCCTTCACCGACAGCAGAACCTCACCCTTGGGCTTGGCCTTGCGGCTCTCGAGCGACGGGACTGCGGGGTTCTTGGGTGCTACCTGATCGGTCATCAGCGGTCCTTCAACTTCGGATCGAGTGCATCGCGCAGGCCGTCTCCGACGAACACGAAGGCGGTCACGGTGAGCGCGATCGCCATGGCCGGGAAGAACAGGAGATGCGGCGCGTTGGCGAGGTCGGCACGGCCCTGGGACACCATCAGACCCCATGCCGGAGTCGGGTCCTGCGGTCCGACGCCGAGGAACGAGAGCGCCGCCTCGGAGAGGATCGTCGAGCCGATCGCGATCGTGCCGTACACGATGATCGGCTGCAGCGCATTGGGGAGGATGTGGCGGAACATGATCCGGACGGTGCCGAACCCCAGGGCGTGAGCCGCCTCGACGTATTCCTGCTTCTTCAGCTGCAGGAACGATGCCCGCACGATGCGCGCCACGCCGAGCCAACCGGTGAAGCCGAGCACGATGATGATCGCATTCTCGCTGCGCCCGAACACGGTGGCGATCGCGATGGCGAGGATGATGTACGGAATCGACAGGAACACGTCGATGAATCGCATGATGGCCGATTCGACGAACCCGCCGATGTATCCGGCGATCGCCCCGACGATCACGCCGACCGTGAGGGCGATGGTGGTGGCTGCGAGACCGATCTTCATCGAGACCCGCGCTCCGTAGACCACCCGGCTGAAGAGGTCCCGACCGATGATGTCGGTGCCGAACCAGTGGTCGGCCGACGGCCCTTCCCTGAACCGACCGGAGTCACGTTCGGTGATCGAGTACGGCGCGATCAGATCGGCGAAGATCGCCGTCAGCAGCACCAGGATGATGAAACCGAGCCCGACGAGCGCCAGCTTGTTCCGCTTGAACTGTTTCCAGGCGTCGGACCACAGCGATGTCGCAACGGTCGCCTCGGGGGTCTCGACGTCCGCTTCGGTGTCCAGGTTGGTCACGCGTCTTCCTTTCCGCCGACGCGGACTCTCGGGTCGAACCACGCATAGGAGATGTCGACGAGGAGGTTCACCACGGCATAGACGACCACCACCGCGAGGGTGAGGCCGAGCACGACCGGCAGGTCACGTTCGGTGACGGCGTCGGCGATCGCCGAGCCGAGACCCGGCCAGTTGAACACCGTCTCGGTCAGCACGGCCGAACCGAGGACCGCTCCGAGGTCGAGGCCGAGCAGGGTGATCACCGGCAGCATCGCGTTGCGGAGCCCGTGGCGGCTGATCACCTGACGTTCGTTGAGGCCCTTGGCCTTCGCGGTGCGCATGTAGTCGGCGTTGAGTACTTCGAGCATCGAGCCACGCATCATGCGTGCGGCGAGTGCCAGCGAGACACTGGCGAGCGCGATCGTCGGCAGTACCAGGTAACGCCATTGGCCGGGTCCCGACGGGATGAAGAACAGCAACCACGTCTCCTCGGTGCGCGGCGCGGAGATGCCCGACGTACGCAGCTGGGTCCAATCGGGCCACCCCCACTTGTTCGGGAGCACGGCGAAGAGGTACTGCAGGATGAACCCGCTGACGAACACCGGGACCGCGGACAGCACCGACGTGCCGATGGTCGTCAGCTTGTCGGCAAGGGAGTAGCGGCGGATCGCCGAGAACAGTCCGACGGAGATGCCGACGAGGACTTCGAGCGAGAACGCCCACACCCCGAGGCGGATGCTGTTCGGCGCCCGTTCCTTCAAGATGTCGATGACGTCCTGGTTGCGCTGGAACGACCGACCCAGGTCGAGGGTCAACACGTCCTTCCAGTAGTTGACGAACTGGGTGAAGATCGGATCGTTGAGCCCGTAGCGCTCGTTGATCTGTTGGATCTGGATGGGGTTCGGGTTTCGATCGGCGCCGCCTGCGATCAGGGTCGCCGGGTCTCCCGGCAGTGCGTAGAACAAGAAGAAGAGAAAGGAGATCGCACAGAAGATCGTCGGAATGATGATCAGGAGTCTGCGGATGATGTAGGCGGTCATGTGTGGGCGCGTCCCGGGTCGAGTGGCAGAGAGTTGTTCGTCAGACGAGGCTGGTGGTACCACCGCCCGGTGGTACCGGCCACGGCCCCACCCCGCCGTGTGCGGAGTGGGGCCGGTGTTCGATTCAGGGTGTCAGTTCACAGGCGCCTCAGGAGGCGAGGGTGATCTGCTCCCAGTTGATGAGTCCGAACGACGTCACCGGGAAGTTGGTGATCCGCTCCTGGTCGTAGGCGTAGCTGCCCTTGTACCAGTTCATCGGGATCGCCATGGTGGCGTCGTTCAACAGGACGCGCTCGGCGTCCTGGAACAGGCTGGCCTGCTTGTCAGCATCGGTGGTCTGCTTGGCTTCGTCCACGAGCGCATCGAACTCGTCGTTCGTGAACCCGTAGTTGTTGCCGTCGAGTGCCGAGCTGTGGAACAGGTCGAACATGAAGTTGTCATACGTCGGGTAGTCGGCGAACCAACCTGCACGACAGATCACACACGCGCCACCGGCGAGCTCGGAGAAGTAGGTCTCTCCGGGCAGCGGTGTGGCCTCGGCTTCGATGCCGATGGCCGCCATGTTGTCGACCATGATCGCAACGACCGGCTCGTGGCCACTGTCGGCGTTGAACTGGATCGGGATCGGTCCGTCCTGCACGCCGCCTTCGGCGACCCACTCGTCGAACAGGGTCTGAGCCTGTTCCACGTCGTATGCGCAGTACTCGCAGATGCCTTCGACGAATCCGGGGATACCCGGCGGGACGATGCCCGTCGAGGTCGTACGGCCACCGTTGTAGACCGAATCGTTGATCTCCTCACGATCGATCGAGGCCGAGATGGCCTGACGGAGCTTGAGGTTCTCGTCGCCACCGATCCGCTCGTCACGGTCGTTGATCACGAAGTGGTACGAGCCCAGGACGTTCTGGTCCGAGGTGGTGCCGTAGTTGGCTTCGGCGTCGCTGATGCGCCCGGGCGGGATGTTGGCGTTGTCGCCTTCTCCCGCTTCGAATGCCACATATGCGGTCTCGACGTCGGAGCTCGACTGGAACGTGATCGTGTCGAGACGATCGGACCAGGTCTCACCGTTGAAGTCGCCCTGCCAGTTCTCGTTGCGGCTGAGCTGGATCTCCTGATCGGTGCGAGCAGCGTCCATGACGTACGGGCCGTTGCCGATCATGACCTCGTTCTCGTAGTCGGCACCGGCCTCGATCGCGCCTGCCGGCATCGGGAAGAGCAGCTGGAATCCGGCGACTGCGTCGAAGTTCGAGTACGGCTCGTCCAACGTGACGGTCAGCGTGCGGGTCTCGTCGTCGGCTTCGACACCGGCGAGGGTGTCGGCTTCTCCGGCGAGGCGCTCGGCGCCACCTTCGATGAAGGTGAGCAGGTAGCTGTAGTCACCCGCGAGGTCGGCAACGCGGTCCCAGGAGTTCTGGAAGGTCGAGGCGTTGATCTCCTCACCGTCACTGAACTGGGCGCCTTCCTTGATCGTGAAGGTCCAGACGCTGGCGTCCTCGTTCGCTTCGACGGTCTCGGCGAGCAGCGGGACGATCTGGGTGTTGTCGGGGTCGCTCGAGTCGACCTCGGTGAGCCCGTCGTACAGCGCGTTGATGACCTGGTAGGCATTCAACGTCGAGTTGAGTGCCGGGTCCAGGTGCTCGGGCGGTCCGCCGGCGAACGTGCCGAGGTCGATGAAATCGCCTCCGGCACCGCTGGCGGCGGCTTCTTCGTCGCCACCGGTGTCGGCAGCTTCCTCGTCGCCACCAGTGTCGGCAGCTTCCTCGTCGCCACCAGTGTCGGCAGCTTCTTCGTCGCCACCGGTGTCGGCCGTCTCTTCGGATCCGCCGGTGTCGCCGGAATCGGTGTCGTCGGTGCTCGAATCGCTACTGCCGCATGCGGCAATGGCGATGGACGAGGCAGCGACGATCGAAAGCAGCTTGGCGCTGCGTCGTGTCGTGTTCACGTGTGTTGTCCTCCTGTAATTGGACTACGAATAGGAGTGGTGTGTGGCGCAGGAACCGCCCGGGTGACCCGGCGTTCGACCGCACCCTCTTGCGAGGCCTGGAGCGCTCCCCGTCGACCCAGGCACCGCCGAAGGTACCAGGACGGCACGACAAGATGACAGCAATGCCTATTGCGACTCTGTTAATGAATTCGACAGTTCGACACGTTCTCTGAGTGGAAGGGTCGACGCTACGGGCCGACGGGATCGTCCGATTCTCCCGACTCCTCCGAGAAGCGCTCCTCGAGCGACGCGAAGCCGACCGGTTCCAGCGAGGATCGCAGCACTGCTCGGAGTCGAAGGTGCTCGTCGTGGTCTTCGGTCTGGTCGACGAGCACCGTGCGCTTCCGGCCGCACAGTGCGACGATGCCTCGAGTCTTGTCCGACCCGGGTCGGCGCGCGCCGCCTCGGCGCATTCGCACCAACCGATCGACCTTCTCCCACGAGATGCGACGGCTGCGAAACGGGGTCGTCCGTCGGACTCCCGACGCGTCGAACGTGGCACTGAGCGGAAGCTCCATCAGGATCACGACGGTCGACCACAGAGCGAACAGCGCGATCGCTCCCGTGATGATGCCGAGACCGTTCAGCGCGATGACCGCGATCGCGAACACGACAAGCATTGCGAGGCCGACGAACGTCATCGCGATCCCCCCGCGCGACGACCTCAGCGTGACGGTCTCGGTGACGGCGTCGGTCTTCATCGAGTGGACGATCGCAACGGCTGGATTCAGCCGTCGAACTGGATGACGCGTGCGAATTCGTCCGGGTCCAGGCTGGCGCCACCGACGAGCGCTCCGTCGATGTCGGGCTGGCTCATCAACTCGGGAGCGTTACCGCCCTTCACCGAACCGCCGTACTGGATCCGTACCGAGTCGGCCGTGGCGTCGTCGGCCATCTCACGGACCTTGCCACGCACCGCTGCGCACGCCGCCTGGGCGTCCTCAGCGGTTGCGGTCTTGCCGGTCCCGATCGCCCAGATCGGTTCGTAGGCGATCACGAGCGAAGCAATCTGTTCGTTGCTGACACCTGCGAGGCCGGCTTCGATCTGACCGAGCACCTTCGCCTCCATGTCGCCGGCTTCACGCTCGTCGAGCGTCTCGCCGCAGCACAGGATCGGCGTCATCTCGTACTTGAGGATCGCCAAGACCTTCTTGTTGACCATCTCGTCGGTCTCCCCGAACACCTCACGACGCTCGCTGTGTCCGCAGATCACGTACTTCGTGTTGAGCTTCGCGAGGAATGCCGGGGACACCTCGCCGGTGAACGCACCCGTGTCCTCGAAGTGGCAGTGCTGCGCGCCCAGCGAGAAGTCGAGGTCCTCGCTCTCGATCAGCGTCTGGATCGAGCGGATGTCGGTGAACGGTGGATGGATCGACACCTCGACGTCCCTCGAACATCTGCTTCGGGACCAGATAGTGCAGCTTCTGCACGGTCTGGATCGCCTCGAAGTGGTTGAGGTTCATCTTCCAGTTACCCGAGATCAGGGGAGTACGAGTCGTCATGGTGGTTCCTTCTGGTTGCGAAACGGGCAGAAGTGCCAGGCACTTCTGCCCGTTTTCAGTCGTTGCGGAGGGCTTTGAGGCCGGGGAGGTCGCCGTTCTCGAGCAACTCGAGGCTCGCCCCTCCCCCGGTGGAGACGTGCGAGACCTCGTCATCGAGCTTGAACTGCGCCAACGCTGCTGCCGAGTCGCCGCCGCCCACGACCGTGAACGCCTTGGTGTCGGCCATTGCCTGCGCCACGGTCCGGGTCCCCGAGGCGAAACGCTCGTCTTCGAACATGCCCATCGGGCCGTTCCAGAACACCATGCGAGCGTCCATGATCACGTCGGTGAACGCAGCCGCCGACCCGGGGCCGATGTCGTAGCCGATCGCGCCCTCGCCGAGGCGGGAACCGAACTGAGCGAAGTTGCCCTGGGCATCGGTGCCGGTGATGTCGTCCGGAAGATGGATGGTCTTTCCCATCTCGGCAGCCTTTGCGAGCAAGGCGCTACACACCTCGACCTGGTCCGGCTCGCTGAGTGACGCTCCGACCGGCTTGCCCTGTGCGAGGAAGAAGGTGAAGCACATGGCGCCGCCGATCACGATCTCGTCGACCACGTCGAGCAGCGCTTCGATCACACCGAGCTTGTCGGACACCTTGGCGCCGCCGAGCACGGCCACGAACGGCCGCTTCGGCTTGTTGCGCAGACCGAGGAGGACCTCGACCTCCTTCTCCAGCAGCCGACCCATCGCAGACGGAACATGTTGCGGTGGGCCGACGATCGATGCATGAGCACGGTGCGATGCACCGAATGCGTCGTTGACGTAGCCGTCGATGCCGTCGACCAGGGTTGCGACGAACTCGGGTCGAGTTGCTCGTCTCCCCCGGATCGAACCTGAGGTTCTCGAGGAGTTCGACACCCGGAGCGAGCTCGCGCCAGCCGGGCGCGCACGGGATCCATCGAATACCGCGGGTCCGGTTCACCCTTCGGGCGCCCGAGGTGACTGGCCGTCACGACGTTCGCGCCGCGTCCGGTCAGCCATTCGATCGTCGGCAGGGCCGCCTTGATCCGGAAGTCGTCGACGATCGTCGCCGGCCCTCCGTCTTCGGGCTCGTCCAACGGGACGTTGAAGTCGGTACGGACCAGGATGCGTTTGCCCGACAGATCGCCGAGCTGTTGTTCCAGATCCTCGAGTGTGGGGATCTCAGCCATAGGTCAGCGGCTCAGCGCTTGACCTTGGAGCCTGCGAAGACCGTCATGTCGACGAGACGGTTCGAGTAGCCCCACTCGTTGTCGTACCAGCCGTTGATCTTGGCCATCTTGCCCTGCACCATCGTCATGCCGGCGTCGAACGTGCAGCTCGACGGGTCGGTCGTGATGTCGCTCGACACGATCGGCGCCTCGGTGTAGCTGAGCACGTCCTTGAGGGCGCCACTCTTGGCGGCCTTCTTGAACGCTGCGTTGATCTCCTCGACCGTGGCCTGCTTCTTCAGGTTCGCGGTGAAGTCGGTGAGCGAGCCGGTCGGGAGCGGCACACGCAGTGCACCGCCGTCGAGCTTGCCCTTCATCGACTCCATCACCAGCGCGGTCGCACGGGCGGCGCCGGTGGAGGTCGGGATGATGTTGATCGCTGCGGCGCGGGCGCGGCGCAGGTCGCTGTGGGGGCCGTCGACGAGCGACTGGTCACCGGTGTAGGCGTGCACCGTGGTCATCAGGCCCTCGACCACGCCGAATGCGTCGTCGAGCACCTTGACCATCGGCACGATGCAGTTGGTGGTGCAGCTGGCGTTCGAGATCACCTTGTGCTTGGTGATGCGGAAGTCCTTGTGGTTCACGCCGTAGACGAACGTGGCGTCGGCTTCCGAGCACGGAGCGGAGACGATGACGAGCGGAGCGCCGGCATCGAGGTGCCCGGCGGCACCGTCTCGGGAGTTGAAGAAGCCTGTCGACTCGATGACGACGTCGACATCGAGATCGCCCCACGGCAGGTCAGCCGGGTTGCGCTCGCTGAGCACCTTGAGCGTGTCGCCGCCCACCTGGATGCCGTCCTTGACGACCTTCACGGTTTCGGGGAAGCGGCCGAGGACCGAGTCGTACTGCAGCAGGTGAGCCATCGTGCTCGAGCGAACCGAGGTCGTTCACTGCAACGAAGTCGATGTCGGCTCCCTGCGCTTTGGCGGCGCGGAAGAAGTTACGACCGATGCGGCCGAAGCCGTTGATGCCGACGCGAACTGTCATGTGGGAATTCCTTCTTGGTGGTGCTTGCTTGCGGGGGATGTGGTGTCAGGTGACACGCTGCATTCGGCTCGACTGTAGCGGGCACGTTCGTTGCTGTGCGGCTGTACGCGCCGCACCCCACCAGGACCGGCCACGCCGTGCACGTCGTCAGCGCGCGACGTCGCGATGTGCGACGCGGACCGCGACACCGCGGCCACGCAGACGTGACGCGACCTCTTCGGCCGTCGCCACCGAGCGATGTCGACCGCCCGTGCAACCGATGGCCACCGTGAGGTACGAACGGCCTTCCTTCTCGTACTGCGGGAGCAACGACGCCAGGAGGTCGTCGAGACGATCGACGAAGTCGGATCCGGCGGCGGTCTCGAGCACGTGGTCGCGCACCTTCGGGTCGTGGCCCGTGAGCGGACGAAGGTCCGGCTACCCAGTGCGGGTTCGGCAGGAAACGCACGTCCATCACCATGTCGGCGTCGAGTGGCAAGCCGTGTTTGAACCCGAAGCTCTCGACGGAGACCTGCAGCCGCGAATCCGTCGACGGCCGAGAACGCGTGGACGACCCGGTCCTTCAGCTGGTGCACGTTGAGGTCGGACGTGTCGATCACGAGATCGGCTGCGGCACGTGCGGGCTCGAGCCGTTCACGCTCGAGTTCGATCGACTCCACGAGGCCTTCGGCCTCGTCGGCGAGCGGGTGGCGGCGGCGCGTGGCGTTGTAGCGACGGACGAGTTCCGGCGTCGACGCGTCGAGGAACAGGACGCGGACATCGATGCCCGCTCGCTCGGACCTCGCCGATCTTCTCGACCAGCGTGCCGTGCTGGCGGCCACCGACGAGCGCGAGACGAGGGATGTCGCTGCCAGGTTTGACGGCGAGGTCGACGATCGTGCCGATCAGCGCCGTCGGAAGATTGTCGACGACGTACCAGCCGAGGTCCTCCAGCACGTCGGCCGTACCGGAACGACCGGCGCCGGACAGGCCGGTGATGAGGACGATCTCGGCCATGTGACCATCGTAGTCCTCAGCGTGATTTGCGGAGGCGCATGTACATCAGGCGCGGGAAGGCAGCGCTCGCCGCGTATCCCGGCGCCTGCGCGAGGAAGCCTGGAGGTGGTGCCGGTTCGACATGTGCTCGATCGTCAAGCCGTTCAGAGCCAGCGCGTTCACGTATCGGGACATCGGCCGGTGGACGAATCGGATCCACACGCCCAGCTCCACCTCCTCGGTCGTCTCCGTCTCGTCGAGGTACGGACCGAGCCGCCAGTACTGCTCCGGCGGGTCGACCATGTGATCGTCGACCCAGACGCTGCCCGGCGCCTGGAGAATCGGATGATTGAGGAAGAAGCAGAACCGGCCGCCGGGTCGCAGGACGCGGCCGACCTCGGCGATCGCTTCGTCGACGTCGTCGATGTGTTCGAACACGAGACACGCAACCGCTGCGTCGAACGAGGCGTCGGCGAACGGCAACGCGCCGGCCCCTGACCGGGCGAACGACGCTCCACCGCCACGCTCCGTGAGCGACGCGGACGCAGTTCCATGTCGGGTCGATGCCCACCACGGTCGATCCTTGCGACGCGGCGAGCCGTGCAGATCTGCCCGTCCCCACATCCGATGTCGAGAACACGTCTGCGCGCCGTCGAGTTCCTCTGCCGCCATCGGCATGATCTGCTCGACGTACTCCGGGTCGACCCCATCCGTGAATCCTTCGATCCACCAATCCGCATGCGCTTCCCACAGATCCGCCGTCACCCCACCAGCGTAAGCCCCGTCCCTTCCCGCCCGGCACCATCACTACAGGGCTCGAGACCCGGTCTCTTCCCGCCCGGCACCATCGCTACAGGGCTCGAGACCCGGTCTCTTCCCGCCCGGCACCATCGCTACAGGGCACCGATACGGCGAGTCCTGCGCCGCTACCGTCGCCTCCGTGAAGTTCTCCGATCTGGCCGAACCCCTCCCGACCGCCCGCCGAAGTGCTCGACCTGGCCCGATTCGCCGACGCCGGCGACTGGCACTGTCTCTGGTACGCCGACCACTACATGCCCAACACCGGCGCCGAGTCGTTCGAGCCGGGCGACGTCCACGAATGCTGGACGATCCTCCCCGCCGTCGCCGCCGTGACCGAACGGGTGCGGCTCGGCCCGCTCGTCGCGCCGACCTCCATCCACCACCCGGCCCTGCTCGCGAACCGTGCTGCCACCCTCGACCGGCTGTCGAACGGTCGATTCACACTCGGACTCGGCGCCGGTTGGCAGATCAACGAGCACCACGCGTTCGGCATCGATCTCGAAGTTCCCGGCACCCGGGTCAGCCGCTTCGAAGAGTCGATCGAGATCATCCGATCGATGCTGGACAACGACCGCACGACGTTCTCCGGCGAGTTCTACGAGATCACCGACGCCCCGTGCGAGCCGCGCCCGGTGCAGGACCGGTTGCCGATCCTGGTCGGAACCGGCAGCCCACGGATGCTGAACATCACGGCCCGCTTCGCTCAGGAGTGGAACACGTGGGGAGCGCCCGACCTGGCCGCCGAGCGGCGGCAGGTGTTCGTCGACGCCTGCGAATCAGCGGGCACCGATCCGGCCTCGATGCACACCTCGGTGCAGGCACTCGTCTTCATGGAGGACGACGAGGCCGAGGTCGAGAAGCTGCGCAGCAGCGACATGGGTGAGCGCACGATCGCCGGATCGAACGACCACATCGTCGAACAACTCGGCCGCTACGTCGAGCAGGGCTACGACGAAGTGATCGTCCCCGACTTCACCCTCGGCGCCACCAGTGCTGAACGCCTCGACGCCTACCATCGCTTCGCCGACGACATTGCACCCCAAGTCCCCTGACCAGCCCGACATCTGTTGAACGGTGAGGGTCCTCAGGAATGGAACTTGGCGTGGATGGCCTCGGCCACTGCGTCCGGCAGGAAGCTGTGCGACCTCAACTCGTCGAGGGTCGCCTTCTTCACCGCGTTGACGCCGCCCATTGCCTTGGTCAACTTCTTCTTGCGCACCTCGCCGAGGCCCGGAATGTCGTCGAGCGCACTCACGGTCATGCCCTTGCTCCGACGTTCGCGGTGGAAGGTGTTGGCGAAGCGGTGCGCTTCGTCGCGGATCCGCTGCAGCATGAACAGCGCATCCGACCCCCGCGGGATCTCGATCGGCGCTGATCGACCCGGCACGTAGACCTCTTCGAATCGTTTCGCGAGCCCGGCGACCGGGATCTCGTCTTCCAAACCGAGTTCCACGACCACCGCCTGGGTCGCGCTGACCTGGCCCTTACCGCCGTCGACGAGCAGCAGCTGCGGCGGATAGGCGAACTTGCCGGGCTTGCGTTCCTTCTTCCCCGACCCGTCGGCCTTGCCGTCGTCTTCGGGTCCGGTGCGCTCGTCGATCGGTTTGTCGCGCTCGATGATGTAGGCCGTGAGCCGCCGTCGCACGACCTCGGCCATTGCGGCGTAATCGTCGCTGCCGGCACCGACCTCGTCGCCGCCGACGCCGTTCACCTTGAAGCGCCGGTACTCCCGCTTGGCGGGCAGCCCGTCTTCGAGCACGACCATCGAGCCGACGTAGTCCGTGCCCTGCAGGTGCGCCATGTCGTAGCACTCGATCCGCAGCGGCGCTTCGGGCAGATCCAGGTGCTTCTGCAGTTCGGTCAGCGCCCGGCTGCGCGTGTTGTGGTCGCTCGCCCGCTTCATCCGGTGCCGGGTGAACTCTTCCTTGGCGTTGAGCGTCACGGTGTCGAGCAGCGCTTTCTTGTCTCCACGCTGCGGCACCCGAACCTGGACCTTCGAGCCGCGCACCAGCTCCAACCACTGCTCGTAGGTCTCGACGTCATCGGCCTCGTACGGCACGAGGACCTGCTTGGGGATGCCCACGACCGGCTCCTCGCCGTACATGGACTCGAGGATGCGATCGATCAGCAGCCCGGGCGTCAACGCCTCGACCTTGTCGAGGATGAACCCCTTGCGGCCCATCACCCGGCCCTTGCGCACGTAGAACACCTGGACCGACGCTTCGAGTTCGTCCTCGGCGATGCCGATCACGTCGAGGTCCTCGTTCTTGTCGGCGACCATCTGCTGCTTTGCGATCGCCTTGCGCACCGCGTCGAACCGGTCCCGCAACCGGGCGGCCTTCTCGAAATCGAGATCGCCGGCTGCGTCGCGCATCTCGGCGTCGAGCCGGTTGACGATCTCGTCCGTGTCACCGTCGAGGAACTCGCACAGCTCGGTGACCAACTGGCGGTACTCCATCTCCTCGATCTCGCCGACGCACGGGCCCGAGCACTTCTCGATGTGGAACAGCAGGCACGGTCGTCCGAGGCGTTCGTGCTCCTTGAACTTGTTCTCGCTGCACGTCCGGATCGGGAAGCTGCGCAACAACAGGTCGAGCGTGTCTCGGATGGCGTAGGCATGCGCGTACGGACCGAAGTAGCGGGTGCCCTTCTTCTTCGTCCCGCGCATCACCATCGCTCGCGGCCAGATGTCGCTCGTCGGTCACGGCGAGGAACGGGTAACTCTTGTCGTCGCGGAGCCGAACGTTGAAGCGCGGATCGTGCTCCTTGATCAACGAGTACTCGAGCATCAGTGCTTCGACCTCGTTGCGCACGATCGTCCACTCGACCGACTCGGCGGTCTGCACCATCTGCGCGGTCCGCGGGTGCATGTTGCGCGGGTTCTGGAAGTAGTTCGACAGCCGCTGGCGCAGGCTCGATGCCTTGCCGACGTAGATCACGCGGCCGTGCCGATCCTTGAACTGGTACGACCCGGGTTCGTCAGGGATCGTTCCGGCTGGCGGGCGCGTGACCATCGGTGTCCAGGCTACGTGCGGTCAGGTGGCCGACGACGCTTCGGCGATGTCCCCGATCGCTCGCACTCGCGTCCGTGGGCCCGGTCGCTCGATGGCAGGTGACGTGACGCACTGACGTGTTTGGGCCCCTGCCGTGCGGGTACCGTGTCGAGTTGATGTCGCAGTATTTTGCCGCCCTGTTCAGCCGCCGTCCGAACGACGGCTGGTTCCGAGTGAGTCGTTTCGACATCACGACGGTGGACATCTTGACCGCGGCGGCGATCTTCTCGATGTTCCTCTCGCTCTGGCCGATTCGTAACGTGTTGCCGGTCTGGGACCTGCTCCCCTACGACAACACGGGCATCCGCAGCGGAGAGATCTGGCGGCTGGTGACCTGGCCGATCGCTGAATTCGCCGGATTCTTCCCGATCATCGGCGTCGCCTTCTTCTGGTCGTTCGGCCAGCAGCTCGAAGGCCTCTTCGGCAAGGGCAAGTTCCTCGTGTGGACTCTGGCTGTGACGCTGATTCCAGCTGTCGCGATGGCATTGATCGGGCTCGCCGGCAACAGCTTCGACCTGAGCGGTCCGGACTTCGGACTCGGTCTGCTGTTCCTCGCAGGAATCTGGGTCTATGCCGGCACGTACCCCAACGTTCGCTGGTTCGACGTCATCCCGATCTGGGCGATCGCCGCCGTGTTCACGCTCTTGCGGATCGCCGCATACGGTCCGGCCGGTTCACTGTTCGTGGTCATCGCGATCGTCACCGCACTGAGCGTCGGACGCACGCTCGGATTCGCCACGGCGTGGCCGATCCCGCACATCCCGATCGGTGGAGGCACTGGCGGCGGTCGCCAGAAGCGCACGAAACCGACACCGCCGAAGCGTCCGAAGCGTGGCGGTGCTGGCCAGCGTGTGGTCGAAGGGCCGTGGCGACGCGAACCGGAGGCCTCGGCACCCAAGGTCGTTCCGCCGATCGGCCCGTCACCCGCCGACCAGGCCGAGATGGACGGCCTGCTCGACAAGATCAGCGACGAAGGCATGGACGCGCTCTCCGGCGCCGAGAAGCAACGCCTGAACGAACTCAGCAAACGCCTCCGCAACCGCTGACTCCGGTCCACTTCCCGGCCACCGGGTGAGCATCAGGCATTCCCGAGTTCCACATCCTCACTTCCGATCGACGCCGCCACCTCGGCCGACGTTCACGTGAGATTCCGGCACCCTGAGATGCCGGATCCTCACGTCGATCGAGCCTGCCTGTCGTTCCGGATACGATTCCGGTCGCCGACTCCCTCCGATTCCACGAACGAATCCGGAGGTCCCCGTGGCCAGTGTCCCGATCGAAATCCACCGATTGCTCGCCGTCCAACACGGCCAGGTCGCACGCGACCAGTTGCTCGAACACCTGTCAGCCAATCAGATCAAGCATCTCAGCCGACGCGGCGACCTCTCGACCGCCGGGCGGAACGTGTACCGCTCGCCGAGCTTCACGGAGACGGAACTCTCTCGTTGCGCTGCACTCTGTCTCGGACGCCCAGGCGTGGTGATCGCCGGACCCACTGCGGGTCGGCTCTGGGAGTTCCGGAAGATGACTGCGGACCAACGGCTCCACGTTCTGATGAGCCCCCATGCCAACAGTGTTCAGACGACGAGATCGATCGTCGCTCGCCGGACCTCGACCTTGAGCGACCACGATGTCGAACTCCGCGTCGACGGCATCCGAGTCACGAGCCGTGCTCGCACGTGTCTCGACCTCGCTCGCCACGTCCGCCCCGATCCTCTGCTGTCGGTGATCGAGCAGGCGATGCTCGACGGAAACCTCAACGAGACCGACATGCGAGCCGTGGCGATCGGTCTCATCCATCGGCGACCCTGGGTTCGGACGTACCTGGCCCAACTCGACCGCAGGCTCGACGGAGCGCCTGGCGAGTCCGATGGCGAAGTCCGCATCGGCGACGCATTGGTCGCCCACGGAGTCCGCGGGCTCGTGAGGCAGTACCCCATGACGCTCCCTGGTCACGGCACCGTGAGATTCGACCTTGCGGTTCCCCGATTGATGTGGGCCGTGGAGGTCGACCTGTTCCCGACACACGAACAGACCATCGGTGCTGCATCGGACGCGCGACGTGATCTCGCATCGACGCGCGCCGGATGGGCCGTGCGCCGAGTCACGAGGTGCCAGTACGACAGCGAGTTCAACGCGACGATCGCCGGTCTCGTTGCTGATGTTCGAAACCGGGCTCTGCTCTTCGGGTTGCCGTGAGAACCATGCACACCGGCATCCCTGATCCTCACTTCGCTGAGCTTCGCTGCAGCGATCCCGGAACCGAGTGAGCGAGCGGGATGTGGAGGTGCCCGAACCTCACGTGGAGGCTGGGGCGGGGCGGTGGCGGTCAGGCTGGGGTGGGGCGGGTGGCGGTGAACCAGGCGAGAGCGAGGAGGCCGACTGCGAGCACTGCGGCGCCGTCGGCCAGCAGGTGGAACCCGAACGCCTCCTTCACGAAGCCCGACCCGAACGCAGCGACTGCGCCGCAGAGGCTCATCGTGAGATCGGCGGTGCCCTGTACCTCGACTCGGGTGCCTGCCGGAACCGACTCGGTGAGCAGGGTCGACCCGCCGATCAGCCCGACGTTCCAGCCGAGGCCGAGCAGGAACAGCCCGACGAACATCATCGCCGGGACGTAACCAGCGATGACGGTGGACACCGTGCCGACCCCGAGGATCACGGCGCCGATCCGGATGGCACGATTCGCTCCGAGCCGGTCGACTCGACGGCCGACGATCGGTGCGAGCCCGTACATCCCGACGATGTGCACCGCGATGACGACGGCCGACAGGTCGGCATGATCGTGGTCCTTCATGTGCGGTGGGGTCATCGTCATCACACCGACCATGGCCGCCTGGGAGACCGCCATCGCCACGAGCCCGAGGCGAGCTGGTGCCGACGCGGCGATGACGCCCGCCGACTCGCGCACCTGACGCAGCGGACGGACCCGCTCCGCATCCGGGTCCAGCGTGCCGAGCACCTGCAGTGGATCGGGACGTAGGCGGATCGCGACGACGGCTGCCGCCACGGCGAACAGCACCGACGCGACCAGGAACGGCCCGACGAGCTCGTCGAAGCCGATCGAACCCGCCATCGTCTTCTCGACCGGCGTCATGAGCGGGCCGAACACGGCGCCGAGCGTCCCGACCCACACGATCGCAGCGATCGCCGACCCAGCTCTGGACGGCTCGGCGAGGTCGGCAGCGACGTAGCGCCCCTGCAACGTGGCGGCCTGCCCGGCACCGAACAACACCATGCCGATGACGAAGATCGGGAACAGTCGGGTCTCGCCTCCGAGCGCGGCGATCGCCGAGCCGATGGCCCCGATCACAAGTGCCCGTGTCAGCCCGGCCCGACGGCCGCGTCGCCGCATGAACGCTGCGAGGGGAATCGCCGTCAGCGCCGCGCCGACGGTGAACGACGCGGTGCCGATGCCGGCGAAGCGATCCGATCCGAGCAGGTCACTCGCGAGCAACGTGACCACTGCGACCATGCCGGCCACGGCGGCCTGTCCGGGCACCGTCGCGAAGCGCAGCGAGTTGAGCGTCCGCCGCTGCAGTTGCTCTCGCTCCGCGGTGTCGGCCGTCTCCGGCGCCCCGATCGTCACGAACGCGAGTCTGGCATCCGGCGCATCCATCGGCGTGCTGCGTTCGGCGCCGTGGTGGCCGTCATCCACTCCACCCGGTTCCCGGTCCCAGACCCAGGTGAGCGCGCAGAACCTCTGGACGCCGGATCCTCACCGCGCCGTCGGAGACGCTGGCTCGAGCGAGCGCAGTGGACACCCGCATCCCTCGCCCTCACCTCTCCCCCTCACCTCGGCGACGACGTTCGAGGACGGGCTACTTCGCGAGGAGGGGCTTGAGATAGTGGCCGGTGAAGGAACCTTCGACCGTGGCCACGTGCTCGGGCGGGCCTTCGGCGACGATCATGCCGCCGCCGTCTCCACCGTTCGGTCCGAGGTCGATGATCCAGTCGGCGGTCTTGATGACGTCGAGGCTGTGCTCGATCACCAGCACCGTGTTGCCCTTGTCGACCAGACGCTGCAGCACCGTCAGCAGTCGACGGACGTCGTCGAAGTGCAGACCCGTGGTCGGCTCGTCGAGCAGGTAGATCGTCTTGCCGGTCGACCGCTTGGCCAGCTCGGTGGCCAGCTTCACCCGCTGGGCCTCGCCGCCGGACAACGTCGGGCGCCGACTGGCCGAGTCGGACGTAGCCGAGGCCGACGTCGACGAGCGTCTCCATGTAGCCGAGCGATGGTCGGCTGGTTCGCGAAGAAGTCGACGGCCTCGGAGACCGGCATGTCGAGGATCTCGGCGATGTTCTTGCCCTTGAACTCGATGTCGAGCGTGTCGCGGTTGAAGCGGGCGCCCTTGCACACCTCGCACGGCACGTACACGTCGGGCAGGAAGTGCATCTCGATCTTGATCGTGCCGTCGCCGGCACACGCTTCGCAGCGACCGCCCTTCACGTTGAACGAGAAGCGGCCCGGCAGATAGCCGCGGATCTTCGCCTCGTTGGTCGACGCGAACAGCTTGCGGATCTTGTCGAACACGCCCGTGTACGTCGCCGGGTTCGACCGCGGCGTGCGCCCGATCGGCGACTGGTCCATGTCGATCACCTTGTCGAGGTGCTCGATGCCGTGGATCCGCTTGTGCTTGCCTGCCGGCGATCTTCGACTTGTAGATCTTCTGCATCAGCACCGGCAGGAGGATGTCGCGGATCAGGCGTCGACTTGCCGGACCCGGACACGCCGGTGACGCAGACGAAGTTGCCGAGCGGGATGTCGACCGTGATGTTCTTGCAGGTTGTGCTCGCGGGCCCCGACGATCTGCAACTTGTCGAGGCTCTGCGGAGCGACGTTCGGCGGGCAGAGGGATCGACTTCTTGCCCGACAGGTACTGACCGGTGACCGAGTTCTTGACCTTCTCGATGCCCTTCACCGGGCCGGCGTAGACGACTTCGCCGCCGTGCTCGCCGGCGCCAGGGCCGATGTCGACGATCCAGTCGCAGGTACGGATGGTGTCCTCGTCGTGCTCGACGACGATGACCGTGTTGCCGAGGTCCCGCAGTCGGGTCAGCGTCTCGATCAGACGGGCGTTGTCACGCTGATGCAGACCGATCGACGGCTCGTCCAGCACGTAGAGCGTGCCGACGAGACCAGACCCGATCTGCGATGCGAGACGGATTCGCTGTGCCTCGCCACCGGCGAGCGTGCCGGCCGAGCGAGACATCGTGAGGTAGTCGAGACCGACCGCGAGCAGGAACCCGAGGCGGGCGTTGATCTCCTTGGTGACCTGCTCGGCGATCATGCGATCGCGTTCGGAGAGTTCGAGCTCGCCGAGGAACTCGGCCGCGTCGGCGATCGACAGGTCACACACTTCGGCGATGTGCTTGCCGTTGATCGTGACGGCGAGCGTCGCCGGCTTGAGCCGGAAGCCGTCACAGGCCGAGCACGCGACGAGGCGCATGTAGCCCTCGTACTGCTCGCGTGCCCACTCCGAGTCGGAGCCTTCGTGACGTCGCTTGAGCCACGGGATGACGCCCTCGTACTCGGTCGAGTACGAACGCTGACGCCCGTACCGGTTCTTGTACTTCACGGTCATCTTGCCCTTGACCCCGTGCAGCACGACCTTCTGCTGTTTCGCCGTGAGGTCCTCCCACGGTGTGGCGAGGTCGATGTCGTTGACGTTCGCGACCGACTCCAGCATCCGTGTGAAGTACTGCGTGTTGGCACTCCGCCACGGTGCGATCGCACCGTCACCCAGCGTGACCTCGCCATCGGGAACGATCAGTTCCGGGTCGACCTCGAACGTGGTCCCGAGCCCGTCGCACGTGACGCACGCGCCGTACGGCGAGTTGAACGAGAAGTTACGTGGTGCCGGCTCGTCGTAGCTGCTGTCGCACACCGGGCACGCCAGGTGCTGGCTGAACGTGATGTGTTCGTTGTCGGCGTCCTTGTTGACGATCTCGATCTCGGCCACACCGTCGGCGAGCTTCAGCGCGCCTTCGAGCGAGTCGGTGAGTCGACGCTCGATCCCCTCCTTGAGCACCAGACGATCGACGACGACAGCGATCTTGTGGTTCTCGTACTTCGCGAGGCGCTCGTCCCGATCGAGGAACTCGTCGATGTCGACCAGCTCGCCGTCGACGACGGCGCGTACATAACCCTGGCCCGACAGATCCTGGAGCAGCGTGTCGTACTCGCCCTTGCGACCTCGCACCACCGGCGCGAGGACCTGGAAACGAAGACCCTCCTCCATCTCGAGGATCCGGTCGACGATCTGCTGCGGCGTCTGGCGCTGCAGCGGCGTGCCGTCGTTCGGGCAGTGCTGCACGCCGATCCGGGCGTACAGCAGGCGGAGGTAGTCGTAGACCTCGGTGATCGTGCCGACGGTCGACCGAGGGTTGCGCGACGCCGACTTCTGATCGATCGAGATGGCGGGCGACAGACCTTCGATCACGTCGACGTCGGGCTTGTCCATCTGTCCGAGGAACTGACGCGCGTACGCGCTCAACGACTCGACGTAGCGGCGCTGGCCCTCGGCGTAGATCGTGTCGAAGGCCAGACTCGACTTGCCCGACCCCGACAGACCGGTGAAGACAACGAGCTTGTCACGCGGCATCTCGACGTCGACGTTCTTCAGGTTGTGTTCACGAGCACCTCGAACGATGATCTTGGTCGAGTCGTGACCGTTCTTGGTCCGAGCTGGGCGTTTCTTGGCCGCAGATTTCTTCGTCGCTGTGGAAGTCGGCATCGCCGAACGACGCTACCGGCCCCGAACGTGTGTTCCTGAGCGTCGGTCGTGTCGATCGACACCTGACGGCCGAGCACCGATCGACACGACGGCGACACCGGAGTCGTCCGACATGCTGCTGAGTTCTGTCGGGCGGGGACCCGTCCCCGTGGCACCGGTGCGGATCTCCACCTACCTTGACCTCCATGCCGAGAGCCGACGACTATTGGACAGCCGCTTCCGACATCGCGACGGAGATCACGTCGCTCTCCGACATGTCCATCGCCCTGCTCCAGGCCAGCGAGGATGCCGGATGTTCGGGTACCGAGGTCGCCGAGTCGGTCCGGCTGGGACTGGTCGCCGCCACGACGAACGCAGGCGCCGCAGCCGGCGAACTCCAGTCGCTCGTGGAGGAACTGGAGCGGCGTGCCCGGTTGTGCGAGGATTACACCGAGGAAATCAACACCTACTACTGGATCACCTTGCCGAACTACACCGAAGCACAGGCCTCGTTCGAAGCGTCGAGCAGTCGCGGCGGATCGGCACCGCCACCCGGTAACCGCCCCCAGAAGCCCGATCCTCCCTTCCGAGGGGCGGTACACGGATGACCATCGGTTTCACCGCCGAGCGCATGACCGAGGTGGCGCGCCTGGCCGACGGTCAGTGCACCGAAGCAGACCGGATGCGCACCGTTCTGAACGCGATGGGCACGGATCTCTCGGTCTGGGCCTGGTCGGGGGCAGCGCGCAGCACCCTGGCCGAATTCATCGAGGACGCCGGCAACACCGCAGCCGTTCTGCGTGTGCGTGCCGAGCTGGCATCGCTTGCCGACGGCTCGTACTCCGATTCGCGATTCAGCCATCTGCAAGCCGAGCTCGACGTGGCGCTCGCAGCTCTGCACGGCGGCCTGGACGATGGCGTCGGTGCGACCGGCGCCCCTGGTGAGACCGGATCGGACTTCGCGTTCGCATCGTTGATGGTCGCGATCGAGAACGGAACGATCGTGCCCACCACCGAACAGCAACAGCAGTACGACATGCTGTTCGGTGACTTCGATCTCTCCACATCGATCATGACGACGCAGGGAACGGAGTGGACGTCGACGATCCCCTTCCCCCAGCCCGAAGGATTCGATGTGAGCAATGCCTGGCGTGGTGGAGGAGCCATCGAAGGACCTGACGGACGGATGTTCCCGATCGTCATCCCGGCGATCGAGGTCGACGGCAAGTGGTACACGATGGATCACTACAACCACGGAGCCTCCACGGTGAGCAATCTCGGCGGCGCCGACCCGGGATGGGTCACGACCGGCTACCGGACCGGCGAGGTCCGACTCCAGAAGCCCCTGAACCTCCTGGAAACGGCGATCGTCACCGCAGCCGACTTCACCGGCGACATCTATCAGTCGGGAGCGACCGACGATGCCGTTCCCGGCTTCCAGTACAACGTGGGCGCGGCCCCGGTGATCACAGCGATCGCTCCCGGTCCGACCGACGTCGGTATCCGACCGGCCCGAATGTCTGCGACACGGTGGGCCACCGAGCGAGTCAACGGTCGAACGATCCCCGTGCAGGACCTGAATGCCACCAACCGGGCGAATGCCCGCGGCAACGCATTCGGTCTGTTGCTCAGCGCAGCAGGCGCAGCCGAGGTGCCCATGAACATCAACGCGAACCTCGACGGCGGCTACGAGGTCATCTTCGAGGAGCACCCCGATGGTCGCACCCGGGCTCGCGTCACCACCTTCCGTATCGAAGGAGGAGCGGGCGAGTCGTCGGTCTCCGCATGGCACATGTACGTCGACGACAACGGAACGCTGACGCGATCACCAGCGGCGTATCTGCCGAACCAGGACGGCAGCTCGGTCGAGCCAGCCGGAATCCGTCCGACCGACTACGGATTCGACCACGATTGGGGCCAGGCAATGGCTCGTCCCGCCATCGATGTCCGAGGGCCCGCAGAGTGAGCCGACTGACCGTCCCGCTCCTCCTGCTGCTCACCTGGGCTTCGACATCCTGCACCGAGAGCGAATCGACACCGGAAACCGTCAAGTCCGAGTTCTGTGCTGCGGTCGAACGACTGGGTGAACCGTTCGACGCTGCTTCGTCAGGCGACGAGGATGCAGCGGAGGAGTTCGTCCGACTCAGTCTCGAACTCGAAGCGCTGGAACGCCCCGCCGAGATCGCCGAAGCGTACGAGGCCCTACGAGATGGGACCGGTTCCGAGAACGGAGGCGTCGTCGACCAGGAACAGTACGACCGGTACAACAACGCGTCGGACCGCATCGACCGCTACGTCCTCGAAGAGTGCGGCATCGATCTCGAGTCCGGCCTGGCCGACTGAACACGCCGACCACGGACGGTGCGAGCCGTCGTCGAGCACGTCGTCGCCGAGAGCTTCGTGACGGAGCGCTACGTGGCGGCGCGTGCCACCTGGATGATCGACGGAACGTGATCGACGATGAACACCCCGCGTCCTGGAACCATGCGTTGGCCGGGCCTGATCGGCGGCTTGACGCCCGCACCCTGCATCACGTCGGCCGGGTCGTCGGGTTCGAGGAAGAGCATGCGGCGCGAACGACGGAGGGACTGCACCAGCGGGTTGGTCGTGTAGCCGACGAGTGACCGGGTTTCCATCGATGCGATGATCCGCACGTCGTCCATGGTCTCCAGGGCTTGCCAACCGGCGGTGAGCGTCGCGTCGTCGAAGGTGTCGAGATCGTCGATCAGCACAACGATCGGCCGCTTCGGCGGGCCGACTTCGAGGAGGTTGACCAGCCGCTCGACGAGCGGTGCGATCACGTCGGCACGGCCGAACGCAGCTTCGTCGACCAGCGCCCGGTCGATCATCGACGACGACGGACCGATGGCCCACACGGAGTGATCTCGTGCCAGCCCTGCGGCGCACGTCGACAACGTGGTCGACCGCCCGGCCCGAGCCGCTCCCACGACGAGAAAACTCGACCATGTGAGGTCGACGACCGCCGGCTGGTGGGTCCGATCGACGACGCCGAGCGTGAACTTCATCGGCCCGGTCTCGGTTTCGGGCGCAGGGCCGACATCCGACAGACGGAGATCGTCGGGAAGCGGAGATGTGGCGAGGATCGACCGGGGCGCCGGCTCCATCGCCGCTCCCATCCGATGGATCGCATCGACCTGGGCGCGCCCGACCGGATCCGGTGCCACCAGGGCGATCTGCACGATCGAATCGGCCTGCCACAGACCACGACCGGGCGCCAGGTCGAGCCCCTTGGCACGTTCGGACGGCACTCCGTGTTCGCTGTAGCCACCCGAGTCGGCGTGTCGCAGGATCAGTCGGTTCGACACCGACGAATGGAGCCTCGAAGGGATGACTGCTCGACGGTCCGCGGTCATCACGACGTGGATGCCGACTTGGCGGCCCTCGACGACGAGATCGCTGACCATGTCGGCCCATCGATCGAGTGGCACGGCGAGCGCCGCCTGCCCGCTCGAGTTGCCGCCCACGAACTGCGCCTGGAACCCACCGAATCCGTCGATCAACACGATGATGCGTGGCAGCGGCTCGTGGCGGTCGTTGAACGCTGTGAGGTGCTCGGCGTTCGCACCGGCCAGGAGTTGGCGTCGACGTTGCATCTCCGATGTCAACGTGGCGAGGTGACGGGTGACGCCCTCGAGGTCGTCGCCCGTGGCCACGTCGACCACATGCGGGAGCGGCGCGATCGACGCCAAGCCACGCGAGGCGAAGTCGAATCCGAAGATCTCGACCTGGTCGGTGCGTCCCGTTGCCGCTGCGGACACGGCGACGGTTCGCAGGACGGTCGTCTTGCCGGATCCGCCGGAACCGAAGATCATCCACCCGCCACCCTCCTCCAGATCGATGATGGCCGGGGTCTGGTCCTGACGTTCGGGAGCGTCGATCATGCCGACGGCGACCAGACGCCCGGGCAGCTCGTACACGGGGGCCGATCGAGGATCCTTCAGGACCGAGATCAGCGACACGACCTCGGGAAGCACGTCTCGCCACGGTTTGCGCGGGGTCGGCACGTTCAGGTTCTGCGCTGCTTCGCCGACGGCGGCGAGCACGGCGTCGAGGTGGGTGCCCGCCGCCTGGGTCGGTGACCCTGTGTGGCCGACGGACTTCGGCGAGTCCGTCGGCCGGTCGAAGTCGGCGACGAGGATCGGCGATTCGATCTCCTCGGTCGTGAGTGGGGCTCCGCAGAATGCACTCTGGAACGCCGAGAGGGTGCTCGGTCCGAGGCGTGCGTACGCGCGTCCCTTGAGCGGGACGGGGATGTCGCCGGCTTCCGGGCTCCCGATCACCGATGTCGACTCACTGCGGTCCAACATGCGCAGAGAAATGCGCAGGTTCGTGTTGGCGAGGATGTTGTCGTTCACCGAACCGGACGGGCGCTGCGTCGCGAGGATCAGGTGGATGCCGAGGCTGCGGCCACGCTGTGCGATGTCGACCACACCGGCGACGAACTCGGGTACTTCTTTCACGAGGGTCGCGAACTCGTCGACGATGATCACGAGCGACGGAGGCGCCTCCTCGGGATGCAACTCGAGCATCTCCTCGAGGTCCTTCGCCTTGCCCTCCATCACCTGCATGCGCCGGTTCAGCTCGGCCCGCAACGAAGTGAGGGCCCGCAGGGACAGTTCGGCGCTGAGGTTCGTCACGTAGCCGACGGTGTGCGGGAGCACGCCGAACACGTTCGACGACGCGCCACCCTTGTAGTCGACGAACAGGAAGTTCAGGCGTTGCGGCGGATGGTTGACCGCGAGCGCACCGACGATCGACTGCATCAGTTCGCTCTTGCCGGCCCCCGACGTTCCGCCGATCAACGTGTGCGGACCGTCTTCGACGAGGTCGATCTCCAGCGGTCCGGTCGCACCCATTCCGATCGGGAACTTGAGACCGTAGCCGTGCGGCGTCAGCCACTTCTCGGCCACCCACTCGGCGGTCGGCATCCCGACCTCGAGGACATCCAGGAGCGGTGCGATCCGTGGGATCGCACTCGCCAGCGACGCGGTCGATGCGTCGCGAATCGGTGCGAGGGCGCGTGCGACGCGGTCGGCGGTGTCGAAACGGATCTGTTCGACCTCGACGCGACGATCCTGGACCTCCGGGTCGGTCGACCAGATCCGACCCATCAGCGAGTCCGCGGCGCCGAGCTCCGTTGCGAGTACCTCGGCTGCCTGTCGCGGCACCGCGGCGGCCGTCCCGGCCAGCCACAGCACGCTGATCCCGGCGGACGGGCAGAGGTCCAGCAACTTGGCGACGTTCGCTGGGTCCGGTTCGAGCGATGCATCGATCACCGCGAGAATCCACGGCCACCGCCGATCCACCTTGCCGACGCCCATCCCGCCTCCATCGGCGGTGCGGAACTCGGCGACCTCCAACAGGCGGTCGACGAGGCTCGCACACTCTCCGGGAGTGGTGGCCAGGTGATCACCGGCGAGCGGGGATGCGACGGAACGGAGGTGCGGAAGCCACTTGAGCCACCCGGTCATCGGACGTGATGTCGTCGACCGCCACGGTGATGACGAGATCCTCCGGGCTGTGGAGACAACTCGCCTGCACCACCATCGACGACGCGGCACCGCTCACGGGTGCCGCTGGTCCGTGGATCCCGAACACGCCGTCACGCATCAGGTCGTTGGTCAGCGGCGTGTCACCGATCCGGTCACTGCCTTCGAGGGCATCGTGCGCGTGATCGCGGAGTTCGTCCGCTCCTCCACTGGACACGTCGGTCTTCAACTTCGACGGGGACTCACCGAGGCCGACCCGCAACTTCAAGAAGTCGGGTGCGTCCCGGCCGCGCGCCCACAGGTCGACGGTCCGCAGTTCGGCGCGTCGAACCAGGTCGGCCAGGTCCGGCGCGGCTCGCAGCCGTTCGACCCGCTCCTGCTGGAGAGAGTTCGTCGATCTCACTGCGCCACTCGATCAGACGCTCTTCGAACTCCACGGACTCCTCTTCGAACTTCCTGCGCCCCGTGCGCTTGTCCTCGAAGTAGTTGGCGATCATCACGATCGGCGAGATGGCGGTCATGACCAGGAACTGCGGCTGGCGCGAGAACGCGAAGAAGGTCAGGCCGCCGGCCAGTGGAGCGATCGCCGACAACACCTGGAACCTGCGACCCTGCTTGTTCTCGGGGATCTTGCCGACATCCGTGGCTGCCGCGCTCCGAGACCACGGGTGGTCGGTACGGAGTTCGCTGGAACGCGATCTGACCCAGTTGGTCGAGGCGCTCCGTGTCGGCACGGGCGAAGCGGCGAAACGCCACCCGGGTCCCACCCAGCGCAACCACGTCGTGGTCACCGACGACCAGTGGTTCGGTCAGGAGAGCGTCGTTCACGGTCACCGGATTGGCGACCTCGCTGCGCGGTGAGATCGTCACGGTCCAGTCGTCGGCGACGTCGACGTCGAGGTTCATCCTGGACACGGTCGGGTCCGGGAGGACGACATCGCACTCCGGGCTTCGCCCGAACACGTATGCGCCTTGATGCAGCGTCGTGCTGTTGCCCGAGTCCGGCCCGGCCAGCACGTCGGCACTCACCGCCCGCCGCGGCACCACCGGAACCGGATCGACACCGCCGCCACGCCCGATCGTCAGTTCATCGCCCGAGACGATGCCGGATTCACCGAACGTCGCCGTGTGGTCGAGCGCACGGCCGGTGCGGGTCAGCGTCAAGATCGGCGACCGGTCCCCGATGCCGAGATGGCGGGCGAGCACGTGTGCGAACTCGTCGAGGCCGTGCGACCTCTCGACGTCCACGACCACGTCGGACAGCTCGGTCGACGACGACCGGACCCGCAGGATCAGTTCCACGCCGCCACCATCGAATCGCGCAGGTCCCGCATCGCGACGTGCACCACTCCCCGCGGGCACTGGATGGATCTCACGTCGGTCGTCTCCATGTCTCGGCCACACGATAGGTGCGTGCAAACGGTCACAGCCCGAAGCGGGGACTCGTCCCCGCAGACACGGACGGTCGCCCTGCGTACCTTCGTCAACGTGAACCACATTGCCGACCCGACCAGAGGAGCACGCCGTGGACTTCGGACCTGACGTCGTGTTCGACTACACCGGATCGCTGGACGTGGCGAGACGACTCTGGGCGCTGGCCGATCGGCTCGGAACCGAGATGACCGCTCGCGAGACCGCGCGGTGAAGCCGAGGTGGGCTTCGTCGGCAAACACGCAGGGCAGTTGGTGGATCGAGTCGCTCAGGAGCGCACCGACGTCGACAATGCGATCATCGAGCTGCGGTCGGCGGCCGACACGTGGGCGCTGGCCTGGAAGGACGCGATCGATCAGCAGAATCGGAACCGCTACGCACGTGCCTACACGTACAGCGAGAACAACCAGGGCCTCATCGGCCACCTGGACGGTGTGGAACGCCCCCCGAGCGTGCAACTCGTCGGCGTCCCGGTCTCGCCGTCCTATGCAACGACCGGCGAGCTCCAGTGGTTCGGGAAGATGGCCTGATGGACACCATGGCAGGTCACCCCACACTCCTCGCGGGGTTCGAGGACGCAGTGTCGTCCGCACGGATCAACACCGACTGGGAGCAGTCCGCAGTCCTGCGGCTCAACGGCACCGTGGCAAGCGGCTGCCCCGGCCGCTCGGTCTCCGTGCCGGCACTCGCCCAATTGAACACAGCGCTCGACGCGATGGCAGCGAACGAGCGGTGGCTCGATGCGATCGCCGACGCGCTCGAAGCAGCGGACAACAGCGGTGAGGACGGCGTCGTCACCCTCACCGAATCCGAGATGGATCTTGCTCTGGAAGCGGCCGGCGTTCCCACGGACGCACCCGAGGCCACCGAGTTCTCCGAGACCACCCGCCTCGTGGTGGCGCCCACATCCGGGCTGATCGACGATCCGATCAACGCCGCCAACGGCAACATGATCCACCCCGAACACGACCTGGCGTTCCCGGCCATCGCCGCGTCGCTGAACGTCTCACGTACCTGGAACTCGTTGCTCGCCGACCGGCCCGGTGCATTCGGCCACGGCTGGTCGTCGGTGTACGACACGGTCCTCGACATCGCGCCCGGCGAGGTCACCGCCCACCTCAGCGATGGCAACGCCGTCGGCTTCACACGCTCACGCGACGGGTGGCAGGCACCGAGTGTCGGGCGGCTCACCCTCGTCGAGACCGACGAGGGTTGGACCCTCGACACCGACGAGATCAGACGCTTCGACTTCGACCGTTTCGGTGCGTTGACCGGCTGGCAGGTCGGCGTCGCCCGCGTCACCGTCGAGCACGACCATGCGTTGCGCATCGTGACCGTCACCGAATCGGTCACGGGTCGCTCGCTGTCGATCGATTGGACGACTGTCGCGGGCGGTACCGACATCACGACGGACGTGATCGACTCGATCACCGCGTCCGACGGACGATCACTCCGCTACCAGCGCGCCGGCGACGGCACCCTGCTCGGTGCCGTCTCCCACTCCGGCTCGGTCACGTACCGGTGGAACGCCGAGCTGCTCGAAGCGGTCATCGACCCCGATGGGGTCGAGCTGTTCGTCAACTCGTACGACGAGGATCGGCGGGTCGTCAGCCAGCTCAGCCCGTTCGGCCGCACGTCGAGCTACACGTATCGCGACGACGGGATGACGGTCATCACCGACGCCGACGGCGTCACCCAGGCAATGAAGCACGACCGCTTCGGCGACATGACCGACGTGATCGACCTCGATGGTTCGCGAATGCACCTCGACTACGACCACCAGCACCGAGCGGTGAAGATCGTCGAGCGCGACGGGGCCACGTGGACCTACCGCTACGACGGGGACGACCAGATCGAACGAGTCGACCCCGACGGGCTCCGACTGACCCAGGCGTGGGACGAGCAGCACCGCGTCGTCGAGGCGACCGACCGGGCCGGCTTCACGACGCGGATGGAGTACGACACCGATCACGTCGCACCGTCACGCGTGATCCAACCCGACGGCGGCATCATCCATCAACAGCTCGACGGACGTGGGTTGCCGACCGAGATCACCGACGCCGACGGCGTCGTCAACCGTTTCACGTGGGACTCCGACGGCCAGTTGGTGGCGACCCACGACGCGTTCGGCGCCGTCACCGAGTTCGAGTACGACCCCTACGGACATCTCCGCGGGATCACTCCTGCGACGGGCAACCCGACCGTCATGGAACTCGCTCCGGGTGGGCGCGTGCTGCGCACGACATGCGGCGACGCGACCTGGGAGTACGACTACACCGCTGCCGGCCGCATCCGTGGTGGCGTCGAGCCGGGCGACCTCGCCTGGTCGGCGACCTTCGGCGCTCACGGTGCGGTGGCATCGGTCAGCGATGCGACCGGTGCCACCGTCGGATTCGACTACGACGCCGTCGGCAACCTCACCACCACCACCGCTCCCGACGGCGAGGTGTACCGCAACATCTTCGACGACGTCGGCCGGCCCACCGCCTCTGTCGACCCGACCGGAGCGACCGTTGCGCAGGCCCACGACCGCCGTGGACGTGTCGTGGAGGTGACCGACCCGCTCGGCAACACCTGGCGTCGCGACGTCGACATCATGAGCAGGACCAGTGCGTCGACCGCGCCCGACGGGACCGTGACCCAGTGGGCCTACGACGCTGTGGGCAATGCCGTCGCGATCACCGGGCCCGATGGGCGGGTGTGGCGTCGCGAGTTCGATCACGGGAGCCGACCCGTCGCGGTCATCGATCCGACCGGTGGACGCGCCACCATCGAGTACTCCCCCGCCGGCCGCGTGACGGCTCGCACCAGTCCGGCGGGACTAATCGAACGTTTCGAGTACGACATCGCCGGTCGACTCTCGGGCATCGTCGGCATCGACGGAGTGCGGCGCGAAGCACGTCGCGACGATCGAGGCCGGATCGAGTCGATGGTCGAACTCGATGCCAGCGGCACGCCGTCGAACACCGTCGAGTACCGATGGGACGACGGCTACCGGCTGCTCGGCGTGACCCGCACCAACGACGATGATTCAGCGGACGGCTCGACGCGCGGCGTCGTGCGAGACGCCGGCGGACGGGTGACCGAGGCGGTCGACGCTGCCGGCGTCCGTACCCGCTACGACTGGGACGACCGCGGGCTCATGGCCTCGGCCACCGACCCGTCCGGTGCATCCACGACCTACGACTACGACGTCCGCGGGCGGCTCACCGGCGTGACCACGCCGGGCGAGCGGACCCATTCGATCGCCTACGGCGACGATGGGCGTGCAGCGTCGATCACGGACCCTGCCGGCGTCGTCACGTCGATGCTGCGCAATGCGTCGGGAGCCGTGACCGGCCAGCGCGTCGGCGCAGGGTCCGACGACGAGATCGGCTGGACCCGCACCCTCGACGCCATGGGCCGAGAGACGTCCCGCACGAGCCTCGACGGATCGATTGCATCGAGCTACGACTACGACACCGCCGGGCGACTGCTGACGGCCGGCACCTCCGACGACGACGTGACGATCGGATTCCTGTTCGACGACAACGACCTCCTCGAATCCGTCGACGGCCCCGACGGCATGCGACTCATCGAGCGTGACGCCGACGGCTGGGTCACCGCCACCGTCGACCCCGACGGCACACGCACCGAGTTCCGGCGTGACGCCGCGGGCCGGATCGTCGGCGCTGCCCCGGGCACCGCCCACGATCAGGACATCGACCCCGACGAGCGGGACCGAGCGGGACGCCTGACGATCGGGCGCGACGGCACCGTCTTCCGCTACGACGATGCGGCCCGAATCGCCGAGATCGCTCCGGTCCACGGAGCGCCACGCACGTTCGAGTACGACGACGACGGCCTCCTCACATCCGAGACCGGCCCCACCGGTCGGCGCGACTTCCGGTACGACGACGCCGGCCGCGTGGTCGGTGTGGTCACCGCCGCCGGAACCACCACGATCGGCTACGACGCCACGGGCCGACGAGTCTCCGAACTCCACCCCGACGACTCGACCACCACCTACGTCTGGGACGGCGTCGGCCGCCTCGCCCGAACACAACGCACCCACAGCGACGGTTCGATCGCGTGGAGCGGTCGAGGTCGTCTACGACGCCATGGACCGCCCTGCGTTCGTCAACGGCGAACCGGTCGGACACCACGCCCTGACCGGCCTCGCCGTCGGCCAACGGTTCGTTCCCGGTGGGACACACGCATTCGGGGGCGTCGAAGTCGGCAACGTGTTCGTCATCGGATCCCGAGCGCTCGACCCCGTCACGCACCAGTTCCTGTCCTCGGACCCGCTCCTCCCGGCCCCCGGATCCAACGGCGCCAGCTCCGGCTACACCTACTCCTGGCACGACCCGATCAACTGGATCGACCCCACCGGGATGCGCCCCATCTCACTCGAGGACTACGAGGCCTACCAGGCACAGAACGACAGAGGCACCTTCGCCAAAGCCTTGGACGCCATCCAAGAAGATCCGTGGGGCACCCTGGCCGTCGGCGCACTCATCGTCGCAGCGAGCGTGATCGGAGGACCGGTCGGCACAGCCATCGCAATCGGCCTCGTCTCGAGTGCCGCAGTCGGCCTCGCCACCGGCACCTTCAACCCGACGACCGTCGCCCTCGGCGGAGCCATGGGGTTCATACCGGGCGGCACCTCCGTTGCCAGCGCTGTCGCGTTCGGCGCCGGATCAGGTGCCGGTGAAACCGTGCTCGGCAGCTACCTCAACGGCGAAGGAATGCCCAGCGCAGGACAGATCGTCCTCGGCACCGTCACCGGAGGCGCCGTCTCGGGCGGCGGCCGAGCGCTCGCCAACACCCTCCCCAGCAGCTCCACCGTCAGCACGACTCACACGATCGACGCACCGACCACTCCCCGCATGCCCGCCAACACGAACGTCGCCTCGCGTCCTGGCACGGCTCTGGAACTCCACCCCTTCAGCGGCGGCGGAACGGCAGTGACGACGACCGCGAGAATTTCAGAGCACATCGACTCACCATTCATCGGTCATCCGACGGACATGTACGTTGCGCCCACGAGCCAGATCGACGATTTGCTCGCACGCGGAGCGTCGCGGCACGATGTCGAGGTGATGCTCGGCCTCGGAGAAGGTGACCTGTCCGTTGGCAGCGTCGTGCGCGTCGACATTCCCGATGCGCTCGATCGAAACCTTCGACTTCCGGATCCTTCGACCGGCAATCGTTTCCATCGTCCGTACGCAGGGCTGACGACCGGCAACCTCGATGAAGCAGTCATCGAGAGCCCATTGCGGACCGAGGTTTCGTCAACGGTCGTGGAGGGCCTGTGACGGTGAATCGAGAGATTCGTCCGTTCTTGGAGAACGGCGATCTCGAGCGAGCGCTGTCACTGGCCCCTGATCCATTCGTTCCGCAATCGCGGAGAGCGACCTACGGCCTCGTGATCTCGCAGCTGTTTCTCTGGGCGTCCGACACGGCACGAAGAACAGACGCCGCAACGATGTTTCAGCAATCGGCAGAGCAACGATGCCAGGAGAAGTCGTTCTCACTGCTCATGCTGCTTCGGGCGTACACGGTCTACACGAACTCCGAGAACGACGTCTTGCCAATCGACCATCAACAGCTGCGAGAACGATGTCTGACGGTCATCCGCGGCCTCGACCGCTCCGACCCTCGATGGGCGGTCGTCGGGAACGCTGTGGTCAACGACCTCGAGCATCGGTATCCCTGGTCGCCAACTGCACAACCGACGCAGGACGATGCCCTTTCGTTCATCCGCGGCGTCGGCGAATGAGAATCGGTCGTCGCCGCACCGGAGCGACGGTCCACGATGGAGTCGTGGCCGATCAATAGAGCCGGTACGAACCAGCCGGTGGTGGTCGGGCCGTGGAACATCGACGCAGGAGAAGTCGTCGACAGTGGGGCTCACGGACTCTGCCACCGACGAACGATGCCCCGGTCCCGTTCGGATCGAACCGAGCGGGACCGGGGCAACGTGACCGAGGTTCAGGCGTCGGTGATGCTGACGTTGTCCAACTGAGTGTCGATGAAGGCCTTGATGTCCTTCTGAGCCTGCTCGCACTGCTGCGTCGAGTGGGTCGTGAGCGTGTTCACTTCGCCCTTGGCCCGCTCCTTCGCGTTGCCCTCCCAGATCGTCTTGTCGAGCGCGTCCTTGTGATCGACCAGGAACCCGATGATCGCCTTGAAGCGGGTGTCGACGGTGTCCTTGAGGGCGATCAGGCCAGCGGTCTCGAGGTCGATCGTGGTGGTCTCGGGAACCGACGGCGCCGTGATCGCCTTGTTCGCGACTTCGATGGTGACCGAGGTGGCGTCGAAGGCTCCGGCGATCGAGGTGACTGCCGCGGTGACCGAGGCCGCCATGGCGTTCATGTCCTTGTGCAGCGCATTGGCGAAGGCAACCGCCAGGTTGCCGGTCTCGCGTTTGAACTGAGTCGCCGTCGGCGCTTCGTACTTGACTTCGACGACATCGCTGATCAGCGTCGTCAGTTCGGTCGACATCTGACCGAAGATGGTCGTGGCGGCCGTTCCGTATGCGGTGATCGAGGGTTGGTCGACGACGACGTGTGCTGCGAGTGCCATGTGAAGTGCTCCGGTTTCCGGTTGGGAAGATTGATTCGATGGATGCCCGATCGAGGTGATCCGACGAACATCAACGTACGTAGCGACCATTGGGTTGTCGACGGGGACGACTCCCCGCAGATGCCGGTCGTCTTCGCCCCGGGCGCCGCTGCGCGCCGCCTTATCATGACCGCGTGCATGCATGTCTCTCCGGCTGTGGGTCGGCGTCCGCTCGCCGCATCGTCATGGTCGGCTCGACGAGCGGAACACCCTCGGCATGAACTACGAGGCACGCCTCGGCGTCGCTTCGGGCGCAGGGTGGATCACCCGACGCGACCACGCGTTGCTGTACTTCCCCGACGGGACGGCGGACGGTCCGACGGACGACCTCGCCGAGCGCTTCAGGGCCTTCGACGACGACCACTTGGCGGACTCCCTCAGGCAACACGTCCTCGACGGAGGCGCATCGGTGCCGGCGTTCGTGTACATCGAGTGGCCGAACCATTCCGAGACGCCCCGGATCCAGGTGATCTTGCGAGGTGATGTCGAACTCTCCAGCGACCTCGGCTCGATGTCGTCGCTGTCCGGTGCCGGGTCGTCGACCTGGGTCGAACATCGAGTGCTGCGCCATCCGTACACGGCCCGATTCTGGTGCGGTACGACGGCCGAGACCGACACCGATCTGCGCGCCGGCACGGTCCCAACCGCCGGCTTCGAACTGGACCTCTCGACTCGAACCGTCGAGCAGGTCGGTAGCGGTTCGAACGCCGAGCAGAAGCGTCCGGCCCCCGTGGGTGGTGCGACAGCGTCAGCCACGTCGGTCACATCCGACGAGCCACCTCACGAAGCGGAACCCGCGACCAGCCTGATGTCGGACGAAGGCGACGACCGGAGTGACGTCGCCGTGGGTCAGCCCCGCCTGCGTCCCCGGAGCGGTGCGAAGGCACGGATCACGACCGGAATCGACGCGCTCGCGGCTGCGGTCGGCGAGGACCCGATGGACGAGTCGACGATGGGTGAGGTCGACCTGCCTTCGTCGGCGCCCGCGACGCCGGACACACTGCCGACACCCGGCGCCGACCTGGCGGCCGTCGCGAACCTCGCCTTCGGTGACCGAGCGCCGATTGCGCTGAGCGAGACCGTGGTGATCGGTCGGCTCCCCAGCTTGGCCGACGCGCGACGCGAGGCAGGGCGTCTCGCACCGGTCACCGGGTCGATGCACGTCTCTCGCACACACTGTGTCGTCGACGTCGACGGCTGGGCGATCACCGTCACGGATTGCGCATCGACCGGAGGAACGGTGGTGCTCGCTGCCGGTGCCGACGAACCCGTCGTGCTCACACCGTGGCAGCCGCATGACGCCGCGATCGGTGACACGATCCGCCTCGGCGGGGCGACCTCGGTCCGATTGACCGATCCCGACCCGAACTGAACCTCGGCGCCGATCAACGCCGCCCGCCGGGACGGCGCAACGACCAACACGATCGAGGAACCGACGGCATGATCACAGCATCCGCGACAGTGCGAATGCGACCAACGCCACCACAGCGATGACGATCGCGGCGTCGACGGCCCAACCGCGGCGAGCGACGGGGTCGAGCACCTCGTCTGCAGGCTGCTCGAGCGCCTGATCGTCGGCCACACGCGCATCGTCGAAGCCAGCCGCTCCACGACGGATCGTCGGTTCGAACGATCCGAGTTGCGGCCCCTGCGGGATCGGCGGCGTGGCAGCGTCGGCGATCGGGCGGGCTGGTTCCACGTACCGAGGAGCCTCAGGCGGCGGGATCGTCGCTTCGGCATCGTCCGTCGAGGTCACTCCATCGTCCGCTGTGGATGGTGCGACGCCGGTCCGGACCTCGGGCTCGAAGCGCTCGGAGCGCGTGAGCGGGACCGTCGTGCGAGCGAAGCCGAGCTCTGCCTGGAGGTCCTGCAACGACCACGCCAGGTCACCGGCTGAGTCCGGGCGGTCCAATGGGTCCTTCGCCAGACCACGTCGGAGCAGGTCCTGCAAACCGACCGGCGCGTCGGGGCGATTCAGCGGGTCGGGGTCGTCGTTGAGGATTCGATTCATGACGCCACTGATGTGCGGTGCGGCGAACGGCGACACACCGGCCGCAAGATGGTGGAGAGTCGCCGCGAGCGAGTAGACGTCGGACAAGAAGTCCGCTGGCCCGTCCTCGATCACTTCGGGAGCGGAGTAGGCGACCGACAGGGCTGCGGCGCCGGTGATGCTGCGTTCGCCCTCGATGGTCGAGATCCCGAAATCTCCGAGGGCGGGTTCGCCGAAGTCCGACAGGAAGATGTTGTGCGGCTTGATGTCGCGATGCAGGATCCCCATGTCGTGCGCGGCTTGGAGCGCACCGGCGACCTTCACCCCGAGCGAGAGGAACTCGTCGAGCGGAAGTGGGCCGCTGGCATCGAGACGATCCCGGTAGTTGCCGTGATAGAGCTCCATGACGAGGCATGCGCGGCCGTCGATCGTGGTGGCCTCGCTGTAGACGGTTGCGATGTTCGGGTGTCTCGACAACACGCCCATTGCTTCACATTCGCGTTCGAACACACGTCGGTCGGCGTCGTTGCCGAGGTCGGCGTGGAGCACCTTGATGGCCACGGGACGACCCATCCGAACCTGTCGGGCGCTGTAGACCGACGAGAATCCACCGCTCCCGATCCGCACGAAGTCCTCGAACCCGTCGACGATCGCAGAGAGCGGTGCGACGGGCTCGCCTCCTCGTGACGGGTCTGCACGGTCACTCATCGAGATGGCTGTCCCGGCACGCCCACATCACCAGCATACAAATCGGGATGCGCCCGCTCGCCGGGTTCGTCGACGACACGGGCCGTCCACCAACCCATGCGCTCCTCTATCGTGAGCCGATCGACCCTGGAGGCGCTATGGATCACCTGTCCGAATTGAGAGTGGAGTTCTGTGGCGAGGAGTATTCGGCGACCGCCGGCCACCGGCTCACGTTCGGACGCTCCGCCGACATCGACATCGACGAGAACAGGTTCCTCCATCGCGTCCTCGGCGAGTTCCGATTCGACAACGGGCTGTGGTGGCTGCACAACGTCGGTTCCGCGATTGCCTTGTCGCTGGTCGACGACGCAACCACCTCGTTGGCCAGGATCGCACCGGGTTCCGCGATGCCGATCGCCTTCGATGCCTCGACGTTGCGCTTCGAAGCCGGCGGGGTGTCCTACGAACTCTCGCTCGACGTTGTGAGGCCGCCCGGGGCCGGACCCGGCGCCGAGCCCGTCGTCGATGCCAGCGGCCGACCGATCGGTGGCGGTGGCGGTGGCGGGGACGACGATGCGGCACAACGGACCACGACGACCGCGAATCTCCCTCTGACGGACGATCAGTTCGAGTTGCTGGTCGCACTCGCTCGGCCCGTGATGGACAACGCCGAGCAGTTGCCCACGAATCGACAACTCGCTCATGGTCTCGGGTGGACCGTGACCCGCCTCAATCGCAAACTCGACGGCTTGTGCGCCAAGTACGCGAAAGCCGGCGTGTCCGGGTTGCACGGCTCGACCGATCGGCTGGCGAAGGACCGCCGCACACGTCTGGCCGAGCACGCGATCCACAGTGGAATCGTGTCGGTCGACGACCTCAGGTGAGATGTGACCATGCGTAGCCTCGAATGGAATCGTCGAGAACTCGGCGTCATCGGCGACGTGGGAGCGGTCGGGCACCTCGATCGCAGCGTTGGCGAGGCGACGGGCTGGTCGAGCGCTGGTCGTTCTGGCGTGGAGCGACACCGTCGATCGGTACGTCGAGACCGGCACGACCAGCCTTGCCCGCGCCACGCCGCAAGCGAACATGCAGCAGCGAGGAGAGGCGAGTGATCAGATGACCGTCGTGGCGGCGAAGGATCCCGGGCTCGACCCGGCCAGGGTGTTCCCCACCGGGGTCACCCTCGTTCGGGCGCTCGCAGCAGCGCGGTGGCTCACGTGGCTCTGGATGGTCGGCGTGGTCATCGTGGCAGGGAGTCGTGACGTCGACAACCCGCTCGAGAACGACCCGACGGGCTCGGACACAGCCCTGCGGCAGCCCCTCGTGGCCTGGCTCTGTGTCGCCGCCGTGCTCGTCATGTGCATCGTCGCGACCGTTGCCGTCCGAAGCGCACCGTGGCGCGTCATGTCGACACGATTCGCTGCGATCGAGTTCGGGCTCGCGTTCGTCCTGAGCGCTGTCGACGGGTGGGTGTTCGACCCCGGCCACGTCTTCGAGACCTCGCAGAGCCTGGCCACGCAGTATCCGCTGATCGCGTTGGCGACGGCCGGTCTGGCCTTCGGACCGTGGATCGCGGCGTCGCTCGGCGTTCTCATCGGCCCTGCCGAGCTGTGGGCTGCACAGCTCAACCAGTTCACCCCGTGGTCGTTGCGCCACACGTTCTCGATCGTGGCCAGCTCGATCTTCTTCGCTGCGGCCGGAGCGCTCTTCGGATGGCTTGGTCAGTTGCTCCGTCGGGTGGAAGGCAAGATCGCCGACCAGCGTGCCCGCGACGATGTCGCGCTCGTGCTCCACGACACCGTTCTCCAGACACTCGCGCTCGTCGAGCGCCGAACCGGCGACGACGACCCCGAACTGGCGCTGGCGGCGCGCCATGCCGACCGCGACCTCCGACGCTTCCTGTTCGGAGCTTCCGCCCTGCCCGCCGACGATCTCGAAGGGCGAGTCAGGTTTGCCGTCGAGAGATCCACACGGAACCATGACGTCGACGTCACCGTGAACGTGCTCGATCTCGACTGCACGGTCGGACGCGACGGCCAGGAGGCCATCGCCGGCGCGATCGGCGAAGCGGTGACGAACGCGATCAAACACGCCGCGGCGGCGTCGATCGTGGTCTACGTCGAAACCGACGACGACGGGCAGATCTTCGCGAGCGTGCGGGACGACGGCCGGGGCTTCGATCCGGGAACGGTGCAACGGCGACAGGGACTCGACGGCTCCATCACCGGTCGCATCGAGGCGAACGGCGGGCGGGTCGAGATCGCGAGTGCACCCGGAAGCGGGACCGAAGTGAGAGTGTGGAGCCGATGACCGAATCGACGGACTCCTCGACCGCTGACCAACCGGGACCGATCCGCACCGTTCTCGCCGACGACCACGCCATCGTCCGCTCCGGTATGCGCAACGAACTGGGAAGCTGCTTCGAGATCGTCGGTGAAGCCGACGACGCCGAAGGTGCGATCGACGTGATCACGGCCCGTCGACCCGACCTCGTCGTCAGCGACCTCCACATGCCCCGCGGTGGCGGACTCGCTGTGGTCCAAGCGTGCGCCACGGTGTGCCCGATCGTCATCCTCACGGTGAGCGAAGCCGAGCGAGACCTGCTCGACGCCGTCGCAGCAGGCGCGGCCGGCTACCTGCTGAAGAACTCGCCGATCGACGACGTACGTGAGTCGCTCATCGCCGCAGCTGCAGGCGAGCCCGTGTTCTCGCCCTCGCTCGCTGCGCTGGTGCTCGGCGAGTTCCGCCGGATGGCCAAGTCGACCGACACCAACCCGCTGACCGAGCGTGAACGCCAGGTCCTGCAACTCGTGGCCCGCGGCCACACCTACAAAGAGCTCGGCGCCGAACTGTCGATCGCAGCGAAGACCGCCGAGAACCACGTCCGCAACATCCTCGGCAAGTTGCACCTCAGTCGACGCAGCGACCTCGTCCGCTACGCGGTCGAGCACGGTCTCGACTGACACGGGGTCTGGGTGAGCCCCACGCGGACGTGGGGGATTCGCTGGATGGCTCGATTCCGGGTGGTGCGCGCATGTGGAGTCCATGACCGACACACGCCCCGCGCATCCACCTCCGACTCCCGGATCCTCTGCAGCACCAGGTCCACCGCCGCCGTCGCCTGGAGCCGACACCCAGCCTGGACTGCGGTTGTCCGGACCCGGGTGGCTGGCGGCAACGGGAGCCACGCTCCTCCTGGTCGCCGCAGTGGTCGTCGTGGCCGGCCAGTGGTCGACGATCGGGCCGACTGCGAGGTTCGCCGGACTGGTCGGTGCACTGTTCGCGGTGTACTTCGCAGCCGAGTCGTCTCGGGTGCGCATCCCCACGACGGCGACATCGCTGGCGGTCCTCGCTGCGTGTGTCACCGCTCCCGTCGGAATCGCAGCAGTCGCCGCGTTGGATGGTCGCTGGCCGACCTGCATCATGATCGGTGGCGGCGCTGCGCTCGTGGCGTGCGAGTTGCAGTCGCGCCGTTGGCAGGTCCGCACACTGAAGGCGGCGACCGTTGCTGCGACACTGCTCTTCCTCGCTGGACTGTCGGTGCTCGTCGACGTTCCCGTTGCGATCCTGGGAGCGGTCGCATCGGCCTGCGCACTCGCGGTCGGCGCACGTCGTCGCAGCGACGCCCTCGCGGTTCTCGTGCCGCTCGTCCCGGCACTGTGGATACTGGCGGAGCTGGGTGTCGGGCCCGGCGTGCTGGCTCGGATGGGCGTCGTCGATGTCGAAGCCTGGGTGATCCCGGTTTCGACACTGATCGCCGGCTGCACCCTTGCCGTCTCCGCTCATCGCTCGCTCCGAGCCGACGTCGCGGCGACCTCCCTCGTCGTGCTGGCGTTCTCCGGAGTCTCCGCCCTGATCGAGACCGTTGCTCCCGCCTCGGTCTGGTTGAGCGTGCCCGGAGCTGTCGCAACCGTGATCGCTGTCGCTGCGCTCGGCACCGACCGATCGATCTTCTCGCGCTGGGCGTGTCAAGCGAGATCCGTCGCGGCCACGACACTCGCAGCGACGCTGTGGATTGCTCCGATCGGCATCGTGCTCATCCGGGTCGTCGACGACGTGACCCGGGCTGCGCTCGGTGGCCAACTCCTGTTGCCGGCCGCCGTCAGCCTGGCCGCGCTCCTCCTGCTGACCGCGACCTCCGAGCGCAGCACCGTCCTCGACGACCTCACTCGGTTCGGATGCGTGGCGGGCCTCGTCAGCTTCGTGGCGGCAACGGATGTCGCGATCGTGTGGGTCGCCGTCGCAGCGCTGGCCACGTGGGCGATCACGACGGCGGCCACGAGTTGGCGAACCTGGATCGCCACGAGTTCCCTGCACGCCACATGGGCGGTCGTCGCGATGCTCGCGTCGCAGAGCACCCCTGTCGTGTCGAGCGGTGTGATCGTGCTGGCGGCCGCGCTCGTGGTGATCGCATTCCTCTCGTCCAACAAGACATCGGCCGCCGCCATCGGTATTCCTGTCCCGATCGTGTTCGGCACCGCACTGTTGGCGTTGCAGTGGCCCGACCGGTTCGCAACGCTTGCCGCAGTGCTCGCGATCGCAGCGATCACAGCAACCGGCCTCGCCATGTCGCGGCCCGGATTCACACCTGCTGACTCGATGGCGCTGTCGCTCGGTCCCTGCGCTGCGACCGTCGCGCTCTTCTCCGATGCATCCGGCGTGTCACTGGGGCTCACGTTGCTCGCTGGCCAGGTGTGGATCTACGGCGTCGCCTTCCGACGCGCCGACATCGCGACGATCGCCGCCTTTCTCGGGCTGGTGAGTCTGTCGAGCCTGTGGTGGACCACCGGAACGAACGACTTCGTCATCGACTGGATTGCTCCACACGGTGCCGACGGCCAAGATCTCGCCCTGGGCGCGGCGGCGCTCTCACTCATCGGGGGCGGGGCGGCACTGCGCCGGGTTCAGCGACTGTCGACGTGGCTTGCGTACTCTCCCGGTCTGAGCCTCGCCTTTGCGTGGCTCCTGATGGCGCAGAGCGACGTCGACGCCGCCTGGGCCACGCTTGCAGGACTCGTGCTCGGGGTGTTCTCGATCGGAATCGGTGGCGTCCGTCGGCTCGCGGCCCCGCTCGCCATCGGGACCGTCGGGTTGGCCGCCACGGGCGTCATCTCGATCGGCGACCGCCTCGCTTCCGCCCCGACCTGGACGTGGATCGCCGTCGGCGGCGCCGGTCTGCTCGCCGTTGCCGCCCTCCTCGAGCGTTCCGAACGGCCGCTCCTACCCGTGCGGCCGACTGCACCCGGTCAAGGGGTCGAATCGCTCACCGAGGCGTTCGCTCGTGCTTTCGAGTGAGATCGCTCAGACGATCGGCTGGCGGCGCTGAGGGAAGTACGTGCGCAGTTGCCGGTGCCAGTGGTTGGCCGGCAACGATGCATCGAGCGCTGCCATCGACGTGCAGTACTTGCTCAGTCGGGTGGGGCGGATCCCATGGCTCCACAACCACCGGTCGATGGCACTCGCCCGGTTCTCGGACTTCGTCTCGATCACGATCATCGCCGGGTCGACAGTACGACCCGCGGGGTCTTCGCCGTGCAGACCCACGTCGATGGTGCAACGCGAATCACCGTCGTGCGACAGCAACGTCGTTCTGGAGAAGTCGACCCGCAGGGCCGGCTCCAACCGATCGGTCAGGTCGGTGTCGAGCACCGAGTCGATGTACGCCCGCATGCCAGCCGTCAGGCCATCGTGAGCCGACGCGGGCGAATCGGCGAGTTCGCCGAGTTCGATGCGGTGCTTCACGGTGCGGCCCCGCCCGTTCTTGCACTTGACCTCCAGCATCGTCAGGCCGGTGTCGGCGTACTCGCGGACCCGCACCTTGTATCTCGTCGGTCGGCGATACGCGGTGTCGCGGTGCAGCCGACGATCCGGCGTGTCGTGGTAGGTCGTCGAGTAGGAGAACGCTCGGAGCCCGTCCATCTCCAACACCGAGCAGCTGTCTTCGAACTCGTCGATGAGCGCTGCGAGCTGTGCGTCCGTGACGATGTACTTGCGATCGGTACGGGTCAGCAGCTCGGCGTCGCGGTTGATCTCGTCGAGGCTGACGGTCTGCATCCGGTGGATGGCGTCCATCGTCTCGGCATCGAGACGGCGCGTCATGCCGGTCGACGGATGTCGTAGCGCACGGCGACGACGGTCGTGTCGTCGACCAGGTTGAGTCGTTTGACCTTCACACGCCGGATGTCGGCGTCGAGCAGTTGTTCGAGACGGGCGGTCAATTCGGACTCGCTTGCATAGGCACTGTCGAGCGTGACGATCTGGCTTCGAGTCCCGGCGAACAGCCGAGGGTGGTCGCCGATGAACATCACAGCGAGGATCGCAGCCATCAGGGACGGAGCGAGCCATTCGGGGTCGACGGTGATTCCTCCGAGCAGTCCGAGGGCCAGCGCCGAGAAGTAGTACACGACTTCTTCCTGGTCCAATTCCTGCGACCGCAGCCGGATGATCGACAGCACACCGAACAAACCGAGTCCGAGCCCTGCGGTGACCGTCGATTCCGACAGCACCTTCGCGACGGCGAGCACACCGACGTTGATCCCGAGCAATGCGACCACCATGTCTCGACGCCCGTGTCGGGGGAAGTAGAGGGCGAAGGCGAGCACCAGGACAGCCACCACGTCGATTGCGATCATTGCAGAATCCGGCACTCAGCTCTCCTGCTCTGCGGGAACGACGAAATCGTTGATCAATTCGTCGACGGCGGTCCGCCATTCGTCGACCGTCGGCGCGTCGTCATGTGTCTCGGATGCTTCCACGACAAGCGGTTCTATCTGCGTCGACCACGTGTCGATGAGTCCCCGAACGTTGGCGGGAGCGAACGTTTCGGAACGGAACGCCGCATCGGCTGCTTCGAACTCGGCGTCCAGCGACGACCACGCGGCGACGAGCGGGTCACATGCTGCGGACCGTTGGACCAGGCCGAGCGGACCGAACGGGAACGGCTCGCAGTCGTTGCTCGTCACACCCCATTCGTCGGCGATCTCCGTGACGCTGGTGACGCCACCCGAGGCGCGCAGCGCGTTGTCGAGGTCCCACGGGATGATGTGGACCCGACCGGACGAAGGATCTTCGTAGAAGTAGAAGTTGTGCGGCTCACACGCACCTTCGATGCAGTACCAGTGGAACGGCCCGTCGTCGTTGCGAATCGCCCGATCCACCACGGAGTAGGCGATGAGCGTTTCGAGGTCGGTGCGTTCGTCGAGCACGCTGCGGGCGGCGTCGGGGTCCGAGGCTGCGTCCGCGTCCAGCAGTTCCTGCGCAAACGACTGCATGATGCTCGCGGTCGGGTTCTCGTCCTCGTTGGTCCTCAGCGAGTCGACGAGCTCGGCGCTGCTGCGAACCGTGCCGAACTCGTCGAAGGGCCACATCTCCTTGTAGAGGTTGCCCGTGCCGTCCTCGAACCGATCGCGAGTGAAGCGACCGTCGATCTGTTCCACGAGAACGAACAGACCGACGAGTTCACCGTTGATCAGTACTCGGGCATGGGTCGAACGCGGAGACGGCACACCAGCCTGGCGGAACATCTCGTAGCCGAGCCGATCGCGCAGCAGTGACTGATCGATGTTGACCGAGTGGAGTTGCACACGCCGCTGGCCGTAGAACTCGGTGTCGGCGCCGTCCCAGTTGATCTTCAGCTTCAGCGACAACTTCGTGCAGGTCTTGGGGCCGCTCGGCTCGAACGGGTTGGGCCCCGCCGTGCACCCCAGAAATGCCCCGACCGAGCCTTTGTAGCGGACCCCGATCCGATCGAGGGTCTCCCCGTCGAACGTGAGGCTGCCTTCGACGTACTCCTCGGCGGCCGGATCACTGTCGAGCGCTGCGAAGCCAGCAGCACCGAGCCCGATGTCGAAGGTGTGGACCACGTCCGGGTCGAACAGCGTGGACGACGGTTGTGTGCCGTACCTGGTGGGCGGACCGTCCGGTTCGGTCGTCGGCGCTCCGGTGCCGGAGTCGACCGCTGGAGCGACATCGTCGGGCTCGTCGATCGGCTCTGTGCCGGGCACCGACGTGCCGCCCTCGTCCGAGCTGACCGATACGTCGGTCGATGTCGACAGGCCGTCGATCGGCGCGGACGGCGACCCGTCCGACCCGGAGCAGGCGACGACGACCAGCGCAGCAGCGGTCAGTGCCGCTCTGGTGATCACTCGTGGTCGCCGCATCCGCTCTCACCCCCTCGCCGATCGTGGTCAGACGATGGCCACAAGGTAGCGGTGAGGTGTCGCCCGTGAGAACCGACCGGCTCAGACATCGATGCTCGGGTGAGCGCGAAGGAAGTCCATGGCCTCGGCCGCAGTGTCGACGGATCCGATCAGCGAGGCGTACGGGCGATCCCCGGCCAGGGTGCGCAGCAACGGCTCGGCGGGCAGAGTGTCGTTCCAGAACGTCCGGTCGAGGAACACCATCGGGCTGGCCGTTCCGAACACCCCATAGTGATTCTGCGTCGCGTCCTGGAACACCTCCTGGGTGGTTCCGGCCGCGCCCGGTGAGAACACGACACCCCGCGTCGCGATCGCGAGGAGGCCGTCCTCCCGGATCGAGTTCGCGAAGTACTTCGCGACATGTGTTGCGAACTGGTTCGTCGGCTCGTGACCGTAGAACCAGGTCGGCACCGCCAGACTCTCGGCACCGTCGGGAAACCGCTCGATGACCGCTTGGCCGGCTCGGAGGTACGCATCGGCGTTGGCGTAGTCCAGCTCGGCGCTCAGCAGATCCAGTGCTTCGTCGAGCGAATCATCCGGCCGAGGGGCGAGCCAGGCGCCCAGGTTCGCCGCTTCCATCGCACCGGGGCCGCCGCCCGTGGCCACGTGCCACCCCTCCCGAGCCATCATCCGGCCCAGTGTCGCGACCGTCCGGAACGCCGGATCGGATCGTTTCACGGAGTGTCCACCCATCACTGCGACGACGTCCGGGTGATCCCGGAGGTGCTCACCGAGCGCGTCGTCGACGGCGTGATCGTGGAGTCGGCGCGCCAACGCATCGAGGACGGGCAACGGCTGACCCTTCGGATGGCGAGCCGACCACGCGTAGATCCGCGAGTCGAGCGCATCCTGGTCGAACGACGCAGCTGTGCCCGGCTCCCAGCCGGCGAGCAGTTCGCCCTGCTCGTACAGGTGGGGCCGGTACGGGTCGAAGGGGATCGCCGGAAGGTCCGGGAAGACCACGGCGCCGCCGCCGACCACGTGCTCCAGTGCGACGCCGGTCAAGCGGCAACCCAGAAACGTGCCACCAACGCACCCGACACCGAGTATCTGCGCGGAACGAGCCGAGAGGTCGACACCTTGCACGACGACTCCGTCGAGCGATTGGGAGCGTTCGATGTGCGCATCGAACTCGGCGAGGGTGTGGATGTCCAGCATCGGTCTGCAGGGTAGATGCACGACTCCCCCGGCCTCGGTTTGCGGGTTCGCCGGGGCCCTTCGACATTCCGTCGCGACGGTTCGTCGCGCTGTCGTCACGAAAGTGGAGCAGACTTCGCAGCACGACGCGCGGGGTGAGCTGCGACGTACGCGATGACCTCATCGACACTCATCGAACTGGCGAACAGGTAGCCCTGCGCGAGCCGGCACCCGAGCGAACTGAGCAACTCGAGTTGCTCCTGGGTTTCCACGCCTTCCGCCACGACGTCGTAGCCGAGTTCGTCCGCCAGGTCGAGCACCGAGCGCAGGATCGCGCGCTCACGTGGATCGTCGATGGCGTGTCTCACCACCGAGCGATCGAGCTTGAGTTGTTCGACGTTGCGCCAACGGAGGCGTTCGAAGGTTGCGTGACCGGCACCGAAGCCGGCGATCGAGATGGTGATGCCCATCCCCACCAGGCATTCGATCGCCGCGGAGATCGCTCCGGTGTCGTGGATGTCGCGCTCCGCGATCTCGAAGACCAGCAGCGACGCGTCGACCTCTTCGAGGTCGCACATCTCGCGCACCCACGACGCGAAGTCGGCATCTTGGAAGACGTTGACCGGAACGTTCACCGCCACGGCCAACTGCACCTCGGCCGCCGCGAACGAGCCGAGCGCGGCGATCGCGTGCTGCACCATCACCCGGGTGAAGCTGCCGGAGGCTTCGGACATCAACGTGACCTCGAGGAACGTTGCCGGGTGCAACAGCCCGAAGACGGGATGATCCCACCGAGCGAGGCCCTCCACCGCGACCGCCCCTCCGGTCGCCACGTCCACGATCGGCTGGAAGTGCAACTGCAGGTCGCCGTCGTCGAGCGCATCGGCGAGGCCGGCGCTGAGGACAGCACGCCGATTTGACCGTTCTTCCATGTCAGCGTCGAAGCGCATCGACCGAAGGCCCTGCCGTTTTGCTTCGTACATGGCGTTGTCGGCTCGACGCAGCATCGTCGACGCATCTGAACTCCCCGCCTCGGCCACCACGATCCCCGCCGCCATCGTGACCACGAGGCCCACACCCGAGATCTCGACCGGTCGGGCCACCTCGAATGCGAACCGATCGACCATCGCCTCGACCGCGGCCGCACCGGGGCCCATTTCGACGAGCACGGCGAACTCGTCGCCGCCGAGCCGCGCCAGGATGTCATCGGGCCGCAGGCCGGCTGCGAGACGTTGCGAGACGATGGTCAGCAACTCGTCGCCCGCCTCGTGGCCGAGCGAATCGTTCACGTCCTTGAACCGGTTGAGATCGATCATCACCAGGTGGTGACCGGAACGGTGCTCCCGGAGCACCAGTTCAGCCAGTAGCGAGCGCCGGTTCCTGAGCCCGGTGAGCGCGTCGGTCGATGCTTCGGTGGCGACCCGGACGAGCCCGGCCTGTGCCGCGGTGACATCGATGGAGAAGCCGCGCAGGTGTGGACCGTGCCCGTGCATGACCACTCGAGACATGTCGCGGAACCAGATCCATTCACCGGTCGCCGTGCGGACCCGAGCGGTGCGATCGATCATCATTCCTTCTCGGAGATCGCCCACCTCGAACCAGAAGTCCTCCAGATCATCCGGGTGGATGAGTGTGCGATGGTCCATCGCCAGCCACTCTTCGCGGCTCCACCCCACGAGTTGCTCGACATCGCCGACGACGTCGACGACACCGCCTGCGATCTCGGTCAGGTGCGCCAGCCCTCCGGCCTCACCGATGGCGAAGTGGAGGTCGTCGCGCACCTGTGACGCGGCGACGCGTGTGCGATGGCCCATGTAGCCGTGCCCGACAGCCAGGACGGCAGCGACGAGCACGCCGCGCTCCCAGTGGTCGACGCCTGCGAACGCTCCGGACGCTGCGATCGTCGCGAGCGACAGCACCGCTGTCAGGGAGTACCACCGCAAGGACGCCATCACGGCATGGTTCGAGAGGAGTGCAGCGAGTACGACCAGGCTCAGCCAGAAGTACTCGGGCGCAACGATCGCGAACACCGCAAACGAGACGATGTCGCTGAACATCTGCGCCTGTCGGAACGGTTCGGGCCGCGACCACCCCAGGGCGAGCATCGGTTGAGCCGCAGCGAGCCCGAGCAGCAAAACGGCCAGCACGACCGAGTTGTCGCCGACGCGGAACACGAACGCCAGAACGGCGAAACAGATGATGGTCGTGATGCGTGCCACGACCAGTCCGTCTCGAGGGTGAACCGGCATCTCGATCGGTCGGCGCGGCGCACCTGCCGGGCGTTTTGCGGCTGGCGGCTCACGCGTCGATGACCGATTGCGCATCATCGGTACTTCGGCAGCGTCGGGGTCGGACTTGAGGAATCGCTGGCCATCGGCAGTATCGCTGCCTTCCATGCGGTCAGCCGGCGTCGACGACCTGGCGACGCAGGTCGTTGATCTCGTCACGAAGCTTGGCGGCGTACTCGAACTTCAGGTCGGCCGACGCTGCGTGCATCTCTTCTTCCAGGGTCTGGATGAGACGGGTCAGTTCCTGCTGCGGGAGGTTCTTCAGTTCGTTCTGGACCTTGTCCCGTTCCTTCTTGCGACGACGGTCCATTCCCGGCACGGGCGCCCGATCTTCGGGCCCGCGCAGCATCGACAGGATGTCGCCGACCGCCTTGCGGATGGTCTCCGGGTTGATGCCGTGCTCTTCGTTGTAGGCCATCTGGAGCTTGCGCCGCTCCTGGGTCGTGTCGATCGCCGCCGTCATCGACGGAGTCATCTTGTCGGCGTACATCACCACCTGCCCGTCGACGTTTCGAGCGGCACGGCCGATCATCTGGACGAGCGACGTCTCCGAGCGCAAGAAGCCCTCCTTGTCGGCGTCGAGGATGCAGACGAGCGACACCTCGGGCAGGTCGAGCCCTTCACGGAGCAGGTTGATCCCGACCAGCACGTCGAACTCGCCGAGGCGCAGTGCGCGCAGGATCTCGATTCGCTGGATGGTGTCGATGTTGGAGTGCAGGTAGCGGACCCGTAGGCCCTGTTCGAGCAGGTAATCGGTGAGGTCCTCGGCCATCTTCTTGGTGAGCGTCGTGACGAGCACGCGGTCGCCCATGGCGATGCGGCCGTTGACCAGTTCCATCAGGTCGTCGATCTGGCCCTTCGTGGGCTTCACGATGACTTCGGGGTCGATCAGGCCGGTCGGACGGATGACCTGCTCGACGAGGTTGGTCGACACACGCGTCTCGTACTCCGACGGCGTGGCCGACACGAAGATGCCCTGGTTCACGCGTCCGAGCACCTCTTCGAAGGTGAGCGGTCGGTTGTCGCGAGCGGACGGCAGACGGAAGCCGTGGTTGACGAGCATGTCCTTGCGACTGCGGTCACCCGCGTACTGGCCATGGAGCTGCGGCACGGCCACGTGGCTCTCGTCGATCACCAACAGGTAGTCCTCGGGGAAGTAGTCGAGCAGTGTGAACGGGGGCTCGCCGTACTCGCGTCCGTCCATGTGCATCGAATAGTTCTCGATGCCGTTGCAGTAGCCGACCTCGCCCATCATCTCGAGGTCGTACGACGTGCGCATGCGCAGCCGCTGCGCTTCGAGCAGCTGGTCGTTCTCCTCGAACTCCTTGAGTCGGACCTGCAGCTCGTGCTCGATCTTGCCCATCGCCGTCTGCAACCGTTCGGCGGACGTGGCGTAGTGCGTCGCCGGGAAGATGTATGCCCGCTCGAGGTCACGCAGGTTCTCGCCGGTGACCGGATCGATGGTGGTGATCCGCTCGATCGTGTCACCGAACATCTCGACGCGCAGCACGTTCTCCTCGTACGCCGGGTGCACTTCGATCGTGTCGCCGCGGACTCGGAAGTTTCCGCGCCCGAGCGTCATGTCGTTGCGGTCGTACTGCATGTCGACGAGGCGCCGAAGGATCGAGCGCATGTCGTAGTCGACGCCGACGTTGAGATCGAGCAGATGACCCCGGTACTCCTCCGGGTTGCCCATGCCGTAGATGCACGACACCGAGGCGACCACGATGGTGTCGCGACGCGTGAGGAGCGCCGCTGTGGCCGAGTGCCGCAGCCGGTCGATCTCGTCGTTGACCGACGAGTCCTTCTCGATGAAGGTGTCACTCGACGGGATGTACGCCTCGGGCTGGTAGTAGTCGTAGTACGACACGAAGTACTCGACCCGGTTGTTCGGGAAGAAGTCCCGCATCTCCTGCGCGAGCTGCGCAGCGAGCGACTTGTTCGGCGCCAGGATCAGCGTGGGGCGCTGCGTCTTCTCGATGGTCCAGGCAATCGTGGCCGACTTGCCCGAACCGGTGATGCCGAGCAGCGTCTGGAACCGCTGGCCTTCGTCGAGCCCCTGCGACAGAGATTCGATCGCTGCGGGTTGGGCTCCAGCAGGCTGCCAGTCGGACACCACCTTGAACTTCTGGTCCTCCCCGACGCCGTAGTTCTCGGCCTGGATGTCACCTGCGAGCAGCGACAGATCCTGTTCGATCTTCGCCACCTTCTTCGGCGATTCGACAGCGGGTTCAGCGACGTCGGTCATCGCCACAGTCTACCGATTCAGAACATGCGTTCGCTTCAGGATTGCGGCGTGGCGCGGCTGGTTCGCTCCCGATCCGGAGCTGCGTTCGGTGAGGACACGTCGGCGCCGACGCGGAAGCGCAGCGAGTCGATGGCGTATGCGTCCATCGAGAGCACCTCGAACTGGCCGATGTCGGTGTCGACGCGGTCGCCGACAGCCGGGATCTCGTCCAGCGCAGCGATCACGTATCCCGCAACCGTCTGCCAATCGCCGTCGGGCAACTTCGTTGCCGTGCATTCCTCGAACTCGTCGTGACGCAGCGTGCCATTGATCCGGAACGACCCGTCGGCGAGACGCTCGCATTCCCCGAGGCGCTGATCCGATTCGTCGTCGAAGTCGCCGATCAGCTCCTCGATGACGTCTTCGAGCGTGACGAGGCCCACGACGGTTCCGTGCTCGTCGATGACCAGTGCGATGTGCTGGCGCTCCGTGCGCATCTCGAGCAGCAGGTCTTCGAGGCGGTGCTGCTCCGGGGTGACCATCACCCGACGCGCTGATCGAGCCGACCATCGTCGAACCCCAGGTTCCGTTCGGCAACCGCAGAAGGTCCTTGGCGTGAACGAAGCCCTTGACGTGGTCGAGGTCGCCGTCGAACACGACGATTCGGCTGCGACCTGTTCTGTGCGCTTCAGCGGCGGCGATGTCGGCCGTCGAATCGGCTGACACGGCGATGATGTCTCGACGAACCGTCATGGCGTCCGACGCCGTGAGGCCGGACAGCTCCAACGACCGGGTGAGCAACTCGTGCTCCGTCGCGGCCAGGCCGCCCTGGCCGGCGGACTCGTCGAGCAGCAGCTTCAGGTCGCCGGGCGAGTGCGCCATCGCCCGCTCGTCCTGGGGTTCCACGCCGACGGCTCGCACCACCAGGTTCGCGATCGAGTTCATGAACCAGATGACCGGGCGGAACACCGTGACGAACGCTCTGAACGGGCGAGCCAACTTCAGCGCCGAGTCCTCGGGGTGCGAGATCGCCCACGACTTCGGAGCCATCTCGCCGACCACCATGTGGAGGAACACGACGATCGACAGGGCGATCGCGAACCCCACGATGTGCGACCAGGACTGTCCGAAGAGTGAGTTGTCGTTCAGGAAGCCGACCTCACCGAGCACTCCTTCGAAGATCGCGGCGACAGCAGGTTCCGCCACGAGGCCCAGGCCGAGCGAGCACATCGTGATGCCGAGCTGCGCACCTGCGAGCATCAACGTCAACTCGCGGATCGCCGGCGAGGGCCGACTTGGCCTTCTTGCTGCCGTCAGCGGCGAGTTGTTCGATTCGCGAACGTCGAGATGCGAGGAGCGCGAACTCGGCAGCGACGAAGAACCCGTTGAGCGCGAGCAGCACGAGCGCCAGGATCAGGGCGGGGCCGTCGAAGTCGATGCCGGTCACCCCGGCATCTTCGGCAGCGAGCAACGCGATCATGCCGGGTCCTCGTCGTTCGCATCGGTGTGCTTCGCGTTCTCTTCGTCGTCGCCCTGGTCGAGGAGTGCCTGCGGATCGACCTGGATGCGAACCTCTTCGATGGCGTAACCGTCGATCTCGGTGACCTCGATGTGGATGCCGTCGACGGTCACTTCGTCGCCCACTTCGGCGACCCGTTCGAGCTGATCGAGCACGAGGCCCGCCACGGTGTCGTATTCGCCGTCGGGCAGTTGCAGGCCCGTGGTCCGTTCGATCTCGTCCGGACGAGACGTGGCCGTGATGGTCCAGATGCCCGGCGAGCCCTCGATCTGTTCGCTGGTCTCGGTCGGGTCGTATTCGTCTTCGATCTCTCCGACGAGTTCTTCGACCACGTCTTCGAGCGTGATGATTCCGGCCGGTCCGCCGTACTCGTCGATCACCAGCGCCATCTCCGTCGAGTGAGTCCGCAGCTGCGTCAGCACTGCGGTCAGTCCCGGCGGCTTCGGGCACGGCGATGACCTCGTGCATCAGCGACTGCACGAGCGTCGTGTCGTACTTCGTCCGGTCGACGCCGAGCAGATCCTTCGCATGCACGATGCCGGCGACCTTGCCGTCGGAGTCGACCACGGGGAAACGTGAACGGCGAGTACGCCATGGCATCACGCAGGTCGGTCGCCGTGGCGACTCCGTCGATCGTACCACCTTGTTCCACGCGACCATCGCGTCGGACGCTTCGAGTTCGCGAAGTCGATCGCCCGCTCCAGCAGCACGGCCTGCGACGCAGTGAGGTGTCCGGACTCGGCGGACGAGTCGACGATCAGATCGAGTTCCTCGGTGGACACACCGCTGTGCAATTCGTCGACCGGTTCGATGCCGACGAGCCTGAGCAAGCGGTTTGCAGCACCGTCGAACAAGCGGATCAGCGGACCAGCCGTCTTCATGAACACCAGAGTCGAACCGGCCACGGCGCGGGCGACCGGTTCGGGCTTGGCGATCGCGAGGTTCTTCGGTGCGAGCTCACCGAACACCATCTGCGCGATCGTGGCGAGCACGAACGCGAGCGTGAGCGACACGCCGAAGCTGGCGCTCTCACCGACGCCGACCGCTTCGAGCACGGGCCTCGATGGCTCCGGCGATGGCGGGACGAGCGATGAAACCGAGCACGAGCGACGTGACGGTGATGCCGAGTTGCGCACCCGACAGCATGAAGCTCAGCCGCTTGTGCACCGCGACGGCTTTGATCGACTTCTTGTCGCCATCCTCCGCTGCCTCGGCGAACCTCGACCGCGAGCCGCCACATAGGCGAACTCGGCAGCAACGAAGTAACCGTTGGCGGCGATCAGGACAACGACGGCGATGAGTCCGACGTGCGGTCATCATGCCATCAACAACTCGGAGGGTGACGGACCGCGAGCAAGGCGCGGCCCATCGTGGATTGTCGTCGTCTGACATTCGGGTTCAGAGATATCTCCCACTGCGCCTCCACCGTGTCCTCGGTCCCGTGCGTCACGATTCCGGGATGCCGTCGACGCCGCCGCTACGGTCGGCGGTCATGAATTTCCACGACATCACCATGACGTCCATCACGGGCGACCAGGTCAACTTCGCCGACTACGAAGGGAAGCTCGCGCTCGTCGTCAACGTCGCGAGCGCTTGAGGCCTCACGCCTCAGTACGCAGGTCTGCGTACGCTCCACAATGACAATGACGACCTCGTCGTCCTCGGCGTTCCGTGCAACCAGTTCGGCAACCAGGAACCCGGCACCGATGCCGAGATCCTGGAATTCGCCACATCGAAGTTCGACGTGAACTTCCCGATGTTCTCCAAGACCGACGTCAACGGCGACACCGAGTCTCCGCTGTACACCGTGCTCAAGTCCGAGCAGCCCGGCGACGGCGACACATCCGACATCACGTGGAACTTCGAGAAGTTCCTCGTCGACAAGTCCGGGAAGGTCGTCAAGCGCTACGCACCGCCGACCACTCCCGAAGAGGTCGCAGCCGACTTCGACAGCTTCCGCTGATCCTCGATCAGCACTGACACCGACATCCTGCGACGCGGCATCTCGTCTCCACGACGGGTGCCGCGTCGTCGCGTCCGGACCGAGCGTCGGGACAGCGTTGCTGACGTTTCCAATCGTCAGATGCACGGTCAGGTGATGCGATCTACGTTGACCGCAGCGGGCTCCACACCGAGGAGACCAGACCATGAGGATCCACCGAAGCGGGGTTCGGCGTTCGATCGCCGGGCTCGCCATCGTCGGAGCGTTGTTCACGACAGTCGCCGTGCCGGCCGTCGACGCTCGAGGAGCACCGAACACCGCCCAGAAACTGGAACGGCGGGTGAAGGTGAAGAACGTCGAGAAGCACCTCGACGCCTTCCAGGCGATCTCCGACGCGAACGGGGGAACCGCGCCGCCTCGAGCCCGGGATACGACATCAGCGTGCTCTACGTCGTCGACCAGCTCGAACGGGCGGGCTACACCCCAGAGCTCTTCGAGTTCGAGTACGAGAGCTTCGAGGTGCTCGCACCCAGCCAGCTCTCGATCGTCACGCCCGAGCCGACCGACTTCCTCGACCCTGACGAGGTCGTGACCTACACCTACTCCGGGAGTGGTGACGTCGAGGCAGCACTGGTCGCGATCGATGTGGACGGCGCGGACAGCGGGTGTGAGCCCGACGACTTCACCGAACCGCTCGATGGCGCCATCGCCGTGATCAAACGCGGCACGTGCCCCTTCTTCGACAAGGCAACCAACGCCGTTGCAGCCGGAGCGTCGGCGGTGATCATCTTCAACGACGGCGCCACGTCCGAGCGTCTGGGCCCTGTGGCCGGCACGTTGGGTGAGCCCGTCGACGTCCCGGTCGTCGGGCCCAGCAACGCTGCTGGGCTCGCGCTCGTCGACGCCGCCCTCGCGGGCGGGACAGCTCGGGTCGCCACGGAAACCCTCATCGAGATCCGCACCACGGCCAACGTGCTCGCGGAGACCGACGCCGGCGACTCCGACAACGTCGTCGTGCTCGGAGCTCACCTCGACTCGGTCAGCGAAGGGCCCGGCATCAACGACAACGGCACCGGCTCGGCAACGACGCTCGAGATCGCGATCCAGGCAAACCGATCGAGCAACCTCGAGAACCAGATCCGCTTCGCCTTCTGGGGCGCGGAGGAGCTCGGCCTGCTCGGCTCGACCGCGTACGTCGAATCGCTCGACGACGCCGCACGTGACCGCATTCGCGATGAACCTCAACTTCGACATGGTCGGCTCCCCGAACTTCGCACGGTTCGTCTACGACGGCAACGGTTCCGACGGCGGGCCCGCAGGCCCGCTCGGAAGCGGTGCGATCGAGAACGCCTTCGTGACGTACTTCGACAGCAAGGATCTCGCCAGTGCTCCGACGGAGTTCAGCGGACGATCCGACTACGGACCGTTCATCGAGGTCGGCATCCCGGCAGGTGGCCTGTTCACCGGCGCCGAGGGCATCAAGACCGAGGACGAGGCAGCGCTGTTCGGCGGCGACGCAGGCGTTGCGTACGACCCCTGCTACCACGATGTGTGCGACACACGGGACAACGTCAACCGTCGCGCGTTGCGCCAGATGTCGAACGCCGCAGCACACGTCACCGGCATGTTCGCGGACAGCACGCTGACCGTGAACGGTGTGTTCCGCCAGACGACCGAGAGCGGATCATCGGCGACCGAAGCAATCCAGTTCGATCGCGTCGGCGATCTCTGGCTCCGCTGACCGAACACTGAGTGTCCGTCGCTCGGCCCACCGGATCGGGCGACGGACCTCGCCATGCCACCGCTTCGACGGCTGTGTCATACTCGCCGTCTCCGCCCGGGGACCTATGACCATCGACTTCGCTCCGAATGCGCACCCGACCATGGGGGTCGAGATGGAGCTCCATCTCATCGATCCCACGACCGGCGAGCTCGCATCGATCTCGAACACCGTGCTCGACGAGATGGGCCGAGGGCACCCGGGCGGCGAGCACCCGAAGGCCAAGCACGAGCTGTTCCAGAGCACCGTCGAGGTGATCACCGGGATCTGCGACACGCCCGAACAGGCTCGAGACGACCTCGCCGCAACGATCGACGAGCTGCGTTCGGCGCTGGAGCCACACAACGCCACCATCATGAGTTCCGCCACCCACCCCTTCGCTCGGGCGGTCGACCAGGTGGTGAGCCCTGACCCTCGGTATCACCAGCTCGATCGAGACCATGCAGTGGCCTGCTCGGCGACTGCTGATCTGCGGGATGCACGTCCACGTCGGTGTCCCGGACGGGCAACAGGCGATCACGGTGATCAACGAACTGACCCGGCATCTTCCGCTGTTCTTGGCGTTGTCGACCTCCAGCCCGTTCTTCGAAGGCGAGGACTCGGGGATGGCCTCGGCCCGATCGCTCGTCTTCGAATCGCTGCCGACGGCCGGCTTGCCACCGCAGATCGCCGAGTGGTCCGAGTTCGAACAGTTCATGGACACCTTGATCGAGACCGGATGCATCGATTCGGTCCGCGAGGTGTGGTGGGACATTCGGCCGCACCCGGGGTTCGGCACGGTCGAACTGCGGATGTGCGACGCGATGCCGACCTTGACCGAGACGATCGCGGTCGCGGGCCTCGCTCAGACCCTCGTCGCCTGGTGCCTCGACCGCATCGCTGCCGGCGACATGCCGACGCCGCCGACCGAGTGGTCGGTGAAGCAGAACCGCTGGCTCGCGGCACGTGGCGGGCTCGATGCCGACCTCATCGTCGAACACGTCGGCGAATCCCGCTCGACCGACGACACGCTCGGCGAACGCGCTGCCGAGGTCGGCAACCGAACCGTCGATCGGCGCCCTGTCCGCACCTTGATCGCCGGCCTCGTCGAACTCCTCCGGCCGACCGCCGACCGACTCGGGACGAACGCACAACTCGACGACGTCCTCGCCATCACGCGCAACGGATCGGGCACCGAACGGCAACGCAGCGTCATTGCGGGCGGCGGTACCCTCAGCGACGTGGTGCACCATCTGATCGAAGAGTTCGACACCGATCAGCCGATCACTCGATGACGGCTCGCCCCGACGGCGCGCTCGACGCTCGTGGCCGACGCACTCGATCGCTGGCTCGGTGAGCATCTGGAGCAGCTCGTCTCCATCCGACGGGACCTGCACGCGCACCCGGAGCTCAGTGGTGACGAGCACCGCACGACCCGCGTCGTCACCGACATCGTCAGCGCCGCCGGGTACGTGTGTCGAACGATGTCCGTCGGCACCGGCCTGATCGCCGATGCCGGCCCTGCAGCGAGCGACACGTCGACACCCGAGTCGATGATCGCGTTCCGCTCCGACATCGACGCGCTCGCCATGCACGACCTCAAGGACGTGGCGTACCGCAGCACCGTCGACGGAGTCAGCCACGCGTGCGGACACGACGTCCACACCACGATCGGTGTCGGAGCGGCGCTGTTCCTCGCCGACCACCCGGAACTCGCACGTCACCGGACGCGCTTCATCTTCCAACCCGCCGAGGAACGTGTCCCGGGTGGAGCTCTCGACGTGCTCGCCGACGGTGGACTCGATGGGGCGACGGCGGTCATCGGGCTGCACTGCGAACCGAAGCTCGACGTCGGCAGGATCGGACTCCGAACGGGCTCGATCACGTCGGCCGCCGACATGATCACCATCACCGTGCGTGGGCCGGGTGGACACACCGCCCGACCCGAGCTGACCGTCGACACCGTCGGGCTCGCAGCCCGCCTGGTCACCGAGGTACCCCGACTCGTGTCCGCCGCAACGGCGAACGCCGAGGTGAAGCTGGTGTTCGGTGCGATCCACGGCGGCGACGCAGCCAACGTGATCCCGACCTCGGTCCAGTTGCGGGCGTCCGTGCGGACGCCGTCGCTCGAGGCGTGGGAGACGCTCGAGGCCAGCGTTCGTTCGGCGATCGACGACGTGATCACCGGAAGCGATGCCGACGTGAGCATCGACTACACCCGCGGTGTCCCTCCGACCGTGAACGACGCGTCCGTCGTCGAGTTGCTGCGCACCGCCGCATCCGGCATCGTCGGGGCGGACCGGATCGTCGAGGCGGAACAGAGCTGGGGTGGCGACGACTTCGCCTGGCTGACGCGAGAGATCCCGGGCGCGTACGTCCGTCTCGGCGTCCACGACCCCGGTGGCCCGCAGCTCGACCTCCACGCAGGTCAGTTCGACGTCGACGAAGGTGCGATCGACGTCGGCATCCGGCTCCTGGTCACGGCGGCGTGCACCGCGATGCGATCGAGAGCGACTCCTGAGCACCTGGGTCTTCGGCTACGGGTCGCTCGTCTCGCCCGAATCGCTGGCGGCGACGATCGGTCGAACCGTCGACATCGGCACGGGGATGCATCTCGTCGAACTCGCCGGATACGGACGACGATGGAACTACGGATCGGCGACCTTGCGGGGTGACTGGACCAACGACGACGGCACCGAGGTGACCGGTGGCGTCGTCGTCTCGCTCGGCATCATCGAGGCGCCCGACGAATCGGTCAACGGTGTGATCTTCGCCGTGGACGACATCGAGTTGGCCGATCTCGACTGGCGCGAACGCGCCTACGACCGGGTGGACGTCACGGAACGGGTCACCCTGCTCGGCGACAGCGCCGGTCGACGGATCGACGAACCGATCGTCATCTACTTTCCTCGAGCCAGCTCCGTCGACCGCTACGAACAGCATCGCGACATCGGGACCGCGGCGATTCGCCGGTCATACTGGGACCTCGTCGACCTCGCGTTCTCCGTGCACGGCGATGATCACCTCGCCTGGTACCGCCGGACTCCCCCACCCGACGTGCCGATTCGTGACATCACACTCGACCCGCCGACGTCCGTCCGCCCCTCACAACGCTGACGGGGGCGCGGTACTGGTCCAGCTCCATCAGCTGCGGCCAGAGCTCGGCGACTTGACGGTTCAGGTCGTCGAGGCCGCCGCTGTTGTCGACGACGTGCGTTGCCGATTCCAGGCGCTTGTCGCGGCTGATCTGGCTGTCGATCCGGTTGCGGACATCCGCTTCGTCCATACCGCGATCGACGGCTCGAACGACGGCGAGGTCGTACGGGATGTCCACGACGATGGTGGCGGCGAGGCCCTTGCGCGGGTTCTCGCCGAGCAACGGGAAATCCAACACGACGAGGCGGTCGGTGCCCAGGTGAGCATCGATCTGGGACTGGATCTCCGTCTGCATCGCAGGGTGGACGATGCCGTTGAGGTCCTTCAGCGCGGCCTTGTCGGAGAACACGATCGAGGCAACAGCGCCGCGATCGAGTGAGCCGTCGTCGTTGATGATGTGGGCACCGAAGCGCTCCGCCATCTGATCGAGCACCGGGGATCCCGGCGCCTGCAGGTCACGAGCGATCTGATCGGCGTCCACGATCGCCGCACCACGCTCTGCGAGCAGCTTCGACACCGTCGACTTGCCCGCACCGATGCCACCTGTCAGACCCACGAGTATCACGAAAACGAATACTGCCCGACTCCGAGGAGCCGGGCAGCATTCAGTTCATCCTCGCCGAAGCGAGGTCCTCGATCGGGCGCTCAGGCTTCGTCGGTCGGAGCGTCTGGCGCGGGAGCCTCGTCGGCTGCTGCTTCCTCGGAGGTCGGAGCCCCTTCGGCTTCGACGTTGGCTGCCACTTCGGCGTCTGCCGCCTCGACGACCTGCTCGACTGCTTCGCCTTCGGTCACAGGAGCCTCAGCTGCTGCTTCGCCTTCGGCCGGGGCTGCGTCGCCCTCGGCCGGAGCGGCCTCACCCTCGGCGGCTGCTTCACCGTCGGCGGGCTTCTCGGAACCGTCGCCGTAGTACTCGCTCCATGCTGCTTCGGCCTCGGCCGATGCTTCGCCCTGGACGTAGTTGCCGGCGGCGTCGATCTCGAAGTGCTCGCGGTACTCGGCTGCGAGCTCGCCACCTTCGGCGGCCTGCTTGATCGAGAGGCTGATACGACGACGTGCGAGGTCGAGGTCGATGATCTTGACCCAGAGCTCTTCGCCCGGTGTGACGACCTGCTCGGGGCTGTCGACGTGGTGCGCCGACATCTCCGAGATGTGCACGAGGCCTTCGATGCCGTCGCCGACCTGGACGAACGCACCGAACTGCACCAGCTTGGTGACTCGACCGTAGACGAGCTGTCCGACCTGGTGGCCTTCGGCGAATTCCTGCCACGGATCCTGCTGCGTGGCCTTCAGCGAGAGGCTGATGCGCTCACGGCTGAAGTCGACGTCGAGGACCTGCACCTTGACCGGGTCACCGACGGTGACGACGGAGCCGGGGTGGTCGACGTGCTTCCAGGAGAGTTCGGACACGTGGATGAGTCCGTCCATGCCGCCGAGGTCGACGAACGCACCGAACGACACGACGCTCGACACGGTTCCTTCGCGGACCTCGCCGACCTTGAGGTTGTTGAGGAACTGGTCGCGGGTCTCCTTCTGGTTCTCTTCCAGGTAGGCGCGACGGGACAGGACCACGTTGTTGCGGTTCTTGTCGAGTTCGATGATCTTGGCGTGGACCTGCGTACCGATGTACGGAGCGAGGTCACGGACACGACGCAGTTCGACGAGCGATGCGGGCAGGAAGCCACGCAGGCCGATGTCGACGATGAGGCCGCCCTTGACGACTTCGATGACCGGACCGGAAACGACTTCGTCGGCTTCCTTCTTCGCTTCGATGTCGCCCCAGGCACGCTCGTACTGCGCACGCTTCTTGGAGAGGACGAGACGCCCTTCCTTGTCTTCCTTCGTGAGGACGAGCGCCTCGATGACTTCGCCGATACCGACGACCTCGGACGGATCGACGTCGTTGCGGATGCTCAGCTCGCGGCTCGGGATGACACCCTCGCTCTTGTAGCCGATGTCGAGCAGGACTTCGTCCTTGTCGATCTTGACGACCGTGCCGTTGACCATCTGGCCGTCTTCGACCTCGACCATCGTGCCGGCGATGGCGTCTTCGAAGCTCATGCCCAGGTCGTCGGAGATGATCTCGCGGGGTGTGTAGTTGCCTTCTTCGTCGAAGGTGCCGAACTGCGGAGCGGACGAACCGGCGGGCGTGGCCTCGGGGCTCTGTTCGATTTCTTCGGCGGCGGGGGAAGCGGTGTCGGTCAAGGTGTTCGGCTTTCAGAAACGGATCGATGAACGCCAGCTCATGGGAGCGGACGTGCGTCTCGGACGAGAACGCAACGATCTACGATAGCAGCGCCCCATTGGAACCCGACCCGGACCGCCCCGCCAGCGGCGGGCCGTCCCAGCGAGCCCCGTCAGCCACGGTAGACGCCGGGAACCCGACCGCCGCTGCGCCAGTACACGTTCTGGTCCCGGTCGAGCATTCCTTCATCGACGAGATGGCGTCGCAGCGTCGACCAGTCCGGGTGGAATCCGCCGAGGATCGAGTTGACGTCGCGCTCGGGATACTTCTGGCCCGACATCGAACTCGAGCGCGAGCCGTTCGAGCACGATCAGCCGCTTGGCACGCGACGTCGGAACCGAGGTGAGCGTTCGACCCTCGAAGTACCGGGCGAGCACGTTCCGCTCCTCGTCGGTCATCCCGAAACCGATGATCGGATCCATCGGGAGATCGGGATCGATGAGCTCGTTGGCGATGGCGCGGAGCGCCTGGACCTCCAGATGGTGAAGGCCGTCGATCGTCGAGACGAGACCGGCCGAACGCAACGCTCCGACCGCCTCGATCACAGCCCGGGTGTTCATCCCGGTCGACGTCGCGAGCTCCTCCGTCGTCCGATCAGCGACGACCAGGCCGCCGGCGACAGCCAGGCGATCCGTGTCCAGCAGGTTCTTCAATCGTTCCACTGCACTCACGACAGCCATTGAAGCACGCTCATCCGACGCCGGGCCGACGACGTTCGCCACTCGAACGCCGCCACTCGCTCCTCATCGACTTTGCTCGATGCGCGAAGCTCTCGCAGAACGACGACGGAGCATCGAGGGAACACCATGGGGACACCGGCAACCGCAGCAGGACCGACCGAGACACCGCTGCTCGACATGACGATTTCGGAGAGCCTGCGCCGAACGGTCGCCGACCACGGATCGCTCGACGCGCTCGTGTCGTGCCATCAGGGCATCCGTTGGACCTACGACGAGTTCGCCACCCGAGTGGTCACGCTCGCGAGCGGGATGGTCGCCGCGGGGCTCGAGGTCGGTGACCGGGTCGGGCTGTGGAGCCCGAACTACGCCGAATGGACGCTCGTTCAATTCGCCACTGCACACATCGGCGTGATCCTCGTCAACATCAACCCGGCGTATCGCACGCACGAGTTGGCCTACGCCCTCGATCACTCCGGTTGTCGTTGGCTGATCGCAGCACCGGAGTTCAAGACCTCCGAACTACCGAGCGATGGTCGACGAGGTCCGCGGCGACGTGCCCACGCTCGAACGGACCGTCTTCTTCTGGGACGACGACTGGGACCGGTTGTGCGCAGACGACTCGTGCGTCGACGAGGCGAACTCGATCTGCACCGGACTCTCGACCGACGACGCGATCAACATCCAGTACACGTCGGGCACGACCGGCTTCCCCAAGGGCGCCACGCTCACGCATCGGAGCATCCTGAACAACGGCCACTTCAGGTGACCGGCCTCCAACAACTGGAGCCAGGCGACCGGCTGTGCATCCCCGTGCCGTTCTACCACTGCTTCGGCATGGTCATGGGCAACCTCGGCTGCACGTCGCGCGGGGCCACGATGGTGATCCCCGGCGACGCGTTCGACCCGGCCGCCGTGCTGCGAGCCGTCGAGCAGGAACGGTGCACCTCGCTCTACGGCGTGCCGACGATGTTCATCGCCGAGATGGCGCTCGACGACTTCGACTCCTACGACCTGTCCTCGCTGCGCACCGGTGTGATGGCCGGGTCGCTGTGCCCGATCGAGGTGATGCGCGGCTGCATCGACAAGATGCACATGGTCGACGTCGGCATCTGTTACGGCATGACCGAGACCTCGCCGGTGTCGACCCAGACCTTGCCGGGCGACACGATCGAGCATCGCACCGAGTCGGTCGGCGTGGTACATCCGCACGTCGAGATCCGAGTGTGCGACCCGACCACCGGCGAGACGCTCGAACGTGGCGAGACCGGCGAGTTCTGCACCCGCGGCTACTCGGTGATGCTCGGCTACTGGAACGACGAGGACAAGACCGCAGCGGCGATCGACGCCGACGGCTGGATGCACACCGGCGACCTGGCCGTGATGGCCGATGACGGCTACGTCAACATCGTCGGACGCATCAAGGACATGGTCATCCGAGGTGGCGAGAACATCTACCCACGAGAGATCGAGGAGTTCCTCTACACCCATCCAGACAGTCGAGGACGTCCAGGTGATCGGCGTCCCCGACGAGCGGTTCGGCGAAGAGTTGATGGCGTGGATCAAGCCGCAGCCGCGGGCACCACGATCACGATCGACGACGTTCGAGCGTTCTGTGACGGTCGAATCGCCCACTTCAAGGTGCCCCGCTACATCAAGACCGTCGCAGAGTTCCCGATGACGGTCACCGGAAAGATCCGCAAGGTCGAGATGCGCGAGACGTCGATCGACGAGCTCGGCCTCGGGCCGATCAGTCCGTGATCGGGCTCGCCAGCGGGCTGCGTGTGCGGCCGGCCAGCTTCACCCGAGCCAGCAGCGCTGCGGAACCGAGCGCGAAGAGCACGCCGTAGACCATCAGGTCGAGCGACAAGGGAGACGAACTCGGGAGCGCGTCGCCCGTGTTGACCACGTCGGGCTGCGGCGTTCCGTCGTCCTCTGAGTCGACCTGCGCGGTCTCCGTCGCAACCGACGAGATCTCGCCGGCACTGACGACCTGTTGGTAGAACTCGAGATCATCGGCAGCGGCACTTCCGCCGATGTAGACGATGAGTTGCGTGTTCGCTTCGAGGATGAGCGTCGGGAGGGCAGCGACCCGTTCGCCGTCGACGGTCACCCAGGCGTCGGTGATCTCACCTGCAGGCAGCACCACGCCGGCTTCTTCGCCGTTGCTGATGTCGGACAGCAGCGTGTCGTCACCGACGGCGACTTCGACGGCGGATGCTGATGCCGCGTGGCGAACCGTGAGGAGGCCGCGGCCCTGTTCGGCGGGCCCGCCCGTGTTGAAGAACGAGGTGATCGTCGGTTCCCCGCCCTCATCGAGGTGCACCACGACGGAGGCATTGCCGTCCTTCGGAACGTCGTAGGAGTCGATCGGGCCGATGACGACAGCGGTGCCGCCGGCTTCTCGCGCCTCGATGTTCTTCAGCGTCGTGCCCGCCAACGGTGTGAGATCTTGTGTGTCCCCGGCGTCGAAGCCGGCAATGACCAGTTCGCCGTCGACGACGAGATCGACCGTGACGCCCGGAATGCCGTGCAGGATCGTGATCGAGTCACCCGACTGGGCCGACGCCACCGAGCCGGTGGCAATGACGAGCGCAGCGGCTGCTGCAGCGACGAAAGCTTGCTTCTTCATCTGACGTTCCTTTCACCGACCCGCCCATCGAGTCATGAGACATGCAGCGTGCCATATCGGTGACTCAACGTCAACCTTGTTCACTCAACGTGGTATTTGTTGGTCGGTGCGTGACGTGCGCACGCCCTGCGTGAAGGCATGCAGAGGTTCGGAGCGCCGAATCAGTCAGCCAGCCGATGTGTCGTCAGCGGGCACCGACGACGCCGGCAGCGTCGGCTCGGGAGCATCCCTCAGCTTCAACTCGACCATCGTTGCGGTCATCGGTGCGAGTTCGACGACCGAGCTCTCCGCACCGCCACCCAGACGGCTCTCGACGATCTCATCCGGCGTCGCCCCCGAGTAGGTGAACACCTTCGGGCTGCCCGCAGGCTCCACCGCGCCGAGGTCGAGGTCGATCCGTTGCGCCTCCGGGTCCGTGGACGAGTTCACCAGCAGGAGTCGCAGCGTGCGTCCGTCGAGCGCAGCGAACGCCTGGACCGATTCGAGGTCGTCGTCCACGACTGTCTCCAGTGCGAGACCTTCGAACGCTCCACCCAGATCGTCGTAGTCGCCGAACAACTTGAATCCGAAGAACGCGGGCGAACCAGGAGCAATCGTGTCGGCGTGAGCGGCTGCCTCGACCCCCTCGCGGGCGAAGACGCCCAACGCCAGCGCGACGACGAGCGCACCACTCGTCGACGATTCCCCGCCGAATCGCCAATCGCTCACCATCAGCGGCATTCCGGGGTACACCTCGTCGATCGTGCGACGAAGCCGTGGCAGGAACTCGATCGGCTCGACCGGCCCCTGGTCCGCACGGTGCTCGGGGTCCCAGAGCTCTCGTGTCGCCTCGATGCGGAGCTCGTCGATCTCGGCGTCGCTTCGCGACGTCACCACGTCAGCGCTCGGGCGGAAGTGCACGTCGGCGACGTCGAGCAGTGGTCGACCATCCTCCGTCGCTGGGCGCTCACTGATCCGCTCCAGGAACCAGCTCAGGAGATCCTGGTCCGACTCGTCGTCGGGTCCGGGCGGATTGGCGTAGTCGTACCAGCAGCACATCACCGGACCGGTGAGTTGCGCTCTCGGAGCGACGTCTCGGAGTGCCGTTGCGTACGCCAGGTAGGTGCCGAGGATCTCGAAGTAGTCCGAACAGGTCGGGTGCACGTCGTAGTGGTCGATCCCCCAGCGCTCCGGCTCGTTGTCGACCGCCAGATACTCCGGGCCGACTCCGTCCGAGACGTAACCGTCGATCCATTCAGCGACGCTCTGCGGCGAACTCCCGACGTTCGCACGCGCCGGATCGGCGATCGGGCCCGATCGCGCGCAGTCGAACGCATCCGCCGTCAGACATCCGCCGCCGTCGTCCGGGAACGAACAGGTTTCAGAGGAACCGTCACGGGCGATCCAGCCCAGCCCGGGGACTGCGACTCGCGAGACCACGCCCGCCGCTTCGTTCGACGCCAGCCAATCGCCGACGAGGTCATCGGTGGACGCGACCCCCTCGTTTCGAAAGGCGCCGTTCCGGCCCTGATTCCAAGCGTTGCCCAGCTGGTAGTTGTATCGGGTGGCCCGCTGGCCGCCCCACGAGTTGAGCGTCACGCCTGCGCCCTCGAAGTCCTCGATCCGGCCCGAGACGCCACGGATCAGTGGACTGATCTCTGCGATCGCACTGTCGAACGAGACGGTGACGGCACCGTCGACCGACGCCGGTGGTGCCGGTGCGGGCGCTGCATCGCCGCCACTGACGAGCGCGCACGCAGGAGCGATGAACGCCAGGACGATGAGCGCAAACACCCCACTCCGCTGCTTGTTCACGTGTCGACGACCGCCATTCTCTCCTCGAAACAACTGACCGAGGGAAACACTAGTGTCATCGCGCACGCACATTGCACGCGCCCAGCTGAATGGCGGGCAGGCGTCAGCACGGATAGAGTCGTGTCATCATGGGCGGCACAAGGCGGGACTCAGGGAGCGCACTGCGGCCACTGGCATGGATCGCTGCGGGTTGTTTCGCTGCGATGATCGCGTTTGCCGGCGTTCGGAACCACGGCGCCTACGCCGTTGTCTCGATGGATCCGTCGCTCACCGCCGACGCCGACGCCGAACCGACCGTTCCTCCGTCGACCGACGCCGAACCGGACGCACGAGGCGAACCAGCCGGCACGAGGCTGCCCGCCGCGACGCCCGCCACGACGACTGCCACCACGACTGTCGCGACGACCCCCACCGAAGCGCCGCCCATCACGAGCGCCGTCGAATCGGTTCCACCGACGACGTTGCTGGCCGATCTGCTCGGCGAGATCAACCGTGGTGCAGCGCTTCCCGACGACGTCGAACCGTGCACCCGGCCGATCGGACTGGCGACGTCGGAGTTCGACCTGGGCGGAATTCCGGTTCGAGCGGTCGGCATCGAAGACGACGGCGAGCTGGAGGTCCCGGACGAGACCGAGATCGGTTGGTACCAGTACGGTTCGACCGCTGGCCAGCCCGGCGCGACCGTTCTGGCCGCACACGTGTCGTGGAACGGGACGACCGGCCCGTTCTTCGAACTGGACACGCTCGAGCCCGGATCCCAGGTCGAGGTCGCGCTCGACGACGGCACGACCAGGACCTACGACGTGATCGAACAGACGAAGTACGACAAGGACCAGCTCCCGCGTGAACGGATCTGGCGGAACACCGGACCCGAGACCCTCGTGCTGATCACCTGTGGCGGCGACTTCAACCCCGAGATCCGCAGGTACCGGCAGAACATCGTGGTCTACGCAGTACCCGCCGGCTGACGCGAACCGGTCAACTCGGCACCTTCGACGCGACCACCAGGAACTCCGGGGACTCGATCGTCGGGGAATCGCTGCCGTACGCGCCCGGCTCGACGCTGCTGATCGACGTCACGTCGAGACCGTGCGCCGACAGCAGGAGCCGCAACTCTCGCGGCGTGTAGCAACCGGTCCACAGGTCCGCCTCCTTCGACTCGCCGGTCTCCGACCTGATCTCGGTCCGCTCGTGGGACACACCTGCATCGGCATCGAAGGTCGCCTCGTCGTGGTACTTGACGACGAAGTACGAACTGAAGGCGCTCAACGCCACTCGACCGTCGTTGCGCAACGCGCGCGTCATGCCGTCGATCACGACGGCGTCCTCGCCGGCCGCCGTCATCAGCCCGAAAGCTCCTTGGCACAGACAGATCACGGCGTCGAAGTCCGCGTCGAACGTCATCGAACGAGCGTCCATCCGTTCGAACGTCGCTCCCACCGGTGCGTCGGCCCGTGCGATCTCGACGAAGCGTTCGCTGATGTCGATGCCGTGCACCGTGACGCCGCGGCCTGCGAGTTCGTGCGCATGGCGACCCGGCCCGCACCCCACGTCGAGCACTCGATCACCGGGCTGCAGGCGGAGCACATCGACGATGTGGTCGACCTCCTGGACCGTCCCCTTCGTGAACGAGTACCGCAGGTACGCCTCGCCCATGTGGTCGGCCAGGTCCTCGAACCAGTGGTCCCGCATCCCGCTCACGCTACGACCTCTCGTCGTACGCGACCTCAGCCCTTGGCGGCGGCCCACGTGTCGCCCCACGACCGTTGACTTCGAGCGGCACGTCGAGCTCGGCGGCGTCGTGCATGATCTCGATGACCAGGTCGCCGATCTCCTGCTTCTCCTCCGGCGGCACCTCGACGAGCACTTCGTCGTGGACCTGCAGGATCAGTTCGCTCTCGACACCCGGCTTGCTCAACGCTTCGTCGATGCGCACGAGCGCGACCTTGAAGATGTCGGCGGCAAGCCCCTGGATGCCCGCGTTCATCGCCTGACGCTCCCCCGCCTGACGCACTCGGAAGTTCGAGTTCGTCAGCTCCGGGATCGGGCGGCGGCGCCCGAACAGCGTCTCGGTGTAGCCCCGCTCGCGTGCTTGCTCGACCGTGACGTCCATGTACTGCTTCACGTTCGGGAACGCCACGAAGTACGCGTCGAGGATCGGTGCTGCCTCGTCGACCGGGATGTTCAGGCGCTGAGCGAGGCCATACGCCTCCATGCCGTAGGCCAGCCCGTACGACACCATCTTCGCCTTCGACCGCTGATCGACCGTGACCGAATCCGGGTCGACGGAGAACACACGCGACGCCGTGGCGTTGTGGATGTCCTGGCCGGTGTTGAACGCTTCCAGCAGACCCGAATCCTGTGCCAGGTGAGCAATGCAGCGCAGCTCGATCTGGTTGTAGTCGGCGACGAGCAACTCGGTGCCCGGTGATGCGACGAAGGCCCGCCGGAACAGCCGGCCTTCCTCGGAACGGACCGGGATGTTGTGCAGGTTCGGCTTGTCCGACGACAACCGTCCGGTCCGCGCGACCGTCTGGTTGAACGTCGCGTGGATGCGGCCGTCCGAGGCCACCTCCTGCAGCAAGCCCTTGCCGTAGGTGCCCCGAAGCTTCTCGACCTCTCGGTGACGTCGAAGCGGAGCGAGGAACTCGGGCCACTCGTGTTCGAGCTTCTCCAAGGTGGCAGCGTCGGTCGACGGGCCGGTCTTCGTCTTCTTGATCGGCGTCAAGCCCTTGGTGTCGTAGAGCAGCTCTCGCAACTGTTTCGGTGAGTTGAGGTTCAGCTCGGGCATCTCCGCGACCTCACGAAGTTCGGCCACCAGCGACTCGACCTCGGCGGTGAGCTTGTCGTTCAGGCCCTGCAGCTCGTCGATGTCGACGGCGATGCCGATGTGTTCCATCTTCGCGAGCACCATCACCAACGGGTTCTCGATGGTCTCGTACAGATCGGCCATGCCCTGCGCATCGAGGCTCGCCCGGATCGGTTCGACCAGATGATGAACCGCCAACGCATCGCGCCCAGCGAGATCGGCGTCGGTGAGCGAGGTCCCGTCGAAGTCGAGTTGACCGGAGCCGGCAGCGTCGGATGGACGCGCCCACGTCGGTGTACTTCTCGAGCAGGTCCGGCAGTTCGTAGCGCGCCTCGGCAGGATCGATCAGGTAGGCGGCGATCGCCGTGTCGAGCGCGATGCCGTCGAGCGCGCATCCCATACCGAGCAGTGAGCGCATCAACGGCTTGATCCGGTGCCCGCGTACGTCGGTGTGCGCCGCCAACTCGTCCTGGACGCTCGCGTCGGCGAGCAGCGCTGCCGGAATCCACGCGACCTCGGCCGAGTCCGGTTCCGTCACCACGGCGAGGCCGACGAGGTCGGTTCGGCCTGGGTCACCGACCCAGGTGGCAGAGAGGTCGAGTGCGGTCACGCCCTTGATGGCAGCGACGGCGTCCGCGGCGGTCTCCATCTCGGTGACTTCAGCGACGAGTTCCTCGCTGCTCGGTCTCGGGGCCGAGATCGACCGAGGCGCCCATGCCGTTGATCGCCGCGGTGATCCGCCCCGTCAAGGCGCGGAACTCGAGGAACTCGAACAGCCGCTTCATCTCGGCAGCGTCGGGCTTCGGGACCAGGTCGTCGAAGTCGACTGATTCGACCGGCGCGTCGTGGTGCAGCTGCATCAGATCGAGGTTCTTGCGAGCCCGTTCCTCGTTCTCGACGAGATTCTGTTTCAACTTCGGTGTCTGCTCCTCGACGTTCGCGAAGATCCCGTCGAGGCCGCCGTACTTGTTGATCAGTTTCGCTGCGGTCTTCTCCCCCACGCCGGGGACGCCGGGCAGGTTGTCCGAATTGTCGCCGCGCAGCGCGGCGTACTGCACGTACATCTCCGGCGTGACACCGGTCTTCTCTTCGATGCCGGCCTCGTCGTACAGCGCGTAGTCACTGACCCCGCGCTTGTTGTACATCACCTTGACGTCGGTGGCGTCGTGGACGAGCTGATAGCTGTCGCGGTCACCGGTGACGATGATGACGCTCTTGTCTCGGGCCACGAGCTCGTCGACGGCGGTGGCGATCAGGTCGTCGGCTTCCCAACCGGCCTGGTCGATGGTCTGGATGCCGAGCGCTTCGAGCACCTCGCGAACGAGCCCCATCTGCTGGCGCAGGATGTCGGGCGCTGCCTCGCGCTGCGCCTTGTACTCCGGTTCGGCTTCGTGGCGGAACGTCGGCTCGGGACGGTCGAACGCGACGAGGATGCCTTCGGGCTTCTGCTCGTCGAGCACGTAGGCGAGCATCGACGTGAAGCCGAAGACCGCGTTGGTGACCTGGCCGCTGGCGGTGGCCATGTCGGTCGGCAGGGCGAAGAACGCTCGGTAGGTGAGCGAGTTCCCGTCGACGAGAAGGTGGGTCCCCACGGTGGGCTCCGTTCGTGTTGTTCGAGGGGGCGAAAGTGCCAGGCACTTTCGCCCCCGTCAGTCGGTGGGTGGGCGCAGCGAACCGTCGAGAATTCGATCGGCGACGTCACGCATGCGGATTCGCTCGCTCATGGCGGTCTTCTGGATGAAGGCGAACGCATCGGCCTCGGAGATCGACAACTCGTCCATCAACAGGCCCTTGGCCCGGTCCGTGACCTTGCGTGATTCGAGCTGATCGCCGAGCGTGCCGACTTCGCCGGTCAGGGCTTGGAGTTCTCGGAAGCGACCCATGGCCACTTCGATCGCCGGGATGAGGTCGCTCTTCTGGAACGGCTTCACCAGGAACGCGAGCGCCCCGGCATCACGCGCTTCCTCGACGACCTCGCGTTGGCTGAACGCGGTGAGCATCAACACGCCGCACAGCCGCTCGGTGTTGATGGTGCGAGCTGCCTCCAAGCCGTCGGCGCCCGGCATCTTGATGTCGAGAATCGCCAGGTCAGGAGCGGTCTCACGGATGATGTCCACGACGGTGTCACCGCGACCCGTCTCACCGACCACCACGTAGCCCTCTTCCTCCAGCGTCTCGCGCAGATCCATCCTGATGATGGCTTCGTCTTCGGCGATCACGACGCGCAAGGGCATAGGAGAGTTATAGCGCCAATCGGGCTGACGACCCCTGATGCGACGTCAGCTCGCGGCGCTCAACGCGTCGAGGAGTTCGTCCTGACGCCGTTCGAGCTCGGCCATCTCGACCACCACTCGCTCGCGGTTCTTGCGGTGCGCCTCGGCGTGTTCCTGCGCTTGCCGCGCATCGCGTCGACACCCCGCTGTTGGCAGCGACGATCGCCCGAACCGCCATGTCGTCCGCTTCGTCACGCATCATGCGGGCCTGTTCGTCGATCGTCCCCAGCTCCGCCCGCAACGACGTCAGGCGCCGCGAGGTCTTTGCCAGCTTCCGCGTGATCGAGCGTTTCGACACAGCGCTCAGAATATGCACACCGTCCGTTCCTTGCACCCGGCGACGCTGCTCCGACCCGTCCGAGCGTGCGGGTTCAGAACGAACGTCCGGCCCCTCCGGTCGGGCGGTATCGTTCGGATTGCACGCCCCAGTAGCCCAATTGGCAGAGGCAACGGTCTCAAACACCGTCCAGTGTCGGTTCGAGTCCGACCTGGGGTACGACAGCACGATCATCCCGCCGTGACGTTCAGTCATCTGGTCGCCATCTCGCGAGTTACCGCTCGGTAAACGTTCGACCCGCGAATCGCTCGTCTAGATTCGGCGATCATGCTCGCTTTCACGTTTCCCGGACAGGGATCGCAGCGGCCCGGTATGGGTCGCCCCTGGCAGGATCACGAGAGTTGGGAACTCGTCGACGAGGCCTCCGAGGTCGCCGGCCGGGACATCGCCGCTCTGCTGTGCGACGCTGACGCCGACGAGCTGAAGGACACCCGCAACGCTCAGCTCACCACGTTCGTGTCGAGCCTGATGGTGCTCGACGCCGTGCAGCGCGTCGGCATCGATGCGAGCTTCTGCGCCGGCCACAGCCTCGGCGAATACACCGCCCTCACAGCGACCGGAGCACTGGGCTTCGACGACGGCATCCGCCTCGTGTCGGCTCGCGCTGCAGCGATGCACGATGCCGGCCTCGAGCGGCCGGGCACCATGGCCGCCGTGCTCGGCCTCGACGACGACCAGGTCGTCGTGGCGTGCAACCTCGCCGACTCCGACGTCTGGGTCGCGAACTACAACGCTCCCGGTCAGGTCGTGATCGCCGGGTCGCCCGACGGCGTCGACAAGGCATCCGCCCAGGCGAAGGATCTCGGCGCGAAACGGGTCATGGCGCTGCAGGTCTCGGGCGCGTTCCACACGCCGTTCATGACCGCCGCTCGGGAACGACTCCGGGACGCGATCGCCAGCCGCTGACCCTCGCGACACCGACGTCCCCGTCGTGTCGAACGTCGACGCGAAACCTCACGACGTCGGAGCGGAATGGGCGAACCTGCTGTCGGCCCAGCTCTCCAGCCCGGTCCGTTGGCGCCAGAGCCTGCTCACCCTCGAAGCCGAGGGCGTCACCGACTTCGCCGAGCTCGGCCCGGGCGGCGTGCTCAGTGGCATGGCGAAGCGCACGACCGACGGACGCACCATCTCGATCGCCACACCCGACGACCTCGACAAGCTGCTCGAGTGGGTGGATGCAGCCAGCACCACGCCGTCGGGTCAGCTCGAAGGCGAGCACCTCTTCGCTGTCGAACGGCTCGTGGTGAGTCCCGCCGCCGGCATCTTCACCCCGGTGTCGGACATCGCCGAGGGCGCTTCGATCGACGTCGGCACCGTGATCGGCCACATCGGAGAGACCGAGGTCCGCTCCTCGTTCGGCGGGCAGTTCCAGAGCTTCATCGCCGTCGACACCGAGCGGGTCACCTTGCGCCAACCCATCGCGTGGCTGCGCACCACCTGAACAGGAACCGACATCATGCCTGCAGTGCCCAAGGGAGTCCGTGGAGCCGTCATCACCGGCTGGGGCACCGCCCTGCCCGAGAAGGTGCTGACCAACGTCGACCTCGAGTCGATGATGGAGACGAGCGACGAGTGGATCCGTGACCGGACCGGCATCGTCCAGCGCCATGTCGGCGGCACCACCGCGGGATTGTCGACCGAGTCGGGTCGTCAGGCCATCGAGATGTCCGGGTGCGATCCGGCCGACATCGACGCACTGATCCTCGCGACCACCACCCCCGACCGGTGTGTTCCGGCCACGGCCTCCACGGTCCAAGAGCTCCTCGGTCTCTCATGTGGAGCCAACGACCTCAATGCTGCCTGCTCGGGATGGGTCTACGCACTCGTCAACGCGCACGGACTGATCGCCATGGGTGCGAACAAGGTGCTGGTCATCGGCACCGACACCCTCGATCGAATCACCGACTACACGGACCGCAACACCGGCATCCTGTTCGGCAACGGGTCCGGCGCCGCGCTCATCGAAGCAGTCGACGGCCCCGGGCAACTGTTGAGTTGGGATCTCGACTCGGTCGGTGCCGCCGAGAGCGCGCTGTTCGCCGAGATCGGTGGGGTCCTGGAGATGGAAGGCAAGGAGGTCTTCCGTCGAGCCGTTCGACTGATGGCGGACTCCGCCACGAAGGCCATGGCAGCCGCCGGTGTCGACGCCGAGGACATCACGCTCGTGGTGCCGCACCAGGCGAACATCCGGATCATCTCGGCCTCGCTCGACCGACTCGGCATCCCGCTCGAGAAGGCTTCCATCGTCCTCGACCGCACCGGCAACACGTCAGCAGCGTCGGTACCGCTGGCTCTGGCGGAAGCGCTCGACGAGAACCGCGTCGCCGACGGTGAACTGATCCTGTTCGTCGGGTTCGGCGCCGGGATGTCGGCGGCCAGCGCCGTCGTGCGTTGGAGCCCCGACGCTGCTGAGTCGACCGCGTGATCGGCGGTTGCGTGATCACACTTCTCCTCCGACAACGGAAACGACAGCAATCTCATGAGTGACTCCTCGACGACTTCCGACACCACGACGGGCCGCGTCGTGCTGATCACGGGCGGCTCTCGCGGCATCGGACTCGCCTGCGCCCGCCGACTCGCCGACGCAGGCGACCGCGTCGCCGTCACCTACAACTCGTCGCCGCCACCCGACGGCCTGTTCGGCGTGCAGTGCGATGTCACCGACACCGCCCAGGTCGATGCGGCGTTCTCCGCAGTGGAGGATCACTTCGGTGCTGCGGTCGAGGTCCTGGTCTCCAACGCCGGCGTCACGAAGGACGGGCTGCTGCTGCGGATGAGCGAGGACGACTTCGCCTCCGTGATCGACGCCAACCTGACGGCCTCGTACCGCGTCGCCAAGCGAGCGGCCAAAGCGATGCTCAAGGCGCGCGCTGGGCGGATCATCCTGATGTCGTCGGTCGTCGGGCTGCTCGGCCAAGCCGGCCAGTCGAACTACGCCGCGTCGAAAGCCGGCCTCGTCGGCTTCGCCCGCTCACTCGCACGCGAGCTCGGATCTCGCGGCATCACGGTCAACGTCGTGTCACCCGGGCCCGTCGCGACCGACATGACCGCTGCGCTCTCCGATGACCAGCTCGCAGCGATCACGAGCGTCGTCCCGCTGGGCCGCATGGCCCAGGCCGACGAGATCGCCGGCGTGGTGTCCTTCCTCGCCGGACCCGATGCGGCATACATCACCGGTGCCGTCATCCCGGTCGACGGCGGCCTGGGAATGGGACATTGACGCTCGCCACCGGCGGGCGTCGGCTCGTGTGTGAGATCCTGTCCACCCGTGTCGCGTTCGCCGTCACGCCTGCAACGTCCACGACGTTCTCGTCGCAGCCTCTGTCACTGCGATCCTCGGCCGGCGGCGAATCCCGATCTACACTCACCCCAACACCAACACTTTGGAGAATTTGATGAATGAAGAACTGTTTGCCCGCTTCAAGAAGTGCGCCGTCGAAGTGCTCTCGGTCGAAGAAAGCGCAGTCAAGCTCGACGCGAAGTTCGGCGACGATCTGGATGCCGACAGCCTCGATCTCGTCGAGCTCGTGATGGCACTCGAAGAAGAATTCGACATCGAAGTTCCCGAAGAGGACCTCGAAGGTGTCGAGACCGTGCAGAACGCGTACGACCTCGTCGCCAACAAGGTCGGATGACCGCCAGTTCCTCGGGCGCACGTCGCGTCGCGATCACGGGCCTGGGCGTCGTCGCCCCGGCCGGCTTGGGCAAGCAGGACTTCTGGACCGGGCTGCTCGGCCCCGGCGCCTGCAGTGGTCGGTCGGTCGAGATCGAGGACTGGGACCCAACCCCGTACTTCGAGAACCCGAAAGCCGCTCGCCGAGCCGATCGTGTCGAGCAGTTCTCGCTCGCCGCAGCCGGCGAAGCGTTCGAGCAGGCCGGGGGCTTCGACGCCATCGGTGTGGATGCCAGCCGGTTCGGCACGATCTTCGCGACCGGGGTCGGCGGCCTGCACACGCTCGAGGAGCAGATCCAGATCCGTCTCGAGAAGGGAGAACGGCGCGTCTCGCCGTTCCTCGTCCCGATGATGATGACCAACGCCGCAGGCGCCGCCATCTCGATGCGGTACGGACTCAGAGGCCCGAACGAGACGATCACCACGGCATGCGCCGCCGGCAGCCACGCCATCAACTACGCGGCGCGCCTGATCAAGTGGGGCATCGTCGATGCGGTCGCCACGGGCGGCTCCGAATCTGCTGCGACCCTCACGGCGCTGGCCGGTTTCGGGAACATGACCGCGCTCTCCTCGTCTGGCGTCAGCCAGCCGTTCGCCTCCGGTCGTGACGGTTTCGTCATGGGTGAAGGATCAGCCGTCCTCGTGCTCGAGGAGTGGGCCCACGCCGAAGCTCGAGGAGCGAACATCCTCGGCGAAGTGCTCGGCGGAGCCAGCAATGCCGACGCGCACCACATCACCGCGCCGGCCCCGGGCGGCGTCGGCGCCATCGCGTGCATGCGATCAGCGCTCGCCGAGTCGGGGATCGATGCATCCGACATCAAGCAGGTCAACGCGCACGGCACGTCGACGCCGCTGAACGATGCGGCCGAGGCCGACGCGATCACGGAGGTCTTCGGTCCGAACGCCGTGCCCGTGGTGTCGACGAAGGGCGTCACCGGCCATGCGCTCGGCGCAGCCGGTGCGCTGGAAGCCGCAGCGCTCCTGCTGTCGATGGAGCAACGCACTGATCCCACCGACGGCGAACACCCTCGAGGCGGACGGCGACATGGCGATCGACCTCGTGGTCGGCGAAGCTCGTCCGTGGACACCCGGTCCAGCGATCAGCAACAACTTCGGCTTCGGCGGCCACAACGGCTCCGTCGTCGTCGCACCCGCGTCCTGACGCCGGGTCCGCGCGACTTCAGCTGACCAGCAGGTCGGCGATCGCTGCGAGGCTTCCCGCCTCGTGCGTCGGCACGCTCGCCCCCTGCGGTGCGCCGTGCTGGTTGAACCAGATCGTGTCGATGCCCGCGTTGGCGCCACCGGCGATGTCGCTGGACAAGCTGTCGCCGATCATCACCACGTCCGCACGATCAGTGACACCGAGCTCGGCGAGCGTGTGGTCGAAGATCGCACGGGCCGGTTTGCTCATCGCGAGTTCGCCGCTGACGCTGACGACCTCGAAGTACCTGGCGATGTCCAGGCGGTCGAGACGCCCACGTTGCACCGGTCCGATCCCGTTGGTCACCAAGCCCAGGCGGCTCCGCCCGGCAATCGAATCCAGCAGGCCACCGACGCCGGGGTACAGGTCGCCGTGATCGGTGAGCCCTCGGACGAAGGTGGCGCCCATCTCGATCGGATCCCCCTGAGCACCGAGTCGATCGAGAAGGCGCTCGAAGCGTCTGACCTTCACGTCGTGCGGCGTGATCTCGCCAGCCTCGACCTGTCGCCACAGGGCCTGGTTGATGCCGTCGTAGACCTCGAATGTCTCATCGGTCGGGGCGACACCGACCGACTGCATGGTGAGCGCGAACGCCGCCTGCTCCGACGCGTTGGAATCGAGCAGCGTGTGATCGAGATCGAACAGGACGATCGGGTAGTTCATCGACGAAGCACGCACCGAGTTCAGGCGTCTGCGAAGACGAACATCAGGTCACAGCTGGTCGCGACCTCGCCGCGCACGAGCACTCGGCCTGCGCCCTTGCCGGCCCGCGCCGACATGCGCCCCAACTCCGCTTCGATGATCAACTCGTCACCGGGTACGACCTGGCGTCGGAACCGGGCACCGTCGAGGCCTCCGAAGAGCGGCAACTTGCCGGCGTACTTCTCGTCGGCGAGGACCGCGCACGCCCCGACCTGAGCGATCGCCTCACACATCAGGACGCCGGGCAGCGTCGGTCGCCCCGGAAAGTGACCGGCGAAGAAGTACTCCTCGCCCGTCAGCCGCCAGATGCCGGTCGCCGACACGCCGGGGTCGACGGCGATCAGTTCGTCGACGAGCAAGAAGGGATCACGATGTGGCAACAGGTCGATCGGCTTCGGCAACGAACTCATGAGTGCATCATGGCCGATCCGATGACCGGATCGGTGCCCATCCGGCTCGTCAGACCGCTTCGGCGGTCCGGGACCGTGGCCTGACGCGGCGACCGATCTGCGCTCCGTTCGGCTACCTCACCGCGAGGCTCACATCGGTGTCACCGACGCGGCCGACGTGGCGTGCGCCGGGCCGGGCCGCGACGAGGCCCGTGCAGGTTCCGGTGATCACCAGCTCACCCGACCGGAGCGGAGTTCCGCGCTCGGCAGCGTGGCCGGCCAACCATGCGAGCACCTTCAGCGGATGGCCGAGCGCGTCAGCTCCGGACCCCGCTGCGACCTCATCACCGTCGATCGTCAGCGTGACGGGCGTCGTGTCGAGCGACCGGACCCCCGCCGCGTCGAGGTCGAGCGTCGGTCCGACGACCATCCGTGCACCCGCCACGTTGTCCGCGACGAGCAGGGGGCCGCTGACCATCGGGAACGCCGCCAGTCGGCTTGCGACCACTTCGATCGCGGCGAATGCCTCGACAGCGTCGGCGAGTTGCATTGCGTCGAGCGGCGCGCTGTCGATGTCGACGAGCAGACGCAGTCCGACCTCGACTTCGAGGTGTGGCGGCGTCGCGAACTCGGCGGCGGCGATCTGTGCTGGCGCAGCCAACACGTGATCGCTGCGGTACCGACCGGCCACCGGACCGTCGACGTCGAGGAACTTCTGTGCGACTGCCGTCGTGCATCCTGCCTTCCATCCGATCAACTGTGCATCGTGCATGCCGTGACCGGCTTCCTGGATGCGGTAGCCGGTTGCGACGTCACCGGGTTCGATGCCGAGTGCCTCGACCGGGATGCGCGTCTCCGCCGACTCCACCAACTGGCGCGCCACCGCCTCGATCTGGGCATCGGTGATCTCGGTCGTCATCGTCAGTGCTCCTCGGGTGCTGGTGTCGGCTGTCAGCATGGCGTGCGGTTGCCCCGACCCACCCATCCTTGTCGGGCGAAACGGCGCAGACCAGACCGGGGCATCGACGCGACGCCGCCGCCGGACCGAGTGCGGTTGCACTGGCCCGGCGGCGGCGCCGGGGGGTTCGGGTGTTCGGTTCGCTCAGCCGAGCAGTGCGGCAGGGTCGATGCTCGGCGGCACGAGCACGCTGTCGATCACATGGATCACACCGTTGCTGGCCTCGACGTCGACAGCGGTGATCGTTGCGTCGTTGACGGTGAGCACGTCACCATCAGCAGCAATCGTGATGTCCTCACCCTGCACCGTCGCAACATCGCCCGGGGCGACATCGGACGACGGCACCTCGGCACCCAGCACATGGTACGTGAGGATCGCCACGAGAGCGTCCTTGTTCTCGGGCAGCAACAGCGCATCGAGCAGCCCGTCGGGCAACGCAGCAAACGCCTCGTCGGTCGGTGCGAACACCGTGAACGGGCCCTCACTCGACAACGTCTCGACGAGATCCGCAGCGGTCACCGCAGCAACGAGCGTGTCGAACGTTCCCGCTCCGACAGCAACATCGACGATGGTGCCTGCGGACTCTGCGTCACCGGATGCAGCGTCCTCCTCCATGGCGTCTTCCTCCATGGCGTCCTCTTCCATGGCGTCTTCCTCCATGGCGTCTTCCTCCATGGCGTCCTCTTCCATGGCGTCGCCTTCGAGCAGTGCGGCAGGGTCGATGCTCGGCGGCACGAGCACGCTGTCGATCACATGGATCACACCGTTGCTGGCCTCGACGTCGACAGCGGTGATCGTTGCGTCGTTGACGGTGAGCACGTCACCATCAGCAGCAATCGTGATGTCCTCACCCTGCACCGTCGCAACATCGCCCGGGGCGACATCGGACGACGGCACCTCGGCACCCAGCACATGGTACGTGAGGATCGCCACGAGAGCGTCCTTGTTCTCGGGCAGCAACAGCGCATCGAGCAGCCCGTCGGGCAACGCAGCAAACGCCTCGTCGGTCGGTGCGAACACCGTGAACGGGCCCTCACTCGACAACGTCTCGACGAGATCCGCAGCGGTCACCGCAGCAACGAGCGTGTCGAACGTGCCCGCTCCGACAGCAACATCGACGATGGTGCCTGCTTCTTCCTCGACGGGCGCTTCCTCGACCGGCGCTTCCTCGACCGGCGCCGCCTCTTCGGCGGTCGGGAGCGGCTCGGCATCGTTGCTGTCGGACCCGCATGCGGTGAACGCAAGCGCGCTCACGGCGAGGCCGGCGGCAATCCGGCGTGGGGTTCGGGGGGTGGTCTTCTTGGTCATCTTCATCTCCTTGTCTCGGTGTTCACGAAGTGGCCGCCACAGCTGTGGATGCTGCATGCGGTCAACCATTCTTCGGAGCACCGGCGCAAGCCGGATGATGATTTCGTCGACGGTCGGTCTGCTCGGCGGCGCCACCGTTCCATCGAGCGACGGTTCAGTCCTCGCCAGGACGGCGCGTGAACTCCGCTTCCGGATCGCCGGAGTAGCCCGGTGGAAACGTCGCGATCAGCTCGTCGCGCGTCGGTGTCCGGCGCTGGCGCGATTCGGCTGGAAGCTGCGCGCTGATCGCCGTCATGATCTGCTTCGTGTCGGCTCCGAGTGACGACCCCGAGACCGTCAACGGCTCACCGACACCGACCTGGACGGTCGGCCGATCGACGATGTTGAGCACGTTCGGGAAACGGGCCGAACGCGGCCAGACCTTCTCGGTCCCCCACATCCCGACCGGCACGATCGGCGCTCCGGTCATGTGCGCGAGTCTGGCTGCTCCCCATCGACCGGTGAGTTCCGGCTCGAAGAATGCCGGCCCTCGCGGGATCGTGCCTTCGGGCATCAGCGCCACCATCTCGCCTCCGGCGATTGCTTCCACTGCGGCTCTGAGCGGTTCGTCCGAGCCGGTGGCACGGTCGACGCGGATCCCGCCCATCGCCGCCGCGATCTGGCCGACGATCGGAGCATCGAACACTTCCTTCTTGCCGAGGAAACGGGCAGGGCGACCGGCCTTGGCGATCAGCAGTGAGAGCGCAGCGATGTCGAAGTAACTGCGGTGGTTCGCGACGAGGATGCACGGTCCGTCGGTCGGGATCCGATCGACGTGTTCGAACCTGAACCGCGCATATGGATACGCGGACGTCGTGACGAAGCGCTGGGCGAGCTCTTGCACTTCGAGACCGATGACCGGGATCTTCACCACGCCCGGCGAGACGTCGAGGTTCACCGTCGGCCACCTCCGGGCTGCGGCCATCAACACCATGCGCGGATCCGGGTTGACCACCACGGGGTTGCCGACGGCTGCGAGCATCGGCGTGTCGTAGAAGCTGTCGGAGTACGCCCAGCTGTCTGCGAGGTCGACGTCGTGATCGCTCGCCCACGTCGTGATCGCGTCGAGTTTGCCCGCCGACCAGACGAACGGTCCGTCGAGCGTCCCGTCGTAGTTGCCGTCGTCGTCGATGCCGTAGCGGGTCGCCACTGCATCGTCGAACCCGAGCGCGTCGGCCAACGGCTTGACGAGGTCGTACGGGGTGGTCGTCGCGAGCACGATCCGCCTGCCGGCATCACGATGCGCGACGAACGCGGTCTGGGCGAACGGTTGGACCAGCTCGACCAGTTCGTCGACGGCGTCCTCGGCGACGGCGCGCACGGCTGCTGCCGAACGCCCCTTTGCTGCCGAGACAGCCTGTCGGGCGATCGCCATCCCCGGCAAGCTCTCACCCACCAGGTTGAACAGTCCGAAGAGCAACTTCTCCCCCGGCACCGGCCCCGACGACAACCCGGCACGCGTCATCGCTCTCGAGAACACCTCACCGGAGGCCCCCGCCAACAACGTCCGGTCGAGATCGAAGAAAGCAGCGCCAGTCACGAGCTCAACGTAGGCGCCCCGAGCCGAAAAATGGGAAAGTCCCGGATGGGGGATCCGGGACTCTCAACCAGAGAGAACGCCGCCGATTGGGGGATCAGCGTGTTGGCGTTCTCGACGAGTGCAACATGGGGGGTGTTGTCACTTCGAGTTCGTGATCGAGATCACAAGCTCTTGTGAAAGTATGCACGTGAACGAGTGATCTGACAAGGAGATAACAGAGATAGTCGCTATCGTTTTTTGTGATGGATGTCCGCCAGCTCGCAGCAATCGTCGCGATCGCCGATCACGGTACGTTCTCCGCGGCGGCGAGATCGCTGTACACCGTGCAGTCGAACGTCTCCGGGCACATTTCTCGCTTGGAGAAAGAGCTCGGTGTCACGCTCGTCGACCGTTCGCAGAGCGAGCTCACCGAGGAGGGTGCCCGAGTCGTCGAACGGGCCCGCCGAGTGCTCAACGAGATGGAGGACATCACCTCCGACGTGAGCAGCCGGCACGACAACGTCGCCGGCCAGACCCGGATCGGCGTGATCGGCACCACGGCGCGCTGGCTGACGCCGTCGCTCCTGCGTCAACTCGCAGCCGATCACCCCAACGTTCGAGCCGTCATCCGGGAAGGTGCCTCGTCGTCGCTCGTTCCGAACGTGATGTCGGGCGAGCTCAACGCGGCGATCATCCACCTCCCGATCGACGAGCCGGAACTCGTCGTGGAGCCGCTGTTCGCAGAAGACCTGTTCCTCCTCGTCGACCAGAACCACCGGTTGGCAGGCGCCGACACCGTGCCGATCCTCGAGCTCGACGACGAACCACTGCTCCTGCCGCCGACGGGATCGGCACTTCGCAAGTTGCTCGAGCGCGCTGCCGCCACCAACGGCGTGACGCTGCGCCCTCAAGCCGAGATCGACGGGGTGCGCCTGCTCGCCTCGCTCGCCTTCGACGGCTTCGGCCCGGCGATCGTGCCGGCCACCGCGATCCCGACCTGGCTCACCGGCTCCTTCTGTCGAGTCACCGTTCCCGAACTCCCGCGTCGAGTCGTCGCGAGCATTCGACGCCGACGACCCAGCGCGAACGCTCCGACGCACGTGACGCTGACGACCCTGCGGACCGTGATCGAGGAGCAGGGCGAGCAACAACCGGGCGTGCATCCCGACACTTCTCCCCTGGCGACACAGCGGCCCATCTGACCTCCCTTCAGTGCCCGGGCTGCTGCAGGCGCGCATCGCAATCGCGAGCACCCTGTCGGGTACGGTGGCCGACGCATGACCGATCTCGATGATCCCGCCGACGTGCTGGGCGTCGCCCGCTTCGTACCGGGAATGGCTCAGGCCACACTCCGTGAGCTCGATGGCTCGCTCAACGGCGTCGAAGGTCGATCGGCGATGTGGATCGAGTTCGACGGCGGGGACGAACCAGCTCGGCTGAACGCTGCGACCGGCGCAGCAACTCGAGACGGGTATCTCGGCAGCGTTGGATCAACGGCTGCCGGTCGTGATCTCGATCTCGACCAGCGGCACCGACATCGAAGAGGGCATGACCGCGCTCCACGGATGGGGGCGGGTGGCCAGCCGCCTCACGGCGTGTTCCGGCGTCGTGCCGACCGTGATGATCGTCGACGGCCCGGCAGTCTCCGGGCCCGCACTGTTGCTCGGCGTTGCCGACTTCACGATCATGACCGAGCGGTCCTCTGCGTTCGTGAACGGGCCGGTGATGGTGGAGCAGTTCACCGGGATCGAGATCGACGTGGACGAACTCGGAGGAGCCGCCACGCACGCGCGATACACCGGCGTCGCCACGATGGTCGTTGCGGACCGCCCAGCAGCGGACGCCGCCGCCAACGATCTGTTGGCCTATCTGCCCCTGAACGTCGATCAGGAGCCGCCTCGGTGGCCGCTGTTCGATGCAGCTGATCGTCCGTGCCCGGAAGCCGGCGCGCAGATCCCCGAGTCGTCGACCGGCAGCTACGACGTGCGCAAGGTCGCCGCTGAGATCGCCGACGACGACTCGATGTTCGAGGTGCGCGATCGGTGGGCGGCGAACGTCGTCACCGCGTTCGCGACGATGGACGGCCGTCCGATCGGGATCGTCGCAAACCAGCCGATGGTGCTGGCGGGCACGCTCGACATCCCCGCCTCCCAGAAGGCCGCACGCTTCGTTGCCTTCTGCGATGCATTCAACCTGCCGATCGTGACGCTCGTCGACACGCCGGGCTTCTACCCCGGCAAGGACCTGGAGTGGCGCGGCATGATCCGCCACGGCGCCCAGCTGGTGTACGCCTACGCGCGAGCCGACGTCGCGAGGATCTGCGTGATCCTGCGCAAGAGCTACGGCGGTGCGTACATCGTCATGGACTCCAAGACCATGGGCAACGACCTCTGCCTCGCCTGGCCGTTCTCGGAGATCGCTGTGATGGGTGCCGGGCAGGCCGCGGCGATCCTGGCGAGGCGGGCGTCGCCCGAGGAGAAGGCCGAGTTCGAAGCCGACTACGCGGAGCGCCTGCTCAACCCGTACGTGGCGGCAGAACGCGGCTTCATCGATGCCGTCATCGATCCTGCGGACACGCGAGCAGAGATCACCGCGGCGCTCGACGTCCTCGCCGACAAGCGCGAACTACTCGTCGAGCGCAAGCACGGCAACTCACCGTTCTGACCTGGCGTCCGCCGCCGATCATCAGACGCCGCAGCCGCCGCCGGCAACCCGCGCGAGACGGCCGTCCACGAGGGCGAACACCTCCATGCCGCCCGCCTCCCAGAACAGGTTGCGGATCATCACCTCCATCACGCCATCGCCGTTGAGGTCGGCAACCGCCGCCAACGTGTAGCGGCCGGGCGTCGGAAAGTCGAGGGGCTCCATCGACACGTAGGACACCACCTGCTCGTCGACGACCGTCCCATCGGACGATGGGAAGCGGACGTAGACGCTCGAGAAGTCACCCTCACCGCCGAAGCTGCCCGCCTCCTGGCGTTCGTAGGTGACGAGTACCTCGTCCACGCCGTTGCCGTCGAGGTCGACACGAACCGCTTGGATGACCGAACCGTCGCCGGCGGTGCCGACCTCGTCGGCGAGCAGGGCCGCTCCGATGTCCGCGTACTCCGGCACCTCGATGCCGGCCTGGCGCACTTCCCGGGGCTGCAACGGCCAATCGGCCGTGACGGCCACCGCGTTGTAGCCGGTGGATGCCGACGTCACGGGCAGCGGAGCCGGAAGTTCGATCGTCGGGCCGAGTTCGGCACCAACGCAGAACTCCGCTTCGACGCCGAGCGTGAGCCCGGAGATCACCGCATCGAGCCCGTCCGCCAGGTCGAGCGTGGTCACCGCGACCGACGTGATCGGCGAGGGCGGCAACGGTTCGAACTCGCCGAACTCGGTGAACCGGAGATCCTTCCAGGCGGTTCCGTCCCAGTGCCCGAGCGGCGCCCACGGGCTGCCCGACGAGCCGTCACCGGCGAAGAACCGCACGATTCGATCGGTCGGCACCGCGGGTGCAGGAGGGTCGGTCACCGGCGGATCGCTCGGCGGCGGATCGCTCGGCAGCGAATCGGTGGCAGGTGGAGTCGTTGCAGCAGGATCGAGTGCAGCAGGTTCGGTTGCAGGAGGGTCGGTGGGCGCGGGCTCGATCGACTCGGTCGTCGCCGGGTCAGCGTCGCCATCGACCGCCGTCTCGACCGGATCCGTGTCGGGGGCGACCTGTTCGCTGTCCGTGCCGGCAACGCCAGCCGGGGCCTGTCCGCTCGAGCCGGTCGAGTCACCGCACGCAGCAACGAGCACCCCAGCGAGGACGAGGGGGACGAAACGCTTCATGCGGTTCATCCTCGCGCACCCCTCCATCGCCCTCTCCGGAATTCGCACCCCCTGCACGCAGGAGCGACGCCGGTCGGCCAGTTTCGACATCGATCAGTCGACCTCGTCGAGCGCGTTGAGGTCAGGAACGCACCGAGCCGTTATTGCTGATCTTCGTGTTCGGAGCAGATCCTTCGGCCACGACCCGTATCCCTGGAGCCCGGAGGAAGCCACGTGCCCGAAACGATCACCATCACCGACGACCGCACCGGAAAGACCGTCACGGTCCCGATCGAAGGTGGGGTGTTCCCGTCGTCAGCGCTGCGCGAGCTCGATCCGAGTCTCTACATGTACGACCCCGCCTACATGTCGACGGCGGCAACACAGTCCGCCATCACGTACCTGGACGGCACGAACGGTGTCCTGCGCTATCGCGGGTATCCGATCGAGCAGTTGGCCGAGAAGTCGACCTACCTCGAGGTCGCCTACCTGCTGATGAACGGCGAGCTGCCGGACGCTGAGCAACTCCCGCAGTGGACCGACGACGTCACCCACCACACGTTCATCCACGAGAACATGCGCAAGCGGTTCGTGGACGGATTCCACTACGACGCCCACCCGATGGGCATGTTCGTGTCGGCGGTCGCTGCACTCGGCACGTTCTACGACGGCGCCAAGGACATCGAGGACCCGGAAGCCCGCAACCATCAGGTGCTGCGCCTGATCGCGAAGGCGCCGACCATTGCGGCCATGTGCTACCGCTTCTCGGTCGGTTTGCCGTTCAACATGCCCGACAACGATCTGTCGTACTCGGCGAACTTCCTGAACATGATGTGGAAGATCGACGAGAACTACGAGGTCGATCCTCGTCTCGAGCGGGCGATGGACGTCTTGTTCATCCTGCACGCGGACCACGAGCAGAACTGCGGCACCACGGCAATGCGCGTCATCGGCTCGAGCCACGCCGACCCGTACTCGTCGGCGGCGGGCGCTGCATCAGCGCTCTACGGCCCGCGCCACGGTGGCGCCAACGAGGCCGTCATCCGCATGCTCACCGAGATCGGCTCGATCGACAACGTTCCCGCATTCGTCGAATCGGTCAAGAGCGGCGACGGTCGCCTCATGGGCTTCGGACACCGCGTCTACAAGAACTTCGACCCTCGCGCGACGATCATCAAGCAGGCCGCCTACGACGTCTTCGACGTCACCGGCAAGAGCCCGCTGCTCGACATCGCACTGAAGCTCGAAGAGGTCGCACTGTCCGATCCGTACTTCGTCGATCGCAAGCTCTACCCGAACGTCGACTTCTACTCGGGCCTGATCTACCAGGCGCTGAAGTTCCCGCCGTCGATGTTCACGGTGCTGTTCGCCATCCCGCGCATGTCGGGTTGGCTGGCCCACTGGAACGAGCTCCTCGTGGAGGGCCAGAAGATCAGCCGCCCCCGCCAGTGGTACACCGGCGCCGACGAACGCGACTACGTCGACCTCGCCAACCGCTGACGTTCAGCGCTGCGCTCGTCCCTTCGGCCGAGGGGAGAAAGGGCCAGACGGCCCATGACAGCCGGGGCGTCGTTTCGTAGCGTCCAGGCATGTCCATCAACGATGTCTCCCCAGCCCCTGAAACTTCACCGTGGTTGCCGCCGCGATGGGTCGTTCGCACAGCGTGGAGGATTCACCGCTGGCTGTACCGCGCGACCGGAGGTCGTTTCGGGCTGCGCCAGCCCAGCCCGGACCGGTACGGTTTGGCGCAGCTGACCGTGACCGGGCGCCGAAGCGGCGAGGATCGCAGCGTGATGATCGGTTACTACCGAGACGGTGACGACATCGTGACCATGGCCATGAACGGGTGGGGCGTGCCCGAACCCGCGTGGTGGTTGAACCTGCAGGCCGAGCCGCTCGCGTCGCTCACGCTGCCCGATGTCACCGTCGGCGTCACCGGTCGTGCTGCGACCGGCGATGAACGCGACCGGCTGTGGGACCGCTGGCGCCACTTCGACACGGGACTCGACGGATACGCGACACGACGGCCGAACGAGACGGCCGTCGTGGTCTTGAGTCCGGTGATCGAGGTCTGATCAGAGCGTGTCGAGCAACGTGTTGAACGTGGCGCTCGGCCGCATGATCGCAGCTGCCTTGGCATCGTCGGGCTGGTAGTAGCCACCGATGTCGGCCGGCTGGCCCTGCACGGCGATGAACTCTTCGTCGATGACGGCCTCGTTCTCCGTGAGCGCTGCAGCGAGCGGAGCGAAGCGTTCGGCCACCGCGGCGTTCTCGGTCTGGTCAGCGAGCGCCTGCGCCCAGTACAGAGCGATGTAGAAGTGGCTGCCGCGGTTGTCGATCGAGCCGAGACGTCGCGCTGGCGACTTGCCGTTCTCGAGCAGCTTGCCCGTGGCGATGTCGAGTGCGTCACCGAGCATCTTGGCGGCTTCGTTGTTCGTCACCTCTGCGAGGTGCTCGAACGACGCCGCGATGGCGAGGAACTCCCCGAGCGAGTCCCAGCGCAGGTAGTTCTCCTTGACCAGTTGCTGGACGTGCTTCGGTGCCGAGCCGCCGGCACCGGTCTCGAACAGCCCGCCGCCGTTGAGCAGCGGCACGATCGACAGCATCTTGGCGCTGGTGCCGAGTTCGAGGATCGGGAACAGGTCGGTGTTGTAGTCACGCAGGACGTTGCCGGTCACCGAGATGGTGTCCTCGCCGTTGCGCATACGGTCGAGCGAGAACTTCGTGGCGTCGGTCGGGGTCATCACCGAGATGTCGAGACCGTCGGTGTCGTGGTCGTGGAGGTACGTCTTGACCTTGGCGATGAGCTGAGCGTCATGCGCACGCTCCTGGTCGAGCCAGAAGACGGCGGGTGCTCCGGTGGCGCGGGCGCGTGACACGGCGAGGCCGACCCAGTCACGGATCGGTTCGTCCTTGACCTGGCAGGCGCGGAAGATGTCGCCGGCTTCGACCTCGTGGGCCATGAGCACGCCGCCGTCGGCGGTGACGACGCGGATCGCTCCGTCGGACGGCGCTTCGAAGGTCTTGTCATGGCTGCCGTACTCCTCGGCCTTCTGAGCCATCAGCCCGACGTTCGGCACCGTGCCCATCGTGGTCGGATCGAACGCACCGTTGGCGATGCAGTCGTCGATCGTGGCCTGGTAGATGCCGGCGTAGGACGAGTCGGGGATGACGGCCTTGGCGTCCTGGCGCTCGTCGTTCTTGTTCCACATCTTTCCCGAGTCACGGATCATCGCCGGCATCGATGCATCGATGATGACGTCGCTCGGGACGTGGAGGTTGGTGATGCCGTTGTCGGAATCGACCATCGCGAGATCGGGGCCGGCCTCGTACGCGGCGGCGAAGTCGGCGGCGATGGCCTCCTGCTGGTCGTCGGGCAACGTCTCGATCGCCTTCAGCACTCCCCCGAGTCCGTTGTTGGAGTCTGCGCCAGCGGCACGCAACGCATCGCCGTGCTTCTCCCACACGTCGGCGAAGAACACCTCGACGGCGTGGCCGAAGATGATGGGGTCGGACACCTTCATCATGGTGGCCTTCATGTGCAGCGAGAACAGCACGCCCTGTTCTTTCGCATCGGCGATCTGCTCGGCGAGGAACGTTCGAAGCGCCGACACGCTCATGACGGTCGAATCGACCACCTCGTCGGCCAGCACCGGGAAGTCCGGCCTTCAGCACCGTCACGGCACCCTCGACGTTCACGTGCTCGATCCGGATGTCGCCCGCGGTCTCCATGGTGACCGACTGCTCGTTCGACGCGAAGTCGCCCTCCCCCATCGTGGAGACGTGGGTCTTGGAGTCACTCGACCATTCGCCCATGGAGTGCGGGTTCTTCTTCGCGTACTCCTTGACGGCCTTGGGCGCACGCCGGTCCGAGTTGCCCTGACGAAGCACCGGGTTCACGGCCGAGCCGAGCGCCACGCTGTACTTCGCTCGGATCTCGCGCTCCTCGTCGGTCTGCGGATCGTCCGGGAAGTGCGGGCAGGTCGTACCCCTGGCCCTGCAGTTCGGCGACCGCTGCCTTCAGCTGCGGGATCGAGGCCGAGATGTTCGGCAGCTTGATGATGTTCGCTCCCGGCGTGAGCGCGATCTCGCCGAGTTCGGTCAGCGCATCGGGCACCTGCTGCTCGGGCGTCAGCCGGTCGGGGAACTGCGACAGGATGCGACCGGCGAGCGAGATGTCACGCGTGTCTCGACGTCGACGCCCGCAGCCCCAGCGAACGCCGTCGACGATCGGCAGCAACGAGTAGGTCGCCAGCGCCGGCGCCTCGTCGGTGATGGTGTAGATGATCGTCGACTCGGTCATGTCTCAGCTCGCTTCGGTTCAGGGTTGATCGGGGCACGACAGCGCCCGCACTTGTCTTGTACTTGTCTACCACCGGAGCAGACGGGACGCCAACTGCCAACCATGGCCGACCGGCTCGGGCTCGGCAGGATCGAGACGTCGACGGAGTCACGACCTACGCTCATGGACGATGGACTTCGCCTGGACCGATGAACAGAACGAACTTCGGGCGCAGGCCCGCAAGGTCGCCACCGAGGCGGTCGAACGCTACGGACGCCACAACGACTCGTGGATCAACGGGTTCTCGAAGGACTTCGCCCAGGAACTGGCGGCCCTGGGCTGGATCGGCATGATGCTGGCCCACCGAATTCGGTGGTGGCGGTCGACCACCGATCGACCGGCTTGATCGTCGGCGAGGAACTGATCGCCGCCGGCGCACCGATCGCTGCGATGTGGTTCGCCGATCGTCAGATGGGTCCGACGCTGATCGCGCTACGGCACCGCCGATCAGCAGGCCGAGTTCCTGCCGCCGATGCTCGCCGGCGACACGACGTGGTGCATCGGAATGTCCGAACCGGACTCCGGTTCGGATCTCGCGTCGCTGTCCACCATCGGCGGTGCGCGACGGCGACGATTTCGTGATCAACGGCCAGAAGATCTGGACGAGCTTCGGCGACCGACGCCGACTACTGCTACCTGATCTGTCGCACCGACTCGTCGGGGCCACCGCATCGAGGGCATCAGCGAGATCATCGTGCCGATGGACACGCCGGGCATCGAGGTCCGTCCGATCACCGACATGACGACCAACCGCCACTTCTGCGAGGTCTACTTCACGCGACGTCCGAGTTCCTGCCGCCAACCTCGTCGGCGTCGAGGGCAACGCGTTCAAGCAGACGATGGTGCAGCTCGAACACGAACGTGGCGGCATCGACCGCCTCGTGTCGAACCGGGCGCTGTACGACATGGCGCTCGAGCGGGCGGACCGCAGCGACCCCGTGCTGCGCCAGGAGATCGCTCGCTTGGAGACCGGCTACCGACTCGGGCGCATCCTCGTGACCCGCGAGGTGCTCCGCCAGGCGCCGACGGGATTCTCCGCTGCCACGAAGTGCTTCTGCACCGAGCACGAGATCGACGTCGCCGAGTTCGTGGCGCCGCGTGTTCGGCGCCGAGGCGACGCTCTGGGACGACGTCGACCAAGGGCCTCGCCTACGGACCCGGCTACACGATCATGGGCGGAACGTCGAACATCATGCGCAACATCCTCGGCGAGCGGGTCCTCGGTCTGCCTCGCGAACCGCGCTGAGCTGACCAGGGCTACGACGCCCGTCGCCGACGACGGCACGTCGAGCTTGAGGACGACCTCGGTGGCGTCGGTGTTCTGCTCGCGGGTCACGACGAGGAACTCGTCGACTCGGTCGAGCGCCACTCCTCCGGACAGCGTGACGTCGAATCCTTCGTTGAACGTGCCGACGGCGACTCGGGTCCCGTCCTGCAGCACGAGCACTCCTTCGTAGAACTGGTCGCCGGCTCGCCGAGGCAGCGTCGGAGCCTCGAGCTCGAGCTGGAGACCGCTGTCTCGCTCGGTGACGGTCAGTTCCCCGCCCTCGACGTCCAGGATCGCTCCGGTCGGTGTGAGGTCGGCGGTGAACGCGATGGGGTCAGGCGAACCGCTCGCCGCACTCAGTGCGACGATCGCCACGAACAGCACCGTGACGGCGCCGGCGAGACCGAGCAGGACCGGGCGCAGCGAACGCGTCACTCGGCTGGGCCGCTCCGGCTCGTCCAGCGTGTCCGGTTCGCCGAGTGGGCGTTCGTCCACCGCTGCCGGCCGATCGGCGCCTCCGGCGGCTCCTCCGGCATCATCGGGGCCCAGGCGTGAGCGCACCTGCTCACTCAGGTCGTCGTCGGGGTCCGACCACGCCGCCGGGTTCCCGAGCGCTTCGATCACGCCGGCTTCGTCGCCGATCTGGGTGAGTCGCCGGCGAAGCCGGAGTTCGTGACGGTCGGCGTCTGCGGGCAGCTCGCTGCCGTCGAGGTGGTGGGAGCGCAGAACCGGCCGGACGTCGGCGTCGACGGCGTCGATCGCCATGGCGACCGCCCAGGTCTCGTCGAGCTCGGAGGCGGGCACGCCGACGGCCGCAGCGGCGAGACCGCCGAGCCACGGAGCGAAGTCGACTCCCGGCTCGATGCTCGCACGGTCGAGCCATGCCTGGGCGAACACACCGGGCGCACGATCCGAATCGGTGGCGTCGGACGCAGTCGCGACGACGGCTTCGACGGCACGGCCGTAGCGGCTGACGAGCGCGTCGAGCGCGTCGAGCTCGCCGTCGATCAGCGACTCGGCGAGGCGCGTGTCCTGGTCGATGACGTCCGCCGGTCGAAACTCCTGCACCCTGTCAGGCTACGTGCCCGAAAAACGAAGAACCCCGCCGGATCACGAGGATCAAGCGGGGTTTTCAGTGGGCACAGAGGGATTCGAACCCCCGACCCCCTGCGTGTCATGCAGGTACTCTAACCAACTGAGCTATGCGCCCTCAGCGGGAAGCGAGGCTACCAGTGCCGGTGCCACAGCCCACCGGATCAGGCGAATCTCATGCTGATCTCGTTGGCCATGAGTCGGCCGCCTCGGGTCAGTACGACGTGATCCGGCCGGTTCGGATGTGGCTCGACCAGGCCGTCGAGCAGCTCGAGCGTGGCGGGAGTGAACGAGTTCGACGGGATGCCGTCACGTGTGCGGAGCAACAATTGGCGTCGTTCGAAGAGCCGAGCGTCGGCGTCGAGCGTCTCCGACGAGGCTTCGACCGACTCGTCGCGCCCGATCATGTCGATGTAGCGATCGGGCGTGCGCACGTTCCACCACCGTCGCCCGCTGTCGTGTGAGTGCGCAGCACACCCGAAGCCTCGATAGTCCTGCTGGCGCCAGTAGAGGAAGTTGTGGGCGGATTCGTGGCCCGGGCGGGCCCAGTTCGACACCTCGTAGTTGACCAGGCCGTCCGCTGCGAGTCGTTCGTCGACGATCTCGTACTTGTCGGCCTGATCGTCGTCGTCCGGATGTCGTTCGGGCTCCGAGGCCAGCGCCGTACCCGGCTCGACCGTGAGGCCGTAGGCGGAGATGTGCGGAGGATCGAGTGCGAGCGCTTCCTCGACCGTGGCGGTCCAGTCGTCGATCGATTCGGCTGCGGCGCCGTAGATCAGGTCGAGGTTGAACGTCGGGAGCGCCACTTCTCGAACAGCGTCGACGGCGCGAGCGACGTTGTCGCGATCGTGGGTCCTGCCGAGCGAGGTGAGCACGTGCGCGGACATCGACTGCACGCCGATGCTGACGCGGTTGACGCCGCCGTCTCTGAACGATCGAAGCATGTCGGCGGTGACGTCATCGGGGTTGCACTCGACCGTCACCTCCGCGCTCGTCCGCAACGGGGATCGAACCAATGACCTCCGCCAGACGCTCCGCTGGGACCAGGGTCGGCGTGCCGCCTCCGACGAACACCGTGGTGGCGACAGGGAGCCCGGACTCGACCGCCCGCGTGATCTCCGTCGACAGGGCGTCGAGGTAGGACTCGACGAGATGTGCACGATCGGTCCACGTCGCGAAGGCGCAGTAGTCGCATTTCGACGCACAGAAGGGAATGTGCAGGTAGACCCCGAACGGTTCGACAGACGACACGCTCGCAACCTACAAGCGTCGAGCTCGACCGATCGGGTGTCGTTCGCCCCACCCCAGCAGGGACGACATTCCTCCAACCCGCACAGAACAGGGTTCAGGCCGCCAATCCTCAGCGGAAGAGGAGGTCGAGGGCGAGGAGCCGATCGCCGACCTGGTCGACGGGGACGTCGAGCATCGCTGCGATCGCTCGCGTGTCGTCGCCGCGCACCGTCATGACGCGGCCGTTGAAGTCCTGGCGTTGCACCTGGATCAAGCGGAGGTATCGGGCGAGCATCTCGAACGGTGATCCGCTCAGCTGCATCAGCTTCGACACGTCGATCGCCAACTTCTTGTTCATCGGTGACTCGAGCGCCGCGAACTCGGTTTCGGTCCCGGTGATCTCACGCGGGAGCAGTTGCTCGATCGGCACGGCGTAGAACTGTGCGAGCCGATCGAGCCGCGGGACGGAGAGCGCCCGTTCGCCACGTTCGTAGGCACCGAGCACGGACGCCTTGAACTCCTGGTTCGACTGCGCTTCGACTTCCTGGAGCGACAGGCGTTTCTGTTTGCGGATCACCCGAAGGCGATCGCCGACTTGCTGGCTGTACGCAGATGGTGCGTCTTCGTCGAATGAAACCATGAGTGATCCGCCTCAATATGTCGAAAAATGTGCCGATTTATTTGTCGGCGCAATGAACACGAGGAAAGTTAGCTCATTCGGTGAGGGAATACAACTCTCAGTGGTGAAGGGTCATTCTCAGCGTTGTCACCGCAACGGCTGCGGTCTCCGTACGCAGGATGTTCTCGCCGATGGCGACACGTCGCCCGGCACATCCCAGCTCGTCCGGCGACCAACCACCCTCGGGTCCGATGGCGATCAGCGACTCGTTCCCCGTCAACGGTTCGCCACCCGGCTCCGCCACCGCTGCGCCGGCGATCAGGTCCATCGCATCGACCGGCCCCTCGACCGAGCACCGCCACACTCGGCGGCTCTGGCGCAGCGCTTCGTCGGCGATCCGCTGGAGTCGTACGATCTGCTTGTCCGCACGCTCGGACTTCCACTTGATCGCCGACCGCTCCGCATGCAGCAACACGACCCGGTCAGCTCCGAGTTCGGTGGTCTTCTGCACGAGCCAGTCGACGCGGTCACCCTTCGGGATGGCGGATGCGATCGTGAACTCGACCCGATCGGGAGCGGTGACGATCTCGCTCGTGGCTTCGAGCCCGAAGCCACTCCCCATGACCACGACGCACATCCGCCAGCGACCGGCACCGTCGGTCACCGAGACTCGCTCGCCGTCGCGAAGACGCAGGACGCGGCGCAGGTGGTGTTCGACATCGGCGCCGACGTCGATCTCGGCCTGGTCGAGCCCCGTTGCGTCCGGGATCAGGACGTGAGTGGCGGACGAGCGAAGGTCGTCGTTCGTCGGCGTGTCGGACATCGCCGACCGATCAGGTGAACGCCGACTTGATCCGCGAGAAGATGCCGTCCTTGCCGTTCCCGACCCGCTCGTCACGACCGTCGGCGAGCTTGGTCAGCAGGTCGACCTCCTTGTCGCTCAGCTTCGTCGGGACATCGACTCGAACGCGGGCGATGAGATCGCCACGGCCTCGACCCTGCAGATGCGGGACACCACGCTGGCGGAGCACGAACTCACGGCCGGGCTGCGTGCCGTGCGGGACGACGAGATCCTCGGCCCCGTCGAGCGTTTCGAGCGTGAGTGACGTGCCGAGCGCAGCCTGCGCGATCGACACCGGCACCTCGGTGATCAGATCGTCGCCATCGCGCACGAACCGCTCGTCGGGCGCGACACGGAGGTGGACGTACAGGTCTCCGTTCGGACCCTTGCGTGGGCCTGCAGCGCCGCGACGGGTGAGCCGCAGCGTCGAGCCGGTGTCCACGCCGCCGGGGACGTCGACCTTGTACGACGTGTCCTCGGTGACACGGCCCTCGCCCCGACACGTGCCGCACGGCGTGGCGATGACCTCACCGAGCCCGCCGCAGCGTGTGCACGGCGACGCGGTGACCATCTGGCCGAGCAGTGATTGGCGGACTCGCTGGACCTGGCCGCTCCCGCTGCACTCGCTGCAGGTCACGGGCTCGGTGTTCTCGGCTGCACCGGATCCGTCACAGGTGCCGCACCGGACCGGCAGCTTCATCTCGACGTCGATCTGATCGCCGAAGACCGCCTGTGCGAACTCGATGTCGGCGATGACCTCGACGTCTTGACCACGTGGCGGACCCGCCGGGCCGCGTTGGCGCCCACCGCCGCCGAACGGACTGCCGTTGCCACCGAAGAATGTCTCGAAGATGTCGCCGAGCCCGCCGCCGAAGAGGTCGTCCGCCGACCCTCCCCCACCGGAGGCTCCACCGACGCCGGCCTCGCCGAATTGGTCGTAGCGCGCTCGCTGCTTGTCGTCGGCCAGCACCTGGTAGGCCCGCGAGACCTCCTTGAACTGTGCTTCTGCCTCCGGGTTGTCCGGGTTCGCATCGGGGTGCAGTTCGCGGGCGCGCTTGCGGTACGCCTTCTTGATCTCTTCGGCAGATGCCGACCGAGACACACCGATGAGTTCGTAGAAGTCAGCCATGGCGGGTCACAGGATGCCGTGAACGGCGGCGATTTCTACGTTCGCACCGGACCGCTGCCGTGCCGGTCGGCACGCCGGGCGGGCTCAGCCCTCTTCGATCCGTTGACCGAGCTGTTCGCTGACCACGTCGACGGTTGCGAGTGCCTGCGGGTAGTTCATCCTCGTCGGGCCGAGCACGCCGACCGAACCGAGGTGCTCGCCATCGACCACCACCGGGGCGACCACGACCGAGCAAGCGGACAACGGTTCGATGCCGTGCTCCACGCCGATCGCCACGGACATCCCGCGGTCGACGATGTCGGAGACGAGCGAGACGACGACGAACTGCTGCTCCAACGTGTGCAGCACCGATCGCACCACTTCCACCGCATCGAAGGCACGCGCGACCTCGGATGCTCCGCCGGTGTAGACGTGGTCGGCGGCGGCGATCGTGCGCATCCGGTCGAGGGCGGCCGATGCGAGCCGGTCGACGTCGGCGTCACCTGACGAGTCCAGTGCGCCGATCCGTTCGAGGACACTTCCATCGAGTTGCGACGACAGGTGTGTGCTGGTCGCTGCGAGTCGGTCGTCGTCGTCGCCGTCGTGGAGGTCGAGCGTGATGTGCTCGACCGACCCGTTGACGAACACGACGACGACGGTTGCTGCGGACTCCGACAGCCCGACGAGTTGCACGCGCCGCACCGCGACCGCCTCGGCGCGCGGACCGACGACGACCGCTGCACTGTGCGTCAGCTCCGAGAGCAGGTTGGAGGTCTGGTGCAGCATCTCTTCGAGCCGCCCGTGGGCGGCGGAGAAGAAGTCGCCGACCTGTCGCTGCGTCGTGCGATCGAGCCGACCCGGTGTCGTCAGGTGGTCGACGAAGTATCTGTAGCCCTGATCGGTGGGGATGCGCCCGGAGGACGTGTGCGGCTGTACGAGGTAACCCTCGCCCTCGAGTGCCGACAGTTCGCTGCGCACGGTGGCCGAGGAGACGTTGACGGACGGCACCCGCGCGACGCTCGCCGAGCCGACCGGCTGCGCGGTGGCGATGTACTCCTGCACGACGGCGGCGAGGATCGCCGTTTTTCGGTCGTCCAACATCGTGATGGCAGCCTACCTACTTGCCCGTCACGGCCTTGAGGCGACGCAGCGCCTCGTCTCGCTCGGCCTTGTGATCGACCATCGGCTCGACCGGTTCGGGCACCCAGCGGGCGACGTAGGCGCCGTCCGAGTCGTAGCGCTCCTGCTGCAGCGTCGGGTTGAAGACGCGGAAGTACGGCGCTGCATCGGTCCCGGTGCCCGCCGCCCACTGCCACCCGTGGTTGTTCGACGCGATGTCGCCGTCGATGAGGTGCTGCATGAACCATCGTGCTCCCCACTGCCATGGCAGGTGGAGGTCCTTGACCAGGAAGCTCGCGACGATCATCCGAACGCGGTTGTGCATCCAGCCGGTGGCCAGCAGTTGGCGCATACCGGCGTCGACGATGCCGAAGCCTGTCTCGCCACGCGACCAACGGTCGAACTTCGCGTGCGCGGCGGCGTCGGTGTCGAGTTCGATGTCGTCGTACTTCTGGTTGAGGTTCTGCCATGCGGTGTGCGGCTTCTGCAACAGGACGTCGGCATAGAAGTCGCGCCAGGCGAGTTCGCTCGAGAACACGGTGTGCCCGCGATCACCATCACCCGAGGCGTCGAGATCGGCCAGCAGCGTTCTCGGATGGATGGTCCCCCACTTGAGATCGGGCGACAGGTGACTCGTGCCGCTGATGGCCGGCCGGTCGCGGAGGTCGTCGTAGGCCTGTACTCCCGAGCGCATCGTGCCGTCGCCCGCTCCGGTCACGTCGAGGAACGATCGCCATCGATCGAGCGCTGCATCCTCGCCGGCGGACGGGAGGTCGCATCCAGGTTTCACACGATCCCCGAGACCCTCGGAGTCGGCCGCATTCGACCAGCGCACGTCACTGCCGAGACCGTCGTGGGGGCCGTCCCGACCCGTGCGGCGCCAGACCTTCGAGTAGGGAGTGAACACTGCGTACGGATCGCCGTCACCTTTGCGCACCTTGCCCGGGTCGACCGCATACGGCGAACCCACCCCACGGAGCTTGCGGCCCGCGGCACCGAGCGCCTCGCCGACCACGGCGTCCCGTGCCCGTCCATACGGCGAGTAGTCGCGGCTCACGACGACCGAGTCGGCGCTGATCTCATCCGCGATGGCCGGCACGATGCGCTCGGGGTCACCATGGCGGACGACGAGACCCGGAGCACCGTGGTCTCGGAGCGAACGGTCGAGGGCGTCGAGACAGTCGTGCAGGTAGGCCAGTCGCGGCCCGCCGGCTCCGTCGAAGGTCGGGTCGATCACGAACAGTGGCAGGACGTCGGCGCCGTCAGCGGCGGCGGCCAGCAACGCCGGGTGATCGCCGAGGCGCAGATCCCGCCGGAACCACATGATCGTTCGCGTCGCCATCACCACGTTGTACCCCGACGATGCCGGATCGACCTCACCCGGCCGATCGAGGCACCGCACCAGCGAACTACGGTTCCGCCATGGCGGTACGACGAGTCCTGAGCAAGCTACGCGGCGGACTGTGGCGGGCGAGGTCGATCGCGTTCCGACTGGTCGAGACGACCAACCGCCGTGCGTCGACCTTCGCGTCGGCACCGTTCCCCGATCAGGCGGAGTTCGGTTGGGTGTCGTCCGTCGAACGGTGCTTCCCGGCGATCCAGGCGGAGTTGCTGAGCGTTCAGGCGAGCGAGACGATCCCGAACTTCCAAGAGGTGTCGGAGATACAGCGGGAGTTGACCTCAGACGACCGTTGGAAGACGTTCTTCCTGTACGGCTATGGCCATCGCGACGAGCACAACTGCGCACTCTGCCCAGCGACCGACCGGGCCCTCCAACAGATTCCCGGGCTGATGACCGCCATGTTCTCGATCCTCTCGCCAGGCAAGACGATCCCCCCGCATCGTGGGCCGTACAACGGAGTCCTGAGATACCACCTCGGTCTCGTCGTCCCCGACCAGGGCACGACCTCGGGCATCCGTGTCGACGATCAGACGAGGCATTGGACCGAAGGCGAGAGCCTGATCTTCGACGACACCTTCGAGCACGAAGCGTGGAACACGTCCGATCAGCAACGCGTGGTGCTCTTCGTCGACTTCGAACGGCCGACTCGATTCCCGGTGAGCGTGGTGAACAAGGCCGTCATCGCAGCCATCCGGCGATCCGGGTTGGTCCAGGATGCGGTCGGGAACATCCGTCGACATCGCGACGAGCATGCCGTTCGCACCGACGATGGGGCGCCCTCGGTCTGACATCCTCGTGATCGGCTGCCACCTGCGTGGTCTCGCGCACCTGCCTCACGGTCCCCTGAAGGCGTCGCATCAAATGTTTCATTTGCGTGACGAGGGGTACGTCTTTGTGACAATCAAGTTACAGATTGATCGGAGGATCATCATGAGCACCGAGCACGTCAGCTACGTCGGTCACGAAGTGATCGATGACGACTTGAACACCGTCGGAGTCATCACCGACGTCTTGTACGACGACGGCGAGAACGAACCGAAATGGCTCGTGGTGAAACCCGGACTGCTGCAGTCCGAGCGCTTCGTACCGATCGAAGGGTCGTACGAGTCCGCTGCCGGGAACGTCGTCGTGCCCTTCGACAAGCAGTGGGTGAAGGCTGCTCCGAAAGCCAGCGGCGACCATGTTCTGACCGCCGACATCGAACACGAGGCAGCAGCACACTACGACCTCCACGACGCCTGACCGGCGCCGCGAGCAAGCGTCGGGTCGGCCAGTCAGGCCTACTCGTAGTGGTCGATCCGACCGGCGCCTGCACGCATCTCGTCGATTGCCGAGCGGACGTCGCCAATCGCCCACTCGAGTTCATCGGCGACTGCAGAGAAATCCGACGAGAAGCCGGGTCGGGCGATCATCCGCTCGAGCCGCGAGGCCGATCGCCACGCCACCGACTTGGCCCACTCGGTGTAGAGCGCCTCGGGGTCATCGACGCCGATCAGGTCTCGATTGCGGCTCTGAGCGTCCAGCGTGGTGTCCGTGGCGACGTATGCGTTGACCATGGTGATCCGCTCCGCCAGGTCGGTCAGCGGCCCACCGCGATGTACGACCATGTCACCGTGCAACGCGATGACCGACCCCGGTCCCGGGAAATCCGGCGCGACGACCCGATCGCGCGACGGTGTCTCGCCACGCTGACGCATCGCCGCCGCTTCGGCCTTCGTCCCGAGGAAGTACTCGAAGCGGCCTCCCGGCGTGATCGCCGGATCGGTCACCATCATCACGAAGTCGAGTGGAATCGTGTCGTGGTGCCATTTGTCGACAGCGGTCTCGATGCGGCTCGGCTCGTAGTTCAGGTGGCCGAGGTGGGCAACCATCGGATGTGGCGCGATGGAGGTGCCGTAGATGTCGGCGAGGTGCTGCGTGACCTCGACGCTGAGGCACAGGTCACGTAACCATCGCGAGCGGTAGCAGCCGCCGCGAACGGTCCGTTCGATCCGTTCCCCCGCAGGTCGACAGAACTCACGAAGCCGGCGCCCGACATCGAGCATCACGGCTGCGCCTTCGTCACTGAGCACACGGAACGGGCTCGTCGCTGCGATCGTCGTGGCCTTGCCAGCGATCTCGTCGGAGGTGTATCCGAGATCCGTGAGGGTCACGATCTCCGTCGGAATCTGCAGATCGAGATGAACAGCCGGGTCGAAGATCGGCTCGTGCTCGAGCCACTCGTATCCGGGTGGAGTCTCATCCGGGAAGGGAACGGCGACTTCGGCGGCTGGTTCGTGCATCGATGGCGACTGTACGACGATTCCGGCAGCCAGGGCGGCCCGGCGGCCGTGGGACGAGATGGCTATCCTGGGACCATGTCACAGCCGGGTCGGATTGGACTCGCCGTTCTCGCATCGCTCGCGGCGTCGGCGCTCCTGTGGATGGGAGCGGATGCCGCAGAGCGACCCGGCCGCATCGACGGCGGCGTGGCAGCGCCAGCATGTCCGGCCGAACGATTCCGCTTCAACTATCCACTCGCCGTCGGTGAGGACGTCATCCACGACCGCGAACGGTTCGGATTGCCGACCGACCCGGCCACCCGGGACACGGCCGATGCCGACACCGAGCAGCGGGGCTTCGAGAACACCTTCGAGGCCGGCATCACGTTGACCGACGAGGAGGACGCCGCATTCCGTCGAGTCGAGGACTACTCCGACCGCCTCGAACCACTCCGGGCCTACTTCGAGACGATCCCGGACGTCACGGGCACGGTGGCGTACGACTTCGACGTCCTCGATCCGCTCTTCTCGATCCAGACACTGCCGGCGATCAGCACTGACCAGCTGGCCGAGATCGAGCGGCTCACGCCCAGCGACATCCCGACCACCGCCGTGACCGTCGGGTGGACCCATGCCGAACTCCTCGTCCTGCTGTACGACGTCGGAGCAGGCGTTCGGGGTGACGAGACCACCACCGGGGCCGTCGAGCGGATCGAGAGCGTCGGCCTCGTGCCACACGGAGGAGCGCTCGGCGCAGAGCAGTTCGTGACCGTGTACGTCGATGCGTCAGATCTGGGATGCGATGAACAACTGACCGGCCTCGTGGCCGGTGCGCTCGCCGAACTCGATCTCCCGCCGATCGTCATCGAGCAATCCGACCGGACCCGAGAGGATTGATCGGCCGATCGATCAACCGGCGGACGTGCTGGTGAACGGTGTGCCCGTTCCGTAGCGGAACGCTGCGGTCGCTGCCACCACCACGAGGCTGACCACGCTGCCGTAGCCGAGCGCCCACTGGACGCTGACATTGTCGGCGATGATCCCGGTGATCGGCCCGCCGATCGGTGTGGACCCCAGGAACGCGACCGCCTGGAGCGCCATCAATCGGCCGCGCATGTCACTCGGACTCTCCTGCTGCGTGATCGCGTTCGCAGCGGTGATGAAGCCGGACGAGCCGAGCCCGAGCGGTACCGCCCACACGAAGGCGAGCCAGATGTTCGGCGACCAGGCGACGCCGAACGCCGCAACCGAGAGCACGATGATGTTGCCGAAGTACCACCGCATCGTCACGTGTCGGAGCCGAGCCGTGAGCAGCGCACCGGTCAACGAGCCGAGCGACATCACGCCGAGCACGTACCCGAAGGCCTCGTCGCCGCCCCACTCCTGCTCGGCGAGCTTCGGAAACACGACCTGCTGGTTGAACGCGAACGTGGAGACCACGAGCAGGACGACGTAGAGCACGAGGAGATTGCGACGACCGGCGACGAAGCGCAGCGCATCGCGCACGGGTTGGCCGCCTCGCGGACGTGGCGCCGACGAGTACATCTCACTGGTCCGCAGCGCCGTGAGCGAGAAGATGATCGCGACGAACGATGCGCCGTTGAGCAGGAAACAGACGCCCGTTCCGACCAACCCGACCATCACGGCGCCCAGTGCCGGGCCGACCACACGCGATGACGTCATCACCGCGGTGTTCAACGACGTGGCGTTGGTGATCTCGTCGGGCGGCACCAACTCCGTCACGAGACTGCGCCGCGCCGGGTTGTCGAATGCGTTCGCCAAGCCGAGCAGGAGCGACATCACGTACACCAGGGGCAGGTTGATCAGGCCGCTCACGTCGAGCACCCCGATCGTCAACGCCTGAGCCGCCATCAACGATTGCGTGACGATGGCCATCTTCCGCTTGTCGAGCGCGTCGGCGATCGCTCCGGCCCACGCACCGAGGAACAGCATCGGCAGGAACTGGCAGGCAATGCTGATGCCGACCGACGTCGCTTCTCCCGTCAGGCGGAAGACGAGGATCGACATCACCGTCAGGTGCATCCACGTCCCGACGTTGGACACGAGCAGACCGCCGAAGAACAGTCGGACGTTGCGGAACTGGAGCGACCGGAACGTCGTGCCACCGAACCGGGGTGGGGTGTCGGTGCCCTCCGCCGCCGGCCGTCGCGATGGTCGCGAAGCGACCGGATCGCGAGGGTCGATCTGCATCAGTCGTCGAGTTTGAGGGCGCTGATGAAGACGTCACCGGGCACTTCGACCCGACCGATCGACTTCATCTTCTTCTTGCCCTCCTTCTGCTTCTCGAGCAGCTTGCGCTTACGCGTGATGTCGCCGCCGTAGCACTTGGCCGTGACGTCCTTGCGCTTCGCCTTCACGGTCTCACGAGCGATGATCTTGCCGCCGATGGCCGCCTGGATCGGCACGTCGAACATCTGGCGTGGGATCAGTTCCTTCAGCTTTTCGCACATCCGGTTGCCGTACGCGTAAGCGCTGTCGCGGTGCACGATCGTGGAGAACGCGTCGGCCGGGATGGCGTTGAGCAGCAGGTCGACCTTCACGAGGTTGCTCTTGCGGTAGCCGCACAGTTCGTAGTCGAGGCTGGCGTACCCCTTCGACCGCGACTTCATCTGGTCGAAGAAGTCCACGACGACCTCGGCGAGGGGCACCTCGTAGACGAGTTCCATCCGCTCGGGGCTGAGGTACTCCATCTTCTTCATCTCGCCGCGACGGGTCTGGCACAGGTCCATGATCGGCCCGGTGTAGTCGGTCGGCGTGATGATCGAGACGGTGAAGTACGGCTCCTCGACCATGTCGATCTTCTGCGCTTCGGGCAGGTCGGCGGGGTTGTCGACCTTGATCTTCTCGCCGGCGGTCGTCGTGACCAGGTACTCGACGCTCGGTGCGGTGGCGATGAGCGCGAGGTCGAACTCGCGCTCCAGGCGCTCCTTCACGATCTCCATGTGCAGCAGACCGAGGAACCCGCAGCGGAAGCCGAACCCGAGGGCCCCGGACGATTCGGGTGTGTAGGTGATCGAGGCGTCGTTCAACTTCAGCTTGCCGAGTGCCTCGCGCAGGTTCTCGAAGTCGTCGCCGTCGATCGGGAACAGACCCGAGAACACCATCGGCAGCGGCTCTCGGTAGCCGGGCAGAGCATCGGTGGTGCCGTGGACGGCGGTGGTGACCGTCTCGCCCGACTTGGCGTCGCCGACCTCCTTGATGCCGGCGATGAGATAGCCGACCTCCCCAGGCCCCATCTCCTTCAACGGGGTCATGACGGGCTGACGGGCGCCGATCTCGAGTGCCTCGTGCGTCGCCTCGGCGTTGAGGAACTCGAGCTTCTCGTTGGCGCGCATCACACCGTTCATGATGCGAATGCTCGACACGACGCCTCGGTACTGATCGAACTGGGAGTCGAAGATCAGGCCCTGCAAGGGCGCAGCGGCGTCTCCCTCCGGTGCGGGGATCCGTTCGATGATCGCATCGAGCAGCTCGGGCACGCCGAGGCCGGTCTTGGCCGACATCGGCAGGATCTCTTCGCGCGGTATGCCGAGCACCTGCTCGATCTCGCCGGCGTAGCGATCGACATCAGCTGCGGGAAGGTCGATCTTGTTCAGCACCGCGACGATCTCGAGATCGTTCTCGAGAGCGAGGTAGCAGTTGGCCAGGGTCTGTGCCTCGATGCCCTGCGCGGCATCCACCACCAGCACCACGCCTTCGCAGGCGGCGAGCGAGCGGCTCACTTCGTAGCCGAAGTCGACGTGGCCCGGCGTGTCGATCAAGTGGAACGTGTGGCCCTTCCACGGGACACGCACGTTCTGGGCCTTGATCGTGATGCCACGCTCTCGCTCGAGATCCATCGAGTCGAGGTACTGGGCCTTCATGTCACGGGTCTGCACCGCACCGGTGATCTCGAGGATGCGGTCGGACAACGTCGACTTGCCGTGGTCGATGTGCGCGATGATCGAGAAGTTGCGGATCTTGTCGAGCTCCATGTCGCACGTGACGATACCGCCGCTGCCTCAGCGCACTCCGCTCCTGCGCGGTCCGGCCCCGTGACGCTTGCGTTCGCGTTCGTGCGGTCGGAGTCGCACCAGATCGACCGCACACGTCACAGGACTCGGTGACCGAGTCGCATGTTGAGGTGCGGCGCCTCCCCGATAGAGTTCCACGGCTGTTCGAGGCGGGTACCGATCCGCCAGACGAGAACGACGACGTACGAAAAGGTACAAGGACTGAATCATGGCAAACATCAAGAGCCAGAAGAAGCGCATCCTCACCAACGCGAAGGCTGCTGAGCGCAACAAGGCCGTCCGTGCCGAGGTGCGTACCCGCGTGAAGCGCGCGATCAACGAGGGCGACGCCACGAGCGACGCCACCCGTGCGGCCATCTCTCGCATCGACCGTGCGGCCGCCAAGGGCGTCATGCACAAGAACACGGCCGCTCGCAAGAAGAGCCGCCTGATGAAGCAGCTCCAGTCGACCGAGAGCTGAACAGGACTCCCCGACGGGAGCATCGACGAGCGCTGCGGGTGACCGTGGCGCTTTTGTCGTTTTCGGGGCAGCGGACTGATCACGCATCGACGTGAGGCAACGGCACTCCGGAGTTCCGTTCGCTCACCCGTCGAACGGCGGATCGCTCCGTGACGACCGTCAGCGCAGTTTGGAGAGGCGTGCCACGAGCACTTCCATCACCAATTCGGAATCGAGGTCCTTCGCGCCGCGCAGATCGAGGTCGGCCTGGGCCAGCAGCTCGATGGCGCGCTTCGTGGACGCACCGCCGAGCCGGTTGTAGTTCTGCAGCGCCTTCTTGGCCGGGAAGCCCTTGAGCCCCGTGGCCGCCGCAGCGTCCTGTTCGTTGCGAGCGTTCGCACCGTCGAGGCGGGCGATGCCGGCGTAGTGGTTGTGCAGCGTCGACATGATCTGGAGCGGATGGCGTTTGCCGCCGTGGATCATCCGACCCATCAGCGTCAGTGCCTTGGTGGTGTCGCCAGCCATCACGGCATCGGTGAAGTCCCACGGAGGCACACCACCGGCCTCGCCGAGGAACGGCTCGATGTCGTCATCGGACAGCGTGGCGTCCGTGCCGAACGCTCCGCGCAGGGTGCCGAGCACGCCGTCGAGGCGGGCAGGCTCCTCGCCCAGCCAGTCGGTCAGTCGCTGGATCGCCCGAGGCTCGATCGACAGCCCGGCGGCCTTGATCTGGTCACGGATCCAGGTGCCACGATCGCCGGCCTTCTTCGGCGGCGCCGTTGCGATCACGGTCCCGGCCTTTTTCACGCCGTCGACGATCTTCTTCGACATGCGGCCGTCGCCGCCTTCGGCGAGCACGAGGTCCGACGAGTCGAGCGGGTTGTCGAGGTAGCCGAGCAGCGCCGGGAGCTCGTCGGCGTTGAATCGGCTGACGTTGCGGGCGATGATCACTCGCTTGTCCGTGAGGAACGGCGGTGTCTGGGCGGCGTCGACGACGATGCGGAGTTCGTAGTCCTCGGTGTCGAACTCGTCGACCATCATCGAACGTTCCCCGTCACCGACGAGGTCGTTCACGAGGTCGCCGACGGCGGTTCGCACGAGTGATTCGTCGTCACCGGTCAGCAGGTAGATCGCCATGGGTGTCGGCAGTATTGCGCGTCATGACGAGGAGTACCACCACAGCGACCGCAACGATTCCCCAACCCACAAACTGCACCGGCGGATCGGGCTCCAGGCGAGATCCGAGCGACGCGACCGTGTCCACCCAGCGAGTTCCCAACCGGGCCGGGAACATCAACACCGGAGCCGTGACCGGAATCCACCCCGCCACGAGGCCCGCGGGCATCCCGTAGAGCATCACCATGCCTGCCACCGGTACGGCGAGCAGGTTCGCCGGGATGCTGACCAGCGGAAGACGCCCGAACACCAGCACGGCTGGGACCATCACGCCGATCTGAGCGCCCAGCGTCACGCCGAGCGGCAACGAGAAGATCCCGGTGTGATCGATCCGGTCGAAACGGACGGCGAGCCACGGGCCGACGGCACTGACCCCGAGCGTCGCGCCGACCGACAGCCAGAACCCGACCGACCACACGAGCAATGGGTCGATCAACACGAGGCCGGTCACGGCAACGGCGAGGATGCGCACGGGAGCCCGGTCACGGCCCAGCAGGAATGCCGTCGTCGACAGCCCCGCCATCGCACCGGCACGAACGATCGACGGCTCGTATCTCGTCAATGCGACGAACCAGGCGATCAGCGCGATCGTCACCGCCCACCGCATCCACGGCCGGAGACGTCGGAGCATCGGGCCGGCGGCCGCCAACAGAAAAGACACGTTCTGCCCGCTGACCGCCGTCAAGTGCGACAGCCCGCTTGCTCGAAACCGGTCGATCATCTCTCTGGGCTGGTCCCGATCGTCACCCACGACCAGCCCCCGGAACAACGAAGCGTCGTCACCGGGGAGCGCCGACGACGCCCGTTCGATCGACGCTCGAACCCGGTTCGATGCGCGAGCGACCGGGCCGCCGGCGTCGACGTCGCTCGCCCACTCCAGCTCGAACTCGCCGACCACGTGCTGCCATGCGACGCGACCGGCCCGCTCCTCGTCGAGCTGGACCCGCTCACCGTCCATCGCGATCCACTCTCCGCCTCGCCACTCGCCGACCCGGAGCTGTTGCGCTCGGCCACGAGACCAGATCTCGAACCGTTCACCCTCGATCTCGACGATCACCCGGGTGCTCGACGGATACGGCTGCGGATCGTCGACCATGCGCACCCATCCGCGATACGAGCCGAGTTGATCCGGTTCGAGTGACGCCCAGCTCTGCTCGCTGCGGACCAGCCCACCGACGGCAACGGCGACGAGGAGCAGGGCGAGCAACCACGACCGACAGATCACCGCAGCGGCGATGACGACCAGCGCGACGACGGCCGCATCGCCCGACCAGACCGCGACGACGACGGTTCCCGCCAACGCCATCATGCGCCACGTGGTGGTGGACGTGTCGGAGTGGCTCGGTTCGACGCCGTCCGTGGCGTATCGTCGCTGCTGCGTGTCCTTGTCTCCGTCACCTCCCCAGTCCCCGTCGAGCGCGACCAACACCGAGTACGGCCTCACCGGCGGCCCTCGCTGGTATCAGCGTCGCATCCGTATCTTCGGCCCGTTCCTCGCAATGATCGTTCCCGGTCTGGTCGGCGCTGCGGGCTACGTCGCGCTGCAGATGTCCGAAGCGGCATGGAGCGGGACCTTCGGGACCGCTGCGAGCTACTTCGCGGCACCGGCACTCCTGGCGATCGGCGGCCCGTTGGCGGAGGCGGGCCTGAAGCCGCTGGCGATCGGCGCATCGGCGCTGATGTGGTTGTTCGCAGGTCTGCTGGCGGCGCGCCGAGCGACACGCAACCCATTCGCGACGTGGGGCGATTTCTGGCGGCACTACACATGGATGCTGTTCGGCATCTGGGTCGGCGTGATGATGGCGCTCGCCATCGCCAGCGCCTGGATCGGGCCGGAGCTCCTCGACCTGATCTGAGGTCGACGGCGGCGCGACACGAAACCGGCGGCGTCACGTCGTCACCAAGCCGTCCATCGCTGCGAGCTTGGCTGGGCCGATGCCCGGCACCCGCTCCAGGTCGGCGAACGACACGAACGGTCCGTTGCGATCGCGTTCGGTCACGATGGCTGCAGCGGTGGCCGGACCGACGCCGGGAAGCGTCTCCAATTCGCTCGCACCGGCGCGGTTCACGTCGATCGGGCCGGTGGGTCCGTCGCCTGCTTCCGACGGATCAGCGGACGGTACAGCACGGTCGATCGGTACGTCTTCACCGACGATCGGAACGTAGATCCGGGTGCCGTCGACGAGCGGGGCAGCAAGGTTCAACGCTGCGACGTCGGCGTCGACCGACGGTCCACCGGCACGATCGATCGCGTCGGCGACCCGGCCACCGGCCGAGAACTCGAACACGCCTGGCACGATGACCGCACCTGCAACGTGGACGACGACCGAGGGCGACTCGGTGTCGGCTTCCGGCGCCGACGACTCGACCGTCGACGGTGGCGGCAACGTGACGCTGCCCGCCGCGACCTCGGCGGCAGCGACCGGAAGCGCCGATTCAGGCGGGGTTGCGGGAGTGCGGATCAGCCACCACCCGCCGACGCAGACGACGATCACGGCGAGCGCCGACGTGACGAGTCGAGCGAGACCGAACCATTCGATCCAGTCGCGCATCCGGTCGGGTACGGACCGATCCACGACCGGGCGTGCAACGACCGGCTCGGACGGGGAATCCTCGATGGGCTGCCGCACGGCGGCCCCTTTCTCCTGGTGGTGACATCAGGAGGGAGTCGGTTCGATCGACGTTACCGCTCGATCACAGGATCTGGCAACGATCAGTCACACGCCGAACATCACCCGCCGTCGTCATGGAGAGGTGCCTGGCACCGCTCCGCCGTCTCAGAAGAGGCGGCGGGTCAGCTGCTTGCGGTACTCGGCGGTGCGCGGATCCTCGGCGCCCATCAATTCGAGCAGGTCGACGAACTGCTGGCGCGCTTCGTCGTCGTCCTTCACACGGTCGAGCAGCGCGGTCAGCGTCGCGTCGTGGTCGTCGGTCGGGGTCTCGCCGACTCGGGCGGCGGCTGCGACCTTGCGCGTGCGGTCCGATTCGGGAATGCGTTCCAGCAATGCGAGTGCTTCGTCTCCCCGACCGTCGGCGACCATCAGGTCGCCGAGTGCGACGATGACGTCTTCGTTGGCCGGCTCCATGCCGAGCGCGATCCGCAGGCTGGCTTCGTCTCCCGCTGCGAGGAGGTCGGCAACGGCGTTCTCCTCCTGGGTCGGCAGCAGCTTGTCGACGAACTCCTGCACGGCCGCTTCGGACTGAGCTCCCATGAACCCGTCGACGACCTTACCGTCCTTCATCGCGTACACAGCCGGAATCGACTGCACCTTGAACGCATCGCTGAGGCCCGGGTTGGCGTCGACGTCGACCTTGGCGAGTACGACCTTGCCGCCGGTTGCATCGATGACCTTCTCGAGGATCGGGCCGAGCGTCTTGCACGGCCCACACCACTCCGCCCACAGGTCCACGACGACAGCGGCCTCGTTCGACTTGTCGAGAACGTCGGTCTGGAAGGAGGCTTCGGTGACATCGATGGCGGCCATGAGGTGAACGCTATCCGGCACCCGTGGCTACTCTCGGAGTGACATGGCCAACTCGTCAACTCCCCCGTCCGAGATCACATCGCCTCCGATGCCCGGTGGCGCGCCCGGCATCGATGTCGAGCGCGTCAGTTCGTGGCTGACCACGAACGTCGCCGGGGCACGATCGCCCTTCTCGTTCGACGCGATCACCGGAGGTCATTCCAATCTGACCATCACGGTGACCGGCGCCGACGGTCGACGCTTCGTCTTGCGACGCCCGCCTCTCGGCCACGTCCTCGCCAGCGCTCACGACATGGAACGCGAGCATCGGATCATCTCTGGGCTGCAGTCGTCGGCGGTTCCCGTACCGCCGATCGCCGGGCTCTGCACCGACGTCGACGTCAACGGCTCACCCTTCTACGTCATGGACTTCGTCGACGGCCACGTCCTGCGCGACGTGGCGGTCACCGAATCCACGCTCGACCTCGACGCCAGGTCGAACGCGTCACGATCACTCGTCGACACGATGGTCGCGATCCACGACGTCGACCTGGAAGCAGCAGCGCTGAACGAGCTGGGTCGCCACGAGGGGTACATCGCCCGTCAGCTCAAGCGGTGGTACGGGCAGTGGAACCAGGGCAAGACCCGTGAGTTGGCCGCAGTCGACGCCGTGCACGCTCGACTGCTCGAACGGATTCCGGAGCAGGGCACGGCCACGATCGTTCACGGCGACTACCGCCTCGACAACTGCATGGTCGACGACCGCGGCGAGGTCATCTCGGTGCTCGACTGGGAGATCTGCACGCTCGGTGACCCGCTCGCCGACCTGGGGTTGTTGCACGTGTACTGGACCGGACCCGACGACGACGCGTCCGCATGGACCGGCAGTGCCACGACGGTTCCCGGATTCTGGAACCGGGCACAGCTGGCGGAGCGCTACGCGGAGGTCTCGGGACGAGACATCGGCCAACTCGACTTCTACGTTGCGTTCGCCTACTGGAAGCTCGCCTGCATCCTCGAAGGCGTGTACGCCCGGTACCTCGGCGGCGCTCTCGGCGACCAGGATCCTGCGGCGCTCGCGGCGTTCAAGACGCAGGTGGACGATGCTGCAGCACAGGCCGAACGCTGTCTGGAGGAACTCGGATGAGCGATCCCGACGACCGCTGGACGCTGCCGAATCGCCCCGGAGCCGACGAGCCGTCGGACCGCGCCGCGATGGACCTCGAGTACGGCATCGATCGCCACGTCGACGACCCGACGTTGCACGAACCGATCATGATCGTGATGCTCAGCGGCTGGATCGACGCAGCGGGCGCCGCCGCCGCTGCGATCCAGGAATTGAGCAGCGCATGCGAGTCGACGCCCGTGCTGTCGTTCGATGACGACGTCTACGTCGACTACCGGGCTCGACGTCCGACGATGGAACTGCGTGACGGGTTGAACACGAACCTCGCGTGGTCGACGATCGAGATGCGCTCTGGACGCACGCCCGGCGGGCGCGACGTGTTGTTCCTCGTCGGGCCGGAGCCGGACATGGCGTGGCGGAGGTTCGGGCGGGCCGTCTCCACGCTCGCCGTCGACTTCGGCGTCACGAAGATGGTCTCGCTCGGCGCCTACCCGTTCGCTGCGCCGCACACCCGCCCGGCGCGCCTGTCGGTGTCGTCGCCGTCGATCGACGTCCTCTCGTCGGTGACCTTCGCCCGCAGCTCGGTCGATGTGCCCGCCGGCATGGCAGGAGTGCTGGAGCATGCAATGCATGCGCAGAAGATCCCGGCGCTCGGCATCTGGGCGCAGGTGCCGCACTACGTGTCGGCAATGGAGTATCCGGCCGCCAGCGTGGCGTTGCTCGACGGTCTGCAGGAGGCAACGGGCATCTCGATCGACGCGCTCGGACTCCGCAATGAGGTCATCGAACACCGGAGTCGGCTGGACCGGATGATCGCCGAGAAATCGGAGCACGAGTCGATGGTCCGCCAGCTCGAAGAGCTCCACGATCTCGCGATCGAGCAGGAGTCCGACCCCGCCGAGGAGCCGGACGACCTCGAACTGCGCTCCGGTGACGAACTCGCCGCCGAGATCCAAGAGTTCTTCCGCGACCAGTCCTGACGCTCGGTCCCAGGTGGTCTGCCCTGTCCCGGATGGATCGGGCCGACCCCTGCAGCGGGCCGGAGTCGAACCGGTTCATGTGCGCTGAGTACCGTTGCAGAGTATGAAAGTCGACGGCAACATCGGAATCGACCTGGCCACCGCGGCCGCCAACGCGAAGGAAGTCGAGGCCGCCGGATACTCGGGCGCATGGACGGCCGAGACGGCCCACGACCCGTTCCTGCCGTTGTTGCTCGCTGCCGAACACACGAGCGAGATGGAGATCGGCACATCGATCGCCGTGGCGTTCGCTCGCTCCCCGATGACCGTGGCCAACACGGCATGGGACCTGCAGGCGTACTCGAAGGGCCGCTTCGTGCTCGGGCTCGGCAGCCAGATCAAGCCCCACATCGAGAAGCGCTTCTCGATGGAGTGGTCCAAGCCGGCCGCACGGATGCGCGAGTTCGTACTGGCGATGCGAGCGATCTGGAACACGTGGGAGACAGGCGAGAAGCTCGACTTCCGCGGCGAGTTCTACAAGCACACGCTGATGACCCCGTTCTTCACGCCCGACAAGGACGAGCTCGGCGACTTCGGCACCCCGAAGGTCTTCCTCGCCGGGGTCGGACCGTTGATGACCGAGGTGGCCGGCGAAGTGTGCGACGGGTTCATCTGTCACGGCTTCACGACCGAGAAGTTCTTGCGCGAGGTCACCATCCCGGCTCTGCAGCGAGGCCGCGAGAAGGCCGGCAAGACGATGGAGGGTTTCGAGATCGTCGGCCCTTCGTTCGTCGTGACCGGCAACGACGACGACGAGATCGAGCAGGCCGCCGTCGGCACGCGCCAGCAGATCGCGTTCTACGGCTCCACCCCCGCCTACAAGGGCGTGCTCGAACTCCACGGCTGGGACGGTCTGCAGGAGGAACTGAACGGCCTCTCCAAGCAGGGTGAGTGGGCGAAGATGGGCACCCTGATCGACGACGAGATCCTCAACACGTTCGCCGTGGTCGGCGAACCCGAGAACATCGCCCCGGAGCTGTCCAAGCGGTACGGCGACGTGATCCAACGGATCAGCTTCTACGCCCCGTACGCCAGCGACCCGGACCGCTGGGCAAAGGTGATGGCCGACCTCAAAGCCGCCTGAGACGGGCCGGGAACGGCGCGTCAGGCTCCCGCGTCGACGACCACGACGCTGTCGCCCGCCGTCGTCAACTCGTCGAGCGGCGTGAGCAGAGCAACGGTCTCCTCGCCGATCTGCGTGATCGAGGTGATCGTTCCGAAGCTGGTTCCCTGCGGAATCCAGCGGTCGGTTCCGGACGCGACCACCGCAGCACCGGCCGCCACGTCGTCGCCGAACGGCTCATCGCAGACGAAGCCGAGGTGATCGCTACCACCTCGGACACGGCAGTCGTCTCGCGACTCACCGCTGCCTTCCGAGAGCACCATCGACGCCACGACGAAGTCCGGGTTCGACCGGAGCGTGACCCTGCTCGTCGACTCCGACACGTCCGACACCCGACCGATCGAAGCACCGGCAACCTGCACGAGCATCCCGACCTCGATGCCGTCGTCGAGCGCCTGCGTCGATCGCGATCTCGGATCCGATCTCACCGAAGCTCGGTTCGGGAACTCGATACTCCCCACGCCAGGTGGCCTCGTCGACGAAGTCCAATGCCTCGGCCAGGGCGACCGACTCCTCGAGCGTCAAGGTCTCGTCCACGGCCCCTCGGGCTCGAACCGACGCCCACGTCGTCGGCGACACCTGCCAGATGAGCTCATGGCCGCCGATCGTCGGGAAGCTCCATCCCGACGAGTCGGCGACGTCGGTTCGTACGAGGTCTTCGTAGGTCGCCTGAATCGGCAACGGGTTGTTCAGCTGTACTTCGACGCTGGTGCCGTCGCTCCCCTCGAGCCCGATCGAGGTGTAGGCCGACACGAAGTCCGCTCCGACCGGCTCCGGCTCCACGATCACCGCGTACCCCTCGGGGAGTTGGGAATCGTCGATGTCGAGTCGGCCGACGCCGCTGGTCCACGATGCACTCGCGAGCTCGAGACCGGTTCGTTCCAGCAAGGCGATCGCGCCCGGGCCGGTGACGAGAATCGTCGGCGTGCCGGGCAGCACGACGCTCGTCGGGTCCCCCGCTGCGCCGTACACGTCGACGTCGACACCGTCGATGGACCATTCGTCCGGGATCAGCCCGGAGTCGGCGAAGATCGTCGCTGCGGGTACCGGCAGCGTTTCGATCCTGACTCCGTCGGACAGTCGGTCCCCGTCGAGCCGTCCGACCAAGCCGACGACACTGGGTTCGCCGTCGACCGGGATCGCATAGCTGCCGAAGGAGTCGGCCTCGTCGGTGCGCGGCCCGACCGGATAGACGTCAGGTCGCTGGACGTCGGTGTCCAACGGGATCACGGTGGCGTCGATCAGCCGGGGCGGCGGTGCGCTCACCGTCGAACTCGCTGGACCCTGCGTCGGGGGCGGCGTCGACACGGGCTCGGCAACGGAGTCCACCGCCGAGATCACCGGGCCATCGGCCGGGCCCGTGCGTCCGAGCAACAGGATCGCGGCGACGAGGCCGAGCACGAGGACCGACGCCGCGGCACCGAGCAGGAACCGTCGGTGGGACTCGCTGCCACCGGTGCGTTCGCGATCGACAGCGAGGTCCGCCTGCTGGTCGACCGTCACGGCGGTCCGAGTGTTGTCCGGCCGAGACAGCGAGAAGATCTCGCCTGCACCGACCGGCACCGCCTGTTCGTCGAGTGCTCGACCCAATCGCTGAAGCTGTGATTCCAGGTCAGTCGTCATGGTGTACCTCCAGTTGGGCTCGAAGACGGCTCATGGCGCGACCGAGATGCTCGCGAACCGTCGAAGGGTTGATGTCCAGCATCCGAGCGACGTCGGCCTGCGACCACCCGTGGGCGTGGACGAGCAGCACGATGCTTCGTTGCTGGGACGACAGCGCATCGAGTGCGGGAAGGAGACCGGGCTCGACGTCGGGCATCTCGTCCGTGATCGCGGCCGAGAACCGGGCGGGAACAGCGGTTGCTGCAAATCGACGGGTCGAGCTCTGTCCGACCCGGTACAGGTAGGCGGCCGGGTTGTCGATGTCGTTGAGACGCTCCCAGTTCTCCCACGCCCAGCTCAGCGCTTCGACCGCTGCTTCTCGCCCGTCGACCGGTCCGTAGGTGGCGACGAGCGCGCGCCGGAGCCCCGGTTCGGTGCGGTCGACGAATGCCGTGAACGCTTCAGCGTCCGGCTGCGATTGGCGGAGCAACTCCATCAACAGTACGACCGCTGAGCTGCCCACTTCCGCGACACCCGCCGAGAATCAGATGTCGATGACGCCGGCGATCGTGACCGTGGTGTCTCCGCCGATCCACAGGTCGCCGTCGGCTTCGTCGACGTGAATTCGCCCTCGTCGGCCCATGGCGGTGCCCTGCGCCGCCACATAGGGCGTCTGCAGCCGACCGAGGCGGATCAGCCATTGGGCAGCGGAGGCGTTGAAGCTGCCCGTCACCGGATCCTCGCGAACCCGGCCCGTTGCGTCGGAGAACAGGCCGCGGACCTCGATCGCGCACTCGGAACCGGCCGGATGCGGTCCGATCAGGCCGACGTCGAACCCGGGGATCGTCGCTGCCGGGAGCGTGACGTCGAGCACGGCGTCGGCTGATTCGAGCAACAGTCCCATCCAGCCGGGCCCGTTGTCGATCCACGACGAGGCGACGACGTCGTCAGCGGTCAGGCTCAACTGCTGCAGACGTTCGGCCAGCAGTTCCGCCTCGATCGGACCGGAGCGGGTCATCGGCGGCGCGGCGAACGCCAAGCGGTCCTCGGACCGACGGATCGGGATCAGCCCCGCTCCACACTCCTGCACGATGCGGCCTGCAGCCTTCGGGACCCCGCCGGCGGCAAGCCATGCGGCGCACGTGCCGAGCGTCGGGTGGCCGGCGAACGACAGCTCGCGTCCCGGGCAGAAGATCCGCACCAGGTAGTCGGCGTCGGGGTCCGTGGGTGGCAGGAGAAAGGTCGCCTCGGACAGATTGGTCCACGCCGTGATCTCCAGCATCTGCTCGGTGGTGATGCCCGTCGCATCGTGGACGACCGCCACCGGGTTGCCGGCGACGCCTCCGGTTGCGAAGACGTCGACCTGACTGAAGCGGCGTGGCATCAGTCCAGTCTCTCCGATCCGGCGGGATCCGGTGGTGCAGGTGTCGTCAGTCGGCGCACGCAGCGCAGGTGCCTTCGAGGGCGAAGTGACCTGGATGCAGGTGGAACCCGGACGTGGAGCGCATCGCGTCGACCAGCGCGTCGATCGGCTCGGCCGGGACCGCCTCGACCTGCCCGCATCGATCGCAGACGGCCACCAGTCGTCGGTCGCCACCGAGCCGAACCAGCGACGGGCCGTGCCCCGCGTGCACGTGGCTTGCGATACCGACCTCGGTGAGCGTGTTGACGGTGCGGTACACGGTTGCTTCGTGGATCCCCGGCGCCAGTCGCTGCGCACGTTCGGTCAACGTGGCGGCGTCGACCGTTCCTCCGAGTTCGAGCAGCGCTTGCAGCACGGCGATCCGAGGTTGGGTGATTCGACAGCCGTAGGCGCGCAACGCCTCCTCGGCCTCCTCGGGCGGCCAGGAGCGAGAATCGAATGCGCTCTTCCCGTCCGGCTTCATGGCTTCGACGGTAGCGGAGGCAATGGCCTTCGAGGACCGCGTGGACTGACGCAGATGTCAGTAGATCGCTGCGAAGACGACGAAGCCGGCGAAGACTTCGATGTTGATCCGCATCGGGTTGGAGTCGTCGTCGTCAGTGCGCGTGGGCGACGGTGCCGGCTCGTCGTCGGAGGCGGCCACCGCCGAGGAAGGCGACGACGAAGAACGACGTCCCGACGAGCACGATCGTGGAGCCCGATGGCAGGTCGTGGTGGTAGCTCAGGTTCATTCCGACGAACCCACTGATCGCGCCGAGCACCGTGGCGATGCCGAGCATCTTCGCGAAGCTGTCGGTCAGCATCCGAGCGACGACCGCCGGGACGACGAGTGTGGCGGCGATGAGCGTGACGCCCATGACGTTCATCGTCGCCAAGACCGTTGCCGAGAGGATCACCATCAACAGCGTGTCGATCAAGGTGGTTCGCACGCCGGTTGCCTTGGCGACCTCCTCGTCGAACGTCGTGAACAACAACGGGCGGTACACGAGCACGATGAACGCAACAGCGACCACGCTCACCGCTGCGACGATCCACACGTCGCTCGCCTTCACGCCGAGGACGTTGCCGAACAGGAGTGCGTCGGCGTTTCGACCGTTGTTCGGATACCGCGCCACCAGGGCGATGCCGAGTGCGAACGACGCCGTGGTGACGAGACCGATCGCGGCATCGGACCCGATCGGTCGACGTCGAACGATCGCCACCGATCGTGAGGGCCGTGATGACACCCCAGAGACCGGCACCGAGGAAGAGGTTGACACCGATCAGAGCCGGCGACGGCGTAGCCGCCGAAGATCGAATGTGAGAGGCCGTGGCCGATGTAGCTCATGTTGCGCAGCACGACGTAGCAGCCCGACCAGGCCGCACAGGGCACCCGCCATCGTCGCGACGTACGACGCCGTTGCGGAAGAACTCGAATGCGTACGGCGCCGTCAGGTCGGTCCAGTTCATCGATGTCATCCGTCGCCCGACGGCACGTCTGGAAGGGAACGACGCTTCCGTCGGGTCCGGCGTCGACGACGACGCGCATGCCGCCGTGTTCGAGGATCTGCATCGGCGAGCCGTAGGTCTGCTCCAGCACGTCGGGCACGAGGACGTCCTCGGGCGACCCGGCACCGATGACACGGTTGTTGAGACACACGAGGTCGGCAGGTGGGTGGCGATGCCGTTGAGGTCGTGGGTGGACGAGCACGATCGTGACGCCCTCCTCGTTCAGGTCGCGCGAGCAGGTGGAGCACTTCGTGGCGGGTGCGAACGTCGAGGCCCGACGTCGGCTCGTCGAGGAAGATCGACCTTGCGCGCCGGTGAACAGCGCACGCGCGAGGAACACCCGTTGCTGCTGACCGCCCGACAGGTCGCGGATGTGGCGACGACCGAGGTCGTGCAGCCCCAACCGGTCGAGGACGTCGGTGATCTCCGCTCGCTCTGCTTGCGTGATCCACGGCGATCCGCCAGACCGCTCGCACGCGCCATGCCGACGCACTCGGCGACGGTGACCGGGAAGTTCCAATCGATCTTCTCGACCTGGGGAACGAATCCGACGGTGACACCCTTGCGGCGGGTGACGGTTCCGGCTCGTGGCTCGATGCCGCCGAGCAACGCCTTCAGCAGCGTCGACTTGCCCGAGCCGGAGGGCCCGACGATGCCGATCAGGTCGCCGGCTTCGACGGTCAGATCGACGTCGGAGATCACCGGTTCGGCGCCGTAGGCGACCGTGATGGAGTCCGCGACGATCAGTTGCCCGAACCTCGCCGGCCAGAGCGATCGGGCTGCCTCACTGCGGGTACGTCGGCCTCGTCGGGCACGACGTTGCGGACCTCGAACGGCTCGAGCGCCGATGCGTCGCCGCCGAGCGCCTCGGTCATGGTCACGAAGTTGAACTTCATCAGCCCGAGCCACGAGTGCTCGGCATCGCCGGGGTCACCGGGCAGGTCGTCGTCGCGGAGGTCGTCGATGTACTCGGCTCCGGTCTCGTTGGCGACCTGTTCGAGCACCGGCGACGGGAACACCTCGGAGCCGAACACCGCCGGCACCCCCTCGGCGTCGATCTGCTCGATCAGCGTCGACCACTTCGGTCGGGGTCGGCTCGCCGAAGTCGGCGGGCTGGATGGCGCCCGACGACGGTCCAGCCGTAGGTGTCGGCGAAGTAGGCGTACGCGTCGTGGTAGGTGACGAGCTTGCGCATGTCCTCGGGACGGTGTCGAGCGAGCTCCGCACCGCGGCGTCGAACTCGTCGACCAGTTCGATGAAGGCTGCGTGGTTCTCGGTGTACGTTGCTTCGCCCTCGGGATCGACCTCGATCATCGTCTCGAGGATGATGTCGGCATAGACCTTGACCAGCGTCGGGTCGGTCCACAGGTGCGGGTTCGGCTTGCCCTCGTCCTCGGGGAACGAGAAGTCGTACTTGTACTGGTCGGGCTCGATCGTCTCGTCGCCGAGTCTCCACCAGCGGAACGCCGTCGGCGAGGTTGGCGTTGGCGAGTTCCTTGGTGGGTTCTTCGAGCTGCAGACCGTTGATGAAGACGACGTCGGCCTCGGCTCAGCAACTGGGCTGCCGACGGTGGCGGCTCGAAGGTGTGGGAGTTGGTGCCCTCGGGGACGATGCCGACGATGTCGGCACGATCACCGATGATGTTCGCCGCGATCGACGTGATCGGTGCAACGGTGGTGACGACCGTCAACTCCGATGATTCATCGCCCGATCCGGCAGGATCGTCGACATGCCGTGGAATCATCCGAACCACCGCATGACGCAACGACGATCGACGCCGCGACCGCCACGGACCCGACACTTCTCATGGAGAACATTCGGCAACCTTAGTTGCGTCCAGCTCGCAAACACACTGAGCGTCGGGTTTCTGCATCGTTCATCCGGTCGTGCTCGCAGCTTCGCTCCACCATCATCACTGACACCGTCCCCGCACCGTTCACCCTGCCCCGCGAAGAAACCGAGTACCTCGATGACCATCGACACCTCCACCACCGCCGCAGTCACCGCTGTTCTCGACGTCCGTACGTCGACCGGCCGACTCGACACCGAAACGGCAACGGCCCTCGAAGCGCACGCCCGTGCCGGCGGCAGTCGTGCTGCTCGTCCCCGAGCCGGGCGACGAGCTCGCCGCACGCACTGGCGGGCGCCACGTGTCGCATCGTCGCTGCCTCACACCGAATGGTTCGTGACGCTCGCCGACCGCCCCGAGGCCGTCCGTCTCGACGGCGAGGTCCCGATCACCACCGCCCTGTTGACCCTCGACCCTTTCGACCCGGCGACGTGCACCGAGATCGCCGCCACGACGAGCGTGCGGTTCCGACACCACCCGACGATCGTCGTCCGTCCGGGTCGACGGGACGCGTGGTCACGGTCGGAATGGCCGACCGTCGGTTCGGTCGACGTCCACAACACGCTCGGACCGTTCGTCCGTCGTCTTCTCCGACCCGATCTTCCCTGCGTCGTCGGGCACGCCGCTCGCGGACCTCGGCGTCGCCGTCGTCGGCTACGGGCCGTTCGGCGGCATGGGCTACCTGCACGGCCTCGCAGCCACCGAGACCGACGGCCTCGCGCTTCGTCGCCGCCGCCGACAACTCGCCGGACCGACTCGACGCCGCGACGCTCGACTTCCCGGAGCTGCGCGGTCACGACTGTCGGGCACCTCGCTCGCTGCCGACGACGGTGTCGACATCGCGATCGTCGCCACTCCTCCGGTCCTCCACGCCGAACTCGCGCTGGAACTGCTCCGTGCCGGCAAGCACGTCGTGGTCGAGAAGCCGATGTGTCTCACCGAGGCCGACGCCGACCTGCTGATCAAGACGGCGAACGAAGTCGATCGTGTCATCTCGGTGCATCAGAGCCGACGATGGGACACCGACTGGCTGGCGATCCGTCGCCTCATCGACCGTGGCGACCTCGGCGAGCGTGTTCAACATCGAGACCTTCGTCGGCAGCTTCGAACACCCGTGTCGGGCCTGGCACTCCGAGGACTCGGTCTCGGGCGGCGCCGTCTACGACTGGGGTTCGCACCACATCGACTGGATCATCCAGCACTACGGCGTCGGCGCCGCGCAAGGTGCTGTGCTCCGCGCACACCCGGGTGTGGCACGACACCACCAACGTCGACCAGCTGTCGGTGTGGATGCAGTGGGCCGACGGTCGCGAAGCCACGTTCCGCCAGAGCGACGTGTGCGCGATCCGCCGACCGAAATTCCACATCGAAGGCACCGCAGGCACCCTCGAAGGCCAGTACGAGCCGGTCCGACAGGACGCCGTGCTCGCCGGACAGCGGCTATCAGGCGACGGTGTCGCACCACGCCGAGCGCCCGGTCGACCTCACACTCGCCCGCTACGACGGCGACCACGGCATCATCGAGTCGACAGGTGCAAACCCGCCCCGCATCCGGGTTGGGGATTCCACCGCAACCTCGCCGACCACCTGCTCCTCGACGAACCGTTGGCGGTCCGACCCGAGCAGTCGCGTGACGTCGTGTCGGTCCTCGAAGCCGCCCACCGATCCGGTGCGAACGGCGGCGAACTGGTCGAACTGCCCGTGAGCGCGACGTCGTCCCGTCGGCTTCGGTGTCATCGGGGCCAACTCGTTCGTCGCCAACGCAGCGGTGCTGCCGGCGATCCGCCAGGCACCGAACGCCACGTCTGGTGGCGACGGCGTCTCGAAGCGGTGATGTTCCCGATCGCGTGGGCTGACGACCGACGTCGGCTCCTACGAAGCCGTGCTCGAGCATCCCGACGTCGAGGCCGTCTACATTCCACTCCCGAACGGCATGCACCAGGAGTGGACCGAGAAGGCCGCGGCCGCGGGCAAGCACGTGCTTGTGCGAGAAGCCCTTGGCATCGGATTCGGCGACCGCACGAGCGATGGCCGCAACCTGCGCCGACGCCGGCGTGATCCTCGCCGAAGCCTGGATGACGCCGTTCCACCATCGGTACGTCCGTGTGCTGGACGACGCCGAATGGGGTCTCGTCGGACCGCTCGAACACATCGACGCAGCCTTCACCTTCACGATCGGCCCCGAAGCGGCGGACAACTACCGTTGGGACCCTGATCAGGGTGGCGGAGCCCTCCTCGACGTCGGCATCTACTGCCTCGGGGCGATCGTCGAACTGTTCGGATGCCGACCGAAGTCCGCGCCGAGCACGAGCTCACGGATCGAGGCGTCGATGCATGGACCACTGCGGACATGACGTGGCCCGACGGAGATCAGCATCGATCCGGTGCTCGTTCGTCGACGAGGAGGTGCAGACACTCCGATCTGGTGGGCTCGACCGGTCAGGTCCTGGTGACGGACGAAGCGTTCACCGGTCGCGAGCGCGCCGAGAGTTACACGGTCTCCGACAAGGACGGCGACGAGTCGTACTCGATGACCGCAAACGACTCGTATCAGTCGATGGTCGAAGCGTTCGCCGCGGCCGTGCGCGGAGAAGCGGAATGGCCGCGACCCGTCGTGCGTTCCATCGAGATGCTCCAACTCATCGAACGAATCAGGATGCAGCCCGTGACTGACCCCGAAGACCTCGCTGCCACCGTGTCGAACCCGTCGCACGAGTTCCATGCCATCGCGTCCGGCGTCGAACTGCACGTCCTGCGCTGGGAACCCGCCGGCGGAGTCGCTCCGACCTGCCGCTCGTGGATGCTCGACGCACGGGCTCGCCTCCAACGCTCGCCTGTGGGACGGCGTCGCTCGTCGCCTCGCCGCGCGTCGGTCACCTCGTCGTCACCGTCGACCAGCGCGGGCACGGCCGCTCGTCGAAGCCCGACGACGGCTACGACGTCGCGAACTGTGCCGACGACCTCGCGCTCCTGATCGCCGAACTCGGACTCGATCGGCCGGCCGTGGCCGGGCAGTCGTGGGGCGGCAACGTGGTGCTCGAACTCGGGCACCGTCACCCTGACACGGTCGCATCGGTCGTATGCGTCGACGGCGGCTTCATCGACCTCTCCAGACCGCCTTCCCGAGGTGGGAGGACTGTGCCGAGGCGCTCGCTCCGCCGCGGCTCGCCGGGCACGCCGCTGGCCACCATGCAGGGCTGGCTCGACACCTCCGCACGCGACTGGCCCGGCCGAAGGTCGAGCCGGCACGATGGCCAACTTCGAAGTGCGCGACGACGGCACGATCGCTCCGTGGCTGACCTTCGAGCGCCACCTGACCGTGCTCCGCGGGCTGTGGGAGCACCGACCGTCGAGCGTGTACCCCGACGTTCGAGCACCCAACGTCTGCTGATCCCCGCCGACACCGGCGACGTGAACTGGACCTCGTCGAAGACGTCGAGGCGTCGACGACGCCGTGACCGCACTTCCCCACGGCCGGGCACACTGGTTCAGCCCCGCCCACCACGACGTGCACGCACAGCAACCCGCTGCGGTCGCTGCGCTCCTCCACGACTCGTCGACCGACCCCGACTTCTTCGACAGACCATCACGTCACCGACCGCCCGGAGACCCCGACATGACCCTTCCCCGCCTCCTCGTCATCATGGGATCGGGCGAAACCGCCCCGACGATGAAGACCCCGCACCGTCGCGTGTTCGAACGCCTCGAAGCCGACGGTGACCGCGCGATGCCGGTCATGCTCGACACGCCGTTCGGCTTCCAGGAGAACGCGCCGATTCTCGCCGCCGCCACCACGAAGTACTTCAGCGACGCCGATGGGCAAGGACGTCGCCGTGGCCGGACTCGACTCGGACCGACACCGGCGACACGCGCCGCGATCGAGGCGGCGATGACCCAGCATCCGCGACGCGAACTGGGTGTTCGCCGGACCCGGCAGCCCGACCTTCGCCCTGCGCCAGTGGCAGCGCACCTCGCTGCGTGACGTGCTCGCCGAGAAGCTCGCGCCCGTCGCCGACGGCGGTGGCGGCGCGCTGGTCTTCTCGTCGGCAGCGGCGCTCGACCCTCGGCTGCGCCACCGTGCCGGTCTACGAGATCTACAAGGTCGGGATGGACCCGTGGTGGGAACCCGGCCTCGACCTGCTCGCCGAGATCGGCATCAACGCCGCGGTCATCCCGCACTACGACAACCAGGAGGGCGGCAACCACGACACGTCGGCTTCTGCTACCTGGGCGAACGTCGTCTCGCGATGCTCGAACCCGAACTGCCCGACGGCGCCTTCGTGCTCGGACTCGACGAACACACGGGCGTGATCATGGACCTCGACGCCGACACCGCCGAGATCGTCGGCAAGGGCGGACTCACACTGCGCCGACAGGGTGTGTCCGTCCGCCACGAAGCCGGCAACACGATCCCGCTCGACGTGATCCGCGGCTGGTGGTGACGCCGGCTGCGACGTCTCCGACGCACGTTCCGGTTGCCGCCGAACCCGACGATCGACGCAGTCCGAGCCCTCGACGGCGTCGAGCAGCGCGACTCGATGTCGCTCGGCGCGACCGCGTCGCGGCTCGAAGCCGAGTTCGCCGCGCGATCGACGCCGGCGACTCGTCAGCAGGCGGTGGCGTGCGATTCTCGACCTCGACGCGGCGATCGTCGAATGGTCGGCGGACACGCTCCAGTCCGACGAGATGGACCAGGCGCGGCGTGCGCTGCGATCGATGATCGTGAAGCTCGGCGATGCCGCCACGGGCGGACTGCGCGACGAACGCGAGGTGCTCGGCCCGGTCGTGTCGAGGCAGCGCTCGAAGCTCGTCGTGTCGCACGCGAGGAGAAGGCCTACGCCGTCTCCGACGCTGTGCGAGACGGTCTCGACGCTGCGGGCATCGAGGTCCGCGACACCGCCGACGGTGTCGAGTGGGTGATCCGCTCCTGAACAGCGCCCGCATCACGGCAAACCGTGGCACGAGCATCCAACAGCCGAGAGTGTCACGATGCCGTTGACAGAACGTCGGGGCGACGGGGATCACTCCCCCGGCATGTCAGGTCAGTCGACGGCGACCGGCTCGGCCATGATGGCCTCGCGGTCGATCTCGATCGGTTCCTTCAACTGTTCGACCGTGAGGTGGCACTTGATGCTGTGACCGGGCGACAGCTCGACCATCTCCGGTTCGGTGACCTCGCACAGACCCTGCGATCGCTCGGTGGCAACGAGTGTGGAACACACAACCGGGCGGCGGATTGGCCGGTGACGGGATCGAACCCGTCAACGGGATGCGGTCCTCGGCGATGCCGTCGACACTGGGCACCGCGGAGAGCAGCGCCTCGGTGTACGGATGGTTCACGCCTTCGAACATCGTCTGCGTCGCGCCGATCTCCATGATCCGACCGAGGTACATCACTGCGATCCGGTCGGCGAGGTAGCGCACCACGCCGATGTCGTGGCTGATGAACAGGTAGCTGGACCGCTCGCTCGTTCTGCAAGCGAGCCAGCAGGTTGAGAATGGCCGCCTGAACCGACACGTCGAGTGCCGACGTCGGCTCGTCGCAGACCACGACCTCGGGGTCGCCTGCGAACGCACGGGCGATCGCCACCCGCTGCTTGAGTCCGCCGGAGAGCTGACGTGGCCGCATGTCGAGGTGACGCGGCGAGAGTTGCATGGCCTCGGCGATCTCCTCGACCCGACGATGTCGCGTCGTCGCCCTTGACACCCGTCAGCTTCACGACGCTGCGTTCGAGGATGCGGCGCACGGTCCACGCCCGGTTCAGCGCGGAATCAGGATTCTGGAACACCATCGAGATGGCGCGCACCGACTCGGTGACACGTGACGTGGCTTTGTCGGCCATCTTGCGCCCGTGCAGGGTGATCTCGCCACCCTCGTCGGCGGCGTGAACACCGAGCATGGTCTTGGCCAGCGTCGACTTGCCCGAACCGGATTCGCCGACCAGACCGAGTGTCTCGCCTTCAGCGAAGCCGAGGTCGACACCGACCAGAGCGCGGGACGTCGTTGCCGCGCTGGCGAAACGTCTTGGACACGCCGTTCACGCCGATGATCTGCTCGGTGCCGATGTCGTAGTCGACCGTGACCTCGTCGGGTTCGGGAACTTCGTCGATCCGGTCGGCATGGTGGCACCGCGTCCAGTGACCGTCGGAGCGCTGGATGATCGGCGGCACCTCATCACGGCACAGGTCGGTGGCGATCGGGCACCGATCGACATACGTACAGGTCGGCAGTGAGGCACCGATCGGCGGAGCCGACCCCGGAATAGCGAACAGCTCTCGGTCTGTCTTGCGAAGACCACGTCGAGGGACCGAGTTCAGCAGCCCTTTCGTGTACGGGTGGCTCGGGTTGTCGAACACTTCGTCGACCGTGCCCTCCTCGACGATCTTGCCGGCGTACATGACGCCGACGCGGTCGCACATCGTGCGGATCACGCCGAGGTTGTGTGCGATCAGCAGGATCGCAGAGTTGAGCTCGGAGCGGAGATCCCGAACCAGGTCGAGCACCTCCGCCTCCACGGTGGCGTCGAGACCGGTGGTCGGTTCGTCGAGGACCAGGAGCGTCGGGTCGCACGCCAAGCCCATGGCGATGACGACACGCTGCAACATGCCACCCGACAGCTGATGCGGGTAGCGCTCCATGACACTCTCGGGCGCGGCGATGCGAACTCGTTCGAGTGCTTCGAGCGCCGAGTCCTTGGCTTCCGGACTTCGACTGCCCCATGACCTCGAACGCCTCGGCGACCTGCGGCCGATCTTGAGGACGGGGTTCACGGCCTGCACCGGGTCCTGGAACACCATCGATGCACGTTTCGCACGGAACTCGCGTAGCTCGCGGCGCGACATGGCGGTCAGTTCCTCACCGCCGACGTGACCCGGCCGCTATCGATCTGACGCCGTTGCCGGCAGGTAGCGGAGGGCCGCGTACGCCGTGGTCGACTTGCCGCAGCCCGACTCGCCGACGAGTCCGTAGGCCTCGCCCGGACGGACCTCGAAGAGACGCCACGGAGCACTTGCACGTGGCGTGCCGCGCACCACGTACGACAGGTCGAGTTCGTCGATGGCGAGTGCCGGAGCTCGGGGTCGGAATCGGTTCTTCGGTGACGGGTCTCGGTGACTGGTCATGACTTTGATGCCTTGTCGATGGTGTCGGTGATCAGGTTGACACCGATCACCAGGCTGGCGATGGCGACTGCCGGGAAGATCGACGGCCACCAGACGTCGCGGACGATCTGCTCGTAGTTGCCCGAGCACGTCGATTGCCCCAGTCGGAATCGGTGAGTCGGCACCGACGAACCGAGAAACGCCAGCGTGGCATACGTGAAGACGGCGTAGCCGAGGCGGACCGTGAATTCCACGACCACCAGGCTGGTCACGTTCGGAAGGATCTCCCGGGTGACGATGAAGAAGCCCGACTCACCTCGCATCTTGGCCGACGTGACGTAGTCGAGGTCCGATTCGGCGATCGACGCCGACCGGATGGTTCGGGTGATCGCCGGCACGAACAGCACTGCGATCGTGAAGATCGACGACCGAGCGTGAACCGCCGAAGGTGAAAATGATGAGGATCGCCATCAGGATGACCGGAATGGACAGGACCGCTTCGACGACTCGGCTGAGGACCTCGTCGACCCAGCCCCGGTAGTAGCCCATGATCAGCCCGAGGAAGGTGCCCACCGATGATCGCCATCACGGTGGCGAGCGGCGCAACGATCAGAATCGGTCGTGCGCCATAGATGACACGAGCGAACACGTCGAACCGACCTGGTCGGTGCCGAACCAGGCGTCGCCACCCGGCTTGGTTTGTGAGCCGGCTTCACTGAACGTCCTTGGGATCGAGCGACGTGAACAACTGCGGCACGATCGCGGCGAAGCATCCAGAAGCCGACGATCAACACACCGATGACGAAGGCAGGGCTCTTGATCAGTACACCGAACTGCTCACGTCGAACCTGTTTGCGGGTGGCATCGCCGGAACCGGTCGGCTCGACTGCCGAGGTCTCCTCCTGTCCGACCTCTGTGGCGGCGACATCGGCGTCGGGCGGCGTGTCGGCTGGTTCGTCGATCGATCGGTCATCAGTCGCCTCCGATCGTTGGATCTGCTTCGTGGATTCATCCATGCCACGATGAGGTCGGCGGTCAACGTGGCGATCATGTAGATGATCGCCACGACGAGGACACTCGCTCGCAGGACCGGGTAGTCGGAGCGCTGGACCGCTCGGATGATGAGGTTGCCGATGCCCTGATAGCCGAACACGACTTCCAGTGCGACCATGCCCCCGAACAGGTAGCCGAGCTGGGTGCCGAGCACCGCCACGGTGGGCTGGAGGGCGTTTCGGCGATGTGCTTGCGGAACACGGTGGTGGTCGGCAGGCCGCGCATGAATGCCGTGCGTGCATAGTCGGAATCGAGCGAGTTGATGGTGCCGGCACGGGTGACGCGGGCGATGTAGCCGAAGTACACGAGCAGCACCGCCATGACGGGCAGCAGCAGGTGCTGCATCTGCTGGAGCACGCCGGCACCGGCCGGGGCCGAGCCCTGCACCTTGAAGAATTCGATGGGAACCGCGAGAAAGGCGAGCAAGAACACACCGGCCACGAAGTCCGGAATGGCCGACAGTGCCACCCCCACGTTGACGATCACCCGGTCGATCCACGTGTCCTTCTTGTAGGCGGCCACCAGGCCACCCAGGATGGAGATCGGCACCATCACCGCGAGCGAGAACACGACGAGCTTGGCCGAGTTGAACAGCGCATCGGACACGAGTTCGAACACCGGGCTCCCTTGGCCACCGAGAAGGAGTCGCCGAAGTCGAGCGTGACGACCGACCGGGCGACGGTTTCGAACTGCTGGAGGATCGAATCGTCGAGCCCGAGCGACTCGGTCACCTCGGCGAGACGCTCAGGCGTCGCCGTGCCGCCCGCGATCTGCCGCGCCGGGTCGCCCGGCGACAGGTTCGGGATGAACGTCACCACGATCATCAGAACGCCGAGCGTGACCAGCACCGAGAACAGTCGTCGGCCAATGAATCTTGTCAGATGTCTACCCCGAGGAAATTCGCGGACGGGTGACCCCTATGGGGCGGCGGTCCGGTGTCCGCCACCCCATCGTCGATCGAGCGGCCAGGGCTCGGCCCGGCCCCTCGATCAGGACATCAGGACTTGGTGGCCTTCTGGAACTGCATGTGACCGAGTGCGGTCACTTCGACCCCTTCGATGTTGCTGCTGTGACCGGACAGGTAGTCGAAGAAGATCGGCGTAGCACGCAGGCGAATCCTCGTGCAGCAGCCGCTGGATCTTGCCGCACGGCTGTCTTCTGACCGTCGACGTCGACGGACTCTGGAAGTCGGTGAACAACGAATCGAACTCGTCCGACGCGTAGTTCGACGAGTTCCAGTCACCGTCGGTGGAGAGTGCACGACCGAAGAAGATGTCGGGCGTCGGGCCGGTGGCCGTAGTCGACGATGCCGATCTGGGCAGAGTTGCCGCACGGGTGGTCGGGTCCTGGGTGTCGGCCGGGCACCAACCCTGGCCGTCGCCGATCCCGTAGAAGTCCGAGTTGGGAACCGACTGGACGTCCAGCTGGAAGCCGACCTCGGCGAGGTTCTGCTGCACGATGGCTGCCACGGCGGGGACTTCTTGCAGGTCGCCGACCCGGATCGATCCCGACAACCCTTCCTGGCCTGCGTCGGCCAGCAGTTGCCTGGCCATCTCGGGATCGTGGGGACGCTGTTCCTGCGATGTCGTCGAAGTACTCCAGTCCATGAAGACCGGGTGGTCGTTGGCGACGCTGCGCCTCGACCTTCGTAGATCGAGTCGATGATCTGCTGACGGTTGACTGCGAAGCACACCGCCTGGCGCACTCGGAGGATCGGTGAACGGGCCACCCTCGGGAAGCTGCGTGTTGAACCAGATCTGGCGGTGGTTCGACGACGGCGGCTTGAGGAGCGTGAAGCCGTCGGCCTCGAGCAGGTTCGCGCCGTCGGAGACGGAGAACTGCTGGATCATGTCGATCTCGCCGGAGGCCATGGCGGCCACCTGTGTGCCGCCACTGTCGAAGCCCTGCAGCGTGATGCTGTCGAGGTTGACTGTCGCCTCCCCACCAGTTGGGGTTGGGGGTGAAGGTCGCAGTGAAGGCGCCAGCGTCGAAGTTGTCGAGGATCCACGCACCGGTACCGGTCGAACGCTCGTCGAGCGTGGTGCCGTCGGTGTAGTCCGACGGCGTGATCAACGACTGCGGGTTGTAGATCGAGACCAGCGCCGGGAAGTTGCCGTTCGGAGCGTCGAGCGTGACGACCACGGAGAGGTCGCCGTCGGCCACTGCGCCGCCTTCGCTGAGCACGCCGCCGACGCCGGCCGCTTTGACGGCCATGCGATCGAGGGTGGCAACGACATCAGCCGAAGTGAACGGCGTGTCGTCCTGCCACATGATGCCTTCGCGGAGGGTGAATGTCCACACGCTGCCGTCGTCATTCGGGCTCCAGTCCGACGCGAGCGCCGTCGGCCCGATGCCGCCGCTGCCATCTTCGGCGAGACCCACGAGATATTCGAAGCTCTGCGACAGAACGGAATACGTGCCGAGGTCGAGCATGTTCAACGGGTCGAGTCCGGAGTTCGCATCGCCGGTCTGGATGCCGGCGAGGATCGTTCCGCCCTGGCCTCCGCCGCCGCCACCCGAGGAGCCCTCGGTGGTCGGTGCTGCGTCGTCTCCGCCGCCCGTGTCGGGTACGTTCCCGTCGCCTGCGTCGTCACTGCCGCCACATGCGGCGATGATTCCGCCCATGAACGGCACCGAGAGACCGATGACCGCGCCGCGCTTCACGAAATTGCGGCGGTTGATCTTTCCTTGTGCGTAGGCCTCGATGAGGTCCACTTCGATTGCACCAGCGTCACGACGTGCGCTGTCCAAATGCTTCCAATTCATATTCGCTCCCCCTTAGGAGTGTGAGATTCGCCGTCGGTACTGTCACCTTCGACCCGTTCGACCATAGCCATTGATCGGGACGCGAGCGAATCATCTGTTCAGGTGGTCGCTTCGAATCCCGCCGTAGGTCTTCGATCCAAGGTAACACGGTTCCACCATGCGGAATGACGCCCGTCACAGTCGCCGACCCGGCGCGTACGTGGATCAGCCGGTGACGCCGGAGCGGCGCAGCGCATCGCGGCGATGCGGATCGCAGAGCACCGACGCCAGGATCAGTTCCAGGCCGAGTGTCGACGACGAGCGATAGGCGGTCCAGTCGATGGCGCCGTTCGCCCACTTCTCCAGCCGGTTCATCCGAGTGTTGAAGACGTGCCGGGCGAGCGCGGCGACCTCGACCTCGACCTCGAAGCGGCCGTCGGCCGCCGCCTTGGCGAAGTCGGTCTCGATGTACGCCACGACTCGGTCGCCGACCTCACCCATGCCGTGACCGCCGCTCCCGGACTTGAGTGAAGCGAAGATCGGCCGCCACACCTCCGGTTCGGCGGCAAAGCTCCCGTCGAGCGCTTCGAACAACTGGCGGGTCGTGTCGATCGGGCCTTCGTCGGGTTGTGCGTCGAGTTCGTTCTCGAGTTGATCGAGGCCGCTGCTGACGAACGCGACGAGCACGCCGTCACGATCACCGAACTGGTTGTACAGCGTCGCCACGGCCACACCGGCGCGCTCGGCGAGCTTGCGCATGGTGAGTCCGTCGACACCCGACTCGGCGATCAGCACGCCCGCCGCGTCGATCACCTCGCTGTCGCGTGCGCTCCTGTCTGCGCTCCCAGCCGTCACTCATGGTGCGCCGAGCATAGGATCTCGACGCAGCCGGAATCACGCGGAACGTCTTGACAAACGGATTGGAACAGTGTTCTGATCTTCAAATGACCAAACTCGGCCTGCAGATACCCAGCTTCACCTACCCCGGCATCCCGACCGCCGAACTGTTCGACGTCGTCGCCCGCCAGGCGCGAGAGGCCGACTCCTCCGGCTTCGACACGGTCCTGGTGATGGACCACTTCTACCAACTCCCTCAGATCGGTGACCCCTCCGAGAACATGCTGGAGTGCTACACGCTGCTCTCGGCACTCGCTCGCGAGACCGAGCGCGTGAAGCTGTCATCGCTCGTCACCGGCAACACCTACCGCAACCCGGCGATGCTGGCGAAGACCGTCACGACCCTCGACGTCGTGTCGGGTGGCCGAGCGATGCTCGGCATCGGAGCCGGTTGGTTCGAGATGGAGCACGAAGCGTTCGGCATCGAGTTCGGCACGTTCACCGATCGCTTCGAGAAGCTCGAGGAGTCGCTGCAGATCATCGGTCCGCTGCTGCGCGGGGAGCGATCGTCGCTCGACGGCAAGTGGTACACGGTCAAGGATGCAATGAACCATCCGGCGCCGATCGGTGACGTACCGATCATGATCGGCGGCAGCGGTGAGAAGAAGACGCTGCGCATGGTCGCCCAATACGCGAACGAGTCCAACCTGATCTGCGACGACAGCGAGATCGCCCACAAGCTCGACGTGCTCGCCGGCCACTGCGACGCCCTCGGTCGCAACCGGTCCGAGATCACCGTGTCGAAGCAGAAGAACGTCTGCATCGCTCCGACCCACGACGAGGCTCGGGGCGACATGCTCGCCTTCTTCGACCGCCGCGGGATGGACACGTCGTCGATGTCCGACGACGACCTCGCGCCGTTCCTGGGGTTGATCACGTGGGGAGATCCGTCGGAGATCGGCGAACACTTCTCCGATCTCTTGTCCGCCCACGACGGCCTCGACGGTTTCACCATCAACACCATCCCGAACGGCCACATCGCAGGTCGGGTCGAGTTGCTCGGCCAGACCCTCGCTCCCCTCCTCGCCTGACCCGTTCCCCGGTTTGTGTGACGGTTTCGGCTGCTCCGACACCCGAAACCGTCACGCAAAGACTCAGGAATCGAGGATGGCCGATCCTTCAGGGCCGAACTCACCGATCCGGGTGACGCCGTCGTCGGCGTAGATCACCCGGAACTGCTCGTCGAACTCGACCGATTCTTCGGGCGACGGCGGGAACTCGAGGCTGTCAGAGCGAAGGAACCCGATGACGCCGTCGACGTCGACCAGACCGACCGGCATCCAGCTCGTGACCACCGTGACGTCGTATTCGCCGACCTCGTTGAAGTCCGCGAACCGTGGCGATCCGACATCGCCGGTGCGCAGTCCGGTCGCCTCGAAAGGACTGACGTCCGGTCGCTCGACTCGTTGCGGACCGTTGCACGGTTGCAACGAGCCGCGGTCGTCCGGCCCCGGCTCGTCGACGACCGTGCCGTCGTCGCTCACCACCGTGCCGCTCGGGTCGAGTTGATCGAGCCTGTCCCGGTCGACGATGAAGTCACCGACGAGGCGACCGTCCACCAGGTCACCCTCGACGCAACGGGTCTCGGCCCAACGGGTCGTGCCTTCCCGCAGATCGACGACGAGCGATGCCACTTCGAACTGCGGTGTGCCCTGCGGGCTCGGGCCGAGTGACACGATCCAGCGAGCGACCCGGAGGCCGTCGCCGACGTGCACGGTCACGAGTTCGGCGGTCTCACCGTTCTCGATGGCATCGGCCATGCACCCGAGTGGTAGCCGTGTCTCAGGTGGACCAGGATCGTCGACAGGTGAGGAGAAGTAGCCACAGTCCGGTGCTGGCGTCCGCTGCTGGAACCACGCCGGGAACGGAAGCGGCTCGACGGTGATCGGCTCGGTCAGCGGAGCGAACCGATCGTCACATCCGACGTCGAACGCGCCGTCGGTCGACGATGTGAGGTCGACGAATCGTCCACATTCCTTGGACGACCACTCCCCCGATCCGAAGTCGTCTCGGGTCGAATCGACGAATGACTCGGCGGTGCCGTCGGCACGGGTCCGCATCACCACGACGATCGGGTCGCCCTCGTCGGTCGAGCTCTCGGTGACGAACACGGCGGGGAGGCGTGCGGCATGGTGATCCAGGAGGCAGCGTCGGCCGACGACATCCATCGTCACCGATCGGTCGACCTGATTGCTCAGCTGCTCGCTGCCACAGAACATCGCGCCGTCGAGTGAGGTCGCCTCGGTGGGAGCAGTTGCGAGGTCGGCACCGAATCGCGTCAGCGTCTGCGCGAGCTGGTCCGTGGCGGCGATGGTCGCCTGACCGATGACGATCGTGATCTCGTCGCCGGTCGAGAGCACCGTCGCCGCCAGCGGATCCTGCGAGACGACGCGACCGTCGTTCGGATCGCCGGGCATGACCTCGGTCCGTTCGACGGACACGACGAAGTCGAGTGATCTCAACGTCTGGACCGCCTGCCCCTCCGTCAGACCTTCGACCACCGGGACGGCGACGGTGTCGTCCGCATCCGACACCGCCGTGTCGACGCCACCCTCGACGTCGGTGGCGGGCACGGAGGGCTCGGCAACAGGGGGTTCCGAGACGGCGGGCTCGACGACGTCCGCCTCGGGCACCGACGTGACCGGCGCCGCGGTGGGTGCCGATTCCTGGAGTGGAGCCTCGCCACCTCGTGTGGCTGCGACGCCGATCACGCCACCGACGACGAGCACGGCCGCCGCTGCCGCTGCCCACCATCGATGCGACGAATCGCCGTCGTGCGGAGCCCCGACGCGCTCGGTTGCCCGCTGCCAGTTGTCGGGTGGTTCCATGCGGTCGAGCTGCGCGAACTTCGCGACGAGGTCGTCGTCGAGTGGGTCGTCGTCGATCCGGTCGGTCATGCTGTCTTCCCTTCGGTGAGGCTGCTGCGCAGCGATTCGTGGGCTCGATGGAGTTGCACCCTGACGGAGCCGGGTGACGAGTCGAGGAGCTCGGCGATCTCGGCAGCGTTGAACTGGCCGACGTAGCGCAGCACGACGATCTGACGTTGCTGGGTCGTCAGGTCGCCGAGCATCGAGAGGAACTCGGCGTCTGCGCTGTCGATCGTCGGCGTCGTGTCGTGATCGATCGGCGCCGGTCGACGGCGGGCTGCGAGCAACCCGTCGAGGATGCGGAAGGCGGACTTCCACACCCACCGCTCCACGTCGTCGATCGCTGCACCGCGCCGCAGGGCCTGCGCAAATGCTTCGCTCTCGGCGTCGCTCGCCAGGTCCGGGTCACCCGCCACGGCGAGCAAGGCCCGCCAGATCTTGGGATGCGCCGAGCGGTACACCGCTTCGACACGTTCGCTCGTTGCCACCGTCATCACTATGACAGGGCGCCGGATCACCAGATTCGTTAACGGGCTTCTTCGCCGATCACCTCGCGCCCCGATTCAGGATCGATGCGTGCGTCGGGCGAGCCGGCTGAGCACGATCGGGTGAACGGTTCGCGAACCCGAGGGTCACTCCACCAGCAGGTCGGATGAGCACGACGGTGGAGCCGTCAGCGGGTTGCAACGAGCGATGTCGCCGTTCGTGAAGCTCACGACGTAGGGGCTGTCGAAGTGGGTGGACGGTTCGTAGTAGTCGGTGCTCAGGAAATGCGCTCCACCGGCGAACGCCGCATCGCGTTTCGACGTGTCGTTGTCACGTGCGTCGACGGTGGGCGAATCGGTGCGGGTGCGTACCAGGTAGCCGGACATCGCAGCGGCTTCGAGACCGGGGTCGAACGGGTCGTCGAAGCGGAGGAATGCCGCGTCGGGCGCTCCCGGACTCGAACTGGTGAACATCGGTCGGCCTTCGAGAGCAGGCGTCTCGGCGACGTAGAGGTCGCGCTGCTCGCTGTCGTCGTTGAGCACCACCACGACCTGACCGCGGCTGTCGGCGAGCTCCGGCCAACCGATGCCTTCGACCGCCTCGGCCAGCGTCGGGGCATCGCCGCGCACGTCGTCGGGTTCCAGCAGCCGGTCCGGATCCAGCACCGAGCGCACCTCGGCGTCGAGGGAGGCGAGCACCCCGGCCGTGGTCTCGACCGGCACCGCCCACGGCAGGTCGATGTCGAGGTCCACGCCTTCCTCCGCCGCTGCTTCGGGAACCGACAGCGACTTCAGTTCGAGCAGCACCACGATCGGCAGATGATTCGGGTTCGCCCCCGACCACTCGTCGATCTCGCCGAGGCACACCACCAGCGTGAGACAGCTGGTCTCGTAGTCGAAGTCCTGCGTGTGCAACACCTTGAAGCCGGGTTCGTCGAGCGACGGTTCGCCGGACTCCACCGGAAGCCCCACGACGGCGTTGGCGGCACGATCCGCGTACAGGCCGCCGTCGGGATCGGCGAACACATCGAGCTCGAACTGGCGGATGCCGAACTCCTGCAACTGCTCGGTCAGGGTCCGATGGGAGTACTCGATGTCTCGGCCCAGCTCCTCCGACACCGCGACGATGCCGCCGAACAACGCCGGCGGTGGCAGCAGGTGAAAGCTGTTGTGCGAACCAATGACCTGGATGTGATTCATCCGGAGCGGCTCGACGGCTGCCGGAACCGTCGTGGTCGTGGTCGTGGTCGTGGTGCGTCGACGTCGTCGTCGTGCTGGACGTGGTGCTCGACGTCGTCGTGCTGGACGTGGACGTCGAGGACTCGACGTCGGCGGCGGTCGGTGTGGCGGACGGAGCATTGCTCCCGTCCTGACCACTCGAACACGCTGCAGCGAACAGAAGTGCAGCACAGGTCAACATCCGCCAGCCGATCATGACCGCTGAAGGTACTTGTGGTGTCCCTGAACTCGTCAGTCGGCGAACCGAAGGTCGTCGTTGAGGTATTCGTCCCGACACTTGGATCGTTGGAGCTTGCCGCTACTCGTCTTCGGGAGCGTGCCCGGCTGCACCAGCATGATGTCGCGCGGCGGCAGGCCACAGACATCGAGCGTGCGCTCGTGGATGGTGCTGCGGATCGCGTCGAGATCGCCTGACGTGTCGGTGGGGCGGACCTCGGCCACGACGACGACGGATTCCTTGCCTTTGTAACCCTCCATGCCGAAGGCGATCACGTTGCCCGCTCGGACGCCGTCGAGCGGGCCGACCGCGCGTTCGATGTCCTCCGGGAACACATTGCGGCCGCCGACGATGATCACGTCCTTGATCCGCCCGCACATGACGAGTTCGCCGTCGAGGAGGTAGGCGAGATCGCCGGTGCAGAGCCAGTCGTCCTTGAACAACGCGGCCGTTGCGTCCGGGCGCTTGTAGTAGCCGGACGTGACCGATGTGCCCCGGAGGAGGAGTTCGCCGACGTGTCGTTCGGGAAGCGTTTCGTGGGTGTCGGGATCGACGACCTTCATCTCGAGCCCCGGTACGGCCTTGCCGAGCAATGCGAGCCTCCGCGCGCCGCAGGCCGAGGTCGACCGGGTCGTCGATCTCGATCGGCTTGGCAACACGCTGCGTCTCCAGAACCTGACGATCGACGGTGTCGACGCGGAGCCCGCGCCCTCGCGGCGGGAAGCAACCGGCGATGGCGACCTCGGCCATGCCGAAGGCGGGGAAGATGCCGCCTGCCTCGAACCCGAACCGGCTCGCTTCGGCGACGAATGCTTCGACCGCGACCGGATCGACCGGCTCAGCACCCGAGAGCGCCAGCGTCAGCGAGGACAGGTCGAGGTCGGTCTTGCGCTTGAGGGCCCGGGTGGCGAGCACCCAGGAGAAGTTCGGGCCGGCGGTGGCGGTCCCGCCGTGATCGGAGATCCAGTCCATCCAGTTGCCCGGACGAGCGAGGAAGTCCTGGGGCGCAGCCAACACGAGGTCGATGCCCTTCGTCATCGGCAACGCGAGGAACCCGACGAGGCCCATGTCGTGATAGAGCGGCAACCACGAGACCATGGTCTCGCCGTCGCCGACGCTGCCCGCCTCACATGTGGCGTCGAGGTTCGCCGAGAGCACGCGGTCTGGAATCATCACGCCCTTCGGTTCGCCGGTCGAGCCGCTCGAATACTGCAGGATCACGAGGCGCTCTGGGTCGGGCTCGGGGGTCTGCAGCGCGTCACCGGTCGGCACATTGGGCGAACCCGGCAGGACGGAGCGCATCGGTTCGATCGGAGGGTCGCCGGCGACGCTCGTGTAGAAGTCCGCGAGCTGGTCGTCGATCAGCACGAGCTTCGCGTCGCCGTGTCGGATGCGTGAGCGGGTCGAGTCGATGAACGCGTCGAGTGAGCCCATTCGCATCGGCAACGGGAGCACCATCGACGCGATGCCCGCCAACCAACATCCGCGCACGATCGTGATGAGGTCCCGGCTCGTCGGACCCAGAACAGCGACGTGATCACCCGGCACGAGCCCCTTGGCCTGGAGCGCAGCGCCCACCGCCCGAGCCTCGTCGTGGATCTGGCGCCACCCGACGTAGACGGGTTCACCATCGGGCATCACCGACGAGCCGACGAACCGGACACCCGTGTCGGAGTCGGCAGCAGCTTCGAGGCGTGCGATGGTCGAGTCGGCCATTCGATCCACGTTAGTCACGGGGTCGGTGCCGACGACGAAGGACCCATTGCGACGTCGGTCGACCGGGTCAGGAGGCCCAGGCGTCGAGGACCGACACGCGTGGCTCCCAACCGGTTGCCGACATGAGCTTCGACGACGAGATGCGCTGCGAACGTGCGAGGCTCGCCATCCCGGCACCTCCGAGCCGCACGAGCGGACCGGGGATCCGACGGAGCCGCTTTCGGCCGACGGCCAGGGCGAGCGCTTCGCCATGTTCGGCTCGCGTCGCCGGATCCGCCTCGGCGACGTTGTAGACCCCCGGCGGGGCATCGAGCGCGGCAACGACCGCCGCCGCTGCGTCGTCGATGTGGATCCAGGACATCCGCCCGTCAGGCCGACCGGGCGGCCCGAACAGACCGCGCCGTGCGACGTTGCGAATCAACTCGGTGTGCGCACTGTCGTCGGCGAAGAACATGGCGAAACGGAGCGCGACGCCGACGCCTCCGGCAGCGGTGACCGAGTCGGCTGCTGCTTCTGCATCCACACAGCTCTTGTTGCCCCAGAAGTAGGTGCGGGGGTGCGCCTCGTCGATCCAGTCGTCTCCGGCATCCACGTACGGGAACGTGATCGACTCGCCGACGTACCGACCGCCCTGGCGAGCGATTGCCGTCGCCAGCGTGACCGACGCCTCGGACCTCAGGCGGTCGTTCATCGCCCAGCCCGACTTGCGGCCCGACGACACTCCGGTCGGAATCGACGTCGCGACGTTGACGATCGCATCGTGATCGTCGCCGACTCGCTCTGTCGCGACCGGGTCGAAGAGATCGACCGTCGTCGCCGTGGCACCGGATCGCTCGGCGGCGCTGCGGGCGTCGTCATCACGGGTGTTGGCCGTCACAAGGTGCCCGGCTTCGAGCAACGCGGGGACGACGCGGCGGCCGAGGACACCTGATGCGCCGGCGACGAAGATCCTCACGACACGGCCCTCTCGTCGGGCAGCCGGGTCGCGGCGTACACGAGTCCCCCGCCGAGCACGACGAACAGGATCAGTCCGAGCAGACTCACGACGACATCGCCGGCATCGAGCACGTCGGTGTTCAACAGGTGGTACACGGTATGTGGGACGCCCCACACCAGCGCGACCGCACCGGCGAGCGTCACGACGTCCCGTCCCAGCCTGATCGCTGCGACGACGAAGAGCACCGCAACGGCGAGGTTGAGAGCACCGACGTCGCGGACGAGGTGTTCGTTGTACGGGCCGTCGACCGAGACCCACATCCGTCCGAGGCCCGGGAAGTCGTCGTAGAACGAGCGCGGAGCGACGAGCGCCCACGCTCCGATCTGAATGCTCACGGCACTCAGATACCCGAGAGCGATCCGCACCCACCGTTGAAAGGTCACGAAGGTCACGCTATTCCGATGTGGTCTGCCCGGAAAGTCCACTTCCGCTCCCGAACTTCACACCACTTGCCTTTACCGTGGATCCATGCTCGATCTGCAACTCGACGTGCCAGCGGGTGGCGGGCGGCGTGAGGCGTTGGAGACTGCACTCCGAAGGTCGATTCGGTCCGGACGACTCGCACCCGGCGCAGCGATCCCGTCAACCCGGTCCCTCGCAACCGATCTCGGCGTGTCCCGATCGACGGTGGTCGCGGCGTACGACCAGCTGGTCGCCGAGGGGTATCTGTCGGCCGCACGGGGCAGCGCGACTCGAGTTGCCTCGCTCCGCTCGCCCACCACGCCGGACGACGAGGACGATCTGTTCGGTCCGACACCGCTCCACGACTTCCGACCCGGCGAGCCGGCTGCCGGTTCGTTTCCACGATCTCGATGGCTGCGGTCCGTCCGGCGCGTCCTGAACGATGCGCCGGACGCCACGCTCGGGTACGCCGACCCACGAGGGATCGACGAACTGCGTTCGGCACTGGCCGACCATCTGAGGCGCACGCGGACCGTCGTCGCGAGCCGCCAAGCGGTGCACGTCGTCGGTGGCTACGGCGCTGGGCTCGGGTTCCTGGCCGAGACGCTGCGTCGACGTGGCGTCAGGCGGATCGCCATCGAGGACCCGATGCTGCCGATGCACGTCCACACGCTGCGCTCGGCGGGGCTCGAGACGGTCCCCATCCCGCTCGATGCAGACGGCATCGACGTCGACCTGCTGTGCGCCGCAGACGTCGCCGCGGTGGTCGTCACCCCGGCCCACCAGTACCCCACTGCGATCACGATGAGCCCGAGGCGACGCACCGAGATCATCGGGTGGGCACGAGATCGCGACGCGTGGATCATCGAGGACGACTACGACGGCGAGTTCCGCTACGACCGTCGGCCGATCGGATCGCTCCAAGGGCTCGGTCCCGACCGGGTCGTCTACGGCGGCACGGTGAGCAAGTCGTTGAGCCCGGCGCTGCGACTCGGATGGCTCGTCGTTCCCGAACCGCTGCGCGGCGACCTGCTCGCCGTCATCAACATCAGGGCAGGGGTCTCGGCGGTCGACCAGCTGGCGCTCGCCGATTTCCTGCAGCGAGGAGAACTCGATCGACACGTCCGGTCGATGCGCAGCGTGTATCGACGCCGCAACGACGACCTCCGCACCCTGCTCGCGCTGAGCGCTCCATGGCTCGACGTCGGTGCGGGCGAAGCCGGGCTGCATCTGATCGCCAATCTCCGATCGGCCCAACTCGACGAAGCAACGGTCCTCGCGGCGACAGACGCGGCATCGGTCGGGCTGCTCGGCCTCGTGACCCATCACCGTTCGACTGCTGCAGGTGACGGCTTCGCCATCGGGTTCAGCCGACCAGCGGAACATCACTTCGCCGCAGCGCTCGAGCGGCTCGGCGAGGTACTCAGCGCCCTCTGACCCCGAACATCGTTCAGAGATCGGTGTTCGACGGCTACTGGCTTCCGCCGAGGCGGTCGGGAAGGTGATGGGTCCGCCCGCCGCGCACTTTCACCTCAGGCGGGTCGCACGCCCAACATCCGTACTCGACGTGGATGCCCTGCACCGACATCTGCGTGCCTCGAGATTTCTCGAGGATGACCTGCGGACGGTGGTACAGATCGTCGCCATTGCACTTCGGACACCTCGGGCGTGGATCCCGTTCCCACTCCACCTTGCACGCATCGCACGTGAGCCGAATGCGTCCGTCGTCGAGCGGCTCGCCGCGTAGGTCGTCGTCCGACTCGCACTGCGGGCAGATGATCTCGAGCGACACGCTCGCCACGCTACGCGCTGTGACGGAATGCGAGGATACGCCCATGCCCGACTACCGCACGGTTGCCGACGCCCATCTCGGCGACAACGAGTTCTGGACCAAGTCGCTCGACGAACGCGACGCCGCGTTCGCTGCGATGCGCCACGAGAGCAAGCACGGCGACGGCATGTGCTTCCACGAAGAGATCTCCGTGATCGAGGGCGGCGTCACCGGCCCCGGGTTCTGGTCGGCGGTGACCTACGACGACGTCAAGGAGGTCAACCGCAAGGCCGATCTCTTCTCCTCGGCAGCGGGGATCACGCTCGGCGAGCAGCCACCCGAGACGTTGGAGTTCTTCGGCTCGATGATCGTGATGGACAACCCGCGCCACGCCAAGTTCCGTCTGCTCGTGCAGAAGGGATTCACCCCGAAGACGGTTGCTGCGATCGAGGAGTCGGTGAAGGTCCGCGCCAAGCAACTGGTGCTCGCCGCGAAGGAGAAGAAGGCATCGGGCGGCGCGATCGATTTCGTCGAGTCGTTCGCGGCTCCTCTGCCACTGCAGATCATCTGCGACATGCTCGGCGTCCCACAGGAGGACGAGCAACAGATCTTCGACTGGACGAACATCATCCTCGGCGCCGGAGACCCCGACTTCACGCTCGACCTCGACGGGCTGATCATGGGTGCGGCGGGGATGTACGAGTACGCCCAGGCGCTCGGCGAGAGCCGCTTGTCGAAGCCGACCGACGACATCGCTTCGGTTCTGATGCACGCCGAGGTGGACGGCCAGCGACTGACTCCCGAGGAGTTCGGATCGTTCTTCATCCTGCTCGCGGTCGCCGGCAACGAGACCACACGCAATGCGATCTCGTGGGGAATGCACCAGCTGACGCACCACCCGGATCAACGGGAGCTGCTGCGGAACAACTTCGACGACATGGCCCTCACCGCCGCCGACGAGATCGTCCGCTGGGCATCACCGGTGATCCACATGCGGCGCAAGGCGAACGACGACGTCACGATCGGCAACACACGGATCGCCGCCGGCGAGAAGGTCGTCATGTGGTACTGGTCCGGCAACCGGGACGAGGACGTGTATCCGAACGGTCACGCCTTCGACATCACCCGATCGAACACGAAGGACATGGAGGGCTACGGCGCCGGCGGACCGCACTTCTGCCTCGGAGCGAATCTGGCTCGCCGCGAGATCCAGGTGATGTACGACGAGATCTTCCGCGAGTTGCCCGATCTCGAGATCACCGGCGAGCCCGATCGACTGGTGTCGGGCTTCATCAACGGCATCAAGCGGATGCCCTGCGACTTCTCCGTCTGATCCGTCGAACGGCCTGCTACTTCGTGAAGAACCCGAGTACGTCCACGAGGATGTGCCCACCACCCGAGGTGTACACCTCGATCCCGTTGAAGCCGAAGGCACCGCCGGCCTGCTGATCAGAGAACGGCACGACAGCCGCGTTGGTGACGTTCTGATCGCTCCGGGAGGCGTTGACGTTCGACCGGTCGATGTCGACCCGACCCTTGGCGCCGGCGGACAGATAGCCGCGCCCTGCCGAGTTGACGAGCGCGATGTTCGCGAAGACCGAGCTCGCCAGCACCTCGTCGCTCCGGAAGTCGACCTGTAGACCCCGTATCCCGATCCGGGTCGACACCCCTGGCAGGCGTTCACCCGTCGGACCGGTCGACTTCACAACCTCGCCGAACATCGGCCCGTCCTCGAACGGGAAACCGGCGTTGTAGTTGACCGGAGCGGCGTACCTGCTGTCGAACAGACGCTCGGGCTGGAGTGGGACGAAGCGGCCACTCTCGGATGCCGCTGCGGATTCGTCGGTCACCCATCCGAACACGTCGACGAAGAGGTGGGTGTCGACCGAGGTGAACACGTCGATGGCCCCATCGGTCACGGGGACGAGCGCCAGCGCTGCCACCGAATCGTTCTCGCCGAAGGTGTTCAAGATCGCGGCCTGGCCCGGCACGAGTGAGCCACCGCCTGCGGCCTGAACGAAGCCCCGTCCCGCAGCGGTCCGTGTGGCGCCGATGTTCACGATCGCCGCCGAAGCGCCGTCGGAGGGTAGACCCGACGATGTCAGGTCGATTGTGGTCGTGGTGCCGGCCGTTGCACGTCGACCATCGATGCGCGTGTCGAACGGACGCTCCGGGTCGATGCTCACGACGCGTCCTGCCGTCTCCGGGCCGTCACTCTCGACGAAATAACCGTTGATGTCCACCGTGAGGTGGGAGCCGCCGCTCGTGAAGACCTGAATCGCTCCATCTGGCCCGACCGGTGACACCGCCAGATTCAGCACGTTCTCACCCGATCCGCTCGCATTCAGTGACGAGGTCGCTCCGGGCTCCTGCTGCGACGGCAGCATCTGCACGAAGCCTCTTGCGGTCGACGCCACGAGGCCGACATTGGCCGACACGGCGACGACGCCGTCGGGCATCTCTGGCATGTCCGTGGCGGGGACCGTGAGACTGCTGCCGGGTCCGGGTTTCGCGCCAGCGAAGTTGATGGCGGCTGCCGGTCGTGTGTCCAGCACGCGTGTCGGTTCGATCGGGACGAAGACAGTCGTTGGTTGCGACGCCGGCTCGACGCAGTCGATCTCACCCGAAGCGACCTCGACGAAGTCGCCCTCTCCTTCGAATCGCTCCGTGTAGCGCCACGAACCCTGGCGAAGTCCGTTGCTGAAACTCCTGGCGAGGAAGAACTCCTTTGATCCGCTCAGGAATGAACCGCCTGTTCCGCCGGCGAAGTTTCCATCGCCATCGAACGTCTCGAGTTCGATCTCGATGCTCCGGTTAGCGTCGCTCCGTCTGACGTCATTGAACGCGAGCCCGAGGCACGAGTAGTCGAAGATGTATTCCGTTCCGGTGACCGGACCATCGACTCGGACGAGATCACCGGCGAACACCGTTGCGTGCAGCATGGTCGTCGCCAGCACTGCGCTCACGACGAATCGGACGGGGCGGCGGCGCATCGGCAAATATTACCCCGCTGTGCCGATCCCAGCGAAGGCGCCTCGGAGCGAATCGGTGTCCGAGCGAATCGGTGGCGGTCCTGGCGCTGGCGACGTCCGTAGGATTGTGGGTCGGTATGAGCGACGAGACCAGCACCACGAGCCCGAGCATCCCCGCACATCGGTACGACGCCGCGCTCGCGCAGGACATCGAGATCGGGTTGGCAGGACCGGTGGGACGAGCGACGGCACCTTCCACACCCCGAACCCGGTGGGCCCGCTCGGTGATGCCGACCTGGTCGCACAGCGTGGCGAAAAGCTGTTCGTACAGGACATGTTCCCGTACCCGTCGGGCGTCGGCCTCCACGTCGGACATCCGTTGGGATTCATCGGAACCGACGTCTTCTCGCCGCTACAAGCGGATGACCGGCCACAACGTGCTCTACACGATGGGGTTCGACGCCTTCGGCCTGCCCGCCGAACAGTTCGCCGTGCAGACCGGCACCCACCCGGCGATCACGACCGATGCGAACATCGCCAACATGCGCCGTCAACTGCGGCGCCTGGGGCTGAGCCACGACACACGTCGCTCGATCTCCACGACCGACCCGGCCTACTACCGGTGGACGCAGTGGATCTTCAGCCAGATCTTCAACGCCTGGTACGACGCCGACGCAGCAGAAGGCGCGGCCGATCGACGAGCTGATCGAAGAGTTCGAGAGCGGGATCACGAGCGACCCCCGACGGGCGGCCGTGGACCGAGCTGCAGCGCCGCAGAACGCAACGACATCGTCGACGACCACCGTCTCGCCTACGTCTCCGATGCGCCGGTCAACTGGTGCCCGGGCCTGGGCACCGTCGTCGCCAACGAAGAGGTCACCGCGGACGGCCGATCCGACCGTGGCAACTTCCCGGTCTTCAAGCGGAACATGCGCCAGTGGATGATGCGGATCACCGCGTACGCCGACCGCTTGATCGACGACCTCGACACGCTCGACTGGACCGATGCGATCAAGGCGATGCAGCGCAACTGGATCGGCCGCAGCCATGGAGCGAAGGTCGACTTCGCATTCGCCGGCCGGACCGATCTCCGTGTTCACCACACGCCCGGACACGTTGTTCGGCGCGTCGTTCATGGTGCTCTCCCCCGAGCATCCGCTGGTCGACGAACTCGCCGACGCCTCGAAGACCGAGGAGATCGCTGCCTACCGGCTCGCAGGCCGACGGCAAGAAGGACTTCGAACTCCAGGACGACACCCGCGAGAAGACCGGCGTCGACATCGGAGCGACCGCCACCAACCCCGTGAACGGTGAGCAACTGCCGATCTGGATCGCCGACTACGTCCTGATGGGCTACGGCACCGGAGCGATCATGGCGGTGCCGTGCGGCGACGAGCGCGACTTCGAGTTCGCCCGCAAGTTCGGCCTGCCGATCCCGGCCATCCAGCAGCCGACCGACGTCGTTCTTCGACGACCAGGGGATCGTGCCGACCCTCGACACATCGACCTGGCCGACACGGCGTTCGTCGGCGACGGCCCGTACGTCAACTCGTCCGGCGACTCGCTCGACCTGAACGGCATCGACAACACAGCCGACGGCATCGCCAAGATGAACGCCTGGCTCGAAGCCAACGGGCACGGCGAAGCCACCATCAACTACAAACTGCGCGACTGGCTGTTCAGCCGGCAGCGCTACTGGGGCGAGCCGTTCCCGATCGTCTACGACGCCGACGGCCGTCCACACACCGTGCCCGACGACCTGCTGCCCGTCGAGCTTGCCAGAAACCGATCAGTTCTCGCCGCGCACGTTCGACGCCGAGGACGCCATGTCCAACCCGGAGAGCCCACTCGACCGCCTTCAGGAGTGGGTGAACGTCGAACTGGACCTCGGCGACGGGCGCGGCGTGCAGCCCTACCGGCGCGACACGAACGTGATGCCGCAGTGGGCAGGTTCGTGCTGGTACCAGATGCGCTACATCGACCCCACGCTCGAGGACCGGTTCGTGGCGCCCGAGAACGAGAAGTACTGGATGGGCCCGCGCACCGACGTGCGTCCTGACCATCCGGGCGGTATCGACCTCTACGTCGGCGGCGTCGAACACGCCGTGCTGCACCTGCTCTACGCTCGCTTCTGGCACAAGATCCTGTTCGACCTGGGCCACGTGAGCTCGATCGAGCCCTACGCCCGTCTGTTCAACCAGGGCTACATCATGGCCGACTCGTTCAAGGACGCTCGTGGCATCAACGTCGAAGCGACCGAGGTCGACGGCAATGCCGACGACGGCTGGACGCACAACGGTGAACCGGTCACACGCGAGTACGGCAAGATGGGCAAGTCGCTCAAGAACGCCGTGTCGCCCGACGAGATGTACGAGCAGTACGGCGCCGACACGTTGCGCCTGCTACGAGATGACCGGCGGCCCGCTCGACGCTTCCCGTCCGTGGGAGACGCGCGATGTGGTCGGCATGTACCGGTTCCTGCAGCGGCTCTGGCGCAACGTGGTGGACGAAGACACCGGCGAGTGCAACGTGGTCGACACGCCAGCCGACGACGACACGCTGCAAACTGCTGCACAAGACGATCGACACGGTACGGACCGAGATGGATGCCCTGCGGTTCAACACTGCGATCGCCAAGTTGATCGAACTCAACAATGCGGTCACGAAGCTCGACGCGATGCCGCGCGAGATCGCCGAGCCGATGGTCGCGATGCTCGCACCCGCTCGTGCCGCACATGGCCGAGGAGCTGTGGACGAAGCTCGGCAAGTCCGATGAGACCGACGGGACGATCACCTACGTCGAGTTCCCGGTCGCCGACCCGGCGCTGATGGTCGACGACACGATCGAAGTCCCGATCCAGATCAACGGCAAGGTGCGCTCGAAGATCGTGATCGCCGCCGACGCCGGCAAGGACGACATCGAGGCGGCGGCGATGGCCGACGCCAAGGTGGTCGATGCCCTGGGTGGTGGCGATCCCGAAGAAGGTCATCGTCGTCCCCGGTCGGATGGTCAACGTCGTCGTCTGACAACAGCGGTGACGTCGGCGACGCCGACGTCACCGGTCGCCTGCGCGAGCAGTTCCGACGGCGAGTCGAGGATGAAGCCGAGCCTGCGGAGTCGGACGATCAATCGTCCCACTCGTCCGCGAGCGCCAGTTTGGACCGGAGCGACCCGACTCCGGAACGCACGCCGTCTGCGGACGGGAACAGGACAGCGAGCGAGCAGACCAGAGCGACGACGAGGCCGACGAGCACGACGACCTCAGCCGCCGTCTCGGCCACGACAGAGAACGGCACACCTCGGATCACCGTCACGTCGAACGTGTCGGTGAGGCGAGCTGCAGCAGCGGCGGCGGCGAGCGCCGACCCCGCTCTCGTTCCGCTCGCCAACGCGGCGATCGCGGCGACGACGAAGAACAACGCAGCGAGCTGCGGCAGCAGTGGGATCTCGAAGTCGCTACGGAATCTCTGCACCGACACGATCGACGCTGCAAGCGACACGGCGAAGGCCGCCATCCCGACTGCCCGCAACGACGGCATCGCCGTGTGCGAGGTCGGGCGCCGAATCAGCTCGACGATCCACCACACGGTGACCGCGGCGGTCGCGATCGACAGAGCGCCGACGATGTACACCGTCGAGCGGAGGGCGCCGCCGTCACCGGCGCCGCCGAGCCCGAAAGCGTCGATGTAGCCGACGAGCAGCGAGACGCCGTAGGAGACAGACAGCGTGAGCGCGCCCAGACCGACGCTGACCGCCAGTGCCGATTGCCTGAGTCCGGCGAACATCGACAGTCCCAGGGCCAGGACCGGCCAGAGGACGAAGACCAGGCGGTACTCACGATCGAACAGTCTGTCGCCGTCGAAATCCGCTCCTCCTGCGAAGGATCCCGCATCGAACAGCGTCAGCTGCGAGCACAACAGCAGCCCGCCGGCGACGATGGCGAGCAGGCACGAGGCGATCACGACGGGGAGGCGGTGCGGCGTCGAATCAATCGTTTCTCGGACATCGGTCATGTCGACATTCCTTCACGAACCCCGGCGACCCATCGCTGGGACGACGCACCTGGTCGTCCGTGCGATCGATCGTCTGTGCGATCAATCGTCGACGTTCCACCGCCACGGAGCCGCGTCGTCCTCGACCACGTCCGGCTCGACGTCGACGGCGACCCGAACTGCGGCGAAGGACGACGCTGCGGCGGTCACGGCCAACGCGACCAGCCCCGCCGGGCCGGTCCGCAGCACCAGATCCGAGTCGAAGGGAATGGTCGACTGCTCGGCCTTGACGACGAGCACAGCAACCAGTTGCGCCGCGCTCGCGGCGCATGCGAGCCACGCCGCAGCGATCGTCCTGGTCACACCTGCAGCCGCGACCACTGCCGCAACGGTTGACATGAGCACGGTCTGGCCGACCGACGCGGTGCTCCACGACGTGTCACCGCCGACGGTCGACACGAGCAGGATCACGGCGAGGAGACCGCCGAGCGCGATCAGCGCGTGACCCGATCTGGGCACTGGTCTGGTCTGATCGCCGAGCAGCGGAATGGGGTGATAGACGAACCATCGGACGAGCATCACGATGCCGATGAGCGACGCGGTGATCGAGATCGCCACGCCGGCATCTGCGAACGCTGACGCCTCCGACAGCAGCAGCGACGCACCGAGCGATCCCGCCAACGCGAAGCCGGGGGTGGCGATGCCGGTCGCAACGGCAACGAGGACCACCGACCCACGCGCTGCGCCGATCGCGGCGACGACGATGGCGATGACGGGCAGACCCGAGCGCGAAGAACCGAAGCGGATCGTCCCCCGTCCGAAGCCGCGCCGTCGGAAGATCGACCAGTGCGAAGAAGGCAGAGACGATCAACGCGCACGACGCGACGACCACCCACCCTGCATCGAGCACGGCAGTCGACCGGATCCGCCGCTGCCCGACCGGAGCGGCGGCGCCGGCAATCAACGCATCGTCGGACATGGGCACACAGTGAACCACGGTCACACGGTGGCCGGGCGTCAACCCGGGGTGAAGGAGGAGCGTCAGTCGTTTCCGGATCGAACCGCACCGTGCGGAACGCGGTCGCGTCGACCAGGAGGTAGCCGAAGCGCCGGGACCTCGGGCAGCGCTCCACTGCGATCCGGGCGACGGAGCGGCACGGTCGGTCGCCCTGACGGCGGCCGGATCGGAGCCGGGCCCTCAGTTGTGGGAACGCTTTCCTGGACCTTGGGTCGAGCCGGCGGAGTGGGGCCGACGACGCTCGGTCGGCGCGGCGACACGCGAGCATCGTCCTTCTTCGGAATCGGCTTCGCAACGCCCGCTTCGTCCTTCGAGCCGGCGTACGTGTCGACGTAGGTCTGTCCCGACAACTGAGCGATCTCGAACATCACCGCATCGGTGAATCGGCGCAGCGTGCGTGGATCCTCGGGGTCACCGAATTCGTGCGTCCACATCGGGGCTCCGAAGCGAACGACGACTTCGCGCCGTGGCTTCATCACGACCGAGTCGGGTGGCTGCACCTCGAGGGTGCCGACGTGGCCGACCGGCACGATCGGTGCGTCACATCGCAGTGACAGCCTCGCTGCACCAGTGCGGCCCTTGTGCAGGTTGCCGCTCCGCGAGCGTGTGCCTTCCGGATAGATCATGAACAGACGTCCGGCATCGAGCACCCCCGCAGCAGCATCGAGCGCCGCCATCGCTGCGTCGCCGCCCGCACGATCCACCGGGATCATGCCCATCGCCGGGAACAGGTGCTTCGTCTTCCAGCTGTCCATGTACTCGCCCTTGCCGATCGCCCACACCCGCCGCGGGAGCGCCGCCGGCACGAAGATCGAGTCGCAGAACGACAGATGATTCGGCGTGATGATCGCCGGGCCGTCGGTCGGTACGTGGTCCCGTCCCTCGACGTCGAAGTCCCATCAGCGATCGACGAGCTGGCGGATCCCGCCGAAGATGTACTTGCTGAGACGGTCCGACCCGGGCAGCTCGGGAGCGGGTTCGAAGTGAAAGTCTCGAGGGCTGTCGCCGAGCAGGCCCATCAGCGCAGCGCCCGCCGGATGGCTTTGCCGTTCGGGGCGATCGGCAACTCGTCGAGGAAGTGGTAGACGCTCGGTTGTTTGTAACGACTGAGGTGTTCGGCGACGTGCTCCTGCAACTCCGCTTCCGTCGCCGTTCCGGTCACGTGCGCCACGACCGCTTCGCCGGTCATCGCGTCGACGGTTCCGGTGACGATCGCACCCTGCACGTTCGGGTGTGCCATGAGCACGTTCTCGACCTCGGCCGGGTACACGTTGAAACCGGAGACGATGACGATGTCCTTGATCCGGTCGACGAGGTAGAGGTAGTCGTCGTCGTCGAAGATGCCGACGTCGCCGGTCCACAACCAGCCGTCCTCGGACAGCACGGACTCGGTGGCCTCGACGTCGTCGAGGTAGCCGACGAACACGCCTGGGCTGCGAACGACGATCTCACCTTCGTCGCCGAGATCGACCGGTGTGCCCGCGGCGTCGACGAGCGCGACCTCGACACCGGGGAGCACCTGACCGACCGAGGTCGGCCGGATCGCGACAGCCGCGACCGAGGGTGACGACCGGCGAGGTCTCGGTCAGCCCGTAACCCTGTGCGATCTCGACACCGAAACGTTGCTTGGCCGCTCTGAACACCGACGATCGGTAGCGCTGCGGCGCCAGACGCGGCGTACTTCGGACGCTGGCGAGCACGTCGTCCGGCACGTCCGCATGCGACCACCGCTGCCACATCGGCGGAGCACCGGTGAGCATGGTGACCCCGTGGTCACGCACGAGCCGCAGGCTCTCGTCGGCATCGAAGCGTTGCTGCAGCACGACGCTGGCGCCCGCCCGAAGCGTGCGCCAGCAGCACGACGTTCAGTCCGAAGATGTGCGTGAACGGGAGCACACCGAGGGTGACGTCGTCCGCCGTGACCGGCGGTTCGCAGTGCTCGCTCATCGCCTCGTGCACCCAGCCGAGGTTGCGATGCGTGAGCACGGCGACCTTGGCGTCGCCCGACACGCCACTGGTGGCGAGGTAGAACGCCACGGCGTCGTCGGGCCGGTCGACCACGACGCGATCGGGGGCGTCGGTCGGACGCTGCCGCGGCGCTCGAGAGCTCGACCAGGTCGACGATGGCCGAGGTGATGGTCTCGTCGTCGAGGTGTGCCGCCGGCGTGGCCGACCAGCAGCAGGTCGGGGTGGGCGACGTCGAGCTTGCGGAGGAGTTCGGGGGTGGGGCTTCGTCGGGTTGAGCGGCATCACGATGCCGCCGAGTCCGAGAACCGACAGCGTCGCGACGACGAACGCGACGTCGTTGCCGGTGGCGAGTCGCCACGACGGAATCCTCGTCCGACACCTCGTCCGCCGAGGTCTGCCTGCATCGCGGCGACTCGAGGACGCAGCTCGCCGTAGGTGATCGGTGCTCGCCCGGTCGATCACCGCCACGCGTGTCGGCATCGTGGTCGTCGATCGAGCCTGCGAGATTCATGCGTTCCCCTAGTGCGCCCCTCGGTTCGCCGACACGCCCCTCGCCTCGACCGGTTCAGTATGACACGATCGGGGTTTACGCAAGACTGCGAGCACCGACACCTGCGTCGGCTCGACCCTAGGGCGAGCCATGAGCACTGCAGCCATCTTCGACCTCGATCGGACGCTGATCGACGAGTCCGTCGACCCCGATCTTCATGCGCCATCTCGCCGAGGCGGGGATCGGCGCCGAATCGTCGATTCCGTTCGTCGAGCCGCTGGTCGACAGGCTGCGTCGTCAGGCTAAGACCATCTTCAACGTCGTCGGCGAGTCCCGGTTCATGATGCAGCCGGCGAAGTTGGCCGTCCGGGCATCGGTCGGCTGGTCGGTCGTCGACGTGGAGACGGCGGCACACAAGGCGGCTGCCGAGATCGTCGAGCACCTGCAGCCGTTCGCCCAGTCGGTCATCGACGACCACCGAGCTGCAGGCGACCTGCTCGTCCTCGCGTCGACGTCGCCGCTCGCCTTCACCAGGCCGCTCGCAGAAGCGCTCGGGTTCGACGGCGTGATCGGCACCGACTGGGGTCGCACCGACGACGAGCATCGCGCTACACCGGCGAACTCGACGGCGCGTTCGTGTGGGGCCCGGCCAAGGCGGAAGCGGTCGAGGAGTGGGCCAGCAGCACGGCGTCCGACTCTCGGGCAGCACCGCGTACAGCGACAGTTACTACGACGCGCCGCTGCTCGACCTCGTCGGCAACGCCGGTCGCCGTCAACCCCGACGCCCGCTTGCAGGCGCTGGCGGCGGTCGAAGGGTTGGCCGGTCCGCCACCTCGACAAGACGCAACGGCGTGATCAAGGTCGCCGGCCGCGAGATCCAGGAGTGGGCTCGGCCGATCATGCGCCCCGAGGTGATCGCTCCGTACGCCGACATCGGTTCCAGTTCGACGACAAGATCCCTGCCGACGGTCCTGCGATCATCGTGTTCAACCACCGGTCGTACTTCGATCCGACGGTGATGGGTCTGCTGCTCGCTCGCGCCGGACGCAACGTCCGCGGACTCGGCAAGAAGGAGGTCTTCGACGTCCCGCATCATCGGCCGGCTCCTCGAAGGGCTCGGTGGCGTCCGGGTCGAGCGAGGCATCCGGTTCCGACGAACCGCTCGAAGCGGCAGCACGTGCGCTCCGGGGCGGCGAAGTCGTGATGATGGCGCCCCGGAGGGCACCATCCCGCGTGGGCCGGCATTCTTCGACCCCGAACTCAAGGGACGGTGGGGTGCAGCCAAGCTGGCCGCCGACGACCCGCGTGCCGGTGATCCCCGTCGGTCTGTGGGGCACCGAGAACGTGTGGCCGCGCAGTCAGCGCCTCCCGAACATGAACCCGCTGCACGCGACCCGCCGTGTCCGCCGTCGTCGGCGACCCGGTGGACCTGAAGTACCGCAGCCCGGACGCCGACACCAAGCGGATCATGTTGGCACTGACCGCCCTGCTCCCACCGAAGCCCTCGAACGCCGCGAGCCCACGACCGAGGAATTGCTCCGCACGTTCCCACCCGGCTACACCGGCGACCCGACAGCCGAAGCAACGCGTCGACCCGGCACCGACACCTGACGGCCTCGCGGCCGGACCAGCACACCCTGACAAACACGCACGATCGAGAGACATCCCATGGCACGACGCGAACGAGAAACCGATGCATCCGGCCGCATGAGCGAGCACGAAGCGCTGATGTGGAACATCGAGAAGGATCCGTGGCTCAACCCGAGCGGTGGATCGCTGGTCCTCCTGGACCGCGAACTCGACGTCGACCAGTTCCGCCAGACGCTCCGCGCCGGCATCGCCAAGACGCCGCGCCTCTACCAGCGTGTCGTCCCCGGATTCGCTCGGCTCTCGACACCGGCATGGGTGCCCGACGCCGAGTTCGACCTCGACGCCCACCTTCGCGAGGTCGTGCTCCCCTCCCCCGGTACCGAGCGTCAACTGTTCGACCTCGCAGCGCGGCTCTACTCCGAGCCGCTCGACCGGACACGCCCGCTCTGGAAGTTCGTCGTGATCCACGGCGTCCAGAAGAAGCGGTCGGCGATGTTCGCGATCATCCACCACTCGGTCAGCGACGGGATCGGTCAGCTCCGAATGGCCGAGCTGTATCAGCAGGTCAGCGCTGACGAGCCGCCGCCGCCCGACGTCGATCTGGAAGCGATCATCGCCGAGGCGGTCGGTCAGAGTGATGCAAAGGAGTTGGGCGGCAACTACGGCACCAGCACACGGGCCAACATCCAGGCGTCGGCCACCCATGTGGCGCGCCGACAGTTCGGCATCGGTCGACGGATGGTCGGCGAGGTCGCGATGTGGCCGGCCGACCCGTCGCGGTTCACCGATCGGGTGAGCAACCTGGTCGACACGGTGAAGGGCGCTGCTGCCCAACTGTCGCCGAGCGAAGAGGAAGCGCAATCGTCGTCGCCGCTCTGGAAGGGCCGGTCCCGCCACCGTCATCTCGAGTGGGTCCAGCTGCAGGTCGATGACTTGAAGCAGGTCGGCAAGTCCGCCGGCGGCACCATCAACGACGCATTCATGGCCGGCCTCGCCGAGGCAGCACACCGCTACCACGTTGCGCACGGCGTCGACATCGACACCGTCAATTCGAGCTTCGTGCTGAGCACCCGCACCGACAAGAAGGCGGGCGGCAACGCATTCACACCCGTCCCCGTGAAGCTGCCGGCCGGCGAGATGGACCCTGTCGACCGCATTTCCGCGGTGATGGCCGCAGCCGAGGACGCCAAGCTCGATGCGCAGAAGACAGGCGGCATGACCGGATTGTCCGGCGTCGCCAACCTGTTGCCGACCTCGGTCGTCACGTCGACGGCGCGCGCCGCCGCGAGTCGTATCGACTTCGCCACTTCGAACCTGCGAGGCGCGCCGTTCCCGATCTTCGTGTCCGGAGCCGAGGTCACCGCAACGATCCCGATGGGCCCGGTCGCCGGGACCGGAGCGAACATCACCGCGCTGTCGATGAACGGTAATTTCGACATCGGACTGTTCATCGATCCCGAGGCGATCGCCGAGCCCGAGGAATTCCGACGCCACGTCGAAGAGTCGTTCGCCGACATGCTCGACGCCTGCAGCTGAGCGTCTCGCGGCCTGTGTCGCCTGATTGACCATCGCTCCGGTCGGGTAGGCCCGGGCCATGACGAAGTCACATCTCCGCCCGCAGACCGGTGGCGATCCCGCTCAGGGGCCGTCCGACGACCTCGCCAACAAGCCGGCTGCCCCGGCCTCCGGCAACGACTTCCCCGACGCTCCCGAGCAATCGTCCGACAGCGACCCGCAGGACAAGCCGGACCTCGACGCCTTCGCCAAGAGATTGGGCACCGACACGATCAACACCGGCGACGGCCTCGGGGCCGTTCCCGAAGATCGAACCGACCCGGCCAGCGACTCTGACTCGCGACTGATCATCGGCGGTTTGGGCGCAGCGTTCGCTCTGCTGTTCGTCGTCGTGCTCCGCCGTCGCCGCCAACACGGCATCCTGGCGAAGGCGGCTGCACTCGGCGCGGCCGCGCATGCTGTTCGAAGCTGACTTCGACTGACTTCAGAAGCTGAACGGACCGGTGCAAGCCGGTCCGGTCAGCGGCGCCATTCGGGTGGGCACTTCGCGAGGAACGCATCGACGCCCTCGGCGAAGTTCGCCGTTCCAACGAGCTCGGTGGCGAGTGACGCTTCGAGATCGAGGCCTTGGTCGAACGGCATTCCCCGCGGACGATGATCGCTCGTCGGATCGCCAAGCTCGCAAACGTCGATCGCAAATCGAGCCGGCCCGGACGACCGCCGGCACGTCGAACCTAGGGTGGGCGTCATGGACATCGATCTCGCTCCGCACCACCAGCAGCTCGCGGAGGAGGGCTACACGATCGTCGAGAACGCGATCGAACCCGAGCTCGTCGACGCTCTCCTCGCCGACGTGCATCGGCTCGAGAATGTGCTCGGCAGCCGCCCTGCCGACAACCGGTTCGAGGGGAACCTGACGACTCGCAGCTACAACCTGCTCGCCCACGGCGAGGTCTGGCAGCAGGTACCGCCGCATCCGGTCGTGCTCGAGCTGATCGAAGGGGTCCTCGGGCCGCAGTGTCTCGTGTCGAGCCTCGCGTCGATCTCGTTGGGTCCGGGCGAGACCGCCCAGGTCATCCATGCCGACGATCAGATCCAGCCACTCGCGAAGCCGCACGTGGCCACGGTGTGCAACTCGATGTGGGCGCTCACCGACTTCACCGGAGCCAACGGTGCGACACGCGTCGTTCCCGGCAGTCACCTGTGGCAGAACCCCGACTACTTCGCCGGCGACGCCGACGTCGACACCATCGCCGCGGAGATGCCCCGAGGGAGTGTGCTGGTCTGGCACGGCAGCACCTGGCACGGTGGTGGAGCCAACGTGACCGAGGACGAGGTCCGGATCGGTGTCGCCATGAACTACTGCGCCGGGTTCATCCGCCAACAGGAGAACCAGCAACTGGGTATCCCCGCTGACGTCATGCGGACGTTCAGCCCCGAACTCCGACAGCTCTGTGGGCTCGGCATGTACCGAGGGCTCACCGGGAACATCGAGAAGAAGAGCCCGGCTGAAGTCCTGTACGACGACCCCGCCGAGGTCCAGATCTGGGACGCCGAGCCGATCGAGCCCGCAGCCCACTGACAGCTGCTCGCTGCGTCACAGACAACCAAGCGGTTGCTTATTTTGATAAGGCTCGCTTATGATCATAAGGTGCTCACGGAACGAGAACAGCAGATCGTCGACCTGCTCCGGCGTGACCCGCTGATCGGGACCGATGCGTTGTCGGCAGCACTCGGAACGAGCCGGGCCTCGATCAACGTGCACCTCTCCAACCTCGGCAAGAAGGGCGTGATCCTCGGCCGCGGATATGTGCTCGCGGAGCAGCCCGGTGCGGTCGTCATCGGCGGGGCCAACGTCGACCTCAAGGCCCGCAGCACCGCCAAGGTGACCAGCGAGACCAGCAACCCAGGGCACGGCTCGATGACGCCGGGCGGTGTTGCTCGCAACATTGCCGAGAACATCGCTCGTCTCGGTGACCATGTCCACCTCATCAGCGTCGTCGGGCGTGACCCGATGGGCGACAACCTGCTCGACCACACCGCGACATCCGGTGTGCGCATCGAGCACGTGATTCGTACCGACCGGCCGACCGGCACCTACACCGCCGTGCTGGACGCCGACGGTGAACTCATCGTCGCGATCTCCGACATGGAGGCGATGTCGGAGATCGGCCCCGAGCAACTCCACGACGCTCGCGACGTCATCGCGTCGTCGGGCGTGCTCGTCCTGGACGGCAACCTGAGTCCCGACGCCGTCAACCATGCGCTCGATCTGGCAACCGGAGTGCGCACCATCTTCGAGCCCGTCAGCGTTCCCAAGGCCGCTGGTCTGAAGGAGGTGCTCGACGATCGCGTCTACGCCGTCACCCCCAATCGGGACGAACTCGCCGCACTGACCGACTCCCCCACCCGCACCGACCGGCAGATCCGTCGCGCTGCGCTCACGCTGCACGCTCGTGGCGTCGAGTTGGTCTGGATCCGACTGGGCGAGCGTGGCTCGATCCTCAGCACGAGCGACCACACCATCGAGATCCCCGCCATGCCGACCGACGTCGAGGACGTGACCGGCGCCGGCGACGCGATGCTCGGCGTGTTCTGCCACCTGCTGCTCCGGGGTGAATCGCCGGAGGACGCCGCCCGGTTCGGCCAGGCTGCGGCTGCTCTGACCATTGCCAGCCCGCACACCGTGCGACCCGATCTGACCGCTCGGCTCGTTCGAGCCGCACTCGACCAGGAGAAATGAAGATGACCACACCGCATCCCGACCTCGTACTGACCGAAGAGGTCGCTCAGGCTCTGAGCGACGGCACCCCCGTCGTCGCGCTCGAGAGCACCATCATCAGCCACGGCATGCCATTCCCGCAGAACGTCGAGATGGCGACCGAAGTCGAACGGATCATCCGCGAGGGCGGCGCCATCCCTGCCACCATCGCCGTACTCGACGGTTGCCCCCGCGTCGGGTTGTCCCAGGACGACCTGCATCTCCTCGCGACCAGCCCCGACGTGTCCAAGATCAGCACTCGCGATCTGCCCTATGCCATTGCTCGAGGCATCCACGGCGCCACCACCGTGGCCTCCACCATGCGGTTGGCCGCCCTCGCGGGGATCTCGGTGTTCGTCACCGGCGGACTCGGAGGCGTCCATCGAGGGGCCGAGCGGACGTTCGACATCAGCGCGGACCTGACCGAACTGTCCCTGACGGATGTTGCCGTGGTCTCCGCCGGGGTGAAGTCGATCCTCGACATCGGTCTCACCCTCGAAACACTCGAGACCCTCGGTGTGCCGGTCGTGGCGCACGGAACCGTGGACTTCCCGGCATTCTTCTCACGGATCAGCGGCCACGCCGCGCCGATGACGCTCGACTCTCCCGCTGACATCGCTGCCCTGATGGCTGCCAAGTGGCGGCTCGCCATGGCGGGCGGCATCGCCGTCGTCAACCCGATTCCGGTCGAGGACGAGATCCCGGCTGACGAAATCGGCGTGATCATCGAACAGGCCCTGGCCGACATGGACGCCAAGGGCATCCACGGCAAGGAAGCCACCCCGTTCCTGCTCGGACGGATCGTGGAGATCACCGACGGGGCGAGCCTCACCGCCAACATCGCCCTGGTCAACAACAACGCACGACTCGGAGCTCAGGTCGCGGTCGAGTACGCCGCACTCCGATAGTTCCAGGCGGCGACGCGTGGCGCGACGTGCGCACGCTGTAACTCGACACCTACGCAGGCGGTGCGTCGAGAAGTCGGCGCAGGATCGCATCGATGTCGGCCGCCTCAGCCGGACTCAACAACGCGCCGAATCGGGCTTCGATGTCACGGATGTGCAGTGCCGCCATCCGCCGTCTCAACGAGTTCCCTGCTCGGGTGAGGTCCACGAGCACGACACGGCCGTCCGAGTCACCACGGATTCGTTCGATGAGTCCGGCCGCGACGAGGCGCCCGACGATTCGGTTGCAGGAACTGTTCGCGACGAGCAGATTCTCGGCCAGGTCTCCCATCCTCGTCGGGCCGTCGTGGACGCTGATCTGGTGCAGGACGTCGTAGTCCTCGAGCGAGTGCCCGAATGTGGCTCGCAGGTGCTGGTCCATGGCGTCGGTGGTCGTCCGGTGATAGCGGACCAGGTGTTCCCACGTGTCGACGATGCTTCGGTTGGACATCACTCCAACCTACTTTTGTTTCCGAAGGGAAATAGAATCCGCTTCCCACCTGACCAGTGGCCCGATTCGACGGCGGGACCGACAGCCGAGTTCGCGATGCTGGTGCCGCACGTCGATCCGCGAAGATCGACGAGTGCAATCCTCCGAGATCGAGTCGCTCCTCCGCACGAAGTTCGGAATCGAACCCTCACGATGTGATCGCCTCGACGGCGAGGTCGACCACAACACGCTCGTGGTCGACAACCACGGCCGGCACTTCGTGTTCAAGGTCCACTCGCCCGATACACCGACCGCTGACCTCGACATGCAGGACGCCGCCCTCCAGCACGTTGCAGCCGCCGGGCTCTCCACCGACTCCCCCCGACTGATCGCCCGCGAAACCATTCACACCGACGACGGTGAACGGGTGGCGCGACTTCTGAGCTGGGTCGAGGGCCGTCCCGTCAGCCAGGAGGCGGCGACCCCCGAGCTCCTTCGGTCGATCGGGCAGACCGTCGCTCGAGTCGACAGGGCACTCGCCGGGTTCGTTCATCCTGCGACCGAACGCACGTACCGATGGAACATGCTCCAGTGCGGCGATCTCGGCGCGTCGCTCGACGACCCACCGTCGAACGGGTGGGCGTCGGCGACGATTCGGTCCTTCACGGATGCACTCCCTGCGCTGCAGGCGCTCCCCCAGCAGACGATTCACAACGATGCGAACGACGACAACATCGTCGTGGCAGCCGATGGCACCGTGTCGCTGATCGACTACGGCGACATCGCGACCGGGCCTCGAATCATCGGGCTCGGTGTCGCCGCCGCCTACGCCATGTTCGGCCAGGTCGACCCACTGTCTGCTGCAACCGATCTGATCGCCGGCTACCACGAAACTGCGCCACTCGATCCGAGCGAACTGGCGTTGCTCGACACGGTCATCCGGACAGCGTCTCGCGATGAGCATCACCATTGCCCAACGACAGGTCCGAGAGCAGCCCGACAACGCCGGGTATCTGACCACCAGCCAGGCGGCGATCACCGAGGTCGTCGCACTGCTCGACACGATCCCACCGGCGTTCGCCCATGCGACCTATCGCGACGCGTGCGGCTATCTCCCGATCGCCGATCAACGGAGCATCGACACCTTCTTCGGTACAGCGGGCTTCGATCCGGCATCCATCGTCGACGATGACCTGGCTTCTGCGACCGTGCTCGACTGGAGCCAGGGCGCCGAGCGCAGCCAATCGATCCCAGACGATCGACCGAGCCTGGGGAAGTACGCCGAACTGCGCACGGTCTACGACACCGACGCCTTCGCCACACCGTTCGGCGAGCGCCGCACGCTCCACCTCGGCATCGACGTCTTCGTCCCGGACGGACGGTCCGTGCACTCACCACTCGACGGCGTCATCCATTCGTCCGAGGTCCGCGACCTTCCGGGCGACTACGGAGGCGTCGTCATCATCGAGTATCGGACGCCGGACGGCATCCCGTTCTGGATGCTCGTCGGCCACCTCGCCCACGCGAGCGTCGAGCGACTCGTTCGGGGTCAGCGCATCGATCGCGGCGCCGAGTTCGCGGTGGTCGGCTCTCGCAGCGAGAACGGTGGCTGGGCGCCTCACCTCCACGTGCAGTTGTTCACCGACCTGCTCGGCCGGTCGACCGATCTCGACGGGGTCGCCCGTGCGAGTCAGCGCGACGTCTGGACATCGATCTCCCCGAACCCGGCGCCGCTCATCGTCGGCGTCGACCGACTCGCGGTCCGCGCCGATCACACCCGCAGCACGACGTCGATCGCACGGCGCCGACGTACCAACCTGTCGCCATCGCTCTCGTTGAGCTACGCCGAACCACTTCACATCGTCGGAGGTGACGGCGCAGAGCTCATCGACGTCGACGGTCGCCGCTGGCTCGACCTCGTCAACAACGTCGCGCACGTCGGTCACGAACACCCTCGCGTCGTGGATGCGATCACTGCGCAGGCGCATCGCTTGAACACCAACACGAGGTACCTGCACCCGAACATCGTCGACTACGCAGAACGTCTCCGAGCACTGTTCCCGGATCCGCTGTCGGTCGTGTTCCTCACGAACTCGGGCAGCGAAGCGGTCGACCTGGCACTGCGACTCGCACGGACGGCCACAGCACGCGACGGCGTCCTCACGCTCGACTGGGCGTACCACGGCAACCTGTCGTCGCTCGTCGAGATCAGCCCGTACAAGTTCAACCGAGCCGGTGGCCGCGGCCCGTCCGATCGAGTTCGCATCTGCGAGCTTCCAGATCCGTTCCGCGGAGCGCACGGACACGACGGACCTCGCTACGCCGACGACGTCGACAGGCAGGCCCGTTCGCTCGCCGGCGCCGGCGTTCCCGCTGCAGCTTTCGTCCACGAGTCGATCTCGGGGTGTGGCGGACAGATCGATCTCGCCGACGGCTACCTCGAAGCTGCGTACGCCCACGCTCGGGCTGCAGGAGCGCTGTGCATCGCCGACGAGGTCCAGTGCGGACTCGGCAGGGTCGGCGCCGACTGGTGGGCCTTCGAGCGGCAGGGCGTCGTTCCCGACATCGTCACGATGGGCAAGCCACTCGGCAACGGTCACCCGCTCGGCGCAGTGATCACCACTCCCCACGTCGCGAGGGCATTCGCCAACGGCATGGAGTACTTCAACACGTTCGGTGGCAACCCCGTCTCCTGCGCTGCCGGCCTCGCCGTCCTGGATGTCATCGACGCCGAACGACTCCGGGCGAACGCTGAGACGACCGGCGGCCGACTGATCTCGCGCCTGAAGGAACTGGCCGAACGCCACACATCGATCGGCGACGTCCGCGGTCGCGGCCTCTTCGTCGGCATCGACCTCGTCGACGACCACGACACGCTCGCCCCGGCCACACGACGTGCTGCTGCGACAGTCGAAGGGCTACGTCGCCGCGGCATCCTCGTCTCCAGTGACGGCCCCGACGACAACGTCTTGAAGATCAAGCCACCGATGGTGATCACCACCGACCAGATCGACCGCACCATCGACGCACTCGACGAGACGCTCACGATCGTCGACGAGCAGCTCGCCTGATCCACACAGCCCTTGGCCGCGAGGCGTCAACGAACATGATCGCGCAACACGATCAGGCGTCCGCCGATCCGGGACCGGGCGAACCATCGACCCGACCGGCGGGCACGGGCGCCGGCCTTGAGCGCGCCGAAGCAACCGTCGAGATCGAGGTGGTGATGATCACGACGGCCGACGGTTGCTCGACATCGGGCCCCGCGAGTTGCTGCGTGGCATCGATGCCGTCCATCGCCGGCACGCGAATGTCGAACAGGCAGACATCTGGACGTAGGCGGAGCGTGAGCTCGACGGCCTCGCGGCCTTCAGCGGCCTCGCCGACGACTTCGATGTCCGGTTGGGTATCGAGGATCGTCGTGAGTCCGGTGCGGACCATTTCCTGGTCATCGGCAACGAGCACTCGGATGGTCATCGTTCGTTCGACGTTCTTGCAGCGTCGCAGAGACGGTCCACCGTGCACGGATGCCCCGAGCGCTGCAGCGAAGAGATACAGCAACCCGTCCACGACGCATACTGGCGGTCGTGTCGCGTGGGCGCCACAGGCGATGCCGAGCTCGCCAGACACTGCGCAGACCAGCCATATCGTTCAACGGAATTTGAAGGACAGGCCGAGCACGGCACGTCCGGTCGGATCGGCCCGCTCCAGAATGCGTCTTCCACCGGCTTCTTCGGGCCGCTTGGTGTGGAGCGAATCTGATCAGCAGACTGAGCACGCGGCCGTGAGCCACTTGATGAGAGCATGGGCGAGTGACCGCCAGCGCTTTGGACGATTGTGACTTCGCCACCGGACGTCTACAGGTCGGCCCGTGGCGCGCAGTCGCACGGCGGTCCGGCCTCGACATCGTCAGGGTGATCGCAGCACTGCTCACTGATCGCACGACGGTCGCGCTCCCGGAGTCGTGGCAGGGGAACTACACCGTTGGCCGAGCGAAGGCATGGATCGAAGAGCGCGATGCTGAGTCTTCGACGTTGCTGGTCATGGAAGCCGCGTCAGCACGTCCGGTCGGCCTCGTGATTCTCGCGGAGGTTCCTCTCGATGATTCGATGGTCGATGTCCGGATCGGCTACGTCATCGCCGAGGCATTGTGGGGCCAGGGGTTTGCCACCGAATTGCTGTCGGGTCTGATCGATTGGATGCGCACCGAGCCATCGGTTCACACAATGACCGGCGGAGTCGACCTGACAAACGAAGCCTCGGTCGCCGGCCTGATGGAGAACAACGGCTTTCACCGGATCGGCGACGACGAAGGCACGGCGACATATCAGCTCGACCTGGCGCCTGCGACAATTCCATCGCCTGACAACTCAGACTTGGGACTTGCCCAGGACGTCCGCTTCGGCGCAGGAACCGCTCAGAAGAACGTGAATCGGGCAGTCGGCGCACCGCTCGAGATCGGCACGTCCGATCGGTGACGCCCGATCAGATCGTGCCGGGAGCGCACGACGATTGTGCGGCTACTTTCAACGGCTGAGCGAGGTCGCCAGGCGGGCCACCCGATTGTCTGTGCCGCATGGTGCCGCAGCGGACGGTCGCCAGGGAGTGAGCTCCATCCTTTCGACGAAAGGCTCGGGCTGGACCACTCGAGGCCGAGTTTGCCGCCGCCGACCCATTCGACGAAATGACCGTGCACGAACGCATCGACGATCGCAATCATCTCGTTGACGACCTGAGATGGCTCTTCGTCGCAGGCGTCGTCGTCGGTCACGACCGCATCATGGCCGATGTGCGCCGGCAGATCATCGAGAGTTCTCGGCTCGTGCGAGAATCAGATGATGGGTGGTCGTCATCGCAGCCTCGCAGTCGCAACGATGATCAGCGTTGCTGCGTTCAATGGATGCGGATCGGGCCACGCTGCGCAGTGCCTTTCCAGCGACAGTGGTGAGGTCTGCGCCGACAACTCCGACGGCTCGGTCAAGTTCAGTGGAACTGGACTCGCCCCTGACTCCGAAGTCGTCGTCAATCATCCTGAGCTAGGCGACTCCATATTCGTCGTCGAAAGCGACGGCACCTTCGAACCGGATGGAGGTGGCTTCCTTGCCTTTGTCGCCGGTACGACGATCAGCTTCACGATCGCGGCCATGGACGCTGACGGGACACCGATCGATGGAACGATCGACGTCACCACCTGACCTGGGTGCCGGCCGACTTCGAGCGTATGAATTGCGGAGCCTCGACTCGGTCGCGATTCGACGAAGAAGTGGTGGTCCTGCTTCCACAACACTGGCATCACAATCGCCAGGGCCACAGCGACAGCAATCCATCCGAGGAACAGCCCAGCAGCCAGCCACCGGAACGAGCATCAACACGAGCGACATACGACGCGCTCTGTCAGACTTGGCGTAGGGGAACGCTTTCAAGGCCGCGCGCAAGGTGCTACCAGTCGATGCCGTGATCCGACAGCGTTCGACGAATGCTCGTCAGGGTCTGGTCGATATCTCCGCGAGGAGCTTCGAGCCGATGGCATCCTGGGCGCACGTCGAGCAGAAGCTGTAGAGCGTCGTAGATCTCGGCGACTGGATCTGCGCTCAGGGAGCGCGCGCTACAAGATCAGCTGCATCGTGGTGAGTGGAGTGGGCAGGGGCTCGTCGGCGCTCCTCGAAGGCCGAGATCGCTACCGCTCTGCGTGACGTCGAGCGCGATCTCGACGAACTCTGCTCCTCTGGCGGCGGCCACCGCTTCGAGTTGTTCGATGAAGTCGGGGCGAGCCAAGAGCTGCGGCACGACCACGTCGCACCCGGAGCCGAGGTGAGTGTCGATCATCGCGATTGCCAACGCACGTGCAGCGAGGCCGGCGTCGGCCGGCCGATCCAACCATTGTCCGAGTTGACCCCGAACGAGATCGATATCGAGGTTGAGCGCCAACGGCCGCAAACTGACGAGCCGCCCAGCGAGGGTGGACTTGCCTGACGCGGGTGGCCCGTTCAACAAAATCAGCGCCGCTCCCACCGAGACGAGCCTACGCATTCGCTCCATTCCGAAGATCCAGGAGGGTACTCCAACGAATACTGCGTGTGCGCCACGATCGCCTTCTCGTTGCGATGACCGGGGACGTTGTCCCTGAATGTGCGGCGAGGGACGGGAACGGAGTGCCCCCTACCGCCGGACCAGGAGCGCATATCGGACATCCGCCGGAGGGTCTGGGGCAACGGTGAACCGCCGCCGAACATCCGGGGTTGCAAAGCGTCCGATGACCCCGCCGCTCGACGGTTCCACCGTTAGTGGAAGAGAGTGTTCGTCGATATCGCACCGCTGCCCCGGAGACCCGACGTTTCGGTCAGTAGATCTACACCTCGAGCGCTGCTGCGAGGATCTGTCTGCCAGTCTCGGGTGGAAGGCCAAGACTGGTGGTGATGGTCCAGACAGTGCCGTCGTCGAGTGTGGCCCAGGTGATGCGCCGTTCGGGTAGCTCGATCTCATCCCCGGTTGGCTGATCGACCCGGGTGGGCGCCAGGCCGGAGACGGTGCGGACGTGCACCACCGTGTCTCCGTCGATATCGCCGTAGGCGGCGAAGGAGAAGGCGAAGGGCGGCGCCGACACCGAGTACTGCTCGTCGACCTCGAGCACCGACGCGACAGCTGTCGCGATCTGGTCGAGGGACACGTGGTCGAGCGAATCCGAAGGCGGGGGGAGATCGTCGGCCGCTAGTTGATCGGCGAGCGACACTGCGAGTTCACCGAGAACCTCGGGTTCGATCGTCGTTCCATTGATCGGCGGACAGTCGGGTTCGTCGAGGGCGTTCACGAAGCACCCGACGCTGACTTGGCGTCCATCGAGAAGGGACACGTTGATGTCAGTGGGGTCCACGTTCGCCCAGTCCGTCGTGCGAGCCTCTGCAATCGGTAACGCACCCGATGGGTCGGGATCTTGGGCCCCGCGTGAGATGTTGATGCTGAGTGTGCGACTTGTGGCTGGGTCGACTGCCTCGAAGTAGACGGAGCTGGCGTCTGACTGGATGAGACCGAGCAACGTGAACTCGTCTGGGAGCAGGTCGGAGATCGTGGTGAACCAGACCGGACCCGTTTGCGCTGGTGCGACGGTTGTCGCTGGAGCGATCGGGGGGATTCGTTCGGTGGGCTGATTCGCCGCCGATGGTTCCTCGGGCTGACGTGTTCGGATTCCCAAGGCCACCGCCCCGACCGCGCCGGCGACCACGATGAGCGAGGCCGCCACCCCCGCGATCGGTCGGAGTCGAGACGAGCGCACCGTCGGCGGGGTCGAAAGTCGCGCTCGGGTCGTGCGTTGGAGGTCGGGGTCGCTGGCTGGTTGCGCTTGCGGTGCGTCCGGTTCATGGTCGGTGAGGATGGCGACCGCTACTGCTGGGAGATCGCGACGGAGGCGGGATTCGAGATCGTTCATTGGAGTTCCTTTCGGAGCGTGGAGAGGGCTCGTTTTGCGAGTGAGCGCACGGTTGACGGTTTTGCGCCGAGGAGCGCTGCGATCTCGTCGTCGTGGATGTCGACGAAGTAGCGCAGGACCACGACGGTTCGCTGTCGGTGGTTCAGCGAGTCGAGTGCGCGGCGAAGCTCAAGCACTTCGGTCGGGAACTGTTCGATCTCGGCAACGGCAAGGCTTGGTTGTTGTCGTTGTTCGAGTTGTCGACGTCGAAGGGTCGCTGAACAGGCGTTGACAACTGTGGTGCGGAGGTACGCGCCCGGGTGGTCGATGCTGGCCCATCGTTCGCGAACGGTGAGGGCTGATTCTTGAACGATCTCCTTGGCGAGAGACGAAGATCCGACGAGCAGCGCGGCCATGCGAACCATTGGCGTGTATTCCCGGCTGAACAGGTCGTTGAATGCATGGTCCGTTGCCGACGAAGACTTGTCCGAGGAGGATTCTGTCGATCTCATCTACCTACAACGATGCTCAGCTCGACCCGAATGTTGCACTCGACGAACGATCTCGTCAGAACGAGCGCCGGTGACCGAAGACCCCGCGAGATGCCATGCCGAGCGCGACTGAGACCTTCGGGGGTCCTTGCAGTTGGTCCTCCACCCACTCGAAACCACCACCGGCGACTTGGAGTCCGGACCGCTCAGGATCGGCACGACCACGAGAGGCGAGGTGCTCGGAAACGTGCGTCGATTCTTCGGGGATCGTGGGGCCAGTCGTCCGTCAACTATGTACACGCAGTGTGTGTGTAGGTGCGCAACCATTGCGGGGAACAGGGCCGCTGCGTTGGTCGACTACTACTCGTCGACCGTGAGTTCGAGGATTTCCGTTTGGCCGAAGACGACGATCCGGTCATTGGCGGGCCACCAAATCGTGCTGATGTCGGTGGTGGGGGCGATGCCGATGTCGATGATCGTCTCGTCGGTGCGGTTCCAGACACGCAACAGCGACTCGGTGTCCGAGATGGAGTAGGCGACAACGATCCTGTCGCTGTCGGGCGAGAAGGCGACGGGGGCAGCGCCGACCGCTGCGTCGGGTCCGTCCGGCAATTCCACGAGGCCATCCAGTCCTGTGGTCTCGTAGTCGGTTCCGTCGAACACGAGAATCTGGGCCGAGGGTGGACCGGTGTCGTCATCCAGGGCGGTGACGGCGACCCGACCCGACGTGCCCCACAATCCGCCAACCGACGCGGAGGCGATCGGGTGGTTCGTCGCCGTTCCGTCGCGGTCGATCGTGACGAGCTGGTTCCGGCCGTCCGAGACTCGGACGAGGGCTCCGTAGCGATCTTGAACCAGCAGAGCTTCGAGTCGTGCGAGGTCCGACGTCTTCAGCATGGTCGACGCCGACGATCTCACGTTGCCGTCGAGATCGATCGTGACGAGTTCGAGTGGCGCTGTCGGCGACTGGGGGTCGAGTCGGAGGAAACGGATCTGCAGATCGACTACGAGCGGCATGAAATCGATGGCCGTGCCGTCGTCGCCGGTGAGTTTGTCGAATCGCACCGTCCCGGGCCCGTCGCTGCTGCCGGCGTTGCGGGGTCCGATGAATGCTGCGAACACGCTTGATTCGGTGTTGCCCAGCTGAAGGGCGTCGGCGCCATTGTCGAACACCGCGATGCTGCTGTCGGACGACCAGCTCGCCGATGCCACGAACACTTCTTCGTCGGGACACCACGTGACGTCGTCGTCGATTGCGCCGACACAACCGTCCGAATCAAGATACAAACGGCCGTCTGGCGACGGAAACACCGGAACGCGATTGTCGAAAGCAACCGGGTGTCGGTTGGTGACCGACACTGCGGGCGCCACGTCAGCGCCGCCCTCTGTTGTGGTCGTGGCATCGGTCGACGGGCCCGGCGCGATCGACCCGATGTCAGGTTCGTCATCGACCCGGTCCTGCTCGGGCTCGCGACTGAACAACACGACGCCCGCAAGCACCGCCACCAGACCCGCCGCGACCGTTGCCAGGATCCGGGAGCGCCGCCGACCGGGACCGGAACGACCGATCCCGGGGATGCTCGAGTCGTAGGCGGAGCTGATCTGCTCGCCCGTTTCGTGTTCCAGCGTCGCCGCGAACGCTGCCAACTGCCGCTCGACCTCACTCGTGTCGGACATCGATGCTCACCTCCAACGCTAAACGCAACTTCTCCATCCCCCGTGCCACGTGGGTCCGCAACGTGGACACTCCGACATCAAGCACCTCGGCGGCATCCACCTGAGACCACCCCAAGCCGTGCACGAGCACGACACCAACTCGCTGCGACTCGGTCAGCTCTTCCAACGCCGGCGCAAGCGCCGGCTCGAAGTCCGGCAACCCGGGCGCCGGCTCCGTTGGGAACAACGGAACAGGTCGCAAGAGTCGGCGAGCTTCGGTCTGGCCGACGCGATACAGATAGCCAGCTGGATTGTGCATCGCCGCCAACCGATCCCACTGCTCGAAGCCGTACGCAAGAGCTGCCGATGTGGCATCGGCACCATTCTCGGGCCCGTATGTCGCGACCAGAGCAGCACGAAGCCGGCTCCCATCGCGCTCCACGAATTCTTCGAACCTCACACCCTTGAAAGCATCTCACACACCAGAAACGTGACACCAACGACCACAAATCTCGACGGCCTCGCCCACACCCCGGGATCCAACGATCTCGCAACGTGGCGCCGATGGATTGGCTCTGCGTTCGATGTCGACACGCCACGCTCGCGCCTGGCGGCCTCGTCGCGGTCCTCGTTTCCCTCGAACACGGCGATCGCGGCATTGATCCTGGCGGCACGACTACCGGTGTCAATGTTGGTGTCGACGTTCTTGATGCGAGTGAATGCGGTCGTCGCTATCAGCATGGCGCAACTCGCTGCGACGACGGTGGCCGACCGTCGCGTGGTGTTCTCGCCGAGCACTACAGCACCATCGCAAGGACGTTCTGTAGCGCAGCTGCGAGCGCAACCACCACGACAGGAGCTACGAGATGGATCGCGATCTGACCGGCTCGTCGACCTCTCGGCCGGTGGCGCACTATCAACACCACACCAACGGTGATGTAGGCAACGACGCCCACCACGATCCCGATCGCGCCACCGATCAGCGCTGCCCCCAGCTCGCACCATTGTTCGGACGGGGTGCAGTTCGCTGCGCTGGAGGATGCCACTGCGTAGCCGACCGCAAGCCCCGCCGTCCCGCCGGCAAGAAAAGCAACGGCGATGGTGATGAGCGACAGTGCCCAGCGCCCTTTCGACGATGACGCCGACTCCGACCGCGACGAAGCGAGATCTCCCGGTCGTGAGACTGGGGTCGGGACCTGTTCGTGTCGATCACTCACAGCAGCATTCTCGACGTCAAGAGCCGCAAGTGAAATGGTGGAAACCCCCCAGTCGCCTCTGGGGAGCGCTTCCATCGGGCGTCTCGGAACGGCGTCGTCCGACTCTGCCCACGTCCAGCTCATATCGACGGTGTCACCACACGACCACAACCCGCCCAGGTCGGCACGTTCGATCGGGTGGAGCCGCTCGAGAACGTTCTGAAACGCCCCCGACCCGCGTGACGCGGGGAGGATCCTCAACGACGTCCCAGGCGGACTTGCGGTCTTCGCTGTCGAGTTCCACGTAGCGCTCATCAGCATGTTCACAGCCTCGTCGTTCCCGTTCGCCAAGCGGTGACCGCGGCCGCGCTGGCGACATCGTTCATCTGGACTGCCGTGGGTTGGCCAGGATCAAACGCGGAGCACCGAACACCACAGCCGCTGCTCGCTCCGAGCCAGCAGGTCCGCCCACCGCAGATGAGCAAGTCTCCAGTGTCGGTCGCGCGTCGTGCGCCGATTGGTGGGTCCGGTTCCGATGTCTTCGAGTTTCGTACGATGCTGTCAGGGCGAGGGAGCCTGTCGCGGTCCCTTCCGCGCCGTTGCTCACCCCGTGCTCCGGCTCGAGGAGAACAGTCAGGATGAACACTGCGAAGATCTGCCTGCTGGGCGGTTACGGCGATGTGGGGTTGCGCCTTGCTCGGCTGCTGCATGAGCACAGCGATCACCGGATCGTTCTGGCTGGGCGCGATGGCAGCCGCGCCGCAGCTGCAGCCCGCGAGATCGGCCCCCGATGCGACGGCCTCCAGCTCGATGCTCGAGCCGCAGATGCCGCCGAACAGCTGAGCAGCATGAGCCTCTGCACGAATTTGACTGAGGCAACACCTCCCGCTCTCGCCGCGACGCTCATCGCGGCGGGCACCCACTTTGTCGACAGTTCCGCATCACCCGACTACGTGTCCAGCTTGCGGGCCGCGATCGGCGGTGTTTCAGCCCCGAACGCCACGGCTGTTCTGGAAGCCGGCCTCGCACCTGGGCTCACCAACCTCATTGCGGACCGACTCTGTCGAGAGCATCCTGAAACACGCCAGGTCGACGTGCTGATCGAGCTGGGCATGGGGGTCCACCACGGGCTCGCAGCGACCGAATGGACGCTGCGATCGCTCGGTCGCACGTACCCGGTCAAGCTCGACGGCCGCTGGCAACGAGTCTGCACCGCAGCACTCACACGTACGTTCGACACCGACACCGGACCCGTCGACGCCATCGGCTTCGCGTTCAGCGATCAGCAGAGCATCGCGCGCAACAACGACCTCGACGCGGCACGAACGTTCCTGGCGCTCGACCCCAGCTGGATGACCCGCTCGTTGCGTTGGTTCAGCCGCAGCGCACCGTCGACGCTGATCCGCCACCGGGCGTCGACCTTGGCGCATTGGACGCGACGAGTGCCGCCGGTGGGGCCGACCGGAACCCGCCTCGTCGTCGAAGCGCTCGACCGCGAGGGCAACTACGTCGCAGGCGACCAGCTCGATGGTGGACCGCAAGCAGAAATCACCGCAGCAGTCCTCGCCGAAGCAGCCATGGCCCTCACCCGACCAGGCAACAGTCGAGGCATCCGCGCGCTCGCATCATTGCTCGATGACCAATCCCTCAGGGAGCGACCAACATTCCCACCCGCCGCCGAGCCGACCTGATCGAAACCCTCGCCTGGACTCGCTCAGCCAGGTTCATCAACCGCTGTGCGGACGCGACTACCTCGTGGACAGTGCTCCGCCCTGCGCTGGTCCATGGGATCGCCGACTCGGTCAGCGGGTAGCCCACAACGACACCTCGTGCACGGCCATCCGATCGTGTGTAGACACTGTCTACACGGTGTGTAGACACTGTCTACACGGTATGTATACACTGTCTACATGGTTGGAACACGAGAAACACTGATCACCGCGACGGTGGCGTATCTCGACGACCGCGGACTCGACGGATTGACCCTGCGACAGATCGCGCGTGACGCCGGAGTGTCGCACGGTGCTCCGCTGCGTCACTTCACAAGTCTGTCGGCGCTGCTGTCGGCAGTCGCCGCCAGGTCGTTCGACACGATGACCGAAACAATCCGGTCGTACTCCGAGCAGGTCGATGATGATCCGCTCGGTCGACTGTTCCGAGCCGGTCGCGGATACGTCGGCTACGCGCTCGCGAATCCCGGTTCGTACCAGCTGATGTTCCGGCCCGAACTGCTCGACCGAACCAATCCCGAGTATCTCCGTGCCTCCATCGCCGTGTACGACCAGTTGGCGACCCTCACCGCTCTCGCCCAGGCGACCGGCTGGCGGTCAGCGAGCCCGCACGAACACCTGACCGGGGTGCTGTGGGCAGGTGTTCACGGAATCGCGTTCGCTCCAGATCCAAGGAGCACTACCCACGGCATCAACCGCGATCGACACGTCCAGCCTGCTCGACGTCTTTCAGATCGACCTCGCTGGCCTTCCCAACAACGACTGACAGGACCAACTCATGATGACGATCCCTTGGACATCCACGAACTCTGCGGACCCAGCCACCCTGGTCCAGGTGTCACGACTCGAACTCACGCAAACGCGCGACGTGCCCGGGTTTCTCCTCGCAGCGATGCGAATCAGACGAGCGACTCTCAAAGCGCCCGGAGCGGTTGGGGTGTCGCTTCGGGCTGCTCCTCTGAGCCGGACGTTCTGGACGTTGTCGGCGTGGACCGACCAACAAGCGATCGGAGCATTCATCACGAGCGACGCTCACATCAAGGTGATGAACAAGTATCGGAACCGTATGGCGGGCTCGCACTTCCACACGTGGGCCGAAACCGACCCCGCCGAGGCTCGTCCGACGTGGGACGACGCCATCGAACGCTACGAGAACACGGTCGATTCCTCGACCTGAGGGGCCCGACCACGAACCGGACCGGAACGTTCGCACCTGCGCGGCCACCGAAGCCGACCTCTGCACCGCCCAGGGATTCGAAGTCCTCGGTGCCGGCCTCACCACGAGCATCCTGCGATCGGGCGGTCTCGACGACAGCGACACATCTCACGGCTGGCAGTCCTACCGGACCGACGCCGACAACCCCGTCCGAGCCCGACGCGCCGCCGCACGCGACTTCTGGGTCGACTGAATCGAGCGACCCGATGACGATCGATCGGGACCACTCCGAGATTGAACATTCCGATCGCCCACGGAAACGGACCTGGAATACAGAACACGGCACACACCGCCCGCTCGCGAAGCCGACCGGTGTCATGCCGGAAGGTTCTATGGTGAAGTGATGGCGGCATCGACCAAAGGGCGCGCAGTCGTGGGTCGACGGAACCAGCCAGTCCAGCGCCGCAGTGTCGAAAAGGTCGCATCGATTCTGGAAGCGACGCGCAACGTGATGTCCGAGGCATCGACCGAGTTGACCGTGCGTGAGATCGAGCAGCGGGTGGACTTCTCCGCCGGAACGATCTACCGCTACTTCGAGACGCTTGATGCGATCGTCGATGCGGTCTTGCAGGAGCATGCAGACGTTGCCGAACGGCGTGTTGCCAAACTGCTCGAAGCGATCGTGCCGGCGACGTTCGAGGACTTGCTCGTCGCTCTCGCTGAGAGCTTCATCGCGCTGTATCGCGAGCAACCGAGCTTCACCCAACTTCGCGTTGGCGGCGACTACTGGTCGCGCTATGTCGAGATCGAAGAGGTGTCCAACGCCGGCCTGGTGGAGCAGATCGCTGACATTGCAACGGCTGCGGGGGTCTTCCCGGCAGGAGCACGGCATCGGCGGCGGTTGCTCGTTCACTGGACGGCGATGGGTGCGGCGTTTCGGCTCGCTTTCAAGGAGAACGCACGAGGTGACCGCATCGTGATCGCCGAGATTCGCAGTATGGCGCGGGCCTTCGCCAGCACGTACTAGTGTCCTGTCCGGTTGTTCCTTCGATTATTTCGTGAGTTCGTGAATTTTCGATCCCGTGGCGCTTGTCGGTGCTGTATCCGCCGAGCATCGAAGGGAACGCCATGGCCAAGCTAGGACGACGAGCCGCTGAGATCACGCTCACCGGGAACGAACGACCACAACTCGAGAGTTGGGCGCGCCGCGATCCACCGCCCAGGACCTCGCCTTGCGCTGCAAGATCGTGCTCGAGTGCGCCGGTCCCGAAGAACTCGATGGCAAACAGATCGCCGCGAAGTCGGCTGTAATCCGGCAACGGTGTCGAAGTGGCGTCGACGGTTCGCCGAACAGCGTCTCGATGGTCTGATCGACGAACCTCGCCCTGGTGCTGCGCGAACGATCGGCGATGACGTGGTCGAGCAGATCGTGATCGACACGTTGGAAACGAACCCGAAGGACGCGACGCATTGGTCGACGTGTTCGATGGCGGAACGTCATGGCATCAGTCGTCAGACGGTGTCGGAGATCTGGCGGGCGTTCGGGTTGAAGCCGTGGGAGATCGACGAGTTCAAGATCTCACCCGACCCGCAACTGGTCGCGAAGATCCGTGACATCGTCGGGCTGTATATGTAGCCGCCCGTCATCGCAGCCGTGTTTGCTGTCGATGAGAAACCCCAGATCCAGGCGTTGAACCGGACCGCTCCGATGTTGCCGATGATGCCCGCCAGCAACCGGCGTCGCTCGCATGACTACAAACGCAACGGCACCATTGACCTGTTCGCAGCACTGGACATCGCGTCGGGCCAGGTGATCACCGAACTCCGACCGAACCACGACTCGGCGCAGTTCATCAAGTTCTTGAACAAGATCAACCGCGAAGTCCCCACCGAACTCGACGTGCACGTCGTGCTCGACAATCTCTCCACCCACAAAACCCCAGCCGTTCACAAGTGGCTGCTCAGGCACAAGCGGTTCCACTTCCACTTCACGCCGACCTACGGGTCCTGGATGAACCTCGTCGAACGATGGTTCTCCGCGCTCACCACCAAAAAGTTGCAACGCTCCGTCCACGACTCCGTCAACGCACTCGCCAAGGACATCCGCGACTGGGTCGACATCTGGAACGAAGACCCGAAACCGTTCGTCTGGCACAAAACAGCCGACGAAATCCTCGAACGACTCGGCCGCTACTGCGCCGACGTCACCAACACCGAATTCATCGACGGACCAGCCTGACAAGACACTAGGAGACCGGTCGGGGACGCTGGTGACCGCTCGCCGCGATGAGGATCTGCGAATGGAGTGGAGCTCGCCGACAACCACTCACCACGAGGTGCTCCTGTCGCCCGTCACGCTCGGCTCACGGTGTTCGCCCACCGGTTGATCGTCGAACGCGTCCAGTCAGGCCGACATCGCGTCGACTGCTGCGGACAGTTCTCGGGTCGCTGCGACGAACTCTGTCCACTCGTGGTCGAGCAGCGCCGTTTCGTAGATGTGTTGCATCCGGGCGGTGGTCTGTTCCGTCGCCTGGGCGACTGCTTCGCGATGCGCGTTCGGGTCGGGGTACGGCGGTGACCATCCGTGGAGGGCGATGCCGTCCAGCCCGCGTACGACGACTTCGGCCTCGATCGGGCGAATGCCGGCGGCTGCGATGTCCTGCACATGGATGTCGCCGCGCAGTTCGCGGAGCGTCATCATCACGATGGCCGCTGCTCCCGGACCGTCGTCGGGTCTGGGCATCGCCCTCCAACCGGAGAAGAGCGCGTAGCCGAGCGGGGTGACGCTGCCTGCGACGACGTTGCCGAGGTCGGCAAAGGTCTGGGCCGCATCAGCGGGGAACACCGAACGTCCGAAATCGGCCAGCCCCTTCGCGTAGTGGCCAGCCATCTCGAGCGGTTCACCCCACGAGGTGACCTGGTGCCAGGCGTTGCGGACGATCTCGGCGGGAAAGAAACCGAAAGCGGATTGGACCTGCTGCCACGGCACGTTTCCGAGAACGCCGCCTCGACCTCCTGCGTAGAACATGACGCGTGTCGTCGATGTTGGCGACACGGCCCTGCGCGAGCACTGGCTCAGCGAAGAGCATTGCCGAGCCACCGCGTTGAATGCGGCGATCGGCAGCGGCGGCGGTTGCGTTGTCAGGCATGGTGTCGTCCTTGGCGTAGGGGTTGTTCCACAGCCACGTGCGAGGTGTCGGTGGGTGAAGCGAGTCGAGGATCTCGGCTCGAATGTCCGAGCTTAAACATAAACCTGAATCAGGTTCAAATCCTCCCAACCTCCGGATCGTCGAACACCCGGTTCCTGATCAGCATCGAACGATCCGCCCGCCGCTCAGACATTCGTCCTTTTCCGGCCGTTGCACAGCTCGAGATCAGCACGTTCGATCGGTCGCACCCGCTCGGCCTCAACGACGTCCAGGGGTCGGTGGTCGAGCAGACGTGTCGGGGTCTTGACTGCGAGTGTCATCACCTCAGCAGCGGAGGAGGCCGCTGGCGAAGAGGTCGAGGTCGACGTAGCAGCCCGTCGGCGAAGACGCTGCGTGGTTCGAAGAGACCGGTGAGGGCGAGGCCGAGTCCTTGGTGGTCGAGCAGTGAGTGGTCGGCGTCGGGGTACCGGATCACTTCGAGACAGGGTCCGCCGAGGATTTCCCGATAGACGCGTTCGGTGTCGTCGACGTCGACGTTGTCGTCGCGGCCGCCGAGCAGCAGGAGCACTGGCATGTCCTTCATTGCGGGGAGCGTGTCGCTCGCGTCGAGGTCGTTGTTGCGGAGAGCGAAGCGCCATCGATCCTCGCTCATCTTCGTGAAGAAGTCGGCGACGTCGTCGTCGAGCGGTCGTGCCAGTCGAGGTAGTCCTGGAACGTGTCGCCGCGGTCCGCTCGATCGGCCCGACGAACGCGGTCGGCGAGTTCGGGGCTGGCGTCCGCGTTGGCGAGGAGTCGCTCGGTGAGGTACTCGCCCTGCTCGACCCAGTCGATGGCTGTGGACCATGCAACGAAGAAGTCGACGTCGATGCGGTCCGCGACGAGTGGGATCACCCAACCGCCCTGACTGACCCCGATGATGCCGAGGTCGTCGACATCGAGGTCGTGGCGATCGGCAAGCGCATCGATGGCGTCGACGACCTCGCCGAGCGCGATCCTCCATGTCCTGATCGAGCCAGTCACCGGTCGAAGCACGCACGCCGGGCTTGTCCCACTTGACGGTTGCGTATCCGGCGTCGGCGAGCGCTTCCCACACCGGCATGGTGCCGGGATCGGTGGCACCATTCATCGCTGGAGCAGCTCTGCTCGCGCTCGACGTCGCCATCGACCGATGGCAGAACGACAAGGCCAAGAAGTCACTCGCCACCCGCATCGAAGAGTCTTTCGAACAGCTACGAACGATGTATGAACTCAGCTGAAGCCAGGCCCCGGAACCCACTGCATGCGCTCCCGATCGCAACTCCAACCGAGATTCTCGCGCCCGGTAGGTACACCACGTGCACTACCGTGAACATCGTGATCGGCGGCCACATGGGAAACCCAAACCCGCTCAAGCAGGCATACACCTGCCAGACATGCGGCGAACCGCGCCCGCCGTACCAGTTCTACTGCGACCGGCACCTCGAGGACGGCGAGAAGAACGACAAACCGCTGCTGATCGACCGCTTCATGAAGCGCCTTTTCGGTCGATCCTGAGCACTGCGCACTGCCACGCGAGAACGTGCCGCCCTTCGCCGCCCCGCACCGCAGAAGTTCTGCGCTGAGCGGGTAGGTGCCTGTCGGATCTGCGATGCAAGTATCGGTCCGTGTCGGAGAACATCGATCTCGCAGGCGAGCGTGTACGGCTTCGCTCGACCGTTGCCGACGACGGACCGGCTCTCATCGCGATCCGGAAGACCGATGAAGTTCGCCGTCGTTGGCGCGGAGACGACTTCGAGGCCGAGTTCGCGCGCGACCTCGATGACGGCGACACCTTTCGGCTCACGATCGAGACAGCGGGACGAATCGTCGGCATGGTCCAATTCGCGGAGGAACTCGACCCCGAGTATCGACATGCGTCGATCGACATCTACATCGACCCCGCCGATCACCGTCGAGGGTACGCGACGGACGCGATCGCAACGCTCGTCGACCACCTCTTCGACGAGCGGGGCCACCATCGGCTGACGATCGATCCCGCTGCGGACAACACCGCTGCGATCGACCGTCGAGCCGGGTGATCGCGGTCGGTGAGGGCGAAGGCTGCACGCTCGCGTGGGGTTGAACCAGGGCGACTCTTCCCAGGCTGCCGACTGCGAAGAGTCGACGACCGTCTTCACCGGCCTCGAGGGCGTCGGTGCTGTGCATGTCGATGCAGAACACACAACTATTGACCATCGATGCCCGCAGCTTCACGAGCTCGAGCAGGTCTGTCGGAAGTTTGGACTGCACATGCTGCTGGAGCGCGAACACGGCCTTGTAGCTGTCCGGGGCGAGCTGCATCATGTCTACACGTTGGCTCATCTGTGTCTCCTCCATCGGATGGGTGTCGCACGTTGCGACCCTCACCTACTCGACGAGATGGGCGTTCCAGTTGTGACATCGCGTCAGAGTCGGACAGTGGCCTCGAAACGTTGCTGGCGCATGTTCCCACGGCCGCGACCGGAGCGTCAAGAGACCGACGGCGAGAACTTCATCTGTCTCACCGCAGCGAACCAGTCGAGATGCGGACTGGGCGCGACATGTCCGGTCGAGCGTTCGGCTTCCCGAGCACAGAAGAGATTCGGCTGTGTTCACTCCACGACCGGGAAGGCCAATTCCGCTGCCTCCAACGGATCCAACGCAACGTCAGCCAGGTAGAGCCCGGCCTGAGCCTCCTCCGCTGTGACCATCTCGAAAGCCGTGTCGTAGCGATCGTTGCCCGCACCGCCGGCGTACGGGTATCGGGTCTCGATCAGCGGGTACGACTCCGCCGCCGGTACGACAAGCTGCGCTGTCAAGAACAGGGCTGGCTCCCCCTCGAACAATTCGATTGCGCAGGCCGCGTTCGTGTCCTCGGAGGCAACGCGTGCGATGAGTTGGCGAATCGCGCCTCACAATGGTCCGCTCGTCACTCTCATTGGTGAATGCGACGTCGAATCCCGGAATGGCGTCGTCACAGGTCCAGCCTGCTGGGAAGCCTGCATCGACAGTGTGGAACGGTACGACAATCGTGTCGCCCGAAGGCTGTGTCGTCGACTCCGCTGCGGTCGCTGTCGCCGGCGGTTCGACGAGCTCCGGCGATGCGGTCTCAGGAGGTGCAGTCTCAGGAGGTGCAGTCTCAGGAGGTGCGGTCTCAGGAGGTGCGGTCTCAGGAGGTGCGGCATCGGTCGGCTGTACGGTTGGCCTCGCTCCGTCGGCGTCATCGCCGGTGCATGAGGCCCCGAAAGCCACAAAGCTGACGGCGAGAGTCGTGGAGCGGACCTTGCGTATGTTCGTCATGTTCTTTACTCCTGATGGGTCGGTCGGTCGGTTGGGCGGGTCAGTCGGTGACATCGTCGGAGGGTTCGATGCTCGCGAGGGGATCCAGTGGAATCTGTCCGTCGCGCGACGTTGCGGTCGTCGCCGAGCCCGGTGCCGGGCATCAACGCGATAGCGCCAATGCCCATATCGCTGAGCGGTCGCATGGCATCGCTGTCGATCTCGCCGACCCGCTCCTTTCATGGCTCGCCGACGTCCTCTGCGTCGCTGCAGGTCCAACACGCTTGTCCGATTTCTGTCCGGGTCGTCTCCCAGTAGTCGTCGCCTGTCCCGACTCGCAGTCCCTCGAGGTACTTGACGATCAGGGGATCGTCGAGCACTGAGCCCTTCAGTTGCTCAGGAGCGTCAAACTGAACGTCGATGATGCGGTCACCGATGATCGCGGTGGCACCGACGAGTTCTGTGAACGGTTGCCACACCACGCCGTTGATCTCCACCGGATCGCCAGACGTCGCACAGCTGAGACCGATCTGCTCGACACAGATCCCCAACCTCGAAACGCTCAGCTCGACCCACGGACCGGTCGTGCCATCCGGCCGACCTTCGATGATCGTGACAACTGAGTTCGAGAAACCGGTGGCGCCTAGCGCGAAACCGCCGCTCAGGATTCGCCAATCAGCTGGTGCAGTCGGCACGACGAAATCTCCGTTGCTCACGGAGGTGAGTGGGAGGAGTGTTTCGACTTCAAGGTCGGCGAGGAGCCCGCCCCTCCAGGCGGACGCACGATCTGGAACCGTCGTCGTTGCTGTGTTGTCCGGCACTTCGGTGGCGGGCACCGGAGCGTCCGTGGACTCAGGAAGAACCGATACATCGGGAGGATCCATTTCAGCGACGACCGTCGGTGCAGGCTGAAGCGAGATGTCGGGAACGGGAACCACGGACTGGGCCGGGCCGGGAACATCGGCTGGTCTGGCGTCACCACTCAACACGACCAGCCCACCAACGACGAGCAGCACGGCCGCAGCCGCAACCGCTGGAAGCAGGAACAAGCGCCCCCGTCCGATTCGAGAAGGCACGATCGTCGAGGTCCCGAAAGCGCCGAGATCGACATCGATGTCCGTGGTCGGCCGTTGCGGCAACGGTCGGATCGCCTCACCGGTGTCCAGCTCGAGGGTGACTGCAAACGATCGCAGTTGCTCGCTGAAATCCAGCTCGCAGGGTTCAGACGACATCGAGGTTCACCTCCAACGCTCTGCGCAGCTTGGCCATCGCTCTGCTGATGTGTGTGCGCAACGTGGACACTTCAACGTCCAGCAACTCGGCGGTGTCCCGGAGCGTCCAACCCAGCCCGTGCACCAGCACCACACCGACCCGCTGTGGCTCACTCAACTTCTCCAGAGCCGGCGCAAGCCCCGGTTCGAACACCGGCTCCCCCTCGGCCGCCGTCTGCGGGAGGAAGCCCTGGGGCCGAAACTCCCGGCGCGCTCGAGGTCTGTCCGACCCGATACAGATAGCCGGCCGGGTTCGCCATCGGACCCACGTGCTCCCACCGCTCGAACCCGAACGCCATTGCCTCCGCCGCCGGCGTCCGTGCCGACCTGAGGCCCGTACGCCGCGAACGAGACCGGCCCGGAGCCGGGCGCCGTCACGCTCGACGAACTCCTCGAAGGTCATAATCAATAAGAGCATCCCGATCACCGAAAGTGTGACCAGCAACTTGCTCCGTGCCCGAATCTTCGACTCGCAGCAGACTTCCCGGGACCCGGCACGCATGATTTCGCCCACCGACGAGGCGGTGTACGAACTCGACTCGATACCCGATGTGGACGCAGGTATCGGCGGACCTCGGCCCGTCACGCCGACCCGCTCGAACGAGCTCCGAACTGAAGTCTCACCGTCCCGAGGATGCCGGGCGGCACCTCACTCACAGAACAAAAAGAGCCCCAGGTCGATGACCTGGGGCTTCTTCGTGGAGCTTAGGAGAATTGAACTCCTGACCTCTTCCATGCCATGGAAGCGCTCTACCAACTGAGCTAAAGCCCCGCATTTCTGCGAACGGAGATGATAGCGCCGCTCGCCCGACTTCAAACCGGGTGGTGAGCGACTCAGGCTTCCGGCTTCGCCCAATCGAGGCGAGGCACGTCTCCGTAGAGGCGTTCGATCTCGTAGAAGTCCCGCATCTCCTTGTGGAACACGTGCACGACCACGTCGCCGTAGTCGATCAGGATCCACTGCTTCTCGCGGTGCCCTTCCATGCGGACCGGACTGGTTCCGAGTTCGGCCTTGGCTGCCCGCTCGATGTCCTCCGCGAGCGATTCGACCAGACGCGAGTTCGATGCACTGACGATGACGAACCAGCCAGCGATGGCGAGCACGTCGCCGACATCGAGGATCAGGATGTCGTCGCCCTTCTTGTCGTCCGCGGTGCGGGCAGCCAGGATCGCCAGGCGCGCCCGTCATCGGGCTCGTTGGCTGTTGTCTCCGCGTCACTCATCGCCGGGGACGGTATCGGTCGACACCGTCTCCTCGACGTCCGAGTCGTCACCGGCGTCGTCGCCCGCAGCCTCGGCACTCACGTCGAAGTCCGCCCCGTCGTCGTCATCGGGGACGGACGTCGCCGCCGACGCAGCCTGCTCGCGCTCGATCTCCAAGAGGTTGGCCCGCTGCACCAGGAAGTCCGACCCGAGGATCACGACGGCGTCGACGCCATCGGTGATCGTCCCCGACACGACGACCTCGGCTTCGCCGAAGAATCGCTCGGACACCGCTCGTACGTCGTCTTCGAATCGTTCGCTGGCGATCTCGATCCTCGTCACCGCCGGGACCGCGCCCGGGTTGTCGGCGAGATTGACGGACACGATGTTCGCTTGCTCGAACAGCATCTCTGCCGATGAACCGCCGGGTCATCGATGCCTTCGTGATCTCGAAGCCCGCAGCGTCCTCGCCCAGCTCGGCGACCTCGGCCTCACCGAACCCCACCACGAGCGCGAAGCTCAACGACTCGTTGGGTTTCGAGACGAGCCCCGGCGACACCGAACCGAACACGAGCAAGGCATCGCGCCGGTCGATGATCACGAAGTCCGACTCGGTCTCGTTGTCGGCGTTGCGTGCAGCGTTCACGTCGACCGCGATGTCGCGCAGCGCTACGTCACCAGCCAGCAGGCGAGACCAGAACTCGTCGAGACCAACCGGAGGCATCGGGCGGTCGAACTCGTCCAACGGTACGTCCACATCGACGTCACCGGCAGCGTCGGCCACGGCGCTCCACAGCGCCACGTCGACGTCGTGATGGCCATACGACGTGCCGTCGGCGTTGATCGCCGTGAACGCCTCGACCAGCTCGTCGACATCGAGGCGTTGTTCGCCGTCATCCGCGACGAGACCGGAGCCAGCCGTGTCGGAGTCCACGACACGCTCGGGCAGATCGACGTCGAGGGGGCCCACGAAATCGAGGAGCTCCGACAGCTCGTCCGGTCCGATGACCGAGGCGCGCTCGATGGTCAGGGTCAACAGCGGCTCGAGTTCCGAGAGCAACTGTGTCTGTTGCTCTTCGACACCGGGCGTGTACGGCTGCCTGCTGATCGGCAGACGTTCCGGCCCGAAGCCGTTCGTCTGGTCCGCATTCACCGGGATCGTCACGATGCTGCCACCCACGCCGGACGGGTCCAGTGTGAGCACGGCGATCATCGTCAGGCGATCCAGGTCGTCGACGACGCCGACGACGGCGTTCGGTGTCGACGGGAACGACACGGAATCTCGGACGTCGGTCTCGGCAGCGCGTCCCTTCTCCCGACGTACGCAGTGTCGAGTAGGACACGATGGCCACGGCGACGACGGCGACGATCGCCAACAGTCCAGCGACCGCACCGAACACGGTGCTTCGCTTCCTGCGATCAGCGCTCGCAGTCACTTCTGCCCCGCTGGACTCGCCGCTGATGCGCTCGCCATCGAGTAGAGCCCGCGCTGCTCGATCACGTCCAGTGTCGCGTCGGTGAGGAGGTAGTCGAGCGGGCGACCGTCGGCGAAGCGCTCACGCAGGTCGGTGCTCGACACGTCGAGGTGTGGCACCTCCACTCGGATCCAGTCGACCGAAGGATCGAGCGACACCGGCGCCCCCGGACGGTCGACGACCACGAGGCTGCTCCTGTTGACGACTTCGTCGCTGCGCTCCCAGGAGTGCAGCTTGGCCGCCGCATCGTCACCGACGATCGTGTACAGGTCGGCATCCGGGTACTCGTCGGCGAGCACGGCGAGCGTGTCCGCCGTGTAGCTGTTGCCACCGAGGTCGAGTTCCTGTCGACCAGGGATCAGACCGGGGACAGCGTCCACTGCAGCAGCGACCATCGCGAGACGATCCTCGGCCGGCGTGATCTCTCGTGTGCCGTCCTTCTGCCACGGAACGTTGGCGACCATCATCACCACGACATCGAGATCCAAGGCGTGGTGCACGTTGATCGCGGTCACGAGGTGCCCGACGTGGGGAGGATCGAATGTGCCACCGAACACACCGACCCGACGCGTCCCCGCGTCGAGTGACGGTGTCTGACCTGGGGCGACGGGCACGATCGGTCACTCTAGAGCCCCGAACAGCCAACGCTGCGGCCGCGATCCCACAATCCGAGTCGCTCGGGGGCTTGACATGTCTGTTACTTTGATCTGGCCCCCAAATATCCCCCCAATACCGGTTTGAGCTGGATTTCACAAGGGAAGTCCCTCATCCTCAGCACTCGTTGCTCAGATCACTCGATTGAGACGTCTTCCACGGCGTCCGAGTCCACGATCCAGCCGGGCGTTGCGGCTGTGCCCAACGGCACAGTGAGCAGCCGGAATCAACAACACCACGAATGGTTGTACGAAGCATCATGAATGACTCCATCGGTCTCTACCTCAACGACATCGGCAAGGTCGCCCTCCTGACCGCCGAGGACGAGCGCGAACTCTCCCGTGTCATCGAGACGGGCCGCGACGCCCAAGAAGCACTCGACAACGGCAAGCGTGGTGTGGCGCTCAAGCGTCAGGTCCGCGAAGCAGCCAAGGCCAAGGATCGGTTCATCCGCTCCAACCTCCGTCTGGTCGTGTCGATCGCCCGCCGCTACCCACTGCCCCAGGGCATGGACCTCCTCGACCTCATCCAGGAAGGCAACCTCGGCCTCGAGCACGCCGTCGACAAGTTCGACTGGCGCCGTGGTTTCAAGTTCTCCACCTACGCCACCTTCTGGATCCGCCAGGCCATCGGCCGTGCGCTCGACCAGAAGGCCAGCCTCATCCGCATCCCGGGTGACCGTTCGGCCAGCCTCCGTGCAGCACTGCGCCAGGCCAGCGGCGACGGTGAGACCCTCGATCAGCAGAACGCCGAACTGCACCGCCTGACCACACCGGTCAGCCTCGACAAGACCGTCGGCGACGACGGCGATGCAACACTCGGCGACCTCATGGCCAACGGCGACACCACGCCAGAGGACGCCGTGATGGCACTCGTCGAGAGCGATCTGCTCGACGAACTGCTCGACACGCTCGATGCCCGTGCTCGCTTCGCTGTCGAGGCCCGATTCGGCCTCGTCGACGGTGAGCGCAAGAGCTTCCGCGAAGTCGGCGAGCAGCTCGGCGTCACCGCTGAAGCCGCACGCCGCCTCGTCAGCCGGGCCGTGGCCGGGCTGCGTGACGACGCAGAGCGCATCCTCGCCGTCTGATCCTCTAGCGAGTCGAAGAACTGAACGGAGCCCTCGGACCTCGGTCCGGGGGCTCCCTTCGTTTTCGGCTCACGTGCGACGCAGGACGTACACCATGGACTCCGAACCGAGTTCATCGAAGTGCGGCCCGTAGTCGCCAGCGACCTGTCGAGATCGGCGAGACGCAGGTCGCGATACACGCCGCGCTCGACGCGCGACGTCGAGCATTGCCTGGTTCACGTCCTGGCCCGACACGTCGACGAAGCCGCCCGCTGCGAGCGCCGCACCGGACAGACCCGTGCCGCACCCGACGTCGAGCACCGGCTGGTCGAGTGGGACGAAGCGAGCCAATGCCTCCACACACCGGGCCGGCGTCGATCGGCAGGCATGCGGACAAGCGTACGCACGGGCGAATCTTCGGTCCGGACGGACGCGAATCATCTCGCGGCCTGCGCAGTGCGCCTCGCTAGCCTTGTGAACATGTCGTCGCGTGAGCAGTGGTCGCCCAGTTCCTGGCAGGAACGAGTCGCAGGGCAACAGCCGAACTGGCCCGACCCCGGCGCACTCGAAGGGTCGCTGAAGACCATCTCGCAGATGCCCCCGCTGATCTTCGCCGAGGAGGCCCGGTCGCTCCAGGCACACCTCGGCCAGGTCGCCGCCGGCAATGCGTTCCTCCTCCAGGCCGGTGACTGCGCCGAGAGCTTCGAAGAGTTCTCCGCCGACAACATCCGCGAGAAGTTCCGCGTCATCCTCCAGATGGCGATCATCCTGACCTACTCCGTCGGCACGCCCACCGTGAAGGTCGGTCGCATGGCTGGGCAGTTCGCCAAGCCCCGCTCGTCGGACATGGAACAGGTCGGCGACATCGAGATCCCGTCGTTCCGCGGTCACATCGTCAACGACCCCACCTCCACCGAGGCGGCTCGCATGCCGAACCCTGAGCGTCTCGTCCAGGCCTACAACCAGTCGGCATCGACCCTCGAACCTGCTGCGTGCGTTCACCAAGGGCGGCTTCGCCGACCTGTCACGCGTCCACTCGTGGACCCAGGAGTTCGTGGCCGCGAGCCCCGCCGGACAGCGCTACGAGAAGCTCGCCTCCGAGATCGAGCGCGCCCTGTCGTTCATGCGGGCCTGTGGCATCGAGACCGAACAGAACTCCAGCCTCTCAGAGGTCGACGTCTACACGTCGCACGAAGCGCTGATCCTCGGTTACGAGGAAGCGCTGACCCGCAAGGACTCGCTCACCGGCGCCTGGTACGACTGCTCGGCGCACATGTTGTGGATCGGCGAACGCACACGCGATCTCGGCGGCGCGCACGTCGAGTTCCTCCGCGGCGTCGGCAACCCGATCGGCTGCAAGGTCGGTCCGACGATGTCGGCAGAAGAACTCCTCGAGCTCTGCGAGGTGCTCAACCCGTCACGTATCCCCGGTCGCCTGACGCTGATCACGCGCATGGGTGCCGACAAGATCGAGGACGGATTGCGCCCGCTGCTCCGAGCCGTCGCGGACTCCGGCCATCCGGTCGTGTGGGCCTGCGACCCGATGCACGGCAACACGTTCACCGCACCGAGCGGACGCAAGACCCGCGACTTCGACGACATCGTCGCCGAGATCGGCGGATTCGTCCGTGCTCACCGCGCCGAAGGCACCTGGCCCGGCGGCATCCACGTCGAACTGACCGGCGACGACGTCACCGAATGCCTGGGTGGCGCCGAGGAACTGAACGACAGCCAACTCGACGATCGGTACCAGACGATCTGCGACCCGAGGCTCAACGGACGACAGAGCGTCGACCTCGCCTTCCGGGTCGCCGAGCTGATCTCACAGTTCACCTGAGCCGAAGCAGACGGAGGTCGACGGCATGTCCGCACTGACCGATGCCCTCGCTCTCGTCGACACCTGGCCGGTCGACAGCGTGGCCGCCGCAGTCGTCGTCGACGGTGAGACCGTTGCATCGCACGGGCCGACCGACCGCGCCTTCCATCTCGCGTCGATCACCAAGACGATCACGTCGTGGACAACGCTGATCGCCGTCGAGGAAGGCATCGTCGACCTCGACGCCGTCGTCGCACCCGACGTCAACCCGGCGACGCTGCGACACCTGCTGGCACACGCCGGCGGCTATCCGTTCGACGGGCCCGACCCGATCACGGGCATCGAGCGCAGACGGATCTACTCGAACACGGGCATCGAGATCGCGGCTGGCGTCGTGGCGGACGCTGCGGCGATGCCGTTCGAGGAGTACATGCGACTCGGCGTGTTGGAGCCGCTCGCGATGTCGTCGACCGAACTGCGCGGGTCGCCGGCGCACGGCATGTGGTCGAGCGTCGACGATGTCCTCGCCTTCATGGCCGAAGTCGTCGACCCGACGCTGTTGTCAGCGCCGATGGCAGCAGCTGCCGTTCGTCCGCACTTCCCGTCGCTGGGAGGTATCGTTCCGGGTGTGGGACGTTTCGATACGTGCCCGTGGGGAATGGGGTTCGAAGTCCGAGGGGACAAGTCTCCTCACTGGACCGGATCGCGCAACTCTGCGGCGACATTCGGTCACTTCGGTGGTGCAGGCACCATCATGTGGATCGACCCGGCCGCGCTTCCAGGCCGCACCGTGGGAGTGGTCGCGTTGACCGACCGGCCGTTCGACGAGTGGGCCGGTGACGCTCTGCGGGTCTGGCCCGAACTGTCCGATGCCGTGCTCGCCAGCCAGGAATCGGATCCCGGCTGATGGTCGACCTCAATCATCACTTCGATCCCGGTGACCGGGTTCGGTACGAGACGATTGGGGAGGACGGGTTCCCGCTCGTGCGCTATGGCTTCGTCGGCGGCCAGACACACGACGACGGCCCGGTGGTCGTGATGCTCGACGGGGAGCTGGGAGGCGACGTGGTCGACCTCGGTGCGATCCAGCCCGTGCACATCTCGAACGTCACCCTCAAGCTGGACGGCGCCGACCTGCTCGACGAGCCCCGGTTGCGCCAGGGTCTGGTGGATCTGTGGCATGCCGAGGCCGAGGACGCTGGGCTCCAGATCGCTGCGATTCATCCCGTTCACAACGGACTCGGCGTGCGCGACAGCAGCGAAGGGTTCGCGCTGGCCGAGATCATGGCTGCAGGCGAGCAGTACATGTTGCGTGCGACGCAGTGCATCGTGGAAGACACCGTTCTGATCGCAGCCTCGCGACCGAACCGCTGGCTCTTCTAGCCTGCAGGCGTCGTCCGACCGGCCGACGCGAGGTCAGGCCCGTTCGCCGCCGGAGGCGAGCTCGGCACCCGCTCGCCGGATCGTCGTGGCGAGATCGCCACCAGCACCCGTCGCGACGCCGACCGAGACAGTCGAGCGGCACGAGTCGGGCACGGGCATCTTCTGGACGTTGAGCCGGATGCGGTCCGCAACGGAACGGGCCTGCTCATCGGACGTGTTCGGCAAGAGCACGCAGAACGTCGACGGCCCATGCCGGTACACCACGTCCGTCGTTCGCACGGTGGACATGATCACCCAGGAGACGCTGTCGAGGATCCGGTTCTCGGCCGACGTGGCACTTCTCGCGCCATCGCCGTCGAGGTCGTCGACGTCGATCATCAGCGTTGCCGTGACGTGATCCGACGTTCCGATTCCCGCCGCGACGTCAGCGTCGAGTTGACGTCGGTCGAGGACTCGTGTCACCCGGTCGAGGGTGTCTGCATCACGCCTCCGCCTGCGGAGAAAACTCAGAGCCATGTCATGTCATCGGCCAGCGGAGTACGAGAGTTGAGCTCGAGTCCGCACCAACAGGTGACGGTTCAGTCAGGCGGATCTTCAGCACGGACGACGCGGTTGGCCACGTGACCGTTCATGATGGCCGCCTCGGCGCGAGCGATGGACCGAGGGAGATCGGCTTCGCTTCCGACCGCCACGCCCACGGTCACCGTGACGCCGGCCTCGGCGAGGAGCGGCATCGACTCGACGTTGGAACGCAACCGATCCGCTGCCGCGAGTGCTTCGTTCTCAGGCGTCTTGGCCATCACGACACAGAATCCCGCATCACCGTGGCGATACACCGCATCGCTGCTGCGGAGCGTGTCGATGATGACCCAGGAGACCTGATCGATGATCTTGCGGCGTCGTTTCGCCTGTCCGACCGACTCGAACCCGTCGATCTTCACCATCAACGTCGATGCGGGGCGGTCGACGACCGGCCCGCCATCATCGAGACGACGCGAGGGCAGTCGTCGATGCCCTGCTCGTTCGATTCTGATTCGCTCGACTCGGAACCCATGCCGGTGTATCGGCACATGGCCCAGAGGACTTGAACGATTTCTTCAGACTTCTTTCCAGACCGCCGTCGTCAGCGGGTGTCGACGCACGCGGAATGCCTCGGCACTCGCTCCAGCCGGGCAGCCCGTGCTCCTCCGCGATGCCCTGCCACCAGGTGCGTCACTCGCGTCTCAGCATGCCCTCCGGGTCACGGATGCTGACTGGCGTGGCACATCAGCGCTTCGATCTTGCGATCGAGTTGATCGGTGATGTCGACGACACCGTCGGCGTCGGGGCCGAAGGCGATCCAGATCTCGTCGACCGACCAGTCCTCGACCTCGGTGATGGGACGTCCGCTGAACGCGAACGGGTTCCGTGCGTCCGGATACACCGCGGAGAACGTCGCCTCGGCGGTGGCGATGTGATCCGGGTGCGAGCCGTAGGTCGAATCGAGACTGCGGATCGGGTGTCTGCGTGATGACGACCTGCGGGCGTACGTCGCGGATCACCGCGCTGATGTCGTGGCGCAGCTCGAGATCGGCCACGACCGAACCGTCCATGTGTCCGAGGAACCGCAGGTCGGTCACCCCGACGCTTGGCGGCCGCCTCGGTCTGCTCCCGACGGCGGATCGTCGCCATCTCGTCGCGTGGGATCGAGTGGTCGAATCCACCTGCCTGACCGTCGGTGACCAGGCAGTACACGACCTCGACACCGGCGTCGGTCAGTGCGGCGATCGTCCCGGCTGCACCGAAGTCGACGTCGTCGGGATGAGCCATGACGGCGAGTGCTCGTTCGATCTCGTTCGCTTCCATCATCCGACGAGTCTGCCGTTGCAATCCCACTTCACCGACCCGCTCGGCCACGGCGAATTCGGTCGTTCGACGCCGAATGTCCCTACAGTCGGAACCATGACCAGCGCATCCTCGCTTCCCGATGTTCCGCTCGACGAGGTCGACCTGTCGGACATGGAGTTCTGGGGCGGCCCACGCGACGTGCGTGAAGGTGCCTTCGCCACGCTGCGCAACACGCCCGGGCTGCGTGCACTTCGAGGAGCGTGTGATCGAAGCTCCCCGTTCCCGCCCGGAGCGGGTACTGGGCGCTCGACTCGCCACGAGGACATCTGGCACGGTCAGCCGCAACGCGAAGCTGTTCTGCTCCGGGCAGGGCTCCAACATCGGCGACCTCCCGCCAGGAGATGAACGAGTTCTTCGGCTCGATGATCAGCATGGACGACCCGAAGCACTTCCGGCTCCGCTCGATCGTCTCCAAAGGCTTCACACCCAAGGAGATCACGAGGATCGACGAGATCGTCGTCGCCAAGGCCACCGAGATCATCGACCGCATCGAAGCGCAGTTCCCCGACCAGACGTGCGACTTCGTGGAGCACGTGGCGGCAGCGCTGCCGCTCGAGATCATCTGCGACATGATGGGCATCCCGCCCGAGGACTACGCCAAGATCTTCACCTGGACGAACACGATCCTCGGTGTGGGCGACCCCGACTTCGTCACGTCGTACGAGGATCTCATGACCCAGGCATTGGAGATGTTCACCTACGCCCAGGCGCTGGGCGAAGACCGCCGAGCCAACCCGCAGGACGACATCACGTCGGTGATGATGGCCGCGGAAGTGGACGGTGAGCAGCTCACGCCGCAGGAGTTCGGGTCGTTCTTCATCCTGCTCGTCGTGGCCGGCAACGAGACCACCCGCAACTCGATCAGCCACGGGATGAAGGCGCTGACCGAGCATCCCGATCAACGCGACCTGCTCTACGGCGACTTCGAAGCGCACTCGAAGAGAGCCATCGGAGGAGATCGTCCGGTGGGCCACGCCGGTCATCCACTTCCGCCGCACCGCCACCGAGGACACCGACGTCGAACGGCTTCCCGATCAAGCAGGGCGAGAAGGTCGTGATGTTCTACAACTCCGGCAACCGGGACGAGCGCGTCTTCGACAACCCGTTCCACTTCGACATCACCCGCTCCGCTCCAGCCGACCCAGATCGGCTTCGGTGCCGGCGGTCCGCACTTCTGCCTGGGCGCCAACCTCGCACGACGTCGAGATGTCCGTCATGTTCGACGAGATCCGGCGCGCGTCTCCCAACGCTGCGGATCACCGGCGAGCCGGCCTACCTCCAGAGCGAGCTTCATCAACGGCATCAAGCGCCTCGAATGCAGCTGGGACTGACGACGTGTCGATCACGACACACCGACGGCTACGTGCCGTTCAGCTCCGACAGCAGCCGAACACCGACGTCATCAAGGCGCTGACGCGCGTCGGCATCGTGCTCTACGGCGGCCTGGGCGCTCTGGTTGTTCCAGGTCTGTATCGCGTCGAGCAAGCGTCGCGGACCGGGGTGAGCGTTCGGCGACTGTGGGAACAGCGAGTCGAGGACCTCGCGTTCATCGGATTCCTGCCGAACCTCCCGTCCTGGGCCTCGTCGCAGCGCTCGCTGTCGGCGGCGACGTGGCTGGCCGGGCCGACCCAGCAGCTCGAACTGGCGATCCTGCTGCGCCTGACCGCTGGACCGCGAACGTCGCTGATCGTCGTTGCGCGTCGCTGAGCGTGGCGACTCCGATCGTTCGGCGTGTCGGAGGGACCTCGACGAATCGGGCACCATCGTGTTCCGCCCGGCGGAGCGATCGGTCGCGTGCGCGACCTCGACCTGTGCCGCGAGCCGGTCGCAACGCACCCGGCGGCTGAACGAGCAAGCCGGTCGCGTCAGTCGCCGAGTTCGCCGGTGCGGAAGTGGCTGCGACAGAGCAGCTCGTAGCGCACCGAGTCGCCGAACAGCGGCTGGCCCGCGACTCCCGGGTGTCGCCGACCACCACGGTGTCGCCCTCGTACACGACGACGCCGTTCACGACTCGGGCGTTGTGGGTGGCCCGAGCGCCGCACCAGCAGCGAGCCTCGACCTGGAGCGGCTGGTGCTCGTCGGCGAGTTCGAGCATCCGCTTCGTGCCGTCGAACAGCTCGCCCCGGAAGTCGGTGAGCAGGCCGAACGCGAACACGTCGACCTCGAGGTCGTCGACGACACGAGCGAGGTCCTCGCACTGTGCCGGCGAGTAGAACTGCACTTCGTCGCACACGATGTAGTGCAGCGGCCAGTTCGCCACGGCGAGTGCGTAGAGGTCGGCACTCGGGGGCGACCTCGATCGCCGGCGCAGCCACACCCAGCCGGCTCGTGACCTGGCGGCCTTCTCGATCGTTCGTGGTCAGCAGCAGGCCGAAGAGCTGACGGTTGGCCAGGTTGTGGTGGATCTGCAGGGCAACGGTGCTCTTGCCCGAACCCATCGTGCCGAAGTTGAATCGCAGGGTCGCCATGCCGATCCGAAGCTAGTCCGCGATGCAGCCCGGTCGCCTCAGCCCTCGGTCGAATCGTCGCCGCCGTTGTCGGCGCCGCCCTACGTCCTCGTCGACGCGGCCGGGCCCGTCGATCCGGGTGATGTCATCCGACGGTTCGTCGCTCGACCGCCGAACATCCCGCCGCCGGTCACAGCACGGCAGCGACCGAGACGACTGACGCCCGAAGCGACGCATCGGCGCGCGCACAGCGTGCCTCGTCTGCCTCGGTCGCGAACGTCCGAGCATCGCGCGCACGGCGTCGATCGTGTCGGCGTCGGCCAGCCGACTTGTCCTCTCGGTACCGCATCACCCGGGCGAAGCGGAGCGCCACGCCCCCGGGGTAGGTGGTCGACCGCCTGCACTCCGTCGACGGCGATCTCGACGACCTGCTCGGTCCGACGGTGACGACGTGACGTTCGCCGACCGGACCCTCGTCGGTCCGAGCTCGCTCGAACCGTGTCGGTCTGCCAGCGCAGCATCTCGTCGGTCATCCCCTTGAAGGTCTTGCCGATCATCACGAACTCGCCGGTCGATTCGGGTCGACGCGCGCCCGAGGTGGATGTTGGAGAGCAAGCCGCGACGGCGACCTGACCCCCACTCGACTGCCGAGCACGACGAGGTCGAGCGTGTGGACCGGCTTGACCTTGCGCCAGCCCTTGCCACGCCGACCTGCCTCGTACGGCTGGTCGAGGTCCTTGACCATCACGCCCTCGTGCCCGGCACGATCGCTCGATCGAGGAAGGCTTCGGCCTCGGCGACGTCGTCGGTGACGATCGACGGCAGCCGCGACGTCGCAGGGCACCGTCGACGCGAGTAGTTCACGGCGAGCGGCGAGCGGCTCGTCGTGGACCGGCGATCCGTCGACGTGCAGCACGTCGAAGAAGAACGCCTGCAGACCGGTCGACGCTTCATCGAGTCCTGGAACCGGTGCGGCGAACCGTCGTCCATGATTCCCATCGCCTCACCGTCGAGCACGAGATCGCCGCCCGGCGAATCGCTCGCACGATGTCGACCACGTCGGGAAGTCGGCTGGTGATGTCGTTCAGGTTGCGCGTGAACAACGAGACGTCGTCGCCGACGCGGTGCGCCTGCACTCGGACGCCGTCGAGCTTCCAGTCGATCTGCGCCCGCCCCGTCTGCTCCAGCGCGTCGGTGACGTCGGGCGACGGGGCGGCGAGCATCGGCTGGACCGGCCGCAGGGCTCCAGGTTCATCGGCGTCGAGTGCAGTCGCGATCCACCCGTGAGCGCCGCAAGCGGCCGCGTCGTCCGAGGTCGCCCTGCCATCATCGCGGCGCGGCGAACCGACGTGACCGGGACGTCGGCCGCCTTGGCGATCGCGGTGGTGATCACCCCGTCGAGCGCGCCCTGTCGGAGCTCGCCACCGAGGATGCCACGCAGCAGATCGTTGCTCACGCTCGTGTGGCCTCGCTCGAGTAGGTCGGCGAGTGCTGCACGGCGAGCCACCCCGACGCCCTCCCCGGTCAGCGCCTGGATCCGTCGCAATCTCGACTCGACGTCGACGACCAGGAGCGACGGCTCGCCGGCCGGCGACGACGACCGGACATCGACCAGCGTCGCCCAGCCGACGCCGATCCGTCCGAGCGGTGTGGTGCCGACGAGTAAACGATGTCGCCGGCACGATCTCGTCGGGCCGCAAGCCGTCGGAGCACCTCGGCGAGGATCGCCACCTTCTCGTTGCGCTTCGTGGTCGCAGCCACCGCCTCGGAGGCAGACGGCCAGTTCGTCGAACAGCACCGTCCGAGTCTGCCCGATCCGACCGGTCGACCGAACGCACGTGTCCAGCCATCGGCGTCGGCCATGTGACTACGGTGAAGTGTGTCGACCGGCAACGGTGCTGGTCGCGTCGGATCATCGGGGGATGGATGCCGGCAACACAACATGTTCCTTTGGGGGAGACATCACATGACCGACACGATCGATCGGCACGACACCTCCGACGACGAGCGGATTCTCGATCATCTCGTCGTCCGATTCGCCGGCGACTCCGGCGACGGGATGCAACTGACCGGTGACCGCTTCACCTCGGTCAGCGCGTCGTTCGGCAACGACCTGTCGACGCTGCCCGACTTCCCTGCCGAGATCCGCGCACCTGCGGGCACCGTGAACGGCGTGTCGGCGTTCCAGGTGAACATCGCCGACCACGACATCACGACCCCAGGCGACGAGCCGAACGTGCTGGTCGCGATGAACGCTGCAGCGCTCAAGGCCGACCTGCACCGGCTCCAGCCGGGCGGCACGCTCATCGTCAACAAGGACTCGTTCGGCAAACGCGACCTGGAGAAGGCCGGCTACGCGACCGAACCCGGGCCCAACGGTGAACTCGTCAACCCGCTCGAGGACGGCTCGCTCGACGGCTATCGACTGCTCGAGGTCCCGATGACCACGCTGACGATGGAGGTCTGCGAGCCGCTCGGCGTCAAGGCGCGCGATGCCGAACGGTCGAAGAACTTCTTCGCGCTCGGCCTCGTCTCGTGGATGTACACCCGACCCACCGAGCCGACCGAAGCGTGGATCGACGAGAAGTTCGCCAAGAGCGAACAGGTGGCGGCGGCGAACACGGCGGCGTTCCGTGCCGGGTTCAACTTCGGCGAGACCACCGAAGCCGTCGGCCACCGCTACGAGGTCCGACCGGCCACGCTCCCGCGCGGCGAGTACACGAGCATCACCGGCAACACCGCGCTCGGCCTGGGGCCTCGTCGCCGCCGGCCAACTCGCGAAGCTGCCGATCACACTCGGCTCGTACCCGATCACCCCGGCCTCGGACATCCTCCACGAACTCGCCGAAGCACAAGCACTTCGGCGTCCGCACCGTGCAGGCCGAGGACGAGATCGCAGCGGTCGGCGTGGCCCTCGGTGCCGCCTTCGCCGGCCACCTCGGGCATCACCGACGACGAGCGGCCCCGGCCTGGCGCTCAAGAGCGAGACGATCTCGCTGGCCTGTCGCGATCGAACTGCCGATGCTGATCATCGACATCCAGCGCGGCGGCCCGTCGACCGGCCTGCCGACCAAGACCGAGGCGTCCGACCTGAACATGGCGCTGTACGGTCGTCACGGAGAGTCGCCGTTGCCGGTGGTCGCGTCGTACTCCCCCGCCCACTGCTTCCACGCCGCGATCGAGGCCGCACGCATCGCACTCAAGTACCGCACCCCGGTGATCCTGCTGTCCGACGGCTACCTGGCCAACGGCTCCGAGCCGTGGAAGCTGCCCGACGTCGACGCGCTGCCCGACATCTCCGTCCCGTTCGCCACCGAGACCGAACCACGTGGGCGTCGGCGACGACGGCGAACCGAGGACGAGTTCTGGCCGTACCTGCGCGACGAGAACCTCGCCCGACCGTGGGCGATCCCCGGCACTCCGGGGCTTGATGCACCGAGTCGGCGGACTCGAGAAGAAGGACGGCACCGGCAACATCGACTACACGCCGGAGAACCACGAGCTGATGACCGCAGCTGCGCGAGGCGAAGATCGACGAGATCGCGCAGGACATCCCGCCCATCGAGGTCGAAGGCGACGCGGACGCCGACGTGCTGGTGCTCGGGTGGGGCTCGACGTGGGCCGCGATCGACGCCGCCGTCCAGCGTCGCCGCAGGGCGGGCGTCAAGGTCGCCAAGGCGCACATCGTGCACCTCAGCCCGTTGCCGCCCGACCTCGGTGACCTGCTTCGTCGCTACGAGCGAGTCATCGTGCCCGAACTGAACCGTGGTCAACTCGCCCACCATCTCCGGGGCACCTACCTCGTCGACATCACGTCGCTCTCGAAGGTGCCAGGGCCTTCCCTTCAAGTCACGCGAGATCGAAGCCGCCATCGACGATGCGGTGGCGAGTCTCGATTCGCGAGCAGAACGGAGCAACGTCATGAGCACCGCACAGGTCGCCGTCACCACGAAGACGGACTGGACCAGCGACCAGGAGGTGCGGTGGTGCCCCGGTTGCGGCGACTACGGCATCCTCCTCGCCGTCCAGCAGCTGATGCCCGTCGCTCGGGGTCGCGCCGGAGAACACGGTGTTCGTGTCCGGGCATCGGTTGCTCCAGCCGCTTCCCGTACTACATGAACACGTACGGCATGCACTCGATCCACGGTCGCGCACCGGCGATCGCCACGGGCGTCAAGACCGCCCGCCCCGACCTCGACGTGTGGGTGATCACCGGCGACGGCGACGGCCTGTCGATCGGCGGCAACCACCTGATCCACGCGCTGCGTCGCAACGTCAACCTGAACATCCTGATGTTCAACAACCGGATCTACGGGCTCACCAAGGGCCAGTACTCACCCACCTCACAGGTCGGCAAGGTCACCAAGTCGACGCCGATGGGCTCGGTCGACGCGCCGTTCAACCCGCTGTCGGTCGCGCTCGGTGCCGAAGCCACGTTCGTGGCCCGCACCCACGACCTCGACCGCAAGCACATGCAGGAGACGTTCCGCGCCGCCCACGAACACCAGGGCGCGTCGTTCGTCGAGATCTACCAGAACTGCAACGTGTTCAACGACGGCCAGTTCAACGACATCACGAAGAAGAACAGTCCGCGAGGAGATGATGATCGACCTCGTCCACGGCGAGCCGATCATCTTCGGCACCGACCGATCCAGAGGCGTGATGCAGGGAAGCGACGGCTTCCTGAAGCTCGTCGACGTCGCCGACGTCGGCCTCGACAACATCCTGATCCACGACGCTCGACGCGGAGCGCCCATCGCTTGCGTTCGCTCTGGCCCGACTCAACGACGACGACCACTCGCCGACGCCCTTCGGCGTGTTCCGCGACGTGGACCGCGCAGAGTACGCGCAGGCCGTGAGCGATCAGGTCGTCGCCGCCAGCGACAAGAAGGGGCCCGGCGACCTGCACGATCTGCTCGCCTCGAATGGCACCTGGACCGTGGGCTGACGGTCCGGTGACGCGTCTCGAGTGACCGGTTGGCTGGTCAGGCGAGACGCGAACCGGTCGCTGCGTCGAAGAGTTGTGGGCGGTCGAGGCGCAATCTGATCGTCGTCCCGATGTCTGCAGCGGTGGCACCGCCGACCGCGGTGACCAGCCGACCACCCCAGCGGCACAGCAGACCGCCGACCGCACCCGGCACGATTCGCACCAGCTGCGCTTCGGCTTCACCGCGCTCCTGGCGAACGAGTCCACCGGTGCGCACGCCCAACGTCACGACGGAGCCGACCCGCGCGGCAAGGGCCGGCGACCAGGACCTCAGCCGCACCGCACCGGACGCCGAGAGCCAATAGCCCCCACCATCGGCGCTGACGTCGACCGGGATCCGCCACATCGGCCCGGTGGCCGACGCGATGTCCAACGAAGCGGGTTCGTCGTGCACCTCGGAGGGCGTCCCCACTTGCACGACCGACGCCGGCGACCCATCGAGCACGATCAGCAACGAGGCCAGCGACATCGCATCGACCGGATCGTTCGTCGCCATGAGCGTCGTGACGCCGTACCCGGCCTGCAACGTGCGGATCTCGTGTCGCATCCGCTGGCGAAGGTGCTCGTCGAGCGGCGCGAAGGGCTCGTCGAGGAGCAGCACTCGGGGCATTCGAACCATGGTGCGTGCGATCTGGACGAGCTGTTGCTCGCCACGCGACAACTTGGTCGGGTTGCGCTCGAGCAGGTGCTCGATGTGCATCGCCCTCGCCTCGGCACCCACACGCTCGCGAATCGCTTCGGCGGTCTGCTTGCGCACCTCGAGTGGAAACTGCACGTTGCGGCGCACGTTGCGTGACGGCAACAGCGCCGGCGATTGGAAGACGAAGCCGATGTCCCGCTCCGCGACCTTCACGGACGTGACGTCCACACCATCGAAGCGCACCTTGCCGCGGGACGGGGTCACCAGACCGGCGATCGAACGCAACAGCGTCGACTTGCCCGTACCGGACGGCCCGATCACCGCTGCGAACCCACCGTCGGCGATCTCCATGTCGATGCCTTCGAGCACGGCCTGGCGTCCGATCGACGTCGTCAGATCCTGGAGGGACACCGCTGCCATAGCGATGTCAGTCTCTCACGCTCCGAGAACCCACCCTTCCTCACCCACGACGAGTGCACGGGCGGGTTCCGCTACATCCGGCGTGAAGCCCGCGGCCAGGTCTGCCTGCGCGAGATGCCGTGCAACAGCCACCACTTGGCGCTCGTCGCGCACTCGTGTCTCCCACACGTCGGTGGAAACGTCCACCAGATCGACCAGCGTCGGCCAGACCTCCACGAGCACGCTGTCTGCCGACGGAACGTCGAGCCCACACGTGAACGGCCAGACGTCGAGAGATCGGCCGGACCCTGCGACGCGCTCCACGAAGCGAGACATCGCAGCGATGCCGAGCAGGCTCTGGCTGCCGACCGCCCCTGCCCCCAGCAGCTGCCACGCCGAGAAGGGCCGCTTGCCACGAGCCCTCAGCTCGGACTCGATGATGCGCCACTCCGGCAGCGGGTCGCACGGGACCTTCGTCGATGTGAGGTGATCCGTTGCCTTGGTGGGGTGGCATCCCCAGAACGGGCCCGGACCCGGTGACATCCGCTGGTTGAGCGAGGCTGCGACCTCGAAACGGTTGTTCGCGTTGCGTGCGTCGTCCTCGATCACCGAGGCGAGGTGCGTCCACATCGCAGCATGCGGCGTTCCGGTCAGCCCGAGCGCTTCAGCGGTCCCAGCGGGGAAGCCGAGCGAGAAGTCGACACCGACCAGGCAACGTCCGCGTGCGGCCGCCAACTCGACGAGCAGGTCGACGGCCGCAGCGCGGGTCGAGATGTTGGCGGTTCGAATCGCTCCGGTGGCCGGGACCAGGTCAGCAACCCAGATCGAGTCCTTGCCGGTCTTCGGCGTCGAGTTGGCACTCCAGTCGACGATCACGATCCGGTCGAACATCGAGCGACGCGTCGTCAGTCCAGCGTGGCGATGAGTTCGATGAACGCGTCGCCGTACTTGTCGAGCTTCGCCGGGCCGACGCCGGAGATGCGCGAGAGGTCCTGTTTCGTCGTCGGTGCAGTGCGGGCGATGGCCGCCAGCGTCTTGTTGTCGAACACGACGTAGGCGGGCTTGCCCGCCGCCAGTTCCGTGCGCAGCGTCTTGAGCCGTTCGAACCGGGCGGCCGAGCCCGCGTCGAGGTCGGCCGTCGGGTCCGACTTCTTCGGCTTCTTCGCCGTCGCTGCCGCGGGATCGGGACGGTGCGAGGAGATCACCCGGTCGGCCGACGGCTCGGTCGTGAGTTCCTCGACGAACGGGCTGGGGTCGGTGCCGGTGACGATGGTGACGTGGCGGCTGGCGCGGGTGATCGCGACGTGGAACAGCCGGCGCTCCTCCTCCACGTCCTCCGCGAGTCGATGGGGATACTGCTCCGCGTCAGCATGGTGCACCACGACGTGGGGCCACTCCTGCCCCTTCACGCGGTGAACGGTCGACAGCGTGACGCCGTCCGACGAGCGTTGGGCCGAGAGTGCGTTGCGCAGCCACGACTCGAACGACGCCACGTCGTCGTGGAGCGCTGCCAGGTGTTTGACCGCCGTGAGGTCGTCACCCTGAGCCGAGCGATTCATGCCACGTCGCGTGGCATCGAGCCCCGCAACGGATCCGGCCAACCCGATCTCGTCGACGAGGGCGATCACGACGTCGGAGGTCGACGCTCCACCCCGCACCAGCTTCTGCATCGTCTGGATGTCCGCCGAGTACTCCATGAGACGATCGACGTCGCGCTCGTTGTTCAGACGGCCGGCGAGCTTGAACATGTCGACCACGCTCCCCTGCTCCGAGATCCACGACGTGATGCGTGGGTGGAACGACCGGGACGGCCGACGCAGCGACTCGGTGATGTCGTTGGGAAGGAACCGCCCGCGTTCGTCGGTGGACGCGATGCGCAGCCAGGCGAGCACGCTGCGAACCGACGTACGGTCGCAGAACTCAAGACCGACGCCGCCACTGACGGGGATGCCGTCACCGACGAGTGCGACCTGAACGGGTGCGAGCACGGCGTTGACGCGGGCCAGCACGGCGACCTCCGCCGGTGCCGCACCCGACGCGAGTGCGCTCCGCACGGCTTCGGCGGCCGAGCCGACCGGGTCAGCGCCGCCGGCGACCTCCCAGCCACCCGGGTCGGTCGAGTGTGCACGAATCGTCTTGTCGACGCGACGTCGGTTGTGGCGCAGCAGCCGGTCGGCGATGTCGACGATGCCGCCGGGGCATCGATAGTTCACTTCGAGCGGGTGGGCGCCGGCGCCCGGGAACAGATCCGCGAAGTCGATCAGCCAGCCGGGATCCGCACCGTTGTACCCGTAGATGGTCTGGTCGTCGTCGCCCACACCGAACACGGCACCGCCGGGAGCCGCGAGCAGGCGAATCATCAGTAGGTGGGCCGGAGTGAGGTCCTGGAACTCGTCGACGAGCATCGTGCGACACGCGCGCTGCGCGACGCGACGCGTGGTCGGGTCCGAGAGCAGCACCATCAGCGCCCGGTAGACCTGATCGTCGAAGTCGACTGCTCCCTTGCGTTCGAGCGCCTTGCGGTAGGCAGGCCAGAACGCGGCGAACCCGTCGACGTCGCCGTCGTAGCGGGCCTCGGCGTCCTCGGGTGACACCAGCCCGAGCCGTACGAGGCTGAGCGCTTCGATCCACGGTGCGACCGGGTCGCTGTTGCGACGTTTCGGGAACGACACGGCGTCGCCGATCATGCGCCGGACGTCGATCTCGTTGATCGTGCGCCACTGCTTGGGTTGGGGAGCAAAAGGTGCCGACCCGTTGACGATCGCGAGAGCGATGGCGTTGAGCGTTCGCACGTGAAGCCCGGGGAGGTCGGGCGTGCGCTCACGCATCTCTTCCTGCGCTCGCTTGTTGAACGCGACGAGGCTGACCGCCGACGGCGGCAGGTTCCAGTTGCCGAGCAGGTGGCGGGCCCGTTCGGTGAGGACTCGTGTCTTGCCCGACCCCGCCGGAGCGATGATCCGGGCTGCTCCCCCGGCGTGGGTGACCGCTGCCAACTGATCTGGTGCGAGGTCGGCGTCGCACACGTTCGTGTCGGGCACCGCAGCCGCCCCGTGCTCGACGGAGACGACGTGCACGACCGGCACTCCGTCGATCGGAGCGTGGTAGCCGATCGGTCCGCCGTCGAGCCACACGACGGTGCCGTCGGACAGCGTCACGTCGCCCAAGGCTCCGGCGGCGGTCGGGGCCAGCCCTGCTGCGACCGCGATGTCCAGCGCGTCCCACGCCGCCTGGTTGCGCAGGTCGATCGAGTTCGCCCACAGCAGATGGTGGAGTTCGTCGCCGACGAACTCGAAGTCGGCGCCGACCGAGAAGGGTTCGGCCTTGGTCATCAGCATGGGGATCCGGCCCGCTCCGACCTTGTCGGCGATCTCGGGGTCCAGTTCGATGACCAGGCGTTCGCGGTGCGACGCCGCTGTCCGCAACCGTGTGATCAGTGCAGTCGGTTCGGATCGGGAGGCGGCGGTGAGTTGTACTCGCTCGGCTGCAGCCCACGGCTCGGGGGCAGCACCACCGGTGACGACCACTGCATGACGACCCAGCGGGTCGGGCCCGGCCTGTGCCGCTGCGACGCCGCGCGTGATCGAATCGGCTCCGGTGGCCGCCGGGGCGCGTCGTGGCGCCGGCCCGCTCGACCTCCCGACGAACGCTGCGCCCGGCGCGACGTCGGAGGGCGACGACGGCTCGGAACCGGATGCATCCGAGCGCGCCGCAACAGGCGCTTGAGCGTCGGATGGTGGCGGAACGTCCGTGGACGCTTCGATCTCCTGCTCGCCGTTCTCGGTCCAGCACGCTCGGACCTCAGCGGGCCGGGCATGTTCGCCGCCGCAGTACGCACACGAGATCGCCATCGTCGGCACTGTAGCGAAACCACTCGAAACCCGCACACCTGTTCGATCCGCGCCACATGGGGCGTGCCGCTCTTGGACCCTTATCGCTCCTGCGGCCGGTCGCGTGCTCGCTTCTCCGCAAGCGCGAGCACCGCTTCGTTCAGAAAGGCGATCGTGTCGCCCCACAGGCTCTGCGGGAAGTTCTCGGGATCGTTCAGTCTGAGCAATGCGAACCCCTCGTCGAGGCCGTGCATGATCTTCCCTGCCTCTTGTGGACTGATCGGCATCTCGGTCTCGAGCAGGTCGTAGTGCGATGCCACCAGATGGGTGTGCTGCGCGAGCAGGCGGTCGCTCAGTTCCTTCATCCTCGGTCGGCCCGCCTCACTGCGCGAGGCGTACAGCACGTACTCGATACCGAGCGTCGCGCGCTTGCCCTGCGGATCGCGAGACCAGTCGAGAAGTCGCTCCACCAACTTCTCCGGGTCGGTCTCGGTGTCGACGATCGCATTCGTCTCGTCGATGGCCCAGTCCTGCTGTCGTTGGATCAGTTGCAGGACGAGCGCGTCCTTGTCGTCGAAGTTCGAATAGAACGCGCCGCGCGAGTAGCCGGCGTTCTCGGCGATGTCCTCGATCGACGTCTCGGCGATCCCATCCCTGGAGAACAGCTGCTCGGCTGAATCGAGGAGGCGGCCGACGGTCTGCTTGCGCTGTTCGTCGCGAGTCAGACGTTGACGTTCGGGCTGTGCCATCGAGTCCAGGATACTCAACGCATTGACATACGAAAGTGTATTTGACTACGATAATGCATGCGAAACTCCAACCACCAGGAGGTCACACATGGGATCCGAACGCATCGCCATACCGACACTCAGGTTCTTGGCGAACCATCCGAGACTCACGCGGCAGGTCTTCCGGTTCGCCAAGGACGGCAACCCGTTCGATCCGTCGACGGCGAGCGACCCCTACGCAAAGCTGGAACGGGACTGGCCGAAAGGGCGGGTCTTCTACGCGAGACGAAACGCAGCCTGGAACGTCATCGGGTACGACGAAGCCCGCCAGATCCTGTCGTCGCCCGCCACCTCGGTCAGCAGTCAGATCGACATCTTCCTCGCCGGGCGCTCACGCAGGAAGCTTTCACCGGAAACCGTCACGTTCCTCTCCAAGGTGCTGATCATCGTCGACCCGCCCGAGCACACACGACTGAGGCGCATCGTGGCATCGACGTTCTCACCTGCGCAGGTTCGGCGGCTCGAGCCCGTCGTGACCGAGTTGGTCGAGACGATGCTCGCCGACGTCGCCGACCACGCGTCACCCGACCTCGTCCCCGCGATCGTTTCTCCGCTCCCGATCACGATCATCAGCGAACTTCTCGGGCTCCCAGCGGACCGGCGGGCGTGGCTTCGGGAGATCTCCGATGAGATCACGAAGATCTTCAGCCCGTTCCAGCGGATGGACGCGGCCCGCGTCGACGCAGCGATCGCCGAACTCAGCGACTACATCATCCAACTTGCGGACGAGCGGCGCGCCGACCCGCAGGATGATCTCCTCACGGCACTCGTTCGTGCGGAGGACGACGAGGGCCGACTCAGCCAGGACGAACTGGTCACCATGGTCGGCATGTTGATGTTCGCGGGGCACGAGACGACCGACGGGTTGCTCGGCAACGCCATCGTTGCACTCGCAGCCCACCCCGATCAGCGCACGAAGCTCCGCGAGGATCCCACGCTCTGGCCGAATGCGATCGAGGAACTGATCCGGTACGACACCTCCGTCCTCGTCGCCCTCCGTCGAGCCGACGAGGACATCGACATCGCCGGCGTGACCATCCCGAAGGGATCGAACATCTTCATCGAGCTCGGCGCCGCCAACCGCGACCCGAAGCGCTTCGACCAGCCGAACCGCCTGATCGTCGACCGACCGGACCCCCGACCGATCTCCTTCGGCCATGGCGTCCACCATTGCCTCGGCGCAGCGCTCGCGCGGCTGGAACTCCGCATCGCCCTTCCGGCAATCGTCGAGGAGTTCGGCGACTACACCATCGATGACGAACAGATCGAGTGGAAGCAGCTCTCCACGTTCCGAGGGCCGACGACGCTCCGCATCGAGCGATCGCGTCCGCACCCGTGCTCGCTCAGCCGAACAGGGAGCTGACCCGGTCGCCGACCTCGGGGACCCCGTAGGTGACGCACAGCCCGACCGCATTCACGACGAACATCGACACGACCAGCGCAGACACCACGACGACCTTGCGTCCCCGTGGGCCACTGCCTGCTCCGAGCGGAGCGGGCATGTACCAGGCGGGCAGCAGCGCTGCGCCCCGATCGAGTCCGCCGAACGGCTCGGCATCGTCGTCGATCACGACATCATCGAGATGCGTGGCGAGGGCGAGGGTCGTCAGTTCCTCGTCGGTGAACTCGGTCTCCATGAACAGATCGTAGATGACCGACCGGCCACGGAGCTTGCGTTCCCGGTCAACAGACACGAAACCCGGGTGGCCGCTGACGCGTACCGGCCGACCGCGACGGACATCACAGGTTCAGGGCGGATGAACCCCAAGCGAATCGACGAATCGATGCGCTGGCCGTGTGTCGGCCGCGATCGGCCATGAAGGCCAACATAGAGGGAGGACGCTGTGGGTTGGAAGAGGGACAAGCCTGTGAATTGCCCTGTGAATTGCCTGACGCGGCCTGTGGAACCACGTGGATTCCTGTGGATTGCTGTGGATTGCTGTGGATTGCTGTGGATTTCGACCAGCGCCTGTGGACGGCTGTGGACGATCGCTGGAAAACGACCAGGTCCGGTCGAGATCGACCACTCACCGTCGTCCTCTGAGGTGTTTCAGCGACGGTCAGGCTGGAACGACGGTGACCGGGATCCCGTTGAGCACCGACGTCCCCGACAGCGGGTCCATCGCCGCGTCATCGGTCAGCACGTTCGAGTTCACGCCGGCGTGCTCGCTCGCGATGCGCATCTTCGCGCCCGGCAGGTCGTGGCCCCATCCGTGCGGCAGGCTCACGACTCCCGGCCGGATGGAGTCCGTGACCTCGACCGGGACCGTGACCGCGCCGACACGCGACGTGACCTGGGCGGCAGCTCCATCGGCGACGCCGAGGGTCGCTGCGTCGTCGGGGTGCACCTGCAGCGTGCACCGCGGCTTGCCCTTCACGAGCACGTTGATGTTGTGCATCCACGAGTTGTTGCTGCGGAGGTGACGCCGGCCGATCAGCACCAGGTCGCGTTCATCCAGTTCGGTGATCGACGCCGCGAGCCGGTCGAGGTCGGCGAGGAACGCAACCGGCGCGAGTTCGACCTTGCCGCTCGGCGTACGGAGGATCCCCGGGATCCGTGGCACGAGTGCCCCGAAGTCCCGCCCGTGAGGTCGTTCGAGCAGGTCGTCGAGCGACGCCCCGTCCGGGTCGGCCCCGAACCCTTCGCCGAAGGGCCCCGTACGCAGCATGAAGTCCAGCATCCGTTCGGGGCCGCGACGACCTGATTCGTTCAGCGTCGCCAACAGCTCGTCGGGGTCGCGGCCGGCGACGTTCGAGTGGTCGTCCTTGACCGAGCCGTTGACGAGCGCGGCGATCGACATGTCATCGACGACCGACGGGTCCGCATCGGGCCCCATCCCTTGAGCAATGAGCGTCAGCTTCGAGATGACCTCCCACTCGTCGGGCTGACCGTCGTCGAGGGGAAGCACGGGCTCGGAGTAGTTCGCCACGTTGCGCACACCGAACTGCATCAGCAGCAGGTCGTAGTGACCTCGTTGCAGCTGCGACGGTGCGGGCAGGATCACGTCGGCGTGACGGGTCGTCTCGTTCAGATACAGATCGATCGACACCATGAACTCGAGGTCGTCGAATGCGTCGGCGAGCTGTTCGCTGTTCGGCGTCGACAGGATCGGGTTGCCGCCGAGGGTGAACAACGTGCGGATCCGCCCGCCGGTCTGGCCCTCGGCGTCGGGGGTGGTGATCTCCTCGGCGAGCGCGGCGGCCGGGTACTCCCCCATCACCTCGGGGTGACCGCTGACGCGGGACGTTCCACGGCCCACGGTGAACCCCTTGCCGCTGCCGGGCTTGCCGCGGGTCGTTCCGCCGCCTGCGACCGGCGTGGCGAACATCGCTCCGCCCGGACGATCCAGGTTGCCCGACAACGCGTTGACCACGTCGACGAGCCACGAGGCGGTCGAGCCGAACTCGGTGGTCGTCGTGCCGATCCGTCCGTAGACCGTTGCCGTCGTCGCGTCGACCAGTTCCTGCGCCATCGTCCTGATGGTCGCCGCGTCGACGCCGGTGGCAGACGCGACCGCCTCGGGCGTGAACGGGGCGAGCGCCGGCCCCAACCGGTCGACGCCGTCGATGTGTTGGCGCACGTGATCCCCCACGTCGGCGGTTCCGTCCACGAGCATCACGTTGGCGATCGCCGCCAGCAACAGCGCATCGGTGCCCGGGCGGATGCTGACCCACTGGTCGGCTTGGTCGGCCGTGCGGGAACGGCGCGGGTCGACCACCACGATCTTCCCGCCACGCGCCTGGATCGCCTCGATCCGACCCGGGAAGTCCGGAGCGGTACACAGACTCCCGTTGGACGCATACGGGTTGGCACCCAGGATCAGCAGGTGATCGGTTCGGTCGAGGTCGGGCACCGGAACAGCGACGGGCGACCCGAAGACGTGCCCGGCGGCGACGTGGCGTGGCATCTGGTCGACCGTCGATGCACTGAACCTGTTGCGCGTGCCGAGGCCGGTCAGCAGCGCACGCGAGAACATCATCGACGAGAGGCTGTGCGCCCCGGCGTTCCCGACGTAGACGCCCATCGACTCACGGCCGTGCTGCTCGATCACGGCGGGCAGTCGGTCTGCGAGCAGATCCCACGCTTCGTCCCACGACACTTCGACGTGCACTCCGTCGCGCTTCACCATCGGGAGCCGCAGGCGGTCCGGGTCCTCGTGGAGCTGTTTCAGGGTGGAGCCCTTCGGACAGATGAAGCCCTTCGAGAACACGTCGTCCATGTCACCGCGGATGCGTTGCACCTGCTCGTTGCCGTGATCGTCACGCTTCACCGTGATCTCGAGGCCACAAGTGGCTTCGCAGAGTGGGCAGTTGCGAAAGGCGGTCCGGGTGTCGCTCATGGTTCGATCCTCGCAGACCTGGCAACATCCACTCCCATGCAACGTCTGCTCCCCACACCCGCCGCGACCGTGTCGCTCGAAGATGCCTATGGCGCGTCGCTCGGCACCCACCCGGATCGGCCGTGGGTCGGGCTCTGCATGGTGGCATCGATCGACGGGTCGACCGTCGTCGACGGTGCGTCGGCCGGCCTCTCCAGCGACAACGACACCGGAGTCCTGCTCCAACTCCGCTCGATTGCCGACGTCATCATCGTCGGCGCCGGCACCGCACGCAGCGAAGGCTACGGACCGCCGTCGAAGCGAGGCCAGCGGATCGGTGTCGTCACGCGCAGCGGGTCGGTCGACACCTCGAGTGAACTGTTCGCCTCGGGGGCCGGGTTCGTCATCACCACGACGTCGGCGGAGTTCGAAGAGCGTGGGGTCGACGTGATCCGCGTCGGCGACGACGACGTCGATCTCGCGGCCGCCATTCGTCGCATTCCGGAGGTCTCCCCGGGAGCGACCTTCGTCCAGGCCGAGGGTGGAGCCTCGCTGAACGGTGCACTCGCGGATGGCGACCTCTTCGACGAGTTGAACCTGACCACCTCGCCGGCGGTCGTCGGCGGGGACGGGCCACGCTTGATCAGCGGCGCTGGCGACCTGTCGTCACGATACGAACTCGCACAGATGGCGATCGACGACGAAGCCTTCGTCTTCAGCCGTTGGCGCCGACGCCGGGACGCGGCGCCTGCTTCTCCATGAGTTCCAGCTCGCGGTGGAAGTCGGCGGCAGCGTCGAAGTGCTTGTACACGCTGGCGAATCGCAGGTAACTCACGTCGTCGACGGCTCGCAGTTCGTCGAGCACGGCGAGTCCGACGATCGCGGAGGTGACCTCACTGCCCTGCAGGCGGAGTGCCTCCTCCACTCGGGTGGCCATCTGGTCCAGGTCGCTGTCGGAGACACCGCGACCCTTGGTCGCAGCGCCGATCCCGGCGACGACCTTCGAGCGGTCGAACGGCTGGGTCTCACCGGTCGACTTGTGCACGGAGAGCGCTGCGTGGTCGACACGCTCGAACGTGGTGAAGCGATCGGAGCAGGTGAGGCATTGGCGGCGGCGGCGGATTGCCGCGCCTTCCTCGGCGAGTCGCGAATCGACCACCTTTGTGTCGTCGGCGCGACATGACGGACACTGCACAGCAATCAGCGTACCGGCCCGTCGACGATCGGTCAGGGCAAGCGCACTGCCTGACCGATGTGGATGGATGTTCCTCCGTTGAGGTCGACGAGAGCATCGACGAACCGGTCCCGACCCACGTCCCCACGGTGTGGGTCGGCAATCGACCACAGCGTGTCTCCTTCACGAGCCACGTGCACGTCCGAGGTCGCCGTGGCCACGTCGCCTGTCTGCTCGACGTCAGCGGAAGCAGCCGAGGCCGGCTGGCCGGCGGCGACTTCGCCGACGAGCCAGGTGCCCGCCATCACGGCTGACAACGCGACCAACAGTGCTCCGAGTCGCCGAGCGGCATAGTTCGGACGTGCGTTCGACCAACGGGCACCGCGAGCATCGGATCGGCCATCGCACCGGGCGACACGGTGGTAGCGGCTGGCAGGCCCGCCCACCAACGTGGCGCCGGTGCGATGATCGAGGGTTGCGGTCCATGCGGTGGAACCGGCGGTGGTGGTGTTCATGAGTCTCCCCAACAGAGCTGATGTTCGTTCGCCGGATCGTTCGGTTGAACGAACTCGATGAAACAACTGTTCGATAGTCAACACGTAATCGAACGGTCGCGTCAAGTCGTCACTCGGAATTTCTCGAACAGGTGTTGGCAGTACAGATGTTTGACTCAGAGCCCGTGGGGCCCTATCGTGTTCGCATGGCCGCAAAAATCAGCAAGCGTCAGCGCTCGATCCTCGACTTCATCGAACATCAGATGCGCGATCGTGGGTTTCCGCCGTCCGTGCGCGAGATCGGTGATGCGGTCGGCCTCACTTCGCCGTCCACGGTGCACAGCCACCTCAATACGCTGCAACGGCTGGGCTACCTGCGACGCGATCCCGACAAGCCACGAGCGATCGAGGTCCGCTTCGACCCGAACAGTGGCGCCGTGATGGATCGGCGGCCGGCCAGGTACGTCCCGCTCGTGGGCGACGTGGCAGCGGGGACCGACGTGCTCGCCGAGGAGAACGTCGAAGAGCTGCTGCCCGTCCCAGTGGACTTCACCGGCGAAGGCGAGCTGTTCATGCTGCGGGTTCGCGGTGAGTCGATGATCGAACTCGGCATCATGCACGGCGACTACGTCGTGGCCACCCAGGTCGACCATCCGAACAACGGTGACATCGTCGTGGTCGGCATCCCTGGCGGCGAAGCCACGGTGAAGACCTACGAACGATCTGGCGCCATGGTGACGCTGGTCCCGGCCAACCCGGCCATGGAGCCGATGACGTTCCACGCCGACGAGGTCGAGCTGTACGGCAAGGTCGTCACCGTCATGCGCCGCTACTGACGCACCGGTCGACGGGCGCCGATTCGCGTCGTGCCGATCTGCCGTTCGGGCAGGCCCCGTCTGGCTCGACGACGACGGCTCGTGGGGTTACATTTCGGCGGTGAGATCCGATGAACCGTGAATCCGTGAGCGGTGCTGGATCCGATCGCCTCGTCACGTACTGGTTCTCCGCAGGCTTGATCGTCGTCGGGGTCGCCGTGATGCTGCGCCCGTTCGACGAGGTGTCTGCCGTTGCCCGCTTGATCGGTTCCGGACTCCTCCTCCTGGGTGTGGACTTCTGCGTTCGGGCGACATCATCGGAGCGCGGCCGGGCGATCTTCTTCGTGAACGGCGCAACGTGGGCGGGTATCGGTGTCGGAACGATCGTGTGGCCCGACCCGACCGTTCGAGCTCTCGCGGTCGCGGTCGGGGTCGGACTCGGTTCCACGGGCGTGCTCGAGATCATCGACGCGATCGGACGATCCCGTGGTGGACGCCTGATCCCGATGCTCGGCGGTGCGACCTCGATGCTGTTCGGGGTGACGGCGCTCGCGTGGCCGACGGTGACGACGCTCGTCCTCTCGCTCGTCACCGGTGGCCGACTGATCGTCGCCGCCGCGGCCCGGTTGCTGCGGGGTCGGACCGGACGCAGCGAACAGGTGGCATCGGGTCCGCGTTCTGCTGCGCGCACGGTGCTCGGCGTGCTCGGTCTGATCGTCGCGATTGCGACGGCGGGCCTCTCGATCGCGATCAATCGAGCCCAGCCGGACGACCCCGGCGCCTTCTACGCCACGCCCGAGGTTCTTCCCGGCCCGCCGGGAACCGTCATCCGCTCCCAGGTCGTCTCCCCGTTCCTCGACGGCGCAGTTGCACGTCGGGTCCTCTACGTGACCACCGGGAACGACGGCCGGCCGACGACGTCGAGTGGTCTGGTGATCGTCCCCGAGGGTCCGGCGCCCGAAGGCGGCCGACCCGTCATGGCATTCACCCACGGCACAGTCGGTATCGCACGCCGCTGTTCGCTGTCGCTGCTCCCCGGCGACGTGTACGGGCCGTCGATTCCCGGGCTCCGCGAGTTCCTCGACGCCGGTTTCGTCGTGGCCGCAACCGACTACGCCGGACTCGGCTCCGACGCCACGACCGGCTACCTCGTGGGCACCAGCCAGGCGTATTCCGCACTCGACAACGTGCGCGCTGCGATCTCGATGCCGGACACCGGGGCGGGTCCACGCTTTGCCACCTTCGGCGAGTCACAGGGCGGGCAGGCGGCGCTCTTCACCGGACAACTGGCCGACGTGTACGCGCCCGAACTCGACCTCGTCGGCGTCGCAGCCGCTGCGCCGGCGACGAATCTCACAGCGCTCTTCCAGGAGAAGGTGGGCACCACCTTCGGTGACGTTCTGGCTGCGTACGCCCTGGCATCCTGGCGGGACTACTACGGCGTCGCCCTCGACGACATCGTCGACGACCAGGCAATCCCCTTGATCGATCGCATCGCGGAGCAGTGCATCCAGAACGAGCAGCAGATGCTCGCAGTGGTCCCCGAAGCCGAACTGCTGAAGATCCGGTTCCTCGAAACGCCCCCGTGGGACGTCGAACCGTGGACGACGATTCTCGCCGAGAACACCCCCGGCGCCACGAACATCGACGCTCCCGTCCTCATCGCACAGGGCTCCGTCGACCCCCTCGTCCTGCCCCCGGTCCAACAGGCGTTCGTCGACTCGTGGTGCGCGAACGGTCAGACTGTCGACTACCGGATCTACGACGGAGTCGGACACCTCGACGCCGGACTCGCATCTGCGCCCGACGTCGCAGACTGGCTGCAACAACTCCTCGACGGCAGCCCGCCCGAGCCCAGCTGCAACGCACCCGACGGCTCCGGTTGACCTGAGGGTCCGTCTCCACTCGAGTCCTCCCGAGACCGTGCAGCGACGGCGTCAAGACGGCGGACCGACACCGACCGCAACGCCACGCCTACTCGGGCGGCGGCGGCGGCGGCGGACGTTCGTGCGTTGCACGCTCGGCTTGCAGCTGTGCGAGGAACTCGGCGTCGGGCGGGGCCGTCTCGGAGGGTGACGGATTCTGCGCAGGCGGTTGCGGCGCAGGCGGCACGGATGGTGCCCAGTCGATCGGCTGCGCACCCCCGGCCGGGTCCGCAGGTGCCTGCGGAAACGTCGGCTGTCCCGGGATGTCGGGCTGCGCTGGCGGAGGCGGCTGGAACTGCGGTGTCGCAGGTTGCTGCACCGGTGGCTGGGGAGCCGGCGGCTGCTGGCCATACTGGGGCGCGCCCTGCTGTGGCACGCCGTGCTGGCCGTAGGTCGGAGGGGCGGGCTGGCCATATGGCGCCGATTGACCATACGGCTGTGGCGGCGCTGGTGGCTGTTGCACGTACTGCGGTGGGCCGGCCGGCTGGCCGTACACCGGCGGGCCCTGCGGAGGAACTCCGCCGGGAACGAATCCCCCGGGTTGCTGCGCGACCCCAGGCGACCACGAGTCTGCCGCCACCGTGGCGGACGACCTGCGGGCTCCGAGCAGCACGAAGGCGAGCCCGACGATCAGACCGACGAGGCCCGCAGCGATGGCACCTGCACGGAGCGGGGCGACGCCGTTGCTCGGGTCGCGACCGACCGCCACCACGAAGACCTCGTCGACGTCGGACTCGGCCCGCAACACGTGATCATCGGTCGCTTCGATGTCGATGCTGAACTGCGCTGACCCGATGAATCCGGCAACGTCGTAGTCGACGTCGCCGGAGCTCCGGTCGAGGTCGACGTCGTTTCCATCCGGGTCGACGATCGTGATGTCGACGTCGGGAGCATCCTGGTCCGCGTTCTCGAAGGCGCCCTCGACGTCGCAGTCGCCACGGACGTCATCGAGGTTGCCGGTCGTTTCCACGAACAGCAGGTACTCACCGGGCTCGATGAAGTCGAGCGTGGTGTCGCATCCGATGGGTGCTCGAGCGAAGTTCTCGATCGCAGAGGTCCGCCGCTGTGTGGCCCCGTTCCACAGCAGGACGGCTGCGACGAGACCACCGACGATGAAGATCGCTCCGAGGCCGATCCATGCCCTGCGCCGCGATGAAGATGCACTCATGTCGATCCGTTCCTGGTGGTTTGCCGAAGGCGTTCGGCGACGAGTTCGATCTGATCGTCCGGTTGTACCACGGCGACGCGAACGTGACACGCACCGTCCGCTCCGTAGAACTCGCCAGGGCTGACAACGGCCCCCGCGGCGTGGGCGAGCCGCGTTGCGTAGTCCCAGCCGTCGGTCGCCGGCACCCAGAGGTAGAACCCGCCGGCAGGCATCGCGACGGGTTCGCCGGACCAGTCGCTCAGCACCTCTGCCATGAGGGTCATTCGCCGGTGATACCGCTCGCGCTGGACCTGAACGTGCTCGTCGTCGTCGAGCGCGACGACCGTTGCTGCCTGCACGGGCCCAGGCACCATCAGCCCGGCATGCTGGCGCACCTGATCGGAGATAGTCGACGATGTCCGGGTCACCGGCGTAGAAGCCGGCCCGGGCTCCTGCGAAGTTCGATCGCTTGGACAGGGAGTGGACAGCGATCACACCCTCGAATCCGTGTTCGAGGATCGTGCGACCTCGCGACTCCCACGTGAACTCGATGTAGCACTCGTCGGAGAACACCGGCACGCCGTGGGATCGCCCCCATGCGGCTGCGGCTTCGAGGTCGTCGAGTTGGCCGGTCGGGTTGCCGGGGCTGTTGCTCCACAACAGCAGCGCCCGCTCGGCGTCGGCAGGATCGATCGCATCGAGATCGATGGCGCCGTCGGGGCGGAACGGGACCGACACCGCACGGCATCCGCCGAGCGTCGCGCCCATCTCGTAGCTCGGGGTACGAGATCGCCGGAAAGAGGATGGTGTCGCGTTCAGGTGTCCGCAGCGACATCAGCTGCGGCAACAGTGCCACGAACTCCTTGGATCCGACGGTGGCTGCAATCTTGTCGGCCGGGACCTCGACGTCGAAGCGTCGCTGGAACCAACGTCGACGCCGCCTCGCGGTAGGCCGGGGTGCCCATGCTCGGCGGGTACGACCGTTCCGCGTTGCTGGTGGCCAGCGCTTCGACGACTGCAGCCGGTGGCGGATCGAATGGCGCTCCGATCGAGAGATCGACCACCGAGTCGTGGCGTTCCAGGATCTGCGGCTTTGAGGTCGTTGAGCCGCGTCGTACGGGTATGGCGGAGGAACGAACGGCCGGTCACGTCGGCTCCACCTCCGTGGTGACGAAGTCCGCGAGTCGACCGGCGGACGCATCCGACAGCCGAGCACGCACGATCCAGGCCGCGTCGTCGTCGGTGGTCGACACCACTTCACCTTCGCGGTGCACCGACGCCATGACGTCACCGCGGTCGTAGGGGATGACCATGTCGTACACGACAGCCAGGGCGCGGAGTCGGTCGCCGATCGCACGCAGGAAGTCGTCGAGCCCGTCCCCCGTTGCCGCGCTCACGACGACGGCGTCGGCGTACTCCGTGAGCAATTCCTTGGCAGCGACGGGTGCGATGTCGGCCTTGTTGATGACGAGGAGTTCGGGCACCTCGGCGGCTTCGATCTCGCGCGAGCACCTCGTGCACGGCATCGATCTGACCTTCGAGGTCGGGAGCGCTCGCGTCGACGACATGCACGAGATAGTCGGCGAGAGCGGCGACCTCGAGCGTGCCCTTGAACGATTCGACCAAGCCGTGCGGCAAACGACTGATGAACCCGACCGTGTCGGTGAGCAGCACCGGCTCGCCACCGGGGAGGGCGAGGCGTCGAGTCGTCGGGTCGAGCGTGGCGAAGAGGCGGTCTTCGCTGAGCACGCCCGAGTCGGTGAGACGGTTGAGCAGCGTGGACTTGCCAGCGTTGGTGTAGCCGACGATGGCCACCGAGGCGAGGCCGCTGCGCTGGCGACCCTGGCGTTGCAGGGCGCGGGTCTCGGACAGCGCGGTGAGGTCGCGTTCGAGCTTCGTGATCCGCCGCATGATCTTGCGTCGGTCGGTCTCGAGCTTCGTCTCACCAGAACCGAATCGGCCGCCGACGCCACCTCGCTGCTGGGACATCTTGGCGTTGGCGCCACGACGGAGTCGGGGAAGGCGGTAGCGGAGCAGTGCGAGTTCGACCTGCGCCTTGCCCTCCATCGTGTGAGCGTTCTGACCGAAGATGTCGAGGATGACGGCCGTGCGATCGAGCGCCGTTCGACCCAGCAGCTTCTCCAACTTGAACTGCTGCGCCGGAGCGAGTTCGTTGTCGAACACCACCGTGTCGGCGTCGAGCGCCAGGCACAGTTCCTTGAGTTCCTCGACCTTGCCCTTGCCGATGTACCAGGTGTGGTCGGGAGCGTCGCGCCGCTGCACGAGCCGTGCGACCTCGTCGGCGCCTGCCGTGTCGACCAGCAACGCCAACTCGTCGAGGCTCGCGTCGACGGACTCGTCGGTGTCGCCGGGCAGCGCGACGGCGACGAGCACGATCTTCTCCCTGATCGTTCGGTCGATGAGGGTTCCGGCGAGTGCTTCGTTGTACGGGGTGTTCGGCGAATCTGGAATCCGTCACGCGTGTTCGACCTCGATCGTTGCGATGTGGGTGGCCGGTCCGGTCAGGATCGCCCGGGGTGGAGTGCTCTCGTCGAAGGACACCGTGCGCACTTCCGCCATCCATGTGCACCACCACTTCTGGTTCGATGGGTGGCACGAGACCCCACGACCTGGCTGCGTACGCCGAGGCACACGCACCTGTGCCGCAGGCTGCAGTGATGCCGGCGCCGCGCTCGTGGACGCGCATCGTGATGGCGTTCGATTCCGGCCCGGGTTCGACGATCTCCAGGTTGACATGCGGGACGCGTCCACCGAGATCGACGAGGTCCACTTGGGAGACCTCGTCGACACCGACGACCGAATGCGGGTTACCGAGGCTGAGGTGAGCGACAGGACGGTCGGGATGACACTCGACGGCCGCCCAACCCTCGGGCTCGGTGAGTTCGTCGACCGGCGCCCATCTCCACCTGGGCCATGATCGTCGACGGGTCGTCGGTGGTGGACAGCGTGACCACCTTGTCACCGGCGGCGGTCAGGATGAGTTGCGGTCCGAGATCGCCTCGGCGTGCGGCGACTGCCTGAGCGAAGCAACGAATGCCGTTGCCGCTCATCTCGGCGACCGATCCGTCGGCGTTGTAGAGCGTCATCCGAGCGGCATAGCCCTCGGCGGTGTCGGCCACGAGCAGCCCGTCGGCTCCGAGGCCGGTTCTGCGGTCGCAGAGTCGTTCGTGCGAGAGCCGGCAGGTCGGTGATTCCGTACTCTTCGGGGTGGAACAACACCAGGAAGTCGTTGCCGAGGCCGTGGTGCTTGGTCAGCGAGAGCGTGCTCATCGGGTCAAGGCCTCCATCACGACCGGAGCGACCTCGGTAACCGGGTCTCGTGCGACATCGATCCAGCGTACGCGTGGATCCCGGCGGAACCATCGGTCCTGTCGGACTGCGAACTGGCGCGTGCGGGTGATGATCGTGTCGATCGCTTCATCTTTGCTGATTCGTCCGTCGAGATGGTCCACGATCTCCTTGTACCCGAGCGCTTGCCCCGCCGAACGTGACATTCCCGATTCGTGCAGCGCGGCGACCTCGTCGACCAGGCCCGCGTCGAGCATCGAATGGACTCGGGCTGTGATCCGCTCGGCGATCACCGGTCGCGGCCAACGCAGGCCGATCTGTTCGACCGGCGAGTCCGCGTAGGTGTCCACGCCCGGGCCGAAGCGAGCTGAACGGGCGACCCGAGCCGATCGTGACTTCGAGCGCCCGCACGACCCGTCGACGATTTCCCGGCTCCATCCGACTGGCTGCGAGCGGATCGAGCGCAGCCAGTCGTTCGTGCAGCGCTTCCGTGTCCGGATCGGCGTCGAGTTCGCCTCGCACCGCCGGGAACTCGCCCGGCAGGTCGAAGTCGTCGATCACGACGCGGTGATACAGGCCGGTTCCGCCCACGAGCAACGCGCGAGCGCCGCGTGCGCCGATGTCGACGATCGCAGCATCGTGTGCCGCCTTGAAGTCGCCGACGGTGAACTCGTCCGATCGGCATCGACCAGATCGATGCAGTGATGGCGGACCGCTGCTTGCTCCGCAGCGGTCGGCTTGGCTGTGCCGATGTCCATCCCTCGATACACCTGCATGCTGTCGACCGAGACGAGTTCGACGTCGATGCCGCAGCCTCGCGCCTCGTCGGCGACGTCCATCGCGACCGCCGACTTGCCCGATGCAGTCGAGCCGACGAGCGACCCGACGCGTCACGACGAGAGATCCGCTCGAGGCGGACTCAGAGCTGTTCACCCTCGGCGATGCGCTGGTGATGGTGGATGACTTCGGCCACCACGAACCGCAGGAACTTCTCGGTGAAGACCGGGTCGAGACCAGAATCCTCGGCGAGCGTCCGGAGGCGGGCGAGCTGGAGTCTCTTCGCGTCCCGGGTCGGCTGGAGCGAGCTCGGCTTGCTTCTTGTAGCGACCCACCGCCTTGGTGATCTTGAACCGTTCGGCGAGGAGGTGCACGAGCGCAGCGTCGATGTTGTCGATGCTCGACCGGTACTCGGCCAGCTGCGCATCGTGCTGGTCTTCGCTCATCACAGTGAGGCTACGGGAATCCGTACGGTGTGCTGAGCGTCCGCGACGTGCTCGACGAACTGACCGAACAGATGGTGGTCGGCGGCTTTGGTGATCTCGACCGTGGCGTAGCTGCCCGTTCGCAGACGACGTGCCATGTCCGTCGGTGGCGTGAAGTGGACGAGCTTGTTCTGGCGGGTCCGCCCCGACAACACGCTCGGATCCTTCTTGGACGGCCCTTCGATCAGGACTTCCTCGATCCGACCGAGGCGATCACGATGCTTGGCGACCGCAGACGCGCTCGACGACGACACGGAGGCGTTCGAATCGCTCACCTGCCACCTTCGGATCGACGAAGTCGGCCTCCATCGCGGCTGCCTCCGTTCCTTCTCTCGGCGAGAAGATGAACGTGTAGGCGTAGTCGTACTCGGCTGCCGCGGCGACCTCGAGTGTGCGCTCGAAGTCCTCCTCGGTCTCTCCCGGGAACCCGACGATGATGTCGGTCGAGACGGCGAGGTCGGGGATCGTCGCGCGGGCCTGTGCCAACCGTTCGAGGTAGCGCTCCCCCGTGTAGCCCCGGTGCATGAGTGCGAGCACCCGGTCGCTGCCGGACTGCAGTGGGTAGTGCAGGTGCTCGCAGACCGCGTCCGTCTCGGCCATCGCTGCGAACGTGTCCGGGCGCATGTCCTTCGGGTGCGGGCTCGTGTAGCGGACGCGGCGAATGCCGTCGACGGCGCCGACGTCGCGGAGCAGGTCGGAGAACAGCGGCCGCAACCTGGCCGTGCCGTCGCCTGCCTGGCGGGCGGCGAGTTGCAGATCTCGCCCGTAGCTGTTGACGTTCTGGCCGAGCAGCGTGACCTCGGTGACGCCGTCGGAAGCGAGCTGTTCGACCTCGGCGACGATGTCGGCGTACGGACGGCTCATCTCCTCGCCCCGCACGGCAGGCACGATGCAGAACGCACAGTTGTTGTCGCAGCCGATCTGGATGGTGACCCAGCTGTTGTAGGCCTTCTCACGCTGGACCGGCAGGGCCGAGGGGAACATCGCGTGGTCGTCGACGACGGCTGCTTCGAGGATCTCGGTGATCGGCACCTCGGACGATTTCGCACGCCTCGAGCAGCTCGGCGGCTCGGTGGACGTTGTGCGTGCCCATCACCACGTCGACGTGACCGGCCCGCTCGGCGACCTTGTCCTGGTCCTTCTGCGCCAAGCACCCGGACACGACGATCTGGCGACCGTCCTTCTTGGCCTTCCAGGTCTTGAGATGGCCGAGGTTCCCGTAGAGCTTGTTGTCGGCGTTCTCACGGATGCAGCAGGTGTTGAGCACGACGACATCGGCATCGTCGATCCGACTCGGCCCGCACGAGACCGTCGGCTTCGAGCAGGCCGGCAATCCGCTCCGAGTCGTGCTCGTTCATCTGGCAGCCGTACGTGTGCACCACGTACCTGCGCGGTTCGTCCTCGCGCTGCTCCTCGCTCATGGCGACCAGGCTACGAACGAATGAACCGGAAGCAGAGCGGGTCCCTCGACCGGATCTCGTTTGTCCGCTCGGACGGCTCCGACGATGCCGGAGACGGGGCTCCCGATGGACACGGCGAACACACCGATCCCGGCACCGATCGTCACGGCGTGTTTCTCTCGTCCTTCACGAACCGGATACAGATCGGGTAGCGGTACCGCTCGCCCCTGTTGGCCCGGAGCCCACCACGGACGCCGAGGACGACTGCCGTGATCGACGCTGCGAACGCGAAGACCATGAACGCTCCGACGACGAGGAAGAAGCCGGAACCGTCTCCGCTGCCGCCCGTCTGCCCCAGGAGCAGCACCACGTAAACGATCATCACCGGGACGTAGACGGCGAGGAAGGTGAGTTGGAAGTTCAGCGCTTCGCGAGCGTGAGAGCGGGTCTCGGGACGCTTGCCGTCCTTGCTGATGATGTAGAGGATCAACGGAAGGATGAAGCCGCCGAACACGGCTCCGAGATGCGCGATGGTCGCGAACGTGCTGTCGTCGCTGTTGGTCTGGGTCGGGCCCCACGCCGTGCCGTCCCACCAGCGTTCCTGCCTGCCGTCGAAGTACCAACCGGGCTCGGCGGTCGCTGCCGACTCCTGCGATGGTTCCGACGGCGGAGGAAACTCGCTCATTCGTGAATGGTACGCCCGCCCCGAACACAGAATTGCTCATCAGAGCGAGGACGAGTCCCCGATATCGTTCCGGCCGTGATCGCAATCTTCCTCAACGAAAACCAAACACTCGTCCGTCTGCTGTACTTCGTCCACATCATCGGGATCGTCGGAGCGTTCGGTCCGCTCTTCCTCTACCCGCGAATGCAACGCGCTCGGCGAGACGACCGCCATGGCGGCACTGCACATGAAGCTCGCGTTCCCGTCGCTCGTGATCTTGTGGATCGCCGGCATGGGCATGGCGGGTGTCAACAAGTTCAGTCTCGGCAGCATGTACTGGATCACGAGCACGATCATCCTGTGGGTGGTGGCGCTGGCCGTGAGCTGGTTCCTCATCCGACCTGCCGTGAGCGACACCTCCGAGGACGCCCGCAAGAAGATGGCCGCTGGAATCGGCGTGACCCACCTGATCCTCGTGGTCAGCCTGCTGTTGATGATCTTCAAGCCGTTCGTCGACGGCACCTACGTCTTCAACAGCTGACGGGCCGGACACCCGCAAGTGTGAGCTGCTGACGCCTTGGATTCGGCGTCGAACACTCAGCGTTGTGGCGTCCACCGTCCGCGCACCGGCCCGAGCGATTCGGCGACCCTGCCCACCTGCACGCCCCGTGACGCACTCTCCTGCACGGGAACGCGGCACGGCCCGGTGCGTTCCGCTGGGCGGAGGCACCGGGCCGTGGCGAGCGTCTCGTTGCCGAGCGGTGTGCTCAGTCGAGTGCGATGGGCTGCTCGTCAGCCTCGCTGAAGACGTCGTCCTCAGCGGCAGCGTCTTCGACTTCGACCACTGCGTTCGGATCTTCCTTGAGACCGGCAGCGATCAGCACCTTGTCGCTGATCTCCATCATCACTTCCGGGTTGGTCCGGAGGTAGTCCTTGGCCTTCTCGCGGCCCTGGCCGAGCTGCTCACCCTCGTAGGTGAACCAGGCGCCCGACTTCTTGACGATGCTCAGGTCGACCGACAGGTCGAGCAGCGAGCCTTCACGGCTGATGCCCTTGCCGTACATGATGTCGAACTCGGCCTGCTTGAACGGCGGCGACACCTTGTTCTTGACGACCTTGACCCGGGTGCGGTTGCCGACGGCGTCGGTGCCGTCCTTCAACGTCTCGATGCGACGGATGTCGAGCCGGACCGACGAGTAGAACTTGAGCGCACGACCACCCGGTGTGGTCTCGGGCGAACCGAACATCACGCCGATCTTCTCTCGCAGCTGGTTGATGAAGATGCAGATCGTGTCGGTCTTGCTGAGGTTGCCGGTGAGCTTGCGCAGTGCCTGGCTCATGAGGCGGGCCTGGAGGCCGACGTGCGTGTCGCCCATCTCGCCTTCGATCTCGGCACGGGGCGTGAGTGCCGCCACCGAGTCGATCACGACCACGTCGATGGCACCCGAGCGGGTGAGCATGTCGCAGATCTCGAGCGCCTGCTCGCCGGTGTCGGGCTGGGAGATGAGCAGCTGATCGACGTCGACGCCGATGGCCGCGGCGTAGGTCGGGTCCATGGCGTGCTCGGCGTCGATGTAGGCGCACACGCCGCCGTTGCGCTGGGCCTCGGCCACGACGTGCATGGCGAGGGTCGACTTGCCCGAGGACTCCGGGCCGAAGATCTCGGTGACGCGGCCACGGGGCAGGCCTCCGACACCGAGTGCGAGGTCGAGCGCCAGTGCACCGGTCGGCACGACCCTGATGTCCATGTTCGTGCGCTCGCCCATCTTCATGATGGCGCCGGTGCCGAACTGCTTGTCGATCTGCTGCAGTGCCATGTCGAGTGCTTTGGAGCGGTCGTCTTGCTTGGCCATGTCGTGTCTCTCTTTCGTTGCGTTCACGGTGGTGAAGGGGTGTACACACAGTGAAGCGAAGGGGTACTTCAGAGTTCTCCGAGGCCCGTTTCACCTGGTCAACCCGGGTGTCACGGCTCATCGATGTTCACTGAGGGAACCGATGCTTCGTTGCGGTGGTGAGGAACTTCACCGTTGTGATTCGAGATCGTACACAACGAACAGTCGTTCGGGCAAGCATTGTCCGAACGAACAGGGAACAATTCTCAGACCGGCTCGCCCGGGACGTCCAGGTGCTGCAGATCGAAGTGCTCCGGCTCGACCGGACGCATCAGGAGATCCACCGCCTGCCACATCGTGTAGGACACCGGATACAGCACGATCGGGAGCACGACGCCGGCGACGAGGAAGCCAACCATGGTGGGAAGCACCCGAACCTCCGGCCAGGTGATCGCGAGCACGATGCCCAGTCCCACGATCAGTGGACCGAGGACGATCACCGCCGCCATCGAGGCCGCGCCGAGTTCGAAACCCACATCGCCTCGCCGCCATCGCAACCCGCACGTGTGACATGCCGGCGCTTTGCCGAACCACGATGTGAAGAACGCACCGCGCCCAGCGCACCACGGACACCGCCGAAACGCGCCTCTCACGCAGCATCTTGGCCAGACTCGACCGGGTCATATTCGCAGCGTAGGGCCCGGGTTTGGCAGACTCTCCCGGTGCGTCGTTCCCTCGGAGGCCTGATCCTGCTCGCCTCGGGCGTTTTCTTCGCTCTGGCGATCAGCGTCTTCTGGCTCGATCGGGTGGCGTTCACCCCCGAAGTCGACACCGACGCGACCTTCTCGATCATGGGCGACGAGGACATCCGACTCCAGTTGGCCAGCGTCGTGGCGGGTGCGACGGCGAGCGAACTCGGCTTGTCCCGAACGATCTTCGTGACTTCGTCGTGTCGATCACACAGATCCGTGACGGCGCCACCGAGATGCGCCAGTTCACCGCTGACGCCCACGCCCGTTTGATCGGCGACCGCAAGGACCCGGTGGACATCACGCCGGAGGAACAGGTCCAGATCACCGCGGACCGAGCGCGCCGCCGTCCTGCCCGCGATCCGACTGCCCGTCGAAGAGGTGACGGCGATGAAGGTGATTGCATCGGTCACGACCTGGACGTGGCTGATCTCTTTCGGACTCGCCGTGCTGACGCTTGCTGCTCGGCATCATCCTGCGACCGGACCGCGGCGAGTTCGCCTTCGCTTTCGGCGTGGGATGCGCGTCGACCGGCGCGAGCTCGTGTTCGTGTTCGGCTACCTCGTCCCCGGTTTCGTGTTCCCGTCGGTCTCCGACGACACGTGGATGGGTCTGTTCCCGCAACTCGCCAAACACCGACTCGAGCGCGACACTCATCGGCTCACGTCGCGTTCATCGCCGTCGGGGCCGCCGCTGTCTTCCTCACCGGAGGCCGCCGCCAACGTCGCCAGCGCTCCACGCCGCTCGCCAGTTCGCGCTACCGCGACCAGCGCGACTGGAGCTGAAGACGACGACAGCCCGCTCGAGTCGAGCGGGCTGACCGACCCAGTGGACGAAGAGTTCACCGGGTCCGACGATTCGAGTTGGTGCTTCCCCCGGGACCTGAACCGCCGACCCAATGGATGAAGAGTCCACCGCGGGTCCGACGATTCGAGTTGGTGCTTCGCCCGGGACCTGAACCGCCGACCCAATGGATGAAGAGTCCACCGGGTCCGACGATTCGAGTTGGTGCTTCCCCTGGGACTTGAACCCAGAACCAATGGATTAAGAGTCCACTGCTCTGCCAATTGAGCTAGAGAAGCAATACGGCGACCGAGACTAGCGGCCTCGACGCCGAAAACGCATTGCTGCGCAGGGTGGCCAAGGGGACTTGAACCCCCAACCGCCAGGATCACAACCTGGTGCTCTACCTATTGAGCTATGACCACCATGACCGCACTCGGGTATGAGGAGCGCGGCGCAACATTCTGCCAGCGACGACGCCAATCCGCACCCCCGATTTCGTCGCCGAACGGGAGATGGACGTTCACCTCGTCCACACCACCGAATCAGGGCGGCCGTCGGGGACCACCTCGTCACCGAGATCGATCTCGAAGCGCACGTCGACATCGGGCCGAACCTGCTCGACGGGTTGGGGCACCGCGGCCACGACGTCACCGTCGTCGTCCACCCAGAGCAGCACCATCGTGACGTCGCCGATCGGATCCGCGTTGCGGGACCGAATCCGACCCCGTATCGATTCCGGGGTCCGCTCGAGCGCACGGACGCTCAGCACGTCGCCGAGTGCTCGATCACTCGACTCGACACCGACCGCGACATCGAACTCCAAGCGGACCGGCACCTCGTCGACGTCGTCCAGTCGGCCGGTCACCGCACCGGTCGAATCCGGGCCGACGCCGTCCACGACGCCGAAGGCGTCGTCCACGACGGCGTCGTTCGCGTCGAGCAACCGAACGTCGATGACCACCCCGCTGCGCGTCGGAGCAGCAGGGGGTGTGCGCACGCTCACGCCCCAGTCGAAGACTCCGTCACCACGATCGATCAGCCACACCTGGTCGACCTCGACCAGCTCGTCCGGTGCGATCGTGGAATCCGGGCTCGACGTCTCCGACACCGTGGACGAGGTCGGGGCGATCGTCGCTGCCGGATCCGGCTCCCCGCGCCCGCTCCCTCCGTCGGCCAGCACGAAGCCGACGATCACCGCGACCGCGACCGCAACCGCGAGGACCGCGATCGGGATCAGCCACCTTCGTCGATGACGGTTCCGTTCTGCTCGATGTCGTTCTCGGCGGCGCTGCTGTTCCGCCCATGGATCGGGCCGCGGGAACATGGTGGCCGGGCGACCGGTGGGCGGAGGGAGCGAGGACATGACAGGGTCGACGGCGGTGTCGTCGTCGACCCGACCGATCATCGGATTTCATGATGCCAGAACGTCAGCCGCAACGTCATGCGCGATGTCCGTTGATCGCCGTCACCGTGAGGTCGAGCGGACTCGACTTTGCGTGCGCGAACTGATCCTCGACCGGGTCGACGCCGTTGGATCAGACGGGGGCTGGTTCGCCGTCGACGAAGAGCGGAGTGATGCCCTCGGCGTCGATGTCCGCTCGCATCTCGTCGTCGCTCGGTGCTGCGAGATCACCGCCCGCTGCGTCGATGATCATCGGGACGAGCCGCGCATCGCTGGTGGTGTTCAGGAACATCTGGGGGTGCGACAGCACGTAGCGGACGGCCCGGCCGATCGGCTCGGGGTCGGTCAACGGGTCGTACCAGCTGAAGCGGTTCGTGTTGCCGTCGGCCCACGCCCCACGAGCGATCGACTTGATCGTCTGCACGGCGACGTTGCGATCGGCACACACGTCGAGCAGACGCTCGACGTCGGTGCGGTAGACCGGGTTGTCGAGCATGACGAAGTTGATCGGCAGCAAGACCGACGCGAAGTCGAAACGCTCGAGGCTGCGCAGGTGCATCCCGGCGATCGGCACGCCGTGTCCGGTCACGCCGATGTCCTTCACCAGGCCGTCGTCGCGGGCCGCAGCGAGCGCTTCGACCGCTCCGCCGGGGGCAAACGCCGTCTCCCATTCGTCGGGGTCGACCAGGTTGTGCAGTTGGATCAGATCGACGCGATCGACCCCCAAGCGCTCCAACGACCGCTCGAGTTCGGCGCGCGCCGCGGCGCCCTTTCGTTCGCCGGTCTTCGTGGCCAGGAAGACCGACGCCCGGTGTTCAGCGAGAAACGGCCGCAGGCGATCCTCGGACGCGCCGTAGGAGGCGGCGGTGTCGATGTGGTTGATTCCCCACTCGACGACACTCGCCATCGTGGTGTCCGCCCGGTCCTGGCTCATTCCGCCGAGGGCGGCGGCGCCGAAGATGACACGGGTGGACTCGTGGCCGGTCTGTCCGAAGGGTGCGAGAGGCAGCATGATTCGACCGTAGTGCCATCGCGGAGACGGTGTGGAGCCGACCGATCTCACCGTTCCCTGACGAGTACGATCGCTCGAAGCGGGCAACTGATCATCGGAGTCGATCCATGCGTCGTTCACTCGTTCTCGCCGCCATCGCGGCAACGGTCGCGCTCGGCGCGTGTGGCCCCGTCTCGAACGAAAGCGATCCGATCGTGCCTGACGAAACCCGCGCACCCACACCAGCGACCGAGACACCCGACACCGAGACACCCGCACCAGCGACCGAGACACCGGACACCGATGCACCGGACACAGCCACGCCGGCCGAGACGACGAACCAGGACCCTTCCAACACCGAGACCGAAGATGCGCTGTCGACACCCGACCGGCTGGGGCTGCTCGCAGCGACGGATCTCGCCGGCCGCCTCGGTCTCGACGTCGACGACATCGAGGTCGTCGACGTCGAGGAAGTGACATGGAGAGACGGCTCGTTCGGATGCCCGCAGAAGGACTTCCAATACGCCCAGGTGCTCACGCCCGGGATTCGAATCGCATTGTCCGCCGAGGGTTCGACGTACGCCTACCACGCAGGGCCGGGTCGTGACCCCTTCTACTGCATCGACCCGCAGACACCGGTCTGACACCCGCAACCGCCTGGCCACCGGGACACGGGTCCGGCGGCCAGGCGGTGCCATCAGCTGACGATCTCCACGACCGTCAAGCCGATGAGCCCATCCGCGTTGGTGTGCGACACGGCGCCCAGGTACTCGGTGTCAGCTTCCAAGCCGGCCCATTCGGCAACGATCGTCGCCTGTTGACCGATCGTGACCTCGGTGGGTGCGTCGACGATCGTCAACGCTCCCGTATCCGGTGTCGCCGGGACGTCGAAGGCCCTGACGGTGAAACCGACGTCGTCCCCGCCGGTCTGCCAACCATGGACGTAGAGCGTCCACGTGTCGTCGGGTGGCAACGTGACCTCGATCAACTCGTTCGTGGCACCAGCAGTCGACGATGCAGCCAGCTCACCGGCGGAGTCGATGAGGTACAAGTCCAGGTCGACATCTGGATCGGCCACGTCGAGATCGTCCACACCGACGGCGAAGCGTACGAACGCGCTGTCCGACGTGGTGATCTCGAACGCTGTCGTTCCCGGCGAATCCCCCGGGAAGAACTCCTGATCCGGATCCTGCCCGACGGTTCCGGCGAGATCGACTCGTGGCGACGGACCGTGCGCAGCTGCCGTGTACGGGCCGGCGAAACCGAACTGCACCGGCACGCCGACGCTCCCGCCGGTACCGGTTCCCTCGACGGCTGCGGGCGCAGCGAACAACGCGGCCTTCGCCGCGATCGGGCTGCGTGCGAGGTACCGGCCGCTCTGCCACGTGAGCGACCCGAACGACCAGTCGTCGATCGGTGCGTCGGTCGTGGTGATCGTCACCGCGAACGTCGCCGATTCACCGGGTGCGAGGCGCAACCGGGCAGGTGACACCTGGACGTCGAACCCGGGTGGTGCCTCGATCTGGGCGCGGAAGGTCCGGGCCCGGTCGGCGACCGAGGTGATCGTGCGTTCGACCGTGATCGAACCCGCGATCGAACTCGCTCCGATCGACGGCAGGTTCAGGTCCGTCGGTTGTGGTCGAGACTCCAGCCGATTCGTAGGCACCGCACTGCGACGCTGGGTCGATGAACACCGAATCGTCGGCGCCGCAGAGGAACGCGAGGTAGTCGTCGAGCCGGGCGTCGTAGACGACTCCCGGGTTGAAGATCGAGTTCTTCGCCGTCACGCTGCCGGACGGGTCGATGTGACCCGCACCGAAGTCGAACGGGTCGGCCGCCGTGGCGCCGTCTTCCTTCGTGACGTCCTGACGGGCCGTGGTCATCAATGCCGACTTGGCCATTGCTGCGGTCCACTCCGGGTGCGCTTGGCGCATCAACGCGTAGGTGCCGGCCACATGCGGACTGGACATGGACGTGCCGGAGATCGACTGGAACAACTGACCTCCCGCTCCCGAAGTCGGGAACGGTGTGTTCCCGGCGAGGATGTTCACGCCCGGTGCGGTCACGTCGGGTTTGATCAGGTCCGGCGCCGCTGGGTTCTCGCCGCGAGACGAGAAGTCGGCCATGACGGACCCTTGAGCCGGCTGCGCGGTTCCCTCCGTGAGCGACACGGTCGCAGCATCACCCGCCGCTGCGATGTACTGCTTGACCGCCGAACCGGTGGTGAAGTTGACGTGGATCGATGGCACGAAGTGCGAATCGGTCACGAGCGCTTGCGCATCGTCTGGGTTGTACAGCACCATCGCAGCGCCGCCCTGTTCGGCAACGGCTCGGCTCTTGTCGACGCGAGCGACGACGCCCCGCAGGCAGAGCACGGCTTTGCCGGAGATGTCGGCAGTGAACGCCACCGCCGGGTCACAGAGTTCGTTGCCGAGATCTGCCGAGTCGACGAGCGGCACCTGACCGTCCGTGGCGGGCGTGATGCTGGCGCCGGATGCCAACTGGAAGTTGCCGAATCGGGCGGTCGCACTGAAGGTGCGGTCGTGGGTGCTCGCGCCGACCGAGGTGATCCACGGGACGCTCGCCGGTCCGCCGATCGTGCCCGGCGCTGGCCCGCTGTTCGCTGCAGATGTGGCGACCCAGACGTTTGCGTCGGCTGCGAACAGGAAGGCGAGGTCGGCTGGGTCGGTCAGCGTCGCTCCCCCGCCGATGGAGTAGTTGATGACGTCCACGCCGTCGGAGACAGCGGCGTCGATCGCCCCGACCAGGTCGGAGGTGACGCACCCGAGGTCGCCGCATGCGGAGTACGCGATGACTCGCGCTCGAGGCGCCACACCGCTGACGGTGCCACGGTCGATGCCGAACATCTCGGCGCTCACGCCGCTGTTCCCGGCCGCCGTGCTCGCGGTGTGCGTGCCGTGCCCGTCGTAGTCGCGTGCCGAGTTGAACGTCTCGGGGCCGACCAGCGTCTTGTACGCGGAGCGCATGTCCCGCGCACCGAGCAGCTTGTCGTTGCACTCGAACGGTGGGTCGTCGGGGTTGTATGCGGCATCGCCGAACTCGCACGGCAGGTCTTCGTACCCCGGGAGTGTCGGGTACGAGCCGTCGTCGGCGAACGATGCGTGCTCGGGCCAGATCCCCGAGTCGATCACGCCGACCACGACGTCTTCGCCCGTGAGTCCGGACTCGTAGGCGCCGTTTCGATCGTCCAGTCCCAGGAAGGGGCCGGAGACGTCGGTCTGGAGTTGGCGGAAGTCGTTGACGACGACCTTTGCCACCTCGGGCTCTCGGGAGAGCGCCTCGACCTCGGCATCGGTCAACGTGGCCTCGAATCCGCTGACGACATACGTGAACGAGTCACCGATGTCGGCCTCGTCGACCCCTGCTTCGGTGGCCGCCTCGCCCTGCTCTGCTTCGAGGTGCTCGACGTACTCTTCGACGGCCGGGTCGTCGACGTCGAGCGACTCGCCGTCTTCGACTGCGGTGGCTTCGAGGCCCGGCTCGTCGCCCTCGTACGCGACGACGGGCTCGGCGGCCATGATCACGACGTAGGACTCGGTGGCGTCGGGTTGGCGAGCGTCGACCGCTCCACCGCCGAGGCCCACGAGGCCGGGAGCCGTGAGGAGTAGCGCAAGCCCTCCCCATCGGCGACGGCGGGACCGATGGACGGCTCTCGAGTGGGAAGGTGACGCGGCCGACCGGTTGGTCGACGGAGTGTGCGAGGTTGACACTGGTGCTCCTGTTGGCGCTGGAATTCGCCCGCTGCCGACCGCTGATGGGCAACGTAAGCGCGAACACCTGACAGCGCCACAGACTTTGTCTTCCGACCCCGTCGCAGGACCGACCGGATCGGCTGCGAGACTGTCCGCATGCAGCACCAGAGCGCAGCGGACTCGGCCCCGACACCGCGCGTCGGTGTCTCCGCCGAGTCGATCGAACAGTTCCGTCGCGACGGCGCCACGATCGTACGAGGACTGTTGGACGCCGATTGGCTGCAGGTGATCGGCGACGCTGTCGAGCACAACCGACGCCATCCCAGCGATTGGTCACACTGGTACACCGACTCGGAGCAGGCGGTCGGGTTCTGGACCGACTACGTCACGTGGCGAGACGTCGACGGCCACCGCCGAGCCGCGTTCGAGAGCCCGCTGGCCGAAGCCGCCCGGCAGTTGATGGGGTCGAGCACCGTTCGGTTCTTCCACGAACACGTGCTGGTCAAGGAGCCGGGAGCGACGGAACGAACGCCGTGGCACCACGACCAGCCGTACTACTGCCTCGACGGCGATCAGAACGTCAGCCTGTGGGTCGCGCTCGATCCCGTTCCGGCGTCGGCGGGAATGCGATTCCTGGCGGGGTCTCATCGGTGGGATCGTTGGTTCGTTCCGCGCAAGTTCATCGACCACACGCCGTACAGCGCAGCCGATGAGGGTTTCGAACTCGTGCCCGACGTCGACGCGATGATCGCCGACGGTGCGGACGTGGTCGGATTCGATGTCGAACCCGGTGACGTCGTCGCCTTCCACTACCGGACCCTGCACGACGCTCCCGGCAACACGATGACCTCACGTCGACGGGCGGTCAGCTACCGGTGGATCGGCGATGACGCCACGTTCGCGACCCGGCCGTGGGAAGTGTCGCCGCCCTACGAGGCGGACGGCCTCCAGGTCGGCGGAGCGCTCGGCGACGATCCACGCTTCCCACTCGTGCACACCTGAGCGCTGCTGGATCAGGACCTCGGCCAGAGGCCGTGGACGGTCCAGCCCTCGTCGGAGAACCCGACCGCCTCCGCCACTCGGGCGCTCGCGACGTTCGGTCGAGCGTGCAGGTAGGTCGGCACTCCGCCGTCGGCCAACACTCGGCGTGCCGCTGTGGCGACGAGCCGACGAGCGAGACCGCGCCCTTGCGCGGCGTGTTCGGTGACGACGGCGAGTTCCCGGCCGATCGCGTCGTGCACCTTGATGCCGACGCCGGCGATCGGCGCGCCGTCGTCGTCGAAGGCAACCAACCGGGGGCCGTTGAACGGTGCAAGCCACTCCGGCAACCCGTCCTTGTGATGCGCGAACCATCGACCGACCTCGACGATCTCCGGGTCCACCTTCGACGTCGTGCGGAAGACGCCGGCGCCGAAGCTGGCCGGACCGACTCCCAGGATCGCACCGAGTTCGTCGCCGAGCCCCGCTCGCTCCATGCCACCCTCCAGCGCCGCCTCCACCGATGCAACCGCGTCGGGAGGAACAGCGATCACGGTCCCGGAGCCGTCGCCCACTCCTCGGAGCGGCCTGACCGATCCATCCCAGGTCGGCGCTCGTCGAGTCTCGTCTCCGACGACGTGGACACCGGAGCGAGGCGGCGGCCACTCGCCGACCCATGATCGAAGGTGTTCCCGGAGTCGTTGATCGAAGACGGCGTCGGACACGTCAGCAACGTAGTTCCGTCGATCTTCACCGCACCAGCGAACGGATTCGTTTCGACCAATGTGCGTCATCGGCAGCGTCTCGGTTCGAACGCGGCGATACTCGACCGCACGATGGACGACAATTCGGGTGACCGACCAACCGAGCACGAGGACGACTGGGCCTCAGCGGACGGTGACACGCCGGAGTCACTGCCCTCGAAGCACGAACTGCAGGAGCTGGCTCACTCGCGCGGCCGGATCTGCAAGAACCGTCGGTGCAAGGTCTGCGCACCGCTCCGCGAACTCCGACACGAGAAGAAGAATCGGCGCAGGGCCGAGACCCGTGCACGGCTCCACGCCCAGGGTGAACCGTGCGGCAAGCAGGACTGTTCCGTCGCCGCGTGCGTCGAGGCGCGCAACGTGCAGGCTGCGACGCCGGACCCTGCCGTGTCGGCGGCAGCGAGACAGCCGAGCGACGAGGACCAGACCGACCCCGAGGTCCTCCTGCGCCGGCAGGCAGATCGGCACCGGGCCGGATTGCCGTGTGGGTTCGAGGACTGCCCGGCCGACGAGTGCGTCGACGGCTTCGCTCGCGAACGCGTCCGACGCCATCGAGCGGGACGGCCATGCCGTTCCGCCACGTGCGACAGCCCGATGTGCGTCGCCGCCCGATCCTCGAGCTGATCTCAGCCGGCTGATTCCGTCAAGATCGAGACCGGCCGTGCCGATGGATCAGCATGCTGGTTCACACCGATGTCTCGACTCCGGAAGCGATCGACCGTCAGGTCGCTTGTTCGCACGAACGCAGCGTCGAAGCAGAAGTACTGCTGCACGCAGTCCACGCCTTGCGTCCGAAGGCATCCTCACCGATGCCGAGTGCGAAGCGAAGCGCCAGCGACTCGTCACCCGACTCTGACCCCGGTTGATCGCCGCTCGCGGTCGCCGCGTCCTTGCGGGCCCTCTCGCTACCCTGGCGCCCACCATGGCGCACGAATTCATCTACCAGGCCTACAAGCTCAAGCGGATCTACCCGCCGGACAAGACGGTGCTGGAGAACATCTCGCTGTCGTTCTACCCCGGCGTGAAGATCGGCGTGCTCGGATCGAACGGCGCCGGCAAGTCGTCGCTGCTGAAGATCATGGCCGGCCTCGACGACGGCTACCAGGGCGAGGCCCGTCTCACCGCCGGATTCACCGTCGGCTATCTCGCCCAGGAGCCGCAGCTCGACCCGGAGAAGGACGTCAAGGCGCAACGTCATGGACGGCGTCGCCGAGGTGCAGGGCATCATCGACGACTACAACGAGGTCATGGCCAAGTGGGCCGACCCCGACGCCGACTACGACAAGATCGGCAAGCAGCAGGCGATCCTCGAAGACAAGATCGCCGCCACCGACGCCTGGTCGCTCGAACGCAACGTCGACATCGCCATGGACGCGCTGCGCTGCCCACCCGACGACGCCGACGTGACCGTGCTCTCCGGTGGCGAGCGCCGCCGTGTCGCCCTGTGCCGCCTGCTGCTCAGCCGCCCCGACCTGCTGCTGCTCGACGAACCGACCAACCACCTCGACGCCGAGTCGGTCGACTGGCTCGAACGGTTCCTCGGCGACTACTCGGGCACCGTCGTGGCGATCACCCACGACCGGTACTTCCTCGACAACGTGGCCCAGTGGATCCTCGAGCTGGAACGAGGCAAGGGGATGCCCTTCGAAGGCAACTACTCGAGCTGGCTCGAGCAGAAGCACGACCGCCTGGCGCGCGAAGAGCGCGGCAACGAGGCACGCCAGAAGACCCTCGCTCGCGAGCTCGAATGGGTGCGCATGGGCACGAAGGCACGTCAGTCGAAGGGCAAGGCCCGCCTCAACGCCTACGAGAAGCTGCACGCCGAGGCCAAGGCCGCCGAGCAGCGCAACGCCGAAGCTGCAGATCACGATCCCGGCCGGACGTCGCCTGGGCGACCAGGTGATCGAGGTCGAGAACCTGAGCAAGGGCTTCGGCGACCGCCTCCTCATCGACGACCTGTCGTTCACGCTGCCGCCCGCCGGCATCGTCGGCATCATCGGCCCGCAACGGTGCCGGCAAGTCGACGCTGTTCAAGATGCTCGCCGGACGCGAAGAGCCCGACTCCGGCTCGATCAAGATCGGCGACACCGTCGACCTCAGCTACGTCGACCAGGACCGAGACGACCTCGATCCCGACGCGACCGTCTACGACGAGATCACCGGCGGCGGCGAAGTGCTCGAAGTCGGCGGTCGCGAGATCCACGGCCGCGCCTACGTGTCGAGCTTCAACTTCAAGGGCACCGACCACGGCAAGCGGGTCGGCGACCTGTCCGGCGGCGAACGCAACCGCGTGCACCTCGCCAAGCTGTTGAAGTCGGGCGGCAACGTGCTGCTGCTCGACGAACCGACCAACGACCTCGACGTCGACACGCTTGCGCGCGCTCGAGGCCGGCCTCGAATCGTTCCCCGGATGCGCCGTGGTGATCTCCCACGATCGCTGGTTCCTCGACCGCATCGCCACCCACGTGCTGGCGTTCGAGGGCGACAGTCAGGTCCGCTGGTTCGAGGGCAACTTCAGCGAGTACGAGGAGCGCCGCAAGGAAGAGCTCGGTGCCGCAGCGAACACACCGCACCGGATCAAGTACAAGAAGCTCAGCTGACGAGCCGGAGGCAACACGGGGCTCGTCGCGGCGCTCGCCACACACCGCTCCGAACCTCTACAGTTCTCTCATGTGTGTGAACTGCCTGAGCAACGCTGAAGCTGCCGGTGCCGCTGCGATCGCAGCCACCTACTTCCTCAAGCCACCGATCCACAGGATGCTGGCCAAGGTCGACCTTGCGCCCGATCCCGACCCGGTCGCTCACGACGTGCGCACCGTGGCGTTCCTCGCAGCGCTCGATCTCGACCCTGTCGAGGCGCTCGGCAGCGATGCTGTCGCTGCCGCCGCGGCATGGACACCTGACACCAACCTGGGTTCCGTTCCGCGACCGGATGCGTCGCTCTGCACCGATGCGCCCCGCCTTCGGCTGACGACGCAACGAGAACTCTCAGACCTCGGTCGGCTGCTCCACGGACGCGTTCGCTGCTCGGTGTTCGTCCTGTTTGCGGCCCATCGGCTCCCACAGCTTGATGATCACGACGTACAACAGTACGAGCAGCGTCAGCGCCGCCGGGTAGGCGAGCCACGGGTTCACGTGCGGCAGCGAACGGGCCTCGAGCCAGTACGGACCCGTCCACGAGAGGTCCATCGGAAAGCCGCGTGAGGTCACGCCGAATTCGCCGTACTTCTCGGGGTCGGCGAACAGTCTCGTCCATGCGCTCCACGAGATCATCCGGCACAGCCCGTAGAAGAACGTCGCTCGGTAGAGCGCCAGCAGTCCTCGCTCCGGGAGCCATCGACCGAACCACGCCCAGATCCGAGCATCGGCCGGCACCACCTGCGTCCGCCAGTGCTCGCGGGTCAGCACTCGCCACGAGAACAGCACGACCACGAGCCAGAACACGTCCATGACGAGACCCAGCGACGAGTAGTACGCCGCAGCGTCCAAGTACTTCCCACCGTCGATCGTGGCGGCGTACGCCCACGTCTCGGAACTGAAATTGAGGAACAGGAACGGGAACAGCAGCAGCACCCCGACCGAGTCGTTGATGTCGGTGAGCGCGTGCGCGGCGTAGCCGAGCAGGTACCCGATCGTGAAGGCCCGGTTCTTCTTCCAGCTCCAGATGAGCAGTGTGAGGATCGCTCCGAAGAAGAGCGTGTGCGTGAAGCCCATGCCCGGGAACCCGCGGTGCCACTGATGGGGGATCTCGGAGCCATAGCGGGTGCCGTTGATCGTGAATCCGTAGACCCAGAACTTCGAGAGGAAGTCCGGCGTGAAGTCACCGAGGAAGATCGCCCAGAAGCTCACCTTGCCGCGGATCTTCTTGGGCAGGTGCGACTGGACGGCGTAGATCTCGAACTGGTGCGCTGCCCAACTCATGTTCCGGTCTGCGTTCCCCGGCCACGCAGGCCGTTCTCGCTCACGTCGCCTGCGGGAGCTCGACCCGTGACACCGAGACGATCGGTCAGCCAGGGCCCGATGACGACGAACGCAACGAGCCACCCCGGTCCGACGAACCAGTTCAAGAGCCACTTGTGCCAGATGCCGAGCAGGATGTAGCTGACGGCGGCGGCGAGGTACCAGAACCACTCCTCTGCACCGACGAGCCGTCGTGAGCCACGAAAGTCGGCAGCGACCTCGCTGTCGACAGCTGACGGTCGTGTCGGTTCAGGCGGTGACGAGCTGGCGGCGGGTGTGGCGGGCACGGGGCGAGACGCTACTCGCCGATCGGCACGTCGACCGCCGCACAGCGTCCACCAATCCCAGGCCGTCGAGGCCAGGGAGTCGATGGATCCTGCGGTCGATGCGGGCTGCCATCTCTCGCCCGTCCTCTCCGTCGAACAGGTGACGAACGAGGTGATCCGTCTCTTCGGCGGGCATCACGTTGGACCCCACGGGCTGCCACTTGTGGCGGAGCGCCAGGCGGGTCATGCGTTGGGCACCACGGTCGGCCAGACGATGTTCCGCCTGCGCCGCGTAGAAGTCGATGTGACGGCCCTCTTGACGAGCGATACGGCGAAGCAGGCGGGCGAGTTCGGGGTGACCTGCGGTGTCGGCGAGTCGGAGGTATCCGGCCTGGGTGGTCCACTCGTTGATCGCTCCCCAGGTCATGGAGATGGCGACGATGTGATCGGTGATGCTTGAAGCGGCGATGAACCCGAGTGTGCGGAGTCGATCCCGTCCGACCCGTCGCCTGGTCGCTTCGATGCGCGTTCGTCCGGCGTCCTCGCCGTGACGTTCGAGCACGCGGCCGATTGCTTCGCCGTGCCAGAACTCCTCGTACGCCCACATCGCGAGGAACGAGGTCACTTCGGGATCGTCGTGCGCCGAGGTGACGAGCAGGTCGCGCAGGTAGCAGGTGGTGTGGTGCTCGACATCATGCATGTAGCGCAGGCACCGCAGCGTGTCCGGGTCCAACGGCTGGTCGACGAAGGCGTCGTAGTCGATGTCCGCATCGTCGAGCGGGGCCACGGTCGAGAGATAGGCGTCGATGTCGAATTTCATGTGCGGGTCCCCACTTCGATCGTGTGTCGTTCGATCGTGCCCGCCAGCGGACGAGAGGCGCTCGGCGTTGCGATCGCTCCGTCCCAGACCGTTTCGGCTTGCGATCCGGAGCGAAGGGTCGGCGTGGACTCCAGCAGTTCGACGATGTCGGCCTCTGCCAATGGCCGGGCGAAGTGATAACCCTGCAGCAGATCGAAGCCCAGCGTCGCCATCCGTTCGGCGAGTGCAGCGTCCTCGACGCCCTCGGCGACCGCTGTGAGCCCGAGTCGATGGGCCAGTTCGCACACCGAGACGACGATCGCCTCGCTTGCGCTCGACGTCATCGAGTCCCGAACGAACTGCTGGTCCACCTTGAGTTCGTCGAGCGGAAGGTGCGGAAGGATGGCGAGCGACGTGTAGCCGGTCCCGAAGTCGTCGATCGAGATCTTCACGCCGATGTCGCGGAGCGGGCCGAGGCGTTCGACGGCCTCGGGGATGTCGAACGTCATCGACTCGGTCACTTCGAGCATCAACACCTCGGGCGGGAGCGACCGAGCATCGAGTGCCGACCGGACGCGGCCACCGAAGTCGACCGAGCGCAGCGAGAGCGGCGAGACGTTCACCGACACCGTCACCTCGATACCCGCGGCGCGCCAGCGGACCTGTGCGTCGAGCGCTTCGTCGATCACCCAGTCCGTCAGGCGGTCGACCAGACCCGTTCGTTCGGCGAGTGGGATGAAACGGCCGGGCGGCACGAGCCCATGGTGCTCACTGGACCACCGCAGCAGCGCCTCGACCGCCACGATCTTGCGGTCGGCGGCGCGAACCTGAGGCTGATAGGCGATCCAGAACTCGTCTCGATCGATGGCCGTTCGGAGATCTGCGAGGATCGAGAGGTCTTCAGCGGTCAGGGTGGTCGTGCGGCCGTCCCAGGACGCGCTCAACTTTCCGCTCACCCGTGCCGAGCGTGCAGCGAGTGCCGACTGGCGGACGAGTTCGCCGGCATCGGTGTCCAGATCCGACGCCACGGCGACAGCGACGCCGACGTGCGTCGTGAGCGCCACCTCGATGTCACCGACCAGGTAGCGACCGACGCCGATCGCGTCGCCGATCTGCGTGACCGTCGTCGCGACCTGCGCGTCGGTCGGCCCGGCGGTGCAGGGGTCGTGAGGAAGGAAGACCAGGACGTCATCGGCGGCACCACGCCCGATCACCGCTCCGTTGGGCAGCACCTGCCCGAGGTCCTCGATGGCTCTGCGGACCAGTTCGGTGCCGGCGTCGTGACCGAGCGCGTCACGCACTTCTGCCACACCGCTGAGGAACACGGTTGCAACGATCACGTCGTCGCCGCCTTCGCGACGACCGAGGTCCCACGTCATCCCACCGATGTTCTTCACGCCGGTTTCCGGGTCGGTGGAACCCGACACCCGAGAGGTCCTCGCAGTGAATGCGGTCATCATGGTCAGAGCTGCGAGGAAGCTGCTGATCATCAGCCCATCGCCGAAGCCCCTGCCGTCGTTGGTCAGGCGAGAGCTGGCGACCAGCACACCCGAGATCAAGGCCACCATCGCCAGGAGTTCGTAGGAGATGAAGAAGAGGCCGACGAAGATCGAGATCACGGCGAGCAGGACTGTGAGTACCGCGACGTGTCGCGGATCGTCGCTCGTGAAGAGGGCTGCGGTGATCATCGCAGCGTGTCCGACCGAGACCAGCCTGCACCCGTTGGTCGACAGCGCTCTCGTTCGCATCATCGCACCCGCTGAGATCACGCTGATCGCGAACAGCGTGGCTGCGGTGAACCCGTTGAGGACACCGAGCACTCCACCGGCCAGCCAGGTGGCAGCTGCGATGATGACGAGGATTCGAGCGACCGACAGAGGGCTCAGCAGTTCGAGCGGTGCACCGAGCGCGAACCAGGAGCGAACCTTCGGGAACATGCGGTTGGCGACCGTCGTCATGACCCAGGCGATCGCTGGTCACGACGAGCGGTGACTTCTGCGGACTCATGCTCACTCCCCGTCCATCGTCATGCGGCGGGTGCTTCTTGAGACACTCCCGCAGTCAGCACGCCATGCGTCGACGCACGCAAGCGCCGATTGCCAGGTCTTCGACCTCGGCAGCAGTGCCGCGCGATGGCCTTCACCGGCCACCAGAACGAGCTCTGCGTCGTCGCCGGCGTCCACCGCGGCTTCGACGTATCGGATCGACATGTCCGGGCGAATGGTCGTGTCCGCGTCGCCGTGGACGCACACCGTCGGGACACCGGTCGGCACCATCTCGATCGGCGAGGTGAGCGACCAACGATCCTGCAGCGGCGCTCCCGCCACCAGGGCGTCCACCGGCTCGGAGCCGTTCTCGGAAAGAACACGCAGGTCGGTCGGCGCACAGATCGACACGACACCGTCGACCCGTTCACCGAATCGGGCAGCGGTGACGAGCGCCAGATGCCCGCCGGCGGAATGACCGGCCAGGACCACGCGAGCACCCTCGAAACGGTCACTCACGAACATCAAGGCATCGGCGACATCGTCGAACGTCTGTGGCCATCCACCGCCTCCGCCGAATCGACCGAGGCACCGGTACTCGATGTTGAAGACCGTGTAGCCCCGGCGCGCAGCGTCCCGCGTGAGCAGCGAGGTCACCCATCGGTTGAACGGCCAACGCCAGAAACCGCCATGCACGAGGACGATCACGCAGTCGACTGCGAGCGACGAGCGCGACTCGTACAGCACACCGAACTGGCAGCGTTCGGGGCCGTATCGAAGCCGCTTCGTTCGTCGCACCACACTCTCTCATCGGTCGGGTCTGGTGGAATCGTGAGCCTCGATGCCATGATGACGACGATGTTCGAGGAGACCGACGCCGAGCTCGCTTCTCGCCTCGCCGTGCAGACCGGTCGTATCCTGATGGAGATCCGCGAGCCGCTGTTCGCCTCCGGCGCATCTCAGTGGGACGTGAAGGACGCGGCCGACGCTGCCGCACAGGAGTTCCTCGCCCGAGAACTGCACACACACCGCCCGGACGACGCAGTGCTCTCCGAGGAGGAGGGCCAGACCGACACGCGGCGCTTCGATGCCGATCGCGTGTGGATCATCGACCCGCTCGACGGCACGCGCGAGTTCAGCGAACCCGGCCGCACCGACTGGGCGGTCCACGTGGCGCTGTGGGAGGGCGACCACTTCGGGGCCGCTGCGGTGAGCCTCCCGGCAGTCGATGCCGTTTTCTCGACCGACCCGGCGCCGCCGATCCCCACCGTCGATCGAGAGCACCCGCGCCTGATCACGTCTCGCAACCGGGCCCCGTACTCAGCCGTGCTCGTCGCCGAGGGACTCGGATGCGACGCCGTTCGGCTCGGCTCGGCAGGAGCGAAGGCAATGGCGGTCGTGGTCGGTCAGGCCGACATCTACGTCCACGACGGGGGCATGTTCCAGTGGGACTCCGCCGCGCCGTCCGCTGTCGCGATGGCCGCCGGATTCCACGCCTCGCGCCTCGACGGGTCACCGCTGATCTACAACGAACGCGACCCGTGGCTCCCCGACTTCATCCTCTGTCGCCCGGAGTTGGCCGACGACGTCCTGCGATCGATCTGGGGGTGAGCGCACCATGGACCTGACCGCGACTCGCTTCGAGGTCGAGGACCGGATCGCAACGGTGTGGCTCGACCGGCCCCATCGGGCGAACGCCTGGACCGGGCAGATGCACGCCGAGTACCGCTGGATCATGGCGGAACTCGAGCAGCGCGACGACGTCCGTGCCGTCGTGGTCACCGGGACCGGCGACCGCTTCTGCGTCGGCGGAGACTGCGGCTGCCCTGACCGCACACGTCGAACGTGGCGGATACGACACCGGCTTGCCTCCGGAACCCGCCCGACCTGGCGGCGGTGACGGCCTCGACGCCGACTTCGCCTGGCAGATGGGCTACCGGCTGCCGATCATCGCTGCGGTCAACGGTGCCTGTGCCGGCGTCGGTCTCGCGCTCGCACTGTTCTGCGACCTCCGCTTCGTCACGCCCGAGGCGAGGATGACCACCGCCGCGCCCAAGCTCGGCCTGCCCGCCGAATACGGGATGTCATGGACACTCCCCCGTCTCGTCGGGCTGGCACGCGCCACCGATCTACTGCTGTCGGGTCGGGTGTTCACCGGTGCGGAGACCGCCGACTGGGGGCTGTGGAACGGCGTCGTCGAGGACCCGTACAGCGCCGCTCGGGCGTGGGCCGTCCAACGTGGCAGCCACGACCGGACCGGTCGCTGTTGCGACTGCGAAACGACAGATCGCTGCCGACACGATCCACAACTCCCCTGCCGCCAGCGTCGACGAATCGATCTCGCTGCTCGATCAGGCGATGGGCACCGACGAGTACGCCGAAGGCATCGCAGCCTTCAACGAACGCCGCCCGCCGACGTTCTGACAGTCATCAGGTTCGTGTCGGCACGAACCTGCGGGCTCACACGGCGCCGTACGCGAGCATCGCGTCGGCGACCTTGACGAAGCCACCGATGTTCGCTCCGGCCACGTAGTCGACGACGTCGTCCTCGCCGTAGCCGTCGCCGTACTCGACACACGTGGCGTGGATCTCGTGCATGATCGTCTTGAGGCGGCTGTCGACCTCGTCGCGCGACCGACGAGATCCGCAGAGCGTTCTGGCTCTGCTCCAACCCGGACACGGCCACGCCGCCGGCGTTCGCTGCCTTGGCGGGGCCGAACAGCACGCCCGCCTGCTTGAACGCCCGCACACCGTCGAGTTCGGTCGGCATGTTCGCCCCCTCGGACACGGCGCGCACGCCGTTGTCCACGAGCGTCTGCGCATCCTCGAGCGAGACCTCGTTCTGCGTCGCGCACGGGAGTGCGAGCTCGCACGGCACGTTCCAGGGTCGCTCACCTTCGTGGAACTCGCACCCGAAGTGCTCGGCGTACTCACTGATGCGTCCCCGTCGAACCTCCTTGAGATCCTTCAGCCACTCCAGCTTCTCGGCGTCGATCCCGTCCGGGTCGTGGATGAACCCACCCGAGTCGGATGCGGTGACGACCTTTGCGCCGAAGTGGTTCAGCTTCTCGATCGCGTACGTCGCCACGTTGCCGGAGCCGGACACCACAGCGGTCTTGCCTTCGACCGAGTCGTCGGCGTGGTTCAACATGTTCTCCAGAAGTACACCGCGCCATAGCCGGTGGCCTCGGTGCGGATCAGGCTGCCGCCGAACGCCAGCCCCTTCCCGGTGAGCACGCCGTTGAAGCGATTCTCCAACCGCTTGTACTGCCCGAACAGGTAGCTGATCTCGCGCGCGCCCACGCCGATGTCGCCGGCGGGGACATCCACGTCGTCGCCGATGTAACGGTGGAGTTCGGTCATCAAGGACTGGCAGAACCGCATCACCTCGTTGTCGGACTTGCCCTTCGGGTTGAAGTTCGAGCCGCCTTTGGCGCCGCCCATCGGCAGGCCGGTCAGGCAGTTCTTGAAGATCTGCTCGAATCCGAGGAACTTCAGCACGCTGAGGGTCACGGTCGGGTGGAATCGCATCCCGCCCTTGTACGGCCCGATCGAGTTGTTGAACTGCACCCGCCACGCTCGGTTGGCTCGGATCTGGCCGTCGTCGTCCTGCCATGTGACACGGAAGATGATCGCCCGGTCCGGTTCGGTGAGCCGCTCGAGGATCTGAGCGTCGCGGTATCTGGCGTTGTCGAGGGTGAACGGGATCAGCGTCTCGGCGACTTCTCGGACCGCTTGCTGGAACTCCGGCTCGCCTGGGTTTCGCCGCTCCAACCCGTTCATGAATGCTTCGAGTTCCTGGTGTGCCGTCGTACTCATGTGCCCGTCCCGCTTCGTCGCGTCGTCGTGTCAGCGTCGTCCGATCATCGAGCGAGGCGCCGTTCAGCGTAGATGACGACCATCTCAGCGAGTTCGGAGATGACAATGGTTCGATCGGGTTCACATGTCGGAGCGATGGCGAGGGTGTGACGAACCGTCTCGATCGCCATCGTCACCGCAGCGCGGCGCACCCCGGGTTCGTGCGATGCCCCCAGTGCAACGAGAACCGAATCGAACGTGTCGATCATCGCGACCCGCACGCCGTGTCCGACGGACCCCTCCTCGTCGGGGCGTCGTTCGTTGGTCAGCCGGTAGTAGCCCGGATGCTCGAGTGCCAGTTCGGCCGCGACCGAGATCACCGATCGAAGTGCCTCCGGGACGGCATCGAGTGAGTCGACCCGGTCGATGATCGTGCCGAAACGCCCGGCAGCCTCGTCGAGGTAGCGGTCGGCGAGCGCCTGGCCGACCGCGTGCTTGTCGGGGAAGAACCGGTAGAGCGCTGCCGACGGAGACTCCCGCCGCAGCAGCGATCGCCGTGGTGGTCGCAGCGCTGCCCTGCTCGGCGATGAGCCGGTCGGCAGCCTGCAGGATTCGATCGACGGTGCGCCGCGATCGCTCCTGCTGCGGTGAACGGGTCGCCATGGAGGTCGACGTCGACGCCCTGCGATCAGCTGGTGCTGATCGCCCCACTCGACGGATTCCGAACGCAGTCGATCCGGTTGTCTCCCACAGCTGCGACCGCCTGTGTCAAACACTGGCCGAGCACGTCGTGGCCTGCAGCGTTGGGGTGCCACGACTCCTGGCAGGTCTGGAACCAATCGGTGCAGACGCCCTGGATGCGAGCGATGTCGATCTTGTCCGTGCCGTCGATGCTGGTCAGGTGGACACCCGTGGGCACGCCGCCCGATGTGTCCATCAGCCGGACCGGTGTGGCGAGGACGCCTGCGGGGCTGTTCGAGCGTTCGCACAGACGAGCACCGTCGAATGCTCGTTGCACATTGAGGTAGCGCAGATCGACGCCGGGGAACTCGGCGGTGAGGGTCGTGTGCGTCCCGGCGACGAGGTTGCCGAGTCCTTGGGAGAACTGGTGCGCTGGGCCGAGGCTCGCCCGGTGTGCCGGACAGCCGCCCGCGTACCGTTCGCGAACCAGGTGGCGGAACTTGTCACGGGTGTCGGTGCGCCGCCGCTCCTTGTAGAACTTGTCGTCGTACTCGAGCGGCAACGGGTTCGTGTAGTCCTGCAGGACGATGGTGTGTTCACCGTCGGCGTCGATCTCCTGCAACGTCTGCACGACGAGCCGAAGCGCGTCCGTCGTCTCGACCTGGGCGGTGCTCAGCTCGCCAGCCGTGGCGAGATCGTTCGCCGTGCACGGCTGCTGCGGGCTGCTGGCGCCTGTGATCCAGTTGATGATCGGGACCCAGAACTCCCACCAGCCGATGTAGCCGTCGGCGACGAAGCGACCCGCACATTCAGCTGCGGCGTCGCCGAACGTGAAGCTGGAGTTGTTCGAGCCGAGGCCGATCAGCACGACGTCGATGTCATGCGTGGTGGCCACCGTTCGGAGCTGGTCGAGTTGCGCCTCGACCGTGCGACCAGACGCACGGTCGATGGAATCGTTGGCCATGTCCTGGGGCTGTCCGCCCGAGCACGCCAGGTTGATCCGAGCGTCGACGGCGAGCGCCGCGACCTCGATCGAGGCATTCGCGGAACGATGGCAGAAGAACGCATTGCTGTTGGGTGCAGCCCATCCGGGGAAGCCTTGTACAGCCCCGTTCACGTCGACCACCGGCTGGTAGGCCCCCGCTCCCTCGCCGGAGATGAACGAGTCACCCATCGCGACCCGCGGCTGTCGGCAATGCCGGCGGTGCGGCCTCGGCCGGTGCGGGTGCGACCGGAGCGGGTGCGGGTGCGGGCTCCGCCGGAGCGGGTGCGGGTGCGGGTGCGACCGCCACGGGGTCGAGCACGGCCGACTCCAGATCGACCGGAACCGGTGCCGGCCGAGCGTCGGCGATGCTCACCGGTGCGGCCACCGCTGCCAGGAAAGCGGCAGCAACCCCAGCTGCCATTCGTGATGCGTACTTCATGTGATCCCCCGATCAGAACGCGAATGTTGCTTCGCATTCTGGCGTCGGGTTCTGACGCTGTCAACGACGACTTCCGCCCTCGCTCCGAATCATGCGGGTGTTTGCGTCCAACCGGGTGTTTCGTTCAGGGTTTCCGTGACGGAAACACCCGGATCGCACGGAAACACCCGGATCAGTCAGACTCGCGCCATGCCACGACTCGGCCAGGTTCCCCGCGACGACGCCCATCCGTTCGCACAAGCGATCTACGGGATGATCTTCGGCGATCGCGATCCCGTCGCCGAACCGGGAACGGCCTCGGGAACCCCTGGCGACTGGTGGACCGTGTTCGCCCAGGTTCCCGATGCGTTCGATCACACGACCGCCGGGTTCCAGTTCTACCGATCGCCGGACCGCGTACTGTCCGCGAGGCATCGCGAACTCGGCCAGACCCGCGCCGGGTACGCGGTCGGCTCGAAGTTCGTGTTCAGCCAGCACTGCAAGGCCATGCGTGACGTCGGGTTCACCGACGAACAGGTCGCGGCGATCCCGAGTTGGTCCGCCACCGACTGCTTCTCAACGGCCGAACGAGCGCTGCTCGCCTACACCGACTGCCTCGTCCTCCAGCACGGACGGGTCCCCGAATCGCTGTTCGACACGTTGAAGGATCACTTCTCCGAGATCGAGATCATCGAGTTCACCTACATCACGTGCACCTACGCGATGCACGCGACCATGACGAAGGCGCTTCGACTCGAGTACGACGACGTCGACGAACGCGTTGTCGAGGAACCGGACCCCGACGGCAACTTCGCCGGCCTCGACGTGATGGCCGTCGTCGACGAGAACTGACACTCATCCCTGCGTTTGCGTCGCGCTTTTCGGCGTCAGGGTCCCCGAAACCGCGACGCAAACGAGAACCGGGCGGTCACCCCAGCGCTTCGACCACGTCGGCGGGGGCCTGAACGAGTTCGATCAGCACGCCTTCACCCGAACGCGGCGTCGCGTCGTTGCCCTTCGGATGCATGAAGCACACCTCGTGGCCCGACGCGCCCTTGCGGATGCCTCCGGGCGTGAAGCGCATGCCCTGTTCGGTCAACCAGTCGACCGCTGCGTGCAGGTCGTCGACCCACAGCCCGAGGTGGTTCAGCGTCGGAACGTGCACCTTGGGCGAAACGTCGGGGTCGAGCGGTTGCATCAGGTCGATCTCGACTGCGTGCGCCCCGGTGCCGAGCCGCAGTATGTCCTCGTCCACGTTCTCCGACTCAGCGACGTAGTCACCGACCTTCTCGACGCCGAGCAGCCCGGTCCACAGAGCAGACAGCGCTCCTTTGTCGAGGCCGCCGATGGCCACCTGCTGGATCCCCAACACCTTGAACGGTCGATCAGTCATGACGTGATGTTGGCACGCACCACCGAGCACCTCCCAAGCCGCACCGCGTCGGATGTCTGCGTCCGGTGGGTCCGCGCCGACACACCCGACACAACGCAAACACCCGACTCGAACGGGGTTCGGGTCCGTGTCGTCGTTCAGTGGATGGTGACCGTGCCGGCGTCGCCGTCGACGGTGATCGTGGCGCCGTCCGGAATCGATCTCGTCGCCCCGGTCACGCTGACGACGCACGGGATCCCGAGCTCGCGGCTGACGATGATCGCATGGCTCACCTGTGCGCCGACATCGACGACGACACCACCGGCGGGGACGAACAGTGGGGTCCACGCCGGATCCGTGACCGGAGCGATCAGGATGTCGCCCGGTTCGAGTGCCAGCGGGTCGCTCGGATCGAGGATCACCCGCGCCGTGCCGGTGACCGTTCCGGGGCAGCCCGGCACGCCGGTCAGGACATCACCGGATGTGCTCGCTGCCACCGCATCGGCGTTGCGCTTCGGCCATGTCGACAGCGGCGGGACCACCTCGTTGATGATGAACGGAGGCTCGCGGTCGAAGAGCTCCCGGTACTCGACCAACCGCTGCTTCATCCGTGAGCCGAACCCGTCCGGCCCGGCGAGGAACGCATCGAGTTCGTCTCCGAGCAGTTGATGGAACTCGTCGACGGGCACACCGTGCCGGTTGGCGAGCTCTCGGAAGGCGACGCGGACCTCGTGGACGACCTTGATGATGTTGGTCTTCGTCCGCTCGCGACCTGCGAGATAGACGTGGGCCGAGGCGAGTCCTGCTTCGAACTGTCCGAGCGTCTCGGCGTCTGCGGCGAGCGCGCCACGGATGGTTTCGGTCACGGCTTCGCGCTCAGCGCTGCGCTGACCTCCCCGGGTCGATGGGTCGCCGTCGTCGCCCTGTTTGCGCATCACGGCGATCATCGCCAGCGCGAGGTCGGGCTTGGTCTCCCAGACGTCGCTGATGATGTCCCATTCGTTCGGGCCGCGACTGCCGAACTCGACGAGGAAGGCGTCGAACCCACTGCGGAACTCGACGCTCGCCTGGTCCAGCCTGGAGAGCTGCCACATCGCGTGGCTCGGCAGCGCCGAGTCGACGTCGCCGACGCCGCTGATCAACTTGAGCGCGAGCGACGGGTCCCCCATGGCCTCGGCGATCGCCGCCAGCACCCCCGGGCCGATCGAGGCGCCGGCGGTGACGATGATGTGCCGTTCGAACAGCCGGCGGATCAGCGGCAGGAGCGAACGTGCCCGTTCGACGAGTTCGTGATCGGACGACCGGGACAGGTCGGGACGCGACGCTCGTGTGTCGTTCGCCTCGGCCTGGTCGTCGAGCAGCACGGCGAGGTCAGCCGCCATGACGTCACCCATCCATGCACCGATCTTCTCGGTGTTCGACGGGCTCACGTGCCAGGGTGCCGGCACGTACGGCGGCACGTCCGGGTGGTCACCGAAGTAGGTGAAGTCCATCATCTCTGGCGTGAGGTTCGGGCCGCGCACACCGAACACGCGGGTCATCGACGCGTTGATGTACAGGTACCCACCGAAGATCGCCGACGGTTCGTGCGGGAGCACCTCGTCAGGGTCGGACGTGCCGACGTTGATGTACGCGTCGCGCCACCCTTCGTTGGTCGCCGTCCAGACGGTCGACGCACTGAGCGGGCTGATCGGATCGGGGAGCACTTCCCCGGCATTCGCTCTGGTGTACAGCGGGTACCGCTCCGAGATCTCGAGGTCGGTGATCCAGCCGTCGGCGCTCATGGGCCGACGATAGTTCGCCGGTCAGATACCGGGATGCAGCGGAACCATGGAGAGGTCCAGAGGAAGTACCGGGAGCTCCAACGGCACGGCCAGGAGCTGCGCCGATCGGACTCGGAGGAGCCCGCCGAGCATCGCGACGAGCACGACCAACTGAGTCGTGGTGAGGATCATCGAGGACATGGGTCTGTTTCGACTCGGCAGCCGGGTGACTTGATTCAGATTTTCGTCACGGTTCGTTCTGGATTCCCGCGCGGTCCCCGCCAGGATGGGACCATGACGGAGACGGCCGGAGCGGACATCGGGATCGCCAACGACACCAACTGGGCGGCGTTCACCGACCGAGGGCCGTGGGAGATCGAGCGTGACGACGCACGATGGCTTCCACTGGCTCGCACACTTCGACGCCAAGCGCAGGCCGAGGTGCCAGAGCTCACCGCTGCCGCGGCGGGTTCCACCCGGATTGCGTGTGCTCACGGTGGTCGCCCGACTCGGCGCTGCGGTGGGGCCGTGGTTGGTCCGCAAGAAGCTCGGCCGGCACGCCGATGCTGCGGCGAGCCGGGCCGACATCTCGCGTCGGCTGCGCAAGGCAGCCGAGGCACTCGGGCCGACGTACATCAAACTCGGCCAGATCATCTCGTCGGGCGAAGGGCTGTTTCCGCCCGAGCTGGTCGAGGAGTTCAAGAAGTGCCGAGACCAGGTGCCCGCCGAGCCGTTCGACGTCGTTCGCCTGACCGTCGAGCAGGATCTCGGTGCGCGCCTCGAAGACGTGTTCGAGCACTTCGAGGAGACCGCACTCGCGGCGGCGTCGATCGCACAGGTCCACGTCGCTCACCTCGTCACCGGTGAAGAAGTCGTCGTCAAGGTGCAGCGACCGCAGGTGTCGAGCCTGGTCCGCAAGGACCTCAAGGTCATGTCGTGGCTCGCACCGTTTCTCGTCGGGCGTATCCCGGTCGCAGCGCTCGCCAACCCGCCTGCGCTGGTGGAACTGTTCGCCGAGACGATCGTCGAGGAACTCGACTTCCGGATGGAAGCGGCGAACATGCTCGATGTCGCCGGGATGCTCCACGAGCTGGAGCAGGAGCGGTACGTCACGCCGCGCCCTCACCCCAGCCTGGTCACGCGCCGCGTCCTGGTCATGGAGCGTGTGCACGGATTCAACTTCGACGACGTGGTCGGCATGCAGGACGCAGGAATCGACACCGAGGACGTCGTGCGGACCGCGATGATCGCGTTCATGGAGGGTGCGGTCGTCGAAGGGATCTTCCACGGCGACCTGCACGGCGGCAACCTTCTGGTGATGGACGACGGGCGCACCGCGCTGCTCGACTACGGCATCGTCGGTCGTCTCGACAGCGGCCGACGCAACGCGTTCCTCCGACTGATGCTCGGCGCCACGACCAACGACCCGAAGGGCCAGGTCGAGGCGCTGCGCGACCTCGGTGCGCTTCCGATGGACACCGACATCGCTGCGGTGGTGACCGATCTCGGGCTCGACCGAGAAGAGGTGCTCGACCCCACGCAACTCTCGGGCGAGCAGATGGTGCAAGAGGTCCAGCGGGTCGTGAAGGCGATGCTCGGCTACGGCGCGAAGCTCCCGAAGGAACTCATGCTCTACGTGAAGAACCTCGTGTTCCTCGACGGCGCCATCGCGCGCCTCGCACCGGATCTCGACCTGATCGGCGAAGTGCAGAACATCTCGATGCTGTTCGCCATGAAGCACGGAGAGCGCTTGGGTCGCGAACTGGGCATCAACCCGAACGACGTCGAGTTCGACATGGACGGCATCAAGGCCAGCGTCGGTCTCGATTCGAGCGCCAACGGGCTCACCTACCGCGAACTCCAGGAACGTCGGGCGATCATCCAGCGGCGGATGTCCGACCACGTGGAGGGCCGAGGCTGATGCGTCTCGTCATCGCTCGCTGCTCGGTCGACTACGCCGGCCGCCTCGACGCGCACCTCCCCGAGGCGAACCGGCTGATCATGGTCAAGGCCGACGGGTGTGTCGCGATCCACGCCGACGGCGGCGCCTACAAGCCGCTGAACTGGATGAACGCGCCGAACACGCTCGTCGAACTCGACGCAGCCGACGCCGACGACGGGCTGGTGCGCTGGGTGGTGACGAATCCGAAGAAGGAAACGCTGACGATCACGCTGCACGAGGTGCTGAGCGACGTCGCGGAGGAACTGGGCTACGGACCCCGGCCTGCAGAAGGACGGCGTCGAAGCGCACCTCCAGGCGCTGCTCGCCGACAACCCCGACACGATCGAAGACGGATTGAAGCTGGTCCGGCGTGAGTACCCGACAGCGATCGGCCCGGTCGACCTGCTGTGCCGCGACGGCGACGATCAAGTCGTGGCGATCGAGGTCAAACGTCGCGGCGAGATCGACGGAGTCGAACAGCTCGCCCGCTACATCGAGCGGCTGAGCCTCGACTCCTCCCTCGGCGAGGTGCGCGGCGTGTACGTCGCTCAGTCGATCAAGCCGCAGGCCAAAGTGTTGGCGGAGTCGCGCGGATTCACCTGGGTCGAAGTCGACTACGACGAGCTCCGTGGCATGAAATCCGACGAGCTCAAACTGTTCTGAGTCAGCAGCTCGATCCGGGATACGCCGGTCGTGGCGTGACCTGGTACGTCTCACCGTCCTGTTCGAAGAACGTCTGCTGAGTCGCCTGCTCGAAGACGTCCCCGACGCCGGCACGGTCGATCTCCACGCACTCGGTCGTCGCTGCGAGATCGATGCCCGAGTCGGCGGGCCACTGCTCGATGGTCGCGTCACTCGAGACGTCGACCCCGGCCAACGAGGTCACGCTGATCTGGTAGGCGGTCGGCTCGTAGTCGGATGACTCTCCGAGGTTCTCGGCCCCGATGAGCGAAGCGGGATCGTCTCGCAACGCGGTGAGGAAGTCGAGCAGCGCCTGGCGCTCTGGCGTGGATTCCGACGCGCTCGCGCCTGGGCCGCCTCCGATCCCGAGCGCGTACGCCTCGTGCGTGTACGTCGTGCCGTCGGCAGTGATCGTCAGCACGGAGTTCGGTGCATCGGCGATCAGGAGGGTGTCGTCGCTCGTGTAGTCGACGTCGGCGAAGAGTCCGGCGGATTCTGCTGCGGCCATGAGCGACTCGAGCCCGGCGGGTGAGATGGTCTGCACCTGGTGTTGTGGGATCAGCGGCTGCGGTGCGACATCCGGCGCGATGCCCGAACCGATGAAGGTGCCGTCGGCCGTGATCAGCGCGATCGGCGGCTGCTGGAACGCGAACTCACGCGTCGTGAACCCGCCCGGCGTGGTGTACGACAGCACGACGTCGCTGGTCTCGGCTTCGGTCTCGGGCTCGACGGGCGCATCCGTTTCGGGTGGCGCTTCAACCGGCTCGGTGGACGGTGTGGCCGTGGTCGCGGGCGGCGACTCGACCGGCGCCTCCGATGCGGTGTCCGATGTGGTGTCCGATGTCTGCAGGCTGTCGCTCACCGCGTCGCTGCCGCACGCAGCGAGCAGACCCAGTGCGGGCACGGCGATCAACCCGATGATGAAGTGACGGCGTTCCATGAGTGGCTCCATGTCTGTTGGACGTCCCCAGAGCGCTGCTGGTTCCGACGAATTGGTGCAATCACCTACCAGCGTGCCGGCGAACACGTCGATTACGGTGTGGACCATGAGTCAAGAAGTACGCGGCATCGTCGCAAAGGCCAAGGGCGAACCCGTTTCCATGGAGACCATCGTCATCCCCGACCCCGGCCCCGGTGACGTCATCGTCACGATCCAGGCGTGCGGCGTCTGCCACACCGACCTCCACTACCGCGAGGGTGGCATCAACGACGAGTTCCCGTTCCTCCTCGGCCACGAAGCCGCCGGAATCGTCGAGCGAGATCGGCGACGGTGTCACCCACGTCGAGGTCGGCGACTACGTCATCCTCAACTGGCGGGCGGTGTGCGGCGAGTGCCGTGCGTGCAAGCGTGGGCGAAGCGCAGTACTGCTTCGACACCCACAACGCCATCGAAGAAGATGACGCTGACCGACGGCACCGAGCTGTCGCCGGCGCTCGGCATCGGCGCGTTCTGCGACAAGACCCTGGTCGCACCAGGGACAGTGCACGAAGGTGGACCCGGCCGCCCCGCCAGCGGCAGCCGGCCTGCTCGGCTGCGGCGTGATGGCCGGCCTCGGTGCCGCGATGAACACCGGCGAGGTCACCCACGGCCAGTCGGTCGCCGTGTTCGGCTGCGGTGGCGTCGGTGACGCAGCCATCGCCGGAGCGAAGCTCGCAGGAGCGTCCATCATCGTCGCCGTCGACATCGACGACACCAAGCTCGAGTGGGCGAAGGGCTTCGGCGCAACCCACACGTGCAACTCGAAGAACGAGGACCCGGTCGAGTTCATCCGTTCCGTCACCGAACGGCAACGGCGCCGACGTGTGCATCGATGCGATCGGCCACCCCGAGGTCTACAAGCAGTGCTTCAACGCCCGCGATCTCGCCGGCACCGTCGTGCTCGTCGGTGTGCCGAACCCTGAGATGAAGCTGGAACTCCCGTTCATCGACGTCTTCGGCCGTGGCGGCTCGCTCAAGTCGTCGTGGTACGGCGACTGCCTGCCCGAGCGCGACTTCCCGATGCTGATCGACCTCTACCTGCAGGGTCGCCTCGACCTCGACGGCTTCGTCTCGGAGAAGATCGAACTCGACGGCGTCGAAGAGGCGTTCCACAAGATGGAGCGCGGCGAAGTGCTGCGCTCGGTCGTGTGATGGACGGCACCACGTCGTGAGCATCGAACTGGTCACCACGGAACGGGATCTTCGCTCTCGGCGGAGGCGAGTGGGAGGTGGAGAACAACATCTGGCTCGTCGGCGACGACAAGGAGGTGCTGATCTTCGATGCCGCTCACGACCACCAGCCGATCGTCGACGCCGTCAACGGCCGCAAGGTCAAGGGGATCGTCCTCACCCACGGCCACAACGACCACATCAACGCCGCCGTCGCGCTGCGCGACGCGGTCGACGCGCCGATCCTGCTGCACGAGTTCGATCGTTTCCTGTGGGACGTCGTCTACCCCGACCACGAGTTCGACGGTCCGCTGGAGCCTGGACGCACCGATCAGTGCCGGCGGCCACGAACTCGGCATCCTTCACACTCCCGGCCACTCCCCCGGCTGCTGCTGCTTCCACGACGTCGCCACCGGTGCCGTGATGAGCGGCGACACGCTGTTCTGCGGCGGGCCGGGTGCCACCGGGCGGGTGCTACTCCGACGAACCGACGATCCTCGCCACACTCCGCGACGTGCTGCTCGAACTTCCCGACGACACGGTCGTGCACACCGGTCACGGTGACACGACGACCATCGGCGCCGAGCGCGACGGCGTGCTTGAGCGCGCCGCCGAACTCGGTCTCTGATGCCGGTTCGAGTCGTCGAGGGTGTGGTCCAGCACTACGACTGGGGTGACACCGAGTTCATCCCGAAGCTGCTGGGCCTCGCAGGCCGGGGCAAGCCGTGGGCGGAGCTCTGGTTGGGCACGCACCCCAACGGTCCGACGTTGCTCGACGACGGGACGCCGCTCGCCGAACTGACCGGCGAGCTGCCGTACCTCCTCAAGGTCCTGTCCGCGGCAGAGCCCCTGTCGATGCAGTGTCATCCGAACGTCGAGCAAGCGCTGGATGGATTCGAACGGGGTGTGTATCCCGACGCCAACGCGAAGCCCGAGCTGCTCGTCGCGTTGACCGAGTTCGAAGCCCTGTGCGGGCTGCGTCCTGCGGACCACGTCATCAGCGAGCTGGCCGGCTCGCAGCTGGCGTCGGCGGTGCAGGACCACGGGACCGCCGGAGCGTTCGAGCAGATCTATCGCGGCACGCTCGACGCCGAGGCGATCGTCTCCGAAATCGAGCGGTCCTCGGATCCGAGGGCGACACTGATCGACCGGCTCGTCGAACAGGGCGACGTGGTGAGCGCAGCCGCATCACTCCTGCTCAACCATGTCGTGCTGCAGCCCGGCGAGGCATTACATCTCACAGCGGGCAACGTCCACGCCTACCTGCACGGTTCCGGAGTCGAGTTGATGGGCGCATCGGACAACGTCGTGCGAGCCGGGATGACGACCAAGCACGTCGATGTGGACGAACTCCTGCGCATCTTCGATCGGGAGCCGTTGGCGAACCCGGTGATGGACGTCGTCGACGGCCGCTACCCGCTCCCCGAGGCGGGTGTCGTGCTCGTGCGTCTCGATCCGGGAGCCACACATCGCTCGACGGGTCACGAACTCGCTGATCGCGCTGGACGGCACCACGATCTACCTCTCCCAAGGCACCCAGGTGTACGCAGACTCCACGACCTATGTGGTCACGCCGATCTGACCCGACGGACCCGTGAGCGGAGCGACCAGGCCGTTGGCGCTGGTCAACGCTGAACGCACCTCCTGCGACGAGACGTACGCGTCGACGAGGAGTGACACCTTCTCCCCCGGCATCAGCGTGTCCATCTGATGGTCGACGCATGCGGATATCGGAAGTCGGTCCGCCAGCACGCGTGGTCACCCTGACCGTTGATGTGCTGGCTGGCGCGAGACGTCTTCAGGAACCGAGGAGCATCTCGGCAGAGTTGCCGTACTTCTGGGTCATCCCCATCGCGTGCTTCGAAGCCTCCATCATGGACGGATCGCTCATCGCCTCGTTCATGTCGTCCTGGGAATCCCAGACGCCGTGGAACATCACGTAGTACGGAGCATCGCCACCTCGCGGGGTACCGGTGAACACCGTGGTCGAGTGGCTCGACATCTTCGGAAACTTCTCGGCGATCGCGACATGATCGCTCTTGTATTCCTCGACGAAAGCCTCCGCATCGGATCCGGGCTTCGTGTACAGGACGGTCAGGCTTGGCATGGTCGGAGTCTCCTCGTGGTCGAACTTCCAGCAGAGTGTCGCACACCGTCGACGTGGAGTCACTTCTTGCGGATCTCGACGATCTTCTCCTGCGCCATGTTGACGTCGTCGCCTTGCTCTTCGAGCAGCTTGGCGCGATCCTTCTCGGCCTCGCGCTTGGCCTTGTCGAGGTCCGCTCGTGCGAGCGCTGCGTCGATGCCGTTCTCGTTGATGAACTCGGCCCACTCCACCAGCTGATCGACCATCTCGTCCTCGGGGACCACCGCGACGTTCTGGCCCTTGATGAACAGGTGACCGCGCTTGTTGCCGGCCGCGATGCCGATGTCGGCGTCACGCGCCTCGCCCGGACCGTTCACCACGCAGCCCATCACGGCGACCTGCAGGGGCAGCTCTCGTTCACCGAAGGCTTCCATCGCGTCGTTCGCGACCTTGATCACGTCGACCTCGGCGCGGCCGCACGACGGGCACGCGATCAGGTCGACGTTCTTGCGTTCACGTAGCCCGAGCGCTTCGAGCAGCTGACGGCCGGCCTTGGCCTCCTGCACCGGGTCTGCGGTGAGCGAGTAGCGGATCGTGTCGCCGATGCCCTCCATCAGCAGGGTGGCGATGCCGGCGGTGGCCTTGATCAGCCCCGCAGGAGGCGGACCGGCCTCGGTGACGCCGAGGTGGAGCGGATGATTCGTGACCTCGGACAGCGCTCGGTACGACTCGACCATCAGCGGCACCGACGACGCCTTCACCGAGATCTTGATCAGGTCGAACCCGACCTCGTCGAAGTACTGCATCTCGGTCTGGCGCCGACTCGACCATCGCCTCGGGTGTCGCGGACCGCCGTACTTCTCGTAGAGCTTCGGATCGAGTGAGCCGGCGTTGACGCCGATACGGATCGGCAGGTTTCGGTCCTTGGCCTCACGGGCGACGGCCTTGATGTGCTCGGGCTTGCGGATGTTGCCCGGGTTCAGACGCAGGCCGTCGACGCCGGCCTCCATCGCGGCCATCGCCATCTTGTACTGGTGGTGGATGTCGGCGATGATCGGCACCGGCGACCGTGGAACGATCTGGCCAGCCCTTCGGCCGCTTCGATCTCGTTGCACGTGCAGCGCACGATGTCGGCACCCGCAGCTGCCAATGCGTAGATCTGCTGGAGCGTGCCTTCGACGTCGGCCGTCTTCGTGATCGTCATCGACTGCACGGTGATCGGCGAGTCGCCGCCGACCGGCACGTCGCCGACGGTGATCTGGTTGGTGACCTTGCGAACCGCTGCGGGGACGACTTCCATGGTCCCAGTCAACCACCCCGGAGCGTGGCAACGAGGCCTCACGGCGTCTTCTGCATCGGTGACCTTGACGACCCTCGTATGGACTGTTACTTTACACAGACGTTATTTAACATTCATGCAAAGTACGACGAAAGGCGAACTCGTGACGACAGCAACGGCAGTGCCCGACGAGGTCGACTCGACGAGACGTTCGCAGCGCTCGCCAACCCGACGCGGCGGGCGATCCTGGCGTGCCTGGCCGCCGGCGAGGCGAGTGTGAACGAACTGGCCGCCCCCTTCGACATGACGCTCCCGGCGATCTCCCGGCACATCAAGGTCCTCGAACATGCCGGGCTCATCACACGTGGCCGTCGAGCCCAGTTCCGACCGTGCACCATCGACGCCGCACCACTCGCCGAAGTCGCTGACTGGGCAGCTCAGTACCGCCACATCTGGGAGGACCGCTTCGATCGCATGGACGACTACGTGCAACGACTTCAGAACACCCACGACACGACAACCCGAACCGACAGAGAAGGACACCGAGCAACATGACCGACACCAAGGACGTTCAGATCGAACGCACATTCAACGCACCCATCGACCTGATCTGGGCGATGTGGACCGAGGCCGAGCACTTCGCCAACTGGTACGGCCCGATGGGCGCCAAGATCCCGAAGGCCGAGATGGACGTACGGATCGGTGGACGCCGCCACATCGGGATGGAGATGACGACCCCGAACGGCGACATGCAGATGTTCTTCGTCGGTGAGTACCGTCGAGATCGATCCGAAGACCCGTCTCGTGTACACCGAGAGCATGGCCGACGCCGACGGCGACCCGATGACCGCTGAACAGATGGGCATGCCCGCAGGGGCGCCCATGGTGACACGGTCATCGTCGAACTCGACGACCTCGGCGACCGCACCAAGATGGTCCTGACCCACGTCGGCGTCCCCGCCGACTCCCCCGGCGCCCAGGGCTGGCAGATGGTCCATCGACAAGTGGCAGACGGAGTGGCGACCAGCCGCTGACAGGACGACATCAGACAGAGCCGATCCCAGTGGAGCGGCAGGGCCGTCAGGGTTCTGAAAGCGACGGGAGCGAAGCGGGCCTGGAGCGCGCGCGAAGCTCAGAGGGGTTTGGCGATGTCCAGGTACAGGCCCGCGAACATGAACATGACGAGGAAGATGACGACCGCCATGGCGAACGGCATCAACCGTTCGACGTCGGCGAAGTAGCGCTCCTTCGTTCCTCGCATGCCCTCGCGAACCCGTTCGTAGACGGCGATCAATGCGTGCCCGCCGTCGAGTGGCAGCAGCGGGAACATGTTGAACACGCCGACGAAGACGTTGAGCACGGCGAGGAGCCAGAGCACTCCGAAGATCCCTTCGGAGTCGCCGACGTCGTCGGAGAGTCCGGTGACCCCGACCAGGGTGACGGGTCGGGTGGCGAGGTCGTCGTTCGTGCCGTTGACGTGGGTGATCAGATTGACCGGGTTCAGCGCTTTGACGACGCCCTGGGTGGATTCCCATGCGGTCGGCACGATGTCGGTGACTGCGTTCAGGGCCGCTGCCGGGACGCTGTGGTCGATGAACTCGATCGGGTTGAACGACGAGATGCCGAGGTAGGTCGATCCGAAGGCGTCGTTGTCCTCGGGGACGTCGGTTCGTGCCGCGAGGCCGACCGGGATGCTCTGTTGTGCGTCGTCACGGACGACGACGATGTCGACCATGTCGCCGGGGTCGAACGAACGGACGGCTTCGCCGAGTTCCGTCGGGTTGGTCACCGTGATGCCGCCGACGGACAGGATCTGGTCATCTGCGCGCGAGCCCGGCCTGTTCGGCGGGCAGGCCCACTTGGGCCGCACCGACGTACACCTCGGGGACCACCGTGCGCTCACCCTGGCCGACGTAGACGACGAAGAGCAGACCGATCGCGATGATCATGTGCATCAGCGAGCCACCGGAGATCACCAGCAGGCGACGGGGGAAACTCTTCTGACGGTACGTACGCGGCTCGTCGGCTTCCGGGCACATCGGGATCCATCTTGTGCATCCCGACGATGCGCACGAAGGCGCCGAGCGGAATCAGGCGGACGCCGTACTCGGTCTCGCCCGGCGGAAGCTCCACAGTCGGGGGCCCATGAACATGAAGAACTGGGTGACCTTCATGCCGGTCCACTTGGCGGTCATGTAGTGCCCTGCCTCGTGCAGGAAGATCGAGATGACCAGCCCGACGACGAAGATGAACCACCAGACGTTCAGCGTGTACAGCCACACGAACAGCCCGGCGATGGCCAGCCATGGCGACCTTGCCCTGCCAACCATCGGCGAGTTCATCGTCGCTGACTTCTTCGGCGGCGCCACCGGCGACGATCTCGCCTTTGAACTTGTCCATGCGAGACGCAGGAACGGGCGGATCCGACAGCGGCGTGGGGGGTGGAAATTGTTCGAGTTGGTCAGTCATCGTCTGCTCAATGATCTCTTCGGCAATTCGTCGTGCGACTTGATCGGCTTCGATCACGTCGTCGACGGAAGTGGGGGTGACACCATCATGGCGCTCCAAAACGTCAACACAGACGTCAGCGATGGCATTCCACGCGACATTTCCGGAAAGGAAACCCTCGACCGCCACCTCGTTCGCGGCGCTGAGCCATGCGGGAGCGGTACCGCCGTCCGTCCTGCCTGGTAGGCGAGGTCGAGGCAGCGGAAGGTCGCCCGATCGGGTGGTTCGAAGTCGAGACGGGACAACGTGGTCCAATCGATGCTCCCGAACGGCGTGGCGATGCGGTCGGGGTAGCCCGAGTGCGTACCCGATCGGAAGGTGCATCGTGGGCATCGACAACTGAGCAATCGTCGAACCGTCGGTGAACTCGACCATCGAGTGCACCACGGACTGTGGATGCACGACGACGTCGATCCGGTCGTACGGCGTGCCGTACAGCTCGTGAGCCTCGATCACCTCGAGCCCCTTGTTCATCAGCGTGCTGGAATCGACGGTGATCTTCGGGCCCATCGCCCAGGTCGGGTGCGCGAGTGCCGACTCGACGGTGACGTCGGCGAGCTCGTCGGCGGTCCTGCCGCGGAACGGTCCGCCGCTGGCCGTCAGCAGCAACCGGTGCGACCTCACGGTCCGGGGCGTACGACGAGCGCAGGCACTGGTGCAGTGCGCAGTGCTCGCTGTCGACCGGGACGAGTTCTGCTCCCGGTGTGTCGCGGAGCGGCTGCACGATCGGACCTGCTGCGATCAGGCTCTCCTTGTTCGCGAGAGCCAGTCGTTTGCCGGCTCGGAGCGTCTCGATCGTGACGGTCGAGTCCGGCGAAGCCGACGACCCCGTTGACCACCACGTCGGCCACCTCGACAAGGTCGCCGACACCTCGGCCACGACCTCGACGTCGGGCGAGCATCGCCGCTGCAGGTCGATGCGGGCGGCCTCGTTCGCCATCGCCACGACCTCGGGACGCAGCGGATCGCACCTGCTCGAACACGATGTCGACCGACGAGCCGGCGCTGAGCGCCGTGACCTCGTAGCACCCGGGCTCGCGTTCGTTCTCGGCCTCGATGACCTCGACGGTCTGCGTGCCGATCGATCCGGTCGAACCGGCGATCGCCACCCGAGTGGTCACGTCGGCCTCCGGCCGGCAGTCGGGACGAACGTCGGTCCACGGCGTTGGAGCACGAGGAACAGGTAGTAGACGCCCGGCAGCGCGAAGAGGAAGCCGTCGAATCGATCGAGCACGCCACCGTGCCCTTCAACGAGCGTGCCGAAGTCCTTCACGTCGAGGTTGCGCTTGAACATCGACTCGGTGAGGTCGCCGAGCGGCGCGAGCACCGAGATGACGCATGCCGAGCATCAGCAGGTGACTGCATCGAGCCCATGTGTCGCTCAGGTTCTGCAATCCGATGATCACCATGACGAGCAGCGTCAGCAGGATGTGCCGCCGAGTCACCTTCGAGCGACTTCGCCGGGCTGATCCAGGCCCGTAGCGGGGTCTTGCCCGAACGCCGAGCCGAGGAAGTAGGCGCCGACGTCGTTGGCAACGACGCCGACCGCCAGCAACACGAGCGTGTCGGTGCCCCATGGCGTGCCGTCGTACGCCGTCGAGGTTCGACGTAGTCGAGCAGCATGCCCGACGTAGGCGCCGAGGACACCGATCCACACCACGCCGAGCATCGTGATCGCCATGTTCGGCATCGGGCCTGACTCGATCGAGGACGCTCCGATGAATCCGATCGCACCGGCCAGGAACGCGAACGCCACGACGATGACGACGCCGCTCTCGCCCACCCAGTAGCCGGCGAGTGGCGCAGCGACGATTGCGGTCACGCCGGGCGCCACGGCGGGCCGGTAACCCTTCTCGGTGACCTTGCCGAAGTACTCGATTCCGGCGAGCGCGAGCACGACGGTCGAGAACAGCAGTGCGCCGAGCGGTCCGACGAAGATGGTGAGTCCGAGGAACACGACGGCGAGGCCGACTCCGGTGGCGATCGCCACGGGCAGGTTGCGTTGGTCGCCCACCGGCTGCGGGGTCCCCCGATGCCGGAGGCCGCTGCGGCGTGCCGCCTCGACGTGACGGCTCGGGCCGACGGGGCATTCCCGAAGGGTCGGTTCCGATCGTGATGCGACCCGGCTCGCGAGGCGGCGCCTCGGCCGTGATCGCGTCGGTCATGGTCGTTGCTGCGAAGGCGTCGTCGATCGACGCGTCCACCACCGGCTCGACCTCGGCGACGACGGGGTCGTCCTCCCAGCTCAGTTCACCGGTCGGGTCGGAGGGTCGGTCGGCGACCTCCGGGACGTCGGAGCGCTCCGGGCTCGCGTCGGCCGGCGTCGAGAGCGTGCCCGACGGCGCGTCGACGCTGTCACCTTCCTTCCAGACCGGGGACTCGGAGGTGAAGGTCGACCAGACGTCGAGTTCGTCGTTCTCACCAGACGCTTCCTGAACGGCGTCGATCTTCGGCATCTCACCGGTTGGCGGCTCGGTCCAGTGCGGCAGCGGACCGGTGCTGTCGTCGCCGAAGCTCAGCCCCTCACCGCCGGCACTGCGACCGTCATCGCCTGCTTCTGCGCGCTCCGGGCTCATCACCCCACCCGAGTCGTCGCCGAACAGCGGTCCGCCGAACTCCTCTTCGTCGAATTCGTCCATCGAGGATTCGAATCGGCCGGGCTTGCGGCCGCCCGAACTCGGATCCCCTGCGTTCTCGTTGCGCCAGATGTCGTCGCTCATAGGTTCCTCTCGCTCACTCGACGGTCCTCAGACCTCGAGCAGCTCCTGCTCTTTGTTGTCGAGCGCCGTGTCGATCTGTTCGACGTGCTCGCTGGTGACCTTGTCGAGTTCCTTCTCCGCACGATCGAGTTCGTCCTCGGAGACGTCGCCATCCTTCTCCTCGGCTTCCATCGACTTGCGGGCATCCCGGCGCAGGTTGCGCAGGGTGATCTTGCCGTCCTCGGCCATGGTCTTGGCCACTTTCACGTATTCCTTACGACGATCCTCGGTGAGCTGCGGCAACGAGATGCGGATCGAGATGCCGTCGTTGTTCGGGTTGACACCCAGGTCGCTCTCTCGAATCGCCTTCTCGATGGCTTCGAGCGTGCTCACGGTCGTGCGGCTTGATCAGCAGTTGACGCGCCTCGGGTACCGAGATCGATGCCAGCTGCTGCAGCGGAACTGGAGCTCCGTAGTACTCGATCGTGATCCGGTCGACGAGCGACGGCGTGGCACGACCGGTGCGAACGGTGGAGAACTGCGAGCGCGTGTGTTCCACCGCCTTCTCCATCTTGTCCATCGTCTCGAGCAGGGTGTCTTCGATCACAGACCGCAGGTTAGTCCCTGCTCACTGCCGGACGAGGGTGCCCTCGGGGCCCCCTTGGACGATGCTGCGCAGCGAACCTTCGACGGACATGTCGAACACGACGATCGGAATGTCGTTCTCTCGACAGAAGGCGATCGCAGTGGTGTCCATGACCTTGAGATCTTTGGTCATCACCTCCATGTAGGACACTTCGTCGTACTTGACGGCGCTGTCGTCCGTACGCGGGTCGGCCGCAGTAGATCCCGTCCACGCCGGAATGCGTGCCCTTGATCACCACGTCGGCTTCGATCTCCGCTGCACGCAGTGCTGCTGCGGTGTCGGTGGTGAAGAACGGGTTGCCGGTGCCCGCCGCGAAGATCACGACGCGCCCCTTCTCGAGGTGGCGAACGGCGCGGCGTCGGATGTAGGCCTCGGCGATCCGAGGCATCTCGATCGCCGACTGCACCCGCGTCTCCTGGCCCTGACGCTCGAGCGCATCCTGCAGCGCGAGCGCGTTCATCACGGTGCCGAGCATGCCGATGTGGTCGGACTGCGTCGGGTCCATGCCTTTCAGCGAACCCTCGCGACCGCGCCAGAAGTTGCCACCACCGACGACCACAGCGACATCGACCCCGAGGTTCTCGCGCAGATCGATGATCTCCGACGCGGTGGCATCCAGCGTCGCCCCATCCAGCCCGGACCCCGCAGCACCCGCAAGAGCCTCCCCAGACGGCTTGAACAAGATCCGTTTGAACGAAGGACGTGGAAGTTTCTCGACCGAAGACACAAAACACGATCGTACAACGTCGAACCACGCCCGAACCCCCAGTTCCAGAACCGAACCACCCGCCCGTGCCAGCCGGTGCGGTCACCAGAAAACCCAAACGGCCCTCGGAAGGACCGAGGGCCGTCAGGGTTCTGAAAGCGACGGTGGGCGAAGCCCACCTCGGAGCGCTGCACGTGAAGAGACACCGGATCTCCCACACGATTCACTCGCGTGAGGCCTGGCCTCGATGGCAGCATGTGTGAGGTCAGACCTCACACGGCTCGATCAACCAATCTCGACTTGAGCGAAGGCCTTGATCGAGGCGCTCCCGAGGATCTGCGTGACCGACTGCTTGTCGTCCTTCGCATAGGGCTGCTCGAGCAGTACGACGTCCTTGAAGAAGCCTTGGATGCGCCCGTCGACGATCTTGCCGATCGCCTGTTCGGGCTTGCCCTCGTTGCGCGTGATCGTCTCGAGCGTGTCGCGCTCGGCAGCCACCACGTCGTCCGGGACGTCGTCCTTCGCGAGGTACTTCGGGCGGGCGAACGCCACGTGCACAGCCAGGTCGTGTGCGAGCTCTGGTGAGCCACCTTCGACTTCGACGAGCACGCCGTTCACACCGCGACCGCCCTGAACGTGCTGGTAGGAGCCGATGTGGTTGCCCTCTGCTGCGTCGATGCGCTCGACGGCACCGATGCTGATGTTCTCCTTGAGCGTGACCTTGAGCTCTTCGAACTGCTCGTTGCGCTCGGTGACGGCGTCGGTGCCCTTGCTCGGCGACGAGCGCTGCGAGCGCTTCGGCTTCGCCCTTGAAGAGGTCCGACCCGGCGGTGAAGTCGGTCTCGCACTTGAGTTCGACGATCGCACCGACGTTGCCCTCGAGGTCAGAGCGACGACGCCCTGCGTGGCATCGCGGTCCTCGCGCTTCGCGCCGACGGCGCCAGGCCCTTCTCACGGAGCCACTTCTTCGCGGCTTCCATGTCACCGTCGTTCTCGGTGAGCGCCTTCTTGCAATCCATCATCCCGGCGCCGCTGGAGTCGCGGAGCGCCTTGACGTCTTGTGCGGTGAATGCCATCGCAGATCAGCTTTCGGTCTTCGGGGGTCTCGGGGGTGCCCGGGTTGGTCGGCTGTTCGGCCGACTCGAGCGAGTCATCGGTGACTGCCGGGGTCTCGGGGATCGGGTCCGTCGACGGAACAGTATCGCTGCCGGCCGGGCCCGTGGTCTCAGCTGGCACCGAAGCGGGCGTGCGAGCTGCGTCGGATGCGGCCGACGACTGATCCTCTGCGGCCGGGGCGGCTTCGGCAGACGGAGCTCCTGCGGCTTCGGCGGCTGCCTGAGCGGTGTTCAGTCGCGCATCGCGATCGGCCTGGGCCTGGGCAGCGGCGTCGCGAGCGGCCTTCTGTGCGTTCTCGAACTCGGCGACCTGCTCTGGCGTCTTCTCGACGACGGGCTCGGGCGCCGGGTTGCGCTTCTGGGCGATGAACCGACCTTCGGCGACCGCATCGGCGATGACGCGGGCGAAGAGGCTGTTCGAGCGGATGGCGTCGTCGTTGCCCGGGATCGGGTAGTCGACGACTTCGGGGTTGACGTTGGTGTCGACCACGGCCACGACCGGGATTCCCAGCTTGCGGGCCTCGGTGACGGCGATGTGCTCCTTGAGCGTGTCGAGCACGAAGATGGCGTCGGGCGCCTTCTTCATGTCGCGCAGACCGCCGAGGTTCTTCTGCAGCTTGGTCAGCTCACGGTTGAGCAGCAGCGCTTCTTTCTTGATCATCACTTCGGTCTCACCGGAGGCGACCATGCGCTCGTACTCGAGCATCTTGCCGACGCGCTTCGAGATGGTCTCGAAGTTGGTGAGCATGCCACCGAGCCAACGCTCGTTCACGTACGGCATGCCGCACTTGTCGGCGTAGCTCTTGATCGGGTCCTGCGCCTGCTTCTTGGTGCCGACGAAGAGGATGTTGCCGCCGCCGGCGACGAGGTCACGGACGAATCCGTAGGCGGTCTCGACTCGGGGCAGCGTCTGCTGCAGGTCGATGACGTAGATGCCGTTGCGCTCGCCGAAGATGAATCGCTTCATCTTGGGGTTCCACTTGCGGGTCTGGTGACCGAAGTGTGCTCCGGCCTCCAACATCTGACGCATGCTGATGACAGCCATGACGTTGCTCCTTGTAGCGGTTGTTCCTGCCGATCGGCGCCGCAAGGGCGACCGCGTGATGACCGGAAGGACAGTGAGTTGTATGTCGAATCGGACGAAACGACCCCACTGAAGCTATCGGGAGAGCTCGAGGCCGCCACCGGTCACCGGAGTCGCGCGCGACGCCAGCGCGGTGCGGGCGGTTGTCGAGGTGCACTGGCGTCGATCGGGATCAGCCGGGCGCGCCCGACGAGCAGACCGAGGTGGGGAGCGGGATCGCGGTACTCCTCCCCGACTCGGAGCCCGAAGTAGAACGGGCCCGATGCGGTACCGACGAGCTGTCGCTGCGCGATTCGGTCGCCCGTTCCAACGACGTCGATCCGAGCTGTCCGTAGGTGTCCGCCAGCCGTTGGCGTGGCGGACGACGACGTAGCTGGTGCCGGCGATCGATCCGGCCCAGCGTGACGACGCCCGAGGCCACCGCCGACCGGGGTGTTCACGCCACGCTGTACTCGATGCCTCGATTGCCGGCGCAGTAAGGGCAGGTCGGCGCTCGGAACGGGTCGTGATGCGACCGGACACCGGCGGTTGCCAGCAGGGAGCGGCACGCGCCGCCTCGCTCGGGATGACGGTCACCAGGACGGCGAGGTGATCGCTGTCGCTCTTCGGACGACGGCTCGTCGGATTGTGCTGCGTCGGGACATGGTGCCTCCAGGGAGATCGAGTGATCTTCGAGGACGTGCACGACGTCGAGTCGGGTGCTCGTGGCAACCAGAGGGACGCTCGGAGGCGTCGAGTGGGGCGTCAGGTGACGCCGGCGGCGCTCATGCGCGAGCGCAGGTGCAGCACCGACTTGGTGTGGATCTGCGAGACCCGTGATTCGGTCACGCCGATGACGTCGCCGATCTCGGAGAGCGTGAGGCCCTCGTCGTAGTACAGCGACAGGACGAGCTTCTCGCGGTCCGGCAGCTTCTTGATCTCAGCTCGCATGATCGAGCTGAGTCTCCTTGTCCTCGATCACTGCAGTCGGGGACCCGGACATGGCAGTGTCGGGCGCAGACGGCTCGGCACCGGCGGCGATCGCACGATCGAGCGGACCGATCGTGGTGCTCGCGATCGACGACAGCCACTTGGTCAACTCGTCGTCGGAGATCTGCAGATGCGTCGCGAGTTCTTCGTCGGTCGGGGCACGGCCCTCCTTGTGCTCGAGCTCGGCGAACGCCTTCTCGACCTGGCGGGCTCGGCTGCGCACCGAGCGCGGCACCCAGTCGAGTTGGCGGAGTCCGTCGTAGATCGCGCCACGGATGCGCGGCACGGCGAAGGTCTCGAACTTGACGCCACGTTCCGGGTCGAAGCGTTCGATGGCATCGATCAGGCCGAACACGCCGACTGCCGATCAGATCGCCCGAATCGACGTTGCGCGGGAGTCCGGCGCCGACACGACCGGCGACGAACTTGACGAGCGGCGAGTAGTGGACGATGAGGTGATCGCGAGCAGCGGGCTTCTGCCGTTTGAGCCAGCGGTTCCACTGCATCTTGAGGTCGGCGTCTTCGGGAACGATGCTCATGTTCTGGGGTGCGCCTCGCGGTAGGCCGCCGAGAGTCGCTCTCGGCTGACGTGAGTGTAACGCTGCGTCGTGGCCACGTCGGAATGGCCCAGCAGTTCCTGCACCGCACGCAGGTCGGCGCCGCCATCGAGGAGATGGGTCGCGAAGCTGTGGCGGAGTGCATGCGGATGCGTGGGGACGGGCGAACGTCGGTCGACGATGCGGCGGACATCGCGTGGCGTGAGGGCTTGCCGCGTTCGTTGCCGAACAGCACGTCGCCCAGCTCACCGTCACCGTCGACAGCGATCACGTCGGAGCGGAACGGCAACCAGGCACGAAGCGCTTCGACCGCAGGCTCGGCTGAGCGGGACTCGCCGCTCCTTGGAGCCTTTGCCCCAGACGGTCGCTGCACCTCGGTCGAGTTCGAGCGCCGATGACTGTGAGCGAGCACAGCTCGCTCGACCCGCAACCCGGACCCGTACAGCACCTCGAGGACCGCGTCGTCTCGTCGACGACGCCACTCGGGTTCGGTCGTCCGCCCGCGCGGACCGCACGCGTCGAGCAGGCCGTTCAGTTCTCGTGCGTCGAGCACCCGCGGCAGACGACCATCGCCCGGCCGGGACCGAGACGCCGGCGGTCGGGTCGACTGCGAGGTGGCCCTGAGCGACCGACCAGCGGAAGTACCGCCGCAGCGACGCCGTCTTGCGGGCAATCGTGCGCCGGGCGAACTCCCGGGTGGTCAAGAACGCGAGATACCGCCGGATGGTGCGACCGATCGACGGCGTCCGGGCCGACATCGAGTCGCTCGCACCACTCCGCGAACCCGCCGAGATCCGACCGGTATGCGGCCACGCGTGTTGTCGGACATCGCGGTGAGCGCAGTCCCGAACTCGTCGACGCGCCAATCGCTCACGTCATCGATGGTAGGACGCGATCCGTCGAGGAGCGTGGATGATGTCGCACGGTCTGCCAACGTCTTGCGGCATCGCGGGCCTCGCACTGCTCACGGCTCGCTGCCTGGAGCGCCGCTCACCGACTCGAGCGATTCGTACCAGCCTCCGACCTCGACGAGCCAACCGTCCGTTCGAGCACCGCCAGAGCCCGTGCAGCCCGGCCCAGTCCCCACCCCGTCTCCACGGCGACCGACTCGACGCTCTGCGACCGACTCCTCAGCATCGCCAGCGCCGTTGCACCGTCCTCGTCCGGGCGCTCCCGAGTGTCGACCTGTCGTCGCCCGGCACGTCGATGATCGAGCCCGAGCGCGACCAGCAACGTGTCGGCGTTCGCTGCGGGCGCCGCACCATCGCTCGAGAAGTGCGTTCGTGCCGACCGACGCTCGCTGATCGATCGGCGCCCGGCACGGCGAACACGTCGATGCCGCGCTCGGCTGCCTCACGTGCGGTGATCAGGCTGCCGCCTCGCTCACGACTCTCGACGACCACCACGAGCTCCGACAGTGCAGCGAGGATCCTGTTGCGCTGTGGAAACCGGTACGGCTCCGGGCGCACGCCCGGCGGCCATTCCGAGATGACTGCGCCACGTTCGGCGACCTCGGCCCACAGCGAACGGCATGGCGTTTCGGATAGGGCGCGGTCGTGGCCGTTCGCGACCACCGCGACCGGAGGCGCACCGGACGACCGCGATGCGCCGCGATGGGCGGCACCGTCGACACCCAGCGCGAGCCCGGACACGACGACCACCCCGGCCTCGGCCAGTTCGTGTCCGAATCGTGCGGCGGTCTGAGCGCACCTCGACGGGTCGGGTTGCGCGTGCCGACGATGCCGACGCGTCGCGAGTCGAGGCACCGCCATGTCACCCTGAGCGAAGAGCACCGCCGGACGGCGAGGGTCGTTCGACAGCTGTGGCGGGTACCGATCGTCGCCCGGCGCGATGATCTCGACGCCGAGCTGTTCACACCGCTCGGCGACCTGCTCCGGTCGGTTTCGCGAGTGCGGAGGCCTTCCACCGCGCTCGGAGCCCCTCGTGGCGGTCGAACAATGCGGCGATGCCGCCCGACGGAGCTTCCGCTCCGCTCGCGATCGCGAACGCCTCCACAGGCGACCGCCCGGCCGGCAGCGCCGACGAGGCGAGACGTGGTCATCAGGTCGAACCCGGCGAGCGCTGCGAGATGTGCTCGCTCGGTGGCGCTCAGCACGGGCGCCACCGGCTCGGGGAACAGCTGCGTCAGATTCACGCCGCACGACCGATCGTGTGGGCGGGACGCACCCGGACACGCATCCCCAGCGCCAATGCGATGATCTCTTCGTCCAGCACCTCGGCACCGTCGGGCCGGAGGTCGCCGATCGTGCGGGCGACCCGCCGGACCCGGTGATACCCGCGAGCACTCAACCGACCTCGTTCCATCTCGCTCCGCAGGCACTCCAGGGCCTCGGCCTCCAACGGCGCGAAGTGATCCAGATCGCGGCCGCCGAGAGCTCGTCGTTGAGCACGCCCTGTCGAGCGATCGATCGCGTCGCGGGCCGCAGCGACGCGTGCACGCACCACCGCACTCGACTCGCCGGGCCGATTGTCGAGCAACTGGTCGACGTCGGGTCGGTCCACCTTGACGCGCAGATCGAATCGGTCGAGCAACGGCCCCGACACCCGACCGACATAGTTTCGCAACCGGGCGTCACCGCACTCACACCCACCCGGTTCGTTGCCGTCCCCACACGGACACGGGTTCATCGCGGCCACCAGCTGGAATCTGGACGGGATCGTCACGTGCAGTGCTGCTCGGCTGACCCGACGACCTCCCCTTCTTCCAACGGTTGACGAATGGTGTCCATCACCCGACGGTGCGAACTCCGGCAGCTCGTCCATGAACAAGACACCGCAGTGCGAGATCGAGATCTCCCCCGGTCGCAGCGTGGTCGACCCTCCGCCGACCATCGCCACCTGGGAGCTCGTGTGATGCGGCGACCGGAACGGTGGTCGTGTCGACGAGCCCGTCGGGTGGGAGCGACACACCTGCGGCCGAATGGATCATCGTGACGGCGAGCGCCTCCTCTCGGTCCAATGGTGGCAGGAGGCCCGGAAGCCGAGCGGCGAGCATGGTCTTGCCCGCTCCCGGAGGGCCGACGAACAGACAGTGGTGCCCACCGGCTGCTGCGATCTCCAACGCTTGGCGAGCCATCGGCTGGCCGATGACGTCTGCGAGGTCGGGATCGTGAGCAGGGACATGGTCCCCGTCGTCGATGTCGTGATCCGGCCACGGCGCCGAATCGCAGCAGACGGCGATCAGCTCACGCAGGTGACCGCACGGCCTGGACGCGCCCGTTCGTGATGATCGCCGCCTCGTGCGTGTTGCCGACCGGAACCACCAGATCCGCCACTGCGAGGACCCCGGCCATCGGTGCGACGCCGGGGACCGAGCGGATCGACCCGTCGAGACCGAGCTCGCCGATGAACCCCATCCGCTCGATGGATTCGATGGAGATCTGCTCCGACGCCGCGAGCACTCCCACGGCGATCGCGAGATCGAGTCCCGAACCCGACTTTCGCTGGCGGGACGGCGCGAGGTTGACCGTGATCTTGATGTCCGGCCAGACGGCGCCGCTCGACATGACCGCAGCACGGACGCGGTCGCGGGACTCGCGAACCGACTCGTCGGGCAAACCGACGACGTGGAAACCGGGGAGCCCCTTGCCGACGTGGACCTCGACGGCGACGGGGTGGCCTTCGGGCTCCGAAGAGCACGGCCGATGGGACGGACGCGAACATCGCTACCTCCTTGATCGTTCATGGATCTGAGAGGGGGGTGCGACTTCGTGACCCCACGACACGTACAGGGATCACAGTACCGACGGGGTACTCCAGAGATCGCGGTGACGTCCGAATCGGGTGTCGAGCTGACATGCTCAGCACGTGAGATCCGCCGCTACATCTCGACTGCTTCCGTGCCTGGTCGTCGGTGCCACGCTGCTCGTCGCCTGCTCCAACGACGGACCGAACAGCGATGCCGGGCGCTTCTGCGGCGAGATCGAAGCCAATCAGACCCGCCTCACGTCGCCCGAGCTCTCGACGGCTGCTGACATCGAGCCGCTCCTCGAGCTCTACCGGGAGATCGGTGAACTCGCTCCGCTGGCGATCGAACCGGAGTGGGATCAACTGATCCTCAACTACGAGACGGCGAGCACCGTGGTTCCCGGCGATGCCGCCTCGATGCAGGTCGCTGTCGAGACCGCGCTACAGAGCGAGCAGGCGGGGGCTCGCGTGAAGCAGTGGTTGGTCGACAACTGCGCACTCGACATCGGCCCCGTCGCCACGCTCGCACCGCAGGGCTGACGCATCGCGACGATCAGAACGGCCGGCTCGCCGAGCGCCAGCGAACGAGCCTGGCGTCGCAGCCCGCAGCAACCGTGCCAGCAGCACCCGACCGGCGGGCAGCGACAATCGGAACGGTCAGAGGATCTGGCCGCGACGCTCGATGACCGAGTCGCAGAGGCCGTACTCGGTGGCTTCCTGAGCGGTGAACCAGCGGTCACGCTCGGAGTCGGCCTGGATCTGCTCGACCTCCTTGCCCGAGTGGAACGCAATGAGCTCTGCCATGCGCTTCTTGGTGTAGCGGAGCTGCTCGGCCTGGATCTGGATGTCCGACGCCTGACCGCGGAGGCCGGCGAGCGGCTGGTGCATCATCACTCGAGCGTTGGGCAGCACGTACCGCTTGCCCTCGGCGCCCGCGGTGAGCAGGAACTGGCCCATCGAAGCGGCGAGACCCAGGCACACGGTGGCGACGTCGCAACCGACGAACTGCATCGTGTCGTAGATCGCCATACCGGCCGTGACCGAACCACCGGGGCTGTTCACGTACAGCCAGATGTCGGCGGACGGGTCCTCACCCTCGAGGTACAGCAGCTGTGCACAGATCTGGTTCGCGATGTCGTCGTTCACATCGGAGCCGAGCATCACGACACGGTTCTTCAGCAGACGGTCGAACACCGCCGACCGTGGGTCGAATCCGGCTTCGAGTGCGTGCGGTGCGATTGTCTGCTCTGACATGGCGACATGCTATCGGTGCCTGTTTCGGAGTACGGTTCCGCGACATGTCCGTGACAGCTTCCTTCCAGCCCGACCGCATCAGCGCGGCGCCTGGAGAAACCGCAGCGCTCTCGCTGCACCTGCAGAACAACACCGATGCCGAGCGGATGGTCACGTTGCGTGCCGGCGGCGGACTCGCAGCCCAAACGGTGCTGCAGACCGAGACGATCTACCTCGACCCGAACGAGCACTTCGAAGTTCCTGTCATCGTCGACGCGAGTGCGAGCCTGGCCGCCGGATCGCACAGCTGTGTGATCGAGATCCTGGACGACAACGAGACGTCGAGCGCCGCTGCCACGATCGAGATCGACTCGACCGAAGCGTGGACGGCGACCGCCTCGAACCGCAGCGTTCGAAGTCCGCAACCGCCGGGCGCCACAAGGTTGCGATCGAAAACGCAGGAAACGTCCCGTTGATGGTGGAACTCGCGGCCACCTCAGCTCCGGAGGTCGCCACCGAGTTGGCCGCCCCAGTGGTCAACATCGATCCGGGGAAGACCGCCAGAGTCGAGTTCCGCGTGGCTCCTCACGAGCGGTTCTGGAACGGCCCGTCCATCGAGCACACGTTCTCGCTGGCCGTCGCCGGGAGCAACGGCGATCGGTCCGAACTCGACGGCATCTTCGAGCAGGGCCCTCGGCTCCGACCGTGGCTCCTCCCGGCAGCGGCGGGAACGGTCGGCAGCGCTGCTCCTCGGCACGCTGGCCTGGTACACGGTGCTGAAGCCGTCGGTGCTGGACGCCGCTCGCGAGGACGCCACCGAACAGGACGTCGTGCAGCAGGCCGAACTCGATGATCAGGTCACCGCCATCGAGGCCGCCGCCGAGGAGTCGGCGGAACTGCCGCTCGGCGATCCGACCGACCTGCGGCTCTCCGTCGATGCCGCCACGGCCACCACGTCGACCGAGGAGTTCGATTTCGATGTGAGTGGCGTCGGACGCATCCTCTCCATCAGCGACGTCATCTTCCAGAACCCGACCGGTGCGGTCGGGCGAGTCGAGCTGCTTCGAGACGGTGATGTCCTGCTCGATCAGGAGATGGCGAACTTCCGCGACCTCGACTTCCACCTCGTTGCACCGTTGCAGGTCGACAGTGGCAGCAGCATCTCACTGCGAGTCACGTGTGAGACACCGGGACCGGGCACGGAGACCTGCGAAGCCGCAGCGACCGTCACCGGGTTCGTCGACGACATCTGACCGGGATCTGATCCGGAGGGTGGCTCGACCCGCCTGCCACTCGATCGGTCAGCGGCCGATGTTCGGGCCGACACCGTCGATGACGGGTGGACCCAATCGATCGCTCGTGTCCGTGACGAGCATGGAGCCGGCGACGGTGGCGAACATGTCGGACTGACCTTCGACCGACACCGTTGCGGGACCCGTCGCCGTGTGCGACATGACGACGACCGGGACGTTGAACGTTCCGGCGTCGTCGACGACCACCTCTTGCACTCGGGATGCCCAGGTGAGTTCGACGGTGATGCCGGTCGGGAAACCGGAACCGCTCAACGTGACGACCTGGCCGACGGCGGCGACACCGGGGATCACCTCGATCGTCGGAGCCGGCGCGCCCCGTGCCGGAGACCGCGACCGTGATGTCGGCGCCGCCCTGGATCGAAGCGACCAGTGACACGCTCTGCGCACCCGTCTCTGTCGGAGCGAACGAGATCATCACCGCACAGCGTGCGCCCGCTGCGACCGATTCGGCCGCACACGTGGTCTCGACGACCTGGAAGGGTCCAGCCTCTGCCGGGTCGAGGCGAACTCCTGCGATCGTCGCACTGCCGGTGCCGTTGTTGACGATCTCGACGAGTCCGGTGCGGCGACCGGCGTCGATGATCGTGGGAGCGAAGTCGAAGGCCTGCGGGCTGGCGACCACGCCGGCGCCAGGAGCGACGGTCGTCGTGGTCGTCGTCGTGGTCGTCCGGGTGCTCCCGGTCGACGAGGTGCCACGAGTCGTGGTCCCGCGAGTCGTGGACCCGCGTGTCGTGGTGCCGCGCGTGGTCGTTCCTCGTGTGGTGCCACCGGTCGAGGTACGACCGGTTGTGGAACCGGTCGTGGAACCGCCTGTTCGAGGCGTCGTCGTGGCGGTGGTCGCCGGCGTCGCGACCGGAGGCGCTTCGCCGAGCGTGGTGACCTCGGTGGTGTACGCAGCGACGCCGATCGACGTCGGTGTGAGCGTGACGACGCCGAACGCGTCCTCGAGCCGTTCGACCGTGAACGACACGTCGACGGCACAGGTCGTGCCGGGACGGAGCACCGGACCACAGCGATCCTCGGTGATCACGAACGTGCCATCCACTTCGAGGCTCGCGACCCCGACGCTGGAGGGGCCTCGGTTCGAGAAGGTGACCGTCGACGTCAGCACGGCCCCGACGTCGCCGACACCGAGGTCGAACCTCGCCGCATCGAACGACGCGTCCGCCGGGAGCAGCGTGACGGCGATGTCGGTGTCGGCAGGCGGATTGTCGGCGCCGACGGCGAGATCGCTGACGACGGTCGTGCCGAGACGATCGATGACGGGGCCGGACTGGGTCGGAGTGATCGTTGCCGAGAGCAGGGTTCGCCGTGTGGTGGCGAACGGTGCGTCGCCCTGCCCGGTGCGGGACACGACCGCGAGGTTGGCGCCTTCTTCGATCACGACGTGGTTGCCGTCCGCGCTGATCGCGGGGCGGCGCCCAGGGCCGAGGTCGACCGGTGCGAGCGGACTGACGGTGCGGTCGACGAGCGTCACGCTCGAACCGCCCCGGCCAGTGGACCCGACGACGAACCGACCGTCGCCCGACACGGTCGGAGAGGTCGCCGACGTCAGCACCGGGCCGGTCGACGCCTGCCCGTTCTCGACGACGTGAGCGAAGACCGTCATCAGTGACGTGTCGGAGAGGTCGAGCCCACCGGAGAACACCACGACGGAACCATCGTCCGACACGTCGACACGATCGGAGACGCGATGATCCGTTGCCGCAGTGTCGAGCCCGTCGAAACGACCCGTTTCCGCATACGTTCCATCGGCGGCACGAGCGAAGCGGACGACCTCGGTGCCGTTGCGTCACGGCAAGCACCGATCCGTCGACGGAGGTCGCTGCAGGACCGAACGATCGGTCGTCCTCGTTCAGCAGGAGATCGACGCGCCTGCCTGCCGGCGTGCCGCATCGATCGAGGACGACGATGCGTGCCGGCGCGAGCTGGAGACTCGACACCTCGGCGCCGGTCGTGTTCACGGCCGGCTCCGGTTCGGCATCGGCCGCAGTGTTCGCCTCGGCAGGTTCGACGACGTCGGACGGAGTCTCCGTCGTGGGCGCCGCCTCGTCGTTGGAGACCTCGTTCGCGGTCTCGTCAGCGCTTGCGGGCTGCGGCTCCGGTTCGGGGTCGTCGTCCACCGCGGAGATCGACCATGTGATGATGCACCCGTTCCCGCTGATCGCCGGGTTCACGGCCCCGAGCGAATCCGAGATGGCAGTCGTCGTCGCCGGTGACACCGCTCCGTCGGGCTCGAGTGCTCCGCGGTCGCGGAGGAACAGCGACGCGTCCGTGCCGTCGGCATTCGGCGATGATGCGAAGACGATCATCCGGCCGTCGTGGGACACGGCCGGAGCTTCGTCGAAACCGCGGTTTGCGATGCTCGTCGTGGCATCCGCTTGGGCACCGCCGGGCGCGCCGAAAGAGGTCACTGCGACCACGGCGCTCACCGCCATGGCGCTCACGACCCCCGCCCGGGTCAGCCTGGAATTCATGCAGCTCAGGGTACTCCCAACCTGCGCCAGCTGCCGCTCAGGCTCGTCAAGGAAACGTCAACCTCCAGGACGGGTCATCGCATCACACCACTCATCACGATGGCCAGTCGAGACGACTCGTCGAATCGATCCGGGTCGGTCTCCAGGAGATGGAGGAGTCCGGCGAGGCCGGCCGTGCCGGTCGGGCTCGCGTCGAATCCTGCATGGATGGCGAGTTCGTGCGCCTCGACCACCGTCGATTCCGCGGCGACGACAGACGCACCGCCGGCGATCCGCAGCGAATGGGCGACGTCGACCCAGTCGTAGGTCTCGTCGTCGAGGATGCCGTCGGCGAGCGACGTCGGAGCGTCCCAGACCGACATCAGTTCGTCCCAGTGGAAGCCGACGTCGACGATGCCCCGCTCCGCGGCTCGTTGCAGCGCACGGTCGAGCGGAGCGCATCCTTCGGTCTGCACGGGGAACGTCGGGATGTCGAGACCGCTCGCCGCGAGTGCAGTGAAGGTCGCAGATGCGAAGGCTCCGCCTCCGACCTGCACGAACAGTCCGTCGAGCCATTCGTGCCCGTCACGACGCAGCTGATCGGCGATCTCCCAGCCGAGGGTGCGACCTCCGTCGAGGCACAGCGCGTTCTCCGGACCCTGCACCGTGAACGGGATCGCCCCGGCGTCGACGGCCTCGCGGAACCGCATCATCGCCGGGTCGCCGGGCGGATCACCTGCTCGACGTTCGCTGCGGTGGACGCTTGCGCCGAGCTGATCGAGACGGTTGCCGAACCCGTCGCTCATCCATGTCGGAACGTAGACATCGATCGGCCAGTCCACGGCCTTGGCGAGCGTCGCCGCTGCCAGCGCCGCATTGCCGCACGATGCGATCGCGAGTGGCGGCCGATCGGTGAGCACCCCGAGCTCTTCGGCGGCGCGCAGGTGCAACATGATCGAGAACAGGAAGCGAGCCTTCTGGCTGCCGCCGACCGACCCGGTCTCGTCCTTGACCCAGATCCCACCGTCGGCGTCGAACCCGAGTTCGTCGGACAGCACGGCCGACCGGCCGAACGGTGTGACGTGGAAGCCGGTGCCGTCGACGGCGCGAACGGCGTCATCGGTCTCGAGCACCAGCGCCCGACGCCGGTCGGCGTCCATCCCGTTGGCGTCGGCGCAGGCCGCCCATGCGAGATGGGCGTCGGCGGCGACGAACGGCTGCTCGTGGCTCCCGAGGTCGACGGGCCTCGGCTCGTCCACGATGCCGAGCGCATGGTGACGGTCCGATGCTGTTGCGTTCGGACACCGGAACGGCATCCACGTCGACATGGGCACCTCGGCGCCGCAACGAACGCACTGCCAACGGCGCGCCGTCATCATCGTCGATGACATGGCCCGCTCAGGATCCAGCGGCGACGCGCCCGTTGAAGTCCTCGATCATCTCGTCCCACACACCGGTGTAGCGACGCAGACCGCGCCAGAAGGACTGGTCGCGTCGAGCTTCGAAGAGGTCGAACGGCGTTCCCTGCTGCTCGACCCACGTGTAATAGCCGAGATTGAAGAGGCGGCGCCGATCGAGGTCGGTGCAATCGATCATGTGATCGGTGGAGGCTCCGACGAGGTGGCGGCCGACAGCACTCGCTGCGTCGGTCGTGGTGAACTCGTTGTTGTAGCGGCTCTGCAGCAGCTTCGCGCGTTCACTCGGGTACAGCGCCGCCCCGTCGGTCGCGACGGTGATCAGCGCCTGGTTCTCACCGAGGTTCAACAGCTTGGCCGTCTTGATCGCAGCGAGGGTGTTCGCGATCGCCGAGAATCCGAAGTGCTCGAGCTTGTCGACGAGGCTCTCGGACACGCCCATCGACTGGGCGAGGTAGGCGCGGCCGGCGTCGGTGTTGAAGGTGAGGTCGAGTTCGTCGGTCGCCTGGTCGGAGATCGCGACCACGACGTCGGTGTTGGCGATGTTGTGGATCAGCGGGATGTGCTTGTCGCCGATGCCCTGGATGTTGTGCTCGCCGTAGCCGTTCTCCAGCATCGTCGGGCACTCGAGTGCTTCGACCGCGACGATCTTGGCGCCGTACTCCTCTTTGAGCCGGTCGCCCGCCGCGATGGTGCCGGCCGAACCGGTGGCGGAACTGAACGCAGCGAGTTCGAGGTCGCGTCCCCCGACGCCGTACTCCTCGCGAACGGTCTCGAAGACGTGCGCGAGCGCCCGCCCGGTCACGTTGTAGTGCCCGAGATGGTTGCCGAATTCGGAGAACTGGTTGAGGATGAAGTTGCCCGGATCCTTCGCGAGTTCGTTGCAGGCGTCGTAGATCTCCTTGACGTTCGACTCGGTGCCGAAGGTCTTGATGACGTCTTCTTCCGGGTTCGCACACCATGTGTCGAGCCAGTCGAAGCGCTCCTGACTCATGCCCTCGGGCAGGATCGCCACACCGCGGCTCGCCATGATCTTGGAGATCGCGATGCCGCCGCGTGCGTAGTTGCCGGTGGACGGCCACACGGCGCGGTGCACGGTGGGATCGAACTGACCGGTCACGACGCGAGGCGCCAGGCACGAGTACGCAGCGAGCACCTTGTGAGCGGTGATCATCGGGAACCGGTCACCGAACACGACGATGATCGGAGACGGCACGCCGGTCAAGGTCGAAGGAAGCACGACGTGCTCGGGAACGTCGACCTGGTTGCCCGCCAAGTCGTTGTACCAGTGCACACGCCACAGGTTGCGCGCGTCGGGACCCTGCGGGTCGGCGTCGCCGACGAGCGTCTTCTGGTCGAACGACTTCGGGTCGGCGAGCTGCGCGAACGTCGGCAGTGTGATCTTCTGCTCTCGGAACCGACGGACGCTGTTGGCGATTGCTTCCTCGTTCACGATCCGGTCGGCGAGACCGAACTGATTCTCCATTGCAGAGGTGGTCACGGCATCGGGCGCGTCGTTCATGATCGTCACGCTTTACATTCTGTCAAGTTCGCACGCCGCGCGCGACACTCCGCCACGATCTTCGAGTGAATTCCACCGAACGAGGGGGACCGATTCGTGCGAGCGCGAGGCGCCACGATCGGGCGATTCGGCGGGCCTCGTCAGAACGGGCGGTCACCGGGGGGTTCCGTGCTCGGACCAACGTGGGCGTCGAGCCAGTCACACACGTCCTTTGCGCCCTCCCAGCACTCGCGAACCTTCGTCTCGACCTGCTTGGTGTGGATCCACTTCGGAGTTCCGAAGTCCTTGGAGAGCATCAAGCCCTTGCGACGGATGAGCGCGATGCGCGGGTGGTCGCGGTCGTAACCGCGAGGCGCGGTCTTGAGTTCGCCGATCGCACCGACGGTGTAGCGGCGCCCGGTCGCCGCGGCGACGAGCGCCTCGATCTCTTCGCCCGTTGCGTCCGCCACGACGGCGTCGCGGAACCGTTTGAGTTGGTCCTTGCCCATGAAGAAGTACCCGGCTGCGGCCATCATTCCGTCGGCGGAGAACTGCATGTAGTGGCCGCTGCCGCCTTCGAGCTCTCCGAAGGCACCCTGATGTGTCTTGTACGGCGGCTTGTTCTTGGAGAAACGGAGGTCGTTGTGCGGCCGGAACATCTTGAACGGGCCGTAGTCGTCGAGCGCCGAGGTCAACTCGGTCATCGGCGACTTGACATTCATGACGAAGCGCTGCTTGTTCTCCTCCCAGAATGCCTTGGAGTTGTCGGCGCCGAGTTGTTCGTAGAAATCGATCGCCTCGGGTGGGAATCCGGTGAACGCCATGATCCGACCGTAATCTCCCGCGCCGCGAAGGTCCGCTGCGACGACCTCGCGGGGACGGTGCCGACGGTCGAGGTCCTGCGCAGCTGCGTGCGGGAGGGGGCGGCCGTCGATCGTCGACGAGTCCGTCGAGTCGGTCGAACACTCCCCGCTCCCGACGCGCCCCCACTACTGTCGCCGCCATGGCAGACCTCTTCCTCGGCGGCGCGATCGACCCAGCGACCCACGAACGAACGACCGACGACGCGACGAGCCACATCTCCGTGGCCACCGACGCGCTGACCACTCACGGCGTGATCGTCGGCATGACCGGTTCGGGCAAGACCGGACTGGGAGTGATCGTGATCGAGGAGGCCCTGAAGTCCGGGCTCCCGGTGATCGCGATCGATCCGAAGGGCGACCTCACCAACCTCTGTCTCACCTTCCCGGACCTCGCGGCCGCCGACTTTCGACCATGGATCGACGAAGCGCAGGCCAAGAACGCCGACAAGACGCCCGATCAGTTCGCTGCGGACCAGGCTGCGCTGTGGACCAAGGGCCTCGCCGGGTGGGATCTCGGAGGCACCGACATCGGCGAACTCCGTGCGACCACCGACTTCACGATCTACACCCCCGGCTCGCAGTCCGGCGTCCCGATGAACATCGTCGGCTCGCTGCAGGTCCCGAAGGACATGAGCGACGCCGAAGTCGTGAGTGACGAGATCGACGGCTACGTGTCAGGACTCCTCGGGCTCGTCGGGGTCGAGTCCGATCCTCTGTCGAGCCGCGAGCACATCCTGCTGTCGAACCTGATCAACCATTCGTGGACCGAAGGCAAGGCGCTCGATCTGATGACGCTCGTGGGCATGATCGCCACGCCGCCGATTCGCAAGCTCGGCGTGTTCGAACTCGATCAGTTCTTCCCCGAGGCCGACCGCATGAAGCTCGCGATGCAGCTCAACGGGCTGCTCGCATCACCGGCGTTCGCAGCGTGGGCGGCGGGTCCGCCGCTCGACATCGATTCGATGATGTTCACCCCGGACGGCAAACCTCGCTGCGCGATCATCACCACCGCTCACCTGTCCGACGAGGAGCGGCAGTTCGTCACCTCGCTGATCCTGTCGAAGCTCGTCACCTGGATGCGACGTCAGTCGGGCACGACCGACCTGCGGGCGATGCTCTACATGGACGAGGTCGCCGGCTATCTCCCGCCGACCGCCAACCCGCCGACCAAGAAGCCGATCATGCTGTTGATGAAGCAGGCGCGCGCGTTCGGTGTCGGCGTGGTGCTGTCGACGCAGAACCCGGTCGACATCGACTACAAGGCGATCTCGAACGCGGGCACCTGGATGATCGGCCGTCTCCAGACCGACCGTGACAAGGCTCGTCTGCTCGACGGCATGTCGTCGGCGTCGGGCGGCGTGGACATCAACGCGGTCGGCGACACGATCTCCGGTCTGGGCAAACGTGAGTTCATGCTTCGGCGCGCCGGGCAGGACCAGCCGGAGGTGTTCACCACCCGGTGGGCAATGAGCTATCTGCGCGGTCCGATGACCCGCGACCAGATCGAACAGATGATGGGTTCGGCCAAGGTCGAGGCCGAGACGGCGGCGGCTCCAGCCCCGAGCAGCGGACTCACCGGGCAGCCGACACCCGTGCCAGGCGCTGCAGCTCCACGACCCGAGGTGGACGACGACGAGAGCGCCGTGATGCCCGAGGTCGCCGACGGAACCGCGATTCGCTGGGCGGACATCGCCTCGCCGTGGCTGTCCGACGTCGGTGGCGACTCACGGGGCCCCAAGTTGGCCGCCGCTGCCGTGGCACGCATCAACCTCCGCTACGACGAGACGAAGGCCGACCTCGTGCATGACGACGAGTTCGAGTGCGTCGTGTTCCCCCTCGCCGAGCAGATCGACGCATCCGGCATGATCAAGGTCGACTACGACGATCGCGATCTCCGCACCGAGGCACCCGATGCGGCCGTGTACCGACTGACCGATGCCAAGCTCGCGAACAAGACCTACTGGTCGTCGCTCGAGAAGGCGATCCGCGACGAGCTGGTCCGAACGTCGACGGTCGACATCGGGATGAACAAGCCGCTCAAGCTCTACGGGCGTCCGGGTGAGTCGAACGACGACTTCGAAGCTCGCTGCTTGAAAGTCGCCGATGAGCAGGCCGACGCCGAGATCGCCAAGCTGCGAGACAAGTACGAGACCAAGGCGAAGCGACTCCGCGACCAGGTCGATGGGCTCGAGGACAAGATCGAGTTGCTCGAGGAACAATCGAAGAGCAAGCGCAACTCGGAGCTGCTGTCCACAGCGGGGTCCGTGCTCGGCGGGCTGCTCGGCGGCAGCAAGTCCAAGGGCGGGATGCTCGGAGGACTGTTCGGCAAGGCCGGAACAGCCGCACGACGGCGCGGCACCACGAAGGCTGCTGGAGAGCGGGTGGACGCGGCGGAGAACAAGCTGGAGCGGTTGACGATCGACATCGAGGACCTCGAGGCCGAGCTCGCCGAGGAACTGATCGAGATCGACGAGCGCTGGATGGAAACGGGCAAGGAGATCAGCCAGTTGAGCGTCGGGCTGGAAGCAACCGACGTCAAGGTCGCTCAGATCAGCCTCACCTGGCTGCCGGTCATCTGATCCGAGAAGCGGGTCTGCGTGCTGTCAGTCGATCGTGATCGGCGTACCGGCGGGCATCGACTCGGTCCAGGGCCGTGCGAGTTCACGCCTGGTGCCGAGCACCCGCTTGCGGTCGAACAGCGGACCGTTGAAGAGCAGCGACTCGGCCTCGAGCGCAGGGACCGGACGAGCCATCAGGAAGCCTTGACCGTGCGTCACGCCCGCCTCGATCAGGTAGGCGAGTTGTTCGACGGTCTCGATGCCTTCGGCGACGACCTCGAGGTCGAGCGCCCGGCCGATGGTGACCACCGTGTCGATGATCGTGGAGTCGAACGAGTTCGTGGTGGCACTCGAGATGAAGCTGCGGTCGATCTTGACCACGTCGACCGGCAGCTTCTGCAGATACGTCATCGACGAGTAGCCGGTGCCGAAGTCATCGATGGCGATCTTGATCCCACGACTGCGGATGTCCGCGAGCATCGCGCTCGCCCGACCGACGTCGTCGAGGAGTTGAGATTCGGTCAGCTCGATCTCGAGAAGATTCGGATCGGCGCCGGTGATCGCGATCGCCGCGTCGAGGTCGGCGATGAGGTCGCCTTCGATCAGATGCCGACCCGAGATGTTGACGGCGAGGCGCATGCCATCGCCTTGGCCCATGAGCCGCCACTCGGCGATTCGACGACACGCCGTCTCCAGCATCCACCGTTCGAGTTCGAAGATCAGGCCGGATCGTTCGGCGATCGGGATGAAGTCGCCGGGCGGCACGAGACCGACGCCGGGACGTTCCCATCGAACGAGTGCCTCGGCACCCGACGGCATGCCGGTCGAGAGGTCGGCGAGCGGTTGCAGGTACATCCGCAGTTCGTCGTGCTGGATCGCCTGACGGAGAGCGAGTTCGAGCTCGGCCTGGTGTTCGATCGAGCGCTGGAGATCCTTGTCGAACAGTTCGACTCGACGACGGCCGCGATCCTTGGCCTGGTAGACGGCCGCATCGGCGCGCTCGATGACCGACATCGAATCGTCGCCGGGTTCGACGACGGTGATCCCGACGCTTGCCGACACGGCGAAGAGCTGGTCGCCGATCGTGTACGGCTGCTCGATCTCGGCGATCATCCGCTCACCGAACTGCACGAGGCGCTGTGGGTCGGTGATGTCGCCGACGACGATCAGGAACTCGTCGCCGCCGAGGCGTGCGACGTAGTCGATGTCACGGACGGATCCGCTGAGGCGCTGGGCGATCTCGCGGAGCACGACGTCGCCGACGGCGTGGCCGTGCATGTCGTTCACGCTCTTGAAGCCGTCCACGTCGAGGAACATCACGCCGGTTGCGCGCACGACGCCGGGGGCGGCGGGTTCTCCGCGGCGAGGGAGGGCTCGCAGCACACGTTCGAGGTATTCGAGCACCGCGAAACGGTTCGGCAGCCCGGTGAGGTTGTCGATCCGGGCCTGCTCGCTGAGACGCGTCTCGCTCGATTGGAGCCGGGTCGTGAGCGCTACGACGCGTTCCATCGACGACCGCATCGCCGCGCCGACATGACCCGGGAGTTCGTCGAGGACCGGCGCCTTGCTCATCTCCGCCAGGGCGAGGGCGTCCATGTGTTCTTCGACCAGTGACAGCGTGCTCGCCATGTCGTTCACGGCGTCGGTGACCTTGCGCACGTCGCTCGGCCCGGCGACCTCGATCGGTTCGGAGTTCAGCTCACCGCGGCTGATCCGTTCGGCTTGGAGACGCAAGCGTGTGAGCGGTCGGGCGAACGAACGCATGACGACGAGTCCGAACAGCAGCGACGCGATGCCGACCAGGGTCAGCATCGACAGCGTCGTGCGGTTCTTCGACTGGGCTTCTGCAGACCAGGCGGCGATGCCTTCGTCGATCGCGGTCACGACCGAGGCGACGAACCGATCGACGGCACCGACGTAGTCGAGCTGGCCCACGGCGGGGTTGCTCGCCTGGGGATCGAGTGCGCTGTGAGCCTGTTGCAGCCCGCTGACCGCCTCGGGATCCACTGCGATCGCGTCGGCGAGTGCATCCGCATGGCGGATCTTGCCGCCGACGGCTTCGGCGGCCGACATGCTCTGTACGCCGAAGGCGTCGGACGACACGATGTGCAACTCGCTGGACGCGGTTTCGACCAGATCACTGGCGACCAGCAGGCCCCGCGCTGCGTCGAGTGCCTCCACCGATCCGTACTCCGTCGCAGTGAGCGTTCGGGTCGTGCGGCTGATGAGGTTCTTCAGTTGCGTGTCCAAGACGTTGAATGCGTCGTCGATCGACATCGGATCGGTCGCTCCCTCGTCGAGCGCGACACGCTGGGCGCCGATGAGCGATCGCGACTGGCGAATCGCCTGAGCAGCAGCTGATTCGTCGTCGCTGATCAATTCGTTCTCGAGTCGTTCGAGCACGCTGTCCGTGTTCTGACGAGCGACGAAGAGACGCCCATCGAGCTCCGCTTCGATGTCCTCCTGCTCGGCGGCTGCCAGGCCGAGTGAGATCGAGCGTTCGGCCTCGACCGGCACGATCGCGGTCGTGGCCGCCGTGTGGACGGCGACTGCGTCCGAGATGGCAGCTGCGTTCTTGGCTGCAACGTTGTTCCGTTCGACCTCACGAACGCTGAACCAACCCACCGCTGCCAGCGGAATCAGCAAGAGCGCCGCCACGTAGACCGCGAGCGGCAAGCCACCGTGGCGGCGTCGGTTGGTCATCGAAGGGTTCATCGGTCGATCCAGACGAGAACTTGAGGAAGAAATACCTCAATGATTTCTGGTGTGTGCCGACGATGGGACTCGAACCCACACTGACGGCCACCTAAAGGCCGTGCCTCTGCCAATTGGGCTACGTCGGCCTCTCAAAGTACACGATACGACAGCGTCGGGCGTTACACCATCGCCCCACGGCATGCGTAACGTGCACGCGAATGAGGCGAGCCGAGATCGTGCGACGGGTCACGGAGTTGACGGGTTGGGCACTGATCGGGTCGGTCGGGCTGGTCATGTCGACCCAGGCCATCGGCTGGAACGGCAGCCGCTCTGTCGCCACCTTGCAGTCGCTGACTCCGTACGGGATACCCGTCGTCCTGGCAACCGCTGCGGTTGCCATCTGGCGGCGGCGCGAGGCGCTCGCGACCACGGGAGCCCTCGTCGGCATCGGTGCCTTCGTGTTGACCGCGCCGCTCGTCGTGCCTCCCGGCCAAGCCGGGCCGGCCCCGGAGGCCGTCGGGTTGCGAGCCGCTTCGGTCGAATCTCCTGTTCAGCAATCCGGTGGTGGCCGACGCTGCCGATGTCCTGGTCGATGTCGACCCCGACGTGATCGTGTTCAGCGAGTACACCTCGGAGCACCACGAGACACTCACGTCGCATCCATTGGCCGAACGGTACGACCATCGACTCGACGAGCAGGGCCCGCTGGCGGGCGGTATGGCGGTCTGGTCGAAGTTCCCGATCGAGGCCCAGGACACCGGCCTCGAGATCGGACGCACTGTGGACGCCGTCGTGACCGGACCGGACGGGCCCATCAGGCTCTTCGGTGTTCATCCGCCGACGCCCATCTTCAGCTTCCCGAAATGGGTGCGTGGTCTCGAGCAGATCGGCGATGCGGTGTCTCACGCGTCGCAGCCGACGCTCGTGATCGGCGACTTCAACGCGTCGTACTGGCACCCGGTGTTCCGTGACCTGCTGCGCCTCGACCTGACCGATGCGCACATCGCCGACGGCTCGGGGTGGTCGACGTCATGGCCGACCGACGAGGTCGTTCCACCGTTCGTACGGCTCGACCACGCATTGACGGGCAACGGCCTCGTGTCGACCCGGGTCGAGGATTTCCGCGTTCCCGGCAGCGATCACGTCGGGTTCGTCGTGACGGTCACGCCCTCCGGCTGAGTTCGTCGAGCAGACCACGGAACGCTCGTCCGCGGTGACTGATCGCGTGCTTCGCTGCGCCGTCCATCTCGGAGAAGGTGAGCCCACCGCCCTCGTCCGGCGCGAAGATCGCGTCGTATCCGAAGCCTGCGGTCCCGCGATCCTCGGTGGTGATCCGACCTTGGCAGATGCCTTCGACGGCGACCTCGGTGCCATCGGGCCACACCGCCATCGCAACGGTCTTGAACGCAGCCGACCGGTCGCGACTCGCCGGTCAGTTCGTGGAGCATCTTGGTGCGGTTGTCCGCGTAGGTGCAGCCCTCGCCCGCGTATCGGGCGGTGTACACACCGGGCGCTCCACCGAGCGCTGCGACCTCGAGTCCGGTGTCGTCGGCGATCGCTGGGAAACCGGTCGCTTCGACGATCGCAGTGGCCTTCAGACGAGCGTTGCCGGCGAGCGTGTCGGCGTCTTCCACGACATCGGGGATCGCTGCCGGCCGCGGCAGGAGGTCGACGATGCCGACCAGGAGCGCTCGGATCTCGGCGACCTTGTCCGGGTTCGCCGATGCGCAGACGAACTGCGGGAGCGCCGTCATCGACGATCGGGACGCGGCGTCGGTGGCGTGGCGATCAGGTCGGCCTGCATCGCGGTGATCGTCGCGAGTCCACCTTCGGCGAGCCCGAGCAGCTGATCGAGCTGGCCACGGCTGAAGGCCATGCCTTCAGCGGTGCCCTGCACCTCGACGAACTTGGCTTCGCCGCTCGGACGACCATCGGTGTTGGGTTGCAACATGACGACGTTCATGTCGACCTCGGCCGCCGAGTCCTCGACGTACGGGCAGGTCGAGGACGGGGTCGCCCCCGACGATGCCGACACTGATCGCGGAGCAGAACGAATGGAGCGGGTTCTTCGCGAGTTCGCCGCGATCGACGACGCGCTGCAGAGCATCGTGCAGCGCCATGAAGCCGCCGCAGATGCTGGCGGTGCGCGTGCCGCCATCGGCTTGGAGGACGTCGCAGTCGACGGTCACCTGGCGCTCGCCGAGGAGTTGCATGTCGCACGCCGCTCGGAGCGAACGGGCGATGAGCCGCTGGATCTCGACGGTGCGGCCGGACTGCTTGCCCTTCGCCGCTTCGCGGTTGATTCGTTCGGGCGAGGCGCCGGGAAGCATCGAGTATTCCGCCGTGACCCAGCCCTTGCCCGAGTTGCGCATCCATCGCGGCACGTCGTCGTCGACGCTCGCCGTGCACAGCACGCGGGTGTTCCCGAAGCTGACGAGCACCGAGCCTTCCGCCATCTCCGTGAAATCGCGCTGGAAGCTGATCGGGCGGAGTTCGTCGGCACTGCGGCCGTCAGGTCTCGTCATGCCCCGCAAGCTATCCGTCTCGATTGTCATCGCCCGCCCGGTGGCGGCTGCGACGATCAGGACAGTGAGAATCAGGATGGCCACGCTTCGGTGTGATCCAACTCGGGTCCGAGCAGGCGGCTCCCGAGATCGCGGAACATGTCGATGTCACCGCTCGACGCGAAGCGGTGGCGTCCCGGTTCGGCGGAGTCGCGGAGCAGTCCCGCCTCGGTCAGACGTGATCGCACGGCGAAAGCGGTCTCGTCGGCAGAACTGACGAGCGTGACGCTCGGACCCATCACGTCGCCGATCACTCGAGCCAGGAAGGGGTAGTGCGTGCAACCGAGCAGGAGCGCGTCGACATCGGCGTCGACGATCGGGGCGAGTAGCCGCTCGGCCAACACCATCACCTCGTCACCGGCGGTCTGGCCACGTTCGACGAACTCGACGAATCCGGGGCAGGCGGCGCTGCTGAGGCGGACGGGCACACCGGTGTCGGCGATGCTGCGAACGTACGCGCCCGACTTGACCGTGCCGACGGTGCCGATCACGCCGACCCGACCGGTCACAGTGGTGCTGACCAGGGCTTTCGCCCCAGGCCGGATGACGTCGATCACCGGCACGTCGACGCTCGCACGCAGCTCGTCGAGCCCGGCGGCGGTGGCCGTGTTGCACGCCACGACGATCGCCTTCGCCCCGTAGTCATCGATCAGACTGTGAGCGAGTTCGTGAGCGAAGGTGCGGACGTCGCCGAGCGGTTTCGAGCCGTACGGATAGCGGCCCGTGTCGCCGATGTAGACGAGGTCCTCGGCGGGCAACAGGTCGATCATCGCTCGCGCGACGGTGAGACCGCCGAAGCCGGAGTCGAACATCCCGATCGGACCGCTCATCGTTCAGCGAGCGTAACTCGGCCGTTCCCACGGACGATCAGAAGGCGCTGCCGCCGACGTATCGCCCCTCGGGGATGAGGAGGCCGCGCACGAGGCTCGCCATCGGCGTGTCCTCCTGCGTCAGCCTGTCGGCGACGGCGAGCAGTGTGTCGCCGAGCGCTGTGCCGCCGAAGATCCAGTCGTTCAGTGCGTCGTGGTTCGGAGCGGCGGAGCCAGGCTGTGCGGCGATCGCCTCGTGGTAGAAGCTGCGCAGGTCGTCGGCCAGGTGTCGCACGAGCAACGGCATGTCGAACGCCCACTCCACGTCGCCCGCCGGCGATTCGGTGAGCGACTCGGCGTCGGCGGTCGAAGCGAGCGCTCGGGCCACGGCGTCGACCTGGTCGGGGCCGGCTCCACTCACTCCGAAGAGCGTGCGGCCACGCGAGGTCCGAGTCTGGTGGGACCAGGTCCTCAGACGGCCGACTTCGGCGAGCAGCCGGCCGGTGAGTGTGTCGTCGACGACGGGGCCGAGGTTCAGTGGGCACGCCCATTCGCCGGGACCGGCCTCGTCGTCGGGCAGCGCTCCGTCGTAGTCGGCGATCGTCGGCGAAGTCGCCGAGTCGAGCAAGGAGAAGGCGCTGCGCATCACCTCGCGCTGGATGTCCGGGTCGGTGGCCGATCCGAGCGGCCGTCCGAGGGCGAACGGCACCCACAGCGCTCGTGTCGGACCGACGGCTTCGCTCTGCTCACGGACCAGGCTGATCGACGTGCACGCCACTCCGGCCCGCTCGATGAAATTGGAGAGGGCGCCAACTGCTCCCGTACACAGCGGTCAAACAGGAACGAGCAGGGCGACGTCGACCCCGTCGGCGGCCAACAGCCGGCCCACCTCGGTTCCCGTGTCCTCGAACAGCGCAGGGTTCGGCATGGCACCCATGAACGAGTAGTGCCAGTTGCTCACGCCGGCGATCTCGCCGGTCGCCGCCATCTCGCGTAGTCGATCGAGCGGGAACGAGATGTTGGGGTCCTGCTGGAACGCGCTGCGATCGAAGTTGGTGCTGACGTGGGAGGACACGACATCGGCCCAGTCGGCGTCGCCGGGCACGATCCGGTAGTCGAGCGCACCGAGTGCGAACGGAGCGTCGCTGCGCAGATGGAGGCCCGCGGTCGAGACGATCGCGACAGTCGATTCCTCCATGGGTTTCGGCGTCAGCCACTCCCCCGGGTCGATCCGGGGCATCGCGTCGGCCCGGTCGCGCAGGTGCTCGGCTTCGGAATCGTGCAGGTCGCTCAGTCTCACCATCTGGAGGCCGAAGGTCAGAAGTAGATGATCTTCTCGGCGGCTGCTTCGGCCACGTCGAGGTCGTCGGTGTACGCCCCGGTCGACAGGTACTTCCAGCCGCCGTCGCACACGATGAACACGATGGTGCCCGACGGGATCTGGCTCGCGACCTTGGCCGCTCCAGCGAGGGCTGCGCCGGCGGAGATCCCCGCGAACACGCCGCATTCGTTGACCAGACGACGGGTCCACTCGATGGACTCGCGTGGCCGCACGACGCGCTTGCGATCGAGCAGGTCGTAGCCGTTCCAGTTCTCGAAGACCGGCGGGATGTAGCCCTCGCCGATGTTGCGCAGTCCTTCGACGCGCTCCCCCAGCGGCGGCTCGACCGCGATGATCTGGATCGACGGGTCGTACTCCTTGAGGAAGGTGCCCGTTCCCATCAGCGTTCCGCTGGTTCCGAGCCCGGCGACGAAGTGCGTGATGTCCGGGACGTCGCGGACGATCTCGGGACCGGTTCCCTCGTAGTGCGCCCGGGGGTTCGAGTCGTTCGCATACTGGTACGGGAAGAAGAACTCAGGGTGTTCCTCAGCCATCGTCGTGGCTCGAGCGACGGCTCCGTTCGAACCTTCACCGCCCGGCGTGAGAATGATCTCGGCACCGAAGATCTCGAGCATCTGGCGGCGTTCGATCGACACGGACTCCGGCATCAGGATCTTGATCGGGTAGCCCTTGAGCTGGGCGATCGCGGCGAGCGCGATGCCGGTGTTGCCCGACGATGGTTCGAGGATGGTCTGGCCCGGAGCGAGCCGGCCGTCGGCTTCAGCGGTCTCGATCATCCGCTTCGCGATGCGGTCCTTGACCGACCCGAACGGGTTCTGCATCTCCATCTTGCCGAGGATGCGTACGTCGGGGTTGGGAGACAGGTTGGAGACGTCGACCATCGGCGTGTTGCCGATCATGTCGAGCACGCTCGAGTGCATGGTCGCCGGCATCGGAACCTGTGTGGGGGTCGTTGTCGTCATTGCGGTCATCTCCGAGTTCAACAGCGGGACGGTTGCCGGCATTCCGACAAATCCGATCCGATTGGTCGGGAATCTATCGTCACGTCGTCCGTGAGGAGACGTCCTGCTCAGTCGATTTCGCCGCTGCCATCAGCGGTCCTGGAGCCGAGGGCCATTGCGAGGAGTACCCCGCAGGCGAGCACGACGATGATCTCGGGGAAGACCGAGAGTTGTGCCTCGGGGGAAGGATTGAGGCCCGACATGTCCACGAAGCCGAACCAGCCGGAGTCGGTCCGAGCGACGAAGAACGCCACCAGCGACACCGCTCCCCACACGACGCCCATCGCTGGAGCCGCCAGCTGAACGATGCGAGGCAGTCCGCGAGCGAAGATCGGAGCGAGCAGCCCGATCGCGATCACCACGGCGCCGATCGCGTTGAGGAGGAACTGAACGCCGATGTTGCCGACCGGAATGTCCTTGTACCCGTCGTTGTACAGCGAGAGGTGGGCGTACCCGGCAACCAGTGCTGCCAATGCAGCGATGATCCGGAGTGGTCGGGAGAGTTCCATGAACCCTGGTTCGCAACCGACGACCTCACAGATCACGCCGTCGGAGATGACCCACCGATCAGCGTCGTCGTCAGACCACCACGACGGGTTCTTCGGTGATCTCGCCGTCGGCGATCCGGTAGCTCCGAACCTCCGGCGCCTCGCGCTTCAGACTGACGATCACGTAGTGCCAGTCCGGCGAGACCGCCGAGTCGACGTCGGTCGGGCTCGGGTAGGGCTCGGAGTGGGTGTGGCTGTGCACGACGCCGTTGATCTCCCAGTCCAGGTCGTCGGCTGCAGCCTCTGCGTGCATGAAGTCCTTGGGATTCAAGGAGTACACCCGCGCCGACTGCGCATCGTTGCGACACCCGGTGAAGCTCGGGGCTCGGCCGCTCGTGGGGCCGCTCAGGAGCCCACACATCTCCAACGGGTACTCGTCGAGGGCGCGTCCGATCATCTGGCGGTACGCGCTTCGTGAGATCTCGATCACACGAGCGAGGGTAGCGATAGCGTGCAGCGCCTCATGGCGAAGAAGGGCAAGAAGACCAAGAAGGCGAAGCCCACCGACGGTACGCAGCTGATCGCGAGCTACAAGCGCGCGTATCGGGACTACGACATCCTCGACACGTACGAAGCCGGCATGGTCCTCACCGGCAGTGAGGTGAAGAGCCTGCGTGAAGGGAACGCCCAGATCGCCGAGGGCTACGCACGAGTGCGACGCGGTGAGATCTGGATCGACGGCGTGCACATCCCGCCGTACCTGAACGCCATCGGTTTCGGTGCACACGACCCGGACCGGGAGCGCAAACTGTTGCTCAACCGTGCCGAGATCGACAAGCTCGATGCGCGTACGTCGCAGGGCGGTTTGACGATCATCGCGCTGCGTCTGTACTGGAAGAACGGCTTGGCGAAGATGGAACTGGGCCTGGCCAAGGGTCGCACGAAGGGCGACAAGCGCCAGAACATGGCCGAGCGTGACGCCGACCGCGAGATGGAGACGGCGTTCAACCGGGCGAACAAGTACGGCTCCGAGCGCTGAACCGGAACCGGACGCGACAGGGGCCGCACCCTTCCGTTTCCGGAGTGGTGCGGCCCCTGAGGTGTTCAGGTGCGTGTCAGGTGTTCAGGTGTTCGGTGATCAGCTGGTCGCTGCCACGATGCCGGTTGCCAGCAGGAGTGCTGCCTTCGGCATGTGCTGACCGGCCTTGCGCAGGTCGGTGAATGCAGCCGTGTTGCCGGCCACCATGTCGTCGATCGCCAGTGTCAGCGTCTCGACGTGGACCTCGAGGCCGGCGATCAGGTCGGCAGCGACGATCTCGCCACCGGTGATCTCTTCGAAGAACGCACCAGCGGCCTGCTGGTAGCCCTCGAGATCGCTGAGTGCCTGGGTCTTCATCTCTTCGTTGCCGGTTGCTTCACCGAGCGTGTAGTCGACGAAGAAGCCGATGTGGTTGCGCCACAGCTCGAGGAACGCCGCGCCGTTCTCTTCACCGGCGACGGATCCGACGATCTCGGAGAGTTCGACGGTGTTCACGTCGAGCTCGGCGACCGCTGCTGCGACAACCGGGTTCTCGAGGTCGCCACCGTTGTCGACGGCCTGCTCGAGTGCGATGCCGGCGAGGTAGACGTGCTCCTGGAGCTGGAAGGTCAGTGCGGTACGGGTCTCGGCCGGGCCGGAATCCGTTTCGCCCGGGAACATTTCCGGGAGAGCTTCGACGATGCCGGTCGAGAGCAGCATGGCTGCACCCTTCATGTGGTCGGCGGCTGCGCCGAGCAGAGCGAACTGCTCGGGTGAGTCGGCGACCATGGCGTCGATCGCTGCGGTCAGCGTCTCGACGTGGCCTTCGAGGCCTCCGACGAGCGTGTCAGCGACGATTGCTCCACCGGTGATCTCTTCGAAGAACGCACCAGCGGCCTGCTGGTAGCCCTCGAGATCGGTGAGTGCCTGGGTCTTCATCTCTTCGTTGCCGGTTGCTTCGCCGAGCGTGTAGTCGACGAAGAAGCCGATGTGCTGGCGCCACAGCTCGAGGAACGCATCACCGTTCTCGGGTCCGGCGACGGAGCCGACGGCGTCAGCGAGTGCGACGGTGTTCTCGTCGAGCGCTGCGATGGCGGCCTGAACTTCTTCGCCTTCGAGGTCGCCTCCGGCATCGACTGCCGTCTCGACGACGATTCCGGTCAAGTAGACGTGCTCTTGCAGCAGGCTGGTGAGCCCGGCGCGGAGGGTGGATGCACCGTCATCGACGGCGAACGCTGCGGCGTCGGCCTCAGGGGCATCTTCCATGGCGTCGGTTTCGACCGGAGCCTCTTCCTCCATGGCATCTTCTTCCATGGCGTCGGTCTCGACCGGAGCCTCTTCCTCCATGGCGTCGGTGACGACCGGAGTCTCTTCTTCCATGGCCTCGGTGACGACCGGGGTCTCATCGGTGGTGGCGTCATTCGAGTCGCTGCCACAGGCGGCGGCGGTCATCGAGACCGTGGCGGCGAGGACGAGCAGTTTGCGTGATGAATTGCGCATGTTGTTGATTTCTCCTTAGGGGGTGTTCACGGGGGTGATTCAGAATGAATCGTTTCGGCGAGTCCGGCTGTCGGGCTCGTGCTCTTGGTTCGAATCGCGCTGCCGTTTGGATCACCGACGCTCAAAATCGTGCGTCGCCGACCGTCTCGTCGGCCACGACGCACACCGGCCCGGCGTTTGATCCAGTTCGACATCGCCTGCGAACCCGCCTCATGAAGAAACTCTCCCCCCGCTCCGTGCTCGTCCCAGCCACCCTGCTTCTGGCACTGTCCGCCTGTGGCGGGTCCGGCACGGAATCCGAACCGGCTGACGACACTCCCCCGACCACCGCCGAGAGCAGACGCGAGTTCCGACGCTCCGTCAGAGGAGCAAGCCACCGGCTCTGTCGTGAACATCAAGGACTCCCGCTACGACCCCACAGACATCGATGTCGCAGTCGGTGACACCGTGACGTTCAAGAACAACGACGCCTTCGCCCACACGGTGACGTCGAAGGAAGGGCAAGAGCTCGAATTCGCATCCGGCAACTTCACCGATGAAGCCTTCGAGTTCACATTCGAGGAGGCCGGATCGTTCGCCTACTTCTGCGAGATCCACCCGACGATGAAGGCGACGGTCAACGTCAGCTGAGAGGCCGCCACGGTTCGACCTGAAGGTCCCGACGTCGGCGACGCGCCAGTGCGGCCACGCTGATCTCCGTCGGAGCCCAGATTGGTCGCTGCGAAGATCGTGAGCGACGCTGGGAGGAGGTACGCTTCACCTCTACATATCAAACACGGGGCTGACTGGATTCGACGTCAGTAACGCTGTTCGAGTTTGCGACCCGAGTTTCTCAGACTCGTAAAACGGGGAAACCAACAGAATTGCCGATGAGCAGTTCGCTCTCGCCGCCTGATTCATTTCAGATGAGTGAAGAGTCATCGTGAGCAGAAATGTCGCACGGGGCCACTCCACCACAGCCCGGCAACAGAAGTGGGGGATGACGATGGGAAAGACCATTGCCAGCGGGAAAGACTGCTGACTTTCAGGAAAGACTGAGCGTGGCCGGGCTTGATCCGGCAGCCGACCCGTCGGTGTCTCAGCGTCAGAGTCAATGCCGGGAATGGTCGTAGCAAGTTCGTACACCGGCTGAGGGACGGGGGTTCGATTCCCCCCAGCTCCACAATGTGATGTTGCAAGACATCCCGGACACCCGAACCCCCGTTTAGGGGTTCGGGTGTTTTGGTTTTCGGGGTCCTTTGGGGCCGCCTGGTGGCCGTCCGGTGGGTTGGTAGGTGCGGGTGGTGTCGAGGGTGAGGGTGCGCAGGATCTCGCCGGTGGCGGCGTGGATGATGCGGATGTCGAGGTCTTTGACGAGACAGATGACGCGGGTTCGCGCGAGGTGGCGGCCGATTCCGATCTTGAACATGCGGCCCTGGTGGCGGAGTGTGATCTTGCCGCCGACATCGATCCGGTCGTGACGCACTCGCCAGTGCGGGTCGTCGCGTCCCGTCGGTGAAGCTTTGAAACGACCCAGATACGCGACTGCTGGAGTCGAGCGGTGGTCAAGCGATCGGTGTGGGCGCCGGTGGTTGTATTCGTCTCTGAACTCGTCGAGCAGCACCTGGAGATCGTCGACGGTTGCTGGCTGATCGGGTTGCGCTCGGAGCCAGTTCTTGAGGGTCTGTTGGAAGCGTTCGACTTTGCCGCAGGTGGTTGGGCGGTGAGGACGGCTGTTCTTCTGGATAACGCCCATCCGGACCAGCACTGCTTCGAACCCGTTGCGGCCGCCGTTGCCGCCTCCGGAGAATCTGGTGGTGAAGATCAGACCGTTGTCGGTCAGCGTCGAGTAGGGAATGCCCTGCTCAACGGTGGTGTCGGTGAAGGTGTCGACCACGATCTGGCCGGTCACTCTGGTGTGCGCGGTGATCGACAACGCCATCCGGGAGTGATCATCGAGCCACGTCAGGATCTCGCTGTCGACGCCGGTTGCGAGGCGGTAGTGGGTCATGTCGGACTGCCAACATTCGTTGGGCAGGTCGGCTTCGAATCGGATGTAGGAGTTGCGTGGACGCTTCTTCGGGGCCGGCTCGACCAGACCGGCTTTGCGGAGATGACGATGAATGGTGGATTCCGACACCACCACGCTGTGGTGATGTTCGAGGTGCCAACCAATCGTGGCCATCCCCGCGTCCAACCCGGCCGCAACCAGCCGTGTGCGTGTCGCGATGATCAACTCGACCGTCGCAGTGTCCGTCGCGTTCCCAGACGTGTGCGGCCGCTTCGACCGCGGTTCGAACGCTGTGTCGCCCTCAGCGCGATACCTCGCAACGAGTTCGTAGATCCACGACCTCGACACCTGATAGTCGGCCGACACCTCGACGACTGACCGTTTCTCGAACACCACCGCTGTGATCACCAAACGAGCTTTCGACACCCCCGAAGTGTCCGCGACCTACCACCCCTGCAATGTCCGGGATGACGCGACACATCTGTCCGGGATGTCCTGACAGATCACACCCCCAGCTCCACAATGGCGTTTTGCCGCTTTGCTTGAGGTCCGCCACCGTGCGGACCTCAAGTCGTTGACCAGGGCTTTTGTCCGCCAACGTGCGTCGGCGTGCGTTCTCGTTGCTGGAGCGTTGCTCCGCCGGTTGCTCCGCAAACTGGTACGGTTGCTCCGCACGTTGCTCCGCAAATCACCCATTGCGGGGCTCTCGATCCGGGAGCGAGGTCATGCCGAGACAGCCGCGAGGGAAGCGAACCACAACAGCCGACGGCGACGTTGAGCTGGCGGCGAAGAACTCCAATGGCGACGGATCGGTGTACTTCGGTTGCGACCTTCCTGGAGTCAGTCCCGGATCTCAGGTCGTGGAGTGTCCGGTGGTCGGCAGCAACACGGTGTAGACGCTCGTCGAGGCAGTGATGAAGAGCCTGTTGTTCTTCGGCCCGCCGAAGCACAGGTTCGAGACTTCTTCGGGAACCAAGATCTTGCCGAGGAGCGTTCCGTCGGGATCGAAGCAATGAATTCCGTCGCGCGCGCTGGTCCAGATCCGTCCCTCGGTATCGAGGCGGAACCCGTCGAAGAACCCGTCGTTGCAGGTCGCGAAGACCTCACCGCCGGCGAGTCCGCCGGCAACGGTGACCGCAAACGTGCGGATGTGGTGCTGGCCGCTGGCGTACCGGGTGCCGCCCGAGTCGGCGATGTAAAGCGTTCGCTCGTCGAGGGAGAACGCCAGTCCGTTCGGGCAGGCGAAGTCGGACGTGACCTGCGTGATCGCGTCGGTGTCCGGAGCGATGCGATAGGTGTGTTCTCCGTCGAGTTCTGGTTCTGATCGGAAGCCCTCGTAGTCCGATTCGATTCCATAGGCCGGATCGGTGAACCAGATCGAGCCATCCGACTTCACGACGACATCATTCGGACTGTTGAACCGTCTGCCGTTGAAGTGGCTGGCAAGCGTGGTCACGGAACCGTCGTGTTCGATCCGGGTGACGGAGCGAGTGCCGTGTTCGCAGCTGACGACCCTGCCGATGCGATCCAGGGTCGAGCCGTTGGTGTAGCAGCCGAGACCGCTACGGATGTCGCCGACCTCACCGGTGAGTTCATCCCATCGAAGTCGCCGATCGTTGGGAATGTCACTCCAGATGAGGGAGCGGAACGCAGGCACGTACACCGGTCCCTCGGTCCATCGTCCGCCGGTCCAGACCCGCTCGATTGGTTCGTCCACCTTGACGCTGCGGCGGAAGCGCTCGTCGTAGATCTCGTAGGGTTCGTGGTGTATCGCCGCCATTCCAAGGACTCCTGTTGTCGTCAGCATTCATTGCTATGGAAACCATAGCATCATGGTAGAGATCCCTCGCCCGGGCCAGCCGGTCCGTGGGTCGCAGACTGGGGCACCGATCATGGCGCTGTTCGACCTGATCGGGCGTCGTTGGGCGATGGGTGTTCTCTGGACGCTCGCCGAGATCGGCCCGGCCACCTTTCGACGACTGCAGGACGCTTGCGAATCGATCTCTCCGGCGGTGCTCAACCAACGTCTGAAGGAACTTCAAGCTGCAAGGCTCGTGCACCGTGTCAGCGGTGGATACGCCGTCACGGAACTCGGTCAAGATCTCTACCTCCACCTCGTTCCTCTCGGTCACCTTGCGAAGCAATGGGCCACCGGCCTCGCCGACGAGTAGCAACCGCTTTGCTGCCTCGAGCTGCGCCACCACCTTCGGGTCGCCGAGCGCGTACGCAGGCTCGCCGACTTCGGAACCGAGAACGTCAGATCGAACGCTGTCACCGACCGCTCCGTCACCGTCGTCTTGCCGAGCCGCGTGCCGTCTGGTGTCGGATCTTGACCGAGATGACAGTCGAGGGAGTGTTCAACGTTCTGGTAGCGCTCTATGAGGAAGGCGTTCGCCCCTTTGACCGCGGCTACGAAGGTGACCCGTTTCACGACTTCGTGGCGCGAATGAATGACTGGGAGTGGCCCGTCGGTGAAGAGCGCTGCTGAACGCCGTACTGGCTAGCCCTCCCGGGGCGCGTGATGCATGGCGCTGCGCTGCGCGGCTCGCACGGCAGCCCGAGCGCGATCGTGTTCGATGCGGTTGCGTGTGCCGGTGTCCCCTTTCGTTCCCGCCGTTGCCTTTACCGGTGCATGACCAGAACATCGCCAGCCACCCGCAGTGCCCACCACCATGACGTCGCAGGCCCACTCCTCGTCGACGTCGCTCAAGCCGCCGTCATGCTCTCGATCAGCCGATCGTCGATCTACCAACTCATCTGGAGCGAGCAGCTCATACCGGTTCGCATCGGTCGGAGCGTCCGCTTCTCGGTCGAACAACTCGAACAGTTCGTGGCCGATCGGATTTCCGGTGTCGGAGATTCAAACAACGGCCGTTGCGACTGATCCTCCACAGAGCCTCACCCCACCGATCTACGATGGTTCCGTGGATCATGCCGAATCGCACTCGACTGACGACGGGCCCGAACCCTCCGTCGAACAGATTTGGGCTACAGAGATCGAGCGGCGATCGAGTCGTGTCCTCACCGGCGAGTCTCTGGGTATTCCGTGGCCCGATGCGAAACGTCGGATTGAGCAAGAGCTACTCGCCAAGCGATGAATGCCTTGAGCGACGAGCGATTCCGAGGGCAGTCGGATGACCGAGGCACTGTCGCTACGCAACGACCCGGCACCGACCGGCCTGGTCGTCGTACGACTCGGCGCTCGCACGATGGAAGACAGCCTGCTGCTGCGGTCGGTTGAGCAATGCCATGATCGTTGGGGCATCTGGGGTTTCTCGGTCTTCGAGGTTCCGGACGGCGACTACGACCAGCTCGCACGGCTGCGCCCGATCGTCGCTGAACGACGGCAACTGCTCGTCGCCGACGCCGCTGAACTCGTTGACGATGGCTTCCCGTTGCTCCCAACACTCGATGCTCCGCACTGGACCGTCGTTCTCGCCGACGCAACTTCCGCACAGTTCAGTCGAGTTCGAGCCCACTTCGAGGGCCCGATTGACAACCCGAGCTATCGCGCCCGAAGCCGTTGACGTATCATGGGTGACATGGAAAGCGACCGCTACGACCTGTGGTACGACGCCACGACGGTTGGCGCTGACCTCGTCGTCGAGACGTGGATCAGCCACGGCCCTCGCTCAACCGACGCGACCTTCGATCCTCAACCAGGCGACTGGGTCACCGTCGGCGACGATGAGGAGCCCTCGATTCGCGGACGGATCACCCGACGCGACGACAACAAAGTCTGGGTCCAACTCGAACTGGACCTCGTCGCAACCGACGCCGCTTCCCAAGCCGTCGGCCACGGCTGATCCGCCTCGCTACGACCGAGCAGGGCCGCTGCAAGCAATGACTTCTGTTGCCGAACGCAAGGCCTGGGACTCCGCCGTCTCCGACGCAGCGAAAGCACGCGGATGGAAGCGGGTTGGCGCAACGGCACACGATCGAAAGACGGTGATCACCGAGATCGGCCCCGGTCGACCTCGACGTGCCGAGAGATCGCGACGGCAGCTTCGAACCCAAGACAGTGAAGAAGCGACAACGACGCCTCGACGGTGTGGATTCGATGGTCATCTCACTCACCGCGAAAGGGCTCACGACCGGCGAAGTCGAAGCCCACTTGACGGAGGTGTACTCGACCGAGATCTCCCGCGAGACGATCTCGAAGATCACCGACCGGGTCCTCGACGAGATGTCCGACTTCAGAACGACGAAGGCCCCTGTATGGACGCCTTCGCAACTGGGCAGGTGGTCGTCGAGACCGACCTCAACGGTGCGATCGATCGTCGGCCCTGTTCATGCCCTACGCCGTCGGTGCCGGATACGACTCCGTTTATGCGATCCCACTCCGACTCCGAGGCAACATCATCGGCCCCGTCGACCTTCACAGCAGAATCGGGTAGCGGTTGACCAGCTCGGTGCGCGCCCACTGTCGCCCCAAGCCGATCGTGTCGCCCGCATGTACTGCAGCGAGTCCGATCAAGACGATGGCGTACACGAGGTGGTCGTCCATGAAGGGGTTGTTGTCGAGTGGCAGCGACGCCATCCACATGAACACCAAGAGCAGCGCACCCGACGCCGCTGCAATCCTCATACCGACGCCGAGCATCAGTGCGACACCGATTGCGAGAAGGCCGGTCATGAACAGCCAGTCCGCCCACCACGTTCCGGCCATCGGTTCGAAGACGCTCTTGAACGGACCGGCCACACCCGACAGGAACCCGTTCGTGGGCGAGCCACCGTTGATCCAGGCCGCATCACCGAAACGATCGATGGCACCGGTCTCCCGATCCGTCCCAGTGGCATAGCCGAGCGCAAGGAGCTTGTCGAGGAAAGCCCACAGGAAGACGAACCCGATCGAGAGCCGTGCCGCCGCCCACGCGTACGAGGCGACCCGACGTTCCGGCCCGACGCGGACCTCTGGCTCAGTGCCCACAGCCGCCAGAGCCGGGCCTTCCAGTGCGACGCTGTTCTCGGAATCCATGACTTTCGACATCGAATACTCCCTTGATCGTGCCAGGCGTTCACCCGATCGTCCTCCACACTCGACCGATCGTGCCCGAAGGGATAGTGCCGAAGGTCCCAGCCGCACCGCTGGGAGCGATGCAGCAGAGCCCATCGCCCGAACACATCGGATCGGTTCGCACGAGCACCGGTCGGCGCCAGACTTCGACGGTGCGAACCCTCGACTTCCATCTCCGTCCCGGCCGTCAACTGTGGCGGTGGCACCCTGCCATTCCGACCACATCACCATGCTCGCATCGTTGGACGATCGTCTGATCGAATCGACGAGTACATCATCGGTGAGCAGACAACCGACGCCGTCGTGGTGTTCGCCAGCGCCGACGACCACCATTGCGAGGGCGTCGCCACGCTGTTCCTCGAACGATACGCAGCTCGTCTTTCGCACCATCGGCCTGACCACGACGACCCAGCTCGGGGACTTCGTGGTCGACTGACGCGAAGAGCTGTCCTCGGTCGTCGATCTCCGCGCCGCCACGAAACGGTTCCACCCGGCCATGATCGAACGTACTGAAGGTTCGACATGATCGACCTCCCAGTCAGCGATGCTCGCCAGCCCACGCCCCCGTGCGACCGCAACGGTGCGAAGGGAATGGGTTGGGCGCACGCGGACGCAGTCGGCGGCGCCGATCAGCATCACAATCGGTGTGCTCTGGTTGACAGCACTGGTCACGATGACAGCCGGTGTGCTGCTCATCGTTCGCGTCCGCTGGTGGTGGATAAGGACAGTTCGGGGTATCCACTTAACCGGCCTGTGCCTGGTCAGGCCGCTCTCCAGGGTCGAGTGACTGGCGAGCGTTCGAGGCTCGGTGGATGGCCGACGCCGCCAGGTGTGGTGGGCGGGTTCTTCGCTGGCGTCGGCGTGACGATGAGGTCTCGGTAGCGGACCGGATCGTGGCGCAACTGCGAGTTCAAGCACTCGGTAGAAGACGAGTCCTCGGCTACGTGATGTGCGCCGGTTGAAGCGGAACACAAATTCGTCGAGGTAGCTCTGCAGGTGAGCGGCATCGACCGATCCTTGGTGAGTTCCAAGCAGCCACCGCTTCGCGCGTGCAGAGACGCGGTGCACCCCGGGGAGCAGTTCGGCTGGGTCGTCGCCACGTGCTCGTGCGGCGCGCTGGCTGCGCCGGTCGTGGACGTAGCCGAGCTTGTCGATCTTGCGGTATCCCTGCCAGCCGTCGGTGATCACCTGCGAGCCCGACTCGACGTGATCGGAGATCATCGTGTGCAGCGACGAGCCTGATGCGTCGGGAATGATCGTCATCCGGCAACGGCCGTAGCCCTTTGGCTCGCGGAGTTCCACGGCAACGGCTACAAGGGACTTCTTGCCCTTCGCTCGCCCGCCACGCAGCCCCGGCTCCTCGCCGCCGATGAACGTTTCGTCGACCTCCACGATGCCCGACAGGCGTTCGCCGGCCGGGACGGATCAGCACCGACCTCAGCCGGTGCAGCATCGCCCACGCCGTCTGATACGACCCGATCTCCAGCGAGCGTTGCAGACTTTGGGCTGACACGCCGTCCTTCTGGGTGGCGAACATCCAGCACGCCATGAACCACACCGTGAGCGGCGTCCGTGTCCGATCGAAGATCGTCCCGGCCGTCACCGACGTTCGATGGCCGCAGCCCGCGCATCGGAATCGACCGTCGCTCATGCGCCAGCCGCCTTGATGATCGCAGGACGGGCACACGAAACCGTTCGGCCATCGCAGCCACTCGAGATAGTCCAAGCAGTCCGCATCAGTGCCGAACCAGGCCAGGAACTCGCCGAGCGACGACGGATAGTCGCGGCCGACGATCGGGGTGGGCATCGCCTCGAACCTACGCCACGCCAAGGCCGGTTAAGTGGATACCCCGAAGGACAGAACCCCGCGATGAAATCCGCTGGGTCGAATCCCGAGAGGCGACGTCGAGGTTCATGTGCTGTCGGACCAGAACTCGATCCGGTTTCCGGCGGGATCGAACGCATGGGTGAAGCATCCGTTCCCGTTCCGCACCAGTCCACCTCGCACCTGGAACGACATGCTGATCGGGGTCTTGGGCGAGTGCGCGACAGGGCGCTCGCCACCACGATCCACGTCATCGGCCACTTTTCACGGCATGACAGGGAACGACGAAATCGCGGAACAGGGTCCTTGGTCCCTACCCGACGCGCACACGATCCGTGAGCCTTCTACTGTGAGATGTGAGATCACCCAGCGAGCCTCGGCGTCGGCGATCGAGACGCTGTTTCCCGGACACTTCGCGCTCGCCGTGTGGCGACACATCGTGCGACGCGTCCCGCTGCGACACCACCCGTCGTACTGGTCACTCGTCTTCCCGATCGGCATGCACAGCGTCACAACGCGCACGACGAGGAACGGTGATCGATCATGACCGACGAAGCAGCGCCCGAGGTAGAGGAACTCTCGACGTCGACATGTTGGGCATTGCTACGCGAAGCCGAAGTAGGACGGATCGCACTCCACGGAACAGACGACGAGATCGAGATCTTCCCCATCAACTACATCGTCGATCACGGCAGCATCGTGTTCAAAACCGCGACCGGCACCAAACTGGCACTCGCCGATCAACACGGACGGGCAGCCTTCGAGGCCGACGACTTCGACTTCTACAGCGGCACGGCCTGGAGCGTCGTACTCCGCGGTACGCCCGAAGTGATCAAGCACCACGACGACGTGATCGCCTCGTTCGACCTACAGGTACGGACGTGGCACGTCGGCCACAAACCCACGTACGTCCGCCTCACCCCCGACGTCCTCACCGGCCGACGGTTCCACGTCGACCCCACCAACAAGGACGTACACCGATGACCGAACCGACCCTCCCGGCCGAACTCGTCGCAGCCCGACGCACCCCGCTGTTCGACTTCGAGTCGCTGCCCGAGCAGCTCGCCGAATCGCACCGCACCACGGTGTGGGCCGAACTGATCGTCCAGTCCGGCACCGTCCGCTACACCGACCTCGCTGGCGACACCCCACGCGACATCGGCCTCGGCGCCGGCGACACCGCAGTGATCGAACCCGGAATCGAACACCGCGTCGAACCCGCTACCGACGCAACGTTCTTCATCCAGTTCTACCGAACACCCGACGCCCCCATGGTCCCGGGCCAGGTATCAGCGGACTCACGGCGCCGCTCAGGACCCTGGGAGCATCGCGGATGCGACCTCGACACCACCGAAGAAATCAACGAGATGGTCATCCGCCAGTACGTCGACGTCGTCCAGGACGAACTCCTCGAGCCGTACTTCGATTTCGCACCCGGCTTCATCGACTGGCAAGCCCACATCGAATCCGTCACCGACTACTGGTGCCACGTGCTGCTCTACGCCCCCGGCTACGACATCGACGTCATCGAAGCGCACCGGCCACTCCACGACACCGACCCATTCACACCGGACCTCTTCGATCGATGGCTCGAGGTCTTCCACGACACCATCGACAGCGGATGGAGCGGCCCGCACGCCGACCACGCCAAGAAACGAGCCACCGGCATGGCCTGGGCGATGGCCCAACGATTCCTCGGCAAAGGAACATGGCGACCCGCCCAACACCGGTGAACCAACCGGATCCCGCGAACGCACCGCACAGAAGGAACCGACCCGTGCTCACCTACGTCACCGCCGACATCAACTGCCCCACCTGCTTCAACCAGGTCATCGAAACCATTGCTGCGACACCAGGTGTCCACACCGTCGATCCCCACGTCACCGACGGCTGCATCGCCATCACCCACGACCTCGAAGAATCGGTGTTGCTCGCGACCATCACCACGATCGGGCACACGATGGACATCGCTCCGAACGGCGAGATCACCATGGGCCAAGCACACGTCACCGCCGTTCACCTCTGCGACGCCCACCAACCCGGCACCCAACGATCGAACGAGGAGTGATGCACGAGTACTCGAAGGGACCGGTCGCCAGACGCCATGTCACCGGCTCATCGGTCGGACGAACGTTACGGTTCGGGTCATGACCGACGGTGATGCGATGGAAACACTGAGCCAGGCAACGACTCGTCTCATGCTCGCGGGCTACGTCGAGGACTACCGGTCCCATGACGGACGCCTCGTGTGCGAGCAGTGTGGAACGAGCCACGACCCCGCCGAGCTGACCATCGACGCCATCGTCCGCTTCGAAGGCGACAGCAATCCTGACGACGAGGCCATCGTCTATGCGCTCGACGCCGGTTGCGGACACCGTGGCCTCTACATCGCCGCATACGGATCCGGGGCCACCTCCGACGACATCGCCGTCGTCGCCGCACTCCCCGATCGAGCACACCCCGGTCCCTGATGACCGGCGAGCCCGAGGGCGCACGCCGACTCGGGCCGTGGCGCGGCCGACGCATTTGTGGGCCGCTGTCCAGTGTCGCGGGTGTCCATGTCGCCGACCGGATCAGTCGTGATCAGCGGACGCTCCGGACCGGTGTCCCGACCCAGCGTCGGCTATCTACGTCAGCGGTTCGTGCTTGTCGACATGATCGATCATCGGCGGCCAACCACGGCCGTCGAGGACACGCCAGACCAGTCGGGCACCACGACCAGTGAGCACTCCCCCTCTTCCTTCGTCGCCCAGCAGTGATCCGACGATGTCGGCGACGGTCAGTCCGAACACGATGAACCCACCGGCAATCATCAGGGCGCTCATACGCCGACCGAATCGACGACATGGTGCGTGTCATCGGGAGGGGTCGATTCACTTGCGGGCTGGGTGGCCCGGCGGTGTGATCATGTGGCGCTGCTGGGCGACGTAGACGGGGATCCCGAGCAGCAGGGCACCGACGGTGAAGTAGAACGGCGCCCAATAGATCCAGGAGCTCGTCCCGGTGTTGCGGGAGTACCAGATGAACAGCAGAGAGAACACCAACGAGACGACCGCAATGACCATGTCGCGAACGAGTCGAGGTGTCTGGACCTCGCGCTGATCGATCCATCGCCACTTCATCTGCGCAAGCGCGGAGAACACAAACGGGATCGCAGAGGTGATTCCAGTCATCAACACGAGCGTCGTGAACGCTGTCGCGCCGCTGGAACCGAGAGAGTTGAGAATCGTTGCGATCGAGGCGAGCCCCGTCGACACGACGATACCGAACGCCGGCACGCCACGCCGGGACAGGCGTCTGAACCGTTCGGGGAAGAGTCCGTCGTTCGCAGCGGCCAACGACATTTCCGCCACGATCATCGTCCAGCCGTTCAACGCTCCGAAGCCGGAGATGATGACCACGATCGCCATCACGTCACCGGCCCAGCCGCCACCGAAGATCGCGTTGGCGGCGTCGGAGAACGGCGCGTTGGCCGACGCCAACTGTGAGCTGGGAATGATTCCGAACACGGCGGTGAGCGACATGAGATAGACCGCCGCAGTGGCGATCGTGCCGTAGACGGTCGCGCGGGACACGTTGCGGTCGGGGTCTTTCGACCTTCCCGGCGGCGACGGCTGCGGTTTCCACGCCGAGGTAGCTGAACAGCGCGATCGCCATTCCGCCGCCGATGGCTGACAACGCGCCTTGGCCCGACACGTTCCACGGTGTGAAGTTGGCGCGTTCGATGAAGAAGAAGCCGACGGTCGACATGAACGCAAGCGCTGCGAACTTCAGGATCGCCGTCCACACCTGCACGATTCCCATGTTCTTGACGCCCGAGAGGTTGATCAGCGCAGGAACCCACAGTCCGACGAGGACGAGCAGGACCGAAACGAATCGGTTGTGGCCGGTGTTGATGAATTGTTCGACATACAGAACCCAGCCGACGGCGATCCCGGCGTTTCCGGCCCACGCCGTGATCCAGTACGACCAGGCGTTGGCGAAGCCGATCCGGTTCCCGAACGCGACACGAGAATACGCGTAGGGGCCTCCGTCAGCGGGCAGACGGCGAGAGAGCGACGCGAACAGCAGCGCCAGTGCCGAGTGCGAGTGCGCCGATGGTGGTGAGCGCCATCGAGACGAGACTGATCGGCCCGTAGCCGGCGAGCGACGTCGGAATGTTGAAGATGCCGACACCGATGACGCTGCCCATGACCAGCGCGACCGCCTGCGGCAAGCCGAGGCGTTGCTGCGCGGCCGACCCCGGATCGGCTTCGGTCGACCGGTCGGGAGAGTCCGAGGACCGGAGTCGGCTTCGTGATGGTCATGGTGGGACTCCCGGAGCGTCGGGTTGGACGTGCAGTCGGTCGCCCGCGGTTCGACAGTACGGACGACGCTGCGTCGGTCGGAAGGGCCGAACGTCACTTCAGGACCGTGCAGGATCGACAATGCCGTACTCGACGGTCGTGTCGGCGACGTGGCCGTCGGAGTCGCCCGCCCGGGAGCGTCGCGTCGTCGGGACCTTCGGCTCTATCGAGAGCGACGGTGCACGACGTCCAATGGATTCATGCACCTCTTGCTGTCCCCCCAAGCGACCGGTGCGCATCCCCACGCTCACGCGTCGGTGAGCGTGGGGAGTCGATCATGCGCATCGTGATCGCGCTCGGCGGCAACGCCCTGCTCCGCAGAGGCGAGGAGATGAGCAGCGACAACCAGCGAAGCAACGTTCGCGAGGCCTGTGAACGCATCGCTCCGCTCGCGTCGGCTCACGAACTGGTGATCTCGCATGGCAACGGCCCCCAAGTCGGGCTGCTCGCCCTCCAAGGCGAGGCGTACCATCAGGTCCCGCCGTACCCGCTCGACATCCTGGGCGCCGAGACGCAGGGAATGATCGGGTACCTCGTCGAGCAGGAGATCGGCAATCTCGTCCCGGTCGACAAGGCGGTTGCCTGCCTGCTCACGATGATCGAGGTCGACCCCGACGATCCCGCGTTCGCCGAGCCGACCAAACCGATCGGACCGTTCTACACCCCCGAGCAGGCCGTCGAACTCGAACGAGTGCACGACTGGACGTTCGCCGTCGAGGGCGACACCTCGCGGCGGGTGGTCGCGTCTCCACGCCCGAAACGAATCATCGAACTCCGCCAGATCCAATGGATGCTCGAACACGGCGCCGTGGTGATCTGCGCCGGCGGCGGCGGCATCCCGACCGTCTACGACAACGAGCATCGGCTACGTGGCGTCGAGGCCGTCATCGACAAGGACCACGCAAGCGCGCTCCTCGCCTCGACCCTCGACGCCGACGTGTATGTGATGGCGACCGATACCGACGCCGTCTATCTCGACTGGGGCACACCGAGCGCACGACCGATCCTGCGGGCGCATCCCGACGCGCTGCGCCCTCTTCTCGACACGTTCGAAGCGGGGTCGATGCGACCCAAGGCCGAGGCGGCCTGCGACTTCGCTCGAGTGCCGGGCCGACGAGCGGTGATCGGTGCACCCCGCGATCTACAAGATCTCGTGGACGGCCGTCGTGGCACCACCGTGAGCACCGACGTCGACGACATCGAACTCGGCCCGCCGCAATCCGAATGAACCTGCAACCGCAGACCAATGAATGGAGAACGCAATGACATTAGGAGTCCACTCCGAAATCGGAACACTGAGAAAAGTACTGGTCCACCGGCCGGGTCTGGAACACACCCGGCTGACGCCGTCGAACTGTGAGGAGTTGCTGTTCGATGACGTGATCTGGGTGACCAAGGCCAAACAGGAACACGACGCGTTCACCGAGGTGATGCGTGAACACGACATCGAAGTCTTCGATACCGAAGACCTGTTGGCCGACGTCCTCGGACAGCCGGCCGCTCGCCAGTGGTTCCTCGAGCGCGCCTTCGAAGAGCGAATGGTCGGCATCCGCGGAGCCGAACGGGCCGCGGAACTGATGGAAACCCTTCCACCGACCGATCTCGCCGACTACATCATCGGTGGCATCACCAAACATGACATCGACGCAGGCGACGGCCTCTTCTATCAGTCGTCGTCGATCGACTCGATGCTGAGCCCGCCACTCCCGAACCTCATCTTCCAACGCGACCCGTCGAGCTGGATCTACGGCGGCGTCACCCTCAATCCAATGACCAAGCCGGCGCGCGAACCCGAGACACTGATCATGGAGGCGATCTACACGTTCCATCCGATGTTCGCCGCCGACGGCGGCGTCGAGGTCTGGCTCGGAGGCGCCGACCAGGACTGGGGGCGCGTCACGATCGAAGGCGGCGACGTCATGGCAGTCGGCAACGGCGTCGCGATGATCGGCATGGGCGAACGCACCACCCCCCAGGCTGTCGAACTCCTGACCAAGCGGCTCTTCGCCGCCAACGCCGCCACGAGCGTACTCGCAGTCATGTTCCCCTCGACGCGCACGTACATGCACCTCGACACCGTGTTCACCATGGTCGACCACGACACCGTCACCGGCTTCCCCGACGTGGTCGAAGCCGCCCGGGTGTGGACAATGCGACCAGGCGACAACCCCGGGGACATCGTCACCGAAGAGAGCGGCGACGGTCTCGTCGACACGTTGGGCAAGGCACTCGGCGTCGGACAGCTCCAGATGATCACCACTGGCGGCGACAGCTTCGAAGCCGAACGCGAACAATGGGACGACGGCAACAACGTCGTCGCCCTCGCTCCCGGCGTCGTCATTGGCTACGACCGCAACACGTACACCAACACCAAACTCCGCAAGGCCGGCATCGAAGTCATCACGATCCCGGATCCGAACTCGGCCGCGGTCGCGGCGGGAGCCACTGCATGACCTGCCCGATCGAACGCGACCCGGCGTTCTGAGTCCCACCACGCCCCGGAAAGAGACCGCCATGTACAACCTGCGCAACCGCAGCTTCCTCAAGGAACTCGACTTCACCGACGGCGAGTTCCGCCACCTCCTCGACCTCGCCGCCGCACTGAAAACGGCGAAGTACGCCGGCACCGAGACCCGACACCTCGCTGGCAAGGAGATCGCCCTGATCTTCGAGAAGACCTCGACGCGCACCCGCGCAGCATTCGAAGTCGCCGCGTTCGATCAGGGCGCCCACGTCACATATCTCGACCCGTCCGGATCCCAACTCGGACACAAGGAATCGATCGCCGACACCGCCCGCGTCCTCGGCCGGATGTTCGACGGCATCGAGTTCCGCGGCAGCGAACAGGCCAGCATCGAAACGCTCGCCGAATACGCCGGTGTCCCCGTCTACAACGGACTCACCAACGAATGGCATCCCACCCAAATGCTCGCCGACATGCTCACGATGCGCGAACACGCCCGACGCGACTGGACCGACATCAGCTATGCGTTCATGGGCGACTGCCACTACAACATGGGCCGTTCACTCCTCGTCACCGGCGCCCTCCTCGGCAGCGACGTGCGCCTCGTCGGACCAGAATCACTGTGGCCCGACACTGCCGTGATCGACGCCGCCCACCACCTCGCCGAGACCAGCGGCGCCACCATCACCATCACCGACGACGTCGACGCCGGACTGAGCGGCGTCGACTTCGTCCACACCGACGTCTGGGTGTCGATGGGCGAATCAAAAGACGTGTGGGACCAACGCGCAGCACTGTTGCGCCCGTACCAGGTCAACAGCGACGCCCTCAAGCGCACCGGCAACCCGAACGTCAAGTTCATGGACTGCCTACCCGCCTTCCACGACACCAACACCGTCGTCGGCAAAGAAATGAGCGAACACCTCGACATGCCCGACGGCATCGAGGTCACCAACGACGTCTTCGAGTCCGCCGCCAGCATCGTGTTCGACCAGGCAGAGAACCGGCTCCACACCATCAAAGCAGTGCTGGTCGCGACACTGGGCATTTGAACGACCACGAACGACACGACGACGCCGACGATCAGCGGGGCGCTGAGCGGGTACCAGTCGAACCGCTCGCCGATCGCAAACGGACTGCGGCCTTCCCCTGGTTGGTCTACCTCAGACTCCGACAATGCGTCGGGGTCGGTGTCACCATGCTCACGTCGCAACCTCACGCCGGTACTCTCGGCTCGCGACGACCCATCCGGGCCTCCTTCCGCTGGGGGGTCACCCACAGGATCGAGTGTCCAACGAATCAGGTCAACTCCACCTTGGAGAGGTGACCGGGGACTACCAGATGAACGGTGGAACCGGTCTGGGCTGAAACGCTGAGCAGAATGACAGACCATGATGTTCCGGTGGCAACCCCACCGAATCGAGACGCCGCAGAGCGGCCCGACAGGTCGGTTGCGGAGCAGTTCGTCGATCAGGCTCGGCTGCCTCTTCTGAGGCCCGAACATCACCATCAACCACAATGGGCCAGATCAGTTGGACCACTCGTCTGACAGTCCCGGTGACCAGCTCACTGGGGAACGCTGAATGGCCGGTTCGGTGTTGTCGCCGGGGTCACGTGGGCTGAAGGTCGCCCAGTGGCGCCTCATGAAGCTTGACATCGACGGTGGCGTCCTCGGTGGGTGTCGGGAGGTGGAGCCGCTTGAGGAGAAGGGCGTTGGTGGCCACGATGAAGCTCGAGCCGGACATGGCGATGGCTGCCCACTCGGGCCGGAGTTGCAGTCCGAGGCTCGGTTCGAAGACCCCGGCTGCGATGGGTAGGGCGATGACGTTGTAGCCGACAGCCCATGCAAGGTTCTGGTGCATCTTGCGCAGAGTCCCGCGGCCGACCTTGAGCGCCACTGCGACATCGAGCGGGTCGGAGCGCATGAGGACCACGTCGGCGGTCTCGATGGCTACGTCGGTGCCAGCGCCGATGGCGATACCAAGATCGGCGCCGGCGAGGGCGGGCGCATCGTTGACACCGTCGCCGACCATGGCAACCTTCTTGCCCGCCTTTTGCAGTTCGGCGATCTTGGCTGCCTTGTCTTCGGGGAGGACGTCGGCGATGACGGTGTCGATGTTGAGTTTGGCTGCGATGCGTTCGGCTGTGGCCTGGTTGTCGCCGGTGAGCATGACGACCTCGACACCCATGGCGTGGAGTGCTTCCACGGCGGCCGGCGACGTTTCGCGTGCGGCATCTGCGATGCCGATGACTGCGGCAGCGACACCGTCCACGGCGACCACGATCGCAGTGCGCCCGGTGGCAGCGAGTTCGTCGCGTGTTGCGCCGAGGGTGCCGGGGTCGATGCCCTCGCGGGTCATGAGCCGCAGGTTGCCGACGACCACCTCGTGGCCGTCCACCGTGGCGATGGCGCCATGTCCGGGGACATTCTCGAACGAAGTGGCGGCCAGCTTCTCGACGCCAGCGGTGTCGGCGTAGCGGACGACCGCCTCGGCGAGCGGGTGTTCGGACTCGCGCTCGACTGCGGCGACAAGGCGCAGGAGTTCGTCGTCGGGCCGTCCGTCGGTGATGACGTCGGTGACTTCGGGCTCGCCCTTGGTGAGGGTGCCGGTCTTGTCCATTACGACGGTGTCGATCGACGCCGAAGCCTCCAGTGCGGCGGCGTTCTTGACCAGCACCCCTCGTTCGGCCCCGAGACCGGTACCGACCATGATCGCAGTCGGCGTCGCCAGACCGAGCGCATCGGGACACGTGATCACCACGACAGTGATCGCGAACAGCAACGCCGTCGAGAACGTGGCCCCGGCCAGGCTCCACACCACCAGGGTGAGAGCGCCACCGACGAGTGCGACGAGCACGAGCCAGAACGCCGCACGGTCGGCCAGTCGTTGGCCGGGAGCTTTGGAGTTCTGTGCTTCTTGGACCAGTTTGACGATCTGTGCGAGCGCAGTGTCGGCTCCGACCTTTGTGGCCTCGATCCGCAGCACGCCGTTCTTGTTGATCGTTGCCCCGACCACGGTCGAGCCGACCTCTTTGTGCACGGGCAGACTTTCGCCTGTCACCATTGACTCGTCGACCTCAGACTCGCCAGCGGCGATGACTCCGTCAACCGGAATGCGTGAGCCGGGTCGGACCAGCAGAAGGTCCCCGACGGCGACTTCCGAAGTCGGTATCTCCGATTCGATACCGTCTCGCACGACAACAGCGAGCGGAGGGGTGAGATTCATCAGGGTCCGGATCGCATCGTTGGCGCCACCGCGAGCGCGCATCTCGAACCAATGCCCGAGCAGCACGAACACAGCGAGCATCACTGCTGCCTCGTAGAACACTTCCCCGCCGCCGGAGAGGGTGATCACGAGCGAGTAGATCCATCCGGCCGCGATCGCCACAGAGACGAGGACCATCATGTCCAGTGTCTTGCGGCGTAGCGCTGCGATCGCGCCTTGGAAGAAGATCCATGACGACCAGCCCACGACCGGGAGGCTGGCCAGCAGTTGGAAAACGTCGTCGCGGAGCCCGAACGGTGCGGCGACGCCGTAGTTGAGGACGTCTCTCCCGAGCGTGGAGTACAGCACGACCGGGATGGTGAACACCAGCGCCACCAACAATCGGTTGCGCATGTCGAGCACCATGGCCTCCATCGACATCTGCCCGGAGCCACCGTGCCCCATGACCGCGTGCGGCGACGGCTGCTTGTCGTCGGAATCATCTGCCATGGACATCTCGTGATCCGCGCTCCCATGGCCTGCTGGAGGGTCGCTGGCGGGATCAGCGTCGTTCGGGGCTGCGTCATGAGGACGCCCGTGATCAGCGTCGTCATGTTTGCCATGGCTTCTGCTTGGCGCCGAGGCGGCGCAGAGATGCTCTGGGAGCGCCGTGCCGGAGCAGTGGTAACCGCACTCCGAGATGAGCTCCTGCAACTGATCAACGCTGACCTGTTCGGCGTCGAAGGTGATGGTGGCCGTCTGGGCTACCGGGTTCACCGCCACCTCGGCCACACCGCGGTGGTGTTCGAGATGGCTGGCGACCTTGTTCTGTTCAGACGCGAACTGCATTCCGCCCACCCGCAACACCGCGGTCTCGAGCTTCGAAGTGATGGTTGAATCGGACATGGTCTGCTCCTCAGGAGAGTGGTGCTCGATCGACCCCGTAGATGACAAGGCGACCCCTTGAGCGTACGAAGGGCGAGAGCTTCGCTGTAGGGGCATTGGTCCCATTCACTGCGGCGGCTGCGCCTGAACGACTTGCCGATGACGCCGTATCCGCTGACGGCGACGTTGATCATGTCGGATACCTCTCTTCGTTGGTGTTCTGTGGTTGGTTGACTCCTCGAGATTGCGGTGAGGCGGCCTCGAGAGCGGGACGGCATCGCTGCATCGGTCCGCTGAAGTGGGCGTAGACGAGAAGGCTCAAGATCGCCGCGAAGAAGCACCACACCGACACGAAGGTCTTGACCGAGACCTCGTAGGCGGCGATGGCCAGAATGAAAGCGAGCGCGCCGAACGCATTGATGCATCGGTGGCTGGAGAACAATCCGGTGATGCACGTCGCGAGCAGGTAGATCACCAACACCGCAGCGACGAAGAAGTGCGGCGAGTCGTAGAATATGCTCCGCTCATAGATGCTCGCCGTGACCGGGAACCGGACGATGAAGTACAGAAGGTAGAGCCCGACGCCGGCGCCGAGCACGAGGAAACCGCCGATCATCTTCTTTCGTCGGCGGTTCGTCTCGACCAGCAGGATCGCGAACGGCACGAAGATCGGCCAGAACACGTGCGAGAACATCGAGAAGAAGTAGGTCGCGACTGACCTGAGCGCCGGCAGGTCGTTGCGGAGACTCAACCACAACACGCCCTCGGAGAGCTGCTGAAAACCAAACAGGAGGGGCACCAGCGCGATCGGCAGCTCGCGTTTGCCCATTGATTTGCGCAACGTCACCACACCGGTCGCGGCTCAGCGCGCCGCCCGCGGCGAAGCTCGCAGTCGCAGAAAAACACATGCGCTAGCGACCGTACCGGTTCGTCGCGTCCGGCGAATCGGGGCGTACTACGGATGCGGTCGGCGGCCAACTACGGATGCGCCGGGGTCGGGAGCGGCAGAATCTGGCTCTGAATCCCCGAGTTGGGTTGGAGGCTTCTGACGTTCTCATGGCTCGTTGCCTGGCTGCGGCCAGTGCCAGTTGACGATGTCGGGCAAGTCGGTGCCGTGTTCGCGGATGTAGTGGTGGTGTTCGAGGAGTTTGGCCTGGAGGGTTTGGCGGGCATGGGCGCCGCACCCGGACAATGAAGGGACCCGGTCGATGACGTCGATGGCGAGGTGGTAGCGGTCGAGGTCGTTGAGGACGACCATGTCGAACGGCGTGGTCGTGGTTCCTTCCTCCTTGTAGCCGTGGACGTGGAGGTTGTGATGGTTGGGTCGACGGTACGTGAGGCGATGGATGAGCCACGGGTAGCCGTGATAGGCGAAGATGATCGGCTTGTCAGCCGTGAACAGGCTGACGAAGTCTCGGTCGCTGATGCCGTGGGGGTGTTCTTCGGTTGGTTGGAGCCGCATCAGGTCAACGACGTTGACGACCCTGATCTTCAGTTCGGGGAACAGCTCGCGGAGCAGATCGGCAGCGGCGAGGGTTTCGAGGGTCGGGACGTCGCCGGCGCATCCCATCACGACATCGGGTTCGCCGTCGTCGTCGTTGCTCGCCCATTTCCAGATGCCGATGCCCGCCGCACAGTGCAGTCGAGCCGCGTCCATATCGAGGTATTGGGGTTGAGGCTGTTTGCCGGCGACGATGACGTTGACGTAGTTCCGGCTGGCCAGGCAGTGCTCGACCGTGGACAGCAGTGTGTTGGCGTCCGGTGGGAGGTAGACGCGTACGACACTTGCCTTCTTGTTGGCCACGACGTCGATGAACCCGGGGTCCTGGTGCGAGAATCCGTTGTGGTCCTGGCGCCACACGTGGCTCGAGAGCAGGTAGTTCAGTGACGCGACCGGTGCCCGCCAGCCGATGTCTTGGGTGGTGTCGAGCCATTTGGCGTGTTGGTTGAACATCGAGTCGACGATGTGGATGAACGCTTCGTAGCTGGTGAACAGGCCGTGTCGTCCGGTGAGGAGGTAGCCCTCGAGCCAGCCCTGGCAGGTGTGTTCCGAGAGGATCTCCATGACCCGGCCGTCGGCGTCGAGATGGTCATCGGTTGGCAGCAGCTTCGCGTTCCATGCCCGGTCGGTGACGTCGAACACGTCGCCGAGGCGGTTCGAGGCGACCTCGTCGGGCCCGAAGATCCGCATGTTGCGATGCTGCCGGTTGAGTCGGAGGACGTCGCGCAGGTACCCGCCGACGGCGCGGGTGGCGCTGGCATCGGTCTGTCCGGGGGCCGCGACGTCGATCGCGTGTTGGCCGAGGTCGGGAAGCTGGAGGTCTTTGAGGAGTTGACCGCCGTTGGCGTGGGGGTTGGCGCTCATCCTTCGATGTCCGGTGGGAGCGAGCGTTTCGAGAATCGGACGGGGACGGCCGTCGTCGTCGAAGAGTTCGTCGGGCCGGTAGCTCTGCAGCCAGTCGTGGAGGACGGTGACGTGGTCGGGATTGTCGTTGAAACCGGTGAGAGGGACCTGATGGGCCCGCCATGTTCCCTCGCTGGGGAGTCCGTCGATCTCGGCCGGTCCGGTCCAGCCTTTGGGCGATTTGAGCACGATCATCGGCCAGCGGGGCCGGGTCGGGTCCTGGGCGTCGCGTGCGTGGCGTTGGATGGCTCGGATCTTGCCGACGGCTTCGTCGACTGCCGCGGCCATTTTGTGGTGCATGTCGTCGGGATCAGAACCTTCGACGATGATCGGGTGATGCCCGTAGCCGGTGAGCAGTGCGTCGAGTTCGTCGTCGTCGATGCGGGCCAGCACCGTGGGGTTGGCGATCTTGTAGCCGTTGAGATGCAGAATCGGCAGGACCGCACCATCGGTGACCGGGCTCAGGAACTTGTTGGAATGCCACGCTGCCGCGAGGGGTCCGGTCTCGGCTTCGCCGTCGCCGATCACGCACGCGACGATCAGGTCGGGGTTGTCGAACGCTGCGCCGTAGGCGTGGGACAGCGAGTAGCCGAGTTCTCCGCCTTCGTGGATGGAGCCCGGCGTTTCTGGCGCGACGTGGCTGGGGATGCCACCGGGGAACGAAAACTGGTGAAAGAGACGGGTGAGACCAACGAGATCCTGGGAGACCTGCGGATAGATCTCGCTGTAGGTACCTTCGAGGTAGGTGTTGGCGACCACGGCAGGGCCTCCGTGGCCGGGGCCGGCCACGAAGATCATGTCGAGGTCGTGAGCGATGATCGCCCGATTGAGGTGGACGTACACGAAGTTCAGACCCGGACTCGTTCCCCAATGACCCAGGAGTCGCGCCTTGATGTGATCGACGCTCAGCGGCTCGGCCAGCAGCGGGTTGGCCTGCAGGTAGATCTGGCCGACCGACAGATAGTTGGCCGCCCGCCACCACGCATCGAGTGCTGCCAAGTCGGCACCGGTGAGCGGCTCTGGTGCTGTCGCTGTTGCTGCTGGATCAGTCGTCATCGTGTTCCTTCATTTCGTGGTGGGCGTCGGCCGCAAGGAGGGCAAGAGCAGGCGGCACCACGCCCGGGCCATCCCCGGGCCGGTGACGAGCGTCGATGCACAGCAGGTTGTCTGGGTCAGCTGTCTCCCACTGAGGCCGCAGTTCGACGCCGGACGCACCGTCGGTCGTCTTGGTCGCCAGCACCTGTGTGATGTTGAGCGCGTCGGTCTCGAACCCGATTGCCGATGCCGCCATGTAGAGCCGCCAGACCCGAGCTCGACCGGCCGACGTCAAAGCGACCGCTTCGTCCCAGTTCTCTTCGAGATTCCGAACCCAGTGACGCAGCGTCAGGGCGTAGTGTTCGCGCAGCGATTCCACGTGGCGAACCTCCAGGCCCGACTCGTTGACTGGCTGACACGACCTGGCCGGCTTCGAGCAATTCGCCGTCGGGGAACACGTAGCGGCCCATAAAGCCGTCGGAGTCAATCCGACCACGCCGGGCAGCAACGGACCGGTTGATGGCGTGATTCAGGAGCCGCCCTCCAGGTGCGAGAAGACCATCGACTTGGTCGAAGTACACACCGAGGCGCTTTTGGCCGACGTGTTCGAACATTCCGATCGAGGAGATCGCATCGAAGGGGCCGTCGGTGATGTCGCGGTAGTCCTGCAGTCGGATCTCGACCTGCTCGGTGAGCCCCGCCTCGGCCACCCGTTTCGCCGCCAGGTCGTGCTGCTCTCGGGAGATCGTGATACCGACCGAACGCACGCCGTAGTGCGCTGCTGCGTGCACAGCCATACCGCCCCATCCGCACCCGATGTCGAGCAATCGCATACCCGGTCGCAGGTCGAGCTTGCGACAGATCAAGTCGTACTTGTCGAACTGAGCGTCACCGAGACTCTCGAGTTCTCGCCCGAACACTGCGCAGGAGTACGTCATGGACGGTCCCAAGATCAGCCGATAGAAGTCGTTCGAGACGTCGTAGTGCGATGACACTGCTCGCGCGTCACGGCCCCGGGTGTGCAACCGTCCCCGAACAGCAAATTCCTCCGGCGGCGCCGGCAGCGGCCGGAACCGCATGAGGTCACCGACGTGGCGAACACCGAGAACCTTGGCTGCATCAGCCACCAATCCCGGTGTGAGAGCGATCTTGCCGATCCGGTCGCGGAGGCGCAGCACCCCGTAGATGTCGCCCTCGACCTCCACGTCACCGGCGACATATGCCCGACTGAACGCCAGTTCGCTTCCGCGGCCTGTGATCACCCGCCGGAAGAAGTTCGGTGACACCACTCTGATCGTGGTCCCAGCCGCAGGCGAACCCAGGACCGTGCCGTCGAACGCCTCGACCCGCAGACCATCGATGCCGTCGCCGAGCAGTCGCCGCAACAGTCGCCCAGTAGCAGTGGTGCTGCCCCTCCTCGCGTTCGAGTCGGTGCTCGTCGCAGATGCCCGGCTCATGTCTTGAGCACCCGTTCGACCTGAACCGGCCGCCTCCGGGGTGGCCTGTCCGAGATCGACGAGTTGGCTTTTCGAGAGATGGGAATGCTGGAGCATCACGCAGTCGCCTTGGCGAGTTCGGCCACGAGGTGTGTCGAATGATCTTCGTCGGGATCCGCACGGATGATCACGACCGGTATCGCAGCGGCGTCGAGGATGCTGTTGGCGGTCGACCCGAACACCCGCGAGCGGATCGCTCCGCGTCCTCGCGAACCCAGGACGATGATGTCGCCGTCGCGAGCGGTGTCGAGCAGCGCCGCGACTGGTCGACCCTCGACCAATGTGGGGGTGATGACGGCTGCGTAGCGCTCTCGCGCTCGTCTCGACAGCGGTGTCGAGTGTGGAGGCTGCGTCAATTTCGGTGAGATCGCGGCCCTGCACGGAACCGGTGTCGGTCGGGTCGTACGGGTAGTCCCATGCGTGCACGACGACCAGCTCGACGCCGTGTCGATCGGCCTCGTCACCCGCCCAGCGGAGCGCTTCGCCTGATGCCGCCGAGCCGTCGATTCCGACGATCACGCGATCGGGGCCGCCTCGGGTGGCAGCTCCGCGGATGACGGCAACGGGGCATGTACTGTGATGAACCAGATGCCGCGGGGTCGTGCCCAGCCAGAACGCGGCCGCACCATCGTGGCTGCTTGCACCGACCGCGACGAGGTCGTCAGGCCCGACACCATCCAGCAACCTCGTCGCTGCCGGCCCGGGGACGACATCGACGGTGAGCGACACATCCGGATGCGATTCGCCGATCGAGGTCCGAATCGTCGCTGCGTTGGTCTCCGCTGTCGTACGGACAGCGTCGTACACGGCGCCGGCGCCAAAACCGGCATCGCCCACGATCGGTGGGAACTCGAAGCAGGAAACGACACGCAACGCGACCTCTCGCACTCGTGCTTCGTCGGCCGCCCACCTGACTGCTTTGGACGACGACTCGGTTCCGTTGTATCCCACGACGATCTTGTTGCTCATGGACTCCACCGTCAACTGTCGACGCTGGCACGACTAGAGGCGCAAGACCCGAACACACCTTTGGGCCACGACGACCGGACATGCAACCCGAACGACGACGAGCAACGACGTGGACCCCTGGATGGCGTCGTTGTGGAGGTCGTGGGCGATCTGATCGTGTTCATTCGACACCCGACAGAGCGTCACACCCAAGGGGTCCTAGTGCTCTGTTGCTCGACGTCCAGTCTTCCTACGTTGAAGGTCAGAGTGATCGAACCCGAGCAAACGCTGGTCGATCCCGCCCCAATCAGAGGAAACACCATGATCAACATTCCGATGCCCGACCAAATGATCCCGATCGTCGCGACACGTCGTCAGATGGTGCTGTCATGAAGGCGCTCGTCTACCACGGTCCCGGCAACAAGGCCTGGGAGGAGACGCCGGATCCGGTGATCGTCGATGACACCGATGCGATCGTGCGGGTCGAGGCGACCACGATCTGTGGCACCGACCTCCATATCCTCAAAGGCGACGTCCCAGCGGTCACCGACGGACGCGTGCTCGGCCACGAAGCGATCGGCACCGTCACCCACATCGGCGACGCCTGCCGGCGCGTCGCGGTCGGCGATCGGGTGCTGGTGTCGTGCATCTCGTCGTGCGGCACCTGCCGTTACTGTCGAGACGGCCACGCCGGGCAATGCATCGGCGGTGGCGGCTGGATTCTCGGCAACACGATCGACGGGACCCAGGCCGAACTCGTCCGCGTTCCGTTCGCCGACCTCTCGACCTATCCGGTTCCCGACGGCGCCGCCGACGAGGACGTTCTGATGTTGGCCGACATCTTGCCGACCGGCTACGAGGTCGGCGTCCTGAACGGTCACGTCCAACCGGGCGACGTGGTCGCTGTCGTCGGCGCCGGCCCGATCGGGCTGGCAGCGATCATCGGAGCCCAGCTGTACAGCCCGGCCACGGTGATCGCGATCGATCTCACCGACAGCCGACTCGACGCGGCCAAGACCTGCGGCGCCGACATCACGATCAACAACGGACACGAAGACCCACTCGAGATCATCCGATCACTCACCGACGGACTCGGCGCCGACGTCGCCATCGAAGCCGTCGGCATCCCCGCCACGTTCGAACTCGCCGCAACGCTGATCCGCCCGGGCGGCCACGTCGCCAACATCGGTGTCCACGGCAAACCAGCGACGTTGCACCTCGAAGACCTCTGGTCGCGCAACGTCACCATCACCACCGGACTCGTCGACGCGTACTCGACGCCGACCCTGATGCGCCTCATCACGAACGGCGACCTCGACGCTGCGCAGCTCGTCACCCACCACTTCGAACTCGCCGACATCGAACACGCCTACGACGTCTTCGCAAACGCCGCCGACACCGGCGCCCTCAAAGTGGTCCTCACCTCATGAACACCGACCGTCGTTGACGGGTCGGAATGATCCGAAACAGAACAACCTCGATTGGCCGACCTCGCACGGCGACGATCAAGGTGATCGCGGTCATGGCGCTGTGGTCAGCGTGTTTCCCGCTGATCACGGTCGGACTGGACCGCGCACCACACATCACGTTCGCTGCCATGCGGGCGCTGATTGCAGGTGTCGCGCTCATCGGTGCGGCGCTGGTCCTGGGCCGACCTGTACCCAAGGGGCGAACCAACTGGCTACTGCTCACTGTCGCGGGCGGGGGTGCGACAACACTCGGCTTTCTGGGAATGTTCCACGCAGCCGAGTACATCGCCCCCGGAATGGCGACCGTCATCGCGAACACCCAACCACTTCTCGCGGCGGCTCTCGCCTACATGGTGCTCAATGAACGTCTCGGCACGACCGGCGTCGTCGGCCTCGCGGTGGGCCTCGCTGGCATTGCGATCATCGCCGCACCCGGCTTCACCGCCCAGCAGAACAACGACCACTACCTGCTCGGCATCGGCTTCGTCCTACTCGCAGCCGCCGGAATCACGGTCAGCAACGTGGCCTTCAAGTACCTCGCCGGAACGGTCGACCCGCTGATGGCCGCCGGTACCCAGCTCCTGATCGGCATGATTCCCCTCAGCCTCATCGCCGCGCTCACCGAGACGCCCGGCGACGTCGACTGGTCCCCCACGTTCGTCCTCATCCTGCTCGGCCTCGCGCTCCCCGGTACCGCCGTCGCCTATGGGCTGTGGCTCTCCGCGCTCGAAACGCTGCCCCTCACCCGTGCCAACGCATTCAGCTTCCTCGTCCCCATCTTCGGACTCACGATCGGCATCGCGTTCTACGGCGAAGTCCTCACCGTCGCGATCGCGCTCGGCGCCTCGCTGGCCCTGATCGGCATCGTCCTCGTCAACCGGGGCAGCCGCACCGATCCCACCGTCACCCCCGACACCGAAGCGACTTCGTCGCCCGCGCTCGACGCAACCACCGCCTGAACGGAGTTCCCCCGCCATGGACGACAAGCAACCCGAAGAACATGACACAGCGATGTCGCAGCACCCCGAGAGCGACGAAGCTCGCCGGCAGCCTGTCGCTGCCCGGCGCGGTATCGCTCGGCACCGGCGTGATGATCGGCGCCGGAATCTTCGCGCTCACCGGCCAAGCTGCGGGACTTGCCGGCGATCTGTTCCCGCTCGCGTTCCTCGTCGCCGCCGTGGTCGCCGGGTTCAGCTCCTACTCCTACGTGAAGCTCGCCAACGCGTATCCGTCCTCGGGCGGTGTCGCGGTGTTCCTCAAAGAGGAATACGGCCTCGGCACCGCCACGGGTGTGCTTTCGCTGTTCATGTACGTCTCGATGGTCATCAACGAAAGCCTTGTCGCTCGCACGTTCGGCGCCTATCTCCTTCAGATCGTCGACCTCGGCGACCCCTCGTTCTGGGTTCCCACCCTTGGCGTCGCGCTCCTCGTCGTGGCGTTCGCGATCAACCTCGCCGGAAACAAGTACGTCCAGGCCACCGCCGGGATCATGGCCATCCTCAAGGTCGCCGGGCTCGCCGTGTTTGCCGTCATCGGCCTCGCCTACGCCAGCTCTGCGAACTTCACCAACGGCGCCACCACCGGTGGGAATCTCGCCCTTCATCGACGGATTTCTCGCAGCGGTCGCGCTCTCGATCCTCGCCTACAAGGGCTTCACGACGATCACCAACAGCGGCGGCGAGATCGTCGATCCTCACCGCAACACCGGCCGAGCGATCGTGATCTCCATCGTGATCTGCGCGGTCGTCTACCTCGTGCTCGCCATCGCGGTCGCTGGCAACCTCACGCTCACCGAGATCATCGACGCCGAGAACTTCGCGCTCGCCCGAGCTGCCGAACCCGCGTTCGGTCAGGCCGGGCTCTGGTTCACCGTCGTGATCGCCGTCATCGCGACCGCGTCGGGTGTCATCGCGAGCGTGTTCGCCGCGTCCCGCATGCTGGCCATGCTGTCCACGATGAAGGAGGTGCCCCATCGTCACTTCGCGATGCCGGGCACGATCCGGATCCACACGATGGTCTACACCGTCATGTTCGCCATGACGCTCACCGTGCTCTTCGATCTCCGCCGCATCGCGGCACTCGGCGCGATCTTCTATCTCATCATGGACATCGCCATCCACTGGGGCCTGCTCCGACACCTCCGCTCACGCATCGACGTCAAGCCCGGCATCGTCATCGCTGCGATCGTGCTCGATGTCGTCGTGTTGATTGCGTTCCTGTGGGTCAAAGCCTCCGCCGACGCCCTCATCCTCTACGTCGCCGCAGCCGCCATCGCGTTCGTCATCGTCGCTGAACGGCTCTTCATGCGATCCCACACCGACCCCGACGGACGAATGAACATGTAGCAGACGATCCGGTCGTCCCGCCTGCGACCGACCGCTGCACTACACAGGTCACCGAGCAGTACGTCACCGATCTCCGGGGTTGGTTCTGCTATCCGATCGATGCCGTCTCCGAACGAGGTGCGAACCGACCGATGACCAGTCGGCCCCGTGGAGGGTTGCGAAGCCCACGGTTGCACTGCAGGCCAGCTCCGACGCTCGGCGACGGCGGTCACCGGGTACTCGACATCGTGTGGGTTCCAGATCCCGCCCGCGCCTTCACAAGGCGCGCCCAGTTGAGATGTCGACGCCGATCACGACTCGGCTGTTCGGAACGATTGGAGACAGTCCTTCAACTGTGGCGAAAGGTCGAGAGCTTCGGTGTCGCGTCACCGCCGTCGCGACAACGTGCATCGTCGTGCGTCGAGCCCTTCGGCCCTGTCGCACCGCGATCTACCGCGGTGAAGCTGATGTCATGACCTACATCGCTGCTGGGACCGAAGTCCTCAACGACGAGGAGTGCTGGACGTTCCTCGACTCGACGAGCGTGGGACGCTTGGCGATCGCCATCGCAGGGAAGCCCGACATCTTTCCGATCAACTTCGTCATCGACGATCATTGTTTGACGTTCAGGACGGGCGCCGGAACCAAGTTCGCGGCGTCCGCACTCCTTCACGACGTTGCGTTCGAAATCGACGGATACGAGCCGCTGAAGCGAACGGCGTGGAGCGTCGTCGTGAAGGGACGCGCACACGAGGTGGAACGAATGGACGAAGTCTTCGCTGCCGAGGATCTGCCGCTCTTCTCCTGGGCTGCTCACCCGAAGCCGAACTTCGTTCGGATCACACCGGCTGAAATCACCGGTCGACGGTTCCACGTGCTCGACGGTGTCGAGCCGGATTCGTCGATCGGCTGGGAACCCTGAACTCGGACCGCCATCGACGACCCGGTCTCGCACGAATACGGCGCGGAGCACTCGCCGACGAGGGTTCACCTCGTCTCCTGCGCAGCGCCCAGTCCTCGACCGGGCTGCTGGATCATGGGCGCCGAGTCGTCGGAATGCGAGGCGTACGCGATGGCGAGGGAGCCTGACCGGATGATCAAGGTCTTCCTGCTCTTGGCAGTGAGTGAGTGCTGATGGGTCGCTGCCAGAACGGCATTCAGTTCCTCGTCGAAGTGTCGCTCAGTCCCATCACCAGCAGGCACGAGTCTCTCGTCGTGGCGACCGTGCGAGACAGGGACCTTCGGCCCTGTGTGCGACGTCGTGTTCAGCCCACGATGGGACAAGGCGATCGGCAACATCGAGCACCGGTCCGTACCCAAAAGGACCCCACATGTACCAACACATAGTCGTCGGCACCGACGGCTCCAATCGGGCACCGGCCGAAGTGGCAGCCGCCGGCGGTGTCGTGAACCGCAACGTGACGACGGCACGCCGTTTCAGCTCTCGTCACGAGATGAAGCGAGTCAACGCTTCCTTGCCCGAGGAGCTCCGTGACCGAGCCGACCATCACCTCGACACGCAGCACCGCTTCAGCGAAGCCCCGTCGATCTCAGCACCATCGATATCGATCGTGTCCCACCAGAGCGCACGAACGAGTTCCCGGGTGGGGTGGGTGCGATGAAGGTTCGCGACGATCAGATTCCTGACGTTCGTCAACCTCAGGAGGGAACGGCCACCTCCAAGACGGCCGCACTGGACGCCGGCACCGATCTCGGAGGTGAAGCGTCCGAACCAACTTCGCAGCGGTGGCGCTTTCCCAGCGCGTTCACCGTCTTGTTCGGGGTCACGGTCGTGGTGTGGCTACTCGCCTTCATCGTGCCGACGGGCCAGTACGCACTCAACCCCGAAACAGGTAGTCCTCTCCCTGGCAGCTACGAGTCGGTGGGCGCTGGGCTGTCGTTCACGGATCGGCTGTACGAGCTGTTCCTTGCTCCGGTCAACGGGCTGTTCGGTGTCCAGTCGTCAGAGACCGGGTTCATCGGGCCCTACGAGTCAGGAGAACTGTTCGGCGCCGCTGGCGTGTTCCTCTTCGTGCTCGCGATCGGCGTCTTCATCACCATGACGCTCGAGTCCGGAGCGATCGACGCCGGCATCGGCCGGATCGGTGAACGCTTCGGTGGCCGCGGCGTCCCACTCGTCATCGTGTTGATGATGCTGTTCGCCATCGGTGGTACGACCGAGGGGATGGCCGAGGAGACACTCGGGTTCTACGCCCTGGTCGTCCCCCTCATGATCCGTTTGGGCTACGACCGACTCACCGCCGTCGGTGTGATCATTGTTGGTGCGGGCGTCGGCACGCTCACCTCGACGGTCAACCCGTTCGCCACCGGTGTCGCATCTGACGCGGCGGGCATCTCGATCGGCGACGGGATCGTGCTGCGCCTCGTCATGTTCGTGTCGCTCACCGCGGTGGCGATCGGATACGTCGTGCGCTACGCCCGTCGGGTCAAGGCAGATCCGGCGAACTCGCTGACCGGATTCGACGCCGCTGACGACCACCTTCGTGGAGGCGTGCAGGCTCCCGAGCTCACCCGGCAACGCAAGAACGTCCTGTGGGTGATGGCCGCGACCTTCGCATTCATGATCTTCGCGATCGTTCCCTGGGCACAGATCTTCCAAGGGGCCGACGCCGCGTCCTACTCGTGGCAGCTCGACTGGTACTTCCCCGAACTCGCCGCCCTGTTCATCGTGATGGCCATCGTCGTTGGACTCGTGGCCCGACTCGGCGAGAAGTCACTCACCGACACGATCGCTCGTGGCGCCGGCGATTTCATCGCCGCCGGCATCGTCATCGTGTTGGCCCGCGGCGTCACGGTCATCATGAACAACTCCCAGATCACCGACACCGTGCTCAACTCACTCGAATCAGCGGTCTCGAGCACGTCGTCGGGAGTGTTCGCCGGGTTGCTGTTCGTGTTGAACATTCCACTCGCGTTCCTCGTGCCGTCGAGTTCAGGACACGCTGCACTCGCGATGCCGATTCTCGCACCACTCTCGGACTTCGCAGAGGTCGACCGTTCCCTGTCGGTCACGTCATACACCGCAGCATCGGGATGGATGAACCTGTTCACCCCGACCTCGGCGGTCGTCATGGGCGGACTGGCACTTGCAAAGGTCAAGTACAACGTCTACCTCCGCTTCGTCGCTCCTCTCCTGGCGATCCTGTTCGTCATGATCATCGCGTTCGTCGGGATCGCCGGATGGCTCGGCTGAACCAGAGCCAGAGAGGCCTCCGCACAGGTGAGCCGCTCGTCTCGTCGACCCGACCGACACCACTGTTTGCTCGGCCATAGGTTCCGTGGAATGACTCTGCAAGCGCCCGTACCGTTCGATGTGACGAGCAATTTTTCGACGTTGCTCGAACTGGGGGTCCTCATGCCGTCAGCGTTCATGCTCTCGTGGATCGCTCGCCGAGCAATTCGAGCCTCGACTCGACGGTCTGTTCGCCGTGCCCAGGACCACCCGGGCACCTGGCGCACTCGACTGCGTCGGATCAGCGACCTGGACAGTGATGTCGAGATCCGCCGTCGTCAGCGCGCCGACGCTGCATCTCGGATGCTCGGCCACTTCGTGACCTCACTCATCTTCGTCGGAGCTGTCCTGATCGGGCTCCACCTGCTCGGGGTGGACCCCGTGTACGCCGTCTCCAGCGCCGGCTTCATCGGACTCGCCATTGCATTGTCGGGCCAGGACATCATCAAGAACCTGATGGCCGGAACCACGGCGCTCCTCGAGGACCGCTACGCGGTGGGAGATCGAGTGTCGGTGACGATGTCGGGCATCGAGGTGTCCGGCACGATCGACCTGATGGGTCCTGCTTCGATCCGTGTCCGCACCGATGTCGGAGCGACCTGGCACGCCGGGCACTCAGCGATCGACAGCGTGACCAACTTCTCCCAGCTCCCGGCGAGTTCGGACATCGCCATCGCCACGACGCAGTGGAACCACGTCGAGGACGACGCAGCCCAGCGCCTCAAGTCCGCTTCGAACGACGTCGGCCTGACCGGAGTGATCTTTCTGCCCGACCTGGCAACGCAAGACCATCCGACCGGCGTGACGACGGTGACCGTTCGAAGCAACCGCCCCCTGACCGACGACCAGAAGCACCTCGTTCACAAGCGACTCGCTGCCGAACCGAGCCAGGCCGACACTCCTCGAACGGTCTAGACGAGTTCGAGTCCTCGACGTCGTGAATCTCGGGTTCGTCCGATCGCCCCGGCCCAACTCCCCCGCTGGCACATGATTTTGCGCCAAGTGCTGCACAAGGCACCAGGACCGCTCCGTGATTCCGTCCCCTTCCAGCGTCAGAGCGGGCTTCGAACAGGGCTCATCTGTGACCGACAGCGGGTCGAAGACGGGGTGGAACGTGGAGACGTCGTCATCGGCGTCTCGTCCAGATGGCCTGCGCAGCCAGCAGCGCAAGCATGCCACCACCGATGCCGAGGAGTATCTGTAAGACATCGAGCCGGTTCGATCCAGCGGGACCGGCGGTCTCAGCGGCAAGGACGTAGATACCCGAAGCGATCAGGAACAGGCCGACTGCGGCGATCACCGCCACAAGGTCGAGTACTCGCCCGATCTTTTCGACACCACGTTCGAGCCCTTCGTGCCGTGGTGTGAACTCGATGTCACCGGTTTCGAGCCGCTGCAGCAGACGCTCGGCGCGTTGCGGAAACCCTTCGGCAAGGCGGGCCATGTCGAGCGCATTGCGGCCCACACGTCGACTCATTACGACAGGCGAAGCCTGGCCCCTGACGAGTTCGGCGATTTCGGGTTCGAGCGCCTGGAAGAACAAGAACTCCGGATCGATCAACACCGCAGCACTCTCGAGCATCGCGAGGACTTTGAACAACAACGCCAGGCTCGGTGGAAGATCGAGGTCGTGACGATGAGCGATGCGCATCAAGTCGCCGACCATGTCGCCTGCTGCGATGTCCTGGAGCGACTTGTTCCCGACACGATGGAAGAGGTGATCCAGGTCGCGCACGACACCCGCACGTTGGGCCTCGGGTTCGGTGACACCCATTGCCCACCAGGCATCGAGGATCGCAGCGCTGTCTTTCGCTCCGATCGACCGGACGAACTCGAGAAAGTGATCGCGTTGACGGTCGGTGAGTGATCCGACCATTCCAAAGTCGATCAATCCGAGCTTGCCGTCGTCGGTGACAACGAAGTTGCCCGGATGCGGGTCCGCGTGAAAGAACCCTTCGTGGAAGATCTCGACGAACGCGGCGTGGAGAGCGGTCGTCGCAAGGCGGTGGCGGTCGCTTTTGTGAGGCGCTGGTCGAGGGTGGGGTCTCCGAAGTCCGACCCTCGCACTTCGTCCATCACCAGGACGCGCTCGAGTGGACTGATCCCAATGGATTGCCGGAATGTGTACCTGGTCGTCGTCGAAATGGATCTGGCGAAGACGGTCGGCGTTCTCGCCTTCGTTGGTGTAGTCGAGTTCGCTCATCAGTGTGAATGCGAACTCGTCGAAGAATGCGGTGCTGTCGATGTTCGTGGCCGACTGCCGCTTTGCCCGGTAGCGGACGAGCCATCCGCGGAGGATCGCCAGGTCCAATGCGATCGCGGCCGAAACACCGGGTCGCTGGATCTTGACGACGACCGCGTCGCCGGACTGCAACGTCGCACGGTGGACCTGACCGATCGAGCCCGAGCCGAGCGGAACGCTGTCGATCGAGGCGAAGACGTCTCCATGGGGTGCGCCGAGTTCTTCGTCGAGCACAGCGCCGAGAACGGCGAACGACACGGCGGGTACGGCGCTTTGCAGCTTGGCGAGTTCGGCGGCGTACTCGACACCGACGAGATCACCACGGGTACTCAAGATCTGCGCCAGCTTGATGAACGTCGGCCCGAGATCTTCGAACGCCATCCGCAGATGCTCCGGACCCGAGTACGACTCATCTCGCCGACCGTGACCGAGCAGACCCCACTGGAACGGGAACAACCAACGCAGACCGGCGCGTGCCAACGTCATTCCGAGTCCGTGCCGAGCGAGTGCCCCGACGATCTGCCGCTCGCGACGCCAACGTTGCCGGCGCGTCCATGCGCCGTCGCCAGGTTGGAACCGTTCGCTCAGAGATCGCATCGGCGGGTCATCACATCGGTGGAGCGGTTTCGTCGTCGGGTCCGGTCATCGAGCGCTTCGGGGAGGCGGAGCAGTGTCTCGTCACCGGAACGTGGTGCAAGTCGCGACGGGCCGGTCCCACCGTTGTCCAGACCGGGCCGATCAAGAGTTGCGATCAGAGCCCGCTCGAGCCGCCAGCGGACATCCCACGCATCATGAGGACCATCATCGCCGTGCATGCGACGACGAAGACCAGGAACCCGACGCTGACGACCCCGACGGCCAACAGGACCGCAGCGATCACGAGCATCGGTATGCAACAGACGATCATCATCCAGCCATGCATGCCGTGGCCGCCGTGGCTGTCGTGCTGGGATGGATCCGCTGGTTTGGGGTGCACGGCGTGGTCGGGCCTGCCGGGTTGGGGTCTGTTCGTCATACCGCCCTCCGCAGGGATGTCGGCACGTGGCCGAGTTTGCGGTAGAGCGGACAATGACCGAGCGCTCCGGTGGCCAGCAGGTCGAATCCCGCAGCCACGAAGAGCAGTTCGACCACGATCGCCAGCACACTCCCGCCAGCGACGAGCAGCACGACGCCTGCCACGATGATGAATGCGCCCAGCAGGATCCGGCCGCCTCGCTCGACAGGTGTGATGTTGACCGACGGCCGCCAACGCGACCACTTCGTCGATGGTTGATCTTTCGGCTTGCTTTGCCCGTTCGATCTCGGCGTTGACGTGAGGTTTGATTTGGTCATGTCGTGCACCTTTCGTGAGGACCGTCGTCGTCGAGGTCCTTCCACTTCATCGTGCGCCTCGACCGTGACATCGCTCAGGGCCATAGGTCCCAACCCCCACCCCCATTCTCGGCGTCAGGCTGTACGTAGATGAAGCCGTTCACCAGAACCGCACTCACGGCCGCGACCGTGGCAGCCGCACCGGCATCCTGGATCGCGCGCCACGCACTGTCTCCTGCCGTACGCACGTGGACACGACCGTCACTCGCAGCCGACACAACCGGTCCGTTGTTCGCCCGGGTCGGCGGTGATGGCGATCGGGCCGTGGTGCTGTTGCACGGTCTGGTGTCGAGCGGGGACGTGTTCGGTGCGGCGTTCGACGAGCTGGCGGCGACGCATCGCCTCGTCGTTCCCGACCTGCTCGGGTTCGGGCGTTCGATGGACGTGAATTGTTCGGCGTTCTCGATCGACGATCATCTCGCCGCACTCGACCAACTCGCAGACAGAACCGGGTTGTTCGAGCGGCGGTGGACGATCGGAGCCCATTCGATGGGCTCGGCGCTGGCGTTGCGATGGGCAGAGCGTCACGCGGATCGGATCGACCGGGTTGTCTGCTGGGGTGCACCGATCTACCCGACAGCCGACGCGGCGCTCGCACACATCTCTGGGAGTGCGATGGCGCGGCTGTTCGTGCTCGACACCGGTTGGGCCGAACAGGTCTGTGCGGTCAGTTGCCGCCACCGCACGGCTGCCCGCTGGCTCACCGCAGCGTTCGACCCGACACTTCCTGTCCCCATTGCACGGTCGGTCGCGTTGCACACCTGGCCGGCATACCGCGACGCAATGCGTCACTTCGTGACCGATGCAGGCTGGCAGGATCACCTCGGTCGCCTCGACGGCAGTGGAACCATCGTCGAACTGGTGTGGGGAACCAATGACCAGGTGGGCGATTCCGCCTTCGCAAGCTCGCTGGCGCCCGCGTGCGTCAACACGACGGTCACACTGATTCCTGGCGCCGATCACCATCTCCCGTTGACCCATCCCGACCTCTGCCGCGAACACATCGACCCGGAGACCTGATCTACGCGATCGTGACTCGACGGAAAACGGCCGCGGCCGCTGCGGTGAGTGCAACCAACCATGCAGATGCGAGCAGGAGCGCCCCGGTCTCGTCGAAGCTCGGGGTGAACGCGCCGTCCATCATCACCCGCACGGCACCGTGGGCTGGCAGGTAGCGACCCCACGTCGGCGGTGCGGCGTCGAACATGGCGTTCTGGGCCAATCCGATGTCGATGAACGGCAACAGCAGCAGAACGTAGAGGCCACCGAGTCGCCCGAAGAGTGGGCCGACGATCACCCCGATCGTGGCGTAGGTGAGCGCGACGAGCACGTTCGCGGCGATGAAGGTCGGCCAACTGACCGCAGTGAAGCTGACTGCGGTCACCGCCACCGCGACCGCTGTTGCGAGCAGCGATGCGGCGGCGATCACGGCCATCCGTACGGTGAGGATCTCGACCGAGCGGAAGCGGGTGAGTGAGAGACGGCGGTCGCCCTGGGCCGAATCGATGATGACGAACAGCCCGGCGAGCGACGCGAGGAACCCGATGGTGATCGGCACCATCACCGCACCGTGGACATCGGCCATCGACACGATCTGCAGACCCCGGCGGCCCCCTTCGACCAACTCGACCGGAGTCGGGTCGTCGGGCGTGATCGCGATCGACGCCGCTGATGAACGCGACCGGGAGCCCGACGATCAGCACCCACATCGCCGGCATCCGTCGAAGTTGTCGAGACGCCGCGGTCAGCGCTGCCGTGATTCGACGGACGCCGGGGGTCGATCGGCGCGTCGTGGTGTCGGTGCGTTCGGGTGGTGAGCGTCAGCGCGGTTGCCGCCATCACCGTTGTGAGCAGTGCCCACATCACGGCGAGTCCGAGATCGCCGAGCCGGCCGGAGTGACCGGATGCCACGTCGGTCACGACGAGGGTCGGGAAGTGCAGCGGGAACACGCGGATGATCGGTGCTGAGTTGCCCATCGCCGGGCCGAAGAACACGTCGAAGATCCAGGTGAACACGACGATGAGCGAACCGTTCATCTCCGACCGGACGAGTGCACCCACCGTCACGCCGATCCCCGCATAGATCAACGCAAACAGGAGTGTCGCGCCTACCACGCGGGGCGTGAAGGCCAAGCCCGTCGTTCGCAGTCGCAGCGCGATCAGCGCACCGATTGCCGCGAGTCCCGCGAGGACGAGCGTCGAGGCCAACCTCGACGCGACAACTCGTCTCGCTCCGGTCCCGGCGCCGGCGAGTCGGCGGTCGGCGTCGCGCGACGTCGAGACGTGGAAGAACCCGGCAACACCGGCCAGGACGGCAGCCGCCCATCCCGCCGTCGCGGCTTCGACCTCGCCGAGATCGGTCACCCCACCGAGGATGTCGGCGAAGTCGGTCAACGCGCCGGCGGAGAGTGTGACGAAGATGACGGGGATCGCGACGAGCAGCGCCAAGTTGAGTGGTCGTCGGGCGTACTCGACCAGCCAACGGACGGCGAGTGCCAGCGTCATCGCAGCACCGTTTCGTCCATCGATCAGGTCATAGATCCGATCGAACCGTTCCTCGTCAGCGATGAAGTGGCTGATGATCAGCAAACTCGCGCCGGCGGATCGGCGCACTGCGGTGAGTTCCCAGAACCGCTCGTAGGTGTCCCAGTCGAAACCCGCGTACGGTTCGTCGAGACACAACAACGCCGGGTCGTGCAACATCGCGAGCGCCAGGTTCAGTTTGGAGCGAGTGCCACCTGAGAGTTCCTCGACTCGCGTGTCGGCGAAACGGACGAAGTCCAAGTCCTTGTACAGCGCTTCCCGTGATCGGACGAGGTCGCCGGGTGCGAGGCTGTACGCGGCACCGAACAGGTCGAGGTGCTCGTCGCACGTCAACCGTTCGTACAGCACCGGGACCTGGGGGCAGTAGCCAAAACTCTCGGTCCGGTCGAGCGTGCCCGAGTCGGCTGCCAGGTCGCCGACGAGCACCTTCATCAGGGTGCTCTTGCCCGACCCGTTCTCACCGACGAGGCCGACGATCTCACCCGGCGACATCGAAAGGTCAGCTCCTTGGAGGACCTGCAACGTGCGCTGACGTGGCCACACGCCGCGTCGGTATGCCTTCCAGATTCCTGATGCCGCGAGGACGGAATCGGTTCGGGTTGCTGTGTCGGTCGACATCTCGATCACTCACTTCCAGATCCGGGGACCGATCGCGTGGGATCACCACCATCACATCGAATACCCAATGGGGGTAGGGACCTATGGCCCTACGTCGTGCTCGGGTCCAGCCGTACGTTGGTCGATAGCCACTATCTGGAGGAACTCAATGGACGTCGTCGACGTAATCGTGATCGGGGCAGGGCTACTGCTGGCCGGATTCTTGTGGTGGTTCTTCTTCGGGCCCAAACAGGCGAGCCAGGCCAGCGTGGTCGGCGGGGCGCAGGAGGTGGACATCACGGTCAAGGGCGGCTACTCCCCCAGCCTGATCCGCGTCCAACAGGGCGTTCCGTTGCGACTCAACTTCGATCGCCAAGAAGCCGGCGACTGCACATCACGAGTGGTGTTCGCCGATTTCGGTGCCTCCAAGACGCTCCCCGCCTTCGGGACGGCCACCTTGGAGTTCACTCCCGACAAGGTCGGCGAATTCGACTTCGCCTGCGGCATGAACATGATTCACGGCAAGCTCGTCGTCGAACCGGCCAGCTCTCTCACCGACGAAACCGACCCGGGCGCCGAGCCGGATGTTGCTCGCGCCGTTGGCGTCGGGCCGACGACGACCGATGTCATGGCGACCGACCAGGTCGAGTTCAGAGTGAGCGGCATGTCGTGTGCGTCGTGTGTCGTCAACATCGAGTCGGTGCTCGGAGCAATCCCCGGTGTCGACCGCGTCGACGTCAGTTTCGGAACCGAGCGGGCCACCGTTGCGTACCATCCAGCCCAGGTCACCCCGGACGAGCTGCAGGCTGCGGTGGCCGAATCGGGCTACACGCTGGTCCCGCGCCTCGCACCTGGCAGCGCCGCCGGTGAGGATGACGAGGCCGCCCAACGCCAAGCCGAGATCGCCGACATCTCACGGCGTGTGCTCATCGGTGCCGTCCTCGCTGCACCTGTCGTGTTCGCTGTCATGGCCGTCGACCTCTTTGGCGCAAACTGGATGCCCGAGCTTCTTCTCAATCGGTGGTTCCAGCTGGTGTTGATCTCACCGGTGATGTTCTATTCGGGCTGGCCGATCCACCGCACCGGCTGGCTCACGCTGCGCCACCGCACCGCCGACATGAACAGCCTGATCACCATCGGCACCATCGCAGCATTCAGCTACAGCCTCCTCGTGACGATCGCCCCGTCGGCGGTACCGGTCGACGTTCGCGAGGTCTATTACGAAGCGGTTGGCGTCATCATCACCCTGATCCTGTTGGGCCGTCTCCTCGAAGTGAAAGCCAAAGCCGGCACCGGCGAAGCGATCCGCAAACTGATCGGCCTCCAAGCGCGCACAGCGACGTTGATCCGCGACGGTGCCGAAGTCGAGGTTCCCATCGAAGACGTTGTCGCTGGCGACGTGGTCCTCGTCCGGCCCGGCGAGAAGGTCCCCGTCGACGGCGTCATCGTCGACGGACGCTCCACCCTCGACGAGTCGATGGTGACCGGTGAATCGATCCCGACCTCCAAAGAGACCGGCGACACGGTGATCGGCGCCACCATCAACCAGACCGGTGCCTTCCGTTTCGAAGCCACCAACGTCGGCGCCGACACGATGCTCTCCCAGATCATCAAACTCGTCGAGCAAGCCCAAGGCTCCAAAGCCCCGATCCAACGACTGGCCGACATGGTGTCGTCCTACTTCGTGCCCGCCGTGATGTTCATCGCGATCACCACGTTCGTCACCTGGTTCGTCGTCGGCCCCGCCCCGGCGTTCACGCTCGCACTCGTCGCGGCGGTCGCAGTCCTGATCATCGCGTGCCCTTGTGCGCTCGGGCTGGCGACACCGCTGTCGATCATGGTGTCGACCGGCAAAGGTGCCGAGCAGGGCATCCTGATCCGCTCGGCTGAATCGTTGGAAACGGCGCACAAGATCACGACGATCGTGTTGGACAAGACCGGCACGATCACCCGCGGCGAACCCGCACTCACCGACGTCGTCACGTCGGCTGACGTCGACGAGGACGACCTCCTCCGCCTCGTTGCGTCCGCCGAGCAGTCCTCCGAACACCCGCTCGCCCGCGCCATCGTCACCGGCGCCCGCGATCGCGAGCTGGAGTTGTCTGAGCCGAGCCAGTTCGACTCGATCACCGGCAAAGGCATCCGGGCGATCGTCGACGGCCGAGAGATCCTCATCGGCAACCGGCGACTCCTCGACGATGCCTCCATCGACACGAGCGAACTGTCCGCCCAGATGGACAGCCTGGCCGAAGCGGGCCGTACGCCGATGCTCGTCGCCCTCGATGGCCAGCCCGGCGGTGTGATCGCCGTGGCCGACACCGTCAAGGAAGAATCCGCTGCTGCGATCGCCTCGCTGCGTTCGATTGGTATCCAGGTGGCGATGATCACCGGCGACAACGCCCGCACCGCCGCCGCGATCGCCCGCCAAGTCGGTGTCGAACGAGTTCTCGCCGAAGTGCTCCCCGAACACAAGGCCCTCGAAGTGCGACGGCTGCAGGACGAAGGCGGCGTCGTGGCAATGGTCGGCGACGGCATCAACGACGCCCCAGCACTGGCCCAAGCAGACGTCGGATTCGCGATCGGCACCGGGACCGACGTCGCGATCGAAGCATCCGACATCACCCTCATCTCCGGTGCGCTCGACGGGGTCGTCACCGCGATCACCCTCAGCCGATCCACGATGCGCAACATCCGCCAGAACCTGTTCCTCGCATTCGTCTACAACGGCATCGGCATCCCCATCGCCGCCGGCGTGCTCTACCCCTTCATCGGTGTCCAACTCAGCCCGATGATCGCCGCCGGCGCAATGGCCGCCTCGAGCCTGTCCGTCGTCGCCAACGCCAGCCGACTCCGCCGATGGCACCCCCGCCCGATCGACACCACCAACCTCGGTGCAATCGGCGAACCCACCGTCGAAGTCGGCCAAGACGAAACGGCGGCGCCTCACTCCGAGCAGGTGACCGACCCCGTCTGCGGAATGACCATCGACGCTAGCCGACGCCGCCGCAACCGAGGAACACGACGGCACCACGTATCACTTCTGCTCCGCCCGCTGCCACGACACCTTCACCGCCGACCCTCCGGCCTACAGCAACAACGAGCCACCCGCCCACGCACACCACTGAACCATCGGGACCGGTCAGGACATCACAAGCGAGGACCCAGATGCACATCAGCGAATTCGCCAGCGGGGTCGACGAGACAACACGGACCATCCGCTTCTACGAATCGATCGGGCTGCTGCCCGACCCAGAGCGCGAGCCCAGCGACTACCGAAACTACGACGACCGTGACTGTGACCGAGTTCCGCTCATCCGCGCCCTCCAGTCTGCAGGACTCGCCCTGAACGACATCGCACGACTCCTCACGATTCGTGACACACCAAGCCAAGCCAGGCCAACGACGACGATCTCCGATTCATCACCGAGCAGCAATCAACAGTCGACGCACAACTTCGCGCCAGCCCCGATGAATCGCGTTCCGGTGCCATGGTCGAACCCGCGCCGTGTCGACTGCCTGCGACCGACAGTGTCGTTCCTTCGATCGGTGTGGTGCGTCGTCTGTAGGGGTGTCAGCTACTTCACAACGACCAGAGGATTGACCATGACCAGCCGAGTGCAACTCGCATTGAACGTGACCGACATCGAGTCGGCAACCAACCTTCTACTCCCGACTGTTCGGTACCCAGCCCAAAAGAGACCCGATCCGGGTACGCGAAACTTCGTCGTCGAAGACCCGCCACTCAAGTTGGTGCTGTTGGAGAACCCGAACCCGGACGGCGCGCTGATCCATCTCGGCGTCGAGATGTTGGACAGCGCTGCGGTCGAAGCTGCGACCGCCGCGTTCGACCAGCGTGGCCTCGAGACGCGGGTGTCGACCCAGGAGGCGTGTTGCCACGCAATCCAGGACAAGGTGTACGTCACCGCTCCTGAGGTTCCGATCGGGATGTGGGAGTTCTACACCGTGCTCGACGACGACCCGACCGACGCCACCAACGCCGACGGCGTCTGCTGTGCCACCGACCCGGCAACCGCCTCGTCGGGTACCGCTGCGACGGAGTCAGCGAGCGGCGCACCGACGAGCGACTCCCAGAGCGTGCGGTGGCCCCTCTCGGGGATGGTCGAAACCAGTTCGACGAGTCGCCCCCAAATGATGTCGAGAGACATCAGCAGCATCCGAACCCCGTTTCGAGGGGTTCGGATGCTCTCGTTTCGGAGGCGCGTCAGTCCTCCGCCCACACCTTGTCGCCGTCGCGTCGGAACATCATCGGCGTGGAGAGCGACTGCAGCGCCAACCGCTCCCGAGCTGCTTGCGCCTTCGTCGCATCGTTGGTGTGCAACGACACGAGCGAGACTCCGTGCTCGTTCTTGACGAACGTCTGGCGATAGGCGTCGCTGCCACCGAAGCGGACGAACGCACCCCACACGCCGCCGACGAACGCGCCGAACAATGCGCCGCCGAGCGCTGCACCGACGACCACACCGGACACCGCGAACAGTGCCGTTGCACCACCGATCACGACGGCGGTCACCACCGCTCCGATCGCCGCACCTTTGGCCGCTCGTCGCAACGCATCACCGGCGATCTCCGAATCCTCGGGTTGCACCCCTCGAGCCCGGCGCTCGTGGCCGAGCGCGGTGAGCCCGATCGCCGAGTCGTCGTCCTCCAGATCCTCCAATGCGAGGACGGCGTTTCTCGACGTGTCGTCGGATTCGAAGACAGCCACCACGTTCATGGCACGAAGGACGGGCTCCGGGTTCGATGCGGCGACGATGTCGGCGTCCGGTGCGATGAGGCGCGCGATGTCGCGCATTCCCACGTCGTTCTCCATGTCTTTTGGCTCCTTCGTCATCGCTGTTTCACTGCCTCGGATCGATCGAACTCTCGGGTTTGTCTGAATGAGACGGACCTGGTCGGTCCGCCGCAGGCGACGTACCCGCTGGCCTGTCGGTCGAATCCGAGAAGGTCGCATCGGTCGGCGATCCGGGTCAGAGCGAGGGGCTGCTGACGACGATCGACGTCCGGAGATCACTCTCGTTCCGACCGACGGTGGCTGTCCACACGTGCTCACAGGGACTGCTGGTGGCGCATGGCACCATGCATCGCAGAGGAACCGTCGCCGACTCGTCACGTCCGATGACGCTCTGTTCGGCCCCGCTTTCGTACCATCGGTGGCGGGGAGGTCACACGATGACCGACAGAACGAGCTCGCAAGGGCTGCAGTCATGACCGTGTCGTACGAGGTGCTCGGGTTCTACGCGGCGCTGGTGGTCTGGGCCGGACTCCTCGGCATCGCGGTCAAGCAGCGTTCGTACCGGAGGTTCCTTGCGTTCGGTATTGCGATCCTGCTCTTCTTGAACGTCCGATACCTCGTTGCGGGGTCTGCGAACGGGATCGCCAACTTCATCGGCATCTACGACGTCTTCGACAACATCGGGCTCGGTCGGGACGACGGCGCGGCGGCGTTGGCTCGGTGCCCGGAGAACGCCTGCACGGTGTGGGGCGACCGCTACGTCAACCACCAATCATGGGGTGTTGCGTTCTACGACCGATTCGCCAACGGCCCTGCGCTGCGCAACAACCTGCTGTACGGGCACATCTTCTTCAACACCGTGGCCTTCGTCCTGATGCACTACCAGTTGTTCCGCCCGGGAACAGGCGCCAACCGGACTCGCCACCGGTTGATCGGTCGGGTCTCCTTCGGCGCCGTCAGCGTCGGCACGTTCTTCGCACTGTGGCTGTCGACCGAGCACGGTGACGTCAGCGAGTACGGCGGCAACATGGCGATGGTCGGGTTCTGGTCGATGTCGGCGTTCGTCTACGGCACTGCGATCATGGGTGTGGTCACCATCCGTCGCGGCAACCACGCTGCGCACCGCATCTGGATGATCCGCTTCGCCGGTTCGATGTGGGGCGCCTTCTGGCTCTTCCGAGTGATGCTGGTCGTGACCGGGCCGCTGCTGCGCAACTACGAGTCCGCCTCGCTGCTGATCTCGATCTGGTTCTCTGCCCCGCTGGGGATCGCGATCGCCGAGACCGTCCGCCGACGATCGGTTCGTGGCCCCGCCACACCTGTGCCCGCGGCCGAAGAAGCTGCCGTGACCGCCTGACGGCAACGGCGTCTCGGTCAGCGGGCCATCCAGCCGAAGCTGGTCCCGTCCCCGAGTGGAGCGAAATCGACCTGACGCTTCTCGAGGAAGCTGTTGATCCCTTCGATCACATCGGCGCCTGCGAGCGACTCGCGGATCAGCGCTTCGGCGTTCATCAGTGCATCGGATGCGGACATCGACAACTCGGCGTTCACCTGGTGCTTGATCGTCGCCATCGACGCCGGTGACGCATTCGCTGCGAGGTCCGAGGCGTACGCCATCGCCGTCGGCATCAAATCGTCGCCGGGTACTGCTTTCGAGATGATCCCGAGCTCCGCTGCCTCCTCGGCGAGTACCACTCGGGCCGACAGCAACAGGTCGAGCGCGACCTGACGACCGGCGATGCTGTGCAGCAACCACGCCATCCCGTACTCCGCAATGAGCCCACGGCGGGCGAAGGCCGTGGTGAACTTCGCTCCGTGCGCAGCGAACCTCACGTCGCACTGGAGCGCGTAGGCGAGGCCGACGCCGGCGCACGCACCGTTGATGGCGGCGATCATCGGCTTGGAGATGTCGAGCGGGATCGTGCGCGGCATCGAGCCGTTCGGGAGCGGCTCCTCGTCTTCTCCGGGTCGGTGTGCGAGGTCGGCGCCGGGACAGAACGCTCGGCCGGCCCCGGTGACGACGATGACCCGAACCGCTGGATCGGCCTCCGCTGCGAGCAGGCGTCGGAAGTAGGCGACCTCCATGTCGCCCGTCATTCCGTTCATCGAGTCGGGCCGGTTGAACGAGAGCAGCGCGACGCCGTTCTCGATCGAAGAGGTGCACAGATCCTGCGTCATCGCTCCAGCCCATCACAGCAGCGACGACGATGCGCGATCGGCGCGGCCCGCACTGGGGACTTCGTGGCGGGCTACCGTTCGTCGATGGACGACCTCTTGCAGCTCTCCGCCGACATCATCGAATCCGGCGACAACGATCGTCCGTTCAATCGGATCACTCAGGAGCTCACCGAAGTCGCCGACGGGCTTGCGGTCGTCGAGTCCTTCTCACACAGTGTCGTCGTCGATTCCGGTGATGGACTCGTGGCGTTCGATGCCTCGCACGAACAGACCGGCACCGCGGTGGTCGACGCGATCACCGGGTGGACCTCCTCCCCCGTGTCCCATCTCGTCTACACCCACGGCCATGCCGATCACGTCGGAGGATCGGCGGCCTTCGACGCCGCCTTCGACGCCATGACCGTCGTCGGCCACGAGAACGTCGCACGCCGCTTCGCTCGCTACCGCGACACGAACGCGTGGAACGTGCTCATCAACGCCCGCCAGTTCGGCGGTGTGCGCGGCGACTTCAAGATGGGCGACGCCGACGAACCCGACTTCATCCCGAAGGGCACGCTCGCTCCGACGTACGTCGTCGAAGATCACGACACGCTCAGCGTCGGGGACAAGACGATCGAGCTGCATCACGCCCGAGGCGAGACCGACGACCACCTCTGGGGTTGGATGCCCGACGAGAAGTGGATGTTCGCCGGGGACTTCGTGATCTGGAACTTCCCGAATGCGGGCAACCCGCAGAAGGTGCAGCGCTTCCCGCTCGAGTGGGCTGCGGCACTGCGCGACATGGCCTCCCGGCGCCCCGAGATCCTGCTGCCGGCACACGGCCTCCCCGTGGGCGGGGCGGACCGCATCGAGGAGATGCTCACGACGATCGCCGGTGCGCTCGAAGGGCTCGTCCGCGACGTCGTGGCGATGATGAACGCAGGCGAAGTCCTCGACACGATCATCCACTCGGTCGGGGTCGATGCCGAACTCCTTGCCAAGCCGTATCTGCGTCCGCTGTACGACGAACCCGAGTTCGTCGTCCGAAACATCTGGCGCCAGTACGGCGGCTGGTGGGACGGCGCCCCGAGCCGGCTCAAGCCGTCACCCGACGCGACGCTGGCGCGCGAACTCGCCGCGCTCGCGGGCGGCGCGGATCGACTGGCGGCTCGAGCGATGGACGTGCTCCCGGACGACGCCCGGCTCGCCAGCCACCTCGCGGACCTCGCTGCGTGGGCTGCACCCGACGACCCGACGGTCCACGGGATTCGTGCCGACGTCTACTCACAGCGTCGCAAGGTCGAGACCTCGCTCATGGCGAAGGGCATCTTCGCCGGCGCGATGCGCGAGTCGAAAGCAATCAGCGACACCGAGGCCTGACCAGCTCGGTCCGACGGTTCCTGAACGAGAACGGCCGACTCGCAACAGCGACGATCAGATGGTGATCAGGACGCGAGCGTCGAACGGGCCCGGTGTATCCACCTCGTGAAACCGCGACGCTTCACGACCGTGTGGACATCGACGTCGGTGTAGCCGGCGGCCTCGAGCCACAGTGTGAAGTCTGCCGGGGCGACGAACACGCCGAGCGGCGACGTGCGAGCACAGTTCGCGAGGATTGCTCGGATGGTCGGTTCGTCCGCGTCGATGGCGTGGCCGTAGGGCAGGTCGGTGACGATTGCATCGACCGGCGCGAAGGGATGGGTGCGCGAGTCCGCTTGGACGACGTCGGCGAGGTATCCGAAGTGAGCGAGGTTCTGGTTCGTCATCCCGACCATCGCAGGCTTCCAGTCGACCGCTCGCACGTCGAGGCCGAGCGACGCGGCTTCGAGCACGATCGAACCGGCGCCGCAGCACGGGTCCAACAGCGACGTCGCGGACGGCACCAGATTGACCAGCCCCCGGGAGAACCGCCCGTCGAGTGACGACGAGGTCGTCCAGGGCTTGTCGTGGTGTCGGACGTGGCCGGCACCGGTCCGTGTGACCACTTCACCGAATCGCCAACCGTCCTCACCTGGCACCACCAGGAACCGGTGGAGCGGATCTCGAAGGTCTGGCCCGAAAGGAACGGCGTCGGCCACTGCGATCGCGATCTCGGTCGAACCCCGTCCCGCTCGAGCAGTGGGGTCGTGGACGTCGATGCGGAATCGGTCGGCGTCGAACGGCGTGGCTCGCACCGCTTCGATCAACGCCTCGAACGATGCCGCCCGAGCAATGGTCCGAACGCCCTGCTGCACGAAGGCCGCCCGGGGAACGAGGTCGACCGACACGGCGGTGGCGACGCCGTCGGCGTCGGGCTTCCCGCCCGTCAACTGCTCACACTCGGCCGCGATCAGGCCGTGACGCGCCACGCGAGCACTCACGGTGAAGAACTCCGCCGACGCAGTCACGTCGGCAGTCTGCCCACACCGGTTCGCACCTGCCCCGAACCTGCTCTATTCGTGGTGGTGGCAGGCAACCCAGTGGTCGGGCTCGACCTCGCTCAGTTCCGGCTCGTCGGACGCGCACAACTCGGTCGCTCGTGGACAACGGGTTCGAAAGCGGCAGCCGGATGGCGGGTCGAGCGGTGACGGCAACTCCCCCGAGATCAACTCGCTCGCCGGCGGCAGGTCGAGGGTGTGCCCGGGAATCGAGGCGAGCAGCGCCCGGCTGTACGGATGCGTCGGGTTGGCGTACAGGTCACCGGTGTCGGCGATCTCGCAGACCTTGCCGAGGTACATCACCATCACCCGATCGCTGATGTTCTTCACGACGGCGAGGTCGTGACTGATGAACAGCATCGTCAGCCCGAACTTCGTCTTCAGGCCTTCGAGCAGGTTGAGGATCTGCGCCTGCACCGACACGTCGAGCGCTGAAACGGGCTCGTCCAGGATCAGCACGTCGGGTTCCATCACGAGCGCTCGGGCGATGTTGATGCGCTGGCACTGTCCGCCGGAGAACTCGTGTGGTCGACGATCGAGCACGCTGCCGTCCCCGAGGCCGACCGAGTCGAGCACTTCGGCGACCCAACCGTCGACGTCGGGTCGTTCGGAACCCCAGATGTCGATGCCTTCACGGACGATGTCGCGCGACTCGCCGGCTCGGGTTGAGCGACGACACCGGATCCTGGAAGATCATCTGCATCGCTGCGTCGGGCCTGACGCAGTTCCTCGCCGTCGAGCGACGTGAGGTCCGCGCCGTTCAAGGTGACCGATCCGCCGGTGACCGTCTCCAGGCGCATCACCGCCCGACCGGTGGTCGTCTTGCCGCAGCCCGACTCCCCGACGATGCCGAGCGTCTCGCCTTCGATCAGGTCGAAGCTCACGCCCGAGACGGCGTGCACGACCTGCTTGCGGCGCACGGGGAACTCCACCACGAGTTCGTCGACGCGCAGCACGGCGTCATCACGCAGATGCCCGCTTCCGGTGCCCGCCATCAGCTGTGCTCCGACGTCTTCTGAGTACCGACCGACACCGGAACGGGGTCGGCGGGAAAGTGGCAACGGAACCAGTGGTCGTCGCTCTCGACCGCTGACGGGGTGAGCGATTCGCAGACCTCCTGTGCTGCCGGGCAGCGAGCGGTGAACCGACACCCTGGCGGCGGTCGCAGCAACGAGGGCGGCGTCCCTTCGATCGTGGTCAGTTCGGAGTGGCTGGGCAGGTCGAGGTCCGGCATCGACTGCATCAACGCAACGGTGTAGCGGTGCCGCGGGTTGGCGAAGATCTCGGCCGTGGGACCGAACTCGACGACCTGGCCGCCGTAGACGATCGCCACCGAATCGGTGAACCCCTTCACGACAGCGAGGTCGTGGGTGACCAACACCATCGCCATCTCCCGTTGCTGTTGCAGATCGGACAGGAGGCGCAGGATCTGGTCCTGCACCGTCACGTCGAGCGCCGTGGTCGGCTCGTCGGCCAGCAGCAGCTTGGGCTCGTTCGCCGAGCGCGATCGCGATCGTCACACGCTGACGCATACCTCCCGACAGTTGGTGCGGGTACTCCCGCAGCCGCCGTTCGGGTGCGGGGATGCCGACGAGGCGCAACAAGTCGAGTGCTCGCTCGCGAGCCTGCGCCTTGGACATCCCGCGGTGGACCGTCATCGGTTCGATGATCTGCGTTTCGATTCGACGCACCGGGTTCAGGGCGGTGAGCGGATTCTGGGAGATCATGCCGATCTCGGTGCCGAGCGTGCGCATCACGTCCGAACGTTCTGCACGCAACATGTCGACACCGGCGACCTCGACCGTGCCGGACCGAGTGACGTCCGACAGTGCGAAGGCGCCGACGATGGAACGCAGGATCATCGTCTTGCCCGATCCGGATTCGCCCACGATGCCGAGCGCCTGACCGGCGCGTACGGACATCGAGACGCCGTCGACGGCGTGCACGTCGCCGGTCGGCGTGTGCAGCGTCGTGTACAAGTCGGAGATGTGCAGCACGGACCCGTCATGGTTCTCAGCCGGGATCCCCTCCACTCGTAGACGGCGCTGTGTGGCGACCTCCCGTGGCGAGTACAGCCGCCGGACGCCGTCGCCTGCGAGGTTGAACGCCAGGATCGTCAGGAACATGACCGTGGCGGGAATGAGCGAGATGTGAGCGTGGTCGCGGATGTCCCCGGTGCCCTCGGCGATCAGCTTGCCCCAGGTGACCTCGTCCAAGGAGAGGCCGATGAACGCGAGTGCGCCTTCACCGACGATGACGAGCGCGAAGCCGATGAACGCGAACGAGAGCGCCGGAATGGCCACGTTGGGAGCGAGTTCCTTCCACAGCACCCGCCGCTTCGTCGCGCCCATGGCCGCTGCGGCGTCGACGAACTCGCGCTCGGACAGGGCGAAGGAGGCACCGCGCACGATGCGGGCGTACGCCGGGATGCTGGTGATGGAGAACAGCACGATGAAGACCGACATCGAGTTGCCGAATGATGCTCGCACGGCGATCAGCAGCACCAGTCCGGGGAACGCCAGGAAGATGTCGATCACGACCGTGGTGAAGGCGTCGACGCGACCCCGGAGATACCCCGACGTGACCCCGATGGCCGTGCCGAGGAATCCTGCGATGACGGTGACCGTGACCCCGATGATCAGGGCGGGTCGTGTGCCCTGGACGACGCGGGCGAGTTGGTCGCGCCCTTGGCTGTCCGCCCCGAACCAGGCGTTCCAGCTCGGATCCTCGTACTTGCGCACCTCACGTGTACGGATGCCGAGGGCTTCGGGGTCGCGCAACGGCAACAGATCACGAAAGACCGCCAGGAACACCAGCAGCAGGATCCATGCGACCGCCATCCAGAACACGAAGCCGAGCTTGCGCTCGGCGAGATCTGCCGCCGGATGCTCGACGGACGCACTGGCTTCGGCGGCGGTCTTCACCCCGGTGGGGCCGGGTTCAACGAGCGCCATGACGGATCCTCGGGTCGAGCCACGCGTAGAGCAGGTCCACGATGAAGTTCAGCGAAACGTACGCGATGGTGAGGATCGCCACGATTGCGGCCACGACGTTGAAGTCCTCGAGCAGCACCGATCGGATCACCAGGCTGCCCATCCCGTTGATCGCGAAGAGGATCTCGATGATCAACGCTCCCCCGACCAGTCCGGCGACGTTCAGCCCGACCGCCGTGGTGAAGTTGAGCGACGACGGTCGAAGCACGTGTCGCCACATGACCCGCCGCTCGCTCAACCCACGCGCCTGGGCCAGCATCACGTAGTCCTCCTGCAGCGTCTCGATCAGGTCGCTGCGCAGCAACCGCAGATAGACCGCCACGAGGTTCAACGCGAGCGTCAACGACGGCAACAGCATCTGTCTGAGATTGCCCAGCGGATCGTCGTTGAGTCCCGGCAGGTTGTCGACGATCGTCGGGAACCAACCCAACTTCACGCCGAACACGTACGACATGTAGATGCCGAGCACGAACGACGGCAACGCCAGGAGACCGAACGCCGATGACGACGACAAGTTGTCGACCCAGCCCCCCGGGCGGCGGGCAGAGCGCGATCGCGAGCGGCACGGCGATCCCGATCGCGATGAGCTCCGCGAGAACCATCAGTTCCAGCGTCTTGGGCAGCGTCTCGCGGATGAGGTCCCAACTGCTGAACCCCTTCGTGACGATCGAGTCGCCGAAGTCCAACCTGACTGCATTGCCGAGCCAGTTGATGTAGCGCTCCCACAGCGGGCCGTCGAGCCCGAGGTCGACCCGCACCTGCTGCACCACCTCGGGTGTGGCGTTGAGCCCTGCGAAGGTCTCGGCCGGGTCACCCGGGGTCAGGTCGAGCAGGACGAACGTCACGAACGTGACGACGAAGAAGACGAACACGAGACGCAGCACGCGTCGAAGGATCAGCATGTCATGGTGTCGACGGTGTGTGAAGGGCCCGGGCCGGTTCGGCTCAGATCACTGCTCCAGCCACACTTGTGACCAGGCGAAGAACGAGCCGCTCGTCATCGGGAGCGTCGCCGAACCCTCGGGGGTGGAGCCGGGAACGCCGATCCCACGGATTGCCGGGATCGTCGCCACCGCCTCGATGCCGTCGAGGTGGTCGATCCACAGGATCGGGACCTCGTTGCCCAGCCCGGCGAGGAACTGGGCGTAGCCCGCCTTGCGTGCGTCGGGGTCGTCGGTGACGCGGCCGGCATCGAGGCCGGCATCGATGTCCTCGCTGACCAGGTTCGACCAGTTCAGCAGGCCTCCGCTGGAGTGGAGGAACACGTACAGGCCATCGGGGTCTGGCGTGCCGAACTGGAACCACGAGAAGGCCTGGAAGTCGTCGGCGATGGCGAGCGGCACCGTCTGGCCGGCACCGATCACGTTGAGCGTGCCGTCGATACCGACGTCCGCCAGGAACGACAGCATCAGGTCAGCGACCTCCGTGATCGACGGGTCGGGTTGCACCGACACCTCGAACTCGATCGGGCCCACCTCCGCTTCGTACTCGTCGACGAGCGCCTGAGCGGCTGCGGGGTCGAAGACCGGGTAGTCGTTCTTCGTGTACCAGCGCGACGTCTCGTTCAGCGGACCGTCCGCTGGCGTGGTCAAGCCCGATCGGAAGTTCTCGATGATGAAGTCCTTGTCGATCGCATGGGCCATCGCACGCCGTACTCGCACGTCGTCGAACGGGGGCGCCGTGGTGTTGAGGATCCACGCATACTCGTTCGCTCCGCCGGTGCCGATCCAGACGTCGGCGTCGTCGTCGTCGAGGAAGTCGACGATGTCGGTGTCGCCGGGGCTCTGATACCCGTCGACGTCGCCGGCATCGAATGCCTGACGACGAACGGTCTGCTCCACGAGGAACTTGAAGTTGATCGCATCGAGGTACGGCAGGCCTTCGTCCGCTCGCCAGTAGTTCGGGTTGCGTACGACACGAGCGCTGTCGTTGGGTGTCCAGTTCTCGAGCATGAACGGGCCGGTACCGACGAAGGTCTCGTTCGTACCGATCGTCGACGGGGACACCATCCAGCCGCCTTGACCGTTGAGCGAGAACGGGAACGCCGCCCAAGGACTCGACATCGCGACTTCCACTTCGAGTTCACCCACGACGGTGATGGTCTCCACCGGCCCGAACACGAACCCGACCGTCGGGCTGTCCTTGAACGTCTGCAGGTTCGCCCGCACCGCTTCGCCGTCGACGGGCTCGCCGTCGTGGAAGGTCACGCCCGGTCGCATCGTGATGGTCCACGACGTGAAGTCGTCGTTGGGCACCAGACTCTCGGCCAACAGCGGCTGCCAGTCGCCTTCTGTCGTGAAGGTCACGAGCGAGTCGTTGAGCGCGGTGACCACGCGGATCGACCCGGGAGCGATCGCCCCGGTCGTGTCGAAGCCGGTTCCGTCGCTGTCGATCGCCCAGTCGATCTCGCCACCCGCGACGGGGTCGAGCGTCGCGGGGTCGACATCGCTGCCTTCTCCCTCGCTGGTGATCTGCTCCGCATTGTCCAGCGGCTCCGGTGCCTCGGATCCATCGGTGTCGGCGGGTTCGGTTTCGGAGTCGTCGCTCGCCGGTTCCGTGGCGTCGGGTTCCGTTGCGTCGACCTGCGCTTCGTCGGTCGCCTCGGGTGCGGAGTCGTCCGACGTCGGGTCCTCACTCCCCGAACTGCACGCTGCGACGAGCAGCGCCCCGCTCAGTGCGATCGCCAACAACGGCCGTCTTCGCTGGTTCCCCATGGTTCCCCGATTCCTCGTCACCGGCACGCCCCTCGCGCCGTGCCGCCAACGTAGCCATCCGTCACACCTGGACCCGCAATCGTGGAGCGGGTCACCGGCGACCCGCTCCGAGCGTCAGGCCAGCGCGACCGTGTCGGCCGGAAGCGTGACGACGAGCACCGAATGGTCGTCGCTGCGTGTCGACCACGACCAACGGGTGCCAGCCGGCAGGCGCGAGTGATGTCCGAGGCGCGAGCGCGATGACCCGACCGTCGACGTCGATGGTCGCGTCACCGTTCAGCCCGACGACGAGGGCGAACTCTCCGTGATGCGTGAGCGCCGGACCTGCCCCATCGGTGTCCGAGGAGCCGCTGACGACCACTGCACCGGCGAGGCCGTTCGTCGCAGCGCCGATTCCGGTGTCCCGCGCTGTCATGTCGGTCGCGACCCACGGGGTCGCCGCCGCATCGTCGGCGACGTGACGAACGAATCGCTGTCCCGAGAAGTCGCGGTCGGCGTCGAGTCCTGCGGTCGGCAGGTCCATCTCATGGTCGGCGATCGTGTCGTGTTCGGCAGGGCAGCCGATCTCGATCACCTCCACGCCCGGCGAGCTGCGCAGCACCCGGTGGCGGATCTCGGGCGGCTGCAGCACGCAGTCCCCCGCCACCATCCGGAAGGGTTCGCCCTGGCCCTCGTACACCACGTCGACCCAGCCGGCGGACACGTAGATCATCTGGAACCGGATCCGGTGGAAGTGCACCCAGTCGTCCACGTCGCCACCGTCGGTGATGCGGATGTGGCTCGCGATGAACCGGCCTCCCCAGCGATCCGGCAGGAGGTCGCGGTACTCCATGCCGGCGCGACCGAGCCCGAACGAACCCGCGGACGCCTCCACGACGGCCAACGTCGCTGCGTTCGCCGGCACGTCCATGGCCGCACCGAACCGAAGATCTGCGTCGCCGGATGGACAGCGCACGGTCACGACCGAGCCGCCGGGCGTGACCAGGTTCTCGGGATCGAGGCCATCGGACTCGATCACGATCGTCGCGGGTCGGTCCACCTCGGCTCGAACGAGTTCCACCGCCCCGCCGCTCGCGACGTGCAGCACGGCGCGTCGCGGGTCGTCGGCGGGGCTGACGAGATGCACGCGGAAGCCGTGGATGTCACGGAAGAACGCCAACTCGGCGTCGAGGTCCACGCAGTCGATGATCGTCGTCAGCACCATGCCAGTCTGCCCTGATCCAGACCGTTGTCGAACTCGCTGGGCACCACCGGTTCCCGGTCGGTCGCGGTGCTGCAGACGGATCAGGCGGAGGCGAGGATCGGCGTCGTGGGCATCTCGGCGCCGCCTGCGTCCTCTTCGGTGATGCCGATCATGAAGCCGGTCGGGTCGACACCGTCGACCCGCACCAGCACGTCACCCGACGCATCCGGCCTGAACGTCTGGATCGGCGTCGCCCCGTCGTCGCTGACGAACCAGAGCACGAAGGCTCGGTCGTCGCCGAGGACCGGAAGCCCGTCACCGTCGATGACGATCGCCTCTTCGTCAGGCGAGTAGACCACCGTCACCGTGCCGTCGAGCGATCCTTCCAACGAACGGGCGATCGCATCGTCGGCACTCACGACGGTTTCGACCTGCGCCATGAGACGATTCTCGTCGGACACGGAATCGCCACGCACGAACACGATGCCGACACCGGCCAACAGGACCATCGCCGCCGCAGCACTCAACGCCGGGATCCAGCGGCGGCGGCGCCGTTGCTCGGCCAGGTCGATCACAGGAGCTGGCACTGCGGGCGCAGCAGGCGGCTGATCGACCCAACTCGAGTCAGCCGAAGCCTGTGGGGTGGCAGCGATGGCGTCGAGCACCGATGCCCTGAGATGTTCGGGCGCATCCTCCGAGACCACTGCGTGCAATGCAGCAGCGGCCTCCAATGCTCCGTCCACTTCGCTCGACAACTCGACGTCGTCGGCGAGCAGCGCATCGAGCTCCACCTCGTCGGATTCGGTGAGCTCTCCGAGGGCAGCGAGGACGATCAGTTCGTCGATTCGTTCGTCGATTCGATCACTCATCGCGTGCCTCCAATCCTGCTCGTAGTTTCTTGAGTCCTCCGCGCACTCGTCCCTTGACGGTGCCCAACGGGATGTCCAGTCGTTCGGCGATCTCGCCGTGTGGCAGCCCTTCGAGGAACGACAGGATCAAGACGTCGCGCTGGTCGGCCGGCAACTGCCCCAATGCGTCTCGAACCGCTCCGGCTTCGAGACCGTCGATCACTTGCTGACCTGGCTCGTTGACAGCGTCGTCGCGTTGCCCGGCGAGCGCTTCGACCCGGTTGCGCTGGGATTGTTCCCTGCGAACCCGGTCCACGGCTCGTCGGCGGGCCATCGTCAGCGCCCACGTGGCGACACTCGCTCGCTCGGGATCGAAGCGATCGGCTTGCTGCCAGATCTCGACGAACACTTCCTGGGTGACCTCCTCCGACATCGCCGGGTCGCGCAGGACCCGCTTGACGGTGCCGAAGATCTTCGGGGACAGCTCGTCGTAGAGCGACGCGAACGCCTGCTGATCGCCACGCTGTACACGTTCGAACACTTGCGAGAGCGCTCGGTCAGGTGCGGGGGCGAAGTCGGACACGAAGTCCACAGTCTGGCAAATGATCCGCCGGAACGGCAGCCATCTCGACAGATCCCAGAGCGGGCTCGGCGCCGACACCATGACCGACGTCATCGCTCGCCTCCGATGAACTGTGCGAACGTCATCGCGGCGAACGCGACGACCGTCATCTCACCATGGCTCGGGAGGCTCGACGAGCGCAGCACCACCGGCGCCGACCATTTCGGTGGTGCGGTCTGGTCGACTCCGCCGAGCACCAGCACGGCCTCGACATCGTCGAAGAGGCGAGCGATCGGCGTGGCGATCCTGGAGCCATCGGCACCGTGCCACATGATCAGTTCGGCACCGGCGTCGAGGCGAACCTCGCTGAGGACATCGCAGATCGACACGGTGCGAGCGTCGAAGTCACTCAATCGGTCCGACCCGGCGAGTGAACGAAGCACGTGGTGCAACAGTCGCCCGGGTCGCTCGACCAAGCCGAGTGCCACCAGCGATCCCACTGGCGAGCCGTGAGGCCCGACCGTCGTGTCGGCCGGTGAGCGGTGGTCGCATTGCTCGTAGAAGCCGACTGCGCGCCCGACGCCGAGACCCAGTCGGGTCCTGCGGTGTCGGGGAGTCACTCGGCGTGTCACATCTACGGTTCGCACACCACTCGCCGGTGGATCACCCGTTCGGGGAAATTTCTGATCAGGCGATGAACACGACGATCTGGTGATGCCCGGATGCGCCGTCGGGGAGCGGATCGGTCCGCTCGTCGGTCTGCACTTCGCCGTTCCCATCGGTTGCGCGGGTCGTGATCGACGTACGGCCGTCCGATGCCGGCGTCCAACGGAACGCCCACTGGCGCCAGGTGTCGTCGTTGAGCGCTTCGCCCAAGTCTGCGGGCTCCCACTCACCGTCGTCGATCTTGACCTCCACCGCGCTGATCCCGCGGGTCTGGGCCCATGCGACGCCGCCGATCGATGCCACGCCGTCGGCGTCGCGTTCGAGCGTGCCGAGTCCGTCGACGGAGTCGATCCGGCTCTGGATCTTGATCGGCGCTCGGTCGGCGTAGCCACGCGGCACCCAGTAGGACTCGAAGTCCTCGAAGGTCGTCAGCTCGATCTCGGTGAGCCACTTCGTGGCCGAGATGTAGCCGTACAGCCCTGGCACGATGAGGCGAACGGGGAAGCCGTGTTCGAGCGGCAGCGGCTCACCGTTCATGCCGAACGCGACGAGCGCGTTGCGACCGTCCGTGGCTGCCTCGATCGGGAACCCACAGGTGTATCCGTCGGTGGACCGGCCGACGACCTGCGTCGCCTCCGGTGACACGCCGGCGTCTGCGAGGAGTTCGTCGAGACGCACCCCGAGCCAGCGGGCGTTGCCGATCAATTCGCCACCGACCGTGTTCGACACGCAGGTGAGCGTGATGTCGTGTTCTTCGACCTTGCGGGAGATCAGTTCGTCGAAGGAGAGGCTGAGTTCGTTGTCCACCATGCCCGTCACGGTGAGCTTGTAGTCCTCCGCTCGGATCTGTGGCACGGCGAGCGCGGTGTCGATCCGGTAGAAGGTGTCGTTCGGTGTGTAGAAGTTCGTCATGTTCTCGACGTCGACCATGACACCGTCGGGCGCTTCGGCCAGCGCATCACTCGGCTGCGGGAGCCGCAGGGTGCGACGCGAGTCGACGGCGCTGAAGCGGCCGCGAATCGAACGCCCGATGGCTGCGGTGGAACCTCCGGCAATCGCCAACCCGGCGACGACGCCGCCACTGCGCACCAGCACCTGGCGACGTGACGTTCCCGACGTCGACTGCTCGTCGTCCGATGACTCGACATCGCTGCCATCGACATCGCTGCCATCGACATCATTGCTCTCGACATCGGCGCTCGAAACAGCGGCGGATCCGGTCGCCGCTGCGGAGCTGATGAACCGGTGAGCGAGGAAGAGTGCGAAAGCTCCGAGTGCGGTGCCGAGAACGATCGGTGTCGTCGCGGCGAGTCCTGGATCGGTCGCTTTGGTCAGTACCGCGATGAAGCCGATCAATCCGAAGAGCGCGAATCCGGCCAACCCGATGCGGACGTCGCGGCGGAACGACAGGATCCCGATCACCGCACCGTAGACGGCGAGCAGCAGAGCGATTCCGATGAGCAGCGCCGGCTTGTCGTTGGTCCCGAAGACGTTGATCGCGAACTTGGTGATGAACGACGGCGCCAGCTCGATGACGCGATCGCCGACGTCGAAGATCGGCGACTTCCAGGTCGAGACGATGCCAGCGATGAGTTCAGCCGCACCGAGCGCGAACCCGGCAGCGAACAGTCCGACAGCAGCTCCGATCGATGTGGCCGCGGGCGGGCGATTCGAATCGGAAGAAATGTCTTGCATGCTGAAGATTCGTACCCGCTCGTGCAACAGATCAACCCAGATTCCTCTCGGAGTGTGGCGACACGACCGCAGGACGTCCAAACGATATGGCCTGAAAACGCGGTCGGGTGCCGCACCTCGCGGCGCGGCACCCGATTCGGTTCTTCTCACTGATCAGGTCGCGTCAGCGACCTGGGATCAGCCGTCTTCTTCGGTTTCGGCTTCGCCCTCGGCGCCGTCTTCGTCTTCCATGGCGTTGTCTTCTTCCATGGCGTCGTCCTCTTCCATGGCATCGTCTTCCATGGCGGCATCGTCGGTCGGCATCAGCACGGCGTCGATGATGTGGACCGTGGCGTTGGCGGTCTGCACGTCTGCACAGCCGACGGTCGCCTGACCGTTGATCAGGAGGGTGTCACCCTCGGGCAGCGATGGTGATGTCCGCACCGTTGACCGTGGTCACCGAATCCATACCGGCGAGGTCAGCGCTGGAGAGCTGCTGACCAGCGACGACGTGGAGCGTCAGCACCGACGTGAGGGCTCCGTGTCGGCGAGCAGAGCGTCGAGCTCCTCGTCGCTGAACGCTTCGAATGCCGGGTTCGCCGGGGCGAAGATCGTGAACGGTCCGTCCGAGTTCAGCGTGTCGACCAGGTCGGCGGCGGTCACTGCTGCCACCAGCGTGGACAGAGCCGGGTTGTTCGATCGCTGCGGTGGCGGCGGGGTCGTCGGTCATGCCGTCGAACGAGCCTTCACCGTCGGCGGGAACGGCTTCGCAGAGCGGGCCGGACGGAGCGAGTGCTTCGCCTTCCTCCATGGCGTCCTCTTCCATGGCGTCGGTCGTCGGTGCGTCCTCTTCCATGGCGTCGGTCGTCGGCTGGCGTCCTCTTCCATGGCGTCGGTCGTCGGTGCGTCCTCTTCCATGGCGTCGGTGGTCGGTGCCTCTTCCGAGACCTCCGTCGTTGCGGGGTCGTCGGTGACGTCGGCGTCGTCCGAGCCGCAGGCTGCTGCGGTCAGTGCGACGGTTGCTCCGAGGACGGCAATCTTAGAAATGTTCTTGCGGTTCTTCATGAGAAATAGATCTCGCTTTCATTGGGGGTTGTGTTCACGCTGCTGCGGTCTTCTGCAACGAAGCGATGGTTCCCACTCTTGCGCATCCCAAACCGCAATACATCGCACAGAGCGAGACACCAGTCACACCGCGTGGCGGTGTGGGTGTCACTTGTCAGCGATACTCGGACGGCCGACGGGTCAGAGGTGTTCGTCGAGCGCAGCGAGCACCGCGATCCACGCCGGATGGCGTGGATCCAGGTTCGAGAAGTGGTCAGCGTCCGCGATCGGCACGTACGTCGCATCCATCCCCGAACCCGCAGCGCGATCGACGAAGCTGATCGACTGACTCGGCGGCACGATTCGGTCGAGCTCCCCGTGCACAGCAACCACGGTCGCGTCGAACGGCACCATCTCTCGAGGTGAGGTGACCGCGTACCGGCCCGGCTCGTCCGACGGACCGACCCCGAGGAGGTCGACACACGCTGTTCCGCCGATGCCCTCCTGAGCACATCCCACGAGATCGAGCACGCCTGCTTGCGAGACCGCGACGACGGGCGACACCGCTGGGTCGGCCCCTGCCTCACCGGACGGAAGCGAACTGCGCCCCGCTGCCCACGCCGCGAGCTGACCGCCCGCCGAGTGGCCGACGACTTCGCGACGCGATCGAGATCGACCGACGGCGACACCGACTCCGGCAGCGACGCGAGTTGGTCGATGGCGGCGGCCACGTCGTCGAAGGTGGCGGGGTACCCGCCGCCGGCGCCGACCCGCCGATACTCGATGTTCCACACCACGAACCCACGCTCGAGCAGCGACGGGATCAACGGGTCCATCAGGTCGAGGAAGAACCCGTCGCGCCAGAACCCGCCGTGGACGAGCACCACGACGGGCGCACCAGCTGACTCTGGCGTCGACGCTGGCAACCACATCTCACCGAACGCGTCGGCGTGGTCTCCGTACTCGATCCGCACCGGATTCATCTCGACCCGCTCCTCTCCGATCTCCTGATCGATCGGTTCGTCGACCTGCGACTCCCCCTCACCCGGCCCGGCACAGGCTGCCCCGAGGGCAACACAGACCGCCGCTGTTGCAACGAGTCGTCGCCGCAGCGGTCGGGTCATCACGCGGACAGTAGCCCACGACCTGACGAGTACGATTCTCGCGTGAGACAGGGGCGGGTGATCGCAACGACGCGCGCAACATCGTGCTGTACACAGCTGGCAATGTTCGCTGCTGCGATGCCGTTGGTGATCGCGGGTTGCGGCGCTCATGGCAACGACGTGGTCGTGCCGATGGTCGGCCCGGCGCAGGCCTCCGAGCAACCACGGGTTCCCGAGTCCGACTCCGCGCCGACGGCTGATCCCACCGAATCCGACGGTCAGCCGACCAGCTCGACCTCGACCCTCAGCAGCAGCACCACGTCGACCACCTCCACCACGTCGACCACCACGACCACCACCTCCACCACGTCGACCACCACGACCACCACCTCCACCACCTCCACGACGACGACCACATCGACGACGACCACCTCGACGACGACCACGACGACCGTGCCGCCGCCGACCACGCTCCCGCTCCCGCCACCTCCCGACCGCGAGGTCGTCGACCCGTTGTTCGGGGCCTCGAACCGAGCGTTCGACCGCCTGGCCGGCGCCAACGCGAGCGCCTCGATGACGATCGTGCGCGGTGGCGAGATCGTCTTCACCCGTGCGTCGGGCGCGACCATCGACGGCACGGCCACGACCGGCGACTCTCCGATGGTGGTCGCGAGCGTCAGCAAGCTCATCGTCGCCCTGGCGATCGCGCGGCTCGCACGAACACGGCCTGGTCGACGTCGCTGCGCCGATGCCGTGGGCCGACATCGGGCTCGCTCCGAACGCCTCGTGGAACGACGTGACGATTCGCGAACTCCTCGACCACCGAAGCGGACTGAGCACAGCCCGCTCCTCCTGGTTCACCGGCGACGGCGACCTGCCGCGACGCACGTGCCGAGCCTGCTCGACCACTCCACCGCAAGGACACCGGGGCAGCTGGGTGTACTCGAACGGCAACTACTGCCTGCTCGGCCTACTCGTCGAACAACGCACCGGCCTGCCGCTCGATCGGGCGCTCCAGCAACTCGTGTTCGACCCGGTCGGGGCGAACGGCGTGCACCTCACCGACGGTGGACTCCAACCGCGGCGACGTGCGCACACCCCGAGGGCGTCGCGAGGCTCTCGCGGCTCGGCGGAGCGGGCACGCTCATCGTGTCGACCGACGACACCGCCCTCGCTGCTCGGCCGACTCACGCCCGCCGACCTGGCCGTCCTGCAACCGCCCGGCGTGTTCACCGATCAGTACGGATGGGGCCACACCGGGACGGTCGACGGCGCAAAGGCGTGTCTCTGGGTGCTCGATGGCGGCCAGACCGTGGTCGCTGCGACGATCGCCGGGAACTCGGTCGGCGACCGGCGGCGACGTGTGCGACCGAGTCGTTCCGGCGGTGGCGACCGACCTCGGCATCGGCGCCGGTCGCCCGACCGGACCCGCTGAACGCCGCGCGGACGTCGTCCGCTCAGAGGTCCCAGAGTTGACGTGCTGCGGTGATCGTCGGGAGCCCGACCTCGCCGGACGACACCGCTTCGGGTCGGTACGTCTCGCCGACGAGTGCACTGAGCGTGGCACCGGTCGACATCCGCAGCGCGTCGAAGTCGTAGCCGCCTTCGAGCGCCACCACGAGTGCGTCGTTCGGGCACGAACTGCTGGAGTCGGATCGGCGAGGTCGGCGTAGTCGGCCGACGTGAGCTGCAGCGACGCCAGTGGGTCGTTGCGGTGCGCGTCGAACCCGGCCGACACGATCAGCCAGGTCGGGGCGAAGCGCTCGATCGACCGGCGCGACGACCTCGTCGAACGCCTGTCGGAAGACGTCGCCGCGGGTGCCGGGTGGGAACGGGAGATTCAGGTTCGTGAACGGTGCGTTCGGGCCCGCCGGTCTCGGTCATCCGTCCCGTTCCCGGGTACAGCGGCGACTGGTGGGTCGACACGTACATGCACGCTCGGGCTCGTCGTAGAAGATGTCCTGGGTGCCGTTGCCGTGATGCACGTCCCAGTCGACGATCGCGACCCGCTCGCCCCGGTCGACCAGCGTGGCGGCCGCGACGGCGACGTTGTTGAACAGGCAGAAGCCCATCGACCGGCTCGGCCTCGGCGTGGTGGCCCGGCGGTCGGCTCGCCGGCGAACGCCACGTCGCACGTCGCCCCGTTCGAGCGCGTCGACGGCGTCGAGCACGGCTCCGGCTGCCCGTCGAGCGGTGTCCCACGAGCCTGCCGACGCGTAGGTGTCGGCGTCGATGTGGCCGCCACCGTCGGCGCAGAGCGCTTCGAGTCCCGCCACCAGCATCGGCGTCGTGGACGCGGACGAGTTCGTCGACGGTGGCCAGTCGAGGCTCGTGCATCGCGCACTGCGTCATCGAGGCCGGCCGACGGGATGCCGGCAGCGAGGCGTCGAGGCGGCCCTGGCGTTCGGGGTGGCCGGACGGCGTCCTCGTGCGTCGTCGAGGTCGGCAGCGGCGAAGACCGCGATCGGATGATCCACGCTCCAAGGCGTACGCAGCCGGACCCATCGCTGCCATGCTGGGCGCGGTGACGGAACGACGCACTCCCGCACCGTCTCCGTGGGAGACCACGCGTCGTGCTGGGCGACGGCGACGACCGCGTACATCCGCCCACTCGTCGCCGACGACCAGGACGCGCTGCTCGCATTCCACGAACGACAGTCGTCCGAGTCGTGTACCGACGGTTCTTCTCCCCGAAGCCCGACGCTGTCCGAGCGGGAACTCGAACACTTCACCGATCGTCGACATGGTCGACCGCGTCGCACTCGCCGTCGAGGTGCGCGACGAGTTCGTCGCGTGGAGCAGCTACGAACGCTGGCCCGATCGCGACGAGGCCGAGGCGGCGTTCATGGTCGACGACGCGCACCACGGGCGCGGCATCGCCACGCTGATGCTCGAACACCTCGCAGCGATCGCCCGCACCAACGGCATCGAGCGGTTCACCGCCGAGGTGCTCGGCGACAACCGAGGGATGCTCGCCGTGTTCTCGAAGGCCGGGTGGCCGCTGCAGCGACGTTTCGAGTCGGGAGTGGTCGACCTCGACTGGGAACTCGCCACCACCGACGAGTTCCTCGACACCGTCGAGCGACGCGAGCAACGCGCCGACTCCCGTGCCGTCGCCCGGCTCCTCCTGCCCCGCGCCGTCGCCGTGATCGGTGCGTCCGACCGAACCGGGCACGGTCGGCAACCTGCTGTGGAACAACGTCCGCAACAGCGTCGTCGGTGCCGGTGTATCCGGTGAACCCGCGGCTCGACGACATCGACGGTCGGCGCTGCTTCGGATCGGTCGGAGACCTTCCCGACGACGTGTCGCTCGCGATCATCGCCGTTCCCGACGCGCGCACCTCGAGTCGACGATCGACGCGTGCATCGCGAAGCGGATGCGTGGTGCCGTGATCGTCACCAGCCGTCGACGGGTCCGACGCCGAGATCGATCTCGGTGCGATGGTCGCCCGCGCCCGACGTAACGGTCTGCGCCTCATCGGACCGTCGAGCATGGGAGTCGCCGGTTTCACCACCGAGGCCCACGCTCGATGCGCTGCCTCGTCGACGTGCACGCTGCCCAGCGGCGGCGTGGCCATCTCGATCCAGTCGGGAACGCTCGGCGGCGTCGCTGCTCCGCAAGGCGCGACGACGTCGATCTCGGGCTGAGCTGGTTCGTGTCGCTCGGCGACAAGTCCGACGTGTCGGCCAACGACCTGCTGCAGTTCTGGGAGGACGACAGACACACCACGGTGATCGGGCTCTACACCGAGACCTTCGGCAACCCACGCAAGTTCGCACGCATCGCCCGGCGTGTCGGTCGCACGAAGCCGATCGTCGCCGTCCGCACCGGCGCCGCGTGCGGACGGCGTGCTCGAGCGGCGCGCTGTACCAGCAGGCCGGGGCTGATCGAGGTGCCCACCGTGCAGGCGCTGCTCGACACCTGCCGGGTGCTCGAATCGCAACCCGTCCTGCGCGGCCCCCGCATCGCGGTCGTGACGCAACTCGCCGAGCCCGGGCACGCTGGCGTCGGCTGCGCTCCATCGGCGCCGGCCTCGATGCCACTCGCGTCGACCCGAACCGACTCGACTGGCGTGCCACCACGACGACTACGCCGTGCGATCGGACGAGCAGCTGGCCGACCCCGACGTGGACGGTGTCATGGTCATCTTCGCTCCCCCGCGTCCCGGCGTTCGCAGGCGTCGATGGGGCCGACGATCGATGCCGCCGCGCGAGGTGCCGCGAAGCCGGTCGTCGCCGTGATGATCGGGTCGGCCGACGGTCCCGTCGTCGCCGGGTCGGCCGTGTCCCGACTTCGCGTTCCCCGAGCAGGCCGTCGACGCACTCTCGCACACTCGTTCGCGTACGGCCGCTGGCTCGCCACCGAGAGCAGCCACCGCTCCGGCCGACGTCTCGCGCCGTCGACCCGCGACTCGCGGCCGAACTCATCGCCGAGATCCTCGACGCCCACGGCCCGACGGTGCGCGCACGCCCGACGACGAGCCGCGACCGACCGTCGCGCTCGACGTCGACGCGGCGGCGAGCTCCTCGCTGCTACGGCATCCACGATGGCCCGGCGACGGACGTCGACCCCGCACGACGCGGTCGCCGACACAGCCGATCGCCTCGGTTACCCGGTCGCGGTCAAGGCGCCAGCGCCGGAGCCGGGACGATCCGCAGAGGCGGGGATCGCCCTCGACCTCGCCGATGCCGACGACGTCGCACGAAGCGGTCGCCACGATGCGTCGCTCGCTCGGTGACGACGCCGACGATCGTCGTGGTGCAGAAGAATGATCGCCGCCCGGGATCGACGTACGCGTGCGCTGCCAGCGCGACGACCGGCTCGGTGTGATCGTCGACGTCGGCTACGGCGGGATCGACGCCGACCTCATCGGTGACCGTATCGAGCCGGTTGGCCCCGCTCTCTCCGGCCAGCGCGCTCGCCATGCTGACCGAGACCAAGGTCGGCGAAGCCCTGCAGTCGGCCGGTTTCGACTCGTCGCCGCTCGTCGACGTCATCGTGCTGGCCGCGCAGCTCGGAGCCGAACAACGCGACATCGACGAACTCGACCTGAACCCCGTCGTGGTCTCCGACCGATGGAGCGACTGTCACCGACGCGGCGATCACGCTGCAGGACCGGCCGGACCCCGACGGTCCGATCCGCCGTCTCGGCTGATCGTCGGCGCCGTCCGTGCCCACTCGGTGACGGTCCGCCAACGTCGATCATCGAAGTGATCAAATACAGACGTGTTGCAGCCGACCGTCCTGATTCCGTTCGTGTTGTCGGTCGCTGTGCTCGTCGGCTTCGCCGTGTGGTACCGCCAGAAGATCAAGGACCTTCGGCTCGATTCCGAGGATCGTCCGATCCCGGGAGCTCGCCTCACCGCCGAGCGGCTCCGCAAGCTCTCGTCGCCGCCGTGGCGAGTGGTCTTCGAGATCGGCGAGAAGCATCTCGGTACGATCGACCACATCGTCGTCGGCCCGGTCGGCGTGCTCGCGATCGAGACCATCGCGCTGGACCGACCAACCGGTGACAGTGTCGTGGCCGAAGCCCAACTCGTCGCGAACGCGGCCATCGCCCGAGGCGGCGTCGACGACCTCGCCGCTCGTGTCGGTGGTCGGTGCAAGACGCTCGTCAGGGTCTACTGGGGTACCCCGCAGCCCGATCTGCCTGCGGGGATCGAACTCGTTCCCGGTCTGATCGCCGTGGACGGGCAACGGCTCGAACGACTGGCTCGTCGCACTCCCTCCGGGGCCGCTCGAGGCATCACAGGTCGACCAGATCTGGCAGGCCGCATCGACCGGCATCGGTCGGCCCGATCCACTCGGCTGATCCCCGACCTCGTCCCGGTGACGCGTCGTCGTCCGCCGCGGCGGTCGTGTCGCACCTGTTCGTTATGGTGCCAGCATGACGACCGCCGAGGAGTTCGAAGGCCCCACCACCGAGCTGTTGCAGACGTTGATCCGCAACGAATGTGTCAACGACGGCACGGGTGACACGGGCGGCGAGACGCGCAACTCCGACACGCTCGTCGCGTACCTCGACGGCCCCGGGGTCGACATCGAGACGTTCACACCGCGAGACGGTCGCGATTCGATGATCGCCCGGATCGCCGGCTCCGATCCGGACGCTCCGTCCCTGTGCCTCATGGGGCACACCGACGTCGTCCCCGTGAATCGCGAACGGCTGGAACAACGATCCGTTCGGTGGCGAGATCATCCGGAGCGCGGACGGGGTGGACGAGGTGTGGGGCCGCGGTGCGATCGACATGCTCAACCTCACGTCGTCGATGGCCGTCGCGTTCCGAGCGCTGGCGAACTCCGGCTTCACACCCAAGGGAGACCTCATCTACTTCGGTGTGGCCGACGAGGAGGCCGGCGGCATCTGGGGGGCGGAGTGGATCGCGGAGCACCACTGGGATGCGATGAAGGCCGACTACGTACTCACCGAACTCGGCGGCTGGTCCCACGAGGGACCCGACGGCGACCGCCACGTGACGATCAACGTCGCCGAGAAGGGCATTGCCTGGCGGAGCCTGCGCGTGAAGGGCACGCCGGGGCACGGATCGATGCCGTTCGGGGCGGACAACGCGCTCGATCAAAGCCGCCGAGATCGTCCGGCGCCTCAGCGAGTACCGACCGGCCCCGAACCTGGACGAGGTGTGGGGTGCTCAGGTCGCCTCGATGAAGCTGTCCGACGAGCAGCGTGATGGCCTGATGGACCCGGCTGCGATCTGGTCGACGCTCGAAGGGATGCCGGTCCCCCAGGCGCGCACGTGTCATGCCTGCACCCACACGACGTTCTCGCCGAACGTCGTGCACGGCGGTCAGAAGACGAACATCGTCCCGGACACGATCGACATCGAGGTCGACATCCGTACCGTCCCCGGCACGACCAAGGACGACGTGATCGGCCACCTGCGCGAAGCCCTGGGCGACCTGTTCGACCACGTCGACGTCAGCGAACTGCAGAATTCGAACCCGACCGCGTCACCGTTCGGTCCGAGCAACCCGCTGTGGGAATCGGTCAAGACCCACACGCAGGTCGCGTACCCGGGGGCGAAGCTCGTGCCCGGTCTGATCGTCGGCGGCACCGATGCCCGTTTCTACCGCGAACGTGGAACCACGGCGTACGGCGCCGGCCTCTTCTCCAAGTCGATGGACTTTGCGACGTTCGGTTCGCGTTTCCACGGCAACAACGAACGCATCGACATCGAATCGTTGGGTCTCTCGGCCCAGTACTTCCACGGCATCGCAACCGACATGCTGTCCTGAACGGCCGTGGTGCGCGGTCTCCCTCAGTGGCGACCGAACGGGTTGATCGATCTGGTCGGTGAAGGCGTCGAGGGCCCGGACCATGTCGTGAGCGACGTAGCGCTGCGGGCCGCGTGCCGGGCGCTCGATCGGCTGCAGCACGCGGCGACGCACGAGGTCGGTCAGAGCTCGATGCGATCGTCGACCTCGCCGCTTCGACGATCGGCTCGAGGGTCTCGGTGTCGACCACGGGATGGGACAGCAGCGCCGCGACGATCCGGTGCGCCACGGCGTCGGAACGCAGGTCGTCGACTCGTTCACGCCACTGCTCCTGGATCTTCACGACGTCGTCGAACAGGTGGCTTGCGTTGCGGAGCGCAGCGAAGGTGGCATCGGCGCCGAGTTCGACGATCGGCACGAAATCACCGTGCGGTACTCGGTCAGCGCTTCGATGTAACGGTGCTTCTGCGACACGATCCCGGCCGAGATCGGCAAGGTCGCCGACTTCGTGAACCCGTCGCGTCGCAGCAGCGCGTGGATCAGCGCTCGCCCGACGCGTCCGTTGCCGTCGGGAACGGGTGGATCGTCTCGAACTGTGCGTGCATCACCATCGCCTGCACGAACACCGGCATGTCGGTGCGGTCGATGAAGTCGCACAGGTCCTCGATCGCCTCCTCGATCCGCGGCGACCGCAGGTGGAACGAACTCGGCTTCGGGCGGTCCCGCTGAGTAGCTGCCGATCCACACCATCTCGTCGCGCCAGCGACCCGCGAGGACCGGGTGGGTCGTGTCCCGAGCAGCGCTCGGTGGATCTCGAGCACGCGTCTCGGCGTGATGTCGTCGGACAGATCGATCGCGACGTGGTCGCGTCGACGTTGCCGATCACGTCGGCGACCGAGCGTGCCTGGTCGCTGTCGACTTCAGCGATCAGCAGATCGGGGACCGGAGCGGCGACGTTCTCGATCCGCGACGACGCCGACGATTCGATCCGCACGAGCAGCGATTCGAGTGGACCGAGCGTGTCGCCGACGCGCAGGTCGAACGCCGCGATCGCCGTGCGAACATCCTCGGAGATCAGCGCGACCTCCGACGGCAGCAGCATCGCGGCGTCACCGATCTCGGGGATCACCGCCGAGTCGTAGCGGCGCCCGCCGACGGACCGTCGAGTATCGCCGCCCTCCTCGATCAGCCAGGTGAGGCGTTCGAATGTGACCGCCGGCCAAGCGGTGTTGCGCTGTCATCCCGTCACCGCTTCCGCTCAGCGGAAGAGATCCCGCTCGGAGTCGCGGAGCACCGGCGCCATCGACGCCTCGTCGTCCGTTTCCCACTCGAAGCCGCGCACGACGGCCACCGGGACCCGGCTGGTGTTGCCCTTCACCAACTCCCCAGCTGCCGCCAGCTCGTCCGCTGTGCAGATCTCCTGCACGCGGAACTCGTGACCGTGCGGGTCGTCCTGACCGATGTAGCTGAACAACGGATTCATGCCGGCGATGCCGATCGCGATGTCGGTCTGGCCTTCGCGCCACGGGCGCCCGAACGTGTCGGTCATGATCACCCCACGTCGACACCCAGCTCGGCGAACCGGGCTCGGTGCGCTCGGCACGTGGCATCGGGGTCGACAGGGAGCGTGAGGATCAGGCCGTCGCCCCCGCTCGACGACTGGTCGACGCCGGAGTTCGCACAGCAGAAGCCGTGATGCGTCTCGGTGATCAACACCGGTCCGATCTGGCGGATCACCCGCTTCGACTCGCGCAGCACCACTTCGGTGACGCGAGGATCCTTCTCCCACTTCTCCGACCATCGAGTCGCGAACGGCGACGGTTCGACCTCGTAGAGTTCGACGATGCAGCCTTCGGCCTTCGAGACGATCTTCGACGTCACGAGGACGATGTCGCCGTCGGCCAGCGGATCACCCTGCTCGGCGGCCGCAGTCGTGGATCATCTCGGCGAGATCGATCCCCGGCGTCGATCTCGGGAAGCCCTTCGACGCCGAAGACGGTCAGTCGCGCCATGCCTCAGGCAGCCAGACCGGAGAGGAAGGAGGCGATCGCCGCGTTCACCGGTTCGGGGTTCGTGAGATTCGCAGCGTGCGCTCCTGCGACCTTCACCACGTCGCCGGCCCCGGAGAGCCCAGCAGCGAGCACTTCCGCCTGCTCCATGGTGATCGCAGTGTCCTCCGTGCCGTGCACGATCAACGCCGGACAGGTGATCTCGCCGAGACGACCTGTGATGTCCTCGCGACCGAGCAGGCAATCGCTGGCTGCCTTCATCCCGTCCCGACCGGCGCGCTCGTCGAGTTCCTTCCACTTCGCGATCCACTCGGCGTTCGCCTCGGGCTCGGCGATGATGATGTTCGCGATGATCTCGGTGAGTTCGTCGATCGGACCGGCCGCCATCCAGGTGTCCATCATCTGCTGGTACCCCTCCATGACCGCTGGATCCTCTCCGCCCGCCTGAGTGTCCAACAGGATCAACCCGCGGACCCGGTCGGGGGCCGTCAGCGCGGCTCGGAGCGACAGGAATCCACCTTGGCTCATCCCACCGAGCACCGCTCGTTGGATGCCGAGGTGATCGAGCAGTGCGAGGCAGTCGGCAGCCGAGTCCCAGTAGGTGAACGGCGTGCCGTCGAACTCGGTGTGGCCGAAACCCCGTTCGTCCCACGTGATCACACGATGGTCGGCGCGCAAGGCCGCGACCTGGTGTTCGAACATCTCGCCACTCATCATGAACCCGTGCGACAGGATCACGGGCGGACCGTCGCCTCCGGTGTCGGTGTAGTGGATCTTCTGCCCGTTCACGTCAGCGAATGCCATGCGCCGAAACTACTTCGCGGCACCCCTCGAGAAAGTGCCTGGCACGTCTTCACCGGTCAGCAGTCGTTGTCCTCGTCCTTCTTCACCACGTAGAGCACAGCCTCTCGCTCGCCGATCGGCACACCCGGCTCCGGGTCCTGTGACACGACGATCCAGTTGCGATCCCACAGTTGGCGCCTGCCGTCGCCGGTCGCGTCCTCACTCTTGGAGAAGAACACGCCGCGATCCTGGATCTCGTTCTGCGCGTCCTGGAGGCCCATGCACACCACGTCGGGCATGCGCTTGTCCTCCGGATCGTCGCCACCCAGCGGATTGAGGCCGTCGTCCTCGGTAGCGGCATCGTCCTCGGTGGCGTCGTCGCCCGAGTCGATGGATTCCTCGATTCGAGTCACCGTGTCCTCGGCCGACACGTCCACATCGGTCGCCTCGGCCTCGACGATCTCCACCTCACCGTCGTCGTCGATGTCTTCGAGCCGAACCGGCTCACCTGCGAAGTCGTCGGGGGCGACCGTGAGCACGACGTCGTCCAGTTCGCCGAGCGTCACCGGCGCCGAATCCGACGTGGCGATCGAATCGTCCACGCCGCCGCAGCCCGCCGCGAGGAGTGCGACCGCGATCCACGGACCGATCGATGTTCTCAGGACGGTCCGCGATCACATGGGCAAGGTCTACCACCCGGATCTGTCGTGACGGTCGCTGCTCGGGCAGACTGCCCGGATGAGTGACGACCGCACCGTGTCCGGACATCTTCGACCCGCAGGCCTGGACCTCCGTCCCCGGCTTCGACTTCACCGACATCACCTATCACCGAGCGGTCGGCGAGGGCGCCGACGGCGCAGTGGTGCGCATCGCGTTCGACCGGCCAGAGATCCGCAACGCCTTTCGGCCGCACACCGTCGACGAACTGTTCCGGGCGCTCGACCACGCCCGGATGTCGACCGACGTCGGCTGCGTCCTGCTGACCGGCAACGGGCCGTCCCCGAAGGACGGCGGCTGGGCGTTCTGCTCGGGCGGCGACCAGCGGATCCGCGGGAAGGACGGCTACAAGTACACCCAACCGGACGGCGCCGACGGCACGTTGGGAACCACGGCGGACACGATCGAGCCCGGGCGTGCGGGACGTCTGCACATCCTCGAAGTCCAGCGCCTGATCCGCTTCATGCCCAAGGTCGTGATCTGTGTGGTTCCGGGCTGGGCCGCAGGCGGCGGCCATTCGCTGCACGTCGTCGCCGATCTCACGCTGGCCAGCACCGAACACGCTCGCTTCAAGCAGACCGACGCCGACGTCGCCAGCTTCGACGGAGGATTCGGTTCGGCCTACCTCGCACGCCAGGTGGGTCAGAAGTTCGCACGCGAGATCTTCTTCCTCGGCGACGAGTACTCGGCAGACGACATGGTCGCGATGGGTGCCGTCAACAAGTCGGTGCCGCACGCCGACCTCGAAGCCGTCGCACTGGAGTGGGGGCGCAAGATCTGCCGCAAGAGCCCGACCGCCCAACGGATGCTGAAGTATCTCGTTCAACATGATCGACGACGGACTCGTCGGCCAGCAGGTGTTCGCCGGTGAAGCGACTCGGCTGGCATACGGCACGGACGAAGCCGCCGAAGGCCGCGACAGCTTCCTCGAGAAGCGCGACCCCGATTGGTCGCCCTACCCGTACCACTTCTAGCCAGCGGTCTGCACGAGATCTCCACATCGCCTGCGAGCGCTCCACACAGCAGGTTCCGTACTGTTGGCGTCGTGAGCCACCGCATCCTGGTCGTCGAGGACGACCGCACCATCGCCCGGGCGATCGCCGACCGGTTGATCAGCGAAGGCTTCACGTGTGATGTGAGCGGCGACGGACTCGACGCCGTCGCAGTGGCCTCCGCTCGGCAGCCGGATCTCGTGGTCCTCGATCTCATGCTTCCAGGGCTCGACGGCGTCGAGGTGTGTCGCCGGATCCAGGCCGACCGGTCGACGCCGGTGCTGATGCTCACGGCTCGCAGCGAGGAGCCCGATCTGCTCGTCGGGCTCGGCGTCGGAGCGGACGACTACATGACCAAGCCGTTCGACCTGTCGTTCAACTCCGCTCGCACCGCCGCACTCGCGAGTGCCATGACGAACTGCACCTGATCGCGGAACCGGTCGGCGCTGGCAGACTCGGGTGGTGCCTGACGTCTCGAACGATGTGATCGTGATCGACGACCCCGACGACGAGCGGTTCACGCAGTTCCGCCTCAACGAGCGTGGTCTCGCGAGCCGAGCCGACAAGCGCGACGATGCGGGAGCCGGCCTCTTCCTCGCCGAGGGGGACCTCGTCGTGGAGCGTGCGCTCGCCGCCGGATGTCGCCCCGAAGCGGCACTCGTCGACGTCAACCGGATTCCGGCCGTCGCGTCGACCCTGGAGTGTTCCGTCTACGCGGGCGGCGACCACGTTCGGCGCATCGTGTCGAAACTGGGAATGCCGCAGTCGATCATCGCGCTCTTCCATCGCCCGGCCCGCCCCACCGTCGCAGAACTGGCTGCACGTTGTCGGCGCCTGGTCATCCTCGAAGCAGTGGACAACCCGGCGAACGTCGGTGCGATCATCCGCAATGCAGCAGGGTTGGGCTGGGACGGCCTGATCCTCGACCACACGAGCGCCGACCCGCTCGCTCGCCGATCACTCCGAGTCGCCATGGGCACCGTCTTCGCGCTCCCCCATGCCCGCACCACCTCGCTCGCCGACGAACTCCGAGCGCTCGACGGCGTCGACCTCTTCGCGATGACGCCCGCAGCCGGCTCCCTTCCGCTCGACCAGGTGACGCCCGGCGAACGCTCCGCTGTGATGATCGGGTCCGAGCGGGCGGGCCTCTCCGACGAGCTGATCGCCCTCGCCACGCCGGTGATGATCCCGATGCACGGCGTCCGTCGACTCGCTGAACGCCGCTGCCGCATCGGCCATTGCGTGCTGGGCCCTCCGAGCCTGACCGGCGACATCGACCGGGAAGATAGACACGACGACATGTCGAGCGTGTTGTTGCTGTCGTGTCCGGATCAACAGGGGATCGTCGCCGCCACAGCTGATGCGATCGCTGCCCACGGAGCGAACATCATCCACGCCGAGCAGTACGTGAAGGGTGCGGTCGACGATGAAGATTCGGTCTTCTTCCAACGCCTGGTCTTCGATCTGGTTCGCGACGACACCTCACCCGACTCGTTCCTCGGGGCCTTCGCACCGACCGCCGAACGATTCGACATGACCGTCGACCTACGCGACCTCTCGACGCCGACACCGACGGCGATCATGTGCTCGAAGCAGCCGCACTGCCTCTACGACCTCCTCACGCGATGGCGCAGCGGCGAGCTCCCGATGGACCTGCGAGTCGTGATCTCCAACCACGACGACCATCGCGCCATCGCCGAACACATGGGCGTGCCGTTCGTCCACCTGCCGGTCACCAAGGAGACCAAGCCACAGCAGGAAGCGCAGGTCCTCGCGGCGCTCGACGAGCACGGCGTCGACCTCGTCGTGATGGCCCGTTACATGCAGATCCTGTCCGACGACTTCATCTCGCACTTCCCGATGAAGATCATCAACATCCATCATTCGTTCCTGCCGGCGTTCATCGGGGCCAACCCCTATCGCCAGGCCCACGAGCGAGGCGTCAAGTTGATCGGCGCCACGGGCCACTACGCCACGGCCGACCTGGACGAAGGTCCGATCATCGCCCAGGACACCCACCACGTCACCCACCGCGAGACCGTTGCGCAGCTCACCGCAGCGGGTCGCGACGTCGAGACGAACGTGCTCGCACGAGCGGTGCGCGCCCACCTGGAGCACCGTGTCGCGACCTACGGGAACAAGACCATCGTCTACGCCTGAGACGGGATCAGTGGCAGCTTTGCGAACAGCCGCTGCTCGACACGGCTAGTCGTGACGGAAGCTGCGGGGAGCGGACAACTGGACGCGACGCTCCTGGCCAAAGCGTTCGTCGGCGTAGCCAGTTGATCGAACTGGCAGCGAGCAACCCGGTTGGGTCGGCCTGGTCACAGCTTTGCCGCTCCGGTTCAGTTCATCGATCGACAACGGGATGCCGTCGGCTTCGACCTCCGGAAGAAGCGTCTCTTTCAGCTGGCGGAACGGCCGCTCGACCGTGCCCTTCCTCTTGGCGTCGCCGGCCTGGCATGCCGTGATCTTCGTGCCGGAAGGCGCGGAGAACCCATGCGTCGGCGGGTGCAGCTCGAACCGCTTTCCATGCGACCGGCCCAGCGCTCCCATCCGACTTGTGCGGCGCACAGCGGGGACGCCGCCGATCTCCTCAAAGAAACGGACGGAGCCCTCGAAGGTGTGATGACGTCGTCAGACCTAAGGTAGGATCAGAAGTGTGATCAAAGAGAAGATCTCAGCGACCGTGGATCCGCAACGATTGGCGGACGCAAAGGCACTGCTGTCGAGCGACAACACCTCAGCGGTGCTGAACGCCGCACTCGATGCACTCGTCGAACGCGAGCGTGAACGTCAGTGGCTCGAGGCACACACCGACGCCGACCTGCCTGGCGAGGTCGCTCCCGATCTCAGCGATCTTCCCTGGCACGACTGAACAATGGTGGGCTCGACGCGTGACGACCTTCATCGCCTCGATGTGTGGTGGGCCGACGTTCCCGGTGACAAGCGTCGTCCGGTGATGATCCTCACCCGCGAACGATTCATCCCCCGACTCACGGCGATTCTCGTTGCTCCCGTGACGTCTTCGGTGCGTCAGATCCCCACAGAGGTGGTGCTCGACGACTCGGACGGGATGCCGACGCTCTGCGCCGCGAATTTCGACAACGTGTTCACGATCCACGTCGATCGGCTCGTGCAGCGGATCACGCGGATCGATGATCGACGCAACGACGAGATCTGCGCAGCGCACCGATTCGCCGCCGGCTGCTGACCTTCACTCGGCGGCGCTGGCAGCCTTCCGCGAGCGACGGCCACGTCGTGATGGGGCGCCTGACGGCTCCCAGGTGAACCGCTTGATCGCGATCACGAGCCCGACCGCACCCCAGGCCGCGACGTAGGCCAACCGACCCGGCGAGAATCCGGAACCGTCGACGAACGGATTGAAGCAGTCCTGGAACGCATTGACGAACGGCTTGAGCGGGAAGAAGCCCCCGACCTTGAGCAGGAATCCGTCGCCGCTCGTGGCGATGAACACGTCGGAGATGAACGCGAGCGGCAAGATCGTGGCGTTCACCATGGCCGCCGAGGACGACGCCGTCTTGATGACGGACACCAGCGCCATCCCGAGCGCGGCGAACGACGCCACGCCGACCAGCAACGTGACGGCAGCGGCCGGCATCTTGACCCAGTCGATCTGCAGGTCGTACAGCACCACACCCATCGCCAGCATCAACAGGACACTGACGATCGCGATCACGATCGACGAGAGGATCAACCCCGCCATGTACGCCCAGGTCGGCAGCGGGGTGCTTCGCCACCGCTTGAGGATCCCTTCGTCGCGCCGGATGGGGACCATGTTGCCGAGGTTGCTGTACGTCGCCGACACCGCCGTGTAGGCGGCCAGACCGCCGGTGTAGAACTGGCGGATCGGCCACTCGCCCTCATCGGTGGTGATCGTGTTGTCACCGAACAGTGCGTTGAAGAGCACCAGCATCACGACCGGCAGGATGATCGTGAAGAAGAGCGCCACCGGCACGCGGAGGAAGTAGAGGATCTGGTACCGGGTCTGACGGACGATCAACGCAGCGGTCGACGGAAACGAACTCACGACGTCTCCCCCGCTCGTTCGGTCAGTTGGAGGTACACCTCTTCGAGGCTGGCACGCTTCACCGACAGCGCTTCGAGTTCGATGTCGTGCTCGACCGCCCATCCCGTGAGTCGGTGCACGACCTGCGTCGAACGGTCCACCGTCGCTTCGACGAATCGGCCGGACAGTCGAACCTCCTGGTCGAGGATCGTCCCGAACATCGACACGGCATCACTTGCTGCGACCGACGTCGGCAATTGGAAGCTGACCACCGTGCCGCTGATCCCGTCGATCAGCTTCGATGGCGTACCTTCGGCGATCATCCGGCCGTTGGCCAGCACGCCGACGCGATCGGCGAGATGTTCGGCTTCGTCGAGGTAGTGCGTTGTCAGCAGGACGGTGGCGCCGCTCGAGCCGAGCTCTTCGATCAGATCCCAGGAGAGACGACGCGCCGACGGGTCGAACCCGGTGGTCGGTTCGTCGAGGAACAGCAGATCCGGTGTCCCGATGATCCCGAGGGCGAGGTCCACTCGACGGCGCTGTCCACCCGACAGGGACCCGATCCGCTCGTCGACCTTGTCCTCCAGGCCGACGAGGCCGATCACCTCGTCGAGCGTGCGCGGGTTGCGGTAGACGCTGCCGTACAGATCCACCGCTTCGCGCACCGTGAACTCGTTCTCGACACCCGAGGACTGCAGGACGACACCGATGCGATCGCGGAACTCCCGGTCGGCCTTCGCCGGGTCGAACCCGAGGACGGACACCTCGCCCGACGTTCGCGGTCCGGTGGCCTTCGAGGATCTCGACCGCCGTCGACTTGCCAGCACCGTTGTGGCCGAGCAGTGCGTACACCTCGCCAGGCTCCACGTGGAAGCTGACCCCGTCGACCGCGTGATTGTCGCCGTAGTGCTTGTGCAGGTCGTGGACCTCGATCGCAGCCATCGGAGCTGACGCTACTCGGATGCGCTACCGACGTGGCTTGAGAGGATCGGACGACGAGATCGGCAGACCCGTGTCGTTGCGGAGATGCTCGGCAGACGGCACGAAGTACGCCATCAGTTCGTCGGCGACACCGTCGGGAACGGAGTCGTCACAGGCCACCTCCACGGCGTTGGCCATGTGGACCAACCAGCGATCGCGTTCGAGTGGGCCGACGTGGAACGGGAAGTGACGCATCCGCAGCTTCGGATGGCCTCGCTCCTCCATGTACGTCGTCGGCCCGCCCCAGTACTGCGCCAGGAACAGCGTGAGGCGGTGGCGTGCGCTCCGGTCAGGTCGGGTTGCTCGGGGTACAGCGGGAGCAGCACCTCGTCCGTGGCGACGCCCTCGTAGAAGGCGTCGACGAGCCGCACGAAGAACTCCATTCCGTCGCCCGACTCGTCGGCAACCCGGGAAAACAACGAAGACGCCGTGTCAGACACGGCGTCCACGTTACTGCCGCAGGGGGTACGGCAGGTTCTGGGGAGATGATCAGGCGCTCGACGGCACCCGGAATCGGTTCAGATCGCCGAAGCGTCGAACTTGCGGTACTCGATCAATTCGTCGGCCTGGACCACGAACGGCGTGGAGTCGTCACACGGGTCGAGGATCACGAAGTCCTCGGTGGCGAGCAGCACGAGAACCGTCATCACGTCATCGTGCTCGGCCTTGGTGCGGACTTCGATGACGTCGCCGGCTTCGAGTTTTTCCATCAGGAGTGTGGTCATGGGATGCTCTCTTCGATCTGTTGGAGGCCGTTCGCCTCGCTGTTTGTTCATCGGGTACAACGTCAGGATTCTTGAGGTTCTTCCCATCAGAACCTGCTCGAACCGTGAACGTGGTCACAGTTCGAGCAGTCATCCCGTGCCGACGATGAGCTCAGTTCAGATCAGCTCGTAGTGCCGATGGAGTTCGGTCTTCGTGGTGCGATCCACGAGGTGGCTGCGGTCTGCCTTCGGCGCCGCCTTGACGACCTTCTTGTCGTACGGCACGACGAACTCGCCGGCCTCGGACATGTAGCCGGCCGCGATCGGCAGGTAGTGCGACGAACGCAAGAGCCCGAGATCGACGACGGCCCACTCCGGGCCACCCTCGTGGTCGTAGACGACGTCGCTGATCGTCCCGATCAGGCGATGCGACGGATCGACCACATCGTGGCCGCGGTATCCCGTCGGCCTTTGGTTGGTGTTCTGTTCTCCGGCGTTCACCGTTGGCTCCGAGTCTCGCCCGCTGTTGGCTGAAATTCTCGTGCCCGCTGCCCACACAGTGACACCCCTCGCGAAGCCAGGTGCCGCGCCTCAGGGAATTGTCACTCGAAGTGCGGTTCAACCCAGTTCGGGAACAGATCGGGCAACTCCTCACTCACGCTGTTGGAGTACTCGGCGGGGCGCTTCTCGAGGAAGCTCTCGATCCCTTCGGTCGCATCGGCGCTGGGTCCGCGGCAGAGCAATACCACGCGAATCGGCCCGATGGGCGTCCATCGGATGACTCGCGCCGAGCATCCGCCACAGCATCTGGCGCGTCAGTGCGACCGACACGGGTGCCGAGTTCTCGGCGATGTCGGCGGCGATCGCCCGGGCGGCCGGCAGCAGGTCGTCGGCCGCGTGAACGCTGCGCACCAGCCCGCCCGCGAGCGCTTCGCTGGCGGGGAAGACCCGCCCGGAGTAACACCACTCGGCTGCCTGGCTGATGCCGACGAGCCGGGGAAGGAACCACGACGAGCAGGCTTCGGGGACGATGCCGCGACGGGTGAAGACGAACCCGAACTTGGCGTGCTCGCTGGCCAGGCGGATGTCCATCGGCAGCGTCATCGTGACGCCGACGCCGACGGAGGCACCGTTGATCGCCCCGATCACCGGCTTCTTCGAGTCGTAGATTCGTAGGCTCACCAGGCCGCCACCGTCCCGAGGGACGCCCACGTCGGTCTGGACGTCGCTGCCGCCCTTCGCGAAGGTCTCACCGCCACCGCCGAGATCGGCTCCGGCACAGAAGCCCTTGCCTGCGCCGGTGACGATCACCGCCCGCACGTCGTCATCGGCGTCGGTGTGGTCGAACGCCTCGATGATCTCGTTCATCATCGTCCCGGTGAACGCGTTGAGCCGATCCGGACGGTTCAGCGTGATGGTCGCCACGTGGTCGGCAACGTCGTACAAGATCTGCGAATACTCCATCACGACGACCGTACGAGATCGACCCTGTCGCGATGGTGCCGGGCGGAAAGGGACCGGCGAGATCGACCCTGTCGCGATGGTGCCGGGCGGAAAGGGACCGGCCAGCGGGGAGCGTCAGCTCGCCGTCAGGCGCTCACGACCGAGCGAAGGACTCAGACATCCAAGAAGCGGGAGGCAGCGATACCGGAGCCGATGGCGCCGGCAACGGCGCCGATGCCCAACATCACCAGCATGACGAACTTGTCGTAGCCGTTCGTCACCACGAGCGCGGCGAACCCACTGTTCTGTGGGAACCCTTGCACGCCACTGGTCCATTGCGAGTTCCAGGCGAACAGCCCCGCAGACGCGAGGGCGCCACCGATCAGGCCGTGCAGCAACCCTTCGAGCATGAACGGGATGCGAATGAACCAGTCGGTCGCGCCGACCAGTTTCATCACTTCGATCTCGCGTCTTCGTGCGAAGATCGCCGTTCGGATCGTGTTCCAGATCAGCAGGATCGCCGCCAGGAGCAGGAAGCCGGACAGCAGGAACAACCGGAACCCGAAGAAGGACTGCAGTTGCTCGATCAACGAGATCTGATCCTCCGCGAAGACCACCTCGGTGACACCTGGGCCACCCGCGAAGGCGTCGCTCACCTGACGCAGCAGCGCGACGTCGGTCGCCTCGGTCGGCACTGCCTTGTATTGGCTCGGGATGTTGCTCAGGTCGAGCAGGTCGAGTGTGCCGGGTTCAGCAGCGAGTACTCGGCCGGCTTCGTCGAGCGAACACTGAGCGTCGCAGTAGGTCCAGGACTCGATGAACTGGTTGTTCGCATCGAGGTTCTGCTCGATGAGCGCTTGCTGGTCCTCGGTGACGTCGTTGCGCATGAAGATGATCATCTCCACGCCGCCCTCCCACTTGGAGAGCAGGTTGTCGAAGCCCTGCTGGCTGAGCAGTGTGAGCCCGACACCGAGCAGCGAGATCGCTGCGGTGATGATGGACGCGACGGTCAGCGTGGCGTTGCGCCGAAAGCTGTCGAAGGTCTCGCGGAAGGTGTAGCGGACGCGGGAGAGCATCAGGAATCAACGCTTTCTGTCTCGTAGATCTCTCGGCGACACATCACTCGTAGACGCCGCGCGCCTGGTCGCGAACGATGATGCCGCGGTCGAGCTGAATGACGCGCTTGCGCATCGTGTTCACGATGCGCTGGTCGTGGGTGGCCATGACGATCGTCGTGCCGGTCTTGTTGATCCGGTCGAGAAGGCGCATGATGCCTTCGCCGGTGGCTGGGTCGAGGTTGCCGGTGGGCTCGTCGGCGAGCAGGATCAGCGGTCGGTTGACGAACGCCCGGGCGATCGAGACACGTTGCTGTTCGCCGCCCGAGAGTTGGTTCGGCATGCGCTCTTCCTTGCCGGACAGACCGACCAGGTCGAGCACGGCGGGGACCTGCTGCTTGATGACGTGCTTCGGGCGCCCGATGACCTCTTGGGCGAACGCCACGTTCTCGAACACGTTCTTCTCGAGCAGGAGCTTGTAGTCCTGGAAGATGTTGCCGATGTTGCGGCGCAGCATCGGGATGCGCCCCCCGGGGAGGTCGACGATGTTGCGACCCGCGACCCAGACAGCGCCGCGCTCGGGGCGGTCCTGGCGGTTGAGCATGCGGAGGAGCGTCGACTTCCCGGAGCCGGACGGGCCGACGAGGAAGACGAACTCGCCTTTGGCGACATCGAAGCTGGCGTCTTTGACGGCCACGACTTCGGTGGAATAGCTCTTGGTGACGTTTTCGAGTCTGATCATGGGTGTGGTTCTGCCTTGACGGGCTCGAATACGGTACCGCTCCCTCAGCGGTCAGGCGCGGCACCCCGACATGACGCCTGCCACGACCTCGTGTTCTGCCCCGTCGCAGTACGCCGGGCCGACCACGTCAGTCCGGCCTGAAAGGAGACGGTGGCCTCTCACGCTCGGACCTGGGCATCGACGACGCCCGGAAGCTCCCGAACCGCCGAAACCGGTCATCAGTCCTCGTCGGATTTGGCTCGACGCATCTGGAGGAAGCCCTCGATGAGGAAATCGATGTCGCCGTCGAGCACGCCTTGCACGTTCGCCGTCTCCAGCTCGGTGCGCAGGTCCTTGACCATCTGATACGGCTGCATCACGTAGCTGCGGATCTGGCTGCCCCAACCGACCTGCGCCTGCTTGCCGGCGATGGCGTCGAGCTCGGCTTGACGTTCCTCTTCGACCTTGGCGGCGATCATGCTCTTGAGGCGGCCCATCGCCCGCTCACGGTTCTGGAGCTGGCTGCGTTCTTCCTGCGAGCTCGCCACCAACCCGGTCGGGTGGTGGATGTAGCGCACCGCCGACGACGTCTTGTTGATGTGCTGACCGCCGGCACCCGATGCGCGGAACACCTGCATCTCGATGTCCGACTCGTCGACCTCGAGGTCCACGTCCTCGAGCAGCGGCCAGACCTGCACAGCAGCGAACGAGGTCTGGCGGCGGCCCTGGTTGTCGAACGGGCTGATCCGCACGAGGCGATGCGTGCCGCGCTCTGCGGTCATCAATCCGTATGCGTAGCGACCGGAGATCGTCACCTCCGCCGACATGATCCCGGCCTCGGCCCCTTCGCTCACACCGTTGAGCGTGATCTCGAACCCGCGACGCTCACACCACTTCTCGTACATCCGCAACAGCATCTCGGAGAAGTCCTGGGCGTCGACGCCACCGTCCTTCGCGTTGATCTGCACGATGCAGTCGGTGTCGTCGTGCTCGCCGGTGAACAGACTGCGCAACTCGAGCTTGTCGAGTTGGGTCGCCACGGCCGCGATCTCCGATTCGATCTCGGGTTCCTGGCTCGCGTCGTCGTCGTCGCGAGCGAGTTCGTGCAACACCTCGATGTCACCGACCTGCTCGGACAGCGCATCGAACGTGTCGAGATCGTCCTTCAGGTTCGCGTACTCCGTGTTCAGTTTGCGAGCGTTGTCCTGATCGTCCCACAGCGCCGGATCGGCGATCTCGGCCTCGAGCACGGCGAACCGCTCACGGTTCTCGGCGATCGCCAGATACGACTCGGCCTCGCCGAGGCGGCGCTGGACGTCGGAGATGTCGGAGGAGAAGTCACGCATGAAGGAGGCACTCCCTGATCGAATGATGCCGTGCCGCTTGCGGGAGAACGCACGCGAGCGGGTGTGGCGTCGAGGGCGGTCCGACTCTACTGGCAGCCGACCGGTCTGAGCCCGTGGCGCTCAGGTCGTTTCGCCGTGGCAATTCTTGAACTTCTTGCCGCTGCCGCACGGGCACGGCGCATTGCGTGGCGTCTTCTCGAACGTGTCCTTCACGACGGTCTGTTGCTTGGTCGTTCCCGCAGCTGGCTGCGGTGTCGCCGCTCCGCCACCGGTTTCGGACAGGCTGAGGTCGACGTCGTCAGAGGAGCTGGTCTGCATGTTGCTGACCCCGGCTTCGCCGGCATCGATCACGCCGTCACCGTTCTTGTCGGCCGGATCGGCGATCGCCGCCCGCCCGTCCTGGACGTTGGGGCTGCCCACCTGATTCTGGACGACCTGGACGTGCATCACGTACTTGACGAAGTCCTGAGCAATGCCGGTCATCATCGTGCCGAACATCTCGAAGCCTTCACGCTGCCACTCCGTGAGCGGATCCTTCTGGCCCATCGCACGCAGGTTGATGCCACCCTGGAGATAGTCCATCTCCTCCAAGTGTTCGCGCCAGCGCTGGTCGATGATGCGCAGCATCACCTGACGCTCGACTTGGCGCAGCACCTCTTCGCCCAGTTCGGCTTCGCGCGCTTCGTAGTGGCCCGTGGCGTTCGACATGATCATGTCGTAGATCTCGTCGGTGTCGGCGCACGCTCGGAGCTGTTCCTCGGTGCTCGAGTCGGGCCAGTAGAGCGTGAGCTCCTTGGCCAGCGCGTCGAGGTCCCATTCGTCATCCGCAGCCGATGCGCAGTGGGTGGCGATCAGCGAATCGACCGCTTCGGCCAGGTACTCCATGCCTGCGGTGCGCAGGTCTTCGCCGTCGAGGATCTGGTCACGGCGCTTGTAGATGATCTTGCGCTGCTCGTTCATCACCTCGTCGTACTTCAGGACGTTCTTGCGGATCTCGGCGTTCTTCGTCTCGACGGTGGTCTGCGCGCGCTCGATGGCCTTGGTGACCATCTTCGCTTCGATCGCCTCGTCGTCGGGCAACGCCCGACCCATGACGTAGTTCAACGCGCCGGTGGCGAACAGGCGCATGAGATCGTCTTCCAGGCTGAGGAAGAAACGGCTCTCGCCCGGGTCCCCCTGGCGGCCCGACCGGCCTCGGAGTTGGTTGTCGATACGACGACTGTCGTGTCGTTCCGAACCAACGACGTACAACCCACCGAGTTCGCGAACCGTGTTGCCTTCGGCCTTGCAGAGGTCGCCGTGATGCTTCAGCCGCTCGGTGTACAGCGCCTGCGCTTCGATGCGCTTGGTCTGATACTCCTCGGGCATCTGGTCGAGCGGCATCGGGAGCTGGTATTCGGCCAACAGGTGGTCTTCCTCGTAGCCCGTGCGCAGCACGTCCGTACGGGCGAGACCTTCAGGGTTGCCGCCGAGGAGGATGTCGACGCCTCGACCAGCCATGTTGGTGGCCACCGTGACCGCGCCGAAGCGGCCCGCCTGGGTGACGATCTCGGCCTCACGGGTGTGCTGCTTGGCGTTGAGTACCTCGCGCTTGATTCCCCGCTGTTCGAGCAGACGGCCGAGCAGTTCGGATTTGCCGACGCTCGCCGTGCCGATCAGGACCGGCTGACCCTTCTCGTGGCGCTCTTCGATGTCGTCGATGATCGACATCGAACTTGGCCTGCTCGGTCTTGTAGATCAGGTCGGCCTCGTCGAGGCGCACGAGCGGCTTGTTGGTCGGGATCGGCACCACGCCGAGCCCGTAGGTGTTCATCAGTTCCGCGGCCTCGGTGGCGGCGGTACCGGTCATGCCGGCGAGCTTCTCGTAGAGGCGGTAGTAGTTCTGCAGCGTGATCGTGGCGAGGGTCTGGTTCTCCTCTTTGATCTTCACGCCTTCCTTGGCTTCCACGGCCTGGTGGATGCCCTCGGACCAGCGACGACCGTCGAGCACACGTCCGGTGAACTCGTCGACGATCTTCACTTCGCCGCCCTGAACGATGTAGTCCTTGTCCCGCTTGTACATCTCCTTGGCCTTCAACGCCACGGTGAACTGGTGGACGAGGTTGGCCTGCACGTTGTCGTACAGGTTGTCGACGTCGAGCGCGGCTTCGACCTTCTCGATGCCGGCCTCGGTCGGGACGCACGATCCGCTTGTCCTCTTCGAACTCGTAGTCCTCGTCGCGCTTCAGCGAGCGGACGATCGACGCGAATCGGTAGTAGAGCTTGGCGGCGTCGGCGACACGCCCGGAGATGATCAGCGGGGTACGGGCCTCGTCGATGAGGATCGAGTCGACTTCGTCCACGATGCAGAAGTTGTGGCCGCGCTGCTGGACCTTGGCGTCCTTGCTCGGTGCCATGTTGTCACGGAGGTAGTCGAAGCCGAGTTCGTTGTTCGTGCCGTACGTGACGTCAGCGGCGTACGCAGCACGCTTCTGGGCCGGCGTGTCGCCCTTGCCCGGCAGGATGAGGCCGACGTCCATACCCATGAACCGGTACACGCGACCCATCAGTTCGGACTGATACTGAGCGAGATAGTCGTTCACCGTGACCAGGTGGACGCCCTTCTGCTCGAGCGCGTTGAGGTACACCGGAGCAGTGGAGGTGAGGGTCTTGCCTTCACCCGTCTTCATCTCCGCGACCCAGCCGAAGTGCAGCGCCGCACCACCCATCATCTGGACGTCGAAGTGACGTTGTCCGAGTCGTGCGGTCGGCAGCTTCGCGCATGACCGCGAATGCTTCGACGAGCATGTCGTCGATGTCGGCGCCGTTGTCGAGCCGTTGGCGGAACTCGCCGGTCTTGGCGCGGAGCTTGTCGTCGGACAGCGCCTTGTATTCGCCTTCGAGGGCGTTGATCTCGGGGACGATGCCCTGGAGCGCCTTCAGTTTCTTGCCTTCACCGGCGCGGAGGATGCGATCGAGAATTCCCATGCGACCGATCATGCTAGCGGCGCGACCCAGCGAGGCTGGGGCGCTCGACAGGAGCGGTCGAGGTTCGCGAAACGGGCCGCCCCGCACGCCTGCGTCACGCTGCGGTCGACACCGCCCGTCGGCGGAACGGAAGGACCGACGCCGAGCGAATCTCGGGCGTCGACGCCACTGCGGCGAGTCGCGTGATCGCGCCGCGCTCTTCGAGTGCGCCGGCAGCCGACATGAGCGTCGAGCCGGTGGTGACGACATCGTCGACGACCAGCACGCACCGCCCGTCGAGCCCCGGCCGAGCGATGAAGCCGGGTGCCGACTCCAGACGCTCGGCGCGACTCCGGCCGGTCTGCGTCGCCGAGCCGTCGCGTTCGAGGAGCCGTCGGCACGGGACGCCGAGCTGGCGGGCGACGGACCGGGCGAGCAGCTCCCCCTGGTCGAATCCGCGTTCGCGGCGGCGCTTGGCACTCGTGGGTGCCCACGTGACCAGCTCGATGCCGTGGTGTGCACGCTGTGCAACCAGCCGATTGACGATCAGACCTGCCAGATGCCGACCGACGGCGCGACGGTTGCGGTACTTCAGGCCCAGGACGATGCTCCGAGCCCGCCCCGTGAACGGAACTGCGGCGATCACACCGTGCGGCTGGTCCCGAGGCGGCGTGCCCACGAGCGCGAATCGGCAGGTCGTACAGATGGCGGCACCGGGTTTGTCGCAACCGGCACATCGGGTCTCGAAGATCATGAGACCATCTAAGTCAGGGGGTACTCCAGAGTTCGTCCACACCTGTTGAGCTGGGGAAACGCGCCGATCAGTGCAGACGCTGCGCTGCTCAGCTCGCTGAGGGGCGAGCTCGATCGAACACTCCCGCTTCGGCCCGGTGACCGACGGTCGAGTCGATGTGGTCGGGTATCTCGCCGACGTGGTCACCCGTGGTCGACTCACCCTGCGGCTCGAACATCAGGATTCGGGCGCCCGTCGGCGACGCAGGGCGATGCTGGGTTCCCTTCGGAACGACGAACGTGTCGTTCGCCGTCAGTTCGATGCGCCGTTCGTCGCCGTCGGCGTCACGGAGGTCGATCAGGAACTCGCCGTCGAGCACCAGGAAGAACTCGTCGGTGTCGGCGTGCGCATGCCAGAGGTGTTCTCCTTGCACCTTGGCGATCCGCACGTCGTAGTCGTTGACCTCGGCGATGATGCGCGGGCTCCATGTCTCGTCGAACGAGTCGAACACGACGTCGAGGTTGCGCGGGGGAACGATCTCATCGGGCATACCGCAGTATGCATGGTCCCGTTCTGGAGGATCCTCTGCCTGGCACCGCCGGTACCACTTCGAGGCGAGAGGACCACTCTTCGAGCCGTCCGGCGCCTCTACCCTGCTCCTCGTGTCCACTGCCCCACAGCCCGCCTTCATTCCGCGGGACCGGGCGGTCGAGCGAATCGTCCGGTGCATGTTCGGCCTGATCCTCTTCGGCATCGGGATCACGCTGCTGGTCCGAGCCGAACTCGGCGCTGCACCATGGGACGTTTTTCACACCGGTGTCAGCGAGCTCACCGGGATCTCGACCGGCTGGGTCATCGTCATCACCGGCGTGTTGCTGTTGCTGTTGTGGATTCCGCTGCGTGAGCGCCCGGGACTCGGCACGATCCTCAACGCGATCGTCATCGGGGTCGTGTTCGACATCACCTCACCGATCATCGGCGACCACGAGCTGCTGCTGATCCGATGGCCGATGATGGTCGGCGGAGTGGTCATCGTCGCCATCGGCTCCGGGTTCTACATCGGAGCAGGCCTCGGCCCCGGCCCACGTGACGGGCTGATGACCGGGCTCGCGAAGCAGTCGTTCGCCGGCCGGTCGATCTCGATCCGTGCCGGGCGGACATTCGTCGAACTCGTGGTGCTGGTGATCGGCATCGGGCTCGGCGGAGCGATCGGCATCGGCACGCTCGCCTTCATGTTCGGCATCGGCCCGCTGGTCCAGATCTTCCTCCCCCGCCTCACGATGTCTGCCGTCTCGCCGACTCGGCCCGTGCAGGGCGCCGCCCGCTGACGTCATCGCGTTTCGGAGTCTGATCGCTCGACTCCCGTCTCGGGCCTCAGCCGTCACACCTGTTGTCCGATGGAGCTCACGCACTCCGCGCAGCGCAAGGTCTGACGGCTCCGCTCCCCGAACTGCCCCACCCCGTCAGACTCCGAACGCACCTCCGGCCGATCGTCGCAGCCGTGTGCATCTCGTAGCGCCCGATTCGGGCACCGTGAAGTCCCCCGACTGTCCACGACATGCCCGACAGCGCGATCGTCGCTGTGACGGAGCTCGCGGCCGATTCGCACAGCGTCATCACCAGATCCCAGGCCGCCGCACATCTCTCCGACAAGCGGATCGCCACGGCGGTCCGGACCGGCTGGCTCGACCAGCCCTACCCCGGCGTCTTGTCCGTCGCCGGCTCGGTCGAGTCGTTCGAACAACGACTTCGCGCCGCCACGCTCGCCGTGCCCGACCACGCAGCTGCGTCTCATCGGTCCGCTGCACGATTGCACGGCCTCGACGGGTTCGAGCAAGAACGCCTGATCGAGCTCAGCGTCGACTCAGCGCACCGCTGGCGCTTCGGCGGGGACGTCGTTGCGCATCACGTCGCCGCTCTCGGGCGCGCTGACGTCACCGAGATCGATGGGATCGCCGTCACGACGCTCGCTCGCACGCTGTGCGATCTCGGCTCGGTCTGCCGACCGGATCTGGTCGCGCAGGCGCTGACCTCGGCGCGTCGCAACGGGTGCTCGCTCCGATGGCTCAGATCCGTCGCGGAACGACTGCATCGTCCCGGGCAATCCGGTACCGGGCGGCTGATGCGCTTGCTCGATGCGATCCCGACCGAGGGTCGGGTGTCCGAATCCTGGTTCGAAGAACTCCTCGCTCGCTGCCTCGACGACCCCCGTATCGGCGAGCTCACGGCGCAACATGTCGTCGTCGATGCCGACGGCGGCTTCGTGGCCCGGGTCGACCTCGCAGTCCCGTACGTGAAACTTGCGATCGAGGCGCACAGCAAACGACACCACTTCGGCCCACAGGCGGAGGCGGCCGACGCGGATCGCGACCTTCGTCTGGCTGCGTGTGGTTGGGAGGTCGTCTACCTCGGGTGGCACGCCACGAAGTCCCCCGCCGAGGTCGTCGACCTCGTTGCTGCGGTGGTCGACGCACGCACCGAGGTGGCCGACACCCCGAACGCGAAGAAGTCTGACCGCTGAACTCCCCTTCGGGACTGCAATGGTCAGACTTCTTCGTACGACAACGCTCGGGCGATTCCGCCCGCGTCGGATCAGTAGCGGTAGTGCTCGGGCTTGAAGGGGCCGCTCGGATCGACGTCGAGGTAGTCGGCCTGCTCGTCGGTGAGCTGTGTGAGCTTCACGCCGAGTGCGTCGAGGTGGAGACGGGCGACCTTCTCGTCGAGCTGCTTGGGCAGCACGTAGACGTCCAGCGGGTAGCTGGCCGTGTTCTGGTACAGCTCGATCTGAGCGAGCACCTGGTTGGTGAACGAGCACGACATCACGAAGCTCGGGTGGCCGGTGGCGCAGCCGAGGTTCACGAGGCGGCCCTCGGCGAGGATGATGATCTGCTTGCCGTCGTCGAACTTCCACTCGTCGGTACCTGGCTTGAGTTCGTCACGGGTGGCGCCCGAGCGTGCGAGGCCCTCCATGTCGATCTCGTTGTCGAAGTGGCCGATGTTGCAGACGATGGCGTTGTGCTTCATCTGCTTCATGTAGTCGACCGTGATCAGGTTGAAGTTGCCCGTGGCGGTGACGAAGATGTCGATGTCTTCGATGCAGTCCTCGAGCGGCATGACCTGGAGGCCTTCCATCGCAGCCTGCAGCGCGCAGATCGGGTCGATCTCGGTGACGATCACGCGGGCGCCCTGACCTTGGAGCGACTGCACGCAGCCCTTGCCGACGTCGCCGTAGCCGAGGACGAGCGCGGTCTTGCCGCCGATCATCACGTCGGTGGCGCGCGTGATCGCGTCGACGAGCGAGTGGCGGCAGCCGTACAGGTTGTCGAACTTGGACTTGGTGACGGAGTCGTTGACGTTGATGGCCGGGAAGAGCAGCTCGCCCTCTGCGCATCATCTCGTACAGGCGGTGGACGCCCGTGGTGGTCTCCTCGGTGACGCCCTTGATGTTCGCCGCCATGCGGGTCCACTTGCCGGCGTCCGACTTGAGTGTGCGCTGGAGCAGCCCGAGGACGATCGCGAACTCGGCGCTCGATGCTTCGGTCGGGTCCGGGACTTCGCCGGCCTTCTCGAACTCGACGCCCTTGTGCACCAGCATCGTGGCGTCGCCGCCGTCGTCGAGGATCATGTTCGGGCCGTCGTACTTGGTGCCGTCGGCGGCTCGGGCCAGGTCAGCATCTGGTCGGTGCACCACCAGTACTCCTCGAGCGTCTCGCCCTTCCAGGCGAAGACCGGCACACCGTCGGGCGCCTCGACCGTGCCGTTCGGGCCGACGACGACCGCGGCAGCGGCGTGGTCCTGGGTGGAGAAGATGTTGCAGCTGGCCCAGCGCACGTCGGCGCCGAGCGTGGTCAGCGTCTCGATGAGCACGGCGGTCTGGATCGTCATGTGCAGCGAGCCCGTGATGCGCGCGCCCGTGAGCGGCTTCGAGTCGCCGTACTCCTTGCGCAGCGCCATCAGGCCGGGCATCTCGTGCTCGGCGAGGAGCATCTCCTTGCGGCCGAACGGGGCCATGGACAGGTCGGCGACGCGCCAGTCCTTGCGGTCGGCGAAGTTGATATCAGACATGGTGGAACCTCCGTGGTTCGCGGGAAAGCGGATGCGAACCAGGCCGGGGCCAACAGGCCCTGGGTCAGCAACGCAGCCCGGTAGGGCGCCAGGCTACCGCGAAAAGCGGAAAGGCCCGGCTCCTGGGAGCCGGGCCTTTCTCGGATTCGTACCGCCGAAAGGGTCTGAAAGCGACGCTGAGCGCAGCGAAGCTCGGAGCGCTGAGGGCGGGCGGGACTTGATCAGTCGAGGATCACGGCGTACACGTCGAGGAAGTAGTGCGTACGTCCGTCGGCGTTGTAGGCCGAGACCATGTTGTCGTCGCCGTCCTTGTCGCCATAGGTGACGACCGCTGCATTCGCGACAGCGCCACCCTCGGCGAAGTTCAGGTTCGAGTTGCCCGGTGCACCGCTCGGGAACTCACCGGGGTGGCCGGGTTCATCGTCAAGAAGCTGTTGACCGGCTGAGTTGCGAACAGGCGCTCCAGACCGACTGCGGTCAGGTTGCCGAACAGGCCGGCCTGCGCACCGATCGGTTGGTCGTCGAGACGGACCGAGTTGGCGAAGTCGTCGAAGCTCCAGTCCTCCCACGAGGAGAAGCCGAGCTTGGCGCTGTTGAAGTCGGCGGAGCGGGTGTCGAACGAACGGAACGGCGCTTCGAGCGGAACGATGCGGCCGGTCGTGCTCGACTCGTCGCCACCGGTCTGCAGGTAGGCGACGACGTCGAGAGCGACGTTGATCTTGCCGTCACGGTTGTACACCCAGATGCTGCCGGCCTCGTTGATCGGCACGATCGCCAGGTTGGCCTTGGTGACACCGGACGGGTAGTTGCCGTTCGAGCTCGGCTGCTTCGGCGAGTTCGGGCGACACCTCGTCGGGGGTCAGTGTCAGGTAGGTACGCGGTGTTGCCCGACTGGTTGTTGATGCCGGTGAGGTTGACGACCACTGCGGTCACGTCGGCGAGTCCGGGACGCCACCCTGGCCCCGCACTGGAACCTCGACGTGACTGGCTTGGTTCCCAGCGTGGCGATGGACCGTCGATCGTAGATGCGCTCGGGGGTGACGGTGACCATGCGGGCGCCGTCGGTCGAGCGGTGCATCCTCGGTTCCGGCGAAGCCCGAGGTCGCGACGAATCCGAAGACGTCGACGATGACGCGGATGTTGCCGTCCCGGTTGGAGGTCAGGTCGACCGTGATCGCTCCTTCGCTTCCGACTCCGATGATGCCGAAGTTCGGCACCGTGTGGCCCGAGTACTGGAAGTTGATCAGCGAGGTGGGGTCACCCGTTCCGTCGAAGTCCGACGGAGCAACCGAGAGCGAAGCCGTTGCTGGTGGCACCGGCGATCGTGATGTTGACCGCGACGGCCAGTACACCCTCGGCCGGGACGCCGTCGACGTCGACCACCGGAATGGTCACGCTGCCATTGGCATCGACGCTGCGATTCGTCGACGATGCGTGCCGGCGCAACCGGGAAGTACTCACCACCGGCGCAGAGGCTGTCCACAACGCATTCCGAGGGCGCTGCAGACACGATGAAACGGCAGGAACCACACCAAAGGCGGTCACACCGAGTAGGAGCACGGCGCTCCGGCGAAACACTGTTGTCGAGATCATCGTGTCCAATCGTAACTCGTTCGTCATATTCGTGTCGGTCGGATGGCAAATTTTTCGTGGGCGTTCGAACGCGAAGTCTGAACCGCTTGACAGGTTCATCGGCCCGTTTCTCGGCCCGACTTGAATGTCGCGTTCGTCAAGAAGCCGAGAACGTCGGCGAGATCGATCCGGCTTCGACGAGCGCCATCAGACGCTCGTGCTCCTCGGCGTCGACGGTGGTCGCCTCGTCGATGAGCATGACGGGAATGCCGTCACGTACCGCGTACGCCCGCGTGAGGCGCGGGTTGTAGAGCAGGTCCTCGGCCTCGAGGTGGTACAGCGGACCCTTGTCCTCCGGGCAGGCGAGGATGGAGAGCAGGTCGGGCGAGAGTGCCATGAGTCGGTTCCGGTTCCGTGGGTGTGTTCGTGGGTGTCGGTCGAGGTCAGGTCGTGATCAGTGCGAGCAGTTCCGCCGACGTGATCATCGCACGCGTCGCGGTTCGGTGCTTCGAGGTTGAGCCGCAGCACCGGTTCGGTGTTGGACGGGTCGCAGGTTGAACCACCAGTCGCCGCAGTCGACGGTGAGCCCGTCGAGGTCGTCCTGCGGGTGGTCGGCGAACTCGCCGCTGACTCGATCGATCACGGCGAGCGGCGTCGTCGACCTGCGTGTTGATCTCACCGCTCGACGCGTATCGCTCGAACGGGACGCGCGAGTCTCGGACAGCAGTGCACCGGAGCGGCCGACCTCGGCCATCACCATCAGCGATGCGATCAGTCCGCTGTCGGCGTTGAAGTTCCGGGCGAAGTAGTAGTGCGCCGAGTGTTCGCCGCCGAACACCGCGCCGGTCTCGGCCATCATCTGCTTGATGTAGGAGTGACCGACCCGCGTCCGGACGGGGTGCCACCGTGTTCGTCGACCACCTCGGGAACCGATCGGGAGCAGATCAGGTTGTGCAACACGGTGGCGCCGGGGTGCTGGCGCAGGGTGGCTGCGGCGAGGATCGCCGTGGTGGTCGATCCGCTCAGACCGACGCCCCGCTCGTCGACGACGAACACGCGGTCGGCATCACCGTCGAACGCGAGGCCGAGGTCGAACCCGCCAGCGACCACACGGGCACGCAGGTCGCGCTGGTTCGCCGGCTGCAACGGATCGGCCGGGTGGTTCGGGAACGTCCCGTCGAGCTCGGGGTACATGATCTCGAACTCGACACCCTCGAGGCGCTCGGAGCACCGCCGGCACGACGAGCCCGCCCATGCCGTTCGCCGTGTCGGCGACGACCTTCATCGGGCCGATCTCGGAGAGGTCGACGAAGGTGAGGACGTGGTCGACGAACGCATCGAGCATCGAGTCGCTCGGTCCGTGTTCCCGGCGCGTCGTGGTCGCGTCGCGGCTCGGTGCCGTCGAGCACCGGCTGCGCGACTGACTTCACGTCGGCAAGACCCGCTGTCGGCTCCGACCGGGCGTGCGCCGTCGAGACACAGCTTGACGCCGTTGTAGCCCGCCGGGTTGTGCGATGCGGTGCACATCGCGCCGGGCATCGTCGAGCGTGCCCGATGCGTAGTACATGAGGTCGGTCGAGGCGAGACCGATGTCGACGACGTCGACGCCGTGTTCGTTGCAGGCCTCGGGTGAACGCCTCGACGAGCACGGGGCCCGAGGGCGCATGTCCCGTGCGACGACCACACGATCGGCGCCTGCGGCGGTGACGAAGGTGGCGAAGCCGACACCCGAGAGCGTGTGCGACGTCGGCGTTGATCTCGTCGTGCACGGTGCCGCGGATGTCGTAGGCCTTGACGATCTGATCCAGGACTGACATGACGGTTCGAGAGGCTACCGGTCGATGGTGCCGTCGTCGTGACGACCGTGCGACGGGCGCCCGCGAGTCACTCGCTCGGATCGGGCCAGACGCTTCGGTCGTCGTCGAGGCGCACGTCGATGTCATCGGCGAGCGAGGCTTGCTGGATCGGTGTCGGATCCATCGCGTCGCCGACGACATCCGGGTCCGCTGCGACCGGCGACCACTCGGGGTTCGCGACCGTCGACGCCGCGTCCGGTCGTCGGATCGGGTGCGAGGACGGCGTTCGGATCCGTCGTCGCCGACGCGAACGGGCGGTCGAGCCGACGTGGTGGACATCGCGCCCCGACGCCGCCAGAAGACACACAGTCCGATGCCGACGACCGTCAGGAAGTAGAAGAACCAGTCGAGTCCGCCGCGTGCGTCGTACGTCAACTCGACATCGTTGCTCGTCGGCACGACGATCATGTGGTTCGGATCCGCCCGGTACGGTCCATCGGCTCCTGACACCTTCCAGTTCGGGAAGTAGCTGACCTTGACGAGGACCGGCACGCCGATCTGGTCGACGCGAAGCTCGATCGACTGCTGTCGGATCTCGACGTCGGACACCGGCACGTCGGGCAGCTCCGTGTGGGATCGATGCCGCCGTCGGGTGCGACGTAGTCGACCGCGCCGCTGGTCGTCGAACGGCTCGACCCGCTCGTCCTCGACGATCGACGCGGTGACCCGCTGCCACTCGTCGGGCCCGTCGTCGACGGGCATCGCCGGCCAGGTCTCACGGTTCTGGAACCAGCTCGTGCCGAGTTCGAGGTTGCGTTCGCGGTCGTCGCCGGGCTTGTACCAGTCGTCGTCCGGCGACTGGTCGACCACGACCGGTGCGACGTCGAGCGCTTCGACGATGTTCGAGTCCCGGTACCTCGTAGATCTCCCACGTGCCGGACAGCGCGACGAATTCGAGGCCCGTCGTTCGTGGCGGCTTCGGCCTTGGCCGCATCGGTGCGGACCATCAGGTAGCGCACGCCGAGATCCTGCATGTGACGCACGCCGACGTCTGCGTCGTTGTTCGTGTAGCGGAGCTGGCGAACCGGGTTCGACGAACTCTCCGAGATCGCCGCGGCGGTGATGAAGTGGTAGTTGGTCGATGCGGTCGCTTCGAAGAACAATCCCTCCATCGAGCCGATGCAGCCGTCGGTCCAGTGCGGCAGCAGCATCAGCGACATCGTCGTGCCGTACTCGCTGTTGGCGCTGTTGTTCTCCCAGATCGCTCGGCCGCAGCCGCGTTCGCTCGCCGAGACCGTCCATCGTGGTCACCAGATCGTGGTAAGCGGGATACGACGGGCGGCCCTCGTAGCCCGTGCCAGTTGTAGCGGGTCCAACCGTCGGCGACCGCTCGGCCCGAGGTCGGGTCTCTTGCGGAGCGGTCCCCAGGCGTACACGCTGCCGCTTCGCCCTCGGTGTTCGACCGACCTTGCCCGTCGAACGGCAGCACTTCGTACATCCATCCGAACACGAGCAGGATCGACACGCCGACCACGGAGATACGCTCGCGAACGCGCTCGGCGACGCGACAGGTCGTCGCCGGCGACCTGCTCGACGCCAGGCCGTTCACACCCCACGAGACGAGTTCGTAGCCCCGGCGACCATCAGCAGGTAGCGGGTGAAGTAGACGAACGGCAGGAGGCGTGGGTTCCACAGCAGCCCGATGACCCGGGAGGCTGCCGCGGGTGACGTAGACGCCGGCCGACGAACACGAGGCAGGTCGACGCCGATCGCCGTCCCGGTGAGCTGCCGGCGCATCACGAACGCCGACGAAGCCGATCACGGCGAGCGCCGTGATGATGATGTCGAGCGACGTGGTGAGCGGGAAGAACATGTCCCAGAACGAGTCGGTCGGCACCGCTCGGACGGAAGCCGTACTTCATGTCGGTCATGAACTCGTGGCCGAACAGGAAGGGCCCGACCCACCACGCCGATCAGCAGCAGCGTGGTGACGCCGGTGGTGACGGCGTAGACGATCCGCTTCAGGTCGTATCGGTCGACACCAGACCAGACAGATGATCGAGTGCGGCGAACGCGACGAAGATCAGCACGATGCCGTGCGACACGGCGGCCAGCGAGAGCACCACGGCCGCCCACACCCGGAACCGACCGGTGCGCAGCCCGTGGGCGAGCAGTCCGAGCCCGAGCACCGACAGGGTGAGCGCGATCGAGAACGAGTACTCCCCCGCCATCGTCGACTTCACGTTGCCGCCGTAGATCTCGAAGCTCTCGTCGAGCAGGAAGCACAGCCCGCCGAACGCGAACAGTTCGGGGATCGGATGGCGGAACGCGGCGAGGCGACCGAATGCCCAGCAGGCGACCGGGAACGTGACGAGCCCCGACATCGCGACGAGCTTGAAGGCCACGCCGTACGGGATGAACGGCACGGCGTCGAGTGCCACGATCGCGAGCGCCGGAATCACCATGTAGAAGCGGTACAGCGGCAGGCCGCCGTACCAGTCCATGCGTCCAACCCGGACAGCTGGAAGTTCGCCAGGAAGTGGTCGCGCAGGAACGCAGGCGCCCACACGTGCGCACCCATGTCGCCGCCGGTCGGTGTGGTGTCGTCGAAGATCAGGTCGCTGTCGGCACCGAAGAACGGGATCGGGTTGAAGTGGACGACACGAGCATGATCACGAGCGTGGTGATGCTCAGCGATGCGGCGGTGACGACGAGGCGTCACGATGCGCTGCGTCGTTCCACGGCGCCTGCCACCATCACGCACACGGTCGACGGGACGCAGTGACCCGGGCACGCACCCGCTCGGAGAACGCCTCCGGTCGGGCGACGTCGGCACTGCCCGGTGTCGGATCGGTCGCTTCGTCGGCGTCGTACCGGTCGTCGACGTCGGAGTCGACGTCGGTGGCCGACCCACGGCTGATCGACGGTCGACGATGACGTCGCCGTGATCGCGTTCCGACGCAGCATCGGTGGACGGCGTCTCGATCTGCGTCGGCGTCCCGAAGTGTCGCGTCGAACCAGCTCGAGGTCGTCGGTGCCGTCGATCGGTTCGCCGTCCTCGGGACCACGAGTGCGGTCAGTCATCGCCCATCACGTCTCCGATCATGACAAACCCCGGGGACGTCGAACGGTCACCACGTCGTACGTTCCGCATCTGGTCACAGCGCGAACAGCAGGCCTGCGAGCGTTGAAACCGATGTGGGCGAAGATCGCTGGGCCGAGCCGTCCCGTACGCCACGCGCACAGCCCGAAGATCAGACCGGCGACGAACAGTCCCGGGTACTCGACGGGTCGGAAGTGCATGATCGCGAACACGGCGGCGACGCCGACGACCACTGCGGGTGCGGGGAACCGATCGAGCAGCGGGCGCTGCAGCAGCCCTCGGTACAGCAGTTCCTCGAAGACCGGCGCGCCGAAGACCACCAGGACGAACAGCACGGCCAGGAGTGCTCCGTCGGCCCGATCGACCAGATCCGTGGCCGTCTCGGTCAGCGCCTCGTCGTCGAAGGTGTCGGGCCAGATCGATCGGAGCGGCACGTACAGGGCGGGGACGAGGGCCACCTGACCGACCGCACCGATCAGCAGTGCCGAGGCAGGTCGATGGGCCGGGCGGAGAGTCCGAGATCTCGGCGGACATCTCCCGAGCCGAGTCGACGGGACGCCACGACGCTGCCGGCCGTGTAGACGGCCCAGCCGGCCACCAGTGACGCACCCAGCACCGGAATGGGCGTGGCGGTCTCGGAGTCGGACGCTGCGAACACCACCAGGACGAGTGTGGAGGCGAATGCTGCGGCGACCCAGGTGAGCGAGGAACGATCCGACCCAGGGCCCGGGTTCACCGACGACGGCATCGTCGCGTTGTTCGGCTTCGGGCACGGCGAACGACGTTATCGCCGCGAGCGATGCTCGGCCGGTCGAGAGGTTCAGACGGCGACGAGGTCGTTGCGACGTGCGCCGCGACGATCGTCGAGGTGCCACCCGCGCATCACCGAGAGGCTGTCGGCGTGACGGTCGCACATGTCGTACAGGTGCGGTTCGCGCTCGGGCGTGAGGTGATCGATCCACACCTGCGATGTCGCGGTAGTGGTAGCTCAGCGTGAACGCTGCCAGCGTCGGAGCAGCCCGATACGGGAGCACTGCCGGTTCGCGATGATCGGCCGCTCGATCTGGGTGGAGATGTCGGGTGCCGGCCAACCGCCGGAACGTTGCGAGCAGCACGCCCCCGGGCCGGCGACCCGTCCGAACGCTGCGTCTCGGCGGGCGCATCGTCGGCGTCTCGTCGGGCCGGACGTGACCCGTCGGCGATCTGCTCGAGCGATCCGGTCGAACAGACTGCGCTGGTCGGGGGTGCGTCCGTCTCGTTCGTCCATGCGGAAAACGCTAAACGAACGGCGCGCGACGCATGGTGGATGGTCGTCCGCCGTCGCCTCGCGGACAGACGACGGACCGTGGATCGCTGAGCGTCTGCCGCGGATATTCCCGACTCGAGCGTGTCTGTTTCCACATCCGTTCGTGAGCTCCGACCGGGCAAGCCCACAGAGCCCTCGTATCATGGGTCCATGTCGAATCTGCCCCCTCCTCCCCCGCCTCCGCCCCCGGGCGTCGGTCGGGGCAAGCAGCGCCCCGGCAAGCCGGAACGTCCCGCTCCGAAGAACAAGTTCGAGCCGAAGGGCTCGCCCGACAAGGGCGGGGCGGACGGAGAAGACGAAACCGGGCTTCCCGAAGTGGGGTTGGTGGATCATCGCTGCGGTCGCGATCCGGCGCTCTGGTCGTGCCGAGCCTGTGGCCGAGCAACGACGGCGACGAGCCTCGACTACACCGCGTTCATCGCGCAGGTCGAGAGCGGCAACATCGACACCGCCGTGGTGAACAACGGGCACCGGCAAGATCACCGGCGAGTTCACCAACGGTGACGCCTACAACACGACCGGCGCGCCGCGCGGACGGCTTGTCTCGAGAGCGACGAGGAGCTCGCTCGAGGCATCGGATGTCGCAGGTCGATTACGAGGCGCCGAGCTCAACTGCGCTGCTCGGTCTGCTCGGTTTCCTGCTGCCCGTGCTTCTGATCATCGGCTTCTTCGTGTGGATGCAGCGCCGTGCGCCAGGGCCAGATGGGCGGCGTGATGTCGATCGGCAAGAGCAAGGCCAAGGCGTACGACACCAGCCGACCCGTCCACCACGTTCGACGACATCGCCGGCTACGAAGGCGTCAAGCAGGAGATCAGCGAAGTCGTCGACTTCCTGCGCTTCCCCGACCGGTTCAAGGAGATCGGCGCACGGGTGCCCAAGGGCATGCTGCTCGTCGGTCCTCCCGGCACCGGCAAGACCCTGTTCGCTCGTGCGGTCGCCGGCGAAGCCGGCGTCGGCTTCCTCTCGGTCACCGGTTCGGACTTCATGGAGATGTTCGTCGGTGTCGGCGCCAGCCGTGTCCGCGACCTGTTCCAGCAGGCCCGCCGCATGGGCAAGGCGATCATCTTCATCGACGAGATCGACTCGATCGGCCGCAAGCGTGGCGCCGGCCTCGGTGGCGGCCACGACGAACGCGAGCAGACGCTGAACCAGATGCTCGCCGAGATGGACGGCTTCGAGACCTCGGAGGGCATCGTCATCATGGCGGCCACCAACCGTCCCGACATCCTCGACCCGGCGCTGCTGCGCCCCGGTCGCTTCGACCGCCAGATCGTCGTGCCGCTGCCCGAGGCGACCGAGCGCAAGGCGATCCTCGAGGTGCACAGCCGTGACAAGCGGATCGGTGCCGACGTCGACATGGAGACCATGGCCAAGGCCACCGTCGGCATGGCCGGCGCCGACCTCGCCAACCTCGTCAACGAAGCGGCACTCGTCGCCGTGCGGCGCGGCTCGAAGGAGATCGAGCGGATCGACTTCGAGAACGCTCGTGACCGCGTGGTGCTCGGCGCCCAGCGCGAATCGGTGATCATGTCGGCCGAGGAGAAGAAGGCCACGGCGTACCACGAGGGCGGCCACGCGCTGCTCGCCACGGTGCTCCCGCACGGCGACCCGCTGCACAAGGTGACCATCCTCCCGCGCGGCATGGCGCTCGGTGTCACGTGGTCGCTCCCCCAGGAACGTCACACGTACTCCAAGGAATACTTCGAGGACACCATCTGCAAGGCGATGGGTGGCCGTGTGGCCGAGATCGTCGTGTTCGGTCACCTGAACTCGGGTGCTGCGAACGACCTCGAACAGGCCACCGGCATCGCACGCCGCATGGTCCGCGAGTGGGGCATGTCCGACCGTGTCGGACCGCAGGCCTGGAGCGGCCAGCAGGCCACCTTCCTCGGTGACGACCTGATGTCATCGGGCAAGCGAGTACTCCGACGACACCGCCAAGCTGCTCGACGAGGAGATCTCCAAGCATCCTCACCGATCCAGGAGCAGCGTGCGAAGGACGTCCTCACCCGCCACCGTCGTGGTCTCGAACTGATCGCCGAGGCGCTGCTCGAACACGAGACGATCGACGGACCCGCCGTCGCACGCCTGATCCAGCAGGGCATGATCGAGTCCGGCGAAAGGCCGACACGCTCGACGACATCGTCTTGAAGTGACCCGACGTTCATCCTGAGATGACAAACACCGGCCTTCGGCGCTGACCGCGAGGTCTGTGAGCGACTCTGCGAGATCTCGCGGAGTCGCTCACGCAAGCGCTCCGACGTTCTGATCCTGCGGACATCGGATCGATCACACCGACCAGAACGGCCGGATCCGAGTACTGCGACCGTGCCGCCTCAGTGAGCGTGGTCGGCGCAAGAGTCGGGGGTGGAGCCCGGCTCACGAGCCTCGGCAACGGCGGCCCACAGGTCGGTGGCGGTCATCGGACCCAGGAAGCTGCGTCGGGTGACGCCGAGCGAATCGACGATCACGAGGGTCGGCACGGCATCGATCCCGTAGCGCTCGTGGATGTCACGGTGTCGGACGAAGTCGAGGTTCGCCACAGCGACGTCAGCACTCTCCAGGACCGCCGCCTTGCTCGCCACGTCTGCACACATGTCGCAGGTGTCGGACGTGAAGACCGCGACGAGCCACGCCGCGTCGGGCCGAGGGAAGTCCGCGCGATCCAGTTGCTCGGGCACGTTGAAGCGGCGTTGGGTCGGTGCGTCGGGTGCGCGCCGCTGCTGAGCGACGTATGCAACCGCGGCAGCGACGATCACGATGACGAGTGCGATCAGCAGGCCAGCCACGTGCTCAGGCTAACGACCCTCGCACGCCTCGTCCCGGCGGACGGCCGCCGTTCTCGATTCCTCAGCCGGATTGCGGGAGCAACCAGGAGCCCGATCGGCCCGGCAGATCGTTTCCACGTGGCAGCGACCGCTCGATGAACACTCGGCTGCTCGACACGACGATGATCTCACGGCCGATCACGGCAGGGTCGACGAGGTCCACGGTGATGATCGATCCGCTCGGGAGCGGCACATCGGTCAGCGACGGCACGGCGGACGGGCCGTCCGGGCCGACACCGAGACGGTCGATCGTCGGCCTCCACCTGGTCGATGTTGTAGACGATGAGGGCATCCTCGGTCGGCTCGGTCGGGCCGATCCCCATGTGCCAGGTGTTCGGGACGAACCCGTCCGGTCGTGGCGGGGCGCCCAGCACGACGGACGTGGAGATCGATCCGTCCGCCGGGCGAGTCAGGACCCGCTCGACGACGATCGACGGTTGGGCGAGCGATCGAGAACACGGTTGCGTGTCGACCTTCTGGAAGGTCGGTGGATGCCTGCTGCAACTCGGGGAACTCCCCATCACCTTCGGCCTCGCCGTCGACTGCGGCTTCGCTGTCGTCCGGCGTCGTCGTCGCCCTCACCGGCCCCGCCGTCGACGACGTCACCGGAACGGTTCTCCGTCGGATCGAAGATCACGGCGCGCAACGGTGGGACCACGATCGTATCCCCCTCGTTGACCGCCGACGCCTCGAGCGGGAGGCCGCCGAAGAAGACCGTCACCTCGACCTCCTCGTCGGTCGGGTTGTAGATCGAGTAGGTCTCCGTCACTCCCTCGGAGCGCTCGCCGTCGGCGAACCACCATTGGTCACGCAGCGCGGGCGCGGCGAGCGAGATGTCGTAGCCGAACCGGCCTCCGCCGTTGTACTCCTGAGCACGACCGACCACGAGCCGACCGGCCGTGGTCTCGACGGCGACCGCGATGATCGGTTCGTCACGGGCGCCCAGCTCCGCGATCCGGATCGTCCGCACCGAGCGGGGCGGCACCGTGAAGCCACCGAACTGTCCGGGCTCGCGCTGCCGCGCCTCGGTCGAGAATCGCAGGCTCGGCCACGACCGGTTCGTCGAACGGGTTGGTCAGGATCAGCGTCTCGACGCTGTCATCGAGCGTGTAACCGTCGGCGACGTACCAGGTGTCCGACGTGTCGTTCGAGCAGGCTGCCACGGAGTCACCGAGTGGGTGCTCGGCGCGACCTGCTCGACCAGTGCTCCACCGCCTTCGATCTCGACGACGACGCTCGCGAACGGCGCCGACGTCAACGCGTCGACGTCGATGGTGGTCTGTGTCCACGACCCGACGGTGAAGCTCTCGTCCGCCACGACACCCTCTTCCGTGAGGACCATGTACCGGCCGACGACCTGTGCAGCGTCGCGGTTCGACACCACCACGGATCCGCCGACGCCTTCGCCCGACGTCGGAACGCCCGGGCAGAACCAACTTCCGGTCAGCGAGCCAGAGGCACCGACGGCGGGCATCCACGTCCCGCCTGTCGCTGCGAAGAACGGGATCGTCGCGCTCGGTCGTGTCGCGACCGACCACGACCATGCCGATCAGCCCGATCAGCACCAGTAGCACTGCTGGAATCGCTCGACGACTCATTGCTCGTCCTCCTCGTCGTCCACGACGACGATCGGATCGACCACTTCGCCCATCAGATCGTCGACCCACGGCAACTCGTCGATCGGATCGGGGGCAGCATCGACGTCGACGTCGAATCCACCAGCCCGTCGTCGAACGATTCGCCGATCACGTCGTCCATCTCACGCATCTCGTCGGTTCGTACGTCGACGCGGGCGATCTGGCCGGTCATGTCGAGGCCGGGGTCGAGCGCCGGCAGCGGAGCAGCCACGTCGAAGTCGTCGTCGCCCAGCATGATCAGGGTCTCGTCGGTCACCAGTGGACCGCGGCGACGTGCGAGCGGAATGCTCACGCGGGTGGCAGCGAAGAGCGCGACCGCCCACAGGAGCAACTGGAACAGCAGCGCCACGGTCCGTGAACCAGGCGTCGAGTACGACAACGTCGCGGTGCCCGCCGTCTCCACGTCGAACGCGGTCGTGGCACCGAACGCTCGCCGCGGCGAGATCTCGTCGCCGTCGACATCGAGGCGCCAGTTCTGGTCGAAGGGGACAGCGATGTGCACCGTTCCCACCGGCACCTCCATCGTCGTCGCTGAGCGAGCGTCCGTTCCCGAGAACGCAGGTGTGACCGAACTGAGGTCGGCCCGGACGAGCGCCTCGTTGCCGGCGGTCCGACTCGCATCCGCCGTCGGCACCGGTCAGCACCGAGTACGTCGGAATCCACGACGTGTTCTCGAAGTATTCGATGGTCGGCAGCACCTTGCTTCGACACGATGTCGAGTTGCTCGTCGACGGCATCGACCAGCCCGGTCGGCAGTGCCAACGGATCCGATGTCGTCGACACGACGTCATCGAACTCCGGCACGATGATGAAGCGGATCCCCAACGGTGCGAGCAGGCGGCCCACACGCTGCGTGGAGCCTGCGGCGATCTGGTCGAGCGCATCGATCACTGCGTCCTCACCGGCGTCGGGGGCGCTCCATCGGGCTCGGTGACTTCGAGTCCGTCGTCGGAGATGACAGCGAACGAGATGCCGTCGCGGTACTCGGTGGCCGGGACCGGGAGCAGCCGGGCATCGCCGATCAACAGCACGTGGTAGTCGCCTTCGCCGTCGGCCGGCACGTCGGGGAGTTGCGCATCGACCAGTCTCGACAGCGGGGTGGACGGTGTGTTCCAGTCGCCGGCGAACACCCCGACGACCGCCGGGAACACGCCGACGACGATCGCGATGCTCGACGCGATGCCGAGCGGCTGGCGCCAACCGAACGATCCGCCGCGAACGTCCAGGTCGAACGCGGCGAGCGCCGCGGCTGCAGAGATCGCGAGGCCGACCGCGACCGGCACCAGGAGGACGCCCGCCTGCGGTGCGGCGAACGGAAGCGATCCGCGATCGCCGAGCACTGCGAGCGAACCCGAACCCGACGACGATGACACGCCGAACGGACCGCCCAGGTGAGGCGCCAGGCCCGTGCGAGCAGAGATCGCGGCGACCACGGGGAGATACAGCGCGATCGTGAGCGCCACGAAGTCCGTCGGACCGATCTCGAACGATGCGAGCGCCTGGACTCCGCTGCCCGGGTCACCGACCGGTGTCGGCCCGACGATCTGGTCCCACGATCCACGACGTCGACCCACGGGATGTTCAACAGCAGTGCCATCACGACGACCGACTCCGGTGACGCCGAGGTAGCCGAGCGCTGTTCTCCACGGCGCGAGCGCCAGCAGCGTGCCGATCGCGAGCAGCACACCGAGTGCGACGGCCAGCGCAGGCACGACGATCGGGTCGAACGCAGCTCCGAGACCGACGACGATCGCGAACTGCATGGTCCGACGGAGGCGTTCGGGCCAGGAGAGCTCGACCGAGCCCGTCGGTCACGTCGAGACGAGCGGTACGCGGATCGGCGGTCTCCACGCCGACCGCCCGCCGCAGGGTGTGGATGATCCACGGAACCGACGGCGTACACGACGAGGACGTCGAGCGACCCGATGGCGTACGCGCCGCCGACCAGCGGCGACGCGGCGTAGACCACGAGCGCCGCGATGCGTGCCCGAGTCGACGGGAACACGGTCGCCAGCTTCCACAGCCCGATCAGACCGAGCACCACGAGGCCGAGGACGAACACCGTCTGGAGCAGGCCCATGCGGAACAGCGTCGTGAACGACAGCAGCCGAGAGCGCCGCCAGACCGGTCGGGTTCGCCGTCGGTGGCGCCGAGTCCGTGCGGGTTCCATCCCGATGTGTAGGACGAGAAGAGGTCGCGGGGACTGTCCGGGAACCGGAGGAACTCCCCGACCGGCGGCACGCCGCTCGACAGGAAGCTTCGGCCGCCGAGCAGGAGGAAGCCCAGGACGACGATCCACGCGATCACCGGAGCCGTCGTGCTCTCGCGCCATCGACGCACGCCCGCGTTGGTTCCGGCGTACGTCGTCGACTCGCGTGATCGGAGGAACGAGTTGAGCTGAGCGCTGCCGCGCTGCTGCAGCCCGAGCACTTCTCGCTCCGGGACACGACGCACCGTCTTGATCGAGCGACGACGAGCAGCGATCGTCGGGATCCGAGGGACCAGGCCGAGCAGCGACCGCAACGAAGCGAGGCCCTGTCGGAAGCGCCCGGTGAACAACCCGACGACCAACTCGGCGAGCGTCAGCACGATCAGCTCCAGGAAGCGCCCCGGGAGCCGGGCGAACCCGGTCATGGTCGCCACCGTGCGGAGCCGGTGGCGGGCTGCGATCGCGTGTGATTCAGGTCTTTCGACGCGTCGCGCAGCTCGGAACGGTGACGGGACCTGGCGCTCGGCGCCACGATCGACGCGTGCGCCGCTGTGGTGCACCCGCCAGCAGAATTCGACGTCCTCGCCGTGCAGATCGAGCGCCGGATCGAATCCACCGAGTTCGCGGAACAGGTCTGCCCGGACCAGCATCATCGCCGACGGGATCACGAAGACATCGCGCACCCCGTCGTGCTGCTCCTGATCGACCTCACCGGGCTCGATCGATTGGTCCACCTCACCGAACCTGTCGAGTCCGAGACCCACGCTCTCGAGCACACCTGGATCGTCCCAGTCGACGAGTTTGGGTCCGACGACACCTGCGTTGGATCGATACAGCTCCTCGACGAGCAGGCGTACTGCGTCACGGTCCGGAGCGACGTCGTCGTGGCAGAACAGGAAGAACCCGTTCTGGCCCTCGACCAGGCGCAGCACCTCGTTGGCGGCTGCACCGAAACCGGCATTGACACCGAGTTCTCGGACGAAGGCGTTCGGCAGACGGCTCTCGATCACGGCAGCCAGCGACGGATCGCCGTCTTCGAGACCGGGGCGAACCCCGTCCGTCACCAAGAACAGGAATCGAATGTTCGGGTAGTCCTGATCTGCGAACGCGTCAAGCGTCTCCTCGAACCAGTGACCCGGCTCGTGCACGACGACGACGGCCACGACAGGCGGTGCATTCTGAGTCTCCGGTTCCACGACGTGGCGAGGCTAGCGCTGCGGTCCCCTCGGAACGGGTCACTCCGGCGCCCGTGGCGCACGTCACCCGGACCCGGTCGAGTCCGCAGCGGGTCGCCGCCGTACGCCGTGGCTGGCGCCGGGGTCGTGGAGCGTGTTGGTAACGTTCTCGGATGGCCGTGTTCCCATCGGTGGACCTCACGAATTTCGACCTCGCACCAGCGGTGCGGCAGGTACGTGATGCTGGCGACGCTGTGACTTCGGCTGCGGTCGATGCCACCAGGGACGCCGCCTACACTGCAATCGGCCTGGGCATCTTGACCTACCAGCGAATTCAGGTCCGGCGCCGCGAGATCGAGAAGACCCTCCGCGACTGAGTCGGCGGAGTTTCAGCGACCACACCGTGACCTCGACCACTTCCGCGCCCACCCGTCGCATGCCCGTGCCCGACGGGACGATTCCCGTCGGCATCGCGCTCCTGATCGCAGGTGTCGCAACGTACGCGTTCCTCCGGATCGGCGCGATCGGAGTCGGTGGCGACGACGAGTTCGCACCGATCGTGTCGCTGTGGTTCGCCACGTTCGCGCTGGCTGCCCGGATTCTTCCTGCCACTCGAACAGGAACTCGGTCGGGCGCTGGCGCACCGGCGAGCAACCGGAGACGGGACACTCCCCGTCATCCAGAAGGTGGTCCGCCTCGGCGCTGGTCTGGTCGCTGTCGTCGTGATCGTCATCTTGATCGCTTCGCCGCTGATCACCAGCGGGTACTTCCGCGGCGACTGGTGGATGCTGATTGCGTTGGTCGGCACCTTCATGGCGTACGCGCCGGCCCACCTGGCGCGCGGCGTCTGCTCCGGGAGCGGCCGGTTCAAGGACTACGCGATCATCCTGGGGTCCGATGGCGTCGTTCGGATCGTGCTGTGCGTTGCACTCGCAGTCGTGGGGGTGACGGCAACGGGCGCCTACGGGTTGGCCATCGCCGTGTCCCCGTTGTTCGCCGTCGCATACGTCTGGCGACGCGGAGCACTCCGGCCGATTCCTCGGACCGACGGCTCGGGTGTGACGGTCGACGACGGAAGCGAGGCGAGCTGGAGCGAGGTGACGCCCAACCTCGGCTGGCTGCTGCTCGGATCGGTCTTCGCGGCGACCCTGCTCAACGCCGGGCCGATCACGATGAGCCTGCTCGCCGACGACAGCGAGCAAGCGTTCGTCACCACCTTCTCCTACGGCGTGCTGCTCGCCCGTGTACCGCTCTTCCTGTTCCAAGCCGTGCAGGCGGCATTGCTGCCCGGCCTCAGCCGACTGGCGGCTCGAGGCGAACTCGTCGAGTTCCGGGCCGGCATGAAACGCCTGGCAGCCGTGGTCATCGCCGTCGGCGTCCTCGGTACCGGTGGCGCCTTCCTCCTCGGTCCGTTCGCGATCGAGCTCGTGTACAAGGCCGAACTCGGCGGCCGCACGCTTGCGGTGCTCGCGCTCGCCAGCGGCGTCTACATGATGGCGCTCGCCCTGGCGCAGGCCGTCATCGCCCTGAAGGGCCACGCGCTCGTCGCCGTCGGCTGGGGCATCGGTGTCGCCACGTTCGTCCTGGTCACCTGGCTCGGCAGCGACGACCTGTTCCGGCGCATCGAGTACGGCCTGTTCACGTCGTCGGTCGTCGCGATGATCGCGTTCGGCATCGCACTCAAGTACAAGCTGGATTCCGGCATCGGCCCGGACCAGGACTCGCTGATGGACGCGGCGACTCCCCGCAAGTAGCGGTGCCCGGGCGCCACTCCAACGTGGCTCGATGGCCTACTTCGCCTTGGCGGCTTCGATGGCGAGGTCGTTCTCCACCATCATGTTGATCAGCGTCGGGAAGTCCACTTCGGGCTCCCAACCCAGCGTCTCCTTGGCCTTGCTCGGGTCACCGATGAGCAGGTCGACTTCGGCCGGCCGGTAGAACTTCGGGTCCTGGCGTACGTACTTCTGCCAGTCGTCGATGCCGACAGCTGCGAACGAGAGCTGCACGAGTTCCTCGACCGAGTGCGTCTCGCCGGTCGCCAACACGTAGTCGTCGGGCTCGTCCTGCTGCAGCATCATCCACATGCCCTTGACGTAGTCGCCCGCGTATCCCCAGTCGCGTTTGGCATCGAGGGTGCCCATCACCAGTTCGTGCTGGAGGCCGAGGCTGATCCGCGCAGCGGCGTTGGTGACCTTGCGGGTCACGAACTCGATGCCACGACGCGGGCCCTCGTGGTTGAACAGGATCCCGGAGGATGCGTAGAGGTCGTACGACTCGCGGTAGTTCACGACGATGTCGTGACCGAACACCTTGGCGCAACCGTACGGCGACCGCGGGTGGAACGGTGTGAGCTCGGTCTGCGGCGTCTCACGGACCTTGCCGAACATCTCCGAGGACGACGCCTGGTAGAAGCGGATCGGGTTGTTCTGCGTTCCGCCGACCATCCGGATCGCCTCGAGCATGCGCAGCACGCCGAGCCCGGTGATGTTGGCCGTCAGTTCGGCCTGGGAGAACGACAACGCCACGAAGCTGATCGCACCGAGGTTGTAGACCTCGTCGGGCTGGGCGATCTGGAGCGCGGCGACGAGCGACGGCAGGTCCGCCAGGTCACCGGGCACGAGTTCCAGGAACGGGAGCTCCTCCTGGAGCTTGGCGGCACGCGGGTTGTTCTGGCCCTTGACCATCCCGTAGACGTCGTAGCCCTTCCCGTGCAGGAACTCTGCGAGATGGAATCCGTCTTGGCCGGTGATCCCGGTGATGAAGGCGCGTGGCATGGCGGGCGAGTCTACGACCGGAACGAGAGAGTGGCCCCGGCGTCGGTACCGCACCGATCAGCGGCCCCGGTCGAAGCGACGTCGGTACGCTTCGACCGATGCTCACCGTGGCGATCGACTCGGGCCCGTTGCACGGCCCGCGGACCGGGATCGGCAACGCCGTCGGCTGGATGATCGAAGCGCTGGAATCCACCTCCGTCCCGAGTGATGATCAAATCGAACAGGCGATCGAGTTGGTCCCGTACGTGACATCGCTGCGTGCCAAGACTGCGGTCGGAGAACGCCGCCTGCCGATTCCCGCCGCTGCTCGCGCACCGCCTGTGGGCTCGAACGTCGCGTTGGAAGATGGACCGATTGGCTCGGCCACCCCGACATCGTCCACGGTACGAACTACGTCGTCCCACCGACATCGGCACGTCAGGTCGTCAGCGTGTACGACTGCTGGTTCCTCGACCACCGAGACGACGCCCACCCCGATGTCGCGCGTTCCGGCGCAGTGCTGCGTCGGGCGGTCGAGGGTGGCGCCACGGTCGTGACGAGTTCGACGGCGACCTCGGACCGGGTGCGCGAGCTCCTCGGCGTCGAACCGGTGATGATCCATCTCGGTCCACCTGTGAGGCGGGAGCCGTCGGCGCCGGCCGAACGCTCGCCGGCGGTCGAGGACGTGCTCGAGCGCGAGCCGTTCGTACTGTCGATCGGCACCGCCGAGCGCCGCAAGAACCTCCCGGTCCTGGTCGACGCATTCGGCCGCCTCGGCAGCGAGCACGAGACCGTTCGACTCGTCCTCGCCGGACGCGACGGCGACGACGCCCCGGCTGTGGCACGGGCACTCGCTCGGCTCGACCCCGTGGTTCGAAGTCGGGTACACCGCATGACCACCGTCGACGAGCCGACGAAACAGTGGTTGCTGCACCACGCCACGGCGCTCGCGTACCCGTCACTGGACGAAGGCTTCGGGTTCCCGATCCTCGAAGCACAGCTCGCCGGCACCCCGGTCGTCGGGAGTTCTGCCGGATCGATCCCCGAGATCGGTGGATCAGCCGTCCTGCTGAGCCTGCCCGCCGACGTCGACGCGCTCGCCGCGAACCTCTTCTGGGTCGTCACCAGCGAAGCGCAGCGGGAGCGCCTGATTCGGCTCGGTCGACGCAACGTCGAGCGCTTTTCCTGGGAGTCGACGGCAACACGACTCCGATCGCTCTACCACCGGCTCGCCGACGAGCACTGACACGACGGGCACCTGACATGAACGACACACAGCATTCGACATCATCCGACTCGGTCGCCGTGGTGTCCGGCGGCGTCGGTGCCGCACGCTTCCTACGAGGGCTGATGGACGTCGTCGATCACGACCACATCACCGCCGTCGTGAACACCGGTGACGACACGATCCTGCACGGGTTGAACATCTCGCCCGACCTGGACACCATCACCTACACGCTCGGCGGGGCGATCGACCCGGAACGGGGCTGGGGACTCGTCGACGAGTCATGGCGCGCCATGGAGGCCCTCGGTCGCTACGTCGACGTTCGCCCAGCCGGTTCCGGCGCAGCCCCGCAGTGGTTCAACCTCGGCGACCAGGATCTCGCGACGCACTTCTACCGCACGGCACGCCTGGCCGAAGGCGCAACCCTGACCGACGTCACCGCCGAGATCGCTCGCGGCGTGGGGCCTCCGCATCGGCGTCGTCCCGATGAGCGACGAGCGATGCTCGACGGTCGTCACGGTCGCCGAGACCGAAGGTGCCGAGCCGACCGACGTCTCGTTCCAGGACTACTTCGTCCGGTTGCGTCACTCGGTGCCGGTCAGCGCCGTCCGCTTCGAGGGAACGGCCGAGTTGTCGGCAACCGCCCGCGACACGCTGGCGACTGCGACGACCATCGTCATCGCGCCGTCGAATCCAGTGGTGTCGATCGGCCCCATGCGCTCGCTTCCCGGCGTCGACGCGCTCCTCGCCTCGCGCCGAGACGACACCGTTGCCGTTTCTCCCATCGTCGGAGGCGCTGCGCTCAAGGGCCCTGCGGACCGGATGCTCGTCGAACTGGGCCACGAGGCGAGCGTCGTCGGCGTCGCCCGGCTCTACGCCGACATCGCATCGGTGCTCGTCATCGATCCCGTCGATGCTCACCTCGCGGACGACGTCGAGCAGGCCGGTATGCGATGCGTCGTCACGCCCTCGATCATGTCGACCCCAGCGATCTCCGCCGACCTCGCACGCACGACACTCGGCGCGGTCTCTCCGTCCTGACGCACGGTCCCGGCGTGTCACACTTCGGTCATGACGACGACCTCACCACGCACGGTTCTGATCACGGGAGCCGGTTCGGGCTTCGGCAAGGGCACGGCGATCGAACTCGCACGGCGAGGCCACTCCGTGATCGCTGCGACCGAGACCTCCGCTCAGGCCGACGCCTTGGCGACCGAGCACCCAGAACTCACCACCATGAAGCTGGACGTCACGTCCTCCGATGACATCGCACGCGTGGCCGACCTCGGACTCGACGTCCTGATCAACAACGCCGGCATGGGGGTGATGGCCCCGATGACCACCGTGCCGATGGACAAGGTCCGAGCGATCTTCGATGTCAACGTGTTCGGCATGGTCGAGATGTGCCAGAGCGTCGCCCCCGGCATGATCGAACGAGGTTCGGGTCGGATCATCAACGTCTCGTCGATCGCAGGCAAGCTCGCGTCCCCGCTGACATCGCCCTACTGCATGACGAAGCACGCCGTGGAGGCGTTCACGATCAGCCTGCGCGGCGAACTCGAACCGCACGGTGTCGACGTCTGCAAGATCAATCCGGGGCCCTATGACACCGGGTTCAACGATCGCATGGTCGACGGCATCACCGAGCACATCGCAGCCGGCGACGAGGCGACCCATGCTGCCAACCAGATGATCCGAGAGATCGTGCTCACCGACCAGCTCGATCCTCAGGACGTCGTGACTGCACTCGCCGACCTGACCGAAGCCGACGAGACCCCGCTCGAAACGCTGCTCCCTGTCGGCATCGGCGAGATGCTCCAGGCGATGCTCGACGACCAAGCCTGACTCAGAGCCGGGCGAGGCCGTCGCGGAGCTCGGTCCACGGCGACCACCCGAGGTGAATTCTCGCTCGCACGGGCGACACCGCGAACCGCAACAGATCGTCGGAACGGACCGGGGCCGACTCGGGCTCCGGTCCCATCCCGGAACTGATCTCCGTCCACAGATCGCGGAAGGTCGTCTGGGTTCCGGTGCCGACGTTGATCACGAGGCCGCTTCCGCGTTCACCGGCTCGCACGAGCGCGTCCACCGCGTCGTCGATGAACAAGAAGTCCCGGGTCTGGCGTCCGTCCCCGTCGAGACGCGGCGCACGACCATCGCGGTGGGCAGCGGAGAACGCGGCGACCACGCCGCCGTCGGCCGACTGGCGGGGGCCGTAGACGGTCGACATCGCGAGCGCCGTGAACTCGATCATGTCTCGCTCGCGGTAGGTCGACATCAGGTCGATCACAGCGCGGGCGACGACCCCGCGCACACCGCGCGGCGTGAGTTCGCCTTCCTTGACCGGCAGCGACGATGCCGCTGGCTGGCCGTACAACGACGACGCCGGCACGGTCGCGATCACCTTTGCCACGGAGTGCTGCCGCGCTGCCTCCATCACTGCCAGGGCGGATTCGAAGCCTCGACCCTGGGCTCGGGCCGATGCATCGCGACGAGGGAACAGCGCGAGTTGGTAGACGAGTTGGGGACGACGCATACCGAACAGCGACTCCGCCTCGGAGGACATCGCGTCGATGTGATGGATCTTGAGCGATCCACCGGTGACCGACGAACTCGTCTGGCGAGCTTCCGCGAGGTTGGCGATCGACCCGGTCGACAGGTCGTCGATCACATCGACCTCGTGCTCTTCGGCCAACAGTCGGTCGACCAGATGGGAGCCGATGAATCCCGCTCCTCCGATCACCGCAATCCGCATCGCACCAGGTTACGTGAGGTATCTCGGGTACCGGACCGAGTCAGACCTCGGGAAGGGTCGAGAACGCCAGGTGGTCGCCTGCTTCGACGACGCCGTCGGCACCGATGATCGCTTCGATCACGGTTGCGTCGGATTCGATCCGACCCATGACGAGTGACGATTCGACCTGGGCGCCGGAGCCGATGAAAGCGCCCGGGAGGATGACCGAGTCGACGACGGTCGTGGTGCCACCCTCGATCACGGCACCGTCACCGACGATGCAGTTCATGACGGTCGCGCCGGGGTCGACCAGTGCTCCCGGGGCGATGGCCTCGCACGACTCGTGCACTCGGCGGTCGCCGAGCAGATCGAGGTTGGCAGCCCGGTAGAAGTCGGGCACGCCGGCATCGATCCAGTAGTCGTCGGTGGCCACGCCGTGGACGTTCCCCGCCTTCACGAGCTCTGGGAAGGTGTCGCGTTCGATCGACGTGCGCTCACCCAGCGGAACGAGGTCCAGCACCGATGGCTCGAACACGTACGTTCCCGCGTTGATCAGGTTGCTCGGCTCTGTTCCGCGTTCCGGCTTCTCGACGAACTGGCGGATCGCTCCACTGCCCGACGCATCCGGGTCGTCGAGGTCGACGACGCCGTACATCGACGGGTCGGCCACGCCGATCAGATGAAGCGTGGCGGATGCCCCGCTGCTGCGGTGAGCCAGCACGAGATCGCCGACGTCGAGGTCGGTGATCACGTCTCCGTTCGCAACGATGAACGTCGAGTCGATCCCGGCCGCGTCGGCAGCGAAACGAATCGCTCCCCCGGTGTCGAGCGGTTCGGGCTCGACGGCGTAGGTGAGTGCGACATCACCGCAGCGACCGTCGGGGAAGGCCTCCATGAACGGTTCGGGCTTGAACCCGAGCGCCAGCACCACGTCGGTCACTCCGCCTCGGGCCAGCCGGTTGACGAGGCGCTCGATCATCGGCACGTGTCCGACGGGCAGCATCGGCTTCGGGATGTCGTTCGTGAGCGGACGCAAGCGCGTGCCGAAGCCCCCGACGAGGACGACTGCGTGCATCAGCCGTCGTCGGCGTCGGTCGTGACCGGCTCACTCGTGTCGGTGTCCGCTTCGTCGATCGGCTCGGAGTCGTCGGTCGGCGTGTCCCCGGCGGGATCGGCACCGTCGGTGGTGTCGGGATCGGTACCGGTGTCCTCGTCGACCGCAGGACCGACGTCGTCCTGATCGAGCGGGATCGAGCCGACGGTGACGTCGCCGTCCGGGCTGACGTCGACGCCCGGGAAGAGCTCCCCGGCGCCGGGCTGGGCGGTGTCGTTTGCCACGTTGGCGGCGAAGTCCGCTGTCCACGGCGGCTTCTCGATGGTCGTGTCGTCGGGGACGAAGGCAATCGCAGCGACCATGCCGTCCTGGTTGAGGCCGATGCCGTCGAAACCGGCGATGAATGTCGTGCCGTCGCCGGGCGGTCGATGCTGTCCCACCGGACCACTTGCAGAGCGGCCGGTTTCCGGGTCGCCACCGTCGATGCCGGGGCATTCCGTCTCGCCGGATTCGAATCGACCGTCCTCCGAGACCGCAGTGATCGCCGGCTGCAGCTGATCTTCGGGGAACTGCAGAACGTCGTTTGAGATCTCGACGCCGTACACGCCGAGGAACACGCCGAGGTCGGCACGGCGGCCGACCGACGCCGAGGAGAACGGATGCCAGTGCATCAGACCGTCTTCGTGACTGTGGATTCCGGTGCGCGCGTACTCGACGTTGGTCGGGCGCCCATTGATGTCCTGAGCTTCGCCGTCGCCTTCGAACTGCACCCACTCGCCACAGATGTAGAAGCCGTAGACGTGATGCCAGTGGTCGTTGATCGTCGGCGCCGAGGCATCGGCGGCTGGACGGGACTGACGGGCGTACACGATCAGCCCGAAGCCGAGCACGATGACCAGCGCCACGATGACGGGGAAAAGCGTGCCGCCCTGGAACCGGACCTTCTGGCCCTTGCCCTTCTGGGCGAGGCGCGCGGCCTTTTTGGTCGATGACGAGGAGGGTGCCACAGCGGGGCAGGTTAGCGGTCACCCACCGGATTTCGAGTGCAGCGCCCTTTGTGACGAGAGGCGGGCCCAGCAGATCGCTGTATGCCGAACCGACCGCAGCAGGCGACGCGTTCGCCACCGCCCACTCCCGGCCACGCCGTCCCATCGCCGCTGCAGCCTCCGGATCGGCGAGCAGTTCGGTGAGCGCTCCGATGAATGCATCGAGGTCGTCTGGGACGACTGCGACCCCACCACCCGACTCCGCGAGAATCCTCGGAACCGCCGTGTCGGGGTCGACCGCAGCGAGCACCGGCCGACCCGCCGCCATGATCGAATAGGTCTTCGACGGGACCGACACGCGCCCGAGGCCCGCCTTCAACGGGACGACGTGGATGTCGCCGGTGGCCAGCAACTCCGCGAGGAGTTCTGCAGCGATGTAGCCGCGGAACGTGACGTTCGGGAGGTGAGCCGCAGCTGCTTCGAGCGACGATCGGGCGGCACCGTCGCCGTTGATCAGGAACTGCACGTCGGGGAGCGCCTCGCGCGGCTCCCAGCACCAGTTCGAGCGACTGCGAGAATCCCACGTTGCCCCCGTAGAGAACGACGGGGCCCGATCCGAGCTCGAGCTCGGACCGGTAGCTCGTGAGGCGGTCGAGCGGCATGATCGCAGCGGTGTCCACGAAGTTCGGGATCTCGTGGACCCGAGGTGCGAAGCGTTCCGGCAACTTGGCCCGAACGTTGTCACCGAGGTCGCTGGACAGCACCGTCACCGCGTCCGAGCAGCGGTAGCTCACCCGTTCGAGCAGGCGCGCGATCGCGATCACCGACCGGTTGGTGATCGCGCCCGTTTCGATCGCGGCATCGGGAAACACGTCTTGGATGTTGAACACGAGCGGCGAGCGGCGCATCGTCGCCACGATGCGGCCCGTCAGCCCGAGCGTGAGTGGCGGCGACATCGCGATCACCGCGTCCGCACGACGGAACCAGCCACCGATCCGCAGCCCCTGCACGCCGGCGAGCGCCGAGTACCCGAGGAACCCGACGGCGCGCCGAACCAGGTTGGTCTTGTCGTCGCCCGGGAACGGATGCACGCGTGTGATCGAGCCCCATGGCGTCGTCTCGCGGCGCACCCACGAGCCGGTCCATCCGTCCTCGATGGCATGAGTCCGGTACCAGGGCAGCGCTGTCACGACGTGCACGCGGTGGCCGAGGCCGACCAGTTCGTCCACGATTCGGGTCATCACCGTGCCCGTCGGTGCGTTGTCCGGCGCGAAGTGCGGACAGAGCACGATGACTCCGATGCCGGGGCGGCGGCGACCTGCGTCCCGATCACCGGAGCCACGCCGGCCACGCAACCGGAACATCGACCTGACCGACCGCGCCATCAGCGAGCGGCCGCCAGACGGTAGGCGCCGGCCAGGCCCCGTCCCGACTCGACTGCGGTGAAGGTCTCGGCCCGACGGAGTCCGTCACGGCGCATCTGGTCCCGGTGAGCGTCGACGTGATCGAGCGCACCGGCCCATGCGTCACGGTCGAGCGGGAGCACCAGTCCGGCGTCCGCGACGACCTCGACGAGCGCCGCCTGATCGGAGCACACCACCGGGGTGCCGAGCGCCATCGCCTCGACCACGGGCGCACCGAACCCTTCGTACTGGCTCGGGAAGACGAGTGCATCGGCGAGCCGGATCAGGCCGTCGCGATCGTCATCGCTGACGCGGCCCGGGCGAATCACCCGGTTGCTCAGTTCCAGGTCGACGATCGCTCGCTCGACCGAGTCGTCGGCGAGCCCGCGCCCCCCGAGCAGCACCAGCCGGAGGTCCGGATCGTGCCAGTGAGCAGCCATCACCCGGAGCAGGAACTCGTGCCCCTTGTGCGGATGCGTGATCGCCGGGAGCACCAGCACGCGACCGTTGCCGAGCCCGTACTCTCGGCGCAGATCCGCGTCGCTGCGGGCGGTGCGGCCGAGGTCCGGCTCGATTCCGTGCCGAACGACGACGACACGGTCGGGGTCGACATCGAAACGATCGATCACGGTCGACCTGACGTACTCGGTCGGCACGGCGACGACCGACGCCCGTGCGACCGACTTCGGCATCACCGCTCGCAGGTATCGGAGCTTCGTCGGGCTCGTGTACTGCGGGTACGTCTCGTACTGGAGGTCGTGGATCGTCAGCACGATCGGGCGCTTGCCGACGAGCGGGGCGGTCCCACCACCGTGGTGCACCAGGTCAGCTGATCGCGTGGTGCGAGCCAACCACGTGTGTTCCGCCATGATGCGTCGTTTGCGATCGTGGCCGGCGGTCGCCGACGTGACCATCGGATACGACCGCTCGAGCTCGGGGTGGGCGTCGACGAACGACGGGAGGCAGTAGATCGTCGGCTGGAAGACGCCGGGGTCCGCTGCCAGCCCGACGAGCTGGCGGGCCAGGTATTGCTCGGACCCACCGACGTCGCCGGGCACACACCACAGCAGGTTGATTGCGACGTCGATCGAGCTCGTGTCGCCGGCCTGCGTCATGACGCCAACTCGCGATAGACGGCGAGCGTCGCTCGGGCCGAGTGTTCCCATGTGAGCTCGCTGGCGCGGGCCCGACCCGGCTCGCCCAGCTCGGAGCGCCGCTCGTAGGCCGCCGCGATCCCGCGCGCGATGTCTGCCGAGTCGAAGGGATCGATCAGCACGGCGGCGCCCCCGGCGACCTCCTCGGTGGACGTTCCGCGACTGGTGACGACGGCGGTGCCCTGCGCCATCGCTTCGATCACGGGCAGCCCGAAGCCTTCCTGTTCGCTCGGGTAGGCCATCACCGCTGCACTGGCGAACAGTGCTCGAAGGTCGGCGTCGGAGACCGATCCGAGGAATCGCACGTGAGCATCGTCGAGGTCCGACCGTACGTCGCCCCAGCCATCTGCGCCGACGACCAGCAGAGGAAGCTCGAGGCCGTCCGCATGGAGTGCGCTCATCGCCTCGACGAGCCTGCGCAGGTTCTTTCGAGGCTCCACCGTCCCGACGAACAACACGAACTCGCTCGGCAGGTCGTGACGCGAGCGTGCGGTGGCGAGCTCCTCGGAGGTCGCTGGCGTGGCATCGACGCCCAGCGGGACGAGGCGGAGCCGTTCGGGTTCGAACCCCTGCGCAATGCAGTCGTCGACGGTCACCTGACTCGAACAGATCACGCGTTGGGCCCGGCGGCGGGTCGTTTCGATGCTTCGTTTCATCAGCGACGCACCGCGCCGCGTGAACTTCTCGGGGGTGTGGAGGAACGCGAGGTCGTGCACCGTGACGACCAGCGGAGCGGAGGTGGCCGCTGGGATGAGCCCCGTCGCGTGGACGACGTCGACCACACCGGCGACCGACTCGACCTTCGGCCAGTTCAGCCGGGTCCATCCTTCGTAGAGCGCGGCCGACCGAGCGGCAACATGGCCACCGGGGCCGGAGGTGCATACAGCGGATCGGGCGGAGCCGGGTGCTTGCCGGCCACGAACCTCAGGTCGACCTCGCTGGAGAATTCCGGGTTCGACAGGAATTCGCGTGCGACACGCAGCGCAGCGACCGCGGTGCCACCGGGGACGCGATGCCACGACTGCTCGACCGTGTACGCAATGCGCATGACTGTCGCGCTCACCGCGTCACCGTCGTCTCCCACTCGGGCCATTGTCGCAGCCGTCCGCCCCCGTCACACGCAACCCTTCCGCTTCGCCGCCGATGGTCGCCTCGACCTTCAGATGATGCCGGCCGCCTCCGCTGGCGCCGCGTAGGCGACGGCGAGCGATTCCACGGTCTCGTGGGCATTGAGGCCACTCGGATTCGGGACGATCCAGAGCCTCGAACCTTCGAACCCGTCAGCGTGCTCGCCCATCACGGCCTTGGGTTCCTTGAACGCCGACCTGTACGCCGTGATCCCGGCGACGGCCACGACAGCCGGCCGATGGCGCCGGACGAAACCGCGCAACTCGGCGCCCCCGTCGATCAGTTCCTGCTTGGTCAACTCCGCGGCCTTCGCCGTGGCTCGGCGCGCGACGTTGGTGATCCCGATGCCGCGTGCGAGGAGGTGTGCTCGGTCGTCGTCCGACATGCCGACGCCACGATCGATCTCGCGCTCGATGATTCCGGCCAGCGACAACGCCGGGTAGAACCGGTTGCCCGGGTAGGCGAAGTGGGTCTTCGTCGCTGCGGTCCAGAGCCCGGGGTTGATCCCGACGAACAACAGATCGCATCGGGGCCCGATGAGGTCGTCGACCGTGGCACCGATGTACGACTCGAGTTCGGCTTGCGTGAAACCCATGGGTCAGCCGACCGTCACGATGACGACCCGACGACCCACAGCGAACCCATGACGCGACGGTAGCTGTGGACTGCACCGGTGACGAACGCCGACACGGTCGCCGACCAGCTCGACCGGGCGAGTCAGAGTCGCTGGACGAGCTCGGCCAGCGGTTCGCCGAAGTGGCGCAGCGGCCGATGACCGAGCGCTGCCCAGGCGTCGTTGGCGAGCACGCTGTTCGCTGGGCGAGGCGCCGGACGCGGCGGATCGAGGTCAGCCGTTGCGATCGGGCTGACAAGGGTTCGGTCGTAGCCGGATGCGTCGAGGATGTCGCCCACGAAGTCGAACCAACTCACAGCTCCGGCATTGGTCAGGTGGAACACGCCACCGACACGGTCGTTCGCCAGGTGGAGGAGCGCAGGAGCGAGGTCGGCCGTGAACGTCGGGCAACCGCGCTGATCGTCGACGAACGCCAACGGTTCACCGGCAGGTGCGAGGCGCCGCACCAGCTTCACCATGTTGTTGCCGTGCTCGCCGCACACCCACGACGTCCGCACGATGGTCGCCGCGTCGCCGAGCACCTCGACGGCGGCCCGCTCCCCCGCCAGTTTCGACCGGCCGTACACCGACTGCGGGTTGGTGTCGTCGGTTTCGACGTAGGGGCGGTCGAGCGTGCCGTCGAAGACGTAGTCGGTGCTGACGTGCACGAGGTGTGCTCCGACCGCCCGGCATGCCTCGGCGAGCGCCCGCACGCCGTGTTCGTTCACGGTGTGGGCGAGGTCGACATTGGTTTCGCAGTCGTCGACGGCGGTGTAGGCCGCGCAGTTGACCACCACGTCCGGCGCGAGATCGACGAGCACGCGAGCGGGCGCGGTGGGATCGGCGAGGTCGAGGCCGGCACGGTCCAGGGCGACGTGGTCACGATCGGCTGCGGCGAGTGCGAGTTGCACGTCTCGTCCGAGTTGTCCTGCGGCTCCCGTCACCACCGTCGTCATGGGGACGGAGGCTACGACGCCCGGTCGTGGCCGACGCAGCGCTGGGCGAAGGCTCCCGCGGATCGACCCGGGCGCCGCCTACCCTCGTCGGTCATGAAGGGCATCATTCTCGCTGGCGGGACCGGCTCGCGGCTCCATCCGGTCACCCTCGGCACCTCGAAGCAACTGCTCCCGGTCTACGACAAGCCGATGATCTACTACCCGCTGTCGATCCACATGCTGGCTGGTTTCCGCGACGTACTGATCATCACCACGCCCGACGACCGGCCGGCCTTCGAACGCCTGCTCGGCGACGGCAGCCAGTGGGGCATGCAGCTCGAGCTATGCGGTGCAACCGAAGCCGGAGGGCCTGGCACAGGCGTTCGTCATCGGTGCCGACTTCCTCGACGGCGAAGGTGCGTCGCTCGTGCTCGGCGACAACCTGTTCTACGGAGCGGGTTTGTCCGACGCGGTGCGTACCGCAGCGGCGGAGCCCTCGGGTGCCACCGTGTTCGGGTACCACGTGCAAGGACCCCGAGCGGTACGGCATCGTCGAACTCGACGAGAGCGGCGCCCCACTCTCGATCGAGGAGAAGCCCGACTCGCCTCGGTCGCACTGGGCGGTGACCGGCCTCTACTACTTCGACGAGCGCGTCGTGGAGGCTGCTGCCGGGGTCGAGCCGTCCGCCCGCGGCGAACTCGAGATCACGTCCGTGATCGACTGGTATCTGCAACGCGGTGAGCTGCGGGTGGCGCAACTCGATCGAGGGTACGCGTGGCTCGACACCGGCACGTTCGACTCGATGGTCGAAGCATCGGAGTTCGTACGGGTCATCCAGCACCGCCAGAATCGCCAGATCGCATGCCTCGAGGAGATCGCCTGGGAACAGGGTTGGATCGATGACGCCACGATGCGATCAGCCGGCGTCGCCATGGAGAAGAACACGTACGGGAAGTACCTGCTCGAGCGCCTCGAGGGAGCGCAACGATGAACGCCGACGCCCTCAAGGTCCTGGTCACAGGCGGCAAGGGCTTCATCGGCTCCGCCGTGGTACGTCACCTCGTCGAGCACACCGATCACGAGGTCGTGAACGTCGACAAGATGACGTACGCGGCGACCCACGCAAGTACCGAGTCGGTGTCCGACTCTCCTCGACACACGTTCGAGCAGGTGGACATCTGCGACGTCGATCGCATCACGTCGGTGTTCGCCGAACACGCTCCCGACGTGGTGATGCATCTCGCCGCGGAATCTCACGTGGACCGCTCGATCGATGGACCCGGCGCGTTCGTCCAGACGAACCTGATCGGCACCTACACGATGCTCGAGGTCGCACGGGTGGCCGGCGTGCAGCGGTTCCACCACATCTCGACCGATGAAGTCTTCGGGTCGCTCGGGCCCGACGATCCTGGCTTCACCGAGACGACGCCGTACGACCCTCGCTCCCCGTATTCCGCGAGCAAGGCGGGGTCGGATCACCTCGTGCGCGCCTGGGGCGAGACCTACGGCCTCAACGTCCTCGTGACGAACTGCTCGAACAACTACGGCCCGTACCACTTCCCCGAGAAGCTGATACCGCTGGTGACGATCCGGGCACTGCTCGGCGAGACGCTCCCCGTCTACGGAGACGGCCAGCAGATCCGAGACTGGCTCCACGTGGAGGACCATGCGAGTGCGCTCGTGACGGTGGTGCAGTCGGGTGTGCCGGGCGAGACCTACAACATCGGCGGGAAGTCCGAGCAGACCAACCTGGCCGTCGTCGAAGCGATCTGCGACCTCGTCGACGAGTTGGCAGCGCCGCTTCCGACCGGTGCCGCTCGCCGCTCGTTGATCACCTTCGTGGCCGACCGACCGGGCCACGATCAGCGGTACGCGATCGATCAGCGGAAGATCCAAGCCGAACTGGGTTGGACGCCGACACACACGTTCGACACGGGTCTGCGGGCAACGGTGCAGTGGTACCTCGACAACGAGGACTGGTGGGGTCCGCTGCGGACCGGCGGTGCCAGCGACCGACGCGGACTGGCGGGCTGAGATCGTGGAATTCGTGCCGACCGACATCGCCGAGGTCATCGAGGTCCGCCCCAAGCGATTCGGCGACGTTCGCGGCTGGTTCGGCGAGACCTACCGGCGGGATCTGTTCGCCGAGGCGGGCATCGACCTCGAGTTCGTCCAGGACAACGAGTCGTTCTCGGCGCCGGCTGGAACGCTGCGCGGGCTGCACTATCAGTTGCCACCCGTCGCGCAGGACAAACTCGTGCGTGTGGTGCGCGGTTCGATCCTCGACGTCGCGGTGGACATCCGTGAGGGATCGCCCACGTTCGGACGACACGTGACCTGTGAGTTGAGCGCCGATGCCGGCAACCAACTGCTCGTCCCGACCGGATTCGCTCACGGGTTCCTGACTCTGACACCGAACGTGCACGTCGCCTACAAGGTCACCTCCCGGTACTCCGCCGAGGCAGAACGGACCATTCGTTGGAACGATCCTGTGCTGGCCATCGACTGGCCCGACGTCGAGGGTGTCGACGAACCGACGTTGTCGGATCGCGATGCGGTCGCGCCCGACTTCGCCGATCAACCCGACAAGTTCTGACGAGGGAACGACCTCAGCCGGGGACGGTTGTGGGCGGCGCCGGGAGTGCACCGTTGCCGCGGAAGTAGTCCAGGACGGCCGTGTTCTCCGGGGTGTCGAGGGCCAGCAGCACCGAGTTGCCGTCGATGGTCGCCCCTTCGCTCTGCAGCGTGTAGGTGGTCAGTCCGGAGCCGAAGGCCTTCTTGAGCGTGCCCGCCGCGGAGATCGGATCGAGATTCGGGTCCAGCAGCAGCGATTCCGACGCCGAGTCGAGCAGGCCACGCACGACCGACGGGTCGTCCTTCAACTTGTTCAACGCTTCGTCCACCGCGACACGCAGGAAGTTCTGCTGGCGCAGCACGCGACCGATGTCGGCTGTCGGGTCCTGACGCCAATCGCCGTCGCGGAGTTCCTCGTACTTTCGACCGCGGGCGTAGGCGAGCGCCTGCGTCCCGTCGAGGCGGTTGCATCCTGCCGGCTGCGCAAGGCCGCTGCCGATGTCGCGGGTCTCGAAATCGAAGCAGATCGTGACACCGCCGATCGCGTTGACCAGCGACTGGAAGCCGACGAAGTCGATGTCGACGACGTGGTTGATCGGGATGCCGTACTCTGCCGTGATCGTTGCCGCGAGCACGTCCGCACCACGGTTGTACGCGGCATTGATCCGTTGCTGGCGCCCCGTGTCGGCGTGCGTCACCCAGAGGTCGCGGTTGAGGCTCAACAGTGCCGCGCCGTCGCCGTCCTTCTCTTGTCGGAGGATGATGATCGTGTCGCTGCGCCGTCCCGAGACGTCACCCACCACGGCAGCATCGGGGGCGTCCGGATCCGTGCCTTCACGGCTGTCCGACCCGATGAGCAGATAGTTGACCGCCGGGCCGTCGACGGGAGCGAGTTCCGCGACGTCGAAGTCCTCGATCTTGGCGATGTCGCCGGTGGACTGCTCGAACGCTGAGATCGCTCCGACCGACCCGGCAGCTGCGACGACGAGTGCGAAGAGCACGCCGAGCGGTGCTGACGTGTGCCGACGTGGCCGATCACGAGGCGACTCGTTCGAGCCGGCTGGATTTTCGTACATCGTGACGACGCTAGACCCGCTCGCCCGACATCACTGGTCAATCGCTGGAGTTCGCAGGTGCACGATGTCACCCACGTCGACCACGTGGACACCGCCCACATCGTCGACGCGTTCACCTCCCGCCGACCGCACCAGGAGCCGTCCCGCCTCATCGATGCCCTCTGCGACTCCCACCAGGTCGCCACCTCCCGGTCGTTGGATACGCACCGTTCGCCCGAGCGTGTGGAGCCGTTCGGTGTATCGAGCGCGCCGAGCCACGCTGTCGAGACCGAGGTGCTCGTCCAGTTCGACGAGAAGTAGATCGAGCAGCTCGAGGGGTTCGATGTCGACGCCGAGTTCTCTGGCGAGACAGGCCGAACCGTCCGGCGCCCAGCGGACGTTCAGGCCGATGCCGACCACGACCGGACCACGCACGGAACGCTGCGCCAGCACCCCGGCGAGCTTCGCGTCGCCGAGCAACACGTCGTTCGGCCACTTCAGGCCCGCCCGGTTCGCATCGCGAACGTCGCCCCCCGACGGATGGATGCGGTCGACGGCACGCACCGCGGCCGACCCGACGGCCTGGGTGAGTTCTGCCGGCTCGTCGGGCACGTCGTCGAAACACAGCGACGCGAGCAGGTTCGAACCGGGAGGCGCATCCCACTTGCGGTCCATTCGCCCACGCCCCGCTGTCTGATGTTCGGCGCGGAGCACCGTGCCCCCGAGCGTCTCGCCACGGTCGATCGCAGCCAGCATGTCGGCGTTCGTGCTCCCCGTCGCCGTCACCGTGCGCACCGTCCAGCCGTGCTCGATCGGAGCGTTCGTCCCGTGAATGCCAGGTCCATCGGTCATGGCCCCTACATTTGCAGTCGTGCTCAAGAAGATCCTGATCGCCAACCGAGGCGAAATCGCCGTCCGAGTCATCCGCGCAGCGCGCGAGATGGGAATCGAGACCGTCGCCGTCTACTCCGACCTCGACCGGGACTCGCTCCACGTTCGTCTCGCCGACGAGGCCTACGCCCTCGGCGGCACCACTGCAGCGGAGAGCTACATCGACCAGGACAAGCTGATCGACGCGATCCGTACCAGCGGCGCCGACTCCGTTCACCCCGGCTACGGCTTCTTCAGCGAGAATCCGGACTTCGCTCGCGCGGTTGCGGCCATGGGTGTCGAGTTCATCGGGCCACCACCGGAGTCGATGGACGAGATGTCCGACAAGGTGTCGAGCCGGCAGGCAGCCGTTCGCGGCGGCGCTCCGATCGTCCCGGGGACGACCGAATTCGCCACCGGGCCGGACGAGATCCGCGACTTCGGCAACGAACACGGCTGGCCGCTCGTGATCAAAGCGGCGTTCGGCGGCGGTGGTCGCGGCATGAAGGTGGTCGAGCGCGCCGAGGACGTCGACAACGCGCTCGCGTCCGCGCAGCGTGAAGCCAAGAGCTTCTTCGGCCGCGACGAGGTGTACATCGAGCGCTACCTGACATGGCCTCGACACGTCGAGATCCAGCTGGTCGGCGACAAGCAGGGCAATTGTGTCTGGATCTCCAGCCGCGACTGCTCGGCGCAGCGTCGCCACCAGAAGCTGATCGAGGAAGCACCCGCACCCTCGCTGCCCGACGGAGTCGAAGCAGCCATGGGCGAAGCGGCGGTGAAGGCGGCCAAGGCCGTCGGCTACTACGGCGCAGGCACCGTCGAGTTCATCTACCAGGACGGCGACTTCTTCTTCCTCGAGATGAACACCCGACTGCAGGTCGAGCACTGCGTCAGCGAGATGATCACCGACATCGACCTCGTCGAGTGGCAGATCCGCGTCGCTGCGGGCGAAGAGCTCCCGATGACCCAGGAGCAGGTCGACGCATCGCGTCGCGGTCACTCGATCGAGATCCGGATCAACGCCGAGGATCCCGCCGACGGAAAGTTCCTCCCCGCACCCGGCCCGATCACGAAGCTGGTTCCTCCGGACGGTTTCGGCGTGCGCTGGGACACCGGGTACCTGTCGGGCGACGAGATCAGCCAGTACTACGACAACCTCGTCGGCAAGCTCATCGTCTGGGGTCGAACACGCGACGTCGCCATCGCTCGCGCCATTCGGGCCCTCGATGAACTCATCGTCGAAGGCGTCGCCACGACCATTCCGGCGGACCTCGCGATCCTGCGGCATCCCGATTTCGCGGTCGATGTCGTTCTCGACCAAGTGGGTCGAGAACACACTCGATCTGTCGGGCATCTCCGGCAAGGCCGAATCGACCGCACCCGTCAACGACGACGAAGACGCTCCCGAGCTCGTCCAGCGCAAGACGACCGTCGAGGTCAACGGCAAGCGCTTCGACGTGTCGATGTGGGTGCCGGACCAACCGGTCGTCGCTGCTGGCGCGGCTCCGACGAAGAAGCGCGAGAAGCGCGCTGCGTCGGGCGGAGCAGGCGCTGCGGCGTCCGGTTCCATCGAGGCACCGATGCAGGGCACGATCGTGAAGATCCTCGTCGAGGTGGGCCAGGAGGTCGAAGCCGGGGCGGGCGTGCTCGTGCTCGAAGCAATGAAGATGGAGAATCAGATCAACGCCGAGACCTCGGGAACGGTCAAGGAGATCAAGGTCGCAGCTGGCGACACCGTGGGTGGCGGCGACATCCTCGCCGTCATCGAGTAGGTCGACACGGTTCGACGCTCAGCGACGACGGGTCAGCAGTCGATGTAGCGGACGGTGTGTTTCCCGTCGAGCTTGGCCTCGTACAGCGCTCGGTCGGCGCTGCGGACGAGTTCATCGGTCTCGACCCAGCCACTCGAACACCACGCAGCTCCGATCGACAGGTGGCACGCCACCGATCGGCCGTCCGCCAGCACGATGTCGTCGTCCATCAGCCCGAGAATGCGTTCTGCGATCGCCTTGACGTCCCTGCGTCGGGAGACTCCCGGCGCGATCACCATGAACTCGTCGCCACCCCAGCGACCAACGACGTCGGTCGGTCGGGTTGCTCGCCGGAGCGCGTCGGCGACGGCGACCATCACTTCGTCGCCGGCCTCGTGGCCGTACCGGTCGTTCACGCTCTTGAAGTCGTCGATGTCGAGGAAGAACACCGCGACCTCCATGTGTCCGGGAAGCGAATCGGTCACGACCTTGGTCAGCGAGGTCTCGATGAATCGACGATTGGCGAGACCGGTCAGGCCGTCGTGGAGTGCGAGTTGCTTGTACGACTCACGCTCGCGCCGCACTTCGGCTTCGAGCTCACGACGACGCAGCAGATCGGCGATCAGTCGACCGATCACGGTGGTCATCTCGACACTGGTGGTCGAGAAGGCGTCCGGGTCGTCGAAGTTGTCGAGGCTGATGAACGCAACCGGCTCACCAGCGATGAACACCGGCGCCGACACGTTGACGGCGATCTCGCCGACTCTCCCGGCTGCGGCGAGCCACTCCTCTTGCTCGGCCGACGAAGCCCAACTCTCGAGGTCACTGTTGATCCTCGCCTCGGCCGTCACCGAGTCGGTGATGATCTCGCGCTCGTACAGGCAGCGTTCCTGCAGAGCCACGAGATCGAAGCCGTGCGCCGCGACGAAGTAGTACTCGTCGGTCCCTGGGCGTTTGAGCACGATGCTCCCCGCCTGCGCTCCGGGAACGACACTCACGGCTCGCTCCAGCAGCGTCGCGTAGAAGTCGGCATCGTCGTCGTGCGTGTGCGAGAGCTCGCTGAGTTCGAGCAACGCGCTGCGAAACGCTCGCTGCTCGGCGACCGTCGCTCCGCCAGGATCCGGTGCGGACGGTTCGAGCAACTGCACGACGACGGATCCGTCGTCGAGTCCGCCGACCAGCATCGATGCCGCACCGAAGTCGTCGATGACCCCTGGACGATCCGAGGTTCGTCGCCGACGGATCGCGGGTGCGGCGACGCAGACGCCGTCTTCGAGCGCGCTCGCCACGACGAGATGGTCGCCGTGCTGCACCAGTTCAGCGAACTCACGACCGGCGAGCGCCTCGACCGAGTAGCAGAGCAGACGGGCCGCTGCGGCATTGGCGGCTTCGACTCTCCCGCTCGGGTCGATGACCAGCGCTGCGACCGGGGCACGGTCGAACACCGACTGCATCCGCGACAGAAGTGTGTCCTGTCGAACGATGTCGGCTGCGATGGTCATCGTTCGTTCTTCGGCACCGACTCAGCCGAAGTTGAGCCGCACCGACGTCGAACTACTCCGCGGCTTCGGCGAGCGCTTCGCTGAGCGCCGGGTGGACCAGGATGCTCTCCAACAGGTCCGTCACCGTGAGGTTCGCTGTCACTGCGACCGCGATCACCGAGATCAACTCGGCTGCGTGGCGCCCGACGATCGAACCACCGAGGATCACGCCCGTTGCAGGGTCCGAGATGATCTTGACGAACCCGCGGGTGTCGTTGTTGATCATCGCCTTGGCCGTGGCGGAGAACGGCACCTTCGTGACACGGATCTTGCGGCCCGAGGCGAACGCTTCGGCTTCGGCCACGCCGACGTCGGCGATCTCGGGTTCCGTGAAGATCGCTGACGCGGCCTTGTCGTAGTCGAGGTGGCGATGGCTGCGGGTGTGCATCCCCATCACGTGTTCCGCGACCTTGCGACCCTGCACCGACGCCACCGAGGACAGCGGCAGCTTGCCACTGATGTCGCCCGCTGCGTAGATGTGGTCGACGTTGGTGACGCAGTGGTGATTGATGTCGACGTAACCCCACTTGTTGACCTCGACGCCGGCTGCGTCGAGTCCGATGCCTGCGGTGTTCGGAATGGATCCGATCGCCAGCACGGCGTGCGAGGACGTGACGGTTCGACCGTCATCGCATCGCACGATCGACCCGGTCGCCCGCCGGATCGGCGTTGCCGTCGGCGTCGATGCGTTCGATGCTCTGCGCACGCGCACCCATCAGCAGCTTGACACCGCGATCCATGAACTCCTGTTCGAGGACGGCAGCGACTTCCGGATCCTTGCCCGGCAACACCTGCTGACGGCTCACCACGAGCGTGACGTCTGAACCGAACGACGAGAACATGTGGACGAACTCCACCCCGGTCACGCCGGATCCGACGACGGTCACGCTCTCGGGAAACACCGTGGGTGGGTAGCAGTCACGCGTCGTGAGGATTCGTTCACCGTCGGGATGGCACCATTCGGGGATGCGCGGACGTGAGCCGGTGGAGACCAGCGCCGAGTCGAACCCGATGGTCTCGATCTTTCCGTCGGCGGTCGTGACGGCCACTTCGTTCGGACCGGTGAACACACCTTCACCACGGACCAGACGGACGTTCTGGCTCTCGAGCAACTGGGTCGTGTTGCTCGCCATGTTGTCCTTGATGCGTCCGATGCGTGACGTCAGCGCCTCGGTGTCGATGGCGGGCGTCTCGTGCTCCAGGCCCATCCCTTCGGATCGGCGCATGAAGCTCATCGCCCCACCGGTGGCGATCATCGACTTCGACGGAATGCAATCCCAGAGGTGCGCTGCGCCGCCGATGACGTCGCGCTCGACGACGGTCACCTCGGCTCCCATCCTCGCTGCATAGGTCGCGGCGACGTTGCCTGCAGGACCGCCTCCGATGATCAAAAAACGTTCTGGCACGCTGGTCAGGCTAGATGGCCCGATCGCTTTACGGGACTGCTCCGTCAGGTGATCTACTCGGCGACGAGGCCTGCGGCGTCGAACAACGTCGCCCGCTGCGTGACCTCGACCGTCAAGGCGTTGTCGTCCACGATGTTCGCGCAATACCGCGAGGGATACGGCAGTTGGTCGCGTGGCTCGCCGACGTACTCGAAGTGCATGCCGTCCGGGGTGAGGAAGTTCCCGCCCCATGCGAAGCCGTGCTTGCGCATGATGCGAACAGCGGTGCAGCCGCCGGGACGCGTCGACGAAGTTCGGTGGAGCGCAGCCCTGGCACGAACCACGGGTGTTCGTGTCGATTGCCATGCCCCACGAGTGGCGCGAGAGGAATCCGATCGACGGACTGTTCGCCAACCGGTTGAAACGTGGAACGTGGCAGCCGCCAGCGGTGTTCGCGTCGCCGACGTCGAAGGCCGTCTGGGCACCGACGGACGCGATCTCGTCGAACGCTGCACGCAGAGCGGGTTCGATCACCAGGTGGCATCGCGCGATGATCCCGATCCCGACATTCCGACGACCGGACGGCAGGTTCGCCGCTTGCCAGGACGAATCCTGCGTCACGGACCCGTTGCTGTTCACGCGATATGCGAACTCGCCGAGCAGTTCCTTGGTCTCGGCCATGCCGAGCGTCGAGTCGGGATCGAACCGATCCCAGCTCCGGCGGATCCTGATCCTCGTCGAGACGAGGTCGTTGTCGACCATTGCCTGGTCGATGGCGTCGCGCGAGTCGAAGCCCCACATCACGACGCTGCTCTTGCGGCTCAGACTCAGGCGTGACGCCGCCTCCGGAGTGATCAGCAGCTCCGTACCGCCCGTGATCTCGTCGGCGATGACCGCGCCGATCGTGAAGTCCACGTCGGCGCCGAAGGCGGATCGCAGCGTCACCACGTCACCGGACTCGGCTCCACGCAGGTCGGCCGTGCGGCGACTCATGACGATCGACGACTCCGACACGGCATCGGAGACCTCTCCGCCCATCAGGATTGCGATCACGTTCGCATCGAAGACGGTCGTCCCCATCGGAATCGACAGCGTCGACGGCGCTGCTTGCACGACGGTCGAACCGCGAACGATTCGCTGCATCGCGAGCGACGCCGAGTCGCTGACCATGAAGTCGGCACCCGCCTGACGGGCGGCGGCCACGGCGTTCACCTCGGTCGTGGAGTCGAGTTCGCCGCTGTCGTACACGTTCACGATGTCCTCGATCGGCGGCGCCAACCGCACCGCCGGCTCGGAGACGGTCGCCCCGCCATCGACGATCTGTGTCACGGCCGCAACGGCCACAGCGGGCACGGCCAACGCGAGGAGCATCGAGGCGAGCACGACGCGGCGACGGATGGGACTGGCGGCGATCACCGGGACATGTTACGAACCGATGACGCCCACGGAGCGTCACGGACAGAACTCTCCGAGACATCTCTCCGCAGTGGAGCGCGAGACGAAACGCAATCCGTGTTTCCGCGAGGCGTGCGGGTGGCTACCGTCAATGAGTCGTGAGCGACGTGACCCCCGAAGTACCGACGGACGACTCGATGGATTCAGCGGGGAGCGGCCTGGCAGCGGAGAAGTCGAGGCGGCTCGCTGCTCCTCGACGAGATGCGGTCGTCGGGCACCGACCCGTACCCGTACCGGTTCGACCGCACGCACACGCTGTCGCAGGTCCGACTCGGCTGGGGCGAACTGGAGCCTGGCGTCGAGACCGAGGACCCCGTGTCGATCGCCGGTCGGATCATGCTCAAGCGGGACTCCGGCAAGCTGATCTTCGCGACGATCCGCGATCGCAGCGGCGACCTGCAGCTGTTCATCTCGAAGGCGGTCGTCGGTGACGACGAGTTCGATGCGGTCAAGCGCCTCGACCTCGGTGACTGGGTCGGCGTCGCCGGCACGGTGATGACGACCCGCAAGGGTGAGCTGTCCGTGAAGCCCGAGCACCGTGCAGCTGCTGTCGAAGGCCATTCGTCCGCTGCCGGACAAGTGGCATGGGCTCACCGACGTCGACACGCGTTTCCGTCAGCGCTACGCCGACCTGATCGTCAACGAAGACGCGCGCCGCAACTTCGAGATCCGTCACGAGACGGTGGCCAGTTTCCGTCGCACGCTGGGCAGCCACGGCTTCATCGAAGTGGAGACACCGGTCCTGCATCCCGAGGTCGGTGGCGCCCACGCCCGACCGTTCACCACGCACCACAACGCACTCGACATGCCGCTCTACCTGCGCATCGCGGTCGAGTTGTATCTCAAGCGTCTCATCGTCGGCGGCATGGAACGCGTCTACGAGATCGCTCGCACCTTCCGCAACGAAGGGGTGTCGACGCGCCACAATCCCGAGTTCACGATGATGGAGTCGTACCAGGCCTTCGCCGACTGGAACGACGTCATGGACCTCACCGAGGAACTGATCACCACCGCTGCTCGTGACGCGCTCGGCACCACCGTGGTCGAGATCCGCGGCGAACAGATCGACCTCGCCGACCCGTGGCCGCGGAAGCGCATGGTCGACTACGCCTCCGACGGCACGGGCGTCGAGCTCCACCCGTCGATGCCGATCGACGACATCCGCAAGGTCGCTGCCGACCACGACGTGTTCGTCGAATCGTTCTGGGGCGCCGGCAAGATCATCGAAGAACTCTTCGAGGCGACCTCGGAGGCGTCGATCGTTCGACCGACGTTCGTCACGGGCCACCCGGTCGAGATCTCGCCCCTCGCTCGCGTCGACCGGGACGACCCGCACCTGACCGAACGCTTCGAGCTCTTCGTCGACGGTCGCGAGCTCGCCAACGGCTACTCCGAACTGAACGATCCGGTCGAGCAGCGTGCACGTTTCGAAGAGGAACAGGCAGCCAAGGACGCAGGCGATGCCGAGGCCGGCTCGGTCGACGAGGACTACATCCGAGCGCTCGAATACGGCATGCCGCCCACCGGCGGTCTCGGCATCGGCATCGACCGGCTCGCGATGCTGCTCGCAGGCGTGGACAGCATCAAGGAAGTCATCCTCTTCCCCACCCTTCGCCCCGAAGGTGGGCTCTCGGGGTCGAGCTGAGCTCGACCCCTCGTTGGTTCGCGCGAACGCGCCTCGGTCGAACCTTGTGGCTCTGCCCGGCTGCTTGCGTACGCTCCGATCCATGACACGGATGGCTTGGGGTGCTGGACTCGCGACGATCGATTCGGACGGGGCGACCCTCGACACGTGGTATCGCTGGCTCGGGTGGGGAGAGTTCGGTTCGGACCGAGATGCTTCAGGGAATGGCGGCGACTCCGTCTTCTGGAGCGACATCGAGTCCAAGCTGGGCATGCGCGACACGACCGACGACGTGCGCGGTGTCACGATCCGCCCGGTGCGGATCTCGATCGACGTCGACGAGGCGCCGGCATCCTCCGAGGACGCGTACCTCCGTCTGCACCTGCTGTCGCACCGCTTCGCTGCACCGCGGTCGATCACGATGGACGGCACGTTCGGCGCGCTCAACAACGTCGCGTGGACGAATCTCGGTCCGGTTGCGATCAAGGATCTCGACGACGTGCGGCTCGCCGTCAAGAAGACCGGCGGTGTGCTCAGCGTCCACGGGCTCGACAAGTTCCCGCGGATGACCGACTACGTCATCCCGACCGGTGTCCGCATCGCCGACGCCGATCGCGTGCGCCTCGGCGCCCACCTCGCCGACGGCACCACGGTGATGCACGAGGGCTTCTGCAACTTCAACGCCGGCACGCTCGGCACCTCGATGATCGAAGGACGCATCTCGAATGGTGTGATCGTCGGTGACGGATCCGACATCGGCGGTGGCGCATCGATCATGGGCACGCTGTCCGGCGGCGGGAGCGAAGTCGTCACGATCGGAGAGCGCTGCCTGCTCGGAGCGAACGCCGGCATCGGGATCAGCCTCGGTGACGACTGTGCCGTCGAAGCAGGCCTGTACGTGACGGCCTCGACGCCCGTCCTCACCCCCGGCGGCGTGAAGAAGGGTCGCGAGCTGTCTGGTCTCGGCGGGTTGCTCTACATCCGAGACGGGCAGACCGGCCAGGTCATCGCCCGCCCCCGCTCGAAGTCCTGGGGCGAGCTCAACGCCGAACTCCACTCAGGTCAATAGAACGTGGATGGGGTCAGACCCCGTCCGCTCCCGTCACATCGTCGACGGTCAGGATCTCGGGCGGGGGTTCCTCCACGACGGGTGTGGCCGACTCCGAGACCACCCGATGGACGAAGTCCAGCTTCTCGATGACGGTCGGCGACAGGACGAACGGATAGTGGTTGCCCGTTCCGAGCGAGCGGGACATCGCATTCATCACGAGCGTGGTGCCGAGCCAGGCCTGGACCATCGGCCCGACGGCGAAGCCCGTGTCGTCAGCGAGCGCCTCTCGTGAGGCGGTGAGGGCGGGTTCGCCCAGCACGAAACCGAACGAGTTGGCGGTGTCGAGTCCGGCACGGATGTGCAGGTAGTGGGCGAAGGTCTCGGCCCAGTCCTCCCACGGGTGCATCGTGGCGTACTCACTCACGTGAGTGCCCACCCACGCCGCATCGCCGGTCCCACTGGTTGCGTCCGTCGGTCCGTCACCCGAGGCGTAGTGGGCATCCAGGGCTTCCTGATACGACGCCGATTCGTCTCCGAACAGCGCGCGGAATGCGTCGGTGTGGCCGGCATCCACCACGAGTCGCGGCCAGTAGTAGTGGCCGATCTCGTGTCGGAGGTGTCCGAGCACCGTGCGGTACGGCTCGCCGAGATCCTGTCGGATCCGCTCGCGGTGTGCGTCGTCGGACTCCGAGAGATCGAGCGTGATCACTCCCCCGTCGTGGCCGGTCATCACCTGCTTGTCGGCGGTCGGTGACCGGAACTCGAAGGCGACTCCACGCTCCGGATCGTCGTCCTTGCCGACGATGTCCAACCCGAGTCCGTTGAGCTGATGGAGCAGACGCCGCTTCGCCATCTCTGCGTCGGCGAACTCGGGTGGAGCATTGCCGTCCACGTCACCCGGGCGAACGGTCGTCAGGCGGCAACTCACGCAGAGTTCGTCAGGGTCGTCACCGAGCACCAACCAGTTGCAACTCGCGACCGCTCGGTTCGCGCACCGCCGGTAGCGCAGCGCGGCACCATCGTCGTCGGCACCGTCGTCGCCCGTGAAGGTGACCTCGGCGGTGGTCGCCAGATCGCCGATGGGGACGACGACATCGAGATGACCCGACAGCGGCTCGTACCCGAGCTCGGACTCACACCGCAGACACCGCGAGTTGTCGAAGAACAGGACCTGGCCGCACACGGAACACTGGAAGGACTTCACCAGATGACGCTACCCACTCGACATTCCCTCCCGGTGTGGAACACCGGGAGGGGAGGTGGTCACGTCAGCTGGCCGGCGTAGCGGCGAAGGTCGAGGGTGCGGGGATGCTCGTGCGGGATGCGCGCAGCGATCTCGTCCAATGCCGCGATGTCGATGCGGCCCGGCGTGTGGTCGCGGGCGACGAAGCGGCTACCGCGACGGGTCTCGGCCTCGGCTGCGTTCACCGGGAACGCGTCGTAGCCCCGACCACCCGGGTGTGCGACGTGATAGGTCGCACCACCGATCGACCGGCTGCTCCACCGGTCGACGACGTCGAAGTGCAACGTCTGTGTCTCGTCGATCGTCGGGTGCAACGCCGACCACGGCGCCCACGCCTTGAACCGCACGCCCGCCACGCTCGTGCCGGCGGTGCCGGTTGCTCGCAGCGGCATCGGGATGCCGTTGCACGTGACGATGTGACGCTCGGGGTTCACGCCGTCGACCTGGACCTGCAGGCGTTCCACCGAGGAGTCCACGTAGCGGGACGTGCCGCTGCCGGACGACTCTTCGCCGAGCACGTGCCACGGCTCGATCGCCCGACGGAGCTCGAGTCGGACCTCACCGCCGCTGTCGGTGCCGTCTCGCCCACCCGAGACCGTGGCCTCGCCGATCAGCGGGAACCGGAACTCGAGGAACGGATCGAACCACGACGAGGCGAAGTCGATGCCGTGATCATTCAGATCGGCGACGACATCGTGGATGTCGGCGCGTACGAAGTGCGGCAGCATGAACCGGTCGTTCAATTCGGTACCCCAACGCACCAGCGGGCCCGTGTACGGCTCGTCCCAGAAACGGGCGACGAGCGACCGTACGAGGAGTGCTTGGACGAGTGCCATCTGCTCGTGTGGCGGCATCTCGAACGCCCGCAACTCGAGGATTCCGAGACGGCCGCGCTCGGAGTCCGGGCTGAACAGTTTGTCGATGCAGAACTCGGAGCGGTGCGTGTTGCCCGTCAGGTCGACGAGGAGGTGGCGCAGGAGTCGGTCCACGATCCATGGAGGTGCGACCTGACCCTCGCCGTCCGTTGTACCGGTGCTGGCTCGCTCGAGTTCGGCGAAGGCGAGTTCGAGTTCGTAGATCGTGTCGGCACGCCCTTCGTCGACGCGTGGCGCCTGACTGGTCGGACCGATGAACTGGCCGGAGAACAGGAACGACAACGACGGGTGGTGTTGCCAGAAGGTGACCATGCTGCGCAGCAGGTCGGGACGCCGAAGCAGTGGGCTGTCGGCAGGTGTGACGCCACCGAGCGTGACGTGGTTGCCGCCACCGGTTCCGGTGTGGCTGCCGTCGAGGTCGAACTTCTCCGTCCCGAGGCGGGCTTGGCGGGCTTCCTCGTAGATGGTCTCGACGACGGCCTTCTGGTCGGCCCAGGTGGCCGTCGGCTGGACGTTGACTTCGATCACGCCCGGGTCGGGGGTGACCATCAGCATGTCGAGCCGCTGATCGCGAGGAACCGGGTACCCCTCGACGACGAGCGCCAGGTCCAGCTCCGATGCGACGGACTCGAGAACGTTCAGCAGGTCGATCGCACGGTCGGCGGATTCGATCGGTGGGAGGAAGACGCGGACGTGGCCGTCGCGGGTCTCCACAGCGATCGCGGTGGGCGCTGCCGGATCGACGGCGTTCATGTCCGTGAAGTTCCGTCGTTCCGATCGGACGGGTTCGGGCATGACTCCGGGCTGGGGCAGCACGGTGCGGGGCTCGAACGGCGACCGCTCGAACGGGGACGGGAACGACCGCCACGTGAGCGACTCGATCGGCAGACGGAGCCCGATCGGTGAGTCGCCACCGACCAGGTAGAGGCGACCGCGTCGAAGCGTCCACTCGGTCGTGACCCATCCGTCGCTGTCCTCGTCGGGGCGGAGCGGCAACACGAACCCGACCGGATCCGCGGCAGGTCCACTCAGTCGATCGAGCAGGACGCGACGAGCATCGCTGTCGCCGACCGCATCGGCCTCTTCCTCGGTGACATCGACCGCTGGAGGTTCACCGGCGGGCAGACGGGCTTCTTGCCAGACCTGTTCGATCGGGTCCTCGTATGCGGGCATGATGGCACCGGGTTCGATACCGAACCGATCGGCGATCCCACGAATCACGGCGTCCGCGTCGGCGGTCGTCGACGTCCCGGGCACCGACGGGTCGGCGAGCAGCTTCGGTTGATCCCACAACGGCTCGCCGTCGCGGCGCCACACGATGCCCATCTGCCAACGCGGCAGCGGTTCGCCCGGGTACCACTTGCCCTGGCCGTACTGAATCAATCCGCCGGGAGCGAACCGGTCGCGCAGACGCTCGGTCAGGTCGTGAGCGAGCGCCCGCTTGGCCGGGCTGTCGGCGGCGGTGTTCCACTCGGCGCCCTCCATGTCGTCGATCGACACGAATGTCGGCTCGCCGCCCATGGTCAACCGAACGTCGTTCTTCTCGAGCCGTGCGTCGACCTTCTCGCCCAAGGCGTCGATCGCCGACCACTGCTCCTCGGAGTACGGCAGCGTGACACGCGGATCCTCTCGGACGCGCGTGACGATGTTGGCGAAATCGAACTCGACCTCGGTCTTGCTCGTGGCACCGGTGATCGGCGCTGCGGACACCGGGTGCGGCGTGCACGCGAGCGGGATGTGGCCTTCACCGGCGAACAGCCCGGAGGTCGGATCGAGGCCGATCCAGCCGGCTCCGGGAACATAGACCTCGCACCACGCGTGCAGATCGGTGAAGTCCTCCTCGGGACCGCTCGGACCATCGAGCGCCTTCAGGTCGCTGGTCAACTGGACGAGGTAGCCGGACACGAAACGCGCTGCGAGTCCGAGATGACGCAGTGCTTCCACGAGCAACCAGCCGGTGTCCCGGCACGATCCGATTTCGCGTTCGAACGTCTCCTCCGGGTGCTGCACGCCCGGCTCCATGCGAACCGAGTACCCGATGTCGTGGTACAGGCGCTGGTTGATGGCGACGAGGAAGTCGTTGATCGGGACACGCTTCGAGAGGTCGATGCCACTCAGCCAACGTCGCATGTGCGGACCGGCCTGGTACGCCGGGTGCAGGTAGGCATCCAGATCGCGCAGCGTCTGGGGGTCGTAGACGAAGGGGAACGATTCGGCCGACTCGTCGACGAAGAAGTCGAACGGGTTGATCACCGTCATGTCCGCGACGAGGTCGACCGTCACCTCGAGGTGGTCCGACGGTTCGTTGAACACGAGACGGGCCATGTAGTTGCCGAACGGATCCTGCTGCCAGTTGAGGAAGTGGTCCGCCGGCGACACCGTCATGCTGTACGCCAGGATCGGGGTACGCGAGTGCGGTGCCGGACGAAGCCGGAACACATGCGGATGAATGGTGGTGGCACGGTCGAAGCTGTAGCTCGTGCGGTGTTCGATGGCGATGTTGATGCCCATTGGAGACTCCTTGTCTCTTCGCGGTTGTCGTCGATGACTAACTCTGAGATTGCGTTTGCGTTTGCGTTTGCGTCTGTATCGGCGCCGGCGGGTCGATGCGTGTGACGTCGACCGCGACGTCCATGATCTGATTCGAACTGGGCCCGAGGACCACACCGCGGACCGGGGCGACGTCGGCGTAGTCGCGTCCCCACCCCACGGTCACGTGCCGGGTCGGCGGGACCTGGTGATTGGTCGGGTCGAGGTCGAGCCAGCCGCCGGAACCGTCGCCCGTGTCATCGGTCGGACCCGTCCAGACCGAACACCAGGCGTGAGATGCGTCGGCGCCGATCGACTTGACCTCACCCGGCGGTGCTTCGGTCTCGATGTAGCCGCTCACGTAGGACGCAGGGAGCCCCACCGATCGCATCACTGCGGTCGCGAGGTGTGCGAAGTCCTGGCAGACGCCGCTCTGCTTCTCGAGCACGGTGTCGAGCGGAGTCGCCCAATCGGTGGCCATCGGATCGAACGAATAGGTCTCGAAGATCTCGCGAGAGAGCTCGGTCACCGCGTCCACGATCGGCCGGCCCGGCTTGAAGACGCGCATTGCGAGCGCCGAGAGCAGGTCTGGTCGCGTCATCGGCGTCGACGGACCGGTCGCAGCTCGATACGGACCGACGGACACCGCCGTTCGACCGACCAACTCGCGAGCGGAACGAGCAACGGCATCCCACGGTCGCGTCGTCGTCGGCAGCGCCGGCACGCTCGTGTCGACAGTGCTGTCGGCCACGATCTCGAAGGCTTCGTGGCGCGTGGTGCACACCGAGCTGGACGACGCGATTGCCGAAGACGTCTCGCGTCTCGAGGAACTCGTCCGGCGTCGGCGTTGCGACGACCTTCGACGTGATGACCTCTTGGAACGTGCGCTCGCGCGGCAACAGGCACGCGACCGAGTAGGCGTCGTTGACGGGCAGTCCGTACTCGTACGACGTGCTGTGTCGCACCCGATATCGAGTCATGCGACCACTTCGATTCGGCGAGTCATGCGACCACTTCGATTCGGCGAGTCATGCGACCGCTCCCGGGTCGACGAGGCGGGACCGGACCAGTGTCGGGTGCGGCGGCGCGACGAGTCGGGTCGACGTCAGCTCCTTGGCGAGGGTGTGGAGTTGCTGCGCTGCATCATCGAGCTGCGATTCCGGCGAGCCGAGTCCGAAACCGGCGAGCCCATCGGCCACGGACTCGAGCCGGTCGATCCCCGCAGTCCATCCGATCGCCGACGCGTTGCGGACCATCCCTGCGATCGAGGCTGCGCCGGATCGTGGGTTGCGCTGATCGTGGAGCACGAGCGCCAACACGGCGTCCAGTTCGACGTCGCTCCGGTGGCGGCGGCGGTAGGCGACGAGGCTGTCGTTCGCTCCCAACACCGCTTCGAGACCGCGCCGACGAGCGAGGTCGGTCAGGAGCGGATCGATGGCGACACGGGTCGCGACCGTGGCGCTCGAGATCGCCACGAGCGCACGTTCGTACCGCTTCGCGAAGTCGCCGAAGTACCAGGCCGGGCCGCGAACCACGCTCTCGCTCCACAATCCGGCGAAGGCCGAGAGTTGGAGGAGGAGCGCGTCGAGCGCATCGACGTCGTCAGGGCGTTTCGACAGACGACCACGGCTGTCCACCATCTCGCCGAGCACGCGTCCCGTCGTCGTCGAGAGAAACTCCCGGACGCTCGCGGATTCGGCGAGCATCGAGCCGATGTGGAACTCGAGCGACGCCGCTGCGGTCGTCACGGCTTCCTTGCGGGCAGCCGTGAGGGCCACGGAGACCGACTTCGCAGTGGCCGAGGTGACCGACGTGACCGCCGGAGCCTTGGCCCCGGTGAGTGCAGCCAGCAGTTCCATCGCCGGTGTCGGCCGACCCGACCAGGCTGCGATCGGCGGCGCCGACGCGATCACCCGCATCGATCGGGCCACTGCTTCTGCTCGTTCCGATGCGCGGCCGAGCCAGAACAACGAGTTGGCCGCACGGGTGGGAACCGACGTGATGAAGTCGACCTGTGGTGCAGATCGCGCTTCGGCGACGAGCGCTGGAGCGACCTCGTCCCCGAGCACCCAGATGTCCTTCGCCCGGGCCGGCGTCGGCAGGGTCGGGTCGTCGTGCTCCTCGATGATCCGGCCGTTCCCGCCCGGGATCACTGCGATGCCTTCGTCGGTCGCCACGGCGTGGAACCGAAGGACGATCGGTTGATCGACGATTCGGCCGTCGGCCAGGCACGGGACGCGCTCGGCCCGACGTCCCAGCACGTCGTCGATCCGGGTCGCTCCCCGGGCGAGCTTGGGCGAACGCAACTGCAGCCACGGTTCCTCACCGGTCAGTTCGACGCCGGCACGATCCCACAGGCCGAGCAGGGACGCATCCTCGATCACACCGGTTCCGTGGGCGTTGCCCATGGTGAGGGTGCCGGCGTCGTCGGCCAACAGCACGGCGGGGATGCCCGCCGCTCCGTACGTGTTCGTCTCCAGTGGATCGAGTTGACGGTCGACGATCCGTCGGTGGAGCACGTCGACCTGTTCCAGCCCGCCGAGGGTCTGGAGCCACAGCTGGCTGTCGCGCACGACGAGGTCGGGGCCTTCGACGATGTTGAAACCCATCTGCGTCGCGAGATAGGAGTGATCGACGTACGCAGGATGGTCGATACCGCTCGTGAGCACGACGACGCGCGGGCCCTCCACCGTCGTCGTGTCGACGAGCGCCCGACGCATCAGTGCCAGCGCCGAATCGATGGTGCGGGGAAGGTCGACACCGACATCGGCGACCTGCGTGAGGACACTCCGATCGAGCAGGGTGTAGCCGAGTCCGGCCGGAGTGTCCGTGTGATCGGCGATCGCGAACCACACGCCGTCGGCGGTGCGAACGAGATCGACCGCGTAGGTCGACAGCCAACGGCGCTGCTGACGACGAGACACCGCTCCCACCGCCGACAGGCGGTAGGCGGGGCTCGACCAGAGCAACGCCGGATCGATGACGCCTTCGGCGACGAGCCGGCGCTCGCCGTAGAGATCCTCGAGCAGCGCTTCGAGCATCTGCATGCGGCGCGTGACCGCACCTTCGATCCAGGTGAACTCGTCCGCCGTCACCACGTAGGGCAACGGATCGAGCCGCCACGGGCGACTGGCGAGACCGACCGAACGGCCGTCGGAACGCACCGGGAGGTCGTGGACGATGTGGCCGGCGCCTTCGGCCATCAACAGACGGTCGATGGCACCCTGGCGGTGACCGAGTTCGACGGGATCGGTGGGCTCGTTCGCGTCAACTGTCTGCATCAGCGGTCACCTCGACTCGGTCCCTCGATCAGGTTCTTCAAGCGGCGCCGATACTGAGGTATCGGTCAGTGATCGCTTCGGTGACCTGGCCGATCAGGGACTGTACCCAGTCCATTGCCTGATCGAGGTCTGCACCGTCGGTCGTGGTGGCCATCGTCGACATCAGGGCGTCGCGTGCTTCGGCGACCGCTGCGCGAACGCTGTCGGTTCGGTTCAACTGATCGAGGCTCCGGTCGATCTCGTCGAGGCAGAAACGCACCGAACGCGGGAAGTTGGGGTCGAACAGCAGGAACCGCACGACCGAGGATGCTTCGATCGCGTTCCGCGTCGAGCGTTGGTACATCTGCAGCGCGGACAGCGACTTCAGCACACCCATCCACTGCACTTCGTCATAGCGCAGTGCGTCGCCGGACTCCTGCGTCGTGGCGAACTGGGCCATGAGACCGGCGGCGCGGACACCGACGACGCGAGTGGTCATGTCGGCCCGTTCGAGGTAGCGCCCCATCCGCCACATCTGCCAGGCGGCGTCGCGGGTCATCGACGAGGTCAGGATGCCGTCGAGGCGGCGGCTGTCGTTGGCCACCCGGCCCAGCACGTGACCTCGGAAGCGACGATCTCTCGCACGGGCCGCTTCGGCCTCGACGAACATCGACAGGTCGTTGACGGTGTGCCATGCCTCTCTCGGCAGCACTTCACGCGTCGTGCGCAGGTTGGCGCGTGCCGCGGCGACACAGTGAGCGACACTGCCCTCCTCGTCGGGGTCGCAGACCAGCGCGTCCACCACCTCGCGCTCGCTGGCCTCCTTCGAGACCAGTTCGCGTTCTCCGCACACCGCCAAGAGCGGAGCCCACCGGAACGCGTTCTCGTTCGGGTCGTCGCTCGGCATGTCGTCGAACAGTTCACCGAACTCCTGCACCAGGCGAGACGTGTCCTCGGCCCGCTCGAGGTACCGGGCCGCCCAGAAGATGCGATCTGCGTTTCGTGACAACAGCGCCATGTCAGACCGTGCCTTCCGTGCCGTCGCCGGTACTCGTCTGCGATTGCGATTGCGATTGCGATTGCGACTGGGACTGCGATTGCGACGAACGGACCAGCCACCGGTGTCGTCGACGATCCAGGTGTCCTTGCTCCCGCCGCCCTGCGACGAGTTGACGATCAGCGAGCCTTCCTGGAGCGCCACGCGGGTGAGGCCACCAGCGGTGACGTAGCTGTGCTCGCCCGTGAGGATGAACGGGCGCAGGTCGACGTGGCGTGACACCAGCTCGTCATCGATCAGCGTCGGCACCGTCGACAGGTTGATGATCGGTTGCGCAACCCAGTTGCGCGGGTCCTCGAGGATCGACTCGGCACACGCCGTGAGTTCTTCCTCGGTCGCCCTGCTCCCGATGGTGATGCCGTACCCGCCGCTCTCGTTCGCCGGCTTCATGACCAGTTCGTCGAGGTGCGCCAGCACGTACTCACGCTCGTCTTCGTACATGCAGCGGTACGTCGGGACGTTGGCGATCTTCGGTTCCTCACCGAGGTAGAAGCGGATGATGTCGGGCATCCAGGCGTAGACGCACTTGTCGTCGGCGACCCCGGCGCCGGGAGCGTTCGCGATCCCGACGTTGCCGGCCTTCCATGCCCGCATGAGGCCGGCCACGCCGAGCAGCGAGTCGGGCCGAAAGGCTTCCGGATCGAGGAAGAGGTCGTCGATACGTCGATAGATGACGTGCACGCGCTCGCGTCCGTCGACGGTGTGCATGTACACGCAGTCGTCGTCACCGACGACGAGATCGCCACCTTCGACGAGTTCGGCGCCCATGCGCTGAGCGAGGAACGAGTGCTCGAAGTAGGCCGAGTTGAAGATGCCCGGGGTGAGCACGGCGATCGTCGGGTCCGTCGACACCATCGGGTGCGAGCGACGACAGGACCTTGTTCAGTTCGTCGGTGTAGCTGTCGACCGGCCGGATCTGGTTCTGGCCGAAGAGCTCGGGAAAGGCCCGCTTGGTGACGGCGCGGTTCTCGATGACGTAGCTGACGCCGGACGGCACTCGCAGGTTGTCTTCGAGCACGTAGAAGGTGCCGTCGTCGTCTCGGACGAGGTCCGACCCGGAGATGTGCGCCCAGACACCGAACTTGGGGTGCGCACCGACGCACTCCGGACGGTAGTTGGCGGACTCCTCCAGCAGATCCGCCGGGAAGATCCCGGCCTCGATGATCCGTTGATCGTTGTAGAGGTCGTCGATGAACATGTTCACCGCTCGGAGCCGCTGGTGGAGACCGAGTTGTACCTGGTTCCATTCGTGACCGGGGATGATCCGCGGCACCACGTCGAAGGGCCAGGCACGGTCGATGTTCTCACCGTCGCTGTACACGGTGAACGTGATGCCCATCGTCAAGATGTCGAGCTCGGTCGCCTGTTGGCGCGCCTTGATCTCGTCCGGCCCGAGCTCGTCGAGCAGTTGCCACAGCGCTGTCGCTGCCGGTCGAGGGGTGCCTTCGTCTGTCAGGAGTTCGTCCACAGCCCCCAGTGATACCCCAAACGGATGACCAGGAAACGATCCCCTCGAATTCTCTCGACCGATCCACGCGGCGCTGAGGTGCTGTTTCACGTCAGCGCAGGTTCCGGATCCGGCCGATCGAGCTGACGTGAACGGGTCGTCTCGTCGTTCGTGTCAGCCCATCTCCACCACTTCGTCCGGGTGGGCTGACCTGAACGAGTCGTCCGCCTCGGACGTTCCCGCGCCGCGTCCGTGGCGTAGTTTCAGAGGCGTGGCGAAGTCGGAGGAGTTCGGAGCACCGGTCGAGATCGTCGTCGACCTGCCCGGCGGCGAGCAGCGCACCGTTCCGATCACGAACCCGGACAAGGTGATGTTCCCGTCGGTCATCGGGCCCGATGGCACGAAGGGCGAGCGAACCAAGCTCGACCTCGCTCGCTACTACACAGCCGTCGGTGAGCCGATCATGCGGACGTTGCAGGACCGGGCGGTGCTGCTGGAGCGCTACCCGAACGGTGTACGCGGCAAGTCGTTCTTCCAGAAGCGGATCCCCGAGTCCGCTCCCGACTGGCTGTCCACGACGACGGTCGAGACGATCAACGGCACGCCGTCTCGGGCCCTCGTCATCTCCGACCTCGCGCACGTGCTGTGGGCGGCGAACCAAGGTGTGCTCGGTCTCCACGTGTGGCAGTTCCGGGCGTCGGAGCCACAGGACGCCGACGAGATGCGAATCGACCTGGATCCCTCCCCCGGCGTCACCTTCGACATGACCCGCGAGGCCGCCGGCCACACTCGCGACCTGCTCGCCGAGTTCGGCATGCTCGGGTTCCCGAAGACCACCGGGTCGAAGGGCATCCACATCTACGTCCGTGTCGAACCCGGCTGGGATTCGTTCGCCGTGCGGGGGGCCGTCGTGGCCCTCGGGCGCATCCTGTCCGAACGCCATCCGGCGCTGATCACCGACAAGTGGTGGAAGGAGGAGCGCGGCGAGCGCGTGTTCGTCGACTTCAACCAGAACGCTCCGCACAAGAACATGTTCGGCGCGTGGGGCGTGCGACCACGCGTCGGCGCACAGGTCTCGACCCCGTTCCGCTGGGACGAACTGGAGACGATCGAGCCCGAGGCGTGCACGATCGACACGGTGCCGGGTCGACTCGACGAGCTCGGCGACCCGTGGGAACTGATGGACCAAGCACCGTGTTCGATCACCCCACTGGTCGAGCGCTTCGCCGGCGACCTCGCCGACGGCGTCCCCGATTCGCCCTGGCCACCGCAGTACCCGAAGATGCCCAACGAGGCCCCCAGGGTCCAGCCGAGCCGGGCCAGGAAGCCAGCGGATCAGGACGACGCCTGACGGTCGGTGATCCGGCAATCGACTCGCGAGATCGTGCACCGGCACGGTTGCAGCGTGCAACCACCGGAGGCTCGACACACACCGTGCGGGATCCCGCCGACGCAAGTGTGAGAATGGCGCCATGGCAGACATCGTGTTGACCGTCATCGGCGACGATCGCCCTGGGTTGGTCGACGCACTCGCGAGCGTCGTGACAGACGCTGGCGGGAGTTGGACACGCAGCCACATGTCGCGGCTCGGCGGGAAGTTCGCCGGCATCGCGGTGGTCTCGATCGCGGCGACCCGCGTCGAGGATCTCGATCAGCGCCTCGATCCGATCCGTGCCTCCGGGCTGCTCCAGATCGTGTCGTCACCCTTGCTCTCGGGCGATCGACCGGCGGAGTTGGACGCTGCGCCAGAGGACGAGCGGCTCCTCGCACTCCAGCTGGTCGGTGCCGACCGACCGGGCATCGTCAGCGAGATCGCCGGCGTCCTCGCGGCCAACGGAGTCGGGATCGTCGAACTGGAGACCGCGACCTCGAACGCTCCGATGTCGGGCGAACTGCTCTTCGAAGCGTCACTGATGTTGAGTGCGCCGCCGACGCTCTCCACCGACACGCTCCAGAGCGCGCTCGAAGCGCTCGCGAACGAGCTCATGGTCGACATCGAACTGGACCGGATCGAAGCCGGATGATCGACTCCGAAGGCCTTCGCGAGGTCATCCGTTCCCGACGGACGTCGATGTTCGTCGATCAGACGCGAGACGTCCCCGTCTCGGTCGTCGAGGAACTGTGCGAACTCGCCACCTGGGCGCCGAATCACAAGAAGACATGGCCGTGGCGGTTCGCGCTGTTCACCGGCGAAGGCCGCAGTCGCCTCGGTGAGACGATGGCGGCCGACATGGCACACGCCGAGTTCGGCGACGACGCCAAACGCACCAAGACCGCCGGCAAGTACCTCCGGACGCCGGCCACGCTCGTCGTCGGGTGCGAGCCGCATCCGAACGACATGCTGCACCGGGAGAATCGAGACGCCGTCGCGGCGGCGATCCAGAACCTGATGCTCGGGGCAACCTCGATCGGCCTCGCGTCGTTCTGGTCCACTCCGGCCCTCACCCGTCCGCCGGCCGTACTCGATCTGTGTGGCTTCCACCGCGACGACCGCATCGTCGGCATCATCTACCTCGGCTGGGCGGACGGCATCGCGCCGGTCCCGGAGCGCCCACAGGTCGAGGTCGCCCACATCGACGGTTGAGCCGCCCGACAGGTTTGTGCCCGGCACAAACCTGCACGCGACACTGTCCACGTGGCACTTGCGAACGGACCCTCCCAGACCATCGTCACGCTCGACCTCGAGGGCGTGCTGATCCCGGAGGTGTGGATCGCCGTCGCCGAGACAACGGGCATCGAGGGCCTCCTGCGAACGACTCGCGACGAACCCGACTACGACGTGCTGATGCAGTACCGCCTCGACCTGCTCGCCGAGCACGGGCTCGGCCTCTCGAAGATCCAGGAAGTGATCGCGCACGCTGGCACCCATGCCCGGTGCACGCGAGTTCCTCGACGCGCTGCGCGAACAGACCCAGGTGATCATCCTCTCCGACACGTTCCAACAGTTCGCGACGCCGTTCATGCGACAACTCGGCTGGCCCACGATCATGTGCCACCAGCTGCTCGTCACCGACGACACGATCGTCGGCTACGAACTCCGCCAGCAGGATCAGAAGCGCAAGGCGGTGGAGGCCTTCCAGTCGCTCAACTTCTCGATCCTCGCAGCGGGCGATTCGTACAACGACACGACGATGCTCGGCGCTGCGTCGACCGGTTTCCTGTTCCGGTCACCCGACAACGTGATCGCCGAGTTCCCGCAGTTCCGCTCCTTCACCGACTACGACGACCTCCTCGCCGCCTTCGTCGCCGAGCTCTGACGGGCGGCGGGCGCGCCCACGCTCGCCGGACGCCTTCGTCGATCAGCCACGAGAGTCCGATCAGACCGAGCGCCACGATGCCGTCGAGCCACCAGTGGTGGCCCGTCGCCGACACGACGAGGATCGTGATCGGCAGGTGCGCAGCGAACAACCACTTCCAGCGACTCGAACTCGCAGCGAAGATGCCGATCCCGATCACACCGGCCCACGCGACATGGATCGACGGCATCGCCACGAACTGTCCGGACACACCGGTGCCGACGGGTCCGTAGACCGACATGCCGTAGACCTCCGAGAGGTCCTGGTAGCCGAGGTCGGTGAGGAATCTCGGCGGAGCGACATGGACGAACCGGATGAACAGGCAGCCGGCGGTCGTCAGCGCGAGGATGTTGCGCCAACGGCCGTATTCGTCCCGGTGCCGCCAGAACATCCAGGCGAGGAACACGAACAGCGCCGGCACGTGCATCGTGATGTAGTACGCAGCCGACAGCCAGCCCAGCGGATCGTGGTCGATGACGAAACGCTGCAGGCTCAGCTCGGTGGGCAACCAGATCGCCTCTTGGATGTCGACGATCGAACGGGCGCGTTCGAGCGCCCCCTCGGACTGTGTGAGCGGCAACTTCTTCGCCGAGCGCCACAGTCCGTAGAGGCCGGTCAGCACGGCGAGCTCCTGCAGCGTCGGCAGCGAGAACTCCGTGAAGCGCGACGGTCGCATGCGCCGCACGGCCGCGAGCAGCACGAGACAGATCACGGTGGTGACCCATGCCTGCTGCCACGTCGGCCACTTGGTAAGGCCTGCGGCGAGCATCGACGCCGTCATCGGAACCAGCGCCACTTCCGCTTGGCCGCAGCGGCCGAAGCGGCCGGAGCGCCGGTCTCGACCGGGCATCCCCATCCGTCATAGGTGGCGCCGAAGCGTTCAGCGATCTGGCGGATGATCCACGACGTCTCGGTGACGTCCTTCGGGTCCGCGACGTGGAGGCCCCGCCACGAGGCGGCGTCCACCTCGACGTCGGGCTGTCGGACCACCGACGTCGCCGAGGTCACCGACATCGTGAAGTCGTCGACGGTCTCGTCGGTCAGCCCGACGACGACGTGCTCGATCGGACGTTCACCGCCGAGGTCCATCGCCGCGAAGAGTTGGTTCCTGACCCGGAAGTCGAGCATCGACTGCTCCTCGATCCCGACCGGGCGGACGCGGCTGCGAACAGTCGTCCAGTCCGGATCGATCGCCGGAGCCACCGAGACCGACGCACCCTTCGGGAGTGACACCTTCGAATACCGGTCGGCGTCGTCGTCGCTCGGGAGATACGCCAGCGTGACCAGCGAGGTCCTCGTCCGGGACGTGGCGACGATGCGACCGACCAGGGTCGTCGTCACCCGTTCGAGGTCGTACTCCGACGACGACAGGGCGACGGGCGCAGCGGACTCGGCTTCGATCGTGATCTCGCATGCGACGGCGAAGGTCGGCCAGGGGCGCATCGGTGAGCAGATCGCCATCGACGCCACAGATCCGGAACCCTCCGGTTCCGTCACGGTCGAACATCTCCCACGCCATCAGCGCAAGGGTACGAGCACCGGTTCCATGCGGGACCTCACCTGACTCGTCCGTCGTCGGTCTTCGAGTGCATCTTCCCGCGAGGCCAACGGCTCACGGCGTGTAGGTCCCGAAGACCTCTCGGAGGCTGTCGCTGATCTCGCCGAGGGTGCAGTCCGCACGCAGTGCGTCCTTCATCGCGTACAGCAGGTTGTCCTCCGACTGGGCCGTTGCCTTCACGGTCGCCAGAGCGGACTCGACGGCTGCAGGGTCCCGCGTCGGCCTTGTAGGCAATCGTGCGCGCCCGCTGGGTCACTTCGAGTTGCGGGTCGATCGGGAACGGCTCGATCTCGGCGTCGTCCTCGACGAGGAACTTGTTGACCCCGACGATCACACGCTCGTTGTCGTCGATCGACTTCGTGTACGCATACGCCGCGTCCATGATCTCGTCCATCTGGTAGCCCTGCTCGATCGCGGCGACGGCCCCGCCCTTCTCGTCGATCGTCTCGATGTACTCCCACGCCAGCCGTTCGACCTCGTCGGTCAGCGACTCGACGAAGTACGAGCCGGCGAGCGGGTCGACCGTGTCGGTCACGCCCGACTCGTAGCCGATGATCTGCTGCGTTCGCAGCGCGATCCGGGCTGCGGTCTCCGTCGGCAGTGACAGCGCCTCGTCGTAGCCGTTGGTGTGCAGCGACTGCGTTCCGCCGAGCACGGCGGCCATCGACTGGATGGCCACGCGCACCACGTTGTTGATCGGCTGCTGCGCGGTGAGCGTCGAGCCGCCGGTCTGCGTGTGGAACCGCAGCATCGTCGACTTGGGGTCCTTCGCGCCGAAGCGCTCGGTCATGATCTTGTGCCACATCCGCCGGCTCGCACGGAACTTCGCGGCTTCCTCGAAGAAGTTGTTGTGGCCGTTCCAGAAGAAGCTGAGGCGCGGTGCGAAGTCGTCCACGTCGAGGCCGGCGTCGACCGCCGCCTGCACGTACGCGATCGCGTTCGCGAGCGTGAAGGCGATCTCCTGCACCGCCGTCGAGCCCGCTTCGCGGATGTGGTACCCGGAGATCGAGATCGTGTTCCAGGACGGCACGTGCTTCGAGCAGTACTCGAAGATGTCGGTGATGATCCGCATCGACGGCCGAGGCGGGAAGATGTACGTGCCGCGGGCGATGTACTCCTTGAGCAGGTCGTTCTGGATGGTGCCCTGGATCTGATCAGCCGACACGCCCTGCTCTTCGGCGACGAGCTCGTACATCAGCAGCAGGATCGACGCCGTCGAGTTGATCGTCATCGACGTCGACACCTTGTCGAGCGGCAGGTCGGCCAGCAGCAGCCGCATGTCGGCCATCGTGTCGATCGCCACGCCGACCTTGCCGACCTCGCCTTCGGCACGAGCCGCATCGGAGTCGTACCCCATCTGCGTCGGCAGGTCGAACGCACAGCTCAGGCCGGTCTGGCCGGCGTCGAGCAGGAACTTGAACCGCTCGTTGGTCTGTTCGGCGGACCCGAAACCGGAGTACTGGCGCATGGTCCAGAGGCGGCTCGTGTACATCGACGGGTACACGCCGCGGGTGAACGGAGCCTCGCCGGGCAGACCGAGGCGTTGCTCGGCGTTCCAGTCGGCGAGCGCTTCGCCGGTGTAGATCTTGTCGATCGGGATGCCCGAATCGGTGGTGGGGAGTGCGACAGCAGCGTCAGCCATGCGTCGATCGTACGCGGCGAGCAACCCGGCCACCCAGGGGAGCCCGAGGACGGCGAACCAGACGTGATAGTCAGATGTGGTGAGCGGTTCGTGGAAGCATCCGGGTCGGACCGGAGCGATCGTCTACGGCGTCCTCGCCTCGATCATCGGTGGACTGCTGACCGTGGTCAGTCGGATGCAGATGGAACGCCAACGCGGCCGACGGCGAATCGCCGAAGCGTTGCCGGACGGCGGTGTGATCGTGATCGCGAATCACACCAGCTACGCCGACGGCTTCCTGCTGGCCCTGATCTGTCGGCGCATGGGCCGTCCGCTCCGCCTGCTCGCGACCGCCGGCGTGTTCCGCCTCCCCGTTGCCGGTCGTCTGGCTCGACGAGTCGGGTTCATTCCGGTGCAGCGGGGCACCGCGACGGCGGGCGCTGCGCTCGAGCCGGCGATCGAGGCATTGGCGATGGGCGAAGCGGTCGGTCTGTTTCCCGAGGGGCGCACCACGCGTCATCCGGAACAGTGGCCCGAGCGTGCGCGCACGGGCGTCGTGCGTCTGGCCGTTCGCAGTGGGGCGCCGGTCGTCCCGGTCGCGATGGTCGGCGCACACCGGGTGATCGCTCGCCGCCGGATCGTCAGCCGGTTGATGTTCAACGTCGTCCTGCGGCCGAGGGTCAGCGTCGCGGTGGGCGATCCGATCGATGTGGGGGCGCTGCTCAGCAGATCACAACTCGACGACGCCGACGCCTTGCGAGCGGCGACCGATGCGGTGATGGCCGAGTTGGTGTCGCTCGTTGCGGGTGTGCGCCGCGAAGTCGCTCCGGACCCGATCGGGGTCGAGCCGGCCTGACGTCCGGGCTGCGCCGGTCCGTCAGTTCGCTGCGACGATCGCCACTTCCATGCGCCACTGCGGCTGCGCCAACTCGGGGACGGTCACGAGCGTCGAGGCTGCGAGATGGCCGTCGAGGAATGCGTCGCGTGCTGCCATGATCGGGCCGAGCGGCTCACCGGCGACCGCATAGGTGACCACGGACACGATGTCCGTGGGCCGCATGTCCGCCTCGTCGAGCATCGCCTCGATGTTGCGCCAGACGATCCGTGCCTGCTCACCGACCTCACCGGGCGTCGACCCGTCGGGTGCGGTCGGCACCACGCCGGACGTGTGGAGCCAGCGAGTCGGCTGCTCGGTGAGAACGGCGTGCGCGTAGGTGGCCGCGGGCCGAGCGATCGACGTCGGTGAGATCTGACGGTTCATTGCTTCACTCTGGCATCCTCACCTCGTGACCACCGAGAAGATCGCTCCGACGACGGGTCCCGTCTCTCGCTTTCTCAGCACGACCCAACCCGAAGCGCTGTTCCTGCTCTCCGCCGTCGCGCAGTACGTCGGTGCCGTCATCGCTGTCGGCCTGTTCGATCGAGTCGAACCACAGACCGTCGCGTGGTTCCGCGTGATGGGTGCTGCGGTTGCCCTGCTCGCGGTCTCGCGCCGATGGTGGAGCGGCTGGACGCGCCAGCAACTCGTCGGCGTTGCGCTCTTCGGTGTCGCGACAGCACTGATGAACATCTTCTTCTACTTGGCGATCGCTCGCATCGACCTCGGCAAGGGCGTGACCATCGAGTTCATCGGGCCGATCGCCGTCGCGGCGGCAACGACACGAACGGGTCGCAACGCTCTGGCGCTCGTGTTCGCGGTGGTCGGCGTGTGCGTCCTGGGCGGTGTCGAGATCGACGACGGCAACACCGCCGGGCTGGCCTTCATCCTGCTCGCGTCGGCGCTGTGGGCGGCGTACATCGTGATCGGCTCGAAGGTCGCCCAGGGGGATCGTGGCGTCGCCGGCCTCGGACTGGGTCTCGCGATCGGCACGGTGGTCACCACACCGGTCGGCGCTCCGTGGAGTGGGCCGGTCTGGATCGCTCCGAGCCTGTTGGTGCTGTGCCTGCTGGTCGGCGTGTTCTCCAACGCCATCGGCTACGGCATCGACCAGTTCACGATGCGCCGCATCCCGATCCGGCGCTTCTCGCTCCTGCTGGCGTTGCTGCCCGTGACGGCGGCGCTGATGGGCTGGCTGTTCCTCGATCAACCACCGTCGACGATCGACGTGGTCGGCATCGCACTCGTCCTCGCCGGCGTGGCCATCCAGGAACGCGACGAGATCGAACGGGTCGAAGCCGTCGTCCGCACCGACCCCGCCTGAAAACGTTCGAACGTGCCAGGCACTTCTGAACGTCGGCGTCGGCTCTCACGGCCCGAACGGTCTGATCTACACTTCGCCCATGGCCAACACGATCGACGACAAGCTCGAAGAACTCGAACGGGAGCAGGCGGCTTCGACCCCGACCGACTTCGCTGCGGAGCGACTGCACCGCAAGCAGCGCCTCGCGTGCGGGCTGCGCACCATGGGTCGACTCCACCTCGCCGAAGGCGTGCCCGGCCACGTCACCGTGCGCGACCCCGAGTTCCCCGACCGTTTCTGGGTCAACCCGTTCGGCAAGAACTTCAAGCTGATGACCGTGAGTGACCTGATCTGCGTGAACCACGACGGCGAGGTCGTCGAAGGCGACGGACCGCTGAACGGCGCGGCGTTCGCCATCCACGGGCAGCTCCACAAGGCCCGCCCGGACGTCATCGCTGCCGCCCACTCCCACTCGATGTACGGCAAGACGTTCTCCACCCTCGGCAAGCCGTTGAAGATGATCACCCAGGACTCGACGATGTTCTACAACGACGTCGCGCTGTGCAACGACGGATCTGGCGCCGTCGTGCTGTCCGAAGAGGTCGGCAAGGCCATGGCGAACGCGCTCGGCGACAAGAAGGCGATGATCCACCAGAACCACGGCCTGATCACCACGGGGGGCTCCGTCGACGCCGCCGTGTGGTGGTTCATCGCACTCGAACGCGCCTGCCAGAGCCAACTGGTCGCCGAGGCCGCCGGCACGCCGATCGAGATCCCCGAGGCGTACTGCATCGACGGTCACAAGTCCCAGGGCAGCGACATCGCCGGCTGGTTCCAGTTCCAGCCGTTCTGGGAAGAACTCGTCGCTCGCGAACCCGAATTCCTCGACTGACCTCGGGCCCGATGTCGGTTCGCGACCGCCGAGACCGCCACGGCGATCCACTCGTTTTCGAAAGCCTGCGTGCGTCGTCTGACCAGGGTCTGGGCGATATGTTTCGTCACATGTGTCGTCAAGATCAGGGTCGGATCTGCCGATGGCAATCCGGATGGAGCAACCGGGTGACCTCGCAGCGATGACCGACCCGTCTGAATCGGCGCGCCTCGCGAGCCTCTTCTCGCTCGGCCTCGTCGGCAACGAACGCAATGAACGCTTCGATCGCATCACCCGGCTGACGGCGCGTGCCCTCGACATGCCGATCTCGCTCGTGACGTTGCTGGACGACACGCAGCAGTTCATGTGCTCGGCGTTCGGCACCGAGCCGACCCGAACACCGCGGACGGACTCGTTCTGCACGCACGCCGTCACCGAAGGTGCCGACATGTTGATCGTCGAAGACGCATGCGCCGACCCTCGGTTCGCGTCGCTGTCGTTCGTCACCGGGCCGCCGTTCGTTCGTTTCTACGCCGGTGCGTCGATCTCCGCGCCCAGTGGTGACCGGGTGGGTTCGCTGTGCGTGCTCGACACGCGGACCCGCACCTTCGACGAGGACGACCGGGCGACCCTGCGCGATCTCGCCGACCTCGTCAACCAGGAACTCCAGAACACCTCGCTGACCTTGACCGACGAACTCACGTCGCTCGCGAATCGTCGAGCGTTCGAAGCAGCAACAGCTCGTTTCATCGACCTCGGTGTGCGGCGCAACGAGCCGGTGTCGGTGATCTTCGCCGACGTGAACGGCCTGAAACTCGTGAACGACTCACACGGCCACCAGGCCGGCGACGTCCTCTTGCGCCGCGGCGCTGCCGCCTTCAGTTCCTCCACACGAGCATCCGATGTCGTCGCTCGTCTCGGCGGCGACGAGTTCGCCGTGTTGCTCTACGGCTCGGACGCGGCAGAGGCTCGAAGTGTCGTCGACAAGGTCGAGCGGTTCATCGCGCAGGACAACGACACACAGCAGCGTGAGCCCGACCTGTCGATTTCGTTCGGCATCGCCACCGCCGGTGCCGATGACGACGTCGACTCGCTCGTGGCCCGCGCCGATCAGGCGATGTACGAGTCGAAGCGGGAACCGGAGAGCTGACACACGCTGCATCGCCCTCCGGCAGCATCCGAGGCAGGGTTCAGTGGTCGAGACCCGGAGCGCAGAGCCCGTCGAGCTCTTCGATCCGAATGCGGTCGCGATTCTCGTAGGTGACCGGGTTGTCCGGATTGGCCTTCAGATTGAAGACACGGAACTCCATGTCGTTGGTGTCGACCGTGAGGATTCGTCCGATCAGCGGTTCGCCGAGGTCGAGGATGATCTTGATGGTCTCCAGCGCCTGGATCGAACCGATGATCCCGGGCAGCACACCGAGCACGCCGGCCTCGGCGCACGACGGCGCGAGCTCGGCGGGAGGCGGCTCGGGAACCATGTCGCGGTACGTCGGACCCTCGGTCGGGTGGAACACGCTGACCATGCCTTCGAAGCGGAAGATCGAACCGTGCACGACCGGGATACCGAGCTTGACGCTTGCGTCGTTGAGCAGGTAGCGGCTGGGGAAGTTGTCGGCACCGTCGACCACGACGTCGTAGCCGTCGATGATCTCCATGATGTTCGATGCGTCGAGCCGCGTGTCGTAGGTGACGACGTTGACGTCCGGATTGAGGCCCACCAGCGTCTTCTTCGCCGAATCGACCTTGCGGTCGCCGATGCGGTCGATGTTGTGCAGGATCTGGCGCTGGAGGTTCGACGAGTCGACATCATCCATGTCGACGATGCCGATCGTGCCGACACCTGCAGCAGCGAGGTACAACGCAGCCGGCGAACCGAGACCGCCGGCGCCGAGCAGCAGCACCTTGGCCTCGAGCAGCTTGATCTGGCCGGCGGTGCCGACTTCCGGAAGCAGCAGATGCCGCTTGTAGCGGTTGTTCTGCTCGGGTGTCAGCGACGCCGGGGTCTTCCAGTCGCGTCCTTCGTCCTTCCAGCGGCCGTAGCCGCCTTCCATCGACAGGGCGTTGGTGTAGCCGAACTCGTCCATCGTCTGGACGGCGAAGGCCGAGCGGACGCCGCCGGCGCAGTAGACGACGACCGGCGCGTCCTTGTCGATGATCTTGCCTTCGATCTGGGCTTCGAGGTGCCCACGGGGAATGTGGATGGCGCCGGGGATGGCGCCCTCTTCGTACTCGTCGGGTTCGCGGACGTCGAGGATCAGTGCACCCTCGTCGATCTTGGCCGACGCGGTGTCGGTGTCGACCTCGGTGATCGAGGACTTGGCGGCGGAGAGCAGGTCACGAAACGTTGCCATGTGAAAAAGCCTAACGGGAAAAGTCGAGTGGTTCGGTCGGGTATTGGTCAACCGGTGTGCGCTCGATCTCATTCCCGCGTCCGAGGCCTTCTCCGGTGAGGAAGTGCCGCCGCTCCCTCACTGGCGGGATCCAGCCACCACGTGTCCGAAATCGGCGAGTCGTGTGCGGCTCGGTCCGCGTAGCGTTGCGCCGTGACCCCGCCCGCCGACTCGGCTGCCCCGATCGCTCAGCGCAAACTGTTCGAGCAGTCGACCGCAGCCAACGAGGGGACCTTCACCCCACAGGACTGGGGTCTGTTCGTCTCGGTGGCGCTGATCTGGGGATCGTCCTTCCTGTTCATCGACATCGGGCTCGACGCGTTCCCACCTGGCTTGATCACGCTGCTCCGGGTCGGTTCGGGTGCGCTCGCACTGCTGATGCTGCCGAAGCCGAAGCCGAAGATCACGATCGCCGGCGACGACCGCGGCCGACTCCTCCTGCTGTCCGTGATCTGGGTCGCGATCCCCTTCACGCTGTTCCCGATCGCCGAGCAGTACATCAACTCGTCGGTGACCGGGCTCCTCAACGGGGCCACACCGATCTTCGCCGCAACGGTCGCCGCCGTCCTCCTGCGTCAACGGGCACGAGGGCCGCTGCTGGTCGGCATCGTCGTCGGCTTCCTCGGGATCACGCTGATCAGCCTTCCGTCGATCAGTGACGGGGCGAGCGAGGCGCGTGGCGTGTTCCTCGTGCTCGGCGCGACCGTCTGCTACGGATTCGCCATCAACCTCGCTGCGCCGATGCAACAGCGGTACGGGTCGCTCCCACTGATGACGCGCATGCTCGCCCTCGCCACGCTGTGGACCACGCCGTACGGGTTGTGGGAGATCGGCGATGCGTCGTGGGAGCTCGGCCCGCTCGTCGCGGTCCTCGTACTCGGCGTGTTCGGCACGGGCGTGGCCTTCGCGATCATGGGCTCCCTCGTGGGTCGAGTGGGGTCCACGAGGGCGAGCTTCATCACGTACCTGATCCCGGTCGTGTCGCTCGGTCTGGGCATCGCGTTCCGAGGCGACACGGTCGCGCCGCTCGCGGTCGGTGGCATCGCACTGGTGATCACCGGCGCCGTGCTGGCGAGCCGAGCCCGACGCTGACCGTCAACCCTCCATCAGTCGGGTTCGGCGAGCAACGCGGGCAGGATCTCTCCGATCTGGCCGACGAGCAGATGGTCCGCATAGCGGTCCATCGCTGTCTCCTCACCGTTGACGATGATCACCGGCGCGCCACGCCGCCTTGGCACGAGGAACGCAGTTCGCAGCGGGAAAGACCGACAGGGTCGAACCGACGGCGAGCATCAGGTCGCACTCGTCGCTCACCTGCAGGGCGCGGTCGATCACGTCGGGGTTCAGTGCCTGGCCGAAGCTGATCGTGTCCGACTTCAAGATGCCGGAGCATTCGAGACAGGACGGATCGGGGTCGCCGGCACGGACTCGCGTCAGGGCCTGTTCCATCGGCCGGCGGTCGTCGCATTCCCAGCACCGGGTGAACCACACCGTGCCGTGGACTTCGATCACCTTCGACGTGTCGTTGCCCGCCTTCTGATGCAGCCCGTCGATGTTCTGGGTGACGAGCGCGTGGAGGCGCCCCTGCCGTTCCAGTTCGACCAGTGCGCCGTGGCCGTCGTTCGGTTGCGCGGTCCACGCAGGCGTGGTCAGGCGGTTCTGCCACGCTGCTTCTCGCACGTCCGGCTCGTTGAGATAGTTCGTGATGTTCGACGCCTTCTCCGCCTTCGGGTTCTTCGTCCAGACCCCGTTCGGACCGCGGAAGTCGGGGATGCCCGACTCCGTCGAGATGCCGGCCCCGGTGAACACCACGATGCGTTTCGCCGCCGCCACTGCGTCGGACGCCCGTTCGATCGCCGTTGTGCGCGTGGGGAGCGAGTCCATGATGCGACAGCTTGCCCCTCAGAAGGGCGGAACCGCCAGTCGACCCTGAGACAATGCCGGCGTACACATCGCAGCACGCCCCATGCTCGAGCGGCGCAGCGGCGACGGCACCAGACCCGCCAGCGTCGGGTCATGCATCAGATAGCGTCGTCAACCGTGTCTGACCAGGTGATCAACGAAGCTCGGCGTCGTCGGACGTTTGCGATCATCTCGCACCCGGACGCGGGCAAGACCACCCTCACGGAGAAGTTCCTGCTGTACGCCGGAGCGATCCAGTCGGGCGGTGCCGTGAAGGCTCACCAGGGCCGCCGCTCGGCCACATCCGACTGGATGGACATGGAGCAGAAGCGCGGGATATCGATCTCGTCGACAGCGCTGAACTTCCCGTACCGCGAGCACGAGTTCAACCTGCTCGACACACCGGGTCACCGCGACTTCTCCGAGGACACGTACCGCGTGCTCTCCGCGGTCGATGCCGTCGTCATGGTCCTGGACGCAGCCAAAGGCATCGAGCCACAGACCCTCAAGCTGTTCGAGGTGTGTCGCTCCCGTGAGCTCCCCGTGCTGACGTTCCTCAACAAGCTGGATCGCCCGGGTCTCGAACCGCTGGAGCTGCTCGATCAGATCGAAGAACAGATCGGTCTGCGACCCACGCCTGCCACCTGGCCCGTCGGCTCCTACGGTGAACTCCGCGGCGTGCTCGATCGTCGAACAGACGTGTTCACCCGGTTCACCCGCACCGCACGTGGCAGCCAGATCGCCCCGGAAGAAGACGTTCCCGCCGAACGTGCTGCCGAGGAAGAGGGCAAGGCCTGGGAGAAGTGCGCCGAAGAGTCGGAACTGCTCGACGCCATGGGCGCAGACGTGGACCTCCCATCGTTCCTCGCCGGCAAGTCGACGCCCGTCTTCGCCGGGTCTGCACTCACCAACTTCGGTGTGCGCCATCTGCTCGACGCGATCGTCGACCTCGCACCGCCACCGCTTGCCCGTGAGGACATCAACGGTGTCGAGCGTCCGCTCGAAACCGAGTGCTCGGCGTTCGTGTTCAAGGTCCAGGCCAACATGGACCGCAATCACCGCGACCGCATCGCGTTCGCCCGCATCTGCTCGGGCAAGTTCGACCGCGGCATGGTGATGACGTGCGAGCGCACCGGCAAGCCGTTCGCCACCAAGTACGCCTCGACCGTGTTCGGCGCCGAGCGCACGACGATCGACGAGGCCTTCCCGGGCGACGTGGTCGGCCTCGTGAATGCCACGGGCTTGAACATCGGCGACACGCTGTACGACGAGACCGGCCCGTCGGTCGAGTACCCGAAGCTGCCTCAGTTCGCCCCCGAAGTGTTCGCCACGGCACGACCGCAGGATTCGGGCAAGGTCAAACAGTTCCGCAAGGGCCTCGACCAACTCGGCGAGGAAGGCGTGGTACAGGTGCTGCGTGACCCCGATTGGGGCGAAGCCTCACCGGTCCTCGCTGCGGTCGGCCAGCTTCAGTTCGACGTGTTCGCGAACCGACTCGACGTCGAGTTCAACGCTCCCATCGAACTGTCCGGTTCGCCGTACCAGGCCATCCGCCTGACCGATGACGAGTCGGCGACGTTGCTGAGAGAGAAGCCGGGCGTCCGCATCCTGAAACGCACCGACGGCGCCCTCGTCGCCCTCTTCGAGAACAAGTACGCGCTCCAACGCATCGAATCCAACGAACCCGAACTGACGCTCACGCAGATAGTTGCATAGTCCTCGTCACTCGCTTCGCTCATCTCGTCACCTGCTTCGCTCCGTTCCTCGAGTTGCTCGTTCGCTCGCTGACGCTCGTGCATTCCTCGCTCACTCGATTGGAAAGCGCCTTCGGCGCATCACTGCATCGGTCACGGCGAAGCCGCTCTCCTCGGATGCCCGCGCAAGGGCCGGCTCACTCGGTGCTTGCACCACGGCCGAAGGCGGAGGGCCTTGCCCCGACTCCCGAGCCGAGCAGCTTGCTGTGAGCGATGCAGAACGTTCGCCGTCAGGCGATTCGACTCGAGTGAGCGCAGCGAACGAGCAACTCGAGGAACGGAACGAGCGCCAGCGAGAGAGTGACGAGACGGCTAGATGTCGAACTGGTCCAAGAAGCTCTCGGCCACGTCGGCCACGGGTTCGCCGTCGGACACTTGCCGATTGAGGTCCGTGATCCGTGTCTGCGACATCGGCCGCAGGATGGCGTCGACGATCGACTCGATGGCGTCGGACTGGTCGCCTGCGGCGTCGTCGCGGATGTTCAACGAGACGTTGTAGACGTAGAAGACACCGCCGTCGACGACGAGTTCGAGGTCGAATGTCTCGAGACGTCCATCGGTGGTGAACACTTCACCGAAGTCGCAGTCGCCGTCGGCCGTCATCTCGTAGATGTCGGCTTCGTTCTCGATCACGAGCAACTGGCTCTCCGGGATCGTGAACTCCACTTCTTCCTCGAACAGCGCCAGCCCGTCGGCACGTTCAGCGAACTCCGGCTCCACACACACGATGGCGTCGTCGTTGTCGTCGACGTAGTCGGCCATGGCCTCGAGGTCGAATGCTTCGACCGAGTAGCGCGTCGTCTGCGTGTCCGCGGCGAGGTCCGGTCCCATCGCGAATCCGTACGTGTCGTTGAACGTCGAACGCCCGACCCACTCGATGCCGTTGGCGGCGTCGAGTTCGCGGACGGCCTCGGTCAGGTCTTCACCGTCCTCGTCCGGCCGTTCGGACACTTCCAGGATCTCGACCCACCCGGTGCTGTTGTATTCGAAGTAGGCGTCGATGTCGCCGTCGACGAGCGCCTGCCTCGTCTCCTTGGTGGTGCCGGTGTCCGTTGCGTCGGTGACCTCCGCGCCCCGTGCGGTCATCGCCTGGATGAGGATTTCGCTCAGGACGAACTGCTCGGTGAAGTTCTTCGATCCGACGGTCAACGACACACCGCTGAGGTCGACATCCGACGATGCTTCGTCGCTGCCGCAGCCACCGGCGACGAGGGCGGCCACGACCGCCAGACCGAGGAGTCGATCGGGCGCGATCATTCCGACTCCTCCTCTTCCTCGATTCTCGACGCCTTTGCCGGCCTCGACTCCTTGATCGACGCGGACTCTGCCAGGTCACGTTCTGCTTCGGCCCGAGCTTCTTCCTCGGCCTTCAGGCGACGACCCTCCTGGTCGGCGACTCGAGCTTGCTCGGGTACGGCGAGACCCGCGTCCAAGAAGCGCAGCTCGTTGTCGAACGCTTTCTTCATGCTGTAGATCGCCACCATGATCACGCAGGCGAACAGCAACCCGCTGGCCACAGCTGCTGACTGGAGTGCGAGGAGCCCGCCACCGATCAGCAGGATCGCGGCGACAGCGCCTTCCATGATCGCCCAGAAGATGCGTTGTGGCACCGGCGACTCGAGCTTGCCACCCGACGTCAAGTTGTCGACAACGAGCGAGCCGGAGTCCGACGACGTCACGAAGAACGATGTCACGAGGATGACTCCCAGAAGCGAGGTCACGAAGGTCAGCGGGAACGCTTCGAGCATGTCGAACAGGGCGGTCGCCGTGTTCTCGTTGACCGCTGCCGCGATGTCTCGGGTGCCGTCGATCTGCGTCTTCAACGCAGCACCACCGAATGCCGACATCCACAAGAACGTGACCATGGACGGCACGAGCACCACGCCGACCACGAATTCGCGGATGGTGCGGCCCTTCGACACACGTGCGATGAACATGCCGACGAACGGTGCCCAAGAAATCCACCAGCCCCAGTAGAAGACGGTCCAGCCGCTTTGCCATTCGCTGTCGGTGAGCGACTCGGTCCAGAGGCTGAGGCTCGGAAGTGCCTGGACGTACTGGCCGGTGGTCTCGACGAATGTGCCGATGATGAAGATCGTCGGGCCGACCACGATGATGAAGAAGAGGAACGCCGCTGCCAGGCCGAGGTTGAGCTGGCTGAGGCGCTTCACGCCTCCGTCGAGACCGGCCACGACCGACATGGTCGCGAGTCCGGTGATCGCCGCGATCAGGATCACCTGGAAGATCACCACGTCAGGGGTGCCGAACAGGAAGTTCAAACCGGCTGACATCTGCTGCACGCCGAATCCCAGCGACGAGGCGAGGCCGAACAATGTGGCGATCACCGAGATGATGTCGATGAGGTTGCCCCAGAAGCCGTAGATCCGCTCCTTGAGGATCGGGTAGAAGACCGACCGCATCGTGAGCGGCAATCCACGGTTGAACGTGAAGAACGCCAGGGCCAGCGCCACGAGGGCGTAGATCGACCACGGGTGCAAGCCCCAGTGGAAGAACGTCGTGACCAGAGCTGCCTCCGCTGCGTCCCCTGACTCGGGTTCCACGCCGAAGAACGGCGCCGGGGTCTGATAATGGAAGATCGGCTCGGCAACACTCCAGAACATCAACCCGATGCCCATGCCCGCCGAGATCAACATCGCGTACCAGGCGATGTTGGTGAACTCGGGTCGAGCGTGCTGCCCGCCGAGTCGGATCTTGCCGTACTTCGAGAACGCGAACGCGAAGATCGCGATCACGAAGATGTTCGCCGAGAGGATGTAGAACCAACCGAACTTGTCGGCGATGAAGTCCAACGTGCCCTGGAAGAACACCTCCGCCTGGTCCTTGAAGATCAGCGTTGCAGCGAGGAACAGGATGAGGAACCCGGCGGAGAAGAAGGTCACCTGAGGGTGCAGGTCGAACCCCCACTTGACGATGTTCGTGTCGCCAGGCTCGCGGTCCTTGAGTTCCTCGTAGTAGACGTTCTCCGGTCGGACCTGCAGCCCTTCGAACTCGGGACGCTCGGCGATCGCTCGCTTCCGGTCCGCGTCGTCCATCGCCTCGAGTTCGTCGGCGATGCGTTTACGTTCGTCCTTCGACATGTTGTCGAGCGCGTCCCGGTCGATGCTGTCGGTCACGACACACCCCTGTGTCGTTCGATCATGCTTCGCATTGTGTCCCCTTCGTCGTCGTGCAGCCCGCCCGAGCGACCGACGACGTCACCCCAGATGCACCCGCATGTGTGACGTCGGTCCCGTGAATGCATACCACAACTCGCACGGACGCTCAATCGCCTTCGGGTTCGACGCCGAACCATCGCTCGTAGATGTCGGAGTAGTCGCCTGACTCGACGACGTCGAGCAACGCTCGGTTCAATCGCTCGCGAAGCGGGTCGTCCGCACGCACGACGAACCCGTACTGCTGAGGGTCGAAAGGAACCCCGACGAGCCGCACACCGTCGGACGGATTCCGTGTCACCTCATAGCGCAGCACGGCGGCATCGTGAACGACCGCGTCGACGTCACCCTTGCGGAGCGCTGCATAGGTGTCCTCGGCGGTCGGGTAGCCGACCGACGCCACACCGAGCCGATCGAGCTGAGCCTCCGCCTCCGAGTTCGCCGGGACGGCCACTTCGTGCTTGCGCAGATCGTCCACCGACTCGATCGAGCTCTCGATCTCCTCGATGGTCAGCGTCGAGGCGATCCCCGCCGTGACGTAGGCGATGAGGAAGAGCCCGCCGAACATCCAGACGAGACCGACGATTCGCCCGGTCCTCCCCTTCGGCGTGCGGTCGCCGTAGCCGACGGTCGTCGCAGTGACCGCTGCCCACCAGAACGCCTCCCAGATACCTGTGCGATACGACGACGGGAAGTCGGCATTCGTGCCGCGCTCGGTCCACCACACGATGTGCGCCGCGACTGCGAGCGCTCCCAACAGCAGAAGCAGGAACGCCAACATCTCGAGCGAGAAGATTCGACTCGCGATCGCGCCGAACGCTCCTCCGAGAAAACCGCCGTCGTCCTCGACGACCATGATCTGCAGCCCGCTCTCGATGAAGGAGTGCGTGAAGTTGACCCGCTCCTCACGCGACGACGTGATCCCGGTCGCGGCAACGCCGACATCAGCCTCGTCGCGGACCACCTCGTCCACCAGCTTGATCGAACTGTTGACCGCTCGGATCTCGAAGTCCGCACCCACGCGCAGCGCCACGGCCTCCCAGACGTCGATGGCGAAACCGTCGAACCGGTTGTCCTCGTAGGTCACGAACGGTGGCGAGACGCGGGTGACGACGTCGATCCGGCCGACGGGTTCGTCGTCGACGCCCGGACGCCTCGCAACGGTGACATCGGACAGTTCGAGACCGGCGTCGACGTGCGCTGCGATCGCCGAGTCCAGCCACGGGTCGATCGCTCCGCGCTGCGCGGCGATCCACTGCTCGGCGTGGAGCGCGATGTCATCGGCGTCCGGTCGGTTCGAAACGAGTCGCGCGTTCTGCGTCTCGATGTCGTCCAGGCCGATCGTGAAGTCCGTGAGCAACCGCTCGATCGCGGGATGAGCGTCGATGACCCGCTGAGCCGTGACGGCGCGGATGTCGCTCGGTGCGAAGCCCATCAGACACGGGTCGGAGCGACACCCATCGACCCCCGCCACCTCCGTGTCGGGCTCCTGCTCGTCGATGCCGTCAGGCAGACTCGCGAAGGGAACGGGGAGCCACATCACGTCCTGGCCGGGCACCAGTTCACCGGTGGTCCAGTTCGGTGTGAAGTTGTAGTAGAGCACCGGCTCGCCACGGCGGAACCGCCCGACCGCAGCCTGCATCTGGGGTCCGTAGGAACCTTGCACCTGTTCGACCGTGTCGGCCAGCCCGTACGCCTGGAGATGATGCTCGACGATCGGACCGCAACTCCATTCGGGGTTGCATCCGACCAGATCAGCGACGCCGTCACCGTCGGTGTCGAACTCGCGTGCGACATCCGGATCCGAGAGGTCGGAGAGGTCGTCGATCCCGAGGCGGTCCGCGGTCGCGACGTCGATCATGTACCCCTGCAGCGCGCCGGCATCGACCTCGAGACCGACCGGCACGATCTCCGCGCGTCCGTCGATGAATGGATCGTGGAGCGGGAACCACCCGTTGGCCCAGAGATCGACGTCGTCGTCGACCAGCGCGTCGTAGAAGTCCTGGTTGTCGTACGTGGCCGGGGTGGTCGCCGCGTACCCGAGCTCGCGCAGCAACTGGGCCACGATCTCGGCCTGGAACCACCCGGTGTCCCAGGTCGGTCGGGCGACTCGGATCTCCGCGCCTCCCCCCGGAAGCCCCTCGCCGGTACCGTCGTTGTCGCCGTCGTCGTCGCCGTCAGAATCGCCGGCTTGCCGCAACAGTGGCGCGTCGGGTTCGACGTCGTCGGCTCCAGACGGCACGCCAACCGTCAGGGTGAGTCCGAGCACGACGAACGCGAGCGCGAACGACCGCACGGTCGATCCGCCCCTCGGATTCGACTCTCTTCCCACGTGGCCTCGCCTCGACGTCCGCCCCGAACATCAATGTGACGCACGGACCGTAGCAAGCAATCGAGTGCCACGCTTCACGGCCTCGAGCCGGGCGACCCGACGAATGGAGCGAGGGGCGTGAGGTGGTGGCAAGCGGCTACCAGCTCCCGGAGCTGCCCCCGCCTCCTCCGCCACCGACGCCTCCCCCACCGCTGAATCCGCCGCCACCGCTGCTCCCGGACGAGGAGGGCGGGGTGCGCGAGGACGTCATCGTCGAGGCGTACGTGTGGATGAGCAGTGGTGTCGTGAACCGCTGCACCTCGTCGATGTTGCTCGATTCGACTGCGTCCGACCACGCATCGGCAGCGCCCAACGCGACAGCCCACGCCGAGTACTCGCGGATCAGCCCCTGTTCCCACGCCCACTCGACGTGGCGGCCTTCGCTCGCAACGAGGAATCGACGGAACGACTCGGTGCGCAGCGTGAGCGCGGATCCGGTCGCCGTGCGAGCTGCGAGCATCGATGCGTAGCCGAACCCGGCGAATGCAACGGCCACGATGACGCTGAGGCCGATCGCTCCACCGATCGTGCCAAAGAATCCGAGCAGCCCGACAGCAGCCGCGACGAAGGCGATCATCATCAACATGCCGAGCCCCACGAACAGGCTGAATCCGACGGCAAGTACGACGGCGGTGTCCGAGAAGTCGATGCCTCCGCCGATCGGGCGCTGCCACCATCCGCAGTGTCTGATGAAGCGCTGCTGTTCGCTGCGAATCCCCTTCCAGACCGTCGCGAAGGACGCGCTGTACGTACCGAGTTCCACTGCGGGCGACGCGCCGAACAGGGCGACGAGATGGTTGCGGTCGACCGCGCTGAGTCGGGCGTCGGTCTGGCCCGGCTGCAGCGTGATGTCGCTCCCCACGCCGTGGACCTCGATCGCGCCGCGAGCGATCATCTCCGAGAACCAGGCGGACACAGCGGCGTCACCGACCTCTTCGGACAGCAGGATGTTCCCTTGCCACGGCTCCAGACCGCGGGGCGGCACGAACTCGATGGTGGCCAGTTCGGCGAGTCGACTGTCCGGCACGCGATACGTCGGCACGTCGGACACCCAGGCGCCTGGCGTGGGGATCGGCACGTCGTGCTGGAGACCGCCGGGGCCTGGCGGCGCGAGCGGCGTGGGCAGCGACGCAGCGTCCGCAGCACCTCCGGCGCCGAACACCTCGTTGCTCCCGCGTCGACGAAAGGCAGCGAAGATCCCGGCGGCGATCACACCTCCGACGACGAGTTGCGCAAGCGCGAGGAGCGGAAACACCGTCGACTTGGCCGACGGCAACGCGGGCAGCGTCGCAGCATCGACCTCGTTCGCTCCGTCGACATCGGCGTACACGGTGATGCCGCGCCGGGCGTCCAGCGATTCGATGACCGCACGGTATTCGTCTCCTTCGATGTCGTTCGGGACCTGCTCGAACTCGCATCCGCCGAAGTCTCCGGAACGGCCGATGTCTCCGGCTCGGCCGACTTCGCATCGCACCGAGTCACCAGACTCGATCTCGAACCCGGCGAGGACGATCTCGAAGCGGTCGGTCTCGTTCGTCTCGTCGGTCCCGATGATGTCGAGCGCGAGTCGACCGGACCTGACCCCGGCATCGGGCAACGTGTAGTCGACGACGTAGCGGTGTTGGCCCGTGAAGGTGACCACCGGATCGCCGATTCGAATGCGGGTGTCGTCACCCACCTGGACCACATCGAGGTCGTCGTTCGCATCGGGGGACGACGCCGTCACGTCGGTCGGCACGCCGAAGTCGTTCGGGATGATCCGCTGGTAGCCGCGGCGTTCCTGACGTCCGAAGTCGATGTCGACGACCTCGCGGATCCGTACACCGTCGCCGCCATCCGAACGGATCGTCACCTGTTTGGCGTCGAAGTGTTCACCTCGCAGCACTCCCTGGTCGCCCGCTCCGACGACACCGAACAGACCGAGGAGCGCCGTTCCGGTGACAGCGGCGCCGATCACCGCGTGACGTGTTCGACCGACCCGATTCAACATGGTGTCGAGTGTCGCAGAACGAGCGCCGGATCAGTGGCGGGCGGTCGGGCCGCTCAGGCCCGGGCGAGTTCGATGAAGGTCTTGCCGCCTGCGAGCCGGATGGGTGTTCCGGTCGCTGCATCGGAGAACCCGAACGCTTCGTACGGCGTCGCCCGACCCCACACGGCTTCGATCCGCTGACCGGCTCGGTGGACGACGGCTCGGCCGCCACCGACGGTCACCGGGTTCGGTGAACGGGCGTCCACCGGCGACGGTGGATGGTCCGTGAACAGTTCGATCACGTTCTGCACGGCGATCCGGTTGCCCGAGATGGCCACGTGCGGGTTGCCGTTCTGTGATCGCAGGTAGCTCCCGCTCTCCGCATCCCAGGTCCAGTCGACCGCCACGCCGTCCATCTCGACGCGGAACGTCTCGTCGGGTGTGCCGGCTGCTTCGGGCGCCGGTTCCCAGTCGGGGTCGACCCAGAAGAACGGACGCGCCGGGCCGGGCGGGACCTCGCGCTCGAGCGCCGTGTTCGTGGCGCAGGTCGGGTCGAGCAACAGGTTGTGCGGGATGCGGCGGCTCGAGGTCCGCTGGTAGCAGGGGTTTCGTTGAGCGGTGAAGTTGACGAGCAGGTTGGAGCGCTCCGCCGATTCGATCCAGTTGGTGACGCCACGGTTTCCGCCGGACCACGCGAGGACGGGCCGGTTCATCGCTGCGAACAGGTCGAGGTCGCCGGTGCGGGCGGAACGGACCGGACCGACGCGGTCGGGCAGGTTGGTGTGGAACATCCCGATGAACCGGGTGACGCCCTCGACGTTCTCTTCGACGATCACATCCGCCTGGTCGAGGTTCCACTGCGGACGCGCTCGCGAGAAGTTGTCCACCTTCACTGCGACGATCGGACGGTTGGTGACGGACTCGTCAGCGGGCAGGCCGGTGAGTGCAGCGATGCCGTCGAGCGGCGGGAGGATCTCGTACGGCTCCCAGATCGGCACCCCGTTCTCGAGGATCGTGGTGGGCGGCGGCTCGGTCGTGGTGGTCGTGGTCGTCGAGGCCGTGGTGGTGGTCGTCGTGGTCGTGGTCGTGGTGGGAGGAACCGTCGTGGTCGTGGTCGTCGGCGGGATCGTGGACGTGCTCGTCGTCGACGCCACCGTGCCGAGGGCATCCGGGCCGTCGCCGCTTCCACCCACGACGACGACGAGCCCGACCACGAGGGCCAGGATGGCAGCCATCGATGCGCCGACGGCGAGACGTCGACGGCGATACACCGCCGGGTCGACGGCCTCGGCAGGTTCGTCCGGCGTCGATGCCGGAGTCGGGTCGTTCGGATCGCTCACGAGCGAAGAATCTAATCCCACCCGTCGTCCGCACGTCGGCAGCCTGGACACCAATTCTCACGCCGAGATCAGATGGCCGTGCCCCGGATGGAGGTGGTGATTTCCCTTTCCCGGATCGGATCACCCACTGAGAGGGTGCCGACTTCTCCCGACGTGTTCATCAAGCACCCGGAGGTCCCCGTGACCAGCATCGACGCCATCAGCAGCGACACCGACATCAGCAGGAGCGACAGCAGGGTCTCCCCACCGGACCGACGACCGATTCCTCCGCCACCGCCGCGGACTCGACCGACCTCATCGTCGTCGACGAACACGGTTGCGCAGAGCGACGTCGAGCCGTGCACGATGGTGATCCGGCCGTGGATCGATCCGCTCGTCGACGACGACGGTCACGACCCTCGCTCGCGATACGTCGAGCAGTTCTGGCTCGGCGTGTTGGGCCCGACCGCGACATGGATTCTGCGGCGGCTCGTCGCTGGACTCGAACGGCACCCGGACGGCTACCAGCTCGACCTCGCGCTGACCGCGAAGACGATGGGCCTGTCCTACACGGCGGGCAGGTCGTCGCCGTTCGCCAAGGCGCTCCAGCGCTGCACGATGTTCGGGCTCGCCCACCAGACGAGCGACGGGCTGGCCGTACGGCGCCGCATTCCGCCGGTCGCTCACCGTCACCTCCGGCGGATGCCACCCGTTGTGCAGTCCGCCCACGACGATTGGGAGCGATCGAGCATCACGATCGATTCGTTGTCACGCGCACACCGCATCGCGCTCGCCATGCTCGAATCGGGCGACGACCTCGCCGTCATCGAGCACCAACTGGTGGCGGTCGGTATCGACGACCTCACCGCGGCAGAGGTCGCGGACAATGCGGCGCGACTCTGACCCTCCGGGTCAGAAGTTGCAGGCCAAGTCGATGAGCAGGCGGGTGCCGAAGCCGCTCGCGCCCTTCGAGTAGATGCCGTCGTCGCTGTCGATCTTCATCGGACCGGCGATGTCGAGGTGGGCATAGGGCACGTCGCCGGTGAACTCCGACAGGAAGATCGATGCCGTGATCGTGCCGGCGTAGGGACCGCCGATGTTCTTCATGTCGGCGTACGGCGAGTCGAGCATCTTGCGGTAGCGCTTGCGTTCCAGCGGGAGCTGCCACACCGGCTCGTCGACGCTCTCGCTCGACGCCTTCACCTGGTCGACGAAGTCCTGGTCCGTGCCGAGCAGCCCTGCGATGTCCGGGCCGAGCGCACTGAGGACCGAGCCGGTGAGGGTGGCGATGTCGACGATCGCGTCGGGCTGCTCCTCGACTGCGAGGGAGAGACCGTCGGCGAGCACGAGGCGGCCTTCGGCGTCGGTGTTGAGCACTTCGACGGTCTTGCCGTTGCGCATCGTCAGCACGTCACCGAGCTTGAGGGCAGAACCCGACGGCATGTTGTCGGTGCACATCAGCCATGCGGTGACCTTCGTGGGGCATTCCAGTGCCTTGAGTGCCGACATCGCCGACAACACAGCGGCGGCGCCGGACATGTCCATCTTCATCGCCTGGTGGAACGCATCGCCACCCTTGATGCTGATGCCGCCCGAGTCGTACATGATCCCCTTGCCGACCATCGCGAGGTGCTTCTGCTTCCCCTTGCCGGCGCCCTTGGGCGAGTAGGTGAGCTTGACCATGCGAGGCGGTTCGGTCGAGCCGCGGTTGACGCCGATCATGCCGCCGCAGCCCATGGCGAGGAGGTCGTCCTTGTTGAACACTTCCACCGTGAGGCCGGCTTCGTCGGCGAGGGCGACTGCCTTGTCGGCGATGTCGACGGCGTTGAGGTAGGTCGGAGGCGTGTTTGCGAGTTCGCGTGCGAACGATGCCGCCGACGCGATCGCGTGGCCGGCCTTGGCGCCCTTGTCGGCTGCTGCTGCACGCTTGGCTCCGGAGACGATCGTGAAGTCGGTCAGCTTCGATCCGACGTCGTCACCGGTCTTGAGACCGACGTAGCGGTACGACGCGAGCAGCACGCCCTCCGTGACGGCGCTCGCCGCGGCGGTCGGGGTCGACGTCGCCGGCATCGGCCAACGTCGTGGCGAGATGAGTGTGCTTGGACGCAGCTCGGGCGAACGCGGCGGCGGCTTTGCGCAGGGAGTTCGCGTCGACCTCGTCGGTCGCGCCGACGCCGACAGCCACGAGCAGGCCGTCACCGGAGGGGATCGCAAGTGTCTGTCCGGCCTTGCCGTCGAAACCGTTCTCCGCGAGGGCGGCGCGTGACATGCCCAGCTGGCGCGGCACCGCTCCCTTGAGACCGACGGGGTGTCCGACAGCGGTGGCACCCGCGGGCACCGACTTCGCGGTCGAGACGTTCACGGATCGGACAACGACACTGGCATCAGTCATGCGACCAGTGTGCCGCGTCGCCGGCGTCGTGCCGCAGTACAACTCGACTCCACCGCCGCATGCTTCGGCGTGAACGCCGTGTTGCGGTCGGGTTGCTCCGTTCCCCGACCTCTCACCAGCGTGTTAGGTTCGCCGCGTTCCGCCAGCAACTGCTGGTGGACTCACGTGAACATAGGAGGAGATCACATGATCAACAGGGGGAAGACTTCCACAAGGAAGCGCACCGCAGTCGCCATCGTGGCACTGGGCCTCGTCGCCGGAGCCTGCTCGAGCAGCTCGGGTGACGGCGCCGAAACCGTCGAGAGCGAGACCGTGCCCACCGCACCCGCCGGCGACGACGAACTCGCACCCGATGCCACGGAGGCACCGGACGATTCGGCAGCGCCCGGAGACGACGAAGTCGATGTCGTGCAGTCCGAAGGCGGTCGACTCGCCGCCGTGCAGGACGCCGGCGTCATCAAGTGCGGCTCCAACGACGCGCTGCCCGGCTTCGGCGTGATCGACTCGGCCGGCGACTACAGCGGTTTCGACATCGACTTCTGCCGAGTCGTTGCCGCCGGCATCCTCGGTGACGCCGACGCCGTCGAGTACGTCCCGCTCACCGCAGACGCACGATTCCCGGCACTCCAGTCCGGTGAGGTCGACCTCATCATCCGCAACACGACCTGGACCGCCTCGCGCGACGGAGGCCAGGGTGGCAACTTCTTGTTCACCACCTTCTACGACGGCCAAGGCGTCATGGTGCCCGAGTCGTCGGGAATCACCGACCTCGAAGGTCTCGACGACGCGACGATCTGTGTGCTGTCGGGCACGACGACAGAGCTGAACCTCAGCTCGGTGTTCACCGCCCGAGGTATCCCGTTCAACCCGTCGGTCTACGACGACAACACGACGCTGCAACCGGCCTACGAGCAGGGTCAGTGCGAGGCGTGGACCGCCGACGCATCGGCGCTCGCATCGGGTAAGTCGGCCATCGAGGGCAACGGCGGCGAGACGCAGTTCATCATCCCCGAGGTCATCTCGAAGGAGCCGCTCGGCCCCGTGGTCGCAGACGGCGACATCGAGTGGGCGCAGGCCGTCGAACTGGGCCGGTCATGGCCACGGTGCAAGCGTGGGAGTTCGGTCTCGACTCGTCGAACATCGCCAGCTACGACGGTGACGATCCGAGCATCCTGACCTTCCTCGGCCAGGGCGACGACGTGGCCTCCGGACTCGGTCTCCCGACCGACTTCGCCGTTCAGGTGGTCTCCCAGGTGGGCAACTACCAGGAGATCTACGCCGAGCACATCGAACCGATCGGCCTCGCTCTCGAAGGTTCGCCGAACAACCTGTGGACCGAGGGCGGCCTGATGTACGTCCCGCCGTTCCGCTGATCGCTCACTGAACACCTGAACCTGAACATCAGATTGACCGGGGTCCCGTCCGCTCGTTCGGGGTCGGTCGGACGACACCCGGTGTCACACCAACGATCTGGGGGCATCTGGGTGACGGACACACTTTCCGAGCACCAAACGAGCCGTCCGCCCTTCTGGCGCGACGTACGAGTCATGCGAGTGGTCGCTCAGACGGTCGCACTGGTGACCGTGGCGTCCTCACGGTCCGGTACCTGTTGAACAACCTCGTCAACAACCTGAACGACGTCGGGATCAGCACGAAGTTCGACTTCCTGGACTCGCCCGCCCGCTTCCAGGTCAACGACTCGAACTTCGACCCCGACTCCTCGATCAGTGCGCTGATCTGGCGGGGTGTCCAGAACACCGCCGCCTCGGCGTTCGTCGGCATCATCGCTCGCCGCTGGCGATCGGCGTCACGGTCGGCGTCGGCCGCCTGTCGACGCAACTGGGTGGTTCGCAAGCTGTCGACGCTCTACGTCGAGACGCTGCGCAACATCCCGCCGCTCGTGATCATCATCTTCTTCGGGTTCGCGATCTTCACGTTCGGCCCGCTCCCGCAGTTCAATCCCGCGAAGTCCCCCGGGCGAGATCGACGCTCCCCGGCACCGATTCGACGCCTGATCATGTACAGCAACTCGAAGCTCGGGTTCCCGTCGATCGCCACGAGCGAGACGCGGGCATCTTCTGGATGCTTCTGCTCGTCGCCCTGGTCGTCGCGGCCATCGGCGTGTGGAGCTGGCGGACCCGGGTCAACATCGAGACCGGACAGCCGCACCACCGGGTGCTGTACTCGTTCGGCACCTTCCTCGGCGCTCGGATCATCGCCTTCTGGATCGTGCTGCGGCGGACCCGTCACTGGTTCGTTCCCCGAGCGTGTCCGAGGGCGGTCGCCTGATCGACGGAGGCATCGACACGAACAACGGCTACGTCTCCTCACCCTCGCACTCGCCCTGTACACCGGCGAGCCACATCGCCGAGATCGTGCGTGGCTCGATCCTCGCCGTCCCGAAGGGCCAGAACGAGGCCGCGAACGCGCTCGCCCTCAGTCGGGTTCCAGCGCTACCGCTTCGTCGTGCTGCCCCAGGCGGCACGCATCGCGATCCCGCCCACCATCAACCAGTTCCTCAACCTCACGAAGAACACGTCGCTCGCCGCCGTCGTCGCCTACCCCGACGTCACCCAGGTGGTCCGCACGGCGATCGGCAACGACCAGCCGGCGCCGCAGATGATCCTCGATCCTCATGGGTTGCTACTCTGGCGTTCTCGATCGTTCATCTCGCTGATCCTCAACATCGTCAACCGACGCTTCCAACTGGCGGGAAGATGAGACATGTCGGCTGGATTCGAGATCTACGGATCGGCGTCTGATGAAGGTCGACGACGGCGTCGACGTCGTCCATGCACTCGCCGCCGACGACGCCCCCGTCACGGCGAGCAGTCCCCGGGTGAGTGGATGAAGGCGAACCTCTTCAGCAGCTGGTACAACGGCGTCATCATCGATCGTGTTCGGCCTCATCGGGATCTCCTCGTTCTACTTCGCACCGCACGATTCGTCTTCGTGACGGCGCAGTGGGATCCGGTGCGCGCCAACCTCGAACTGTTCATGATCGGTCAGTTCAGCCGCTCGGAACGAACCCGGATCGTCGTCGAAGCTCTTGATCCTCAGTGGGGCGTCGGCATCCTCGTCGGCTGGATGCGACCAACGGGCACGAGCCGAGGCGGACCTCGCAGGCTCGAGTTCGAGCCGACACGTCGCGTCGCGAGATCGTCGGCTCGTACTGGGCGATCGTCGTGTTCATCGGATTCTGCATGATCGTCGGCGTCCGTACCGCCGGACCGTGGCTCCTCCTCGCTCGGCGTGTCTCGTCGCCGGAGCCGCCGGATACCTCGTCACGCTCGCGCCACGCAGCGGACCGGTCGGCATCCGCTCGGCGATCGTGCCCCTGGTCCCGCTTGCCATCGCTGGCGGTGTGCTCAGTCAGGTACAGGACCTCAACAACAGGCGCCTACTCCATCGCCGGCGTGCAGCGGTCGTCATGCTCGCCATCGTCCAGTACCTCCGGAGGCCGGCGGTCACCCTGTCGGTCGGGCTCGTGGTCGCCGCCGTATCGTTCCAGGTGCTCAGCGGAACCCACGGGCTCGTCCTGGATCTACCTGACATTGGCGTGCCTGCCCGTACTCGTCGACACGATCGGTCGTTACGAAGACCGCCTGGGATCGGTGGCCGGATGATCGGGTCCGGTGTCGCCCTGGCCGGTCTGGTCGTGCTGTTCGTCGTCACCGGCGGAGAGTTCGTGTTCCGGGGCTCGAGTTCGATGGCGTCTTCTCGATCATCTCGAGCTCACTCGGGCTCGGCCGCAGCCTTCCTCGGCGGAGTCGGATTGGTCGTGCTGCTCGCTGCGGCATTCGTCGCCTCGCGATCTCGGCGCTGCGCGGCACGAATCGGGCCAGCGCTGCAACTCGGCGGGTTCGCCGGTACTCGGCTGTCGCCGTCTGGGCTGTCCGGCAGCGATCGTCGACGTCCAAGGATCGACTGGAAGGACTGGGGCGGCCTCCACCGAACCTGGTGTGGCCACCGCACCACGATCCTCGCCTTCCCCATCGGCGTTGCTGCTGGCGCTCGGGCGGCGATCGTCGCTCCCGGTGCTGCGCTGGCTGTGCACGGTCATACATCGAGATCATCCGCGGCGTTCCGCTGATCTCGCTGCTGTTCATCGCCCAGTTCTTCGTCGGCTTCTTCTTCGCCGGGAACCGAGCACGCTGCCCCTGCTCACCCAGTCGACGATCGTCATCACGACTGTTCTCCGGCTGCCTACATCGCCGAGATCGTGCGAGGTGGCCTGCAATCCGTCGACAAGGGCCAGACCGAAGCCGGGCAGGCCATGGGCATGTCGCCCGGCGGCGATCACCCGGCTCCTGATCCTCCCCCAGGCCCTCAAGGCCGTGATCCCGGCGATGGTCGGCCAGTTCATCTCGCTGTTCAAGGACACGAGCCTGCTGTCGTCATCGGCGTCCTCGAGTTCCTCGGCGTTCGTGAGATCGTCCACGCTCAAGGCGATTCCGTGGTTTCGGCATCGCCGAGACCCTGGTGTTCGTCGCCTTCGGGTTCTGGGCCTTCTCGTTCACGATGTCACGCGAGAGCCAACGCCTCGAACGACGACTCGACACGGGCAACCGATGAACGTGCCACCGACCGACCCGACCCCTTCTCCATCTTCCGTCCGCACCGACGAACGAGGACCGAGCCATGACCGATGTGAATCCGCCCGACCCACGGAATCCGACGCCAGCAGGTCTTCGCCGACGCGACCCAGATGATGGGCAAGTCGGCCGACGTGATGATCGAGGTCAACGGCGTCGACAAGTTCTTCGGCGTCGTTCCAGGCGCTGACCGAACATCAACATGCGCGTCGGCAAGCAGGAGGTCGTCGTCGTGATCGGGCCGTCCGGTTCGGGCAAGTCGACGCTGATCCGCTGCATCAACCGGCTCGAGAAGCACGATCGTGGGCACGATCGTCGTCGACGGCGTCGAGCTCGGTGACGACATCCGCAACATCCAGGAGATCCGTCGCGAGACCGGGATGGTGTTCCAGAGCTTCAACCTGTTCCCCCACCTCACGGTGCTCGACAACATCACGCTCGCTCCCCGCCAGGTCCGCAAGATCCCCAAGGCCGAGGCCGAGGCGACGGCGATGGAACTGCTGGAGCGGGTGAAGATCCCCGACCAGGCCCGCAAGTTCCCGGGTCAGCTCTCCGGCGGCCAGCAGCAGCGTGTGGCGATCGCCCGGTCGCTCGCGATGGCCCCGAAGGTGATGCTGTTCGACGAGCCGACCTCGGCACTCGACCCCGAGATGATCAAGGAGGTCCTCGACACGATGAAGGACCTCGCCGACGAGGGCATGACGATGATCTGCGTCACCCACGAGATGGGCTTCGCCCGCGAGGTCGCCGACCGCGTCGTGTTCATGGCCGACGGTCAGGTCGTCGAGGTCGGCACGCCCGAGCACTTCTTCGACAACCCGCAGGAGGAGCGCACCAAACTCTTCCTGTCCCAGATCCTCTGACCATTCCCCCGGCAACGTCCGGTCGCTGCAGCGAGTTGCACTGATGGACGTCACCACCGCCGTCGGCCTGTTCCTGCTCGCGCTTCGATGTCGGTGTGTACGGGTCGATCATCGGCGCCGGCGGCGGGTTCGTGATGGTCGCCGGCCTCGTGATCGTCTTCGACCTGTCGGGCGCGACGGCCGTCGGTACGAGTGTCGTCACGACCGCTGCGATCCAGGCACCGGCGCCTACACGTATTCGAAGCAAGGGGCTGGTCGACCGACCGTCGCGACTGTGGTTCGTGGTCGGGTCGATGCCGGTCGCGCTGCTGAGTGCGATCTTCCTCGCCGACCGGATTCCCGAGAACACGTTCGAGCTGATCATCGGTGTGCTGCATGCTCGCGCTCGCCGTGTTCGTGGTGTTCGTGCGTCGTCCCGAAGCTCCCGACGGTACGACGCTTCCGCCCCGTGCGTGCGGCGCTCGATCGGGTCCGGCAGTGTGATCGGGATGCTGTCGGGAGGCTTCGGTGTCGGCGCCGGCCTCGTGACCGTTCCACTGCTCGGTCGCCTGCAACGTCTCTCGGCGCACCGTGCCGCGGCGACGACGACACTGGTCGGAACGCTCTCGGGTCTCGCCGCCTCGCTCGGTCACGCCATCGCCGACAATCCGAAGTGGTCGGCCGTCCCCTTCACCATCGTCGGCGCCGGCTCGGCGCGACTGGGGCCGCCAACGCCGGCCGCCTGAGCCCCCGGCCATCCTCGTCCTGCTGGCCGCGGCCTCGTGGGAGCCGGCCTCCCCTGGTGATCCCCGCCTCGACAAGCGACGGGCCCGTGCGGTCGCCCGAGCGAAACGTGAGACCGTGGCGTAGAGCGAGCGCCGCAGGGTCACCGGAGGCCGCGGACGTCGTCGCCGAGCCACGAACGCCCGAGGTCGATCGAGCGGCTCGGCGACCCTGTCGGTCGCCGAGCGGCCCGGTGAGGAACGATCGAGGTCGAGCGAGCGGCTCGGCGACCCTGTCGGCCGCCGAGCAGACTAGTCGGGGATCCCCAAGCAGACGGCGATCGGCTCGCCGTGGCGGAAGAGTGTCACGGGCCCGTCCTCGCTGACGACGAACGCGACGCGGTGGTCGTGATCCCACGTGTACCGAGCCGCCGAACGATGCCGCATGCCGGCGTCGATGTGGATGGCCGATTCCGACGCGATCGAGCTGCGCAGACCGACTCCCAGCGCACCGACGTCGCCGTGCGCCGACACGAGTGTGGCGAGGTCGGTCTGGGCCAGCACGGCGAACAGTGCCGGGTAGTGGTGGCGTGACGATCACGCTGATGTTCGGTGACGGCAGAGCGGCGCTGGTGTCGAGGCCGTGGTCGTCGTGGTCCTTGCGGTTCGAGGTCGAGCACGAACGTCGCGCCGATGTGTGCCGGGCTGAGCCAGTGGACCGCCAGGTCGAGCAGACCCTGCAGGAGCTTGACCGGTGACTTCGGGAACCGCCTGGCGAACCGACGGCAGGTACACCCGCGCCGACGGCCGGTGCCGCCAGCGGTGGCCGTTCCACTCGACCACACCGGTCGGCGTGAACACCCTGGTCACGCCCATCACCGTGCGCTGCACGATCGCCGCACCGGTCGACTGTTCGACCTCGACGAGGTCGGCCTCGTACTGCACGGTGCGGCGGAAACACGCGAGCTGCGTCGAGCCGTCCGAGCGTCGCACGACGAACGCAGATCGACCATCGGAGAACCGGCGGGCCTGCTCGATCGGCATGTCGAGATCGAGCAGTTCGACGAGGTTGTCGATCTTCACCAGCGACCGTTCGCCGGGCAGGATGAACGACCCGTACAACACCGCCCGGTTCTCGTGCACCGGCGGCCGCCACGCGTACTCGAGTTCCGTGAGGAGCAGGTCGACCTCGTCAGGCGTGCCGGGCAGCGTGACCCCGTCGTCCTCGAGTTCCTCTCGGAGCCGTTCGTGTGCTCGGGTCAACTCGATCATGGCGTCAGGGTATCGAGCGACCGTCGACCTGTCAGCGGTTCACCCGTGGCCGCACGAGCACCGCTGTGACGAGGACGCCGACGGCTCCGGCGGTGACGCCACCGACGTTGCCGAGTGACCACACCTTGATCGATGTCGACACCAGCAACGCCAAGCCGATGGCGCCCGTCACGCCGCCGTTCCATGCCACTCGCTCGGCGAGTAGTGCTCGTCGTTCGACACGGCTGACGGCGGCGACGATCGGGACGAGGACGGCGAGGGCGAACACGACGACCGGGATCTTCTGCATCCACCACTCGGTCGAGCCGATCGGCGCTGACGGCAGCATGCCGACGGCATACAGCCCGGCCGAGGCGACCACCGCAGCGGTGAAGTGCCAGAGGTAGACCGACATCGACATCGAGTTGCCGGCCACGACGACCGTCCACACTCGGCGGCTGCGTTCGAGCCAGCGGGTGATGGCGGGGGCGGCCGCAACGGCCGTGGCGGTCTGGGCCAGGCCGAACAGGACCAGCGCGACCGACGGCGGGTGCGTCGGCGACAGCGCCTGGCCTCCGACGTGGATCATGGACGCCGACCACGGGCCGAACGCCACGAGAGCGACGGCACCGCTCCACAGCGTGACGGCGACGAGCACGAGGCGGCGGCCGGACGGCAGCACACCGTCACGCCACAGGAAACCGATCATCTGGAAGAGCAGCCAGCCGACGACCCAGTTCACGTGATGGACGAAGGGCACGTCGAACACGACGTGAGCGACTTCGACCACGGAGAAGATGCCGAACAGCACGGCCATCGTCGCGGCCCGGTGACGCAGGATGAACGTGCGCATCATGGGGGCCAGTGCGGTGTCGATCGTGTAGTTGGCGAGGAACCACAACGGGATGGCGGCTCCGACGGCTCCCATGGCGACGAGCCCACCCATTCCGACGACGGCACCTGCGGCGAGCAGCGCCACCCAGGTCGCAGCGAGCACTGCGGTCGGAGCGATCAGACGACGGAGGCGCTGCACGATCCAGTCGCCGTCGGTCCGGCCCTTGCGGCGGTGGGCATCGAGCGACATCGCGGACGCGAAGCCACCGACGGCGAAGAACAGCGGCATCACCTGGAAACCCCACGTGAGCCAGCCCAGCGACGGTGCGACTTCGAGCGCGTTGCGGGCGAAGAGTTCGCCGTCGGCGTCGGTACCGATCGCGATCACGAGCCAGTGGCCGATCGCGACGAGCACCATGGCGACGACCCGGTAGAGGTCGATCGCCCGGTTCCGACCGGCCGGTGTTGCGGCGGCCAGGTTCTCGAGCGGAGTGTCGATCTGTGGCGGTGTGTGTACAGCAGTGGTGCCCATGCACCCCATGTGCTCAGATCGCCACGATGCCGTGAATCCGGCGAAACCCCCACACCGGGCTGGGGCACCCCAGACCGACCCGGATCAGGGGCCCGCCGAGCACGCGTTCATGGCCGGTCGAGCGACACCGGCTGGACGTTCAGCAGTCGAGTGCGTCGAGCGCGACGTCGACGTGCAACTGAGCGTGACCTGCGTACTCGTGAGCAACGTCGAGCGAGTCCGACGCGATCGTGAACGTCGCCCATCCGACGATGCGCATCGGGTGGCTGGCCAGACTCGGCATCGTGTTGTTGTCAGGAGTCCACGCTGCGATGGCTGCATCCATCTCGGCCCACCCTGCGGCGACGTCATCGGCGGTTGCGCCGAGCACATCGCGTGTCATGCACTCGTTGGTGGCCAGTGGCACGGCGATCCCTTCGGGCGTGCCGTCGATGCCGCTCAACAGGCCCACGTCGGTCTCGCCCGACACCACGCCGTCGGCATTGCGGTCGCCGTAGCCGGGCCCATTCGGCCCGACGACGAGGTTCGCTGCGGTCTCGGCCGCGACCGTCGCGTCGTCGATGCTCGTGGCATCACCCCACGCCGTGACAGCGCTCTGGATCGCCGCCATGTCGCTGACGAAGGCGGCGTCGTCGACGGTGCTCGCCGAGTCGCCGGAAGCCGGGGTGGCCGGTGAGGTGGCAGGTGTTGCGGTCTCGGCGTCGGATGTCGACGGCTCGTCGCTCCCGCACGATGCCGCAGCGAGGGCGACGACGACGGCAACGCCGACGATCGCACGGTTCACCCGGTGCGGGCCTGATGAATGCACGACAGTCCGACGATCGATCACGGCCCGCACGGTACGCACCACATCGGGCCGGTGCCCATCCGTTTCGTGATCGTTCTCACCGCCGTCGGCTGAGCAGCCCCGATGCCCCCGACGCCCACACCGCCCACGCCACGAGGACGGGTTGGAACAGCAGTCGCACGAAGCGCTTGACGTCGGTGTCGAGCCCGAACGCATCGGTGCCTTCGATCCACTGCGAGATGTTGCCGGGAAAGATCGCCACGAAGAAACCGGCGACGATGACGCCGACCAACACGCGATGCCGACCCGACAGGATGAGTGCGGAACCGAGCACCAGTTCGACGACGCCCGACGCGAGCACCACGACATCGTCGTCGAAGGGGAACCAGCTCGGGACCTGAGCTCGGAAGTCCTCTCGCTGACTCGTCAGGTGTGCGACACCGGCGAGCAGCAGGATCCCGCCGAGGAGCCAGCGTGCGATCCTTCGCCCGCGAGTGTCGTCTGCGCCGCGTTGTTCCACTTCGAGGAGGTCCACGATCGGACGCTACCGACGCCCGGCGCCGTGGTGGGTCGGCCGCGTGTCCCGAGGGGTCCGCAGCCACCGCCGGAGCGGACGCAGTCAGCTCGGCAACGAGGATTGCCAGGCGGAGGCGAGGGCGGCGTAGCGGCCGCCGAGGGCGACGAGCTCGTCGTGCGTGCCGAGCTCTGCGAGTTCGCCGGCGTCGATCACCGCGATCCGATCGGCGGTGCGAATCGTGGAGAGCCGGTGGGCGACGACGATGGTCGTGCGGCCGCGCATCAACTTCTGCAGGGCTCCTTCGACGATCAGTTCCGTGCCCGGGTCGAGGCTGCTGGTCGCTTCGTCCAGCACCAACACAGCCGGGTCGACCAGTGCGGCTCGGGCCAGCGACACGAGCTGGCGCTCCCCGGCCGACAGCCGCGAGCCCCGCTCGCGCACCTCGGTGTGGATGCCGTCCTCGAACTCTTCGAAGCGGTCGAGGGCACCGATCGCGTCGAGGGCGGCACGGAGTTCGTCGTCCGTGGCCTCTGCCCGAGCGATCCGCACGTTGTCCGCGATCGAGCCGCCGAAGAGGAAGCCCTCCTGGGGCACGACGACCACGCGGTCGCGCAGCGAGTCGAGCGTGGCATCGCGCAGGTCGACTCCGCCGAACGAGATGGTTCCGACGGTCGGGTCGTAGAGGCGCGCCATCAACTTGGCGACGGTGGACTTGCCCGCTCCGGTCGGCCCGACCAGCGCCAGGCGTTCGCCGTCGCCGACGGTGATCGACACGTCGCGCAGCACCGGCTGCTCGGTGCTCGGGTAGGTGAAGCCGATGTCGTCGACCACCAGTTCGCCACGCTCGGGAAGTTCCTCGTCGCCGCCTTCGACGTCGGGTTGCGTGTCGAGGATCGTGAACAGCTTGTCGAGTGCAGCCGCCGACGACTGCACGGTGTTGTACAGCTGCGAGAGCTGCTGGACGGGCTCGAACAGCTGCGAGAGCAACAGGACGAAGGCGACGACCGTGCCGATGCTGACATCACCGCGCCCGACGAGCCAGCCGCCGATGCCGATCGCGAGAGCGGTGGCGAACACACCCATTGCTTCGACCAGCCCGAAGTACCAGGTGGACACTCGGATGCTGTGGACGTGCGACCGGTAGAGCGACCGGTTCGACGCCACGAACTGTCGGGTCTGTTCACCTTCTTGCGCATACGCCTGGATGACCCGCACACCAGCGATGCCCTCCTGCAACTCCGACAGGTTCTGGCCGACGCGCTCGCGGACCTCGAGATAGGCCTCGTTCGAGTCCCGTTGGAACTTGCGCGACGCGAAGATGATGACGGGCATCACGAGCAGCGCGGCGATGGTCAGCTGCCACGAGAGCGCCAACATCAGCGCCAAGGCGATGACGATGAGGAACATCGCCGCGATGAACTGCAGCAGCCCCCACTGGACGAGTTCGGCCATCGACTCGATGTCGGCCGTCATACGCGAGATCAGCACCCCCGACTGATACCGATCGAAGAACCCGAGCGACTGCTTCTGGATGTGGTCGAACGTGCGGATCCGCAATGCCCGCAGGAACCCCTCCCCCGCCCGATTGACGAAGATGTACTGCTGTCGGGCGGCCGTGTAGGCAAGTCGCGACGACGACGACGTACGCGATCACCGCGTTGCGCAGCACCGTCGTGTCCGCCTGGTCGATCCCGCTGTCGATGCCGTAGCGAACGATGATCGGACCCATCAGCAGCCCGAGCGTGGAGAGCAGCACGAACCCGAGTGCGCCGGCGATCGTGCGTCGGAACGGCTTGGCCATGGCGATCGCCCGTCGCAGCACGGCGCGGGTCTGCTCCTTGTCGAGCTTGTCGTCGTCGGCAACGCCTCCGACGCGCATCATGGCGAATCACCTGCCGACACCGGGTCGGCTGTCGCATCGCTCGTCGAGCCGTCGCCGGTCGATTCACCGGGCGCTTCCATCGCCGCGAGCACGTCGCGGTAGCGTGGCTCGCTGGCCAAGAGTTCGTCGTGCGGTCCACTCGCCACGACACGGCCACCGTCGAGCAACACGACGGTGTCGGCGAGTGCGATGGTGCCGGGCCGATGCGCGATGACGATCGTGGTGCGTCCGTCCATCACCGTCGACATGGCGGACCGGATCTCGTGTTCCTTGGACGGGTCGACCGCCGAGGTGGCGTCGTCCAGCACGAGGATGCGTGGATCGGCGAGGATCGCTCGGGCGATCGCGATGCGTTGGCGCTGCCCACCGGACAGCGAGAACCCCCGCTCGCCGAGCATCGTGTCGTAGGCGTCCGGCAGGCCCATCACGAAGTCATGGGCACCGGCGAGGCGTGCGGCACGCTCGATCGTGGCGCCATCGGCCTCGGGGTCGGCGAACGCGATGTTCGCCCGCACGGTGTCGTGGAACAACAGCGTGTCCTCGAAAACGATGCCGACTGCTCGCCGCAGCTCGTGCAGCGACAGCGAGCGCACGTCGACGCCGTCGATGGTGACCGCACCGCGCTGCACGTCGTAGAAACGAACGAGGAGCCGGGCGACGGTCGACTTGCCCGACCCTGTTGCGCCGACGATTGCCACGGACTCGCCCGCCGCCATGTCGAGCGTGAAGCCGTCGAGCACCGGCCCCGAATCGGCTGCGTCGGCAGCCTCGTACCCGAACGTGACGTCATGGAACGAGACCGCGCCGAGCCCGTCGGATGGGCGTTCACCTCCGGCTTGCGGCAAGGACACCGGGTGATCGGGATCGCTGACCTGCGAGTCCACGTCGAGCACTTCGTTGATGCGTTGCAATGCTGCAGCCGCTCGCTGCGCGAACGCGATGGTCATGCCGATCATCCGCAACGGCCAGACCAGCAGCGCGACGAAGACGTTGAACTGGACCAGACCCCCGAGGGTGAGGTCACCGTCGATCACGCGGTTGCCGCCGAACCACAGCACGGCGATCAGCCCGACCTGGGGCAACAGTTCCATCGCAGGGAGGAACTTGGCGCGGATCCGAGCTGCCTTGATCGACTCTCGACGGATGTCGTCAGCAGCGGTCCCCAGCTTGCGCGACTGCACCCGTTCGGCTCCGAAGCCCTTGACGACGCGCACGCCGCCCACGGTCTCCTCCACGACGGTCGCGAGTTCGGCCTGCTCGGCTTGTACCGCGAGCACCGCCGGATGGATCGCCTTCGAGAAGCGACCTCCGAGCACCTGGATGAGTGGCAGCGAGATGAGCGCGAGCAGCGCGAGCAGCGGGTCGGTGACGAACAGGATCACCACTACGGCACCGATCATCGCCAGGTTCGACAAGGTGATCGGGATCATCACCACGAACATCTGGATCGAGTTGAGATCGCTCGACGACCGACTCATCAGCTGCCCCGTCTGCGCCCGGTCGTGGTAGCCGATGTGCAGCGACATGATGTGGCCGAACAGCCGCTCACGCAGGCGTGTCTCGGTCCACCGTGCTTCTCGGAAGGCGTAGAAGCGACGGAACGCGGTGAAGGTTCCAGCCACGAGACCGGCGACGGCGATCAGCCCGGCCCACAGCCAGAGCTTGTCGCCATTCCGGATTCCGCGGTCGATGCCGAAACGGATCAGCAGCGGTGACGCCACCTTGCCGACCGTCCACACGAGGCCGATCAGCGTGCCGAGGATCAGGTTTCGGCGCTGCGCTCGCAGCGTCTCCCACAGCAGACCCCACTTCGACGCAACCGGTTGCCCTGACGGGCGCGGCGTCGTGGTGGTGGGTTCAGCAGTCGGCATGGAGGGCGGACGTGACGTTCAGCCCAGGAGTTCGCTGATGCGGCTCTTCGGCCGACCGATGATCGCCTTGTCCGCGGTCACCACGACGGGCCGCTGGAGCAACTGCTTGTGCTTCACCAGGATGTCGACGATCTGGTCGTCGGTGGCGACGTCGTCGTCGGTCAGTTCCAGCTTCTTGAACTTGCTGTCGCGGCGCACCAGGTCCGTTGCCGGGTCCTCCAGCTTGGAGATGATGTCGCGCAGCGTGTCCGCGTCCGGCGGCTCTTTGATGTACAGCACGACATCGTGTTCGACGCCCAGGTCCTCAGCAATGCGCACGGCATTGACGGAGGAGTTTCAATGCTGGTTGTGGTAGATCGTCACGCGATTCTTCGAGGCAGCCATGGCGTCGAGACTACGCCGGTGTGATCCGATCTGACGGATCGATTCCGACGCCTGCGTTCACGCTCGCAGCGGCGGCGTGGGCATGTCGTCGGGGTACTGGCTGGTCCCCTCCGGCTCCGTGGCGTCGAGCAGCGCGAGCTCGTCGGCCGAGAGTTCGAGACCTGCAGCATCCAGTGAGTCGAGGATCGTCTCGGGCCGTGTACTTCCCGGAATCGGAATGACGTTCGGCGCCCGCGCCAAGAGCCACGCGAGGGCGACCCGGTGTGCGCTGCAGTCGTGGGCGGCGCCGACGTCGGCGAACGCGGCGTACTGCGAGGCCACGTCGCTCGAGCGGTCGGCTCCTCCGAACGGGCTCCACGGCAGGTAGGCAACGCCGTGCCGTGCGCACAGGTCGAGCACGTCACGGTGCTCGCGGTAGCGAGGCGAGAGCTCGTTCTGCACCGCGGCGATCGGTGCGATGGTCATGGCCAGGGCGAGTTGCTCGCGACTCACGTTCGACAGACCGATCTCGGCGATCAAACCGTCGGCCTGCAGGCCGGCGAGCGTCTCGACCTGGGTCTCGAAGGCAACGGTCGGGTCGGCACGGTGCAGGTAGTACAGGTCGATCGTCGCGACACCCAAGCGTTCGAGCGATGCTGCGCATGCAGAGCGCAAACCGGCGGCTGTTCCGTCTCGATCCATGCGATCCGATCGAGCGACGAGGCCGCCCTTGGTCGCCACGACCAGCTCTGACCGATGACCGACCCACGAGTCGACGGCCTCGGCCACGAGCACTTCGTTGTGGCCGGTGTGCTCCCAGGACGGGGCGTAGACGTTCGACGAATCGATGTGGCGGCATCCCGCATCGAGGGCGGCGTGGATGGTCTCGATCGACCGATCGCGATCGTCGAGCATCGCAGGCCACGACAGCGGCATCGCTCCGAACCCGATTGGATGGACGGAGCGACCGCAGAGCAGGCGGGCAGTCATGCGCCGGATTCCCGGGCGTCCAGCGACACCTCGTTGATCCTGCCGGTCAGCACGTCGTAGACGAACCCGCGGACATGTTCCTTGTGCGGCACGAACGGCGTCATCTCCAGCCGCTTCATCGACTGGCGCACGTCCACGTACGGGTCGTCGAACGATTCGACGGCCCACCACGGTTTGACCCCGATCTCGGCCTCGATCTCCGACTTCAGTCCGTCCTCGGTGACCATCTGCAATCCGCAGTCGGTGTGGTGGACGAGAACGATTTCGCGAGTGCCCAGGTAACGCTGCGACAAGCAGAGCGAACGGATGACGTCGTCGGTGATCACGCCGCCCGCGTTGCGGATGATGTGGGCTTCGCCGTGTCCGAGACCGAGCAGCGGGAAGATGTCCATTCGCGAATCCATGCAGGTCACGACGGCCATTCGCCGTGTCGGGCTGACCTGCAGGTCCTGGTCGTCGAAGTTCTCGGCGAACCGTTCGTTGCCGGCGACGAGTTCATCGGCGGTGGGGGCGAACGGCGTATCGGGGCTGGGTTCGAATGAGGCCACCAACAGAGTGTGACACCCCCTGCGTATGGTTGCTCAAACCGACTCCCTCCCCCACTTCCGTCACGGGCCACGCCCGGCGAATCCCTCAGGGGGACCAATGAACCATCACCGTCCGTACCGTCCCGGTTGCTCACGTTTCGCTTCAGCCTGGCCTGCGCTCAGCAACGACGCCGGACCGCAACTCCCGGTGGCGGATGTCGACCCGATCGACGATGCTCGAACAGCACTGGCGCTGATCGACGCGCTCGCCTCCGACTCTCCCGTCCACGAGACGATGGCGATCCTGCTCGACCGCGAACATCGCGGGTCGACCATCGTCAACTTCGACGGGACCGTCGACCATGACGCCGTGCTGTGGGTCGCTGACCGGGTGACGGAGATGGCGCATCGAGTCGACGACATCGGCGCGGTGATCATCGCGTCGTTCCGTCCGGGCGGCTCGGACGAACTCGACGATGTCGAGCGATGGCTCACCATCGACGAGCAGCTGGGAATCGTCGGCATCGAACTGGTCGAGTGGTTCGTGATCGGCAGCGCCGTGTCGTGCCCGCGTTCGTTGCTCGGCGACGCGTCTCGTTGGGCGGCGTGATCAGTCCGGCTGCTGCAGTGCTGCGGTGCGGGCTCGTCGCTCGGTCGGGCTGAGTCGGAGGCCGGCACCACGCAGCCGCCGAACGAGGTCGCGACTCTCGACGACTTCGGCGCCCGCTGCGATCATGTCGTCGCGGTACTCCTCGGGGATGTCGAAGTGGTCACCCTGGAATGCCCGGCGAGGGATGTCGAGTGCATCGGTGAACACGAACAACTCGTCGTACGACACGTCGCTCACCATGTGGCACCATTTGCGACCTTGGAACCACCAGCGTGCTTCGTCGATGAGGATCGCCACGCGCTGAGCATGCCACGCTCCGAGACGCTCGCGCGAGACTCGCCACGTGCCCGAACCGATCAGCGCCGACCTCGAGGACCCGTTTGCCGAACTGCGCACCCAATGGCTCCGACTCGTCGGTGACGACGCCGTGCTCACGGGGCTCCTGCGACGCCACCGCGAACGCCATCGCCGATACCACACGCTCGACCACGTCGTCGCGGTGGTTCGACACGTCGGCGAACTCGCAACCGTCGAACCCGTCGACGATCTCGGAGCGCTCGTTGCCGCAGCGATGGTTCCACGACGCGGTGTACGAGCCTCGCTCACCAGCGAACGAGCGTGCCAGCGCCCGACTCGCTCGGCGGGACCTCACGAACCTCGGCTGGACCAGCGACCGGGTCGACGCCGTCGCCACGATGATCGAAGGCACGGCACACCACACGGCGACCCTCCGACGTCGACACCGCCATCCTGTTCGATGCCGACCTCGCTGTGCTCGGGGCGTCGCCAGCTGCCTATGCGACCTACGTCGCCGCCGTCCGGGCCGAGTACGCCCATGTCGACGACGACGCATGGGCGCACTGGACGCGCCGACGTGCTCGACGTCTTCCTCGGACGGCGAACGGATCTACTCCACACCCTCCGGCTTCGAGCGGTGGGAGTACGGCGGCCCGGGCAAACCTCGCCGCCGAAGTCGACGAACTCAGGCCCTGAGTGGTCGGGCAGGGGTTGCGAGCGATTCGATCGATCGCCGCGTCGAGCACGAAGAACAGCACGCCGGCGACCATCGCGACCACGCCCATCAACACGATCGCCGGGCGCAGCCCGATCGCCTCGGCCAATAATCCGAGCGGTAGTGCTGCGATGCCGAACCCGGCGAAGCTGAGCATCAGCAACGATTGGACCCGTCCCCGGTGCTCCTCGTCCGACAGGCCGAGCGCGAGCGTGTTCGACAGCGACTGGTAGCCGGTTGCTCCGGCCCCGATGAAGATCGTCACGACGCAGGCCGCCACGAACGTCGGGGCGAGCCCGAGCACCATCACCGCACCGCCGAACACGCCCGCCGACACGATCATCAGGTGGAACGCACGAGGACCGTCGGCGTGCCGGGCGATCGACACCGCAACGGCGACGGCTCCGATCGCGCTCGCCGACATGATCACGCCCACGTAGCCGTCGGTGAGATCGAACGTGTCCTTCACCAGCGCCGGGATGAAGGCGATGTAGTTGAAGCCGAACATGATGACGAAGAACGAACTGACGAGCAGCCGGCGCAGCGCAGGGAACTCAGCGACGTAGCGCACACCGTCCCGGATGTCGACGAACGGATTGGTTCGCGCACGTTGCCTGCATCGGCGCTCCGTCCGGGCAGCGCATCAGTTGCACGAGCGCAACGGCCGAGAACACGGCGCTCACGAGGTAGGCGCCGCCGATACCGAAGAACGCGATACCGGCGAGCATTCCGGCGAACGCGGGTGCGAAGACCCGGGTGCCGTTCAGGCTCAGCATCGACAACGTGATCGCGTTGCCGAGGTGGTCGGCGCCGACGAGTTTTGCAGCGAACGACGATACGCGCCGGGCCGTAGAAGCCGAACGCGAGACCCTGAGCGACGGATGCGACAGCGAGCATCCAGAACTGCACGACGCCGGTCACCACCACGATCCCCATCCCCAACGCTCCGGCGAAGAGCACCGTCTGGCTGACCAGGAGGACCTTGCGATTGGCGATCCGGTCGGATGCCACGCCGCCGAGAGGCGTGGCGAACAGCATGGTGGTACCGAAGCACAGATAGATCAGACCGAGGGCACCCTCGCGTTCCGTCAGGTCCCATGCGAGCACCCCTCGGAGCAGGAACTGCATCTGCACCGACATGAAGGCGAACGTGCCGGCGAACCACAGTCGGCGGTACCCCACGATCGACAACGACGCGAACGCACCGCGCTCCTCTTCGTGCTCCGCCATTGCCTGGGCGACGCGCTCGTCGTGACCTGTCATCGAGGGCCACCCTGCCCGAACCGCGGCGCGACGCTGCGATCAGAGCGATGTGGCGTACGTCTCAACGCATGGGCCGACGCAGCGAACTCGCCCGGATCGAGCGGTCAACCATCAGTCGGCTTGCGGCCGAGATCAGTCGGCTTGTGGCCGACGCGGGCGCTTGACCGGGATCGGGATCAACGCCGGTTCGGGCTCGCGTTGTGTTGCGATCACACCACCGATGACCGCAGCAGCGGCAGCGACAGCGGTAATGATCGTGATCAACATGACATGACCGTACCGCACGGACGTTCGTCTCAAACGACGGACCTCGATGTTCACCGCATGTTGTCTGTTCGACCACGGGGAGGCCTCGGATGCTCCCCCGCCTGCAAGAATGCTGTCATGACCGATCTCGAGACGATGCCACAGGTCGACTTCGACACGGACACCGACTCCGAGACAGAGACGGGCGAGCCGACATCGGCGCACATCGTCAAGGCGGGACCCGGCGAGAACGGCGCGGCCATCGTCCTCGAAGCACGCGTCATGGGCACTCCGATCGAAGCGCTCTGTGGCTTCGTCTGGGTGCCGTCGAAGGATCCGAAGCAACTCCCGGTCTGTCAGAAGTGCAAGGACGTGTACGAGATGTACAAGTCCTTCAGCGACAACGTCAACCGCGACACCCCGATCGATTGAGCGCTCCACTTCGCATCCGCCAGGCGGTTCGAGCGGTGTTGCTCACGGCGGACGACTCCGTCCTGCTCGTGCGTTTCGAGTTTCCGACCGGGACGATGTGGGCGCTGCCCGGAGGCGGGCTCGACCCAGGTGAGGATCACCTGACGGCACTGCATCGGGAACTCGTCGAAGAGGTCGGGTTGTACGACGCCGACATCGGTCCTCACATCTGGAGTCGCGAGCACATCATCCCGTTCATCGACGGCATGTGGGATGGCCAGGCGCGACCGGTATCACCACGTCCCCGTTCCAGCTCGGTTCGAGCCGACACCCGCGTTGTCGTGGCAGCAACTGCGCGACGAGCGCCTCCACGAACTTGCGCTGGTGGTCGATCGACGAGATCGTCACCGCCGCGGAAGCAGGTGTTCGATTCGCACCCGGCCGACTCGGAGAATTGCTGCAGGATCTCGCAGCGAAGGGCCTCCCCGCCGCACCCGTCGACACCGGCGTCTGATCACGACCAGGCGCACAGTGACGACGTCGACGTCGTCGGTGAGGAACCTGTGCAAACGCGGTCGGTGTGGTCACGGTGCCGGCTGGTGGTGACTGGTGCGGACGATTGCGGACTGTTGGGCGAGCCCGAGAAGTCGACCGTCCTCGCTCCACAGTCGTGCCGTCGAGTGCCCGACCGAACGGTGGAAGCCGTCGGCTTCGATCTCGATGAGCACCCAGTCACCGGGTGTCGGGTCGACGACCCGAATCGTGTTGTCGAGGCTGGTCCCTCCTGGCGCGACGCCGAGGGACGCGCACACGGCGAGCGGTCCGAGGTCTGCGACGAAGCCCTGTGTCGCCGGGCTCCCGATGCCCTGATCGAACATTCGGACCCACATCGCCAGGCCGTCCGTCTGTGGATCTCCGACCGCTTCGCCCGCGAACTTGCCGATCGCGATCCGACGTTCGAACGAGTCGAAGAACGACGCCGACACATCGGTCTGGAAGATCTCGTCGAAGGATCGTGATTCGCCAGGGCCCGGCACCTCCGGCATGGTTCCGAATGCGTTCTCGTCACCGGCGGGCCGAACGTTGTGCGCACAGACCGAGGCGAGCACGACCGCTCCGTCGACGGTGCCCGTGACCTGGGTCTGCGTCGTCGCTCGCCCGGTCGCTGCGATGTTCACGTCGAAGTCGACGACGTCGCCCGGCTTCGGGGATCCGACGTACTGCGTCGTGATCCACTGCAACGGGCGGCCCGTTGCCTGCTCCGACGCTTCGACCGAGGCGGCGATGCCGGACCCTCCGTACAAGAAGGCGAACGGTGTGCAGAGCGCGGGAAGCACCTCGAGCCGGAACGTGGTGGAGTCCGGCCCGTCGGCGAGTTCGAGGAGACGGAATCGCGGAGGCGGAGCCGTCGTGTCTCGGTCGGACGATTGGTCAAGCGTGTCGGACACCGGGGCAGCGTGGCATCCGGAGGCGGCCACGCCGAAACCGGCAGGGTGTGACCGTTGCAACCGTGTGGCAGGCTCGACGGCGTGAAGATCACCGACGTCACCACGTTCGTCATCAAGAATCCGCCACCGGCGTTCGGCGGCAAGTACTTCATCGTCGTCAAGCTGACGACCGACACCGGCATCGTCGGGTACGGCGAGATCTACGCAGCCACCTTCGGCCCGCACACGATCGCAGCGATGGTCGACGACGTCGCAGCACGCTGGGTCGTCGATCAGGATCCGAACCGCATCGAACTGATGTGGCGCCGGATCTACTCCAGCGGTTACTCGCTGCGGCCGGATCCGACCCTCGTCGGCATCATGAGCGGGCTCGAGATGGCGTGTTGGGACATCGTCGGCAAGGACGCTGGCAAGCCGATCTACGATCTGCTCGGCGGCCGTGTCCACGAGAAGCTTCGGACCTACACCTACCTCTACCCGAGTGCCGGGTTCCGTGAGGTGTACACGGACCCCGACCACGCTGCGGCGCGTGCTGTCAACGAACTCGAGCGTGGTTTCACTGCACTGAAGTTCGACCCGGCCGGCCCGTACACGGCGTTCGACGGTCACATGCCGAGCCAGGACGACATCGTCGATTCGGCACGGATGATGTCGACGTTCCGCGGCGCTGTCGGCTCTCGTGCCGACCTGTTGTTCGGGACGCACGGACAGTTCACCGCTGCCGGCGCCATCCGCCTCGCACGCGAACTGGAACCGTTCGATCCGCTGTGGTTCGAGGAACCGTGCGCCGCCGACCTCCCGCACGAGATGGCCAGGGTCGCCGCGTCGACCACGATCCCGATCGCCACCGGTGAGCGCCTCACGACGGTGTCGGAGTTCGCGGCGCTCGGTCGCCATCAGGCGGCGTCGGTGTGGCAGCCGAATCTCGGGCGTTGCGGCGGAATCCTGGCCGGCAAGAAGATTGCTGCGATCGCCGAAGCCAACGGCTGCCAGATCGCTCCACACCTCTACTCCGGGCCCATCCTCGGCGCCGCCAACGTGCAGCTGGCTGCGACGTTGCCGAACCTGTTGATCATCGAAGGCATCCGCGAGTGGAACGGTTTCCACGCCGATCTGTTGAACAGCCCGATCGTGTGGGAGGAGGGCTACGTGATCCCCTCGAAGGAGCCTGGCCTCGGCGTCGAACTGAACGAGGAGGTCGCCTTGGCCAACCCGTGGCCCGAAGGCGACGGCGGCCCGCTGCACCTGTCGATGGGCGCTGACCCGGTCCGGTGATCCGAGCTGTTCGTCCACCCGGGATTCGGCGCACGATCATCGAATCGAATGATTGACGAGAGACCGCAACGGGGAAGCTCGGGCATGCTCACACGACGCATCGCCCTGCTCGCTGCCGTTCTCACCGTCGCCCCGCTCGTGGGGTGCGCGTCCGACGAGACTCCGGACGTCGAACCGACGGGTGACGAGGAGGTCCCCTTCGACCCGACGGTCGATTCGGAAGTGGACACCGAGGTCGAGAAGGGCGAGAACCTCGGCTTCGAGGGCGACGAGAGCTGATCCCCGCACGCCACTCGCCAGCACGACCCGATCACCTGGCACGACACATCGGCGTGTCGACTCTGCAGACGTAGCCTCGCTCGCGTGCCCTACACCGAACCCGACTACTTGCCGTGGGACGGTCGCCGTGTGCCGATCACGTTCGTCGGCGGCTACCTCGGTGCGGGCAAGACCACGGCGATCAACGAGATCCTCGCCGAGACGGATCGTCCGATCGCCGTCATCGTCAACGACGTCGGCGCGATCAACATCGACGCCAAGCTGATCCGCAAACGGGCGGGTGACACCATCGAATTGACCGACGGATGTGTCTGTTGTTCGTCGATCGACGGCTTCGGCGCCGCGTTCGACCAGATCCGCGAACGGCCAGAACCGCCCGAGCACGTGATCGTGGAGTTGAGCGGCGTCGCCGAACCCTCCAACGTGGTCCCCTGGGGCCAGTCGGCCGGGTTCCTCCTCGACGGCGTCGTCGTGGTCGTTGCCGTCGACCAACTCCTCGACGACGAGATGCCGACATGGATCCGCACGCACCTCGACCGCCAGATTCGTGAGGCCGACCTACTGGTGCTCACCAAGACCGATGTCGCCGCCTCCGATGCAGTCGACGCCGCTCGATCACGGCTTGGCGACCTCGCTCCGAACATCGCCGTTGCCGACGGTGGTCGCGGCCGACGCGAACCTGGCGCCCTCGGTCGATTCCTTGCTCTCGGCGGGCACCAGGCGGGCGACGCAGCACGCGTTCCAGGGCCCACGCTGTTCGACCTGCACGACGTCAACACGGTCCCCGTCGACGGCCCACTCGACCAGGCCGGCATCGATGCCCTGATCGACTCGCTCCCCCGCCACATCGGTGGACACATCGCTCGAGCGAAAGGCGTGATCGACACGCCGGACGGACTCGTCCTGGTGCAGGTCGTCGGTACGCGTCGCGACGTCACCAAGCTCCTCCCGTCCGAGTTCCAGGAGCCCACCGATCTCGTCGTGATCTCCATCCCGACGTGACGCAAGCACTCGACGCGGGCACGGTGTCAGCGGAAGTCGCGGCTGGTCGTCTTGCCGGGCATGGGGAGCACAGCGAGGTGATCGGCCACGATGTTGATCACGCCTTCGGCTCGTTCGAGCCGACCGCGGATCAGCATCGCCGGTGCACCTCTGGCGACCTTGCGAAACCGGTTCCAGCACCCCTTCGACACCACGACGTTGATCAGGCCGAACTCGTCTTCCAAGTTGAGGAAGGTCGTGCCCTGCGCCGTCTGAGGGCGCTGGCGATGCGTGACCACACCGGCCACTCGGACCGTGGACGTCGGCTCGGCATCCCACAGGTCCTTCGACGTCAACACGCCGAGCCGGTTCATCTCCTGGCGGACGAAGATCGTCGGGTGCCCCTCGGGTGACACACCGGTCGCCCACAGGTCGGCCACCGCCACCTCGACCGGCGTCATGCCCGGCAGGCGCGGCGCCTCGGCACCGGTGACCACCCCTTCCAAGCGGCCCGGTCTCGACTGCGACGTGGCACCCACGGTCCACAGCGACTCGCGTCGGTCCAGGCCGAGACATTCCTCGAACACACCGGCGGTGGAGATCGCTTCGAGATTGCCGAGGGTGAGCGACGGCACCCGCCGCACCAAGTCCTCGGTGCTGGAGAACAACCCGCCCTGCTTGCGCTCCGCCTCGATCTGCTCGGCGAGGTCGGCCCCGATCGAGCGGATCGAACCCAATCCCAACCGCACGGCCAACCCCATCGCCAACGACTCCTCGCCAAAGGGGGCAGAAGTGCCTGGCACTTCTGCCCCCTTTGGCGAGGAGGTGGCGAATCCGTGAGAGGTCGGCCGGGCGGTGGACCCGAGTGAGCCTTCGCACGGCTCCAGCGTGGCTCCGGCTCCCGACGCGTTGAGGTCGGGCGTGTGCACCGTGACGCCATGGCGTCGAGCGTCCTGCACCAGCGTGTGTGGCGACCAGAACCCCATCGGCTGCGCGTTGAGCAGCGCAGCACAGAACGCGGCCGGCTCGTAGTGCTTGATCCACGAAGATGCGTAGACCAGGTAGGCGAACGACACCGAGTGAGATTCTGGGAACCCGTAGTTGGCGAACGCCTTGAGCTTGGTGAACAGCTCGTCGGCGATGTCGCCGTCGATCCCGTTGCCCTTCATCCCGATCGTACAGCCGCTCCTTGAGCGCCTCCATCCGTCGCGCCGACCGCTTCGAGCCCATCGCCTGGCGCAACTCGTCGGCCTCGGCCGGACTGAAGCTCGCCACGTCCATCGCCATCTGCATCATCTGTTCCTGGAACAGCGGCACGCCGAGTGTCTTCGCGAGCGAGTTCTCGAGCAGTGGGTGCAGGTACGTGATCGGTTCCTGGCCGTTGCGACGACGGATGTACGGGTGCACCGAACCGCCCTGGATCGGGCCGGGCCGGATGAGCGCGACCTCGACCACCAGGTCGTAGAACTTGCGGGGCTTGAGGCGCGGCAGCGTCGCCATCTGTGCTCGCGACTCGATCTGGAACACGCCCGACCGTGTCGGCCCGACACAGCATCGAATACACGTCGTCGTCCTGAGGGATCGTGGCGAGGTCGATCTCGTAGCCCCGGTGGTCACGGACCAGGTCGACCGCGTAGTGCAGCGCCGAGAGCATGCCGAGGCCGAGCAGGTCGAACTTCACCAGGCCGGTGGCGGCGCAGTCCTCCTTGTCCCACTGCAGCACCGAGCGCTTCTCCATCCGCCCCCACTCGACCGGGCACACCTCCACGACCGGCCGGTCGGCGATGACCATGCCGCCCGAGTGGATGCCCAGGTGGCGCGGCGCGTCCTCGATCTCCTTCGCCAATTCGAGCACTGCGGCGGGAATCGTGCAGTCGTCCTGCTCGGCGGTGGACGACACGTTGCCCCACGCGTCGACCTCCTTCGACCATGCGTCCTGCTGGCCCGGTTCGTATCCGAGCGCCTTGGCCATGTCCCGGATCGACGACCGCGACCGGTACGTGATGACGTTGGCGACCTGCGCGGTGTGATGGCGTCCGTACGTCTCGTACACGTACTGGATGACCTCTTCGCGCCGGTCGGACTCGATGTCGATGTCGATGTCGGGCGGCCCGTCACGCTCCGGCGACAGGAAGCGCTCGAACAGCAGGCCGAGCGACACGGCGTCGGCCGCAGTCACGCCGATGGCGTAACAGACCGCCGAGTTCGCAGCGCTTCCTCGACCCTGGCAGTAGATGTTCGAGCGGCGACAGAACTCGACGAGGTCCCACACGATGAGGAAGTAGCCGGCGAAGTCGAGCTGCTCGATCAGTGCGAGTTCGTGGTCGATCGTCTTCCACGCCCGCGCACGCAACGACAGGTCCTCGCCCGGTGGCGGTCGTGTCGCCGTACCGGACGGCTGCACCCCGGTCGACGACGCGTCGCAGCATCTCCATCTCGGTGACCGGTGAGCCGTCGGGACCGTTCTCGCACGGGAACGGCGGCAGGTTCGGCGCAACGAGCGACAGGTCGAACGCCGCGGCCCGGGCGATCTCCACCGCCATCTCGACCGCACCGGGGTACCGGGCGAAGCGGTGCGCCTGCTCGGCACCCGACCGCAGATGGGCGCCAGCCGACGACGGCAGCCATGCATCGACCTCGGCGAGGCTGCGCCGCGAGCGAACCGCGGCGAGTGCCGTGGCGAGCTTGCGCTGGCTCGGGGTGGCGTAGTGCACGTTGTTCGTCGCGACGCAGGCCACACCGACACGCTGCGCGATCGCGTACAGCGCATCGTTGCGCGACGAGTCGATCGGGTCGCCGTGATCCCACAGTTCGACCAGCACCCGGTCGCGCCCGAACGCGTCGACGAGACGCTCGAGCTCCCGACGAGCCGCATCCACACCATCCTTCATCAGCGCAGCCGGCACGGCGCCCTTGCGACAGCCCGTGAGCACCCAGCCGTGCGTACCGGTCGGGCCGACCAGACCCGTGTCGCCGCCACCGACCAGATCGTCGAACGCGAACTGTGGAGCGCCCTTCTCCCCCGCCAGGTGACCCTGGCTCAGGATGCCGCGACAGCCGGGCGTACCCGGTCGGGCCGTCGGCGAGCACGAGCAGGTGGGTGCCGGCCGGGTCGGGAGCGTGCGAGTCGGGGACGAGGCCGGTGTCGATCTGCGTCTGCGTGTCGCGTCTCCGACCGGGCAACACTGTGCTCGAGCAGGCTGCCGTCACGCCGCGCCGTGAGTGTGATCTCCGTGCCGAACACGGTGGCCAGCCCGACCGCCTTGGCTGCTTCGGCGAAGCGGACCACCCCGTAGAAGCCGTTGTGGTCGGTGACCGCCAACGCCTCCAATCCGAGACGGGCCGCTTCGACCGCCAACTCCTCGGGGTGCGACGCTCCGTCGAGGAACGAGAAGTTCGTGTGGCAGTGCAGCTCGGCATACGGCACGACGTCGGTGGGCGCTCCAGCGGCGACCAGATCCTCGGGTGGTTCGAACGGTTGCCGCTTGCGGCTCCATGCCGGGCTGTCACCGCCACCGTTCCACGACGGCGAACCCGGGGCGCGCCCGTCACGACCGGTGCGTGGCGCCTGTGGAGTGCGGCCCCGGTCGGACAGCGTCGACTCCAGTTCGCTCCACGACCAGGACGGGTTGTTGAATCCCATCCACCTCAGTATCGAACGTATGTGCTACGAACACAAGTTCGATCGTGTTCTCGCTGGTCAGGCACACTCCTCGATATCTGGATCTGCGATTCAGCCGACTTCACGACGATGGATCTCGTCCAGGTACCCGCCGACCGTCGCGAGCTTCCAGAACTCGAAGCCGAGGCGGCGCGCGACAGACTTCGACGGATCGTTCTCCGGGTCGATCATCGCGAGCACCGTGCCGGTGAACTCGCGTTCCAAGACGGCCAGGACCGCACGTGCGGCCTCCGTTGCATAGCCGACTCCTCTCGCCGACGGGATCAGCCGCCAGCCGAACTCCAACCGCGTCGAGCCTTCGAACTCGAAACGATCGACGCCGGTGTACCCGAGGATCGAACCGGTCGCACGCTCCACGATCGGCCGCTTCGCATACGGCAACTCGACAGCGAGTTCCTGCATGTGATCGAACCGTTCGTTGGCTCCGGCCGCGTCGAGCACGCCGCCGGAGAACACCATGAACTCCGGGTCGCCGAACAGTTCGACGAATCGATCACGATCGCCCTCCACGGGAGTGCGTACCTCCAACCGCTCGGTCAGCATCGCCGGACGACCACGACTCAGCGGGCGGTCCAGCCGCCGTCGACGAGCAGGCTGTGGCCGGTCATGTAGCCGCCGGCCCGACTGGCCAGCAACAACAGGGCGCCGTCCAGTTCGTCCTCGTTGCCCATGCGCGGGAGCATCGCATTCGCCTTCACGAACGCCTGACTCCCTTCGTCGGTGTCCATGTCCCCGGTCATCTCCGACTTGAACCACCCCGGACTGAGCGCATTCACCCGCACACCCTTGCGGCCCCACTGCGCGGCGAGTTCGCGGGTCATGTTGATCACGGCGCCCTTGCTTGCGCAGTAGTGCGCCTGCTTGACCGGTGCCGACGCGACATGGCCGAGCATCGAGGCGACGTTGACGATCGAGCCCGACCCGGCGGCGACCATCGACTCGCCACACAGCTTCGAGAGATGCCAGATCGCCGTCACGTTGACCTCCATCGCGAACCGGAACTCGTCGAGCGTCTCGTCCTCGATTCGCGTGGCCGAACCGATTCCCGCGTTGTTGACGAGCACGTCCACCCGACCGAAGTGTTCGAGGGTCTGCGCAACGAGCCGCTCTCGGTCCGCAGCGATCGAGAGATCGGCCTCGACGGCGAGCGAGCCGGGGAGCTCGGCGGCGAGCGCATCGAGCCGGTCGATGCGACGGGCAGCGACCACGACCTTCGCTCCCATCGCCGCGAGGACCCGGGCGAATCGCTCGCCGAGCCCGGACGATGCTCCGGTCACGATCGCCACCTGGTCGTCGAGCCGGAACAGCGCCATCGGATCGGGAACGGTGGGCGGGGCGATCGCAGCGTCGGTCATGGCGCCGACTCTACGGAACGCGCTCGTGACCCGACCCACTCGGTGTGCGTCGAGCGGTGACGGCCGCCAGCCGGGCCACCAGGACGCGAATGACAACGACATGTTCCGGCGCGCGAATCGTCACCGGTCCGTCATCCCACACCTACGCGGTTTCACAACGATTGTCGCGATCGCATGACAGTTCGCGAGCAAGGCTCCGGTTCGCTCGCCGCGCTGACGAAGACGTTGCATGCTCGAGGACATGGAAGTCAGCCGCCGCACCTGGAACGCCGCCATCAAGCTCGCCGCCGTCATCTCCGTGCTCGCTGCGCTCGTGGCCTTCGGCGTCTCCCGCGTCGGCAACGTCCCGCAGGCCGCCGTGGTGCTGCCGGTGATCCTCGTCGCCTTCGTCGCCAGTTCGATCCAGACCGAGCGGATTCGCCGCCGGGCGATCGCCGACATGGTGATCGTCTCCGTGCGCAGCTGACATCGAGTCGACTCCCGACCGGCCACCCTCGGCCTGCATCACCACGATGACCGTGTGACACGATCAGACGGTGACCTCGAACACGGCGACCACCGACGACACCGATCCTCTCGACGCTGCGATCACCCGAGCCGCGATGGTCGTGTTCGTCCACGGCGCCTGGCACGGAGCCTGGTGCTGGGCCGGCCTGCAAGCCGAACTCGACCGACGGGGCATCGCATCGCTTGCCGTCGACCTTCCCGGCCACGGTGTGTCCACGGATCAGGCGACCGGACTGCACGGCCACGCGAGCGCCCTCGGCGACACCCTCGACATGCTCCGCCGACCGTGACGCGACCCGGACCCGTCGTGCTCGTCGGTCACAGCTACGGAGGCGCCGTCATCACCCAGGCCGCTGCCGGCCGCGACGACATCGGCCACCTCGTCTACGTCGCTGCGTTCGCTCTCGATGCCGGTGAGTCGGTCCTCGGTGCACTCGGCTCGATCGAACGGCGAGATGTCGCACTCTCCGCAGCCATGATCCCGACCCATGACGGGACGGCGACCACGCTCGACCACGCCACCGCGCCCGGCGCCCTCTACGGCGAGTGTTCGCCGCGAGGTCGGTCGCCGCTGCACTGCCACGACTCTGTCCGCAGACCATGTCGACCATGACCGACGTCGTCGACGGCGCCCCGCGCAACGACATCGAGTCGACGTACGTCGTGTGCGGTCGAGATCGAGCGGTCCACCCCGAGCATCAGGCGGTCATGGCCGAACGTTGCACCCACCGGATCGAACTCGACACCGACCACTCACCGTTCCTGAGCGCCAGTCGGCGACATGGCCGACATCGTCGAGCCGTCGCAGCCGATGAGCATCGAGCAGCACACGACGACCGACATGAAGGTCCGCGATCGGATACGGCCTCGGCACCCGGACCAGCCTGCACGACGAGACCTACGGCGCCGTCGTCGACGCACTCGAAGCGCTCGGCTTCGACTCGCTGTGGCTGTCGGAGAAGATCAGCGGCGAGGCCCCCGACCCGCTCGTCGCCATGGCCTACGGCGCCGGACGCACGACGAAACTGAAGTTCGGGATGTCGGTGATGGTGCTGCCGGGCCGAAACCCCGTCGTGTTGGCGAAGGAACTCGCCACGCTCGCCTCGATGTCGGCCGGACGGCTGCTCCCGGCCTTCGGGCTCGGTGCCGTCGACCCGATCGAGCAGCAGGCCTTCGGCGTCGAGCGGAACGAGCGAGCAGCGATCTTCGACGAGACGCTCGAGGTGATGCGCAAGTGTTGGACCGGCGAGCCGTTCGCCCACGACGGGCCGCGCTTCACGTACGACGGCGTCGTTCGTGCGGCCCGCACCGAAGCGGATGGACGTGTGGCTCGGTGGCATCGCACCGTCCGAACTGAAGCGTGTCGGTCGACTCGCCGACGGTTGGCTTGCCGTCGTTCGTCCTGCCCGCCGACGCCGAGGCCGGGCGCGTCGACGATCGAGCAGGTGTGCGTCGAGCACGATCGCGAGATCGAGGACGACCACTACGGCGTGCTCATCCCGTACTCGTTCGGCGACGTCCCCGAGCCGTACTCCAACGGCTGCTCGCGAAGCGTCGACCCGACCTCGACGACGTCACGCGAGTTGGTGCCCGACTCGTGGGACCTCGCTGCAGGAGACTGATCGGCCGCTTCGTCGACGTCGGCACCACCAAGTTCGTCGTGCTCCCACTCGACGAACCGGTCGACGCCGACGGCTGGGTCGCCCACCTCGAGCGAGGCCGCCGACGCCCTCCTGCCGCTCGAGGTCGGATGATGGCCCGTACCGCCGGCGCTGTTCGAGCCGCCGTGCACCCGTGGGAATCCGTCGAACGACTCGTCCCGCACCGGGCGAGTGGTGGACGGCCGACCGAGTCGCCAGCGGTCCGTGGGACCCGCTGCACTGTCACGGCGGACCCGGTGTCGGCGCTGCTGGCGCGAGCGTGCGAGACCGTCGGCGACGATCGAACCCGGCACCTGGCAGATCACCCGTCTCACCATCGAGCTGACACGACCCGTCCCCGTCGGCGTGCCGCTGCGTCTCTCGACCGACGTCGAGCGCGCGCGGTCGCAAGGTGTCGGTCGTGGCGGCATCGCTGAGCGACGACGAACGGTCTCGAGATCGCCAAGGTCAGAGCCCTCCGCGTACGCCGTCGCGACACTTCGACCTGCCCGAGCATCCGACTGCACCGCCCGGAACTCTCCGGGGACTCCCGAGACGCGGACGCCTCGAGAAGGTCTCTCTGGGCACGTCGGCGACAGGCACGATCGCGTTCCACAGTCACGGGGCCGAGCACCGGATCGTCGACGGGCAGCTGGAACGATCCGGGACCGATCCGTTGTGGATCAGGCTGACCTCGCGGCTCGTCGCCGAGGAGCCACTAACGGGTGTGCAGCGCGCCGCGGCGGCGGCCGACTTCGGCAACGGTGTGAGCAGCGCGATCGCCTTACGAGGACTTCCTCTACATCAACCCCGACCTCACCGTGCACCTCGCCACGGCCGCCGGTCGGCGAGTGGATCGGCATGGTCAGCCACTCGCGTCTACGGCACGGACACGATGTCGACCGGTGCGGGCTTCGCCGAGTCGGCGCTCTACGACGCCGACGGTCGAGTCGGTCGCAGCGTCCAGAGCCTGTTCGTCGACCCGCGTTGAAGGTGTCACTGCCGTTGTCACTGGTCGACGCGGATCGGCGGGTCGGCGGCTCGGCGTCACTCCCAGCGGTGGCTCGAAGCTCATCGGCGTCGAAGGCGTCGGGTCGCGTACTTCACGATGCGATACGGCGCCGCCTGGGGAACGTTGACACGGAGCAGTTCGGTGACGCCGTCCGCTGCGTACTCGACGAACACCGGCCGCAACGCGCCCCATCCCATCAGCACCGAACCGTCGTCCGCGGGTCGGGCGCTCCCGACCGAACCGCTGGTGAGGTTGAACGGCGCGTTGATCTGGCGCACCAGCGTGGCGGTCCAATCGTCCGGGTCGGCCGAACTCGTGTCGATCCGGTACTCGACGAACCGTGCGGGTTGGCCCGATGCCGTACGGTTGTCGTGCATCGTGAGGCGATCCCCCTCGAGCATCACGTCGTGCATCCGCAGCGGCCCGCCGAGCGGGTCGTTCAGGATCGTCAGGCGGGGGGCATCGAAGCGGGGGCCGCCGACGATGTTCGGCGTCGACGGGTCCGGCGCATCCGTGCCCGACAGGATCCACTCGACGTAGCCGGTGTCTTGCGGCAACGGTCCGTCGGGGCCGGGGCCGTCCGGGTCGCGGGTCCCACGATCGACTCGTACCACGGCATCCATGTGACGGATACTGACGAGATAGTCGCACTCCAGGTCGCAGTCGGGGTCTTCGATCCGGTCGAGGGCGTTGATGTGGAACGGATCGACCTCACCGGCACCCGAGTTCTCGGTCGGGTAGTTGTTGAAGCACAGCGGAAAGGTGATCTCCTCGATCGCGAAGTGGTCGCTCGCGTTCCAACGCCACGTCCCGGCGTCCGACTGTTCGAGGACCGTCCCGTCCACGATGGTCTTCGAGTTCTGCTGCACCGACGACGGACACTGGAAGTTGGTTGCGTGGTCGTGTTCGAGAGATCCAGGTCGGTGAGATCGACGTCCGTGACGACGGGGTAGCTGATCACTGCGTCTGCGTCGCCACCCTGCAGGGACGGGATCTCGACATAGTCGTGCTTGTTCGCGGGGAGGTTGTCATCCCCGGTGACCCGCACCTCGATGAGTTCGCCGTCCAGTCCGAACACTCGGTGCCCGAGATCCGAATCGACCGTGAACCCGCGTGGGTTCGGGGCGGCGACCAGGTCACCGGTCGACAGGAGCTTGGCGTCGATCAACGAGCGGTCGAGGCGGAGGTACCAGACCGGCGTGCCGCGCTCGTCGAGGATCGCGAGGAAGTCGGCGCCCGTCGTCGCACGCGAGTTGAGGTCGGTGAGGTACCAGCCCGGGGTCGCGCCCTGGGCCGTCTCCACCAGCAGCGTCGGGAAGTCCGTCGGCAGGCACCGCACGTAGTACTCGGCGGTCTCGGAGCCACGCTGGAGTTCGACGGTCAACAGCCCGTCGGGTGCGAGCGGGGTGGGGCGGTCGGGCAGCACCGGGTCGCGAGGCGGGACCTCGACGCCGTTGATCGTCGCGGTCACCCCGGGTGCGAGACCGAGCCGGAGCCGCAGGTTCCGATCGGTTGTCGCAGCGAGTCGTGTAGTCGGCGACGTCGACGGCGAAGTCCTGTTCGAGCGGCACCAGCGTCCCGTCGGTCTCGGAGAGCGACAGCTGGTTGACCAGCGAACCCTCGCGGACCGGTGAACGACGCCGACGAGGTCGATCACCACGTCCACCGCCGTGTCGGCGAAGACACAGATCTCCGTCGTCGGCGTGAGTGCGGTCACGACGAGGTTCGCGGTCTGGTTCAGGTCGTAGTTGAGCGACGACGTGGTCGGCGGTCCGGCGGTGCACGGCGTGATCGACAGGAACGAAGCCGCGGTCGGCACTGAACCGCCACGACGTTGAGCACGACGGCGACCGCCTCGTCGGGACGGTCGATCGACGCTCGGAGAGGTCGAACCGCTGCGTCGTACCCGCTGCGAAGCGCGCGCCCGGCACTGCAGCGACACGGGTGTCGACGACGCGTGTCGGCCACGCGGCTCGATGACGACGTCGGGACTGGTGGATGCAGATGGAGCGTTGTACCCGGTGACGTCGACGAGGAAGTGGGTGGTCGGCGTTGCCGCTCACGCACAGCCTGGCCCGACGCCGCCGCGTCGGTCCTCGGTCCGAGGTCGACGATCGCCGAGACGGCGCGTCGCTCGCCTGCGACGAAGTTCAGGTTCGAGGCGAGCGGCACGGGGAACCCGCACGGGTAGACGACGAGGAATCCGTCCGTCTCGGGTGCGACCGCAGCGACGTTCAGGGTGACCGACACAGCGTCGTCGGGGACGACGACTCCGGCGATCTCGACGTCGCTCACCGAATTGGCCGGCAGCTTGTCCGGGTTGTCGAGAGTGCGGGTGTCGTAGGCACGCGTGGGTTCGATCGGCGTGAAGCGGTTCGGCCCGTCGGCCCACCATCCGGACACGTCGATCACGACGTTGCCGCCGTTCTGGGAGAACAGGCACAGCATTCCGTCGTCGTCGGGGACCCCGACGACCAGGTTCGGTGTCGGGATGCCCGGTCGAGCGTTCACGCTCGACGTGCCCGGTTGCCCACCGGAGCACGGGAAGGCCGTGAAGAAGCCGGTCTCGGACGAGATCACGGTCACCGACAGCGCGAAGGCTGAGACGTCCTCGACACCGATCTCGGACATGTCGATCCGCATGCGTGCAACCGGCGTCGAGTGGTTCGTCGACGCCACCGATCTCGTTGCGGGTGTCGACGATCCGCTCCGGCACCTGTGGGTCGAACGACAAGAGTGTCGGCTCTGGCGCAGGCCGGGACATGCCGACCGGATCGCACGTCACCGTTGCGATGTCGCCGGGTGCGGCCTGACGGGCCTGGGCGGTCGGCAGGAGCAGGATGGCGGGGAGGCCAGCGCACCGGCGCAGACGATTCCGAACGCGATGGGACGTCGCAACTTCAGCATGGCGCAATGTAGCGAGCGCGAGGCACCGGCGCGTGCACAATCGAACACTCACCCGGTCGGGCCGGGTGCGGTCGCGACGGCGAGTGACGCGTCCCGGCCGGACTGCGGCCTCCGACCGACCCTCTCGCGTCGGTCAGTTCTTCCGCTTCTGGATGTTCGCCCACTCGTCGCGGAGGCCGACCGTGCGGTGGAACAGCAGCGGCTGGTCGGGGTCGTGAGCGAAGTAGCCGAGCCGCTCGAACTGCACGACCGTGCCGAGCGGCGTGTCGGCGAGTGCCGGCTCGAGCTTGCAACCGGTGAGCAGTTCACGGAGTCGGCATCGAGGTCGTCGAACGACGTCGCCGGTTGCCTCTCCCGGCACCTCGGTGCGTGAACAGACGGTCGTAGAGCGCGACCCGTGCGTCGACGGCGTGGTCGGCGGACACCCAGTGCATCGTCGACTTGACCTTGCGGCCGTCGGGAGCGTTCCCGCCACGCGGTCTCGGGGTCGTAGGTGACGAGGACGCGCGTCGACAGCTCCGTCGTCGTCGGTCTCGAACCCGGTGCAGGTCACGAAGTACGCGCCGCGCAGACGCACCTCCCGGCCCGGCGTCAGGCGGAAGTACTTCGGGGGCGGTTCGGCCATGAAGTCGTCCTGCTCGATCCAGAACCGCCCGGAGAACGGCGCGGTGCGCGTGCCGTCGTCGGCGTTCTCGGGGTTGTTGACCAGTTCGACCTGCTCGACGACGGGTTCGCCGGCATCGTCGGTCGGCCAGTTGGTGATCACGACCTCGAGCGGCCGCAGCACCGCCATGCGACGCTGCGCGAGCTTGTTCAGACGCGTCCGGACGAACGACTCGAGCAGTTCGATCTCGTTGCGGCTGTTGGTCCGCGACACGCCGATGAACGCGCAGAACTCGCGGATCGACTCGGCCGGGTAGCCGCGTCGCCGCAGCCCGCTGAGCGTGGGCATCCGGGGATCGTCCCACCCGTCGACCTTGCCGTCCTCGACGAGCTGCAGCAGCTTGCGCTTCGAGGTCATCGTGTGGGTGAGCGCGAGCCGAGCGAACTCGGTCTGACGCGGCTGTTCGTGGGGCAGCTCCCCGGCGTCGCGCAGTTGGTCGAGGTACCAGTCGTAGAGGTCTCGATGGCTGTCGAACTCGAGGGTGCACAACGAGTGGGTGACGCCTTCGATGGCATCGCTCTGACCGTGCGCCCAGTCGTAGGTCGGGTAGATCTTCCACGTGTCGCCGGTGCGGTGGTGTTCGGCCGCCCGGATGCGGTACATCACCGGGTCGCGCATCTGCATGTTCTCGTGCTGCATGTCGACCTTGGCGCGGAGCACCGTCGCGTCGTCGGCGAACTCGCCGGCGCGCATCCGTCGGAACAGGTCGAGGTTCTCTTCGACCGGCCGGTCGCGATGCGGGCTCTCGATGCCCGGGTTGCCGTAGCCGCCCCGCTGCTCCGAGATGGTCTCGCCGTCCTGTTCGTCGACGTACGCCTTGCCCTGCTCGATCAGCAGTTCGGCCCAGCGATAGAGCTGCTCGAAGTAGTCGCTGGCGTACAGCGGCGCCGTGTAGTCCTCGACCCTGCCGGTAGCCGAGCCAGGCGAGATCTTCGATGATCGCATCGACGTAGCTCGTGTCCTCGGTGTCGGGGTTCGTGTCGTCGAACCGCAGGTTGCACACGCCGTCGAACTCCGCGGCGAGTTCGAAGTCGACGCGTGATCGCCTTGGCATGACCGATGTGCAGGTAGCCGTTCGGTTCGGGCGGGAACCGGGTCTGCACGCGCCCACCGAAGGTTCCCTGCTCGTTGTCGGCGAGCACGAGTTCGCGGACGAAGTTGGCAGCGGTCGGACGGTCGTCGGCGGCACTCATCGATCCCAGTATGCAACCGCCACGACCGCAACGGGTCGTGTCCGGATCTCGTTCCGTCAGCGGGCCATCCCGATATCTGACAGAGTGTGATCATGTCGGTACCGGCTGAATCGATCTTCTTCGACCTCTGGTCGGCGAGCTACGACCGTCCTGGGCTGCAGGCGACCACCTACCGACCGATTCACGACGCCGTGCTCGTCGCGGCTCGACGGCCTCCACCCGGACGCCGTGCTCGATCTCGGCTGCGGAACAGGTCAGCTGACGCAGCGCCTGGGCGAGCAGTTCCCCGAGGCGACGGTCGTCGGCGCCGACCTCTCCGACGGCATGCTGGAGCGAGCAGCCGAGCGTGCCGAGGCCGACGACGCCGTGGCGAACCTCCGTGGGTTCGTCCGCGCCGATGCTCAGCGGCTCCCGCTCGCGGGCGGGTCGTTCGACGTCGTCACCTGCACCGAGTCGTTCCACTGGTACGCCGACCAGGAGGCTGCGGTCGCGGAACTCGCACGGATCCTGCGTCCCGGTGGACGCCTCGTGATCGCGTCGATCGCCACCGTCACCGGGTTCGCCGACGATGCGATCCAGCGCGCGACCGAACTCGCGGGTCGTCCGATCCGCCCGATCCCGAAGCGTCGCCTCAAGAAGCTGCTCGAGTCGGACCAGTTCGAGGTCACCCACCAGGGCCGCATCCCGCGACTCGGATTCGTGCCCTGGCCGATGCTCACCGACGCCACACGGCGCTGACCGTCGGCCGCTCGGACGTCGCGCCCGATCGCTGGCGGTCGATCCCGACCGAAGCCGAAGCGAGCAGTGGCTGACATCGTCAGCGCGGCAGCGTGTCTGAAGGTGGCCATCGTCTATTTCGATTCGAGCGTGCTCGTCAAACTCGTGCTCGACGAGACGGGGTCTGACCTGGCAGCGGCGTTGTGGAACGCATCCGACGCCGCATTGTCGAGCCGGCTTGCGTATCCCGAAGTTCGCGCCGCTCTCGCAGCGGCGGGACGCAATCACGACCTCACTGACTCCGAGGCTTCTGCTGCAGCAGACGAGTGGGAGATCTTCTGGTCCTCGATGCGCCCGATCGAGCTCTCGGCCGACGTCGAGAAAGTTGCCGGAGAGCTGGCTGGGCTGCACCATCTACGAGCAGCCGACGCAGTTCATCTTGCAAGTGCTCTCGCTCTCGGTTCGCCGGAGGTCACCGTTGCCGTGTGGGACGAGCGCCTACACGCTGGCGCCGCTGCCGTTGGACTTCCCGTGGCACCCGCAGGGCTCGACTGATGTCGGGGTCACGTCGAATCGGGCCCACAAACAGCTTCGCAAGGTCCTTGCGTCGACGCGCATTCTCGAGCATCGGGCCGAGCACAGTCGGTGCCGATCGCGCTCATCTGGGACCGACTGGCTGATGCACGTTCTTGAGCGGGTCTCGTCAGGTCGGGCGATGCTGCTCGTCGACTCGTGGAGTGAATTGCCACTCGTTGAACCTGTAGCCGAGCGCAACCGCAACGAGGTGGCGAGCGACGCGAGACGGCGAGTCGTTTGCCATGCGGAAGTCCTGCAAGGGATGCTCGACAGCATTGCGCGGCTTCGAGAACACGGCCTCGACGTGATCGAGGACTGACCCACCCTCGCACGTTCAATCACCGGCCGAACCGACCACAACACAGCGGCCCGCACACGATACGGGCCGACAAGGAGAACACTGATGGCGATACAAAGAATGGACAACGTCGGCATCGTCGTCGACGACATCAAGGCTGCCATCGAGTTCTTCACCGAACTCGGATTGGAATTAGAGGGCGAAGCGCAAGTCGAAGGGCAATTTGTCGATCGCTGCGTCGGACTCGACGGCGTCTGCTGCGACATCGCAATGATGCGCACGCCCGACGGCCACGGCGCGATCGAACTGGCGAAGTACCTCAACCCCACGGTCCTCGACATCGATCAGAAGAACACACCACACAACACCCTCGGCATGCACCGGGTCATGTTCGCCGTCGACGACATCAACGACGTCATTGCCCGCCTCGGCCCTCTCGGTGGCGAAGTGGTCGGCGAGGTCGCTCGAATACGAGGACAGCTATCGCCTGTGCTACGTCCGAGGCCCCGAAGGCATCTTCATCGGTCTCGCCCAGCAACTCAACTGAACAGCCAGACGACCGACTCGGCGATCAGAACGACGCTCCTGGCTACCTCACGGCCCACGCTCTATCCGGCGGCGGAGCTCGCATCCACCAGGTCATCCGTCGACTGCACAATCTGGAGCACTTGGCCGAGCGGATCGCCCTCATTGGAGCCGATACAGAGCGGTCTGCCGGTGGCTGCCGACGTGGAGATATGCGCTACTTCGGTGATCGCCGGATGACAAGGTTTGCCAAGTCAGCTAGTGTGTCGTCCATGACCACGATGAACGTGTCGCTGCCCGACGAGCTGAAGATCTTCGTCGATGAGCGGGTCACTCACGACGGCTACGGGTCGACCAGCGAGTACGTCCGCGATCTGATCCGACGCGATCGCGAACGAGGCCACCTCCGCGACCTCGTCCTCGAAGGCGCGAACTCCGGTCCCGGTGTTGTTGCCGACGCCGCCTACTTCGACGCACTGCGTCAGCGCATCTCGACGGAGGCCTGAACTCTTGGCGGCGAAGCCGGTCCAGTTTCGAGAACTGGCAACGTTCGATCTCGAATCAGCCAGCGGCTACTACGCCGCCGAAGCCGACGTCGCAACAGCCATCCGCTTCGTCGACGCTGTCGAAGCCGCAGCAAGACGCATCGGTCGAAATCCTCGGCTCGGATCGCTCCGCTTCGCGTACGAACTCGCTGTTCCGGACCTCCGGGTCGTGGCAGTCGGCAGATTTCCGTACCTGTTGTTCTACTTGGAGCGCGAAACTTCAGTCGACGTCTGGCGACTCCTTCACACCAGCCGAGACATCCCAGCCAGCCTGCAAGATCCCAACGCCTGACCCGGGTTCGTGACGCACATTCTGGAGCGGCCGCCCGAGCACCGATGTGCCCGTACTGAGCGCCTCAGCGGCCTTCGGCTCTCACGCTGATTTGTGCGCAGACCGCAACTTCCGGCCGTCGAGGTAGTGGTCGGCGCATCGGTAGAAGGAGCCGAGCGCTGGAACCGGCACCCGCTCCGTTCTGGCCTGTGGCATCGTGGACGAGTGATGCAAGCAGCGGGAGAGAGCTTGGGTGCTGACGTCCGCAGGGGGCTGGCAGACGTGTTACGGCGCCACCGACCGTGCACGGAAGGTCCGACCCGCTCCGCAACAACTGACTGCTTTCCCCCGTTGCCGCATTCACATCGCGAATGCGGTGGAGGTAGACGGTGACCGAGTCCACGCGTGTCTCGCTGCTCGCCGCCGGTGTCTCGTTGCTGCACGAACGAGGGGTGCGCAGTGGCGTCGGCCACGTGACTGCGACCGATGCCGCGCATCGGGCCCGGATATGCGACGAGCACTCTGTACCGGTACTGGGACGCGCAGAGCGACTTCCATCGCGATCTCGCAGCCGCCGCACTCGAGTTTCGCGATCGTCACGCACTGGCCGACACGATCAGCACCGTGCGCGAGCTGATCGAGGAGCGCGCGCCGTTGAGCGAGGTGTTGCGAGTCGGCGGAAACCGGAACATGGTTCGCGACGCCGAAACCGAACAGGTGTGGTACACCTCGCTCGCGCTCGCGGGCATCGGCCGCAACCGACCCTGAAGTCCGCCGAGCGGCCGAAGCGCGGGTGAACGATGGGTTGGGGATGTTCCGCGACCTTTACGCTGGAGTCATCAAGTTCTACGAGCGCGAGATGCGGCCGCCCTTCACGATCGAGCACCTCACCGACACCATCGGGGCGCTCTCGGACGGATTCGCGCTACAGCACTTTTCCAGTAGCGACCATCCTCGGCTGCGTCGCGACGACCGCGACGATGAGCGGATTGGCGACGACTGGACTCTGTTTGCATCTGTCCTCGATCTCCTTGTCGAGCAGATGACGAGACCAATCAACGACGCTGACACTCCCCGATAGCTGTTTCCGTCGCAGGCGTCAAATCACGCGAATGATTATCGCAAGTCACGCTTGTTTCTTCCCAGGGCGGTCGTCGATCTTCATGATCATTCTGACCGGCGTCGCATTCCGCACTCCGGCACCGAACCAAGGAGATCAGCGTGAGAAAGTTTCTATCGGCTGCGATGGTGGCAGCCACCCTCAGCCTCGGGACAACGTCGGGTGGGCTCGTTTCATCAACGGTGGCCAGTGCTGGCAGCCCGGTCCAGGACGCTGCGTACGCAGTCACCATGGAGCGCGTCGGCGGCTCGCTGCATTCGTACTACAAGAAGAAGTACCCGGCACCGACTCTCAACTGGAATGCGGACGGATGCTCGATCCCACCGAAGCTCTCGAGTCACCCCGTCTTGACCCTGCGCAAATCGCAGTTCAAGCAGTCGTGCAACCGGCACGATTTCGGGTACCGCAACCACGGGAAGAGTGGAATCAGCCGTTCGACAGTCGACAGTGTTTTCCGCTCCAACATGAAGCGTCAATGCAACACGATCTACGGCCCCGGTTTCAAGCGCACCGCTTGCAAGCTGGACGCAGACCTGTTCTACGCGGCGGTCCGCGCCAAGGGCGGCTCGTACTGGTGACCGGTCCCGTGAGTGAACCCCAGCCGTCAGTTGAGCGGTTCGGATCAGCCGTTCGTCGTGGCGTACACCAGCAGCGTTTCGACGCCAGCGGCGTTGTCGTCTTGAGTGAAGCACATGGCGCTGGCCGCGAAACAGGATTCGGCGTCGACGACTGGCGGTGACGGTTCGGGGTGTCGAAGTCGATCGGCGGCGATTTCGACAAGGGTGCAGCGCCGCTGGCTCCGGCGAGCCAGCGGCGAGCATCAAGAGCTCCACTGCTGAACGGGTTGAGGCGCCTGGTGTCGAATCGGGCTGCGAACTCGTCGAGTTCCGCGATGGTTCGAACGGTCGGCGTCGGGTGGGCGATTCCGGGTTCTCCGTATCTGAGGGTTGGGTGATGTTCGGGGTTGATCCCGGGCGCGCCACAGGGGCTCTGGCAGTCTCATCGATGTCGAAGTCGTTGAGTTGCGAGGAGCCCCTGCTTGGAAACCGATGCGAAGCGTATGTGCACGCTGATGGTCGGCTTGCCCGACGTTGTGCCCGGAAAGACAGCGGTCGAGCCGTGCCGATGGCTCGCCGCGCGACCGCAGGCGTGGCGGGATCGGATCGAGTGGGCGACGCTTGATCTGTCGAACAGCTACCGCAGCGTGTTCGACACGATGCTGCCTTTGGCGGTCCAGGTCGCGGACCCGTTCCACGTCGTCAAGCTCGCCAGCACCGAGCTCGATGAGTGCCGTCACCGGGTGCAGAACGAAACGTGCGGTCATCGCGGTCGCCGCGACGATCCGCTCTACCGCGTGCGGCGTCGACTCTCGATCGCGGCCGAGCGACTCAGCGTTCATCAGCACGAACCACTCGTTGGACTGCTGCGCGCTGGCGACCCACGACAAGAGGTCTGGTTCGCTTGGAACGCGAAGGAAGTGGTTGCCAGACATACGCCCACACCGATCCCGAACTCGCCGACGCCGGGGTCGCTGAGATCGTCCGGGACTTCGCTGATGAGTCGATGCCCATCGAGGTTCGTCGCCTCGGACGGACCATCAAGTCTCGACGGAGGGTGGCACGACACCATCTTCGCGTAGTCCCCCGTGCTGGCGTTTGGGTTGCATCCGTCGACGCTCCGTCAGCCGATCAATATGGAGTAGTCAGAGGAGCGAAGATGTGTGCCGTTCACGAGCGGTCAGCGGTGGGTGAAGCGCCCGGTGATATCGAGCGGCTATTCGGCGTTGACTGCTTGACCGTAGCGCTGGCGAGCGGCCTCACCCGAGCGGCCGACCATGGCGCCGATCGATGCCCATGAGTGTCCGTCGTGTCGGGCCTCGACGACTGCGTCGCGTAGGGCTCGTTCGGTCTCGGCTCGGGAGACGAATGCCTCACGCACGGTTCGTCGTGCGGTTGCTTCGCGGAGGTCGCCTGGCTCGGCTCGCTCGAATCGTGCTGCGAGTTCGTCGGCGTTGTCGAGGACCCGGTCACGTCGTTGCCGGCCACCACGACAACGGCGGTCGTCGTTTTCCCCCGCCCGGCGTTCTTCCCAGCACGGGCAGCAACTCCTCGACTCTCTATCTCGCAATCGTGGCGATGGTGGCCCTCGTCAGTGGCTCGGCCATCGTTGCGCTCATTCGCAGACGTTGAACGAGTCCACAGGTCGCCCGAGTTCGACACACGTCATCCGTGTCGGGTCGCCAGCAAGATTCCACGCGCTGACTAGCATCCGGTGATGTCGAGACAGGTGCCCTGGTGGGCAACGGTGATTCTCGGATCGATCTCGGCGGTGCTGGGAGTGGTGCTGATCTTTCGGCCGTTCAGCACGCTGTCCGTCCTGGTGCTGCTGGTTGGTCTGGTGATGATCGTGTCCGGACTCGGCGATATCACCGCCACAGGTTCGGGCTCGTTGCAGCGTCTGGCAGGTGCTGGCTGGTTGATCGCAGGCATCGCCGTGCTGACCGTTCCGGAGCTGTCGACGTCGGCAATCGCCGTCGTCGTGGGGATCTCGATGATCGTGCGTGGCGTGATCGACATCAACAGCGGCGTTCGCAACTCCGTCGATCAGCGCGTCGCGTCTGGGATCGGTGGGCTGGCGGGAGTGGCGTTCGGTGTGCTGGCGCTGACGTGGCCCGACGTCACCCTGCTCGTCGTGGCCATCGTGTTCGGCGCTCGAACCCTGCTCTTCGGTGTCCGTCTCAGTTGGCACGCATTCGAGTCCCGCAACGGCCACGTCCCAGCGCGGAGCGAACCGAAACCGAACAGTCGCTCGCGTCGGCTCGGTCACCTTGCGGTCACGACGTCCACGTTGATTCTCGCTGTCGGGCTGGGTGGTCTCAGCGCCAAGCTCGAAGAGGGGGAACCATACGTCGACTCGTTCTACACCGCTCCTGACGACGTCCCGACAGAACCGGGCAGGCTCATTCGTAGCGAGGTGTTCACCCGCACGATCCCTCCCTCGGCGCGAGCGTGGCGAATCCTGTACACGACAACACGCGACGACGGCGAAGTTGCGGTGGCGAGCGCGCTCGTGGTCGCTCCCACGGTCCCAGCTTCGTCCCCGGCGCCCGTGATCGCCTTGGCCCATGGAACGACGGGAATCGCTCGGGAGTGCGCCCCGTCGCTGCTTCCCGATCCGTTCGCTGCCGGAGCGTTCTTTGCGCTCGACAAGGTGATCGACAACGGTTGGGTCCTCGTGGCAACGGACTACGTCGGGCTCGGTACTGCCGGCCCGCACCCGTATCTCATTGGTCAGGGCGAAGCACGATCAGTGCTCGACTCGGTTCGTGCCGCACGGGAGCTGACGGACCTGTTGCTCGCGGGCCAGACTGTCGTCTGGGGTCACTCCCAAGGCGGCGGGGCGGCGCTTTGGGCTGGTCAGATCCAGCCCGGCTACGCGCCAGATGTTCCGCTCGCTGGCATCGCCGCGCTCGCTCCGGCGAGCGATCTGGTCGGCCTCGCCACCAACTTGGAGAACGTGACGGGAGGCGGCGTGTTCGCGTCGTATGTCCTGAAGGCATACAGCGACACGTACCCAGACGTGAAGGTGAGCGACTACGTAGGGGCAACCGGGCGTCCCGCCTTCGACGAAGCCGCCAAACGCTGCCTCGGACTGTCGACGCTCGTGTCTGCGATCACCGTGGGAAACATGTCGATCTTCACCGGCGACCTCGACAGCGGCGCACTGAACGAGCAGCTCCGAGACAACATTCCAACCGGCCCCTTCCCGATGCCGCTCCTCCTCGCCCAGGGCCAAGCAGACAGCCTGATCCTGCCCGCCGTACAGAGCGGCTACGCCGACAGCCTCTGCGCCGCAGGTCAACCTGTCGACTACCGGACGTTCCCAGGTCTCGATCACGTTCCGCTGGTCGAAGCGGACTCACCGCTGATCCCCGAGGTCGTCGAGTGGACACAAGATCGTCTTGCCGGGTCGCGCTGCTCAGTCGACATGCCCGTAACTCTCGTACACCGAACCCACCAACCGTCGATCCGCTCATCGCGGAAGCCTTCGAACACTCATTCCTCGTCGAAGTGAGCCGTGCCGCCGTCATCGGCCACCGAGCACAATCGCCCGACTCAGCGAGCGAGCACGACACCACGGAGCGCCAACCCGAACCCGCCCCTCGAAGGGGAACAACCTCAGAGGAAGCAGAGTCAAGCCCTGCGGCCCGCCCATTTGAACGTTCACCGGCGGGCCGCTCCGTTGCGCTCGCTATCCGGCGACGTGAAGATCGCATCCACCAGGTCGTCTGTCGATCGCACATTTTGGCGCGCCCGCCCGAGCCCCGACAACTGCCATCCGAAACGAACCTGAGCCTTGTCGACTTCGACGAATCGATCTGGGTCCTCCAACCCGACTTCGTCGGCGACGCCTTCGATCCGGTACTCCGTACCCACCAATACGACCTCGCCACAGCCGAGTCCCGCAAGGCCGAGCTGACACTCGTCGAAGACGGCATGAGCATCGACACTGGCTTTTGTGACGTGGCCGACTTCATCGACGACCGCATCGTCTGCAATCGGTCGCAGGGCTCACCAATTTTCATCGAGGTCGATGTCGACGCAGCAACAACCTCCCCCGTGCCCAACATCGACTTCGACACCATCAGATTCCGCGCCAGTCAGTGACGACACCCGGCGGAGCAAGAAGGTCAGGTCACCGCCGATCGACGGGCGAGTACCAGCCACCATGCCGGCATGCCTGACGGATCTGAACAATCTCGGGCACCTGAATGAGCGCCGACGTGCCGATCTGATCGGGGCAGGGGTTGCTGTCGGACTGGTGATATGCGTGCTTTGAATGCGTGATCGGCATCGATGGGCCCTTGAGGTCTTCGGGAACCAGAGGGCTGCGCGTAGCGTCCTATTGGTATGGCTCGTGCGCGAATTCTCCTTGTCGGTGTCTCGATGGTCGCAGCGGCAGCGTGCGGGTCCGGCGGAGAGTCGTCGGTCGGCAGTAAAACTCCCGACACTGGCTCCGACGTTCCTGACTCATTGATCACCGACAACGCTGATCCGCAGACCGACGGATTGTCGTTGCGTTTCGGGAGTCTCACGGAACGTTCGGTCAACATCGACGCCGACGGCCGCAACACCACAGCTGCGGTCACAGCAATGAACGACTTCGCCACCGACCTCTACACCTCGGTCTCGGCGAGCGAGTCGGGCAACGTAGTCGTCAGCCCGTACAGCGTCACCTTCACACTCGGAATGATCTACGCCGGTGCCCGCGGCGACACCGCAACCGAGATGGCAACGGTGCTCCACGCCGAAGATGCCGCTGGATGGCAGGAAGGCATCAACGCCTACGACTTGACCCTTGACGCCCGCACCGCGGGAAGCCCGACGACGTGGACCGCCGGCAACAAGGTGTGGACCACGCCGGGACTGCCGTTGCGTGACGACTATCTCGACATGCTCACCGGCGTGTACGGCTCACCGCTCGCCGAGGCCGACTTCGCTGCCGACGCCGACAGCGAACGACAGGTCATCAACGGGTGGGTCGAAGACCAGACCAATGATCTGATTCCCGAACTGTTCCCCGAGGGTTCATTCGACGCGTCGACGGCGATGGTGCTCGTCAACGCCATCGCGCTCGACGCACCGTGGGAGTTCCCTTTCGACCCGGCAGCCACCACCGAGCAGCCGTTCACTCGTGCCGACGGTTCAACCGTCGATGTCGCCACGATGCACTACGACGAGTACCTCCCCTCAGCGGTCACCGACGAGTACCAGGCGGTCGAGTTGTCATACGGCGGTGGAGCGCTCTCCATGGTCGTCGTGATGCCCAACGATCTGGCCGAGTTCGAAGCAAACCTGACCACCGAATCGCTGACCGGCGTGTTCGACTCGATCACCGACGGCGGCATCCATCTCTCGCTACCGAAATGGTCCGCGCGAACGCACCTCACGTTGAACGACACACTCGCCGAGATGGGCATGCCCACAGCGTTCGGTGCTGGCGCCGACTTCTCGGGAATGGTCGACGGTGGCGGGCTCTGGCTCGATCGTGTCGAGCACGAAGCGTTCATCGAAGTCGACGAAGAGGGCACCCGAGCCGCCGCAGCCACCGGCGGCGTAATGGAAGGTTCACACGGCCCGACCGTCACCATCGACCAGCCCTATCTCTACGCGATCAGAGATCGCGGCGCCGGGACCGTGCTGTTCATCGGGCGAGTCACCGACCCCACCATCGCACCCTGACCCGACCGTGTGTCGGCTCATCTTGATCGGCACATCCCACATGGACACAACCCAGTTCGAGTCCGATGCCGCGCAGTGATATGGAGCGGTCGCCCGAGCGCCGACGTGCCGTACTGATCGGTCAGGGACCGTTCGAGGCGCCGTCGTTATGCGCTGTCCGGGCTGCAGGAGTCAGTTTCGTGAGTCGGGGTGTAGCCGCACATCGGTATGCCGTGCGAGCGCCGCGAAATCGACATCAGCGTGGAGAATCTCGGCACCTGCGCGGACGGCAACTGCGCCGATCAGACAGTCGATGAGCTTGCGGACGGTTTCGCCATGAGCGCGACAGGACCGGTACATCGATGCAGCGTCGTCGTAGTCGGCTGGAGTCGTGGGCAGCATCGTCGCCCGGGCCAGCAACCCACGGAGTTGGATCAGATGCCGTTCGTTGCGGGCGCCAGCAAGAACTTCCATCGACACGGCGTCACAGATCGCAAGGTCGGCATCAAGCAGTCGGTCGACGGCGACGCAGACCTCCGAGCCGGTGTCTCGCAGAAACTCGATCCACGCCGAAGTGTCGACGAGGATCACGCCCTGCTCGTACGCATCTCGTCGAGGTCGCCGTCCCAGCCGCTTCCGCGCATCGACCGTGCATTATCGAGGCCGAGCGGTTCGCCTGCGACATGGCGCAGTGCAAGGTTGACGGCCTCGCGCTTCGTGCTGAGATGGAAACGCTCCATCACCCGCTGGCAGAGTTCGTCGTCGATGTCGATGTTGGTGCGAGACATACACCAACAATACACCAAGCGGTCAATCACGCGCACCTGGCCGAGCACCGAGGTGCCGATCCTTCGCTGCTTCTGAGCGGTCTCTTGGCCGGAATTATGAGCGGGTTGGGTTAAAAGCTTCCGTGGGTAGCTGGGTGTCGTCGCTGCTGGATGAGCGCCTCGACGGTCAGCGAAGCGTAGGAAAAACCGCCGAGAACGATCGGGAACAGGAACTGGGCGACCCGGTAGCTGGTGACCGCGATCGTGGCCTGGTCGAGCGTCGCGCCGAACGTGACGAGGATGGGAAGGTACGCCCATTCGACGATGCCGAGTCCTCCAGGGCTGATCGGGATCGCAGCGAGGACGTTCGCAACGCCGAATGCCACCAGGAGTCCAATGGGGTTCATCGACACTCCGAACGCCCGGAGGAACACCCACAACGACATGGCGTCCAACAGCCAGTTCGCGCTCGCCCACAACGACAGTCTTGCGATCAAGGGACGGTTGTTCAGAAGCGACTCGATCTGCTCGCCGAACCTGCGGATCGATCGAGTCACCGCTTCGGGATCGGCACGGAACCTTCGTGCGATGAAGCGGACGGGGCGCTGAACGAACTTGCTGCCGTCGATGATCGAGATGAACACGGCTGCGACAGCGAGCATCACGATGATGCCGAGAAGCGCGGCGCCGGCGTAGATGGCGTTGAATCCGTAGCTCGGCACAGACACAACCAAGGCACCCCACAGGAGCAGATTCAAGATCAACGCTGACGTCACCGATGCTGATGCGAGCGCGGCGCTCGCACCGTGCGGTGAGATTCCCGCCGATCTCATCAACCGGTATCCGACCGTGGGGCCTGCTGCGGCACCGCCTGGCACTGTCGAACTCACCGCTCGAGAGACGAGTTGGATGCGGAACAGTCGACCAACGCTCACCTGGTGCTGTTCGTCGACGAGCGCGACGCGAGTCATCACCGAGTAGCAGAACAACGAAACAATCTGAAGAGCGAAACCCAGACCGCACAGCCACGGGTTGATCGACTCGAGTTCATCGGCGGCGTTCCCGACTCTCGGAATCAGCGGACGAACCAGGAACATCAGCACCGCTCCAACGAGCAGCAGCCGCAACAGGAATCGTGGGCTACTCAGCGCTACCCCCAACCGCCTCAGCATCCGCAGGAGCCAATCCACTCATCCAGTATCACATGAGAACGATCACCGATCGCCGCCATCAACGCCTGAGAAGGGTGAACCTGAACCGGTCGAACTCGTCAAGCAACGCACCCTCCCAAGGAGTTCATTGCGGCATCGGAGAACCCCAGGCCGATCAGGGCCGACCAATCGCGTGCACAATCTGAGCGGGTTCGACCGATCCGACGTGCCGTTATCGCGCTGTGTTTGGGGGCTGACCGCCGTGTTGTTATGCGCTGGTCCTTCGAACCGAGTGGCCACGAATTTCGCGGCGCAGAATGAACTCGGTGGGTTGAGCGGGCAAGAGTAAGTCGTGGACGACGATGCTTCTCGACTGTTCGACGAGCACGTCGACGCCGTCTACGGCTACGTCGCTCGACGACTCGGGCGGGAGCCGGCGGCAGATGTGGTCGGTGACGTGTTCGAGATCGCGCTCAAGCAGCCTGACCGATATGACGCTGCTCGCGGGAGCGAACGTGCCTGGCTGTTCGGGATCGCCACCAACTTGATGAGGCGGCACTGGCGTACCGAGCAGCGCCGTCTTCGAGCGACCTATCGGGCTGCGATGAGGCCAGCCGTTCCCGGCGACGCCCTCCTCGACGTTGCTGACCGAATCGATTCCGCCACCGAAGTAGAGCGCGTGATGATCGCCGTAGGCGATCTCGCACCCGATGACCGCGACTTGCTGCTACTGGTCGCATGGGAAGACACGCCGTACAAGGTGTGTGCCGAGATCTTCGGGATTCCCGTCGGCACGGTGAGATCGCGACTCAATCGCATCCGACGCGATCTGCATTCGTCAGTACACCTCGACAACCCGACACCGGAGGCAATCCAATGAGCGACGTACTCGAGGTCGTGCGCGCACAGCGACCCGACCGCCCCAGCCTGGACGCTGCGACTCGAAATCAGATCCGCGCCCGACTCGCCGGACAACTCGACCCGAACACACCCACCGAGTCCAAACCCGATTTCACCATCAACCTTGGTCGCAGCGTCGGGCACGAACGCGACCCTCGGCGGCTGATGGCGGTCGCCGCAGGAGTGCTGACGATCGCTGGAATCGTCGGAGTCTGGGCGGGAACAAACCGACCCGACGAGCAGCCACCCCCGCTGGCCCAGCAACCCAGTGCTGAACCGTCGAGCGAATCGACACTCCCAGCCGAGGGCGTTGTGTCGGTTCCGGGTGGCGCCATGATCCTCGATCAGTTCCCTGCCGTTCTGGCCGACGCCACCGGATACTCCTACGTTGGGACCGCCGAGGCCCCCGACGGAGTGCTCCCTGAAAGTGTGTCGATCCAGCGCTGGTACACGGCGACAATGGATCAGCCCGAGCTTCAGCCCCGCTTGAAGCTCGCCTCGACTCCTGCGACGCAACCGTTTCCTCCCAAGGACCAACCGGTAGGCGCCGACCAGGTGACCGTACGAGGCGCCGCTGGATGGCTGTACGGCGACGCGACGAGCAGCGGACGGACGGTTGCCTTCCAGGCTGACGAGACGCTCTTCGTGCTCACCGGATACCAACTCAGCGACGACGAACTGCTCACCGCAGCCAACAACACGACGCTCGCCGGCAGCAGCGTTGGCGCAGTGATCGAACCTGATGCGCTACCCGTCGGCCTCGTCGAGCGAGCCGTCGGCACCACCGCAGAAGACCCGTTCGCACCACTCGAATCGTTGCAGCACCCACCCGCCTCGGTCCGCTGGTATAACCCTCGACTCGACGGTGCACCGCCGGGCGACGACGACCCGATGTTGTGGCTCGGATGGAGAGTCGAGAATCCCGACCTGATCGCTCTCGAACGGCTCGACTACGACAACATCACCAACGCCACAGTGCACGACCTGCCAGCCTTCACCGCCACCAACGACGCGTCTACCTACCTCGGCGTCTTCTGGTCAGAAGACGGATACACCTACACCCTCGGCGGCTTCGGACTCGACCCAGAAACCGTCCTCGAAGCCGCCAACCAACTACGACCAGCAACCGACGCCGACTGGTCCGTCCTCGAACCCGAACCCGGCTGAGATGCACGCCCGCTCAAGAACCAGTAGCGGTCAGCACGTCCACGAATGCGGCTGCACTGCCTCGCATGATCTGAGCGGATGGACTAGCGAATAGGTGCCGTTCCCGAGTAAGGAGTCTGAACCCTTCACGCTGTTGATATCGAGTGGTCTGCCGACTGTCGTTCTTTGCTTCGATTGTCGGCTGGTCAGCACCTCGGGACGATGTCAGCCAGTGGCAGACCGGTCTCGTGCGGGAAGACCGGATGGCTCCGGAACTCGTCGCCTTCGGTATCGCTGACGCGGCAACCCTGTCCGTCGACGATGACCCACTCATCCGGCACGAAGGCGACGGACTCCATCCGGGTGAGTGTCTCTCGGAGCTCTTGAAGGTCTGCCGAGAACGCCGGTGTCATCAGGCAGACCGACACGTCGTTCTCGAACATCATCCCCTGAGCGGCGATCGAGAACATCTCCAAGAAGTCATCTTCGCACGAGCCTTCCGTGGGGTCCGAGAGCACAGCGTCCGAGCGAAGCAGGCCGGCCGAGTCGCTCAGCTGCAGAAGGCCCTGCAGGTCTGCTTCACTCATGGCGCCTGTTCGGAGCCCCGATCCGTCAAGCGGCTCGAAGACGAATTCACGGTCGCCGTACACGGCGATCTCGACGCGCCCGATGTCGCCCTCGCCAATGGCGCCTCGGTTCTCGAGCAGGAACACGACGTCGCTCGCTCCGGTCGGATAGTCAATTCGCTGGGGCAGTGTGGCCCTCGGAACGCTTGCGGCAGCAAGCGGACCTTCGGTCGGGCTGCCTTCGCTCTCGTGACCGGTGTCGCACGCTGCCAATATCGCTTTGAGTGATCGCGATCTCGAAACTTCGCTACAGCATCGCTGAGCTGGGGTGACGCGGTTATCTATCTCTGTAGTACCCCCGTGCTTCAATGGAGTACATGATCTTGCAGGCGGTTGCGGAGTGTGTTGAGGAGATGGCCGAACGCGCCGTCCCGACACCCGCCGTCGATGCCGCAACACGAGGGATGCGACGTCTGCGTGCCGAGCAGTTGGACGAGGTCGATGCCGTCGTCAACGGTGCGGCGTTCTATGCGAAAGGGTTCCGGTCGCCGACCGACTGGCTGATGGTCACGACCCGTGAGGGCGTTGGATTCTGCAAGCTCACCCTGCACCTCGCCGAGCGGATCCAACGCATGCCCATCGTTCGATCCGCGTTCGCTTCAGGAGCCCTGGCCGAATCGTCGCTGCGGCTACTGACCGGGGCTTGGGCCGAGTCCGTGGCGGACGTTTTCGAGCGGGATGAGCAGATGCTCTGCCGGTGGGCGACCACGATGCCCCACGCCGACTTCAAGATGGTCCTCGAAACATGGCGAATGCAGGCCGATCCCGATCGCGAAGCAAAGACCAGCCAGGAGCAGTTCGACAAGCGCTCATTGCACATTTCGAAGCTGTTGGACGGAATCGGCGTGATCGACGGCGTCCTCGACCCCGAAGGCCTGACGCTGCTACGCGAAGCCATCCGTCTCTATTCGCAGCCGGCCGACGGTGAGTCCCGCTCCGCTGCGCAACGTCGAGCAGACGCCCTGATCACGATTGCGCGGATGGCGATCCAGAACTACGACGACATCCCAGGGAAGAAGCGACGCAAGCCCAAAGTCGTCGCCACCAGCGCCTACGACGACCTCGTCTCCACATGGCACCGTCAACAGACCGCCGCAGCCGCAAGCGACGAGGCGAACTCCGATTCCGGCGAACAAGCTCACACCTACATCGCCGGCACCCCCGACCCCGAGGAGTCGACGCCCCGGCCACTCGGTGGGGCGTTGGACACGGACATCGACCGCACGATCATCTCAGCCGAGGCGGTCCGCCGCATGGCCTGTGACTGCAGCATCCACCGCTACATCACCAACCCACTCGGCACGGTCATCGACTACGGACGAGCGTCACGAGTTGTCTCGGACCCACTGTTCGACACCTTGCTGATCCGCGACCACGGCTGTCGTTGGCCGGGCTGCGGCATCCCCGCCGGCGGCTGCGACGCACACCACGCCACCCACTGGCTCGACAACGGAGCAACCGAACCCGACAACCTCGTGTTGCTGTGCTGGTTCCACCACCACCTGCTGCACGAGCAGCACTGGAGTATCGAGCCCCTCGGGGGCGGACACTTCAACCTGAACAATCCGCACGGCGGCGCACAACTCCTGCGCCCGCCTCTCGTCGGCCTCGCCCTCCCGACCAAACCACCAACCCAACCCGCACTCCCCGACCTCTGACGACCGCGTCTCGTGCCTTCGACCCCCGACGTCCCTGTTCGGCACTCGACGACCTCGGCGGTCTCCGACATCGCATGTGCCTGCATCTGTCGGTGGCGCACCGCCGGGTGACATCGGTCGCCGGTCCGTGCGTGGGAATCGAACGATCGATGTGGTCGACTGAGGACGTGATGATCACGGTGGCGGAGCACAACGGGACACGCAGTCGACCGTCGACGCGCCCGGCGCTCCGGCCACCGCTCGCACTCCGAGGCTTCATCGGGTTGCTCGCCGCCGGAGCGGCGCTCTTCAACGTCGCATTGATGCTGTCCGACCGGGCGCCGGGAATCACCGAACAGATCTTCGGCGACTTCGCGGTTCGCCTCTCGGATCGGCTGGATCGCTCCGAGCGCATCGGTTCGCTGACCGAGGGTCGTCAACCCGGCAACGACGCCATCGTGCACATCGGCGTGTGGGCCGTTGCGATGGTGCTGGTCGGCCTTGCGCTCTGGCGCTGGGTACCACTGATCATCGGTGCCGTTCTGCTCTTCGCCGGCAGCGTCTTCGTCGAGGTCGGTCAGGGCCGGTACTCGGACACGCGCGCCGTCGAGCTGAGCGACGTGTTCGCCAACGGCGTCGGCATCACGCTCGGGGTCGTCGCGGCCGCCGCGTGCTATCTCGCGTGGAGCGGCGTCGCGGCGACGTTCCGGCGACTCCGTCGCGACTGACCGGATTCAGATCTGCGGATCGACGCCGGTCATGTCGACCGACACGTCCCACAACCGAGCGGCGAGCTCGGGGTCCTTCGCCCGCTTCGTCGATTCGACCTTCTCGGCCTTGCCGGAGGTCTCACCGAGCCGTGACGGTCCCGTGTAGTCCCCACCTCTGATGTCCGGCGACGTCGCGGCCATCAGCGTCGGCCATGCACCTTGCGCGGGCGAGTTGAACAGGATCTTCACGAGCGGCATGGCCAGCGTGAGGATCTTCGGCAGGTGTCGGGCCAACTCGGTCGAGGCGATGCCCGGGTGACACGCGACCGCGATCGTCGGCGAGTCCGTTGCCGACAGGCGGCGGTCGAGCTCGTACATGAAGAGCAGGTTGGCGAGCTTGCTCTGCTGATAGCGGGTCTGCTGGTCGTAGCGCTGCTCTGCTCCGAGATCCTCGAAGTCGATGTCACCGGGCTTGTGAGCGATGCTGCTCGTCACCACGACGCGTGATCCTCCGTGCTCGGCTCCGGTCTCGGCGAGCTTCGGGAGGAGGTGCGAGGTCAGCGCGAACGTGCCCAGGTGGTTCACACCGAACTGCGACTCGAAGCCGTCGGTCGTGTACTGCAGCGGCGGCATCATGATCCCGGCGTTGTTCACGAGGACATCGAGTCGATCCTCTTCGGCCACCAGATCGGCAGCTGCTTCCACACTCGCGAGATCGCCCTGGTCGAGCGGGATGAACCGGAGGTCGGCCGACGCATGAGCGGCGCGGATCTTCTTCATCGCCGCGTTCGCCTTGTCCTCGGATCGACACCCGAGCAGCACGCGGCCACCCTGTGATGCGAGCACCTGGGCCGCCTCGAATCCGAGCCCCGTGTTGGCGCCGGTGACGAGGAACGTCTTCCCTGATTGGTCGGTGACGTCGTCGGCGGTGAATCCACTCATGGGCACAGTGTCCCACTTCGCAGGCATCGAAGCGCCTTTCAGCCTTCGAGTACCTCACCGCGCACGGTGATCCGGTGCATCAGCCGACGCTGCCTGTGGTAGTCGTTGTGCGCCCAGTACCAGGTGGAGCGGTTGTCCCACATGGCGACCGAGCCCGGCTTCCATTCGAAGCGGTAGTCGAAGTCGCCGTTCGCGATGTGGCCCAGCAGGAAGTCGAGGAGCGGCTTGGATTCGTCGCGGGTCCATCCGACGAAGTGCGTCGTGAACGCAGCGTTGACGTACAGCAGCCGTCGACCGGTCTGCGGGTGTCGGATCACCACCGGGTGCGTTGCGCCGCCGACGGCGTCGGCGTTGTGGAACCGTTCGTCGTCCTCGTCGTACCCGGCGTCCTTGCCGAAGATGTGTTCGTTGCTGTGGTGTGCCCGCAACCGCTACAGCGTGTCCTTGAGTCCGTCGGACAGGGCGTCGTCGGCCGCTCCGACGCTGAGGAACTGAGTGTCTCCGCCCGACGGCGGGAGGTCGCGCGCCACCAGGATCGAGCCACGCGCTGGCTCGACGTCGTAGCTGTGGTCGGTGTGCCAGCCACCACCGACGTTGACGATCTGGTCGGCTTCCTTCCGGACTTCGGCGATCTGTGGATGCGTCTCGACCGGCGTGAAGAACTTGTTCACGTCGATCTCGGCGAAGCGTTCGGCGAAGGCGGTGTGATCGTCTTCGCTCACGTGCTGGTCGCGGAAGAAGAGCACACCGTGTTCGGCCCACGCTTGCTTGATCGAGGCGACGGTCGAGTCGTCGAGGTCGCGGAGGTCGACTCCCGAGACGATGGCTCCCACGTGTTCCGATGCCGCAGTGATGTCCACGCAGGAAACCTATTCCGCCGGAGCGACTCGGCGAGACTGGGGAGATGGTCGACAAGAAGTACATCGCAACCAACCGAGACGTGAGCCGAGAAGCGTTGGACGAGTTCGTCCGCCCGCGCCATCACGGCGTGCTCCTGACCCGCCGCCGGGACGACTGGCCGCAGTCGTCGCTCGTCTCGATGGGGATGGACGACGCAGGTCGCATCGTCGTGTCGAGCTATCCGGAGCGGGCAAAGGTGCACAACCTGCGACGTGACCCACGAGCGTCGATGGTGGTGCAGAGCGACGAATGGAACGGTGAATGGGTGCAGGTCGACGGCACGGCCGAGGTGCTCGACCTTCCGGACGCGCTCGATGGTCTGTGTGACTACTTCCGGGTGATCTCGGGTGAGCACCCCGACTGGGACGAGTACCGCGAGGCCATGACCGAGCAGGGCAAATGCCTCATCCGGTTGACCATCGAACGGTGGGGACCGATCGCCAAGGGCGGCTTCCCCGCCCGCCTCGCCTGATCAGCCCAGCAGTTCCTCGCTGAGGTCCCAGAGGCGGTCGGCGGTGTCGACGTCGGTGATCCACGGCCGCATGCCGTTCTCCCCCGGGTTGCCGCCGAGCACGCCGGGCCCGCAGTCGGCGAGGTAGCCGCCGTGATGCCTGACGACGTCAGGTGAGGTCGCCGCCCACACCTCGGTCGCGGCACCCTGCGGCACCGTCTTGAAGCGTCGGCCGGTCGTTGCGCCCGACGCGGCTGCGCGCTGTTTGCCCCGCTCGATCGCCTGGTTCATCAACTCGTCGTCCAGGTGCCGACCCAGCGACGTCCGGATCGCACCCGGATGCACCGAGACGGCGATCACGTCCTCAGCAGCGTGTCGCCGGGACAGCGCGAGCGCGTGCAGCGCGTTGGCCGACTTCGACTGACCGTACGCCTGCCACGCGTCGTACTCGGTCGACTCGAAGTTCGGGTCGCTCAAGTCGACGTCGCTGATGTCGTGGGCCGACGAGGTGAGGCACACGATGCGCGGCGCGTCACCCGAGAGGATCACCGGCATCAAGCGGCGAGTCAGCTCGAAGTGGCCGAGGTGGTTCGTGCCGAACTGCATCTCGAAACCGTCGGCGGTGCGACCGAACGGGCACGCCATCACCCCGGCGTTGTTGATCAGGACATCGATCGGCTCGCCGCGACCTTCGATGGCTGCGGCGCAGGCCCGGACGCTCGCGAGGTCGGCCAGGTCGAGCACCCCCGGGATCAGATCGGCATCCGGCACGGCGGAGCGCACCCGGTCCGCCGCCGCCTGGTTCGCTGCCTGATCGCGGGCGAGCATGATCACGGTTGCGCCGCGGGCGGCGAGCGCTCTGGTGGCTTCCTCACCCAGCCCGGCCGAGGTCCCGGTGATCGCGATCCGACGGCCGGACAGATCCATGCCGTCCAGCACGTCGTCGGTCGTGGTCTCGTGATCGAAGCGCTGTGCCATCGCAACACCGTAGAGCGGAGACTCCTTCCCAACGTCGATCAGGATGCAGCGCCGCAGGTGTCGCTTGCGTGAACGCTTGACCGCAAGGGGTGAAACAACGATTGGGGGCTGGCGCTCGGCGCCACGAATTCATACAGTGCACACAGTGTGCAATGCTCGCATCCGGCGGGCGCCACGAAGAACAAACTTGCTCCACGGAGGATTCATGTCATCAGACGTCCCAGCTTTCCGAGCGCGTACACCGCGCCGGAAAGCCATCGCCTCGCTGATCGCAGCAGGCACGGTCGCCACGACCGTCGCCGCTGTCGGTACCGGCGGGCCATCGGTCCAAGCTGCAGAAGGCGACACCGTTCAGATTCTGTCGTTCAACGACTACCACGGTCACGTCGAAGACGACACCGCCGGTTCGATCGACGGCGAGTTCGGAGGACCCGCCGCCGGTGGTGGCGAGTATCTCTCCGCCAAGCTGACCGAACTCCGCGGCAAGGCCGGCGTCGACGCCTCGTTCACCGTCGCTGCCGGCGACAACATCGGTGGGTCCCCGTTCTTCTCGGGACTCGTCCGCGACGAGCCGTCCGTCGAATCACTCAACGAGATGGGACTCGACATCTCCGGTGTCGGTAACCACGAGTTCGACGACGGCGTCGACGAACTCCTCCGCATGCAGAACGGTGGCTGCTTCGACGAAGACGGCGACGGCGTCCTCGCCGATCGGGACAGCGCAGGATCGGCCGAAGCAGCCGACGACTGTTACTTCGCCGACGCTCCCTACCAGGGCGCGGATTTCCAATGGCTCGCAGCCAACGTGCTCGACGACAACGGAACCCCGGACGATCCTGCCGACGACTTCCCGCTCGACCTCGATGACGGTCGCGGCATCGCAGACGAGGGCGGCTACTCGATCGTCGAGTCCAACGGCACCGAGATCGCATTCATCGGCATGACGCTCGACGGCACAGATGAACTGGTCGCCGCCTCCGGCGTCGAGGGCTACACGTTCGCCGACGAGGTCGAGACGGCGAATGCGATCGTCGCGGAACTCAAGGCCCTCCCCAACCCGGTCGAGTCGATCTTCGTGCTCCTGCACGAAGGTGGCATCCCGACCGAGTTCTCCATCGACGGTTGTGTCGGCATCGCCGGTCCGATCGTCACGATCAACCAAGGTCTCGACGCCGAGATCGACGGTGTGATCTCCGGACACACACAGGAGCCCTACAACTGCACGCTCGAAGGCCGTCCGGTCATCAGTGCGTGGGAGTACGGCAAGGTCGTCAGCGAGATGACCTTCGACGTCGACGCCGACAATGACGTCGACCGCAGCACGCTGTCGGTCGTCAACCACCCGGTGATCCAGAGCGAGCTCACTGCGGATTCTGCAGTGACCGACGTGATCACCAAGTGGTCGCCGATCGTCGACGATCTCGCAAACGACGAGGTGGGCCGAATCTCCGCCGACATCACGCGCGGCGGTGACCCGACCGGCAACGACCGAGGCGTCGAGTCCGACGCGGGCAACCTCATCGCCGACGCGCAACTGGCCGGCATCCAGGACTTCGGTCTCAACGCCGACATCGCGTTCATGAACCCCGGCGGCATCCGATCGGACCTCGAGTTCGCAGCGACGGATCCCGAGACCGAAGACGGCATCGTGCGGTACGGCGAAGCATTCACGTTCCAGCCGTTCAACAACACGATGATCGTGCTCCCGATGACCGGCGCTCAGATCCGATCGGTGCTCGTCGAGCAGTGCCAGCCAGGCGACGCAAGCCGCCCGGTCCTGCACCTTGGCGTGTCCGAGGGCTTCACGTACGACTTGGCGATCACGACTCAGGCGGGCATCTGCACCGACATCGAGGTCAGCAACGTCCAACTCGACGGTGTCGACCTCGACGATGCGCAGACCTACCAGGTCGCGGTGAACAACTTCCTCGCCGAGGGTGGCGACAACTTCGACACCTTCGCCGACGTCGCCGTGGCTGACCAGGTGAACAGTGGACTCACCGACCTCGAGGTGCTCATCTCGTACTTCGAGGCTGCTGGCGCCCCGCTCGATCCTCCCGGAACCGACCGGGTGGACGAGACCCTCACGACGCTTCCGTCGCCGCAGGTGGCGGTCACGCCGTCCCGCATCCTCGACACCCGTGAGGGTGGCCTGACCGAAGACGGTCTGTTCCAGGCCGAAGGCCCGCTCGCGGTCGGTGAAACGATCGAGCTGCAGGTCACCGGTCGAGGAGGCGTCGCCGAAGGCGCCGAATCGGTCGTCCTCAACGTCGGCGTCATCCGTCCGGGCGACCTCGGCTTCCTCACGGTGTACCCGTGCGACGAAGAGGTGCCGACGGCATCGAACCTGAACTTCGCCGGCGGAACCACGGTGTCGAACGCAGTGTTCGCCAAGCTCAGCGCCGAGGGGACGGCATGCATCGTCTCCAGCGTCGAGACCGAGCTCTACGCCGACGTCACGAGTTACGTGCCGGCCGGTGGCTCGCCCACAGCGATCTCGCCGGCCCGCGTCCTCGACAGCCGCACCGGCGGCACGACCGTCGACGGCGAAGATCAGGCCAGCGACCAACTCGCCGGTGGCGAGATCTACGAGCTCACCGTGACCGGACGTGAGGATGCAGACGGCAACCCGCTGCTTCCTGACGATGCCAAGGCCGTGGTGCTCAACGTGGGCGCCATCCAGCCTGACGGTGACGGCTACCTGACGGTGTTCCCGTGCAACGCCACGGACACGCCGCCCAACGCGTCGAACGTCAACTACATCAGTGGCGTCAACGTTGCCAATGCGGTCACGGTGGGAATCGGCGATGACGGTGCGGTGTGCATCTTCTCGTTCGACTCCACGAACCTCATCGCCGATGTGACGGGCTACGTGCCAGTGGACGGTTCGCCCGATCCTCTGTCGCCTGCACGTCTGATCGACACACGTGACGAGTTCCCCGTCGAGACCATCGACGGCGAACGCGCAGGTGAGGGCACGATCGCAGCGAACGAAGTCGTGACGCTGCAGGTCGCCGGTCGCGGAGGGGTGGCCGACGATGCAATCGCCGCCAACCTCAACGTCACCGCCGTGCGGCCGGTTGCCGGTGGCTTCATCACCGTGTACCCGTGCACCGACGACGTGCCCACTGCCTCGCAGGTGAACTTCGCCGGCGTGAACAACGTGGCGAACTCGGTGAGCGCACTGCTCGCCGACGACGGCACGGTGTGCCTCGTCTCCTCGGTGGAGACCCACCTGTTGGTCGACGTGACCGGAGCGCTCAGCCCGATCGCTCCGGCTCGCCCGGCCACCTGATACCGACGCCACTCCGGTGGCGACGATGAACGAGCGGCCCGCCGAGCAATCGGCGGGCCGTTCCGCGTCCGGGGTCGAATCCGGCCGCACCGTAATGACCGATCAGGGCCGAAAACGACGATGACCGGCCCGAAGGCCGGTCATCGATGTGGTTGGGGTGAAGGGAATCGAACCCCTAATAACAGAACCAGAAACTGTCGTGTTGCCAATTACACCACACCCCAGAGTGCGGCGACCCTGATCCGCTCCGAGAACATCGGAGCGGGCAGAACCTGTGCGGGAACCGAGGATATCGGAGCCTCAGCGCTTCGACTCGGTGCAATTTCTGGAGCACCCCCGCTATCGTTGGCGCCCGCACCGGCGAAGGTCGGAGCTGCATCACGTCCCGTTCGTCTAGAGGCCTAGGACACCACCCTCTCAAGGTGGGTACACGGGTTCAAATCCCGTACGGGATGCCAATCGAGTTGCTCGGAAGCCCTCCTCGGAGGGCTTCTCTGCTTTTCAGGGCCGACGGAGCGCTGCGGCTTGTTTCAACGATCGCTTCGATTCGTACATGAGACGATCCGCTCGGGCGATGACCTCGTTGGCCGACTCGTCGAGCGCTCTCGTCGCGACGCCGTGGGAGACACTGAGTCTGGGGTGGATCGCCCGTTCGAGGTCGAACGTCTCGACCAGCCTGCGTTCGACGAGGGCGGCAGCGTCGGCGGTCGCCCCAGGGAGCAGCATCCCGAACTCGTCGCCCCCGAGCCGAGCCACGACATCCGTCGCTCGGCTCAGCTGGGACAGGATCTGGCTGATCAGCAAGATGACGTCGTCGCCGGCCGCATGGCCATCGGTGTCGTTGATCAGCTTGAGGTCGTTCGCGTCGACGATGATCACCGAGAACGTGTCGTCGGGCGCGAGTTCATCGAACGCCGCTTCCCAACCGCGCCGGTTGCAGACGCCGGTCATGCAGTCGAAGCGAGCCATCTGCGACGCAGCGTCGGCGTGTGTGTGGAGCCGCTCACGCTCGAGGCCGGTCGCCAGGACGATGTCGGCTGCGTCGGCGAGGCGGCTTCCGAGTCGTTGGCAGAGCATCGTGAAACCACGCGGTTGGCGGTCGGTGTGTGCGCAGATGACGATGCCGTCGAACTCACCGGACAACGGGATCGCCAACCACGAGCGGATACCACCACGGTGGGCGATCGCTGCGGGAAGGGGGACCGTCGTCGCGTCCTGCGTACACAGCGGCCCCGTCATCGAGCCGAGCAGGCCGTCGAGCGCGTCGGTCAACGCATCGCTGCCGGGTTGGGCCAGGCTGGCGTCGTTGTACACGACGCGATTGCCCGTCCGAAGGTAGATCACACCGAACTCACACGACAGCGACCCCGTGATGCCGTCCACGACATGGCGCATTGCCTCGTCGAGCGTCCCGCTGGGGTTCGAGACCAGACTCTGCAGCGCCTCGGAGAGCTCGAGTTCGTCTGCGAGCCGCTTGGCCGGCGAGACCGAACCGGCCTCGGCAGCGGCTGCTTCTGCCCGCTCACGCCACACGGTGTCGCCCCGCTCTGGAAGCCGCTCGCGGTGGGGCGCTCCGAAGACGACGACCGTGTCGGCATCGACCCTGACGAGCACCGCCGCTGCCGTGTGGTACGCCCCGAAGATCCATTGGACCTCCGGCGGAGTGAATCGTACGAACCCTGCTGTGAGCGCGTCGGTGATCGCCGGCGTCTCGGCCTCGTCGATCTCGACGATTCCCGCCCAACCGATTCCGCGTCCCGTGCCACCCAGGTGCGCCCACCGCCGGCTGGTGATGCGACGCAGGACGAACGTGTCGATCGTCTGCTCCACCTCGGGCACCAGCGCCGTCGGTCGACGGGTGAGGTCGTTGTGGCGCTGGTCGTCGAGTTCTCGTCGGAAGTCCTCCTCGCTGAGCGCCGGCGCTCGCAGGTAGCCCTGCCATGCATCACACCCGAGGCCTTCGAGGGCGACTCGTTGTTGTTCGTTCTCGACGCCCTCGGCGATCGTCTGCAAGCCGAGCGCGTGGGCGAGGCGGACGACCCCACGGACGATCTCGAAGTCGAGACCCGGTTCGGTCACGCCGGCGATGAACAGTTGATCGAGTTTCACCGCCGTGATCGGCATCGTTCGAAGATGCGACAGTGACGCGAAGCCGGTCCCGAAGTCGTCGAGCGCAACGCCGACACCGAACGCACGAAGCTGCTGCAGGTTGCCCGTGGCAACCGCAGACTCGCTGATCAATGCGGTCTCGGTGATCTCGATCGACAAGAGCTCGGCGGGGAACCCGGAGCGACCCAGCGAGGCAGCGACGTCCACGTGCAGCTGCTGATCCGTGAGCTCTGTCGCATCGAGATTCACCATCAGAGCGATGTCACCGTGCGTCTGCCACGTCGCCGCCGCTCGACACGCCGTCTCCATGACCAGACGACCGAGGTCGCGGATCCGGCCACTCGCGAGTGCGCTCGCGATCACGTCTGGTGGCGCAAGGTCCTCGCCGTCGAGTTGTGCCCGCAACAGCGCCTCGCATGCGATGATCTGCGACGAATCGAAGTCCATGATCGGCTGGTACTTCAGTGCGACGACGCCTTCGCCGCCCAACAGCCTCCCAGCGACCGAGGGTTCGGAAGTAGTGTCAGGTTCCACGCTTTTACATCGGCGCAACGCCGGTGGACTTGAGCAACTGCAGACGCAAGAGGATTCAGAGGCGATCCTGGCGCCGCTCAGTCGATGATGTCGGAGAGGCGGTGGAAGCCGATGATTCGACCGACGGCGACGCCACCGGCCTCTCGCACGTGCCGCTCGAACGAGTCGAATCCGGTGACCACCGACGTGTCGGTCGACGAGACGCCGGCATGGAGCCCGAGCTCCTCGGCGATGAGACGACTCCGCAGGGCGTGATACGGGTCGGTCACGATCAGCACGTCGTCGAGGCCCCGCGCAGCGAGCAGCTCCGAGACCGAGGTGAGACTCTCCTGCGACGTGGATCCGGTGTTCTCGAGCAGGATCGCGTCAGCGGGGACCCCGCGCTCGGTGAGGTACGCAGCCGACGCCTCCGCTTCGGTGAATCGGTCGCCCGGGATGTTCCCGCCGGTGACGACGACCAGCGGAGCCACACCCTGCGGCCAGATCTCCACGACGTGGTCGAGACGTGCCGCGAGCTGCGGCGAGGGGCGGCCGTCGTACTGTGCTGCGCCCATCACCACGATGGCCTCCGCCGGGCCGGCGTCATCCGTGCGACCGGTGGACCAGACCTGCAGGAGCGACACGGTGAAGTACAGCAACCCGAGCACGATAACCGCTGCGACGGTCGCCGCCATGCGCCTCCGGGCCCTGAACCAGCGAGTTCCGACCCGTTGCGGGTTGCCGGTGTCGTCCGACGGTGCGCCGCTCCCACGACGCTCTGCTGACCGCGCCTGTGCGTCGAGGATCTCAGCCGGGATCACGGGGCCGTGACCTGGTTCGCGGTCCGGTGACCGCTCCTCAGCTGTCGACGCCAGCGCCGGCTCTCCGACGACCCGCCCCGGGTTCGAGAACGACAGGGCGGTGTCGCCGACGGTGTGATGCGACTCCACGCTGTCGACGAGCTCGCTGATCGACCCACCCGCGTTCTCGTCATCGATCGGTCCGCCACCGATCCCGTCGACGACATCCGCTCCGTCAGCCGCCGATCGCTCGCGGCGGTCGCGCAGTCGCGGCTCGATCGGCACGTCGGTCGGACGCGAACCGAAGACCGGCTCGAAGTCTGGACCGGGTCGACTCGCCATGACTTCAGTCTGGCGCGCTCGACGCTTCCAATCGAGTCACCGCTCCGCGCAGTCTCCGAACTGTCTCAGCTCGACCCATCACGTCCATTGCCTCGAACAGTGGCGGGCCGACAGCACGCCCGGTGACGGCGACACGTGGGAGCGCCTGCGCCTTGCCCAGTTTGATCTCGTAGGGCACCATCAACGACTCCATCGTCGACTTCAGCGTTTCGTCCGTCCACTCGCCGTCGCCGAGCTCTGCGTAGGCCTCGGTCACGTCGCTCAGGAACGACGCAGCCCACTCGGGCTTCACGGCTTTGTCCCACGCTGCTTGATCGAGCTCGGGGTCGACATCGTCGCCGAGGAAGAGGAAGTCGACGAGGCCAGGTGCGTCACCGAGTCGTTCCAGGCGCTCCATGATGTGCGGCGCGATCGCCGCGAACCGTTGCCGATCCCAATCGGCGGGGAGGTCTGCATCCACTGCGGCGAGGAACTCGTCGAGCGGCAGGTTCTTGATGTACTGCTTGTTGAACGCCACCAGCTTCTTGATGTCGAAGAAAGCGGGTGAGTGTGCGACCGCACTCAGATCGAACGCGGCCTCCAGTGCGTCCCACGAGAAGATCTCACTGCCGGCTTCTTCCGCACCCGGCGGGGTCCAGCCGAGGGTCATCAGGTAGTTGACCATCGCATCGGGCAGGATCCCGTCGTCGCGGTACGACTCGAGAGCCACCTTGTCACGGCGCTTCGACAGCTTCTTTCGCTGCTCGTTGACGAGCACCGGCACGTGCGCCCAGCGCGGCGGCGTCTCGCCGAGCGCGCTCCACAACATCTGCTGTTTGGGTGTGTTGGGCAGATGCTCCTCGGCCCGCACGACGTCGGTGATCGACATCTCGATGTCGTCGACGACGTTGGCCAGGAGGAACATCGGCGATCCGTTGCCGCGCAGCAGCACGAAGTCCTCGATCGTGGAGTTCTCGAAGCTGACGTCACCACGAACCGCGTCGTTCACGACGGTCGTGCCGTCGGGAACCCGGAACCGCAGGACCCGACCCGGTGCGGGCTCCAGGCCTCGGTCGCGTGAGTATCCGTCGTAGCCGGTGATGCCCAACTCCTTGGCGCGGTCCTGCACTTCTTGACCGGTCAGGTCGCAGTAGTACGCGGCACCGGACTCGAACAGGCGCTGCGCCGCTGCGACATGCGCTTCGGCATTGGCGCTCTGGAAGTGCGGTCCTTCGAAGTGGTCGTCGTCCGCCGAGATCCCGATCCACGCGAGTGCGTCGATGATCCCCTGCGTCCACTCGGGTCGGTTCCGGGCTTCGTCGGTGTCCTCGATACGCAGGACGAACGTGCCGCCGAGGCGCCGTGCGAGCGCCCAGTTGTGCAACGCCGTGCGGGCGCCACCGACGTGGAACGAGCCGGTCGGTGACGGGGCGAATCGAAAACGGGGGCCGCCGGGAGTCGGTGCAGTGGTCATGGCCACCGCAACGTTACCGAGTACTCGGAGTCGACGGTCCGACCACATCCTCAGGGTTCGCTCAAGAGTCGCCCGCTGCCCTCAAGCGGCACGACGCGCCGCCGATGACCCGGAGAAGCAACAGAGCGAGACGAACGAGGACACGGCGTGAAACACAGCTATGGAATGCAGCAACAGGCGCCTCGTGTTGCGCGCCGGCGTCCCACGTTCGTGTCCGCGACCTTGGCGACCGCCCTGCTCGCGTCCGCAGCCATCTCCTCGTCGACACAGGCGACGGACGGCACCTCCACCGAGCTCCCGTCGTTCGACGACGGCGTCGAACAGGTGGACGAACATCTCGACGAGCACCTCCTCGCCGACGAGACGATCGAACGTGTCGGCGACCTGCTGCTCGTCAGCGATCCGGCGCCTCTCGGCCCGTTCCCCGTGGAGGGAATGGCGGACGGCGAACCAGGTGCCGCAGCAACCGCAGCACCCACGGTCGGCGAAGCCTTCACGCTCCACTCGCGTCCGGACGCCACCCGCAAGATCCTGCTCGACTTCGATGGGCAGATCGTCACATCTCAGCACTGGAACCGCGGCCAGACGATCGAAGCTGCCGCCTACTCTCGCGGGGCCGACCAGAGGGACGAGAGCTTCTCAGCGGCCGACCTCAGCGCGATCGAAGAGATCTGGGCCCGTGTGGCCGAGGACTTCGCCGCATGGGATGTGGACGTCACCACCGAGGATCCCGGGGCCGCCGGCCTGGCTCGAAACGGCAGGGACGACGTCGAGTACGGAGTGCGAACCATCATCTCCCCGTCCTACGAGTGGTACAGCCGGGACAGGTTCGGCGGTGTGGCGTACCTGGACACGTTCGACTGGCCTGACGATCTTCCGGCCTGGGTCTTCTCGAGCAATCTCGCCAATGGCAGCCCCAAGTCAACAGCTGAGGCAGCGTCCCACGAGATCGGACACACGCTCGGCCTGAGCCACGACGGCATCACGACCACCGACGAAAACGGCAACACGACGACCAGCGGCTACTACAGCGGCCACGGCGACTGGGCGCCGATCATGGGCATCGGGTACTACCGACCCGTCACTCAATGGTCCAAAGGTGAGTACCCCGGAGCGACCACGGATCAGGACGACCTGGCCATCATCGACGAGCAGGTCGCCCGGCTCGGCTCGTCGGAAGCCCGCACATCGAACGCGTCGACCACCACATCCGTCATCGGAACCGGCGACTCGACGTCGACACACACGCTCAGCACCGGCGGCGACACGGACCGACATTCGCTCCAGGTCGAGGACGGCCCGGTCACGGTGTCGGTCGAGCGACTCGACCCGGCGGGCAACCTCCTCGCCGAAGTCCGCATTCGCAATGCTTCGGGGCTCGTCGTCGACGCCGACACACCCACCGACCCCACGTCGATGTCGCTCGAGGTCGCGCTGCCCGCCGGAACGCCATCGGGGCGCTACACCGTCGAAGTCGAGAGCATCGGTTGGACACCGTCGGGTGACCCCGGGTTCACCAGCTACGCATCGATCGGCGACTACGTCCTGGGCGTCGACGGACCCGAGTCCTCGGGCACCACCACACCACCCCCCGGAACGCCACCGCCGCCACCACCGCCCCACCGCCGCCACCGCCGCCACCGTCCACGCCACCGCCCAACCCGCCGGCCGACACACCCCCGCCTCCGAATCCGAATCCGAACGGTGACGTAGGCGGAGATCGGCTGACGGCCGTGACGCCGAGGCGCGTCCTCGACACACGCGCAGCCGGTTCCCAGGTCGTCGGACCGCTCTTCGTCGGACAGGATGCGGCCATCGCCATCGACGGGATCCCGGCCGACGCGACCGCAGTCGTCGTGAACCTCACCGCCGTTGCACCTCGCAGTGGTGGCTTCTTCAGCCTCAGCCCGTGCGGGGTCTCCGACGACGACCGGACGTCCTCGCTGAACTTCGACGCCGGGCGGAACATCGCCAACTCCGTCATCGTTCCGGTGTCCACCTCCGGGTCGACAGCCGGGAAGATCTGTCTCTTCTCCTCCGTCGAGGCCCATGCACTGCTCGACCTGACCGGCTGGATCGGCGCCACCGGCGAACTGTCGCTGGAACAACTCGGAGCGACGCGTCTCGTCGACACCCGCGACGGAACCGGCATCAGCCAGCGCCTCGCTGCAGGCGTGCAGACACCGGTTTCGCTGAGCTCCGTGCTGGGGAGCGACACGGTCGACGCCGTCGCTCTGAACGTCACGGCGATCCGTCCGTCCACGCCGGGCTTCCTCACCATCGACGACTGCTCCGGCGGCGAGCTGGCAACGTCATCACTCAACTTCGCTGCCGGTGAAGTCCGAGGCAACAACGGCGTCTTCGCCCTCGGCGCAGGTCGACAGCTCTGCATCACCAGCAGTGCCGCGACCCATGTGACGATCGACGTGACCGGCGACTTCGGCACCGACTCGGGTCTCACGTTCGTTCCCAGCACGTCGCCGGAGCGTGTGCTCGACACCCGTGACAGCGGCCGCCTCGCCGCAGGAGCGACCGCGACGTTCGAGGTCGAGACCGCAGCCGGGGCGAACGCCCTGGTGCGTGCCCCCGTCGCTGCGAGCGTCAACCTCACGGCAACCCGCCACGACGACAGCGGGTTCGTGACCGCCTGGTCGTGCGGCAAACGACCGGACACCTCGGCGCTCAACCCGTCCGCAGGCACCGCCACAGCGAACGGCGCGCTGGTCGAACTCTCGACGGACGGGACGAGTTGTCTCTTCCACGCCACCGGCGGTCACCTGATCGTGGACCTCGCCGGGTGGTGGATCTGACCCGACGCCCACCACACTGGGACCATGACGTCCGCATCTGGCCAGATCAACGTGCTCGGTACGGAGCTCATGCCGTGCTCCTACGACCCGATGACCGGCTACTACCGGACCGGGTGTTGCGAGAACCGCGGTGACGATCCGGGGATGCACACCGTGTGCTCACGCGTCACCGAGTCCTTCCTCGAGTACTCCGCGTCGAAGGGCAACGACCTGAGCACGCCCATGCCGCAGTACGGGTTCGCTGGCCTGAAGCCGGGCGATCAGTGGTGCGTGTGCGCGATGCGCTGGAAAGAGGCATTCGACGCTGGGATGGCGTGCGACGTGGTGTTGGAATCGACACACGTGTCCACGCTCGAGTACGTCGACCTCGCCCACCTGCGCGCCCACGCGATCACCGCCGACTGATCAACGTGAGTAGTCGTAGAAGCCGCGACCGGCTTTACGACCGAGCAGACCGGCTTCGACCATGCGCGACAGCATCGCAGGAGACGCGTACAGCGGCTCCTTGAACTCGGAGTACATCGACTCGGCGACGGCCGCCGTGGTGTCCAGACCGATCAGGTCAGCGAGTGCGAGCGGGCCCATTGGATGGTTGCAGCCTTCGACCATGCCGTTGTCGATGTCCTCTGCCGTGGCGAACCCTGATTCCATCATCCGGATCGCCGAGAGGATGTAGGGGATCAGCAACGCGTTGACGACGAACCCGGCTCGGTCCTGGCTCCGGATGACCACCTTCGACAGCGCGTCCTCGGCGAACCGTTCCGAACGGGCGACCGTCTCCTTCGACGTCATCAGGCTGGTGACCAACTCGACGAGCTTGAGGACCGGCACCGGGTTGAAGAAGTGGATACCGACGACGTTCTCGGGGCGTTCGGTGGCGATGCCGAGCTTCATGATCGGGATCGAACTCGTGTTGCTCGCCAGAATCGCATCGTCCGCGGTGACGACCTGGTCGAGCGTGCGGAACACCTCGGTCTTGAGCGCTTCGTCCTCGATCACGGCCTCGATCACCATGCGACGGTCGGCCATGTCCCCGAGGTCCGTCGTGAAGGTCAGGTTGGCCACCGTCGCGTCACGCTCGGCTTCGGTCATCTTGTCGCGGGCCACGGCCTTGTCGAAGGAGCCGAGCAGCCGGAGTCGGCCCCGCTCGGCCGATTCGGCGTTGATCTCGTGGACGACGACGTCCATGCCGGCCCGAGCACACACCTCGGCAATGCCCGCACCCATCTGGCCACAGCCGACCACGCCGACGCGTTCGATGGACGGAGGGTTCGCAGTATCACTCATGTCGGCGGACGGTAACCGAGCGGCGGCCCCCGTGCCAGCATCGTGCGAACGTCGTTCGCACATCTTCACCTCGACGACGTGCGGTGGGTGAGCCGGAGTGGAGTGGGCTCGAACCCGTCCACGGCTGCGTCACCGGGCGCGCGGCGGGCGAGCGACCGCTGCGAACGTCACCGCTGCGGCGTGGCCGACGTTGAGCGAGTCCACGTTCGCCGAGATCGGGATACGCACACGGTGGGTCGACGCGTCCATCGTCGCGTTCTCGAGACCGTGGCCCTCGGCGCCCAACACGACGGCGACCCGGTCCGGCACCGCCATGTCCCACAGATCGACCGCTTCCGCGTCCGGGGTCATCGCCCACGTGTGGAAGCCGTTGGACTGCAACGTCTCGAGTGCTCGGGGCCAGTCGTCAGCCGATGCGCGGGCGACGGGCATGTGCAGGATCTCACCCATGCTGACGCGGACGGTGCGCCGCTGGTACGGGTCGTTGCAGGTCGGGCTGATCACGATGCCGTCGATCCCGAAAGCGCGCGCAGCACGCGCGATGGCGCCGACGTTCTGATCGTCGTTCAGCGCTTCGAGTACGACGATTCGCCGACAGGACCGCGCCAGATCCTCGACCGTGGGCATCGCCGCACGGAATCCCGAAGCCAGACAGCTCCGGTACATGTTGAAACCGACGATGTCCGCGATGACGTCCTGCTCCCCCACGTACACGGGCACGCCGGCCATCTCGGGTCGCGCCATCGTCGGGATGAAGCGCTTCAGCCGCTTCGGGTGCAGCAGCACCGACCGCATGCGATGCCCCGAGTCGATCATCCGGTCGATCGGCACGTAGCCCTCGCCCATGAAGAACTCCCCGCCCTTCACGGCAACCTCCATCTCCGCGCGCACGGCGATGCTGTTCAACTCCCGATAGTCGTCCACACGCGGATCGGCCGGGTCGACGATGTACGTGACACCCTCGACCCGGCCGGCCGCACCTTCGTCTTCGATCAACGCTGCATGCTCTTGGTCTGCAGGAACTCCTCGATGCCGTACGGGCCGTTCTCGCGTCCGTAGCCGGACTGCTTGTAGCCACCGAACGGAGCGGCGATGTTGAAGCTGCCACCGTTCACGTCGACTGCGCCGGTGCGCATCCGGCGAGCCACGCTCATGGCGCGCTCCTGGTCGCCCGACCACACGCCGCCCGACAGGCCGTAGAGGCTGTCGTTCGCGATGCGCACGGCTTCGTCCTCGTCCTCGTAGCCGATGATCGACAGCACCGGCCCGAAGATCTCCTCCTGGGCGATGGTCATGTCGTTGGTGACATTCGAGAAGACGGTCGGCTTGACGAAGTAGCCGGTCTCCCTGCCCTCCGGCTTGCCGAGACCGCCGGCGGCGACGACTGCGCCTTCGTCGATCCCCTTCTGGATGTAGTCCTGCACGCGATCCCATTGGGCCTGGCTGATGAGCGGTCCGAGGTGCATGCCCTCTTCGGTCGGGTCACCGACCTGCGTGGCTTCGGCTGCGGCAACGGCGATCTGGACTGCCTCGTCGTAACGGCTGTTCGGCACGAGCATGCGGGTGTGCGCCGTGCAGGTCTGGCCCGAGTTGAGGTAGCAGGCGAACAGGCCCTTCGGGATGACCGTCTCGAAGTCGGCGTCGTCGAGCACGATGTTGGCCGACTTGCCGCCGAGTTCCAGCGCGACGCGCTTGACCGTTTCGGCGGCTGACGCGGCGACGGCCTTGCCGGCGCGGGTCGAGCCGGTGAAGCTGACCATGTCGACGTCGGGATGCGACGAGATGGCCGCGCCGACCTCGGTGCCGGTGCCACTGACCAGGTTGAACACGCCAGCCGGGAGCCCGACCTCGTGGATGATCTCGGCGAGGATGAACGCGTTGAGTGGTGCGATCTCCGACGGCTTGAGCACGATCGTGCAACCGGCAGCGAGCGCGCCGCCGACCTTGCAGATGATCTGGTGGAGCGGATAGTTCCACGGCGTGATGGCGCCGACGACCCCGACCGGCTCCTTGACGACGAGGCTGTTGCCGATCTCCTCTTCGAACTCGAACGTGTCGAGCAGCGTGGCGAAGGTCTGCATGTTGCCGGCCGGGAGGCCGGCCTGGATCATGGTCGACCAGGTGATCGGCATACCGACTTCCCCGGCGATCACCTCGGCGATCTCCGCGGAGCGCGCTTGGAGCGCCTCGTTGAGTCGCACGAGATACTTCTGGCGCTCTTCGACCGGGGTCTGGGACCAGGACTCGAACGCCTTCTTGGCGGCGGCGACGGCCTTGGACACGTCGCTCGGGGAACCGTTGGGGATCGAGCCCATGACCTTTTCGGTCCCGGCGTTGATGACGTCGATGGCCCCTCGGCCATCCGAAGCCACCCAGGCACCATCGATGTAGATCTGCTCGTAGTTACGCATGATTCAAGCTTCGCAGACCCTGACCTGCGCGGCCGAACCCGGCGGTCAGGGCGCGAGGCCGGAGAACGGCGCCCACGGGAGATTCCGCAGGACGGCGAACGCCACGAGGACGACCACCGATGCGTGGAGCACCGGCACGGGAGGGCGCAGTGTCGGCACACGTGAGAAACCGAGCCGGCGATCGAACCAGGCCACCCACGCCCATGCGAGCAGGACGAGGCCGAACGGAACGAGGATGTTGCGCGAGAACACACCGGCGATGTCCGCGTGAGCCAACTCGTGCATCGCACGCATCGACCCGCACCCGGGGCAGTGCACGCCGAACAGGGCGATCGACGGACAGGTCGGGTAGTTCCCGGTCGCGTGCGGGTCGCGAAGGCCCACGGTCACGACGGCGGCGGTGGCGAGCGCGGCGACCGCCATCGGTGCGAATGCCGCGCGCCACAACGTCGTGCGAATCGGCGCGTCGGTGACACCCACCTCGGGTGTCACCGGCGCATCGAACGTGGTCATCGAATCAGGGCTACGAGCTGGCGACGGCGACGACGATGAACAAGATGTACAGCACGACCACCACGACGCCGGCGATGGCTCCCCACATGGCGAACTTCTTGGCCTTCGCCGACGACTCGGCGGCGCCGGCGTAGTCGCCCGAGTTGTACTTGCCGTCGACCTGCGCAGCGAACACGATGCTCGCGATGCCGAGCGGCAGGCAGCAGAAGAGTGTCGAGAGGATCGCCCAGACGAGATAGTTGTCGGGCTTCGGACCGGCGGCTCCGCCGCCGGATCCGTATGACTGGTAGCCGGGAGGCGGCGGCGGCGGTGGCGGTGGCGGGTTGGTCATGTTCGTCTCCTTGTCAGGACTCGGTTGTTCGAGGCATTCGAGAAGAACATAAACCAACGGCGTCAGCCCGGCGTGCACATTCGACGGGGACCGCTCCCCGACGCACCGCCGCCTCCGAGCGTCAGCCGGCCAGGTGCTCCTCGGAGAGCTCGATGCTCCTCAGGATCCGCTGGAACAGGCCGTCCATGTCGATGCCGTCCGTCGATTTCATCCCCAGCTTGTAGCGGGCGTACACGCCGTGGAGGATGCACGCGGTCTTGAACGAGTTGAAGCCCCGGTAGTAGCCGAGGTCCGTCAGGTCGGCTCCGGTCCGCTCGGCATAGCGGTCGACGAGGTCGGCTCGACTGGCGAACCCGGGCAGCGCCGTGGGCGACACCTCCGACGCGTCCTCGGCGTCGCTCGGCTCGATCCAGGCGTTCAGCGCGTATGCGAAGTCGGCCAGTGGGTCGCCGAGCGTGCCGATCTCCCAGTCCAGCACCGCCGCGACCTCGCCGGTCTCGTCGACCATCACGTTGTGGACGCCGTAGTCGCCGTGGACGACCCGTGCCGGGCCCTGCTCGGGCAGGTTGGCCTGCAGCTGCTCGTGCAGCGCATGCAGACGGTCGTCGTCGTAGTCGGCGTGCTCCGCCGACATCGTCCACGACCCGTACCACGTCTTCAGCTGGCGAGCGACGTAGCCGTCGTGACGGCCCAGCTCGCCGAGCCCGACATCGACCGGGTCGATCGAATGGAGATGCGCGAGGACGTCGACGAAGGAGTCGCCGACGCGACCGTGTGCCGCCTCGTCCAACCGGGGAGCGGTCTGCTCGGCCGTGTAGAGGGCGTCGCCTCCCACCTTGCCCATCACGTAGAAGTGCTTGTCGCACACGTCTCGGTCGTCGCAGTAGCCGATCGGTTCCGCAACCGGGACACCGACCGGGTGGAGCGCGTCGATGATCCGGAACTCGCGCCACATGTCATGCGCCTTCGGCAACAACTCGCCTTCCGGCGGCCGCCGGATCACGAAGGCATCGCCGTTGGCGTCGGTCAGTTCGTACGTGAGGTTCGAGTGGCCGCCTTCCAGACGCACCCAGGTGCACGGTGGGACCACTCGGGTGTTCGCCGCCATCCACGCCTCGACGACCGGAACATCGAACCCAGGAACCGCTTGCTCGACCATCATGCGATCATCGCGCACCAGGCCCTCACCCAGTTCATCGCCGACGTCAGATCGACGCACACCCGACTCGGGTCAACGGTGGCTTCTGTACCAGGCGATGAGGGCGTTGGTGGCGCTGTCGTGGTCGTCGGGTGTCGGGTCACCGGTCAGTTCGGGGGTGATCTGGTTGGCGAGTTCCTTGCCCAGCTCGACACCCCACTGGTCGTAGCTGTTCACTCCCCAGATCGTGCCCTGGACATGCACGATGTGCTCGTACAGCGCAACGAGCTGACCGAGCACCGACGGCGTGAGACGCTCGGCGAGGATCACCGTGTTGGGCCGGTCACCTTCGAAGTTCCGATGTGGCTCGGCGTCGTTGGACCGCCCGAAGGCGAGTGCTTCGGACTGGGCGAAGAGGTTCGCCATCAGCAGGTCGTGATGCTCCTGGTACGGATGGTTGCCCTTCGCGAAACCGATGAAGTCGCACGGGATGATCCGGGTGCCCTGGTGGATCAGTTGGTAGAAGGCGTGCTGGCCGTTGGTGCCCGGTTCGCCCCAGATGATCGGCCCGGTGTCATGCTGGACCCGTTCGCCGTCGAGGTCGACCGACTTGCCGTTGGACTCCATGTCCAGCTGCTGCAGGTAGGCGGGGAAGCGAGCGAGGTCGTTGGCGTATGGCAGTACCGCCTTCGTGTCGTGGCCGAGCCCGTTGGCGTACCAGACGCCGAGCAGCGCCATCAGCACCGGTGCGTTCTCGCGCAGCGGAGCACTCCGGAAGTGTTCGTCGATCGCGTGGAAACCGTCGAGGAACTCACGGAATCCCGCCGGTCCGATCGCGATCATCAGCGAGAGTCCGATTGCCGAGTCCACCGAGTAGCGACCGCCGACCCAGTCCCAGAACCCGAACATGTTGTCCGTGTCGATTCCGAACTCCGCAACCCGTTCCGCATTGGTCGACACCGCGACGAAGTGATCCGCCACGGCGCCCTCCCCGAGTGCGTCGATCAGCCAGGTCCTCGCGGTGCGAGCATTGGTGAGCGTCTCGATCGTCCCGAAGGTCTTCGACGCCACGATGAACAGCGTCGAGGCCGGGTCGCTGTCGGCGAGCACCGACGCGATGTCGGCCCCTCCGATGTTCGAGACGAACGAGCACCTGATCCGCTCGTGACGGAATGCCCGCAGCGACTCGTACGCCATCGCCGGCCCGAGGTCGGAGCCACCGATGCCGATGTTGACGACGTGGGTGATTCCGTCGTCGGCGCGGATTCGGTCGGCGAACGTTCCCATCGCGTCCAAGACGTCGTGGACGTCGGGAACCACGTCGTCGCCGTCGATCTCGAACCTCGATCCGGCCGGCATGCGCAGTGCAACGTGACCGACCGCTCGATCCTCGGTGACGTTGATGTGCTCTCCGGCGAACATCGCATCGCGGCGTTGCTCGACGCCCGCGGCCTCGGCGAGCGCCAGGAGCGCGTCGAGCGTCGAATCGTCGATCGACGCCTTCGACCAGTCGACGCGAAGGTCGCCAGCCGTCGTGACGTAGCGCTCGGCCCGCTCGGGGTCGGCAGCGAACAGCTCGCGCAGGTGGGCCGGGCGCGGGAGGGATTGCAGTGAGTCCAAGGTGACGTCGTTCATCGTCACCGGAACGTAGCCCCACAATCCGTGCTCATCGACCTCGACGCCCACGGGGAACCCGTCACCGTCCACGATCCGGTACGCCGATGTGTCCAGCCCGGCGGCCGCCGCCTCGTCGAGGAAGAGGAACGTGTTCTCCGGTTCGACCGCCGCGATCGGGAGTTCGGTGTCCAGCCAGAGCTCGCCTCGTCGCTGGTTCCCCTCGACCCAGTCGGCGATCACCGATGCCTTGGCTGCGCCCGTTGCGAGGACCACCCTGAAGCGTGCCCGGTTGACGACGGAGCGGCCCAGCGTCATCCGCTCACGACCCTGATACTCGCCGACCGTGAACACCGGATCGGTCGAGTCGAGGACCCGTTGAGCGTCGGGGTGAGGCTGCGGAATCCACGAGGCGGTGTGGCCGTCCGGGCCGACCCCGAGGTGGACGACGTCGAAGATGTCGGGGAGGTCGCGTGCGTACTCGATGGCCGCCGCTGCGAGGTCGTCCGCTGTGACGGGCATCGGAGACACGCGGGCCGGCAGCGCTGCGAGTTGGTTGGCGTTGCGATCCTCGTCACCGTCCGGCGCCACGCGCTCGTCCACCTGCCACACACCGACGTGATCCCAGTCCGAGGCGGCCAGCGCCCGGTTCGGTCGACCGTCATCGGTGAGCGCACTGAACAGTGGCGGCGCCGTGCTCCCGCCGCTCACCGCCAGCGACGCGGCACCTCGCTCGGCGACGGCGATGGCCAGGCGAGCGGAGATGAAGCGTGCGCACGCTCCTGCGGGGTCGGCGGACACGTCGATGTGCATGAGCCGAACGTAGCTGCGTCCCGATCTTCAGGCTCGGCAACGTGCTGGTCACCGCCCGCTTCAGTTCTGGCGGACCGATGCCGATACGTACGACGTGATGGAATCTGGCCCCACCCAGGGTGCAGAACGACACGAAGCGGCGCTGAACCGACGGTGGAGTTCGCATCCGTGGCTCGCTCGGCTTCTGCGCGTCTCCATCGTCCTGGTGCCGCTGCTGCTGAGCTTCGCCTTCAGCCTCTTGGCCGGCAGGATCGCGCCGGCCGAGGACCTCGGGATGAATCGGTGGGTCTGGATCCTCGTCGTCTTCGTCCTGGCCACGTTTCTGCTCTTCGTGCTGCAGTCGGCAACGAATCGGCTGATCCCCCTCGTCGCGCTCATGAAGCTGACGCTCGTCTTCCCCGACAACGCACCGTCGAGAACGAAGGCGGCGCTGCGCAAGTCGAACTCGCGAACGATGTTGCGGGACATGGAAGTCGCCCGGGCAAACGGCGCCACGACCGGCGAGGCGATCAATGGTGACTACCTGGTGCAATTGCTCAAGGAGGTCAACGATCACGATCGATTGACGAGGGGCCACTCGGAGCGGGTCCGAGCGTATTCCGATCTGCTCGGCACCGAGCTGGGCCTGAATGCCGAGGACCTGAACAAGTTGCGATGGGCTGCACTCCTTCACGACGTCGGCAAGTTGACGGTGCCCGCCGAGATCCTCAACAAGCAGGGCCGACCGGACGAGGACGAGTGGAAGATCCTGCAGAATCATCCCGCGGCGGGCATCCCGCTGCTCGAGCCGCTCCGCGACTGGCTCGGCGACTGGCTCCACGCAGCCGACCAACACCACTGCCGCTGGGACGGAAACGGCTATCCGAGCAAGCTCGGCGGCGAGGACATCGCGCTCTCCGGACGACTGGTGGCGATCGCCGACGCCTACGACGTGATGACGAGCGCCCGCAGCTACAAGAGACCGTTGCCTCCCGAGGTCGCGCGCCAGGAGTTGACCGACTGCGCCGGGTCCCAGTTCGACCCTCACCTCGTGCGCGCCTTCCTCAGAATCGGCCTCGGCCGCCTGAAGACCATCGCCGGGCCGTTCGCATGGCTGGCGAACCTCGGCGGGTCGGCGCAACTCCCGATCCCGGCAACGCACGCGATCACGACGGCTGCAGCGTCGGCGAGTGCCGCTGCGGTCGCCGTCGCCGTGGTCGCCGCGAGCAGCGTCTTCGGGCAGGCGCCACCGGAGGCCGTGGCGCCCGAACCACAGATCGCTGTTCTCGAAGCCCCTGCGCCCGAACAGGAGCCTGACCCGGTGATCGCCGCACAGGACCGGTCGGTCAGCACCGTCGCAGGAAGCGACCTCGCAATCGTGCTCGATGCCGAAGGTCCGGCGCTGACGTTCAGCGTCGGTGACGCTGTCCGTGGCGTTGCCAGCCTTGCCTCCGACGGCGTGCTCGTCACCGAGGTCGACGGCGTGCAGCAGTGGAGGGCGAAGGCGTCCTATTCGGCCGACAGCACGTACACCGGTCAGGACGCGTTCGTCTTCGAAGTGTGCAATCCGGACGGCCGTTGTGACCAGGGCATGATCAGGGTCGACCTGGCGCCGCACCGGCGACCCGACCGGTCTCGACCACCTCGACGTCGGTGCCACCCGTTCTCCCGACCACGACCACCACGACGAGCACCACGACCACCACGGTCGCATCGCCCGCTTCGCCCGGACGACCTGCGCCCACGACGACGTCCGCTCCGCCCGACGCCACGAGCACCACGACGACCACGCCGGCGTCACCAGCGACGACGACCACCACGAGCACGGTGCCGGCGGTCGTGAACTCGCCGCCGATCGCCGATGAGGACACCGCCACGACGGCCGAGGACACCGTCGTGGCCGTCGCCCCGCTGGCCAACGATCGCGACCCCGATGGCGACCCGCTGTCGATCCGCGGAATCGGGCAGCCACTGCACGGTGTCGCCGTCGTCGACGGGTCGATGGTTCGCTTCAAGCCGGACCGGGACTACGTGGGCACCGACCGATTCGCCTACACGGTGTCGGACGGAAACAGCTCGGCTGTCATCGGCAGCATCGCCGTGACCGTCACGCCGCTCAACGATCCTCCGGTGATCACCATCGCCGATGCCACGGTCGCCGAGGACATCGCCGTCGGAAACGCCGTCGCTTCCAGCATCGTCACGGACCCCGACGACACGGCGTTCAGCTACGAGCTCGCGGATGACGCAGGCGGCCGCTTCACGGTCGATGCCGCCGGCGTCGTGCGGACTGCGGCACCCCTCGACCACGAGACCGCCCCGGTGCACGACCTCGTCGTGCAGGTGTCCGACGGCGAGGCCGCCGCGAGCGCCACCGTCCGTGTCGTCGTGTCCGACATCGACGAATCGCCCAGCGCCGGAGACGACGCAGCGTCGACCGACGAAGACCTCCCGATCGACATCTTCATCCGGGCGAACGACAGCGACCCGGAAGGACGAGCGCTCAGGTGGACCGTTCCGTCGACCTCTGCAGCGGGCGCCTCGCTGAGCGAGGTCGACGGCGTGGTCACCTACCAGCCCCCCGCCGACTTCAACGGCACCGATTCGTTCGACTACACAGCCGTGGATCCCGCCGACAACAGAACTCGAATCGCGACGGTCACGATCGCCGTCGGCAGCATCAACGACGCACCGGTCGCCGTCGACGACAGCGTGACCGTGCGCTTCGACCGGTCGGCCAGGACCGTCGACCTCCGCCTCAACGACACCGACATCGAGAACGACACGCTCACGGTCACCGCCGTCTCGGACGCCGCGGCGGGGACCGTCGTCGACAACGGCGACGGAACCGTCACGTACACGCACGCCGGAGGCCCCTCGACCAGCGATTCGTTCACCTACACCATCGAGGACCCATCCGGAGAGCGTTCGACCGCATCGGTTGCCGTCACGATCACACCACGGTCCGACTTCGACGGCGTCGGCGCGAGCGACAACTGCCCAACCGTCTTCAATCCGTCCCAGTTCGACACCGACCGCGACGGGCTGGGCGACGCCTGCGACCCGACGCCGACCACACCCGGGAGCGGCGACTTCGTCGTCGGTCAGACCCTGGCGACCGACGACTCCGTCGACGTCGCCGCTGCTGACTTCGACGACGATGGCGACATCGACATCGTGTTCGCCAACGACGGTGAGGACAACAAGGTGTACCTCAACGGCCTCTTCGACGTGCTCGCCGCCACCGGCCAGGACCTCGGGAGCCAGGACACCCGTGGCGTCGCGATCGGCGACTTCGACGGCGATGGGAGCGTCGACATCGTCTTCGCCAACGACAACGCAGGGAACCGCGTCTGGCTCAACGACGGCGACGCGCAGTTCGCCAGCACCGGCCAGAGCCTCGGAAACGCCGCGAGCCAGGACGTGGTGACGGGCGACGTCGACGCAGACGGGGACGTCGATCTGGTGTTCTCCAACCTCGATCAACCCAACACCGTCTGGCTCAACAACGGCAGCGGTCAGTTCACCGACAGTGGCCAGACGATGGGCACGGCGGCGACCAAGGGGGTCGCGATCGGCGATCTCGACGGCGACGACGACCTCGACCTCTCGTTCTCGAACGACGGCGACGACGACACGATCTGGCTCAACGACGGCGACGGACGGTTCACCAGCACCGGGCAGGGCCTCGGCATCGGTCGCAGCCATGCCAGCGTGCTCGCCGACCTCGACCGCGACGGCGACCTCGACATCGCCATCGCAGGCGACAACGAGGGCGACACGATCTGGCTCAACGACGGCAACGCACTGTTCACGAGGACCGGTCCGACGATCGGATTGGGACACAGTCGAGCCGTCGACGCCGGCGACATCGACGGCGACGGCGACATCGATCTTGCGTTCGGCGACCACGTCGGCGCCAACTCGACGTGGTTGAACGACGGCACCGGATCGTTCACCGACTCCACCGACAGGATCGGCAACGACCAGACCGAAGGAACCATCCTCGCGGACCTCAACGACGACGGCGACCTGGACCTCGTCGCTGCGAACGACGGCGACCCCAACCGTCGTTACGTGAACGTCTGACGACACCGAGAGACAAGCCACGTTGCATCTAGTGTGATCCGGTGAACGAGCCGTCCGACGCAGGGAAACCCGACAGTGCTTCAGCGGTCACCCGCGGCGTGCGCGTCGGCTTGACCGCATACACGCTGTGGGGGCTGCTCACCATCTACTGGAAACAGCTGAGCGCCTTCGACGCGCTCGAGCTGATCGGTTGGCGGATGGCCTGCGCTGGGGTCGTCATGGCCGGCGTCGTCACCGCCCGACAGACGTGGCCCAAGCTCATCGCCGCCTTCCGCGACCGAACCACCCTGCTCCGCCTCGTTCTCGCCGCCGTGTTGCTGACCGGGAACTGGGGTAGTTACGTCTGGGCCGTCGTCAACGACCGGGTGATCGAGACGGCGCTCGGCTACTTCATCGCTCCACTCGCGACGATGGCCATCGGCGTGGTCGTCCTGCGCGAACAGCCGACGGCTGCGCAGCGTGCAGCGTTCGCGCTCGCCTCGATCGCCGTCGTGATCTTGACCATCTCGAACGGGCGCCCACCGTGGATCGCCATGCTCATCGCTGCGACATGGAGCCTGTACGGCCTCACGAAACGGGGCATCTCGCTCGATGCGGTCGACAGCCTCGCCGGCGAGACGTTCGTGCTCGTGGTCCCCGCCGCCGTCCTCCTCCTCGCTGTCAGCGGACGGACAGGGAGCGTCGTCTCGATCGCCGACGGGGTCGACTGGGCCTTCGTCCTCGGGACCGGCGCCATCACGGCGATCCCGCTCATGCTCTTCGCGTCGGCCGCGAAGAGCATCCCCTTCACGCTGCTCGGTCCGCTCAACCTGATCGTGCCGGTGATCAACTTCGGGCTCGGTTGGCTGCTCTACGACGAGCCGATGCCGATCGACCGTGTGATCGGTTTCGCGTTCGTGTGGGCGGCACTCCTCGCGGTGATCGTCGACCGCTTCCAGGCCGCGCGCCGACCGTCGCAGCGGATGGAACCGAACCCGCTCGCAGCCGCGGAAGCAACTGCCGACTGACGCACCGTCGCTAGGATTTCGGCCCATGCGCAAGATTCTCCTCGCTACGCCCTTCGTCGCCCTCGCCTTTGTTTCGTGCTCCGCAACCGCCAACTACAAGAGCCAGACGGAGGACTTCATCGAAAGTGACGACGTCGAGACTGCAGACGGCATCAACGCCGAAGTCTCGGATGCCGTGTGCGAAGAGCCGACGAACACCGACATCGGGACCACCTACGAGTGCGTCGCCACCGTCGAAGGTCGGGGCGAGCTGACCTTCGTCGCCACGATCATCGCCGAGAACGAGTACTCGGTCACACTCCCCGAGAGCTGAAGCGTCCATGCCGTCGGAGCCGACGGCGTGGCACAGGATCTGGCATCGCTCGGAACGCGGAAGGGCCCGCTGCTGGACAGCGGGCCCTTCACGGTGTTCAGTTGTTCACCCGACGGTTCGGGTGGACGATGGGATCAGCCCTCGTAGGAGCCGCCCTCACCTTCGAAGTCGACGACCTCGCCGGTGCCCTCGAACGAGAGGCTGCCGTCGTCACTCACGACGATCCGCTGCAGCTGGGCTGCTTCGGTCCAGTACGCATCGTTGACGCCGTCCAGCTTGAGCGTGCCACCGAGCAGGTTGTCGTTGCCCGTGTCGGCGTTCCACACCGCAGCCATGAGGTTGACCCGGTTCAGGCCTCCCGGCATCGCAGCAGCGGTACGCACGACGTCTTCGACGAACTGGCCGTAGAGGACACCCGTCGAGAACGAGCCGTCGGCGCACGTGGTGCCGTTGCCGTACTCGTCGAGCACCTGCTCGGTCAGCAGGATCGACTCGTCGTCGGCCCACGTCGGGTCGCCACAGACCTTGTTGGAGTTGGCGAGCACCGGAGCGGACTCACCCAGGGTGCCGATTGCCTCGGCCACCGGAGCGTAGAACGACGCCAGGTTGTTGCAGGTGTACGAGTTGTAGAACTGCGGACGCCATTCCGACGCTGCCAGCGACGCGGCGACCTGCGGGCAGAACGCACCCGTGGTACCGCTGACCAGCACGTCGGCGCCGGTGCCGACGAGCGTCGTCATCTCGTTGGTGATGTCAGGAGCGACCGGATCGTGCAGCTGCTCTTCCACCAGGTCGATTCCCGCACACGCCTCGGACTCCTTGAGTGTGTTGAGGTAGGTGGTGCCGAAGTCGTTGTTCATGATCAGCGCTGCGACGGTCACGCCGTCACCGAACTGGTCGATCATGTCGGCGCACCAGATGTTGGTCTCGGTGGCGTAGTTCAGGATGTTGCCAACGGTCCACGGGAAGTTGGCAGGGTCACCCCAGAGCGGGAAGCCCGTCGAGTTGAACAGCTGCGGGACGCATGCGTCCTGGGTGACCGGTCGGGCCGCCAGGTTGTTCGGCGTACCGATGATGTGAGCGAAGGCGAAGATGTCATCGGAGTCGATCATCTCTTCGACGTTCGCAACGGTCCGACCGGCCTCGTAGGCATCGTCGGACAGGACCGCGACGAGGTCCTTGCCGTCGATCGGATCGGTGTCGTTCACGTAGTCGAAGTACATCTGCATGCCTTCGCCGATCGCGCCGAACGAAGCGAGCGCTCCGGACTGCGGCAACGACTGACCGATACGGATCTCGTCACCGTCGACACCTTGAGTTGCGCTCCATTCGTCCGGGCACTCGTCGAGGTTCAACGTGGTGCCGGCTGCGATCTCGACGCTGCCTTCGGTTGCGAGGGCGTCACCGCTGGCGTCGGGCGCTTCTTCGTCATCTTCCATGGCCGCTTCGCCGTCGTCGACGGCATCTTCGACGTCAGCCTCGGCGTCGTCGGCGACGTCTTCTGCTTCGTCGACGACTTCTTCTGCTTCGTCGACGGCCTCATCGGCGCTGTCGTCGCTGCCGCCACATGCCGCAAAGATCAGGCCTGCAGCCATGATCCCCGCAACGCTGCGTTGTGTTCGTGAACGCATGTCATTCTCCCCTTGTGTTGTTGATGCTGATGTTTCAGCTCTGTTGACCGGATCGGTCCAGCAGCAGTGGAGATGCAGTGCACCGCCAGCTGCGCCGAAACGATTCGGCGTTCGGTCCGAGACGTGTTCGACGCTGCGCGCCGTCTCGGTGTCAATTGTCACGCTAGTCGCTCGAGGCGCTCGCGACGGGGTCAAGCAGTCGCAGAACCCAGTTCGTCGGGCGTCTCGTCGGCGTCGGCGTCGACCGCCAGGTCCCCATCCGGGGTCCTCGGCACGATACGAAGGATCTTGGCCTTCAGCTTGCGTGTGCCCGCCACCACGCCGCCGGGCAGCACGAAGGTGAGCACGATGAGCAACACGCCCATGATCAGCGGGCCGGTCGGGCCCTGGAGCCAACGCTCCGGGATGCCCGGCAGACTCTTCCGTCGATGCTGCCCAGTCCGGGACGAACGTGATGACGAGACCGCCGATGACCGCTCCCCAGAGGGTGCCGACGCCGCCGACGACCAGGCCGACGATGAAGTAGATCGAGATCAACTGCGTGAAGTCACCCGGAGCGGCGATCCCGAGTTCGGCGACGTAGACGATGCCGCCGACACCACCGAGCGCCGAGGCGAGCCCGAACGACAGCGTCTTGTACAGCGACAGGTTCATCCCGGTCACGGCGGCGCTGGTCTCGTTGTCACGGATTGCTCGCAATCGCTCGGCCGGGGCGACTGTTGATCAGGTTGCCGACGAGCTTGAAGCAGATCACCGTGAGCACGACCATCAGGAAGAACACCCACACTCGGTCCGATTCCTTCGTCGACAGGTCACCGTCACCGAAGTACTGGCCGAGCAGCGGGATCTTCTGCAGTGCGACGGCGATGCCGTCGAGCGGCAGCCAATCCGGCGGCTTGAGATCCGAGTCGGTGATCTTTCCGCCGGCACCGTTCGTGTACGGCTGGAGTTGCCTGAGCTGAATGAGCGACGGGAAGACCGCGGCCAGACCGAGGGTCACCAGCGCGAGATACAACCCTCGGATTCGCAGGGCTGGAACGCCCACGATCATCCCCAGCAGGAAGCACACGGGCACGACCACGGCCAGCGTGGCGAACCAGGACCAGTTGTGGTCGGCGACGAGCCAGGCTGCCAGGTAGGCACCAGTTCCGAAGAAGAAGCCCTGGCCGAGCGAGAGCTGCCCGGTGAACCCGGCCACGACCTGAAGGCCGAGAATGCAGATGATGAACGCGATCGCCTTCGTGAGGCGCGGCGTGCTGATGGTGTAGTCGTTGCCGAGGAGGGTCAACGAGCCGGTGTCGTTGTAGGCGAACGCCACCATCACGAGGAACAGGACGAACAGCCCGATTCCGACCCACTTGTACGTGAGTTGTGCGGTGCTGCCTTCGGCGATTTGGAAACGCGGAGTATTTGCCATGATTCGTTCTCGTTCTCTCTCAGACTCGCTCGACCTGGGCCGTGCCGAGCAGCCCGGACGGTCGGAAGATCAGGACCAGCATCAGGACGACGACGGCGGTGGCGAGAGCCATTTCGTTCGGGATCGGCGTGTACCCCACGACGATCGATTGGACCATGCCGATCGCGATGCCGCCGATGATCGCCCCCCACAGGCTGTCCAGGCCGCCGAGGGCAGCAGCCGAGACGGCGAAGATCAGCACGCGGATCATGATCGTGGGCTCCAGCTGGAGCACCGGGTTGGCAACGAACACCGCCGCACCCAACGTTCCGACCGCAGCAGCGATCGCCCAGCCGAACTGCAGCGTCGGGCCGACTCGCACACCCACGAGCTCACTCGACTCGAGGTTCGACGAGACCGCACGGAATGCGAGGCCGATCTTGGTCTTGTTGAGCAGCAGGCTCAGCAGCGAGGCGGTGGCGAAGGTCGTGACGACCACGCCGACCGTGTACCAGGTGAGCGTTGCCGACCCGATCGTCACCGCGTTGCCCGACGGGAACAGCTCGGGGAACCGACGTGGGTCGAAGCGCCAGACGATGCCGGCGATCGCGTTGATCGCCAGGAAGAGACCCAACGTGATGATCACCAGTGGGAGGTGGTCGGACGGGTCGAAGGGCCGGATGAGGGTTCGCTCGATCCCGGCGGCGGCGAGCCCGGAGATGATCATCCCCAGGAGCACCGCAATCCACATCGGTACGCCCTGCTCCGTGGCGAGGACCAGCACGATGAAGGCGCCGACCATCGCGAACTCGCCCTGGGCGAAGTTGATGAGCGTCGTGGCCTTGAAGATCATGACCAGCGCCAGTGCGATCGAGCGCGTAGGTCGATCCGTTCGACAATCCGTCGAAGAGTCGGTTCAAGAAGAGATCCATGTGCTGTTCCTCTCAGACGCCCAGGTATGACTTGCGGATCTTGTCGTCACCGAGGAGTTCGTCGGAGGGACCGTAGAAGGCGATCTCACCCGACTCGATCACGTAACCGCGAGCGGCGATGCCGAGCGCGAGCTGTGCGTTCTGTTCCACGACGAGCATGGTCATACCGGTCTCCTTGTTGATCTCGGCGAAGCGCTCGAAGAGATCCTTGACGATGAGTGGAGCGAGCCCGAGCGACGGCTCGTCGAGCAGCAGCAGGTCCGGTCGGGACATCAGCGCACGTGACACGGCGAGCATCTGCTGCTCGCCGCCCGACAGGCTGCCTGCCGCGCTGATCGCGGCGCTCGCGGAGCACGGGATACACGTCGAACCAGCGGTTCATGTCGGCATCGACTTCTTTGTCCTTGCGGATGAAGGCACCGACGCGCAGGTTGTCCTCGACGGACAACTCGTTGAGCGTGCCGCGACCCTGCGGAACGTGGGCGACACCCTTGCGCACGATGTCGGGCGCCTTCGATCCCTGGATGCTCTCGCCTCGGAACGTCACCGAGCCGGAGGTTTCGATCATGCCGGAGATGGCACGCAGCGTCGTGGTCTTGCCGGCACCGTTCGCTCCGAGGATGACGACGATCTCGCCGTCGTTCACGTGGAAGTCCAGACCGTGCAGCACCTGGATCGCTCCGTAGCCGCCCTTCAGGCCCGAGACCTCGAGGACCGGCCCCGCTGCGTCGGTGTCCGTCGTGGATTCGTCGCTCATGCCGGTGCTCCCAGGTAGGCCTCGATCACCTTCGGGTCGTCCTGCACATCTGCAGGAACCCCCTCGGCGATCTTCTGGCCGAAGTCGAGGACGACGACCTTCTCCGACAGACTCATCACCAGACCCATGTGGTGCTCGACGAGCAGGATGGTGAGGTCGTAGTCGGTACGGATCTTGCGGATGACGTCGGTCAGTTCGCTGACCTCGCCGTGTGTGAGGCCGGTCGCGGGTTCGTCGAGCATCATCAGCTTCGCGTGGCCCATCATCGCTCGAGCGAGTTCGATCCGCTTCAGGGTGCCGTACGGGAGGCCCGCGCACTGCTGGAAGGCGAACCGCTCGAGTTCGAGGTTCTTCAAGATGCCGTAGGACTCTTCGCGCAGTTCACGCTCCTCGGCCTTGCGTCCGATGTTCAGCATCGCAGTGAGCATGTTCTGCTTCGACCGCACGTGTGCACCCGCCATCACGTTCTCGATCACGCTCATGCCCGGCCAGAGCGCGAGGTTCTGGAACGTGCGGAAGATCCCGATGCTCGAGATCATGTGAGCTGCCACACCGCTGCCGCGTTCCAACGAGGTTGCGCCCGTTGAAATCGATCTGGCCGGCGCTCGGATCGTAGATCCGGCTGATGACGTTGAACATCGTCGTCTTGCCGGCTCCGTTCGGGCCGATCAGGCCACAGATGGAACCTTCTTCGATCGTGAACGAGACGTCACTCAACGCCTTGATCCCGCCAAAGTTCACAGAGATGTCTTTCACCTCGAGTAACGCCATGCAGATCCCCCTTCGATACTTCGTGTCGCTCTGTGCCATGCGACACGCAAGAATCGGCAACGTAGCGGACATCGCCGACCGACACCGAATCCAATGTCGTCGGGGCTGTCGGCGTCGACCAGAAGTGGGTCGCGCTGGCCACCGGATGTTGCACCGGGCACTCCTCCCTTCGGCTCCGCGACACCTCGTCGACGGGCAACATCTAGAGTCGTCTCCGTGGCCTCTCGACCGAACTCCGCCGCCCGAACGAGGCGGTTTCCGAAGCTGCCGGCAGTGCTGCTCGGAGCGTCCCTGATCGCTGCAGCGTGCGGCACCGAGGCCGACCTGCTGGTCACCGCCGACCGTTCCGACGAGATCCGCGACGTCGTCGCCGAACCGGATCCTGACGAGCCGGACCAACCGGCTGAACCCGACGAGCCGGACACCACGACGACGAGCACGCCGAGCCGCAACGAGCCGATCACGCCCGTCGATCCGATGATCGACCCCGACGACGAGCCGAGCACGCCGGATTTCGACCCGACGATGATCGACCCCGACGCGATCGACTTCGGGGACGACAAGCCGACCGCAGCCGTAGGACGACTTCCTCTCGCGTCGCACTCGCTGACGTCGAGGTCTGGCTCGCAGGCCGAGTTCGAACCGGCGTTCGGAATCCCGTTCGAGCCGCTCGAAGGCGGGATCTTCGCCGGCTACCCGGAGCGGACCACTCCGATCCCCGGGTGCGGCACTCCCACGTCGACGTTCGAGGACATCCAGCAGCGGTCGGAGCGATCTACTGCTTCCTCGGCGACTTCATCGCCTACGACGACACGCCCGAAGGCGTCGTCGGATCCGCTCGCCAGCACCTTCGGTCCGGTCACCATCGGCCTCGTGCTCGCCCACGAGTACGGCCATGCGCTCCAGGACCGCACCGGTGTGCTTCGCCGCCAGAACCTGCGCCACCGTCGACCTCGAACAGCAGGCCGACTGTGTCGCCGGAGCATGGGCGGGTCGTGCCAACGCCGGTCTGGCACCGGGCATCACCTTCGGCGACAACGACGTCCGCGCCGGGCTGATCTCGATGATCTCGATCGAGGACCCGATCGGCACCGACCCGATTCGCCCGGTGGCCACGGCTCGGGCTTCGACCGCGTCGGCGCCTTCCAGATCGGTTTCCAAGAAGGACTCGGCCGCTGCGCCAACGCTCATCGACGACCCACTCCCGCTGACCCCGATTCTGTTCACCCACGCGACTTCGAAACCAGGCGGCAACGCCCCGTTCGGTTTCGGTGAAGACGAACTGTTCGATTTCATCCTCCCGGACCTCAACCTCTCTGTACGACAACGACCTCGACGCCGAGTTCCCCGAACTTCCGCCAGCTCGATCTGTTGGCGGTACAGGCGGAGAGCGAGATCTCCTGTGCGTCACCGACCGGCTTCTTCCCGACTCGGCGTGGAGCTGTGCTCCGAGACCGACACCGTGTATCTCAACGAGCCGATCGCACGACAGCTCTACGACGACTTCGGCGACTTCGGACCCGCCTATCTGCTCGGGCTCGCCTGGGCCGAGCACGCCCAGAACACGTCGAACAGTTCACTCGTCGGGGAAGCACGTCAACTGCAGCAACGACTGCCTGACGGCGCCTGGGTCAGGTCCGTGATTCCTGTGCTCGACGAGAACGGTCGTCCGGTTCTCGACGCAGAAGGCTTCCCCACACTTCCCGAACCCAGGGATCCGGATCGTCGTGCACAAGTCTCGGACGGAGATCTCACCGAAGCGATCCTGACCGCCATCGTGATCGGCGACCGCCAGGTCGACCTGGACTCGTCGGGAGCCCGTTCGAGAAGGTCGATGCGTTCCGCCGCGGCACACTCGAGGGCATCTCCGCCTGTGCATCCTGACCGTCAGGCCAGTCAGGCCCGCCAGGATCGACGGCGAGTTCGACCGGGCGATCGCCCTGCACGCTGTGACCGGCACCGTCGACCACGATCACGTCCACATCGGGCTGACGGCGACGGGCCTCGGCGACGTCGTCGTCGTCGACGACCGGTGAGGTCGATCCACGCACGAGCGTGAGCGGTGCGTGACCGCATCCGAAGTCGTCCCACAGCGGTGAAGCATCCGACGTGGCCGCATCGACGCCCGCTTGCTCGTCGTCCTTCGGGCGTGTGTGTCCGGTCCGGTCGTACCGCCACTGCCACGACCCGTCGGGGTCGCTGCGCCGCGTTGTGGAGGATGCCCCGCCGCAACGACGACTCCGACCGGGTGGGGTTGAACTCGATCGTGCGGGCGAGGAGGTCGTCGAAGCTCGCGAACTCCTGCGGGCCGTCGACGAAGTCGATCACCGCCTTCGCCTTCTCCTGATTCACGCCGGGCGTGATGTCGACCATCACCAGCCGATCCGACGAGTGCCGGATGGCGCACGGCGAGTTCCATCGACGTCAGCCCGCCGAGCGACATGCCGACGACGAGCGTCGCATCAGGCGCAAGGTCTGCGACCACCACGGCGACGTCGTCGGCGAGGTTCTGGGGCGTGTACGCGTCGTCGTCACGCCAGTCCGAGTGGCCGTGACCGGGCAGGTCGATCGCGAGAACCGGCCGGCCCAGAGCGAGCGCCACCGTGTCCCACGTGTGCGCGTTCTGAGCGCCACCGTGGACGAGCACGACCTCGGCCGGTCGCGGTACCCCACTTCAGCAGCGCTGACGTGGCGACCCAGATCGTGCGGCATGGCCACATCGATCCGTTCCACGGGTGGAATGTCGAGACGTCGAGGTCGAACTCGGCGATGTTCTCGACGAAGAACGAGAACTCGTCGTAGGCGATCATCTCGGACGGAGCATCGGCTGCCATGTCCCGACCGTACGGGCCGCGATCCTCGGGCAGACTGCTATCGAGTGCGGTTCGGCGGGCGCCGACGTGAGTCAGCCGCCGACGCCGATCAGCGCCGGGGCCGTCGTCGTGGTCGCTGCTCGTGGTCGGAGCGACCGTCGTGCCGGATCGGTGCTCGGCGGGGTGGTCGTGGTCGACTCCGGCAGCGTCGTGGCTCGACTCGGGAGCGGTCGTCGTGGTCGTCTCGCTCGTCGGGGTCGAGCCAGTTGAACGTCGGCGGTGGTGCCCCGTTCTCCTCGGGCTCCATCTCGCCGTCCCACACGAACACCTGGTCGCCCATGTCCATCAGATCCTGCAGACCCTCGGAGATGCTCGAGCGGAATGCGGATGCAACCATGTGACGCCGGCTGCAGCGGCACGTTCTAGGCTCCGTGGATGGCGATGCCGTAGTTGAAGTACACCGGGTTCCACATGCTGCCGAGCGCACTGTCGCGGATGCCTTCGACCTGGCGGTAGAACTCGAAGACGCCGCCGGGAGTGTTCGAACGACCGCACTCACCACGAACGATCGGCTCCTCGCCGTCCCGGTTGCCGTACTCGCCCGGGCTGATGGTGACTTCCTCGCACCACTCCTCGTTCGTACCCGACGACATGTGGGTGATCAACACCGGACTGGTCGTCCTGGAACACGGCGAGCACCTGCTCGGGCAGGTACACCTCGGTGTGGTTGGGTGTCGAGTCCGGTCGGCGCGGTTGGATGACGAACGGCTCCTGCATCGCGATCCCACATCTCGGGCGTGATCTGACCGGTCGGCTGGTTGCTGTCGACCCCGAGCACGAGCTTCTCGTAGGCCCAGACGGCCTTGATGCGTCTCGTCGCCGAAGATGCCGTCGTCGGGCCCGGGGCGAAGCCGAGGTCGGTCAGACGTTGCTGCACCTCTTGTACGTCACCGCCGGCGACGCCCTTCGCGAGCGTGCGGTCGAGTTGACTCTTGGCGACCGGGGATGTGGTCGCCACCGTCGCGACCACGTCGGGCACGGAGTCCGGCACGGTCAGCGGAACGGCCGCTTCGTCTGCCTGCAGCACCGGTGCCGTCGTGGCGACGTCGGCGTTGCCGCCTCCGAGTGCGACTCCTGCGCCGATCACGACCGCGAGCACTCCGACCGCTGCGGCAGCAGGTAGCCATCGAGCCGCAGGTCGTCGAGCAGGGCTGTCGTCAGAATGCACGGAGATCAACTCGGGCACTCGATCGGGCCACGAGATATCCGCCGGTTCGATCGGCATCGGCGCGCGCAGCGGGTGTTTCGCTGAGATTTCGTAACTGATCGCTGTCCGAGAACGCCGCTCAGCTCCGGCGAACGGGTTCGATGCCATCGAGGTCGCTGCGGAGCTCGCGCATCTCGCGCAGGATCGTGAGGATGATCCCTGGCGAACTGAGTGTCGACTCGCCACGCGTCCGAGGGAAGTAGTCGACGCCGAACTGGAGCATCTCGAAGCCGAGCCGGGTCGACCGGATCACGAGTTCGGCATCGATGAAGGACCCTTCGCTGCGCAACTCGACGTGGTCGAACAGACGCGACCGGCACAGCTTGAACGCGAAGTTGATGTCGCGCGCCTTCACGCCGAACATCGAACGGATCAACAGGTTGTAGAGGAAGGTGTAGACGAGTCGGAGGTAGCCCTCGCCGGTCCGGTCGAAGCGGTAGGCGCTCACGAGATCGACGTCGTAGTCGACTGAGCAGTCGGACGGCTCGAGGCAGTTCGGCCATGTCGAAGGGCAGGTCGGCATCCGTGTAGAGGATCAGGTCACCGGTGGCTGACGCGAAGCCGGTCTTGATCGAGCCGCCGAGCTTGCGGTTCTTCGCGTGGTGCACGACACGGACGTGAGGATCCTCGCGCGGCGATCCGGTCGGCGATCTCGCCGGTCGAGTCGGTCGAGGCGTCGTCGATCACGATCAACTCGTAGTCGGCGATGTCGCCGGCTGCCGACCAGCTTGCGCGCTGCTCGGTGCCCCGCATCGAGCGCTCGCTCGATGTACAACTCCTCGTTCCACATCGGGTAGAAGATCGACAGCTTCTCGAACCGCTCGCGGCTGGTCCGCCGAATCCGCCCGATCGTCGACGCTGCGTACGGATGTCGGTCTCGGCGTCCATGGGAGCCGCAGGGTAGTCGTCGAACAGCGGGCGGCCTCGTCGCCCGAGCCGCATCGCTCAGCCGCTCCCACCCGACCGTCGCGCCTCTGCGTGTGGCGGTAACGTGCCCGCCGATGTCGTTTCCGCCGCCCGATCCTGTCGACGACACGGTGACCGAACGCTTCGAGCCGTCGACTCCCACCGGCTTCAACGCCCCACCCGCACCCGCCCAGGACCCGTCCATTCGGGCCGGCGACCTGACCACCTCGTGGCGCGTGATGCTCGGGCTCGGATGGATCACCGCCTTCTTCGCGTTCGCCGGCGTCTGGCAGGCCAGCGTCCAGATCGGGATCGGCACCTGGTGGGTCGGGCCCACGAGCACAGCCCACGAACATCGCGGTCAAGCTGATCCCTTTCTACCTGTCGCTGCTCATCGGATTGTTGATCGTCTACAACGTCAGATGGATCGTTCGCTGGAGTGCACTCGGTGTGGCTGCAACCGCACTGATCTCGATTCCGGACTTCTCGCGATCGGTCGGCCTCGGCGTCGCTGAAGCGATCATCGCCGGGCTGCTCGGTGTCATCACCCTCGCATCGCTCTCGGGGCGTTACCGAGCTGGCGTCTCACCGACTCCGGCCGCCACCGCGCCGCCACCCGAGCCTCCCCGCCCGGCCCTGCGCCGCAGTGAGCGTCGGCGGTTATCGTCGGCGCCGTGCCTGACCCCGCTGAAAGCAGACTCACCTCATCCGACCAGGTCGCCTCGAACGCGAAGGTCCTGATGACAGCTCCCGCGAGGCGAGCGAGTGGGTATCGCCTTCTCGGGTGGCCTCGACACGTCTGCTGCCGTTGCATGGATGCGCGAGCGTGGGGCCATTCCGTACACCTACACCGCCGACATCGGCCAGTACGACGAACCCGACCTCGACACCGTGCCCGAGCGAGCCAAGCGTCTACGGGGCCGAGGAAGCGCGCCTCGTCGACTGCCGTGAGGAACTGGTCCGTGAGGGCCTCATCGCGCTGCAGTGCGGCGCCTTCCACATCCGCACCGCCGGCAAGACCTACTTCAACACCACACCGCTCGGGCGGGCCGTCACCGGCACGCTGCTGGTGCGGGCGATGCAGGACGACGGCGTCGACATCTGGGGTGACGGCTCGACCTACAAGGGCAACGACATCGAGCGCTTCTACCGGTACGGCCTGCTCGTCAACCCGATCTGCGGATCTACAAGCCGTGGCTCGACCCCGACGTTCGTCGACGAGCTCGGTGGCCGTCAGGGCATGAGCGAGTTCCTCGTGGAGCGCGGCCTGCCCGTACCGCGACCCGTCCGAGAAGGCCTACTCGACCGACGCCAACATCTGGGGTGCCACCCACGAGGCGAAGGCCCTCGAGGAACTCGACGCGTCGATGGAGATCGTCACGCCGATCATGGGCGTCGCGCACTGGGACCCCGACGGTCGAGATCGACACCGAGGACATCACGATCGGTTTCGAGAAGGGCTGGCCGACCACGATCAACGGCGCCACCTTCGACTCGCCGGTCGACCTGGTGATGGAAGCCAACGCGATCGGCGGCCGCCACGGACTCGGCATGAGCGACCAGATCGAGAACCGGATCATCGAGGCGAAGTCCCGTGGCATCTACGAAGGCCCGGGCATGGCGCTGCTGCAGATCGCCTACGAGCGCCTGCTCACCGCGATCCACAACGAGAACACGCTCGAGAACTACACGACGATGGGTCGCCGCCTCGGCCGCCTGCTCTACGAGGGCCGCTGGTTCGACCCGCAGTGCCTGATGCTGCGCGAGCCGCTGATGCGCTGGGTCGGCGCTGCCATCGACCGGCGAAGTGACCGTCCGGCTGCGGCGCGGTGACGACTACTCGATCCTCGACACGTCCGGCGAGAACTTCACCTACGTACCCGATCGGTCTGTCGATGGAACGCGTGGAGGACCAGCCGTTCGGTCCGCTCGACCGGATCGGTCAGCTGACGATGCGCAACCTCGACATCACCGACACCCGCGACAAGCTCGACGTGTACCAGAGCATCGGCACGCTCGGCGACCGGCGACATCACCCCCGCCCTCGACCGCGCCGACTGACCGTTCGATCGTCGCGGCCCGCCAATCGGCACGTGCTCGGATCACTGCTGCGAGCTGCGACGCCAGTCGGGTGTTTGCGTCCATCCGGGTGTTTCGTGCCGGGTTTCGGACGGAAAGACCCGGTTGAACGCAACGCCCGGATCGTCGTTGCGTGTCAGACCGCGGGCGAGGATGGCGGCGACGAGGTTGCCGACGAGGGCCGCTCGGTCGGGCATCGTGTCGACGACGACGTGCTCGGTGTCGGCGTGCGCTCCCCCGCCGACGGCCCCGAGGCCGTCGAGCGTCGGCACACCGATCGCCGCGGTGAAGTTGCCGTCGCTGCCTCCACCGACGGCGAATCCGCGATGCCGGGCGACACCGCTGCGGCGATCGGGAACAGCGTGGCCGACGCCGATTCGGGCATCGGCGGACGGCCGATGTGGCCGAGCACCGTGATCGACGCCGCCGGGTCGACGACGCGACAGCGCGGCCATGGCCGCCTTCGACCCGCTCCTTCTCGGCAGCGGACTCGACGCGGACGTCGACCTTGATCCGTGCTTCGGCCGGCACCACGTTGTCGGTCGTCCCCGCGACCGCGACGGTCGGCGTCACGGTCGTTCCCACCGACGCATCACCGAAGTGGCTGATCGCCGACACCTGGTGCGTCATCTCGATCAGCGCGTTCACCCCGTTCTCGGGCTCGAACCCGGCGTGGGCAGCTCGCCCGGCGACGACCACCTCGAAGGTGCCGCAGCCCTTGCGGCCGGTCTTGAGCGACCCACCGTCGGCCGACGGTTCGAGCACGAGCACGTTGCCGCACGCCAGTGCGCGTTCCTCGATCAGTTCTCGTCGACTCGTGCGAGCCGACTTCCTCGTCCGCACTGAACAGCAGTTCCACGCCGGAGTGTCCCCTCCGGCCCGGCCGATCTTCGCGAGGCCGTGCAACGCCTGCACGATCCCGCCGAGCATGTCGAACACGCCGGGCCCTGTCGCCACACCGTCGGTCACGTCGAACGGCCGCTTGGCGAGCGTCCCCATCGGGAACACGGTGTCGTGATGCCCGAGGATCAACACCTTCGGATCGCCTCCGCCCTGCCAATGAACGTGCGGACCCGCCGGGCTGTCGACCAGTGCGCATTCGCCACCGAGGTGCCGTTCGATCATCGCGGCCAGCGTCGACGCTGACAGCTCGAGCTGATCGAGCACGAGCGAGGGCGACTCGACGTTCACCAGTGCCGCAAGGTCGGTCAGCATCGCGTCGAGGTCGAAGTCGTCGGGTCCGAGAAGCGCAGTCACGACTCCAATCTACGGGCGCGTCCCACACGTGGCGTTCCGCCTCTGACCAGCGCCTCCCCGGCCCTCACCTCGGTTCATGTCGGCGCGAACGAGCACAGCGTGGAACACCCGACCGTGCGAAGCTGCGGCCATGGGGAAGCGGATCATGGCAGGGCTCACAGCGGCGGCATTGGTGGCGGGCGCGTGTTCGAGCGGGAACGACGACGTGAGCCAGCCGAATCCGGCCGAACCAGCGGTCACCACGGCGGCACCGGAGGCCGAGTCAGCAGACACGATGGCGCCGGAGGTCGATGCGGCGCCTGCCGACGACGAACCTGCGGCGTCGCCCCCCGTCGAAGAGCTGGTCGTCGTCGAGCCCGACTTCGAGGTGTATCCAGGCGTCGAACAGATCACGATCACGGGTGCACGACCCGGCGAACTGATCGTCGCAGTCGATGGCAATGCCTCGGAACCGTCGACGACCGAGATGCTCGACGGTGACGTGGTCGACGCCTACGGCTCACGCGTGTTCCGCGACCTGGATTCGGATGTCGACTACCGACTGGTGACGGCGACCGGCGCCACCGACACCTACGACGTCCTCGCTCGCGACGAGCACCCGCAGCCGGCGTTCTTCGCCGAGCAGCGACTCGAGCTCAACCGGGAGGACAACACCGGATTCGACTACGTCGAGACCGCGTGACGGCACGACGCTCGGTGCGTACATCGTGCTGCCCGGCCCCGTCGAAGACGGCCCGTACCCGACCGTCGTCGAGTACTCCGGCTACGCCCCCAGCGACCCGGGTCAGGGCCTCGGCTTCCCCACCCTGTTCACCTCGCTCGGCTACGCGTACGTCGGCGTGAACGTCCGCGGCACCGGATGCAGCGGCGGCTCGTTCCGCTACTTCGAGTACGCGCAGTCGACCGACGGCTACGACGTGATCGAGACGGTGGCCGCCCAGCCGTGGGTACAGGGCAACGACGTCGGCATGGTCGGCATCTCGTACCCCGGCATCAGCCAACTGTTCGTGGCGCAGACCCGACCGCCGAGCCTGTCCGCGATCACGCCGGTGTCGGTCCTCGACGACAGCACCCTTGCCACCCTGTATCCCGGAGGCATCCTCAACACCGGCTTCGCGTTGACCTGGACACAGGAGCGCGTCGATTCGGCCCGCCCGTCGATTGCGCCGGACGGCACGCCGACCGACGAAGGACAGGGCTGGACCGTCGACGAGATCGATGCCGGCGACGACGAGTGCGCAGCCAATCAGCGCGTTCGCGAACAGAATCCGGACCTGACCGCCGAAGTGTTCGACACGCCGTTCTACGAACCCGAGGTCGGCGATGACATCGCGCCCTGGCGGTTCGTGGATCAGATCGAGGTACCGACGTTCCTCGCCGGAGCGTGGCAGGACGAGCAGACCGGCGGTCGTTTCCCGACCATGCTCGACCGCTTCACCGGCACCGACCATCTGTACGTCTCGATGCTGAACGGCCTGCACACCGAGTCGATCAGCCCGGCCGTGCTCCCCCGACTCGTCGAGTTCCTCGATCTGTACGTCGCTCGGCGCACACCGAACCTGGATGCGCTTCGTGGCGTCGGGCCGGTACTCGCCGCCGGTATCTACGGCACCGATCAGATCGGCGACATCCCGAATCGGTTCACCGACCTGTCCTACGAGGACGCGCTCGCTGCCTTCGAGGCGGAACCGACCGTTCAGATCCTGTTCGAGCAGGGCGCAGCCGACGGGTTCGATCCGCTCACCCCGCTCCCCCGGTTCGTCGAATCGTTCGAGTCGTGGCCGATCCCGACGGTCGAGCCGACGGTGTGGCATCTCGGTAACGACGGCGCGTTGAGCGACGCGCCCGGACAGGTCGACGGCCGCGTCGAGTACCTCGCGTTGCCCGACGGCGTTCCCGCAACGTTCTGGGACGGCAACTCGTCGGATCTGTGGCGGACCGACGTGGTGTGGGATTGGCAGGAGCCGGCACCCGGCACCTTCGCCGACTTCCGAACCGACCCGCTCGCCGAGACGGTGACGATGATCGGTTCGGCGTCGGCGGACCTCTGGGTGAACAGCAACCTCGGCGACACCGATCTCGAGGTGACACTCACCGAGATCCGTGCCGACGGCAACGAGGTGATGGTCCAGTCCGGATGGTTGCGTGGCAGTCATCGGGCGCTGGACGACGAGGCGTCGACCGAGCTCCGCCCGGTGCACAGGCATCTCGAGGTCGATGCTGCGCCCCTGCCTGATCCAGAGGACCCGGGAGCCAGCGACGACGACGCTCCGTTCGTGCTCGCTCGAGTCGAGATCTTCCCGTTCGCTCACGTGTTCCGCGCCGGATCGCAGGTTCGGCTGATGGTCGACGCTCCGGGCGGAAACCGGGCCGTGTGGGCGTTCGACACGATCGCCGACGGCGAACGGGTCCAGATCGCAACGGGCCCGACCTTCCCGTCGCAACTGGTGCTGCCGGTCGTACCGGGCATCGAACCACCGGCGACGTACCCCGACTGCAACTCGCTCAAAGGACAGCCCTGCCGGGTGCCTCGGTGATCGCGGACCCGACTGCGGCTGCATCGTTGCGCCGACCAGACTGATCACGTGGGGGACGGCAGCGACAGCGGGGTCGGGGACGACACAGGATGGTCCCGCGACGTCGCTGCATCCGAGCTCGCCGCGATCACGTTCACCGACCTCACGGCGAGCGCTCCTCCAGAGGTCCCGTCCCCCTCGCCCCGCCGATGGAAGATTGCCGTCACCACTGCGGTTGCGCTGATCGCACTCGGCGGTGTCCTCGTCGCCGTGGACCGGTCGGGCGGCGACGACGCGCAGCAGGAGCCGGTCTCCACGGTCGACGAGGCTCCGACGACCCTGTCCCAACTGCCGACCGTCCCGACCTCGGACGATGCGTTCGAAGCGAGCCCGAGTGGAGTCGACGTGGACGGCCGACCCGACACATTCCCGACCGACGTCGGAGGGCCCACGCAGTCCTACAGCGCACTCCCGCCCGTCTGGCGAAACGGGAGCATCGACGTTCCGACCGGCGCGACAAACGTCGGATCGATGACCATCGTGGTGCTGACCGCCGACGGAGTGCTTCGCGAGGTCGACCTTCCGTCCGGCGCCACCCGCGACTTCGACATCGGCGACCCAGCGAACTTCTCGACGCCGCAGCCGACCGTCGTTGTCGGCCGGTCGGCGACGCTGGTCTCGACACCGAGCAGCCGAGCCAACCCGGCTGGTCAACCCTTCTCGCTCGTGCGACCCGGCGAGAAGCCGCTCGAGATCGTCGTTCCGCTGCAGGCGAGCGAGATCCAGGAGCGGCCCGGAACGGACGAATTCGTGGGGCTCGGCGTCGACCTCGCCGCATCCTCGCTGGAGCAGTTGACGATCCAGGCCGACGGCGGCCTGACGAAGGTTCCCATCGGATTCGGGCCAGAACTGTCCCGCGGCGTGTTGCGTTTCGATCCGAGCGGGCGGCCACTGGTCCCCGACGGGGGCGGTGTCTTCGTCCGCGACGGCGAAGGTACCGAGACGCTGGTTGCCGAAGGTGAACTCGTGTCGGCCTCGTCCCACCACGTGCTCACCCGGACCTGCACCGTGGACTACGTGTGCACCGGGGTGCTCGTCGACGGCGTCTCCGGCGCGCAGTCGACCGTGCCGCTCGACCCGGACTTCGTGCCATCGCTGGACGACGGCTCGGCGCAGGTGTCGCCCGATGGAAAGTGGCTGCTCTACCGCTCGACCGATCTCGATCGAACCGATCGTGTCCTCGATCTGGGGAACGGCGGCATCACATCGCTCCCCGGTGGCGCCTCGAACCTCGCCGACCTTCGTGTCAACGACGTGTGGGCTCCCGACAGTTCCGGCTTCTTCCGGCTGGGCGACGGGACACTCGAGTTCTACGAGATCGCAACCGGCGAGATCATCCCCTTCGTGGACGGATTGTCGCCGATCGTCGACTTCGGGGTTCGACTCGACCTCACGGGGACACCCGAGCCCCCGGTGATCGAGGACGCCAACGCGGGCCCCGCCCTCCGGTTGATCGCGATCGACGAGGACGGCTCGTTCCACGACCTGGACCTCGCGACCGGCGAGGTGACGACGTTCCCGATCCGCGAACCACGCACGATCTTCGGGCGGACGATCGTGGTGACCACACGCGACGAGGCCCTCGCAGTCGCACCCGACCGGGGCCCGTCGGCGCGACTCGACCGCACCGGTGGGGTCTCCATCGAGCTCGACGATCGGTGGGACGCACAGGTGCATCGCGGGCCGGGAGACGACACGTTCTGGCACCAGATCCGCGACGGCAATTCATCCGACAGCGGCGACGACGACGGCGTCGCCTACGGCCTCGTCGAGTTCCTCGGCGATCCCTCGGCTGGCGAGGTGCAGATCCCCGCGGGCGCCTCGGTCGTCGGCGGCGACACGAACGGCGGGCTGATCGTGGTCGGTGGCACCGCCGACGTGAGCCTGTTGGGGACCGACTCCGCCGAGCTCCTCACGTCCCGGGGCGAACTCCTCGGGCTCGGGTCGACCGCCTACATCGTTCGAGAGTGCGCGAGGGACGACGACGACTGCCGACCCACCCGCATCGATCGGGCCACCGGTGACCGCTCCCCCGTCGACGGGCCCGTCAACGCCGACGCCCAAGCAGCCTTCGACAACGGCTTCGGGCTGATCGTCGAGAACACGGTGTCACCGGACGGCGACGTGCTCATCGGCCCGACGAGCGACGGGCCCGTCAACTGGATCGTGACGGACCTCGACACCGGCTCGACCGTCGACATCGGTTCGATCCGAACCGGGTCGCGGATCGTGTGGACACCCGACAGCAGCCACGCCGTGTTCCAGACCGGCGATGTGCTCTTCGTCTACGACCGGGCCGCCGGGCAGGTGGTCGAACTCTCCGATGCCCCACGCATCGTCGGCTTCACACAGCGCTGAGAACCGATCGGGGCACCCACGCCACCACCCGATTCGATCGGGCACGCATCCGATCGTGGTTGACTGCTCGTCGTGGGGACCGGAGACCATCGGCGAGAACTGGCCGATTTCCTGCGCGCCCGTCGAGAGGCCACGCGCCCGGATCAGGTCGGGCTGCCGGCTGGTCGGGGTCGACGCACACCCGGGCTGCGACGCGAGGAGGTCGCGCTGCTCGCCGGGGTCTCGGTCACCTGGTACACGTGGCTCGAACAGGGCCGTCGGATCAACGCCTCGCACGACGTGCTGCTGGCCATCGGGCGCGCCCTTCGACTCGACGACGCCGGCCTGGCGCACCTGCTCGCGCTGACCGACCCGGGCACCGCGGCCGATCGACGCGCCGAGCGAGGCACCGAGCGCCCTCGTGCGTCTCCTCGACGGCCTGATGCCGGCGCCGGCCTACGTGCTCGGTCCCCACTGGGAGTTCGTGGCGTGGAACGACGCGCAGGAGCGGCTCTACCCGAGGCTCGCCGAGCTGGACGGCGTCCGACGCAACCTGCTGTGGGTGCTCTTCGCCGACCAGTCGACCCGCGAGCTGATCGTCGACTGGGACATCCACGCCCGCCAAGCGCTCGCCGAGTTCCGATCGGCCACGTCCGCAGTGCGCCACGACCCGGCGATGGTCGAGCTCGTCGGCGTTGCTCTCGAACGAGAGCGACGACATTCGCCGACTGGTGGCCGGAGCACGACGTGTCGGGTTTCGAGACCAGGCTGCGACGGTTCCACCACCCGTCCGCCGGTGAGCTGACGTTCGAGTATCAGCAACTCACCCCGGCCGAGTGGCCGATCGCTCCGGGTCGTCGCTCAACTCCCGGTTCCCGGCGACGACTCCGCCGAACGGTTGGCCGTGCGCCACTACCTGGTCTGAGCGACTCCCGGTCCCGTCCACGAGCCCGTCGATCCGGCACACTCTTGGACGGATCGTCGAACACGTTGCGTGAGACCTGCACTCAAGGAGATCCACAACGACGACCTGTTCGACGTTGCCGCCGGCGTGTCGTTCTGGTTGCTGCTGAGCCTCCCGGCTGCGTTGCTCGCCGGCCTCGCGTCGGTCTCGCTGCTGGGCGACGAGCCGACCGAGGACGCTGAGGACGCCACGACGAGTTCATCGCACCGGGTCCTGGTCGACCAGTCCGAACACGGTCGACGATCGGTCGACGCCTGTTCGACGACCGTCGACCCGGGGTGCTCAGTGTGTCGATCGCCACCGCGATCTTCACGCTGTCACGCGGGTTCGCCGGACTCATCCGTGGCCTCGACCCGTGTACGACATCGAAGACGACCGGAACTTCGCCACACCCGCCTGCTGTCGATCGGACTGGCGATCGGCACGCTGCTCACCGTCGCACTCATCGACGGCGCTGTGGTCGGCGGGCGTCCGACGCCGGGGTCCCGGTGTGGTTGCGGTTGCTGCCCGCGATGGTCGTCCTGATCCTGTGGTCGGCGACGATGTTCCACGTCGGCCCAACCATCACACCCCGTGGCGATACGACCTGCCCGGCGCGGCTCTCGCGGCCGCGGCTGGCTTGCCCTGTCGCTCGGATTCGGCTGGTACGTCAGGATCCTCGGTGGCGAGCGACAGTCAACGACCTCATCGGTGCAGCAGGCGCACTGCTGCTCGGGCTGACGTGGGTGTGGGCAGCGGTCGTCGTCTTCCTGATCGGTGGCGAACTCAACCAGATCCTGGCGGACCGTGCGGGAGTGATCGGCGCCAACCGGACCATCGTGGGTCGACTCCGCGCACGACGCGACGATCGGCTCGACGTCGTCCAGGACGACCACAGCGACGACGAGGCCGAGCCCGACGGGCAGTAAACTGACGGCATGGACACCACTTCACTGGACGCCGGCAACGGCGGATCGAAGATCGGTGGCTTCGGCAGCCGAATGGCGTTGTTGATCGGCACGAACATCGCCGTGATCGGCTCTTCACCGTCGTGGCGTCGATCCTCGGCGTCAACCCTCAGGGCCTCGTCGGCCTGACGATCTTCTCGGCGCTGTTCGGCTTCGGTGGCGCCTTCGTGTCCCTCCTCCTGTCGAAGAAGATGGCGCTACGAGCCACCGGCGCCGTCGTCATCGAACATCCGAGCAACGACGCCGAACGTTGGCTCGTCGACATGGTGACGCGGCTCGCACGCGAGGCCGGCATCGAGACGCCGGACATCGCGATCTTCAACTCGCCGTCACCGAACGCCTTCGCCACCGGGGCGAAGCGGAACGACGCACTCGTCGCGGTCAGCCTCGGGCTGCTCGAGACGATGACCGCCGACGAGGTCGAAGCCGTGATCGCCCACGAGATCGCGCACGTCGCCAACGGCGACATGGTCACGATGACCTTGCTCCAGGGAGTCATCAACACGTTCGTGATCCTGCATCGCCAGGATCCTCGCCAACGTGATCATCAGCGTCCTGTTCCGCGACGGGGCGGACGCTTCGTCTACTTCGGCATCGTGATGGCACTCCAGGTCCTACTGGGCTTCTTCGGCTCGATGATCGTCATGTGGTTCAGTCGTCGTCGCGAGTTCCGCGCCGATCGCGACTCGGGCACGCTCACCAGCAACGCGTCGATGATCTCGGCGTTGCAGGCGCTGCAGCGTCAGCACACCGACGACGTCCTTCCCGACCAGGTCGCGGCGTTCGGGATCCGTGCCAGCAAGAGCCACCGGCATTCGCAGACTGCTGGCGTCGCACCCGCCGCTCGAAGATCGCATCGCCGCACTTCGCGGCTGATCGACGACGTCAGGGCGCGATCAGCGCGGCGCCGACGATGCCGGCGTTGTTGGCCATCGACGCGACGGCGATCTCCGTGTCGATGTGGACCTGGTCGAGCCACCGGTCGGTCTTCTTGCTCGCGCCGCCGCCGATGATGAACAAGTCGGGGCTGAACAGTGCTTCGACGTGTTCGAGGTAGTGGTGCACTCGCTGCCCCCACTCCTCCCAGCTGAGGTCCTCGCGCTTCTCGCGCACTTGCAGCGGCGCGCCGTTCGGCGTCGGGACCGTCGAGTTCGAGGTGGCCGAGTTCGGTGTTCGGCACGAGCGTGCCGTCGATGAAGAGGCCCGAGCCGATGCCGGTCCCGAACGTCAGCATCATCACCACACCGTGACGGGCGGCTTCGGGCCCGAAACGCACTTCGGCGAGACCGGCCGCATCGGCGTCGTTGATCATGTGAACGGACTGCCCCAGCGCCTCGGTGAAGATCGCGTCGGCATCCACCTCGAGCCACGACTCGTCGATGTTCGCGGCCGACCCGACGATGCCGCTGCGGACGACCGCCGGGAAGGCGCAGCCGACCGAGCCGGTCCAGTCGTCGTGGCGAACGAGTTCGACGACGACCTCGGCCATTGCCTCCGGTGTTGCCGGCTGCGGCGTGTCGATCCGGTATCGCTCGGTGACGAGTTCGCCCGTCGCGAGATCGACCGTTGCCGACTTCATGCCGCTGCCGCCGATGTCGATTCCGAATGCGTGTTGAGGGTTCGTCACGGCGGCAAAGTTAGCGGCCGTGACGAAACGTTCTGGGTCCCGGGATCAGGTCGACGCGATCAGACCGTCGACGCTCGCGCCTCGGACCAGGTCTGACCGCGTTCGACGTTCGGTTCTCGTGGAAGGCCGAGGACGTGTTCGGCGACGATGTTGCGCTGCACGGCGAAGGTGCCACCGCCCAGGGTCAGCGCCGGGTGGAAGAGGTAGCCGTAATGCCAGATCGGATCGACGTCGGGGAACTGGTCGTCGGGTCGGAACTTGTTCTCGGTCGGCGCGCCCTTCATCGACGACGGCACCGTGCCGATCGGTCCGCTCCCTTCGAGCATCCCACCGGCGCCGGCGAGATCCTTCGCCAGCGCCAGCACGTGCTGTCCGTGATCGTCGGCCATGATCTTCTGGATCGACGCTTCCGGGCCGGGCGTCTTGCCCTGCAACGTCGCACTCAGGCTGCGGAACCTGTTGAGCCGGAGGAGTTCGGCTTCGATGTGCACGTCGACCGCACGCTGACGCAGGACCGGGTCGTCGAGACCGCCCTGATCTCGGATCAACGCGATGAGGTGTTCGGCCGACGGCCCGACGCCCCACATCGAACCAGCCGAAGACAGCGACACCCGCTCGTTGGAGAGCGTGACCTTGGCGAGGCGCCACCCGTCGCCTTCGTCCCCGACCCGATTCTCGACCGGGATCCGTACGTCGTCGAAGAACACCTGGTTGAACGAGTGAGCCGTCGTCATGTCGACGATCGGGCTCATCGACAGGCCGTCGGCGTCCATCGGCATGATGAAGTACGAGATGCCTCGGTGTTTCGGCTGATCGGGGTCGGTACGAGCGATCAGGATCCCGAATTGAGCGTGGTGAGCGCCGCTCGACCAGATCTTCGATCCGTTGATCACGTACTCGTCGCCGTCGCGTACGGCTCGCGTCGGCCAGGTTGGCCAGGTCGGATCCTGCCTCGGTCTCCGAGAACAGCTGGCACCAGAACTCTTCGCCGCTGAAGATCTTCGGGAGGTAGCGCTCATGCTGCTCGGGCGTGCCTGCGAGCAGGATCGTCGGGGCCGCCCAACCGATACCGATCTGGTTGTTCGGACGCCGGACGCCCGCACGTCCGAGCTCGTCGTCGATCACGAGTTGGTCGATCGGATTCGCATCGAGTCCGAACGGCGCCGGCCAGTGCGGCACGACGTAGCCGGCCTCGGCCAGGTCACGGCCCGACGGGTCGGGATGCTCTGCGATCCACTCGCGGACCTTCTGGCGAGTCGGGTGATCCTCGGGAGGCAGGTCGAAGTCCATCGGAATCGAGTCTTGCCGCAGCACCGTTCGATGAAAGAACCGCACAGTGGTCCGAAAGGCGACCCGATCAGACCTGCGAGTCCGACCCCGCCCAGAAAGGTGTACGGAGATCGCGCTTGAGGACCTTGCCACTCCCTGTCTTCGGGAAGCTCCGTCATCCAGCTGATCGAGCGCGGGATCTTGTAGTTCGCCAGGTGGGCACGCGCGTGTGCGTCGATCGCGGCCTCGTCCAGTTCCGAGCCGTCGTGCTTGACGACGACGGCGTGGACCGTCTCACCCCAGTCGTCGCTCGGGATGCCGAACACCGCCGCTTCGTAGATCTCAGGATGCTGTTCGAGCGCAGCTTCGATCTCGGCGGGGTAGATGTTCATCCCGCCCGAGATGATCATGTCCTTCTTGCGATCGCAGATGTAGATGAAGCCGTCGTCGTCGCGGTAGGCGATGTCGCCGACGGTCTGGAACCCGTCGCGTCGGTCTTCTTCGAACTTGTCGTGTTGCTTGTAGTAGTCGGAGAACACCGAGGCCGAGCGGACATACAGTTCGCCGGTGGCCCCCGGGCCGGTGTCGGTGACGATGTCGCCGTCGTCGTCGTACAGTCGGATCTCGACGTTGGGCGCTTCCTTGCCGCACGAGCCGGGCTTGCGCATCTGGTCCTCGGGACGCATGATCGTGTTGACCCCGAGTTCGGTCGAGCCGTAGACCTCGAACAACGAGTCGGGCGGGAAGTTCGCCACGTACTGCTGCTTCAGAGCGAAGCTCCACGGGGCGGCGTTGGCGATCATCACGCGCATCGACGACGTGTCGTACTTCGCCTTCGCATCGTCGGGAGCGTTGCAGATCATCCTGATCGGCGTCGGCGCAGAGAAGGTCGACGTGGCGCTGTACGTCGACACGAGCCGGAGCCAGTCCACCGGTTCGAACTTGCGCTGCAGGACGATCGTCTGGCCCATCGCCAGGCCGATCCCCATGAACCCTCCGGGGCCGGAGTGGTAGAGCGGACCCGTCGTGATGTACACGTCGTCAGGCGAGTAGCCGATGAACGCGAGCATCGCCTGCGTCTGCACCGGGTCGGTCGCCGTTCGACGGAGTGCACCCTTCGGCTTGCCGGTCGTCCCCGACGTGTAGATCATCGTCGCCCCGGTCGCATTCTCGGCTTCTTCGGGTGGGATCTCGGCGGGTGTCGTCGGCGCGGCGTCGACGAGCGGGTCGCAGGCGGTCATGGCGATGGCTCCGGCGGGCGGTTCACCGTCGAAGACGAGGATCTCGGTGACCTTCGGGAGCCGGTCTCGGATCCGGTCGAACAGCGGTGCGAACTCGGCGTCGACGTAGACCACGGTGGCGTCGGAGTGATCGACGACGTACGCCGCCTCGTCGTCGGACAAGCGGTAGTTGAGCGGCACTGCGGTGGAGCCGACCTTGCGCGCAGCGTTGACCATCTCGACGAGGCCGGTCGAGTTCTGACCGCACCACACGACCTTGCCACCGGGCCGCACGCCTCGCTCGATGATCACGTGCGCGAGCTGGTTCGATCGAGCCTCCAGCTGCGCATACGTACAGATCCGCACCTCGCCGTCGGCGCGGTCGTCGATCACCGCGGTCTTGTCACCCTGGTTCGTTGCATGTGCAGTGAGCAGATCCGTCATCGCCCTGTCGTACCAGAATCCCGCTGCCGGTTGCGACGGATGGTCACCGATTCGGGCTCAGGTGGGGATCGATGTCAGGCTCGTCGAGTGAGCAATGACCCAACGTCGACGGCGCTCGACGTACTCGTCGTGGGCGCCGGGTTCGGCGGGCTGTACGCAGTCCACAAGTTGCGATCGGGCGGGTTCGACGTCCGCGCGATCGAAGCCGGTGGCGATGTCGGTGGCACGTGGTACTGGAATCGGTATCCGGGCGCACGGTGCGACGTCGAGAGCCTCGAATACTCGTACCAGTTCGACGCCGACCTCCAACAGGACTGGCACTGGACAGAGCGGTACGCACCGCAGCCGGAGATCCTCCGCTACGCCGAGCACGTCACCGAACGGTTCGACCTGCGTCCACACATCGAGTTCGAGACTCGCGTCGTCGCAGCCGTGTTCGACGAGCGTCGACGACGGTGGTCGGTGACGACCCGACCCGTCGCCGGTCGGACGATCCACGGCGACGAACTCGGCACGACGACCACCACGTGGGACGCACAGTTCGTGGTGATGGCGACGGGCTGCCTGTCGAGCACGAACGTGCCCGACATCGACGGCATCGCCGTCTTCGAAGCCGCCGGCGGTCAGGTTCTCCACACCGGGCGTTGGCCTCACGACGGTGTCGATGTGTCCGGTCGGCGGGTTGCCGTCGTCGGCACCGGTTCATCGGGGGTCCAAGCAATTCCGCTCCTCGCTCGCGACGCCGATCACCTGACGGTCTTCCAACGCACCGCCACGTACGCGGCGCCGGCGCGCAACGGGCCGCTCGACCCGGCCGTCGAGGCCGAGGTGAAGGCGGACTACGCCGGCTTCCGAGCTGCGATGCACAAGCGGGCCACGGCCTTCGGAGCGAGCTACCCGCGAGCTCACCCGTCGGCGCTCGGCATCACCGACGACGAGCGCGACGAGATCCTCGAACGCCGGTGGGACGTCGGCGGATTCGCCTTGGCCACCGCGTTCCAGGACCTGCTGATCGACCCCGCGGCGAACGCGACCGTGGCGGACTTCATGCGGCGAAAGATCCGCGGCATCGTGGAGGACCCGGACACCGCTGAGCTGCTCGCTCCGACGCAGACGTTCGCCTGCAAGCGGATGTGTGTCGACTCCGGCTACTACGAGACCTTCAACCGGGACGACGTCTCACTCGTGAGCGTGCGTGACAACCCGATCGAACGGCTCACGGAGTCCGGCATCGAACTCTCGGACGGCTCGTCCTTCGACGTCGACACCGTCGTGTTCGCAACCGGCTACGACGCGATGACCGGCAGCTTGCTGCGAATCGACATCCGAGGTCGAGGTGGCCGTCCACTCGCCGAAGCGTGGTCGGTCGGCCCGCGGACACTGCTCGGGATCGGCATCCCCGGCTTCCCCAATCTGTTCACGGTGACCGGGCCGGGCAGTCCGTCGGTGTTGGCGAACATGATCACCGCCGTCGAACAGCACGTCGAATGGATCGCCGAATGTGTGACCTGGCTGCGCGACAGCGGCCACGAGACGATCGAGGCGACCGGCGACGCAGCCGACGACTGGGTGCTCCACGTCAACGACCTCGCGGACCGCACGCTCTACCCCACCTGCAACTCGTGGTATCTCGGCGCCAACGTGCCCGGCAAACCCAGGGTGTTCATGCCGGTGCTCGGTTGGCCGGAGTACGTGCAGCGCTGCAACGTCGTCGCCGAGGCCGATTACGACGGCTTCGTCACGACCTGACGCTGCCAGAATCAACACGATGTCTGCCGCCATGCCCGAACCCGACGCCGAACTCGTCGAGGAGTTCTGGAAGTTCTTCATCTCCGCAAGCGGTTCGAGCCCTGAGACCCGACTCATCGATTCGTTCTCGTTCGGCGACTCGGCCGAGATGGCCGATGCATTGCTCTCCCTGGTCACCGAGGGCCCGAAGCGTGCGACGGCGGGTGCCGTTGCGGAGTACGAAGCCGAAGGCGACGCCATGCCACAGGTCGGTGACTTCTCGGTCGTGTGTGACGGGCCATGGGACACCACGCGCCGTGATCGAAACCACGGAGGTTCGTATCGGACCGCTGTCGTCGGTCGATGCGGCCTTTGCTTGGGACGAGGGCGAAGGCGACCGCACACGACCCGATTGGCTGCGTTCCCACTCCGCATTCTTCCGTCGGAGCTACGACCGTCTCGGGCTCGACTTCCACGACGACATCGACGTGGTCTTCGAGCGATTCCAGCTCGTTTTCACATCGAGCGGGTGACAGTGAGTCGGCGTCAGTTGCCGACGTACTGGTAACCGAAGCGGCCCTTGATGCAGAGGTTGCCGTGGGTGACGGAGTGGTCGACGGGCGAGGTGACCTTCACGATCTCGTTGTCCTGAACGTGGAGTTCGAGGTTGCAGCCGACGCCGCAGTACGAGCACACCGTCTGGGTCACGGTCTGTTCTTCTTCACGCCAGTTGTCGGCTCGGCGGAGATCGAACTCGGACTTGAACTGCAGCGCACCGGTGGGGCACACGGCCACGCAATTGCCGCAGTACACGCATGCAGAGTCGGGCAATGCAGCATCGAACTCGGTTGATATCCGATTGTCGAAGCCTCGACCGGCAACGGCGATGGCGAACGTGTGCTGCGCATCGTCACCACAGGCGGAGACGCACTTGTAGCAGAGCACGCACTTGTCGTAGTCGCGGATGTACAGCTCGTCCTGGATCAGGATCGGCTCGTCGATCACCTGACGATCGTCGCCGTATCGGCTGACGTCGGCGTCGTAGCGGGCCGAGTACTCGTTGATCTCGGTCGCTTGGCTGAGGTCCACGCCTGACCCGAGGAACTCGAGCACCATCTTGCGGCTGTGGCGGACCCGCTCGGAGTCCGTCTGGATCTCCATTCCCTCCTCGGCGGGCCGCGAACACGACGGCACCAGCGTTCGGTTGCCCTCGACTTCCACCACGCACACGCGGCACACGTTGACCGGTGTGAGGTTCTCGGCGTAACAGATGGTCGGCGTGTCGACTCCGTGGGCGTTGCAGGCGTCGAGGATCGTGTCGCCTTCGTTCACGGAGACGTCGGCGCCGTCGATTCTGACGGTCACCTTCGCGACGCTCTCGGTCCGGTCGACGACGGTCATCGCTGCCTTCTTTCGTTTGCGTCAGCACAGGTCGGCGATTCGACCGGATGCGCTGACATGAACGACAGATCGTCGACTCGATCGGGCGAGGGGGTCATGAGCGTGCTCCGATCAAGCCGAGACGGATGGCGGACTGGACGGCGCCCGATGCCGTGTGGCCGAGGCCGCAGATGGATGCATCGGCCATGGCCATCGCCATGTCGTCGATGAGCGTGTTCCGGTCGTCGGAGAGCGCTCCGCCGGTGACCGACATCTCGACGAGCACTTCGTGCTGTCGCACGACCCCGACCCGACAGGGCACACATTGGCCGCACGACTCACCCTTGAAGAACTCGGCGATCCGCAGGACGAGCGACGTGAAGTCGACAGCGTCGTCGAACAGCGTGATGACACCCGAGCCGAGCGTGGTGCCACGCTCACGGGTGTCCTCCTGGGTCAGCGCCATGTCGAGCTGATCAGGGCCGACGAACGAGCCAGCGGCGCCGCCCATCAGGATCGCAGCGGTCGTCCCGGTCGGCCCACCGGCAAGATCGATGACGTCGCCGAGCGTCGTTCCCATCGGCACTTCGTAGATCCCCGGTACGCCGACATGGCCCGACAGACAGAACAGACGCGTCCCCGGCGACTTCTCCGTCCCAGCGAGGCGATACGTGTCGGCTCCGTGCTCGACGATGAACAACGCGTTGAGCAAGGTCTCGGGGTTGTTCACCGCCGTCGGCTCACCGAACAGGCCGTGGGTCGACGGGAACGGCGGCTTGTTGCGCGGCTCGCCACGGAATCCGGCCATCGACTCCATCAACGCGGTTTCCTCACCGCAGATGTACGCACCGGCACCGCGTCGCAACTCGACGTCGAAGCGTTGGCCGGAACCGAGGACGTCGTCGCCGAGCAGACCCGCGGTGCGGCACTGCTCGATCGCGTTCTCGAGGCGTCGGGTCGACAGCGGATACTCACCGCGGATGTAGATCCAGCCGTTCTCGGCTCCCGTTGCGAGGCCCGCGAGCGTGAGGCCCTCGATCAACGAGAACGGATCATTCTCCATCACGATGCGGTCCTTGAACGTGCCCGGTTCGGACTCGTCCGCGTTGGCGATCACATGCTTCGGGCGACCGTGTTCGTCCGCGACGCCCTGCCACTTGATCGCTGTCGGGAACGCTGCGCCGCCACGGCCGGACAGGCCTGCGGCGCGGATCTCGGCGATCACGGCCTCGTTGCCGATGTCCACCGCACACGCCAGCGCGAGGTAACCACCATGTTCTCGGTATGACCCGAGCGATGTGGGGTCGACGACGCCGACGCGCTGCAGCAGACGCAGGTCCACGTCGGGGTCCGTGACTCGCTGAGGCAGGCTGATCCGTTCGTCAGGCCGATCGGCGGGAACGTGGTCGAGTTCGTTGCGACCCTGCACGAAGCGGGCGGGCGCCTTCTCGCACTGGCCGAGGCAGGGCCCGCGGTGCACCTGCTCGCCTGCGGCTTCGAGACCTTGCGCGAACTCCTCGGCTCCGGCGATGTGACATGACGTGTCCATGCACACGTGGTGCACCGACTGCTCGTGGCCCGGGTCCGTCGTGCGGAACAGCTCGTAGAAGCTGGCGACGCCGAAGCCTTCGGCCGGTGGGACCTGCAGCGCAGCGCAGAGATAGTTGAGTCCGCCGGGGCTGATCCATCCCGCAGTGGCCTGGAGCGCGTGCAGACCCGGGCAGCAGCAGGTGGCGGCGATCACGGCGCCGGGCGGTGCCACCGCGGACGGTGCGTTCGGTCTCGTGCACCACCGCGTGATCGTCGGGAGCGATCACCGAGTCGATCGCGTCTCGTTCGGCGTCGGTCGAGGTGTCGACCGACAGCTTCAGGTCAGCCATCAGCTACCGGCCACGGGGACCGGCGCATCGAGCTTGTCGATGCGGATGGACGCTGCCTTGAACTCCGACGTGCCGGAGCGCTTGTCCCAGGCGTCGTTGGTGAGGACGTTGATGTCGACCAGGTCCGGGAAGTGGTACGTGGTGAACGTCAGGCCGACGGGGATGTCCGGCTGGACCCGGATCGGCATCTCGACCGAACCGCGAGGCGACGACACCTTGACTCGTTCACCGTCGGCCACACCGAGTTCCGCAGCGTCGGCAGGGTTCAGGTCGAGTGCTTCGCCGTAGCGGATCGGCGACGTGTAGCCGTTCGATTGCACACCCGTGTTGTACGAGTCGAGGGACCGCCCGGTCGTGAGACGCAGCGGGAACTCCTCGGTCAGCGCTTCTTTCGGGCCTTCGTGTTCGACCACCGAGAACGGCGCTGGATCGCGGCCGTCGAGGTCGTCCGCCCACAGCCAGCCGTGGAGGAACGGCGAGCCGGGATGATCGAGCGACGGGCACGGCCACTGCAGACCGCCCTCGTCTTCCAGGCGGTCGTAGGACATTCCCGCGTGGAGCGGCGACAGCGAACGCAGTTCGTCCCACAGTTCCTGCGGATCGTTCGTGCCGAGGTCGACGCCCATCCGCGTCAGCGAGGCCGACCATGATGTCGATGTCGTGGCGTGCTTCGCCGGGAGGCGTGACGGCGCCGCGCACCCGCTGCACGCGTCGTTCGGACGACGTGACGGTGCCGTCGGATTCGGCCCAGGCGACCGACGCCGGGAAGACGACGTCGGCCATCTCTGCTGTACGCGTCATGAAGATGTCCTGCACGACGAGGCAGTCGAGTCCACGCAACATCTTGCGGGCGTGTTCGATGTCGGCTTCGGAGTCGGCCGGATTCTCCCCGACCACGTACGCCGCGGTCATCTCGCCTCGTTCCATTGCTTCGAACATCAGCGTGAGGTGGATACCGTCGACCGGGTTCAGCTGCATCCCGTAGACGGCTTCGAACTTGCCGCGCTGCTCGTCGTTCGTCAGGTCTTGGAAGCCGGGCAGCTTGTTCGGCAGCGCACCCATGTCGCCACCGCCCTGCACGTTGTTCTGTCCACGCAGGGGGACCAGACCCGAACCCCAACGACCGATGTGACCGGTCAGCAGTGCGAGGTTGCAGAGCGACAGCACGTTGTCGACCGCGTTGTGATGCTCGGTGATGCCGAGCGTCCACAGGATCTGCGACTTGCCGCCGGTGGCGTAGGAGTGCGCGAGTTCGCGGATCGCATCTCCGGGCACACCGGTGATCTCGGCGGCGACGCTCGAGCGTGTACGGCTCGACAGCTGCCGCGAACTCGTCGTACCCCCGTGTCGAATGCGCGACGAACTCCGTGTTGACCAAGCCCGCGTGGATGATCTCGCGAGCGATCGCGTTCGCCAACGCGATGTCGGTGCCCACATCGATGCCGAGCCACAGGTCCGCGAACTTCGACGACGACGTGCGGCGCGGGTCGACGCAGTACATCTTCGCCCCGTTGTCGAGGCCCTTCATCAGGTGGTGGAAGAAGATCGGATGCGCCTCACGCGCATTCGAACCCCAGAGGACGATGACGTCCGCGTTCTCGATCTCCTCGTAGGAGACCGTTCCGCCACCCGCTCCGAACACTGTCGCCAGACCGACGACCGAGGGAGCGTGTCAAGTTCGGTTGCAGGAGTCGATGTTGTTCGACCCCATCACCATCCGGGCGAACTTCTGGCCGAGGTAGTTGACCTCGTTGGTCGCCTTCGAGCAGGAGAACATCCCGAACGCGTTCGGCTCGGACCCGTCGGCGATCTTGGAGCGCGCCGCTCCCAACCCGGCTGCGGCCTTGTCGAGTGCTTCGTCCCAGGTCGCCGGTCGCAGCTCGCCGCCCTTCGTGTCACGCACCATCGGGGTGGTCAGCCGGGGCAGTTTCGGCGATGCGAGCCGAGCTCCCATCGCTGCCATCGCCTCGGAACCACCTTGTCGTTCACGCTGACCCATCACCCCAAACTAGCCGAGCGGCCGGCCCGGATGCTGCTCGGAGGTCCATCATCCGGAACGGTTCCACCATGCGGGCCATCCCCGGGGTGGATCGTCCGATCGGCAATGTGTGTTCGGTCCGAGCGCGAAATGTCGCTCGGGGGTCTCGTTCACGGCCCTCCGCTTGACTACGCTGAGGAACCATGCGTGATGAGTGGGACGGTCAGCAGACGGGAGCCGGAGCCGAGCGGCGACCGACCTACTCCAAGCCTGTCGAACAACGACGTCGCGAAGTCGCGCTCGGACTCGGCCTCGTCGGCGTCCTCGGGCTCGCTGCAGTCGGAGCGCTCGTCACCGCCGGCGGGTCCGACGACCCGAACTCGCTCGCGACCGCAGACGCCCCCGAGCAGGTGCTCGACGACATCAACGCCGCCGTCGATGCGAGCGAAGCAGCCGCAGCGTCGAATGAACCGTTCGTCGAACTGGTGGACGTGGAACTCGCCGGGCTCGTCGATCCGGATCCGGCAGTCGACGGCGAACCCGCCGAACAGGAACGAGCCGACGGCGGCTGCACGATCGGCGCGCTGTCGTTGCGGATCGGAGCATCCGGTGACGGTGTCACCTGCCTGCAGGACGCACTCGCCGACGAGGGATACTTCTCCGGCGACTCCAACGGTGAATTCGCTCAGACCACGTTCGATGCGGTCATGAAGTACCAGCAGGCCGAAGACATGTTCGTCGACGGCGTCGTCGGACGTGAGACCGCCCTCGGCCTCACGGTCTGGCCCGACGAGGAATCGTTGGTCACCCGCACACCCGAGCCCGCCGACGGTGCGGTCGACCTGTGGGGCGTGAAGCTCTCGCCCGTCGGCTCGGCGGGCGACGACGCTCCCCCGCTCCCCGAGGATTCCGGCTCCGGCTACCGCGTGGTCTACGACCGAGCCGGGCAGCGCGTGTGGGCGGTCGACGACGAGGAACGGATCATCCGCTCGTGGCTCGTGTCCGGCAGCACCTATGCCAACGAGGTTCCCGGCACCCACGAGGTGTACAGCCGCTCGGAGATGTCGACGGCATGGAACGGCAAGGCCTACCTGCCGAACATGATCCGCTGGCTCAAGACCGACATCGGAGCGATCGGCTTCCACGGCATTCCGACGAAGGTCTCGACCGGTGAGGTGTACCAGACGGACGACGAACTCGGTACCCGCCTCTCGGGCGGCTGCCAGCGCCAGAACAATCTCGACGCATCGTTCCTCTGGGGCTTCGCCCCGGTCGGCACCCCCGTCGTCGTCACCTGAGCCCGGTTCAGAACGGCGGGACCGCCGTCAGGCCCGATCCGGGTCGGGTCAGGTGGGCCAGCGCATCTCGGCTCCGGCGTGGCCGGTCCGGATCAACCAGATCGTGGTGACGACGACGAGGACCGCCCCGAGCACGTTCAGCGCGAGAACCACCGAGTCCGATACTGCCGTGCCGGCACCCGCCGACAACGACTGGACCGAATCCCGGTGCCGGACGATGGAAACAGTCGCGGCAGCGGCCGCGACGACGAACCACACGATGGCGAGAATGAAACTCTGCGTACCGAGATCCTGGTGACGATCGAGCATCTCCTGCGTACCGAAGAGCGGCGTCTCGGACCCCTTCAGGGATTCGCCCGATTCCTTGGCGACGAAGAGCATCGCCACCATCACGAGTGCGAGTCCGGCGAGCGGGATGGTCGCCCATTCCCGCCACGAGCGCCGGAACAGCACGACGACCGACACGACGGCCAGCAGCGGGATGAGCACCACCGGTGCATGAACAGCCAGTGGATGGGTCGGCACCCCGAAGAAATCGTCGAAGACACCTGCGATCATGGAGCGAAGCTACCGTCGGTCGATCAGGAGACGGTGATGTCGAGGCGCTGGCCCTGGCCGGCGTGGCTGTTGTTGCTGCCACCCAGGTTGCACACCAGCACGTAGCTGCCCGGAGCGAGCGTGACGGTGAGGGCCTCGGTGGAGCCTCCGCCCACCCGGTCGGTGCGACCGATCAAGGCTCCTGTCGGGAGCTCCTCTTCGATGACGGCGCCGCCCTCGGCGAGCGGAAGTGATTCATATCCTTCGCCTTCGATCACGACGAGTTCGTGCGGGAAGCTGCCGCCGTTCGACGCGTTGAAGGTGATCTCGCCTGCGGTGTACTCGGTGGGGGCCGCGATCGACCACTCGGACAGGGTCACGTCGATCGGGGAGCCAGCAGGTGACTCGGGCACGGGCTCCTCCTCCGCCGCATCCGTCGTGGCTGCTCCTGTCTCGTCCGCGTCGGCAGGAACCGTCTCGCCGGGCGGTGTCGTCTCGGCTGATTCCTCGGTCGGCTCGGGGGCGTCGTCGGCAGCGGAATCGGAATCGGCATCGGTGGCGGTGGCGGAATCGGCGTCGGTGGCGGAATCGACATCGGTCTCGCTGCCGTCGCCCTCGGTGAAGTCATCGGCTGCTTCGGCAACGGTCTCGGCCGCCGTCACCGGCGCCTCCACCTCGTCGGCTCCGCCGTCGGACGATCCGCCGCACGAGGCGAGAACGAAAGTGAGTGCAACTGCGACCGGGAGAGCCCGGCGGGTGGTGATCATGGGACGGACCGTAGTGGAGCACTTGGGTTGCAGGGCGGTCATGCTCGACGTTCCTGGACGGCGAATCGAAGGGCGGAACGCTCGGATCAGCGAGGCGCGAGGTCGAGGCGATCGAGGCGTGCAGGGTCGTGTGGCGGTGAGATGCCGAGCACGAGTCGATCCACGCCCACTGCTGCGTACTCGTCGATCCGACCGGGGTGCTCGGCGACGTCGTCGAACCAGTCGAGCACACTGATCTCGAACCCGTCGTGACGTTGCTCCTCGATCCTGCGGAGGAGTTCCGGGAGTGCATCGGTACGGCGGAGATTGACCCCGTCGGCGAGCTCGAGCGCCACCTCGACCGTGGGCCAGGCCGAGGCGCCGACGATCAGCGGCGGGCATGGCGACTCGTCGACGACGGCGGACAGGTCCGAGAAACCCACCTCCGGGACCGTCGCATCTGCCTTGAAAGCCCGGTCTCCGGCCCAGATCGATCGCACGGCTGCGATCGAGTCCACCAATCGGCGTCGCCGCACTGCGACATCGCCGAGTTCGGTACCGATTGCTTCGTGTTCGCTCGCGAACCGTGAGCCGGGTGCAGCACCCGAACCCATGCCGAGCCGGACCCGACCCGGCGCCAGCGACTGCAGCGAGTTCGCCGCCGAGGCGAGTTGTGCCGGGTGGCGGTTCACGACGTTCGCCACGAGCACCCCGATCTCCGTCCGATCGGTCACCGCAGCGATCGCACCCAGGCACACGAACGGGTCGCGAGACCACGATCGGCCCACGACCGCTCCGCTGAAGTGATCAGCGACCCACACGCAACCGACATCGCCCGACTCGGCGGCTCGCGCGAGTGTCAGCATGTCGGGAACCGACGCGTCGAACGGATTGATCGCGAGGTCGATCAGCACGCCGGCATCGTACGCCCGTACCCTCATCGGCGTGGCTGTTGCACCCCGCTCCGCACTGACACCGTCCCAGCTGGAGGACTACCTCGCTCGGCTCGGCGTCGATCCACGCGGCACCCCCGCCGATCTCGCCGCACTGCGCGCGCTCCACCTGGCGCACCTGGAACGCATCCCGTTCGAGAACGTCGACATCGTGTTCGGTGCCGGCGTTCCACACGACCAGTCGCTCGCAGTCGAGAAGATCCTCGGAACCGGGTCGTCGAGCCCGCGCGGCGGGTGGTGCTTCGAACTCAACGGTGCCTTCGCGCTGCTCCTCGAAGCACTCGGATACGACGTGAGGCTCCTCGGCGCCGCCGTGCTGCTCGACGGGCCGACTCAGGTCATCGATCACCTCCTGCTCGAGGTCACGTCACCCTTCCTCGCTCCTCAGCTGGTCGACGTCGGTTTCGGTGACAGCTTCGACGTCCCCCTGTCACTCAACACCGCTGGAGCGCAAGACGGTGGGTCCGACGACTTCGAGCTGATCGGCAGCCCGCAGGGCACGACGTTGACCCGTCACGTCGACGGCGTCCCGGCAGCACTCCTGCGGTTCAAGCGGGTCGCTCACGCGTTCGACGACTTCGCACCCATCGCAATGTCGATGCAGGTCGACCCGGACAAGCGGTGGGCGACGCATCCGTTCGCGACACGCCGTCTGACCGCCGACGAGCGAGGCACCGGACCTGACGACGCGTCAGCGGGAAAGCAGCGGGTCTCGCTCACCAGCGATCGACTCCGAGTCACGCGAGCCGGCGTGGTCGACGACGAACCCGTAGCGCGCGACCGCTGGGCGTCGGAGTTGAACACGTGGTTCGCGATGACGCCACCCGGCCCGTGGCCGACCGAACACTGACCGCAGGACGGTGTCAGGACGGAATCCGGGCCCCGACGAGCAGCGCCGAGGCCGAGCGCATCATGCCCGAAGCGATCTGCTGGTCCAGCTCACCGAAGACCTCTCGCATCGAGCGCACACTGCGCGGCCGGAAGAGTCCACACAGCAGCAGTGCGAGCTCGGGGTCCTCGCCGTCGAGTTCCGGAGCGAACGCTCGGCGCACCTCGGCGTCGAGCAGTTCGAGCAGCCCGTCGACATCACCGGTCCCGTCCAGCGGTTCGACCAACCGGTCGAGGCGCAGGCGGCGGAGCACGAGCATTCCCAGGCGTTCGCCCAGCGGTGCCGCCGTGCTGATGTGCGGTTCGCTCTCGAAGACCTCCAAGGTCCGCTCACGGCACGCGTCGACGGCATCGCGAACCGCCGTCTCGGCATCACCGAAGTAGCGGTAGACGCTTCGAGTCGCCACACCCGCCCGATCCGCGATCGCTGCGAGCGTGGGCTGCTCGCCTTCTGTCAGCAGCTCCAAGACCGCTGATCGCACCGCCGCCATATTGCGCTGACGTCGCATCACGCGTCCGTCGGATGGATCGATCGATGCAGCCGACTCCACGTCAGCGGCCGAGAGAACGGACAGTTCGCGATGTGAGCTCATGAGGATGAACTCATATTTTCACAGATCTCGCCTGAACCGAACCCCAACCCACACCAACATGGTCTGATCAATTCTGACCAGACATGACCACTGTCAGGAATCGTGACGCAGATATCGTGGCGCGCGATGACCGCCTCGTCCGACGATCCCGGCGCGGAGATCCGCGTCGCCCTGGTCGACGACCACGAGTTGATGCTCGATGGATTGCGGACCGGCCTCCAGGCCCGGGACGGGATCAGCGTGGTCGCCACCTTCTCGACCGTCGCCGAATGCATCGAGGGGGTCGAACCGAGCCGACCCGACGTCATCGTCGCCGACTACCAGTTGCCGGACGGCACCGGCATCGACGTCGCCCGAATCGTGCGATCGATCGCGCCGACGATCATCATCACCGGCTTGGAGCGCGCCGGTCTGCTGCACGACGCCGCTGCGGCCGGATGCCGCGGGCTGCTCCTCAAGACGGTCACGATCGCCGAACTGGCAGAGTCGATCGTGGCGGTGGCGGGTGGCTCGAACGCCTTCACCACCGACGACCTCCTGGCCCTCGCATCGAACGACCGCGGCGCCGTTGGCGCCACGCTGACGGCTCGGGAGCGTGAAGTGTTGGCCTTGCTCGGTCAGGCGACGAGCGCCGAGGTGATCGCTGGTCGGCTGAACCTGTCCATCAACACGGTGCGCAAACACATCGCAGCGGTCCTCACCAAGCTGCACGCGAACTCGCAGCTCGAGGCGGTCATCACCGCTCGAGCGCGCCGGGTTGATCTGACTGCGGATCGCCGATCAGTCCGCGAGCGAACGCGGCTCGTGACGGACATCGCCGACCCCGAGGGCTCGAGTCCACGCAGCGAGTTCGAGCGAGATGCCGTCCGGATCGGTGAAGTACACGGAGCGGACGTAGACGTCGTCGGTGAACTCTCGAGCGACACCCCATTCGCTGTCATCGTGATTCCACACGTGGGTGCAGTCGACGCCCGCATCGCGGAGCGCACCGACGCAACGTTCGATGTGTTCGGGGGACACACCGAACGCCACGTGGTTCATCGATCCGTGAGCGCTGACGATGTCGCCTTGATCTGGCCGGTGGGCAGGTGCGCTGACGCCCGGCACCGCTTCCGGGGCGTTCGGAAACCAGAAGAAGGCCAGCGAGTCGCCGTTGCCGCAGTCGAAGAAGAAGTGCTGTCCCCCACCGGGGATCTCGATGGTCTTCGTGAGCGGCATCCCGAGCACGCCGGAGTAGAACTCGACCGTTCGGGCCATGTCCTTGCAGACCAGCGCGAGGTGGTTGACGCCACGAAAGTCGATGCCTGCCATGCGTCATCTTCGCACCATCATCCACGCCCGGTACGGTCGGGGCGTGTCTCGTCGCCCCGCCATCGGTCAGACCGCGCCGGACTTCGAGCTGCCCGTCCACAGTGGCGGCGATGCCGACCGCTGGTCGCTCGACGACCACCTCGGTCACGATCGAGTCGTCGTCCTCATCTTCCATCGGCACATCCATTGACTGCCGTGCGCCGAGCACGCAGCCGCCGTGAGCGACCGCCTCGATGAGATCGCCGGACCCGGCGGCGAACGCTCGCACGTCGCGCTCATCACCTTCACGACACCCGGCGAAGTCGTCGCGTACCAGCAGCGTCGGCGGCTTCCGTTCCCGATCCTCGTCGACGCCGAACGAGACGTGTACGACGCGTACGGCATGGGTCGCGGCTCGTTCCTCGACGTCTGGGGGTGGCGCGCCCTGCGGCGCTACGTCCAGATCCTCCGGCCGTCGGGGCCGGGCAGTCGTCGTGACCTGCAACCAGCCACCGAGGACACTCGCCAACTCGGAGGCGACATGGTGATCGCCCCCGACGGCCGCCTCGCGTGGGGGCACTGGAGCGTGCGGTCCACCGACCGCCCCAGCGTGGACGACATCGTGCACGCAGTCACCGAAGCAACGGCGGCGACTCGACCATGAACGATCCCGCACTGATCCGTCACCTGCCCGCCCGCAGCCCCGGTACCGAGGCCGATGCGGACGCCGTCTTCGACGGGTTCGCCGAGTACTGCGACGAACTCGGCATCGAGATGTACCCGGCGCAGGAGGAGGCGGTGTTCGAGCTCTTGATCGGGAACAACGTCATCCTGAACACTCCGACCGGATCGGGCAAGTCGCTCGTGGCCACGGCTGCGCACTTCGCAGCGCTCGCGTCAGGGCGCCGCAGCTACTACACGGCACCGATCAAGGCGCTCGTCAGCGAGAAGTTCTTCGCGCTGTGCCGCGACTTCGGCTCGGAGAACGTCGGCATGATCACGGGCGACGCTGCGGTGAACGCCGATGCTCCGATCATCTGCTGCACGCAGGAGATCCTCGCGAATCAGGCTCTGCGCAACGGGCCACTGACCGACGTCGACGTCGCCATCGTCGACGAGTTCCACTACTACGGCGATCCGCAACGGGGGTGGGCGTGGCAAGTGCCGCTGCTCGAACTCCCCCACGTCCAGTTCGTCCTGATGTCGGCCACGCTCGGCGACGTCGGCTTCTTCCAGCGCGATCTGACCGCACGCACCGGCCGCGAGACCTCGGTGGTCAAGTCGGCCAATCGTCCCGTGCCGCTGCACTTCGAGTTCCGGACCTCGACACTGCACCACTCGATCGAGCAGCTGCTCGAGTCGGGGCGGGCGCCGATCTACGTCGTGCACTTCACGCAGAAGGACGCCACCGACGCCGCCCAGAACTACCTCGCACTCGATCCGTTGACGAAGGACGAGAAGCGCCGGATCAAGGAGATCATCGGTGGGTTCCGTTTCGACTCCCCCATCGGCAAGGACCTGAAGCGGTTCCTGTCCGCCGGCGTCGGTGTCCACCATGCCGGCCTGTTGCCGAAGTACCGATTGCTCGTCGAGAAGCTCGCCCAGGACGGACTGCTCAAGATCATCTGCGGCACCGACACGCTCGGTGTCGGCGTGAACGTGCCGATCCGTTCGGTGCTGTTCACACAGCTCTGCAAGTACGACGGAACATCGGTGCGGATCCTGTCGAATCGCGAGTTCGCGCAGATCGCGGGACGTGCCGGACGCAAGGGTTTCGACGACCGGGGCGACGTGTGGGTGCAGGCCCCCGAACACGTCGTGGAGAACCTTCGACTCGTGGAGAAGGCCGAGGCGAGCGGCAAGAAGAAGATCGTCAAGAAGAAGGCCCCCGATCGCAACTTCGCGATGTGGGACAAGAACGTCTTCGAGAAGCTGGTCAACGGCGCACCCGAAGAGCTGCGTTCGCACTTCCACGTGAACCACCAGATGGTGATGTCGATGCTCGATCGCCCGGTCGAACGCGACGCCGATGGTGCGGGTGTCGACGGGTGCGCATCGATCCGGCGGCTGCTCACCACGAATCACGAGACCCGCAAGCGTCAGCGTGGCCACATCCGGCGCACGATCTCGATCTACCGGTCGCTCGCCGACGCCGGCATCCTCGAGTTCCTCGACGAGCCCGACGAGGCGGGTCGGCGAGTCCGTGTCACCGTCGACCTGCAGGACGAGTTCGCGCTCCACCAGCCCCTGTCGCTGTGGGCACTCGAGGCGATCCTCGAACTGTCCGAAGGCAGCGGCCGGGAGGACACTCCGACATCGGCATCAGGTGCTTCTGTCGTCGATCCGGACGCGACGGACCCACCGGATGCCGATGTCGAGGGGTTCGAGGACGATCAGCCGGATCCGGATCCACCGGCGAAGACCAACGAGGTCGATCACGCGTTGAACGTCCTCACGGTGATCGAAGCGGTGCAGGAGAACCCTGGCGTGATCGTCGCCGCACAGGTGAACGAGGCCAAGTCGGCGCTGATGTCGGAGATGAAGGCCGCCTACGTCGAGTACGAGGAGCGGATGGAGCGCCTTGCCGAGGTCGAGGCACCGAAGCCGAACAAGGACTGGATGTACTCCAGCTTCAACCGATTCCGGATGCGTCACCCGTGGGTCGGTGGCGACACGGTGAAACCGAAATCGATCGTGCGCGAGCTGTACGAGCGGTCGATGACGTTCGGTGAGTACGTCTCGCACTATGGACTGAAGCGGTCGGAGGGAGCCGTGCTGCGTTACCTGTCCGATGTGTACAAGGGCCTCGTGCAGAACGTCGCCGAAGAACTCCGCACCGAGGAGATCGCCGACCTCACCGCCTGGCTCGGCGCCGTCGTCCGCCAGGTCGACTCCAGCCTGATCGACGAGTGGGAGCGTCTGATCGACCCGGCCGACGACGACCCCGAGGCACCGATCCGGTCGAACGCAGCGGTCACCGTGATGGACGATGCACGGGCATTCCGGGTGATGGTCCGCAACGCGATCTTCGAATGGGCGCAACGGCTCGCTCGGCGCGATGGCTACGACGTCCTCGTGGGTGCAGCCGCCGACGAATCGAGGTTCACCGAGGTCGACGACGTCGTCGATGCCATGGCGCCGTACTGGGAGCAGTTCGATCAGATCGGTCTCGGCCCGGATGCCCGGAGCCCAGACCGCTTCATCTACGACGCGTCGTCAGGCCGGGTCGCGCAGGTGCTCCTGGATCCCGACGAGACCAACGAGTGGCGCATCGAAGCAACCGTCGACGTCGACGCATCGGTCGAACAGCAACGAGCGGTCCTCCAACTCGTCGACATCGTCCACGACGCCTGATCGGTCAGGCGTCCGGACCGTCCGAGCCGGGCTCATAGGTGACCAGCTCGGGCGCATCGGCGTGGAGCGGCGCGACGACACGCCACGCACCGACGACGTCCTCGATCCGTGCGAAGTGGCGGGTGTTTCCGCCCATGGCGTTGTCGAGCATGACGGCGTAGTCGCCGAGCGCGCCGTGGTCGTCCGGGCCGCAGACCACGACAGACACCGGTGTCGGCTCGTGCGTGTCGGGGTCGAGGCGGGCGATCTCGAAGGTGACCGATGCCTGCGGCTTGACCTCGAAGCGGATGCTGTTGTCCACGCCGGCACCGTTCGGTTGCAAGGTGATCGTGGCGACGGTCGAGTCGGCCGCGAGCGCCTTGCCCGTGCGGATCGTGACGGGCACGTCGCGCCACCGCTCGTTGTCGATCGTCGTGCGGACCGCAGCGAAGGTCTCGACCGTCGAGTCGTCGGCGACGTCGTCGAGGTCTCGGTAGCCGTCGTACTGGCCGAACGTCGCTGCATCGGGGGCGAACGGCACCACGGTCGCCAGCAGCGTCGACCGCGCGGCGTGGTAGGCCTCGTCGGAGTCGTCGGCGGGCGGCTCCATCGTGAGCACCGCCAGCATCTGGAGCAGGTGGTTCTGGATGACGTCGTCGACCGCACCGACCGATTCGTAGAACGATCCGCGACCGTCGACGTCACCGGATTCGTGCATCTCGATGTCGATCCGTTCGACGAACCGGGAGCACATGCTGTTCTCGATCAGCGGGTTCGAACTACGCACGGTCAACATGTTCTCGATCGCCGACTTCGCGAGGAAGTGGTCGACGATGAACAGTCGTTCCGGTGCCATTGCGTCGGTGATCTCGTCGTACAGCGATCGGGCCGTGTCGACGTCGTCACCGAAGGGCTTCTCGCAGACCAGACGCGTCGTGTCCGGGAACGACGATGCCGCAATCCCTCGTGCGACGTCGCCGAAGATGCCCGGCGGCAGTGCTGCGTAGACGACCGGGCGATCGGTGCTGCCCAAACGGTCGGCGAGCGCGTCGTAGGTCGCCGACTCCGTGGAGTCCCCCGACAGGTAGCTGAGGTCGATGGCGTCCACCACCGACGCGTCGACCGACGAGCCGTCGGCAGGCGTGTACCCGTCGAGCGACTCGCGAAGCATCCGCCCGAGGTCCTCGTCGGTGTACTCGCTGCGGCCGACTCCGATCACCGGGACACCGAGACGCCCCGCTGCCTGCAGTTCGTACAACGCCGGGAAGAGCTTCTTCTCGCCCAGGTCGCCCGTGAGCCCGAACATCACGAGCGCGTCGGCCCGTTCGGAAGGATCGTCGTGCAGGTCATCACTCATGAGACGGGACTACCCCGTTGTCCGCGGCGCAACCGCACGGCGGGTTCGCGCCAGGCACGAACCTGCCCCGGACGCGACGACAGCCCCGCCGGTGAACCAGCGGGGCTGTCGAGGATGGTCAGGTTCGCGTCAGACACGAACCGGCTGTTCGGCTCAGAAGTTGCCGAGCTCCATCACCTTGGCGAACGCCTTCACGAAGTCGTTCACGAAGCGGGCGTCGGAATCGCTGGATCCGTAGATCTCCGAGATCGCACGGAGCTGGCTGTTCGCCCCGAAGATCAAGTCAGCGCGGGTGGCGGTCCACTTGACGTTGTCGCTTCCCCGATCCTTTGCTTCGAACACGGCTTCGGTGTCGTTCGTGGGAGCCCACGTGACGCCGAGGTCGAGGATGTTCGTGAAGAAGTCGTTCGACAGCACTTCGGTGCGGTCGGTGAGCACACCGTGGCTGGATTCGCCCGTGTTGGCACCGAGCACCCGGAGCCCGCCGACGAGGACGGTCATCTCGGGAGCGGACAGCGTGAGCAGGTTCGCACGGTCGACGAGGATCTTCTCGGGTTGGAGCGTGGCGCCCTTGCCCTCGAAGTTGCGGAACCCGTCGTAGGTGGGTTCCAGCGGCTCGAACGACTCGATGTCGGTCTGCTCGGCGGTGGCGTCACCACGACCGGTCGACACCGGCACCGTCACGTCGTGGCCAGCGGCCTTCGCTGCGGCTTCCACCGCTGCGGCGCCACCGAGGACGATCAGGTCGGCCATCGACACGGTGCCCGAGAAGTTCGACTTGATCTCCTCGAGCTTGGCGAGGACACGACGCAGCTGGTCGGGCTGGTTGACGTCCCATGCCACCTGCGGCTCGAGGCGGATACGGGCTCCGTTCGAGCCGCCGCGCTTGTCGGAGTCGCGGTAGGTGGAGGCCGAGCCCCACGCCGTTGCGACGAGCTCGGAGATCAGCAGACCGGAGTCCATGATCTGGCCCTTGAGCGTGGCCACGTCGGCATCGCTCAACTCGACACCCTCGGTCACCGGGTCCTGCCAGATGAGGATCTCGTCGGGCACCTCCGGTCCGAGGTAGCGAGCACGAGGACCCATGTCGCGGTGCAGCAATTTGAACCATGCACGGGCGAACTCGTCGGCGAGCTGGTCGGGGTTCTCGTGGAACCGCTGACAGATTTCCGCGTAGACCGGGTCGACCTTCATCGCCATGTCGGCGTCGGTCATCATCGGCTGGTGGATCAGTTCGCCGGTGGCGGCGTCGGGGACCGTGTTGGCGAGCGCATCGCCGACCGGCTTCCACTGTGACGCGCCTGCCGGGCTGGTGGTGAGTTCCCACTCGTTGTTCAGCAGGGTGTCCAGGTAGTTGTTGTCCCAGACGGTCGGGGTGGAGTTCCAGGCACCTTCGATGCCGGACGTGATGGTGTCGCCACCCACACCCGAGCCGAAGGAGTTCTTCCAGCCGAGGCCCATCTGCTCGATCGGTGCACCCTCGGGCTCCGGGCCGACGTGCTCGTCGGCGTCACCGGCGCCGTGCGCCTTGCCGAAGGTGTGGCCACCGACGGTGAGCGCAACGGTCTCCGCGTCGTTCATCGCCATGCGGGCGAAGGTCTCACGGATGAGACGGGCGGAGCCGAGCGGGTCGGATTTACCCATCGGGCCTTCGGGGTTCACGTAGATGAGGCCCATGTGCGCAGCGCCGAGCGGCTGGTAGAGGGTGCCGTCGTCGTTCGTGCGGTCGGAGCCGAGCCATTCGGTCTCGGGGCCCCAGTAGATGTCGTCCTCGGGAGCCCAGATGTCGACCCGGCCGCCACCGAAGCCGAAGGTCTCGAAGCCCATCGACTCCATCGCGACGTTGCCGGTGAGCAGGAGGAGGTCGCCCCAGGAGAGGGCGTTGCCGTACTTCTGCTTGATCGGCTGCAGGAGTGCGCGTGCCTTGTCGAGGTTGCCGTTGTCGGGCCACGAGTTGAGCGGAGCGAAGCGCTGGGCACCGGTGCCACCGCCACCGCGACCGTCTTCGATGCGGTACGTACCGGCGGCATGCCAGCTCATGCGCACGAACATGGGGCCGTAGTGGCCGTAGTCCGCGGGCCACCAGTCCTGGCTGTCGGTCATCAGGTCGGTGAGGTCCGACTTGAGTGCGTCGTAGTCGAGGCCGAGGAATGCTTCGGCGTAGTCGAAGTCACCCAGCGGGTTCGATGCCGGATGGTTCTGGTGGAGCATCCGCAGGTCGAGTGCGTTCGGCCACCAGTGCTGAGTCGCAGTGGCACCCTTTCCGGTGTGAGCGGCACTCGGGCCGTTCATGACAGGGCAACCTTCCCGGTCGCTGTCGTTGATCTCCCAGACGTCTGTTTCGTTGCTCATTGGTGCTCCTTGTTGTGACGGGTATTGTTCTTGCTGTTGTTTCGAGGTCTTCGTCGTGTCTGTGTCGGCGCTGAATTTTCGCGCAGTTCCGGGTCAGGCGTCGGCCCGACCTCGGTCTGTTCGACAACTGGGGCAGCGACCCCAGTACACGACTTCGGCTTCGTCGATGTCGAACCCGTGATCGTCGTGAGCGGTGAGGCACGGCACGTCGCCGACGGCGCAGTCGACGTCGAACACGTCGTTGCAACCTCGGCAGATCAGGTGGTGATGGTTGTCCCCCACCCGGTCCTCGTATCGGGCCGCCGCTCCGGCGGGTTGGATCCGACGGATGAGATCGTTCTCGACCAGGACGCCGAGCGAGTCGTACACCGCTTGGCGCGAGATCGATCCGATCACCGAACGGACCTCGTCGGCGACTTCGTCCGCAGTCGTGTGGGGACGTGACGACACCGAGTTCATGATCGCCAGCCGCTGGGCGGTCACGCGCACTCCTCGCTCTCGCAGGAGTTGATCGACGTCGATGATCACTACAGAGCAGACTAACACCAAGATTGGACTCAGTCAATTCTAGAGATCGGTGCTGTCGTGCACTGTGGTGCCTCGTCGAGCCTCGTCGAGCCTCGTCGAGCCTCGTCCTCGCGGGTTTCAGGCGCTGCGGACGGGGGTAACGACCCGCAGTATGCGCTTCCTTCTCCCGCTGGTCACCTCGACACCGCCGTCCGACGACGGTGAACAGGCGACCGGTCTCGATCCCGCAGCGAACGCCTCGGAGGAGGGCAAGGAGATTCTCGAGTCGTTGTTGGAAGCCCTCCCCCGGATCGGCATCGGCGTGGCGATCTTCCTGGTGGCGTACATCGCCGTGCGGCTCATTCGTCGCTTCGTGCGCCCGCTCCTCGAGCGGCGCAAGACCGAGAGCTTCGCCCGTGTGATGACCAAGATGATCTCCGGGGTCGTGTTGGCGTTCGGCTTCCTCTTCGCCGTCGCCGCAGTGTTCCCGTCCGTGAAACCGGTCGATCTTCTGGCCGGTCTCGGGATCTTCTCGATTGCGATCGGCTTCGCGTTCCAGGACATCCTGTCCAACCTCCTGGCGGGCATCCTGCTCCTGATCCGCCAACCGTTCGATGCGGGTGACCAGATCGAGGTGAGCGGCCAGAAGGGCACGGTGCAGGCGATCACGATCCGCGAGACCCAGATCAAGACCTTCGACGGGGAGAAGATCATCATCCCCAACGCCGAGGTGTACCAGAACGTGATCCGCGTACAGACCGCGTACGGCCCGAAGCGGACCACGATCGGCATCGGTCTGGACGATTGGGAAGACCTCGACAACGCGACGAGCGTGATCACCACGGCACTGGACGGGATCGACGGCATCGAGCCCGACCCGGCCGTGCAGGTGTACTTCCACGAGTTCGGCGACTCCACCACCAACCTGGAGGTCCGGTACTGGACGCAGCCCGAGCAGGCCGAGATACGCCGGGTACAGGATCAGGCCATCCGAGCAATCGCAGCGGGCCTGAAGAACGCCGGCATCTCGATGCCGTCGCCGATCACCGAGGTCGACGCCCGCAGCAGTCTCGTCGACGCCCTCGAGCCCACCGACTGATCTCACCCCGACCACGCACGCCGACACCTCGACGCGATACGCCAGAGCAACAGCGAGCACAACGTCCGACACACGACACTCAAGGAGCCCATGATGTCCGAACCGACCGACATGAAGATCGAGACCACCGAGGACGGGCCGTTCCTCGCGCACAACGTGACGGTGCGCGACGCCGACTACGTCAGGGCGGCCGACGGAGCGCCCATGACGTGGTCGTTCGGGGATGCACTCGACGTCGACGGTGACACCGCGTCGCTGTGTCGGTGTGGGCAGTCGTCGAACAAGCCGTTCTGCGACGGCTCGCACGCGGATGCCGATTGGGATCCCGTCCGACGCCGAGCAATCCGGCCAGTCGTACGAAGCGCGCGCTCGGCGCAAGGAGAGCCCGAAAGAGGGTTACGCGATGCTCGACGACACGCCCTGTGCATGCACGCCGGTCTGTGCGGCACGGCCAAGCAGACGGTCTGGCAGATGATGCCGTCGACCGACGACCCCGAGGTTCGTGGTCAGGTCATCCGGATGGTCGAGAAGTGCCCCTCTGGTCGCTTGTCGAACGTGATCGACGGGTCGATCTCCGAGCCTGCGCTCCCGGCCGAGGTCAACGTGATCCCCGGTGGACCCCTGTGGGTCACGGGCGGGATCACCGTCACGAACGCCGCTGGTGAGCAGATCGAGACCCGCAACCGCGTCACGTTGTGCCGCTGCGGGGCATCGGGCAACAAGCCCTTCTGCGACGGCACCCACAAGGACATCGAGTTCGAGGGCATGTCCTGATCACCCGCGAACTCTGGAGTACCCCGGTGGCACACTCGTCGTCATGGCCACCGCTGACCCACTCCTCGACGCACTCCGGGAGCTGACCGGGCGCGACGACGCCGTCTTTCGTGAACATCAGCGCGAGGCGGTCGAAGCGCTGGTGGACAAGCAGCGTGTGTTGGTCGTCCAACGGACGGGTTGGGGCAAGTCGGCGGTGTACTTCCTCGCCACCCATCTCCTTCGAGAGCGAGGGACCGGCCCGACGCTGCTGATCTCGCCGCTGCTCGCCCTGATGCGCAACCAGATCGAAGCGGCGACGCGTCTGGGGTTGCGGTGCATGACCGTCAACTCGTCGTCGAAGACCACGGTCGACGAACTCGCCGACGCGTTGAACACCGACTCGCTCGACCTGATCCTGGTTTCACCCGAGCGTCTGGCGAACCCCGAGTTCGCCGCGAAGGTGATGCCGATGCTCGAAGCGCAGCCCGGGATGATGGTCATCGACGAGGTGCACTGCATCTCGGACTGGGGTCACGACTTCCGCCCCGACTACCGACGCATCGGGCGGATGATCGACGAGTACGGTCGCGCGGCCGTCGCCCAGGTGCCGATCCTCGGATGCACGGCCACGGCGAACTCGCGGGTGGTCGACGACGTGGCCGAGCAGCTCGGTGCCGAGTTCACGACGTTCCGCGGAGCGCTCGGCCGCTCCGGCCTCGGGCTCGGCGTCGTCGACCTGCCCGCCCAACCCGAACGACTCGTGTGGCTGGCCGAGCGGCTGGAGTCGATCCCGGGCTCGGGCATCGTCTACTGCCTCACCATCCGCGACACGCTCGCCGTCGCCGACTGGCTGCAGTCCGCGTGGCATCGATGTGGCGGCGTATTCGGGAGCGACCGAGGCCGACGAGCGAGAGGCACTGGAGAAACGGCTGCAGGCCAACGACCTCAAGGCGCTCGTGGCGACCAGCGCGCTCGGCATGGGCTACGACAAGCCCGACCTCGGCTTCGTCATCCACTTCCAGATGCCGGGCTCGCCGATTGCCTACTACCAGCAGGTCGGCCGTGCCGGTCGAGCGCTCGATCAGTCGGCGGCGATCCTCCTGGTCGGCCAAGAAGATCTGCGTATCCAGAACCACTTCATCGATCGCGCCTTCCCACGACCCGAGCAGGTGGACGAGGTGCTCGCCATCGTGGACGCCTCCGACGGGCCGGTCGGGCTGCGCGACATCTCGGCCGACGTGAACATCAAGTGGGGTGACCTCGAGTCGATCCTCAAGCAGCTCGATGTCGAAGGGGCGGTCAAACGCATCAAGGGTCAGTCGTACGAACGCACCGGCCAGCCGTGGGTGTATCCGACCGAACGGGTCGGCAACGTGACCGAAGCACGCAAGTTCGAACAGCAGCTGATGCTCGACTACGCCGAGACCTCGGGCTGCCGGATGCAGTTCCTCACCACGTTGCTCGATGATCCGGCCGACGACCCGTGCGGCATCTGCGACAACTGCCGGCGCGCCGGGCGCATGACCGACGGAGCGTCGGCGATCGATGCCCTCGTGGATTCGGGTGTGTTCGCTCCGTTCGCACCCGAGCCAGCCGCACTGGAGCGAGCAGCGCGGTTCCTCCGCAACCGGCCGATCGTGCTCGGCCCGAAGAAGATGGGCGTGCCCGCCGAGGAACGCAGCGAGGCCGGACTCGCACTGGCGATCTGGGGTGACGACGGATGGGGTCGAGACATCGAACGCGGCAAGTACCGCGACCGTCGATTCTCCGACGAACTGGTCGCAGCAGCTCGCCGAGATGGTCCGCGACTGGTCGCCCGAGACACCGATCGAATGGGTCGCCGCCGTGCCATCCGCACGAAGCGGTGACCTCGTCCCCGAGGCCGCCGCTCGCATCGCTGACGCGCTCGATCTTCGGTTCGTGCCTGCGATCGTTCGAGCACAGGACCGGCCTCCGCAAGAGGAGATGGCGAACAGTGCGTACCAACGCTCGAACGTCGACGGTGGGTTCGGGGTGCAGGGCGAGGTTCCTGCTGGTGCGGTCTTGTTGATCGACGACCTGATCGACTCGGGATGGACGCTCACCGAAGTCGGCCAGGTCCTGCGTCGCGCCGGCAGCGGCCCCGTCTTCCCGGTGGCGCTGGCCAGCACACCGATCCGCAACTGACCATGGCCACCGAGCCGGCCCGCCCCTTCCCGCCCGGCACCATCACGACAAGGTCAGACCGGCCGGTCCTTTCCCGCCCGGCACCATCACGACAAGGTCAGACCGGCCGGTCCTTTCCCGCCCGGCACCATCACTACAGGGTCAGGCGGACGGCGCGTCTCGACCGAGGAGGCCAGCGGCGACCGACGCCAGACGAAAGAGCCGTTCGGCACGGTCGTCGCGACCGTCGACGCGACTGCGCAGTTCGAGTCCGACCACCACGGAGAAGATCAGGTCGGCGACATCTTCAGCGGGCACGAGCGCAGCGAAGGGCAGGGACGCCGTGGCGCTCCGGACTCGGTCCTCGACGAACTCGAGCCACGGCCGCGTCGAGGTGTCGATGCCTGCAGCGAGCCCCGGGCTCGACGCGATGCCGCCTGCGAGTTCGGTGAGCACGGCGAGGTGCCCCGATGCTCGATCCTCGACGTACAGCACCTCGATCGCAGCGAGCAGCTCGCCGATGTCGGTCGTGTCCGCGAGCGCCGTGCGGTAGCGCTCCAGTCTCCGGTCGCTGCTCTGTGTCAGCGCTTCGATCAGGAGCGGCTCGATGCCACCGAAGTGGTAGTAGATCGCAGCCTGGTTGCATCCTGCACGAGCCGCGATCGAGCGCGCCGTCGTTGCTGCGATGCCGTCGTGGCGCAACGCTTCGAACGCTCCGTCCACGAGCTCGGCCTTGGTCTGGCCCGGGTCGGCGCCACGACCGCGTTTGCGCGCAGCGCGGGGTGTCGTGTTGTCGAGCTCCGTCACGGGAGACGACCGTAGCAGGCATTCCAATCTCTTGTTTCAATAAAGTGCTTGCAATGATTTGAAACAGGTGTTTATGATCAAATCCATGATTACAAACGAACGTTTCAATTCATGGCTGACGGCCCCTCTCCCCACCTGGACCGTCCGCTCGCACCGGGCGCTCCCGAGGATCCATGTCGCCTCGGCAACGACCGTCGGAGTGGCCGGACTGCGGTACCTGCTCATCGTGCGGCCACTCGCCGCCGTCGCTGGATTCGTGTTCGCCGCGACTCACGGATGGTGGCTCGCCGCCGTGCCACTCACATGGCTGGTCTACGGCTCCGCCCTCACCTGCGTCCACCACCTGATTCACACGAGCCTCGGGCTCACGCCGAGAGCGCGTCGGTTCTGGCTCCGCTCGATCGCACTCCTGGTGGTCGAGAGCGGACATGCGCTGCAGGTCACGCACCTCGCTCACCACCGCACCGGCGACGAGGTGCCCGACCCCGAGGGATACATCGAATACGTCACGTGGAAGCAACTGCCACTCGCAGCCCTGGCCTTTCGCTATCGGCTGATGATCGCCGGATTCAAGATGGCTCCAGCAGCTCGACGGCGCCGCATCGCAGTGGAGATCGCTGGCCACGCAGCACTCCACCTCGCGTCGCTCGCCCTCCTGCCGATCACGATCATCCCCTGGGCATACCTGTCGCTCGTGCACGTGGCGTCGTTCGCGTTCGCCGTCCTGGCCGGCAAGGGTCCACAGACCAACTACGGCCGCGACGTGCGCACCCCACTCGTCCGGGTCCACACCGCACTCGGGCGACTGCTGTTCTTCAGCCACGACCGCCACCTCGAACACCACGCGGCGCCCAAGGTCCCACTCCCCCACCTCCGGCACCTCGACCGGGAGATGGACCTCGCACTGCGCGACCTCGACGTGCTCGATGTCCGGATGCCGCTGTGAGCGCCCCGATTGCGACGAGCGCCGACGGCGTCGGGAGCCGGCTGCTTCCCGTAGTCGCAGGGCGCTTCGCGTTGGTCACGTCCGCACACGGCTGGGCCGGCCGTCTGCTCGCTCGCCGACTCGGGCTCCCGACCACTCGATCAGGGCACGCTTCGGGATCGCTGGAGATCGAGGCCGGCGAATGCGAGGAGCAGTGGATCCGCACGTTCGGCACCCGGACCTGGCGCTCCACCCTGACCTCCGGCACGAACGCCACGCTGGTGGAGTTCGCCGGCCCGGTCCGGTTGCACTTCGCTCTCCGTCTCGACGAGCGGCGCCAGACCCGCATGACGTTGAGCAACGTCAGCATCGGCGCTGTGCCGACCCCGATCGCACGCTGGTTGCGCATCGACGGGCTCATCGGGACGGACGCCACGACCACCGTGACCGTGCAGGTTCCCGGTGGGCGCTGTGTTTACACCGCCGTGCCGCGGCCCGACCGGGCACCGATCGGCGTGGTGACGCGATGAACATCGTGCTCACGCTGCTCCTCGTCAATGCTGCGCTCGGCGCATTCGACACCCTCTGGTACCACGAGTACCGCAACCGTCTCTCGGCAAGGATCGAGCACACCCGCCCCGAACTGCGGCTGCATGCGGCACGCGACGCCGTCTATGTCGTCCTCTACGGCGGACTGGCGTGGTGGACCCCGGCGGGCGCGATCGTCGCGATCGTGGCGGCGCTCCTCGCCGCGGAGATCGTGATCACGCTCGCCGACTTCGTGATCGAGGATCGCGACCGCCCGCTGATCGGCGGGATCAGCCCCGGCGAACGGATCCTCCACTCGCTGATGGCGATCGTCTACGGAACGATGCTCGCCCATCTGATCCCCGTGCTGCTCGACGGGGCGGTTGCTCGGACCGCCACCGTCGAACATGGAGCGCACCTCGCGCTGTCGATCGGAGCGACAGCGGCGGCGGTCGGCATCGCAGTTTCCGGATTCCGGGACGCCCTCGCACTCGTCGGCGTCGACCCGATCTGGCGGCGGCGTCCGGCCCCGCCCGCGATCGTGCACCGAGGACCTCGGCGAGGATCTACGATCACGATTCCAATCGACAAGAGGACGTACGAATGATCAAGGTCATGGCCACACTCATCGCGAAGGCGGACAAGGTCGCCGAGACGCAGGCGGCCTTGTCGTCGCTCGTCGCACCCACCAACGCCGAGACCGGTTGCATCAGCTACGAGCTGTTCCAGTCCGACGACGACCCGACCGAGTTCGTCACCGTGGAGGAGTGGACCGACCAGGATGCGATCGACAGCCACATGGGCAGCGACCACATCGCGGCGGCGCTGTCCGCCGCACCCGAGATCCTGGCCGCTGACCCGAAGATCACGAACTACACCAAGATCGCCTGACTCCGCGTCCACCCGCTCGTCGGCGGGTCGTCCACGCGCCCGGACCGCTAGCAGGGTGCTGAAATTCTTCTGATTGGTGCTCGCGTTCTGGGTTGGGATCGAAAAGAATGGGGGCATGCGTGGGAGCCCTGATCGCCAGTTGTCAATGTTGTCGTCGTTGTCCACCGAAGATCTGATTCCGGCGGATCATCCGATCCGCCGGATCCGTGCCGTGGTCGACGAAGTGCTCGCGGGTCTCGACGCAGAGTTCGAGGCGATGTACGCGACGTCGGGTCGCCGTTCGGTGCCACCGGAGCAGTTGTTGAAGGCAACGGTGTTGATGGCGATGTACTCGATGCGCTCGGAGCGGGCGTTCTGCGAACGCCTCAACTACGACATGTTGTTCAAGTGGTTCCTCGACCTGCCCATCGACGGCCGGGCGTTCGACGCGTCAACGTTCACCAAGAACCGCCAACGACTGTTGGAGCATGAGATCGCCGACAGGTTCTTCGCAGCCGTGGTCGCGCAAGCGAAGCTGCGCCGCTACATGTCGTCGGATCACTTCTCCGTCGATGGGACCCTGTTGCAGGCGTGGGCATCGAACAAGAGCTTCAAACCGGATCAGCCCGACGGCGACGGCGAGTCAGGTGATGGCAACGGGTTCAAGGGCCGCAACGCCGAGGTCGACTTCAAGGGCCAGAAACGATCGAACAAGACGCACACCTCGACCACTGACCCTGAAGCAATGCTGTTCCGCAAGAGCAACAACGCTGCAGCCGAGTTGTCCTACATGGGCCACCTGCTGATCGAGAACCGGTCCGCGCTGATCGTCGACGCCGACCTCACCGCGGCAACCGGGTTCGCGGAGCGGGACTGCGCGACCGACATGCTCAGACGGCTCCCGAAACGGGCCCGGCGACGCACGGTTGCTGGGGACAAGAACTACGACACCAAAGACTTCGTTGCCGACGTGCGTGGTCTCGGGTTCACGCCTCACGTCGCGCAGAACACCACGAACCGGAGATCCGCGATCGACGGGCGCACCACCCGACACGCCGGCCATGTCGTGTCGCAACGGATCCGAAAACGGGTCGAGGAACCCTTCGGTTGGATCAAGACCGTCGGCGCCGGCCGCAAGCTCCGCTACATCGGCCAACAACGAAACCGGGCCTGGTTCAAAATGGAAGCAGCGGTCTACAACATCATCAGAATCTCCGCTCTCGACGCCGCAGCAGGCGCATAGGCCACCGGCGCCGCCCAGTCGAGACAGAGTCTGGGCGACCGGCCCGAACAACACCGAAAATCGGTCCACAGAACGAGCCAATCAGACCCGATCAGCACCGCCCAGGCCCGCAGACCCCGAATTTCCGCACCCTGCTAGTGTCCTGTCAGGCTGATCCGTCGATGAATTCGGTGTTGGTGACGTCGGCGCAGTAGCGGCCGAGTCGTTCGAGGATTTCATCAGCGGTCTTGTGCCAGACGAACGGCTTGGGGTCCTCGTTCCACACCTCGACCCAGTCACGAATGTCGGCAGCGAGTGCGTTGACCGAGTCGTGGACGGATCGTTGCAACTTTTTGGTCGTGAGCGCGGAGAACCAGCGCTCGACGAGGTTCATCCACGACCCGTAGGTCGGCGTGAAGTGGAAGTGGAACCGCTTGTGCCTGAGCAGCCACTTGTGAACGGCTGGGGTTTTGTGGGTGGAGAGGTTGTCGAGCACGACGTGCACGTCGAGTTCGGTGGGGACTTCGCGGTTGATCTTGTTCAAGAACTTGATGAACTGCGCCGAGTCGTGATTCGGCCGCAACTCGGTGATCACCTGGCCCGACGCGATGTCCAGGGCTGCGAACAGGTCGATGGTGCCGTTGCGTTTGTAGTCATGCGAGCGACGCCGGTTGCTGGCGGGCATCATCGGCAACATCGGAGCGGTCCGGTTCAACGCCTGGATCTGGGGTTTCTCATCGACAGCAAACACGGCTGCGTTGACGGGCGGGTTCATGTAGAGCCCGACGATGTCACGGATCTTGGCGACCAACTGTGGGTCGGGTGAGATCTTGAACTCGTCGATCTCCCACGGCTTCAACCCGAACGCCCGCCAGATCTCCGACACCGTCTGACGACTGATCCCGTGACGTTCCGCCATCGAACGCGTCGACCAGTGCGTCGCGTTCTTCGGGTTCGTTTCCAAGGTGTCGATCACGATCTGCTCGACCACGTCGTCGCCAATCGTTCGCGCAGCACCAGGGCGAGGTTCGTCGATCAGACCATCGAGACGCTGTTCGGCGAACCGTCGACGCCACTTCGACACCGTTGCCGGATTACAGCCGACCTTCGCGGCGATCTGTTTGCCCGTGAGTTCTTCGGGACCGGCACACGCGAGCACGATCTTGCAGCGCAAGGCGAGGTTCTGAGCGGTCGAGTGGCGGCGCGCCCAACTCTCGAGTTGTCGTCGTTCGTTCCCGGTGAGCGTGATCTCAGCGGCTGGTCGTCCTCGCTTGGCCATGACGTTCCCTTCGATGCTGGCGGATACAGCACCAACAACGCGCCACGGGATCGAAAATTCCCAAACTCACCAAATAATCGAAGAAACAACCGGACAGGACACTAGCCGGATGTGATCAAATCGACCGAATGGTGACGTCCATTCGGCATGCGGTGCTCGACGATCTGTCGATGATCGCCGCGCTCGCAGCAGCGGCGCAGGCCGACCCCGACCGATCGTGCGCCTACCTCGGCGACGATGCGGGGTCGATCGCGGCTGACGTCAGCGACGTGGTCGGACTCGACGGAGGTGACTGGACCACTGCGGCGTGGGTCGCGATCGACGAACACGGACTCCTGCAGGCGTGGGTCCTCGCAGAGACCGATCCGGCCATGGGTCGAGTCTGGTGGTGGGGTCCGATCCTGACCGACACCAGTTCGGAGCAGTTCGTCGAGTTGTCGAACCTCGTCTTCGAGACGGCGGTCGCGGCGGTGTCCGACTTCGGCGAGCACGAACTCGCGCTGGACGAGCGTTCGGTGTCGCTCGTCTCGTTCGCCGAGCGACACGGGTTCGCACCCGATGCGGCATCGGCGGTGTTGACCACCGCACCATTCGGCGAGACGACATCGTCACCCGATCCCGACATCATCGCGATCGACGAACGCCATCATCCATCGGTCATTTCACTCCACGACCAACTCTTCCCCGGCTCGCACACGACCGGCGCCAGGATCGTGGAGGTCGACGACGACCACATCCGACTCGTGATCCAGGACGCCGACGGCGACGGGGTCGCTGGATACGTCGCAGCGGAGCAGCAGCACGACGATTCGCTGTACCTCGACTACCTCGGGGTGGCCGCAGACCGTCGATGTGAAGGTCTCGGTCGACGCCTCGTGGCGGAGGTCATGCGGCTCGGTGCAGTCGCAGGTGCCACGCACGCGCACCTCACCGTTCGAACGATGAACGTCGCCACCCGACAGCTCTACCGATCACTCGGTTTCGTCGAGGAACGGGTGCTCGTGCCCTACCGTCTCGGGTTCGCGTTGGACTGAGGTCGGACGTCACTCGGTCAGGTGTGTCGAAGTACGGACGCGCCGAGGCCCCGGGCGCAGTGCGCCCGGGGCCCCGGCACGACATGGCGACGTCTGTCGTCAGGTCAGACGTAGACGCCTTCGACGTCCACGACGAGATGACTCGTGGTCGACGAGTAGATGCAGACCTTGCCGTCCGCATCGGGCATCGCCGTCGTGTGGTTGGCGATGTTGGACCCGGCAACGAAGTTGAGGCTCGATGCGAGCGGCCGCTGCTCGGCGCACGGGTACACAGTGAGGAATCCGATCCCGTCCGGCTGAGCGACAGTCACGTTCAGAGCGAACGCAGCCGCACCTTCGATGCCGTTCGATCCGCCGAGATCGAGCTCGATGGTTTTGCCGGCGCCGATCTTGACGCCTTGGCTGCCTTCGGCGCTCGCCCTCGAATCGAGGACTCGGACCGGAGTGGTCGGGATCAGCTGTGGCACCGCCACGGAACCGAACGAGGCGTTCAGGTCGAGCACGACATGCGCTGTCTCGAACGAGAACACACACACCGTGCCGGTGTCGCTGAGCTTGACGAACGCCTGGTTGGCGATCGCCCCGCCTGACCGGTAGTTGACGTTCGACGCCGTCGGCATCGTCTCGTCACACGGGAACAGCGTGAGGAAGCCACCGCCCTCGGCCTGCGCCACCGTTGCGTTGATGACTGCGGCAACCGATCCCGCTGGTGCGAGGCCGTCACCGGTCACCTGGACCTCGATGACCTCGCCCGCCTCGACCTTGGTCGAGTCGGTGCGGGTGTCGATGAGGCGCTGAGGTGCCTGCGGTGAGAGGCGGTCGCTGAGTTCGGGACCGAAGTAGCCGTTGAGGTCGATGACCAGATGGGTCCGCTCGAAGGTGTAGACGCAGATCTCGTCGGCGTTCCCGGTCGAGATCACGACGAGGTTCGGGACGTTGCGGCCCGGGTCGTAGTTCACCACCGAGGCAAGCGGCCGATCTGTGTCACACGAGTAGACGGTCAGGTAGCCACCGCCGACGGGAGCGACTGCGGTCACGTTGAGCACGACTGCGGTCGCTGCGTCGGGAACGTTCCAGTCCGGATCGATCGCCAGACGCACGGTCGTGTCAGCGTCGACTCGGCCGGTGCCACCGTTCGCAGCACGTGTGTCGAGGACACGTGTCGGCGTGAGCGGCATGTAGCCCGATTCGACGGGCACCGAAACCGGTGTGCCGTCGAAGCTCGTGACGATTCGTCGCTTCACTTCCACGTCGCCGGCGTTCACGTCGACACCACGGATCTCGATGTCGTAGTCGTCGACATCGGTCGGGGGCAGGACTTCGACCGAGATGTTCCCATCGTTGTCGGCTGTCGTGATCGTGACGTTTCCGCCGACGACGACCTCGACCGACGAATTGGGCAGGAAGCCCCCACCGGTCACCACGATCGGCTCGTCGACCGGTCCGGCCGGCGGAGTGATCACGATGGTCGGTGTGGTCGGGGTCCCCGGCTTGGGGGCGACGCCGCCGGTGAACCGCTTCGTGACTGCTGTGCCGACACCGTTGCTTGCACGGATCGTGAAGTCGTAGGGGCCTGCAGTCGTCGGCGTGCCGGTGATGGCACCCGTTGCGGGGTTCAGGGTGAGACCTGCCGGCAGCGTGCCGGCACTCACGGAGTATGTCGGTGCGGGTTCACCCGTTGCCGACAGTCCGTCGTTGAAGGGCGTTCCCACGACCAGCGGCTTGATTTCGCTGTCGGTGAACGTCGGTGCGATCGGTCGCTTCGCGATGGTCCCGCTGAACTGCTGGGCAACCGCCGGATCGAAGCCGTTGTCGGCACTGATGGTGAAGTTGTACGGACCTGCGGTCGTCGGCGTGCCGGTGATGGCACCCGTCGCCGAGTTCAGGGTGAGACCTGCCGGCAGAGTGCCGGAGGTGACCGAGTAGGTCGGCTTCGGCACGCCCGTCGCGACGACGCCGTTGTTCACGGGTGTCCCGACGGTGAGCGTTCCGATGATGACGTCCGTGAAGACCGGAACGATCGGCTCCGGTTCGACGTTTCCGGTGAACTGTGTCGTGTCGGTCCCGACGGTGTTGGTCGCAGTGATCGTGAAGTCGTAGGCGCCCATCGTGGTCGGGGTCCCGGCGATCGCTCCCGTGGCCGTGTTCAGGACGAGACCGTTCGGCAGTGAGCCGGCGGTGATGCTGTAGGTCGCCGCCGGGTCGCCGCTGGCGAGCACGCCGTCGGTGAACGGGATGGCGACGCGGACTGCGCCGATCGTCTCGTCGGTGAACTCCGGTGCGACCGGTGCCGTTCGGACGGTTCCGGTGAACTGGCTGGTGATCGGCGAACCGACACCGTTGTCTGCCGTGACGGTGAAGTCGTAGGCGCCAGGGGTGGTCGGGGTGCCGGTGATGGCGCCCGTGGTCGTGCTCAGTGTGAGACCGTCCGGCAGGGTGCCGGCGGTGACGCTGTACGTCGGAGTCGGGACGCCCGTCGCAGCGACTTCGTCACTGAACGCCACATCGGCGCGGATCTCGCCGAGCACTTCGTCGATCCAGATCGGGGCTGCTTCGACGCCACACGTGAAACCGGAGAGTCCGGCCGACGTCGCCGTCGTGGAGCCCTCGGCGTTCGTCTGCGTGACGACGTAGGTGAGAGTGCTCGACGGGTCAGCGATGAGAACGCAGTTGTCACCGCTCACGCCAGAGATGGCCGAGCCGTTGTTCTGCCACTCGGTCGTGATGTTCGTGATCGGCGAACCGCCGTCACCCCACGAGCCGAGCGTGCCGGTGACGGTCTCGCCGTCCGCTGTGGTTCCCTGGATCAGCGGCAGACCGTTGTTGGTCGGTGCGGTTGCTGCGGCGAGCACCTGGAACGAGCGAGTCACGCTCGCGGCGGGGACGTAGTCGACACCGTCGCCGGGATGGTCGGCGATGATGGAGCAGACGCCGTTGGCCACGAGGGTCACGGTCGAGCCGGACACCGTGCAGATGTTCGACGTGATCGACTGGTAGTTGACGGCCGGCCCCGGCGAGGTCGCCGTTGCCGCCAACGTCACGGTGCCGTCGGCCAGGAGGGTGTCGCCTGGTTGCGGGAAGTCGATCGGGTTGGAGAGTCCGACTCTCACGACGCCGTCGATGTACATGACGGAGCCGACGGCGAAGCCGCCGGTCGCGTCGTAGGTACCGTTGACGAAGCGGAAGCGGTAGGAGCCGTCGTTCGGGATGTCACCACTCGCTGTGATCCAGGTCTGGTTTCGTCCGCGACCGTAGGTGAGCTGGGTGTGTGACGCCGGCGTCCCGTAGTCGTAGACGTCGGGGGTGCCCGTCTCTGTGACCTCGACGAGGTAGGCGTAGATCTCGTAATCGTCCTGGTCTGCCACTGCAGACCAGTCGAAGGAGACGGATTGGCCGATCGATGCGTCGAACGGCTCCGAGTAGACCTCGGGTCCGAAGACGCCGCAGTAGGTCTCGAATCCGTCGGCGAGGTTCGGTCCGTCGCATCCTCCGCTGGACCTGAGTTCGGTGACACCGGTGCGACCGTCGTATGTCGTGTTCGTGTTCGAGGTGGTGCTGATGCTGTTCCCCGGACGCTGGACGGATTCGTAGCCGTAGGCGGCGCGGACCGAACTGCTGTAGTTGGCGTCGGTGACGAACGTGTATGGATCGTTGGTGATCGAGTCGGTCCCGGTGATCGTGTACGGGCCGATGCCGCCGATCGTGACCGGGCCGCGCTGGGAACGGCTGGCGAGCGGACCGAGTGCCACTTCGCCGGAACCGATGGCTTCGAGCGGGATGGTCTGCAGCGCCGCTGCTTCCGCGATCGGAGACGATCCGAGGCCGGGAAGTCCGACGAGGGAGCCTCCCAGTGCGATGGCAGCGACGACAGCACCGGAGACGGTGCGGCGAAGCCGATGATGGTTGTGACTCATGATTCCTCCTGGTGACAACGCGCTGACAATCGCACGTTCAGAAGGTTTCTTCGGACGCTCGCTCCGCCACCTTGAGTGATATTCGGCGATCGAACTGCCAAATTCCGTCGACTCGATTCGCATCATCACAACGAAGACTGTTGGCGGTCTCGAATCGGAGCGCAGACCTCGTACGCCGCCCCGGGTCAATCGGTCGGGAGTCGATAGGCGTCGAGTGTCGGCTTGAGTGGGCGGGCGTACCAGAGCGGCCGGCGCAGGCCCGAGTCGTTGGTGGTGCCGGCCGGACGGGTCTTCTCCATCCACTCGAGGTAGGCCTCGCGTGACTTGGCCGTGTCGACGACGACATCGCCGTACTCGTCGCCGGCAGCTGCAGGAGTCACTCGAACGCGCTGGTGCCAGCACTGCATGCCCGAGATCGGGTCAGGCTGCACACAGAACGTCGCGTTCTGATGCACCCCGGTGTCGTGCCACCAGATGCGGCCCGTGTCCGGATCGCTCGACTCGTACGCCGACATGTTCTTCTTGTCGGCCCCCTGTCGCTTCAGTGTCCAGGTGGTACCCCCATCCGGATTGGAACGGCTGTCGATGGTGGCCTTGCCGGCCGCCCAGTTCCGGCCCTGCTCCTCGTCGAGGCGCCAGCGGCCCATGTGGTGCGACGCTGCCACGACGCCGGGGCGGATGCCTTCGGTGCGCCATGCCTGGATCACGAAGTGGCCGATGCGCGTGCTGATCCGCACGAGGCCGCTCTCTTCGATGTCGAGCTTCTCGGCGTCAGACGGGTGGATCCACAACGGGTGGCGGTGGCTGATCTCGTTGAGCCACTTCGAGTTCGCGGAGCGCGTGTGGATGAGTGTCGGGATGCGAAAGGTCGGCAGCAGGATCCGCTCGTTGCCGGCGATGTCCATGTCCTCCCAGTGCACGTGGCTCGGGATCCACTTCGGCGTGGAGTACTCGGGCCAGCCCCACTCCTTGAGCGTGGTCGAGAACAGCTCGAGCTTCTTCGACGGGGTCGGGAAGCCCTCCTTGATCTCACCGTCGACCTCCACCGCGGGTGAGCCGTCACCGAGCTTGGCGAGTTCGGTCTGCGCCGCCGACTCGGGCGTGCCGTCGTAGGTGCCGATGGTGCCCGGCTTGCGGAACACGCCGTGCTCGTCCTTCGTGCACTCCGCCACCGCTTCGGCCGACACGATCTTCTCGTACGGGGTGTACGGGTCGGTCGGCACAGCGAATGCTCCACGGTCGCGCATGTAGTCGAGCGGCTTCTCCCCAGCCGCCGCAGCAGCCTCGGCGAGTCCGGGGACCTCCTCGGAGAAGATGTGGCCGTAGTACTCGTCGACGCTGATCGGATGACCCGGCCGTTCGTCTGATTCGAACCATTCGCGGATGCCGAGCGACCCGTCGGGGTCGATCTTCCAGGAGAGGTCGATCCAGAATTCGTTCTCTTCCCAGACCTCACCCGGGTTGTACTCGTGGCTGCGTGCGTCGGGCCCGACGGGTTCACCCGCCTTGATCTCGGCGTACCGACGGAAGACCGACTGGCGGAATCCGATCCACTTGCCGGCGTGCGTCTCGTAGGACGACACGTCGTGACGTTCCGCACCGACACCCATCGGCAACACGTAGTCGGCGAACCAGGAGGTCTCGGACCAGGTCGGCGTGAGTGCCACGTGGCAGTTCACCTTGTCGCGGTCCTTCAACGCTTCGAGCCAGGTGAACCCGTCCGGGTTGGTCCAGATCGGGTTGTACACCCGCGAGAAGTAGGTGTCGAGCTTGCCGCGACCTTCGTTCAGGAAGTGCGGCAGCAGGATCGACATCTCGTGGTACGACAGTGGGAACTCCCTGGGCCACGACAGTTCGTTCCACTTCTCGAGCGGTGGCGCACCCTTGGGCTGGTGAGCCGCGAACTTGTTCCAGCCGTTGCCCGAGGTGCCACCTTCGGTGCCGACCGAACCGGTCAGCACGTTGAGGAAGAACAGCGAGCGAGCGACCTGCCAGCCGCCCTGATTGCCGGCGCCGGCGGCTCGCCAGTTGTGACTGGCGAACTTCGTCGGGTGTCTCCCGATGATCGTGGCGATCTGGCGGATCTCGTCTGCGGACACGCCACAGATGCGTTCGGCCTCCTCCGGCGTGTACTCGCTGTAGTGATCTTTGAGGGCGGCTTCGACCGACTCGAAGGTCTGGGGCATGTCCGGGTACAGCTCGGCGAGGAACGTCTCCCAGTTCACCCAGCGACGCACGAAGTCGCGCTCCCACGTTCCGTTCTCCAACAGCAGGTGCGCAATCGACAGGCACAGGAACGCTTCGGTGCCGGGCCAAGTGGGCAGCCAGTGATCGGCCTTCGAGCCGGTGTTCGACAGCCGCGGATCGACGCAGATGACCGTCGCACCCTTGCCCTGCGCTTCCATGATCCGTTGCGCATGCGGGTTGAAGTAGTGACCGGCTTCGAGGTGCGACGAGATCAGGAAGATCACTTCGGCATTGGCGAAGTCGCTCGACGGGCGGTCGTGGCCCATCCAGCTCTGGTAGCCGATGCGCGCGTTCGACGAGCAGATGTTGGTGTGGCTGTTGTGACCGTCGGTGCCCCACGCCTTGAGCACTCGGTCGGCGTAACCATCCTCCCCCGGACGACCGACGTGATACATCACCTCGTTGTGGCGGTCCTCCACGAATGCCGTGCGAATGCGTTCGCCGATCTCGGACAGCGCCTGATCCCACGAGATGCGTTCCCACTGGCCGCTCCCCCGTTCGCCCAACTGCTTGAGCGGATACAGGATGCGTTCCTGATCGTAGATCTGGTTCAACGTGGCTGGACCCTTGGCGCAGTTGCGCCCCCGTGAGGCAGGGTGCTCCGGGTTGCCTTCGATCTTGGCGATGTCGCCCGTCTCGTTGTCGAAGTACGCGAGCAGTCCACACGCCGCTTCGCAGTTGAAGCAGGTCGTGGGGACGAGCGTGTAGTTGCGCTCCTTCTTCACCGGCCACGCCTTCGCGTCCAACTCGGTCCAGTCCTTCCACTTCGACTGTGGCGGATACTTGTTGAGATCGGTCACGGTGTGGCCTCGATTCAGCGAGTCAGGAGAGAGGGACGGATTGGCCGGCGCGGACGAAGGCCGTCTCGGACAGCCACATGCCGATCAGGGCGAACACGCCCGCGACTGCAACCGTGGCGACACCGACGCCACCGGTGTCATCAGCGACCAATGCCACGGTGGCCAGCCCGACCGGGGCGAGGACGCCGAGCGACAGGCCCCAGTTGAACCAGGCGGCGTGGTCGCCGGTGGTCATCGAGGCGATGGCGAGTTCCACATGTCGACTTCCGCGGGACTGCAGCTCGACCCAGGTGAGGAAGCCGACGGCGATCACCCCACCGAGCAGTGCCCACCAGACCGCACGCTGCGACGGGACGTCCATGACCACGTCGAGCACCGCGTACGCCGCGGCACCGGCGACGACCGAACGCGCCAGCAGCAGCGGCAACAACAACGGCGTCTGCCACAGGTCGCGTCCTTCGCACTGTGCGAACAGGAAGGCGGTGTAGCCGGCGGTTGCTGCGCCGAAGATCGCTGTGGGGATCGCCACGAACTTCAGCGCGTCGTCGGCATCGGCCACGCCGAGCACGAACCACACCGCCGACAGCGCCGCGAATGCGCTGAGCACGTAGGCACCCTTCACGAGCCAGGAGTCGAAGTTGGACTTGGTGAGGAGGTAGTGGAAGCGCTTCGGTTGCTTGAGGTCGCCGACGAGCAGCGCACCGGTGATCGCGAGGAACACGCCGGCGATCATCGGCGGGACGACGCCCACGGCGGCCTGTTCGTCGGCGTGGCCGAGCACGATCATCAGTGCCGCCATCAGCATCACGCCACCGGCGATCGCCTTGGTGACGAGGTAGCCCGACACCATGCGATCCCACGTGGTCTTGTGCGAGGTGGTGTAGGTGGTGCGAGCGACCACGCCCGGGTCACCGTGCCCGTGTTCGTCGAGCAGCGGGAGTCGGCGATGGTGCTTCGTGGTGTCCGCCCAGATCATGCCGTCGGCTGCGATCTTGGTACGGGTCGGGTCGAGCGACGCCTGGTCGGCGCCCTTGTAGTACACCTTCGGCTTCGTGTTCTGCTCGGGCGTGCGCACCGCCACGTCTTCACGACCGATCAGCTTGCCGATCGGATCGTCGGGGTCGTCGAAGTCCACGACCTTGATCGCCTCCGTCGGGCACACCACCACGCACGACGGGGCCAGGTTCACCTCGATGCGGTGGTTGCAGAAGTTGCACTTCTGGGCCGTGTTGGTCTCGGGGTTGATGTACAGCGCGTCGTACGGGCATGCGTTCATGCACGACTTGCAGCCGATGCAGTCGTCGTCCTGGAAGTCGACCACGCCGTTGTCCGCACGGAACAGCGCATTGGTGGGGCAGATCGTCATGCACGGTGCGTCCTCGCACTGGTTGCAGCGCATGACAGAGAACTTGCGACTGGCGTTCGGGAACGAGCCGGTCTCGATGTACTTCACCCACGTTCGGTTGACGCCGAGCGGCACGTCGTGCTCGCTCTTGCAGGCAATCGTGCAGGCGTGGCAGCCGATGCACGAGTCGCTGTCCAACAGGAAGCCGAGCCGAGTCATGTGATCCCCCGAGAACCCATCCGATCATTGTCGATCATCCAACGCTTCTCCGGTAGACCGGCGATGCCTGGGGGGCCATAGAGCAGACCTCTGGCTTGTCATAGACATCCCCTTTGTGACGGCTACCTTCGTGTGGTGCCGTTGCCTGCCTCGTTCCCCGAACTCGCAGCGTTGGATCTCCTGCGATCCGTCGTGGATCTCGGCAGCCTGTCGAGAGCGGCCGAAGCGCACGGCATCACGCAACCGTCGGCGAGCAGCCGGATCCGCACGCTCGAGCGCCAGCTCGGTGTGACCGTGCTCGACCGTTCCCCCACGGGTTCGCGGCTCACCCCTGACGGCCGACTGGTCGCAGGTTGGGCCGACGCCGTGTTGGATTCAGCCCTCGCACTCGCTTCGGGGGTCGACTCGCTTCGCGCCGACCAGGCCGGGCTCTTGCGACTCGCTGCCAGCTACACGATCGCCGAGTACTTCCTGCCTCCGTGGCTCGACCGTTTCCTGGCCGAGCGTCCGGACGACTCGGTGACCCTCGACGTCACCAACAGCCGAGCGGTGCTCGAACGCATCGGAACCGGCGCGGTCGACATCGGCTTCATCGAGTCGCCTGCGGTCCCGGCGAACATGTCCCAGCAGGTCATCGCCACGGACGAGCTGATCCCGGTCACCTCGCCACGCCACGCGTGGGCGACCCGATCGTCGGTGAGCCTCGACGAGTTTCTCGACACGCCGCTGGTCCTACGCGAGCCCGGCTCCGGCACGCGTGACTCGTTGGTCGCCCGGCTGGCGGAACTCGGCCACACGCTGCCTCGAGTCGCGCTCGACCTCGGTTCGATCTCGGCCGTGCGGATCGCGGTCGTCAACGGATCATCGCCCACCGTCATCAGCCGGCTGGCCATCGCCGACGACCTCGCCAGTGGGCGGGTCGTCGAGGTCGACGTGCCCGAGATCCGGATCGAGCGTCGTCTGCGAGCGGTCTGGCCGCAGCGCAACGTGCTTCCACGCCTCGCTGCGGCGCTGTTGCAGTCGTTGCCGGCGCTCGACGACTGACCGTCGCCTCGTCCGACGAGTGAAGGGAATCGGCGGCGTGGAGGATTCTGCGGCGTCAGACGTTCGCGTTGCGGCGGACTCGGCTCGTCACCCAGAGCGGCAGCATCGGCTGCGGCAGGTCGCGAGAGAGCTCGACCACGACCCGGCCGAGCGCACGCTCGCGCACAGGCGCCGGCGCTGCGCTGTCACCGGCGACATCGACGAGCACAGTGCTCACGTCGGACCGGCGGGCCTCGGCGAGGAAGTCGGCGAGTTCGGCGTCGAGCGAGTCGAAGCCGTCGGCAACGATGGATTCAGCGATCTGGAGGGCGGTGTTCGTAGCCATGGAGAACACGCTACGGACACTTTGTCATCCAGAAAAGCGACTCTTTCTACTGATTGACATCAGCTATGCTGATGATTGATGGCGAGCATGCGTGACGCTGATCCGAAGCACCTGGCGGCGCTCGTCGCGGTCGCGGAGTACGGCACGTTCGCGGCGGCGGCCGACGCGCTGGGTTTCACCCAGTCCGCTGTGAGCCAACAGATCGCGCAACTCGAGCGGGCATGCGGGACACCCGTCTTCGACCGACCCAAAGGGCCCCGTCCGGCAGAACTGACGCAGATCGGACTGGCCGTCCTCGACTACGCACGCCGCTCCCTCGACCGCATCGATCAGATGGACGACCGACTGCGATCGATGCAACGCGGCATCACCGGGCGCCTCACCGTCGGCACGTTCCAGTCCGCATCCGCCGAGCTCCTCCCGAACATCGTTGCTCAGATGCGGCGTGAAGTTCCCGAGGTCGACGTGCGCCTGGACGAGACCGACGACCTCGACGAACTGGTGCGGGACATCCTGCAGGACGAGACCGACCTCGCGTTCACCGTCGACATCGCGGACGATCCGCGCCTCGAGATCGAAGTGCTGGGACGCGACCGGTTCGTGGTGCTCGCGCCGGCCGACGATGTCATGGCGACACGGTCGGACGCCGTTGCCACCGCCGAGGAACTGAACCGGTCCACCCTCATCGGGCAACCCGACAACCTGACCGGACAGCGGATGATCGACGAGCGACTGATCGGCGCGGGCATTCGACCCGACTTCGCGTTCAGATTCCAGAACAACGCCGCGGTCCAGAGCATGGTCCGTTCGGGCATGGGCATGGCGGTGATGCCGTCGCTCGCGATCGATGCGAACGACCCCGGGATCCGCGTCCTCGAGATCGAGCCGCAGCTCGCACCTCGCGTGATCCAGCTGATCCGCAGGACCGGGCGGACACTGCTTCCCGCAGCGCATCAGTTCGCTGCGATCGCTCATGCGTCGTCAGCGCATCTGCTGGCGACGTGATCTCAGCCGGCGAGTGCGGTGAACATCTCGGTGACCTTGCCCATGTCGAAGTAGTCGCGCCACAGCGTGATGAGGCCGGCGTCGTTCACCTCGAACACCCCGGCGACGAGCAGGTCGAAGGTCAGCTCGCCCTTGACGAAGCGATCGGTCCGCTCGTTGAGGACGATGTTGCCCGTCGCTGCTTCTCGATGGACGATGAACTCGACGGTGTCGAAGCTGCTGTTCATGTTGCCAGCGAAGGTCTTGATCCCGTCGGGCCCGAAGTTCTTCCCCATCGGCACGTTGTCGTACTCGACATCGTCGCTCACCAGCTCGCATGCGCTGTCGAGGTCCATCGTGCAGAACCGTCGCATGAACTCGTTGACCGTCTCGAGTGGTGTCATGAACGCACGGTAGTCCAGCCCTCGCGACCCTCCGTTCACGCTCCACTGACGGTCGTCGTGCACGGTGGTCGCACGGGCGATACGTCGGCGATCATCCAACCCACCTCGGTCCGATGCGGCACCTCGCAAACCGCTGCCTGACGGATCGAACGCCTCCCTTCGCGCCCGTGAGCGATCTGCGTCAGCTGCGGACGAGCCGACCGGGGCGTTCGCCGGTGTCAGCGTCGTGATCACGGGTGACCACGCCGTTGCACAGCGTTGCCAGGTAGCCGCTGACCGGCTGCATCAGACGTGTGCCGCCGGCCGGGAGATCATGGTGGGCGACCGGCGCGTCGACGGTGAGGTTGGCGTGGTCGATCACGTTGATGTCGGCACGCTTGCCGACCTCGAGTGTGCCGCGATCGTCGAACCCGTAGAGCGCAGCGTTGCGGCCGGTCTGCTTGTTGACGATGAACTCGAGCGGTAGGCCGTCTGCCTTGCGGTCGCGGGACCAGTACGTCAGCTGCGTGGTGGGCATCGTGCCGTCGCAGATCAACGTGACGTGAGCACCGGCGTCGCTGAGGCCGGTCACCGTGTTCTCGTCGATCAGCATCTCGCGGAGCACGTTCATCCGGTCCGGGACGTCGACCGTGCTGAGTGAGGCGAATCGGGTGCCGCCGTCCTCGAGCATGAAGTCGTAGAGGTACTCGAGGGGATCGCGGTCCGACGCAGCGGCTCGGGCACCGAGCGTGTCATCGATGGTCGGCTCGAGGTTCACGGGGTTGCCCAGCGGATACATCACCGCCGCGGCGCGCTTGAAGAGTCCGTAGACGTTCTCCATCGAGCCCGGTGCCTCGGGTCGAACATCCGATTCAGCGAGCAGCGTCTCCTTCATCGACGGCTCGCGCATCGCGACGACGCGTTCGGCCAACGGGAGATCCGCCAACTTCTCGATGTACGTCGGCTTGCGCATGAACGCGTGGTAGGCGCTCAATCCGGTGAGGAACCCGATCGGACGCGAGGACACCTGCGGGAACATCTGCGCTCCTTCGGCGTTCGCTTCGGCGGTCATCTGCAGGATCTCGCGCCACAGGTTCGGGTCGTAGTCGGGTGATTGGACGAGCGTGAAGGTGACGGGGCGTCCGCTCTCGATCGAGAAGCGTCGCATCAGGTCGTGCTCCAACTGCTGCGTCGTCTTCTCGCCACCCAGCGCCTTGAGTTCGCCGACGGTCCCCGCCGGGATCATCTCGAACACGCCTTTCTTCAACGGCGCCATGTGCCGAGCGATCGCGAGCAGTTCTTCATCGGCGGCGAAGGTGCCGGGGACGGGTTCACCCCACAGCGCTCGATGCCCGATCGTGCGTGACGTGCTGAAACCGACGGCGCCTGCATCGATTGCCTCGGCGACGATGGCGCCCATCGCTTCGACGTCCTCGGCCGTGGCGTCCTCGTTCAGCCGGCCCCGCTCCCCCATCGCGTAGTAGCGCACGGCGCCGTGAGCGATCTGGGCACCGACGTCCAAGGTGTACTCGCGCTCACCGATGTAGTCCATGTACTCGGGGAACGTCTCCCATGAGCCCCAGTCCATGCCTTCGTGCAACGCTGCGCCTGGAATGTCCTCGACGCCTTCCATCAGCTCGATGAGTGCCTTCTCGTTGCCGGGAGCCGAGGGTGCGAATCCGACACCACAGTTCCCCATGACGACGGTGGTGACGCCGTTGTGTGACGACGGCGCCATCTCGGAGTCCCAGCTGACCTGGCCGTCGTAATGCGTGTGGACGTCGACCCAGCCCGGGGTGACGATCGCTCCGTCGGCGTCGATCGTGCGTCGCGCCTGTCCGGTGATGCTCCCCCCGACGTCGACGATGCGTCCGTCGTTCACGGCGACATCACCCCCGAGAGGTTCCGATCCGGTGCCGTCGACGAGGGTTCCGTTCTTGATCAGGATGTCGAACATGCACCCAGTCTTCCCGCCGAGCAACGGCCACGACCCATCGGAGCACGTCACGGCGCGTCACACTGGTTCGATGGATCGCAGCACAGCACCCAGCGCCGAACGCCGTCTGGGTGGTGCAATCGAGCCGGTGATCGGTCAGGTCTTCTTCTCACCCGAAGCGCACGACGGCTACGCGGAACTCGGTTTCGAACGGCCGAGTCGTCGTTCCGGCGACGTGCAACTCCCGGACGGACCGGCCTACTTCACCAGCCGAGGTTCGGTGATGGGTGACGTGTCCGGCGAGGTGATCGCGTCGGCGTTCGCCGTCTTCGACCCGCGCGTCGTCGTCCCGTGTGTCGAGCACGGATGGACGCTGACCGATGCCGTCACGATCTGCGCGACTCGCGACCGAGGCGCGCTCGGTCAGATGGAGCGAATCCTCGGCGCGGACCCGGCGGGACGCTCACGTGTGGAGGAACTCCTGGTTCGGGCAACCGATGAACTCCCGGTCGAGGGGCGCCCGCTCGCCGCCGGGATCACCGGACTCGACGACCCCGACCATCCGCTCGGCACCATCTGGCGTCGGGGCGATCTGTTGCGTGAGTACCGGGGCGACAGTCACACCGCTGCCTGGATCACCGCCGGCTTCGACGCCGTGCAGATCGGCCTCCTGACCGAGTGCTTCTGGGGCCTGCCGGCTCGAAGCTATGCCCGCACCCGAGGGTGGACCGACGACGACTTCGATGTCGCCGCCGACACGCTGCGGTCGCTCGGTCTGATCGACACCGACGGCGCGTTCACCGCTGCCGGACGTGACGCCCGCGAGAACATCGAGCACGTCACGGACGCCCAGATGGCCCCGGTGATGTCCGTGATCGGCGACCACATCGACGAGTTGATCTCGCTGCTCGATCCGTGGGGCGCAGCGATTCGCTCGGCGGGTGGCTACCTTGCCTCGGGTCCGCACGACCTCGCCGCACAGACATTCTGATGTGACCCTCGACGGGCCGACCGACGGCAGTCAGGATCCTTCACAGACGTAGCCTCGCTCGGTGCCGACGACGACTCGAGATGTGCTGGCGGTGCGCGGCGTGCGCCTCTACCTCGTGTCAGGTGCACTCGCCGCGATCGGCCAGAACCTGTTGGTCACCGTGTTGTTCAAGCAGGTCTTCGACATCACCGGCAATGAACTCGACATCGGGTTCATCGGCCTCGCTCAGTTCGTTCCCGCGCTCCTCCTGGTGCTGGTGAGCGGGTCGGTCGCCGACCGATTCGATCGACGACACATCACCAGCCTCTTCCTGGCGGGACGCGGGATCAGCGGCATCGCACTCATCGTGTTCAGTGCCAGCGGCTCCGACACGCGTCCTGTGGTTGTTCGCGATCGCTGCGTTCCTGGGCACCGCCGATGCGATGCTCGCGCCGGCGCGTCGCTCGATCATGCCGTTCCTCGCCGACAAGGCCATGTTTCCGCAGGTGGTCGTGGTCTGGACCGGAACGTTCGTCGGGGCGTCGATCATCGGGCCGATCGCAGGCGGATTCCTGTACAGCGTCAGCGCGTCGACGGCCTACGTCGTCGCAGCGTGCTTCCAGTTCGCTGCCGCGGTGCCCGTGCTGTTGATCCGCTACCACCGCGAGCCCGGACGGACCACGGACCGGCCGACGTGGACCAGCGCCGTCGAAGGATTGCGTTTCGTCCGTCGCACACCGGTCGTCTTCGGCACGATCTCGCTCGACCTGTTCGCCGTGCTGTTCGGCGGAGCGATCGCGCTGATCCCGGCGGTGGCGAGCGAGCGGCTCGGCGTGGGCGACATCGCATATGGCTGGCTGCGCGCAGCGCCCGGCATCGGCGCCGCTGCGATGGCGATCTGGCTCAGTTTCCGCCCGCTGCAGCGACGCATCGGCCCGACGTTGCTGTGGGTCGTGGCGATCTTCGGAGCCGGCAACATCGTCTTCGGCCTGACGCGCAGCTACACGATCGCGTTCCTCGCACTCGTCGTCGTCTCCGCAGCCGACCTGGTGTCGATGAACATCCGCGGCGCCATCGTTCCGCTCGTCACACCGGACGACCAACTCGGCCGGGTGAACGCCGTCGAAGGTGTGTTCATCGGCGCGTCGAACGAGCTGGGTGCGTTCGAATCCGGGGTGGCAGCTCGTGCGATCGGCCTGCCGTGGGCAATCGCCGGCGGCGGGTTGGTCACCGTCGCCATCGCTGCGAGCTTCACGTTCCTCTTCCCGTCGATCCGCAACATCGACACCTACAGGGAACTCGAACCGGTCGACAGCTGACAAGATCGGGGAATGGCCAGCCACTCCTTCACTGTCGACTCGAATCTGACGATCGGGGAGGCGTACGCCCGAGCCGTCGACCTCGAACAGGTGCCCGCATGGGACGACGGCGTGCAATCGTCCGTCCGGCTGGCGGACGGCGACGACGGCGCCGCCCGTTTCGACGTGACCGTCACCGGGTTCGACGGCAAGCCGAGTTCGGTGGTGTACACGATCACCGAGTCCGACGCTCCGAATCGATTCGTGATGGTCGGCGAGAACGCCACGTTCCGAGCGGTCGACACGCTCGTGTTCACCGGCTGCTGGTGATTCGTCGAGGCTCGACTATCACGGCACGCTCGAACTGCTCGGCGACACTCCACCCTTGTCACGCCGGTCAGCTCGACTCGATGTTCCCCAAGATCGCCGCAGTGGCCGAAGCGGGACTCACCCGCTACCTCAACCCCTGAGCGGACTGCGGAGAAGTCGAAGCGCGAGTCACGCTCGCTCGATCACAGCATCTGGTCGGCGGTGAGCGCGAAGAGGTCGTCGGCGGGCGACATCACCGCAGCGAGCAACCCGGTGGTCGTCGGCAGGATCTGTTCGCCGAAGAACTTGGCGCTCGTGACCTTTGCAGCGAGGAAGTCGTCCGGATAGTCAGCACCGTTCGACGCCGCGATGGCGGACTTCGCCAACAGACCTGCACACACCGTGGTCCCGAGGAGACGGAGGTACGGAGTCGACGCCGCCAACAGCGAGCGCTGATCAGAGCCCGCCGTCTCGAGCAGGTGTGTCGTGGCCTCGCGTGCGGTGGAGACGGCTTCGGCGAGACGATCGGCGAACGTGGCGAGACCGTCGATGCCGGCGAGTTCCTTCGCTCGGACGTCGAACTCGTCGAGCAGGTCGGTGATCACACCACCGGAGCGCATCGCGAGTTTGCGTCCGACGAGGTCCGCTGCCTGGATGCCGTTCGTCCCCTCGTAGATCGTGCCGATCCGGATGTCGCGGAGGTGCTGCGCCACCCCGGTCTCTTCCACGTAGCCCATGCCACCGTGGATCTGCACGGCGAGCGATGTCATCTCGTTGGCGACGTCCGTGCAGAGGCTCTTCGACAGCGGGATGAGCAGATCGGCGAGCTCGCGCCAGCTGCTCTGTTCGTCGGCATCCGTTGCCGCGTCGGCCCGGTCGAGTGCGCCGGCGTTGGTGTAGATCAGCGCACGCATCGCATCGATCCACGCTCGCTGCGTCATCAGCATGCGTCGCACGTCGGGGTGCTCGATGATCGGGCTCGACGTGCCCTTCGGCGCGTCGAGCGCTGTGCCCTGTTCGCGGTCCTGCGCGTACTGCAGCGACTGCTGGAACGCTCGGTCCGAGACCGACAGACCCTGCAGACCGACCGAGAGGCGAGCGTTGTTCATCATCGTGAACATGTTGCGCATGCCGTCGTGCTCGTCGCCGACGAGCCAACCGGTCGCGTTCTCGAACTGCATCACGCAGGTGGGCGAACCGTGGATGCCGAGCTTGTGCTCGATCGACACGACCTCGGCGCCGTTGCGCTCACCGAGCGAGCCGTCGTCCTCGATCAGGAACTTCGGCACGACGAACATCGAGATGCCCTTCGTGCCCGGCTTCGAGCCCGGGGTGCGAGCGAGCACGAGGTGGATGATCTGTTCGGTGAGGTCGTGTTCGCCGTAGGTGATGTAGATCTTCTGACCGGTGATCGACCATGCGCCGTCGGCCGAACCTTCGATCGGCTCGGCTTTCGTGGTCACCGCACCGACGTCGGAGCCGGCCTGCGGCTCGGTGAGGTTCATCGTGCCGGTCCACTCGTTCGTCATCATCTTCGGCAGGTAGGCGGCCTTCTGTTCGTCGGACCCGTGCGCGTGGATCGCATCGATCGCACCCTGCGTCAGCAGCGGGCACAGCGACAGCGCCATGTTCGAGGTGGTGAACATCTCCTGAACGGCGATGGCCGTGATCCACGGAAAGTCCGCGCCGCCGTACTCGGGGTCGAAGGGCATCGCACCGAAGCCGGACGCCACCCACTTGTCGTAGGCGGCCTTGAAGCTGGGAGGAGTGACCACGGTGGCGGGGCCACCGTCGCCGGCATGCCACTGCGCACCGATGCGGTCGCCGTCCACGTTGGTCGGCGCGACTTCGTCGGCCATGAAGCGCGCGACCTCATCGACGACGGCGTCGATGCTCTCGGTGTCCACGTGCGAGAAGCGTTCTGTCGAGAGGATTCCATCGAGATCGGCCACGTGGTTCATCACGAATCGGATGTCGTCGGTCGGCGGCGTGTAGTCACTCATCGGTAACGATGATACGTGCGACCCCGCTGCCTCGCCATCCGAGGACACCAAGTGGGACCATCGACCATGCGCAACACGCGAGTCGTCCTGCTCCGCCGACCGACCGACCGGGCCACCCCGGACCACTTCTCGGTCGAGACCGAGGAGCTCGGCGCCTTGGAGGAGGGCAACGTTCGAGTCGCCGTCGAGTACATCTCGATCGATGCCGCAGCGCGCACCATGCTTCGTGGTGAGGGATTCCATCGCCAGACCGGCATCGGCGAGACCATTCCGTCGCATGGAGTCGGGCGGGTGATCGAGTCGAACGACGAGGCGCTGCCGGTCGGTCAGGCAGTGCGCGGCCGATTCGGTTCACAGTCGATCGCGGACCTGCCTGCGTCGAAACTCGAAGCGCTCGACGATTCGCTCGGTCCGATCAGCTTGCACCTCGGTGTGCTGTCCGGATCGACGGGCGTGACCGCTTGGATCGGGTTGCGGGAAGTGGCCAAGCCCCAGCACGGCGATGTGTTCGTCGTGTCCGCCGCTGCCGGCGCCGTGGGCTCGGTGGCCGGGCAGATCGCCAAGAAGGACGGCGCTCGGGTGATCGGCATCGCCGGTGGACCGGACAAGGTCGCTCACCTCGTCGACGTGCTCGGGTTCGACGACGCCATCGACTACAAGAACTCCGACGTCGCCGAGCGCCTCAGAGAGTTGGCACCCGACGGCGTGAACGGCTTCTTCGACAACGTCGGTGGGCCGATCCTCGACGCGGTCCTGGACAACCTGGCGATGCACGCACGGGTGACGATCTGCGGTGCGATCTCCCAGTACGACGACATGGACAACGTCACGGGTCCGTCCATGTACCTGCGTCTCGCCGAACGTCAGTCGCGGATGGAGGGCTTCGCATACTTCCACTTCGCCGACAGGATCCCGGCCGCGATGGAAGAACTCGCCGGCTGGGTCGCCGACGGTTCGATCACCCTGCCCGAGACGGTGCTCGATGGGATCGAGCGGTTCCCCGAAGCCCTCGAAGTGATGTTCACGGGCGGCAACCTGGGCAAGCTGCTCGTGAAGATCTGACGCGTGACCGGCGGCCTGACCCCAGGAGTCGGCTCCGCACCGCCGATCCACTCGTCGATCAGTGATCGCTACTCTGCTCGGATGACCGGTTCCCGCATCGATGTCACGGCCGAGGTCGATGACGACGCAGTGCTCGTTCGCGACGTGGGTCCTCGCGACGGCCTGCAGTCGATCACGACCGAGATCTCGCTCGACGCCAAGGTGGCCATGGTCGAGGGGCTGGCCGCAGCGGGTCTCCGCCGTGTGGAGATCGGCTCGTTCGTGAGCCCCGAGGCGGTCCCGCAGATGGCGGATTCGGGCCAGGTCTTCTCCTCGACGGCGACCGTCGGTGGAACGTCGCGCGAAGCGCTGGTGGTCAACGAGCGCGGCGCACGTGCCGCCGTGGCAGCCGGCGCCGACGTCCTCGTGAGCGTCGTGTCGGTGAGCGAGACGTTCAGCCGACGCAACGTACGGATGTCGACAGCGGAAGCCGTCGCCGAGATGGAGCGCATCGTGGCCGTGGCCGATGCCGCCGGTCTTCCCACCAGCATCAACCTGTCGGCGTCCTTCGGCTGTGCGTTCGAAGGACCCATCGCTGCCGTCGCCGTGGCCGAGGTCGCCGGAGCGCTCGCCGCCATCGGGGTGACCGAACTCCTCCTCGCAGACACGATCGGTGCGGCCGCTCCGTCCGATGTGCGTGCCGTGATCGCCGCCGTGCAGCCCCGTGTCGGCGAGAACACGCATCTCGGACTGCACCTGCACGACACGCGTGGCTTGGCGCTGGCCAATGCCGTCGCCGGTCTCGGCGAGGGCATCCGCCGCTTCGACGCCAGCGTCGGTGGGCTCGGTGGCTGCCCCTTCTCCCCCGGTGCCACCGGCAACGTCTGCACCGAGGACCTCGTCCACCTGTTCCATGCGGAGGGACTGTCGACCGGTGTCGACCTGGATGCGTTGATCGATGTGGCAGCAACCGTCGAATCCGCGCTCGATCGGGCACTGCCGAGCCGCATGCTGCGAGCCGGCCCCCGTTTCGCGCGCCGCGCCGACTGACCCCGACGCTGCGCTGGACGGCCTCGCGGGCGTTCTCGACAGCGGCCGCGAGGACTGTTCGCACGGACTTCACCTCGGGGTCAACGCCGCGCCACCTTCGACCGCGAGAGTCGAAGCGTGCTCCGCAGGATCAGTTCATGGCTCGAATCGCTCGGCACGTCCATCGTGCACCACGGGTGGTGCGACCCATACGGCACCTCGATCGCACCCGGCGCTCCCGACCTCGTTGCTCGGCACTCGCTCGACTCAGATGACGGCGAGTTCGATGATCGGTTCGTTGCGTTCGATCCGTCCGTAGTCGAGCGATGACAGGTCGATGGTGCGGAACTCGCCGTAGGTGATCAGTTCGCTGAGCCCGCGTCCGACCGCTGGGCCCTGTTGGAGCCCGTGACCGGAGAACCCGTTGGCGAACAGGAAGTTCTCGACCTGGCTGCCCGCTCCGATGATCAGGTTGTGGTCGAGCGTGTTGTAGTCGTACTGGCCGCCCCACGACGTGACGACACCGACCTGATCGAACTGGGGCACGTACTTCGCGACGGTCGGCCAGATCTGTTCTTCGAACTCGTTGCGTCGCACGTCCAGGTCGTCGTAGTCGACGGCGATGTCGATGCGCGGCACGGTCCCACACATGAAGTGGGTCTGCTCACGGCGGAAATGGACGCCGACAGGCGTGACCGTGAGCGGCACGTTGTGTTCGATCGGCGTCCGACAATCGAAGACGAAGCTCGTGCGCGCCCTCGGCTCGACCGGCAGATCGATCCCGACCATCGCAGCGATCGTCTTGGCCCGACAACCGGCGGTGTTCAGCGCGAAGTCACAGCCGACGGTGCGCCCGGACTCCAAACGCACGCCGGTCACCCGCGACCCCTTCACGTCGATGCCGACGACACGGTCCTTCACATAGGTGACGCCGTTGTGGATCGCCCGTTGACGGAGCCCTTGGAAGAACGCCCACCCGTCGAACGAACCTTCTCGCATGCCGCCGACCCGAGCACCGACGAGTTGTTCTGCGTCCATGTACGGAAAGCGTTCGGCGACCTGGTGTGGGCGAAGCATCTCGACCTCGGCCCCCATGGCGAGCTGGTCGTCCGACTCCCGTTCCAGCTGCGCGTACTGGTCTTCGGTGTCGGCGATGAACATGTAGCCGGTTCCGCGGAAGTTGAGTTCCGGTGCCTCGCCGTTCACCTGGACGTTGGCGTGGAAGTCGGCGAGGAAGTCGATCCCGAAGCGACTCAGCTCGATGTTCAGCTCGTTCGTGAACTGCTCACGGATGCTGTTCTGAGCGCGGGTCGTCTGCGCCCGTTCGTAGGTCCAGTCGGGCTCGACCACGAGAACCGATCCGTCGAAGTCCGGGTTCTCAGACAGGAAGTACGCCGCGGAGCTGCCCATCATCGCCCCGCCGATGCACACGACGTCGTAGTGCCCGCGGCGAGCTCGTCCATCAGGACACGTAGCCCTGAGCGTGGTCGTTGGCGATCGCTGCCGCGTCGCGGTCGTCCGGGTTGCCGAAGCCGCCGCCGCCGGGAAGCTCCATCACGAGTCGTCGACCTTCCGGCACGACCTGGCGTCCTTTTCCGGCGAAGGCGTGCCGTCGTCGAGGTACACCTTGCCGGGCGCACCGTCGCCACCGCCGAACCGGCCGCGGGCCGGGTGGTCGATCCGGTCGAACATCGCCGAGAAGTCGAACTGGTAACCCTCGGTCGGACCGATCTCGATGATCTGACCGAGGCCGCCACGCTGCTCGCCCGCTCCACCGGAGTCGGGCCGGATCTCCTTGCGCCAGATGACGATCGGGCCGACCTGCTCGGTTGCTTCGACCGACATGGTGCGCACGCCCGACGGGAACGCCGTCGACGTGAGTCCGTCGAGTCGAGGTCGGGCGCCGGTGCCGCCGCTGTTGAACATCAGGATCTCGACGGGAGGCCGTGGGTTGGCCGCGTCGGCCGAGCGGGCGCTGGCCTGGAAGTTCCACAGCGCCCCGGCGCCTTCGGCCGGGACCCGGTCGGGCAGTGCCGAGGCCATGGCCCCGAGACACAGGTCGGTGACGAAGTGGCCGAGCACGTGGCGCACCGACACCGGGTCGGGGTGTTTCGCGTTGAGGATCACGCCGTCGGGTGCACTGACCGAGAACACGTCGAGCGATGCGAAGTTGTTCGGCAACTCGGGTGCGAGCGCCACGAGCATCCCGTAGGTGAAGTAGGCGTGGGCGTAGCCCGAGTCGGGACGTTGATCCCGAACGGACAGACCGGCGACGTGCCGGTGAAGTCGGCGTGCATGCCGTCGTCGCTCACGGTGATCGCCACTGCAAGGTGACCGGTTCGCCGTATCCGTCGACGATCATCTCGTTGCGTGTAGACGCCGTTCTCCACCGTGGCGATCGCGTGCAGCGTGGCGCTGGCGGTGCCGGTCGAACACGAAGCCGGCGAGAGTCGTCGAGGTCGTCGAGGCCGAACTCGTCGAGCATCTGGAGCAGTCGGCGTCGGCCGGTCTCGTTCGACGCGGCCAGGCCGTGGATGTCGCCGACGACCTGATCGGACTCGCGCACGTTGACCCGGAGGATGTTGATCAGGTCCTGGTTCAGACGGCCCCGATCGACCCACTTCATGATCGGGATGTTGATGCCCTCCTCGTACACCTCCTTCGCGTCCGGGCCGTAGCCGCGGCCGCCGACATCGACGACGTGCGCCGTCGACGCGAAGAAACCGATCAGCACGTCGTCTGCCGGAAGACGGGCGTGCACACCGTGATGTCGTGCAGGTGGCCGGTTCCCTTCCACGGGTCGTTGGTGATGTAGACGTCGCCGGGGTAGATCCGTTCAGGACCGATGTCGGTGATGAAGTGCCGCACGGCGGCGGCCATCGTGTTGACGTGGCCGGGTGTTCCGGTGACGGCCTGCGCGATCATCCGTCCGTCGGGGTCGAACACGCCGGCCGACAGGTCGCCCGCTTCGCGAACCGACGTGCTGAACGCGGTGCGAACGAGCGCGAGCGCCTGCTCTTCGACGACGGAGATGAGGCGATTCCACATCACCTGGTTGTGCAGGACTTCGGCCGAGTTGCTGGTGCTGTTGCTGTTGGCAGCGCTCATGACGGTCTTCCGTTCTTCTCGTTGCCGGCTCTGGTGACGAGCAGCGTGCCGTCCGCCTGCATCGTGCAGACGTGGTGCGAACCGATGACCGTGGTGGTCTGTTGCTCGGCGATGATCGCCGGCCCTGCGACGGCGGCGCCGGGGGTGAGGTCGTGGCGACTCAACACCGCTGTGGCGACCCGGACGCCGGACACGGCGTCGTAGGCGTCGCGCATGGACGCGGCCTCGACCGTCGACGACGACACGGTGGACAGCTCGATGCGTTCGGGTGCCGGGACGATCGACGACACTCGAACCGACCAGCTGACGGTCTCGATGGCGAGGTCGTCGATCGCTCGACCGAAGAACCCTTCGTAGGCCTTCGTGAACTCAGCCGACAGCAGTTCGGCGGCGAAGTCGTCGAACGCCGACTCGGCGTCCAGCGTGACCGGGATCTCCCAGCCCTGACCGGCGTAGCGCATCGACACCTGCCGTTCGACGGTCACCTCGGCGTCGGTGCCCTGACGCACGAACGCCATGGCTTCCTCCGTGAGCGAGTCGAGCACGGCGTTGGACCCGGCGACGTCGAAGTCGACCGTCGTCGTGTAGAAGCTGCGAACCGCTTCGTAGGAGAAGGGTGCGACGAGGAATCCGATCGCAGAGCCGACACCTGCACCGGGCGGAACGATCATCTCGTCGAGCCCGAGCTTGTCCATCAGGCGACGCGGCGTGCAGCGGCGCGCCGCCACCGAAGGCGATCATCGTGTAGCCGCCGAGGTCCTTGCCGTTCTCGACGGCGTGGGCCGCGAGCAGCGTTGGCCATGTTCTCGTCGACCACCTCGGCCACGCCGACGGCTGCCGTGTCGGCGTCGAGGCCGAGCCGTTCTCCAACGCTTCGAGTGAGGGCATCGGCTCGCGAGCGCGGTGACAGGTCGATGTCGCTCGCGCCGAACGTGTCGGGGTGCAGCCGCCCGAGTTGCAGGTTGGCGTCCGTGACCGTGGCGTCCTGACCTCCGAGCGAGTACGCAGCCGGGCCCGGCTCGGAGCCGGCGCTGTGCGGTCCGATGCGGATCTGGTCGAGCGAGTCGACCGACTGGCGATCGAACCGCCGCCGGCACCGATCTCGATCATGTCGATGACCGGGATCGAGATGGGCATGCCACTGCCCTTCTTGAAGCGAGCGGTGCGGTCGACCTCGAACGACTTCGCGGTGGCCGGACGGAAGTCGTCGATCAGGCTGATCTTCGCCGTGGTTCCACCCATGTCGAAGCTGAGGACTCGGTCGCGGCCCGTAGCGGGCGGCGATGTCGGCAGCGAAGATCGCGCCTCCGGCCGGACCGGACTCGACCAGGCGCACGGGGAACTCGGCGGCGCTCTCGACGCTCATCAGTCCGCCGCCGGAGTGGACGAGGTACAGCGGGCAGGTGATGCCGCGGGCCTGCAACTGGTCGCGCAGCCGAACGAGGTACGACGCCATCAGCGGCTGCACGTAGGCGTTCGCACACACCGTGTTGAACCGTTCGTACTCGCGCATCTGCGGGCTGACCTCGCAGCTGATCGACACCGACACGTCGGGCAATCGCTCGAGCAGCAGTTCGCGGAACCGTCGTTCGTTGGTGCCGTCGACGTAGCTGTGGATGAACCCGACGGCCACGGACTCGTAGCCCGCCGTCGCCAGCCGCTCGATCAACTCGACGGGCTTCGGCTTCGTCGAACTCGACCAGCACGCCGCCGCGAGCGTTGCGGCGCTCGGTCACGGTGAACCGGTCCTTCGCGCTCGATCAGTGGCGTGGGCAGCACGATGTTCAGGTCGTACTGCTCGAAGCGACTCTCGGTCCGCGTCTCGATCACGTCACGGAAGCCGTGGGTGGTGACGAGGGCGGTCTTCGCGCCGCGCCGTTCGATGAGGGCGTTCGTGGCGAGCGTGGTGCCGTGGATGAACTGCTCGACGATTCCCGAACCGAGGTCGACCCCTTCGGCGTCGGCCAGCTTGGCCACACCGTCGAGGATCGCCCGCTCGGGCGCATCGTGAGTGGTCAGCACCTTCGTCGATGCGTACGTGCCGTCGGTGCGCTGCGATGACGACGTCGGTGAATGTGCCACCCACGTCGGCGCCGATACGGATGCTGGACATCTGGGATTCCTGAGACATCACAGATCCTCGACTTTCGGGAAGTCCGACGGCGGCTTGATGTCGACGGTTGCGGAACGTTGCTGAGCGAGCATCCCGCCGTCGACCTTGATCACGTCGCCGGTGATGTAGCTCGCATCGTCCGAAGCCAGGAAGAGTGCTGCTCCGGTCATGTCGATCGGCTCACCGATCCGCCCGAGCGGCACGTTCTCGCCACGTAGCTTCCGGTCGTCGAGGCCGAGCCCACTCGTGTCGATCGAGCCGGGCATCAGCGCATTGACCCGGATGTTGTACGGGCCCAGGTCGAGTGCCATCGCACGCGTGAGCGCCTCGATGCCGCCCTTGCGTCGCGTCGTAGGCGGTGAAGGCGCGGTGGGCTCGGGTGGCACCCCCGGAGCTCATGTTGATGATGTTGCCGCCGCCGGCCTTGGCCATGATCCGGGCCGCCGTGTGGGAGCAGAGGAAGTGGCCGGTCAGGTTGACGTCGATGATCTTGCGCCACCACGCCTCGTCGGCTTCGAAGAAGTGGAGCATCGGTGAGACGAGCCCGGCGTTGTTCACGAGCACGTCGACGGTGCCGAACTCGGCCATCACCGTGTCGAACATCGCTGCCACCGAATCGCCGTCGGACACGTCCGCGACGACGGAGATCGCCGTGCCGCCTGCGTCGGTGATCGACGCAACGACACCGGCTGCAGCATCGGCGTCGATGTCGTTGACGACGACCTTGGCGTCCTGGCCGGCGAAGCGTTCGGCGATCGATCGGCCGATGCCACCGGCGGCGCCGGTGACGACGACGACCTTGCCGTCGAGCGATGCGTACCTGTTGAGTGATTCGTTCATGTGATCGTTGCTCTTCTCGGTCGTGGCGGTGTGGTTCAGAGTGCGGCGAGTTGGCCGGTGAGTCGGGCGATGGCTTCGGTGTCGCGTCGGTAGTAGACGTAGCCGGACCGCGGTGTGGCGATCACGAGACCGGCGTCGAGCAGCACCTTCATGTGGCGCGACGCTGCGGGTTGGCTGACGCCGAGCTTGTCGGTGATGTACATGTTGCAGGCACCGTGCTCGACGGGGTCACCGTGCTCCTGCGGCGGAAAGTGAGCTGCGGGGTCCTTCAACCATTCGAGGATCTGCAGCCGTCGAGCACTCGCCAACGCCTTGAATGCCCGCTCCAGCTCGGTCGACTCGGCGTCGATGGGCAGCGTCGAGATGGTCGTCGATGACATACCCATATAACTAACTCGCTATTCAGGCTGACGTCAAGGGTCTCATGCACCCACGATGTCGCGACGTGACGCCGCAAAGACGACGACGCTGCACGACGCAGCGACGACCGTGACGCCGATCAGTGTCGCCGTCGTCGAACTCAGGTCGGCCAGCGTCGTGATCAGCAGCGGCATCGCCATCCCGGGGTAGGCCAGCAGATAGAAGCTCGAGGTCAGAGACCCTCGTCGAGCGTCGTCGGCCATGACCCCGATCAGCGAGAGGCACGACACCGTGATCGTGCCGGATGCAGCACCCAGGAGCGGCGAGGCGATCAACACGAGCGGCCACAGTTCGACGGCGAACGCCAACGTCCCGACCGCGTAGCCGACGGCGCCCATCGCCATGCCGGCCGGCAGCACGGCTCGGGGCCCCAACCTCGTCACGAGCGGTCGAGAGAGGATCGCCGACCATGCCGTCAGCGCTCCGGCCGCAGCGGCGACTGCGACGTCACTGACGCTGACGGAGTCAGCGATCAGAACGGGGAACAGCGCGAACCCGGACGACGGGAACCCGAAGACCCAGATCGCAGCAGGCACGATCACCACGACGAAGGCGTGCCGGGCTGCCGGGGGCACGCCGAACGAGATGCGGACCCGGCGGCTGCGGTCGGCAGGATGCGTCTCCGGAAGCCGGAGCATCAGGATCGTCACCAGCAGCGTCGCCAGTGCGTGGACGACGAAGGCGGACACGAGCGGGCCGGGCAGCAGCCAGAACATGATCGCCGAGGTCAACGGTCCGAGGCCGAAGCCACCGAATGTCACCAGCGTGGTCTGCACGGCGGCCCGCTGTTCCTCACCGGGTCCGAAGAGTTCCAACAGCCATGCGGCACCGACGCCGAGCACGGCACCGCTCACGACACCGAGCAGGAAGCGTCCGAGCAGCAGCCAGACGAACTCGTCGCGACCTGCGATCATCACCAGCGATGCGATCCCCGACAGCAGCGTCATCGGGAGCACGATCGGTCGTCGACCGAAACGGTCGGACGCCGGCCCGGCGAGCAGCAACGCTGCGAGGATCCCGACGACGTAGACCACGAAGATCGCAACAGTGGCCGACTCGGTGAGGTCGAGGCGCCGTCGGTACTCGACCAGAAACGGCGTCGACACGTTGGTCCCGTACGCCACGACGAAGATCCCGGCGGTCAGCGCTACCCGATGACTCGACATCGCTGATGAACTCACCGCCGCAAGCTAGTTCTGCGTCTGGGTGGTTCTCTCCATCCGGGATGGGCGCCACCAGCTGGCGACATCGACCTGGCCGCCGCCTCACGACGACGCACGATCGGGCCTGGCAGGTTCGCCCACCGGATTTCTTTCGAGATTTCTCGAAGCTCGGAGACGTGTCTGACAGCCGCAGCCATGCGTCGGTTTCGCGGTGCCTCGATGGGCCGCAGTGGATCGATTTCAGGTCGCGTATCGAGCCCCGAAGCCCGCCGGAGAAGGCCTGGCAGGGATCCCCCGTTGCAACGATCGATACGAAGAGACACCTCTGCAGCGACTGGACATCGGGTATCTCTCATGTCACACGCAGCTGCATGACAGACCTACCGCGACCGACTCCGGGCCAACGAACTCGAACGACGAGCCCTCGACGCCGAAGCCGCTGTGTTGGTGGCGGTGGCGGATCAACGAGGCCTGTACTCGAAGATCGACGGGCACCGAACCATGGCTGCGTTCCTGCGTGCCGAGTGGAACTGCTCCACGAGCGAAGCCGCCATGTGGCGGTCCCTCGGACGTTGCGTCAACCAACTCGACGGTGTCGGCAACGCATGGATCGCCGGCCGGTTCGGACGAACCAGGCCCGCAAGATCGCCGACGCCCGTGGCAACCCGCGTGTCCGCGACCTGCTGGGTCCGTTCGTTGCGGTCTTCGTCGACCAAGCAGAGATCCTCGACAGTGCCGACTTCACCACACTCGTCGACCAGACCGTCAACCGACTCGACACCGACGGCGCACACGACACCCACGACCACGCCATCGACAACCGAGACGCCCACGTGTCAGCCGTCGGTGACGGTGTCGTCATCTCGGCTTGGGGTGGCGACCCGGTCACCGCCACCGAACTCGAGCGGATCTTGGAACAGTTCGCCGACGCCGAAGACGCGATCGACGTCGCAGCCCGCAAACAACAGTGGGGCAACAACGCCCCACTCCACGAGTTGGCTCGCACCGCCGCACAACGTCGCCACGACGCGATCGTCGCGATCTTCAGAGCCGCAGTCGCCTCGGACGAGTCCGGCCAGGCAGCCGCTCTGGTGTTGAACATCGTGTGCGACGCCACCACATGGGCCGAGATCTCCGATGCTGGCGGGCTCGCCACCGACACCAACCTCGCCGGCCAACCAGTCGACCCGTTCACCGGCCTCACCCGCCCGAACGATCTGCTCGACGAACTGATGACCGACCCGACAACACTCCTCGACCGGCGATGCGAAACCGACACCGGCATCCCGGTTCACCCACACGACGTGCTCCGAGCCGCGCTGTCCGGCCACGTGCGCCGCGTCGTGGTTGACGCAGCCGGCACCGTCATCGACATGGGCCGCCGCAGCCGCCTCTACACCGGCTCAGCCCGCGACGCAGCCAAACTCCTCACCACCCGATGCCAACACCCCGGCTGCTCGATGCCGACCCGATGGTCCCAAATCGACCACGCCGACGAATGGGTCACCGATCACGGCGAAACCAGCCAAAAGAACAGCCGCATCGAATGCGGCCCACACAACCGCGCGAAGACACGACAACAATGGCGAACCCGCACAGCCGTCAACGCCCACACCTACACGATTCGCAAAGACGGCACCATCATGCTCCCCGTCGGTGCCCGCACCCCCGAGTTCGCCGAACCCGACGAAATCCCCGACCCCGACCCGGAACCTCGGGTGGCCTCGTCCGCAACAAACAACACGATCCCGATGGACAGCATCGACGCCATCTGGAACAACATCACCCGACACATCCAACTCGCCGACCCCTACGAACTCACACTCGCCACCGGCCACTCACCAGCCGATTGGGGACTGTCAGATGAACGGTGGAACTGGTCTGGTCTGACACGCTGAATCGACATGGTTCGGCCGGAAGGACAGACAATGACAGACCATGATGTGGCAGTGGCGACACAGCCCACCAACAACGATGATGACGGTCGACTCGATCAGTCGATCGCCGAGGAGCTCGTCGCACGAGCCCGAGCCGATGGCGTCGATCTGGTCGGCCCGGGAGGGTTGCTCGGTGATCTCACCAAGCAGATCCTCGAGACCGGGTTGGAGGTCGAGATGGATGAACATCTCGGCTACACCAAGCACGACTCGTCGGGCCGTAACGGCGACAACTCACGCAACGGGACCCGTTCGAAGACGGTGATCACCGAGATCGGCCCGGTCGACATCGACGTGCCGCGTGATCGTGACAGCAGCTTCGAACCAGCGACAGTGAAGAAGCGCCAGCGCCGCCTGAACGGGGTCGACTCGATGGTGATCTCCCTGACTGCGAAAGGGTTGACGACCGGCGAGGTCCAAGCGCATCTTGCCGAGACGTATGGGACCGATGTGAGCCGGGAGACGATCTCGAAGATCACCGACCGGGTCCTCGACGACTTGGCGGAGTGGCAGAACCGTCCTCTCGATCGCGTGTATCCGGTGATCTTCATCGACGCGATCGTGGTGAAGATCCGAGACGGCCAAGTCGCCAACCGGCCCGTCTACACCGCCATCGGCGTCACCGTTGACGGCCAACGCGACATCCTCGGCCTCTGGATCGGCACCGGTGGCGAGGGCGCCAAATACTGGCTGCAGGTGCTCACCGAGATCAAGAACCGTGGCGTCGAAGACGCCTGCATCGTCGTGTGCGACGGACTCAAAGGCCTGCCCGAGTCGATCGAAGCCACCTGGCCGCTCGCGGTCGTGCAGACCTGTGTGCTGCACCTGATCCGCAACACGTTCCGCCTCGCCAGCCGGCGGGACTGGGACAAGATGGCCAAGGACCTGCGGCCGGTCTACACCGCCGTCAACGAAGCCGACGCCCAAGTCCGCCTCGACGAGTTCCACGACACATGGGGCGACCGCTACCCGGCGATCCGGACGCTCTGGTCCAACGCGTGGGCCGAGTTCGTGCCGTTCTTGGACTACTCACCCGAGATCCGCCGGGTCATCTATTCGACGAATGCGATCGAGTCGTTGAACGCCAGGTTCCGGCGGGCGACACGAGCGAGGGGGCACTTCCCCAACGAGCAGGCCGCGATGAAATGCCTCTACATGGTCGTCCGCTCACTCGACCCGACCGGCTCGGGTCAAGAGCGATGGATGAACCGCTGGAAGCCCGCCCTCAACGCCTTCGCCATCACCTTCGAAGGCCGCCTCTTCTGAGGCCTACGATCACAACAACCAACATGCACCGCCAGACCAGTTACACCAATCGTCTGACAGTCCCGCCGATTGATGAGTCGGACAACAGGGCGAGCCCGCGATTCTGATCGGCTGTCGGTGACGAAGCAGCGGCCGATCGCGGACGGTTCCGAGCGCCGAGTGGGATTGGCGATGTGGGCGCTGCCGTCAGCGCGGTACTCGTGTCAGCCTTGGGCCGTGACGATGTGGGCAGGTGCATCGAAGATCATTTCGCCGGTCTCGGTGACGTAGTTCTTGAGTGCGTGTTCTGCTTCGGTCAGGATCGACTCGATCAGCTCGTCGGCGAGAACTACTCCCATCACTGGGAGCCAGCCTCTCAAGTCGGCTTCGACCATCGTGCGGACACTCGGGAATCGAGCGGTGCCCGTCAGGGTGTTGATCGACACCGCCGATGCTCCCGCACTTTCGAAGAGTGCTCGGAGGTCTTCGGGATCCCCCATCACGAACGGTGAGCGCAACGCGTTGGCGGCATCGGAGCCGGCCCGGCGATCCAAGAGTTCGACCGAGGTCGGATACGCGGCTGAGCGTTCGAGCGCATCCCACACCGCAACGGTGACGTTGCCGGCCGGCTTCGTGCAGCGCAGCATCTCTCGGATCGCCTGCACCGGGTCGGCGAAAAACATCAACCCGAACTGGCACATCACGACGTCGAACTCGTCATCGCCGAAGGGAAGCTCGCAGGCATCGCCTTCAATCCAACGGACACCGGGAGCCAACTGTTCCGCGACCGCGAGCATCCCCGGCGCGGCGTCAAGTCCGGTGACTGACCCCGACGACCCGACCCGGCCGCGCGCTTCGCGAGCCAGTGCACCGGTCCCGCACGCAACATCCAGCACGCTCAAGCCGGTCTGGACAGACGCACTGTCGAGCACCGGCTCGGCCCATTGGCGGAACAACGCATCGACGTGCAACCGCTCGTACGCCCAAGCCGCATCGACGGCTGGATCTCCCTCACCGGACATGACACACCTCCAGATCGTTTGAAGACCCTCCACACTAGAGAACCGTGCAGCACCGTGACCGAGAAAATCGGGAGGCGCCATCCGTCAGGAAGCTTCGAGCGCGGCGAGGTGTTGTTTCGCCAGCGACATCGTGCCGCAAACCGTCGATCACCGCACCGTACGATCCATCGAAGTCGGTCAGCGCAACCCGAGTCCTGTCGAGGCCAAGGTGTCTCGCAACCCGTGCGAGCATCTCGATGTGTTGCCGCACGACCGTGGCTTCGAACGAGTGGTTCCCCGTATCGCTCCCGCTGACACCAGACCCAGCACGCTGGCGGCGCGAGCGGCGACGTTTCGATGAGGTCGAAATCGGTGGCGACCGTGCGGATCGCCGTCAGCTGCATCTCGTGCAGACGACCGAGTCGAGCCGAGATGGCCGTGTGAACCGGTCGTCCTGATACTGACGGAGCACGTTGCTGGACGCCAAGACGCCGGCGCGCCGCCGGACGATCTCGAGCATCAGGGTCGCGAACTCCGACCCCCTGATCTTGGTGGTGAGGGCATCGAGAATCTCGTAACCGTCAACCTTGCGGACGATTCGCTCGATCGCCGGGCTCATTTCAGCCTCGCTCATCCCGTCGGCGCACGAGACCGTCATCCTCCCCTCGGCACGACATTGGGCCATGCACTGTTCTCGACGACACGGAATGCTGCACCGGCCGCACACTTCACTCCCGAATGCGGCGCACGATGATCACGATGCTGCGGGAGCCGATCGGGCCAAGCAGAACCGGTAGCGGAGAGCGGTCGCCAAGATGTCCAGGATGCCGCCGACCGGAGCCGCACAATCTGGCGCGACAGCGCCCGGGTGATGGTTCGGACTGCCGAGTTGTCTTGAGCCATGTCGTCTCTTGGATCCGGCCTCAGCGCCGTTGCAGTCAGTCGTGACGGTCGTGGCCGTCGTGGCGGGGGGTGTCCGGCTGTGAGCGGCTCTCAGTGCCGATCTGCGAATTCGAGCACTGTGGTTGCGAAGGCCGACGGAGCGAATACGTGCCCGAGATGGCCTTGACCAGCGAGCGTGGCGATATCAACGTGCGACGCAATCTGCGAGGTTTGGTCGCCGGTGGGGTAGACCGCAACATCGGAACGTTCGCCTCGCAGGATCAGGGTTGGCAAGTCGGTGACCGGCAGCGCGGACCAGTCACAGCTGCGAATCGTCTCGATCTCGCGGCCAACGACTCGGGCTCCGTCGCGCAGGCTCTTTCGGATCGGCGGGACCTTGATGGCAATCGCCAGTTCGTCGTTGGTGATTCCTGCGAGTTGCGTTGCCACGTTGCGAATGGCATCGTCGATTCGATCTTCCTCGACTGCGACGTGAACATCGGCGATCTGTTGCGGGTCGAGTGCCTCGCCGTTGATCGGAGGCTCGTAGACCACAAGCGAGCGCATCGGAACTCCGCGCAGTCTGGCTTGCAGCGCAACGACCGCCCCATAGGAGTGTGCGACGACGTGCGGAACACCGGCGGTTGCTCTGACCACAGCGCGCAGATCGTCAACCTCACGATCGAGCGAGTACGCCGCGCCATCGCCACTGCCACCTCGGCCCCGCCGGTCGTAGACCCAGGCGCTGTAGTCCTCGGCGAGTCGCAACTCGACGAGCGAGAACGCTCCAATGCCGTCGAGCGATCCATGAACAAGCACCAACGGGTCCCCCTGGCCTGTCTGCCGGACCGACAACTCGGTGCCGTCCTCTGATGTGGTCGTTCGATTCCCACCCTTGCCACCGAGGGCGAGCGAGCGCACCAACTGCCGTTTGTTGGGTGCCTGACGAAACAGCTGCACCATGAAACCAGGAACTCCCATGCGGTCGATTGTCCCACCTCGATGGCCGCCAAACCTGGAAAATTCCCACCGAGATACCTCCTCTCATACGATGTCCAAGTGGAGCGAAGCAGACGCGCTACCGCGGTACACGCCTTCCAGACCGACCCGAGAACCGGCGTGATGCGCCAAGGGCACTGCTCGGTATCCGCGGCGACCGAAACGGGTTGCGAAGCGCCGATCGGTAGGTTCGGGGCATGGCGCAGGGTCGATCGTTCGGGAGGGTCCGACGTGGCGCGCCGGGCGAATCGAACGTCGTGGGGCGGCCGGTGGCCGAGCAGTTGGTCGAGGCGATCGACAAGGCGGTCGAGACCCGATGGGCTGCGGCCCGAGAGCGCGCCCGCAATCTGCCCGGCCTCGACCGGGAGCAGCGCGTCGACGCGCTGACCTCCAGGATCCGTCGCGAGCTCGGTGCGGCCGGTGCGGCATCCGGCGGCACGGCGGCGATCCCGGGTGTCGGGCTCGGTGCAGTGACCGCCACCTTCGCCGTGGAACTCGGGTGGTCGACGATGCGTCTCGCCGACCTGATCCTCACGATCGCGGCGATCCACGGACACGACCGGGCGAACGTCGATGAACGCCGGATGTGGGTGCTGTCGATCCTCACCTATCGAGACGGCGCCGCCGGAATGCTCGCGAAGCTGGCAGCCGAGGCCGGGGAGACGTCGACACGCAGCGGGGCTCGTCGCCTCACCACCAAGTCGATGAAGCGGATCAACGCGACGATGGGTCGCGCCGTCGTCGCCAAGTACGGGGCGCGGCGCGGTGTTGCCGCGATCGGGCGGGCGGTGCCGTTCGGTATCGGCGCGGTGCTCGGCTACGGGTTGAACACCCGGGCGGTCTCGATGACGGCGAAGCACGCCCACGCATTCTTCACCGAGTTCCCGATCACCCTCGATGCCATCGACACCGAGGGTCAGGTCGTGCGGCGTCCTATTCCACTCCCGCCGGGATCTCCTCGGGGAGGAGCGACATGACGTCGACCTGCTCCAGGACCATCCACACGATGAACACGCCATAGAGCACGAGCAGCAGGATGCTCTCCCGTTTGGACAGCACCAGACCGGTACGAATCTGGACGAAGAGCACGACCGTCGCGATTCCGAGGAAGACCACGAGCGGCATCGCGATGTCGAACTGGAAGGCGAGCGTGCCGGCGATCAACACACCGGCCGGCACGGCGATCAGCAGGTCGAAGCTGTTGCTGCCCAACACGTTGGCGAGGCTCACGACTCCCTCACCCTTGCGAGCGAGGTTGATCGAGATGAGCGCGTCGGGAACACTGGTCACCGCGGCGATCACGGTGATCCCCCACACGAACGACGGGATGCCCGTCTCGTCGCCGAAGAACTCGGCCGCCTGCACCAGGCCGTCGACGCCGATCACCACCAGCACCAGACTCAGCGCCAAGCGACCCCACTCCTTGCCGACGTTGATGCCCTCGGGCCGCTCCGGGACCTCGTAGTCGGACACCTCCATCTTCTGGATGAAGATGTACAGCCCGTAGAGGGCGACCGGGATCAGAGCGAGTGGCCGAGTCAGTTCGCCGATGAATCGACCGCCTCCCTCACCCTCCGGGACGTTGTTGTAGACGAGCGCGAGGGCGAGTACCAGCACGAACACGGCCGTGGCGAGCATGTAGAACTGGGCGTCTTTGTAGATCAGCTCCTTGTCCGTCTTCATCCCGCTCGGTGAGAAGATGCCGGACAGGCCCGGGATGACGAGGATGTTGAAGATCGCCGAGCCGATCACGACGGAGATACCGAGCTCGAAGTTGCCGCGCAACGCGCTGATCACCACGCTGGACAGTTCGGGGAAGCTCGAGCCGATGGCGACCACCACGGCGCCGTGCACGACCGGCGGCAACCCGTAGTTCAGCGACAGGTGCTCGGCGCTGGACTCGAGCAGCCCGGACCCCTTCACGACGAGGAAGCTGCCGATGATCACAGCGGCGAGGTAGAGGAGAATTTCCACCGAGGCAACGTACCGTCTCCCATCGGCGGAGTCGTCGAGTGCGTCGGGTTCGAGTCGACCTCGCGACGGGCAGACTGGCACCATGCCAGAGGGCGACACCATCCGGCGCCTCGCCGAACGAATCTCCGACCGCTTCCTCGGACAACGCTGCGCACGATCGTTCGCTCGCGACCCGCGGATCACACACCTCGACCTCGTCGGCGCAACCCTCACGGGCGTCGACGCCGTCGGGAAGTGGTGGCTGTTGCGGTTCGACGACGGGCGCACGGTCTACGGGCATCTCCGCATGGACGGCCGCTTCGACCTGGGACGCAGGTCGACCGCCCCCGAATGGCAACGCCGACTCGAGCTGGAGATGGAGAACGGCTGGATGACCGCGATCGACATGCCGAACATCGGTGTCGTGGCCACGGAGAAGGAAGAGACGATCGTCGGCCACCTCGGACCCGACCTCTGCGCCGCCGGGCCGCCGGACATCGGTCGGATCACCGACCGGCTCGTCAGCAACGAGGATCGCCCCTTGGCCGGCGCTCTGCTCGATCAGCGCAACGTGGCCGGGTTCGGCAACGTCTATGCGGTCGAGGTGCCGTTCATCGCCGGGGTGTCACCGCATCAGCCGGTCGACTCGATCCGCGATCTCGACTCGCTCGTCGCCGCCGGGTCGGCGCTCATCCGCACCAACATGGGTCGCTCGCACCGCAACACGACCGGCCGCAGGTTGCACACCACCAACCTCTGGATCTACGGACGCCAGCACCGTCCGTGCCCGTGGTGCTCGACGACGTTGATCGGTGCCGGCGAACGCGACGTGCCGTGGGGCAGGGTCAGCGTGTGGTGCCCGTCGTGCCAGGCGATCGAGCCTCAGCGGACGGTGGACGTGGCCCGGATCGAACGCGCCCTGATCCTGCACCCGGCACGCAAGCGCTGGCCGGTCGAGCACCCGCCAGCGGACGCCGACGACGCTGCTCCGAACTGAGCGGGCCGACGGGCAACGCCTACGGTGACGCGATGTCCTCCGATGTCGTCGACCCGAACGAAGCCCGATTCGCTGCGCTCGCAGCCGAGGCCGACACGAAGACCGGGCCGATCCGGATGATCAACATGATCCGTTTCCGGAAGGTCGCCGAGTACGAGGCGGGCGCCGGGCCCGACGAATCGGTCTCCGGTGCATCGGCCTACGTGACCTACGGCCAGCACGCGTCGAAGTTCGTCGACGAGGTCGGCGGCTCGCAGGCGTGGGCGGCGACCACGAACAGCGTGATCATCGGGCCGGAGGACGAGTACTGGGATGCCGTGTTCGCTGTCGAGTACCCGAACCGTTCGGCGTTCCTGCAGATGGTGTCGAACCCGGAGTACCTGGCGATCACCCACCACCGCACCGCAGCAGTGGCCGACAGCCGACTGATCCTGACCGACGTGCCTGACTGATCTCGCCGGAACCGTCGATGACGCGTCGGCTCAGCTTCCACTGATCGCGAGAAAGCGACGGACCATCGCCGACGGCGAGGAGTCGTCATCGCCGGCCCGTGCCAACAACATCGCTCCCTGGAGCAGCGCGAGGAGCATGCGTGCAGTCGCGTCGGACTCGCTCCCGAGTTCGATCGAACCCGCCTCCGCCCCGTCGGTCAGTCGGCCGCTGAGCCAGACGGCCTGGTCCGCGAAGAACCCGCTCACCTCGGTACGCGCCGACTCGCCGACCGTCGACCAGTCCGATGCCACCGATCCGCAGAGACACATCGCATCGCGCTCGGCCGTGGCGTCGAACAGGTCGGCGAAGGCGACGATGTCCTCCACGGCATCGCCGGAGGCGATTGCGTCGACACGGGCTGCGAAGTCCTCCCGGTAGCGAGCTGCGACTGCGCCGACGAGATCGTCCTTCGTGCGGAAGTGGTGATGGATCGTCGGTGACGAGATGCCGAGCTCGTCGGCGAGCGCTCCGTAGCTGCAGGCGTTCACCCCGACCCGCTGGATCAGCGTCGTGGCTGATGCCAGCAACTCGTCGCGGATCGGTCGACCCGACGGTTTCGCCATCCGTCCAGTCTAGGAGTACCTAGAGTCTCGAGGGTCGGTGGTCGAGCGTCACCGCTCCGGAGCGAACTCGATGACCTGTTGGAAGGTCGGGCGGTTCGTGCGACGGAAGTCGTTCGGCACCAACCCTGGAACGAACGTGGTCCGGGCGCCTTCGGCGAGCCATGTGGACGGGTCGCCGCCGCGCTCCCCCGCCACGGCCGCGACTGCTTCGTCGCTCGCTGCCCACAGCGCCGCACTGCACGTCGCCAGGTCACCGTTGCCGCAGTAGCCGACGTTGAATTCGCCCTCGACCGGTTGGCCGAGCAGCGTGCGTAGGTCCTTGTCGATCAGGCTGGCCGAGTCGATGCCCTGGAACTCGACCTGGTCGGCGACGAGGTCGCCGAGCACGGGGGCCCGCACGGCGGCGGAGATCGGGCCGAACACGGTGTCGAACAGCAACGGTCCGGCGACGTCGTCGGCATCGAGCAGCGGGGCATCATCAGCAATCCACGCGTCGAGCAGTCCGACGACCGTTCCGGACAGTTCGCTCGGAGCGTCGCCCTCGGCCAACACCCCACTGATCACGGGCCACACCGAGGAGCGGATGTCCTCTGTGGGAACGTACTCGTCGGATGGCGACAGAGCCCAAGGCGGCCGGCCGTAGGATCGGCTCGTGGCCGTGAGCGGGATCCCGAAGTACCAGTCGATCTCGAACGACCTCCGACGGCGGATCAGCGAGGGCGAGATCGGCCCGGGCGAACGGCTCGCCGCACAGCATGCGCTGGCTCAGGAATACGGCGTCACGGTGATGACGTTGCGCCAAGCGCTGGCCGACCTGGAGACGGAAGGGCTGGTCCATGCGGTGAAGGGCACCGGCACGTTCGTGTCCGAGCCACCGAGCGTGCGCTACGACCTCGATCATCTCTGGAGCTTCACGCAGGAGATGACCGAGCAGGGCGTCGACGTGGTCACCGAGGTGCTCGCCGTGCACCGGGAACCTGATCCGGTGGACGCCGAGCGAGCCCGCCGCGCCCTGGGGCTCGGTGACGATGCACCACTGGTCGAGGTGGTCCGTCGTCGCTCGATCGACGGAAGGCCCGTCGTGCTCCAACGCAGCTTCCTCGCCGAGTTCACCTGGTCCAGGATCGCGTCGGTCGATCTGACCTCGTCGTCGCTCTACGACGTGCTCGCCGAGGCGTGTGGACTGGTGCTCGACCGAGCGTCCGAGACACTCCGCGCCGTCGCTCTCGACGACGAGGACGCCGGCACGCTCGACGTCGAACCCGGGCTGGCGTCACTCGAGTCGGTTCGCGTCTCGACGACGCGGGAAGGGACGCCGTTCCTCTACGACCGAGCGCTGCTCAGCGGGACCGCCACCGAGATCCGCGCGGAGCGGTCTGCGGGCGGCATGCGCGTCGGCTACCAGGCTCGCTGAGATGGCCTACCTGACGGGATCGAGGCGACCGCCGTGGCGGTCGGGTCAGGCGCCACCCTCGACGGCTGCCTTGAGGTTCGCCATCGTCGACTCGCAGGCCTGCTCCAGGTTGTCCCGTCGACCTTCGATCCGGCCCGGGTAGATGTCGGGCAGCCCGAGCAGTGGTGCGTGGAAGGTCTCCGTGACCGTGCAGCCGTGGCCATCGGTGTCCGGCTCGATCGCGTAGGCCCAGGTGGTCGCGTGTTCGAACTTCGGAGGCACCTCGTAGGCGAACCGGCGACCGGGTTCGAGTTCGGTGACCACGCAGTCGGCATGCCATTCGTAGTCACCGGCGCGGTTGTGGCCACGGAAGGTCGCGCCGACTTCGATGACGGACGACTCGCCGAGGAACTCGCACCGTTCGTTCTCCGGGCTCAATGCCGGGAGCCGGTCGAGGTCGGTCAGCAGAGCGAAGACCGCGTCGGGCGTCGCATCGACGTGCACCGTCGCCGATCCGTGCAGAGGTGAATCGGTGGGCACGGCGTCGCTCATCGACGAGAACCTAGGTTGGCGCCGCTCACGCGGTCGAACCGCCGTCCACCACGAGGACATGACCCGAGACGAACGCAGCGAGTTCGGACACGAGGAAGAGCACGGCTCGAGCGATGTGGTCGGGTCGGCCGGCGATGCCGACCGGGTTGGCGGCGATACGTGCGTCGATGTCCATGCCGCTCGCGCGGAGTGGTTCCAGCTGAGCTCGAACGCCGGGCGTGTCGATGATCCCAGGAGCGACGGCGTTCACCCGGATCCCGCGAGGGCCCAGCTCGATGGCGTGGGCGTGGGTCATCGACACGACGGCGGCCTTCGATGCGGCGTACGCCGAGATGTTGGCACCGCCGCGCAGCCCGGCGATGGAGGCCATGTTCACGATGGAACCGCCCTGTCGCATCTGCGCCGCTGCTTCGCGGGTCGCGCTGAACTGGGCGCGCACGTTGACGTCGAGCATGCGCGTCACGAAGTCGTCGCTGACCGCCGCGACCGGGCCGGTCGTCGGGAAGATCCCTGCGTTGTTGATCGAGATGTCGAGACCGTCGTCCCCGGCAGCGGCTGCAGCTGCGCCCGCGAGTTGGTCGGTCTCGGTGATGTCGCACGCCACGAATCGAGCGCCGATCGCGCCCGCCGCCTCGCCTCCCTGCGGATCGAGGTCGGCAACGGTGACGATCGCGCCGGCTTCGACCAGCCGCATGGCGATCGCGGCACCGATGCCGTGTGCACCGCCCGTGACGAGCGCCCGTCGGCCGGTCAGGTCGACCAGGTCCGTGATGCTCGTGGCGGACGGTTGGTCGTCGGAGCTCATGTGCCGAGTGTCGCGCGCCGACCTGCGCGACCGACGAGGTGGCCCGGCCTCCGCGACGTTGCGCCCGACCGTCCGGCAGACCACCCGTTGGAGGGAGTAACCGGGGTCGGAGTGGGTACGGCTCGCCCATGACAGTTCGCGTCCCGAAGGAACTCGTGGAGAGCGACCCCGCTGTCTTGGCGCCGATGATCGACTTGGCGTACGTTCCCGACGACCAGCCGGGTCACGGCCGCCGGCGTGTCGAGTCCGGCTTCCGCTATCACGACGTGTCCGGTGACGGGCTCGGCGCCGCTGAGATCGAGCGGATCGAAGCGCTGGCCATTCCACCGGCCTGGGCTGACGTGTGGATCTGTCCGGACGCCGACGGCTATCTCCAGGCGACCGGAACCGACGAGGCCGGCCGCAAGCAGTACAGATACCACGAGGCGTTCCGCAGCTTCTGCGACGACCGCAAGTTCGCACGCCTCGCCTACTTCGGCCGAGCGATCGTGAAGATCCGCAAGGCATCGGCGGCGGCACTGAGCTCACCGGTGGGATGTCGCGATCATGCAATCGCTGCCGCGGTGACCTTGATCGATCGGGAGTTGCTCCGCGTCGGCAACCACGAGTCGGCGAGCAAAGGGCACTACGGAGCGACCACGCTCACCGTCGATCACGTCGTCGACGACGTGTCGGGCGATGGATTCGTGGCGCTCGAGTACACCGCAAAGAGCGGGCAGGAACGCACGGTGATCATCGAAGACGATGCACTCGCCGACGTGTTGACCGACCTCGCCGAAGATGCCGACGACGAGCTGTTCTGGTTCGACGACGGGCCCGACGGCGAACGACGGAGAGCCACGGCGAGCGACATCAATCGTTTCATCATCGAACACGCCGGACCGGCGTTCTCGGCGAAGGACTTCCGCACATGGGGCGGCTCGCGGACGGCACTGCAGGCGCGGGCGCAAGGCGAGAGGCTCCTCGACGCGATCGATGCCGCCGCCGACGAACTCGGCAACACCCGGGCGGTCGCTCGCAGTTCCTACGTCCATCCGGTCGTGGGCGGCGCCGAACAGTCGAGGATCGATGACGTGTGGTCGTCGTCGCGTTCCTCCAAGTGGCTCGATCGGTCGGAGAGCGCGCTCTCCAAGCTGATCGGCTGAGCCAGGTTTGGGCCTGCCACAGAGGTGACTCGTACGATTCTGTCGCATGACCGGCGATGACCTGCGATCACTTCTCGAGGCCGGGCCGGTCTCGGCTCCCGGCGTCTGGGACCCGTTGTCGGCACTCCTCGTTCAGGAAGCGGGGTTCGATGCCGTGTTCGTGTCGGGGTTCGCCGTGGCCGGCACGATGCTCGGTGAACCGGACATCGGACTCCTCACCCAGACCGAGGTCGCCGACGCCGCCGCCCGCATCTGCGCCGCCACGCCGGACCTGCCACTGATCGTCGATGCCGACACGGGCTACGGCGATGAACGTTCAGCTGCTCGAACCGCTCGGCTGTGGGAGTCGTTCGGTGCCGCCGGGATCTTCCTGGAGGATCAGGTCTTCCCGAAGAAGTGCGGCCACATGAAGGACAAGCAGGTCGTCGACCCCGCCGACTGGCTCGCCAAGCTCCAGGCCGTTCTCGATGTCCGGACGCATCTCCATGTCACCGCCCGCACCGACGCTCGTGCGGTCGTCGGGCTGGACGACGCGATCGAGCGCGGGCGCGCCGCCGCCGACCTCGGCGTGGACGCCGTGTTCATCGAAGCGCCGCAGTCACCCGACGAGTTCGAAGCAATCGCATCGGCATTGGGTGGTCGCGGCGTCACGCTCGTGGCGAACATGGTGGAAGGTGGCAAGAGCCCGCTGCTGTCGGTCACCGAGTTGGCGGACCTCGGGTTCTCGCTCGTGGTCAACCCGCTGACGGCGCTCCTGTCGATGGTCCCGGCGATCCGGGCGAGCCTGAAGGAGCTCCGAGTCGAAGGCACCGCTCGCGGACGCATCGACGATCTCGCCGGCTTCGACGACTTCACGTCGATCGTCGGCCTGACGCGCTGACGCCCCGCCGATCGATCCGCCACCCCCTCTCGGCGATCAGTCGGGGACGGGGACAGGCGGCTCCGGGTGACTGGCCATGGTCCACATGTCCTCGTCGGACGTCGACATGATCGCCTCGTACACCGGCTCCGGATAGTGCATCCGTGGCTTGGATGCGTCGGCCGCCGGCTGGGGAACCGGCTCGGGCCCGACGGTGGTGGGAGTGGGTGACGTCAGGTCGGCGAGTTCGTCGGGCGAGATGCCGCACAGGCGCTGCACGTCCGGGTCGACCCATTGCTGCTCGTCGATGTCGTGGCCGCAGCACACTTCGAGGTTGAGTCCCTCGGGACCGGCGAAGTAGATCGACTGGATCATGCCGTGGTCGATCGGGCCCATGACCTGCACGCCGTTCGAGCGGATGCGATCACGCATCGCGAGGACGTCGTCGAGGGTGTCGACGTGCAGTGCGATGTGTTGCGTCGCACCTCCGGTGACGGGCGCCCCGGGGTTGCCTGCGTGGGTGACGCCGTAGTCGATCTCGCTGCGGTTGTCCGGATGCTGCACGAAGGCGACATAGGACGTGGACGAGAGCTCGACGAAGCCGTGGTAGGTGTTCTCCACGCCGTGCATCCAGTACAGCGCCTTCGTCGGACAGCCGAGCACGTTCGCCCAGTAGGTCAACTGGCCCTTCATGTCCGTCGTGGAGATGGCCAGGTGATTGACGCCGCTCGGGCGGAGATCTGGCCGGATGGCGCCCTGGATGGTGGGAGCGGTCGACGGTGTCGTGTCGAGTGCGGTCATGACGCGACCCTAGGACGCCCGGCCGCGCCGTGTCAGTACGCAGCGTCGAGCGCAGCGCGCATGTCGCGCACCTGGGTGGCGACGTCGTCGACGCCACCGCCCTCGAGCAAGGTGCGCATCAGTGCGGATGCGACGACGACGCCGTCCGCTTCACGAGACGCGGCAACGGCGTGGTCCGGATTGGAGATGCCGAAGCCGATCACCACGGGCACGTCACTGATCGCCTTCACTCGGCGCGCCAGCACGGTGCCGGCGTCATCGAGGTTCGACCGCTCCCCCGTCGTGCCCATCGTGGACACCGTGTACATGAATCCCTGCGTGTTCGACGTGAGCATCGCGAGCCGCTCGTCGGAGGTCACGGGTGCCGCGAGCAGCACGTTCTCGATGCCGTGCTGCCCTGCTGCAGCAAGCCACTCGCCCGCCGCTTCGTACGGGAGGTCGGGAAGGATCGCGGCGCTCAGGCCGCTGGTGGCGAGGTCGGAGGCGAAGCGCTCGGTGCCGTAGCGGTACACCAGGTTGAAGTACGTCATCGCGATCAGCGGCACGTCGATCTCGCGATCACGCAACGCGGAGAGTCGCGGCATGCGGGGTGATGCCGTTGTCGAGCGCACGAACCGATGCCTGCTGGATCGTCGGGCCGTCCATTGCCGGATCGGAGAACGGGATCCCGATCTCGACGGCGTCGGCGCCGGCTTCGACGATGGCCTCGACGAGTTCGACCCAGTCCGGCACGATGCCGGCGGTGACGTACGGAAGCAGCAGTTTGCGGCCTGCGTCACGCTTGGCGACCAGGTGCCGCGTTGAGCGATTTCGGGGCGGCGGTCGCGTTCGGTGTCGCGTTCATGACTCGAGCATCTCCTGTACCTGCTGGACGTCCTTGTCGCCGCGACCCGAGAGGTTGACCACGACGTTCTTGCCGGCCAGTTCGGCTGCGTTGTCCATCACCCAGGCAATGGCGTGAGCGGACTCGAGGGCCGGGATGATGCCCTCGGTCTGTGCCAGCACCTGGAAGGCGATCAACACCTGCTCGTCGGTGACCGCGAAGTACTCGGCGCGTCCGATGTCGGAGAGCATCGAGTGCTCCGGGCCGACGCCCGGATAGTCGAGGCCGGCCGAGATCGACTCGGCTTCGAGCACCTGGCCGACCTCGTCCTGCATGAAGTGCGCCTTCATGCCGTGGACGACGGCGGGGATGCCGCGGCCGATCGCCGCGCCGCCGGCGGGTTCGACCCCGACGAGGCGGATCTCGTCGTGGTCGGCGAATCCGGCGAACAGACCGGCCGCGTTCGATCCGCCACCGACGCAGGCAACGGCGACGTCGGGTTGCTTGCCGAGCAGATCCGATCATCTGGCGTTGCGACTCGCACCCGATGATCTCGTGGAAGCTGCGCACCATCCACGGGTACGGGTGTGGGCCCATGACGGTGCCGATGCAGTAGTGCGTGTGTTCGACCTCGCTGACCCAGGCCCGCATGGCCTCGTTCACGGCGTCCTTCAGCGTGCGGCTTCCCGACGAGCGGGGATGACTGTCGGCACCGAGCAGGCCCATGCGGAACACGTTGAGCGCTTGGCGCTTCATGTCGACCTCGCCCATGTAGACGGTGCACTTCATGCCGAACAGTGCGGCAGCGGTGGCGGTGGCGACGCCGTGCTGGCCGGCGCCGGTCTCGGCGATCAGGTGGGTCTTGCCCATCCGCTTGGCGAGCAGCGCCTGGCCGATCACGTTGTTCACCTTGTGGCTGCCGGTGTGGTTCAGGTCCTCGCGCTTGAGGAAGAGGCGCAGGCCCAGCTCTGCGCCGAGGTTGGCGCACTCGGTCATCGGCGACGGGCGGCCGACGTAGTGCGTCAGCACGTCGAGGAACTCCTGGCGGAACTCGTTGTCCGACCATGCGTCACGGAACGCGGCTTCCACTTCCTGGCATGCGCCGACCAGCGGTTCGGGCACGTACCGGCCGCCGTAGTCGCCGAAGTACCCGCCGTCGGGTTCGGTCATCGCTGTCGTTGCACGCTGTCGACTTCGAGCACGTGGTTCTCGCTCCTTCGAAGAGTTCTAGTCTTCTAGAAGACTAGAGAACGCGGTGTCGATCGGCAACCCTCACATCTGGCCACACCAGACCCCGAGGTCTCCGAAGTACGCGTGTGCCATCGGCGTCGACGAACAGAGGTTGCTCACGTCGGCCGGCTCCGTCTCGTTCTCGGCGAAGAGGAAGCCGAGCAAGCCGAAGTCGGGGCTCACCGCTCGCACGTCGAAGTCGCCCGGGATCCCCGCCAGTTCGGCCGCGACCACCTGCGCTCGATCGAAGTTGCCGGTCTCGTCGACGAGACCGTTGTCCACCGCATCGGATGCGTTGAAGATGCCGGCACCGAGTTCGTCGGTGATCACGTCCGGCGAGATGTCGCGGTTGGTGGCGACGTGTTCCACGAAGTCGTCGTAGCTCCCGTCGACGAGCGCTTGGAACATGTCCTGCTCGCTCGGCGTCAGGTCACGGAAGGGGTTGCCCGCGTCCTTGCCGTCGCCAGCCGTGATGAAGAACTGGTCGATGCCACCGGTGGTCTCCACCCCGCCGCTGAGCAGACCTCCGTCGACCGCGACCACGTCCGTGTAACGGGACAACGGTCCGAGGATCACCCCGATCGAACCGATCAGCGATCCGTTGGAGGCCACGATGCGGTCCGCCGGGGCCATCGCCCACATGCCCCCCGATGCGGAGATCTCGGTGACGTGGGCGACGACCGGTTTGCCGGCCGCTTGCACTGCCGCCACTCCATCGGTGATCAGCTCCGAACCAACGACCGAGCCGCCAGGGGTGTTGAGGCGGAGGATCACCGCTTCCACGTCGTCGTCCTCCGCCGCTGCTTCGAGCTGGTCCTTGATCGACGACCCGCCGGCGAGCAGTCCGCCGAACGGCCCGGCCCCGCCGGCATCGGCGAGGATCACCCCTTCGACGTCGACCACCAGGACGACGTCGTCGGCCCCGTCGACACCGTCGATGTGTTCCGTGGAGGCAATCGGGTCGTTCTCGTCGGACGACGCTCCGGCACCACCGACGACCGCGGCGCATCCGGCGATCAGCGCGAAGAACCCGAGGAACACGATGAGGATGCCGAACGGTGCCACCAGCGCCGCAGTGACGGCTCGCGCCAGGAACTGCCAGTAGCTGAGGAAGGCACGGCCCTGCTTCTCCGCAACGGGTTGCACCCCCATGGGTCGAGCGACCGGTGGGGGTGGCGGTGGCGGCGGTGTTTGAACTCTGGCCGCCGAGCCCGGAGGGGGCGGGTCGGTGAGGCGCGGATCAGCGGGAGGGGGTGTCGGGGCCGTCATGCTCCGACGGTACTCGTGCCGTCCGGCGGGCTGTCGCCTCGTCCGTTCGACCCGCGTCATCAATCGGGAAGGAGGCCCGTCAGGATTTCTGTGGTGGCGTGTAGCGGTTTCGACTGGTTCGTGGGTTGGTACGTGTAGAGCAAGCCATGACAGACGAGTCCCACGATTTCGAGCGGTTCTTCCGGACCGCGGAGCCCCGCTTGCGGCGAGCGTACGCAACGCGCTGCGCTCCATCGCACATCGGCGACGCCGTCAGTGCAGCACTCGAGTTCGCGTGGCAGAACTGGGAGCGGGTCGGTCAGATGGAATTCCCGGTTGCGTATCTGTTCCGGGTGGGGCTCTCGAAGTCCCGACACGAAAGCAAGGTGTCGTTCCTGCGCCCCCACCGCCCGAAGATCTCCGTGTCGAACCCGAACTGATCTCGGCGATGCAACACCTTCCACAGCGACAACGCGAAGTCGTTGGCTCGTCGACGCGTGCGAATGGACACCGACCGAAGCGGCGGAAGCACTCCACCTGTCGCTGTCCTCGGTTCGAACACACCGGACACGCGCTCGAGCGCCTCCGCCAACAACTGGGGGTCGACGCAGATGCCTGACATTCCCGAACAACTCCGCAGCTGGTCACAGTCAGTGGCCGATTCGGTCGAAGCGATCGACATCGAGCACGTCACATCGTCCGCACCGACTCCGCAGGCCGCTGCCAACGGCCGACGCTGGTTCGCCGCCGCAGCATCACTGGTGTTCATCGCTGCTGGCATCGTCGGCGTCGCAGCACGTTCCAACCCGGACCGGACCAGATCAGCCCCGTGACAGAAGTGCCGGAGACGACCGGAGCAACGGTGCCGAACACGACCGGAGCAACGGTGCCGAACACGACGACAGACCGTGCCGACATCGACATCACAGCTGCATTCGGCGACGTACCTGTCGAATCGTTGGCGGTCGCCAGCGACGGCCGGATCGTCGCGGCCATCGGCGCACAACTCCGCGTACGCGACGCTGACGGCTCGGTCAGCGCCATCGACCTTCCAGACGGTGTGGTCGTCGAACAGGTGTGGGTGGGGACCGACGACATCGCTGTTGCGTGGGGTGCCGACCGGGGTGTCGAAATCGACCTTCGTACCGGTGACGTGGTGTCGACACTCGACCGGACGGGCGATGCCTGGACGCGAACCGATCCCAGTCCCCCCGGACCTACACGATGCACCTCGGCGGCCGGACAATCCGCTCGGACTCGACCTCCTGATCGATGCCGACACCCGACTGCCCGAGGTCGAGGGCTCCGGGTGCTTCGAGACCCTGTCCGACCGGTCCCGGTCCTGGTCGATCGGTCGACCCGCCGACTGCAGCGCACTGGTCGACGAGATCGCTCCGCTCGCCGACGGCGGGTACCTCGTGACGTTGCGCCCCGCCACCACCGATGACTTCGACCTGTACCCCTACGTCCTGAGCGTCGACGGCACCGTCGAGAACCTCGATCCCATCGAGACGAGCGGGCAGACCATCGACGTTCACCCCGGTCCGGACGGACTCACCGTGCTCACGGTGAACGACGGCACGGCGACGATCGAAACCAGCCCACGATGACACTGTCGCGGTCAACAGAAACGAGAGGATCGTCCCGACGAGGCGGTCCCCGTCGCCTACCGGCGACCTCGACGGCCACCGAGGGAGCGGTCGCATTCGGATCCGTACGACGAATCCAGGATCCGAGCGAACGTCGCATGGACGGGCCCGGGCCGTCGCCATCGCGGTCATAGGTCAACGGCAGCTATCGACGGCACGCGGCGACGTCTCGCTCATCAACGAGAAGATCGACGGCGTATCTCACGGTCGCCGCCGGCGGGCTGACGCCCCGTATCGAGACGGTCTCAGAGCAGGCGCTTGGCGACTTCTTCGAGCATGACTTCGGTGGCGCCGCCGCCGATCGGCAGGATCCGCGCGTCGCGCGTCATCCGTTCGATCGTCGACTCGCGCATGTATCCGATGCCGCCGTGGAACTGGAGGCAGTCGTACATCACGTCGTTCACGACCTCGCAGCCGAATGCCTTGACGCCCGACATCTCGCGGACGTTGTCGATGCCCTGATCCCCGAGCCAGGCAGCGTGGTACATCCCGGCGCGAACAGCGTCGACCTTTGCCTGGTTCATCGCCATGCGCTGACGAATGGCGCCGAGGTCGGAGAGCCGACCACCGAACGCCGGGCGGTTGCCGACGTACTCGCTGGTGAGATCGATCGCTGCCTGCGCAGCTCCCGTCCCCATGCCGACGAGCACCATCCGCTCGTTCTGGAAGTTCTTCATCGTCTCGTAGAACCCGCGGTGCACCGTGCCGAGCACCGCGGAGTCGGGAACCCACGCGTCATCGAGCACGAGCTCCGCCGTGTCGGAGCATCGCCAGCCGTGCTTGTCGAGCTTGTTGGCAACCGAGAAGCCCTCGGTGTCCGGCCGGGCACGAGGAACATCGTGATGCCGTACTTGTTGTCCGGATCGGTCTTGGCGGCGACGATCGTCATGTCGCCGTAGACGCCGTTGGTGATGTACGTCTTGGTGCCGTTGATCCGCCAACCGTCGCCGTCCTTCACTGCGGCGGTGCGGATGCCGGCCACGTCGGAGCCGGCATCGGGCTCGGCTCACTCCGATCGACAGGATCGTCTCGCCGGACAGCACTCCGGGCATCCACTGCTCGAGCTGCTCGGGCGTACCCGAGTTGACGAGGTGCGGTCCGGCCATGTCGGTGTGGACCAGCACGGTGACGTCGAACCCGGCGTAGGTCGAGGCGCCGAGCGCTTCGCTGAACGCGGCCGAGGCGAGCATTCCCATGCCGAGGCCACCGTGCTCCTCCGGGACGCGCAGTCCGAGCATCCCCAGTTCGCCCATCTTCTGGAGGGTCTCGCGTGGAACCTTGCCGGCGGTCTCCCAGGCGTCGCCGTGCGGCTCGACCTCCTTGGCCACGAACTCGACCGTCTGGTCGTAGATCGCTTGCAACTCGTCGGTCATGTAGGCGTTGCGGTGTGTCGTGCTCACCTCACCAGCCAATCACAGTTCGCGGTGCAACCCGCTGCTGCGCCGGTCAGTCGGCCGGACCGTCGCCTCGCCCGGTCTTCGCCTGCAGGTCGTCGATCGCCTTGGACGCGTCGGCCTTGGTGAGGTTCTCGTCGAACTCCACTCCCGCCTCCTGGGACAGCGTGCGGAGATAGGACGCCTGCGGGCCGGTCATCTTCTCGTCACCGGTCGCCCAATCGTCGGGGTCCTTCTCCGGGTTCCCGGGCAGGTCGTTGTTGTCGGTCATGTGGTGATCCTCAATCGGTCATGCGTCGAGACGCAGTTGCGGAGTGATCGCATACCCGCCTGGTCGCTCGTCCAATCCCGCGAGCCCGATCTCATGAGCGAAACCGCATCGCCCCGGTCGTCATCCGGTTGAATCTCACCCGATTCGGGAACCCTCCCAGCATGGCCAACATCTCGTTCGCGTCGAATGCTCTCTTCGTGATCGACGGAACATCACCGTCGCCAGCGGGAGCAGCCGTGGCGAAAGAGGTCCTCGGCCCGGACGTCCACTGGACCGTGGTGTCGGTGATTGCCGAACACCCGCGCTTCACCGTCGGAGCGACGGGCTTCGCGTCCTCGGTACTCTCGGCGGAGGAGATGGATTCACAAGGGGCCGCCGACCTGATCGCCGGAGATGCGGCGGCCGCAGCAACGGCTCAGGGCTTCGGATCCCAACCCGTCACTCAATCGGTCGTGCGCGGTGATTTCGGTGATGCGGTCGCCCGTTACGTGAACGATCATCACACCGACCTCGTCGTCGTGGTTGCTCCCGAGCTCGCCACGCCGCTCGTCGAGAGCGGGATCCCCGCCGTCCTGGTCGTCTGCGGTCGACAACGCTGTGCCCCCCGACGACCACCAGTGATCAACCGACTCGATCTCACCCACCGAAAGGACCCCATGGAACCGAAGACCACTCACGCCGACACCGAGATCAACACTGGCGGCAACTCACTTCACGTGCTCGTCGGAGTCGACGATTCGACGGAGTCTCGAGACGCGATGGCCGCTGCGTACGAACTCTTCGGCGGCGACAGCCGCTACACCATCATCACGGTGCATCAGAGCCCACCGCTGGTCGTCGGCATGATGGGCGCGGGGACGACGGTGGCCGGAATGCACCACCGCTTGGACGAGTCGATCCTCGAGCACGTCGCCGAGAGCGCCGTCTCGGGAATTCGCGATGTCGCCCCCGACGATGCCGACCTCACGTTCCGGACCGAGGTCGGTCACGCCGGATCGGCAATCTGCGAGATCGCGACGGAGGAGCAGGCGGACGTGATCGTCATCGGATCACGCGATCGAGGGTTTCTGGATCGAGTGTTCACCCCGTCGGTCGCGAAACACCTCGTCGACCACGCACCGTGCCCCGTGCTCGTCGTGCGTTGAGACGCGTTCAGACGCGTCGAGCCCTTGAACGCGTGCCGGGACGTCAGGCGGCGCGAGGCGTCGTACGCAGCTGACGTCTTGTCTGTCGCGACACCCGGCCGACGACCTTCTTCGTCGCGACACGCCGCCCCGACAGGTCACGTCGGGCTCTGCGTGTCACCTGCCGCTGCGGCGATGACCAGTTTGCGTTGACGCTTCGAGCGCAGCTTCGAGTACACGACCGGCTTGTCGCACGCCGGATCGATCACGACGACCGGGCCGTTGCAGAGTCCGACGCACCGCAGTTCGACGACGTCGCACTGTGCGTCGAGCGCATCGCGGATCTTGGCGAATTCGCAGCGCTTGCGGCAGTCCTTGCCGGCGCACAACGCAACGGTGGGCCGCTCGGGCACGGCGGAGAGCGTTCGGCGGGCCATGTCAGCCGATGGTGTAGTCACGAAGGAGCTTGTTCATCTCGATGACGTGCAGCTCCTCCTGACCGATCTGGGTGCGGGCGTACTCTTCGAGGTACACGGAGTTGTCGGCGGCCAGTTCGAGCAAGCTGCGATACAGGTCGAGCGCCCGACGTTCGTGTGCGATCGACTCTCGCAGGATCGCCTCGATGCTGTGATCGTGGGACTCTTCGATCGATGCGATGCCCTGCGTCGGATGCCCACCGAGTCCGGTGAGGATCTCCCCCGCTTGGCGAGCGTGTACGAGCGACTCGTCGGCCTGCTCCTGCATGAACGCCACGAGCGGCAAGCGATTCGGACCGGTGATCACCAGCGAGTAGTGCGTGTACCGGATCACCCCGGCGAGTTCGGCCAGCATGATGTCGTTGAGCACCGGGGTGACGTGCTCTGTCTTGATGATGGAGTCGACCATTGGCGAAAACTCTAGCGCCGCTTGTCAGGTGTGCCTAACCCGATGGGTCATGAAGTCCTACACACGATTCGGACGCGATCGCAGGCGTCACGTCGCCCCAGCTCAGAGGCTCGATATCGTTGCAGCCGTGGTGTCGACGGAGAACCGTGGCGGGTCGCCCGTCGCCACTCCCCCCGGCCGAACCGCTCTCGACGCTGTGCGGCGTCACCTCCCGGGCCTGGCACTCGTTGCCGTCGGGCTCGCAGCGGCGGTCCTCGTCAACACCGCCGTTTCGTCGATCTCCCGACTCGTGGCGGCGGTCGTCATCGGCGCAGCGCTCGGCAACATCGGGTTGGCCACGCCGTCCACACGCCCCGGGCTGACGTTCGCGGCCAAACGCCTGATGCGGATCGGCGTCGTGCTGCTCGGGCTCCGCCTGTCGATCGGCCAGATCACCGACCTCGGCGTCACGACCGTCGCGGTGATCGTGGTCACCGTGTTCTCGACGTTCTTCGGCACGCAGTGGCTCGGCCGCCGGATGGGGCTGTCCAACGGACTCTCGTTGCTGGTCGGTACGGGTTTCGCCATCTGCGGGCTCTCCGCGATCGCCGCGGTCGAGGAGGCGAGCGACGCGTCCGAGGAGGAGATCGCGACGGCGATGGGCCTGGTGACGTTGTTCGGCACGTTGGCGATCTTCGCGGTGCCGTTCGCAGGACACCTGGTCGGCCTCGACGATCAGCAGCTCGGCACGTGGGTCGGTGCAAGCGTGCACGACACGGCGCAGGTCGTCGCTGCCGCGTCGAACGGTGGTGCGGCCGTGCTCTCGGTTGCCGTCGCCGTGAAGCTCACGCGCATCCTGCTGCTCGCGCCGATCGTCGCCGGCGTCAACGTCGCCCGGTCCCGCGCCGTGGCACGCAGCGCCGCTGCCGATGCGAACGATGACGACGTTTCGAAGCGCCCGTCACCACTCCCCCTCTTCGTCGCCGGCTTCATCGCATGCGTGTTGATTCGCACGAGTGGGGTACTCGGTGACTCCGTGCTCGACACCGCGAAGGAGATCGAAGGTCTCGTGTTGACGGCTGCCATGGTCGGCCTCGGGGCGGCGGTGAACATCGGTCGGATCCGCACGCTCGGCCCGAAGCCCGTGGTCCTCGGTGCCGTGTCCTGGGTGGGCGTGGCGGTGATCTCGCTCGGCGCCGTCCTGATCACGACGTGAGCCGATCCTCGGCACTCCGTACCGGGCGACGTCCGGCGCGAAGCGGCCGTTCATGTGTTCAGCGGTGTGCTCCGTGATGGCGGAGTCGTCGAGGCCCGCCAATAGCCGGTCATGGAGACCTCTGACGCATTGAGGTCGACCTCGTGGCGGAGGTGCGTGCGCACGGCGGTGATCCGGCGGGACTCGCCTGCGCCGAAGGCGTAGGTGCCCGGCGCGACACCGATCGACCGGACCGCGTCGACGAGCAATGACGTCGTTCCGGGCGCCGCACCCGCACGATCGACCCAGGTGACGTCGATGCCGCGACCAGACGGGAATCGGACTCGACCGGCAGGTCCGTCGCTCTCTGCGACCACCGTGACGGTCACGTCAGGGTCGGCAGCGAGCAATTCGTCGATCACGGACGACACCGCACCGAATCCGGTCTCGTCGGTCACGAGGAGGTACGACGTCGTTCCCGAGGGCGATTCGAAGGATCGACGCGGACCCCACAGCGCGATGGGATCGCCGGGCCGAGCGCGCCTCGCCCATGCGGACGAGACGCCGGCGTCACCGTGCAGGACGAACCACATGTCGAGCTCGCGTTCGGTCGGTCGCCACTCCCGGACGCTGTAGTACGCACCTCCCGGCCGATCGGCCTCGGGCATCCTCTCGTGGGCGAGCCAGTCGAAGTCGCGGTCGACGGTGAGCTCGCTCCGTCCCGGCGGAGGAAGCAGGACGTACAGGAACTGATCCCCGCCGAGTGATTCGAAGTCGTCGAGGCCTCCCCGGAACGTGATCTGGCGCAGGGTCGGGGTCAGGTTCTCCACGGCCGAGACCTCGGAGACGAACGTGGCGTGCCCCGCACCGTCGAGTTCACGTTCGAGACGTGCTCCACTTCGACGACGAGACGTCACCCCGCGTCTGCTCTCTGCTCTCCGACCGGCGGTGAAGGTTCGCCTGAATCGGTAATCGGCGAGGCGGTTTGTAGGGTACGCATTGACAACCCCCGAAGGAGACGAACGATGAGCGCAACACTGATGGTCTGGATCGACCAGGACCTGTGCACCGGAGATGGCATCTGTTCTGAGATCTGCCCGGATGTCTTCGAAGCCCGTGACGACGGCCTGTGGGTCGTCAAGGAGACCAAGGACCACTTCGACGCGACGATCGTGTTCGACGGCGGCGACGGCGCTGGACACGGGCCCGACATGGGTCGCGGAGTCGCCCGGATTCCCGACAAGCTGGTCGATCTCGCCGTTGACGCAGCAGAAGAATGCCCGGGCGAGTGCATCATGATCGAGCCGCTCGATCAGGCCACGATCGGCGCCCGCGGCGCTTGACTCCCGCCGACGACCACCACGTTGTTCGGGCCTGACCCGGCGACACCGCCGAGACCTTGCTGTCGTGGCCTGCGATTCGTGAGCTGATCGGAACGACCAGCGGCGTGCCACTGACCGGGTCGTCGATCACGATCGACTCCAGGCCGAACACCGCTCGAACCGTGTCGGCGTCGATCACGTCGCGCGGCGACCCCGACGCAACGAGCGCTCCGTCACGCATCGCAACGACGTGGTCGGCGTACCGGCACGCGAGATTCAAGTCGTGCAGCACGACGACGACGGTGCGGCCACGCTCGGTCTTCAGTTGCTCGACCAGGTCGAGTACGTCGATCTGGTGGGCGATGTCGAGGAAGGTCGTCGGGTTCGTCGAGCAGGAGCAACTCGGTTTCTTGAGCAAGCGCCATCGCGATCCACACGCGCTGACGTTGCCCACCCGACAGTTCGTCGACGGTCCGGTCGGCGAGCTCGGAGGTGCCGGTTGCGTCGAGCGCGGACCTCACAGCGAATTCGTCGGCCTCGGACCACTGCTGGAACAGCTTCTGATGAGGAGTCCGGCCACGAGCCACGAGGTCGACGACGGTGATCCCCTCCGGAGCGATCGGCGTCTGCGGGAGCAGGCCGAGCCGACGGGCCACGTCCTTGGTGGGCATCTTGTGGATCAGCTCGCCGTCGAGGATCACCTGACCACCGGATGGCTTGAGCAGCCGAGCGAGTGCCTTCAGCAGCGTCGACTTGCCACATGCGTTCGGTCCGACGATGGCGGTGACCTCTCCGTCGGGGATGGCGAGGTCGAGGTGGTCGACGACGACGTGGTCGTCGTACGCGAGCGTCACGCCGGTGGCGCGCAGCGAGCCCCGGTGGAGGACGAGGTGTCGGGTGCAGTCATCAGAGAGCTCCGGTTCGGGCTTGCCGGGTGAGGAGCCACAGCAGGTAGGGGGCGCCGATCAGCGCGGTCATGACCCCGACGGGAAGTTCGGTCGGAGCGAGGATGCGCCGAGCGGCGAGATCGGCGAGGACGGTGACGAGCGCACCCACGAATGCAGCCGGAACGATGCACGCTCGCGGCGAACTGACGAGGCGACGGGCCACCGGCCCCGACACGAACGCCACGAAGGCAACCGGGCCGCGCCGCGGCGACGCCGAGTGCCGCCAGGCCGACACCGACGAGCACCAGCATCAACTTGGCGCGGCCGACGTTCACCCCGAGCCCTGCCGCTGTGTCATCGCCGAGGTCGAGGCGATCGAGGTTGCGCTGCATCAGGACCGCCAGCGGCCCCAGCACCGCGAGTGCGACGGCGACGATGCGAACCTCGTCCCAACTGCGACCGTTCAGCGAGCCGGTCAGCCACACTGCGGCGCGCTGCACGTCGTTGATCTCGGCGCGGGTGATCAAGTAGTCGATCGCCGCAGAGATCGCGAACCCTGCACCGATGCCGACGAGCACCAGGCGGTACGCCTGCAACGCCGCGCTTCCATGCGAGCAAGTAGACCGCCACGGCGGCAACGAGTCCGCCTGCAACAGCGCCCATCGACACCTGGAAGGTGCTGGCGTCGGTCGAGACGATCATCACGACGGCGCCGAACGCGGCGCCGCCGGTGAAACCGATGATGTCAGGGGAACCGAGCGGGTTGCGCACGAGCGATTGGAAGATCGCACCCGACATGCCGAACACCGCGCCGACGCCGGCTCCGACGAGCACCCTCGGAAGGCGGAGGGTCCCGACGATGAACTCGGAGTCCTCGGTCGGGTTGCCCATGATCGTCGAGATGACGTCCGAGATGGGAATGGGGAAGTCGCCGACGCTGATCGACCAGAGCCCGACGGCAACGATCAGCACAGCGAGCACGGTGCACACCGTGATCGCTCGTGGGTCGAGACGGACAGAGAAGGATCCGGTACGGATGACGCGAACGGTGAGCGCCACGGGCGCCGGAGTCTCGTCGGCGAGATCGAGCATGTCCGTCACAGTTGCGCCATCCGTGTCCGGCGCACCAGCAGCACGAACGCCGGCCCACCGATCGCCGCGGTCATGATGCCCACCTGCACTTCGCCCGGACGGGCGACGACCCGGCCGAGCGTGTCGCTGAGGAGCAGGAACGCCGCACCGGCAAGGGCCGAAGTCGGGACCAACCAACGTTGGTCGGGTCCGAACCAGGAGCGAACGGCGTGTGGCACGACGAGGCCGACGAACCCGATCGGCCCGGCGGCCGCCACCGCACTGCCGCACAGCAGTGTGATGCCCAGGACACTCACCACCCGGGTCAGTTGGATCTTCGTGCCGAGCGCTTTCGCTGCGTCGTCGCCGAGCGCCATCGCATTCAGTTGGCGCGCCGCACCGATCGCGAGGACGAGTCCCACGATGATGAACGGCGCGACCTGGCCGGCCACGTCGGTGCCTCGCCCGGCGAGCGAACCCACCGCCCAGAATCGGAACTGGTCGAGCGTCGCCTGATCGAGCAACGTGACCGCTCGCGTGAGCGCGAAGAGCAACGCCGCGAGCGCAGCACCGGCGAGGGCGAGCCGAACCGGGGTGGCGCCGCCTCGACCCGCCGTGCCGAGCACGTAGACCGCCACGGAGGTGAGTCGCTGCTCCGACGAAGGCGAACCACACGAGGCCCGAGACCGACGTGATCCCGAACGCCCAGATCGCGAGGACGACGGCGAACGAGGCTCCAGCGTTCACGCCGAGCAGGCCAGGGTCGGCGAGCGGGTTGCGGGTCGACTCCCTGCATCAGGGCTCCGGCGACGCCGAGTGCGGCGCCGACGAGCACGCCCAACATCGTCCGAGGGAGGCGCAGTTCGCGGACGATCAGGTGGTCGGTGACCTCCGCGTCGTAGACGGTCAACGAGTCGACGACCGTTCCCCACGGAATCGACTTGGCGCCCACTGCGAGCGACAGCAACATCCCGAACGCCACGCAGACGAGGAGAACGACGACACCGGTCATCCGCCGCGGAAGCGACCAGGGCCGACGTGTCGTCGCGTCATCGACGAGCGTCGAACCCGCATGCTCGGCGTCGGCTTCCAGCAGCATCGACATGAGGTTAGGCTTTCCTAACGGCGAACAGCAAGGTAGCCCACATCAACGCAGGGGCAGCACGACGCGGCCCCGTCCGCCCAGTCGGCCTGGGCCGCCAGTTCGGCGATCTGTTGCAACGTCGGAGCCGACGAACGCCGAACGAGCCAGCGACGCCGCGACGTCCGACCGGGCCGTCGAGGAGTGCTGCGTCCTGCACGGTCGGAGGCGTGTCGTGGTCGGATGTGAACGGTCGATCCGACATCACGGGCACGGAACCCGGGCCGATGACATGAACGAGCAGAACTCGTCGCGGCTGACCGTCCACACGCCGTCGACCAGGGTGACCGTGCCGGTCTGGTCGCCGTAGGCCGGGTTCTCCCCGAAGTTGACGTCGTAGGTGATCGTGGCCGAGCCACCATCCACGGTCACGCCGGTCGGCTCGAGGCTGATCCCGCCGAACCCTGCGCCGGCTGCCGTGTACGCCTCGACGGTCGCTTCGAGTTCTGCGGCCTCTGCCATGAACGCCGACTTGTCTGCGAACGGCACCGTCGAGTCGAACACGGTCGACCACGCCGCACTGGCGGCATCCGCATCGGTCGCGTCGCCGCCTGCCGCGTCGCCATCTGAAGCCTCGGGTTCGTCGGAGGACTCGTCAGCGGGCTCGACAACCCCGACGGCCCCGACCTCCATCGCCGACGGGACGACGCTCGCCGGGTCGCCGTCCGCTGCCGCTTCGATCTCTGGAATCAACTCGTCGAGTGCGAACTCGAGGCTCAGCGGGCTCGCATGCGAGAACGCTCCCGTGAGTGCGGGATCGGCGAACACCTCTCGACCGTCCTGCACCACACCGAGCGAAGGCCGCGTCGGGAGCCCGTTCAGGATCACGTCGAGCTCCTCGTCGGTGCTGTAGGTCCAGACCAGCAGGTCGACGTCGAGGGGTTCGATGTTCTCCGGGGTCAGCTCGAGGTAGAAGGAGTTCTCTCCACCCGAGTCGTTGATCTCCGGGATCGAGAAGCCGAGGTCGACCATGATCCGGCTGCGCGTGTCCTGCGAGGTGTACGGCCCGGGGTTGCCTTCGAACACGAACGCGACGGATGCCTCCTGGTCGGCCCATTCCGGGTGCTCGTCACGAACGGAAGCGAATCGGTCATCGAGGTCGGCGACCACAGCCTCCGCCTCGGCCGTCCGGCCCGTCGCTCGTCCCAGGATCTTCGTCTGTTCCTGCCAGGGCGTGCCGTAGTCGTCGTAGGTGTCCGGTTGCGCCACCGTCGGAGCGATGGCTGCGAGCAGCTCATAGTCCTCGGCGGTCATGCCCGACCACACGCCCACGATGAGGTCGGGGTCCATCGCCGCGACCTGTTCGAAGTTGATCACATCCGGGGCGATCACCTCAGGTGTCGCGTCGCCGAGTTCGGCTTGCGCCCACGGCCACACACCGTTCGGCTGCTCGCCGTACCACTCGCGCAACCCGACGGGCGTGACGCCGAGCGCGAGGAGGAAGTCGTGCTCGTTGAAGCCGACGGACACGACTCGAACCGGTTCGGCCTCGATGATCGTCTCGCCGAACTTGTGCTCGATCGTCACGGGGAACGCTGCAGTAGCCGCATCGTCCACGTCGGCCGATTCATCGCCCTCGCTCGTCGACGTCTCGTCGGCGGGCTCGTCAGGAGTCTCCGACTCCGCAGGTGAGACGTCCGTGGTTTCGGGCTCAGCGCTCGTCCCGACGGGCGCCTCGCTCGTCGACTCGCCGGATCCGCAGGCAGCGAGCAGCATCGCGACCGCCACGAGGCCGCTCGTCACGACCCGCGTCATGACTGCCCCCCTGTCGAGGGCGACACGTCGTGGGTGAGGCCCGGGATCGAGCTCACGAGTTCCTCGACGAAGCAGGCGGCGGCGACTTCGGCCGCCACCAGGTCGACGCCATGATCGAAGCTCGGGTCGGTCGACGTGATCAGGATCGTCGTGACACCGATGCACGGGTCCGGCTTCACGCAGGCGTGCATGCCGTCGTCGTCGACGAGACCGTGGCCGACACCGTCGAGCAGCCGGATCACGCGGTCGGGTTGCAACAGGCTGACGATCCAACGTTGCTCACCACCGTCACGACTGGTGCCGAAGACGCCGCCACCCATGTCGACGAGCGCGCCGCCGACGTCGATGTCGGCGATCCGCCCGGAGTAGTCGGTGCCGTCAGGGCAGGAGCTCGCGACGATCACCCGGCGAAGTACGCACGGGTCGAGGTCGGCAGCCGGGTGATGGCTGACGACGATCTGGTCACCGTTGCCGGTGTGCAGCCGGAGTTCGGCGCCCTGGACGCTGTGGGCGAGTGCACCGGCGAGCCGGAGTCGTTCGAGTGGTGTCATGGTGGTGTTCCTCGTTCGGGATGTGGGAATCGATGGGTCAAGGGGTCGGGGAAGCGCGAGTCGGTCAGCCGGCGGATCGAGCGCGGTGGACGAGATCGACGGATGCCGCCCGCACCTGGTCGGGCGCCGTGAGCGGCTCGGGGAAGGCCACTCGTGAGATCGCGAGGAGCGCTCCGCCGGGCCCGGCGAACGCGTCGAACGTCATGCCGTATCGATCGATGGCCGCGGTGCATACCGCAGTTGCCTCCGCCACACCGCCGAGGCGCTGGACGATCGATGTGCAGGCGTCTGCGTGATCGGCGTCGAGGTGCTCGATCATCGGACCGGCGAACGGGATCACCGGGTCGGCCTCGGCGTCGCGGTACTCGTCGGCGGTCGACCAGCCCATCACGCCGAACCCTCCGACGTAGCGCAGGTTCAGCGTCTCGAAGCGCCACCAGGAGAAGTCGTCGAAGTCGACGTAGTGGCGAGCGAACGGGTGGACGGCGAGGTGGCCGGCGCGTTCGTCGGGGGTGATGTCGTGAGGCACGAACGAACCCAGCAGCGTCACCCGAGCGAGCGACAGCGGATCCACGTCACCGGTCCGCCGTTCTTCGACGAGCAGGCTGGCGCGGGGATCCCGTCGCAGGTTCTCGAGTGTGTTCCGCGAGGTCGGACACACAGATCAGCGCCGCTCCGTCGGCTCGCACCGAGATCGGAGCGATCGACGCGTACGGGTGGCCGGACGGCGTGAGCGTCGACAGCGTGGCGACGCCACCGTCGGCGACGAGGGTCCTCGCCAGTTCGGCGTGTGACGGGAAGCTCTCCACGTCGCCGGCGACCGGTGGCCCGGAGGTCTCGTGCGGCGATGGAGCGGGCTCGATCGCGACGTCGTCGTCGGGTGCGTGTGTGTTCGGGATGACAGTCATTCGTTGGCTCCGTGCAGGTCGGTGATGAGTTGTTCGAGGAGTGCGCCGGTGCGCGGCCCGTTGCCGAGCAGGAACTGGTCGTCGTAGACGAGAATCCGACCGCCACGTCCGGCAGGGGTTTCGGCGATGCCGGGGAGTTCGAGGAGCCCGTCCAGCCCGCCGACCGACTCGAGGCCACGCTCGGGGACGATCAGCACGTCCGGTGCAGCCACGATCAGTGACTCGGCGTTGATCGGTGCGTTGTCGACGATGCCGAGGTCTGCAGCGATGTCCACGCCGCCGGCCGCTTCGATCAGCCAGTCGACACCGCCGCCCTCACCGAGCAGCAGTTGCACGTTGTCGCCGCGCACGTAGAGCGCGCCGAGCACGCGGTCGATCGACGAGCCCACTCGCCCGATCGACCGCTGCCTCGATCTCCGCATCGACACCGTCGGCGAGTGCTTCGCCGCCGGCTGACACGCCGAGCGCTGTCGGCGACCGCGCGGATCTTGTCACCCGGCCCGCTGGATGTGCTGCTGCGTTCGATGACGACGACCTCCACACCGAGACGTTCGAGGTCGTCGAGTGTTTCGGTCGGGCCGGCGAGGTCGGTCGCCAGCACGATGGTCGGCTCGAAACCGAGGATCGGCTCAGGCGACAGCGCTCGCTGGTAGCCGACTTCGGGGAGTTCGTCGGCCTCTGCCGGGTAGGTCGCCGAGATGTCGGTTGCCACCACCTGGTCGCCCAAGCCCAGGCGCCGAACACGATCTCGGCCAGATCTCCGTCGACCGGGACGATCCGCATCTCGTCCGGCGCCGGCGTCTCGGTCTGCCCCGGCGTCGTCGGTGTCGGCGTTGCCTGACTCGGCATTGTCCGACTCGCCGCCGGCTGGCTCGTGGTCAACTGGGTCGAGGATGGCGCCGTCGACGACTGCGGCGCAACCGATGCCGCAGGCGTCGGACGCAACGTCTCGTTCGATGTCGCCGAACATGCAGCGCCGAGGACCAGTGCGAGCGGCAGTGCGCTGCGAATCGCAGTGTGTTGAAACCGTGCCACTCACTTGATGTTAGGTATTCCTAACTACAAGTGCAAGGACAGCTTCGATTCAGCCCTGGCTTTCGACCGACAACCGTCGCTTGCACACTCCGGAGAGCGTCATCTCGCAAGCCTGGCCCGCAGGTCGTCAGCACTCGAGAACTCGCCGAGGGCTGGGTCGGCGTCGCTGATCCGGCCGGTGTCGTCCACGAGGATCCGGGCCTGTTCGTTCACGAGCGCCACGTAGGGGAAAGCATCGTCGGGACCTCGAACGAGGAACCAGAATCCGGTGTCGCCCACGTCGTTCGGCGTGAGCCCGTTGACGGTGATCGGCGTTCCGTCGAGCAACGCTGCCTCCTGCTCGACGATCAGCGACGCTCCGGCACCACCACGAAAACTGCTGGTCACATCGAGCTGGAAGAGTGCTGTCGTGAACCCCGCGGTCGGATCGGACGGGTCGGTGATCGCTCGTCCCACGTCGACGGCGATGATCCGGCCCTCCACGACCAGATCGGACGCTTCGAGAAGTTCTTCGAGCGAGTCGAAGCGCAGACCGGTGGCGGCGATGTCGACGGCGCCCGCAGTGGAAGGGGCAGTCGCTGGCGCCGTCGCTTCGTCGTCACGCAGGCTGACGACGGCGAACGCGGCGATCACCAGCACGAGCACGATCGGCAGCACGGTCAGTGCTCGTTGCAGAACGGGCGAACTCGCGTCGGCGACCTGCTCCTCGGTCATGGTGCTGGGAGCACGTAGTCGCTCGCCGATGCGGAACGGTCGAGGTCGGCGAGGTCGACGTCAGGGTCGATCCAGCGCCGGCGTAGCCGACCGTTCCAGGCGACGAAGGCGTCGACGCGGACCTCGACGTCGTCACCGAGGGTCGGCCCGTAGTCGGCGGCGATGAGGTGCGCGGTGGTGAGGATCAGGTCGGCCCGAACCATCGCAGCGGACGCCTGCCACGGCTCGAGCACCTGGTCGGCCGACACCTCGAAGCTCGTGCCCGTCGACGGGTCGCTCACTCGGTAGACGACGTGGGTCGCCCGTTCGGTCAGCATCACCCGCCATGAGAGGAGGTAGCCGTCGTCGTTCCAGCGCACGTTGCCGTCGGCGGCGACGTGGCGCATCGGCAGAGCGACGTTCGCAGCTGCGAATGCGAGCAGGGCGGAGATCGCGGCACGCGGGACGCGTCGAGGGCGGTCACCCGCCGAGCGACTCTGGGGCGCTGCGCCTCCGGAGCGGAAACGCTGGGGCCAGTCGGGTGCGAAGAAGATCGGAGTCAGCGCGATCATCACCCACGGAAACATGCCGATCTGGAACAGCATCGCCGTCGCGAGGTGGAACACGACGAGGACGACGTAGGCGAGCGGACGTGAGCGGCGCCACAGCAGCCACCCAACGATCGTCAGGTCGAACGCGGCGCCGGCCCAACTGAACGCGAAGGCCACGAGCGGTTCGTCGAGCCATGCACCGATGATCGGCCGATCGGTGCGAGCGGCGAGCCAGGTCTGTAGTGGTTCGGCTCGCAGGAGCCAGTCGCCGTTGAGCTTGGCGAGCCCGGCGAACACATAGACGGCAGCGAGCTGGCTGCGCAGCGCCCACATGCTGAGTGCGGAAACCCGACCGTCGACCGGGCCGGGCACGATCGCGAGGACGACGGCGGCCAGGGTGACGAAGAAGTAGTGGTTGAGGTAGAGCCCGGCGTCGATCAGTTCGCAGTAGGCGAAACCGGCGGCGAACACCGCTGCGCACGTGCGAGTGCGGACACCGCAGGCGATCAGCACGCCGAGCACTGCGAGCCCGCCGACCACCGCGTACATCGCTGGCGGCGGGAGCGGCTGCACCCATTCGAAACCCGGGTAGGTCAGGTGGTTCGTTGGGGCGAGGTAGAAATCGTCGACCCACCCGCGGGCGATGAACCGCATCTGGCCGACAGCGACCAGTACGCCGAAGGCGACACGGAACGCAACGAACGACCCGGCCGCGACCTCCGCTTGTCCGAGTCGGTCGCTCCGGTTCGGAACCGGAGCGACCGACTCGGCGCGGAGGTCAGCCGTCGCCGTCGGCATCGGAGAACTGGATGGACAGCCCGAGCGCGCTGACAACGTTGGTCGTGATGGTGGTTTCCAGCACCATCAGTGCATCGCCGTCGAGGTCGGCGGCTGCATCGAACTCGGTGGCGAGTTGCTCGACGATCTCGTCGTCGAGCAGCGGAGCGAGGCCGTCGACGTCGCCGGTCGACGCATTCGATTCGCCCAGGATCGCCCATCGCATCGCAGCGAGCTTGGCGGTGGCGGCAGCGACGTCCGGGTCGTTCTCGAGCGTCACGAGACCGAAGAGCACTTCGTTCACCATCGACTCGATTGCATCGTTCGCGGCCTCGTCGTCGGCGGCGAAGTCGGCGCCCTGATCGCTCCACGCTGCGGCCAGCGCAGCGGCCTCCTCGGCGACCAGACCAGCGGATGCCTTGGCGTACTCGCACTCCCGCTCCGCCGGGTCGCCATCGCCGACGATGTCGACGAGTTGGTCGATTGCTCCGAGACCTCGCTGGTCGGCCCCGTAGAGGTTGCGCAGCGTTGCGGCATCGAGCGGGTCCGAGCCCTCGATGATCTCGCTCACCTGGTCGGCGGTGACCGTCGGGTCGACGATGAAGCGGGAGCGTCGCTCCATCACCGGGCCGAACCAGAACGGGGAGACCGACACCCATTCCAGTCGGGTTGCCTCGACCTCGGCGGCCAGGGCACCGCCGTCGGCGTCGGTGCACCACGCATCGGTCGCTGCGGTGAGTTGCTCGGCTCGGGTCGCGAAGGCGTCGTAGCGGGCCGGGACGACGGAGGACGTGATCGCGGCGATGGCCTCCGCTCGGCTCGGCCCGCTGTCACCGCCACAGGCGGCGAGCGCGAGGACGCAGATCAGTCCGATGGCGACCGTTCGGCGAGAGATGTTCACAGGGACTCCAGGAACGCAACGATGTCGGATCGAGTGTCGGCGTCGGCGTTGCGGAACGCCTCCATGGCGACGGATCCTTCGCCGCCGTGCCAGAGGATTGCTTCTTCGATCGTGCGTGCCCGACCGTCGTGCAGCAAGAAGCGTTCGCCGTTCACGTCGTCGATCAGGCCGAGACCCCAGAGGGGAGGTGTGCGCCATTCGGTGCCGGTGGCTTCGAAGTCGGGGCGTCCGTCGGCCAGCCCCTCCCCCATGTCGTGCAGCAGGAGATCGGTGTACGGGTGGATCGTCTGGTCGCTGAGTGCGGCGACGCCGATGTCGTCGATCGAGGCGGTCGTGAAGGTGTCGACGTGGCATGACGCGCAACCCATGTCGGCGAATGCGTCGGCGCCACGCTGGACGTCGTCGTTCTCCGTGTCACGCGCAGACGGCACGGCGAGCGTCCGGGTGTAGAACGTGACGGCTCCGAGGAGGTCGTCGCGCACCTCGAGTTCGTCGGCGTCGGACCCGTTCGGTGCCGCCAGGCAGTCGGTCTGCTCGGTCGTGCAGGATTCGACCGGGTTGAGGGAGCTGGTGAGGCCCATGTCGCCGAGGAAGGCGTTCGCCGCCTGGGCTTCGAGCGTCGGGGCATTGGCCTTCCATCCGAATCGACCGAGTTCCATGGCTTGCGTCGCCGGGTTCCACGCCGAGTTCGGGCGCCCCGAGATGCCGTCGTCGTCGAGGTCGTCGGGGTCGGCATTGTCGAGGATGTCGGCCTCTGGGATGGCTTCGAGCAGCCCCATGCCGATCACCTGGGGTGCCAGTCGGGGCGAGATCATCAGCCCGAGCCGTCACCCTCGTCGAGCGGCCCGAACGCTGGTGCGTCGATCCGGTAGGTCGGTGAGTTCAACGTGTATCGGGTGCCATCGGCGTACGTGCCGGGCTGCTCCTCGTAGGTGATGACGAGTTCGCCTTCCGACGGCACACCGTTGATCGACCGATCCTGCAACTGGTCGCCGTACACCGGGTGCGGAACGGGTCCGCTGAACGCGTCGGCACCCGGCACCGAGAGTCGCAGCAACAATCCCAGCTCACCCGACCCGGTCGACGCAGGGATCCCGCGTCCGTCGCGCAGATGGCACGAGGCGCAGGACTGAGCGTTGAACATCGGACCCAGACCGTCACGTGCGTCGGTCGAGGCCGGTGCGGTCACCCAGTTCTGGGTGAAGAAGGAGTCACCCACCTCGAACAGGCGACGTTCCTCGTTCGTCAGCGTCGGAGCTGCGAACCCGAAGGCGGTGCTGCCAGCCACGTCTCGTGTCGTGTCGCCGCCCAACGCGGCAGGCGGCGCACATCACCGCCGCACGAAGCGACCGTTCCACCGAGGGCGACCACCAGGGCGAGGAGCAGCGATGTCGCAGGAGTCCTCACGGACGGAACGGTCATGTGCATCGATCAGGTGACGTTGATCGTCAGGCCGAGTGCTTCGGCGGCCGCGACGATCGTCGGCGTCTGGGCTTCGAGGGCGGTGATCCCCGTGAGGACACTGGCGCGACCCGGGTCGTCGTCCGAGACGCCGTCGCGCAGGTGCTGATCGAACGGTGCAGGGATCATCTCGACGGCCGTGACACTGGCCGCAACGTCGGCTTCGAGTGCATCGGCGAGTTCGCCGTCGGCTTCGCGGATCACGTCGAGCACGCTCGTGCCGGACACGTCACCGGGGTAGTCAGCGGTGAGCACCCGCTGCACGCCGACCGCGTTGGCGATGATGTCGTTGTGGGTGTTGTCGGAGAAGCAGGAGTGTTCGTCCTCCTGTGACCGTGCGGCGTAGGCCACGTTCATCCGTTCGCCGGCGAGTTCGCCGCGGCTGAGTTCACCGATGCCGGTGATGATCTTCGTCATCGACTCCTCGGGGTCGGCGGTCGTGAACTCGTCGTGGTAGTTGCCGTCCGCCGCCGGATCCCATGCGGCCACGAGGTCACCGAGATGCACGAGCAACAGGTCGGACACCTCGACGAGGTACGTCCCGCGACGATCGGCGTTCTCCGCATCGGAGTAGTCGCTCGCCGGACGGTCGCCCGGGCCGTCCGCGCGGAGAGATCCTGACCCCAGAGCAGGAACTCGATGGCGTGCCACCCGGTGGAGATGTTGGTCTCGCCGCCCGCCTCGTTCGCCTCGGTCAGCAACGCTGCGTCGATGGTGGGGAACTCGTCCGGGTTGTTGACGATGCCTGCCTCGGCATCACCTTCGACGTAGTCGACGTACGCCTCGTCCATCGGCCAGGCATTGATCAGGCCTTCGGTGCCGTCCTCGTCGTTGTCGATCGGTCCACCGGAGAATCGGAAGGCCTCGGTGTGCCCGTAGTCGTCGCGGGCGGCGAGCCACGCATCCTTGGCGGCGGTCATCGTGGCGGCGGTCGGATCGGCGACGAAGGCATCGATCGCCGAGTCCATCGTCGTCGCCGATTCGAGGCTCGTGGCATACGAGGCGTAAACGCCGTCGGCGTACGTGCCCACCGCGTCGGTCAGCATGTCCTCACCGACGCCACCTTCGTCGCTCCCGCACGAGGCGAGGACGATGGTGGCGACCATGAGGGCGGGGAGGGCGTGGTGACGCTGCATGGACAGCGACTGTAAAGGTTGCTTAACTGAATGACAACATCTTGCCTCACTTCTGTTGGACGGTGCGGCTCGACGTCATCGATCGGCGGCGGGTGAGGCCGCTGCACAGAGGGATCGAGCTATCGTCGAGAGCCCGCCCCACATCAGGAAAACGGCGATTTGGATGACGACCCATGATGATCAGCAGCACAGCCGAACGGCACGCATCCTGGTGGTCGACGACGAGCCATCCCTCGTCGACGCGGTCGCGACCGCTCTGCGCTATGAAGGCTTCGACGTCACCGAAGCCACGTCGGGGCGTGCCGGACTCGCGGCTGCGCAGGACGCCACGATCGACCTCGTCGTGTTGGACGTCATGCTGCCGGACCTCGACGGCTTCGGAGTGGCGACCCGCCTCCGGGAGGACCGGATCGACACCCCGATCCTCTTCCTCAGCGCTCGTGACAGCCTCGACGACAAGGCTGCAGGGTTCGCCGCCGGAGCTGACGACTACCTGACCAAGCCGTTCTCGTTGGCGGAGCTGGTGATGCGGGTCAAGGCCATCCTCCGACGAGCGAGCGGAACGTCGACCACCGACCTCCTGCGCTACGCCGACATCGAACTCGATGTCGATGCTCACCGCTGCATCCGCAACGGGGCGACCGTCGAACTCACCGCCACCGAGTTCTCACTGCTCGAGTTCTTCATGAAGAACCACGACCGGGTCCTGTCCAAGCACCAGATCCTCGATCACGTCTGGCATTACGACTTCGGCGGCGACTCGAACATCTGCGAGACCTACGTCAGCTACCTCCGCAAGAAGCTGAACCGCCACGGACCCGACCTGATCCACACCGTCCGACTCGTCGGATACGTGTTCCGCGAGCCGGACGCGGCCTGACCATGTCGCTTCGGCTGCGGCTGCTGATCGCCACCGCGCTCACGATGCTGTTCGCGCTGACCGTCGTCGACGTCACGACGTACGTGCTGGTGCGAGACGCACAGGTGAACCAGGTCGACGACACCCTCGACCGGGCGCAGACGCCGGTCCGGCAGCTGGCGTCGTCGCGAGACCGTCGCGACTGGTTGGCGATCCCAGCCATCGCACCCGGCCTCCACGTGGTCATCCTCGACGCCGGGTCCATCGAGTTCCAATCCGACCCGACTCCGGCCGGTCGTGTCGCCGACCCCATCGCCGAACCCGCCTCGCTCGAGGCCCTCGACACGATTCAGACGATCCGCACCGTTGGGGGCGACGAGCTCCGGGCCCGGGTCGATCGGCTTGCCGGGAACCACACGCTCATCGTCGGGCAGTCGCTGAGCGACGTTCGCCAGACCACATCGACCTTGCTCGGCATCCTGGTCGGCGCAAGCGGCATCGCCATCGTGGTCGCGATGCTGCTCGCGTGGTGGCTCGTCACGTCCGGGCTCACACCGTTGCGTCGAGTGCAGTCGAGCGCATCATCGATCACCGACGACGACCTCGACGAGCACCGCGTGCCCGGCGCTCGACCGGGCACCGAGGTCGGTGAGCTGGCGCTCAGCCTCAACGCGATGCTGGACCGCTTGAAGTCGGCCCGAGCCGAGCGCGAGATGACGCTGCGCGAACTCACCGAATCAGAGGCTCGGATGCGACGTTTCGTCGCCGACGCATCTCACGAGCTGCGTACACCGATCGCAGCGACTGCGGCGTACGCCGAACTGTTCGAGCACGGCGCCCGTGATCGACCCGAAGACCTCGACCGGGCCATGGCCGGTATCCGCAACGAGACCGAACGCATGGCGGAACTGGTCGACGACCTGCTGCTGCTCGCTCGTCTCGACGAGAATCCGACGCTGCTCGACGAGGAGGTCGATCTCACCGAACTGGTGCTCGCCGCGATCGACGGAGCGCGAACCGTCGATGCCAGCCGGCCGATCACACTGCACGTCACCCAGGTCGTCAGCGTCCACGGCGACCGTGCTCGTCTGCGTCAGGTCGTCGACAACCTGCTCGCCAACGTTCGTGCCCACACGCCGAGCGGCACGACGTGTGATGTGCATCTCACCGACGTCGGGAACGTTGTCGAACTCAGCGTCAGCGACACCGGCCCCGGCGTCCCGGTGGCTGCGCTCCCCGCCTCTTCGACCGCTTCTACCGGGTCGACGACGCCCGAACCCGGGCCACCGGCGGGAGCGGCCTCGGGCTCTCGATCGTTGCAGCGATCGTCCGTTCGCTGGACGGCACGATCGACGCGCACCGCAACCAACCGAGTGGACTCACCGTCGTCGTGCGGCTCCGGAACGCATCGCCGGACGGCGGGCTCAGTTCGGACGAGATCCCAGCTGAGCGTCGAGACCCACTGACTGTCCCGCACGTTCGACCGTGATGCTGACGTCGTCGTCGGGGCGGTGCCCGGCGATGACCACTCCCACGGCCTCGGGCCCGTCGATGTCGTCGCCGTCGATCTCCGTCACGACGTCTCCGACCTCCAGGCCGGCCTCCGCCGCTGCGCTTCCCGGGGTGACCTCGACGATCTCGGCGCCCGGGGTCGAGGTCGTGCTCGGCTGGGAGGCGATCCCGAGAAACGCCGTCTCCGGCACCGTTCCCGCACGCAGCTCAGCGATGATCGGTTCCGCCTGGGTGATGGCGATCGCGAACCCGATGTTCTGCGCCTGCCCCGCGATGGCGGTGTTGATGCCGATCACCTCACCCTGTTCGTTCAGCAGCGGACCACCCGAGTTGCCCGGGTTGATCGCCGTGTCGGTCTGCAACAGGTTGACGAGTTGCTGACCGCCGGGTTCGGTCAGCGAGCGGTCCGTGGCGGACAGCACGCCGGTCGTCACCGACGGCTCGCCGTTCAGGTCGAGCGCAAAGCCGATCGCAACGAGTCGGTCGCCGAGGCGGAGCTCATCGGAGTTCCCCACCGGGAGCGGTGTGAGGCCCGTTCGGTCGACCTTCAAGACCGCCAGGTCCTGAGCGACCGACTGCGCCACGATCTCGGCCGGTTCCGTGGAGCCGTCGTCGAATTCGACGACCGTGTCGTCACCCTCGGCAACCACGTGGCTGTTGGTGACGATGTACCCGTCCGCGGACAGCACGAAGCCGGTCCCCGCACCGATCCCTTCCTGAACGTTGCCGAACAGCGTCGCGCTCGAGTCACCGTCTGGTGGATCGAGACGACCGAGGGACGAGCCGCCTCGACGAGATCGCCGACCGACGAGAACGATGCCAGGTCGGTGTCGTTCGACGATGCGTCGCCGCTCACCGCCACCGACGGCGCAGGCGACGCACCGGTGTCGACGACGGCGAGCGTCCCGGCCGCGAGCACCGCGGAGACAGCGACACCCGTCACGACACCGAGCCCGAACCGAGGGCGACGGCGCGTCGTTCGCTGCGTCGCCATCAAAGGGTTGACGGCCGGTGGAGGACCGTACGGAGGTGCCGGTGGAGCGAAGGTCGGCGGCGACACCGGCGAGCCTGCACGCACGCCAGTGAACGAGTCGGTGGACGCATCGGTGGGTGAATCGGGGAGGTTGTTCCAAGGCATGTGGACGAGGATGGGGCGCCAATCTGAGAGCCCGCTGTGTGCGAGATCAGCGTCTGCGTAGAACGCTGAGTGTCGCCGCTGGACAGCTCCGGTCCGACGGCGTGGTGCCGACGGCGGTCAACGGTCCCGGAGCCCTCTGCCGTCCAGGATCTTGGGAACGCACGTGTCCACCCGCGACTCGCGCGTCGACGCCTGCTTCGCACCCGAGATGTGCAGGTGGTACTCGCGTTGCCGACCCGGGGTCAACGCCTCGAACGCCGACCGCAACGTCGCATCGCCGTCCAGGCGGGCCTGCAGTTCCTCGACGAGGACGAGTTCGGGTGGCGGACCGACTTCGACACCGTCCTCTTCGAGTTGGACTGCCTCGCGCACGTAGGCGACGACGGTGTCGGCGAGACGTTCGACGTCCTCGACGGAGCGGAAGCACATGCGGCTCGCCGAGCGTGAGTTCGGACCGTTCGGCTCGAGCACGCCGTCGACGTCCCCGAGCAGCACGCCTTTGAAGAACATCAGAGCGAGGAAGTTCTTCATCTCCTGGACGACCACGATGTTCGCCGCACCGTGGCTGTAGCAGGGCTTGGCCCACTTGAGTTCCTCGGACAGGCCACAACCGAGGAGCACCGGCCGGAGCGCGGCGATCTCGTTCGGCCATCGCTCGGAGCGACGGATGTATGCGTCGACGTCGTCGTGCCTCGTGGCCATCGGTTCAGTCTTTCACGATGCGCCGGAGCAGGTGCTCACGTCACCGCTGGACGTCGGATCCGGCGCTGCTCGTCGAGGTCGCATCGACGAGTGACTCTCGGCGTTCGGCGACCCGCTCCTCGGCCGAGGCCCACGACCACACGGCGATCAACAGGAGCGGCAGGGTGGTCGCCGTCCCGCCGACCCACATCAGCGATGCCGCCGAACGCTGATCCGCCAGCGCGTCGACGGGTCCGAGACGATCCTCGTAGGTGGCGATGAGCGGGCTCGACGCCGAGATCAACACGATGCCGAGCAGCGCACTGCCACCGATCACGGCGAAGACCGCCCCGATCCGCTCGGGCCCCGACTGCCGGCCAGCCGAACGCAACGCAGCCCACAGGGCGATCGCGCTCGCAAGGTACGCGACGTGCTCGACGTCGTGCACGAACCGGTTGCGCAGCGCCGAGTCGTAGATCGTCGTGAGATGCGTCGCGTAGAGGACCAGGACGAATGCCGCCGCCGACACGATCGCACCGTGCGATCGCCATCGCCGCGCCAGTCCACGCTCGACCGGGGTCGTGTGCTTCGGTCCCCAACCGAGTGCACGGATCGTCCCGACCGGCTTCGCCACGACGAGCAGCGGGGAGGCGACGACGATCATCGCGAGATGCTGCACCATGTGTCCGGAGAACGACCGCTGCGACCACCGTTCCATGGCCGGGAGCACGGAGACGAGCACCGTGGCGACCCCGGCGGCCCAGGCGACGAGACGCCACGGCGATGCATGCCTGATCCCGAACCACGCCCACCCGTACAGCGCGATCGAGGCGAGACCGACCAGCGCGAGCGACACGTGCTCGAGTGAGCTGGCGTGTGCGATCACGAACGACGGTCCGACCGGTTCACGTGTCGGTGTCGCGGGTGAGGAGCAGCACCTGCGACGCGACGATGGCGACACCGATCATGCTCATCCACGAACCGAGCGGGACGCCGAGCACCGTCAGCGTCGTGCCGATGGCAAGCGCCAACGGTCGCAGGCTGGCCGTCGGGTAGACGCCGACGATGCCCGTCAGGTCGCTCGCATCGACATCGGCGCGATCTTCGACACGCTCGTCGTGCTGGCGACTCCAATCCCATGTCCACCCTGCGACGAGGCCGCCCAGCCCCGTTGCCATCAACAGCAGCGACACGCCGGTGGTGTCACCACCGACCAGCAGGTAGATCACACCGATCACGACGAAGTAGACCGTCACGCCGGTCCACAGGATCGCTTCGACCCTCATGACCCGTCACCCGATTTGTTGGCTGTTTCGCCGGTCGCTTCGTCTGGTTCGTCTGGTTCGTCGTCATCCGGATCGTGTTCGGTCGTGGGCGCCTGGCCCTGGGAGTCGTCCTCGATCGGTCGTGGACCGTCGGTCTGTGTCTCCTCCTCCTCGCTCGACCACTGATGGAGCGGGAGCCACTTCTCGTCGTGCTCCTGGCGGGCATGCCACGCGTCGGCCGACGTCGGGGCGCCGACGCCCTCGTGGTTGATCCAACGCAGGTCGAACACCGGCCGTTCCGAGCGGATCGGTGGGATCCAGGTGAAGTTGTGCTCCGCTGGCGGCGACAGGGTCGCCCATTCGAGCGAGTTGGCGTGCCATGGGTCCGCGCCGACGGTGGCCGGGCTGCGCAACGACCGCACGACGTTGACCAGGAACGGGATCATCGATGCCACGAGGATCACGAAACCGAACGAGGAGATCTTGTTCCACAACTCGAAGTTGTCGAGCGGGCGGTAGTCGGCGACCCGACGCGGCATGCCTTCGCGCCCGAGCAGGTGCTGCACGAAGAAGGTCACGTTGAAACCGATCATCAACAGCCAGAAGTGGATCGAGCCGAGTCGCTCGGAGAGCAGCCGGCCGGTGACCTTCGGCCACCAGAAGTAGATCGCTGCGAACATCGCGAAGATCACGGTGCCGCCCATCACGTAGTGGAAGTGGGCGACCACGAAGTAGGAATCGCGACAGGTGGAAGTCGAGCGTGGGCGAGGCGAGCATCACACCGGTGACGCCGCCGCCGACGAAGGTGACCAGGAAGCCGATCGAGAACTTCATCGGCGCTTCGAAACTGAGCGAGCCCTCCCACATCGTGCCGATCCAGTTGAACACCTTGACACCCGTCGGCACGGCGATCAGTGCCGAGGTGAGCGCGAAGAACGGCAACACGATGTCGCCGGTGACGAACATGTGGTGCGCCCACACCGACGTCGACAGCGCGCCGATCGCGAGTGTGGCCAGGACCAGGCCCTTGTAGCCGAACACGGGACGGCGCGAGAACACCGGGAAGATCTCGGTGACGACGCCGAAGAACGGCAACGCGACGATGTACACCTCGGGGTGACCGAAGAACCAGAACAGGTGCTGCCACAGGATCGGCGATCCACCGGCGACCGGGTCGAAGAAGTGGGTGCCGAACTGTCGGTCGGCGAGCAGCATCAGCAACGCGCCGGACAGGACGGGGAACGCGAGCAGCACCATGAACGACGTGATGAACAGGTTCCAGGTGAGGATCGGCATCCGGAACAGCGTCATGCCGGGCGTTCGCATCATCGTCACGGTGGCGATGACGTTGACCGCGGTCACGGTGCCGGACGTGCCGGTGAGGATGATCGACACGATCCACATGTCGGCACCGAGCCCTGGGCTCCCGCCGGCTCCCGACAGCGGCGGGTAGGCGAACCAGCCGAACGAGGCGGCGCCACCGTCGCTGACGAAGCCGAGCAGCATCACCGCGCCACCGATGACGTACAGCCAGTACGAGAACGAGTTGAGGCGCGGGAACGCGAGGTCGGGGGCGCCGATCTGCAACGGGATCAGATAGTTGGCCAGACCGAACCCGAAGGGCACGGCGAAGAGGTACACCATCACGCTGCCGTGGATGGTGAACACGCTGTTGTAGGTCTCCACGCTGACGATCTGCAGACCGGGTTCGGCCAGCTCGGCACGAATGATGCCGGCAAGCGCTCCACCGATCGCGAGGAAGATCATCGACGTGATGATGTATGCGATGCCGAGCGCCTTGTGGTCGGTGGTGGTCAGCCACCCCATGATCGTGCGCGGCAGACCGCGCGGGCCGTGGGCATCGGGGTCGCCGAGGAACGCGTCGATCTCGACCAGCTTTCGCTCGTCGTGCTGGCCCATGACCTTCGATTCGTCACCCCGCGCCGGATCGAGCGTGGTCACGATCCGACCGCCTGCTCGACGGGCTGCTCGCTCGACTGATCGCTCGCCTGCTCGACCAGCCAGGCATCGAAGTCGTCGGGTTCGAGCACGAGGACGGAGAACTGCATCTTTGCGTGGTCGAGACCGCAGTACTCGGCGCACACCCCGGCGTTCGGGTACGCGCCCGCGGCGTCACCGATGTCCACGCTGAACGACGTCGATCGGCCCGGGATGATGTCGCGTTTGAACCGGAACGCAGTCACCCAGAACGAATGGATGACGTCGAGTGATTCCATCTCGAACAGCACGCTCGTCTTCGCCGGCAGCACGAGTTCGGCGATGTCGGAGTCGGCGCCTCCGATCACGGTCACCCCCGACTCGGGATACTCGAACTTCCATTGCCACTGGAACGCCGTGACGTGGACCGTCAGTTCGGGGTTCTCGTCGGTCTCGTCGATCGCTCTCACCGTGACGAACGTGACGGCGAACAGTCCCATGACCACCACGAACGGGATCAGTGTGTACACGATCTCCAGAGGGATGTTGTAGTGCTTCTGGCGCGGCAGCCGGTCGTCGCGCCGACGGAACCGGATCACGACGTACACGACGAGGATCAGCACGAAGGCGAACACCCCGTACGCCAGGTAGAGGAACAGGTCCCACACCCGTTCGGTCTCGGCGGCCTGGTCCGTGATCGGCGGATCGAGTGTCCCACTCGAGGCCCACAGGATCATCGCACGACCTCGTCTCGGTCGCTGGCATCGGCATCGGCATCGGCATCGGCATCGGCATCGGCATCGAGTTCTTGATCGTCGTCGTCCGTCTCCGCCCGACCCGATCTGACGGTCTCTCGAGGCGAGATGGTGTCGAAGTGGCCGGGGGCGGCACCACCTGCGACCATCCAGTCCTCGATCTGATCGTGCGGGATGTGATATCCGCCATCGGCGCCACGTTCGATCGGCACCCGCCGTTCGGTCCGCTCGGGCCCCGGCCGGTCACGCAACGACACACACACCCATCGGGTGACGACGAACGCGATCGGCGGCGCCAACAACAGACCGAACTGCAGGACGCTCGTCACGTGGCCGACCGAGATGTCGATGGTGCGAGCGACCACGTCCTGCGCCCCGCCGAGGAACAGGATCGCCACGAACGTGATCGACGCTGCGCCGATGGCTGTGCGGTTCGCGCGTCGCGTGGCCGATCGAGCAGGTGATGATCGTCGGTGTCGCGGGTGAGGCGCCGTTCCAGCGTGGGCGTGAGGTAGAGGCCACCGAAGATGATCGACGGGATCAGGATCCCCGAGAACACGAGCGTGTTGACGACGTAGCCACCGATGCGGATCTCCCATGGCGGAACGAGGCGGACCGATCCTTCGAGGAATCCGATGTACCAGTCGGGTTGTGCGAGCGATGTGGCAGCCGCCGTGTCGTAGGGCCCGTACAGCCACACCGGGTTGATCTCGAAGATCGCCCCCATCGCGGTGAGGACGCCGGCCGTGAGGAAGAGCAGCCCGATGGACTTCATCGCGAACGACGGCCACACCCGCTCCCCCACCACGTTCGACTCGGTACGCCCGGGTCCGCGGAACTGCGTGTGCTTCTGGTGCCAGACGAGGCCGAGGTGCACCGTGAGCAGCCCCACGATTGCTGCGGGGATGAGCAGAATGTGCACCGGGTACAGGCGTCCGATGATGTCCGTCCCGGGCCACTCGCCGCCGAAGACGAGGTAGGCGAGCCGTTCACCGACGAAGGGGATCGCGAGGATGATCCCGTTGGTGATGCGCAGGCCGGTTCCCGACAGCAGGTCATCGGGGAGCGAGTAGCCGGTGAAGCCCGCGGCGAGCGAGAGCACGAGCAGCGTGAGCCCGATCGTCCAGTTCAGGTCGCGCGGTCGGCGGAAGGCGCCGGTGAAGAACACTCGTGCCATGTGCAGCACGATCGCGCCCATGAACAGCAGCGCCGACCAGTGATGCATCTGGCGGATCAGGAGTCCGCCCTTCACGTCGTGTGAGATCCGCATCACGGAGTCGAACGCGGCCGACACCTCCTGGCCCTGCAGCGCCTCGTACGAACCCGTGTATGTCCGCACCTCCTGCGACCCTTGGTAGAACAACGTCAAGTAGGTGCCGGTGACGAGCAGCACGATGAAGCTGTAGAGCGCCAGTTCGCCCCACAGGAACGAGAAGTGCGACGGGAACACCTTGCGCAGGCTCTTCGTGACGAAGGAGTTGCCTCCCGTGCGACCGGTCACCGAGTCGACGTAGCGCTCGACCAGCCCGCGACGTTTGTCGACGGGCTCAGCGCGTCGGAGCAGGCTGGGACGGGTCAGAGAAGGGAGCTTCATCAGCCTTCGTCCCAGGCGATCGGGCCGACCGGACGATCGAAGTCGCCGTTCGACACGAGGAAACCGTCGGCGTCGACACCGAGGGAGAGCTGCGGCAACGAACGTGGAGCCGGCCCACCGACCGGCTTGGCCCCGTTGGTCGGGTCGAACACCGACTGATGGCACGGGCACACCAGTTGTCGGACGACGTCGGGGCCGCGGGCGTCCACGCCGAACAGCCCGACGGAGCAGCCGGCGTGGGTGCAGATCTTCGAGTAGGCCACCCACCCGTCGAGTGCTCCCTGCTCGATGGTCGAGGTGCTGAGCAGTTCGGGGCGCAGTCGGAGCAGCACGACCTGGGAGTCGTCGCGCCCGATCATTCCTTCCGGGAACACCGTGGCGAGTTGGTCGAACACGCCGGAGCTCAGATCGACAGGTTGCCCGTCGGAGGTCACGAGTCGGCGACCGGGCGCCCACCCCGTGGCGTCGCGCTCGCCGCGAGGGCGCGGTCCGAGCGAACCGATCGGCCCGACGAACCCGATCGCCAAGCTCGCGAACGACCCGCCGAGCAGGCCGACGAGCAGTTTTCGGCGCCCGACCGTCTGCCGGGTCATCTCGACCTCTTCGTGGAGATCGTGCTGCTCCTCGACCGTCGTCCGCAACGGTTCGCGTTGTTGCACCACGTGTTCGTCGAGGTCGAGGTACTTGGCCCACGACACGAGCCCGAATCCGATGCCACCCAGCGCCAGCGCCAGCCCGACGCCGAGCAGGGTCTCGGTCTCACTCGTCCAGTAGGCAACGGCAGCCAGGAGCCCGCCGGCGACAGCGACGACGAAGGAGACGATCGCAGCACGGTACGCGCGCTGGTTCAGCTCCTCGTGACGCACCTCCACCCAATCGGACCCGCGGTCCCCGACATCCGGTGTCGCGCTCATGGCGTCGTCATCTCCGCTCCCTCGTCGGCCTCTGCATCTTCGTCATCATCGTCGATCGGGTGAGCGAGTTCGTCCAGATCGGCGTCGTCGTCCACGGTGCCATCCGGCTCGACGGGGAAGTCCCGACCTTCCTTGGGTCGACCGATCCATCTCGTCAGCGCGACGAGTGGCAGGAGTGCGAGGATCCATGCCGCCAGGCCTTCGGCGACCGGGCCCGCTCCGCCGAAGCGGCTCGCCGACGTGGTGTCGGCCTGTTGGAGTGCAACGTCGATGTAGGCGGCGATGTCGGCGATCTCGCCGTCGTCGAACTCCCCGAACACGGGCATCGAGCCCGGCCCCACGAGGATCGCTTCGGCGATCTCGGTCGAGGACGCCTGTTGCATGTTCGGTGCCTGACGTCCGCCACCGATCGGCGCGCCGGCGCCGGACGAGACGTGGCAGGCCGCACAGTTCAACCGATACAGCTCGCCGCCGTTCGAGACGTCGGCGTTCGCGACGTCGACGACCGGGACGTCGGGGCCGCTCCCGATCGATGCCACGTAGTCGACGAGCGCAACGATCTCGGCTTCGCTGTACCGGACCGGTCCGCGTTGGGCCTGCATGCTCGGCGCCGCCAGCGGCATCCGGCCCGTGCGCAACACGAAATCGGTCGACGCCCCGCCCTCGGGCTCGAGCGAGGGGCCACGTTCGTCGACGCCCTTCGCGTCGAGCCCGTGGCAACTCGAGCACTGCGTCTCGAAGAGCCCACGTCCGTCGACCGACTGCTCGACCGGCACGGCTTGCGCCGGTGCAGCGAGGGCCGCTGCTTCGACCCCTGTGTCGTTCGTCGACGTCGACAACAGCCCGATCACGACCACGACGGCAGCGATCACGATCGGCACCGAGAGCATGCTCGCCGAGCCGAGAAGGCGCTTCACCGGATCATCCAGATGGTGACGAAGACGCCGAGCCACACGATGTCGACGAGGTGCCAGAACAGGGAGATGCCGCGAGCCCACGGCGTGATCTCGTCGAGCGACCGGGTGCGGGCGGCACGAACGTAGAGCAGTCCGAGTGCACAGACCCCGGCGGTCACGTGAGCCGTGTGCAAGCCGGTCAGGCCCCAGTAGATCGATCCGTAAGGATGATCGTCCGCACGGAAATCGAGCGTGGCGTACTCGGCGAACTGGTTGACGAGGAAGGCCGTGCCGAGACCGATGGTGGCGATCAGCCACCTGCGCATCGCAGGTCCGTCACCACGCTCGTGAGCCCGGTCGGCAGCGATCAGAGTGAACGACGACACGACCAGCACGACCGTGGCGGCCGCCGCTCGAGCGACGTCGAGTTCGGTCCCTTCGGGCGGCCACACCGCCGTCGTCGACCTCAGCAGGAAGTACGCCGCGAAGAACGGAGCGAAGAGCATCACGTCGGACGCCAGGAACACCACGACACCGAACTGCCCGGTCGTGCGACCAGGCGACCGGGTCGCCGTGTTCTGCGTCTCCGCAACGGTCATGTCTCGAACGTAACCCACCGCACGTTTCGATGACAGGCCTGTACGACAAATCTCTCGACTTCACCCATCGGAGCGTCGAGCGATGTTCACCAGGGAGCGAAATCGGGATCGACGAGGCGACGGCCCTCCTCGAGCCCACTGATCCGGTCGAGTTCGAGCTGATCGAGTTCGATCGTCAGCGCCGAGCAGTTCTCCTCGAGATGCTCCGCATCGGTCGTCTTCGGGATGGTGACGACCTGAGGTTGGGCGAGCAGCCATGCGAGGGCGACCGCTCCCGACGACACGTCCTTCTCGGCGGCGATGTCGTCGAGCACGTCCGAGTGGAAGACCTCGCCGCGAGCCAACGGAGAATACGCCGTGAACCCCCAGCCGTGGTCGGCGCACCAGGCACGGAGGTCGACCTGCTGGAGAAACGGGTGGCACTCGCACTGCAACACCTCCAGCGGAGCGAGGTCGACGCTGCGGTCCAGTTGCTCGCGTGTGAAGTTGGAGACGCCCAAATGGCTGGCGAGGCCGTCCTCGTGCACGGATGCGAGGGCGGCGAGCGTTTCGTCCATCCGGTCGAAGTCGACCGGCCAGTGGATCAACAGGAGGTCGACGTGGTCGGTACGCAGTTTCTCGAGACTCTCCTCGACCGAAGCGCGCAACTCGTCCGGGCCGTGACGATCGTTGGCGACCTTCGTCGTGAGGAACACCTCGCTGCGTTCCACGTCGCTGGCGGCGATCGCCCGGCCGACGTCTGCTTCGTTGCCGTACATCTGTGCCGTGTCGACGTGTCGGACGCCGAGGTCGAGGGCGGCGCCCACGATCTCGGACACCTCGTCGGCTTCGAGTTCCCACGTCCCCAGCCCGAACGCCGGAATCGTTGCGCCGGAGGGAAGTCGGACCGTCGGTTGATCATCGATCGTCGTCATGTCGTCGGCATCCCCGCTTCCGGATGACCTGAAACCGGCCGGATCCTCTCGTCGACGGTCGCGTGCCGGACTCGGTGATCTCGGCCGCAACCGGGCTTCCCGTCGTCGTCGTCGACACACGTGGACGAGGATTTGTCGGTTCCACCGAGGAAACTGTGACCACGACGGTCCAGACGCGAAAGAAGCAATCGATGACAACAACCGAGGCGTCACACGCCGGACCTGCGATCGCCGCGAAATCATGAAGCTGTGGCGCCTCATCAAGACGCACCTGGGTCCGTACCGACAGATTGCTGACCATCGTCCTGGTGCTGCAGGCGATCCAGACCGCTGCGGCGCTCACCTTGCCGACACTCAACGCCGACATCATCGACAACGGCGTCCTACAGGGAGACAACGGCTACATCTGGCGGACGGGCGGCATCATGCTCGCCTTCAGCGTGGTGCAGATCGTGTTCGCCGTCGCCGCCGTGCGCTACGGCGCTCAGGCCGCGATGAGCTTCGGGCGCGATCTGCGGCGCGACATCTTCCATCAGGTGAACAGCTACTCGGCGCAAGAGGTCGGGCGATTCGGTGCACCGTCGCTGATCACCCGCATCACCAATGATGTACAGCAGGTGCAGATGCTCGTGGTGCTCGCCTGCACGATGATGATCGCAGCGCCGATCACGATGGTGTTCGGCATCGTCTTCGCGATCCGCGAAGACATCGGGCTCTCGGTGATCATGCTCGTGGCGATCCCGATCCTGATCGTGGTCCTCGCCGTGATCATCACACGGATGGTTCCGACGTTCCAGGTGATGCAACTCAAGGTCGACCGGGTGAACCAGGTGCTGCGCGACCAGATCACCGGGATCCGTGTGGTCCGTGCCTTCGTTCGCGAACCCGAGGAGGTCGAACGGTTCGCCGGAGCGAACGACCAGCTGACCCAGACGTCGCTGCGCGCCGGTCGGCTGATGGCACTGATGTTCCCGACCGTCACGCTGTTCATCAGCATCTCGAGCGTCGCCGTGCTCTGGATCGGTGCATCGCGCATCGACTCGGGCGCGATGGAACTCGGCTCGGTCGTGGCGTACCTCAGCTATCTCGTCCAGGTCCTCGTCGCGGTCGTGATGTTGACTTTCATGGTGTCGATGATCCCGCGTGCTGCGGTGGCGTCGGAACGCATCGTCGAAGTGCTCGACACCGACTCGTCCGTCACTCCCCCGGCGTCGCCCGTGACCGAGGTGCGCAGCCACGGCACCGTCGACTTCACCGATGTCGGATTCACCTACCCGGGTGCCACCAGCGCCGTGCTGTCGAACGTGTCGTTCACGGTGCGTCCCGGTCGCACGACGGCGATCATCGGGAGTACCGGGTCGGGCAAGTCGACGCTGATCGACCTCGTTCCTCGGCTGATGGACACCACCGAAGGAACCGTCGCCGTCAACGGTGTGGACGTACGCGATCTGGACCCGGACCTGTTGTGGGGCTCGATCGGCTACGTGCCCCAGAAGCCGTATCTGTTCTCCGGCACCGTTGCGTCCAACCTGCGGTTCGGTCGCCCCGACGCGACCGAGGAGGAGCTGTGGCAGGCGCTCGAAGTCGCTCAGGCATCCGGCTTCGTCCAGTCGATGCCCGACGGGTTGGACAGCTCCATCAACCAGGGCGGCACCAACGTGTCGGGCGGCCAGCGTCAGCGTCTGTCGATCGCTCGCGCACTCGTGATGCGTCCCGACGTCTACATCTTCGACGACTCGTTCTCCGCCCTCGACCTCTCGACCGATGCACGGCTGCGCCTGGCGCTGCGGCCACACGTCAAGCAGTCCGGTGTGCTGATCGTGGCGCAACGTGTGTCGACGATTGCGGACGCCGACGACATCATCGTCCTCGAGAACGGACGCATCGTCGGTCGCGGCCGCCACCAGACACTGATCGACACGTGTCGAACGTACGCCGAGATCGTCGATTCGCAGTTCGAGAAGGAAGCCGTCTGATGAGCGACGACACCGGCGCCTCGACACCGGCCACCTCCGGCGCATCCGCGTCGGATCAGGCCGACGACGAACAGAAGCTGCTGACCACCACGGGCGCGGAAGCACGCAGGACCAGTTTCGGTCCGGGCGGCGCGGCCGGAATGCCGGCCGAGAAGAGTTCCAACTTCCGGGCCACGCTGAAGCGCCTCGGAGAGATCCTCTCCGACGAGCGGGCTCGGCTGTGGGTCATCGCACTGTTCACGATCGCCAGTGTCGGCATCACCGTGCTCGGGCCGCGTCTGCTCGGCAACGCGACCGACATCATCGTCGACGGACTCGGCGTCGGGCCGAACGGCACCAACGGCATCGACTTCGACCGACTGCGCAACCTGCTGCTGTTCCTCGTTGCGCTGTACCTGGTGTCGTTCGTGCTCGCGTACGGCCAGTCGTACATGCTCGCCGGTGTCGTGCAGCGCTCGATGTACCGCCTGCGGGAATCCGTCGAGACCAAGCTCAATCGGCTGCCGCTCTCCTACATCGACCGCCAGTCGCGCGGCGACCTGCTCAGCCGGGTCACCAACGACATCGACAACCTGGCCCAGAGCCTGCAGCAGACCGTCAGCCAGATCCTCACGTCACTGCTCACGCTGATCGGCGTGGCCGTGATGATGTTCCTGATCTCACCGTTGCTCGCCGTCGTCGCGCTCGTCACCGTGCCGGCGTCGATCATGCTGATCAAGGTCATCGGTGGCCGGGCCGGGCCGCGCTTCGTCCAGCAGTGGCGCCACACCGGAGCGGTGAACGGTCAGGCGGAAGAAGTGTTCACCGGTCACGCCATCGTGAAGAGCTTCGGGCGCCATCGCGAAGTCGAGGAACGCTTCCGCGAGGACAACGACAAGCTCTACGAAGCAAGCTTCGCTGCGCAGTTCATGTCGAGCCTGATCCAACCGGCGATGACGTTCATGGGCAACATCCAGTACGTGCTGATCGCCGTCGTCGGCGGGCTGCGCATCTCGTCGGGTGCGATCAGCATCGGCGACATGCAGGCGATGATCCAGTACGCCCGCAACTTCTCCGAGCCGCTCACCCGGCTGGCGTCGATGGCGACGACCTTCCAATCGGGTATCGCCTCGCTCGAACGCGTTCTGGAACTGCTGGACGCCGACGAGCAGACCATCGAGCAGACACCGACGATCGACCCACCCGCCGTGATCGGCAGGGTCGTGTTCGACGATGTCGACTTCGCCTATGCGCCCGACAGCCCCCTGATCGAAGGCTTGAACCTGACGGTCGAACCGGGGCAGACGATCGCGATCGTCGGGCCGACCGGAGCCGGCAAGACCACGCTCGTCAACCTGATCATGCGGTTCTACGATCTCGACGCGGGGACGATCAGTCTCGACGGCCGCGACATCGCTTCGTATCCACGAGCGGAGTTGCGCTCGAAGGTCGGCATGGTCCTCCAGGACACCTGGTTGTTCGGCGGCACGATCCGCGAGAACCTGGCGTACGGCAGACCGTCAGCGACCGAGGACGAGATCCAGGAAGCTGCCCGCGTGACCTACGTGGATCGTTTCGTCGGGTCACTGCCCGACGGTTACGACACGGTGATCAACGACGAGGGCGACAACATCAGCATCGGCGAGAAGCAGCTCCTGACGATCGCTCGAGCGTTCCTCGCCAACCCGTCGATCCTGATCCTGGACGAGGCGACCAGTTCGGTCGACACACGCACCGAGGTGCTGATCCAGGAAGCGATGAACGCACTCCGCCAGGACCGCACCAGCTTCGTGATCGCGCACCGCCTGTCGACGATTCGTGGCGCCGACGTGATCCTGGTGATGGAGGACGGCCACATCGTCGAGCAGGGCAGCCACTCCGAGTTGCTGGCCCAGCACGGCGCCTACTCCCGACTGCACGGAGCTCAGTTCGCCGGCCAGACGACCTGACCCTCGAATCGGGCCGGCCCTCATCCGCGGTCCACCGGTTTCCGGTCGGCCGAGGACGGGAACCCTTCCCGTCCGCTCACAGCAAGGACCATCGAATGACCGACACCGCTTCCCGCCCCACCGACACGACCACACCACCCGCTGATCTCGTGACGTTCGACGCCGAGGCCGTCGTCGACCATGCACGAGCCGGATTCGAGAGCGGATTGACCAGGTCCATCAGCTGGCGACAGGGCCAGCTCGATGCGATGGCCGACATGCTGCGCGACAACTCCGAACGCTTCGTCGATGCGCTCTTCGAGGACCTTCACAAGCCGGCCACCGAAGCGTGGACGACCGAGATCGGCTTCACGCTCGCCGACATCGACCATCAGAAGAAGCACTTGGAGGCGTGGGCCGAGCCACGCAAGGTCAAGGTGCCGCTCGCATACCAACCGGCGTCGGCCCGAATCGTGCCGGAACCGAAGGGCGTCGTGCTGATCATCGCCCCGTGGAACTATCCGCTCCAGCTGCTGCTCTCCCCGATGGCGGCGGCGATCGCCGCCGGCAACGCGATCGTCGCCAAACCGTCCGAGGTCGCGCCGGCCACCTCGGCGGTGCTCATCGAATTGTGTGCGAAGTACCTCGACCCGGCCACGATCACGGTCGTCGGTGGAGGTGTCGACGAATCGACCGCGCTGCTGGAGCAGCGTTTCGACCACATCTTCTTCACCGGCGGCACGCGGGTGGGCAAGATCGTGATGCGCGCCGCTGCCGAGCACCTCACACCGGTCACGCTGGAGTTGGGCGGCAAGAGCCCGGCGATCGTGGCAGCCGACGCCGACGTGGAGGTGACGGCTCGCAGGATCGCATGGGGCAAGTTCGTCAACTCGGGCCAGACCTGCATCGCACCCGACTACGTGCTCGTCGCACGACCGCTGCGCGATCGGCTCGTCGCTGCGATCGAGGAGTCGGTCACCGACTTCTACGGCAAGGACCCGCACACCAGCGATGACTACGGACGGATCATCAGCGATGATCACTTCGAACGCATCGCCGGGCTGCTCGGCGACGCAGACAGCGGAACCGTGGCCTTCGGTGGCGACGTCGATGCAACCGATCGCTTCATCGCACCGACCGTGCTGATCGACCCGGACCCTGACTCCGATGTGATGAGCGAAGAGATCTTCGGCCCGGTCCTCCCGGTGATCGCCGTGAACAACATCGACGAGGCGATCGACTTCGTCAACGCTCGCGAGAAGCCGCTGGCGCTGTACGTCTTCACCGACGACGACGCAACGGCGAAACGAACCGTGAAGCGGACCTCGTCCGGCGGCGTGAGCGTGAACGGGACGCTGCTGCACATCGGTCCACCCGACCTGCCGTTCGGTGGCGTCGGGCCCAGCGGAATGGGGGCGTACCACGGTGAAGCCGGCTTCGAGACCTTCAGTCACCTCAAGTCGGTCTACGACAAGCGGGTCAAGCCCGACCTGAAGGTGTTGTACCCGCCGTACACCAGTCTCAAGGCGCGCCTCATCAGGTGGGTCCAATGATCGTCGCAGGCGTCGACGTCGGCGGTACGAACATCGAGGTCGGCGTGGTCGACGACGAACACAAGGTCATCGATCGCGTCAAGCACGACACGCCGACCGACGGGCCGGACGCCGTCGTCGAGACGATCGTGTCCATGATCGAGTCGTTGGACGAAGATCCCGCGGCCGTCGGGATCGGTATCCCCGGAGTGATCCACGACGGCGAGGTACTGACCGTTCCGAATCTCGCCAACTGGACCGACGATGTCGACCTGCTCCAAGCGTTCGAGACACGACTCGACGTCCCCGTCGCACTCGGGAACGACGTGAACGTCGGGCTGCTCGGCGAATGGGTCGACGGCGCAGCCAAGGGATTCGATCACGTGCTCGGCGTCTGGATGGGGACCGGAATCGGCGGCGCGCTGATTCTGGACGGGCGACCGTTCGATGGATCACGCGGTGCGGCTGGAGAGATCGGCCATGTCATCGCTCGCCCCGGAGGAGCACTCTGCTCCTGCGGACGGCGCGGTTGCGTCGAGGCGTATGCCGGGCGTCGCCAGATGGCAGCCATCGCGCACGCGATGGTCGATGCCGGGCGCGCCACGTCCCTGTTCGACATCCAACAGGAGGAAGACAAGGCCAAGCCGACGTCGAAGGTGTGGGCCCGCGCCCTCGACGAGGGCGACGAACTGACGACGCAGCTGTTCGACATGGCGATCGAGACCTTGGGCCTCGGCGTCGCATCGGTCGTCAACGTGCTCGATGTCGAGCGAGTGGTGATCGGTGGCGGACTCGCCGAGAAGCTCGGCCAGGACCTCGCCGACCGGATCGCCGAAGCTGCGCAGCCTTGGATGCTGCGACCGGACCCCGATCTCTCGTGGGTTCCGGCCTCACTCGGTGACGATTCAGGTGTGGTCGGCGCCGCGTCGCTCGCTCGGGCACGAGTCATCGCCGGCTGAGATCCGAACTCGTCGCTGCCCGGTGTCGGACACCGGGCAGCGACGGGTTCGGTGTCGCGTGCGACGGGTACGTTGGCCTCATGCAGCATCGCAACCTCGGCCACACCGGAATGATCGTCAGCCCGCTCTGTCTCGGAGCGATGATGTTCGGCAAGTGGGGCGAGCCGGACCACGACACGTCGATCGGGATCATCCACCGCGCGCTGGACGAAGGCATCAACTTCATCGACACCGCGGACATCTACTCGCGGGGTGAATCGGAGACGATCGTCGGGAAAGCGCTCGCCGGCGGCAAGCGAGACGATGTGATCCTCGCGACCAAGTTCCACGGCCCGATGGACATCGAGATGGGTGAGTCCGGTGGCGACCCGAATCATCGAGGCAACTCACGTCGCTGGATCATCAAGGAGGTCGAGGAGAGCCTGACGCGCCTGCAGACCGACTGGATCGACCTGTACCAGGTGCACCGGCCGGACCCCGGAACCGACGATGACGAGACCATCTCCGCACTGACGGACCTGCAGACGCAAGGCAAGATCCGCGCGTTCGGCTCGTCGACGTTTCCCGCGCATCGCATCGTGGAGGGTCAGTGGATCTCCGAGAAGCGGGGGCTCGGCCGATTCGTCACCGAGCAGCCGCCGTACTCGTTGCTCGTGCGTGGGGTCGAGGCCGACGTGCTGCCCGTGGCCGAGCAGTACCACATGGGCGTCATCCCCTGGAGTCCACTCGCCGGCGGTTGGCTCAGCGGCAAGGTCCGCAAGGGCGACGGTCAGCCGGAGACGAATCGATCGAAGCGCCGGCCCGAGATGTTCGACATGTCGAAGCCCGAGAACGCCCGGAAGCTGGACGCCGTCGAAGAACTCGCGCTGCTCGCCGAAGATGCCGGCATGTCCCTCATCCACCTTGCGATCGCGTTCGTGATGCAACACCCCGCAGTGACGGCACCGATCATCGGCCCGCGCACCATGGAACACCTCGAGTCGCAGCTCGGTGCGGCGGATGTGACGCTGTCGAGCGACATCCTGGACCGCATCGACGAGATCGTCCCGCCCGGCGTCAACCTGTCGACCGGCGACGCCGGGTACCAGCCCGACGCACTGCAGGAGCCGTTCCTGCGCCGCCGTCGCACCGCCTGACGGGCACACTGGGCGGATGGACCTCCTCGTTCGCCTGGCAATCAACGCTGTTGCACTCCTTGCTGCCGGCTGGCTGGTCGGCGGCATCGACATCGATTCCGGATTCTGGACGGTGGTCTTCGTTGCGATGGTGTTCGGCGTGGTCAACGTGCTCATCAAGCCGGTCGCCATCTTCCTGTCGCTCCCGGCACTGGTGCTGACGCTCGGGCTCTTCACGCTCGTCATCAACGCCACCATGCTCGGCATCACCGCATGGATCGCGAGCGGGTTCGACGTCGACGGGTTCGGCTCGGCCGTGCTCGGTGCGATGGTCGTGAGTGTCGTCAGCTGGGCACTGTCGATGTTCGTCGCGGACGACGAACCTGTTCGAGCCTGACCCGGTCGGCTCGTGCTCCTCGAGCATGATGCTCCTTGCACATGCGTCGGCATGACAGCGAGTTCGTGATTGCTTTCCCGTAGCGGGTCGGCTTCGGTTGTTTCATGGAGGGGTCTCGGACGACACGCTGGTCTCGGCATCGATGTCGAGTGACACGACGGCGAACTCGGTCTCGCCACCCAACCAATCGGCCACGACCCGCTGAGCGTCGTCCTGAGCGAAGCCGTCTGTCGCGCACAGCCCCACCCGGTCACGCCGAGGAGAGATGTGGCGCGGTACTCATCAGCTCGGCGCCGCCCTCTGTGATCAGGTATTGGTCTTCGAGCTTGACGCCACGACCGACGTGCGGGTCGCCGATGTAGCTCTCGACGCAGATCACCATGCCCGCTTCGAACCGTCCGTCGAGTGGGTACGCAACGGTCGGATCGTGGACCGGTACGTAGGGGTACTCGCCAGACAGGCCGAGTCCGTGAGCGACGCAGTAGTAGCCGAACGGCGCGAGCCGGTCCGGGACGGTCCAACAGTTCGCGGCGAAGTCCTCGAACGGGCGACCCGGAGCGAGGAGTGACGCGTTGTGACGAAGCTGGTCGAACGCCATGTCGTGCAGCGAGCGGTGCGCGGCCTTCATCGGCTTGTCGCCGCAGACGAAGGTGCGCGAGAAGTCGACGCCGTAGCCACCGAGGCCGATCGCATCGGTGTCGATACAGAACAGGTCGCCGTCTGCGAGGCGATGCGTGCCGGCTTCCTGGAAGTAGGGGAACGTCCGCTCCCCCGCTTGCACCAGACGGGTCGAGACGTACTCGCCGTCGTACGCGATCAGGTGCCGGTGGAACTCCGACCACACCTCCACCTCGGTGCGGCCGTGCTCCACGACGGCTCGTGTCGCATCGACTGCGTCGATCACGCGGTGCATTGCGTCGCGCATCGCGGAGACCTCCTCAGGCCGCTTGATCAGCCGTGCGGCGAGGAACACGTCGGTCGCCGATGTCAGCGTGAACCCGGCGAGGCGCAAGGCGTCGGTGACCGGGTGGTCGACGCGTTCCACGGCCAGCTGCATCGGTGCGCCGATGTGGTCGCCGCAGACATCGGCGATCTCAGCTGCGAACCCGTCGATCGCTGCGAGGTGGCCGGGTCCGCTCGAAGGCGTGACGCCGGGAGCGGTTCGAACCTCGTCGACCGTGTCGCGTCCTTCGACGATGTGCTCACTGCCGCCGAACTCCCACAGCACGGTGGGCCCGTCGGCGACCACCAGCAGGAACCGGACGGCGCCCATCATCGAGTACACGGTCATGTTCCGGACGCCGGTCGCATACGCGATGTCGATCGGGTCGGCCGTGAACAGCGCCGGCACATCGAGCTCCGCCATCACCGTACGCAGCCTGGCCGATCGAGCTCCCTCCAACGCCGACATGCATCCACCGTGGCACAGCACGACGATGTCGACCGAGACCTGGTGGCGGATGCCATGGCCTCGCTGCTCGCCCGGTCAGCGTCTCCGGACCGCTGCATCGAGCTCGTTTTCGACCTCGAGGGGGACCCGTCGGAACACGAAGATGAATCACAGGTGAAATCTCACGTGTTTTTGAGACGCGTCCTGGGAACATTGACCGCATGTCATTGATCGAGATCGACCGGCAGCGCTCCGCCGGTCGCGAACGCCTCGCCCCATGGGCGATCGCGACGCAGGCGGTGGTGATCACCGCTGCGTTCCTTTCGTACCTCGCCGTGCGCTGGCTGGCGAACGGTTCGGAGGAAGCCGCACTTCGTCACGCCCGCCGCCTCCTCGACGTGGAGGCGGCCCTCGGCATCGACGTCGAACAGCGCGTGCAGCACGCCGTCCTCGACCTTCCAGGGGTCATCGGATTCTTCAACTTCGTCTACGCCTGGACCTACTGGCCCTACATCATCGCCACGTTCGTCGTCGCCTGGTTCTGGCGCCGTTCGGTGTTCACGCTGTACCGCAATGCGATGCTGATCTCGGGCGCCGTGGGCCTCGTTCTCTTCACGTTGCTCCCCGTCGCTCCTCCACGGTTCCTCGACGGGTTCACCGACACCGTCGGCCAGTCCGGCGGGTCAGCATTCGTCGGCCAGCCGGACGGACTCATCAACGAGTTCGCTGCGCTCCCGAGCTTCCACGTCGGTTGGGTCGCGCTCGCCAGCGCAGCGATGTTCTTCGGTACGGATCGTCGGTGGCTCAGGGCCGCTCTGGTCGTCCCCGTCGCTCTCATGTCGGTCGCCGTCGTGGTCACGGGCAACCACTACATCATCGACATCGTCGCTGGCGTCGGGCTCTCGCTGCTCTCGCTGGTCGTCGCATCGAACATCTCCGCCCGACACGCAGCCCCAGCCGTTCGGGATGAGCCCGCTGAGCAACTCTGACGTTCGTCCCCGAGCAGCCGGACCTCCTCCGCGAGCGCATCACCGCACGGCTGGACACGTGGAGCAGCTGGGCAGCGCTCGCCCATTGCCCAGCTCGGAGCGCCAAGAGCGCGTAGCGTGGTGGCCTGCGCGCTTCGACAGACCAGCGCAACGGCGGATGACATGACCAAGAAACGGCGGACCCTCACCGACCCGCCCCGTGCTCGTTACGAGTATCGGGTGTGGGGCCGGCAGCGCAAGGCGCGCAAGCTGCTCGAGAAGCTCGCGTCCGACGTCACCGAGGAACGGGTCAAGGACTGCTACCTGCTGGTCGCCGACTCGTCCTGGAACGCCAAGGTCAGAGACAACACACTCAAGGTGAAGCAGCTCATCGCCGAGGACAAGGGCTTCGAACGATGGAGTGCCGATCGCCCACGAACCGCCGATGACGCGCCGTCACCCTTCGACGACCTGTTCGAGACGCTGCAGTTGGACCGGCCACAGCGAGGCAAGTCCTACGACCTGTACGACGCCGTCTCGCGACTCGACTCCGATCCGAACACGCAGGTCGTGTTCGTCAAGAAGAAGCGGCGTCGCTACACGGTCGGCGACCTGCGCGCCGAGGTGACCGACATCAAGATCGTCGAGACCTCCGAAGTACTGCACACGCTCCAGATCGAAGGCCAGAACCTGGACCAGCTCATCAGGCTGCGCAAGAAGCTCGGTCTTCGTGACGAACCGAACCTCGCAGTGCACGAAGCCCTCGCCGACTGACGAACCCTCGGTCGATCAGTCGTCGGCGTCGTGCTCGCCACCGTCGAACCCGTCCGCCCGATGGATCGGTTCGGACGCGTCGCGCAGCACACCGGCCAAGTTGGCCACGATGCGCCGCAGGTAGCGGTGGTAGATCGCGAGCGGCACCACTTCGCGGCCGGGAAGCTCGGACGCCATGAACTGCTCGATCTTCGAGCGATGTCCGTCGGCCACGGCGTCGGCCCGAGCGGAGAAGTCAGCGATCGCCGCAGGATCCACCGCGCTCGCGCTCAACAACTCACCGACCTCTACAAACAGCGACGACACCGCCTGGCGTCCGGCGAGCAGACTCTCGATCTCGGGCGTGCCCGTCAGCGACACACCCTGCTCCGCGAGTTCGAGAATGTTCTTCGCCTGGTCGCCGATGCGCTCGATCTTCTTGAGGAGCAACGTGTAGCCCATCACCGAACCGATGTCGGCGCCGCCACGGACGCTGACGTGCACCACGAGTTCGCTGCGCAACTCCTGTTCGGTGAGGTTGATCCGCTGGTCGGTCTCGCGGATGTCGGCTGCGACGCCGTCGGCGCCAGCCGTCGTGAGCACGGCGAGCGTCGCGAGATCGAACGAATGGCGCGCGTCGGCGAGCATCGCGACGGATCGGGCGACGATGTGATCGAACCCACCGTCGCCGTCGTTGCTGGAGAAGAACGAGAAGAGCATCGAGCTCCCTTTCATCCGAGGGCCACCACTCCGATGAGTGGCAACACGATGAACATGACTGCAACGTACGCAACAGCGAGCGTGCGGCGCTCGACCGCAACATCCGCGAGGCGTTCCGCCGCGATGATCGGCAGGTTGCGGGCGATCGGGATGACGTACAACGCAAGGATCGCGAACACGTTGAACGTCGTGTGTGCAAGCGCCACGGTCAGCGCTTCGGGGCTGGACGCTGCGAGCGACGCCAGCAGCGCGGTGATCGTCGTGCCGACGTTGGCGCCGAGCGTCACCGGGTAGGCGTTGCGGAGCGTGATCACTCCGGCGCCGGCGAGCGGAACGAGGATCGACGTCGTGATGCTGGAGGACTGCACGGCGATCGTGATGACGAGTCCGAGTGCCATCGCCAACGCACCGCCGCCGCGACTGAGCATCGCGTTGACCGATCGCTCGACGCGTTCGGCGACGAGCGCTCGCATGTTCTTGGTGATCAGCGTGAGCGCGCTCAGGATGATGACGAGGCCCGTGACGACGAGCAGGACACCTTCGATCGTGCCGTTCGCACCGAGCGACTCCCAGATGCTCTCGAGCCATTCGACGGGCTGCTTCACCCAGGCCTTGATCGGACTCTTCCACTCCGTGCCGGCCGAACCGACGAGCCGCTCGCTCAACCATTCGGCCGTGTTGCTGATGATGCCGAACAGCAGCTCGAGCGGGAGCAGCACGGCCACCGCCAAGAGGTTGAAGAAGTCGTGCACGGTCGCCGCTGCGAACGCTCGACGGAATTCGCCGGACTGGCGGATGTGGCCGAGCGAGACGAGGGTGTTGGTGACCGTCGTGCCGATGTTGGCGCCCATCACCATCGGGATCGCGTCGTCGACACCGATCACACCGGACGCGACCAGTCCGACGATGATCGACGTGGACGCTGACGACGACTGGACGAGCACAGTGCCGAGAATGCCGATGCACAGCGCGGCGATCGGGTTCGTCGCTGCGGAGAACAGCCGCTCCTGGGTGTCCTCGCCGAGGAACCGGATGCCCACTTCGAGTGATGAGACGCCCACGAGGAAGACGTAGATCAGGCCGAGGACCACGCCCAGACGCAGCGGCCCACCGTTCCAGATCTTCCACATCCGCTCTGTCACCGACACGAGCACGGCACCGTAGTTGGTGTCGCGCCATGCGGAAAACAGAACCAGCCGAACGCCTCGATCGCCGTCGCGGTGTCCGTTCGGATCGCGGCACGGCCAGATCGTCGGGTGATCGCGTGATCAGGTCGCTGCGAGGACCACGGCGTAGCCGACAGCAGCGAGGCCGATCGCCACCACCGTGTTCAGCGCGACGTTCTTGACTGCGTGCTCGATCTCTCCCGCCTCGATGAGGCGGACGGTCTCGACGGCGAACGTGGAGAAGGTCGTGAGCGCCCCACAGAAACCGACGCCGATGATCGTGTCGACATCGGTGGGCACCTGATCACGAAGAGTCAGTGCCGTGATCACTCCGAGCAGGAGCGAGCCTGCGGCGTTGACGGCCAATGTGCCGCGATGCCGGACGATCCCGTTGCCGTACTCGACGGCTCCGTCGACGAGGAACCTGAGCGGCGCCCCGATCCCGGCGCCGAGGGCGAACGCCAGCCACGTTGCGACGTTCACGATGCAGAACTCACTTGAGTGCGGACCGTCGCGTCAGCCGGCGCGCCGCTTCGAGACCCAAACGTGCGGCGCCGATTCCGGTCACCAACATGGTGGGGACGTAGACCGCGGCGATGACGATGTCGCCACGGTCGACCAACACCACGTTCTCGACCGCGAAGGTCGAGAACGTCGTGAACGATCCGATCACACCGACTGCGAAGAACGGGCGGAAGTACTGCATCGGCGCCGGGTTGCCCACGCTCGCGATCGCGAAGAACCCCAGGACGAAGCTGCCGACGACGTTCGTCACCAGGGTCGCTGCCGGGAACCCGTTGTCGGGCATCGGGATCGCCTGGGAGAGCCCGTACCGCGCCGTTGCGCCGATCACGCCGCCGACGGCGATCACCAGCAGCACGACGGGTCGGGGTCGAGCTTCGGGCACTCGTCAACCGTAGCCGTGGACCGAACCTCAGGCGCTGAGCGTCGCGAGCACCCCGCCGGGATCGGTCGGAATCAGCCCGGATCACGTCAGGCAGAGTCGGGATGGTCAGGCAGGGTCAGTCGAGCTCGAGTGAACAGGTCGAGAGTCGCTCGATCCCCGTGTCCGTGACGAGGATCTGTTCTTCGAGCTTCACCGATTCGGTCCCGCCCGGAGGAGCCGCCAGCGCTTCGACACACAGCACCATGCCGGCCTCGACCTCGCCGTCGTACCCGCCACCGTCGAAGTGGTCACGGTTGAGGATCAACGGATACTCGTTGCAGAGTCCGATGCCGTGCGCCACCGCTGCGTTGGTGACCGAATGGATGTCGGCTGCCGGGATGTGACCACGCTGGGAGATCTCGGCGAACGACGCGCCCGGACGGAACAACTGGAGGTTGTGCTCCAACTGTTCGCTCGCCGCCGCGTGCAGACGCTGCTGATCCGAGGTCGGCGTGGCCGCGCCTGCGATCCAGGTGCGGGAGATGTCGACGGAGTATCCGCCGATACCGATCAGGTCGGTGTCGAACGCCACGAGGTCGCCGGCGTCGATCGTCTTGTCCGAGCACTCCTGGTACCACGGGTTGGTCCGTTGCCCGGAGGTGAGCAGGCGGGTCTCGAGCCATTCGCCGCCCGCTGCGATGTTCGCGGTGTGCAGCTGTGCCCAGAGTTCCTGCTCGGTCATTCCCGGTTGCATCGAGGCCCGCATGTGGGCCACGCCCTGCTCACAGCCGTCGATCGCCGTGCGGATCAGGTCCAACTCGTCGGGCGTCTTGATCATCCGCGCCCGGTTGGCTGCCTGCTGACCGTCGTGCAGCCGGATGCCGTGCTCGCCGAGCGCTGACGCGCCGATCGGGTCGCATCGATCGACGGCCAGGTCGCGAGCGTCGGGGCCGAGCAGCGCCGAGATCTCTTCGGCCCACAGCTTGGCGAACTCGCCGACCCGCGTTCCTGCGATGAAGTGGTACCAGCTGACGGCGGTGCGGACCTCGTCGACCATCGGGTGGCCGACCGACAGGTGTTCGCAGCCCTTGAACTCGAACAGTACGACCGGACCGACCGCTGGCACGAACACGTACCGACACGCATTGTGCAGCGAGTACACCTGCATGTTCGAGGTACCGGTCGCGTAGCGGATGTTGGTCGGGTCGTAGAACAGCCCGGCATCACAACCTGCCTCGACGATCGCGGCGCGGAGGCGGGCCATGCGCCCACTGTCGAGTGCGGTGTGGTCGACAGCGGTCGCCGTCGACGGTGTCGACGACGACGCGACACCGGGTTCGACCGACGAGATGGAGTGGAGGGTGGAGGACGGTGCGCTCACAGGATCAGCCCGTCGGGCGACTCGGCGGCTGCCGCTTCGGCGACCAGGTGCGCTTCGGTGACGCGTCCGTAGACGGCACGCGTCCGATCGACGGGGCCGATCACCCCGGGCCGGTCGGCATAGCTGAAGACCATGACGTGGCGATCGGTGTCGCCGCTGGTCGTCGTCACCTGGTGGAGCGAGTAGCGGCCGAGGAACAGCTGCAGGTCGCCGGGCGCCACGTCGACGCGACGGATCATCTCGGGGTGATCTCCGGACAGCACATCGGCGAGGCCGGCGAGGTTCTCGTCGCCCGGGTGTCGGAGGTCGGGGCAGTACTCGAACACGCCACCGTCGTCGGGCTTGCGGGTCATGATCGTGACGACGAACTCGTTGGTGTCGTAGTGCCACGGGTAGGCGCCGGTCGGAGGCAGCACGGTCGCCACGAGGCCCGCCAACGGGTCGGCGTACTCGAACACGCGCTCACGATTCGTACATGCTGCGATGAACTGCTTGAAGTAGGCGGATGCGTACACACGATGCGCGATCGTGTACGGCGCGATCATGTCGCGCGTGACGTGACCGGCGTTCCACACGAGTGGACTCAGTCGCGGGTCGCCTGCTGGCAGTGACGCTTCGAGGTCGGCACGGGCATACACGGTCGACGAGTGTCGGCGGATGGGGACGTGCTCCGCCATCGCTGCGATCTCCTCCTCGGCGAGTGCGAGTGCAGCAGGCCGGAGGAAGTCGGTGAGGACGAGGCACCCGTCGTCTGCGAGTTGCGTGTGGATCCGCTCGATCATGGCTGTCCACTCCGAGGATCCGGGTCGGTTGATCGGGTACCGATCGAGGTCGATCACATCGGAGAGGTCGCCGGCCTCGGGGTTCGCCAATTGTTCGAGTAGATCCATCATCGTGTTGCCTTTCGTCGTGCAGCGCCGCCGTCCGTCGCCACTCCACCCAGTCAGACAGGGCGAGCGTCATGAGTCCAACGAATCTTTGGGTACCTTTCGCATGAATTCTTCTCATGTATCATCCAACGATGCCGTTGCAACTGGATCTGCGCCACTACGAAACCGTCGTCGCCATCACCGAGTTGGGAACGATGACCGCCGCTGCGGAGCTCCTGCACTCTTCACAATCTGCGCTCAGCCACCGACTTGCCGAAGCCGAACGTCGGCTCGGTACCCCACTGTTCGAGCGCGGCCCACGTCGCCGCCTGCTGCCCACCCGCGCCGGCCTCATGATCCACCAGACCGCGAGTCGAGCGCTCGCCGACCTCGAGCGAAGTGAACAACTCCTGCTCAACGAAAAGCGCACCATCACAGCGACCGTGCGGATCGCCGTCGGTTCCTACGACTGCTACCACTGGTTCCCGGGGTTCCTCCACGACGTGCGAGCGCATCATCCGACCATCGACCTGCAACTCGTCGTGATCGACGACCAGCCATCGGCGCACCTCGCGTCCGGCTCCGCCGACCTCGTCATCGCACCGGGCACACCCGAAGGCATCTTCGAGACCCAGCCGCTCTTCCTCGACGAACTGGTGCTGTGCGTCGCACCGCGGCATCGCCTCGCCGGTCGGCAGTCGATCGAGGCCACAGACCTCGCCGACGAGTCGTTCCTCACCTACAACCCGCGCCCGGCACCCGGCTTCGAGTTCGACCGGTTCATCGGCCCCGCCGGGAGCTACCCCCGCACGGTCACCGTCGTCGAGCAGACCAATGCGATCGCCGAGCTGGTCGCTGCTGACGCCGGCGTCAGCATCCTCAGCCGATGGGCACTCGCGCCCTCGATCGATGCCGGCCGCATCACCGAGGTCCGCTGCGGCGCCGCGGGCCTCCCACTCGAATGGAATGCGCTGTTGCGCCCCAACGAACCCGCCGACTCTCCCGCACGCCGGATCGCCGAGGAACTCGCCCACCACCTCGACGACTTCCACCTGGACGCTGACTGACGCGACGCCGGCCGACCGGCGCCTGCCGACAGCACCGCGTGATCAGACCCGCCGCACCGAGGCGGCTGGACGAATGTGGTGGAGGATCTCGCACGCCGTTGCGTATGCGTGGCGAGCGACGTGTTCGCGCCGGTCCCCGTCATTGAGGTTCGAACCCATCGCGGCGATGTCGCTCTTGGTCGGTTCGACCGAGATCACCTGGCAGTTGGCCGACAGCCGGCGACACTCGCGAGCGTTCTGAGCCCGGACCGAATTGCGGATCAGCGCCATCGGGCCCCGAGGAAACAGCGGCCGGTCGGACGACATCGGTGCGCTGACCACGACCACATCGGGCGCGGTCGCAGCCACGGTGTCGGCGTTGTTGGCTGACCGCACGGCGCCGTCGACATAGCTGCGGTCTCCGATGCGGACCGGCCGGGCGAGCCCCGGGACCGAACACGACGCGGCGATTGCCTCGCCCGGCGTGGCTCCGCTGCCTGCGTCCAGCATCGCCATCTGCCCGTTGCGCACGTCGACGGCGCACAAGCGCAGCTTCAGACCGGTCGGCCAGGTCGCATCCGTGAGGTCGTCGAAGAAGCTGACCACCCTGCGCGGCACCGCCGCGGTGTCGGCCGCCGCCGTGGTCGAACCTCTGGTGGCACCGACGCGAGCCAGCAGGTCACGCGCCGGATCGCTCTGCTCGGCGCGCGTCTCTCGACTGAAGAGATCAGCCGGATCGAAGCCCGCACCGACGAACCCGGCGGTCACCGCACCCGCCGACGTGCCCGTCACCGAGTCGACGGTCCGCGCATCGATGCCCCACACGTCGCGGAGCGCGAGCAACACACCTGCATGGAACGACACGCCGAGCTTCCACCCGCTCCCGAGCACCAGCGCAATGACCGGCTCGTCGTTCGTGTGTTCATCCATGACACGGCCCCTCGACTTCGACGCCCCACATCACGATCGCACACATCCGTCGGCCCGAGTATGAACGCAAGATGAACTGTGCGTCAGCTGATCGTGTTCTCGCATGCCTCGCCCGCCAACACGGTGCGAATGTTGAGCAGTGTCGTCTCGGCGATGGCCGAGAGTGCTTCTCGTGTGAGGAACGCCTGGTGTGCGGTGATCAGGACGTTGGGGAACGTGAGGAGCCGGGCGAACACGTCGTCGTCGATGATCTCGTCACTCCGATCCTCGAAGAACAGGTCCCCTTCCTCCTCGTAGACATCGAGTGCCAGGGACCCGAGATGCCCGATCTTCAACGCCTCGACGACCGCGTCGGTGTCCACCAACGCTCCCCTTCCGGTGTTGACGAGCATCGCACCCTGCTTCATGACGGCGAGCGCCTCGCCGTCGATCAGATGGTGCGTCTGCTCGATGAGCGGGCAGTTCAGCGTGACGATGTCGGCCTTCGTGAGCGCCTCGTTCAAGGTCACGTACGACACGCCGAGCTCCAGGAGATGCTCGTCCTCGAACGGATCGACCGCCACGACCTCGCAGCGCAGATGCCACAGCAGTCGGGCGACGATCGCACCGACCCTGCCGGTCCCGATGACGGCGGCCGTCTTGCCCGCCATGTCGAATCCGACGAGGCCGTCGAGCGAGAAGTTGCCGTCTCGAACCCGGTTGTGCGCTCGATGGATGTGACGGTTCAACCCGAGCATCAACGCCAGGGTGTGCTCGGCCACGGCATTGGGTGAGTACGACGGAACCCGGACGAGTGTGATCCCGCAGTCACCTGCGGCACCGACGTCGACGTTGTTGAAACCTGCACACCGCATCGCGACGACGCTCGTTCCACCGTCGCTCAGCGTCCGCAACACGGCGGCCGAGAGATCGTCGTTGACGAACGCACACACCGCTACCGACCCAGCCGCCAGCGAGGCGGTCCGCTCGGTCAAGCGTGTCTCGAAGAAGTCGATGCCGAAGGGTGCATCGTGATGCCGATTCGCCGCTTCGAAGCCGGTCCTGTCGTACGGCTTGGACGAGAACATCGTGAGGTCGGCCATGCGGGGATCTTGCTCGACGATCAGGTGTCGGCCACGACGTTGCTCGTCGAACCCGCGGCGTCTGGCAGCTGGCTCTCGCTCTCGGTGGTGTGAGTACTCGAGAAACATCGGACCGGTGCACGTCGCCATCGTCTCGCAGCGTGAGCCGTCGCGACAGGGTCGTTCGACTCTTTCAAGCAACGGGACGTTCGGCGCCGCTACGACCTCGCCGGCCCATCGAACGGCTCCGGCTCGCCGCGCTCGACGAGCGACGCAGGCAGGCCGCGGCGACCGTTGCCGACCAGTTGACCAGGCTTCGAGAAGAACTCGGCCAGCACGATCGAGCGATCGACGGGTCGGTCCACGTCATCGAGGCAATCGTCGAGAACCGCGTCGGCACGCTCTTCGTCGACATGGCCGATCGTCGACATCGAGCGAACGTCGATGCAATCGTCCGAGCTGGACTCTCCCACGGTGCTGACATGGTGGTGGGCACGGAGTTCGACCTCCGAAACGGCATCGGTGCGCTCCTGCGGGTCCCGTACGAGTGAGTCGACGGAGGGGCCAGATCTGCCCGGAGCCATTTCCGTCACGCAGGACTTCCGGCCCTACCCGCTCGTCGGACGAGTCGGGAGGATGAATCCGGAGAGGCGCCGTCCGGGCGCCGGAAGAAGGGAAGTCCTCATGGTCCAACATCTCATCGTCCCCGTCGACGGATCCCCGGAGTCGTGGACCGGTTTCGACGTCGCCTGCGCGTTGGCCGCCCGTTGCGACACCGACATCCGGGTCGTCCACGTCGCGTTCGCGCCAGGCGAACGCGGAGCTGCGCTGGAGGTCATCCAGCGCGAGATCGACCGACGTACGTCATTCGACCTCCAGGTGACGCTCGAGGTCCGGATCGCCCACGACACGGTGGCGGGCGAACTCGACCAGGTGCTGGACCTGCACCCCGGTGCCGTCATCGTGATGGCCTCCCACGGCAAGGGACGCTCTGCGGCCATCGTGGGCAGCGTCACCGAGGACATGCTGCAGCGATCGTTCGGGCCGCTGCTCCTGGTCGGCCCACACACTCGACCCGACGACTTCTCCGGCCTGGTCCTCGTCACCGTCGACGGCTCGGAGGAATCAGAGTTCGCGCTCCCGGTGGCGGCAGCGTGGGCCACCGATCTACGTACCTCACCGTGGATCGTGAACGTGGCCCGGCCAGCCAACCCGCCAGCCATCTCGCAACCGCCCGCCGACACCTTGGAGACCGCCTACACCGCGCGGCTCGCACGGCAGCTCGAATCGGTCTCCGGCCATGCGGTGGGGTTCGACGAGCTCCACGGCAAACACGCAGCGAACGCTGTTGCCGAGTACGCGACGACCCATGCGGCGTCGCTGATCGTCGCGTCATCCCACGGGCGCAGCGGGCTGTCCCGGCTCGCGATGGGCAGCGTGGTGTCCGGCATCGTTCGTCGTGCCACCTGCCCGGTCCTCGTGGTCCGACTTCCACATGCTGAACGTGCCCGAACGACGCCGGCGGCAGCCTCGGTGCAGGCGTGACCCGTGGAGCACCCGAGGAGCGGGCGGCGGGTGGCGTCGACTCCGGCAGTCGACCCACGGGCTGGTGGGCCGCTCATTCGTCGGCAGAGTCCAAGGTCCCGATCATTCGTTGCTCGCCACGACGAGATCGGGACCTTCGGCCCTGACGTGGCGTGGTGGCGACCGGTTGAACTGGAAGCATGGCTGAAGTAGGTACACGTGCCGAGCCCGACCCGTCCCACGGCGACACGTGGGTCGTCGGCGTGGACGGGTCCGAATGCAGTCGTCGTGCCGCGCTGTGGGCGAGCGCCAACATCGAGCAGCGGGCCACCGAGCTCCAGCTCGTGTCCGCCTGGAGCATGGCGGCCACGGCGGGCATGAGTCCGATGAATCCGCTGATCACCTCGTCGACCCTCGATGCACTCGCAGAAGCGTCGACCGCCACGGTCTCGGCGCTCGCACGCGATCTCACACCGCCGGCCGGGGTTGCGGTCACGACCGGTGTCGGCCGATGCGGCGCGGCGACGCTGTTGCTCGATGCAGCCGACGATGCCGAACTCCTGGTCGTCGGCAGTCGCGGTCGGGGCGGATTCGCCCGCCTGGTCCTCGGGTCCACGAGCACGCAGTGCGCAACGCATTCGTCCGCACCCGTCGCGATCATCCCGTCGACGACGCCGGCGACTCGCCCCCGCTCGATCGTGGTGGGATTCGACGGATCCCCGAACTCCGTGGCCGCACTCGAATGGACACTCGACTTCGCCGACCCCGGGTCGTCGATCGACTGCACGTTCGTCTGGGATGCAGCACCGCTCACCGTCGGCTCGGACCAGTTCTTCTTTCCGGAAGCCAGCGATCTTGCGTGTGAACGGTTCGAGCATCTCGTCGCGACCGCCTCCCGAGCGCACCGCCGGACCGCGGTCGACGTGCGCTCGATCTTCGTCGAGGGATCGCCTCGCGCCGCACTCTCCGCGGCTGCGACGGCCTGCGACCTGCTCGTGACGGGCGCCCGCGGCCACGGTGCCATCGGAGCCGCTGTGCTCGGCTCGGTCTCCACGTGGTTGTTGCACAACGTGCACACCGCCATGGTCGTCGTTCCGCAGGAACGGCGCGAGCCCGAGGCCGGAGATCGCGCCGTCGGCGACCACGAACTCGGCGACCACGACGGTGAAGCGAGAGAATGACCCGATGATCCGCATCTTCCTGCTCGATGATCATGAGGTCGTGCGACAAGGTGTCACCGCCGCGCTCGAGGCGGAGGCCGACATGACGGTGGTCGGTGCTACCGGAGACGCTGCACACGCCATGGCGGCGGTGCGGGCCTGCGACCCTCACGTCGCCATTCTCGATGTCCGCCTGGGCGACGGCAACGGCATCGATGTCTGCCGGCAGATCAGTTCGGAGTTTCCCGAGGTGCGGTCGCTGATCCTCACCTCGTTCGACAGCGACCGAGCTCTCGTCGATGCAGGGCTGGCAGGAGCGGCCGGATTCGTGCTGAAACAGATCCGCAGCACCGAGTTGATCGAGGCCATCCGCAACGTTGCAGGCGGACGCCAGCTCCTCGACGACGCCGAGGTCCGCATGGCGATGCGTCGACTCCGCGACAGCGAGGAAGGCCGCCTCATCGACCTCACACCGCAAGAGCAGCGCATCTTCGACTACATCGGTGACGGCAAGACCAACCGTCAGATCGCCCAGGAGATGTACCTGGCCGAGAAGACGGTCAAGAACTACGTGTCGAACCTGCTCGCCAAGCTGGGCATGTCCCGCCGAACCGAAGCCGCAGCGCTCTCGGCGCGTCTCGACGAACGCAAGCTCCACGACGACTGACCGGAGATCGGCGATCGTGCGTGCGCTCGCGGTGTCACGTCGGCACCTGCCACACCAAACGAGTACCGCTCGCCTCCGACGGCGCCACGGTGCACGAGCCGCCCAGTTCCGCTGCTCGCCACATCATGTTCGAGAGGCCGCCGAGCGGCTTGGGTTCCACCGAGATCCCCGTGCCGTTGTCAGCGACTTCGAGCCGGAGTTCGCCGTCGGCTCGCGTGATCAGCACCGAGGCAGCAGTCGCGTGCGCATGACGCAGCACATTCGACAGCGCCTCCGTCAGGGTGGCGATCAGCTGGTCGGCGACGAAGTCCGGGACGTCGTCGACCTTGCCGACGACGTTCAGGTCGGGGGTGAAGCCGAGGTGATGGGCCCGTTCGTCGATCAGTTCGGCGAGGTGAGCGGTCAGACCCCGATACGTGTTCGCACTGCCGAGGTGGAAGATCGCAGAACGGAGCGAGCGGATGGTCTCGTCGAGCTCGTCCGTTGCCGAAGCGATCCGGTCGCGGACCACCGGCGACTCGACCAGGCCGACCACCGACTGCAATGACATGCCGACTGCGAAGACGCGCTGGATGACGAGATCGTGGAGATCGTGGGCGATTCGCTCGCGATCTGCCGCAAGCGCGAGGCGGGCCTCGACTTCCCTGCGGTCGGACACGTCACGAACCGCGACGACGGTCTGCACGTCGCCATCGATGGTGAGCGGACTCAGGCTGACCTCCACCGGGAAGGTCTCCCCGTCCCGCTGCTGACCGTGGAGCTGCAACCCGGTCCCCATCGGTCGGCGACTCGGTCGCTCCGCGAACGATTGCCGGCGCTGCGCGTGACTCCGGCGGCTCTCCGACGGGACGAGTTCGTCGACGTTCATGTCGAGCAGTTCGTCGACCGCGTACCCGAAGATCCGCTCGGCTGAACGGTTGGCCAGACGGATCTGCCCGGCACTGTCGACGAGGAGCAGCCCGTCCGGTGAGGCATCGAGCAGCAGCGCCGCCAACGCCGTGTCGGTGGGCGGTTGCGAAGCACGGGAGACGGAGGCCGGGGTGTCGATGGCGAGATCCTACGTCGGGCTGCCGGCTGGAACCGGAGGCCCCGTACGGGCCGAACGCGTGCCCGCTCCGAGTGGGATCGTCGTGCTGGCGCCGACCGAGCTTCGCTGATCTCCGATCGTGGGCCTTGCGTTCCGATGCAAAAGAGTTCATCCTGGAAGCAGAAGTCATCGATCTGGCGTCTCGGCCAACACAGCTGAGCACGACCCGGCTTTCGGGGGCCGACACGAGTTGTCGAGCACAACGAGCGAGCTTGGCCGAGACGCCACTTTCGAGCCATGCGCTCGCGAGTCCCGAGGCGCGACACGCTGTGAGCGCAACGGTTCCTGGCGCTGGGTTCACGCCTCGTCTTTCGGGTTGACGATCAATGCGGTGACCATGCCGAACATGCCATCGGCTCGCTCGACGTGGGTGAGGATGTGACAGTGGAAGACCCACGTACCCACCGTGTCGGCCTGCAAGAGCACCGAGTACCGCTCCCCCGGCGCCACGTTGATCGTGTCCGCCCAGTACGGCTGATCGAGCGGGATGCCGTCCTTTGCGAACACGAGTTGCGGGAACTGGTGGAGGTGCATCGGGTGCGCCGTGAGCCCCTCGTTGTAGTACTGGATGACGCCCCAATCGCCTTCGTCCATCACGAACGGCTCGGTGGCCGGGAAGCTCTTGCCGTTCAGCGACAACCCGATCGTGCCGGCGTCGTTGAGCACCATCGGCTTGTCGAACACCGGGACGACATCCTCCGGGATCGTGACGCCCGAGATCGTCTGGCCGTACGGGAGCGGCGTGTCGCCGATCTGGAACGCAGCGAACATCCCGTTGATCACCGATGTCTGGCTGTGCAGGTGGGCGTGGTACATCCCGATCGCCGGGTCCTCGGCGAGGAACTCGTACGTGAACGTCTCGCCGGTCGCGATCGGGTCCTGCGTGAAGGGCGAGACACCGTCCTGGTCGTTCGGCGTGTGGACGCCGTGCCAGTGGATGTCGGTGCCCGTCGGCGTCAGGTTGGTCAGTTCGACCTGCACGTTGTCGCCGATGTCGACCTTGATCTGCGGGCCCGGGACCTGGCCGTTGTAGGCCCACACATCGACGATCTCACCCGGTGAGACCTCCCACGGGACCACTTCGGCGGTCAGGGTGAACTTCTTCGTGCCGTCGGCGAGGATCTCGGGCTCGAGGACCTGGTTGCCGACTCCCTCGGTCGCGGCGGGGAAAGCGAGCATCGAGTCGACCATCACCTGGTCCAGCTCCGCTGGGGACATGTCATCGTGGCCATCAGCCTCGCCCACCGGTGCGGCTTCGCCCGAGGCGGTGATCACGAGGTCCGCCTGCATCCCCGATGCTTCGTGCCCGGCGATCGAGCAGAACAACTCGTAGGTGCCCGGCTCGAGCGCGCCCACAGCGAGGGTGTCGACGCCTCCGGACATGAGGTTCGCCGAGCTGGCACCGAGCTCACGCACTTGCAGGTTGTGTTCGATCGCGCCACCGTTCACGACGTTCAGCACCACCTCTCCGGCCGGCGCACTCAGTTCGCCGTCGATGGCGAACTCGCTGAGCGAGATGTCCAGATCGCTGACGATCACGTCCGCATCGGAGCCACCGTCGTTCAGGAGCGCCACGAAGGCGAGCACCAGCAGACCGAGCAGCATCATCACCATCGCAAGGGCACCTGCGCCGAGGAGCACGGATCCGAGGACCGACGGTGCGGTGGAGTCCGAGTCCGGTGGACGCGGACTCCCGCTCGGAGTCGCGACGGGTTGATCGAGAACGGACATCGGTGATGCTCCTACGGGGTCGAGGGTGAGCTCTCATCGTCCAGGCATCGACAGCGACGGAACAGGGCCGAAGGTCCCACGTCGCCGGCGCTCCACGTTCGTGAGAAGATGCGCCGTGAACCACGGGCGGCACCAGCCGACCGTGAAGCGAAGTGGAGATGAGGTGAGCTCGATGAGCGAGAACGTGACCTGGACACAGATGTCCGACGGGACCCGAGCCGACTACCAGCGCCTGACCCCGCTGTTCGAACGGCACGCACGTTCCAACCTGGTCGGCAACCTCGTCTCGATGCTGCGGATGCTCGAGGGCCCGACGCTCGGCTATCAGGTCGACCGCCTCGAACACTCGCTCCAGTCCGCGACCCGCGCGCATCGCAACGGTGAGCGCATCGACCTGGTCGTCAGCGCACTGCTGCACGACGTCGCCGACAGTTTCGCTCCGGAGAACCACAGCGACGCTGCCGCCGCACTCCTGGAGCCCTACGTCGACGCCGAGGCGCACTGGGTCGTCGAACACCACGGGCTGTTCCAGGGCTACTACTACTTCCACCACTTCGACGGCGACCGCGACGCGCGAGATGCGTACGCAGCGTCGGAGCACTACGACACGTGCGTGGACTTCTGCGCGAACTACGACCAGAACTGCTTCGACCCCGCGTACGCGTCCATGCCGCTCGACGAGTTCGTCCCGATGCTCGACGAGGTCTTCGCCCGTCCGTCCAGCGTCCCCGGCATCGCTCCGCTCTCCGCTTCCTGACTCGACGGGCGCCCACCACGGTCTGACAATCTGACCGGGACGTAACCGACGAAGGGGATCGAGATGAGCACCGAGATGGACAGCGACTACGAGGACCTCACCGAGTGCGGGTTGACCGCCGAACTCGAAGACCAGCTGATCGCCACGCAGCGTGAATGCACGTTCATGTGGACGAACAAGGCAGGCGAGGCCTTCGGGGTGATCATGTCCTACCTGCCGGACAGCGGCACCTTCTGGCTGACCGCTGCGGAACGCCGCGCCAGGATCTCTGCGATCCGTCGGTTCCCACGGGCCTCGATCTGCATCACCAGCACCGGCACGGACATGGGCACCGGCAAGACGATCACCTACAAGGGCGAATGCACCGTCCACTCGTCTCGTGACATCAAGGACTGGTTCTATCCTCGGTTCGCGCGCTGGATCCGTCCGGACGACGAGGTCGCGGCGACGACGTTCCAGACGTTCCTCGATTCGCCCGATCGCGTGATCATCGAGTTCCGTCCGGACGACAAGCTCGGCTTCGACAGCGCGCTGATGTGGGCGCGCTCGCCGGAGGCAGGGAACAACCGGCCGGGGTCGTGATCGGTCGAGGACCCTGACGGGGCCGGGCCGACACGGGCGTGCGTATGGTGACGCAGGAGGGCTGACCGGACGACAGGTCGACCGATCCAGCCAGACATCCCGCAGGCGACCGACCGCTCGGTCAACGACATCGGAGACAGCAATGGACAACGACACGATCATCGTCGAGCATCAGGACGGCCGGACGTCGATCCTGCTCAATCGGCCCGAGGTGATGAACAGCCTCGACGCCGACATGGTCGAACGGTTCCACTCGGTGCTCGACGAATGTGCCGACTCCCGAGTCGTGGTCATCCGAGGCGAAGGTCGGGGTTTCTCAGCCGGCCGGGACCTGTCGAACGCCGAGCCGCTCGAAGAGGATGCCCGCTCGATCCTGGCCGACCTCTTCAATCCGCTGATCGCACGAATCCGCACGCTGCCGATGCCGACGATCGCCGCGGTGCACGGTCCGGCACTGGGAGTCGGGTTCGGCATCGCGATGGCGTGCGATCTCGTGGTCGCGTCGGAACGGAGCCGACTCGGCTCACCGTTCGCGAACATCGGTTGCGTCCTCGACTCGGGCGGACACGCCGCGCTCGTTCAACGCGTCGGGCCGCACCGTGCGCTCGAGCTGATCTACACCGGCCGCCTCCTCGACGGCGCTGCAGCCGCCGCGATGGGCCTCGTGAACGAGGTCGTCGACGCAGACGATCTCGATGATCGGGTCGCGGAACTCGCCGAGCAGATCGGCAGTGGTCCGACTGCAGCATTTGCCGCGTCGAAGCGGATCGTCCACGCCGTTGCCGACTCGTCCGCGGACTTCGATCAGGTGCTGGACGCCGAAGCCGATGCGCAGGGCCGTCTGGCCGGCGGCCCCGACTACGTTGAAGGCATCGGCGCGTTCATGGAGAAGCGCCCGCCTCGCTTCGTCGGGTCCTGAAGTGATCCGCCCGAGCAACGACCGCCTCTGAGGAGCACCCGTGTACACCATCGATCGGACCATCCGCCATGCGGGTACGGCGTTCGCCGACAACCTCGCGACGATCCACGGCGACCGGCACCAGACGTACCGGGAACTCGCAGGCCGGGTGGCCAGCGCTGCTGCACTGATCTCGTCGATCAGCGCTCCCGGCGATCGGATCGCACTCTGGTCGCTGAACTCCGACAGGTTCCTCGAGTTGTTCTTCGCGATCCCCGCCGCCGGCCGGGTGATCGTGCCGCACAACACGCGATGGGCAGAGCCGGAACTCGTGTATGCAACGGAGGATGCGGGCGCTCGCCTGCTCATCGCCGACCGGGATCCCGGCGGCCTCGCCGACTCGGTCGACCGGGTGATCCGACTCGACACCGGCGAGTACGAGGACCTGATCGATGCCGTCGACGCAACCGGCGATTCAGCGGGCGCCCTCGTGTCGCCCAGCCCCGACGACCTCGCCGGGCTCTTCTACACCGGTGGCACGACCGGCCGCTCGAAAGGCGTGATGCTGACGCACGCCAACCTGGTGGCCAACGCCATCCACACACAGTTGGCCCAGCCGATGCACGCCGACGACCGCTACCTCACGATGGCACCGATGTTCCACGCTGCCGGCCTCTACTCCGCTCTCGCCCTGCCCCTCGTGGGAGGTTCCAACGTGATCCTCCCCGGCTTCGACCCCGCCATCGCACTCGACGCGATCGAACAGCAGGCGATCACGGGTGCGATCGCCGTGCCGACGATGCTCGCAGCGATGTGTGAGACGCAGGCGGCCACGCCACGCGACGTGTCGTCCCTTCGATGGATCTCCCACGGTGCGTCCCCGGTCACCCTCGAAGTGCTGCGTCGGACCGATCGACTGTTCGGCTGCGAACTGATCCACCTCTACGGCACGACCGAGACCGCGCCGCTCGCGGCGGTCTTCCGCCACGAGGAGACCCACCTCGACGGCGACCGTGCCAAGAGCTGCGGTCAGGCACCTCCCGGCGTGGAGATCAGCGTCGTGGACGCGAGCGGAGGTGCGCTGCCCACAGGGTCGGTCGGCGAGGTCGTCGTGCGGGGCCCGAACGTGATGGTCGGCTACTGGAACAAGCCGGAGCAGACGGCCGACGCCTTCCTCGACGGAGGGTGGTACCGGACCGGCGACGTCGGCCGCCTCGACGACGACGGCTTCCTCTTCCTGGTGGACCGGGCGAAGGACATGATCGTCACGGGTGGCGAGAACGTGTACTGCACCGAGGTCGAGGACGCGCTCTACACCCACCCCGCCGTGCTGGAAGCGGCGGTGATCGGGATCCCCGACGAGAAGTGGGGCGAAGCGGTCCACGCCGTCGTGGTCTCCCGCGACGGCGAGACGGTCAGCGAAGCAGATCTGATCGTTCACTGTCGAGCACAGATCGCGTCCTACAAGGTGCCCAAGTCGGTGTCGTTCGACACCGAACCGCTTCCCAAGTCAGGCCCCGGCAAAGTGCTGAAGCGGGTGCTGCGCGAACCGTTCTGGGACGGCTACGAAAGCTCCATCAACTGAGGCGGGCCGCACGACCGGCTGTCCAGATGACGATGTCAGGCGATGGCGGCCAGAGCGTCGACGAGCCGCTCGATGTCGGCGGGCGACGTGTAGTGCACGAACGACAGACGCACGCAGCCACGCTCGGGGTCGACGCCCATGCCCTCCAGCACACGCCATCCGTAGAAGTGGTGAGCGCTGGTCTGCACACCCCGTTCGACGAGCTCCAGTTCCACCTCGCCGGGCTCCATCGTGGTCGGTGAGAACGCGATGGTCGGGCACCGATGGCCCGGCGTCGCATCGAGTGTCTCGGGGCCGAGCAGCCGGAACGAATCGTTGCCGTGAACAGCGTCCAGCAGCAGCGGCGTCAGTGAGTCCTCGTGGCGCTGCCACAGCTCGGTGACATCGGCGCACTGCTCGCGGAGCGACGCCCCGGCCGAACCGCCGTGGTGCGCGTACAGAGTCTCGACGTAGTCGAGCACAGCGTCGGCGCAGGCGACCTGCGCGTGGTCGGGCCCCGCCGGGTTCTGGCGCAGCGACGGTTCCGACGCGTTGAAGAAGTGGCTCTGATTCGGAAGCGCTTCGGACAGGTCGCGTCGAATGACCATGACGCCCTGGTGAACCGAGAAGACCTTGTAGAGGCTGAACAGATAGACGTCCGCGCCCAGCGCTGACACATCGGGGATGCCGTGCGGGGCGAACGACACGCCGTCGACGATCACTCGGGCACCAACGCGGTGAGCGAGGTCGCAGACCCGTGCAACCTCGTTCTCCTTGCCGACGATGTTCGACGCATGCGGCATCGTGACCAGCTTGGTCCGCTCGCTCAGCAGCGCTTCGAAGTCCGCCACGTCGAGCAGGCCCGTCTCGGGATCGGTCGTCCACTCGCGCATCGTGGCGCCGACGCGCTCGATCATCCGGCGGGTGCTGCCCGTGTTGGCTTCGTGGTCCTGGTTCGTGACGATCAGTTCGTCGCCCGGGCCGAGCAGGTCGCCGAACGCCTGCGCCAGCACGTAGGTGTTCATCGACGTGGAGGGCCCGAACACCACTTCGTCGGTGTCGACGCCGAGCGCTTCGGCCCAACGGCGACGTGAGCGATCCATCCGCTCACCGGCGACACGTGACGGGCCGAAGGCCGAGTACGGCTGCACCTTGGTGGCGGTGTAGAAGTCGCCGAGCGCATCGATGGTCTGACGGCATGCGTACGAACCGGCTGCGTTGTCGAAGAACGACTGGCCCTCGTTGTCGGGCACGGCGAACGCAGGGAACTGCGCACGGACGAATTCGAGATCGATGAGAGCTGACAGAGCCATGAGGTCAGAGTATCCACCGCCCGGCTGGGTGGCCCTCCGTGAGCGACGTGGGTCAATCGACCCGATCGGCCTCCTCGGGTTCGGCCACGTCTGCACGTTTCACGATCAGGTGGGCGCGATGGCGGGCGGCCTCGACGAGTGCTGCGTTCGGTTCATCCGATGCGTGGACGAAGGCAGCGGCTTCGTCAGGAGTCCTGCCGAAGCGCACATGGCGTTCGATCAGTCGTCGTACGCGGACCGCGGTGTCGATGTCGAGGTGAGCGACGGCGTCGAGGAGCCGCCGCAGTTCGACCCACGGAGCGTTTCCGAGCAGGAGGTAGTTGCCCTCGATGATCACGATCCGAGCCGAAGCCGGGACACGAACTCGATCCTGGCGAGGCTCGTCCAGATCACGATCGAAGTCGGGTAACGACAGATCTGATTCGGCTCGACGGAGCGCTCGGACGGCGGCGACGAAACCATCGGCGTCGAACGTCTGTGGCGCGCCCTTGATGCAGCGCACGCCGCGACGATCGAGCTCGGCATTGGACAGGTGGAAACCGTCCATCGCAACGAGGACGGCATCGAGTTCGCCGGCGAGCTGCGCGGCGAGCGTCGACTTGCCGCTGCCCGGGGCTCCGGCGATGCCGACGAGGAACCGGTCCGAACCTGCCGCCTGGTCGCCGATCCACGCCGCGAGCCCGTTCGCGTTCAGCGTCGTCGCCACGACGTCACGGGTTCCAAGGTTGGTCGGCGTCGAAGACGTGCAGGTCGAACTCCTGGGAGAGTTCTTCGAACACGCGGATGCCTCGCACACTGTTTCCGTGCTCGTCGAGTCGCGGCGAGAAGACTGCGATCCCGCCGACTCCGGGGATCATGCCCACGATCCCGCCGCCCACACCGCTCTTGGCGGGGATGCCGACCGTGTACGCCCATTCGCCTGCGTAGTCGTACATGCCACATGTCAGCGCCACCGTGAGCATGTCGCGAGCGACCTTCGGCCCGACGACCCGCTCGCCGGTCACCGGGTGCACACCGTTGTTGGCGATGGTCGCACCGATCATGGCGAGGTCTGCGGTCGTGATCAGGATCGAACACTGCATGAAGTACAGGTCGAGCGTCTCCTCGACTCGATCACCGATGATTCCCTGATCGAGCAGAAGGTAGCCGATCGCCCGGTTCCGATGTCCCGTCGAGTACTCCGACGCACACACCGCGTCGTCGACGTCCGGACGGTGACCGAGGTACCGCTCGAACAGCGCGAGGACGACATCGGCTCGTTCCTCGAAGCTGTCCCCGTCGACCATGTCGGTGATCGCGATCGCTCCCGAATTGACCATCGGATTCGGCGCACGGTGGAGCGCGTCATCGAGTTCGATCGCATTGAACGGGTCACCCGTCGGAGCGACTCCGGCGCGACGCAGCACCTGGTCGCGACCGTGGGTCTCGAGAGCGAGCCCGTAGAGCAGCAGCTTCGAGATCGACTGGATCGTGAAGCGGTGCTCGTGGTCGCCCAACAACGTCGGCTGCCCGTTCACCGCCACGGTCGCGATGGCGAAGCGATCCGGATCCACGTTCGCCAGCTCCGGAATGTAGGACGCCGGTTCGCCGTCGGTGAGCGCTGCGAGTCGCCCGTGGACGTCCTGGCAGACGTCACCGAACCATTCGACGAGACGCTCCTGAGCCCGAACCTCGTCCATGCGATGATCCTACGGACACGTCGTCACGGCGACGGCTCGAAGGCAGGCCGTGGCGCCGACCGCCCGATCCGCGAGACTGTCGAACGTGAACTCCTCCGACGTCGATCTCGTCACGGCCATCGGTTGATTCGCAGTGCGCATCACCCGGACCAACACGATCCTCTACTGCGCGGAGTGGGCCGACACGGTCGCCTTCTACCGAGACACCATCGGGTTGGAGTCATCGTTCGAGAACGACTGGTTCGTCGAGTTCGGCCTGACCGACGGGTCGCACGTCAGTGTCGCCGACGCACGTCGCGCCACCATCGAGCCCGGCGCCGGTGGCGGCTCTGGACTCACGCTCAGCTGGCAGGTCACCGACCTGTCGGCCCAGTGCGCCCGCCTCGCCACCCTCGGCGTCGACGTCCCGTCGCCGATTCGTCGGTGGGGCGCCAGCACGGTCTTCATCCACGATCCGGAGGGCAACCGCATCGAACTGTGGGATCCCGAGGCGGTGTCGACCTCGGTCGAACGGATCATTCCTCCGAGGATTCGAGCGCCGTGAAGAGCAGATCGGGGTGCTGGAGCGCGACGTGATGATTCGCTGACGGCACCTCGACGATCTTCGCCCGTCCGGCCAACTCGGCGATGTAGTGCTGATCGCCGATGGGATCGTCGGCGCCATGGAAGAACGTCACCGGACAGCTCGCCGGGAGCACTGACTTCCACCTGAAATCGAGGATGAGCGTCCGTAACGACCGGTGATATGCATCCCACGTGTGGTGAGCAGCGTCGCTGCTGACCTGTGTCGGCCAACGCGGGGCCATCGCCGCCATCATCCGGCCGCTGACATCCCGGTCGAGACAGTTGACCCGGCACGCCCGTTCGGCCCACTTCGAGTCGAGCATGAAGAGGCGACCCATGAGCCCGTACTCCTTGCCGACCGATTGCGCTGCTGTTTCGTCCGGGTAGATCGGTGCACCCCACAGGTAGACGTGCCGGGTCCGATCACGATTCCGGTCGGCCCAGGTCAGGGCGATCGCCGTCGACATCGAATGAGCCGCCAGCACCACGTCGGCCGTGCCGAGACCGAGCGAGTCGAGCGCGCCGTCGATCGCCTCGACGTGGTCGTCGACACCGAATTCGGTCCGTTCCTCGTCGAGCGACCGGCCGAAGCCCAGGAGGTCGAAGATCAGAACCCGCCGCTTGCGACTGAGACCGTCGTAGAACGCTCCGAAGTAGTCGCCGGTCGCGCCCAGCCCGTGGAGCAACACCAACACCTCCTCGTCGACACGGCCCGTCGAGCCGCTGTCACGGACGCTGAGCGAACCGGCGGCACGCCGAGGGAACGAAGAATGACTCCACCGCCGAACGAGCGGGGACGATCGATGGACGGCCTGCCAGGCGGCGACTGCCACGATGACCACCAGGACGGTTGCGAGCAGCATGCCGGGGCGCGGGATCCCGGCTACGACGCGGCGGCGACGAGCCAGGCGGTCACCGTGACGACGAAGACGAGCATGACGGCCTCAGCGGTCACCGTGGAGCGCAACTCGGTGAGGAGCTCAGGAGACTCGGGGTCCGCTTCGAGCGCGGGGAGGAGGCGGAAGTGGTTGTAGGCGCCGCCGATCATCGCGAGCCCGACAGCTGCTGTCTTGAGCAACAGGATCTTGCCCCACGGCGTTCCGGTGAGCTCGCCGAACGAGTCGAGAACGAGAAACGCCATGAGGCCACCGGCGAGCACGACCGATGCCAGCGCGATGGCGGCGATTTTGGAGAACCGGACGACGAGTTCGACGACTCGCATCGGCCGATCAGCGCGGTGGCGAGACCAGATGACGGCTGCCATCGTGACCACTCCCCCGACCCAGACCGCTCCGGCGAGCACGTGGACGCTGTTGACGAGGGCATGGAGCGGGCGGAAGCCCTTGCTGACGGTGTGCCCGTCGAACCAGAACGAGGCGATGATCAACACGGTGCCGACGAGGGACGGCCACGAGCGGGCGTCGGGCGTCCAACGCACGATCGGGTCGTGGTCGCGGGTCGGGGCCGGTTGGGTGGCGATGTCGTCGATGACTGCCGCGGACAACGACCGCACCACGGACGGGCGTCGCATCACGCGCTGAACTCGCCCACGCGAGATGGTTCCGGCGAGGCCCGCAGCGAGCCCGACACCGCCGACGATGCGCAAGACGGTGGCGAAACCTGGAGCTGTCGACCACCCCGACGTCAACGACTCGCTTCCGATGCGTGAGACACCGACGTACTCGATGGCTGCTCCGACAGCGATCACCGTTCCCAACACCCGGACGCCCTTGAGCACCTGTCGCACCTCGTCTCGCCGACCGCGTAGCGCCGTCGCGACGAAGGCGAACGCCCCGAGGCCGACCGCAACGCCGAGAAAACCGACGAGACGCCCGACGGTTGCGATGGTTTCGCCCGGCTTCGAGTCGTCGACGGTGAGGAACTCGTCGAGCGACGATGCTGCTGCTTCGCCGGCCGCGCCCGCGGGTGGGGCGTCGACGGCGTCGGCCGGCGCAGATGCCGTCGTCAGGACGGGCGTCGACGCTGGTGCGTTCACCGTGAATGCGAACGCGCCTTCGATGGGGTGAGCGTCGGCAGCTTGGACGTTCCAGCGGATCCCGATCTCGCCTCCAGCGAGAGCGGGGTCGAAACGGATCGAGAAGATCTTGTCGTCGACCGTCGCGACGTTCACCGGCTCCTGCACGACTCCGTCAGGGGTCAGCGCGATGAACTGGTCACCGACGGGAGTCGCCTCGCCGGTGAAGACGATGGTGATCAATTCGACCGGTTCGTCGACGCTGCCGCCCTCGGAAGGGGTCGATGATTCGAATCCAGTGTGCGCGCTGACGGTCGCCGGGTTCAGCACGGTCCCGACGAGTGCGATCAGCACACCGACCGCCACGGCGAGTCGTCGAGCGAGACCGGGACGCGTCAGGTCCGTGCGAGGTGTACGTACAGACATGACCGGATACTGTACGACGCCATGTCGTACAGTCCACGTCACGCCCGTTTCGGCCGCGTTCGTCTCGCCACCGTCGCCGTCGCCGTCGCCGCCACGTTCACCGCATGTGGAGGCTCCGACACGTCCGAGGATTCGGTGCCGGCCGTCGAAGCGTCGCCCGAGTCGAGCCCCGTCCAGTTGGTCGATCCCGACGGCTTCAGCGCTGCGCTCGCTGCCAGCCCTGAGATGCCGCTGATCAACGTGCACATCCCGTACGAGGATCACATCGAGGGCACCGACGCATTCATCGCATTCGACTCGATCCTCGAGTCGCCAGATCTCCCGACCGACAAGGCGGCTCCGATTGCGCTGTACTGCCGGTCCGGCAACATGTCCGCTCAAGCGTCGGCCGCGCTCGCTGACGCCGGTTACACCGACATCATCGACCTCGACGGCGGGATGAACGCCTGGGAATCCAGCGGGAGCCCGCTCATCGACGACCCGTCGGTCGTCGAGTAACCAGGTCGTCGAGTAACCAGGTCGCCGAGTAACCGGGCCGGGGGCGGTCAGGATCGACGGGACTCGACGTTGCGCACGATGCGCTCGAAGTCGTCTGCATCGATCTCGCCGCGTGCGAACCGCTCGGCGGCGATGTCTGCGGGCGTCGAGACGGACGGCTTCGACGGGCGCAGGAGCGCCCATGCGAATGCCAGCAGGAACCCGGCGAATGCGATCATCGAGATGAACATCCAGATCGAGCCGTCGCCCATGTGCGTCACGCCGTCGTGAGCCAACAACGCAGCGCTCACTGTTCGGCCCCGTTCGTCGGCGAGGTCGTTTCGCCGAGCGCAGCCTCGACGAGCTCGCGATCGGCGTCCGTGGGTGTCCCGGTCTGCGTCCGCGAGTCGCCGCCAACGGATGAAGGCGGCGACGAGACCGACCGCTGCCGCCAGGAACACGACGATCGGTGCGATCCAGGCGACCGCGTCGAAGCCGGACGACTCGGGTACGAGCATCACTTCCCGGCCGTAGGTGTTCTCGATGCCCGCCAAGATCTGTGCATCGGTCAGCTCGTTGCTTCGTACGAGTTCGTCGACTTCATTGCGGATCGCCCACGACGCGGAGTTACGCGATTCGAACACGCTTTCTCCGTCGCAGATCGGACATGCGACCTTCGAGGTGATGGCGTCGACCCGGTCTTCTTGTGTCTGGGGACCCGCGGTCTGTGTGGAGCCGAATGCGACGAGGCCGGCGAACGCCGCGATGACCAGAACCCAGCCGAGCGGGCTCCGAGCGAATCGTGTCACCGCACCCATGTCAGGACCCGCCTTCGCGGAGCTGCTGGAGTGTGACGCCGAGGCTTTCGGCGGTGACTTTGCCGATGTAGCGGACTCGGACGGTTCCGTCCGCGTCGATGACCCAGGTCTCCGGGACCGCTGCGACGCCAAACGCAACCGACAAGCTGTCGTTGTTCGAGTACACGACCGGCCAGTCACCTCCGCGAGTTTCGAAGAACTCTTCGACGTCTTCTCGAGTGTCGTCGACGACCACCGAGTAGAACTCGGCGCCGCCGCGCTCCAAGGCGCGTTGTTGGTCGACGAAGGAGATCAGCTCGGGATGCTCTTCGATGCATGGGACGCAGTCGGCTCGAAAGAAGTTCAACACGACCCATGACCCCTTGCGCCGAGACAGGTCGAACACGCTGCCGTCGTCGAGTTCTCCAACCGCTTCGGGGGCCGGTTTGCCCAACAGCGGCGACTCTGCGACGGTGCCGTCATCGGGTGACGCCGACGCGAGCACGACGAAGAACGCTCCCAACACGACCAGCACGGCGGCAGCAATCCACGGTGCGACCCGCCGTCGCTCCGGTGTCGGCGGTGCACCCGCACCGAGTTCGTCGGTGTCGATCATGTTCTGGCCGCCTCCACGGTCGCCGTCGGCGGTGACGTCGGTGTCGCCCGTGAGTGCGGTGTCGCTGCCAGTGCGGTGTCGCTTCGGTCGCAGGTGTCGACGCCGACGTGGCGGAGGTCGGTCGTCGGTGGCGGCGGTTCGGGAACGCTGCGAGGAGGGTGCCGATGGCCATCACGAGGCCACCGATCCACAGCCACAGGATCATCGGCTTGACGAAGACTCGGATGGTGGCGGTCTCGTCGCCGGCGAATGCGCCGGGTTCGAGCGTGAGGTAGACGTCCTTCGCGAGGCCGGTACGCACCGATGGTGTCCCGATGGACTGGCCGATGTTCAGATACGTCGTGATCGCAGGCCGATACGTCTGGGTCCCGTCGAGTTCGACGTTCGCAGCGAGCACACTCTCGCTTCCGGCTTCGTTCATGTCTTCGGTGACCGATTCGAGTTCGAAGGTATGCCCACCCCACTCGACGACGTCGCCTGCGTCGAGTTCCAAGGTCGCGGAGTGAGTGAAGCTGTTCGACGCCGCGAGCGCCACGGCGATCATGATCACGCCGAGGTGCACGACCATGCCGCCGTTCGCTCGCCCGACGAAGCCTCGAAGTCCTTGATTGCGGGTGGCGATCGCGAGCTGGCGCAACGCTGCTCCTGCAGCGAACCCGGCGAGGCCGAACGCCACGAGCGGAGCCCAGCCGGTGGCGCCGACGATCACCGAGAACGCGACGGCGCCGACAGCGAACCACGACGGCCAGACGAGTCGGTGCCGCAGGAGCTCAGTGGATGCCTTTCGCCACGGCAGCACCGGGGCGACCGCCATCAAGAAGAGCAGCACGAGTCCGATCGGCATCGAGAGACGGTCGAAGTATGGCGCTCCGACGGCGGTACGTCGATCCTGGACGGCTTCGACGAGCAGCGGGAACACGGTGCCGAGCAGCACGACGAACGCAAAGACGGCGAACATCACGTTGTTGGCGAGGAACGCACCTTCCCGGCTGAGCGGCGAGTCGATCGTGCCGGGCGAGCGCAGCCGGTCGCCTCTCCAGCCGATCAGGCCGACCGAGACCACGACGATGAACCCGAAGAACCCGAGGAGCCACGGCCCGACCGGCCCGTCACCGAATGCGTGGACCGAGTTGATCACTCCCGAACGTGTCAGGAACGTGCCCAGGATGGTGAGTGCGAATGTCGCGATCAGCAGGCTGAGGTTCCAGACGCGCAGCAGGCCGCGTCGCTCCTGGACGAGCACCGAGTGGATGTACGCGGTGCCGGTCAGCCACGGCAGCAACGACGCGTTCTCGACCGGGTCCCACGCCCACACACCGGACCAGCCGAGCACCTCGTAGCTCCACCAACCGCCGAGCAGGATGCCGATCGACAAGAACGCCCACGAGAACAGCGCCCAACGGCGCGTCTCCATCAACCAGCTCTCGCCGAGTCGACCGGTGATCAACGCAGCGATCGCGAACGCGAACGGCACGGTGAACCCGACGTACCCCAAGTACAGGATCGGAGGATGGAACAGGACGAGGATGTGATTCTGCAGGAGCGGATTCGGGCCTGGTCCCGACTGGATCCCGGCGGCGCCGGCTGCGAACGGGTCGGCGGGTCCGAACGACAGGAGCGCGAAGAATGCGGTGACGACGAACATCACCACGAGCGCCCAGCCGACCAGGACATCGTCCGCCCGCTTGCGGAAACGCCATGCGACTGCGGCGGTGAATCCGGCGAGGATCAACGCCCACAACAAGATCGAACCTTCCAGCGCCGACCACATCGCAGCGACGTTGTACAGCGCAGGGGTGTCTGCCGAGCCGACCTGTTGCACGTAGGCCATCGAGAAGTCACGGGTGATGAGTGCTCGTTGCATCATCACGACCGCCAGGACGGCGCCGGCGAACGACAGCCAGGCATAGCGCATCGATTGACGCTGCAGCTGGAGGTTGCGGCTGCGGATCCCGTAGAGCACAGCGATGATCCCGAAAGTGGCGCCGCCGAGCATCAGCATCAACCCGGCTTTGCCGATCGCGGCGTTGACACTGGCGGCGAGCATCAGGACCGCCGCACCCGGAGCGTCGATCGACGGGCGGTCCGCCCGGGGCGGCGAGTCACTGTTCGAACCCCTGGCGTTCCTGCTCCGACCGGATGTAGGCGATGACCTGGTCGATCTCGTCGTCATCGAGGCCGGGGATCGCAGCCATGTCACCGAAGTTCCAGTGATGCTGTTGCGCTCCGTTCAGAATCGCTGATCGGAAGGAGTCGTCGCCGTGGTGATTGGGCTCGTAGACGATCGACAGATGAGACGGCCCTTTGTCGGTGCCTCGCAGATCGGCACCGTGACACGATGCACAGTTCGACTGATACACCGCTGCACCCGCTTCCGCTCCTGCGCCCGACGCGTGCTGCCGGTTCGGATTCGGGTTCGGCGGCGGCGCTACCACACGAGGCAGCGAAGACCGCAACGGCGGCCGTCGCCGCGATGGCGATTGTCGTGTGACTCCTCCACCACGGCGCGGCGCACCCGTCGACCCCGTCCAGAGACATCGCCCGTCCGGGACGACTTGGCAGGGCCGAGTTCTCGTGACGAACTGGGTCAGCTGCGTGGATGTAGTCCTTCACGACTCCTAAGCTACGACACGTTGTAGATATTCAAACGTCGGACCGCAGACTCGAGGAGGTGAAACGTGATCGATGCTCCACTCGCTCTTGCGTTCGCCGCCGGCATGATCGCCACCATCAACCCGTGTGGTTTCGCGCTCCTGCCTGCCTACATCGGAGCGTTCGTCGCCGGTGACGACGTCGATGTGCGAGCGGACCGGCGAATCGCCCGAGCCATCGGTGTGTCCGCCGCAGTGTCGGTCGGGTTCGCTGCGATGTTCATCATCGTCGGTGTGGTGTTCAGCACCGCCTCGTCTGCGCTCCGCCAGCAGATGCCCTGGGTGACGATCGCCATCGGCGTCGTGATGGCCGCGATGGGCGTTGCGTCGCTCGCCGGCTGGAAGCCGCGCCTGCCGTTCCAGAAGAGCGCCTCGGCACAACGTCAGGACGCCGTGGGCATGGCCACGTTCGGGTTCGTCTATGCGCTCGTGTCGTTGTCGTGCACGCTCGGGCCGTTCTTGTCGGTGTCGACGTTCGCGATGCAGCGGTCGTTCCTCGGCGGGATCACGACCTACGTCGTCTACGCGGCCGGCATGGGCACCATCATCTTGGCGCTCAGCGTGTCTGCGGCGCTCGCCCACGACTCGTTCGTGGGCACGCTGCGCAACGCATCGAAGTACGCCCCACGCCTCGCCGGTGCCCTCCTCCTGATGTCTGGCGGCTACGCCATCTGGTACGGCCGATACGAACTGTCGGTCTACGACGGCAACCGATCACGCGACTCCCTCGTCGACGCCGGGACCAACCTGCAGCTTCGCTTCGTTCAGTTCACGCAGTCCGTCGGCACCGAACGAATCGGCCTGATCATCGTTGCGGCCACCATCATTGCCTACCTCGCCTTTCGGCTCCGGAACCGAAACGTCGATACCCTCGAACCCAACACCATGAGCCCGACCGAACCGACGCCCACTGGCAACTCGGCTGATCGAGCGACTTCACGAGAAACCACATCAGCACCATGACACGACGAGCCGACGGCGAACTCGAAACCGACGTCCTGCGAGCCCTTTGGACCCTCGATCGACCTGCGTCGCCCAGCGACGTCATCGACGAGATGGGAACCGACCTCGCGTACACGAGCATCGCGACCATCCTCGGTCGGCTGTGTGAGAAGGGCCTCGCCACCCGCCAGCGGGCGGGGCGCGCCTACGAGTACGCCGCGGCAAGCACCGAAGCCGACCTGACCGCTCAGCGGCTTCGGAGTATTCTCGACAGCACCACCGATCGCCAGTCTGCCCTCGCCGGATTCGCTGAAGCGCTCGATCCCGCCGAGGTCGCGCAACTCCTCGCGCTCCTCAACGACACCAAATGATCAACTTCGTCGCCCTCCCGCTCGTCGCGACCCTCACCGTCGCCCTCGCAGGGAGTCGCCGTCTCGACCGCCTCCGTCCCGCAACTGCGGCGCGCTGCAGCGCGGTGCTGCTCGCCGCCGCCGCCATCGCCACGATCCCGACGCTGTGGCTGATCGGGCTCAGCGGGCTCGCACACATGGGCTTCCACAACCCGGTCATCGACTGGTCCCAGCACCTCCTCCCCGACTACGCACCCTTCGGCGCCATCATCGGTATCGCGTCATTCCTCGCTGCGCTGGCTGGAACCGTTCGCGCTGGTCGTGTCCTCGCTCATCACCATTCACTGCGTTGCACCGACACCTGCCCAGTGCAGTTCATCGACACCGACGAGGTGTACGCCTACACCCTGCCGGGCCCGGCGCGAACCATCGCCATCTCCGATGGTCTGCGCAATGCGCTCGACGACAACGAATTCGACGTCGTCATGGCCCACGAGCAGGCCCACGCCAGGCACCGACACGACCGGTTCAAGCTCCTCGCACTGCTCACCACAGCATTCATCCCGCCCCTCGCCCCGGTGATGGCGCGTCTCGACTTCTACCTCGAGCGGTGGGCCGACGAAGAAGCCCTCGACCGCACGGGCGCCGAGCGGCGCCTCGCAGCGCGAACGATCGCCAAGGTCGCGCTCGCCGGACCGAGCCCGCAACCAGCACTCGGTATCGCCGATCACGGTGTCGCTGCACGCGCCGCTGCGCTGCTCGCACCGGTCGAGCACCCGGACGTGAAGGTACGCGTCCAGACGTCGATGGTGATCGCTGCGACGCTTGCGTTCGCCGCGTATCAACTGCATCACAGCTTGATGTTCGCCACCGACCTGGTCCGCTGACCGAGCCGCAACCCAGCTCCGCTGCAATGGCACACGCTCACAATCACGGTGCCGGCGACCTCGACGTCGTCGTGTCCGATCAGGTCGGGCGACGCATGTGGGCCGCTGTCGCCGTGTGCTTCGTTGCGGTCGTCGTGGGACTGATCGTGTTGTGGCCGGGCCGTTCCAGCTCCGGTGACGACCCGCTCGGCCTCGACGGGGACCCGGTCAGTGCGGGCGTGACCGCTCAAGCCGTCGAACCGTGTAGCTACGATCCGCTGCTCGGCTGCCGTCAGATCGAACTCGTCCCCCGATCAGGCGACTTCGACGGCGAGCGGCTGACCTTCGAACAGCCCCTCGCGAGCCCGATCCGCGGCGGCGACACGATCCTCATCGACATCTCGCCCCAGGTCGGTGCAGCGCCGCTGATCTTCTTCTACGACTTCGAACGCTCGACCCCGCTCCTGCTGCTGCTGCTGGTGTTCGTCGCGGCGATCGTCGTCCTCGGACGCTGGCGGGGTGCCGGTGCGCTCGCAGGCCTCGCCGCAAGCCTCGTGGTGATCGTCGTGTTCCTGCTCCCAGCGCTCCTCGAGGGCTCCAACGCGGTCGCGGTCGCGCTCGTGGCGGCCGGCGTCATCGCATTCATCGCACTGTTCCTCGCGCATGGCTTCAATCTCGCGACGGCGGCAGCGCTGTTGGCGTCGATCGCGAGCCTTGCGATCACCGCAGTTCTGGCGTGGCTGTTCGTCGTGACGTCGAAGCTCAGCGGCCTCGCCGATGAAACCGTCAGCTATCTCGGAGCGCTGGGTAGCGACATCAACCCGCAAGGCCTCCTGCTGGCGGGGGTCGTCATCGGATCGCTCGGCGTGCTCGACGATGTCACCGTCACACAGGTCTCCGCCGTGTGGGAACTGAAGCACGCCAAGCCCGACGCCGATTTCGCCGAGCTGTACGGCCGAGCAGTGCGGATCGGTCGCGACCACATCTCCTCGACCGTCAACACACTGTTCCTCGCATATGCCGGCGCGTCACTGCCGCTGCTGCTGCTGTTCCGCGAGGCCGGCCAGTCGTTGTCCTCGGTCGCGACACGCGAAGTCGTCGCTGTCGAGGTCGTGCGGGCCCTGGTCGGCTCGATCGGCCTCGTCGCATCGGTTCCCATCAGCACCGCTCTCGCTGCTGCAGTGCTCGGCTCTCGGACGAGTCCCGCCGCTGTCGAGGTCGCCCCCGATCAGTGATCACCACGTCCGGCGTGGTGTTCGACCATGAGCGAGATCAGCGTCGCGATGGCGATGCGTCGCCGAGCAGCGAGCGTGCAGCCCCTCCGTGCGACCCATCGTCACGGTGACGGCGGTTTCGGCGAGCATCGACCGCCAGGAACACCAACGCACCGGTGACCACGACGAGCGCCACCCATTGGTTCAGTCGCAACGCACCGATGGTGTGGGTCGGGTCGATGCGGAGCCCTTCGATCCAGAAACGGCCGGCGAAGTAGCCAGCGAGATAGACGGCGAAGAGCCGGCCTGGTCGCAACGGTCGGTATCGGTCGATGGCCAACAGAACGACGCACAGGCCCAGGTTCCACAACGACTCGTAGAGGAATGTCGGGTGGAACAGCACGGCGTCGCCGAACCCGGCGGGCGTCTTGTCGTCGGCGATCTCCAGCCCCCACGGCAATCCGGTCGGACGCCCGAAGAGTTCTTGGTTCCACCAGTTTCCCCAACGGCCGATCGCCTGTGCGAGCGCAATGCCAGGTGCCGCAGCGGTCAGCACCGTCGGCAACTCCAGGCCGCGCCGGTGAACGACGTACACGCCGACGATGATGCCACCGAGCAGGCCACCCGGGATTCCGAGTCCGCCCGTCCAGACCATCGGGATTCTCCAGAGGTCGTCAGCGAACTGGTCCCACGTCGTCACCACGTGATAGAGCCGGGCACCGATCAACCCGCCGACCACCGACCACGTCGCAACGCCCTGCAGTTCGTCACCCGTGCCGCCACCCGCCTGTTCGAAACGTTTCGACGCCAGCGCGGTACCGGCGACGACACCGAGTGCGATCATCAGGCCGTACGCGGACAACCCGACGGGGCCGATCGACAGCCGACCGATCGTCGGACTCGGCAGACTTGCCAGGAAAGACAGCATTCGAGCAGGTTAGTACTACACCGTGTAGTAATAAAGTGTCGAGGAACACGCCGACCTGACGAGGGTGAGGCGCTGTGACCGGTATTCTACGACGCTGTGTCGTACCTTTCTTCACTCCGAACCTCGGTCCCCCGACGCCCTCGCCGGCATGCAGTCGTCGCAGCGGCCGTCATCGCTGGGTCGCTGACGTTGCTTCCGTCGTCGGCCTCGGCCGACCACGGAAGTGAGGCGGCCAAGCAAGCAGCGGTGGATATCCAGGCCGCACGCAACAGGGCCAACGACGCATCGCAAGCGATGTTCGATGCGGAGTCCGACATCGACGCACTCGACATCGACATCGAAGCGGCGAAGGTCGAGTTGGCCAAGCTCGAAACCGAGGCAGCCGGCATGCAGAAGGGCCTCGAGGAGCAAGCCGTGCGGAGCTTCGTCGGCGCCGGAACGACCGGCCAGTTCCCGCTCCTGATCGAGTTCGACGAGATCAACGACGGCATCACCGCCGACGTGATGTCAGCGGTGTCGCGAGCGACCGCCGACGTCGACCTCGACGAATACGACGCACTGATGCACGACGTCAACGACGCTCGCGACGAACTGGCAGCGGACCGTGAGGAGTCGGAGCAAGCCAAGCTCGACTTCGCCGACCTGAAGTCCAACGCCGAAGCCGAGATCGAAGCGCTCGCCGAGATCGAAGCGGAGCGTCTGATCAACGAAGAAGTCGAACACGAACTCGAACGCCAACGACAACGCGAAGCAGCCGAGGCGGCCGCACGCGCCGCTCAGCAAGCTGAACAAGACGCACGCGCCGCACAACAACTCGCTGCAACGACTGCTGCGCCCGCCGCGCCGTCGCCGGCATCCGCCGCACCGACTCCGTCGGGCTCACCCTCACAGCCCGACTCCGCACCGCAACCCGCTCCCGCTCCCGCACCGCCTGCGCCGGCTGGCGACCCCGCTCCCGCTCCGACGCCCGCACCGCAGCCAGCGCCTGCGCCGACCCCTGAGCCTGCTCCTGCTCCTGCGCCGACCAGTGGCATCGCGTGTCCGGTCAACGGGCCACGCGCGTTCGCCGACACCTGGGGCGCGCCCCGCTCGGGCGGCCGTAGCCACGAGGGCGTCGACATGATGTCACCGCGCGGCACCCCACTCGTCGCAGTCGAATCCGGCTCTGCGAACTTCAAGACCAACAATCTCGGAGGCAACGCGATCTGGCTGACCGGCAGCAGCGGCACGAAGTACTACTACGCCCACCTCAGCGCATGGGAGGGATCGAGCCGATCCGTCTCGAAGGGTGAGGTCATCGGCTACGTCGGCGCCACCGGCAACACCAGCGCCAATCACCTTCACTTCGAGGTTCACCCCGGTGGCGGGCGCGCGGTCAATCCGTATCCCTACGTGCGGGCGGTGTGCTGATGAACTGCAACAACCGCCTCCGATTCCGCGCAGCCTCGACCGCCGTCGCCACAGCGATGACGCTCGCTGCGTGCACGTCGACCGCCAGCACCCAGCCGGCGCAGGAAGCGACGAGGACATCGCAACAGCCAACCGAGCCGACGAGCGAGACCTCGACCGACGCGCCCTCCTCCACCTCCATCAGCGCCGAACCGGCGGCGACCCCGCCGCCCACCGCTGCGCCACCATCGACGGTTGCCCGAACGACGACCACGCCATCGACCACGCCGCCTTCATCGACCACCAGCACCACCACGACGAGCACGACGACGACAACAGTGCCGGAACCACTGGATGTGTTCGATCCCGACTGCGTCGTGAAGGCCGAGAGTGACACGTCGATCGAAGCCATCTCGGTGGGCGCCGCGGCTGATCCCTTCGCGCTGTGGCTCGAGAACGGCCAGGTGGACCTCGTCAACAGCGGCGACCTGGTCGACGTGTGCGCGGACAATGCGCTCAACGACGTCGACGGCGAACCCCGACCGGTCCTCGATGATGCCGGAATCCAAGTGGCGTTGTCGGCAAACGTCGAACGCCAGCAAGCAAAGCTGAACGAGCTGTTCGCCGGTTACAGCCTCCCCGAGCTCGCCGTCGATGGAGTGTCGGGATCGCTCACCGGTCAACGGCTCTGTGCAGCACGTCTCGCGCTCGGACTCGACACGACCATCGGCGACATGGCGCCCGGATCAGCCGAGCAGACGACCCTGTTCGCCTCCGACACGCTCCCGACGCCCAACTCGACCGCCATCGAATCGGAACGATGGGTGCTCATCGACCGCACCTGTCAGATGATGTTCATCGGCACCGGGACCGACACGACCTTCGTCTTCCCGACGTCGACAGGGTCCGAGGGATTCGAGACCCGGGACCAGGATCGATCCGCAGCTTTCCGGTTCAACCCGGCACTCGACAACGGCGGCTGGCACGACAGCAGCGAGTTCCCAGTCGGTGTCGACAACCCGCTCAACGGCAACCTCTACAAGCCGCTCTACTTCGATCTCGGCCAAGCCATCCACGGCGCCAACAACGTGCCACCCACGCCGCAGAGCAAAGGGTGCGCACGCCTGCGCGTCGACGATCAGAACACCTTCGTCGGGTGGCTCGGGCTCGACGACGCCACCGGCGAGACGTGGCGCAAGGACGAGATGAACGTGACGGTGAACGTACAAGGCGAGTTCATCCCCCGCCCGTAGGCGGAACTGGCCACGATCTTCCTGGTCGGTGCCGACCTCAGTTGCTGGTCAGCGCGTCCAGGCGTTCGGTCAATCCGTCCACACCGAGTGCGCCGAGGTACGTCGATGACTCGCCGTTGGCATCGAGGAAGATGAACGACGGTTGCGAGACGATCTCGAAGTTCGCCCAGATCGCACCCGATTCGTCGACGATGTGCTCGAACTCGCCGACGTCGTAGTCGTCGATGAACCCGTTGATGGGCTCGAGATCGTCGCGGCCGGCGACGCCGACGAACACGACATCGGACCCATAGGTTTCCTGGACCTCTGCGACCGCAGGGGCTTCACGTCGACAGGTCGGTCACCAGGGCGCCCAGAACCACAAGAGCACATCCTGACCGCGAAGCGAGTTGAAGTCCAGCTGCCCGCCACTTGCGGTCGACACGAGGACGGGTTCGAGCGGCTGCTGCGACGACGTGGACGCTTCCGGCTCGACCTGCACCGGCGACGACGCCACATCGGAACTCTCACCACCGCCGCAAGCCGCAACCAACAGCACACTTGCGCCGGACATCGCGATCAGCGAACGACGTCGAGACCCTCGCATCAGCGAAACCTCACGAAAACTCGCTCGAACGACGTCGGGAGAACATACGACACATCGTAGTATATTTGTTGTGGACATCCCTCAGCCCGGCGCACGATCGCACTTCGACGAAGAAGAGCAACCTCCAACTGCCACGTTCTCGCGTCGGCACCTGTTGTTTGCGGGCATCGCAGCCACAGCAACCGTCGGGTATGCGTCGTACTCGACGGGTCAATCGACCGACACGGCACGGAGCACCGCCCCAGCGACCCCGCTCCGCACGTCGACCACGACGACCTCGACCACGACGCCTCGGCCCGCCGAAGCATCGTCGGTTGCGCCGACCAGCACGACGACCACGGTGCCGACGATCACGCACGACTTGACGCAGGGAATGGTCGGGTCCGAGATCGAGGCACTGCAATCGACACTCGCCGCACTGAACTTCGATCCCGGCCCGATCGACGGAATCTTCGGCGGCGCAACAGTCCGTTCGGTGTGGGCCTTCGAGAAGATCGTCGTCGGTACCCCCCGAACCGAGATGCGGGGCATCGTCACCCCAGAGATGTGGACGCAGATGAACGGCGACGTCCAGATCACACCGCGTCGCACACCGGGCGGCACCCACATGGAGATCTACCTCCCGGAGCAGGTGTCGATTCTGTTCAAGGACGGTGAGCCGCGCGTCATCAGCCACGTCTCGTCGGGCGAGAACATCGAATGGTGCGATGTCGTGGAGATCGATCTCGACGACGGCACGACCGAAGAAAAGGGGATCTGCGGGATCTCCAAGACCCCGGGCGGGGTGTTTCACTTCGAGCGCAAGGTCGACGGGTGGCGCAACGCCAAGCTCGGTCGTCTGTATCAACCCGTCTACTTCAACTACGGGATCGCGATCCACGGATCCGGCAACGTGCCCGACTACCCGGCGTCGCGCGGTTGCGTCCGCCATCCGATGCACATCGCCGAGTACATGCCCGACCTCATCGAGATCAACGACACGGTCTACGTCTTCGACGGCGTCGAAGAACCCGAGACCTACGGCGCTCAGTCGATGATCTTCGACTACCCGGACCCGGACTGGGTCGCGCCGACAACGACCACCCCGCCGACGACCACGGCCCCTGCGACCCCCACCACGCAGCCGTCGGCAACCGCCAGTACTGTAACGACACCACCTGCAACGGCACCACCTGCAACGACATCGACGACCACCACATCGTCGACCACGACGACGACGCTTGCCCCGGCACTGGTCAACACGGTCCCCCAGCCCTGACACACACCGCTCGCCGTCGATTCCGATGTCCGCCGCAACCGAACTCCGTCCACGGCGAGATCTCGGAAACGGGTTCGTGCGTTGGCACATTCGAGTCTCGGACTCCGACACTGCGCCTTGGCTGACCTGGTTGAGCGCACTCGGCCTCGGAGCGGCTGTCGTACTCGCCGTCGTGGGTGGTCTCCCGTTCGACATCCCGATGCCGACCTACCGGTTCGGTGTCGTGACGCCGACATGTGGACTCACCCGTGGATCGACTGCGATCGCCCGGGGTGACCTGGGTCTCGCTTGGCAGTACAACCCGGCGGCGTTCCTCGCGATCGGCCTCGGAGCGATCGGTCTCACCCGCAGCATCGTCGGGTTCACCACACGCCAGTGGGTCACCGTGAACTGCACCCGGTCCCGGACTGCCTGGGTGCTCATCGGCGTCGCCATCGTTGCGTTCGCGGCGTACCAACAGTCCAACGCAGACTTCATCATGACGTCACGCCGTTGAGCAGCACCTCGAGCCCGCTTCGCCCGAAGCGTTCGATGTCACCGACAGTGCTTCGACGCCTCATCGCTGACAGCACCCGAAGCTGACCACGACAGGCCATCCCGGCGACATCCAGGACATCGTCGATGTGGCACTGCCGCCGGTTCCGAGATGTCGACGGGCCCCGCGAGACGCTCCTCGACCATTGGCAGAGCGTCCGACCCCATCTACGACAGCTTGTAGGTTTGATGTCGTTTGACAGCGGGCAACACGACGACAAGACGCATCGTTTGGAAGGAACCCGCCATGAGCACCGACGCCGCCACGACACAAGCGACCAAGACCGCAACGATCTATCGGATGGTGATGCCAGGGCACACGTGCCCGTACGGCATCAAGACCTTGGATCTACTCCAGCGTGAGGGCTTCGACGTCGACGACGTTCATCTGGAGACCGATGAGGAGACCACCGCATTCCGTGAGAAGTGGGACGTCGAGACCACACCACAGACCTTTGTCGATGGTGAACTGGTCGGCACCCTCGACGACGTGCGCGAATTCGTCGGCAAGCGACGCAAGGACGGCGGTGGCACCAGCTACTGGCCCGTACTCACCCTGTTCGCGATCACCTTCCTGATGGCCGTCGGCGCCGCCTACGTGGCCGAGGACCAGTGGGTCAGCGTGCGCACGTTCGAATGGTTCATCGCGTTCTCGATGTGTGGACTCGGTTACTTGAAGATCCGCGATGTCGAGAGCTTCTCGACCATGTTCTTGAACTACGACCTCCTCGCAGTTCGGTGGGTGCCCTACAGCTACATCTACCCATATGCCGAGACCGGCGCGGGCATCTTGATGATCGCCGCCGTCGCCAACTTCATCTCGGTACCGGTCGCGCTCTTCATCGGCTCGGTGGGCGCTGCATCGGTCGTCAAGGCCGTGTACATCGACAAGCGCGAACTCAAATGCGCCTGCGTGGGCGGCAGCAGCAACGTCCCGCTGGGCTTCGTGTCGTTCACCGAGAACGTCGCAATGGTCTCGATGGCGATCTGGATGGGTGTCAAGCACCTGCTCTGACACAACGAGACGCGATTCCGTCCGTCCACCCCGAAACATGAGGAGATCCACATGACGTATGACCCGAACCCCTCCGAATCACCGATGGTCGACACGACGACACCGACCGCGCCTGCCAGCGAGTCGGCGTCCCCACCGATCGAAGACGAAGGGCACGACGACTCCGCTGGCAAAGGAGCAGACAGCTCTGATTCCGGCGGCGGAGTCCACATGAGCTACACCCGGTTCGGCGCGATGATCGCAACGTCGACGCTCGTGATGTTCGTGTTGATGTACCTCAACACCTACGCCTGGGATCACGTTCGATTCAGTGAGACCCGTGCGTACATGGCGGTGCTGATGGGCGGCGTGATGGCGATCATCATGCTCGGCTTCATGCTCGGCATGTACCGCAGCACGAAGATGAACATCGGGATCTTCGTGCTCGCGATCGCTGTGTTCGCAGGCTCGCTCGCGTTGGTCCGCAGTCAGGTCACGGTCCAGGACGGCTCGTGGATGCGTGCGATGATTCCGCATCACTCGATAGCGATCCTCACGAGTGAACGTGCCGAGATCGACGACGCTCGCGTCTGCGAACTGGCGAAAGGAATCATCGAAGCCCAGCAGCGAGAGATCGCCGAAATGGAGTGGCTCCTCGATGACATCGCCGAGAACGGCACGGCAACGACCGCTGAGGCAGCGGCTGATCGCGCCGTTCCCGAGTTCGACGCCGAAGCCATCCGAGACTGCCCCTGACGGAATTCGATGACGTGAACGATGCGGTGATCGGTCCGACCGATCAGTCGAGCACGCGCTCGCTCAGCGAAGCCTCAGAGTTCGATGCCGCAGTATTGACGGGCGTCGCGCGTCCCGTTGACGACGTCGGCTTGGAGAGATGCGCCGATGGTGTCGGACACGTCACCGTATGTCGGGTCATTGCTCACGGCGTCGGCATCGAAGTCGTTGGCGGCGTAGATGTCGAGGGTTGCTCGAGTGGCTTCGAGCCGAGCGTCGATCGACGATTCCACGCCTGACAGTTCGGGCGGGAGCGTCGTGCGCAGTTGCTCCATCTGTTCGATCTGCAGCTCGAGTCCGGGGCGTATGGCGTCTTCGCCGGCGTGAAGGAAGACGCTGCTCGAATCGAGCGCGGCGAACGTGGTGCAGAACTCCGAGTCGGTGTTCTCTGTCGAGAGTGGTGCGCTCGAGCCTGTTTCGGTGCCAGCGGATTCAGCGTCTGAACCGCATGCCGCCAGTGCGACGAGTGCGATGCCGGCGAGTGCGAGTGAGACCGATCGGCGTATCAACGGGCGACGTCGTAACCGGCGTCTTCGATGGCAGCGACGATCGCGTCATGGTCTCCGCCGTCGACGGTGACCGTCTTGGCGTCGATGTCGACCTCGACGGTTTCGATGCCGCCGAGCGCTTGGACAGCTCCTTCGATGGTGGACTTGCAGTGTCCGCACGAGATCTCCGGCACGGAGTAGGTGGTGGTGGCTGAGTCGGTCATGTCGTTCTCCTGGTGTGATGTTCGGTCTGGTGATCCGGTCAGGCCGCGACCGAAGCGTTCGTCGGTGACGTCTGATCGATGGGCGATTCGGACGTTGCCGTGACGTCGGTGGCGGCGAATCGACGCAAGCGGATGCTGTTGGCGACGACACTGATCGACGAGAACGCCATCGCAGCGCCGGCGATGAGTGGGCTGAGGAGCCCCGCCACTGCGAGCGGAATGGCGATGGTGTTGTACCCGAATGCCCAGAACAGGTTCTGGATGATGGTGCGATACGTACGCCGTGACAGCTCGATTGCCGTCACGACACCGGCGACGTCGCCGCGCATCAGTGTGAGGTCGCTGGACTCGATGGCCACGTCGGTGCCGGTACCGATGGCGATACCCAGGTCGGCCTGCACGAGTGCGGGAGCGTCGTTGACGCCGTCGCCGACCATGGCGACGATCTCGCCGGCTTCTTGGAGCCGTTGCACTTCGCTCTGCTTGTCTTCGGGCAGCACTTCGGCGATCACCCGGTCGATGCCGACAGCATCCGCGATGGACTGTGCGGTGCGGGCGTTGTCGCCTGTGATCATCGCGACGGTGAGACCGAGGCCATGGAGCTGTTCGACGGTGGCGATCGCTGACACCTTCAGGGTGTCGGCAACGGCGATGACGCCACGAACCTGTCCGTCCCAACCTGCGAACACGGCGGTCCGACCCTGGTTCTCGAGTTTCACGGCTTCGGCGTCGAGCCAGTCCGGGAGATCGAGCGAGGCCTGCGCTGCGAGTTCGCGGCGGCCGACCCAGACGGTGATGCCGTCGACGTCGGCGCGGATGCCGTGGCCGATGATCGTGTCGAAGTCGGTGACGTCGTCGAGGGAACCGTGCGCGTCTCGTGCCGCGTCGGCGATGGCTTGGCCGATCGGATGCTCGCTGTCGGCCTCCACGGCACCGGCATTGGCGAGCAGTTCGGCGTCGCTCGTACCGTCCGCTGTGACGATGTCGGTGACCGACATGGCACCTTCGGTGAGTGTGCCGGTCTTGTCGAACACGACCGTGGTGATCCGACGCGTGCGTTCGAGCACCTCGACGGACTTGATGAGGATGCCCAACTGAGCGCCGCGGCCGGTGCCGACCATGATCGCCATCGGTGTCGCCAGGCCGAGTGCGCATGGGCAGGCGATGATCAGCACGGCGACGGCTGCGTAGACACCGTCGCTGACACTGCCGCCGATGACGGTCCAACCGAGGAAGGTGAGCAGTGAGATCGACATCACGACCGGCACGAAGACCGCAGAGATCCGGTCTGCGAGGCGTTGTGCTGCGGACTTGCCGGTCTGGGCGTCTTCGACGAGTTTGACGATCTGAGCAAGCGCGGTCTCGGTGCCGATCGCCGTGGCCCTGATCGTGAGCACGCCGGAGGTGTTGACGGTCGCTCCAGCGACCTTGTCCCCTGGGCGCTTGTCGACGGGCAACGATTCGCCGGTCAGCATCGATTCGTCGACGGCACTCGAGCCCTCGAGGACTTCGCCATCGATGGGGACCTTTTCGCCCGGCCGGATCTTGATGACATCGCCGACCTGCACGGATTCGACGGGCACCATCTTCTCGACGCCGTCACGTACGAGGCGCGCTTCCTTGGCTCCGAGTTCGACGAGTGCGCGCAGTGCTTTGCCGGCGCGACCCTTCGCTCGGGCCTCGAGATAACGACCGAGCGTGATGAAGAACATGATCACGACAGCGGCTTCGAAGTAGAGCTCCATGCCGCCGGTGAGCAACTGGTACACCGAGAACACGAACGCCGACAGGGTGCCCATCGTGATCAGGGTGTCCATGTTCGCCGTCAGGTGGCGAGCGCGTTGCGCTGCACCGACCAGGATCGGCCAGCCGACGTAGAACTGGACCGGGATCGCAAGCGCCAACTGCAACCAGCGCAGCCACGTGTTCTCCATCGCGACGTCGTGATAGAGCATGGTCGACACCATGAACAGGGCGATCGGTGCCGAGATGATCGCACGCCGGAGCCACAGACTGCGATGTTTCGCCTCGTCGGCGTCCACCTGGTCGGCTCGCTCCGCGGCGGTCGGACCCGACGCAGCAGCGGACCGCGAGGCGATGTCGGTGAGGTCGTATCCGGCCTTCTGGACGACATCGACCAGTGACGCGTTGTCGACCGTCTCACCGGCGGCCGGCGTGACGACGGCTCGACCGGTCGCGTAGTTGACTTCGGCATCGGCGACACCGGGCTGGCGAAGGAGGACCTTCTGGATCCGCGCAGCGCAGGATCCGCACGTCATGCCGCCGACGTCGAACTCGCTCGGCTGGGACAGAGTCTCCTGGGGTGCATGGAGCGTGTAGCCGGTGCGTTCGACCGCTGCCTGGAGGTCGGCGATGTCGACGCTCGGATCGACCGAGATGCGTGCTCGGCCGGTGGCGTAGTTCACCTCGGCGTCGGCGACGCCGGGCTGCTTTGCCAGTGTCTTCTGGATGCGCGCAGCGCAGGAACCACACGTCATTCCATCGACGTCCAGATCAAACACGGAAGGCTCGAGGGTCAGGCGCCGGTCGGTGAGCTGCTCGGTCATGTCTTCACCGTACGGCTTCCAGTCCAGGGCAAGGTCAAGCGACGTCCGTCACGTCCACCCGAGAGGCGCAGCGCCGCAGTCGGTCGTCGGAAATCTCTCGCGGCGACGAGCGATCGGCACATTCGCCGCCATCGCGCTGGCGACCAGCGCGCTCGCTGCCGGCACGTCGTCTGCGCACGACGAGCTCGACGACGGGTTCGACGAAGGCGAGCTGAGTCTGCCGGAGGATCCATCGGCCGACCTGGCTGCATCGGACAACTCGTCCGACGTCGTGTCCGGCGCTCCGTTCTCCAAGGTCACGAAGAATCTGGACGTCGTGGGGCGCGGCGTCCGCAACGTCGGCGACGCGACGACAGACGTCTGGGCCTATGGCGGGTACGCGTACACGGGAACGTTCAACGAGCCGTGCGGCGGCGACCCCGAGGCGGGCATCTGGATCTGGAACGTCAAGAACAAGAACAAGCCGTCGTTCGTCGACGTCATCCAGTCACCGGAGGGAAGCCGCACCAACGACGTTCGTGTCGACGGCATGAACTCCGGCGACGTGCTGGTCCACTCCAACGAATCGTGCGCCGGCGGGCCCGGTGGCTTCGAGATCTACGATGTCGACGACCCGAAGAATCCGGTACCGCTCGCATCGGTTCGCATCAACGATCCCAATCCTCTGGCGCCAGACATCTTCGGCCCGATCGAGGACGTGGGCGTTCACAACCTGTTCCTCTTCACGCAGGGCGACCAGGACTATGTGGGGGTGACGACGGAGACTGCGTTCGGCAACTTCCACATCTATGACATCACGGACCCTGCCGCACCGGTGCTCCAGTCGTTCTTCGGCGCCGAGGAGATCTTCGATCCCGGCGTCGTCGCAAGCGGCGACTTCGGTCGGAATCTCGATGCTGCGGTCTGGTTGACGGACGGCTTCGGGGCATCTGCCAACCGGTTCCTCCACGACGTGACGGTCAGCGACGACGGGACGGAGGCGTACCTTGCGAACTGGGATGCCGGGCTCATCCTTCTCGACATCTCCGACACCACCGACCCGCAGGTGACCTCGGTGGCGCTCGACGAGGAGAACGGTTCGCTCGACGGCGAGGTCAACAGCCACTCCGTCTGGCCGAGCGCCGATGGATCGATCGTCGTCGAAGGCGAAGAGGACTTCTCCGCGTGGGAAGGCAGCATCCCGCCGAGCGGTCTGACACTCGACGGCACGGCGACACCGGGAGATCCGACGATCCCCGCCACAGCCGCAGCCACCGAGGCTGGCGACTTCTTCGAGGCGAACCAGGTGGGCCTCACCGGATCAACTGACGGAACCTCCATCGTCGTCGATGGCGGACCGACGTTCGCAGCTTCTGAATTGTCGACTGCAGCCGGGTCGCCGACGTTTGCCGGCATCGGAACGATCACCGGGAATCTGGTGTACATCGGTCGAGCGTGCACACTCACTCAGGAAGACACCCTGCTGAACGCCGACTCCTTGAACCCCGGTGACATCGCCGTCGTCCGGCGCGGCGCCTGCGAGTTCCAGGAGAAGGCCGATGCGGCAGCCGCTGCGGGAGCTGCAGCGGTGGTGATCACCAACAACCAGCCGTCCACGCCGTGGTCCGGACTGCGGATCTGGGATTACAGCGACCCGTCGAACCCGACCCTCGCGTCGACGTTCAACACGACCTGCAGTGCTTCGACCGCCCCATCGGACGAGTGTGCAGCAAACGGCACCTACTCCGCTCACAACGTGGTGGTGGAGAACAAGGGGAACAAGGTCCTCGCCTACGTCTCGTGGTACTGGGACGGGATGCTCGTTCTCGATGTCACCGATCCGTACAACCCGATCGAGATTGCCCGGTACCTCGACACGTCCGGGCCGAATGACGGTCTGGCGAACGACTTCTGGGGCGTCTACAAAGAGGCGAAGAGCCCGTTCATCTACGGGTCGGATCGCAACGGTGGCCTCTACGTGTTCAAGCTCAAGGGCTCGGGGAGCAAGTAGCACCCGCAGTCCCGGCCAGTTCGGCTCGGTGGTGCCTCACGGGACACCACCGAGCCAGGGACCAGAACACCGCTCCCGAGCGTGGCGAGTCGGACGAAGGCGCGATGCTCGGCGATCAGGCGTCGATGAGGGCCTGCATCTGCTCGATCTCGGCTTGCTGGCCGGCGATGATCGCGTCAGCGAGAGCGAGCACCTCCGGGTTGGACCCGGAGGCCTTCACCGTCTGGGACATCGACACCGCTCCTTGGTGATGCACGATCATCGACGACGCCCAGGCCGTGTCGAATTCGGATCCCGTCAGCGATGCCAACGCCGCCATGTCCTCAGCGGACATCATGCCCTCCATCCCGTCCATGCCCTCCATGTCGTCCATGCCTTCCGTGTCGTCCATGCCCTCCATGTCGTCCATGCCTTCCGTGTCGTCCATGCCTTCCATCCCGGGCATGTCGACGGGTTGCCCCCAGGACTCGAGCAGGTTCGTGAACTGTTCGATCTCCGGATCCTGTGCGCCTTGGATCTGCGTGGCGATCGCTTGCACGTCAGCGCTGGCCTCGGTCTCGGGGACGAGCGCCATCTCGGCCATCGCCACCGCTTCGCGATGGTGGGGAATCATGCTCTGAGCGAACAGCACATCAGCGTCGTTGAAGGCTGCCGACTCCCCTTCGACCTCAGCGACCGGTGGGAGCGTTTCACTGGTGACGGAATCGCTTCCGCTGGAGCATGCGGCGAGCAAAAGGGTGCCGGCACTGATCGCAACGACGACGGGACGGGTTGAGAATCGCATGAGAAAGACCTCGATGGTGTGAGAAGTGGTGTGTCGCTGGTGCGACTACGACGCAATGTAAGACTTCGGATTCCGGTCGCACCGTCACGATTCGGTGACACAGGTCACCGGCGTCTCTGCGAACGCGTCAGACGTTCAATACGACAGACTGTCGTAGATGAATCATCTGCTGCCTCGTCGCCGATTTCTGCAATTGTCAGCGGGCACCGGCGTCGCTCTACTGACCGGCTGTGCGTCGTCGAGCCTGCCGAGTGCGGCATCGACTCGACTGGCGAACATCACCGCCGAACCGGGTCGGCAACCCGACGTCACCGCGCAGTTGCGTGCAGCGCCGACCGACTTCGAACTCGCCGGACGCACGCTGCGTACATGGGCGTACAACGCAAAAGTGCCCGGCGAGGTCCTGAGAGCGTCGAAGGGTGACCTGGTGGAGGTGACGGTCGCGAACGCTCTGCCGGAAGCGACGTCGATCCATTGGCACGGGCTGTCGATCGTCAACGGCATGGATGGCGTGCCCGGGCTGACCCAGGGCGACATCGAGCCCGGTGACGAGTTCACGTACCGTTTCGTCGTGCCCGACGCAGGGACACACTGGTTCCATCCGCACCACGGCCTCCAACTCGACCGAGGTCTGCTCGCGCCGTTGATCATCGAGGACCCCGACGATGGCGTCGATGCCGATGTCGAGTACGTCGTGATGCTGGACGATTGGCTCGATGGTGCGGGCACGACACCGGACGACGAACTCGATGCTCTGACAACGATGACGATGGACGACATGGGGACGATGACGATGGCGACGTCGCCGCTGCTGGGTGGAGATGCGGGTGACGTCACCTATCCGTACCACCTCATCAACGGCAGACCACTCGACGATCCCCTCACGTTCGCTCCGGCCCCGAGGCAGGGCGACCGGGTTCGGCTCCGAATCATCAACGGCGCCGGCGACACCGCCTACCGCTTCGCCGTCGGCGGGCACACCATGACGGTGACGCACACCGACGGATTCGCCGTCGAGCCGGTCGATGTCGACGCGATTCTCATCGGGATGGGCGAGCGATACGACGTCACCATCGACGTTCGATCGGGCGCGTGGCCCGTCGTGGCACTCGCCGAAGGCAAGGGCGAACGTGCGGCGGCAGTGCTGCGGACCGTCGACGCGTCATCGACATCGACGCCTGACCTCGGCGCAGCGATTCCGGAGCTGGACGGGACGTGGCTCCGGTACGCGGACCTCCGCGCCACCGAGCCAGCGAGCCTCGAGCTTCCTGCCGACGTCGACATCCGCCCCGTTCCGCTGCGCCTCACCGGAGGCATGATGCAGTACGACTGGGGCATCAACGGCGTGGCCTACGGCAACCACGAACCGATCCAAGTCGCCGCCGACGAGTGGATCAGCCTGCAGATCGAGAACATGTCGAACATGTGGCATCCGGTGCACCTCCACGGACACACCCCTCAGCTCGGGCGTGGGCGTGCCGGCGTGCGCAAGGACACCGTCAACGTCCTGCCCTCACAGTCGATGGAAATGGTCTTCCAAGCAAACAATCCCGGCGACTGGATGATCCACTGCCACAACGCGTACCACCTCGAAGCCGGGATGGCGACCACCCTCTCCTACGTCGAGTGAGAAGTGAACCGGGGTGCGCAAGGTGGTCGCTGACATGAATGCCGACTCCGACAGAACACGCTCGACCACGTCGCGAGCGAAAGGCACACGTCCTGCCAAACGCAACCGGACGCAGAGCGACCAGAACGGAGGCGGTCAGAACCGCCGCGTCGAACTCGACCGCCGACGCTGGCCACGCCACGTCGGGACGGCCGTTGGCGCAGCAATCCTGATCGGCGTCTTCTGGGTGGCTCGCCCGAACTGGGTCGCTGAGATGCGCCTGTGGAAGGCCGTCGGGGACGCCGCATACGTCCTGCTTCTCGCGGCACTCGCCGTCGGACCGATCTCCAAGCTGTTCCCGTGGACTCGCGGCTGGCTGCGCTGGCGACGCCAGATCGGCATTTGGTTCGCGTTGACCGCCTCGCTCCATGCGGTGTTGATCCTCAACGGATGGGCTCGGTGGAGTCTGCGTCGGTTCCTCGGGTACGAATTCATCCCGCAGCTCGGCCGAGAAGCTCGGATCGAGCCCGGTTTCGGATTGGCAAACCTGATCGGGTCGGTTGCTCTCCTGCTCGCGCTGGTGCTCGCTGCGACGTCATCGGACCGAGCGCTGCGGCGGCTCGGTCGACCCTCCTGGATGTGGTTGCACCGACTCACGCAGGCGGTCCTGCTGCTCTCGTTGCTCCACGGCGGGTACTTTTTGTTCATCCACTACACCGAGTCGTTCCACAAGGCGCCGTTGGCGCTCGACTGGTTCCGCATCCCCTTTCTCGTCGCCGGGCTGAGCGTGATCGCACTCGAAGTCGTCGTCTTCGCTCGCTCCACTGGACGTCGAACTCCCGTCGAAACAAGGTGAGCGGCAGCGTCCATGATGGCCCCGGTCACTCGAGCGCCACTCGCCGCCGCCTCCTGGCCCGCAACGAGTTGACTCCCTACTCGCTCGACGGGACGGCACGACCGTCGCTGCGCAACACGTCGATCCAGGTCGTTCGACAGGAACTGTCCACGACACCAGGATGGAACTGTAGGTAGCCGTCGAGCGCCCGCTCCAGCGCAGCGGGAACGTCGGCGCCTCGGCTGGCCAAGGCGAGACGGGCGATCATCGCAGGGGCCGACCGAGACTCGCTCCGGGTATGAAGAAAGTGGAGCACTGGAAAGGCGCCGTGCTCTTCGGTCAGGGTCACGATCTCGTGGGCGATGGAACCCGCATCGAACGAGGGGGATTCGAGTGCTTCGCGCAACTCAGGAATGGTGGTGCCGTGCAGAGCGATCAATGCCGCAGTGCATCGTCGAGTGGTCGCAGCCTGGACGACCGGCACGATGAACGTGACCCCCAGTGTCAAGACGGCGAAACCCGTGATGGAGGCAGCCACGCTCGCCAATTGCCAGACGGTGCTGGCTGGTTGGTACTCGCCGTTGCCCAGCGTCACGAGCAGGTAGCCGACGTAGTACACCTTCTCGGCCATCGACGCCGGCGCTCGATCCGAGGAGGCAACGACGTTGCCCGCACTCGAAGCGAACACGAGGACCCACGCACACCACATCGCGATGAGCCACGACAACGGGATCGCGAGCACGATGATGCGCCCTGCGACGTGCGACGACCGGTGGCGTCCTCGACGGCGACGGCGGTCGAGACCTCGCCAGACGAGTCGAGCACCACGACCGGTGAGCACTCCCCCGTTTCCTTCGTCGCTCAGCAGTGATCCAGCGATGTCGACGAAGGTCAAACCGAACACGATGATCCCAGCGGCAACCATCAGGGCACTCATACGCCCCCGAATCTACGACATGGTGTCGTGTCATCAGGGAAGGGGTTCGTCACACGAACGGTGCAGTCGTACCGCACGGGCGAGCCACCTGTCTCGTCGACCCGACCGACCGCCTCGCGCGTCCGGGCCTAGGTTCGACGGGGTGACCTTGCAAGCGCCTGTGCCCTTCGACGTGACCAACAACTTGGCGACTCTGATCGAACTCGGGATCCTCCTGCCGGCGGCATTCGTACTCTCGTGGATTGCCCGCTACGCCATCCGAGCCTCGACTCGACGGTCCGTTCGCCGCGCCCAGGACCACCCGGGCACCTGGCGCACACGGCTGCGTCGAATCAGCGACCTGGACAGCGACGTCGAGATCCGCCGTCGCCAGCGCGCCGACGCGGCGTCTCGGATGCTCGGCCACTTCGTGACCTCACTCATCTTCATCGCAGCTCTCCTGATCGGGCTCCACATCGTCGGAGTGGACCCCGTGTACGCCGTCTCCAGCGCCGGCTTCATCGGACTCGCCATTGCGTTGTCGGGCCAGGACATCATCAAGAACATGATGGCCGGCACCACAGCGCTCCTCGAGGACCGCTACGCGCTGGGAGATCGAGTGTCGGTGACGATGTCAGGCATCGAGGTCGCGGGCACGATCGACCTGATGGGTCCCGCTTCGATCCGGGTCCGCACCGATGTCGGCGCGACCTGGCACGCCGGACACTCGGCGATCGACAGCGTGACCAACTTCTCCCAACTCGCGGCGAGTTCGGACATAGCGATCCCCACGACGCAATGGAACCACGTCGAAGACGACGCGGCCCAGCGCCTCAAGTCCGCCTCGAACGACGTCGGCCTGACCGGAGTGATCTTCCTGCCGGACCTTGCCACTCAAGACCACCCGACCGGCGTGACCACGGTGACCGTTCGAAGCAACCGCCCACTGACCGACGACCAGAAGCACCTCGTTCACAAGCGACTCGCCGCCGAACCGCGCCAGGCCGAGCCTCCTGAAACGGCTTGACGGACCGCTCATGCAGGTGTGCCGTATCGGCACTCACGGCAGGAATCGGGATGCGTTCAGTGGGTTGATGGCGAGTTCGGCCAGCACGCCGACGGCCAGGACGCCGACCGTGGCGACACCGGCCGAGATGGCAGCCCATCGTCCGAGGACGGCGACCCGACCGGTCGTCGTCTCGAAGTACATCGGGCCGATGACCCGAAGATAGTAGAAGAGCGAGATCACGGTGTTGGCGACGGCCACGAGCGCAAGCCAGGCATATCCGCCGTCGATCGCGGCGGTGAACACGGTCAGCTTGCCGACGAATCCGCCGAGCGGTGGGATCCCCACGAGCGACAGCAACGCCACGGCCAACGCGGCTGCCAACCATGGCCGCGTCGCTCCGAGCCCGCGGTAGTCGTCGAGGTCGGTGCGACCTCGCAGTTCCGTGATGATCGAGAACGCAGCGGTGTTGGCGACGGCGTAGCCGATCATGAAGAAGATCAGCGCCGGGGCGGCGTCGTCGACACGTCCGACCACGACGACGGCGATGAGCGCGTAGCCGGCTTGGGACACCGAGGACCATCCCAGAAGTCGACGCAGGTCGGTCTGCCAGAGAGCGGCGAGGTTGCCCAGCGTCATCGTGGCGACGGCGAGAGCAGCGACGAAGGGACGCCACGCAACGTCATCGTCCGGCAGTACCTGCATCACTCGTGCGAGCGCCACCAGCGCGCCGATCTTGGGAACGACCGTGAGCAGCGCAGCCGAGGGCGCTGGCGCGGCCTGCGCGACGTCGGGAACCCAGGCGTGTGACGGGAAGGCTCCGATCTCGAACGCCAGTCCGACGCCGATGCACGCGACGACGGCGATGAGTGCGATGGGATCCGCATCGAAGGCAAGTGCGGTGCCGATGTCGGCGAGGTTCGTGGTGCCCGTCATGCCGTACAGCACGGCGACGCCGATCATCAGGACGGCGTTCGTCAGCGCGCCGATCAGGAAGTACTTCATGCCGGCCTCGACCGACGCCGGTGACGACCGGTGGTAGGCGGCGAGGGTGTACCCCGTCACCGAGACGAGCAACATGCCGACGACGATCGCCATCGTGTCCGCCGCTCCCGCGAGCAGCATTGCGCCGGCCGCGCACAGCAGCACGACAGTCGGGTATTCGCCGCGTCGGGGGTCGGTGCGGAACCATTCGACGGAGAGACCGAGTGTGAGGAGCGTGGTCGCAGCGATCAGCAGTTCGGCACCGTGGGTGATCCCGTCGAGCGCCCATGCCCCCTCGAACGTCAGCTGCTCATCGGTCGTGGCGGCAAGCGAGATCGAGAGTCCGGCCGAGACGAGCACTGCAACGGCAGCGACCAGTGTGGTGATGCGCTGATGTGCCCGCCCGACGAATGCGGCGGTCAACAATGCCACGACCGCCCCGACGACCAGCGCGATCTCCGGGGTCAGATGGACGACGTTCATCTTCATGTCCACGCGCGGTCAGCCTCCACCCGAGAATGCCGCGACGATGCGGTCGCTCGCCGGCGTGATCAGGTCGAGCAGCCACGTCGGGTAGATGCCGATCGCCACGACGAGGATCAACAGCACGGCGAGCGACACGATCTCGCGACGGTCGAGATCACGGAACGACGCGAGCCGGTCCGGGGTCTCGCCGAAGAACATCCGCTGCAGCATCTGCAAGAACAGCGCCGCGGTGACCAGTACCCCGATGAGAGCGATGAACGCGAGAGCGGGATACACGGCGAACGTGCCGATGAAGATCTGCACCTCGGCGACGAACCCGATCAGACCCGGGAGGCCGAGGCTCGCGAACGAGGCCACCATCATCGCACCGGTCAGCATCGGCGCCTTGCCGGCGAGGCCGCCGTAGTGGTCGATGTCGTAGTTCTCGGTACGCGACCAGAACGATCCGGCCATGAGGAACAGCGCGCCGGTGATCAACCCGTGGGCGATCATCTCGACGGTCGCACCGGTCAGGGCCAACGAGCGGCCGGCCTCCTCGCCGGATGCCAACCCGCCGGCGACGGCGACGCCGAGGACCGTGTAGCCCATGTGGTTGATCGACGTGTAGGCGATTCGTCGTTTGAGGTCGGTCTGGCCGAGCGCGACGAGGGCTCCGTAGACGATGCTGATCACGGCCAGGATGGCGATGATCAGGGAGGCGCTGCGGAACGTGTCACGCATCATCGACAGCGGGATGCGGATCATGCCGAAGGTGCCCATCTTCAGCAGGACGCCCGCGAGGATCGCCGACACCGGGCCCGGCGAGTTGACGTGGGCGGGTGGCAGCCAGGTGTGGACGGGGAACAGCGGCGTCTTGATGACCAGCCCGACGAAGATCGCAAGGAACGCGAGGCCGGCGGTGAATCCCTGCCCGGCGAGGGGTTGCTCGGCGATGAGCACCCGCATGTCGAACGTGAACGGGTCGGTCTCGAGGTACAGGGCGAGGAACCCGAGCAGCATCACGAGCGACCCGGCGAGCGTGTACAGGAAGAACTTGAGCGCGGCGACCTTCGCTTCGCCGTGCCCCCAACGGCCGATCAGGAAGTACATCCCGACCAGGCTGAGATCGAAGAACACGTAGAACACGAGCAGGTCGAGCGTGAGGAACACGCCGAGTGACACCGCTTCGAGGAAGAGGAACCACGCCCGGTACTGCGCATGACGGCCCTGCATGTCGAAGGGGTAGGCGATCGCGACGACGAACAGCAACGCCGCCAGGAGTGCCAGCGACAGTGAGATTCCGTCGATGCCGACCCGCCACGCAACACCGATCGACGGAATCCAGTCGACCTCCTCGACGAGTTGGAACATCTCGGTGCTGCCGCGTTCGAAGCGGATCCAGGCCCCGATGAGCAGAGCGAGTGGCACGGATGCTGCACCCACCGACACCCACCGGGTGACCTCTTCTCGAGCGTTCGTGAGGAACAGCAGACCGACTGCGGCAAGCAGTGGGACGACGATGGCGGCAGTGAGCACAGGGATCAACTCCAGAGGACGAGGACGAGGACGAGTACCGCGGACGTGGCGGCGATGAGGGCGTAGTACTGATGAGCTTGGCCACTTTGGACGCGGCGGCTCTGTCGGCCGAGTTCGCCGGTCAGGCGACCCGACCCGTCGACGGCGCGGTCGACCCCGTATTCCGCCGTGCGGTCGAGCGTGCGGGAGAACCAGTCGGTGAAGCGGGCGGTGCCTCGGACGCCGGCATCGACGACTCGGTCGTCGCCACGCGCGAGCAATCGGCTCGTCGCCTGAGCACCGTCAGCGACGCGCCCGATCCCCGCGTCGACCACACGGTCGTCGAGTCGGGCCGCCCAGCCGGCGAGTGCCAGGACCGGGTCGACGAGGCCGACCTTCGTCGCGGCAGGGATGCCGAACCAGTCCGAGGTGGTCGACAGGGCCGAGCCGAACGCGAGCAGGCGGTGTCGTCGCCAGAGCAGGTATGCCCAGCCGGCGCCGCCGACGATCGCAACGATCGAAATGGCGAACTCCCACAGTTTCGAGGCAGCGGCCTCGCCGCCCGTGACCTTCAGGAGCTGTTCCTCACCCCAGGGCAACCACAGCACCGACAGCACGAGTGTCGTCGCCGCCAACACTGCGAGCGCTGCGGTCGAGCGTCTGCGCAGCTCGGTCAGGCCCGCAGTTCGATCGGCGGAATCTGCTTCGCCGTCGCTTCGTGAACCGAACGCCAAGAGTTGGAACCGAGTGGCGTAGAACGCGTCTGCCGGCGCCAGCGAGCACGACAAGCAGGGCGATCCACACGGATTCGTGCGCTGCCGCAGCGACGACCGCCTCCTTGGTCCACGCTCCCCCGAGCGGCGGCACGCCGGCAAGCGCGATCGAGCCGGCCGCTGCGAGACCGGCGGTGAGGCGGTGCGACCGCCCGAGGCCCATGTCCTCGAATCGCGAGGACCCCGACGCATCGATGGCGGCACCGGCACTGATGAACAGCAGGGCTTTGAACAGCCCATGAGCGATCAGGTGGGCGATCGCGACGGCTGGATATCCGGCGCCGACAGCGACGACCATGAACCCGTAGTGCGCCGAGGTCGACGCGGCGAGCAGCTTCTTGGGTTCCGATTGGAGCGCGGCGACGACGCTGCCCGCGAGGGCCGTGGTCAGGCCGACACCGATCGCCAACGGCCCGAACCAGCCGACTGAATCCAGCGCCGGCTGCAGGCGGGCCAGAAGGTAGGCACCGGCCGCCACCATCGTGGCCGAGTGCAGCAGGGCCGATGCGGGCGTCGGACCGGACATCGCAGAGAACAACCACGGCGAGAACGGCACCTGCGCCGACTTCGTGAACGCCGCGAGGACGATTCCGCCGACGAACACGTGCACCGCAGCACCGCCGCCGTCGGTGAAGGCACCGAACCCTGAGAACTGCAGCGACCCCGTCGTGGCGAACACGGCGCCCGCGGAGAGGAACAGACCGAGGTCGCCGGCACGGGTCACCATGAACGCATGGACTGCGTCGCCGGGAGCATCGCCCCGCCAGTGATGGGCGATCAGTGCCCACGACACGAGGCCGACCAGCTCCCACGCGACGATCAGGGTCAACAGGTCGCCGGCGATGAGCAGCAGCTCCATCACGCCGACGAAGATCGACAGCAACCCGAGCAATCGGGAGCGACCGTGCGACTCGCCATAGCTCGAGGCGTAGATCACCACAGCGAGTGCGATGAGTGGCACGAGCACGATGGGGCCACGCGCGATCGGGTCGACCTCGAAGGTCAAGATCAACCCGGCGCCCCAGTCGAGATCCTGTGTCGGTTGCCCGAGTGTGGTGGCGATCGCGACGATCAGCGTGCTCGCCACGCCGCCGACGGCGACGATGGACCCGACACCGAGACGGCGATCGCCGACAACCCAGGTGACGAGCCCTGCGAGCAATGGCACGGCGACGAGCGCGAACAGGATCATGTGCGTCTCATCCCTTCAACGACCCGAGGCCTTCGGTCATGTCGGTCTGGCGGGCGCGGTACACCGCTGCGACGAGCGCGAACCCGATGGCCAATTCGATGGCCATCACCGCCATCGTCAAGATCACCAGCACCTGACCCTTCGGAAGACCGGCACCGGTGAACGCCCAGAACCCCGCAGCCGCGAGGATCACGCCGTTGAGCATCATTTCGATGCCCATCATCAGCATCACGAACGTCTGCTGGGCAAGCGCGCCCCAGACGCCGACCCCGATCAGCGCCGCCGCGACCAGCAACACCGTCATGAGGTTCACGAGTCGTGCTCCATGTCGCCGTGGTCCATCTTCGAGTGGTCCATCTCACCCATGTCCATCTCGCCGTGGTCCATGTCGCCCATGTCCATCGTCGAGTGGTCCATCTCACCCATGTCCATCTCGCCCATGTCCATGTCGCCGTGGTCCATCTTCGAGTGGTCCATGTCGCCCATGTCCATGTCGCCGTGATCCATGCCGTGCATCGAGTGGCCCATCGAAGCGTCAGGGTCGTACAGGTCGTCGGCCGGGCGATGATCGCCGCCAGGTTCCAGCGCCGGCGCCACCGAACCTTCGTAACCGTCACCGAAGCGACCCGTCGCCGACGACAGGATCACCGAGCACACCATCGTTGCCAGGAGCGTCACGCCGATGCTCTCGAACACCAGCATCGAACCGCCCAACAATTCGAATCCGAGCTCACGAGTCGAGGCCGCCGATGGGTCGACCGGCGCAACGGGGAAGTCGGCGAACACCGCCACGACCGCAACTCCAGCCGCAGCAACGACGCCGGCGGCAGCCGCGAAACGAGGCTGGTGGACCATGTTCATCGGGTTCAATCCGGCCGGGTTCATCATGAACATCACCATGAACAGACCCATCACGATCATCTCGACCGTCATCATGAACAGCAGCGCAACACCCAGGTACTCGGCGAGCAGCAGCACCAGGATCGCCCCGACGTTGAGGAACGACGCGAGCAGCAGGTACGTGGCGCGGATCATCGAATCGACTCGGAACACGAAGAATCCGCTGGCCACTGCAGCAATCGAGAAGACCACGAACGCGACGTCGATCACAGCGCCCCCAGCCCGGCGATCAGCAGATCGAGGAAGGCCAACGGCAACAACACGCCCCACGCGATCCGCACGAAGCGCTCGGCACTGATGCGCGTGGCGAACGCGTCGAGGAACGCGAGCAGGGCGATCACGGCGAGCGTTTTGACCGCCATCCACACGCCGCCCGGCAGGATCGGACCCTGCCAGCCGCCGAGGAACACGGCCGCGGAACATCCAGCAAAGGCGACGCGCATCGCATGACGGGCGACTTGCCACGCCAGCCGCTGCACACCGCTGTCCTCGATCGAACCGCCTCCGGCGAGGTCGTTCGAATCGAGCAGGTCGAGCGGGCCGGAGAACGTCACGCCGAGCGCCACGATCAGGAACAGTGGCAAACCGAGCGGTTGACGGATCACGTTCCAGAGTCCAGCCTGCGACTCGACGATGGCGCCGATCGACAGCGACTCGGCGGGGATCGCGGCACCGATCAACACGAACATGCTGAGCAACTCGTACGACAGTGCGACAGCGACGAACCGGTAGCCGGCCACCAGTGCCAAGGGCGAGTTCGGCGACCATCCGTGGAAGAAGAACGCCACGATCGCCAACGCCTCGGCCGCTCCGAACAGGACGACGCCGGTCCGCACGTCGGCGACGACGACCCCCGGCGAGAGCGGGATCACGGTCAGTGCCGCGGCGGCGAGACCCAGGTAGGCGGCGGGCGCCAGCACCCAGAGCAACATGTCCGGTCGTTCGGTGCGTACGACCTGTTGGCGCATCAGGCGACGCGCCGATCGGGCTGGAATGGCGGGTGCGGCACGGAGCGGATATCCGGCAGTCGAACGGAACGCCATCACCCCGAAGACGCTCGACAGATAGGCGCCGACGACCAGGACCGCGCCGATCACGGCGACTGCGACCGGCGCGCTCGAGTTGCTCGACGTCGTTCATCGTTCGACCGTTGTAGTCGTCGTCGCAGGCACGTCGATGTCGAAGCCGATGATCGTCGACACCGCGTCGGTCAACGTGAGGCCGGTGATCGTGGCCGCCAGTTCCGAGGCGGTGATCGTGGGTGTCTCGGGTGGCGTCGAGATCCGGGAACCGGTGTCGCCGAGGCCAGCGGAGATCGCATCGAGATGTGTGGTCCAGCGCGCCCAGGTGTCATGACCGCCGTGCGGCCCGACTCCTCGGAGCGCTGCGTGCAACCCCGTCCACCTCAGGCGTCGTCGCATGCGCTCGAACGTGCGACCGAGGTCGGTGTCGCGATCGGGAGACTCAGAACGGCGCGCCATGCCAGCGGCGCGTGCTGCGAACGGATCGAGCCCCTGCACGTGAAGGGCGTGGCTCAGCCACTGCAGGCGCCGGGTCACCGTCAGGTGGCGGTCGGCGCTCGTGACGACTGCGTCGGCCGGAACTGCGAACTCGATCGACTGGACGACCTCGCCCTGCAACGCAACGTCCGCGACGAGACCTCCCGGTAGCTGACCAGCGAAGGGGCCGAGCTGCAAATTGATCTGGTCGAGCGTGAGGCCGTCGCGATCATCGGCCGTCATCGCCATTGCTCGCCCGTAGGGGGTGCCACCCATCATTCCTTCGCCGCCCTGGCCGAACGGGCCGATACCGCGCCACTCGTTCGGCTCCTCGTCGGTAAGCCGGCCCGGTGAACTCGTGGACGGGTCAGCGGACAACATCTCGCTGTGGTCCCCGATCGATCGGGCGATTGCGTCGACGATGTCGGCCGACGCCTCGATGTCGCCCGATGATTCGACGTCCTCCCACGTGACCACGGCACGCGGATGCGGCACCTGGTCGTGCACCCGGTCGAGCGCTTCGCGGTGCGCGTCAGGGATCGTTCCGGCGATGAGCAGCACCGTCGCGTGACGTGGCGTCGCCACCAGCCGGACGGCCTCGTGACCACGTAGTGCCTGCGTCTCGTGCCAACGATCCGCACCGGCGGCGACGAACACCTCGATCGGCGTCACTGCCACGAGAACACCCGCTCTTTGTACGCGTAGACGATGCCGACACCGAGGATCGTCAGGAACATCCCCATCTCGACGAGCGCCGTCACCCCCTCCTCGATGAACACGACGGCCCACGGATACATGAACATCATCTCCATCTCGAACGCGACGAAGACCAGCGTCATCGGGTAGTAACGGATGTGGAACCGACTCCACGCATGCGTCGCCGGCTCCATCCCGCCCAGGATCGGGACACGCTGAGGTGCAACGGACCCGAACGGGTCGCTCCACCGTCCACGGATGATCACGAGGGCTTGGACGCTGATCGCGATCGCAGTGACCACCACGATCACTGCGAAGGCCGACATCATGCCTCGGCCCTTACCCAGTTCTGGGCCCATCCGATTCCCGGCTTCCGCATGCGACGCACGACCCGCAGCATGTCATGTCGGCTTCGACCAACGACGCAACGTCGTAGATCCGGGATCCTCCCGAGCGCACCCCCGACCAGCTTGCAACCGATCCCGTGGGCGGAATGCGCCACCGTTTCGACCATGCGCAGGGCGACTCCAGACCCTTCGAGCGGACGGACTGAGATGACCCAGAGCCCCCGAACGGGGCTCTCCGGTTCCTTGCGTGGCGCGGGTTTGATCTCCGACAATGTGTAGTACATTACGGTTCGATGACGAAGCTCCAAAACCCCTCCCGGCGCGCACCGATGTACATTCGGGCGCTTCTCGCTGCTGTTGTGGCAGCGCTGATCGTGTTGCTGCCGGTCGGGGTCGCCTCGGCACACACCAGTTTCGAGGAGTCCACACCTGCGAACGGTGAGACCATCTCGGAGCCCCTGAACACGATCACGCTTCGGTTCTCGGGGGAAACCGAGTACGCGGCGGACGGCTTCACCGTCCTCACGCCCGACGGTCAGGTGCGTACGCCTACCACCGTGACGTCGCCTGACAAGATGGTCTTCGAACTCACGTTCGATCCACCGCTGGCGGGCGGTGACGTCGGGATGCGTTGGGCCGTCAACGCTCCCGACGCACACACGATCGACGGAGCGTTCTCCTTCACGGTGACCGCCCCGGCGACGGGCGCCGCCGCCGCGACCGACGGCTCGCAGGGCGCAGACGCCGCTGCTGATCCAGCACTCGCAACGGCGGCCGAGGACACGTCCGGAGCAATGGTCATGGCCGACAGCTCGACGATGGACATGGCCGACGGCTCGACGATGGACATGTCGGGTGCAGCCACCTCGCTCGACGAGTTCCTGACCGTCGACGCGTCGCGTGGTGGTGAAGGAACTGCCCGCTGGGGACGGCTGATCGGTTTCGCGGCGATCACGCTGATCATCGGTGGCGCGGCCTTCACGGCGACCACGCTGCGCGGGCGACGCGCCGAGATCGAGCGGGCCATCGCGCTGCTGCGGATCCTCGGTGCAGCCCTGGCCGGTGGCGCTCTGCTCGAGTACGTCGGGATCGCCCGTATCGCTGAGGCTTCCGTGGTCGGCTACTGGTCATCCCAACCGGGAATGGCCACGCTGCTTCGCGTCGCCGGTGGCGTCGCCATCGCCGCCGGCCTTGCAGCGGTCACCGTGCCGGTCCGCACACCGCGGCCGAAACACTCGCTCTCGGCCGCCGTCAACTCGACGATGGAGTTCGAGCGACAGCAGGAACACACCGACTTCTGGTCGGACGACCACATCGCCGATCGCGTGCACGAACGGGCGAGACACGTGCGTCCGGTCTCCCCCACTGCGATCGACCCACTTCTCGTACGACACCAAAAGCGCGCTTCACTCACGCCGCACGCTCACGTGGCGAGGCCGAGCATCACCATCTCGACATCCCCTCCGCCCCGACCGCCCCGGCCGGTCGAGACTCGCAACGCACCCGTGGATCGGATCCCCGACCCGCGGCCCGCCGAGGCGCCGGTCATCCGGCGTTGGGTGTCCGATCGTTCGTCGAGTGCCGCCTACGCCGGAGTCGTCATCGCGATCGTCTCGTTCTGGTTCGATGGGCACACCGTGTCGAAGGGCTTCAGGCCCCTGCACGCCATCGTCAACTCTGTCCACGTGGTCGCCGGATCCGTCTGGCTCGGCGGTGTCGTGGCGATGACCGTGGTGCTGTGGTCACGACATCGAACCGACGTCGCCCCGCGCGCTCTCGAGATGGTGGTGCGCTTCTCCGGGATCGCAGCGGTGGCGCTCGGAGCTGTGATCGCTGCGGGCGGGATCATGGCGTTCTTGGTACTCGACTCGGTCGGCGAACTCTTCTCCACGCAGTGGGGACAGGTCCTCCTCCTCAAGAGCGCCGCCGCCGGACTGGCGATGATCGGCGGGGCCTACAACCACTTCCGGTTGCTGCCTGCGCTCGAGGCGGATCCCGATGATCCGGAACTGGTCGGCCACCTCCGATCGGCCATCACATCCGAAGCCATCATGCTCGCGTTCGTGATCGTCATCACCGCCTCACTCGTCGCTGCGGCCTCGTGACACCGACCCACGGTGCCGTGACACACGCTCCGTGAGACTCAGCCGGTCGGTAGCGAATCAGTGATGATCTGGCAGCGGTTCGCATCGGTGCAGTCCGCTGGATCGAGTGCGCCGGCCCGTTCGTACATCGCTCGCAGTTCCACACGCGCAGCTTGGAGTTCGATGATCTTGGCGTCGAGTTCTTCGAGGTGTCGGCCCAACAGTCGAGTGGTGTGCTGGCACGTCTGACCGCCTTCGTCCTTGATCTCGAGGATCGACTTGATCTCGGCCAGCGCCAGCCCGGACGACTGAGCCTGTTTCACGAAGTCGAGGCGCTCGATCGCCGAAGGCCCATACGACCGGTAGCCCGAAGCGGTGCGGGCCGGTTCGTCGAGTACTCCGATCGACTCGTAGTACCGGATCGTCTTGGTGGTGACACCGGCGGTGTTGGCGAGTTCTCCGATCTGCATGCTCGCCAAGGTATCGAGACCGACGTCACTTGACCTTGCCCCCGACTAGAATCTCTATCTTCGTACCCGACCCCCGCCGAACGTTCTCCGACAGATTGTCGTTTGAGCGATTCGGGAACGGGGACCATCCCGGATGGCCTCAACGAAACGGAGCAGCGAGTGAACGAGCAACAGGACGACGAGCAATCGTCGGATTCGAAGATCACCTTGAGCGGCGCAGTGTCCATGGGCACCGGCGTGATGATCGGTGCCGGTGTGTTCGCGCTCATGGGCCAGGTCGCCGGCACGGCCGGCAAATGGTTCCCCCTGGCCTTCCTGGCCGCGGCGGCTGTCGCTGCGCTCACGTCGTACTCGTACGTGAAGCTGTCGAACACGTATCCGTCGGCCGGCGGCATCGGCACCTTCCTGAACAAGGCCTACGGGGTCGGGCCGATCGCTGCGACGTTCACGATGGCGATGTGGGCGTCGATGATCCTCAACGAGAGCCTCGTCGCCCGCACCTTCGGCACGTACTTCACGAAGATGATCGGCGTCGACAGCAACACGTTGCTCGTGGCCGGTCTCGGCGTCGCGCTGCTGATCGGATCGTTCGCGATCAACGCCGCCGGGAACAGCGCCGTCAACAGCGTCGAGAACGTGATGGCGGTGGTGAAGATCGGCGGGCTCGTCGTGTTCGCGGTCGCCTGCCTGTGGGTCGCTGACTTCCCGACGACCGAGTCGGGGACCGTCGACTCCCCCACGATCGACTCGCTGATCGCCGCCGTGGGTATCGGACTGCTCGCCTACAAGGGCTTCACGACGATCACGAACACCGGTGGGGACATCGAGGAGCCGAACAAGAACGTCGGGCGAGCGATCGTCATCTCGATCGCGATCGTCACGGTCGTCTACATCGCCGTCGCGTTGGCGGTGCGGGGAAACCTCGGACTCGGCGAGATCGCCGGTGCCCGAGACTTCGCCCTCGCTCAAGCAGCCCAACCGGTGTTCGGCTCGGTCGGCTTCAAGGTCGTTGCAGGGCTGGCGGTCATCGCGACCGTGACCAGCGTGATGGCCTCGATGTACTCGACATCGCGGATGCTGAAGATGATGAGCGACATGGACGAGGTCCCGGAGGTGACCATCGGTCGGCGTCTCCCGTTCGGGAACCCATCGCTGGTCGTGACCACGGCAGTCGCGATCGTGCTGACGGTGGCGTTCGATCTCAGCCGGATCGCAGCACTGGGCGCCTTCGCCTATCTCGCACTCGACATGGTCATCCACTACGGACACCTCCGACACCTTCGCCACGAGACCGGTGCGAAGCCCGCACCACTCATCGCGGCAATCGGTGTCGACGCCATCGTGTTCACCGGATTCTTCATCTATCGCATCCGCACCGACTGGGTCGTGATCGCAGCGTTCGCGGCGTTCGCCGTCCTCGTCGCCGGCGGTGAGACCATCTACATGCGCCGGTACAGCGACGCCGACGGATCCATGGACGATCACGAGGAGGCCATGTCGTGACCGACCGCAGCACCCATCATCGAGTGGCCGCAGGCGCTCCTTCGGCGTAGAACCGGGTCAGGCTGCGAGTCCACCGTCGACGATGTGGACGCTGCGGTCGCAGTACTGCGTGATGCGCTCGTCGTGCGTCACCACGATCGCCGAGGTCCCTCGTCGTTTCATCTCCGTGCGGATCAGCTCCATCACCTGCTCGCCCAGTTCGGTGTCGAGCGCCGATGTGGGCTCGTCGAACAACACCAGCTTCGGGTCGTTCATCAGTGCGCGACCGATCGCCACCCGCTGCCGCTGGCCACCGGACAGCTGGGACGGCAGGTTCTTCTTCCGGTCGCCGAGACCCAGTTCATCGAGCAGCTGATCGGCTCGTTGTTGGGCTGCCTTGCCGGTCCGATTGCCGAGTTCGTCGACGACGGTCAGGTTCTCCTTGGCGTTCAGGAACGGGACGAGGTTGACGGACTGGAAGACGAAGCCGATCGACTCCTGGCGGAACTTCGTGAGTTGCTTGTCGCGGTAGTCGGAGATGTCCTCGCCCGCCACGACGATCCGACCCTGTGTCGGCGACAGGATCCCACCGGCGATCGAACACAACGTCGTCTTGCCGGACCCAGACGGGCCGACCAGCGCGACGATCTCGTCGTCGGCGACGGTGAGCGATGCATGGTCGAGCGCAACGACGTCGGATCCGTCACCCATCGTGTAGACCTTGCGGACGTCGGACAGTTCGAGCGCATTCATGAGGTGGTTCCGATGGCTGAGGCCGGGTCCACCTTGAGGACTCGACGGAGGGAGAAGGAGCAGCCGATCGCTGCGGCCAGCAAGAGCAGTGCCGTACTCGACAGGATCGAACCGGCAGACACCGCGATCGGGATCGACCCGGGCGGAATCACGAGATCGAGGAGCACGACCAGCAGGCCTGCGACCGTGGATGCGATGAGTGTGACCACGACCGCCTGGACCATCAGCCCGCCGAAGATCGTCAGCGACTTCGCGCCCAACGCTTTGAGGACGCCGTACAGGCTGAGTCGCTCGACCGTGAGCAGCGCGAAGAACAGTCCGATCACGACGAGGGCAACGGCGATCGTCACGCCGATGATCTGGTTGAACGTGCCTTGTTGCTCCTCGACGCCCGGGATCGCATTGACGGCGTCGGTGACCGTGTAGCTGTCGGTGGCGCCCGCTGTGGCGGCGTCGATCTGGACGGTGATGTCGCTACCACCTCCACGGACGATCAGCGCCTGCCAGACGCCGTCGGCGAGCTGGGCATCGGGGCGGTTCTCGACCAGCGTCGATCGCCATGTCGCCTCCGAGGCCCAGAGCCCTCCCTGCCCGTTGAAGCTCGTGTCGGACACGAACCCGACGACCTCGACCGGCGTGCGCGCCGGCCCGAGCAGGATCGTCATGCCCACCTCCACCCCGTCGGCCTCGAGCACGTCGTCGGCGTAGACCTGGCCGTCGCTGGGCGGAACGGGCACACCGTCGGGGGCGAGCTCGTATCCGAAGAGTGCGACGTTCGCGAGGTCGCGGGGACCGTTCCCGGGGATCCGAGCACCGAGCTGGACGAGTCCGATTCCACCGACCTCGTCGACTCCCGGCAGTGCTTCGACCTGATCGCGGACGTCGACCTCGATCCGGCTCCGCGGGAACGATGCCTGCGCTGTGCTGGAGTACACGATCGCGTCGGCGTCCTGCGCTCGGATCGCGCCGGTGGAGGAACGGATCAAACCGTCGAGCAGGCTGCCGAGGAACATCAGCAGGACCGCGATCAGGGTGATGATGACCGTCGCTGTGGAGAATCGGCCGGGCCGCCGTCGGAGTTCTTTCAGTGCGAGGTTCATACACCGACTCCTGCACCGGTCGTGGCTTCGATCGGGTCGATTCGCAGCACGCGTCGAGCTGCCACGAGCGAACTCGCGACGCCGAGCGTGAGCAGCAGGATCGACCAGAAGATCACTGCGCCGGTCTCGAACCGGAGCGAGATCCCGCCCAGCTGTGATTGGGACAGCGGGTAGTAGAGCGCCGTTCCGAGCACCAGGCCACCGCCGATCATGATCACGACCTGGATCAGCAGCGATGCGACGAGACGGCGGGCCGGCGCTCCGATCGCGCGGAGCAGCGTCAGCGAGTTCGCCTTCTGGAACGTGACGATCAGGAAGAACAGCCCGGTCACGCACGGAACGACCAGCCCGTACAGCAGGAAGATCAGCTGGAACGACTGCTGCACCTGGGCCACACCCGGTGTCTCTGCGGCTGCATCGGCACGGGTGAGTGCGTCGAAGTCGAGCGATCGTTCGTTGATCGCAGCGACGAGTTCATCGTCGGTCACCCCATCGGCGGGAGCCGCGACCATGACGTTCGGGAGCGGTTCGCCCGCGTCGGGGTTGACCGATTGGACTGCACCGACCCAGGTGTCGTACGAGGCGAACAGCGTCGGAGCGACGTTGAGTTGGATGTCATCGGCGAGTCCGACGATCTCGACCCGGAACCCGCCTGGCTGCAACATCACGGTGTCACCGACGGAGAACTCGACGTCGCCGCCGGTACTCGCCACCGCTTCGAGCTCGCTGATCGGGAAGCGACCGTCGGCCAGCTCGCTCGGCGCACCGAGCCCGTCGCCGTCCGACCCGAGTTCGTATCCGATGATCGTGGTGTCGAACGACTCATCGGTGCCGACGGCCTGCCCCGTGAAGGTGCCCTGACCGATGCGGCCGATCTCACCGATGCCGTCGACGGTCCGCAGTTCGGCTTCGAGGTCAGGCGGAATGATGCTGCCCTGGATGACTCGCTGGCCATCGACGGAGTAGACGAGCACCGGAGCGTTCTGGTTCCTGATGGCTCCGACGAAACCGGTGATCAAGCCGTTCTGCAGCGACTGCTGGAACAGGATCAGGAAGACCAGCATCGCAATAGCTGCGACCAGCAACCCGAAGCGGGTCTTGGCCCGAGCGATTTCTTTGAGTGCGAGGAACATCAGTGGGGCCGGGGTCGTCGGTGGAACGACACTGTAGATACGTCGCCGACCGACGACACGGATGAGATCGACACCGACGAGACGCTGACCGCCATGAGCCCCTGGCCGGGACACCGGCGCAGCTCAGTCGTCTGGTGAAGGCGCCGAGCGCGGAGCAGAGTTCGGGCGGCGAGCAGCGCAGTGGCCGACTCACGGACCGCGATCGGCGAACCCGAGCATCATGGGTGACAGCCGTGGCATCTCGGTGATGACGATGACCGCTGGCCCGGTCGATGGCGCGACGGGCGGCCACGTCACTCGCCGGCGATCGCGTCGAGCACGTTGAGCTTGCCGGCTCGACGAGCGGGCAGGAGCCCGGCGACGAGGCCGGCGGCGACACCGACGATCGTGATGATCACCAGCGAATTGATCGGTACGGCGAAGTCGGGGAAGACGTCACCCGCCGCCTTGCTGGCCACCCAGCCGAGGAACAGTCCGAGTGCGAGGCCGACGAGCGTGCCGATCAGGGCGATGATCGTCGACTCGAAACGAATCGTGTTGCGGAGCTGTCGCTGTGACATGCCGACGGCCCGGAGCAGTCCGAGTTCTTTCGTTCGCTCGTGGATCGACAGCGCCATCGTGTTCACGATGCCGATCAGGGCGACGAGCACCGACATCCCGAGCAGTCCGTAGAGCAGGATGAGGAGCTGGTCGATCGCTCCGGCCTGCTCGTCGATGAACGACTCGGTGCTCTCGATCCCCGCAGTAGGGTCACCGGCGAGCAGTGCCTCGACGGAGGCGGTGATCGTGTCGCCGGCGCCGTCGGCGGTCACCACGAGCACCTGGGTGTCGAGGCTGCGGCTGATGTTGGCGTCGAGGACGGAGTTGTCGACGAGCCATGAGCCGACGAACTCGTCCTGGTCGTAGATGCCGGCGACATTCAGCGTGAGCGTCTGTTGCTGGAACTTCATGTCGACGCTGTCGCCCACGACGATGCCTTCGTCCTCGGCGAGCGTCGAGAAGATGGCGACGTCGTTCTCGGCGAGGTCGCTGACGGTGCCGTCGAGCACCTGCAGGTCGAGGACCTGGTCGATCATGGCGGTGTCGGTGCCGGTGACCTGGTTGAAGCCGTCGAGGATCTCCGCTGACGTCGAGCGGAACGGGACCGCCACGGCGACCTCTGCGAGGTCGTCGAGTGCCGGGGTGATGCTCGGGTCGAGCCCGCCACCGAACTGGGCGATCTGGTCACCGACGCTCACGACCTGGTCGGCGGTGATCTGGTCTTCGAGTTGTCCGGTGATCGAGGTACTGAGGGTCGACGCGAACACCGTTGCGGTGACCACGAGGGCGACGCCGATCATCAATGTGAGCGACGTGGTGCTGGTGCGCTTCGGGTTGCGAGCGGCGTTCTCACGGGCGAGTTCGCCGGTGATCGATCCGTTGCGCACCATCGGCACGGCGATCACCGTGCTCATCGGCCGGATGATGGTCGGGCCGAGGAGCACAATCGCGATGATCGTGGCGGGGAGGCCGACGGCGAGCGATACGAGACTGCCGCCGGTGACGGCGAGGACCGACATGATCACGCCGCCGACGAGGGCGACGAGGCCGATGATCATGCGCCACTTCGACTCGTCGGGCTGCTCGATCGACGACTCGCGAAGCGCTTCGATCGGTGCGATCTTCGCCCCGCGACGGGCGGGGAGGTACGCAGCGGCGAGCGTGATGATCGTGCCGATGACCACACCGGCGCCGATGGTTCCGGACGGGATGGTGAGGGCCACGTCGAAGCCTCCGCCGAGCGAACCGAGCAGTTTCAGGAGCACCCAGCCGAGTCCGACACCGGCAAGGGCCCCGAGGACCGAGGCGATGATGCCGATCACGAACGATTCGACGATGACGCTGCGCGACACCTGCTTGGTCGATGCGCCGATCGCTCGGAGGAGCGCCATCTCACGGCTGCGCTGGACGACGGTGATCGAGAAGGTGTTGTAGATCACGAACGCACCGACGAAGAGCGCGATGAAGGCGAAGATCTGCAGGGCGGTGTTGATGATGCCGGTGACGGACCCGATGATCTCCTCGAACTCACCGACGAGTGTCTGGCCGGTGATGGCCTCGAGGCCATCGGGCAGCGCTGCGGCGATGTTCGCCTGCAGCTGGGTCTGGTCGACGCCGTCGGCGGCGATCACGAAGATCTGATCGACGTCGGTGGTGCCGAACACGGCCTCCGCTCCGTCGAAGCTGAATGCCAGCGTCTGTCCGGCGAAGCCTTCTTCACCGTCGGTCGTGGCGACGCCGACGACCTCGAACAGCACGTTCTCGGGCAGCGGCAGCACGCGAACCTCGTCGCCGAGGGCGAAGCCGCCGTCGGTGAACGAGTCGACGTCGAGCACGACCTCGTTCGGTGCGCTCGGAGCGGCACCCTCGGTGATGACATACGGGCTGACGGCTGGGTCGTCGATCCAGGCGATGCCCTGGGGTGGCTGGCCGCCACCGTCGAGCACCTTGCCGTCGCCGGTGACGACCTGTGCGTAGCCGGTGAGGAATGCTGCGGCGCCGGCGACCCCGTCGATCTGTGCGATGTCGTCAGCGGTCGATGCGGGGATCTTCTGGCGGATGTCGAAGAAGTCGGTCTCGATCACGTCGGTCGAGCGCACGGCGCCGTCGACGTCTTCGAACGCTTCGGCGATCGAGCCGTTGAGCGTGTCCTGGAACGAGGTGGTCATCACCGACGTGGCGATGAAGAACGACACGCCGAGGACGATGGCGATGACGGTGGCGAAATATCGGAACGGGTTCTGCTTGAGCCCGCGGATGGCGATCTGGAACATGAGGAGACCTACGTGATTCGAAGTGGTGGCGAAGGGGTGGACGGGGTGCTGTCGTGGCGTTCTGAAGCGGGATCGCTCAGTGGCCGATGGTCTTCATGTGGTCGAGCACGGCGTCGCCGGTCGGGTTGCGCATCTCGCTGACGATCTTGCCGTCGGCGAGGAACACGACGCGGTGGGCGTACATCGCGGAGTACGGGTCGTGGGTGACCATCACGATCGTCTGGCCGAGGTCGTCGACCGCCTTGCGCATGAAGGTGAGGATCTCGTTGCCGGTGGTGGAGTCCAGGTTGCCGGTCGGCTCGTCGGCGAACACGATCTTGGGCTGGCTCGCCAATGCACGGGATACGGCGACGCGTTGCTGCTGCCCACCGGAGAGTTCGCTCGGACGGTGATCGAGGCGGTGGCTCAGGCCGACGGTCTCGACGACCGTGTCGAACCACTCCTGGTCGGGCTTCCTCCCGGCGAGGCGCTGCGGAAGCGTGATGTTCTCGCGGGCGGACAGCGTGGGGATCAGGTTGAACGCCTGGAAGATGAAGCCGAGCTTGTCGCGACGCAGCATCGTGCGGTTCTTCTCGTTCATCGCGGTGACGTCTTCTCCGTCGACCGAGACCGTGCCCGAGGTGAGCGTGTCGAGTCCCGCCATGCAGTGCATGAGTGTCGATTTGCCCGAACCCGACGGACCCATGATGGCGGTGAACTGCCCGTCGACGAAGCCGGCGTCGACGTCGTCGAGTCGCGCGCACTTCGTTGTCGCCCTTGCCGTAGAACTTGCACGCACCGGTGGCCCGTGCTGCGAGTGGGACACCTTCCGGGACGGCGTGCTCGGGTCTGAGGATCTGAGGTCCGGTGGCGGTGGGGGTCGCGAGTTCGGTCATGGGCACGAATCTCGCCACCCATCCTCAGAGTCTCCTGAGAGTCGCCTCGGAACTCACTGCAAGGTGCCGACGACGCCTGACGACCGAGCACGTCGGCATAGCTAGTTTCGCTCCATGACCGACGCCGCTCCGTCCTCCGACACCAGCCGCCTCCACTCCGCGTGGGATGGGTTCGTCGATCGGCTGCGGGCGGTCGGGGCGCAGGCGATCGAGGCGGCACCGAACGACGTCGAGGCAATCGACGGCCTGCGCTTCGTGCTCCGTCAGCTCGCGTACCGGGAGGAACAATTCATCGAGTTCCCACGAGGGGCCGACCCGGAGTTCTTCGACCCCGAGTCGCCGACCCGCAAGCTCTTCGCCGACTGCCCGGACACGATCTACCGTCAGTTCAACATCGCCGACGGCGGCGTCTATCGACTCTCGGGAACCCGCGGCGACTCGCCGTACATCTCGTTCACCGCGTATCGGGCCGCGCTCACCGATCGCGTCGTGGCAGATCTCCACGACGGCGAGATCGCCATCGTGGACGACGGCACGTTCCAACTCACCGTCGGCGGACCCGAGCGAGCCACCGACTGGCTCGACACGTCCGGCGCCGGCAACCCGGCGGCATTCGTCATCATCCGCGAGTACTGCCACGACCGGGTCGGCGGCACTCACGCGACGTTCGAGATCGAGCAGATCCAGCCCGCTCCGAGCCAACGGCCCGAACTCGACCTGAACACGTTCACCACTGCACTCGGCATCATCGGGCTCGGTCTCACCTTCTCGAACGACGCCACCATCAAGCTGTCCAACGAGCTCCGGCTTCGCCCGAATCAGATGAACGAAGCCGCCTCCGACCTCGTGTCGGAGATGGCCGGCACGCCACACAACCACTACCAGTTGAGCTACGTGCAACTCGACGAAGGGCAGGCCGTGGAACTCGAGCTGGATCCCCCGGCATGTCGGTACTGGAGCGTCCACCTCAACAACTTCTGGCTCGAGTCACCCGAGTTCCGTGACGGTCAATCCGTCTGCATCAACGACGCTCAGGCCGAGCGGGACGCCGACGGGATCATCCGCGTCCGGGTTGGCCCCGACGACCCGGGCGGTGGCAATTGGCTCGACACGAAGGGCCGCAGAGAGACGATCCTGCTGGCCCGCTACCTCCTCCCCGAGGGCGAACTCCCGCCGATCGTTCCACGCGTCATCGAGGTCTGAACAACGACGCCTCACGGACACGAGCGGATCGGCTCATCAGTCGAGGATCGACCGCAGCGCTGCGTACAGCGCGACGCTGGTGTCGTTGCCGACCAGGCCCGCCTGCATCCGATTCATCATGTACGCCATGGTGACTCGGTGATCGAGGTCGTTGACGACGATCGATCCACCCCACCCTCCCCAGTAGCAGACCTGCCCGCTGCTCACGATGGCATCGATGGGATCGGCCAACGTGTAGCCGAGACCGAAGCTCACGGGCATTCCCAGCACGAGGTCCACGCCGTTCGACTGTTGCTCGAAGATCCTGGCGACCGTGTCAGCCGAGAGCAGTTGCGTGTCGCCGACGCGGCCGCCGTTCGAGACGGCGGCTTGGATCGTGGCGACCGATCGTGCGTTCCAATGGCCGTTCGCGGCACCGATCGTCGCATCGCGCCATGCAGCGGTGTGGGAGATCGATGCCTCCGGCGCTGGTCCGGTGAAGGTCTTGATCATCACGCTCTCGAGATCGATCTCGTCGGGCATGGGCAGCGGCGGAGGTGGAATCACGTTGCTGATCCGCCCGCGCTCACTCGCGGGTGCGCCGATGGTGAAATCGGCGCCGAGTGGGTCGGCGACCTCCTCGGCGAAGAACTGCTTCAAGCCCCGCCCGTCGATGCGTCGGACGACCTCGCCGACCAGGTGGCCCTGATTCAGAGCGTGATAGCCCGACGCGGTGCCGGGCTCCCACCACGGTGCCTGGCCGGCCAGCATCGCCGTGGCCTTGTCGTCGTCGAGAATGTCATCGACCGTCACAGGTTGAGCCCATGCAGAGACTCCCGAGGTGTGGCTCATGATGTGCCGAACCTCGATGTCAGCTTTCCCGTTGTCAGCGAACTCGGGCCAATACGTCGCGACCTTCTCGGTCGGATCGAGCAACCCTCGGTCGATCAGGATCAGCGCACACAAGGCGGTCATCGTCTTGGTGGTCGACCAGACGTTGGTGATCGTGTCCGACTGCCATGGCTCGGTCTCGGCTTCGTCGGCCCATCCGCCCCAGCAATCGGTGACGATCTGTCCGTCGACCGCAACCGCCAGCGATGCACCGAGGTCGTATCCCGACTCGAGCTGGCCCCGCAGAATCTGGGCGAGAGGTTCGAAGCGGGCGTCGATGGTGCCGTTCAAGTCGGTCATGGCCGGACGCTACTGACGCTCCCCATCGCTGAACGACTTGAAGATGACATGAGTGGCGTCAGCACCCGAGTCCTCCCCGCGACGTACGCCGGACCGTGAGGAGCGCACTCTCAGCACCTTCCGAGCTGGTCCTCAGCGAATCCTGAGACTGGCCCGTCCATGGTGTCCACACGAGCTGTGCGACGTGAGACCATGATCGACGACAGAGCGCCCGCGCTCCGTTCGGCGGTGGTCCCTCGCTCGCACCTCGACCCCGACAATCCAAGGAACAGCACCATGACCGACCTGCACAGCTCCAGCCCAACGGATGATTCAGCGCTGACGATCAGTCGCGTCGGCGACTTCACGCTCGGCTGGGGCGAAAGCCTGGTGTGGGACGACGTCCGAAACCGGCTCTACTTCGTCGACTGCGCCGCCAACGCGCTGCACTGGCTCGACGATGGAGCGACCACCCCCCAGACGCTGGTCATGCCGTCGCTCGCGACCTGTGTGGTGCTCACACCGGACGGGTCGTTGGTCGCCGTCCTCGACGACGGTCTCCATCGGGTCGACCCCGACGACCGCAGCATCGACTTCCTCTCGCCGTACCCCGATGCCATCGGCGGTCGGTGCAACGACGCGTGCGCAGACCTCGACGGCAACATCATCACGGGAAAACTGAACCTCGGTGCCGACCCTGGCTCGGCCTGGCAGTACTCCACATCGGGTTCGTGGACGCTGCTCGACGACGACATCTCGAACACGAACGGACCCGCCGCGCTCACGATCGACGGCCAGTCGACGCTGATCGTCGGCGACACCGCAGCCCACTACTACGCATACGACTACGACGCTGCAGCCGCCACGGTCGGGCCCCGCCGTGTCTTCGGCGACGTGACCGACCTCGCTGGCAGCCCCGACGGGTCGACCGTCGACGCCGATGGAGGGCTGTGGTGCGCCCTCGTACTCGGCGGCAGCCAACTCGCCCGGTTCACTCCCACCCGGTTCGACCGGTCGATCGCACTCGACGTGACGAACCCGACCGATGTCACCTTCGGCGGCCCCGCTCTCGACCGGCTCTACGTCACCTCGATCGGTGGCGACGGCGAACTCGACGGAGCGCTGCTCGTCGTCGACGGCCTCGACGTGTCCGGCCGAACCGAGCCGCACGCTCACCTCGCCTGACGCGAGGATGATGGAATGCTCGACGACCGAACGTACGCGGACGACACCGTCCGGATCGACGCCACCACGCTCACGCTCCCCCGCTACTACTTCCCGACCGGGCGAGCGAAGGTGGTCCAGCTCGACGACATCGTCGCGACCGAGGTCCGCCCGGTCGGCTGGATGACTCGCTGGCGTCTGTGGGGTTCGTCGAATCTCACCAACTGGCTCCCACTCGACTTCGGCCGACCGAAGAAACAGCAGGCTGTCGTGCTCGACCTCGGCGGACGCGTCCGCCCGACGTTCACCCCCGACGATCCCGATCGAGTGGTCGAACTGCTCGCTCGGCGCTGACGTTCGAAGGTTTCTCCCAGTCGACTCCCAGGAAGTTCTGAGAGAGAGCGGAGAACATCATCGGGATGAATGTGATGAACCTCGCTGCGGTACTGAGAGCTGCGAACGACGAGAGTGTCTCGGACGGTCTCAACCGATGGATCGAGGCCGGGATCGCGTTCGGTGTCGCCTTCGCCGTGGCCTCGGCCGCCCGCTGGGCGATCCGACGCTTCGGCAAACGCAGCGACACGGTCACGTCGACCGTCCAGATCATGGGTCGCCTCGTGTTCTTCGTGATCGTGGCGATCGGCGTCTACATCGCACTGAAACTGATCGGCATCGACCTCGGGCCGGTCCTCGCCGGTGCCGGCATCGCAGGGGTCGCCATCGCGTTCGCGCTGCAGGACATCGCCGAGAACTACATCTCGGGAATCCTCATGGGCTTCCGCAACCCGTTCAACCCCGGCGACCAGATCTCGAGCGGCGACCACGAGGGCACCGTCGAGGAACTCAATCTGAGGTACACGACGATCCGCACCTACGACGGGGTCCGAGTGCTGCTCCCCAACGCCCAGGTGCTCAAGAACCCGCTCACCAACCTCACCGCCAACGGTGACCGGCGCTCCGACTTCCAGATCGGCGTCGCCTACGGCACCGACCTCGACGTCGCCCGACGGGTCGCGATCGAAGCGGTCACCGCGGCTGACGGCGTGAACGAGGAGCCGGCTCCCCAGGCGTGGGTCGAGGAGCTCGCTGCGTCGTGGGTGAACATCCGGGTGCGCTACTGGCACTCGCCTCGAATCGCCGACATGTGGGAGGTCCGCAGTGCGGCGATCACCGCCGTGTATGACCAGACCGCACAGCAAGGCGTCGAACTGCCCTTCGAACGCACGATCATCGAACTCACCCAACCGACCGGCACCGACGCATCGACCTGACCGTTCGAGGAGACTCCAGGGAAGTCGAGCAGCGGAAGATCATCGCCTGAAGCTCGCAGGATGAGTTCATGGTGAGCCCTCAGGGACTTCTCAGGAAGCTCTGAGGTCCGAAGAGCAGAGTCACCACATGAATCTGTTTGCTGCCCAAGGGCGCCTCGCCGCCGAGCACCCCAAGAAGTCGCTGATCGGGCTGCTGCTCGTCACGATCCTGATGGCTGCGGGACTCGGTCTCACCGAGGCCGCCGGCGACCAGGTGGACACCTTCCTTCCTGACAGCAATCCGGCTGCCCAGGCCGAGACCACGATCTCGGACCGGTTCGAGGGTGCCGCTGTGGGCGCACCCGTACAGATCATCGGTCGTGGCGACGTGTTGGCGCCGGCAGCGCTGCAAGCCACCCTCGAGGCTGCAGACGCAATCGTCGCAGTGCCCGAGGTGAGCGACTTGCTCGCACCTGGGGCACCGGTCAACGGCTACGCCCAGGCGCTGCAGTCGCTTTCGCCTGAGGCGCCGCTCGGCGATCTCGATCAGGCTGGTGTCGACGCGTTGATCGCCGATGCGCCCGACGCGGTGACCGCCGCGCTCGATCAGCTGGTCGCCCGCGACGAGTCCGGAGCCGTCGTCGGCGGGCTGACGGTGATCAACCTGGCCGACAGCGACGACTTCGATCAGATCGAAGCTGCCGAGCTCGCCGCCGACGACGCTGTGAGCGCAATCGACTTCTCGAGCTCCGACGTCGAACTCCGCACGTTCTCCAACGGCAAGCTGAACAAGGAGATCAACGAAAGCCAGGGCTCCACGACCGGCCTCCTGCTCGGCCTCGCGCTCGTGGTCATCCTGCTCCTGCTGGTCGTCTTCTACCGCACCGGCTCCGATGTGGCACTGTCGCTCAGTGGGCTCGTCATCACGATCGTCTGGGTGTTCGGCCTGCAAGGTCTGCTCGGGCCCGGCGGCATCGGCCTGATCGGCGCCTCGAACCCGCTCGCCACCATGATTCCGGTCCTCCTGATCGGCCTGACCGTCGACTTCGCCCTTCAGATCACCGGCAACTACCGCGAACAGCTCGAGAAGGGCCACGACGTCAAGGACGCCATCACCCGAGCGGTCAAGAACACCGGCCTGCCGCTCTTCCTCGCCGCGGTGACGACGATGATCTCATTCTTCACCAACATCACCAACAGCCTCCCGCCCCTCAAGGACTTCGGCATCATCGCCGGGCTCGGCGTGTTCTTCGGCTACATCGTCATGACCACGCTCGTGCCCGCCGTGCGCAGCATCCTCGACCAGCGCCGGGTCGCCAACGGCAAGGACGTCAAGGCTCGCCTGCTCGCCGACGCCATCCCGGGCGTGGGTGCCGCAACAGCGGGCATCGCCAAGGGCGTCACGCGCCATCCGATGCCGATCCTCGTCGGCGTCGGCATCATCGCCGCCGTCGCAGGACTCGCTGCGACGAACATCGACACCACGTTCTCGACGACCGACTTCCTCCCCGAAGACACCGAGGCCTTCGAGGACATCACGTTCCTCGAAGGCTCCTTCGGCGGCGGCTCTGCGACGACCAGCGTCCTCATCACGGGTGACGCGACCAACGACAAGACGGTGCGTGACATCATCGACTTCGAGACCGCCGTCGCCAACCCCGACACCCGCCCGGACGGCGTCACCGGCGCACCGGTCGCCTCGACATTCGCACTCGTCCAGGACTGGTCGACCGACTCGGGCGTGGCCGGCGACAACTTCGACCAGAGCTTCGCCGACTACATCGACGGCCTCGACCTCGGATTCGTCGTCCAGGGCGGCACGTTCACCGACCTCTACGCCGAACTCGGCGAGGTCGACCAGGCCGGGCTCGACCGAGTGCTCTCGCTCGGAGCGGGCGACCAGGCCGATCTCTCGGTCATCCGCATCCCAACCGCATCGGGTGACCCGGTCCTGACCCGGCAGATCACCGAGGACCTGAATCAGCTGTGGGACGGCGAGGCCGACGCCTTCCAGCTCACCGGCCAGGACATCCTCACCGTGTCGATCACCGACGAGATGGTCGACAGCCAGGTGCAGTCGATCATTCTCACGATCATCGCCGCCCTCATCGTGCTGATGATCTTCTTCGGGCTGACCGAGTTCCGCCCGATGCTCGGTGTCCTCGCGGTCATCCCGATCGGCCTCGTGGTGGTGTGCGTGCTCGGCACGATGGTCGCCCTCGGTATCTCCTACAACGTCATCACCGCCCTCATCACCGCCCTCACGATCGGTGTCGGTGTCGACTACACGATCCACATCACCCACCGCTTCATCGAGGAGTTGGAGGACGATCCGACGGCCACGATGACCCAGGCGATGACGCGGGTGATGCAGACGACCGGCGCCGCCTTGATCGGCTCGGCACTGACGACTGCACTCGGCTTCGCTGTGCTGCTGTTCTCGCCGCTGGCGCCGATGCAGCAGTTCGGTCTCCTCACCGCCGTGACGATCTTCTACTCGCTGATCGCCGCCTTCGTGGTGCTCCCACCGATGCTCGTCCTGTGGGCGCTCTACCACCAGTGGCGACGCAGCCAGGACGCCGCCGGCCCGTGGGACGACGGCCACGACACCGATGTCGAGCCCGAGCCGTCAGATGACGGAGATCGCGAGCTCGTCGATGCCTGAAGCTCGCTCGGGTGCGTGGCGTCTCGATGCCGATTCCCAGATCGCTCTCAGGCAATCTTGAGGTGGACCGGTGAGGCTGATTCCATGCCCGCCGTCGAAGCAGCGCCCACTCCGATCGATCGATCGTCGAATGCGACGCTGCTCGCTCAGAGCGTGCGGGTCGTCGTCGATCACCTCATGCAGTCCGTTCAACATCTTCGACACCTCCATCACGTGCTCGACAACGACCCCACCGACGTCGATGCACGCAGGATTCTCGGCACCGAATTCGAGAGCGCCGGAAACGCGCTCGCCGTTGCTCAGAGCTTCGAACACTCGATCACTCAGCTCGAAGAAGGACCGGTCACGGTCTCGGCGCTCCTGAACGACGAGATCCTCGCCGCCAACGTGTCCAACTGGATCCGGACCGTCGACGACGCTCATCGCTTGGTCATCGCAGACCTCACCGCCATCGACGCGATCGCCTCGTCCTTCCCCGACATCGACTCGCCATCAGCGTCGACTCGCCAGGTCGCAGCGGAGCTGATCGCGTCGCTCGCACGCAATGCGATCGATCGACTCGACATCGCACACCCACCCCTGGCCACGCCGTAGCGCAGAGTTCGAGCACACTGATCTCCACCTTCGCCCTCCTTCTCACGGCCGCACTGGTCGCTGCTGCCGCCCACAACGATCTGCGCAACGCTGCCCGACTCCGTCCGCTGCCCGTGCGGGTCGTCCGGCGGCGCCGACGGGGACCGTACGACGGGTGACCTCATGTGTCCGGCTTCGATGGTCCGTAGTCTGCTCGCGTGCCCCGGTTCCGTCTGAAGAAAGCGCGGACCGTCCGCGAAGTCCTCGAGGCGCTGGGGATGCCTCCGGAGAAGGTCGATGAGGCCGAGGCGAGCGGCACTGCCGAGCTGCTCGCGATCGATGGGGTCGTCCTCCCGGGCAAGGCGAAGCTGACCATCGACGAACTGGCCGCGAAGGTCGGCGTCGAGGCAGACGTCGTGAGGGCGTTGTGGCGGGCTCTCGGTTTCGTCGACACCCACGACGACGAGCCCTCGTTCAGCAAGCACGACGTCGCCATTCTCAAGTCGATGGTCGCACTGACGCGAGACGGTCTCATCGATTCCGAGATCACGCTCCAGGTCGCCCGGGTCATCGGCATGTCGCTCGCCAATGTCGCAACCGCCGTCGTCGACGCCGGGGCAGCTCGCTCGGTGGAACGTCGAGGGGCGGCGGAGGACCCCAGTGCGCTGGCGGTCCGAGCCGGGGAACTGCTGCCGTTCATGTCGGAGGTCATCGACTACTCGTTCCGGCGTCACCTGCGTGCCGCTGCCCGCCGGCGTGTCTTGCTCGCCTCGTCGCCGGGCGGCGAAACACAGGTGATCGGCTTCGCCGACCTCGTTCGCTTCACCGAGCTGAGCCTCCACCTCGACGACCGCGAGTTGGCGGCCCTCGTCGGCCGGTTCGATTCGCTGGTCCACGACGTCGTGGTGCGCCATGACGGCCGCGTCGTGAAGATGATCGGTGATGCAGCGATGTTCTCCGTGGTCGATCCTGCTCTCGGTGCGCTCATCGCGCTCGAATTGACCGACACCGTCGAGCACGATCCACTCCTGGGTGGCCTACGGATCGGCATGGCGAGTGGACCGATCATGGCGCGCGACGGCGACCTCTACGGACCGGTCGTCAACACCGCGAGCCGCCTTGCTGCGATCGGTCGGGCCGGTGCGGTGAACGTCAACCAGAGCCTTCGAGACGAACTGGCCGGTGACCGGAGGTTCGCGTTGCGCAGCCTCGGACAACGCAACCTCCGCCACATCGGCGAGGTGAGGGTCTACCGGCTCCGCCCCGGGCCCATGAGCCAGCACCCCGCTGCGCGCTCCGAGCCGTAGTCGGAGGCGTCGACGTGAGCGAGACCTCGCATCACACCGGGCGACGGAGCCGGTGCGATTCGTCGGCGTGGTCGCGCCAGTGGGCGTTGTGGAAACCGCATCGGCCGATGTGATACCGGTCGAAGATCATGCCGACGAGTGCAAGGTAGACCACACCCCAGAACAGCCCGGCTGCAGCATCGGTGAACCAGTGCACACCCAGGTACACACGTGACGCGACCATCGTGAGGGGCAGCAGTGAGACGATCGCCCACGTCACGCGCCACACCTTGTGACGTCCGAGATGGACCGCCACGACTGCAGGTACGAGCGAGTACAGCACGACCGTCGAGAGCACGTGGCCGCTGGGGTGGGAGAAGCTGGCGGCTTCGGCGATCGGGTCGAGCGCGGGTCGGGGCCGTGCGACCAGTTCCTTCACCAACGTGCCGAAGATCGGGCGCAACGCGACAGCGACGACGACAGCGATCGCAAGGGGCCGGCACCGGATCCATGCGATGACGGCGAGCACGGCAGCGAACGGGAACACGAATGCGTTCGCGCCGACGCTGCTGACCGTTCGGAAGAAGGGGTCCAGCACGCTGGTGCGGTGACCTTCGACCCACTCCTGGATCGGGATGTCCCACGTGTCGAGAATCGTCCCCTCGTCGATCGAGGCGACCCCGGCGAGGATCGCCAGGGCAGCGAGGATGCCGAGCGTGACGTGAGGACGCCGGGCGAAGGCTCCTGCCGGCGTGAGGTAGCCGTGGAAGTCCTTGTCGTAGTGCAGCCACTCGTGCTGCTCGTGCGGGTCGAGGTCGAACGTCGACGGCACCTGCTCGGCATCTGGAACGGTCACGAACGACGCCTCGCGCTGGAGAAGGTCATCTCTCGAATGTACGAACGTGTGCTGAGGACGACCCCGGAGCCCGCTGAGAATTGACTGAGAGTGGAGCGACTGAGTGGATTCCAACCTGGTTCCCAGGTGTCTCCAAGGTTGGTTTCGTACGTTTCTGATCGTGAGCACGACATATGCGGACCTCGCTCGTCCGCCACGAAATCAGCGCTGGCGCCTCGCCACCGAGATCGCCACGATCGCCGTGTTCTATGTGGCCTACTCGGCAGTCCGGAACTCATTCGGGTCGGCTGAGGTGGATCCTGCCGACGCGCTGCGCAACGCACAGCACATCATCGACATCGAACGGTCCGTCGGTCTGTTCTTCGAAGGTCCCTTGCAGGATCTCGTGATCGGGGCCGAGTGGTTCGTCTGGTTGCTCAACGTCTTCTACGGCACCTTCCACTTCGCCGTCACCATCGGTGCGCTCGCATGGGCGTTCTTCCGACTGCCCGACCAGTATCGGCGCTGGCGCAACACGCTCGCTGCCACCACCGGCCTCGCGATCATCGGATTCAGCCTCTTCCCGGTGATGCCCCCTCGGCTTCTCGCCGACTGCGGCGTGTACGGCGGCTGCTCCGGCTCGGGAATGGTGGACACGGTGGCTGAGTTCGGTGGCCTCTGGTCCTTCGACTCGGGTGCGATGGAATCGGTGTCGAACCAGTACGCGGCCGTGCCCAGCCTGCACATGGCCTGGGCGCTGTGGTGTGCACTGCTGCTCGTGCCCCGCATCTCGAATCGTCCCGGACGCGCGCTCATGATCGGCTACCCGATCGTCACGTTCGTCACGATCCTGATCACCGCCAACCACTACTGGCTCGACGCTGTCCTCGGCCTGGCCACCCTCGGCGCCGGAGCGCTGATCGCTCACGGCATCGAAGTGTTCGTCACGGCTCGCCGACACGGACCTGATCGGCCGGACCACCGTGCCGGCGTGATTCATCCTGGCAACACAGCCTCCCAGGCCACTCTTTGACGACTCTCAGCTTTCTCTGAGGTCGGGTCGCCATCATCGACGCCATGGAGGGAACCACGGTGCGATCAGGCGAGGCAGCGCCTCCACCGACGAGTTCGACGAACCCGCTTCCGGTCGCGAGCCCGGCGTCGACGCCGACACCGTCGCCGGCGATGCGCAAACGCCCCATGGGCGGTCCGCCGCCGCTCCCCCGCTCGATCAACCCGGCCACGAAGGTCGGACTCGCGGCGTTCGGTGCCGCCGTGCTGCTGATCGCGTTCTCCACCCAACCGTCGATCCGCGACTACCTCTGGACGCCCGAACTCGAGTTCATGGAAACCGTCGCCGCGAGTCGCGTGGACTGGCTGACGTCGGTCCTGCAACCGATCTGGAACGTGTCGTACGACTACGCCGTCCCGCTCTTGATCTGGCCGGCACTGATCGTGCTGATCGCGACCCGCCGCTTCCGCAGCGCCGTCACCTTTTTCGTGAGCTTCCTGCTCGTGGTGCTCGTGGTGTCGGTGCTGCAGGATCTGATCGTGCGACCTCGGCCCCTCGGCGTCGAGATCCTCGGCGACTGGGAAGGCTTCTCTCACCCCGACCGCAAGATGGCCACGCTCACCGCCGCGATCACCGCGATGATCCTCCACTCGATCCCTCACGGGAACGTCCGCCGGACCGTCAAGGTCGTCGGCGGGGTCACCGTCGGCGTGCTCGGCATCGCCGCCGTCTATCTCGGAGTGGCCACGCCGAGTTCCATCACCGCTGCCATGGCGATCGGCTTCTCGATCACCCAGGTGATGTTCCGCACCCTCACCCCACCGGAGGTGTTCCCGGTCCAGCTGCGCAAAGGCAACACCGCCCACCTGGCCATGACACCGGAACGAGTCGCTGCGATCAAGGCCGGCATCGCCGACCAACTCGACATCGCCATCGAATCGGCCCGACCGATCGCCCTCGACGGGTCGGCCGGCTCCACACCGCTGCTGCTCGACGTGGCCGATCGCGCCGACCTCCCGCCGCGGCTGTTCGCCAAGCTGTACGCCCAGTCGCACCTGCGTTCCGATCGGCTCTACAAGATCGGGCGAACGCTGCTGTACGGCCAACTCGAGGACGAAGTCGCTTTCAACTCGGTGCGTCGACTCGTCGAGTACGAGGACTATCTGTCGAACAAGATGGCCCAGACCGTGCCGACTGCACGCAGCCTCGGCGTGGTCGAACTCACCCCCGAGCGTGAGTACGTGGTGGTGTTCGAGTTCCTGGACGGCGCACGCGAACTCGGTGACGTGATCGACGCCGGCGAACTCACTGTCGAACTGATCGACGACGGGATCGCCGTCGTCGACCGGCTTTGGCGTGCGGGCCTCGCGCACCGCGACATCAAACCGTCGAACCTGATGGTCACGGGCGACGGCCGCCTGTCGGTGATCGACGTGGCGTTCGGGCAGGTGCGCCCGACGCGTTGGCGCCAGTCCGTCGACCTCGGCAACATGCTGCTGCTTCTCGCGCTCGGGTCGACGGCCGAGACGGTGGTTTCGCGAGCGCTCGTCCGGTTCTCCCCCGACGAGATCGCCGATGCGCTCGCAGCCGCCCGCAGCGTCGCTGTCCCGGGTCAACTCGCCGGCGAGCTGAAGTCGGCATCGAGAGATGTCGCAGCGGAACTCAAGGCCCTCGTCCCGCACCGCACTCCGATCGGCCTGCAGCGCTGGTCGCTCACCCGGCTCACCCTTGCGGTGTCGGTGGTGGCGAGCGCACTCCTCACATTCACGCTGTTCGCAAGTTCGGCCCGACTCGCCGGGCTGCTGCCGTGAACCGACGCAACACGCGTATCGGCCGGCTCGGCGTCGCTCTCGCCACCGTGACGCTCGCGTCGTCGTGCTCGGTGAGCTTCGACGACGGCCAGGTGAGCTTCGTCGACGAGGACGCACAATTGTTGTGTGACGAAGGCAGCTCGGTCACGCTCGCCGCGCAGGCCGTGCCGACCGCCGAGCACATCCCGTGCCTCGCCGAGCTGCCGGCCGGCTGGAGCGTCGACTACACCGACTTCGAACACGACGGTGTCGAGATCAAGATCGACTCGCGCCGAGCCCCCATCGACGACATCGTGCTGCTCTTCTCCGAGACGTGCACGGCGGGCGCCGAGATGATCGCGGACGTGATCGGCACGGTGCAGATCCCCGACGGGTTCGCCGTCTCGCAGGACGTCGACGGCCTCGACACGCGACTCGTCCTCGCCGGGCCCGGCGGATGCACCGAACTGCAGATCGAGCTCGAGGCCGCCGAAGCGGTCACCCTGGACGACTTCCCCACCATCACCTGGATCCCACGTGCCGCCATCGACGCTGGTGTCGCGGCAGCCACCGACGACAGATTGCGACTCGACCCGTGAACCGAACGACCAAACGTGTGCTCAACATCGGGCTCGCTCTCGCCGTCGTCGGCCTCATCTTCGGGTTCGCGCTCCCGGCCTTCGCCGACTACGGCGACGTGTGGGACACCCTCATCGGAATGACGTGGCTCGAGGTCACGACACTCATCGCGCTCGCCGCATTCAACCTCTGGACCTACCTGCCACTCCTCACCTCGGTGCTCCCGGGTCTCGAGCAGCGTCAAGCGTTCGTCGTCAACAACTCATCGACCGCAGTCTCCAACACCGTGCCCGCCGGCGCCGCGTTCGGTGTCGGCGTGACCTACTCGATGTACCGGTCGTGGGGCTTCTCGAACACAGCGATCGGGTTGTCGGTCATCGTCTCGGGCATCTGGAACACGTTCGTCAAGCTCGGCCTCCCGATCATCGCTCTCGCCTTCCTCGCCGTCGCCGGCGAAGCGAACACCTCACTCGTCGGCGCCTCGCTCATCGGCGTCGCGATCCTCGCCGTGGCGGTTGCTCTGTTCGCGATGGTCCTGAAGTCCGCCCGCCTGGCCGGCAGCGTCGGCGAACGCGCCGCACGAATCGCAACCCCGATCCTGCGCATCGCCAGGAAGTCGACACCGACCGGTTGGGGCGAACGCGCCGTCGAGTTCCGGGAGTCGGTCACCGAACTCGTCGCAAAACGCTGGCCACGGATCACCCTTGCGACCGTCGTCAGTCACCTCACGCTCTACGCGATCCTGCTCGTCGCGCTCCGCCACGTCGGGGTCTCCGAGAACGACGTCAGCTGGGCAGCGGTACTGGCCGCCTTCGCGTTCGGGCGTCTGATCACCGCCATCCCGGTGACGCCCGGCGGCCTCGGAGTGATCGAGCTCGGCTACGTCGCTGCGCTGTCGGTCGGCGTCGGCGACCTCGTCGAGACGAGAATCGTCGCCGCCGTCCTGTTGTTCCGGGCGATCACGTTCATCCCACCGATCCTCATCGGCGGTTTCACCTATCTCTTCTGGACCCGCAACACCTCATGGCGAGCCGAACAACCCGCCGATGACGCGCACGGCGAAACCGAGTTGATCACGTCATGAAGCTGCCAACCGTCAACGTCTTCCACGTCCGCGGACCGCGTCTCGGAGTCGGCTACGGCATTGGGCTCATCGCTGCCCTTGCAGCGATCGTCGCAGCCGGTGCGGTCTACGCCCGGGACGGCGCTGTCGCCGGCTGGGAGATCTCGATCCTGAAGTTCTTCAACGGCTTCCCCGACTGGCTCACCGCACCCATGTGGGTGGTGCAACAACCGGGCGTGCTGTTCTTTCCGTTCGCAGCCGGCGCCGTGATCGTCGCACTCAGCCGACGCTGGCACTACGCGCTGCCGTTTCTCCTGCTCCCCGTCTACAAGCTGTCACTGGAGAAGGAACTGGTGAAGACACGAGTCGACCGGTCCCGTCCGTACACCTCGGTCGGCCCCGAGATCCAAGCCCGCGGTCAGTCGCTGCTCGACGAGCCGAGCTTCCCGTCGGGTCACGCCACGACAGCCGTTGCGTGCGGCATCCTGATCGCGTTCTTCCTGCCCCCCAGGTGGCGGCCGGTGCCGGTCGTCTGGGGACTGCTGGTCGCCGTCGGTCGTCTGTACTACGGCGAACACAACACACTCGACGTGATCTGCGGCGCTGCACTGGGAACCGCGTTCGCGATCGCTGCCTGGCTGCTGTTCATCAACCGCTGGGTCGGCGACGGCCCACCCGCTGACGCGCCGGCCGAGGAGGCGACACGTGCCGCGAGCACCGCAGGATCGTTCCGAAGTTGGAACGGCAGGCGCTGAGGACCCGACTTCGACCGCTGACGTCGTCCTCTGCCCGGTCGTCGTCAGAGTTCCAGGTCGACCCAGACCGGCAGGTGGTCGCTCGCTGTCGCTTCGGTGACCACGCCACTGCCGTGAGCCATGAGGCCGCGGGCGAAGACGTGGTCGAGCGTGAACGAACGACCGAACCGCCGGAAGGTGGCTCCCGATCGCTGGGAGACCGCGTGCAGGTCGGCCGCCCCCATCAGAGATGTCAAGGTGTCGACCTCCCGGACGCGCGCCGTGTTGAAGTCGCCGCCGACGACGACCCGCTCGGTCGCTCTCGCCGCGATGTCGTCCACGAGCGTGGCGAATTGTTCTCGTCGTCTGGCGAACGGGAGCAGCACGGTCTCGGTGTGGACGCTGTAGACGTCGACCGCCTGGCCCTCGATAGACACCACAGCACGTACAGCGGACCTCGCCTGGCCCGAGACGCGAGCGACGTGAGGAAGGTCGATCTCGGTCGTCGTCCCGATCGGCCACGGCGACAGGATCGCGTTGCCCATGTCCCGTCCCGTCTCCGGGTGGGATGCTGCAGCAGCGAAGACGAAGTCGACCCCGAGTCGTTCGGCGATCGTGCGAGTCCCGGGCTCGTCCATCTCCTGCAGCAGCACGAGATCGGCGCCGGACAGATCCGGCAGCGAGGTCAGTTCGTGTCCGGCTTGATCGACGAGTTCGCCGAACTCGATGTTCCACGACACCACTCGCATTGCACGGACTCGTTTCTCGATGGACGGGAAGCGTGCCACCGATGAGGCTGCGGTGACGACGAACCCGCCTCGCCACCACCGGAGGGTAAGGGCGAGACGGGACGCCGGGCGTTCGAGTCGATCGGCGACCCGAACGTGATCAGGCGGCGGAGAGCGCGTCGACCAACTCGGCCTCGTTCATGTCGGTGCGAACGGCGAGGCGCGTGGCGCCGCCGAGCAACGTGAGCGTGTGTACTTCGGCGAGTGCGCTGAGTCAGAGACGGCTCGGAGAGAGTGGGGAGGTTGCCGGGAGCGCAATCGACGACAGGCGGAGTGTGCGATACCGGTCGTAGAGCGTCGCTATCAAGGTGAGCAGCGCGAGGAACAACAGTGTGATCCCCGGTTGGACACCGCCGTCAGCCGAATCCTGCGCACCGAAGAAGATTCTCGCACCGACCAGGATGGCGACATTGATCATCGCCATCGCTGCGAACTGGGTTCCCGTGCTCCGCCACGTGGTGCCGCGACGCACCAACCAGCGTCCGATGGCCGAGTTGAGCGCAATGATCATTCCGACCCCGACGACAGCTTCGATCGGCCCGATGTCGATGGCGGGCAACAGCTGCAGGAAGATCACCGTCACCAGACCGACCAGCACGGTCTTCTCGACGATCGGGCGGTTGATCAACGCCCGCGTACCAGACGGCGGGTCTGCCGGCTCACCCACGACCGTGGTCGGGTGGACGTCGACGTCGAGGCTGAACGACCAGTTCGTTGCAGGTATCCGACCGCGTTGGTCGTACCCGACCGCAGAAACCACGACGAGGGCGACGGCTGCAGCTGGCAACACCCAGGCGTTGTTCCCAATGACGTCGGTGACGTCGAGCTGTGCGATGTGGATCCACCACTCCTGGGGCAGCTTGACGAAGACCCAGATGACGGCGGCGAGACCGATCACGTGTCTGGTCGTCAGGCGAGACGGCTCCCACTTCGTCCGGACCGATTCGTACGCGATGAAGAAGTACTCGAACGTATTCGGGAAGATCAGCAGCAGCGCACGCACTTCGGTGAGTTCGAACACGACGACGCCGACGAGACGGAAGTACCAGAGAAACTGGCCCGTACGGAACGCCACGCCGTCGGTCCAGTTGCGCAGCGTCGAGACATACGCAATCGTCAGGTAGTAGACGTCCAGCGCCTTGTCGTAGGACTGATAGTTGTCCGGCTCGACGCCGAAGGCGGAGAAGATCGACTGGTCGGCGGCGTCGATGACGAGCGCGGCGACGATCGCCGGCAGGGGGAACTTCGGTATCGCCAGCGGCACCAGGAAACGGCTCGCCAGGACGGCGATGAAAACCAGCTCGTCCATCGCCGATGTCTACTTGGTTGCGGGGTCCCGCCGGGACGCGCAGTTCACCACTTGATCTCGAGTTCCAGTTCGTTGCCGTCGTCGCCCAGTTCCAGTTCGACTTCGAACGCGACCTCGGACGGCACGTCGATCGAGTAGCGGACGCCCTCGAGCGTGAACTCGACGTCGTTGTGACGTTCGAGCTGGTCGGCGAGGCGCCGCAACTGGTCGGCGACGTCCTCCCGCTGCAGGTTGGATTCGTTGGAGAGCTCGAGAAGTGTCATGACCACCAGAATCGTCGAGGAACCTCACGAATTGATGGGAGACCGCTGGGAGAACGGTGAGTCCGTCATCGCCCGGCCGTCTACTCGACTCAGTCCGACGAGACGACGAGGCGCTGCCTTGGAATCCATTGCAGGTCGAGGGTGACGTCGCTGTCGAGCGCCTCGCTCAGGTCGCCGACCAGAACGTCGGCGTCGGGCGGGTCGCCCGGACCGGCGAGGACGATTGCGACGTTGCTGTCGTCGACCACCAACGACACGACGGCGAACTCGGTGTCCTCACCGAGCCAGGCGATGACCGCTTCTCGAGCGTCGTCGGCGTTGAACGCGTCCTGAGTGATCTGCTGCCCGTTGAGGACCAAGCCACCGACGACGACCAGCGCGAGCACACCCACGGCCCCGAGTGACGTGCGCACGCGATGCTGGTTCTCTGCGAACCGACGCAGCGGCACGACCCCGGTCAGGATGAACACGGCGCCGCCCGCAAGGATGATCGCCACCAGGTTGGTGAGGAACAGCAGCAGTGTCCCACTGGCCTGCTCCCAGTCGCGTGCGTAGAGCGTGATCCCCACGACCGACAACGGTGGGACGAGTGCGATGGAAACGGCCACGCCGGGGAGCGACGACGAGGCGTCCTTGCGCGAGATCGCGTAGGCCCCTGCCGCGCCTGCGGCGACGGCGATCACGAGATCGATCAGCCGTGGCGAAGAGCGCGAACAGGATCTGAGAGTTACCGGCGAGATCCACTGGGAATCCAGCAGCAGCCAGCAGTGCCCCCACGCCGACCGCGATCACGATGCCACCGAGCACGATCGACGTCGAGCGACCCAGACGGTTCGGCCAGCCGGTCGCAAGCGACAGGCCCATACCCATCATCGGACTGATCAGTGGGGCGACGAGCATCGCTCCGATCACCACGGCGGTCGAGTCGGACAGCACCCCGGCCGCCGAGATGACCGATGCGAACAGCATCATCAGGAAGAACCTCCCGATCCGTGCCGGCGCCCGTTCGCCCTCGAAGAACACTTGCTCGTAGATGTCATCACGGTGCTGGGTCGTCTTGCTCTTCTCATCGATCCATCGCAGCAGCAGCGGGCGACGCGAGTCGATGTCGAGCTGGAGTTCGACGAGGCCGGCCCGCACACCGACACGCAACAGCGCCGTCGCTGCCACCAGGAGCACGCCGACGATCGCCATCTGCTCGAAGAGCGGTTCGAAGAGGACGAATGCAACCATCCCGACCACGACGACGGCGAAGCCGTTGCGGAGCCTGTCCGACCGAGCAGCGGGCGAGCGGAGCGCCCTCACGACCTGGATCACACCGAAGATCACCACGACTGCACCAGCTGCTCGACCGACCGGAGTGAGCCAGCGGTCGGGATCGAGGATGAGCACCGCGCCGGCAGGAACGCCTGCCAGCGCGACGCCGATCCGCACGCTCGACACCGTCACCCGCATCCGCTCACGAACGACCGCCGACGTCGCGACGACGATCATCGACAGGCCGACGAGCCGGGCCACGAGATCACTCACGCCTTCAGGTGAGATCACGATGGCGACCAACACGGCAACGGCAACGGCGACTTTCGCCGCCAGCGAGGCCAGACGGAACCTTTTGGCACCGTCCAGCGCAGCCCGTGCGCCGTCGGGAGCGTCGGTCGGATCGATTCGGAGGTCGTCGTCGTTCGATGCAGCCGCCCCACCTGGAGCCGGCGGGGGCTGCTCACTCGACGGGTCGTCACTGATCAGGTCGGCAGACACTCGGTCAGCTTCGCCGGTCGACCTGAGAGCCACCTTGGAAGCCGCTCAGAAGTCCCGGTCCAGAAGGATCCGTTGGACGCGGAACGGCCCGCAACCACCCTGTTGTGGTCGCGGGCCGATCGGTGATCGGGAGTTCGATTCCCGGTCAGATCGAGACGAGCTCCTTCTGGTTGTCGGGCTCGTCGGTCGAGTCGTCGTTGAAGTTGCTCGCCCGGTCGGCAGCTTCGAGCTGCTCCATCAGGTGTTCGCCTTCGATGTCGACGTTCGGGATGATCTTGTCGAGCGCCTTCGGGAACCACCAGGCGGCCTTGTCGAACAGGGTCATCGCAGCAGGCACGATGATCATGCGGACCACGGTCGCATCGAGGAACACGGCCACGGACAGTCCGACACCGAACATCTTGATGATCGGGTCGTCGCCGAGGACGAATGCGGCGAACACGCTGATCATGATCATCGCAGCAGCGGTGATCACTCGGGCCGAGCTGGTCAAACCGGAGATGACGGCTTCAACAGGCTTGCCGTTGCCCTTCTTGACCGTCTTGGAGTAGTCCTCCTTGATGCGGCTCATGATGAACACCTCGTAGTCCATCGACAGCCCGAACAGGATGGCGAAGAGGAAGATCGGCATGAAGCTGATGATCGGCACCGTGGTGTCGAGGCCGATCACGTCCTTGAGCCAGCCCCACTGGAAGATCGCAACGACCACACCGAAGCTCGATGCGATGCTGAGCAGGATCGCCAGCGACGCCTTGAGCGGCACGAGGATCGAGCGGAATGCGACCATCAGCAGCAGGAAGGTCAACCCGAGCACGACGCCCATGAAGACCGGGAGGGCGCTCATCAGCTTCTCGCTGACGTCGATGTTCGATGCGGTCACGCCGGTGAGCGAGATGTTCGTGTCGGTCTCCGCTTCGATTGCGGGGAAGACGTCGGAACGGAGGTGGCCCACGAGGTCGTCGGTGGCTGCCTCTGACGGGCCGGTGGTCGGGATGGCGGAGAGCACGGCGGTGTCGCCGGCCTCGTTGAAGTTCGCCGGGCTGACCTGGACGATGCCCGGGTCGGCGGCGATCGCGTCGCTGTACCGAGCGACGACGGTGGTCGGGTCTGCGTTGCCGGCAGCGTCGATGACGACGGTGAGCGGTCCGTTGAATCCGTCGCCGAAGCCCTCACCGAGCAGGTCGTACGCCTGACGTTCGGTCATCTCTTCGGAGGCGGTGCCGGCATCGGTCATGCCGAGGCGCATGTCGAGCATCGGGATGGCGAGCGCACCCATGACGACGAGTCCGCCGACGAGTGCGACGACCGGGCGCTTGGTGACCGCGACAGCCCACTTGTGGCCCATCGTCTCCTTGCTCACTTCGCTGGTGCGGGTCTTCGTGAACGGCGCCTTCCAGCGGTCGATGTTCGTGCCGATCATGCCGAGCAGTGCCGGCAGCAGCGTGACGGCGACGAGAACGGCGACGAGCACCGTGAATGCGGTCGCGAGTCCCATGGCCGTGAGGAACGGGATTCCGACGACCGAGAGTCCGGCGATGGCGATCACCACGGTGCCACCGGCGAACACGACGGCGGAGCCGGCGGTTGCGTTGGCCCGTGCGACGGATTCTTCGACGTCCATGCCCTCGGCCAGGTTGGCCCGGTGGCGGGTGACGATGAACAGGGCGTAGTCGATGCCGACGGCGAGGCCGATCATCGTGGCCAGGGTCGGGGCAGTCGAGGAGAGGTCGATGAAGGCCGAGGCGAGCGTGATGCTCGTCAGCCCGATGCCGAGGCCGAGGATCGCCGTGAAGAGCGGCAGTCCCATCGCGAGTACGGAACCGAAGGCGAAGAGCAGCACGATGACTGCGACGCCCATGCCGATCAGCTCGGACGTCGGGGGGTGCTGTTCGACGTTGCCGGTGATCACTTCGCCACCGAACTCGACTTGAACTCCGGCGGACTCGGCGATGGCGCCGGTCTCCTCCAGGAGCTCTTTGCCGTCGAGGCCGACGTCGGTGGTCTCGACGCTGTAGCGGATGTCGGCGTAACCGATGTCGCCCGCTTCGCTGATCGTGCCGGTCTCGAACGGGTTCGTCACCAGGATGACGCCGTCGAGCTCAGCAGCTTCGGCGAGCGACGCGTTGACGGCCTCGACCGAATCGGCGAGTGCCGTGCCGTCTTCGGTGGCGAAGACGATCTGTGCCGACGTGCCCGACTGGGCAGGGAAGCGCTCGTCGAGGAGGTCGAACGCCTCTTGGCTCTCGGTACCCGGGATCGTGAACGCATCACTGGTCTCGGTGTTGGCGACCTGCGACCCGACGGCGATGGCGATGAACAGCCCGAGCCAGGTCGCGAGCATCGCCTTGCGATGCTGGACGGCGAACCGTCCCAGTTTGTAGAAGAAGGTGGACATCAGGGGGCTCCGATGGTTGGGGTGGCTGCGTGAACAGCTTCATGTGATGGGTGATCGCCGGAGCGACGCCCCGGACGGAACACATTCAGTCCCTCGAACCTCAACGTCACCTGGGAACCGCCCCGACGTCGTCTGGGAATCACCGCATCCCGGGTGTCGAAGAGAGATCTCAGCCGTTTCCCAGGTCACCTTGAGGTTCGATCGGCAGACTCCTCGTCCATGTCGCTGTTCGAACTCGATCGATCGCAGCCGCACCGGCCGATGCGGACGTCGCCGGCGGCGATCGCGCTGCAGGCCGTCGGGATCACAGCAGCGTTCGCCGCCTATCTCGTGGTGCGTTCGTTGGCCAACGGCTCGGAGACCGCCGCCCACCGCCACGCCGCCCGTGTTCTCGAAGTCGAGGCCAGTCTCGGCATCGACGTCGAACAGCGCCTCCAGGCGGCGGCCTTGGATCTCCCGGGCGTCATCGACGTGTTCAACTTCGTGTACGCGTGGACCTATTGGCCGTTCATCATCGGTGCGTTCGTCGTCACGTGGTTCTGGACGAAGGCGTCGTTCAGCCTGTACCGCAACGCGATGCTGATCTCCGGCGCGATCGGTCTCGCCGTGTTCACGGTGCTCCCCGTCGCACCACCCAGATTCCTCGACGGGTTCGTCGACACCGTCGACCAATCGGCGCGATCGAACTTCATCGGACACCCCGAGGGCTTCATCAACGAGTTCGCTGCGCTGCCGAGTTTCCACGTCGGCTGGGTCGCGCTCGCCAGCGCCGTGCTGTTCATCGCAGCCGAACGACGGTGGGTCCGGGCGCTCCTCGTCCCACCGACGATCCTGATGGCCGTTGCAGTGGTGCTCACCGCCAACCACTACGTGATCGACATCGTCGCCGGGGTCGGTCTCTCGATGGTGTCGCTGCTCCTCGCGTCGACTCTGGCCCGAAGGAGCTCAGCTCCTCTGGAGGAAGTTCCCAGGAAACTCTGAGGTTCGCGTGATTGAGTGGAGACATGGCCGACTCAGGCGCCCCGGCGCGACGCATCCTCGTGGTCGACGACGAGGAGTACATCACCGACCTCCTCTCCACCTCGCTCCGCTTCCAGGGGTTCGAGGTGGAAGACCGCCGCAGCGGGTTTCGAAGCCCTGTCGAAGAGCGGCGTCGTTCAATCCTGAGCTGGTCATGCTCGACGTGAACATGCCCGACATCGACGGCTTCGAGGTGTGTCGCCGACTTCGGGCCGACGGCGACCAGGTTCCGGTGATCTTCCTCACCGCCAAGGACACCAAGGACGACATGCTGTCCGGCTTCACCAAGGGCGGCGACGACTACATGACCAAACCGTTCAGTCTCGAGGAGGTGGTCGCCCGGATCAACGCCGTGCTCCGCCGTACCGGAAATGCCGCACCCGAGACGAAGATCCACCAGTTCGAGGATCTGGTGATGGACGAGGACGCCCATCGAGCGACACGGGACGGCAACACGATCGAGCTCTCGCCCACCGAGTGGAAGCTCCTGCGATACCTCCTGATGAACGCCGAGCGTGTGCTCTCGAAGGCGCAGATCCTCGACCATGTCTGGCAGTACGACTTCGGCGGCGACGTAAGCTCGGTCGAGACCTACATCAGCTACCTCCGCAAGAAGGTCGACCACGTCGAACCGAAACTGATCCAGACGGTTCGCGGCGTCGGCTACACCATCCGCACCGGAAGCTGAACGATGACCCGGCGGCGCGCCCTCGCGCTCGTCTTCGGGGCGCTCGTCGCCGTGTTCGTCATCGGGGCCGCCGTGACGATCAACGGCACGCGACAACCAGCTGATCGACGACATCGACCAGAACCTGGCGAACCGGCTCGACCTGAACCAGCAGTTCTACAACTCGTTCACGATTCGACGCCGTCGACGCGCTCGAGCGAATCGACATCCGCGACAATCCGCTCGCCACGGTCATCGTCGACGAGCTCGGCCAAGGGTCTTCGAAGATACTCGCCGGTCCCGTCGACGATCCGATTCCCTCCTCCGGATCTCCCACCGAGCCGAATCATCGACCGGGTCGGCCAGAACTTCACCGTGGACGGCACCGACGGCGCACCGAACTACCGGATCGTGGTCGGACAGCTCGATGATGGTCGCTTCATCGCACTCGGTGCTCCACTGGACGAAGTCCGAACGACGTGCGTGAGACGATCGGGCGAACGTTGCTCATCACCCTGTTCGGCATCGATCGTCGGTGATCGGCATCATCTTCTGGCTGCTGCTTCGGGCGAGCCTTCGGCCGTACGACGAATTGGTCGACACCGCTGAAGCGATCGCCGACGGCGACATGGATCGCCGGGCGATGCAGATGACCCCGGACCCGGAGATCGGACGACTCACCGACTCGCTGAACACGATGCTCGACCGCCTCCAGATGTCGTTCGAGGAACGCCAGGCCGCCGAGAACCGGGTGAAACAGTTCGCCGCCGATGCGTCGCACGAGCTCCGCACCCCGATCTCGACGATCGCCGGGTACTCGGAGCTGTACCTGTCGGGCGCGGCGACGGACCCCGAGTCCGTCGGCAAGCAGATGACCCGGATCCACGCGAAGCCGCACGGATGGGGCGACTCGTCGGGGATCTCCTCACCCTCGCCCGGCTCGATCAGGGCCGGGGCCTGCAGCTCTCGACCGGTGCGACATCGAGTCGATCGTCGCCGACGCCGTGGCCGACGCCTCCGCTGCTCGAGCCGTCTCACGATCACCTCTCGCCGACTCCAACGATGTCCAGCCCGTTCGTCGGTGATCGGGATGCGCTCCATCAGGTGTGCGTCAACCTGATCGCCAACACCCGTCTGCACGCGCCCGGCTCATCGGTCAGATCGCGATCAAAGTGACGACCAGTACGTCACGGTCGCGATCGCCGACGACGGACCCGGGAATGAGCCCGACGTCGCCGATCACATCTTCGACCGCTTCTACCGCGCGGAGCAGTCACGCTCGTCGAGCGTGCGCAGCTCCGGGCTCGGACTCTCGATCGTCGCGGCGATCGTCGAAGCCCACGGCGGCAAGCTCACGGTCGCCTCCACACCGGGTGAGGGTTCGACCTTCACCGTTGCACTCCCGACCGTCCCGACCGGCGGTTCCCAGGACACATCGGGTTGATTCCCAGCCCGTTCTGAGGAACGAAGCGCACAGTGAGTCCATGATCGTTCTGTCGAACAGCCCGAGCGCCACCGGCACCACCGACCGTCCGGCCGACCCCGGCGATCCGACCGATCTGCCGCTCGTGGTGTGCCTGGACGACGTGAACCCGACCCCGAAGGACATCGTCGGCCCACGCGCCGGTCGCCTGTCTCGTGCGATGAGGGCGGGCCTTCCCGTTCCGGCGGGCTCGGTTCTGACCGCGGCAGCACTGGGGTGTTGTGACCAGCAGAGCCGAAGCCGCACGTTCTCGTCGGCCGATGCCATCGACGAACTGTTCGACAGCCTCGGTCGTGGCGGCCATGTGCCACTCACGATCGGTGTGTCGGCGCTGTCGCGACCCGGGTCGCCTGCGGACCGCATCGTGGGATCTCATGCGATCACGAGTCGTTCCGAGTTGCTGCACACCGTCCGACGGCTGTCTGCGACGGCGAGCGTGCTGAGCGAGGAGATCGCTCTCGTCGTCCAACGTGACATCGATGTCGTCACGTCCGGCACCGTGACGGCCTCGGCTTCGACCGAACGGGTCGTCGACTCGATCGGTCCGACCACGGACGTGGTCGATCGGGCGCTCGTCGTCGACCTGGGACGGCGTGTCTCGAGTGTGTTCACCGGCGACTGCGTCATCACCTGGGCGATCGACGGGTGCGGCCACATCTGGATCCTCGACATCGGCCCGGAGCGCCGCGACTCATGACGATCGAAGATGTCCTCGATGAGATCGGACACCGCAACATGGCCGTCGCCGTGCAGGCAGCCGGCCTCGCTCACGTGCTCCAGGACGACGCGGCGAGGGAGTCGGCGAGGTGGATCCACGCGGAAGCGCTTGCAACGCACCGGCTCATCAGACGCACGCTGAGTGATCTCACGAAGAACGAGGTCGCCGATGCCATCGCAGACTCGAATGACGAGAAGCACGAACACCCCCTGGCTGCATCCCGTTCGACGCATTCGCTCACACCGTCCCGCTGAACGACATCGGGCCCGCAACATCGCCGATGGCCACCGGCCTCGACGTTGACGACCCACTCCTCGATTCCCGCGAGTAGACACAGTGCGTGCATGTCGTACAGGCAGCCCTCGTGGCCTTCGGGGTGGTCTTCGTCGCAGAACTCGGCGACAAGACGCAACTGCTGGCGCTCGGGTTCGGTGCTCGCCACTCTCTTCGCCGGGTCGCTCTCGGACTCACGCTCGGCTACGGCGCAGCCGGTCTCATCGCAGTCGTCGTGGGCGCCGTGCTCGGCGCCGCCTTCCCACAGCGACCGGTCGAGATCGTCGGTGGTCTGGTCTTCATCGCGTTCGCCGTGCTCTCGCTTCGGCGCGACGACGATGAAGAAGACGACGACCACTCGGGCCTGAGCGTTGGGCGTCTCGCCATGTCGTCGGTGATCGCCTCGATCGCACTGACGATCTTGATCGCGGAGATGGGCGACAAGACCCAGATCGCCACCGCCGCACTGGCTGCCCGATCCAATCCCGTCGGGACCTGGATCGGCGCGACGCTGGGGGAAGTGAGCAGCGGGATGGTGGGAGCTGCCGCCGGCTCAGTCGTCGGAGATCGCATCCCGCCGTCCGTCCTGCGCTGGATGTCGGCCGCGCTGTTCGCGCTGTTCGGCGTCTCGATGCTGCTCGGGTTCCCGTAGTTCGACTCCCGATGGGAGAACGACCACGAACTCCGCTCCGGTCGGACGACCGACGGCCTCGACGGTCGCCCCTGCAGACGTGAGGATGGCACGACTGATCGCCAGCCCGAGACCCGAGCCACCGGTGTCGAGTGAGCGTGCGTCGTCGAGGCGAGCGAAGGGCTCGAAGATCCGTTCTCGGTCTGCATCGAGGATCGGTGCTCCGTCGTTGACGACGTGCACTCGGACCGTGCCGTCGCCTCCCGACCGGACGGACGCGTCGACGGTCGAGGTGGCGTGTCGTTCGGCATTGTCGAGCAGGTTGCGGATCACCTGCACGAAGCCATCTCGATCGATCTCAGCGAACGCGATCTCACGACTCGACTCGAACCGGACTCGAGAGTTGCGGCGAGCAACTTCGTCGCGCACCAGTCGGGCGACGTCCGTCGACGAATGCCCGGCGGCGTCGTGTTCCTTGGTGAGCGCTCGAAGGTCCCGGGACAGCCGTTCGAGGCGGTCGATCTCGATGAGCGAATCCTGTGCGGTGCGTTCCCAGTCGGCTCGATCCGGGTAGGCGAGGCCGACTTCGAGGTCGGTCCGGATCGCAGACAGCGGGCTGCGGAGTTCGTGCGATGCATTCGCCGCGAACAGACGTTGTTGGCCGGCGCTCGCGTCGAGGCGTTCCAGGAACCCGTTCATCGTCGACGCGAGTCGGGCGAGTTCGTCATCGTGTCGGCCCACCGCCAGCCGCTTCGAGAGATCGGTCGCCGACATCTCCTCGACGTTGCGTCGCATCCTCTCGACCGGGCTCAATGCTCGCCCGACGACCCCGTAGATGACAGCGGCGGTGATCAGCCCGATCAGGGGAAGCGCCCACAGCAACCTTGACGTCAGGTAGCCCTGCGCGTCGTTGGACGTGTCGAGCGACGTGACGGCGAAGATCGTCAGATCGCCGTCGGCCGATGCAACGGTGGAGCTGACGAGGCGGTACTCCTCACCAGGATCATTGTCGATCGACGACCCGTTGACCGTCGCCGCCGTCCGCTCCCCCACCGGCGGTCCGGCGACGACGTCGAACCGGGTGGTGTCTGCCAGACCCGATGTGTTGGACACCACCTGCCCGGAGGCGTCGATCACCTGCACCTGGCCGATTTCCCGACCGGTGGAATCCAGGATCGGGCCGAGGCCGCCGTCGGCGATCAACGCCTCGACTGCGGCAACCCGTTCGACGAGGAGTTCCTCCGTGTTGCGTTCGAGCGAGCCACGCAGTAGGCCTGCGACGGCGAGCGACACGATCAGCAGTGCGAACAGCACGATGGCGGTGGCGCCGAGCGTGATCCGCCACCGCAGCGTGGTCAGCCGGCGAACCGCCGGCGGTCGGGCGGGATCAGCCGACACGGCCACCCACTCGGTATCCGCCACCGCGGACTGTTTCGATCGCGTCCGGGCCGACCTTTCTCCGCAGCGACGACACGTGCACTTCGACGACGTTGTCATGGCCTTCGTATGCCGAGTCCCACACGTGATCGACGATGTTGCGCTTCGGCACCGCCTCGCCAGCACGGCGCATCAGACATTCCAGGATCGCGAACTCGCGAGGCGTCAGCTCGACGGCGACACCGTCACGTCGACAGGAATGCTCGGCGATGTCCAACGTCAAGCCACCGGCGACGAGCGCTGCCGGACGCTGAGGTGACCCTCGCCGCATCAACGCTCGGAGATGGGCGACGAGTACGACATAGGAGAACGGCTTGGACAAGAAGTCGTCCGCACCGGTGTCGAGCGCCTCGGCCTCGTCGTACTCACCGTCCTTGGCCGTCAACATCAGGATGGGCGTCCAGACGTCGCGGGCTCGCAGTTCGGCGCACACCCGGTAGCCGTTCATGCCGGGGAGCATCACGTCCAACACGATCGCGTCGTACGCTGTTCTCGGTGGCCATCCACAGTCCGTCGGTGCCGTTGCCAGCGACATCGACGGCGAACCCTTCGGCTTCGAGTCCACGAGCGAGCGCCGCTGCTTGACGCACCTCGTCCTCGACGATCAGAACTCGCACCGCAACAGTGTCGCAGTGCGTCGCTGAAGTTCGCTTCAGGGACCTTCAGCGAATCCACAGCGGGGTGGGCTCACGATGCACACATCAACCCGCCGCCTCCTCCAACACGGAGGCATCACCAAGGAGACACCACAATGAACAACGCACTGAAGGCCCGCCCCACCGCTCCGGTCGACGCCTCCACCATCGCTCCGATCGACACATCGCCCGTCGAGCAACCCCCGACGCTCGCCGGCCGCTACCACCGCACCCCGGCGATCGTGGCCGCCGAAGTCGTCGTCGCTGCAGGCCTCGCCGGAACCGCGTACATCCACCTGGAAGAGCTCTCCGGCAAGTTCGCCGAAGTCCCCTACCTCGGCGTCGGCTACGCCCTGCTCTCGATCGCCTGCGTCGTCTCGATCATCATGATCGCCACCCGCAACAAGCTCGGCTGGTACCTCGGCGGCGCCACGGCCCTCGCGACCTTCGTCGGGTTCGTCCTCACCCGCACCGTCGGGCTCCCCGCCTCCACCGACGACATCGGCAACTGGAGCGAATCGATCGGCACCTGGTCGCTCGTCGCCGAAGGAGTCGTCGTGCTCGCGACCGCAGCGATGATCGCACTCCACTTCCGCACGCCGGCCGCTGCCACCGCCGTCGCCTGACCGAAGCAGCTCACGCTTCGAGACGTGCCCTACCCCGGCCCGGGTAGGGCACGTCCGCGCCTTGCACCGACTCACGACCGGACCGATGGTGACCGCGTCCACCATCGTCCACCATCACGCCGCTGTCCGAAGCGAGCGTTCGAGGACGGAGCGCCGTCGGGTCACTCCTGCCCGGTCCGGGCTTTGCAGGCGTCGAGCATCGTCTCGAGATCGGCGACGACGGGTTCGATCGCCACGTCGATGCGCTGCGATTCTGCGCCGTCGACGGAGACGTAGAGGTCGATGCCGTACTTGCGCGTCGTTTCCGCCACGGCGTGCGAATCGCAGCGGTTGACATCGAGCACCAGTGGGATGGACGCATCGGGTTCGCCCGGCTCGAGGACGCGTGCCGGGTCGCCTGGCTCGAACGTCGTTGCCGCACCGAACAGCACCGTGCCCTTGATCGAATCGAACCCGAGCCGAGCGTCGCCGGTGCGACGGGTCACGACGAGATCGACCTTCATGACCTCGCCATCGACCACCGGGTTCTCCAACTCGATCTCGTTGTCGGCGAGCACCTGGCGCACCGTGCACTTCTGGCGGCGAATGTCGTCGAGCGTCGATGCGTCCGGTCAGAGGAAGCGACGTCGTCTTCAGCGTCGGGTCGTTGCCATCGGTGAAGGTGACGACCAGTTCCGCTGAGACCGGGTCGGCGCTCTCGCAATCGTCGACGTCGCCGAAGAGCGTCTGGACGGCGACGACCTGACCGTCTGGCGGGAGCACGGTGCGACGCATCTCGGCGGGCGCCGGCGTGAAGTGCGAGGCCACGAGTTGCTTGTCGACGATGACGAAGTCGGTGTCGTCGTCGCGGGACACCTTGATGTTGACACGGCCTCGATCGAGGAGATCCCGCGGGTAGCCGAGCGACGCGACGATCTCCATCGGCGGGAGCGCTGCTGCATCGACGACCGTGATGTCGGCGATGTCGCTGACATCGGTATCGGCAGGGCCGGTCTCGGTGGCCGTCGTGACGGGCGAAGCAGGGGCAGCCGATGGAGGATTGGCGTCGGCGCCGCACGCCACCAGGATCGATGTGAACCCGACCGTGACCGCCAACCGACGCCAGGGCGAAACCTTCATCAGCGTCATGGTAGGTCGGCGCATCGAGCGGGTACCGACGCGACCGTGGCCGCCCCTCTTCGGGGCGGCCACGGTCGGGTCGGGATGTCGGTTGTTGTTCGGTGGAGGTCAGCCGGCGAGTGAGGTGATCAGCGCGTTCAGCGCTTGGGTTTCGGCGGCGGTGTCGGGGTTGGAGTCCCGCACGGTGCTGAGTGCGTCGTCGATCTCGCTGTCGAGGAACGTCCATGCGGTCTCGTCGACTTTGACGAGTTCGGGTTCGGCGTCGTCCCACGCAGTTTCGAGATCCGTGATGCGGGTGGCTGCAGCGGCCTGGTCGCCGGCGTCCACGAGGCCGAGCGTGTCGTGGGCAATGGTGCTGAACTCGGTCAGGTCACCGGCTGCGAAGTTGGCGGTCGCTTCCTGCGGTGTGAGCTGTTCGACGGGCGCCCCGCCGAGGGCTTCCTCCTGAGCGGAGAAGGAGTCGTGGGGTTGGCTGTTGGCGTAGGCGAGGGTGCCGACGGCGAGTGCGGCGACGACGCCGTAGTAGCCGAGCATCCTGCGTTCGCGTTCCGGGTTCACAGTGGCTGCGACTTTGGCGTCGGCGCCCTCTTCGATGACGTCGGGGCGCTTGACGGCCAGGTAGATGACCGTGGCGAGGATGGCGGAGAGGAAGATCACGCTGGTTCCCAGCGTGCCGAGACCGATCCCACCGAGCTGCTTGTCGACAGCGAGCCAGTCACCGATGTTCGCACCCAGCGGGCGGGTCAGGACGTACGCGGTCCAGAAGGACAGCACAGCGTTGACGCCGAGCTTCCAGCCAACGACGGTCGCAGCGATCAGAACGGTCGGGAGCAGCACGGCGATGCCCGGCGTCCAGCCGGTGAGTTCGAGCGTCCAGTCGCCAGCGGCGGTGCCGAGAGCGAACGTGACGAGGATGGCCAGCCAGTAGAACATCTCACGAGGCACGGTCGTGATGCTGTGGATCGACAGGGTGCGTTCCCGGTTGTACCAGACACCGAACACGACAGCGAGCATCGCTGCGATCACCGGTGTCGTGATGGCGAGGTTCACCCCGTACTTGTCGGTGAGGATGTCGGTGTAGAGGGTGCCGGTCACGCTCAGCACGACCACGGTCAGCCAGTACGAAAAGGCGTTGTACCTCGCGAGGCGGACCTGGTTGGCCAAGACCGCAGCCAGCACCGCGGTGAAGAGGATGGTGGTGTTGATCAGACCGACGTTCAAGTCGACAGCGACCCAATCCGCGAAGCTCTCACCAACCGTGGTGCACAAGATCTTGATGACCCAGAACCAGATGGTGATCTCGGGAACCTTGTTGAGGAACGCCCGTCCCGTCGAAGAGATCGACGACGACGACGGGGAGGGCGGACGGAGTGCAGCGGCGGTTGTCATGAAGCCGATCGTCATCCTCGGTTCCTGAATCGAGCCTGAATTTCGAGGATGTTCCATGCGATCGAAACCGAGCATCCAGTCGGTTCATCGGAGGATGTACGGCACTCCGATCGGAGCGGTCCACGCGAGCTGAATGCCCGCTGAACATTGGATCGATTCGGTGCTTGTGTTTCAGCCCGAATGGGAGTTGATTGGAGAACGCAACGCCTTTCGACAGGACCCGTGATGCCCACCAACACCCTCACCGACACACACGATGAATTGGGCGACACCGTGCCGACCTACGTCTTCGATGTCGCTCTGGCGGAGAGCCTGCTGTCGTCGTCGGGAATGGTCCTTGCTGGATGCCTCGCTGCGATGGCTGCCGTCAGACTCCTCATCGGTGGCGGGACGGTGTCTCTGTTGGTCACCGCCGTGTTGGTCTCGATGACGCTCGTTGCAGCTTGGGGCCTCCTGCTCGCAGTCTCCCGCCTTCGTCGCAAGGAGGACCGCTTCGTGGTGGATCCGCTCGGACTGAGCCGGCATCAGGGAACCTCCGTCGTCCACACGAGATGGACGGACATTGCATCCGTCACGCACGTCGGATCGAACTCGGGGTCTCGGGCGGCCAGATGGAACGGCACCGACTACCGATGTCGGATCGAACTTCGCGACGGGAGCGTCACCGTGTTCGACAACTACGTCGTCGACGCCGTCTCGCTGGGAAGTGAGATCGCGAGACGCTCGTCCGTGTGAATCGCGAACCACTTCAGCAGATGTTCAGGTGCGGTAGCACATCATGGGAAACATGAAAGCCACTCACGCCGATTCCGAGGTGTTGATCCCCGACCAGGTGATCGACGACCGATTCCACACGCTGATCGACAGCGACGATGTCCGGGGATCCATCGGGGCTCCGGCGACGCTGACCCGCCGCCAGAAGTTCGCAGCCACCCTGCTGCTCGTCGTACTGACAGTCGCCGCATTCGGCGTTGCGGCCGTCGTTGCGGTCGGAGCGATCGTCGTGGCGGCGGTGCTCCTCGTCGTCGGGATCGTCACTCGCATCGCGGTGGCGATCTCGGGCGAGACGAGACGATGATCGCTGCGATCCTGCTCCTCGTGCTGCAAGCGATCTGGGTCGTGTTCATCGCCCGAGTCGTGTTCAGTTGGATCCGCCCGACGCCTGATTCGAAGCTCTTCCCGGTGTCGCGATTCGTCCACGGAATCACCGAGCCCGTGCTCGGCCCGATCCGTCGGGTGCTCCCCCGCACGGGTCCGCTGGACTTCTCGGTGATGATCGTCCTGCTGGTGCTCAGCTTCGTGCTGATCCCGATCGCCAGCCGACTCTGAGAACCGCCTGAGACCGGTTCTGGTTCCGACCCGACCCGTCACCAGGCGGGATCGTCGAGCGGCGTCCCGATCGATGCAGCGCAGACGCAAGCGGCATGTTCCCGACCGCCGTGTCAGAGCCGAGCGTCGGTGAACGTGACGGTGAAACGTGCGCCGCCGAGGTCCGGGCTCTTGTCGACCGTGACGGTGCCGTGATGGTCAGCGACCATCTCGGTCACGATGGCGAGGCCGAGCCCTGACCCGCCGTCGTCTCGCGCTCGAGCCTCGTCAGCGCGTTCGAAACGTTCGAAGATCCGTTCCCGGTCGACCTCGTCGACGCCGTTGCCGTCATCGTCGATGCACACGACCACCTTGCCGCCGGCGCTGACCACCGACACCGCCACGGTCGACGTTGCATGACGCAGTGCGTTGTCGATCAGGTTGCGCAGCACACGGCTGAGTTGACCTTCGCTCCCGCGAACCTGCCCGGCCGACACCAACGAGATGTCGACGGTCTTGTCGGTTCGGACCCTGTGCGCCTCGGTCAGCGCGATGTCATCGAGGTCGACGAGCGTTCGCGGTGTCTCCCTGGTCGCTCCCAACGCTGCATCACGACGCGCCAAGAACAGGAGATCGTCGACGAGGCGCTGCATTCGCAGGTCCTCCTCGAGCGACTCTTCGGCCGCCGATCGGAGCATCGCGTCGTCGTCGGTGCGGAGCGCGACTTCGAGTTCGTGGCGGATGATCGCGATCGGCGTCCGGAGTTCGTGTGACGCGTTGGACACGAATCGGGCTTGGGCGAGATCGGCCGATTCGAGTCGGTCGAGCATCCCGTTCATCGTCGACGCCAATCGGCCGATCTCGTCCTGCGACTTGGGAACCGGCACGCGTCGATGCAGGTCGCCGCCGCCGATGTCGGCGACCTCGAGTCGGATCTCCTCCACCGGTCGGAGCGCCCGCCCGATGACGAGCCAGATCATGCCCGCCATCAACATCAGCAGCAGCGGGAGACCGACCGTGAGCGCGCCGGTGAGCACCGCGAGTGTCTCGTCGATGTCTTCGAGATTCGTTCCGACGATGATCGTGTCCGACACCGCCCCCTCGGTCTGGTGGACGTGGATTCGGAACGGCTCGGTCTCCTCGACCGCAGTGACCGTTCTGGTCGAGTAGCGCGGACTGTCCGGGTCGACGAGGGCGGCTTCGCCGTCGATGTTGCCGCTCGACGCCAGGACGTTGCCCGACGAGTCGAGGATCTGCACGAAGCCATCGGACTCGTCCTCGATGGAGATGTCACCAACGGCGGTGCCGTTCGCGAGGAGAGATTCGATGTCGGAGACGCGGAGATCCAGGGTCGTGTCGACTGCGTCGATCTGCGAAGTCTTCAGCAGCGTGACGAGTGCGACACCGGCAACGACGAGTGCGATGGCGACGATCACCGACGCGCCCAATGTGGCGCGCGCGCGTACCGAGGCCAGGCGCGACGTCACGAGGCGGCGCCGACGAGGCGGTAGCCGGCACCCCGAACCGTCTGGATCGACTCCTCGTCGAACGGGATGTCGATCTTCTTTCGCAGATGCCGGACGTACACCTCGACGATGTTGGGATCGCCTTCGAACTCGTAGTCCCACACGTGGCCGAGGATCTCGGTCTTGGACACGACGTTGCCGACGTTGGAGACGAGGTACTCCAGCACTGCGAACTCCCTGGCGGTCAGCTCGATCTCGTCGTCATCGCGCCACACCCGCCGTTCCGATGGGTCCACCCGCAAGCCACCTGCGCGCAACTCGACGGGCCGCTCAGGCTTGCCGCGACGCAGCAGCGCACGGATGCGGGCAACGAGAACGAGATGCGAGAACGGCTTACGGAGGAAGTCGTCGGCACCGGTGTCGAGCGCCTCGGCCTCGTCCAACTCGCCGTCCTTGGCGGTCAGCATCAGGATCGGGGTCCAGTTGCCGGCGTCGCGCAACTCACCGCACAGCTTGAAGCCGTTGATGCCGGGCAACATGATGTCGAGAACGATCGCGTCGTAGTCGTTCTCGGTCGCCATCCACTTGCCATCGGTGCCGTCCAAGGCGATGTCGACGGCAAAGCCATCCGCTTCGAGGCCACGCTTCAGCGACGCAGCCAACTTCTTCTCGTCCTCGACGACCAGGAGTCGCATGTCGTGTCCTCGTTCCACGTCGCCCGGCCGGGATGGTCGGACACAGATCGATCATGTCACCCCGAACCTGAACAACACCTGAAAGCGGGCGAGCCCTGCGGCGCTGTGCCTCCCGGCTCGGGTCCCGACATCGGGTCGCTCGCAGTCGTGGCGTCGATCGAGGTCGTGATGGTCACAGTCGTTGTACTCATGGGGAGGTCGTTCATCACCGCGAGCAGACCGCGGAGGATTCGGCCTCGATCGTCCCCGGCTCCACGACATCGTTGCGGTGCCGGAACTTGGACACGAGGAACCAGCCGACGAGCCCAGCAGCAGCAGCCAGGACGGCGATGTTCATCCAGTGGCTCACCGAGGCGGTCGCTCCGAATCGATCCCCGAGGAACCATCCCGCACCGAGCAGGGCTGCGTTCCAGATGAGCGAGCCACCTGCGGTCAACGCGACGAATGGGCCGATCGCCATCTGCTTCGCTCCGGCCGGGATCGACACCAGGCTGCGCACACCCGGAACGAGCCGGCCCCAGAAGATCGCCTTCTGGTCCCACCGCTCGAACGCCGCCCATGCCCGTTCGACATCGCGTTCCGACATCAGTGGCACCTTCGCAGCGACACGCGTGAGGCGCTCGGTGCCGACCCATCGACCGGCGCCATAGAGCACCAGTGAGCCGATGACGCTGCCGAGTGTGGCGAACACCAGCGTGGCCCAGAACCCCAGTTGACCCAGGCCGGCGAGGTAACCGGCGGCCGGAAGGACGACTTCGCTCGGAATCGGCGGAAACACCGTCTCGGCGACGATGATCACACCGACCCCGAGTGGGCCGAGGGAGTCGATCAGGCCGGTCATCCATCCAGCGACACCGGTGATCGAGTCCGACGCCGACGTCTGTGCAAGGAGCGCTGCAAGCATGCAGCAGATTGTGGTCCCGGCCGCCTGAACGCTCGCTGAACTCCGGCGATCGCCGGCCCGCTGCGCTGGGTCGCGAGCGCGGCCGAGGGTCGGAACCTCTCGGCTCCGACCCTCGGTTCCGAACGTGGGGGAAACCTCCTGGTCGGCGTCAGTCCGCCTGCGTCGCCAGGACCTTGCCGTCGCCGGCATCGATGACGACCTCCATCTCGACGCCTGCATCGTCGACGATCTCGACGTCGTAGACGACGTTGCCGGCCTCGTTCGAGAGATCGACCTCCGCGACCGTGCCGGGCACCGCTGCGAGTGCCGCAGCGGACGCTTCGTCCGGCGTCACCGTCGCGAGTGCTGCGAGTGCAGCGTCCTCGTCGGCTTCGCCGGCCTCGGTCTGGTTCGCGTCGTCGGACTCGGCCTCGGGCGTGGTCTGCACGCTCGACGTGTACTCCGGAGGCGTGTCGGGGCCCTCGTTCTCGTCGCCCTCGGATCCTTCGTCACCTTCCTGGCCCTCGTCGGCCTCGTTCTCGGGGCCCTCGTCGGCTTCGTCCTCCGGACCTTCGTTGGCCTCGTTGGCCTCGTTGATGTCGTTCACTTCGTTGGACTCGTCGTCGACTGTGGTGTCGGCCTGTTGGACGGCTGCTGCCGTATCGGAGCTCGTGTCGCCGGTGGCGGCAGCGGAGATGCCCGCTGCTCCCAACAGGACGCCGACGCCGGCGAGAGCGGAGTACGCACTGCGCTTGGTGATCTTCATTTCCAGGGGTTCCTTTCGTCGTCACCGAGCGGATCCCGGTGCACTGGAACCCACGATGCGCTTCGCGACCTTGCAGCAACCTGAACCGTTCTGAAGACGCTTTCAGCTGGTGCCGACGACACTCCGAGGTCGAGTGAGCCAGCTCAGTCCGACGGTGACCGGCCGCCGGGCGACTCGTGCGGTCCACCGATCGACACTCGATCCAGAACCTGGCCCTGCTGATCGACCGCCTGGACGTCGATGCTGTCCGCGCCGACGCTGATGTCGACGAAGTGGTACGTGGAGAACGCGACCTCGGCGAAGTCGGCCCGATGCGCATCGCGCAGCTTCGCCGCAGCGCCCGACACGATGTAGGTGACGCCGTTGATGATCTGGCTGCGCTGAAAGTCGTGGTCGTGACCGCTCAGCACCAACTGCACGCCGTACTCCTCGAACAGCGGCGAGAACGCGTCACGCACGTCGAGCGACGATCCGTGAGCACCACCCGAATACGGCGGATGATGCATCTCGACGATCGTCCACCTGGCGGACGACCCTGCAAGCTCGGACGTGAGCCAGTCGAGTTGATCGGGATCGTCGGGCCGGGTCGAGTCGAGCGACACGATCAGCACGTCGCCGATCGACGTGGAGTACCAGCGGTCGGGCATGCCGAGTGCTGCGGCTTGGGCATCACCGAAACCGCTGTCCTGGTCATGATTGCCGAGCACCGGCAGCAGCTTCGTCCCACCGTCGAGCACACCGGCGAATGGAGCGAAGACGACCTCGTCGACCTTCGACGGGTCGCCGTCCTCGTACACGTTGTCGCCGAGCAGCAACAGCGCCGAGTACTCGACGCTTCCTTCGAGGGCGTCCATCGCCGCTGCTGTGTCGTACTCCTCGGTACCGCCCGTGCCCACGTCACCGGCGGCGGCGAGACGCACCACCTCCCCGTCCGACGCCGCGGGCCAGCGAACGGCCGACGCCGCATCGTCGACCTGTCCTGCAGCCTCCAGACGACTGGCGGTCGGGATGGGGGCGTCGCCGAGTGCGGCCGGCACGGACTCCTTCGGCTCGAGCTCATACGTCAGAGCGTCTCGAACATCGGGACGAGCCACGATGCCGACGAGCACGACGGCACCGAACACGAGTGCGATGTTGATCGCTGTCGGGAACCTGCGGCTCCGTCGGCCTCGACCGTCGGGTCGTTCGATTGGACGTGAGCGTCGCATCGTCGATCAGTGTGGTCCTCACCACCTGAACCCGGGCTGAATTCGCTCGGAACCCCGTGCACCGCCGCCGCGAGACAATGATCGAGCCACAGCCACACCGACCACAGCACTCCGGAGCATCGATGACACGCACACCACTCAGTATTCGACCGACCCGCCTCCTCTGGCGCCGTCACCCTGCTGTACGCACCGGCGACGATCTGACGATCGGCGAACGGGCGGCCGACCGGCTGCGAAACGGTATGGGGTCGTGGGCCTTCGTGCTCAGTGCGCTCGTGTTTCTCGCCGGTTGGATGGTCGGCAACCGCAACAGCGGCTTCGACCCCTACCCGTTCATCTTGCTCAACCTCGTCCTGTCCTGCCTCGCCGCGATGCAAGGCGCGATCCTGCTCATCGCAGCTCGTCGTTCCGACCAGATCTCAGCCGAGCTCGCGCACCATGACTTCGCGGTGAATCAGGCTGCTGCGACCGAGATCAGTGAGCTGCACGATGACGTCAAGGCGATACTCGAACGCCTCGACGACAGTCCGGCGGTCCCCCAGAGCTGATCACCGGGTACCGACCTCACGATCCGATCGACCTAACGACCGTCGTGCTACTCGAGCGGTTCGCGACCGAAAGCGCGGAGGTAGGCGATGTCCGGACGGCCGTCGTCGTGTCCGAGGTCCAGGTCGACGAGACCGAAGTGGATCGCTCCCAGCGAATTGCGGGCCAGTTCCGTCACGCCCCAGTGAGCGAGGTCGAGCGGAAGCCGAGCGGTCGTGCTGAGGGTGCGGTCGATGTCCCACGCATGGACGATGAGGTCATGCAGTCGCAGCCGGAGGATCTCGCTGCCGACGAGGCGTCCGGCGACGTGGTCCCAAGTTCGAGACAGGGCACGTGGCTTCTGGAACGCATCGAGTTGGCGGGCGGCCGCTCGGATCATCTGGGTCGTCGAGGGGCTTGCATCGCCGAAGCGGCGTCGTGCCTCGGAGAGCGCAGCGTCGGATGTGGCTCCGTCGAGGATCGCAACCGTGAACCAGTTCCCTCCGGTCACATGATCGACGAGTGCGCGGAGATCCCAGTTCGCGCACGGCGTCGGGAGCGCCCACTGCTGGTCGTCGATGCCGGCGAGGCTGATCGAGAGGTGGTGCGTCACCGACGCCAGCGCAGCCAGATCAGCGTTGACGGGAGTGGACATCGCGTCGATTCTCGCACCCTCGTCGGCAACCGGTGGTCGCCGTGTCGATCGTTCGGCGCGGTGTTCGTCGATGGTCACCGGTGGGCAGCTCACTGGCTGTCATCGCTCGTCGCTTCCAGGTTCCATGCTCCCGACGCTGCGACGTCACGGGCCCAATCGGCGAAGTCGCGCGGCGGACGTCCGAGCGCACGCTGGACGCCATCGCTGAGGTGGGCGTTGCGGCCGTCCAGCACGTCGCCGATGAGCTGAGCGAACGGTCCGGCTTCCTCCGCCGGCAGGCCGTAGCCGATCAGCTCGGCGGCGTACTCGTCGACGGTCATCGACCGGTAGCTCACATCGCGCCCGATCGCAATGCCGAGTTCGGTGGCTGCCTGATCGAGGGTGAGCAATCGCGGACCGGTGAGCTCGTAGAGCTGGCCGCTGTGGCGGTGGTCGGTGAGAGCGGCGACGGCCACGTCGGCGATGTCGTCGGCGTCGAGGAACGGCTCGACCGTGTCACCTCCCGGCATCGCCAAGACGCCATGGCGGATGGGGTCGGCGAACGTCTCCGAGAAGTTCTGGTTGAAGAATGCGCACCGCACGATCGTCCACTTCGCACCGGATTCCTGCACCCGCTCCTCGGCCAGGCGGGCACCCTGCTCACCGCGTCCCGACAGCAACACGAGCCGCTCGACCCCGCTGGCCACCGCCAGGTCGGCGAAGTCCCCCACCGTGTCGGCTGCGCCCGGGAAGGCCAGGTCGGGGTAGTACGCGATGTACACGGCCTCGACGCCGACCAGCGCCGGAGCCCACGTGGTCGCATCGTCCCAGTCGAATCGGGTGTCGCTCGATCGAGAACCCGCTCGGGCAGGGACGCCGGCTGATCGCAGGCGGTCCAGAACCCGACGTCCCGTCTTGCCGCTGGCACCGAGCACCAGGGTGGTTCCGCCCGCCGGGGACGCTGCCTCGAGCTGGCCGATCAGCGCGGCCGAGTCGTAGTACTCCCACTCTTCGATGATCCGCTGATCCTCGAGCCTGCTGATCACTGCGACCGGGAGCACGATCGCTGCGCCGGTCGGCGCGATCCCCATGAAGTCGCGGTCGTGGGTGCCGGTCATGACGAGCGTGAGTGCCACCCGGTCGCCCTGTGCGATCGCGGAGGTGATCTCGGCGTGGAGGTCGGAGAACCCGGAGCGGAAGCCGTCGACGATCTGCCAGGCAGCGTCGGGACCCTGAGCGACGTGGCCGTCCGGCCCGTGGTAGCGGTAGCCGGCGTGGAGGACGTCGGCGACGGTCTCACGCCGACCGTCGTTGATCACGTCGTCGACGAAGCGACGGACGATCTCGACGTTCACAGCCGCACGGTCCACCGTCGACGGGGCGGTGTCGGTGTCGGTGTCGGTGTCGTGAGCGTGTCGGCTGATGTGGTGTTGCTGGGTGTCGTGTTGGTCATGGATTCGATCTTCGTCGGACGAAGTGAGATGATCCATAGCTCAAAGACTCAATGTCATGCTCGATCGTCTAAGATCACGAAGTGGACGATCTGACCGGGCTCCTCGACGGACCACGAGCCCGAGGCGCGTTCCTCCTTCGCGGGTTGATGCAACCGCCGTGGTCGATACGAATCCTCGACGAGGCTCCGCTGACCTTGATTGCGATCGTTCGCGGCGATGCGTGGATCACGACCGACGACGGCGAGTCGGTGCATCTCGAACCCGGTGATGTCGCAGTGGCTCGAGGCCCCGACCCGTACACCATTGCCGACACGCCGAGTCGGCCGCCCGATGTCGTTGTCCACCCGGGTCAGGAATGTCGCTCCTTGGATGGCGAACCGCTCGAGGAGACCATGCGGCTGGGTGTGCGCACGTGGGGCAACGACGCCGAGGGCTCGACGGTCATGCTCATCGGAACGTACGAATCGATGGGCGACGTCAGCCAGAGCCTGCTGCGCTCGCTCCCCGCGCTGCTCACCCTCGACCACGAGCAGTGGGACTGTCCGCTCATCGCCTTGCTCGGCGACGAGATGACCAAGGACGAACCCGGGCAGACCGCCGTGCTCGACCGGCTCCTCGATCTGCTCCTCATCGCAGCCCTCCGAACCTGGTTCGCGCGGGACGAAGCCGAGGCGCCGGGCTGGTACCGAGCTCAGAGCGACCCAGTCGTCGGCCTGGTACTGCGCATCATGCACAACAACCCGGATCAGCCGTGGACCATCGAAATGCTCGCCGCGCAAGCCGGGGTGTCCCGCGCCGGACTCGCCCGCAGATTCCACGAGCTCGTCGGCGAGCCGCCCATGACGTACCTCACCGAGCGCCGACTCTCCCTCGCCGCCGACCTCCTGCGCGAGCCCGACGCCACCGTCACGTCCGTCGCCCACCAGGTCGGCTACAGCAGCCCGTTCGCCCTGAGCACCGCTTTCAAGCGCCGGCGCGGCATCACTCCGACGGAACACCGGGCGCTGGCAGCCACCGCGTCCTGACCGCTGCCCGCCAATCGATCGAGGAACACGACGTCCGGGGCTCGATCGAGAGCGCCTCTCACGATCGTGGCGCAGTCGATGTCGTGGCCGGTGTGTCGGTGCACGGCTTGGATGCCCAGCCGGAGATCACGGTGTTCACGGGGATGAAGGCCGAGACGTCGAACCGGCCCGTCCGGATGTCATTCGCATCGAGGTCGGAGGCTTCGATCAGTGCACCGGTGTCGCGGCAGAGTTGGCATCCCTCGAAGAGCCACGACCATGGTCGAGCGATGGCGGTCTGGATCCAGCGGCGCGGCGAGACAGGGTGTGCGGCGACGTGTTCGACGAATCGGAATGTGCCGCCGGGTCGAAGCACCCGACAGATCTCGGCGAGTGCCCGAGTCGGGTCGCTCACGGTGCACAGCACGAGTGAGCAGATCACGGTGTCGACGCTGTCGTCGGGGACGGGGATGTGTTCGGCCCGGGCCCCGACGAGGTCGATGTCGATGTCACGGTCTCGCGCCCGTTCGATGAGTCGGGGGTGCATCGCCTCGTTCGGCTCGACGGCGATGAGGTGGGTGCCCGGGAGCAGGTAGTCGAAGTTGGCTCCGACGCCGGCACCGATCTCGAGGACGGTGCCGGCGCCGATGTCTGCGAACGTGTGTCGCTTGTGTCGACGACTGATGAGATTGATGTAGCGGTCGAAGGCGTCGAAGAACCAGGCGTTGAGGCGGCCGATCCTCCCGTTGTCGAACGTCGACGGTCGAGCCCGGGGATCTGTGGTCGGCGAGGCTGCGATGTCGAGATCGTGTCGAGTTGTCATGGTGGGCTCTTTCGTGGATCGAATGTCGAGGTGTCGGGGTGGTGTGTTCGAGATGGCGCTACGTCGGGCGCTTCACCGTTCGTCTGCGTGCGAGCAGGATCGCCTGCGGTGTCGTCCCGCGGTCGAACGCTGGTTGGCGGAGCACGTCGGCCGTCACCTCGAAGCCCGCGTCACCGAGGGACTCGGTGACGTGTAAGACCGAGTGGTGGTACAGGGTGAGCGTGGACGACGAGCCGTATGCGTCGGTTCGCACGATCGCGTCGCCGTGACCTGCCTGGAAGGCGACCAGGACGTGTCCGTCGTCGGTGAGTACCCGATCGAGTTCCTTCCATGCCGCAGCCAACTCCGTCGGCGGCGTTGCGATGATCGAATACCAGTACGCGGCTGCCGTGATCGTGGAGTCGGCGACGGGGAGCGCCGTGAGCGAACCGGTGTCGAACGCGATGTCGGGGTGTGCCAATCGAGCGGCCCCGACCATCTGCTCGGAGATGTCGACGCCGGAAACGTCGAGGCCGCGCTCGGCGAGGAATCCCGCAACCCGTCCCGTCCCGCATCCGACGTCGAGTACCAGCGCCGGCTCACGGGTCGACGCCGCCTCTGCGAACGCGTGGAGTACTGCCCGGTCGAGTGGGGCCTCGAACTCGGTTGAGATCCGTGTGCCGACGTCGGCGACGAAATGGTTCGCCGAGTGGTCGTAGACGTTGCGTGCCGAGACGGTGTGTTCCGGTTCTCCCACAGGAGGAGTCCTGTCGTGAGAGTGTTCGACAAAGGCCTCGACGAGGTTGAACTCCTTCCAGAGATCGAGACCCAACATGTCGATCACCACATCCGTCTGTGTCGCCTGAGCCCGCAGCGCGTGGTCCTTGATCTCCCAGAGGTCGTCGGGAAGCACCAGGTGGAGGCACACCGTCGCGTCCTCGACCGAGCGTGGAAAACCGTCGTAGAAGAACGGCTCGAGGTCGAGGCGTCCGTCGAAGTGGTCGAGGAACGACTGAGCGATGACGGCGTCGAGTTGCCGGATGTCCGCTCTGTCGGCCACGGCCAGAGTGGCCCATTCGGCGATCGCCTGGTGGTCGGTGTGCCCGGTGAGGCCGCCCGGCTCGAACGTGACGACGGTGTCGGGCCGTATCCGATCGATGAGTTCGCCGACCTCGGTGGCGCCGACGTCGGATCGGATGTCGGCGCAGCGGCCGTCTCGATGGTCGAGCCAGTGGTGTTCGATCCGGTTGTCGAGTCCGTCGGCGATCGCTGCGAACGACGCCGCGAGTTCGAGTCGGCGCGCTGGGGCCAACCGGTCCGGTGGCCAGGTGAACGGATCGCTGGTTCCGAGTTCGCCCTTCGTCGCCGTGACACACACGACGCGTTGACCGTTCTCGAGCGCGAGGCGCATGAGTCCGGCGGAGAGGTAGGCCTCGTCGTCGGGGTGTGCCCACACGCCCATGATCGTGCCGAGCTCGGCCACGGCGCGAGCAGCGTCGGTGCGTGGTGTCGGCGACATCTGTCGAGCGGACGTCGTCGTGTCCATCGCGCTCACCGACTCGGGCCTGCGGGCTCGGTCGACAGCAGCGCCGCGCCGATCCCCGTGTGTGCGATCGCAGCAGCCGGTGCGTGGTACGCCGCCGCCCGGGAGTCACGCAGCAGTCGCGACATCTCGTTGTCGTTGCGGATCGAGCTGCCGCCGGCGACGTCCATCGCCGTGTCGACGACGAATCTGACCATGTCGCTGGTGCGCTGTTTGGCACCGACGATCCTGAGTTCCCACTCGGGGTCGTGGGCCACTCCGTCACCCCAGTCGGTGGCGATCATGTCGAGCGAGCTGCGGACGCCGTCGAGTGCGATCCACATGTCGGCGACCTGGTACTGGAGCATCGGGCTGGTGGCCAGGGTCCGCCCACCGAGCCCGATCGAGGTCTTCGCGTGGAGCGACGCGATCGCCAGTTCCAACGCTCGCTCGGCGATGCCGACGTAGACGTTGCAGACGAGTGCGAGTGCCCAGAGGAACGCCGTCCCGGTGACGGGATCCTCGCCGGAACCGGCAGGGACCACAGAGGCGACCCGCTCGTCGGGAACGAACACCGAATCGAGGACGACGTCGTGGCTCTGCGACGAGCGCATCGCGATCGTGTCCCAGTTCTCGACGATGGTCACGCCGGGATCGTCGCGATGCAGGAAACCGTGGATGATCATCGGCGCGTCGGGATCGCTCGAGTCCATCGAGTGGAAGCCGTTCCGGGTCCAGATCGGTCCGAGCGAACTGAACAGTTTGCGACCGGTGATCCGGTATCCGCCGTCGACGGGTTCGGCGTCGGTGGTGGACAGCACGACGGGCACGTCGTTGCCGGTCTCCGCATGGCCGGACGAGTAGATCTCCCCGTCGAGTGCTCCGTCGATCACGTGATCGAGCGACGACTCACCGAGGCGGTGGAAGTCGGCAGCGGCGCCGGTCCAGTAGAGGTGCATGCAGGTGGCGAGGGCGGGTGCCGGTGCGTACGTGGCGAGTCGGCGCTGGCGACGTCCCATCTCCAGCATGTTCAACCCGCCGCCACCGACGGCGCTGGGAAGGTTTGCCGTGTAGTAGCCGGCTCCTGCGAGTTCGGCGTGGGTGGAATCGAAGAACGTGTTGTCGCGGTCATCGATCGCAGCAGCGGCTCGGAAACGCTCGAGCATCGGTTCGTCGAAGTCGACGAACGGCACCGGGGCAGCGGCCTGGTGGGTGCGGACGCGATCGCCGTCAGCGATTCGGTTGGTTTCGTTGGTGATGGTCATCGTGGACCCTTTCTGTTGTTGGTGTGTGGTGAGGTGTTGAGCAAGGCGCCCGCTGGACTCGCTCGTCGCGAGAGAGCGAGAGCGGCGACGGCCAGCACGACGCCGACCATCGGGATCGATGCCGAGGTCGACGCAGCGACGGTGACGGCACCGACGAGGCCGCCGAGACCGATTCCGACCTGCGTCGCCGATGCGTTGATCGCGAGTGCGGTGACGGGCGCTTCGGGCGCGAGGTCGAGCAGCCGGCTCTGCTGCGGCGGTCCGAATCCCCAGGCGGAGAAGCTCCAGACCACCAGGGCCGGGACGGCCACGACCTGTGCGACGAGACCGTTCGAGTTGCTCGCCGCGACCAGCAGGGCCAGCCCGACGGCCGATCCTGCGATGGCGATGCTGCGGGCGCGTTCGGGCCCCCTCGCGGTCGGTTCGCTTTCCGGACATCGTGGTGCCGAACCAGCCGACCGACCCGTTCACGAGGAGCACGACGGGCACGGTCACCCGTGGATTGCCGTAGATGTCGGTGACGATGGCGGCGAGGTAGGTGAAGACGGCGAAGTCTGCTGCTCGAACGAGGACCGCCACCGCCAGGCAACGCCGGACACCAGCGGTTCGAAGGACGCTCATCGGGCGGCGCCGTGCCACCGGCGTCGACCGGTGCACCGCTGGGACGAACACGTGGATGCCGACCCCTGCGACCGCGCCGAGCATCGCGACGAACACGAACGTGGTGCGCCAGCTCCCGATGTCGGACAGCACGGTGCCCAGGGGGACGCCGGCGACCATCGCCATGCTCATGCCACCGAACACGACCGCCAGTGCCCGGCCACGTTGGCTCTTGTGGGCGAGTTCGCTTGCAGTGGCCGATGCGGTCGGAGCGAACGCTGCGGCGAAGACCCCGGCGATCATGCGCGCCGCGAGGAGCGTCGCGAACGTCGGTGCCGCAGCAGCGGTGAGGTTGGCGAGAACGAAGAGTCCCATCGCAGTTCGCAGCACCATCTTGGGTTCGCGTCGGGCGACGGCGGAGTTGACGATCGGCGCCGACAGGCCGTAGGTGAGTGCGAACATCGCCACGAGGAACCCGACCGCAGACTGGCTGACCTGCAGGTCGTCGGCGATTTCGGGCAGCACGCCGGCGATCACGAACGCCTCGGTTCCGAGCGCGAACGTCCCGACGGCGAGCCACCTCAGACTCGTCGGGAGCTGAGATGGTGGTTCCGTGTCGGGCGTGGTGACGCCGTTGATCGGCGATGCAACCTCGGGGAGTCCGTCGATCGAACCCCGTCCGGCGGCTTTCATCGCAACTCTCCGTCGGACGTGGCGCCGATGTGTGCGCTCGCCAGCGTTCGGCTGATGGCATCCAGGTGGGCGAGGTCCGTGCCGCAGCAACCGCCGGCGACTGCGAGGTTCGGCAAGAGGCGCGCCAGGTCGGCGTACTCCTCGGCGAGTTCGACCTCGTTGCCCCGGTCGAGTTCGGTGGCGTCGTCGAGTTCCTGGTGGCTCTTGCACGACACGTTCGCGTGCACACCGCGGACCCGATTCCACGGTCCCGACGCAGCGAGGACCGATGCGAAGTGGGTCGGATGAGCGCAGTTGACCATGAAGTAGGCGGCGCCTCGATCGGTGGCCCGGTCGACCTCGTCGATGGCGTCGCCGAGCCGTTGCCCGGACGGCAATGCGCCGTCGGTCTCGACCGTGAACGAGATCACGGCGGCAACGTCCGCCTCTCGAGCAGCACGCACGATGCCGATCGCTTCTGCGGTGTAGTTCAAGGTGAGCGCCGTCACGAGGTCGACGCCAGCCCGGACGAACGACCAGATCTGGGCTGCGTGGTAATCGGCCGCCCGCTCCGCCGACATCGCATCGTCGACCACGTACCCGTCGCCGCGCGGTCCGAGATTCCCGCTGATGACGAACGGAACGTCCGGGTTCTCGAAGCGCAGCGCCGCCAGGAAGGCAACGGCGTCACGGTTGACCTCGTCGAGCCCTGCGTCGTCGTAGCCGAGGCGTTGTCCCCAGTCGGGGTTCGCTCGCCAGGTCGGGGTTTCGAGGACCACCCCGGTGCCGTCGCGACGAGCGATGCCGATGACGGCTTGGAAGTAGTCGTGAAGTGTGGCTCGACCGGACGGAGACTCGAGCAGCGGGAAGCTGGCGAATTCCGGGAGGTCGATGTCGTGATGGAACACGAGGTCGGTTTCGAGTCCGGCTTCACTGAGGAAGATCCGGCCATCGAGTTGAGGGAGTGCGGAGGTGGTCATGGGATGTCGACGGTCAGCTCTCGGCGGGTTCGAACGTGACGCTGAGATTGACGCCTTCGCTGTCGTTGAAGGCTTCGAGTACCTGGGTCTGTTCGCCGACCGCTCCGACGTGTTCGCCGGTCCCGCCGATGATCGCCCGTTGCACGTCTGCGCCGATTTCGGGTGTCTCGACGCCGTGGGTGATGACGATGTCGTCGCCGTCGAACTCGCCGAAGTCGTAGACCTGGGTGCTCACGACCCACGGTCCCGACTCGGTGTGTGCGCCGTCTCCGATGAGGACTCCCTCGCAGGTCCAGGTGCCGATGACGGCCTCCGGATGCGTGGGGCTGCCGTCGGGATTGACGCCTCCTCCATCGGCGAGGGTGCCGGGTTCGTAGATGTAGCCCTGGGTCACGAACGGGTTGCCGTAGGCGGGGAGGCCGTCGTCGAAGACGGGAGCGTCGTCGAACGCGAACCGGGTGGCGTCCTCGGCCACTTCGAATTCGAAGGTCTCGGGTTCGTCGGCGTAGCTGTCGTCGGATCCGGCGTATGCGACGCCGAGACCGGCGATTCCGAGGCCGACGGCCGCGATGGATGCAGCGGCGATGGTGCGGGTGGACATGGTGTTCTCCTTGATGGTCTGGTGTGTAGATGTCGTGTCGTCTGTGTTGACGTCGTCGTCGCAGTCGTGCTGCGAAGGACAATTGCCATCTTCGAGAACCGATGGGTGAGGAGCTTGGAGACTGTGTGAGGACCGTGTGGAGATCACCCGACCGCCGATTCGTACCGAGACGTTCTGCCGGGAATCTCTCGTGCACGGCGGACACCGGAACGGTCACAATGGTCGACATGGTCCGTTTCGGCTTGTGCGCTGTCGATGTCGCGACGCGTACGGTCTTGCGTGACGATGTCGAGCGGCACCTCGAACCGCAGGCGTTCGATCTCCTCGCCTATCTGGTGGCGCACCGTGACCGGGTGATCTCGAAGTCGGAACTGCTCGACGAAGTGTGGGGCGACCAGTTCGTCTCGGAGTCGGCGCTCACGACGCGGATCAAGGAGATTCGACAAGTGCTCGGCGACGACGGCGTCCGCCAGGAAGTCGTGAAGAACTTCCGTGGACGCGGCTACCGATTCGTGGCCGAGGCCACCGATGTCGATCAGCAGTCGACGTCCGTCATCCCGCGCCGCCCGATCTCGATCGTGAGCGGTCTGGTCGGCCGCGATGACGACATCGCCGACGTGTGCGAGCTCCTCGGCTCCGCAGGGCTGGTGACGCTCGTCGGCCCCGGTGGTGTCGGCAAGACCTCGTTGGCGCGTGAAGCGGCGCGATCGTGTGGTGAGCAGCATGCCGATGGCGTGAGGGTCGTGCAGCTCGCTCCGGTGCGCGATGCACGAAGTGTCGTGCACGCGCTTCGTCGCGGCATCGGGCTGGTCGACGTCGGCGACGACGAACACGACCTCATCGACGCCATTGCCGATCTCGACGCCGTCGTCGTGATCGACAACTGCGAGCATCTGCTCCAAGAGGTCAGCCGAGTGGTCGATGCGATCCTGCGAGCCGACGGCAACGTACGACTTCTCGCAACCAGCCGGGAACGCCTCGGCGTCCCGAGCGAACAGGTCCGCCCGGTCGCCCCGCTCGCCTACGAGCCGGCACGGCAACTCCTCCTCGACCGGTCGCGATCCGTGCAACCCGGCTATCGGTGGGCGGATGAAGAAGAAGCGAGCGTCACCCGCCTCTTGTCCACCCTCGACCGGCTGCCACTCGCCATCGAGATGGCGGCCGCCCGAATGCCGTCGATCGGAGCCACCGACCTCGCATCGCTGCTCGGTGACCGGCTCGACCTCTTGCGATCAGCCGATCGAACCGCCGACGATCGACACCGCACGGTCCGCACCCTGATCTCGTGGTCCGAGAACCTGCTCGACGACGCCGAACGAGAACTGCTCACGGTGATGACGGCATTCGCCGGTCCGGTGGTCGTCGATGACATCGCCGACGTCGCGGGCACCGATCCGGCCGAACTGGCGACCGGATCCCTCGCCGGGCTCGTCGACAAGTCGCTCATCGCGACCGACACCGACGAGTACCCGACGACGTACCGCTTGCTCGAGACCGTGCGGGCCGTCGCAGCACCGCGCCGGTCGGCGACCGTGGAGTCCCGACACGCCCGCCACATCACCAACGTGGTCACCGAGGCCAATCGCGTCTTGCGTACACCCGATGAACCGACGGCGGCGCGCCGCCTCGACGGTCTCGTCGCAGAGATCAGAGTCGCCCACCAGTGGGCGCGCCGACATGCGCCGGACCTTGCTGCCGAGCTGACCGCAGGGCTACTGCTCTATGCCCACGACCGGCAGTGGACCGAACCCGCGGCATGGGCTCGCAGCTTCATCGACGAGCTGGGCGAAGACGAACCGATCACGCTCAGCGCGAGTGCGGCGATTGCGGCTGATGCATCCAACCGCGACGACTACGACGTCGCGACCCGCCACGCAGGACGCGCCGCGTCGAGCGATGACAGCAGGCTCATCTGCAGTGCTCACGACACCTTGGCGAACATCGGTCTGTACACGGGTGACTTCGAAGCCACACAGGACCACGGTGCGGTGCTCATCGCGCTCGGGGAGCGTGTGGGTGACGCCTCGGCTCGGACGGCCGGCGCACTGACCATCGTGCTCGGATGCGTCTACTCGGGGCGTATCGACGACGCCACTCAGGCGCTCGCCCTCCTCGACTCCGACGCGCCGCTCGCACCGACGAACGAGGCGTGGGTCGCGTACGGGCGAGGCGAAGTGTTCGCCGTCACCGGACACGCCAGCGAGGCGATCGAGCAGTTCGATCGGGTCATCCGCGCAGGCACTTCGGTCGGCAGTTCCCTTGCGGTGAGCGTCGCACAGGTCTCATCGCTCGCGGTCAGGGCGAGAACCGGCGACGTGAAGGAGGCCATGGCGGCGTTCGTCCCGGTGCTCGGGCAGTATCGACGAACGCGTAGCTTCACCCACGCGATCACGGGACTTCGCAACCTGATCGAACTGCTCGTCCGGGCAGGCCACGACGAGCCTGCGATGGAGCTGCTCGGTGTTCTGTCGAACCCTGACGTGAAAGCGACCTACGGGAGCGAGTCAGCACGTCTCGAGGAAGCAAGAGTCGCCGCCACACGACGCCTTGGTCCGACCGGCGTCGCGTCCTCGATCGAGCAGGGCTCCACACACAACGTCACCTGGGCGATCGACCACGCCATCGCGGTCCTCACCGACCTCGACACCGACGTCGCGTCGCGACCGTCCTGACGAGCGCCTCAGAGAATCCGCAGCCGATCCTCGAGCTCCTCATGTGGACGTCGTGGAGGATCGGCGACATGACCTTCCCCGACCTCGCAATCGACGAGCCCTCAGCCAGCCCCGAGGTTCCCTCCCGACGCACCGAATCCTTCACGCCACCGGACCCATCACTCCGGTCCTCCGCTCGCCGACGTCGAGCATCGGCCCGCCGGACGACACCACTCGGCGGCGTGCTCGCCAGGATGGCTGGCGTCCTCGGTCGAACACGACCCTGGTTGCTCCCGAAACCCGTCGATCGAACCGCCGTCGCCGCACAGACGCCTGCCGGTCGGCCGCGGCACACGGCGTCTCGATGCGCCGTCGTGACGACCCGAACCCGTGATCACCGAGAGGGTGGCGAACACGGCAGGTCGGGTGGCGCCTCGGTCAGCGTCGACCGCCACGGAGTGGATGCGTTCTACGCTTCGTCCGGTGGCCGCCGAGCTTCTTCCGCACTGCGCATCTCGCAGTTCCGGGGTGCACCGAACCGTCGCGCCCAGCCGATGTGATCGATCGGCTCCTCGCCGATGTGTTCGAGTCGCGAGCGTCCGCCGACCTCTTCAACCCGTACACCGACAATCGACCCGGCATCGACCTTCCCGACGCCGCACGAATCCGGCGCGACAACCTGTCGGCCGTGCTTCGCGTCATGTGCGCCGAACCGATCGAGGAGATCTGGATCGCAGAAGCACCGGGTCACAACGGTGGCGCCCGGTCGGGGGTGCCGCTGATCCCCGAGAGCTGTTTCGATCGTTTCGCCGACAGGACCGGAACACGACTCCGGCGCGCCACCGTCGGGCCGCCCGCTGTCACGCAGACCGGCGAGGCCGTCTGGACGCACCTCGATCGTCGCCTGCGTCTGCCGCTGTTGTGGAACACCGTGTTGCATCATCCGCATCAGCCGCTCGACCCATCGACGAACCGGACTCCGACGACTCGGGACATCGAAGCGTTCGCGTCGAGCCGAACTCTCCTGCGCGAGGTGGCACCGGACGCACGGGTGATCGCGATCGGTCGTGTGGCGGAGCGGTCGTGGGACGGGCCTGCCAGCTACGTCCGACACCCGGCTCAGGGCGGACGCAGGCTGTTCGACGTCCAGCTGCGCGAGCTGTCCATCTGATCGAGCGGGTGTTCGACCTACATCACCGGCTCGGCAACTCCGCGATCAAACCGGGGTGAGCGATCGTCTGGTGGTCTCGGAGTGGCTGTCTCAGCTCGGCGAGACCCAGAGCGCTGCCGACGGTGAACGCGATGGCGCCGATGAGAAATGCCGGAGTGGTGATGTCGTTGGTGGGGATGCGGACGGTGCCGGCCGAGAAGTAGCCGGCGACACTGCCGACGAGGAAGCACACGCTGCCCAGAAGGTTCACCCAGGTCGAGCGCGTTCCGATGTCGTCGGCTGGGTTCGCTTCGGCGACGTACATCCAGCCGGACACGACGAAGCCGACCGACCCGATCGTCGACGTGGTCCACAGCCAGATGTCGGTCGTGACCCAGTCGAGTGAACCGAACATCGCTGCGACCATCGCGATCTGGAAGAAGCCGACGGCCGACACGACCTGGATGATCGCTGCCCGCCCGCCTGTCGTCGACCAGAGACCCTTCACGCCGGGCCCACAAGCCAGACGTGCGCACGCCCGGTTGGCCTCGACCACCGCCAACACGGCGCCGCCCGAGAATGGGATGGACCCGGCGAGGTTCGCCCAGTCCGCGAGCCGGCCGGTGTCGGTGTACGCCAGCACCCCACCGCAGATGAACAGCGCTGCGCCGACGAGGAACAGAGCGGACAGCCACCACGACACGGTCCTGTCGGCAGTCGTTTCATGCTGTCGTCGACGGCGGTGCCAGCGGGCGTTCCATTCGAGGGTCCGGCCGTCCTCGTCGACGTGACGGATGTGCACGACCGTGCCGGCTGATGACACGGTCGAGATGATCCGACGCTCATGTGCACGAGGATCGGTCGAGATCGAGAACGGAGTGTTCGCGCTCTCAGCCACTCAGCTGTCCTCGGCGTCGTCGCCTCGGCTGCGGATGGTCTCTTTGATCTTGGCGATCGCGAATCCCCACGCCTGTCCGGGCGAGGTGTCGGGTGGGACGATGATCTCGTCGGGGTTCGTCAGCACATCGATCACGACGGGGCCGGGCGTGCGGAACGCCTCGGTCATCTTCGCGTGGAGGTCGTCGGGGTCTTCGATGCGGATGCCGGTGGCGCCCATGGCGCGGGCCACTTCTGCGAAGTCGGGATTGTGGAGCGTGGTGCCGAATTCGGGGAGGCCGGCCTCTTCCTGTTCGAGTTTGACCATGCCGAGGCGATGGTTGTCGAACACCACGATCTTCACGGCGAGGTCGTATGCGACCGCGGTGAGCAGGTCGCCGAGCAGCATCGTGAATCCGCCGTCACCGGCGAACGCGATCACCTGGCGTTCCGGGTGGAGCACCTGCGCGCCGATTGCCTGGGGCATCGCGTTGGCCATCGACCCGAGGTTGAACGAGCCGAGCAGTCGCTGGTGTTCGCGCATGTGGACGAAGCGGGCGAACCAGACGGTCGACATCCCGGTGTCGGTGGTGAAGATCGCATCGTCGTCGGCCAGTTCGTTCACCACTGCGGCGACAGCTTCGGGGCGGATCTTGTGCTCGCTGTTGTCGACGACCGTGCGCGCTTTGCCGATGAGGGTGTCGTCGAAGCCGGGTTCGGCGAGCTTGCGTTGCCGGTCGCTCCACCGTCGATGATGAGCGAGCGTCGAGTCGAGGTGACCTCGGTCGGCGACTCGTTCGAGGCGGGGCAGCAGTGCTTCGAGAGTGAGTCGGGCGTCGCCGATCAGGCCGAGGTCGACGGCGGTGCGGCGACCGATGTGGGATCCGGCGATGTCGATCTGGACCACGGTGGTGTCGTCGGGGAACCAGTCCCGATACGGGAAGTCGGTGCCGACCATCAACAACAGGTCGCAGTCGCGGAACGCTGCCGCGGCCGACGGGTTGCCGATGAGACCGTTCTGTCCGACGTCGAACGGGTTGTCCCAGTCGTAGATCTCCTTCGCCCTCAGCGTCGCGACGATCGGAGCTCCGAGCGTGTCGGCGAGCTCGAGCACCTCGCCGCGCGGCAGTACGCGAGCCGATGCCGGCGAGGATGGTGACCTTCGGTGCGGTGTTGATCAGCTGCGCCGCTTGGTCGATCAGATCGTCGTCGGGTCGTGACAGCGACGGGTTGTAGAACGCGTTGACGCGGCTCGTGCCGTCGGGGACCTCCATCGGCCCGACGTCTCCGGGCAACGTCAGGACCGCGACACCGCGGTGCGACAGCGCGGACTCGATGGCCTGCTCGATCACGTGAGGCAACTGGCTCGGGCTGGTGATGGTCTGGTTGAACACCGACACGTCCCGGAACACGTGGTCGTTGTCGACCTCCTGGAAGAAGCTGCTCCCGATCTCCGACAACGGCACCTGCCCGGTGATCGCCAGGACCGGCGTGTGCGCCTTGGCGGCGTCGTACAACCCGTTGAGGAGGTGGATCGAGCCAGGACCCACCGTTCCGGCGCACACCCCGAGTCGGTCCCCCAACTGCGACTGCGCCCCGGCCGCATATGCCGCGACTTCCTCGTGGCGGACACCGATCCAGTCGATCCCGTCGGTCGTGCGGATCGCGTCGGTGACGCTGTTCAGCGCATCACCGACCACTCCGAACACGTGGGACACGCCCTGGTCGACGAGCGCGTCGACCAGCATTTCGCTGACGGTTCTGTTGGACATGGTGTCGGCCTCTTCTGGGTTGCGGATGTGATCAGTGGAACGCGTCGCTGCGCGCCGTGTTCCAGTCGTGCGCCCACGATTCCGGTGGGTCGGCGAGGAGCTCGCCCCGACCGAGCGGCGGGTGCAATTCGGTCCAGCTCCGTACGGTCTGGGAGTCGATCCGAACGTGCAGATGGTCGCCGGTGAGCTGATCGGGGCTGTCGAGGCCCATGGCGGCGATCAACCGGATCGCGCTGTGCACGGTCTCGTGTTGGAAGCGGCGGACGCGTTCGGACTTGTCGCCCACGTCGAGTGCTCGCATCCGCTTCGGGTCCTGAGTGGTCACCCCGACGGGGCACGTGTTGGTGTGGCAGCGCTGTGCCTGGATGCAACCGACCGCCATCATCATCGCTCGCGCTGCGTTGGTGTAGTCGGCTCCGTGGATCAATCGCTTGACGATGTCGGAACCCGACGCCACCTTGGCGCTCGCACCGATCTTGATGTCATCTTTCAGGTCGCAGCCGATCAGCGCGTCCCGCACGATCGTCAACCCGTCGGTGAGCGGGCGGCCCACGTGATCCTCGAACTCCAACGGTGCCGCCCCCGTGCCGCCCTCGCTGCCGTCGACGATGATGAAGTCGGGCCGGATCCCGGTGTCGAGCATTGCCTTGCACAACGCCAACACCTCACGACGCGAGCCGACACACAGCTTGAACCCCGCAGGCTTCCCGCCCGATCGCTCGCGCAACTCCGCAACGAACTCCAACAACCCCGTCGGTCCCGAGAACGCCGAATGACTCGGCGGCGACACACACTTCTCGTGCGCCGGCACACCACGCGCCTCAGCGATCTCCTCGGTCATCTTGGCTGCCGGCATCACCCCGCCGATGCCGGGCTTGGCGCCCTGCGACAGCTTGATCGACACACACTTCACCGCCGGCTCGGCAGCCTTGTCGGCGAACTGCTCCACATCGAAGTGCCCGTCGTCGGTCCTGCACCCGAAGTAGCCCGAACCGATCTCCCACACCAGATCGCCGCCCGGTTCCAGGTGGTACTTGCTCAGCCCACCCTCACCGGTGTCATGCGCGAACCCGCCCGCTCGGGCCCCGGTGTTCAACGCCTTGATCGCGTTGGCGCTCAACGCTCCGAAACTCATCGCCGACACGTTCAACAACGCCATCTCGTAGGGCTGTGAACACTGCGCGTTGCCGACCGTCACGCGGGGGACCTCGTCGGGCTCGGGTGCCGGAGCGATCGAGTGAACCAGGAACTCCTGACCGACCGAGTAGACGTCCAACTCCGTGCCGAACGGCTGCTCCTCGTTCACACCCTTGGCCCGCTCGTAGATCAACGACCGGGCGGCGCGGTCGAACGGCGTGCCGTCCGTGTCGCGCTCGACGAAGTACTGCTGCAACTCCGGACGAAGTGACTCCAACGCATAACGAAAGTGCCCGATCACCGGATAGTTCCGCAAGATGCTGTGCCGTTGCTGTGTGATGTCGTGGACACCGACGACAGCAGCGATCGTGAGCGGGAGGGCCAGGACGAACCACCAGGAGCTCGCGGCGACCGCCAACGCGACGGTCACGACGGCGCCGACCAGCACGGCGGCCAGAGCGGAGAATCTGATCATGTGTTCCCTTCCGGTCCGACGAGACGCTCGTCGCGCCTGTCGTCACCTTCTTCGAAAGTCGTCGTGCTCCTACCGGTGCCGTCGAACCGTATCCAACCGGCCGAGCTGCGCTCGAACCATCATGTCGCCTCAGCCTGCCACGGTGATCGAGCCGGCCATCGACGTGTGGATGCTGCAGAAGAAGGCGAGCTCTCCCGGTGCGTCGAGCGTCAGTTCGGTGGCCGTTCCGGCGTCGACGACGCCGGTGTCGAACGAGCCGTCGTCGGCGGTGACGGTGTGTGCCACTCCGTCGTCGTTGACCACCATCACGGTCGTTCCGGCTGCGACCGTCAACGGCTCGCCGAACGCGAAGTCGACGATCGTGATGGTCGCGTCCTCCGTCACGTCGCCGGCCTCGGACGCCGTTCCGGTCTCGGACGCCGTTCCGGCCGTGGTCGCCGAACCTTCCTCTTGCCCGCCCGAGTCTCCCGAGCACGCCGAGAATCCGATCACGGCCAGTGCAGCGACGGCGACGCGCCGAGCACGGGTCAAGAGTGGGGCAGCGATTGGGTTCATGTCGGTGAGTACACCGCTCGACGCTCGGATGGTTCACACGAACCGTCGGCCGACGACGTGACGACAGGCACCGCATCTCGTTGAACCCGGCGGCCCATTGCGTTCGTATCCCCTCGCGAACATCCGTGAACACCAACAGAGGAGTACCCCCATGCAACGCAAACGCACCACCGCGCTCATCTCACTCGTCGCTGCGACCAGCCTGATCGCTGCCGCCTGCGGCAGCGACGACGACACCGCAACCACCGAACCCGCCCCCGTCGAAACCGACGCCGCTGAGCCCGACGCCGCGTCGACCGACACTCCGCCGCTGACACCGGCCGCGGTGACCGCTGATGCCCAGGACTCCGACGGCAGCAGCGTCACCGTCGCCTCGGTCACGCTGCCCGCACCCGGGCTTCGTGGCCGTCCACGCCGACAACGGCGGCGCCCCGGGCGCCGTCATCGGGAACAGTGAGCTCCTGCCCGCAGGCGAATCCACCGACGTCGTGATCAGCTTCGACGAGTCGCTCGCCGACAGCCAGACCGTCTTCCCGATGGCACACGTCGACGTCAACGACAACGGCGTGTACGAGTTCAACGGATCCGACGTGACCACCGACCAGCCGGCCACCACCGAAGCCGGTGACGTCGCCGTCGTCCCGGTCGAACTCACCATCGGCTGACCAGCCCTGATGTCCGGCCTGCTCCGCTTCGGTCGAACCGGGGCGGGCCAGACACACCCCACGCCGGCGGTCGGCCGCCCGCCAGCCGCTCCGGAGCTCCCGAGATGACACACTCCGAGAAGATGCACCGTCGACACGAGGCCGTTCCGCACGTCGAAGCGCTCCGCGTCGCGCACGGCGACGCCCTCCTCGGATGGGCGATCAACCGTTTCGCAGATCGACGCGACGCTGAAGAAGTCGTCGCCGACACCCTCGTACGTGCGTGGCAACACCAGGACCAGTTCGACCCGACTCGCGGGAGCGAGAGGTCCTGGTTGTTCGGTATCGCCCGCAACAGCGCAGCGGACCACCATCGACGCTCCGAGCGACACCTCCGGACCGTGCCGACAGCGCTGCCCGACGACCAGGCCGTCGCCGACGACGCCGACGACATCGAGTTGCTCGTGGAATCGTCGTACGTCCGAAACGCTGTGCAAGCGCTCAGCGCCGAGCACCGGGCAGCGATCCTCGACGCCTACTACCGCGGTCATACCGCCAACCAGATCGCACACCGGCAGGGCATCGCCGCGGGCACGGCGAAGTCGCGCCTGCACTACGCGCTCAAGGCCCTGCGTGCCGACCTCGAAGAGAACGGAGTCCTCTGATGATCCGCACGGGCGACGGACACGACGACGTCAAGGACTGGGCAGGGGCCTATGTTCTCGGCGCACTCGAACCCGACGAACGGCGTTCGTTTCAACGACACGCCGAGCAGTGCGAACGGTGCCAGGCCGACATCGATGACTTCGCGACGATTCCAGGACTTCTCTCCCGGATCGATCCTGATGTGGACGCCGATCGCACTGATCGGAACGATGTGGACGCGTCGCTCGCTCGGGTCTCGGTGCTGACAGCGGACCAGGCGGGTGATGATCTGAAAAGTTTGCGGACCGAGCAACGACGTTGGAAGGGTGCCGCACTCGTCGCGTCGGCAGCGGCGACTCTGCTGTTGTTCACCGCCGTTGCGATCGGCCTGTCGAGCGGAACGTCCTCCACGGACGAGGTCGCAACCGAACTCCGGGTCACCGACACCGTCGCAGTCGGGACCGTGAGCATCGGCGTCCGCCCCTGGGGCACTGCGATCGCCGTCGATCTCGTCGACCTCCCCGCGCGCGACCAGTACCGACTCTGGGCGGTCGACACCGCCGGCAACCGTGAACCTGCTGCGACCTGGGGACCGACCCCGACGGGTGCCGCCGTCGTCTCAGGTGCGACCGCGCTCTCCCCCGACGAGGTCCTGCGTATCGAGATCACGTCGAGCGACACGAACGACCTCCTCCTCGCTGCCCTCAAGTGACCGGATCGGCAGATCTTCGGGGAGGCCGCGGGAATGCGCTCGTGCCGGCGCGGGTTTTCCACATCATGACCAAAGCAGTGTTCGACGGCGTGGTGATTGCCGACAGCGACGTCGTGCCGAATCTGCGACGTCTGTCGTCAACGGTCGGTCTGGTCTGGCTCGGGGCGGCAGCGGAACGGCGCCAGGTACCCGATGCTCGACACCACGAACGGCACGAGGTAGTTGACGCCGACACGTAGCCAGGTGGCGACCGACGGGTCACCGCCGATGATGACGGCGCCCTGGTTGACGAGCGTCAAGATCGTGCCCACGATCAGTGCCAGCCGTGCGCAGGTACGAAACGTCACACCGCGAATCACCCGCCGACAGCCATCGATCGTGCTCGACCAGGCCGGGACGATCGGCGGTTGCGTGTTCGGCTCCGTCACGGCGAAGTCGGTTCCTCGTCGCAGGTCTCCCACCTCGTGACAGCTCATCCCTTCAGGCGGCGTCCGGCCGAGCAGCTTCATCATCCACATCCTGATCACGGTTGTCTGCTCGAATCGAAGCCGACCTCGTCGAGTCGGTCACGACGACGGGATCGAGCGCGGTGCACCGCGAGTCGGGGTGCGGGGAACCACCGGGGGCGTTGGACGAGTGGTGAGTTCATGGTGCGTTGCTTTCGTTCGAGACCGTGTTGATCCGACCTGGACGCTGCATTCGTGACCTCACACCAGCAACGGGTCGGCGATGACGTCTTCTGTGCAAGTCATCCAACGCTCCCGCAGCAGCTCGCGCGTCGGCAATGCGTCAAATGCGACACTCTCCGCCCGACGTCGGGCTGGTCGCTTCAACCCGAGACGCAGGCGTGACCAGCCGAGCTCGACGATCGCAGCGACGCGACGGCGTCGGAACCGAGGTGGTCGGGCGCTGCGGCGTTGATACCGAGCACGGCGACGAAGAGAAGTTCGGTCCGCACGGAAACGGTGTCAGCGGGAATGAGTCGTTGTTCGGCGGCCTGTTCCAGGACGCTCGTGAGCTCGCGACGCACGAGCGTGAGGTGGGCGTCGCAGTACCGACCGGCATCGAGTTCTTCGACTGGATCGGTTCGATGTACTTCTGGTGGGCCGAGGTCACCGGGCGGACGGCGTGTCGATATCGTGATCGCTGATGTTGGCAGTGAAGATCTTCGACATCACGCTCATCGGAGTCAACGCGCGTACCGGCACGAAACTGTTGTTCACGCTCGTACTCGTCGCAGTCGTCTTGTCACTGCGTGAGATTGCGCTTGCGATCGTTCGAGCCGTTGTCGCACGCCGGGCCGATCCCGCGGGCTTCTGGTCTCGCCAGGGCATCCAGCTCGTCGCGGCGGTTGCGCTCGTGCTCGGCATCGCGTCGATCTGGATCGATGCGGGCACCAATCTCACGACCGGACTCGGATTGCTGAGCGCCGGCGTCGCGTTCGCGTTGCAGCAGCCGTTGACCGCAATCGCTGCGTACTTCGTGATCCTGCGGGGCGACATGTTCAACGTCGGTGACCGGATCGTGCTCGGCGAGGTTCGTGGAGATGTGATCCGGCTCGGGTTCATGAAGACGACCGTCATGGAGATGGGTCAGCCTCCGAGTGTGGAGGGCAACGCAAATCCTGCCGTCTGGGTCCACGGACGTCAGTACACGGGGCGGTTGGTCACCGTCAGCAACGGCATGATCTTCAGCGACCCGGTCTTCAACTACACCCGCGATTTCCCGTATGTGTGGGACGAGATCGTCCTCCCCATCACCTACGACAGCGACCGGGCGGCCGTCGAGCGGATCCTGCTCGACGCTGCGCACCTGGCGTCGAGCGAGAACGACATCCCCCACGAGGCGCTCACTGCGATGAAGCGGCACTACGCCGTGACCGACGTCGATCTCGAACCGCACGTGTACACGCGGATCACCGACAACTGGTTGGAACTCTCGCTGCGATTCCTCCTGCCGGCAAGAACCGCACGCACCGTCAAGGACGCGATGTCGCGTGACATCCTGCAGGGCCTGGAGAGCAGCGGAATCGGGATCGCATCGGCCACCTACGACATCGTCGGGTTCCCGCCCGTACGCATCGAGGGGTCAGGCGCACCCTCGGTTCCCTGACCGGATGATCGGCCGCGGGCGTTGGCGAGGACACCGTTCTCACGGGAACGGTCGTGACGGATCGGGAGCACCTTCAACAGTTCGCCACCGGCGGAAATCTCGACGGTGTCCCCAACGATCGCGACCTGGACCTGACGTCGGCGATGCTTCCTACTCATTCGACAGCCGTGCCCGACGAAGCTCACCGAGCCCGATGAGTCGACCTTGCGCGTGACGCTCTCACCAACCGTTGCCTGCTTCGGTCGGGGCCGCGACGCCCTTGCCTTTCGAGCCAAAGCCGGCTTCTCCTTCCACTGCTACGACTGTGCGACCGTGTCCGCTGGTTGGTGCGTGGTGAACCAGTCAGACAATTGGTCTGCCGGCATGGGTCGGGCGAAGTGGTATCCCTGGGCGAGGACGCATCCGTCGAGGATGAGTTGTTGTCGGATGTCGTCGGTTTCGACACCCTCGGCGACGACGTCGAGGTCGAGGCTGCGTGCCGTGGAGATCGTGGACCGCACGATGGCATGGTCGTCGGGATCGGAGATCAGGTCTCGAATGAACGATTGGTCGATCTTGATCACTGGCGTCGGCAGCCTGCGAAGGTAAGCGAGCGATGAGTACCCGGTTCCGAAGTCGCCGATTGCGAGTTCGACGCCGAGGTCATCCAACTCGTACAGAACCTTCAGTGCCCGGGTCTGGTCGACCATCAACGCCGTTTCGGTGAGTTCGAGTTCGACGAACTCGGCTGGCACACCCGATCGCTCGAGCGCTGTTGAGACCGATGCGGCGAATGGGGTCTGCCCCAGTCCGGTTGGCGGTTTGATGTCAACAAGATCGGGGGCAGACCCTCAGCAAAGCGGTGACTTTCAGCCATGCGGTGTGACTGACCGGCCCCATTGCTGTGGATGGTTGATCAGACAGCCTCAGTAGCGGTGGCGTTCGAAGGCGGAGGCGTTGAATGACGCAATTCGGGACCTTTGCCTCTTCCCGGACCCGACACGATCCGGCACGGTGGGGCCATGGCTTCACTCATCACTTCCGCGACTTCGACGGCGTCGGAGCTGACGACGATCGACGGCATCCGTGCTCGGTACGACCTTCCCGGTCCGCACGCGACCGTTGTTCTCGACGTGCCCACACCCGGATCTGTCGGCGACGATCTCGGCGTACGCTGGAGCGTGACCGAGGCCGACCTCCTCCACCTCGGCGCCACGAGCGAAGCGATCTGCCACATGGGAGACCTCCTCGAGTCGACCCACCGCCGAGGGCAGTCGGTCCTGCTCACGGCGAACGACGAGAATGCCGCGTGCTGCTGGCTCTCCTTCGACATCCACCCATCCAACACGGTCGCCGCACTTCCCGCACTCGCTCCGGCGTTGCACGAGGCCGGACTCGGCGCTGCCCCGACGGTCGGGGCAGCAATCGATCGGACGGGCGCTGACGTCTACCGGGTGGGTACGTCCGACATCGAACGGGTGACCACGATCGAGGGCGAAGGTGAGCTCGTTCGCAGAAATGCTGCCGGACGCTGGTTGCGAGCGCGTCGGCAAGGACATCGCGAGGTGCTCTTGGAACGAACCGCCGCACTCATTGCGGCGGGTATCGCCATCAAAGCCGATCGGCTCGCTACGACCGGAATCGTGCTGACGGGTGACGAACGCGAGGTCGCACTCGTCAAAGCCCAGCTCGACAACGGCCGCGCGAGGACCGTGCTGTGCGCTCACGCCGGCGGCCGTCACGAACCGGACACGTCAGAACGAATTCGCACCGCAGCGCTGGCGTTCAGATCAGATCGCGATCAGCAACGCACCGACCGAGCACTCGACGACCTACGAGAAGAACTCGGCCAGCAGGATCGGGCGGTCGCCGGGGCGGTCGAGGTGTTGGAGGCGATCACCGAGAATCGCGTCAAGACTCTCTTGGTCGATCGGGTCATCGGAGGCCGGGCGCCACACGTGGATGCAATCATCCGAGCCGCGCTCGCGCACGGTGCCGATCTCGTCGTCGGACACGACTTTGATGTGCGCGACGGGATCGGCGCCATTCTGCGTGTCGCGTACCGATGACACGGGTGTCGCCGTCGACCTGATCGAGGGCGGAGTCGTCAACGGTGTCCGCAGACAACACAACCGCACCAAGACCGCCGACACGTCGATGCTGGGCACGGCGGCCGATGACGTCGTCACGACGCCGAAGCACACCGAGTGACGCCAGTGGACGTCGGCCGGCCGACGTCGCTGCCTCACTGGGTGAGCATCGGGAACCGGCGTCCGGTGATCGACTGCGGAGTGATGCGGACGTATGTCGGCTTGGGGCCGGACTGCCAGGTCAGCACTTCCATGTCGAACGTGGCGACGACCTCGTCGTGTCCACGTACTGGTCGTGCGCTTCCTTTGAGTACGACGCTCCACACCAGCCGTTCGTCCTCCACGAGCTGATCTGCTTCGTACGTACACAGGGTCCCATCGCCGATGAGCTGCAGCTTGGTTCCGTGTGCCGTTCGGAAGACGATGGTTCCACCATCGACGAGATGGTTGACCGGGAAGACCTCGATCTCCTCACCATCTCGCAGTGCTAGTCGCCCGATCGGCACCGTTCGCAGGAGAGCCCAGCACTCCGATACCGAGAGTTCCTCACCGAGCAGGGCCGACGGCGTTGCCATCGCGATCAGACCGCCGAGCCGGTGTTCATGTTGTCGACCTGGGCAGTCCAACCCAACGAGCCGTCGGTGACGGTCCCGTTGACGATGTGGAACCGGCGTCCGGTGATTTCGACCGGGATGATTCGAATCCACGCCGATCGGTCGGCGTCCACCCAAGGGAAGAGCGGGAGTGCGTCAGCGTGCCTGATTTCCGGGACGCTGTCGACGAAGCGACCGAATCCTTTGATCAAGACGCTCCAGGCGTTGCCCTGTGTCGGTTCGAATCCGTCGATTTCGAATGCGACACGTTCGAGCAGCGGTGCCTGAGCGATCTTGCTGTTGGGTCGGGTCCGAAAGACGATCGATGTGCCGTCGACGAGATAGTTGATCGGGTAGATCGCCGGCTGGTCGTCGTGATGTACGCCGAGTCGGCCGACCGACGTCTTGCGCAGTCGCTCCCAGCACACTGCTTCGCTGAGGATCTCGGTACCGTTCGCTGAGGGTTCCATGACTCGATCACACCACGTCACGGGCTCGACGAGAAGGGCCGAAGGTCCCGATCATTCGTTTCCGGGTACGACGGCGACCGGGATCAGACTGTGGTGGAGGACGTGCGTCGAAACCGATCCGAGTACTGCTGCGCTCAGACCGGAGTGGCCTCGCTGTCCGACGACGAGGAGGCCGGCGTTGTCTGCCTCCTGCAGCAGGGTGGTGGTGGGGTCGGCGTAGGCGAATCGTCGATCGAAGCGCCTCGCGCCGGCTTCGGCCTCCGCTTTGTCCACGACCTCGTCGAACCGGTCGCGAGTGTGTTCGAGTTCGTGGGTGTCGTGCTGTGTCACGGCGGCGTATCCGGACTTGGACGGCATCCATGCCCCGACCACCATCAGCTCACAGTCTTCGGAGGCGAAGTCGGTAGCCCACGCGAGCGCCCGCTGGGACCGTTCCGAGCCGTCGACGCCGACGACGATTCGCCGGACCGGTCGATCGGTCGTCGTCGACGATGGCACGACGACGGTCGGGACCAATCCATGAGTGGCGCACTGCGAGCTGACCGACCCGAGGAGCAATCGGCGGAAGCCGCCGAGTCCTCGTGTCCCGACCACGAGCAGCGAGCCGTCCGCGCTCGGATCGAGCACCGTTTGTGTCGCGGCGCCACGAACGATCCTTTGCGAGAGGCCGACGTCGAGGGTGTGCGCTCGGGCAGCGACTTCGGCGAAGTTCTTGCACGCCTGACCAGGTGCGAACTCCTCGATTGCTTCGGCCGGGAGTGGGAAGTCGACCGCTGGAATCTGCCAGCTGCGAACGAGGGTGATGTGGGCCCGACTCGACGAGCGTCGTCAGCACGACGACTGAGTCAGCATCCCCCGGTGATGCGTCACAGGGGTACCTGCCAGAAAAGCTCCGTGCCTGTCGGCTCCACGGATGAGACCGAGCACGTAACACCGAGTGCTGGGCGAACAGTTGCAGATCTGTTCCCATCGGCCTCTTCCCAGGAGCGGTCGAGTAGCCACGACGGTGGCCCATGTGCGGCGCTCTTTGATCGTCGGGCACGAGATCATCGACGGAGCAACCAACGAGGCCCACGTCGTCGTAGCCGAACATTGTCTCCGCCGACCGGTTGGCCAGCATGATGCGGCCGTCTGAAGCGACGAGGAGGAACCCATCAGGTGAGCCGTCGAGCATCCGGACCGCCATCTCGGCGTCGTCGGGCGTCGGTCTGGGACCGATCACAGGAACCGACGCGTCGCCGCAGACACCATGGGCTTGTCGCCGGGCTGTGATTTCATGTCGACTCCTCATGTCGGTGACCGAACTTCAGCATGTCGATACCACGACACGGCGCACAGGGTCTGAGGTCCCGACCGTCCGATGGCGACCGAGGTGAGGTGACGGATCGAGCAGCGACCGCGCGTCGATCCAGCCCCGTTCGCGTCAATCTCGGCGATCAGGTGTGACCGGCACGTTCCAATCAACGGTGGTGCCCTCGCCGGGAATCGATGAAATCGTGGCATGACCTCCGAGCGATCGTGCGCGGTGGCGCATGTTGTGCAGTCCATGATTGCCGAGATGCGGGTCGCCGTCGCTCCCGTCGGAAGCGACAACGTCGACCTCGAAGCCGACACCGTCATCTGTGACGGCGAGTCGGACGAGGGCGCCGGCAACAGTCAGCGCGATGTCGACCGACGAAGCGCGCGCGTGTTTCACCAGGTTGGCGAGCGCTTCGCGAAGCGTTGCAAGGACCTCGACCACGATGTCGTCTGAAAGCTCGTCGATCTCGCCGACGAAATGCACTCTCGGCTCGAAACCAAGCTGTTCGCGTTGCTGGGCAGCGATCTGCAGGATGGCTCCCTTCGCACCGCGATCCCAGTCAGCTTGGGAACGCAGCCCGTAGACGGTCGTTCGGATCTCGTTGATCGTCGAGTCGAGGTCGTCGATCGCATCGTTCAGCCGCTGTCGTTCGGCTGGATCGTCGGTCCGGTGCAAGGATGATTGCAGGCTCATGCCGGTCGCGAACAGCTTGCTGATCACGTTGTCGTGCATGTCGCGACCGAAGCGCTCGCGATCGTCGGCAAGCGACGCACGCTGCTGGATCTTGTTCAATGCGCGTTCCTGTTCAATGCGCTCACTCACGTCGCGCACCAACGCCACGCACACCCGCACGTCGCTCGCCGGTTCCGACGGCGACCTTTGCAGCACGATCTCGACCGGGACGTCGGTGCCGTCCCGACGACGGTGCACAGTCGTGAAGTGCAACGACGGGACGTCACCAGCAACGACCGGGCCCACCAGGCCACGGAACGACGACTCCGTGAACTCCGGTTCGAGATGCAACAGCGACATCGTGAGCAGCTCGTCGGCGGTGTAACCGGTTTGATCGACCGCTCCCGCGTTCACGTATCGAAACCGCAATGTGTCAGCGTCGAACATGAACACACCGTCCTCGACGACATCGAGGCCATGGCGAATCTCGCGATCCAAAGCCTCAGCCGCAACACGTTCGCTGATGTCGCGGACGGCCGCGATCACACGCAACTCACCACTCACACGGAACGGGCTCAGGCTGACCTCCACCGGGAACCCGCTCCCATCGGCCCGACGGGCCAGCAGGGCCATGCTCGAACCCATCGTCCGTACCTCGGGTGCGACGCGATATCGCGTCCGGTGCGCAGCGTGAACCTGAGCGAGATGCCCGGGAAGGAGCACCTCGACGAGATGACCCAGCAATTCACCACGATCACAGCCGAACAGCACCTCGGTTTGTCGATTCACCAGCTCGATGACCCCGCGTTCGTCGACCATGACCAGAGCATCAGGCGACGCTTCCACCATCGCCCATGCCAGCACCGCATCGGTATCGTCCAGATCGCTGAGCGGCTGAGACCGGCCGTCACATGTCATTTCGACTGTGTGATCGGTGTCGATGTGGTCGGAGTCCGACAGCGATCGTCCCTTTGCGTCCGCGGTCATGCGGTGAGCCCCCGAGCCGTCAGGACCTGCGGGGCGCCATGACGACTCACAGCAGTTTCCGCCGAGGCCGCAATTGCGTTGAGCGAATCGGAACAGTTGTGGAACACGTCGAGCCTCCCGTGGCGGGGTTCAACACGCGACCAGGGTTCGGAGCAACGCGATCGAGAGCAAGATGCCCTCCGTTTCCACCTTACGCCCAACCGACGAAGAAGCAAGTCCGAGGGCCGACGGTCCATGTGTCGCCGCTGCCGCGCTCCGGAGGTCAGTGCTCGGGAAGCCCGCCACGGGGAGGTGTCACCAGCGCGAGGTCATTGGGCATCACCGGAGCGCTTGCCGTGCAACTCCGTGCGGAGGCGTCGGTTGTTGCGTGGTTCGGTCTGGTTCTTTGCGTCGGTGATCTGCCGAATCGTTTCGTCGCGTACTTCGATCAGCGCGGAGGAAACGTCCGCAAGCGTGCTCGTGGCGAGGACCGGTTCGACGCCGGCGATCCGAGCCTCGAGCATTGTCCGCTGCCCGGGAGCGTCGCGATCTTTGACCGTGAGCATCAGCTCGACGGTGCCAGGTGTGAACGATCTGAGGCGCGTGTCGAGTCTGGCGAAGGTGTCGACGATCGCTTCGCGTTCGTCGGACGCAAACCCGTCGCCGAGGCGGAGCGCATCTTCAACTGTGTGCGGAATCGAGGGTGATGTCATGACAGGCGGCCTCCAAGGGCAAAGATCGAATTGGACGTGTACCGAGGAGGTGTCATCAGAACTCGAAGACGAGACGGGCCGGGATCTTGCCGGCGAGAACTTCGGCCATCGCCTCGTTGACGTCGTCGATCTTGCGTGCCTCGGCAATCACCTTGGTCTTGCCGGCGGCGTGCAGCGCGAACACTTCGGCGAGGTCTTGGCGGGTGCCGACGATGGAGCCGATGATCGAGATGCCCTTGACGACGGTGTCGAAGATCGGGATGCTCATCGTCTCCTCAGCTGGCATTGCGACACAGATCAGACGTCCGCCCCGTCGCAGCGACGCAAATGCCTGCTCGAACACCTCGGTGGAGGCCGCGAGAACGAGGGCGACGTCAGCGCCTCCCAATTGTTGGATGGCCCCGACAGGGTCGACCTCGTCGGCATTGACGACGTGCTCGGCGCCGAGTTCGGTTGCGAGACGCAGTTTGTCGGCTTCGATGTCGACGGCGATCACGGTGCCGCCCATGATCCGTGCGTATTGCACCGCGAGGTGTCCGAGGCCACCGATCCCGAACACGGCGACGTTCTCGGTCGGGGCGACGTCGGCGACCTTGAGCGCTTTGTACGTGGTGAGACCTGCGCAGGTGAGCGGCGCTGCGTCGAACGAGGTGATCGCGTCGGGTACGGCAACGACGTACTCGGCGCTGGCCACGGCGTAGTCGGCGAAGGCCCCGTCGATGGAGTAGCCACTGTCCTGTTGCTGTTCACAGAGCGTCTCGCGTCCGTCGATGCAGTAGCGACATGCTCCGCAGGCCGAGCCGAGCCAGGCGATGGCGACTCGATCACCGACGGCGCGGTTCGTGACACCGTCACCGAGCTGCTCGACCGACCCGATTCCTTCGTGGCCAGGGACGAACGGAGGTGTGGGCTTGAACGGCCAGTCGCCGTTGGCGGCGTGGATGTCGGTGTGACACAGCCCGCATGCTTCGATCCGGACGAGAACCTGACCGGGGCCAGGCATTGGGACGTCTCGATCGACGATCGTGAGTGGCTTCGTGAACTCGGTGACGAGTGCTGCTTTCATGGTTGCCTTTCGTGCTGGTCGATGAAACCTGCCGGAGTCCTGGACGATCGAGGTCAGGCGAGGGTGTCTCCAGCATCAGCGCATCTCGAGACGAACAACAGAGTCCAAAGACACAACCATCAGCGTCGAAACGCAGGAGGTCGACGCAATCGCAGGATCAAGTAGGGTCGAGGTTTCGGGTGATCTCTCACCCATCGACGCGTCGCTCCGGATTCTTGGTTGCGCGTTGAACCCAGGAGGTTCGACGTGTTCCGACAGGCGACAGCTCGCAGACCAGACGTTCTTCGTTCCGCTGGACGCGAGCACGGTCGGCGTCGGGCGGCGTCCTATGGATTCTGATCGCCTGCGCAGGATCTCCGCACGGTTCGCGCCGGCCGCCGGCATGCGACCCGATGCGAGCCTGTGCACGACGAGTGTCGACGTCCTACGAGTGGGCGGTGCTGGCATCTCGATCATGAGCGGACACAACAGTGGCCCGGTGTGCAGTTCGTCGGAGCGAGTCTGTCGTCTGGAGGACCTCCAGTTCTCGTTGGGCGAAGGTCCGTGTCACGACGCATACGTCACTGGAGCGATCGTCACCGAACCCGACCTCGCCGAAAGAACGAGCAACGACTGGCCGAACTACGCCCCGCCAGCTCTCGACCTCGGAGCGTGCGCCGTGTTTGCGTTCCCCCTCCACCTCGGGATCAGCACCGTCGGTGTTCTCACGCTGTATCAAGATGATGTCGGATTGCTCACCGACGAACAAGACGCCGACGGACGCGCACTCGCACTCGTGCTCCCAAGAATCATGGCCGCCATCCAGGCCCGCGAACTCGCACCGCTGCTTGCCGACGAGTTGAGCGACGTCGATGCGCACCGTGCCGAGGTTCATCAGGCGTCCGGCATCACCGCCGTCCAACTCGGCATCGACATCCACGACGCGTTGGTCCGGATCCGAGCCCACGCCTACACCACCGACCAGACCGTCGCAGCGGTCTCCCAAGCGATCGTTGCGCGCCGCCTCCATCTGGGCGACGACAGACCACCACAACCGGGAGTACACGAATGAGCAAGCGATCGCACTCCGATTCGAGCAGAGAAGCCCAGATCGTGGGAACCTTCCTCGAACTCGCCGACACCCTCGTCGCCGACTTCGACATCATCGACTCCCTCACCGCTCTCGCCGACCGATGCGTCGAGATCCTCGACACCGCCGCCACCGGCATCCTGCTCGCCGACTCCAACGGTCAACTCCATGCCGTCGCAGCGTCGAGCGAGCAGGCCCGCCTCCTCGAGCTCTTCCAACTCCAAAACGACCAGGGCCCCTGCATGGAAGCCTTCGCGACCGGCCATCCCGTGATCGCCACCGACCTCCACGAAGCGATCGATCGTTGGCCACAGTTCACGCCCTACGCGGTCGGTGCCGGATACGACTCCGTCTACGCGATCCCACTCCGACTCCGAGGCAACATCATCGGTGCCCTCAATCTGTTCCGCGCGCACTCCGGTCCGCTCGCCGAGGGCGATATCGCCCTGGCCCAGGCGTTCGCCGACCTCGCCAGCATCACGATCCTGCAAGCCCAAGCTGCCACCGATGCACAACGCCGCGACGAGCAGCTCCAGTTCGCGCTCGACAGTCGAATCATCATCGAACAGGCGAAAGGCATGCTCGCCGAGAACGCGCAGATCGACATGGCGACCGCGTTCGAGCACATCCGCTCGCAGTCGCGCAACACCAACACCAAGCTCACCGACGTCGCGACACAGATCGTCGACGGCCAGATCGATCTCGACGCATTGGTCACCGACGCCTCCCACAAGCGCTGAGCGTCGCCGGCGTTCGCCAACCGTGCGTTCGTCGCGCTCACGATCGCGCCCTGCTCACACCACTCCCGGAGGATCGACGGATCGGGCACCTTCGTCCAACCGCTCGGCCTCGGCGCGGCACCGTCTTCGACGTCCCCGATGGTGTCCTGGCCTCACGAGCTCGGGATCGGGGAATGCTCAACAAGAGCGAAGGTCCCGACCCTGGGCGTGAGAGTCGGGACCTTCGTCTCTGTTCGAGCAGCGCTCGCGGTCCCAAGCTGGAGTGGAATCGCCGGCGAGCACCGTTTGCTGGCGCACCCTGGAAGGACCACCAACATGTACGAGCGAATCGTCGTCGGAACCGACGGCTCCAAGCGGGCACTCGACGCGGTGCGTGCCGCTGGCCAGCTCGCCGAACTCAGTGGCGTTCACGAAGTTCACGTGGTCGCGGCGTGCCGCAGATACTCGACCTACGACATGGCACGCATCCACGCCGAGCTGCCCGCGGAGTTCCACGACCTCGTCAGCCCCGAACTCGATGCAGAGAACCGTTTCAGCGAAGCACAGACGGTGTTGGGGCCATCGATCACGATGGTCACCCACCAAGCGGACGACCACCCCGCGGACAGCATCCTTGCCGTAGCCGAGGCCGTCGACGCCGATCTCATCGTCGTCGGAGCACGAGGTCTCGGTGCCGTCGATCGATTTCTTCGCGGCTCGGTCTCGACAAAGGTCGCGCACCACTCGCCGTGCGACGTGCTGATCGTCGAACACGACGACTGATGCCCTCATCGAACGCGCCACAGGTCGTCGAGACGCACATCTCGACCTTGTTCTTCGCCGGCGACCGGGTCTACAAGCTCGCGAAGCGAGTCGACCTTCCTTTCCTTCGCACGCTCGACACCGTCGAACGACTCGACCTCGCAACACGGGAACTCGAACTGAATCGGCGCTTCGCGCCCGACGTCTACCTCGGGCTCGCCGACGTCTCCGAAGGCGACGGCATCGTGGACCGGATGATCGTGATGCGTCGACTCCCATCGGATCGACGACTCAGCGAACTCCTCCACCACGCAGACGCCACGTCGTACCTGCGAGAGGTCGCACGATGCATCGCCACCGTGCACTCCACTGCCGATCCCGTCATTGGACCCGTCGCATCGATCGAACGCCTCGAACAGAACTGGAGCGACAACTTCGACGCGCTCGCGCCGCACGCCGGTTCCGTCATCCCGCTCGACGAGTTCACCGGCGTCCAGCAACTCGCCGAGAGCTATCTCCGCCAGAGCCGAACGCTTCGGGAATCACGAATCGCCGACGGATTCATTCGCGACGGGCACGGCGACCTGACCGCCGACGACATCTACTGCCTCGACGATGGCCCCCGGATCCTCGACTGCCTCGCATTCGACGATGCGCTTCGCATCGACGATGTTCTCAACGACATCGCCTTTCTCGTGATGGACGTCCACCGCCTCGCGGGACGAACGCCGGCGCAGCTGCTGATGAAGGCGTACCAGGAGTTCAGCAACGAACAGCATCCGCCATCGTTGGCACACCACTACGTCGCGTATCGGGCCCACGTTCGCGCCAAAGTGGCGTGCCTCCGTGTCGAACAGGGCGACGCAGCAAGCGCAGAGATCGCTCACTCCCACCATGCTCTCGCCCTGCATCACCTCCGTCGGGCACGGCTGAACGTCGTCCTCGTCGGTGGTGGGCCCGGGGTCGGCAAGACGCTGCTCGCGCGGCGAATCGCCGAGCACTATGGCTACATCCATCTGGCCACCGACGAGATCCGCCACGACGTCGAGCAGATCCCGCACGGCCAACACGCCTTCGCGTCACCCGACCAGGGCGCCTACGACCCGGCGGCCGTCGACGCAACCTATGCCGAGCAGTGTCGCGAGGCATGCACGCTGATCTCCAACGGGTACGGCGTCGTCCTCGATGCGTCATGGGCGTCAGCGCAACATCGAAGCACGATCCAGCGTGCGGTCGGCGACCTCGGTGTCGACGTGATCGAGATCGAATGCGTCCTCGATGATTCGATCGCCCGCGAACGGATCGCGCGCAGACTCGCCAACCCCGACAACCCTTCCGACGCAACCCCCGACCTCGTCGACCTGCTGAAATCGCGGCGCCAGCCCTGGCCCGAAGCCCACCAGATCGACACGGCCGCGTCCGTCGACGATGTCGTGCGCTCCGCCCTCGCCTTCGTCGACGACTGACAGTTGACGGGCGATGCCGGGTCGTCACACTGACCTTCAGCCCCGCCCTCGACGTCGCCACTCCACCAATCAAGCTCCGCTGCGACCATCCGAGTCAGGAGTCGCCCGCTTCGTTTCGCGCCTCGGGGCCGATGCCGTCGCGATCGCCCCGATCAGCGGCGATGGCGGCCGCGTGGTCGTCGACGCCGTGTGCGACGTGGCGCCGACAGGGCATGGGATCGGGCGAGTCACGCCCAGCACCACGCCATGACGGGGTCGATGTCGATGACATGGTCCGTCTCGAAGCCGAGCCACCGCTTCTTCGTCTCGGGTCACCGGACGGGGATCACGATCCCGTCGTCGTGGGGTGCACACACGACCGGGCCAGCAACGAGTCGTCGACTGCGACGGCCGGTGTACCGAATCAACGCCGTGCCCCTCGACAGGATCCGACGGAACGGCGATCGCAGAATGCTGACGACGATCGTGGTCATCGCTGTGGCCGTGCTCATCCGGCTTGGCCACGGCGGTCCGCGACCCTCGGAACACGAGTCGCTGAGCGAGACGCCAGCGATTTCGCACGTGGACCGGTTGCGTGAGTGAACACGATCCGTCGTCACGGCCGGGTCGAAGTTCACAGCAGAATCGGGTAGCGGTTGACAAGGTCGGTGTCTGCCCACTGTCGTCCCAAACCGATCGTGTCGCCCGCATGTACCGCAGCGAGTCCGATCAAGACGATGGCGTACACGAGGTGGTCGTCCATGAAGGGGTTGTTGTCGAGTGGCAGCGACGCCATCCACATGAACACCAAGAGCAGCGCACCCGACGCCGCTGCAATCCTCATACCGACGCCGAGCATCAGTGCGACACCGATTGCGAGAAGGCCGGTCATGAACAGCCAGTCCGCCCACCACGTTCCGGCCATCGGTTCGAAGACGCTCTTGAACGGACCGGCCACACCCGACAGGAACCCGTTGGTGGGCGAGCCACCGTTGATCCAGGCCGCATCACCGAAACGATCGATGGCACCGGTCTCCCGATCCGTCCCAGTGGCGTAGCCGAGCGCGAGGAGCTTGTCCAGGAAAGCCCACAGGAAGACGAACCCGATCGAGAGCCGTGCCGCCGCCCACGCGTACGAGGCGACCCGACGTTCCGGCCCGACGCGGACCTCTGGCTCCGTTCCCACAGCCGCCAGAGCCGGGCCTTCCAGTGCGACGCTGTTCTCGGAATCCATGACTTTCGACATCGAATACTCCCTTGATCGTGCCAGGCGTTCACCTGATCGTCCTCCACACTCGACTCACGAGGTCGGCACGGATAGTGCCGAAGGTCCCAGTCGCACCGCTGTCAGTCGCCCGGAATGCACGGCGGGCTCGGAATGATCCGGGTCGAGCAGTCGTGGCGAGCCCACCACTCCCTCAACTGGGCGGGATGGATGGCTGCAACATTCGGAAAGAAGAGGCGGCATCGCCCACACTGCCGCAGTGTCATCGGTGTTGGTGATGAGGGATTCGGACATCTGTCTCCACGAGTCGAACACAGAGAGCAATGCGACCGAAAGCACGGTGCCCTCGTCTGCCACCGAACGCCTCGACCCGAACGTGGTGTAGACCGGTGCCATGACTCTTGTTCACCGAGTGCTCGATGCTCAACCTGTCGCCGACCTCGCTGCCTACCTCGAGGCTGGGGGTGGGCAGGCGCTGGCCGTCGCAGCGGAAGCCGAGCCCGATGACCTGATCGGCATGATCGCCGACGCCGGGTTGCGAGGGCGCGGTGGGGCTGGGTTCCCCACCGGAATCAAGTGGCGGACGGTGGCCGACAGTCGCGCCATCATCGAGCCGACTGCGGTGGTCGTGAATGCCGCCGAGGGTGAGCCGGGCACGTTCAAGGACCGGGCGATCATCCGCCGCAATCCGTACCGGGTGCTCGAGGGTGCGCTCATCGCTGCCCGGGCAGTGGGTGCGCCCGAGGTCATCGTGGCCATCAAGGCGTCGTTCCGACCTGAGATCCGGCGGCTGCGCGCAGCGATCGCAGAGTTCGAGGCCGAAGGTCTCCACGACATCGAGATGCGCATCGTCGAAGGTCCGAGCGACTATTTGTTCGGCGAGGAGTCAGCACTCCTCGAGGTCGTCGAAGGGCGATATCCGTTCCCGCGGGTGACACCGCCATACCGCCGTGGCCTTGACGATCCGAACGCGTCCTCGGGCAACTCGTCGGCGTGGGTCGAGATGGCGAGCGAGGGTGGGACCCGCGAGGCGCCAGCGTTGATCGACAACGTCGAGACGATGGCGAACGTCCCGGGGATCGTCCTCAACGGGCCGGATTGGTTTCGTGAGGTCGGAACGTCGGAGTCTCCCGGCACGATCGTCTGCACGATCACCGGTGACACCGAACGACACGCCGTGGGTGAGTTCTCGATGGGGACGCCGCTGTGGGAGGTGATCGACGCGCTCGGCGGAGGACCGCTGCCAGGACGGACACTCGTCGCTGCGATCTCCGGCACGGCGAACTCCGTGCTCGAAGCTGCACAATTCGACACCCCGCTGTCGTACGAAGGACTCACAAGCATCGGGTCTGGACTGGGCACCGGCGGCTTCATCGTGTTCGACGAACACACCGACCTCGTCGCGGTCGCGCAGGGCGTTGCCCGCTTCTTGTCGGTCGAGTCGTGCGGCCAGTGCACTCCATGCAAGTCCGACGGCCTGGCCATCGCACACCTGATCGACACCGTGAGAACCTCGACAGCCACTCCGGAGGCACTCCCCGAGCTGGAGCGACGGTTCGCGCGTGTCGACGACGGTGCACGGTGCGCGCTCGCAAGCCAACAGAGCTCGGCCGTGGCGAGCCTGATCGAACTCGGTCAGGAGTCGGTCGAGCAGCACCTCACCCGTTCCGTCGATGATGCGGGCCCGTACCTCATTGCGCCCATCGTCGATCTCATCCACGGACGGGCGGTCGTGGACATCGGTCAGATCGACAAGCTGCCCGACTGGTCCAGCAGCGGTGCGGATTCCGGTGCCGTGCCGGCCGAACTCTACGGTGACGCCGCTGTTGCGGTCCGAGTTCGAGCGACCCGGACCCATGGCGCTGATGTCGGCGTCGATGTCAGCACGGTCGGCGAGGCCGGCGATGGAGGCCCGAGCGCGGCCGCTCGACGGTTCACGGATCCGGTGGTCGCCGCTCATGAAGCGCTGTTGGACGGGCTGCGACTGCTTCGTAGCGCGACGGCAGCGGATCGTGGCGCCGCTGCCGAGTCGCTCCGGTACGAGTTGGGTCACTATGTCAATCTCGTCGGAACCGTGGTGTACCCCGAACTCGATCGGGTCGCTCAGGGAGGAGCCGACGACCTCGCGTGGATTGCTGAGCGAAACGCCGAGTCGGCGCTCGACATCTTGGAGCGGTTGCTTTCGTCCGATGCTCTCGACTCCGATGCGGTCCGCGCACTGACCGGCGACCTCCGCGCGCTCATCGATTCCGACGACACGATTGCCCTGCCCGTGCTGTGTCGTCGGCTCGACGATCACGATCTCGATCGTCTGGCAGACGCCGTGCACGAGGTGACCGCGAGCGGACGAGAATCGACAGCGCGGTCGCGCTTCGGGTCAGCTCCCGGCTGACACCGACTCGTCGCTCTTCGCCGCCGCCGAGTCAGCGGCCCGAACCTGACGTCGCCCGAAGCGCAGCTCACCGGCCCGTTGTGCGAAGGCGATCATGCTGGTGATGACCGATCGGCGCCGGCGAGCGCAGGGTCGAGATAGTTGCTGGGCGGATTGGTTGTACCAGCATCGCATCGCTCATTGGCAGCTTCGGACCGGGGACCGCTGGCGTCGGGAACTCCTCGGGTAGCGCCGACAGTTCAAAGGTGATTCACCGTTTGCGGTGTTCATCGGAGGAAATGCGCTGATGTGATCGTGTAGTGGAAGAACCCACCGTCGACCTGTTCTGGGGTGTCCCAGTCCCAGCCGACGACGACGACGAGGAGGAAAGCCGGTGAGCATCCGGACCGTCATCTACGACACCTTCGCCATCGAACGCGCCCGTCTCGCAACGCCTCGGCGAGTTCACCGCGTGGTCCGACCCGCTTGCGAAAGCACGCTGGTTCTCACCGAACGCGGACGAGCACACCCACCGACACCGGCTGGCTCCAGATGCACCGAGACACCGGACACGCCGACCACTGTCTGTTCAACCTCGCCGACGACGACCTGGTCGCGTCCGTGATGGGCGGGCGTTGCGGCAGTTGCTCGTTGACCGAGGAGTCAACCGATGGACCGCAGGCGAATTCCTCTGATCGGCTCGAAGTGCTTCCGGTTCCGCGTCACGACGCTGAAGCCTCGCTCGAGAATCACTTGCTGATCGAATGCTCGGCGGCCTGCGCGATTCGGCGGTGATCGTCGGCAACCAGAGCAACAGCGCGGTCGGGCCGGCCGGCATGGAAGTAGATCTCGTCGTGGTCGTACACCAGCGGATCGACGACGACGACGAGTTCGGGATCCCATGAGAACGGAACCTCGGTACCGGAGACGCAACCGGACAGCCGCCGAGCGATGTCGGGGTGAGCATGCCCGGCATAGCTGCCGCCCCTCATTGCCTTGATCGCACCGAAGTCGGTCTCGCGATCACCGGGGACCACGGCCAACACGTACACCTTCTCGTTCTTGCTGATCTTGACCATGACGACCGTGGACTCGACAAACGCCGCACGGTCGCAACCGAGCATCGAACTCACGACGTCGGTGGACTTCTCACGGGGATGGTCGAGCGTCCTGAAATCAGCACTGCTGGTGTCGAGGAGTTCGATCACCCGGTCGTAGGCCTTGCGGGAACGTGCCACGTCGATCAGGTGCAGATGGTTGCGGACCGCATGGCGTCGAACGTAGCCGATCGGTCACGGCTCATCGATCCGTTCCGATGTGCTTCGATCGGTGGTCACGAGCGGCCGATCACGCCACTCAACCATCCAGTCGCCCGTTCCCGGATCCCACTGCCGAGAAGCTGGTCGGCGACCAGTTGACCCGAACCTCCATTCGTTCCTCCGCCTGGCCAGGTGGCGGCGCCGATCATGTGGAGGTGTTCGACGGGCATCTCGTAGGTCGACCATCCGAGGAACGGCCGGAAGAGGAAGTTCTGGCGCAGGTGAAGGCTGCCTGCCACGCTGTCGCCATGGTGCAGGTTCGGGTTCGACCGCTGCAGGTCGAGCGGTGACTCGACGACCCGGTTCGTGACGAGGGCGCCGACGCCCGGCGCGTACTTTTCGAGCTTCGCCATGACCCGGTCGGCGTATGCCTCCTTCATGTCGTCCCACGACCCCGGCTCGATCTCCCCCGCTGCGTCCCGCTTCACGTCGAACGGAAGAGCACGGACCTGGATCCACAGGATGTGGCCGTCATCGGGCGTGCGTGACGGATCGACCACGGTCGGCTGGCCGACGACCAGCAGAGGCTCGGCCGGCAGTTCGCTGTTGAGCGCCGAGGTGTAGGTCTGTGCGAGGTCTGCGACGTAGGGAGCGACGTGGACGTACGCGAAGTCGGCGATGTCGTCACCGGCGCTCCACCTCGGCTGACCGCTGAGGGCCAGGTGAATCATCATCGTGCCCGGTCCGTAGGTGTAGTCGGCCACGTCACGGCGGAACTTCTCGGGGAGCGGCTCCTCCGGGAGCAGCCGCTCGAACAACACGTTGGGCGTGAGGTTCGCGACGACGGCTTTCGACGCAGTGATCTCCTCGCCCGATGTGAGGCGGACACCGGTGGCCTCGCCTCCAGTCGTCAGGACGCGCTCGACCTCGGCACCGGTTCGCACCACGCCACCGTGTTCTTCGATGATCCCGACCAGCGCCCGAGGCATCGCCGACGCACCGCCCTTGGGCACGGCCATGCCGTTGGCCATGTTGCTGTAGACCTCCACGAGCGGGAACTGGGCTCCGGCGGACACGTCGGGCCCGAAGTCCATGTGCATCCCCCACGTCGCGATGACAGCGCGCATCTCCTCGGTCTCGAAATAGGCCTCGCCGAGCTCGCGCGTCGAGTGCAGGACGAGCCGGGCGAGGCCCACCACGTCTGCCACGCCTTCGGTGCGCAGGGCGCGGGCGATGGCGAGCGCTGCCGCGAGTGACGGGAGCGGCGTGTCGTACAGCGGCAGCAACGAGCGGGACAACCGTTCGTACTCATCGCGCAGCCTGAGGAAACCGTCTGCGTCGGCGTCGCTGTGCTCGCGGATCCCGGCGACCGTGCGGTCGAGGTCGGAGTAGACCTTCCTGCTCGATCCGTCGGGATACACGTTGCAGAACGGCTTGTCCGAGATGCAGTACTCCAACCCATGACGTTCGAGGTCGTCACGAAAGTCCTCGTAGGCCTTCGAGCCGATGAACAGATTCTGGTTCATCGCATAGAGGTCGTGCACGTATCCGGGCTCGGTGACCTCAGCGCTGCGTACTGCGCCGCCGACGTCGTCGTTGCGTTCCAGCACGACGACGTTCCAGCCCGCCTTCGCGAGATACGCCGCTGTGACCAGCCCGTTGTGTCCGGCTCCGACGATGATCGCTTCGACGTCTTCTCGGCGCATGTCATGGTTCTGCATCTCGGCTGCTCCTCGTTTCATCCCGCTGGTGGATTGGTTCCCGGTGCTGCAGAGGGCAAACCTCGTCGGAGCGACCCGCACGACGAAGATCGGACACGACGACCTGCGCCGCAATCGTGTCGTCACCTTCGGTGAGCACACTCCCGAGAAGCGCACCGACGGCTCCCCGGGTCGATCGCCTGGCGGACCGGAATGCCGACCCCGGGTACACCCAGACACTCCCGAACCGACGGCGGTCTGGTGTGCCAAGGGTCCACCACCGGGGTGAGGCAGCCGTCGGAGATCACCGGGATACGGTCGCCTCGATGTCCGCTCTGACCGCCATCGGGTTCGCGGGCATCCTGCTGCTGAGCGGGGGCCAAGGCTCCCCGGATCAGCGTCCGACGCCGCAGCCGACACCGCAACTGAGCGTCGTGCAGGTGGTGGCGCCCCTGGATCCCGACCCGGAGTCCTCCGCCGCTCAGCCCGATCCGGCCACGCCGCCGACCTCGGCCACGCCGCCGACCTCGGCATCGCCGCCGCCATCCTCGGCACCGGCCCCCACCTCCACGGTGCCAGCCTCCACCAGCCCTGCGTCCACCAGCCCGCCGACCACCAGCCCGCCGACCACCAGCCCGCCGTCCACCAACCCACCGTCGTCGACGCTGCCAACGGGTCCGCCGGACACCGAACCGGACACCGCTCCACCGACCATCGTCGAGCCCGAAGAGAGGCAGGAGGACGAGTCGGACGTTCCGACCGACCCAGTGGTCCGTATCGGCGCATCACCACGGGTGGCCGACTCGGCCATCCCGGTCGGATCGATCGTCCTGGCCATGCTCGTGCTGGGGGCGGTGGCGGCTGCGTCGTACCTGCTCGTTCGGCGCGACCGCAGGATCGGACCTCCGCTCGCGGGTGCGCCGCCTGACGCACCGATCCACGACGGATCAGACGACTCCGACTCGAGCGAGCACTCAGGGCGAACGACCAGGCACCACAGCGCCACGCTGGGCTTTCTGATCGCGCTCGGCGAAGCACTGATCGACGCCGGCGACGCCGTCAGCCACGTCGCGTCGACGCTGCAGACCGTTGCGCGTGCGAACGGGGTCGATCAACTCGGCGTGCTCGTCCTTCCGACTGCGCTCATCGTGTCGATCCCCGGCGGCGACGACGTCGCCACACGGGTCAACTCCGCCGGCCAGACCTCGCTGCGCTTGGACCAGATCGACGACGTCCTGCGTCTCGTCGAGGGCGCGAGCAGCGGCGCGATCGGCCCCGACGCCGGTCGGCGACGCCTCGAAGAGATCCGGACTGCGCCGCCGCCGTTCCGCACCAGGCTGGCGCTCGTCGGAAGTGTCTGCTCCACGGTCGGGCTCACGACCATCCTGCGCGGAGGATGGCGCGAGATCGCCATCGCGATCGTCCTGGGAGTCGTAATCGGTGCGTTTCGGCTGTCGACGCGCCGCCTGGCCGCGTCGTACCAGCCGTTCGTCCCGCTCCTTGCGGCGGCGGTCGTGTCGGTCTCGGTCTTCACCGCCGCCCGGATCGTCGACGGTCTCCTGACGTTCCCGCTCCTCGTGGCGCCACTCGCGACCTTCCTGCCCGGAGCCGTGCTGACCATGGCGGTGCTCGAACTCGCGACCGGCCAGATCATCTCGGGCGTCTCCCGCCTGGCCTCGGGGGTGATGCAGCTCGTGCTGCTCGCCATCGGGATCGTCGCCGGGCGCCAGCTCGTCGGGGTGCCTTCGGCTGAATTGCGGTCCGGCTTCGACGGACCACTCGCAGTGGTCCTCCCCTGGGCTGGGGTGGCACTGTTCGGGCTCGGCGTGGTGTGGTTCAACGGCGCTCGCACGTCGGCACGGGGTTGGATCCTGGTGGTGCTCTACGTCGCCTACTCGGGCCAGGTGATCGGCGGACTGTTCTTCGGCAGTTCGCTCTCGGCGTTCTTCGGTGCGCTCGTGATGACTCCGGTGGCGATCTTCGCAGCGCGCCAGCCGTCTGGTCCGACACCGCTCGTGACGTTCCTTCCCGGCTTCTGGATCCTCGTACCAGGCGCGCTGGGTCTCGAAAGCGTCACCCGCATCTTCGACGACGGCCAGATCGCCGGGTCGTCTGCGCTCGTCACGACGATCACCTCGATGGTCGGGATCTCGTTGGGAATCCTGCTGGGCAGCAACCTGGCCGGGAGCACGCTCCACCGACAGTGAGCGAACGACACACCCTCGATGGCCCGGCCTGAGCTGCGCGTTCGCGTCAGCTCATCGGGTCGAATCGCCCATGTGCGCTGACATGGACGCTCACAACCAGCCGCTCGGGCTCCGAAATCAGTCGCCGGAGGTCCGTGGCCGGTCGGTGTCGAGGAGGCGACGCAGGATCGTGTTCTGCATTTTCTTCCGAATGGAAATAGATTGATCGACGTCGTGGTTGTACAGATCATGAGGAACTCACCCATCGACATCCGCCGCTCAGCCGATCGTTTCACGACTGACATGGGGTGGCTCGACTCGAAGCACTCGTTCAGCTTCGGACACCATCGCGACCGCAGCAACACCAACCACGGCCAGCTCCTGGTCCTGAACGACGACCGGGTCGCCGGCGGGACCGGTTTCGAGACCCACCCGCACCAGGACATGGAGATCGTCACCTGGGTGCTCGACGGCGAACTCGAACACAAGGATTCAGAAGGCAACCGCGGTCTGCTCTACCCCGGCCTCGCGCAACGCATGAGCGCAGGGCGCGGCATCTGGCACTCGGAGAAGAACAAGAGCAAGAGCGCCGATGTCCACTTCATCCAGATGTGGGTGCTTCCCGACTCCGAAGCCATCGACCCCGGCTACCAACAGATGGACATCAACGACCAACTGGCAAGCGGTGGCCTCGTGCCCGTCGCTTCGGGTCAGGGACACGACTCGGCGATCTCGATCCAACAGAAGGATGCTGTGCTGTGGGCGGCCAGGTTGCAGCCCGGTGAGAAGATCGACGTCCCCGAAGCCCGATTCGGTCACCTGTTCGTGGCCAAGGGCACCAGTGAACTCGAAGCGAACGGACGACTCGACACCGGCGACGCCGCCCGGCTCACGAACGCTGACGATCTCTCCCTCGTTGCAGGCGACGATGGTGCCGAAGTGCTGATCTGGACGACAGGAGCGAGGTGATGACCGAGACCGACCACGCCACCGCCGACCACGTCGAAGCAGGACCGGACCGGGAGGCCGAGTGGGACGCCCTCCGGGGCACATATCTGATGGCTCCGCAGGACCGGCTGCGATCGGCCGCCCGCGGTGTGCATCACGTGGCGCTCGTGTCGAGCGACGTCGAGCGGACCATCCGCTTCTATCAAGAGGTCCTGGAGTTCCCGCTGACCGAACTGTTCGAGAACCGTGACTACCCGGGCTCGACGCACTTCTTCTTCGACATCGGCCACGAGAATGCGTTGGCTTTCTTCGACTTCCCGGGTCTCGAACACAGCGCCTACGCAGAAGTGCTGGGTGGACTCCATCATCTCGCGATCTCGGTCGAACCCGAGAAGTGGGCCCGACTGAAGGACCGGCTCGACGAGCTCGGCGTCGAGTACGCGCACATCCACGGCAGCTCGATCTCTTTTTGCGGCCCGGATGGAGAGCGCCTGGAAATGATCTCCGATCCGCTCGGTGAGATGTACGGATCGCCGGTGATGTGAGGTGTCCGACGATCCGGGTCTCTTGAACTTCACGCACGAGCGACTGCCGGGTCGGGTCGCGTTCGGTGCCGGGCGACGGCACCGGGTCCCCGATGAACTCACGTTGATCGAGGCGACCCGCGTGCTGCCGATCGGCGGATCGCACGACACCGGGACACCCACGCCTCAGAAGCTGAGCGGACCACAACGCCCTGGTCTGCCCCTGTCCGGTTGATCCTTCGATGTCAGCCAGCTCGGGAGCAGACCCGAGTGCCCGGGCGGGACTTGAACCCGCACTCCACGTGAGTGGAAGGGGGTTTCAAGCCGGTTGAAATCCGTCCGATGCGTCCAGCCGAATCCAGGAAAGCCCCTTCTGTACGGGCCTCTTGTCCGGATCGTCCAGGTCCGTCCTCGCTCTACGAGCGAGAACAGAACAGTCCGGCGAATCCTGTGATCCTTTCGTGATCTTCCAACGGCGGAATACGTTCCCGACAACGCGGGTCGCGCAAACCAATCACACCGTGCGAACACCTACAGCGAGGACCTTCACCCGGCCTCAGGGGCCATCAGGTGCCACAGGAGTCGCCTCGGTTGCTGCTTGCGCCGCACCCGCTTCGTCACGCCGCCCGCGGAGCACGACCACGGCGATCACGACAGCGGCGAGAACGCCGACGACTCCGACCAACCCACCGAGTCGCCCGATGCCGCCCGAGTCGTTGGTTTCGAGGAACTCGTCGAGCGACTCCCCGGTCGAGGCGTCGGTTGCAGCTGCCGCTGTCGTCGACTGCCCATTGGTGTTGGCAGTGAACGCGAACGCTCCCTCGATCGGATGAGCGTCGGCTGCCTGCACGTTCCAGCGGATACCGACCTGGCCTCCTGCGAGTGGCGGGTCGAATCGGACCGAGAAGACCTTGTTGTCGACGGTCTCGACACTTGCGGCCGGCTGCACGACACCTTCCGGTGTCAGCGCTATGAACTCGTCGCCGACAGGCGTCGACTCTCCAGTGAAGACGATGGTCACGAGCATCGACGGGTTCCTCGACCTCCGATCCGGAGGAAGGCGTCGACGATTCGAAACCGGTGTGCGCGCTCACGGTCGTCGGGGCCACGAACGCTGCACCGAGCCCGATCATGAGCCCGATTGCCATCACCAATCGATGTGCGACGCCAGATCGCTTCGCGGGCGGCGGAGAGGTTCGACTCGACATGAAGCAGTATTCTACTACGCAATGTCGTACTTGCCGGACCCACTCAGCAATGCAGCCACTTCTCCACAACTTCGCTGAGATGACACTCGAAGCGTGGCGAGGGAGGCTTGCTGTCGGTCCGTGGTGGGTGCTGTATGCGGGTTCCGTCGGGCCGACCAAGGCGCACGCCCACCACGCGTACCAGATCGTGCTCCACGAGGGCCCATCCCTGGTGGAGCGTCCTGACGCCGACCAAGTCGATGGACCACTCGTCGTGGTGGCTCCCGACGAACGGCATGCGTTCGGTCGAAGCTGCGATGGCGTCGTCACGATCTACATCGAGCCGGAGAGTTCGGCGGGCGCAGCGCTCCGTGACCCACCGGCGACCGGCCCGGTCCCGTCGGTCACCGAACTCGTCGGCGCGCTACTCCCCGACAGTTGGTCGAGCGCCGACCAACTCGTGCAGCGAATACTCGCTGCGGTTGGGATCAGCGATTCGCTGTCGAACCTGCGGCGGAGTCGACACCCAGCTGTTCATGAAGCGTTGCTCCGTTTGCCGGACCTCATCGATCACGGATCGGTCGACATGTCGGCGCTTGCAGCCGACATCGGCGTCTCGACCAGTCGGCTGACCCACGTGTTCACCGACGAGGTCGGGATTCCCCTGCGGTCCTATGTGCGCTGGCTGCGGCTCGTCACGGCCGTCGAACGCCTCTCCACTGGGTCGACGATCACCGAAGCAGCGCACGCCGCCCACTTCTCCGACGGCCCGCACTTCAGCCGCGTGTTCAACGACATGTTCGGCATTGCGCCGATCGATGTCGTCGGCGCCGCCACGTGGATCCGCTGAACTCGACCGGTACGTACAAGCCAGAACAGGAGGTCTCCACGATGCTGGTCGCATGGCCAACGACATCGCATTGCCCCGGGCGCCCGAGGCGCTCCCAGGCCCGCTCAGGTTCGCGGCGCTCGCCGGCATGGGGACCGCGCTCTACGGGGTCTATTGGGACGACGCATGGCACACCGACAAGGGACGCGACTCCCTGCTCAGTCCGCCACACATCGCGCTCTACGCCGGTGTTGCCGTTGCGCTCGCATCGCTGACTGCGTGGGTCGTACTGCATCGAGGCGTCGGGTGGCGCCGACACACAACGACGGCATCTGGAATCGGCATCATCGGAGCCGCCGTCGTACTGGGTTCGGCCCCGGTCGACGAATGGTGGCACCGTGCGTTCGGACGTGACGCAGTGCTGTGGAGCCCGCCACACCTGCTTGCACTCGTCGGCACGATCGCGTTGGCAACGTCGTTCCTTTTGATCGACAGCACCGCCGCACGATCCGGGCGATTCGCCGCCGTCACGCAGGGAGCCGCCGCGGCCCCCACGATCGGTGCCTGGCTGGTGCTCGTCCTCGAGTACGACTCCGATGTCCCCCAATTCTCGCCACGCTGGTACTTGCCGGTTCTCGCCACCGCCCTGTCCGCTGGCGCCCTTACCGCACAGATCGCTGCGCGGAAGTTCCGGTATCCAGCGGTGACCGCCGGCGTTGTCTACACGCTGGCGATGATCACCGTCATTCTCGGCCTGCGGATGGGAGGGCTGTCGACGCCGATCATTCCTGTCGTTATCCCCGCCCTGTTCGTCGCCGACGTCACGGCTCGCCGAGGGAACCACGGGTTCCGTCGGACGACCCTGTTCACGCTCGCCGTCCTCGCTGTGTACGTGCCATACCTCAGCCTGGCCCCGGGTGCCGTTGCGGTCACGGCGACCGACGTCGCCATCGGACTCCCGCTGGCGGCCGTGGGCGTCGCACTCACGATTGCTGGATTCGACCGAACCTCCCGGTGGACGATGCCGCCCCTGCGACCCGCGGCGACCATCGCAGCGGCAGCGATCGGGGTCACCATCACGATCGTCCTCGCGGTCCCGTCAACGACGCAAGCGCACGACCCCGGACAGGGCGATGAAGTCGCGGGTGTCACACTTTGCGCCTCCGTCACCGAACGCACGATCTTCGTCGAGGCCGTCAGCACCGGCGCTCCCCTCACCGCCCGGCCACTCGAGCTGGTGGCTCGTCGCGCCGGCAGAACCCTCCATTCCCCATTGGCACTCGACAATGGCAAATGGTCGGGCACGATCGACGTCGACAGCGACGGCCGTTGGTTCGTCTACGTCACCGGCGAGGAGACGGACGGAACCAACGACATGGTCGAGGCCTGGATTCCCGTCCAAATCGGCTCGCAAGAACTCGCCACGAAAGGCACGAAGCTGTATCGCACCCGTGCGTCGACGACACCACCCGTCCAGATTGCGGCAGGCATCGCCGTCGGCTCCCTGGCCGCGATCGTGGCGCTCACCACCGCAGGCTTCGTCCGACAACGTTCCGATCGGCAACTTCCCGATCGGTAGGCCGTTGACGCGTACACGATTTCGTACCGTTGAGGAGACGAACTCCGGCCGGGCTGCACGATCAACCAGTCACGGCTCGGCGCGTTTCGCCCCTTGGCGATCGACCGACGGTGATCACCGCCAGCTCTTGACGGGTTGCCGGTGCTCTTGGACCTCGCGGGACGATCTCGATCTCGAACTCGGCGTGCTCTTCGAAGACCGTGAGGTGCTTGCAATTCAGGTGCACGACCCTGACGCAGCGATCGGCAGCGTGCGTCGGTTCGAGGACGGCTGTCGCGTTCGCCTCAATCCCGCCACGCAGACTTTGTCCAGCGCCGCTCTCTCCTCAACCCGTTGTCGACATGAGACTGTTCTCTTTTCGACATCTAACTGTAATGTTGCCGGATGTTGATCCGGAAGATCGCCCTCCGTGGCCACCTCGTTGCTGCCGCAGGCCTTTTGACCTCGTTGGCTGCGTTCCCGTCGCAGGCAAGCGCCCACAGCGGGTCTCTGGTCACGTCGTCGGCGCCCGAGACAACGAACATCGCCTGCCCCGTCGACGGTGACAGCGACTTCTTCGACGACTGGGGTGATCCGCGGTCGGGAGGCCGACGACACCAGGGCGTCGACATGGTCGCTCCACGCGGGACACCGATCCTCGCGGCCGCCGCCGGTTTCGCGGAGATGACCACGAGCAACTCCGCAGGCAACGCGATTTGGCTGACCACCGCCGGGGGCGACAAGTTCTACTACGCCCATCTCGGTGCGTGGGAGGGCGAGAGCCGGGACGTCGACGCGGGCGAGGTGGTCGGGTATGTCGGCAGCACCGGGAACGCCGGTGGGCCGCACCTGCACTTCGAAACGCACCCGGGTGCCGTCGCCGAGAATCCGTTTCCTGCCGTCGATGCTGCATGCAGAGTTCCCGCGACCGATGACGTCGTCACCAACAGCACGACGCCATCGCAGACGTGGGGCCGTCGATCGTGAATCGCCCTTCGCCGAACGCAACGCAATGAACTGACAGCCGACTGGACCTCAGGCCGCCAGGTACTGCTCGACGTTGGCAACGAGCCAATCCTCGGTGACGACACCTGCAACACTGTCCACGATCGTGCCCTCAGGCGAGATGAAGTAGGTGGTCGGGGTCGACGTGACCTCGTAGGTCGCAGTCGTCGAACCTTCTCGGTCCATCAGCAATGGGTACTCGAGGCCATGGCGTTCGATGAATTCTGCGACCTCGGCATCGCCTTCCTGAATGCTGACCGACAGGACTTCGAAGCCTTGGGTGCTGTATTTCTCGTAGGCCGCCCGCAACTCGGGGGCACTGGCGTTGCACGCCGGTCAAAACGAGTGCATGAACGTGACTGCGACGGGGCGACCCCGATAGTCACTGAGCTGCAGGGTCTCTCCATCGAGGGTCTCGAGTGCGAAGTCGGGAGCCATCGCTGCTGCTTCGTCGCCGGATCCGCTGACGAAGACCAGTCCGACGACTGCAAGCGCAACAGCCGCAACCGCGCCGCCCCACCCGACGAGTCGACGTCGTTGCCGTGCTCGGCGTTCTGCTTCGCGCCGAGCGCGCTTGGATTGCTTGTTACTCATGTTTCTTGCTCCCTGCTGTGTGATCGGACGTGGTCGGCTGACGGAACAAGGCGATCATCGCTCGGCGAACCTGGTGAACGCATCGCCCGTGCGATGAGCGTCACACCGATCGTGGCCACGATGATCATGACTGCGATCCGCTGCGCACCGATGCCTTCGATCGCTTCGACGAAACGCACCCGAACACGCTCCATGGCCGCGATGATCGGATCGGTGTCGAGATCGCCGTCATACACGGCCAACTCCCATCGTCCGTACCACATGGCGTACCCGCCAGCGATCACCATGAGCGCACCTCCGACGCGGGGCGCGATGCGCGACAGACGTCGCAGGTGCTCGGCGACGGTGCTCTGGGCGAGCACGGAGGCCACGCTCAACATGAGGACGATGGCTCCCATGCCGAGCGCATAGGTGACGTACGTAGCGATTCCCTCGACAGGTGATCGGGAGAACGCGGTGCCGGTCACGGCGAGGAACGGGCCGATCGTGCACGACAGCGAGGCGATTGCGTATGTCATGCCGTAGCCGACCATCTTCCCGAAGCCGTTGTTCGTTCCTGTGGCGAGTCGCGGACCGGGGAGTGCCAGCGTCGGCTTCCATCCAGCGAGACTTGCGATACCGGCGACGATGAGCAGGCCGCCGATCACGATCGTGACCCACGGGAGTTGACGGCGCGCCTCGCTCGCGATGCTGTCGATGATCAAACCGACGGTCGTGAAGACGAAGACGAATCCCACTGAAACGGCAGCGGCAACTCCGCACGCCGAAGCGACGCGTCGCTCGATGCGCTCCGAGCTGTCGTCACCGGAAACGAAGGCGCCGATGTACGCCGGCAGCAACGAGAAGCCGCATGGATTGAAGGTCGCAACCATCCCAGCGGTGAAGGCCAAAGCGATCGTTCCGCTGATCATGACGCGCTCACGGCCTCAGACTACGACACAATGTCGTAGATATGGACAGCGACCCTCACCGAATCGACGTCGACTCCCCATCGATTCGGGGTTCGACGAATCATTGCGATCGTCGCGGTCGTCGCTGTCGGGGCGTGGGGGGCGTGGACCGCACTCGACACGCCGTCCCTCCCCGACTTCACAGCGACCGGCGACCCGATCGATCTCCCGGAGGAGGGGTCGTTTCCGAACGTGTCACTCGACCAGTTCGAAGGAATCCTGGTCGGCCTCCGTGGACAGCCCGTCGTGGTCAACATCTGGGCGTCATGGTGTGCGCCCTGCCGTACCGAGATGCCGCTCCTGCAGAACGCCGCCGACGCATACGCCGGTCGCGCCGTGATCCTGGGCTTGGCGACCAACGACGACCCGAGGGCCGCGAAACAGTTTCTCACCGACCTCGGCCTGACGTATCCGAGCGTCTTCGACAGCACCGGTGAGATCCGTGTCGAGTTGGGTCTGACGGCGTATCCGACGACCTACGTGTTCGGTGCCGACGGTGCGATGCGTGCCCGCGTCAACGGAGGGATCTCCGAACAGCGTCTCGCCGGCCTCATCGAGGATGCGCTCGAATGATCGACTTCGGTCTGATGGTCAGCATCATCATCGCGTTCGGCGTCCCGACGTTGGTGGCGTCGTGGTGGACGATTCGAAGCACGGAAGGGCCGGTCGGCTTTCTCGATGTCGCGATCGGACCGGCTTTCGCGGGGCTCGCCGTGGGGCGTCTCACGACGCTGGCACTCGATGATCCGGCCTCGATCGGCAGTATCTCGGACATGCTCATCATCCGAAGTGGGGTCGAGTTCTGGCCCGGAGTTGCTGCGGCGGTCGCCGCTGCGATGTGGAGCGCACGCAGGAGCGGAGACTCGCCGGCCGACCGGATTGCGGACCTGGCGCCGCTCGCGATGATCGGATACGCCGGCTACGAGATGGCCTGCGTCTTTCGCGACGGGTGCTTCGGACCGGAGAGCCCGATCGGGTTGCGACCTCCCGGGCTCTCGACCACCATGATTCCGACGGGGTGGTTGATGGGTGCGGCGGTCGTCGCGGCAGCCGTCGCTGTCCGCATCCTCGCTCGACGAGGCCGTGCGACGTCGGTCATCGTGTTCGCCGCCACGGCCAGCGTCGCATCGGTCCGAGCGGTCGGCTCGATCTGGCTTCCGCACGTCGGCGACGGCCTGACCCGCCAACATGTTTCCTCGTTGGTCGTCGCTGCTGTCTCCATCACCGCCGCCGCGGTCGTGCTCTGGCGCGGCCAGCAGCTGATCGACGAAGCCGCTCCGCCCTCAACCCCGAGCACCACGACACAGCAATCAGTTCCCCCGACATGACGAGCAAGCAACGAACCACAACGAGCCGGACCTCTCGGCGGCCCGCCACGCCCACATCACCACCCCACACCCTCGTGGTGAACCAGCGGCGCCGGTGGGCCCGCCACGCCATCGTCGCCTCCGGTGCCGCCGGTCTGGTCGCCACCTTCTGGGCGGTCCGCTCGAACTGGGTCGCCGAGATGAGGTTGTGGAAGGCGGTTGGCGACGCCGCCTACGTTCTGCTGCTCGTTGCACTGATTCTCGGACCCCTCGCCAAGCTGTTTCCATCGACGCGCAGTTGGTTGCGGTGGCGGCGGCAGATCGGCATCTGGTTCGCGCTCGCAGCGACCTTGCACGGCGTCCTCATCCTCAACGGATGGGCTCGCTGGAGCCTGCGTCGATTCCTTGGCTACGAGTTCGTCCCGCAACTCGGTCGCGAGGCCCGGCTCGAACCAGGCTTCGGACTCGCCAACCTCATCGGCCTCACGGCACTGATCCTTGCGTTGATCCTCGCCGCCACCTCGTCGGACCTGGCGATGCGACTCCTTGGCCGACCGGCGTGGACCTGGCTTCATCGCCTCTCCGAGACCGTGCTCGTGCTCTCACTGTTGCACGGCGGCTACTTCCTGTTCATCCACTTCACCGAGTCGTTCCACAAGCAGCCGCCACCGAGCCTCGACTGGTTCCGGATGCCGTTCTTGCTCGCCGGTCTCGGCGTCCTTGCGTTGCAGGCGCTCGCCTTCGCCCTTCGCGGTCGGAGCGCTCCCGCCATGGACCGGATCGGCTCGCAGTAGAGCCATCCCGAATCCTTCCGCCGGAACCCCAGCAGCCTGATGGAGAATTTTCCGATCGAGACGCCGCTCGCTACTACACGACGTCGTAGTATCGAGAAGGTGAGTTCAAGTCGCATCCCCACCCCGGGCCGGCCTGTGCGGCGAAGCGCCTACCTCTTCGCCTTCGGACTACTCGGTCTCAGCGCATGCGCGACATCGCTGCCGTCCAACACCGCCGGCACATCGGAACGTGATGCGGCCTCGTCCGTTCGTGCGAACGTGGAGACGGCCTCGCAGTCCACCAACTCGCTTGCGCCGCTCGATGATGAAGCCGCACCCGCCACGACGACCGACGCCCCCGCTTCGTCGACATCTACGACCATCGCCGTCGCACCGACGAACCCGCCCGTACTTGCCGAGCCAGCCGAATCCGTCGCCGTTGTGCCAGTGGCGTTTGCGTACGTTCCACCAACGCCCGTCTCGGTTCCGGCGCTCGAAACCCCGCTCGTCGCCGTGGGCACATCGAACGGCGACGAGACCGCTCGCATCCAAGAGCGGCTTCTCGAACTCGGATTCTGGCTCCAATCCAGCGACGGCGACTACGGTCTCACCACCACGCAGGCCGTCATGGCATTCCAGAAGTACCACGGACTGGCGACGACTGCCTCGGTCAACGAAGAGACCGCAGCGCTGCTGTCCGCCGAAGGGACACGAGCAACAGGATCGGCCAACGCCGGGACGCTCATCGAGATCGACAAGTCGCGTCAGCTGGTCTTCATCGTCCAAGACGGTCTTGCCGTGTGGGTCTTCAACGGATCGACGGGATCGGAGATCCCGTACGAGGCGGTCAACGACAAGGACCCGACCAAGATCGAAAGCGGCGACGCAGTGACCCCGGTCGGCCTCTACCACACCGAACGGGAACGTCCCGAAGGATGGTGGGCAGGGGACCTCGGCGAGATCTACCGTCCCAAGTACTTCGTCGGTGGAATCGCGGTCCACGGATCGAACAGCATCCCGAACTACCCCGCATCCCACGGATGCGTGCGAGTCAGCGTGCCCGCCATGGACTTCATCTGGGAAGCCGACCTGATGCCCCTGGGGATCAACGTCTGGGTGCACGGCGAGATCCCCTCGGCCTGACTGCCGTCCACACGAAGAATGGATTGAGCACAACCCTGTGACCCGTTCCAAACGCGTGCGCGCCCGCATCACCGATCGTCACGACCCGGTGGATCTCCCCACGAACGTTGTCGAGCAGTCAGCAGGCGATCACCTCGTGGTCCGCATCAATGCTGCCGCCGACAATCTCGTCGACGCGCGTCGAGCCGAGACGATCGTGAACGACGAGATCGTACGCCTCGGTGCGATCTTCGATCGCGACAACGAGACAAGTCTGATGCACCGCTGGATTGCCGGCGTTGCAGCAACAACGACCGGTGAATTCGACGACTTGCTGTGGACAGCGTTGGAGTGGCAACGCTGCAGTCGCGGCGTCTTCAACGTCAGCGCGCGACGACTTCAGCGCCTGTGGTACCAGGCTGCTCTCGACGGCTGCCAGCCCAGTCTCGGCGAACTCCACGAGATCGCGAACGACATCGCTGACGCTCCGTACCGGTTCGACGGGCACCTCCTGCGCCAGACCGAAAGCTGTCACGACCTCGATCTGGCCGCCATCGTCGATGGGTTCATCGTGGATCTGGCCATAGAAACGGCATGGCGCACGTGCGACCTGCGCAGCCTGATCGTCAGTGCTCGCGGAAAGGTCGTGCACCGCGGTGACGGCCACTTCGAACTCGCTATCGAGGGCCCGTGTGATCTGGCGAGAACTACTCCGCTGGTGACGTTGCGCAACGCAGCCCTCACAACTCTGCGACAGGATGGGCAGGACCGCCGACCGGTCGGTCGCTCGTTCGACCCACGGACAGGGCAGCGACTCGACAGCCGGTTCTCCGTCACCGTCGTCGCGCCGAACGCCGCCACCGCCGATGCCGTTGCGACGATCGTCAGCGTCATGAAGCCCGATCAGGGACTCGCGTTCGTCCAGGCACTCAATGCGCCGAGCCCGCTATTGCATCCGGCCGAGTCGTTCACGGGGCTCGTCAGCGGATCGATCGAATGCTGGATCGTCGACGGCGCCGGCGAAGCCCGCCACACCGGGCCATGATCGAGAGACTTCGCCGCGATTGCGGTCTGTGGAGTGCCGTCTTCGTGACTGCTGTCGTTGCGTGGGGCCGACATCGGATTCCCAATGAAACGGTCGCTTGCGATTCAGGTTCGACCGGAGATGGACACCGACCTCGTCCTCGATATCGGCTGCAATGACGACCAGCGCGAGCGCATCAGCACCTCGTCGCGGTCACTGGTGAGCCACGGTGTGCTCTCGTCGATGATCCCGATCATCGCGGCGTCTCGAAGAGTTCGGCCTCGAACGCCTCGAGGTTGTGGTCGTGGCGCGGTGGGGTCAGTGACCGTAGATGTCATACGTGGTTGCCGACGTCGAGTGACCGAGCCGTTTCGACACGACCAGCGGATTGACGCCGGCCTTGAACGCCATCGCCGCGTGCGTATGACGGAGCCCGCCGACCGTCAACGCCGACACCTCAGCATGTTCGACCAAGCAAGCGAACGTGATCGACAACGATTCCGGATTCAGTTCCCCACCACCTTGCTTTTCGAACACAGGGACATCGTCGACCGGGTGGCCAGAGTCCGCTCGATGGGTTCGCAGCATCTCGGTCGTGCGTGCAGCAATCGTCACCGACCGCAGCTCCGCCGCCTTCGGCTCTGATTCGGTGCGGGCCCCGTTGGTCATCGTCACCACTCGGCGCACGGCGCACGGCGATCGTGCCGGCATCGAGATCGATTTCACCCGAACGCAACCCGACCAACTCGCCACGAGTGAGCCCGTTGCGAGCAACAACGCGAATGCCGGGAACAAGCGATGCCTGCGAGCCGTCGCAAGAAACGTTCGAACTTCGTCGGGGATCCACACCGTCACGACCGGTGCTTCGTGACGTGGCGGCGCGGCCGAAACTACGACGTTGGCAGGCGCGATCCCACGTCGGACGGCGTCGTCGAGGATTTGATGCAACACGGCATGCACGTCGCGCACCGACTTGGCGGACAACGGCTCGCCGACCGTTGACCCGTGATCGAGTAGATCGCGTTCGAAGTCATCGACCGCCGCCACCGTGAGGTCTCCGACCAAGGTGTCGCCCAGTCCGTCGCAGATCTTGTCGACCGAGCGCCGATACGCGACGACCGTCGACGACGCAAAGTCACCGGAATTTCGCTCCAACCACGACCGGGCGGCCTGGCGAAGGCTCAACGGATGATGCAGCCGGAAGCGTGGCGGTTCACACTCGGCCTGGACGGTACGCATCGCTGCGATCGCCTGTCCCTTCGTCCGAAACCCCTGTCGAGAAACTTGCCGACGACGGCCTGATTCAGCGCCGGGAGCGACATCGATACGGAACGCCCACCCGCCACTGCGTCGATACACCGATCCCTTGCGCACTCTCCCGGCGTCGTTCTGTGATCTTTTCGCGGATCTTTTCGTGCACAACCGGTGAGACGGTGACGTCGCCAGAGGCGTTCAGTTCAAACGTTTTGCCTGCTCATTGGCGGTGCCCGGGGCGGGATTTGAACCCGCACTCCACGTGAGTGGAAGGGGGTTAAGCCCAGAGTTTGACGTCCGTATGATGCGGTTTTGTCCGGATGTTCACGTTCTGTACGGGCTCACCGTCCGTGCGGTCCGGCTGATACCGACAATTCCGGCCACTGTCGGGAAATCCTGTGAACATCTTGGGATCATCGGCGGCGCGCACCGATGGGCGGCCGACCCGAGTCAAACTCTCTACCGCCGACGGGCAGGCCGGCTGAGCCGCTGCTTCCCGGCGGGCGTGGCTGCATTCGAGCCATCCGCGAACCCAGATGTCGTGTTGCGTTCTGCCGGCGTTCGGGGACCCGGTAGCCAAGTCCGTTTGCCCGAAGCCCCTCGACGAGCTGAGACACGGCGACGCCGATCCGACACCGCTCGACAGCTGGGACATCCGAGAGTCCACGACGCGGTGGGATGCGCATCGTGAGCCAGCAAACGAGACGCTTACTGTTCGGCCTTCGCCTTTGGCGGCGTCGCTTCGTTGAGCGCGGCTTCGACGAGTTCTCGGTCGGCGTCGGTTGGTGTTCCGGTTGCGCTTGCGAGTCGCCGCCAGCGGATGAATGCGGCGACGAGACCGCCCGCTGCAGCCAGGAACACGACGATCGGAGCGATCCAGGCGACCGCGTCGAAGCCGGACGACTCGGGTACGAGCATCACTTCCCGGCCGTAGGTGTTCTCGATGCCCGCCAAGATCTGTGCATCGGTCAGCTCGTTGCTTCGAACGAGTTCGTCGACTTCATTGCGGATCGCCCGCGACGCCGAGTTACGCGATTCGAACACGCTTTCTCCGTCGCAGATCGGACATGCGACCTTCGAGGTGATGGCGTCGACCCGGTCTTCTTGTGTCTGGGGACCCGTGGTCTGGGTGGAGCCGAATGCGACGAGGCCGGCGAACGCCGCGATGACCAGAACCCAGCCGAGCGGGCTCCGAGCGAATCGTGTCACCGCACCCATGTCAGGACCCGCCTTCGCGGAGCTGCTGGAGTGTGACGCCGAGGCTTTCGGCGGTGACTTTGCCGATGTAGCGGACTCGGACGGTTCCGCCGGCGTCGATGACCCAGGTTTCGGGAACTGCTGCGACGCCAAACGCAACCGAGAAGCTGTCGTTGTTCGAGTACACGATCGGCCAGTCACCACCTCGGGTTGCAAAGAACTCTTCGACGTCTTCTCGAGTGTCGTCGACGACCACCGAGTAGAACTCGGCGCCGCCGCGCTCCAAGGCGCGTTGTTGGTCGACGAAGGAGATCAGCTCGGGATGCTCTTCGATGCATGGGACGCAGTCGGCTCGGAAGAAGTTCAACACGACCCATGATCCCTTGCGCCGAGACAGGTCGAACACGGTGCCGTCGTCGAGTTCTCCAACCGCTTCGGGGGCCGGTTTGCCCAACAGCGGCGACTCTGCGACCGTGCCGTCATCGGGCGACGCCGACGCGAGCACGACGAAGAACGCTCCCAACACGACCAGCACGGCGGCAGCAATCCACGGTGCGATCCGCTTTCGTTCTGGTGTCGGCGTTGCGCTTGCATCGAGTTCGCCGGTGTCGATCATGTTCTGGCCTCCACAGTCAGTGGGTCGCCGTCGGCGGTGACGGCGGTGTCGCCCGTGAGTGCGGTGTCGCTCGCCAGTGCGGTGTCGCTTCGGTCGTCGATCACTGGTGTCGCCGCCGATGTGGCGGAGGTCGGTCGTCGGTGGCGGCGGTTCGGGAACGCTGCGAGGAGGGTGCCGATGGCCATCACGAGGCCACCGATCCACAGCCACAGGATCATCGGCTTGACGAAGACTCGGATGGTGGCGGTCTCGTCGCCGGCGAATGCGCCGGGTTCGAGCGTGAGGTAGACGTCCTTCGCGAGGCCGGTACGCACCGATGGTGTCCCGACGGATTGGCCGATGTTCAGATACGTCGTGATCGCAGGCCGATACGTCTGGGTCCCGTCGAGTTCGACGTTCGCAGCGAGCACACTCTCGCTTCCGGCTTCGTTCATGTCTTCGGTGACCGATTCGAGTTCGAAGGTATGCCCACCCCACTCGACGACGTCGCCTGCGTCGAGTTCCAAGGTCGCGGAGTGAGTGAAGCTGTTCGACGCCGCGAGCGCGACCGCGATCATGATCACGCCGAGGTGCACGACCATGCCGCCGTTCGCTCGCCCGACGAAGCCTCGAAGTCCTTGACTGCGGGTGGCGATCGCGAGCTGGCGCAACGCTGCTCCCGCAGCGAACCCGGCAAGGCCGAACGCCACGAGCGGAGCCCAGCCGGTGGCGCCGACGATCACCGAGAACGCAACGGCGCCGACAGCGAACCACGACGGCCAGACGAGCCGGTGCCGCAGGAGCTCAGTAGATGCTTTTCGCCACGGCAGCACCGGGGCGACCGCCATCAAGAAGAGCAGCACGAGTCCGATCGGCATCGAGAGCCGGTCGAAATATGGCGCTCCGACGGCGGTACGTCGATCCTGGACGGCTTCGACGAGCAGCGGGAACACGGTGCCGAGCAGCACGACGAACGCAAAGACGGCGAACATCACGTTGTTGGCGAGGAACGCACCTTCCCGGCTGAGCGGCGAGTCGATCGTGCCGGGCGAGCGCAGCCGGTCGCCTCTCCAGCCGATCAGGCCGACCGAGACCACGACGATGAACCCGAAGAACCCGAGGAGCCACGGCCCGACCGGCCCGTCACCGAATGCGTGGACCGAGTTGATCACTCCCGAACGTGTCAGGAACGTGCCCAGGATGGTGAGTGCGAATGTCGCGATCAGCAGGCTGAGGTTCCAGACGCGCAGCAGGCCGCGTCGCTCCTGGACGAGCACCGAGTGGATGTACGCGGTGCCGGTCAGCCACGGCAGCAACGACGCATTCTCGACCGGGTCCCACGCCCACACACCGGACCAGCCGAGCACCTCGTAGCTCCACCAACCGCCGAGCAGGATGCCGATCGACAAGAACGCCCACGAGAACAGCGCCCAACGGCGCGTCTCCATCAACCAGCTCTCGCCGAGTCGACCGGTGATCAACGCAGCGATCGCGAACGCGAACGGCACGGTGAACCCGACGTACCCCAAGTACAGGATCGGAGGATGGAACAGGACGAGGATGTGATTCTGCAGGAGCGGATTCGGGCCTGGACCCGACTGGATCCCGGCGGCGCCCGCTGCGAACGGGTCGGCGGGTCCGAACGACAGGAGCGCGAAGAATGCGGTGACCACGAACATCACCACGAGCGCCCAGCCGACCAAGACATCGTCCGCCCGCTTGCGGAAACGCCATGCGACCGCAGCGGTGAATCCGGCGAGGATCAACGCCCACAACAAGATCGAACCTTCCAGCGCCGACCACATCGCAGCGACGTTGTACAGCACCGGGGTGTCTGCCGAGCCGACCTGCTGCACATAGGCCATCGAGAAGTCACGGGTGATGAGTGCTCGTTGCATCATCACGACCGCCAAGACGGCGCCAGCGAACGACAGCCAGGCATAACGCATCGATTGACGCTGCAACTGGAGGTTGCGGCTGCGGATCCCGTACAGCACAGCAATGATCCCAAAAGTGGCGCCGCCGAGCATCAGCATCAACCCGGCCTTGCCGATCGCGGCGTTGACACTGGCGGCCAGCATCAGGAGCGACCGAGCGGGGACGGGTGCTCGTGACGAACTGGATCAGTTGCGTCGGTGTCGTCCTTCACGACGCCTAAGCTACTACATGTTGTAGGTATTCAAACGTCGGACCGCAGACTCGAGGAGGTGAAACGTGATCGATGCTCCACTCGCTCTCGCGTTCGCCGCCGGCATGATCGCCACCATCAACCCGTGTGGCTTCGCGCTCCTGCCTGCCTACATCGGAGCGTTCGTCGCCGGTGACGACGTCGATGTGCGAGCGGACCGGCGAATCGCCCGAGCCATCGGTGTGTCCGCCGCAGTGTCGGTCGGGTTCGCTGCGATGTTCATCATCGTCGGTGTGGTGTTCAGCACCGCCTCGTCTGCGCTCCGCCAGCAGATGCCCTGGGTGACGATCGCCATCGGCGTCGTGATGGCCGCGATGGGCGTTGCGTCGCTCGCCGGTTGGAAGCCGCGCCTGCCGTTCCAGAAGAGCGCCTCGGCACAACGTCAGGACGCTGTGGGCATGGCCACGTTCGGGTTCGTCTATGCGCTCGTGTCGTTGTCGTGCACGCTCGGGCCGTTCTTGGCGGTGTCGACCTTCGCGATGCAGCGGTCGTTCCTCGGCGGGATCACGACCTACGTCGTCTACGCGGCCGGCATGGGCACCATCATCCTGGCACTCAGCGTGTCCGCTGCGCTCGCCCACGACTCGTTCGTCGGCACGCTGCGCAACGCATCGAAGTACGCCCCACGCCTCGCCGGTGCCCTCCTCCTGATGTCTGGCGGCTACGCCATCTGGTACGGCCGATACGAACTGTCGGTCTACGACGGCAACCGATCACGCGACTCCCTCGTCGATGCCGGCACCAATCTGCAGACCCGTTTCATCGTATTCGTCCAGTCCATCGGGGCAGAACGGATGGCGCTCGTGATTGTTGTCGGTACCGCCATTGCGTACCTCGTGTTCCGATTTCGGAACCGCAACGTCGCCAATTTCGAGTGAGGTGCATGACCTCGATCCGATCCAGCGCAGTCGGTGTCTGCGGCGACTCGACGCCTTCACGAGGAATCACATCAGCACAATGACACGACGAGCCGACGGCGCACTCGCAACTCCTTTCGCTACTCGAGGACACCAGATGATCAACTTCGTCGTACTGCCCCTCGTCACGACGCTCGGCATCGTCCTCGACCCATCGTTCTTCGTCGACCGGTGATCACATCAACCCACGCAGTCATCAACGCTGCTCTTGTCCAACGGTCACCCGCTCGGTCACGCTTGGACCAGGCCACACGTGTGGCATTTGTTCTGGGTGGCGTCGCCCCTGATGTCGCGTTGTGGCTCCTCAATCTCGGCGCCATCGTCTATTACCCGCTCGTCGACGGACTGAGCGTGAGCGAGGCGCATCAACGCGCGATGGACGATCTGTACTTCAACTCGTTTTGGTGGATCGCAGGTCACAACCTGCTGCACGCGCCGATCATCCTTCTGGCCCTGATCGTTGGCGCATCGGTCATGAAGCCACCGTGGAAATCCCTGGTGCGATTCTCTGCCGCTGGCGGCCTGCTGCACTCGTTGCTGGACATCTTGGTCCATCACGACGACGGCCCGCTCGTGTTCTTCCCAGTGTCATGGTCGATTCGCGTCTCGAGCCCCGTGAGCTATTGGGACCCCGACCACTACGGATGGTTCGTGCGACCAATCGACCTCGCAATTACCGTGGCAGGGGCGATTTGGCTCATCCGGTGGTGGCGAAGCCGCAGGTCCGAGCGGTTCGATGTCGCCGTGTCGGATTGAGCGTCGATGCTGCACCGTTGCGACTGGTGCTACAGACCTCCGTCAGCGGGCGCCTCGCTCGAGTTCGTTCTTCCTGCTCCGGTACTCGTCCTCGCTGATCTCGCCGTGTGCGAAACGTTGGCGGAGAATCGTCTCGGGTTGGTCAGACGTTGACCTGGAAACGATCGCTGACCGGATGATCCACACGACCGCCAGGAGCACGATCAACATCATCGCCATCATCCAGCCCCACGATCCGTCCATCGTGTAGTTCCCTTCGTCTCGTAATGCCGAGCTCATACCGACGACCCTTCTGTGTGCGCATCCAACGGCGACGTCGCCTTGATCCTACACGCAGTCGGAGTTCCTTGGGCCGTCCTTGCGTTCGCGACTGTCGGTCCATGAGTACATCGTGCGCCACGAGGTCCTCTCGACTGACGGAGAGCAAGCAGCCAGCGCGTATATCTACACGTTCGATCCGAGCAGTCCTCCGCCCGCCGTCCTCTCAGATGCATCCGGCGACCACGCCATCTTCCGACGTGGCTGGCTGTGTGCAGGAACCGGACTGGTCGCTCTCTCCGTCGTTGCGCTCTCGTTCGGCATGTGGCGATCGGCGCGGCGCGCTCGACAACACGGATCGGGCGCGACGTAGGCGTCGCGTCGACCGGACGGACACTCCGGCTCGGAGTTGCGACACCCGCTCTAAAGCCCTGCGGCGACGTGAGCCGATTTTCGTCTAGCCGACCGAGCGAGCACCTGAGCCCGCCAGTAGCTCTGTGACGGCACTCGCCACGCGATCGGGATGATTTAGAGCGACATGGTGGTCTCCCCCGTCGACGCGCTCGAGTGCCACGTGCTGTAGACGGTCCGCCAGCTCTGCGACGAGATCGATGGGCGCAACTCGATCGTTTGTGCCGTGGAGGGCGATCGTTGCCATGGACACGTTGCTGACGTCTTGTTCGAGTCGGTGCCGAAGCAGCACCTCCTCGACGGTGCGGCTGTACGAACTCCATGTGTGGCGCACCGAGTCGGCCGCAACGGCGTGGGGGACATCGCGGCGAAGTACGGGAGCGGCGAGCATCGCGACCGGTCTCATCATGCACATCGCCCAACAGGCCATGCGAGCCGAGCGCTTGCCCTCGACGGTCGCAGCAGCCAACCAGCCGAGGTCGTGGAGGTGCGTCTTGGCGTCGGCAGCGCTGGCGTACGCGGGAGCGCCGACCAGCAACGTGGCCGCAGAGGGTGCGTGGGTTCGAACGTACGCTGCGGCGATGATCGCTCCGATCGAGTGGCCGACCACGACGACCGGACTCGCGCATACTCGTCGAATCGCAGCAGCCTGGGCTGTGACGTCGTAGGAGTAGTTGGGTGGTTTCGGGGACTTCCCGAACCCGATCAGATCGACGGCCACGCCGCGGAAGCCGGTGCCGACCTCGGCAACTCCATCCCAGTACCGGGTCGAACCCCCGAGTCCGTGGATGAAAAGCACCGTTGGCCCAGCGCCCCATTCGCGTACGAAGGGCATCGGCCCATCGCTGCTACCCAACGTCCGACCAGGTCGCGCCGGCGTCGTTGCTGGTTGAAATTCGGACCCGTTCGCCGTCATGGATGCCGGCATACATCGTGTCGGGATGGTCGGGTGACAGTTCGACGAGCGATGCACCCGGTGGCACCTGAAGGGGCTCCCATGTTGTTCCGCCGTCGGAACTGAGCGCTGCTCCGGCGGCTCCGGATGCGACGATGATTTCGGCGTCGGGTCCCGAGTGGCTGAGCCAGGTCGCAGACGCGAGACCACTCGACAGGAGTTGCCAGGTGCGTCCGCCATCGACGCTCGCGGCGACGCCGTTTGCTGCATCGGCCGCGATCAGCCGTTCGGGATCGGTCGGGTCGACGAGGATGCGTCCGAAGAACGACTGTCCGGCCTGCGCTGTTCGCTGCTCCCACTGCCCATCAGGTTCGGTCCGCACGCTGACGCCGACAGCGGGACCCGCGGCGTACAACAGATCGTCGGTCCCGCCGAGGGCGTGCAGGTCAGTATCGGGGAGTCCGTCGTTGCTGCGTTCGAAAGGATCGGCACCGTCGATCGACACCATGAGTCCGGGGTGTCCGCTCAGATACACGCTGTCGGCGGAGAACGCCCATCCCATTGCATCGGCGCCGCGCAACGAGGGGATCTCGCTCCATGTCGCGCCGCCGTCGGTCGACTCCGAAACAGCCTGGTGTCCGCCGACGAAGATGTGCTCGGGGTTCGACGGTTCGACCGCGATCGAGTGGAAGTCACCTCCGGTGAGTCCGCCGCCGGTACTCCCCGCCACCGGGTCGTCGATCCCGCCGCCGTCGCTGCTCGTGGCGATCAGGCCGACAACGACGCCGGCAGCGACCACGACGACAGCGACAGCGGCAGCGGCAGCGGCAGCGGCAATCGTCTTCCTCCGTTTGGGTGACGAGTCCATGCTCGGATGCTGGGTGCGTCTACGCGTTGCCTGTCCCATCGGTGTTCAGGACTGAGGTGTCGGCGGGGCGAACGACTGAGCCGAGCGCTGCTCGACCCGGAGCCGTTCGACTTCGGCGCGCAACTCGCTCACCTCGGACGACTCGTTCTGGTCGGGCGACTCTGACTTCGCCTTTCCACCCGACATGGCACGCATCATCACGATCATCGACAACGGGCAGATCGCGAGAATCAGCAGCGGCAGCGCTGCGCCGATCGCACCCGGAACAACGAGATACATGATGACTCCTGCAGCAACGAGGCCGGCGATGACCTTCCTATTGATACACATGACTTCTCCTCAGGGTTAGGGGTTTCCTACGATCCTATCTCCTACAGACCGTAGGTGGTTGCGGTGTCGGTAAGAACTGCGAAGTTCGCCCTACACTGTGTCGGTCTACCGAGGTCCGAAAGCAGTCGTGGTTGTGGTCCAGCAGAAGCGAACGAAACAGCGCGGCGGCGGCGAACTCGAGTCTGCAGTGATGGAGGTCCTGTGGGATTCCGGTGGCTGGTTGACGCCCGGCGAGGTGCAGGAATCGCTCGGAGCGGACCTTGCATACAACACGGTCCACACGATCCTTTCCCGACTGTGGGACAAGCGGCGTCTCGATCGCCAACGCGACGGACGGTCGCACGTCTATCGACCCATCCAAACTCGCGACGAGTACGTCGCATCGCGGATGGGGATGCTGCTCGGTGAGGCCAAGGACCGCTCGGTCGCAATGGTGGGCTTCCTCGACTCCCTCGAGGATGGCGATCGCGATCAGATGCGTCGGATGCTTGGCGGGACTCGGAAGGGCGACTGAGCATGGTCGTCTCGCTGTTCGTCGCTGGTCTCGTCCTCGCTTCACTTCCTGCGCTGGTGCGTCGCCTCGGTGTCCGCATGCCGGTTCGCGAGTGGTCGGCGCTGTGTCTGATCGCGCTTGTCGGAGCTGCGGTGCTGATCGAGAGTGCACTGATTGCGTGGGCGACTCCGGCCATGTTCGACGCGATTGGGTTGCGTGCGCTTGCTCAGTCGTGTGCGTCGATGCTGGGTCTCGTCGAACCAATCGGCTGGCCAGGGAGTGCTGTCGCGTTCGGCCTTGCGATCGTCCTGCCCACGTTGGCGTTCCGCAATGCCCGGCGGTTGCGCGATCGCGCTCGCGACGTCCGGATCGAAGCAGAACTCGGCGAGCACGACCACCGCGGCGACATCGAGGTCGTTCTCCTGCCGACCGCCTCATCATTGGCGTACAGCGTCGACGGGTCCACCCCTCAGATCGTACTTTCGACGGGTTTGGTGAATTCGCTCGATGACGACGAGCTCGCAGCGGTCGTTGCTCATGAGCGCGCGCACATCCGACACGACCACGGGCGTTGGCTCCGTACAGCCGCCGTTGCGGAGTCGACGATGCGATGGTGGCCGCTTGCGCGCCGCTCCCATCTCATCTTGCGTGCCTCGATCGAGCGGTGGGCCGACGATGCAGCATCACGTGGCGATGTCGAAACACGTCACGCACTTCGCTCGGCGCTGATCAAGGTGGTCATGGCCGATGCTCCGGTTGCCGTTCCTGCTCTGTCGCTGGCCTCAACCACTCTCGAGCGAGTCAACGCCCTCGAGGGAATCGCACCGCTACAGCGCGCCACCCGCATCTCGCTCTACTTTCCCGGCGGTGCCGCAGCAGTCGTCGTGGGGCTGACCATCGCTTCGTGTCTTGCGTCGATCCCAGCGTGGGAAACCATTCGCGCCTGTTGCTCGATTTGATTCCGTTCGAGACCGCGCGCCCTGGACGCACTGAGGATGCGTCGACGCATCTTTGCTCTCCCGAGGGAGATCCTCAACGGCGCTACTCGACGTCGTAGGAGAATTCGTGCAAGATCTCGTGTCCGGACGTCACGAGTCGCGACGAGACGATCCGGCGGTCCTCGGCGAGTTCGAGTTCGGCGAAGATCCTCGACCCGGGAAGGTACATCACGAGGCGTTCGGGCTGACCGGGCAACAGGCGCACGTCATCGACATTTCCTGCTGCGTACGGCTCGGTCATGATGAACCGGTCACCGCTGATCGTGAAGGTGCCGGGCGCCGAACGCGAGCCGGGCCCGCTCGACACGGTCTCGGTGAGCCGCAGCATCGGAACTGCTCGCATTTGCGTGATGACGTCATCGAGAATCTCGGGCGTAAGCCGTCCCGGTGGCCGCATGATGTCGGCGTCGAAGCTGCCGCCCTCCCAATCGGGTGCTGTGGCCGAGACCTGCAGGGTCGAACGTTCTTCGGGCCATGCGATCGCGGTGGTGAAGCAACCCGGACCGCACGGGCGTGGCTCGAGGCCGACTTCGATTCCATCGTCGCCGATGACGGACAGATCGATCGTTGTCCCGCGAACTGGACCCGACGGCGACGACACCGAGACATCCAGTCGATCATCATTGGTGGCAATCCACACGTTCAGTTGGCCGGCGAGACCAGCATCATGGCTGACCGCTCCAGCCAACGGTTCGGGTCCCAGCAATTCGTCGGCAGCATCAGCCGTCTGTGGCGGAGCCCCCGTCACCAGCAACGCTGCCACCACGAGCGCCCCGACCAGCACGATCGCCTCGCTCGACGTGGCACGCAGCAGGCCGAACCTGCGACGCGAAGGCAACAACACGAAGCGAGCCGTGAAGGCGAACGCCACAGCAACGACGAGCAACAGTGCCTTGCTTGCCACGAATCGGCCGTACCCGGTCGCAGTCAATGATCCCCATGACGGCAGAATCGTCCACGCCGACACGACACCGGTCGCCACCGTCACGACAACGAGCACGGACGCGAGCCGGGAGTGTCGACCAACCAACGTCCACCAACGCTCGGTGTCGCCGTCGAGGCGGCCGACCATCACGACGATCGACAGCGCACCCACCCATGCCACCGTGGACATCAGATGCAGCGCGTCGACCAGCGTTCCGAACCCGCCCATCGCAGAAGCCGCGTGATGGCGACTCGACCACAACACCACAGCGACTGCAACGGCACCCAGAGACACCAGCCTCAGTCGTTCGAATCTGATCGTCACGAGTGCGACGAGAAGCGCCTGCAGACACCACAACAACACCACGGCATCGACCCGGCCCCGCACCAGAACGAGCGACACCGCCGCTGCCGCTGTCACCAGCCCAAAGGCGGCGATCCTGCGACTGCGCGCGAAGGTCAGCGGCCGTCCCGACGACCCCAACAGGAGCGCCCCGACCACGGCGGACAGCCCGACGAAGAACGACCACACCCCGATCGTCCCGATTCGATCCGACGACGACCGCGCCACGGAAGCCGGAAGCACCGCCGAGTCGACACCGACCGAGAACGCGAACTCGCCCGCCGACCCATGGCCGTCCAGAGCCGAGAACGCCGCCCACTCCACGACGTAGATCCCGTCATCCAACCCCGCCACCAGCACCCGAATCTCGAGACCATCCGAACTCGTTTCGACCGGTGCGACATCGAGGCGATCACCGCCGCTGCGCCGCATCAGGAACGAACTCGACGCAAGGTCAACAGGTTCACTGAACACCAGCACCACCTCACCCGGCGGACCCTGGAGCCGTTGACCCTGCGCCGGACTCGTCGCAACCAGAAACGCATGCGCAGACGCAGGCGCCGCCGGGATCAACGCGATCAACGCTCCCAGCATCAACAACGCCAGCACGACGCTCCGAACCCGCATCATCTCCATCGCTTCACTCGCCGCGGGACGGCTCTCATCGCTGTTGCTCGTTGAGTGCCAACGAACCACCCGCATGGCCCGCCCCGTTCGATGGCGGGCAAATTGTCGACGTTGGTCGGTCCCGATAATCCCGCAAGCCAGTTGCCCGTCCGGCTCATCCCGGAGCCCGGCTGCGTCGGCGCCCACCTGCGCCCCACCACAAAGTTCCTGAACCCTCGAGTCCGCTGGCTCAGTCGACTGGAGCGTCCGCATACCGCAGGTACGGCTTCAGCTCTTCGACATTGGCAAACTTATTCTTGGCGTCATCTGTCGACATCGTCGGCGGGACAATGACGCGATCGCCGGGCTCCCAGTCGACCGGTGTGGCAAGAGTGTGATTGGAGGTGAGCTGGAGGCTGTCAAGGACCCGAATGATCTCGGCGAAGTTGCGTCCAGTCGACTTCGGGTAGGTGAGCGAGAGGCGGATCTTGTCGGCAGGGTCGATGATGAAAACCGAGCGGACCGTTGAGGTGTCTCCTTCGCCGGGATGAATCATGTCGTACTGCTCGGCCACCACTTTGTCGGCATCGGCGATGATCGGGAAGTTGAGCGTGTTGCCGGTGACCTCGCCGATGTCGGGAGCCCAGCCGTGATGATCTTCGATCGGATCGACGGACAGGGCGATCATCTTGCAGTTGCGCTTGTCGAATTCGTCTTTGAGCCCAGCAGCCCGACCGAGTTCGGTCGTGCACACTGGGGTGTAGTCGGCGGGGTGGCTGAAGAAGACGGTCCAGGCGTCCTTTTTCCACTCGTGAAAGTCGATCTCGCCGTCAGTGGTGTCGGCGGTGAAGTTGGGTGCGGTGTCTCCGAGACGGAGGGACATGTGATTGCTCCTTGATACTGGTGGTTGGGGGGTGTTCGTTGAATCGCTGGTTTGGAGTCATCCGGTGCTGACGAGCGGGAGTCCGGCATCGCCGGCGTTGCCGAAGTCGTCATCGATGAGAATCGCATCGTCGCCAGCACGGTTGAGTAGCGAGGCGGCGATGCTGGCGAGGTATCCGCTCTGGCAGTGCACGTACACTCGCCCGGGCGGGACCTCGTCGAGTCGTGAGAGCAGTTCGTGCAAGGGAATGTGAATGGCGCCGTCGATGTGGCCGGTCGCGTACTCGCGGTGGCGGCGCGTGTCAATGATCGTTGAGTCGTCGACGTCTCCGAGTCCGGCGAATGTGGTGACGTCGTATGTGCTTCGATTGGATTCGCGTGCCCACGCATCGAGCCCGCCGTCAACCGCTCCCGCTGGGCGGTCGATACCGATCCGGGCGAGTTGGTGTTGTGCCTCGGAGATCTCGTCGACGGTGTCGGCCAGCAGGGTGATCGGCATGCCCCAGGGCAGGAGCCAGCCGAGGTAGGTCGAGAAGTTGTTGGAGAGTTCGATGCCGATCGTTCCTGCGAGGTGGGATGCCGCAAAGTCGCGGCGCTCGCGCAGGTCGATGACCCATTCGCCGCGGTGGATGCGCGGTGCGACTTCGACCGGGTCGGTTTTGGCCGGGGTGGACAGGTCGATCGCCGTCGCTCCCGCAGTGTTCAGCGGCCCCATCTGGGCGTAGTACTTCGGGAAGGCGTCAAGGCCGGCGATCAATTGCGCAACGAAACGGTCCTCGTCGGTGGAAGCAAGCGCGATGTTGGCGCTGCGTTCCGTGCCGAGGGTCCCGTCCGACTCCTGGTCGCTCGATGCCGACGCGCAGAAGCTGCCGAACCCGTGCGTCGGGTAGATGCGGGTGTCGTCGGGAAGCGAGTCGGCCAGCGCGCTGACCGATCGGTATTGAGCGTGGGTCATTTCATCGATGGTGTCTGGGTCGATCAGGTCCGTTCGGCCGACCGTGCCATACAGCATCGATCCACCGGTGAACGCGACGGGCGCTTCGTCACCACTGCCGACGATGTAGGAGAGGTGGTGCGGCGTGTGGCCAGGCGTGTGTCGCACCTCCACGGTCATCGAGCCGATGTCGAGCGTGTCGCCGTCGCCGACCGTGTGAGAGTCGAAGCGAAGCGGCTCGGCCCCGGCGTGCAGATAGGTGGCTGCGGTGACGCGTGCGAGTGTGAGCCCGCCGCTCACGTAGTCGTTGTGCACGTGGGTCTCAGCGACGTGGGTGATCTCGACGCCTTCGATCCAGGCCTGATGGATGACGCGTTCGATGTCGCGTTGTGGGTCGATGACCAGCCCCACGGTTCCGTCATGGACGATGTAGGAGCGATCACCAAGCGAAGGCGTCTCGATGGTGATGAGGTTCATCAAGCCCCCATCATCACGCCGTGCATCTCGCCCATGCCGGACTGCGACATCATCTTGCCGTGCATCCGGCCCATGCCGGGTTGCGACATCATCTCGCCATGCATCTCGCCCATGCCGGACTGCGACATCATCTTGCCGTGCATCCGGCCCATGCCGGGTTGCGACATCATCTCGCCGTGCATCCGGCCCATGCCGGGTCGTCCGGTGCCGGGTTGCGACGTCATTTCCTCTGTTGTGTCAACGCTCTGGTCGCTGTCGCTACTCGCAGACGCTGCCGAAGCGACCCCGACGATCGAGCTGACGGCCAGCAATGTGGCGATGATCGATTGATGCTTGACTCCGTGTCGTTTCATGCTTTGATCCTACACCGTGTCGGTGTAATGCAAGCATGTGCGAGCGGAGACTCAGCTTTCGGGCAGCGATCCTCGGCACGGTCTGGCGCACCCCCCAGACCAGGTAGCGCGAGTGTGGCTAGTGTCCTGTCCGGTTGTTTCTTCGATTATTTGGTGAGTTCGGGAATTTTCGATCCCGTGGCGCGTTGTCGGTGCTGTATCCGCCAGCATCGAAGGGAACGCCATGGCCAAGCGAGGACGACCAGCCGCTGAGATCACGCTCACCGGGAACGAACGACGACAACTGGAGAGTTGGGCGCGCCGCCACTCGACCGCCCAGAACCTCGCCTTGCGCTGCAAGATCGTGCTCGCGTGTGCCGGTCCCGAAGAACTCACGGGCAAACAGATCGCCGCGAAGGTCGGCTGTAATCCGGCAACGGTGTCGAAGTGGCGTCGACGGTTCGCCGAACAGCGTCTCGATGGTCTGATCGACGAACCTCGCCCTGGTGCTGCGCGAACGATCGGCGACGACGTGGTCGAGCAGATCGTGATCGACACGTTGGAAACGAACCCGAAGAACGCGACGCACTGGTCGACGCGTTCGATGGCGGAACGTCACGGGATCAGTCGTCAGACGGTGTCGGAGATCTGGCGGGCGTTCGGGTTGAAGCCGTGGGAGATCGACGAGTTCAAGATCTCACCCGACCCACAACTGGTCGCCAAGATCCGTGACATCGTCGGGCTGTATATGAACCCGCCCGTCAACGCAGCCGTGTTCGCTGTCGATGAGAAACCCCAGATCCAAGCCCTGAACCGGACCGCTCCGATGTTGCCGATGATGCCCGCCAGCAATCAGCGAAGGTCGCATGACTACAAACGCAACGGCACCATTGACCTGTTCGCAGCCCTGGACATCGCATCCGGCCAGGTGATCACCGAACTCCGACCGAACCACGACTCGGCTCAGTTCATCAAGTTCTTGAACAAGATCAACCGCGAAGTCCCCACCGAACTCGACGTGCACGTCGTGCTCGACAACCTCTCCACCCACAAAACCCCAGCCGTTCACAAGTGGCTGCTCAGGCACAAGCGGTTCCACTTCCACTTCACGCCGACCTACGGGTCCTGGATGAACCTCGTCGAACGATGGTTCTCCGCGCTCACCACCAAAAAGTTGCAACGCTCCGTCCACGACTCCGTCAACGCACTCGCTGCCGACATTCGTGACTGGGTCGACATCTGGAACGAAGACCCCAAGCCGTTCGTCTGGCACAAAACAGCCGACGAAATCCTCGAACGACTCGGCCGCTACTGCGCCGACGTCACCAACACCGAATTCATCGACGGATCAGCCTGACAGGACACTAGGTACCGCAGATGAGTGACGGTGTCATCTTCGGGCGATCCCGATGACGTGCGGCGAGACCGGCTTGGCTAGCAGCGTCGGCTCGAAGCTGAATCGGCGTTCGGACTCGATATCGAAGCCGGCGTCGACGATCGCCTGCGACGTGTCGCGCGCTGTGTGACAGCCTCCTGCGAACACAGGCCAAACATGGTCCAGCCGACGCTGGAACGTTGCGAGCCTCGCAGTGTCGGCCTTGACGTGCTCGTAGAATCGCAGTTCGCCACCCGGTTTGACCACGCGACGTGCTTCGGCGAGCGCCTCGGCGGGATCGGCAACGCTGCAGAGCACCAGCGAGTACACAGCGGCGTCGAACGTCGCATCCCCGTAAGGCAGGCTGCCAGCGGTGGCGTCGATCACAGTGATCGCAACGGCTGCGGATGACGCGGCCGCGACTGCCTTGGCACGAAGGTGCGGCTCGGGTTCAACGGCGGCGACCTCGGATACATCGCTCGGGTAGTGGACGAAGTTGAGGCCGGTGCCAGCACCGATCTCGATGACGCGCCCGCTGAGCCCGGCGAGGAGTTCAACGCGGTGCTCGCGGTTGCCGGCATTCTCCGCAACAACACTGAGTTTGTCGTAGAGACGGGCGAAGATTGGATGACGCACGGTCGTCGAAGACATGGTGCTACTCCTCGGTGGTGGTGGGCGTGGCGTCTGCGAGCAGACACCACTCAGGGGCTGTAGATCTCGATCTCGGAAGCACCGGTGTTGCCGCCCGTTGTCCGGACGGCATCGAGTCGGACACTTCCGGTTGTCACGGGTTCGTCGAACGCGATCGCTTCGACGCCGGCCGGGTAGGGGCCCAACGTCGTGCCGTCATCGACGGTGATCGTGAAGTTTTCCGTGACGGCTGTGCCGTCGCCCATCTCGCGGGTGCGGATCGCAACTCCGGTGATCTCTCGTGGCTCGCCGAGATCGATTTCGATCCAGGCGGCATCGCTGTCTCCCGCCGTTGACCGTTCCGTGGCGAGGTCGCCGTCGATCGCGTTGTCGGGCGCGAACTCGTCGGAGAACGACGAGCTTGCGTCGGTCACCGTTGCAGCCGTCGCAATGTTCGAGCCAAGATCAGACTCGACGGCCGGCGGCGTGCGAAAGGTCATGACGTCGCTGCGATACACGGTGCCGGCCTCATCGGCCCCCTGCAATGTGTATTGATAATCGGTGTCGGGTGTGGGGCCGCCGAGAAGCGGACCGTGGTCTTCGTGGGCGCCGTCCTGCATGTCGTTGTCGACAGCGAGAAAGCCGAAGGAGTCGTCAGTGCCGTACGACCGAGCACGCCACTGGAATCTTGGTGTCGACCGTGAGGGTCGCTGCGGCCCCGGAGGGATCGACCTCGATCGAGATGTCGGACGCGAGGATCGCTGCGATGGGTTCGACACCCTCGGTGTTGTCGCTGCCAGCGGACGCGCAGCCGGCAAGCGTGAGCGCGACGCCAAGCAGCGCTCCGAGTCCGTATCGCGATGGGTGAATCCTCGACCGCTGCCGCGTTCGAGAGGCGACTGTTTCGTGCAGCCCTGCTGCGACAAGCGTCGCGATCACCGGCTCGCTGTCCGACGTTGTTGGTGGGTGGCGTCGAGCAGTGATGTGCTGACAGGAAGGAACCGATGCAACTCACGCTACACCGACAATATGTAGGTGCCTACTTGCCGACCGAAGACGAACTACCCGCCACTCCCTCATCCATCGATACCTACATCGTGTAGGTTTCGTGGCATGCTTGCCTCGATTCCGAGTCCGTCGTTCAACGATCTGTAAGTCGGGCCACTCACCCTGACCCTCTATGGGATGATGATCGCGCTGGGCATTGTCATTGCGGTCCGGATCGCGGAGAAGAGATGGCAAAGCCGAGGCGGCGACGCTGAGGACATCTCCGCTATCGCAATTCGCGCAGTCGTCGCAGGAGTCGTCGGAGCCCGCCTCTACCACGTTGTGACGGACTGGCGCCGGTTCGAGGGCCGATGGCTCGACGTGGTCGCCATCTGGGAGGGAGGTCTCGGTATTCCGGGCGGTTTGGTCGCCGGTGCCGGAATGGGCGCTTGGATGGCGCACCGTCGCGGGCTGTCGACTCTGGGTGTCCTTGACGTCGCAGCGCCAGCAATTCCTGTCGCTCAAGCGATCGGTCGTCTCGGCAACTGGTTTAATCAGGAACTCTTCGGCGGGCCGTCCGATCTGCCGTGGGCGTTGCGCATCGATCCCATGCACCGTCCGCCTGGCCTGTCGGCCGAGCCGACGTATCATCCCACCTTCCTCTACGAGGCTCTCGGGAACCTCGCGCTTGCGGCACTGCTCGTGTTCGTGCTCGAACGTCGCTTCCGGATGCGACCGGGTCAGTTGTTCATCTGCTACGTCACGGGATATGCGGCGCTGCGGTTCGGCGTCGAGTTGGTGCGCATCGATCCGGCCACCCAGATCTTCGGAGTGCGCGTGAACCTGTGGGTGAGTGCCATCGCCTTCGCCTGCGCCGTCGTGATCTTCGTGATCCGACGCAATGCCCCGACTGGGACGATAGCGAGCGACCGAATGGGCGAGCCCGAGTCGACTCCTCAGTACTCGCATCACTTCGCCGACGACGACTCACCGTGAAGATACCTCGACCGGCGTCGACGCTGGCGCCGTACCACGGTCGCCCGTGCGTCGCTCCAACAACCGCCGTTCCGGGCATCGTGAGGGCACGATCGGACGTCAAAGGACTACGACATTGCGTCTTTGAGATCGACCTTCGTGTGAAAGGCCGCTTCTCAGCCCATCGATGCAGGACCGAAACTATGACGGCCGCCAGCGAGCACGTGTCCGGTCACCAAGCGCGAGAGGTCAGGCATGTACAGGTGCTCGGGAAGTGTCAGCTGCAGGGTATTCGTGGGCGGTGTTGGCAGCGATGCCGCGGCGGGCTCGTAGCCCGTTGATGATGACGACGATCTCGGCGATTTCGTGGCTGGCGACGACGGCACCGAGTCCGAGCAGTCCAGTGGCGGCGACGGGGATGAGTACGGCGATGATGAGGCTGGACATGGCGAGATTCTGGATCATGATCTTGCGGGTGCGTCGGGCGTGCCCGACCAGGTCTGGGAGGTGGGTGAGGCGGTCGCCCATGATTGCGACGTCGGCAGCTTCGATCGCGACATCGGTGCCCCCAACGCCCATTGCGATGCCGACGTCGGCAGTGGCAAGAGCGGGGGCGTCATTGATGCCGTCGCCGACCATCGCAACGGGCCCGCTTGCCTGGAGTTCTTGGATCGCGGTGGTCTTGTCGTCCGGAAGCAAGCCGCCGCGGATGTCGTCGATCCCGGCATCGTGACCGATAGCGGTGGCGGTCGCAACGTTGTCTCCGCTGAGCATCACGACTCGCATTCGATAGCGGTCCCGCAGTGCATCGACCACGTCACGGGCTTCGGGTCGGAGTTCGTCGCGGATCGCGATCGCACCAATGGTGGTGCCTTCCTGTTCGACGAGCACGACAGTCGCGCCCCCGTCTTGGAGTCGCTTGACGTCGGCGTCGAGACCTGCGGGATCGACGAAACCAGGCTTGCCGACTCGCACGAAAGCGGCGTCGACGTGGCCGGTGATTCCGTTCCCGGCGACGGTTTGTACATCGTCGGCAATAGCGAGCGGACCGTCCACAGTGGCCACGATCGCTGCGGCGAGTGGATGGTCGCTGTTTGCTTCCAACGCTGCTGCCAGCGCACGCACCTCGTGGTCGGTGTGGCCGAGAACGGCGAGGGTGTCGATCACGCTGGGTTCGTTGCGGGTCAGTGTTCCGGTCTTGTCGAGCGCCACCGTGTCGACGACTGCGAGCGCTTCGAGCGCAGCCCCGCCCTTGATGACCAGGCCGGCACGAGTGGCCGCGCCGATGGATGCAAACACGGTGACCGGAACCGAGATGGCGAACGCGCACGGAGACGCCGCGACGAGTACCACCAGCGCCCGTTGGAACCACAGTTCGGGGTCACCGAGCACCGCGCCGCCGATAGCGATCAACGCGGCGACGATCAAGATGCCGGGAACGAGAGGCCTTGCGATTCGGTCTGCGAGACGCTGGGAGCGACCCTTGCGATCTTGTGCGTCTTCGACCGCCTGAACGATCCTCGCCAAGGTGCTGTCCGATGCCGGAGCGGTGACCACGACATCGAGCAGTCCGCCACCATTGACGCTGCCGGCCAATACAGCGTCTCCCACGTCAACGTCGATCGGTATCGACTCGCCGGTCACCGCCGACACATCGAGCGTCGAACGACCAGACCGGATCGCGCCGTCCGTGGCGATGCGCTCGCCGGCCCGCACCACCAGCACCTCGCCCACCACGACATCACCTGTGGCCACCTCGACTTGATCATCGCCGCGCCGAACCATCGTCGTGTCCGGCACGAGTTGCAACACAGCACGCAGCCCACTTCGCGACTTGGTGATCGCCCACTCCTCGAGCGCTTCGGACACCGAGAACAAGAACGCCAACGCAGCCGCTTCACTCAACTGACCGAGCAGGATCGCACCCACTCCGGCGATCGACATCAACAACGCCACCCCGAGGCGGCCACGCACAACGCCCGTGACGGCACCCGGCACGAACGTTGCGCCTCCCACGACGACCGCGACGACGAACGCGATATCGGCTCCTACGGGCGCATCCGCGAACCCGGCAAGGATCCCGAGCATCCAGGCGACTGAGGACAAGCCCGCTGCGAACAACTTCCAGCGTCCACTCAGAGCGCCCTCGTCGTCGGCATCGACCCCGATGGCGCCGCTGCAGCATGCGTCACCCATCAGTGATCCGCCTGCTGCGGGCCGGCCATGTACGGGTTCTCGCACAACTGGACGTGGTGACCAGTCTCAACCAACAAGCGCTCGGCCGCGACGAGGAGTTCGCGGACCTCGGGTCGGGCGATCGAGTAGAACACCTGCCGGCGATCGCCTGGGCGATCCACCACCAGGCCGCATCCCCGCAAGCACGCCAGATGGTTCGACACGTTGGATTGCGACGAACCAACCGCTGCAACGATGTCGGTCACCCGGCGCTCGCCGTCCATCAAGGCCGACAAGATCGACAAACGAGTCCGATCGCTCAAACCGTGAAACAGGCGAGCAGCAATGTCGAGGTCCATCCGGACTTGAATCGCAGCCATCGTGCAACAATATCAGCAACGGATGATGACATCACCCAACTTAGATGACCCGGAGCGCTGGTCAGTGCGCGCCGTCCGACACGAGCTGCCCAGCAGCCTCGGAAGGTGAAGCCAGACACGGCCGAGTGTTTGGCCGTGCATGACCGCGCAACATGGGGGCCGATCAGACACACGACGGCAGTCAAAAGCCACGCAGATCCGGCAGGAAACACGGCGCTGCGTCCCATCTTCACCGCGCGAGGGTTTGCCAGCTCAAACAATTTCGAATCATATAACACCAGCGTACGAGTGCCCGGGGCGGGATTTGAACCCGCACTCCACGTGAGTGGAGGGGGGGTTTAAGCCGGTTCGAAACCGTCCGATCCGTCCAGCCGAGTCCCCCGAGGCCCGTTCTGTACGGGCCTGCTGTCCAGATCGTCCAGCCTCGTGCGCCTCATCCGCTCGAATCGACGACGGTCCAGCGAATCCTGTGATCTTTTCGTGATCTTCTGCCTCGACTCGTCACCGACGCACAGCGCGCTCTGGGACACTCGGCCGTGTTCGTAGAGGCCGGATATCGGAGACCATTGGGCGGCGCGGTCGAGTCTTATCGAGTGGGTTGGGCTGAGCGGTTGAGACGCCATCGCCTCCACCCACTGTCAGGTCTCGTGCGTGAGGATGACTTTTCCGTTGGTTGGGCGTGCTTCGATCCGGCGGTGTATCCGCCGGTGAACCACTCGGTGCGGTGGAAGTGTGCCGCATTGGTTTCGGTGTTGGTATCGGCGACGCGCCGAGCCTTGCAACGGATCGCTCGCAGGGGACCCTGACGATTGACAATCGTGACGGAACTTGTCGAGCGCGTCACCCGGTTCGGGGTGCTGCGGCGTTTCACTCATCGATGAGACGCACGATGGCACGTACCAAACCTGTTCGCTTCTTGACCGTGGTGTTGACGACCTCCGGGCTGTGGCTCGGCGTCGGCGGCGCCATGAATGACACCGGCCGAGCGGACGCGGCGATCACCCGTGATCTGACGTCGGCGCAGGGATACCTCGACTCAGCAACCGATGGCGGGATCGACGCGCGTTTCGCGTGGACTCAGCCGGGCGGGCGGGGCGAGAACGTCACGATTGTCGACATCGAGTACGCCACCTGGAACCTTGATCACGAGGACCTCCCCGATGTCGAAGTCGTCCCACACGCATCCGGTGGGACACCGTTCGATTTCAGCGACGACCACGGCACACAGGTGCTCGGCATCATGGGCGCCGTCGACGACGGACAGGGGATGACGGGCATCGTCCCGGCCGCCCGGTTCAAGGTGATCGGACACCTCACGTCGACCGTCGACTACCTGGGCGGGATCGAAGCAGCGATCCGTCGGGCGACCGTGGTCCTCGAACCGGGCGATGTGATCCTGGCCGAAGCGAACTTCGGAGGCGGTCCGGCGGGCGAGGACACCCCGGTCGAGTGGAACGAAGCGATCGATGACGCGATCGAGGCTGCGACCGACTCGGGCATCGTCGTCGTGCAGACCGCCGGCAATGGGTCCACGGCACTGGACGGGCTGCCTGCCCCGTTCTCGTCGTCTGCGGACAACGGATCGATTGTCGTCGGATCGGGCCACCCGCCCGGCTCGTATGAGCCGGCCCGCTCGACGCTGTTCGACTCGAACTACGGCGAGCGTGTGAACCTGCAGGGTTGGGGCCGGCAAGTGGCGACCGTCGGCGGCGGCGGAGACCTCGCAGGGTCGGGTTCGACTCCGTGCAATTCCTCTGTCCCGGCCCGACGTCGAGATTCCTCGGCAGCTACGTGTGCTCAGGACACGTATACAGCGTTCTTCGGGGGAACGTCGAGCGCTGCACCGATGGTGGCGGGGGCTGTTGCGTCGCTGTCGTCGATCGCGCAAGGCGACGGCAACGTGCTCTGTCCCGAGGAGATCCGCGACATCTTGGTCCAGACCGGGACCCCGCCGGTCGAAACGGATCGACCTGTCGGCCCGCAACCGGACCTGCGGGCGGCGATCAACGAGTATCGCGTGCGTTATCCGACCGTTCGATCGAACCCAGGTGGCATCGTGGCGATCGACGGCTTCGCATCTGCCACGGCGAAAGCTCACCGGCTCGACGTCGCCTGTGGCCCGGGGTCCGCCACCTGAACCCGGCTGTGTGAAGGGGGCACGTCGGAGTACTCGCTGTCGAAAGTGCTCCCTTGGATTCTGCTCGACGTCGCGGGTTTCCCACACGGTCCGCGTTGCGATTCGCCTCAGACGCCCGGCCGACACCGCGACAGCAGCCGAGTTGGACATCGAGAACCGTCGCTACGTGGACTGCCTGGAAGTGTCCGGTGAACCTGGCGTCAACTTCCAACTCGGCCCCGCCTGCTCCTGCATCAGTAGCCCTGCCGCAACACGAGGGCGAAATCCGACATGAACCGTCGTGTCGACAGTGAGCAGCTTCAAGGATCGACGCACGAGCGTTGACGGTGCGCTCAGTCACCCAGTCTGATCACGACGACGACTCGAACGACCGAGGTCGAGAAGGACCAGCTTCAGTCCGCCGTGGTGATCAGCCAGTATCGAGCACGGAAGTGCGGGTGCGGGTGTCACCGACGTTGGTTTGCACCACCCGTCGAGAAGCGTCGGAGCGTTCGATGGTGAGGATCTCGTCGTCGATCGCCGAGGCCCAGGTCTGGTCGGCTTCGATAGCGATGAATGCTGCAACGGTCACGGCCCCGAACGACATTGCGTGAGAGTGGAGGAATCCAATCGTTCATCTCAAGACGGGCGCTCATCGTCTGGCGTCAACCAGGGCGTCACTCGGCACTCGTATCGTCGAGTTCAGCGTTCGCTCACCCGCTGTGTCGGCGTTCGCAACTGAAGCTGCCCGCCTCGGACCTCCCCCTCGTAGGCGGGCAGTTTCGCGTCGGGTCTGACGCTGCCGAAAGCAAAGTTCCTCCACGCTGGTCGGGGACGGTTCCATCGGGACCGATCGATCCGGTGTGAACCGCTCGGGACAGATACGCCCGCACGTGCTCCAGCCTGCGCAGTCCGACCGTGATGCGTGCTCCAGCGACTGTTCCACTGACCCTCACTCTCCTACAACGACGCACACGACCTGATCGACCGACAAACATTCCAGGGGTTTCCCGGTTTTCCCGTCAGCGATCAGGCCCGAGGCGGCCCATCGGTGGCGAGGCGGGCGTTCGACCAGGCGATGTCATCGGTGATCTCGGTTCCGAACCAGCTGGGTGGAATGAACGCGTCCGCAGCTTCGTGGTCGTCGAACTCGACCTCGACGACTTTCAGTCCGCGAAGTCGGCTCTGGTACTCGTCGATCTCGACGGTGTGCTCTCCGAGATCGACGGTCGAGCGCCGCTTGTCGATCGTGCGACCTGCGCCGAGCGGCCAGAGAGACTCACCGACGTCACCATCGATGGTCAGGTCGACTTCGGTTCGTTCGAGTCCGCTTCCGCCCTTCACGGTGAGCGTGTACGTGCCGTTGCGTCGGCGGACGCGGACCTCGACGTCGTGGTCGAGTGCGATGTAGGCCTGCTCGATCCGCACCGGTTCACTGCGCCCAGCCGGAAGTTCGTTGAGACGGAACTTTCGCTCGATCTCGGTCATTCCTCGGTTCGTCCAACGCCTGCGGCACGCAACGAGGCGACGAGATCGTCGCGCAACATCAACGACCGTCCGGCCAGATCGACATCTCGCGCAACCACTTGCAGTTCGCTCACCGACATGTCGTCGAATGGGTCCGTGATCGACGTCTTCGTGTCGCCGCCGATCTCTCCTACGGCCACCTCGTCTCCCCACTGGTCGTGACACTCCCAGTAACCGCCGAGCCGTCGAGCGAAACGCTTGGGCGACTCGGTGTACAGACGATGTGCGGTCACGAGGCTGCGACGTTCGAGATCGCGACGTCGTCCATCAAAGAAGGTCACGGCTGAATCGATGACTGCTTCGCCGCCGAACTCGTCGGGTTCGCTTCGAACCTGGTCGGTGAGCACAGCGAGGTCGTGTGCGTCACCGAGGGCGTCTGAGAGGTCATGGAGCCGATCCGCCAGTGGCCGCAGGATCGACGGCGCCGTCGACCGCAGCAACCGGACGTGGTACCAGGTGTACTTCGCTCGTTTCCGCAGCTCATGAAAGTCGACGGTCGTTCCGTCGTTGGCAGCAACAGCCAGGGCCTCTGCGCCGCGGGAGTAAGTTGTGCGGAGCCCGGGGCCGATTGCATCCCAGCCGTCATCGTCGAGCGTCCACGATTCCACAACGCCGATGCCCTCGCGGATGAGTTCAAGTGCTTCCCCGATTGAATCGTCGGACTGCTCGATGTCGTCGACACTGTGTTCGCACCGGGCAGCGAGCGCCTGACGTACAGGAGCGAGGCCTGCGTCGGGGAGACGATGGTTGTCGGCTACCACGAGTCGATCGAACGTGTCGAGCAGCCCCTGGGCATCCCGATACCGCGACAGGGTGCGTGCGGCGTCACGAAACGCACGATTGGTGTCCTTGTAGGAGCCGCCGAGGGCGGGACGGACGAGGCGAGCCAGGCCGCGGACCTTCTTGCATCGTTTGCGTGCATCGTGCACCGCTTCGACGACGTCGCCATCTCCGATGCTTGTCAGGTCCTGCTGCGCTTTCGTTGCCTGCTCGGCTGCGATCCTGCGAACCTCCGTGAGGAGGTCGCGGTCGGGGCGAATTCGATACGTCATGGTGGTTGCCGTACCCGACGCGGTGACCCGCAAACGCCGCCGACGTCGCAACCCAGGGAGGGACGTCGCACCTCAGGCGTTCTGCGACGTGCGCGAATGAACCGTCAGCGTTCGAACTCCTTGGTCTTCACCAACCGACACGTGGACGACGTCACGGATTAGGTTGTTGCCGATCGCGCGCCTGCGATGTCCACGAGTCGTGGGACCGAAGGCTGCCCGCCGGCCGATCCAAAGTGGAGGGCGATATCCGCCGTACACCAGAGTTTCAGTCGCCGTTCACTCCGAGTCACTTGTCTAGACAACCTGAAGCTGGTTGGATGGCGGTGGTGAGAGAATCAACGATCAGAAGCAGAGGTCGGCGTGCCGAGTTGTTGGCGCTCGCCGGGCCGGGCGAACTCAACGACATCGCCGAGATGATGCTCGAAGCGCTCGGCGTACCGGAGGTGTCGATGACGGCCGAGACGGGGCTGGTCATGATGCAGGTTCGCGAACCGGTGTGCCATGACCGATTCCATCTCGGTGAGATCGTGGCCAGCCGAGCGGAGGTTTCGTGGCACGGAGCGACAGGGTGGTCGATGCGTCTCGGCTCCGACCGGGTCGCAACGATGGCCGCTGCGCTCTGCGACGCCGCAGCAGAACTCGACGAGGGCTGGCGCGTAGTGGAGGACCTGTGCGGGCGGATCGAGGATCGCATCACATCCGAAGCGGCGGCGGAATGGGCCGCTCTCGTGCCCACCGTCGTGGAGTTCGAGGAACTCGACTGAGATGACCGTCGACACCAACATGGCTCGCCTGGATACCGATGCCGCTCTCGCCGTGTTTCGCACCCTGCTCGATGCAGTGTCCCATCCCGGCCGCTCCTATGCGTTGAACGACGACTCTGCTGTCGTCTCGGCAGCCGTCGGCGCCCTCGCCTTGGCGGATGTCGACGTCGTGTGCGCGGTCGTGGGTGCGGCCGCATCTGCGCAAGAGCTCGGTGAGTGCATTGCGCGAGCGACCGGGGCACGACCAACTGGAATCATCGGAGACGCCGACCTGGTGGTGGCCACCGTTGGAGTGAAGGCTGCGCAACTCGTCGGCATCCGCACCGGCACCGACGCCGAACCCGAACTCGGCGCAAAGTTGTTCCTGGGCTGCGAGTCGATCTGTGTCGAGAACACCGAGAACGTCGGAGCGACCCGAGTTCGTGTCGCCGGACCGGGAGCGTCGGATGGACGATCGTTCGCCGTCAGAGGCGTCGACGACGGTGTGTTGGATCTGCTGGTCGCTTTGAACGCATCGTTCCCGGCGGGTATCGATACTTGGCTGATCAGCATGGACGGCATGGTCGTGGGTGTGCCGCGAAGCTCCACGATCACGCTCGCCGGAGGCGATCGCTGATGGGCTACGTGGCGGCCAGCGGTGGCCGGGACGCAATCGAGGCCGCAGAGGAATTGATCCGTGCCGAGCGGGCGGCCTGCAGTTCGGATCCGTTGACCAACGACCAGATCACACAACGGTTCGGTGCTGCGGTCGACAGGGTGATGGGCGAGGGCGGCCTCTGGGAACCGGACTTGGCCGCCGCCGCTCTGCGCCAATCCGATGGGGACACGGTCGAGGCGGCGCATCTCCTTCGGGCGCATCGGTCGACGATGCCGAGGTTCGGGGACTCTGACGTGGCCGACGCCGACGAACTCGAGGTTCTGCGCCGAGTCGTGCCTGCGTATCAGCGACCACCCGGTTTCCAGATGCTCGGTCGTACGTCTGACTACAGCGGACGACTCCTCGACACCGGTGAGTCGGACGACGATTCGCATCCGAGCACCTCACCTGACGCTGGGGAGATGTGTGACGAGACGACGGTGGCGTCGGACGACGGGGGGTCGTCAGAGTTCGACCGGCGACCCCGTCGCTTGCTGGCGTTGTTGCGCGATCTCGATCTCGTCGTCGATCGGCGCCGTGACGACGACCCTGAAGCCTTCGACATCACCCGCCATGCCGTGCGCCCACCAGCGCCGAGGTCGGCTCGTCTCGCTGTGATGGCCCGAGCGGAGACCGGCGCGCTCGTCAACGTCTGGTATCGCAACATCCTCGGCCCGGACGGCTACCTCCACGAGATCACCCTCGGCGAAGTTCGCCATGGTCGCCTTCCAGTCCGTGTCGAGCATCCGGTCACGGGCCGGCCGGTTGCGATCGGTACCGTGCGGGTCACCGAGGTGGAGGCCATCGAGGATCTCGACGGCGCGGACGAGGACCGGGAACGTTTCGACGTCGGGTACGGGATGTGTCTCGGCCACAACGAGAAGAAGGCGATCGCGATGGCGAACCTGGACATCGCATGCCACCGAGACGGTGGGCGAACCCAACTCGAGCAGACGCTGCTCCTGACGACCGACGGACTCGATGCGACCGGCTTCCTGGAGCACCTCAAGTTGCCGCACTACGTCACCTTTCGTTCCATGGTCGAACGCAAGATCGCCGTCCGTCGGGCAACGGCTCCGACGTCGGATCGCGAGGAGCGACCGGCTGCCGACGACGCCGACCCATCGCGGACAGCGACGCAAGCCACCGAGGTGTCGGTATGACGATCGCCCCCGACGCGGACACGGTCGCCGCCGGGCGTCTGACGGTGGATGAGTTGGTGGGTCCCGCCCGAGCCCAGACCGTCCTCGACGATCACGCGAAACGCGAGATCCGTCGCGCCGTGTTGACTGCGGTCGCGATCCCGGGGTATCAGGTGCCCTTCGGGTCGCGTGAGATGCCCGTGGCGCGAGGGTGGGGTTCGGGCGGACTCCAGATCACGCTTGCTCTCGCAGGATCGAACGACTGCGTCAAAGTCATCGACCAGGGCGACGACGACGGTGTCAACGCTGTCAACCTGAGGCGACTCGTCACGAGAGCGACCGGTGCCACCGAGACAAGCGACGTCGACGAAGCCACCCTTGTCCAGACCCGCCACCGGATCCCCGAGGACGAACTCGTCGACGGTCAGGTACTCATCCTGCAGGTACCGGTACCCGAGCCACTGCGCGGGGTGGAACGCGACATGCGCGAACTCCAGCGGATGCACGCCGAAGCCGACTACGCAAAGATGTGGGTGAGCCTCTACGAGGACAAGGTGCGCAACGGTGTCATCACCCAGAGCACCGGATACCCATGTCTCGTGAACGACCGCTACGTGGTCGCCACGACCCCGATCCCACGCTGGGACGTCCCCCGTTTCGACGGTGCGGAGTTCCTGTCGCTGTTCGGAGCCGGACGCGAGAAGCGGATCTACGCGATCCCACCCGACACCCGCGTGGTCCCGATGACCTTCGACGACGTGCCATTCGAGGTGGAACACACACCGGGCGCACGCTGCGAGCGGTGCACCGCCGACGATGCCTACCTGGTCGCCGTGCCCGGCGGAGCAGACGAGCGCTGGATCTGCAGCGACACGTCACGCTGTCGGCGCCGCCGTGCCCGCAACGACGAGGAGACCCGATGACGAGCCTCGTGAACGACTCGCAGCTCGGAGCCTGCGACGACCACGTGCTGCGTGTCGAAGGACTCGGCAAGACGTTCGGGACGCTCACCACCGCAGCCATCGAGAACACCGGCCCGGAGTTCGCCACGGCGAAGCACGCGGCGACCGGCACAGTGGTGGCTGCGTGGGACGTGTCGTTCGAGGTCGCACCGGGCGAAGCCCTCGGCCTGATCGGCGAGTCCGGTTCGGGCAAGTCGACCGTGATGCGATGCCTCGCCGGCGACCTCGACCCGACATGTGGTGTCGCGACGATGCGCTGTCGGGACGGCAGCGTCGCGGATCTCTTCGAGATGACCGCCGCCGAGCGACGGGCGCTGCGCGTGACCGACCTCTCGATCGTGTACCAGGACCCCGGCGAGGGCCTCGACCTGTCGATCACCGCCGGCGGCAACATCGCCGAACCACTGACCGCCGCCGGATGGCGCCACTTCGGCCAGATCCGTGAGCGCGCCTCGTCGCTCCTGACGCGCACCGAAGTCCCGATCGAGCGGATGGACGACCTCGTTCGAGAGTTCTCCGGTGGGATGCGTCAGCGTGTACAACTGGCTAAAGCCCTCGCCAACCAACCGGTCCTCGTCCTGTTCGACGAACCCACGACCGGCCTCGACGCGTCGGTCGCTGCCGGCGTACTCGACCTGATCCGCGATCTGCTCGACGACCTCGGCATCGCAGCCGTCGTCGTGTCGCACGACTTCGGAGTGATCGACATGCTGACCACCCGTTGTCTGGTGATGCACCACGGTCGAGTCGTCGAGCAGGGTCTGACCGACCAGTTGTTCGAGGATCCAATCCATCCGTACAGCCAACGGCTCGTCGCGGCGGCACGGGCGTGAGCCCGGTCCTGCGTATCCGTGGGCTGGAGAAGCACTTCGTCGTGCACAACGTCGACGGCCGAACCGTGGAGGGCCTGCGCGGTGTCGATCTCGACGTTGCTGCAGGCGAGCACGTGGCGCTCGCCGGATCGAGCGGAGCGGGTAAGTCGTCGCTGCTCAAGTGCGTTTACCGCACCTATCTCGCCACGGCCGGGTCGGTCGAGTTGCGGCTGTCGAGTGGCGAGGTGGTCGACGTCACGACACTCACCGATCGAGAGATGGTCCTGTTGCGCGGACGCGAACTCGGCTACGTGTCGCAGTTCCTGCACGCCGAACCGCGCCGTACACCGTTGGAGATCGTGACCCGTGCAGCCGTGTCGCGCGGCATCGATCGCGGCGACGCTCGCGACGCTGCGGGCGCCGCACTTGCGCGCCTCCAGCTCGATGAGTCGCTGTGGGACGTCTATGCGAGTGTGCTGTCCGGTGGCGAGAAGCAACGCGTGAATCTCGCCGCGGGCACCGTGTCGCCGCCCCGACTGCTGCTGCTCGACGAGCCGGTGTCGGCACTCGACCCGGCCAATCGCGATGCCGCGCTGGGGATGATCGAGGACCTCACCGGCCTCGGCGTCGCCGTGCTGGCCGTGTTCCACGACCTTGACGCGATGTCCCGACTCGCCACCACCGTCGCGCTGATGGACGCCGGTCGAGTCGTTCGTACCGGGCCACCCGCCACCGTCCTTCCCGAACTGACAGGAGTCGCCCGCTGATGAACACCGTGCCGACAACCACCGATTTCTCCATCGTCAACACCACAGCGGTGCTGCCCGACCGCCTCATCGACGACGCGATCGTCGTGGTCCGCGACGGCGTCATCGACGAGGTCACCGAACGGTCCGCGTGCAAGGCGCTGCCCGCCGACGCAATCGATGCGCACGGAGCGTTCACGGTGCCGGGTGCGATCGATCTGCATTCCGACGGATTGGAGAAGGAACTCCGCCCCCGACCGAGCGTGGAACTGCCGATGGACTTCGCGGTGCGGTCCTTCGAGGGGCGCGTCCGCTGGGGCGGGGGTCACGACCGTCTTCCATGGTGTCGGCTTCGAGAACAGTGCGAAGTACGACCGGAGCGTCACCCAGGCCCATTCGATGTGCGATGCGATCGAACACCTCGCGTCGGCCGACCCGACCGTCGATCACCGGATCCTGTACCGGCTCGACGTACGCGACGCTGACGGCCTCGGCGGACTCGCTCAACGACTGGACCGCCACACCGGCCAAGCCCACGGTCTCGACTCCTGTTCGCCGCTCGTGTCCTACGAGGACCACACACCGGGACGCGGCCAGTACACGGACCGACGGACCTACGAGCGTTACATCGCCGGCACCAAGGGACTGTCGGCCGAGGAAGCCGAATCGTTCATCGACGACGTGGCAGCGGTCCGAGCGTCTCAGGCCGACCAGCGCGAACGCGCCGTGCCGTGGCTCGCCGAGCAGGCACGAGCATCGTGGATCCGCTTGATGTGCCATGACCCAGCCAACGTCGACGACGTCGATGAAGCCGTCGCGAGCAGCGTTGCGATCTCGGAGTTCCCGACCACCGTGGCTGCGGCACGAGCATCTCGTGAGCATTCACTGCCGATCGTCGCCGGGGCTCCCAACGCCGTTCGCGGCCAGAGCCATTCCGGCAACGTCAGCGTCCGCGAGCTGATCGAACTCGGGCTGTGCGACGTGCTCGCTTCGGACTACATGCCATCGACGCTCTTCGGTGCAGTTGGCGTCCTCGTCGACGCCGGGGTGTGTGATCTCCCGACAGCCGTCGGCCTCGTGACGTCGGGTCCGGCCACGACTGCAGGTCTCAGCGATCGTGGCCGCCTCGAAGCGGGCAAGCGCGGCGACGTCGCACTCGTCACGTTCTCAGCAGCGATCCCCTCCGTCCGCCTCGTCGTCAGCCAGTCCGCCACATGACGTCGCCACACCCGACCCGGCGCCGGGCGGATCCGAAACAACCCACAAGGAGCACCTGATGATCACACGACCGCTCGACATCGACAGTTGGGAACGCGACGGCTACCTCCACGTGCCCGCCGCACTCGGAGACGACGAACTCGACGAGCTACGGGGGTGGGTCGACGACGTCGCGGCCCGGAAGTACGGGGACTGCGGGCTCCTCCAGCACTACGAACTCGGCGACGACGGACCCCAGATCGCCCGTTCGGAGAACCTCCTCGACCACGGCGGATTCCGCGACCTGATCGCCACCGGACCGATCGTCGACATGGGAGCAGCACTGCTCGGCGAGCCGATCGCGCTCTACAAGGAGAAGATCAACTACAAGCTCGCCGGTGGCGCCGGATTCGCCCCGCACCAGGACGCGCCGGCCTACAAGTTCGTCGACATGCACCTCACCTGCATGGTCGCCGTCGACGCCGCCACCGAAGAGAACGGATGCCTCGAAGTGGTCAGCGCGATGCACACCGAGATGCTGCGGGACAACGGCGACGGCGTCATCCACCCCGACGTCGCCGCCGAACTCGACTGGCAGACACTTCCGATGGCGGCCGGGGACATGTTGTGGTTCCACTCGCTCGCTCCGCACCGCAGCGGTCCGAACCGTTCGTCGACGACGCGCCGTGCGCTGTTCTGTACTTACAACGCTGCTCGCCGAGGGCGACCTCCGTGACGACTACTACGCCGACAAGATCCGCTATTTCGCCGAAACCGGCGCACCATCGACGCGGGTGAGCACGGTCGGAGGGTTCGATGGTGTCGAACCCTCGGTCGAGCAGCTCCGCGAGATCGGCGTCATCTCATGAGCACCCGTCCGCAGGTCGTATGGCGAATGATCGACGATGTCGACACGCTCGTCGACTCGATCGTCACGGTGTACGAAAACCACGGCGACCACCACTACGACGAGCAGGTGTCCCAGAACCAACACGCCAGCCAGTGCGCCGAATTGGCCCGCACCGCAGGGGCGACTGACGATCTCGTTGCCGCAGCGTTGCTGCACGACCTCGGCCACCTCTTGCTCGACGAGCACGACGAACGCAACGACTTCCTCGACAGAGACCTTCATCACGAGGACGTCGCGGCGCGATTCCTGTCGTCCTGGTTCGGCCCGGAAGTCACCGAACCTGTCCGGCTGCACGTGGCCGCGAAGCGCTACCTCTGCGCGATCGACGACCTCTACCGCTCGACATTGTCAGACGCATCAATCGCAAGTCTCGAGGTACAGGGCGGACCGATGAGTCCTGGCGAAGTCGCAACATTTCTCGAACACCCCTCAGCGGCCGACGCCGCCGAACTGCGCCGCTGGGACGACCTCGCCAAAGACCCCGACGCAACCTCGGTTTCCGTGAGGTCGTTCTCGGAGTTGCTCGCTCCGTTGGTCCACTTCGGTCGGTGACGGCCGGCGGTGACCCCCGCATCAGGGTGGTACGTTCGCCGACGAGTGAGCCGAACGCCCCAGTACCGCGAACTCGCGGACCAACTCGAGCAGCGATGGACGCGACTGGCACCAGGCACCCTCGTCGACAGCGAACATCAGATCGCCGACGAATTCGCGGTCAACCGGCTGACCGCACGTGAAGCCGTTCGGGAACTGGAACGACGCATGGTCGTGCGGCGTGTGATGGGACGCGGGACGTTCTCGGCGCACCGCCTCGACTACGTGGTCCGCCTCGGCGGCGTCGCCAGTTTCCACCGAAACGTCGAAGCGGCCGGACACCACGCCGAAACCATCGTGTCAGGTCGCCGTTGGCTCGGTCGAGGTCCCACCCGCCGACTCGAGATCACCCGCGTGTCGACCGTCGACGGGTTCGTCGCTTCGTCCGGCACCGAGTGGTTCCCGGCGGAAGTCGGCAGACTCGTCGACGACCACATCGCGGACGGCTCGTCGGTTCACGACGCGCTCAGCTCACTCGGGCTGATCCCGCGACGCCACTCGGTGCGCGTCGCAATGGCAATGCCGCCCACCGAACACGCACAAGCACTCGACTTCTCGTCATCCGTACTTCCATCGTGGAATCTCGTCAGCGAGACCATCGACCTTGCGACTTCGGATGTCATCCACGGCAGCAACACATGGATGCGCTCGGACATGTTTGCCGTGACCGTGATCGTGGCCGACACCCGGGACGGCGATTGAACCGCAGTCCGCTCGGTCACCGAGTTCGGCAACCATTCGCCTTTCGGCTCACTCGACGTCACGCACCGTTCACCCTGCCTGTCTAGACAACAGGGTGTGAACCACACCGTCCCCACCCCCCACCGGCGCCAGCTCCGAAAGGTCGCCGTCCTGTCCGCCGCATTCGCTCTCGTCGCCGCATCCTGCGGGAGCGACGACGCAGCCGAACCCGACGACGCATCGACCGAGGCAGTCGTCGAAGCCGCCACCGAACCCGAAGCAGCACCCGCCGAAGCAGAATCTGCACCCGCCGAGGACGAAGCGGCACCGGCTGAGAGCGAATACGACCGCACCGACTGGCCCGACACGCTCACCTACGCCATCGTCCCGGCAGAGAACGCCGAGAACATCGGCGGCTACATCACCCCGACCATCCTCTCCGACGAACTCGGCATCGAGTTCGAAGTACAAGAGGCCGCCGACTACGCCGGCGTGATCGAAGGGATGATCGCCGAGCGCGTCGACGTCGGCTCCTTCGGAGCGTTCTCCTACGTGATCGCAACCGGCAACGGCGCCGACATCGACCTCGCCGGCATCTGGAGCGGCGTAGACGGCCCCGATACGTACGGCGACTACCGCTCCTACCTCGTCGTGCCGCCCGACTCCGACATCGCCAGCCCCGCCGACCTCGCCGGACGCACGGTCTGCTTCGTCGATCCCGGCTCGACCTCGGGCTTCTTGTTCCCGTCGGCTGCGCTCCTCGACGTGGGCCTCAACCCGAACGAGGACTCCACCGACATCACACCGGTCTTCGCCGGCGGACACGATGCCTCGGCGCTCGCTGTCAAGAACGGTGACTGCGAAGCCGGCTTCGCGTACGACACCATGCTCACCCAGGAACTCATTGACTCAGGAGACCTCGCCGGCATCGTCGACGAGGCCGAAGACGGCGCCGACGACGTCAACCCTGAAAGTGCCGAACTGAAGATCATCTGGAAGTCGGCGGCGATCGCCGCTCCGCCCCTGGCATTCGGCAACTGGCTCCCCGAAACTCTGCGAACAGCGATCACCGAGATCACCACCGAGAAGATCAACGTCGACTACGCCGTCGAAGCCGGCTACTGCGACAACACCGAGGACTGTGAACTCGCCGACGGCTACTTCTGGGGGTTCATTCCCGAAGACGACTCCTACTACGACGGCATTCGCGACCTGTGCGAGCTGACCGGATCCTCCAAGTGCAGCCTCGACGGATGAACCATTCCGAACCTGACACTGGCGACGGCCAGAACGGCGGCGCTGACATCGCAGTCGCAGTCCGCGACGTCGTCAAGACGTTCGACAACGGCCGGGTGCGAGCACTCGACGGCGTCACCTTCGACGTACCGACCGGACAGTTGGCCGTCATCATCGGGCTCTCGGGATCAGGCAAGTCGACGCTCCTGCGCCACGTGAACGGCATGCACACAGCCACATCGGGCACCGTCGAAGCACTCGGCCACGACATCGGATCCCTCCGTGACAAACCGCTCAGAACGGTTCGGCGAGACATCGGCTTCGTGTTCCAGTCGTTCAACATCGCCGGGCGAATGAGCTGCCTGGAGAACGTGATGACAGGAGCGCTCGGCAGACTCCGAGGCCCACGCTACGGGGTCCTCTCCTACAGCAAAGCGCTGCGCAGCGAAGCCCTCGACCAACTCGAACGAGTCGGTCTGGGCGATCGAGCGTTCCAACGCACCGACACACTGTCAGGCGGTCAACAGCAGCGGATCGCCATCGCACGAACGCTGATGCAGCATCCACGCATCGTCCTCGCCGACGAACCAGTCGCATCGCTGGATCCGGAGATCTCGGGCCAGGTGATGGATGTGCTGTTCCGATCGTGCGTCGAGGACAACATCACCGTGTTGTGCTCACTGCACCAGGTCGACCTCGCACTCGGATGGGCGAACCGACTGATCGCTCTCCGCGACGGCAAGGTCGTCCTCGACACACCGGTCGACGAGAACCTCAGCCACGACCGCGTGATGGCGGTGTACCAACGCCTCGACCCGACCGGCGAGAAGTCCGACGAGTACCAGACGCCGCGTCCTCCAGAACGCAGCAACACCACTCCCGGCCTTCAACTCGCAGCCGGCGCCGAGCACTACTGATGCACTGCGTTCCGGCGACGACGTCATGAGCAGCACGCCATGAGGAGTACGGGCCCGTGACCACGATCACCCCAGTGGAACCGGAGGTCGCTCCGGCCGACCAACGCCACGAACCTCCACAGCTTCGACCGCCGCTGAGGTGGCGTCGAGGCGTACTGAGCGGACTGGTCGTCGGGTTCGTGCTGGTCTCGCTGTACGCCTTCGTCGACATCGGCGTCAACCCATTGACGTTGTTCTTCGAACGCGACGACATCGGCAACCTCCTCGCACGGATGTGGCGACCACGGCTCGACAACGCCGACTCGGTGATGAGCCACGCGCTCGACACCTTCTTCATGGCATTCGCCGGCACGGTCTTCGCATTCGTGCTGGCGCTCCCGTTGGCATTCCTCGCTGCCCGCAACGTCACCTCGAACGCACCGGTCCGCGCTGCGGCACGAGCGGTGATCGTGCTCACCCGTGCGATCCCCGACCTCGTGCTCGCACTGATCTTCGTGCGGGTCTGGTCGATCGGGGTGCTCCCCGGAATCGTCGCACTCGGCATCCACAGCGTCGGAATGCTCGGCAAGCTCTTCGCTGACGCAATCGAAGAGATCGACGAAGGTCCACGCGACGGGGTTGCGTCAACCGGCGCATCACGCAGTCAGGAGCTCACCGCCGGCGTGCTCCCCCAGATCGTGCCCGGCCTCATCGCAGTGACGCTCTACCGCCTCGACATCAACTTCCGCTCAGCCACGCTGCTCGGCATCGTCGGCGCGGGCGGTATCGGCCTCGACATCAAAGTCGCCCAGGGCGCGCTCGACTATCCCCAACTCCTCGGCGTCACCCTCGTGATCATCACCATGATCGTCGTGTTCGAACTGATATCGACAGGTGTGCGCTCGGTCGTACTCGGCAGCGAATCCGACCAGCGAGGTTGGTTCGAACGGCTGCTCGCCCGCCGCCCGCTGACCGGCGTCGGCCACACGAATCCATCCGCTCGTGCAACTGCCGCTGACACTGCGTCTTCGTCCCGCAACGGCGACGACGAGACGTCGGCGGGCATGACCGTGACCGATCTGACCCCGCCGTGGACGAAGGAACGGACCACGATGTACGCCTTCTCGGCCGTCTGCGTGTTGATGCTCGTCCTCACACCGATCAAGACAGGGGTCTCGGTCATCGAGTTCATCGTCGGTCTCCCCGACATCCCGATCACGTTCTTCCGACTCGTCCCCAACGACTGGAGCTGGTGGGACAGCACCTACACGCAACGCTTCGTGGAGACAGTGCTGATGGGCTTCGCTGCCACCGCCCTCGCATTGGTCTTCGCTCTCCCCACCGCGTTCCTCGCCGCCCGCAATGTCGCTCCAGCCCGTTGGGTCTACGGCGCCGCGGAACGTTCATCCTCGGGATGCGGGCACTTCCCGACCTGATCGTTGCCGTCATCTTCGTCGCGGCGCTCGGCCTCGGCCCCAAACCCGGCGTGCTCGCCCTGTCGATCGGGCTGTACGCATTCGCATCCAAACTCTTCGCCGACTCCATCGAAGAGGTCTCCGAAGGACCACGTGACGGTGTCCGCTCGACCGGCGCTTCGCCGGTCCAGGAATCGTTCACCGGCGTACTCAGCCAAGCAATGCCGTCCCTCGCCGGCAACTCGCTGTACCTCCTCGACATCGCCATCCGATCGTCGACCATCCTCGGCATCGTCGGAGGTGGCGGCATCGGGTTCGTCCTGATCTCGGCAAGCAGATTGCTGATGTGGGACGTCCTGGGCGGCCTGCTCGCCATCACCTTCGTGCTGGTCTACGCCATCGAACTCCTCGCAGGTTGGGTCCGAAAGCAACTGATCTGATGCCTGTCGGTCGGTCCGATGTCAACCCATCGTCGATGCCGAATCCGGTCGAGGACCCTGCGATGGTGATCCAGTGCTCTACGTGATCGCGCAACTGTCAGACGTCCACGTCGGCGGACCGCACGCCGGTAGTGGAGACCGGTTCTCTCAAGCGATCGACGAGATCAATGCGATGCAGCACCAACCCGACCTCGTGCTCCTGACAGGTGACAACACCCACAACAGCTCCGACGCCGAAGGGATGAGTTCACCCGACGACTCTCCGCGGTCGTGGCCCCGTGGGAAGCAATCAGCGGCAATCACGACCAAACGATCACCGCGACCGCCGGACACCGCACGATCGACGCAGGACCGATGCGGCTGGTCCTTGTCGACTCGAGTGACGGGGAGTTCACCGACCACGACGCGGCCGGCTCGACGTGGAGCTCTCCTCGCAACGTGATGCCGAGACCGTCATCGCGATCTTCACCATCCTCCGTTCGAAACCGGGAATCTGGTGGATGGACTGCACAGGGCTCAACGGCGCGGACCGCTTCGAGCAGATCGTTCGACGTCACCCCCACGTCGTCAAGGTCCTGTCCGGCCATGTGCACCGAACGATCCAGACGAACTGGGCGGGATGTTCGCTGTGGGTCAGTCCTTCGACCTCGGTCGTGGTCGTGGTCGACCTGCATCCGGATCACGACCCGGCCGAGACGTCCGAATCCCCGGCGTTCAGTCTCCATGCTCACACCGGCAAAGGAATCGTGTCGCACGTCGTCCCGGTCGGAGCGACCGCGACACGCTCACCGATCGAAGCCGGCACAACCGATGTCGCGAACCATGCACGCCCGATCCAAACCACCCGAGACAGACTCTTCGAGTAGGTACAAGTACAGCAGTACCAGCATGCGCAGCGTGCCGTCAGTGATCGTGAACGCCCAGTACCCGGCGGTCACCAAGACATAGTCGCGAACCTTCATAGCGGGGGCTCATCTCGGTCCGAGGTCGTTGGCGACTTTGGTGGCGAGGTCGGCCATCCGGCTGGGCGTAGCCGTACTCGTTGTCGTACCAGACGAGGACTTTCACCATGCGTCCGTCGATGACCATCGTCGAGGGGCCGTCGACGATCCCGGAACGGGTGTCGTTGGTGTAGTCGGCCGACACGAGCGGGCGATCCTCGAAGCCGAGGATCCCGTCCAACTCGACCGTCGGCTGCGTCACGGAACAGCGTGTTGATCTCATCAACGGTGACGTCACGCGCCATCGTGAACACACAGTCGGTGAGCGATGCGTTCAGCAGCGGGACGCGAACAGCGGTGCCGTTGAGCTTGCCCGCCAGCTCGGGGTAGATCATCGTGATCGCCGTCGCCGAGCCGGTCGATGTCGGGATGAGTGAGTTGAGTGCGGAGCGGGCGCGTCGGAGGTCGTTGTGTGGGGCGTCGACGATGACCTGTGTGTTGGTGACGTCGTGGATCGTGGTGATCCCACCACATTCGATCCCGACGTGTTCGTGGAGGACCTTGACCACCGGCGCGAGACAGTTCGTCGTGCACGACGCCGCCGTCACGATGTGATTGACGGCCGGGTCGTACAGGTCGTCGTTGCAGCCCATCACGATGTTCAACACACCGTCGCTCTTCACGGGCGCTGCGACGATCACCTTGCGGACACCGCAGTCGAAGTACGGCTCGAGTGTTTCGGTGGTCTTGAATTTGCCCGAGCACTCCAACACCACATCGACCTCGTTGCCGGCCCACGGCACTTCGCCGGGGGTGTCGTGCGAGGAATAGGTGACGTCGTGTCCGTCGATGCTCAACCCATCGCAGGTCGTGGTCGTGATCGTGGTGACGGTGCCGGCGTAGCGGCCGTGCACGGTGTCGAACTCCAACAGATGCGCCGCGGTCGCGGCGTCACCGGCCACTTCGTTGATGTGGACCAGCTGCAGGTCCGGGCGGTCACGGAGCGCTCGAACGACGAGGCGCCCGATCCGACCGAACCCGTTGATCCCCACCCGCACCCTCACGGCGTCACTCCGAGCGACGCCATCAGGGCTTCGACACGCGTGCGGACGTCATCGTGGATCTCGGCCACCACATCGGGTGCCTGTCCGGTCGGGCTCGGGATGTCCCAATCGAGGTACTGCTTGCCCTCAACGATTGGACATGCGTCGCCGCATCCCATCGTGACGATCACATCGACCGTTTGGGCGACTTCGTCGGTCCATGGCTTCGGGTACTCGGTCGAGATGTCGATCCCGACCGCCGCCATCGACTCGACCACACCCTGGTTGGTGTCCGCCGCTGGAGCGGAACCACCAGAGAACACCTCGACGCGATCGCCTGCAAGGTGTCGCATCCAGCCTGCTGCGATCTGGGAGCGGCCGGCGTTGTGATCGCACAAGAACAACACCGCCGGCTTCACAGCACCGGGATTGGCGAGGCGGGCAAGTGCTTTCAGGCGGTCGCGGGTGACGTGCTCGATCAGGACCGGCAACCACATCGAGATCGTTGCCTGTGAGGTCAACTGCTGTTGCGAGTCGTGGATGTAGCGCTCGATGGTTTCGGTGTTGAACGTCCCGTCGAACTCGCGTTGCAACCGTACTGCTGAGTTGCGCAGGAGGTTCGTTTCTTCGGTGTTGAGCGACACCCCGACCGGGCGTGTCTTGTCAGTGGTCATCGTGGAGGCCTTCCTGAGGGTCAGATGGAGGGGGTGAGCGTGGAGAGCCGGGCGTCGAGGTCGGCAACGACGGCGTCGAACGCGTCGGGTGTGCCGACCTCGACCGGGTCGGGGATCGACCAGTGCCACCACGATTCGGCGGGGTCGAGTTCTTCGTGCGCACGGTCGCACACCGTCACGATCTGCACCCCCGCATCGATCTGGCCGACGAGGCTCGGTGACGCTGCCGACAGATCGAGGCCGACTCGAGCTGCGGCGGCAACGGCTTCGGGATGAACGTGCTCGGCGGGGTGGGTTCCAGCCGACGACGCAGTGCCGATCCGATCGGACCACATCGCAGCCGCGTATCTGAGATCGCGCCGAGTTGTGGGTACACACGAACAGCACCGTCGACGGCACCTCAACGCCGGGCAGACCCAACATCACCAATGGCCGGCGATCGAGGCGTACGTAGCGGCGCCGACGGTCACCGGACGACTCGAACCGAATCACCAGCCCAACCGCCTCCAACACGTCGAGATGGTGAGCCATCAGATTCCCCGACAGCCCCAACTGCGATGCCAATTCGCTGGGAGCACGATCACTCACCAACAACTCGTCAACAATCGCCAGTCGAGTCGGTTCTCCCAACGCGGCATGTATACGTGAACGCTGTCCTCGATCGCTCGTCATGGACACTATTATTCATTCAAGAACGCTTGAGTCAATCACGCTTGAATGTTGTTCGCCCGAAGTTCATCTCGATGTCACGACCGGCGCGAATGCCGATCATTCGTCGACCGATGTATCGGGTTTCGATATCTGATGGCGATACCTGGCTCACGTGTTGTTTCCGGACTGGGTCGTGGTCGGGGCGTATCGTGGTGGTGTGCGTGATCTTCAGCGTGGGGCGGTCCGTCTTCACATCCTTCATCACGCTGCTCAGCATCCGGTGACGGGGGCGTGGATGTCCGACGAACTCGCCACGCATGGCTACTCGATCAGCCCGGGAACCCTGTACCCGACGCTGCACCGGATGGAAGCAGACGGCGAACTGGCCTCACGTAAGCAGGTCACCGCCGGGCGAGCGACGCGCGAGTACACGATCACCATCGACGGACAACGCGCGTTGGAGGCCGGACGCGAAACGCTGCGCGAACTGGCCCGCGAAGTCCTCGACGACAACACCTGACCCATCCCGAAACGAACAGGTCGTCCGGTCGATATCGGGTACCGATATCGTCGAGCCGATGTCAGACGTCGGCCAGCTGCAACGAAGCCTTGGAGTTTCCGACGCGGTGATCATCGGTGCCGGCTCGATGATCGGCGCCGGTGTGTTCGCAGCGTGGGCGCCCGCCGCCCAAGCCGCCGGAACGGGTCTGTTGATCGGGTTGGCGATCGCCGCAACCGTCGCGTTCTGCAACGTGTCGTCATCCGCGAACTCGCAGCGCTCTACCCGGAGTCCGGTGGGACCTACGTGTACGGCCGCCACCGTCTGGGTGCGTTCTGGGGGCACCTGGCCGGCTGGGGGTTCGTGGTCGGCAAGACCGCGTCGTGTGCTGCAATGGCACTCACGGTCGGCGCCTACCTGTGGCCTGCCCATGACCGCATCGTCGCTGTCACCGCAGTGCTGCTGATCACCGCAGTGAACATCGGCGGCCTGTCACGCACCGTTGCGGTCACCCGCATCCTGCTCGTCGTTGCGCTCGCTGCGCTCACCGCGGTCGTCGCGACGGGATGGAGCAGCCCGGACGCCACCGTCGATCGGCTCGTTCCGATCGACGCCGACCTGTTCGGAATCTTGCAGTCCGCCGGGTTCATGTTCTTCGCGTTCGCCGGCTACGCCCGCATTGCGACCCTCGGCGAAGAAGTCAAAGACCCCGAAACGACCATCCCGCGCGCCATCCCCATCGCGCTCGCTGCGGTCCTCGCGGTGTACGCGATCGTCGCCGTCACGATCCTCGCCGTCGTCCCGGCCACCGAGATCGCCGGCTCGCCAGCTCCGCTGCGCCTCGTCGTCGACGCCGGTCGTCTCGGTGGCCTGTCCGCCATCGTCGACATCGGTGCCGGGATCGCTGCGCTCGGCGTACTCCTGAACCTCATCCCCGGCATCTCGCGGACGGCGCTCGCCATGGCCCGACAACGCGAACTCCCGACCTGGTTCGCCCACATCGACCCCGCCCGATCGATACCGCTACGAGCAGAACTCGCCGTCGCCGCAGCCGTGATCGGCCTCGTACTCGTCGTCGAGCTACGCAACGCCATCGGCATCTCCGGTGTCGCCGTACTCAGCTACTACGCCATCACCAACGCCTCAGCACTCACCCTCGACCCCCGCCGACGCCGATGGCCACGACCCGTCGCACTCATCGGGCTCGCCGGCTGCCTCACCCTCATCGCCACACTTCCCATCAACGCCGTCATCACCGGCATCACCGCCCTGGCGGTCGGAGCAGCGGCCCGTATGCTCACCGTTGCCCGCACATCGTCTACCTGACCGTCACGATGAACGCCGCACACCACGGTGTCGGCGTGCGAACGCTAGACGGTCCGCCTTCGCGAGAAGGACGAAACGGGCAGTCATCGAGGCAACCGTCTGGTGAGCCAGCTGCCGCTCGCGAGTCACCGAACGGTCCTCATGTCGCGAGATGAACCCAGCGTGAACACTTGTCGCCGAGGCTCGTCGCATCCGGACCGTCGGTTGCGCGCCCTCTAGTTTGCGGGCGTGGCGGAATCTCCGATGATCTCAATCGAACCGGGACAGACCTGGACGACGGCCGACGGACACGACACGATCACGATCCGTCACTCCGAAGAATCCCGATGGATCGTCGATGATTCAGCCGGGGAGGGCCGGTCCATGACTGCGTCGAAGATCCGCTCGAACTACCGCATCGTCGAAGTCCCAAATCTCGAAGAGTGACCAAGTGCTGCGGCCGAGTCGTTCGTCGCATCTGACGCCCGAGTAAGGCCCCACGAGCCGGGCGGTGACGCTCGACGTGCAAGCATTGAACGGCATGAACGGCTGTTGCTGTTCGAACGAGAGCAGGTCGGTGGCAACAAGTCGCCAGCTCAGAATGGCGGCGACGGCTCCACAGCTCCCCGACATGGTCCACGAGAACCAGTCGGTTCAGAAGTGTGCGATGAGCGGCGTGGCGACGGGGGACCCAAGTTGGGGACGCCGAGATCGTGGCAGTGCAGATCGTGGCAGTGCAGGTCGGGTTCTGGAGTCAGGTTCGATCGGCAGCGATGGGATCGACTGCGTCGTGATCGTCACCGAGCTCTGCCATGAGCGTCTGATCCTGCGATGACGCTGCCGGTCCGTACCCGGCCACGACGGCTCCTTTGCTTCCGCAAACCGGACAGGCGAACCCGAACACATACAGCATGTCTTGGGGGTCGGACGCTCCCTCGGTGCGATGACGGGCCCCGATCGTGATCGAGGCGGCATCGCTGACGGCGTCACAGTTGCCGCACCGGATTCGTGCGTCGGTCATCGTCACATGGTTTGCGGACCAGCCAGCCTGTCGGAACGATTCCAGTACAGCCACGAGTGATGCGTCCGTTGCGATCACCGGTGCAACGTCATCGTGGTCTGGAGCTGTGTTGCCCATGGTCTCGACGGTAGCTGACAGTCTCGTCGTCGTCGGGGGTTCCGCGCGAACGTGTCCGTTGCCCTCGCCGCGCCAGGATCGACGGCCGTCCCATGTCGTGGCCTGGTTTGCGGTGTTTGACGTGGTTTGAGCCGGGTAATCCCTTGGGTGCGGCAAAGCAACGAGTAAGGGACGGTACGCAGTGAAACTTCTTGTCGGAGTCGACGACTCGTCGGAGTCACGCCATGCAATCTCCACGGCGTTCGAGTTCTTCGGGACGGATGCGGACTACACGGTCATGGCTGTCGGAGAGACCAGACCATTGTTCAGTACCGCATACGCTGGGGGCATGTTTGTGTCGGCCGTTGATCTGACCTCACGGTTCGACAATGCCGAACAGGCTGCCCTCTCACGAGCGCACGACGCGGCAGAGTCGCTGCCGGTGGATGCGGACATCGACAGCGGTGCCGGACACGCCGGCACCGTGCCTGCGACGTGGCGTCGGAGCTCGGCGTCGACGCGATCGTGATCGGTTCACACGACAAGAACGTGTGGGAACGTCTGCTGCAGCCGTCGATCGGCCGGTACCTGATCGACCACGTGCCGGTGCCCGGTGATCGTTGTCCGATGACGGGTGGGCAGGAGTCCTCCGACACCACGTTCGCAGTACAGACCTGTGAGGGGCCCCGCCGGCGACGCGTACGGTGTCTTCGAATGGCGGACTGATCACGACACGCTCGGCCCCGTGGACGTTCCCGCTGGACGGCTGTTGGGAGCGCAGACTCAGCGCAGCATCACCAACTCCGCGATCGACCGCGACCGGTACGTGTGGGGCCGGACCGTCGTCGAGACACTCGGGTCCGTCAAGAAGGCAGCAGCTCTCACGAACGCCAAAGCGATCATCGCGAACCGGTCGCAACGTTGGACCGGCGCGGGCTCGTTCAAGGATCGGACGATCATCAGGAACAACCCCTACCAAGTGATCGAAGGCGCGCTCATCGCCGCACGTGCCGTCGGTGCGTCGACGGTTGCCGTAGCGGTGAAGGAACAGTTCGGCACCGAGATCAGTCGGCTCCGATCTGCGATCGACGGCTTCGCGGGCCGCGGCGTGTCAGACATCGACATCCGTCTCGTCCAAGGACCGTCGTCGTATCTGTTCGGCGAAGAGTCGGCGCTCCTCGAAGTCGTCGACGGACGCCCACCGCTCCCCCGTCACGCCGCCATATCGGCGTGGCGTCGGAGACTCGGGCGGGGGCGCCAATGCGTCGAGCGACGCACCCTTGGCGGGCGATTCGGGCCCTCGAAGGTTCGCCCGCTTTGGTCAACAACGTCGAAACGCTCGCCAATATCGCCTACATGTTTCGCCGCGCGTCGACCGACTTCCGCAGCGTCGGAACCCCCGAGACACCAGGATCAACGGTGTGTACCCTCACCGGCGCGGTCAACCGACACGGCGTCGGGGAGTTCGCGATGGGCACCCCGCTCTGGGAGGTGATCGACACGCTCGGCGGAGGAGCGCTCCCGATGAGAACGCTGATCGCAGCGATTTCTGGAACTGCAAACGCCGCGGTCACTGCCGACCGCTTCGACACACCCCTGTGTTTCGACCAGTTCCGGACGATCGGCTCCGGACTCGGAGCGTCGGGTTTCATCGTGTTCGATGACCACGCGGACTTTGCCGCCGTCGCACACGGCGTCGCCCGCTTTCTCGCCGTCGAATCATGCGGACAGTGCGAGCGAGCAAACAGGATGGGGCAGCGATCTCAAAACGCCTCGACGCGATCCATCGCTCCGACGTCGACGACGCGGACGCCGTCAGCGTCGAGATGAACGAACTCCTCGGCACCGTGGCCGACGGCGCCCGATGCGGACCTCGCCGCCCAACACCGAGCGCAATCGCCGTCTGCACGAACTCGCCGACAACGCAAACCGATCGGCACGCCGACCGACGCTCGCCGCAGCCGACCAGGTCCTGGTGGCACCGCTGATCGAGATCGTCGACGGTAGAAGCCGTCGTCGACGAAGCCACCTCGACAAGGCCCTCGACTGGACGACCGACGGAATCGACAGCGGGAAAAGGGACCCGCCGACTGGCTCGATTCAGGGGGAATCCGAAGCGTCGGTGCGAGAAGCAACTTCGAACAGAGTCGACGATCGACCCCAACGCTCGACGACCGCAGCCGAAAAATCCGACCGGACTCCTCAGCCGGGTCGCAGCCACGTCGGCCGACGCTCCTCATCTCCTCGACCGTGGAAACTTGGCCAGGATGTCGCTGACGGGTAGGTCGACGTGTTGTTCGTCGACGTGTAGCAACCATACGCCAGACCGTGGTAGGAATCGCTCCGAGCACGAACAGTATCGCCGCACTGGGTCACGCGTAACTTCCCCGACAAGACCTCGGGCACCGAGACTCCGGCGACGGTCGGATCGTGGTGTGCCGGACGACCGACGGCGCCGTGGTCGGTTCGACCGGAGGTTTCGTCCACCGCAGCGTTCTGCGAGCGGTCGATCGAAGAGTCCTCGCATCTCATTGTGGGCCGAACGTTTGACGCGGCGACCCTGCCGTCGGGGCGCCCCTGCTACTTCCCGGGAGGTATCGCGACGACATCTGCCGGCGAATGTGCGCGCCGCTGCCCGGTGCGCATGATCGTCCCGGACCGCTGAAAGGACCCGATCATGCCCACTGCCCTCGAAGAACGCCCGTTCACCACCCCACCGCCCAATCCAGATACCTCAGTGAGACGGCTGCGGCCCCCACCTGCGTCGCTCCGATGTCGCGTGGTCGTGCCAGTCAGGGCGTGGTTGCGGCGACCGTTCCTGCTGCGCTTTCGCCCACTTCAACTCGTCGTCCTGGCGCTCGCCGCGATCGTGCCGCTGGTCATCGCTGGTTCGGTCGGGCTCGCACTCCTCGGTGTGCTCTCGATCGATGCGCTCGTCGCCGTCGCGCTGGGTGCGGGTGAGAACCCCGGGATCATCGTGTTCGGTGCGATGTTCCTCGCCACGCCCGTCCAACGATTGACCGGCCTGTCTCAGGTGCGGGTCCGCAAGTGCCTCGGAATCGTGTTCTTCCTCCTCGCATTGAGCAACGGGGCGATGTTCGTGCTGGATGCCGGGCTCGCCAGGATCCTGTCGGCCCCGTTCCTGATCGCTGGGACCGTCGCCGTGGCCCTGTCGCTCCCGTTGTTCTTGACGAGTAGCCGTCGGGTGCAGCGGGCGATGGGGATCCGACGATGGCGGCTTCTCCACAAGCTCACCTACGTCGTCGCCGCTGCCCTGCTCGCCCATGTCGTCCTCATCGGCGACATCGGTCCGGGAGCCGTGCTGATCACACTCGGATTCATCTGTCGGGCACCGTCCATCCGACGGGTGTTGGAGCGGCGGGCGACTCGACGTCGCAACGCGAGTCGGTTGCCGGTACTCCTCGAGATGTAGTGAGAATCCTCCGTGACGCGACCTCGGGCGGATGGCAGATGCAGGTCGCCGCGCAAGACTGGGCGAACCAGCTCGCAGCCCAACGTCACTGTCATGCTGGTGAGGAACGGATGAACGTCGACATCACAAGCGGTCCGAACATGGGTACCGGTGTGCGTGGCCGCGTCCGGTCGCTGGCGAACTCGCCGTCGTGGAGGTTCCGTGCCGCGATCGTGGTCGCCGCCGTCAGTGTGGCTGCGTCGTGGGTGGCGTTGGTGTTGCGCGTCGACGAGGCGCGCGCGAGGCATCGGCGGTGAGCTATTTGGCGGTCGTCGTGTCCGGTGTCGCATTCGTGTGGATCCAACGCACCCCCACGGCGATGCTGGCCACGATCGTGGTCGCGCAGGTCGTGATCGCTGTCGATGCGGGCCAGTCAGCAGTCGCACCCTTGACCGTCGTCGCCCTCTACGTCGTCGCTCGGACTGGCGAGCGACGGGACCGACTCGTGAAGGCAATCGCTGCAGCAGTCGTGATGGGAATCAGCGTCGCCTTGTTCGGACAGGAGCCGTTCTGGCAGGGGCTCGCAGGACACGCGACCCTGATGCTGTTGCCGATCGCCGTCGCCGACGCGAACCGGAGCCGACGGGAACGCCTGCGTGAACTGATCGACAGCGAAGCGACCGAGCGGGTCACGGCCGAGCGGCTCCGCATCGCACGAGACCTCCATGACGTCGTCGCTCACGGCTTGTCGACGATCGCGATCCAATCTGGCGTCGCGGCCCACTTGATCGACCGCGACCCAGGCCAGGCACGCTCTGCGCTCACCGCCATCAACACCGTCAGCAAGGATTCGCTCGGAGAACTCCGCGCAATGTTGGGGCTGCTGCGTTCCACCGATCTCGCTCCGCTCCACCCGGCGCCGTCGGATCCCGACGACGTGTCAGCGCTTTTGGACGCAGCGAAGCGGTCCGGTTTCGGCGGTGACCACCGACATCACCGGTCGCTTCCCAGCGAACGCCGGCGACACCACCGTGATCGCCGTCCATCGCATCCTGCACGAAGCGCTCACCAACGTCGCCCGCCACGCCGGTCGTGTACGCGACGCGTGTCGGCGATCGCCCACGATCGTGACGGCGTCACGGTCGACATCGACAACGAACCCGGTGTGAACCCGAACATCTCGATTCCCTCGACCGGCGTCGGCATCACCGGGATGACCGAACGCGCCGAGATGCTCGGCGGAACCCTGTCGGCACCGCGACCCGCGATGGCGGGTTCAGCGTCTCAGCGTCCATTCCCTATCACTGCGACGAGCCATGACCCACGACACGACCGACATCATCGCCGGGACCATCCGCGTCGTCATCGCCGACGACCAACAGCTCGTGCGGAGCGGCTTCGCCGCTCTGATCGATTCCGAGCCCGACCTCGAAGTCGTCGCGCAAGCCGCCGACGGTCGACAAGCCGTCGCCGAAACGCAACGAACGCGACCCGACGTCGTGTTGATGGACGTGCGGATGCCCGACCTCGACGGGATCGCAGCCACCGAACTGATCACCACCGACGACCACCTCCACGCGACAAGGGTCCTCGTGCTCACCACGTTCGACCTCGACCAGTACGTTTACGCGGCGCTGCGAGCCGGCGCGTCGGGGTTCCTGCTCAAAGACACCGCACCCGACCAGCTCCTCGACGCCATCCGCATCGTCGCAGCGGGCGATGCGCTGATCGCACCACCGATCACCCGTCGCCTGATCAGCGAATTCGTCGCACGACCAGCCGCCTACGAAGACAGCGAACAGCTCGAGCGCCTGACCGACCGCGAACGTGAAGTGTTCATCGAGGTCGGCCGTGGGCGCAGCAACGCCGAGATCGCCGAGCACCTGTACATGTCGCCGCTCACCGCCAAGACGCACGTCAGCCGCATCCTCGCCAAGCTCGCCGCCCGAGACCGCTCACAACTGGTCGTCCTGGCCTACGAGACCGGGATCATCGCCGAGGCGACGCAACGTAGCTCCACGTACTCCGTTCGCGGTAGGTCGATTGCCTGCTCGGGGACGACGACATGGGCAGGTCCTTTCACGATGCTGGTGGTCGTTCACACACCCCCAACGACTGAGGAGTCACCCGATGATCGAAGTGTCCGAATTGACAAAGCGCTACGGCGAACACGTCGCCGTCGACGATCTGAGTTTCGTCGTCCGCCCCGGTGTGGTCACCGGCTTCCTCGGCCCGAACGGTGCCGGCAAGTCGACCACGATGCGAATGATCTTGGGACTGGATCGGCCAACCGCCGGCTCGGCCACGGTGAACGGCCGTCCATTCGTGGAACACCTGGCGCCGCTCCACGAGATCGGGGCACTGCTCGAAGCCAAAGCGGTGCACCCAGGCCGCTCCGCCCAAGATCACCTCCGGGCCCTTGCTGCGACGGTCGGAATCCCGGACCGCCGTGTCGACGAAGTACTCGACATGGTCGGCTTGGCCGACGTCGCGACCACCCGCAGCGGTGGATTCTCTCTCGGGATGGGTCAACGCCTCGGCATCGCATCGGCGTTGCTCGGCGACCCGCACACGGTGATGCTCGACGAGCCGGTCAACGGGCTCGACCCCGAAGGCATCCTGTGGATCCGGAACCTGTTGAAGTCACTCGCTGCCGAGGGACGCACCGTGTTCGTGTCGTCACACCTGATGAGCGAAATGGCGTTGACCGCCGAACAGTTCGTCATCATCGGTCGCGGGCGCCTGATCGCCGACGTGTCGTCGAGCGAGCTCATGGCAATGAGCCCGGAGCTGAGCGTCCGGGTCCGTGCACCACAGATCAGCGAGCTCATGGACGTCGTCGCCCGACCCGGTGTCGTCATCGTGATCCGCGAACCCGACACCGTGCAAGTCACCGGGATGACGGCCCAGGAGATCGGAGCTCATGCGTGGGCAGCGAACCTGCAACTCGAAGAACTTTCGGTGACCCGCCCATCGCTGGAGGAGATCTTCATGGACCTCACCCGAGACGCCGTCGAGTATCACGGGAACAGCGGATCGACTGACACCGGCACCGAGCGCAAGATCGAGGTGGCGGCATGAACGCAGACGCCGCGACACTCGACCGCCCGAGCGGCCAGATCTTCGAAACACGAAAATCGAACCAGGTGACCACCGCGAAGGTCATCCGATCGGAATGGATCAAACTCCGATCGGTCCGATCGACCATGCTCACCCTCGGGGTCGCCGGCGTTGGCGTCGCTGCATTCGGAATCTTGATCTCGATCCTCACCAACGGTATGTCGATCGACGGTCCCGGTGGTGCGTCGATCTCCGACCCGGCCGGGAACAGCATCTTCGGAACGAACCTGGCTCAACTCGTGCTCGGAGTACTCGGAGCTGTGCTCATCACCTCGGAGTACTCGACCGGCATGATCCGAGCCACGCTGGCCACGGTCCCGGCCAGGCTCCCCGTTCTGTGGGCCAAGGTCGCTGTCGTCGCAGCCGCGTCGCTCGCGACGATGGCAGTTGGTGTCGGAGTTGCGTTCTTCGTCGGCCAAGCCGTCTACTCCGGTAACGGGCCCGGCGCATCCGTGTTCGACCCGGGAGTCGCCCGGGCGCTGCTGGGAGCAATCGTCTTCCCGACTGCGATCGCCGTGATGGGCATGGCCCTCGGTGCGCTGATGCGACAGACCGCTGCTGCGATCGGTGTGCTGTTCGCAGGACTGTTCGTCGTGCCGCTCCTCGCCGAAGCGCTGGGTGGCATCTGGCTCGACATGGCGTCGTACCTTCCGTCCCAGTCCGGGCAAGCAATGTCGTCGATCGTCGTGAACTCGACTGGGTTCTCACCGCTGGAAGGGTTCGCGATCACGGCTGGTTGGGTCGTAGCGCTGCTGGCCGCCGCTGCATTCACACTCAAGCGACGCGACGCCTGAGTACGCGACTCCCACCCCTCACCGTTCGCCCCGACCCGCACATCGCGGGTCGGGGCGAACGCCGTCGCAACGGACAGGGATAGGAGACTCGACCAGCCCCGACGGGAGGGATCCGTCGCGAAACTGACGGTTCCACTTCGACCCGCTCCTTCAACGAGGTATTCGCTGGTTTTGGGCTCGAAGCACGATGTCGTCGACGTGATGCGATGTCGACACGTGTCCTGGCGGCCGGCTGCGCTTCTCGTTGACTGTGATCACCCAGTCCGATGATTTCGACAACGCAGCAACGTAGTCGTCGACCTGGATGTAGGCATCGGGATCGAATGGTCGGCTGTGCTGGTCGGTGTCCACCGGTGTGCGCATTGCTTCGTCGTCGTGGGTGACGACGACGAAGCGTGCCGCCCGGCGCCACGGCGGCGAGCAGATTGTGGACGGCGCGATCGTCGGGAGTCCGGTGGATCGATGCGTACTGCGCGGTCACGAGGTCGGGCGCGCCGGTGCCGAACGGTTCGAGGGCGTTGGCGTCGGCGTGCAGACACGCGATGTCCAAGCTCCTCTGTGCGGCTTCGCTGGTGATGCGGTCCAGCGCTCGCCGTGAAACGTCCGAAGCAACGACCGCCCATCCGCGTTCGGCCAGCCAGACCGCGTCGCCGTGGCGGCGAGTTCATCCGGGCTTGGCCTCGCCACTGCACAGGCACTCGCTCGGGAGGGTGCTCACGTGGCGATCTGTGGACGCGACGAGCATCGACTGCATTCGGCTCTCGCCTCGATCAGAGGAACAGCGCACGCCATCACCGCTGACGTGTCGAACGCGAGGCCGAGTCGGGTGTGGAGTTCGGATCGGTTGAGACCGAACGCCTTCACCTCGATCAGCACCTGTCCCCGTACCGCCTTCGGTACCCGGAGTTCTCGGAGCTGCAACGCGTCGGGTGGGCCGGGTGCATCGAGCACGATTGCTCGCATTGTTGTGGAATCGTCGGGACGGGCGAAGCGTTCGAGCGCATCACTGCCCGGTCGAGGCGAAGACGTCGGATGCTGTGCGCCGACCTGTCCAGCGGCGCTGTTCGGCGTCGAGGTCGATCGGCTCCACCGGTGCGGTGAATTCCATCTCACCCCACTCTGCGCGTGGCAGCATCCACATGATCTCGAACTCGTTGCCGTCGGGATCGGCTCCGTAGACGCTCTTGGTGGCACCATGGCTCGACATCCCACCGAGTGCTCCGGCGTGCTGCAACACGTTGCGTGCATCGACCAGTTCGTCGATCGTGTCGACCTGCCAAGCAAGGTGGTAGAGCCCGATGGCTCCCTGCGGCTTCGGGCCGCTCTGCCGACCGACCCCGAAGAGACCGAGGTCATGGTGGTTCCCCGAGCGCGGCAACCGCAGGAACGCGGCGTTGGCTCTGCGTTCCCGGGTCACCATCTCCATCCCGAACGTCTTGGTGTAGAAGGTCACGGATCGTTCGATGTCTGCAACGAACAGCACGGCGTGATTGATTCGGACGGGTGAGAAGCTCATCGGGGTTCCTTCGTTTTTCGGGTCGGTACGACAGAGTCGGTCGACAGGAGTTCGAGCGATGCCGCTCAGGCCTCGTCGGCGAGGACGGCGGACACCTCGAACTCGAGTGTGACCTTGTCGCTCACGATGACGCCGCCGGTCTCGAGTGGGGCGTTGAAGGTGACACCGAAGTCGTTGCGACTGATCGTGGCAGAGCCATCGAAGCCGATGCGCTGCATGCCGTACAAGTCGGTGGCAGCGCCGCCGTACTCGAACGTCGATCTCCACCGGGCGGGTCACGTCCTTGACCGTGAGGTCGCCGGTGACGATGAAATCATCGCCGTCGCGACGCACCACGGTGGAGACGAAGGACATCTTCGGGAACTGCTCGGCATCGAGGAAATCGGCGCTCAAGACGTGTCCGTCGCGGTCAGGGTTGCGTGTGTCGAGGCTCGCGACGTCGATCTCGAGGGAAATTTGGATGTTGTCCGGATCGTGGAGGTCGAAGCGTCCGGAGCCGGTGAATTCGTTGAACGAGCCGCGGACCTTGCTGATCATCGCGTGACGAACCACGAAGCCGAGGCGGCTGTGGGTCGGGTCGATGTCGTACTTGCCGGTCGTAGCGACTGCGCTGCTGGATTCAGTGGTGGTCATGGTCGTTCCTTCAGAGTGGTTGATGTTTCATCTACAACGCTAGACGAATGTAGTTGAAACATCAACCTTTATTCACGGAACCTCGCCATGTCGCCTAGCGTTGGGGAGGTGGGCGAGCAGTCGGATATCCCGTGGTTGTCCCCTCTCGAGATGCGGGCGTGGCGTGGGCTTCAGTTCATGCAGATGCGTCTCGATGCGGAGGTCGGGGGACGGCTGTCAGCCGATTCGCCGCTGTCGTATCAGGACTACATCGTGCTCATCGAGTTGACGGATCAGCCGGACGGGCAGCTTCGCCAGTTCGAACTCGTACGCGATCTGGGCTGGGAGAAGAGCCGCCTGTCCCACCACGTGACTCGGATGGCATCGCGTGGACTCGTCGAGAAAAGGAAGTGTCCGTCTGACCGGCGCGGAGCGTTCGTCGCCATCACTCCAGCGGGGAAGGCGGCGATCGAATCGGCCGCGCCTGGCCACCTCGCCGCTGTACGCGACACGTTCGTTAGCCAGCTGGACGACCACGAACTCGCGGTGTTTGCCACTGTGACGGAACGGGTGCTCGCCGCACTCGACGAGCGACGCAACGACTGAGTGCTCAACCGCTCAGTCGAGCAGCGGCCCGGTGGCCATCACAGCGCACCGGCGATGACGACGTGCGCTCGATGAGCCACCGCTTGGGCGAGACGGGCATTCGGTTCGTCGGACGCCTCGGCGAACGCAGCAGCTTCGGCCCAGGTCCGACCGAAGCGCGCATGACGCTCGATCAGCCGACCGATGCGGACGTCGTCATCGACGTCGAGATGCGCAACCGCGTCGAACAGAGCCCGCAGATCGTCCCAGGGAGGCGAGTCGAGCAGCAGGTAGTTGCCTTCCACGATCACGATGCGCGCGTGTGTCGGGACCAGGACCCGTGCCGGTCTCGGTTCGTCGATGAGGCGATCGAAGTCCGGCAGAGCAAGATCGATGTGGGCGCGTCGGATGTCGCTGACCGCTCGGATGAAGGCTTCGGCATCGAAGGTTCGCGGCGACCCCTTCACATGCCGCAGACCACGACGGTCGAGCACCTCGTTGGGAAGGTGGAAGCCGTCCATCGGTACCAACACGGCGTCGAGTTGGGTTGCGATCCGACGGGCCAACGTCGATTTGCCACTTCCGGGTGCCCCAGCGATCCCGAACACGAAGCGTTCCGAACCGGCGGCGCGCTTCGAGAGCCAGGCAGCCAGCTCGTCTTCGCCGAACCGCACCTGCACCATCCGACGACGGTGCTCAGGCCGCGGATGCGCCGGTCATGATCGCCACCGCATCGGCCATCGTGTGCGATTGCGGAGTCACGATCGCTGAGCGCTTGCCGAGTCGTTGAATGTGGATCCGGTCGGCGACTTCGAAGACATGCGGCATGTTGTGGCTGATGAGGATGACGGGCAGGCCCCGCTCGCGTAGGTCCTTCACCAGCTGCAGCACCATGCCCGACTCCTTCACACCGAGGGCGGCGGTCGGCTCGTCGAGAATGACGACCTTACTGCCGAACGCCGCCGCACGCGCGACCGCAACCGCCTGGCGCTGACCACCCGACAGCGTCTCGACGGCCTGGGTGATGTCTTGCAGCGTTCCGATGCCGAGGTCGTCCAGCGCCTGCTGCGCGTCTCGGCGCATTCCGCGCTTGTCGACCTTGCGCAGGATCGTTCCGAGCGGACCGGCAACGCGCTTCTCGCGGCCGAGGAACATGTTCTCCGCGATGTCGAGCGCCGGAGCCACGGCGAGCGTCTGGTACACCGTCTCGATCCCGACAGCCTGTGCGTCGGGCGGCCCTTTGAAGCTGACTCGCTCACCGTTCAGATAGATCTCCCCTTCGTCGGGCACCGTGGCGCCGGACAAGCACTTGATGAGCGATGATTTTCCAGCGCCGTTGTCGCCGATCACGGCCAGCACTTCGCCGGGGAACAGCTCGAGGTCGGCGCCGGCGAGCGCGGTCACCCGGCCGTAACGCTTCACCAGGCCACGCGCTTCGAGCACGGGTCGTCGCTCGGCGATCGCGGTGCCTTCGTCTGACGCAGCTGTCGTGTCGTTGCTCATTTGCCGACCTTTCTGATCCAGGTGTCCAGTGCGACAGCGAAGAGGATGAGGAGCCCGATCGCCAAGTTCTTGTAGAACGCGTCGACACCGGCGAGGCTCAGGCCGGTGTCGAACATCGTCACGATCATCGCGCCGATCAACGTGCCGACGAGACGGCCCCGGCCACCGAACAGGCTCGTTCCGCCGATGACGACAGCGGTGATGGTCTCCAGGTTGATGTCGGTCGCTGCATTGGGTGACGCCGACAGCGAACGGCCCAGTTGCACCCAACCGCCGATGGCGTAGATGAGTCCGGCGACCATGTAGACGCTGATCAGCACCCGTCTGGTGTTGATGCCGGCGAGCCGTGCAGCTTCGGCGTCGTCCCCTGTGGCGTACACGTGACGTCCCCATGCCGTGCTCGCCAAGACGTAGGCGAACACGCCGTACAGCGCAACCGCAAGGAGCACACCCGTGGTGATTCGCATCGATCCGATCGAGATGCCACGCCCCAAGTAGAGCAGGAGTCCTTCGGCGACGTCGCGGGTCTCGGGATTGTCCCCGAGCGCCTCCTTCGGCGTGGTCTGAGCTCTGCTGTACACGTTGCCGAGCGACTGGAAGACGTAGAACGTCCCGAGGGTCACGATGAACGGCGGCAGGCTGAACCTGGTGACGAGCCCACCATGGATCGCACCGAGAAGCAGGCCGAACGCCACGCCGAGCAGCAACCCGAGCACGGGGTTGATGGGGTCGATCACCCATCCGACGATCGGCAGGGTCGCCCCGAACGCCACCATGCGAGCCATCACGAGGTGGACCAGGAGCATCGCCGTACCGATCGACAGGTCGATTCCGGCGGTCAGGATGATCAGCGTCTGGCCGATCGCCAACGTGGCGAGGACGGCGGTCTGCTGCAGCATGATGCCGATCGTGCTGGGATCCTGGAATCGGCCGTCACCGAAGTAGGTGAACACCAGTCCTGACAACAGCAGCACCAGCGCGGGGCTGAGTACTGGGTAACGGTGAAGCGCATGCTGGATGCGGTCGACGGGAGTCTGCGACACGTGGAGCAGTGAGGTCGCATCGCCGCGAGCGGCGTCGGTCGTTTCGATGTCGGGCATGTCCGGATCAATCCCCCAAGGATCTCTGTCGCCGATGCGGCGCGGAATGACGAAACGGGGCGGCTGGCGTGCCAGCCGCCCCGTCACTCTTGCAGATGGAGGTCAGCGCCTCCGACGAGGCTTCAGCCCCAGCAGATGTCGGTGCCCTCGGCGACCGAGATGCTGTCGACACCGTCGACGGCATTGTCGGTCACGAGTGCGACGCCGGTGTTGAAGAACTCGAGGCCGTCGGACGGCACGGGTGCTTCGCCGCCACGTGCGAGGTCGGCGATTGCTGCCATGCCCTCGGTTGCCATACGGCCGGGGTATTGCTGCGCGGTTGCACCGATGACACCTTCGGACACCAGGCGCAGGCCCGGATCACAACCGCCATCGACCGACACGATGATCACGCCGTCAGCGGAGCCTGCCGCTGTGAGCGCATCGAAGGCGCCCTGGGCAGCGGGTTCGTTGATCGTGTAGACGACATTGATGTCGGGGTTCTGCGCGAGGCACGTCTCCATCGCTGTGCGACCGCCATCGACGGCACCGTTGGTCGGCTCGTGACAGACCACTTCGTACTCGCCTCCCGAGTAGCTGCCGGTGGCGGGCTCGTTGCCGTTGCCCGACGTGTCGACCTCATCGATGATGCCCATGCCGTTCAAGAAGCCCTGGTCGCGCAAGTAGTCGACGGACACGACCTGATCGTTGAACAGGTCGAGCATCGCGATTGTCGCCGCCTCACCGTCGAGTGTTGCCGCAGTCCACTGTCCGATGGCCTGACCAGCGGCGTAGTTGTCGGTGGCGAAGGTGATGTCGACTGCGTCGGCCGGGTTCGGTGGCGTGTCGAGCGCGATCGTCAGGAGACCAGCGTCGCGCGCTGCCTCGAGCGCCGGGACGACTGCGTCGCCACTCGGCGTGATGAGAATGCCGGAGTCACCACGGGCGACTGCCGCTTCGATGGCATCGATCTGACCTTGGGTGTCGCCGTCTTCTTGGCCTGCTGCGACGGTCAGGCTGACGCCGAGCGCTTCTGCTTCGGCCTCTGCAGAGTCCGCCATCGACACGAAGAACGGGTTCGACGTGTTCTTCAGGATCAGCGACACGCCCACTTCGTCATCGGCTGCCGGCTCGTCCACCGACTCCTCGTCCATGGCCTCGGTGGTCTCGGGTTCTCCGTCGGTTGCCTCGGGCTCCACTTCCTCAGCAGTGGTCGCCCCCGGCTCGTCGGCTGCATCGTCGCTTCCGCACGATGCCAGTATCAGAACCGCAGCGGTGGCAACGGCAGCCACAACACGGCCCCGTTTCGTTGAATGCTTCATAACTTCCCCTCAAGTCTCAGAACGCGCCATGTATTGACAACGTTGTCAATTGACCCTAAGAGCGACTGACAACGTTGTCAAGTTGAATTGACAACCACCCGCATGGCTTCCAGACTCGGACGAATGGTCGAACCGCCCGCGAGCTGTCGAACCGCCTGCCAGCTACCGTTGCTCTCGATCGGGAGCTGAACGGCGGATGGAAGCGGACAATTGATGCAGAAGCGGCGCCCGACCTTGCGCGACGTGGCAGAGACGGCGGGCGTCAGCTTCAAGACGGTGTCGCGCGTCGTCAACGGCGAGGGGGGCGTGAGCAAGGGTCTCATTGATCGCGTGGACGACGCTGTATCCGAACTCGGATACCGGCCGGACGAGCGTGCACGGCGTCTTCGGCAAAGTGGAACGCGAACCGGAGCCATCGGGTTCGTGATCGTGGATGTCTCGAACCCGTTCTTCTCGTCCGTTCTTCGGGGCATCGAGGAGATCGCAGCCACGGAGGACTACATCGTGATGTCGGGCAGCACCGATGGCGACACAGAACGCGAGGACAAGCTCATCGGTGCTTTCGTTTCACGACGTGCGGACGGACTGATCGTAATTTCCGAGGAATCGAGTGACGGCGCCCTGCGCTCCGAACTCGAACGGGGAACCCCCGTCGTGTTCGTCGACCTCGAGCCAGCCGACCTCGTCGACAGCGACCTTGTCCGCAGCGACCACTACGGCGGCTCTATCACTGCCACAAGACACCTCATCGACCACGGCCATCGCAACATCGCGTTCCTGGGCGACTCATCGAGAGTCTCCTCCTCACGGTTGCGGGTGGCCGGCTACGAGTTTGCGTTGACGGAAGCCGGCATCGACCTCGACCCGCGTCACGTCCTACAGAAACGATTGCGTCCCGATGAGTGGCGCACGGTCATTCGTTCACTCATGCAGCAGCGGGATCGACCGACGGCGATCTTCTCAGCGCAGAACTTCATTTCGATCGGATGTACCCAGGCGCTCCACGACCTCGACCTCCACGAGGTCATCGCCCAAGTCGGCTTCGACGACATCGAACTCGGCGATGTCGTCAGCCCCGCGATCACCACGGTACCTCAGCGACCGTTGGAGCTCGGCCGATTCGCAGCACGGATGCTGTTCGACAGGATCTCCGGATCGACCGGACCGCCCGTCGCACGGATCATCGAAGCTGCCATCGTCGAACGCGGTTCAGGTGAAATCCGGCCGGTTCACGGATCCGCCTGACCGATCCACATCCGTCGCCGAACCCGGGTCGGTGAGTTCGATGATGTTGCCGAGGTTGTCGGTGACGAACGCAATCCGCTGACCGATGGCGGAGATGTCCATCGGACCGCCGACGAGCTTCACGCCGTGTTCAGCGAGTTCTGCGATCGCGGCATCGAGGTCTGCGACGGCCAGGCATATGTGATGCAGACGAGCCGGGTCCATACTCGAGAAGATGTCGTTGGTCGGCACCTGGCGGTTCGATGCGCCTGCGATCAACTCGATCTTCGCGTCACCACTGATGATGAATGTGTAGGTGGTTCCGTGAGATTCGAATTGCTGGTCAACGGTGAAACCGAGATTGCTCGAGTACCACTCGAGGGTGGCGTCGAGGTCCTCAGGGATGATGGTGAGTCCGACGTGATCGTGCGAAACGGAAATGGTCATGTCACCGACACTCGTCCGTTCGAGCGACCTCGACCAGAGATGGATCAACGGGAGGACCAGCTGTACCACCCTCACCCGACGAACATGGAGGACAATCGACGAATGCACACTGACGAGACGACCCTCGGCGCAATGTTGCGAACCTGGCGCGATCGGCTCTCGCCGGCGACGGTCGGGTTGCCCAGTGGCCACAGGCGCCGAACCAACGGACTGCGACGTGAGGAGCTGGCAGATCTCGGCGGGATCTCAGTCGACTACCTCGTCCGCCTCGAGCAGGGACGGTCCACGACCCCATCAGAACAAGTCCTCGCAGCGCTCGCCTGCGCACTCCAACTCAACGACGCCGAACGCGATCATCTGTATCGCCTCGCTGGAATCGCACCTCCGACCGGTGCCGAAATCTCGGACCACGTGACTCCCGGACTCCATCGCGTTGTCCACCGACTGGGCGCAACGGCTGCCGTGGCAGTATTTGCTGCAGATTGGCAAGTGATCCGGTGGAACCTCGGTTGGGCTGCGCTCCTCGGGGACCCATCGACAAAGCCAGTCGAGCTTCGCAACTTCGCCCGTGACACCTTCTCCGTCGACGGCTCCGGCCCGCACATGTCGCAGTGGCCCGTCATCTCGTCTGGTCAGGAGTCGGTTGAATCGGCCATCGTTTCCGACCTCCGCCGTGCGACAGGACGCTTTCCCGACAGCACTCGACTCCACGACCTGATCCAGGAACTCATTTCCGGGAATGAGCGCTTTGCCGAGCTGTGGGCGTCGGGTGCTGTCGGGACACATCGAGAAGACCGCAAGCGGGTCGAACACCCCTCCGTTGGAGCACTGACCGTCGACTGCGACGTCATGTTCGCCGGTCACGCGGAACAGAAGGTCGTGATCCTGAGCGCGGCACCGGACACCGAGGACGAGACCAGACTCCAATTGGCGATCGTCACCGGTGTCACGGATCCATCCCGCTGAAGCGCCCCGGGTTCGGTAGAGGCTGGGGTTATTGAGTCCCGGCCGGGTTGGCAGGGACGATTTGACTGTAGTGGGCGGTCTCGAACGCGGCCGGGGTGGTGAAGCCGGGGCCGGGTTCGATCTCGCCGTGGAGGCGTCGGTGGTTGAACCAGTCGACGTAGGTGAGCGTGGCGAACTCGACGTCGTCGAGGCCCCGCCAGGGGCCTTGTTTGTAGATGAGTTCCCACTTGTAGAGCCCGTTGAACGACTCGACCAGGGCGTTGTCGTAGCTGTCGCCCTTGGAGCCGACCGACGCGACGATCGTGTTGTCAGCGAGCCGTTCGGAGTAGCGAACGGAGAGATATTGGACTCCACGGTCGCTGTGATGAATCAGCGCCGACAGGTCAGCGCCCTGGCGTTTGCGGTTGAACACGGCCATCTCGAGCGCGTCGATCGCCAGATCCGATTTGAGTGATCGGCTGGCTTGCCAGCCGACGACCATGCGCGAGAACACGTCGACGATGAACGCGACGTAGACCCACCCCGAGTGCGTCTTGACGTAGGTCAAGTCCGCCACCCACAGCCGGTTCGGTGCCGGCGCCGTGAACTTGCGATCAACCAGATCAGCCGGCCGGTCGAGCGCGTCGTCGCCCACGGTCGTTCTGATCCACACCCTGCCTCGCCGGCAGCCCTGCAGGCCCATGTCGCGCATCAGCCGTTCGACGGTGCAACGAGCGACACGGACCTCGTCTTTGTTCAGCTGGTCCCAGATCTTGTCGGCGCCGTAGACCGCGAGGTTCTCTTCCCACACCCGCAGGATCTGCGGACGCAGCTCGGCGTCGCGGATCGTTCGGTGCCGAGGGCGGCCGTTTCTTGGCGGCGTGATACGTCGACGGGGCGATGCCAAGCGTGTTGGCGATCGACTCGATTCCCCACCGCAACGTTCCGCTGCGCCGATCCTTGTGTTCGTCGATGAACCGGATCACTTCGTGGATCGGCGGTCGAGTTCCGCCCCGAAGAAATGCGATCGTCGAAAACCGTTCAGCGTCCCGCTCCGAGATCACTGCAGTACCGATCCGCAGGTCAGCGACCACCGGCTCCAGCCTTCACTGCCAAGGGTTCGCGCCGGCAAGCCCAGCCGCCAACTGTTCGGCTCGCTCGTACTCGAGCATCGCCTCCATCGTTCCGCCGCCGAAGTCGGAGTCAGGCATCGAACCCGATTCCCGGTAGCGGCCGAGCACGCTGGACCCGTAGATGCGGGTCCACTCAGCGAGCTTCGCGGCCTCGTCGGCCAGAGTTCGCAAACTGCTCAACGACGGCTTGCCAGTCTCGTCGACTTCGCCCGCTAACGCACACAGCGCTCGCTCTGCGACGTCGCAGAACTTGCGAGCTGCCGCCGCAATCGCCTGGCACGCGACGCTCACCTCCCTGGATTCCTTGTCCCAGTCCGTTTCACCATCATCGAGGAACGGCTCCGCATCCACCCACCAGGCAACAAGGTCAGCGTCGCCGGCCACATCGATCACCGGATCCGTTGGAAGGTGGAGCACTCCGGCAGCCCCATGAATCGCTACGACCTCTTCAGTGAACAGTCCCGCCCACAACAGAACGTTGTGCGACGAGTTCTCGCCCAAGTCTTCGGCGAGAGATTGGATGCTCGACGACGCATCGTCGAGCATCCTTTCCCACTCGCTCCACCGCTCCTCGTAGTCCGCATCGTCAATCCAGCTCATGCTGACGACAATACGCAGCCCCTGTTACAGAGTTCCGAGGAGTAGATCCCTATACGCCCGTTGGAGGCGTGGTCGGGCCGTGCATCAGCCGGAACAGTTCGTACCGGGGCACCCTGACGCACGATCCGATGACGAGAGCCCGAATCGTTCCCTCCTTGCGCATGGCGTACGCCTTCGACCTCGAGACGCCGATGTACTTGCCAGTTGCAGACAGGCTCAGAGTCGGAGGGAGGCCGTCAAACCCTTCTCGTTTCCAGATTCGGAGTTCCTCCTCCGGTGTGAGCGCGTCGCTCTCCGACCAGGCGGCTGGCTGTTCGGCTGGCTCGTTGCAATTGATGTGGTTGTCATCTTGGAAATTCACTTCGTCTTACCTTCCGCTGCCCAACGCACGGTTGGGTGATGTGACCGCTCGATCGACCGGCCGCCACTGCGCTGTTCGCTGTGACAGGTACTAACGGTCAACGAGCCGGGCATTGTGAACACATTTCTTCCGGATTTCTTGGCGGGCCGCAGCGCAACTGGGTCCGCGATCGTGCGCGACCGCCTGGCGACATCTCCGGATAGGCCCGCCTCGAACGAGCGTTTACTCCATCAAGTTCGAGGTGCGAGCGCCCGAACGAGACCCCTGATTCGGGTACGACGGCGCGCCGCCTCATCAGTGTTCACACCTACGGTTGCAGCACTCATCACCGGACCGCCGTCAGCGAACTCGATCGGCGCTTGACCGCGAATGGAGTCGAACTCGGCGTCACCGAAAGATGCCATCTTGTCGGCAGCGGACAGCAGCTCAAGGCAGGTCCACAGGTCGATCGCATCACGGTCAACCTGGCGGACACGACACCGCGTGGAGCTTCAGCCCGAGCAGGCTCGCGAGATCAGGAAGCAGCACGTCAATGTCGATCACTTCGCCGTCGGTCAACGCAACCTCGGCGGCCAGTTGCACGCCTGGACGGCGCAGGGCTTCGGCAAGCCCGCCGACCTCGACCGTGTTCGTTGAGCCATGCGTGACCGCCTGTCGCAACCGCGTCCGATAGCTCGGCACGAGCAGGTCGGCTGTTGCCGTCCGATCTCCCGTCAACGCTCGCTCCCAGCGATTTCCGCTGGCCTTCTCGTAGCCGATCGATGCAACGTCCTCGACGAGTGAGTCGTCTTTGAGGGCGTAGGGCGGCACACCGAAGTCAGCGTCAGCAGTTGCACGAACTGGGTGATCGATTCCCAACCGATGCTGATGCAGCACGACGGCCACGCCACCGATCAACCGGTGAGACTTCTCAGCGAGCAGTGCGCCGATCTCTGAGATGGCGATGAAGCTCCCGTCGGACGCTCTCGATGTCGACACGATCCGTAGCGGCGTGCTGTCGCTCTGAGTTGTCATCACAGGCCGATCCTCTCGAAGCGCTCAGCGGCTTCGAGGCGGTCGTCGCCCCCGAGCCCGACGAGGTCGGCAACAACGTGGAGATGTGCAGCCACGCGCATGGCGCCGACACTCAACGCGTCCCTGGCGAAGCCTTCATCGGGCACAGGACGGACTAATACCGTTGCAGTCGCCGCCGTGTCGGCGCGCGACGAAACCGAGTTCGTCCATCGCCGAGTCCTCAACAGATCCGTAGACGATTGCAACCGCCGGCACCTTCCACGGCGCGACCGCGTCCGCGGCAACATCGCCCGAGACAATCAACTCGGGTTGCCGCTCGACCAGATCATCGACCTGCACCGTGACCGCGCCGATTCGATACCAGTGCGACTCGCTTGCGAACCGCGATGCGTAGCTGTGCCAGTACGACGCCGGCAGCTGTGTTCGGTTCGCCATCCACCCTGGGTCTTCAAACGTAACATCGCCGTTCTCTCGAAGGCTGGACAGGTACTGCGACACTGCCGGCTGCGACACACCCGCAGCTGCTGCCAGGTAGACCTGCAACGCTGGGTTCGTCGTCGCGTACAAGTGCCGCACGACTGCCGCCTTGCCCGCCCCCCACCGCCTCGCTCGGGTCGCTGCCATCTCCCCAATATAAGTCTTCTGCCCCCTAATTGCAAGAACACTTATATAATTGTTTACCGCAGGGCTGGTCGGTCGCCGTTGGCGTCCACCCAGTCCTCCTCAGTCCTGCCAGTGGATAGTTCACACCCTGGCACTGAGAAGTGAGGCAAAGCCGTAGACGCGCATCCGCCAGAAGCGGATGGTGCGCCCATGGTCGCATCAGTCGGAAGAATCACCACCGGAACCGGATACAAGTACCTGGCCGACGAGGTGGCCACGTCGAAACACGACTACTACGCCGGTCGAGGCGAATCGCCCGGCGTCTGGGCGGGCTCGGGGCTCCACGAATTCGACCTGAGTGGACAGGTCGACCCCCGTGACATGGAAGCCCTCTACGGGCGTCTGATCGACCCCCAAACCGCAGGAGCAAACGAAGTCACTCTCGGTCGCAAAGTGTCCCCACGCCTGCAGCACGCCGGGACGCCCAGGGAGAAGTTGCTGGAGCCCATCGCGGCGCTCGACGTCACCTTCTCGCCGTCGAAGTCGGTCTCCGCACTGTGGGCGGCACACCCCGACGAACACATTCGCATTGCCATCGTGAACGCCCACGAGGTCGCAGTGTCGGCTGGGCTGGCATACCTCGAGGTGAACGCCGGCCACACGCGAGGTGGCGCAGGTGGCGTCCGACGGATCGATTCCAGCGGGTTCATCATTGCGAAATTTCGACATCGGACGGCTCGCTCGACCGCGCCCGGCGAACGCATCGGCGACCCGCAGCTCCACACCCACTGCGCCATCCTCAATCGCGTTCGCGGCGACGACGACGTCTGGCGCACCCTCGACTCCAACGCGATCCACCGACACGCCCACGCAGCCGGAGCGCTCTACGGAGCGACGCTCGAACGCGAGCTGACGAGGAGCATCGGCGTCGAGTGGCTCACTCCCCCGGTCGACAAGCGGGTACCGATGAGAGAGATCGCCGGCGTCCCCGAATCGGTCATCGCGCAATGGTCGACTCAGCGACAGCAGGTCACGGCGACGTACGACCGCCTCACCGACGACTTCCGTGCAAGCCACGGCCGCACCCCGACCACCAAAGAACAGGCACAGCTGAAGGACCGAGCGACGATTCAATCGCGCCAGCCGAAGGCCGGCGGCATCAGCGACCTGCACGCAGAATGGTGCAAGGACCTGTCGCTCGTCGAGCTCGACGAGATCGCATCATCGGTCCACCGGGTTGCACCGCACGCCGTCACCGGCGGGCGACTCCCGTCGAGCGACCCGGCGCTGATCGAGCGAGCCGTCGGCGCGCTGGAGACGAAGCGATCGTGGTGGACTCGGGTTCACGTCTACGCCGAAGTGGCGAGGCTGATCGACGATCCCACACACGAATCGATCGAACTCGTCGTCGAACGGGCGATGATCGATTGCGTCTGCCTCGAGCCCGACTCCGACAGCGAGTACGCGATTCCCGACGCCACCAAGTTCACGTCGCAGCGCATCCTCGACGCTGAAGGCGAGGTGCTCGATGCCGCCGAGTCGACAGCGTCATGGGTGATCGCACCCCACCCGGCCGACCACCTCGGCGACGATCAAGTACGCGCCGTCGAGGCACTCACCGCCAAACCGCACCAGGTCGCGACCGTCATCGGGCCGGCGGGCGCCGGTAAGACGACCATGCTCGAATCGGTCGCCGACTCGTACGGACGCGCCGGTCGCCCGGTGTGCGTGCTCGCACTCGCCGCCAACGCGGCGCGTGTCGTCACCGACGAGACCGGGCTACCCGCCGCCACCATCGCGTCGTGGAAGAAGGGCAACCTCGCACTCCCCCACGACGGCCTGGTACTCGTCGACGAAGCGTCGATGGTGCCGACGCTGACGCTTCGCGACCTCGTCCAAGCGGCCAGTAGGAACGGATGCCGGGTCGGGCTCGTCGGCGACTTCGCTCAGATGGGGTCACCCGAGGCCGGTGGTCTGCTCCGCGACCTCGGCGCGCTGCCGTCCGCAACGACCCTCACATCCGTGCGCCGATTCCACGAGGAGTGGGAGCGCTCGGCCAGCATCGAGCTGCACGAGCGACAACAGCACACGACCATCAACTACTTCGAGCACGACCGGATCATCGAGACAACAGCCGAAGCCGGGCACGACTCGGTAGCGGCGGCGTGGTTCGCCGACCGGGCGGAAGGCCTCGACTCACTGATCGTCGTCGACACCAACTCCGAAGCAGCCGACATCTCGGCAACGTGCCAACGGCTGCTCGACCGGGCGGGGCTGCTCGGTGAATCGGTCGGAACCGGATCAGACCACAACGGCATTTGCGTCGGCGATCAGATCCAGACACGAGACAACACCAGCCGCCTCCGCACGAGTGACAGCCGCCGAGTTCTGAACCGTGACGTGTGGAAGGTGACCGGGTCGAGAGACGATGGGACGATCTTTGCTCGCCACGTTCGCCAGGGACGGACGGTTGCAATCACCCCCGAGTACGTGAAGAAGCACACCGTGCTCGCCTACGGCGCGACCATCGCCGGAGCGCAGGGCCGCACGACCGACAGCGGCCACGTGCTCGTCACGCCTCGAACGAACGCAGCCTCGCTGTACGTCGGCATGACCCGAGGACGACACACCAACCACGCCCACGTCATCACCGACGGCCACGACCACGGCGAACTCGACCTCGGCCACAAGAGCGGCTTCCACGGATTCGCCGACGCCATCCTCCGCAACCCCGACGGCGACACGTCGGCCACCACCGTTCGGAAGGCATGGGCCAGAGGCGAAGCCGAACGAAAGGCCGCACGCAACTGCGACCGGATCGATCGGCAGAACCGTCAGACCTGGAAGAACACGAAGATGATGGTGCCCAAGACGTCGCGTGCTGCGCTCGAACCCTTCGAGGACCACATCATCCGGGCGCTGTCGCACAGCAAGGGGAACGTGCCCGCGCTACTCACGGCCGCCGTCAGAGCAACCGACTGGCGCCACCCCAACGCTGCCGCAGACTTCGCCAAGCGACTGACGGGCAAGCCGGCTGCAGGCCGCCCGGCCACGCAGACGTTGCGAGCCCACACACCCAGTCGGCCGAAGGAGCGGTAGTGCTCGTCCAGACTCAGTCGCTGGTCGCCCGGTTGCCGAGGCTGAAGGCTTCGGCACCCGTCAACGGCGAACGCCCGGGCCTCGCTCGTCGAGATAGTCGGCGATGGCCAGCTCGGCAGTCTTCGTCCCGGCCTCGACCGCTTGCATGTCGCTGATCGTCCGCTCGCTCAGTTCGACGCCTTCCATCTTCGCGCTGGCGATGATGTTCCTGGTGGAGAGCGACCGATCCATGAGTCCCCAAGATATTCGGCCTGCTGCGCACGGAAGGATCGGTCGTCGAAGTCTCCGCCTCAGATGCGGTCAGTCATCAAGGCAACATTGAATTGGACAACTCGACGTTCGACGGGCCGTTGGTCGCGGCGCCGATGGCGAAGCTCGTCACATCCGCCTCCCGCACCACGACATGGTCGTCTGCCATCGGGCAGAACCACGAGACGGAGCTTCTCCGCGTGACCTATCCGATTAGAGCCCGCTCAGCAGCTTCGCCTTTGCAGACGTGAACTCCTCTTCCGAGAGGATTCCATCGGCGTGAAGTTCGGCCAGCTCCCGCATGCGATCGGACAAGCTGGGGGTTGTATCTGGCCCAGTTGCACCGGCAGGAGCTGGGACAGAAATGATCGAAGACCTGTCAAGGTCAGGAAGAGGGTCCGCATCGACAACGCCAAGCACTGCGTTCGCAGCGACCTCAAGAGCGCGAGCAACATCGTCGTGACCCTTGTTGCTGGTCTTCAGACCGACGCTGTTGGTCCTCTGATTCGTGAGCGTGTGGATGTTCTGGTCGGTGGCAATGGTGAGAAAGGACTTCCCGCGCAGCGTTTGAAGCAACGTGTGCGATACCTGCGACCGCCATACCCGGGGCGCTGGCTTTCATGAGCCCTTTGCCACCCTTCATGAGCTTGGCCACTGCGGGTCCAACGGCGCCTTCAAGCGGTGACGACGATCCGGAGGACTCCCCTTCCGGCTGCGTGAACTTGAACGAGCGGAGCCTCTCGTACGGCGTCTTCTTGTCGACTTCCTCGCGCTGGTACCGCTTGCGTTCTCGCCCCAAGTGGCGACGCGCACATAACCGTTCTCGTAGATCTCAACAGTTGACGTTCCGAAGACGCCAGTCGTCACGAGGGACCCAGCCTCGAGCGCGTCTTCGGCCTGCTTCCGAGTGAGTTCTTCTCTGGCGACCTTCTTCTCGACCGCAGCTTTCTTCACGGCAGTTCCAAGCTTTGAAAACGCGCCTGCCTTCTTGGGGAGTTCCGATACGGCCAAGGCACGGATCTGATCTGTCCACGCCGTGCCGTCCCAGTAGCGATCGCTTCCCTGACCGTCGGGGTACCACCCTGCGGCAGCTTGCTCATCCATCTTCGTAACCTCTCAAATCCTCGGGGTGGGCCGAATCGGGACACCGACGATCGTCAGGCGCGCCATCGCGCCAGATGCGGCGAAGTCTTCTCATCAGGGTCTCGTCATCGAATTCCTCGTTCAAGGTGTAGCAGCACGAGTCCGGCCGCGTCCATCCCGATGAACGTCGACAATCTCATGCGCACGTCTCGCCCAGCTCTGGGGAGTAATCGCCGATTACGTCGAGGCGCTGCCCGACAGCGACTTCGCGTTCTGCCCTCCCCGTCGATTGCCAGCACCGGCGACCGGGCTTCGTAGGCTCGCAATCGTGGTCGAGCGTGGCGAGTCGGAGATGATCATCGTCCCTCCGTCCAACGCAACCATCGAGACCATCATCGAATTCGCTGGCCTGACCTACGACGGCTATTCCCTCATCGCAGCGGAGCCCGAGCACCTCGAACGCCTCCTCCATCCTCTGTTCGACGACATCCGCACGACGTTGACAGTTCCAGCCTGGATCGGCCTCGACCTCGCTCGGGCGCTGCTTTTCTACGCCCAGCGACTCCACTACTGGAGCGGCGGTGTCGATTCGGACGAACCGCTTCGAGCGCTCGTTGCCCACATCGGCCGCATCAGCGGTGGTCGAGTCGAGCACCGGGGCGCAGCGTCACTCCAACAGGAACGATCTCCAGTCGCGGGTTCGGCAACTCACGGAGAGTTCACCGACTCGTGGGAGTACTCGCACGACGAGGTCTACCGGTGGTGGTATCAGCGCCGGTGGTCATCGGGGCCGACGCTCTGTTTCGTCGGGCTGAACCCGTCGACGGGCGACACCGAGGGCAAGCCACGACCGACGCTGCGCAAGGTTGTCGGCTGGGCCAAGCGCGAGGTACTGGCGCGGTCGTTGTCGTCAACCTCTTCGGCTACAGAGCGACGCAGCCCGATGCGCTCTTCACGGCCGGCGTCGACATCGTCGGCGACTGCAACGACGAAACGATCGCGAGGCTTTCGAGAGACGCAGCGATCACACTCGCGGCGTGGGGCGCCGACAAACGTGCCTCCGCCCGAGCCGGCGACGTCATCGACCTGTTGAGCGCGCCGCAATGCGTTGGAACTACGAAGTCCGGTGCCGCAGCCACCCCTTGTACGTTCGATCGTCCGAAGTCTTGCAGCCGTTCGTCGGCCATAGCTCGGCCGCTACGTGATGGGTTGACGACCGGTGCCGGCCTGCCCCCAGCACACGTACTGAGCCGCTGCGAGAAATGCACAGCCCCGGGGACATTCCTCAAAGAGGAAGAGGCCGCACCGGGGCTTTCAAGGTTCACAGTAGCAACGCTGTCGTAACCATGGAGCCGGCGATCTGGTCATCGCCGAGCTGTCATTCGGCTTTTGGAGGTACGTGCTCACGGCGCACTACGAGGCGTCGCTCTGGACACCGGCGCTTCGCCCGCCTTCGCTCCCGGCCTCTCCCGGGGAGAGGTGTACAGCGCCGTCGAGCATCTCAACAGTCTTCGCAACCGCATTGCCCACCACGAGTCGCTGCTCGGCCGAAACCTTGTCGCCGATGTCCTCCGCATCGAGCAGCTCGTCGACTGAATCAATCCGACCGCTGCCGAGTGGGTGATGGTCGACGCCGAAAGGCTCGCTGACGCATGGAGTCGGAGGCCCGTGTAACAACGGACAGGCGAGTTGTTCCCATTGCGGTTCGGGTGTGCTCGGCGGATACCGGGCCCATACCTACCCAGTGCTACGGCTCCTGTGAAGCATTCGGCCCACCCGCTCGTCGGGTGGGCCGTCGTTGTTCTCCGTCCATGTCACCGGCCTGTCGCAGCCACGAGAGCGCCAGCCTCCACGAATAGCCGACTGATACCGACATACGTATCCGGCCGGATCCGGCGATGTGGCCCAGCTGACCGTCGCCAGGCGCGCTCACCAGGCATCAGGTGATCGTCGATCCAGACGAACGGAACCGGATCACGCTCGACCTCTGCACGCAACGCGTCGAACTTGTTGGCCATCCCGCTCGAACCCAGGTGTCGGAACTGCAACGACGAGTAGCCGATCTTGGCCATCGCATGATGGATCACGTCGAGCGGCCAACTCGTGGCCCACACGACTTCCACCCCAGTCGAGCGCTGCGAGGTCGTCGAGCATCTCGACGGGGAACGGCGTCTCGTTGAACGCTCTCGGATCGACCCAGCTCGACCAGTCGTCAGTCGGCGGCGACCATGGTCCGCGCTACGCCCTGCGGCGGGACTGGACTCAAGCAGCCGTCGATGTCGAGGTCAGAAGACGCGGACGCCTGGACGACTCACCGGCTGTATTCGTCCGATCCTGGTCGGTCATGGCGAACCTCAGTCTCCGAAGATCTTGGACGCCACGAGGTCGGCAGCGCCTCGGGCCATGCCGGGCGTGACGTGCGAGTACAGGTCGAGTGTGATACGCGATCGTCGAGTGGCCGAGTCGCTCGGATACGACCTTCGGATGGACGCCGGCTTTCAGCGCCAGAGTCGCGTACGTGTGGCGGACGTCGTGGAGCCGTATCCGAGGAACGCCGGCCACGGCGGCCACCCGTCCGAACTCCTCGAGAACCACTCCGGTCGCACCGGTCGACCCGCCTCGTCGGTGAACGCCAAGTCACCACTGTTCCCCCAGTCCGGACCCATCGCCACCTGATCCTCACGCTGACGACGGCGGTGCTGCCGCATCATCGTCACCGTCGTCTCGTCGAGGTAGATCACACGCTTGCTCTTCGAGGTCTTCGGCGAACCGATCGTCAGCACGCCATCGACGTTGGTGATGGTCTGCACGATCGACAACTGACCCGAGTCGAGGTCGAGGTCCTTCCATCGAACGCCGAGGACCTCGCCACGACGCATACCCGTCGTCGCCAAGAGGACGAACAGCGCCAGAGAGTCGATTCGCCTCGCCAGCTGCGAAGAACTGCCGCACCTCGTCGGACGACCACACCGTGAACTCCGGGCGCTCGACCGACGGCCCTCGTGCTGCGGCAGCAGCATTGCAATGCGCCGCCGAGGCGCTCCGCATCCGACAACGCTTTACGAAGAACCGTGTGGGTGTTGCGGACGGTCTTCGGTGACAAGCCGGTGCCGTCGGCCCGACCGTGGTCGAGCAGGTCGGAGTAGAAGCTCTCAATCTGCAGCGGCGTGAGCGACTGCACCTGCACGTGGCCGAGCCCCGACCGGATCCGCTTCGAAGTGATCACGTAGCTGTGATGCGTCGACGCCTTCGCCGACCCTCTGACTGACCAGCCACTCGTCGAGGAACGCGCCGACCTTCATCGACGACTTCGACACGACTGAGCCCTGCTCGACCGACTGCTGCGCAGCGGCGAGCGCCTTCTCGGCCTCACGCTTCGTCTTGAAGCCCTGCCGAAGCATCTGGCGACGCTTGCCAGTCGACGCGTCGACGCCGGCATCGACACGAAAGCCCACCGATCGTTCTTCTTGAAGATCGAGCCTCGCGCCATGACCAAACGGTAGTCGCCAGGAAATTCCTGTGCACCTTTTGTGCACCTTTTGCTCTTTTGCTTGCGCCCTCAAGCTCTAAGATTCATATAAAACCAGCTCAGAGTGCCCGGGGCGGGACTTGAACCCGCACTTACCTCTCGATATAGGGGGGTTTAAGCCCCCGCGTCTGCCAGTTTCGCCACCCGGGCCGGATGCTTGCCCCGAGGTTAGGACGCTGACGGTGGCGACGACGTCAGGCAGCGCCCCGATCGTCGGTGGACCCGGCGGCGGTTCCGAGCTCGACGTGCGCCCACAGTTCGTTGCGCAACCGGTCGGCCTCGGGAGCGACCAGGCGATTGGTGATCACCACGCCTTCGATCATGTCGGCCAGCACCGCCGCCTGCGGCCGGCCCTTCACGCGCACCGACACCACCGCTCCCCCGCCTTCTGCGTCGGTGCGCCGACGGATGGTTCGGTCCACACCGACCAGACGAGGTGGGCAACGAAAGCTCGGGCCCACCATCCCTCGATGCCCAGCCGCACGCGTCAAGCGACGCGCAGCGTGGGCGAACTCGACGGTCGAGGTGAACTCCATGACACCATCTAAGTCAGGGGGTGTCACAGAGTTCGCGGGCCGGGTTGGACACCACGGCCGAACCAGCCCGAGAACGGCGACCGCCGGGCCGCTCGAGAGCAGCCCGGCGAGCCGAAGGTTGTGATGTTCTGGTCAGCGGCCTCGACGCACGAGCGGGTTCAAGGTGGCGCGGGACGCCTTCACCGTGACATCGCTACCGACGAAGGAGCTCTTCTCGATCTCGACGATCGAGCTGTTGACCGAGACCTGCGAATCGGGGGCGTACACCGCACCGGTCACACTGAGCACACTCGTCGACAACTTGACGCCGTCCTTCGAGCACTTGTCGTAGCTCGTCATGAGCGCCGGCAGTTCGCCGCCGAAGGAACTCAAACTGATCTGACTGCCGCTCATCTGGATCTCGCCGGTGGCCACGATCGTCACTTCATTGAGCAGGATCGAGCTTCCGCTGAACTTCACGTCGCCGGTCACGTAGTGGATGCCGGCGGGCAGGCTGACGCCGTTGCCGCTGATCTTCAAGCCACCGTCGTGTACGTGGTACTGGTCGCCAGCGGCAACCGCACGCACTCCGCCGGGAGCGAAGTCGCCGATCGACCAGCCGAACGGCACCGCCTCGTACGGCGCTGACCTGACCGGCTGCTCCGAACGAGACACGATGCCCGCTGCGCTGACCTTGTCGCCGTAGGTGACCGCGCCGCGGAATCTGCCGATCGAGGTCTTCGCTGTGAGGTCGTCGTTCGCCCGAACGGCACCCACGTCGAACGTGGAAGCCTGGAGGTCCACGTCGCCACCACATTTCCCGTCTCCGGTGGCGAAGATCGAGTGGGTGATGACGGTGGGCTGCGTCGGGTCGGGTTCGACCGGGATCTCGCAGAGGTTGGCTGCTCCGGGGGTGCCGAGATCGCCGTTGCCCTGGTCGGTCACCGCAGCGCACCAGTTGGCACCCACCGCGTTGTCGATCAGCGGGTCACGCAGCGACATGGTGGCGCCGGGCACCTTCGGGAAGCCGTTCTCGGCGTTCCAGGCAACCCGATCAACGATGGTGAGATCGGCGTCGAACAGCATCAGTTCGTCGGTGGTGTTGAAGTTGATGATCTCGATGCCGTAGAGCAGATCCATGTCGATGCCGCCGTTGAGCGTTGCATCGTTTCGTCCGGCGGTGAGGTGACCGCCGCCATCGATGACCGTGTCGGACGGAAAGACGAACGTGTCGACGTCGTCGTCACGCAGCGTCCAGCCACCGATGTCGATCGCCTGGTCGCCGCGGTTGTGGAGCTCGATCCACTCGCCCTGAGCATCCGGCTCGGCTTGCGGGTCGCGATGGATCTCGTTGATGACGATCGCGTTGTTCGGCTGCGCGGTGCACGTGTTGGCCGCACGAGGCGTGCCCGTGTCGCCGGCGCCGAACTGGTCGGAGGTCGTGCACCATTCGCTCGGGTCGTCGCTGGGAGCGAACGACTTGAGCGACGCATCGGTGCGAGACATCGACCCACCGTTGGGACGCGGCATCAGCCCGGAGCTCGTCCAGCGGACGGCATCGACACCACGACCGTGCTGATCGTGGATCACGATCTCGTCGGCGGAGTTGTAGAGCACCATCGCATCACCGATCACGAGGTCGGCGGACACTCCGCCGTTGATCGACTGGTCACCAGAGCGAGCGACCACGGCATAGCCCTCGGCCGGCACGATGACCGACTGGCGGACCACGTAGTGCTCGGAGCCTTCGTCGCCGATGCTCCAGTTGAGCAGGTCGATGTCATCCGCTGTCGGGTTGAACACTTCGAACCACTCACCATCGCGATCGGAGACGACCGCCGGGTTACGGGTGACCTCACTGATCTGGAGCGCGACGATCGGCGCCGGCTCGTCGCAGGTACCGGCGGCGCCCGGCGTGCCGAAGTCCTGGTCGTTGTAGCGGTCGATGGTGGAGCACCAGTTCGCACCGAGTGCGTTGTCGGTGGCGGTCGAGCCCAGCTCGATCGAGTGAGCCTTGTCGAGCGGAAACCCGCTGGCGGCCGAGTACTCGACGCGGTCGACCGAGATGTTGTTCGGTGTGACGATCTCGATGACGCCGGCGGCGTTGAACAGCGAGAGGTCCTCGCCGTAGGCGTAGTCGACCGGCACGCCACCGTTGACGGCCGGGTCGGCGTAGACGCCGAGCACGGCACGTTCGCCGGCAGGGACGGTCAGTTCGGACACGATGTGCTGTTGGGAACGGGTTCGCAGCGAGAAGCCGTCGAGCACGGCGGGTGCGCTGCCGAGGTTGGCGATCTCGAACCATTCGCCGCTGCGTTCGCTCGGGGTCAACTCGGGGTCGGACATCACTTCGGTGATGACGATGAGGGGGACCTCGGCGATGTCGCAGTCGCCGACTGCGCCGGGCGTGCCGAGGTCGCCGGTCGCCCAGCGGCGAGCGGAGAGACACCAGTTGGCGCCGTCCGCGTTGTCGGCAGCCACGGCTGCGAGCTGCATCGATGCACCGTTCGGGTCGGGGAAGGTGCGGCCGTCGTCCCAACGGACCGCATCGACCTGGATGCCTCGGTCGTCGGTGACGACGAGTTCGTCGAAGGTGTTGTGGAGGCTCATCTTCGACGTGTAGTCGAAGTCGGCGACGACGCCGCCGTTGACCGCCGGGTCGCCGTTGCGGGCGAACACCACGCTGGCTCCGGCAGCAACCTTCAACGTCGAGTCGACGGTGAACTTCTCGCCATCGTCGTCCTGCACGGAGAACCCGGCGAGGTCGACGTCGGCACCGGTGTTGCGCAGCTCGAACCATTCCCCGACGGTGTCGGAGGTGGCGGCCGGGTTGTTCATCACTTCGGTGATCACGAGCGAGGCGTCGGAGTCGTCGCACTGGTTCGGCGCTCCGGGGCTGGCGAGGTCACCGGCGGGCATGGGCGTGGTGGCGAGACACCAGTTGGTGCCGTCGTCGTTGGCGACTTCGGATGCTCGGTCGCTGTCGGCTTCGTAGGAGATCGAGCGACCCTCGGGCCGCACGAAGCTGGACTCGCCGTAGTTGACGACGTCGGAGATCGAACCGGCGCCGTCGCGGATCACGATGCGGTCGCCGCGGTTGTAGAGCAGCACGGCATCGCCGAACTCGTAGTCGACCTCGACACCACCGTTGCGGGCGGAGTCGGCGACACGGGCCAGCACAGCGCGTCCACCGGGGGCGATCTGCAGATCGGAGATCGTGTGGATGTCGTACACCTCGTCACCGAACGTCCAGCCACTGAGGTCGATCGTGGCGTTGGTCGTGTTGACGACTTCGAACCACTCGCCACGCGAGTCGTAGACCGCCGACGGGTTGAACAGCACTTCGCTGATGACGACGCTGCCGCGCACGGATGCGTTCTCGAGTCCACTCGGTCGTCGCGAGACGGGGAGCAGCGTCGCTGCGGCTTCGCCGATGCCGGCGATCGGCAGCGGTCCGACGTCGTCGGAGCCTGCATCGGATCCTGCGTCGTTGCCCGAATGGTTGATGCGGCGCGCCGGCGCGAGCGAGTCGTCCGTGGACGTGCTGCTGCCTGCCGACTGTTCGATGGCGCCGGGCACGGTCGCCGAGGCATTCGCGGCCGTTGCGAGCGTGGTCGCAGCCAAGGCCAGTGAAAGAGAGAGAGCTGTTCGCATACGCATGACATGTGGATGTCGGCAGCACCGCCAATTTCTTGAGACCCTTCCGCGTGCCTTGAAGCAATCCTGACGATGCGACGCGGCGCCCTCAAGATCTGAGCAAACCGGCCGAAGAACCCGGTGTGCCTCTCATAGTGATCGCTGGCATCGCCGTCAGCGTCACGTTGATCCTCCGTTGGAGACTCGAATCTCTGGCGCATCGTCGTCGTGTCGACGCTCTCACTTGGCGCATCCATGTCAATGGGATCCGCGGCAAATCGACAGTATCCCGCATGATCGCGGGGATGCTCCGGGAACACGGTCTCGTGACCGTCGCCAAGTCGACGGGAACCTTTGCCGCGGTGATCAACCGTGACGGAGTCGACGAGCCAATCAAACGCAAGGGTCCTCCGACCATCCTCGAACAGATCGAGCTGTGTCGGAACTTCGTGACCCCTGACGTCGACGCGCTCGTCATCGAGTGCATGGCACTCAAGCCCGAATATCAGAAGGTCTCCGAGCAGCGGATCGTCCGCTCGAACATCGGCGTGATCACCAACGTCCGCGAAGACCATCAGGACGTGATGGGCGAGACGCTGCCCGAGATCGCCCGCTCGCTCCTGTCGACCTGCCCGCTCAACGGGATCCTCGTCACCTCCGAGTCCAACCCCGAGATCATCGAGATCATGGAGGAGGTGGCCCGCTCGAACGGTTCGCAGCTCATCGTGGCCGACCCGGATCGCATCACCGACGAGGAGAACAACACCTTCGAATTCATCTCCTTCAAGGAGAACGTCACCATCGCGCTGACGCTGGCCGACATCATCGGCATCCCTCGCGACGTCGCCATCCGGGGCATGGCCAAGGCCGAACCGGACCCCGGCGTCCTGCGGATGAAGGAACTGCGCATCGGCGACGGACCGATCCAGACAGCACTCGGAGCGTCCAAGAAGGTCACGTGGGCGAACCTGTTCGCAGTGAACGACCGCGAATCGATGATCGCCGCGATGGAGAAGCTCGACCCGTTCATGACGAGCGACACGACCGTCGTCGGCATCTTGAACAACCGCTCCGACCGGGAACGCCGGGCGATCCAGTTCGCCGACGTCGGCGTGTTGGACCTGGAGTTCGATCGTCTCGTCACGTTCGGCGCCTACGAGGGCCTCGTGACGGACCGCGTCAAGAAGAACGGGTACGAGCCGGCGCACATCTTGAACCTCGGCGACGAGCACGACTTCTCGACAAGACCAGATCATCGACCAGATCGATCACCCAGATGCCGACGACCCACGTGCTCGTCGTCGGATTCGTGAACATCCACACGCACCAAGCCGAAGAGATGCTCGAGTACTTCGAGCACGAAGCGGCACCCTGGCACGCCGATTTCGACGAAGAACTCGACGCTGCCGTGGCCGGCCGGACCGCCTGATGCGCGACTACCTGCTCTCCGGTGAGTGGGTGCGATTCGCGTTCGTGCTCGGCATCGCTGTCTCGATGGTCCTGTACGAGAAGCGGCACCTGACGACCGGCTCGATCGTCGTTCCGGGCTACATCGCCGTGTTCGTGATCCACCCGCTGGTGATCGTCGCCACGTTCATCAACGCGCTCCTCACCTACGCGTTCGTCAACAAACTCCTCACCCGGCACTTCCTGCTCTACGGGCGTACCAAATTCACGGTGCTCGCCGTGACCTCGACGGCAATCCAAACCGTCATGTTGAGGTTGAGTCCTTCGGGGACGTGGCTGTGGGAGATGGACATCCCCATGTTCATCGGCGTCGGCTACATCGTTCCTGCACTGATTCGCACACGACATGGGTCGCCAGGGCATCAAGAAGACCACCTGGGTCGTGATGCTGGCCGGCTTCATCGTGTTGATCCCCATCGCCCTCGCTCGCGCTCGATCTGCCCGGCGTGAACGACCTCTCCCCGGTGAGCGGTTTCGGCAACACCGCGATCAACCTCGACTGGATCCCGTTCGCCATCGTGCTCTCCGTGTTGGCGTCGTGGGCCGTTGCCGACAACTACGGAATGCGCAGCGGCGGATTCGTCGGCGCAGCCTTCGTCGGCATGTTCATGGCCGACCCGTTGCAGGTCGTCGTCGCTGCTGCGATCGCCGGCGTCACCTACCTCATCGTTGCCAAGTTCTTGATGAAGCACATGATCCTGTTCGGCCGACGCAAGTTCTCCGCGATGCTGCTCGTGTCGTCCTCGATCGTGTGGAGCGGCCTCTGGGTCGGCGACCGCTTCCTGTCCGTCGAATGGGAGCAACGACTCGGCGTCGGGTCACTCGCGCTCACCCCGCTGATGCTGCCGGGCCTCCTCGCCAACGACGCTCAGCGAACCTCCCCCAGTCGCGTCGTGCAGGGTGTGCTCATCGCCGGCACGTTCGCCGTGACGACCACCTGGTGGGTCGAATCGGTCGTCGAAGGCGTCGAGCTCCACCCGATCTGGAAGGTCGTCTCCGCGAGCGCGACGTTGATCCTGTACCGCAAGCAGCTGGTCACCCTCGTCCAGAACCGACGTACCCGATCCACCGACGCCGGCGCGGCGGTCCTGCAGGACGTTCACGTCGCCCCGGTCGAACTCGCAGTCGTCAGCGAGCCGCTCGACGCCGCCACGATCGAACGGAGTGGGAGGAGTGGGCGTCCACGAATCCGGCTGCGGCCAGCGACGCCACCGCGTGGCTCGACGAACAACTGACCGAACTCGACGCCGCGTGGCTCGCCGAGCTCGACGCGGCGAAGTGGCTCGACGAGCAACTCGCCGACGTCGACGCGTCCTCGCCCGACGACACTCCGACCGCGCACGAGACGGCATCGCACGCCGCCGAGCCGTTCGATTTCGACACGAGCCTCGTGCTCGAAGTCGCACTCATCGCCGACCGTGGCATGCACCCGGTCCCCCGTCGACCCCGAGTCGACACCGGCGCCGAGGCGGCGCCATCCAAGATCTCCGAGACATCCGACGCGGCACGAGAGGCACAACTCGTTGCGTCGGATGTCTCGGACAACACCCCTCGCCGGGCGAGCGACGAACAGCGGCCCGACCCCAAGGAACGAGTAGCGCTGCGCATCGTCGACTGATCGGGCAACCGAGCCCGCAGGATCTTCAAGAATCTTGCCGAACCCGCCGATGACAAGTCGATGATCACACGACCCGGACGCCGCCTTCGCCGCACTGCTCGCAGGTGTCGTGGTCTGGTCGTCCGCGTGTGCGTTCAACCAACAGTTCGACGACGAGGAGTTCACCGAGGTCGACGTGTCGATCCGAATCCTCGACGACCAGGGTGACCCGGTCGCGAACGCAGACGTGACGATCGGCGAGGAGACGACGACGAGCGACGACGACGGCCTCGCCGTGGTCTCGATCGGCGCCCCAGCCGTCGCGACGATCGAGACCGACCTCACGCTTCCCGAACCGGTTGCGATCGCACCTCGGGACGGGTCGATCGACGTTCGACTGTGGAACCGGACCGGCGCCGACGGAAACGAGCGGACCAGCCTGCACCTCGGCGGCGACGTGATGCTCGGACGCCGCTACCTCGACCCGGAACTGAGTACACCGTTCGTCGACGACGCCGAGTCCGCACGGCAGGTCGTCGCAGATCTCGGGCCGCTCATGTCGGCGGCCGACTGGACCTCGGTCAACCTCGAAACCGTCGTCGGCGACCTGCCGGCCGAGGACGCCCTCCCAGCAAAGCGATTCCTGCTCCAGTCGACTCCACTGGTGACCGAGGCGCTCGACGAGATGGGCGTCGACCTCGTCACACTCGGCAACAACCACGCGTACGACTGGGGCGAAGCAGGCATCGTGGACACACTCGCCGTGCTCGACGACCAGTCCATCCCGCACGTCGGAGCGGGTGAATCGGCGGACGACGCCGTCGCGCGGACGCCTCGCCCAGGTGGGCGACCTGGCGGTCGGGGTGGTCTCGGTGACGACGGTGACCGGCGACTTCGTGAACGACCAACTTCCGGAAGCCGACGAGCCGGTGCCCGACGACGTCGAGCCCGACGAACGGTGGCAGTACGCCCCGCGGCCATTCGGCTTCAGCTCGGCGGACGGGCGGCTCACCGTCGCGGAACGACCGATGCGGATCGGCGAAGTGTGGGACATCGTCGACGAGACGGAGTCCTCCGACGACTACGACGACTTCGAAGACGGCGACGCCCTCTGGGCGGCAGCCACGGCCACCTTCCCCGAACTCCAGGACTGGGTTGCCCGCCGCGGCCACGGCGGCGCCGCCCGATACCAGCGCGACGACGTCGACAACGAGATCGGCGCCTGCCTCCGCGCCGACGGCGCCGACTTCATCGTGGTGCAGGTCCACGGCGGCTTCCAGTTCGCCGAGGCCAACAGCAGCTTCCTACGCACCGTTGCCCGCCGCTCGATCGACTCCGGCGCAGATGCCGTGGTCGCACACCACCCGCACGTCCTGCAGGGGGTGGAGTGGTACGACGGCAAGCTGATCGTCTACAGCCTCGGCAACCTCGTGTTCGACCAAGGCTTCCACAGCACGTTCCCCAGTGCCGTCCTGCGCATCGTCACCGAAGGCGACGAGGTGCTCGAAGCGCTGGCTGCTCCCGATCATCATCGACCGCTACCGGCCCGTCCCGGTCGTCGGCGAAGCTGCGCAGGAGATCGTGCGCATGGTCGATGCCCGAACCGCACAACCCGCAACGAGTGCCCGCATCGAACGCCTGCAGGTCGGCAGCGTGCTGGACGACCGCGCCGACGCCGGCAGGTCGAACGACGCTGGACTCGCTCTCGGCGAATTCGACCGCTCGGCTGCGGTCGTGTTCGAGCGCAACAGTGGGCTGATCACGCGCAGCCGATCGACGAAGACGGTCACCGTCGACACGACCGACCCCTTCGGCACGGAGTTGCCGGCCTGCGCGATCGTGCGGACCGATGACCTCGGCCCCGACACGTTCGTCGGCTCCGACCTCTTCGACTGGGGCGACTTCGACCGATCGACCGCACAGCTGCAACCGAGGCGCTTCCCCGTCAACTGGCTCGTGTCGAAGGACTCTCGACGTTGGGCGTACGACGTCGGGGCGACGGAATCGGACTTCGACCGGGCGTTCACACTGTTCTCCGACACCGACACCACGACGACCGTTCGCATCGGCGCCCGTCTCGACGTCGATGCGCATCGACTCTTCGACTCCGATGGACGACCTGTCGACGCACCGGCGAGCTACGAGATCACGTTGGATGCCAAACGGATGCGCGGCGAGACACCCACGGTCCGTCTGGTGTCGTTCGAGTTCGACGACACCGATCCGACGGTCGACCCCGAGAGCAACCGGCTCCACGAAGCCGAGCTCGCGATCTCGGTCCCCGACGACGGCAACTGGCACCGGGTGGCGCTTCCGATTCCCGATGCGCTCTTCGCTCCCGGTGAGAACGGCGCAATTCCGAACGCTGCGACGATGCTGATCGACACGCCACCGGCCTTGCGTGGCGAGTTCACCATCGACAACGTGATGTTCGTCGAGTGGCGAGGATCCACGACGTCCGACATGGCCACCTGGGTCGAGGGCGACGTCGTGCGCTCCTCAGGTGACACCGTGGAACTCACCACCTCCGGCTGCTGAACGGGGCGGCGCGAGCGCCGATCATCCCGCCACACCACGTACCGAACGATTTCTTCGGTCAGCGGCGACGGTGCTGAGCAGGGGTTTCTCCATCTTTCGAACAGAAAGTGGTCGATTTCCCACAGAACGTGTTTGGGAAACCGTGGGCTGGGAACGATCTGCTCATGAGCGCAGCATTCGATCTCCTCCCCCTCCTGGTCCTCGCCGTTCTCCCCGTGCTGTTCATCATCCAGTTCTTCAACGCACACTCCCGCAGCGCCGCCTGGGCAACACCCGCCCGCACAGCCCTCGCACCGGTCGCCGCCCGCACGAGCAACGTCTCCGACATCGAGACGGCTCGGGCCGCCCGCGACGCCCGCACGGCACCCATCGCCGCCTGAGCCTCGGAGGCCTCTCGGCCCGGCCTCGGTCACCACCAGCTCCGAGCGGCGACGTGCTCATCCAACCGGCGACGTCGAACTTCTTCGGAGCAGGCGACGGTGCTGAACAGGGGTTTCTCCATCTTTCGAACAGAAAGTGGTCGATTTCCCACAGAACGTGTTTGGGAAACCGTGGGCTGGGAACGATCTGCTCATGAGCGCAGCATTCGATCTCCTCCCCCTCCTGGTCCTCGCCGTTCTCCCCGTGCTGTTCATCATCCAGTTCTTCAACGCACACTCCCGCAGCGCCGCCTGGGCAACACCCACCCGCACAACCCTCGCACCGGTCAGCACCGCCACCGTGATCGAACTCGACGACGCTCGAGGCGCACGCGAGGCTCGCACGCTGGCTGCCGCCTGACCGAATCCCAGTCGACCCGACTGCGTCAGCCTTCGACCGACTCCTCGGCCGACTCGTCGAGTTCCGCCTCGGCACCTTCCTGCGTATCAGGCAACGGCGGTGCCTCCGGCAGCTCGCCGGGCCCGAGATACACGATCACCTTCGCCACACCGATGCCGGCGACCGGAGGCGCTTCGGTCGATGACAGGATCGAGATCTTCGACAGGTCGTATCCGAGATCCTGCGCTACGACCTGTGCCTCACCGAGGAACGGTTCGATGTAGTAGATGACCGTCTCCTGAGCAGCGACGGCGCCCGCCACACCACGCACGTCGATGTAGCCGGAATTGTTCAGTCGCTCCACGACCGGCGGAATCCGCTCCCCTGCCGACGTGCCGTTCACGACGAGCACACCGGTGAAGAAGCGCTCCGTCGGCGCGACCGACGTGCTCGGGACCGGGAAGGTCGTCGTGGTGGTCGTGGTGGTCGTCGTCGTCGGCGGCAGGGTCGTCGTGGTGGTGGTCGTGGTGGTCGTCGTCTCGGGGACCGTCGTGGTGGTGGTGGTGGTCGTCGTCGCGACCGCCTCGGACTCGGTGGTCTCTTGATACAGGAGCGTTGCGAGCAGCCCTGCCACGAGGACGCCGAGGATGATGTTCAGTGCAGTCGTCTTGGACATCGCGGCGCCGAGGTTACCGGCCGTCGAGCGTGCGGATTCGGATGCCGGCGGTGCCTCGCAGTTCAGCGGCCTACAGTTCCGGGCAATGAGCGAGGTGGTCCTGAGCCCGGTGCAGCAGCGCACGCTCGATCGGCTCAAGCGCGGCACGGAGCCGGTCGTCTTCGACCGGGAGTTCGTCGCCGATGTCCGTGGCGAGATGCAGGCTGCGCTCGATCACTTCGCCTCCCGGCTGGACGACCGCACGGAGCTGTGGATCTCCAAGCACAAGATCGCCTCCGTGCTCGACTGCGAGACCCACTACCTCCAGCCCGACGAGTTCGAGTGGACTGCTGCGAACGCGAAGGGGACCATCGCACACCGGGCGATCGAGCTGCTCGTCTCCTGGCGCGGCGACCCGACACCGATCGATCTCGTCGACGAGGCACTCAGCCGCTTGGCGGACGAGAACAGTGGCATCGGACTGTGGGTGGCAGCGCTCTCCGACGGCGACGAGGCCGACGTCCGCAGTCAGAGCGTCGACCGGGTCACCTCCTTCGTGGAGAACTTCCCACCGCTGTCGAAACGGTGGCGTCCGGTCATGGAAGCGTCCGTCCGGTGGCCGAACCGGGGTCCGATCACGCTGGCGGGCAAGGTCGACCTGCTCTTCGGTCAACCCGAAGGCGTCGAGAGTCGCAAAGTCATCATCGACCTCAAGACGGGTCGCCCCCACGCCCGCCACCGTCAAGACCTCGCGTTCTATGCGCTCCTGGAGACCCTGGTCCGCGAGATCCCACCACGCAAGGTCGCCACCTTCTACCTCGACGCCGCCGACGCCCACGCCGACGACGTGAACGAAGCGCTGCTGGAGACAGCGATGCGCCGAACCCTGGACGCCATCAACGCGATCATCGAGCTCGGCCCCGAAGGACGAGCGCCAGGTCTGCGTCGCGGGATCGAGCTGTCGGTGGTGCCCGCTGCGCACCACCTGCGACGTCGGCATCGCCCACCTCGCCCCGACCGACGACTGAGCATTCGACCGATCCTGCCCGCGGCGGATTCGCCCGTCGGTGCCTCGCTAGCGTGGTCGCCATGAACGAAGCCCCGCAGCCCATCGATCGCGATGCACGAGTCTTCGTCGCCGGACACGGCGGACTCGTCGGCTCGGCGATCATGCGCCGCCTCGATCGAGATGGTTTCACGAACCTGCTGACTGCAACGCGCGCCGAACTCGACCTGCGCGACCAGGCAGCGGTGTCGGCATGGTTCCGAACCAATCGACCCGACCACGTCTTCCTCGTCGCCGGCACGGTCGGCGGCATCATGGCCAACAGCACCCGCCCGGCGGAGTTCCTGTACGACAACATGATGATCCACGGCACGGTCGTCCATGCCGCCCACGAGTCCGACGTGACCAAGCTGCTCTACCTCGGGTCGTCGTGCATCTACCCACGCCACGCCAACCAGCCGATCGACGAAGACCAACTGCTCAACGGACCGTTGAAGCCCACCAACGAGCCCTACGCCATCGCGAAGATCGCCGGCATCAAGCTCTGCCAGGCCTATCGCAAGCAGTACGGCAGCGACTTCATCTCGGCGATGCCGACGAACCTGTACGGACCGAACGACAACTTCGACCTCACGTCGAGCCACGTGCTCCCCGCACTGATCCGCAAGTTCCACGACGCGAAGCACAGCGACGATCGGCGCGTCGACGTCTGGGGAACGGGTTCACCGATGCGCGAATTCCTCCACGTCGACGACCTCGCCGACGCCTGCCTGTTCCTCATGGATCACTACAGCGGACACGGCCACGTCAACGTCGGTACCGGCCTGGATCTGCCGATCCGCGAGCTCGCCGAGAAGATCCGCGACGTGGTGTGCCCCGATGCCGACCTGGTCTTCGACCACACGAAGCCGGACGGCACACCACGCAAGGTGCTCGACGTCAGCAAGCTCAACACCATCGGCTGGAAATCGACGATCGACCTCGACGACGGCATCGCCTCCACCTACGAGTGGTTCCTCCAGCAGGAGGCAGGCAGCCTGCGCGGCGGCGAACGCGTCGGGTCCTGATCGAAGTCGCCTTCAGCCGAACACGCGTGGAATGAGGATCCCCGCCACCACGATCGTGCTCACCGTCAACGGCGCGCCGACGCGCGTGAAGTCGCTGAAGCGGTAACCGCCGAGCCCGAAGACCATCAGATTCGTCTGATATCCGACGGGCGAGAGGAACGAACACGACGCCCCGATCAGCACGGCGATCGCAGCAGCGCGAGGTTCCACGCCGAGGTCCGCTGCGATCGACAGTGCGACCGGCACCATCAGCGCAGCGGCCGCGGTGTTGGTCAGCAACTCGGTCAACCCGATGGTCACCACCATGATCGCCACGATGATCGCCGTCGTGCCGAGCCCGATGCTGTCGACCCGCTCGACCAGTGACGCCACATCGCCGGCGAGCCCGCTCTCGGCAACGGCCGCTCCGAGGCTGATCGCCACGGCCATCGTCATCACGACGTCGAGGTTCACGCCGCGCCACGCATCGCGCATCGTGAGCACGCCGCCCGCGATCACGATCAGCGCAGCAGCGACCGACGCTTCGAACAGTGGCAGCACCCCGGCGCCCGCCGCCACGATCAACACCGCGATCGCCAGGAGCACCAGTGGTGCCCGCGTGCGCTGCGTCACCGACGTCCCGTCCAGTTGAGCGACCAGCGAGAAGTCCGCGTCGCTGCGCCAGCGGGAGGTGAAGGCGTCGTCGGCGACGACGAGCAACACGTCGCCACCACGGAGCGGAATCCGACCGAGCTGGCCTTGGAGCGCCGTGTCGGCTCGGTGGATGGCCATCACCGCGCCACCGAAGCGGCTGCGGAAGTCGGCGGCGCGCAATGACGATCCGACGAGCGACGATCCCGGTGCCACCACCGCTTCGTACACGGACGTCCCCGCCGCAGAGGCGTGGCTCGCCTGATGCTCTTCGACCGCGGCCAGTCCACTGGTGTCGTGCAGGTCGAGCATCCGCTGCGCGTCCCCGACGAAGCAGCAGATGTCGTCGGCTTCGAGCACCGTGTGCGGCGTGGCCGCCGAGGAGATCATCACTCCGTCGCGATCGCGACGTTCGACCGTGGCGAGGAACGCGCCGTCGAGCGAGCGCAGACCGGATTCCACGAGGGTGCGCCCGACGAGCGGGCCCTCGGGGTCGACCCGCACGGACATCTGGAAGTCACGCCAGCCGTCGACCGACGTGGCCGCTTCTCGTTTCGGGAGGAGTCGGACGCCGACGGTCGACAGCACGATCACGCCGACGGCCGCGACCGGTGCGCCGACCGCCGAGATCTCGAAGACGCCCAGTGGCTCCGCGCCGCTCTGTTCGAGGAGATCGGACACCACGAGGTTGGTGGAGGTCCCCATCAGCGTGACGACGCCACCGAGGATGCTGGCGAACGACAGCGGCATGAGTAGCCGTGACGCATCCGCGCCGCGCTCCTGCGACCAACGGACGATCCTGGGAGCGATCACCGCGACGAGCGGCGTGTTGGGCATGACGGCCGAACAGGTCGCCGTCACGACCGAGAGCGACCACACCGACCCGCTCCGACCCAGCACCCGGTCGACCAACGCCGCGACCGCACCCGTCGCCGTTGCAGCTGCCGCCACCACGTACAGCGCCGCGATCGTTGCCGGTGCCGTGCTCGACAATCCGCTGAGCGCCGTACGCGAATCGACGACCCCTGCGAACAGGAGCGCGAGGACCGCGCCGCCCAGCACGACCACGGGCTGGAACCTGTCGAGGACCAGCACGATGCCGGTGACGACGAGTACCGCCAGCGCGATGGCTGCGTCGAGGGTCATGGTGCTGGAGGCGAGTGCCGTGTTTCCGGGTCAGCCCGAGATGATGTTCCGGGCTCGCAGCGCTGCGATCACGAGGTCAGCGGCTTCTTCGGCCGACATCGATGTCGTGTCGATGTGGACGTCCGGGGACTCGGGCGCTTCGTACGGCGAGTCGATACCGGTGAAGTTCACGAGTTCGCCGGCACGCGCCTTCGCATAGAGCCCCTTCGGGTCGCGCTCCTCGGCGAGCGCGCAGCGGAGTGTCGACATGGACCTCGATGAACTCGCCGTCCTCCACTCGATCTCGTGCGAGCTGGCGCTCCGCCCGGAACGGCGAGATGAACGACACGAGCACGAGCAGACCGGCATCGACCATCAGGCTCGACACCTCGGCGATACGCCGGATGTTCTCGACCCGGTCGGCAGTCCGTGAAGCCGAGGTCCCGGTTGAGCCCGTGACGGACGTTGTCGCCGTCGAGCAGGTAGGTCCGCACGCCCATCGTGTGGAGCTTCGACTCGACGATGTTCGCGATCGTCGACTTGCCCGATCCCGACAGGCCGGTGAGCCACACCACGCCGGGGCGATGGCTGTTCATCTGCCGACCGGGCGTCCTTGTCGACGCTGCACGTCCTGCCAGTGGATGTTGTGCGAGCGCCGCAGTGCGAAGTGCAACAGGCCGGCACCGACGGTGTTCTGGGTGAGCTTGTCGATGATCACGAAGCCACCGGTGTCGCGATTCGTCGTCGTACGGTCGAACGCGATCGAACGGTCGAGACCGATGTTGCACACGCCGATCTCGTTGAGCGCGAGCGTGTCGGCCGCGAGATGCTCGAGCGTGTTCACGTCGACCCGGTACTTCGGATGGTCGATCGTGAGGCCGACCGTGCGGGTCCCGATCTTCATCAGGTACGGGCGGCCCGGGAGCATCTCGTCCTCGTGCATCCACACGATGTGCGCTTCGAACTGGTCGGCGACCTCGGCGGGGCTGTCGCCGGCACACAACAGGTCGCCGCGGGATGCGTCGATCTCGTCGGTGAGCGTGATCGTGACCGACTGACCTGTCACGGCTTCGTCGAGGTCGCCGTCCATCGTGACGATCCGGTCGACTGTGGACGTGGTGCCGGCAGGCAGGACACGGACGGCGTCGCCCGGCCGGATCGCGCCGCCGACGACGCGGCCGGAGAAGCCACGGAAGTCGAGGTTCGGCCGGTTGACCCACTGCACCGGCATGCGGAACGGCTGAGCGATGCGCTCGTCGTCGACCTCGACGATCTCCAGGAACTCCATCAACGTGGGGCCGTCGTACCACGGAGTGTTCGCGCTGGCCTCGACGACGTTGTCGCCCTTCAGTGCGGAGAGCGGGATGAAGGTGATGTCGCCGTCGTTCCGACCGAGGCCGATCTTGTCGGCGAACTCGAGGTACTCGGCGCTGATCGCGTCGAACGTCTCCTCGGCGTAGTCGACGAGGTCCATCTTGTTGATGGCGACGACGACCTTGCTGATGCCGAGCAGCGACACGAGGTAGCTGTGCCGTCTGGTCTGGGTGAGCACACCCTTGCGTGCGTCGATCAGGATCACCGCGACATCCGCTGTCGACGCCCCGGTCACCATGTTGCGCGTGTACTGCTCGTGGCCGGGCGTGTCCGCGACGATGAACTTGCGCTTCTCGGTCGAGAAGAACCGGTACGCGACGTCGATCGTGATGCCCTGCTCACGCTCGGCGGTCAGACCGTCGAGCAACAGCGCGAAGTCGAGGTCGGTGCCCTGCGTGCCGACCTTGGCCGAGTCGGCCTCCAGCGCCGCGAGGTGATCCTCGAACACGAGATGCGACTCGTAGAGCAGGCGCCCGATCAGCGTCGACTTGCCGTCGTCGACGGAGCCGCACGTGATGAAGCGCAGCAACGACTTGTACTGGTGGGACGTGAGGTAGGCCTCGATGTCCTCGGCGATCAGTTCAGACGAGTGCGCCATCAGCGTGACCCACCCCAGGGGTCGAAAGTGCCAGGCACTTTTGAACGTGTACGAGTGTTCATCAGAAATAGCCCTCCTGCTTCTTCTTCTCCATCGAGCCGGCCGAGTCGGTGTCGATCAGGCGACCCTGACGCTCCGACGTGGTGGCCAGCAACATCTCCTGGACGACGTCCAGCAGCGTCGTCGCGTCCGACTCGATCGCCCCGGACAGCGGGTAGCAACCCAGCGTGCGGAAGCGGACCGACTTGATGTCGGGCACCTCGCCGTCACGCAACTGGAATCGGTCGTCGTCGACCATGATCATCGTGCCGTCACGATCGACCACCGGACGCGGTGCGGACAGATAGAGCGGCACGATCGGGATCTGCTCGAGGTGCACGTACTGCCACACGTCGAGTTCGGTCCAGTTCGAGATCGGGAACACGCGCAGCGTCTCGCCCGGGCTGCGCTTGCCGTTGTACAGCTGCCAGAGCTCGGGGCGCTGTCGCTTCGGGTCCCACTGGTGCTGCGGTGAGCGCACCGAGAACACGCGCTCCTTGGCTCGAGACTTCTCTTCGTCGCGACGCGCACCTCCGAAACAGAGGTCGAACTTGTGGAGGTCGATGACTTGCTTGAGACCCTGCGGTCTTCCACATGTCGGTGTGGGTGGACGAGCCGTGGTCGAACGGGTTGATCCCCTTCTCGATGCACTCGGGATTCTGGTGCACGATCAGATCCATGCCCAGTTCCTTCGCCGTGGCGTCGCGAAACGCGTACATCTCGCTGAACTTCCACGTCGTGTCCACATGGACGAGCGGGAACGGGGGAACGCTCGGGAAGAACGCCTTGCGAGCGAGGTGCAACATGACCGAACTGTCCTTGCCGATCGAGTACAGCATCGCCGGACGATCGGACTCCGATCACCGCCTCGCGCATGATCTGTATCGCCTCCGCCTCCAGGCGTTGGAGGTGCGTGAGCCTGGCCCCGGTCGGGGCGGCGGTGAGCTCGGGCGCTGCCGGCGCCGTCTTCGAAGAATTCGACATAGTCCCTATTGTCTACCTCATCGGTAGACAATAGGCAATACGTTTTTCCCGAAGCGTGATCGAGTCGACGAGCGGCCCGGCAACCGTCCGGCGTCAGCTGTCAGGTGTCAGCTGTCGAGCACGGAGCCGACGGCCGCGACGATGTCGGCGTGGAAGCGTCCACTCGTGGCGATGACACCGGAGTTGGCGGTGAGACGGTCACCGATGCTGAAGTCGAGCGGGTTGCCTCGGACGTCGGTGACCACTCCGCCGGCGCATTCGACGACGAACTTCCCGGCGGCGTGATCCCAGATCTTCTCGACGTAATCGGCACGGGTCGGCAGGCGGAGGTAGATCGATGCGTCACCCCGCGCCACCGCTGCGTACTTGCACTGGCTGTCGATTCGGAAGGGGTCGGTGTCGATCCCGAGCAGTTGCGCGATCCGGGAGGACTGATCCTGATCGGAGTGGCCGGACTCGACCGACTCACAGAACCGCGCGTCGGCCAGTGTCGTCGGATCGTCGACACGTACCGGTCGGCCCGCATCGTGCGCACCGGAGGATCCAGACGCCATCTGCGAGGCGACCCCGTTGGCCCCGACGAGAATCACACCGGTCGACACCTCGTCGTCCGACCCGGCTTCGTTCGTCATGTCGTCGTTCGTCATGTTGGGGCATCCGAGCACGCCGAGCACGACCTCGCCATCTTCGATCAACGCCAGTGCGATCGCGAAGTGAGCGTTGCGGAGGAACCCCTTCGTGCCGTCGATGGGGTCGAGCGTCCAGTACGTCCCGCCGGGGTGAGCGGTGGCGGTTCCCAGCCCGACGGCATCGACCACGTCGGCTATGGAGAGCGAGTCGACGCCGAGGCCGACTGCAGCGAGCTCGGCGATACCCACGGTGAGTCCGGGACGATCGGCGAGGTCGTCGGGGTGCTCTTCGCCGACCACGGCGACGTCACCGAGCGCGTCGGCGAGCGATCGACAGACGATCGCCTGCGCAGCGAAGTCGGCCACGGTGACCGGGCTCTCGTCGTCTTTCGTCAACGTGTCGCCGGACGCGAGGCGACCTTGAGCGGCCGTGGTCGCCCGGGCTGCGCGGTCGACTGCCGACACGGCCGCAGCGATCGTCTCGGGGGCGACGGATCGCGTTGGAGTTTCCATGTCGAGTTCCTCCGGAAAGTGTGTCGAGCGTGCGGTCAACCCGGGTGACGGGCAGCGGTGTCGAGTCCGTACTCCGCGGCGAGCGCGGCGACGTCGGCGGGCAGGTCGTTCGCCACGAGGTCGGCCAGGGAGACCGTCTCGAGCACCCGGCGCAGGCTGGCCCGGATGGCCATCCACACCGCGGGGAGCGACTCGGCCGGTGGGGCGTAGGTCAGCGCTCGGAGACTCTCGTCGTGGATGTCGGCGAGGGGCCCATCGATTGCTCGGAACACGTCGGCGAGCGTGATCGAATCGGCAGGACGCGACAGCGAGAATCCGCCGTCGGGGCCCCGCTTGGTCCGGACCAGTTCGGCGCGCTTGAGGTCACGCAGGATGTCGTGCAGGTATTTGGTGGACACGCCTTGGCTCCGACCGATCGAGTCGGCGGTGAGCAGGCCTCCGTCGGCCTCAGCCAGGACCGCCATGGCGCGTACGGCGTTGTCCACTCGCTCCGAGATCCGCATCGGCCGGACCCTAGCGGTCTGTCGTGTTCCGTCTCGCCGGGCACCGATCAGGTCGTCATCAACGCGACCGGGAACCCGAGGCCGACATCCTTGGAGACCGTCGCGATCCGGCGGCCCGGTTGCACTGCGTCCTTCGGTGCGCTGATCCGCCCGTCGCCGATCCGTTCGCATGCAGCGTCGAGGTCGTCGACGTTGAGCACGAGTCCCCAGAAGCTCGCCGGGCCGTCATCGACCTCGGGCCGCTCGACGACTTCGACGATCAGGCCGCCACGACCCATCCGGTGGAATCCCTGGCGCATCGTGCCGACCTCTCGGACACGTCTGAGTTCGTTTCCCGTCGCTTCGGTGATCGCACCGGTCGTGCGATCGAGATCGTTCGTCATCACCACGACGTGGTCGAGACCCGACGCTCCGAGTTCGTGCTGTCCGAAAACCGGACCCGACGGCGCGACGACGGATGTCGGGAGCCCGTCGATCGTCGAGGCATCCGGCCCGAGCGTCGAACCACTCAACGCCCAGCCGGCGAGACCGAACTGCGCCTCGTCCTCGGGAGCGACGATCCGAATGCACGTGCCCATCAGCGGGACGAGGCCGCCGGCGTCCACCACCAACCCGAGCGATCGCCACACGTCGGCATCGCCGACCACCTCGAGCCATTCCACCTGCGCCGTCACGTCCTCGATCCTCGCAGACGATCACGTACGCTCCATCAATGGCCTTGATCGATGACCTCAAAGACATCCAGATGAAGGCGATGAACACCGTCCACAAGACGATTCTCACCATCTCGGGCGGTCGACTCGGGTCGAGGCTCGGCAACATGCCGGTCGTCGCGGTCACCACGACCGGCCGCACGTCAGGCCTCCCGCGCACCGTCATGCTCACCACGCCGATCCACGAAGACGGTCGCTACGTCCTCGTGGCATCCAAGGGCGGCGACGACCGGCACCCGGACTGGTACCGCAACCTGGTCGCTCACCCCGAGATCACGCTGAAGCCCGTCGACGGCGACGGACCGGTCACCCTGACGGCTCGCACCGCCGACGCCGCCGAGAAGGACGAGCTGTGGCCGCGCATCGTCGATGCCTACAAGGGCTACGCCGGATACAAGGAGAAGACGGATCGCGACATCCCGGTCGTGATCTGCGAACCCGCTGCTTGATCGAATCCGTCGGTCCGGCGACTCCCCGGACCTGGTGGATGCATCAGCCCAGACGCGACAAGGCGCCCGTGCCACGACTCGAGAGTCGGACAGCGAGCGCCTGAACGTCAGCTGGATTGTTGGTGCGTGGCGGTCAGCCGCGGCCCATGTTGGGACGCTTGCCGTGGTTCGCCTTCGAGCGGCGGAGCCGGGCCTTGCGCTTCTTGGTCTTCTTCGACATAGGCATGACACGCTACGACGATCTGCACGCGAACCCAACCGCCTCGACGCGTTCCGGCGCGCGTCACCCGCCGAGGACGGCGGACGCACGCACGGTGACTACCTTCGACGCATGACCGAGATCCATGGCACCGTCGCACCCGGCTTCGAAGGGGTACGGGATGCGTTCGCTGCCAACTGGGAACACCATGGGGACGTCGGAGCATCCGTGTGCGCCACGGTCGGCGGCGAGATCGTGGTGGACCTGTGGGGCGGAACCGCCACGTTCGACGACGGCGAACGCGCCTGGGAGGAGGACACGATCATCAACGTCTGGTCCACCACCAAGACCATGTCGTTCCTCTGCTGCCTGCTGCTCGCCGACCGCGGTCAACTCGATCTGTACGCGCCGGTCGCCACCTATTGGCCCGAGTTCGCAGCCGGCGGCAAGGAACAGGTCGCCACGCGTCACATCATGGGCCACACCGCGGGACTGTCAGGCTGGGACGAGCCGCTCGTCGCCGCTGACCTGCTCGACCACGACAAGCTCGTCGGGCTGCACGCGGTCCAGGCGCCGTGGTGGGATGTCGGCTCCGCGTCCGGCTACCACGCCATCAGTCAGGGTTACCTGCTCGGTGAGATCGTCAAGAGAATCGACGGTCGCTCGCTCGGCCAGTTCTTCGCCGAGGAGATCTCAGGTCCGCTCGGCGCCGACTTCCACATCGGCACCCCCGCCGAGAACGACGGGCGCGTCGCTCACGTCATCGCGCCGTCCGCCGGTCTGGGTGCCGACGGTGACGTCAGCAAGAACGGTCTCCCGTGGCGCACGCTGTCCAACCCGATGCTCGACGCGTCGTTCTCCTCGACGCCCGAATGGCGGCGGGCCGAGATCCCCGCTGCCGGTGGTCACGGCAATGCTCGCTCCGTCGCCGTGATCCACGCGCTGACTGCGAACGGCGGGATGGCCAACGGCCACCAGATCCTGTCCCAGGACACCCTCGACCTGATCTTCGACGTGCAAGCCGAGAACCGCGACCTCGTGCTCGGTGAGCCACTCAAGATGGGCATGGGATTCGGCCTGCCGAGTGTCAACCTTCCACTCCCGAACGAGCGCTGCTGCTACTGGGGTGGCTGGGGCGGCTCGATGGCGATCATCGACATGGAAGCGAACATGAGCTTCAGCTATGTGATGAACAAGATGGCCGACACCACCACCGGCGACCCCCGAGGCGCCGGCCCACTCTTGGCCACCTACGCCGCATTGATGGCCTGACCCGGTCCGAATCGCCTGCCGGACCCTGTAGCGATGGTGCCGGGCGCGAAAAGGACCGGCCGGAACGGACCCTGTAGCGATGGTGCCGGGCGGAAAAGGACCGGCCGAGGCGGAAAAGGACCGGCCGGCGGGGAATAGGTCAGCTTGCTCGACTCAGGCGACCCACTCCAGGAGTTGGTCGGCCGACCGGGTGTTGAGGATTCGGTCGATCGGCACGTCGCATTCGGCGGCGCGATCGCAGCCGAGTCCCTGCCATTCGAGCTGACCGGTGGCATGGGCGTCGGTGTCGATGGTGAACATGCAGCCGTGGTCGACCGCGAGGCGCAACAGCTCACGCGGCGGGTCGAGCCGCTCGGGTCGGCAGTTGATCTCGACCGCCGTGCCGAACTGGGTGCATGCGGCGAAGACGTAGTCGGCATCGAAGTCGCTCGGCGGACGCTTGCCGATCATCCGACCGGTGCAATGTCCGAGGATGTCGACGTGCGAGGAGGCGATCGCCTGCAACATCCGCTCGGTCATCTGCTGCTTCTCCATCCGCAGCTTCGAGTGAACGCTCGCCACCACGACGTCGAGGCGAGCGAGCATCTCGTCGGACAGGTCGAGTGACCCGTCGATCAGGATGTCGACTTCCATACCGGCGAGGACGCGGAAGTCGTGGCCTGCTTCCCTCAGCGTCGCGTTGACGTCCGCGATCTGGTCCAACTGCTCGGACAACCGATGCTCGTCCAGACCGTGCGCGATCGTCAAGCGGGCCGAGTGATCCGTCTGCACCATGTACTCGTGGCCGAGCGACATGGCGGTCAACGCCATCTGCTCGATCGGCGCGCCGCCATCGCTCCAGGTCGAGTGCAGGTGGCAGTCGCCGCGCAGCGCGTCCAGATACGGCTGCGCTCGTTCGCTGACCGTCACCTGGGTCGTCGACTCCAGGTCGATCAGATACTGCGGCACGTGACCAGCAAGCGATTCGGCGATCACACGACCCGTCGAGTCACCGATCCCGTCGAGGTCGGTCAACGACTTGGCCAGCGATCGCGCTTCGAGCTCGGCTGGATCGGTGGTGCGCACGACGTCGAGCGCGCGGACGAACGCCTTCGTCTTGAATCCCGACGCCCGCGAACGATCGAGGCAGTGGATCACCCGCAACAGTGCAGCTTCCGGCGTCATGCATCCACGGTACCCATTCCAGCGCCACCCGTTCTCGACGAGCGAGGGCCGGTACGTTGACGCCATGTTCCGGCGGGCCCTGTGGGCATCGATGGTGATCACGGTCGCGGCGTCAGCCTGCACGAGTGACGAACCCACCGAACCCGAGGTCGTGCTCGAGTTCGGAGGCGCGTTCCCCGGCAGCATCGTCGGACTCGTCGCGGTCGACGGACCGGAGGGCCGCACCGCGGAGTGGATCGACCGTCTCGACGGCACGATCCATTCGATCGACATCGACGATCCGACCGAGCCGGCGACCCTCGCCGCGATCGCTGTCGGCACGGATGGCGAGCAACGCGGTCTGCTCGGCCAGACGATCATCGAGGGCCGTCGCTTCGCAACGTGGACACGGCCCGCGGACCTGGCCGGCGACTTCGAGATCGTCGTCGGCGAAATCGTCGACGGCGAAGCTGGGGACGTCGTCTGGTCCGGCGGACGAGCGGGAGGCGGCGCGATCGGCGGTGTCCTCGACGACCTCGATGGCCAGATCCTCCTCGGCCTCGGCCGCAACACCGAGTGGGATGCCGAGACCGAGGTCGGTGGCGCCATCCTCCGGATCGACCCTGCCGGCCCCGCCGATCAAGGTGGCGTCGCACTCAGCGTCGGCTACACCAACCCGTGGGCGTTCACCGTCACAGCGTCGGGCGACGTGTGGTTCGCCGACAACGCCGCCGGCCCGGATCCCGACGACCCGTCCGTCGACGACATCGAACGCATCGGTCGCGCCGATCTGATCGACGACAGGAACGACGTGCCGCGGATCACCGAACCCGGCCGAGCACCGACCGCGATGGCCGAGCTCCCCGACGGTCGCATCGGCATCTGCGGGTTCCTCGACAACGAGCTGCGGGCATACGAGATCGTCGAGGACGACGCCGGCGAGCGGACCGCATTGGAGCGGGCCGGCACGGTCATGCCGTGCAACCTCGGCGTCGCCGTGTTCGACGACGGCACCATCGTCACCCTCGCACAGAGCGACACCGGCGAAACACTGCAGATCCTCCGTCCCTGAACGTCGGTCGCGGCTCGTGCCGGAGCGATGCGCGGCCCGGTGCCGCTGCCCCGCCGGGCGAGGTTCGACCGATTGTCGTCTTCTGGGTCTCGGACAGCGCGGTCTGCGCGCCGAGGGAGACCCGGAAGCACGAATCGACGAACGGACGTCAGTGGCGTTTTCCCCTTCGCTGGAAACGCCACCCACTGAAGGGGCATGGACACAAGAAGCGACAACGACATCCACCCGACGCGGCGGGGTGCAGCAATCGTTGCGATGGGCGCGATCACGTGCGCCGTGATCGGCGCCTGCAGCGATCCGGCGCCCAACCGTCTCGGCGTCAGCGACTGGTGCTGGCTGCACTACCGCCTCGCGCCACCGGGGGCGCTGGCAGCCGATCCCGGTCCGGAATCGATCGGCGAGGCGCGTTCCTGGGCCACCTGGTTGGGCTCGTCGTCGGACGCGCCCGTCGATCGTCAGGACGCTCATCGCACTCAGCGTCGGTCGATCGACGACTTCCTCGAGGACGGTTCCTGGACCAACACGGCACGCGACTCCTACCGGGTGTCCGCACAGGCGGAGCCCACTCCGGACACGATCTGCGAAACGGCGGGTGCTCGTATCGTCGTTGCCGACGACGGGTCCCTCCCGACCGGTTGGGACGAGCGCTTCCTCGACCCGGACGATCCGGCCTTCTCCGACCTCGCCGCCACGGGTGACCTCGGCCGTCAGAACCTCAGCCCCGCAGGCCTGGACCGCTGATGCGCCGGGACCAACGCGCCCGCCGGATCGTGCTCGCCGTCGCGGCAACGATCGCCGTCGGCTGCATGACACCGCTCGCCAGAGACAGCTCGACGAGTCCACTCTCTCCCGATCGAGCCGCAGCACTCCCACCCGACACCACGCTGTGTGCCGCAGCTTCCTCGTTCTGCGGCGCCGTGCTCCGCATCGAGTCGTCCACGGGCGCGATCGGTTCGGTTGCGGCCGGCGCGCACTACGGGAGCGCCTGGGGCATCCCGGCGACGCCGAACGACTCCGTCGGCACCGGCTGGTGCGTCGACGACACACACACCGGCTTTCCTGCCGGGCCGATCGGTGAACGACCGCTCCCCTCGGAGTGGAGCTCCGACGACCATCGGGTCGCAGCAACCATCATCGCGTTGTACGGCGGCGACCGCGTCCTGCCGTACCAGTCGCTGGAGATCGACGTCACGGGCGAACTCGTCGGCGACCCCGTCGCCGGTGCGAGCCCGACTCGCCTCCGTCACGTCGCAGTGTGGCTCGCGCTGCGTTCCGTCCTGGTCGATCCGGCCGGCACGCCTCGCATCGACCTCGCGACCGCAACGACGTACTCGGACCGAGCCGGGTCGGTCCCGTCGGCGATCGGCAACGGGGCGATCCCTCTGGCCCGCCGGATGGTCGATGTCGCTCGACGCATGACCGTCCGGGGCGGCGACCCTGTAGTGACGATCGACGTCGACTCCAGTGATCTCGAGGCCGAGCCGGGCAGCATCATCTTCGTCCCGGTGCGCGTCACCGACCCTGCGGGACGACCGATCGCACACGTCCCGGTCTGGCCCGACAGGTCGACGAATCTCGCGGTCGATGCGCATGCGAGCGACGATCGCGCCGACCTCCAGGTGAACAGCAACGCAGAAATCGCCGGGTGGCCGTCCTTCGACACCGTCAGCACGCGTTCGGAGGCGACCGTCACGAACATGAACGGCGTGGCGATGTTCGGTCTCAGGGTGCTCGAGCCCGGCGTGTGGTCGGCGTCGTTCACGACGGAGACCGCGCCGACGCGGCTGCTCCTGTTCGGCGACGGCATCCGAGCCCAGAACAACGTGACGCTGCGCGGCGGTGCTCCGACCTCGGCGACGGCGAGCGTCGAGGGCGACGCGACGCAGCGCTACGTCCGGGTCCTGAAGACGAGCACCGACACGATGCGCTCGGTCGCGGGTGCGACGTTCGTCCTGATCGATGCCGATGGCACCGAGGTGGACCGAGCCACGACCGGCGAGGACGGGGTCGTCGACTTCGAGGTCGGTCCCCGCCATCCCACCCCGCTGCGGGTCCGCGAAGTCGTTGCTCCCCCTGGACTTCGAGCCGTCGTCGGCGACATCGACGTGGCGCCGAGCGGCGAGCCGGTGTCGACCGACCCCATCCGACCGACGGTCGTGACGGTGGAGAACGAGCCCGTGCTGCACGGGGTCTCGATCGCAAAGCGAGTGCTGGGCGCGCCGGGCGAACCAACCGACCTGTCCGGCTTCACCTTCGAGATCGTCCGCACCGTCAACCCGACCGGAAGCGACGTCGGTCCCGACCCTGATGACACCGGCGTGACGACCGTGGTCACCGGCCCCGATGGACGCACCCCGTCGGTTCCGTTGACCGCAGGTGACTACCGCCTCGTCGAGGTCGCTCGTCCCGACTGGTGGCCGGGTGACGACCCGTTGCCGCCGCCGACGTCCCTCTCGATTCCCGACGACAACGACGACGAGATCGTCGTCACCATCGACAACACGTACCCGACACCCACCACGAGCACGACCACCAGTTCCACGACCACCAGCACGACGGTGCCGCCCCCGAACGCACCGCCTCCGCTCTCCACACCGCCGACGGTCGATGCTCCTCCGCCGTCCGACGCTCCCCCACCCTCGACAGACGCACCACCACCACCAGCAACGACCACGACCACGACGACGAACCCGACGACCACGACGGTCGTGACGCCACCGACCACCGGTCCACCGGTCACCAGCCCGCCGACCGCATCGCCACCGGCCGGGCCGCCGCTTCCTCGAACCGGCGCGGCCTGGCGCATCTGGTACCGAGTCGGCGCCTGGATCGTGCTCGCCGGCGCCGCGCTGTTCTTCGCCTCGACCATCGGACTCGGGCTCGGGTCCGGTGGCGGTCGCGGTGGTGTTCGCGGTCCTGTTCGTGGTCGCAGCACCGATCCGGATGCGTCGACGACCGGCAGTCGCCCGTCGTGAATTCAGCGCACGTCCACCGGTCGAGCCGACGGAATCTCCTGCTGCGTTTTCCCTTTCGGCGACGTGACGACCCACTGACAGAGTGCATGAGACTCTCCGACCTCGACAAGATCGCCCGGCGCCAGCACGGTGTCGTGGCCCGCGACCAGACCACGATGCGCGCTGCTGCCTGGCAGCGTGCGATCGCTGCCGGAACCCTCGTCGAGGTCCATCGGGGCGTGGCCCGCCTCGTCGGCACCGCCGACACGCCCCAGCAATCGATTGCGGCGGCTGTGCTGGCGGTCGGCGACGGGGCGCTCGCGTCACATCGATCCGCTGCACTCCTCCACGGCATCCCGGTCGACGACGCCCCGCCGGTCGACATCGTCGTCCCGCACCGCAGGTGCCGACGATCGCGCCATCACGTCCGCGGACGCACGGTCGACGCGCTCGCCGGACGTGACGCGTCCATCGTCCTCGCGACCTCGAACGCACCGAGCCGCACCGCATCGACGAGATCCCGTGCACCGACACCCTGAGGACGCTCGTGGACCTCGGAGCGGTCGATCCGACCGCAGTCCACGGTGCGGTCGGCCACGCACTGACCAACGACCTCGCGACGCTCGGAGCGATCGAAACCGCCCTCGACGAACATGCGCGCGAAAGGGCGACGCGGCGTGACCGCCCTCCGCCGAGCGGTGGACGACTGGTCGCTCGACGCCAAGCCGGCGGACTCGGTGCTCGAGCCGGCGATGCGTCGACTGCTCGTCCGGTACGGCCTCCCGACCGCCGAGTTCCATGCCCACGTCGGCGGACGCGACGTCGACTGCCACGTGATCGGCACGCCGCTCGTGATCGAGTGCGACGGATGGACGCCACCACGGCCGCGACCGCGATCAGTGCGAACGGGATCGACTCGAGGACGCCGAGTTCGCAGCGCACGGATGGATCGTCCTGCGCTTCACGTATCGACGGATCACGACTCGACCCGCGGATGTGGCGAACCAGATCCGGCGCACGCTCGAGCGCTGGGTCAACGCATCCGTTGCCTGATCGAGTACTCGTCGTGCACCCCCTCAGCGACACCGGACCCGACGGACCCGGCCCCGCCTCGACGGGGCGCCAGTAGCCTCCACGCCGCATGGAACGCTTCGGTCTGGTCGGTCTTCCCAACGCGGGCAAGAGCTCGCTGTACAACGCTCTGACGGGTGGGGGCGCGCTCGCTGCGCCGTACCCGTTCGCGACGAAGGACCCGAACATCGGTGTGGCCATGGTCCCCGACGAACGTCTCGACCGGCTGTCGGTGATGTCCAAGTCGAAGAAGACCGTCCACGCTCAGGTGGAGGTCGTCGACATCGGCGGGCTCGTGGAAGGCGCCAGCACCGGCGAAGGTCTGGGCAACAAGTTCCTCGCCAACATCCGCGAAGTGGACGCCATCGTGTTCGTGCTGCGTGCGTTCGTCGACGACGACATCGTCGGGTCCGTCCGATCCGATCGAGCACCTCCGCATCGTCGAGATCGAACTCGCACTCGCCGACCTCGAAACCGTCGAGAAGCGCCTCAACTCGACCAAGCGAGCCGTCGAAGCTCGACAAGTCGCTGGGTGCCGAGATCGAGGCGCTGGAGGCCGCATACGAAAGCCTGTCCGAAGGCCTGCCGCTGTACCGCGCCGGGCTCAAGGAGGACATTCGAGCGGAAGCTCGCGCAGTACTATCTGTTCACCAACCGTCGGGTGCTGGCGATCGTCAACGTCGGCGAGGACGACATCGATTCGATCCCGGAGAAGGAAGCGCTCGTGGCCGCCGAGTTCAACAACGCCGGCGACAACGTCGAGGTCATCGGCATGTGCATCCAGATGGAGGCCGAAGCCGCCGCCATCAGTGACCCGGACGAGCGCAAGGAGATCCTCGAAGGGTTCGGCCTCGGCGAGGGTGCTCTGTTCCGGATGGTTCGCAGCGCCTACCACCTGCTCGGACTGCGCACGTATCTCACGACCGGCGAGCAGGAGTCGCGGGCGTGGACGTTCCACGAAGGCTCCACCGCGCCGGTCTGCGCCGGTCGGATCCACGGCGACTTCCAGCGCGGCTTCATCAAGGCCGAGGTCATCCAGTGGGACGAACTGCTCGAGCTCGGCTCGTGGAACGCCGCAAAGGACGTCGGCAAGATGCGGATGGAAGGCAAGGACTACATCGCGCAGGACGGCGACGTGATGGAGTTCCGCTTCAACGTCTGAACGGCGTCGACAATCGCCTCCACCGCGTGCCATGCTCCTGGCATGGCGTGGTTGGTGACGAATGCACGGGTCCTCGCATCGGCCGACACGGCGACCACCCGCAAGGAGCGTCGCAAGGGTCTGCTGGGTCGGGACAGCCTCGACGGGGCGATGGTCATCGAACCGTGCCGTTGGGTGCACACGATCGGCATGCGCTTCGCGATCGACGTCGCCTTCCTCGACGCCGACGGCCTCGTCATCCGCACCGTGCAGATGCCGCGCCGCCGACTCGGGATGCCGGTCGTGCGAGCCCGCTCGGTGATCGAGGCCGAGGCAGGAGCGTTCGCCAGGTGGGGCGTCCACGTCGGCGACGTGATCGAACTGCGCACCGAGCAGTGAGCACCCTCTGGCTGGTGGCGACACCCATCGGCAACCTCGGCGACCTCCCACCGCGAGCCGTGGAGGTACTGGCCTCGGTCGCACTCGTCTGCTGTGAGGACACGCGACGCACCGGCAAACTGCTCCAACACGCCGGCATCCGGGCCGAGCGGCTCGCCGTCTGCAACGAACACACCGAGTACGAGCGCATCGGCGACGTGCTCGACGTGCTCGGCTCGGGCCTCGACGTGGCGGTGGTGAGCGACGCCGGAACCCCCGGTATCTCCGACCCCGGCGAGCGACTGGTCGCCGCTGCGATCGAGGCCGAACACGGTCGTGAGCGCCGTGCCCGGGCCTGCGGCATCGACCATGGCGGTGACGATCAGCGGGTTCCCGAGCCACCGGTTCGTCTACGAGGGATTCCTCCCCCGAAAGGGCCGCGACCGGACCGACCGCCTGGGCGAGGTGGCCGACGAGACGCGCACCATCGTGCTGTACGAAGCCCCGCATCGGATGCAACGCACCATGGCCGACCTGCTCGCCGTGTGCGGCCCTGATCGCGGCGTCGCAGTCAGCCGCGAACTGACCAAGTTGCACGAGGAAACGGTGCGCGGCACGCTCGGAACGATCGACATCGGCGAGCCGCGAGGCGAGTACGTGATCGTGCTCGCTCCGGTCGAGAACGCGCCGGTCGACGCGAGCGACGACACGGTTCGTCGCGCTGCTCGCCGAAGCGCTCGACGCCGGCACCTCGACCCGCGACGCGGCGGCGACCGTGGCGGAACAGACGGGACGACGACGCCGAGAGGTGTATCAACTCGCCGTCGACCTCGATCGGTGAATCCTCGGTCGCCGTGGTTCTCCACCCGAACGTCCCACGCGAACGCAGGTGTTCTGCAGCACTCGACGCCGAGCGAGCGCGTGGCGATGGCAGACTCTCGCCATGAGTGAGTACGTCGCCGTCACCGGTTCCGGACCGAGCGCAGCGTTCTTCGACCTCGATCGCACGCTCATCTCCGGGTCATCGGCATTCACGCTGGCGATCCAAGCGCGCAAGGTCGGACTCGTTCCCGACGCGCGAGTTCGTACGCGACGCCGGCGGTGCTGTTGCGTTCAAGTTGTTCGGAGCCAGCGACGACACCAGCGACGAGGTGTCGCAAGCGCATCCTGGGCGCGGTCGTCGGCCAACGTCAGGTCGACCTGCTCGGCCTCAACGCGGAGGTCCTCCCGCGACTGATCGAGCGTGTCCGACCCGAGGCCAAGCGGCTGCTCGAACGTCACCGGCGCTCGGTCGCGACACGTTCATCGTGTCCGCCGCACCCCAGGAGATCGTCGAACCGCTCGCTCAAGCACTCGGCATGACCGGTGGGATCGGCACCCGCAGCGTCGTCGAGAACGGCGTGTACACAGGCGAACTGGACGGTCCGTTCTGCTACGGCCACGGCAAGGTCGAGGCCATGCAGGCGCTGGCGTCCTGGAACAGCTACGACCTCGTCGCAGAGCTACGCGTACTCGGACTCTGCGAGCGACCTCCCGATGCTCGACGCCGTCGGCCACCCGGTCGCCGTGAATCCGGACTCGAAGCTCGAACGTCACGCCCGCCGCAACGGTTGGCCGATCGTGATCTTCAGCCAGCGCACCAAGTCGGTGATCCGTCGCACGCTGTCCACCGCTGCCACGGTCGGCATCGGTCTGGGCGGCTTCGCCCTCGGCACCCAGGCCAACCGACGGTCGGGTTTCCTGCGTCGGTTCTGATCGAACCCACCGCCCCGAGCGCTCCAAGCCTCGCCGCGCCCAGCGTCGCTCTCAGAAGCAACAACGGCCACGCCAGCGAGCCGGCCCGTCCCTTCCCGCCCGGCACCACCACTACAGGGTCCGCGAGGCACGACCCCGTCCCTTCCCGCCCGGCACCATCACTACAGGGTCAGCGGGGCACGACCCCGTCCCTTCCCGCCCGGCACCACCACTACAGGGTCAGCGAGCCGGCCCGTCCCTTCCCGCCCGGCACCACCACTACAGGGTCGGCACGGAGCGCCGCGGAGGAGCATGGAGCGCAGCCCGCAGCGACCCGGTCCAGCAGTCGTCGACTGGCGGGCAGCGACTATCTCGGCGTGAGCGCGAGCTGGCGGGACTGGCACACGAGGGTGCCGGTCGAGTCCCAGATCTCGCCTTCCTCGTCGAGCAGTCCGTCGTGGATGAAGCGGGAGCGAAAGGCACAGCGGAGCGGTCCGGGCGCGGGAACACCCCGCACGTGGACGGTGAGTTCGACCGTCGGTGCCCACGCCACGGGAAGGCCCGAGTTGAAGACCGGTGGCGGGAATGCATCGGCCGCCAGCATCAGTGCGATCGCGTCGATCGGCTCGGCGTCGGCCAGTGCGAACCATCCTCGGATCTCGGCGGCGCCCCGACGGTTGCCCGTCGCGGAATCCGCTGTCGTCGGGGTGCATCCGGAGGTCGATCCGGTTCATCAGTTCCGGCTTGGGGCCTTCGGTCGACGGCGGCGGGGCTGCGCTGTCCTCCCACGCTGGCAGCTCGACAGGCTCCTCCATCTGTCGGCTCGGACCGCCGGGCGCCTGGTCGCCGAACGTGGCGAGCAGCGTCAACGTTGCCTTGCCGCCCATCGACAACGTCGCCGACGCCGTGGCGAGACGGCGGCCCGATCTGATCGTGGTGACGTCGATCTCGCAGTCACCTGCGGGCGCGGGCCGCAGGTAGTGGCCGGTGACCGTCAACGGCGGTCGGCCGATCTCCTCACTCATCGCTCGCACTGCAATCGCCATCAGGTAGCCGCCGTTGGCATTGCCACCGATGTCCCAACCGTCGTGCACCGTCGCGCCGTACCGACCGTCACCAATCGACTGAACCGCCGTGGCCGCTGCGAAGTTCACACCCATGTCCAGAACGTAGGGACACCCGTGTGTTCGCCCGCGATCCACACGGTGTGACGGTTGGCGCCTCGAGCGGAGCGCTGTCGAAATCGAAGCGGCGGCCCACACAGGCGCGGCAGTAGCGTGGCCCGCGTGAGCAGCACGTATGTGACGACCCCGATCTACTACGTGAACGCGGAGCCACACCTCGGGCACGCGTACACGACGATCATCGGTGATGCCATCACCCGCTGGAGTCGGCTCATGGGACATCCCACCAAGTTCCTCACCGGCACCGACGAGCACGGCCTCAAGATCCAACAGGCCGCCGAAGCCGAGGGGGTCACCCCACAGGCGTTCGTCGACGACATCGCGCCGAAGTTCGCTGCGGCGTGGGACAAGTTGAACATCGCGAACGACGACTTCATCCGCACCACCGAGCAGCGCCACAAGGACGCCGTGGCCGAACTCCTGCAGCGCTGCTACGACGCCGGCGACATCGAACTCGACACGTTTGCCGGCAAGTACTGCGTGGCCTGCGAGGAGTACTACTCCGACGACGAATTGGTGGAGATCGACGGAACGGCGGACTGCTGCCCGATCCACCAGCGCCCCGTCGAGTTCTTCGAGGAGGAGAACTACTTCTTCCGTCTCAGCAGGTTCCAGGACCGTCTGCTCGACTGGTATGCGAAGCACCCGGACGCGCTGACTCCCGAGCACCGTGGCAACGAGGCGCTCGGTCTGATCCGCGGCGGGCTGCGCGACTTCTCGATCAGTCGGACATCGCTGGACTGGGGAATTCCGCTTCCGTGGGACGACAAGCACGTTGCCTATGTGTGGTTCGATGCGTTGACCAACTACCTGGCGGCCGTGGGCTTCGGCTCGACCGGCGACGACGCCCAGGATCACACCGACTGGTGGCCTGCGACGCACCTGATCGGCAAGGACATCGTTCGCCAGCACTGCGTGTACTGGCCCGCCATGTTGCTGTCCGCTGGTGTCGAGTTGCCGAAGCGATGGGCGATCGGCGGCTGGCTGCTGGTCGGTGGCGAGAAGATGAGCAAGACCTCGGGCAACGTGGTCAACCCGCTCGAACTGATCGACGACATCGGACTCGACGGGTTCCGCTACTACGTGCTCGCCGAGACCGCCTACGGCAGCGACGGCGACTTCACCTACGAGGGCCTCGTCGGCAAGTACAACTCCGACCTCGCCAACAACCTCGGCAACCTGGCGGCACGCGTGGCCACGGTCGTCGAGAAGAAGTGTGGCGGCACGGGCACCGCACCCGACCCGGACAGTGCGCTCGGCGACGCCGCTCGCACAGCGTTCGCCGACACTGCCAGGTTCTGGGAGGATCTCCAGCCGAGCAGAGCACTCGATGCAACGTGGGGCTTGATCCGGGCGACGAACGGTTACCTCGAGCAGAACGAACCGTGGAAGGCCGATCCCGGCGATGCCGTCGACACGGTGATGGGTGATGCGCTCGAAGCGCTGCGCATCGTCGCGATCCTCTGCTCGCCCGCCATCCCCGACACGGCGCAGACGGTGTGGGAACGCATCGGCATGAGCGGCCGGGTCGACGAACAACGACTCCCCGACGCCGCCGACTGGGGCCTCTACCCACCCGGCAACGCCGTGGTCAAGGGCGATCCCCTCTTCCCGAGGATCAAGCTCTGATGGCCACCGAGATGTTCGGCCTCGGACCGTGCGGTTGCCCCACGAGCGGGATCGGCAGCCGTTCATCTGGAAGGACACGATGAACGAACCCAACACGCTCTCGTGGACGGACTCGCATTGCCATGTTCATTCCGAGGGGATTCCCGACGGGCCTGATGGTGCTGTCGCGTCGGCGATGGAGATGGGCGTCGACATCCTCGTGACGGTCGGCTGCGACCGGGCGACATCGCTCGCGGCGATCGACGTGGCGTCGCGTCACGACAACGTGTTCGCCACCGTCGGGCTCCACCCGCACGACGCGAAGAACGGAACCGATTCGATCGTCGACCTGCTCGACACTCCCGGCATCGTCGGCATCGGCGAGGCAGGACTCGACTACTACTACGAGCATTCGCCTCGGGATCAGCAACGTCGCGTGTTCGCCGAGCACATCCGCCTCGCACACGAACACGACCAGACACTCGTGATCCACACCCGTGACGCATGGGACGAGACGTTCGAGATCCTCGACGCCGAGGGCACTCCCGAGCGGACGATCTTCCACTGCTTCACCGGCGGCCCCCACGACGCGATGCGCGGCCTCGAACGCGGGATCTACCTGTCCTTCTCCGGCATCGTCACCTTCAACTCCGCGAAGGCCACGCAGGAGGCAGCCGTGCTGTGCCCGAGCGACAAGATGCTGATCGAGACCGACAGTCCGTACCTCGCACCGGTGCCGCATCGCGGCAAGACGAACCGGCCCGCCTGGGTTCCGCACGTCGGCCAGTTCCTCGCAGACCTCCGCGACGAGCCGGTCGCAGAACTCGCGGCCGCCACCGTCGCCGCCACGCACGCGGCGTTCGGCCACCGGCTGTCCTGATCGTCGTCGCTCGCGGCCGGTGGCCACATCATCACGTGGACTGAAGATCGGGTGGCGCGGCTGACGGATAGCCTGGTCCGTGGGCATCAACCATGGCTTTCGAGGACTCCGACCGACGACGCACGACCGTGCTGCTGATCCTCACGATCATCGCCCTGCCCATCATCTTCTTCGTCACCCGAGGCGACGACGCCGACGGCGACGCTGGAGTGGTGGACCCTTCCACCGGCGAACCCATTCCTGTCGACGCCGATCCGATGGCCGCCAGCGACAACGGTCCGAGCCGCCCGCCACTCGCCGCCTCCGACGCCGAGCCGACCTTCCTCGACGGGCCGGCAGCCGATCCGAGTCCCGGGGTCGCCGAAGTCGCTGTTCCGGCACGACCCGACACGGCGCCGGTACGGCTGGACGCCAGCTACCGCAGCACGGTCGCCGGCCAGGAAGCGTGTCTCGTCAAGGACCTGGATTCCGGGCTCTCGGTGACCGTGACCAACCTCGACAACGGCCGCTCGGTCACCTGCGTCACCTCGATCGCTCCTTTCTCCCAGACCGCGGACATCGTCCTGCACACCGATGCGTTCTCCCTGCTCGCCGACCTCACCGAAGCGCCGATCACCGTCGAGTTGACCCAGTGACCGCTGTTCGCGAGCCGGCGACCGGTTGCGCCTGGTGAACCACCCCGTTCCGATCGGATCTCAGCGGTGACCCATTCCCGTCCTGCGATTCGCGAATTCCTCGACGACAACGGCCTGGGTCCGCGCCGCGACCTCGGGCAGAACTTCGTGGCCGACCCGAACACGGTCCGCAGGATCGCAGACCTCGCACGCGTCGGCCCCGGTGACCACGTCGTCGAGATCGGCGCCGGGCTCGGATCCTTGACCCTCGCACTCGCCGAAACCGGTGCTGCCGTCACCGCGGTCGAAGTCGATCGAGGCATCGTCCCCGTCCTCCGCTCGATCATCGACGACGCCGGAGACGCCGCAGACAACGTGACCGTCGTCGAGGCGAACGCCATGGAGGTCGACTGGAACGAGTTGATCGATCCGGGCGTCGACGGAGGGTGGACACTCGTTGCCAACCTCCCCTACAACGTCGGCACACCGCTCGTGTGCGATGTGCTCGACGAGGTCCAACACGTCACCCGCATCCTGGTGATGGTCCAGCGCGAAGTCGCCGAGCGATTCGCGGCGTCACCGGGCGACAGCCAGTACGGGGCGATCTCGGTCAAGGCGTCGTACTGGGGGACCGCACGCATCGTCGGCCACGTCCCGGCCGCGGTGTTCTTCCCGAAACCGAACGTCGAATCGGCGCTCGTCGAGATCACGCGCCACAGCCCGCCGGACGCCGACCCGGCAGCGCTTTTCCCGCTCGTGAAAGCGGCGTTCGGGCATCGACGCAAGATGCTCCGCAAGTCGCTGTCGGGCATCGTCACGGCCGAGCAGTTCGTCGCCGCTGACGTCAAGGAGACCGCACGTCCCGAGGAGCTCGGCGTCGATGACTGGGTTCGCCTGACCAACGTGGTCACCGGCCGATGAACTCCCCCGGCGCCGCCGACCAGCCGGTCACGATCCGGGCGAACGCCAAACTCACACGAACGCTGCGGATGACCGGTCGGCGCGACGACGGCTTCCACCTGCTCGACGCCGAGATGATCAGCCTCGAACTCCACGACCTGATCACGATCGACCCGTCCGGATCCGGCATCAGCGTCACGGGACCATTCGCCGACGGCGTCCCGACGGATCGATCCAACCTGGTCGCACGCGCCCTCGAGTTGGTCGGCCGTGACGTTCACGTCAGCATCGACAAACAGATTCCGCACGGCGGAGGGCTCGGTGGCGGTTCCACCGATGCGGCTGCCGTCCTGCACTGGGGCGGATTCGGTACCGACCCCGGCTCGCTCGCCGCTGCGTCGCGACTCGGCGCAGACATCCCGTTCTGCCTCGTCGGCGGGCGAGCTCGGGTCACCGGCATCGGCGAGATCGTCTCGCCGCTCCCTCACGTCGATCGGGCGATCACCTTGATCATCCCGCCGCTCGGAGTCTCGACACCCGCTGCGTATCGGGCCTGGGACGAGCTCGGCGGACCGGTGAGCCCCGGGCCGAACGATCTCGAGGCGGCAGCCATCGCCATCGAACCACGCATGGCATGGTGGCGCGACGCCATCACCACTGCGGTCGGAGCGGCACCCGTGCTCGCCGGGAGTGGTGCCACTTGGTTCGTCGAACATCCCGACGACTCACACGACACAGCTACTCGTGAGCGCGCAAACGCCCTCGGCGAACTCGTCGACGAGGGCGCTCGAATCGTGGAGACCCACACAACGGCAGTGCCGTTCAGGATCGCCAGCTGAGAGTGACGTGGACTACTTGTTGCGCTGGTGACGCGTGCGGCGAAGCATCTTCTTGTGCTTCTTCTTTCGCATCCGCTTGCGACGCTTCTTAATCAGAGAACCCATAAGGCGGGCAACGTTATCGGACGTGGATGACGGCGCCACCTGGCGCTACCGTGACGCCTGGCTGCCATACGAGGTCGGCTGACCTCTCCCGGGTCGTCTAACGGTAAGACAGCGGTTTTTGGTGCCGAGAATGGGGGTTCGATTCCTCCCCCGGGAACTTTTCACAACCCACCCGCCCCACGCAGCGCTCGAAGCTTCGCTGCGCTCGGCGTCACGTTCAGACGCATCGACGTCCCCTTGCGCTGGACCCAGAGTCCGCCCACCGATCGTGTCGTCGACGGCCGCTCAACCGGGGCCCTCCTCCTCCTCGTTAGCCTGCACGTCATGAGCGTCTCGGCGATTGTTCTGGCTGCTGGCGAAGGGACCCGGATGCGGTCGTCTCGTCCGAAACCGCTGCACATGATCTGCGGACGATCGATGGTGCTGCACGTCATCCACGCACTCGAGAAGCTCGCACCGGAACGAACGGCGATCGTGGTCGGCCACGGTGCGGAGCAGGTCACCAAGAAGGTGCAGGCCATGGCGCCGACGTGGGCCAACGTGGCGTTCGTCGAACAGGTCGAGCAGAACGGCACGGGCGACGCGGCGGCCATCGGCATGACGGCCTTCGACGGTGACGACTACGACGACGAATCGACCATCGTCGTCCTCAACGGCGACGCCCCGCTCCTGCGGCCCGACACGCTCGACGAACTCGTCGCGACGCACGTCGCAAACGGCAACGCCGCCACGTTGCTGACCTCGGTGATGGACGACCCGACCGGCTACGGACGCGTGGTACGCAAGCCCGACGGGCAGGTCATGCGTGTGGTCGAGCAGCGAGATGCCTCTCCCGATGAACTCGACATCAAGGAGTGGAACACGGGGATCTACGCGTTCCGTCGCGACCTGTTGGGCCCTGCGCTGCGCGGACTCACCACGGACAACACCCAGGGCGAGTACTACCTCACCGACGTCGTGTCGGTGCTCGCCGAGATGGGCCACCGCGTCGGGTGCGTGCAGGCGCCGACCCAGGAGACCCAAGGGGTCAACGACCGCTGGCAGCTCGCTCTCGCCGAGCGCGAACTCCGCAACCGCACCAACCGCAAGTGGTTGCTCAACGGCGTCACGATGCTCGACCCCCGCCAGACCTTCATCGACGTCACGGTCACGATCGGCCGCGACGTCACCCTGTATCCCGGCACGATGCTGCAGGGCTCCACCGCGATCGGCGACGGGTGCGAGATCGGCCCCGACGCCCGCCTCGTCGACTGCGCCATCGGTCACGACGCCATTGTGATGAACACCGTCGGTACCGACGCAGAAGTCGGCCCCGGCGCCGAAGTCGGTCCATACGCACATCTACCGGCGGGCTCCACCGTCACTTCGGAAAGCACGACCGGCGCGTTCTACACTGCGCCCGCGGGCTGATCGGGCCGGCGCCTCGATTCCACCACACCACCCGCACGTGCGGGAGAGGGTTCTTCCACCATGGAAAAGGTCACCACCAAGCGGCTCGCGCTCTACACCGGGCGCACCCACCCCGCATTGGCCGAGGAGGTGGCCACTCACCTGAACATCGAGGTCGGCAACGACAACCTCGTCGAGTTCGCCAACGGTGAAGTCCGCTGCAGCTTCGGCGAGTCCGTGCGCGGCACCGACGTGTTCATCATGCAGCCGCACTACGGCGTCGACGGCCGCTCGGTGAACGACTCGCTGATGGAACACATGATCATGATCGACGCCGCATCTCGTGCGTCGGCCAAGCGCATCACCGCGGTGTGCCCGTTCTACGGCTATGCCCGCCAGGACCGCAAGGCAGCCGGTCGTGAACCGATCACCGCCCGCCTCGTCGCCGACATGCTCAAAGAAGCCGGCGCGAAGCGGATGATCTCGATCGACCTGCACTCGGGTCAGATCCAAGGATTCTTCGACGGCCCGGTCGATCACCTCACGGCGATGCCAGTGCTCGAGAAGTACGTGCGCGAGAACGCGACGGAGCCCGTGATCGTGTCACCGGATGCTGGACGCATCAAGGTCGCCGAGCGGATGGCGCAGCACCTGGGCGACATCGGTGCCGACCTCGCGTTCATCTACAAGAAGCGGCCGAAGGGCACCACGAACGTGGCCGAAGCCGCCGAAGTCATGGGCGACGTCGAGGGACGCACCTGCGTGCTGACGGACGACATGATCGACACCGGCGGCACGATCGTCTCCGCCGCCGAACTGTTGAAGAAGCGCGGCGCCAAAGAAGTGTGGGCCATGGCCACGCACGGCCTCCTGTCCGGACCCGCCGTCGACCGCTTGAAGAACGCGCCGATCGAGCGACTCGTGCTCACCAACTCGCTGCCGCTCCCGGCCGAGAAGCACCTGCCCAACATCGAAGTGCTGTCCGTCGCACCCCTGATCGCCGAAGCACTCGGTGCGGTCTTCGACGACACCAGCGTCAGCGACATCTTCGACGGCGAGAACCTCGCCTGACCCATCGGCGTCATCGTCGCGAATCTGGACGAAACGTGATGCCTGGCGTCACGATTGCTCCTGATTTCGCGATTCGGCGGCGAATTTTTCCTGTTTTCGGTCCCGACCACCCCGTGAGGGGTGTGATCAACTCAGCTCTTCTCGTCCTCGCTTCGCATCAGTTCGGCGTCGTGAGTCGTCCTCAGCTCGTCGAGCTCGGGTTCTCGACGGCGCAGCTGTCCAGAGCGCGACGGCATGAACTGATCGTCGACGTCACGAGTCGAACCGTCCGCCTCCGGTCGTCACCCGACACGTTCCTGTCTCGTTGCACGGCGGTGTCGCTCCACCTCGGCGATCGGGGTTTCTCGTCCGGATCGACGGCTGGACGACTGCGGGGATGCGCGAGATGCGTCACGCAAGGATCGAGGCGATCGCGCCCGCTGAGGATCGACCGCAGCTCCCTCCCTGGGTCGACCTGCGACGCACCGGTTGGTTCGATGCTCACCGAGATCGATGCTCCCTCGGCGGTGGAGCCGTCGTGGCCGAACCACACCGCATGCTGTACGACCTCGCTGCACGACTCGACGACCGCCGATTCCATCGAGCTGCCGAGGACTGCTGGCGCCTTTCACTCGTCACGCCGAAGTCAGCAGCCGCGTACCTCGACCACCACCGCAGGAGGGGCAAGGACGGCACGCTCCGGATGCAGCGGTGGCTCGACACCGCCCTCGCTGTGAATCGGCCGACCGAAAGCGGTCTCGAACTCGATCTTCTCGAAGCGCTGCGCGCCGTCGGGCTTCCTGAACCGGTTCGACAGCATGGTCTGCGACTGGCGCACGGGCGTCGGATCAGAGTGGATTTCGCCTGGCCGGAGATCCGGCTGTGCGTGGAGCCGGGCCACAGCTGGTGGCACGGCGGCGATGACGGCATCCGTCGCGACAACGAACGACGACTGGGGGCGCTCGCCATCGGATGGGAGACGGTGCAACTCGACGAATCACTGCGCCTCGATCCGGCTCAATCAGCATCGATGGTCCGAGCCGTGTACGACCGAAGACTCGCGCTCTTGCGTGATCGGTCCGATCCTGCTGCTTCGTAGCACTCCGATCCCGCCGGATTTCGGAGCGGCCCGCCGCGCTTGGCGGGATCGTGGACCGATGCTGACGTCGAACGTCACGATTGCTCCCGATTCTCCGGAGCGGGAGCCCAGACGACAGGTCGACAACAGGTAGTCAGCGTGCCGATGCACCAGGACGATCCCACCGCGCGAGCCGATAGCGTTGCCCGCTGCTGTATTTCGATTCGGTGGCACTTGACGATGATCGGATTCGTCAGGCACCCACCGCACACGTTTGGACACCACCACCATGTCAGAGACCATTCTCAACGCAACCACCGGCCGTGAGCTCGGAAGCTCCGCGACCCGTCGCCTGCGTACCCAAGAACAGATTCCCGCCGTCGTCTACGGCATGGGGATGGAGCCGCTGAGCGTGTCGGTCGACCGCCGCGAGCTGCGCCAAGCAGTGTCGGGCGGCTCGGGCCTGAACACCATCCTCGACCTCACGATCGACGGCGAGATGTACCCGTCGATCATCAAGGACGTCCAGCGTCACCCGGTTCGTTTGAACATCACGCACCTCGACTTCATCCAGGTCGACCTCAACGCCGAGATCGTCGTGCGTATCCCGATCCACCTCACCGGTTCGTCCGAAGAGGTCAACAACAACAACGGCCTGATCGACCAGATCATGAACGAGCTCGAAGTGTCGACCACACCTCGAAACATCCCCGAAGAGGTCATCATCGACGTGTCCACCATGGACATGGAGTCGACCATCCACATCGAGGACCTCCAGCTCCCCGCCGGCGTCACCGCCACGGCCGACCCCGAGCGCACCGTCGTCACGGTGTCGATCATGCGTACCCCGGTGCTGGACGAAGAAGCCGCCGAGGCCGAAGCCGCAGCAGCGCTCGAAGCTGCCGAAGGCGAAGAGGGCGGCGAGGCTGCCGAAGGCGGCGACGACGCTCCCGCCGCCGACAGCTCGGACGACTGATCCGACACGACTGACGGCCCGCCTCGAGCGGGTCCAGCACGAACACTCGAACGGCTCGGCGCACTCGCGTCGGGCCGTTCGTCGTTTTCGAGGTCGGCGTGCTGCTCGACCGGATTCCCGCCAGACTCGACCGCATGGGACTGTTCGGACGCGACGGAAAGGGGAACCCTTTCGATTGGCTCGTCGTCGGCCTCGGCAACCCGGGCGAGAAGTACGCCAACACCCGCCACAACGTGGGCGAGGACGCACTCCGCCTGCTCGCCGAGCGACGCGGCGAGACGCTGAAGGGCGGCAAGGACAACGCGCTGCTGGCCGAGACGCGCTTCGGATCACCCGGCAACGATCAGCGGGTCGCGCTGGCCTTCCCGATCACCTACATGAACGAGTCCGGCCGGGCCGTGGGTGCGCTCGCCAGGCGCTTTCGGATCGAGTCACCCGAGCAGATCATCGTCATCCAAGACGAACTCGACCTGCCGCCCGGCGAGATGAAGCTCAAGGCCGGTGGCGGACTCGCCGGGCACAACGGCTTGCGGTCGATCACCCAGCACCTCAAGACCCAGGACTACCTGCGCGTCAGGATCGGCGTCGGGAAGCCGGACAGCGCGCACGTCGGGAAGGTCCACGTGCTCGCCAAGATCCCGAAGCGTCAACGCGAGGTCCTCGACGTCGCGATCGTCGAAGCGGCCGACGCCGTGGAGATGATCATCGCCGACGGCATCGACGTAGCGATGCAGCGCTACAACCGTTCTCGATAGTCGCTGCCCGTTTCGATTGTCGCTGCCCGCCGGTCGACTGATGCCGGACCCACTGCTGCGGGCTGCGACGCCATGCCCTCCGCCGGCGCTCGTCTCCGTGTGAGGTCGCCCGCCTTTCGGTCCCCTGCGCCCCCACCTCTCCCCTCTCCTCCCTCTCTGTGACCCTTTCTGCGAGATGCCGCAGAAAGGGTCACACAAACCGATGTTCCGGTTGAATGGCTGACCTTGAGCGACGAACAGGTCACCGCCGCGCCCCTCCGGTCCCTCGCACCCCTGTTGCGTGACGAACCGGGGCTGACCCGCGCACTCGGTGAACCCGACGCACGGCTCGCAGTCGTCGAGGTCGCCCGACCGATCTCGATCGCGGCACTCGGTCAACTGTCGAACCGCCGCCCGGTCCTCGTGGCGTGCCCGACCGGCACGATGGCTCGCCAACTCCACGACGACCTCAGCCAGTTCCTCGACGAGGACGAACTCGCGCTGTTCCCCGGTTGGGAGACGCTGCCGTTCGAGCGGGTCAGCCCCAACGTCGAGACCATGGGTCAACGCCTCGACGTGCTGTGGCGGATCCAGGATCCGGACCGCTGCCCGAAGGTGATCGTCGCAGGCGTGCGCGGGCTTCTCCAGAAGCTCGGGCCGGGCGTCACCGAGATCGAACCGATCGTCGTCAAGCCAGGAGGCGAGGTCGACCCCGATCAGCTCGCCGCCCAGCTCGTCGCGTTCGGCTACCGACGCGAAGAAGTGGTCGAGCACCGCGGCGAGTTCGCTCGGCGCGGTGCGATCGTCGACGTGTACCCGGCTCGTGCCGACGCTCCCGTGCGCATCGATCTGTGGGGCGACGAGGTCGAACGGCTCACCCGGTTCAGTGTCAACGATCAGCGCTCCACGACCGACCTCGACGTCGTCCGCGTCTTCCCGGCTCGCGAGCTGACACCGACCGACGACGTGAGAGCACGAGCCGAGAAGCTCATCGCCACCGAGCCGTGGGGGCGCGAACAGTGGGAACGATTGGCTGAAGGCGCTCACTTCGACGGCATGGAGTCGTGGTTGCCGTGGCTCGTCGACGACGCACCCGATGCGCCACATCTGATCACCGACATCCTCCCCGAGAACGCGAAGATCCTGCTCGTCGAGCCGCGCCGCATGCGCGACCGCGCCGCTGACCTGATCGCGGAGGAGGACGACCTCGCCCGCACGCTGGCGTCCACGTGGGCACGCGACCCGAACAAGACGTTCCCCCGGCTCCACGCCGACCCTGACGAACTGCTCGCCGGCGCCCCCGGCGGATCGTTCTGGTCGATCGATTCCACGCCGGACTCGCCCGACACCCCGATGGTCCAGGCCATGGGTTGGGGGCCCGTCGTCGGGGACGGCACCGGCCTGACCGACCGTCTGGCGGAGTTGATCGGCGACGGATACCGGGTCGTCGTCGCAGCCGACGGCGACGGGTCGGCGAAGCGCCTCAAGTCGATGCTGCTCGACCAAGGCCTCGACTTCAAATTGCGGCTACCCGGTAGCGATGGTGCCGGGCGGGAAGGGACGGGGTCGGACATTCCGGTGGGAGGGTCGATCGTGATCGCACCGCTGCACCGTGGCGTCACGCTGAACAACGCGAAGATCGCGATCGTCGCCGAGTCGGACCTCACCGGACGTCGCCGGGCGCACCGCAAGGCGCGCACCCGCAAGCGAGGCGAGACGGCGAGCACGTTCGAGGACCTGAAGACCGGCAGCTACGTCGTGCACCATCAGCACGGCGTCGGTCAGTACGACGGGATGGTCAAGCGGGCCATCGGCGGAATCGAACGCGACTACCTGTTGCTCAGCTACCGGGGTGGCGACAAGCTCTACATCCCGTCCGACCAGATCGACACGATCCGTCAGTACGTCGGTGGCGAAGCGCCGAAGCTCCACAAGCTCGGCGGATCCGACTTCGCCAAGACGAAGGCGAAGGTCAAGACCGAGGTCCGCCAGATCGCTCAGGAACTGGTGCTGCTCTACCAGCAACGGGTCACAGCCGTCGGCCACCAGTTCGCTCAGGACACGCCGTGGCAGGCCGAGATGGAAGATGCGTTCCCGTTCGTCGAGACGCCCGACCAGTACAAGGCGATCGTCGACATCAAGGCCGACATGGAACGCGAGTTCCCGATGGACCGACTGGTCTGTGGCGACGTGGGATTCGGCAAGACCGAGATCGCGATCCGTGCCGCCTTCAAGGCAATCCAGGACGGCAAGCAGGTCGCCGTGCTCGCGCCGACGACGTTGCTGGCAACCCAGCACGGCAACACGTTCGCGGACCGGTTCGCCGGCTACCCGATCCGCGTCGAGGTGCTGTCGCGGTTCCTGACGACGGCCCAGGCGAAGAAGGTCATCGCCGAGGTGAAGTCCGGCGAGATCGACTGCATCATCGGCACGCATCGCCTGCTGGCGGCCGACATCAACTTCAAGGATCTCGGCCTGCTCGTCGTCGACGAAGAGCAGCGTTTCGGGGTGCAGCACAAGGAGAAGATGAAGAAGATGAAGACGAACGTCGACGTCCTCACGCTCACCGCCACACCCATCCCGCGCACGCTCGAGATGAGCCTCGTCGGTATCCGCGACCTCTCGCTGTTGCAGACACCACCGGCCGAGCGTCAGCCGATCCTGACGTACGTCGGCGAGTACGACGAACGTGTCGCCGTCGAAGCCATCCGGCGCGAGCTGCTGCGTGAGGGCCAGGTGTTCTGGGTCCACAACCGGGTCCGCTCGATCGAAACCGCAGCCGCGCCGCCTGCGCGAACTGGTCCCCGAGGCGCGCATCGCCATCGCTCACGGCCAGCTGGACGAAGGCTCGCTCGAAACCGTCGTGCAGGACTTCTGGGACGGCCAGTACGACGTGCTGGTCTGCACCACGATCATCGAGTCCGGCATCGACATGCCGTCGGTGAACACGCTCGTCGTCGAACGAGCCGACCTGCTCGGTCTGGGTCAGATGCACCAGATCCGCGGCCGCGTCGGACGATCCGGTCAGCGCGCCTACGCGTACCTGTTCCATCCGGTCGACAAGACGCTGACGGAGGAGGCCTACGAACGGCTCCGCACGATCGGCGAGGCCACCGAGCTCGGCTCCGGCTTCAAGATCGCGATGCGCGACCTCGAGATCCGCGGCGCAGGCTCGCTGCTCGGCGAGAGCCAGTCGGGACACATCGCAGCGGTCGGCTACGACCTGTACTGCCAGATGGTCACCGAGGCGGTCAGCGAGATGAAGGGCGAACCGGCGAAGAAGCCCCCGGCCGAGATCAAGCTCGACGTGCCGACCGACTCGTTCCTGCCCGAGGACTACGTGAAGAAGGAAGAGTTGCGCCTGGAGGCCTACCGGCGACTCGCCGACGTCACGACGCAAGCCCAGGTCGACGACATCCGTACCGAATGGGAGGACCGCTACGGTCCCCTTCCCGCTCCCGCCGAGTCGTTGCTCCAGGTCGGGTACCTGCGCGCCGAATGCCACCGGCTCGGCATCCGCGACCTGCAGATCACGTCGAGCGATGCGCGCATCCAGCCCCTCGAGCTGGCGATGAGTGCCACGATCCGCCTCCGCCGCCTCTCACGAGGAGCGAAGTACAAAGAGGATCTCCAACAACTCGTCGTCCCCCTGCCCCGTGGCAAGGACGCCGCAACGTTCCTGGTGACGTTCTTCCGCGATCTGGTACCCACCGAAACCGGGTGAGTGCGGCCCGAATCGACGGTGCGACGAGCGGCGTAGCCTTGCCGAGTGGCACGACGAACCTCCCGCACCGACGATGACGCTCGCTTCTTCGGGTCCGCCGGTCCGTCCACGCTCGCGCTCTCCGCATTCGGAACGTCCGGACTCGTGCCGTTGCTGCTGATCGCCGTCATCGTCGGCAGTGTGTGGGGGATCATCGGTTGTGTCGTCGCCATCGCGTTGCTCGTGTGGCTGACGCTGCGAGCGTTGCGACGGGGCTACCGGCTCGACGGGAACGTGCTGACCGCATGCGGCGCGTCGTCGTCATCCTCGGAGTCGGACATCGACCTCGTTCGAGTGGAACGCACCGCCCGGCAGCGGCGCGACTCGCTGGCGCTGAAGCTGCACAGAGACACCTCGCCGACGGTCGAGGACGAGCCGGAGGTCCATCTCGACCTGCGACTGGTCTCGATGGACTCTGCGGTGCGTCTTCGGTCCGTGATGGAGGCCGAGTTCGGTATCGACTGTTCGACGTGGGCGCTCACCGGTGCCGAACGGATACGTCGAGACCAGCGATGAACCGGTCGAGTACGGCGAACGGAGCGAAGCGAGTGAGTCCGACTATCCTGACCTCGTGAATCGTAGATTGCTGACGATCCTGACCGCTGGTGCCGCTGCTTCGTTGGCAGCCGGTTGCTCGACGCTCGACACCGATGCGATCGCGAGCGTGGGCGACACCACCCTGTCCGACGCACAGCTCTCCGAGCTCGTGCCGTTGGTGGGCGGTGGCGACGAAGCGTTGCCGGCTGCCGACCGGGCGAACGTCAACCGCACGGCGATCTCCGTCTGGCTCGAAGCACAAGTGTTCACGCAGGCCTTCGCCGACAGCGGCGTCGAGCTGGACCCCGCAGCGATCGACCAGAGCACGCAAGGTCTGAACGCCCAGTTCGCCGGAGCAGTTCACCGAGCTCAGCCCCGAGACGCGCGATCTGCTCGTCGAGTACGTCACGGTGATCGAGCAGCTCCCGGCCCTGCCGCGCCCCGACGACGCCGACGTCCGCTCGTGGTTCAACGCCGGCCCCCAGCGCAGCGGCCTGGCATGCGTCACCCACATCCTCGTCGAGACCGAGGACGAAGCGCAGGACATCGTCGACGAGCTCGCCGCGACCGACTCCGAAGCCGCCGAGGCCGAGCTGTTCGCTTCGATCGCCATGGAACGCTCGATCGACCCGGGGTCCGGCGCGGCCGGCGGGTTCCTGAGCTGTGACGTTGCTGCCAACATCGGCGAGCAATACGTCCCGCCGTTCGCCGCGGCGGCACTCGCCGCCGAACCCGGCGTCCCGACAGAGCCGGTCGAATCCGAGTTCGGATTCCACGTGCTGCGGCTGCTGCCGTTCGACGAAGCCGGCGCACAGATCGAACAGTTCTACGCGGCAGGGTTACGTCCAGGCACGGTTGACGATCGAGGACGCCGACGTCACGGTCGACTCGCGCTACGGCGTGGCCGACGGCGTCAACGTCGTCGCTGCCTCCTGACGTTGGTCGACGTGGCCGGCGACTCGCAGCGGCAGCGAACTCGGACGATCACGGTCGTCGGGCTCGGGCCGGGGGCTGACGAGCACGTCACTCTCGACACGCTCGGACTGATCGAGCGGATCGAGCGTCGACACCTCCGCACATCGGTGCATCCGTCCGCTCATCTCGTGCTCGACGCGCCAGGCGGTGCGGTGACCCACGACGATCTCTACGAGTCGGCCGACACCTTCGCCGATGTGTACGCCGAGATCGCCGAACGCCTCATCGCCGACGCCGACCGGAACGGCGACGTGCTCTACGCCGTGCCCGGGTCGCCACTCGTGTTGGAGCGGACCGTGCGCACCCTGCGAGAGCGAAGCGGAGCGCCAGGCGCGACGTTCGCCCTGGACGTGCGACCGGCGATGTCGTTCCTCGACGTCGCCTGGGCACGGCTCGGTATCGACCCGGTCGAGGCCGGTGTCCGCCTCGTCGACGGGCACGAGTTCGCCACGGCTGCCGCCGATCAGACGGGCCCGTTGCTGGTCGCTCACACACACGCCAACTGGGTGCTGTCCGAGATCAAGCTCGCCGTGGACGGCGCCACCGGCGACGAGGCCGTGGTGCTCCTCCACGCGCTCGGCACCGACGACGAACAGATCGTCGAGACGACCTGGTCGGAGCTGGACCGCACGATCGAGGCCGATCATCTGACATCGATCTACATCCCCCACCTCGCTGCACCCGTCGGGCACCACTACACCCGGTTCCACGAGTTGACCCGGACACTTCGCGAGCAGTGCCCGTGGGATGTCGAACAGACCCACGAGTCGTTGATCCCGTATCTGCTCGAGGAGACCTACGAAGTCGTCGACGCCCTCCAGGCCCTCGGTCAGTCGCCGGACTCGGACCTCGCGACCGACCCGGACGCGGACCTGATCGAAGAGCTCGGCGACCTGCTGTACCAGATCGAATTCCATGCGGTGATCGCGGAGCAGGAAGGTCGTTTCACGATCGCCGACGTCGCCGAGGGAATCCACGACAAGTTGGTGCGACGCCATCCGCACGTCGTCGGTGGCGCCGCGTCGGACGAGCAGTCGAGCGACGGTTCGAAGGCTGATGCGAGCCGTGATCCGAACCTCGATGCTGCGACGGTCCTCGCGAGCTGGGACGAGATCAAGCACGCCGAGAAGGGCCGCACCTCGATCTTCGACGGGATCCCACGTTCGATGCCGGCGCTCGCCTACGCGGCCAAGGTCGGCCGCAAGGCGTCCAAGGTCGGGTTCGACTGGCCCGACGTGTCCGGAGCCATCCCGAAGATCGTCGAGGAGACCAACGAGTTGATCGAAGCGATCGACGCCGCCGATGCCGTCGAGACCGACGCCGAACTCGGAGACCTCCTGTTCGCCGTCGTCAACGTCGCCCGCCACGTGGGCGTGGACCCGGAGTTGGCACTGCGACGCGTGTCGGACAAGTTCCGAACCCGCTTCGAAGGCGTCGAAGCACTGGCACGCGACCGGTCGATCCAGCTCAGAGGGGCCGAGTTGGCGACACTCGACGAGCTGTGGGACGAGGTCAAACGCTCGGAGCGCTGACGGCGGGCACGCCGGCCGGCGGTGCAGCGTGGAGCGGGACCACTTCCGAGGGGTCGTGCGCTTCACGTCCGGTTCGGTCATGAGCGTGCGCCACACCGGATTCGAGGGATCGCATCGCACGGCTCCCCGAGATCAGCCACGCCAGCCACGGCAGTGTGAACGACACGACCCACAGGCCAACCGCGCCGATCACCGCGACGGTCGACGACCTGTCGCCGGTGTCGGAGAGCGCAACGAGGCCGGCAAGGATCTGGATCACTCCGGAAATCAGGGCACCGACGATCGGTGCGATGAACCACTTCCGAAATCGGCCGCTGTCGGTGTACACCCACTTGGCGCACCTGGCGAGCGCGCGAGTACGGCTGATACGCCGCCATCAACATGCCCACTGCGGCGACGAACACCGTGACGGCCAGCACCATCGTGCGTGTTCCTTGTTCTTCGAACGTGCCTGATTCGGCCCACGCTGCGACCAACACGATCGCCACGATCGCAGCGACACCGAAGACGGGCGCGACGAACCAGGACGCCACGACCGCAGCCGGGTGCGGTGGGCTCCCATGACGTGTCGCCGGGCGCGCGCGTCGGACGTTCATCGCACTCACCCCCGACCAGACGATGAGCGAAACGATGCCGAGCGCAGCGAGCGCGAGTCCGATGGCGTCGCCGATGAACAGCGCGGGGATCGACCCGGCGTTGGCCCATACCACGACGCGGCGCAACCACGACGTGGGGAACAGGGGCGCCGGAGGGGCGGCCTGCTCCGAGGGTCGACTCACGGTCGGGTCGACGGACTCGCCCAGCACGGCGGTTGGGTCGACAGCGGGACCACTGTGCACGCTCACGGACGGGCGTGGAGGCGCCGGTGTGTGGCTGGGCAGCGTGGGCGCGAAGTTCGATCCTGCTGACGGCAATGGCGACGGGAGCGGAACAGCGGGGCTCGACGGGTCCGGCGGCGCGAACATCACACGACCGTCGGCGGTGCGAACGTCGGTGCGGCGATCGGTGTCGGAGGCGGCGACGGCACCGCCGATCCGGCGGGCGGGTGCGCCGTCGGTCCCGGGAAGGACGGCGACGGCCGGTCGATCTCGCGTGAGCGCTGGTCTGCCAGGAAGTTGTGCTTGTCCGCCATCGTGGCAGCAGCGTCGGCGACCAGGTGACTGGCGTCGGTGACCGCGATGGTTGCGATCAACTGGAGCAGTGCAGCCAGGGCCAGGTATCCGGCCAGACGGCCGAACCGGTCGATCTCGGTGACTTCGACGATCGTCGGCAGACCACCGAGGCCCTGGACGTGGATCAACAGCACTGCAGAGATCGCGAACGACAGACGAAGCGGTCCGCGGCGGGCGCCGACGGCGACCGCCGCACGTTCGAGCAGGAAGAACGGCACATAGATCGCGATGATCTGAAGCCCGTACAGAATCAGGGCATCGACGACGGTCTCGGCCTCCCCGACTCGCAGACCGAGCCGCCAGATCGCGTATGCAGCGGCGGGCCACGCTGCCGCAGCGAGGAGCGGGTTGCGTCGTCGGCCGCTTGCGATGCGAGCGTTGAGGACGCTGACCAGCGACCAGATGGACGCGATCGCCACGAGGCCGACCGCGAGCATGCGTTCCAACGTCTGGAGTCCGGCGAGAGCTGTCCAGGCTCGGTCACGCTGCGAGGGCAGCAGTGCACCGTCTCCGGACTCACGCCAGAACAGGAACATGACGAGCGCACCGACGATGCTGACGAGCGTGAGCGCAGCAACGGTGGTCATCAAGGCGAGGCGGACGATGTCGGCCCCGGGGACCACACGGACGTGGCGGCGCGTGTCGAGCGTCATCCCGGGTCGAGCGTCCGCCCGGACGGCACGTGCCATGAGCCGCAGCCATCGACGACCGACACCCGACGCGTTGCGCCCGGTTCGACGGTCGAACGCGAAGCCGATGGCCGCTTCGACGGCGCGGCCTCCACGCCATGCGAGTGCGAGCAGGATCACCAGCGGGGGAAGCGAGACGATGCCGAGCGCCCAGGCCGGGGCGACACCTTCGTAGCCGTCGCCGTACGCGCCGCCGAGGCGGAGACCGACCAGCGACGCAGCACCGGCGATGACCAGTGAGATCGGCACCCAGATCCAGCCGGCGAGCGCGCCGGATGCGGAGCCGAGCCGTCGCATGATCGACGACAGCATGAACAGCGGTCGATACGAAACGAGCATCGCCATCACGAGGAAGGACAACGCGATCGCGAGCGGCACGGCCGAGGTGGTGTCCGACGCGGCGGTGTTCAACCGACGTTCGAGGAACGCGACCGCCGAGGCGCCAGCGGCTCCGACGACGAGCGGCATCGCCCATGCAGCCGCGACAGCGTGCGGCACGGGTGCTTCGGTCGTTCGTCCGGCGGCGAGCAGACGGCGGGCGTTCTCGACGACCATCCACGTCCACGCGACGATGCCGACGGCGGTGAGCAGGGCAAGAGCGATCTGGGGCACGGTGAGCGCAGCGATGCGTTCGTCCCCGCTCATCGCGCGTCCCATCTGCAACGCAGCGATCGCGGACGCTGTCGCAGCTGCGGCGATCGTCATGGCGAGCACCCAGGTCGTACGAAGCCGTTTGGGCACTCCGGGAGCCGTGGTCGACGCCATCGGTGCCTGGACCTGAAGCGAGGCCGGTGCGGGTAACGCATAGCTCGGCGCGTCGGAAACGCCGCCTGGCGCGTGGTGCACATCGAGTTCGGTCACGCCGTGTGTTTCGTCACATCTTGCTGCGGACTTGAATTTTCGTTCGCCGGCGTCCGGTCACGGCCAGACTGGCCCCTATGCGCCTCCAGATCGCAACGCCGTCTGAGCATCCCAACATCGCCAGCCTTCCGTTCACCGAACGCCTCGAAGCGTGGGACCTGCCACACATGCACGGTGTGCTCGGGCTCCACCGCCATGTCGTGCGTCTCATCGAGTTGGACGGGACGAGCTACGTCATCAAAGAACTCCCCGACGACCTCGTGGCCCGGGAGTATCGCCTGCTGCGTGAGCTCGCCGACGCCGGGCTCCCCACGGCCGAGGTCGTCGCCGCGGTCACCGGCAAGCTGGACGGTGTGGACGGCATGCTCGTCACTCGGCACCTCGACTACTCGCTTCCCTACCGTTCGCTCCTCGCTGGGCGTGGGCTGACCATCCCGTACCTCGGCGAACGAGTGCTCGACGCACTGGTCGGCCTGCTCGTCCGGCTGCACCTCGCAGGGTTCTTCTGGGGCGACTGTTCGCTCTCCAACACCCTCTTCCGGCGAGATGCCGGCGCGCTGTCCGCCTACGTGATCGACATGGAGACCGGCGAGCACCACAACCAGTTGTCCTCCGGTCAACGGTCCTTCGACCTCCAGATCGCGACCGAGCACGTCGCAGGCGGCCTGCTCGACCTCCAGGCCGGCGGTCGCCTGCAGGTCGACATCGACCCGATGGACATCGCCTTGCAGATCACCGACCGGTACCACCGGCTCTGGGACGAGTTGACCGCAGCACGCGAGTTCGGTCCGGGCGAGACCTTCAAGATCGACCAGCGCCTCGAGCGACTGCACGATCTCGGTTTCGACGTCGAGGAGATGGACATCGTCGACGACGGCGAAGGCGGCCGGTTCCGCTACATCCCACGTGTCGTCGAGCACGGCTTCCACCGCGACCGCCTGAAGAACCTCACAGGACTCGAGACCACGGAGAACCAGGCTCGGCGGCTGCTCGCAGACATCCGGTCGTTCGGCGCCGAGCTGCTCAAGGAACGTCTCGCTGCGTCGACGGCGACGGGGATGCCACTGCGGCACATGGCCGAGAACGTGGTCGCCGTGCGATGGCTCGATGACCGATTCGAGCCGCTGATGGCGAAGATCCCGCCCTCGCTGTTCGCCAAGCTCGAAGCTGCCGAGATCTATCACCAACTGCTGGAACACCGCTGGTTCCTGAGCGAAACGAGGGGCACGGACGTCGGATTGCCCGAAGCGCTGCAGTCCTACATCATCAACGTCCTCGTCGATGCCCCCGACGAACTCAACATCACGATCGAGGCACCCGTCGAAGAGACCGACGAAGCGGCTACGTTCGACGCTCATGAGTGAGATCATCGCAATCGCCGGCCGGGAGATCCTGGACAGCCGAGGCAACCCCACGGTCGAAGTCGAGGTCCTGCTCGACTCGGGTGCCGAAGGGCGCGCCGCCGTGCCGTCGGGCGCCTCCACGGGCGAGCACGAGGCCGTCGAACTGCGCGACGGCGGCGAGCGCTACGGCGGCAAGGGCGTGCTGTCCGCCGTCGGCTTCGTCAACGACGAGATCGCCGACGAGCTGCTCGGCTACGACGCACTCGACCAGCGCCTCGTCGACCAGGTGATGATCGACCTGGACGGCACCGACAACAAAGCCCGACTGGGCGCGAACGCCATCCTCGGTACCAGCCTCGCGATCGCCAAAGCGGCGTCGATGGAACTCGACATGCCGCTGTACCAGTACGTCGGCGGACCGAACGCCCATGTGCTGCCGGTGCCGATGATGAACGTGATCAACGGCGGCTCGCACGCCGACAACTCGATCGACTTCCAGGAGTTCATGGTGATGCCGGTCGGCGCACCGTCGTTCTCCGAAGCGTTGCGATGGGGCACCGAGACGTACCACGTGCTGAAGAAGGTGCTCAGCGACCGCGGACTGTCGACTGCCGTCGGCGACGAAGGTGGATTCGCACCGAACCTGTCGTCCAACGAGGAAGCGATCACCACGCTGCTCGAGGCGATCGAGAAGGCCGGCTTCACCCCGGGTGAGGACATCGCCATCGCACTCGACCCGGCCGTGTCGGAGATCTTCGAAGACGGTGCATACCACCTCACCCACGAAGGCAAGGTCCTGTCCCCCGACGAAATGGCCGGCTACTGGACCGAGATGGTCGACAAGTACCCGATCGTGTCGCTCGAGGACGCCATGGACGAGAACGACTGGGACGGCTGGGCTGCGCTCACGAAGTCGGTCGGCCACAAGACCCAACTCGTCGGCGACGACCTGTTCGTCACCAACTCGGTGCGCCTTCAACGTGGCATCGACACCGACGTGGCCAACTCGATCCTGATCAAGGTCAACCAGATCGGGTCGCTCACCGAAACGCTCAACACCGTGCAACTCGCCACCCGCCACGGCTACACGTCGGTGATGAGCCACCGGTCCGGCGAGACCGAGGATGCCACGATCGCCGACCTGGCCGTCGCCACGAACTGCGGCCAGATCAAGACCGGCGCTCCGTGCCGCTCTGACCGCGTCGCGAAGTACAACCAGCTGCTGCGCATCGAGTCGCTGCTCGGCGAGCAGGCCGAGTACCGAGGCGCTGCCGCCTTGGCACCGCTGCGCTGAATCGGCGTGGATCGAGTCCGGCCCACTCGGCGGCGTCGCCTAGATTCTGGAGATGGAGACACGTTCGAGTCGGATCTGGCTGCGGGCTGAGAACTGTTCGATCGACGAGTTCATCGAGACGGTCGAGGTCGCCACCGACGCACGCGCGTATCCGTTCGCTGATCGCGTCGAGCACGGTGCGGTGGTGTACTCGTGTGCCTCGTTGCGAGCGCTGACTGCGGAGCAGCTCGCCGTCGACGTCGCCGCCGAGATCGCCGACGTGCTGCTCGACGGCTCGGGGATCGTGGTCTTCGACGGCGCGTTCACTCACGACGTGATCGACGCCGCCTCGGCCGAATTCCGCGAGATCATCGACGACGAGAAGCATCGCGGCGTCGCGTCGGGAGATCACTTCGCCAAGCCGGGTGCGAACGATCGCGTCTGGAACGCGTTGGAGAAGCTGGCGCTGCGCGCTCCCGCGGCCTTCGTCGACTACTACGCGAACGACGTCATCGACCTTGCGGCCCGAGCGTGGCTCGGCCCCGCCTATCAGGTCACCTCGCAGGTCAACGTGGTCAACCCTGGCGGCCAGGCGCAGGAGCCGCACCGGGACTACCACCTCGGTTTCATGGAGAACGAGATGGCCGAGCGGTTCCCCGCTCAGGTGCATCGCCTCTCGCCGGTGATGACGTTGCAGGGTGCGATCGCTCACTGCGACATGCCGATCGAGACCGGGCCGACCATGTACCTGCCGCACTCCCACAAGTACGAGGCCGGATACGTCGCGTGGCGGCTTCCAGAGTTCAAGCAGTACTTTGCCGAGCACCACGTGCAGCTTCCCCTGTCCAAGGGTGACGCCGTGTTCTTCAACCCGGCGATGTTCCACGGTGCCGGCACCAACCGAACAGGCGACGTGCGGCGGATGGCCAACCTGCTGCAGATCGGCTCTGCGCTCGGCCGCACCCTCGAGCACGTCGACCGTCGCCGCATGGTGCGCGCCCTGTACCCCACGCTCGCCGAACGGGTGGTCGGCGGCACGGATCGCTCGGCGATCGACCGGGTCGTCGCAGCGAGTGCGGAGGGCTACGCATTCCCGTGCGATCTCGATGTCGACCAACCGGTCGACGGGCTCACTCCGCCGTCCGACGCCGACGTCGTCCACCTCGCGCTCGACGAAGGCTGGTCGGCCGACCAGCTCGCTGCCCGCCTCGACTGATCCGCCGGATCGGTCGGAACACCAGCCCGTTCCGGCACGTGCGCTCCGTGTCACACTCTCCACGTGTTTGTGCGACGGTCGTGAAGGGAACGATCCCCCCGCACACCCAGGTCACACATCGAGGAGCTCTCCAAAATGAAGTACATCGGACGAATCGCCCAGATCGGCGCTGCAGGCTGGATCCTCAATGTCTGGTTCAACCGGTTCGATCGCGACACCGGCTACCGCGGTGGCGATGCCACGAACATGAAAGAGGAGTTTGCCGAGTACGGCTTCTCCGAGCGGCAGATGTACGCGGTGGGAGCGACCAAGGTCGGGCTGGCGATCGCTCTGCTGATCGGTCTGTTCGTCCCCGGCATCGTGCGACCGGCCGGAATCGGTCTGGGCGCGTTCATGGCCGGGGCCCTCGGCATGCACGCCAAGGTCGGCGACCCGTTGAAGCGTTCGGCTCCTGCACTCTCGGTGCTCGCGCTCTCCGGCACCGCCGCTCTTCTCGCCGACAGGCGCTGACACCTCGGCGACTCCCGAGAGTCGTCAGGCACGCAGGAACAACACGAACAGCACGGCGTTCAAGATCGCAAGCGTCGTCGCCGGAATCCGCAGTCGCCACGGATCATGAAGTCGATGGCGCGTCTGCAACCCGAGCAGCATCAGGATGCACAAACAGAGTGACGCGAGCGCACCGAGCGGCGTCAGCGCGAGCCCGATCAGCACGCCACCGGCCCCGAACATCTGCAACGTGCCGTTGAAGACCCGGAGGTGCGGGATCCCGTACCGCCGGTACTCCTGTCGAACGTGCATCGACATGATGCAGGTGGCTCCGTAATAGAAGAATGCGCCCGCCGACACGAGGGCGAGCGCCACCAAGATCATCTACGACAGACACTACGTACGATTCCCGTCGGCCGACCGACCCTGCCACGATGATCTGCCGCCCCGGAGCATTCCGAGCCTCAGCTGGGCAGCCGGCGCCCACTCCAGACGACGCAGTCGCCCCCGGCAGACGCGACGACCTTCGGGACGGCCCGCCCGCAGTGGCGTGACCACAGACCGAGCGTGTTCGCACCGGTGCCCGCGATCACCAGCCAGTCACCTTCGTCCAGTTCGGGCAGCACGAGATCACGAGCGAGCACGTCGCCGGCGAAGCACAGCGGTCCCACGACGTCGTACGGTCGCGTCGCTTCGGCGTCATCGCCGGCCATGGCGACCCGCCCATCGGGCCTGACGACGGCGAAGCCATAGCTCGATGCACCGGAGGCGCCGTAGACGTCGCGCACGAAGTAGTCGGCACCGAGATGAACGAACGCCATCGGCGCAGCGCGCTCTTCGACGCTTTCGATCCGCGTCGCAGCCCAGCCGGCGTTGGCCTGCACCCACTGTCCGAACTCGGTGCGGACGTCGTAGTCGAACAGGCTGGGTCGCTCGGCTCGCAAGCGCTGCCCGTACAGCGACATCACTGCATCGCCGTCGACTTCCGAGCGCATCCCGCCGCCGATGTCGAGCGTGATGATCCGCCGGTCGTCTCGGCGCTCGGCTCGGACAGCATCGAGCTCGGCAGCGACGTCGAGAAGCCGGCCGACCGCTTCGACATGTGCATCGCAGGTCGGCACCTGGCTCCCGATGTGCATGTGGAGCGCGGTCACCCCGGCGTCGATGCAGGCATCGACGAGCACGGGTCGGGGCGTGCTGATCGCGACCCCGAACTTGCTCCGCTCCCCACTGACATCGAACTCGGTCGGCGCGCCGGTGGCGACCTCCGGGTTGATTCGAAGTCCGACCTGGAAGCTCGGCGACGCGGGGTACCGGTGCAACTCTGCGATCGAGTTCGCGTTGAGCAACGCTCCGGGCAGGTTGGCCTGGCACCACGCGATCTCGGAGCGGGTCTTGACCGGGGAATCGAAGATCAGGTCGCTCGGCGCTGCACCAGCGGCCAGCGCCAGCTGCACTTCCTCCAGCGACGCCGCCTCCAGACCGAAGCCGAGGTCGATGAGGTGGGCCAGCATCTCGGGGTGCGGCATCGTCTTGATCGCGATCGAGTGACGGACCGAGTCGGGGAAGGCGTTGCGAAGAGAGGCGAGTTGCGCACCGAGCACATCGAGATCGACACCGATGAAGGCGGTGTCGTCGTCGGACCGCAACGGAAGCGTTGCGACCAATGATGCGGCCGCCGCACGTGTTCGCTGATCGAGGCTCGACCTCATCTGAACCGCTCGGCGTACTCCGCGACGATCTCGATCAACCGCTTGTCGTCGTCCAGGAAGAGTGAGCCTCGATGAAGCATCCACCGTACGGTCGGCGCGCCGATCGCGAATCGGATGAACGAGCGGTCGCCGTAGCGCACCGGTTGGCCGAAGAACACACGACGAGCTCCGTCGCTGAGTCCTTCGTGCTCACCGGTGACCACGTCGCGGTAGAGCGTGCGGAGTTCTTCATGAGACAGCTCTCTGCCATCGGCCAGCACCTGGGTCGAGATGATCGAGTCGTTGGTCTTGCGCTGGTCGGGCATCGACCTGAAGTTCGGATGATCGTCGACGATGCGCAACAGCTCGGTCTTCCAGTCGGCGATCAGCGCGTTGCTCACGTGGAACGGCCAGCTGGCGTAGCTCTCCATCTCGTCGAGCGCGATCTGCCAGCGCAGCCGCAAGCCTCGGTTCTCCTCGTCCGGCAGGTGCTGGCGCACGTTGTCGAGTGCCCACGGCACATCATGAGCGCTGAAGATCTGGCCGAAGGGAGCGACCGACGCACCATTCGTGTCATCGGCCGTGCGGAGGCGTTCCGTCAGTTGACGGGGGACGAGCAACGCACCGCAGAACGGCGGCGTCTGGAAGAACTTGCTCCCGGTGAGCATGACCATGGCGCCGCGGTCGAGCAGGTCGTGCAGCAGCGCCGGATCGACCCGGAGCTGACAGAGATCGACGACCCACATCACATGGTCGCCGTGGTCTTCGATGACGTCGAGGTCGTCCTTGATGCCGGACTTGGAACCGAAGACGAGGCTTCCGATGATGGCCGCTGTCGGGTTGTCCTCGATGAGTCGGACGATCTGGCCACGGCGATCGAGGATGTTGCCGTCGGCATCCCGCGCGTCGAGTTCGACGACCGTCGGTTCGGACGCCGTCGGATCGATCGGTGCGCCCTGGTCGAGCGGCCGGCCGAATTGGTTCTTCCGGCCGAACAGCTTGGCAGCAGCGACGTCTCGTGAACCGCTCCCGAGTTCTTCGGGGCACGACATCACCTGGATGATCGGTCGGTCGGGGTGGAGCAGACGCTGGAAGAGTGTCGGCAGGTAGGCCAGGTCCGTGCCGGACGGGCCGAAGAAGACGTCGAACGGATCGTTGTGCGCAGAACTGAGCAGGTTCTTCAGCCGGAACGACTGTTCCTCGACGAGCGATGCGTAGTTCAGGGTGTCGTAGCGCCCGAGGAACTCACGAGCGACGACACGCGAACGGCCGTTCAGCATGCCGGCGGTGCAGCTCCCCCGATTGAACACGTCGAGACCGTTCGCCGGGTTGATGAAGTAGCGGTTGTGCCCCGTGATCGGATCGAGTTCGGTTCGCTCGTCACCTCCGCCGGTCAGCGCCTCGAGCAGTTGCTCATCGCTGATGTCGATCCGGTCGCGTACATCTGATCGGTCGGAAGGTCTGTTCATAACCGCCTCATCGGCGGGATGCATGATATGTGTCGGAGTGCCGGATGCCCCCGCTCTCGTCGCGCCCGGTTCCGTCGACGCGAGAGCACGCGGGCTCGGCTGTCGATCGATGAGCACCACGGTGATCCCTCGGCCGCAGGTTGCAGGTGCATACTGCAACGGTGGCAACGGGCGAAGCAGCAGTCGACGGCGATCACGTGGTGACGGCGACCCGCACCCGGTCGGCGACCGCCAAGCGCGCCTGGATCGGGATGCATGCGGCGGTCGGCGCCGCCATCGTGTTCGTCGCGTGCTCGTCCGGCAGCAGCGACACCATCTCGGAGCCGGTGCCCTCTGCGACCTCCGACGTCGTCACCGACTCGACTGGGTCGGACCGCACGACCACGACCACCCCACGACCACGGCCGCGACCACGAACACCACCACGAACACCACCACCGACGAGACGACGACGAGCGCGAACCCGTCGACCATCGGCGACAGCAGCGACGCAACGGCGGGCTCGCCGGCGATCTCGTTCGCCAGCGACGTACAACCGATCCTCGAGAACAACTGCGCGTCGTGCCATGTCGCCGACGGACCCGGCGCTGCCTACCTGAAGATGGAGACCGCCGGCGACGTCGACGGCCTCGACGCCGAGTACATCGACGCCGTGGTCGATGTCGGCTTCATGCCGCCGTGGCCGGCCGCCGACGGTGACGTGCCCTTCCACGACGACCGACGGCTCGACCCGGCCGACATCGCCACCGTCGCCGCATGGGCGTCGGAGGGCGGCACCATCGACGTCGATCCAGGCACGCCGATCGAACCGCAACGCAGCACGCGCACGGTCATCGACCGTGACGTCGTCCTGCAGGCCGAGCCGTACAAGGGCGACACCGACGATCCGGACGACTATCGCTGCCAGATCTACGACCCCGAGCTGACCGAGCCCGGCTGGGTGCAGGGCTACGGCATCGAAGCCGACGTGACCGAGGTCGTCCACCACAGCCTGCTGTTCAAGGCGAGCGCCGACGCTCGCGAATCAGCCGAGGCAAGCGACGCCGCCGACCCGGACATCGGGTGGTCCTGCACCGGACTGGCCGGCATCGGCGGCAGCGGCACCGTCAACCAGATCCTCAGTTGGGCACCCGGGCAGGACCCGACGAAGTTGCCATCGGACACCGGTATCGAGATGCAGCCGGGCGACTTCTTCGTGATGCAGATCCACTACCACTACGAGCCCGTCTTCGCCGACCTTGCTCCCGACCGGTCGGCGCTCGTCGTCGACCTGGCCGACCAGGCAACGATCGACGCTGCGGGCGGCGCACTCGATCCGATCGACCTCCGGATCTACCTCGGCCCCGCCGAGATCCCGTGCTCGACCGAGGAGGTCGGGCCGCTGTGCGACCGCGACGCAGCGATCGCCGATCTCTCACAGCGCTCCGGCACGCTCGGCTCGTTCGCGGCCAACGGCTTGAACGCCGTCTGCGGCACGACCCCCGAGGACTACGCCGACATGACCGACGGCATCGCATCGTCGACCTGCACGCTGCCCACACAGACCGGGCGGATCGTGTCGATCTGGGGCCACCAGCACGAGATCGGCAAGTCGGTCAAGATGACGCTCAACCCCGGCACACCCGAGGAACGAGTATTGCTCGACATCCCGAACTGGGACTTCGACTGGCAACTCGACTACCGCCGGTGGAGGACATCGTCCTCGTGCCCGGCGACGAAGTGCAGATCGACTGCGTGTGGGATCGAGCACGGATCGACGAGGACGCCGAGCCCCGCTACGTGCTGTGGGCCGAAGGCACCGACGACGAGATGTGCTACTTCCAGATCGTCACCCGCCCCGCCTGACGGTCTGGGGCGTGGCACGACGGAGCGCTCGACCCGTCGAGCACGGTGACGAGATCCGAGTGGTCGTCCGCTCGTGTGGCATCGGACACGACCTGTGCGGCTAGTTTGCTCATGAGAGCCGATCGGCTCGTCTTGACGACATACAAGGGGTACACGTGGCCGGTGCAAGCATCCTGGGGACGCGAGTTCAGCGCAAGGAAGATCCGAAGTTCCTGACGACGGGCGGGGTCTACTCAGACGACATCGTCGACCCTCGTCTCAAAGGCGCAGCGCACGCCGTCTTCGTCCGCTCGATGGTCGCTCACGGCAAGATCGAGTCGATCGACATCGATGCCGCGAAGGACATGCCCGGCGTGCTCGCCGTGCACACCGCTGAGTCGCTCGGCCTCGAGTTGATCCCCTCGCCGTTCAACCCGACCGCAGCACGCTCGCTGCTCGCCAGCGGCAAGGTTCGCCACGTCGGTGAGCCGATCGCCGTGGTCGTCGCCGACACGCATCAGCAGGCCGTCGACGCTGCCGAGATGGTGTTCGCCGACTACGAGTTCCTGCCGGCACTGGTCGACATGGAGGCGGCGCTCGCTTCCGAGACGTTGATCTACGAAGAGGCCGGCTCGAACGGTGTGTTCGACACGACCGCACTCGGCATTCCCGAGAACACTCCGACCGACGAGTACTTCGCCGACTGCGAGGTGACCGTCACGGGTCGCTTCCTGAACCAGCGCGTCGCGCCGTGCCCGCTCGAAGTGCGAGCTTCGGCCGCCGTGTGGGACGGCGACACGCTCGTCCAGTGGATCTCGACGCAGCATGCACAGGCTGCGAAGGATCACTTCGTCAAGGCCAACGGTGGCGAGGGCACGAAGGTCCACCTCATCACCCCTGACGTCGGTGGCGGCTTCGGCGCGAAGATCGACGCCTACGCCGAAGAGCTGCTGCTCGGTTCGCTCGCGAAGGACATCGGGCGTCCCGTGCGCTACGTCGAGACGCGCAGCGAATCGATGATGAACCTCGGCCACGGCCGCGGTCAGTTGCAGTTCGTCACGATCGGTGGAACGAAGGAAGGCAAGGTCACCCACTACCAGGTCCACGCCATCCAGGACGCCGGCGCATTCGTCGGCATGGGCACGATCCTCGCTCCCTTCTTCACCCGTCCGATGATCGTCGGCGTGTACGACATCCCGAACGTCGAGTGCCGCACCACCTCGGTGGTCACGAACACCACACCGACGACCGCATACCGCGGCGCAGGTCGGCCCGAGGCCACCGCTGCGATCGAGCGTGCAATGGACCTGTTCGCCGACGAACTCGGCAAGGATCCGGCCGACGTGCGGCGGATGAACCTCATCCCGAAGTTCCTGGAACCCCACACCACAGCGGTCGACCAGACCTATGACGTCGGCGACTACGAAGAGTCGCTGAACCGGGTGCTCGAAGCCGCCGGCTACGACGACCTGCGCGCCGAACAGAAGGCTCGCCGCGACGCCGGCGACGTCAAGCAGCTCGGGATCGGGCTGTGCGTGTACGTCGAGATCACCGGCGGCGTCGACCCCAAGCAGGAGGACGCGAAGATCGAAGTCAACGACGACGGCACCGCCACCGTCTACACCGGCACCACGCCGCAGGGTCAGGGCCACGACACCGCATGGTCGATGCTCACGAGCAACGAGACCGGCATCCCGATGGACAAGATCACCCTCGTCTTCGGTGACACCGAACTGACGCCGGTCGGCGGCGGCACGATGGCCTCGCGGTCGCTGCAGCACGGCGGCGCAGCCGTCAACCAGGCTGCCGTCGAGCTCGTCGAGAAGGGCAAGAAGCTCGCCGCGAAGATGCTCGAAGCCGACGAGGCCGACGTCGTGATCGACACCGACATGGGTGCCTTCCACGTGGCCGGTACGCCGGCCGTGTCGAAGACCTGGGCCGACCTCGCGGTCGCCGCCAAGCAGGACGGCGACGAGATGACCATCGGCACCACGTTCGTCGCCGACATGGCGACGTTCCCGTTCGGTGCACACATCGCCGTCGTCGAAGTCGACACGGGCACCGGCCAGGTCAAGCACCTCCGTCAGATCGCCTGCGACGATGCGGGCCGAGTCCTCAACCCGCTGCTGCTCGACGGTCAGATCCACGGTGGCATCGCGCAGGGCACCGCCCAGGCGTTGCTCGAAGAGGTCCGGTACGACGAGGACGGCAACCCCGTCACGTCGAACCTCGCCGACTACGGGATGATCTCGGCCACCGAGCTCCCGAGCTTCGAGGTCATCCACATGGAGACGCCGACGTTCGTCAACCCACTCGGGGCGAAGGGCATCGGCGAGTCCGGCACCATCGGCTCCACGCCTGCCGTGCAGTCCGCCGTGTGTGACGCCGTGAAGCACCTCGGAGTGAAGCACATCGACATGCCCGCCACCAGCGAACGCGTGTGGCAGGCCATCCAGGCCGCTCAGGCTTGAGGAGAACGACATGACCGACACCGCAGCGACACCGACCGCCGACACCGCTCACGCAGCGGGTGAGCACTTCCGTGCGACGTTCACATCGTTCGAGGAATCGACGGCGGAGGAATGGGCGAAGATCATCCCTCAGCTCGAGGTCACGCAGTCGCTGGTGGCTGATCGCGTCCTCGGACTGCTGCGCGACCTGGAGACGGATCACGGCGGGTTCCCCGTCGACCGACTCGAGCACAGCTTGCAGACCGCGACGCGTGCCGAGAAGGCCGGCAAGGACGACGAGTACGTGTTCTGCGCGCTCGTCCACGACATCGGCGACACGCTCAGCCCGTACAACCACCCGGACATCGCGGCGGGCATCGTCAAGCCGTTCGTGTCCGAGGCCAACCACTTCATGGTGAAGCACCACGGCGAGTTCCAGGGCTACTACTTCTGGGACTACATCGGCCTCGACGGCGAGGCCCGCGAGCAGTACCGGGACAGCCCGCACTTCGATCGCACCGTCGAGTTCTGTGGCGAATACGACCAGACGGCGTTCGACGCGAGCTACACGAGCAACCCGCTCGAGCACTACGAACCTCTCGTCCGCCAGATCCTCCGCGGCGCCTGATCCGCGAGCGGGTCGTCACGGCGCCGACTCGGTTCGAACGCGCTGAACATCGCCCGCCGATGTGGCGTGCCGTGATTTCTCGTATCAAACATCGCTCCTCGACCTCTTTGTGAGCATGACCGCACCGCTCGGTGTGGTCGTGACTCTGAAGGAGTTCCGATGAGCAATCGACAGTTCGAGGCCCGAGATCGACGCATCACCGCCGCCGAGGCGTCGGCCGCACGCCCGGCCGCCGAACACCGCAACAACGGCGACGAACATCGACTCCGCGACGGGAAGGGCCGTCCCACGTTCGCCGGCAGCTTCACCAAGTGCATGCCGCACGACGAGAACGGGTTCCTCCGACGATCCGACCGACTACAGCGACTGGGTCCGGGCGATCGACACCGGCGATGCACGCGACTTCCGCTCGATCCGCCTCGGCCCCGGACCGTTCATGCCCGACGGATCGCTCGAAGTACATCGAGACCGGAGACCCCGAGAACCCGTACGAGCCGGAGTTCGACTGGCACCACGCCTGCACCGACGGCGACCCCGATGTGCGTGCCTGGGAGAGCCAGGGTGCGGGGCTGACGTTCGACCTCGCAGGGGCCGGACTCGCAGACCTTCACGATGCCACCGCACCCGTCGGCCGACAGCCAGGAACTGATCTGCCGAGATGGCCGAAGTCTACTGGATGGCGCTCTGCACGGGACGTCCCGTTCGCTGACTGGGACAGGTCATTCGACGATGACAGATGCGCGAGCGTCACTCGCCCGCTTCTGGTGGTTCCGCGACGACAGGAGCGATCTGCCTCGACGGCATCACCGACCGGCTCGCGACGTCGCCGCACGACGTCGAATCCTGAACACGACGACGACGACCTCGTCGACTTGCCGACAGTGCTGTTCCGCGGCGTCACGGCGGGCGACGAGGTCGGCCCGTACCTGTCGCAGTTCCTGCTGTCGGCAACCGCGGCGTCAACGGCGACGACGCCGAGCCGTCCCTGCCGATGGTTACGTCGCTACGGCGCGATGCGCGTGGATCAGCGGGTGCGAAGCGCACCGACCGGCGCCGACTACATGGCGACTGGCCCTCGTTCCTCGACGTGCAGAACGGTGCGAGCCTCGGCGGCCGTGAATCGTTCGATGCCGGTCATCGTTTCATCGCCGACAGCCTCGCGATCTCGCCACGTACGTCCACTACGACGCCCTCTACCAGGCGTACCTCAATGCGTGTCTCGTGCTGCTCGGACTCGGCTCGCCGTCCGATCCTGGGTTCCCGTTCGGCTCCCGGACCACGTCGACAAGCAGCAGGGCTTCGCCCAGTTCGGCGACCACACCTCCTGACCCTGGTGACCGAGGTGGCCACGCGGGCGCTCAAGGCCGTGCGGTTCCAGAAGTTCAACATCCACCGCCGGATGCGTCCCGAAGCGGTCGGCGGCTGGATGTTCCAGCGTCGGCAACGACGACGCCGTCATGAACGAGCGCCTCGCCGCCTTCTAGACGATGGAGAACGCGTTCGCAGGTGGCCTCGGGACTCGGCGACGCACTGGAGGCTCGCCAACGGTGCAGACAACTGGCTGCTCCCGATGGCATTCCGCGAGGGCTCACCTGCGCATCCGTCGTACGGCGCCGGGCCACGCAACCGTGGCCGGTGCGTGCGTCACGATGCTCAAGGCGTGGTTCGATCACGGCCGACCACTGCTCGACGGCGGCGACCCGATCGCCTACGAGCCCGACGCGGACGGCAGTGCACTGGTCGACGTGTCGGGCGGTCTTGCGGCACCGCTGACGGTCGAGGGCGAACTGAACAAGCTCGCCGGGAACATCTCGATCGGACGCAACTGGGCCGGTGTCCACTTCTACAGCGACTACATCGAGTCGTACCACCTCGGCGAACGGATCGCCCTGAGCCTGCTCGAGGAGCAGAGAGTCACCTACGGCGAGGCGTTCTCGCTCACCGTCCCGCTCCACGACGGCACCACCGTACGGATCTGACGCCCGCTGCTCGCCGGCGTGGTCCGGGTCGGCGGCGCGGCGTGTGCCCGACCCCGACCACGCCACGTCAGGAGGTGCCGTCGGCGACGCGGTCGATGTACTCCTCGAAGTCGATCGTTCCGCCTGCGACGTCGGTGCGGCCGTCGTCGGACCCCGGCAGCACGTCCTGCAGCAGGTCGATCCGCTTCCACGCCGGATGCGGCTGGGACGCCGTCGGCATCGGGCACGTAGCTGGACGTGCTCGACCCGGGTGTGCGGGTGGATGTATCGGGCGCAGTTGACGAACGTGTTCTCGACACGTGCCCGCACGACGAGTTCCGCGCCCGGAAAACGTCACATCGCAGGATCATCGGTGTGGACCGTGGCCGTCGGCGTGGAGGCGGAGTCGGTTGGGCGTCTCGAAGTCGATGAACAACATCCCGACCTTGGCCGACGCTCGAATCGATGTTGCCCATCGACAGGAACATCCCGTTGCCGTCGTAGCTCGGGAACACGACGTGTGCTCGTCCTCGACGTGGACGACGCCGATGGGGCCGCCCTTGTACGACACGCGTCGGGCAACCATCGGCGCCGACGTCGAGAGGAAGAAGAAGTCACGCGACTCGATGAACGCCTGCCGATCGTCGTCGATGCCGTGGGCGACGATCGACGGCTGGTGTGATCGGCGAGACGGCGTGTGTCGAATGCGTCCTGCAGGTCGCGCTGGGCATCGCCGTAGAACGTCATGCGCTCATCCTCCCACTCCGAACGGCGAGGGGCTCAATGGGGTGGTGACGTGCGTCCATCGCTCGAAGGGATGATTCGACGCGTCGGTTTGGCACGATGTTCCGATGTCAGAGGTCAACCTGCCCATCGTCGCCGAAGGTCTCCAGACGCTACTTCGGCTCGGGCGACGACCAGGTCAAGGCCGTCGACGGCGTCGACCTGCAGCATCGAACAGGGCGAGATCTTCGGCTTCCTCGGCCCGAACGGCGCCGGCAAGTCCACGACCGTCCGCATGCTCACCACGCTGCTGCGCCCGACCGGCGGCATCGGCCGGGTCGCCGGATTCGACGTGGTGAAGTGAGGCCAACGACGTGCGCCGCAACATCGGCGTCGCGCTCCAGGACGCTGCGATCGACCCGCTGATGACCGGCGCCGAACTGCTCCATCTGCAGGCCGTGCTGTACGGGCTGCCGAAGGCGCAGCACACGCCACGAAGGCCGGCGAACTGCTCGAACGGGTCGGCCTCACCGCCGCCGGCGACCGACGTGTCGGCACCTACTCGGGTGGCATGCGCCGACGACTCGACCTCGCCCTGTCGCTCATCCACGAGCCGTCCGTGCTGTTCCTCGACGAACCGACCACCGGGCTCGACCCGATGAGCCGGATCTCGCTGTGGGAGGAGATCAAGCCGCCTCAACAACGACGGCACCACGGTGCTGCTCACCACCCAGTACCTCGAAGAGGCCGATCAGTTGGCCGAGCGCATCGCGATCATCGACAACGGTGTGATCGTTCGCAAGGGTCGCCCCACCGAACTGAAGGCCGAAGTCGGCAGCCCGACCCTGTTCGTCAGTGTCGACGCCTCGGTCGACCGACCAGGCGACCACGCTGTTCGGCCGCTTCGGCGACCTGCGACCCAGTGCCGAAGGGCACCCTCGGCGTCGGGCTCACCGACGGGCCGAGCGCCGTGTCCGAGCGTCGTCCGCACGCTCGACGAGGCCGGTATCACCGTCAAGAACCTGGAGCTCCGCGAACCGAGCCTCGACGACGTGTTCGCCGAGGCGACCGGCTACCGCTCGAAGGCGCCGACTCGTGAGCGTGCTCGACACACCCGCCGCGTCGACCACACCGATGTCGCAGCGCCTGAACCCGTCGAACGTGGCACAGACCTGGGCGCTGTCGAAGCGCTCGGTCCTCGCCCTCTGGCGTCAGCCGTCGCTGGTGGTGCCGTCGATGATCTTCCCGCTGTTCTTCGCCGCGCTCGGCACGTCGTCGTTCGCACGGGCGACCATCCTGCCCGGCTTTCCGGCCGTCGACTCGTACCTCGACTTCGCACTGGCCGGCGCTGTCGTGCAGGGCGTGCTCTTCGGCTCGACCGTCGGCGCGACGCGCTCGCCGACCGACATCGAGAACGGGTTCTTCGACCGGCTGCTCAGTCTCACCGTCGACGCGTTCGGGCATCATCGTCGGTCGCATGGCTGGCGGCATGGTGTTCGGCGGGTTCCAGACCATGTTCTTCATCCTCGTCCTGCTGCCGTTCGGCCTGTCGATCAAGGGTGGAGTCGCCGGCGTGCTCACGATGGCCGTCGGCGGCACGATCCTCGCGCTCGCGATCGGAGCGCTGATGTGCGCCATGGCGATCAAGACCGGCTCGTCGGAAGCGGTGCAGGGAGCGTTCCCGCTCGCTGTTCATCGCCCTGTTCTTCTCGTCGGCGTTCTTCCCTCGCGAGACGATGAGCGGCGTCTACGCGAACGCTGGCCGACCTCAACCCGATCTCCCATCTGGTCGAAGGCTTCCGCGATCTCACGATCGAAGGGTTCTCCGTGTCTGCTGCGGTGCGTGCCGTGGTCCTATCCCTGCCGCCCTGTCCGTCCTCGCGGTGGCGCTCGCCCTGCGGACACTGAACAAGCGACTGGGAGCACATGACCACTCGACGAACGGCCATCCGGGGTCGACCATGTCGTCCGCCCGGTCGGTCGAGCGACCCGCACGCTGGCCTGCCTCGGTCGGCCTGATGCGGCGCAGCCTGGTGAACATCACCCGCTTCCGTCGGCGTTCATCCCGTCGATCATGATGCCGATCTTCCAGGCGATCGCGTTCTCCGGGCACGTTCTTCGCGATCATCCAGATCCCCGGCTTCCCAACCGACCGGTCGATCAACTGGTTCCTGCCGCTCGGGGTGGTGATGGGCTCCGGATTCGCCGGCATCGGCATCGGCTTCGCGACGATCCGCGACCTCGAGGGCGGCTTCTACGACCGGCTCCGACTCACGCCGGCACCACGCATGTCGCTCGTCACCGGTCCGCTGCTCGCCGCACTCGCTCCGCTCGGCGATCGTGACGACGATCGTCTTCGTCGTCGGCTCGCTGTTCGGTGCCCGGCTCACGCACGGTCCGCTCGGTCTGATCCCGCTCTACGTCGCCGCGCTTCGGTATCGCAGCGATCGGCACCGGTTGGGGCCTCGGACTCGCCTACACGCTTCCGGGACATGCGGGCTGCGGCGATCATGCAGCTCACCTTCTTCCTGCTGATCTTCCTCACCGAGGCGCAGACGCCGCTGTTCATCATGGAGGGCTGGCTCGAAGGCGTCGACCCGGATCAACCCGTTCAACAACGTGATCCGCCTGTCTCGCCTCGGCTTCCTCGACACGCCGATGACGTGGGACGACACGTGGGGCGGCCTTCTCGCCGCTCGCCGTCTTCGCCGCGTTGACGATGCTGTTCGCCCGACGCGGAGCTCGACCGCCTCTCCGACGCCTGAGCGAACCCGATCGCCGGCAGGTCTGCCCCCAGCTGCGATTGGGAGTGCGTCAGCGCTTCGACAGAGGTGCGTGGCGAGGCCGTTCATGCCCTGCTTGAACCCGGCGGCCGCCGAGCTTGCCGATCATCGGGGCCACGAACTGCGGGCACGACTCGGATCGTCACGTCCTCGAACCAGTCGAGGTCGATCCGGTCGCCGTCGGCGTCACCGTGAACCCGGCCTGGCCGCGCAGCACCGGTCCGAGCTTCTCGACCTGCAGTCACCGGACGACGGCTGACGTCCCAGTCGCACTTCGTCACCCGCATCCGATCCTCGAGTGACAGGGGCCCGAGCCGCGTCCAGGCCGTGAACTCGTGGCCGACCTCGGTCGGGTCGCCCCGCCCACCTTCACCCTGGTCAGCGGGATCCAGCTCTCGTGGCCCTTCCAGTCGACGAGGTCGTCCCAGACGACCGTGCGAGCGTCCTGGTCGAAGTGATGCACGGACGTCGAACTGGATCCTTGGCCATGTCCGAGCATTCCACCTCGACTCCGTGCAGACCGTACTCGACGATGCGTCGTGCGTCACCTCACGGAGGCGAGGCTGCGAGGCAGTAACCTCCGTCGGCGATGAGATCGACTGCGGACCGACTGCGCGTCGCGCTCGGCATGGTCATCGCCGTCACCGTGTTCGGCACCGTCGGATTACCATCGCCTTCGGCTTCACCGTGCTCGACGCGCTCTACCAGACCATCACCACCATCACGACCGTCGGTTTCCGCGAACTGATTGCCTTCGGCACCGGGTCTGAAGATCTTCACGATCGTGCTGATCGTCGTCGGCGTGTCGATCGTGCTGTACACGTTCACCCTCGTCGTCCAGTTGGTCGTCGAGGGAGCAACTCCGCGAATTCGTCGGGAGGCGACGCATGGATCGACAGATCAGTCAACTGAGCGGGCACACGATCGTGTGCGGATGGGGTCGGGTCGGTGAGGCCGTGGCCCACGACCTCGAACTCGCAGGTCACATCCGTGGTGGTCGTCGACCAGAGCGCCGACCGGGTGCGCGTCGCTCGAGTTCCCGACCGTCGTCGGCGACGCGACCCGTGACGACACGCTCAGGCAGCCGGCATCGAACGGGCGCGCGCGCTGATCGCTGCACTCGACAGCGATGCCGACAACCTGTTCGTGACGCTGTCGGGACGCGACCTCGTGCCCGACCTGTTCATCGTCGCCCGTGCTCGAGCCGACGAGAGCATCCCGAAACTCGAACACGCCGGCGCCGATCGCGTCGTCAACCCGCAGGAGCTGGGTGCGGCCCGGATGGCGTCGTTCGTGGCGAGCCCGAACGTCGCCGAATTCATCGACGTCGTCATGCACGACCGGTCGCTCGAGTTCCGGATGCGCGAGTTCGAGATCCCCGCCGACTCACCGATCGCCGGCAAGACGCTGCGTCAGGCGAACCTGCGCGAGGAGAGCGGCGCCCTGGTGCTCGCGCTGCGCGCTCCGGGCGGCTCGTTCACCACGAACCCCACCGGCGACACCCGACTGTTGACCGACCACGTGATCATCGCCGTCGGGACCGACGAGGACTTCGAACGCCTCACCAAGTTCGCGGCACCGCACCGCGTCAAGTGACGCGGCCGACGCTCACCCCTCTCACACGAACCTCTCACCACACTCGACGGACCCAGATGAACCCCCACCACCCACGTCCTGCTCGACCTCGACGGCACGATCTCCGATTCGGAGCCCGGCATCGGCAAGCTCACTCGTCCACGCTTTCACCGAGTGCGGCTACGACGCCCCGACCGGGACACGATCCGCTCGATGATCGGGCCACCGTTCGAGATGAGCTTCCCGAAGCACGGCATCCACGTCGACGACGTCGCAACGGGTGATCGACGTGTACGGCGTTCGCTACAACGACGATCGGCCTGTTCGAGAACGAGATGTACGACGGTGTCGCCGAGATGATGGAGACGCTCAGGTCGGCGGGGCACACGATCTCGCTGGCCACTGCGAAGCCGCAGGACACGGCGATCCGGATCATCGAACACTTCGGGCTGAGCGACTACTTCGCCCGCAAGGTCGGCGCGACCCGCGACATCGGCGGCCGACGGACCAAGGGCGAGGTGATCACCCATGCGCTCGCACCTGCTCGGTGTCAGCCCGCACGACCGGATCGCACTCGACCACGTGATCATGGTCGGCGACCGCGACCACGACGTCGAGGGTGCGCACCTGAACGCGATCGACTGCATCGGCGTGTCATGGGGCTTCGGCTCACACGACGAGCTGAACGGCGCCGGCGCCGTGACAGTCGTCGACCATCCCCGCGAAGTTGCCGCAGCGGTCGCAGTCGCATACCGTTCTCACGAGTCATGAGTACCACCGCGGACCACAACACAAGCGACGGCACTGGTCGGCGCCACGCCGGCCGAAGCGGCCGTCGACCCGCTCGCCGGTGCCGCGCCCGAGGCACGACGTTCGGACTCGTCGGCCGACCGGTTCATGCGCCGTCTCCTCCGGCTGTCGAATGCGCCCACGCTCTCCGCAGCGCAGGCCCGGTCGGCGTTCCAGAAGTCGCTCGTGTCAGGACGGCTGCTCGATGCCTCCTCATGTACATCGTGTTCCCGTTCGTGCTGCCGCCGCTCGGTATCGCCCTCGGCGTCGGCCCGGTCGATCGGCATCGTGATCGGCCTGCTCGCGATGGTGTCGATCGTGTACTCGATCCGCCGGTTCTGGCGTGCCGACCACTCCAAGCGCTGGCACTACACCATGTTCGGGTCGCTGATCATCGTGTTCCTGATCTGGGCCACGATCGCCGACACCATCCGCCTCTTCGACTGACACGCCGCACCTGCGGCTCGCTTCAGATCGGCTCCAGCGCGATGCTGGGTGCGTGACCACGGAAGAGACCGCCCGACACCGCGTCGTTGCCGGGGTGCTCGTTCGAGGTCACATGGTGTTGCTCGGTCATCGCCACCCCGATCGCACGTGGTATCCGAACGTGTGGGATGTGCCGGGTGGCCACATCGACATCGGAGAGACGCCCGTGCACACGCTCCGCCGCGTGAGCTCGAGGAGGAGCTGGGCATCCAGATCGACGTGGCCACCGCGGTCAGCGTGCTCGAACATGCTCCGAAACCGGATCTCGACATCGAGGTCTGGGCGATCGCGAGCTGGACGGGCGACGTGATCAATGCACAGCCGGCCGAGCACGACCAGATCGGCTGGTTCACGATCGAACAGCTCGACTACCTCGTGCTCGCCGACGCCGGCGTGGCCACGGCGTGCCGGCGGGCTGTCGAACAGGTTGCTCGCCGATCACACGACGCCGGCGACGAGCGCGCCCCGTGAGGTCCGACCTTCCGACTTCCGGTAATCATCTCGCATGACTGTGACCATCCTCGCCGTTCACGGCAACGGCGGTGGGAGCACCCGCTTCGACCGGGTCGCCGAGCACCTACCCGACGAGTCCACCCGATTCGAGTACGTCGACCTGCCGGGCTTCAACGGCACGCCGATCGATCCGGAAGCGACCGACGTCGCCGCGTACGCCGACAAGGTCGCCGATGTCATCGAGTCGCTGCGAACGACCGGACGAGCCCGTCGTCGTGCTGGGCCACGGCATCGGCGGGTCCATCGCACTCGACCTCGCGAGCCGTCGACCGGAGACCATGGACGGCCTGATCCTGCATGCGCCGGTCGGCGCCGACCTCGACACGCGTCTGTTCCCGAGCCTCATGTCCACGAAGCCGGTTCGCGAGGTGCTCCGGCGAATGGTCGCCGCACGTCCACTCCGACCGATCTGGCGCAAGCTGTTCTTCCCGATCGGCGCTCCGAAGGAGCACACGGACACGTTCTTCGAGGGTTACCGGTACTGCGCGGCCTTCGGCCAGATGTTCGAGATCATCGACGTCGAGTGGTTCGAAGCGCTCGCACCGGTCACGGAGCTTCCCGGTCGTGCTGCTGTGGGGTGAACACGATCGCGTCCTCAAGTCCGGCCAGACCGAGGGCATCAGCGCCAAGACCCCGAATGCCGAGAAGGTCATCGAGCCGGGATGGGACCACTTTCCGATGCTCGAGCAACCCGAGGAGTACGCACGTGTCATCTCGACGCTGGCAGCGGACCTGGTCACGAACCCGTCGGCCTGAGCGCGCTCCCGGTCCTCACGGGACCATCGCAATCGGCTCGGGAGAGGCCACGGCGCAGGGTGTGGCACCGAAGGCTGCGCTGCTGGACGAAGCAGCTGCGGCAGGGCTCGACGTCCCGTTCGGGTTCGTCGTGCCCGACGGCGTCGACGCAACGACACTCACCGGGAGTTGGTTCCGCGTCGATCGCTCGCAGTGAGGTCCGCGTTCGGCGCCGAAGACGGTTGCCGAGTCGAGCCTCGCCGGATGGTTCACGTCGCGGCTCGACGTGCTCGCGGACCGACTTCACCGGCGGCCGTCGCCGAGGTCCGCGAGTCGGCGAATCGCCACGACGGCACGTTCCGACTCGACGTCCTGGTGATGGCGATGGTCGACGCGCACCACGCCGGTGTCGCGTTCAGCGAACCCGGCACGTACGACGACGTCGCCAACGTGACCGACGGCCTCGCCGACCGCTTGGTCAGTGGCGAGGTCGAAGGCGAGACGGGTGCTCCTCCCCCGCCTGGAGCGCCGCACCGGACGGTTGGCCGGCTCGGCTGCGGGCACTGCTGCGACGAGGCACGCGCCGTGTTCGGTGACGAGCCGTGGGACATCGAATGGGCCGACGACGGCGACCACGTGCTGGCTCGTCCAGATCCGGCCGATCACGACGCCGACCATCCGTGACGAAACGCTCACCGCAGCGAACCACGCCGAGATCCTGCCGCGCCTGCCGTCACACCTGATGACGAGCATCGTCGAAGAGGCCGGGTCCGACCTGTTCGCCTGGTATCGACGGCGAATTCCCGGGTCTCCCCGCCGAACGCGACTTCCTCCACGTCGTCTTCGGCCGGCCGATGATCAACCTGTCACTGCTCGAGGACATGATGCGCCACCTCGGACTCCCGACGAACGCTCGTCGCTGAGTCGATCGGTGGTGGCCACAGCGCTTGATCAGCCGCTCGCCCCGGTCCGGGTCGTCCGCCATTCGCCGTCGCTCGTTCGTCTCGGCGTTGGCGCAGATGCTCCGCAGTCATCCGGTCCACGTCGATTCGCGATGGCAGCCGCGATCGGGACGTCCGACCCGCATCGTCGTTCACCGAGGCGATCGACGATCTCCACCGCAGCTACGTCGCGCTCGTGACCGGCATGTTCCCGCTGTCATCGGCGATCGGTCCGCCGCTCGCCGCGCTCCGATCGGCGGGGACGCTGCTCGAACACGCGTCGCGCCACCGGACGATCACCGCCGAACTCGCGAGTCGACCGAGCAGAGCTCCGCCGCACGTCAGGCGACCGGCGGGACGAGGTGCTTCACCGCTTCCTCGCCGACTTCGGCCACCGCGGCGTCTATGAGAGCGACATCGCCCGACCCCGCTACCGGGACGACCCGGCGACGCTGGCGGACGAACGGCCGACCACGCACCTCGTCGACGTCCCCGCTGCGTCCTCGGTCACGCGTCGGAGCTGGAAGGGTCGGCTGACGCTTCCGATCTGGTGGCTCGCCGCCAAACCGATGACGGCGCGCGAGCTGCTGCGCCACGACGCGATGCGCAGCTTCGCCGAGATCCGTTCCGGGCTCGTCGCACGCGCCGAACGGGCCGTCGAGATCGGGCAACTCGCCACGGTGGACGATCTCTGGATGCTCTCCGCCGACGAGGTTCGGCGTCTCGACGACGGCTGGTCACCCGATGCGGAGTTCTGGAACGAGCGTCAGTCGCTGCGTACCGAACTGGATGCCCTCGACGTGCCGCATGTGGTGCGTCGCTTCGACGATCCTGCTGACTGGAATGCTGACGGCACGTCCGAGGTGGACGGCGTGTGGCGCGGGCTCTCGCTCACGACCGGGCGCGTCTCCGGGCGGGCGTGGGTGCTCGACGAGCCGGCCGACCGGCCACCCGAGGGATGGGACCCGGCCTCGACCATCCTGGTCGCCCGGTCGATCGACGCCGGTTGGATCTCGACGATCGCCGATGTGGCCGCAGTGGTGGTCGAGATCGGCGGCGACCTGTCGCACGGATCGATCCTGGTCCGCGAGCTCGGCATCCCGGCGGTGACCAACGTGAGCGGAGCGACTCGCCAGATCACGACCGGCGACATGCTCACGGTCGACGCCGGCGCCGGCACCATCCGACGTTCCTGATCGCAGAGCACGGCCCTTCGGCTGGCGCGTCGATACGTTGCAGGCATGCGGATCGTCTCGCTCATCCCGTCGGCCACCGAGATCGTCTATGCCCTCGAACTCGAGGACCAGTTGTCCGGGGTGACCTTCGAGTGCGACTTCCCGCCGGATCCTCGCCCGACCCGTGAAGTCGTGGTCGGCGGGCTCGACACGCACGGCCTCGCGCCAGAGGCGATCGACGCGTTGGTGCGGGCCAAGGTCGCAGCCGGCGACGACCTGTACCGCCTCGACGAGGACCGTTTCCGGGACTGCGATCCGACCCACGTGCTGACCCAGGATCTGTGCCGGGTGTGCGCACTTCCGGCGGGTGAGGCCGACGCCGCTCTCGCCCGCCTCGGTTGTGACGCCGACGTGACCACGCTCGATCCGCACACTCTCGACGAGATGTTCGAGACGATCCTCGAGACCGGTCGTTCACTCGGCGTGGCGGACCGCGCCGAGCGGTTGGTCGAGAGCCTCCGGGCTCGGGTCACCGCTGTGGGCGAACGAGTGGCCGATCGTGCGCAGCGGAGCGTGTTCGTGCTCGAGTGGTCCGACCCGCCATTCCTGTCGGGCCACTGGGTTCCCGACCTCGTCGTCGCGGCCGGCGGCGCACCCGTGCTCGCCGAGGCCGGCGGCCGGTCCGTGCCGACGGAGTGGGCGACCATTGCCGAGCACGACCCCGACATCGTCGTGGTGGCCCCCTGCGGCTTCGGACTCGATGATGCAGCCGAGCAGGCAGTCACGGTCCTCGACCGGTTGCCCGCCCGCGCTCAGGTGTGGGCGATCGATGCAGACGGCCTGGTCGTGCGCCCCGGACCCCGCCTCGTCGACGGCATCGAAGCTCTCGCCACGATCTTCCACCCCGAAGTGTTCGACGAACCGCACGCAGCGGTCCGTCGAGTCCGCTGAGTCCGCTGAGTCCGCATCAAGCCTGCGATGCGAACTCGCTCGTCGCCTGAGCGGTGACGGACACAACGACGCAGAACATCGCCGACTCGTCCGGTCAGGCGGCGTCGGGACCCTTCGCTCGAACGTCGTCCACGGCGGTCATCGCCTCGCGGAGCTCGGCCAGCCAATCGTCGGAGTGCTCCCCGACGAGACGCACGCACCATGCGAGCGCATCTGCACGGGAACGAGCGACGTTCGCCGCGACGAGTGTGTCGAGCACGAGCCGTTCCGGCTGACGCAGCCGGGTCATCACCGGGACTGCGATGTGCGTGAAGAGTTCGGTGTGATCGCCGACCGTGACCGCCCACGCGACCTTGCGCTCGAACCGGTGCTCGGCATCGCGTGCGATACCGATCCGTTGATCACACGCGTGTCTTCCCTGAAACCGGTGACCCTGCCCGCGACGGATTCGGCTCGGTCGGCATCGCTTGCGTCGTCGGCGAGGACCGGCGCTTCGACGGTGATCGTGACGGTGATCTCCTCACGGTCGATGACGATCGACGGAGGGGCAACCGCAGCCCAGTCGGTCGGGATTCGTCCGGTGAGCCACGCCTCGATGGCGGAGTTCGCTGTGTTGGTCATGTCAGCAGACTACGAGATGTCATTACTTCATTACAACGTTTCACCACAGAACGCACGGCGAGTACGCCGCTCAGGGCTTGCGGTGACGACCGCTGCGGTCCACGATGGTGAGATGGAGCCGGCCGCCGAGACCCGAGAGGCCGCCGAACTCGCGAAGTCTGTTGCGTGGTCGTCGATCTCGTGGGAGACACCGAGCGCGCAGCGGGTCCACTCATCGGCACACTTCGACCACGACCGGTTCCGTGACCACGACCGACGCGGCGTCGGTGCAGCACGCTGGACCGGCCTGCACTCCGATGTCACCGGAGCACCCGTTCCCGGTGACGGCATGCGGCGCCACGTGCATCACTGGTGCGCGTTCCTCAGCCGTCCCACGTTCGGCCAGGTCCACGGCGGCAGCCCGATGGAGACCACCCGGATCGCCGGCGCCTCGGTGTCAGAAGCTGCCGACGTGCTTGCGCGCACGACGGAGATCGAGTGGGGTCGAGGTCGCAACGCCGGCGATCTGCGCCTCGGACCATTCCGGTCCCACCCCACCGAACTCGGTCAGCCATGGGTCGCCGACGCCGTCGTCCACGGGCACCGGATCCGCCGGTTCCGGGTGACCGTTGCGATCTTCCGCTACGGGGACGACCGGTGTGGGATCCAGGTCCGTCCAAAGTTTCGTCGACCGCGAACCTCGCGCCGACTCCGGCAATGCCTGCGCTCGACGCATGCGGCAGCCGACCGGCTGCGCGACCTCGTCCTGACGGTCGACTTCATGCCACCACTCCACTCGCCCGGCGTGTTCGTCTCGGCCTGAGCACGAACCGACCGCCTCCCGACGACCACCACAACTGGAATCACACCACCAAACCGGAGACGAGACCTCGACGTGAGCGCGCACGACCAACCGGACACCGACGGCCACGAGCCTCACGATCACGAGCTCCACGATCATGATCATCAGGGCCACGAGCATCAGGGCCACGAGCATCACGGACACGAGAACGACCAGGGGATTCGAGGCGCACTGCGCTACCTGCGGTGGCTGCCGGAGATGTGGCGATCGGAGATCAACGACGCGATCGTCGATCTGGTCGCACCACAGCGCGGTGAACGCGTGGTCGACGTCGGTGCCGGACTCGGGGCGGGAGCGATGCGTGTCGCACGGTCAGGCGCGGAGGTGCTCGCGGTCGAGCCCACCCCGTTCGTTCGACGAGCGTTGACGATGCGCCGATTCCTCAGTCGACACCGGGCTCGTCTCGACGTCGTCGACGGCGCCGCCGAGGCGATCCCGGCACCCGACCGCAGCGTCGATGCCGTCATGGCGGTGAACACCATGCACCACTGGATCGACGTCGAGCGCGGCGTCGCGGAGATCGCACGCGTCCTGCGTCCGACGGGGCGACTGCTGCTCGTCGACGAGGATTTCACCGACCCGGCCCACCCGGACCACGAACGCTTCGGCGGCGACGGACACGACGGCGGACCCGAACATCACGGTTTCACGATGATCGACGCCGAGGCCGTCGGCACATTGCTCCGCGCTGCCGGGCTCACCGACGTCGACACCTCGACCGAGCAGATCGAACGACGCCCGGTCATCAGCGTCGCCGCTCGCGGCCGGCCCGTCCACAGCGAACCGGCGGGCTGACCCACGCCACCTGAACACTGACCGGCTGACGGAACCGATCAGCGAGTCCAATCGATCTGATCGAACGAAGCGAGGAGCCGTTCGGCTCGATCAGGGTCAGCTGGCCGATCCATTCGATCCGCCCGCCGAGGTGACTCCGGTAGTCGACGACGCCGGTTCGGTTCGACACCGCCGGACCCCTCACACGCTTCGTGGAGTTCGGCACGGAGCCGCTCGACGTCTCGTCGTCAACGTTCAGTCGATCGTTGACGACGACCCCGAGCACTCGCTGCGACTGCGCTCGGCGCATCACCGATGTCTTGCGATCGTTGAGCGAGATGGAACTCATGTTCTGACCCTCGGGGGTGCCCCGAAGTCGGCTGTGACCGACTGCCGACGAGATCTCCTCTCCCGTTCGTTGCGGGAGGCCAGATGAGGCATGATGGAGACGCGCGTCACAGCGTCCACGCTGGACGCGCTACTTTCACGAATCACTCAGCGATTCACATCAACTCACTTCAACTCCTCGGAGGTCTCATGGACGTCACGGTCACCATCAACGGCCAGGAACACACACACGACGTCGAGCCGCGCACGCTGCTCGTCCACTACATCCGTGAGCACGTCGGGTTGACCGGCACGAACATCGGTTGCGACACGTCGTCCTGCGGTGCCTGCTCGATCCATTTCAACGGCGAAGCCGTCAAGAGCTGCACACTGCTCGCCGTTCAGGCCGACGGTCAGGACATCCGCACGATCGAAGGCATGGCCGCCGCCGACGGCACCCTGCACCCGATGCAGCAGGCGTTCATGGAGAACCACGGCCTCCAGTGCGGCTACTGCACACCCGGCATGGTCATGGCAGCAACGAGCCTGCTCGACGAGAACGCCAACCCGACCGAGGAAGAAGTCCGCATCGGACTCGAAGGCAACCTCTGCCGCTGCACCGGCTACCACAACATCGTCAAGTCGGTCCTCGCCGCGGCGAACGCCTGACCAAACACTACGATCGCGAACCTGCGGATCGGGTCACGCTGGTCGCACACATGAACTGGGGGTTCATGCAATGACGATCATCGACGACATGGAGACCAGCACCGAGTCGATCGCAGCCGGCAACGGCGTGCTCGGCCAACGGATGCTCCGCAAGGAGGATCCGGCGCTGCTGACCGGCGAGGCGGTCTACACCAACGACATGAAGGTGCCGGGTGCGTTGCACCTGGCGGTCCTTCGAAGCCCGTACGCCCACGCCAAGATCGTGTCGGTCGACGTGTCGGCTGCGCTGGCGATGCCCGGTGTGATGCACGCGTACAGCGGTGCCGACCTGGCCGACCAGTGGGCGGCACCGATGCCGTGCGCGTGGCCGGTCACCGACGACATGAAGAACCCGGCGCACTATCCGCTGGCGCATGAGCAAGGCCACCTACGTCGGTGACGGCGTGGCGTGTGTCCTCGCCACATCCGACGCAGTCGCGCGCGACGCGATCGAAGCGATCGACGTCGAGTACGAGCCGCTGCCCGCCGTGATCGATCTCGAGGAAGCGCTCGCCGACACCACGATCATCCACGACGAGCTCGGCACCAACAAGAGCTACACGTGGCCGCTCGTGATCGAGGAGAACGAAGGCGACTGCCAGAAGGCAATGGACGAATCGGCCTTCGTGGTCAAGGAGCGCTATGTCCAACAGCGCCTGATCCCGATGGCGATGGAGCCCCGTGCCGTGGTGGCGATGCCGCAGCCCTTCGGTGGCGACATGACGCTCTACTCCTCCACCCAGGTGCCGCACATCCTGAAGGTGATGACCGCGCTCACGCTCGGTATCCCGGAGCAGCAGATGCGTGTCGTCTGTCCCGCCGTCGGCGGTGGCTTCGGCTCCAAGCTCAACGTGTACGCCGAAGAACTGCTGTGTGTGCAGCTCGCTCGCACCCTCAAGGTCCCGGTCCGCTGGAACGAGGAACGCGGCGAGAACACGCATGGCCACGATCCACGGTCGTGCCCAGATCCAGGACATCGAGCTCGCGGCCGACGAGGACGGCAAGCATCACCGGGCCTGCGGGTGCGCCTGCATCGGCGACATGGGCGCCTACCTCCAACTGGTCACGCCCGGTGTCCCGCTGCTCGGGGCATTCCTGTACGGCGGCGTCTACGAGATCCCGAAGGCGTTCGACTTCTCGTGCACCTCGGTGTTCACCGACGATGACCCCGACCGACGCCTACCGCGGCGCCGGTCGCCCCGAAGCCACCTACGCGATCGAGCACGCGATGGATGCGCTCGCTCGAAAGATGGGCGTCGACCCGCTCGAGCTGCGTCGTCGCAACTTCATCCAACCCGAGCAGTTCCCGTACGAGGCCTACACCGGCCTCGTCTACGACTCGGGTGACCACGACAAGGCCGCCCGGTCGCCGAGGACATCCTCGGCTACGCCGACATGCGTGCCAAGCAGGCCGCGCAGAACACGCCCGACGCCACGAAGCGTCTGGGCATCGGCGTGTCCACCTACTTCGAGATGTGCGGTCTCGCTCCGTCACGAGTCCTCGCGTCGCTGAACTACTCGGCCGGCGGCTGGGAATCGGCCACGGTTCGCGTGCTGCCGACCTCGAAGATCCAGGTCGTCACCGGCACCGCGCCGCACGGCCAGGGTCACGAGACGGCGTGGTCGATGATCGCCGCCGACAAGTTCGGCTGTCGACCCGGCCGACGTCGACGTGCTGCACTCCGACACCGCCATCGCGCCGCTCGGCCTCGACACCTACGGGTCGCGTTCGTTGCCCGTCGGCGGTGTCGCCGTCGCCATGGCCTGCGACAAGGTGATCGACAAGGCCACGCAAGATCGCCGCTCACCAGATGGAAGCGAACGAAGACGACCTCGAGTTCGCCGGCGGCATGTTCACCGTGAAGGGATCGCCCGACAAGGAGATGCCGCTCGCCGCCATCGCGTTCGAAGCGTTCACCGCGCACGACCTGCCCGACGATCTCGAACCGAACCTCGAAGTGCAGGTCACCTACGACCCGCCGAACTTCTCGTGGCCGTTCGGCACGCACATGTGCGTCGTCGAGATCGACGTCGAGACCGGCGACACCGAAGTACTCGCAGTACGTCGCCGTCGACGACTGTGGCAACAAGGTCAACCCACTGATCGTCGACGGCCAGGTGCACGGCGGCGTCGTCCAGGGTCTCGCCCAGGCGCTCTACGAGGAGGCGGCGTACGACGAGGACGGCAACCTCCGGTCGTCGAGCCTCGCCGAGTACCTCGTGCCGGCTGCCAGCGACGTCCCGTCGATCACGACCGGCGAGAGCGTCACGCCCTCGCCGACCAACCCGCTCGGCGTCAAGGGCGTCGGCGAAGCCGGCACCATCGGCGCCGCACCGTGCGTCATGAACGCCGTCGTCGACGCACTGTCCGGCCTCGGCGTGCAGGACATCCAGATGCCCGCCAGCCCACTCAAGGTCTGGACCGCCATCCAGGAGGCCAGAGCATGACACCGGTGACAGACGCCGCAGCACGTCTGCGCAACACCTCGACCAATTCTCAGCACGTCCCAGCAACCGTCTACGTTTCCTTCCGCACGACCACTTCCCTTCAGGAGAACCAGCAGTGATTCCCGCAGCATTCGACTACGTCCGCGCCGAGTCCGCCGAAGAGGCGATCAGCCTCATCGGACAACACGGCGACGAATCCAAGTTCTTCGCCGGTGGCCACAGCCTCCTGCCGCTGATGAAGCTGCGTCTCGCGCAGCCGACCGTGCTGATCGACATCGGCCGTCTGAGCGACCTGTCGTACATTCGTGAGGACGGTGACACCATCGCGATCGGTGCGATGACCCGCCACATGGACGTCGAGAACTCTCCGGTCCTCGCCGAGCACGTACCGTTGCTCGCTCACGCTGCGTCACACGTCGGCGACCCGCAGGTCCGTCACCGCGGCACCATCGGCGGATCCATCGCACACAGCGACTCGGCGTCCGACCTTCCCGCCACCACGCTCGCGCTCGGTGCGACCTATGTCGCTCAGGGCCCGAACGGCACGCGTGAGATCGCTGCCGGTGACTTCTACAAGGGGTTCCTCGACGACCGACCTCGCAGCGGACGAGATGCTGACCGAGATCCGCGTCCCGAAGATGCAGGGCGCCGGCTGGTGCTTCCAGAAGTTCAACCGTCGTGCACAGGACTGGGCGATCGTCGGCGTCGCTGCATGGCGTCGCAACGGCGACTCCGGCGTCGGGCTCGTCAACATGGGCTCGGTGCCGATTCTCGCCTCGGGCGTCTCGTCGGCCCTGTCCGGCGGCGCATCGATCGAAGACGCTGCTGCGGAAGCGGCAGTCGGGTGCGACCCGACCGCCGACCTCAACGCCAGCATCGAGTACCGCGAGCACCTCGCACGCATCCTCACCAAACGAGCCCTGGAAGAAGCCTCCGCCTGACCGTCAAGGTTTGTGCTTCGCACAAACCTGTGACGAAGTCAACGACGACCGACCAGGGGTTACAGTCGCGGCGATGTTGCTGGGGCTTGCCACGAGCGGACTCTGGCGAGTCATCTGGTACTCGCTGGCGCTGGCGCTCTTCGTCGGCGGGTTCAGCGCCGGCCTCCGTGCGCTCGACGTCGGTTGGGTCACCATCCGCCGAGTACTGATCGGCATCTACGGCGTCGGGTACGTCGCCTGGTTCGTCGATCAACGGCATCATCATCGACCGCATCTCGGTGCTGTGGTCCTTCGCGATCTTCCTCGGCGTCGCCAGTGTCGGGAAACCCTGGCGGGAGTGGCGGCGCACCGCGATCGACCTCGGCCTCTTCGTCGGGATGTGGCTCGCGTACGACGAGTCACGCGGGATCGCCGACGGCGTCGGGATGCCGATCCAGGTCGAATCCGTCCGCAACATCGACCGATTCCTGCTGTTCGGCAACGACGGCCCGGTCGTGCTCCAAGAACGGTTCCTCTCCTCCACCGGCATCGTGCGCTGGTACGACGTGATCGCATCGTGCGTCTACTACTCGCACTTCATCGTGCCACCGGTCGTGCTCGGGATCCTGTGGTGGCGCAACCATGACGAGTGGGTCCGATACATGCGCCGCTTCGCGACCGTGATCTTCATCGCCTGCTCGATGTTCGTGCTCCTGCCGACCGCTCCCCCGTGGATGGCGGCCGGAGGGAGCGACAAGCCCGAGTTCCAGTACGACGTCCTCCCGCCATTGCGACGCCCGACCGGCAACGGATGGCGCCACCTGGGACTCGACAGCTTCGTGGAGGCGTGGGACACCGGGCGGGACTGGGCCAACGAAGTCGCCGCGATGCCGTCGCTGCATTCGGCGTACGCACTGTTCGTCGTCGTGTTCTTCTGGCCGAAGATCCGCCCGACCTGGCTCCGCCCGGTGCTGCTCGCCTACCCGGCGATCATGGCCGTGGCGCTGATGTACTTCGGCGAGCACTACCTCACCGATGCACTGGCCGGGTGGGCGACGGTCGGCGTCGCCTTCCTCGTGTGGAACCGGATCGAAGCCCGCTCGGCCGCTCTCGATCCGGTGACCGGCGAAGCAGACCACATCGGCGGTGATGCCGAGGCGGCTGACTCCGACGTCGTCGTTCCTGGCGCTGCTGACGAGTGTCAGGTCGACGTCACAACGGAAGCGTCGGCAGACGACGGCGCCATCCCGGCGCGCTGACTCGCTCGGTACGACGCGATCGTCGCGGTGACCTGCTCGTCGAGCGGCGTCGCTCCGAGCCCGAAGACCTGCGTGGTCTCGGCCGAGTCCATCACGAACGGGCGGACGTGTTGGTACTGGATCTCGCCCAACTCACGCAGGTCGGCCGAGAACAACCCCGCCAGTCGCAGCGCGACACCCGGGATCCGGCGAACCTTCTGACGGTCGACCCCGGCGGCATCACAGATCGCATTCGCCATCTCGGTGACGGTCGCCGGCGGAGCGGTCGCAACGTGCCAGGCGCGTCCGAGTGAACGATCGTCGTTGCCGAGGACTGCGAGCGTGTCGCAGACGTCGCCGATGTACGACCAGCTGTGGGTCTGATCGGGGCGACCGATGATCGAGGCGGTCTTCGCTGCGAGGAGTCGTGGCACGAACCGGTCGCCGAGGTGGCCCTGCTGACCGATGCCGGGCCCGAAGAAGTCCGACGCTCGGACCTCGGTCGTGCGGATCCGGCCCGCCTGGTGCGCTTCCATTGCGTCACCCCACATCGCAACACGGATGGCACCCTTCTTCGACGGCGGGTCGAGCGGGTCGGTTGCTGCCATCGGCGACGTGTCCGCTCCGTAGACGTACAGGTTGCCCATCGTGATGAGCCGTGCCCCGGTCCGCTCTGCCGCGGCGATCAGCGCCGCCTGGACGGGCGGCCACGCGGTTGCCCAGGTCGAGTAGGTCGGGTTGGCGCAGTTGAAGATCGAGTGCGCTCCCGCTGCGAGTTCGGTGATCCTTCGGGCGTCCGATGCATCGGCGGCGACCCGTTCGATGCGCTCGTGATCGGGCCCAGACCCCGAACGGGTGACGACACGGACATCGTGACCGGCTGCGGCGAGCCGAAGTGCGGTCCCGCTGCCGACAGCGCCGGCACCGATCACGACATGGCGTCGAGGCGTGCTGGCGCCGAGGTCGAGCGGTTGGTTGCGGGCATGGTGGTTGTTCATCTGATCCTCCGAGATGTCGAGTCGTGAAACGAGAGCAGTGCTCTCGAAAGGGAGTCTGCACGACTGGAGTGCAAAATGCAAGAGCGCTGCTCTCGTTTGTGACGTCTGTTCTCGAATCACGGGACCGCACCGTTCGATCGGCAACACTGGACCGATGACCGACGACGATGCGCCACAGGGGGTCAGAGCCCGAGCGCGAGCCGAGCTGCTCCGCGACGTGAGCCGGATCGCACGATCGTACCTGGCCGAATCCGGCGCCTCCGAGCTGTCGGTCCGAGCCATCGCACGCGAACTCGGGCTCGCGTCGAGCGCCCTCTACCGCTACTTCCCGAGTCGGGACGCACTCCTCACCCAACTGATCATCGATGCCTACGACGAGCTCGGTGCAGCGGTGGAAGTGGCCGATGCCGCTGTGGAGCGAGACGATCTCGCCGAACGTTTCCGTGCGATCTGCCACGCAGTTCGCGACTGGGCACGCGCCAACCCGCACGAGTACGCGCTGATCTACGGCACGCCGCTCGTCGGGTACGCGGCGCCGGACGACACGATCGACCCTGCGCTCCGGGTGGCCCGAGTCCTCATCCTGCTCGCTGCCGAGATCGAGCCGTCGACGCTGCTCCTTCGATCGGGCGAGCGCCTGGACCCTGCCTTGGCGAAGCAATTGGCCGACGCCAACGGTTTCGCCGGGGTCGACGCCGATCTCGATGTGCTCGCGCTCGGCGTGGAGCTCTGGGCGCAACTGTTCGGCTTCGTCAGCTTCGAGCTGTTCGGGACGTTCCACAATTCCTTCGAGCCCGCCGACGCACTCTTCGCGCACCAGATCGAGTTGGGGATCTCGGCGTTCGGCTTGAACTGAGCCGACCTCAGAGCGAGGACGGCTGTGGGAACCCGCCTCGGACGAGTCCGTAGCCGCCGAGGATCACGACCGCCACGACGCCCCCGGCGAGGAGCGCAAGGCCGAGTCCGCGCCGACGGCGTGCCGCCCATCCCACGGCCACGACCGCACAGCCGAGACTGGCCACGGCGGTCCCGCCCTCCAGGCCGTTCGTCGCCCACGTCACGCCGGAGATCGCTCCGCCGATCGCCAGTATCGGGCCAGGGATGTTGAGCTGACGTCCGCTCACACTCGCTGCGCACACGGCGAGCAGGATCGCGAGCCCACCGAACCAGACGTAGTGCCCGACGACCTCGTCCCACAGATGGATCACGTCGAGGGCCTGCTCCGACGTCGTGGCTGCAGGCGCGACGTTGCTGATCGAGTTCGCCGACAGGTGGATGCCGTGACCTTCGACGTACACGATCGAACCCACTGCGGCGACCAGCCAGGATCTGCCTCCGGCGCGCTGCAGCCACAGGAACCAGAGCAGTGGGAGCACCACGACGACCGGTGTGAGGAGGTCGACCCAGTCGGCGACCCGCGTCCCGCCTCCCGCGCTCGTTGCGCCGATCAAACCGTTGTGGTGAGCGACGTTGTACCCCACGGCGAAGACCAGCAGCGCCGCCGCGGTCGATCGATCCGCCCCACCCTCGTCGGTCAGCGTCTCAACGTCGGTCGGCACCGCTCAGAGCAGCCCGGCGTAGGCGCCGCCGTCGACGTGGAGCTGCAGTCCGTTGACGAACGTCGCCTGCTCACTGCAGAGGAATGCGACGACCGAACCGAAGTCGTCGGCATCACCCATTCGGACCTGGGCCTTCTGCTCCGGGGTGTACAGCGCATCGAGTCGCGGCGTGTCGTGAACCCCCGGCTGCACCGTGTTGACGGTGACCCCGTCTGCCGCGACTTCGAGTGCCAGGGTCTTCAGGAACGCCGTCGCACCGGCGCGGGCCGTGTTCGACAGGATGATGTTCGGCATCGGCTGGCGGACCGACAGCGAGGTGATCGCCACGACCCTCCCCCAGCCGCGCTCCTGCATCCCCGGCACCGCGGCCTTGCACATGGCGACGATCGAGAGCAGGTTCAGATCGAGTGCGGTGCTGTAGGCGTCGACGTCGGTGGAAGCGAAGTTCCCGGCGGGTGGGCCGCCGGCGTTGGGAACGAGGATGTCGATCGGGCCGCCGAGCGCATCGGTCGCGAGCTCCACGAACTCGGCCCCACCCTCGGCCGAACCGACGTCACATGCGAACGGGACGACATCGCCGCCCAGGTCGGCGGCTGCACGATCGAGCCGCTCCTGGTCACGCCCGCAGATCGCGACCCGGGCACCTTCGGCAAGCAACGCCCGAGCGGCGCCGAGCCCGAGGCCTGATGATCCAGCGGCAACCGCCGCACGACGTCCACTGATTCCGAGGTCCATCCCCCGAACCTACGCCCACGACGGGAGGTGCCTGGCACTTGCCGTCTCGTCAGGTCGCGGCCAGGACGACGATCGACCGCGGTGCGACGGTGACGACCGTGCCTGCCGGGATCGGTTCGACGAAACCGTTCTCGTCGAACGTGTCGATGACCCGGCTCCATCGACCGGGCGCCTGCACGTCGAAGTCGAGCGACTCCCACCACATGTTCGCCATGACGTACAGCCCGGGGAGGTGCCAGGCGAGCGAACGCGAGTGGTCGCCGCAGTCGGGGCCACCGGACGCGCCGAACCACTCGACCGCGCTCCCCCACCAGTCGGTCTGTGTCAGGACCGGCGAGGTGGCACGGAAGTCGGTCAGGCGTTGGACGAACCGCTCGAGATCGAGGTGGTCGTCGCGCCGCGACCAGTCGGTCCAGGTGGTCTCGTTGTCCTGGTTGTACGGGTTGTTGTTGCCGTGTTGGGTTCGAGCGAACTCGTCGCCGGCGACCGCCATCGGGGTGCCGTGGCTCAAGAGCAGCAGGGTCCATGCGTTGCGGAGTTGGCGCCGTCGGAGCGTGTGGACGTCGTCGGGTGCGCCGTCCTCACCTTCCCAGCCGCAGTTCCACGACCGGTTGTCGTCGGTGCCGTCCGTGCCGCCCCACCCGTTCGCAGCGTTGTGCTTGCGGTCGTAGGCAACGAGGTCGAACATCGTGAAGCCGTCGTGGGCGGTCAGGAAGTTGACCGAGCGGGCGGGAGCGTCGAACAGGTCGGGGCTGCCCTGGAGCCGCTGCATCATCGCCGGAACGAGTGAACCCTCCCCGCGTAGGAACCCGCGGACGTCGTCGCGGTAGCGGCCGTTCCACTGCATCCACCGCGGGTCGGGCCAGGCACGGCCCACCTGATAGCGAACGAGGTCCCAGGCTTCGGCGACGAGGCGAACGCCGCGATCCTCGGCCCAGTCACCGATGGCGCGCACGAACTCGGGGTTGCGACCCAGCACCGTGGCGAGGTCGAATCGGAACCCGTCGATGCCGAGATCGGCGAACCGCTCGAGGGAGCGCATGATCAGGTCCGCGCGCCTCGGCGGCGTGGGTGTCCACGATGTTGCCGCAGCCGGCCTCGTCGACGTACGAGTCGTCGTCGTGCAACGCGTACCACTCCGGGTCGGCGAGCCCACGCAGGTTGTACGTCGGGCCGGCCTCGTCCTCTTCGGTCGTGTGATTGAACACGACGTCGATCCACACTTCGATGTCGTGGTCGTGCGCGGCCTCCACGAGGTCGCCCAGCTCTGCATTCGCATCATCGCCGGCGGCGTACTGCCGGTGGACGGCGCCGAACACCAACGGCATGTACCCCCAGTAGTTGCCTTCATCGGGGTCGAACTGATGCACCGGTAGCAGTTCGAGCACGGAGACGCCGATCGACTCGAGTCGGGGCAGTTCGTCGATCAGGGCGCGGTACGTCCCGGCGTCTGCATGGTCGCGCCGACGGGTCATGCCACGTACGTGGGTCTCGTGGACGACCAGTGGACGAGTTGTCCGACGCTGCGCTCGACGCTGCGGCCACGGCGCGGCGACGGCGCGTGGCGCGATCTCGTGATTCGGTCCGGCGTCGGGGCGAGCGGCGTCTCTGCGGTGGTGCTCGTGGAACCAGACCGTCGTCGAGTCCGGATCGACGAGGGTGCGGTCCGCAGAGATTCGACTTCCGTCGGGGCCCGTGGCGACCAGGCCGTACGTGGCACCGTCGTCGACCGTGCCGATCCAGTGGTCGCCGGACCGATCGAGCAGGACGTCGCGGGGGTCGGTGACCGCTCGGACCGAGATCGCGGTCGGCGAGAAGATACGCAACTCCATCGCCACATCGTGCCAGCGTCGATGCCTCGCTGCGACCGGATCGTGAGACACCGACGGCCGGGGCCTGCAACCATGTGGGGGTGACCGCGTCCGACCGATCGAACACGTGCCGGTGCGTCGTCTCCTTCATGGCGGCGATCAGCCTGCTCGCCACATCTTGCGCCGAACCCCTCGATGCCGACGAGCCGTCAGATGTCGCGCTGAGCGGCGTGGGCGTCGTTGCCGAAGGGTGCGGTCTTGCGAAGAGCGTGGGCAGCGGCGTCGTCGTGGATCGAGGCGACGGCGAGGCCGTGGTCGTGACGGTGGCGCACACGATCAAGGGGGCGACCGGTGTCGTCGTCGTCGACGCGGACGGCAACGAGCACATGGCACGAGTCGTGGCGTTCGACAAGGACGCCGATTTGGCCGCACTCACCGTCATCGGCCTCGCCGCGCCCGCCGTCGAGGTCACGACCAACCCGGTCTCGGTCGTCGAGGGCGCGTCGGGCTCGATCCTCACGTGGGGTCGCGACGATGGAGTCGAGGAGGTGCCCGTCGTGATCACCAAGCGGTTGCTCGTCACCATCGAGGACATCTACGTCGACGACGTGATCGAGCGCACTGCGTTGGAGCTCGCCGGGCCCGTCGCCGTCGGCGATTCGGGCGGCCCCGTGCTCGACGAGGCCGGCGACGTGGTCGGCATCGTGTACGCGAACTCTCGGGGTCGAGAGCAGGTCGGCTTCGCCACCGATCAGGTCGAGGTTGCTGCACTGCTGGCAGCGGTCGGCAGCGCCACGGTCGCCAACGGAACCTGCGCCTGAGACCGGCGCGCGTCGATGCTCCACCCGTGTCGGATGGAGCATCGATCCTGGGGCGGAGACGGTGTCCGCTCAGGGAAGCGTGTGGCCGGTCAGACCCGCTTTGCGAAGTAGATGATCGCCAAGATGACGAGGATGGTGATGAGAACTCCTCCGATGCCGTAGCCCATGAAAGTTCCTTTCTCTCTTGTTCGCCCCTCCCGTTGAGCGGCGTCGGGATGAGCGTCGGCAACCCGGGAACGATCAAACTCACTCCAACGGGTGATCACCTCGTCCGCAGGTGCTCGTCGATGGATCGAACCGCGCCTCGCCTCGCCTGTCGCCAGCGATCGAGTTCGCACCGGTGGCTAGTGTTCGCGGCCATGCCCACACTGTCGACCTCTGCGAGCGACGACCGCTACGAGTCGTACGACCGCCTCCGCTTCGAGTGGCCGGACGGTGTCGATGGCGGGGTGTTGCTGATCACGCTCGACGACCCCGACAAGATGAATGCCACCGATGCCGCGATGCACCTGCAGTTGTCGCAGATCTTCCGGACCATCGGCGACGACACCCGGGTCCGATCCGTCGTCGTCACCGGCGCGGGTCGCGCATTCTCGGCTGGAGGCGATCTCGACTGGATCGCCGAGCAGGTCGGCGACTACGCGCAGACGATGCGGGTGATGAAGGAAGCCGGCGACATCGTGCGCACGATGATCGACTGCGACACACCGATCGTCTCGGCCATCAACGGCGTCGCGGTCGGCGCAGGGCTCGCCGTGGCGCTGATGGCTGACGTGAGCATCATCAACGAGGATGCGAAGCTCACCGACGGCCACATCCGCCTCGGCGTCGCAGGCGGCGACCACGCGGTGGCGATCTGGCCCTTGCTGTGCGGCATGGCGAAGGCCAAGTACTACCTGCTCACCGCCGACTTCCTCGACGGCCGCGAGGCCGAACGGATCGGGCTCGTCTCCAAGGCGGTCGCAGCGGATGAGGTCATGGACACCGCCCTCGGCGTGGCCCGCAAACTCGCCGCCGGCCCGGTCGACGCGACCCGCATGACCAAGCGAGCACTGAACCACTGGCTGCGCCAGGCGCTCCCGAACTTCGAGGCCTCACTCGCCTACGAGATGCTCAACTTCCTCGGGCCCGACGCCGCTGAAGGTCTCGCCGCCCTCCAGGAGAAGCGCACGCCCGATTTCGGCTGAAGCGGATCTACCGTTCCCACACTTCGTTCGCCGGCCGCTGGAACCTCGGCGTCAGATATCCGAAGCGATCGATGACGACGTGTGTCTCGCCGAACGGGTTGTACACCTCGGTGTCCGGGCTTCCGAGGGCGTACACGCCGTTGGCGACGGTCTCGCCCGACCGGAAGTTCACGTTCGACGTCGTCGGAAACTCGTTGTTCGGGCGATCGGGGTCGAAGCCGAGCACACTGAGGAAGCCGTCGGCTGTCGGATTCACCGCTGTGACGTTCCAGATGTCGGTCCATCCGCTGTAGTTACCGAAGATGATCGAGTTGTTCTCCGGGATGCGACCGGGAGGACCGTACGGACTGTCCACCCGGGAGTCGAAGGAGCGGAACGGCTCGATCGGGAGGAACTTCCCCTGCTGGTCGAGGCGGGGCGCGTCGGGGCGCACGTACACCCCGAACACGTCGACGAGCACGTCAGTGGAACCGGACTCGTTGTAGATGTCGACGGAGCGGTTGTCCGCACCCAGCCCGACGACGACCAGATTGGCGCGTGTGACATCTCGAGCGAAGTTCAGGCTCGAGGCAACCGGACGCGGAGAATCCGATGGCCAGACGGTCAGGAACCCACCATCGGTCGGACCGACGGCCGTGACGTTCAGGGCAACCGCAACAGCTGATTGGTTCACGGCGGATTCCATCGGCACGGCGACGTCGTCAAGGGACACACTCACGGTTCGCTGCGGCCCCACCGGGCCTCCCCCTCCGGCTGCGGGTCGGGTGTCCAGCAGTCGGCGTGACGGGACCGGTGCATAGCGTGCGCCAGGCTCACCGTCTTCGGTCGAGTAGTAGCCGACGACATCGAGGACGGCGTGCGCTGAACCGAACTCATTTGCCAACCGCACCGCACCAGCCTCGCCGACAGCGACCGTCACGGAATTCGCGATGGACTGGCGCGGACCGAAGTTGAGGTTGGACACTTCTGGGCGATCTACGCCGGCCGGCCAGATCGAGAAGTAGCTCGCCTGCGTCGGATCCGCAACGGTTGCATTCATCACGACCGCGAGCACCCCGCGCTCGGGAACCCCACCCTGACCGGCGATCTCGACCGCGATGTCCGAACCCGCTCCGAGCTTTCCGACGATTCCGTCACGTCCGATCCCGGCACGCGTATCCAGGACGCGAGCGGGCTGCACCGCGTGAAACTCTCCATACGGACCGGCCATCCGTCCGGGGTCGGCGACGGTCAGGTACGCCGTTGGCCCGGTCCGTCCTTCGGAAACCGCCAGTCGCTGATCGGGGAGCGACGCCCAGTCGCGTATCCCGCCTTCGAGTCCGAACAGGGAGGACCTCGCCTCCAGGGGAAACGACCACTCGATCGGCGCTGCCGCCAGATCGTCCACGTCGTGGACCCGCCAGCCGAACTCCTCCCGATCCGGCTGTCGGCCCTCGTCGCCGACCACTGCGAACGAGGACGTGCCGTCCTGTCGTGGACCGACCTCGAGAGGTTCGAGTCGATCCGTCTCGGTCAGCGTGATGGGATCGACCAAGATGTTGCCGTACAGGAGTCGGTCCCCCTGGAAGGTCAACGAGGACGAGGTGGAGACGTCGAGGAGAGGCCCCATCTGCACGAGGACGGGAGGGTCCGAAATGGTGACTCGACCGAGACGGCCATCCACGACGCCGATCACCGACTCGCTGTCGGCCCCCCACGAATAGGGCGGGCGGATTCCGGCGCGAGCACCACCGTTCGAGGGGTCGATGGTCTCCGTGAGGGCGTAGCTGGACGTCCCGTCCACGATCGTCGACTGATCGGCGAGAAAGCGGTCCGGTCGACTCGGCGAGGCCACGACGTGACGAGATGGGATGGAGTACGTGGCGATCGGGCTCAGCGACACCCGGTCGTACACGACGGCGCGATCAGCAGAGCCGACGACGACGGATCGCCCGTCGCGCGAGACGTCGACGTCAGGAAGACCCGAACTCGGTTCGAGCGCGACGTCGTCGACGATCTGCACGGAATCGAACGGAGTGATCGGCCCCGAATCGCTGGGCCCGGGATCGACTGCGACGAGGCGCGCCTGGGCTGGTTCGTCGGTCACGGCATACAGCAGCCCGCTCACTCCGTCGACGTCCAGAGCACTGACCGGCAGATTCGTACGGACGATTCCTGGTGAGGTCTCGAAAGAGGCGAGCTCACTCGCTGCCGACGCAGGCTGCACGTCATTCACTCCCGCGGCCACAGTCGCTCCGACGCCGACGCCGAGCGCCGCAACCACCTGCAGGAATCGTCGAGTTCTCACCCTTGCACCATTGTCGACCGCGATGTTGTCACGCAAGGTGCCGCACGCTGCCCACTACTCACCTAGTAGAAACCACCCGCATGGGCGATGAAAGAACCGATCGAAACGACCTCGAACTCGCACTCTCGGTCGCCGACGCCGCCGATGCGTACACGCTCCCTCACTTCACGGCACGGGACTTCACCGTCGACTGGAAGACGAATGCGACGGAGGTGACCGAGATCGACCGGGGAGCGGAGTCACTGATCGTCGACGCCCTCACGTCCGCCCGACCCGACCACGGGGTGTTCGGCGAAGAGCACGGGATCGCCGGCAACGCCGACTCGGCCTGGCGATGGGTGATCGACCCGATCGACGGCACCTCCGGCTTCGTCCGCGGCATCCCGGTCTGGGCGACGTTGATCGCGCTCACCCACCAGGACGTCCCGCTGCTCGGCGTCGTGTCGGCACCAGCGCTCGGCTTTCGTTGGTGGGGCGGCGCTGGGATCGGAGCGCACGTGGCGACGCGTGGAGCAACGCGACAGATGTCGGTGTCGACCGTCGCCGACGTCAGTGAGGCGCAGGCGAGCATCACCCACAGTTCGGGATGGGACGACCTCGGGCTCACCGGCCGCCTGGTGGTTCTGCAGCAGCGGGCGCGACGCAGCCGCGGGATGGGCGACTTCTGGCAGCACATGCTCGTTGCAGAAGGCGCCATGGACATCGCTGTGGATGCAGTCGGGGTGGCGCCCTACGACCTTGCTGCGGTCAAGCCGATCGTCGAGGCGGCAGGCGGGACGTTCACCGATCGGCTCGGCGAAGCGACGCACCAGCACGACACGGCGATCAGCACCAACGGCCTGCTGCACGCCGAGGTCATCGCCGCCTTGGCCCCCTGAACGCGCTGTTCAGCCATCGAGCATCTCGCGAAGCGTCGCGGAGTATCGCTCGAACGCTTCACGTCCCAGTCGGGTGAGTGCGACGGTCGACATGGCAACCGTGGCGGACCGTTGCGCATCCGTCGATGTAACGTTTCGGGTGGTCGAGATCGGCACGGCACTGATCGGCATCGCCGTGCTCGCCGCGGTCGCCGCCGTCATCGCCCCGAATCGATGTCGGGTCGGCCTCGCTGTGAGCGCCGTCGCCCTGGGCGCAGCCGCCACGAGTCTCGCTTCCTCGCTGTGGAGGCTCGACCTCTCGATCGCCTACGTCGCCGACCACGCTCGAGCGTCGATCGATGGCCCGTACCGCGTCGCTGGACTCTGGGGTGGGGCGAGCGGATCCCTCCTGCTCTTCACGACGATGGTGGCGACGGTGTGCGCCGTGCTCGCGTTCGCCCGCCTCGGGCCGGTTGCACATGCAGCCACCCGGTGGGGCGGGGCCACCGTCGCTGCCCTGGGTGCCGGCGTCATCCTGTTCGCGGACCCGTTCGGTCGACTGGCGATCCCGGCGATCAGTGGCAGCGGCCTCCAACCGATCCTCGAACATCCGGCGATGCTGTACCACCCGCCCCTGCTCTACGCCGGCATGGTCTCGACGATCGCCCCGTGGCTGGTCGCCCTCACGGCGGCTGACGAATCGCGCTGGCGGGCCACGGCTCGGCCACTTCTCGCACTCAGCTTCGCGCTCCTCACGGTGGGTCAGGCGACCGGGTCGAACTGGGCGTACGTGGAACTCGGTTGGGGCGGATTCTGGGGATGGGACCCGGTCGAGAACGGGGTACTCGTCGCCTGGCTCTTCACGTTGGCGGCGCTGCACATCGTGGGACAACCCGGGCACGACCGGTTCGTCGCCTGGCTCTGTTCGGCACCGTGGATCGCGATCCTGGTGTGCACCACCGTGACCAGGGCTGGCATCGGTGAATCGGTACACGCGTTTGCGGACGACACCCGCCTGTCGGCGGTGCTCGCCGCCATGATCGCGGGCTCGATCGGCATCACCGCCCTGAAGCTTCGACCGATGACGCCCGACCGGCAGCGGCTCCGTCGGCTCGCGACGCTGTCGACGCTCGTGCTGTGCGTCGCCGCGTTGGCGGTGCTGGAAGGCGTCCTGTACCCGCTGGTCGCCGGTGGGAACCGGATCGTGTCAGGACGCTTCTATGCGTCGGTCCTGGCTCCGTTGGCCATCTTCGCGCTCGCCGCGACGTCGTTGGCGCTCGGCGCGACCCGGCGGTGGTGGCCGGCGCTCGGCGCGGTGGGTGGCCTGGGGCTCGGCGCTCTCGGCGGGGCAGCGACGGGCTTCGCTCTCGCCGTGTCGGCCGGTGTGGGCGCCGTGCTGGGATCGCTCGTGGTCGGGCTCGTGGCCGGCAGAGGCGTCAGGTGGTCGATTCGCCTCGGCCACGTCGGGTTCGCGCTCCTCTTGATCGGCGTGGCCGGTTCGACCCAGCAGGAGCGCACCACCGTGACGCTGTTTCCGGGAGAGCGGGCCGCACTGGCCGGTCTCGACTTCACCCATCGAGGTGTCGACGTCGAAGACGGCCCCACATCGGACACCACGGCGGTCGTCGCGACGCTCGACGTCTCCGATTCGGGCCGCTCGGAGTCCGTGTTGCGACCGGCCCTCGTGAGCTTTCCCGAGCGCAGTGTGCTGCTGGCCGAAACTGCGCTGGATTCGCGGCCGCTGCGCGATGTCCAGGTGGTGCTGCGAAGCGCAGCCGACGACGGGTCAGCTCGATACGACCTCACGGTGACGCCTCTCGTCCAACCGGTCTGGTGGGGCGCCGCACTCATGGCCTCGGGCGGGATCGCAGTACTCGTTGGTTCGCTTCGTCGGCGCTCCGATCGAGGTCACGTCGATGGTGACCCGCCGTCGCGCTTTCGTTCCTCACGTGCTCGCGCCAGGAGCGCCGACATCGTCGCCGACTCCTCGGACGCTCGTGCGGCGTCGTCAGCCCGTGCGACCTCGTCGAGCAACGCGGCGTCCGCCTCCGCCGAGGTCGACGACGCGTCGGGCGACTCGATGCGAACGGAAGGTCGTTCGGTTGATGCGCCCGATGACGCATCACCCGAACTCGATCGCTGACGGGAGGCGATCCACGACCGGAGCCTTCCCGTTCGCCGGGTGACACCGGCGAGGGCCACCGTCGGGCGTAGTGCAAGGCGTGAGAGCACGACTGCGACGACGAATGTCAGCGCGGCAAGCGCCAGCAGCCACCGCGCGAGGTCGATTCTGGACGACCCCGCAGCGAGGTCGGCACGGTCGAAGGCAGCGGTGGGTGCGATGTCCACCCGGCCCTCGCCGGCGGCGGCGATCCGGGCCATCGCTGCGGCGTCGGGGACTCCGGGGCGATACTCGCGCCCGTACGACTGACTGGTGAGGGTGGTTCCCTGCTGCACCGAACCGTCCGCCGTCGTGACCGACGTACCCACCACGTAGACACCGGCGTCGTCCACCGGGATCTCGGCCACGAACGCGTCGGCACCGACTCGATCCATCGTCACTTCGCGACCGGCGAGGTCCGGATCGGTGATCCTGGCCACCGCCGTGGCGTCGTCACCGAACGCCGCTGCGTCGTCGCCCTCGACCCGGATCCGCAGCACACCGTCGTCGACGACTGCGGTCGTGCCTTCCGAGACCAGCGGGAACGTGTCTCGGACCACGTTCGACCAGAACGACACGTAACCGTCCCAGGTGGCCCAGCGCTGCGCCCAGCGGTCCGAGGCGTCACTCGTCCACGACGTGGCAGTTCCCAACCCGACCTGCCAGGTGGCGAGGAGCGGGTCACCGTCGGGGCCGATCTCGAGGAGGTCGGTGGCGCCGGGCTTGATGGTGGTGGCGATGTACCCGAGCAGCGGAGGCGACTCGGTCAGGTTCGCGACCACCGGTCGGGCCGAGGTCACGATGGGGAGGAACGATCCCTCCGACACGAAGTCGCGAGCGGCGAGCACCGCCTCGTCCATGATGATCTCGGGGATCTGCTGCAGGTCTCGGCCAGGGTAGAAGCGGCCCTGTCCAGCATCGGCGACCGCCGCCAGTTCTCTCGACGCCCCTTCGCCGGTGGCCACGACCGACACGGTGATTCCCTCCGCACTGAGGCCGGCCGCTTCCTCGGCGAGGTCGTCGATGATGTTCGTTGCCGTGAAGCCGTCGGTGAACAAGATGATGTGCTTGAGCGCAGCGTTGCTCTTGCGCAGCGCGGCAGCCGAGGTCATCAGTGACGTGGACGGGTTCGTCCCACCGTCGGGGTTGAGCGTGGCGAGCCCCTGGTTCACGACGTCCTGTGCGGGCAGCTTCTGGAGGTCGATGATCCATCGGTCTTCCACGTCGAACGCGAGCACTCCGACCTCGTCGTTCTCCCCGAGCGCCTCGATCGTGCGAGCCGCAGCGGCGCGCGAGATGTCGGTCTTGTTGACTCCCCCATCGAGGCGGTTGCTGGCGAACTGGCCCTCGGCACAGTGGCAGGCACCCATCGAGCCGCTGGTGTCGACAGCGAGCACCTGGGCGACGGTCTGGCGACGCTTGGGGTCGAGGATCTCACTCACGACCGGCAGCAACGATTCGAGGTCGCTCGTGTAGTACCCGCCGAGCCCGTACGACTGGTCGCCCCCGACCGTCACGAGACCGCGTCCGGCGTCACGGACGGCTCCGGTGAGGGCACCGACCTGACGTCCGGTCAGCTGTCGCTGGTCCACGTCGACGAGCACGATCGACGAGTACGACACCAGTTCCGTCACGTCGGGGAGGTCGGCGATCTGGATCGTGTCGATGTCGAGTGCTCCGGCGGTCAGCGCCCCGGCGAGTTCGGCACCGTCACCACGCACACCCTCCACCACGAGGACCCGCGGCGGACCCTCCACCCTGGTTGCGGCGAACCCCGTGTTGTTCTGCCCGACTCCGTCGAGGCGACTCTCGACGTCGACCTGGTATCTGCGTGGCCCGGTGTCGTCGGCGACGTCGTCGAACCGGACGGTCTGTTGACCCGCCACGAGTTCGACCTGCTGGGAGCCGACGATGTCACCGTCGCGACGCAACGTCACGACGGCCGGGCCGGCGAGGGTCGAGTCGAGGTCGACGGTGATCGGTATTCCCTCCCCCGCCGCCACGTCCGATGGTGCTCGAATCGCCGCCACGGCGACATCGGCACCGGCGGGCGACTCGACGGTGACCACATCGACACCGATGCCGTTGTCGCGCAGTTCGGCGGCCTCGCTCTCGGCGTCGCCGCGGGTGGTGCGCCCGTCGCTGACGAGTACCACCCGCCGACGGGCATCGGACGGGAGGATGGCGGCTCCGAGACGCAGGGCCGCCGCGAGGTCGGTCTCCGACGGGTCGATCTGCACCGTCGGACGACCGAGGGCCGCCTGCTGACGCAGCAGCACTTCGATCCGTGCGTCACCGCCGAAGAGCACGACGGCGGCGCGCGAGCCGTCGGGCTGCTCGTCGAGCGCCGACCGGACGAACTCGAGCGCCTCGGTTCGACCACTCGGACCCAACGAGTCGGATGCATCGACGACGAACACCGTCGCGACCTCACCTGCGCCGCGCGAGAAGCCGACGTTCAGCACCGCACCGATCAGCGCCACCGCGGTCACCACTCGCAGCGCCACGGTGAAGCGCCACTGGCGAGGGTCCACGCCGACGAGGCGGCGAGCGAGCACGAACTCGGCGAGGAGGACGAGTGCCAGCAGCGCGATCACCCACGGTCGGAGCGAGGTCTCGTCGGTCGGCCGGGTCTCGCCGGGTCGCGCCTCGCGCCGTTCGGTCTGCAACGCCGGCACCGGTGTGAGATCGGATTCGGCGGCGGCCGGGTTGACGGCGATCGTCACGGCCGGCCGATCGGGAGCGGCGACGGTCCACACACCGGGACGATCGGCCGTCATCCCGGTCGTGCCGGGCGCCACGTCGGTGACCACACCCGCCGGATCGGTGACCGTGGCACCGGTCCGGATCGGGACGACGATCGCATCACCGACGTCGAGCGCCGCAGGCGGCAGGGTGGCCCCGGCCAGTTCTGCGAGCAGCCGATCCCCGAGCAGCGGGAACGCCACCTGCACGGGAAGGTTGGAATCGGTCGGCTCGAACGCGAGATAGGCGAACCGCACGTCGTCGACCCGGCCTCGGAGCAGGAGCGGAGCCGAGGCGGCACCGAGCAGCACCTCAGCGGTGTCGGATTTCACCTGCTGTGCCGTCGAGATCGCCAGATCGGAGAGGTCGATGCCCGTCAGCAGTGGATCGTCCGACCGGACGAGCGTCAGCGCCGGCCCCTCCACCTCGCCGATGACGTCGACGCCCGGGACCCCGCCCGGCGGCCGCAGGGCGAGGAACGGCGTCGTCGGCGACTCGGGCACGGGCGTGGCGGAGTAGACGACGAGGTCGGGCGTGTCGGAGGAGTCGGCCGTGTCGTCGAGGATCCGAACGCCGTCGAGCGAGGCGAGCAGAGCTCCGACGAACGGATCGAGTGCCCCGTCGATCTCCACGGCGATCGGTTGGCGGCGTTGCGTGACCGCCGTACGGCGATTGTCGGCGGCGAGCAGGTCCTCACCCTCGAGGAAGGCTTCGACACGATCACCGGTGGCGAGGTCGGTCTGGTGCACCGTGGTCGAACCCGCCGCCAGATCCAGCTCCACGCGTTCGCGCGTGCGGCCGTCGACGTCGATCCGCAGGGTCTGTGTCGATGCCGGCCCACCCTCGTTCGCGATGGTGACGGCGACGCGCAGCCCGTCGTCGCTCGGTTCCACGTCGAGCGCGACGATGCCGCGGTTCGTTCCGCTGGTACCGACCTGCTCGTAGCGGGTGCCGGGCGGGAGCAGCCGCTGGTCCGAGTCGGTCAGGCCGCCGTCCGAGACCAGCACGAACCCGATCGGCGCGTCGCCTGTCTCCAGTCCGGCAGCGAGCGAGAACGCTCCGGCGAAATCTGCGCTGCCCTCTCCCGCGTCGATCGACCCGATGGCGGAGGCGAACAGGTCCGTGTCACTGCTCGACGACAGGAGCACCCGTGGTCGCACCCCGATCTCGATCACGCTCGCCACCCCGCCTGACGGCAGGTCGTCGAACAGTTCGATGGCCCGGCCCTTCGCGGTGTCGAGGCGCGTCGGTGATCCGTCGAGTGCTCGCATCGATCCTGATCCGTCGACGAGGAACACCGTGTGCGGGGCCAGCGGCGTCGCTTCGACGCGGACCGGGTTGGCGATGGCCGTGGCGATCAGGGCGACCGCGAGGAGTTGGAGCAACAGGAGCCAGGATGGGCGCAGCCGGCGCCACGGCGTTGCCGACGTGACGGGACGCTCGACCGAGCGCCAGAGGAAGGTCGAACTGACCACGTGAGCGAGACGTCGAGGACGCAGGACGTGGACGAGCAGCACGGGAACGATGCCGAGGACGAACCACCACCCGGCCGGGTTCGCGAACCTCACTTCAGTACGCCCTCCTGTCGCCAATTGGCGAGCAGCAGGCGCTCGATGTCGTCATCGCTGTCGACTCGGACGTATCCGGCGCCCACTTGTCGACACCGAGCGGCGACGGCGTCGAGCCATTCCGTCGCTGCAGTCGTGTATCGGGCGATCGTGTCCGCCGACAAGCTCACCGCGACCCGGCTGGTGTCTTCGCGATCGATCACGTCGATGTCGCCGTACAGCGTGGGTTCGATGTCGTTCTTCGCCAGCACGTGGACCACGACGAGGTCGCCGCCACGCGCCGTGGGTCGGGTGATCGCCTGCTCCCATTCGGGCGTGAGCAGATCGGAGACGAGGACGGTCAGCCCCGACGCACCTGGTCGGGCGAGGTGTCGGACCATCGCTGCCGACATCGCCGTCTCACCCGAGGCCGTGAGCGCTTCGAGGTCCTCGAACAACCGGGGCGCCGACTGACGACCGAGGTACCGGGGAGCCCGCCCGTGATGGGGGAACCGACTCAGCGTCACCACGTCACGCCGTACCAGCGCGACGAAGCCGAGCGCCGCGGCGACCCGCTGGGCCTGCAACAGCTTGTCGTCGGTGCCCATCGACGCCGAGGTGTCGACGAGGAGCCGCACGTCGAGTTCGTCGTCGGCCTCGAACAGCTTGATCAGCAACACGTCGAGGCGAGCCAGCAGGTTGTAGTCGATGCGTCGGAAATCGTCGCCGGGTGTGTACTCCCGATAGTCGGCGAAGTCGAGCGACGTCCCGTGCCGCTTCGACCGGTGCTCGCCCGCGAGATGACCGGCCAACGGTCGGCGCGTGGCCAACTGCAACCGTTCGAGGCGGGCCAACAGCGACGGGTCGAGCAATGCCATGGTGTGCCCTTACGGAGCGCCCCGGACACCGGCGCCGGGCGGCGGAACGGATGCCAGGATCGCGTCGACCACCTGATCGGCGTCGACACCGTCGGCGGTGGCCTCGTAGCCCAGCACGAGTCGGTGGCGCAGCGCACCGTGGGCGACCGATTCGATGTCGTCGACGGACGACGACGGACGGCCGTCGAGCAGGGCGGACGCCTTCGATGCGAGGACGAGCGCCTGAGCGCCGCGTGGTGACGCTCCGAAACGCACGTACCGACGCACCAGATCGGGAGCGGACTCCGACTCCGGATGGCTGGCGACCACGAGGTCGACGGCGAACCGCAGCACGTGATCAGCGATCGGAACCGACCGCGTCAGGTCGACCATCGCAGCGAGCACCTCGGCATCAGCGACCGACGACGCCGTGGTCGTGGCGGTGCCGGTCGTGCGGTTCAGGATCATCACCAGGTCGTCGGCCGACGGCAGCGGGACGTGGATCTTGAGGAGGAACCGGTCGAGTTGCGCTTCGGGGAGCGGATACGTGCCTTCCATCTCGAGCGGGTTCTGCGTCGCCATCACGAGGAACGGACGCGGTAGTGCCCGGGTGACGCCGCCGACCGTGACGGAGCGCTCCTGCATTGCCTCGAGCATCGCCGACTGTGTCTTGGGGGTGGCCCTGTTGATCTCGTCGGCCAGGACCAGGTTGGCGAACACGGGCCCGGCGCGGAACCGGAAGTCACGCGAACCGTCGTCGGTCGGGTTCGAGCACCTGGGTACCGACGATGTCGGCCGGCATCAGGTCCGGCGTGAACTGGACGCGGGAGAACTCGACGTCGACGGCGTCGGCGAGCGTGCGCAACAACATCGTCTTGCCGAGACCGGGGACGCCTTCGAGCAGCGCGTGCCCTTCGCACAGCAGGCAGAGCACGACGCTGCGTACGAGGTCGCGCTGGCCGACGATGACGCGTCCGACCTCTCGCTCGATGTCCGCCGCCGTCGTGGCGTAGCGCTCCGGTGTCATGTCGCTCATGACGACCATGCTGCTGCGCTGCGCGAATGGTGTGGGGTGTGCATGCTGTTCAGCCTCCGCCGGAGATGGCATCGAAATAGCGTTGGACGAGTTCGCGGGACGACGGCGACACCTGGCCGCGATCGAGTGCGGCGACGGCCTCGTCGCGGTAGCTGGTGATCACGTCGTCGACGGGGACCCGTGCGCCGGACGACGAACTGACGGCTTGACCGGAACCGACCGTCTCGGTGTCGTCGGACGTGACCTGACCGTCGACGAACTGTTCGTCGGACGCGCCTCCCGGCAACCAGATCGTCGGGGCGTCGGCATCGCCCGTCTCGGTGCTCTGGCCAGTGCCGTTCGGAGTTCCCTGACCGCCCTGTCCCTGACCGGTGCCGCCGGGCGCTCCCGTGACCTGGCCGCTCGGGCTGCCGGATCCGCCCTGCCCTTGACCCTGGCCCTGTCCCTGGCCGCTCCCCTGGCCTGAACCGGACCCCTGACCGTCGCCGGATCCATCGCCCTGGCCCCGCCCCTCGCCGTCACCGCTCTTCCCGGAGCCACCGTCACCGGACTCGAGGCGATCCGAGGCATCAGCCAACTGATCGGCGCTGTTCGCTCGGGCTGCCTGATCGCTCACCGACTGCTCGCCCGCAGCCTGGGCATCGGACGCATCGGCGAGCGCAGAGGCCGCGCCCGACAGGTCACCGGCACTCAACGACGCAGCAGCGTCTCCGAGAGCTGCAGCCGCGGCCGGGTTGCCGGCCGATTGCGCTTCGGCTGCAGCGGCCAGACGCTCGGCGAGCGCGGCCCGCTCGGTGTCGGAGAGACCATCGAGTTCGTCGCCGAGCGCAGCGAGCTGTTCAGCGGCGCTGCCCGCAGTGGCACCGAGGGGCTGTGCTGCGAGCGATCGGTCGAGGCCCTGGACCGCCGACTTCTCGGCGAGGAACGTGTCGTCGATGCTGGCGTCGAGTTCGCTCTGCGCCTGATCGAGCGCGGACAGTCCGTCGTCGAGACCGTCGGCGCGCTGTAGTTCTTCGGCCAGTTCGTCCAACTGGTCGGCGAGCGTGAGCTGGTCGGGCGATGCGACCTCGTCTGCTCGCAGGTCATCGGCGCGCTCGTTCAGTGCAGCGGCCTCGTCAGCGAGCGCAGCCCGGTCGCGTTCGGACGCGCTGACCGAGTCGGAGCGAGGAGCTGTCACGAGGATGAGCCCTGCGGCGATCAGCAGCAGGACGCCCGCTGAGACGAACGGTCGCCACCGGGCGTGGAGCGGAACGGCGTCACGCGGGTCGGCGCGCCGGGCGACGGACATCGCCCGTTCGACGATTCGCTCGGAGAACACGTCGTCGGCTCCGCCTGACGATCGGAACTGCAGCGCCGACGACAGCGCATCGTGTGTGCCCAGACCTCGATCAGCGGACCGGGCGACGGCGGCGGGTTCCAAAGGAATCATCGACGCCCCGACGGCGAGGGCGAACGCCGCGGCGACGAGCACCGCCAAGGCGGCGGGTTGCAGCCACCCCCACGACACGGCGCGTGCGGCGAGGATCAGACCCAGCACGAGCGCAGCGCATGGCCACGCCCACCGTTCCGCTGTGGCCAACGACCAGGCCAGACGAATACGGCGACGCACGCGACGGAGGAGGTCTGCCAGCACCGACGGCACGTCGTCCACGGTCGGCGACGACATCAGCGTTCCAGTTCCGCCGGTGCCCGCAGTCGACGGACTGATCCGACGACAGCATCGAACGTGAAGAAGAGGCTGACGCCGACGAAGAGGATCCAGAGCGGCACCGCCCGTTCGTTGCGCAGGACGTCGGCGTCACCGATCGGGTTGCCGAACTGATCGAAGGCGATGTCGTTGCGGCCGTCGAAGAACGGGTCGGGCGAGAGGCCACGTCGGAGTTCGGAGAGCGGCGCGAACGAATTCGAACCGTTGCCGAATCCGAAGTCGTTCTGCAGTTGCCGGTCGAGCGGGTCGTCGCCGCTCAGATCGGCCAACGCCACGACGGGGTTCGCTGCCAGGATCCACCCCGGTGGGTCGGCAGGGTCGGCGCCGCGTGACGCGTCGATCTGCCACGCCATCGCGTACAGGATGCCCGTTCCGGCGAGGAGCAGCAGCACGAGTGCATACGAGACCACCGTGGCGGTCTGGACGCGCTTCATGAACGTCGAACACGCAACCGACAGCGCTGCGACCACGAGCGCCGTGAACAGCACGATCGCGAGACCCTGGAAGATCTCGACGAGCCGGATCCCTCCGATCAGATACGACACGGTCAGCAACGGCAGTGTCGCCACGACGAGCAGCAGCGTGAACATGACCGACGCGCCGATCTTGCCGAGCACGATGTCGATGGGTCGCAGCAAGGTCACCTGCATCGGCAGCAACGTCTGTCGTTCGCGCTCACCTGCCACCGAACCGGCCGTGAAGCCGGGCACGAGGAAGAGGACCAGCAGCAGGACGAGCAGCAACGTCCACTCGAACAGGCTCTGGCCGACGCCGGCCAACTGTGTCACCGGTGAGCTACCGAATCCGTTGCTGTTGTCCGACACCGTCGCGCGATAGACGAGCAGGATGATCGCCCCGAGCACGCCGAGATAGATCGACAACATGATCATCGCCCGTGGCCCGCGCATCCGTTCGGTGAGCTCGCGGTTCAGCACCGGATTCACGGTCCAGCTCATTCGTCGGTTCCCTTCGTCAGCGACAAGAACAACTCTTCGAGGCCACCGCCGACACGGGTGAACTCGATGACCTGGCGTTCGGAGTCGAGCGCCAACCGGCGGAGCAGTTCGGCTTGCCCGGTCTCGTCGGCGACCTCGAAGTCCTCGGTCGTGCCGTCGGCGAAACGGGCTCGGAGCCGTCGCCCGGCGGCGAGCTGGCTGGTGACGTCGGAGGTCGAGCCGGCGGCGAGGACCTTGCCCTCCTGCATGATCGCGATGTGGGTGCACACGTCTTCGAGCTCCGCGAGGATGTGTGAGCTGATCACGATGGTCTTGCCCATCGACGCGAGCTGCAGGAGCAGCGAACGCAGTTCGGAGCGGGCGCGAGGGTCGAGTCCACTGGCCGGCTCGTCGAGGATCAACACCTCGGGGTCGTGAACGAGGGCCCGAGCGAGGCTGAGTCGCTGTTTCATGCCACGCGACAGGCTGTCGACGCGCGCCGTGCGCTTGGAATGGAGGGCGACGAGCTCGAGCAGATCGTCGATCAGCTGGTCCCATCGGGACGACGGCAGCTTGTATGCGGCAGCGAAGAAACGGAGGTACTCGTCGACGTCGAGATCGGCGTACACGCCGAGCCCGTCGGGCATGTAACCCATCACCCTGCGGACTGCACGGGCATCGCGTGCCGGGTCGTGGCCCATCACTTCGACCGAACCGCTCGTCGGCCTCAGCAGAGTCGCTGCCACGGCGAACGTGGTGGTCTTCCCGGCGCCGTTCGGTCCGACGAGCCCGTAGATCGAACCCTGCGGGATGTCGAGGACGAGATCCTCGACCGCCGTGAATTTGCCGTAACGCTTCGTCAGGTTCTTCACGGCGATGGCCGGGTGGGCTGCTTCGGACAGGTCCGGTCCAGCGGGTTCGACACCCGTCTTCTCGATGACGTCGCTCATCCTGCGACCTCCGTGGCGAACATCAGCGGAGCGGCGTCGTCGGCGTCGGTCCGGCTTCGCACCGACAGGTCGCGCCAGTCGGCTGCGCGATCGAAGCTGATCAACACCTTGACGTACACCCGATCACCGTCGACGGCTGTCGCCGGCAACGTGAACACACCCTTCTCGTACTCGCCCACGTCGACCTGCTTCCACTCACCGTCGTCGAAGATCTCGATGCGACGCTGGCTGGCCGGCACCTGGAGGACCAGATCGCCGCCAGCTGCCGCATCGTCCGGGAGGACGAAGCGAACCATCGCACCACCACCCCATCCGTCGTTCATCGTGAAGTCGGAGCCCAGTTCGCTGCTGCCGCGCACCAGATCACGCTGGACGGACACGTTCGTCAGCGCATCGCCTGACGGGATGATCTCGCTGCGCGCCATGACCAGCGTCCGGCCCAGCGTGACCGAGTCGTCGATGGGTGACGGGAGCTCGTTCGTCCAGCCGCCGACCACGAGGTCGCCCACGCCGCGAGCGTTGACCGACGAACGTGAACCGAACTCGCCCCACAGGCTCATGTTCACCTCGCCGGGAGCGAACACCGTGTTGAAATTCCCCGTCCACTCCGGTGGGAGCGCACCGGGCCACACGACGAACTCGACCGATTGTCCGGTGTTGGGGCGAACCGGCTTGGAGGTGAGTTCGAAGTCGACACTCTCACCAGCACCGATGTCGCCGACGTTCTTGCCGGCCGAGTCGGCGAAGATCCCGACGTCGCGCAGTTCGATGTCGAGGTGGTTCGTGATCGTTCCGACCACCTGGCCGGGCTCGGACGATCGTGCGGACACCTCGACGGCACCGTCGAATTCGCTCGCCGGGCCGGTGCCACCGAGCACGGCGAAACCGCCGGCGTCGACCTCGGTGGTGATGCGGCGTTGTTCGTCACCGGACACCGTGATCGAGCCCTGACGCGGCTCCTGGGCTGGCGTGGTCGGAAGCCAGTCGGCGGGCAGGTCGATGGACTTCGCTGCGCCGGTACGCGAGTTGACGAGCTCGAAGGTCGTGGCGACCGACCCTCGGTCGCCCACCTGGACGACGGTTCCCTGGGCGACCTCGACTCCGGAGCGGTAAGAGGAACCAGCGACCCAGATCACACCGGTCACCACGATCGCCGTCACCGGCACGAGGGCCCATGCGAGGCCGGGCCGGTGGAGCACCCGCAGGACCAGCCAGAGGAGCGGGCCGACGAGGAGCACGTAGCCGATGAGGAGCACGATCATGGTCGTGACGGACGGCAACGAGAATCCTGCATCGTGGCCCAGCGACCAGCTCAGCGGCTCGCCCCCGTAGAACCCGCTGACGTCGCCGAAGCCTTCGTCCGCCATGCGCGAGGAGGACGGTGCGGGCTCGAGGAACTCCTGCCAGTCCCCCGCTGCTGCGGCACCGTTGGTGAGCATGACCTCACCGTGACCAGCAGCGTGTGGTGCGGCACCGATCGGCTGCCACTCCGGAGGCAGGCCCGGAATCTCGCTCCCGACGGGCTCGTCGACGTGCAGGCGACCGCCCGTGTTGATCCACCCGGTGAGCATGTCGAGGTCGTCGTCGTCGAGGTCGCGCAGATCGTCGGCCGTCACCACGATCGCATCGAGTGGATCGAGCACGCCCCAACCGTCGTCGAGCGTTTCCGGGCCGACCGGGAACAGCAGTGCGTCGCCGGCGTCGGCGCGCACACTCACCTTCTCCGGCAGTGCGGCGCCGATGGCACCCGGGAACACGCCCACCAGGTCGCTGTTCGAGGCAATCCGTGGCCGGACCGTCGTCTTCTCCACGACCGTCCCGTCGTCGTCGATCAACTGGACCTCGAGCGAACCGTTGTCGAAGGGTGACTGGTCGAGGACGATCTCGACGTCGTTGACGGTTCCGCCTGCGAACTCGACGGCGCGTTCCGTCCCACCGAATGCGCCGGTCGTCGAGAACCTCATCACGCCCGTGAACAGTTCGTCGGCCGTGACCTCGACGCTCACGGGGTACGCGCGCCCGGTCTGGACGTACCCGCCGTACCCGACCGTCACGGCCATGTCCGTCGCAGCCGAGGCCGAGCCCGTCGACCACAGGACCGACCCGCAGAGCGCGACGATCACGATCACCAACCGGGCAACCGCATTCCGGCGACCCATGGGAAACAGCAACGACCGCCCGCGAGGACGCATCCGAACTCCGATCAGACAAGCAGCGTGAGCGTGGACGTTAGCCCCCTTGCTCGGGGCCGGTTCGACCACCACGTCAAGAAATTGGCAGAAAAATCGGAGTCGTCCGTCGACGATCTTGCTGCAGCCCGGCCGTTGCTCGAGCGGTTCAGGTGCCGCAGAAGGTCTGGTATCCGTCAGCGAACCCGTCGGGCGCAGGCTCGGCGAACCGGTCGAGGCCGACACGCTCGGTGAACGGGGCGGCGAGCACGTCCATCAGTTCCTCGAACGGTGCGAGATCGCCGGCGATGCCGGCCGACAGCGCCGCTTCGACGAGGTGGTTGCGAGGCACGTAGATCGGATTGGCCAGATCCATGGCAGCGGTTGCGTCGCCGACGTTCACGCTTGCAGCGACGTGAGCCGAGCGGAACCGAGCCAGCCACGCATCGACGTCGGGATCGACCACGTTCGATTCTGGTCGGAGCACGGCATCGCTCCCATCGAGAACGTCTCGCAGCCCCCGCCATGTCATCGTGAAGTCGGCGCCGTGTCGTTGCATCAATGCGAGCAGGTCGCTGGCGAGTTCACCGACATCGCGATGATCTGCGGGCAGGCCGAGCTTGGCGGCCTGGCCGACCAGCAGGTGGGCCTCGTACCGCTCGGGGAAGCGCTGGAGGAGGGCAGTGGCTCGTTCGACGGCCACGTCGAGATCGTCGTCGATCAGCGTGAGCAACGGCTCTGCGAGACGAGCCAGGTTCCACTGGCCGATCGCCGGCTGATTGCCGTAGGCGTAGCGACCGCCCTGGTCGATGGAGCTGAACACCGTTTCGGGGTCGTATCGGTCCATGAAGGCGCAGGGCCCGAAATCGATCGATTCGCCGGAGATCGTGACGTTGTCGGTGTTCATCACGCCGTGGATGAAGCCCACGTTCATCCACCGGGCGATCAATTCGGCTTGGGCGTCCATCACCGAATCGAGGAGCGCGAGCGCCGGTACGGCGGCGTCGGCGGCTGCAGGATGGTGCCGGGCGATCGCGTGGTCGACCAGTGAGAGCGAGTACGTCCGGGTCGTTGAGCGACGCTGCGTACTGGAACGTACCGACGCGGAGGTGACTGCTGGCCACCCGCACGAACACCGCTCCGGGCAGCATCGTCTCTCGCCGCACCTGGTCACCGGTGGCGACCACGGCGAGCCCGCGAGTCGTCGGGATGCCCAGCGCGTGCATTGCCTCGCACATCACGAACTCACGCAGCATCGGACCGACCGTTGCGAGCCCGTCGCCACCGCGAGCGAACGGCGTGCGGCCCGACCCCTTGAGATGGAGATCCCGTCGCACGCCGTCGACGTCGATCACTTCGCCCAGGAGGAGTGCCCGACCGTCGCCGAGACGCGGTGAGAACCCACCGAACTGGTGCCCGGCGTACGCCTGAGCGACCGGCTCGGCACCGTCGGGCACGCTGTTGCCGACGAGCACGTCGACACCGGCAGGCGATCGCAGCTCGGCTGGTTCGACACCCAGCGCGTGCGCCAGCTCGTCGTTGAGTGCGAGCAGCTCGGGCGCCGATGCATGCGTGGCATTCCATTGTTCGTACAGGCCGGAGAGTTCGCGCGACGAACGAGTTGTCGAAGCGGAACGATGTGGTCACCGAGTCGACGGTATCGGCCACCGATCAGCGGCGTTCGCCCAGCCGGTCGCTCGGCGACAGCGTCGAGATGGCCTCGTCACTCGGTGTCGACGACGACAGTGGTGGGAGCAGCCGCCAGACCCACAGCGCAGCGCTGCGAAGTCGTGCTGCGATGGTGCGGCGACGCCCGAACGACGCCGTCGGCACCGCCGGCGACGCTGCCACGGGTCGAGCGCCGGGAGCGCCGGTACCCGTCGAATGGCGGAGGATGGCGTGAGTGGTGCAGGTCATGGATTCCACTGTGCGCCGCACCCCATCATGACGCAAGCGACACGTTCTTGTGCTTTCCATGACGCGGTGTCATACTCGTTGTATGCAACTGGACGTCGAATCGCTGCGCACGCTGCTCGCCGTGCTCGACCACGGCGGGATGACTCGGGCGGCCGAACATCTCCACATGTCGCAGTCGGCGGTCAGTTGGAAGATCAAGCGGCTGGAAGAACGGGTGGGGCGAACGCTCCTGATCCGCGACGGGCGGGCCATCCGCCCGACCCGAGACGCCCGAGCGCTGATGGCCGACGCGCGCACACTGGTCGAGGTCCACGACCGAGCCGCCGCTCGCCTCGGCGACACCGAGTTGAACGGCAGCGTGAAGCTCGGCTCGAACGAAGAGGTCGACCCGACGAGGATGGCCTCGTTGCTCGGCCGGTTCAAGCGCATCCATCCGGGCGCAACGATCGAATTCGTGATCGACCACACCGAGCATCTGGTCGGTCACCTCGACCAGGGCGCCATCGACGTGGCGATCATCCAGGTCGACGACGATCGGCTCCGCACCTCCGACACGATCCTGTGGACCGACGAACTGCGGTGGGTCACGGGGAGCGACACGCCTCCCGACCGCTCCGGCGCCGTCTCGCTGATCACGTTCGGCGAACACTGCTTCTACCGCGCGCTGAGCGAGCCGGTGCTGGAGGCTGCGGGCATCGAACACACGGTCACCTACTCCGCCTCGTCGATCTCGGGCGTGCGTGCGGCGCTACAGGCCGGACTCGGCGTCGGCGTCCTCGGGTCGCGCTACATCGGGGACGACATCGTCGCCTGGCGCCCGGGAGACGACCTGCCGCGCCTTCCGGTGGTCCACCAGATCGTGCGCACGGTCCCCGGCGACACGCCCGCCGTGGCCGCGGCACTCGTCGACGCCATCTCGGCGGAACTGCTCGATCCACAGTCCCCGGCGCTCAGCCGCTGACGGACAAATCAGCGCGAGCCCGACATCGGTTCTGCAAGTCTCGCCGCATGAACCTTCCTCGATCGACGGCCCTCGGAGTCATCGCCACGCTCACACTCACACTCGCAGCCTGTGGCGGGAGCGACTCCAGCGACCCCGCCGGCGCGAGCCCTGACGCGGACACCGAGTCGATCGACACCGAGACGACGGATCAGACCGACTTCGAGGAGACCCCCGAGGTCGAAACCGAGACCGACGCCGCCGAGGACGCCGGCGTTCCGGATGCGGAGCGGACGTCCCGGAAGCGGAGGTTCCGGCAGGGTGGGATCCCACGGTACCGACCGACCCGATCGACGAGATGACCCTCACGTTCGTCGAGATTCGCAACGACGACGGCGACGCTGATCGAGCGCTCTACGAACTGCAGTACGACGGCACCGGGCAGGACGGTGAGGCTCTGTTCGACGCATACGAGTCGCTGGTGCTCGACGCAGGGTGGGCAGAAGCCGACCAGGTCACGCCGCTGATCGGCTCGTTCTCGATGGGCGACCGCACGCTCGTCATCAGCACCTTCGGCGGCGACGCCAGCCAGATCATCGTGTCGGCCGGACCCAACTGATCTGCGTCCGGTCAGCGGCTCTTGATCGCGGCCTGTTTCGCTCGGCGTGCGATCCGCCCGATGAACCCGGTCGGTCGCTCGCCGCGCTCCACACGCGACACCAATCGTTCGAGTTCGAGTTCGAGCCGATCTGCGCTGCCACGACCCGATCTGGCAACGGCGTAGCCGACGACGGTCATCGGGACCGCAATGGCCGGGAACGCGATGAACGCGTCGGTGGCGGTGGCGGCAGCCGCGGCAGCCGCTCCGCCGGCGACGCCGGCTCCGGCGAGTGAACCGCCACCGGCGAGTCGCACCTGTCGTGGCGTCGCACGGTCCGCGCTGATCCGCACCAGTGTCCGGGACCGGGCGGGTGTCGTGCCGACCACCTGCGGAACGGCCTCCACGACCAGCGACGTCGCCGCCAGGCGGCCGTCACCTCGCGCGGTCGACAGCATGCGTCCGAGCTGCGCCACGGTGTCGGTGCGACGGCGTGCGAACACGACCCCCCTGACGACGATCGCAGGTCATCCGGTACACGGTCGTCAGCCACGCTTCGATTCCGTCGATCGCCTCGTCGACCGTCATGTGCAGTTCCCGCTCCACGACGATGCGATCGGGGCCGGCCACGCAGTCGAACCTGCGCACCCCCGCGTCGGGTCCGACGAAACGCTCGACCGCCAGCGAGTCCCGGACTGCGTTCGGATCGATGCCGACCTCGGTCGCTGCATCGATCAGCGCGCTCGGTTCGATGCCGCCCGAATCCGATCCGGGCGACTGCTGGCCTCGATCGAGTGGGCGCGTAGCAGCACCCGTTCCACTGCCTCGCGATCCAGACGATCGTGCACGCCGTCAACTGTACGAGAGACCACGGCGAGAATGCCGACCCGGGCAGTCGGGTATCGTTCGCTCGATGTCCGATCCGGCCACCCCATCCCCCGCCACCACGGCGATCACCGCCGGTCGCGCGGCCAGTGGTCGGTCGCTCGCACCCGGCACTGTGGGCGTCGTCCACATGGGAGTCGGAATCACTCGACGACGCCAACCGACGCGCCACGTCCGTTCGCCACACCGACTTCTACAGTCGGTACTGCAACCCGACGGTCCGATCGTTCGAAGAAGCCGTCCGAGACCTCGAAGGGGCCGAGGAGTCCCTCGCCTTCGCGTCCGGGATGGGGGCGATCGCATCGACCGTTCTCGGGCTCTGCTCGGCCGGCGTCTCACGTGGTGGCGCAGCGCCAGCTCTACGCCGGGACGCTCGCCTTCCTGCAGGGACCGTGTGCGCGCCTCGGCATCGAGACCACGTTCGTCGACGTCACCGAGCCCGGCGCGTTCGCCGCCGCGGTTCGGCCAGGGCAGACGATGGTCGTGCTCGCCGAGACGCCGTCGAACCCGCGGCTGGAACTCGCCGACCTCGACGAACTCGGTGCCATCAAGGGCCCGTTCACCGTTGTCGACTCCACCTTCGCGACGCCGCTCGGACAACGACCACTCGACCACGGTGTCGACATCTCGCTGCACTCCGCCACGAAGGGCATCGCCGGCCACAACGACGCGACGCTCGGAGTGATCTCGGGCGACGAGGACCTGCTCGCCGAGATCTGGGCGTACGCGGTGCTCCACGGTGCCACGCCGTCACCGTTCGACGCACTGAATGCGCTCCGCGGCATCCGCACGCTGGGCGTGCGCACCCGTCAGCAGAACGAATCGGCCCGATCGCTCGCCGTGATGCTCGCCGACCATCCGCGCTGTCGCGGCCACTCACTATCCCGGGCTGAGCGAGCACCCGCAGTACGACCTGGCGAGCCGTCAACTGCTGCAGTACGGGACGGTGCTGTCGTTCGACGTGGGAGTCCCGCGACGCTGCGGTGTCGTTCCTCGACCGTGTCGCTCTGTGTCGCGTCGCCACCTCGCTCGGTGGGCCCGAGACGCTGGTGTGCCACCCGGCCATCGTCGACCCACGCGAGCCTCACGCCCGACGAGCAGGAGTCGCACCGGGGTCACGCCCGGGCCTGATCCGGTCTGTCGGTCGGCCTCGAGGAGACCGTCGACGTGCTCAGCGACGTGGAGCAGGCGCTCGCCTGACCTTCAGGAACGCAGGTTCGCGCCAGCGGCGTGCGATGTCCGCGGGGTCGAGCAGTTCGAGACGGTCGGCGTCGACGACATTCAGATTCACGTGAGCGATCATCGCGTTCGCCGACGCCACCAACTCGGCGAGTTCCCGTTCGGAGGCGGCCCGCCAGAACTCGACGCGCGCCGAGACCAACGCCGCGTCAGCATCCTCGCGGCGAACGCGACTGCGTTCCCGCCGAACCAGCGACTCGGCCCACCAACCGTCGGGTCGCGACTCGTCGATCCCCGGAATGGGCTTGCCCTTCAAGCGATCCGGGATGTCCAACTCGCCGCGCTCGGTCGCTTTCGCGAGCCGTTCCTCGACGATCCGTGACACCCAGTCCATCCGAACCTCCTGCAACTACTCGGCGATCGTCGATCTCGCTCGGGCCGAACATGAACCAGCCCGCCATGGCGGACTCGACCGCGTGCGTCGTCCCCGGACCAGTCGAAGGCCCGAACCTGGTCGCGCGGTCCGGCGGCCGAGGTGCGAACGGAACATGTCGAACTTCGAGACCGACAACGTCGCACTCGATGCACCGTCGGTCGCTCCGAGGACGTGCTCCGATCGATCGTCAAAGGTGACGGTCAAGCCGACCGGAAGGTCGGCCAGCCCGAGGAGCATCAACTTGCTCGCATCGTCGATGATCGCCGAATCCTGGTTTCCAGGTCGGCCGACCGCCTGGCGGACATCGTGTTCGTGGGAGTGGCAGTCGAGGGGTGGCCGGCCCTCCCCGATCTGATCGAGCACGCCGCCGAACATCTCGTACTGACTGGTGAGTCGCGTGAGCAGTTCGTCAACGGTGAGTTCGGCGTTGCGTTCGACCTGCGACTGGGTCCAGGCCTCGCCCGGGGCACCTTCCATCCGCCCGGCGATGCCATCGTCTGGGAGACCGGACACGTGGGACAGCACGTCGCGGGCGGTCCACAGCGGCGTACACGGAACGTGGGTCGCCCACTCGTCGTCCGTCAGCGTCCGGGCGAACTCGACGAACGACTCCACGGCCTCGGTGTATCGGATGCTGTGCGAACGCTCACTCATGGCTCCACTCTCGCAGACGCGACGTGCTCGCGGTCAGTGCGCACCACCGGCCGAGTGAGCGTGGCCGTCGTGTTCCTCTTCGCCCTCCGCGCAGTGGTGTTCGCACTCGATCTGGATCGTGATGTGTTCGACACCGAAACGATCCTGCACGAGGATGCTCAACTCGTCGACGATCTCCTGTGAGCGATGGACCGTGGTCTCACCGTGCACGACGACGTGGGCGGAGGCACTGTGGCGGCCGGCTCCGAGTGAACGTACGTGGACGTGATGGGCAACGTCCACGTCGACGTGCGACGAGAGGACGTTCGAGAGGTCCGGCGCGGACATGCCTGCGGGAGAACGGTCGAGCAGGACGCCGACGGCGGAACGGATCAGGTGCCACGTCGACCAGAGCACGGCGACCGACACGAGGAGCGACGCTGCCGGGTCGATCCACGACGCGTCGGTCGTCACCAACAGCACACCGGCCAGCACGACCACGACGGAGCCGGCGAGGTCGGTGAGCAAGTGGAGTCGGGCGGCGCGCAATGAGATGGCTTCGTCGCCGTGGCCGTGGCCGACGAGCAGCACGCCTGCGCCGTTGACGGCGATTGCGATCAGACCGATCACGATGACGCCGCCGCCTTCGACCGACTCCGGCTCGATCAGGCGGCGCACGGACTCGGCGACGATCCAACCGACAGACGCCACCAGCAGCAGTGCCGAGACGAAGCCGCCGAGCGCGTCGGCCTTCCCGAAGCCATAGGACCAGTCGTGGGATGCCGGGCGGCGAGCGATGCGGATGGCGACGAACGCCGTGATCAAGCCCGAGCGCGTCGACGGCCTGGTGCGCGGCATCGGCGAGCACGACGACCGAGCCGATGGCGAGCCCCACCAGGATCTGCACCACGGCGAAGATCGAGTTGGCGCCAGCGGCCACGCCCAGGCGTGCACCGTCTCCGCCATGGCCGTGTTCGTGTCCGGCGTGATTCCCACTCATTGAGAATGACCATAGCAACATCGCTACGCTGTTGCCATGGCTGCACAGGATCTCTCCGTCATCGACGTTCCCGACTCGTCACGTTTCGAACTCCTCCTCAGCGGTGAGCGGGTCGGCCTCGCCGACTACTCCGTGTCGGGCGATGTGGTCACCGTGCCGCACGTCGAGACCGACCCCGCCCACCAGGGTCAGGGATTCGCCGCCGTGCTGATGGAGGGCGTCCTGGAGTCCGTGCGCACGAGAGGACAGACGATCCGTCCCGTCTGCCCCTACGCCGCTGCCTACATGCGGCGACATCCCGAGACCCAGGATCTCCTCACCACCGGAAGCACCGTCTGATGTGTCGCAACATCACGACGTTGCGAGGACTCGAGCCGCCGGCAACCGACGTCGAGATCGAAGCCGGCGCCCGTCAGTACGTCCGCAAGATCACCGGCGTCCAGAAGACGTCGGCGGCGACCGAGGAAGCGTTCGAGCGAGCGGTCGCCGAGATCGCTGCGATCTCCGACGCGAGTGCTCGGAGAACTTCCGCCACGCAAACAGCCGCCGACGACCGAACCTCCGCTGCGCCGCATCGCACGCCGCGCCTGAACCTGGGCATCCGGACCCCAGTGTGTTCTCGACCCGATTCTGTTCCGGCCTGCGACACGAATCCGGGTCGAGAACGGGCGAACCGACCCTGTAGCGATGGTGCCGGGCGGGAAAAGACGAGCCGGTCGATCACCGACGGCTCGCATGAATCCGAGCTGCCCTCCGGCAGTGAGCGGTGAGGGCTGACGCAGAGATCCGGAGATCTGGCGCCGCTCAGGAGTAGAAGGGGTTGGCGCCGGTGGTGTGATCGGTGAGGTCCTTGACCTTTTCGATGCCTTCGATCGCGTCGCTGAGCATCGTCTGCACGCCGTCGAGCATGGTCATCTTGCTCATCGAGCAACCGTGGCAACCGCCGCCCATGGTCATGTAGGCGGTGCCGTCACCGTCGTGGCCGACGTAGGTGACGAAGCCGCCGTGTGCGGCGAGCGCCGGGTTGACCTCGGACGCCACGAGTGTCTCGACCTCGGCCGAGAGGGCGTCGTCGTTGACGAGTCCCTCGACATTCGCAGCGACCGGCTTGTTCGGGTTGCGGATGACGAGTCCTTGCGTCGACGTGTAGTCGAGCGTGGCGCCGGTGAGCAGTTCGACGTCGTCGCCGGGGATGATCACCTTCATGCCGTCATGAGTGCGGACTTCGTCGGTGAACGCCGCCTTGAGGAATTCCTCGAAGGAGAGGTCGTAGCGGAAGTCTTCGCCGGGCTCGGACGCGATGCCGAGGCGGAGACCGAGCTGATCACCGTCGGCTTCGTCGTCGCGCATTTCGACGAGGTTCTCGATCGCCTCAGGGGTGATCGTGATGATGGGCTCGCTGCTTGCGGCCGTGTCGGAGTCGCCGGCGAGTGCTTCGAGAGGGCTCATGGTGAAAAGGCTACCGTCGGGCCTGATGAACCTTGATTCGTGCCTCGAAGGGATCCGTGTCGATTCGTCACGCATTGCCGTCTGTGCCGAGCGGCACGACCTGGATGCTCCCGTGGCCGGGTGCCCGGGCTGGGACCTCCGCAAGCTGATCGTCCACACCGGATTCATCCACCGTTGGGCCACGCACGCGATCCAGAACGCAGCGCCGGCCGCCGCCGGCGACGTCCGCGAGCCGAGTCGCGACGCGGACGGCGAGGAGCTCGGCGCATGGATGCGACTGGGCGCCGGTGTGCTGGCCGACGTCCTCGCGGCAACACCCGTCGACGCGGTCACCTGGCACCCGTTCCCGGTCGAGCAGAAGGCGTGGGTGTGGTCACGCCGGCAGGCCATGGAGACGATGATCCACCGCTGGGACGCAGAAGTCGCCGCGGTCGGCTCGTCCGACCTCGACGCAACGTGCGCTGCCGCCGGCCTCGAGGAGTTCTTCGAGATGTTGCTCCCCCGGACGCTCGCACGCGAAGGCAACCCATCGCCGACTGCGAGTCTGCACGTCCACTGCACCGACGACGATCTCGCCGACGGCGCCGGCGAGTGGATCGTGTGGGGCGAAGACGGCGAGTACCGCATGGACACCGTCCACCGAAAGGGCGACGCCGCCATCCGAGGCACGGCCGAAGCACTCCTCCTCGCAGTGATGGGACGCACCGATGGCGGTGACCTCGACGTGATCGGGGATCACGACGCGGCCACCGCCTGGTTGGATCTGCCCGGGCTCTGACGCCCGGCGGATGGCCGCTCAGCCGATCGGTGTGCCGACCAGGACGAGTTGCTTGCGGGTGTCGTCCTCGTACCGCTCGTTCAGCGTGACCGTCACGGTCACGGTCGTACCGTCCGACACGATCCTCGGCACCCAGTTGATGTCGGTGTCGTCGAGCCCGGCCAGCTCGGCGATCGACTCGACGGTGAACGCTTCGCCGTCGGCGGTCGTCAGGATGCTGAAGTGGCCGACGTCCTGTCCGCTCATGTCGACCTGGCCTTCGAGGTCGTTGTACGTCTGCTCCTCGCTGAACTCGGCGATGACGGATCCATCGGCGGCCAGGACCGACCGGCCGCCGTAACGGTCGAACACGATTCGACCGTCGGCGATCGGTGCGCCGGTCGCCTCGTCGATGAACACGACGTTCGAGTCGACGCTCTCCCGCCGGATCGTCACCCCGTCGACGGTCGCCTCGACGCCACCTGCTTCGGCAATGGGGTCGTCGTACTCCGCCACGACCGACACCAGTCGGCCGTCGCCCACCGTCGCCGAACCGGGCGAACCGTCGGAGATGCGAGTGGTCCCGCCGAGGATCGGTCGCAGATCGACTTCGGTCACCGTGTTCTCGGCATCGAGCACCGTGAACCTGGAGCCGCTGTCCGTGTACGACATTCCGGCGACTCCGTCACCGAATCCCGACGGGTCGCTTCCCCAGTTGACCGATGGCATCTCACCCTCCACGAACGAGACACCGTCGAACTCGAAGAACGGCAACACCACGTCGCCGCTGCCGAAGGAGGCCGCTCGGGCAGCTTCGGAATCCGGGTCGAAGAATCGTGCGTCGTTGCCGAACCCGAACGTCTGGAAGTTGGTTCCCGGTGACGGTGATTCGATCTCCGCGACGTTCAGGTCGGAGTCGACGGTGAAGAACCGGGTCGCTGCTGCGTCGAAGGCTGCGATGGTCTCGGCGGGGACTCCGGCGTCCTCCCACGAGATGTACTGCATCGGGCACTCCTCGTCGGACCTGTTCTCGCCGGCGGGCGCCGGGGCGAACGGTGTCGTGGCCAGCACCTCGGCCACCCCGGCTGCCGAGTCAGGTGCGGCCTCGACCGCATCTTCAGTCGCATCGGTGGTGACGCTCTCGTCGGCCGGGTAGGCAACGGTCGTCGGAGGAACCTGGCCGAAGAACTCGTCGTTCTGGCTCACGCACTCGGCATCTGCGTACTCGATGCCACGATCGGCTTCGTTCCAGTACGAGTACGTGTTCGGCTCGAGGCCTTGGCTGCGAGCAACAGCCTCGTAGTCGGGGCTCAATCGCGGCGTGGCTGCGACGAGCAGACGGTCGTCCAGTTCGATCCGAGCGACCTCGAGGCTTCCGTACGCCATGGGTACGGCGAGGAACTCGTTGGTGTCGAGCGGCAGGTCGACGCTCGTCCACTCGGCGTCGCTCCCGCTGACGGCGTTGACCGCCACCTGCAACGGGTTCGGATCGCCGACTGCGACACCGGGAGCTGTGCCGACGGAGAACACGTCGTCGCCGACGAACTGGGGCTGCCAGAAGTCTCCGGGGAACGGCGAGGACAGGTCGGACCGCGTGAATTCGACGCCGTCATCCGTCTGCCACACGACGGTCTCGATGTTGTCGTAGTCGTTCGAACGCCCGGGAGCGGTCGAAACGATCAGCGTGGGAAACCTGCTGACGTTCCCTCCGGAGTACGCACCGTTGACGGAGTTGTCCTTCCCCGGCTCGACCACCTTCCAGACGAGGGCCGGGTCGGCTGCCACGGCGTCACGCTGGATTGCTCCAGGTGCTGTGGGCGCGGACGGTGGAACGGTCACCGCGTTCGTCGTGACCTCCGACTCTGCGATGTCCGGGTCGGCTTGCGGCGCCGTGACCTCATCGGACGTCTGCACGGTCGTCGAGGCCGGCGTCGAGAGGATGGAGACGCCTGCGATGACTCCGGCGACCGATGCGGCGGCGAGGCCGGCGGTCACGCTGCGGCGCCGGGTCACGGTGCGCTGGCGGGCTCGACGTCGGGCTGTGTCGGGCGACGATTCGGGGATGGTCGTCTCGTCGGCGACGGACTGGAGGTGGCGGGTGATGCGGTGCTTCGTTCGTTCCTGATTCATGATTCCTCCGGACGGAGATGGTCGAGCCGACGCTCGAGTTTGATGAGGGCACGGCTCAGGCGGCTCTTGACCGTCCCGGGCCGGATGGCGAGTGCATCGGCGGTCTGTTGTTCGGACCAGCCGATGACGAAGCGGCACACGACCACCGCTCGATGATCGAGGGAGAGCGTTCGTAAGGCATCCGCGATCGCCGGGTCGGACACCTCGGTGTCGGCGGACGGCGAGATCACCTCGTCGACGACGACCGGGTTCGTGAGTCGTCGCATGGTGCGGCGGATGCCGTTGCGTGCATGGTTCAGTCCCACGCGGTAGACCCAGCCTGCAGGGTTGTCCAGGTGGCCGACGCGGTCCCAGCGCTGGCATGCTCTGGCGAGTGCTTCGTCGGTCGATTCGACAGCCAGTTCGTTGGACCCCAACGTTGCCGCGAGGGCACGAATCACGCTCGGTCGTGTCTCGCGATAGAAGCGGTCGAAGTCGAGCGTGTCGATCGAGGCGAACACGGCCGGAGGTTCTCCCGTCGTCCTCGCTGTGTGGGTGAGTGTCACGGGAAGTACACCCCCGACCGTCGTGGTGCGTTCCAACTTTCTCGACGATTCCGACTCGCCCCGATCGTCGGGTCGATACCGGATGCCAGCGGTCATCGGAGCCGGTCGATCGCTTCCGCGTTGCCGAGGTCGGCTGCCCGCTCCAGCCCGAGTTGCGCCTGCTCGAGGTCGCCCCGCTCGCCGGCTGCGAGGGCTGCGCCGAGATGACAGCGAGCGCAGGACGGCGCATCACGCAACAGCTCCGACCAGGTCTGTTCAGCCCGCTCCCGGTCGCCTGCGTCGCCGGTGACGGACGCCCGAACCGAGCGGAGACGGGCCAGTTCGAAACGGACGGTCGGGTCGTTCGGCGAGATTCCCTCGGCGCGCTCGACGGCGTCGATCGCGACATCGACCCCGTTGAGCGTGGCGAGACCTGACGACAACTGTGCGGTGTGCAACGCATGACGCGCGTCGAGCGGTGCGAGGTCCTCCGCTTGCATCGACGACTCGACGGCATCGTTTCGATCAGCAGCGTGCGACGCGTCGGCCGCGTGTCGGTCAGCAGCGACCGATCGGACCCCGAGCACGGCCCCGACGATCGTCAGTGAGACGAGCATCGCCGTTGCAACCCTGCCCACTGCACCCGGTACGGCGATCGATGGGCTGAGCCCAGCAGGAGTGGCGTCGCGTCGGGTCCGAGCACGGGCTGAGACGACACCCGCGAGCAACCAGAAGAGTGGATCGATCTCTGCGATCGGAAACAGGAACTGCTGGCCGACGGCGTAGGCGATCACCGCAGCGGCGAGCCCTCGCTCGGATGCACCGCCCGCCCGGATCACCGACACCGCAGCGCTGACCACGACGACGAGCACGGCGACATAGAGGAGTGCAGCCGGCACGCCCGACGACACCGCGACATCGAGCACGCCGCTGTGTGCCCGATCCACCGCGGCGACCTCGCCGAATCGACGGACGTAGTCGTCGTCGACGGCGGAGAACGCTGCGATCCGATACCCCTCGGGTCCGTACCCGAGCAGCGGTCGCCGTGCGATCACGCGCACGGCGAGTTCCCACTCGTCGAGCCGGCTCGACCAGCCGGCACTCCGTCGGAAGACACCGCGGGCCAGTGCGAACCACACGCCCGCTCCGGCTGCGACGACACCGATTGCGAGTGCACTGCGCTGAGCGCGAGCGACTCGACGCGGGCACTGCATCACTCGACACGTCATTGGACACGGTCGGATTCCGTCGGACGACGACGGCGACGGTCGCCCCTGCGACGACGAGGCCGAGGACCGCAGCACGGCTCCCCGACCCGACGACGCCGAACAGGACGCCCAGCGATGCGATCGCAGCGACGAACGTGGACATGCGTCGTGTTCCTCCAGACGCCGCGTGGCCGATGGCTGCGGGGAGCAGCAGACAGCATGCCGCTCCGAGGTAGGCAGACGATCCGAACGGACCGGCGAGCCGATCGGACGACGACGCGAACTCGACGGGCCGGCCGATCACGGCCTCCCACGTGAGGTAGGCGCCGAGCAGCAGCGCAGCGAGGGTCAGAACCCAGGTCAGACGTCGCGGCTCGCCGCGGTCACCGCGCCGTTGGTCGGGTCGACCGGTGTCCGCGGGCCCGACCGTCGATGCGTCGCCGTTCAGCGAACCCAAGATGGTGCCTGCGACGAACATCGCCGTGAACAGCCACCAGGTGACGGCCCCGAGGTGACGAACCGGCGTCCCGATCCATGCGTACACGCCGTCCACCCCGGTCACGGCGGAGAGCGTCACCACTGCGGCGAGCGCGATCATGGCCGTGCTCGCTCGCCGATTGCGTCGCCACGCGTGCGACACGTCCAGCGTTCCGGCGACGACCGCGAGACTGCCGAGCGAGACCACGACGACCGCCCACCACTTCGCGACCGAGAACGGAAACCAGCCTCCGGGGTCGAGGCCGAACACCGCGGCGGACGCGACCGCCGCAACGACGACCGATGGGCGGAGATCGACGGCGCCTGCAGGAAATGGCGATCCGGGCTCGTGGAGATGATCGACCATCGATCGCTCATCATTGTCGACAGCACGCCGTCGCAACGGGCGCTCACGATGTTCTCATCGGTACCATCGGCCGCCATGACCGACAGCCGGACTCAGCCGGCTGAGCAACCAGCGGGAGCGTCGGTCGGCCTGGTTGCGATGGTGGCAGCGATCGTGGCGTTCTCACTGTCGACGCCACTCGTCAAGTGGGCCGGGGTGACGGGTGTGGTGCTCGCGTTCTGGCGGATGTGGTTGTCGGTGGGGACATGGTGGCTGACGCTGGCGATGCTGCGCCGACGCGCACGTGGCACGGTCGGTGGCATCGACTGGCCGACCCGACGCACGTGGAAGCTCGTTGCTCCGGCGGGGCTGCTGTTCGGCATGAACATCTCGCTGCTGTTCACCGCCGTGACTCGAACGAGCATCGCCCACGTCGAGTTCATCGCAACGCTCTCACCGCTGACCGTGGTGCCCGCCGGCGCTCTGTTCTTCGGGGAACGTCCGAACTGGTCGGCGCTGCGCTTCGGTGCGATCTCACTCGTCGGCGTTGCGATCGTGCTCTTCTTCGGGCCGACGTCGGGGAGCGCGTCAGTCGGCGGCGACCTGATCATGTTGCTCGTCCTGTGCTCGTGGACGGGCTACCTGATCTTCACCAAGCGCGCTCGGGCCGCCGGAGTCGACACCGTGTCGTTCATGGCCTGCATGATGCCGACCGGGTTGATCACCGCGGTGCCGATGGCGCTGCTGATCGCCGGCGACGGCGTCGTGACCGACATGACGGGGCGCGGCTGGATCATCGTCGTCGTGCTCGCCCTCCTGACCGGCATGGTCGCTCACGGTTGCATCGCGTTCGCTCAGCAACACCTGCCGATCGCCACGATCACCGTGATGCAGGTCGCTCAACCTGCGCTCGCCGTGCTGTTCGCGTTCGTGATCCTCGCCGAGGAAGTGCGCGCACTCCAGGTGGTCGGCATGGCACTCGTCATCGTCGGTATCGCGCTGTTCACCCGCACCGCTCAGCGTCACCGGCTCACTCCGACGTCTGCGCCGAAGCCGAAGGTGAACACGACGTGACGACACGGGGAACCGTGATGGGTCGACCCGCCGAGTCGTTCAGAACGGACGAACACGAAGCACGTCGGCCAGACTGACGCCGTGAAGATTCGCGACGCCGTGGACGCCGACATTCCGACGATCACCGACATCTTCAACCAGGCGATCCCCAGCGGCGACGCCGAGTGGACCGAGGTGATGCACACGGTCGACGGCCGCACCGAGTGGTGCAGGGACCGGCGAGCAAGCGGTCGGCCCGTGATCGTCGCCGACGTCGACGGCTGCGTGATCGGCGTCGCGAGCTACGGCGACTTCCGCGACAGCAGCCGGCGCGAAGGTTTCCGGTTCGTCTGCGAGCACTCCGTGTATCTCGCCGACTCGGCGCGCGGGAACCGGTGCCGCCGACGCACTGATGGACGAACTGTGCGAACGGGCCCGAGCCAACGGTCTCCGACGGATGATCGCCACGGTGGATGCGTTCAACGAGCGCTCGATCGCATTCCACGAGCGGCGCGGCTTCGTGGAGGTCGGACGGATGCCCGACATCGGCTTCACGTTCGACACGTGGCGCACGATGGTGCTCCTGCAACTCGACCTCTGACGGGGTTGCACCTCAGGAAGCGATGCGGCTGAGGTGCACGACTTCGCAGGTGACGCCCTCGACGGGGCCGTTCGTCGACGAGGACCCTTCGCTGGGGGCACTCTCGCCCGCCTGAACGTCGTCGAGTGACGCGAATCCGCTGCCCACTCTCGTCCCGTCTCGTATCAGCGCGAAGTCGATGAGGTAGTCGGCGACGTCGCCCGATCCGTTCATCACGACGAGTTCGGTCGAGATGTCACCTGCTGGATCGAGACCGGTCACGGCACACGTGGCCTCGGCGGTGTCATCGGGTGATTCGGCGGCGATCCGCTCGACGGCGACGATCTCGCACATCGCTGCGTCGTCGGGGACCGAGCCGATCACCCCTTCGAGCGTTCGCTCGCCGGGTCGGATGTAGTTGACGAAGAACGGTTCGTCACCGATCTGTTGACCGGCGTCGTCCCGGTAGACGACGTCGATGATGTAGGACGACTGCTTGCTGCCGCCGTTGGTCAGGTCGAACGCCAAGGTGAAGTCGTCCACGAAGGAGCACGTCGACACGTCGAGGGCGACGTTCCCGGCTGCAGGGGCGTCGACCGCCTCCTGGTCCTCGACGTCGGGGGACGTGTCCGACACCGGTACCTGATCATCGGACACCGGCTCGTCGGCGACCGGTCCCGCGTCGAGCTCAGGGTTCTCATCGACGGCAGGGTTCTCGTCGAGAGGGGCGGGGTTCTCGTCGATGGCAGGGTTCTCGTCGAGAGGGGACACGTCTGGCGCGACGTCGTCGCCGACGGAGCCTCGTGGAGCCACGACGAACGCAACCGCTCCCGCCACGCCGAGGACTCCGAGGACGACGAGGGCGATCACGCTGCCGGCGCGCCGCTTCTTCTGCGGCGTCGGTGGCTGGACGGCGGAACCCTGCGGGCTGTTCGACGGCGTCGGCGGGATCGGTGGCGCCTGACTCGGCTGACCCGGAAGAGGCGGCTGGCTCGGAAGCGGCGGCAGGCCGGGAGCAGCAGATGGAGGTGAAGTCGGAGGAGGAGGAGGAGGAGGAGGAGGAGGAGGAGGAGGCGGCGGCGGCGGCGGCGGCGGCGGCGGCGGCGGCGAGGATGACGCCGGGCTCGGCGGTGGAGGCGGCGGAACGCTCGGAGGATCGGTCGGCCGACTCGGCGGAGGTGGAGGCGGAGGCGTCGACATCAGCCCGACGATATCGGCGTCACTGTGAGCGCCAGAACTGTCGGGGTCGAGGAGAGCGGCGCAGCATCGCGTCAACAAACGGTGGGTGAACCCGGCCGTCGGTCGCTGCTCCTGGGCGACGAGCGGAACCCGAAAGTGAACATCGGATGTCCGTGCCTGGTGACGGCCGGTCGGGCTGGCAGGATGCGTGCGATGCGGATCCTGGTGACGAACGACGACGGCATCGACTCGATCGGACTCCACGTCCTCGTGCCCGATCGATGTGCGAACTCGATGGCGACCACGAGATCGTCGTGGTCGCTCCCGATCGCGAGTTCTCCGGCGCCGGCGCCGCACTCGGAGCCCTCCATCTGATCCAGCCCGAGGTCGACCGATCGCAGCATCCCCGACTGCGACGCCGAGACCTGGACCGTCAACGGGCCTCCCGGCACTGTGCGTGATGTTCGCTCGCCTGGGCGCGTTCGGCGCACCGTTCGACCTGATCGTGTCGGGCATCAACCCGGGCGCGAACGTCGGTCGTGCGGTGTACCACTCCGGCACGGTCGGCGCCGCTCACCGGTCGCAACGCCAGCATCTCGGGCGTCGCGGTCAGCCAGTCGGTCAAGGGCTTCAGCGTCGAAGGCCAGGCGTGGGACGACATGGTCAGCGGACCTCCACTGGGAGTCGGCGGCAGCCGTGGCGAAGTCCGTCGTCCAGGCCCTCCTCGACGACATGCCGACCGAGACGGTCGTGGTCAACGTCAACGTGCCGGACCAGCCTGTCGTCGGAACTCAAGGGGTGGCGTCACGCCGAGGTCGGCGTGCAGCCGCCGCGCACGGTCGCATCGGCCGAGCTGACTCCGATCCCCGGCAAGACCGAGGCGTACAAGGTGACGATGCAGTGGGGTGAGAAGCTCGACCTGGACGATGGCACCGACGGGCGTCTCGTCGAAGACGGCTACGTCGCCATCTCGCTACCTGACCCGACTCGAACATCACGACCGGCCCGACCTCGCCCACGCCGGCAAAGCGCTCGACGCACTGCTGGGCTGAACGGCGACTTCGCGCACGACGTGACGTCCGTCGGCGCACTTGGTGGCACGACAACCGACCCTTTACCTTCCTGGCATGGCGAATCCGGTCGACGTCGCGACGTCGTTCCTGCGAGCACTGGCGGGCAATGACCCCGACGCGATCGCCGAGCTCGTCGCCGAAGGATTTCGCAACGAGCACCAGAGCGCCCTCGGCTCCGATTGCGTCGGACGCGACGAGTACCGGCGGCGGCTCCCGCACTTCCTCGACGCGTTCCAGGACCGGAGCTACGAGGTCGATGACCTCGTCGCCCAACGGCGCGATGCGGTCACCGACGTCGTCGTCAGGTACCGCTTCCATGCGCAGTACGGCGACGCCACCGTCGAGATCCCCGGTGTGATGTGGCTCACCGTTCGAGGACAGCTGCTGACGCGTCGGGTCGACACGTTCGACTCGCTGACCTTCCTCGAGCAGACCGGCCAGACCCGCGAGCCCGAGTAGCGCCGTGGGTCATCGCTCCCAGAGGAGCGTGTCGGGGTGGAACTGGCTCCATGCGAACCAGAACGCCTCGTGAGCGGTGATCTCGTCGCCGGTCTCGGCATCGACCGCAACGAGGCCGTCCCCTGACTCGTCGGAGCTCGACGCCGCCGAGTTCGACGGGGTCGCCCGCGTTGAACGCCGCCGAGGCCTCCTCCGAGGGGAACGCCAGCGCAGTGCCGTCGTCGAGCGAGCACGCCGACGACGAACTCCTGCACGCCGAGCCGCTCGTCGACGTCACCGATCGGGAAGATCGGTCCGTCGTCGTCGCGACTGCCGAGCGGGTCGAGCTGGTAGCGTGCGTCCGATCCCGCCGTCCTCGGCGATGATCTGCGTGTCCGGGTGTTCGCGCTTCCACTCCGACCACGTCGAACGCACGACGGTGGTCTCGTCGAGGACGACGCCTGAGTCCTGGAGCGGACCGGACACGGCAGCACCGGTGAAGGTGTCGAAGACCGAGTCCGTGAGCAGGTCGTACATCACCTTGTTCGAGCGGCTCAGCAGACCGGACGTGCGACAGCACCGGGACCTCGTCGGCCCCCTCGGTCGGTGACCCGTCGGCCTGATCGGTGAAGTACGCCTGCGCCGACCCGCAGAGCGTGCAGTACGGGATGGCGAGGCGACGGTCGCCGAGCGTCGAGGTTGAACATCTCGTGGATCTCGGCGATGTTCAGCGGGATGGCGAGTGCCTCACCGTCGACGACGATCCCGAACACCGTCGCGGTCGTCGGGGTACCAGTTGCCGGACACCGGCATCGGTCGTCTCCGGGTCGTCGAGCGCAGGGATGCAGCCGCCGGGGCAGCCATCCGCGTCGCCGAGCGGACGATCGTCGATGAACACGCCGCCCCAGCTGAGGTACCGCCAGTCGATGGCGGCGTCGGCATCATCGAAGAACGGTGCCCATTCCGGCTCGAGCTGCTTGAAGATGACGCCCTTGTCGCTCGCGGTACCCGTCGTAGGCCGGTGTGTCCCAGGCGATCAGGTGGTTCGTGACGCTCGACCACGGGCTGCGCTGCGACTCGGGGTCGTCGGCGATCGAGACGCCCGTCATCGTCTCGAAGGATTCGACGAGGCGACCGCTGTCTTCGCCTTGGAAGAAGCGGAGCATGTCCGACACGAACCACGCATGGCGAGCGTCACCCGACTCGGTCAGGTCGTCGACGGCGGTGGGGTCGAGTGAACCGAACCCGATGCCCGCCACGATCCTGTCGATCGCGTCCTCGGCGTCGGCGTTCGCTGCGTCCGGCACGTCGGGCGGGTCGGGGAAGACGTAGGCCGCCGGGCGAACCGTGGTCGCCTCGAGCTCGTCGACGGCCCCGGCGCCGGTCGTGCCTCGCGGTCCTCGGACTCCGCGGCGCCGCTGGTGTCGGGTGCGGTGCTCTCCCCTGACGGTTCGGAGTCGGACGTCGAGCAGGACGCCACGCCGATCGCTGCGGCGAACACGAGCGCTGTGACTCTGCTGGTCCTGGACGACAGCACCGGACGCGGTTTCGACCTCATGTCGGGAGCGTACGAATCGGGTTGGGACCGGACGCGAACGGGCCGCACAACAAGTCGAAAACAGCGGGCGGCGTTGCTCCCCGGTGCGTGTGAGTCCGGTTCGGATCGGGCACCATGGAGTCATGGCATCCGACGCACAGGTCCCCACCGACGCCGATCTCCGTGAGCGGCTGACCGATCTCCAATACCAGGTCACACAGAACGCTGGCACCGAACGTGCCTTCTCGGGCATCTACCACGACACCACCGACGACGGCGTGTACCACTGCATCGTCTGCGACGCAGAGCTCTTCTCGTCGGAAACGAAGTACGACGCCGGCTGCGGCTGGCCGTCGTTCTACGAGGCGTTGACCCCCGACAGCGTGTCCTTCAAACAGGACACGGCGCACGGCATGGTGCGCACCGAAGCGAACTGCGCAACGTGCGGCGCTCACCTCGGACACATCTTCCCGGATGGCCCGCAGCCGACGGGCGACCGGTTCTGCATGAACTCTGCGTCGCTCGACCTCAAGCCCGCCGACTAACGACGGATCTTGAACGTCGCGTTCGCACGTGCGACCGCCCGTTCGCTCCCGGGCGCTACGCAGATCACCAGGCAGTCGACGACGCCGATCGTGCGGCCGACCGAATGCACCCGGGGCCGAAACTCGATCCAGTCGCCGAGTCGAGCGACCGAGACGTAGTCGATCGACAAGTTGAGTGTGACGCCGCTCGCATCGATCGAGCCGTCTCGGACGCGTGCCACGTGCACGACCGAGAGACCCATCGCGTTGTCGGCGAGGCTCGCGAGCACGCCGCCGTGTACGAAGCCGCGACCGTTGCAGTGTTGGTCGTCTGCCCGCAGGCCGATCGCGACGGACTCGCCATCGGCTCGCGAGTAGAGGGGCTGCCACGGGTCGGTCACGGGACTCCGGCGCTCATGCGGTTCGAACCCGGTCGGAGGTCCTGCTGGCGCGTCGACGCTCATGACGCACCCATCCGGCCTTCCAGACCATCCAACGTACTGTCGATGGCGAGGGACCGGCGCCGGTGCCGGCTCGCAGCACTCGATCCGAGTAGGCCGCTCAGTTCCGAGGAGATCAGCCCCCGGTTCAGCGCGACGAGCGCGTGAGCGGCGTCGATTGTCGCCCGAGCACGCGTCGTCGTTCGTGACCATGCCGCCACCCGGCCGATCACACATGCGTGGATCCGAGCAGCCGCGTCGAAATCGGCTGGCGTCGGATCGAACTCGGCGAACGGGCGAGCGAACATCACATCGAACAGCATCGGCAACTCCACGGCGAAGGCTCGGGTCGCCTCGAGCACGGCAACGACATCGTGTCGGGCGTCCGTGTCTCGTGGAAGTGAGTCCAGGCGATCGGCCAGGCGAGAGAAGCCGCTGTAGAAGATGCTGCGAATCAGCCCCGCTTTGTCTCCGTACAGCTCGTAGACGGCAGCGGTCGACGTCCCGCTCACACTGGCGACGCGTCGTGCCGTGACGGCGACCGGTCCTTCGGCCTCGAGCAGGCCGATCGATTCGGCGAGCATCCGATCCTTCAGCTCAGCGTCTCTGGTCTTGGGTCGTGCCATCTCTCGATCGTACGTTTCAGAACGCTGTTCCGAAACATCGTACTCAGAATGAGGTGGGGTCGAGGTGGTGGTGACACCCGATTCCCGCCAGACATCGACGACCTCGAGATGTAGAACGGTCGAATGACCAGCACACGCGCGTCCGACCTCCGCTCACGATTCCTCGACCTGCACACCGCTCCGGCCGCCGCCCCCACGCCAGGCATCCTCGTGATGCCGAATCCATGGGACGTCGGGTCCGCCAAGCTGCTCGCGCACATCGGAGCGGTTGCGCTGGCGACGACGAGCGCAGGGCACGCCGGTTCGTACGGCCGTCTCGATCAGAACGTGCAGCGCGACCGAGCTGCTGGCGCACGTCGCGGAGATGACGGCGGCGGTCGACGTGCCGTTCAACGTCGACAGCGAGGACTGCTTCGGTGCCGACGAAGCGGGAGTCGCCGAGACCGCAGCGCTGCTCGCGGAGACCGATGCGGCCGGATTCTCGATCGAGGACTTCGATCCACGGGTCGGCGGAATCCGCCCGATCGGGATCGTCGGCTCCGCGAGCGTCCGCCGCCAAGCGTGCCGCCGGTGACCTCGTCTTGACCGCCCGGCCGAGAATCATCTCCACGGCGTCGACGATCTGAATGACACGGTGCGCCGGCTGGAGGCCTACCGGGACGCAGGAGCCGACGTGGTCTACGCGCCCGGCCCGGTGCGTCCTGCCGACATCGAACGACTGGTCGACGTGGGCGCCCCACTCAACGTGCTGGCGATGCCGGGAACACCGACAGTTCCGGAGTTGGCCGAACTGGGGGTGAGTCGCGTGTCGGTCGGGAGCCTGTTCGCTTCGGCCGCCTACGGGGCGCTCGTCGACGCTGCGACCGAGCTGCTCGGGCCGGGCACGTCCGTCTACACGGAATCACTCCTCGACGGCGCAACCCGCGACGCAGCCTTCGGATGAACCGGCGGGTCGCGCCCTGCAGGTTTGTGCCCGGCACGAACCTGCGTGTCTAGGGTCGACCCCGTGATCGCAGACTGGGGCGCCGACGAACGCAGACTGACCGACCGCGTGAGTGTGCTGTGCGGCACGAACAAGGGTGGCTACCCGTCCGGCAACTCGCTGCTCGTGCGAGGCACGGGCGAGACCGTGCTCATCGACCCGTCGATCGACGTCGTCGACCGTGGTGGCGCACCGGTTCCGGTCGACGCCGTGATCAACAGCCACAGCCACGAGGATCACATGGCCGGCAACGGGTTCTTCGGCGACGTTCGGCTGCACGTCCACGAAGCCGATCTTCCGGGTGTCACATCGATGGACGGGCTGATGGCCGTCTATGGGCTCGACGGCGATGCGCGCGTCGAGTTCGAGCAAACGGTGCTCGACGAGTTCCACTACACCCCACGTCCCGACGCCGCCGGGTTCACCGATGGTCATGTGTTCGACCTCGGCGGCGGGACGCACGTCGAGTCGGTGCACCTGCCCGGCCACACTCGTGGCCACTCGGGGTTCCGGATCGGCGACGTGTTCTTCCTGTCCGACATCGACCTGACCGGCTTCGGGCCCTACTACGGCGACGTGTGGAGCGACCTCGACGACTTCGAGGAGAGCCTCGTCAAAGTGCGCGAGGAAGAGGCCGAGTTCTACGTGACCTTCCATCACAAGGGCGTGATCGAGGGCCGCGACACGTTCGTCGAACTGCTCGACGCATTCCACTCGGTGATCGGTCGGCGACACGATGCGATGCTCGACTTCCTGGCCGAGCCTCACACGATCACGGAGATGGCCGAGCATCGGTTCATCTACCGGCCCCACGTCGAGATGGCCTTCGTCGACTCGGTGGAGCAACGCAGTGCCGAGATGCACGTGGCCCGCATGATCCGCCAGGGCGCGGCAACCGAGATCGAGCCCGGCCGCTACCGGTCCACCTGACTTCCGAGGGAGTCGCCGTCGATGCGACCGACCGGAAACCACTCGGCGAGATCGGGTCGACCCGCCGGCGTGAAAGCGGCGCTTCGAATCGGAACCGGAGTGTGGTCCTCATCCGTGGAGCCGCTCAGGCGTGGACGCCGGAGCCGCGGTCAGTTCAGCAGGTCTCGGGCGACGTGATGCCAGAGGCTCGTGGTGAGCGAGAGCGATTCGACATCGATGCGTTCGTCGTGCCCGTGGAAGCGTGAGCCGAATTCGCCGGCGTCGAGCCCGGGGCTGAACAGACCAGCGCCGTACGCGACGGCACCCATTTCACGGTAGATCGCGAGCGTCCGTGAAACCGACCACGAGTTGCGGGGTGAGCCGGGCGGTCGGGAACGGGATGTTGACGGCTCGTGCCAGCGCATCCCACAGCGGCGTGTCCACCCTCGACGTCGACGACGGGTCGTTCATGATGATCTCGACCTCGACGTGGTCAGCGAGGTCGCCCAGCGCCGCTCGGAGGTGAGCGTCCACCTCATCAGGGCCGTCACCGGGGAGCGTTCGGATGTCGACGTTGACGACGACCTGATCGGGGATGACGTTGGTCTTCATCGCTCCTCCGTCGACGAGGTTCGGCGAGAAGGTGGTGTGCGTGCACGCGTGCAGGTGCGCGGCGGCCGGAACGCTCGGGAGGTCATCGAGCAGGTCATCGATCAACGATTCGTCGAGCAGCGCGCTGCGCATCTCGTCGGACAACCCGAGCGTGTCGACGCGGGTACGCCAGAGTTCGGTGAACCGGGGCGTGGGTCGGTAGTCGGCCAGGCGTTGGACGACGCCGGCTGCTTTGATCAGTGCGTTGTCCTTCCGGAAAGGCATCGACCCGTGACCAGGTGTTCCGCGAACGGTCAGCTTGCGCCATGCAACACCCTTCTCGGCGACGTTGACCCCGACGAAGGGGGCGTCACTCGGCCCGCTGTGCAGACCGCCGTTCTCGGTGAGCACGTAGTCGGCGCGGATCGCGTCGGGGTGATTGTCGGCCATCCACCGGGCGCCGTGGGCGCTGCCGGATTCCTCGTCGGCGACACCGAAGAAGATCAGATCGCCCTTCGGCTTGAACGCGCCGTTCGCGGCCTCGTCGGCGAGGTCTCGGAAAGCGACCGCCATCGACGACGTGAGGTTGAGCATGTCGACCGCACCGCGCCCCCACACCTCGTCGACGCCATCGGCACTGCGGATCACCTCGCCCCCGAACGGGTCGTTGCGCCAGCCGTCCGCATGAACGGGCACCACGTCGGTGTGGCCCATCAGACAGAGGCTGTGTGCGTCCGGGTCCGACCCGGTGATCCGCCCGACGATCGAAGCGCGTCCGGGCACCGGCTCGAAACGTTCGATGTCGACACCGGGCCCGGCGATGGTCTGCTCGAGCACGTCGGCGTTGCGCGTCTCGTGCCCCGACTCGCGGGTGCCGTCGTTGACGCACTCGTTGCGGATCATGGTCTGCAACAGATCGACCGTCCGGTCGGTCAGCGTGGAGAGTTCGCGATCGTCCTGTGACATCGACCGATCCTGCCAGAGCGGTGGAGCTTCAGACCACGCCGGGCGGACCGGTGGTGGGGTCAGGAGCTTTCGGCGGCGCGGCCCATGTGGGCGACATCGGCGGCGATCTTCGATGCCACGTCAAATTCGACGGCCTTCTTCGAAGAGATCGGTTCCTCGTTCTTCCCGCCACTGCGCTTGCTCATCGGACCCGAGACATCGTGCGGGCGTCGTGGACTCCGCCGCATCGAAAGCGTGATCACCAACGTTCGAGTCTCCATTTGCCGTGCGCTGACGCCAGTACGGCCACCTTGTCTCGAGCTCGGCAGGTGCCCGGCGCAGTCGGGAGAGGAAGACCTACCTGTCCCCGGAGGCGTTGCCCGGCCTCGGGTGTTCGTCAGCGCTGGGGCTCGACTTCCCTCGAGTGATGACGAACATCAGGACGCCAGCCAAGAGTAAGCCGACAGCACCGGCGACGTTCCCACAACCGAACCCGGGAACCTGACGGTCGCAGTGAGCACCGCCAGAGCCAGGAGAACCATCGCCGACAGAACGGCGCCGACGAGTCGCTGTCTCGGTTGTTCGAGAGCCTTCCAATGCTGACCTACCGTCACTGCACACCTCCGGTCTCGCGAATCTGCTTTCCGGTCAGGAGCCTCTGGACCGATCGGCCAAGGCCTTCCGCCGTCGTGACGAGCGACTCGCAGTCAGAAGACCCGTTCAGCATTTGCTTCCCGACACCGTCTTCACTCCTTGGCCTGATCCGGAGTAGCTGAACTTGAACTCGTAGCAGCTTTGGGGTTCGTGTACCGATTGTTCCATAGTCGATGATCGCACTCGCAATCGTTCCTCACACGGCGGCTCCGACTGTGCCGAGTTTGAGTGCGCAGAGAGACGTCGGAAGAAGGCTGCCGCCGAGTCGGTACGTACTTTCTCACTTCGGATCCCGTCATGTACACATAGATGCTCCAACCGAGTCCGACGTTGGGAGCCTGCGTCGAGAACTCCGGGCCCTTCTGATCGACGTCTCGTCGCAGTTCGATCCGAACACCCTCTGACTCCGACAGCACGATGGGACCGACGTGGTCGCTGTCGACGCCAAGCGTGTCGAGCAACTCTTCGAGGGAGTCAGTCACAGGTGCTGCGGCACGAGTGCCTGCTGTATGAGAACTCTGCTCGTCGGCAGCGGCGACGGATCCGGTAGCAAGGCTTGGCACGAGCATCGCCGTAGCGGTCAGAGCTACGACGCAGGCTCGCCGGAAAGAGCCGTCGCGAATCGCAATCATGCTCCTCTCGCGATGCGATCGGCGCTCGAGCTCTATCGGGGAGTTCGTTGGGGGGGGTCATGTCGGTCCTGTTCTCGAACCATTGGTGTTCGCCAATCGTTCGTATCGATGGGTCGTGCCCGCTCGCAAGAGACCGCCTCGCCTCCTCAGACAAACAGAAGCCCGGCGCCGATTCAAGTGACAATTTGCTGAAAGTTGTGCCACCCAGGCAGACGATTGGTGGACTCATTGCACAGAGCCTCGTCTCGGACCACCACACGAGGCGTCGGGCTGCTTTCCACACGCTCAGGCGCCGAGGGCGGCGAGACGCTGATTGATCTTCTTGATGCTCACCGAGGACTTCGTGCCGATCGGTTGAGCGAACATCTGGACGCGCGAGTTCTTCGAGCAGCCATCGCGTCTCGGCGGCCTCCGCAGTCATCTGGCCGGTCGGCACCCGGTCGACGTACGTGGCGAAGCGGTTCTCCAGTGGCACGATCTCGGCGATGCGAACGAGGTCACGCTGCCCGTTGCCTGCGAGATGCTCGAGGCGGTACCGGATGCCGCGGACGTAGCGCTCGATGTCGGCGAGACGGTCGATGCCGTACACGCTGACGAAGCCCGGGCGTACCAGGCGACCCAGATGGAGGTTGGCGTCGGTCACCGAATCGTCGAGGGCGGGAGCGCGGAGGCGGGCGAGATGACCGTTCACCCCGGCTGCTGCGGCGACCACTTGGACCGATCCGCCAAGGGCGATGCCTGCGCGATTCGATGCTTTGGCCTTCACCTCGGCGCGCAGGTCGGCGAACTCGGCGGCAGACCACGGCAGCGCACCGTGTTCGGCCATGATCTGATCGACAGCGGCTGCGATGCAGTCGTCGACGAGGGTTGCGGCACCGATGTCGGCGCTTCCCAGCGCGAGGCGTCCGGCGTTGGTGATCAGGCGCTCGACGGAAGCTCGGGTCGGCGCCGCTTCGAGCAGCAGCAGTCGGCGGACCCCACCGCGCATGGCGCGTTCCTGGAGTTCGGGTGTGGTGACGACGCGGAGCGACACGCTCTCACCGACGTCGAGCAGCGTCGGATAGGCCTGCACATCGAGCGCCAGGTCGGTCGATTCGACGACCTTCGGGATGTCGCCCAGTTCGGAATCCCAGCTCGTGATGCCGCGACGCTCCGCGATCGGTGCGGCAGCCGCGATCGAGTCGCGCACCGAGCCGACGAGGTGCGCCTTGATCGCGGCGAGATCGGTGCCGACGTCGTGCACCTCTCCCCCGTCGGATGACACCACGATGTTCAGTCGCAGGTGCGCATCGAGCACCGACGGATCGAAGGCGTCGGCACCGATGGCGAGCCCGGACACCTCCGAGGTGACGGTCGCCAGTCGGTCGACGAGGCGGCCCGATGGCGGCGCCGAGACGGTCGAGCACGGCGTCGACGGTCTCGGCGAACGGGATGAGTTCGCGCCGGATTCCCTTCGGCAGCGACCGCATCAGCTGCTCGACGACAGCGTCGCGATGGCCGTCGACCTGCCAGTCGAAGCCATCGTCGGTGATCTGGTTGAGACCGTTCAGCGGAAGGTGGACGGTGACGCCGTCGAGCGGTTCACCAGGTGCGTAGCGGTAGGTGAGGGGCAGCTCGATGTCGCCCTGGCGCCACACGTCGGGGAACTGATCGTGGCCACCGCGCCCACCCCCGACGAGTTCCTGGACCACGTCACCGGTGATGTCGAGGAGGCGACCGTTCTTGGTCCGCTCTCCCTTCCACCAACGATCGAAGTGCTGTGTGCTGGTGACGTCGGCCCCGACGCGTGCGTCGTAGAACGCGAAGAGCGCTTCGTCGTCGATGTGTTCGACGCCGCGGGTGCGGTCGCCGAGTGCGGCGAGCCCGTCCAGCACCTCGTCGTTGTGAGCGAGGAACTTCTGGCGGCTGCGCCATGCAGCGGCGACCTGGTCGCCGGAGTTCGCCACTCGCTTGTTGCCGGACTCAGGGCCCTCGACGAAGGCTTTCGTGATGAACCAGGCGCGAGCGGCAGGTGGGTCGACACGGTCGAGGCCGATCACCCGATCGCTCACCAGCGGCATCCCGAACAGCGTGACCGACTCGGTCACCACGGCACGACCGCCCTTCGGATCCCACCGCTGGTCGCCGTAGGACTTCTTCACGAGGTGGGCGCCGGCCTTCTCGGCCCAGCGTGGGTCGATCTCGGCGACTCGGCGTGCGTAGATCTGGTTCGTCTCGACGAGTTCGGCTGCCATCACCCAGTCGACCGGTTTGCGACCGAGCGCCGAACCCGAACCGATCACGAACTGCGCTTGGCGCGCGCCCTTGGTACGTGCGGGTGCGACGGTCGTACGTGCCGATCTGGCTGAGGAGACCGGCGAGCAGCGCCTGATGGACGTGATCCGGGTGGCCGTTCTCGGTTCCCACCTTGATGCCCATGTCAGCAGCCACACGCTTGAGTTGACGATGCAGGTCGACCCACTCGCGGACACGCAGGTAGTGGATGAACTCCTCGCGGCACATCCGTCGGAACGCGTTGCCGGACAACTCGCGCTGTTTGAGCCGCACGTGATCCCACAGCGCGACGATCGACAGGAGGTCTGAGCCCTTCACCTTGAACCGGTTGTGGAATTCGTTGGCCTTCTCCTTCTTCTCCATCGGGCGTTCACGAACGTCCTGCATGGAGAGCGCTGCCACGATCACGAGCACCTCGCGGACGCAGTTGCGCTCGTTCGCTTCGATCAGCATGCGAGCGAGGCGAGGATCGGCGGGGATGCGGGCGAGCTTGCGGCCGAGCTTGGTGAGGCGCACCCCGTCGCGTTTGCGGTCCGCGATCGAGATGGCGCCGAGTTCTTCGAGAAGTGCTTCGCCGTCGCGGATCGAACGGTGATCGGGCGCTTCCACGAACGGGAACCGTGCGAGGTCGCCGAGGCCGATGTTCGCCATCTGCAAGATGACCGATGCGAGGTTGGTGCGCAGGATCTCGGGCTCGGTGAAGTCGGGTCGCGCCTCGTAGTTCTCCTCGGAGAACAGGCGGATACAGATACCGGCGGCCACACGCCCGCACCGCCCGGCACGCTGGTTGGCGGAGGCCTGGGAGACCTCCTCGATCGGGAGACGCTGCACCTTCAACCGGCGGGAGTAGCGCGAGATGCGAGCCGTGCCGGCATCGACGACGTAGCGGACCCCGGGCACCGTGATCGACGTCTCGGCGACGTTGGTGGCCAACACGACGCGGCGGCCCTTGTGCGGCTTCCACACGCGCTGCTGTTCAGCGGACGAGAGGCGGGCGTAGAGCGGCAGGACTTCGACGCCGCGCAGCGTGCGGTGCTGGTTCGACGCTGTCTTCAGCGCGTCGGCGGTGTCGAGGATCTCGCGCTCACCGGACAGGAAGACGAGGATGTCGCCGTCGCCTGCCTCGGCGAGTTCGCCACAGGCGTCGACGATTGCATCGACCTGGTTGCGTTGGTCGCGTGCCCCGGTGCGTGCCGGCTTCGGCGTCCGGTCGTCTGCGTCGGGATCTGGCTGCTCTTCTTCTCCGAATGGTCGGTAGCGGACCTCGACCGGGAAGGTGCGCCCGGACACCGAGATGATCGGTGCAGGGACCGGGTCGCCGGCACCGTTCTCGGCGTCGGGCCCGACCGCCGTGGAGGAGAAGTGTGTGGCGAAGCGTTCGGTGTCGATGGTGGCCGAGGTGATGATCACCTTGAGGTCCGGGCGCTTCGGAAGGAGTTGCTTGAGGTAGCCGAGGATGAAGTCGATGTTCAGGCTGCGTTCGTGCGCTTCGTCGATGATCAGCGTGTCGTAGCGACTGAGCATCCGGTCGCGTTGGATCTCGGCGAGCAGGATGCCGTCGGTCATCACCCGGATGAGCGTGCCGTCGCTGATGTTGTCGCTGAAGCGGACCGAGTAGCCGACGTCCTTGCCGATCTCGGTCTTCAACTCGTCGGCGACACGCTCGGCGATCGTTCGGGCGGCGACCCGGCGAGGCTGTGTGTGGCCGATCACACCGTCGACACCGCGACCGGCCTCGATGCACAGTTTGGGGATCTGCGTGCTCTTACCGGACCCGGTCTCGCCGGCGACGATCACGACCTGATGGTCACGGATGACGTCGAGGAGCTCGTCACGCCGCTCGGTGATCGGCAGCGAGTCCGGATAGTTCAGCCGGTTGCCGTCGAGGATCGCCGTCGCAGCGGAACGGCGCGCTTCGACTCCCCGTTCCGACCGATCCATCGGAACAGGATGGCCCGGCCCGAGCATTTCGACTCCTCAGGGGGCGTTGGGCACGTCTCGATGTGCTCTGCAGCTGCCAGACTCGCCGACGTGCTGGCGAAGATTGCGAACAAGTGGAACGAGTACCTGAACCGTCTGTGGGTGAGGATCACGGTCATCTCGGTGCTGTGCCTGTTCGCGGTGGTGACCGCTCCGTTGGTCGAACCGATCCTGCCGGAGCGGATCAACACGACGCTCGGGACCGAGGCACTCGACGGCATCCTGACCATCATCGCCAGTTCGATGCTCGCCGTCGTCACCTTCTCGCTGTCGGTGATGGTCTCGGTCTATCGAAGCGCGTCGTCGCAGTGGACACCTCGCATCCACCGATTGATGCTCCAGGACAACACGACCCAGAACACGCTTGCCACCTTCGTCGGCGCCTACATCTTCGCGTTGTCCTCGATCATCCTGCTCAAGACCACCCTGTTCCAAGGCGAGAAGCAGATCGTGCTCCTCGGCTACACGGTCGTGATCCTCATCTTGATCATCGTCGCGATCGTCAACTGGATCGTTCACCTGCAGAGTGTCGGCAGCCTGATCGACGTCACCCGTCGAATCGAGAACGACACCCGCACGACGTTCGAGTACAGAATGAACACCCCGTGCCTCGGTGGCCACCCCCTGACGGACGGGGCGGACATCCCGGTCGGTGCGTTCGCAGTCGAAGCCGACGAGACGGGCTACGTCCAGAAGATGTTCGTCAGCACCATCTCGGCGTTCGCCGAACGTCACGACATCGACGTCTACCTCCATGTGCCGGTCGGGCACTTCATCCACCGCGGAGAGATCCTCTTCTACCTGAGTCGCGAGCAAGCCGACGTGGAGGACACGGTGCTGAGGAACATCACCATCGGTGATCTCCGGTCGTTCGAGCAGGACCCTCGTTTCGGCCTCGTCGTGCTCGGCGAGATCGGCTCGAAGGCTCTGTCGCCAGGCATCAACGACGCCGGCACCGCCATCGACGTCGTGGGTCGCATGTCGCGCATCCTCGAGAGCTACCAGTCCGAGATGGACTCGGCCGACGAGGACCTGTCGAACCCGCGGATCTGGGTGACTCCGCTCGCTGCGAGCGACCTGATCGAGGACGGGTTCGATCCGATCGCACGCGACGGAGGCGGCGTCATCGAAGTCCAACTCGCTGTGCAGAAAGCCTTGACCGCGCTTGCCCGCCACCCGGACACGGCGCTTGCGAATGCGGCGAAGGAAGCGGCGGTCCGAGCGTTCCGGCGAGCGGAACGTCAACTCGAGTACAGCAACGATCTCGAGCGCCTGAAGCGGTCGACGCCCGCTGACGTCCAGTCATCGACCTGACCGGCGTCACCCACTATTCGTCGGCGAGCGCCGTCTTCAGGAGCGCGACGAACTCGCGAGCGTGCGGGTTCGGCGCGAGCCGGTTCGGAAAGTAGGCGTTGATCATGCCGGCATGAGGGATCGTGATGTTCTCGACTCGCACGAGCGTTCCAGCGTCGAGGCGAGACCGGACCGAACGTTCCCAACCCAGCGCGATGCCGCCGTCTCGCTCTGCGACGTCGAGACACATCTGATACGAGGTGAAGACGACCGACTTCGCGCCGCCGGACTCGGCGACCAGCGAAGACGCGAGCACGTCCTGCCATGTGGTCCAGCCGGGATCGACGTAATCGACGTGCAGCAGCGGAAAGCTGGCGAGGTCGTCCGGCGTCGGGTGCGCCGGAAGAAACGCCGCCAACGACGGCGAGCAGACGGGGAACACCGCTTCTTCCGCGATGGCCTCGACGACGAACGAACTCGACTCGTCGGGGCCGTAACCGAGCGCGAGGTCGAATTCCTGGTCGGTGGAGGCGACCAGGTCGTCGGAAGCGAGCACGCGGATGTTCAGGTCCGGATTCGCCCGCTGGAACTGGCGCAGGATGGGGGCGACGGTCGCGGTCGCCAGCGAAAGGCTCGTCAGGATCGTGATCGAGTCGTTGCCGAGCGCCCGCCGTCGAATCAGGTCGGCCGTTGCCGACAGTTCGCTGAGTGACAATCGCACCGACGCAGCGAGGAGTTCGCCGTCGGCGGTCGGCGTGACGTCATAGCGGTGTCGCTCGAACAAGCTCACGCCCAGGTCGGTTTCGAGTTCGCGGATGCGCCGACTGACCGTCGCCTGCGATTGATGCAGTTCGCGTGCGGCCCGAGTGAAGTTCCCGAGGCGGAACGCCGCTTCGAACGGCACCAGAGTGGCCAGTGGCGGCAAGAGTTGCTCGAACTCAGACATTCACATACCGGATGCCTGATGTCTCACAACGTGCACCTCGCCTCACCGAACACAGCTTAGGCTTGTCATCAGACAAGTACCTCGATGGGTACACGACCACGAACTGGAGGCCAGGATGGCAATTCACACCCGTACAGCAGAGCAGCGTCGACGTACAACGGTGCGCCGCCGAGGAACTGGCCCGATGCGTCCATTTGCATGGATCCGTCACTACCCCGGCGCCATGACCTTCCCGAGCCAGCAGGCCGTCGACGCCATCTCGAACACCCCCGACTTCCCGCACCACTGATCGCTCGACGACCTGACAGCCGGTGAGCCCCTCCCGAATCGGGAGCGGGCTCACCGGCTGTTTCGCGTTGTGGACCATCACGAACCCCACGACCGGTCGAGATCGGACTCGTTCACGGCCGTCCAGGACGCGACGCGTCGACGTCATCGAGCTGTCCGTTGCTCTCGGCGTCGGCCAGCCTTGCGTCGGTGATGGTGCGGTTGGCGATGAGGAGGACGGCGGCAAGGGCGCCCATGGCGAGGTAGACGGCACGGAGCCCGAGGGTCTCGGCGATGATCGCGCCGGTGGCGGCGCCGATCGGCCTGCATGCCGAACTGAGCAACCAACAGCTGGCAGCCCGCCTCGAGTGCGACCCCTCGACCTTGCACTACCACGCACGGATCCTGCTGGACACGGGCTTTCTCGAACGCGCCGATCCACGACACGGGTCGAGTGGCGCGCTGGAAAAGCCGTACCGCTCCACCGGACTCTCCTGGGCACTCGACATCGGCACGGACGACACCGACGCGACGCTCGCCATGGTCGACGCCTTTCGCGCCGAACTCTCCGAAGCCGGGCCCGAATCAGTCGAGTCGTCATCGAGATTCGTTCTCCACCTCGACGAAGCCGAGCGGGAGGAGATGATGCAGCGAATCCAAGTGATCCTCGACGAGTACGAGTCGACCGACGACGAACGCAGGGTCGAAGGGCAGCCGCGCCTCGGCGGACTCTTCGTGCTGCACCGCCTCACAGACCCCCGGTGACGCACCGCAGCAAACCCAGCAGCCATCGTCGACGGTCTTGAACTCTTTTTACACAGTCTGCACTCTTTACCGAATACATGTTCGTTTTGGTCATGTCGGCGATAGCTTGAACGGATGTCGGTGGGGTCGACAACAGAACGGGTGGACCGGCTCGCGACGCTCGACGTCTGTGTCGCAGGGCCGTCTCAGGTTGCTGGCGGGCTGACCGACATCCGTATCGTGCGCGGCTGGCTCGACGCTCGCGAGGCCGACCTCGCTCGACGGCAGGCAGAACTCTCCGATACCGACGGCGCTGCACCTGCGGCCGACGTACTGGGCCGAGCGGGCAGGACGACACGACGCAGGGCCGAACAGGTCGCAGCCCGGGCAACCGCGCTGGCCGACGCACCCTCGCTCTCCGACGGACTGGCGAACGGCACCATCTCCGCCGACCACGCCGATGCCTTCGCCTCCGTCACCGGCAAGGCCGACGACTCGATTCGCCTCGGCCTCCTCGAGGAAGAAGCCGAGATCGCTGCCGACGCCATCGGGCGCACGCCGGAACAATTCCGGAGACGTTTGAAGGAGCGAGTCCGCATCCTCGCCGACGACGACGGCGTCGAGCGCTCCGAGCAACAGCGTGACGAGGCAAGGATCCACTTCGGCATCGACGAGTCGTCCGGCATGGGCGAGATGCGCGGTGAGCTCCACCCGGACGACTATCAGAAGGTCAAGCGGCGTATCGATGCCGAAGTCGCGGCCCTCCAGCGCGGCGACCGGTACCGACACGTGCGGCGCGAACAGCTCCAGGCGATCGCACTCGTCAGTCTGATCACCGGTCAGAAGGCGACAGCACGCACCCCAGCCGAGGTGGTCATCCACGTCGGGCTCGAATCGATCAACGGCACGCCAGGCGCTCCGAAGTTCGGCGAGTACGTCGACGGATCTCCCGTTCCCGTCGAGTCCATCCGGCGCCACGCCTGCGACGCGAACATCATCCCGGTCGTCCTGAACGGCGACGGTATGCCGCTCGATGTCGGACGCGCCCGACGCCTCGCCACGAAGGACCAACGCCACGCCCTCCGCTCGATGCACCGCACCTGCGCCGTCGGCGAGTGCAACACGGCGTTCGATCGCTGTGAGATCCACCACAGCCTCGAATGGACCGCTCACCAAGGGCCGACCGACCTGAAGTACCTGTTCCCGGTGTGCGCCCATCATCACCACCGCCTTCACGAAGGTCGATGGCGAGCGCAACTCGACCCGAGCACCCGAGAACTGACGGTCACCTACCCCGACGGGACGCTTCATTCCCGATCTCGGCCCGACCTGCTCGACGAAGCACCCACCCGCAGCCGCAACCGCCCTGCGACCGCGGCCTGACAGCACCTCGAACACACAGCGGCTGAGACCTGCTGAACCGCTCGTCCGAATACGACGGCGCCGGGCACTCTGCTCAGCGGCGTCTGGGTCCGACGACCCGACACGTCGGTCAGGCTCGCTGATCGGCCACCGTGCCGCCGACCGCAGCGTGGAGCCGCTCGACGACCAGCGCGTGACTGGCGGCGACCTCGTCGACGGGGAGCGGTTCGAGCAGTTGCGCCCAGAGCACGTTGCCCCACCCGTACAGCTCGAGCTGTCGGGCCGGTCGACCCTGGAACCAGACGTGGAAGTGTTCTGCGCCGTCTCCCCAGCGGTGCACGTGCACCCGGCCGACCGAGTCGAGCGCTCGGATCGCCGCTTCGAGGTGCCAGGTGAGCCGGCCGAACTCCGACGCCATCTCCTCGTCGAAGTGTTCGAAGTCGATGTGCTCGACGGTCTCGAGGAACAGCCCGACCGGATTGGCCGACGGGCGGATACCGCTGACCTTCCAGCGCTCGTTGCGCCACAGCACTCGTTCGTCGGCGTCACATGATTCGCAGGGCCGGCCGCTCTCACCTTCCCGTGTGAGCTCGGTCGCCATCGGTTCGCTGAGCGTCTTCAGTCGCAGGTCCGCCGTGAACGGAAACAGCGGCGATTCGATCATCCGCTCGACGGCCCGGTCCTGGTCGCTCCCCATGCTCAGAGCACCGTAGACGCCGGGAGCGAGAGCGCACCGGTAGCTTCGCATGCGATGCAGTACCGGTACCGGGTGATGGTGGTGTACATCGTCGGGCTGTTCATGACGATCATCGACGGCACGATCGTCAATGTCGCCCTCCCCACCCTCGCCCGAGAGTTCGACGTGTCGTCGACCGACATCGAATGGGTGTCGGTGGCCTACCTGCTCGCCCTGGCCGCCACCATCCCGGCCGCCGGCTGGTTGGGTGACCGATTCGGGACGAAGCGGATGTTCATCATCGCGCTCGCCGTGTTCGTCATCGCCTCCGGGCTGTGCGGCGCCGCCCCGAGCCTCGCCACCCTCGTGGTGTTCCGCATCCTGCAGGGGCTCGGCGCCGGCCTGATCACCCCCATCGGCAGCGCCATGCTGTTCCGGGCCTTCCCGCTGGAACAGCGGTCGACCGCCACCGTCGGCGTGCTCAGCGTCGCAGTGGTCGCGCCCGCCATCGGTCCGGTGCTCGGCGGCATCCTCGTCGACAACACGTCGTGGCGGTGGATCTTCCTCGTCAACCTGCCGATCGGCGTCGTCGGCCTCGCCCTCGCCGCACTGTGGCTGCGCGAGGAGCGCCTCGAATCGGGAACCCGCCTCGACCTGCGGGGCCTCCTGCTCTCGGCGACCGGCGTGACACTCCTGATCTACACGCTGTCGACCGGCCCGGAGAACGGATGGCTGTCCCTTGCGACGCTCGGGACCGGGTTGATCGGCGCCACCGCAATCGCGGCGCTGATCGCGGTCGAGCTCCGGATCGACGACCCGATGCTGCAACTCCGACTGTTCGCCAACCGCCTGTTCCGCCAGGTGAACATCGCCGCCTCGATGGTCTACGCCGGTTTCTTCGGCTGGATCTTCGTGCTCCCGCTCTACATGCAGACCCTCCGCGGGCTCAGCGCGACGCAGTCGGGTCTCGTGCAGGCGCCGCAGGCTGCGGCGGTGTTCATCGTGTCGAACCTCCTCGGCAAGCGCGTGTATCGACTCGTCGGGCCGCGACGCCTGATGATCGTCGGCTCGGCGGCCACCGCGATCTTCACCGGCGGGTTCGTCTTCGCCGACCTCGAGACGCCACTGCTGCTGATCGCGGCTGGCGCATTCCTCCGCGGCGCTGCGGTCGGCATGGTCTTCGTGTCCATCCAGACCGCCGTGTACGCATCGATCTCCAACGACCAGACCGCCCGGGCGACGTCGGTGTTCAACACGCAGCGCCAGATCGCGTTCGCCGGCGGCGTCGCACTCGCCGCTTCGGTGATCGCCGCGAAGATCTCATCGGTCGGAGGCGACGATGCTCCGGCGATCGACCGCCTCCCCGCCTATCAATGGGGCTTTCTCGCGATGGGCCTGATCATGCTGCCCGCGGCGATCGCCAGCTGGTTCGTCCGAGACGAGGACGCAGCGGCGACCCGCGGCCTCGCCTGACCGGAGATCGTGTGACACCGTCCGATCTGTCGAAACGGTCCCATCGGCGGGCGGAGACCCAGGTCAGCGGGCTGGGCGGGCGACGGTGAAGGTCACTGCGACGGCGCACAGCCGTCACGTCGCAGCACTCGGAAGCATCCCGCTCACCGGCCCGCAGGCCATCGCGGTCCCGAGGTCGACAGCTGGCTGCGTAGCCTGAACCCATGAGCGAACCGACCGAATCCGCCGTGTTGCAGACCGTCCCGCTCGGGTTCCAGTGGCCGACGATCGACCCGTTCCTGTTCTGTGTCCACCATCTCGACCACTACCCCGCCGGCGACGGTCGGCTGGGTCCGAACGCCTCGCTGGAGGGCCGGTCGATCGGCAACGACTTCGAGCCTCGCGGCGCAGAGAACGGCGATGCAGGCGGCGGCTGGCGGATGTACCACGGCTCGCACGTGCCCGGGTTCCCGCAGCACCCTCATCGCGGCTTCGAGACGATCACGTTCGTGCGACAGGGCCTCGTCGACCACTCCGATTCACTCGGTGCGACCGCACGCTACGGACGCGGCGACGTGCAGTGGATGACGGCGGGCGCCGGTATCCAGCACGCCGAGATGTTCCCGTTGCTCGACGACGAACAGCCCAACACCCTGGAGCTGTTCCAGATCTGGATGAACCTGCCAGCGGCGGACAAGATGGTCGACGCACACTTCACGATGCTGTGGGACCACGACATCCCTCGCCACGTGGTCACGTCGGGTCCCGACGAACCGGCCGTGACCGTCACGGTGATCGCCGGTCGCCTCGGTGACGAGGAGCCACCGTCGCCTCCACCCGCTTCGTATGCCGCTCGGCCTGACGCCGATGTCGCACTGTGGCACGTCACCTTCGACGCCGGGTCGTCGTGGACGATGCCATCAGCCGGCGAAGGGGTCGCCCGTGTGCTCTACGTGTTCGACGGAAACGGGATCACCGTCGATAATGACGCCGTTGACGGTTCGACCGGCGTGGTCGTCGACGCAACGTGTGACGTGACGCTCAGCTCGAGCGGACCGACGGAGATGCTCGTGATGCAGGGTCGCCCGATCGCCGAGCCGGTTGCTCAGCAGGGTCCGTTCGTGATGAACACGGACGACGAGATCCGCCAGGCGTTCAACGACTACCGCGACACCCAGTTCGGCGGCTGGCCGTGGGACGGGCCGGACCCGACGCACGGCCACGACGACACGCGATTCGCTCGCCACGCCGACGGCCGAATCGAACACGCCGCTCACGTCTGACCCGTCAGGTTCGTGCCGGGCACGGACCTTCCGTGGACGACGACACCGGCGTCAGCCGCGATCGAACTCGTCGGTCGGGATGTCGTCCGAGGTCGTGCCGGCGGCAGCGTCGCCACGCCCGCCCTTCGAAGCGTTGGCACCCTCTGCCTTGGCTGCGGCCTTGTTCATCAGGTTGGTGAGTGCGTTGGCTGCACCCGACACCGCGTTCGCTGCGCTCGTGGTCGCCTGTGCCTGACGCACCTTCGCGTCGTCTGCCGAGAGCGGATCACCGTGGGGAGTCAGGTCCGGTGCCTGCGCATCCATGCCGTGGTGCGTGACACCGCCGGCGGAGTACTTCTTTGCTGCGTCTGAGGCCTTGGAGGTGACGTTCGAGGTCTTGCCCTTGCTCACCTTGTCCAGCTGCGTGCCCGCCTTCTCGACGGCGTCGCCGACCTTGTGCCGGTTCTTCTCCAGCAGCTGCTTCGCTCGGCGGAGGTTGCGTGCGTTCAACAATCCCATACGTCGAGAATACCGACGCTGCTTGCGCTCCCGTCCCGGCTTTCGCTCGACATCGCGAACTGTGAGGTACCCCTTCGCTTTGATGGTGTCCGTCACCCACCTCGATCGAACGGAGCCACCAATGCGAGTCCTCGTCGCCACCAACCAACTACAGGGAAGCACCCAGGGCGACTACGCCCACACCGTGGAGGGCGAGCTGGTGCTCGTCGAGGTCGCCGAATGCGACCGACCCGAGCGATGTGGGTGCGGGCGGGGCTGGCCGGGCATGGCCAGCCGTAAGGCCACCACGACGGCGATGGTCGCCGACCTGCCGCATCTGTCCGAGGGCGACCTTCGCCAGGCGATCAGCGACTGGCTCGACTCGTCCGGCTGGACCGACCTGTTCCGCGACGCTGCCGAGTCGGACGCCGGACTCAGCGGCCCGTTCGACGACGTCGACGAGATGATCGACGCGCTGGTGGATGAACATCTCGAACTGATCGCGGAGGTGTGCGACGCGTTCCCGGTCGGGTCCGTGCTCGAGCGGGCCGGCACGATCGTGCAGGAACGAACCTGGCCAGCGGCCGCCTGATCGTCAGGCGACGGCTCAGGCGATCTCGGGGCGGCCGCGCCGGCGGCGCACCGCGTTGCGGGCCGGGGTCCGCACCGCCTCGAGCGCGAGGTAGAACGCCGGGAAGCTGAGCACGACGAGGAACGTCGAGCTGATCAGGCCACCCATCAGCGTGAACCCGAGCGATTCCCAGAACGGGTCGCTGAGCGAGAGCGGCAGGAGTCCCACCACCGTCGTGATGGTCGTGGCGACCAACGGCCGGAACCGCGACGTCACGGCGGACTGGATGGCTTCGCTCGCGGTGGCGCCGTCTCGACGCTCCTGGTTCGCAGCGTCCACCAGAAGGATCGTGTTGTTCACGGCCACGCCGATCAGCGCGATGAAGCCGACCACGGCGAGGAAGCTGAGCGGGTTGTCGGTCGCCGACAGTGCGGTGAACACGCCGAAGAAGCTGAACGGCACGGCGAGGAAGATCAGCAGCGACTGGGCGAGCGACCGGAACTGGATCGTGATCAGCAGCAGCATCAGGACCAGAGCGATGAGTCCGGCGGCGCCGAGGGCGGCGAAGTCCTCCTGGTTGTCGGACTCGAACCCGAAGTCGAACGAGAGAGCGTCGGCGGGGAGGCCTGCTGCTTCGAGTGCGGCATCGTCGAACGCTTCTGCGACGTAGGTTTCGGTCTCGTTCAGGATTCCCGAGATCCCGCTGTCTTCGTCGTATTGGGCGCGCACTTCGAGGACCCGCTGACCGTCGACTCGGTAGACCTCGCCATCGGTCTCGACGATGGAGTTGGTGATCGTGACCGTGCTGCCGCCGGTCGTGATCTCGCGCCCGATCAGGTCCTCGCGGATCGATTCGGCGAGCGCCTGACCGGCATCGACCGTGTCGTCGTCGACCGTGATCTGCGCAGCGAACGGGAACTCGACCACGGGCGGACCGTTCTCGGTGATGCCGACGGTGACCCGCGCTCCTTCGATCTCGACCATTCGCTGTTCGATCTGCTCGACGAACTCGGGTGCCGTCGTGGAGCGCGAGTCGATCGGGGTGAGGTCGATGAACGTGTCGACGGTTCGTTCGTTGCCGCGCACGTACTGCGAGCGATCCAGTTCGTCACCGAGGACGTCGATGATGATGTCGTCGATCTCGGTGGCTTTCGCCTGCGCCTGTTCGATGTCGGTGCCGGGCGGGAACTCGACGACGGCGGACATGCCGGTGGCGTCCTTGCCCGCCGGGAAGATGCTGAAACCGAGGCCGCCGGCGGTGACCACACCTGCCCCGATCGCCACGACGGCGAGCAGCGCGAAACCGGTGCCGACGAGTACTCCCTTGGCACCGTTGCCCGACGGGTAGCCAGCGAGGCGTCCGACCTTGCGGGCGAGTGCCTGTTCGGCACGCACGATCGGATTCGGTTCACCTTTGCCACGAAGGAGGAACCCCCGGGCGACCGTGGGGATGAAGACGATCGAGAACAGGAACGAGAGCAGCAGGGTGATCATCACCGTCGTGGGGATCGGGCGGATGAACTCGCCGAGGATTCCCCCGATGAACAGCATCGGGCTGAACACCACCACCGTGGTCAGCGTGCCGGCGAACGAGGCGCTGCCGACACGATCGATGGCCCGCTTGATCACACCGACCGACGTGTCCGCATCCGGGTCGTCGACGTCGATCACCGACGTGTCGGGGTTGTCACGGTTCGCGTCGAGAGATTCGGAGATGACGATCGCATCGTCGACGAGCAGGCCGAGCGTGAGGATCAAACCGAACAGCGTGATGGTGTTGAGCGTGAACCCGATCGCCCACAGGCCGACGAGCGCGCCGACCATGACGAGGCCCATGAACCCGGCGGTCATCACGGCGACCCGCCAACCGATGAGCAGGAAGCTGACGATCGCAACGGCGATGAGGCCGGTCAGCAGGTTGGTGGTCAGCGACGAGATCTGCCGGCCGACGCCGACGGCGAAGTCTGCGGTGATCTCGGCGCGGTACCCGTCGGCGAGTGGAGCGTTCTCCTCGGAGAGCCGATCCTCGATCAGATCGCTGAACTCCAACACATCGAGTTCGGATGTCTCTTCGCGGACGAGCCCGATCGAGATCGCCTCCTGGTAGCCGGAGTCGTCGATGACCACACGGGTGAAGCGGGTGAGACGCTCCTCGACGTCGCCGGTGGCCGGGTCGAGCGACGAGGTGATGAGGTCGCGCACGTCTGCCGCTTCCACATCGGACTCGGACTGGAGCGCCTCCGCGAGCACGGCCGCCTGTTCCTGCAGGTCGGCGGCTGTGGCGTCGGCTGGGCCGACGACCGACACGAGGACGTCGTACGCCTCGACGAACTTCGCGGCATTCACCGGTCGATAATCGATGGTGAGCGCATCGGTGACGGCCGACGGGAACTCGACGCCGAGGTCGAGCAGTCGCTGCGTCCCCTCGTCCGACCCGATGGAATCCTCGAACTCGACCACGACGACGAACGAACTGTCGCGGGCCTGCGACTCGATCGAGGCCACATCGGCGACATCGGCGAATGCTTCGGCGAGCGGTTGGACGACGTCCGCGTCGACCTGGTCGATGTCGTCGACGAAGTAGGTCCCCGTGACCACGGAGATCGGCGTGTTGATCGGTGGAAAGCCTTCACGGTCGAGGCCGAAACCGTAGGAGTACCCGCCGGCGAGCACCACGACGAGGAAGAAGGCGAGGGTGATCTGCCAACGCCGGGCCGCGCCGGTCGCCAGTCGGGTGATGATCGACGGGCGCGTCTCGGTGGCCTCGGTGTTCATGGGTGCTCCAGTCGTCGGGTGTGATCACCCGGTCGGGGTACTCGCTTTCACGCTAACGAGGTGTTCGGAGTCGTGGCCCGAGGGTATGGAACCCGCACGAGGACAGTTGTCACACACGACACCGAACCGTCGATCGATGATTTTCGCTTCGAAGCGTGGCGGAGCACGGTGCTAGCAACGAGCCATGACCGAAGATCCCGCTCCCATCCTGTCGAGCCTCGCAGCCGACACCCGCTGGCTCGATGCCACGGCCCAAGCCACGCTCGTGGCCGACGGCGACGTCACCGCTGTCGACCTGGTGGAGGCGGCGATCGAGCGGATCGAGGCGCTCGACGGCCCACTCAACGCCGTGGTCATCACGTGGTACGACGATGCTCGCGCCGCCGCAGCCGACGTCGACCGGCGTCGAGCCGCCGGCGAATCACTCCCCGCCTTCGCCGGTGTTCCGACGCTCCTGAAGGACCTGTGGGCCGAGTCGGTCGGCCACCCGCAGACCCACGGCAACGTCGCGTTGAAAGCCGCCATGCCGGTCGCCGAGTACGACACCGTGCTGGTGGCGCGGCTCCGCGAGGCCGGATTGCTCACGCTCGGTCGGACGAACAGCCCGGAGTTGGGTTCGCTTCCCGTCACCGAGCCGATCTCGTTCGGGCCCACCCGCAACCCGTGGTCGACGGAGCACACGCCCGGCGGGTCGTCGGGTGGGGCGGCCGCGAGTGTGGCCGCCGGGATGGTGCCGATCGCCAACGCCTCGGACGGCGGTGGGTCGATTCGCATTCCGGCGTCCTGCTGCGGCCTCATCGGTCTGAAGACATCACGCGGCCGCATCTCGGTCGGCCCGGACAAGGACGAGTCCGGTCTCACCGTGGCGTTCGCCGTGTCCCGTTCGATGCGCGACACGGCCGGCCTGCTCGACCTCGTCGCCGGGCCATCGGTCGGCGACAGCGTCATCGCCCCAGCACCGAGGCGACCGTTCGCCGACGAGGTCGGCACCGACCCGGGTCGACTGCGGATCGGCGTGTTGTCCCATCACCCGCTCGGAAACCGGTTGGATCCGGAGTGTGCGACGGCGGCCGAGGATGCGGCGCGAACACTGGAGGGGCTCGGTCATCACGTCGAGGCGGCACATCCACCGGTCCTCGAAGACGCTGCGTTCTCCGAGCGGTTCATGGCGATCTGGGCGACGAACATGTCGCTCGGCGTCCAACGTCTCGGCGAACTCCTGGGGCGACCGCTGACCGCCGACGAGGTCGAGCCGGTCAACTGGGCGATGTCGGAGTTCGCCAAGCGGTTGACCGCCACCGAGTACGGGGCCGCGCTCGGCGCGATCAACGAGTACCGACGCGAACTCCAGGGCTGGTGGGCCGATGGATGGGATCTGTTGCTGACGCCGACGCTGTCCGAGCCGCCCACGAGGATCGGCGAGCACGACGCCACGTCGGATGATCCGATGGCCGGTATGAAGCGGGCCGCGGAATTCGTGTCCTTCACGCCGCCGTTCAACACGAGCGGCCAGCCGGCGATCAGCCTCCCGACGCACGTGACACCCGACGGTCTCCCCGTCGGCGTGCAACTCGCTGGGGCCTACGGTCGAGAAGACGTGCTCATCCGGGTCGCGTCGCAGATGGAAGCTGCCGGCTCCTTCATCCTCCCCGACGCGACCACCATCTCCTGATCTCGATCTGTCAGGACGGCTGGGTCGGGTCGTAATCGCCTGCCCAGTCGGGCACGAAGGACGCTGCACGGGTCTCGATGTAGCGAGTGTGTGTGACGACGCGTTCCACTCCTCGACCTCCGACGATCCGGTGGATCTGATAGCCGACCGGATCGAGGACCAGTGACGGCTCGGAGTCGGGCGCGAGGTCCAGCGCGACGTGCTGCACCGTCGAGATGCCGACCTGTGCCGGCACACCGGCCACGACGGCCGTGATCGACCGGTGGAGGTGCCCGCACACGATCTTGTCGACCGCGCCCGGATGCGCAGCGAGTACCTCGGTGAACCGGTCGAGGCCGACGAAGCCCGCTTCGTCCATCCAGTCGATGCCGGTCGCGAACGGCGGGTGATGCATCGCAAGCAGTGTCGTGCCCCCGTGCGGTTCGGCAAGCGTTGCGTCCAGGAAGACTGCACGTTCGTCGTCGAACTCGGCACCGTGGTAGCCGGGGCGGGTCGAGTCGAGCCCGATGAGGCGAACACCGCGGATCTCGTTCACCCAGCTCAGGTGCTCGGCGTCGATCCATCCCGCGTCGGGCAGCGCCCGACGAGTCGCCTCCCTCGTGTCGTGGTTGCCGGGCAACGCCAGGACGGGCACGTCGATCGAGCCGAGCAGCTCGGTCAACGTCGCGAACGCGTCAGGGTGAGAGGTGTCGGTGAGGTCGCCGGTCATCAGCACTGCGTCGAGGCCGGGTGCCTCGACAGCGATCGATGCGATCGCTGCTGCGAGCCGTGCATTGTTGTCGACGTAGTGCTCGTCGGTGTCGGCGTCGGCGACGACATGGGTGTCGGTGAGCTGGCCGATCAGGACGGGCGAGGACGTTTCGACCACGCCATCGAGTGTCGCACAGCGTCGTCGACGACGCCTCGTCGTCAGCCGTTCGCGTTGCTCGCTACCGTCACCGCACCATGTGTCGGATGCTCCCGTCCATCGACCGGGGAGCGTTCCGGTGCCGGTGGCGGCGCGTTCGGTGGGCGGTCCACGGACGCGAACGCGTCGGGAACGTGGCACGATGGCCAGATGGCGACGTCGAACACGATTCGACTCGAACCGATCACGGTCGACAACTGGCGTGCAGCGATCGATGTGCGGGTCACTGGCGACCAGCTGCGCCTCGTCGCGGATCACCAGCCGATCGCTCTGGTCATCCTGGCAAAGGCACACGTCGGTGCGCTCGGACGCTCATGGGAGCCGATGGCGATCGTCTCCGAGCGCGGAATCGTCGGAGTCGTCGGCATCGGTCACGGCGACGAGGACTCGGTGGTCGCCAACCTCGCCATCGATCTCCACCACCAAGGCTCGGGTAACGGACAGGCCGCGCTGGCGGCGGTCATTGCGCACTGTGTCGCGAGTGACCGCAAGAAGATCACGCTGACCGTTGATCCTGACAATCAGGCGGCCACAGCCCTCTACGAACGAGCCGGGTTCGCCGCGACGGGCGACATGTCGGATGGTGGACCCGAGTGGACGCTCGACCTGGCGAACGTTCTCCTCACCGCTGCAGAACTCGTCGAACCCACGGTCCGCCTCCGCGACGCTTGGGTCGACGCCCACCACGAGTGGGGCCCCGGCGTCCACGAGGACGGTTTCGGACTGCAGCCGACCGACGACGTCGACTCGCCGACCGGGTTCGGCTCGTGGGTGCGGCGTGTGTCCGACGAGCGGGGAGGACGACGAGTCTTCCGATGGATCGTCGCGAACGATCGGGTGCTCGGTGGGATCGCCCTACGCGTCGGCGATGACGCCGTGATCCAGACCATGGGGAACATCGGCTACGGCATACGTCCCTCGGAACGCCGGCGCGGGTTCGCGACGTGGGCGCTCGGCCGCATGATCGACGAGGCCCGAACGATGGGTCTCGCCCGTCTCGTCCTGGTCTGCGAAACAGCCAACCATGCGTCCGCGAAGACGATCGTCGCGAACGGCGGCGTTCTCGACGACGCCTCGACGCCGGGACTCGATCCAGTGGATCGCTACACGATCGACCTCGCGACCTGATCGACGACTCGCGAACGTTCGGCGCTCAGCTGTCCACCAGGATGCGGTCGAGGGTCCGCTGCGTGATGTCGCCGAGCAGGTGACCTCGGGGCCCGTAGTAGAAGACACCACCGACGGCGTGTTCGAGTTCGAACGCCATCGCTCGCAACCACGACGCGTCGTCGGCACCGACGGTGTCGCGATATCGGCTCGTCCGCCACCTCGCCGGACATCGCGGCAACCCGCCTGACCGCAGCCACATCGACGACCGACGATGCCGACCAACGCGGGCGTGTGAGCCACCCCTCGAGCCGTTCGAGGACAGCGCCGACTGGACCGCCACGCTCACCCGGGCGTCGTGTCGGCACGGGCAGCTCGCTGCACGTTCCGATCGCTCGAACCACGTCGGCCAGTCCAACGGCCACGCCGACACCATTTGCCGCATCGACGTCACGCTCCGTCCACGCGTCGTCGCCGTCGAGCCAGTCGAGCAGTACCCACGGTCGACCCGAGCCGTCGAAGCCGGACTCGACGAGCGTCGGGACCCGGACCAGCTCGGCGACCCTGGTCGACGCCAGCAGTGGCAACAGCTCGATCTCCCGCCGCAGGCTCCCGTACTCGCGAAGCGGCATCCGGAGAACCAGCTTCGATCCGTCGTCGTGGATCCGGTTGCTCAGAGCCGGCCCTTGGCCTTCAGCTCCAGGTACTTGTCGACCACGCCGGTCGCCAGCTCCCCCGGTCGTGCGTCGACGACGACGACGCCGAGTGCCGACAACGACGCGATGGTCCGCTCGCGTGCGTCGAGCGACGCCACAGCGGCGGCGGACCGATAGGACTCGTCGACGTCGGCGTGGTGAGCCGCCGCCGCCCATGCCGCCACGTCCGGGTCGCGGACCGCTGCGACCATCACGAGGTGCGTGCGCGTCAGTGACGTCAGTGCCGGCAACAGCGAGTCGATCACGACGGATTCGACCAGGTCGGTGAACACGACGAACAGCGAGCGGCGGCGGAACCGCGACGCTGCCGTGGTGAACGCCACGGCGTAGGCGCTCTCGTCGTACTGCGGATCGAGCAGATACATCGCTTCGGTCACCCGAGCGAACTGCGCCTTGCTGTTCGACGGTGGCACGATCCCGCGGACCTGGCTGTCGAACGTGATCAACCCGATGTTGTCACCGAGCTTCGATGCCACCTGTGTGAGCCCCAACACGGCGTCCATCGCGTGCTCCACACGGGGCGCGTCGCCGACCGTGCCCGCCATCAGCCGACCGTTGTCGAGCAGGGCGACCACGTGCTGGTTGCGTTCCGCCCGGTAGTCGCGCACGATCGCCTTCTGCTGGCGAGCGGTCGCGGCCCAGTCGACGCGCCGGATGTCGTCGCCCGGTCGGTACTCGCGCAACTGATCGAAGTCGGTCCCCGTGCCGCGCGTGCGCACGCTGCGGATGCCGGTCTCGAGCGGGATCCGCATGCGAGTACGCATCAGGTCACGCGAGGGGTAGGCCGGCAGGACCGCCAGCGTGTCCGGGACCGTTCGTGTCTGCTGCCGGTGGACGAGGCGGAGCGGACCCGACGTGCGCAGCGTGATCGCTCCGAACGGGAACCGTCCGCGCCGCAACGGTGCGATCGTCGCGCCGAACCGATGTTGGCGGTCGGCGGCGATCGTGAATCGGGACGAGCGGCGCGATGCCTGGAAGCTCGGCCACAACGCATCGGCCACGCCGACACGCACCGGTCGACCCGTCCGATTCTGGACGAGCCAGCGGAGGTCGCCGGTCTCCCCGAGCGTCAGCGATGCGGGGAACTCGCGCACCACGTCGATCCCCGATGGTGTCGGAGCGGCGAGGAAGTCGGCCACCAGCAACACGAACACCGCGACGAGCGCGATCAGCACGACGACCCAACGATCCGGACGCACGATGGCGAGCGGCACGGTGATCAGCACGATCAGCAGGGCAGCCCACCCCGTCGGGATCGGCACGCTGCGCGCTCGACGGTCACCCACGCGCCACCGCCCGAAAGGGGCAGAAGTGCCAGGCACTTCTGCCCCCTCCGATTCGGTCGCGGTCATCAGCGTGGTGTCGGGACCGTGGCGAGCAGGCCGTCGATGACCGCGTCGGCGGCGGTGCCTTCGAGTTCCAGCTCCGGGCGGACGAGGATGCGGTGGCGCAGACACGGCTTGGCGATCGCCTTCACCTCGTCAGGCGTGACGAAGCTCCGCCCCGACAACCAGGCCCACGCCTTCGACGCGTGGAGCAGCCACGTCATCCCCCGAGGAGACACTCCGAGCTGCAGTGACGGCGATTCCCGGGTGGCTCGTGCGAGGTGCACGATGTAGCGCAGGACGGCGGGCTCGACGGTGACGCGATCGATCTCGCGCCGAGCGGCCGCGAGGTCCTCCGCCGTGGCAACGGCCTTGACGAGGTCGGCCGTGGCGTGCGGGTCCATGCCGCCGTGGTGGCGAGCGAGCATGTCGTGCTCCTGCTCCTCGGTCGGGTAGCCGACCACCAGTTTGAAGAGGAACCTGTCGAGCTGCGCCTCGGGCAGTGGGAACGTGCCTTCGTACTCGATCGGGTTCTGCGTCGCGATGACGAGGAACGGCTTTGGCAACGGGTGCGTCGTGCCTTCGATCGAGACCTGGCGTTCCTCCATGGCTTCGAGCAGCGCGGCCTGCGTCTTGGGCGGCGTGCGGTTGATCTCGTCGGCGAGCAGCAGGTTGGTGAAGACCGGACCCTCACGGAAGCGGAACGTCGGCGCCTGCCCCGGCACCTGGTCGAGCACCGACAGGCCCACCACGTCGGACGGCATGAGATCCGGGGTGAACTGCACACGAGAGAACTGCATGTCGAAGGCAGCCGCGAGCGTCTTCGCAAGGAGTGTCTTCGCGACGCCGGGGACCCCTTCGAGCAACACGTGTCCGTTGACGAGCAGGGCCGTGATGACGCCGCTCAACACCCCCTGCTGGCCGACGATCACCTTGCCGACCTCGTCGCGGACGTCGAGGACGGCGCGACGCGCCGCCGACTCGCCCACCGACGACGTGCTCATCTGACTCGGTGGAGCAGGCGCCGGCGGCTGCATCGGCTGCACGGCTGGCAGATCTGGTGGCTGGTTCATGAGGTCGTGACCCTTTCGTCGGTCGACACGAGCGAAGTCGGCGGTTCTGGTTCTGATCCAGAGCGATCGGTTCGGAAGCGTTCGCTGGCGGTGACATCGCCGAAGACCTGTTGGCGCATGCGGTCGATCGCAGCGGTGAGGTCGACGAGCGAGGTGTCGTCGGAGACGGTGCGGCGCAGCAGGTGTTCGGTCTCGCCGGGGGCCACACCGGAGCGTTCGGACACGGCGCGATCCAGGTCGGCCAGAGGCGCGTTCACGTCGACTCCGTGCGCGTGGCAGAGGTCTCGGTGCAGGCGCGACAGCAGGAGCCAGCCGGCTCGCGACGCGTGACGGGCGCGCTGCATCAGGTTCCCGGTCGCCGACACGAGTTCGCTGCCGGCGATCGGTGTGACGACCGGTTCGCTCACGATGCGGCCCTCCCGGGCGCTCCGCGAGATCGCGAACACGACGAAAGCGACGGCGGCGAGCACCAGGGACATCCATGCCCAGGTCGGGACGAGGTCGCGGAGTGTGTCGTCGCCCGATCCGACGTCGCGCACCGTCGGACTCGCTCCTCGGCCGATGACGAACGCGACATCGGTGCCCTTCGTCGGCACGAGCAACGACACCATGAGGCCGGCATTGTCCGCTCGGCGCAGCGACCGGTTGACGAAAGCGTCGTTGTCACCGAGGCCGAGGATCAGACCGTCACCGAACTGGCGGACGATGACGAAGGAATGACTGGCGGCGTCCGGTCCATCCGTCGGGTCGGTGAAGCACTGCTGCTCGCTCGGGCCGACCGGGAACAGCACACCGTTCGGGACGAACACGCCGCGCAGATCCGTCAACGCACCGATCGTGCAGTTCCCTGGCGCGACGTTGCGTTCCTGTTCGGGATCGCGCCGTTCCGCGCTCGCCGAGGATCCGAACACGTCGACAGCGCCGCCGTCGGTGTCCGATCCGCCGTGCAGCGTCGAATCGGGGTCTGCGACCACGACGACTCCTCCGGCCTCGGCGAAATCCAGCACGGCATCGCGCTGCTCGTCGTCGAGACGGTCTTCGAGTACGAGAATTCGCTCGGTCGCGACGCGATCGGTTCCCGGAACGTCACGTGTGTCCTCGACGTCTGCACCCGAGTCCTGCAGCGTCAGCACCAATCCGCGAGCGCCGTCGGGTTGGCCGGACCGCGGATCGTACGGTTCGCTCGCTGGGCGGGCCCGCACGACCAGCAGCACGACCAGCGCCATCACGATGATGAAGACCATCGCGCCGACGGCCTTGACCGCGCCACCCGCACCGCTCCCCTGGTCGACCGAACGCGCCACTATGCCGTCACCGCGCCCGGGGCCGCATCTCGGTCTGGATCAGCGTCTGGGTCGGGATCTCGATCTCGGCCCGCACGTCTGCCGGCGCCGGAGAGCACGACGTCGAGCACACCACGTTCCGCTGCGAGGAAGCGCTGATCGTCGGCGGATGTGACGTCGCCATCGTCGAACCAGGCTTCGTCGAACGTGTCTGCTGCGACGTCGAACTGGCGAGCCACGTCGCGCCCGACCTCACCGAGGCGCGGCGCGATCTCGGCGACCTGCCCACGTTCCTCACCCGACGTACGACCGGGGATCTCGTCGACGTATCCGGATCGAGCGAGGTCCCCGATGAGCGCGCGGTACTGACACCGAACCGCTTCGCGATGATCGCCCGATTCGCGGGCCTCCGACGCGAGGCGGCGCCAACGGTCGGGTGGTGTCTCGTGGTCGACGATGCGGGCATCCACCGCTTCGTCGACGGCTTCGTCGGTGTCGATCGGTTCGCCGTCGTCCGCATCGACATCACGGCCGTCGGAGCCGTCGAGCCAACGCATCACCAGCCACGCGACCGCGATGACGAGCGCGACGACCAACAGCACGACGAGCAACTGACCGAAGAACCCGGCTCCGGTGCCGGGGTCCGGCAGGTCGGGGGCATCGCTCGGAGGTTCGGGTGCGTCGGGTGCCGACGGGTAGCAGGTGCGCCCGGTGCTCGTGACGTCGCACGCACGATCCCTGACGTCGTCGGGGTCGACGTCCGTCGGTCCGAGTGGATCGACCACCCGCAGCCACGAGGTGGCGAGCATCGAAGCGATCACGATCCGACCGCGTCTGACGGGTCCGAATGCGCTGTCCGCGTCGATCTGCAGGTCGAGGCCTTCACCGTCCAATCGCACCTCGACGTACGCCTGCGCAGTCCCCAGAGCGATCAGCGGGACCACGACGAGCACGGCGATCTGCACCATCACGCTCTGGACGATCCAGGCGGTGTTCCCCAGTGCGAGGAAGCCGAACTGTTCCAGCAGCGGCACGAGGGTCGCGATGCCGGCGAGCAGCAGGATCGAGAGCAGCGTGGCCAGCATCACGAAGGTCACGCAGAGCCCGTAACGCAGTTTGACGAGGCGCCAGTTGCGCCGCGCCGCGGCGAACGGGCCGAGCCGTTCGCCCACCATCGCCGGGATCACGAGCAGTGTCGCGGCAGAGGAGAACCAGGCGACGAAGACGAAGAAGAAGATCCACAGCCCGACCAGGTCGGCTTCCGCCGTCACGACGATCAGCGCCATGATCGGGAACCACCAGTGGGTCAACGCCCACGCCGCAGCGATCGACGGAAGTCGCCTGCCGGTCCGGGCCAACGCTCGCCCCAAGGACACCGGGTTGCGGAACCGTTCACCCAGCAGGATCTGGGCCGCGAAGTAGCCGACGACGGCGGTGACGAAGCTCGCGAACACGATCGACAGCCACGTGGCGACGTCCTCGATGCCACCCCCCGTGTCGTCGCTGAGGAAGGACGGCACAGCGGTGTCGTTCGGATCGAGGCGGTCGTAGCCGAGCACCGACACCCACACGTTCAGCGCGACGGCGGGAACGAGGATCACCGTTGCTCCCACCATGACGTCACGGAGCCGATGCTGCAGGATCGAACCGCCGCCGTCGAGCGAGCCGAGGGCCGGGCCGCGGCTCCGCCGCAACCGGAACGAGGAGGCCTGCCGTCGCCCGACGCCGCTGCTCCGGACCGACCCACCGGAACGAGGGGTGGCGGCAGTGGCGTCGAGTCGCTCCCAGGCGCCGCCCTGATCCGTCATCGACCCATCATCGCCCATCGATGTCCAACGGACACACCACAGCGACCGATGGCCGACCGAACCTGGACCGCCACTACCGTGCCCGCCGATGCACGGCTACGACTCGACGAGCTACGGCGACGGATTCGCCGACGTCTACGACGAGTGGTACGCCGACGTCACCGACGTCGAGGCGACGGTGGCCCGCATGCTCGACGGTCGCCGGCGCCGACGGTCGGATCCTCGAACTCGGTGTCGGCACCGGGCGGCTCGCGATTCCGATGGCACAGGCGGGACTGCGCGTCGTCGGTATCGATTCCAGCGAGGCGATGCTGGCGAAACTCGCCGACGTGCGCAGCCCGACGGCTCCGGCGTCGAGGCGATGTGCGGCGACATGGTCGACGAACTGCCCGACGGACCGTTCGACGCATGCCTCGTGGCGTACAACACGATCTTCAACCTGCTCGATGTCGATGCGCAGCGCCGCTGCTTCTCCGAGGTGGCCGCACGGTCTGCGGCCCGACGGGTCGTTCGTCGTCGAAGCGATCGTCCCCGACGACGAGGCGCCGAGTGGCCAGAACGTGAGCGTGCGTTCGATGTCGATCGACCGGGTGGTGCTGTCCGTGTCCGACCATCACCCCGCCGAGCAGCGCACGAGCGGCCAGTTCGTGGAGTTCACCGAGTCCGGCGGAGTGCGTCTCCGGCCGTGGTCGATTCGATGGGCTGCACCCGAGCGAACTCGACGACATGGCAGCCGATGCAGGCTTCCGTGTCGAGCGACGCGATGCCGACATGGCCGGCGCTCCGTTCGACGACCAAGCCGACCACCACGTCTCCGGTGTACCGCCTCGGTCCAGCGGACCACCGACGCTGAAAGCCGGCGACCGCTGCCGCGGTAGCGTGATCGTCATCATGTACTCGAGCGCATCCGCGAACCCGGTGACCTCAGGACGCTCGACCACGAACAACTCGGCGATCTCGCCGGTGAGATCCGAGAGTTCATCGTGTCGGCGGTCTCCGAAGTCGGTGGCCACCTCGGATCGAACCTCGGTGCCGTCGAACTCACACTCGCGCTCCACCGGGTCTTCGAGTCACCGACCGACGCGATCCTGTGGGACACCGGCCACCAGGCCTACGTCCACAAGATCGTCACCGGGCGCCAAGCGCAGTTCGAGACGTTGCGCCAAGCCGGCGGGCTGTCGGGCTATCCGAGCCGCGAAGAGTCCGAGCACGACCTCATCGAGAACAGCCACGCCTCGACGGTGCTCTCGTACGCCGACGGCATCGCCGCCGCGCGTGACCTCGGCACCAACGATCGCCGCCACGTCGTCGCCGTGATCGGCGACGGCGCGATGACCGGCGGCATGGCGTACGAAGCGCTGAACAACATGGGCCACCATCGCCGCGGTGTGATCGTCATCCTCAACGACAACGGTCGCTCCTACGCGCCGACGATCTCCAACCTCTCGGCGAACTCCCAGGGCATCGACGAGCAGGCGAATCACCCGTCGATCGACCGCCCGACGATCACGGATCGCGTCACCGGCAAGCTCTCCCATGCGCTGACCGACATCCGCCAGAACCCGGTGTACGTCCGCCGACAGCGTCGCATCGAGGAGTTCCTCCACGGGCTTCCCGTGGTCGGCAACCAGGCCGGGTCCGCCATGGATGCGTTCAAGGCCGGCGTCCGCGAGTTCCTGCAACCGCCGTCGTTCTTCGAAGCACTCGGCGCCCGCTACATCGGACCGTTCGACGGGCACAACGTCGCCGAGATGGAAGCAGGCGCTCCACAACGCGATCGAACTCTCGAACGAAGGCCCGATCGTCGTCCACGTCCTCACGCAGAAGGGTCGCGGCTACTCGCCTGCCGAAGACGACGACGAGAAGAACCTCCACGACGCTCCCGTGTTCGATGTCGCGGTCGGGCCGCCCAAGGCGGTCTCCACCGGCTACACCCAGGCCTTCTCCGACGCGATCGTCAAGGAGGCCGAAGCCGACCCTCGCCTCGTGGCGATCACCGCGGCGATGCCCGGACCGACCGGTCTGATCCCGTTCCAGGAACGATTCCCCGACCGGTTCTTCGACGTCGGCATCGCCGAACAGCACGCCGTCACGAGCGCCGCCGGCATGGCGATGGGCGGCCTGCGCCCGGTCGTCGCCATCTACTCGACGTTCCTCAACCGCGGCGTGGGACCAGGTCGTCTACGACGTCGCGATGCACCGTCTGCCGGTGATCTTCTGCCTCGACCGTGCCGGCGTCACGGGACCCGACGGTGCGAGCCACCACGGCGTGTACGACATGGCACTCATGTCGAAGGTGCCCGGTATGCGCGTGCTCGTGCCGTCCAGCGCTCAGGAACTGCACCAGATGCTGCACGACGCCACCACACTCGCCGACGAGGGCCCGGTCGTCATCCGTTACGCACGTGGTGCAGCGCGCCAGGTCACCGAGCACGAGGTCGGTGTAGGGATCCTCGGCCGCAAGGTCCTCACCGTGGCCGACCCGGCGGATGCCGTGTGCGTCATCGCGATCGGCAAGATGCTCGAAACCGCCGAGCAGGCCGCCGCGGCGATCTCGGCCGACGGCGGACCGGCCGTCACGGTGTGGGATGCGCGTTGCTGCGCTCCGCTCGATCCGGCGATGATCGCCGACGCCGCCGTCCACCGCGCCGTGGTCACGATCGAAGACGGCATCCGAGACGGTGGCATCGGTATGGCGATCGCGACCGACGTCGTGCGAGATCGATGGCTCCGTGCCGGTCACACCGCTCGGCCTCCCGACCAGGTTCCACCCGCACGACCCGAAGGCGAGCAACATCCACGCTCGCTACGGGCTCGACGTCGACGGCCTCGTCACCGCGATCCGCAACGCCTGAGCTGACGAAACGTGCCTGGCACGTTCTGTCGATCGAGCGATTTCGGCGACGGTTCGTGCCACGACGTGACACATGCGACATTGCACGAATTCACGAGATGACTCTCGTACCTTGTCAGTGCTGCCGATGGAGAGATGTCGGAGAGGCGCCCCTCTCGTGATCGGCGTCGTGATGCGTGGCCCACCAGATCGGTGGTCCGGAACGTCCGAGACCCCGATAGGGAAAGGTGCAACCAACATGACTGTGACCGACTGCGTCCATGCCCGAGTTCGCTGGCTCCACGAAGTCCCAAGACCGCGACCACTCGCACGTCTTCCAGAAGTCAGCTTGGTTCTCGAACCCCAAGGCCGACCTCCTGTCCGGCCTCGTCGTGGCCCTCGCTCTGATCCCCGAGGCGATCTCGTTCTCGATCATCGCCGGCGTCGACCCCAAGGTCGGCCTCTACGCCTCGTTCTCGATCGCGATCATCATCTCGATGACCGGCGGCCGGATGGGCATGATCTCCGCCGCGACCGGCGCCATGGCGCTCGTGGTGGTCCCGCTCGTCAAGGAGGACAACGGCCTCGCCTTGCTCTTCGCTGCGACGATCCTCGCCGGCGCGATGCAGATCGTGTTCGGATTGCTTGCGCGTCGGAGCGCTGATGAGGTTCATTCCGCGCACGGTCATGCTGGGCTTCGTCAATGCACTGGCGATCCTGATCTTCATGGCCCAGGTGCCACACATCCTGCTGTCCGACGAGACCGCAGCCATCCGCGACAGCCAGTTGGCGCTGAACATCGCGTTCATCATCGTCGGCCTCACGATCATCTACGGCCTCCCCCGCCTCGGTGGGATCGGCAAGGCCATTCCGTCACCGCTGGTCGCGATCGTCGTGATCGCGACCGGTGCCATCACGATGAACTGGAAGACTCCCGACGTCGGCGACATGGGCGAACTGCCCGACACGCTTCCGTTCTTCGCGCTGCCCGACGTGCCGTTCACGCTCGAGACGCTCAGCATCGATCCTCCCGTTCGCGCTCACGCTGACGTTCGTCGGTCTGCTCGAATCGCTGCTCACCGCGCAACTGCTCGACGACATGACCGACACCGATTCGGACAAGAACCTCGAGTCGCGCGGCCAGGGCATCGCCAACATCGCCACCGGCTTCCTCGGCGGCATGGCCGGCTGCGCCATGATCGGTCAGTCGATGATCAACCACAAGTCCGGTGGCCGCACCCGCCTGTCGACACTCGCTTCGGGCGTGTTCCTGCTCATCCTGATCCTCGCCCTCGGTGGCCTGGTCGCCCAGATCCCGATGGCAGCGCTCGTCGCCGTGATGATCATGGTCTCGATCGGCACGTTCAACTGGAAGAGCATCGCGCCCGACACCCTCAAGAAGATGCCGACGACCGAAACGGTCGTGATGGTCGTCGACCGTCGCCATCGTGGTCCTCACGCACAACCTGGCGTACGGCGTCGCTGCCGGCGTCCTGCTGTCGGCGATCTTCTTCGTCCGCCACGTCTCGAACCTCGTCAACGTCACCAGCGTCGTCGACCCGGACAACCACGAGCGGATCTACGCCGTCACCGGCCAGCTGTTCTTCGCATCGACGAACGACCTCGTCCATGCCTTCGACTACGACGCCGTGAAGGTGAAGCGAGGTCGAGATCGACCTGACCGACGCTCGCGTCTGGGACACGTCGGCGATCGTGGCGCTCGACGCCGTGGTCGCGAAGTTCGCCGAGCGCGGCATCGAGGCGCGAGATCGTCGGGCTCAACCGACACGCCGCCGACCTGCACGAACGCACGTCGGGCGAAGTCAGCAACCACTGACCAGGCGTGGTCTCGACCTGAACATGAGGTCGAATCGACGCGATGACAGCGGATCAGCGCCACGGCCTGCCACAATGTCCCTCGTGCCACGTTCGAAGACCACCTCGATCCCGCTGTCCAGCGGGCGTCAAGGCATCCGACAGCGGGCGCTCCCGGCTGGGTGATTTCACCCGGCCGATCCCCGTGGAGAAGCGCATCTCACGGCGCCCCCGTGTCGCCGCGTTCACCGGCGTGTTCGCGCTGTGCGTCATGGCCTCGATCGCTTTCGCCGTGTTCGTCCTGCCGATCGGCACGTGGCAGGACCAGTCGGTCGACCTCGACCAGCGACAGGCCCAGCTCGACGAGCTGCAACGCGTGAACGGTGAACTGGAGGCTGAGACTCTCCGGCTCGAGACCGCCGACGGCATCCGCGAGGCCGCCCGCGAGGACTTCGGTTTCGTGGAACTCGACGAGGAGCGTTCGTCGATCCTCCCGCTGCCGGACCTGCCGACCGATCTGCCCGACGGCTGGCCGTACAACGTCGTCACCGAGATCATCGACGCTCGCGGCGGCGGCTGAACCCCTTCACCTCGTTCGGTGTCCGACACCGAGTGATCGTCAGTGATGCAGGGCCACGAGCCGTTCGAACCTCGGCCGGACCTGCTCGCGCAGGAGTGCTGCTCGTTGTGCCGCAGGCGCTTTCACGGCGTCGCCCCACAGCGCCCGGCCGACCATGAAGCCCGAGCATCCGGCCACTGACGCAGTCGAGAACTGGTCGGCGAAGTCGCCGAACGACCCGCCTCCGGAGAGCATGGCCCACGGCATCGGTCGATCCGCCGTCGCATGTTCGGTGCAGATCTCGGTGACCTGTTCACACGCTTCGCGGTGGCCGGGATACGGGAGCTTGAGCAGATCGGGCGACATCGAGGCGAAACGGCGAGCCGTTTCGACGACCAGCGCCCCGCGATCGTCGTCCACGGTCAGCCCATAGAACAGCGGTTCGAGCGCGATCGGGAAGTCGATGGCGTGGCAGGCGTCGGTGAGCTCGTGAGCGATTGCTTCCTGCTCTGCAGCCAATCGTCCGTCGGGACGGTACGCCAGCAGTAACTTCGCACTCGCGGCACCGGACGCTTTGGCCTGTTCGACCGACCAGCCGTCGAGCACGCTGGTCGCCGCCGCCTCGGGGTCGTCGAGGTACCCCTGCGACTCCAACGCGGCGAGGAAGCCGACGCCGTCGGGGAGCACGCCGGCGTCGAGCACCTGCGGGATCGAGTACTCGGGTTCCAACATCACTCCGGTGGCGAGGTCGGCGATGCCATCGACGATCTCGATCTTGAGCGCGGTGATCTCGTCGGCCGTCAGCGACTCCGGCGTCGTCGGGACGGAGGAACTGGCGGAGCGAGTCGCGGTGATCGATGGCCAGGATCGACAAGCGGCCGCGATCGTCAGCGAGGTCCGCAATCATTCGGGCGGGCGCACGACAGGGAGTTCCCACGCCTCGTGGTCCCAGTCGTCCTGGATCCAGGTGTGCGCTTCGTCGAAGCACGGCGGGGTCGTACGTTCGTCGTCGTACAACTCGCCGGCCAGGTAGTTGAGGAACATCATGTGCGAGCTCGGGCAGGCCACCGACGAGTGGTAGCCCTTCGTGACGAGCACCGCTTCGCCGTTGCGGGCACTGAACAATTCGTCGAAGTGCTCGTCGTCGGTCCAGTTGCGCTGCATCACGAAGCCGTTGTCGGGTTGCGTACGGAAGTAGTACACCTCTTCGAGGTACGGCGAGCCGTCGTCGCCCGTCGTGGCGATGCGGGGCCCACCCCGACCACGTGCCTCGAGGGACGTACACCTCGTAGAGGATCAGTCGTTCGGCCGCGATCGGCGGCGCCAAGACGTGGTTGACGTGGCGATAGGCCGCTCCTCCGCCCCGGAGTTCCTGCTTCATCTCGCTCGGCTCGATCAACCGCGTCGGATACTTGCCGACCGCCTCGGCCGATCCGATCGAGAACTCGAATCCGCCGTCGGCTGCGACGACCTCGATGGCGTCGCCGGGCGTGACGTAGACGATGTGCGGCATCTGCTCGAAGACCGAGGTGCGGCTGATCTCGAACGTCTGGCCGCCAGCACGAACCGTGCCTGCGCCGCGCAGCGGCACGATCGCCGTCTCCTGGTCATCTCGCTGATCGGAATGAGAGCTTCCGGCTTCGAGCTCGACGACCTCGAAGCTCAGGAAGTCCCACCCGGCGTTCTCCGGGGTGATGTCGATCCGCACGGTCCCGTCGGGGTTGCGAACACGATGATGGCTCATGTCGGTCTCACGCATCGGCCCGACGGGGCGAGCGTGGCGCAGTGGTTGGCCCGAGTGCGAGAGCGGTTCGGAAAGCGGTTCGGTCATGAGATCTCCTTGTCGACTTCTGCGATCTGTACGGGGCGGTTCTCCTGCATCGAGCGCAGCGCAGCGGTGCCGATGACGAGCGGGGCGCGTCCGTCGGCCCCCGTTGCCGGGCTCGGGCCGCCGTCTCGCACGTAGCTCATGAACGCCGCCCACTGGTCGAGATAGCTCCGGGCATATCGCTCGAGGAAGAAGTTCTCGAGCGGAGGCCGGAGGTACCCCTGCTCGGTGGCGAGCACACTGTTGAACTGGTGGGTGTTGTCCGACGCCGCCTTGCCGTTGCTGCCGAACGCTTCGACACGCTGGTCGTACCCGTAGGCGGCACGTCGGCTGTTGTCGATCGTCGTCAACACGCCGTTCGCATGGGTGAGCAGCACGACGGCGGTGTCGATGTCACCGGCTTCACCGATGGCCGGATCGACACGCACCGCACCCTTCGCGTACACCTCGACGACCTCGCTGCCGGTGACGTATCGAGCCATGTCGAAGTCGTGGATCGTCATGTCGTTGAACATGCCGCCGGACACCTTGATGTACTCGATCGGTGGCGGACCGGGGTCCCGACTGATGATGTTCACGAGGTGCACGTCGCCGACCGCGCCGTGCTGCACGGCATCCGCAACGGCCTTGTGGCTCGGGTCGTATCGCCGGTTGAAACCGATCTGCAGCTTCACGCCGGCAGCCTCGACAGCAGCGAGACCGCGGTCGACCTCGGCGATGCTCAGCGAGATCGGCTTCTCGCAGAAGATGTCCTTGCCGGCTTGGGCCGCGGCGACCATTGCGTCGACATGCGTGTCGGTGCTCGTGCAGATCGCCACGGCATCGACGTCACCGGCGGTGACTGCGTCGTGAAGCGATGCGGCCACCCCGCAGCCGAACTCGTCGGCCACCGCCGCCGCCGCCGCGTCGACGACGTCGAACACGACGCTGACCGCAGCACCCTGGACCCGACGCGACAGCATCTCTGCATGCATCGTGCCGATGCGGCCGCAGCCGAGCACCGCGAATCTGATGGGTGTCGTCGATGATGCGCTCATGCTGAGGCCTCCTGCTCGATGATGGCATGGCCGTCGTCGATCGAGACGGCGTGGACGGTGAGGTCGATGGTCGCGGGTCTGCGGCACGGGGCACCGCTCGCGAGATCGAACCGGCCGTTGTGCTTCGGGCATTCGATCTGGGGGCCGCCCGGCCCGTCGACGATGGTGCCGTCTGCGAGGTGGGCTCGGCCGTGCGTGCAGTAGCCATCGACGACGCACACCGTGTCGGGCGCGGTGCGAGCAACGGCGTACGTGTGGTCGCCGACGTCGACGCGGCTGACGGTACCGAGCTCGACGAGACCGATCGGGCCGAGGTCGAACGCTCCGTCGGGTCGTACCGCACCGAGCCGCACGCCGGAGACGTCCGGGCCCATGACGGTCGGCACGTTGCGCGGCACCTCGTGGTCGGGGTCGCGACGTTGACGCCACAGCGCGCCGACGATCTCCCGATACGCATGCCAGGTCGACGGGCTCGGCGGCGGGAGCGTGTCGGCGATCTCGGCATGCAGTTCGGGCAGCCGGTGGTACGGGACGTTGGGAAACATGTGGTGCTCGACGTGATAGTTCATGTTGAGGTACAAGAACCGGAAGACCGGGTTCATCATCACGGTGCGGGTCGTGTACCGATGATCGAGGACGTCTTCACGCAGACCCAGATGCTGCGTCGCTCCGAAGAACACCATCAGCCAGGCGCCGTAGACCGTCGGAAGCCCGACGAGCAGGACGGGCAGCCAGCTGGTCGTCGCGATCGCCACACAGATGACGCCGAGGTACAGGGCCACGAACGCACGCGCTTCGATCACGAGTCGGCGCTGCTCGGCGATCGGGACGTAGTCGCGGGTCTCGGCGTCGAGGCGTCCCGTCGCGTATCGCACGAGTGTCGCGATCGAGCGTGGTCCGTTGACCAGCAGGGTGAAGTTCAACACGAAGTGGCGCAGGCGCGCCGGCCGACCGAGCTGGATCTCCGGATCGCGACCCACGATGATCGTGTCGCTGTGGTGGCGGAAGTGCGACCAACGCCATGCGGTCGGGTTCCGCCACAGCAGGAACGACGCAAACACGTACACCACGTCGTTGAGCCGGTTCGAGGCCGACGCCGTGCCGTGCCCGAACTCGTGCCACCGAGCATCGGCAGCACCGGCGTACAGAGCGCCGTAGAGGACGAACACGGGGACCGCCCACCAACGGCCGTACGCCACGGCCGCCGCGACACCGATGGCGACCAGCAGGGTCAGCCAGATCGGCGAGATCGCGAATCGCTCGTCCGTTGGATCGCTCCGTCAGCTCTCGCATCCGTTCGGGGTCGACCGGCGAGCGGAACCAGTCGCCATCGACCAGCCCGCGTTCACGGGCGCGTCGACTCTCGGGCCCGGCCAGCGAGTAGTCGCGTGCCGAGGACCCGACGAGCAACTGGGTGATGGCGAACGGCATCGAAGATCCTGATCAGGCGCGTCGCTGTGCGGTCTTGCCGGCGACGACCTCGTCGTGGGCGGCAACGACTTCGGGACGGTAGGAGGACTCGGGCACGCCGACTTCCCAGTAGGTGCCGCCCTCGGTCCATTCGTAGCGGTGCGTCTGGAGTGCGATCACGTAGGTCCGGTCCGAGGCTCGTGCTCTCGTCATCGCCGCTTCGAGCTCGGGGACGGTGTGCACGGTCTCGCCGTTGCACCCTTGGGCCTTGGCGAGCATCTCGAAGTCGACGCGGACGTCCGTGTCGGGGCCCTTGCAGTCGTCCAGGAGATTGTTGAACGGGACGCCACCCTGGTTGATCTGCAGTCGGTTGATCACGGCATAGCCACCGTTGTCGCAGATGATCACGATCATCTTGTGGCCGCTGATGACGGAGCTGTAGAGATCGGAGTTCATCATCATCGTCGAGCCGTCGCCGACGAACACGATGACCTCGCGATCGGGCATCGCCATCTTGGCGCCCCACCCTCCAGCGATCTCGTAACCCATGCAACTGAAGCCGTACTCGCAGTCGAAGCTGTTGATCTCGTCGGCTCGCCATCCGTTGTTGACCTCGCCGGGAAAACCACCTGCTGCTGCGAGCGCGTAGTCACCCGGCGCCTTGTTGCGGTCGACCGCGCCCACCACCTGGGCATAGGTGATGGGTTCACCACTCGCGACGGCTTCGTCGTTCGGTGCGGCGATCTTGTCGATGTACGCGTGGTAGCCGGCGCGTTCGACGCCGGCCCGTTCCGCCCAGTCGTCGTTCGAACGCCAATCACCGAGTGCGTCGCCGAGTTCGGACAGACCCTCACGAGCGTCGGCCACCAAGGGAAGTGATCGACGCTTGTGAGCGTCGAATCGGGCAGCGTTCAGCCCGATGATCGTGACCGCCGGGTGTTGGAACAGCGTCCAGGATCCCGTGGTGAAGTCCTCCAAACGGCTACCGACCGCGAGCACCACGTCGGCGTCGGCCGCCAAGTTGTTCGCGGATTCGCATCCGGTGACGCCGATGGGTCCGGCGTTGAGCTGATGGGACGCCACGAGGCTGGCCTTGCCGGCGACGGTCTCGACGACGGGGATGTTGTGGCGTTCGGCGAAGGCGAGGAGTTCGGCTTCGGCGAACGAGTAGTGCACGCCGCCACCGGCGAGGATCAACGGCTTCGATGCGTTGCGGAGCGCATCGACGGCGGCCGCGAGTTGACCCCGGTCGGGTCGAGCCCGGACGATCGCGTGGTGCGTCGGCGCGAGGAACTCCTCGGGAACGTCGAAAGCCATTGCCTGCACGTCCTGCGGCAGGCCGAAGAAGGCAGGCCCGCAGTCGGCCGGATCGAGCATCGTGTCGATCGCCTGCGGGAGCGATGTGAGGATCTGGTCGGGGACGGTGATGCGGTCCCAGTAGCGAGCGACCGGGCGGAACGAGTCGTTCACGGTCGTCGAGGGCACACCGAAGTGCTCGACCTGCTGGAGCACCGGGTCGGGCGTGCGCGACGCGAACGAGTCACCGGCGATCAGCAGCAGCGGGATGCGGTTCGAGTGAGCCACACCGGCAGCCGTGACCATGTTGGTGGCGCCCGGCCCGATCGACGAGGTGGCGGTCATGATCCGACGACGTCGGACGGCCTTGTTGTACGCGGTGGCGGCGAGCGCCATTCCCTGCTCGTTCTGGCCGCGCCATGTGGGGAGTTCGTCTTTGCATTCTTCGAGCGCATGGCCGAGACATGTCACGTTGCCGTGCCCGAAGATCCCGTAGACCCCGGGAAAGAGCGACGCGACCGAGCCGTCACCCAGTTCTGTCGTCTGTGCAATGAGATGCCCCACGATCGCCTGGGCAACCGTCAGTCGTTGTGTTCCCATGATGTTCCTCTCGAGACGGAGGGGGCGAAAGTGCCTGGCACTTCTGCCCCCTCAGTCGGATGCGATGTTGGTGACGTCTTCCCACTTCTCGCTCTTCCACGAGCGGAGGAGGGCGTCCTGGACGCTGACGTAGTCGATGGCTTCGGAGAAGCCCGGGTGGTGTCGGCGACCGGCGGCGACGCTCGACAGGAACTCGAAGTCCTCGATGACCTTGAGGTCTTCGTAGCCGATCGAGTTGGCGTCACCCGGCACGAAGTTGCCGTGGTACGGGTACCGGTCGCCGGCGTACACGGTCGTGTACCCCCTGGCCGTGTCGCCGACGAGGTTGAGCTGGAGCTCGTTCATCGTCTCCAGGTTCCACTTCAGTGAGCCCTTGGTGCCGTAGATCTCGAACGCGCATTGGCTCTCCGGGCCGACGATGGTGCGGCTCGCTTCGAAGGTGCCACGAGCTCCGCTCTCGAACTGCACCATCGCACCGAAGTAGTCCTCGTTCTCGACCGGGCCGGTCGGGTCGCCCGGCTGGCCGGCGTCGTAGTGCGTGCCGCCTTCCTTGGGCAGCGGCCGATCCGGGATGTAGGTGTGGCCGGTGCCGACGACCTTCTTGATCGGGCCGACGAGCATGTGCGCGAGGTCGATCGAGTGACTGAGGATGTCCGAGCTCACGCCGTGGCCGGCTCCGTCGAGTTGGAAGCGCCACGACAGCAGACCCATGGGGTCCGAGCCGTACATCGTGAAGAACCGACCGTTGTAGTTGGTGATCTCGCCGAGGGTGCCGTCGGCGATCAGGTTCTTCGCGTACTGCACCAGAGGCGCCCAGCGGTAGTTGTACCCGACTCCGGTGATCACGCCGGCCTTGCGGCTCGCGGCTTCGATCCGCACGGTCTGCTCGGGGGTGCCGCCGACGGGCTTCTCGCAGAACACGTGCTTGCCGGCCTCGGCAGCTGCGATGGCAATGGGTTCGTGGAGCATGTTCGGCGCACACACGCAGACCACGTCGACATCGGGGTGGTTGACCGCGTCCTCCCAGTTCGTGGTGCCCTCACGGAACCCGAACGACTCGACGGCTTCGTCGACGCGCTCCTGCATGTTGTCGCTGATGATGATCAGTTCGGGGTCGTAGGTGCGCTCTTGGAAGAGCGTGGGAATGCGGAGATACGAGCGCGTGTGCGCCTGGCCCATCCAGCCGAAGCCGATCACGGCGACACCGATCTTCTTGCGTGTCATTGCAGAGTCTCTTTCGAAAGGGGTTCAGGAGGTGGCGTCCCTGCCGGTGCCGGACACCGGGAGGGACGGGTGGACGATGTCGGCAGCGATGGCGACCGCCGTGGCGACGTCACCGTCCGGCGGATAGAGCAGGGAGCGACCGACGACGAGTCCGCGCACGTTGGCCACGGCCATCGCTCGACGCCATTCGTCGAAGGCCGTCTCCGGGTCCGGTCCGGGCGTGCCGCCGAGGATGAGTCCGGGCAACGACGTGGCGGCCATGACCCGTTCGACTTGCGCTGTGGCCGGCAGCTTGAGCCACGTGTAGGCAGACGTCGCGCCCAGAGCGTTCGCGATGCCCACGCACCTGACGAGCGCATCGTCGTGGGTGTCGAGCACCGGCGCGTCCATCAGCGGATGTCATGTAGGGCAGCGGTTCGAGCATCGCCATCTTCTTCGACGCTGCGAGTTCGGTGATCCATTCGGCGCACGACTCGATGGTGTGTCTCGACCGCTTGTCGGCCATGTCGATGCGCAGCAACATCTTGCCGCCGTCGAGACCCTGCTCGACGATCGCTTCGGGCGTGTGTGCCGTGAGTTGGTCGTCGAGTTCCCACGCGGAACCCATCAGCCCACCGCGATTGATCGAGCCGATGGCGACCTTGCCGTCGAGCGCGCCGAGCAGTGCGAGGTCGTCGAGGATGTCGGGGGTGGCCATCACGCCGTCGACACCGGGGTCGGCGAGCGCGGTCATGGTGCGTTCGAGCACGTCACGACGATCGGCCATGACGAAGGGCTGGCCGGAGACACCGACCATCCCGCGGGCCGGGTGGTCGATGGCGATGATGAACGTGCTCCCGTCAGCAGCCAACAGCGGGCGCGACGATCGCGTCGCCAGTGCCCGTCCGATCGCTTCGGGATCGGTGGCTCGGGTCTCCAACAGTCCGAGCCAGCGCTGGTCGTCGATGATCGTCATCGCCCGCTCCGATGCTGCCGGCAATGCATCTCCGGCCCGATCGTCTTCGACCGGGGTTCGACTCGATGGACGGCACGGTCGGTCATCACGACTCGATTCGTTCGGGTACTTCACCGGTGGCGAGCAGGTGATCGATCTCGGTGGGCGTCGGCATCTCGTCGGAGCACATCAGACGTCCGGCGACGATCGCTCCAGCAGCGTTCGCACGAGTGACGATCTCGGCGGGATCCCACCCTGCGAGCAGGCCGTGACAGAGTGAGCCACCGAACGCGTCGCCGGCACCGAGTCCGCACACGACGGGGACGCGGATCGGCTCGATCACCGTTCGTGAGTCGGCCGTGGCCACGAGCACGCCATCGCCACCCTGCTTGACGATGGCGATCGACACGCCTCGTTCGAGCATGCGGTCAGCGGCCGCTCCTGGGTCACGGGTACCGACGGCGATCTCGCACTCGTCGCGGTTGCCGACGGCGACGGTGCACAGATCGATGACCGGCGAGATGAACTCGGCCGCCTGCTCTGGGGACTCCCAGAACATCGGCCGATAGTCGAGGTCGATCACCGTGTGCGCCTGACGGTCGCGCAACCGAAGAGCTTCCATGGCAGCAGACCGGCTCGGCTCCTCCGCGAAACGTGATCCGGCGGTCCAGAACAGCGGTGCGGAGCGGATGGCCTCGACCGGCAGGTCATCGATCGAGATGTTCATGTCCGGTCCTCGGGGCTCACGGTAGAAGTAGATCGACGGTTCCTCCGGCGGCATCAGTTCACAGAACACCACCGGCGTGAGCAGGTCGGGATCGGTTGCGATGAATTCGTCGTGCACGCCGAACTCACGCAGGCCTTGGCGGATGTAGGCACCGAATGCATCGTCGCCGACCCGGTTGATCAGTGCAGCACGGCGACCGAGGCGGGCCGCAGCGACCGCGACGTTGGTCGGGCTTCCGCCGATCGACTTGCGAAAGGTCGCGACATCCGCCAACGGGACGCCGTGCTGCTCCGGATACAGGTCGACCGAGGAACGTCCGAGGGTCAACACCTCGAGGTCGGCGAGGTCGAAGGGGGCATGGTCGAAAGACACGGTCATGGCGAAGAGGCTCGTGCGGGCGTCAGTCGGTCGAGACGCCGGCGCTGTGGAGCTCGTGTTCGAGCGCCTCGAGCTCGGCGCCACCGGACATCTTCTGCGTCAATTCGTCGACGGTGATGTCCTCCTTCGCGAACGAGCCGAGCGAGCGACCGCGGTTGAGGATCAGGAACCGGTTGCCGACGGGGTACGCGTGTCGGGGGTTGTGCGTGATGAAGATCACGGCGAGTCCCTGGTTGCGAGCTTCGACGATGCGCTTGAGCACCACGCCGGACTGCCTCACGCCCAGTGCAGACGTGGGCTCGTCGAGAATCAGCAGCTTGGCTCCGAAGTACCCGGCACGGGCGATGGCCACCGACTGGCGCTCGCCGCCCGAGAGCGTGCCGACGGGCTGCTCGGTGTCGCGGATGTCGATGCCCATCTTGCCCATCTCCTCCTTCGCGACCTGCTTGGCCTTCTTCGTGTCGATCCACTTCAGTGGACCGATGCCGCTGGTCGGCTCCGAGCCGAGGAAGAAGTTGCGCCACACCGACATCATCGGGACCATCGCGAGGTCCTGGTACACGGTCGCGATACCGACGTCCAACGCGTCTCGCGGCGAGTCGAACATCACTTCCTCGCCGTTGAACCGGATCGTGCCTTCGGACTGCTGGTGCACGCCGGCGAGAATCTTGATGAAGGTGGACTTACCTGCGCCGTTGTCGCCGAGCACGCAGGTGACCTCACCCGCTGCGACCTGGGTACTGACCCCGGTGAGTGCGGTGATGCTGCCGTAGAACTTCGAGATGTTCTCGAGTTGGAGCAACGGTGTTTCAGACATGGGTGATCTCCAGTTCAGCGGCGAATCGATGGGCAAGAGTGCTCGTGGACGTCATCGGCGGATCCCTTCGGCCTTGTTGCGCAGGAACTTGTTCGACACGACGGCCAGCAGCAGGATGATCCCGACGATCAGGAACCGCCAGTCGGTGTTCCAACGGGCGCTTGCGATGCCGATCGCGGGGATCGACAGGATGCATGTGCCGACCGCGCCGCCGAAGGCCGAGCCGTAACCACCCGTGAGCAGCGTGCCGCCGACCACCGCGGCGATGATGAAGACGAACTCTTGGCCGTCACCGGAGTTGGCCTGGATCGAGTTGATCCGGAACGCAACGAGCAGGCCGACGAACCATGCTGCGACCGAGACCAGCATGAAGAGCTGCGTCTTGGTTCGTGCGGCCGGGACGCCGACCTGTCGAGCGGCCTCCTTGTTGCCGCCGACCGCGAAGGTCCAGCTCCCGAATCGGGTGCGGGCCAGCACCCACATCATCGCGATGGTGAAGAGCACGAACCACAAGAGTCGCACCGAGGTCTTGGCTGGCGGGATACCCGCAGCCAGTTCCTCGGCGGTGACGAAGAACATCCGGAACCCGACGCCGATGATGATGCAAGCGGAGCCGAAGGCCAGCAGTCTCGCGCCGAGTCGGTCGGCGGTGCGGCTCGCGCACGTCGTTCGGCGAAGCGCAGCGCGAGGACCGCCCAGGCGAGCACGACGACAGCGAGGGCGGCCATGAGCGGCGAGAGCGCCGCTCGGAACTTTGATGCCGACGAATCGATGAAGATGGTCGCTGCAACGACGGCGAGCGCCAGCGCCAGGACCGACGTGGCGGCGCATTTCGTGGCGGGGTTGACCGACAGCGCCGATTGGGAGGCCATCGCGATCAGACCGACACCCGCCGAGGCGAGGACGAGGTAGAGGATGACCCGGATGCCCTGGGTGGTGAACGGGAAGAACAGCTGGTGATTCGACGCCGAGTCGATCAGCACCGCGACGATTCCTGCGAGCACCACGAGTCCGAGCCCCACGGCGAGCCGCATCTTCATCTGCGAATCGAGAACGACGGATCCCCGCTCGACGGTCGGCTCGAAGCGTGCCATCGCCCAACCGAGGACACCGAGCAGCAACCCCACCGCCATGGCCACTCCGATGGCGGCGTTGACGCCGAACCCGTCGGTCGAGTGCATGGCGATCGCACTGCCGACGCCGATCACGAGACCGACGCCCGACACCACCAGCCCGACCGGCTGGATGTTCTGACGCCGCTGGAACCAGAGCTCGCTGATCGCGAGGAGCACGATCACCAGCCCGAGCGCGATGAACGAGATGTAGAAGAAGTCGCGGGCCTCGAACTCGTGCCCGTTGCGCTCCCACTCCGCTGCGAAGATCACACGGAAGAAGTCGAAGTCGGCCGCTTCGTCGGTGCGCCCGATCTGGATCTGGCCGACGAACCGCTTGGCGAGGCCGAGCTTCAGGCCGATCAGTGCGAAGAATGTTCCGAGCGTGATGATGAAGCTCGGTTGCCCGGTGCGCTCGACGACCAGTCCGTTTGCGTAGCCGATACCGAGTGCGACCAGGAGAGAAATCGGGATGGCGATGACGAGCGGGAAACCGCGTCCTCCCAAATCGCCGGTCGCCTTGACCAGGTAGATGATCAACATGCCCATCGCTCCGGTCATGGCACCCGACGACAGGTCGAACTCACCACCGATCATCAGCATCGAAACGGCGACGGCCACGATGCCGACGGTCGAGGAGGTGTCGAGCCAGCCGAAGGTCTGGCCCACGGTGCCGAACGTCTCCGACACCGCCCAGAAGAACGTCCAGATCCCGATGAAGCCGATGATGGCCCCGACCTCGGGACGGATGAAGAGCCGCTGGAAGATCGAGCGGTAGAGCAGTCGCTCATCGACTGCCGGAGCCAGCGAGTCGGACGGATCGACGATCGATGCGGCGTTGCCGGAGTCGCCGTCCGCGGCCACGACGGGTTGGTGTTCGTTCACAGGTTCCCCCAAGGAAGTGTTCGTGTCGGTGCCGGAGCACCTGCGTGGGATGAGGGCCCCAAGCCCTCATCCCACACGTCAGTGATGTTCAGTCTTCGGTGTCGCCGGTGATCAGCGGGTGCCCTGTGCGCTGAGCTCGATGACGTCCGACGCGTTGTCCGGGGTCACGAAGCCGGGGCCCGTGAGGATCGGCAGACCGCCACCGAGGGTGTTCTGGTTGGTGACGTTGAGGAAGAGCAGCAGCACGGGCATGTAGCCCTGCAGGTACTGCTGCTGATCGACGGTGAACGCAACGTCGCCGGCGTTGATTGCTTCGAGCAACTCAGGCGTGAGGTCGAAGCCACCGATGGTGATGTCGTCGCGACCGAGGTCCTGTGCTGCACGCAGCGCCGACATCGCGATCACGGGACCGACGCCGAGGACGCCGTCGATGTCCGGGTCGGCTGCGAGGAACGCGTTGATCGTGTTCTGCTGCTCGGTGGTGTCGGCGTCGAGGCCCATGAACTCGATGACGGTCTCGCCACCGAAGGTCTCGGCGAGGCCGTTGCAGCGCTCTTCGAGGCCGACGTTGCCCTGCTCCTGGAATGCACAGAGGACCTTGGTCGCTCCGGCATCGTTCATCCGCTCGCCGGCGCCGTTACCGGCGACGTCTTCGGACTGACCGACGTGCGTCAGCGCACCGATCTCCTGGTAGTCGTTGGCGCCCGAGTTGAGCGTGATCACGGGGATTCCCGCGCCCACCGCTCCTTGCAGCGGGCCGACGAGTGCATCCGGGTCGGGCAGCGAAGCGGCGATGCCGTCCGTGCCTTCGGCGACTGCGGCTTCGATGTCTTGCACCATCACCTGTGCGTCGTTGACACCCGGCTTCCACACGAGGGTCACGCCGAGGTCTTCGGCGGCCTGGTCGGCACCACGCTTGAGAACGGACCAGAACGGGCCGTCGTCGGAGTGGGTGATCATGTGGAAGGTGAGGTCGCCGGCCTGGGTCTGGTCGACCGCTTCGCCAGGCTCTTCTTCCGCGGTGGCGTCGCCACCGTCATCGGTTGCGTCGGCGCCATCGTCGGTTGCGTCGCCGCCGTCATCGGTTGCGTCGGCCTCGACGGTCGTTTCCGCACCCCCGTCGGCGTCGTCGGCGCTTCCGCCGTCACTGCTGCCACCGCACGCGGCGGCGACCATTGCGAGTACGGGCACGAGTGCCAGCATCTTCTTGGACTTGGTCATTGCATCTCCCCTTTTCAGGTGTCTGTTCCCTCATCAGTCGAGGCGGTCGCCCCGATCCCCCTGAGGAACCCGATGCTCGCGAGAACATCGAGAATTGGACCGTCACCTTCTGCGGGTTCCCCCGAGGTGATTGCGGCGTCCTGTTCGATCACGTACCACTGGTCGTAACCGCGACTTTCGAGTTCGGTGACGATCCGACCGATCGGCACGTCACCGGCTCCGAGGTTGCAGAACATCCCTGCCTGCACCCCTTCCATGATCGACTTCTCGTGTCGGAAGACGGGCACGGCTTCTCGCATCACGACGTCTTTGAGATGGACGTGACGGATCCGGTCGAATGCGACGTCGATGAACTCCATCGGGTCCATGCCACCGATCTGCATGTGGCCCATGTCGAAGGTCCAGCCGACGTCGGACGCATCGAGCAGCGCTTCGATGTCGGCGCGGGTCTCGACCACCGTGCGCAGGTGCGGGTGGATTGCCTGCGTCATGCCGTACTCGCCGACGACTTCATCGAGTCGGGAGAGCGTCTTGGCCGCGAAGGCCCAGTCATTCGAGTCGAGCTCCGAACGCGGGCCCCAGTCCCAGTCGGTGACACCCGACGTGACGAAGACGGTGGCACCTGCGGCCGCCATCAGCGAAGCAGCGCGTCGTGCGGCGTCGATCGTGGCGTCGAACTGGTCGGGTCGATGGATGACCAGCGGCACGAATCCGCCGATCATCGTCAGGTCGTACTCGGCGCACAGGTCCTTCAACTCGGCGGGGTCGGTCGGCAGGTACCCGTCGGAACCGAGTTCGGTGGCCGACAGACCGACCTGTCGCATCTCGGACAGCACGCGTCGTGGCGCCAACTCGATTCCCCAACCGGGGACTTCACAGACCCCCCAGGAGATCGGAGCGCCGGCGAGGCGTTGCATGAAGGACATGGTGGTGGATTCCTCGAAGGAAGCGGGCAGAGGTCCGGTCCCCCGACCGGAATTGCCACTTGACGGGCCAAAATTAGAGCGCTCTAATGAGAGCGAGCGATTCAACTATGACGGGCGACACACGGCCTTGTCAAGGGGGAGGCGCAGAAGTTCGGAGGGACCGTGGCGCAACCGACGATGAAAATGGTCGCCGAGCGGGCTGGCGTCTCCACGGCGCTCGTCTCGCTCGTCATGCGCGGCGCGCCCAACGTCAGCGACCATCGGCGAGCGCGGGTCCTGGCGGCCGCGGACGAGCTCGGCTACCGGCCCAACGTGCTCGCCCGGAACCTCGCGAGCCGACGGACGAACACGATCGGTGTCGTCTTGAACGACTTCCACAACCCGTTCTTCGCGGAGGTCGCGGACAACATCCAGGCTGCGGCGGATCGGATCGGATATCGCCTGCTCTACGGCAACGGCAAACACTCGGTCGACGGCGAAGCCGAGGCGGTGGAGACATTCCTCCAGTTCCGGGTCGACGGCATCATCCTCGTCGGTTCGATGGACGCCGCATCGATGGAGCAGGCCGCGAAGTCTGCGGCGGTCGTGGTGGTCGGGCGCTCCGAGCATGGCGAACGGGTCGACACCGCCAACACGGACGACCGCGTCGGAGCGAACCTGGCCATCGATCACCTGGTGGCGCTCGGCCATCGCCGTATCGCCCACGTCGATGGCGGCGACGGTGCGGGCGCGTCAGATCGCGCTGCTGGGTATCGCGACGCGATGCACCGTCACGGCCTCGGCGGGCACATCCTGATCGCAGCCGGTGACTACACCGAGGAAGGCGGGCAGGCGGCGGCCGTACAGCTCCTCGCCGCGTCGCCGAGGCCCACGGCCGTGTTCGCGTCGAACGACCTCAGCGCGATCGGGACGCTCGATGCATTCACCACCGCCGGCCTGCGGGTCCCCGACGACGTGTCGCTCGTCGGGTTCGACAACACGGCGATGACGGCGATGTCCTACGTGTCACTCACCACCGTCAACCAGCCGACCGACGAACTCGGCCAGGCCGCTGTCGATCTCCTCATCCGCCGGCTCGATGCCGAGACGGCCCCTGCCGAGCACTTCGTCGGCTCGCCGATCCTCGTCGTCCGCACGAGCACCGCACCCCCGCCAGCCGAAGCCACCTGAATCTCTCGATCCGGAGCATCCATGACGAATTCACCCACACCTCGCTCGGTTTCGGCGTCCGCTGCGGACTCCACGTCCACGGCGACGTCGCGCACCGTTCGAGTCGGCATCCTCGGCACCAGCTGGTGGGCGGACTCGATGTATCTCCCGGCGCTCGCCGCCCACCCCGATGTCGAGATCGTCGGCGTGTGCGGTCGCACACCGGCCAAGGCCGAGCAACTCGCCGCCGAGTGGGACATCGACTGGTGGAGCGTCGACAGTGACGACTTCATCGATCCTCGGCGCCTCGACGCCGTCATCATCGCAACGTCCAACGACAGCCACGAATCACTGGCCCTCCTCGCGATGGAGCGCGGGCTGCACGTCCTGTGCGAGAAGCCCATCGCCACCTCGACTGCCGCGGCGACCGCCATGGCTCGAGCTGCATCGGAGCTGGGGGCGATCACGCTCGTGCCGTTCACCTACCGGTACATGCCGACGCACCAGTACGTGAAACGGTTGATCGACGAGGGCTTCGTCGGACGGCCGTTCCACCTGAACATGCGGTACTTCACCGGCTTCGCACGTGCGCCCGAAGGCGGCGGACCAGCAGAGTACAGCTGGAGATTCGACACCGAACTGGCCGGATCGGGCGTGCTCGGCGACCTCGGGAGTCATTGGCTCCACGTCGCTCGCTGGCTGCTCGGTGAGGTCACCGAGATCGGATGCATCAGTTCCCGGTTCGTCGATCGCGAGCCGCGTCCCGACGGGTCCGACTACGAACGAAGCGAGGATTCGGCGCAGATGACGGTGCGCTTCGGAACCGGCGCGTACGCCACGCTGCAGGTCAGCGCCGTGTGCTGGGAAGGCACCGACTTCAATCAGACGCACCACCTCGACCTGCACGGCACCGACGGCACGGTCTACGCGTACAACGACTGGTCGACGGTGCAGGAGGTACGCGGCCTGCGAGCGAACGAGCCCGGCCCCGCAGCGGTGATGGAGATCCCCGACGACGTCTGGGGGGATGCTCGACGCGACCGTGTGCACGACACGTACCGCGACGTGTTCCGGGTCGATCGACGGATGATCGGCGACTGGGTCGATGCTGTTCGCGACGGTCGGCCGGTGGCGGGTCCGCTGACGCCCGACTTGGCGGAAGGAGCTCGCGTCCAACAGCTGCTGGAGTTGGCGGCCCGCAGCGCAGCGGGCGACGGGCGGCTGCTCGACGCTCGGACCTGAGGAGTCGTCTCGGCGCCGTCCCCGCGTCGCTCCCATCGGACGTGTCACCGTGTGTCCACCGCGATGACGCTGCGTCGATCCACCACCGGTCCCGAGACGGACGCTGAAGCGACGCGGTTCGTCGCGCCCTTGAACGACCCGGCCGGTCGCGACTTCGAGACGTTCTATCGCACGCACTACCGGACCCTCGTCGGGCTCGGGGTGGTCCTGTGCGGTGACCGGGGCGCCGCCGAGGACCTGACACAGGAGGCGCTGGCCAAGGTGCACCATCACTGGGATCGGCTGACCTCGTACGACGATCCACTGGCCTGGACCAGGCGGGTACTCGCCAACTCCGCAACGTCGCGTGGCCGGCGGATGACGACCGACGCGAAGCTGCGCGTCCGGCTCCGTGAGCGACGCACTCCGGACCTCGAACTCCCGGAACCGGACCGGGAGATGTGGGATCTCGTGCGGTCGCTCCCCCGTCGCCAGGCCCAGGTGCTGGCGTTGCGCTACTGGGACGACCTGGCCAACGACGAGATCGCACGGGTGCTCGACATCGGCCTCGAATCGGTCAAGACGCACCTGACCCGTGGGCGAGCGGCACTGCGGAACCGGCTGGACGGGCGGACCTGATGGACGAACTGGAACGACGCTTCGGGCAGGCGAAGTCGTCCTTGGCGACCGAACTCGAACGAGTCGAGATCCCCGACCTCACCCACGACAGGTCGCACGGCCGCTCGTACGCCCCGCTCGCGGTTGCTGCCGTGCTCGTCACCGTGGTCACCGTCGGAGCATTCCTCGTGGCCAGCCGCTCCGGCGATGACGTCGTCCTGACCGAACCGTCCTCGAACGGGTCCGCACCCGACGATCTGCCGACCGGAGTGCCGCTCGGGTCGCTGGTCAGCGATCGGGTGCCGCGAGCGGTGACCCCGGTGGAGATGGTGGCGCCCGGCGACACGTTCACCGAACCCGATTTCGGTACCTCGATCAGGCGCATCACCTCGTCCGAACCGGGATCCGTCACCGCTCCGGCATCGTCGACGTCTCAGGTGTTCAACGCCGATGGCACCCTGCTGCTGCTCTACCGCACCGGTGTCGAATCACCCGGCCACGTCGTCGTCGACGTCGCGACCGGAGAAGTCGTGGACACGCCGGATCTGTCCGCAGCGACCGACATCGAGGACATCGCTTGGGACGCAACCGACCCGACCCTCCTCCACTACCTCGATCCGACGACGGCATCCATCGTCGATCTCGAGTTGCAGGGCGTCCCGATCGTCCGTCCTGTCGACGAGGACTGTGCACGCGCCGACTTCGGTGGGACGGTCGGTGCCGGAGCCGGCCGCAGCTCGACACTCACCGTCGTGTGCCGCGACGGCGACGCCGTCGACTGGGTCGCCATCGACACCGGGTCGTCGCGTGAGTTGGCTCGGCGACCGGCGATCCCCACGGCCGACGGGTCGGTCGACGCGCCGTCGACGATGGCGTCGGGACGTGGCTTCGTCCTGCTCGATGATGCGTCGATCGTCGTCCTCGACACCGCACTCGCCCCGACCGGCATCGTCGTCGACATCGATGTCTCGGCAGCAACGCTCGCGCTGGACAGCGAGGGTCGTGACGTGCTCGTCGCGACGGTCTTCGACGATCTCGATGGCGATGTGACCGGCACGGCGGTGGAGGTCGACCTGGGCACGGGCACGCAACGCGTGATCACGGGTGAGTCCACCGGCTACCCGTACCCGCCGACGGGCACGACGATGGGGGTCGTGGGCGGACCGGACTCGACGCTCGTCGCGATCGCCACGTCACCCGGATCTGCCCGACCCGCGCTGCTGGAGGACGAGATCCTGCTCGTGGACGTCGCAACCGACACCACGTTCCGCCTTGCTCACCACCGGATGATCGACGCCGACGAGTTCGGCAACTGGTCCACCCCGTACGTGGCCGTCTCACCGGACGGAACCACGGTCGCGTTCAGCTCGAATTTCGGCGGCGACGCCGTCGACACCTACCTCATCTCGATTCCGGACGTGTCCGAGCAGTGACCTGAAAACACTGGACCATGATTCCGGCCGGCCTGGGCGGTGTGCCGGTGACGACAACTAGGGTCCGAACCCTCGTGAGTTACTTTCCGGTGCCCTCTCCGAACCCGACATCGGGCAACGATGCGGCCGACCGATGAGTGCCGGAACGAGCGTCGACGCTGAGGAGATCGCCGGTTGGGTCGGCACCGATCCGCCTGCGTTCGCATCCAGCGAGCTCGCGCTGGTCGCGCACGAGTTGCGGCACCGGGCGATCGTCGTTCTCGACCCGTCGACGGGTGCTCGTGGCGTCGCCACCGGCGGATCGATCGTCGAGGCCGGCACACCGGGGTCCTGGCCCGTCGCGGCGATCCTCGCTCCGATGTATCCCGAGTGGCTGGGCGACCGCAGCTTCACCGAGGTGCACCACACCCGATTCCCGTACGTCAGTGGCGCGATGGCCAACGGCATCGCCACGACGCAGATCGTCATCGCCATGGCGCGTGCGGGCTGTCTCGGTTTCTTCGGGGCAGCCGGCTTGGCCCGCGACCGGATCGAGGTCGCCGTCGACGAACTCGTCGCCACTCTCGACCCCTCGGGTCTGCCCTGGGGCTGCAATCTCATCCACTCGCCGCAGGAACCCGCGCTCGAAGCAGCAGTCGCCGAGCTGTACGTGTCGAAGGGCGTGCGGAAGGTGTCGGCCGCGGCCTACATGGCGCTCACACCGGCGATCGTCCACTACGCCGCGAGCGGCATCCACGTCGATGCGGACGGTCGAGTCCAGCGACCGAACATGGTCTTCGCCAAGGTGTCGCGTCCCGAAGTGGCGCGGCACTTCATGAGCCCGCCACCGGCCGCCATGCTCGACGCACTCGTCGCCGACGGCAAGCTCACGCCAACGGAGGCGCAACTCGCCGCGACGCTGCCCGTCGCCGAGGACATCACCGTCGAGAGCGACAGCGGCGGCCACACCGACAACCGACCGCTCGGCCCCCTCTTCTCAGTGCTCCAATCGCTGCGCGACGAGGTGGTGGCCACCAACGGATACGCACGTCCGATCCGGCTCGGAGCGGCCGGCGGTATCGGCACCCCACAAGCGGTGGCGGCGGCGTTCGCGCTCGGCGCCTCCTACGTACTGACCGGAACGGTCAACGAGGCCTGTGTCGAATCCGGCGTGTCGCCCGATGCGAAGCGCATGCTGGCGTCGGCCGGAATCGCCGACATCACGATGGCGCCCGCGGCCGACATGTTCGAACTCGGCGTCGACCTCCAGGTGCTCAAACGCGGCACGATGTTCGCCCCTCGGGCCAAGAAGCTCTACGAGCTGTACCGCACGTATCCCTCGCTGGACGACATCCCCGACGACGAGGTCGACACCTTGGAGAAGAAGATCCTGGGAATGACGGTCGCCGACTGCTGGGCTTCGACCCGCGAGTTCTGGATGGGTCGCGACCCCGACCAGGTCGAACGGGCCGAACGCGAACCACGCCACAAGATGGCGCTCACCTTCCGCAGCTACCTCGGACAGTCGAGCCGCTGGGCGATCGACGGCCAGGCCGACCGCGAGCTCGACTACCAGATCTGGTGCGGGCCGGCCATGGGTGCGTTCAACGAGTGGACCGCCGGATCCTTCCTCGCCGAACCCGAGCATCGCCGTGTCGCCCAGGTCGCGATGAACCTGCTGGAAGGTGCTGCGGTCCTCACCCGCTCCCATCAACTGCGGACGTTCGGCGTCGCCATGCCGCCGAACTCGTTCGACTTCAGGCCGCGTCCACTCGACCCTGCATCACCCGACTGAAGCAACCGATTGACACCTGACCGACCAGGGCGACACCGACCATCTGCCGCCACCACTTCCGCCTCGCCACAGGACACCATGACGACCGACTCCACCACCCCACAACCGCCCGGGAACCGCCCACCGATCGCCGTCGTCGGCGTCTCGGCACTGTTCCCCGGGTCCACCGACTCGACCGGATTCTGGAACGACATCCTCGACGGCACCGACCGCATGACCGACGTGCCGCCGTCGCACTGGCTGATCGACGACCACTACGACCCCGACCTGTCGGCGACCGACAAGACCTACGGACGACGCGGCGGCTTCCTCGACACCGTCGACCTGGATGCGATGCGCTTCGGGATCCCACCGTCGACCATCTCGTCGACCGACACCGCACAGCTGCTCGCGCTGATCGTGGCGCAGCGCGTGCTCGACGACGCGACACGCGGACAGTTCGACGAACTCGACAAGTCGAAGGCGTCCGTGATCCTCGGCGTCACCTCGGGACAAGAACTCTTCGGCGCGATGGCCAGTCGGATGAGCAGGCCGATGTGGCTCCAGGGGATGCGGCGAGCCGGCGTGCCCGAGGACGTGGCGCTCGCTGCATGCGACCGGATCTCCGACCTGCACCCCGAGTGGACCGAGAGCACGTTCCCCGGATTGCTCGGCAACGTTGTGGCTGGGCGCATCGCCAACCGTCTCGATTTGGGTGGCACCAACTGCGTCACCGACGCAGCGTGCGCGTCGTCGTTCTCGGCGATCTCGATGGGGGTCAACGAGTTGTACCTCGGCGACAGCGACCTCGTCATCGCCGGCGGCGTCGACACCATGAACGACATCTTCATGTACATGTGCTTCTCGAAGACGCCGGCACTGTCGAAGTCCGAGGAGATCCGACCGTTCTCCGACCAGGCCGACGGCACGATGCTCGGCGAGGGCCTCGGCATGTTCGCGCTGAAGCGACTCGCCGACGCCGAGCGTGACGGCAACAACATCTACGCCGTGATCAACGGGGTCGGTTCGAGCTCGGACGGTCGCTCGAAGAGCGTGTACGCACCGGTGTCCTCGGGTCAGGCACGAGCGATCGACGCCGCATACGAGAAGGCCGGGTACGGCCCCGAAACGGTGGAACTGGTCGAGGCACACGGCACCGGCACCGTCGCCGGTGACGCCGCCGAGTTCGGCGGTCTGCAACTGGCGTTCGGGTCGACGGGTCGCGCCGACCGACAGTGGTGTGCGCTCGGTTCGGTCAAGAGCCAGATCGGACACACGAAGGCAGCCGCCGGCGCCGCCGGACTGTTCAAGGTGATCATGGCGCTGCATCACAAGGTGCTGCCTCAGACCGCGAAGATCGAGCGGCCCAACCCGCAGCTCGACCTCGAGAACTCACCGTTCCACCTGAACACCGAGAGCCGGCCGTGGGTCCGTGGCGACGACCACGAGCGCCGTGGCGCGGTCAGCTCGTTCGGGTTCGGCGGATCGAACTTCCACATCACGCTGTCGGAGTACACCGGCTCTGGTGTCAGGGCGCCGCGGTTGCCCACCCGCGGACCCGAGCTCGTCACGATCACGGGAGCCGACTCCGCCGACGTGATCGCGAAGAGTCGAGCACTCGTCGATCAGGCCGCGGACACCGATCTTCGACTGATCGCACGCCTCAGCCACGCCGAACGAGCCAGCGACGCGATCGTCCGACTCGCAGTCGTCGCGACGGACGGTGACGAACTTCGGGAGCGGCTCGAGACGGCCATCGCACGCATCGAGACGGACCCCGCGGCAGCGTTCACGACGCCCTCGGGCATCTCGTACGGCGTCGGCGAACACGCAGGCGACGTGGCATTCGTGTTCCCCGGCCAGGGCAGCCAGTACGTGTCGATGGGCGCTCCGGTCGCGATGCACTTCGACGAGGCGATGAAGGCCTGGGATGCTGCCGCGACGCGCCAGTGGGGCGACACCTCGTTGCAGGAGGTGGTCTTCCCGTTCACGACCTTCGACGCCGACGCAGCCGCCGTCGAGACCGCCAGGATCACCGAGACCCAATGGGCGCAACCGGCGATCGGCACGACGAGTCTGTCGATGCTGCGATTGCTGCGCGCCGGCGGCGTCGATGCCGCCCACTTCGCAGGTCACAGCTTCGGTGAGGTCACCGCGTTGCACGCAGCCGGTGTGCTGTCCGAGGTCGACATGATCGACGTCGCTCGGCGACGCGGTGAACTGATGGCCGAAGCGGCGCAGACGCCGGGGTCGATGACCGCCGTCGTCGACTCGATCGAGTCGGTCCGCACGCTCGTCGAGCAGTCGGGCGCCGAGGTCGTCGTCGCCAACCACAACAGCCCCACCCAGGTCGTGTTGTCGGGGCCGACCCCCGAGGTCGATCGGATGGAGGCACATCTGAAGGAGTCCGGCGTGCGCTTCACGCGGCTGCCGGTCGCCACGGCGTTCCACTCGCCGGTGGTGAGTGGTGCGAGCGACGCGTTCAGCACCTACCTCGACAGCGTCGCTTTCGACGCTCCGACGTCGGCGGTGTACTCCAACACCACCGCCCAGCCGTATCCGGCGAACGATGTCGACGCGATGCGCTCGCAGCTCGGTCGTCAGTTGGCGAACCCGGTCAGGTTCGTCGAGATGATCGAAGCGATGTACGAAGCGGGCGCACGCACCTTCGTCGAAGTCGGCCCCGGGTCGATCCTGACCGGTCTCGTCGGCAAGGTGCTCGGCGACCGCGAACACATCGCGATCCAGCTCGACAAGAAGAGCACCGACGACTTGGCGCCCCTCGTTCACGGCCTCGGCCAACTCGTCGCCGCAGGCATCGACGTCGATCTCGACGCACTGTGGGCCAGCTACCTCGACCCGTCCGAAGCGGCGGACGCCGACGCTCCCAAGCTCGCCATCCCGATCAACGGCAAGAACTTCGATTCGCCGTACCCACCCGCCGATCTCACCGAACTCGTAGGACCGAACCCCGCCGTGCCGCAACAACCAGTGCCCCAGCCGTCCCCGGCGCCGACGCCTGCGGACGCACCGATCGCATCCGCCCCACAGGCGCTGCAGCAGCCCGCTCCCGCCCCGCCGACATCGACACCCACAGCCCAGTTTGCGCCGGCAGCGCCCGCCGCCGCACCGCAGGCTCGACCGGCCGCCGGCTCCGGCGTCCTCGCGGCGTATCAGGCCGCTCAGCAACAGACCGCCGACGCGCACACGGCGTACCTCGCGTCGATGGGTCAGGCACACGCAGCCTTCCTCGACGCCGCACAACAGAGCCTCACGGTCCTCGGCCGGCTCGCCGGCGTCGACGTCGACGTCGAGACCACCACGTCCTCGCCGTCGGCGATCACCCCATCGCCCGCCACTGCGTCGCCCGCGCCCGCGTCACCTGTGCCCGCGTCGCCCGTTGCAGCGTCGCCCGTCGCTGCCGCACCGGCACCTGCGTCGGCCCCCGCCGCTGCGCCGGTCGTCGCAGCACCCGAACCAGCCCCGGCCTCGGCCCCGGTCGCCACGCCATCACCGGCCCCGGCGGCAGCGTCGACTGGTGTCGACATGACCCGGGTGATGCTCGACATCGTCGCCGACCGCACCGGCTACCCCGCCGACATGCTCACCATGGACATGGAACTCGAAGCCGACCTCGGCATCGACTCCATCAAACGCGTCGAGATCCTCTCCGCCGTCCAAGACACCGTCCCCGACCTCCCCGACGTCGACCTCAACGTCATGGCCTCACTCGACACCCTCGGCCAGATCGTCGACTACCTCACCAACCAACTCACCACCACCGCACCGGCAGCAGCGCCCGCGTCGGCCCCCGCAGCTGCGCCGGTCGTCGCCACGCCCGAACCCGCTCCGGCGTCGACTGGTGTCGACATGACCCGGGTGATGCTCGACATCGTCGCCGACCGCACCGGCTACCCCGCCGACATGCTCACCATGGACATGGAACTCGAAGCCGACCTCGGCATCGACTCCATCAAACGCGTCGAGATCCTCTCCGCCGTCCAAGACACCGTCCCCGACCTCCCCGACGTCGACCTCAACGTCATGGCCTCACTCGACACCCTCGGCCAGATCGTCGACTACCTCACCAACCAACTGGCCGGTCCGACTTGTTCAGAACCCGAGCGAGCGCCCGCGGCACACCCGACAGCGAGCACGTCGTCGGTTCCGGTCGCAGCGGACGGCGCGTCCGGTCGCCATGTCGTTCGTACCGTCGTCTCGCCGGCACCCGAGCCTCCGCAGCCGCTCCCCGGTCTGCTCGCCATGCCGATCGTCGTGATCGACGGCGGCTCCGGAGTGGCTGACGCGCTGGTGTCGGCGCTCGGTGCGGCCGGCGTGGACGCACGGATCGCGGACGACGGCGCTGCAACGTCGGGTGGCGGGCTCGTCGCGCTGCACGGCCTGCGCGACGTCGACGACTTCGAAGCGGCCACGGCCATCGACCGCGAGGTCTTCACCGTCGCCCAGCAGTACGCGCAGCAAGCGCACGGCGGAGTGTTCATCGCCGTGTCCGCGCTCGGCGGACACTTCGGTTCCCAGGGCAGCGACGACAACCGAGCTTGGGCATCGGGCATCACCGGCCTCGCCCGCACTGCGTCGATCGAGTGGCCCGACACGACCGTGAAGGCAATCGACCTCGAGCGTGCTTCGCGAACGGTCGAGGAGGTCGCTGCAGCGATCGCCCACGAGTTGGTCAACGGTGGTGACGAACCCGAAGTCGGGCTCGCTCCCGACGGCACCCGCTTCGTCGTGTGCAGCGTCGCCGAGCAGGTCGATGCCGGAGCCATGCCGTTCGGCCGTGACGACGTCATCATCGTGTCGGGCGGCGGACGCGGTGTCACGGCGGCGACCACGATCGCTCTGGCGCGCTCGTCACAGGCGATGTTCGTCCTGCTCGGTCGCTCGAAACTCCAGGAGGAACAGGCCGCCCATCTGCGTGCGACCGACGACGCCGGACTCAAGCGGGTGGTGCTCGACGAAGCAGCCGCCGCCGGCAAGACCCTGTCCCCCAGCGACCTGTCTCGGACCGTCGGCAAGATCCTCGCCGGTCGCGAGATCCGCGAGACGATCGCCGGGATCGAACAGGCCGGTGGCCGAGCCAAGTATCTGGCGATCGACATCACGGATGCCGAGGCCGTCGCCGCAACGTGTTCGCACGTGCGCCGTGAAGTGGGACCGATCACCGGCGTGATCCACGGCGCCGGCGTCCTCGCCGACAAGCTGATCGCCGACAAGACGCTCGACCAGTTCGACGTCGTCTTCGACACGAAGGTGATCGGGGCCCACAACCTGCTCGCCGCAACGGCTGATGACGATCTGCGACTGCTCTGTCTGTTCTCGTCGATCGCGGCACGGGAAGGAAACACCGGTCAGGTCGACTACGCCATGGCGAACGAAGTCCTCAACAAGGTGGCGGTCAACGAGCAGTTGCGTCGTGGGCCGTCGTGCATCGTCAAGGCCCTGGGTTGGGGGCCGTGGGCGGGTGGCATGGTCACCCCGTCGTTGCAGACCCACTTCGAGGCCCTGGGCGTGCCCCTGATCGAGCTCGAAGCGGGCGCTCAGATGTTCGTCGACGAGATCTCCAGCACACAGCAGGAGCAGGTCGAAGTGCTGTTGGGCGGGGGCCTGCGCTCCGAGGTCGACGGCATGCCGTCGGCCGTGGCTGTCAGCACGTGACCGCGAATGCGTCCGAGGGCGTCACTCGGTTCGCGCCGATTGCGATCGTCGGTCGCGCCTGTGTGCTGCCCGGAGCGATGTCGCCCGAAGAGCTGTGGAGCGCGGTCGAGTCCGGCAGCGACCTCGTCACGTCGGTCGACGACGATCGGTGGGGTGTCGACCGCAGCGACGTGATCTGCCAGGCATCCGACGACAGTCGGGATCGCACCTGGTCCGATCGTGGCGGCTACGTCCGTGGCTTCGAGGACGTGTTCGAACCGGACGGGTTCGAGCTCCCCGCGAGCGAGATCGACGGGCTCGATCCGGTGTTCACGTGGACGATGCACACGGCGCGTGAAGCGCTACGAGATGCCGGCCGTGCCGGCGACGACGCGAGTCGTTTCGGCGCAGTGTTCGGCAACCTGTCGTTTCCCTCGGCGGGCATGGCGGCGTTCGCCCAGTCCGTCTGGATGCGCGACATCGCCGGGCGCGAGCAGGACGAGGCGCCTCCTCACGAGGCGCGCAACCGCTTCAACTCCGGGCTTCCAGCGCTGATGCTCGAACGGGCGCTCGGGCTCGGCAGCGGTGCGATGGCGTTGGACGCGGCGTGCGCGAGCAGCCTCTACGCGATCGAACTGGCGTGCGCCCGGTTGCATGACGGCACGGCTGACCTGATGCTCGCCGGTGCGGTCAACTGCGCCGACGACCTCTTCATCCACCAGGGATTCACTGCGCTGCAGGCACTCAGCAGGACGGGCCGGTCACGACCCTTCCACCCCGACGCCGACGGTCTCGTTCCGGCGGAAGGATGCGGCTTCGTGGCGCTGCGCCGGCTCGATGATGCGGTGCGCGACGGTGACACGATCCACGGGATCATCCGCGGAGTCGGACTGTCCAACGATGGGCGGGGGCGTGGCATGCTCGTACCGGCCGCATCGGGGCAGGCGGTCGCGATGGGCCAGGCCCTGGATGCTGCTGGGCTTGCGCCGACGGACATCTCACTGTTGGAGTGCCACGCCACCGGAACCCAGCTGGGTGACCGCACCGAGATCGAGTCATCCACCGAGGTCTACGGGTCGTGTGTGGACCTGCCGATCGGCTCGCTCAAGTCGAACACCGGACACCTGATCACCGCTGCCGGCGTCGCTGGTCTGATCAAGGTGATCGAAGCAATGCGCCACGAGGTCCGCCCACCGTCGCTCCATGCCGACGAGCAGATCGATGCGCTCGACGGTTCGCCGTTCCGAGTGCTGACCGCAGCGGAACCGTGGGACCGGGCGGACGCTCCCGACGGCGTGCTCCGAGCCGGCGTGTCAGCGTTCGGGTTCGGTGGGAACAACGCTCACCTGATCGTCGAGGAGCCGGCCACGGCCGCCGCACTGGTCGCACGACGAGGCCAGATCGATGAGCCAGATCGTGCGAGACATGAGCTGCCCATCGCGATCGTGGCCATCGGCGTGACCGCAGCGTCGGCTGTCGGTCGCCGGGACTTCGCCGACGCACTCCTCACGAACACTCCTCGCCTCGACGCCGCCGGTCAGGGCACGATGCCCGACATCGAACTGCCGCTCACGGGGATGAAGTTCCCTCCGAACGATCTGCAGGCGGCGCTCGGTCAACAGCTCGCCATGCTGCAGGTCACGGACGAGGCACTGAGCGAGTGCGGCGCGTTGCCCGGGGCGACGACCGGCGTGTACGTCGGCATGGGAACCGACCCCGAAGCTGCTCGATTCGGCGTGCGCTGGCGTGTCTCACGGATCGCCGATCGCATCGGAGAGTCGACGGCATGGACGGAGCAGGCACGTGAGTCGGTCGGCCCGGCACTCGACGCTGCGGGTGTGCTCGGCACGATGCCGAACCTGGTCGCCAACCGACTGAACAGCCAGTTCGGGTTCAGCGGCCCGAGCTTCACGGTCAGCTCCGAGGAGCGCAGCGGCCACGACGCGCTGCACCTTGCGATGCGCTCGCTGCGGGTGGGCGACCTCGATGCCGCGCTGGTCGGTGCCGTCGACATGTCCTGCAACCCGGTCCACCGTGCAGCTCGGTGTCTGGTCGGAGACCACGACCGACCGGCCGGTGACGCGGCGGTCATGTTCGTGCTCAAACGGCTCGCCGATGCCGAGCGCGACGGCGACACGGTGTACGCCGTGCTCGCCGATTGCGACGGCCCCGAAGCAGCCGATCTGAGACTGGATGTCGGCAGCAGCGAGTCCGCGGTGACTCGACTCTTCGGCCACGCTCACGCCGCCTCCGGCCTGCTCCACGTCGCCGCGGCCGCCGTCGCCCTGCGCCATCGGGTCGCTCCGGGCGACGTGCCGCTGCTGTCCTCGAACTCGAACTCGGCGTCGGCGTTGCCCGCCGGCGCGGGGCCGCGTACGGCAGCCGTCGAGGTCATGGCGATGGACGGGATCTCGACGTGCTCCGTCTCGCTCGCCGAAGCCACCGACCATCCGGCACCGAGCCGCGTGGCGGCGCCTCGCCTCCACGTGTTCTCCGGCGCTGACGCTGAAGGGGTGCTCGCCGACCTCGAAACCCGCACCGAGTCGGCCGACGGTCCGGCACGATTGGTGATCGTCGCCGAGAACGACGGACAGTTGACCGACCGAATCGGCCGCGCTCGAGCCCACATCACCTCCGGGAACCCTGCCGGCGCCGGTGTGCACTTCCGCGACGTGCCCCTCGTCGGCGAGATGGCGTTCGTCTTCACGGCCGGCGGTGCCGCGTACAACGGCATGGGGCGCAGGTTGCTGCAGGTACTGCCCGAACTGACGACGCCGACGACGAACGAGTTCCCGCTGGCCGACGTGGCCGATTGGGTCTTCGACCCGGACCACGTCCCCGATCCGACGGACTACTTGTGGGGCACGGCGCTGCTGACCCAGGCCCATGTGCAAGTGACGCGCAGGATCTTCCAGCTGCGGCCGTCGGCGGCGATCGGCTATTCGTCGGGCGAGACGAACAGCCTGTTTGCGTTCGGCGTGTGGCGCGACATGAACGCCATGCGGGCCGACATCGAGGCGACAGGGATGCTCGAGCGCGAGATCGGCGTCCAGTTCGATGCCGTCGCCCGAGCGTGGGATGTCGAGTCGGTCGACTGGGCGTTGTGGAACGTGCTGGCCCCGCTCGACGAGGTCCGCGCCACCATCGCCGACGAGGACCGCGTCCACCTGACGATCATCAACACCGACCGGGATGTCGTCGTCGGTGGCGACGCTGCCGCCTGCGAGCGCGTCGTCGACACCATCGGTCGCCAGCGCTGCCGGGCGGTCGGGTACAACCTGGCGTGCCACGTACCCGAGGTGGCCGACGCCTTCCACGAGCAGTGGAAGAGCGTTCACACCCGTGTGGTCACACCCGCTTCCGGCGTGCGCTTCTACTCGAACGGCGCAGGGCCCGACGGTGCCGGTGGCTCATACGAGGTGAGCACCGAGAACTGTGCCGACGTGATCACCCGCCAAGCCGAGACGACGGTCGACTTCCCTGCCACCATTCGAGCCGCCTACGCCGACGGTGTGCGGATCTTCGTCGAGCACGGACCGTCGGGCGCCTGCACGAACTTCGTCCGCCACATCCTCGACGAGCACGACGTCCTGGCCGTTCACCTCGACCGGCGCGACCACGAGATCGATCAACTCTTCGAGGTGGCCGCTGCGCTCGTCGCTGCTGGAGTGGACGTCGATCACGCTGCCCTCACCGCCCGCCTCGGGCAACACGATTGCGCTCGCGACGCCGACCGCGGGCCGACCATCTCGTTCGCTGCACACCATTCGCCGTCGAACATGGGGCACGACGACGACCACCTGACGCAGCGCATGGCCCCGGCGCCGATGCTGCCGACCGTCCTGACTCCAGCGCGCGCCCCGAGTGTCCCCGCAGCCGAGACGGACCCCGTCGCCGAGATGGTTCCAGCTCCCGTCGCAGCACGGGTCGAAGGTGCAGGGGGTCCTCCACCGGAGTCCGAGCCTGCCGCCGGCTCTCCTCCGTCGGATGCTGCCGCCATCGTCCAGCAGCAGATGGCGACGGTCGCCGCGATCCATCAGCAGTTCGTCGACCAGCACACCGCCGTGCATCGACAGTTCCTCGCCACTCGCGGCCCCGCGCTCGCCGGGCTCGTCGAGATACCGGATGCCCCCGCCGCCGAACCGGCCATCGCCCCCACCGCACCGACGGCTGCTCCTGCTCCTGCTCCTGCTCGGAGCGTCGTACCGCAACCTCGCGCCGCAACTGCACTTGCTCCTGTGGGTGTCGCACCGGTCGCCGATGAGCCGGCCACGGTCGAGGTGCCACGTCCGGGGCCGAGGTGGGACAAGGCAGACCTCGAGATCCATTCGTCCGGCAGGATCTCCGAGCTGTTCGGTCCGATGTTCGAGCCACAGGACGAGTTCGCCATCCAGTGCCGGATGCCCGAGCCACCGCTCCTCCTCGCCGACAGGGTGACCGGCATGGTGGCCGAGGCCGGCGTGTTCGGAGTCGGCACCATCTGGACCGAGACCGACGTGGTCGACGATGCTTGGTACCTCAACGGCGGGTACATGCCGGCCGGTTTCATGATCGAGTCGGGCCAGGCCGACCTCATGTTGATCAGCTACATGGGCATCGATCTGCTCAACCGGGGCGAGCGTTCATATCGTCTGCTCGGCTGCACCCTCACGTACCACGGCGACCTTCCGGCGCCCGGCGAGACACTCGACTACGAGATCCGCATCACCGGACACGCCAAACACGGCGACGTGCGCCTGTTCTTCTTCGAGTACGACTGCACGGTCGACGGCGAGCCGCGCCTGACGGTGCGGGATGCGCAGGCCGGGTTCTTCACCTCCGACGAACTGGCTGACGCGCTCGGCATCCTCTGGACGCCGGAGACGGGTCGCGCGCTGCTCGATCCCGACGCTCGTGTCGACCCGCCCGCTGTCGTGTGTACGAAGTCGTCGTTCAGCCAGGCGGAGGTCGTGGCGTTCACCGAGGGACGAGCGTTCGAATGCTTCGGCTCCGGCTTCGAGTGGGTCCAGACGCACACGCGCACTCCGAGGATCCAGGCCGGTGAGCAGTTGTTCATCGACGAGGTCACCGAGTTCGATCCGACGGGTGGTCCGTGGGGTCGCGGGTTCATGCGATGTGAAGCCGCCATCGCAGACGACGCCTGGTTCTTCGACGGCCACTTCAAGAACGACCCGTGCATGCCCGGCAACTTCATGGTCGAGGCGTGCATCGAGGCGATGTCGTTCTACTTGGCGGCGCTCGGCCACACGACGCGTGTCGACGGTTGGCGGTTCCAACCGCTGCCGGATCAGCCGTTCGAGTTGAAGTGCCGGGGCGAGATCAACCCACGCACCGAGCACGTCGCCTACGAGCTGCACGTCGAGGAGATCCACGACGGGCCGCATCCGACGATCATCTGCGACGTCGTCGGCTTCGTCGACGGCGACCCCGCATTCCATGCCCACCGGGTCGGGGTGGAGCTGGTGCCGGGCTGGCCGCTGTCGACGATGCCCGAGCTGTACGACGGGGTCGTCGAGCCGGTCGCGGTCGCTGCTGGCCCCGATGGATTGCCGTTCGGCCGCAAGGCGATCCTGTCGACGGCGTGGGGCAAGCCGTCCGACGCATTCGGCACGATGTACGAGGTCTTCGACGGCACCCGGCGCTCGCCGCGCCTGCCCGGCGAGCCGTATCTGTTCATCAGCCGCATCACCGAGATCGTCGGCGACCTCGACGTGTGCGAGGCAGGGATGGAGATCGCCTGCGAGTACGACATCCCCGACGACGCCTGGTACTTCGATGCCAACGGCGCCGAGACGATGCCGTATGCCGTGCTGCTCGAAGCAGCGCTCCAACCGTGTGGATGGGTCGCCTCCGCGATCGGCTCGGCCAACAAGCTCGACGAGGACGTGTTGTTCCGCAACCTCGACGGCACCGGCACGCTCCTCGACGAGCTGAGGCGCACCTCGGGCACGCTGACCACGCGTGTGAAGCTGACCAGCGTGTCGCAAGCCGGCGGCATGGTGATCGAAGCGTTCGACGTCGAGTGCTCGCTCGGCGACCGGGTCGTCTACGAGATGACGACGGTCTTCGGGTTCTTCCCACCCGATGCCTTCGAGGACCAGGTCGGCCTCCCCGTGAGCGAACACGATCGAGCGCTGCTCGATGGCCCGGCCGATGGGTTCACCGACCTCACGAATCGCCCCGCCGCGCTGTGTTCGAGAAGCGCCCGACTCGCCGAATCGCAGTTGTTGATGCTCGACCGCGTCACGCACATCGCCGGCGCCGGTTCAGGCGGTCTCGGCGTGGTGCGTGGCGAGAAGGACGTGGACATCGCCGAATGGTTCTTCAAGGCGCACTTCTTCCAGGACCCGGTGCAGCCCGGCTCACTCGGCATCGAAGCGTTGCTGCAGCTGCTGCAGGTCTTCATGCTCGACACCGGCATGGACGACGGCATCGTCGAGGCCCACTTCGAACCGATTCAACTCGGCGCTCCCCTCACGTGGAAGTACCGCGGGCAGGTCACGCCGAAGAACTCCCTGATCACCTCGGTGATGGAGATCACCGAGAGCGGCGTCGACGAGGTCGGCCCGTTCGTGGTCGGCAACGGTTCGCTGTGGTGCGACGGACTTCGGATCTACGAGGTCTCGAACATGGGCATGCGCCTGGTCTCGGGAGCTCCCGGATCTGGCACGCCGGTTGCCGCTGCGGTGTCGACGACGTCGCACAGCGTGAGCCAGGCGACGTACCCGCAGTTGGTCGACCACGCGGTGAACGGCACACCGGTCGTCCCGGTGGCGTTCGTCGTCGACTGGTTCGCCCGTGCTGCAACGGCGCACCGGCCGGACCTGCACTTGACCGGACTGACCGACGTCCGCGTCCTGAAGGGGCTCGTTGCCGACGAATTCCTGACGAGCGGCACGCTCGAGCTCAAGATCATCGCTCGCACGGTCGACGAGTCGACGAGCGAGACGACGGTTGCTCTGGAGCTCATCGATCCCGCCACGAAGCGGATGCACTACCGCTGCACCGCAGTCCTCACGTCGAAGCCGTCGAAGCCCGACACTCCCGAGCGTTTCTCATCCGGCGATGCCGCGACCTGGGCGGGCGATCTGTACGACGGCGACGTACTGTTCCACGGAGCCCGGTTCCAGATGATCGACGCGATCGACACGATCTCGCCCGACGGCATGACCGCGTCGCTCACCGGCGTGACCGATCGAAGTTGGCCGAGCGAGCTCTGGCTGATCGACCCGTCGCTGCTCGACGGGGCCCTGCAACTCGCGCTGCGATGGACCGACCACCTGCTCGGAACCAGGTCGCTCCCGACCGGCACCGAACGCGTCCACGTCGTGCGTCCACCACGCTCGGGCCCGCACACCGCGGAGCTACGGGCCGTGCGCTCGACTCAGGCGATGGTCGTCTGTGACGTCGCCATCTCGGGCCCCGACGGTCAGCTGGCACTGCTCCTCGAAGGCATCCAGACCCACGCGCTCGCGTGATTCCAGGAGGAGACCACCGGGCGGAACTCGACGCGATTCCGTGTCGGGAGACGAACCGAATTCGGGTCGAGAAGGCGTGACGACGAGGGCAGCGGCGGGACGCTGAGTTCGTAGACCTCGGCGTCGATGCCGCACGAACCGGCGTCGGAGTTGAAGTACACGCGAGTGAACGATCGGTTGACGACGGCATGGGTCTCGGTCCAGTAGTCGTCACCGCAGTTGTAGGTGTGCGCGAGATTCACCACCAGGCCGGTCGTCAGCTCGACGGCGACCACCTTGTCGCACGACCAGGCTCCAGGAACCTTGCAGTCGTAGGTCGACACCACAACCCAGCCGGGCTTGTCGTACCCCTTGCCGGAAATGTGGACGCTCGTGTTCGCATCGTCGTACAGATCGAACAGGCGGGTGCGTTCGAGCGTGTCGAGTTCGACCGACATCAGCCAGCCCCCGTCGACACCCGCACCGAAGTCGATGTACACGTAGGCGTCGCGACCGTCTGCGGTGAGAGCGATGTCGCTGTGATCGGCCTTGTCGTTGACCCGGCGGGGCCGCATGAGATCGGCGTCGAGCACGACGGTTGCGTCGACGTAGCCCACGACGACGTGATCGCCCGTCGGTGACGCAGAGACCCAGTCGAGGCGACCGGCCGAGGCATCCGGGACCCTCGTCCCCAGGATGCGGTTCGAAGCGAGGTCGTAGCTGATGATCCCGATCGCGTCCTCGTCGTCGTCGAACACGACCCAGGCAAGCCGGTTCCCGTCGGCTGACGGCGACCCCTCGGCGCGATCGGCGAGGTAGGCAGCGGTCGGGAACGCTGCACGGACGCGAGACGTGAGATCGGCGATCGTTCGATTCACTCCGGTCACGACGTTCGTCTCCAGGTAGCGCAGGTCTCCGACCGCCGCGTTCGAGCCCGACGTGTGGCGCACGAGGTCCGGATCGGTGGGGTGCCACTGCGGTTCGCTGTCGGGGTGGACGTCGAGGATGCGCACGAGGTCTCCCGACACACGGTCGTACACCCGATATGCCGCATCCCCGTGGTACGTCATGACGCGGGTGCCGTTCGCGTTCTCGGCCTGTCGACGGCTGTAGGTGTTTCGATCGAAACGCGTGCCGTCGGCCGAAGTCATCCGACGGATCGTGGTCCCGTACGCCGCGTCCGTGTATCGAGCCAGCCGGCTCGGGCGGATCCACGCCGGTGATGGTGGCGTCGCATCGAAGCCGGTCACCAGGACCGGCGTCCCCGGGCCGGTTGGTGGCGGCGCGGTCGAGACGTTTGGACCCCGGCGATCGGCGCGCTCTGCCGCAGTCGCGCCGACGTCGATCGAACCGACGATCGAAGCGCTGCGGACCACGCCGTCGACGGACGGGACGACGACCAACACCGCCAGCAACGACGCGGCAGCGCCGACGACCTTGCGCCGGGTCAAGCTCGTCCGGCGTGTCGGGCTCTCGTGCTGATCGATCATCGGTCGGGGTTCGCTCGGTTCGTCATCTCGTTGCTCTGCACCACCATCGACGGTGACACGTTCCGGCGCCTTGCTTCGGGGGACTCGGCCAGGCTCGATACGTATCGGGTCTGTAGTGTCGTCACGGTGACGCCGAGCGATGTGAACACCGTCAGCAACTCCTTGGCAGCGCAGGGCTACCTCCCCGACGATGGCATCTCCACCGCCGTGTTCCTCGCAATGACACTGCAACGTCCGTTGCTCCTCGAAGGCGAAGCGGGCGTCGGCAAGACCGAGTTGGCCAAGGCCCTCGCGTCGATGACCGGGGGCGAACTGATCCGATTGCAGTGCTACGAGGGCATCGACGTCTCCCAAGCGGTGTACGACTGGGACTACTCACGCCAGCTGCTGCACCTGCGTGCAACCGAGGCGACCGGCGAGTCCACCTCGATGTCGTCGGACGACCTCGAGGCTCAGCTCTACGGCGAACGCTTCATGGTCAAGCGTGCGCTGCTCCGTGCGATCTCACCGGTCGAAGGGCCGCCGCCCGTGCTGCTGATCGACGAGGTCGATCGCGCCGACGACGAGTTCGAGGCCTACCTGCTCGAAGTGCTCTCGGACTTCCAGATCACCGTCCCCGAGATCGGCGTGTTCCGTGCCGAGCGTCCGCCGCTCGTGGTGCTCACGTCGAACCGCACGCGTGACGTCCACGACGCCCTCAAGCGACGCTGCCTCTACCACTGGGTCGAGCATCCGGGCTTCGAGCGCGAAGTCGAGATCGTCAAGCTGCGGGTGCCGGGCGTCGACGACGGCTTGGCCCGTCAGGTGGCCGCTGCGGTGGAAGCACTGCGCGACCTCAACCTGTACAAGCCGCCGGGCGTCGCCGAGACGATCGACTGGGCGGCAGCGCTCGGCAAGCTCGGCGCCACCAAGCTCGACGACGAACTCGTGACCAACACGCTCGGCACCGTGCTCAAGTATCGCGAGGATCACCAGCGCGTCGATCAGCACGGTGTCGCCGCGGTGGTCAAGCAGGCGTTCGAGAAGGGCCTGATGCACGGGTGACCGAACGATGAGCTGGGCGCCGCCGACGATCAGCGACCAGTCGGTGCCGGCGCTCAGTGATGCTGCTCAGATCGCTGTGGCGTTCACCCGGGTTCTGCGTGGTGCGGGTCTCAAGGTGCCGACCAGTTGCACCCACACGTTCGCCGAAGCGCTGTGCGCTGTCGGCCTGGACGATCGCGACGGCGTCTACTGGTCGGGTCGTGCCACGCTCGCGAGACGGCCGGAGGACATCGAGGTCTTCGATCGGGCCTTCAAGGTCTTCTTCGAGCATCGACGCTCCACGGGCGACGACGCCGAAGAGGAGGATCCGCTCTCGATCACCATCGCCGTCGACGCCGAGGACGACGATCCCGACGATGGCCCCGAAACCGCCGACGCGAACGACGACCCGACCATCGAGCTGCGCTTCTCGACGACCGAGGTGCTTCGCCACAAGGACTTCGCCCAGTACAGCTCGGACGAGTTGGTGCTCGCGCAGGAACTCATGTCGAACCTGCGGTTGGTGGGCTCACCACGATCGTCGCTCCGGCTCGGTCCCTCGGCCCGCCAGACGAGCCGGCCCGACATCCGACGCACGATGCAGGCAGCGATCCGCTCCGGAGGCGAACCGATCGAACGCCACCATCGCCGTCCGCGCACCCGATTGCGCCGCCTGGTGCTCCTGTTGGACGTGAGTGGATCCATGGAGCCGTACGCACGAGCGTTGTTGCGCTTCGTCCACGCTGCGGTCGCCGGTCGACAGAAGGTCGAGGCCTTCGCACTGGGGACGCGCCTGACGCGGATCACCCGGGAGCTCGACAGCCACGACCCGGACGTCGCACTCGCAGCAGCGTCCGAACGGGTCATCGACTGGAGCGGTGGAACCCGACTCGGCGACGGGCTCCGTACGTTCAACGACGAGTGGGGTGTACGTGGGCTCGCCCGCAACTCGATCGTCGTCGTGCTGTCCGACGGGTGGGATCGTGGCGACCCGGACACGTTGTCCGAGCAGATGGAACGCCTGCATCGTGTGACGCACCGACTGGTGTGGGTCAATCCGCTCAAGGTCACGCCCGGCTACGCACCGTTGGCTCGCGGCATGGCCGCCGCCCTCCCCCACCTCGACGCGTTCGTCGAAGGCCACTCGCTCGCCGCGATGGAGGAACTGTGCCGAGTCATCGGAGAATAGGGGGCAGAAGTGCCAGGCACTTTCGACCCCTCGTGCGAGGATGAGGAGCGATGAAGGAACTCTTGAAGGACATCGATCGATGGCAGCGTGCGGGTGAGCGGATCGCCGTTGCACGTGTGGTCGACATCGAAGGATCAGGACCTCGGCTGCCAGGCGCCGCCATGGCCGTGACCGAGTCGGGCGAAGTGGCCGGCAGCGTGAGCGGCGGTTGCGTCGAAGGCGCCGTCGTCGGTGAAGCCCTGTCGATCCTCGAAGGAACCACCGAACCGCGCGTGGTCACGTTCGGGTACTCCGACGACGATGCATTCGCGGTCGGCCTGACCTGCGGCGGCACCATCCACCTCTTCATCGAGGAACTCGCCTGGTGAGCGAGCCCTCCGACTCGCCGGTGTTCGACCGCTATGCGTCGTTGCTGCGATCCGACGATCCGGTTGCGCTCGCCACGGTGATCGAAGGGGCGATCGGCGACATCGAAGTCGGTGCCAAGTTGCTCGTCACGACCGACGGCGCCGAACCGCTCGGCTCGCTCGGTCACCCCGAACTCGACCGGGTCGTTGCCCGCGACGCCATCGCCGAACTGGAGGCTGCCCGCTCCGGTGTGCGGTCCTACGGCCCCGAAGGCCAGACCACGCCGGAAGATCTGATCGATCAGCCGACGATCCGCGTGTTCGTCGAATCGCATGCCCCGCCACCGCAGATGTGGATCTTCGGCGCCGTCGACTTCACAGCCGCACTGGCTCGCGTCGCCAAGGTGCTCGGCTACCGGGTGACCGTGTGCGACGCCCGAGAAGTCTTCGCCACGAAGCGTCGATTCCCGATGGCCGATGCCGTTCGGGTGACCTGGCCGACCCCGATCTTCGAGGAACTCGGCGGCGAGCTGGGGCCTCGCGATGCGGTGTGCATCCTCACCCACGACCCGAAGTTCGACGTGCCGGCCGTGCAAGGTGCCCTTGCGACGCGGGTCGGTTACGTCGGCGTCATGGGCAGCCGCAAGACCCATGACAAGCGAATGCAACGTCTTGCCGAAGTCGGTGTGGATCAGGCCGGCCTCGATCGGCTGATGTCGCCGATCGGCCTCGACCTCGGCGCGCGTACGCCCGAGGAGACAGCCGTGAGCATCTGCGCCGAGATCATCGCCGCTCGCACCGGCAAGGGCGTCCCGAGCCTCAAGGACTCCTCCGGCCCGATCCATTCCTGACGGCCGAGCGACTTGCACGCCTACGGTGCGCCGCTCGTGGAGTGCCGATGGGTCCGCGGCCAACGGTTTCCGCAGCTCCGACCTGGCAACGTCGGGGTCTGCGACGTGTTGCCCGCACTTCTTGGCGTTCTTGCTGGTCAACGCCGAAGAGATGAGTTTCGAGGACTTCGCCGTCACTGTTGCTCACTTCGTCACCCAAGCCGACGCCGACGGAGCCCACGATCTCGCACGAACAGCAGCGCAACGCGCCCACGACGCGATCATCGCCATCTTCCGCGCAGCAGCCACAGCCGCCGAAGCCGGCATCGACTACACGATCCGACCCGACAGCACCATCATCCTCCCCGTCGGAGCACGAACACCCCAGTTCCATGCGGAAAACGACCCCGACGACCGACCCGACACCCCCGACGAGATCAGAGATGACCAACATCGCACGAGCACGGCTTTCCGCATCACTCGCCAACGACGCCGCCTGATCCGACCGCACAGACGACAGGTCGACCGGATCGATGTCGACCTCGTCGCGGCGATTCACGCATGACGCCGCAGATACGTTCCGGTCATGGACACGGCAGGCTGGTACCGGTACTTCGCCGAGGTCGAGGCCGCTGGCTCATCTGTCGCATATCGAGTGCTCGCCAACGGCGTGGCCGACGATGCGGTGCTGCTCGGCCACCTCGAAGGACTCCCCGGCACGAAGCGGCAACCGAACCTGCTGTTCGCCGCTGTGCAGTTCCTCGACGGACCCACCGACAGCTGGACGGCGTTTCGTTCGTTCGTCCTCGACGACTGGGCCCGCGTCGCCGGAGTGATCACAGCTCGGTCGACCCAGACCAACGAGACCGCACGATGCGCCGCGCTACTGCCGGTGCTCGGATCGCTCCGCGCTCCGATCGCGCTGATCGAGGTCGGCGCCTCGGCCGGTCTCTGCCTGCTCCCGGACCGCTACAGCTATTCGTACAGCGGCACGACGCTCGGCGACTCACCCGTTCACATCGACGTCGAGGCCACCGGCCCGGTACCGATCCCAGTGCGCCTGCCCGACATCTGTTGGCGCGCCGGCGTCGACCGGAATCCGCTCGACGTCACCGATCCCGACGACGTCGCCTGGCTACGCGCCTGTGTCTGGCCTGAACATCGCGAACGACGTGAACGCCTCGACGGGGCGGTCGCGATCGCCAGGGCGAACCCACCGGAGATCGTGCGGGGAGACCTCAACGAGGAGATCGACGCATTGATCGATTCAGCGCCGAAGGAGGCCACGACCGTCGTGTTCCACTCGGCCGTGCTGTCGTATCTGTCACCAGATCAGCGTCAGGTGTTCGCCGACAAGATGAGGCGTCGACCGAGCATCGTGTGGATCTCCAACGAGGCGCCGGGCGTCGTCGCTGGACTCGGCACGCCGTCGCCGAGAGAACCCAACGCGTTCGTGCTCGGCCGGAACGGCGACGAACTCCTCGCGCACACCGATCCGCATGGCAGATGGTTGACGTGGGCGTGACCGGATTCAGGCGGTCGAATCGACCGTCAGCCCGTCGGATCGCCGAAGGTGACGCTGCGGCGGGTGGTCATCGTGTCGATCTCGACCGTGCGTCCGGTCTGGATCGAGTGGACGATCGCATCGTCGACACCGAGGTACATCATGATGTGCCCCGGGTAGTGCACGAGGTCGCCGGCCTTGGCGTCCTCTCTCGAGATCTTCGCGGACTCGGCGATCTGCGTACCGCTCTGGCGGTACAGCTCGACGCCGGCACCGGCCCAGGCGTACGTGGTGATGCCGGAGCAGTCGAAGCCTTCGTTCTCGATGCTGGTGTTGGTGCGGTACGGAACACCGATCTGGGTGAGTGCGCCGAGCACGGCGCGCTGGTGGCCGATCGGAGCGCTGCTCCAGGCGTCGACCATCGCGAGTTCGTCGTAGCCGAGTTGCTGGGCCGTGTAGCGGGCGGTGATGGCGCGGTGCCAGGCGAGCGTTCGCTCGTCCTCGACCGAACCGGAGAGACGGTAGGCCTCGAGGGCCACGACCGCTTCAGAGGCCGCTGCGGTGATCTCGGGGGCGAGCTGGTTGACGGGGAGCTCTGCGGTCTCGGCGGAGACCGAACCGGCGTCCACCACGGTCACTGCGACGAAGGAGCCGAGCGACGCCACGACGAGCGCACCGACTCGTGCGCTTCGGCGCAGGCGAGCAGACAGGGGAGAGGAGGGAAGAAGCATGGCGAGGAGGAACCGTTCAGCAGGAGATCGGTTGACGCAGGAGTGCGGCCTGATCTCGTCGTCACGCAGTTCGTGACGGACCCGTAACGTATCGTCATCAAAACGCAATACTGAACCTCGAATGTCGGCAGTTCGACATCCGAACGACATCTGGTTGCGGTTTTCGTCATGCAAACTACATGGATGTCTTCACGAGCCCGACGCTTCGCAGCACTGTGAGCAGGGGAAACGCCACGTCGAGTCACGGCATCGTCACGCCGGTCCTCCTTGCCGGAGGCGCCGGAACCCGGTTTCGTGACGTCGGTCACAAACTGTCGGCAGAGCTGCCGGATGACCGCGTACGCCCGCGCGAGACGGTGTTCGACGCGGGCACTGGCCGCCGTCGTCGACGCCGACATCGGTCGGCTCACGGTGGTGACCGGTCGGCTCGGAGCGGACGATCTCGGCATCGCCGGGCGTGACGACCTCACCATCGTCCACAACCCCGACTGGGCGACCGGGCAGATGACGTCCGTGCGCGCCGGCATCACGTCTGCTGACTCGAACGGCGCCGACGTCGTCGTCATCGGACTCGCCGACCAGCCGGGGATCGAATCCAGTGCGTGGCGGGCGGTCGCTGACGCAGCTCTCGATGGGGCGCGGATCGCGGTCGCCACCTACGACGGTCGACGTGCGAACCCGGTCGCGTTGCACCGCGAGACCTGGCAGCTACTCTCGACGACCGGCGACGAAGGAGCCCGCGGCTCTGATGCGTCTACGTCCCGACCTGGTCGTTGAAGTACCGTGCACGGGTTCACCGAAGGACATCGACACTGTGGAGGATCTGACGCGATGGCAGAGCAACTGAACAACGAGTTCACCGTCAATCGACCGATCGACGAGGCGTGGCCGATCATCACGAACGTCGAGAAGATCGCTCCGTGCCTTCCCGGCGCGGAACTCCAGGAGATCGCCGAGGACGCCGAGAAGGGCGAGGTCTACCGAGGTGTCGTCAAGGTCAAGCTCGGCGCCATCTCGACCCAGTTCAAGGGTGACGCTCACTTCGTCGAGAAGGACGACGAGAACTACCGAGCCGTCCTCAAGGGCAAGGGCCGAGACACGGGCGGGCGCGGCAACGCATCGGCCGACATCACCGCCCACGCCGAGAGCGCTCTCGCCCACCAGCACGAAGGTCGTCGTCACGACCGATCTGCACATCACCGGCAAGGTCGCACAGTTCGGGCGCGGCATCCTCGGAGACGTCAGCACGAAGCTGATCGACCAGTTCGCCGACAACCTCAACACGATGATCGACGAAGACGGCATCGGTTCCACCGGCGCCGACGCGGTCGCCGAAGCAGCAGACGACGCCGTCGACGAGGGCAATGCCGAAACGGCAGCGGAGGCGACCGAGAAGATCGCCGAGTCTCCCAAGGAGAGCGTCCGCAAGATCAACGGCCCGGCGGCCGACCCGATCGACCTGATGGACGTCAGCGGCAGCTCGATTCTCAAGCGGGCGGCGCCTGCGTTCGCTGCGCTGCTCGTCATCCTGTTCTTCCTCCGCCGCCGGAGCTGATGGGCGAGCCCGGCGGCAGCGACGTCGACGTCGAGCGCGTCGCCGAACTGCTCGGGCGCGGCCGCGCGGCGCATTCGACGTGGTGGTGCGCGACGCCACAGGTGACCCGGTCGTCCTGCGCAACGCTCCGTTCCTCGACGACGGCACACCGATGCCGACCCGCTACTACCTCGTCGGCGACGAGACTCGTGAAGGCGGTGAGCCGCGTCGAATCAGCCGGCGCCGTCGACGAGGTCGAAGCCGAACTCGACGACGACGCTGATCGCTGACATCCATCGCCGCTACGAAGCCGAACGTGATGCCGCGATTCCCGACACGCACATCGGGCCGCGCCCGTCGGGTGGCGTGGGCGGCACACGAATCGGTGTGAAGTGCCTCCACGCGCACGTTGCCCACCAACTCGCAGCGGGCGACGACGCAGATCGGACGTGGACGCTCGACCGGGTTCCGGCCGGAACCCCCGGCCGGCCTGCGATGCCCGATGATCCGCCGCTCGACACCGACGGCCACGCCGACCCAGAGGCCGAGCAATGACGCCCGGAACGCTGCACGTCGCCATCACGGACCGCACGATCGAGATCGAGCTGATCGGCGGCGGCTCGCTGGATCGCTTCCGGTCGGGCCGCTCTCCCTCATCGAGCGTGAACTCGAACGTGCCGACCGACCCGCACCCGAGCAGCTCACGAACGCACTCGGCATCGTGTCCGACCACCTGGACGACGTCGTCCGGGAATCACCGATGGTGATGGACGCCATCGGTGTCGTCGTCAGCGGACCGCACGCCATGGCACTCGCCCGGCGTCGAGCTCGGCTCCGACTCGGTGCCCGACGGCTACCGCTCGAACGCGCCGACGCCGACGAGGTGTTCCGCACACTCGTCGCCGAGCCGATCGACGAACGGCTCCACAACCCGGGGCTGCAACCGAACACGTCGAATCGATCATCGGCACGTGCTGTGTCGTCTTGGCCGTGATGCGTCGCCTCGAACTGACCGACATCGGCGATCGCTCCTCAGGACGACTGACGTGGCGCTGCGGCATCCATCTCGTCGCTCCGGCGCCGGTGTACCTGTTCGGCAAGCGCATCACGATGCGCCCGCTCGCCGTCAACGACTTCCGCGCGTGGAGCGAGGTCCGCCAGCGAAATGGCGAGTGGCTCACGGTCTGGGAGCCGAGCCGGTTTCCGCACCAACCCGACCCGACCACCGACAAGTCGGCATTCGCCTCGCGATGCCTGCAACGCGACCGCGACCGCGCCACCGGCACCGCCTTCCAGTTCGGTCTGTTCATCGACGGGCGCGTGGCCGGCGAAGTCAACCTGAACAACGTGATCCGCGGCGCGATGCAATCGTGCACGGTCGGCTACTGGGTCGACCAGGACCATGCAGGGCACGGCTACACGGTCGAAGGCGTGGCGCTGGTGATGCAGTTCGCGTTCGAGCAGCTCGGGCTGCACCGCGTCGAGATCTGCATCGTGCCGCGGAACCACCGCAGCCGACGGATCATGGAGAAGTTGGGGATTCGCGAGGAGGGCGTCGCACAGCGCTTTCTCGAGATCAACGGCACGTGGGAAGACCACGTCCGGTACGGCATGACGAGCGAAGAGTGGCAGGACCGGCGCTCCGAGATCGTGCACGCCTGGGTCAGCCGCACGGCCTGAATCCGATCGACGGACCGACCCGGAGTGGGTCGTCGCCGACACGTGGATCCGCGGACCGTTTGCCGCGTCTCGCCGCCCGTGGAAGAGTGAGCGTCCGAGACCGCGAGCAGCACGGAGGTGGCGATGTCAGACACGGCGTATCGACTCAGTGACCGATACGCGTCCGACGCCGGCACCGTGTTCATGACCGGTATCCAGGCGCTCGCACGCATGCCGATCGAGCAACTTCGCGCCGACCGGGCGGCCGGCCTCGACACCGCCGCGTTTGCATCCGGCTACCAGGGTTCCCCGCTGAGCGGGCTGGACCAGGAGTTCGTCCGTGCCGCGAAGGCCGCTCCCGGGATCACGTTCGTCGTGCAACCCAACGTCAACGAGGAACTCGGCGCCACGTCCGTGATGGGGAGCCAGCTGGCCTCGACGCAGCCCGACGCCCGCCACGACGGCGTGCTGGGTATCTGGTACGGCAAAGCGCCCGGCCTCGACCGGGCCGGTGACGCCATTCGGCACGGCGTCTACGCGGGTGCGTCGCAGCACGGCGGGGCGCTCGTGATCGTGGGCGACGACCCCGGAGCGAAGAGTTCGACGGTCCCGTCGAGCTCCGATCTCGCACTGATGGATCTGCACCTTCCGGTGTTCTTCCCGATGGACGTGCAGGAGGCGCTCGACCTCGGTCGCCATGCGATCGCCATGAGCCGGGCCACGGGACTCTGGACGTCGATGAAGATCGTCGCGGCCGTCGCAGACGGTTCGGGCACGATCGACGTCTCGCCGGACCGGATGAAGATCGTCCTGCCGGACATGTCGATCGACGGTGCACCTGATGTCCACACGCCTGACGCCCGCCTGCTCCCTCCGATCAACATGTCGATCGAGCGGGACATCCGCACCGTGCGCGCCGAACGTGCCCGGCGGTACTCCGTGGCGAACGAACTGAACCGGGTGGCGGTCGACGCCCCCGACGCATGGATCGGCATCGCCGCGTCCGGCGTGACGTACGGAGAGGTACGTGAAGCGCTCCGTCGTCTGGGACTCGGAACCGACGCCGAGGTCGCAGCGGCCGGCATCCGTCTCCTGCAACTGCGACTGCCACTGCCGTTCGACAGCGACGTGACGCGCCGCTTCGCCATCGGCCTCGAGGAGATCGTCGTCGTCGAGGAGAAGGACCCGACCCTCGAGCTCCTGGTGAAGGACGCGCTGTACGGATCGTCGAACGCTCCGCGTGTCGTCGGCAAGCGCGACGACACCGGCGAGCCGCTCATCCAGAACTTCGGGGTGCTCGTCGCTGACGTGATCGTGCCGGCCCTGCGGCGGCGTCTCACCGAACGGCTCGGAACTCGTCTGGCACCCGAGCCGCCCCCGGACCGCGAACGTGTCCTGATCCCGCTGTCGGTCGAACGGTCGCCCTACTTCTGCTCGGGTTGCCCGCACAACTGGGGCTCGAAGGTGCCCGACGACGTGCTCGTCGGCGCCGGTATCGGCTGTCACACGATGACGCTGCTGATGGACGAGGACCAGGTCGGCACGACCGCCGGGCTGACGCAGATGGGCGGCGAAGGTGCTCAATGGATCGGCATGGCGCCGTTCGTCGATCGTGCACACTTCGTGCAGAACATCGGCGACGGCACCTTCTTCCACTCGGGCCAGTTGGCCATCCAGGCGGCGATCGCTGCCGGTGTCGACATCACGTACAAGCTGCTGCACAACGGCACGGTCGCGATGACCGGCGGCCAGGACGCGGTCGGTGCGCTCACCGTGCCAGGCATCGCCGGCATCCTGATCGGTCACGGTGCGAAGCGGGTGATCATCACCACCGACGATCTCGAGCGCTACAAGGGCGTCGATCTCCCGAAGGACGATGCGGGCACGGTCGTCGTCCGCGACCGCAGCGACATCGTCGCAGCTCAGGAGGAACTCGCAGCCGTCTCCGGCGTGACCGTGCTGATCCACGACCAGGCCTGCGCTGCGCAGAACCGCCGACTGCGCAAACGCGACCTCGTCACCACGCCGGTCCAACGCGTCGTGATCAACCACAGGATCTGCGAAGCGTGCGGCGATTGCGGCGTCGTGAGCAACTGTCTGTCGGTACAGGCGGTCGACACCCCACTCGGCGTCAAGACGACCATCGACCAGACGACCTGCAACCTGGACTTCTCGTGCCTCGGCGGGGACTGCCCCAGCTTCATGACCGTCGAGCCCGCCGACGACGACGGGTCGACCCCGGCCGAACCGTCCGTCCCGCCGGCGCCGACGGACTTCCCCGACCCGGTGCTGCGAGTGGCAGCCGACCATGTCGACGTTCGAATCGCCGGTATCGGCGGGACCGGCGTCGTCACCGCTGCCCAGATCCTCGCCACGGCCGCGATGCTCGACGGATTCGACAGCCGAGGCCTCGATCAGACGGGCCTGTCGCAGAAGGCGGGACCGGTGGTGAGCGACCTCCGACTGTCGACAGGGTCCACACCGGCGACCAACCTGCTCGGCGACGGCACCGCCGATGTGCTGCTCGCATTCGACCTCCTCACGGCTGCGAGCCTGCGAACGCTCGACGCGTGCGGCGCCGAGACCACGATCGTGGTCGGGTCGACCACGGCCACACCGACCGGATCGATGGTCGGGCGACCCGACCGGCGCGTCCCGACCCACGACGAACTCCGAGCACGCCTCGACACGGCGAGCAACGCCGACGCGACCCGGTTGGCCGATGCCGGCGAGTTGATGGAGTCACTGCTCGGCAACGCCACGGCGGCGAACATCTTCGTCATCGGCGCGGCGATCCAACACGGGGCGCTGCCCATCTCAGCGGCATCGGTCGAAGAGGCCATCCGCCTGAACGGCGTCCATGCCGACGCCAACATCGAAGCGTTGCGGTGGGGTCGTTCCTGGATCGTGGACCCGGCCACCATCGACGCAGTCGCCGCGACCCGCCCGGCAGCGCGACCCGTCGTCGAGGTCGAACCGCTCCCGAAGCGACTCGCCCGCCGACTCGAGTCCCTCCCGGCCGACGTTCGTCCCACCATCGAGATGCTCACCGCCGACCTCGTCGACTATCAGAGCGCCGCGTATGCCGCTTCGTTCCTCGACGAGATCGAGCGTGTCCGACCAGGCGACGCCGAACTCCTCGAGGTCGTGGCACGGTCGCTCCACAAGCTGATGGCCTACAAGGACGAGTACGAAGTGGCCAGGTTGCTCGTCGCGCCGGAGTCGCAGTCCGCCGCCGAGCGTGTCGGCGGCGCCGACGCGAAGATCACGTGGCGGTTGCACCCACCGATGCTCAAGGCGCTCGGCCGCAGCGACAAGATCGGTGTCAACGCAACCGTCGGGCGCCCGCTGATGCTGGCGCTCGCACGTGGCAAGCGGCTCCGCGGGACGCGTCTCGATCCGTTCGGGCGCAGTGAGATGCGCCGCACCGAGCGCGAGCTCGTCGAAGAGTTCCGAGGTCAGCTCGCCGCTGAGCTCGCGCACCTCGCGGCTCAGCCGGATGATCGGGCCGACGTCCTCGCCTCGCTTGCGCTGCCGATGGAGATCCGCGGCTACGAGGACCTCAAGCTGCGACGGGTCCGGGAATACAGAAACGCCGCCGCCGACCGAGCTGTTGCTCGGGCGACGACGGCGTCGACTCTCTGAAGGGAGAGCTGTCGTGTCGGTGATCGGCGGTCAGGAACGGGCGAAGCCGGTCTCCCTGGTCACCTGCAGCGCCTCGATCTTCTCCATCCGGAGCTGAGTACGCCGCTTCCACATCTTGGTCTTCCAATGGCGCTTCGTGCGGCCTTTCTTCGCGAGCTTGCTCTTGGCGACCTCGGCATCGTGATGATGCGACGGCTTCCAAGCGCTTCCCGGTTCATGCACGTCTTCGGGCTCGACACCCGACGAAACGGTCTGTGCGACGTTCTGCAACTCGACGTGGATGCGGTGGCGCTCGCTGTGGGCGTGCGCTCGCCTCTCTTGTCGGGGCAGCATCTGCACAATGTCCGTATCACGATTGCGCTGGCTCATTGGTGACCTCCTACTTTGCGGCACAGGTTGATGACGCCGCGGTGGATTCGGTGCCTGTGCCGACAACAGTAGGACACCTTGCGTTTGCCATGTGTTGGTGTTCTGTAACGATCGTGCGCGCTTTTTCGTGACCCCGGTCACGTCACGTCGTGTGCCACAGCCTTCACTCTGCGAGTGAACGCCCTCGAAACCGCTTCGGACGCACATCAAGAACCTTCGACGGCGGGCCGATGACCCCGTGTGCAACTTCCTCCGCCGCCGCCTGCTCCCGTCGACGACCACCGGGCCACATCGACCGACAGGCCACGTGCGACGTCGACGACACCTGCGACATCGGTGCCTGGTACCGAAGGCGCAGGTGTGGACGTCCGTGCCGTGGGTGAACAACTCGTCGGAGCGATCGATGCCGTCGTGGCGGGTCACCACGACATCGCCGAAGTCGCCGTCGCCACGCTCTTCTCGGGCGGCCATCTGCTGATCGAGGACATCCCCGGGGTCGGCAAGACACTGCTCGCTCAGGTCATCGCCCGCGCTGTCGGCGGGTCGTTCTCCCGCATCCAGGGAACTCCCGACCTCCTGCCCGGTGACGTCACCGGTTCGATGATGCCGATCACCGACGAGGCCGGCGGCACCGAGTTGCGCTTCCGGCCGGGACCGATCTTCGCCAACGTGGTGGTGTTCGACGAACTGAACCGCGCCACCCCACGCACCCAGTCGGCACTCCTCGAAGCCGCCGAAGAGGCGACCGTCACCGTCGACGGCGACGCACATCATCTGCCGGCCCCCTTCATGCTCGTGGCCACGCAGAACCCGATCGAGATCGCCGGCACCTACGGCCTCGGCGAAGGGTCGCTCGACCGGTTCGCTGCCGTCGTCAGCCCGGGCCGCGCCGGTGCCGGAGTTCGAACTCGACGTGCTCACCGGCCGTCGGGGGCGGTCGATGCTCGGAGCGATCGAACCCATCACCTGCCCGGACGACATCCGGGCGATCCAGCATGCTGTCGATCGCGTCCACGTCTCCGACGCCGTCGGCGTCTACGTGGTCGAACTGCTCACTGCGACTCGACGACATCCGGCGGCTCGACTGGGAGCCTCGACGCGGGCGCCGGTGTGTCGCTCATCTCGCTCGCTCGGGCCCGAGCCGCTCTGCAGGGCCGCAGTTATGTGGTCCCCGACGACATCGCCGCGCTCGCCTCCACCTCCCTCGGTCATCGTGTGCTCGTGGCCGACAGCAACGGATCGACCACGGCCGGGAGCGAACTCGTTGCCGAGTGCGTTGCCTCCGTGCCGGCGCCGACCGCCTGAGCCGTGACCCTCCTCCACACTCCGCAGGACACACCGCACCGCGTCGATGCGCGCGACGCGGTCGCTGCGGATCACACCGGCATCGACATCGCCGACAGCGGCCCCGCACGAGCCGAGCCGGTCGCCACCCTCGGACGGATCCGACCCGACGCACTGGCTCCCGGTGCGCTCGCGTTCGTGGCGGCGTGGGGCGTCGGCCTCGCCATCGCGCGCCTGACCGGCGCGGCGGCGGTGGTGCTCCTGCTCGTCGCGACCTTGGTGGCTCTGGCCGGCATCGTGTTCGCCGGTCGTTGGCGTCTGCGCCGAGTTTCGATCCACCGCCTCACCATGAACCGCACCACCACCGTCGGCGACGAGCTCACACTCTCGATCGACCACGTCGACTCGAGTCGGGCGTCGTCTGCCCTGCAGGCCGAGGTCCTCGGTGCGGTCGTCGCGCTCGACCCGGATGGAACCACGCTCGTCACCTGCGAGCTGTCCGACGCCGGCATCATCGAACACCTCGACGTCACGGTTCGCAGTGCCGGCGCTCCGGGGCTGATGTTCTGGCGCCGACGACTGCGCCTCACGATCGAACCGTTGCACGTCGCACCCGCCGCCGGTGGGGCTCCGCTTCCCGTCGATCGGCAGGCAGCCGCCGAACCCGGCGAGTCCGCCGGTGGTGACGGTCCGCGGCTCGGCGATCTCGACGGGACCCGACCGTGGCGCGCCGGCGAGGGCCAGCAGTCGATCCACTGGGCATCGACGCTGCGATCGGGCGAAGTGATCGCCTACGACCGAACGACCTCGACCGAGACCCGCTGGGTCCTGCCGCTCACGGCTGATGCCGCGCGACTTCGCAGGACGATGGAAGACGGGTTGCGGCACGGACACGACGTGGTCGTCGCGGTCGACGCCGAGACCGGCCACACCGAACCCATCCGGCATCGCGAGGACATCCTCAGGTGGTCGGCCGTCGCAGCGCAGCAACAACGAACGCCTCCGCCCCCGCGGCTCGCGACTCCCTGTCTGGAAGCGGCCGATCGCTGTTTCGACATCTCGGGAGATGACGTCCGGCCTCTCCACGGAATCGCGACTGATCACGGCGCTCGCTGCGATCATCGCGTTGAACATGCTCAACGGCGCACTCGACGCGTCGGCTCGCTGTCCCGGGCCGTGGTGACCATCGGAATCTCCATCGCCACCGGCCTCTCGCTGTGGGCCGCAGCCGGACGGAGAACGAACTGGCTGCGGGTTCTGACCGGCATCGTCGCCGTCGGTGCACTCGCTCGCATCGGCATCCAGTCGTCCGGCGTCAGCGGGCTGCTCGAAGCACTTCGTGGCCCCATGCCCGATCTGTTGCTGCTCCTCGTCGCACTGCACGGCGCAGAGGTCGTCGACCGGCGCACGAATCGCGTCCACCTCGCGATCACCGGCGTGATCGTCGTGTACGCCGCCGGGCTCCGCGTCGACGCCAACGTCGGTTGGTGGTTGCTCGCGTGGGGTGTCGTCGCGATCACGGCCGTCACGGTCCGCGAACCGAGCGTTCGCACCCGCCGCATCCGCGCCGCTCCGATCGTCGGGTGGGCCGCCACAGGGCTCGCCGCGACCATCGGACTCGCTGCGTTCGTGCCGATCCCCGACGGCCCGGCCAGCCTGGGCCTGCCGTCGCTCTCGCCGTCCGATGCAGCCGTCGACTCCCCGGGCGCACTCCTCGATTCCGACGGCAACCCGGCTGCGGACACGCCGACGTCGGACGGCGATCCGTCACGCGGCGCGCTCGGCGAGGCCGGCGGCTATCCCGGATTCTCCGACACGCTCGACACAGCCGTGCGCGGCGACCTCGGCGACGAGATCGTGATGCGGGTACGCGCACCCGAACCCGCCTTCTGGCGCGGCCAGGTGTTCACCGAGTTCGACGGGCGCACCTGGCGCGTCACACCCGAGCGTGGTGACCGCGTCGACGGCCCGCAGATCGACGTCCCGCCCACGATCGGCGACCTTCCGGCCCCAGGGACGACGAGCCAGGAGTTCGTGCAGACCTTCACGGTCGAGTCCGACCTCCCGAACGTGATCTTCGGCGCTGGCCGCCCGGAAACCGTGATCTTCGACGGCAGCGTCGTCACCCGCTCGGACGGCGGATTGCGTGCCGACCGACCGCTGTCGGCCGGCACGGTCTACTCGGTGGTGTCCCAGCGCGTCGACGTCACCGCCGACATGCTCCGCCGGCAGGGCGATCTCGGAGACTTCTTCGCTCCGTTCACGAGTGAGCCCGACCTCGCTCCGTTCCTCCCGATTCCGGCATCGACGTCGCAGGCCACACTCGATCTCGCCGCCGAACTCCGGGTTCCCGGGTCGACGTTCGACACGATCCTCGCCTACCAGGACTGGATGGCCATCAACACCCAGTACGACCTGAACGCCCCCGTTCCCGACGGCGACGCCGTCGACGACTTCCTGTTCAACTCGCAGCGCGGCTTCTGCGAACAGATCGCTTCGTCGCTCGTGGTGATGCTCCGCTCCCAGGGCGTGCCCGCCCGTTTGGCCACCGGCTACATCCCAGGAACTCGCGACCGGATCTCGGGTGTCTTCGAGGTCAAGGCGAGCGATGCACACGCCTGGGTCGAAGTGTGGTTCCCGGACACGGGTTGGCAGGCGTTCGACCCGACCGCCGAGGTGCCACTCGCTGGTGACGCCGGCCGCTCCACCGTGGGCGCCGACGCAGCTGGTGCGATCTTCGACGGAGCACTCTCACGGCCGCTCGAACTCGCCGGGGCGATCCTGCTGCTCGGCGGTGCCGCCGGAGCGTTGCGAGGTCTTCACGAACTGCAGCGACGTCGACGCCGCGGCCCCTGGGGGTTGCTCCACGATCGATTCATGTCGCTCGCACCCGACGCGGTCACCGCACCGGCCGCGGCGGGGCATCTCGTCACGATGCTCGGGCCCGACACCGTCGGCCCGCACGAAGTCGCCGAGACGCTCGACCGGGTCGCCTTCGACCCGGACCACGCACCCACGTCCGACGATCGACGACGGGTGACCGCCGACATCACCAGCCTCGAACGCGAACTCCGCCGCCTGCCATCACGGTGATGAGGCGCGACGTCTGAGGTCGCACGGTCGACCCGGTTCCGATGTGGGGAACCCGCCCGTGGTCAGCTCTGTTTGGCTGCCTTCTTGGCGGCGATCTTCGCCTTGAGTGCCGCCATCCGCTCGGAGAACCACGGCTGTTGCGTCGACCACAGTTGCGGCTCGAGTTCTCGGGCCACGGCATCGGGATGGTTGTCGACATCGGCCATCGCGTAGATGGTGGCCTTCGTGGTGATCGCCAGCGCCCGAGGTGCCGACGCCGCTCGCGCCGCGAACGCCTGAGCGACGTCGGCGAGTTCGTCACGGGGAACCGAGCGGAAGGCCAGCCCGACGCGCTCGCACTCCTTGCCGTCGAGGATCTGGCCGAACACCACCGCGGCCATCGCGGTCTGCGGTCCGGCGATGCGGCGCAGCATCCAGGTGTGGCCGCCACCGGGGTGGATGCCGAGGTCGAGGAATCGGGTGTCGATGCGTGCCTCGTCCGCGATGATCCGCACGTCGCAGCCGAGCGCCAGGTTCGCGCCGGCTCCGACGGCTGCACCGTTGATCGCGGCGAGCGTCGGGAGTGGGCTGCGGGCGATCCGCAGGAAGCCTTCGTAGATCCCCCCGAGACTCTCCCCCGTCGCCTCGGACAGGTTGCCGAGGTTGGCGCCGGCGCAGAACGCCGGGGCCGCGCCGGTGACGACGAGTGCCCCGACGTTCTCGTCGGCTTCGAACGCGTCCATCGCCGCGATGATCTCGGCGACCATCGGTGCCGTCAGCGTGTTGCGCTCGTCGGGGTTGTTCAAGGTCAGCGTTGCGACGCCGTCGCGGATGTCGGTCAGTACCAGAGCCATCTCCCGATCATGCCATGCGCCGATTGAACGACCCGCCTCGACAGCCGCCCGCCCGTCCTTTCCCGCCCGACCGTCCCTGCCCGCGCCGGCACCGTCACTACAGGGTGTGGATAGATTCAGCTCGCATGCTCGACCACGTCTTCACCGATGCGATCAGCGCGCTCCGCGATGCGTTCGAGTCCGCGTTCCTCGAGCGCCAGCCGTTCGAGGAGCATTTCCAGTCGGACGTGCTGCTCGGCGACCTCACGTGGGAGACGAGCTACGGGCTCCCCGGCGAAGGCGAACCGCCGAGGATCGTCGCTCACATCACGTTCTCGTGGCCGGCGTGGAGCCAGGCGGCGTACCGGCGTTGGTATGTGGAAGACGAGTTGGAGGAGCAGCCGGCGATCGAGATCGAGATCGTCCTGCGCGTCCAACAATTGGTGGGCCCGATCGAGCCCGAACGGATCCATCGGACGCTGCCCGCTCACTCCACCGACATCGGTACGGACCGCCTCGAACGGTCGGGTCTCACGAGCGAGACGGCGCACCCGGACCCGGACGACCCCCTCGACCTCACTCCCGAGTTCGCCGTCGAGGTGACCTACGAAGGCTTGTACGAACTCGCCGAGGAGACCGTCGCCGATGGCCGGTCGTCGCTGCTCGACGAACACTTCGGTGCACTCGGCGGATGGATCGCGTCGAGCCTCGTGAAGCTCGGTGACCTGAACCTCGTCTTCCTGCCCGCCGACGACTGACGACCCCTCCGGTCGTTTCGTCCGCGACAGGTCGCGGTCGCTTCGTGACCTCGGGGCCGATCGCTGCGACCCCGTGGTCCATGATGGGGAGATGACCACCACCGACTCAGCCACCGCATCGCTCACGGGTGACGACGTGGTCCTGCTCGACGTGACCGATCGGGTCGCCACGATCACGATCAATCGACCCGATGCGCGCAACGCCCTCTCGAGCGAGGTTCTCGCGAAGATCCCCGAGGCCATGCAGCGAGCCGAGCGCGATGCAGACGTCGACGTGATGATCCTCACCGGCACCGACCCGGCGTTCACCGCCGGACTCGACCTGAAGGAGCTCGGCTCGACCGGGGGCAACCTCGACGGCAGTGGCGCCGATGGAAGCGTCAACACGCACGGAGTCCGCGGTCCGTTCCCGAAGCTGACCAAGCCACTGATCGGAGCGATCAACGGCGTCGCCGTCACGGGCGGCTTCGAACTCGCACTGAACTGCGATTTCCTCGTCGCCAGCGAGCACGCCAAGTTCGGCGACACGCACGCCCGGGTCGGCGTGATGCCCGGATGGGGGCTCACCGTGCTGCTGCCGCAGGCGATCGGTGTCCGCAGGGCGCGCGAGATGAGCTTCACCGGCAACTTCATGCTGGCCGACGAAGCGCTTCGCTGCGGGCTCGTGAACCACGTCGTCCCTCACGGCGAACTGATGGCGTTCACCCGGCAACTCGCGGCCGACATCGTCGGTAACGAGCAGGACGGTGTCCGCCAGATCCGCGAGACCTACTCGGCGATCGCGACGAACGACGACGACTGGGAGACCGAGTCGCGGGACGGTCGAGCCTGGCGACGCTCACACTTCAGTCCGGAGAAGGTCGCCGAGCGGCGCGCGAAGATCCAGTCGCGCGGCCAGAGCCAGTAGTGGTCTCGCTGCAGGCGTTGTGTCGAGCCCGACGGCGAGCCGCCTACGCCGGCTGACCCACTCGTCACGACTAGAGGGTCGCACCCATTTCGCGGAGTTCGTTCTGGACCTCGATCGCGATGTCGATGGCGAGGATCTCCGCACCGTTCTGATTGAGATGGAAACCGTCGTCGGCACGAACGTCCTTGCCCGTGTTGTCTCGCGGGTCGATCACGAACTCGGCCCAGTTGCCGTCGCGACCCGAGAACCGCGTCCAGGTGTCGATGAACACCAGGTCGGGTCGTTCCGCTGCCGCTGCCTTGGCGGCACGGTCCTGGATGGCGAGCTTCGCAGTGACGTCTGCACTGTCGTCGTTCGGGATGCCCACCCAGATCACGTGGCGATCGTTCTCGAGCAGGAGATCCATCACCTCACCGGCGCGCCGCTGGTACTCCTCGGTCCATTCCGCTTCGTTCTGCAACGGATCGCCGATGACGAAGTCCGGGCGACCGTCGGGCGTGAGCTCGGGCACCGTCAGGCCTTGCGAGTCGTTGCCGCCGAAGGTGACGACGATGATGTCGGGGTCGACCGCGGGCAACTTCTCCGCCAACTCGGTCGGCCAGTCGAAGAAGTCGGGTCGGGCGAGACCAGACGACACCTTGTAGTTCAGGTCGGTGGTCGTCACGAGCGTCCCGTCGAGCAGGGTCTCGAGGTACGGGCCGAACGTGCCGGCATCGGAGTCGCCGACGATGTACACCTCGGCTCGATTCGACGAGGTCGGCGGTCCGGTGTTCTCGGGCTCGTCGCTTGCGGCCTCGGGCTCGGTCTCCACGTCACCGCCTCCGTCGCCATCCGGTTCCGTCACGGTCACACCGTCGCCGAGACCGAGTTCCTCGCACAGCGTCGTGTTCGCTCCATCCGAGCAGTCGATGTCGGTGTTGTCCGCCGCCGCCGCTTCGTCGTCGCGCGCTCCTTCGTCGCCGTCGCCGGTCGCCGTTCCGTCGTCCGTCGTGTTCCCGGCGGCGATCGAGTCGCCCCGGTCGGCGGTGGCGATGCCGTCGTCGCCACCGATCACGGAGCCGACCGCCCGCACGAGGGCATACCCCACCAGGAGCACCACGACCACGGCCCCGGCGCGACGCGCCCAGTAGTTGGGTGAGCCGTCCGCCGCCGGTTGATGAGTCGGTGGCGTCCGAGATGCCATCCGACCACGTTATGTCGCTCTCGGCGTCGTTCCGTGGCATCGGTCGGCGCATCACATGGGGATGAACACCGTGTGACGAAGCACGACGCCCGTCACACCGCGCTTCACAGGGCGGCTACCGGCGGGTAGCTTGGGCGGTTCACGTGAACACCCGGGAGACCCGGGGCACAAACCAATAAGGGGAGAACATGATGAAGAGCAAGCAGATGCTCGCGTTCGGCATGGTTGCCGCACTCGGTGTCGCCGCCTGTGGCAGCGACTCGGACACTGAAACCGACACCGGATCGGGCGACGAGCCCGAGACCACCGAGGCCATGGAAGAGGGGGATGCAGAAGCCCCCACGACCGACGCCATGGAAGAAGAGGGCGACGCAGAAGCCCCCACGACCGACGCCATGGAAGAAGAGGGCGACGCAGAAGCCCCGACCACCGACGCCATGGAAGAAGAGGGAGACGCCGCCGCTCCGATCGAAGACATCAGCGTCGGCCTCACCTACGACATCGGAGGCCGCGGCGACCAGTCGTTCAACGACTCCGCCTTCGCCGGCATCGAGCGCGCCGAAGCCGAACTCGGCGCCAGCTACACCGACCTCGTCCCGAACGACGACGGCTCGAACCGTGGCGAACTGCTCCAGCTCCAGGCCGACGAGAACGATCTCGTCATCGGCGTGGGCTTCCTCTTCGCCGACGAAGTCGTCGAAGCAGCTGCCAACAACCCGGACACGCTGTTCGCCGTGATCGACGACGCGATGCTCGACTTCGAGCAGGATCCGCCCGTCTCGCGTTGTGCCGACGGCAACTGCGCCGGTCTCACCTTCGCCGAAGAGCAGGGCTCGTACCTCGTCGGTGCGGCCGCCGCGCTGCAGAGCGAGACCGGCACCATCGGCTTCCTCGGTGGCGTCTCCGGCTTCGGTCTGATCGAGAAGTTCGAGGCCGGCTTCCAGGCTGGCGCGCTGGCCGTGGATCCCGAGATCAACATCGTGACGCAGTACATCACCGCTGCTCCCGACTTCGACGGCTTCACCGCTCCTGACCGCGGCAAGGAAATCGCTCTGTCGATGTACGCCGACGGCGCAGACGTGGTGTACCACGCAGCCGGCGGATCCGGCAGCGGCCTCTTCGAGGCAGCCCTCGAGCAGAGCGAGTCCTCGGGCTCCAAGGTGTGGGCCATCGGCGTCGACTCCGACCAGTACAACACGGTGGACGCCGAGCTCCAGGAGTACATCCTGACCTCGATGCTCAAGCGTGTCGACAACGCCGTGTTCGAGATCACCGAGGCTGCGGCCAACGGTGAGTTCGACGGTGGCAACGTCGTGTACGACCTCAGCGTCGACGGCGTCGGCTACTCGACCTCGGGTGGCTTCGTCGATGCATACGTGGACCAGCTCGAAGAGCTCAAGGCACAGATCATCGACGGCACCATCACCGTGCCGACCGAGCCCAGCTGAAACAGCTGAACATCTGACAGAGTTCCGGCCACGGTCGAGAACTCACTCACCTGCAACGAGCGGGGCCGGTCAGCCGGCCTCGCTCGTTGTTGTTTTCCGGCTCGATTCGAGCGAAGTACAAGCCGCCCGACCCGACTCACTAGCATTCGCCCGTGGCCTCGTTTCCTGGGCTCGCCAACTCGACCCCATTTCTGGAAGGGACCCCTGTGACCGCAGCGATCGAACTGATCGGCATCACCAAACGATTCCCTGGCGTCATCGCCAACGACGACGTGAACCTCACGGTGAAACGCGGTGAGATCCATGCGATCTGCGGCGAGAACGGTGCCGGCAAGTCGACGTTGATGAAGATGCTCTACGGGATGCAGGCCCCCGACGAGGGCCAGATGCTGATCGACGGTGAGTCCGTCGAATTGTCGTCGCCCGGCGATGCCATCGATCGCGGGATCGGCATGGTCCACCAGCACTTCATGCTCGCCGATCAGCTGACGGTGCTCGAGAACGTGATCCTCGGCTCCGAGCCGACGGGCCGCTTCGGCACGATCGACTTCGACGCAGCTCGCTCGCACTTCGACGAGGTCGGCGAGTCGTACGGACTCACCATCGACCCCGACGACCTGGTCGAGACCCTCGAGGTCGGCGAGCGTCAGCGCGTCGAGATCATCAAGGTGCTGTTCCGCGGCGCGCAGATCCTGATCCTCGACGAGCCGACCGCCGTGCTCGTTCCCCAGGAGGTCGAAGAGCTGTTCCGCAACATGCGTGACCTCAAGGCGAACGGCGCCACGATCCTGTTCATCGACCACAAGCTCGAGGAAGTGTTGGAGATCGCCGACTCGATCACCGTGCTGCGTCAAGGCAGGACCATCGCCACCGTCGACCCGAAAGACGTCACGGCCGGCGACCTGGCCGAGTTGATGGTCGGCTCGGAACTCCCGAAACCCGACACCACCGATTCGACCGTCACGGACGTCGTGACGCTCGAGGTCAGTGGGCTGACCGTGCTCGACGACGACCGACGGCCCGTGGTGAACGACGTGTCGCTGCGGATCCATCAGGGCGAGATCGTGGGCATCGCCGGCGTGGAGGGCAACGGCCAACACGAGATGGTCTCGGCGATCATCGGGACGATGGACCCGAGCGCGGGCACCGTCTCGCTCAACGGCAACGACCTCGCACACCGTTCGGTACGCGAACGCCGTGAGGCCGGCGTCGCCTACGTTCCCCAGGACCGCCACGTGGAGGGCCTCCTGCTCGACGCGCCACTGTGGGAGAACACGGCACTCGGCCACCAGACGCAGAAGCCGTTCGTCAACGGCATCTGGATCGATCGGGCCGGCACCCGTCAGCGCACCGAAGAGGTTCGCGAGCGATACGACGTGCGCACACCGAACATCGACGTGTCCGCTCACGCGCTCTCGGGCGGCAACCAGCAGAAGCTGATCCTCGGTCGCGAGATCATGTCCAAGCCGGACCTGCTCATCGCATCGCATCCGACCCGCGGCATCGACGTCGGCGCCCAGGCCGCCGTGTGGGATCACCTCCGCACGGCACGCGGCGAAGGCCTTGCCACCTTGCTGATCTCGGCGGACCTCGACGAACTGATCGGACTGTCGGACACCATCGTCGTGATGTTCCACGGAAAGCTCGTGGCCACCCTCGACCCGGCCGACGTGACACCGCGCGTCCTCGGCGCGTACATGACCGGCGCCGAGCTCGACGGCGACACCGTGGTCGAGACCCCGGCGCCGGGAGACGACTCGCCTCCCGACCCGCCACCGACGATGCCCACCGACTCAGAAGGGGCCCTGTCGTGACCCAGTCCCCCGTCCGACGCGCCGTGCTCGCGCTCGGCGCTCCCGTCGCCGCCGTGATCTTCTCCGTGGCGCTCTCGTCCATCGTGCTGCTCATCGCCGGCAACAATCCGTTCACGGCGTTCAGCGACATGCTCGAGAACGCGAGCCGGCTGGAGACCTTCGTCGACATCTTGAACGAGGCAACCCCGCTGTACATCTCGGGGATCGCCGCCGCGATCGGCTTCCGGATGAACCTGTTCAACATCGGCGTCGAGGGTCAGTACCTGCTCGCGGCGTTCTGTGCCGCTGCTGTCGGCGGCGCCGGGTTCGTCGTCGACCTCCCGGCCCCGTTGCACGTCGCCGTGATCCTGTTGGTCGCCGTGTCCGTCGGTGCCCTGTGGGGCGGCCTCGCCGGCGCACTGAAGGTCACCCGCGGCATCAACGAGGTCATCTCGACGATCATGCTGAACTTCATCGCGGTCGGCGGCATCATCGCCTGGCTGCTCGTCGAGTTCCAGGACGACACCGGCGCCTCGAACTCCGGCACCACCCCGCTCGACGAGTCGGGTCGCATGCCGAGCCTGAACGGCGTGCTCGAGATCGTCACCCGCGAGATCAGCAAAGGTCGCGAACTCACCGGCGTCCTGATCATCGCCGTGTTCGTCGGCATCGGCTATCACCTGTTCATCAACCGCACGCGGCTCGGCTTCGACTTCCGTGCCAGCGGCTACAACCCGTTCGCCGCTCGCGCCGGTGGTGTCCCACCGAAGCAGATGATCCTCTACGCGATGCTGCTGTCGGGAGGCGTCGCCGGGCTCGTCGGCATGTTCGAAGTGCTCAGCGACAAGGGCCAGTACAGCCAGAGCTTCGTGCAGGGCATCGGCTTCAACGGAATCGCCGTCGCGCTGATCGGGCGCAACAACTCGGTCGGTGTCGCCATCGGCGCACTGCTCTTCGCGTTCCTCTCGACGTCGTCGGGCATCTTGCAGATCACCGGTTCCGCCACCCCCGAGATCATCGAGATCATGAAGGGCATCATCGTGCTCAGCGCCGTCGTGGCCTACGAGGTCGTGCGCCGCATCCGGTTGCGTGACGAAGCCAAATCCGCAGCGGAAGCAACACAACCGCGCGACTCTGCGCCTGTCGAAGGATCGGAGGTCTCGGCATGACCGACGTGATCAACAAGCCGCTTCCCACAGAGACGCCCGACGAGACGTCGAACGGCCTGTTCGCGAAGTACGCGGGGCTCCCGGCGCCGATCCGATGGATGACCGCAGCAGCGCTCGGCATCCTCGTGTTGTCGATCGTGCAGGAGATCAGCGGCGAAGGCAGCTCGGTGCTCACCGAGCCCGGCACCTCCGGCGCGATGCTGCGCTTCGCTGTGCCGATCCTGCTCGCCGGTCTCGGCGGTCTGTTCTCCGAACGGGCCGGCGTCGTCAACATCGGCCTCGAAGGCATGATGATCATGGGCACCTGGTTCGGTGCATGGGGCACGGTCAACTTCGGTTCGCCGTGGGCGGGGCTCGTCTGTGCTGCCGTCGGCGGCGGCCTCGGTGGTCTGCTGCACGCAGTGGCCACCGTCAGCTTCGGCGTCGACCACATCATCTCCGGTGTGGCGATCAACATCTTGGCGCCCGGTCTCACCCGCTTCCTGTCCGATCAGGTGTTCAACGGTTGGGAGGGCGGCTCGATCACCCAGTCCCCTCGTGCCGTCGGGCTCCCGAAGATCGACGTCCCCCTCCTCGCCGGGCGTGGCGGGAGCACCAGCGTGCTCGGCGACATCGACGACAAGAACTGGTTCTTCGTCTCCGACGTCGCCGGGTTCCTCGAAGGTGCGATGCAGGGCCTGTCGCTGTTCACGATCATCGCGTTCCTGCTCGTGCCGATCAGCGGCTTCGTGCTGTGGCGGACCCGCCTCGGTCTGCGTATCCGCATCTGCGGTGAGCGTCCGGAAGCCGGCGAGAGCCTCGGCGTGAACATCTACCTGCACAAGTACATCGGTGTCATCACCAGTGGCGCCTTCGCCGGTCTCGCCGGCGGCTTCATCGCGATGGAACTCGCCGGGATCTACCGCGAAGGGCAGACGCTCGGGCGGGGGTTCATCGGGCTCGCCGCACTGATCTTCGGCAACTGGCGACCCGGTGGCGTGATGCTCGGTTCGCTCCTGTTCGGCTATCCGTTCGTCCTCGCCCTGCGTGACAGCGCAGGCCTCGGTACCCGAGCACTCCTGCTCGTCATCGGCATCGCACTGATCGCTGTGCTCGTCTACTCCGTGGTCAACCAGAACCAGACCGACGCGATCATCGCCGGGGTGTTGGCGGTCGCCATGTTGATCTGGTGGTCCCAGAGCAGTACTGCGCCGAACTGGCTGCCGAACACGATGCCGTACGCCACCGTGCTGCTGGTGCTGGTGTTCATGAGCCAACGACTGCGCATGCCGGCCGCCGACGGCCAGATCTACCGCAAGGGCGGCTGACGTGGCGCTCGGCGGTTCCCTCAGCAGCGCCGAGGCGGTCGCGTTGCCCAAGGTGCTGCTGCACGATCATCTCGATGGCGGGTTGCGGCCGTCGACGGTGATCGAGTTGGCGGACGAGATCGGCTGGACGCTGCCGTCGACCGATGTCGACGAGCTGCAAGCGTGGTTCACCTCGGGCGCGGACACCGACGACCTGATGCAGTACCTGGCGACGTTCGAGCACACGTGCGCGGTCATGCAGCGCGCCGATCATCTCGAACGGGTGGCCGCCGAGGCCGTTGCCGATCTCGCCGCCGACGGATGCGTCTATGCCGAGATCCGGTTCGCGCCCGAACAGCATCAGGCTCAGGGCCTGGCACTCGACGAGGTCGTCGAGGCCGTCACCGCCGGGTTGCGTCGTGGCGAGTCGGAGAGCGGCTCGTCGATCGTGGTCAACACGATCCTGTGTGCGATGCGTACCGACGACCGCTCGTTGGAGATCGCTCAGCTGGTCGACCGGATGCGGGCATGGGACGACAAGGTCGTCGCCTTCGACCTCGCAGGTGCCGAGACCGGCTTTCCGCCGTCACTCCATGCCGAAGCGTTGGCCTTCGCCCGCCGCACACAGCAGAACATCACGATCCACGCGAGCGAGCCGCCGGACCTGGAACTGATCTCCGAAGCGCTCGAGTACGGCGCTCACCGCATCGGCCACGGTGTGCGGCTCCAGGCCGACATCGAGTTCTCACCGGACGGGTCGATCGACACCGCCACGGGTCTCGGCCCGCTCGCCCGGTACGTGCTCGACCATCAGGTGCACTTGGAGATGGCGCCGACCTGCCACGTGCACGTCGGTGCGGTGGAGTCGATCGCCGCGCACCCGCTGGTTGCGATGCTGCGGGCGGGGTTCAGCGTCGGCATCAACACCGACAACCGGCTGATGAGCGGTGTCATGCCGTCATCGGAGTTCGCCGTGGTCGCCGCCGAGCACGACCTGACGGCCGCGGAAGCCCGCCAGCTGAACATCAACGCGATCGACGCTGCGTTCTGCCCGATCGAGCAGCGCCGCACCATCGCAGGTCTGTGTCTGGCAGGGACCTGATTCGTCAGCCGTTGCGGTGGCAGACGGTCTTGACTTCGATGCCGCCGCGAGGGGCCTGGGTGACCGTGACCGTGACGGCCTTCGGCTTCGCCGTTGCGACGAACTCGTCGGCGATCTCCACTGCGAGCGCCTCGGCGAAGACGGCACGGTTGCGGAATCCCCACAGGTAGAGCTTCAGGCTCTTCGACTCGATGCACCACTCGTCGGGCGTGTACTCGATCACGACGGTGGAGAGATCGGGTTGCTCGGTGACCGGGCACATCGAGTTCAGCTCTTCGTTGGTGAACGTGACCTTCGAGATGCCTTCGGGAGCCGGGAACACCTCGACGTGGTCGATGGCGTGGCGCACGGTCGCGCCGAGCACGTGCAGGCCGCTGGTGTCGGTCGTTGTCTCGTCGACGGCGTCGGTCGGTTCCATCACGTCACGCTACCGATGGCTCGGTGGTCGGGGCACGGAAGGCCGCACAGGCGGCCTGCCACTATGGTTGTGGAGCACAATCATTCGATCGCCGTGGGGGTACGTCGTGCACAAGAGTCTTCTGGGTGCCGCCGTCGTGGCTGCCGTGACCATCGCCGCATGCAGCGGTTCGGACTCGGCGAGCACGCCGCAGCCCTCCCCCACCACCGAGGCCGCACCGGCCACCGACGTTGCTCCCGTGGTCACCGATGCGTCAGTCGCCGCCGAAACGACGGTCGCTGAAACGACGACCATTTCCGAAACGACCGCGACGGCGGAGACGACGACCACGATCGACCCGGACGAGGCCCGCACGATCGAGCAGATCAACGCCTACGTCGACCAGGCGGCCGCCTTCGACCAGGCCGCTGCCGACGCACAGTTCCCCGACGGCCTCTCCTTCGCTGCGGGCGGTGCGCCCGGCTACTCCCGCTACGTGTTCCGCGAGACCAGCGCCGGTGTCGTGCCGACGCTCGTGGAGGGTCCACTCGACGCCACGGTCCGCTGCCAGGACGTCGCCCTGCCGTGCTCGTACCTCGAGCTGAAAGCGCTGCACGAGTCCGGTGCGGCGATCCCCGATGAGCTGGCGATGACCGCCGACGAACTCGCGGAGCTCGTGGCCCAGCTCGACGAGCTGTCCGCCTTCGCAGTCGCCCACGCCGACATCGAAACGGCGTGCGCCGACGGGTTCGTCAGCGACCGGATCCAGACCCCCAACATGGGCACCCATCTCTACAAGGGGTCGTCGATCGCGAACGGGTTCGATCCGGGCGAGCCCGAGATCCTGCTCTACGCCCTCGCCGACGACACCGTGCCCACCGACCCGCTCGGCCAGTGCGTGGACGGTTCGTGGACCGGCGAGCCGATGCAGTTGATCGGGACGTCCTTCATCATCCCGCCCCAGATCATCGGCAACGACCACCCGGAGGCTTTCGCCGGGCCGCTCGACAACTGGCACATCCACTACAACCTGTGCCGTGGAGCATCGGAAGGCCGGGACTCCTTCCTTCCGATCGCGGAGTGTCAGGCCGCAGGCGGCAACTTCAGTGCGTCGCTCGGCTGGATGATCCATGCGTGGGTCGACCCTGCGCACGACAACGACCTCGGCGTGTTCTCGATGTGGAACCCGACGGTGGCACCGATCTCGGATCCCTCGATCATCTTCGAGTCCCGCGAGGTTCGAGGAACCGACTTCCCCGACGGTGCCGAACAGTCGTTGATCACCGACTTCGCCTACAGCGGTGACCTGCAGGTGTCGGTCGGCCAGTCGTTGTTCTTCAACAACGTGGATGCCGTGCCGCACACCGTGTCGGCCGGTTCGTTCGACGACCCGATGTTGGACGAGTTCGACTCCGGCCTGCTCGAGCCCGGCTCGAACTTCGAAGTCAGCTTCGACGAGCCAGGCGTCTACAGCCTGTTCTGCACGCTGCACCCCGACATGCAAGCCACCGTCACGGTCGAATAGTCACGGTCGAATAGTCACGGTCGAACAGGCACCGACGAACAGGCACCGACGAACAGGCACCGTCCAATAGACACCGTCGAACGGGTTGCGGCGAGTGATTCGTGGCGGCGTGCTCAGTCCGCGGCCAGCACGACGTCGAGGCCGGCCCGAACTGCGGCGACCTGTGCATCGATACAGATCTCGGGCGTGGCCTTCGGGCTGTCGGGATAGACCTCGGTCGTGGTGGTGAAGCGTGCGCCGGTGACGCCCGCGCACAGCCCCCATTCGGTGTTGCGGTAGTTGATCACCCCGGGCTGCGTCACATCCGATCCGATGATCTGGCCGTGCGCGTCCGCTGGGGCGATGTGGGTCACTCTGCCGACGCCGGCGATGATCGCCGCTTGGAAGTCGGGTTGTGGATTCTCGGAGTCGCCGACGGTGTAGAAGCCGTCGGGGATCGCACCGGGTTCGAACGCCTCACCGTCACGGGCTGCAACTGCGGGGCGGAACTCGGATTCGTCGCTGTCGGTCGTTTCGTGGAGGTCCATGTGGACGCGGACGTCGACGCCGAGGTCGGCGAGCAACCCCATCAGCCCCGCCGATTCCTCTGCCGCGGTGCCGGCGGTGAACGACCGGTTCGGGTCGAGGCAGTTCGGGTTCCACCGGTTGATGACCTCGTACCCCCACGGGCTGATGCACGGCGCCACCACCAGGTTCAGTCGATCCCGGTAGCTCGAGGCGTGTGAGGCCAAGAACTCGAGCGCGCCTTGCACGCCGCTGGTCTCGTAGCCGTGGACGCCACCGGTGATCAATGCCCACGGAGCGTCCGCTTGATCGGATGCGACCGTGATCGCCATCAGCGGATATCGCTCTCGGTCGATCGGCAGTGATCCGTACTGGAACACCTCGAACGTGTCGTCGAGCGCATCGAGCTTCGCGAGCACTTCGTCGCGGTAGCTGCGCTGCACCGGTTGCGACTCGAACCACAGCTGTTTCTCGGCGTCGCCCCACGGCTCGCCGGGCGTACCGATCGGGTAGAAGCGATCCATGAAGGCGGAACGTACCAGCCCAATTCGTGCCTCCCGGTCGGATCCCGATGCACCGCCACCGTTACGGTGGATGGCAGTCAAAGGGGACACATCATGTCTGATCTCATCATTCGCAACGGCACCGTCGTCGACGGAACCGGAGGCCCACGTCGCACCGCCGACGTGGCCGTCGTCGGTGAACGCATCGTGGCGGTCGGCGACGTGTCTGCCTTCGAGCCGGCCGACCGCGAGATCGACGCGAACGGGGCTGCTGGTCACCCCCGGCTGGGTCGACATCCACACGCACTACGACGGGCAGGTCACGTGGGATCCGGACCTGGCACCCTCGTCGATCAACGGTGTCACCTCGATCGTCATGGGCAACTGCGGCGTCGGTTTCGCGCCGGCTCGACCAGACCGTCACGACTGGCTGATCCGGCTACTCGAAGGCGTGGAGGACATTCCGGGCACCGCGCTCACCGAGGGAATGACGTGGGGGTGGGAGAGCTTCGACGAGTACCTCGACGTGCTCGACACGCTGTCGTGGACGATCGACGTGGGAGCGCAGGTTCCCCACGCCGCGCTGCGCACGTACGTGATGGGTGAGCGTGGCGCCGATCACGAATCGGTCGCCACCGACGACGAGATCGAGACGATGTGCCAGATGACGGAATCGGCCGTGCGCAACGGTGCGCTCGGGTTCACCACGTCGCGGACGTGGGCGCACCGCACGTCGTCGGGCGAGTCGATCGGGACGCTGCGCGCCACCGCCGACGAGGTGGTCGGCGTTGCCCGCGGCCTGGACCGAGCGGGTGCGGGCGTGATGCAACTGATCTCGGACGTATACCAGTCGGGCGACGACGACCTCGTGGAACGTGAGCTGGATCTGCTCGGCCGCATCGTCGACGAGGTCGGTCGCCCGCTGAGCTTCACGGTCCAACAGAATGACGAGACGCCGACCGCGCTGGCGCGAACTGGTGGAGCGGATCGACGGCTGGTCGCAGGCCGGCGCCGACGTACGAGCGCAAGTGGCGGTGCGCCCGATCGGCGTGCTGCTCGGCCTCACAGCCACCGCCAACCCGCTGCGGCGCTGCCCCACCTACGCCCGCCTGCACGACCTGCCCGTTGCCGAGCGTGTCGCGCACCTGGCCGACCCCGCCACTCGCGCCGACATCATCGCCGAGCACGGTGAGGCCCGCGTCCGCGACTTCCCGGCGCTGATCCACGCCGGGTTCGACCGGATGTATCCACTCACGGACCCGCCGAACTACGAGCCGGTTGCCGAGGACAGCGTTGCTGGGCTGGCGGCTGCCGAGGGCGTCGCTCCGGTGGAGAAGATGTACGACCTGATGCTCGCCGATGAGGGCGGTCAACTGCTCTACATGCCGTTGATGAACTACGCGGCCGGCAACCTCGACGACGTGCGCGAGATGATCCTGTCGGAGCATTCGATGTTCGGGCTCTCCGATGCCGGCGCTCACTGCAACGTCATCTCGGACGGCACGTTCCCGACGACGGCGATCACCCACTGGACCCGTGATCGCACACGCGGCGAGCAGATCGATCTCGAGTACGTGGTGCATCAGCAGACGCAACGGACCGCTGCGCACGTCGGGTGGAACGACCGCGGCGTCGTCGCACCCGGTTACCTCGCTGACCTGAACATCATCGACCATGCCGGTCTCGGTCTGCACCCGCCCCATCTCGTGGCGGACCTCCCAGCAGGCGGCACGCGACTGATGCAGGCGGCAACGGGGTACGTGGCGACGATCAAGCGAGGTCGCGTCACCGTGGACAACGGTGTCCTCACCGGCGACCGCCCCGGCCGCCTCCAGCGCGGCGCCCAACCCGCACCCGCCTGAGTTCTGGACCTCATCAGCCTTCCAAGCTGATGATGCGATTTCGATCACCGCCGTCCGTGGGAACCGTTCCTGACACAGCGAACCGACGGCGGCGCATCGTCGTGGGCGATCGGAGGTAACAACTTCGTCCGGTTGACGATCTGTCCCGACGTCGAGCGGTGGGATCGGATCGTCGAGGTGCGCTCAGTAGCGCGACGTGTCGTGTCACAGCAGCGGCGGTCTCTGTGCTGGCCCTCGTGGGATGCACGTCCGATCCCGAACCCGAGCGGCCGGCGGTGACACCCGCCAGCGCCTGCACCGCCATCGTCGAATGGGAGATCGAACAGAGCGACGCCGGCTTCCGACGAAATGGCCCGACGCGGGGCTACGCCCGTTCCCCCTGCTCGTCGACGACGGTGTTGACCAGGGAACCGAGGCCGTCCATGCGGACCTCGACGACGTCGCCCGGCACCATGTAGACCGGCGGGGTGCGAGCAGCGCCCACGCCGGACGGCGTGCCGGTCACGACGACATCGCCCGCCTCGAGGGTCATGCACTCGCTCAGGATCGCGATCAGGCGACGGACCGGGAACACGAGGTCGTCGACGTGGCCCTCTTGCATCTGTTCACCGTTGAGCGTCGTCGTCAGCGTGAGTCCAACGAGGCCGGGAGGAAGTTCGTCGGACGTCACGAACTCGGGGCCGAACGCGCCGGTGCCGTCGAAGTTCTTCCCGACGGTCCACTGTGACGCCGCCCGCTGATAGTCCCGCAGGGCTGCGTCGTTGAAGAGGCTGTAGCCCGCGACGACGTCGAGCGCGTCGCCCTCCGCGACATGGCGACACGAGGTGCCGATGACGAACGCGAACTCACCCTCGAAGTCCAACTCGTCCGAGCACGTCGGACGGACGATCGCCGCGTCGTTCCCGATCAGCGACGTCGCGCCTCGATAGAACACCTCGGGGAACGTCGGCGTCTCCGCACCTCCCTCTGCAGCGTGGGCCGCGTAGTTCCGTCCGATGCAGATGACCTTGCCGGGGCGCGGAATCGCGGGAAGATACGACACGTCACTCAGCGCAATCCCGTCGCTCATCACACGAGCTGGGAAAGCTGAATCGCCGACGATCGCCGCGAGGGCATCGAGTCCGCCGGTGGCGATCAGCTCGATCAATGTACGCGGGAGCGCAGGGTCGAGCGCCTCGACCGGCACCACACTCTCCTCACTGCGAACGCCCACCCGGGCACGTCCATCATGGCGGAAGGTGATCAATCTCATGCCCTACTCCTGTTCGACCTGAGCGGAGATCCTACGACGATGGCCTCACGCACCGACTCGGGTTCGCGAACGCGCCAGCGCCGCTCGAGGACGATGACAGCAGCGGCTGAGAGGCCCAACGCTGTTGCGACGAGCCCAGTCGTGTGGATGTCGTCGTCGACGAACAGCAACGGTGCGATCGTCGCGCCCGCCGCGTTGCCCCCGGCCATCGCCGCCATCATCCAGCCGAACACGCGGGGTTCGGCTCGGCATCCCGTCCCGGCTGTCGTGGCGAGCGCAACGAGGCTGACGACCGCTGCTTCGAATGCGACGAACCAGATGCCGAGCAGGATGACGGCCGTGGTGACGTCGTCGGCGCGACCGAGGAGGACCGCAGCAATCGTCGAGGCGAGCAGAGCGCCGAGCAACGTGCGGCGCAGGTCGAGTCGATCGGCAAACGTGGCCACGAGTCCACTGCCGGCCAACTCGGCCACGACGATCACGACGGTGATCGCGCCGATCTTCTCCGTCGACAGACCGAACGTCCGGCTCATCCAGGAGCCGTGCGTGACCAGAACCATCTCACCGGCCATCACCGTCAGCGCGGTCGCAACGCAGATCCCGACAGCTGACGTCGACGATCGATCGCCGCTCGACGCTGCACGCCCTTGCCGACCTCATCGGGCGCGGCGACGTCGGCAGGCACTGCAGTTGCGACGGTCTGAGCAACTGCGGGAGCACACAACTCGCGTAGCGCAACGAAGCCCGCCGCGCAGCACGCGAACACGACGACAAAGGCATACCGCCATCCTCCGATGCCGATCAACAGACCCGCCACGGGGACGGTCACAGCAAGCGACAGCGCCCAACCGAGTTCGGCCAGACCGATGACTCGGCCCCGCTGGGTGTGCGGAACCCGCATCGTCAGCCATGCCTGCATCGGCAACTCGAACAGGGGTCGGGCGACCCCGGTGGCTGCGAACCCGGCGCCGAGCAGGACGATTCGAGTGGTCGGAGCCATCTCCGCGGCGAGCAGGATCGCCACTGCGCCCGCCGCGACGAGGACGAGCGCGGCGAGCATCATCGCGTTCCAACGCGACGGCAATGTCCAACGGGCGAGCAACGGGGCCGCCAGCCCTGCGAGGCTGCGAGCGGCGACGAGCAACGCAATCGTGTGGAACGACACGCCGACACCCGCAGCGATCACGGCGAGGAACGGATACACGACACGAAGCCCGCCGTTCACTGCGATCCGTGCGACGAGGATGCCGACAAGCGCGACGCGTAGCCGTCGGTCGAGAGGAGATCGGCCGTTCGCCCGTCCGACATCGATGTTGCTGTGCAGCGCAATCCGCCGCGCTGTCTTCGTGTTCACGCTGTTCCGTCGCTGCTGGCGCGAGCCTTGGTATTCGGGATGCAGCGGGCGGGATCGATCCTCATGTCGTACAAGAGCGCGCCGGCGGGCGAACCATGCAGATTTCTTCCGCGACACGTCGTCCACGCCCGTTGCTCCCTCACGGCATTCGGTTCGCTCCGGGTCGTTCGGACGTCCGAGCGTCGGATAAGAACGGTGGCGAACACCGTCGGGGCGGGCACGCACATCGGAGGGTTTCGTCATGAACGCACGCAGTCGTCGAGGATTCGGCGCCAGGCTCGTCGCACTGGTCGCAGCGGCCGGGTTGCTCATGAGCGTCAGTCCGATCGACGCGTCGCCTGCGTCCGCCGAATCGTCATCGGGCAAGAAGTCGGCAAGCGGCTCAGCCTTCTGGGGGTTGAACTTCGACGTCGAGGTGTTGTCCAGCCCACCCGATCTCATCAGCGGAGGGACCGCTCGTGTCCGCGTCGAGTTGCCGTGGTTCGTGTCGTCGCGACGCGTGGTCGTCGAACTCGACGGTGTCGACATCACCGACTCGTTCGAGCGCGAGCGCCAGCACTGGAGTTCGTGGAACCCAAGGTCGTGGAATCGCAGCCTTCAGGGCGTGGTCGCTGACCTGCCCGTCGGCGAGTCGGAACTCGAGGTGTCGTTCCGCGGTTGGTTCGGACGATCGTTGATACCAACCGAAACCGTCACCCTCACGAACCATCCGAGTTCCGGCCCGATGTTCTCCGGCCCGCAACAGGAACCGTTCCTGTGCTCAGACGATGGTGATCGGGCCGACGCCGAACTCGGACCGGCCCTCGACGACGACTGCGCCACCGACACCGTCGTGTCGTTCGTGTACATGAACACCGCGGGTTCCGTCGCCGCATACGACCCCGACGCACCGCGACCCGACGACATGGCCACGACCACCACGATGGACGGCAAGACCGTCGACTACATCGTGCGCTGGGAGCGCGGCACGATCAACCGATTCATCTACTCGATCGCCGTGCTGTCGCCGGACAGCCAGGACGTCGACGGCCCCGATCTGTCGGCCTGGAACGACCGGTTGATCTACTACTTCCAGGGCGGCGTGGGGATCGGGCACTACCAGGGCGGCCCCAGTCGCAGCCGCATGTTGTACGACGACGGGCTGTCGGCCGGCTACGCCATTGCCTACTCGACCGGCACCAAGACCGGTGAGCACTACAACCTCGAGCTCGGCGGCGAGACCACCATCATGGTCAAGGATCGCTTCGTGACCGAGTACGGCGACCCCGACTACACCGTCGGCGTCGGCGGATCAGGCGGCGGTATCCAACAGTACGTGTACGCCCAGAACCACGAGGGCCTGATCGATGCCGGAGTCCCCCAGTACTCCTACCCGGACATGATCACCCAGACGATCCACGTCGGCGACTGCGAGTTGCTCGAACGGTGGATCGACACCGAACTGCTCGCCGGTGAGACGAAGTGGGCGGACTGGAACAACCGCGAGTGGATCGAAGGCATGAACGCGTCGAACGAGGTGTCGAACCCGTATCAGGCGGTCGAGCCCTTCCTCCCCGACGGTTCCAGCGAGTGCGTCAACGCCTGGCGCGGGCTGTCGCCGCTCACCTTGAACCCGAACTACGGCACGGCGCCCGGCGTCACTCCCGAGCAGCAGGCGGCAGTCGACTGGACGCACTTCGACGACCTGATCAACATCTACGGCACGGCCGACGACGGGTACGCAGCAAGCACGTGGGACAACGTCGGCGTGCAGTACGGGCTGCAAGCACTCACCGACGGCAACATCACCGTGGAGGAATTCCTCGATCTCAACACCGAGGCCGGATCGTGGAAGAACGAACCGGACATGGTGCAGGAGGGTTGCCCGTTCTTCAGGGCGCTGTGTCCGACCGACCCGCCGACGGGCGCACCCATTCCCGATCCGTATCCGAACCAGGTCGATCCGTGGAGTTGGCGCAACCAGACACACGTGCCCGGCTCGGACGCCATCGCGCCCCGCAAGACCGCCGACCCCGGCGCGATCGAAGCGGCCTTCGACTCCGGCATGGTCAACCGCGGCGACGTCCAGATCCCGATGATCGACTGGCGCAACTATCTCGAACGCGAGCTCGACATGCACAACAGCCTCCAGTCCTTCGCGACGCGCCAACGACTGTTGAACTTCGACGGAGACTCCTCGAACCAGGTCATCTGGTTCACCGACGTCGAGTTCGAGGGCCCACGCTTCGATCAGACACCGATGGCGCTCGAGGTCATCGACGACTGGATGCGCAACATCGAACGGCGTCCGTGGCGCAGCATCGACCGGAACAAGCCCGCCGCCGCAGTCGACAGTTGCTTCGATGCTGCGGGCGAACTGATCCACGCCGGAGCCAACGCCTGGAACGGCATCCTCGACAGCAACACCGCCGGGCCGTGCACCGAACAGTTCCCGGTGTACGAGACGTCTCGCATCGTCGCCGGCGCGCCGATCACGGGCGACGTGTTCAAGTGCGAACTCCGGACCGTCGATGCGGCGATCGCCGACGGGGTCTACGGCGGCATCGACTTCGATGACGCCGAACGTGAAGAACTCGACGAGATCTTCGCCGACGGGGTATGCGACTACGACAGCACCGTCTGATTCAGCGCAGCGCTGGTCTGCGCCTCGACGTTCGCCCGTCGAGGCGCTCGCCGGTTCCGACGTCGCGCGCCTGACCAAACTTCCAGATGTGCGGCGTCAGTCGCCGGTGCTCGGTGCGCCCTTGACCTTGTCGCTCACCGTGTCGCCCACGTCGTCGATCTTGGCGGCGGCGACGTCGGAGACATCCGAGACGACCTGATCGACGTTGGCCTTGACCGAGTCGGCAACCTTCGAGTTCTTGGCCTTCGTGCCCGCCCGATCGATCTGAGCTTCGAGCTTCCTGCGCTGCTCTGCCGACATGTTGTTGACGAGGTAGCCGCTCGCCGCTGCGCCGATGATGATTCCGAGAATGAACTTCATGAGAACAGTGATACCCAGCTTCGACCGAATCGATACCTCTGGGCCGTTCCCGTGCCACGGAACCCGTGAGAAATCTGTGGACTCGGGCTTGACCTGGAGTGCGGTCCAGGTTGTTGACTGGGATTCATGAACGCAACCACGCTGACTCCAGCGGAGATGGCCGGACGGACCGGTGTCACGATCGACACGCTGCGCTACTACGAGAAGGAAGGACTGCTGAGCAACGTCGCACGAGCCGACAGCGGTCATCGCCGCTACAGCGAAGACGACGCACTCTGGGTGGAGGTGCTGCGTTGTCTGCGTGACACCGGGATGACGATCGAACAGCTCCGCACCTACTGCGATCTCGGCGCACAGGGCGATCACACCGCCCGGGAGCGACGCCGGATCCTGGTCGATCACCGTGCTCTGGTCGAGGCCCAGATCGACGAACGCCACGCCGCCCTGCGACTGATCGACCACAAACTCAGCTTCTATTCGAACGACGACACCGAGGAGTCGCGATGACCACCGACGCCACCGGCACCGAGCCATACGTCCGGGTCGGCCGCAGCGGCCTGTTCGTCGACCGAGTCGGTCTCGGCACGATGCAATTCGGCTGATCGGTCGACGAGACCGGGGCGTTCGACGTGCTCGACGCATACGCCGAGCTGGGCGGCAACTTCGAGACCTGATCGCATTCGCCCCGAGCGGCGGGTCGGCCTGCGGGTGAACCTCGACGTCGTGCTCGAACGGGCGTGTGAGGTCGTGAATCTCGGTCCGACCCGGGACTGCAGCATGCGAGGATCGGTCGATGAACGTCGCCTTCTCCCAGCTCGAACAGCAGGCACGGGCCGACGATTTCTCCGGCGTCGTTCGGGTGCAGCATCGAGGCGAGGTCCTCGTCGAGTTCGCGTGCGGGTACAGCGACCGAGCGAACGAACGCGCCCACGATCTCGAGACACGGTTCGCTGTCGCCAGCGGCACCAAGGCGTTCACCGCCCTCACGATCATGTCGTTGGTCGAATCGGGCGTCATCACACTCGACACGACGCTGCGGTCGATCGTTCTCGACGACCTTCCCCACGTCGACGAAGGTGTCACCATCGATCACCTGCTGACGCACCGATCCGGCGTGGGCGACTATCTGGACGAGGCAGCGGGACACGACATCGACGACCACGTCCTGGGCTCGCTCTCGGCCCACACCCTGCGGACCGCTCACGACTATCTCCCGCTCCTGAACGCACACGATCAGCAGGTCCCACCGGGAGAGCACTTCGCATACAACAACAGCGGCTTCGTGATGCTCTCGCTCGTCATCGAGATGACGACCGGCTCCTACCACCGCGCGGTTCGCGACCACGTCTTCACGCGGGCGGCGATGCCCGACGCCGGGTTCTTCCGCTCCGACGACCTGCCGGCCGACACCGCAGTCGGGTACCTGGAGAACGGTCGGAGCAACGTCTTCCACCTGCCGGTCATCGGGATGGGTGACGGCGGCGCGTTCCTGACCCTCGACGACACCACGGCCTTCTGGAACGCGTTCCTGACCGGCGGGATCGTGTCACCCGACTCCGTGGCGGCGATGATCGCGGAGGTCAGCGTCCTCGACGACACGCGATCGTACGGACGAGGCCTCTGGCTCGGCCCTGGCGCCGACCACGTGTGGATCGAAGGGATCGATGCCGGCGTGTCGTTCGAATCCGGCGTGTTCCGAGACGCCGACCTGCGGTATTCGGTGCTCTCGAACACGTCGTCCGGAGCGTGGCCGCTGGTGAAGACGATCCGAGACACCATCACCGACCTCCGGTGAACGCACGACCTGTCGTCGAGCTGTGAACGTCGACCGGCGCTACGCCGGGGCGCCGAACTGGCGGTCGCCGGCGTCGCCGAGGCCGGGGACGATGAACGCCTGATCGTTCAGATGATCGTCGACCGCAGCGGTGAACAGCGTGACGTCGATGCCACTGGCGTCGACCGCGGCAATGCCCTCCGGCGCACACAGCGCACAGATCACGGTCAGCGGCTGTCGAGCACCACGTTCCACGAGCAGCTGGAGCGTGTGGATCAGTGACCCGCCGGTCGCGAGCATCGGGTCGACCACGATCACCGGGCGCTCCGCGATGTTGTCGGGCAGCTTGTTGACGTACGGCTCGGGCTCGTGCGTCTCCTCGTTGCGGGCGATGCCGATGAAGCCGATGTCCGCAGCGGGCAGCAACTGCTGAGCCGGTGCGAGGAAGCCGAGTCCGGCACGCAGGATCGGGACGATCACCGGTTGCACCGCGAGCCGTGTGGCCGGAGCCTCCGTCAGCGGCGTCGTGACCGTGCCCTGCTCGGTCGGCAACGTCTGCGTGGCCTCAGCGATCAGCAGCATGCCGATGCGTTCCAGGTGCTGACGGAACAGAGCATTCGGCGTGTTGACATCTCGGATACGGGTGAGCGCATCCAGCACGAGCGGATGATCGACGATGACGGTCTCGACTGACATGGCCGACAGCTTCTCAGACGCCGAGCTGTTGCTCCGCTTTCAACATCGCGTACCGCGGCTTGATGATCCCGTCGATCAGTTTGATCCGTTCCGGGAACGGCGCGAACGCCGACTTCACGGCGTTCACCGTGAGCCACTGCATGTCGTCGAGTCCCCAGCCGAACGCGTCGTGGCAGGCGACCATCTCGCGGGTCATCGACGTGTCGCTCATCAGCCGGTTGTCGGTGTTGATCGTGACGCGGAACCGGAGGCGACGGAGCATGCCGATCGGGTGATCGGCGATCGTCTTCGCGATGCCCGTGTTCACGTTCGACGTCGGGCAGACCTCGAGCGGGATGCGACGGTCGCGGATGTAGGTCGCGAGCTGGCCGAGCGTGGCTTCGCCGTCCTCGCCGATCTCGATGTCGTCGACCAGCCGAACGCCGTGCCCGAGCCGCTCGGCTCCACAGAACTGCACGGCCTCCCAGATCGACGGCAGCCCGAACGCCTCACCGGCGTGGATCGTGGCGTGGAAGTTCTCCCGGTTCACCAGCTGGAAGGCGTCGAGGTGACGGGTGGGCGGGAACCCGGCCTCGGGGCCGGCGATGTCGAAACCGACGACGCCCTGGTCGCGGAACTTGATCGCCAGTTCGGCGATCTCGTAGCTGCGAGCCGCCTGGCGCATCGCGTCGAGGATCGCGTAGATGGTGAGGTCGGTTCCCGCAGAACCCTTCTCGAACCCGGCGAGCACCGCCTCGACGACCTCGTCGAGCGTGAGGCCGCCCTCGGTGTGCAGCTCGGGTGCGAACCGCACCTCGGCGTACACCACATGATCAGCAGCGAGGTCCTGCGCGCACTCGTAGGCGACCCGTTCGATGGCATCACGATGCTGCATCACACCACCGGTGTGAGCGAACGTCTCGAGGTACAGCACCAGATCGTTGCGCTTGGCGCCCTTGTTGAACCACAGCCCGAGTTCGTGGACATCGGTGGTCGGCAGATCCTTGTAGCCGTACTCCTCCGCGAGTTCGACCACGGTCTGGGGGCGCAGCCCGCCATCGAGGTGGTCGTGCAGCAGCGCCTTGGGCGCCCGGGCGATCAGTTCAGCCGTCGACATCACTCCACGCTACCGACGGTCAGGTTTGTGCCAGGCACAAACCTGTTTCAGCGGGTGGCGGCGAGGGCTTCGAGGAGGGCGTCGAGTTCGGCGGGTTCGATGCCGACGGCTTCGCCGTAGAGCTTGACCTTCGGCTCGGTGCCGCTCGGACGCACCTGCAGTCGCGCTCCCCCGTCGAGCTTGAGTCGAACGAGGTTCGCTTCGGGATACGACTCGACAGCCACGACTGCGATGCCGCTGACGTCCGCAGGCGGGTTCGCTTCGATCGCCGCCACCCACTCGGCGCCTTCGGACGGCGGGATCCGCACCGACAACTCGGCGGTGACATACCGACCGAACTGCGCGCTGAGCGCGTCGAGCCGGTCCTGCATCGTGACGCCGTCCGCCTTCGCGCACGCCGCGATCTCCGCCATCAGCACGGCGGCCGAGATGCCGTCCTTGTCGAGCGGTCGATCCGTGACGAGGTAGCCGAGTGCCTGCTCGTAACCGAGCACGAACCGTTGGCCGAGCGCGGCACGTTCGATCGCGAGCTTGCCGATCCACTTGAACCCGGTGAACGTCTCCTCCGAGTGCACGCCGTGCGCGTTCGGCGATCCGACCGAGCAGCGAGGACGACACCAGCGTGGTCACGACGAGTCGATCGTCGCCCGACGTGTTCGTCAGGATGTGGTCGGCGAACAGCCAGCCGATCTCGTCGCCACTCAGGCGTCGCCACGAGCCGTCGGGCTGCGGGATCGCCATGCCCAACCGGTCGGCATCGGGATCGTTGGCCAGCGCGATCGCCGCACCGGACGCCTGCGCGGTCTCGAGCAGCAGGTCCATGGCCCCCGGCTCCTCGGGGTTCGGGAACGACACAGTCGGGAACGTCCCGTCGGGTTCGTGTTGCTCGACGACGGGGATCGGTGCGTCGAACCCGGACGCCACGAACGCCATCTCGATCGTCTCGCCACCCACGCCGTGCATCGCGGTGTAGGCAACGGGGACACCTGGCACGTCGGGGCGCAGCCGGACCTGCGGCACGGACGCGACGTACGCCTCCTGCCACGACAGGTCGAGCCGCTGGATCAGATGGTCGTCCTCCGCGGCGATCGGCACGTCGAGCGGGTCGACCGCACCGATCCGGTCGGAGATGTCGGTGTCGATCGGGGTGACGATCTGCGCTCCCGTCTCGAGGAACACCTTGTAGCCGTTGTCGGCCGGCGGGTTGTGCGACGCCGTGACGACCACGCCGGCGGCCGCTTCGAGGCCGGTGATCGACCAGGCCAGGACGGGCGTCGGCGTGAGGCCGGGGTGCAGCATCGAGCGGATGCCGAGCGCTGCGAGCACACGGCACGTGTCGAGCGCGAACACGTCGCTCTTGCGACGCGCATCGCACGCAACGACCACGCCGCGCTCGGCGGCTCGCTCGATCGCACCCGATGCTTCCTGATCGAGCAACCACTGCCCGAGACCAGCAGCCGCCTGACGCACGACGAGCCGGTTCATCCGCATCGACCCGGCAGCGACGGCTGCTCGGAGCCCGGCGGTTCCGAACTGGAGACGCCCGGAGAAACGGTCGGCGAGATCCGCCAGCGCGTCGGGGTTGTCGGTCCGAGCGGCATCGACGAGCGTCGTCAGCTCGCGCCGGATGTCGCCGTCGGGTTCCGCTTCGAGCCACGCGACTGCCCGCTCGATCAGCGCTGCCACATCGTCGACGGCGTGGTCGGGGTCGTTCGTCTCGTCACTCACCGTCGCATTTTCACACATCGCCGCGCAGCGTACGGAGTTCGACCAGCGGGCGAGGCCCGACGTGACTGATCACTTCCGCAGCAGCGACCGAACCGAGACGACCACATTCGGCGAGGTCGGCTCCGTTCGTGTACCCGTACATGAAGCCGGCGGCGAAGAGGTCGCCGGCACCGGTCGTGTCGACCACTCGGTCGACGGGGACCGCCGGCACGGTGAGCATCTCGTCGGCGGTGACGATCACGCAGCCGTCCGACCCGCGGGTGATCACAGCGAGCGAACACTCTGCCGCGGAGCGCGGCGACGGCGTCGTCGAACGAGTCCATCTCGTACAGCGAGAGCAGTTCGTCCTCGTTGCCGAACAACAGGTCCACGCTGTCGTGGACGAGCGCTCGGAAGTCGTCGCGATGACGATCAACGCAGAACGAGTCGGAGAGCGTGAGCGACACGGTCCGGCCGTTGTCGTGTGCCACGTCGGCTGCTCGACGGAATGCCGCCTTCGCGTCGTCGCGGTCGAAGAGGTAGCCCTCCATGTAGAGCACATGACCGTCGGCGATGACCGATTCGTCGAGGTCCTCGACACCCAACGTCGACGACACACCCAAGATAGGTGTTCATCGTGCGTTCGGCATCCGGTGTGACCACGATGATGCATCGCCCGGTCGGGATCTCCTGCGCGTTGCCGCCTCCGACGAAACCGACTCCGACCGCTCGCATGTCGTGGCCGAAGACCTGCCCGAGATCGTCGTCGTCCACCTTGCCGATGTACGCCGCAGAACCGCCGAAGCTCGCGACGCCGACGACGGTGTTGGCAGCAGAACCACCGCTCATCTCGACCGCACCGGTGAGGACGCTGTACAGCTCGACGGCGCGTTCGGTCTCGATCAGCGTCATCGACCCCTTCACCAGTTCGTGCTCGGGAAGGAACTCGTCGGTCGGCGTGGGCGATCACGTCGACCAGCGCATTGCCGATCCCGACGACGTCGTACCGGGGCGGCGCACTCACTGCGTCGCCACTCGACGAGCCAGGTGACACAGACGACTCGGACGACGATTCAGGCACGGTCCGCAACGTTACCCCCAGTACTCTGCCGGGCATGTCGATCACCAACGAACCGATCACCGCGAACGTCGATCCGTATCGGCTGCCGAAGGGTGTCGTGCCGCTCCGCTACGACGTCCGGCTGCGGCCATCGCTCGACGATGCGACCTTCACCGGGTCGGTGACCATCGATCTCGCCGTCGAGACCGCCACCGACGCCATCGTGCTGAACGCGATCGAACTCGACATCGAATCCGTCACGCTCGACGGCGAATCCGTCGACCATTCACTCGACGCGTCGACCGAACGCATGACCATCACGCCGGCTTCGACCCGTCGAGGCGGGCGACGCGTCGCTGACCATCACGTTCGCCGGGATCCTGAACGACAAGCTCCGAGGCTTCTACCGCAGCACGTTCGTCGACGCCGACGGCAACGAGCAGGTCATCGCCACGACGCAGATGCAGGCCACCGACTGCCGCCGGGCGTTCCCGTGCTGGGACGAGCCGGAGTTCAAGGCGGTGTTCGCGGTCACCCTCGACGTGGAGGACGGGCTGACCGCCATCTCCAACGGTGCCGAGGCCGAACGATCGTCGGCCGACGGGCGCACCGTCATCCGATTCGCCGACACGATGAAGATGAGCTCGTACCTCGTGGCGTTCGTCGTGGGGCACCTGGACGCGACCGACACGATCGACGCCGACGGCATTCCCCTGCGGATCGTGCACGTGCCCGGCCGATCCGACCTCACCGCGTTCGGTCTGGACGTCGGCCAGTTCTGCCTCCGCTGGTTCCAGGACTACTACGGCATCGACTACCCGTCCGACAAGGTCGACCTCGTGGCCCTCCCCGACTTCGCCGCAGGCGCCATGGAGAACCTGGGCTGCATCACGTTCCGCGAGACGGCGCTGCTCGTCGACCCGACGAACTCCACGCAGGACGAACGCCAGCGCGTCGCTGACGTCGTCGCCCACGAACTCGCCCACATGTGGTTCGGTGACCTCGTCACCATGCGCTGGTGGAACGGCATCTGGTTGAACGAGGCGTTCGCGACGTTCATGGAGATCGCCGCCTGCGACGCCTTCGCACCCGAGTGGGAGCGGTGGACCAGCTTCGGCCTGGAACGCAGCGCTGCGTTCGAAGTGGACTCGCTGCTCAGCACACGGCCCGTCGAGTTCGAAGTGGAGTCACCCGCAGAGGCCGACGGCATGTTCGACGTGCTCACGTACCACAAGGGCGGAGCACTGCTGCGCATGTTGGAGCAGTACATCGGCGCCGACGTCTTCCAGGAGGGCGTGAGCCACTATCTGCGCACGCACTCCCACGCGAACACCGAGACCAACGACCTGTGGGATGCCATCGAGACGACGTCGGGCGAACCCGTGCGCCGGATGATGGACTCGTGGATCTGGCAACCGGGGTTCCCGCTCGTCAGCGCCCGCCTCGTGCCGTCGGCCGACGGCGGCCGGGAACTGGAACTCAGCCAGCAGCGGTTCTGCTACTCCGACCTCGACCCCGCCGATGACTCGGTCTGGGTCATCCCCGTACACGTGCGCAACGGCGGCGACGTCACCACGGTGCTGCTCGACTCGGCGGAGCCCGTGACGGTGCCGCTGTCCTCGGCCGACGACGCGGTCGTCGTGAATGCTCTGGGTCACGGCTTCTTCCGAGTGGCCTACGACAGCGAACTGCGCGCCCGCCTCGCGAACGTCGCTGCGCTCGCCGACCTGTCGACGCTCGAGCGCTACATGCTCGTCGACGATGCCTGGTCGTCGACCGTGGCCGGAACGATGTCGGCAGCAGATCTGCTCGACGTGCTCGACGGCTTCGTCGACGAGAACGAATACGGCGTGTGGCACGCGATCGTGATCGCACTCGGCGGTGTCTCGCGCCTCGTCGATGGAGCGGCACTCGATGCGTTCCGCGCCCGGGTGCGGGCGCTGGTCGCCCCCGCACTGAACCGACTGGGCGACACCGCCCCCGGCGAATCCGACCTCGCGCGCCAAGCTCCGCGGGCAACTGCTGCGCACGATGGGCGCCCTCGGCCGGGACGCCGACGCGATCGCTCGATGTCGCTCACTCGTCGACGCACGCCGCAACGGCGAGAGCGTCGACCCCGAGCTGCTCGCCGCCGCCACGAGTGTCGTTGCGGCGAACGGCGACCACGCCGACTACGACCGCATGCTCGACGGCTTCCGCAACGCCACCACCCCGCAGGAAGAACTGCGCCACCTCATGTCCTTGCCCGAGTTCAACGACGCCGACCTCATCGCTCGCACCTGCGAACTCGCGATGAGCGGCGAGGTCAAGAGCCAGAACGCACCGTTCCTGCTGAGCGGCGCAATCGGGAGCCGCGACCACGGTCGCCAGGCCTGGGACTTCGTGAAGGAGCACTGGGACGCAGCGAACGACAAGTTCCCGAACAACACGATCGTCTACATGATCGGCACCGTGAAACGGCTGACCGCGCCCGACGACGTCACCGACACGGCCGCCTTCTTCGCCGATCATCCGATCGAACAGTCCGCCGCAACGCTGCGCCAGATTCTCGAACGCCAGCGGGTCAACGCCGATCTGCGACGCCGCGAAGCCGACGCACTCAGCGTCGCCCTGCTGGACTGAACCGGACGCCGAACGGTCAGGCCCGCGGACGGGTCAGCCGGCGGCAGCCGCCATCCAGTCGATCATCTGGTCAGCTGCGCGATGCGGTCGCGTGCGGTTCGGACGGTGAGCGAAGTAGCCGCGTGACGTCGACACCTCGACATCGCTCACGAGAGTGATCGAGCCGTCGTCGAGCCGGCGCTGCACGAGTTGGCTCCACCCGAGGCCGACACCGTGGCCTGCCACGACCGCTTGCAGGTACACGGTGTAGCTCGTGTACCAGAGGTCGATGGTCGGAGGGTCGTCCAACACGATCGACCAATCGGCTCGATGCAGCGGAAGGTCGAGGCCCAGGAGGCGCTCGCTCCGGAGGTCCGGGCCGACCGAAGCCGTCGACGCACAGATCACGACGAGTCGTTCAGGCATCACGCACACCGCACGTTCTGGTGCGTCGGCCTGCGTCGCGAAGACGACCGACACATCGGCGTCGGCCGATGCGCTGAGGTTCTCGTGGCGGGTCGACACGCGCACGTCCACCTCAGGGTGTGCCGTGACGAACTCATCGAGGTGTTCCAGGAGCCACAAGGTCGCGAACGAGGTCGACACGTCCACCACGACCCGGTCACCGGGGCGCTCCCCCACCTCGTCGATCGCATCCGAGATCAACGAGAACCCGGCACGCGTCGCCGAATGAAGGGTTCGCCCTGCGCTCGTGAGCTCGGCGGACGACCGAGTGCGATGGAACAGTGAGGTTCCGAGGCTCTGTTCGAGGCGAGCAATCTGGCGACTCACCGCTGGCTGACCGATGCCGAGGTGACGGGCAGCGGCGCTGAAGCTCCCCAGGTCGACAGCGAGCATGAAGGTGGGCAACGTCTCGACCGGAAGATCCTCGAGGCGTGCCATGCCGTGGAAACATACCCTCGCACTCCTCACATGAGGGGTTCACACACTCCCAGACGTCACGTACCGTCCAAGGTATGCAGATCACCACCGGCGCCGACATGCGCCTCACGAATGACCGGCAACCTGTGATCGTCGTCTCGATCGACGGACTGAAGCCTCGCTCCATCTCGCTGACGACCACGCCGACGATCTGTGCGATCGCCCGCGCCGGAGCCGGATGCTTCACCGGATCGACCGTCACCCCACCCATCACGCTCCCAGCGCACACGTCGCTGCTCCGCTCGCTCGACCCGGACACCCACGCAATCCTCACGAACGAACCGACCGGCCTGGAGGGGATTGCGCCCAGCTTCTTGCAGGCCGCTCGAGATGCCGGGAAGTCGACGAGCGCGATGCTCGGCTGGCGCCCGCTCGGCGACGTGATCGAACCGCCGGCGACCGAGCACCGGATGCACCTCGACGACGGGCACGGACCCGAGGAGGATCGCACCACCGTCGACGCTGCCTGCGCCCAGATCTCACGCAGACGCCACGACGTGACCTTCGTGTCCCTCAGCGGCCCCGACCTCGCCGGACACGCTCTCGGGTGGGACTCCGACGCCTACCGAGCCGCCGTGGCTCGGCGTCGACGCGATGCTCGCCGAATTGGACGCCGCCGCCGAAGACCAGACGTCGTTCATCGTCACGACGGATCATGGCGGCGCCGGGTCCGACCACACGACCACGGACCGCCCGACGATGGGCAACTTCGTCGTCGCTCGATCACCTCAGATCGAAGCCGGTACTTGCTGGGAGGGCTTCTCCCCCGTCGACATCGCACCGACCGTCGCCGACCTCGCCGGGTTCGCCCCACACCCCGACTGGCAAGGGCATTCGCTCATCGGTTCCGCGGTGCCGGTGATCGACCGCGTGACCGACCTCCTCGCCGAACTGGAGAAACAGTCGTACGGCGAACACGTCGACATGCTCCAGCATTCGTTGCAGACAGCCGCCAGAGTTCGATCTGCCGGAGGAAGCGATGCAGCGATCGTCGCCGGCGCACTGCACGACATCGGGCACGTGCTCGGCCATGCCCGAGCGTTCGGCGCATGGGACCACGCGCAACTCGGGCGCGCAGTTCCTGCAGACATGGTTCCCGCCCGACGTGGTCGAGCCGATCCGACTCCACGTCGAAGCGAAGCGCTATCTCGTCGCCACCGAACCCGCCTACGCCGATCAGCTCAGCGTGGCGTCGGTCGAGACGCTCCGGCAACAGGGCGGACCGCTCACTCCGGACGAGGCAACGGCGTTCGAATCGCTGCCGTTCGCCCATGACGCCGTCATGCTCCGCCGTGCCGACGACGCAGGAAAGGTGCTCGACGCGAGCACGCCGACCGCCGACGAACATCGCCCGCTCATCGAAGCCCAACTGACTCGGCCCGCCACGCCGCCCGTGTCAGCAGCCTGGGCGCGCGACGCATGCCGCTGCCCGGAGTGCCGAGACGAGCACAGCGGCCAACACCTCATCGAGGCCGCAGACCTCGCAGGGTGGCACGTCATCGCGGAGCACCGCTCGCCCGACGGCCTCACCGTCGACCTCCTTCACGCAGACGGACGCGGCCATCGGGCAGTCATTCCGAACGTCGACAGCACACCGACCGCGAACGAGACGACGCTGTGGGGACCCGAACACGTCGAGCGCATCACCAGCGACGTCGCCGACGCATCCGGCCCGCTCGATCGGTTCGTGTCCGATCTCGCCGAGTTCGGCATCGCCGTGGTCGGCGGGGTCCCGACCGAACCGGGAGCCGTGCTCGACTTCGCCCGCAGCTTCGGGTTCGTCCGCACGACCAACTACGGCGAACTGTTCGACGTACGCCCCACTCCCAACGCGTCCAACCTGGCCTTCACTTCCAAGGGCCTCCCGTTGCACACCGACAATCCGTATCGAGACCCGGTGCCGACCGTCCAGTTGCTCCACTGCCTTCGCGCGGCGCGGACCGGCGGAGCGTCGATGTTCAGTGACGGCTTCGCAGCTGCCGAACGGCTTCGCCAACACGACCCGGCCTCGTTCCGCACTCTCACGACGACCCCTGTGTCGTTCAGATTCCGGTCGGCCGACACCGACCTCGTCGCCACGACACCGCTCATCCAGCTCGACGTGTCCGGCAACGTCACACGCGTGACGGTGAACAATCGGAGCATGGAGCCCGTCGAGCACGGAGGCGACAATTTCTACGCGGCCTACCTCCGGTTCTGCGACGAACTCGCTGCGCCCGACCGCACGATCGAGTTGACGCTGGGCGCCGGGCAACTCGTTGCCTTCGACAACCGGCGTGTGCTGCACGGCCGTGGAGGTCACGCCGACGACGCTGGCCGTCACCTGCAGGGCTGCTACGCCGACATCGACGCCGTGCACTCAGCGGTGAGGGTCAATCGAACCCAGGGGTTCAACCGCTGTGTCTCGGAGTGGAGCTCAGGACAATTGAACCCAGGGGTTCAATCGCTGTGTCTCGGAGTGGAGCTCAGGAGATTGAACCCAGGGGTTCAATCGCTGTGTCTCGGAGTGGAGCTCAGGACAATTGAACCCAGGGGTTCAATCGCTGTGTCTCGGAGTGGAGCTAAGGGGAATTGAACCCCTGACCTCGTCATTGCGAACGACGCGCTCTACCAACTGAGCTATAGCCCCGAGTGGATCGTGAGTGTAGCGGTGCGACGGCTGTTCACCGTCGAGCGTTCAGTACGAGTCCATCCAGCCGTCGTACGAGCCGGTCGCTGCCCGCTGGCGTGCCTGCGCCAGCATCCAGATGTAGCCGACACAGGCTGAGGAACGACAGGGCGAAGCCGTAGAACATCACTTGCGAGCCGGTCGTGGCGGCGAGGAACAGCGTGCAGACCGTCAGGATGACGAGGACGAACATGATGTTCATGCGACGCTGCTTGGCCGGCGTGCGGATCTCGCCGGTCGCGTTCGACGGGCGACGCTGACCACCGGTCGACTCGCCGTTCGTGCGGTGCTCGCCGGTGTTGTTCGACGGACGACCGTTGTTCGACGGGCGACGCTGGCCACCGCTCGGATCTCCGTGGCTGCGGTGGCCCGAAGCCGAACGCTGTGACGTCTCGGGCGGGCGTTGGCGCACCTGTGTGTCGCCGTAGCCGTGCTCGTCACGCTCGCGAGGCGGACGCTGTGCCGGGCGACGCTGGCCACCCGTGTTGTCGCTGCGCAGGGAGCGCTCGTCGCGCTCGCGGCGGACGCTGTGCCGGGCGACGCTGGCCGCCGGACGGGTCACCGTGGCTGCGGAACCGGGGAGCGTCCTCGACCGGGTCCGGCAGCGTCGCGACGTTCGCCTGGGCGGCGAGTTCGGACGGCGTCGAATGGCGAGTGACGCCAGAGCGGAGCTGAGGCTGACCCGGACGGCCGCCAGCAGCAGGACGCGAGAGTGGCGACTGAGCGAGCGGACGACCCATTGCCCGGACCGCTCCACGCGGCGGTGTCGCGGTGTTCTGCAGCTTCGTCAGCTGACGACGGAAATCCGTGACCGACGAGTTGGGCCGATTCTCGACGCGAGAGCGGAGCATCGGTGGGATGAGGACGGCCAGCCAAGCGGCGGCGACGACGAGCAAGATGAGTTGAGCCATGTGAGTTCTGTGTGCGCTGAAATGTCCGGAGACGGATCGGCCGCCCCTTCGCTTTCGCAAGTGTGACGAGTCTATGACGTTTATGACGAGTCAGGCAACGACCGTCGCCACAGACGTCATCCGGTCGGCTCGTCAGCCGCCGCAGCGTCCGTGTCCAAACGGCGGTACGTGCCGGATTGTCCGCCGGTCTTCTCCCAGAGTGCGAGGTCGGTGATCGTCATCCCCTTGTCGGCCGACTTGCACATGTCGTAGACGGTCAACGCGGCGACGCTGCACGCGTGCAGTGCTTCCATCTCCACTCCGGTGCGCTCGATGCAGTCCACATGCGCCTCGATCGCGACGTGATCGTCTTCGAGTTCGAACGTCACCGAGACGCTGGCGATCATCAGCGGATGACACAGCGGGATCGTGTCCGAGGTGCGCTTGGCCGCCATGATCCCGGCGACTCGCGCCACGGCGAGCACATCGCCCTTCTTCACTTCGCGGTTGACGATCGCCGTGATGGTCTCGGGCCGCATCACCACCTTGCACCGGGCAACGGCTCGGCGATGCGTCGGTTCCTTGTGGGAGACGTCGACCATCCGTGCCCGACCCAGTGGGTCGAGGTGAGTGAATTCCTGATCGCTCATGCGAGCCGCACGGTAGCCGCGACGAAACGCCCGAGCGTCGTCTACCGTCAGCGGGATGGACCTTCCCTTCGACCCGCTCGGCGTCCTGCAGACGAACGGCATCGCCTTCATCGACCTGGTGCGCTCCAACGAACACGACACCCCGATTCCGTCCTGCCCGGACTGGAACCTCGGCGACCTCGCACGATCACATGGCCGACGTGCTGGACCTTCTGGAGCCGCGTCGTCGCCGACGGCATCACCGATCGCGGCGAACTGCAGACCATCGAGGTACCGACCGGCCTGACCGGCGATCTGCTGATCGACTGGCTCGGGGCGTCGCACAACGCCCTCTACTCGGCGCTCGCCGATGCCGCACCGGACCAACCGGCCTGGTCGTGGGCGGGTTCGAAACTCGACGTGTCCTGGGTGCGACGGCGCATGGTCCACGAGTCCGCAGTTCATCTGTGGGACCTCGCCAACGCGGTCGACGACCCGTACGAGATCCCGACCAACATCGCCGCCGACGGCATCGACGAGTTCCTGATGCACTTCATGGGTCACCGGCGCGGCGAAGGCGAGATGAAGGTCGGCGGAACCGTGCACCTGCACTGCACCGACACGACCGAAGCCGACACGGCCGGTGGCGAGTGGTACATCTCCGCCGTGAAGGAGCCGAGCTGCACCTTCACACGCGAGCACCGCAAGGGTGACGCTGCGATCCGCGGTCGCGCACACGACCTGCAGTTGTGGTTGTGGCGTCGGAACGGCTTCCGTCCGGACGAGGTGGAGGTGATCGGCAACGACGTGGTGGCCCGCAGGTTCCGCGCCTACAGCGACCTCGGCTTCAGCCGCCGATCTGGCTCATCGACTTGGCGGGTCGCGTGAAGTTGACCTGATTGATCTGGTGACCGGCCCACTTGGTGGCCACCGCGGCCTCGATGCGGGCTGCGATCTCGTCGTCGGTCTCGCCCGAACGGAGCGCGGCCAGCAGCCCGAATTCCTTCGTGGCGAACAGGCACGTGCGGAAGTCTCCGTCAGATGTGAGCCGCACGCGGTCGCAGTCGCCGCAGAACGGTTTGGTCACCGTGGGGATGATGCCGATCTTCCGCCCGGCCCGGTTGCGTCGCCGTGCAACCCACCGTCGAGGTAGCGGAAGCGATCGGCCGGCGCCGCGCCACGGGCCGGCATGACTTCGATCGGGTACACGGCGTTGATCATCTCGACGATCTCCTCTTGCCCGACGACCTGGTCGTTCACCCAGTGACCACCTGCGTCGAGCGGCATGAACTCGATGAATCGCATCTCGACGTTCTGCTCGCGGCCGATACGTGGCGAGTGCGACGATCTCGTCGTCGTTCACGCCACGTTCGATCACGGCGTTGATCTTCACCGGAGCGAACCCGGCTTCCTGCGAGGCGACGATCCCGTCGAGCACGTTGTCGAGCTCGATCACGCCGCGTCATCCTGGTGAACTTCTCGCGGTCGAGCGTGTCGAGGCTGATGTTCACCCGCTCGAGTCCGGCCTCGCGCAGCCCGCCTGCGACGAGGCGCATCGTGGCCCCGTTCGTGGTCATCGACAGGTCGATCGGGCCGTTCGCGTCTCGAGCTTGGCGAGCTTCTCGACGAGGACGGGCAGGTGCGCTCGAACCGTCGGCTCGCCACCGGTGAGGCGGATACCCGCGCACGCCGTAGCGCTCGACGAAGATCCGGGCCAGGTGCTCGATCTCCTCGAAGGACATCACCTGGAGCGATCGAGCCACTTCATGCCCTCTTCGGGCATGCAGTAGGTGCAGCGGAAGTTGCAACGGTCGGTGATCGAGATCCGGAGATCCTCGATCACGCGGCCGAACGGATCGATCAGATCCTGGTGTTCGACGTTGCTGGCCATTCCCCCACGCTACTGCCCGGGGCCAGATCTGCCGAGACGGGCGGTACAGCGTTTCGACTCTGTTCAAGGGACGGGTGCGTCATGCCGAAGATCACCACATGAGTCGACGTCTCCTCGTGATCGGTCTCGCCGCCACCGCCGGCGTGCTCGCATCGTCATGCGCCAGCACTGCTCGCGACACGCTGGTCGACATCTACGACGACGAGGCGACGGCGAGCGACGTCTCGGAGCCGTGTCGGATCGAGGCCCTCACCTTCGAGACCGCGACCCAGGCATTCGTCGCTCAGTACGGACAACCACCGACTGCTGAATCCGATCTGGTCCCCGAGCTCGTCCGCGAGTCACCCGAGAACTGGCGGTTCGACGCAGGCGTCGCGACCTCGTTCGTGCCGATCAGCGGAGGACGCTGCGACGGCTACGAAGTCGAACCCGGCGACTCGCCGTCGATCGGCCAGCTCGCCGTCGACAGCATCGACGACTCGCGGAGCGCGTCGTCGCGCGATCGACAAACGCCAGATCGAAACCGCCGTCGAAACCCACTTCGCGTTCAACGGCTTCGACGCAACGACGCTGGACGAGCTCGCCATGTTCGGTGTCGAGGACGAAGCAAACCGATGGATCCTGCAGATCCCGGCGGACTCCACCGATCAGGTACCCGAGGTCGTGGCGATCGTCGGCGGCGCCTGCGACAACTGACGAAGTCCACCCCACTCACCGCCAAGCTCACGCCAGCAGCAGCTCGAATCGGTTCAGGTCAGGTCGGCGAGCAACAGCACGGCGACGTCGGCACCGGCCGGCAGACCCGTCGCCGTCGGGGATCACGGCCATCGCGTCGGCCGAGGCCGTCGCCGACAGCTGATGGCTTCCCTGGGCTCCGACCGGTTGCACGTGATAGCGACCGTCGTCGGCGAACTCGCCGTTGACACGTGCGAAATGGACCTTGCCGTCAGGTGAGCGATCGGAAGTCGGCGTCGGCGACCGCGACCAGGCTCGTGCGCGTGAGTCGGGCATGGCCCATCATCCGCCGCAGCGCAGGGCGCGCCATCAACTCGAAGCTCACGAGCGAACTCACCGGGTTGCCGGGCAGGCCGAAGATCGGGACCGGAGTGCCGTCGGGGCGGGCGAGCGTGCCGAAGGCGAACGGCTTGGCCGGCTTGATCGCCATCTGCATCCAGGTCATGTCGGCGATCCGTCCGAGCACCGCCTTCACCACGTCGTAGTCCCCCATCGACACGCCACCACTCGACACGATCGCATCGCAGTCGACCGCTGCGTCGCGCAGCACCCGTTCGAGTTCGGCCTCGTCGTCGCGCACGACGCCGAGGTCGACCACGTCGCAGCCCGCTTCGGCGAGCATGCCGGCGAGCATCGTCTTGTTCGACTCGCGGATCTGGCCGAGTCTCGAGCGGTGACCCGTCGTCGACCAGTTCGTCACCGGTCGACAGCACGGCGACGCGGAGCCGGGGATACACGGTGACCGTCTGCGCGTTCACGCTGGCCAGCACGGCCTCGACGCCGGCGTGATCCGCACCCCGGCCGGGAACATCTCGTCACCGACCTGAACGTCGTCGCCTGCTCGACGTACCGCTGCACCGACCGGCACGGTCGAGGACAGGCGAACCCGCTCGACGCCGTCGTCATCGGTGCCAAGGCGCTCGGAGTCCTCGACCATCACCACGGCATCGCACCCTCGGGCAGCGGCGCGCCGGTCATGATCCGGATCGACCTCGCCGGGACCGAGCGGACGGTCGGGCGCAGCACCCGCTGCGATCTCACCGATCACGACCAGGTCGACGGGCGTCTGCCGGCAGTCGCCACGTCCTCGGCTCGCACCGCGTAGCCGTCGACGGCGGTGTTGTCGAACGGCGGCACGATCTCCGCCGACACGACCGGCGCTGCGAGCGACAGTCCGGCAGCGGCGTGTCGATCGACCTCGACCGGCGGTTTCGGTGGGCACTGCCCAAGACGAACTGCTGAGCATCCTCCAACGGCGTCATGTCGCCCACGGTACCGATCGCCGCGTTCTCTATCCTCGTCTGCATGACGACGGCGATGACGGCGTTCCCCGCCGATGGCTACACGGCTCGATGGCAGACCTGGGACGGCACCGGCGACGAGACCGTCACGCTGCGTTGGGAGAACGAAGGGTGGACGGCGATCGGTGAAGTCGGCCGCGAGGCGGTCTCGTACGTGCTGCGCCTGTCGGCGATGTGGCAGGTCCGCCAGTTCCTGCTGTTCCGCGACCAGGACGAACCCGACCTGTGGCTCGGCAACGACGGCTCCGGACGTTGGGGTGAGATGAACGGCGCCCACCGGACGGATCTGGACGGATGCACCGACCTCGACCTCGGGTGCACGCCGTTCACGAACACGCTGCCGATCCGACGACTGCGACTCGACGAAGGCGACGCGGCCGAACTGGTGGTGGCGATGGTCGACGTCGAGACCCTCGGCGTCGTCCCGGTGAAACAACGCTACGAACACCTCGCGCCCCAACAGTGGCGCTACACCAACCTCGACTCCGACTTCACCACCGATCTCGTCCACGTCGACCGATTCGGCCTCGTCCACGACTACGAGGACGAGTACCGCCGAGTCTGGACGCTACCAGCGTTCCGAGAAACTTGCGCAGGTCGGCGCCGAGCTCGGGGTTCGCCAGTCCGAGTTGGATCGAGGCGGTGAGGAAGCCGAGAGGGTTCCCGGTGTCGTAGCGGCCCACGTCGGAGAGCACGGCGTGGAACGGGGAGCGTGCCGCCTGCGCCTTGAGCGCGTCGGTGAGCTGCAGTTCACCGCCGCGACCCGGCGTCAGCGCTTCGATCTCACCCCAGGCGTCGGCGGTCAGCACGTAGCGGCCCGTGAGGATGTAGTTCGACGGCGCCTCGTCGGTCGGTGGCTTCTCGACGAGGTCCTTGACCGGGATCACGCCGTCTTCGCATCGGGCCGGACGGGTCGATCACGCCGTAGGCGCTCACCTGATCGCGGCGGCACCTCGAGGACGGCGACGACACTCCCCTCGGTCGACGCACAGACTCCGTTCATCTGAGCCAGCAGGCTCGACGACGACATGATCTCGTCGGGCAACATCACCGCGAACGGTTCGTCGCCGACGGCTTCGCGTGCGCAGCCAACGGCGTGGCCGAGCCCCTTCGGATCGTCCTGGTAGACGATCGACACGCGCCAATCGCGCCCGATCGCACGGAGCCGGTCGGCCGTCTCGGACTTCCCCTTCTCCTCCAACGCAGCCAACAATTCGTTGTTCGGCTCGAAGTAGTCGGCGACGGCCGGCTTGTCGCGGCTGGACACGATCACGATGTGGTCGATGCCCGCACCCAGTGCCTCGTCGATCACGACCTGGATCGCCGGCTGGTCGCCGATCGGGAAGAGTTCCTTCGGAACGGCCTTCGTCGCGGGAAGGAATCTCGTTCCGAGTCCTGCGGCTGGGATCACTGCACTGCGTACCTGCATGGCTGGGACGATATCTTTTCCCCGTGCCCACGTACGTTTACAAATTCGTCGACTCCGGCGAGACCATCGAAGTGCAGCAAGCGTTCACCGACGACTCGCTCACCGAATTCACCCATCCGGAGTCCGGCAACGTCCTCCCGGTCAAGAAGGTCTTCCAGCCGGTCGGCGTGACGTTCAAGGGCTCAGGGTTCTTCAAGACCGACAATCGGGGCTCACAGGCGACCACGCCTCCGGGCTCGTCGTCCGACTCGTCGAAGTCCTCCAATGGTTCCGACAGCTCGTCCTCGTCATCGAAGGAATCGGGTTCGTCGTCGTCGAAGGAGTCGAGTTCTTCCACGTCGTCGTCGAAGGAATCGAGTTCGAAGAAGAAGCCGGCGACCAAGTCGTCCACGTCGTCATCCGACTGACCCACCCGACTTCGGCTCCACGCCGAGCTCCGAACCGTCGAACCTGTCGCTATCGTGCCAGGACCGGCTCCCTCCTCTCGATGATGATCGACAGGAGCTCAGATGTTCACGACACCTCGCCGGATCGGCCCGGCCTTGCGACTCGCGTTGGCACGCCGACCATGGATCCGCTGGCTCGCGATCGCCGCCGCCGCCATCACCGCAGGCTGGCTCGTCCTCGGTCAGCTGCAGAGCGTCGATGATGCCCGCCGGGCGTGGACCGAGCAGCGCACCGTCTACGTGGCCAGCCACGACCACGCGCCCGGCGACCCACTGGTCGTCGAAGAACGGCGGCTCCCGCTCGCCGCGACACCAGCGTCGGCAGTCGACGCGTCGCCTGTCGGAAGCACGGCGCTCCAACGGATCTCGGCCGGCGAAGTCGTCACGACGCCCGACGTCACCGATTCGACCGGCCCTGCGGCAGCTGCCGAGGCCGGCGAGGTCGTCGTGGCCATCAGCGACCCGCTCCTGCTCGGTGCGATGTCGAGCCTGTCGATCGGGTTGCACGTGGCCGTCCACAGCGAAGGGATCGTGTTGGCCGACCGGGCTCGCATCGTCGCGATCGACGGCGAGGTGGCGTTCGTCGCACTCGAGCCCGGCGACGCGCCCAGCGTGTCGGCAGCGTCACAGATGCGACTGGCGTCGCTCGCGTTCCTCCGCTGACCCGTGGCCGGCCCCGACCGTGCTCGGATTGCGCTCAGACCGAACCGTTGCGGACGCCGGTGGCGATCAGCACGAGGACGAACACGCCGGCTGCGATGCGGTAGACGACGAACGGCATGAAGCTTCGGGTGCGGATGAGGCGCAGCGTGCCCCACACGGCGAGCAGACCCGACACGCCGGACGTGACGACGCCGACCGCCATCGGGATGTAGAGGTCGCTCTGGACCTCGCCCGTGAACAGGCTGAGGCTCTTGACGGCCACGGCACCGGCGATCACCGGGAGCGACATGACGAAGCTGATCCGAGCAGCGGCGTCACGGTCGAAGCCGAGTGCCCGGGCAGCCGTGATCGTGATGCCGGACCGTGAGGTGCCGGGGTTCAGCGCGAGCGCCTGGGCCACGCCGACCTTGAGCGCATCGGGTGCTGTGAACTCCTCGAGTTCGCGTTTGCCGGCGATCCGGTCTGCCCAACCGAGCAGCACGCCGAAGACGATGAGGGAGATCGCGATGATCAGTGGGGTGCCGAGTGTTTCGTCGATGACATTCTCGAACACCGCGCCGATGGCGGCCGCCGGAAGGGTGGCGAGCACGAAGAACCAGGCGAGGCGACCTTCGACGGTCGTCGGCTTCTGGCGGGAGAAGACCAGCTTGGTGCCCTCACGGACGTAGGTGACGACGTCCTTGCGGAAGTAGCCGAGCACGGCGACGAACGTGCCGAGGTGGAGTGCGACGTCGAACGTCTTCTTGATCGACTCGCCGTCTTGACCTGCGAAATCGTTCCACCCGAAGAGCCACGGGACGAGGAGGAGGTGTCCGCTGGAGGAGATCGGCAGGAACTCGGAGAGCCCCTGCACGAGACCCAACACGATCGCATGGAGAATCGGCACCCGAAATGTCTACCGCTCCCTCGGCCATCCCGTGCGGACCTCGTGCAACCGGTCGCCGGTTCCGTTCCATGACACCTCCCGTGTCCAGTCGGTGTCGGCGAGTGATCACCGGCGCATAGGTTGACCGACGTGAAGCTGCATCGGGGTCGACGGGTGATGCTGGTGACCGGCGCATCGGGCTTCCTCGGGAGGCATCTGGTGCGCGGGCCCGTCGGTGCCGACTGGGAGATCATCGCTCCCACGTCGTCGGCGATGGACATCACCGTTCGAGCACAGGTGCTGGACACGATCACCGGTTGGAAACCCGACGTCGTGGTCCACCTGGCGTATCGCAAGCACCGTCGCACGATCGTCGACGGGTCGCGCCACGTCGCCGAGGCAGCCGCTGCTGCACGATGTCGCCTCGTGCATCTGTCGACCGACGTCGTGTTCGGTGGCCGACCGACGCCGTACACAGAACGCGACGTTCCGGATCCGCTCATCACGTACGGCGTCGACAAACGGGACGCCGAACTCGCCGTCGTGGCGATCGACCCCGCTGCTGCGATCATCCGGACGTCGCTGCTGTACGGGACCGACACCCTGAGCCCGTTCCAGATCGAACTCGCGTCGGCGATGCGGCGCGGGCGGTCGAACATGACGTTCTTCACCGACGAGTACCGCTGCCCGGTCCACGCTGCTGACGTCGCCGGGGCGATCGGCGTGGTGGCGGCGCAGCGCGACGTGGGCGGCGTGCTCCACGTCGCAGGCCCGAGCCGCGTCTCGCGCCTCGACTACGCCCGAGCGTTGGCCGCCCACGCCGGGTTCCCCGACGTGGCGTTGCCGAGCACCACGATCCGCGAATCCGGCCAGGTCAGAGCGGGGAACGTCGTTCTCGATTCGTCCCTCGCATCGACCCTCGGCATCCGCCCCCGCAGCCTCGAGGACGCCCTACGTCAATAGGTCGGCTTCAAGCTGATCTGCCTTGCTGCGGAACCTGCAGCGATGTGGGAACGAAGGGTCGGGGGAATCAGTCCGCGGCGGCGGAGAAGCCGGTGCGGAGGTCGGCGATGATGTCGTCGATGGATTCGAGGCCGACGGACAGCCGGACCAGCCCTGCGGTGACGGCACTCGCCTCCTGCTCCGCTGGGGTCAGCTGGCTGTGCGTCGTGGAGCCCGGATGGATCACGAGGCTGCGTGCGTCGCCGATGTTGGCCACGTGGCTGTGCAACGTGAGGCCTTCGACGAACTTCTTGCCGGCTTCGTGGCCGCCCTTGATCTCGAAGGCGAGCACGGAGCCGTAGCCCTTGCCGCCACCGAGCTCCTTGGCTCGTTCGTGCCACGGGCTCGATGGGAGACCGGAGTAGTTCACGGACTCGACCTGATCGTGGGCGTCGAGGAACTCGGCGACGGCGTGAGCGTTCGACCAGTGGCGCTCCATGCGCAGGCTGAGCGTCTCGAGGCCCTGCAGGAACATGAACGCGTTGAACGGCGAGATCGCCATGCCGACGTCGCGCAGCAGCTGGACGCGGGCCTTGATGATGTACGCGCCGTGACCGAGGGCGGGCCAGTACGCGAGGCCGTTGTAGCTCGGGTCGGGCTCGTTGAAGTTCGGGAAGCGATCGGCGTCGCTGTAGTCGAAGGTGCCGCCGTCGACGATCGCGCCGCCGATGGAGGTGCCGTGGCCGCCGATGAACTTGGTGAGGCTGTGCACCACGACGTCGGCGCCGTGCTCGAGCGGCCGGATGAGGTACGGCGTCGCGACCGTGTTGTCCACGATCAACGGGACGCCGACCTCGTGCGCCACGTTGCTGATGCCCTTGATGTCGAGCACGTCGTTCTTCGGGTTCGGGATGACCTCGCCGTAGAAGCACTTGGTCTTGTCGTTCGATGCGGCGCGCCACTGTTCGAGGTCCTCGGGATCGTCGACGAACGTGACGCTGATGCCCATCTTCGGGAGCGTGTAGTGCAGCAGGTTGTAGCTGCCGCCGTACAGCGACGGTGACGCGACCACGTGGTCACCGTTCTCGGCGACGTTCATGATCGCCAGCGTCGTCGCCGACTGACCGGAGCTGACCGCGAGAGCGCCCGGAAGTCCGATGGCCGTCATGCAGCCATTTTCGAGCGCGTTCAGGCGCGCTTCGAGTGCACCCTGCGTCGGGTTCATGATGCGGGTGTAGATGTTGCCGACCTCGGCCAACGCGAAGAGGTTCGCGGCGTGGTCGGAGTTCTGGAACTCGAAGGACGTCGTCTGGTAGATCGGCACCGCTCGGGCACCTGTCGTCGGATCGGGCTCCCCGCCGACATGGATCTGCTTGGTTTCGAATCCCCACTGGTCACTCATTCGCTCAACCCTAGGCAAGCAATACCCGACCGCACAAGTCAACAATTACGGACCGGCTGGTTCGTCGGACCTCTATCGCGGAAACGACAACAGCGGGACCCGAAGGTCCCGCTGCCGTCGGACCACGCCGCACTCGTTCACACGGGAGGGATGGTGAGGAGAGTTGGCGTGGCGATCACACAGGGGACGCTGCGGGTCACGAGAATGTCGCGCGCTTCTCGGAGAAATCTCGGGCGATGTCAGCGCCGCTGGATCTCGGCCTCGGCATCGGCGGGCTCCGGTCGATCGCGTTCGACGATCGAGTCGAGCAACCGCGAGTTGGGGACGAAGACCGTGGTGCCTCCCGAATCGAGTTCCACGGCGGTCGGCAGGACGTCGACCACGACCCCCGACGAGGGGTGCGGGCGCGTCGTCACCACGACCCGCCCCGGACACGACCGCTCGGATCCGGTCACCCGATTGCAGCGACGAACGCCATGCGCGTCCAGCTGCGAGTTCGCTGGCGACCTGGCGACCGCCGAGACCCGTGAGCAACGCCAGCGAGAGCGCCACTCCGAACAACATCGCCGCAACGGCGATGTTCACGACGATGGTGTCGATCCCGGTCTGTCCGGCAGCCACGATCGCACCTCCGCCGAGGATCGCGAACTTCGTGATGATCGGAGCGAAGCGCGCCGCCGCACCGGTGCCGGCGAGCGACTTGGCCACCGCACCAGCCGCGAAGGTCGACGCGACGTTCGCAGCGATCACGATCACCAGCGCCGAGATCGCCTTGGGAAGGAATGCGATCGCGTCGTCGCCGAGTTGTTCGAGTTCGTCGGGGGCGATGAAACCGAGCGCCACGAGCAACCCGACGATCACGCCGGTCGAGAGTGCGAGTCCCGCCAGCGGCGACGCGGACTCGCGCAGTGCCGTGATCTTGCTCCGTGCGAGCACCTTCGAGACGATGCCCGAGGCAATCGTCCCGAGCACGACTCCGGCAACCAACGCGATGGCTGCACCAATCCATGAGTTCATGTCATTCCTCCCTGTCGTCACGCACGACGTGCGGCGTGTCTTCGTCCGGGTCCGAAGGCAGCAACAGTGTGACCGCGTCCTTCGGAATCGCGAACAGTCCCATCAGGACGTTCATCTCGCGGTCGACGAGACGACGTTGCTGGATCTTCTCCATCACCCGGTCGTTGATGCCCTCGGGCGGCTCGTAGACCGCTCGAAGCGCCTCGCCGAGCGAGGACGTTTCGAGGGACTCGAGCCGGTCGGACTGCTCGGCGAGTTCTTCGATCCGCGAGGCGCAGCGATCGCACTGCTCGACGTGTTCCGTGATCCTCGAGCTCTCGTCGGTGGCGTCCAGCCAGCCGAGCAGGCGTTGGCGTGACGGGTGTGTGAATGCGAGGCGGCGCCATCACGACCGCCATTCTTCCAGCACGACACCGAGGCGGCGGCGCCCTCGGAGCAGGCGGGTCTTCACGGTCGGGACCGGGACGGCGAGCGTCTCGGCCATCTCGTCGTACGACATGCCTTCCACTTCTCTCAGGATCACGATCTCCCGGGTGAGGTCGTCCAGTTGCTCGAGCGCCGCGCGCAGGTCGTCGGCTGCGAGACGTCCCTCGACCACTCTGGTCGTCGGGATCGGGTCGTGAGCCTGCGGCAGCTTGACCGGGTCGGTGGCGCTGTCGCGGATCGTGCGCAGCGTCGACACGGACGTGTTGTGTGCGATACGCAGGATCCAACTGCGCAAGCTGCTCTCGCCGCGAAACGAATCGAGGTTCTTCCAGACCTTGATGAAGGTCTCCTGTGTGACGTCGTCGGCGAGCGACGCATCCTGGACGACCGAGCGGGCGAGTCGGAAGACGGCTGCGCTGTGCTCGACGACGAGCTCGTCGATGTCCGGCCTGTCGAAGCCCGGATCGACCGTCGTCGGGGAGGTGCTCCCGGACGCGCCACGGCGCCCGACCGGCGGGGTCGAGCTCATCGCTGGAGGCATCGGAGGGCGGATCCGGACATCGAGATTCCAGTGTGTCGCGTTCGTACGACGGGCCGAGACGGCAGCGAGTTGCACACCCCACAGGAGTGTCGGTGCAGCAAGCACGCCGTCGTCTCGACCCGGAGACGATCAGTCGGACGTCGTCTCGGCCTCGACCGAGCTCTCGGCTGCGACCTGGTCGTACACGGCGGGCCAGAAGCGGTCACGTGCGGCCCAGATGCCACCGACACCGAACTTGATGACGATGATGAAGCCGAGGCTGTAGACGATTGTCTGGAACAGCGTGTCGACGACGTCCTTGGCGACCTGGAGTTGGTCGAGAGCGGCGAAGCCACCGATCAGCCAGATGCCTGCCACGGCGATCTTCTTGAGCAGGTTGCCCGACGAGAGGTGGGCAACAGCGGGGCTGATCAGTTCACGCACCGCGTTGGCGATCACACCGGTGATGATCACGATGATGATGGCCACGATCAGCTTCGGGATGAAGGCGACCATGTCGTCGATCGCACTCGAGATCGCGCTGTCACCGAACACGCCGACGGCGAGTTGGATGACCAGCAACATCAGAGCGAAGTAGATGATCTTGCCGATCAGGTCGACCGAGTTGGGGTAACCGGCTCGTTCGAGCGGCCCGCCGAGACCGGACTTGTCGACGTACGTGTCCAGCTTGATCTTGTTCAGCACCTTGACGATGACCTTGCGCACCAGTTTGGCGATGAACCAGCCGATGAGGAAGACGGCGAGTGCGCCGATCAGTTTCGGAACGAACGAGGCAACGTCACTCCACGCCTCTTCGATCCCCTGCGACCATTCGATTGCGAGCATTGTGAGTCTCCTATTTCTGGGCGGTGCCGAGTTGGTTGAAGCACCACCCGCCCGTAGGACGCAGGCTGCGTTCCGAAAGTCGCGAGATCGTCGAAAGAGTGTTCGGCCTGGACATCGGGTCGGGCCGCTCGAATCGTTCCGGTCAGCGGGTCACGGCGAAGATCGCTCCCAGGAGCACGACCACTGCGATCAACGCCAGGTAGTGGTTCGTCCGGTTCTTCGGTTCGGGCCCCGGGGCTCCTCGTGGTGCTTCGTTCGTCATGGTGTGGTCTCTTTCGGTTCGAGTTCGTCGAGTGGTCGAGTGGTGGGCGGCTGAGCTGCGTCGCGATCGCGGTCCAAGCGGCGCATCAACGGTGACGCGCTGATGCCGTGGATCCCGATCGACAGCAGGATCGTCAGGGAGACGACGGCCCACACCTGATCGAGGGCGACGCCGAAATCGGCGTGGTTCGCTGCGTACGCAAGGTAGTAGAGACTCCCCAGGCCGCGGATTCCGAAGAACGCGATGGCGAATCGCTCGCGGCCCGGCATCGGACGCTTCAGGAGCGAGAGCCAGCCTGCGACCGGGCGGACCACGAAGACGAAGAGCACGGCGAACAGCCCACTGCCCCACGTCAGTTCGTCGAGAATCCCTTCGCTCAGCAGCGCCCCGAATCCGAGGAGCGCGACCGCGACCAGGATCGACTCGATCTGTTCGATGAAGTCGTGGGCTTCGCGACGGTAGTCGTCGTCGTCTGCGCCCCGAACCAGCGCGGCGACGAAGACCGCGAGGAATCCGTACCCGTTGACGACCTCGGTGAGGCCGTAGACGAGGATCGTCGCTCCGAGCGAGAAGAGACCCTCACTGGTCTGGTTGCGGAAGAACTCACCCGTGCGGTGACCGAAGGCGTTGATGGCACGGCCGAACACCCAGCCCAGTCCGACACCGAGCGCCACTCGCAGGCCGACGTCGTACGCAACCCATTCGAGCATCGATCCGGCGACCGTTGCGGTGGTGACAGCGATCGCCAGGTGGATGACGGGGAAGGCGAGGCCGTCGTTGAGACCGGCTTCGGCGGTGAGGGTGAAGCGCACCTCGTCACGTTCGTCACCATCGCCGGGTCTCGCGACCTGCACGTCGTCGGCCAGGACGGGATCGGTGGGAGCAAGCACACCCGCAAGGAGGATCGCCGGAGCCGCGGCGAGCCCGAGCAGCAGGCCTGCGAGACCGATCGCCGCGAGGATCGACAGGGTCATCGCCACAGCGAGGAGCCGCCACACACTCATCCATCGGATCAGCCCAGGCCGTCGTTCGATCCGGAGTCCGGCCCCGACGAGCGAGATGATCACGATCAACTCGGTGATGTACTCGATCGCTGCACTGTCGAACCCGGTTCCGAGAGGACGCGGTCCGCGCAACGCGTCGGACACGCTGAAGACCGCGAAACCGACGGCCACGTAGATGATCGGGACGGAGAGCGGGCGAGTGTGCAACGCCCGCGGCAGTACGACCATCGCCACCATCGCGAGGCCGCCCAGGACGAGCCATCCGATGTGCAGGTCCCACGAGAGGAATCCGATCACCGGACGGCTGTACCCAGCACAGCGCTGCCGAAAACGACGACGTCCCTCCCGGTGTGGAACACCAGAAGGGACGGTCGATGAGAACGGCCGGAGCCGACGAGCGATTCGACCGACGTCAGTCGGTCACGGCGACGTCGGTCGCCCTGCTCGCAGAGATCAGGAATCGCCGCCGGAGGCTTCGGCGACCTTCTGCTTGCCGGCGTTGATGAACGGCATCGCCGCACGCAGCTCGGCGCCGATCTCTTCGATCGGGTGCTTCTTGCCCTCTTCCTGCATGCGGTGGTAGTTCTCGCGGCCCGACTCGGATTCGGCGATCCATTCGCGAGCGAACTCGCCGCTCTGGATCTCCTCGAGGATCTTCTTCATCTCGGCCTTGGTGGCGTCGGTGACGACGCGGGGGCCACGGGTGAGGTCGCCGTACTCGGCGGTGTCGGAGATGCTGTAGCGCATGCCGGCGATGCCCTCCTCGTACATGAGGTCGACGATCAGCTTCACTTCGTGGAGGCACTCGAAGTACGCCATCTCCGGGGCGTAGCCCGCCTCGGTGAGCGTCTCGAAGCCGGCGCGGACCAGCTGCGGTGACGCCGCCGCACAGCACGGCCTGCTCGCCGAACAGATCGGTCTCGGTCTCTTCCGTGAACGTGGTCTCGATGACTCCGGCGCGGGTGCCGCCGATCGCATCGGCGTACGACATGGCCACGGCGCGGGCATTGCCCGTGGCGTCCTGTGCGACTGCGATGAGTGCCGGCACGCCGCCACCTTCGGTGAAGGTGCGGCGCACGAGGTGACCGGGTCCCTTCGGGGCGATCATGATGACGTCGACGTCCTCGGGCGCGTTGATCAGGTCGAAGTGCACGTTGAACCCGTGAGCGAAGGCGATGGCGTCGCCGTCGTCGAGGTTCGGAGCGATGTGCTCGTCGTACACCTTCTTCTGCTCGGTGTCGGGCGCCAGGATCATGATGACCTGGGCGGCCTTGGTGGCGTCGGCGATCGACATCACCGTGAGGCCGGCCTCTTCGGCCTTGGCCTTCGACGAGGAACCCTCACGCAGACCGACGATGACGTCGACTCCCGATTCCTTCAGGTTCAGCGCGTGGGCGTGGCCCTGCGAGCCGTAGCCGATGACGGCGACCTTCTTGGAACGGATGATCGAGGAATCTGCATCCTCGGCGTAGTACAGCGTGACGGCCATGGTCGGCCCTGCCTTTCAATTGATGGTGTTCGATGTGGATGTTCGGAGATACAGCCAGCAGGCCGGGCCACGAGGGCGGTCCGACTCTACCGGTGACGTTGCGAGCCGCCCGCCTCGGCCCGACCCGGTCCCCTGCCGCCCGGCACCGTCGCTACAGGGTTCGTCCGTCGGAACCCTGTAGCGATGGTGCCGGGCGAGGCGAGCAAGGACGGGCGGGTCAGTTCGCGAGGCGTAGGCGGGAGGAGCGGTCGAGTTTGGGGAGCGCGACGCGACCGGTGCGCTGGAGTTCGACGATGCCGTAGGCGCTGAGCAGGTCCTCGAAGTCGTCGAGCTTCTCGGGGTGGCCTTCGAGGCTGACGGTGATGACCTCGTCGGACACCGCGATGATCTTTCCTTCGAAGATGTCGACCAGGCTCGCGACCTCGCTGCGCTGATCGGCCGCTGCCTTGATCGTGGCGATCATCAGCTCGCGCTCGACGCTGCGGGACGGGTCGAGCTCGGAGATCTTGATCACGTCGATCAACTTGAACAGCTGCTTGGTGATCTGTTCGAGCGGCGCCGAGTCGAGGTCGACGACGATCGTGATCCGGCTGCGGTGCGGGTCCTCGGCCGGAGCGACGGCGAGGCTGAAGATGTTGTAGCCACGGCGAGCGAACAGCCCAGCGACTCGAGCGAGGACGCCCGGTCGGTTCTGGACGAGCACCGAGAGGATGTGGTGGTTGATCGTCTCGCGGTATGTGTTCACGCCGTACTCGCGGGTGCGGGGCATCATCAGTGGCCGTCCTTCAGCTTGGTGTCGATGGGCTCGGGTTCCGGCTTGAGACGCTCGGCGTCGTCGCGCTGGCTCGGGTGGAGGATCAGGTCGGTGTTGCTGGCGCCGGCAGGCACCATCGGGAACACGCCCTCGGTCGCATCGGTGCGGAACTCGACGACGACCGGGCGATCGTTGATCGAGTTGGCCTTCTCGATGGCCGGGCCGACCTCTTCGGGCGACTCGACGAGGATGCCGACGCAGCCCATGGACTCGGCCATCATCACGAAGTCGGGCACCTTGGCGCTGTCGAGGAAGACCGACGAGTAGCGCTCGTCGTAGAACATCTCCTGCCACTGGCGGACCATGCCGAGGAAGCTGTTGTTCAGGAGTGCGACCTTGATCGGCAGCTTCTCGAGCGTTGCCGTGATCATCTCCGTCGCGGTCATCTGGAAGCAGCCGTCACCGTCGATCGCCCACACGGTGCGGTCGGGCATCGCCGCCTTCGCACCGATCGCTGCCGGGATCGAGAAGCCCATCGTGCCGAGACCGCCGGAGTTGACCCACGTGTACGGGTCGTTGAACTTCCAGTACTGCGACGTGAACATCTGGTGCTGGCCGACGCCGGACGCGACGATCGTGCCCTCGGGGGCAGTGCTCGTTCAGCTGCTCGATGCAGTACTGCGGCTTGAGCGCTGCGCCCGGCTCGGACATCTCGTAGGTCATCGGGAACTGCTCGCGCCAACCCGAGATCTTGCTCTTCCACGCCGAGGTGTCGGCCTGGACGGTTCCGGCGGCGAGCAGTTCCTTGATCTCGCGGATGATCTCGACGATCACGTAGTTGGCGTCGCCGACGATCGGCACGTCGGGGCGGCGGACCTTGCCCTGCTCGGCCGGGTCGATGTCGACGTGGATGATCTTGGCGTCCGGGGCGAACGCGTCGACCTTGCCGGTGATGCGGTCGTCGAAGCGACTGCCGAGGGCGACGAGCAGGTCGCTCTGCTGCATCGACGTGATCGGCCGTCGCGTTGCCGTGCATGCCCGGCATCCCGAGGCACAGCGGGTGGTCGTCGGGGAAGGCGCCCCGCGCCATCAGCGTGGTGACGACGTGGGCGTCGACGAGTTCGACCAGTTCGCGCAGTGCCTCGGCGGCGCGGGCCTTGAGGATGCCGCCGCCGGCGTAGATGATCGGGCGCTCGGATCCGAGGATCATCGCTGGCGGCCTGCTTGATCATCTTCGGGTGGCCCTTGACGTTCGGGCGGTAGCCGGGCAGCGAGGCGAGCACGTCGTCGTCGCTCGGCCAGTGCCAGTCCATCTCGTTCGGTGAGCGCGTCCTTCGGGACGTCGATCAGCGTCGGGCCGGGACGGCCGGTGGTGGCGATGTGGAAGGCCTGACGGACCGCCATCGGGATCTCGTCGGCGGACATCACGAGTTCGTTGTGCTTGGTGCACGAGCGGGTGATACCGACGGTGTCGCACTCCTGGAAGGCGTCGGAGCCGATCGCTGCAGTCGGGACCTGGCCGGTGATCGCGACCATCGGGATCGAGTCCATGTAGGCGTCCATCAGCGGCGTGACGAGGTTGGTCGCCGCCGGCCCGGAGGTGACCATGGCGACACCGGGCTTGCCCGACACGTGGGCGTAGCCCTCGGCCGCGTGGCCCGCACCCTGCTCGTGGCGAACCAGGACGTGGCGGATCGACGATTCGAGCAACGGGTCGTACGCCGGGAGGATGCAGCCGCCCGGGTAGCCGAACATCAGGTCGACGCCCTCCATCTCGAGGGAGCGGATCAGGGCCTGAGCCCCGGTGATGCGCTCGCCTTCGGGATGCTTCGGTTCTTCAGCCATCGTGTTGCCTCAATCTTTTCCGGCGTTCTCCGGAGTTGGTGTTCAGTGTGGTCGCTGTGCGGTCGAATCGGCGGGGAACCCGCGCCGAAAAGCAAAAGACCCCCCGGCTGGGAGGTCGAACACGCACAGGTATGTGTGAGCGCGTGTTACTGGATTACTACGACGAGGAGTTCGGTCGAGCGCTGCACGGGATTCATGTAACCACGATCGGCACCCGGAACGCAACTCATGAGCCGGGTATGTGCGTCGTGTCGGGGTGTTTCCGTCCGTCGGGGTGTTTCCGTCAGAGAAACCCGGCACCAAACACCCGGACGGACGGAAACACCCCGACGGACGTTCGCACTGGGCCTGCGACGCGGCCGATGGCCGGCGCCTCTCGGCGTCGGCCATCGGTCGGTTGCCGGGTCGTACGGTCAGTGACCAGGAGACCCGGGGGCGAGCAGGACCGCTGCGAACCACAACGGTGGGCTGCCCGCTGGGGTGTTCAGCTGCGTGACCAGACCATCGCCGTCGGTCGCCTGGCCGTGAGGGGCCATTGCGACGTGGATCTCGGCACCCAGCGGGTTCGACAGACCGAGCCCGGCCTCTGGCGTCTGTCCGAGCCGGACCTTGCCACCCATTCTCAGCTGGTGCTGGTCGGCGATCTCGCCGTCGACTTGATACACGCTGCCTCGAGCCGGCGTGTCGCCGACGTCGTTGCCGTCACACACGTCGTCGCTGCACAGCTCCGGGTTGTCGAACACGAACATCCAGAGTGTGAAGACTTCGGGATGACCGGGCTGGATCGGCGGATGCGTGGGTGCTGGGTCCGGGTAGGTGTACGACCCTGGATCTGGAGTCGGGACCTTCCACTTCACCTCGACCGAGTGGTCGGTGCGGATGAGCGTGGCGCCTTTGGACTTGTATGTGTCGCCGCCGCCCTGTTCCATCACGTCGGCCTTCTGGCGCATCGTGTGACCGCCGCCCTGAGCGTCGACCGCGACGCCGAACGCCCCGATCGACACCACCGCTGCGAGACCGATCGCCATCATCCGCCGGCTGCGGCGGAAGGGGATCGGCGTTGTTGATTGATCATGCATCTTGTTGCTCCTTGTCGATGTGCAACCCCACTGCGGAGCGGCACGAGCAACGATCGCGACACCGCCTTGACACCGGCTGAACAACCGGTTCGCTCGCCGTCCGAGCAACGACCGACCACCGCTCAGCCCCAGTCAGCGCACGGCTCAGCTGCATTAAGCGGTCAGTAAGGTCCGCCGACTTTGCTAGCCATGAGATGACCGACGTGAACGCATGCGCAGGAGGGAAGTTGGACTACGGCATCCTCGGACCGCTCGAGGTGACGGACGACGGTGAGCCGATCGACGTCGGCTCCCGGCAACAACGGGGCCTCCTCGCGCTTCTCCTGCTCAACGCCAACCGCTTCGTCCCGACCGAACGGATCCTCGACGAGCTGTGGCCCGATGATCCAACCGGCAAGGAACGCACACTCTGGGTCTACATCTCGCGCCTCCGCTCCATCCTCGAACCCGGACGCCAAGCGCACGCTCGGGGCAACGTGCTCGTCACGCGGGATCAGGGCTACTCGCTCGTCGTCGACGACGCCGACATCGATGCGCACCGGTTCGAGGGCCTCGTCGTCGAAGGCAATCGGTTGCTCGACGACGACCCCGACGAGGCAGCTCGCCTGCTCAGGCGGGGCCTCGATCTCTGGCGAGGCGCCGCGCTCGAAGATTTCCGCTACGACGACTTCGCGGAAGCCGACGCCGCACGGCTCGATGAGCTTCGCCTCGGCGCGATCGAGGATCGGATCGACGCGGACATCCGGGCACTGCGGCATCGCAGAGTTCTCGGTGAGTTGGAAAAGCTCGTCCTCGATCATCCTCGCCGAGAGCGTCTCGTGAGCATGCAGATGATCTCGCTCTACCGCTCCGGACGACAGGCCGACGCACTACGCGCCTTCGATCGATACCGCCGAACGGTCGGCGAGGAGCTCGGGATCGTTCCATCGCCAGGACTTCGCCACATCCAGGAGCAGGTGCTTCTCCACGACCCAGAACTCGCGACATCGGAGCAGACCCTCACGGTCGACGCGCCACACGTGCTCACCAACCCGTTCAAGGGTCTGCACTCGTTCACCGAGGACGACGTCTCCAGATTCTTCGGACGTGAGCGACTGATCGATGACGTCGTCGAACGGATCGCAACCGGCTCCAACCTGCTCGCGCTCGTCGGAGCGAGCGGTTCGGGCAAGTCCAGTGTCCTGCGCGCCGGCCTCGTGCCTCGACTACGAGCCGGGGCCGTACCAGGGTCCGCCAACTGGTTGGTCGCCCAGATGGTCCCGGGAGCACGGCCGTTCCTCGAACTCGAAGCCTCCCTCTACCGAGCTGCGCCCGACGCACCCCACAACCTGTCGGATCTCCTCGGAGACCACGACGGGATCCTTCGCGCCTGTCTGCGCCTGCTCCCCGACGAGACCGCCCGCATCGTCATCGTCATCGACCAGTTCGAAGAGCTCTTCACGTTGGCGTCCGTCGACGAGCAGCGCAGATTCATCGGCGATCTCGAGGTCGTCCTCGATGACGGGCGTGGTCAGATCGTCGTCGCGATCGGACTCCGGGCCGACTTCTACGGTGGGCCGCTCGAGTACCCACGATTCGCCAAGATGCTCGGCGCCGGCATCGTCAACGTGGTTCCACTCACGCTCGAAGAACTGGAATCTGCCGCTCGCGACCCGCTGACCGATGCCGGGGTGTCCCTGGAACCTGCGCTCGTCGTGCAGTTGCTCGCCGACGTCGCTGGGCAGGCCGGTGGTCTGCCACCCTTCCAGTACGCCCTGACGGAGCTGTTCGATCGGCGCGGTGGACCGACGCTCACACTCGACAGCTACGACGAGATGGGCGGTGTCAACGGCGCGCTGGCCCGCCACGCGGAAGTCGTCTACGAGACGTTCGGTACCGAGGAGCAATCCGCAGCGAAGCAGCTGTTCCTCCGCCTTGTCACCGTGGTCGACCAGGGAGCGTGGGGTCGGCGGCGCGTCGTCGCGTCCGAAATCGCCGCCATCGCCGCTGACGTCGTCGTCCTCCAGACCGTGATCGAACGATTCGGGGCGCACCGCCTGCTCACGCTCGACCGCGATCCGGTGACCGACTCACCGACCGTCGAGGTCGCCCACGAAGCATTGCTCAACGAGTGGCCCCGGCTACGGCAATGGATCGACGACGGACACAAGGACGTGCGCAGCCGGGCGCGACTGGCGACCGCGCTCGACGAGTGGACCGCGTCCGGCGAGAAGGACGACTACCTCCTGTCGGGTGAGCGTCTCGCCGACTACGAGGGGTGGGCAGCGGTCAGCACGTTGAAGTTGAGCCGAGACGAGGAACGGTTCCTCGACATCTCGATCCTGCAGCGAGAGAGGGAGCAGATCGCCGACGAGCAACGCTTGGCCCGCGAGGTCAAGGTCGACCGGCAAGCACGGCGTCGACTGTGGGGACTCGGCGTCGGAGCGATGGTCGTCGGCGCGACCGTCGTCGGCGTGGTGCTGTTGACGCCCGACGACACCAGGCCGGCGGTCGCTCTCGTCCACGGCGTCGCCGGTGATCTCGGCATCACCGACATGATGATCCAGGGTGTCGGCGCCTCGGAACGCGAGACGAACTCGAGGTCGACCTCGTCGAGCCGCTGGTCGACCCTCAGAGCGACCTGCGCCGACTCGCCGAGACCGGAAGCGATCTGATCATCGTCGGAAGCGAGTTCGATTTCGACCTCGACGAGGTCGCCGGCGACTATCCGGATGTCCAGTGGGTCGCCATCGACCCGGTCGCCGTGCACCTCGAGGCTGCGAACATCAGCGAGATGCACTTCGCCGTCGAGGACAGCGCGTTCATCGCCGGTGCAGCGGCTGCGCTCACGTCGCAGACCGACGAGGTCGGTTTCATCGGTGGCTATCAGTCGTTCCGTAGCGAGCGGTCCCGGAACGGGTTCGAGCAGGGCGCGCAATGGGCCGACCCCGGTGTCGAGGTCGTCTCGATGTTCCTCGGGCCCGTCGCCGACCCGCTGGTCGCAGCGGAGACTCGGGACGACCTCACCCATGACCTGGCCAGGACGATGTTCACCAACGGCGCCGACGTGATCTTCCACGACACAGGCGAGGCTGGAGTCGGTGTGATCAGAGCTGCGCGGGAGTGGTCGGACGCGAACGACCACGTGTGGACGATCGGATCGGACGCCGACGAATACCTCACCGCCTCGGCGGCCGACCGCGAGTTCGTGCTGACCTCGACCATCAAGCGTTTCGACACCGCTGTCGAGCTGGCGATCGGTCGCTACCTCGACGGCGAGCTCGGCGGCGGTGACACGTTGCTCGGCCTCGGCGAGGCCGGCGTCGCCTTGTCACGCTCCGGCGACCACCTGGCGGCGATCGACGGCCAACTGCAGAATCTGGAAGGCGAGATCGGACTCGACCATCTGTTCGTCTCACCGATCGCGCTCGATGCGCCCGGCTGGCAGCGCGAGCCCGACGTGACCGTCGAACTCGTTCTCACCGACGACAGCTGCCAGGTCGCGCGACTCGACGGCGCGTCCTTCGAGGACGGCCGTGTCCGGATCGAACGCGGATCGGTCGTGTTGTTCGAGCTGACCAACGCGAGCACCGAGCTCGGCACGATGACCCTGCGGTCGGCCGTCGGTGATGTCACGACCGCCCAACTCGACCTCGACGGTCGAGACCAGATCCCGAGCGTGCTCGGTGCGATTCAAGCGATCACGACTGCCGAGCCCGGCGGACGAACGAGCGCTGCCGCCGTGGTCACTCGTACGACGATGGTCGGGTCGTGCAATCTCGGCATCCCGGACGCGTCCCCACTCGCCTCCTTCCATCCAGTGATCGTGAGTCCGACATGACCGATACCGAGTTCCGACACGACCACACCGAATCGAACGAGTCGAAACCCGACTCGGAACGACGACTCACCGCACGGCGGGCGTGGATGATCGCCGTGCTCGCGGTCGCCGTCCTCGTCCCACTGGTCGTCGTGGTTCTCGCAGCGACGGACGAGTCGAACGGCGATGTCCAGATCTCCGACATCCCGGGGCAAGGCGGGGCGGAACCGGCTTTCGCGACCGATGCCGCTCGACTCGAACGCCGCGACGACGGCCTCGGCGCAACCGTCGACGCCCCGGCGCCCGAGCCCGGCAGCTACGAGTATCCGACCGGCGACATGGTGTCGCCATGGGCTGAACCACACCCGGCGGTGAGCCCGGGTGCCGCGAACGCTCCCGAGGTCTTCACGCTGTGGCTGATCGTCTTCAACGATCCCGAGTCGTGCACCGACGACCAGTGCGATGTCGACGACATGGCTGCGGACGCACCCGCCCGCGGCGGCGCCTACCAGCTGGATGGCCGGGTGGCGTACGACAAGACCATGACGTTCGCAGGCAACATCCGAGTCGGTCAGCAGCCCGACACGGGATCACCGCTCGACAACCCGATCGGCGCCGAGGTCCACCTTGCCATCGCGCCTCACGGCCGGGCCCGCGCTGGCAGCGAGGGTTGGCGCCAGCTCAACGGCCCCGTCGGCAACCCGACCCACTGGTGGGTCACCGAATTCCTGCCGAACGAGTGACACGCCCCTCGACCTGCGGTACTGGGAGCTGCCGACCTGCGACGTCTGTCCGTACCCTGAAGCGCTGAATGGCCTCCACGAACGATCGCACGGCAACGACCGGCCCGGCATCGTCGCGAACTCGGCGTGTTGCGGTGGTCGGCGGGGGCATCACCGGTGCGGCGGCGGCACATCATCGGGCTGAGTCCACCGACGAGGGCGCCGACTGCGAGCACCATGGCGAGGCTGCGAACCCGGACCGGGCGCCGGTCGGCTACGGCCTCGGCCGGCGAGCGAAAGGGCCGAGGGAGCGGCGGGGTTCCTGGGCTGGATCTGAAGTACTGCGGTCAACAATGACGGCAGGGCCCACCGAGCGGAATGGGGAGAACTACCCTCCGACTCCCCACGGGGCTCCGGACACCTCAGCCCACCCCGTCGAGTCAGCCAGGATCGTCTCCACTTCGCCCCGATCGAACCGACCGGACGCGCTCCATCCGTTGTCCTCGACCGTGATCAGCCTGTCCTGCCGGGTCAGCCGTCGAAGGGCACCGCTCACGACGACAAAGAACGCACGGTCCACTTCGTCCAGTTCGTACTCGGAACCGCCGTCGCAGGCATCGCAGCCACATCGAGGCATCGCTCCGAGATGTTCCACTGGGCTGCCGATGCCGAGTCGGACACCGAAGTCGCCGAGTACCGCGTGTTGCGTGCGTCGGACGACGAGCGGCAGCGCTTCGACGACGGACGGCACCGCCCGATCCTGACCGCTCGTCGCGATCGACAGGGGATCCGCCCAGACGACCTCGACGTCGCGTTCGACGGAACACAGACCACGGTCGACCAGGACCTTCAGCCACGCCTCGCACCGGGCACCGATGATCCGGAAGCGCGCTGGATTGGTCGTGCGTGAGTACTCCTCGTCGAGGATCTCGCCCGTCGGATGCGGGTCAGGCCACCGCTCCATGCCTGCAGAGATCGTCTCGAACTCGGCGTCGACCTCGGCAATCAGTTCTTCACGGCGCACGAGTTGATTCTCGCATTCGGTTTCCTCAAGTCAGCGACGCATTTCGGAGTGCGCCAACGAGTGGCCGAACAATTTACGTTTTGGATGTCTTTACCTCGAACACATGTTGCTTTCTCTCGAATTCGTGACTACCATGCTCCGCATGAACTCGTCCACGCGGCTCGCTCTGATCGATGGCATCACCGTCGACCAGGCCGGACCCGGCGAGCTTGCGACCGGGTTCACGAACATCGCAATCCTGCGTGGTCATCTCGACGCGAAAGAAGCCCAGTTCGCACGACGCCAACAGGTCTTGGCCGACACGCAGGGCGCAGCCCCGGCTGTCGACGCGATGAACCGGACCGGGCGCGCCAGCCGCCACGCCGCCCAGAAAGCCGCAGCGCGAGCCGATGCCTTGGGTGACGCGCCACGCATGACCGAACTCTTGGAGAAGGGCAAAGTGTCTGCCGATCATGCTGATGCGCTCGCTTCGGAGATCGCCAAGCTCGACGACGACCAACGCGCCTCGCTGCTCGATCTCGACGACGAACTCGCATCACACGCCGCGGGCTCCACACCCGAACAGTTCCGACGCCACCTGAAGAAGACGATCCAGCAACAGTCCGACGACGACGGCATCGAAGAATCCGAACGCCAACGCGATCAGGCCCGCATCACCTTGGGCAAGAACGACGAGACCGGCATGGGCGAGATCCGCGGCGAACTGCACCCCGACGACTGGCAGAAGGTCAACCGATGCATCGACGCCGAAGTTCGATCGCTTCGCACCCACCCCGACCTGAACAGCAAAGACCGAGCACAACTCTCCGCAATCGCATTGGTCAACCTCGTCACCGGCGCTCAGAGCACGTCACGGACCCCCGCTTCGGTCTCCGTCAACATCTCACTCCCGGCGCTGCTCGACGAATGCGGCGCCGACAAGTTCGGCGAGTACTCAGACGGCACACCAGTACCGGCCGAAACCGTTCGCCGTCATGCTTGCGACGCACACATCATCCCCGTCGTCCTCGACGGCGACAGCATGCCGCTCGACGTCGGACGAGCTCAACGCCTCGCCACATCCGAACAACGCACCGCCCTGCGCACCATGTACCGCACATGCGCAGTCGACGGATGCAACACCAACTTCGACCGCTGCGAAATCCACCACCTCCTCGAATGGACCGCACACCAAGGCCCCACCGACCTCGAATATCTCCTCTCGCTGTGCGGACATCACCACCACCGAGCCCACGAAGGCCGATGGCGATTGCAACTCGATCCTGACACCCGAGAACTCACCGTCACCTACCCAGACGGCACGCTGCATTCGACAGCGTTGCCCGACATCCTCCAAGAACAACACACCACAACGCCCACGCCTCCAACCGAGGCCGAGCCACCGCCACCCGAGCAAGAACAACCTCCACCCAACCCGGCCGAAGCGGCCTGAAAAGCGCATGTCAGGCCATCCGCGTTCGGTCGAGGTCCGTCTCGGGGAACCCAGGGCGAAAGAGACTCCGGTGGTGATCTTCAGTCGGAGACGGGTCTTGGTCCCCGTGGCCACGTACCGTCACGCCCGCCAGACTGATGGGCGTGTTTGCATCCTTCGTCCACTTCGGTCTCCTCGAGCACAGCCTCGTCTCGTGACTCGCTTTCGTTCGCTCGGCGTGTGCCTCTCGGCGTCGCTTCTCGTGGCGTGCGGTGCGTCGACGGGGACGTCGGTTTCACCATCCACGACATCCACCGACACGTCCGAATCGACGACGACCACCTCGGCTGCAGCGTCGACATCCACGGTCGCTCCGCCCGTCAGCATTCCGCCCGTCAGCAATGCGCCAGACACGACAGCCGTACCGTCAGACGTCGAACGAGCAACGACTCCCGACCTCGAACCGACCGAAGAGGCCGCCCCCACGATCACCGACGACGCAGTTCCCAGTACCGACCCGGAGCCGACGGAATCAACGTCTCCAGCGGGACCCCCGAACACGATCCATGATCCGCTCACCGTCGAAGGCCAACTCGAACAGACGATGCTCAGCTACTTCACGTCGTTCGTCGGCTGCCTCGATCAACTCCCCGCATGCGACCCATCCCCGGTCACGATGGGCATGCATCCCGATTTCGCGGTTCCGACCATCCGAAACATCGAACGCTGGAACGGCCAGGGCGCCCTCGCACGAAAAACCGACACCTTCTTGTACGAGTTCATCGAGGTCGAGGCGTTCACCGAGGATGGGCTCGAGGCGTCCGTGCTCGTCTGCACATCGACCGAGGTCGAGATCTACGTCCCGGGATTCAACGACATCACCGACCCAGCCAACAGCGAGGACATCATCTTCGGCTTCCCAGAATCGCGCATCAGCCGGTACGCGCTCTTCGAAATCGACGGTGCCTGGCAGATCGTTGCGAGGAGAACGGACGAAGAAGTCTTCGGTGAAGGAAAGACAGTCTGCAGCGACGATGCGACCTCACTCGTCGAACCGTGAATCTGTCGCCGACTCGAGACCGCCGACAACGATCGCGAACCGAAACGGCAGCAGCAACGAACTGCCGAGCCGACGACCTCCGTCCGTACCCTGATGCTCGAATGACTGGTTCGCACGATCGCTCGGAAACGAGATCGCCATGACTTCCGCAGTACCGGAGCGTTCTCGGCGTGTTGCGGTGGTCGGCGGGGGCATCACCGGTGCGGCGGCGGCACACCACCTCGGTCTGATGCTCGCCGACGGCGCGCTCGACCGGGTCGTGTTGTTCGAAGCCGACGACGAGGTGGGCGGCCGGAGTCGGTCGACGCCGTTCGCCGGTCTCGATCATGTCGATTGCGGGCCCGACGCGTTCCTCGCTCGCGTCCCGGACGCCACGGCGCTCGCTGCTGAAGTCGGCCTGGCCGACGAACTCGTCCATCCACGGAAGGTGGGCGCGGCGGTCTGGTACGACAGCATGCACGACATCCCCGACGGACTCGTCCTCGGCGTGCCGGGCAACCCACTCTCGTTGGCGAAGTCATCGCTGCTGTCATGGCGAGGCAAGGCGCGAGCCGCCCTCGAACCGTTCCTCCCGCGGACCTCCACCGACCCCGATTCGATCGGCGAGTTCATGCGCGCCCGTTTCGGCAACGAGGTCCACGAGCGCCTCGTCGACGCACTCGTCGGCAGCATCTACGCGACCGACACCGACCGGTTCAGCCTGGCCGAGATGCCACAGCTCGCTGCGCTCACGTCGAGCCGCAGCCTGCTGATCGCCGCTCGTCGGACCGCATCGAAGGGGACTGCGAGCGCTTCGGCTGCGCCGATCTTCGCCACGCCCGCATCCGGCATGCACCGCCTCGTCGGAGCGACCGTCGACACCGCTCGCTCGAACGGCGTCGAGATCGAAACCGGTCGAAGCGTCCGCATCGAAGCGCACACCGACGGAGGCGCCACCCGGGCGTGGGTCGTCGGCGACGACACCTTCGACGCAGTGATCATCGCCACGCCGGCCGCCGCCGCACGGACTCTGCTCGAACCGATCTCACCCGACACGTCCGAGCTGCTGGCGACAGCGGAGACCTCGGACGTGGCGCTGCTGTCCTTCCACATCGCCGCCGACGAATGGCCCGAGCGGCTGGGCGGACGCAGTGGATACCTCGTCCCCAAGCCGGTGCAGCGAGCGGTCACCGCCGTGTCGTTCGGCAGTCAGAAGTGGGCGCACTGGCAGCCGCCGGACGGTGGACAGATCCTGCGTGTCTCGCTCGGTCGGGATGGTGCACCCGTGCTCCACCACGACGACGACACCCTCGTCGAGCAGGCACTGGACGACCTGGCCGTGCATCTCGGTGTCAGGTTCTCCCCCGAGGACGTGCGGGTCAGCCGCTGGCCGGGCGCCTTCGCCCAGTACCGGCCGCACCATCGACAGTGGGTCGAATCCGTGCGAGCCACCCTCCCGCACAACGTCGCCGTCGCCGGTTCCAGCTACGACGGCATCGGCATCCCGGCGTGTGTACGAAGCGGGAGAACAATTGCAGGACTGCTCGCCGGACCTCTCGACCCTCTGCCACACTGATTCGATGGACCTTCCGCCGCCGACGACCGGGCCGATGCCCGAGCCCGTCGCGGCCGAAACCGACGCCACCGCGACCCCGTCCCGCTCGCGCATGCTGACGGTCGGCGTCCCCGCCGTCCTGGCGGTCACTGCGCTCGGCGGCTTCACGTTCCTCGTGGGCTCCGGCGACGATGCGGTGCGAACCGGCGACGTCGCGACCACCTCCACCTCGAGCACGACGACGACCACGACCGTCGAGGACGTGTTCACCTCCGCAGGCGTCACCGTCGACAGCACCGCAGCGCCGACCACGCGGGCACCGGCGACGACAACCAGCACCACCACCACGTCGACGACGACCGCGCCGACCACGACGCTCGCGCCGCCGACCACGACTGCCGCCACGCTGCCCGAACAACCGTCACAGCCGATCGCCCCGCCGCCCGATCCTCGCGGCGCGGAGGATCAGATCCAGCTGGGCGGCATCTCGATCCCGAGCCTCGGGCTGGATGCACCACTCCTCGAAGGCATCCGCCTCACCACGCTGGACAACGGCCCCGGGCACTGGCCCGGGACGGCGATGCCCGGCCAGGTCGGCAACGTCGTCGTCGCTGCGCACCGCACCAGCCACGGCGGACCGTTCCGGAACATCGACCAACTCGTGGCCGGCGACATCGTGCTGTTCACCACCGATGCCGGTGAGATCGAATACACGGTCACCGGCACGCAGATCGTCAATCCCGACGCCATCTGGATCGTCGACCCGACCGACACGCCGACGGCGACACTGTTCGCGTGCCACCCGCCCGGGTCGGTCGCTCAGCGCATCGTCGTGAACCTCGAGCTCTCCTCCTGATCGGACGCAACGCGTCCGGACCGGCGACGTCCCGGTAGAACTGTCGCCGTGACGAGCCCAGACGAGAGCGATCTGCAATCACCGCGCTACCCGCTCGACAGGATCGCCCGGCCGGCGCTCGCCCTCGGTGCCGGCGCGCTCGTGGCGCTGTCGCTGCCTCCGTGGGGCTTCTGGCCGTTGGCGTTCATCGGCATCGCACTGTTCGATCTCACCCTGTCCGACACCACGTCTCGCGCCGGGCGGGCTCGTCGCGGCTGGTTGTTCGGTGCGGGCTGGATGTTCCTCGGGATGGGATGGATGATTCAACTCACCGGCCCGGGCTACGTCGCCGCCGCTGCGATCTTCGCCGGATTCCATGCCGGGGCGGCCGCCATCGGCACGACCACGGCAGCAGGTGGCCGATGGGGTCTCCTCGCCCGACCGATCGCCCACACACTCGTCGAGGCGTTGCGCTTCTCGTTCCCGTTCGGCGGTGTTCCGTTGGCGACGCTCGGCATCAGCCAGGTCGGCGGACCGCTCAGCGACGTCGTGAGAGTCGGCGGGGTCATCCTGCTCACCTGGGTCACGTTCCAGTTCGGCTTCGCGATCGTCCCCGGTGTCCGGGCTGCCATGCGCAGGATCGACAACGATGCGATCGACACCAGCAAGGATGCCGACATCGAGGCCGCGTCATCTGACCGGGCGGTCACGGTCGCGCTCTGCCTCGCCATCGCGGCCGTCGCCGCATCCGTCGTCGCGCCGAGCGGCACCGACACCGGGGACACGTTGCGCATCGCGGTCGTACAGGGCGGCGGCGAGCAGGGCACGAGCGCGCTCGACGTGCCGTCGATCGTGGTCACCGAGCGCCACCTCGAAGCAACGCGCACGATCGACCCCGACCCGGATCTCGATCTCGTCTTCTGGCCGGAGAACACGATCGACGTCGACACCTTCGACACCTCGGACGTCGTGCCGCTCGTGGTCGCCGAAGCCGACCGACTCGGTGTGCCGATCGCCGTCGGCCTGACCGAGGATGTTCGCATCGACGGCAAGCGGCGCTTCACCAACGCCCATGTGGTCGTCACGCCCGACGGCGAGATCTTCAGCCGGTACGACAAGGTCCGACGCGTGCCGTTCGGCGAGTACGTACCGCTGCGATCCGTGATCGAGCGCATCAGTTCAGCCGTCGACCGGGTCGGCGACGCGGTCCCCGGGGAGACGCCCGCCGTGCTCGAACTCCCCGACGGTCAACGATTGGCGACCGTGATCTCGTGGGAAGTGTTCTTCGGAGGGCGCGCTCGTGAGGGTGTGGCGCTCGGAAGCGAGATGATCGTCAACCCGACCAACGGAGCGAGCTACACCGGCACGATCGTGCAGACCCAGCAGGTCGCGTCGAGCAGACTCCGGGCGATCGAAACCGGTCGCTGGGTCGCTCAAGCCGCTCCGACGGGGTTCAGTGCGTTCGTGTCCCCCGACGGCGAGGTGCTCGACCGGACGACGCAACGAGAACAACGAGTGATCACGCGCGACATTCCGTTGCGCGAGGGCTCCACGTGGTACGTGTCGCTCGGTGACCGTCCGTTCATCGTCGCACTCCTGATCGGGCTCGTCGCGCTCCTCGCCCTCGACGTCAGGTCTCGACGATCAACGTCACCGGACCGTCGTTGACCAGGTCGACCTGCATCTCGGTTCGGAACCGTCCGGTCGCCACACGGACCCCGGCCGCTCGCAGTTGCTGCACGACTCGCTCCACGAGCGGCTCGGCGTGTTCGGGACGCGCCGCAGCGATCCAACTCGGGCGTCTGCCCTTCGCCGTGTCGCCGTACAACGTGAACTGACTGACGACGAGGAAATCGGCGCCCACCTCGGTCGCTCCGAGATTCATCACGCCGTCGGCATCGTCGAAGATCCTCAACCCGGCGAGCTTGGCGGCCAGCTTGTCCGCCTCGGCTTCCCCGTCGCCGTGTGTCACGCCGACGAGCACGCACGCCCCTACGTCGATCCGACCTGCCGCTTCATAGTCGGCATCGGGCGTCGGTCGACTGCGGACCTCGGCGCGCACGACCCGTTGTACCACTGCTCGCATCGACCCATCGTCGCAGGTCGCACGTGCCGGTTCCGTCCGGACCCGTGCTCCTTCACCAGCGCCGGCTCCGTATGGTTCGACGCATGACCGACGACGTCGAACTGATCGCAGCCGACGGCGAGCGCAAGGTCTCCGCGATCGTCTCGCCGGCCTCGGGCGGGCGAGTCCGCCAGATCCTCGTCGCTGGTGTCGGCCTGCTCGCCGAGCCGAGCTCCGGGGACCCGTTGTCGACCGGATGGGGGTCGTTCCCGATGGCTCCGTGGGCGGGCCGGATCCGCAACGGACGGTTCGACTTCCTGAGCGAGCTGGTCGCGCTCGACCTGAACCACCAGGACGGCGATGTCGGCGGCGGTGGCACGTTGACACCGACCCGACCGGGCACGGACGGTCCGCTGCCCGACGAAGATCGCGATCGCCACGCGATCCACGGCACCACGTTCTCCCGTCCGTGGACCGTCGACGCGCGGGACACCACACGACTCGAGATGTCGTGCGACCTCGTCGGCGCGCTCGGGTGGCCGTTCGCCGGAGTGGCACGCCAGACCCTCGCGCTGACGACGACGGGCATCGACTTCGCCATGAGCGTCGAGTCACGCGACAGCTCCGTCTTCCCCGCTTCGCTCGGCTGGCATCCGTGGTTCGCGAAACCAGACCGGCTCGACTTCGACCCGGTCGCCATGTACGAGCGAGATGACGCCGGGCTCCCGTCCGGGCGACTCGTCGCCGTCCCGCCGGGGCCGTGGGACGACTGCTTCGTGAACCACCATCCGATCCGCCTGCACTACGACCGCCAGGTCGCCTCGACCGTGACCGTCTCCTCGCCGACCGACCACTGGGTCGTGTACGACGGCCCCGAGCACGCGACGTGCGTCGAGCCGCAGACCGGGCCGCCCGACGCGCCCAACGTGCGCCCGAAAATCGTCGCATCGGGGGTCCCCCTCCGAATTACCATGCGCGTCGACTGGAACTGACGCTCGGCGTCGGCCACCGGTCGGATCGACCGACACGTCGAGAAAAGTGCTCGAACGACACGAGAAAACCGCGAGATCGCCTCCGCTCACCGCTCTGGACAGGTGAAGAGGAGGCCACATGGCCCATGACGATGCATACGAGCGACGCTGCCCTGGTCGCCGGCCACCTGGCCGGCGACCCCGGCGCGCTCGCCGGCATCTACGACCGATTCGCCGACTCGCTGCACGACACGGCCGCAGCGATGCTCAACGACCGCAACGAGGCTGCCGACGTCCTCCACGACGTGATCCTCATCGCTGCCGAACGAATGGGTCAGCTACGCGATCCCGAACGCCTCAAGCCCTGGCTGTTCGCGATTCTGCGCAACGAGGTCTACCGACGCACGAAGCAACGTCGCCAGACGATCGCCACCGACTTCTCCGGGTCCGACGACGGGCACGACGTGGCTGACGATCGCCACCTCGAGCCATCACCCGACCCGTCCACCCGGGTCGCCGACGAGGCGGCCGGCGACGACCTCGCCGAACTCGTCCGCAACGCCGCTCGCGGACTCGACGACCGCGACCAACTCGTCCTGGAACTGTCGGTCCGACAGGGCCTCGGCGGACAGGACCTCGCCGACGCGCTCGGTGTCAGCACGAACCAGAGCTACACGCTCGTGCACCGCATGCGCGAGCGGGTGGAACGCAGCCTCACCGCGTTCGTGGTCGCGAAGGCCGGCCGCAACGACTGCGACGACCTCGACCAGCTCCTCGCGACGTGGGACGGCGAATTCACCGTGCTGGTTCGCAAGCGTGTGGCTCGCCACGTCGACGCCTGCACGGTGTGCGACACCCGACGCAGCAAGGTCGCACCGCTGGCGATGTTCGCCGCCGCCCCGGTGTACGCCGCACCCGACGACCTGCGCGATCGCATCCTCGATGCGGCGCGTGCGAAGGGTCCGCCTCCGTCGACGCCGTACAAGTTCACGGCCAGCGACGGATTCCCCCAGGTGGTCCGGATCGCTCGCCGTGTCGCAGCGTGGGTCGCTCCAGCAGCTGCCGCGTCGTTGATCCTGGTCGCCGGCGGACTCGGTGTGGCGTTCGCCGACCGGGGCAACGACGATGCGCTCCGCGACGAGGCGTTCGTGTCCGTGACGACCGAGGCGGTGGAAGCCAGCACCTCGACCGTTGCCCCTTCCACCAGCACCGGCGCCACCAACGACAGCGTTCGTTCGATCTCGACGACGTCCACGACGCGTCCGACCACCACTGCGGTCACGTCGACCGTCGCCGGGAGCGTTCCCGCTGTCGTACCGCCAGCCCCCAAGCCCGTCCCAACCGTCCGACCGACCGCTGCATCGACCGCGCCGCCGACCACTGCGCCGCCCACGCCGAGACCGACCCCACCTGCGAACAACACGCCGCCACCTGCCGCTCCTCCCGCTGCGCCACCACCCGCTGCGCCGCCCGTTGCCCCGCCGCCCCCCGAACCGTCGACACCTCCCACTCCGGCACCGACGCCTGCGCCCACACCCGGTCGGCTCGGCGTCGACAGCAGTTCGATCGCCCTCGGATCGGGCTCGGGTGCATCGTCGGGCTCGATCCAGCTGACCAACCTCGGCGAGCTCCCGGTGACCTACAGCGTCGACGGCGACACCGGTTCGTTCTCGGTGTCGCCTCGCTCCGGCACCATCGGCGGCGGCGAATCGACGGCGATCACCGCGTCCATCGACCGAGGTGGCCTCGCCGAGGGCTCCGGGCCCGCCGGGAGTCTCGTCGTCTCCGGCGGCGACGGTTCGACGTTCTCGGTCGGTCTCAGCGCGCAGGTCGAACGGCCGCCCGTCATCTCGGGTGCATCGGCCTCGAGCTTCTGTTCGTCGACCTTCGCCGGGATCTCCGGATCCGCCGGCGTCACGGACGAATCGGGTGTCTCGGTCTCCTTCTTCGCTTCGGGCCCCAACGGTCAGTCGGCGAGCAATGGCATGTCTCGAGATGGTGGCACCTGGTTCGGATCGGTCGACTTCTCGTTCGCCGGCCCGAACTTCGACGACCCGTCGCTGGTCAACGGCACCTGGTCCTGGACGATCACCGCCACCGACACCCGCGGGAACACCTCCAGCGCCAACGGATCCACCACCGTCAGCTGCTGAACGGCGCGTCTCACGATCCAGCGCCGGTCGGGTGAGGTCGTCACCCGATGTGAGGAGGGCCACTTACCGATCGGTAACCGGCGAGCGATAGCGTCGGACGAATGGCGTCGAACGGGAGTGTGCTGGATTCGGACGCGCCATTGAAGGTCGCCTATCTCACGTACCGCGGCAAGCCCCACGTGGGTGGCCAAGGGGTGTACACCCGTCACCTCACCAAGGCGCTCGCCGATCTCGGCCACACCGTCGAGGTCTTCGGCGGCCAGCCCTACCCTGTGCTCGACGACCGCATTCCGTTGCATCAGCTGCCGAGCCTCGACACGTTCAACGACCACTTCCCCGGCCGTCTGCCCGGGTACTGGGAGATCAACGATCGCTACGACCTCATGGAGATGGCCGAGTTCCTCACCGGCACGTTCCCCGAGCCGCGCGCCTTCTCCGCACGTGCTGCCAACGAGTTGAAGAAGCGCACCAGGGACTTCGACCTGGTGCACGACAACCAGTGCCTCGGCAACGGCATCCTCAAGATCGAGGCGAAGATCCCCACCATCGTCACGCTGCACCACCCGATCACGAAGGATCGTGAGCTGGAGATGGCCGCCGCCAAGAACGCCTACCGGCGTTGGTCGATCGGTCGTTGGTACTCGTTCGTCAAGATGCAGGGCAAGGTCGCCTCGAAGCTCCCTCGGATCGTCGTGGTCAGCCAGAACTCCATCGACGACATCCACAAGGACATGGGCGTCAGCAAGGACCGCATGCGCCTCGTGCCGGTCGGCGTCGACCCCGACCTCTTCAAGCCCGTCGCGGGCGTCGAGCGCACCCCCGGTCGGCTCATCACCACTGCGTCGGCCGACGTTGCGTTGAAGGGGCTGAGCTACCTGCTCGAAGCAATGGCCAAGCTGCGTGCGGGCTGCGGAGAGCTCCGCACCGAGCGCGACGTCACCCTCACGATCATCGGCAAACCCAAGCCGGGCAAGTCGATGCGGCTCATCGAGGAACTCGGGCTGAAGCCGCACATCCAGTTCGTGTCCGGGGTACCCGACGAGCGGATCGTCGAGCTGTACTCCGAGGCCGAGCTGGCCGTCGTGCCGAGCCTCTACGAAGGCTTCAGCCTGCCGGCGATCGAAGCGATGTGCTCGGGAACGCCGCTCGTGTCCACAGACGGCGGTGCACTCCCGGAGGTCACCGGCACCGACGGCGAGACCACGCTTGCGATGCCCCGCTGGCGACAGCGATGCGCTGGCCGCCGCGATCGCACGGGGACTCGACAGCAAGGAACTCCGTGACCGCATCGGCGAAGCCGGTCGTCAACGCGTCCTCGAACGCTGGACCTGGAAGCGCTGCGCCGAACTCACCGTCGAGCAGTACCGCGAGGTGCTCGCCATGCCGGCCAACGTCGCCAAGTTGAAGCGCAACGGGCGCATCTGAACGAATCGGAATCTGCACACACATGTTGACCATCCGTTTCGATCGCCTCGGTTTGCAGGCGGGCGACCGCGTCCTCGACGTCGGCGCCGGCTTCGGCCGCCACGTCTTCGAATGTGCGCGCCGAGGAGCTGACATCGTCGCACTCGACTACGCCCACGACGAAGTGGTCGAGACAGCAGCCACGCTCGACGCGATGGTCGATGCCGGCGAGATCGACGACGAGCGAATCAAGGGTGTGCTGCGCGGCGACGCGACCCGGCTGCCGTTCGCCGACGGAAGCTTCGACAAGGTGATCACCTCCGAGGTGCTCGAGCACATCCAGGACGACGTGGCAGCGATCTCGGAGATGGTCCGTGTGCTCAAGCCGGGCGGCATGTTCGCCGCGACGGTTCCGGCGTGGGGGCCGGAGAAGATCAACTGGATGCTCAGCGACGAGTACCACGCTCCCAAGGCGGTCGGCGGCCACGTTCGGATCTACTCCAAGACCGAACTCGCAGCGAAGCTCCGCGCCGCCGGACTCGACCTCCGGGGAACACACCGGGCGCATGCACTGCACTCGCCGTACTGGTGGCTCAAGTGCGCCGTCGGCCTACGCGACGACGACCACCCGCTGGTCACGAAATATCGCGAGTTCCTCGAGTGGGACATCATCGAACAGCCGACCTCCACGCGCATCGCCGAGAAGGTCCTCTCCCCGCACTCGGCAAGAGCATCGTCTTCTACGGCCACAAGTCGGCGAGCGACGACGTGCTCGGATGAGTGCCATCCCACATCTCGACGGAGTCATGTCGGCCGACGAACTCCGCGCCACCGCAGAGCACCTGGCCTCGCTGCAGCTCGACACCGGCATGATCCCGTGGTTCCCCGGCGGTCACTGCGACCCGTGGAACCACGTCGAATCGGCGATGGCGCTGGATGTCGCCGGCCTCCACAAGGAGGCCGAACACGCCTACGAATGGCTGCACGACATCCAACGCGACCGACGGCAGCTGGTACGCGTACTACGCCAACGACGGCTCGATCGAGGACGCCAAGCTCGACACCAACGTGTGCGCCTACGTGGCGACCGGCGTGTGGCACCACTGGCGCAGCACGTGGGACCGCGGCTTCGCGGACAACATGTGGCCGACCGTCGAGAAGGCGCTCGAGTTCGTCCTCTCGCTGCGGCGCGACGACGGGTTGGCCCTCTGGGCGACCGTGCCGGACGACCGGCCATGGGACTACGCGTTGATGACCGGCACCTCGAGCATCCAGCACGCCCTGCGGTGCGGGGCACATCTCGCCGAAGCGCTCAACACCCCCAAGCCGCACTGGCGTCGAGCTGCTGACGAGATGACCCTCGCCGTGCGCACCCGCCCCGAGGCCTTCGAACCCAAGCATCGTTGGGCGATGGACTGGTACTACCCGGTGCTCACCGGAGCGATGACCGGCGACGAGGCGAAAGCTCGGATGGGCAACGGCTGGGACACGTTCGTGATGGAGGGCCTGGGCATCCGCTGTGTGAGCGACGAGCCGTGGGTCACGGCGTCGGAGACCGCCGAGTGCGCACTGGCGTTCGCTGCGATGGGCGACCTGGACACCGCGACCGACCTCTTGAAGTGGACACGTACGCATCGGCGTGACGACGGCTCGTACTGGACCGGCATCGTGTATCCGGAACCCGGCGGCAAGCACGCCGAACCCGTGCTCTTCCCGTTCGACGAGTACACGAGCTACACCGCTGCAGCCGTCATCCTCGCTGTCGACGCGATCACCCGAACCACCCAGGCCGCAAACCTGTTCGTCGACTGATCAGGGCGGTCGCCCCGGCGAACTCAGTCGGCGACGCAACCCAGCTGGGTTCGTTGCCGACCGTCCTCGTCGAAGTTGGACGGGTCGAGCCACCGCTCGAACTCGCTGCGGAGTCGGGGCCATTCGCCGTCGACGATCGAGAACCACGACGTGTCCCGGTTGCGCCCCTTGTAGACGATCGCCTGGCGGAACTCCCCTTCGTACACGAACCCGAGGCGCCGCGCAGCGGCTCGTGACGGAGCGTTCAGCGAGTCGCACTTCCACTCGTACCGGCGATATCCCGTGTCGAAGGCGCGCTGCATCAACATGAACATCGCCTCGGTCGCTGCCGCGGTGCGCTGCAGTCGTCCCGCGAGGTGGATGCTGCCGACCTCGATCACACCGTGTTGCGGGACGATCCGCTGGAGAGCAGCCATCCCGCACGGCCCGTCGGTGTCCGCGACGACGAAGTACATCGGATCCGTGCCGCCTTCCAGCGTTGCAAGCCACGCTGCGAAATGATCAGCCGACGGGGACCGATCCTGGAAGAGATACGTCCACGAGCGGTCGTCGGCTGCCTCGTCGAGCGAGTCGAAGAGGGGCGTCGCGGTGGGCGCCGGCATCGAGCGGCACGACGGTGCACCACCGTCCGATCATCGGTTCGCTCGACGGAACCGCGATCGGCGGATCCATGCCGACCGGAGGCCCGACCGGTTGTCCGAACTCGTTCATTCGTACTGCCATCACGACCGACGATACGCGTAGAGTCGCGGCGATGGGTTCCAAGTTGGTCAGGACGGTGCTGTCCGCATGGGGATGGCTCGTCCTCGCCTCGTCCGTGGTGCTGTTCACGCTGCCCGTGGCGGTGATCCGACTGCTGAGTTGGCCGTTCGACCGAGGCGCGTATGCGGCCGGTTACGCGTTCCGCAAGGTCGTGATCCCGCTGAGCAAGCTCAACCCGCTGTGGACGTTCCGCACGTCCGGCGAACTGCCCGACGACATGCGTCGTCCGTACGTCGTCGTGGCGAACCACGAGAGCTTCGTCGACATGATCCTCATCTCGCACCTTCCGACGGAGATGAAGTGGTTGTCGAAGAACGAGATCATGAAGATCCCGTTCATGGGGTGGATGATGCGCCTCGCCCGAGACATCCCGCTGGTCCGCGAGGACCGGAACTCTGCGGTCGAAGCGCTCCAGGAATGCGCACAGCGTCTCGGCGACAACGTGTCGGTGATGATCTTCCCCGAGGGCCGCCGCTCGAAGACCGACGACCTCGACAAGTTCAAGCCCGGCGCCTTCAAGCTCGCCATCGAGGGCGGGCATCCGATCCTGCCGATGGCCGTACACGGAACACGGGACTGCCTCCGACCGAACGATTGGCGGATGGGCCGCGCCGTCGCCGAAGTACGCGTCCTCGAACCGATCGAGACCACCGGCATGACCCGCGAGGACCTGCCGGCGCTCCGCGATCGAGTGCGCGACATGATCGGCGCGACGCCGCGACGAACTGCGCGCGGAGCACGGCTACGTCGCTCCCCAATTGGAAGAAGCGGGCTGACCTCTGCAGGTTCCCGTCCGGCTGCTGCACGCGGCGCGCCCGTCGGTCGACGCAGTCGTCCTCGCGACCATCGCGTCGAGCACCGCGGTGTTCACGACGACGCCCTTCCTGCTCCGACCACTCGCGAACGACTTCGGTACGACCGTCGGCGCCGTCGGTTGGATCTCCACGGCACAACTCGCCGGGTTCGTCCTGGCATCGTGGACGGCCGGGCGATACCTCAAGCCGGTGCGTTGGGTGTTCGTCACGCTCGGGTTGATCGGGATCGTCGCGAACCTCGCTTCAGCCGTTGCTCCGACATTGAGCGTGCTGGCGGTGACCCGCTTCGGCAGCGGGCTGTCGCTCGGACTCGCTGCCTGGTTCGCCTGGCAGGGAGCGTTCGGCAACGCCGAGAAGACCGCGTGACGTGGCGGTGGTCGGCCCGCTCATCGGCGTGGTCCTGCCGCCGTTGATCACCGCCGTCCTCGGCGGGGTCGGGTACCAGTGGCTGTTCGTTGCCATGGCCGTGCTCTCGGCGTCGCCGCTCGCATTCGTCGGGGAGGTCCCTCGAGTGGATCGGTTGCGTCCGCACCGGACCCGCCACGCGGCGACACGCGGCTCGCAGGCGATGCTCGTGGCGCTCACGTTGGTCACGCTCGGCGGTTCGTCGGTGTTCGTGTACGCCGCCGCAATCGGCACCGACCTACAACGGACCTGTCGCCGTTCGTCGTGTCGCTGTTGTTCAGCGCGAACGCAGCTCGTGGCGATCCCGGCAGCGAAGTGGAGGGGGCGCGCGGCCCGGCTGGGATGTGGTTCGCCTGCATCGCCGGCCTCGCTCTGCTGATGCCGAGCGTCCACGTGCCGGCGTCTTCGCCGCCGCCTGATCGTCTGGGGCATCTTCTTCTTCATGGGGATCCCGGCGGCGTTCGCACTCCTGGCGTCACGTTCTCGCTTCCCCGAGGAGCGTGCCGGCGACGCGCAGGCCGTGATGGCGTTGGGTCGGGTCTTCGGTCCGCTCCTCGGCGGTGCGTTCATCGCTGCCGGACCAGACCACGGAGCATGGGCATCGCGGCCGGCTCGATCATGCTCTCGGCAGGGCTCCTGATGCTCTACGTCGACCGCGGCAACGCTTCGCGCGATTCTTGATCTTCAGGGAGTCGGTCGACGTCCGCCGTCGGTCAAACCCGTCGGAGGATGCGCAGTGACCCCGTCACGCCCGCCTCCTCGAAACGGCCGGACTCGATCGCCGGGAGGTAGATCTGCTCGTACGGCGGGCGGCCGCCGTCGGCCGGGTCGGGGAACACGTCGTGGATCGCGAGCGTTCCGCCGACAGCGACGTGCGGCGTCCAGCCCTCGTAGTCGAGTCGTGCCGGTTCGCTCGCCGTGCCCGCCGTCGATGAACAGGAACGACAACGGCGTGGTCCACACCGACGCTGACCTGCGGTGACCGTCCGACGACGCGCGACCACCGAGGACTTCGAGGTCGGCGTCGTGCATCGTGCGCCGGAAGAACGGCAGCGTGTCCATCTTTCCGGTGCCGGCGTCGACGACATCGGTGTCGTGGTGCTCCCACCCCGCCTGGTTCTCCTCGGAGCCTCGGTGGTGGTCGACTGCGAACAGCATCCGTGCCCGAACGTTCGGCAGCATCGCCGAGCCAGACCGTCGAACGACCGCAGTACGAGCCGACCTCGAGCATCGGGGCGTCGGGCACCGATGCACCTGCCGACACCGCCGCGTCCCACAACGCGTCGCCTTCGATCGGCGGGCATGAAGCCCTTGGTGGCCAGCGCGAGCTCGGCGAGCAGGGACATCCGAATGCCGGTCATGGCGACACGCTACGACCGGCGACCGGCCCGGCAGGTGGAGCGGTTCAGCCGTTCCAGGTGTCCCAGTGGATGATGGTGTCGGGGTCGGGACGCATCGCCTGCTTGAAATCGGTGCCCACCGTGTGAGCGAGCGGGCTCAGGCACGCCTGCTGGACCTCGTCGAACGGGATCCCGACGACATCGGCGATCTCCTGCTCCATCATCAACCCCACCGTCGTCCATGCGGTGCCGAGCCCTCGAGCACGGGCGGCGAGCATGAAGCTCCACATGGCAGGCAGCACGTTGCCCATCGTCGACGCGGCGACCATCGCCGGCAGCCCGTCGAGCCGACCCGTCTTCGTGCACGCGATCACGAGTGCCGGCGCCTTGCCCATCGTCTCCGGCGAGGATGCTCGGCCGAGTCGGTCACACGATCCTGCTGGGCCTGCTCGGCGTCGCCGTCCTTCTTGATCGAGCCCGCGTACACGCCGTCCATCGTCCGGTAGATGTCGAAGCACTTGCCGTAGATCTCGCCGATCGCAGCACGCTTCGCCGGTCCTTCACCACCACGAACTGCATCGTCATGTTGTTCGAGCCCGACGGCGACTGCATCGCGATTCGCACGCACTCGCGGATGTCGGCGTCGTCGACCGGACGGTCGTAGTCGAGCCGCTTGCGCACCGCCCGGGTCGTCGTGAGCAGTTCGTCGTTGGAGAGATCGAGCAGGTCCATCGCCGAACGGTATGTCGCGTGGCGCGCGGTCACGACGCAGCGACGAGCCCCGCTCGACGGCTCCATCCGTGCCAACATGAGCACCACATGACTGTTGCGAACATTCCATCGGCCGACACCCGAATCAGCAGGCCCTCGACGACCTCGTCACACTGCTCGACCTCGAAGTGATCGAGGTCAACATCTTCCGGGGCGCTTCGACCGACGAGGATCGTGTTCGCGTGTTCGGCGGCCAGGTCGCCGGTCAGGCGCTCATCGCGGCGAGCCGAACGATCGACGAGCCCGGTCGCCACGTCCACTCGTTGCACGCCTACTTCCTGCGGCCCGGCGATCCGAAGCGGCCGATCCTGTACGAGGTGGACCGGATCCGCGACGGTCGGAGCTTCTCGACGCGTCGCGTCGTCGCGATCCAGCACGGCAAAGCGATCTTCAACCTGCAGGCGAGTTTCCACGACGAAGAACCCAACGGCCCGAACCATCACATCTCGATGGACGCAGAGCTCACGCCGCCCGACGAGCTCCCCGACTTCCACACTCGCATGGCAGCCACACCAGGACCGCATCGGCGACTGGTATCACCGCCCACGCCCGATCGATCTACGCTACGTCGACGGCGACCCGATGAGCAGGGAGGGCGGAACGAACGAGAGCCAGCACGTGTGGCTCCGGGCGAACGGCTCGCTCCCGGACGATCCGGTGCTGCAGGCGTGCATCCTCACCTACGCGAGCGACATGACGCTGCTCGACACGACCTTGTTGCCGTTCGGCCTCGCCTTCGATCATCCCGGCCTGCAGATGGCCAGCCTCGACCATGCGATGTGGTTCCATCGACCGTTCCGGGTGGACGACTGGCTGATGTACCAGCAGCGAGCGATCTCCACAGGCGGTGCCCGCGGCCTCGCGGGCGGTGCGATCTTCACCGCCGACGGCGCACTCGCCGTCAGTGTCGTCCAGGAAGGGCTCGCACGGTTCACCCAATGACGTTCCGCACGCACACGACACTCGGCGCTGCCGCCGTCATCGCCTTGGTCGCTGCATCTTGCGCCGGAGGGTCCGACCCCGCCGCGACATCGAACGGCCCAGAGGTGACCCTCGGTACCGTGCCCGCCTCGCAGGACACCGACGAGCCGGCCACGACCGAGTCCGCTCCACCTCCCACCGAACCGGCGGAGACCGAGTCGGTCGCGACGGACGACTCGTCCGCCGAATCGTCGCGCATCGTCCGCTGCATCGTCCACGACGGTTCTCACGCCGTCGCCGAACGCCGACCTGCCGACCGAAGCCACTCCCACCGAGCCGCGCCGGTCACCACGTTGCCCGGCCCGCTCCCCACCCCCGACGTGCGTCTCATCGAGGTCGCTTCGTTCGACGAGCCCGTCGAGGCGACCGGCGCCGTCGGCGACACGCGTCTGTTCATCGTCGAGAACGGTGGCGTCGTGATCGCCACCGACGACGAATCGACCACGACCGTGTTCGACATCGCCGACGTGGCGGGTGCAACCTTCACGAACGAGGGCAACGAGCAGGGTCTGCTCGGACTGGCGTTCCACCCCGAGATCGATCTCGTCTACGTGGACTTCACGACGGCGACGGCAACACGGTCGTCGCCGAGTTCGCTCACGACCCGCTCACGTTCCAGTTCGACCCCGCCTCCTACCGTGAGGTGCTGACGATCGACCAGCCGTTCGCGAACCACAACGGCGGCGAACTCGACTTCGGACCGGACGGGTTCCTCTACATCGGCACAGGCGACGGTGGTTCCGCCGACGACCCCAACCGGTCCGGCGCTCGACGTGTCGTCACGTCTCGGCAAGATCCTCCGGATCGATCCGGTCGCGTCCGACGCCGATCCGTTCACGATCCCCGACGACAACCCGTTCGTCGACGTCGAGGGTGCGACGCAGCGGTCTGGTCACTGGGCCTTCGCAACCCGTGGCGGTTCTCGTTCGATTCCCTGACGGGTGATCTGTGGATCGGCGACGTCGGGCAGAACCGGCTGGAGGAGATCGACCTCGCTCCGGCCACCGACGGACTCGGCGCCGGTAAGGGCATCAGTTTCGGATGGAGCGCCTTCGAGGCGGCCGATCGCTTCAACGAAGACCAGCCGTCGGACGGCCACACGTTACCGGTCGTGTCCTACGTGCACGAGAACGGCAATTGCTCGGTCAGTGGCGGCGTCGTGGCACGCGACTCGTCCTACAGCGACCTCAACGGCTGGTACGTGTACGGCGACTACTGCTCGGGTCAGGTGTGGGCTTTGGACACCACCTCGGTGACGTCGACGCCCGACGGTCCGGTCGGCGAGCCGACGGTCGTCGAGATCGCCACGGTGCCCGAGCTGACGGCCGTGGTGGAGGGTCCCTTCGGCGACATCTACGCACTCAGCCTCGGCGGCCAGGTCTACCGCCTCGCTCCCGCCTGAGGGGGCAGAAGTGCCAGGCACGTCTGGCCCCTATCCGACGCGTTCGAACTCGATACGGCGTTCGGTCACGTCGACGCTGACGAGCTTGACCTGGATGGCGTCACCCGGATCGACACGCCGGGCCACGGTGCGGGCGACGACCGCCGGCTCGCTGACCTGGATGCGTGCGCCGCGATCGTCCTCGTCGGTGACCACGGCGTCGAACACGTCTCCTTGGCGACCTTGCAGCAGGATCGCCTCGGCGAGATCGATCGCTGCCCGGTCGACGCGATTGGCGAGGGTGTCGCCACGTCGCATCGCCGACGGCAGTTCGGGGAACGCTTCCGAGACCTCGTCGGGCACGTCGCGTCCGTTGGCGATCGCCAGCGTTGCTTCGATGACATAGCGATCGGCGAGCCGTCGGAGCGGCGCCGTGGCATGGACGTACGTGGCTGCGAGCGCGGCGTGCCACGGCTTGCCGTCCTTGACACCGCCGTCCTTCGGGCCGCCGTCTCGCTCGAACTCCTCGTAGGGCGTGTACGACGCACCACCGGCGGCGCGACGGATGGCGAGTTGGAACGCCGACGTTCTCGCATCACCGGCCGGAAGTGATTGCTCGAAGTCCTTGAGCGAGACGTCTCTGGGCCAGTCGAGGCCGAAGGCTCGTGCCGTGTGGCGCAGGCGACCGAGGCGTCGGTCGTCGACCGGGGGCATCGTGCGGAACAGCCCCGCCTCGGCCTCCCAGAGCGCGTCGGCGATCGCCATGTTGGTGGCGAGTGACATCGCCGCGTTCTGGCCTTCGGCCTCGTTGCGTGGCCGGAACTGCAACGTGTACCCGCCGCCCTCGGCGCGGACGACTTCCTGCTCGGGCCACTGGATCCGGTCCGCTCCACGCGCTGCTTCGGCGATCTCGATGCGGCGCGAGAGTTCCGGGAAGGCGTCCGGAAGGTCCGCCGGCGTGACAGTCGAATAGGCGAGCTTGGAGCGGTTGCGGACCATCGCCCGCTCCGCGCCGTCGAGTCGGACGCCGCCGTCGGCCGCCACGCGTACCGTGAAGACGATGGCCGGTTTGGGTGAGCCGGGCAGCAGGCTGCCGGCGTCCTCGGCGATCCGCTCGGGATGCAGTCCGGCTCGGCCGTCGGGCAGGTAGATCGTGCTCCCGCGCTGCCAAGCTTCGCGGTCGATCGGATCGCCGTGGCGGACGAACCACCCGACATCGGCGATGGCGTAGTGCAGGATGACGTCGTCGCCGGCCATCGACACGGCGAACGCCTGATCCAGGTCGGTCGACGACGCCGGGTCGAGCGTCAGGAACGTCGATGTCGGTGCGGTCGACATGCTGCCAACGCTCCGGTGTGCCACCCGGTTCGACCACGTCGAACGGCCGGTTCGCCGCAACCTCGGCCGCAGCCTGCACCTCGGCGGGGTGTTCACCGGGGACGTCGAAGTCCTCGCGGAGCTGAGCGAAACCGTCCCGGAAATCCTCCGCGAGGTCGTCGGGCAACATCATTCGTCCAGTTCGCGCCATCGCCCCACCCTACGTCCGAGCTCCATCCGGGTGCCTCCGTCCCGTTGGGGTGTTTCGGCCTGTTGGGGTGTTTCCGTCTGGGTTTCCCGCAACGAAACACCCCAACGAACGCAAACACCCCAACGAAGCGAGCTCGCTGGCGCACTGGTCCAGGTCGCCACCAGCCCGCATCGCAGCGGCCGCTTCGTCAGCTGGCTGAGCGGCGATCAGATTTTCGTGTCGCAAAACGCGACGAGCCGAGCGGCCTTTCGGCCGGGAGCAGCGATGTCGGAACGCAGCGAGACGGAAGCTGGCGGCGCTCAGCGGCGGGCGCCCATGAACATGCCTTTGAGCGCTTCGTAGTGCTCGATGACATGTCCGGCGCCGAGTACGACCGCTTCGAGCGGGACGTTCGACATGCGCACGGGCACTTCGGTCTCGCGTTCGATGCGTTCGGCGAGGCCGCGGAGCAGTCCGCCGCCACCGACGAGGTACATACCACGCACGAGGAAGTCCTGGGACAACTCGGGCGGCGCCTTCGACAAGCAGCGGATGACCGATGCGACGATCGACGAGATGACGTCTTCGATCGCCTCACGCACCTCTTCGGGTGTGAGCACGACGGTCTTGGGGAGCCCGGTCATGAGGTCGCGTCCGCGCACCTCGGCCTGGTTCTCGTCCTGCGTCGGGTCGGCCGAGCCGATCGCGACCTTGATCTCTTCCGCGGTGCGCTCGCCGATGGCGATGCCGTGCTCGCGCCGAACGTGATTCTGGATCGCAGCGTCGATGTCGAAGGAGCCGACGCGCACCGCTTCGAGCGACACGATGCCACCGAGCGAGATGACGGCGGTTTCCGACGTGCCGCCACCGATGTCGATGACCATGTTGCCGACCGGTTCGTCGATCGGGCAGGTCGGCGCCGATCGCGGCGGCCATCGGCTGTTCGATCAGGTTCGCGTCGGCAGCACCGGCACGCCGTGCGGCATCGGTGACGGCACGCCGCTCCACCTCGGTGATGGCTGACGGCACGCAGATGACGACCTTCGGCCGAGTGAAGCGGGACACGCCGACGCGCTGCAGCAGCAGCCGGATCATTCGCTCGGTGATCTCGAAGTCGGTGATCGCTCCACCGCGCAGTGGGCGCACGGCGACGATGTAGCCGGGAGTACGGCCGATCATCTGCCACGCCTCGCGGCCGGTGGCCAGCACTTCGCCGGTCTGACGGTTGAGGGCGATGACCGACGGCTCGTTCAAGACGATGCCGCGGCCCTTCATGTAGACGAGCGTGTTCGCCGTCCCGAGATCGATTGCAAGGTCACGAGCCATGGAAGTTGCCCATCATGTCGGCGCCGGAGCCGAACCGGGCACGGGCAGGTCGTCGGTCGGCTCAGGAATCATCCGGCCCATTGTCGCCGGAATCCTCGGCCGCATCGCGGACCTGATCGATCGTCGGCTTACGGGCTTCGGGTGACAGCGCGTCGATCTGACGTCGAAACGAGTCGACCGGATCGTTCTTCGGTCGCACCAGCATGGCAACGCCGGCGACCACGGCCACGATCACGACGCCGACGACGATGTACCAGAGCATCTAGGAGATCCCCGCCGCGGCGTTCGAGACCGTGTCGGACACGACTCCGCCGCTCGCCACCGGTTCGGTCGCCACGGATCGCGGATCCGACACGTCGTGGGCGCCGGTTCCCCAGTCCGCACCGTCGGCCCAGACCTCGTGTTTCCAGATCGGCGCCGACGCCTTGAGCGCATCGATCGCATAGCGGGCTGCTTCGAACGCCTCGGGACGGTGCGGTGCCGACACGACCGTGATCACGGAGGATTCCTCCAGTTCGAGCCGACCCGTGCGGTGCAGCATGACGACTCGACCGGTCGCCGGCCAACGATCGCGGAGCTCCGCGGTGATCGACGCGAAGACGGGCACGACCTGCTCTTCGTACGCCTCGTACGTGAGGTGAGCGACGTCGTCGCGACCTTCGGCATGATCCCGCACGGTTCCGCTGAACAGCACGACCGCACCGCAGCCAGGCATCACCGACCAGTCGTACGCTGCTCCGACGGGGAGTTCCTGGTCGGTCACACCGAGCCAGTTGTCTCCGTTGTCGGGGGGCGTCACGGTCGCCGATGGTACTCCTGCGCGCCGGTACCACTTGCTCGCGTGGGTGGATCCCGTCATGAAATTCGCAGATCCGCAACGTCACCGACGCCAAGAGGTCACGTTGCACGTGCGTCGCGAACGCCTCCGAAGGTCAATGGCGCCGCGGAGGCCACCCGTCTCGCTGATGTGACTACGCTCTCGAACTCGTGGGACCAGCACCGCAACCTCCGCACGAACGTGCTTGGCGTCACCCGTCCGAGCTCGTTCCGACGACGGTCGACGTCGACGCGTCGGTCGGCGGCGGTCGCGCACTCGTTCTCGCCACCGGGGTCGCTGCGGCGATGCTGGCTGCCGTCATGGTCGTCGCCCTGACGCCGCCCCGGTCGAATGCACCGACAGCGGTCAGCGCCACGACGTTGCCTGCGCTCACGGTGCAGCTGCGCAGCTCGGCCATCCAGAGCACCGATCAGAGTGCAACGGCCCGCGACAGCGAGTCGGTCCGGATCCGCCGCAACACGATGACTCTCGACAATGCGCTGGCGCTCGTCGGTTCACCGAACGTGGTGTCCGCAGCTCCGATCGGATCACGACACATTGGACATCGGCACACGCCTGCCCGACGCGACGGAGCGGGTGTACGTGCTGACGCAGTCGCACACGTACGCACTCTGGTGGTCCCAGATCGACCGTCTCGTCGCGCCCGACGGTTCCGTCGTGGTCACCGTCGACGGTGAGCTCCTGGCGACCTTCGTCGGCAGTGAACTCCGCATCCTCGTCGACTGAACGTCGCCGAGGCACCGGACCCTGGTGACGGCGCGCCTCGACGCTTGGTCCGCGGCGACCCGCCCCACCACCTGCGGCCGGCGTACGCCAGGATCAGCGCACCGAGCAGCGCGCCAGCGACGGACACGCCGAGCGTCAACTCCTGGCGGCGCTTCGGCGAGACCATCGTCCACCAGGGTGCCTCGGTCGCCTCGACGTACGCCTGCTCGTTGGTGATCGTCGGTTCCCAGCCGACCTCGCGAAGGCGACCGTTGGAGATGATCCACGGGTCACGTGTGTAGGAGGCCAGCCCAGGCGGCAACGGCCCGCGCTGAAAACGCCAACGCAGCGATGCCACGACTTCGGACAGGCGCTCGGGGAGCGGGACGCGTGGGCGCTCGCCCGACAGCGCCCGGACGCGCTCCCCGGGCACCCAACCGTCCGGCGCCACGTTGAACACGCCGTCGAGGCGGCGACGCACTGCGAGCACGATCGCTGCGGCGAGATCGTCGAGATGGAGGAACTGACTCGGCGGGTCGGCCTGTGCGACGCGACGCCCGAGGCCGTACACGAGTGCCGATGCCAAGCGAGAACTGTCACCTTCGGCGAGCGAGATCGCCGGTCGGAGCACAGTCGCCGAGCGACCTGGTCGGGCGCGTCGCCACTGGTCGACCAGTTCTTCGGCGGACGCCAACTGTCGGGCGAACACGAACTCGACGTCGGGCCGCAGCACGGCGTCCTCGGTGAGCGGCTTCGGGTTGTTGGGCGCCGCCCCGTAGACGAGCGCTGACGACACGAACACGATCTGGTCGGCGCTGAACCGGTCTGCCGCTGCCAGCGACGAGGTGATGAACTCACTCGCACTCTCGCGCCGCTCGGCTCGACGGTCGTAGTCGCTCGTGCCGAGATCGATGATCACGTCGGCGACGTCCGGCATGGTCGACAGCGCTCCGTCTGCGCTCGATGACGGGTGCACGGTCTCGTCGAGCACGATCACCTCGATCGGGTCGGCCGACGAGTCCTGTTCGACGGGTTCGGCGAGCAACCGGGCGACGCGAGCACCGAGCGGGCTGTTCGCTCCGGTGAGTACCGCGGTCGTCATCGTGGGGACGATACCGCTGGAGCGCGGAGTGCTCGTAGCATCGGAACATGGCCGACGATGGTGGCGACGATCAGACCCCCAACCCGTTCGAGATGTTCGGAGGTATGCCGATGTTCGGCGACATCTCCCGGATGCTCGCTGGCCAGGGGCCGCTCAACTGGGATGCGGCGCGTCAGTTCGCGATCATGTCGGCCACCGGAGGCTCGGGGATACCCGGCGCCTCGGGTGTACCGGCGACGGCATCACCGAACATCGACCCGTCGGTGCGGATCAAGTACGCCGAGCTGGCGAACATCGCTCGCCTCCACGTGGCCGACGTGATGGGCCTGGACGTCCCCGAGGTCGAGCCGTCGGTGGCCACTCCCGAGCAGTGGGCCGCCGAGACCCTCGAGGCGTACAAGCCGTTGTTCACCGAGATGGCGACGTCACTCGGGCCGCAGGACGACGACGACGACGATGATGCGGGCTCCGACCCGATGATGCAGATGATGGCCGGGCTGTCGAAGATGATGGCGCCGGCGATGCTCGGCATGGCGGTCGGCTCGATGGTCGGCAACCTCGCGGCTCGGGCCTTCGGTGTCTACGACCTGCCGATCCCGCGGGCCACGCCCGCCCTCGTGCTCGTCCCGCCGACGATCGATGCGTTCGCAGCCGAGTGGGAGATCTCGCTCGACGAGATGCGTCTCTGGGTGCTCGCCCACGAACTCGCAGGCCTCGCGCTGTTCTCGATCCCGCACGTCGCCGACCACCTCCGGTGGTCTCGTGCAGCGTCACGTGGGTGCCTTCCGTCCCGACGCGTCGGCGGCCACGGACAAGCTGACGTCGCTCGACATGGAAGCGGGAGATCCGATGGCTGCGATGCAACGTGCCTTCGGCGATCCGGAAGTGCTGCTCGGTGCGGTTCGCTCCGACGAGCAGTTGGCGATGGAGCCGACCCTCGACGCCGCAGTCGCCACCGACGATCGGAGTGATCGACTGGGTGGTCGACGCTGTTGCCGTGCGGATCATCGGCGGCAACGCGCTGCAGATCGCCGAAGCGGTGCGCCGACGTCGCGCCGAGACCTCACCCGACGACCTGTTCGTCGAGCGCCTGCTCGGGATTCGCCTCGGAGCAGATCAGACCGCTCGAGGCAAGGCGTTCGTCCAAGGCGTCGTCGACCGGGCCGGCGAACGCGGGCTGGACCCGTTGTTCAACGATCCCGAGGCCGCTCCGACGCCGAGCGAGATCGAGGCGCCGGGCCTCTGGTTGGCTCGCGTGTCCCCGGATCTCGACGCGTAGGCGGTCGTTTCTTCCGGGCTCCCTTGCGGCCCTTCGTCCGTCGTGCGCTGCCCTTGGGCGGACGTCGGCGACGGCGCTTCGACCTGATCGGTGGTGCGTCGTCGGGCCGCTGCTGGCGGATGCGGACGTGGATCAACGTGCCGAGCGCACCGACACCGACGAGGATCAGGCCGATTGCGCCCGGTGCCTGGATCGCCACGGCGAAGAACGCAGCCACCGCCCACGAGAGCTGGAACCGGGTCTCGAAGGTGGCGAATGCGCGACCCTGGTTGGCCTCGGGCGCGTCGCGCTGGACGATGCTCTCGAACCCGAGCCGACCGAGCGCAGCGACGAAGTTGACGACTGCGGCGAGCGCGATGCCTGCCGCCGGGCCACCGACCACACCGAGCCCGATGCCGGCGACGGCACTGATGATCAGTGCGGACGCGAGCATGGTCTCCTCGCGCATCATCCGGCGGACCCGCGGCGCCAACGCGTTACCGGTGAGCGTCGCAAGACCTGATGCGCCGACGGCCGCGCCGAACAGCACCGTGCCGTTGTCGAAGGTGCGCAGCCAGAACGCGAGGTGGAAGAAGGTGAATCCGACGTTGGCGCGCAGCGCCGTCATCGCGATCGCACCGAGCCGCAGCGACGGCGAGTGGAGGTCCTCGGCCTCCTGCTCACCGACGGCCGTCGCTGCAACGACCTCCGGAGCGAGCCGGCGGGCTGAAGCGAACGCGCCACCGAAGAGGATCGCTCCGTAGAGCAGGGCGGCACCCGAACCCAACGTCTTGAGCAGGATCGCTGCCGGGATGACGGCCAGGCCGCCGAGGAGGCCGGACACGAGTCCGAGCTTCGAGTTCGCTTCGACGAGTTCGGTCTCGTTGCGCACGGTCGACGGCACGAGCGACGACTTCGAGATGACGTAGGTCTTCTGCAGCACCAGCGATGCGAACACGAGCGGGAACAGCGCGATCCCGTCGATGTACCGGGCCATCAGGAGCAGCAGCACGAGGCGAGCCACCGCGACGATCTGGATCACCAGACGCCGGCCTCCTGCGACGCGATCGATCATCGGTCCGATCAGCGGCGCGACGAACAGGAACGGGGCGAAACTGATCGCGAGGAACAGCAGCACCTGGGTTCGCGCAGCGTCGAGGTCGACGCTGAAGAAGAACGAGTCGGCGAGCGACACGACCATCGCTGCGTCGCCACCCATCATCAACGCGTGGGTGATGGCGAGCCGCGTGAACTTCGACGACGGCGGCTTCGAGGCCGCGGAGGATGGTCGGTTCACTGTCAGCATCCTACGACTCGGCCGCGACGGTGACGAGAATTCGGAGCGTTCGAGCAACCGATCCCGACGAGCCCACACGCTCCGACCGTCAGGATCCATCGCAGGGAGCCGGACATCGCTTCAACCGAGAGCGTTCCGCTCTGCGCTGTCCTGCACGCCGCCGCCTACAGTTCGAGTCGTGACCCTCTCCGATCGCATCCTGATGGGGCCCGGCCCCTGCAACCCCTACCCGGAAGCCGTTCAGGCATTGGGACGACCGATGCTCGGCCACCTCGATCCGGAGTTCATCGCACTCCTCGACGAGACCAACGAGCGACTGAAGACCGTGTTCCAGACCTCGAACGCTCTGACCTTCCCGGTCTCGGGCACCGGGTCGGCCGGGATGGAAGCGGCCATCGTCAACTTCGTCGGGCCGGGCGACACGGTCGTCGTCGCCGTCAACGGCGTGTTCGGTGGACGCATGGTCGACGTCGTCCAACGGACCGGTGCCACAGCGATCGCCGTCGACCACGACTGGGGCCAGCCCGTCGACGCCGATCGAATGGTCGCAGCACACTCCGCTCCGACGATGTACGCGATGGTGCACGCCGAGACCTCGACCGGCGTGGAGAGCGACGTGGCGACCATGGGCGCGGCGAAGGGCGACGCCCTGCTGCTCGTCGACTGCGTGACCTCACTCGGTGGCGTCGAGCTCCGCGTCGACGAATGGGGTGTCGACGTTGCCTACTCCGGTACGCAGAAGTGCCTCGGCGTCGCTCCGGGGCTCGCTCCGCTGACCGTCTCGGACCGGGCGATCGAACGGATCAAGCCGACGCCGCAGTCGTGGTATCTCGATCTCAACATGATCGCGAACTACGTGACCGGTTCGGGTGCCCGCGCCTATCACCACACCGCACCGATCTCGATGATCATGTCGCTGCACGCCGGCCTGGGCGCCGTGCTCGACGAAGGTCTCGATGCCGTCCGCGAACGGCATCAGTCCGTCGGCGATGCGATGAAGGCTGCGATGGTCGACCTGGGTTTCGAGCTGTTCGCCGCCGAGGGACACCGGCTCGCACCGCTCAGCTCGATCCTGATTCCCGACGGACGGCTCGGAGCGCTCGGCGAGGCTGACGTCCGGTCGCGATTGCTCGGAGACTTCGGCATCGAGATCGGTGGCGGGCTCGGTCCCGTTGCCGGCAAGGTGTGGCGGATCGGCACGATGGGCCACACCGCCCGCCACAAGAACGTCACCCTTCTCTCCGCAGCCCTGACCGACATCCTCTCGTAGCAGTGGGCAAGCGCCGCAGCTGATCGGCTGCTGGTGCTGATCCGAGCTTGCCAGGTGAGAATCAGATCGTCCGCTCGCAAGGCGCGACGAGCCGAGCGGCCTGTCGGCTGGGAGCAGCGATGTCGGAACGCAGCGAGCGGCGATGTGGACTCACCTGGAGTATTTGTAGCCGAGGCCGCGGATGGTGGTGATGCGGGTCGGGTTGGCGGGGTCGGCTTCGATCTTTCCGCGCAGTCGCTTGATGTGCACGTCGAGCGTCTTGGTGTCCCCGACGTAGTCGTGACCCCAGATCCGATCGATCAGCGTCTCACGCGGCAGCACGCGCCCGGCGTTGGCGAGCAGAAGATGCAGGAGCTCGAATTCCTTCAGCGGCAGTGCCAGCGGTTCGCCGTCGACCGTGACGTCGTGTTCCGTCGGGTCGAGCGCGACACCGTCGACGCTGATCCGGTCGGACCCGAGTCGTGCGGACTCGTCGCCGGTCGATGCTCGGCGGAGCAGCGCTCGGATCCGAGCGACCAGTTCGCGGATCCGGTAGGGCTTGGTGACGTAGTCGTCGGCGCCGACTTCGAGACCGACGACGGTGTCGATCTCCGCGCTCTTCGCCGTGACCATGATGATCGGCACCTGGCTCTTCTTGCGGAGTTGACGGCACACGTCGATTCCGCTGACCTTCGGCAACATCACGTCGAGCAGGACGAGATCGGGGTCGACCTCGTCGAACCGTGCGAGTGCCTCGGCACCGTCGACAGCGGCAACGACCTTGAACCCTTCGCGGGTGAGGCCGAGCACCAGCGCTTCGACGAAGCTCGGCTCGTCCTCGACGACGAAGATGGTGTGTGCACTCACGATTGACGCTCCTCGGTGGGGTGGCTTGTCCGGTCCTGCACGTCGTCGGCGTCGACGACTCCATCGTCAACGACTCCATCGTCGACGGACGGCTCGACGAGCAGGGTCGACGGGAGTCGCAGCACGAAGGTGGAGCCTTCGCCCTCGGTCGACGAGACCAGCACTTCGCCGCCGTGGTTCGACGCGACGTGTCGCACGATGGAGAGACCGAGCCCTGTCCCGCCCGTCTCGCGGCTGCGGGCCCGGTCCACGCGGTAGAAGCGTTCGAAGATGCGGTCGAGGTCGCGAGCCGGGATGCCGTCTCCCTGGTCGGCGACCATCACTTCGACGGCACGGTCCTCTCGGCGGGTGCGTACTTGCACCACGCCGTTCACGCCGCTGTACTTGACCGCGTTCTCGACGAGATTGCCGATCGCCGACACGAGCTGGCGGCCGTCGCAGCGCACGACGATGCGTTCGCTCGACTCGAAGGGGGTCACGGTCACGTTCTTGGCTTCGTCGACGACACGACCGCGAGCGATCGCAGCCGCGACGATGTCGGCGAGGTCCACCTCTTCGTCGAGCAGGGGTCCCGATTCGATCCGTGACAGCTCGAGGAGATCATCGATCGCATCGACCGCACGATGAGCTTCGCCGACCATGCGACCGGCGACTCGGTCGATGACGCTCTGCTCCGACTCACCGAAGAGGGCCTCGGCGAGCACGGCGATCGCGCCCACCGGCGTCTTGAGTTCGTGGGAGATGTTCGCCACGAAGTCGGTGCGCATCGCGTCGATGCGGTTGCGCTCGCTGATGTCCTCGATCGTGGCGACGGAGAAGCCGCTCGGCATCGGCTCGGCGATCAGTTGGAAGGTCATGCTCGGCGGGCCATGGAGCACGACCTGGTCGTCGAGGCGCTGGCCCGAGCGGCCAACGGCGAGCACCTGCTCGACGTGTTCCTCGACGATCACTCCGGCGTGCGTTCCGTGGAGCGCCATGGCCGCGGCATTCCGATACACGATGCGTCCGTCGAAATCGCCGACCACGACGCCGAGAGCGAGCTGATCGACCGCCGCACGAAGGGTGTTCCCGACGTCATCGACGAACGCCTCGACAGCTGCTGCGCGCGGTGGCTCGGCTGATCCGCGACCGATGAGGTCGGCGTCGACCACGTTCGCTTCGTCGACACCGGGCCCGCCGGCACCGTTGCGACGCATCGAGCCGATGACGACACCGATCGACCCGCCGACGAGGAGGGCGATCAGTGCGGTGAGCAACATGTCGGTCAGGTCGACGGCGGGAAGTCCGCCGCGTCGGGCAGATCGTTGTGGCTCTCGGCGTACGGAGCCTCGGGAATCCATCCGTCGACGATGTACCGCGTCCGTTCGCCGACGTTCACGGCGTGATCACCGATGCGCTCGTAGAACCGGGCGACCACCGCGAGCTGCACTGCGACCTGCAGGTCGATGTTGCCGGCGGCATGACTCTCGAAGATGACCTGGATGAACTGGCGGTGCAGGTCGTCGAGGTAGGTGTCCATGTCGTGCAGGGCCGCGGCGCGCACACCGTCGTTGTTGAGGTACGCCTCGGTTGCTTCCTTGAACAACAGCGACGCCTGGCTGCCGCACTTCTGGATGATCCCACGGAGGTGAGCGTCGAGCTCGTGGCTGTAGATGCGGCGGGCGGCCTTGCAGATGTTCGCGCACAGGTCGGCGGAGCGTTCGACGTCGGAGATGATCTTGATCGCGGACACCAGTGCCCGCAGATCGCTGGCAACGGGAGCCTGGAGTGCGATCTGGCTGAAGCACCGCTCCTCGATCTCGAGCGATCGCGCGTCATACACGTCGTCGCCTTTGATGACGTACTCGGCGCCTTCGAGGTCGCCGTCGAGGAGGATCTCGGTGACACGCGGGACGAGTTCGGTGACCCCAGCGCCGAGCCGGGCGATCCCGGTGCGAACCTCGTTAAGCTGTTCGTGGAAATTCGAACGCAGGTCCTCGCTCATCAGCCGAACCGCCCCGTGACGTAGTCCTCGGTACGCCGGTCATCGGGCGCCGAGAAGATCTTCTCGGTCGGGTTCACCTCGACCATCAGCCCGGTGCGGGTGTCGCTGTCCTCGTTGACCTCGACGGAGAAGAAGGCGGTGCGATCGCTGACCCGAGCCGCCTGCTGCATGTTGTGGGTGACGATGACGATCGTGTAGTCGTCCTTGATCTCCTGCATCAGTTCTTCGATGCGGGCGGTGGCGATCGGGTCGAGTGACGAGCACGGCTCGTCCATCAGCAGCACATCGGGTTCGACGGCGATCGCCCGGGCGATGCACAACCGCTGCTGCTGGCCACCAGACATGCCGAGTGCGGACGAGTCGAGCCGGTCCTTGACCTCGTCCCACAACGCTGCGCGACGCAGCGACCGTTCGACGACATCGTCCAGATCACCCTTGCGTTTGGTGCCCGAGACCCGGGGACCGAAGGCGATGTTGTCGTAGATGGACTTCGGGAACGGGTTCGGCTTCTGGAACACCATGCCGATCCGTCGTCGCACTTCGACTGCGTCGACCTTGTCGTCGTACAGGTCGATGTCGTGGTAGTGCAGTGACCCTTCGACTCGCGCCGACTCGATGAGATCGTTCATCCGATTAAAGCACCGCAGGATCGTCGTTTTGCCGCAGCCAGACGGCCCGATGAACGCCGTGATCTGATGCTCTTTGACATCGATATCGACGTCGCGCACGGCTTGAAAGTCGCCGTAAAAAACGCTCAGGTCGCGCGCTTCGAAGACGTTGGTGGCGTCTGCATCTAGATCCTGGGCGTTGCCCTTTGCAATCTTGGCGATCGCCGAATCGGTGGTCGGGTCGGTCTCGGTCATGTCGGTCGTCCTGGTGTCCATATTGCTCTCTCGCTCGTGCGGTGGAAGGATCGGATTGACGAAGTGGATGGCGCTTCGGATGAAACGGTGACAGCTGCGAGAGAGTTCACGCGCTGCGCTTGTTCTCGTAGCGGTTGCGCAGGATGATCGCCACCAGGTTCAACATCAGTACAAAGGCGAGCAGGACCACGACGGCCGCACCTGCGGCGTTGAGGAAGCCTCCATCTCGGCCTGACTGCTGGACCCAGTTGACAATCACGATGGGCATCGCTGTGAAGCGGTCGTCGAGCGCGCTGACCTCGGTGAAGCCGGGATTGGATGTCAACGCCCCGGTGACGGCGCCGATCAGGATCAGTGGCGCTGCTTCGCCGATTGCCCGCGACATCGACAGCAACGTGCCGGTCAGGATGCCCGGTGCCGCATACGGCAGCATCTGGGACCGGATCATGTCCCACTGCGTCGCGCCGACTCCGTAGGCACCCTCCTTGAGGCCTGCCGGCACGGAGCGCAGCGCCTCTTGGGAGGTGATGATGACGATCGGCAGCACCAGGATGGCGAGCGTCAGGCCGGCCGAGATGGTCGACCGCCCGTTGGTGATGTTCTCGCTGATCCAGCTGTTGTTCACGAAGAGTGCCAACCCAAGCAGTCCGTAGACGACCGACGGAACACCGGCGAGGTTGCGGATGACGAGTTCGAGGAAGCCGGTGAACCGGTTGGTCGGCGCATATTCCTCCAGGTAGATCGCTGCTGCGATCCCGATCGGGAACGCGAGCACAGCGACGAAGATCGCGATCCACAGCGAACCGAAGAGCCCCTGATGCACGCCGAGCTGATCGTCTTCGGAGCGCGAGCGCAGAGTGCCCGAAAGGAAGCCTCCGAGCCGATCACTGAGCTGTGGCCAGCCGAGCGAGATCTGGTCGACGAACAGGACGGCGATGATCGAGAGCGACACGAGCAACGACACGACGATCACCAGTTTGAACACGCCGCCGGTCACGTCGACGCTCGGTTCGCTCACGCTCCGGCGGATTTTCTCACGGGTCTCGTCGCCGACGAGTGGTTGGGTCAATGACATTCCGACAGCCCTCTCAGTACTTCTCGCGGACGCGGCGGACGAAGACGTTGCCGATCATGTTGAGCACGAGCGTGATCATGAACAGCAGCAACCCGACGAAGAACAGACTCTGGAACGTCAGCCCTTCTCCGACGACTTGGTCGGTGCCGCTGGCCAGCGACGCCATCGCTGCAGTCATCGTCAGGCCGCCCCCATACGGATCGGATTCGAAGATCGCGGCGTCAGCGGCGCCACCGGCGAGGAAGACGACCATGGTCTCACCGATCGCCCGACTCACTGCGACGATCAGCGCTGCCACCAGCCCGGAAACTGCCGCCGGGAGAACCACCCGGGTCACGGTGGTCACCTTGCGGGCTCCGAGGCCCGACGATGCTTCTCGCAGTTCCCGGGGAACCGACCGCATGGCGTCTTCGGAGATCGACGCAACGAGTGGAATCGTCAGGATGCCGACACCGATACCGGCGGCCATCAGTGAACCACCGGCAGAACCCCCGATGTTGGCGACGATCTCGGGAGCGATGAAGGTGATCGCGAATGCGCCGAGTACGACCGAGGGGATCCCCGCAAGGATCTCCAGCGTCGGCTTCAGGGTCTTGCGAACCCTGGGAGGGGCGTACTCGGAGAGGTAAATCGCCGCGCCGAGCCCGAGAGGGGTCGCGACGATCATCGCGATTGCGGTGACGATCAGCGACGCCACCAACAACGTGGGGATGTCGTAGATACCTCGGCGGGGGAACCACCCGATCTGGCCCCAGGTCTGGGCCCATTCGATCTGGCTCATGAAGGTCCACGCCTCACTGAAGAGCGACCAGACGATGAGCACGGAGACGAGTACCGAGACGAGTGCTGCGGAGAACACGATGTTGCGAACGATGTGTTCCCGCGTCTTGCGACGCCTCGGCGCTGCGAGTGCTGCGAGTGTGAGGGTGGTGTCGGCCATGGCTCCGGTTTCTCGGTATGGGTGCCGGGGGGAAAGGGGGACGGTGGGGAACGTGACTCGACGGACTCGAGGGCCGGGCACCGGAGGCGAGACTAGTGCGATCGGGGCGGCCGCAATCCACGACGATGCCCCTCCGCACCGGTTTGCAGTGCGGAAGGGCCAATCGTCAGGCGTTCACGTCGCCATCACGAGCAGTGATGGGCGATGGTTCTCAGAGCGCGCTGTCCCAGGCGGCGCGGACTTCGGCTTTCGCGTCGTCAGCGAGGGCGACGTAGCCCACTTCGGATGCCGCGGTGTCCAAGCCCGCTTCCATATAGAAGTCGACGAATGCCGCGAGCTGAGGATTCTCGGCTGCTGTGGCGTTGTTCACGTAGATGAACAGCGGCCGGCTGATCGGGTACTCGTTCGACGCGATCGTCTCGGGAGTCGCCTCGACACAGCCGTCGCCGCCATCGGCTTGGAGGAGCTTGACGTCGGAAGCGTTCTGGGCGAATGCGTACCCGACCCAGCCGAAGCTGGTGTCAGATCCTTGGATTCCCTGGATGATGACATTGTCGTCAGCAGACGGGTTGTAGTCGGGGCGGGTGATCGCTTCCTGCTCGCGCTCGTCGGCGATGTCCTCGAGGACGATCTCGATGAAGCTGTCGAACGTACCCGACTCCTCACCCGGACCGAAGATGTCGAGTGGCGCATCGGGGAGTGTGCCCTCGCCGCCGATCTCGGTGACGAGTTCATTGGCATCGCTCCAGTTCGTAAAGCCCGTCGATTCCGGACCGACCAGACCGTAGATCTGCTCGAAGCTCAGACACTCGACGGCGTCGTTGGCCGAGCTCGTGATGATGGCCAGGCCGTCGATACCGACCTGCAGCTCGGTGAACTCGATGCCGGCTGCGGCACACGCTTCAGCCTCTTCGTCCTTGATTGCACGCGATGCATCGGAGATGTCGCTCGATCCTTCGCAGAAGAGCTGGAAGCCGTCGCCCGTACCTGGGCCGTCGACGGTGATGTTCACGCCGGGGGCCTGTTCGTTGAACAGTTCCTGCACGCGCACCGAGATCGGCTCGACGGTCGAGGAGCCAGAGATCGTGATATCCCCCGACATTGAAGCGAGATCGGTGGTCTCACCCGTCTGCTCTTCCTCCATGGCCTCCGCTTCGGGGGCCTCTTCCTCCACTGCTTCTTCTTCGGAGACTGCTTCAGTGGGCTCGGGGGACTCCTCGGTGCCGGTGTCGTCGTCACTCCCGCAGGCTGCTGCGGTCAGAGTGAGGGCGATCGCCCCGGCGAAAATGCGACATTTGCTGTTCACGCGGTCGTACTCCATGTTCGTTGGTGATTGTTGAATGGGTGGTTGCACCGCCGTCAGCGGAGGATCCGCTTGTACCGATGCAAAGGGCACGCTACGGACCTCAGATGAACCGGATACCGGTCGTGGTGAACGGAAGGTGAACGGACTCCATCAATCAGGCAAACAGGCCAGATTCTGCGCCACTTCAGACCCTATGCGCCGACCAACTGAGTGCCATCGTCGGCGGTGACGACGTCGAGTGGTGACGCATACCGCAATGGCGTCGAGGTGAAGGAGTTGCGAATCTGGGTCAGCATCATCTGCACCAGTTCGCTGGGTTCCGACGAAGCGGCACGAATCACGTAGCGCAGCCCTGGCGCTCGAGCGACTGCGGCGGGCGGCTCCCATTCGGTGTGCTGGTCGGTCAGGAGTCGGCGATTGATGAGCGCGATTCCTGCGCCGCTGGCCAACGCCAACTGCACGCCGTAGTTGGAGGGGTTCTCGAGCACGATGTCGAATGGCACGTCGGCTCGCGTCAACAACTCCACGGCGACGGCTCCAAAGAAACACCGCCGCCCGAACGTGACGAGCGGGACACGCGCAATGTGAGCGAAGTCTCCCGATGCGCTGTGTGCCCAGACCAGTTCGTCGGGCCACAACAACACGTCACCCGGTTCGACATCGGGCTCGAGCACCATCGTGATGGCCAGGTCGATCTCGCCCGTCGCCAACCATCCTGCGAGCGCGACCGGGTGGTCGACCCGAATCCTGACGTCGATGTCGTCGGTGTTTCGGCGCGCCCAGGGCGCCAAGACATCCAGCACCGGCCCGGAGGCCCCTTCCGTCGCCCCGATCCGCACCGTGCCCGAGACATCGATCGCCTGAAACAGTCGGGTGGCGGCATCGTGCGCCGTCAGGACGGTTTCTGCGTATACCAGCAGTTCGTTTCCGCTGTCGGTGAGGACGACGCCTCGCCCGTCCTTCCGCAACAGGTTGGTGCCGAGCCGTTCCTGCATCCGCTTGAGCTTCCAGCTCACCGCCGAACGGCTGACGCACAAGATGTCCGCTGCGGCGCCGACGCTCCCGGTGTCGGCAACGGTCTTGAGCGCACGCAGAGATTCGATGTCGAGCTTCATTGGTGACAAAAGTAGCTCACCGGACCAGGAAGAATGTCACTTGTGTCACGTATCTCCGGTCGTCACGATGGAACTATGACGTCCGACACAGCACCGTCCGCTCCGTCTTCCCTCCGATTCGTCGTTCACGCCCTGCCGTCGGCTGGCGTGCGGCCGAACGAACTGGCCCGCACGATGATCCCGCACCCGCTGATGCACCAGGAACTGGCTCACAACCCGGAGTACACCTTGTACAACGGCCGGCTGACACCGGCGTTCCTGGACAACGCGACGGCCGACGAGATGTATTGGAAAGTGCGCCGCGAGGTCATCCTTCGCCACACCGGCGAACTCCCCCTCGAGATCGTCGGCCCCGACGCCGGGGCACTGCTCCAGCGCGTGTTCACCCGGGACGTGTCGACGGTCCGAGTCGGACGCTGCAGCTACCAGTTCGCCTGTTATCACGACGGCGGAATGATCACCGACGGCGTGCTCGTCCGTCTCGCCGAGGACCGCTTCTGGTTCGGTCAAGCCGACGGCGACCTCTACTCGTGGTTCCGTGCCCACGCCCTGGGTCTGGACGTAAAGGTCCTGAATCCAGACGTGTGGATCAGCCAGGTCCAGGGCCCCCGGTCGTTGGAGGTGCTCGAGGCCGTGATCGACGGTCCGGTGCCAGACCGATTCAACTACTTCGACATGGCCGAAGTGTCGATTGCCGGCCAGCCCGTCGTGATCACCCGGACGGGATTCAGCAACGAACTCGGATGGGAGTTCTACCTGACCCGTGACATCGATGCTGTCGCCGTCGGCGATCGAATCCTCTCAGTCGGTGAGGACTTCGGCATGATCATCACGTCGGCCGACGTCTTCCGAGCCCGCCGCATCGAGGCGGGACTGCTCAACGCCGGTTCGGACTTCGACATGACGACAACACCGTTCGATGTCGGTCTCGGTGGCATGGTCGACTTCGACAAGGGTGACTTCAGCGGGCGGGACGCGTTGCACGGGGTCTCGGACACGCTCTGTCGTACGTGGGGGATGCATGTCGACAGCAGCGTCGCCCACCTCGGCCGCGTCCTCGTCAGCCCGTCGACCGGCGACATCATCGGCCGCGTCTGCTCGAGCGGCTGGTCCCCGTTCCAGACGAAAGGCGTCGCCATCGTCCGCTTCGACTCGGCCGACTTCGGCCCTGGCGATGTCATCGACGTCGCCTGCATCGACGGCGCCGACCACGAGGGCGCCATCTGCACACTGCCCATGATCGATCCCGATCGCCTGATCCCACGCGGCAAGCTCGTCGACGTCCCGAATCCTCCTCTGACGCTGGCTTGAAGCCAGCGGAGGCCTCGTGCCGTGTCAGTCGGTTGTGCGTTTGCCGACGGTCTGCTGCTCGAACGCCCACTCGTACATCAACGCTTGCGGGTGCGGCTCGAAGACGTCCAGGGGGCCGACACGGCGCCACGTGTCGTCGGGCTGCAGATCCCACGCGACCACGTCGGGACGTAGTGCGAAATCGATTGCCTGATCCAACCACAGCACGTGACGAGGATGCACGATCGGCACGAGCACCTCGACGCGACGGTTGAGGTTGCGCGGCATCAGGTCAGCGGAACCCGTGAGATGGAGCGCTTCGCTCTCGGCACCCTCGACCAGTTCGCCGTCGACCAGATGGCCGTGCGCGAAGCGGTAGATCCGGCTGTGCTCGAGGTAGCGGCCGAGCACACTGCGAGCACGGATGTTCTCCGACAGGCCGGGCACGCCCACTCGCACGCAACAGATGCCGCGCACGATCAGGTCGATCCGGGTGCCCTTCGCTGGACGCGGCATACAACGCCTCGGCCATCTCGGGGTCGGCGATCGAGTTGCACTTGAACGTGATGTGGCCGTCGGGCCCGAACGACGACTCGTGCTCGATCAGGTCGAGCAACTGCGTCCGCAGTTCGCGTGGGGCGACCAGCAGCCGTTCGTAGTCGACGGCGCGGCTGTAGCCGGTGAGATGGTTGAACAGTTCGAGCGCGTCGTTGCCGATTGCGTCGTCACAGGTCAAGAGACCGAGGTCCTCGTAGATCTTGGCGGTCTTGGCGTTGTAGTTGCCGGTGCCGATGTGGCAGTAGCGGCGCAGCTGATCACCGTCGTCGCGGACGACGAGCACGACCTTCGAGTGCGTCTTGAGGCCGACCATGCCGTACACCACGTGCACACCGGCCCGTTCGAGCTGTTTCGCCCACTGGACGTTGGTCGCTTCGTCGAAGCGCGCCTTCAGTTCCACCAGCACGGCGACCTGCTTGCCGCGGTCGGCGGCACGGATCAGACTGCGGATGATCGCGCTGTCGCCGCCGGCGCGATACAGCGTCATCTTGATCGACTGCACCTTGTCGTCGGCAGCGGCCTGGGAGATGAACTCCTCGACGCTCGTGGCGAAGCTCTCGTACGGATGATGCAGCAGCATCGAGCGGTGGCGGATCGCATCGAAGATCGGACGATCTGCTTCGTCGACGGCGACCAGTCGCCCGGCGGTGACAGACGGCCACGGCTCGTCCTTGAGGTCGGGACGGTCGATCGACATCAGCTCCCACAGGCAACTGAGATCGAGCAGCGAACGGTGGTAGGTGACGTCGTCGTGGGTCAGTTCGAGTTCTCGGACGAGGAGTTCGAGCAGTTCGGGTCCGACGTCGTGCGCGACCTCGAGGCGGACGGCCTTGTTGAACCGTCGCCGACGCAGCTCCATCTCGACCGCTTCGAGCAGATCTTCTGCGTCGTCTTCCGCGAGGGTGAGGTCGGCGTTGCGGCTGACGCGGAACGGCGCCCACTCCTCGACGATCATGCCGACGAACAGCGTGTCGAGCTTCGCGGCGATCAATTCCTCGACCGGGAGGAACCGGCCACTTGCGACCTGGACGAGTCGCGGGAAGACGTTGGGGACCTTCAGCCGGGCGAAACGGCGGTCACCGGTGTCGGGGTCGGCCACGTTGATCGCAAGCGACAACGCGAGGTCGGAGATGTACGGAAACGGGTGCCCGGGGTCGACGGCCAACGGCGTGAGGACCGGGTAGACGCGATCCTCGTACCAGGCGTCGAGCGCTTCGACCTCCTCATCGGTGAGGTCCGCATAGTGAACGAGATGCACGTCGGCCTCCGCGAGCGCCGGCACGAGCCGATCCACGAACGCCGTGTCGAGTGCTTCCACGAAATCGGGGACGCGGGCCTTGACGTCGACGAGTTGCTGAGCAGGTGTACGTCCGTCAGGCGTCGGTCGATCGAGGCCGGCGGCGATCTGGTCCTTGAGCGCGCCGACGCGCACTTGGAAGAACTCGTCGAGGTTGGTGGACGCGATCGCACAGAACTTGGCACGTTCGAGCAGCGGGATGCCCGGCTCGGACGCGAGTTCGAGGACCCGCTCGTTGAACGAGAGCCAGCTCAGTTCACGGTTCAGGAACCGCTTGTCGGCGTCGGCACGACCGGATTCGTCGGTTTGGACCAGCGGGAGCGCCGGCGCAGTCTCACCGGAACGCGACCGACTGCTCGGCGCCGGCCAAGAGGCCTCGTCGGTCACGGTCAGGCCTCGCTGTCAGGCGTCGTCCGACGCCTCGGTCGTGTCGGCTGGCTCTGGTGCTGCTGCGGCATCGGCGGCCGGCTCGGCCTCTGACGCCGCGACGCTCGCCTCGTCGTCGGCCGTTCCGGTGTCCGATGCAGCTTCCTCCGCCGCAGCGGCGGCTTCGGCACGCTCTTCGGCGGCGTCGCTGCTCGTGATCGGCTGAGTGACCACACCGAGATCCCATTCGATCGTGATCATCTCGCGCTCGGCGTCGCGGACGATGCGCTCACGGTTGCGTCGGAACTGCGGGTCTTCACGCGGCAGCAGGACCAGGCGGGCCAGGCAGCGAGCCCGGAATTCGTCGAGGGTCTGACGGTCACCCCAGTCGCCGTAGACCTCCCAGTGTGGTGACACCGGGCCCGAGGTAGACGATGCGTGCATGCGCCTTCGGTTCCGTGGATTCCGCAGCGGCGGCAAGGTCTGACATGGCGCGCACTCTATCGACTCGGGTGCTCGTCACCGACCGACGAAGCAAAGGAGCTCCCCGTGGACGGTTGTGACCGGTGCACCGTTGCGGTCAACATGTCAGTTCTGTTACGATCGCCTGACGTTGTCGACATGATGACGGAACCGGAACATCCACCAACCGGTCCGAAACGAACGAGAAATTGGGAACCAGAACTGGTTCTGGAACGTCAGTATGGGTACCGGTGTCTCCACCCGACACCCTTCACAAAGGATCCGCCATGATCAAGCGAAGCAAGAGAGCAGCACAGCGCACGGGCAACGGCCTCAGCGACGGAAGCCATTGCGGAGCTCAACGGCCGCCCCGTTTCGCTCACCACCGCCCCGCCGGACCCCGACTCCGACGAGCGCGTGGATGTCCGACGGCAACTGCCGTCTTCACCCGCCGGCCACGTTCTTCCCCAGCGATGGCGTCGGCGTGGACAAGGCCCGCAAGATCTGCCGCGACTGCCCGGTGATGGGTCGTTGCCTGGAGTACGCACTCGAGGAACGGATCGATCACGGCGTCTGGGGTGGCTGCTCGGAGCGCGAACGTCGGCGCATCCTCAAGACCGCGGCGACAAGAAGTCGCGTCCGCCACCGTCACCGTCTAGACACCGTCACCGTCTAGACACCGTCACCGTCCGAGCGCGCCGTCCGATCGCTCACGCGAGCGCATAGACGCGTCGGGCCGTCCCGGCGAACATGGCCGCCTGCTCGTCGTCGGTGTACTGCGACGCCAACTTCTTCATCGCGTTCCAGTAGACGCCGTACGAGAGCGAGAACCGGTCCACCGGGAAGTTGCTCTCGAACATGCAGCGTTCGGGGCCGAAGCAGTCGATGGCGTGCTCGTACCAACGCCGTTGCACATCGAGGAACTCGTCCGATGTCGGCGGGCACTCTGCTTCGTGGAATCCGAATCCGTTGTCGGGCATCGCGAGACCGCCGAGTTTTGCGACCGTGTTCGGGCATGACGCGATTGCTGCGATGTCGTCGCGCCAGATCTCGAAGATGTCGTCGAGGCGTCCGGCATCGGATCCGATCGCCACCGGGCTCCCGAAGTGGTCGAGCACCATCGTCGTGCCGGGCACTGCCCGCGCCAACTGCAGGAACTCCTGGTTCTGGTAGTGGTAGTGCCACGTGTCGTAGGTGAGATCCCGCTCTCCCAATCGCGCCACGCCCCGTTGGAACGCGGGATCTTCGCACTTCCCTTCGGCATTGGAGCCGGCAATCGTGTGCACGTCGGGTTCACGTGCACGTGACAGCGCGTCGCGAACTCCACGCAGCCGACCGCCAGCTGCGTCTCGATGCGCGTCGAGCACGTCATCGAGATCATCGATGGTCAGGTCGACGCTGGCCACGATGCCCGTGATCGGCGCGGCGTCGGGGTGACGCTCGTTCAACAGGTCCGCGCTGGACGCCACGAACTCGGTCTCGCCGAGCGACCGCAGATGCTTGGGGCCGTCCGGTCGATACGCGGCGTGGCATTCGATGAACACGGTTTCGACGACATTGTGGCCTGCGTTGGTGTCTGCGACCAGGTCGTCGACCCCGTACGGCAGCGCTCCGCCGTCGGGCCACAAGTGGTGATGCGGGTCGACGATCTCGCGGTCGGGATCGAGCGGCGCTTCGACGACCTGTGCGAGCCACTCGGGTGTTGAAGGGATCATGTGTCGACGCTAGCCAGCGGCTGTGGTGCGCCGAGACGCGGACGTGCCCCCGTCCACAGGGGAGCGAGGGCACGTCGTCGTGATTCGGTTGTTCGCACGCTCGTGGCGTGCAGGGGAGACTCAGGAGTCGGCGGAAGTCTTCTCGTCGTCGGTCTCGGCGTCGGCCTTGCCTTCGTCGAGTCCGTCCTTGAATTCCTTCTGCGCCTTGCCCAGGTTGCGAGCGAGCTTCGGAACCTGTGCGGACCCGAAGAGCAGCACGATCACGCCGAGAATGATGAATGGCTCGTAGCCATTGAGAAATGCGATCATGGCTCCAGCCTACCCATTCCGCGGGATGTGTGAACATCGCCTCGGGGCCCGCCCGGACGCCGACCACGGTCACCCGGCGTCGAGCGCCTCGAGCCACTCGGCCCAGAACGGCTTCCACTGTGCGACATCGGCCGGTTCGGTGAGCTTCTCGTGCGAGACGCCCACGGTCGCTCGACCATCCGACTTCTCCTCGATCGAGATGCCGACCGTGCCGACGTCGAGTCTGATCCGCGGGATCTTGACGCCCACTCGCGAGCGCATCTCCGATGTCATGCCGCCGAACAGATCGGAGCGATCGTCGTCGTCGTACAGCATCTCACGGAGCTCGGTCGCGTCGATCGTGATGGTGCGCGAGACAGCGGCGGTGAACGTGCCGTCCGACATCTGGTTCACGAGGCGGCGGCCGGTGATCCGCTCCCATCCGACCGTGATGCCTTGGCCCCACCAGCCGGTGACGTCGAACTCGGCGAGCACGCGTGCGGCCACCGCGCCATGGCCATCGGCGGCTTCGGGCCACGTTTCGATCAGATCACACCACTCGTTCCAGCTCCTGCCGGTGTGTTCGATCACCGACGCATCGGGTTGCTCGGGTGGCGACACCCAGACCCGCTCGTGCGAATCGGCCGAATCGGCCTGCTCGATGAGCGTTCGTCGGGCGGCGCCGTAGCGCTCGCCGGTCTTCGCCATCCGGTCGCGGATGCGCTTCTTGAACGATGCGTGTGCGGTCATGGAATCTCTCTCTGCGCGCCATCGCGATGAGATCTCGCACATCTCGCATCACGTGACACTGCAGTCGGATTCCGGATCGATGCCGAGAACTCGAGGTCCCCTCTGCTTCCGAGAACCCGATGGTGCGAGCACCGGAGCGAAAGTCGGGCGAAGCATCTCGCCTGGCGGTGACGTTACACCACGACGCCGATGGGGGTCGGCGAGACGCCGACCGGCGAGTCAGGCGCCGATGATGCTGCGTGCGACCTGCGCACGCTGGCGGCGGATGCGGCGACGCTCGCGCTCGGAGAGACCGCCCCAGATGCCGAACTTCTCGCCGTTCTGCAAGGCGAACTCGAGGCAGTCGTGGCGCACTTCGCAGCCACGGCACACCTCTTTCGCTTCTCGGGTCGACGCGCCGCGTTCAGGGAAGAACAGGTCGGGGTCGACGCCGAGGCAGTTCGCGCGGTCGTGCCAGTCCGCCTCAGGCTCGACCGGAGTGGCGCTGATGGTGATACTCGACGTGGTGATGAATTGCATGTGATGGACCTCTCCTGCCAGGCGCCGGGTCCAGCGGCGATGCGAATGGATGCGATTGATGTGGTTGTCCGGCCCTCGAGACCCGCATTCCCCCAGGGTGTGGGCGGTGCTTGACGTGACCTGAACAACGTTGTAACTACAACGTCGTCATTCTGCCAGAGTCCGGACCCGATTCGCAAGGGCGCAATCAACATTTCGCGCTCAGCGCGCGAATCCACGCACCTTTCGCGCGATGCGTCCGCGTCGCAGTATCGGGACCGGTGGGACACGCCCACGGAGCGGCGGGTACGGTCTGCCCATGACCGCTCGATTCACCTATTCGGCCTGGGACGGCACGCAAACGGGCTTCGAATTCGATGCCGACGCCGCGTTCGACGAACTGACCGACGAGTTGCTCTATCACGGTGACGTCAATGCCGCGCTCAGGCGCATGATGCAGGAAGGGATGCAGGACCGCGACGGCAACCAGTTGTCGGGCCTCCGCGACCTCCTCGAGCAGCTGCGCGAACAACGCGAACAGCGCCTCGCTGACAGCAACCTCGGGGGCGTCTACGACGAGATCAACGACGAGCTCCGCGACATCCTCGACGAGGAACGCCACGCCATCGACAACGCGCTGCGCGACGCGCAGAACTCCGGAGACGAGCGTCGAGCCGAGAACGCCGAGGCGGCGGCGATGGAGAAGAACATGCGCCTCGACCTGATGCCCGACGACCTCGCCGGCAAGGTCCGCGAGCTCGACGCGTACAACTTCGAGTCGAAGGAGGCCAAGCAACGCTTCGAACAACTCATGGAGAAGCTGAAGGACCAGCTGATGCAGCAGATGGTCGACCAGATGTCGGGCGCCATGCAGGACATGGGCCCCGAAGACATGGCCCGCATGAAGGACATGATGGCGTCGCTCAACGAGGTGCTCGAGCAACACCAGCGAGGCGAGGACACGACCGACGCGTTCGCGGAGTTCATGGAGGAGTTCGGCGACTTCTTCCCCGAGAACCCGGAGACGGTCGAAGAACTGCTCGAGCAGATGGCGCAGCGGATGGCCGCGATGCAGGCGATGATGAACTCGATGTCGCCCGAGCAGCGGGCCCAGCTCCAAGAGTTGAGCGACCAGATGATGGACGACATGGATCTGCAGTGGCAGATGGGGCAACTCAGCTCGAACCTGCAGCAGATGTTCCCGCAGATGCAGTGGAACCAGAGCTACGACTTCGAAGGCGAAGACGGAATGGGTTTCGGCCAGGCGATGCAGGCCATGCAGGAACTCGGCGACATCGACCAGTTGGAGAACCTGCTGCGCAACGCGTCGTCGCCGTCAGCGCTCGCCGAGGCCGACATGGACAAGGTCCGCAACCTGATGGGCGACGACGCTGCCAAGTCGCTCGAACGCCTGGCTGAACTCACGAAGCAACTGGAGCAGGCCGGCCTGGTCGAGAACAAGGAGGGCAAGCTCGAGCTGACGCCCAAGGGTTTGCGCAAGATCGGCTCGAACGCCCTCAAGGAGCTGTTCTCGAAGATGTCGAAGGACATGGCGGGCCAGCACGAGATGAGCCAGTACGGCGTCGGCCACGAGCGGACCTACGACTCCAAGCCCTACGAGTACGGCGACCCGTTCCAACTCGACCTCAACCGTACGATCCGCAACGCGCTGCTCCGGCGTGCCGGCGACGGCGACACGAGCACACCCGTGCGCCTCTCCCCCGACGACTTCGAGATCGAACGCACCGAACACCTCACGCGTTCGGCAACGGTGCTGATGCTCGACCTGTCGCTCTCCATGCCGATGCGCGACAACTTCCTCCCGGCCAAGAAGGTCGCCATGGCGCTGCACCACCTGATCTCGACGCAGTTCCCGCGCGACTCGCTCGGCATCGTCGGTTTCTCCGAGACCGCCCGCGTCCTCACAGCCGAGCAACTGCCGGAGGTGTCATGGGACTTCGTGTACGGCACGAACATGCACCACGGGTTCACGCTCGCTCGCCAGCTCCTCGCTCGCGAGTCGGGTAACAAGCAGATCATCATGATCACCGACGGCGAGCCGACAGCGCACATCACGCCCGACGGCTACCCGTTCTTCAACTACCCACCGGCGCGAGAAACAATCGAAGCCACGCTGCGCGAAGTGGTGCGGTGCACGAAGAGCAACATCCGGATCAACACGTTCGGCCTCGGCGCCGACGGGTCGCTGCGGGCGTTCATCGAACGGATGACCGAGATCAACCAGGGCCGGGCGTTCTTCACCACCCCCGAGAACCTGGGCGACTACGTCCTGGTGGACTTCCTCGACGGCAAACGCCAACAGGCCCGAGCAGGCCGTCGGGCGTCCTGACCCACCCACCGCCCGCCGCGTTCCGAGGATCGCATCGCGTCGTCGCACCATTTGCTTGAAATACTTTGCAACTCTCAAGTGATTGCCGTCTTCGACCGAATAACATCAATGACATGCGCGTTCCCCGAACCTTCGTGTTCGTCGACCTCTCCGGGTTCACGAACTACACGGCGGCATTCGGCGACGACGCGGCCGGCCGGCTGCTGAGCGCATTTCGTACGATCGTGCGATCGGTCGCGTCCGAGCGCGGCGTCCGTATCGCCAAGTGGCTCGGCGACGGTTGCATGTGTGTCGCCGTCCAACAGCGTGATGCGATCGCCTTCGTCCAGGACCTCGAACAACGCGCGAAGGATGTCTGCAACCCGCTGACCGTCCGGGCCGGAATCGCCACGGGCCACGCGCTGCTCTTCGAAGGCGACGATTACATCGGCTCGGCCGTCAACATGGCCGCCCGCCTGTGCGACCACGCCCGTCAGGTCGAAGTGCTGATGCCTGCGATGCAGATCGAACGACTGCCGGAGGGCGTCACTGCGAAACCGTTCGGCGAAGTGGAACTCCGAGGGTTCCCCGGGCCGATCAGCGTCGTCGAACTCATCGGCGTCCCCGAGCCCGTGGACGCCGACACCGGCGACCTCTGGACCCGCACGCCCTTCATCTGAGCGTCAGCTGTCGCTGACCTGGAGTCGGCGCAGATCCGCGATCAGCGTCACCAGATCGGTCACCGCTTCTCGCACCATCGGCAAGGCCGAGAACTCGACCGCACGCATCAGCATCGGCACGGTCCGGTCGATGAGCATCCGAGTCGCTGCGACGTCCACCGACCGATCGTGCACCCAGAACAGCACGATGCCCATCTGGTACAGCCACAGCAGCTCGGGGAGCTCGTCGCGGATCGCTTCCGGCATCTCGGCGTCGGAACCCTCGATCACCAGCCGCCACCCCTCGACTGCTCGCTCACGGGCGGGAGCGGAGTCGTCGCTGAAGGGACTCATCGGGCTCATCGGATCTGACGCAGTGCGCAGGAACACGCCGGCGAACTCGTGGAATCCGGCGTTCTCCTCGACCCACGCAACGAGGTTGGTCCGGGCCCGCTCGACCAGATCGGTGACGCCGTCCAGGTCGCCGAGCGCCCGCACCTCGTGCTGCAGCGCGTTGCGATCGTAGAAGCCCTGGATCAGCTCCTCCTTCGAGGAGAAGTAGTAGTACGCATTGCCCACCGACACGCCAGCTCGTTCGGCGATCGCCCGCATCGTGCTGGCGTCGTAGCCGACCTCTTCGAAGAGCGAGAGCGCGGCGTCGATGATCGAGGCTCGCGTCTGCTCACCCTTCGTCGGAGCGTTCGGTCGGCTGGTGGCGGCACCCATCACCGGCAAGTATCACCCACACGGGCCGCGACGCCCTGGCCGTGCACCGATCCATTCTGGCCGGGAGCCGACCGCGACGCCTGCGACCGCACCCGGGCGACGGCCTACCGTGGCGTCGTGGACGATCGAACCGGCGATGCCGAGGTGTTGGCGACGCCTCTGCTCCTGCCGTGCGGCGTCGTACTGAAGAACCGGCTGGTGAAGGCCGCCATGTCCGATTCGCTCGGCGACGGCGCCGGCCGCCAGACCGAGCAACAGATCGAGCTCTATCGACGGTGGACCTCGGGTGGCGCGGCCGTGTCGATCATCGGCGAGGTCCAGGTCGACCACCGAGCGCCGGAGAAGCCGGGCAACCTGGTGCTCGGACCGCGCGCCGACGACGAACTGCTGCGTCGACTCGCAGATGCCGGATCGACCGACGGTGCCCACATCTGGCCGCAGCTCGGCCACGCCGGCGCTCTCGCCCACCGGCCGATCTCTCGACTCGCGGGTCCGTCCGCCCTGGACATCGACGGTCTGCAGTGCGACGAACTCGCACTGTCCGAGGTGGAGGCGCTGCCGACGGCGTACGCCCGAGCCGCAGCGCACGCCAGAGCCGTGGGCTTCGGTGGCGTGGAGATCCATGCCGGCCACGGCTTCCTCCTGAGCCAGTTCCTGTCACCGCTGTTCAATCACAGATCGGACCGATACGGCGGATCGATCGACGGACGATCCCGCCTCCTGCTCGACATCGTGAGCGAGGTGCGAACAACGATCGGCCCCGACGCTGCGATCGCTGTGAAGATCAACTCCAGCGACCAGCTCGACGGCGGGTTGACCGAGGACGATGCACTCGCTGCGATCGGTCTGCTCGATCGCGAGGCCGTCGATCTGATCGACATCAGCGGCGGGACCTACTTCCCCGGCGCACCGTCGAGTTCGGATCGACGGACGTCCGGCCCGTACTTCCTCGACTTCGCTCGACGCGCTCGTGCGGTCACCGACACGCCGTTGATGGTGACCGGCGGCTTCAAGACCCGCGCCGAAGCCGCCGACGCCGTGCGGAGCGGTGCAGTCGACATCGTCGGGCTGGCCAGAACGATGGTGCTCGAGCCGGAGCTGCCGTCGACCTGGCTGCGTCTCGACGCCGTCGACCCGCGCTTCCCCGGTTTCGAGTCGCCACCACCCGGCGGCATCACTGCGTGGTTCACCATGCGGCTCACGGCGATCGCCGACGGCACCGATGGGGCCTTCGACCGGACGCTCGACCAAGCGATCGAGGCCTACGAGACGCGCGATGCCGAACGCGTCGAGGTGTGGAAGCGGGCCTTCGAGACGCGATCGCCGCCGCCCGACGTCGCCTGACCGGCGTCAGATCGCCGTCAGATCGCCGTGGCCGCAACCGGGCGCCGGTCGAAGGTGCGCCATGCTTCGGCGAGGCGTCGCATGCCTTCGGCGAGTGCGTCCGGGCGCGTGGTGAAAGGGATTCGAATCCGGGGACAGTCGGCGTCGACGGCGGAGAACTGGCGTCCCGATGCGACGAGCACACCGAGTCGGCTGGCGTGCTGGACGAATGCCGTTGCCGATGCCTGTTCGGGCAACCGTGCCCACACCGACAGGCCACCCCGGAGCGGTGCGTACGTCCAGTCGGCCAGATCGTCTCGCAGCGTGTCGAGCACGAGATCGGCGCCGGGTCGTAGCTGCTCGAGGCGCTGAGTGACCAGATCGTCGTAGCGCTCGAGGACGGCGAGGCCGAGCACTTGGCTGATCGCAGGGGTGAACATGTCGGCGACGGCCTTGTGCGAGCGCAGTCGGTTGATCACCTGCGCATCGGCCCGGAGCCACCCGAGCCGCAGCCCCGGCCACACGACCTTGCACACGGATCCAGCGATGAGCCCGTAGCCCCCGGTGTCGTGCTCGTCGATGGCCGGCAGGTGTCGGCGATCGAAGCCGAGGTCGGCCGAGACTCGATCCTCGAGCGTCGGGATGCGGTGGCGTCGAGCCAGCTCGGCAACCGCGGCGACGCGATCAGGCGGCAGCCGCGAGCCGGTCGGATTCTGATGCTGTGGGTTGAAGGCCATCAGGCCGGGTCGGAAGCGTTCGATCTTCGACTCGAGGTCATCGATGATGAGTCCGTCGGCGTCGAGCCGCACCGGTTCGAATCGGGCGCCGCTCTGCTGCACTGCATCGATCAGGCCCGGCCACGTGTCCTCCTCGCCGAGCACCACGTCACCCGGTCGGGCCATCGCCGTGACGACCAGCGAGATCGCTTGCTGCGCGCCGGACGTGACGAGGATCTGGTGTGGTGTGGTGGGGAGTCCCTGGCGAGCGTGGAGCTCGGCGATGCGCTCGCGAAGGTGCCACCAACCGAGCGGTTCGGAGCCGTCGAGATCGGCAGCGTGAGGGGCCAGATCGATCCGGGTCACGAGCTCGGCGACCTCGGGCAGCATCGTCGGAATCGCCTTCAGCAGATCGATCGCGGCCCCCTCACTCATCCACAGTCGCTCCCCCACGAACTCGCCCGGCCCCGTCACCAGGTCGAGCGAACGGCCGGCCACGATCGTCCCGCTTCCCTGGACACGCAGGACGGCGCCGGAGGAGGCGAGCTGGTCGTACGCACGCACGATCGTCCCGCGTGACACCGACAGTGCATCGGCCAATGTGCGCTCGGGTGGCAGCAGTTCATCCGCACGGAGGCTGCCGTCCGCAATCAGTTCGGCGACCTGGTCAGCGAGCTGCCGGTAGAGCGGCCCGCCTCGACTGGACCACTGGCCCAGCAATTGGACCAGTCGATTGGTCCCCACCCGTGTCGAATTGGCACTCGAAATGGTCGCCATGGACCACGACACTAGTCGTATGACGAAGACAGCAACAGATCCAATTGCAGGACACTGGACCACCGAAGGGCTCGGACTCACTGATCGGCCGGTCGCCACTCGACCGCTGGCCACCGCAGCTGACGTCAACGCCCGCCTCGCTCGAACCGAAGTCGCCGACCTCGACGAACGACTCGTCCCCTACCTGGCTGCCGCGGCTGCCGAGTTGGCGTTGATCACGGCCGTGCCATGGCGTTTCAGTGCCGACGACCCACCCGTCGCGCTGCTCCGCATGATCGCCAAGGTCACGATGCGGCACCCGGACGTCGGTGGTCCGCACACCGCTCGGCTGCTCGACCAGCTGAGCTGACGGCCGGCGCACGTCGCCGACGGCGCCTGACCTCGGTCAGAGGGTCTTCGGGTAGTAGCCGCCGAGTTCGGTGGCGAGGACGTCGGAGCGGAAGTCGGAGTCGAACGGCCAGTCGGCCTCTTCGCCTGCGACCGGCATCTGCACGAACTGTCCGTACCTGCCGCCCACTCGCTCACGCCCGACGAGCGACCAGGCCTGGCGCTTGTACGTCCAGTTGTCGGGCTGCAACCGGTGACACGCGTTGAAGTGCTCGATCGCCGCGTCCTCGTCGGCCAGCCACAGGTCGTTGGCCAGTTCGAAGTGTGCGGCACCCTCCGACATCGACGTCGATCGCGGCTGCGAGGCAGCGACCACCTGGTCGGGCGACATGGCGTACTCACTGTCCGCGCCGTGCTGCACCCAGTCACGGATCGCGTCGACGTACGCGCCGCGATCCTGACCGGAGCCGAGCACGTCCCACTGGCCGGGCCCACCCTCCGGAGCGGCGGGCGCGTTCGGTGCGGCCGAGGTCGTCGGCATCGACTCCAGCATGTCGCTGGGCATCGACGACGCGCCCTTCGGCCAGCCCGGTTCGGGCGGGCGCACGATCGTGCCGTCTTCGTCGATCCACACGACATTGGGGATGTTGACGACGCCGAACAGCGCATCCATCCGGTGTGTTGGATCGAGCAGCGACGGATGTTCGGGCGATGCCGCCTCGATCAGTTCACGCGATGCTTCCGGGCCGCCATCTCCAACGACACCGTGACGATCTCGAGGCCGAGCGGATGGAGTTCGTTGCGGAGTTCCTGCCACACGGGCAGATCGAAGGAACAACCTCAATACGGCGCCCACGAGACGATCAACACCTTCTGGCCCCGGAGCGACGAGAGCTTGAATTCGTTTCCGTCCAGATCGTTCGAGGATCAGCTCGGGAGCCTCGGCCGTGGTCAGTGCACGATCACCGATGGATTCGGGCCCGAGCGCCCAGCGGCCGCGCGCCTCGTCGGCGACGAGCGCCATGCCGAGTCGTTCGGCGGCGCCCGAAAGGTCGAAGTCACCGTCGGCATTCGCCGCGCCGAGTGGGACGCACACCTCGCCCTTGCACGCGCCCTCGGGCTTGATCTCCCAGCCGGTCCCGGCTCCGAAGTCGGCTGCCGAGACGTCGAGCGTGTCGATGATCATCAGACGCGACCGCGGTAGGTCGCCGACGAGCCTGACGCGTCCTTGTTCAGCCGTTTGCTGAGGTGCAGGCCTTCCAGCACGAACTCGACGGCGGATGCGAGCGCTGCCGGCGATTCGTCGCCTCCCGTCAGTGACAGCACCGGCTCACGCAGCGCCTCCACTTCGGCCACCAACCCGGCGAGTTGGTCGCTCGTGATGTCCTCGCCCGTGTGTGCCACGGCACCTTCCTCGAAGGCGTCCACGACGGCCCGGGTCTGCGCCGGGTCGACTGCGTCCTTGAACACGGTCAGCACGGCACCCTTGATCAAGGTCTGCAGGATCAGGCCTTCACGACCCTCCTCCAGCGACTCGATCTCGATCTTGCCCTGCGACGACGCCGGCAACGCATCCAGGTCGTCGACCCGGGCGACGACGTTGCGTTCTCCGGCCTTCAGACCGCGCCGCAGCGCGTTGGCCGACAGCGCTTCGAAGTTCGCGACGCTGAGTCGCACCGACACACCGCTTCGCTGGTTGACCTGATTGCTCGCTCGGGCCAGATGGCTGAACGTGGCGATCACCTCACCGAGGTACTCGGGCACCGTGACGGAGATGTTGCCGTCGGGTGTGGAGACGTCGAGCGGCGCTGCCTCCTGCTTCATGATCGCGACCTCGGTCGCCACCTCGAGCGGATAGTGGGTGCGGATCTGGGAACCGAAGCGATCCTTCAACGGCGTGATCATGCGACCGCGGTTCGTGTAGTCCTCCGGGTTGGCCGACGCCATCAGCACGCACGTCGAGCGGCAGGCGGATCTTGTAGCCGCGGATCTGCACGTCGCGTTCTTCGAGCACGTTGAGCAGGCCGACCTGGATGCGTTCGGCGAGGTCCGGGCAGCTCGTTCATGGCGAAGATGCCACGGTTCGTGCGCGGCACCAGGCCGTAGTGCAACGTCAATTCGTCGGAGAGGTAGCGCCCCTCGGCGATCTTGATCGGATCGACCTCACCGATGAGGTCGGCGATCGAGGTGTCGGGAGTGGCGAGTTTCTCGCCGTAGCGGCGATCGCGGTGCACCCAGTCGATCGGCGTGGCGTCACCGTGTTCGGCCACCAGGTCGATCGCATGACGAGAGACCGGATGCGTACGGATCGTCGTTGATCTCGCTGCCGTCGACGATCGGCATCCATTCGTCGAGCAGGCCGGTCAGCGACCGGATCATGCGGGTCTTGGCCTGGCCACGCTCGCCGAGGAAGATCACGTCGTGGCCGGCGAGCAGCGCGTTCTCCAGCTGAGGCATCACCGTGTCCTCGTAGCCGGACACACCCGCGAACAGCGGCTCGCCTGCCGCGATCTTGGTCGATCGCGTGTTCACGGATCTCCTGCTTGACGGGTCGCGACACCCATCCCGATGCACGCAGTTCGCCCAACGTGGTCGGGCGGTCGCAGTTGCTCTTCCTGCCATGAGCCGAACCTACATCCTGCTCGAGAACCGGTCCCATCGGAGCCGGTGGCTCGATGATCCCTGCTGGCACCACGAAGCGGAGCGTCCGACACCGCGTCCGACTCGATGGAGATGGACGGCAGGTGGGTCGCATGCGCAGCGACCGATGACGTCCGCCGGTTCGGTGTCGGCCTCGACTACGACGATGCCGACTGGGACGAAGTCGTCGTCCCGGGCCACTGGCAGCAGACCCCGGCGTTCTCGACGAGCGACGGGCCGCTGATGTACCGCCACCGGTTCGTCTGCGACCCTCCTGGCGACGGCCGCCGTCGATGGATCACCCTCGACGGCCTGATGTACCAGGCCGATACCTGGCTCGACGGCGCGTACCTCGGCGACTCCGAGGGCTACTTCTTCCCGCACTCGTTCGACGTGACCGCGTTCGTCGAGGATCGGCGACGCACACGTGCTGGCGGTCGAGGTCGCCTGTTCACCCCAGACGGACGTCCGCACCAACATCACCGGCGTGCTGCAGACTGGGACGGACTGCCGCACGGCTGGAACCCCGGCGGCTTGTGGCGCAAGGTGCGGATGTACGACACCGGCTCCACGCGGATCGATCGGCTCCGGGTCCTGTGTCGCGATGCCGACGACCGACGTGCTCACGTGGTCCTGTCGGCGACGTTCGACAGCGATGCCGCACCACGATGTCACCGTGGTCACCCGTCGTGACGGCGAGGTCGTCGACGAGCAGTCGTCGGTGGTCGCCGCCGGGCCTCAACGATCTCGAGTGGTCCATCGACATCCGCGACCCGGACCTGTGGTGGCCTCGTGAGCTCGGCGATCAGCCGCTCAGTGAGTTCACGGTCGAGATCGTCGTCGACGGCGAGGTCAGCGATCGACGGATGCGCCGAATCGGGCTTCGTCAGATCGAGTGGAACGACTGGGTGTTCTCCGTGAACGGGGAGCGGCTCTTCCTCCGCGGTGTCAACCTGATGCCGATCACCGCAGGACCGCGCGACACCACCGACGAGCTGATCGAACGTGACCTCGCCTCCGTGCTCGACCTCGGGCTCAACGCCATTCGAGTCCACGGCCACATCGGTCGACGCTGCCTGTACGACCGCGCCGACGAACTCGGCCTCCTGATCCTCCAGGACTTCCCGCTCGAGCGGACCCAGGCGCGCAGCGTGCGCTCCCAGGCCGTTGCCCAGGCCGGCGTCGCCGTCGACCAGCTCGGCCACCATCCGTCGATCGCACTGTGGTCAGCGCACAACGAACCCGCGGACACGACCGCTCGTCCCGACAGGCGACTGGCGCAGTCGCCTGCGTGACGTCGCGGCGCAGCAACTGCCCACCTGGAACAAGTCGGTGCTCGACCGGTGGGTGAAGCGAACGTTCGAACGCGCCGATCCGAGCCGACCGGTCATCGCACACTCCGGTGTCGCTGGCCCACCTCCCGCAGCTCGACGGAACCGACAGCCACCTCTGGTTCGGATGGCGTTCGGGCGAGGCGCGCGACCTGGCCGACCGGGCCCGGCGACTCCCACGATCCGTTCGATTCGTCAGCGAGTTCGGCGCCGACTCGGTTCCCACGATCGCGCCGTTCATCGACGAACAGCTCCGGACCCGAGCGTGGCCGGACCTCGACTGGGACGACCTCGCCGAGCGCTTCGGCTACCAGCGCGAGCTGATGGAGCACCTGTTCCCTCCCAGCCGATCACGTCTCCTTCGACGAGTGGCGAGACGTCACACAGCACTACCAGTCGCACGTGCTGAAGGTCCAGATCGAGACGCTGCGCCGCCTCAAGTACCGCCCGACCGGCGGGTTCTGTTTCTCGTCGCTCGCCGACCCGTCGCCGACCGTCTCGTCGAGCGTGCTGGACCACACCCGCACCGCCAAGGACGCCTACGAGACGGTGTTCGACGCCTGCCAGCCGGTGATCGTCGTGGCCGACCTCCCGCCCGACTGGGTCAACCCAGGAGACGACATCGAACTCGACCTGCATCTCGTGAACGACACGAGGCTCCCCATCGGCGACGCTCGAGTCGAGGCCACCGCCACGTGGGCGAGCGACACGCGCCGCTGGGCGTTCGGTGGGCCGACGGAGGCCGACGACGTGGTCAAGGTCGGGCACGCTGCGGATGACCGTGCCCGACACCCTGGGTGAGCTTGGCGATCGAGTTGGTCGCCAAGGACGGCGACCGTGTGATCGCAGGCAACCGCTACACGACCGCCGTCGTGCTCCCGCCTTCCTGATCGTTCGTGAACGTCATCCGGTGTTCGACACCGGATGATCTCACTTGCGCGAGAGGGACTTGCGGTTCTTCAACTTCGACTTGCGGTAGTCGGTGTTCATCACGGCGATGGCGTCGATCGAGATCTCCTTCGGGCATGCCGACGAGCACTCCCCGTGGTTCGTGCACGAACCGAAGTACTCCTCCATGGTCTCGACCATGGTCTCCGTGCGCTTGAACCGCTCGGACTGCCCCTGCGGCAGCACGTTGAGGTGGGTGAGCTTCGCCGACGTGAAGAGCGACGCCGCACCGTTCGGGCACGCAGCCACGCAGGCGCCGCAACCGATGCAGGCTGCGTTGTCCATGGCCGCGTCGGAAACGGGCTTCGGGATCGGGATCAGGTTCGCGTCAGGAGCGCCGCCGGTCGGCGCGGTGATGAAACCGCCCGCCTCGACGATGCGGTCGAACGGTGACCGGTCGACCATGAGGTCCTTGATGATCGGGAACGCCGTGGCACGCCACGGCTCGATCACGATCTCGGCGCCCGAGTCGAAGGTCCGCATGTGCAGCTGACAGGTGGCGGTGCCCTTCTGCGGGCCGTGTGCCTGGCCGTCGATCATCAACGAGCAGGTGCCGCAGATGCCTTCGCGGCAATCGTGGTCGAAGACGATGGCTTCCTTGTTCTCCTCGATGAGGCGCTCGTTCAAGATGTCGAGCATCTCGAGGAACGAGGCTTCGTCGCTGATCTCGGGGATCTGGTGCGTCTCGAACCGGCCCTGGCCGTCCGGGCCGTTCTGGCGCCAGACCTTGAGGGTGATGTTGGTGAGGGTGTGGCTCATGATGTGCTCTGCTTCTCGTTCTCGTTGTGCGTCACTTGTACGAACGGGTCGCGAACTTGACGACCTCGTACTCCAGTTGTTCGCGGTTCTCGATCGGGTCGGTCGGGTCGCCGCTCCACTCCCAGGCGGTCACGTGGGCGAACTCGTCGTCGTTACGCAGCGCCTCGCCCTCGTCGGTCTGGTGCTCGGTCCGGAAGTGACCGCCGCAGCTCTCCTCGCGGACCAGTGCGTCCTTGCACATCAACATGCCGAGTTCGAAGAAGTCGTCGACCCGCGCTGCCTTCTCCAGGGTCTGGTTGAGGCTCACGCCGTCACCGGTGACCCGCAGGTCCTTCTTGAACTCCTCGTGCAGCGCCGGGATCTCGGCGAGCGCCTTCTCGAGGCCGACCTGGCTGCGATCCATGCCGCAGTAGTCCCAGATGATCTGGCCGAGCTTGCGGTGGAAGTGGTCCGGCGTCTTCGTGCCGCCGATGTCCAGGTAGCCCTGGTAGCGATCGCGAGCTTCTTGCTCGGCCACGCCGAAGGCTTCGTGGGTCTCGTCCGGGATCGGCTTGTTCAGCAGATCGGAGAGGTACGGCGCGATCGTGTACGGGAGCACGAAGTAGCCGTCGGACAGACCCTGCATGAGTGCCGAGGCGCCGAAGCGGTTGGCTCCGTGATCGGAGAAGTTGGCTTCGCCGGCGGCGAACAGGCCGGGGATGGTGGTCTGGAGTTCGTAGTCGACCCAGAGCCCGCCCATCGTGTAGTGACTGGCCGGGTAGATCCGCATGGGGCGGTCATAGGGCGACTCACCCGTGATCCGCTCGTACATCTCGAACAGGTTGCCGTAGCGCTCCTGGATGACGTCCTTGCCGAGCCGTTCGATCGAGTCGGCGAAGTCGAGGTACACGCCGTTCTTCAGCGGACCGACACCCTGACCGTTGTCGACCACGCGCTTGGCCGCTCTCGACGACACGTCGCGGGGTGCGAGGTTGCCGAAGCTCGGGTAGATCCGCTCGAGGTAGTAGTCGCGCTCGTCCTCGGGGACGTCGGCGGCCTTGCGGGTCTCGTCGGGGTCCTTGGGCACCCAGATGCGACCGTCGTTGCGCAGCGACTCCGACATCAGCGTCAGCTTCGACTGGAATTCGTCGGCCTGCGGGATGCAGGTCGGGTGGATCTGCGTGTAGCTCGGGTTCGCGAACCCTGCACCACGGCGGTGAGCACGCCATGCAGCGGTGACGTTGCAGGCCATGGCGTTGGTCGAGAGGAAGAACACGTTGCCGTAGCCACCGGTGGCGAGCACCACGGCGTGAGCCGAGTGGGACTTGACCTCACCGGTCATCAGGTCACGGGTGACGATGCCGGCGCATCGGCCGTCGATGTTCACGACGTCGACCATCTCGATGCGGTTCCACAGCTTGACGTTGCCGAGGCCGATCTGGCGCGACAGCTGCTGGTAGGCGCCGAGCAGGAGCTGCTGGCCGGTCTGGCCACGTGCGTAGAAGGTACGGCTGACCTGAGCACCGCCGAACGAGCGGTTGTCGAGCAGACCGCCGTACTCGCGAGCGAACGGCACGCCCTGGGCGACCATCTGGTCGATGATGTTGACCGACACCTCGGCGAGGCGATGCACGTTGGCTTCGCGGCTGCGGAAGTCGCCGCCCTTGACCGTGTCGTAGAAGAGACGGTGGACGGAGTCGCCGTCGCCCTGGTAGTTCTTCGCGGCGTTGATGCCGCCCTGTGCAGCGATCGAGTGCGCGCGGCGCGGCGAGTCGTGGAACGTGAACGACTCGACCTGGTAGCCGAGCTCGCCGAAGGTCGCAGCAGCCGACGCACCGGCCAGGCCGGTGCCGACGACGATGATCTTGAACTTGCGCTTGTTCGACGGGTTGACCAACTTCTGGTTGGCGATGTAGTTGTTCCACTTGTCGGCCATCGGGCCTTCGGGAACCTTGGAGTCGAGATTGAGGGTCATTCTGCTTCCTCTCCAACGGGGTGGGTGACGGCCGCGGGGTCGTACTCGACGACGCCGGCCATCACGGCGATGGGGAACGAGACGTTGCCGGCGACGATCAAAGCGGCCGTGCCGATGGCGACGTTGCGACGCCAGGCGTTGAACCTCGGGTTGTTCCAGCCGAGCGACTGGAAGAGCGACCAGACGCCGTGGAACAGGTGGATGCCGAGCGCCACGTTGCCGACGATGTAGAGCAGCGCCACCGGGATGCGGCTGAGCGACTGGTCGATGTTGTAGTAGGCGGCGCCGACGACGTGGTCCGGGTGCACGAAGCCCCAGGTGAGGTCGGCGAGGTGCCAGACGATGAAGATCGACACGATCGAGCCGGTCCAGCGCATCGAGCGGCTGGCGAAGTTGGCGACCTGGTAGTCACGAGCCGACTGGTACTTCACCGCTCGAGCGTTGTGGTTCATCTTGGTGAGCCCGATCGCAGCGTGGATGTGCAGCGCGACGGCGCCGATCAGCACGAGTCGAAGGCCCCACAGCAGGTAGGTACGCGGCAGGATCGGGACGGCGAGCTCGCGGAGGAACTCGCCGTAGATGTCGATGTCGTAGGCACGCTCACCGTCGCCCTCGGTGATCGACACCGAGGTACATCTTGAGGTTGCCGATCATGTGCGTGATGACGAACCCGATCCCGATGAGCCCGGTGATCGCCATGACGTACTTCTTGCCCACCGCCGTCCCGTAGAGATCGAGGATGAACGGTTTCTTCTTCGCGGGTGCCTTGACGGCGGTGCCCGTGACGGGCCCCCGGCTCAACGTCTGTGCCATAGAAGAACGAACCTACTCCCCGACCGCTCCGATCACGCAGAATCGATCGTCGGATCGAGCATGTGGGCTCCGTCACGTCGCGTTGCGATGGCGCCACAGGCGCGTGAACCGTGCACCTCACCCCGAGCCGAGCAGCCGGGAGCATCCGACCGCTCGCGCCGATTCTTCAATAGCATCGCCCAGCGGTCAACATGGACCGCCCGTCGGGCTGACCCGACATCGACCCTCGGCGCGATCGGCGCGCCGTCTCGACAACGCCCAGGAGGCACCACCCCGTGGACGTCATTCCGTATCTTGCAGCAGTTTCGGCTCTCGCCGGCCTCGCGCTCGCATTCTTCTACTACAAGGCCGTCGAGAAGGAGTCGCCCGGCAACGAGCGCATGGTCTTCCTGATGGAGGAGATCCAGAAGGGTGCCAAGGCGTTCCTGAAGAAGGAATACCAGTGGGTCGTCGGTCTTCGCCGTCGTCATGGCGATCCTGCTCGCCGTCGTCATCGCACCCGCTCGCCGCGCTCACCTACCTCCTCGGCGCGATCCTGTCGTCGGTCGCCGGCTACGCCGGCATGACCGTGGCCACCATGGCCAACGCACGCACCACCGAAGCCGCCAAGGACGGACCCGGCAAGGCACTCCCCGTCGCATTCCGCGGTGGCGCCGTGATGGGCTTCTCCGTCGCCGGCCTCGCCCTCGGCGGCCTGATGCTCACCTACATCGTGTTCGTCACGATCCTCGAGGTCGACGACGCCTTCGAAGTCGTCACCGCCTACGGCCTCGGCGCCTCGACCATCGCCCTCTTCTCCCGAGTCGGCGGCGGCATCTACACCAAGGCCGCTGACGTCGGCGCCGACCTCGTCGGCAAGGTCGAAGCCGGCATCCCCGAAGACGACCCCCGCAACCCGGCCACCATCGCCGACAACGTCGGCGACAACGTCGGCGACGTCGCCGGCATGGGCGCCGACCTGTTCGAGTCGTACGCCGGCTCGATCATCGCGCCGATCTCGTTGATCGCATTCGCCAGCGCCCTCACGGCCGAGGGCGCGGGCAACGTCGGCATCATCAGCCTGCTCGTGTTCCCGATGTTCGTCGCCTTCATCGGCATGATCGCCTCGATCATCGGTTCGTTCCTCGTCAAGGGTGGCGACTCCACCGACTCGCCACGCACTCAGCAAGGCGCTCCACCTCGGCACCAACGCGGCCATGGCGCATCACCGTCGCTCGGCGTCGTCGCCGGCGCCTACTGGATCTTCGGCGACACCGACGTGTTCGACAGCCCGACTGGGGCCTCGCCGTCTCCGTCATCGGTGGCCTCATCGTCGGCTGGGCGCTCGGCAAGACCGCCGAGTACTACACCTCCGACCACTACGAGCCCGGTCAAGAACATCGGCCAGCAGACCGAGACCGGTCCGGCCACCACCGTCCTCGAAGGGCATCAGCATCGGCATGCAGTCGGTCGCTGCGTCGGTGGCGCTCATCCTCGTCGGTGTCGGCATCGCCTACTGGGGCGGCTCAGGCCCTTCCAGAGCGAACGTTGCCGGACATCGAGATCGGCGGCATCTACGGCATCGCCGTCGCCGCCATCGGCATGCTCGCCACCACCGGTGTCGTCGTCTCGGTCGACGCCTACGGCCCGATCGCCGACAACGCCGGCGGCATCGCCGAGATGGCCGAGCTCGACCCGTCGGTGCGTGAGGTCACCGACGCACTCGACTCGCCTCGGCAACACCACCGCCGCCATCGCCAAGGGCTTCGCCGTCGGCTCGGCCGCGCTCGACCGCGCTCGCGCTCTTCAAGAGCTTCGAGTTCGCCGATCATCGACGCCGATCGCGACGACAAGGCCCTGAACCTCGACATCGGCGAGGTCGACGTGTTCATCGGCCTGTTCATCGGTGCGGCACTTCCCTTCCTCTTCGCCGCGCTCACGATCGACGCCGTCGGCCGTGCCGCAGCGAAGATGATCGAAGAAGTGCGCCGTCAGTTCCGTGAGATCCCGGGCCTGCGCGAAGGCAAGCCGGGCGTCATCCCCGACTCGGCACGCTGCGTCGCCATCTCCACCGAGGCGTCCCTCAAGGAGATGATCATCCCCGGTGCACTCGCCGTGGTCGTGCCGCTCGTCGTCGGCTTCATCAGCGTCGACGCCCTCGGTGGCCTGCTCGCCGGAGCGCTCGTCACCGGCTTCGCCCTGGCCATCTTCATGGCCAACGCCGGTGGTGCCTGGGACAACGCCAAGAAGTACATCGAGGCCGGCGCACACGGCGGCAAGGGCTCCGACTCCCACAAGGCCGCCGTCGTCGGCGACACCGTCGGTGACCCGTTCAAGGACACCTCCGGTCCGGCGATGAACATCCTCATCAAGGTCATGACGATCGTCAGCCTGGTGTTCGCCAGCGCGTTCGTCTGATCCGCTGAACGAGCCTCGGCTCACGATCTGTTCGGCCCCGGTCCGCCTCACCTGCTGAGGCGGACCGGGGCCGAGGACGTTTTCGACCGGTCCGCCCGGAATGGGGTGATCACCGACGTGCGGCACGCGTCACATTGACGGCGCCCCGGTCGAGGCGGATGATCAGAACGACGGCGACTCTCTTCACCGCTCACCGGCGACGTTGACCCTCGACGTTCACAAGAACAGACCGAGCTGCGCACCACTCAGACGGCAGCGCAGCTCAACGAACGAAAGAGACGTACCACATGCTTTCGAGTACAGAAATGATCATCGTCGTTGCGGTGATCATGCTGATGTTCGGTAGTTCCCAGATCCCGAAGTTCGCCAAGAACCTGGGGATGGCTCAGCGCGAACTGAAGAACGCCCTCCATGACGATGAGCCGGAGGCCACGCCGGCTGAGTCGTCGCCGGCGGAGACGCTCACCACGACCGCTCCCGACGACACCTGACGCCGAGATCATCGCTGCCAGCGGCGTCCGCTGTGTCTGGTCCGATGCTCAGCCGTCGACGCTTTCGACGGGCGTGAGGTCGGGGTCCTCGGGCTCGTCGCCACCACCGAAGAGCACGATCGCACCAATCAGCGCGAGCGCCGCGACTCCTGCTGCCACCAACCACGCAACGAGTGAGCGGCCACGGCGGCCACCTGATTCGGCCACCGGATCCTCGACGACGTCTGTTCGCGCCGCTCGGGGCGACCGGCGGTGGCAGCGCCGTCGGCGTCCCACCGACGGGACTCGGGGCGTTCAGCGGTTGCAACGGTGCCGCACCTGCGGGTGGCGGGGGCGGCACCGTGGCAGCTGTCGGCGCCTCGGAACACGGCACGGTCGGCGAGCCGGCGGCGGGGGCCTCACTTCCGGGAGGCGGCAGCGACGAGATCGAATCGGATCCGGCTGCACCGACTGCGGAGGCCAACGCCTGGACTCCGAGCGCGCTCCGGCCGCCGCCCGCAGCCGAGGCGAGGCACACCAGTGAGACGATCTCGATCAACCGGTCGGCAGAGCCGAGACCGGCGGTGCCGGCGACGTCCGTCTGCACGCTCGGAAGCGCCGAGCCGAACACCTGATCAGCCGTGATGCGGCTCAGCGGGTGGCCTGCGGGGCCGAACAGCGAGTCGGGACGGTCGCGTTCTGCTCGTGTCAGCCGAGTGGCGAGCGTGTGGAGCAGAGCCGACCCCGTGCTCGACTCCGCAGTGCCGGCGAACGCATCGAGCACCACCGGAAGGACGACCCTGTACGCCCGTGCTGCCGCATCAGTGGATCCGAGACCGCAGGAGGCCGCCAGGTCGGCCATCGCCAATTCATCGTTTCCGTACGAACCGACGTCGTCGTGCAACGTGCCCATGTCTGCTTCTCCCGCCTGTGTACCGTCGACCGTGCGCCAACCAGGCCAAGCCACTGGCACCTGCGCTGCAACAAGAGTAGTCAGATTCAGGGCCGACAACACGCAAAGCGGTCGAACAACACTTTGAGTGGCAGTGGAGTCACCCTGCTCGAGCGGGAAGTCGGTGGCGTGCTCAGCCGAACGTGTCGCGCAGCTCGCGTTTGAGCACCTTGCCACTGGCGTTGCGCGGGATCTCGGCAATCGTGTGCAGGCGGGTCGGCAACTTGAAGCGAGCGAGTTTGTCGGTGGCGAAGTCGCGCAGCGCCTCAAGCGTCAGTTCTTCGCCATCCTTCAGGACGGCGACGGCGGTGACCGCTTCGCCCCATCGTTCGTCCTCGACTCCGATCACGGCGACTTCGGCGATCGACGGATGGTCGTACAGCGCGCTCTCCACCTCGGCCGGGTAGACGTTCTCGCCGCCGGAGATGACCATGTCCTTGACGCGGTCGGCAATGAACAGAAAGCCGTCTGCGTCGACGTAGCCGATGTCGCCGGTGTGGAACCAGCCTTCGCTGTCGATGGCTTCGGCGGTGGCTTCGGGCCGATTCCAATACCCCTTCATCACGTTGGGGCCGAAGACACACACCTCGCCCTTCTCGTCCGGTTCGTCGATCGTGGCGCCGTCGTCGTCGACGAGTTTGACTTCACACAGCAGCGGAGTGGTGCCGGCCGAGCCGATCTTCTCCATGGCGAACTCGGACGTCAGGAACGTGACCATCGGCGCGGTTTCCGTCAGGCCGTAGCCCTGGTTGATCGGGATGCCACGCCCGGCATACACCTTCAGCAACGGCTCGGGCACGGGTGCGCCGCCACAGATCAACATGCGCACGGAGGTCAGATCAGCGTCCACGAACCCGGGCATCTGACTCATGAACAAGAACATCGCCGGCACGCCGAACATGGTCGTGACGCCGTACCTCGGCACGTCCTCGAGTGCGAGGTTCGGGTCGAAGTTGCGGTGGAGGACGACTTCGCCGCCGCGCAGCATCGTCTGCAGCGTGGTGACGTTGAGCCCACCGATGTGGAACAGCGGAGCGAACACGAGGGTCACGTCGGACTCGAGCATGTCGAGGGTGCACGACGCGTTGGCGTTGTTCCACCAGAAGTTGCCGTGGGTGAGCATCGCTCCCTTCGGCAGGCCGGTCGTGCCGGACGTGTACATGATCACCGCTGTCGCGTCGGCGGCCACCGGCTCGGTGTCGGCCACCGGGTCGGCTGCATCGCGCAGCGCCAGTTGGTCGTCCCATCCGTCGGGGGCGGCTTCGACGCCGAGCCATCTGCGGACGTTCAAGGTGTCGCGAACCGAGTCGACCACGTCGGTGTGTTCACTGTCCGCAACGAGCGTGTGGCAGCCCGCGTCTTCGATGATGAAGGCGAGTTCGGTGCCGGTGAGGCGGAAGTTGAGCGGCACGAAGATCGCACCCAGCCGGGCCGTGGCGAACATCGTCTCGAGGAAGGCCGGATGGTTGACACCGAGGTAGCCGACCCGGTCACCCGAGCGGATGCCACCGGAGCGCAGCACGGTCGCTGTCCGATCGATCCGGTCCTGGAACTCCGCATACGTGATCGTCGCCCCTTCGAAGGTGATCGCACGCCGTTTGGGCGAGCGCTTCGCCCGTTGGAGCATCCAGTTGCCGAGTGAAACGTCCGGTGTCATGGAGCGAGACTGTAGATCGTCCGATCCGAAGGGTCAGCCTCGCCGCTGCGACCCGCTTCAGCCCGCTTCGGCGACGAAGTCGATCAGTTGTTCCACCGCACCGACCAGCTCGGGAGTCAACTCGGCGAAGGTCCTGACCTGATTGCGGAGCTTCGGCCAGAAGCCGTCCATCTGCACGCCGAGCACGCGACACATGCCTTCCTTCCAGGTGACATCCGGGTCGTACGGGATGTCCGGCCACGCATCGAGCCCGACGACCTTGGGTCGGATGCCGGCCCACACGTCGACGAACGGATGCCCGGTGATCAGCACGTTGTCGTCGCGAACCGTCTGCGCGATCCGCGTCTCCTTCGAACCCGGCACCAGGTGATCGAGCAGCACGCCCAGCCGCCGCTGCGCCGAAGGTCCGAAGTCGCTGACCGCAGCGGCCAGATCGTCCGCGCCGTGCAAGGGTTCGACGACGATGCCGAGTTCGCGCAGGTCGTCGCCCCAGACGTGCTCCAGGAGTTCGGCATCGTGCTTGCCTTCGACCCAGATCCGACTCGCCCGGGCGACCTTCGCGCGTCCGTCACCCGCCACCGAACCCGACGCCGTGATGCGCTGGCTCGCCGCAGCGGTCTGCTGCGGTCGCACGAGCGTCACCGGTTTGCCTTCGATCAGGAAGCCGCCTGGCTTCCATCCGAAGTGGCGCACGTAGTCGTCGCGATTCTGGAGGGTGACGCCTTCGGCACTCCACCGCACGACATCACCCGTGAAATGGCTGCCCCGATCCTCGACCAACATCCCCATCTCGACGACGACGTCGGCATACGTCGGTCCGTTCCGACGCCGCGCCTCGTGTTGCGCGAAGTCGTCGAGGATGTCGCCGGAGAAACTCATCGGTTTCGATGATGCCACGAGAACCGGCCGGGCTCGCGGCACGTCAAAGGTGACATGGGGAGCGAGTCCGACTGAGGGGGCGAAAGTGCCTGGCACTTCTGCCCCTTTCGGCTGCCGTCTCTCAGCGGGTGCGCCATCCCGTCGGTGTCAGCACGAGGTCGACGATGGTCGAATCGGGGAATGCGAACGGGGCCCGGATGCCGGTGTGCGCCGAAGCCGTCGGCAACGGCATGGGACCCATTGCCTCGCCCGACGAGTCGGTCCAGCGATGCCAGCGGGCGGCCGGGACTTCGACGAGCTCGATCGTCGGTTCGCCGAGTACCTCGATCGCTCCGTGCACGACACCGGCCTGCTGATAGCCATCGACGTGATCGCCGACGACGTCGGTGGCGTCTCCGGTTGCGTACCACTCCAGATCCAAGGCGATCGGCGTCGGGATCCCGTACGCACGACCGAGCGCATCGTCGGCATCGTCGAGCGCAGCCGCGTAGGTCTCGTTGCCGACCGACCACTGCCGCATCGGGTCGTCACGGAAGTGCTCGGCCCACATGGCCTCACCCTTCAGGATGAACGGGTCGGCGCGGACCGGCACGTCGAAGTCCGTGATGTGCAGCAGGGGGAGACCGGCGCGCGCGAGAGCACACCAGTACCAGGCTGTCGTGCCGACGATGCGATGGCCGGACACCACGCCGAGCGACCCGTCGGCCGACCACGCGCTGAACACCCACTCTTCCACCGAGCCTGGATGACGACCGTCGTGCCAGGTGCCCACGAGACGAGGCTAGAACCGGTCACGTGCAGGTTTGTGCCCGGCACAAACCTGCACACGGCAGACTGTGCGCCGTGTCGAACGAACTCCGCTACCTCAGCCTCGACTGGATCAACGCGCTGTCCGCCGCCGTCGCGTCGAACGATCACATGCGTGAGATCGCCCAGCAGCACTCGCTCGGTGTCACCCAGGTCGTGAGCGACGGGCCCGAAGGCGACGTGACCTACCACCTCGTCATCGGGGACGGGGAGGCGAAGTTCGGAGCGGGGCCGGCCGAACCCGAAGACGTCAAGATGCAACAGAGTTGGCAGACAGCGGTCGATGTCGCCACAGGCGAACTCAACGCGCAGGAAGCATTCATCAACGGCCACATCCTCCTCTTCGGCGACCAGCAGAAGCTGCTCGAATCCCAACCGGTCTTCGGCGCGCTCGACGCCGTGTTCGCGACCGTCCGCAACAACACCGTCTACAGCTGAGTCCGTGGTGGCCGGCCAACCGCGCATCACGTAGGTTGGCGAGATGCCGGAGATGCCGGAGATCGAAGCGCACGCCGAACGGCTCGCGAAGGACTACGTCGGGCGCACGCTGACCACGCTGCATCCGTTCAACTTCACTGCCCTGAAGACCGCGGTACCGCCGCCAGAGGCGGCCTACGGCCACGAGGTGCAGTCCATCGGACGACGAGGCAAGTACCTCACGATCGAATTCGAGCCGCTCACCATGGTCATCCACCTCATGCAGGGCGGCCGACTCCTCCCCGACACGAAGCTGTCGAAGAAGCCGCGAGGCGGCCAGGCGCGGATCATCTTCGACGAGACCGATGCCGACGACACGATTCCTCCTCTGTTGCTGACCGAGCAGGGCACCGAGCGGCGAGCCGGCATCTGGTGCGTCGCTGCGGGCGAACTCGCCACGACCGCTCCGATCGACAAGCTGGGCCCCGAAGCCTGTGACGTCGACGCAGCAGAACTGGCGCACCTGTTCGGCGAGAAGTCGATGCGGATCCACGGGTTCCTCCGCGACCAACGGGCGGTTGCAGGTATCGGTCGCCGACTCGCCAACGAAGTGTGCTGGCAAGCCCGCATCTCGCCCTTCGCCACCACGAAGAAGCTGGCAGCGGAGGGAGCGACGAAGGTGGTCGACGCCATCGCCGTGTGCGTCGCCGAAGGGCTCGAGTACGAGCGCAGCCGCGAGGACATGAGCAAGTCGAAGGATCGGCCGAGCAACGCTCACGGTCAGACCGGTGAGCCCTGCCCTCGGTCGGGTGAACACGGCGACGACACGATCCGCGCCATCGAATACTCGGGCTACACCGTCAACTACTGCCCGAGTTGCCAGACCGGCGGCAAGATCCTCGCCGACAACACCACCAGCAAGTTCCTCAAGTAGCCAGCCAACGCCCCGGTCCCCTCCTCTCCATGCCCGGTGCGGTGAGTCTCCGTCCGGTCTCCCGGTGTCGCGAACTCACCGCTCGACAGATCTCGTCGGGGTGCGCTGCCGAATCCGAGCGGTCCGGGAGTTGCTGCGTATCCTGGGCCCGATGCCGATCCATCTCCGCGCCGAACCCAGCGACTACGCACCGAACGTCCTCTGCCCCGGCGATCCCGTCCGGGCCCAGTACATCGCCGAGACGTTCTTCGACTCCGGATTCCGCGAGGTCAACGGCGTGCGCGGCATGCTCGGTTTCACCGGCACGTTCGAGGGCCAACCGATCAGCGTCCAGACCACGGGCATGGGAGCTCCGTCAGCCGGCATCGTGTTCGAGGAACTCGCGCAGCTCGGCGTGAAGCGCCTCGTGCGCGTGGGCACCTGCGGTGGTCTCGCCGACGGGATGTCGATGGGTGACACCGTCGTCGCCCTCAGCGCTGCAGCCGAGGATCATGCGCCTCGCCAGTTGAGCCAGATGGACTGCATCGCCCCGACCGCCACGTTCGAGCTCGTCGAGACAGCGGCTCGTCTGACCCGAGAGGGTTCGATGGGCAAGGTGCACGTCGGCCCGATCGTCACGTCCGGACTCTTCTACGAGCCGCAATGGGAGAAGTTCAACGTCTGGAAGTCGCTCGGTCACCTCGCGGTCGAGATGGAGGCCGCGATGATGTACACCGTCGCAGCGATGAAGGACATGCAAGCCCTCGCCTTGATGACGGTGTCCGACATGATCGGTGAAGAAGAAGGCGACGCGGTCCGCATCTCCGACGAGGAGATGAAGGCCGGTGTGGACCAGATGATGCACATCGGTTGTCAGGTCGCCATCTCCTAGAAGCACCTAGAAGCAGGCATCTGTCCACCCGTCGGAGTCCGACGCAGTGACCTGAAATGCCGCATCGACCGTCGCCCTGGGTGCTCCAGTCGTCGTTCGACCGCCGGGAGCGGGATCGTGACACACGTCATCGGGCCACGAGGCCGAGTTCACCCGTCGTTAATCTCGGACGGTGACCGAACTCGCTGCTGATTCTCCGACGTCCACGACGTCGAAGCAACCGCCGCGCGACTACCGGATGAAGCCTCGAGAGCTGCTGACGCTGATCTCGGCGATCATGGCGCTGATGGCCCTCGGCATCGACTTGATGCTGCCGGCCTTCGACGACATCCGCGAGGCATTCGACCTCGGTGAAGGCTCTCCCGAGACCGGGAAGGTGATCACCGTCTTCTTCATGGGGTTGGCCGTCGCCCAACTCGTGTGGGGCCCGTTGGCCGACCGATTCGGTCGCAAACCCGTCCTCTACATGGGGACCGCCATCTATCTGATCGGCGCCATCGGCTCGGCGCTCGCGCCCACGTTCGGGCTGCTGTTGCTCAGCCGCTTCGTCTGGGGAATCGGTGCAGCCGGGTCTCGGGTCGTGGCCACCGCGATCATCCGTGACCGTTTCGAGGGTACGGCGATGGCCAAGGCGATGTCGCAGATCATGGCCGTGTTCATGCTCGTCCCGATCCTCGCGCCATCACTCGGCACTGCGATCATCGCCGTGTTCCCGTGGCGTGGTGTGTTCTGGTTCTGCGCCGTCTGGTCGGTGTTCATCGTGTTGTGGAGCTTGCGGATGCGCGAGTCGCTCGATCCGGTCAACCGCCGGCCGCTCAAGCTCGGCGCGACCATGCAGGGCTATGCAGAGGTCGCGCGCACCCGGGTCACCGCCGGGTACTCGGTGTCGACGATCTTCCTTCAGGGCGTGTTCACCACGTACCTGGCCAGCAGCGAACTGTTGATCACCGAGGTGTTCGACCGAGAGGCGCAGTTCCCGTACATCTTCGGTGCGGTCGCAACCCTGTTCGCCGCCGGAGCGATTCTGAACGGTCGGGTCGTCGGCCGAATCGGTATCCATCGACTGGTGAACGGCGTGTTCGGCGTGCTGATCCCGCTGACCCTGCTGTCGGTGGTCATCTCGGTCACCAGCGGCGGCCGGCCGAACTTCTGGCTGTTCATGCCCGTCCTCGCGCTCACGCTCGGCTCGTTCATGTTCCTCATGCCGAACCTCAACACCGCAGCGCTCACCCCGGTCGGTCACCTCGCTGGAACCGCTTCGGCGCTCTCGGGTGCAGCGTCGGCTCGCCGGTGGCGCCGTGCTCGGCACGATCGTCAGCAGTCAGGTGAGCGACTCCACCACCGCGTTCTCGGTCGGCGTCGCAGTGCTGTGTGCTGGCTCGTGGGTGTCGGTGCTCGTCACCCGCCGGCGTTCGCCCGTGCTCCGCCAGCTCGCCACGCCGGAACCGACCATCGCCTGAAAACCGCGAACGGCGGGCGAAGCCGAAGCCCCACCCGCCGTCACTGCGTTCCGATATTCGATCCTTAGATCAGGCCCATCTCTTTCACGGCGTCACGTTCTTCGACGAGTTCACCGGCCGACGCATCGATCTTGCCGCGACTGAATTCGCCGATGTCGAGGCCTTGGACGATCTCGTAGTTGCCGTCCTTGCAGACGCATGGGAACGAGCTGATGATGCCTTCGGGCACGCCGTAGCTGCCATCGGACGGCACGGACATCGACACCCAGTCGCCGTCGGGCGTCCCGAGCGTCCAGTCACGGATGTGGTCCACGGCGGCCGACGCTGCAGAGGCTGCCGACGAAGAACCGCGGGCATCGATGATCGCGGCGCCGCGCTTGGCAACGGTCGGGATGTACGTGTCGGCGTACCAGTCGTGATCGCCCACGGCGTCGTAGGCGTTCTTGCCGTCGACTTCGCAGTGGAACAGGTCGGGGTACTGCGTGACCGAGTGGTTGCCCCACACCGTCATCTTCTTGATGTCGTTCACCGAAGCGTCGAGGCGCGTGGCGAGCTGGCTGATCGCCCGGTTGTGGTCGAGGCGGGTCATGGCGGTGAATCGGCCGTTGTCGAGGTCGGGAGCGTTGTTCATCGCGATGACGGCGTTGGTGTTTGCCGGGTTGCCGACGACGAGCACCTTGACGTCCTTCTTTGCGGAGCGGCTGAGCGCTTCACCCTGCGGCTTGAAGATGCCACCGTTCGCCGAGAGCAGATCGGCACGCTCCATGCCGGCCTTGCGCGGCATCGACCCGACGAGGATCGCGATGTCGGCGTCGCCGAACGCGATGTTCGCGTCGTCGGTGCACGTGATCGAATCGAGCAACGGGAACGCGCCGTCGTCGAGTTCCATCTTCACACCCTCGAGCGCTCCGAGAGCCGGAGTGATCTCGAGCAGCTGCAACGCCACCGGAGTGTCCGGGCCGAGCATGGTGCCCGAAGCAATGCGGAAGAGGAGGCTGTAGCCGATCTGGCCTGCAGCTCCGGTGACGGCAACGCGTACTGGAGTAGTCATGAGGAAAGGTTACGCCCGAGGTCACGCCACCCCCAAGTGCCGGACCCGTCAGAACACGGAGCGCCGCAGGCGGAGGCCCTTGCGCCGACTCCCGCGCCGAGCAGCTTGCTGTGAGCGATGCAGCCACACGCCGAAGGCGCCTTCGACCCGAGCGAGTGAGCGCCAGCGAGCGAACGAGAAACTCCAGGGAACGGAACGAGCGCCAGCGAGAGTGACCTGGACGCGCTACAAACCCAGCAACTTGCCGATCAGGTCGGCGTAGTAGGTCTGGCCGGAGCCGTTGAGGTGGATCTGGTCGTCGTAGAAGCAGTCGCCGGGACACTGCGGACCGATCGCTTCCCAGTCGAGGACGGTGACGTTCGGGTAGGCCGCCGGAAGGGCACGGATCTTCTCGTTGTTGCCGGCGATCCAGACACGGTCCGCCTTGCCGGTGACGAACACGACGATCGGCACGTCCGCGAGAATCGCCATCATCTCATCCAGTGAGGCTTGAGGGAACGAACCGTTCGTCCCGAGGTGCACGACGACCGCCGAGCCGAGGAACCCGTTGTCCCGGATCGTCTGCAGCTCGGGAAGCGCCTTGGAGAACTGACGGCTCTGGACGGCGTCGACGACGAAGCCCTGCGCGGTGAGCCGCTCGGCCGAGCCGAGCATGACGGAGTCCCCGAATCCGACGAGACGGATCCCGGGGGCGGCGGGCTGGGGCGGCACCGTGAGTGGCGTGATCGCTGCGGCATCGGTGACGACGCCGAGCGACGTGACCGCAGGAGGGGCGGGTGCGGTCGTGGGAGGAACGGTCGTGTTCGGGACGACCGGGAGCGTCGTCGTCGGTGCGGGCGCAACCGTCGTTGGTGGCGGCGAGGTGCCGGGTGCGGCCGGAACGACCGTGGTCGGGAGCGGGGCGGAGACGGGGGTCTGGCGCGCGACGGTTGTCGGTGGTGGGACGGTCGTCGTCGTGGTGCTGGTGGTCGTGGTGCTGGTCGTCGTTGACGTGGTGGAGGTGGTCGTGTCGCTCGCCGGGATCGAGGCACCCGACGACGACAGGTCGGTGGTGGACTCCTCGTTGTCTCTGAACTCTTCGGCGATCTCGTTCTGTTCGAGGTCGGCAGTCACGAGCGATGCGCCGGCGAACAACGACAACGCCGCCGCAGCGGCGATCGAGCCGAGGAGGATGCGACGCGGCACCGGGCGCGCGTTTCGTCGAGCTCGACGAATGGTCTTCATGAAGGCGCCGGTACGGATCGGCGTCTCGACGAGACGGAAGGAGAGTTCCGTCACGATCACGGTGATGACCATCGCGATGGACGAACTGCTCGATCGTCAGCTTGTTGCCGGCGAGCTTGCGGATCGCCTGATAGATCGGCCAGTGGTAGAGGTACAGCCCGTACGACCGCACACCGATCCACACCAGCAGCTTGTTGCCGATGCACCTTGTTCGAGCGGGCACCCGGATGGCTGATCGCGGCGATCATCACGATGGTGAGGAACGAGGCGAAGAACAGCCCACCGCGGAAGAGGCGAGCGTCGGCGGCGCCGCTCGGCGTGACGAGGTAGATCCTCCAGCACATCAGGCTGAACCGACGCGAACGCCATCAACGCGATGACGTCGAAGGCCCACCCTTTGTCGCGGAGCGGTCCGCGCATCACCGCGAACGGTCGCCACAGCATGGCGAAAGCGGCACCGAGCAGGATCCCCGAGGAACGCGAGAAGGTGCCGATGTAGAGGAAGTCGAGTTTTGAGATCGCTCGATCGCCGATGAACCAGTAGGCCTCGGGGGTCTGGTTCGGTTCGCCGATGACCCCCGGGTGGTAGAGCAGTGCGGTGATGATGGCGATGGCGACCGCGGCCATGAAAAGCCATCGGCTGACGTCCGCCACGCGGCGGGTGCCCTTGCGTCCCAGGAGCACGACCATCACCAACGGCCAGACCACATAGAACTGTTCTTCGACCGCAAGGCTCCACAGGTGGCGCAGTGGAGCGAAGTCGAAGGCCGCGGTGTAGCCGAGCCCGACGAACAGTTGGTACCAGTTGGATCCGTAGAAGAAGCCGGCGACGACGTCGCCGCGGAGTTGGCCCACCGCCGACGGCTCGAAGATCACGGTGTACACGGTCACGAGCACGAGCAGGACGCCGAGTGCGGGCAGGAGTCGGCGGGCGCGTCGCTTCCAGAAGTCGACGAGCGAGACGGTGTACGTGCGTTCGCGTTCGGCGATGATCAAGCAGCGTGATCAGGTAGCCGGAGATGACGAAGAACATCTCGACGCCGAGGAATCCGCCGGGCAGCCACGTCGAGTTGGCGTGATAGATCATCACGGCGATGACGGCGAGCGCTCGCATCCCGTCGAGACCGGGGAGGTACGGCACACGGCTGATCTGCGCGTCGTGCTCCCGTCGATCGATGGCGGGAGACGCCGGTGGTGCGAACGTCGTCATCTCACCTCAAGTATCGGCGTAGTGCGGTGCCGAATGAAGTCATACGTCCAAGGTTCGTGTCAGCTGTGACACGCGCCCTGCTCGCGACCGAAACGTCAGAGATCGAGTACTTCGGCGATCAGCGACGCGTAGTACTCGCGACCGGGGATGTTCATGTGGATCCCATCGGGCGTGAAACAGTCGCCGATGCAGTCGTCGGCCAGCCCGTCACCGCCCCAATAAAGCACCTTGACGTTGTCGTAGTCCTGCTCCGCCTGAATGATCACCGCGTTGTTCGCGGCCTCGACGTCGGGGAACGTGGGAATCTCGTTGGTGATCAGCAACACCTGCGGCACGTCGGCCACGGCGGCCATCATGTCGTCCATCCCCTGCTGACCGATGGAACTGTTCGTACCCAGATGGATGATCAGGATCTCGGGGAGACGGTTCTGCTGGGCCAACTTCTGGACGGCGTCGAGGCCGTTCACCCAGGCCGGCTCTCGATCGCATCGACGACGAAGCCCAACTCGCTCAGTTGCTTGGATGCGCCGAGCATCACCGAGTCGCCCACCGCGAGGCGGGCTGCGGGCGGCTGCGGCGCCTCGGTGGTGGGTGGCGCCGTCGAGCCGGGCACCGCACCGGCGTCGGCATTTTCGGTCGGTTCGGGGTCAGGTGCCACCTCGGCGCCGTCCACGGGAGTGTTGGTCTCGCCGTCGCCGCCTTCGAACACGGCGTCGCCTGCTTCGCCGCCCAGCGCTGCTTCGCCTGCGGGCGTGAGTGGGTTGCCCTCCTCGTCGAAGTCCAGCTCCCCGTCACAACCGATGTCACGCAGTGCGTCGCACGTGAATTGTCTTCCTTCGTCGATCGATTGATCGACCGAGTTCTGCTGAAGTTGTGCTGTCGCCAGGCTCCCGACGGCGAAGACGGTCAGCACGGTGGCAACGGCGGCGCCTCCCATCACTCCCTTGCGCTGGCGGTCGGACATCGGCCGACGGCTGCGCCCGCTGTTGCGCCGACCGAGCAACTCGCCGAATCGGCCCTCTCGGATCGGCGTCTCGACGAAGCGGTACGACAGTTCGGTGATGATCGCCGTTGCGACCATCGCCAGGACGAACTCGTGGAACTGGCCAGCTTGTTGCGCGGCGATGTTGCGGATGATCTGGTAGATCGGCCAGTGGTAGAGGTAGAGCCCGTACGAGCGGGTGCCGATCCACACGAGCACCGGAAGCGACAGCAATCTGCCGGTGACCGCTCGCTCGTGCGTGACCGCGGCGATGACCGCCAGCGTGGCGATACCGCTGGCGAACAGGCCCCCGTTGAACAAGAAGCCGTGGACACCCTGACTGGGTACGAAGCCGACCCGCCAGGCCATCAGTCCGAGCACCAGCGAAACCCAGTACGGCTGCGCACGTCGAACAGTGCGCCCTTCGTGCCGCAACGGACCACGCATCACTGCTGCAGGACGCCACACCATCGCGAAGGCAGATCCGAGCAGTAAGTCCGCCCGCTCGGGAGAACGTCGAGAGATACAGCGCATCGGGCTTCGAGATCGGACGGTCGCCGATCACCCAGTACGCATCGGGTGTGATCTCGAAGCGTCTGCTGCGGGCCCGAGTGGTTCAACACGGCGACGATCACCGTGACGGCGATCGCTGCGAGGAACAGCCACCGGGCGATGCCGGCGATGCGACGGCTGCCGACCCGGACGAACGCCATCATCACGATCGGCCACACGACGTAGAACTGCTCTTCGACCGCGAGGCTCCACAGATGCCGAAGTGGCGCGAAGTCATTTCCGGCGCTGTACCCGGCCCCGATCCAGATCTGGTACCAGTTCGACCCGTAGAAGGCGCCGGCGATCACGTCGCCACGCAGCTTGCCGAGCGCGTCCCGCTCGAAAAGCGCCACCCAGACCGACAGCAGCAGCATCATCACGAACAACGCCGGCAGGAGTCGGCGGAACCGGCGAATCCAGAACTTCTTGAGGTCGATCGTGCCGGTGCGTTCGTGCTCGGCGATCAGCAGCAGCGTGATCAGGTAGCCGGAGATGACGAAGAAGACCTCGACGCCGAGATAGCCGCCTGCGAGCCAATCACTGTTGGCGTGATACACCATGACCGCGACGACGGCGAGCGCACGAATGCCGTCGAGTCCGGGCAGGTACGGGCAACTGACTGATCTGATCACGGCCGCGCTCGTCTGCGGCCCGGCGACGCACGGGGCGTCGTCACTGGTCCGGTCTCGCGTGAGACGGCGGCGTCGGTGGCAGTCACGAGCCACCAGTATCGCTCAGACGGAGACCAGATCGACGTTCACTGCGATTTCTTTCGCCGTCGCAGCCGAGTTCAACGTGTAGAGGTGCAGGCCCGGTGCACCGGCCTCGACCAGGTCTCGACACAACGTGGACGCAGCGTCGATGCCGACCCGGCGCACCTGGTCCGCGTCGTCGCACATCTCGAGACGATCGATCAGCCACTGCGGCACCGCGGCGCCCGACATCTCGGCCATCCGTTGGATCTGGCGGAGGTTCGTGACCGGCATGATCCCGGGAACGATCGGTTTGTCGACACCGAGTTCTGCCAGTCTCGTCGACGAGGCGCACGTAGTGCTCGACGTCGAAGAAGAACTGGGTGATGGCGAAGTCGGCCATCGAGAGCTTCTCGGCGAGGTGTCGACGGTCGGCTGCGTCGAGACGCGCTTCGTGGATGCACCTCGGGGTGTGCTGCGACGCCGATCGAGAAGCAGCCGGTGGCCGCCACGTCGTGCAACAGGTCCAGAGCGTGTAGCGATAGTCACTCTCGCGGGGGGTGCCGTCGGCCGGGAGGTCACCGCCGAGAGCGAGAATGTTCTCGACGCCGTTGCGGCGATGATCGACGAGCAGCCCTGCCACCTCGGTGCGGGTGTGGCCCACGCAGGTGAGGTGCGCCATCGGCTCGAGGTCGGTCTCGGCACGCATCCACTTGACGACGTCGCCGGTGCGATGACGGTCCGATCCGCCGGCCCCGTAGGTGATCGAGACGAAGTCGGGTGACAGGCCCTGCAGTTCCCCGACGGCCTTGCCGAGGTTCATCTGCGCATTGCTGCTCTTCGGAGGAAAGAACTCGAAAGACAGGGTGCGTCGGGTGGCGAGGAGATCGCCGATTCGGGCCATCGGCCCAACATAGAGCCCGTATCGCGTGGTTCCACACCGGGAAGAATCGGAACAGTTCCACATCCCGGACCAGTGCCGAGACACCCGGCGGGTTGGAGGCGGGAGTTGCAAAACGAGCCGAGCAATCAGGTGAGGCGCACCACGAACATGCCCGGCTGCTGGCCGAATCCAGCATGCTGAGCCGGGATCGGATCGTCGTGTCGCAAGGCGCGGCGAGCCGAGCGGCCTTTCGGCCGGGAGCAGCGATGCCGGGACGCCACGAGACGGCGATCCGGCCCGGCTCAGTCAGTGGCGGAAGTGGCGGGTCGGTGAAGACCATCGCGATGCCGTGCTCGTTCGCTGCGGCGATGACCTCGTCGTCGCGAACCGAACCACCCGGCTGGATCACAGCGGCTCACACCGGCGGCCACAGCGGCTTCGAGGCCGTCTGCGAACGGGAAGAACGCGTCGCTGGCACACGCGCCGCCTGCCGCGCGCCCGTCGGCACGTCGGGCGGCGATCCGCGCCGAGTCGAGCCGGTTCTGCTGACCGGCTCCGATCCCGAACGCCTGGCCGTCCTTCGCGTAGACGATCGCGTTGCTGCTCACCGCGGCACACACCGTCCAGGCGAACTCCATGTCGCGCCACTGCGTGTCGGTCGGCTGCACGTCGGTGACGACGCGCCAAGCGTCGCTCCGACCGGCGACGTCGTCGGGCTGCTGCACGAGCAGGCCACCGTCGACGGGACGGACGTCGAAGGGCAGGGCGACGGGGCGCTCGCACTCATCACCCGCAGGTTCTTCTTGGCCGGTGAGGATCTCGAGCGCTTCGGGTTCGAAGTCGGGGGCGATCACCACCTCGGTGAACACGCTCGACAACGGTTCGGCCATCTCCTTCGTCACGGTGCGGTTCGCTGCCACGATCCCACCGAACGCACTCAGCGGGTCGCATGCGTTCGCTGCGATGTAGGCCGCTCCGATGTCGTCGCCGATCGCCACACCGCACGGATTGGCGTGCTTGACGACCACGACCGCCGGGCTCGTCGAAGCGCTGCACCAGGCGCCAGGCGGCCTCGGTGTCGAAGACGTTGAGGTAGCTGAGTTCCTTGCCGCCGTGCTGGGTCATCGAGTCCCACCAGCTCGTGGCACCGACCTGGCGGTAGCGGGCGCCCTCCTGATGCGGGTTCTCGCCGTAGCGGAGGGGCTGCGCCTTCTCGAGTGACAAGTGGATCGAGTCGGGCAGCACCTCGCTCGTCGGGAGCCGGGGGCGCATCGGATTCGTCGAACCACGTGACGATCGCTGCGTCGTACTCAGCGGTGTGCGCGAAGGCATCGCGAGCGAGGCGACGACGGGTGGCGTCGCTCAGCGCCCCGTCGGCCTGCGAGTTCGGCGACGACGCCGTCGTAGTCGGTCGGATCGCACGACGCACGCCGACGAACGCGTGGTTCTTGGCGGCGGCGCGCACCATCGCGGGGCCGCCGATGTCGATCATGTCGACCTTCGACCCGGGCCACCCGATCCGTGCTGGAACGACTCCGAGTCGGCACCGAACGGATACAGGTTCGCCGACGACGAGGTCGATCGGCGTGATGTCGTAGGCCTCCATGTCGGCTTGGTGCTCGGTGTCGGTCGGGTCGGCGAGGATGCCACCGTGGACCTTCGGGTGCAGCGTGACGACACGGTGTCCGAGGATCGCCGGGCACGCCGGTCCACTCGACCACGTCGGTCACCGCGCACGCCGGCGTCGGCGATCGCCTTGGCCGTTCCGCCGGACGACACGAGCGACCAGCCCGACCTCGGAGAGCGATCGGGCGAGGTCGACGACCCCGGTCTTGTCGTACACGGACAGCAGGGCGGTGGGCACGATGCCGACCGTAGCGAACCCGGGGCGGACACCGGACCGGAAAACGACGAAATGTGCGCATCCGACGTCGCTGGACGACGCCGGGTGCGCACATTTCGAACGGTCAGAGTGCGGCGACGATCTCCGCCATCAGCTCGCCGGCCTCGGTCGGGTTGAGACCGACCTTCACACCCGCGGCGGCGAGTGCATCCATCTTGCCCTGCGCCGTGCCCTTGCCACCGGAGACGATGGCGCCGGCGTGGCCCATCTTCTTGCCGGCCGGTGCGGTGACGCCAGCGATGTAGTGCTGACATCGGCTTGGTCACGTTGGCCTGGATGAAGTCGGCCGCCTCCTCCTCGGCCGAACCGCCGATCTCGCCGAGCATCATGATCGCGTGGGTCTCGGGGTCGTTCTGGAACTCCGGCGAGGCAGTCGATGAAGTTCGTTCCGGGGACCGGGTCGCCACCGATGCCGACACAGGTCGACACGCCGATGCCGCGCTGCTTCAACTCGTAGAGCGCCTGGTAGGTGAGCGTTCCGGAGCGGCTCACGATGCCGACGTTCGGGCCGTCGGCGGTGGGCAGCTGTGCGATCTCACCGGCGGTGATGCCGATGTTGCACTTGCCGGGGCTGATGATGCCGGGGCAGTTCGGGCCGAGCAGGCGCGTGTTCGGGAACTCGCGCTGCAGCCGGTTGTAGGTGAGTGCCTCGTCCTGGGCGGGGATGCCCTCGGTGATGCACACCACGAAGCCGATTCCGGCCTCGGCTGCTTCGAGGATGGCGCCCGACGCGAACTTCGGCGGCACGGCAGCGAACGACGCGTTCGGCACCGGTTGCCTCGACGGCTTCGGCCACGGAGTCGAAGATCGGGATGCCGTCGACGTCCTGGCCACCCTTGCCGGGGGTGACGCCGCCGACGACCTTGGTGCCGTAGTCGCGGTTGCGGAGGCCGTGGTACTTGCCCTGGCCGCCGGTGAGTCCCTGAACCAGGACCTTGGTGTTCTCGTCAACGAAAATTGCCATGATCTCAATCCTCAGTCTCTGCGCTCAGCTCGCCAGTGCCACTGCTGCACGGGCAGCGTCGAGCATGGTCGGCTCCGAGCGGAGCTTGTCTTGCGGGATACCGGCGTCGAGCAGGATCTGACGCCCTTCTTCGGCGTTCGTTCCGTCGAGGCGGATGACGATCGGCGCCTTCAGGTCGACGCGGCCCATGGCCTCGACGATGCCCTTGGCGACTTCTTCGCCGCGGGTGATGCCGCCGAAGATGTTGATGAAGATCGACTTGACTTCTCGTCGGAGTTGATCACTTCGAGTGCTCCGGCCATCACGTCGGCGTTGGCGCCGCCACCGATGTCGAGGAAGTTGGCGGCTGAGCCACCGACCTGGTTGACGACGTCGAGGGTCGACATGGCGAGACCGGCGCCGTTGGCGATGATGCCCACCGTGCCGTCGAGGCCGATGTACTGCAGATCCTTCTCGGCCGCCATCTTCTCGCGGTCGTCCATCTCGGTGAGGCCCTTGAAGTCCTCCCACTCGGGGTGACGGAACTCGGCGTTGTCGTCGAGGGTGACCTTCGCGTCGAGTGCGTGCACTTCGCCGGTCGGCTTGAGGATCAGCGGGTTGATCTCGGCGAGGTCGCAGTCACCTTCGGTGTAGCAGCGGTACAGCTTCACGATGATGTCGGTGGCACCGTCGACGGCGCGCTCCGGGCAGCTTGGCGTCGAGCACGGCCTGGCGGGCGACGTCTTCGGAGAGTCCGTCGACCGGGTCGATGTGGCGCTTGACGATCGCGTCGGGGTTCTCCTCGGCGACCACTTCGATCTCGACGCCGCCCTCGCGGGACAGCATCATCAGGTGCTTCTTCTCGGCACGGTCGAGCGTGAACGAGACGTAGTACTCCTCGTCGATGTCGGACGCCTGCTCGACCCACACACGCTTGACGACGTGGCCCTTGATGTCCATGCCCAAGATGTTGCCGGCGTGCTCGCGCACCGCGGCCTCGTCGTCGGCCAGCTTGGATGCCGCCGGCCTTGCCGCGGCCGCCGACCTGCACCTGCGCCTTGACGACCACGGGGTAGCCGGCGTTGTTGGCTTCGTGTCACGGCCTCGTCGACCGTGTCGGCCGGGCCACCCTTGCTCACCGGGATGTCGTAGCGGGCGAAGTACTGCTTGCCCTGGTATTCGAACAGATCCACGTCAGATCACTTGCTTTCTGTTGGTCGGAGTTGCAATGGGGCGAAAGTGCCAGGCACTGCGCCGTCACGCGTTTCGCGTTCGTCGAGTGCGGTCTCGAGCCATTCGCCGATGGCACGCAGCGACGAGCCGGGCCCGAAGATCTTCGGACACGCCCTGCTCCTTGAGGATCGCGACGTCGCCGTCGGGGATCACGCCACCGCCGAAGATCATCACGTCGTCGAGGTCGCGGTGCTGCAGTTCGGCCATCACCCGTGGGAACAGCGTGAGGTGTGCTCCCGACAGCAGCGACAGCCCGACGCCGTCGGCGTCTTCTTGCGAGCACCGTCTCGGCGATCTGTTCGGGGGTCTGGTGCAGGCCCGTGTAGATGACCTCGAACCCGTGGTCTCGAAGTGCACGGGTGATGGTCTTGGCGCCACGGTCATGTCCATCGAGTCCGGGCTTGGCGACGACGATTCGGTACGGGCGTTCCACGAACATCAGACCTTACGCAACGGGCCACCGATTCCACCAACCCGGTCCATGGCCTGCCGCCCGCCCGTCCGTTCCCGCCCGCCCGTCCTTTCCCGCCCGGCACCATCGCTACAGGGTCGCCGTCGCTGTCCGTTCCCGCCCGCTCCCGCCCGGCACCATCGCTACAGGGTCGACGTCTGAGGCACCAGGCGGCGGTCGCCAGAATGGGGGTGGCCCGTCTGCCGAAGTTGCCCGAACTCCGATCACCCGTCGCGCGAGCGTTGGCGCCGATCCTGCGGTGGGCTCGCGTTCTTCGCCGTGCTCGGCCTCCTCACCTGGGGCATCGCGTCGATCCTCGCCAGCGTCAGAGCGGAGCCGACCGACAACCTCGCTCCGCCCGCGTCTCGAACTCGGGTTCGGTCAACGGTCGGGCCAACAACGTGGCCGAAGACGGTCCGCTGCTGTTCGCCGAACTGTCGACGATCACGGGCGTACGTTCACTCGTGCTGGACCACGAAGGCGACGATCCCGCCAACGGGTGGCGTCTCTACTACGCCTTCCCGCCGGGACGGCCCGACTGCCCGGTCGATCAGGTGGACGGCACCGCGACCTTCGTCGACTGCGACGGTAAGCGAACTCGACGTGACCGAACTGTCGCCGCCGACCGATGCGGTGCGACCCGTCGTGGAGGACGAGCGGACGCTCTACCTCGACCTGAGCGCGTTCTCCACGGGCGTGCCGACCACCGACGGCTGAGCGGCCGGGCGGTGAGTCCGACACCGCGAAACCGGACGCTGACTCACCGATCGGCGGTCAGCGCTGCGGTCAGGTGTCGGATGCTGCGAGCGCGTCGACGAGCCGCACCGCGAACTCCTCGGTGTGCTGGTCGAGTTTGCTGCGACTGATCGCGAGGCCACCGATGACGTAGGCACCGGTGTCGCCCACCGCGCTCGTGAGCCGGTCGAGCGCCCGCCCGGGTGACAGCGCGAACGTGCAGAACGCAGCGGCCTTCTTGCCGCGCATCGCCGGGAGGTTCGAGATGCTGTTCACGGCCCACGGTGCCTGGCCGAACACGAAGGCGCCGTGCACCCACGACCCGACCAGCACGAGGTCGGCGGCTTGGATGGCCGCGATGGTCCGGGCGGCGGACCTTCGACAGGCCGGTGATGTCCACTTCTCCTGCTGCAACAGGTCAGCGGTCCGCTCCGCGGCCTTCCACGTGTTGCCCGTCAAGCTCTCGACCAGAATCGCTGCCTTCACGCCGCACAGTCTGCCACGCCCTCACGCCGCACCAGGATTTGTTCGACGGCGTCGACGGGATCATCGATCAGGAAAACGGCAACCGTCGCGCACTGTGTGCTCCGTAGTGTCAGCCCATGGGATCGATCGCTGTCAGTCATCTCGCCTGGCGGCTTCCAGCAGGCGACGAACTCTTCTGCGACGTGGCTTCCCGTCGCGAACGGCGCCCGGTTGGCGCTCGTCGGCGCCAACGGAGTCGGCAAGACCACGCTGCTCCGCCTGATCATCGGCGACGCCACATCGTCGGAGGGCACCGGCATCGACGGCACGCTCGGCGTGATGCACCAGCTGGTCGGCACCGCCGACCAGCCAGCGACCACCGTGCGCGAACTCCTGCTGTCGGTCTCACCACTGCGGCTCTGCGCGGCGGCAGCGGCCCTGACCGCCGCCGAGGCAGGTCTCGCCGACGACCCGATGGAGTACGCCGTCGCTGTCGGCCACTGGAACGACGTCGGCGGTTACGACGCCGAGGTCTTGTGGGACGAATGCACGACCCGGGCGTTCGGTGCATCGTTCGATGATGTCGCGGACCGGCCGTTGCGCACGCTGAGCGGCGGGGAACAGAAACGTCTGGCCCTCGAGGCGCTGTTGCGCAGTGAGTTCGAGATCCTCGTGCTCGACGAACCCGACAACTTCCTCGACGTCCCGGCCAAGCGGTGGCTCGAACAGCAGCTGAACGAGACCCGCAAGACGGTGGTGTTCATCAGTCACGATCGTGAACTCCTCGCGGCGACGGCCACCAAGATCGTGACGATCGAAGCAGCCGGCTCGTGGACTCACGGCGGCTCGTTCGCCGGGTATCCCGACGCCAAAGCGCACCACGACGAACGACGCGAGCACCATCGATCGTTGTTCGACGAGGAGAAGAAGCGGTTGGAGGACTACGTCAAGCTGATGCGGCAGCGAGCCTCGATCAGCGAGGCGTTCGCGCCGAAACTGAAGGCGGCCGAAACCAAACTGCGGCACTTCGTCGAGAAGAACGAACGGCCACCGGAGGTCGCTCACCAGAGGATCGACGTGCAGCTCCGCGGTGCCCGCACCGGCAAGCGGGCGGTCATCTGCGAGTCGTTGGAGATCGACGGTCTCACCGACCCGTTCGACCTGGAACTCTGGTACGGCGAACGCGTTGCAGTCCTCGGCGGCAACGGTGTCGGCAAGAGCCACTTCCTCCGGCTCCTGGCGTCGGCCGACGCTGACGGCGCCGCTTCGGGCGACGGGGCGCCTGTGGTCGCCCACTCCGGCGTCGTGCGCCTGGGTGCGGGCGTCCGACCCGGACTGTTCCATCAGACTCACGAACACCCGGATTGGTTGGGTCGCGAACTGGTCGATGTCCTGCACGACCACGATGTCATGCTCGGTCCGGCGATGGGCATGCTGCGTCGATACGAGTTGCAGCCGTGTGCCCGCCAGACCTTCGAGACGCTGTCCGGCGGGCAACAGGCGCGGTTCCAGATCCTGCTGCTCGAACTGTCCGGCGCAACACTGCTGCTGCTCGACGAGCCGACCGACAATCTCGACCTCGTCTCGGCCGAGGCGCTCGAGACCGGCCTCGAGCAGTTCAACGGCACGGTGATCGCGGTCACCCACGATCGCTGGTTCATGCGCGGGTTCGATCGCTTCGTGGTGTTCGGAGACGACTGTGCGGTCACCGACCACGCCGAACTCCCGACGACGTCGGCCGACGACCAGTCAGCTGCACGGGACCGTTGGAGCCGTTCGAAGCACCGAGAACTTAAGCGGCCGCCGGGAACCAGAGTCCGCGCACCACGCACACCGCCAACAGGACGACGCAGATCACGATGAGCACGATGTTCACTCGTGCGAGGCGTTCGGCGGTTCGGGCCATGTCGTCAACCGAACGTGCGCCGGACCCACTCGGCGAGGACGGGATCGATGATCGTGAGCGCGTTGTCGTTCGCTGGAGGTGACCCCGGTCGATAAGGACCGTCCTGGCGTGCTGGGCGCGCCGTTGGACTGGCCGAGCGACTTGGCGAGCGGACCGAAGATGCTGTCGCCGTGCGCGGCCGAGCGCAACACCAACTGTTCGCCCGTGGCAGCGACGAGAACAATCGCTCCATCCCCGCCGACGCGGCGGCGAGCACGGCGTCGACACCGCGAGTCGCATGTTGCCACGGTCGCCTCGTCGCCCGGCTCGACCTGTCTGCCAGACGGCATCGGCCAGTTCCATCGTGCGGTGTGGGTGACCCCGAGTGTGAACGACCAGACGTGCGCTGCGACCGGCCGGCACGTCGACCGGTGCGGCGAAGCCTTCGTGCAGCCACTCGTTCGACGACGTCGATCGACAGCGGCGGCGCATCGACCAGGTCGGCCTGCGCGTAGAACGGCTCGGCGCGGTCGGTGAACAGCATCTGCATCGTCGACGGTTCCGACCGGCGAAGAGCAGCCCGATGTCCTGGAAGTGGTGCTGGAGGGCGGTCCGCATCATCGCTGCGGCTCCGTCGACCCCGACGATTCCGGAGAACTCGTCGACGATCAACACGACCGGTTGCGTCGCCGACGCTCGACCAGCAGATCGAACTGAGCGTGGACGGTGAGCATCGCATCGGGACGTTGCGCTGCGGGTCGCGGAACTCGACGCCGAGCACCCCGAGTGCAGCTGCAGGCCGGCAGCGATCTCGCCGAACAGCCCGGACGGTACGCCCCGCCACGCCGGAGATCGCCCGGTCGAGCCGGATCGCGAAGTCGGCCCACGACGTGAGTTCGTAGAGGTCGAGCCACACGGGGACAGCGGTGTCGGACAACGCTCGAGCGACCGATCGCAACGCCGTGGTCTTGCCGAAGCGTCTCGGCCCGAGCAGGGCCGTGACTCGTCGTTCGGTGATCCGTCGCACGAGATCGTGGACGAGTTCGCCGTTCGCCGGGAGCAGGTCCGGTCGAGGGGACCGTGATGCGGGAACGGGGACAGCTCCATCGTCGAACACGGTACCATTCTGTGGTATCAATCGCTACCAGGTATCGTATGGTAGTCAGTCCTGACAGCCGATCTTCTTGAGCGGTGCCCAGGCGAGCGACAGGTGCTTGAGGCCGACTCCGCCCGAGAAGTTGATCACCGCTTCGGTCTTGTCGCCTTCGCCGTCGACCGCGATGATCGTGCCGGCTCCGAACGCGGGATGTTCGACCCTGTCACCGACGCCCAGCCCGAGTTCCTGGCTGTTCGACGGCTCGGTGACCCGACCGGCCTTTCAGCGCGGCGTCGACGACGCGATTCTTGTGGGCTTCGTCGGCGTCCTTCAGGTCGGCGTTGATGTCGATCCCGCCGGTGTCGTCCTTCTGGCCACGCTGGTACGGCGGTGGATCGCCCCGGTGCGCGGAGCCGCGTTCCTCCCGGTACCCGGACCGGTAGCTCTGGCGCCCGTACGACGAGCGGCCCGACACGTTGCCCTTCGACTCGATCAACTCGGCGGGGATCTCGTCGAAGAAGCGCGACGGCGGGTTGTACTGCGTGGATCCGAACAGCTGCCGACTCCACGCATGGCTCATGTAGAGCTTCTGCATCGCCCGGGTGATGCCGACGTAGGCGAGGCGACGTTCCTCCTCCATCTGGTCCGGTTCGGTGAGCGACGCGGACGTGCGGGAACACGCCCTCCTCGACGCCGGCCAGGAACACCACGGCGGAACTCGAGGCCCTTCGCCGAGTGCAGCGTCATCAGGACGACCTGGTCGTCGTCGTCGAGTTGGTCGGTGTCGGCCACGAGTGCGACCTGCTCCATGAACTCCTCGATCACCGTGAACTCGCGAGCGGAGCCGACGAGCTCGCCGAGGTTCTCGATGCGGCTGTGCGCCTCGATGGTGTCCTCCGCCTCGAGTTCGGCGAGGTAGCCCGGATCCTTCGAGCGCCAGCTGGAGCACGTCACCAGGGCCGTAGGTGGTGTCGGCAGCCGTGGCGATTGAGTCCGTCGAGCAGTTCGACGAACTGGCCGATACCACGCAGTGCCGTGCCGGACACGCCCGCCTCGTCGCACCGTCGCAGCGCCTCCACGAACGGCACCTCCTCGGATGCGTGCGAAGGCGTCGAGCTTGGCGACCGCTGGCGTCGCCGACGCCACGCTTGGGCACGTTGAGCACCCGCTTGAGCGACACCTCGTCGGCCGGGTTCATCGTGGTGCGCAGGTACGCCATGGCGTCCTTCACCTCGCGCCGGTCGTAGAACCGGGTGCCGCCCACGACCTTGTACGGCACGCCGACGCGCATGAACGCCTCCTCGAGCACCCGGCTCTGGGCGTTGGTGCGGTACAGCACCGCCATGTCGCGCCAGTCCGTGCGGTCCTGTTCGCTGGTGCTGGCGAGCGGTCGACGTGGCGATGAACGTGGCCTCGTCACCCTCGTCCTCGGCGTGGTAGCGGGTGATGATCTCGCCGCTGCCGAGGTCGGTCCACAGAGCCTTCGGCTTGCGTTCGGTGTTGTTGTCGATCACTGCGTTCGCTGCGTCGAGGATGGTCTGGGTGCTGCGGTAGTTCTGGTCGAGCACGACCGTCGTGACGTCGGGGAACGCCTCCTCGAAGTCGCAGGATGTTGCGCAAGTCGGCGCCGCGAAATCTGTACACGCCTGATCGCTGTCACCGACGACCGGACGCGTCGGTGGCCGCCGGCGAGCATCAGAACGATCTCGTTCTGGGCCTGGTTCGTGTCCTGGTACTCGTCGACGAGGATGTTGGTGAACCGCTCGCGATAGTGCTCGAGGATGTTGCCGTGTTCACGGAACAGCTTCACGACGTTGATGAGCAGGTCGTCGAAGTCCATCGCCCCGGCCTTCACCAGCCGTGCCTGGTACTCGGCGTACACCTCGGCGTGCTTGCGATCGAAGATGTTCTCGGCTGTGCGCCGCCATCTCGTCGGGGGTGACCAACTCGTTCTTCTTCAGCGAGATGATCCCCTGCACGCCGCGTGGCGTGAACCGCTTCGAGTCGAGCCCGAGGTCACGGATGACGTAGGAGACCAGTCGGTTCGAGTCGGCCGAGTCGTAGATCGAGAACTGGCGGGGGTAGCCGATGGCCTCGCCGTTGGCCCGCAGGATCCGCACGCAGGCCGAGTGGAACGTGGACACCCACATCGTCTTCACGACCGGGCCGATCAGCTCGTACACCCGCTCGCGCATCTCGGCCGCGGCCTTGTTGGTGAAGGTGATCGCGAGGATCTTCGACGGGTGCACGCCGAGATGCACGAGGTTCGCGATGCGATGCGTGAGCACGCGGGTCTTGCCCGAACCCGCGCCGGCGACCACGAGCAGCGGACCGTGCCTCGTGGACGACCGCATCGAGTTGGTCGGGATTCAGGCCCTCGACGAACGGCGACGGACCCTTCGGACGCGGACCGTCGGCCGGACGCTCGATCAGGTCGGTGGCGCCACGATCGAGGTCGTCGCTCGACGGCGGAGGAGCCGCCGGACGACTCGGCCGGATGCGGGATGTCGGCGAACAACTGCTCATCGGTCATGGCCCGCCCACTCTAGGGACGGGGTACTCCAACGACTGCCGCCTGCTGCCCTGCCAATGGTCTTCGGCAGATCGCATGCACTGAGCGAGACTGGGACGATGCCGACCAGCAGCGACTTCGATCCGGAGGCGAAGGAACAGCAGCTGCGCGCCGAGTCGTCGGCATGGGACGTGTCGAATCCGGTGCCTGCCGAGCCCGAGGACATCCCGGTCATCGACATCTCGACGTGGATCGAATCCGGTGACGACGACCGACCTCGCAGCCATCGGGGCGCAGGTCGACCGTGCCTGCGAGACCGTCGGCTTCTTCCAGCTCGTCGGGCACACCATGTCGCTCGAGCTGATCTCCGAGATGTTCGAGATGAACCGGCGATTCCACGAACTCCCACTCGAACTCAAGCAGACCATTCGCATGGACCGCCCCGACTGGCCGGTCGGCGGCGTCGGCTACCTGCCGATGTACTCGCGCAAGCTCCCGACACGGGCGAAGGCGAACCTCAACGAAGCGTTCCTCGTCAAGGGCAACCGTGAGCTCGGCATGGACCACAGCTCAGTGGCTCCCCCACGACACGCTCCCCGGCTTCCGCGACACTGTGGAGCGGTACGCGGTGGCGGTCAACGACCTGGCGCTGCGACTCCTGCCGATCTACGCGACCGCGCTCGGGCTCGACGCCGACTTCTTCGCACCAGGCTTCGAGCATCCGTCATGGCGGCTCCGCATGACCCGCTACCCGCCCGTGCCGGAACAACTGGAGGTCGACGCCGACTTCGGCATCGCCCCGCACGTCGACACCACGTTCTTCACACTGCTGCTCCAGAACGCCGCCGGGCTGACGATCTACAGCCACACGCGGCGAGTGCTGGATCCAGGCGCCGGTCGTCGGCGGCGCGTTCGTCGTCAACTCGGGTGAGCTCTTGAAGCAGTGGACGAACGACCGCTACCTCAGCGTTCGCCACTTCGCGAACAACGATGCGAGCGAGTCCCGCTATTCGATTCCGTTCTTCTACAACGCCGCGGCCGACCATCCAATGGCGTGCCTCCCGACGTGCCACGGCCCGGGCAACCCGCCGAAGTACCCGACCATCTCCTACGAGCAGAGCCAGGCCGCTGCGCAGGGTGAGTGACTCGGAGCGCCAGCTCGGTCCGGGTCAGATCAGATGGATTCCGGCGTCGACGTGGATCAACTCGCCGGTGATGAACGCTGCTCGGTCGCTGACGAGGAACGCCACCGTCTCAGCGATGTGCGACGGATCGGGAACGGTCCCGAGCGGCACGCGCTTCGACACGGCGGCGCGCCGTTCCTCGTCGACGAGTCCGTTCATCTCGGTGGCGGCGAGCGGTGAGATCGAGTTGACCCGGACCCCGAGCCTGCCGAGTTCGCGTGCGGCGGTCTGCGTGACGGAGTGGAGCCCGCCCTTGCTCGCCGCGTAGGCGGCCTGGCCCGAGTTGCCACGCTCGCCCGACGTCGAGGTGAGGTTGACGATCGCTCCCCCGCTCCCTTGCGTCTTGAAGACGCGTGCAGCCGCCCGGATGATCGCGAACGGAGCGGTGAGGTTCACGGTGAGCGTGTCCTCCCACCGCTCGTCGGTCACCCCGGTGATGTAGTTGTCGAGCGCGACGCCAGCGTTGTTCACCACGATGTCGATCCGGCCGGTCGCAGCGACCACGTCGGCGATCAACCGGTCACCGGCCTCGGCGGAGTCGAGCTCGGCAGCGACCGGCACGGCGCCCGGGATCTGGTCGGCCACCTCTGCGCACGTGTCCGCCGAGCGACCGTGCACGACGACCGTTGCGCCCGCCGCTGCGAGTCGCTCGGCGACCGCTCGTCCGATGCCTCGGGTCGAGCCCGTGACCAGTGCGACCTTTCCGTCGAGTCGATCGCTCAGGATGTCTGCCATCGGGCGACCGTACTTTCCGGCGGTCGGTGGAGACCGAGCCGGGGCCGTCGCTCACCGGATCGTCAGCCCGGCACGCGGAGGACCGCCGCGTGATACTCCCAGCCGTCGGGGCCGGCGTCGCGGATCTCCCATCGCTCGATCGACCCGTGGCGACCCAACAGTTCCCGGTTGGTGTCGGCCGAACGCAGGCTGAACAGTCGAGGGAGGCCCGGAACGGTGTGATCGGAGTCGATGTCGCCGAGCGTGCCGCCCCACTGCCCGATCATCAACGGCGCCCCGGGAACCAGCACCCGGCAGATGGAACGCATCGCGCTCTGCGACCTCGTTGGTCGGGACGTGCATCAGCGTGCTCATCGACCACCCCGAACCGAAGGACGACGTCCGGGAAGGGCAGATCGAACAGCGACGCAGCGACCACCGTCGCCCCCGACTCGTTCGCCAGGACGCCGTTGGCGACGGCGAGGTCGATGCCGACGTATTCGACGCCGGCGTCGAGGAATGCGGGCGCGTCCGTTGCCGGCCCTGCGCCGACGTCGATCACGCTGCGGCGGCCTTCGGCCCTGATCGAGTCGGCGAACTCGGCCAGCCACGCCACACGCCGCCCACTCGGTCGCCCGCGGAGCCGGTTGGTCGCTTCGTGCTCGTAGAACCGGGCGAGGTCGGCTCGAACGCGATCCACGAGCCTCGATCGTAGGCCGGCGGAGACGGCGACGGAGACGGGCCGGGCCGAGGCCGGCCACAACTCGTGCGACCACGGTCGACGGACCGAACTACTTTGCCCACCGTGACCGATGCGCAGCCCGCTTCCCCTCGAACGACGATGCGTCGGGGCACGGACCGCGCCGTCTACGAACGCCAGCGGATCCGGACGATCCTCGACGCCGGCGTCATCGCCCACGTCGGCGTGACCACCGACGACGGACCGATCGTCCTCCCGATGGCCTACGGCACACGCGGAGACGGCGACGCAGCCGAGATCCTGATCCACGGCGCCCTCGCCAACGCGATGTTGAAGGCCGGCCGATCTCTCGACGTGTGCATCACGGTCACGATCGTCGACGGTCTGGTGGTCGCCCGCAGCCCCTTCCACAACTCGATGAACTACCGATCGGTGGTCGTGCGAGGCACGGCGACGGCGATCGACGACCCCGAGGAGAAGTCCACGGCGCTCCACGTGATCAACGACCACATCGCCCCGATCTGGGACACCGCTCGTCCGCCGTCGGCATCTGACCTCAAGAAGACCCTCGTGCTGAGCGTGCCGCTCACCGAGGCGTCGGCGAAGGTCCGCGATGGCGACCCGATCGACGACGAGGCCGACATGGACGGGCCGTACTGGGCTGGCGTGCGTGCCGCTCACCTCGACCTGGGGCGAGCCCCACGCCGCCTCCGACCTGGCCGACGGCGTCGACATGCCGGAGTCGGTCATCGCGCTCGGCGGCAGCGACGCCCACCGACCTGAGCGACACCAGCACCGACAGCTCAGCGGTGGTGCGGATGTGTGAGCAACGCGGACAGGTCACACGACGCATCGGGAGGCGAGCGGATCCAGTCGACCGATGACGAGGTAGGCGCGATCCATGAGATCGCGAGACTGCCCGAAGTCGCTCGGACCGACCATCAGCGGGCACAGCGGCGGCAGGACGTGCATCGTGCACCGGTCCTGGAAGATCTCGATGTCGCGTTGCAGGCGTCGGTTGATCAGCACCGTCACCGCTTGCAGTGCGATGCCCAGAGCGCTCGCCGGTGCCTCGTCGAGCCCGCACGCGGTGCCGGCGGGCAGGACCCACACCTCGTCGGCTCCGAGGTCGACAGCGTGTGAGATCGGTGTGTTGTTGACCACTCCTCCGTCGATGTAGGGCACGCCGCCGATCACCACCGGCGGGAACACGGCGGGGATCGCAGCGCTGGCCATCACCGCGTTCACCGCCGGGCCCGACGAGAAGCGACGGTCGAGCCCGGTCAAGAGATCGGTGGCCACGACGTGCAGTGGAATCGGTGCGTCCTCGATGCGTTCGAAGTCGGCGTGGTCGTCGACGAGGCGGCGGAGACCATCGGGCGGTACCAGGTGATCGCGCTTGCCGAGGAACCCGAGGAGACCACCGACGAGGCGTGTCGGGAAGATCGTCGAACGGCGCATGTGGGTCCACAAGGCATCGAGCCCGTCGACGCCGGCGGCGTTCCATCGGCTCGCCATGTAGATCCCGTTGATCGCACCGACCGAGGTTCCGACGATCATGTCGGGCCGGACGTCGGCTTCGATCAGGGCACGCAGCATGCCGACGTGTACGGCGCCGAGGTTGGCACCTCCGGAGAGCACGACCGCGGTGGGCACGACCTGCAAACTAGGTCGCCCGGAGAAACAGCTGCGGACCGAATCCGGTCCGTTCGCGAACGTGTTGCGAGCGAGGGTCAGGCGTTGGTCAGTTTGGAGGCGCAGTCGCGCACGACGCCGGCGAGCTTCGGGAGCACACACGGGCGCCCCGAGCAGGCATCCCATGTGCGGATTCCACCGGACATCAGCGGCTCGCTCGAGAGTGCCTCGACCTGTGCTGCCACTTCGAGCGCTGTTGCGAGTTGATCCGGTGTGTACGGCGTCCACCGGGAGGCATCGATCGCTTCGACGTCGAGGATCGGCGTGCCGTCGGTGCAGTTCCAGCCGTCGCCGCCCGCGGTGCGGCTGCGAACGATGCGCACCCGCCCTCGCGGGTTGATCAGAATGGTGCCGGACTCGAACGTACTCACGCTCTTGTCTTCGGCCACTCATCAGACGGAGTTGAACGATTCGCGGGCTTCACCGACCATTGGCACGATCACGGACGGAACGAGACCTCGTCGATTCCTTCGAGATCGCCTGCGTCGACGTCCCCGTCGACATCGACCGTCGCCGGCGTCGAGTTCGATGTCGCAGGCCTCCGATGTGTACGCCACGAGGTTCGCGTTCGCCTCCGAGAAGGCAGGGTCGAGAAGGATCTCCGACGCGGCCTCGACCGCGATCGGATCGTTCTCGTCGGTGGAGATACCGAGCTCGGCCAAGGCGTCCAGCGCCCCGACGACAACGGAGACGTCACTCGCCACTTCTGGCGGAGCGGCCGACTGCACGTCATCGAACAGGACACGTGCTTCGGGTCCGAACGTCTCCTCCAACTCGAAGTCGGCCGACTGGATGGCTGAGATCGCAGCGCAGAAGTCGTCGACCGAACCAGGCGAAGCGGCGACGTCGTCGCCCGACTGTGCCGGGTCCGTCGGGGCGGCGGTGGCGCTCGGATCGTCGCGGCGGCGGCGTGGCGGCGGTGTCGGTGGTGGTGTCGGTTTCGTCACCCTCGGCATCGCTCGAACTGTCACTGCTGGTGCACGCCGAGACGCCGAGCAGTGCAACGGACACGAGGATGACGACTCGACGATGCATGCCACGAACGTAGCGAGCCCGGACGGGCTCGATGCTGCACCCGGGTCGGTCGACGCCTGACACGGCCGATGCGTCGACGAGCGTCTCAGGTCTCGGCTTGCTCGGCCAGTTCCAACCAGGCGGCTTCCAAGTCGGACAGCTCGGTCTGCGCTTCGGCGAGCACTGCGCCGCGATCGGCGAGCACGGCGTGGTCGGTGGCCGAGGCGAGTTCCGCGTTGAGCGAGTCGACCCGCGTCTGCGCCTTGACCATCGACTGCTCGGTCTCGCGGAGGCGACGGCCGATCGTGGACGGGCTGGGTCCCGTCCGGTGCTCGCCTTCGGTTTGCCGGCCGGTCTTCGTCGCCGTCGTCGCCTTCGTCGCCTTCGGTGCAGCGCCTGATCGGGCACCGCCGCCTGCCGCGGCTCGCTCGGCGAGCCAGCCGCGACACGCCTCCCGGCACACGGCGCATCGACCCGCCCGGCTCGATGGCCAGCACGTGGTCGGCGACGCGATCGAGGAAGGCACGGTCGTGGCTCGCCACCACGAGCGCTCCGGGCCAGTCGTCGAGGAACTCCTCCAGCGAGCGCAACGTGTCGAGGTCGAGATCGTTGGTCGGCTCGTCGAGGAGCAGCAGGTTGGGCTGGCGAGCCAGCACCATCACCATCTGGAGGCGACGCTTCTCGCCACCCGACAGCATCCGCACCGGCGCGTACTGCGCCGTCGCGTCGAACCAGAACTTCTCGAGCAGCGCCTTGTCCTCGTGATCCGGTTCGCGCATGCGGCCCGGCGACGAGTCTTGCGGACCGTGATGTCCGGGTCGAGCGAGGTCGAGTGCTGATCGGCGTACCCGACCACCACGGTCTTGCCGACCTTCGATCTCGCCGATGCGCCGGTTCGCGACGACCGCGATGATGTCGAGCAGCGTGGTCTTGCCGGAACCGTTCGGTCCGACGACCGCCAGGCGAGCGCCGGGCTCGATGACGCAGGTCGACGTCCTCGAAGATCGTGGTCGGTGCGCCTCCGTCGGGTCGTCGAACCGCTGACCGACGTCGATCAGCTCGACCACCTTGTTGCCGAGGCGCGCCATGCCGGCGCCCAGCTCGAGGTCGTTCGCTCGCACACCGAGGTCGCGCGGACCACCGGACGACGATCTCGTTCGCCGTGCGCAGTCGGGCCTTGGGCTTCGACGTGCGGGCCGGGGCTCCGCGGCGCAGCCAGGCCAGTTCCTTGCGGGCGAGGATCTTGCGGCGTCGACTCCTCCTGCTCCTCTCGCTCGACCCGCTCGGCGCGAGCGTCGAGGTAGGTCGCGTACGCGCTCGAACCCGCCGGCGGCCTGGTGGACGAACGAGCGACCGTGGTCGAGCTCGACCACCTTGCTCGGGCCGACCTGGGTGGTGAGCCGGTCGAGTGCGTGACGATCGTGGGTGACGAGCACGAGTGCGGCCGACATCGAGACGAGTCGCGCTTCGAGCCACTCGATTGCTTCGAGGTCGAGGTGGTTCGTCGGCTCGTCGAGCACGATCATGTCGTGGCCGTTCTCGGCGTCGCCCGTCGCTGTTGTCCGCGAGCATCTTGGCGAGCGCGACCCGCTTGGCCTGGCCGCCCGACAGTTCGTCGGTCGCGTCGGTCGAACAGCGGCTGCACGCCGAGCGACGTGGCGACCGCGGCGACCTCCCAGCCGTCACCCAGGTACTCCGACGACGGTTCCGGCGGGGCAGCACCGGATCCTGTTCGAGCATCGTGATCCGCGCACCCCGCCCGAACCGGACGTCACCACGATCCGGCTCGAGCGCACCGGTGAGGATGCGCAGCAGCGTCGTCTTGCCGGAGCCGTTCACGCCGACGACGGCGACCCGGTCGCCGCGGCTGACCGTGACGTCGAGGTCGTCGAACAGCACCTTGTCGGGCTGGGCGAGATGGACGCCCGAGGACGTCGACACAGATCACGAGGCGACGATACGCAGCCGCTGACCGAGAACCGCGGCTGCCGGCGGTCGGGTGACGGGCGCCTCGTCAGGCTTGGCGGGTCGTCGTCGACACGAGGTCGAGGTACGAGTTCATGACATCTCTCGGGACGCGATCGATGACGCCACGTTCGCGTTCGGTGCCGATGGCGATCCGGTCGTCGTGCAGCACCGCCCGGCCGACGTCACCGGGGTTGCGGCACACCACCAGCTCGCCGATCTTCGCCTGATACCACCAGAACCACGCGTCGACCGGTCGCGTCCGTCCTCGTCGACGACGCATCGCGGCCGATCCCTTCCGCTTGCTCTCCAGCACGTCGAGCACGCGCAGCGTGTCAGGTCGTGGCGCCGCGGCCCGATCGAGGGTGCCTTCGACGTATGCGACGGCCTGCTCGGTGCGGCGTTGTCGGAGTCGGCGGAAGACGATGCGATCGAGTTCATGTCACCGCGGCCGGCGGTGACGTGACCGTCGATCGCGGTCACGATCCGTCCGATGCGGCCTCAGCCGGCGTCGCCGGGCCAGCGGAACACCGAGTGCACCGTCGACCAGTCCGGTTCGTGCAGTTCGAGGAAGTCGGCGACGTCGTCGGCACGATCGTCGGGCAGGCACAGTCGGCGCAGCGTCGACGGCACCCGGCTGCGCAGGGTCCGACGTGTTGCGAGCGAGCGCCGGCCGCGGCATCTCCCATCGCTCGGCGTCGATGCCCAGTCTCCGGCAGCACCGCCGGCGAAGTCGTCCGACGTCGGTCCGTCGGGTCGTTCGATATTCCAGAAGCGTCGCCATGCGTTGTTCCACGCCGACTGCGGATGCACCGTCGGGATCACGAGCACCACGGCGAGGCGGGCCCGGCCGGTGAGCGACGCCGACGAACGGTTCGATCTCGGCGACGTTGTACGCCACGTGATGACACACCACGACGTCGCAGACCGGCGCGTCGAGCACCACGTCGGGCCACGTCGCCCTGGATCGTCATCGACCGCACGCCGGCCTCGGCTGCCGCCGTGCGTGAACGCACGCGAGCATCGCCGCGTCCTGATCGACCCCGACCACCCGCTCGGCGGGCGGCACCAGCGACATGGCGGCTCGACCCCCACCGCACCCGACGTCGAGCACCGAACCACCGGTCTTCGGGCAGCACGGTTCGAGCGACCTCGGCAGCCAGCACCGAGCGATCGAGCGTGTCGTCGACGGCGAAGGTCGCCGTGTCGTGCGCGTACGGCGAACGCGGCGCCTGATCGAGGATGTGCTGCGGAATCGCCCACGTCGCGAGCTGCTCGGCCCACCGCTCGGCTGCGGTCATCCCATCACGCTACGAGCCAGACCCGTTGCGTGATGGGTCCTGGGCGACCGTCAGTCGGCGAGGATCCGGACGGGCAGGACGCGTGGACCACGGATCTGGCCGACCGACCAGCGAGACATCGCCGGCGAGTTCGAAGTTCGGGAATCGAGCGATGAACTCCTCGATCGCGACCTTCAGCTCCAGTCGGGCGAGGTTCGAGCCGAGGCATCGGTGGATGCCGAGACCGAACGCCGCATGACGGTTGACCTCACGGTCGATGATGAACGTGTCGGCGTCCTCGAACTGCTTCGGATCGTGGTTCGCCGCCGGGAACGGCAGCAGCACCCAGTCGTCCTTCTTCATCGGGCAGCCGTGGAACTCGTGGTCCTTGGCGACCATGCGAGCCATGGTGACCGGCGCATAGGCACGGAGGAACTCCTCGATCGCGAACGTCATCACCTCGGGATCGTCGGTGAGGCGCTTGCGATCCTCGGGCGTCTGGGCGAGGTGCCACAGCGACGAGCCGATCGCCGACCAGGTGGTGTCGATACCGGCGACGAGCAGCAGGACGATCGAACCACCGACGATGTCGTCGGAGAGCTTCTCGCCCTCGAGTCTCCATGTCCATCAGGTAGCTCGTGAGGTCGTCACGCGGGTTCTCGCGGTGGTCTTCGATCTGGGCGCCGATGTACTTGCCGAGTTCGTCGATCCCGTTCGCGTTCCCGGCTCCTCGGCGATGCGTCTCCAGCGCCAGTCGTGCACGAACGTCACGGAACAGGGCTTCGTCCTCCTCGGGGAATCCGAGCATCCGACCGATGACGTTGACCGGGATGTGCTGTGCGTACTGGACCGCAGCATCGACGATGGTCTCGCCGGGAGTGATCTCACCCATGTCGTCGAGCAGACGGCGGCACAGAACGCGCACCTCGTCCTCCCACGGCTCGATCTGCTTGGGAGCGAACGGCGGCAGCAGCATGCGGCGAGCCATGCCGTGGAAGGGCGGATCACTCGAGATCGGCGGCACCGCACCGATGGGCGCTGGCATCGCCATGTCACCGGGACGACCGACCGACACGACGACCGAGCGGCTCGTGAAGTGGTCGGTGTCGTACGCGACGTCGTGCACGGCATCGTGGGTGATCGGAATCCACATGCCGCCGTAGCGGTCGGAGTGAGCGACCGGGCAGCCGTCGTCGCGCAGTTGCTTCCAGACCTTGGGGGCGTTCGGGTTGTAGTCCTGGTCGGCGTGGTCGAAATCGGTCGCGAAGTCGGAGACCGGGCCGTAGTCGTCGGCGTCGTAGGGCACGCGTTGCCAGCACGTCGGTGCCTTCGGGTGAGTCGCCGAAGATGGTGTCGCGAGTCCGAACTGCGAGACCGGTGCCTGGCGGCTCTTCGGGCAGGGCGTCCGAGCTCGAGTGGGGTCGTCGATGATGTCGGTCATGTCGATCTCCTCAATCTCCGGTGAGCGTGATCGCGTACTCGGGGCAGTTGGCCGCAGCGAGGCGCGCCTTGTCGTTCAGGTCGGCGGGCACCTCACCCTCGACCATCAGCACGGCCTGGCCGTAGTCGTCGACGTCGAACAACTCGGGCGCCAGCGCGTAGCAGCGGTTGTGCCCCTGGCACTTCTCGGCATCGAGATGGATCTGCATCGGTTCGTCCTACTCCTGGTGTGCGAATGGATCGCTGTTCGGCATTCGAACAGTGTTCCAATCTTGCTCGGTTCGTCGTCAGAAGGCAAGCCAGGGCGGATGACCCGATCCTCGAGCCGACGCGAGATCCGAGTCGATGTCGGGCCCGAACGGCCTCAGGAGGCAGCGCCGACGGGTACGCCGCGCCTCGTCGTGGTCAGCCGGAGCCCACCGTTCAGGCGCCCCCGGTCGAGCTCCGTTCGCCGCTCGCGCCGAGCGAGCGCCACTGGCGATCATCCAGCTCAATCGGGCGATCCTCGCCAGCGGCCGCAGCCGACGGTACGTCAGCATGTCGGACACCGACGATGTCGAGCAAGCGATCCACGAGAAGCGCACGTTCTTCAGCCGCACCTCCGCGAGCCACCGTGACGGGCTGCCGAACACTCGGGCGAACGTCGAGGTTGAGGTCGTCGTCGAGCGCTTCGACGGCGTGCCACCATGCATCGGGATGTACACGGCGTCGCCGGGTTCGAGCACGACTCGATACGGCGTCGAGCGCAGCGAAGTCTGCCGGCCAAGAGGCCTCGGGGATCTTCCACACGCCACGCCGGGCCATCGCGAACATCGTGGAGAACGTCGAGTTGTCGGGCGGGAGGAGCAGGATCCCTTTCGCCCCGTCGACTCGCGCGGTCAACGTCTCGTCACCGAAATGGACGTGCCGATCCGTGTAGCCGCGCTTCGAGACGAAGAATCGTTCGCCGTAGAAGCGTGACGGCAGCGCTCCCTCGTCGAGGAAGTCGACGGGGCCGAGTCCCTTGCGGAGCGGCTCGAGTGCATGCAGGTGCTCGGAGTAGAGCTGGACCCGTCCGTCCGACCGCTCCACCTCGTCGAGGAACTCGAAGAACTGCATCTTGTTCGGCGGTTGGACCATGCGGTCGAGGCCGATCTCGACGATGGGCTCGAAGAGCACGCCGGGCCCGCTCGTCCCGACGGGGAGCGAACCGATCTCCTCGCGAAGGAACTCCGGCCCCCACTGGGACACCGCGGGCCAGTGCCCGACCGCACCCCGGACCACACAGGGCCGATGCTCGGCGACGAAGATCCGAGAAGAAGCGCTCGACTGCCTCGGCCGGAGTGATCTCCTCGACGGCAGGACGCGTCGGCGTAGTGAGGGAATCGTCTCACGAACTCGCCGGAGTCTGCACTGTCCACGTTGGGGTCCGCCACGTTCTGCTCCCGCACACTCACGACTGCGCACTTGTCGCGCGCCGTCGTCCGCCTGGCGCGGATCGAGTCGTCAAGCTACCCGGCTCGAGGTCGATGTCGAGTCGGTGCGAATCGGGCGATGCGCAGTTCATGCAGTCGTCGTCGTCGCTCCTGGAGCGCGTCTGATCAGGAGCATGAACAGGACGGCAGCAGGCAGCGTGACGATCGCCGTTGCGGCACCCACCGAGAGCCGCGATGTCGGCGAGAGAGCCGACGGCCAGAGGCGTGAACAACAGGGCGACGCGCGAACCACCGGTGAGTGCGCCGAGGCCGGCACCGGGGCGTCCGGGGAACTTGGCTGCCTCGTCGTACAGCCTGGGGAACTGCGTCGCCACGCCGAGTCCGGCTGCGAGATAGCCGAGCATCACGATGAACTCGTTCGGGACGAACGACGACACGGCGAGGCCGGCGATCGTCATCGCGATGCCGACGTCCGCGACGCGCCGCTGACCGAATCGGACGATCATCGAGTCGCCTCCGAACCGCCCGACGGTCATGCCGCTGGTGAACGCGACGTACGCCAACCCGGCGACCGCCGCCGCTGCGCCGAAGTCATCGCTCAGGCGGAACGCGGCCCAGTCGCTCGACGTCACCTCCATCGCGACCGAGCAGGCTCCGACCACTGCGAACAGCACGAGCGGGCCCCGGAGCCAACGCGTGGGGAACGAGGTCGGTGTCCCGGGGTGCCCGCTGATCGGCGGACCGACCGGCTCGCCGATGGACTGCTCGATCACGTACTCGTCGTCGCGAAGCAGGTTCGTCCCGACGAAGAGCACGACCACGAGGAGGATGATCGTCACGGCGAACAGATGGGTGCGCAACGACACGCCGAGGCCGGCGACCTGCGACGCTCCGACGCCGCCGACGACCGTACCGAGGCTCCACAATCCGTGGAGCCGGTTCATGACCGGTACCGCGGCGTCGGCCGCTGATCCACGAGCCCTGGATGTTCATCGCCGAGTCGACGAGCACGTCGAAGATCGACATGGCGGCCAAGGCCGATGACCAGTACGGCGGGCACCGTGGCGAGGCCGATGATCGACAACGAGGCGAGAACAGACGATGCCGGCGACGATCGCAGGTTGCGAGTGCCGAATCGCTGATCAAGGCCGACCGCACGCCAGACTGCCGAGCAGTCCGGCGAGCTGGCCACGGCGAGGAGTCAGTCCGAGCGTCGCCGTTGTCGATGTCGATGCGATCGCGGATCTCGGGCAAGCCGGGGCACGAACGATGCCGAAGACGCATGCCGTTCACGAAGAACTGCACGGCAACCGACGATCAGTGCGCGCCGATCGATCGTCGAGAGTCCGTCGTTCATGGATCGGTCACGATGTCACACTCGAGGATCCGGGTCCGGTCGAACCCCGATGCGGTGCTCGAATCAAGGCCTGGGTTGCTGTCGGCTGAGCGACGACGAGCGTCGACCGCGACGGGGAGCGCGACGGGGAGCGCTGCGGGCGGGCCGGCGGGTTCAAGACATCCACTGCGTCGGTCAGCCGCTCGGCAGCGTCGTCGAGGGTCATGTCGATGACCGCGGCGATCGGCTTGCCCGGCCCGGTGACCGCAGCGAGCGGGCCTCCGCGTGCCGTCCCGGCGGTGAGCACGATCAACGATTGGCCGGCGATGCCGGCGACGGTCGACTCACGCAGCACCGCTGCCTTCGCGATGGTCTTCCACACGGTGTCGATCCGGTTCATGCCGGGACGCGACGGTGTGTTGACGCCGCCGAACTCGAACACCTGCGAGAGCCCGTCGGCACGAGTACCGAGGACACTGACGGTCACACCCGGCGCGACCCGTGCGTTGTCGTCGAGCGTGTCGAAGCCACAATCGGCGAGCAGGGTTCGGGCCATCTCCTTGACCGTCCGACGGTCGGGCAGGTCGGTCGGCGCGAGCGATGCGATGCGTTCTCTGGCCGCTCGAACGTAGGCGCCGTCGGTGTCGTAGCCGATGTAGTGGCGGCCGGTCCGCTTCGCCGCCACCCCGGTGGTACCCGGACCCCATGAAGGGGTCGAGCACGACGTCGCCGTCATAGGTGAACAGGTGGAGGCATCGCTCGACGAGGGCGACGGGGAAGGGCGCCGGGTGGCCGACCCTGGTCGCCGACTCGGCGGGGATCTCCCACACGTCGAGCGTTGCCTCCATGAACTCGTCGCCGGGGATCGTCGGTGATCCTTCGACGCCGTTCGACGCCGCGGCCGTCGCCGCCGCGCCCGACGCGGTCGAAGCGTCCCTTGCTCGCGATGATCAGTCGTTCGGTCGTGTCACGCAGCACCGGGTTCGCCGGCGACTGGTAGGAACCCCAGGCGCACGACCCGCTGGCGCCGCGCTGCTTCTGCCACACGACGTCGCCGCGCAGCAGCAGGCGCAGGTCGTCCTGCAGGATCGAGGTGACGTCGGCTGCGAGGTTGCGGTACGGCTTGCGGCCGAGGTTGCGCGACGTTGACCGCGATGCGACCGCCCGGCTCCAGGGTGCGCACCGATTCGCGCAGCACGTCGCGGAGCATCTCGAGGTACTCGATGTAGTCGGCGGGCACGTGGCCCTCGCCGAGCGCGGTCTCGTACTCCTTGCCGGCGAAGTACGGCGGCGAGGTCACGACCAGCGCGACGGACGCGTCCGGGACGTGCGACATGTCGCGTGCATCGCCGACGTGGATCACGTCGACTTCGTCACGTTCACCGAGCGTGTCGTCGTCGCTGATCTGCGGCGGAGCGAACCGGGCGTAGAAGTCCGTCGCGTCGTGCGACTCGCGTTTGCCGACGCCGAACGCCGAAGTCGAGGTACCCATCGAGCAGTTCCAATCATTGCGATCCCAACAGTGGCGGGTTGGTCTGACTGGCGGCCCGCTCCATCCGCTCGACGGGTCGTGCCCGCATCTCCTCGTGTGTGAGGATCCAGAACTGTTCGGCGTCGACGGCGGCGACCACCTGGTCGGCCACGTCGATCGCCGGGATGCCGGTGTCGACGCCCGATGTCAACATCTCGCCGATCAGTGCACCGATGGGACTCGCGACCTCGTCGGGCTCGTGCTGCATCAGGTCGGTCTTGACGAAGCCGGGACAGAGCACACTGACGCCGACCGGCGATTCGGTGGAGCCGAGTTCGAGATACAGCGATTCGCTGATCGCGACGACGGCGTGCTTGGTGGCGTTGTACGGAGCTGCGCCGGGCACGGCCATGAGGCCGGCCATCGACGCGGTGTTGACGATGTGGCCCGAAGCCTGCTCGGTCATGATCGGCAGGAACGCACGGATGCCGTGCACCACGCCGTAGAGATTGATGCCGATGACCCGGTCCCACAGATCGATCGGACCGTTCCATGCGTCGCCGATGCCGGCGATCCCGGCGTTGTTGAAGAGCAGGTGGGCAGCGCCGAACCGATCGAGCGTTGCTTCGGCGAGCGCCGTCACCGATGCGGCCGATGCCGTGTCGCACACGACGCCGGCGACCTCGGCTCCGCCCTCGGTGAGTCGGGCCTCGACGTCGCGCAGTTTGGGTTCGTCGATGTCGGCGAGCACGACGCGCATCCCGCGTTCGATCAGTCGCTCCGCCACCGCGAGTCCGATCCCGCCGGCGCCACCCGTGATGACGGCCACGTTGCCCGCAGCGATCACCGTGTCGTTCTTCGGGTGGGATTCGGACATGGCCGACGATGTTAGAGAAACTCGCGCGGCGAGTGGTCGATATCTGCGACGTTCGCGCGAAGGGTGGTCGATCGGGTAGCTGGTCGACGGGGACGCCGACCTCCGGGCGACACCGGCGCGACCTGTCAGACTCGGCGACGTGATCGACATCGAAACCGCACTCGGCGCTCTCTCACTCGACGACAAATGCCGCCTGGTCGCAGGCGAGACGAACTGGCGGACACGGGCATTCCCCGACGCCGGCATCCCGCAGCTCAAGATGAGCGACGGGCCGACAGGGCTCCGGGGCGAAGGTCACGGGAGCGCTGGTACACCCGGCGTCGCCGTCCCGGCCGGGATCACGCTCGGAGCGTCATGGGACCCGGACCTCCTTGCGGAGATCGGTGGTCTGCTCGGCAAGGAAGCTCGCCGCAAGCGGGCTCACGTACTGCTCGGCCCGACCGTCAACCTGCATCGGACGCCGGTCGGTGGCCGCACGTTCGAGTGCTACAGCGAGGATCCCGAACTCTCCGGCGCGCTGGCCGCGTCGTATGTGCGAGCGGTCCAGGCCCACGAGGTCGCCGTCACGGTCAAACACTTCGTGTGCAACGACACCGAGATCGACCGGATGACGATCGACGTCGACGTGGACGAGCGGCCGCTCCGCGAGCTGTACCTGCGCCCGTTCGAACGTGCGGTGAAGGAGGGCGGCGCCTGGGGAATCATGAGCGCGTACAACCGAGTGGATGGTGAGTTCGCAGCGGAGAACCGGCGACTGCTGACCGACATCTTGCGGACCGAGTGGGGCTTCGACGGCTACGTCGTGTCCGATTGGTTCGGGGTGCACGAAGCGGTCGGTGCTGCGAACGCCGGATTGACGTTGGAGATGCCGGGGCCGATCCGGGTCTACGGCGAGCGCCTCACGGATGCGGTCGAGCGTGGCGACGTGACCGAGGAGACGGTCGACGGATTGGTCCGCGACCTCCTGGTCGTGATGAACCGGACCCGAGCGGACGAGCGCAGCTGCGACGAGGTCGAGGAGTCGATCGACGACCCGACCGAACGCGCGTTGACGCGGCGCGCGGCGATTGCCGGCACCGTCCTCCTGCGCAACGAGACGGTGTCGTCGCTGGGACGCCCGGTCCTCCCGCTCGACGTCGCGCAACTGACCTCGGTCGCGGTGATCGGCCCGAACGCGGTGGTCGACCGGTCGATGGGCGGCGGATCGGCGAGCCTGACCCCGTTCGCACACCGCACGATGTTCGACGCACTCAGCGACCGGCTCGGCGAGCAGAGCAGCGACATCACGACCACGTACCGACCCGGCGTTCGCATCGATCGCCTCACGCCGATCCCGCGCCGAGCGCAGTTGCGCACCCCGCACGGCGAGCCCGGCCTGCGACTGGAGTACGTCAACGGGGTCGACTGGGACGCCGCTGCCGCGGTCGACACGATGTCGACGACGTCGATGCTGCGGTTCTTCGGGACGACGCCCGACGAGGTCGACCCGGTGGCCTTCGGCGCCCGGGTGACCGGATCGTTCGTTCCCGACGTCGACGGTCCTCATGTCTTCGGGGTCGTGTCGACCGGACCCGTCGTGATGACCGCCACCCCCGACGGCGGCGAACCGATCGTCGTGGTCGACGACCCCGACATGAAGATCCCGCGCACCCGTGAGTTCTTCGGATACGGCAGCGAGGAGAGCACGGCGGTCGTCGACGCGGTCGCCGGCGTCCCGATCGAGTTGTCCGTGAAGTGGAAGACCGCTGCTGGCAACGGGTTCGCTGCGCTGCAGGATCGGCGTGCGGGTGCCCGACCCGGACGACCTCTTCGAACAGGCGGTGGCCGCGGCCGCTGCTGCCGACGTCGCCGTCGTGGTCGTCGGGACCAACGACGAGTGGGAGACCGAGGGCTTCGACCGGGAGGTCATGAACCTGCCGGGGGAACAGGACGCGCTGGTCGAGGCGGTCGTCGCAGCGAACCCGAACACCGTCGTGGTCGTCAACGCCGGGTCGCCGGTGACGATGGACTGGGCCGGAGACGACCACCCGACTCCTGCGCCCGCCGTGATCACGTCGTTCTTCGCCGGTCAGGAGCAGGCCGAGGCAATGGTCGACGTGCTGTTCGGTCGGGCCGACCCCGGTGGCCGCTTGCCGATCACCTATCCCAAGCGCCTCGAAGACCACCCGGCCTACGAGCATCACGAACCCGACCGGTCCGGTGACGGGCCGCCCGCGGCAGCGCTACGAAGAAGGGCTGTTCATCGGCCACCGCCACTACGAGCGTGCTGGGCTCGCACCGCGGTTCTGGCTCGGTCACGGCCTGAGCTACGGCGCCAGCGAATGGGGCCAGCCGTCGGCGTCCACGACGTCGACGCCCGTCCAGTCACTGGCGGCGCAACCGATCCGCGTGGAGGTGCCGGTCACCTCGATCAGCGATCGCACCGCCACCGCGGTCGTGCAGGGCTACATCGCTCCGATCGCGGCGCCGGTGGAGCGCCCGGCACGAGAGCTGAAGGCGTGGGCGAAGGTCGAGGTCCCGACCGGCGAGTCGGTCACCGCATCGTTCGAACTCGGTCCGGATGCGTTCCATCACTGGGACGAGGCGACGGGAGCCTGGGCGATCGCAACGGGCGAGTACGACCTGGTGATCGCTCGGTCCGCCTCGCCCCACGACGAGCACGGCCGCATCCGGATCACGCTGACCTGATGCCGGCCTGACGCCGAGCGGCGGAGTGTCACCGATCGTGAAAGCGTTTACATTGACGGGATGAATTCGCAGCATTGGTGGCAGGACGCCGTCGTCTACCAGGTCTACGTGCGGTCGTTCGCCGACGCGAACGGCGACGGCGTCGGCGATCTGAACGGCATCCGCAACCGGCTGGATCACATCGCGTCGCTCGGCGTCGATGCGATCTGGCTGAACCCGTGCTACCCGTCGCCGCAGCGAGATCACGGCTACGACGTCGCCGACTACCTGGCCATCCACCACGAGTACGGAGACCTCGACACGTTCGACGCGCTGCTCGCCGAGGCTCGCGAGCACGGCATCAAGATCCTGATGGATCTGGTGCCGAATCACTGCTCGAACGATCACGCATGGTTCGTCGAGGCGCTCGGGGCAGAGGCGGGAAGCGACATCCGTTCGCGCTTCTACTTCCGCGACGGCCGTCCGAGTGACGACGGCTCGGATCCTCACGGCAACCCTCCGAACAACTGGATGGCGGCGTTCGGCGGCAGCGCCTGGAACCGCGTCGCGGCCGGCGACCCGCAGTGGTATCTCGGCACGTTCACGCCACACCAGCCGGACTTCGACCACACCAACGCCGACGTGCAGCAGATGTTCGCCGACGTGCTCACCTTCTGGTTCGACCGTGGCGTCGAAGGCTTCCGCGTCGACGCGATCTCACCGGTCGGCAAGGACCCGGCACTGCCCGACGCTCCTCCCCCGCCACCCGGCACCGGGTTGCTCCAGGTCACGTGGGAGAACCCCTACACGGTGTTCCGGCCCGAAGGCCACGACGTGTGGCGCCGGTTCCGAGCGACGATCGACGACTACATGGACCGCCATCCGGGACGCGATCTGATGATGGTCGCCGAGGCCTACATGAACGGCCGCCCGGACCTGATGGCGGCCTTCGTCAACGACGAGCAGTTCCATCAGGCCTTCGCCTTCGACCTGCTGCTGTCTCCGTGGGTGAAGTCGGAGATCGAACGCGCCATCCGCGACACGGTCGACATCATCTCCATCGGGTCGTCGCCGACGTGGACGTTGAGCAACCACGACGTGCAGCGTGTCGTCACGCGTCTCGGACGCTCGGATGCGACCGACCCGAGCACGGTGACCAACAACACGATGGAGACCGGCAGCGGCGACGTCGACGTCGTTCGCGGCACACGCCGGGCACGAGCGATGATCACACTCGCCATGGCGATGCCCGGTTCGCTGTACCTCTACATGGGAGAAGAACTCGGGCTGCCCGAGGTCCTCGACATCCCGGACGACCGCCGCCAGGACCCGGTGTTCCACCAGACCAACGGGGAACGGATCGGGCGGGACGGATGCCGCGTGCCGATGCCCTGGACCGACGACCCGTCGACCGCGTTCGGATTCTCCGACGTCGGCAACGACGAGTCGGCCCCGGAGCCGTGGCTCCCGCAGCCGGCGTGGTGGGGCACGCACGCGGTCGACGAGTTGGACGGTGACGAGAACTCGATCCTCGAGCTGTACCGAGCAGCGACCGACGCCCGACGCGAGTTCGCCGTGCCGCACGGCCTCGTCGCTGCGATCGTCGATCTCGGCCCCGGCGTGGTGGCGGTGCGTCGCGGCGACCTGGTGGCGGTCACGAACACGACGGAGGCACCGATTGCCCTCGACATGGAGAACGACCTGATCGAGATCGCCACACCGGTGTTCGCGTCGGAGCCGACCGAGATGCACACCCCCGGTGTCATCCCTCCGGACTCGACCATCTGGTTCGTCAGCTGACATCGACCGTCCAGCGTCGGTCCGACACCGTTCGAGAGATGACGCGTCGGGCTCGGTTCCCTGCGCGGATCACTCGGTGTCCGACACCGAGTGATCCTGTCCGACTCGCAAGGATGGACGGATGACCGAATCGCTGCTGGACAACCGGATCGAGCCGATCACATCGCCGGACGACGAGATCCGTGACGCAGTGGCCGGCGCGAATCTGGCGAGCTTCCTGCCCGCGCTGCTTCCGGCGCTCGCTCACGCCACCGGTGACGACTCGCTGCTCGTCGAGGCCCTCCTGCCCGACGGTGAGTTGATTCGTGACGAGTCCGCCGGTCTGACGCTCGAGCAACAGGCCGAGATCCGGCGCATCGCGGCCGACGTGTTGATCGACCTGCGCGACGGACGTCGCTCGTTCGTGGACGATGCGACCAAGTCAGCGGCGGGAGCGAACCGATTGCAGCGTCTCATGTCGCATGCGACCGGCGTCGAGATCCACGGCGACTACGTCGGGCTGATCCGCGAGGAGTTGTCGGTCACGGGCGACGACCTGCGAGCGCCGCAGTGGCGAGCCGACGAGTTGGCGCCCGGACGGTCGTTCCCCGTCGTCGTGATCGGTGCGGGGATGTCGGGCATCCTCGCCGGGCACCGGTTGAAGCAGGCGGGCGTCGACTTCGTGATCTACGAGAAGAACACCGACGTCGGTGGCACCTGGCTCGAGAACACCTACCCCGGCTGTCGGGTCGACGTGTCGAATCACGTGTACAGCTACTCCTTCGCGCAGCGCAACGACTGGCCGTACTACTTCTCGCCGCAGCCCGAGTTGCTCGACTACTTCCGCACCTGCGCCGACGAGTTCGGCGTGCGGGAGCACATCCGGTTCGAACACGAGGTGACGGCGATGACGTGGTCGGAGGACGACCGGTCGTGGACACTGGAACTCGACGGCCCCGACGGCGACGTCACGCACGAGGCGAACGCCGTGATCTCTGCGGTGGGCCAGCTCAACCGGCCGAACATGCCGTCGATCTCTGGCATGGAGGACTTCGCCGGGCCGTCGTTCCACTCGGCGACGTGGGACCACGACGTCGATCTGGCGGGCAGGGACGTCGTGGTGATCGGAGCCGGAGCGAGTGCCGTGCAGTTCGTGCCGCACATCGCCGAGGTGACGAACCACCTCAGCGTGTTGCAGCGCACACCGAACTGGTTCGTCCCCGTTCCGCCGTACCACGAGCCGGTCGCCGACGGTCTGCAGTGGCTGTTCCGCCACATTCCTGGATACGCCCAGTGGTACCGGTTCTGGATGTTCTGGCGATCGTCGGAAGGACTCTTGCCTGCGTGCGAGGTCGACGACGATTGGGAGGACACGTCACTCGCAACGGGAGCGCGCAACGCGGAACTCCGTGACCTGCTCGAGCAGTGGTTGTATCTCTGCTACGCCGACCGACCCGACCTGCACGACACGGTGCGGCCGATGTACCCGCCGGCCTCGAAACGCATCGTGCTCGACAACGGGTCGTGGTCGACGACCATGAAGCGCGACGACGTCACGCTCGACGGCACACCGATCCTGCGGATCGAGTCCGACGCCGTGATCACCGCCGACGCCGACGGCAACGAAACCCGCCACGCCGCAGATGTGATCATCTACGCGACCGGTTTCCAAGCGTCGAAGTTCCTCACGCCGATGAAGGTCGTCGGCACCGGCGGACGGGACCTGCACGACGTGTGGGACGGCGACGCCCGGGCATATCTCGGCGTGGTGCACCCCGGGTTCCCGAACTTCTTCCTGTGCTACGGACCCAACACGAACATCGTCGTCAACGGATCGATCATCTACTTCTCCGAGTGCGAGGTGCACTACGCGCTCGGCGTGATCGAGATGCTGCTGCGCGACGGGTTGGCATCGGCCGACTGCCGTCAAGGTGTCCACGACGCCTACAACGAGCGAGTCGACGAAGGGAACCTGAAGATGGCGTGGGGCGTGTCCACGGTGAACAGTTGGTACAAGGCCGAGTCCGGCCGCGTCGCCCAGAACTGGCCGTTCAGCCTGCTCGAGTACTGGCAACAGACCCGTACACCCGACCCTGCCGACTACCACCTCACCAGCTGAGCCCGGCCGGGGTCGGGCCGCGCAGCGACTGTTCGTCTGCGCGAGCCGAGGGCCGTGCTGACGACGACCCGTGCCCGGATGCGTTCGATCGCACCGCTTGCTTGGGTGCGGCCCGGTGCATCGTCGTACGCTGACGGCGTGGAGAATCCTTGGTTCAACCCGTGGTTCGAGTCGATCGCCGTCGCCCAGAAGCGGGCGAAGCGACGCTTGCCGAAGTCGGTCTACGGCGCGCTGATCGCCGGCGCCGAGCGCGGCATCACACGAGATGACAACTGCGCGGCGTTCGAGGAGATCGGGTTCCGCCCGCTGACCGCCGGGCAACCGGCCACTCGCGACATGGCCACCGAGGTGATGGGCCAGTCGATGTCGATGCCCGTGATGATCAGCCCCACCGGCGTGCAGGCTGTGCACCCCGAAGGTGAGGTCGCCGTGGCGAAGGCTGCCGCGGCGCGTGGCGTCGTGATGGGTCTCAGCTCGTTCTCGTCGCAGCCGATGGACCAGGTCATCGCCGCCAACCCGCAGACGCTGTTCCAGATCTACTGGGCCGGCGACCGCGATTCGATGGTCGGGAGGATGGAGCGGGCGAAGTCGAACGGTGCGGTCGGCATGATCCTCACGCTCGACTGGTCATTCGTGCATTCACGCGACTGGGGCAGCCCCGCAATCCCCGAGTCGGTCGACCTGAAGACGATGATCAAGCACGGCCCCGAGGCGCTCCTGCGCCCGACGATGGTTGTTCGACTGGTTCAAGTCCGGCGCGATTCCGCAGCTGGGCGTGCCCAACTTCCGGGTCTCGGCGAGCGACCCGGTCCCCGGATTCTTCGAGGCGTACGGCACCTGGATGCAGACGCCGCCGCCCACATGGGACGACGTGGCCTGGTTGCGAGAGCAGTGGGACGGGCCGTTCATGGTGAAGGGCATCAACCGAGCCGACGAAGCGCGGCGTGCCCGCGATGCCGGTGCGTCGTGCATCTCGGTGTCCACGCATGCCGGCAACAACATCGATGGCACGCCGGCTCCGATCCGCGTGCTGCCCGAGGTCGTGGCGGCCGTCGGCGATGAGATCGAAGTGGTCATGGACTCCGGCATCCGTCGCGGCAGCGACGTCGTGAAAGCGCTCGCACTCGGAGCAAAGGCCGTGATGATCGGTCGCGCCTACCTCTGGGGGCTCGCGGCGAACGGCCAGGCCGGCGTGGAGAACGTGCTCGACGTGCTGCGTATGGGCATCGACTCGAACATGCTCGGCCTCGGCGCGGCCTCGATCCACGATCTGTCACGCGACGACCTGATCATCCCCGACGGCTTCTCCCCCTCGCCGCGCGACTGAACGACGGGTTTGTGCCAGGCGCAAACCTGGCTGCGAGACTGCTGGGCGATGCGACTGGGTGAAGCGACGTGGAACGAGGTCCACGAGGCGACGCGTTCGATGGCTGACGAGGACGGCACGCTCGCTCCGATCATCTTGATCCCGGTCGGCTCGACGGAGCAGCACGGTCCGCACCTGCCGTTGAACACCGACACGCTCGTCGCCGAGGAGATCGCCGGCCGAGCGCTGCACCGAACCACCGGGTTGATGCTCGGTCCGACGATCTCGGTCACCGCGTCGGGCGAACACGCCGGCTTCGCCGGCACGTTGTCGATCGGTACCGAGGTGATGACCCAGGTGGCGATCGAACTGGGCCGGAGTGCCGACTGGGCGGCCGGCGTCGTCTTCGTCAACGGGCACGGCGGCAACCACGAGGCGCTGACCTCAGCGGTCGAGTTGTTGACGTCCGAGGGCCGCAGCGTGACGTCGTGGTGGCCGAAGTGGCGCCGCCGGACCGACGGCGGGCCGCCCGACCTCCATGCCGGACGGATCGAGACGTCGCTGATGCTCGCGATCGATCCCGGCCTCGTCCGTTTCGAACTCTCGGAGTCCGGTCCGGCCATTCCGCTCGACGCGCTCCTGCCGGCGCTGCGATCCGGCGGGGTCCGCAGCGTGAGTCCGAACGGGGTGCTCGGCGACCCCGACGGAGCGAGCGGCGCAGAGGGCGAACGGTTCGTGAACGACTTCGTCGACGATCTGATCATGACGATCGAGTCGTGGCGCCCGATCGACCCGACGCCCGCCTGATCCGACACCCGCGACTCGACGTGCCGGCCCGTCCGCGACGGTCGAGTGGCTCGAGAGCTGCAGACGTCGACGCCGATCGTGCTGGGACCCAGCAGTAGGTTCAGCGCGCCGGGACCGGCTGATCGAACTCGGCATCGACGCCGACATCGGCGTCTGCGTCGGCGTCTGCGTCGGATCGGATCTCGGCGCCTGTTGTTCCATCGGCGGGGACGGTCGCTCGGGAGCGCAACATCGCCTGCTGCAACCGTTCGCTGATGTCGTCGCAGTCCTCGCATCCCCAGATCGCCGAGTAGGCGATGCAGCCGAGGCAGATCGAGGCGAACGCTTCGAGCGACGCCGCCACGAGCAGAGCGACGAGCAGCACGATGGTGATCCACGAGGTGCCGGTCATCCAGCCGACGGCAGCTCCGGCGGTGAACGCGAGCCCGATCATCTGAGCGAACCGCTTCGGCGGACCCGGCACGTGTCGACGAGTCGACATCGAGGCGCCGTTCGACGAAGGGCGTGGCGACGCGGACCGAGAACTGCCCGAGCGGCGACATCGTCGGGCCGGTCAGGACGCGTGCGGCGAATCCGAACACCAGTGGTGCGAGCAGCCAGCCCTCGCGGACGACGAGGAATGCAACGGCCTGGACGACCACGCCGACCGCGACGAGACGGGCGGAGGTCTCGTTGACGGGATCCGGGAAACTGAAGAACTGGCGCACGCTCATGACAACGACGAGCGTATTCACGACATTCCCGATCAACACAGTCGGGATTCCACGGAGACGTGCCGCGGCGGCCTGATTCAGCCGCCGAGCGCTCGGTACACACGCTCGACCGGACCGCGTCCGAATCGGCGATGCCACAGAGCACCAGCGGCGATCGCCACCACCCAGAAGGCCAGCGCGAAGGTGAGCGCCGTGCGGAGTCCGTCCGGCTGGATGAGATCGAACCAGTCGACGAAGAGGTTGAAGACGAGGATGTGGGCGATGTAGAGGGTGAGCGTCATCTGGCCGGCGCGGCGAAGCGGATCGACGACTGCGGCGGCGCTGCCGCTCGCCCGGTCGGCGAGCCACGAGATCGACGCGAAGGCGATCAGTGACGTCCCGAGCGCACTGGCGACGTAGACGAGTCCACGGTCGAAGGGATGGCGCGACAACAGTTGATCGGTGAACGGCGTGTCGGCCAGTTGCGAAACAGCCGTGGCGATGGCGAACAGCACGACCCCGAGGGCGCCGGACCAGCGACGCCAAGCCGGTGCGTCGAGACAGCGGCCGATCACGATGCCAGCACACAGGAACACGAGCCACGGGAGCAGCGGATGCGTGCCGTTGACCATCACGTCGAAGACGTAACGACGAATCGAATCGCGCCCGGGCTGGGTCAGCCAGGCGACGTTCTGGCCGTCCTCGATCTGCCAGAACGACCACGTGGCGATCCCCCACCCAGCCGCTGCCGCGGCCACACCGATCGCGACGATCCACCGTGTCGCAAGCGTGAACAGGGCTGCCGCCACCACGAACATCGCGCCGTAGTAGACGATGATCGTTCCCCGCCAGATCACGTCGAGGAACTCGCCGAGGACGTAGAGGACGATGCCGCGTCGCACCAATCGCCATCGCATCTCCGTGATCTCCGACGGGCCGCCGTTTGCGACCACCCGCCTCGTGAGCAGCGTGATGCCGACTCCGGCGGTCAGCACGAACGTCGAGGCGAACCGGGTCGACAGCGGGCCGGTGAACGGGTCGAAGAAGCGCTCGAGGACGGTCGAGTCGGGGATGCGGCCGTCACCGCGGAAGATCAGATAGCCGTGGTAGTTCATCACCACGACGCCGATCAACGCAATCGCACGCACCACGTCGGGGCCGGGCAGCCGCTCGACGGACTCCGACGGCGGGTCGAGCGATTCCTCGGTCGACGCCGCAGTGACGCGGCCCATCGGGTGTTCGTCCTCGGGCGTCGTCGGGCGCCCGGCGGCGGTCACGTCACAGCCACCGGTAGTCGTCGACCAGCGTCATGTGCAGCGGCCGCTGCACATCGACATGGTCCCCCACCTCCGGGCACGGGTCCCCGGCAGGGACGAATGCCATCGACACGTGCATGTGCGGCGCCTCGTGCAACGCCAAACGGGTCTTGGCGAAGTGGAACGGGCTGCGACCGTCGGTCAGCGGCGTGACGCCGTTCGCCGTGCCGGCACCGATCACGACGAGATGACCGTCGGCGGGGACCGTCGCCTGGCGATAGCCCGCTGAAGTCCCCTCGGCGACGGCCCGGACGTCGAGCACGTCGGCACTCAGGTGCAGCGCCGACTTGTCGCCATGCCACAGTGCGGTGCCGATCCTCAGCCGATACCGGTGCGAGTCCGGCAGCGCTGCGAAGTGCTGCGGCGTGATGTGGCTGATCCAGACCGTGAGCGACGGGTCGATGCTCGGAAGCAACTCGGTGACCTCACGAACGTGGTCCTCGTCGGAGCCGGCGATCGGAGGATGCACGGAGACGCCGACGACGTTCAGACCGCTCGTGGCGGCGGTGTCGACGAGCCCGACTCCCCCACCGAAGCGGCGCATCTCCGACGCGAGCTTGACGGTCACGCGCCCGCGCCATCCGTTGCCGGCGAGGCTCTCGATCTGGGCCTCGGATCCGACGGTGAGGATCGGATCGTGGTGTTCGATCATCGACGAGACCTCGGGGATGGTGAGCGTCTCGGCACCGACCGGCGTGAGTACGACGACGTCTGGACCTTCGGGAAGTCCGGCCAACTCGTGGACGTTGCCGACTGCGATCGTGTCGGCGAGCTCTCCGGCGAGTTCGGCCAAGCGGAGTCGGCCGAACCCGTAGCCGTTGCCCTTGACGACCGGCACCAACCCCTGCGTCTTCGACGCCATCTGGGCGATCTGGCTCCGCCACACCGTCGTCCGCACCGAGAGCCTGACCGTCACCGAACCGACGGTACTGCCAGAGTCGAAGACATTCCGTCCACCATCACCTCCGCTGCCCACCGAGTGCGCTCCACTGCCGCTTCGATTCGCTTCGCGCTTTTCCTTGCCATTTGTACGAACACATGATTGCTTTCCTGTCTCGAACGTCGGTTATGGTTGTTTCATGGGAGGGGTCTCAGGAGACACACTGGTCTCGGCGTCGGTCGGCATGGGTTTCGTCGATGACGTGTTCTCGTCTGCTGCTGGTCATCTGAACGCGCAGCACGCACGTCTGGTGTCGTGTGCGGTGTGGATGCTCGACAACGTGCGCGAATGGCAGGGCGACGGGCTGTGGAACGTCGAGTCGTACATCCGCTGGAAAGCCGGCGTCTCCCAAGCCACCGCGAACAAAGTCGTCGCCGTCGCGAAACGCGCTGGCGAGTTCCCGCACTGTGTCGCGACGATGCAACGCGGCGAACTCTCCTTGGACCAGATGGCCCCGGTGGTGAAACACGCACCCGCGTGGTGCGATGAGCAGATGTCCGGCCTCGCACCACGACTCACCGTGGCCCAGGTCGCCAAGACCGCCCGTGAGTATCCGTGGGACTACGACCTCTCCCCGACCGGTCGAGCCGCCAAACTGGAAGCCGAAGCTGCTGTCGAAAGCAGCGACGATGATGTCGAGGCCAAGTCGGCGCCGACAGCGACTGCGCCGGTGGATGAAGCCTGGTTCGGGTGGGACGACAACGGACGCTTCCGCCTCCACGCCAACCTCGGCCACGACACCGGCAGCATCATCGAAAACGCACTCGCCAACGCGCGAGACACCCTGTTCAACGCCAGCGTTCCCGAAGTCGACACCACCGACGCCCTGATCGAAGTCGCCGAACGATCCCTCGACGCAATCGAGTCACCCGACCGTCGCAGCCGGTATCGGGTGAACTTCCACATCACCGACGATGGCGACGTCACCGACCAACGCCACCGACCCGTCACCAAGGCCGCAGCAGATCGCATCACCTGCGACGCACTCGTCTCACCCGTCAAGTTCGTCAACGGTGTCCCCGTCTCGGTCGGACGATCACAACACATCGTCCCCGACCGCACACGACGACTCGTCGAACACCGCGACGAAGGCTGCCGAGTCCCCGGATGCGCATCCGACCGCTACGTCGAAGTCCACCACATCATCCACTGGTCCAAGCAACGGCCCAACCGACACGTTCAACCTCATCTGCATCTGCCCCAAACACCACCGCCTGCACCACCAAGGACGACTCGGCATCACCGGCAACGCCGACCTCGACCAACAGGCAGCAGGCGGCCTGGTCTTCACCGACCGCTACGGCAAAATCCTCACCGAATCCGGTGCGAGACCCTGGCCCCCAGGGGCGCCACCGCCTCCCATCCAAGGGACCTACGAACACCCCATCGGCGAACGCCTCGACTTCCGCTGGCTCCACTTCGCCAACGACCCACAAGAACACGCACGCCGACATTGAACGCGGCACTCACTCGAGGTGTGAGCCGGTGCGACCTACTCCGCAGCGGGCCGAGGAGTCTCCGGCGGTGCGACGTCGAGGTGAGTGGCGAGCAGGTCGATGATCGTTCGAGCCTGCGTCGCCGAGATCCCCGCCAGCTCGCTTGCTGAGCGGGCGATCCGGCGCCGCTCAGATGTTGAACGGGTCGCTGAAGGTGTCGCAGCGATTCGGGTCACCCGATTCGAAGCCGACGTTGAACCACTTCACCCGCTGCTCCGATGAGCCGTGAGTCCAGCCTTCCGGATCGACCCGGCCCTGTGTTGCCTGCTGGATCGCGTCGTCGCCCACTGCGGCAGCAGCGTCGAGCGCTTCTTGGATCTCGGCTCGGGTGTCGAACTGATCGCGAGCGTTCGCGTCGTTCGCCCACGCGCCGGCGAGGCAGTCGGCCTGGAGTTCGAGTGCGATCGAATAGACGTTTGCATTCTGCTTGTCACCCTGCTGGAGCCGGTTCATCTCAGCATTGATACCGAGCGCATCCTGGATGTGGTGGCCGTACTCGTGCGCCACGATGTATTGCGCAGCCAGGTCACCTTCGGCGTCGAAGCGCTGCTGCAGTTGAGCGAGGAAGTCCAGGTCGAAGTACACGAGCTTGTCGGCCGGACAGTAGAACGGACCGGTCTGCGACGAGGCCTGGCCGCATCCGGTGTTCGTGAACCCGGAGAAGAACACCGTCTGAGTGACCGGGTACTCGAGTCCGTTGAACGACGCAGGGAACTGATCGACCCAGTACGTCTGCACATCGACCGTCGCACCACACAGGATCTGTTCGGCTTCGCTGCTGCACGTGTCGTCGTCGCCACCGGTGCTCTGTTCGGACGCTGCGGGAGATTCTCCACCCAATCCGAGCGTCGACCCGGCGCCGCCACCGAGCAACTTCGGAAGCAGCAACGTGGCGACCAGGATCAAGATCCCGACCATGCCGCCCTTCACCAGGCCACCACCGCCACCGGACCGGCCGCCGCTGCGGCCTCGCGACGCGCCGCCGAGCGCTCCACCGAGGATGTCACCGAGGCCGCCACCACCGCGACCGGACCGGCCACCGCCCAGCGCTCCACCGAGGATGTCGCCGAGGCCACCGCCGCCGCCGCCCGTCGTGAGCTCCCACCGCCGCTGCCGCGACGGTCCTGGATCATCGAGGAGTCGCGTGAGCGGATCTTCGTCATTCCTCCATCATTCCAAACTGACGCTGGTTCTGCCGCCCTCGCTGTCGGTGTGCGGCGGGACGGTCAGCTCAGACCGCGACGTGCACGCCGCAGACCGCGCCATCCAACGGCGCCGGCACCGATCAGCGGGCCGGAGTCGGCCAGCCTCGACGGCGTGATGCGGGCACCTCTGCTGTACGAGAGCTTGGCGTGTTCGTCGAGTGCGACCTGCGCCGAGTGGAAGAACGTCGCTGCGAAACCGAGTGCGACGCTGCCACCCACGACGACGAGCGAGAGGTCGAGGGCGTTGCAGACCGTGGCGGACGCCAGCCCCACGAGTCGGCCCGTGCGCTGCATGATCTCGTACGTCGGTTCCGTCGGCGGGCGACCCGTGATCGCCTCGATCGCGAGGCCGGACGCTTCGGCCTCCAGACATCCCTGTGCTCCGCACCCGCACCGCCGGCCTCCCGGTTCGACGATGATGTGGCCGATGTGGCCGGCGTTCCCTGTTGATCCGTCGAGCAACTCGCCGTCGAGCACCACGCCACCGCCGACCCCTGTCGACACGGTGAGCGCACAGAAGTTGGGATGCCCCTGGGCGGCACCCAGCCAACCTTCGGCGAGAGCCAACGCCTTGGCATCGAGGTCGCCGTACACGGGGAGCTGTGTCGTTTCCTGCAGACGGGCACGCAGCGGGAAGTTCCTCCACGCCGGGATGTTGACCGGCGACACGGTCTCGAAACCGCGCGACACCGGGCCGGCAGCGCCGACACCGACCGCTCGCACCTTCGCCCCGTGCTGATCCCGCGCCCGTTCGATGAGACCGTCGACCATCCCTGCGAGCGACGTGTAGTGCGCTTCGGGAACGACGTCGCGTTCCACCTCGACACGAGCGCGGTCGATCAGCTCACCCCGCGCCGTGACCAGACCAGCTGCGAACTTCGTGCCGCCGATGTCGACAGCCAGCACGACGTCGGGAGAGCTTCGAGCGGTCGTCGCGGCCGTCGGCGCGGACCCGGGCTCGCCATCCTCGACATCGCCACCTTCGACAGCCTCGCCCGGGCCGACGACCTCGGGCCCGGTCGCCGAATCGGAGGGAGCAACAGGTCGCTGCGTCGCGACCGTCGGGTCGTCGGGCGACGTGCCATCACCGTGACCGGGTGCTGCTCCGCCTCCGTCAGGCGGCTCGGTGTCGCTCATCGTCGGTGACGGTAGCGCTCGGGTAGCCGGGCATGACCGATCCGGCACACTGATTGCCGTTCACCGCAGGAGAACTTTCTCGATTTCGTGCTCTACTTGTCACGTTCACGCGCCGATACACAACTGATCGCCATGACCACCATCCGCCCAGCCACGCCACGTCCGACGACGGACCCGTCACCGCTCGGCGCCCACGCGCCCGGTCGCTCGGCGCGGCGTCACCGGATCGGCATCGCTGTACTCGGCGCGCTGGTCGCTGCATCGCTCCCGGCCATCGCCTCAGCGCAGGCACCCTCGACGACGGAGCCCGCAGCGCCGACCACGGTCGCGCCAACCACGGTCGCGCCGACCACGACCACCACCACCGTCGCACCGACGACGACCACCACGACCACCACCACGACGACCACCACGACCGTCGCGCCGACCACCACGACGCCCTCGGTCACGCCCGAAGCGACGACCACGACCGTGTTGGCACTGCCGCCGCAGACGACGGTTCCGCCGACCACCGTTGCGGCCCCGACCTCGACGGTGCCTCCGACAGCAGCGCCTCCTGCTCGCAACATCACCGTCTATCCCGAGCAGATGCAGTACATCCTCGCCACGATCCGCTACCTGGAGTCGCGTGGCATCTACACGCTTCCGCCGAACAAGGGCAACGCATCGGGTGCGTACCAGTTCATCGGGTCGACGTGGAACAACTACGGCGGGTACGCCGCACGCCTACCTCGCACCGCCGCACATCCAGGACGAACGCGCCGCGAGCGACGTCAACAGGTTCCTGGCTCAGTTCAACAACGACGTGTCCATGGTGCCGGTCATGTGGTACTACCCGATCGCGGCTCGTGAGACGTGGCGGATGGACGTCGTTCCCAAGCCGGAACACGGCAACAGGTTGACCATCCGCGAGTACCAGACCCGCTGGTTGGGCATCTTCTCCTCGATCTCGGGCAAGCCGCTCGTGCTGCCCGACGTCGGCCCGGTCGACCTCTCGGCGCTCGCCGGCTTCGCTCCCGAAGTACCGATCTCGTCGGCCGAGACCCCAGCGATGTCCTACCCGGTGCTCGGCCCGTCCCGCGTGGCGATCCCCGAGTGCGACGACGCCGAAGCGATCGAAGTGGCGGACAACTCCGACGGCTCCGAAGCGACCGACGGCCCCAGTCGCGCCGACAACGAATCGGCCGGACTCTGCACTCCGCAGGCACCCGGCATCGTCTTCGGCGTCAAGCTGCAACCGGTGCTCGCCGTGGCTGACGGTGTCGTGACCGACGTGCGAAACGTCGACGGCAGTCCGATCACCGTGACCGTGACCGACACCAACGGCACGAGCTACGTGTACTCCGGTTTCAACGACGACAACCCCGGCACCGACGACGGCCAGGCACCCTCCCACCTCCGTCTCACCGCGCTCGCCGAAGTCGGCCGCGACGTCCGGGCCGGCCAAGCCCTCGGGTTCATGGGCGACACCGATCCGCTTCCCATCGGCATCCGCGCCGACGTGCCGACCGATGCCACCATCGAGATCGACCCCGACGCCGTCGCCCCGCACATCCGGATCACGATGGTCGGCATCGACGGTCAGCCGGTCGATGCATTCGGCCCGATGATCGATGCGGTCTTCCGTCAGTCGTGCCGGGTGATGATCGGTCAGTGGACCGTGCCGGCCAACGGCTCCGGATACGAGCCGGTGACGATCGAGACCACGGACGACAACGACGAGATCGACTCCGAATGGATCATCACGTCGGAGGGACAGGTGCACGCAACCGGATGGGCCGCACTCGTCAACCCGTCCGAGAGCTGCGGCTACGCACCCGACACTGCGTTCGGTCCGGATGCCGGCGGTGCCGCCAGCGGACTCGAGCACTGGCTGACTCCGATCGAACTCCCGACCGACGTGTGGATCGCTCTCGCCCTGCAGGACGAGACCACCGTTCCCGGCTTCTTCAGCCGCTGAACGTTCGAGCGTCTCTGGACGCCTCGGCACCCGCTCGACCGGGCCGCTGCGACATCCGTCGCCATCCCTGATCACCGACAGCGCCCGGTCGCAGGCAGCATCAGGTGCGTCGGGCGACCTCTGAACGGCGATCGCTCGCTGCACGCCGTAGGTTCGTCGCGGTGAGCGTCCGTTGCCGAGTCATCGTGCTGGCGCTGTCGTTCGGATTGACCGCTGCGTGTGCCGCCACCGACGACGAACCCGTCGATCGGGGCGCCCGACCGTCGACGTCGACGACCGACACCGCTGCCCCTGTCGGGTCCGGTCCGACGACCGGGGCCGCCTCGACCACGACCGACGAACCGGCACGGCCCGCCACCACCGCCACGACCGCCACGACCGCCACGACCGCGAACACGACCACGGCGACGACCACCACGACCACCACCACCACGACGGCGACCACGACGACCACGACCACGGTCGTCGAGCGGGAGCCGCTCGTGCTGGAGGAGTCGACGACCGTCACGTCGATCGGAGTCTTCGGGGACTCGCTCGTTGCCGACCTGACCGCGGTCGGTGGCCGCAACAACCAGGTCGTCCCGCAGATCGCGGCGCTTCTGATCGGCGACGAGGACCTCGCGGTCGAGCGGGTGAAGAATCTCGCAGTGCCGGGACAGTCGGTGGTCGCCGACCTCGGTCTGCTGTCGACCGACAAGGCAACCATCCGGCCGTACGTCGACCAGACGCTCCGCGAACGCCCGGAACCCCTCGATTTGGCCATGGTCGCGATCAGCAGCTCGGACATCAACCTCAACGCAACGCTGCCCGATCCGATCCCCCCGGTCCGTCTCGCCCAACAGATGCTCGCCGAACTCTCGGCCGTCGAGGCCTCGTTCCGCGCTGCCGGGGTCGAGGTCGTGTTCCTCCCGATCTTCGGCATCAACGACACGGTGTTCTCCGATCTGCGCTGCGCGCTCGCGCCGTCGTGCCCGGATGGCCCGGATGCGCAGATCGACGTCATCAACGACGTCTTCTGGGACAGCGATCTCCCGATGCTCTTCGAGCGCTTCGAGCAACTCGACCGAGACGGAGACGGTCGAACCGACCGAGCATGGTTCGTCGACGTGGACGCGCGCTACCCCGACGACGGTGTCCATCCGAATGCCGACGGACAGGCGATCTACTCGACGACCGTTGCGCGTGCACTCGAGGCACTGCTCTCCTGATTGCCTTCGCCCGGCGGTCACCCCAGACGCGTGATTCCGAAGTCTTCGCTCTCCAGCGCTGTCGCTTTCGGCGCTTCCCGTTTATCAGCTGACTCGGCGGGAGGTCTCGACGAGGTTGATCTCGTAGAGGACTTCGTCGAGTGCGTCGGCTGCGGAGATCGCGCTGTACCGCTGCGGGGTCTCGGGAGTGCAGCACGTCGAGACCGGGTTGAGGACCGTCCACGGCCGTGGGTGGCAGAACTGCACGACGCTGTATCGCTCGCCTTCGTAGCCGGGCGCAGCGACCACGCGATGCCAGCCACTCGGAATCGTGCCGTTGGTGAGCCGCTCCAGCATGAGTCCGGTGTTGACGATCACGCCATTGTCCGGCGGCACGGCGTCCTGCCATTCACCGTTGACTTCGACCTGCAGACCCGGCGCCGTCGAACGCGGCAGTGCGGTGATCAGGTTGATGTCGGCATGCGCCCCGGCCCACACGTGACCGGGTTCGCCGTCATCGCCGAGCGCCACGTCGAGCTCGCTCATCGCCGGGTAGCGGATCGCACGGGTGAGTGTCGGGCCGTCCTTCACCATGTCGTCGAAGAACGTCTCGTGGCATCCGATCCCCTCGGCGATCACACGCAGGAACCGGCGTTGGAGATCGGCGATCGTGTCGTGGAACGTGTAGAGCACGTCGGTGATGCCGGGCACGATCGACTCGGGCAACACCTGATCGGGATACGAGCCGGCGAACTTGCGCTTCAGCGGATGCCCGTCGACGATCGGCGTCGACCAGTTGAGCATCTCCTTCCAGTCCGGCTTGTCGCTCGATGCCGCCGTCTCGACGAGCAGCCCCGTGTAGCCGGTCTGTCCGCTCGCACCCTGCGCAGTCGCCGTCTGCTTCTCGTCGAGCGACTTCTCGAAGAACTGGCGCAGCATGCCGTAGGCGGTGTCGAGCAGGTCGTCGGAGACGTCGTGGCTCGTGTACACGAACCCGGTCGCCAGGCTGCGTGTCACGCCGTCGACGACGGCGCGACGCTGCTCGCCCGAACCGTTCTCGAAGGCCAACAGGTCGACGTCGAGGATCTCGTCAGTCATCCCTCCAGCCTACGCATCCAGGTCGCCGCCTCGAACCGTCACTTCGGGTGAGCGAGACCCCGACCGAGGACGGGCAGTGGTCACGCCGAGCGCAGACGTGGCGACGAGGCTCAGACGAAGAGCGCCGGCCAGCCGCCGGTGTGGATGAAGACGACCTCGTCGTCGCTCTCCCACCGGCCAGAACCGGCGAGACCGAGCAGACCGGACAGTCCTTTGCCCGAGTAGACCGCGTCCATCAGCCAGCCACCGGTGGTGGCAGCCCACTGGATCGCGGCGGCCCCGGCTTCGGTCGGAACCGCATAGTCCTCACCCATCCATCCGCCGTCGACCTCGACATCGCCGGGATCGACGACAGCGTCGAGGGTGACGTCGACGCCCATCAACGCGAGCGCCTCGTTCGCGAGGTCGGCGACATCGGGGTAGCCGAGGTTCACACCCTTCGCCACGCCGATCGCAACGACAGCTGGTGCCGTCGTTGCAGTGAGTCGACCGGTGGCGATCATCGCGGCGCGACCCGCGAGGAGACCTGCGTGGGTGCCGCCGCTCGACGACGTGAACACGATCGCCGTAGGGAGCGAGCCCTGTGCTTCGAACTGGTCGATCAGTTCGACGTACGCGTTCGCGTACCCCGAGCGAACCGACCGCCGTGCTGCCGCCGATCGGAATCGAATACGGCGCCAGCCCCTGGGCCGCCAGTTCGTCGGTGAGTGCCTCGCGTGCGATCTCCAGCTCACCCCAATGGCTCTCTGCCGCTCCGGTGTGGTGCATCTGCGCACCGAACATCGACGACAGCAGCTGGTTTCCGCGCAGCGGCATCCGGGCGGGCGGTGCCTCACCGGAGAGCACGAGGTGCACTTCGAGACCGAGGCGCGCACCGGCAGCCGCCGTCATCCGGCAGTGATTCGATTGCGATGCACCGACGGTCACGAGCGAGCGAGCACCTGCGGCGACGGCATCCCCGCAGAGGAACTCGAGCTTGCGCGCCTTGTTGCCGCCACCACCGAGACCGGTCAGATCGTCTCGCTTGATCCACACTCGCGGGCCGTCGCCGACCGGGCGGCCCGCATCCTCGATCGGGGTGGGCAGCGTGGCGAGCTGGGCTCGCTCGAGATGGTCGAACACCGCGCCATCGTAGGAGATGTGGTGCCGACGGACGAATGTCGGGCGTTGTCTCCCGATGGCGACATGGCAGGCTGTCGGGCGATGAGCACGACCGACTGGAACCCCGTACTGCGCGGCGAGTTCGACGAGCCGTACTGGCACGCGCTGCAGCAGTTCGTCGCCGACGAACGCAGCCGGCACACCGTCTACCCGCCACACGACGAGGTCTTCGCCGCACTGCACCTCACGCCGCTCAGTGAGGTGCGGGCCGTGATCCTCGGCCAGGACCCGTACCACGGAGCGCGACAAGCCCACGGTCTCGCGTTCTCGGTGCGCCACGACGTGCGGATTCCACCGTCGCTGCGCAACATCCATCAGGAGCTGAAGGACGACCTCGGCATCGAGCCGCCAGGCCACGGCAGCCTCGAAGCGTGGGCGAGCCACGGTGTGCTGCTGCTCAACACCTCGCTGACCGTGCGTGCCGGCCAAGCAGCGTCACATGCCGGCAAGGGGTGGGAGACCTTCACCGACCGGGTGATCGAAGCCGTCGCCCGCCAACCGGTCCCCGTCGTGTTCATCCTGTGGGGAAACCACGCTCGCAAGAAGCGCCCGCTGATCCTCGACGCAGCATCCGATCGGGGGAGCGCCGAGGTCGAGCACACGATTCTCGAGTCGCCACACCCTTCTCCCTTCGCTGCGCGCAACGGCTTCTTCGGGAGCAAGCCCTTCAGCCGGGCCAACGACGCATTGGTCGCGGCCGGTCGCGACCCGATCGACTGGAGCCTTCCTCCAGCACCCGATTCCGTGTCTGTTGGCATGACTTCGCCCGAGTCGGGTACACACTGAGCCATGGCTTGGACGACCAGCGACACCGTGATGAAGTTCCGCGAGCAGTACCGCGTCGTCGATGTCGTCGTCGAGATGCTGGACGGTTGGCGCCGCCACCAGTCGAGCAAGGACGCGTGGCTGCTCGCGTTCTTCACCTTCCTCTCGATCTTCCCGCTGTTGCTCGCAGCCGTCACCATCCTCGGCTTCGTGCTGGACGGCGACCCCGACCTTCGTGAGCGCATCGTGAACGGAGCCATGGGGGAGATCCCGGTACTCGGTGATGAACTGGTGAACTCGCCCGACGCGATCTCGGGTGGCTTCTGGAGCGTCGTACTCGGCGTGGGCGGCGCGTCTGTGGTCGTCCGGAAAGGCGTTTGTCGGCTTGCAGACCGGTCTCGATGACACCTGGGACGTGCCACTCGACAATCGGGCCAACCTCGCCGTCCAGCGCGGCAAGGCGCTGCTCGGGGTGGCGATCATCGGAGCGTCACAGATCGGCAGCATCGCCATCGCAACGATCATCAGCGCTGCCGAACTCCCGGCGTTCGGCGACATCGCTCTGACCATCGGAACAGTTGGCATCAACATCCTCGTGATCGCTGCGATGTACCGCTTCCTCACCTCTCACGAGACGACGTGGGGCGACGTGTGGCCAGGCGCTGCCATCGCAGGAGTGGTCTTCACGCTGCTGCAGCGTTTCGGAACCTCGCTCGTCATTCGGTTCGCCGGCGTCGACAACGAGGCGAAGAAGAACATCACCAACGCCGCAGCCGACTCCGGCGGTGACACCCGCCAGACGATCGGGCTGATCATCGGCATCATCACGTGGCTGAGCCTGGTCGGGATCACCGTCATGATGTGCGCCGAACTCAACGCTGCACTGAAGCGCCTGCGCACGACGACGCATGCCGAGCGCAGTCCCGACATGGCCATCGCCATCCGCAACTGAATCTGTCGTTTCGGCTGCCACCCGTTCGCCGCTGTCAGTCGTTTCGGCCTCGACAGATGTCACGCTCGGCGCTTTCGTTCTCGTACGGCACCGCAGACATAGGTTCGGGAACGTGACGGTCAGCGAACGCAACGACAGCGGTGTGGCTCGCGTCGACGGAGACATCGTCGCGCCGGTCGACGGGTACCCGCGACGGCTCCTGCTCACCGTGATCGGCGGGCTGATCGTCTTCTCGTCGTCGATGACGATCGTGTCGGCGTCCCTCCCGACGATGGCCGACGACCTCGGCTCCACCGAGTCGTTCCTGTCCTGGTCCGTCACAGGACTCTTCCTGGTGATGGCGGTCGGCACACCGGTGCTCGGTCGACTCGGAGACGTCCACGGACACCGCGAACTCTTCCTGGCCGGCTCTCTCGTGTTGTGCGTGGGAACCATCCTGTGCGGGTTGGCCCCGACCGCGTTGGCGTTCGTCGCTGCCCGCATGGTGGTCGGCCTCGGGATCGCGGCGACCATGCCCAACGCGATGGCGATGATCATGGACGCGTATCCGCCACATCGTCGCTCGGAGGCCATGGGCTGGTTCCAGATGGCGATGACAGGCGCGCCAGTGATCGGACTCATCGTCGGCGGACCACTGATCGACCTCTTCGGCTGGCGGATTCTCTTCGCGATCCTCACGCCGATCTCGTTCGTCGGGTTCGCTGCTGCAGCGAAGGTGATCCGGCCGTCCCGACCGGGCGTGGACATCCCGATCGACTGGTACGGCGCCGCGACCCTGGGACTGTCGACGCTCGGCTTCCTGCTCTTCCTCGAGCGAGGAGCCTCCACCTCGTTCTCCGACCCGTTCGCCCTCGCCCTCGCCCTCGGCGGGGTCGCGTCGCTCGCCACCTTCATCGCCGTCGAGCGCCGTGTCACCGCTCCGATGTTGCGCCTCGACTACTTCCGACGACGCAACTTCACCGGTCCGCTGATCGCCCAACCGTTGAGCCAGTTCGCCTACATGGGCGCATTCCTCATCGCTCCCCTGCTCCTCGACGAACTGTTCGGCTACAGCGTTGCCGCGATCTCGCTGGTGCTGCTCGCACGTCCACTCGTCTACAGCGTCTTCTCGCCGGTCGGCGGACGCCTGGCGAGCACCGTCGGCGAACGGCCGATGATCCTCGCCGGCTCGGCGCTGATGGTCTTGTCGATGGTCGCGTGGGTCTTCGCCGCCCACTGGGTGGACCTGCCGCTGATCATCGTGGGGCTCGTGTTGTCCGGCTTGGCCATGGGGCTGGCCTCGCCGGCCTACGCCACCACGATGGCGGCCGCGGTCGACGACGGTGACCTCGGCATCGCCAATGCCATGGGCACCACGATGATGAACATCGGGATGCTCACCGGCATCCAGACCATGTTCGTCGTGCTGGGAGACGGTCGCTCGCCCGACGACTTCGCCAGCGTGTTCATCGTCGGCGCCGTGGTCACCTCGATCGGCCTCGTCGGCGGTGCGATGGTCACGTCGTCACGCTCCTGACCGCAGCGGGCGGAGATCGACCGAACGCCGAAGTCGAACCTGCTCAGGCGAGGCGAGTGCTGATCGCGCTGGCGTTCTCCATCGTGCGGTGGACCGGGCACTTGTCGGCGATGATCAGCAGCTTCTTGCGATCCTCATCGGTCAGGTCGTCGCCTTCGATCGTGATCACTCGCTCGAATCGGTCGATCATCCCGGTCCGCCCCTCGAGCGTCTCGTTCTCCGCACATTCTGCACAGTCGTCGGCGTGAACCTTGTCGTGATGGACCTCGACGGTCACCCGGTCGAGCGGCAGCTTCTTGCGATCTGCGTACATCCGCAGCGTCATCGACGTGCACGAGCCGAGCGCCGCACCGAGGAAGTCGTACGGCGCTGGGCCCGGCATCGAAGCCTCCGATCGACTCCGGCTCGTCCGCGAGGAACCGATGCCGACCGACGACGACGTGGTTCAGGAACGGACCCTGCGACGTCTCCGCGACGACGACCGGTGCCGAAGCGGTCGGCGCTGTCGAGCGCACCGCTCTCGTCCTCGACGTATCGAGTGGCGAACGCTGCGATCGCTCCAGCGGCGAACTCGGCATCTGCAGGATCGCTGAGCAGGTGGTCGGCACCGTCGAGCGACATGAAGCTCTTCGGATGCCGGGCTGCGGCGAAGATCTCGGCTCGCATTGTCGATGCCGACGGTGTTGTCGATCGGCGAGTGCATCACGAGCAACGGCGTCTTCATCGCGGCGACCCGCTCGGTGACGGCGTGAGCGTCGAGGTCGTCGAGGAACTGCTGCTTGATCGTGAATGGTCGACCGGCGAGAGAAACGCAGGCCTCACCCTTGGCTGCGATCTCGTCGATCGACTCGATCGAACATCGAACTCAGGTGCTGCGTGTTCGACGGTGCCCCGATCGTGACCACAGCACGGACTTCCTCGACGTCGCCCGCCACAGCGAGGACCGCGGCGCCTCCGAGCGAGTGACCGACGAGCAGTTGCGGAGCGGAGTGCTCGGACCTCAGCCACTCGACTGCCGCCAGCAGGTCCGCGGTGTTCGACGAGAAGTTCGTGTTGGCGAACTCCCCTTCGCTCGACCCGAGACCGGTGAAGTCGAAGCGGAGGACCCCGAACCCCGCATCGGTCAGCGCCGACGCCAGCCGCCCGGCCGACCGCAGGTCCTTGCCACAGGTGAAGCAGTGAGCGAAGAGAGCGAACGCTTTGGGCGGTCCGGCGGGAAGATCCAGACGGGCGGCGAGTTCGTCGCCCTGGCTCCCGGGAAACGTGACTCGCTCGACCCGTGCTGTTTTCGTTCGGTGTCATAGCGCGACCGTATCCAACCCTGCACTAGCCTCTCCACAGATGACCGAGGCTTTCCAATGAGTTCAGTCATCGCTTCGAGCATTCTGGCCGCGGGCGAGTCGGCCATCGGGCCGACCCTGGCGTTGATCGTCGGCGCCGGCATGTTCGCCCAGTGGGTCGCGTGGCGCACACAGATTCCCGGCATCATCGCGTTGCTCGTCGCCGGCCTGACGCTCGGTCCCGTCACCGGCTTGCTGAAACCCGACGAACTGCTCGGGGACACGCTGTTCCCGCTCGTGTCGCTCTCCGTCGCGCTGATCCTCTTCGAGGGCGGCCTCGATCTGCCACCGCGAGAACTGCGCAACACGGGCACCGCCGTGCGACGTCTGATCACCATCGGCGCCGTGGTCACCGGGGTGGTCGGTTGGTACAGCGCACGCGAGATCTTCGGTGTGTCCGACCGGGTCGCCGTGGTGCTCGCTGCCGTGCTCGTCGTCACCGGCCCGACCGTCGTCGGGCCACTGCTCCGCTTCGTCCGGCCTGCGGGCACGACCGGACCGATCCTGCGAGCCGAGGGTGTGTTGATCGACCCGATCGGTGCGACCGCCGCCCTCGTCTGCTTCGAAGTCGTGTTGACGACCGAGACCAACGAAGCGCTCACCACCGTCGCCGGCATCGTCGGCCTGACGCTGCTCGCCGGCGTCGGATTCGGCCTCGCCACTGCGTTCCTGCTCGACAACGCACTGAAGCGATTCCTCATCCCGGACCAGCTGGCGGTGCCGGCGACCTTCGCGTTCGTCGTCGCCAGCTACGTGGCCGCGAACGAGATCCAGGAGGAGTCGGGCCTGCTTGCCGTGACCGTCGTCGGCATCTACCTCGCTCGCCGTGACAGCTCCACCATCCGCTCGGTCGTGGAGTTCAACGAGAGCCTGCGCACCCTGCTCATCTCGGTGCTGTTCATCCTGCTCGCAGCACGGATCGAGGCCGAGGCGCTGCAGGACGTGGCGCTCCCGTCGCTCGCATTCATCGCCGTCCTCGTGCTGGTCGCACGTCCCTTGACCGTGCTCGTGTCGACGATTCGTACGTCGCTGTCGTGGCGTGAGCGTGTCTTCCTCACGACGATGGCGCCTCGCGGCATCGTCGCGGCAGCGGTGTCCGCGATCTTCGCGATCCGGATGGAGGAGGAGGGCATCGACGGGGCCGAGAAGATCGTCCCGATCGTCTTTCTCGTGATCATCGGCACGATCGTGATCTACGGCTTCCTGGCGGGGCCCGCGGCACGAATCCTCGGACTCGCCGAAGCCCGCGCCAACGGCGTGCTGATCGTCGGTTCCCACGCCGCTGCTCGCGAGATCGCGTCAGAACTCAAGTCGCGCGACATCAAGACGCTGCTGATCGACACCGACCCGTACAACGTCACTCGCGCCATCTCGAAGGGGTTGACCGCTCGACGCATGAGTGCGCTCGCAGAGGAGGCCACCGAGAGCCTGGACCTCCGCGGGATCGGGCGGCTGCTGGCCATCACGTCGAACGACGAGGTCAACGCACTGTCCACCGGACGTTTCGCGCGCGTCTTCGGGCGCCGTGAGGTCTTCCAACTCGCTCCGGGCAAACGGCGCACAGGACACAGCGCTGTGCCGGACGAGTACCTCGGGCGGATCATCGGCATCGACGGACTCACCTACACGACACTCGACGAACGATCACGCCAGGGCTGGAAGGTCGTCGGCACCTCCTCCGGTCCAGGGGTCGCGCATGCGTTGGAGGAAGGTGACTTCATGCCGCTGATCCGGATCGAGGACGACGAGATGGCGTTCATCTGCCGCAACGATCCGCTTCCGGACACCGGCGACGTCATCGGTCTGGCCGCCCCTGCACTCCAGCGCGAACTCGAAGCCGAGGCCGCGCTGCTGGAAACCGACGCCGCCGCCGACACCCCGAAGCGCTGATTCCGGTCTCCGACTCAGGCCACTTCGGAGTCGGGGTGGAACGCGATCCAGGCGAACCAGAAGGTGTCGATGTGGACGAACTGATCGAGTCGGGTACCGGCGAGATCGCCGCCGGTGGCCTCGCCGAAGATGTTCCACGTCGACCCGGTCTCGGTGTCGCTGATCTCGACCTGACCATCGGCATCGGTCGAGGACGCGAAGGTCAAGGACCGCCCGTCCACGATCGGTGAGAACACACCGGTCGATCCGACGTCGACCCCACCGGACACCTGCTGCTCGTCGAGCGCCGATGCGGAGCCGGGCACCCAGAACGCAACGGCCGCCTCGTCGCCGAGCGACGACGTCGCGACACCGGACTCACGCAGTTCGAGCAGCGGGAAGGCTGCAGCGACCGATCCGTCGTCGTTCTCCACACCGACCACTCGCGTCATCGCGGTGAAACGCCCGTCGACCTCGCCTTCGAACAAGAAGGGTGACGCGTCGACATCGTCGTACCCGGGATACGGGTTGGCGCCGTAGTCGCGGGTCTCACCGGTCTGGCGGTTGAGCACGAGCCCGTCGGGGTTCTCGGCCTGCCACGTGCCGAAGCCGACGATGGTCGCCGGGATGGACACGAGTTCTGCAGCGGCGAGCGGACCGTAGAGCGGCTCGCCGGTGAAGTGGCTCCACAGTGTCTCGGTCTGGCGATCGAACATCACGAGGCTCGAGTTGTAGAGCAGGCCGGACACGCCGAAGTCGAGCACGTCGCCGTCGATCTCACGCTCGTACACGGTGACCGAATTGCAGAGCGGGCAGTACGCAACCGAGACGGGGACGCCGCCGACGGTGTCGTTCACGAGCTCGTGCCAGATCATGATGTCGAGCGGGTACGCACGTGCGTCACCGTTGATCTCGAGCGCGACGACCGGGTCGGTGGACCGCAGGTAGTCGACACCGGCCGCACGCATGGAACACCGGTTCGTCGATCGACGGGATGCCGTCGGGCGGCGGTCCGCCGGAGCGCAGCACCGACAGGTCGATGGACGGTGGCGGCAGAGCGTCCGTCGGGTCCTGCCACGAGTCGAGTCCTGACGGCTGACTCTCGTCTCGTGGGGCCGACGGCGTCTGTTCGACCGCCACCACCTCGGCGTCGGTGTCCGTGTAGTTCACGAGCCCGACGTCGCTCGCCGAGGCAGCGCTCGTGTCGGACGGGTCGCTCTCGACCTCTGCGCCCACCTCGGGTTCGTTCTCGGTGGCGACCCGGTCGCCGCCCCCGGACGAGCATGCGGCGAGCAGCACGGCACCCACGATCGGAACGACGACGAGACGACGGGATCGGGCCATGAGTCGATTCAACGCAACGGAGGTGAACGGACGTGAGGACACGCCCGAACCGTTCGCGAAACATCGCAGGCGGACGGACCGGCCGCGGGTGCGAATCGCGTTGGGGTGACGGCACACTTCGTCACGTGACAGCGTGGGCGACGCACCTCTTCGTCTACGGCACGCTTCGCCCGGGGGACGTCCGGTGGCGATTCCTCGAGCCGTTCGTCGTCGACGAAGGATGGGATGACTCCATCGCCGGTCGTCTCTTCGACACCGGTCTGGACTACCCCGCAGCTGTGCTCGACGACCGAGCGGAACCGGGTGGCACGATCGTCGGCCGCACCTATGCGCTACTGAGCGAATCGCTCGACCGGTGCCTGGTCGTGCTCGACGCCGAAGAGGACTCCGTCGGTGGGCGCTATCGGCGCATCGTGACCACCACGGGGCGCGGAACCTCCGCGTACGTCTACGAATACGGCAGCGGGCTCGATCTCGTCTCGATCGAAACCGGCGACTGGTTCACACGCTGACGATGCGCCCAGGCAGAGCACGCGTGCGCCCGCCGCTTGGGTCGAGGAATGGCTGTTCGCGATGATCTCGTCCACCCCTGGGGTCTGGTACTTCACCGATGCGATGAGTGCCGGTGAGGCGGCCGACACCGCTGGTTTCATCGAGTCGTTGGGCTACTCGATGCTGTGGCTCCCGGACACGGTCGGGCGCGATCCGTTCGCACACATCGCGTGGCTTGCATCCCAGACCGAGCGGCTGAACTACGCCACCGGCATCGCCAACATCTTCCATCGTCATCCCGGCCCGATGAAGCAGGTCGCGAACACGCTCGCCGAACAGACCAATGGCCGCTTCATGCTCGGGCTCGGCGTGAGCCACGGCCCGACTGGTCGCCGGTCTTCGTGGGCTCGACTACTCCAAGCCGCTCACGCAGATGCGCGAGTACCTCGCTGCCATGAACGCTCAGCCGTTCCGCGGGCCAGAGATCCCCGAGGTCCCGGTCGTCCTCGCAGCGCTCGGCCCGAAGATGCTCGAACTCGCCGGCACGGCCTCGGACGGCGCCCACCCGTACTGGACGACGCCGGAGCACACTGCTCGGGCACGAGAGATCATGGGCCCCGATGCGCTGTTGTGCGTCGAGCAGAAGGTCTGCCTGTCGACCGACGCCGATGCGGCACGAACCGCAGCGAAGGCGGCGATCGCGATCTACGCCGACCTGCCGAACTATCGCAACAACTGGAAGCGGCTCGGATTCACGGAGGACGACATCGAGCACCGTGCCGACCGGTTCATCGACGCCGTCGTGGTGTGGGGCGACGAGGACCGTGTCCGTGCGGGCATCCAGGCGCACTACGACGCCGGGGCCGACCATGTGTGTCTGCAGCCGCTCTCGGTCGACGGCCCGACCACGCTCGATCGTCGAGCACTCGAAGTGCTCGCTCCGAACGCCTGATCAGCCTTCGCCGACCACTGCTGGTTCGGCAGCGAGTTGGTCGACCGGCGCAGCTGGATCGACCGGCAGTGCACCGGCGACGACCACGTCGGTCGCTGCAGCCTGAGCTGCCGTGGCGAGCTCGCCAGGAGCGGTGCCTGCCGGAAGTTCTACGACGGCGATGGCCGAGGGTGTCGAGCCGACTCGGGCGACGGCAGCGGCGACGTCGGCGTCGGTCCCGCCTTGCGCCACCACAAGGTTGGTGACGGCCAGTTCGACGGAACGCCAGGCAATCAGCTGACGTGCAGCACCGAAGCGGACGTTCGACGTGAACACGCCAACCGGATCGCAGGAGCGCAACTGGACGCTGGCGTCGGGCAGGGCCGACACCGTGGTGCCGAGTTCGGGAGCGCTGACTGCGGCCCACGCGTCGAGGTCGGCCTGGAGCGCCGCGTTGGTCGTGGCGTCACCGGTCGTGAGGGTGGCGACTGCGCAGCGACCTGCTGGTGAGTCGACCATCTGGAGACCGGCGCTCTGCAACTGGTTCGACATGCGGTAGGCCGTCGAGGCGTCGAGGTGGCTGGCGAACGAGAGGTACCAGAACGATCGATCGGTGACGACCGCCGATCCGACCACGGTGTCGCCGGCCACGAGGGACGTGCTCGGGATCTGTGCCAATGGGGGAACGTTCAGTGGACCCGCTCCCCCTTGCCCCAGTCCGGTCAGCGGGTTCGGTGCGACTTCGTTGACCGGCGGGAGCAGGTCGGCGAACACGGTCGGTGCGGTCAGCTGGTAGTCCAGCACGGCCGGCAGGAACGCCAGCGCCGCCATGTCGGCGTTCGGCAGTGGCGCTCGACTGGTCGCGGTCTGTGCGATGATCGCCGCCTGCTGGAGGACGTGCGCTTCGGTGAGCGCCGCATCGTCCAGCGAACGGTTCGGTGTGTCCGTGGAGAACGAGAACTGCTGGTCGAGTGCAGCGGTCGCCATGGCTTGCGAGATCAGGGTGGCCCGGTCGGACCGGGTGAAGGAAGCGTCGTAGTACACCTGGCCGTCGGTCGTGGAGTAGAGCACCGGGGCCAGCTCGGAGATGAGCGTTCGCAGCGTTGCGTCATCGGTCGAGTCGGAACCGGCCAGCCCGAGCGCTCGCCACATCGCCAGGTTGGATGCCGGGTCGCCGAGCAGCTGGGCAGCGACCATGTCGCGGTGCACTGCGGTCGGTTGCGGCGTGAGGAGCACCGGCTCGATGAAGTCGGTGCCGCGAGCCGCCTCGATCGGCTCGGCGAAGTCGAGGGCGTTGTCTTCCCAGTCGGCCGGGAACAGGTACGGACGCCCGAAGATCACTGCAGCAGACGCAAGTGCGCCGACGACGAGAAAGAAGAACCCGACGCGGGCGATGCTGCCTGAACGGTCCTTGCGCTGCTTGGTCGGTTTCGAGTTCGCTGGTACGACAGCTGCGCGAGCAGCCGCCGGGGCCGCCGCCGCAACGGCGGGGAGGCTGATTGCCTGGTTCGGTTGCGTCGCGACCGGGATGACGGGCGATGTTTGCGTGGTGACGCTCGGGTCGGGGGCCACGGACGCTTGGCCGCTGGCGGCGGGGACGCTCGGGACCGCGAGTGTCGGTTCGGCGATCGCCTCCGTGATCTGGGTCACGATGGCCGGCGACGGCGTGGCCTCCACGATCTCGGGCAGTGCGACCGGAGCTGAGACTGGAGCTGGCGCAGCGAGAGCTGGGGCTGGGGCTGGGGCTGGCGCAGCGGGAACGTGCGGAGCAGGCGCAGCCGGAATCGGTGTGGGCCCGGGGAAAACCGGCACAGGCGCAGCGGGAACCGGGGATGCGGTGGGCGTCAGCGTGGGTGGAGCGTCGACGGGCTGCGTCGAGAACGCAGCCGGCGGCATGGACGAATCCGGAGGGCGTGGCGGATCACCGCGGTCGCCCGTCTCGTCATCAGCGTCGTCGTCGGGACGGCTGCCACCTGCAGCCGATCGTCCCTTGACGACGGAGTTCCACGACATGCTCGGCATCTCCGAGCGTTCGTCACCTTCGAGCAGCGCCATGCGGATTTCATCGGCATGCCTTGACGCCGACTTGAACCCGAAGGTGCGCCGGGGCTCGCCTGATCGCCCGGACCGCCGCCCGTCAGTCGTCCGCGGACGCAGCCGCCTTCGACTGCAGTTCGTCGACGATGGATGCATCGGCGAGCGTGGTCGTGTCGCCGATGTTGCGCCCTTCGGCGACATCGCGGAGGAGACGGCGCATGATCTTGCCCGAACGGGTCTTGGGGAGGTCGGGAGTGATGAACACCCGCTTCGGCTTCGCGATGGCACCGATCTCACCGGCCACGTGGTTGCGCAAGGTCTGCTCGTCGGCATCCGCGCCACCGCGCAGGATCACGTACGCGAAGACGGCCTGACCCGTCGTCGCATCGGTTCGCTCCGACGACGGCGGCCTCGGCCACCGACGGATGCGACACGAGTGCCGACTCGACCTCGGTGGTGGAGATCCGGTGACCCGACACGTTCATCACGTCATCGACCCGCCCGAGCAGCCACAGGTAGCCGTCGTCGTCGAGCTTCGCGCCGTCGCCGGCGAAGTACCGGTCGGGGAAACGCGACCAGTAGGTCTCCTGGTACCGCTCGGGGTCGCCCCAGATGCCGCGCAGCATCCCCGGCCACGGACGGGTCAGGGTGAGGTATCCGCCGCCGACCGGCACGACGTTCGCCTCGTCGTCGACGAGTTCGGCACTGACGCCCCGGGAGCGGGAACGTCGCCGATCCGGGCTTGGTGGTCGTCGCACCCGGGAGCGGGCTGATCATGATGCCGCCCGTCTCGGTCTGCCACCAGGTGTCGACGATCGGGCAGTTCCCCTTGCCGATCATGTCGTGGTACCACATCCATGCCTCGGGGTTGATCGGCTCGCCGACCGTTCCGAGCAGGCGCAGCGAGGACAGGTCGTGCTTGTCCGGCTCGTCAGCTCCCCACTTCATGAACGTGCGGATCGCTGTCGGCGCGGTGTAGAAGATCGTGACGCCGTACTCGTCGACGATCTCCCACAACCGGTCGTTGCCCGGATGGTTCGGCACGCCCTCGTACATCACCTGTGTGCAGCCGTTGGAGAGCGGGCCGTAGACGATGTAGCTGTGGCCGGTGATCCAGCCGACATCGGCGGTGCACCAGAACACGTCGTTCTCGGGTTGCAGGTCGAACACGTACTTGTGTGTGTAGGTGACGTGGGTGAGATACCCACCCGTGGTGTGCATGATGCCCTTGGGCTTGCCCGTGGTTCCCGAGGTGTACAGCAGGAACAGCAGGTGTTCGGCCTCCATCGGCTCGGCGGGGCAGTCGGTCGACACCCCGTCCATCAGCTCGTGGTACCAGTGGTCGCGACCGTCGACCCACTCCACGTCGTTGCCACCTCGTTTGACGACGACGACGTGCTCGATCGACGACGTCGTCTCGCACGCCTCGTCCGCCGCCGGCTTCAACGCGAAGACCTCACCGCGGCGATAACCACCATCGGCGGTGATGATGCACCTTCGCTTCGGCATCGTCGATGCGGTCGGCCAGCGACTGGCTCGAGAAGCCGCCGAAGACGACGCTGTGCGGCGCACCGATCCGTGCGCAGGCCAACATGGCCACGGCAGCCTCCGGGATCATCGGCATGTAGATCATGACCCGGTCGCCCTTCTCGACGCCGAGCCCCTTCAGCACGTTGGCGAACTGGCTGACCTCGTCGAGCAGGTCCTGGTACGTGATCGTGCGTTTGTCGCCCGGCTCACCTTCCCAATGGAACGCGACCCTGTCTCCGTTGCCGGCCAGCACGTGGCGGTCGAGGCAGTTGTACGACACGTTGAGCGTGCCACCGTCGAACCACTTCGCATACGGCAGTTGCCAGTCGAGCGTCGTGTGCCACTCGGTGTCCCAGTGGACGAGTTCACTGGCTTGACGAGCCCAGAACGCCTCGTCGTTCTGCGCCGCTTCTTCGTACAACTGCGTCCCGGCAACGAGTGTGGACGCCTTGAACTGTTCGGTCGGCGGGAACGTCCGCTGCTCGTTCGCGAGTGCTTCGATTCCCGTCGTGTGCTCGTGCTCAGCCATGAGTCGGATGGTAGATCAACCTCGAACCACGATCGTCAGGCCGGACCGAACATCTGCACGTGTCGGGCCGGTCACCGGCTCACGGCTGCCCGGTACTCAAGTCGAGCGTCTGGTCGGTCGGTGGGATGTCGAGCGCCTCGGCGACTTGATTGCCGTCACAGTCGAAGGCTCGGATGTCGTTCTCGATGAACGGGGCGACGATCGTGAAACCGTCACCCGGGTCGACCGACTCGTCGAAGTCCTCCGAGTCGGCGAACTCGAAGAACGTGTACCAGTTCGTCAGGTTCGGGCTGAATCCCACGCGACACACGGCGACGCCGGTGTCGTTGCGGAAGCCGAGTTGGGTCTGGATCCGTCCGACCGTGAACGTCTCGACCTGGGACTGGACGTCCCCACGCTCCAGGTACACCTGGTAGGCGCCTTCGTCGAATGCCGCCCCACCAGGCGGGATGCAGCGCCCCACCGCTCCACCGTCGGTCGACACGGGGAAACGGGCGATCACGCCGCGGTTGAACTCCCACACGATCTCGCCGTCCAGCGGACCGGCCAGGTCCCAGGCGGCGCACAGCGCGAGGGATTGCTCGTCGGTCGCGATCCGTAGCGAGTTCTCCGGATCGATCAGCAGCTCGATGACGACCTGTTCGTCGTCGGATCCGTTCGGAACCGCCACGTCGAACGACGCGACGTCACCATCGACGTCGAGCAGATCGACATCGGTGATCTCCGGCGGTGGCGGTGGTTCGGTCGTGCTGGGCGGGACCACCGCTCCAGCGGCGAGACTGATCGGGTCGGGACCCGGCGACGCGAAGAAGCTCTCCGCTCCCACTCCGGCGCAGTCGATGCCGCGGATCTCGTGCTCGGTCTCTGCGATGTCGATCAGGATCGAGTCGCCGGGAACCAGCGGCTCGCCGCCGTTCACCTCGAACGACTGGAAGAAGCCGGCAGCAGTGGGAGCGAGTTCGACCGCGCAGAGGTCGGCATCGGTGTCGTTCAGGAACTCCTGGTTGACGGTCGCCACGCCGACGGTGAACAGCGCCACGCCGGAACTCGCCTCGGTGGTGTCGGAAAACGACACTTCGTATGCGCCCGCGGCGAGCGGCTCGCCACTGTTGTTGATGCAGTTGCCGTCCGCCGGTGTGGCGAACACACGCTTGGCACCCTCGGAGAGGGTCGCGTTGTCGACGCTCCAGGAGACGGTGGCCGACACCGGCATCGGGACCGGAAGCGCTGCGCAGAGGTTGAGCACGGGCTCGGCCGACGACACCGGGTTGTTGCCCTCGGACAGCCCGAGGCGTTGAATCGTCGCGTCGAGATCTCCTTCCGTGACGACCTCGGGGAACGCCTCGACACGGACGAACACGCCATCGACGGAACCGTCGGCGACCACCGGCGCGGTCGTGGTCGTGGTCGTCGAATCGGTGGGCGGCGGAGTGGCCACCGGCTCGGAGGTCCCGACGGTCGGATCCGGCTGGTCCTCTTCCTCCACGGTCGTGTCCGACTGTGCCTCGTCGTCACCGCCGGCCTGCAACACCACGAACCCCAGTGCGCCGACGAGCGCGACCGCGAGTGCGATCAGCCCGGCGACGAGTAGGCCGCGCTTCTTCGCTGACGGCCCGTCGCCACCTGGGCCGCCGTACTGCGGAGCCCCCCAGGGCGGCGGCGGGCCGCCCAGCGGTGGGCCTCCGAAACCGGGTCCGGATGGTCCGCCACCGGGACCGTACGCACCTGCAGGCGGGCCGGATGCGACACCCGGCGGCTGGGTCGGCGTGAACTGACCTGACGGTGGGGCGGGCGGGTACTGACCTGGCGGGTACTGGCCTGGTGGTTGGGCGGGCGGGTACTGACCTGGCCGTCGGGCGGGTGGGTACGGACCGGGCGGCGGTTGCGGCGGCGGTGGACCGGGCGGCCCCGCCGTGGGCACGACGACCGGTGCGTCCGCTGGTGGCGGGCCGGCTCCAGGACGCTGCGCGGTGTCGGCATGCTGCGGGCGTCGAGCACGCTCCGGGGTCGGATCGGACGGCACCGGTGCATCGTTGCCGGTGTGGGGGCCGGCTGCTCGTTCGTCGAAGCGGGGAGGGTCTGCTGGCGTTTGCCCGTCGGGCTGCGTCGGCTCGCTCATGGCGTGAACCATACGCGGCAACCGGCAACATCGAGATGGGGAGCGTCCCGGTTTCGACGGACGACGTCAGGCCCGCCACTCGGCGACGAGAAAGTCTCCGAGGCCTCCGGGTTCGAGGAGCGCCTCCGATTCGCTGATGCGACTGCGCATGCGCATTGCTTCGAGCCCGGGGCGGGCAGCCTGCTCGGTCCAGATCCGTCGGCCTTCCTCGACGAGTTCGGTGATGCCTCGCAGCTGGAGGAACTGCGCCTGCGTGCGAATCGAATCCGGCTCCGGGAGTTGATCGAACGGCACGTCCGTCGTGATGTCCTGTGTCCCGGGTGCACGCAGGTAGTGATCGCCGCGCTCGTTGCCTCGGTACGTGCGGAGCCAGTCTCGCCACGGACGCATCGTGAGCTCGGTGGTCCGGGCGACGCCGTAGTCGATCACGAGCAACGAACCGGTTCGCAGGCGGCTGCGAGCGTCGGTCACCCATGCGGCTGCCCGATCGACGAGCGGCGCTCGAGCTCCGAACGATCCGCTCGATGCCAGCACCGGCGGCAGCGGGTCGAACACTGCGCTCAGGCGCTCCGTGTGCTCCCCGCCGGCGGCGGCGTCGACGAACGCCTCACGCCAACCCTGATCGAACACGGCGAGGCGGAACGGCAGGTTGTCGAGCAACTCGTTGGCGATGATCACCCCATCGAACGGCCCGGCGGGGATCGCTGCGACCGAATCGACCCCGTCGGGATGACGTTCGCGTTGTGTCGCCGAGATCTCGACGGCCACGTACCGCATGGCCGCTGCGCAGTCCGGTGTTGCCGCAAGGACCGAGCGGGCGAGCGTTCCCGGGCCGGCGCCGGCATCGATCACCGTGAAGACATCCGGCTCGCCGAGTCGACGCCACTCGGCGTCCAGGTGACGAGCGATGACCGCTCCGAACAGCGGGCCGACCTCGGGCGACGTCAGGAAGTCACCTCGCCGTCCAGCCGACCCTGACTGCGTGTAGAAGCCCTGAGATCCGTACAGCGCATCGTCCATGAACTCCTCGAACGGCACCGGTGTCGTCACGCCCTCAGTCTGCACCGCACACTCGTCAACCAGCGCGTGGACAATCGATCAGCGCACTCGGCGACTCGGCGAAGCTGGCGCCGCTCGGTCAGCCGAGGGCGCCGGCGAGGTCGGAGAGCTCTCCGAAGCCGGCGACGAGGCGCGGGTACACGCCCACGGCGATGGTGCCGATGACAGTGATCGCGAGCGCTGCGACGATCGGCTGCGGGCGGGTTGATCGGCGCCGTGTCGCCGTCGGGCGCATCGTCGACCCACACGGTGCGCAGCACCTTGAAGTAGTACGCAGCCGAGATGACCGTGTTGACCGCGGCGATGCACGCGATCACGTAGGCCGACGTGGTGCCGGCGTCGATCACCGCCTTGAAAGCGTTGAACTTGGCGAACCAGCCGCCGAGCGGCGGGATGCCCGCGAGCGATGCCATGAAGACGGTCATGGCGACCGCCATGCCCGGCGCGTAGCCGAACAGACCACCGAAGGACGAGATCTCGCCGGAGTGGGTCTTGCGGCTGACGGCGATGACGACGGCGAACGCACCGAGGTTCATGAAGGCGTAGACGAGGAGGTAGACGACCACGGCGTTGAGGGCCGAACCGGCCGCGTTCGGGTCACTCGGCGAAGGCGAGCGGCATCAGGATGAAGCCACCCTGGCTGACCGACGAGTAGGCGAGCATGCGCACGATGTTGGTCTGGCGCAGAGCGAGCACGTTGCCGACCGTCATGGTCAGTGCCGCCATCGACCCAGATCATCGGGCCGTAGACCTCGGACTGGCGTTCGGGAAGGCGAGTGAAGACGAGCGTGACCAGTGCGACGAAGCCCGCCGCCTTCGACGCGACGGAGAGGAACGCGGTGACCGGGGTTGGTGCGCCCTCGTAGGTGTCCGGTGCCCAGGTGTGGAACGGCACGGCCGACACCTTGAAGGCGAATCCGACGAGCACGAAGACGACGCCGACGATCTTCGAGCGCCATCAGGTCGACCGTTGGTGCAACTGCACGCCGATCTCGGTGAGCTTGGTGGTGCCCGTCATGCCGTACAGGTACGACATGCCGAACAGCATGATCGCCGAGGCGAACACGCCGAGCAGGTAGTACTTCACGCCCGCCTCGTTCGACACCGACGAGCGCTTGCGCCACGCCGCCATCATGTAGGCCGGGATCGACAGCAGTTCGAGTGACACGAAGATCGCTGACGAGGTCGCGTGACGACGTCATCATCACCATGCCGAGGATCGAGCAGAGCATCAGGACGTAGAACTCGCCCTGGTAGTAGCCGCCCTCTTCGAGCTCGTTCTGGCTCATCAGGACGATCACGTACGCCGACGAGCAGGAACAGTGCTTTCAGCATCGAGCGCGTACTCGTCGACGACGTACCGACCGTCGAACATCTCGCGTGGAACGCCGTCGAGTGTCGACCGCCGAGCGTGACGACCGGGATGAACGCGCCGCAGCAGCACGAAGCCCGAGAGCGTGGCCATCATCCACTTCTTCGACTCGGCGATGTTGAGGTCGATCAACGAGCACCAGGTTGATGCCGATCGACGAGGATCAGCTCGGGCGCGATCGCGTGCCAGTCGATGTCGGGCGACGTCCACGATGTCGGCCTGCGCGAGCAGCGACGTGAGCGGCGGCGAACATCAGCGGATGCCTGCGTTGATCGTCTCGACCAGCGCCGTGACCGCCGGGTCGAGCACCTGGAACATCAGCTGCGGGTAGACGCCGAACACGACGATCGCGATGAGGAACGGCGTCCAGGCCATCCACTCGAGCGGCGTGACGTCGTTGATCTCCTCGTGCTCGTCGGCTGTTGGCGGCCGAACTGAGCGAGTGGGCGACGCCGGCCGCCGGCTGCGACTCCGCCTTCTCACGTTCGGTCGCCGAGTGTCCGGCGAACTCGTCGGTGGGCTCGCCGAACGCCGTGCGCTGGTAGAGCCACAGCAGGTAGGCGGCAGCGAGCACGGTGCCGACGGCGGCGACGACCATCAGCACACGGAACAGCTCCTCGCTCAGTGCTTCGTTCGGGTTGTAGGCCGACAGGATCGCGGGGAACTCGCCCCAGAAGCCGGCGAGGCCCGGGCAGGCCGAGCGACGCCATCGACGAGAAGCCGAGGATCCAGCCCATCTTCGGCATCTGCAGCAGCATGCCGCTGAGGCGCTTGATCTCGAGCGTGTGGTAGCGGTGCTTGATCGAACCGGCGACGAAGAACAGCATGCCGGTGATCAGGCCGTGGGCGACCATGCCGTAGAGCGCGGCGTTGATGCCGAACTCGGTGAGCGTGGAGATGCCGAGCATCACGAAGCCCATGTGGGCGACCGACGAGAAGGCGATCAGTCGCTTCATGTCGGTCTGGGCGAGGCAGCCGAGCGAGCCGTAGATGATGCCGATCACGGCCAGGATGCCGATGACCGGCGCCCAGGCGACGCGCACCTTCGGGCAGCATCGGCAGTGCGATGCGCACGAAGCCGTACGTACCGAGCTTCAGCAGGATGGCGGCCAGGATGACCGAGCCCTGCGTCGGTGCCTGCGTGTGCGCGTCGGGCAGCCAGGTGTGGAACGGGAACATCGGCACCTTCACGGCGAACCCGAGGAACATGCCGGCGAAGATCCAGATCTGCACGTCGCGGTCGACACCTGCGCGCCGACCTCGATGAGGTGGGCGAACGAGAAGCTCTCCCCGCGATCCGGTCTGGAAGAACAGTGCGAGGAAGGCGACGAGCATGAACGCCGACCCGAACATCGTGTAGAGGAAGAACTTGAGCGAGGCGTACTTGCGCTGCTCGCCGCCCCACACGCCGATCATGAAGTACATCGGCAGGAGCACGACCTCGAAGAACACGAAGAAGAGGATGAGGTCCTGGGCGATGAACGTGCCGGCCATGCCGGTCTGGAGGATCAGCATCAGGGCGTAGAACGCCTTGGGGTTCCCGGCGTCGGGCATGTTGTCCCACGTGTAGATCATCACCAGGAACGTGACGACCATCGACAGGAAGTACAGCGGCAGGCTGATGCCGTCGAGGCCGATCGTGTAGCCCGACGAGATCACGTCGATCCACTGGACGTCGACGAAGAACTGCAGGTTCCGGCTCTGGTCGAAGTCGAACAGCACCAGCGTGAGATACCGATGACCAGCGTGACGCCGGCGGTGAAGATGCCGACGATCTTCGGCGTCGCGCTCGTCGTCCTTCGACGTGCCGAACATGATGATCGAGCGCGCCGGCAGCGGCAGGAACGTGCCGACGCTCAGGAGCCAGTTGCTGTCGGTGAGGTTGTTCATGATCTCGGTTCTCGTTGCTTCGAAAGTTCGTGCGTCGCTGGATGGAGCACCGGCGTTCAGCCGACGTTGACGATGACGAGGGCGATGGCGCCCAGGGCGGCGGCGCCGAAGATGAGTGCGCCGTACTGGTTGACCTTGCCGGACTGGACGTGCGCGACAGCCCCTCGCCCGGTCTCGATGCCGCCTTGCCGGAGCCGTTGACGGCTCCGTCGACGACCTTCTGGTCGATGTTGTCGTAGACCCACTGGCCGGTACGCTTGCCGGACTCGCCGACGGCGTTGACCGTGCCGTCGAGCACGTTCTGGTTGATCCAGTACGCCGGCCTTGGCGATCGGGTCGGCGCACCGGCTCGGACGATGACCTTCTCGTAGAGGTGGTCGAGGTAGTACTTGTTCACCAGGAACTTGTGGCCGGCCCGGGCGACCGCGTTGCGGTCCGTGAGCCCGACGAGTGCGCGGGTCACGCTTCTTGTAGAAGGCGATGCAGAACGCGATGGCGAGCAGCGTAGCCGAGGCCACGACGCCGAGCGAGAGCAGGATCTTGCCGGTCGACGGGCACCGCGTGCGTGACGGTCGGGAAGAAGCAGACCGACCCTTCGGCCGGGGTCGACGCGTCCGCAGCCGACCTTCTTCCGTCTTCGCTCTCGGCCGGCCTCGGCCTGGAGCACGTCACCGGCGCACGGAGCCGACTGACTCGCCGACCCGGCGGGAGCGAGACGGCGATCGCCCTCGTCGGAGTGGTCGTCACACGAGTATCTCGGCCTGGCCCTCGCCGCGTCGACGCCGAGGTCGACCGGCACCGCACGTGGTTCGACGTACTTCTTGATGAGCTTCGACGCCCTCACCGAAGTTCAACGGTGACCGAGTGCTCGGTGGCCAGCGGTGTCGGGTTGGCGAATCCCGACGATGAGTGCCAGCAACGCGAGGATCGATGATCGGGACGATGATGAGCTTGCCCGACTCGTGCGGACCGTCGTCGCCGTGTTCGTCGTGCGTGCGTTGCGCCGCAGCGACGATCAGGGACCGGGGCGTTGCCGCGACGCCGTGGTGCCGATCGGTCCATTGGCCACCGGCCATGGCGAGTTCGGGCTCGTGCTCCTCGACGGTGAGGTCGTGGTCGCCGGCGTGATCCTCGTGGTGGTCGCCGGCGGCTGCGCCTCGTGGCTCACCGAAGAACGTGAGGTACGTGGCACGGGTCATGTACATCGCCGTGAGCGCTGCGCCACCGAGTCCGACCCAGAAGAGGAACGTGTAGCCGTTGGCGCCGACGTTGTCGATGATCTCGTCCTTCGACCAGAAGCCGGCGAACGGGATCACGCCGGTGAGGGCGAGTGTCGACACGCACCAGGCAGCGAACGTGACGGGCATGTGCTTGCGCAGTCCGCCCATGTCCTTCTTCATGTCGAAGGAGTGGTGCGAGCCGGAGTGGCTGATCGAGCCGGCGCACAGGAACAGGCAGCACTTGAAGAACGCGTGCGTGAACACGTGGAACACGGCCGGGAGCCAGGCGCCGGTGCCGAGGCCGAGCATCATGTACCCGAGCTGGTGACACCGTCGAGTAGGCGAGCACCTTCTTGATGTCGTCCTGCACGAAGGCGAGCAGCGCGGCGATGATGATCGTGATCGCACCGATGATGGCGATGAAGCTCAGGCCACCGTTGGCGATGTTGAACGCCTTCCCAGAACACCGGGTAGATGCCGGCGCACGAGGAACACGCCGGCCACGACCATCGTGGACGAGTGCAGCAGCGACGACACCGGGGTGGGGCCGGCCATCGCGTCGGGGAGCCAGGTGTGCAGCGGGAACTGGCCCGACTTGCCGATGCAGGCGATGAACAATGCCGAAGCGCCGACGACGATCGCGGCGCCGCTGGCGGACGAGTCGCCCGACAGCGCCCACGCCTGGATGGCGGCTGATGTCGAAGCCGCTCTGGCCCGGCAGGTTCTCGGCGATCCAGTCGGCGGACGCGAAGTAGATGATCGCCGTACCGACGAGCAGGCCGATGTCGCCGACGCGGACGGTGAAGAACGCCTTGAGTGCCGAGTGGCTGTTGTAGGCGTCCTCCCACCAGTGCCCGATCAGCATGAACGAGCAGAGGCCCATGATCTCCCAGCCCAAGATGAGCTGGACCATGTTCTCGGCCATGACCATGACCAACATGCCGGCGGAGAACAGCGTGAGCGCTGCGAAGAACTGCGTGTAGCGGCGGTCGCCGCGCACGTAGTCGAGGCTGAAGATCTGCACGAGCAGCGAGATGAACGCCACCAGCCACAGCAGCAGGATCGACAGTCCGTCGGCGAACGAGCCGATGCCGAACTCGAGGCCGCTGTTCTGCCACCACACCCACGAGCTGACGACGGGCTCGATGAACGGGTCGGCCTCGCCGCCTTCCGCAGCGCGGGGGACCGACCGACCGAACGTCTGCGACGCAGGCCGAGTGCTTCTTCGCCACCGCGTGCGGATCCGGCAGAATCGACACGTGCCATCCACTGCCAGGCGGCACCGGAGGCGACCACGAGCGAGGCGGCCATCGACGCGAGGCCGATCTCGGAGCCGCCCGTCGGCAGTCTTCTTGCCGAAGACCATGATCACGGCGAAGCCGAGTGCGGGGATGAGCGCGACGAGCCACAGGTTCTCGAGGAACAATCCCGAGCTGAGTTCGAGCGCGCCTTGGACTTCGTTGCTTGCTTCTGCTGCGAGCATCGGGTCAGCCCTTCAGTTCCGAGAGTTCGTCGAGCGAGATCGACCGGCGGTTGCGGTAGATCAGCAGCACCATGCGCGAGGCCGACACCGACCTCGGCGGCGGCGATCGCGATGACGAACAGGGCGAAGACCTGCCCGTCGACGTCGTTGTTCATCAGTGCGAACGCGATGAGATTGAGGTTGACCGCGTTGAGCACCAGCTCGATCGACATCAGCACCATGACGGCGTTGCGGCGTGCGATGACGCCGAACACGCCGATGCAGAACAGGACCGCGGCGAGCAGGAGGAAGTTGGCAGCGAGCATTGGTCAGCGCCTCAGTCTTTCCGGGCCAGGACGATGGCACCGATGGCAGCGGCGAGGAGCACGAAGGTCATCCCGAAGAACGGTGCGAGGTACTGGAACAGCACCCGGTCGGCGATCGTCGACGGTCGCTTCGTTGTTCGCTCCGGTGAGTCGGTGGCTGTCGGCGAGTGTGTCGATCGTCCGTGCCGGCGAAGTCGAGCACGACGTAGGCGAGCAGACCGAACAGCACGACGGCGACGGGGATGCCGAGCTGCCAGCCCTGGTTGTTGAGGCCGTCCTCGGTACCGATCTGGGCGCGGGTGAGCATGATGCCGAACAGGAACAGCACCATCACGGCACCGATGTAGACCATCACCTGCGAGACGGCCACGAACTCGGCGGCCGCGAGGATGTACTGCGCGGCGACGCCACCGAGCACGAGCACCAGCCAGAGAGCGGCGTGCACGACGTTCTTCGTGGACACGACGCACAGCGCCGCGAAGATCATCACGGCGGCGATGATGCCGAAGCCGATGTTCTGAGCGACGTTGACGCCGTCGGCAGCGAGGATCATCACGACGCCACCACCGACGTCATCGCAGACGGGATCAGGCCCCGCTGGCGATGGGTCACTTGCCGGCTCCGACTTCGAGTTCGGGTGCCTCGGGGACGGTCTCCATCCACTCGCCGAGCTTCGACTTGTCGTGGAGGAGGTCGGCGATCTTCGGCTCGGAGTACTCGTACTCAGGGCTCCAGAACAGCGCGTCGAACGGGCACACCTCGACGCAGATGCCGCAGTACATGCACAGCGCGTAGTCGATGTCGAAACGGTCGAGGTGGTTGACCTGGCGCGGCTTGCCGCCGGCACGGCGCGGCGGCGCGAGCTGCTTGTGACCCTCGATGTAGATGCACCAGTCCGGGCAGCTCCGCGAGCACAGCATGCACGCGGTGCAGTTGTCCTCGTGGAGCGCGATGACGCCGCGGGCACGAACCGGCGGCGTTTCCTTCTCGTGCGGGTACTGCGTCGGTGTCCGCACCGTCCTTGAGCGTGCGGCCGAGCGTGCCCATCGTGATGCCGAGCCCTTTGATCATTCCGGGAACCTTGGGCATCAGAAGACCACCTTGAGGATCGCCGTGACGGCGATGTTCGCGAGCGAGAGCGGGATGAGGAACTTCCAGGCGAAGGTCTGGAGTTGATCCTCGCGGAAGCGAGGCGAGCTGAAGCGCACCCACATGATGACGAGCACGAGGCCGAACATCTTCGTGGTGAGGATCAGCGGGCCGACGATGTTCATCCACCAGTCGACGTCGTCGAGGTTGCTGCCAGCCGAACCAGTCGAACGGGATGCCCCAGCCACCGAGGAACATCACCGACGGCGATGAAGGCGAACACGCCGGCGGTGGCGAACTCGGCGATGAAGAACATCAGGAACCGGAAGCCCGAGTACTCGGTCATGTAGCCCGACACCAGTTCGGATTCGGCGATCGGCATGTCGAACGGCGGCTGCGTGAGCTCGGCCTGCACGGCGATCATGAAGATCAGGAAGCCGACGCCCTGCGTGAGGATGAACGGGTTGCCGAGGCCACCCGATCCGAAGATCTCGCCGGTGTTCTGCGCCATCGACGATCGGTCTGCAGGTTCATCGAGCCGGCCTGGATCACGACGCCGAGCGTGGCGAGCACCATCGGGAGCTCGTAGGCGATGAGCTGACCGGCGGCACGCAGGCCGCCGAGCAGCGAGTACTTGTTCGCACTCGACCAGCCGGCCATGAGGATGCCGAGCACGCTGACCGAGCCGACGGCGAGGAAGTAGAACACGCCGGCGTCGAGGTCGGTGAAGAACGCGTCGGGCCCGAACGGCACGACCACGACCAGCAGGAACGTCGACAACAGCACCACGACGGGCGCCATCTTGAAGATCGGTCTTGTCGGCGTTGTCCGGGAGCGATGTCTTCCTTCTGCAACCACTTGCCGACTTCGGCGAGCAGCTGCATGCGACCCGTACGGGCCGGCCTCCATCGGGCCGAGACGGCTCTGCATGAACGACATCATCTTGAACAGGAACAGGTAGACGATGCCGCCTGCGGGGAGCAGCACGGCAACGAGACCACCGACGACGCGGAAGATCGACTGACCCCAGTACGGGATCTCAACAGCGAGCTGGTGACATCATCGGTCGATGTCTCCGAGGATGAAGTACAGGATCGCGAGGATCGTGACGATGTCGGGCACGTAGACGCCCTTGAGCACCCACGGCGCGATCGACATGTTGTTGAAGCTGGCCGAGCGGATCTTGACGCGGAACGGTCCGAGGTCGCCCTTCGAGACGACGTAGTAGCCCATCTCGCCGAGCGGGTTCTCCGTGGAGACGTACGCCTCGCCCTCGGGCACCTTGATGATGCGCGGGACCTTGGTCATGACCGGGCCGGCGGGGATCTGGTCGAGGAGCTGCTGCACGATCTTGCACGACTCGCGGGTCTCCTGGAGACGGATCCAGCAGCGGGCCCACGAGTCACCGTCGGGGTGGGTCCAGACCTTCCAGTCGACCAGGTCGTAGGACAGCGCGATGTCCTGATCGCGACGCAGGTCGTAGTCGACGCCGCTGACGCGCGCAGGTTGGCGCCCGAGAGGCCGTACTCCTTGGCGATCTCGGCCGGGATCACGCCGATGCCGCGCATGCGGCTCTGGAAGATCTCGTTGCCGAACAGCAGGTTCTCGATCTCGTCACAGAAGCCGATCAGCTTCTTCATGACCTGCTTGGTCTCGTCGATCCAGCCCTTCGGCAGATCGTCCTTGAGGCCGCCGATGCGGTCGAAGTTCGGGTGGAACCGACCGCCGGTCGCGCCCTCGATCAGGTTCAGGACGTACTCACGGTCGCGGAACGCCAGGAACACCGGGGTGACCGCACCCATCTGCACGCCGAGGTCGCCGAGGAACAGCGACACGTTCGCGATGCGGCTCAGCTCGAACAGGATCGTGCGGATGACCTGGGCCCGCGGCGGCGCCTCGATCTCCATCAGCTTCTCGGCGGCGAGGATGAACGGCACCTCGTTCGCGAAGCTGCCGAGCCAGTCGATCCGGTTGATCAACGTCGTGACCTGCGGGAACGTGCGGACCTCGGTGAGCTTCTCGTAGCCGCGGTGCATGTAGCCGGCGGACGGCTCGGCCCAGATGACCTGCTCGCCGTCGAGGCGGGCGATGATGCGCAGCGTGCCGTGGGTGGCCGGGTGCTGCGGGCCGATGTTGAGGGTCATGCCCTCGGTCTCGAGCTCCACGTTCAGGCGCGCGTCGGCGGCCTGCGAGGCGATGTAGCTGAGCTGCTGACGATCGCGACATCATCGTCATGACGTCATCATCCTTCGTCTTCGACATCGATCGGCATCGGAACTCGTCGGATGACGCTTCTCGTCGGTTCGTCGACGACCTCCGCGGTCGCGGCTTCGTCGATCTTGCCGTCCTCGTCGACCACCGGCACCGGCTCGTCGGCCTGTCTCCTCGGCGATCGTCCGGCATCGGTTCGACGTCGACGATGCCGGGCCACGGCTTGACCATGCGGGCGAGCAGCGGGAAGTCCTTGCGCAGCGGGATGGCCCTCGAAGTCGCTCGGCAGATACATGTTGCGCAGGTCCGGATGGTTGTTGAACCCGATGCCGAACATCTCGTGGCATTCACGCTCGTGCCAGTTGGCTCCGGCGAACGAGCCGGTCCAGGAGTCGACGACCGGGGTCGTCGTCGTCGACGTCGGCCTTGATCGTGATACCGACGTGGCGTTCGAGATCGGTCAAGCGGGCAAAGACCTGCATGCGGGTGTCGCCACCGCACACACCCTGCTTGATCGTCATGTCGATCGGATCCTTCTCGACGGTCGGGTCCTCTTCGCTCTTGCCGTACGGCGACGGCATCCAGTCGATGGCGGACAGCCACGAGAAGAAGGTGAAGCCGGCAGCTCTTGAGTGCTGCGCCGGTCGCTGCCCACGACTCGGTCGTGACGCGCGACGGTCAGGTCATCGTTCGGGCACGATGTGCGTGTCGATCAGTGCATCGCCGATGCGTTTGCGGAGATCCTCGATGATCGCTTCGCGCAGGCCATCGCCGGGGAGCGCTGCGGGCGCTGCCTCGGTTGCTTCGCCGGATGTCGGTGTCGGTGTCACTCAATGGGGCCACCGCCCACGACGATCGGCTCGGGCCGGTTGCGCTCGGGGATCGGCTGCGGATCGGTCGAGATGTCGTGCGTGGTCTCGCCCGTCGGCTCTCCGGCCGAGAGTTCACCGCGCTCCGCCGCCCGCTTCGCCTGGAGCGTCTGGAACTCGTCGCCCTTCCACTTCGCCTGCATGTCTTCGTTCTTGATGCGCTGCTGGAGCAGCACGATGCCTTCGAGCAGTGCCTCGGGCCGCGGCGGGCAACCCGGCACGTACACGTCGATCGGGATGATCTGGTCGATGCCCTTGGTGACCGAGTAGCTGTCCCAGTACGGGCCGCCACAGTTGGCGCACGAGCCCATCGAGATCGCGTACTTCGGTTCGGGCATCTGCTCCCACAGCCGCTTGACGGCCGGTGCCATCTTGTCGGTCACGGTGCCCGACACGCACACGAAGTCGGCCTGACGCGGGCTGGCGGGCAGCGGGATGACGCCGAGGCGCATCACGTCGTAGCGCGGCGAAGCGAACGCAGCGCCCATCTCGATCGCGCAGCATGCGAGACCCCACTGGTACACCCAGAGGCTGTACGAGCGGCTCATGTTGAACAGCTTCGTGAGCGGTGCCGGCATCCGGCCCTTGTCGATGAGACCCATGTTCAGCGCACTCCGTTTCGAATCGTCAACCCGGTCATCACAGTCTTCGTCATCACAGCTCCAGTCACACCCATCGCAGCAGCCCACGCTTCCATGCGTAGAACAAGCCGTCGAGCAGCAACACGATGAAGATCGAGCATGACGACGAGCCCGAACGTGCCGTATCGCTCGAGCGACGCGGCCCACGGGAACAGGAACACCGCTTCGACGTCGAAGATGACGAAGAGCAGCGCGAACACGTAGTAGCGGATCTGGCTCTGCGACCAGCCCATTCCGACCGGGTCGACGCCCGATTCATAGGCGATGTACTTCTCCGCCGATGGGAAGGTGGGCCGAATCGCCGCGGCCAACCCGAGAAGCAGCCCACCGATGGCGAGGGCTGCAGCTGCGAACCAGACGACGTTCAGATAGTCGCGAAGGAAATCCGACATACGGGGCCCGAAGATACCAGGGGTCGTGAAATCCTTCCCAAACTCTTCACCCCACGATTTCGGGCGCATGTCACGTTGCCGATGCAGGGTCGACGGACCGCGACGTGCCGCCGCACGAGGATCACGACGCCGTCAGAATGGCAGCTGGGCCAATTCCGCCCGGCTGGAGATGCCGAGGTTGCGATAGACGGCCGCCAGATGGTTGTCGACGGTCCGGGCTGAGACGATCAGTTCGGCCGCCACCTGCTTGCTCGATCGCCCGGTCGCGACGAGGTGTGCGATCTCGAGTTGCCGGTCGCTCGGCAGATCCAGATCGGCGCTGATCCGCGCCAGTCGTGCAGCGGCCCGAGGCGAAGGATGGGGGCGCAGTCGACTCGCGATCGACCGTGCGAGCAGACCTCGGCGCCGCCGAGCGAACAGATCGACTCCGGCACTCCGGTTCACCTCGAGCTCGTTCGAGAGCGCGTCGAGGGCGAACGTGTCGGCCCCGACCGCTCCGAAGCCGGTGGCAGCACGAGCGAGCGTTTCGCCGTCGTCATCTGCGTTCCCGACCGCGAAGTCCCGGATTGCAGCAGCGAGCGGACCGTCGTGTGCAGCACACAGGTCAGCAACGAGCGCCGACGTCCTCGGCGCGGGCCCGCGGCGTACCGCCTCCAGACCGATGAAGGGCGCCCAGAGCAGGTAGCCGGCATCGATCCCACTGCGCACCAGGGCTGCCGCGGCAGCATCCACCTCACTGTCGCCCATCAGTCGCAGTTCGGCGCGAGCACGACCCAGCGGTGATTCGAGCGGATCAGGCGTGACGTCCAGGCCGATCTCGACGAGTGCAGCGCGCAGCTCGCCGCGGACGAATCCGCCCGCTCCGATGTCATCGACGTGATCAGCAGCGCGAACCGCTTCTCGACCGCGGAGCGCAGCCTGCGCATGGTCGCCACGCAGGCTCGCGGTCTGAGCGGCGAGGCCGATCCACACCGCGTGGGCGGGCCGGACGAGCGAGATGTCGGCGGACTGCAGTCGGTTCTCGACGATCTCCTCGGCACGATCGAGACGCCCGGAGAGCAGGTTGCGTAGCGCGTCGGTGATGGCGAGACGAACCGTGTTGTGTGGCTCCTGCAGCAGTTCGGCGAGTTCGTAGCCCGTGGAGATGAACGGCCCGGCCGCGTCGTAGCGGCCGGCGAACACCTCGCCGAACGCATTGGCGATGGCAACCGACAGCCGTGCCGCGTCGGTGGTGGCGTCGATCGCCACAGCGGAATCGGTGGCGGGTTCGGCGAGCGGACCCTTGCCGGTCATCCGCATGAACAGCGCCGTCGCGCCGTCGACGCGAGCCATCTGGTCGACGTCGGTGAGCGTTGCCCGCAGGGCCAGCAGGTGCTCGTATCCCTCGTCGCTCCTCCCGAGCTGCAGCGACCACAGCTCGGCGAGTGCGAGGCCGGCGTCCACGCGTTCCATCTCGGTGGTCGCCGCCTCGACCGCTCGGTCCGCGATCGACGTCGCCTCGTCGAGGTCGCCGGCGTTCGCGAGCGCCCAGACCAGGTGCACGAGATCGACGACCGTTGGTTCGACGATCGAATGGATCAGGCGCTGAGCGAGACGGTTCTCCCATCGACCGATCGCCACCGCCGCGCCCGAGCGGGCGGTGCGATCGTCGATCCCGGCGCCGGCATCCAGTGTCCACTCGGCGAGACGTGCCGGATCGACCCCGTCGTCGAGCGCGACCGCCGAGGCGAGTTTGGAGTAGAGCCGGCGGGTCTCCTCACCGCTCAGCTGGTGACGGATCACCTCGGCGTACAGCGGATGATCGAGTCGCGTCGGATCGCCGCTGACCAACTCGGCGCGCTCGAGGCGCTCGAGCGCCGCCACGTCCAGCCGGACGAGCACGGCCCTGGGAAGATTGCCGGCGATCGCGATCGCTCGGAGGAGATCCCATTCGGACTCGGACAGGCGCCGGAGGTGGAGCTCGACGAGGTGCTCGAGCGAACTTCCTCCGGGGGCGAAATCCGCGAGGTGCCAGAGGCCGTCGCTCTGGGAGATGGCCTCCGACGACCGCGCCGACTGGAGCAGCTCGCGGAGCGCCAGCGGATTCCCCTCGCTCATCGCGACGAGTCGTCGCACGGACCCGAGTTCGCCGGGCCCTTCCCAATCGTCCAGCAACCTCGACAGCGCATCGCGTCCGAGCGGGGCGACCAGTACCGGGTCGGCATGTGCACTCAGCGCGCTGGAGAGGTGATGGTCGTCGTCGCGCTGTCCGTCCGGTGCCGTTCGCTCGGTCGCGAGCACGACCACGTCACCCGCTCGGAGGACACCTTCCAGAACCGCCGCCGACTTGCGGTCCAACGTGCCGACGTCGTCGACCACCACCACCGTCGGTACGGCCTGCTCGACGAGGCTTCTCCTCAATCGTTGGACCAGTTCGAACTCGGCGGCGACCGGCGGCGCATCGAGGGGAAGCAAATGCAGCAGCGCACCGAAATCGAGAAACTGCTGGGATTCGCCACCGTAGACGCGGCGCACGGCGACACGACCCGTCTCGGCGAGCAGCCGGTCGGCGACCGAGTTCGCGATGTGGGACTTTCCGATGCCGGCCGGGCCACGCAGCACGACCGAGCGTCGAGCAGGCGCGGTCAACCGATCGACGAGCTCGCCGATGACCGCCCCGCGACCGTGTTGGTCCGAGGCACCGCTCCCGTGAGGTACCTGCATCCCGGATCAGATCATGGCATGCATGCGGATGCGTCTCGGTTGTCGAACCGTTCAGCTGCTGACGAGTCGCTCGCTCAACTGCATCGCTGCTTCGCTGACGAGCTTGCGGACGCGTCGTTCGTCGCCGTCCTCGGGGAAACGGAACGACGGCCCCTGCAGGTACAGCGCCCCCACCCATTCTCCGCTGACACCTCGGAACGCAGCGGCGATCGCGTTGACGCCGGGATCGAGTTCCTCGTTGGAGTAGACGACGCCGTCGGAACCGGCCCGGCCGACGCGGCGGCGCAGCGCATCGACGTCGAGCGGTTGCCCGTCGGCCATGAAGCGTTGGCTGGAGAGATACCTCTCGAGGTCGTCGGTCGAGAACTTCGCGAGCATCGCGACGCCACTCGGGATCGTGTGGAGTGGGAAGGACTGGCCGGTCTGGTCGGCGAGTTTGACGAGTTCGTCGCCGTCGTCGACGTCGTCGACCCAGTACGCCGAATCACCTTCGCGGATCGTGAAGCCCGCGCTTCCTCCCGTCAGCATCGAGAGTTCCTCGATGAACGGGCGGATCACCGAACGGAGTCCGGCGCTGGGATTGCTGCTCGCCCCGAGCATCGCGAGGGCGCTGCCGATCGAGTAGCCACCGCCCACCTCGAGTTGCTCGACCGCTCCCTCGGCTTCGAGCGCGGCGAGGAGACGGGAGACCGTCGACTTGGGCAGGTCGGCCCGGTCGGCGATCTCGGTGACACCCAACGACCCGCGGGCGAGCACACGCAGGATCGAGAAGGCCCGTTCGATGGACTGCACGCCTGACATCTCGTGGGTCTCCTCGTCGACAATCGGACTGTAGGGTGAGGACACGCCGCTCAGAGGAGCCGACCCAGATGGGTCTGGCGTGCTGTTTCACTATACGGTACAGTTCCGCATGACGGAACAGCTCAGCTGTCCTTCATCCGAATGGGCAACGGGGCTCACTCCACCTCTGGGGGTTTCACGATGACTGACGTCGACACCGACGGGCCAGACGACCAAGGCGAGGAAGCGATCGATCTCGCGCTCCTCAACGACGAAGATCTCACGCTGCAGATGCACGATGATCTCTACGACGGGCTGAAGGACGAGATCGCAGAAGGCACCACGATCCTGCTGGATCGCGGTTGGAGCCCGTCCCGAGTGCTCAACGATGCGCTCGTCGAAGGCGATGCGCATCGTCGGCATCGACTTCCGCGACGGCATCCTCTTCGTTCCCGAGGTGCTGCTCTCGGCCAATGCGATGAAGGCGGGCATGGCGATTCTTCGTCCGCTGCTCGCGGAGACCGGAGCCGAATCCGTCGGCAAGGTGGTGATCGGCACCGTCAAGGGCGACATCCACGACATCGGCAAGAACCTCGTGGCGATGATGCTGGAAGGCGCCGGATTCGAAGTGATCGATCTCGGTATCAACACCGATGTCGACCAGTTCCTCGCTGCGCTCGACGAGCACAAGCCCGACATCCTCGGGATGTCAGCGCTGTTGACCACCACAATGCCCTACATGAAGGTCGTCATCGACACCCTCGAGGAGAAGGGTCGGCGCGGCGACCAGATCATCCTCGTCGGCGGTGCGCCACTGAACCAGGAGTTCGGTGACGCAATCGGTGCGGACGGGTACTGCCGTGACGCCGCGGTCGCGTCGGAGATGGCCAAGGAACTCGTGATGGCACGTCGTGGCAACCCCGAGCCCGCCGGTCCCTCGGTCAACGTCTGACCGCATGGACGACGCAGTCGGGTCGCGCACGCTCGTCATCGCATGTGGCGCACTCGCTCGCGAACTGTTGGCGATCGTCGACCTGAACGGCCTCGGCGACGTGACCATCGAGTGTCTCCCCGCCGCACTCCACAACCGGCCCAAGGAGATCCCGGATGCCGTGCGAGCGCGGATCCATCGCGCCCGCCGACCCCGTCCCTTCCCGCCCGGCACCATCACGACAGGGTCGCCGGCCGGTCCCTTCCCGCCCGGCACCATCACGACAGGGTCCGGGCCGGTCGATCCGGTCGACGACGAGTGGCGAGTCGAGACGGACGAGACGTCGCATCACACCGGTGACTTCGACTCGATCTTCGTCGCGTACGCCGATTGCGGAACGGGCGGTCTGCTCCAGAAGGTCTGCGAGGAGGAAGGCGTCGAGATGCTGGCCGGAGCGCACTGCTACCAGTTCTTCGCCACGGCTCCGCGTTTCGAGGAGATCCAAGATGCCGAGATCGGGTCCTTCTATCTCACCGACTTCCTGGCGCGACACTTCGACCGCATGGTCTGGCAGGGATTGGGACTCGATCGGCACCCCGAACTGTTGCCGATGTACTTCGGCAACTACACCCGCCTCGTGTACCTCGCCCAGACCGACGACCCCGAACTGCTCGCACGCGCCGAGGCCGGCGCCGAACGTCTCGGGCTGACGATGATCGTCGAGCGCACGGGGTACGGAGAACTGGAAGAGACGATGGTCGAGATCACAGGAGCGACACGATGAACGACCCCGCAAGCAACGAGCCCGACATCACCGCCGAAGGCGCAGCGCTCGGACCGGACCAGGGTGAGATGCGCGAACGGCGCACAGCAGGACGCGGCGGTCGGCGGCGAGGCGGAGGTCCGTCGATCGCCACGATCTCCTGGCGCGACATCCCCGCTCAGTTGACCGCGCGCTCCAGCAGCGACCAGCACAAGGTGTTGTTGCACGCTCGGTTCCAGCACGCCATCGACCGCGCCGCTGCCGTTGCCGGGTTGACCACGACGAACGACTACGTCCAGGAATGGCGGACCACCTCGGGCCCGCTCGGCGACGGCGATGTGGCCGCTCAGCTCGACCAGCGGTGCGCCGAACTCGAAGCGGCGTACCCACGGGAGCGGCTGGAGACCCTCGTCGCGAACGGAGGACTCGAACCTGCCGCCGGTGACGGACGGGCAGCCCCCGAACCCGGCGCGGCCACCGGTGACGAAGTCGACAACTCGGCACCCACCATCGAAGAACTCGCATCGACCGACCAGACCGACCAGACCGAATTGGACACCCCATGACCGACACCATCATCAGCTCTGCGACCAAAGAGGTCGTCATCGGCTTCGATCGCCCGTTCGTCATGATCGGCGAGCGCATCAACCCGACGGGCCGCAAGCTGCTCGCTGCCGAAATGAAGGAGGGCAACTTCGATCGGGTGTCCGCCGACGCCATCGCCCAGGTCGCGGCAGGTGCACAGATGCTCGACGTCAACGCCGGCATCCCGCTGGCCGACGAGCCCGCACTGCTGGCGCAGGCGATCCAACTCGTCCAGTCGGTCACCGACGTGCCGCTCTCGATCGATTCGTCGATCATCGAAGCGCTCGAAGCCGGCTGCGCCGTGTACCAAGGCAAGCCCCTGATCAACTCGGTCACCGGCGAGGACGAACAGATGGAGCGTGTGCTGCCGCTGGTCAAGAAGTACGGCGCTGCCGTGGTCGCGATCTCGAACGACGAGACCGGCATCTCGGAGGACCCCGACGTGCGCTTCGAGGTCGCCCGCAAGATCGTCAACCGTGCTGCCGACCACGGCATCCCGGCATCCGACGTGGTGGTCGACCCGTTGGTCATGCCGATCGGCGCCATGGGCCAGGCCGGGCGCCAGGTCTTCGCTCTCCTGCGCCGCCTCCAGACCGAACTGAAGGTGAACACCACCTGCGGCGCGTCGAACGTCTCGTTCGGGCTGCCGACTCGCAACGTCATCACCGGCACCTTCTTGTCGATGGCGATCTCGAACGGCATGACCTCGGCGATCATGAGTCCGCTGCACCCGGAAGTGAAGTCCGCCGTGAAGGCAGCCGATGTGCTGATGGGCCACGATCAGGACTGCGGCGCGTGGATTGCCGAGAATCGCGAAGGCGGTCAGGCCGCGAGCGGATCGGCCGAGGCCGGCGGCGGCGCACCCAAGCGTCGCGGTGGCCGACGAGCCCGGGTCGAAGGCAGCTGATGACCTCGAGCTCCTTCACACCCTTGACGTCGACCCGCTCCACGAGTGTGAGCCGTGGACCGGGCGAGCTCGGATCAGGACTCTGCGGTGCGACGAGTCCGACCGAGCCCGTCGGAGATCCGTGGGCTGTGGACCGAGGTGCCTCGGTGAGCGACTCACAGATCGAATACCGCGTCGAGTTCGCGCCGTCGGGACTGTCGGCGTCGGTCACCGAGGGGACGACCGTGCTCGACGCGGCGCGCCAGGCCGGAGCCGACCTCGACTCCACCTGCGGGGGTCGCGGTCTGTGCGGACGATGCCAGATCGTGCCGACGACCCGGGATGCACTGACGCCGTGGACCTCGACCGAGGACGAGTACACCGGGCGGCGGCCGATCGTCGACGGGCAGCGTCTGGGATGTGCTGCCCTGGTGCATGGGAACCTCAAAGTCGAGATCCCGGCTGCGAGCCAGGTGCACAAGCAGGTCGTGCGCAAGACGGTGAACGTCGGCGACATCGAGATCGACCCGCTGGTCCGGCTGCACTACGTCGAGCTCGAGAAGGCCGAGCTCAGCTCGGAACTCCGAGGCCTCGCCGAGCAGATCGGTGCCTCGCTGCTGACCGACTTCGACATCGACGGAGTCCGTGTCGACGTGCACGTGCTCCCGTTGATCGCGGATGCAGCCAAACGCGGAGACAACGCGATCACCGTGGCGGTCCGCTCCGGACGCGACGTGTGCGCCGTCTACCCCGGCTACGTCGATCGGGCGTTCGGTGTGGCGATCGATGTCGGCTCGACGACCGTTGCCGGTCATTTGATCGACCTCGGATCGGGCGAGGTGGTCGCCAGCAACGGTGTGATGAACCCACAGATCAGGTTCGGCGACGACCTGATGTCACGCGTGTCGTACGTGATGATGAACCCGGGCGGCGAGGTCGAGCTGACCCGATCGATCCGCACCGCACTCGACGCGATGGTCGGTGAGCTGGTCGCGGCTGCAGCCGAGACGGTGGAGACGCTCCGCCCGATCGACCGTGCATCGGTCCTCGACATGACGATCGTCGGCAACCCGATCATGCACCACGTGATCCTCGGCATCGACCCGACCCCACTCGGCCAGGCCCCCTTCCTCCTGGCGACCGATTCGGCGATGACCGTGCGCGCTGCCGATCTACAGATCGACGCGCCGTTCTCTTCGGTCTACTTCCTGCCGTGCATCGCCGGCCACGTCGGCGCGGACACCGCCGGCGCGATCCTCGCCGAGGGCCCACACCGCAGCGAGGAGCTCCAATTGCTCGTCGATGTCGGCACGAATGCCGAGATCGTGTTCGGCAATTCAGCGCACGTGCTCGCTGCCTCCTCCCCCACCGGCCCGGCGTTCGAAGGTGCACAGATCTCGGCGGGAATGCGGGCGACGGCCGGCGCCATCGAGCGCGTCAGGATCGATCGCGAGACGTTCGAGCCTCGGGTGCGGGTGATCGGCGCCGACGTGTGGTCGGACGATCCCGAGTTCACGATGCAGACGATGAAGCTCGACATCTCCGGCATCTGCGGTTCGGGAATCATCGAGGTGATGGGCGAGCTGTTCCTGGCCGGACTGATCGACGTGGACGGCACGGTGCGTTCCGACGGACCGAGCAAGACGGACCGGATCTTCGCGGACGGCCGCACGTTCTCGTACCGGCTCTTCGGCGACTCGGACGACCCCACCCAGAACATCAACATCACCCAGGATGACGTCCGCGCCATCCAACTGGCGAAGGCCGCGCTGCGTGCGGGCATCGACCTGCTGTGCGAGCACAACGGCACCACCGACCCGAACGCGATCGGTTCGGTCCGCTTGGCCGGTGCGTTCGGCGCACACATCGACCCGTTGTACGCAAAGGTGCTCGGGCTCGTGCCCGACGTGCCCGTGGAGCGTGTGTCGTCGGTCGGTAACGCTGCTGGCGCCGGTGCAGCCCGAGCGCTGCTGTCGGGTGCGCAGCGCGCCGAGATCGAAGCCGCGGTTCGCACGTGTCCAGAAGATCGAAACCGCGACCGAAGTGCGGTTCCAGGAGCTCTTCGTCAACGCAATGGGCTTCCCGCACACGACCGAGCCGATGCCGAACCTCGCCGCCGAGACCGTGTTGCCCGCAGCGCAGGAACGCGCTGCCGGTGCCAGCGCACGCCAGCGGACCGGACGCCGCCGCTCGCGGTCGTAGCGACTCGACCGGCAGCTGCGGTGGCGAGTGAGGCGACCATCGTGCGCCGCAGCCACCCCGTGGTCTGTAATATGGAACAGTTCCGGATCGTGGAACGCTTGCGAAGGGGTTCGAGATGAGCGAAGAACGACAGGGTGGCGGCCGAGGTGGTCGACGCAGTGGCGGACGCGCCGGGCGCGCAGCGACACGAGCCGCATCGGCCGCACCGATCCCGCCCTATCTCAGCCGACAGATCAAGCCGTACGAACTGGTCGCCGACGAGCAGCTCGCTCAGATCGAACACAACGCTGACACGATCCTGGAACAGGTCGGCATCGAATTCCGCGACTATCCGACAGCGCTGGAACGCTGGCGGAAGGCCGGCGCGGAGATCGACGGTATCCGAGTCCGCTTTCCTCGTGGTCTCTGCCGCAAGATCGTGCAGGACTCCGCGCCGCGCCAATACACCCAGCACGCTCGGAACCCGGCGAACAACGTCGAGATCGGCGGCAACAACACGGTGTTCGTGCCGAACTACGGCTCACCGTTCGTCTACGACCAGGACGACGGGCGCCGCTACGCGACCATCAACGACTTCGAGAACGTCGTGAAGCTTGCGTACATGTCACCTCACATCCACCACTCCGGCGGCACGGTGTGCGAACCGGTCGACGTCCCCGTCAACAAGCGGCACCTCGACATGGTGTACGCCCACCTCAAGTACAGCGACAAAGCGTTCATGGGCTCGGTCACGGCCGGAGAACGAGCAGCGGACTCGATCGAGCTGGCCCGCATCGGTTTCGGTGGCGACCTGCGCGACGAGTCCGGTGTGGAACGCACGGTCATGTCGTCGCTGATCAACGCGTCGTCGCCGCTGGTGTGGGACGACACGATGCTCGCCGCGGCAGAGACCTACGCCGCGGCGAACCAGGCGTGCATCATCTCGCCGTTCATCCTGTCGGGGGCCATGGCACCGACCACCGCGGCCGCCGTTGCTGCTCAGACACTTGCCGAGGCGCTGGCCGGCATGGCGTTCTGCCAGCTCGTGCGACCCGGCGCCCCCGTGGTCTTCGGGTCATTCGCCTCGTCGATGTCGATGGCCACGGGCGCTCCCACCTTCGGCACGCCCGAACCTGCGATCGTGCTCTACACCGTGGCCGCGCTCGCCCGGCGACTCGGCGTCCCGTTCCGTTCCGGTGGGTCGCTGTGCGCATCCAAGCTGCCCGACGCTCAGGCGGCGTACGAGTCGGCCGCGACGATCATCCCGACCGTCATGGCAGGCGTGAACTTCGTGCTCCACTCGGCCGGATGGATGGAAGGCGGCCTGGCCTTCGGGTACGAGAAGTTCATGATGGACGCCGACCAGCTCGGCATGATGATGAAGCTCGGCCAGGGCCTCGACATGAGCGAGAACGGTCAAGGCGTCGACGCGTTCCTCGCGCACACACCCGGTGAACACTTCCTCGGCACCGCCCACACGTTCGCCAACTTCGAGACCGCGTTCTACCGGTCCACGATCGCCGACAACTCGAGCTTCGAGCAGTGGACCGAGGACGGCGCCACCACCGCCGCGGACCGGGCGAACACCGCCTGGAAGGAATCACTCGCGAGCTACGTGCCACCGGCACTCGACGACGCGATCGACGCCGAACTCCTCGATTTCATCGGCCGGCGCAAATCCGAGATGCCCGACGCCATCGGCTGAGGCGAGCCAACCTTCGATCCCGCCTCAGCTCCGCTGAGCTGATTTCATGCGATCTCCGGACCCTCTCTGAGCCGGCGACTTTCGGGTTGCTCGCCAGAGGGCTGCGAGGCCCGGGACGCCGAAGACCAGCGCGCCGACCAGCATCGGCGTCACCGTCGTGTCGACCTGGCTGTCGACCACCGCGGCCAAGAGCGCGCCGACACCGAGTTGCGAGAGACCGAGGATCGCACTGACGGTTCCCGCTCGCTCCCCCATCGGCTCCATGGCGAGCGCCGACGCCATCGGCGCTGCCACCATCGTCATCGCGTTCACGACGATCGCCCACGCGAACCACGCCCAGATCGACGGGATGCCGTCAGCAGCGAGCACCACGCCGAGCCCGACGACCGACGCTGCCACGTGGACGACGGATGCGACCCGCAGCATGCGGCCGATGCCGAAATGGGCGATCAGGCCGTTGTTGGCGAGCAGCGCGATCGCCATGCCGACCCCCGACAGCCCGAAGAACAGCGTGAACTGACCGTCGCGATCGAAGATCCCAGAGATCGCCGGTTCTGCGCTCCCCAACCACACGAAGAACTGCGCGTTGAACAACGTCGAGCCGACCAACGCCCACCAGGTCTGCGGCGTCCGACGCGACCGCTGAGAACGCCTCGGCGAATGACGCGAGGCGGATGGGTCGCCGATGCTCGAGATCCATGGTCTCGCCGAAGCGCACGGCCCAGCCGATGGCGACGATCGACAGCGCGACGCCACAGGCGAACACCGTTCGCCATGAGCCGACGGTCAGAATCGCCTCGCCGACGAACGGCACGAGGATCGGACCGATCAGGAAGACCGCCATGAAGATCGACACGACGCGCGCCATGCGATCGCCCGCATACAGGTCGCGAGCGATCGCGAACCGCAGCACCGACGGCGCCGACGCACCGAGACCCCACACGAATCTCGACACGAGCAGCAGCACCAACGTGGGCGCCGCAGCGCTCGCAGCGGCCGCCACGGCATACAGCGCGAGCCCGCCGACGAGGATCGGCTTGCGCCCGAATCGGTCCGCCAGGACGCCACACACGAGTTGACCGAGCGCCATGCCGGCGAAGTAGACGGTGCCCGTGATCGCTGCGCTGATGCCCCGCGCATCGAGGTCGAATTCTGCGCGCAATTCGTCGAACGCGGGCAGCGCTGCGTCGATCCCGAAAGCCATGAGGATGCCGACGAATGCGAGGAACGCGATGACATGGCGCTCGCTACGACGCACGTTCACCTCGTTCACCGGCGCACCATAGCGATCGCCTCACTTCAAGAGTGCCTGGCAGTTTCGATTCGTCTACGGTCAGCGCATGGATGCCGCTGACATCGCCGTACTCGACTCCCCACCGGAGGTTCCGGCTGACGCTCTGACCGATCTCATCGGGTGGACATTGAAGCCGGAGGGTCTGTGTCGAGACGAGCGCTGCGTGATCGTGTCCGATCGCACCGAGGTCGAGACCGACGCCGGCGTGAATCTCGCGGCAGTGGTCGGGTTGCTCGACCGCCCGGTCGCGATCGATGATGTCGCCGGCCTCGTGGCGATCGGCGCCGAACGACAGCAACGACGTGCTGCGCTGCAGGACCGCAAGGCGCCCGACTTCTCGCTGCCTGACCTCGACGGGACCTGGCATGCCCTGTCGGACCACCGGTCGAAGAAGAAGCTGCTCGTCGCGTTCTCGAGCTGGTGAGGTTGTCTCCTCGATCTGCCAGGTTGGCAGACACTCCAGGATGAACTCGCCGATCACGACTTCCAGGTGATCGCCGTGGCGATCGACGAGGCCGTCGACACGATCCGCAACTACATCGACAACGACACCGACGGGATCTCCTACCCCGTCCTGATCGATGCCGACCACCTCGTCGGCGAGTTGTACGCGATCTCGAACGTGCCGACCGTGCTCCTGATCGACGAGGACGACATGATCGTCCAGCCGAACTGGAACGCGTACGCGACCAACACCTTCAAGGACTTCCACGGCATCGACGCCGACGCGCAGCTCGACGCCATCCGCCGATGGGTTCGTGACGGCGCCACGATGCTCCCGGTCGACGACGTCGCCGGGGCAGTGGCCGACCTGACCGACGAGGAGGAGCGCGGCAAGCTGCACTTCCGGTTGGCGACGCATCTCCGCAACGCCGGTGACGACGACGGGGCCGAGCGGAACTTCGCGCTCGCGTGCGAACTGGCTCCGCACGACTGGACGATCCGCCGAGCGTCGATGCCCTTGCGTGGCGGTGACCCGTTCGGCGCCGAGTTCTTCGAGCTCGTCAAGGAGTACAACGACGCCGGCCGCCCGTACCACGGCGTCAACCACCCCGGAACGACCTGAAGGGGGCGAAAGTGCCTGGCACTTTCGCCCCCTGTAAGTTCCGGGGATGAGCGATGTGTTCCATCTCGGGCTGACCGCCGACCAGTTGCAGGGAGCCACCTTGGCGATCGTGCCGGGCGACCCCGAACGGGTCGCCCGTATCGCGGCGCTCCTCGACGAACCAACCGAGTTGGCGTCGACACGCGAGTTCACGTCGATGCTCGGTCGACTCGACGGCACGCCGATCGTCGTGTGCTCCACCGGCATCGGCGGACCGTCGACATCGATCGCCGTCGAAGAACTCGCCCAACTCGGTGTGCGAACCTTCCTCCGCGTCGGCACGACCGGGGCGATCCAGCCGGGAATCGAACCGGGCGAGATCATCGTCACCACGGCGTCGGTGCGCCTCGACGGCGCCAGCCTCCACTTCGCTCCGCTGGAGTTCCCCGCGGTCGCCGATTTCGAATGCACCTCGGCGCTCGTGAGCGCCGCCCGATCGACCACGGCGTCGGTCCATGTCGGCGTGACCGCATCGTCGGACACCTTCTATCCCGGCCAGGAACGCTACGACACGGTGTCGGGGCGGGTCGTCGAACGGTTCCGCGGCAGCCTCGCCGAGTGGCAATCGCTCGGTGTGCTGAACTACGAGATGGAGTCGGCGACGCTGCTGACGATGTGCGCCACGAACGGATGGCGCGCCGGATGCGTCGCCGGCGTACTGGTGAATCGCACCACCGACGAGACCCCGGACCACGACGCGTCGGCGCGAGTCGAGGCGACGTCGATCGGCATCGTCGTCGAAGCTGCTCGCAGCCTGATCTGACGTCGGACGGGTCTCAGCAGCGGATCGTGTGATCTTCCGGGTCGGTCGTGCTGATCCGGCGCACATACGAACCGTCCGGGCCCCGATCGCGAGCGTTGCACGCTTGCTGCCGGGTCGCGTACGGACCGAACACGACCCCGTAGATGTCCGTTCCGGTCGTGAACTCCTGGCGCAGCGACGGGCAGGCCTTGGTCCAGATGTAGTCGCTTCCCGGATATTCGTCGAGGAGGCTCTCGACCACGGCGTCATACGGCAGGTCGCCGACAGCGGAACCGACGAACGTGACGTATCGCCCGTCGCACGACTCGTCGAGGATCGGTCGTGTCAGCCCGAGATCGCCGGGCCCACGGGTCGGTGCAGACGTCACGGTCGGAGCAGGCGTGGCCGTCGGTGCAGGCGTGGCCGTCGGAGCGGGCGTCACGGTCGGTGCAGGGGTGACCGTCGGAGCGGGCGTCACGGTCGGTGCGGGCGTGACCGTCGGAGCAGGCGGCGCGGTCGGTGTCGGCGTGGCGCTCGGCGCGGGCGTGGGAGCCGGCGCGGCTGTCGTCGGTTGCGGCACGGCTGTCGTCGCAACGGGTTCGATCGGATCGGGTTCGAGGTCCGCCGGCACCTCCGATGGAGCCGGGACGACGCTGACCGTCTCGAGCGGCTCGCTCTCGTCGTCGGTCTCGGTCGGCGTGCTGACGTCCTCGCCCGTTCGCACGGTCGCGCCATCACCTGGCCCGGAGGCGAGAAGGACGAACACGCCACCGATGATCACGACGGCAGCGACCGCCAGCGCAGCGATCATCACGCTCGCCGAACGCGACGACCGCACGATGGGAACGGGAACGGCGGTGGGTGAGGCGGCCGGCGGGACCGTCGTCGGAGCGACGGTCGCCTGAACGACGGTTGGCGCCGGAGGTGTCGGCGGGGTCGGTCCAGGTGTCGGCGGGGTCGACGCTGGATTCGTGACCGGCGTGTCGTCGGTCGGTCGCGGATCGGTGGCCGGGTCGACTCCTTGGCCGTCACCCCCGCTCGCGCCCTCACCGGCGACGAGCGACGCGATGCCGCCTGCGGTCGGCATCGACACGCCACACGTGCCGCAGTACCACGCGTCATCGTGGTTGGGTTCGCCGCATCGGTTGCATTGCTTCATGTCGACGCCTCCCCCGTTGCTGTCACGTCCTTGCTTTCGAATGTACCGGTCGTCGAAGCGCAGGACGAGGCCACTGACCTAATCGGCGGACGCGGTCGAACCAGAGCGTCGTGTCCGGATCGGATCCGTCGGGGAGGTCGAGCAGGTCGAAGAGGCACTCGTCGGTCACGATCTCGCCGTTCGAGCGCAGCGTGCAACTACGCCAACGGGTCGGCACCGTCGGGCGGAGGCGGGAGCGGTTCGCCCGTGGGCGCCGGCAACTCGGCAGGGTCCGGCCGGGTGCGTCCACCGACGAACACCGCTGCAGCCGCGACCACGGCCGCAGCCAGAGCGCCGAGCCCCCACGCCGTTGCGTCAAACGACGATCGCCCATCGCCCGCACGTGCCGGGTCCGGCGCGTCGACGGCGAACTCGTCGGCGAGCGGAGCGGGCGGCGAGATCACCGGCCCGTCTGCCACGGTCGCTGGCACGGTGGATCCGGGTGTCGACGTGGTCGTGTCGGGCGACGTGGTCGAGGGCAGCGTGATCGAGCTCGACGGTCGGGGCGCTGACGTCGTGGCAACGCTCGTCGACGCCGGACCGGCCGCCGCGCCGGACGACGTCGGCGGAGCGGAGTTCGCCGGAACGGGTACCACTGCGTCGTCTGCGTCGTCTGCGCTTGCCGGCGTGTCGGTGCTCGGCTCCTGCGGATTGCCGCGCAGATCGTCGACCTCGGCTTGCACCCGGTCCTTGAGGTACGGGTAGAAGGTGTCGCCCGGACAGGCCGTGGCGCTCATCTCGCGGTGGCCCGAGATCGTGTCGGCCGTGACCGAGGTACCGGCGGACCACCTGTTGGAGCCGCGAGACGTGAAGGTCTGGGTCGCTCCCGGCGACGTGTCGAGGCCGTATCGGTCCGCCAGCCAGGCGAGCGTCTGGTTCAGCGAGTCGAGTTGGGCGTCGGTCGGGTTGCGACTGGTGAAGTCGCCGAGCAGACACACGAGCTGCGCGAAGCCCTGGCTACCTCCGGTCGCCGACGCCTCGACGGCGCGCTGGAGGCTGCCCGAGCGTGCTTCGAAGACGCGGCCGCCGGGTTCGACGAAGAAGTTGTAGGCAACGTCGGGCCAGCCCTTCTCCGGTCCCGTGTGGAAGTCGTAGACCTGGCGCATCAGCTGGATCGGGTCACCCTGGCTCGGCCCCGCGGTGTGGTGGACGAGGAGGAACCTGACGTCTTCGTCCGACAGGTTGGAGAGGGCGGGTCGGCTGTTGCCGGCCCAGGTCGCGCGCGGTTCGATGACCACGCCGTACCCGGTCTGGAAGGCGCGGGCGGCGGCGGCGGGGTCGGGACGACCCAGGAGTGTCACCGCGGTCGCCGCCCCGGCGAGCCCGATCGCCCGCCGACGTGACATCCGAGGCAGGCAGAGTTCACACATCGGCCCCTCCGAATGTCGGTGATCCACTCCACTGCACGACCACATCATGACCGACGTGTTGCACCGCCACCGGGCACGCCTCACGCCCCGTCGACGGCGGCTCGGTCGACGACGACGTCGACGACGAGGCCCGCCGACCGTCAGCTCGATGATTCGAGCGTGCAGTGCAGCTCTTCGCCGAAGTCGATCAGCGTGCCGGGCACGATGACGACGGGCTCACCGCTTCGCAGGCGCCGACGCTGCTGACCCGGCAGTTGCACTTCGGTCCCGTTCGTGGACTGCAGATCCTCGATCAGCACCTCCCCGTCCACGAGACGAATCTCTGCATGCGTCCGAGACAGGCCCTGGCCCGGTCCGTCGAACTTCATGATGTGCGGCAATCCGCCTTCGACCGCTTCGGCGACCTTGGGGTTGCGTCCGATCAGCACCGTGCGGTCGACCTGCACACGTTCGCCGTTCGAGAACGCCAGGACGCCGTACACCGGGGCATCGGTCGGCAAGTCGTCGTCGGCGGGCTGGTCCTCGGAGACTGGGCGGCCGGCGGTCATGCCGTCGTGGTCGCCCGGCGCGGCACCCGTGACGCTGCCGGCTGCGTGATCGTCGAAGTCGTCGTCGAAGACCGAGCTGCCCGGACCGGGTGTCGGGCCGTCGTCGGGGCCGGCCACCACCGTCGAGTCCGGCGGAGCAGCGCTGGGCGGTGTACCGCCCGCTCGCGGACTGCTCGGCGGCGGGCCCGCCGGGCTGGATCCCGGCGGTGGTGGCTGCGGGGATGCGGGCTGCGGATTCGCCGGCACCGGTGCAGCCGACGCCGAGTCCGCGGGCACCGGGTCCGCTGTGATGTCGAGCGGCGACGCCGACGGGTCGCCTGCCTGATCGTCGAGCGACGAGTCGCCCGCAGCGGACTCGGGCTCATGGATGTCGTCCACCATCTCGAGTTCGACCTCGGACACCGAGGCGATCTCGTCGTCGTCAGACGTCGCCGAAGTACTCGACGTCTCCGTGCCTCCGGCGGTCCACCCGGCACCGGATTCGGCAACAGCTGCGTGATCGTCCGGAGCGTCGTATCGGCGAGTCAGCGAACTCGCAGGGACCGACCCGGCGAGTACTGCGAACTTCTCACCGCTCGGCGATTCGTCGTCGAGCACCGGGAGCGTGATCGTGATCGACGCGACGTCCTCGACGAGTTCTTCGATCCAGGTGCGAACACCGGACGGGTCGATCTCGTGCGTCGATCCCGATGACAGCTCCGCGGAGATCGTGGTGCGTCCGCGAGCCACGATGCGGATGGCCGACCCCTCGACCTGCGCCAGGCCGAAGTCCGGCAGCGCTTTCAGGCCGGTGGACGAGAGTTCGTCCAGGATGTCGTCCAGCGGTGCGTCGTCGGAGACGAGACCCCAGAGCCGCTCGCGCGTCGACGGATTGTCCCGCTCGATGAGCCCGACGGTCTGGCGGGCGACGAGGGCGACGTCGCCGCCCGGCTCGAAGGCTGTGGTCCCCCATGCAAGTGTCGACTCGGTCCCGGTCTCGTCGCCGGTGTCAGAGTCGGAATCGGTGCTGGCGGCGTCGGTTTCAGTGGTCTGGTTCGCGTTCATGGCCTGTCTCCTGGTCGGTGGCGGGGATCTGGTCGGCGCGCTCGGCGCCCGTTGACCCCCATGCTGGCGCATCCGGCCGTGTCGGTGGGCGATCAACGCCATCAGATCGTCGATCGACCGCAACCGGCGGCGCCCACGGCCTCACCACCACGATCTCGTCAGCAGGGTCCGCGCCCGCTTCGACGGCCGCATCGACTGCCGCATCGGCATCATCGTCGGCGCGTGCCCAGGCCAGCATGTCGGCGCTGCGGTCGTGTTCGAGTGTCACGTCGCCGGGATCCGCCGCGACATCGGCGAGCCGGTCCTCGGTGCCGTCCCGATCGAGTTCGACGGTGTCGTCGGTCGACTCGGCCGTCTCGGAATCGGTGACGGCCGAGCTGACCGGGGCCCGTTCGGGGAAGATCACATCCACGACGACCACCGTCACGTTGTCGCGTGCCGGCCCGTCGAGGACCGCGTCGATGAGCGCAACAGCTGCGGAGGTCGGATTCGAGTTCGAGGTGAGGAGATCCCGGATCCGGTCGTCGTCGATCTCGCCACTCAGACCATCGGAACAGAGCAGCACGCGGCAGTCCTCCTCGTCGAGCACGTGGAAGTCCGCAACCACCGCGACGTCGGCACCGAGTGCTCGGGTGATGACGTTGCGCAGCGGATGCGTGAGCGCTTCCTCCTGGGTGATCTCGCCGGCCTTGACCAGTTCCTGGACGTGCGAGTGGTCGCTCGTCAGCTGCTTCATCACCCCGTTGCAGAGTCGATAGCAACGGGAGTCGCCGACGTGGAACACCACCGCCGAGGGTGCGTCACCGTTGTCGGCGACCGCCACACCCACGACGGTCGTCCCCATGCCACGGGTGTTGTTCTCCGCTCCTTTGCGCACGACCGCTGCGTTGAGTGCCGACACGAACCGGGGGAGCTCCGACACGTCGAGGCGGTGCGCCCCGAAGACGTCGGCGACGAGGTGCGTGACGAGTTGGCTGGCGACCTCGCCTGCGGCGTGACCACCCATGCCGTCGGCGACGACGCAGACGTCGGGGCTCACGAAGAACGCATCTTCGTTGTGATCGCGAACGCCACCGACGTGCGTCCCCGCACCCCACGTGAACGTCGGGCGCCGTGCGTCGGTGCTGAGGTCTGCGGCCGCGTCGTCGCTGCTCACAGTGGCGTCGTCCATCAGCCGTCGTCCATCAGAAGAAGCGCGGGATCGATCCGTCGACGAGTCGTATGACCCAGATGGCGAGCAGCAGGATCCCGTTCGCTGCGGCGGCGACCGCGAGCGTGCGCAACGAACGCAGTCGGGCACGCAGGCCTGCGATCGCGGCATACGTGACCGCAGCCGCGATGCCTTGCATCGCGAGCAGCACGATGATCGGGTGGTCCTGCCAGGCCGCGCCGATCTCACCGCGGGACAGGTGGCGTGCGGAACGGGTCAGGCCACAGCCAGGGCAGTACCCGCCGGTGCAACGGCGAAAGACACAGATGCCGGCGCCATCGTCGGTGCCGCCCGCGTCGATGGCCAGCACCGCTGCGACCGCCAGGAGCGCGATCCGCCACGGTGACGAGACCATCCGAGACAACCACGATCCGGTCGGCTCCCGGAGCACGCCGGGCGCGCTCTGCTCGAGCTGACGGTCGTGATCGTGTTCCTGGTCGGTGCCGATGACGGTCATGAGAACGGTGGAGCTCCCGGGCCTGCGGACGGCGGCGCAGGAGGCTGCCCTGGAGCGTAGAACACGTCCTGAGGCGGCGCCTGGGCAAATGGATGGGTGGCCGCCGGCTGGGTCGGCGCCGGGGCCGACCGGCCGCCGGGCCAGAGCAACAACAGTGATCCGATGCCGGGGAGTACGAACCACGGGACGAGGCGATCGATCTCGTCGATGAAGAAGTCGATCGAATCCGAGGCGAACGTGACCGTGAGCCCGAGCAGCAGCACCATCGGAATCGCGACCAGACCGACGAGGATCCAACGCACCCAGCGAGTCGGAACGACCAACGCGACGATGGCGGTGATGATCGCAACGATCGGACCGATGTCGCCACCTCTCGCCAGGAACGTGAGCGAGTCGGGAATCCGGACGGACGCGAAGAACTCGGCGAACTGCAGCGTGAAACGATCGGGTACGAAGAAGAAGCCGATGAGTCGACCGTCGACCGCATCGAACACCGCGTCCGGCGTCCAGCCCCGCACGTTGGCGAAACCAACGGCGCTCCACACGAGGACGACGACGGCTCCGATCAGGTGTGCCATCGATCGCCCGGCGGTTGCCGGAGCGGGGCGATGGTCGAAGGTCGGAGGACCAGCGTTGCCGGGCACCGCGGGGAACTCCTGTGTCCGCACCGCGGACGGCGGAGCCGGCTGCGGCGGGACCGGTTGTCGCGGAACAGGATGAGGCGGCGCAGGCTGCGGCGGGACCGGTTGTGGCGCGATCGACGGTGCCGGCCGTTCGGGTGCTGCCGGCACGACCTGGTTGCGGTTGGTGACGGCGGACCAGTCGACGGGCTCGGTCGGATCCGCAGCGCGCGCTGAGGGCGGTGTCGGTGGAGTCGCCGTCGCGACTGGCATGACCAGCGTGCGGTCCAGGTCCTCGTCGTCCGATGCTGCGCCCGAATCGATCGTGATGATCGTGTCGGTGCCGACTCTGATGTGTGAACCCGTGGGAATCGAGAGTCGCTGACCGGGAACTGCTCGCTTGCTCACGCCTGCGCCGTCGAGCGACTCGGAACCGTTCGACGAGTGCAGGTCGACCAGCCACACGCCGTCTGCATCGTGACCGATCAACGCGTGGGTCTTCGAGATCGTCGGCACGGACACGCTGATCGAGCGGGCCGACGGCGACCACTCCGGAGCAACCGGCGCGCGACCCAACACGACGTCGGCGTCGAGCTCGACGCGCCGTCCGTCGGGGAGGATCAGTGCCGGAATCATCACGCCCCGCCCGTCAGGTGTTGATCGTGCCGGTGAGCACCACGAGCACGATCCACCCCAGTGCGACCACGAGACCGACCACTCCGACGATGAACGCTGCCTTGGCCGTCCCGCGTTGGCTCGGATCCTTCTCGCCACGATCGATGGCTTTCATCGATGTCCAACCCATGATCGTGCCCGGAATCGACAGCACGAAGCCGATGCAACAGATGGACAGCACGAGCCCGGCGATCGACAGACCGAGCGCCCAGCCGGGCGCTGTGGACTTGGGGTAGGCCGGAGCGGCAGCGCCGTACGGGGTGTACCCGGCAGGCGAGCCGAACGCCGGTTGCGGATTCGGCTGCCCGTAACCGCCGCCGGGAGGCGCGCCGTAGCTCGGCGGTTGCTGACCGAAGGCGGGCGGCTGTTGGCCGTAGCTCGGCGGTTGCTGGCCGAAGGCCGGCGGTTGCTGCCCGAAGGCGGGCGCTCCCGATGTCGTGCGGCGTCGAATCAGGTGGCGGCGACGAGAATCCGCCGCTCGTGTCCCCTGCGTTGCGCCGCTGCTCGGTCCACAACGACCCGTCCCAGTACCGCTCGCCACCGGGCCGTTCGACGTCCGGGTACCAACCCTCTGGTGTTGCTCCCGCTGCCATTGCGACTCCTCGTTCGACATGGTGACATCGACGTCACTCCCGGCGGATTCTGGTCGCTGCGCCGCGACGACGCAAGTATGCGCGGTCTGGAGAACGACCGACGGGGCGGGTTCGCAGCATGCGGCGCCTCCGCGACCGGGCGACAGGTCAGGCGAGCGTGGCCGCGATCAAGTCGAGGTGATCGAGGTCGGCCAAGTCGAGCACCTGGAGATGGAGGCGCTCCGCTCCTGCGGCGCGCCACCGCTCGACGGCTTCTCGGGCTTCGTCCGGCGTGCCTGCGATCCCGGTCTCACGCAGCTCGTCGGGTTCGCGACCGATCGCCGCGGCGCGTTCGACGAACTCGGCTTCGTCCAGGCCGACGCAGACGACCAGCGCCGCCGAGTACGTGAGCGAGGCCGGATCACGATCGATCGCCGAACACGCGGCGCGCACCCGCGCGGTCTGCTCACCGAAGAAGTCGAGCGACACGAACGGCGTGTTGAACTCGGACGCGTAGCGAGCTGCGAGCGCCGGCGTGCGCTTCGGGCCGCCCCCACCGATCACGATGGGCACGGGTGACTGCACGGGCTTCGGGAGCGCCGGAGAGTTCGTGATCGGATAGAGCGGGCCAGCGTGATCGAACGTGTCGCCCACCGGCGTCGACCACATCCCCGTGATCAACTCGAGCTGTTCTTCGAGACGATCGAACCGCTCACCCAGGTCCGGGAACGGGATGGCGTACGCCTCGTGTTCCTCCGTGAACCAGCCGGCACCGAGCCCGAACTCGACCCGGCCGTTCGACATCTGATCGACCTGGGCAACGGAGATCGCGAGCGGTCCGGGCAGACGGAACGTCGCAGACGTCACCAGCGTGCCGAGTCGGATCGTGGAGGTCTCGCGAGCGAGTGCGCCGAGCGTGATCCATGCATCGGTCGAGCCGGGCATGCCGTCTCCGTCTCCCATGGCCAGATAGTGGTCGGACCGGAAGAACGCTCCGAACCCCAGTTTCTCCGCTCGCTGGGCAACTGCGAGCAGATCGTCGTAGGTCGCGCCCTGCTGGGGTTCGGTGAAGATCGTCATGTCGGACAACTGCATGGCGAGCAGCGTACGGGCAGCCGGAATCACGGCGCGGTGCACGTTCGTGCGCGGCACAGACGTGCACCGGTCAGAGGGTGACGACCGCCTTGCCGTGGACCTTGCGGTCGGCGATGTCCTGCAGCGCCTGCGCCGCATCGTCGAAGTCGAAGGGCGGGTAGAGCGGCGGGTCGATCGTTCCGGCTGCCGCCATGTCGAGCAGCGTGGTCATCTGCTCGCCGAGCGACGCCGGGAACTTCGCGAGCGACGCTCCCCAGTGGACGCCGACGATCGAGTAGCTCTTGAGCAGCGCATGGTTGGTCTTCACTTCCGGGATGCCGGCCACGAACCCGATCACCAGGAGACGACCGTCCCAGCCCATGCATCGACGGACCTGATGGAACGTGTCGCCGCCGACCGGGTCGTACGCCACGTCCACTCCCCCGCCCGACGCTTCACGTACGGCGTCGACCCAGTCGGGATTCTCGTTGTGGTCGATCACCACGTCGGCACCGATCTCGGTGACGAGATCGACTTTGGTCTGCCCACCGGCGACCGCGATGGTCGTGGCTCCCGCAGCCTTGGCGAGTTGGATCGCGGCTGTGCCGGTGCCGCCTGCGGCACCCGTGATCAACACGGTCTCGCCGGCCTGCAGCTTGGCGCGATCATTCAACGCGTAGAGGGTGGTGCAGTAGTTGATCGGGATCGCGGCAGCGGTCGCTGCCGACACGCCGTCCGGCACGGGGAACACCCCACCGGCTTGATGCGTGACCTGCTCGGCCAACCCACCCGACCCGAGGAACGCCACGCGCTGGCCGACTTCGACGTTCGACACACCGTCGCCGAGAGCCGCAACTCGTCCGCACGACTCACCGCCCGGGGTGTGGCCCGGGCCGGTCTTCACCTGATACATCCCACGGCACTGCAACACGTCGGGGAACGCGAGCCCGACCGCTTCGACGTCGATCAGCACCTCGCCGGGGCCCGGCGTCGGAGCGTCCTCCTCGACCAACTTCAATTGGTCGATCGGGTCACCGAGTTCTTGGAGTCGCCAGATGCGCATGCAGCTCACCGTATTCGTCAGCGTTCTCCCGCCCCGCAACCAAGCATTCAGGCCGCCCGGCGAAGCCGTTGGACGTCGACGATCGGGAACGGTCGGTCGTTCCACGCCGTGGTGCCGGTCAGCAGCTCGCACATCGACCACCAACGTGCTCCCCCGTCGAAGATCACGACGTCCATCAACCGGATGCCGACGACCTCCAGTTGGTAGCGGAGTCGCATGAAGTGCTGGACGTCGGCCTCGCTGGGAGCGGAGTCGTCGCCCGGCCAGCGCGGTGGCCGTTCGTCGACCACGATCCAGTCGGGTGTACACGTGCCCTGCTTCCTGAACTCGAGAAAGGTCGAGATGAGCCGTTCGGGATCCAGCGCCCACTCCCGCAGCGAGTCGAGCGCCGTGCCGTTGGTGCCGCAGCTGAATCGACCGTCGCGACCGAGGTGCCAGCTCTCGCAGTTCGCCGCACCGGTGAGCAACGGTGCTCGCTCGGCGAAGCGGGCGACATGCGCGGCGTCGCGGAACTCGAAGTCGTGGATGCTGAGTTGATCGTCCACCGCGATGGATTGATCGAGGGTGTGCGCCATGGGCTGGCCTCCGTGTGCGAATTGCAGGTGTGGGAGGTCGCGGCGAAGGCGACGCGCGACGAACGAATCCGTCGAACACCAGTATGACGCAGGGGTACTCCATTCCGATCGTCGATGCCCGCCAGTCGGCCACCGAACGAACAGCCGCTGCGGGCACCGACGCCATCCGGCTTCGCTGGCGAGGTCCGTCAGATCGAGACCAGCGCGATGGCTACCACGCCCACAGCCACAGTGGCGCCGGTGCCGACCCATCTGAGTGTCGGCCGTTCGGAGTCGATCGAGGGAACTCGGGACCAACTCGGGACCGCCATGGCGGCAGTGACCAGGACCAACGCCACCGCAACGATCCAGATCAGGCCGGGCAGGAGATGCCACGGCATCAGGACGGTGAACAAGAACATCGTCGCGACAGCGTTGACGACATTGCGGACGAGGCCGTGGCGGTCACCTCGTCGTTTGACCGCTGCTCGCACGACGGCAACCAAGGGTCCCAGGGTTCCGGCGATCAACAGTGCCGCAAGCCCCCAGCCCTGTAGCCCGGCTGACTCGGCGGGGAGTGGATTCGAACCGACGGCCGCGTCGACCCCATCGACGAGGAGTGCTTCGCCGAGATCGCCGACGGACATCGTGGTGTCGGACAGGACCACGACGGCGCGCCTGGATGACCGATCGACGCCGAACCACGACCGAAACCCTCCGGTCCCGCCGTTGTGCGTCGTCAACTCGACCCCGTCGTCGGTCGTGGCGATCATCCATCCGTAGCCGATTCGTTGGTCGTCGCCGCTGGAGAACCGCGGTTCGAGTGCGGCCATGCCGGGTGCCGTGCCGTCGATGATCGCGACAGCGAGCCGAGCGAGATCACCGGTCGTGGACCAGGTTCCGATGCCCGCTGGTTGCCAACCGGGCGCCAACCATTCGTCGGTGTCACGTCCAGCCGCGGTTCCTCCGCTCACCCGGTTCGCCGGCAGAGTGCCCGTCGACTCGGCTGCCACGGTGGCGTCCATACCGATGGGGTCGAGCAGCCGTCGACGGAGTAGATCGGCGTAGGTGGTGCGCTGGTGTGCAGCGAGCCCGTCGCCGAGTGCCGCCATGCCGAGATTGGAGTACGAGAACTCACTCGGTTCGGAATCGGTGTTCGCCGAAGCATTCAGAACGTCCTGTGCGTTTCCCGAATAGGGGTCTCCTCCCATGAACGACGAAAGGACCGCCCTCGGAATGTTCGACCAAGGCAGCCGCGGGTACCCGGACCGGTGGCTGGCGAGCTGTTCGAGCGTGGCGTCGGCACCTCCGCCGTCGATCGTGAGCAGCGGAGCGGCGACTTCTCCGAGCGTCGAATCGGGATCGACCTCACCGTCGTCGATCAGGTCCGCCAGCAGCATGCCGGTCAACGGCTTGGTCACCGAACCGATCTCGAACGCCGTGGACTCGGCGACCGCGCCCCCGTCGACCTCCTCGCCGAAACCGGCGAAGCGGACGCCCCCACCGTCGATCACTGCGACGGCGACGGCATCGTGGCCACGCGCGCGGTCGGCGAGGAGTGTCTGGACGCTCTCGATCAATTCCGGGTCTCCGCTCGTCGTGTCCGACAGGCGCGGAACGTCCGGACCGATCAACGCTGCCAACGACACGGCGATGATCAGTGCCGCGGTTGCGACGCCCGCCACGAACCCGACGCGCGCTCGCGGGTCTGCGTCGTCCCGCACGAGCCGGTCGAACTCAGGCACCGGCACGAGTGGCCTCCACGATGGTCAGCAACGGGATGACGCGGTCGACCGGAATCTCATACCGACCGCGCCCAGGCGACCGGAGCCAGCGCGCTGCGACGAGGTCCTTGAGGTGATGGTGAAGCTGACCGGTCGTGTTGACTTCTGCGATCTCGGCCAGTTCCGCCGTGGTCCGCACGCCGAGCAGCACGTACTGCAGGATCTGCAGCCGGACCGGATGACCGAGCGCGCTCAGAGCCTGCGCCTGATCCGCCCAGTCCACATCGAGGACCTCTTCGGTCGTCACGGCTTGCTGCCACAGATATCGCTCGCCGACCGGCGTGGTCACCGCGCCGGTGAACAGCACACCTCCGGAGTCGTCGAGCCGCTCTTGGAGGCCGAGCAACGCCCAGAACCGTTCCGGTTGCCCTTCGACCTCGGCGCTCAGCGAGTCGGCGGTCGGAGCTGCGTCCGCTTCGGGTCGGGCGTGTTCCGCTTCGAGTTTCGCCACGCGGGCCTCGACGGCCTCCAGCCGTTCCAGTGCAGTTGCAAGGTCGTACTCACCTGGTGATGTCGACATGCTAATACGTTAGCACGTTCAAACGTATCAAGACTCCAGGCCGAGCACGTCACCGCCGTCAGCACGACGACCGTTCCCTCTGGCCGTCGGCACACCCGTAGCGTGATCAGGTGAGCATCGTGGCGATCGACGGGCCGACCGGAGTCGGCAAGAGCACGACGACGCGGCGACTCGCCGCCGCGCTCGGCTGCCCGCTGCTCCTCGACCCGGTCTCCGTCAACCCGCTGCTCGACGACTACTACACCGGCGAGGCCACGCCGGCCGCCGCACTCGCCGTGGAACTCGCATTCCTCCGCTCCCGCGCCGAACTGCTCGCCGCGGCACCGGCCGAGCAACTGACGGTTGCCGACTTCAGCGTGATGCGCACCGCACCGTTCGCCGAATTCCTGGACGACCCGGCGGATCGTGAGATCGTGCTGACCGAGATGCGCAACTGGATCGACCGGAGTCCCCGCCTCGACGTGCTCGTGTTGCTGCGTGCCGAACCTCCGGCCCTCCTCGGCCGGGTGCGCGATCGCGACCGGGCGTCGGAGAGCGATCTCACCATCGAACATCTGGTCGAACTGCGCAGCCACTTCGATTCATGGAGCGATGAGATGCGGGAACAGGCCGACACGGTGATCGAGATCGACACGTCCCTGTGGGATCCACGCAGCGACGCCGACCTCGATGCGCTGATCCTCGAGATCCGAGCCGTCCTCCCCGAGTGACGGGGAGTCGACCTCGACTCAGTCGGGACGGATCGGGTTCTTGTACGTGTCGAGGTAGGTGATCTTGGCGACGTCGTCGCGCTTGGCCGGCTTGAAGTCGGTACCAGTCGTGTAGGCGACCGGGAGCAGGCCGGCCTGAGTCATGTGATCGGGGATGCCGAGCAGGTCGGCGGCCTCCTGCTCCTTGGCGAGATGCAGGGTGGTCAGGCAACTGCCCAACCCGCGGCTGCGCAGTGCGAGTTGGAAGCTCCACATCGCCGGCATGATCGACCCCATCAATCCCGCTGCGGCATTGGCGCTGTTGTCGGGGAGACGCCCGATGATCAACGGAATCAACAGCACCGGCACGTTGGCCAGGTTCTGGGCGAGGTAGTTGGCGGAGTCGATCACTCGCCCCTGTTGGCTCGCGGCGTCCGCATCAGCGGCCGCGGATGCAAGGTACGCCCCGCCGGCCTCGTTGTACAGATCTTGCAATGCCTGCTTCTTGGCCGTGTCGCGGATCACCATCCACCGCCAACCCTGCTGATTCGACCCGGTCGGCGCCTGGACCGCGAGTTGGAGGCACTCGAGCAGCACGTCGTCGGGAACCTCACGGTCGAGGTCGAGGCGCTTGCGGACCGCCCGGGTGGTCGAAAGCAGCGCATCGGTCTGGGCGAGGTCGAATTCCATCAGGACATCGTTGCCGACCCGACACCGTCGCTGCGAGTCAACACCTCCGACCGGCTGGTCGTCGGGCGATTCGTTCGTGCCGGGCACACTCGGCGATGAGTCATGTGCAGCTGGTCGGAATCGTCGGGAGTCTTCGAGCGGGGTCCGTGAACGGCGCGGCCGCCCGGGCCGGAGCCGCCATCGCTCCCGATGGCGTGATCATCACGCTGCACGACGTGCACCACGGACTTCGCGACCTTCTGCGCGACGCCGAGCTGACCTGTCGCGGACGCGCCCGCTCACTTCCTGCGCCGCGGCCCGGTCAGCCTGCGGCGGCGGTCGTGAGGTTGCGCAGTTGGCGAAGCGCGACCGAGAGCGTGGTGAGGTCGAAGCTCTCGGCGCGGCGAATCTCCTGGTGCATCGCCACGGTCCTCGACGACGGCACGCTCGGTTCGCAGTCATCCACTCGCTGGGTCGATCCACCGTCGGAACGCATCACCCGACGGGTCAGTTCGGCGATCACGTTCATCAGGTCGTCGCGCATCGACGAACGGGCCTGGGTCTGCCACCGGTCGGACCGTGGGAAGCGCGCCGATCTCCGTCCCACATCCATCCGATGTCGAACGCCTCGAACACCGCGCCGTAGACGGATGCTGCCGAGGTCCACGTCGCAGCCCTCCTCCTGGGCGAGGCGGACCATGTCGAATGCGGTGTGCATCCACGGCCAGCGAGCCGAGTGTGCGGCGAGTTCGATCGGGGACACCGAGGGCGCTGCGCTCGGCGCGATGTCGCTTCGATGTCGGTCGGCCACCCGTCCGGCCATCGAGGTCTCGAGCGATCCGGACAGCGTCGCGATCCCTGCGGCGAACGTGGCGATGGCCGCGTCGATGTCGAGCGGCGGCGGCAGGTTACGCAGCAGCCAGGTGGTGCCACGCTCGCACATCCGACGCACTTCGAGCAGCAGGTCGATCTGGGTGTCGAGCGACACCGAGCTGCCGAGTTCGTCGATCTCGCGCCACGCATTCGCGAGAACCGGAAGATGTCTCGCGACGCCAGGAACGCCCGGGCCACATCGGGCACCGATGCGCCCGAGTCCTCGGTCATCCGATGGTCGAACGAGATCCCGGCCAGGTTGACCATGTTGTTCACCACGACCGGTGGCGATGATCTCGCGGCGCAGCCGGTGCTTGCGCAGCGCGTCGGGGAACCGCTCGCGAAGCGCCGTCGGGAAGTACGCGAGCAGGTCGTCTTCGAGCGCCGGCGAGTCCGGGAGGTCGGCTGGCCAGGATCTCCTCGACGTCGACGTTCTTCGTGTACGCGATCATCACCGCGAACTCGGGGGCGCGGAGTCCGCTGCCCGCGGACTGCCGCTCGGCGATCTGCTTGTCGGTCGGCAGGTACTCGAGTGACCGGTCGATCACTCCGTCGTTCTCCAGCGCCTGCGAGGTATCGGGCGTGGACGTTGACCATCGGCAGCGACTGTCGTCGCGCGATCATCAGGGCGAGCGTCTGGGCACGGTTGTCGTCGAGCACGAGTTCAGCGACCTCGTCGGTCATCTCGACGAGCAGGTCGTTGCGCTGCTTCATCGGTGAGTTCGCCGTCGCGGACGAGTTGGTCGAGCACGATCTTGATGTTCACCTCGTGGTCGCTGCAGTCGACGCCGGCCGAGTTGTCGATCGCGTCGGCGTAGATGTAGCCGCCGCCGACGGCGTACTCGACGCGCGCCAACTGGGTGAGGCCGAGGTTGCCGCCCTCGCCGACGATCCGGCATCGAAGATCGGCTGCCGTCGATCGCGCAGCGAGTCGTTCGCCCGGTCGCCGACCGCTTCGTGGCTCTCGGTCGACGCCTTCACGTAGGTGCCGATGCCGCCGTTCCACAGCAGGTCGACGGGTGCGCGCAGGATCGCCGAGATCAGTTCGTCGGGGCGCAGCGACGTCACCGAGTCGTCGATGCCGAGCGCGTCCCGCACCTCGTCGGTGACGGTCGATCGACTTCGCCGAGCGCGGGTGCACCCCGCCACCCGCCGAGATCAGCCCGGCTGTCGTAGTCGTCCCAGCTCGATCGCGGCAGTTCGAACAGCCGCGCTCGTTCTGCGATACGACTCGGCGGGGTCGGGGTCCGGGTCGAGGAAGACGTGGCGGTGGTCGAACGCCGCGACCACGCTGCAGGTGTGTCGACAACAACATGCCGTTGCCGAACACGTCGCCGGACATGTCGCCGATGCCGACGACGGTCAGCTCGTCGGTGTCGACGTCCTTGCCGATCACCCGGGCGTGGCGCCGCACGCTCTCCCACGCGCCGCGGGCGGTGATGCCCATCGCCTTGTGGTCGTAGCCGACGCTGCCGCCCGATGGCGAAGGCATCACCGAGCCAGAAGCCGGCGTCGATGGCGAGTTCGTTGGCGATGTCGCTGAACGTGGCGGTGCCCTTGTCGGCAGCCACGACCAGGTACGGGTCGTCGTCGTCGTAGATGACGCAGTCGGCTGGATGCACCACGTCGGCACCGTCGAGGTTGTCGGTGACGTCGAGCAGCGACCGGATGAAGCGCCGGTACCGGTCGACGCCCTCGGCGCGCACCGCGTCACGATCGGCGGGCGACGCCGTGCTGCTCTTGATGACGAAGCCGCCCTTCGCTCCGACGGGCACGATGACGGCGTTCTTCACCATCTGGGCCTTGACGAGGCCGAGCACCTCGGTGCGGAAGTCCTCCGGACGGTCGCTCCAACGCAGCCCGCCCCGGGCGACGCGTCCACCGCGCAGATGCACGCCTTCGACCATCGGCGAGCACACGAAGATCTCGAACATCGGGCGTGGCTCGGGCAGGAAGGCGATCTTCTGCGGGTTCAGCTTCACCGCGATCTCGTCGGCGAACTCACCATCGCGACGTCCGGAACGCATTGGTGCGCAGCGTTGCGTCGACCAGCGTGAGCATCGCCCGACAGATGCGATCGTCGTCGAGCGACGGGATCTCGTCGAGTGCCGCCACGGCCTCGGCGCGCAGACCGTCCGCCAGCAGCATCGACGAGTCTCGGTGTCGACGTCGTTCGACGGATCGAATCGAGCGTCGAACAGTTGGGCGAGCGTGCCGGCCAGCCCGGCGTGGCGGACGATGGCCTCCTCGACGTACGACCGACTGAACGGGAAGCCGGCCTGGTGGAGGTAGCGCGCATACGTCCGCAACACGGCGACCTGACGCAGGTCGAGATCGGCCGCGATGACCAGCCGATTCAGCCCGTCGGCCTCGACCGTGCCCGTTCACGAGGCCGGCGAACGCCAACTGCACCTCGGCCTGCTGATCGATCGTTGCGACGCTGTCCGAAGCCGGACGTCGGCATCGACGCGTACGCCGATGTCGTACAGATGAACCGGCCCGTCGGGGCAGTCGAACACGTAGGGCCGTTCGTCGATCGCGTGCAGGCCGAGGTGGTCGAGCAGCGGAACCAGTTCGGCGATCGTCGATGCCGTGCCACTGCGGAACACCCGGAAACGCCACTGGTCGTCGGGAGCATCGACGGTGCGGCCGAGTGACGTGGCCAGCGAATCGGGCGAGTCGGGATCGGTGTCGAGCAGACCGTGCGACGTTCGGCGAGGTCGCCCGATCGACGCCTCGGGGGCGACGCGGCCCGGTAGTCCGACGGGATCGCCGCGCGCACCGATGGCGAAGGTGGCGCGGCCGGCGACGTCACCGAGAACGTCGCGGATCGCCGCCTCGGCGCGTTCGTCCCAGGTGGTCGACACGTCGTCGACGGCGGCGGCCGAGTCGTTCGAGATCGACCTGCGTCGTTCGACCGCACCGTCATCGTGATACGCGCCAGCGAACTCGATCCGAGCAGCGTGCGCAGGTCGCGTGAGTCGCTGCCGTAGTGCTTCTCGACCAGGCGCCGGACGCGGTCGGGCAACCCGGATTCGAAGCGTGCCTGCGGGACGTAGACGAACACGGTGCGTCCAGGGGCCGACCGGTTCGGCGACGTCGAACACGCGCACGATGCGTCGTTCCTGGAGTCCGACGATGTCGATCACCAGCCCGGCGAGCGCGTCGGAGTCGAGTTCGAACACCACCTCGCGCGGCAGGGTCTCGACGACGTTCTTCACCGAGCGACCGAGGTGGCTGACCTCGGAGGTACCCGGCGAGTTCGAGCACGTCTCGTCGCTCGGTCACCGATGGTCGGGGATCGCGAACACGCTCTCGCGGTATGCGCCGCTCCCGAGCAGTCCGATGAAGCGGTGCTCGACCGTTCCGCCGTCGCAGGCGGACGGATCGAGATGCAGGTCATGCGAGCGGCACGGTGGATCGTCGACACTCGCTTCCGTCCGGGCGATCACCGCTCGTCGTCACCCGGCTTCGACGGCGTCGTCGGATCCGACGCGTCGAGACGTGCGTCGGGTCGGTACTCACCGAGTTCGGTTCCCGGCTGCAATCTGAGCGTCGGCATTGCCGTCGCGCGTCGACGAGCCGGTCGAACGATCGCGGCACCGAGCAGGACGAAGTGCTGGTCGCCGAGCCACTGCAGCAACGGGTCGCCGTTGGAGAGCGATCGCATCCGGTCACGCATCTCGTCGAAGTCGGTCACGACCCGCAGCACGTCAGCGATCGCCGTGCGGACGTCGGCTTCCAGCGGTTGTTCGACGTCGGGGTGCAGCGATCGAGTTCGATCAGCACCCACGCTTCGACCAGCGTCGATCCTCACCGCCGTCGTCGGACGTCGTCGTCCTCGCGCCGAACTCGGAGCCGATCTCGTGGTCGTCGTCGCGGACGACCGTCAGCGTCGGGTACACGAGGAGATGGATGCCGAGGTCGTGGCGGTCGAGCACCATCCGCACGGTGTCGACGAGGAACGGGACTGTCGTCGGTGACGAACATCAGCACCGTCCGTTCTGTCCGCCATCCGTCTCGGTCGCCCTTCGGGGAGAGCACCCGCACCCGAACGTCGCCCTCGGCGCGCGGACGCGGCCGAGCGTGAGGTGGGTGACCGCTGCGGCATAGGCGTCGTCGAGTCGACGATCGTCGGCGTCCTCGTCGGGGAGCTCGCGGTAGTACCGCGGGCAAGAACTCGCCGAGCACTGCGTCGTCCGGTCGTCGTGTCGCCGCCATCGCTGCGAGCTTCGTCGAGCGTCTCAGCCACGTCGGTGTGTGCGTTCACGGTTCCTCCGACACGCCCCAGCGTCATTGCCCAGCGTGCTTCGAGTGACAGTAGCTCGCGCCCGTTTCCCAGGACAACGAAAGCGACCCGAGCACCCGTCCAGGGGGGGTCGACGAGATCCGTCACAACGTGGTGCGGCCACGAGGGACGCGGTGCGGCGGGACCTGGTTGCGTCACGCCGCAGAGCGCGGCCTCGACTCAGTGCTTCGAGAGCACGACGGGTCCCGGCAGGACGATCGGAGCGAACGGCTCGACCTTCAGGCTCTTCATCGGTCGCGCGTAGTGGTACCCCTGCACGATCCGAATACCCGCAGACGCGACGGCGTGTGCCATCGCCTCGTCCTCGACTCCCTCGGCCACCAGACGTAGACCGAGGCGTTCGGCCAGTCCGACGACCGAGTCGACGATTGCCGCATCGCGTCGGTGTTCCAACATGCGTGAGACGAAGCGTCGGTCGATCTTCAACTCGTCGACGTCGAACAGGTCCAGACGTGCCAGCGATGACGACGCCTGGCCGAAGTCGTCGAGCGAGAGCGACACACCCGACGACCGAATCCGCTCGGTCGATTCCACGACGAGGTCCGCACTCATCACGACGTCGTATTCGACCACCTCGAGCGTCAGCCTCGACGGGTCGAACCCGGTGGCCGACAGGATCGACTCGAGCACCTCGACGAACTTCTCGCACTGCACATCGCACAGCGTGACGTTGACGGAGAGTCGGACACGGTCCGGCCACTCGAGCGCCGCGTGGATGGAACGGCGGAGCATGGCGATGGAGAGTTCACGCTGGAGCCCCGCGAGCTCGACGTGTTCGAGGAGTTCGAGAGCGCCGACCATGCCGAACCGGTGGTGATGCCATCGAGCGAGCGCTTCGCCTCCGACCACCTCACCGGAGACGACGTCGACCTGCGGTTGGAACCACGGGCGCACGCAACCGCGTGCGATCGCCTCAGGGAGGTCCTGCATCAACACGATGCGTCGCTCACTGTGAGGATCGTCTTCGGACCGGTACCACGTCGGCCCGGCACCGTCGCGTTTGGCGCGGTACATCGCGATGTCCGCGAAACGCAGCAGCGAACCGGCTGGCGCTTCGTCGGTGTGCGCCATGCCGATCGACGCTTTGACGGACAGCGGAATCTCGTCCACCCGCATGGCCGGACCGAGGCACCGTTCGACCTCGACAGCGAATCCTGCTGCGCGCTCGACACCCCCCGACACGACCGCCGCGAACTCGTCGCCACCGAGGCGAACGACCAACACGGACGGATCGATCGCAGCGAGCCGCTCGCCGACCTCACGAAGGACGCGGTCGCCGACGTCGTGTCCGAGCGAGTCGTTGATCTCCTTGAAGTTGTCGATGTCGAGGAGCAACAGCGCAGTCGGCGCCACCGCATCGTCCAGGTCGGAGAGTGCTGAACGCAGGACTCTCCGGTTGGGGAGGCCGGTCAGCCAATCGTGGTCGGCCTGGTGCTGTGCACTGATGGCCACCTCCTCGGCGAGGATCAGTGTCCCACTGCGGTTGAAGGCGATGTGGGCGACCATCAGCAACCCGGCACCGACCGCGAGGGGTCCGGCGCTCAGGTCGTAGATCAGTGCGGGTGCCACGAGCGTCGCGGTCGTGATCGTCGCGAGCGTTCGATGCCACCGCGTCGGGAGATAAGGGCTGTTGGAGCCGAGCGAGCCGATGGCGACGATGCTGACCGCCAGGTAGCCCGACGGGGCGACCAACACGACGATCAGCATGCTCGCGTGCTCGAACGTCAAGAAGTTGGCGAGCTCCTCGGTCATCGACACACGGCGTCGACGGACGAGGAAGGTCGCGACCGTCTGGACGACGGCGAGTCCGACGGCAAGCCACACACGGTGCGGTCCGAACGGGAGCACCACGATCAGCACGCAGCATGCGAGGGTCAACGCGATGCGCTGACCGACCGGGTCGGGTCGCTTCCACGGACTCGGCACCGTGTAGGGGCCCGAAAGCAACGGTGCTCCCGTTTCGGCCGACGTCGGTGTGGAGGTCACAGCCACGTATCGGCACGAAGTCCGAGAGAATCAAATGCACTCGCGGTGATCAGATAATTTCTTGAGGACAGCACATGGCCGGTTCGGCCGGCCGTGGTCGTTCACTCGTCCGGTGACGCTTCGCCCGCCTGTTTGGCGATCTCGGCGCGGACTTCGTCCATGTCGAGCGCCTTCACCTGGTCGATCAGGTCGTCCAGCGCATGACCCGGCAGAGCGCCGGGCTGCGAGAACAGTTGCACGCCGTCACGGAACACCATGAGCGTCGGGATCGAACGGATCTCGAGTGCGCCGGCGATCTCCTGCTCGGCCTCGGTGTCGATCTTGGCGAAGGTGATGTCATCGTGCTTGTCCGAGGCTGCCTCGAAGACGGGTCCGAACGACTTGCACGGTCCACACCATTCGGCCCAGAAGTCGACGAAGACGATGCCTTCGCCGGTGACGGTCGATTCGAATTCTGCGCTCTTGAGATCAGTGGTTGCCATGAGAGGTCTCCCTTGTTGTCGTGCCCCCCGTTCGAACCGAGGGACTCCCGCTGGTATTCCCGTGGCGGGGAACGCAAGATGCTCCAGCCGGATCCCTGATGACGCCAGCAACAATGATGAACGCATGAGTTCTCAAACCGTCACCTTCGACACGTCCGATGACGCCGTGGTGCAGTGCCCCTACCCGCACTACAAGGCCATGCGCGACGACGCTCCCGTACTGGAACTCGACGGTGCGATGATCGGACGTTCTGGTGAGCGAGTGTTCGCCGTGTCTCGCCACGAGGACGTCAAACGGATCCTGCACGACCCGACCACGTTCTCGTCGCAGTTCGGGAGTTCGGCGGCCAAGCCGTCACCGGAACTGCGCGACCGCTTGCGCGAGGTGTACGCCGACGGTTGGCCGAACGTGTCGACGATGCTCACCGAGGACCCGCCGTCGCACACCCGCTATCGACGGCTCGTGTCGATGGCGTTCACGCCGAGGCGTGTGTCGCGGCTGGAACCGGAGATCCGACGTGTGTGCGAGGAACTGGTCGACGGCTTCGGCGGTTCGCCCCGCGTCGACTTCATCGACCGGTTCGCCGCACCGCTGCCGGTAGCCGCCGTCGCCACCATCCTGCAGGTCCCCGACACCCGTCGTGACGACTTCCGTCGATGGGCCGACTCGTCGGTTGCCGCCATCGGGCGCATCATCAGCGACGACGAACGCGTCGGCTTCGAACGCGACATCGTGGAACAGCAGCGTTACTTCGTCAGCGAGCTCGAGGCCCGGCGAACGGATCCACGAGATGACTTCCTGACCGATCTGCTCAACGCCGAACTGCCGGCGGGCGACCCGGACGCCGGTGGCGTGGAAGGCGGCCCGCTCGACATCCCCGAGATGCTCTCGATCATCCGTCAGATCCAGGTGGCCGGCAGCGAGACCACGGCGAGCCTGCTCTCGGATCTCGCTGTGCAGTTGGCGCAGCACCCCGACGAGTGGGAGAAGCTCAAGGCCGACCCGACGCGCGCGGTCGAAGGTCGTCGAGGAGGGCCTGCGATGGGCGAGCCCGAACCAGGGGCTGTACCGGATCGTCACGGAGGACACCGAGATCGCCGGCACGCCGGTTCCGAAGGGGTCGACACTGTGGATCCTGTACGGGTCAGCCGATCACGACGACCGGGTCTTCGACGATCCCGAGTCCTTCGACCCGGATCGCGAACGGCTGAACAGCCACATCGCGTTCGGCCACGGCATCCACTTCTGCCTGGGCGCGGCACTGGCACGCTTGGAAGCCGTCACCGCGGTGAAGGTGTTGGCGGAGCGCATCGACACGCTGTCCGTCGTCGACGCCGAGTCGCTGCGCTACGGCAGCAGCTTCATCCTCCGAGGCCTGGAGCACCTCGAACTCGACGTCACCTACCGGTAGCGCACGCGCTGGCCGTGCCCTCAGATCGACGGCTGCAGACGACGACATCGTCGACGTCGAGCAGCGTGCTGTCGGTCAGGAATCGGTGATGGCGGGGAGGACTTCGAAGAGGTCGCCGATGATGGCGTAGTCGGCTTTGACGACCATGTTGGCGGCCGGGTCGGTGTTGACGGCGAGGATCTTCTTCGCAGCCTTCGCTCCGACCCAGTGCTGGATGGCACCGCTGATGCCGCACGCAATGTAGAGCTGCGGCGCGATGCGTGTGCCGGTCTGGCCGACCTGATCCGAGTGCGGACGCCAGCCGTTGTTGGTGACGGCCCGGCTGCACCCGACGACGCCGCCGAGCTTGGCCGCGAGTGCTTCGAGCACTTCGAAGCCTTCGGCAGAACCGACACCACGTCCACCGCCGATGACCACGGGTGCGGTCGCCAGCGTGACGCCTTCCGACAGCACGATCCGGTCCCGGATGATGGTCGCGACCGCCGCTTCGGACAGGGAGACATCGAGCACCTGCACCGTGGCTGCTGCGCCTGACACGGGCTCGGCAGCTTCGATGGCGTGCGGAGCCGACGACAGGATCGGCATCGACGACGCGAGGCGGGCGTCCTCGTTCAACGAACCACCCCACTGGACTCGGGTCATCTCCCACTCGTCGGCGGTCTTCACGTCGAGGCAGTTCGCCACGAACGGCAGGTCGAGATCGGCCGCCGCAAAGGCCAGGACCTCGTTGCCGCGATCCGAACCGCTGGCCACGATCGCCGACGGCGACAGCTCGTTGGCTGCTGCCACCACGACCGCTCCGTAGGCGTCGGGTCCGTAGTCGGTCAGTGCCGCATCGGCGGCGTGGTGCACCGTGCCGGCGCCGTGTGCGGCGCACAACTCGGCGAGCGCTCCGGCGTCAGCACCGATCAACAGCGCTTCGACGTTCACCCCCAGCTGGGACGCGATGCTTCCGGCGAAGGCGAACGCCTCGAGTGTGGCATCCGCCATCTGACCACGGTCGTGTTCGACCACCACGAGGACACTCATGACGCAATCCCTTCCGGCCAGAGGCCGAGTTCCTTGAGGAGTTCCACGGCCCTCGCAGCGGCTTCGGGGCCGTTGCCGAGGATGATCGTCTCGGACACCTTCTCCTCGGGCCGGTTGAGCCGGATCATCGTCTGCCCGCCGGGCGCAGCGTCGGACGACGCCACGTCGACGGCGAGCTTCTTCGAGGCGAGCCGCCCGCGCATCGTCGGGTAGCGCGGCCACGTGATGCCTTCCTTCACGCCGATCGCGCACGGCATGGCGAGCTGGTAGACCTCGAAACCGTTGTCGGTCTCACGTCGCGCTTCGAGCGTGGCACCGTCCTGCGAGATCTCGATGCCCTTGATCGCGTTGACCATCGGCCTGCCGAGCGCACGAGAGACCCGCATGCCGACCTGGAAGCCACCGGTGTCGGCGGATTCGTTGCCGAAGATCATCACGTCGAACGCGCCGTCCGCCTCCTCGATGGAACGGATCGAATCGGTGAGGGCTCGCGCAGTCTGCTGCGGATCCCACGCCATCGAGCCGACGTCGACGAGCGTCGCCTTGGTGATGCCGATCGATGCGGCCCAACGGCATTGCTCGTCGCTCTCCGCGACGCCGAGGGTCAACACGTGCGACTCGCCGCCGTGCGTCTCGACCAACTGCACCGCGAGCTCGAGCGCACATTCCTCGTGCGGCGACATCGTGTGGCCGAGGTTCGTGTCGTCGACCGCCTGACCGTCATCGGTGATGTTGATCTTCGACCCAGGCGCCGGGACCCGCTTCACACACACGAGAACGCGGATCAGGCCGGCCCTCCGACCTTGCAAGTCGTTCGCGTGAGGTTGTTGCGGCCCACGACCGCAACAACCTCACGCGAACCGACCAGCGTTCGACGGCCGCAGCGTTCGCGCTGAGGTTCTTGCGGTTCCTGGCCGCAAGAACCTCACGCGAACCGATCGACCGCCGGGGCGCTGACTCGGGATGTCGCAGATCGAGCGTGTCATTGCTCAGCCCTTCAGGCGGGTGTTGTCGGGGTCGAAGGGGCCGTCGGTGCCGACGACGGTGACCGGGTAGAACTCGTTCATGTACATCGTCTGCAGCTTCGTACCGGGTTCGGCCATCGCTCGCGGGACGTAGCCCATCAACACCATCTTGGCGACGGAGGGGCCGTAGCCCGCGGTGGTCACTCGGGACACACGGTCGTGGGAGTCCATCAGCGTGTTGCCATCCATGTCGCAGATCGGCTCGTTGCCGCCCTGCATCCAGCGGGTGCGGCCCTTCGAGTCGGTCTGGTCGTCGACGGTCATCGTCACCATCAGCACCTCGGGGTCACCGGCGTCTCGAGCCTTCGAGTACGCCTCCTTGCCGATGAAGTCAGCCGACTTCATCTTCGGGCGGGCGAGGCCGGCCTCGAGCGGGTTGTACTCGCTCTCGAGCTCGGCGCCCTGCAGGCGATACCCCTTCTCGATGCGACCCGACGTGCCGTACACGCCGCCGCCGGTGGCGCGGATGCCGAGGTCGGCGCCGGCCTCCATCAGCGCATCCCACAGCATCGGCGCCTTGTCCCACGCCACGTAGATCTCCCAGCCGGTGTCACCGACATACGAGATGCGGAACAGCGTGGCGTCGACTTCTTCGCCAGCGAGATTCAGCTTGACCTCGACGAGCGAGCCGTAGGAGCTCCCTTCATGGGAGAGGTCGGCGTCGGTCAGCTTGGCGAGCGTGGCCGGTGCGTTCGGGCCCCACAGGCCGAGCGTCGAGATATCGAGCGTCTTGTCCGTCACGGTGACCGAGCCGTCCTTGGGCATGTACTTCTTCATCCACGACAGGTCGCGCCCGCCGTCGAACACGCCGGTCACGACGGTGACGACGTCCTCGGCCAGACGGTGCATCGTGAGGTCGGAGTGGAATCCGCCGTCGGGGGTCAACCACGGCGTGTAGGTCGCACGACCGACCGGGCCGATCTTGTTGACGCAGAGGTAGTCGGCGAACTCGACGGCTCCGGGGCCCGAGATCTCGAACTCCTGGAACGCCGACAGGTCGACGAGACCGACGTTCTCACGCATGTTGAGGTGCTCGCCGACCGTGATCGGGCTCCACCAGCGGTTGTCCCACTCGACGTCACGTTCGGGGATCGAGTAGCGCTCGACGAGGTCGGCGTTCGATCCGTACCACTGCGGGCGTTCCCACGTGCGGGCCTGGAAGAAGAATGCGTCGAGTGCTTCTTGACGTTCGAACAGCGGCGAGACCTGCAGGTTGCGGCGATTCTCCCACTGCTCGGCGGGGTGCACGATGCCGTAGGTCTTGTTGAAGTGCTCTTCGGCGCGTGACCAGATGTGGTCGTCGTTGCGCTCGTGGTCGTAGAAGCGGGCGATGTCGGCACCGTGGGCGTCGATCACCCGCGGATAGCCGTAGGTCATCCACTCGGCGACGACCTGGGCCATGCCCGGGCCTTCCTTCACCCACACGGCGGCTGCCGACCACAGGTTGCGGACTTCGGTGGTCTCGCCGAGACACGGCATGGCGTCGGGGGTGAGCGAGAGCAGACCGTTGATCGCGTACTTGATCTCGGCGTCGCCGAGCATGTCCATCAACTCGATGGCTTCTTCCATCTGCTGGTCGAAGTCGTCGGGTGTGAACGGCATCTCGGTCGGGCTGAGCGCCGCTTCTTCGTTCGAGGGGATGTCGTCGGGGTGGTGCAGGATCGGGCGGTGGGCGTACGAGCCCACTTCCATCGAGCCCGAGGACTGACGCTCGTAACAGAACGTGTCCATGTCGCGTACGATCGGATAGCTGATCTCGCTGTTGGTCTCGGCGAGCACGTCCATCGGGCCGACGTCGGCCATCTGGTGCACGGCGGGAACGAGCGGAATGGTGGCGCCGGCCATGTTGGCGATGCGGTTCGACCACACGCCACAGGCGACGACGACGTACTCGGCTTCGATGCGCCCCTTGTCGGTGACGACGGCGGTGACCTTCTGCAGGCCGGTGCCTGGCTCGTCTTCGGTCTCGACGTCGAGCACTTCGGTGTTGGCGAACACCTTGAGCCCGGTCTTCTCGATGGCTTCGTTGCGGAACAACGTGCCGGTGTCGAGCGAGTCGACGACACTCACGGTCGGGCAGTGGAACCCACCGAGGATCACATCGTCGTTGATGAAGGGAACGAGTTCCTTGACCTGTGCCGGCGTCAGCAGCTCGGCCTCGACGCCCCACGCCTTGGCCGACGTCATCCGGCGGTTGAACTCGTCCATCCGCTCCTCGGTGCGGGCCACTTCGATGCCACCGGAGTCGACGCTGCGCTCGACGTCGCGATACTGGTTCGCGCTCTGCACACCGAGCAGCGCCATCTCCTTGTTGTGGTCGACCGGGAAGATGAAGTTCGACGCGTGACCGGTCGAGCCGCCGGGGTTCGGGAGCGGGCCCTTGTCGATGAGGACCATGTCGGTCCAGCCGAGGCGGGCGAGGTGGCCCACGAGGCAGTTGCCGACGATGCCGGCGCCGATGACGACGACCTTCGCGGTGGACGGAAATTCGGAATCGCTCATGTGCTGCTCTCTTCGACGTGGGTGTTCACACTTGACAATCTCTCTTGACAACAGTGATATATCAACAGAGTATGAGGGCCATGTCAACCGCCGATTCGGCACACGTCTCGCTCGCCGAGCGCGTGGTACGGCGAAATCCGCCGAATGATCATCCGGCTCGAGCTGGCCCCCGGCGACGTCGTCCGCGAAGCCGACCTGCAAGCCACGCTCGAGATGAGCCGCACGCCGATCCGTGAAGCGCTGCAACGGTTGGCCCGCGACCACTTCGTGACCGTCATCCCTCGACGCGGCATGTTCGTCTCCGCGATCCAGTTCGACGAACTGGCGATGCTGTACGAGACACGAGCGATCATGGAGCCCTATGCCGCTCGCCTGGCGACCCGCCGCGGCACACCGCGCGATTGGGACGAGATGGCCGCCGTGCTCGCCGAAACGACGTTGCCCGGCAAGCGGCCCAGCGAGCTCCTCGAACTCGACCGGCAGTGCCACGAGATCATCTGGCGCGCGTCGGGCAATCGGTTTCTCACTGCGACGCTCGACACGCTGTACGCCCAGTCGGACCGTCTGTGGCACATGTATCTCGCCGACGTGCACGACATGGGCCACGCCGTCGACGAGCATGCGTCGATCCACGGCGCACTCGTCGCCGGCGATGCAGATCGCGTCGCCGGGTTGATCGAAGACCACGTCAACTCCTTCGACGCTCAGGTTCGCGCAGCCGTGGCCGATCGACTCGGCACCCCGCTTTCGTCGACCGCCTGAGCGATGGCTCCATCGTTTGGGCGTCACCCGTTCAGGGCACGCCGTCACCCGTGAAGAACCTGCTCCGTGTCCTCGCCGCCGTCGCCGCACTGGTCGCTGGCGGAGTGCATGTCAAGCTCTATCTCGACGGATACGACGACGCCGACGGAGGCGTCGGGATCCAGTTCCTCCTGAACGCACTCGGTGCGCTGGCGATCGCGATCGGCCTGCTGGCGCCGCTCGTCAGCGAGCGCCTTCCATCGTGGATCCCCACCTGGGCCAGCAGTGGCGGCATCGTGTGGGCAGCGGTCTCTCTCGTTGCGTTCGTGCTCGCTCGAACCGACCTCGGGTGGTTCGGGTTCGAGGATCAGGAGACGACGTTCGCCGACTCGACCGACGCCAAGCTCGCCGTCATCCCCGAAGTCGTGGTGTTGGCAGCGGCCACGATGCTGCGTGGTTTCACACTGCTCGGTTCGAGCGACGACTGATCGACGCGAGGTGAGCCTCGCCGACCACGCGTCGTCCGGCGACAGGGTGTCGTCGCGACGACACCCTCAGGACTGGAAGAAGGAGTCCTCGAGGTCGGGGCAATTGGGCTTGGCGTAATCCTCGACTGCGACCAGTGCGGCGTCGAATTCGGGTTGCATGGCACCGAACTCGTCGATCGCCGCTGCTTGCTCCTCGGCTGGGAGATCACCCATCGACGCGCCGAGTTCGATGAACATCACCAGGAATGCAGTGTCATCGGCGACCTCATCAGGTGCCACTGCGTCCGCACGCGCCAGCGCTTCGGCAAAGGCCTCGGCACTGTCGTCCTCCAATTCCTCGATCGTCTTGAGCGCTGAACAGAATTCCTGAGCTTCCGCCGGGGCAGCATCACCACCGCAGGCCGTCAGGCCCACCACCGCGAGCACGACGCTCGCGACGACACCGCGATCCATTCGGGAGGTGCGATGAATTCGGGGGTGGTACACGAGTCTCCTTCGAGCGGCCGCAACGTTCGGCGAGCCAGCGAGATCAGTAGAGCAGATCCCCGTCGGCGACCGACACCATCGACAGCCGGAACGCAGCGCCTCGGACATGACGTTCGACACACCCGGTCGTGTTCTGTATAGTGGAACCGTTCCGCATCATGGAACAGACTGAACGGACACGACACCATGGGCTTTCCTTCCGACCTCGACATCGCCGCCAGGCGTCGCTCAAGCCGCTGACCGAGATCGCCGAGGCATCCGGCATCCCGCTGGAGTGCCTCGAACCGTACGGCTCGGGGCAGCCAAGATCGGCCTCGATGCGATCGAGAAGATGAGCGACCGCCCCACGGCGAAGTACGTCGTGGTCTCGGCGATCACACCGACACCGCTCGGCGAAGGCAAGACCACCACGACCGTCGGTCTCGGGCCATGGGGTTCAGCCACATCGGCAAGCGCGGCGTCATCGCCGATCCGCCAACCGTCGATGGGCCCGACCTTCGGCATCAAGGGCGGTGCCGCCGGCGGCGGCTACAGCCAGGTCGTGCCGATGGAGCTGCTCAACCTGCACCTCACCGGCGACATGCACGCCGTCACCGCGGCGCACAACATGTGCTCCGCCGCGCTCGACGCCCACCTGTACCACGGCAACGAGTCCGGGCTCGACATGTACAACATCACCTGGCGGCGCGTGCTCGACGTCAACGACCGTGCGCTGCGCAACATCACGATCGGGCTCGGTGGGCGCCTCGACGGCGTTCCGCGCGAGACCGGCTTCGACATCACCGCCGCCTCCGAGGTGATGGCGACCCTCGCCCTGTGCACCGTCGCTGCAGGACCTGCGCGAGCGCCTCGGCCGCATCGTCGTCGGCTACACGAAGGCCGGGACACCGGTCACCGCCGAAGACCTGAAGGTCGCCGGCTCGATGGCCGTGATCCTGATGGAGGCGATCAAGCCGAACCTGATGCAGACGCTGGAGAACACGCCGGCGCTCGTGCACACGGGCCCGTTCGGCAACATCGCCACCGGCAACAGCTCGATCGTCGCCGACCGGATCGGCATCCACATGGGCGACTACCTCATCACCGAGGCCGGCTTCGGCGCCGACATGGGCGCCGAGCGCTTCTTCAACATCAAGTGCCGAGCCTCGGGCCTCGCTCCCGACGCCGCCGTGCTCGTGGCCACCGTGCGCGGGCTGAAGGCGCACTCCGGCAACCACCACATCGTCGCCGGCAAGCCGCTTCCCGAGGACCTGCTGAAGGAGAACCCCGACGAGGTGCACGAAGGCGGCGCCAACCTGCGCAAGCAGCTCGAGAACATGCGGATCCACGGCTGCACCCCGGTCGTCGCGATCAACGTGTTCCCCGGCGACCACGACGCCGACATCGCCGCGATCAGAGGAGATCGCCGAAGAGTTCGATGCACGTTCGGCCGTGTCGACGCACTTCACCGAGGGCGGTGCCGGCGCCAAGGACCTCGCCGCAGGCGGTGGCGGAAGCCGCCGAGGAAGAGTCGAACTTCCAGGTGCTGTACCCCGACGAGATGAGCCTGCGCGACAAGATCACCACGGTCGCCACCAAGGTCTACGGCGCCGACGGCGCCGAGTTCTCCCCCGCAGGCGAACAAGCAGATCGACAACTACGAGGCGAACGGGTTCGGCAACCTGCCGGTCTGCATCGCCAAGTCGCACCTCTCGCTCAGTCCACGACCGGCAGCTGAAGGGCGCACCGACCGGGTGGACGCTGCCCGTGCGCGAGGTCCGCGCCTCGGTCGGTGCCGGTTTCGTCTACCCGATCTGCGGCGACATGCGCACGATGCCCGGCCTCGGCCAGACACCGGCGCTGCAGCAGATCGACATCGACGCCGACGGCAACATCGTCGGCCTCAGCTAGCCAACACGAGGGGGCAGAAGTGCCTGGCACTTTCGCCCCCTCCTCGATCACCACAACGGGAAAGAGAGACGATGATGTCTGCCCAACCGATGGAACTACCCACGAGGTCGACGTTGCGCAAGAAGCGGAGCTTGAAACGCGGATTGCTGGCGCCGGGGTCGTCGACGCTTCGACGACTGGTGACCGAGGCCAAAGTCGAGTTGATCCCGATGAAGTCGCTCGAACGTGCAATCTCCGAGCTTCGTCCCGGATCGCACATCTCGATGACGTGCTCGCCGGCCAGATCGATCGAGGACACACTCGACGAATCCGAGCAACTCCTGAACGCCGGCCACACGGTCACGCCGCACATCTCGGCGAGGATGGTGCAGCGCCACGAACATCTCGTGGCGATCCACGAACGCCTCGTCGAACTGGGCATCCGCGAGATCTTCGTCGTCGGTGGTGATGCCGACCCGCCCGGTTGCTACTTCGACGCCATCGAGTTCATCGAGGCGTTCGTCGCGCTCGACGACGCCAACGGTGCAGAGCATCGTCAGGTGGACCACATCGGGTACACCTCGTACCCGGACACGCACCCGTTCATCACCACCGAGCAACTCCACGATGCACTTCACCGCAAGCAACAGCTGATCCTCGCGACAGGACGCACCGCTCACGTGTCGACGCAGATGTGCTTCTCGGCCGACCAGATCCGCAACTGGCTGAAGATCGAACGCGCGTCGGGCCTCACCGTGCCGGTCCACCTCGGTGTCCCAGGCGTGATCGACAAGACGAAGCTGATGACCATGGGCGTCCGCCTCGGCGTCGGCACGTCGTTGCGCTACCTCTCGAAGAACAAGAAGGCGCTCGGCAAACTGATGACGCAGCGGTCGTTCGAACCGGACATGTTGCTCAAGCCGTTGGCTCGCGAACTCGACGAACTCGGGATCGAGGGCATCCACCTCTACACCTTCAACCAGGTCGACGCCACCGAGCAGTGGCGCGAACGCACGCTCGGCTGACCCGACCGGTCAGAACCGGCTGCTACTCGTCGACGTCGACATCGACCGTCGGCACGTCGAGCTGGATGTTGCCGTTGTCGTCGCGGTCCGAGACGGCGAGGAAGACGATCGCTGCGACGGCAGCCAGGAGGCCGGCAGCCAGGAAGCCTGTGATGAATGCCGGAACGGAGCTCTTGGGCTCCTGGACCTGTGTGTGGACGTGCTTCTCCACGATGATCCGCCGAGGCGTCGAATCGCTCTCGTCGCTCAAGTCGTAGTCGTTGTCGATGGTTTCTGTCATGTGGTCGATGTTGTCCTCCTGCGTGTCGCCTCAAACCCAATCCATGCAGCTTCGCCCCGATGGGTGATGCGCCGAAGGGGTCGAGCCGCGGACGCCGCCGGCTGAAAACGCCGAAGGGCGGATGGACCGAAGCCCACCCGCCCTCGTCGGCGTCAGATCGAGACGATCAGACCGTCAGGTAGCCGAAGACGTCTCCGACCAGGTCCATGCCGGTCGAGCTGGCGAACGACACGTCGCCATCTTCGCCGAGCGCCATGACGACGCCCGCAGCACGGGTGTCGCCCGCCTGCGACACGTTCACCGTCGACGCATTCGGACGTTCCTGGCCAGCGGGCCACGCCGTGACGAATCCTCGGTCATCAGCATTGACGGCCGTGACATTGAGCATCACGCCGGATGCCTGATCGAGAGCGTCGTTCGCTTCACCGAAGTTCGGTGTGATCGGAACGCCGGCGTCCAGACGACCCTTCGGGCCCGGGTCGGCTGCCGCTTCGCGAGTGTCGAACACCCGGTCGGGCGAGAGCGGGACGAACAGTCCCGACCTCGACGTATCCGCCGTCTCATCGGTGATGTACCCCGTCACATCTGCGATGAGGTGGGTCGACTCGAAGCTGAACAACGAGATCGTGCCGTCGTCCTCGAGCGGCACGATGGTCTGGTTCGCCGACACGTCGCCAGCTCGCTCGTAGTTCAACGAGCTCGCCTCCGGACGTGTGCCATCGCCAGACCACGCCGTGACGTAACCACGGTCGCCGGTGTTGGCAGCAGTCAACGTGATGATGACCGCCTCGACTCCGGAGTCGGGAACTCCGGCCTCGCCGAGTACGTCGACATCCAACGTCTCCCCGGCATCCACACGTCCTTCGAGACCAGGGTCCTGATCGGTGCGGGTGTCGAAGAGGCGCTCTGGTGTCTGGGTGATCGTGCGACCACCCTCGACCTGCCCGATCGCCAACTGGTAGTAGCCGACGACATCCGCGGTGATCTGGGTGCCCACCGACGAGTAGATGTTGATTGCGCCGTCTGCATCCACCGGAACGATCACCAGGTTGCCACGAGTTCGACCGTCGTCCGTCGTGTTGACGTTCGACACGATCGGGCGGGTGACCCCTGCCGGATAGACGGTGGCGAAACCACGACCGTCCGCCTGGACCATCGTGACGTACATCGCCACGGCGGTCACGCCGGTGTCGGGGACGCCTTCGGCGTCGGACACGTCGACGCTCACGGTGTCACCGGCATCGAGCGCTGTCGCGCCCGCATCGTTGCGGGTGTCGATCACACGGTCCGGTGTGACCGGTACGTAGATCGATGCACCGACGTCGATCGTCGAGGTCGAGGACGACGTCGACACCTGCGGGAAGCGACCCGCCGTCGCAACTGCGACACTCACGCCCGCAACACCGTTGCCGGCCTCTGCTTCGACTTCCACTTCGGACTCTGCCTCGGATTCCCCTTCCGGGTTCGTCAGCGTGTCGCTGTCGGCAGTGAAGCTTGCGGTGCCGGGTTCGGCGATGGCGGACGATCCTGCGATGCGGATCGTGACGCTTGCGCTCGCCGAGCACTCGTCCTCGCTCTCACCTTCGAGTTCGTTCTCCGACCCGTCGGCCTGCTGTCCGACTCCGGCGACGGCGACTGCAACGGCCACGCCGCCGCAGTCGGGGTCGGTTGCCGTGGCGGTCGCGACCACGAGCCCGCTGTCACCCTCGGGGATCTCGATCTCGAAGGTCGTGACCGGACCGGCTGCCGCAACAGCCGCTGCAGCAAAGAGCGTGGTCTGACTGTCGGAGACGGCGAAGTCCTCGGTGGCCGGAGCCCCGACGAATCCTGCACCGGCGCCGGCGGCAGCTGCACCCCTGCCGACCTCGGCTTCGGCTTCGGCTTCGGCTTCGACCTCTTCCTCGAGTCCCGCTGGGATCGTCTCGTCGCCGGCATCGATGGCCCGACCACGGTCTTCAACGATCGAGGCGTCGTTGCCGAACACCTTCGTGTTCGTCTCGGTGGCCGCCAGTGCCTGCCCGCTCATCTGGCCGGCTCCGTTGCGCGCTTGGCCGCCGACGGCGGCGGCCGATGCGGCGGCGGCATTGAAACCGACCTCCACCTCGGCCTCGGCCTCGGTCTCGGCTTCCACTTCGGTCTCACTGCTGCCAGCGAGCGCTGCGTCGAAGGGAACGAACGCCGGAGTGTCGAACTGGAAGTCCGCCTGATCGGGAGTTCGCGAATCGTCGCTGCCGAAGGTGTCGGCACGAGACTGGTTCGAGTCCGTGGTCGCCGTGGTGTCGCCGAGCGCGGTCGCATCGGACTCGGTGAACGCGGTCGGCACGCCGGTGTCGCTGATCTCGGCGGTCGCCTCGGCCTCGGCGTCAGCCTCGGTGAGATTGTCGGCGTCCGTCGAATCGGCAGGGAGATCAGAGGTTTCGACTCGGGTGTTCTCGCGGAGGCGCTCGTCGTTGTTCCTCACGAGGCTGCCGACGTCGGACTCGGTCGAGGTCGACGTCGCAGTCGATGCCGACACGAGGCCCGAGGCACCGTCACCGCTCTGGCCAGCACCGCCCGATGCCACAGCGGCTGCTGCGGCAGCGTTGTTGGCGACTTCGGCTTCGGCTTCGGATTCGACTTCGACTTCGGATTCCGAACTGAGGTTCTGCGTTCCTTCGCTGGGCTCGACCTCGAACTGATCCGAGCCCGCTCCGGCGAATGGCGGAGAAACATCGATCACGTCGGAGGTCGACGTGGACACCGCGGTCGAGATCTCCGCGTCGGTGAACGGGTTACCACCGATCGAGGACGCTCCGGCTGCTCCCGACACACCCGCAGCTGCGGAACCCATCTCGGTTTCGGCTTCGGCTTCGGCTTCGGCTTCGACTTCGACTTCGTCGTTCGCAGCGTCCTCACACTCCGTTTCAGGCGTCGGTGTCTCGCCTTCGGTTTCGCACACCGGCGCAGCTTGCATCGCTGACCCGATCGACGTGTCGTCCGCCGGTTCGGGGGTGTCCAGGTAGGGAACCTGGAGCGTCGACGTCCGAGCATCGGTGGCGCTCTCCGCGAGCATCGAGGTCGACCCGTCGATGCCATCGGCGGTGAACGCATCGACGGACGCACCTGAACCAGATGCGCCTGCTCCCACCGCGGCGACCGCCGATCCGTTGCCGGCTTCCGCTTCGACTTCGGTCTCGGCTTCCACCTCGGATTCACCGGACAATGTCTCGGTCTCGACCATCTGGTCGCTTTCCGGCGCGAAGAGTCCACCCGCTGCAGCAGCCACCGGGTCCCCGTTGGGTGCAGGCTCGGTCGCCGACGTGGCGACGGATGCGGAAGTCATTGCGTCGGCGAGCGATCCGTCGCCCGCCGCAGCGCTGGCAGCACCGAACGATGCGGCGCCTGCGGCGACGCCATCACCCACCTCGGCTTCCACTTCGCCTTCGACTTCTGCCTCGGCCTCGGCCTGGTTGTCCGCGGCGCTTTCGGTCTGTGCTTCGACTGTGGCCGCCGATGCGGTTCCCATCGCAAGAGTGATGGAGAGGGCCGCGAAGGCCCGACGTTTCGTGTGCTTCATGATGGTGCCTGTCTGTTCGCGCACCACGATGGCCGTCGTGCGCACCGAAAGTAGGCGTGAACATCTGACGAGTCCAGTGACGAGGCCCGATTCATCCCCGCGGGTGAGCGACTCACCCCGTCGCCCGAGCGGGCAGCGGCCTCGCCGATCGTGCGTTTCGCCCCGGCTCGCCGCGGGAATCCCTCGTCGGCGCTCCCGGACCACCGAAACGGAATCACACCACCATGATCACCTCAGCTCTTGCCGTCGCCACCCGATTCAGGCTCCGCCAGTCGGACTCCGACCCCAGCAGCGGGTCCGACGGCGAATCCACGGTGTCCGATGCCGCCGATCAGGCCAAGGGTCTCTCGGCCGGTGACTGGCTCCAAGCGGGCATCATCGTGGGCGTCGCCATTGCGCTGGCGTTCGTGGTCGCGCTCCTCATCCGGCGTCTCGTGCGACGGCGCAACGAGATGCTCGCGACCCTCGCGGGTCGCGTCGCCGCGACGATCGTGTTCGTGATCGGATTCGTCTACGGGCTCAACTCGATCGGTGTCGCCGTCGGCCCGCTCGTCGGTGGGCTCGGCATCGGTGGCCTCGCTGTCGCCTTTGCGATGAAGAGCATCCTGTCGAACATCTTGGCCGGCATCTTGATCCAGCTCCGCCAGCCGTTCCAGGTCGGTCACCTCGTCCGCCTCGGCGACTACTTCGGCAGGATCGAAGCAGTCACGCTCCGCACGGTCGACATGGAGACGCTCGATGGTGAGTACGTCCTGATCCCCGCTGCGATGGTGGTCGAGAATCCGATCGAGAACTGGACGACGCTGGGCAAGCGGCGCGAAGAGGTGATCGTCGGCATCTCCTATGACACCGATCCCGACGAGGCCGCAGCAGGCATCAAACAGGCGGTCAGCGAACTCGACGTGGTGCTCGACGACAAGGAGGTGAAGGTCGTGATCACGGAATTCGCAGGGAGCTCGGTCAATCTCCGGATTCTCGCCTGGCACAGCATCGACGATCACTTCCTCGACGTCACCCACGCAATCGCGGCCGCCGCAAAACGCTGGCTCGAGGAGAACGATCGCGGGATCCCGTTCCCGATCCGCACGCTCCAGTTGGACGACCCCGCCGCGATCGCCAGCGCGTTCAAGCGAGACGACTCCGATCCCACTTCGGCGGCCTCGCCACGGCGGTCGACTCGTCAGTCGCCGTCGAGCGGGGACACCGTGTCGGGGCCGTCGTAGATCTCCGACGGCGATGCGTCGACCTCCTCGGTGACGCTTGCCGGATGGCGAGCGATGTCACCGTGCAGGTGCCGCCGCGAGGTGACGGTTCGCCCCGTTGCGATGCGTGTGGCCTTGCGCACCGGCTTGACGACGAGCGCAACAGCGAACGAGCCGGCACGTGCCGGGAACGGCACGAACTTCTTCTGGCGGTCGCGAGGCATTGCCTCCTTGAACGCGAGCCGCCATCCGACATACCCGACGATCACACCGAACGCGACGGTGATGCACCAGAAGAACCAGCGCGGACCGAACACCGTCATCAACGGCGCTGCCACGAGCGGGCCGACGAGCGCACCGGCCCCGTTGATGCCGATCAGTGTCGCTGCTGCACCGGTGGTCTTGCCGTCGGGCACCCAGTCGATCGTGTACGAGACGACGAGCGAGTAGAGCGGGAACATCGTCCCACCCAGGAGGATCATGAACATCGGCACGAAGACACTCTGCGCCGGGAGCAGCATCAGCGTCGCCGATGTCCCGGCAGCCAACAACGCCACACCGAAGATGACCGTACGCCGAGAAATCTTGTCCGACAGGCGCCCGATGGGCCACTGGAACAGGATCGCACCGATGGTCGGCGCAACCAGGAAGAACGCCGTGCGTTGCAACGACAGATCGATCGACGTCGCATAGACGGCGCCCAAACCGAAGACGATGCCGACTGATGATCCCCCCATGAACGAGCCCAGCACGCCGGTCGGCACGACAGCGATCAATTCGCGCACCGTGAACTTGTCCGGAACGTCCACGATCGGCGCATTGGTCGTGGCGACCAGGGTCACGGGCACGAGGGACATCGAGACGAGCACCGACGACACGATGAAGAGCCGGAAGCTGTTCGGGTCGGCGAGCGCGATCAGGTACTGCCCGACACCGAGACCGCCCATCGACACGATCATGTAGACGGCCATGGTTCGGCCACGGTTGAGGGCGGTCGTCATCTCGCCGAGCCAGGACTCGATCACGATGTAGAGGCCGGCGACACAGAAACCGAAGACGAATCGCATCAGGGTCCACGAGACCGGGAAGACCGCGACCGCATGGATGAGCACAGCACTCGATGCCGTCGATGCGAGCCCGGCGAACACTCGGATGTGGCCGATCGAGGCAATCAGCTTGACGACGACGGTCGGTGCGAGCAGGAAGCCCGCGAAATAGCCCGCCATGATCACACCGCTGGTGGCGACGCTGAACCCTTCGTTGCTGGATCGGACACCGATGACAGCGCCGTTCAACCCGTTCCCGACCATCAGCAGGCCGAGCCCGAGAAAGAGCGCCCAGATGCCGCCGAGACCGGTCGGCTTCGACGGGTCGGTGCGCGTGACATCGACCTCGAGCCCGTCGCTCGCGGCCACCTCGGCCGCGTCGGAGAATTCAAGGTCGGGAGCTGCCAGGGCGGAGATGCTACAGCTCGCCGAACCGGTCGGAACGACAACGGACGACGCCTTCAGATGTGACCCAGGACGCTCGCTGGGCTTCGAGGGCAAGGCACCGAGAACCGAGTCGACCTCCGTCAACGACCGACGACTTTTCCAGGTCCCCAGGACGCTGGCTGGGCTTCGAGGGCAAGGCACCGAGGACCGAGTCGACCTCCGTCAACGACCGACGACTTTTCCAGGTCCCCAGGACGCTGGCTGGGCTTCGAGGGCAAGGCACCGAGGACCGAGTTGACCTCCGTCAACGACCGACGACGGCAACGCAGCCATCGGAGCTCAGCCAGCGTCCTGGCGGGTGTCGAGGACGCGGGTGTCGGGGATGTCGTCGAACGTGCCGGGCGTCAGGTACGCCTGGACGTCTGCGACGAGGTGTGCCGATGTCTGTGTGTAGATGCAGGCTCGACCGTCGGCATCGAACTCGACGATCGCGAGGTTCGAGACGTTCTGGCCTGCACTGTCTGCGTTGACGTTGGATGACTGCCCAGGCGTCGCACCGCACGCCAGGACCTGCACGTAGCCGCGACCCGTGGTCGCCACCGCGACCAAGGACACGATCGCCGAGGAACCGGGACGTCCGGTGATGACGGTCTGGCTGCCATCCGCCGGCTTGGTGGTGTTGCGGGTGTCGAGCAGGCGGACGTCGTCGACATCATCGAGCGCTCCCTCGGTGAGGTAGGCCTGGATGTCGACGATCACGTGCGTCGGCTGGTCGTTGTACACGCAGGCCTGCCCAGCAGCGTCGAAGCGGACCACGGCGAGCCCGGTTCGGTTCTGGTTGCTGCTGTCGAGGTTGAGGTTCGAGTAGGCGCCGGGCTGGGCGCCGCAGGGCAGCACCTGGAGGAAGCCACGGCCGCCAGCCCGCACTCCGACCAGCGAGATCACGGCCGAGCTGTCGGGGCGTCCGCTGATCGGCGTCAGCGTCCCACCGGGAAGGAGATTGCCCGTCCCACGCGTGTCGATGAGACGCTCGTCGTCGATGTCGTCGATCGCCGTGTCGGTCAGGTAGCCCTGCACGTCGACGAGTACATGCGTCGCCGACTGGTTGTACACGCACAGCGTGCCTGCTGCGTCGAAGCGGACGATGGCCGCACCGGCGCGGATCTGTCCGTCACGATCGTGCGTCAGGTTCGAGGTGGCACCCGGCTCCTCGTCGCACCCGAGGATCTGCAGGTAGCCGAAGCCTCGGGCCTGGACTGCGGCGAGCGACACGAACGCCGAGGCGCCTGGTCGACCGGAGATCTCCGTGACGCGTCCCGGCGGCACGAGCGTCCACTCGTCGACGACGGCGCCTTCGCGATTGGTGAGCGCGAACCCGTCGTCTGAATCGTCGACGTCCTCGTCGAACTGGCCGGCGAAGACCAGACCGGGGAAGAGGTTGCCCAGGAGTTCGAGGTCGTCGTGGACGGCCACTGCGCTCTGGCCTGGCGCGAGGAACGTGCCGCCGCGGACGACGAGGTCGAGCGCCTCGATCTCGAAGCCGCTGAGGTCGACCAGATCGCTGCTGTTGTTCCGCATCACGACGTGCGGCGGACGCCCGTCGGCGTCGTCGTACTGCACGTCGACGATCTCGATGGCGGGCACCGCCGGCTGACTCGTGGAAGCGATTCGACCGGTGCGAGCGAACGGTCCCAACAGACGGTTGTACTGCGGCGTGACGTACTGCGTCATGATCTCGTCGGCTGCAGCGGCCGGTGACTGCTGTCGGCCGAAAGTCCCCCAGATCGCACGATCTCGATCGGCGAGCGATCCGACCTGGCTGCGCAGTTCGGCGATGCGGGTTCGGTAGTAGGCGGGGGAGAGATCCTCCTCGACGAGCGTGCGCATCCGTTGGCGGATGAGGGTGGAGAGTTCCGGATCGAACCAGAACGCCGCGAACAGCGGCTGCGCCGGATGCTCCCAGGCGCCGCCGACGTACACCGAGTCGCACAGACTGCCGCACTCCAGGTTTCCGCGGTGACCGAATGTCATGTCGAAGTCGGTGGGGTAGATCTCCCACAGCCCTTGCTCGTTGAGCGCGAGGTCGTAGTTCTTCAGGCCGAAGTCGTAGTGCTGGATGACGGCGCTCGCCGCGATCGCGTTGATCACCGATGCCTTGTCGACGTTCTGGTCCACGTAGGCGCGACGCGCGGTCGGGTTGGCGTTCAGACCGAGGATCAGGTTGCGCAGCGGGCCGTCGTCCTCGTACTCCCTCGTGTCCTTGTCGTAGCGACGTCGGAGCCCGTCTTCGCTCAGCGATGCGTGGCTCGGCTCCATGCCGCCGAAGAGATCGTTGCCACCGACCTCGTACACGGTCGCGTCGTCGAAGCCCTGGCGATCACGGAACGTCCCGTCGCGCTGCTCGACGTAGGTGTAGAGGCCGTAGAAGTCGCCATTGCGAACGAGGGAGACCGGGAAGGCCTGCGAGGTCGGGGCCCCGGCACGCTCCATGAACTCGGCGGCGAGTGTCTCACGCAGGAACGACTTGTCGCTCCAGTTGGAATGCAGGGCGAACTCGTCGACGTCCTCGTAGAGCACGCCGTCCATCTCGAGGTCGTGACCGTCGGGGAGCACGAACTTCCACTTCTTCTTCTCCCAGAACCGAGAGGTCTGGCCCTTCACACGCACCTTGGTGTTGTCGAAGATCGCGCCGCCGTAGGCGAAGATCGCCGGGTAACCGTCGTCGCCGGAAAGCGTGAGGTCGGCCTCTGCTCGCTCGTAGACGTCGTCGGGCATGTACCAGTCGAAGCGGGGAACCGCGTCGCCGCCACCGACGGCCACCGTGGTCCCCGTGAACGTCGCACCGTCGCCTTGCCGAGGCCAGGTTCCGCGGGTCTCGGTCGCGGAGACCGCACGGAGTCGGTAGCGGATGAGTTCGCCGGCCGCCTGGCCGGGGATCTGGCCGGTGACGGTCCCGTCGACGAACGTGACGTCGGATTGGATGATCGGGCCGAACCCGATGCGGTAGATCAGGTCGGCGCGCGTCGCTCCGGAAACGGACGCGGTGACGGTGACGGGTGCACCGGGAGCGGGCAGCACGGTGTGCTCGACGTTGTCGAACACGGGCAGCGGTGCTGATCTCGTCGCATTGCCACGCCCCGGGGTCGGTGACTCCCCGACCCAGTTGCCAGGATCATCGGCGTCCGACGAGATGTCCAGGCGTTGCAGCGACGCACCGTTGCCGTCGGTGTTCGCCGGCCACTGGTTCTTGTCGTCGTATTCGACGAAGTCGACCACGGCGCCGCTCGCGTCGAGCAGCGCGATGTCCTCCCCACCGTTGCTCGCGGCGCCGTCCCACGATGCGGAGGTCGTGACGAGGAATCCGCTGGCAGCGATCGATGTCCCGGCACCGAAGCAGTACTTGACTCCGTCGATGCACCATCCGGACAGGTCGACGCGTCCTCCGCTTCGGTTGAACAGCTCGATGAACTCACCGTCGGGCCGGTCGTCCTCCGGGTGGTACAAGATCTCGTTGATCACGACGGAGCCGGGTGTGGCTGCCGCAGCCACATCCGGCGCTACTGCGATCGACGTGGTCGAAGCAGCCAGCGCAAGGGTCAACGTCCAGACGATTCTCCGCATCGCGCCGAGGGTAGACGGCGACGTCGTCGAGCTCGAAGAAAACCACCCGTTCGAGTGTCCATCGAGTATCCACCGATGGACGAACCCTCAGCGCGTGCGACCGCGCAGTTCGTCGATCTTGCGCCGGTCCCGTTTGGTCGGTCGGCCCGTTCCACGATCGCGTTCCGCGAACACTGCGACTTCCGGCAAGCGCTCGGGCGGCGGCGGCGAATGGTCGATGAAGCACTCCACAGCGATGGCCGCACCGACACGTTTCGTGATGACCCGTGAGATGAGGACGATCCGGTCGCGCCCGGCAAGACGAGCTTCGACTCTGTCATCCACCACCACCTTCGTCGCCGGCTTGGCTGCCTTGCCATTCACCTCGACTCGGCCACCTCGACACGCTGCAGCGGCGTCCGCTCTCGTCTTGGTCAGCCGAACCGACCAGAGCCACTGATCCACACGCGCCGACTCCGTCATCTCGCCAGCTTGCCATTCGCGGTCACCCGCCGCACCCGCCGTGCGAAGTATTTCTCGCAAGGGGGTTGACTTCCACGCAATGCGTAGTAAAGTACGCATCACGAACAACGACCTGGCCACGACGCCGGATCGACACCCTCACCACCACCCAGGAGCACATCCAATGAACATCACCGACACCATCACCGAGAACTTCGACATCGCCACCAAGACCTTCGTCGACGCCAACGAGCGTGTGCTCGACACCGTCGTCAGCGTCAACCGTCGCATCGTCGACACCGCCGTCGAGATCGCCGACCGTGCGCCGAAGGTGGACCTGCCGATGGCCGACAAGCTCCCGACCCCCGCCGAGTCGGGCGCCCGCTACATCGACTTCGTCGAGCGTGCCGTCTCCGTCAACCGTGACTTCACGTCCAAGGTCATCGCTCAGCTCCCGACCGGCGTCGCCGCCACCGCGAAGACCAAGGCCACCAAGGCCGCCAAGTAAGCGCACCACGGTGAATCGTGCCGTCTCGTGCGGCACACGAATCGACGAAAGATCTCGGACCTCCCCCCGGTCCGAGATCTTTCGCGTTCCGCTCACCTCACATCGCCACCGAGCCGCCCGAGACGACGAGAAACGTAGGATCCAATCATCATGAGCGAGTCCCCCTCCCCCGCCGACAAGTTCGGCGACTTCATCAAGAGCCAACGCAAGCTCGCCGAACTGAGCCAACGCGAACTCGCCAAGCTCGCCGATCTCTCCGACGCTTACCTCTCACAGCTCGAACGCGGACTGCACGAGCCGTCGGTGCGAGTCCTCAACGGGCTGTCGGACGCCTTGAACGTTCCTGCCGACCGACTTCTACGGTTTCTCGGCCGCAACGGTGACGACGGCGAAACGTCCGAGGATGTCGTGACGACGGAGAAGGCGATCCTCCTCGACGACGCTCTCACCGACGTTCAGAAGCAGTCACTCCTGGACATCTACCGCAGCTTCATCGCTGCCAACGATCTCTGACCGCAAAGCCGGCCACACGGCGTATCTCACGTCGCCCTTGCCGGCGGCCTTGACCTCGTACATCAGCCCGTCAGCCTGCTGGAGCGCTTCGTCGACCGACGCGGGCGGCGTGGTGAAGGTGACGACACCGATGGACGTGTCGATCTCGAACTCGGTGCAGATCGGCTCGAGTGCGGTTCGCAACCGCTCGACGAGCACGGTGGCGTCCGTTTGCGCCGTCTCCGGCAGGAGCAATGCGAACTCGTCGCCGCCGAGGCGTCCGACCACGTCCACCGTTCGCACGGTGACGCGCATCGCCGCTCCCAACCGACTCAGCGCGGCGTCGCCGGCCGAGTGGCCGGCTGAATCGTTGAGCTGTTTGAAACGGTCGAGGTCGATGTACGCAATCGACAACGGGCCCGCGCTTCGATGAGCCCGTGCCAGCTCGCGCTCGGCCAACTCACGAAAACCACGGTTGTTGGCGACGCCCGTCAACGCGTCGAGGCGGGCCTCTTCACGCCGTTCCTGGAGGAGGTCGCGCACCGCCACGACCAGCACGGAGGTCAATGCGAAGAACCCGAGGCGAACGACGCCGTTCCAGAGCGGGACGAACGTGGCTGCATCGTCATCGCTGAACGTCTCGGTCGTGAACCAGGAAACCGCGGCGACGACCGCTGCGGTCGAGCCGGCGACACTGCCGAAGCGCAGCGCGATGATACTGACGGGCAGCACGTAGAAGATCGAGAAGGCGACCTCCGAACCCGTCACGAGGTCGAGCACCAAGACGAGGGCCGCGAGCATCACCGCGAAGAACGTTGCGTGCGCAGCTGGGAGTCGGCCGAGTTGCTCGATGAACCGCTCGGCGGTTCGTGCGGATTCGTTGTGGGTCCGCTGAGGCGTGCTGTCGCCACGGTTCGAGGTCGTCACGGTGTTCTCTCCGCCGCTCGAACGAGCGGCGTGTGCAGTCAGGCGTGCTGGAGCTCCTCGGCTCGCTCACGGTCACGCTTCTCCCCGTAGCGCTTGGCGACGCGCTCGCTCGTGGCCATGCGCTTCATCAGCTTCTCTTGAGCCTGTGCGCCTTCGCCACTGAGCCCGCCGATGTTCGCGGCGTCCCACTGACGCAGCACCACCGGAGCGAGGATCTGCTCGTGGTGGATCTGGAGGTCGTAGATACCGGCCTTGGCGATCCGTTTCGAGTGCTCGTCGAATCCGGGGATGCCGGTGCCGGGCATCGCGAACGTGCGGACCTGCTTTTCCATGGCGATCATCATCGCGTTCGGGTCGACCTCGACCGCTGCTGCAGCGAGATCGCGGTAGAAGAGTTGGTGCAGGTTCTCGTCGGCGCACACCCGCTTCATCACGTCGTAGCCCACCGGGTCGCCCATCTGCAGACCTGTGTTGCGGTGCGAGATGCGCGTCGCCAGTTCCTGGAGCGCCAGGTAGACGAACCCTTCGTGCAGCGACTCCGGATTCGGGGTCTCTCCGAGCGACACCTGCGCCATCCGACCGCGTTCCAGTTCGACCAGGTCGATGGCACGGGTGGCAGCGAGGTAGCCGTAGATCACCATCGAGTGGCGGCCTTCCTCGGCGGTCCAGCGACGCACCCAGGTTCCCCACGGACCGTCGGCGCCGAACAGCGATTCGACCGTTCGGAAGTAGTACGGAAGGTTGTCTTCCGTGAGCAGGTTCACGTACAGCGCGCTGCGCACCTCGGGGGTGAGCGAGTGCCCGTCGAGGTCGGCGTCGGCCTCGGTCCACTGATGCCCTGGCTCGAATTCGCGGCCGCGAGCATGCGGAACATGTTCGTGGGGGAACCACTCCTTCGTCGTCTCCAGGTGGCGTTCGAGGAGCTGTTCGACCACGGGGGTCAGCTCGAAGAGGATCTCCTGGTCATTCATGGGTTCCAGCCTACCGACAAGTAGGTAGGGCGTCCAGGCGCGTCGTCGAATCGACGTCGATCACCCGAAAGGGCCGTCACAGCAACCGATTGACGTCGGCGAGCACGTCGTTCGGCGCCACGCCGAGTGCCTGGGCGACCGCCGTCACATCGTCCCATTCCACGCTCCGATTGACGACCTCGCCGTGGCGCGACGCCGTCTTGATCCGGATCGGATGGCCCCGATGGTCGACCGTTGACTCGGACCGGTCGAGCACGGTCCGATCGACGCGATGCTGACGGATGCCGATGGTCGACGTCTCGCGGAAGATCGACTCGATGACCGCCTCCACCGACGCAGGTGGCACCAGCGCGCTGAACGTGTGCGCGGGCCGGCCCTTCTTCATGATGATCGGGGTCACCCACGCATCCGCTGCGCCGGATCGCATGGCGGCAGCGATTGCTTCCGGCCAGACGCGTGGGTCGAGGTCGTCGACGTTCGCGTCCAGCTGGATCACCGTGTCGGTGCCCACCACATCGGCGACACCGGCGACATCGGTACCCGGTCCCGATGTCGGGGTGCCGAGCACGAGGCGACAGACGTTGGCGACGACGTCGGTGTCCTTCGTCCCGGCACCCACGCCGGCCGTGTCGATGACCATCGCCGGCATCGCACCCCACGACGTGACCCACTCGGCGAGCAGCGCAGCTCCGGTCGGCGTGGTCGACTCGTAGGGCGCAGGGCCGGCGGCGACGGGTGCGATCCCGCCGAGCACCGCGAGCACGGCCGGCGCCGGCACGGGAATCGGCCCGTGGGCGCCGCGGGTGGTGCCGCTGCCGAGGCTGAGTGTCGAGCAGTGCAATTCGTCGAGGCCGAGCGCGTCGAGTCCCGCACAGACGCCGACGACATCGGCGATCGAGTCGAGCGCCCCGACCTCGTGGAAGTGCACCTCGTCGACCGACGTGCCGTGGACCTTCGCCTCGGCTCGAGCCAGTCGCTCGAACGTCGCGACCGCACGATCCTGGACCGGCGACGGGAGTCGTTCGAGCAGCTCGACGATCTCGGGCAGGTGCCGCAGCGTGGCGGTCTCGGGCACGTCGACATGCACCTTGGTGGCGGCGAGGCCGGCCCGCGTGACGACCTCGGACCGCAGCGTGATCCCCAGCTCGAACCGGTCCAGGTGGGTCTGCAGCAGCGCGAGTGGGACGCCAGCACCGATGAGCGCACCGAGCAGCATGTCACCGCTCGCTCCAGCGGTGCCGTCGATCCACCCGACCGTCATCGCGTCCGACCGTTCACCCTGCGCGGCCCATCAACGAGAGCATGCGGACAGCGGCGCACGCAGCACCGAAGCCGTTGTCGATGTTGACGACGGTGACACCTTGGGCGCAGCTCGCGAGTGCACTGTTCAGTGCCGTGGTCCCGCCGGCCGCCACGCCGTACCCGACCGACGTCGGCACCGCGACGACGGGCGCAGCGACGAGGCCGCCGAGCACCGACACGAGTGCGGCATCCATACCGGCGACCGCGATGACGATGTCGGCTTCTCGGATCTCGTCGAGTCGTGCCTCGAGGCGCCAGAGTCCGGCGACGCCGACGTCGACGATCAGGTCGTGTCGAACACCGGAGAACTGCAGTGTTCGTGATGCCTCGGCAGCGACCGAGGCATCCGACGTGCCGGCTGCGACAACGGCGACACGGCCCGGCCGAGCGGGTTGGACCCCGTTGAGCATCGCGGTCTTCGAGAGGCGGTCGTCATCGAGCCGATCGGTCACCGATGTGGGCAACGCGGCCAACTGCTCGTCGCCGAGGCGCGTGAGCAGGCGGGGCTCGGTCGTCGCCTCCGCGAGTTCGATCGCGATCGCTCGAACCTGTTCGATCGACTTCGTCCCGCAGAGCACCGCCTCGGGCATGCCGACGCGAGCGAGTCGTTCGTGATCGTGCTGGTGCATCAGCGGGTCTCGTCGTGGCCGGTGCCCGTTGCTCCGACGAACGCCCGACCGGGCGCGTATTCGGTGGCGTCGAGCTCGACAGAAGTGATCGACGGTTCGATGGAGCACATGGTGGCCGACAGCCCGGCGAGGAGCCGGTCGTCGATCAGGTCGCGGTCGACGTCGGCGACCTCGACGAGCACGGCGTGCTCCTTCACCCGGCAGCGGACCACGGCAACGCCCGACCGCTCCCGGACCAACGCCTCACCCGCTTCGATCGCGCGGAGTCGCGACGGTGTCACCCGAGTCCCGGTGTAGAGCCGGCTGGCGAGGCACGGCGACGCCGGCAGGTCGGCTTCGACCATGTCGAGGTGGCGCGCCATCGACCGGATCTCGGCCTTCGTGATCTCGGCCTCGACGTACGGGTGGCGGACCTCGCGTTCGGCAGCCGCTGCCAGCCCGGGCCGGTACTCGCCGAGGTCGTCGAGGTTCGCGCCGCTGAGGATCACCGCATCTGCGGCGAGGTCGGCGTCCTCTCGCAGCGTCATGACGGCGTCGTAGAGGTTGCTCTTGCAGTGGTAGCAGCGGTCCGTCGGGTTGGAGAGGTAGGCCTCGTCGTCGAATTCGCCCGAGCGGACGACGTGGAGGTTCCAGTCACCCCGTTCGGCATGGTCGACGACACGCGCCGTGCCGTCCCCGGGGACCGCGGGCGTGACGGTGTGGGCAATCAGCGTGGCGGCCGGATCCGCCGAGTGGGCGACGTGTGCGAGGAGCAGTGAATCGATGCCGCCGCTACACGCGACGATGCGTGCAGGCATCGCGGCGAGGACGGCGTGCAGCCTGCCGAGCGCGTCGGTCGCGTTCGGTCGAGCGGTGATCGAGACCTCCATCGGCTCCAGTGTCGCAAACCAGCCGCCCGCTTCCTCACCGGACGGGTGGCGATCGGTTCAGGTCGCGCAGGTCACGCAACGAACCGCCCAGGGGATGGCTTCCAGACGTTCAGCCGGAATCGCCGAGCCGCACGCATCACAGCGGCCCGCATCGCCGTCGAGCGCTTTGGCTTCGGCGCGTCGGACGGTCGCGAGTTCCTGCTGCAGGCCGTCGTGGATCGCCACCTCGCTGAATCGCTCGACGGCGATGTTCGTACCTTCGCCGACGCGCTTTCCGAATCCGATCCCGCCGACGGCTGTCACCGCTGCGGCTTCGATCGCAACGAGTTGCGCCTCGATGTCTGCGGCGCGACGCGCCAACGACGCGACGTCTCGAGAGTCCACTTGCTGTTCAGCCATCATCGACTGGTTCAACCCATCGATCTGGCGGCGTGTTCCGCACCTTCGGGTGATCCGGTAACGATGGTGGAATGAGTCGACTGTTCGTGTGTCTGTGGCCGCCGGAGGAGGTGGTGAGCGTGTTGGAGGAGTTGCATCGCAAGGATCAGGTCGGCGCACGGTTCGTGCGTCCGGAGAACTGGCACCTGACGCTGCGCTTCCTCGGCAACGCCGACCCGAACGATGTCGCTGCGGCGCTGAACCGCGCGAGCTTCGACGCGACGACGGTCGGGTTGGGTCCTGCGGTCGACGTCGGCAACGGCCCGGTGCTGTTCGTACCTGCGACCGGCGCCGAGGCCTTGGCGTCGTCGGTCGAGGTCGCGACGCGGCGCCTCGGAGACGAACCGATCCGGCCGCGCTTTCTCGGCCACATCACGGTCGCCCGCATGAAGAAGCGGGCGAACATGCCACGCGTGCTCGGCGAGTTGGTCAACGCGTCGTGGGCGCCCACGGAGGTCTCGCTCGTCGAGAGCAACCTGCGCCCCGACGGCCCCCGCTACGACACGCTCGCGAACTGGCCGATTCCGACGTCGTGAGATCACGCCGGCCCGACGTCACGACCTGAGTGGGCGAGCCCTCAGGCCGCGGCGAACGTGCTGTCCAGCCGAGGACGGCCGCTGTCGGCTGCGATCACCGAGTCCGTCGTCGACGAGTTTGACGAGGTGGCCGAGCACGCTCGCACCCGCCGGCCGATGCAACTCCACCCGTACTGCGGCGTACAGCTCGGTCACCATCGCCGGGATCGTCGTGAGGCCCCGCCGAACCGCGTCGAGCACCTGACGTTCGCGTTCGACTCGATGCTCGACGAGTTGGGTGACGAACCGACTCGGGTCGGTGATCGGCGCACCGTGCGTCGGGATCGCGAGGTCGTCGTCCCGACCGGCGACGAGGCGCAACGAGTCCATGTACGCACCCATGTCACCGTCCGGCGGAGACACCACCGTCGTACTCCAACCCATCACGTGATCTCCGGTGAACAGCACGCGTCCGGCGTCGCCGCTCGACAAAGAGAAGCACGTGTGGTTGGACGTGTGCCCCGGCGTGTGCAGCGCACGCATCTCCAGACCGGGCAGGGTGAAGACGACGTCACCGGTCCGCACGGTCGCATCCGGCACGAACTCGGTGTCGGTCGACTCTTCGACCTTCGGTTCGGCTGCGCCGTCCTCGTCGTCCGGGGCCGGCTCGGGTGCTCGGCCGAAATCGTCGGGCAGCGACCCGATGTCCCACTCGTCCACCGCACCGGCATGCGGGCCATAGGCGTAGGTCGGCGCGCCGGACTCGGCTGCGAGCCACGCCGCGAGCGGTGAATGGTCTGCATGACAGTGCGTCACCAGGATCGACCGGACCGTTCGACCGTCGAGCGCAGCGGCCAGCGCGTCACGGTGACTGTCGAGCTGTGGACCCGGGTCGATCACCGCGACGTCGCGGTCACCGACGATGTACGTGCCGGTCCCCCGATACGTGAACTTGGACGGGTTCTGCGCGACGACGCGCTGGACACCGGGCACGACGTCGGCGACGGAGCCGTAGGTGAATTCGTCCTCGTCCAGCGTCACGAAATCCATGCCGTCGAACCTACGCCGCCCGACCCGACCCGGCCGAGCCACGGCCCGTTTGCCACCCATCGCGTGAGGTTCTTGCGGCTCTCGACCGCAGCAACCTCACGCGAACGCTGTGGATTCGGGTCGAGTCAGGTCCAGGGCAGAGGCCGGACCGAGCCGACCGGGTGGCCGTGACCAAGGACCGGGACTGCAACTCGGTCGAGCGCGTCGCGGTGCAGCACGTCCACGTCGATCCCCATCTTTCGGAGCAACTCGGGCGTGACGGCGCGACGTGCGTCGTCGGAGCCGTCGGCGATCTTCAGTGCAGCGGCCCGTCCGTCGGGGAGCGCGGCGACCATCACACCCGCCGCTCCCTCTTTCGCCGCCAGACCCGGAACGGCTTCCATCCAGATCGTGATGTCGCGGCCCGTTCCGCCCACCATCGCGGGTTCGGCCGCCATCGCGGCGACGACGTCCGAGGCGTTGCGCTGCATCGCTGCGAGTGCAAGCGCGACGTCCACCAACGGCATCACATGGGTGGGCGCGCCGCAACCGTCCACCCCGACATCGGTGACCGAACCACCGGTGCGGCCGACGAGCGCGTCGATGTGATCGCTGATCGCTTCCTGCAGCGGATGATCGGGGTCGAGGTACGAGTCGATCGCCCAGCCGTTGACCCGGCAGGTGGCGAGCATCGCGGCGTGCTTGCCAGAACAGTTCTGTTGCAACGCCGACGGTGCCGTGCCCGCCGTCCGCGCCGCCTCACGAGCCGCTGCGCCGTAGGGGCGGGCGGCGGTGTTGGCGAGGTCGGCGACCGTCAGGTCGTGACGTTCGAGGATCTCGAGGACGGCGTCGAGATGACGCTGCTCTCCCGAATGACTCGCAGCGACGACGGCGAGCAGTCGATGTGGCAGTTCGAGCCCTGCGGCGACCATCGCGTCGGCCTGGAACGGCTTGAGCGCCGAGCGAGGATAGACGAGCAGCTCGAGATCGCCGAGCGACGCCACGACGCCGCCGCCCGCATCGACGACGACGGCGGCGCCGTGGTGCAGCGACTCGTCGACACCGTTGCGCGTCGCCACTGCGATCGGGGCGAACGAATCGGCGGAGAAGCGGGTGCTGTCGTCGCTCACGTCGACGACCGTGTCGAACGGCTCGACGCTGGCGCCTCGACGAGCGTCATGGTGAGAGACATCACGAACATCATCGCCGGCGGAACCTGATCTTGATCCCGGTGGGCTCGACCATCTCCGTGAGGTGGTTGTCGACGACGTCGTACCGCTGCCCCCAGCCGGTGACGAGTGCCTGGGCCATCGCAACCGCGGGCAGGGCCAGGATGGCTCCGATCGCGCCGAGCAGCGACGCGCCGCCGATCGCAGCGCCGAACGCGAGTGCCGGGTGGAGTTCCATCGTGCGCGACGTGATGCGCGGCGTGAGCAGGAAGTTCTCGACCTGCTGGTACACCACGATGAAGATCAGGACGATCACCGCATCGAGCGGGGAGTCGAGCAGCGTCACGAGAATCGGGAGGACCCCGGCGATGTACGTGCCGACGACGGGCAGGAACTGGCTGAACAGTCCGACCCACAGCGCGAGCGCGATCGGCGCCTGGGTGCCGAGTGACTGGAACAGGATCCAGTGGGACACGGCGGACAGCAACGCGAGGAGCGCTCGCGAGTACAGGTAGCCGCCGGTCTTGTTGATCGCGATGTCCCACGTGCGCAGCACGACCTCCTGGCGGCTCGGACGCAGACGCGAGCAGATCGCACGACGCAGGCGGGGCCCGTCGGCCACGAGGTAGAAGGTGAAGAGCAACACCGACAGGCCTTGGAAGATGACGCCGACTGCGGTCACCGAGAGTCGGACGGCCTCGTCACCCTGCGACTGGATGAACTCCTGCACGCGACCGTTCGGATCGTTGAACTCGTCGACGACCGACTGTGGGTCGATCTGTGTCCCGAACGTGGAGTTGATCCAGTCCACGGAGTCGCTGATGTAGGTCTCCGACTCGGAGAGCAGGTCGGCCATCTGGCTGCCGACCAGCGTGCCGATCGCGACCACGAAGACCAGGAACGTCAGGAGCACCCCGAGCAGGATGGTCAGCGTCGCCGTCCCGCGGCGCCAACCGCGCCGGGCCAATCGGTTGACACCCGGTTCGATCGCAAAGGTGATGAACACCGAGACGAGGAGCAGCAGCAGCAGGCCCGACAGGCGGTCGAAGACGTGGCGGGCGACAATCGACAGCAGCCAGCCGGTCCAGAAGATGGCGATCGCCGGGATCGCCCAGCGCGGGAGCATGCGATCGGTCTGGCGGCGGTCGAACGGCCGGCCGGTGTCGGGGTTGATCCGCCTGCCCCAGTTGTCGCGCCGTGGGGTCGGGCCGGTGGCGTCCTCGTCGCGCCGTCGGCGGTCGCTGCTGTCGTCGACCGGCGGGACGAACTCTCCGGCAGGACCTTCGCTCATCAACGGGTCGTCGTCGGGGTGGGCGCGACCACGTCGGTCGTCACTGCGATCCTCGCTCGTCACCTGACGGAAGGTACTTCCTCGATGGGCATGCGTGACGACACACGTCGTGCGATCCACTCGCCTCGTCGACGGCTCTCAGCCCCCGCCGCCCTGGGGGACGACAAACTATGGTCCCGAGCCATGAGCGAGGTCACGCCAGCGTCAGCCGCAATGCATCAGCGCGACCAGGTCGCCAAGGGTCTGCAGATCGAGATCGACCGAGCGGTCGCAGGCGAGGCGACGGCGTCGTTGACGGTGACCCTCGAGATGACCAACGGCCTCGGCACGTGCCACGGCGGCATCATCTTCTCGCTGGCCGACACCGCCATGGGCCACGCATCGAACGCGGGCGACGCGAGGTCCCTCGCGACGACAGCCTCGATCGAGTGGGTCGCAGCTGCGAAGCAGGGCGACCGGCTGACCGCGACCAGCCGCACCGTGGCGACCCGCGGTCGGAACACCGTGCACGACGTCGACGTCGTCAACGACGCGGGCGAGACCATCGCAATCTTTCGCGGCCAGACACTGACCCTCGGTGGGTCGGTGGTCGACGCAGTCGGTGACCGACCCGAATGATCGACCAGGACGCGAGCGACGATTTCGAGCGACGTGCAGCGGAGCGGGTCTCCGAACTCGGCAGCCGAGAACGACCGATCGATCTCGGCACGTTCGCGGCGATGTTCGATCTCTTCCGCGTCTCGGCGCGCGTCGTCGGCGACCTCGAAGCAGAGGTCCATCGGCCGCTCGGCCTGTCGATCGCAGGGTTCCGGGTGCTGTTCACCGTGTGGGTCCACGACGCGCTGGAGGTCCGCGAGATCGCCCACCTGTCGGGCGTTTCGCGGGCTGCGGTCTCCGGCGTGGTCACCACGCTGGAGAAGGAGGGCCTGGCGGAACGCAAGCGGGACCATGCGGACGGCCGCCTCGTCTCGGTGAGCGCGACCCCCGCCGGAGTAGCGAGGTTGGGCGAGGCCTACCGAGCTCAGAACGCACGTGAAGGCGAACTGTTCTCGGCGCTGTCCCCCGACGAACTCGAACAGTTCACGATGCTGCTGCGCAAGTTGCTCGCCAATGGCTGAACAGCAGCACCTCGGAGATCGTTAAGGCCTTGACGATTTCACGCGGAGTTGGCATGATGGACCCGACGGGCACATACGAACGCAGCTCGAGCCGCACCCTCGACAACAGGAGCCACTGATGCACACTCTCGCCGACGCCCCAGCCGCCGGTCGGACCTGGTCCGACCTGGACGACTTCCAAGCGTTCATCGATGCCGGCGGCATGGTCGAACCGGGCGACGACATGCCCGAAGAGTTCCGCCAGGAAGTGTTCCGATTCATCGAGTTCCACGCCAACTCCGAACTCATGGGCGGCCTGACCGAGCGTGACTGGATCCCTCATGCTCCCGGACTGCGTCTCAAGCAGATCTTCCTCGCCAAGACGCAGGACGAGATCGGCCATGCTCACCTGCTCTACATGGTCGCTGCCGACATGGGCATCAAGACGCGGACCGAGATGCTCGAGCAGTTGTTCGACGGGCGCTCACGATTCCACAACGTCTTCCACTACCAGGCGGTCACCTGGGCCGACCAGGTCGCCATTGCGTTCCTCGTCGACGCAGCCGCGTTCGCCAGCCAACGAGCGGTCTTCGCCGACTGCACCTACGGGCCGTACAAGCGGGTGCTCAAGCGGATCGTCGCCGAAGAAGGCTTCCACATGCGTCACGGCGAAGAGATGCTGCTGCGCTTGGCGACCGGCACCGACACGCAACGCCGAATGTTCCAGGACTCGCTCACTCGCTGGTGGTGGCCCGCCGTGCATCTCTTCGGACCCGACTCTCCGCCCGGCGACACCGACCCGTTGATCCGTTGGAAGATCAAGTCGCAACGCAACGAAGTGCTCCGCCAGGCGTATGTGCAGAAGTACGTTCCGTTGCTCCACGGATACGGCTTCACGATTCCCGACGACGAACTCCATCAGGACGATGACGGCCGATGGCAGCCCGGTTCGATCGACTGGGAGCCACTCAAGGCCACCATGCGCAACGGCGGCCCCGACTCGGCTCGGCGCATCGCGACAGCCGCGGGCAACTGGGCCGACACCGCGTGGGTGCGCGAGGCGCTCGAACGATGAGCGTCGCGCATGTGCAGAGTGCGGTGGCAAGCGTGAACGACCCGGAGTACCCGGATGTGTCGATCGTCGACCTCGGCCTCGTCGAGTCCGTGACCGTGTCAGACGCCGGCGACGCCGCCACCGTCGGCCTGATCCCGACCTTCAGCGGTTGCCCCGCGCTCGACATGATCGCCGCCGACGTCGAACGAGCGGTGCTCGCCCTGACGGACGTGACGACGTGCACCGTCGAGTGGTTGCCCGGTCCGGTGTGGACCAACGAGCGGCTGACCGACAGGGCCCGCACGACGCTCGCCGACGAGTTCACGGTCGTGCTGCGCCGCAAGGACGGCGGGCTCCGGTGCCCGATCTGCGGGAGCGACGCCGTTGCCGATCAGAGCCTCGCGGGTCCGACCCGCTGCCGGTCGGTCGCCTGGTGCGACAGCTGCCGCAATCCGGTCGAGGTCATGCGATGAACCGCCACGACACCCAGCCACACATGGTCGGCGTGAGGACGGTCATGCGATGAACCGCCAGGACACCCAGCCACACATGATCAGGAGCGGAAACGGTCATGCGATGAACCGCCACGACACCCAGCCACACATGGTCGGCGTGAGGACGGTCACGCGATGAAGACGTACGAGGTGTTCCTGAAGAAGGCGGGGCGCGACGAGTTCCGTCACGCCGGTTCGCTCGAAGCAGCCGATCCGGAGATGGCGGTGATGTACGCACGCGAGACACACAACCGACGAGCCGAAGGTTCCGAGATGTGGCTGGTCGACCGTCGCCATGTGCTCGTCGCCGACCCCGACTCGATGTCGGTCAACGACGACAAGCCACACCGCCACAACGACGGCGCACTGGTCGCCGCCCGCCGCAAGGAAGATCGGGAGAACGACGCATGAGCCTCTCACCAGCCGCCCGCGAGTACCTCCTCGCATTCGCCGACGACGAGCACATGATCGGCGCTCGCCACACGAACTGGATCGGCCTCGGACCGTTCCTCGAGGAGGACCTCGCCTTCTGCTCGATTGCTCAGGACGAGCTCGGCCACGCCATCGGCCTCTACGAACTCCTGCTCGACGACGCGGGCACGGATCGTTCCGAGCTCGATGCGTTCGCCCTGCAGCGTTCACCGGCGGAGTACCGGAGTTGCTGGCTGGCCGAGATCGAGTGCTCCGACTGGAGTGACTCGCTCGTGCGTCACTGGCTGTACGACCGGGCCGAAGACCTGCGATGGAAGGCGCTGCAGTCGTGCAGCGATCCAGCGGTTGCCGCGCTGTCGCTGCGTGCCCAGCGCGAAGAAGCGTTCCATCTCGCTCACGCCGAGCAGTTCTTGAGTCGGCTCGCGTCGACCGATCAGGCGAGCCGTGTCGTGGCGTCGATCGATCGGCTCCTGCCGGTCGCGTTCGGCTTGTTCGACCCGGTCGCATCGGAACCCGCACTGCTCGCGGAGGGCTTCGTGCGGCGGTCCTCGTCGGACATCGAGGCGATGTGGATCGACGCGATCCTCGACGACCTGAAGCGGTGGGATCTCGACATCGACATCGTCGCCGCACCCGGCCAGTTCAACGACCAGCACCGCACGGTCCGGAGTGCCGGGTTCGACGAACTGCAGGCCGACCTGCTCAAAGTCATCACGCTCGACCCCGCTGCCATCTGGTAGCCGCACGACCCCAGGAGATCACCATGCCCACATTCACCGAGTTCTGTCAGATCGAAGCGAAGCTCCGATTCACGCCCATCGGCGGCACCGCCACCGGCTTCCGGGTCGACGTCCCGTTCGAAGGCACTGCGACGTCGAGCCACTGGGACGGCGAGCGCACCGTCGCCGGCGTCGACATCGTCCGAGTCGGATCCGACGGCGTCCAACAACTCGAGATCCGAGCGCGGATCGGGGAAGGTGCCGACGCCGTCGGTTACCAGGCGATCGGTCGCGGAACGGATGCCACCGGTCCGCAGGAGCTGCTCGTCTTCGAGACCGCCAGCGACGATCTGGCATTTCTGAACTCGGCGGTCGCCGTTGCTCTCGGCGGCATCGACGGCAACAAGCTCAGTCTCACGGTCTCACTCATCTCGGCCTGATCACCGACTCGCTGTTTCGCGCTGCGCTCATCGCACGGCGTCGATCTCTGAGATGGTGTGGTCATGACGGATGCGAACGGAGTGCGCGCGTGGCTCGGCGAGCAGGTGCGCAGCCGCGTCGTGGGCCCCGAGGCCGACCTCCGCCACGCGGAGCTGTTCGACACCGGCGAACCCGGCTGGTTCGACGACGATGCGCCGATCCGGCGTGTCCACGCTGACGCAGCGATGTTCGTCGGTGGGCTCCGGGCACTGCTGTTCCAGTCGCTGCACCCGCGTGCAATGGCCGGTGTGGCACAGCATTCCGACTATCGCAGCGACCCGTGGGGTCGACTGCAGCGCACAGCCGACTTCCTCGCAGCGACGACCTTCGGGCCTGCGTCCCAGGCACAGCGCGCCGTCGACATCGTGCATCGTGTGCACGAGCGTGTCGTCGGCACGACGCGGGATGGCCAGGCCTACGCCGCCAACGATCCGCACCTGCTGCGCTGGGTGCACATCGCTGAGCTCGACAGCTTCCTCGTCGCTCACGATCGGTTCGGCGAGCAGCCCCTCGTGGGGCCCGAGCGCGACGAGTACATCGCGAACTCTGCGGTCGTGGCGCGAGCGCTGGGTGTGATCGAGCCGCCGACGACCGAGCGAGCGCTCCGCCGCCAACTCGACGACTTCCGACCCGAGCTGCACGGTTCGCGTGAGGCCCGTGACGCTGCCCGCTATCTGCTCGTACGTCCGCCGCTGCCGTTCGCAGGTCGAGCGCCCTACGGGTTGATCGCCGCGGCGTCGGTCTCGCTGATGCCGGTGTGGACCCGCTGGCCGCTGCGTCTGCCGTGGATGCCGGTGAGCGAAGCAACCCTCGGCCGAGCGGTCGGCGACGCCGTCACGAAGACGTTGCGGTGGGCGATCGTGCCTGCCGAGGTCAACATCGCCGACTGACGGTCTGCGTCGGATCGGCCATGCCGGTGCCGTCGAATTCGCAGTTCTCGAGGGACTGTCACGATGAGCTGACACGAGCGGTGAATTGCGTGTTCACGTCAGCGCATCTCGCCGTTGTGCCCGGTTGCGCTGACGCGAACGGGAGACGCAGACGGATCAGGCGAGACGTTGCTCGGTGGCCTCGACCCACTTCTTCACGCGCTTCTCGTTGACGTTCAGGTCGGACTTGCCGAACTGAGAGCGTGAGAAGATCGACAGCGACGAACCGCCGTCGACGTCGACGAACGTGACGCTGACGAAATCGGGGAATCCGAACAGCGCACTGCGCTGCATGTAGGTGACGAACCCGTCGGTGGCCGAGCCTGCGATGACCTCGACCCGTTCGTCGCCGAGCGCCACGGCGTCGAAGGCAGCGGCGAGATCGGCGACGTCGACGGCGAACACGGGCGAGGATCCGTCGCGCTGGGCGTCGCGGTCAGCAGGTGCCGAGTCGGGCGTCAGTCGGTACCAGTTCGGGTTCCCGGTCGGCGGCGCCGACGTCGGGTCCACGTGCCACTGGTCTGCGTTCACGTCGGCCTTGCGAACCCCGATGGCGGCACCGATGCCGGCGGTCATCAACGCAAGGACGGGAACGAGGATGAACAGCATGATGCGCATGCTACGTCGCCGCTTCGGCGCGGGATCAGGGGTGTCCTGCTTCACAGCAGCTCGGCCTGCAGCGCAGGTGCGAGGTCCCCGCGGTCGGCGACGGACACGCCGTGATCGAGCCCGAGCCACCCGGCCATCAGTTCGAGCTCCTCGCACATCTCTGCGGCGACGTATGCCTCGTCGATTCCGGGTTCGCCGAACACGCCCTGGACGAGGAGACGGCCGTTCTTGCGATCGGACTTGAGGTCGACGCGTGCGACCAACTCGTCACCGAGCAGGAAGGGCAGCACGTAGTAGCCGTGGACGCGCTTGGGTTGCGGGACGTAGATCTCGATTCGGTAGTGGAAGCCGAAGAGCCGCTCGGCGCGATCGCGGAACCACACGACCGGGTCGAACGGGCTGAGCAACGCTCGAGCTCGGATCCAGCGGGGAAGGTGAGCGTCCGGATGCATGAACGTCGGCTGCTTCCATCCGTCGACCGTCGTTGCGATCAGCCGGCCGTCCTCGACGAGTTCTGCGAGCAGGGACCGGGTGTGTGCCAGCCGGTGATAGTCGGCCAGGTCGGCCGCAGTGCCGATGCCGTGGTACTTCGCTGCGAGCACCAGCAGTTCCTTCTTCGCATCGGCTTCGGACGGCGCCGGTGCGTCGAGCACAGCGGCCGGGATCACGCGCTCGGCGAGGTCGTAGAGGCGACCGAAGTCGTTGGGCCGGCGAGAGGCGGCGACCTCACCGGTGCGGAAGAGATGCTCGAGCGCCCGCTTGCCGTCGTCCCAGTCCCACCACTGACCTTTCGGTCGATCGCGCATCTCCAGGTCGCTGGCGACGAGCGGGCCGTCGTCACGAAGCCGGTCGAGCACGGACCGGATCAGGTCGGGTCGCTCCTCGGCGAATGCGCGCATCGACGTCCAGCGCGGATGGCGCTCCATCGCCCACCGGTACAGCGGTCGCTGTTCGACGGGGACGTGGCACGCTTCGTGCACCCAGTACTCGAACAGCTCACCGGCGGCGGTGGCGTCCGGGATGAGCGTGCGCGGATGCGGGCCGAGCCGTGCGAACAGCGGTAACTCCTGGCTCCGGACCAGGACGTTGACGGAGTCGATCTGGATCAGGCCGATGTGGTCGAGCACCTTGCGCAGGTGGCGCCGGTCGACGCGACCCGTCGGCCGCTTGTTCCCGAAGCCCTGCGCGTGGAGCGCGATGCGACGCGCTTGCGAGGCCGAGAACTCGTTGGTCACCTCCGGCACTGTATTGATCGCAGCGCCTGCGGGCTCAGAGCGCGTTGTCGGTCTTCCACGCCTTCATGTTGGCGAACACAGCACGATTGATGCGCGTCCCCGAGTTCACGACCGCTCCGCCGTAGGCGTGGACGGCGATCCCGTAGCGCGAGCCGTCCTTGATCCGGTACACGGCCGAACCCGACTGGCCGCCGGCGGTGTCGACGTCGTAGAACACCTTGCGAGGCCCGACCGAGTCGACCGTACGAGCCGCGTACCACTGAGTGCCGCTCGGCTTGTCGCCCGGGTAGCCCGAGATGTTCGCCGTGGTCCGTCGAAGATCGGCGTCGTCGTACGTCCCGAAACCGATCCAACCGGTCCGGCTCCCGAGCTTCTCGTCGAGGACGATCGCGCCGTAGTCGTAGTCGCCGTCGCCGTTCCCGGTCCACCCACGAACCGAGTAGAACTTCGTGCTCACCGCTTCACCGAACGGCTTCACGACACCATCGCGGCCCGGGATGACTCGGATCTGGTTGACCCAACCGTCGCGGCCGGGCACACCGCTACCCCTGATGTTCACGACGTGACCGGCGGTGATCAACACGTTCGGGCTGATGAACCATCCGGTGCCGATCCAGTTCGAGTTGTCGGCTGCCTTGATCAGCAGCGAGCAGTGCACTCGCCACGGATAGTTCGCCGTACGAGGTGCGCTGATCTGCACCCGGTCGTCCATGCCGTGCACCGTCTCCGGGCCGAACCCGAACGAGGCGTTGCCGATGTCGAACTGGTACTCCCCGAGCGTGGGGTCGGGCTCGTCGCCGGCGCTCTCCGGTCCGAACTCGTCGCCATCGGTGGACATCGTCGGCAGCTCGTAGCCCTCGACGGACTCCATCCCGTCGCCGCCGGCCTCGATCGCACCGCCATCGGCATCGGTGTCGGCGGATTCGGGCGGGGCGGGGCCGGTCTCGGGTGCGTCTTCGTCGATCGCTTCGGCAGCGATGCCGTTGCTCACGGATTCGTCAAGTGGGTCTCCCATGTGATTCTCCTCTGCTCACTGAGCAGAGAACGTAGAACCATCGTCCCCTTCGTTTCTCGGAATTTCGGCGTCCTGCGATCCGAGCCCTTCGAGATGGAACTCGCCCATCTCGATCACCTCGACGGGCACCCTCACCATGTCGCCCCTGTCGTCGATCTCGACGAACCCCGGAAGGAGGTCGCCGTCCTCGAGTTCGGCGGCGGACTTCTTCTTCGTGACGTAGACGCCCACGGCCAGCGAACGCTCCGCGCCCGGTCGATCGTCGTCGACGGTGTCGCTCAGACCGACACCGACCACGTTCGGGAACGCGGCGAGGACGTCCGCGTGCAGTTCGATGGCGCGTTCGATCAGGCGGCGAGAGGTCATGCGTCGCCCTCCAGGACGAGGTCGACGTCGAGCGCGTCGAGGACCTGGTCGATCCGGTTGAAGATGCTCGCCGTCATCGAACCGGCGAAGTGCAGACCGACGGCGCGACCGCTCGAGCTGAGCACGAGTGAGCCGGAGTCCCCGGGTGCCGTGAACCGGCTGCACATCACCTGACGACGGAATCCGACGCGCTGCCGGAGCCGCTTCGTCCGGCGGAGCCTGAACTGCAGGCGGAAGTGGACATCCTGGATGATGGCGGTGGTGAGGTCGGAGGTGCGACCGATCTTGTGGACGTGCATGCCCCGCCGCACGTTCTTCGTGATGCCCTTCGGTGCGTGCCCGAGGAGTCGAATCCGGTCGGTGCGCTCACGGCCCCCGTCGAGCTCGGCGATCGCCGCGTCGACGAGATTGGGGAAGCCGGTCTCGCTGAACTCGAACGGTTGGAACCGAGCGAGTCGCGCAACCCGGTCGGTGTTGCTGTCGCCCCCGTCGCGGGTCGACGGTTGGACGATCGCTTCACCGATCTCCGCCAGGCCGTCGCGAGCGAGCACGTGCGCGTTGCTGAGCAGTGCCAGTGCAGCGTCGTTGCGACGCCGGACGATGGCGCCGAGCGTGCCCACGTTGTCGTCGAGCGGGTTGCCCACGCCGACTCCCGCGGCGAGCGGGTTCGACGATCCGGTGAACAGCTCGGTCTCGAGCCGACCGATCTCGATCACGTCGGTCGTGATCGGCACCCCGCCCATCGCAGCATCCGTGGCGGCGTCCCGGGCCTCCACTCGCTTGGGGACCGGGTGATCGATCGCGCGGTCGGCCCGCTTCTGCTCGACGTACACGCGCAATGCCAGTTCGCCGCTGTCGACGCCGTCGGTGATCTTGTGGCCGATGCCCAGACCTTGGATGCCATCGCCGCAGACCCACGACCGGTGCTCCGCTTCGAGCAGGATCATCGGCTCGTTGCGAGCGTCCTCGCCCGCGGTCACGCTCTCGAGGACGAACTCCAGATTGTCCGGCGTCTTCGTCATGATGGGACCATCTTGAAGGCTGACGCCGTCACGTCAAGGGATCGGACATCGTGGACGCCGCCGGTCCAGCTGCTGTGTCTGAAAAGGACGGCGAGCGTCAGCGAGCCGTGGAGCGCTGAAAGCTATTCGGCTTCGGTGATGGTCACCGAGTTGATGACGACGTCGTCCTTGGGCTTGTCGCCGCGTGCGGTCGGGACGTTCTGCATCGTCTCGAGCACGTCGAGGCCCTTCACGATCTGGCCGAACAGGCTGTACTGCGGCGGCAGGCCGACGCCCGAGTTGCCGGACACGAGGAAGAACTGCGAGCCGTTGGTGTCGGGGCCGGCGTTGGCCATCGCGACCGAACCGATCTGGTACTCACGCGGGCTTGGGGAGCTCGTCTTCGAACTTGTAGCCGGGGCCGCCGGTGCCGGTGCCGGTCGGGTCGCCGCCCTGGCACATGAAACCGTTGATGATGCGGTGGAAGATCACGCCGTCGTAGTAGTGGTTGAGCGCGAGGAAGACGAAGTTGTTGACCGTCTTGGGTGCCTTGCCGGCATCGAGGGCGATCACGATCTCCCCGAGGCTCGTGTCCATCGACGCCGTGTAGCGCTTGGACGTGTCGATTCCCATCTCCGGCGGGCCGGAGAACTTCTGGGACTTGGGGGCGGAACCGTCGAACGGCGGGAATTCTGTAGCCATGCGCCGCACCCTAGCGAGGGCGCTCTCTTCGTCATCGACATCACCGGCTACTGCATCCCCGCCGCCTGATCGACCGGTGTGAGTGACCTCGCGGTCGCCTCGCGAAGCGGACCGTGAGCGCTCAGTGTTGCGACGCCGAGAGCGGGGCGACGCCTGCACGACCTGCGTGCGGGCCTCGGGTCCGGCGGCGCCGACGGCTGGTCCGCTGACGCCGGACCTGGTCGAAGTCATGCGTGGCCCGTTCGACATCGCGCATCGCGAGTTGGGCGTAGACCGCGGCCGAGATGAAGATCAGCGCGCCCGCCGAGGCCACGGCGAGCGCAACGGCTGCGAACACCGACGTGTCGTCGACCAGCACCACCATGTTCACGCCGGACAGCAGCACCCACTGCAGCGCGACGATCGTGCCCCACGGGCCGATGCGACTGGTCGGGCGGCCGAGCGTTTCGAGCATGTGGCTCAGGAGCGAGAACGACAGTGCCCACGAGGCCAGGTTGACGAAGACGGCGATGCCGGCGATCAGGGCGAAGAGCATGTCGTCGTCGACCCAGATCACGTCGATGGCCATGATCGAGGGCGCGAGCAGGAAGAGGATCGCGGTGCCCGTCGCACCGGGTGCGGCGAGCGTGCATCGACGAGCGTTCCACGCCTGACCGACGTACCAGGCGGCATGCGACACCTGCATCAGGGCGAGCGCAGCGACGAACCACAGCGACGCTTCCTCGAGACGTCCGATCGATGCGATGGTGACGTCGGCGCCGTCGAGCGCGTCGCGCTGGGTCCACACGGTCCACCCCGCCCAGGCGGTCGTCGCAGCGAGCACGGTGTACGACGCGACGACGAGCATCCGCAGCGGGGCGGTCGGCAGGAGCCGACGACCGTCGAACTCGCGAGGTTCGCCACCGGGCGCCCGCTGGACGAAGAGGTGTCCGAGCACGTCGCGCTCTCTGAATCCCCACCGGTTGTCCCACCATTCGATGACCCACCGCTCCACTCGTTTGGCGTAGCTGAGGGAGAACATCGCAGCGAGCAGCACGACGAGCGGAACGATCGAGGCGGCGACCTCGAGGACGTCACGATCGACCTGCGGCTCGAGGAGCGCTGCCCAGACGACGACCACGAGCAGGAAGTCGGCAACCGCCGTCGCCACGGCGCCGCCTCTCGTCCAACGGCGTGCGTCGAAGACGACTCTTTTCATGTTCGTGCCGAGCGCACGCAGCGACATCATGCGCACCGCGACGAGTCCGACGAGCACCGACGTCGTCCAGACCAGACCGTCGGTTCTCGCTTCGATCTCGGAGAACGTGACCAGCGCGACCAGTGGGGTGATCATCCACACGACGCTCCACCATCCGCCCCACACGCGACGGTGGAACGCCGGCCATCGGAGCCGATCGATGGTCGTCCGCTGGCGGAGCGCCCAGATGCCGAACACGGCGCCGGCGAGAAACGCTGTGAGCGCGAGTGCCAGAGCGAGAAGTCTCAGCGATGCTGCCTCGGTGTTCTCGTCGGCGACCATCACGGCGAGTGGGACGGTCAGGGCCAGCATCCCGACGGTGAGGAGGCTGAAGCCGAGACGGTCGACGGTCAGCGCCGGTGGCCGATCGATCTGCGGGGCGTCCTCGTCGACGGACCGGTGGGCACGCACCAGAGTCGGCGCGACGTCGACGTTCCGCCAGCGGTCACGTCGAGACCGAGACGGTCTGTTGTCGGGCAGGATCACCGTCATTGCGTCGATGATGCAACGCTCGCGACGTGGGCGCCAACGGGTTGCTCGATCCTGACGGGGTCTTGACGAAGCCTTCACACCCGCTTGAACCGTTGCACTTCTGCGCAATTTCGCCACCACGCCGCCCCCGCAGGCCGCCGGTCGGTGTGCAGACCCCGACAATTCGCTCGAGTCAGCACGCAAAGTGATGACGCCGACACCATCCATCACCCAGCGTCGCAGCTCCGCTCGACCGAAGCGCGAGCGGCCGGCCGGCTCACCTGCTGCGGTGCTCCAGAGCTGGTCCATGTCAACACGGCGGTGATGATGCGCAATCAGGTGGCGAAGCTGCCCGAGCGGCTGGAACCGAACACGCCGAAACGGCCCGCACCAGTCGACTGGCGGGCAGCGAGGACGAGGAGCCTTCAGTTCAGGTCGTTGTAGGTGGTGATGAGCCGATTCGAGGTCGCTGCAGCGTCGGAGAGCAGCGCTGCAGCGTCGGCGCCCTCGGGGTCGGCGTACAGCCGGGAGATCGCGTCGACGATCACTTGGCGCACCTCACGCTGCGGTCCGAGCGCAGGTCGAGCGGCGAACGGCGAATCGGTCGGTGCGGCGAGTTGGTCGTAGGCCACCCGGAATCGGGGATCCGATTCGAACAGCGATGCGATCGGATCGAGTTCCACGGCGTCGGTGCGCATGGGCACGTAGCCGGTCCCGGCCGCCCACGTCGACTGCGACTGGGCGTCCACGAGGAACTGCGTGAATTCCCACGCTGCTGCGACCGATTCGTCACCCTTGTCGGCGGGAATCCACAGCGACGCGCCACTCACCTGCGCCGCGGGAGCTTCGGACGGGCCGGGCAGCGGCCCGACGCCGAGGTCGTCACGTGTGAGCTCGCCGCCGAGGCCACCGTCGAGGCCGGCCAGGAGTTGCCCGATCGCCGCGGAGGTGTCGATCCGCATCGCCCCCGGTTCGGTCGGGTCGACCAGCTTCAGGAACGCGTCGAGTCCACCGGCGTTCGTCGCCGACGTTGACGGAGAGCCCGTCACGGTCCATGCCCTGGAGGAACTCGAATGCTGCGAGGCCGGTCTCGTTGTCGAAGAGCACCTCGGTGGCGCGCCCGGAGCGACCGTTGTCGTTGTCGACGAACGGCACCTCGGCCTGGCCGAACCACTGCTCGAGGTAGGCGCCCGCCGCGTCACGTGCCACGTCGACCACCAGGCCGTAGGTGGCTGCATCCGAGGCGACGATCGCCTCGGAGGCGGCACGCAGCTCGTCGGGTGTCTTGGGTGGGTCGGCCGGGTCGAGGCCGGCCGCCTCGAACACCGGGTTCACGTAGAACAGCACCGGCGACGAGACGTTGAACGGCATGCCCCACTGCACATCGCCGTAGCGGTACGCGTTGAGTGCTCGCGGCAGGAACGCCGACGTGTCGAATCCGCTCGCTTCGATGCAGGCGTCGACCGGGACGAAGGTCTCGGACTCGGCGAATGCCTGGACGACGAACTCGGGGGCCAGGAGGATCTCGGGGCGCTGGTCGACGCCGAGCTGTTGGTAGCTGTCGATCGTCGACTCGTAGTCGACCTGGTTCTCGATGGTGACCTGCACGCGATCCTGTGACGCGTTGTACTCGTCGACGAGCGACTGCAGGACTTCCTGGAGGTCGGTGGGCAGACCGAACCACAGGGTGACGTCGACCGGCGAATCGGCGCTGTCGAGTGCGTCGACGGGACACGGCGGCAGGTCGGCGAGCGGCGACACCTCGTCGGTCGTCGGGACGTCGGTGGCCGCCGCCTCGACGGCGCCGACCGTGTCGACCGGTTCGGTGTCCGTCGATGGCGGGTCGTCGCTCGGTGCGTCCTCGTCGGTCGTCGGGACGCCGGCGGCGGGATCGTCGGTGGCGATGGTCGACTCCTCGTCGGCGTCGTCGCGTCCCGCGTCGATCGCCGTGTCGCCGTCGCTGCACGCAGCAGCGACGATGGAGAGCGCAGCGAGCGCCGTGATCAGTCGTTTCGGGAGCGGTCTGGATGCGGCGATCACGGGGTCAGCCTTTCACGGCGCCGGCGGTGAGGCCACGCACGAGTTGTCGTTGGAACACGATCAGCACGACCGCGATGGGGACCGCAGCGATCACGGTGCCGGCCATCACGAGGTTCGGTTCGTTGAGCGTCGACTTGCCGAGCAGACGCAAGCCGCTCTGCACCGTGTGGAAGTCGTCGTCGGTGATCGACCTGGCTCGGCCACAGGTACTGGTTCCAGGTGGAGAGGAACGTGAACAGGCCGAGTGCGCCGAGTGTCGGTCGTACGAGCGGGATCGCCACGTGGCGGATGTATCCGATGTGCGAGATGCCGTCGATTCGCGCGGCGTCTCGCAGGTCCGACGGCAAGGCGAGCAGTGCTTGACGGATGAGGAACGTCCCGACCGCGCTGGCCAGGAACGGGAGGGCCAGGCCCTGCAAGGTGTTGACCCCTCCCAGCCACGACGCCGTGCCGCCCAGGCGTTCGACGGTGTCGAGGTTCACGACCACCGTTGCCTCGAACGGCACCAGCAACGTCGCGAGGAACAGGAGGAAGATGCCCCTGCGGAACGGGAACCGGAGATGGGCGAACGCATAGCCGGACAGCAGCGCCGTGACGATCTGCGCGACGGTCACCGCCGAAGCGACGACGAGCGAGTTCCAGAGATAGCGGGAGAGGCGGCCTTCCGTCCATGCCTTCCCGATGACGTCGAACGTGACGTCACCCGGAACGAGGCGACGTTGCAGCACCCGTTCGGTCGGCGAGAACGCGGCGAGCACCGTCGTGTAGATCGGGAAGAGCACCGATCGCGGCGATCACCACGAGGAGCAGGTAGCGCAGGAGGCGCCGGGCGCCGCGCGGCTCGTCCCACGCTCGGGATCGGTCGCGAGCCAGGATCGATGTCCCCCGCTGCTCTGGAGCGAACGGAGCGTCAGCTGACATCGCCGAGCCTCCGTCCGAGACCTCGGACCTGCAGCGCCGAGAGTGCGAGCAGCACGACGAACAACAGCACTGCAGCCGGTTGCCTGCAACCCCGCGTCGGCCTGGATCGGCGTGTCGCCGTAGACGAGGTAGGCGAGCGTCGTCGTCGACTCCTGCGGGCTCGGGCCGCCGTTGGTGAGCAGGTCGACCTCACCGAAGGTCTGGAATGCCCGGGTGGTGAGCACGAGGATGACGAACATCAGGGTCGGCCCGAGCAACGGGACGGTGATCCTCCAGAAGCGGGTCGTGCCGGTCGCTCCGTCGACCGCGGCGGCTTCGTGCAGTTCGCGCGGGATCGACTGGAGTGACGCGGTGACGAGGATGAACGTGAAGCCGAGACCGGCCCACACGCTCGACAGAGCGACCGCCGACAGCGCTGTGCCGGGATCCTGAAGCCAGCCGGGGTTCTTGACCGAGGGGAACAGCCCGTTGAACCATCCCAGGTTCGCCAACGATCCGACCGACGGCTGCAGCAGGAACAGCCACATCAGGCTGGCAACGGCGACCGACGTGGCGATCGTCGACGAGAAGATGCTGCGGAAGAAACCGATCCCGCTGAGGAACTTGTCAGCCAGCACCGCGAGCCCCACGCCCAGGACGAGCCCGAGTGGCACCGAGATCAGCGCGAATTTTGCGGTGACCAACAGGGCCGACTGGAACTCCGTCGAACGAAAGACGTCGACGTACTGCTCGAACCCGTTCGAGACGCACCGGTCACCGCGAGCGTTGCACCGTTGCTGGCCCAGCCACACGGCCCGACCGAGCGGATACAGGATGAACAAGCCGAGGATGACCGTCGACGGGGTGAGCATGGCGACTCCGAGGCCGGTGTCCTTCCACGTCCACGTGCGACGCTTCACGGTCATCGACGTCACGCTCGAACCGTAGCCGTAGCCGTGTGAACGAGGGGCCACGCCCACATGAAGGGAGTGCGCCGTGAACCGATTTCTGCTCGCGATACCCAGCAACGCGATGGCACCAGATCGGTTCCGCCACGTCTGCGGCGATCGTCTGCCGGCCCGCGTATTCCCGCTTTCTTGACGAAGCTGTCACTCCCGCCGACCGGGGAGTGATACAGGCCGCCGGTAGAGTTCATCCACAAGTCTTCCAACCGCCGATACGGCAACAGGGAAAGGGCACGCAGATGTTCGAACGCTTTACCGATAGGGCCCGCAGGGTCGTCGTCCTCGCTCAGGAGGAGGCGCGCCTACTGAACCACAGCTACATCGGCACCGAGCACATCCTGCTCGGCCTCATCCACGAGGGTGAGGGCGTCGCCGCCAAGGCCCTCGAATCGCTGGGCATCTCGCTCGAAGCGGTTCGCTCGCAGGTCGAGGAGATCATCGGCACCGGTGGCTCGTCGCCGTCGGGCCACATCCCCTTCACGCCGCGAGCGAAGAAGGTGCTCGAGCTCTCGCTGCGCGAAGCACTGCAGCTCGGCCACAACTACATCGGCACCGAGCACATCCTGCTCGGCCTCATCCGTGAGGGTGAAGGCGTTGCTGCACAGGTGCTCGTCAAGCTCGGCGCCGATCTCTCCCGCGTGCGCCAGCAGGTCATCCAGCTGCTCTCCGGCTATCAGGGTCCGTCGCGGTTCGTCCGGTGGAGGCTCGGGTTCGGGCTCGTCGAGCGGCGGCGGTCGCGAGACCGCTGGTGCCGGCGTCGGCAAGGGTTCGCCCGAAGGCGACGAGAAGGGTGGCAACTCCCAGATCCTCGACCAGTTCGGTCGCAACCTCACCCAGGCTGCCCGCGAAGGCCAGCTCGACCCGGTCATCGGTCGCTCGAAGGAACTCGAGCGCACGATGCAGATCCTGTCGCCGCCGCACGAAGAACAACCCGGTACTCATCGGTGAGCCCGGCGTCGGCAAGACCGCGATCGTCGAAGGCCTCGCCCAGAAGATCGTCAACAACGACGTGCCCGACACGCTCGCCAACAAGCAGCTCTACACCCTCGACCTCGGCTCGCTCGTGGCCGGTTCCCGCTATCGCGGTGACTTCGAGGAGCGCTTGAAGAAGGTGCTCAAGGAGATCAAGACCGCGCGGCGACATCCTCCTGTTCATCGACGAGATCCACACCCTCGTGGGTGCCGGTGCTGCCGAAGGCGCCATCGACGCCGCCTCGATCCTCAAGCCGATGCTCGCCCGTGGCGAACTCCAGACCATCGGTGCGACCACGCTCGACGAGTACCGCAAGCACGTCGAGAAGGACGCTGCGCTCGAGCGTCGTTTCCAGCCGATCAAGGTCGACGAGCCGTCGCTCGCTCACACGATCGAGATCCTCAAGGGCATCCGCGACCAGTACGAGTCGCACCACCGGGTCACGATCACCGACCAGGCGCTCGTCGCTGCGGCGAACCTCGCCGATCGGTACATCTCCGACCGGTTCCTGCCCGACAAGGCCATCGACCTGATCGACGAGGCCGGTTCACGTCTGCGCATCAAGCGCATGGCCGTGCCGCCGGACCTGCGTGAGATCGAGACCAAGCTCGCCGACGTGCAGGAGGCCAAGAAGACCGCTGTCGAGGAGCAGCAGTTCGAAGAGGCCGGCCGCCTGCGCGACGAGGAGAAGAAGCTCCTCGAGGAGAAGGCCGAGAAGGAGACCGAGGTCAAGGACTCCGGCGTCGACCTGTTCGACGAAGTCGACGAGGAAGCGATCGCCGACGTGTTGTCGATGTGGACGGGCATCCCCGTCTACAAGCTCACCGAAGAGGAGACCGAGCGTCTCCTCCACATGGAAGACGAACTGCACAAGCGGATCATCGGCCAGGAGGACGCCATCAAGGCGGTCAGCCGGTCGATCCGTCGCACACGTGCCGGCCTGAAGGACCCGAAGCGTCCGTCCGGTTCGTTCATCTTCCTCGGCCCCACCGGCGTCGGCAAGACCGAACTCGCCAAGACGCTCACCGAGTTCCTGTTCGGTGACGACTCGTCGATGATCACGCTCGACATGTCGCGAGTACATGGAGCCGCATGCGGTGAGCCGCCTCGTCGGTTCGCCTCCCGGCTACGTCGGCTACGAGGAAGGCGGCCAGCTCACCGAAGCAGTGCGCCGCAAGCCGTTCTCCGTGGTGCTCTTCGACGAGATCGAAAAGGCCCACCCGGACGTGTTCAACACGCTGCTGCAGATCCTGGAAGAAGGTCGCCTGACCGACAGCCAGGGCCGCTCCGTCGACTTCCGCAACACGGTGCTGATCATGACCTCGAACCTCGGCACGCAGGATCTGCGCAAGGCCAACGTCGGCTTCACGCAGGACGACACGGCCATGAGCTACGAGCGGATGAAGGAAAAGGTCAACGACTCGTTGAAGGGCCACTTCCGCCCGGAGTTCCTGAACCGCATCGACGAGACCATCGTCTTCCACGAGCTCGCCCGCGACGAGGTGCTGCAGATGGTCGACATGCAGATGGAGCGTCTGGTCAAGCAGCTCGAAGGCCAGGGCCTGGGCATCGAGCTCAAGCAGGACGCCAAGGAACTGCTCGCCGACCGGGGCTACGACCCCACGCTCGGCGGACGTCCGCTGCGCCGTGCCATCCAGCGCCACATCGAGGACTCGCTGTCGGAGAAGATCCTGTACAAGGAGTTCTCGGCCGGCGAGATCATCGTCGTCGACGTCGAACCGGACGAAGACGAGCGAAGGACGGCAAGAAGTTCACCTTCACCGCCGTCGAGGGCTTCGTCCCGCCGACCTCGGTCGAACTCGAGCTGACGGCCACGGAACCGCCACCCGCAGCTCCTGAAGCCGGTGGCGAGCTGCCGCCACCCGCAGCGGCTGCCGACTGACCAAGCGAACTGAACGGGCCCGTCGTGACCTCCCAATGGGGGCGCGGCGGGCTCGTCTGCGTTTTCGGACGAGATCGAGCGACGTTCGGCCGCTCCATCATCTCCTCGACGACCGGTTGATCGACCCTGCGAGGCTCCGACCGTTCGGGCCGTCGATACGTCATACTTGACCCCGATGACGGCGGCACTCGCACGGGCGACGAATCAACCGAACGAGCAGCGACCGAATGCGCTCGATGCGACCTCGCGTCCGCCGGTTCTGCGCCGCCTCGTGCTGCTGGTCTGTGGCGTCCTCGCGCTCGCAGGGTGCCAACTCGACGTCGAAGCGGACGTCGTCGTCGAAGCCGACGGGACCGGCACGATCACCGTCACCGCCGAGGCCGACGCCGAGTTGGTCGAGCAGGTTCCCACCATCGCCGACGACCTCGTGCTCGACGACATCATCGAAGCCGGCTGGACCGTCGACGGTCCGACTCCCACCAGCGAGGGCGGGCTCGTCCTCATCCTCACGAACGATTTCGAAGGCCAGGACGAGGCCACGAACCTCCTGCGCAGTCTGGGTCCGCCGTTCAACGACCCCGACATCCGTCGCGGCCAGAACGGTGACACGGCAACGAACACGGCACGCGTCAACCTCGGCCTCCCGAACGGATTCGCCGCGTTCGCCGACGACGAACTGATCAGTGCCGTGGGCAGCGTCCCGTTCGAAGAGCAGTTCACTCAGTCCGGGGTCGACCCGGCAACCGCGATGAGCGCCGTGCTCCGACTCACCATCCCCGGCGAGATCGTCGACGGCGAAACCAATGGCGAGGCCCTCGGCGACGGACGCCTCCAATGGATCGCACCCCTCGACGGAACGATCCTGGAAGCCACGGCACGCACCGAACAAGCCCCGTCAGCGGGCGGAGCCTGGGCGCGACCCGTCTCGAACGTCGCGCTGATCGCACTCGTTGCCTGGGTCGGGTTCATGACGCTCTTCATCGCCTATGTGGCGATCGCCCGATTCCGACGGTCTCGTCGCCACCGTCGACGCGCGCTGCCCTGAGCGGGTGAGCGAACACAGCTGAACGTCAGTCCGTACGCTGGCATTCGTGACGGCTGACGCGAGCATTCGGGAAGGTACCGATGGGCCCGGGTTGCTGTCGCCCGAGCACCGCAACCTGTCGATCGCGATCTACACGACGATCGCTCTCGTCGCGTTCGAAGGGACGTCCGTCGCTGCCGCACTCCCCGAGTTGGCAGCAGATCTCGGCGACGTCGGTCGGCTGCCGTGGGTGATCACCGCCTACCTGTTCGCGCTCGGTCTCTCGACGGTGGTCGCCGGTCCGCTCGTCGACGCGATCGGGTCGCGTCGGTTGTTCTTCTGGTCGGCGATCGGCTTCTCCGGAACCGGATTCCTCGCGGGGCTCGCACCGACGCTCGACGTCCTGATCGGCATCCGACTCGCACAGGGCGCCACGTCAGGCGTGCTGTTCGGCGCCACGCTCGCCGCCGTCAACCTCGGCTTCCCGCCGGGGCTCACCGGCCGAGCGTTCGCAGCGAACTCGACGATCTGGGGTGTGATGGGCGCGGCGGCACCTGCGATCGCCGCGGTCATGCTGAGCATCGCGTCGTGGCGCTGGATCTTCTTCATCAACCTGCCCCTCGGCGCGATCGCGTTGATCGCCGGGCGACGGGCGATGCCGGGTCGTCAACCCGATGCCGAGCCGCTGACGGTCGACCTCCGCGGCGCCGCGTTCGCCGGTGTGTTCACCCTCGCCTCGATTGCCGCAGTCGATCGGTTGGGTCTGCAGTCGATTGCCTTCGCGGCGCTGGCGGTCGCCTCCGTCGCCGGGTACGTGCGCCACGCCGGGCGGACCGAACGGCCCGTCGTGGCGTTGCGTCACATCGCCGAGCAACCGTTTCGCAGCCTGGCGGTGGTTCCGTCTCTGATGCTGACCGCAGCCTTCACGACGAACATCTACGTCACCGTCTACGTCGCCGCCGGTCGCGATGTCTCGAACGGTGCCGCCGCGTTCTCGGTGCTCTTCTTCACACTCGGGTGGACGATCGGGGCCAACACGTCGAGTCTGCTGATGAACCGGATGTCGCCGGCAGCGGTGATGTCGGGCGGTCTCGTCGCGGGTCTCGCTGGGATCACGATCGTCGTCGCCGGCGTCGCCACGAACGTGCACCTCGCCGTGGCGTTCAGCGGGCTGTTGATCCTCGGTATCGGTATCGGCCTGAACACGAATGCGAGCCTCGTGATCCTGCGGGCCGCCACGCCACCGGCACAGATCGGTCGCGCGAGCGCCGCCAATCAGTTCGCTCGCAGCCAGGGATTCACGCTGGGCGCCGCTGCAGGCGGCGCGATCCTGCTGTTCGTCGTCGACCGTCGCCTCGGCTCGGTCGATCCGATCCGCACTCTGCTCGCCGGTGAGGAACTCGAATCGGGGACCTTCACCGAAGCTGCCGTCGCCGAAGCGGTGCGCACGGGATTCTCGGCGGCCTCGATCACCTCGCTCGTCATCATGCTCGCCGCCATCCCCGCCATGCGCAGTCTTCGCCGGCACGAAGCGACCTGACCGCAGCGGAGCGGAGCCTCAGTCAGTAGCCAGCCGGCGGGTAGCGACAGTCAGAACGGGCACCGACGATCAATGGAGTACCCCCACGTCATACTCGGGGCATGGCCGCGAAGTCGTCGAAGATCAAGACGTTGTTCGCCTGCACCGAGTGCGGCGCGCAGAGCCCGAAGTGGGCAGGGCGGTGCACCGAGTGCGGCGACTGGAACACGCTCGTCGAGGAGATCGTCGGCGGGCCGGGTGCGCCGGTCAGACGTTCCGTTCGCGCCGACCAATCGGTCCGGGTCCGAGCCGTATCGGCGAGGTCCGCACCGACAGCAGCCCGGCCGATCTCCACCGGCATCGACGAACTCGACACCGTGCTCGGCGGCGGGCTCGTGTCCGGCTCGGTCACCCTGCTCGGCGGCGAACCCGGCATCGGCAAGAGCACGCTGCTGCTGCAGCTCCTCGCCGCCCGATCCGACACCACCCTGTACGTGAGCGCCGAAGAGAGCGCCACCCAGGTCCGGCTGCGCGCCGAACGACTCGACGCCATCCGTCCCGACCTGTGGCTCCACGCCGAGACGTCGCTCCCGCACGTCATCAAGGCGATCGACGAGATCCAGCCCGCAGCTGGTCGTGATCGACTCGATCCAGACGATGGTCGACCCCGACCTCTCGTCGGCTCCGGGCTCGGTCGGCCAGGTGCGTGGCTGCGCGCACCGCCTGGTGAACGAGGCCAAGGAGCGTGACATCGCGATCGTGCTGGTCGGCCACGTCACCAAGGACGGCAACCTCGCCGGGCCGCGCGTGCTCGAACACGTCGTCGACACGGTGCTGCAGTTCGAAGGCGACCGGCACCACGCGCTGCGCCTCCTGCGGGCGGTCAAGCACCGTTTCGGCCCGACGAACGAACTCGGACTGTTCGAGATGGTCGGCGCTCGGGCTCGCAGGCGGTTCCCGACCCGTCCACGATGTTCCTCGCCGACCGCCGCACCGGCGTGGCCGGCTCGGCCGTCGTGCCCACCATGGAGGGTCGACGCCCGATCGTCGTCGAGCTGCAGGCGCTCACGTCGCCGGGTCTGGAGAACGTGCCGAAGCGGCGCAGCGCACAGGGCATCGACGGCGGCCGCCTGTCGATGCTGATGGCGGTGCTCGGTCAGCGGGGTCGGATGAAGCGTCGGCGACCAGGACGTGTACGCCTCGGCGGCCGGCGGAGCGAAACTCGACCGAACCCGGCCTCGACCTCGGCATCTGCCTTGCCGTCGCGAGCGCGATGTACGACCGTCCGCTCCCTGCCGACATGGCGGTGTTCGGTGAAGTCGGCCTCGGCGGCGAGGTCCGCCAGGTCAGCCACGCACCGCGCCGAGTCACCGAGGCCGCCCGACTCGGCTTCCGACGGGTGATCGTTCCCGCCAAGTCACCCGACCCGACGACGAGGTGGCCGGCCAGGTGAAGCTGATCCGCGTCGCCACGCTCGTCGACGCGCTCCGCGAAGCCGGCGTCGACTCGCGCAGCCGCCGGGTTCTGAGCGGCGAGCGCGCTCGCCTCTCCGACGCTCGCGCACTCGTTCGCTCCTCCACGCCGCCTGCGGGTTGGTACGGTCGCTCGGCATGACCGACCACGCCGGCCGACCCGACTCACCACGGATCGAACCGATCACCGAGTCCGACGGCGAACTCGAAGAGATCCTCGACAACGCGCTCACCCACGACGGGTCGACCGCTGAACATCTTCGGCACGCTCGGTCATCACCCGAAGCTGCTCAAACGCTTCAACCTGCTCGGTGGCTTCCTCCTGAACAAGGGCCTGCTTCCGCCTCGCGAACGTGAGTTGGTCATTCTGCGCGTCGGGGCCGAATGCGCGCGCCGAGTACGAGTTCGGCCAGCACACCGTCATCGGGAAGCAGTGCGGACTCGACCGAGAAGAGATCGACGCGCTCGCCGCCGACCCGAGGAACACGACTGGTCCGGACGACGACCGAGCACTGATCGCGCTGGCCGACGACCTGCACGCGGACGACTGCGTCAGCGATGCCACATGGGCACGGCTCGCGGATGGTCTGGAGTCGACGCACAGCTCGTCGAACTGCTCGTCGTCGCCGGCTTCTACCGACTCGTGTCGGGCTTCTTGAACAGCACCGGAGTCCAGCTCGACGACGGCATTCCAGGCTTCCCCGACTGCTGAACCGACGTCACCCGAACACCGCGGAGCTCAGACCGCCAGGTCATCCGACCACTCCGAGCCTCTAGACTCAGTACATGGAGGTGCGATACGGGAGCGCGAACGAGCAGATGCGCGATGCGCTCGCTCGTGTCGCGCCGGGCACCCCGCTGCGGGACGGCATCGATCGCGTCGTGCGTGCCCAGGCCGGTGCGCTGCTCGTGCTCGACGACGGGCCCGACGTCCTGTCGATCTGCTCCGGCGGGTTCCTCGTCGATGCCCCGTACAGCCCGCAGCGCCTGTCGGAGCTCGCGAAGATGGACGGCGCGATCATCATCTCCGACGACGGCGGCCGCATCGCCCGCGCCAACGTCCACCTCGTTCCCGATCCGACCGTGCCGACCAGCGAGACCGGCACCCGACACCGCACTGCCGAGCGTGTCGCCCGATCCTCGGGCGTTCCCGGTGATCTCGGCCAGCGAAGAGATGGGCGTCATCAACGTCTACGCCGGGGGCGGCAAGCGCCAGCTCCAAGAGATCGGTCGACTGCTCGAACGTGCGAACCAGGCTCTGCAGACCCTCGAGCGCTACAAGATCCGTCTCGACGATGCCATTGCGAAGCTGACCGCTGTCGAGGTCGAGGACGTGGCCACCCTGCGCGACGTCGCCGCCGTCGTCCAACGTGGTGAGATGGTGCACCGCATCGCCGACGAGATCGAGACGATGATCGTCGAGCTCGGCGTCGACGCCCGCCTGCTGCGGCTGCAGCTCGACGAGTTGTACGGCGAGATCGACGACGAACTCGAACTGGTCGTCGCCGACTACGTGGCAGACGATCACACGGCCACCGAGACCTTGGCGAGATGTCGCGCCTGACCGACGACGAGATCCACGACCTGCGGCTTGCCGCCGAAGCCCTCCATCGCATCGGCGAGACGACGAATCTCAGTCAGTCCGTGGCACCGCGAGGTCTCCGGCTCCTGAACCGGACCGAGCCGTCTCGGCACGCGGAATCGGCTGCGGCATCGCCCATCACTTCGACGGACTGTCGAAGCTGCAACGCGCCACGATCGACGAGCTCGTCCGAAGTGGACGGTGTCGACCGCGCACATGGCCGACGAGGTGCGCGAGACGCTCGCCGTGTCACCGAGTCCGCGATCCTCGACCAGTACCAGTGAACGAGCCAGCCGATGACCGTACCTCTCGAGTTCGACTCCATCCCGGTCGTCGACCTGTCGGGCATCGACGACCCCGACGCCGTCGCGGAGCGCTCGCCGACGAGCTGTGCACCGTCTGCCACGACGTCGGATTCGCGGTCATCGACCGCCACGGCGTCGAGCCCGAGGTGATCGACGACGTGTTCGAGTCTGATGGATCGATTCTTCGCACTGGACGACGAGGCGAAGGCGTTGATCGACAAGCGCCGGTCGCCCACAGTTCCGCGGGTGGGAGGCGGTCGGCTCGGAGTTCACGAACAACCGGGTCGACGTCCGCGAGCAGATCGACGTGTGGAGCGAGTGGCCGGTCGCCGACATCGACGGCCGGAAACGCACCGGAACACGCCTGCTCGGCCCGAACCAGTGGATGCCCGACGACGTCCTCTCCGACCATCGCAGCGTCACGACGCGCTGGATGCGCGAGCTCGGCGACCTGGCCGACCGCATCCTGGAACTGCTGGCGACCGGGCTCGGCCTGCGACCGCTCCTACTTCGCCGAACTGTTCGGTGCGCAGCCGATGTCGCTGACCAAGATGATCCACTACCCGCCGACTCCCGACGGCGGGGCGGGCGTGAACGCTCACCACGACACCGGGTTCGTGACGCTCCTCGCTCCGGGAGTGACGCGCCGGACTCCAGGTCATCGACCCCAGCGGCGACTGGATCGACGTGCCGCTCGATCCCCGGGACGTTCGTGCTGAACCTCGGTGAGATGCTCCAGGCGATGACCGGGAACTACTTCGTCGGCCACCGCCCATCGGGTCATCGCCGCAACCGATCGCATGTCGGCTGCGTACTTCCACGGGCCGTCGCTCGACACCGAACTCAGTCCGATGCCGATGGCACCGCGCTTCGTCGACGCAGTGGCAGCGAGCGAACGGCATCGAACCGCCGGGTTCATGGCCAGCGCCGAGCAGACGGCGACCGGCACCGGTGACATGGCGAGCGCCACCGACACGAGCACCTACGGCGAGCAGCTCTGGAACTACTTCGCGCGGAGCTACCCGGACAACATGGCGCGCCACCACGCCGACCTCCGACCCTGAGGCGGGCGAAGTGCCTGGCACTTCGCCCGCTCAGGTCAGATGGCAGCGAGGTCGGCCAGCGTGCGGCCGGCGAGGTCGGGCCAGATCGTCAGTGTCGGTCGCGGTTCGACGTCGACCACATGTGGAACGGCGACGGTGCGACAGCCGGCTGCGAGTGCGGACGCCACACCGGTCGGCGAATCCTCGATCGCGACGCACTCGGACGGGTCGACGCCGACGAGCGCGGCAGCAGCCAGATACGGGTCGGGCGCCGGCTTGCCGTGCGTCGACCTCGTCGCCCGTGATCGAGCCCGATGAACACACCCTCGGGCGCCTCGGCGAGCACGGCATCGGCGAAGCGACGCCACGACATCGTCACGAGCACGCACGGCACTCCGGCGTCACGACGCTTCGATCAGCAGCTCACGGGCCCCTGGGCGCCACGGCAGATGCGCCTGGCACTTGGCGATCACGCCGTCGAGCAAGTGCTCGACGATCGCCGGAGGCTCCATTCGAACGCCACCGCGATCACGCAGTTCGGTCGCCGCGTCGAGAAGATCGAACCCGACGATCGAATGCGCGTCGCTCCGGCTCCACGTCCCGCCGAACGACTCGACCAGTTCGTGTTCCGTGGCGATCCAGTAGGGCTCCGAGTCGACGATCGTGCCGTCCATGTCGATCAACAGAGCAGCCGGATGGTCTGTCACGCGGAGCAGTGTGCCCGCCGAACGTTCAGTTGCCCCTGAACACGCTGATCTTGTCGTCGCCGATCGCCTCGCGACGTTCGGGGTCGTCGACGCCGAGACCTTCGCCGGGAGCCAGACACAGCACGCCGAGCTTGCCTTCGGCCTTGTTGCTGGTGCACCGCCAGCGACGCTTCTCCGACCTGCTCGAGGGTGTAGGTGTCGGTGAGCAGCGGCTGGATCTTGCCCTCACAGAGCAGCTTGTTGGCCGCCCAGGACTCGGCGTAGTTGGCGAAGTGCGACGAGACGAGTTGCTTGAGCTTCATCCAGAAGTGGCGGTTGTCGAACTCGACCATGTAGCCCGAGGTGGCGGCACAGGTGACGATCGTGCCACCGCGCTTGGCCGCGAAGACCGAGGCGCCCATCGTCGAACGGCCGGGGTGCTCGAACACGATGTCGACGTCTTCACCGTTGTTGACGTTGCGGATGTCCTTGCCGAAGCGGCGCCATTCCTTCTCGTCCTGGGTGTGCTCGTCCGACCAGAACTGGTAGTTCGCGGCCTTGCGATCGATCACCGCCTCGCAACCCATGCGGTTGAGGATCTCGGCGCGCTCGGGTGACGAGACGACGCCGATCGGCGTGCCGCCGCCGTTGAGCACGTACTGCACGGCGTAACCGCCGATGCCGCCGGTGGCACCCCAGATGAGGACGCTGTCGCCCTGCTTCATGCGGGCACCGTTGTCGCTGACGAGCATCCGGTACGACGTGGCACTGCAGAGTCCGTTGACCGCTGACTCCTCCCACGAGAGGTGTGTCGGCTTGGGCATCAGCTGGTTGGCCTTCACGACCGAGAGGTCGGCGAGCGCCCCGAAGTTGGTCTCGAAACCCCAGATCTTCTGATTCGCGCGAGCATCGAGTCGTTGTGGGCGCTCGGATCCTGATCGTCGACGTAGTTGCACTGCACGGTGACCCGGTCGCCGGGCTTCCAGTTGCGGACGGCTGAGCCGACCCGGAGCACGACGCCCGATGCGTCGGAGCCCGACGATGTGTTCGTCGCGTGCGTGTCGCTGCGCCGATTCGCTCTCGCGAGCCATTCGGTCGAGGAAGCCGAACGTCGGCAGCGGCTCGAAGATCGAGGTCCACACGGTGTTGAAGTTGATGCTCGATGCCATCACCGCGATGTACACCTCGTCGGGAGCGAGTTCCGGCGTGGCGGACCTCGTCGACGTGCAGGCTCTTGCGCGGGTCCTTGTCCCAGGACTCGACGCCTTCGAACATCGCGGCCTCGTCGCGCTTGACGAACGCAGCCCGGTAGCTGTCCGGGAATGGGGAGGTTGGCGATCTCGTCGCCGCTCGCACCTGCTTGGATCGCTTCGAGAATCTTCTCCATACCGGCGACGTTACCGATGGGTAACACGGGCGACCAAAGCCGGGAGCGTGACGTCACGCTTGCGTCGAACCGACGTGTTGACCGAGGCGCCACCGCCTGCACCTTTGTTACCGACCAGTAGGGCGCGACTACCGTTGTGTCATGACTCAAGGTTCGTACATCATCGCCGGCGCTCGTACCCCGATCGGCAAGATGAGCGGTGCGCTCGCATCGTTCTCGGCTGCCGATCTCGGCGGCATCGCGATCGCCGAGGCCCTCTCGCGGTCCGGCGTCGCTCCCGAGGACGTCGATCACGTGATCATGGGCCAGGTGCTGATGGCCGGCGCCGGTCAGGTACCTGCTCGCCAGGCTGCCAGCAAGGCCGGCATCCCGATGAACGTCCCGTCGGTCAACATCAACAAGGTCTGCCTGTCGGGCCTCAACTCGATCTACCTCGCGCATCAGATGGTGGCGATGGGCGACGCCGACATCGTCGTGGCCGGCGGCATGGAGTCGATGACCAACGCGCCGTACCTCGCCGACGGGGCCCGCGGCGGTTTCCGCTACGGCAACACCGAGCTGCGTGACGCGATCATCGCCGACGGCCTCTGGTGCTCGTTCGACTCGTGCCTGATGGGTCTCGGCACCGAGCGCTACACCGGCGAGACCGAGATCACGCCGCGAACAGCAGGACGCGCTCGCCGCTGCCTCGAACCAGCGGGCGGCCGCAGCGATCGAAGCCGGCAAGTTCGCCGACGAGATCGTCACCGTGTCCGTGCCGCAGCGCAAGGGCGATCCGATCGTGGTCGAGCACGACGAAGGCGTTCGTGCCGACACCACGGTCGAGAGCGCTCGCCGGCATGCGCCCCGCATTCGACAAGGACGGCACCATCACCGCCGCCAACGCCTCGCAGCTGTCGGACGGAGCTTCCGCGGTGATCGTGATGTCGAAGGCCGAAGCCGAGAAGCGCGGCGTCACGCCCCTCGGTGAGTTCGTGTCCTACGGCATGGTCGCCGGACCGGACAACGCCTCGCTGCTGACCCAGCCGAGCCGAGCGGTCATGCAGGCCGCCGACAAAGCCGGTGTGGCCATTGCCGACATCGACCTGTTCGAGCTCAACGAGGCCTTCGCAGCCGTCGGCATCGCATCGATCGCCGAACTCGGGATCTCCGACGAGATCGTCAACGTGAACGGCGGAGCCATTGCGCTGGGCCACCCGATCGGCATGTCCGGCAACCGCCTGGCACTCACCATGCTCCACGAGCTGAAGCGTCGTGGCGGTGGAATCGGCGCTGCCGGCCTCTGCGGTGGCGGCGGGCAGGGCGACGCCATCATCCTGAAGACGGTCTGACCTCGAGACGCCCCTCACATGGCGACAACAATGTCCTCCAAAGTCTCGATCCCAAGTCGAGGCTTTCTGCACTCTCTGTCAAGGCAAAACGCCTAGTGTGGCGATTTCAGCACATCGGGTGAGGCGTTTCTGTGGCTTTTCAGCCGCCTTTGGCGTCCTGCCTGTCTTTTGTATAGAACAGGTTGACAGAAGGACATTGATTTCGTAACGTAAGTGCAACAACTTGATCGCTCGACCGGAAGCCAACAACAGCTCCGAGTCGACAGCCTCTGAGGCATCGTCAATTCGAACCGGCCCGTCCGCCCGCTACCGGTTCGTTGAGACGGTGCCTCAGTTCATTTTCACGGTCTCGTACTCACGGCCTCGCCGACGGAGCCCCGAGCGCGAATCAGGCGGGTGCTGACCCGGGCCTCGCCAACGACTTCCTGGCTTCGCCTCGGCGCTCCGAGCTCGCTTTCGCTCGCGTCACTTCAGCGGCGGGTGCGGGGTTGGGCAGCCGTCCGAGCGGGCCTTTTTGCCGATTCGGGTGTTTCCGCGACCTGGTCGGTTTGCCGGGCCCGGCCGCTATTCGACGTTGCGACGGCCTTCGAGCGCCCGACCGAGGGTGAGCTCGTCGGCGTACTCGAGGTCGCCCCCGACCGGGAGGCCACTGGCGATCCGGGTCACGATCAGACCGATCGGCTTGAGCAATCGCGCGAGATACATCGCCGTGACTTCGCCCTCGGTGTTCGGGTTCGTGCACAGGATGATCTCCTCGACGCCCTCGGGCTCGATGCGTGTCACGAGTTCGCGGACCTTCAACTGCTCGGGTCCGATGCCTTCGAGCGGGCTCATCGCTCCGAGCAGCACGTGGTATCGGCCGCGGAACTCACCGGTTCGCTCCAGTGCGACGATGTCCCTCGACTCCTCGACGACACACAGCGACCGCGGTGTCGCGACCGTCGTCGTTGCAGATCGGGCACAACGTGTCGTCGGCGACGTTGAAGCATCGCTCACAGAAGCGGGTCCGGGCCTTGGCATCGGTGATCGCGTCAGCCAGACGAGTCGACATCGTCGACCGGGATCTTCAGCAGGTGGAACGCAATGCGTTGCGCCGACTTCGGTCCGACGCCGGGAGGCGACCGAGTTCGTCGATCAGCGTCTGGACCGGGGCTGGGTGTAGGTGCTGGCCATGATGCGGGGTCGTCAGTCGATGCGTTCGTCGGTCAGTACTGGTCGTCGACCATCTCGGAGCCGGGAAACGCATCGGCCAAGCGGTCGATCGGCGTCTTGACCGTCTCTGGTGGCGCGTCGACGAGGTCATCGATGTCGACATCGTCGTCGTCGGGCAACGAATCGGCCAACCGTTGGAGGCCTTCGTCAGGGTCGGGCGCCGGACCCTGGCTCCGCGCCTGATCGGCGATTGCTCGGCCGTTCAACACGGGGGTGGGCGGCGCTCGGAACTGCGAGCGTCGGCTCGACGACCGGCGGCGCTGGTTCCGCCACCGGGACGACGCTGAGATGCGCCGGGTCGGGTGACGCCTGGGGGGCCGGATCGCTGTCGTGTGCCAATGCCCCCGTCGTCGACATGACCGCCGGAACGTCCGACGTCGCCGTCGCTCCCGGCGCCGCTGCAGCGGATCGAGCGGGCGCCGGCGACGGGTTCGCCGCGGGCGCCGGCGATGCTGGCTCGCCAGCAGGTGCGGGCGCCGGCGATGCTGGCTCGCCTGTGGGTGCTGGCGACGGCGACTCGCCTCCACCGCCGCCGTCCGCCTTCGCCGTCGACGACCAGTTCGACCGTACCGGCGAGCCGGTGTGAGCGCTCAGCGCCTTCTCGACCGCCTCTCGATGCTGCTCGCACTTCGCTCGGTGCGCATCGTTCGGCGCTCCGAGCGTCACGGATCCAGCAGTGGATGCAACATGCGTGGCCGGCGAGTAGCACCGCTCGGGCCATGCCGCGCAGTTCGGCGTTCGAACCGTGTCCCAGTCGGCCGGCGAGATCTGCCCGCCGGCAGCCCGCTGGCGGTGCGGGTTCCGGCTCCGGCTCGAAGCCGGAGCGGCGGCGGCAGGTGCAGCAGCCGGTTGCGGTGCCTCGGCCGCGACGGGTTGCGAGCCGGTGTCGGCGGGCGCTTGGTCCGCCGCGGCGCGTCCGTAGCCGACGGTGCAGCATCCGCTGCTGGTCCGACGGTGGCGCAGGGGTTGCCGGCGTGGCGCAGGCTCGGGTGCCGCTCGCAGCCGCACCTGGCGCGACCCGAGTTTGGCTCGCCCGGTCGACGGGTCGACGGGCGCCGGTGTCGGCGCGACAGGCGCCGTCGGGAGCGTCCGCACCGGGCCGGCACGGGCGCCGAGCCACGGCCGAGCGGAGCGCAGCCGCAGCCGGGATCCCCTCGGCGATCTGACGTTCGAGCGTCTGGATCCGAGCGGTCAGCCCAGCGATGTCGGCGCCACCGACCTGTCTCCGACGTGAGCTGGACGATCGCCACGTCGAGCAGCACGCGAGGATCCGGGGCCTGGCGCATCTCGGTCAACGCTTCGCCGAGCGTCTCGATCCCGCGGACCAGTCCGGCCGGACCGAGCCGGCGAGCCAGATCGGTCAGCGCCTCGATGCGTTGCGACGGCAGCTGCACCAGTTCGGGTGCCATCAGCGACAGGAAGCCGTTGCGCAGGAACCGCGATCAGTTCCTCGGTGATCGTGCGCGGGTCGCGACCTCGGCTGATCGCATGCGCCACCATCTTCAACGCCCGACCGGGATCGTTCTCGACCATCGACTCCACGAACTCGTCGAGCGCGATCACCTCGCCACGTCGCCACCCGCGTTCGACATCAGTTCGAGGCACGACAGCGTGTCGCGAGGCGACCCTGCTCCCTGGGCGACGACCTGCTCGATCGCCTCGTCGCGTCACCGTGAGTCCGGCGTCCTCGGCGACCCAGCGGACGTGCTGCTGCAGCGTGTCGGGAGCGAGCAGATGGAACTGCAGGTGCTGCGTGCGGCTGCGGATCGTGTCCGACATCTTCTGCGGGTCGGTCGTGGCGAGCACGAACACCACGTGCGGCGGCGGCTCCTCGAGCGTCTTCAACAGCGCAGCTTCGGCGCCCTTCGAGAGCATGTGGACCTCGTCGAGGATGTACACCTTGTGGCGACCGGGCGTGCCGAGCGACGCCTTCTCGATCAGGTCGCGCATGGCGTCGACGCCGTTGTTCGACGCTGCGTCGAATTCGTGGACGTCGTAGCTCGTGCCCTGCCTCGACCGACAGGCACGAATCGCACTCGCAGCACGGTTCGCCGTCCGCGGGATTCTGGCAGTTGAGGACCTTGGCCATGATCCGAGCCGTGGTGGTCTTGCCGGTGCCGCGCGGGCCCGGAGAACAGGTATGCCTGCCCCTCGCGACCCTCGGCGACCGACGTACGCAGAGCTCGGACGATGTGGTCCTGACCCTTCAGTTCGGAGAATCGGCGGGGCCGATAGCGGCGGTACAGCGACTGGGTGGCCATCGCCGGTCACCCTACCGACGCGAGGCGACGCGGCCGGACCGTGGACTCGGCCTACGATTTCGCACCGATGGCCCTCTCCCATGAAACCCGCCGACGCCTGGTCGTTCATCGTCGCCGCACTCGTCGTCGTGACGATGGTCCTTGCGTCGACCGGCTGCTCGACCACATCCGGCGCAGGAGAGGCTGGCCAGGACCGACGACCGGACCAGACCCGCTCCAGGCCGAGCTTCTATCCGGCCACGGTCTCCGACATCTGCGCTGCAACCGACGAACAGTTGGCCGAATTGCCCGTCCCCGGTGAAGAAATCGCCGAGACGGACTGGGCGGGCGAGGTGGCACGGGTCATCGCCTCCGAAGCGGACTCGCTCGAAGACGTCGGCATCGAATCGGCGATGTCCGCGACGATCACCGGACGTTCGTCATGAACACCCGAGACCAAGCCGAACAGTGGTCCCTGTTGTCGGCGACGATCGCGTCGAGCGCCGACGCAGACGGCATCGATGCCGCCCGGACGAGATCCTCGAACTGGCGCGAGGACGCATCGAACTGGCCGCAGAACTCGGCATCGGCGGATGCAGGGAGCGAAGCTTCGGATGATGCTCGTGTGACCGATCGACACCGAGTCTCGGGCGACCACCACTAACCTCGGCGCATCGTGATCGCACCTCTGCTCCCCTTCGGCCAGGCGCGCCGCGTCCCGCGCCGGCAGACGATCCTCGGTGCGGCTCCTCATGGCCGTCGTGGTGTCCGTCATCGACGCTCCTCGGTCTCACGCCCGGGTCCGCTGCTGCCGAGAACTCCGTCGTCAACTCGGCGCCCGACAGCGGCACCTCGCTGGCCGTGTCGCCCGGACGTGATCGTCATCGTCTTCGCCGAAGAACTCGGCGAGCCGAACACGATCGCGCTCGATTGCGACAATCCCGTCCAGCTTCCGACCCCCGAGGTCGTCGACGGCACCACGCTCCAGGTCGAGATCGACCGACCGCTCCCCGCCGGCACGTGCACCGCCCGTTGGGCCGTCAGCAACACCGACGGTGAGCCCAACGGTCGAGGCATCATCACCTTCATCGTCGAGAGCGCCCGTTGCCACCAGCGACACGACCGTCGACGGCGAACCGGTGGACGAGAAGCGACCCCCGACACGACAGCGACCCCGGACGCCGCAACGACACCCGTTGCCGGCGCGACCCGGATCCCTCCACGACGACCGCGCCCGCCCCGACCGCGACGGTCAATCCCGACGGCACGCCCGTGACGACGATCGAGGACGATCCCGTCGTGGTCGATCTCTCGGTCGCGGGGAGCGGCAACGCAGCGGTCTGGCTCGGGCGTCTCGTCTCGACGCTCGGCATCGCCATCCTGTTCGGCTCGCTGCTCGTCATCACCGCCGCATGGCCCGAGGGCGTCGAATACCTGGTCACGATCAGGTTCCTGCGTGCCGTGTGGGTCGTTGCAATGATCGGCACGCTGCTCTACGTCGCGTTCGCGCCGTCGGCGGTCACCCCCGACGGAGGTGGTGGACCGTTCAGTCCGGGAACCTGGCTCGACCTCATCGACGCCGGTTGGGCCGGTCGCGCCGTACTCCTCCGCCTCGTGCTGTTGATCGCCTCGGCCTGGGTGGCATTCCGACCCGATCGGGCAATCGACCCGACCACGCAACTCGCGCGCGCTCGGCATCCCCGGCCTCGCCGCAGCGACCATCGGCATCTCGCGTACCGTCGGCGACCTGCGCTGCCCTCGGCGTCGCTGATGGGCGTCGCTGCACGCTCTGGCGATGTCGGTGTGGGTCGGCGGTGTCGTCCTGCTCGCACGTGTCGTGTTGGCCGGACCCGGCGACGAGGACCTCATCCACGCTGTCCGTGGGTTCGGTCGGATCTCCACACCGGCGATCGTCGTCACGATCGTCACCGGCCTCATCCAGATGTTCCGCCTCGACGGTGGCGAGCTCTTCCAATCCGGCCACGGGCGGGTCGTCGTGCTCAAGACCGTGGTCGTCGCGGTGATGATCTTCGTGGCGTTCTCCGCTCGCCAGTTCGTCGCGCAGACGACTCAATCGGGCCCAGCAGATGAGCGTCGCGCTCTCGACTCGACTCCGACGGGCCTTCGGCGCCGAAGCCGCCATCGGCGTGGTCACCCTCGCATTGAGCGCCTGGCTGCTCGCCTTCACGCCGCCGAATGTCGACCCGTCGCCGAGCGATCGACTACGAGGTCACCCAGACCCACGCGGACGCGGCAGAAGTCATCGAGGTGGTGGTCCGCTTCACCGACAACGAGGTCGGCAACGTCGGGCATGCAGGTCGAAGTCGAAGGAGCCCGCCGAAGGGCTCATCGGGCTCGACGTGGTGCTTGAGGGCGCCGGTCAACCCGACGCTGGTCGGCTATCGCCAGGCGATCCAGATCGACGGACCGGGCTTCGCCGTCCGCGACGAAGCAGTCGGTTTCCCGTTCGACCGTGCCCGGCGACTGGGTCGTCACCGTCGAGGCGAACACCACGAGCGGCACGATCACCAGCGACGCCGCAGATCTTCAGCGTGCTCGACGCCGACGGCACCGCCGTGACGAATCCCGTGGTCGCTCCCACGGTCAGCATCGTCGAGGTCGAAGTGACCGAGGTCCCCACCACCGACGGCTGACCCGATCGTGAAGCGGCACCCAACGCTGCTTCGCGACGCAGATCAGAAGAGGGTGGCGAAGTCGACGGGCGTGGCGACGTCGAGCTGGTCGATCCGGCAGTCGATCGGGCGTCAACTCCGGCCGCCAGCCGGACGAAGGACACGCCATGGCGGAACCGGCTGCCTTCGAGCTGACCGAACGTCACCTCGGCAACGAGTCCGGCGTCCTTCGTCGTGGCGAGCGGAACGAACGAGGTGTCCTTGCCCATGTTCCAGCGGCTCCCACCGGCGGCACGATCGGTCGCCGACGTCGACTCGCCCGATGTCGGTCTTGGCCTTGCGGCTCGTCCTGCCACGACGATCCAGTCGCGCCCACGGGTGACGTTCGTATGCCTCCGCGCCGACGCATCGACCGTCTTCGAGCTCAGTTCCTCGAGCAGCTCGCTGCGTCGCTTGACCGAGAACGACGCCGCGACACCGACCGAGCGAGGTCGCCGTCGTGCGCGTCTCCGTCGGAGTCACGATCGGTACAGCGCGCACATCAGCGAGCCGACCCCGTTGCCGTCCTTGTGGATCCGGAAGCCGGGGATCGCCACGACGCCGGTGCGCTGATGCTTGACCTTGACCAACGATCGCTTGCCCGGTTCGTACGTGCCATCCGACGGCTTGGCGATGATGCCGTCCAGCCCGGCACCCTCGAACGTCGAGAACCACTCCTCGGCCTCGGCGCGGTCGGTCGACGCCGGCGTGACCCGGACACGGTCGGTGACGTCCACGATCTCGACGAGCCGTTCGCGCCGAAGTCGCATCGGCTGGTCGACGAGCGTCTCGTCGCCGACCGCCAGCACGTCGAATGCGACGAACTCGGACGGCGTCTCGGCTGCGAGCCGGTCGATGCGCGACTTGGCCGGGTGGATCCGTTGCAGCAGCGCATCGAAGTCGAGGCCGTTCGCCTCGCGATCGGGGACGACGATCTCACCGTCGACGACGCACCGAACCGGCAGGGCTCGCAGCAACGGCTCGAGCAGCTCGGGGAAGTAGCGGGCCAGCGGCTTGAGCTTGCGCGAGAACAGTTCGATCCGGTCGCCCGTCGCGGAACACGATGCATCGAAAGCCGTCCCACTTCGGCTCGAACAACCAGCCGCCATCGTCGGTCGTCGGCCACCGGCTTCGGGATCGCACGCGCCAGCTTCGCCAACATCGGCTCGACCGGCGGCTGCATCGGCAAGTTCCACGGCGTGTCGTCATCCACGCGGCCAGTCTGGCAGCTGCTCGCGAATCCGAGAAAGCTGTTCCGGCATCGAGCACGACACCGAGTCCCGAGACCGTGGTTCGAGTGCTGGAAGGCGCACGGCAACGACGGAGCCTCTCGGCACCGACGAGACGAGGAATCGCAGCAATCGGACTGTTCGGGCGGACTCGGGTAGCTTTCCGGCCGTGAGTATGGACGAGAAGATCGCGACCTGGCCGACCGTCGGGAACAGGCACTGCACGCCGGTTCGCAGCGTTCGGTCGACCGCCAGCACGAGAAGGGCAAGATGCTCGCCCGCGAGCGTCTCGACTACTTCCTCGACGACGGCTCGTTCCACGAACTCGACCTGCTGGCCCGTCACCGCGCACACACCTCGGGCCTGGAGGACCGCCCCTACACCGACGGTGTGATCACCGGCTGGGGCACCGTCGACGGCCGCAAGGTCTTCGTCTTCTCCCAGGACTTCACGGTCTTCGGCGGAGCCCTCGGCGAGGTGTTCGCCGAGAAGATCCACAAGATGATGGACCTCGCCGCCAAGGTCGGCGCCCCGGTCATCGGCCTCAACGACGGCGCAGGTGCTCGCATCCAGGAGGGTGTGGTCAGCCTCGCGTCGCTACGGCGGCATCTTCCGGCGCAACGTGCAGGCATCGGGCGTGATCCCGCAGATCTCGGTGATCCTCGGGCCGTGCGCCGGCGGCGCCGTCTACTCGCCCGCCATGACCGACTTCATCTTCATGGTCCGCGAGACGCAGCCACATGTTCATCACCGGCCCCGACGTCGTGAAGACCGTGACCGGCGAAGACGTCACGCTCGAAGAACTCGGCGGCGCGATGAGCCACGCATCGAAGTCGGGCGTCGCCACGTTCGTCGTCGCCCGACGAGAAGGCCGTGCCTCGACGACGTGCGCTTCCTGCTCGGCTTCCTGCCGTCGAACAACCTCGAGGAGCCGCCGGTCGAGGACCTCGGCGACGACCCCGACCGGTCGTGCCCCGAGCTGCACGACGATCCTGCCCGACTCACCGAACCTGCCCTACGACATGGTCGAAGGTCATCAGCCACTGCGTCGACAACGGCGAGTTCTTCGAGTACTTCCCGCACTGGGCCAAGTCGATCGTGTGCGGTTTCGCCCGCATCGACGGCAAGCCCGTCGGCGTCGTCGGCAACCAGCCCAAGATCCTCGCCGGCGTGCTCGACATCGAGTCCGCCGAGAAGGCCGCTCGCTTCGTGCGCACCTGCGACTCGTTCAACATCCCGCTGATCACCTTCGTCGACGTGCCCGGCTTCCTGCCCGGTGTCGACCAGGAGTACGGCGGCATCATCCGCCACGGCGCCAAGCTGCTCTACGCGTACTGCGAGGCGACCGTGCCGCGCATCTGCGTCATCACCCGCAAGGCCTACGGCGGCGCCTACGTCGTGATGGACTCGAAGTCGATCGGCTCGCGACCTGGCGTTCGCGTGGCCGTCGGCCGAACTCGCCGTGATGGGTCCCGCAGGGTGCCGTCGAGATCGTGTACCGCCGCGAGCTGCAGCAGGCCGCCGACCCGGCCGCACGCCGCGCCGAACTGGTCGCGGACTACACCGAGAAGTACGCCAACCCGTACGCAGCTGCCGAGCGTGGCTACATCGACGACGTGATCGACCCGGCCGACACCCGCAAGAAGCTGGTCGCCGGGCTGCGGATGCTCGAGCACCAAGACGCGAAGACCTGCCGAAGCGCAAGCACGGCAACGTCCCACTCTGACGCCCGCGTTCGTCCGCGGTCCTGCTCGCCGAGTCGCTCACGCCCGCAAGTGGCATGTCGGTGGGCACCAGTTCACCGATCGGAACGACGATCGTGCAAGGATGGCCTCGATGAGTTCGGACGCCGACGCACCGCACGACCCGACCTCGGGCGTCCCTGCGCCGCCGTCTGTCGCTCCTCCCCCTCCACCGTCGCCCTCTGCGGCCCTCCGCCTCACGCAGCCGTGCTCGAACCGTCGGCGTCTGACGTCCCGCCACCACCACCTCCGCCCGCCTCACCCTTCCGCCACCGCCGCCGGCGTCACCCGTTCCACCTCCTCCACCGCCGGCGGCGCCCGCTCCGCCTGGCGCCCCGACCGCCACGCCCACGCCTGCTGCGCCCCCGACTCCGGCGTCGCCCGTTGCCCCCGAGATGCCGAGCCCCGCTCCCGCACCGTCGACACCGGCCGTGCCTCCTCCCCCACCGGGGCGACCCACTCAGCCCACGACACCCGCTCCGACACCTGCGGTCGCTGCGACCCCGCCCGAAGCGCCGGCACCGGTCGTGGCGCCGCAACCGGCCCACGACGATCTCGACGACATCCTCGCCCGCCTCGGCGCCGAGACCGCCGAGCAGGCGAACGATCCCGTCGGGCGCGAACCCACGGGAGTCGCCGCGCCCCCGCCTCCCGCCATCGCCGGCAAGCTGACCGATCCACGCGACCTCACACGACCTTCGACCGCCTCGGACATCGTCATCGAGGTCGGCGCAGGGATCGAATTCGATCCGTCGTTCGCATCGTTCGGGCAACGTGCGGTCGGAGCGGTCGTCGACACGCTCGTGGTCAGCCTGGCCGCGCTCCCCGGCCTGCTGATCCTGCTGCTCGGAGACGGTCTGGTGGCCGCACTCCTCGGCGTGACGGTCGCGTTGTTCGGATTCATCGCCGTGGTCGTGCTCGGCGCACGAGCGTTGGCGACGAGCGGCAAGTGGGTCGGTAATCGAGTCGCCGGCACCACGGTGGTCGACGCGATCAACGGGTCCTACATCGACCAGGGCCGTGGTGCGCTTCGGATGCTCGGGCGCCACGTGATCTCGCCGATCCTCCTGTTCGGCTACGTCATCGCCTTCGTCGACAGCCAGCGGCGTACCTTCCACGACCGCCTCGCCGGCACCGTGGTGACGCGCCGCCGAGCGCGAAGTCTGGACCGCCGACGATTGAGCGTGACACGGCCGACGGCGACGGCTGCGAACGGAGCCATCACGACGAGTACGGTGTGCGTCGTGTCGTTCGAACTGCTGCCGCCACCGACCGGTCTGATGATGTCGCCGGCACCGACCGACGAAGAGGCGGCTGCGATCGTCGCCGCCACCGAAGCGCTGTGGCCCAAGCCGATCGTCGTGCTCCCCACCGTCGACGCAGTACGTTCGCGTTCGTGGCGCTTCTCGGGTCGGTGGTGGAGCGTGCCTGCTCCGGCACGGCGCGAACGTCCGTATCGATGACGACCATCGACGTCACGACCGTCACCGACTCCGACGCCGTCGTCCACGTCACCCCGACGGACGACGCACCCGTCGTCGTCCACCGCTTCGCCGGTCTCCAGCCCGACGCCGACGTCGTGGTCGAGGTGCCGGATCCGACCGACCCCGACGTCGTCCACGAGATCCCGATCCGCACGCTGGCACGTCCGTCCGGGGCACTGCACTGCGTCGTCACGACCGTGAACGACGTCCACTTCGGTGAGATGAGCGCAGGCCAGATCGACGACCTCGAGCTGGGTCCGATCCGACGATCGGCGCCGGCGAGCCGAGCCATATCCCGAGGTGATGAACCGCGCCGCTGTGGCGGAGATGGCGGCGCTCGACCCGGCTGCGGTCGTCGTGAAGGGCGACCTGTCGCTCGACGGCGCGCCCGAGGAGTGGGCTGCGTTCGAGGAGCTGCTACCGCACCCCGTTCGGCGATCGGTTGCACGTCGTCCGCGGCAACCACGACAGCTACCGCCACCAGGACGCCTATGCGGGGGATCAACGCATCGATCTGCCGGGCGTGACCGTCGCTCTGCTGGACACGGCCATCCCCGGATCCACGACGGGCGACGATCACCGCCGATCAGGCGGACTGGCTCGATGCGCTCGCTGCCGGCGCGACGAACCCGGTGCTCGTGATGGGCCACCACCAGCAGTGGATCGCCGGAACGAGTGCGGACCCGAGCGAATCGAAGCGCAGCGACGACTACTTCGGACTCCACCCGGACGCGAGCGACCGACTCGACGACGTGTGCGCACGGCGCAGTTCGATCGTCGCGTATGCCTGCGGCCACACCCATCGCCATCGGGTGCGCACGATGACCATGTCGGGCATCTCGAGCATCGAGGTCGGCTGCACGAAGGACTTCCCCGGCACGTGGGCCGAGTATCGGGTGTTCGACGGCGGGATCATGCAGGTCGTGCATCGCATGTCGTCGCCCGAAGCGTTGGCGTGGAGCGAACCGTGCCGCGGCCTCTACTCCGACTTCGACATCGACTACGGCGCCTACGCCCTCGGTGAACTCAGCGACCGCTGCTTCGTCATCCCGCTGCGCTGACGGCGATGACACTTGCCCCGACCCGGCAGTAGCGTTGCGCGCTCGATGATCCGCCGATGGACACCGTTCGCTCCTCGCTGCGGGCTTGCTCGCCGGAGCGTGCGGAGGCGGTCGACGACCAGACGGTCCTCGTGCTCGCGGCGTCCTCGCTGACGGACGTGTTCGGGGAGATGGAGGTCGGCGTTCGAGCAGGCGAACCCCGGCGTCGACGTCGACGTCAGTTTCGCTGCGAGCAGCGCGCTCCGGTTGCAGATCGACCAGGGTGCTCCCGCCGACGTGGTCGCAGTGGCGAACGAGACGGTGATGACCGAGCTGGCAGGTGAAGGCCACGTCGCGGTGCCGACCGTGTTCGCGACCAACGAGTTGGTGATCGCCGCTCCTGTCGACGGTTCGGCATCGATCTCCGGCGCGGAGAGTCTGGCCGACCCCGGACTCCTGGTCGGCCTGTGCGCGGTCCAGGTGCCGTGCGGCCGAGTACGCGAGCGAGGCGCTCGCGCTCGCAGGAATCGAGCCGGAGGTGGACACCTTCGAGAGCGACGTTCGTTCGCTGACCACCAAGTTGGCGATCGGCGAACTCGACGTCGGCGTCGTCTATGCGACCGACGCCGCCTCCCGCCCGGATGACATCGAGGTCATCGGGCCGCTCGACGGTGCCGACGTTCGCTATCCGATCGCCCCGCTGATGGACGCTGCCACACGCCGAGAACGCTGCCGCCTTCATCGCGTTCGTGCTCTCGGACGAAGGTCGAGCGGTCATGGAAGCTGCCGGGTTCGGCACGCCGTGAGTACGGCTCGGCGACGACCGCCGGCGCTCCTGGTCGTGCTCGGCGTGATCGGGGCGACGCTGTTCGTCCTGCCGCTGATCGGACTGCTCGGCGTCACGCCGTGGTCTCGACTCGGCGAGCTGGCGACCGACGACGTCGTGCTGGACGCACTTCGCCTCTCGTTGATCACATCGCTCGCCGCTGCGGCGCTCGCCACCTTGCTCGGCGTGCCGCTCGCTTGGGTGCTCAGCAGGCTGACGTTCCCGGGTCGTGGACTCCTGCGGGCGATCGTCACGCTGCCGATGGTGCTCCCGCCGGTCGTCGGCGGTGCGGCGCTGCTCTTCGCGCTCGGTCGACGCGGGGTGATCGGCGAACCGATCGCCGAGGCCACCGGGCTGGTGCTGCCGTTCTCGACATGGGGTGTGATCATCGCGAACACGTTCGTGGCGATGCCGTTCCTCGTGATCACCGTCGAAGGTGCGCTGTCGTCGATCGATCAGCGACGCGAACACGCAGCTGCGGTGCTCGGCGCGTCGCCGCTGACCGTGTTCCGGCGGGTCACTCTGCCGATGATCGCGCCATCGTTGCGAGCCGGGGTCGTGCTGGCGTGGGCGCGTGCGCTCGGCGAGTTCGGTGCGACCGTGACGTTCGCCGGCAACCTGCAGGGCCGCACACAGACGCTGCCGCTCGCCGTGTTCGTGTCGCTCGAATCGGACCGGGACGCAGCCATCGCGATCAGCCTCTTGATGGTGGTGTTGTCGATCGACGTGCTGACCGCGCTCCGTGGACGCTGGTGGACGACAGGAGCACAACGGTGAGCCGGCGCTCGACGCCCACATCGTCCGCAGGATCGGGTCGTTCGACCTCGACGTCTCGATCCGGATCCGCCGGGTCAGACCGTCGCGCTGCTCGGCCCGAACGGCGCGGGCAAGTCGACCACGGTCTCGGCACTGAGCGGGTCGAGCTTCGATGGCGAGACGACGGGAACGAGCATCATGCTCGGAGATCGGGTGTTTCGAGCACGCCACCGGGTTCCTCCCTCCCGAAGCCCGTCGGGATCGGTGTCGTGTTCCAGGACGCGCTGCTGTTCGAGCACTTGAGCGTGCTCGACAACGTGGCCTTCGCGGCCCGCAGTCGAGGCGCGTCCGGCAAGGCGTCTCGAGCAGGCCGCTCGAGGGTGGTTGGACCGACTCGACCTGGTCGACCTGGCACACCGTCGACCCGCCGACCTGTCCGGTGGCCAGGCCCAGCGCGTCGCCATCGCCCGGGCCCTCGCGTCGAGCCCCGCATGCTGCTGCTCGACGAGCCGCTGTCCTCCCTCGACGTCGAGACCCGGTCCGAGATCCGGAGGATGCTCCGCGCACATCTCGGCGAGTTCGAAGGTCCACGGCTGCTCGTCACACACGACCCGGCCGATGCGTTCCTGCTCGCCGATCGCATCGACGTCATCGAAGCCGGTCGCATCACCCAGTCCGGGTCACCCGACGACGATCCGACGCTCACCGGCGACCCCGTACGTCGCTGCACTCGCCGGGACCAACCTGTTCGGCGGCGACGCCGACAGCGGGACCGTCCGACTCCGACGATCACGACCATTCGCTGACGATCGCGGACACCCGAGTTACGCGGAGCCGTGCTCGTCACGATCCACCCGACGGCGATCTCGTTGCACCCTCGACGGCCGAGCGGCAGTCAACGCAACGTGTGGCCGACCACGGTCGAATTGGTGGAGCCGATGGGCGACACCGTTCGAGTGACCCTCGGCGACCCCGTCCCCATCGCGGTCGGACGTCACCCCAGGAGCCGTTTCATCGCTGGGCCTGACTCCGGGACCGACGTGTGGGCGGCGGTGAAGGCCACCGAGATCAACGCCACGCGGGCCTGAATCACCGAGTCACGCGTTGTAGGAGTCCATCGGCAGTTCGGACCCGTCGCCGATCCAGTCGGTGTGGAAGTCCTCGCCGCGGGCTCGATCGATGCGCTCGTAGCCGTGAGCTCCGAAGTAGTCACGTTGCGCCTGGATCATGTTCGCCGGCAGTCGCCGCCTGCGCGAAGCGTCGAAGAAGGCGATCGCAGAGCTCAGCGTCGGGACGGGGACCCCTGCACCGACTGCCGTCCGCACGGTGACTCGCCAGCCCTCCTGAGCGTCGGCGCCGAGAGCGTCGGAGAAGGCGTCAGCGGCGAGCAAGCTGTCGATCTCCGGGGTCTCGGTGAAGACCGTCGCGATGTCGTCGAGGAACCGGGCGCGGATGATGCACCCGGCACGCCACACCGACGCGATCGCGGCGAGGTCGAGGTCCCAGTCGTGCTCGCTGCTCGCTGCTGCCAGCATCGAGAAGCCCTGCGCATAGGACACGATCTTCGACGCGTAGAGCGCCGCCTCGAGGTCGGCCAGCTCGATCGCGTCTTCCGATGCTCGGGTTCGGGTCGCCCAGCACGTCCGCCATGCGCTGGCGCTGATCGACGAGCGAGGACACCACACGAGCGATGACCGCTTCGGCGATCAGACTGACCGGTTGGCCGAGTTCGAACCCGTACACCGCCGTCCATCGCCCGGTCCCCTTCTGGCCCGCCGCGTCGAGGATCTCGTCGAGCGTCGACGTGCCGTCCGGCGACGACGTCGAGAGGATGTCGGCGGTGATCTCGATCAGGAACGATTCGAGCCGTCCCTCGTTCCAACCGGCGAAAGCATCGGACATCTCCGCGTTCGACATGCCCTTCGCCACCATGAGGTCGTAGACCTCGGCGATGAGCTGCATGTCGCCGTACTCGATCCCGTTGTGGACCATCTTGACGAAATGACCGGCGCCACCAGCTCCCAACCATTGGCAGCAGGGTGCGCCGTCGTCGGCCACCGCGGCGATCTTCTGCAGGATCGGCTTCACATGCGGCCAGGCGTCGGCTGAGCCACCGGGCATGATCGACGGGCCGTTGAGCGCGCCTTCCTCGCCCCCCGAGACTCCGGCACCCACGAAGTGCATGCCGTCGGCGGTCAGGCGCTCGACCCGGCGTTGCGTGTCCTTGTAGTCGGAGTTGCCCGCCGTCGATGACGATGTCGCCGGCGTCGAGCATCGGGAGGAGATCGTCGAGGACGGCGTCGACCGCCGGCCCGGCCTTCACCATCAGCATCACCACCGCCGGACTCGACAACGAGTCGACGAGTTCTCGGAGCGTTTCATGACCGGTGACCGACTCGTCGGCGGCCTCACCGTCGACGAAGTCGGTCATCTTCGACGTGGTCCGGTTGTAGACCCCGACGTCGAACCCGTTCCGGGCCATGTTCAGTACGAGGTTGCGACCCATCACGGCGAGTCCGACGAGGCCGATGTCGGCGCCCGTGCGGTCTGCAGATTCGTTCGTGGAGCTCATGTTCAGGCCAGCGCGTCGAGGGTGGCCCACTCGTCGTCGGTGATCGCGTCGACGAGGTGGGCGGACGACACGTTGTCCTCGAGGTGCGCGATCGTCTTGGTACCGGGGATCGGCACCATCGTCGGCGAGCGATGGAGCAACCAGGCGAGTGCGACGCCATGACGGCTGGCGCCGTGCGTCTCGGCAACGGCGTCGAGCACCTCGACCGCGTCGCCGAGGTCGTCGGAGCCGAGCGGGAACCACGGGATGAACGCGATGTCCTGCTCGGAGCGCAGGCGTCCACGACGTCCGACCATTCACGGTCGCCGACGTTGAAGCGGTTCTGTACCGCGGCCACGTCACAGAGTTCCTGGACCTGTCGCAGTTCGTCGGCCGTCACCTCCGAGACGCCGATCATGTCGATCTTTCCTTCGTCGCGGAGTTCGAGCATCGTGCCGATCGACTCGGCGACGGGCACGTCGGGGTCGATCCGGTGCAACTGGTAGAGCGGGATGCGATCGAGCTGCAGCCGTTCGAGGCTGCCTTCGCACGCTGTGCGGATGTGCTCGGGCCGACCGTCGGGTTGCCAGTCGCCCGGGCCGGGGCGCACGAGTCCGGCCTTCGTGGCGATGATCACGTCCGCTGCATACGGGGCGAGCGCCTCGCCGATCAGGGTCTCGCTCACCTCGGGCCCGTACGAGTCGGCGGTGTCGATGAAGTTCACGCCCATCTCGACGGCGGCTCGGAGCACTTCGATCGCACCGTCGCGGTCGTCGGGAACTCCCCAGACTCCCTCGCCGGTCAACTGCATCGAGCCGTAGCCGAGCCGTCGGATCGGCGTGGTACCGCCCAGATCGAAGGTCGTGGTGTCGTGGATCGTCGTGGTCATGCAACGGGCCTACCCCATCGCAGCGATCACAACCAGACCCGGTTCGTCACGGGTTTCGCGGAGGGTCCGCGAACTCTGGAGTACCCCCACGTCAAGATGGTCCCCATGTTGATCGCAGTCATGTTCTTCGCCGTCGTCCTGGCGTTGCTCGCCGCCGCTGCGGCGTTCGTGTTCGCCACTCGGCGCGCCGATGGCCAGAACGCCCAGGCTGCCGAGCGATCGGCCGCCGATCGCGCCGAGAGTCTCGCCGCGACCAACCGGTCGGTGCAGGCCGCAGTGGATTCCGCAGTCACCCGAGCCGTCAACGAGACCAGGCTCCAAGCCAGCGCCGAGCGCGACGCAGCCGTGGCTGCGGCCCTCGAGCAGTCGGCCACGCTGCAGCGCGAGCAGTTCGATGCCACGATGAAGCGCCAGGAGGCGCAGCTCGCGTCGAACACGCTGCAGGTGAAGCAGCAACTCGACACCACGACGGCGCACGTGAAGGAGCAGTTGGCCGGCACGAGCGCTCAGCTCAAGGAGCAGACCTCGGCCGACCTCGGAGCGAAGAAGGACGTGATCGACTCACGACTCGATCAGGTGCACGCCGAGATGCGCACCGAGTTGGCAAAGGTGTCGGAGATGCTCACCACGCTCGGGCAGACCAACGCTCAGAAGTTCGGCGAGGTCGAATCGTCGCTCAAGGCACACATGGAGATCGCCAACACGCTGTCCGAGTCCACGCAGGCGCTGAAGGCCGCGCTCGCCAACCCGCAGGCACGCGGTCAATGGGGTGAGCGCATGGCGGAAGACGTCTTGCGGCTCGCCGGTTTCGTCGAGCACGTCAACTACACCAAGCAGACGCAGATCGAAGGCGGCACCGGGCGCCCCGACTACACGTTCAACATGCCCAAGGGCCAGACCCTGTTCATGGACGTGAAGTTCCCGATGGCGGCGTACCTGCGCTACCTCGAAGCCGGCACCGACGCCGAGCGCGACGCGCACCTCAAGCGGTTCCTGCAGGACGTGCGAGCCCGGGTCAAGGAACTGGCCAAGCGCGAGTACGCCGTCGAAGGCGGCGGCTCGTCGCTCGACAACGTGCTGCTGTTCATCCCGAACGAGCAGATCAGCGGCTTCATCCACGAGCACGATCCGGCACTGATCGAAGACGCGATGGGCCAACAGATCGTGATGTGTTCACCGATGACGCTGTTCGCGTTCCTCGGAGTCATCCGCCAGGCGCACGACAACTTCACGATCGAGAGGACCAGCGACGAGATCCTCTCGCTGATCGGCAAGTTCGGAACGCAGTGGACGAAGTACGCCGACCAGATGGAGAAGATCAAGCGTCGCTTCGAAGGTGTCGAGAAGGACTTCGAAGCGTTGGCCGGCACACGCAAGCGGGCGCTCGAGCGGCCGCTCCGGGATCTCGAGGCCATCCGTCAGCAGCGAGGGCTGCCCGTCGACGGTGAGCTGTTCGCACTCGAAGCCGCAGAGGACGACGAGACACCCCCGGTCGGCAACGTCCGCCACCTCGGCGGCGGCACCGGCGCCTGACCGTCCGAGATCACGTGCTCACCGAGCAGATCGAGATCGTCGACTGGTCGGGCACGACGCGGAAGGCACCGACGGTCGCCGACGTTCCCGTGGCAGGCTGATCTCCGTGTCGCAGCCAGCCTTCGAGTTCGACGACGTCCCCGTCGACGAACCCGGCGATCCGACGTTCACCGTCGGCGAACTCGCCGACGCGATCGACGAACGGCTGCGGAGCGGCTTTCGCGACGGCGTGTGGGTCCGTGGCGAGATCAACGGGCTCAAGCGCAGCGGGCAGCACGTCTACTTCTCGCTGGTCGAGAAGGAACGCCGCTCCGAAGCGAAGCTCGACATCAAGCTGTTCGCGAACAAGCTGGCACGGCTCACTCCCAAACTGCGTTCGAACCGTCTCGATCTGCGCGACGGGATGAAGGTCAGGATCCACGGTCAGATCGACTTCTACAAGGCTCGCGGTGCGCTGAGCGTGGTCATGGACGACATCGACCCGCGCTACACGCTCGGCGAGATCGCCCAATCCCGCGAGGAGGTACTGAAGCGCCTCATCGCCAGCGGCCTCACGGGCATGAACAAGCAACAGCGCTTGTCCCCGATCCCGCTGCGCATCGGTGTGGCGGCCAGCGTCGAGTCAGCCGGTTTCGCGGACTTCGAGAGCGAGTTGCGCAACAGCGGATTCAGCTTCCAGCTGGTCGTTGCCGACACCCGCGTCCAGGGCGACGGCGCCGATCGGATGATCGCCGGGTCGATCGGCACGCTCGCTCGCGGCGCGCGCAAAGGCGTCCTCGACGCGATCGTCGTGATCCGCGGCGGCGGAGCCAAGAACGAATTGGCCGTGTTCGACAGCGAGCGGATCGCCACGACGATCGCGATGGTCTCCTGCCCGGTCCTCACGGGCATCGGCCACGAGATCGACCGGACGATCGCCGACGAGGTGGCGCACACCTCCCTGAAGACGCCCACTGCGTGTGCGGGCGAACTGATCGATCGGGTCGCGAGCTACGTGAACGACACCGAGATCGTCCTTCGAGGCAATCGCCCGTCGAGCGCTCTCGCTCACCGACGCCGCCGACCACCGCCTCACCGACACGGCCCGGCGCCTCGCCGGGCGCACCACGGCCGCGGTCGAACGGGCCGACGAGCGACTGACCATGCGACGCGCTCGGCTGGCGACGCTCGCTCCGGGCGCGCTCGACGAAGGCCGCCGAACGGCTCGAGGCCACGACGATCCGCATACTCGAACGATCGAACAACGCCGTCGAGCGCGAGTCCGGTCGACTCGACGTGTTCGCAGCCCGCGTCTCAGCCGTCGACCCGGCCGTCCAACTCGCTCGCGGCTGGTCGATCACCCGTGACGAAGCCGGCAACATCCTGCGCTCGATCGACGACGTCGCCACAGGCGCCACACTCACCACCGATCTCGTCGACGGTCGGGTCACCAGCACCACCACCGGTGTCGCTGCCGTCCCGTCGTCCCCCTCGTCCACCGACTCCCAAGGCGTTTCCGATGACTGACTCCACTGCTCCCTCCGACACCCCGGGGTACGCCGATGCACTCCGCGAACTCGACGGCATCCTGCGCGAACTCGAAGGCTCCGACGTCGATGTCGACCGGTTGGCCGAGCGAGTGGGCCGAGCATCGGAACTGATCACGATGTGTCGCGACAAGATCACCACCGCTGAGCTGCAGATCCGCCAGGTCACCACCGACCTCGACGCCGCCGCCGACCAGCAAACGGTGTCCGACACCGATTGACCTTCATCCGGCGTCCGACACCGAAAGACGCGCGACGGGCCGGAGTCGAGGCGGTATCAGTAACCTCGGAGGCCATGGCCGGCGCTCCCGAATCTCTCCGACGTCTCGCCGAACGAGTCGACGCCCGCCTCGACGAGTTCCTCGCAGCAGAGCGTGATCGCTGGGCGTCGTTCGACTCCGAACTCGCACAGCCCATCGACGAGATCCGTCGGTTGGTGCTGTCCGGCGGCAAACGCCTCCGCCCGGGCTTCTGCCACTGGGGCTATGTCGGCGCCGGCGGGGCCGAGGACGACCAGATCGACATCGACGCCGGTGCCGCCTTCGAGTTGATGCACGCCTTTGCGCTGTTCCACGACGACGTGATGGACGACGCCGGCTTCGCGTCGCAATCAGCCCACCACGCACACCCTCGCTGCGGCCGAGCACGCCGAGAAGGGGTGGGCCGGCGAGTCACGCCGCTTCGGTGAAGGCGTGGCGATCCTCGTCGGCGACCTCGCCTTCGTCTACGCAGATCAACTACTCGAAGAAGCCACGCCGCAGGCGGCGAAGATCTGGAACGAACTACGGATCGAGCTGAACATCGGCCAGTACCTCGACATCCTCGGTGGCGTCAGCCGCACCCGTGACGTCACCAAGTCCGAGCGCATCTGCCGCTACAAGTCCGGCAAGTACACGATCGAGCGGCCACTGCACCTCGGCGCCGTCCTCGCCGCGCCGGACCGCATGGACGAGCTCCTCCCGCACCTCAGCAACTACGGGCTGCCGCTCGGCGACGCCTTCCAGATGCGCGACGACGTGATGGGTGCGTTCGGCGACGAAGCCGTCACCGGCAAGCCCGTCGGTGGTGACCTCATCGAGGGCAAGCCGACGCCGCTGCTCGCCCGATCGACGAGGCTCGCAAGCGATGCGCAGCGCACGGTGCTGGAACTGGTCGGTGACCCACACATGTCCCAGGCCACCGTTGCGCGGATCCAGCAGGTGATCGTGGACACGGGTGGCCTCGCCGAACTCGAAGCGCACATCACCGAGCTCACCGAGTCCGCTGTCACATCGCTCGACGCAGCACCGATCACCGAGGTCGCCAAGACTGAACTCGTGGAACTCGCCGACTTCGTCAGCCAACGGACCGTCTGATGGGCACTTCGAAGAAGTTGAAGGTCGTCGTGATCGGCGCCGGGCTCGGCGGGCTCTCTGCCGCAGCGCACCTGTCGAAGCGCGACCACGACATCACGATCGTCGAGCGCGAGGCCATCCCCGGCGGTCGCGCCGGAATGGTCCGCTCGAACGGGTTCAGCCTCGACAACGGGCCGACCGTGCTCACGATGCCCGACCTGCTCGAGGAAGCCTTCGTCGCCGCAGGCGCGAACATGTCCGATCATGTGACGATCAAGCCGGTCGACCCGATGTACCGAGCCTGCTACGCCGACGGTTCGACGTTGATGGTGAAGCACGGACGCGAGGCCATGACCGAGGAGATCGCTCGCTTCGCCAACCAGAAGGAAGCCGACGCGTTCGGACGTTTCTCGGACTGGCTCGAAGGGCTGTACAAGGCCGAGATGCGGTCGTACATCGACACGAACCTCGACTCGCCGCTCGACCTGATCAAGCCGTGGCGAGACGGACTGGCCATCTTGAGGATGGGTGGTTTCGGCAAGCTCGACAAGAAGGTCGCGTCGTTCTTCGACGATCAGCGACTCCAGCAGATCTTCAGCTTCCAGTCGATGTACGCCGGGCTCGCCCCGTACGAGGCGCTCGCCATCTACGCCGTCATCACCTACATGGATTCGGTCAAGGGCGTGTTCGTCCCCGAGGGCGGCATGCACCAGATGGCTGCGGGGCTCGCCGAGGCCGTCGAGAAAGCCGGGGTCGACATCCGCTACTCGTCGCCGGTCTCTCACATCGTCCGGCACTCGAACGGCAAGATCAAGGGCGTCCGGATCGGTACCGGCGAAGGCTCCGAACTGATCGAGGCCGACGTGGTGGTCTGCAACCCCGACCTTCCCGTCGCGTACCGGGAACTGCTCGGCGACGTCGAGGCACCCAAGAAGGCTCGCAACGGCAAGTACTCGCCCTCGTGCCTGCTGTGGATCGCCGGCGTCAAGGGCCTGCCGCCTGCCGAGGCCGCCCACCACAACATCCACTTCGGCCAGGACTGGGACGGCTCGTTCAAAGCTCTGATCGAAGACGGTGTCCGGATGCCCGACCCGTCGATCCTCGTCACGCTGCACAGCCTCGACGACGCCACCTTGGCTCCTGACGGATGCACCAGTCTCTATGTCTTGGAGCCGACGCCGAACCTGTCTGGCGTGATCGACTGGTCGAAGGAACGCGACACGATCACCCAGTCACTGCGCGACAAGGTCGCGTCGCTCGGCTACCCGACCGACGTCGTGGTCGAAGAGGTCTACGACCCGCAGGACTGGGAACGGATGGGCATGGAGCAAGGCACACCCTTCGCGCTCGCCCACACGTTCTTCCAGACCGGCCCGTTCCGACCGAACAACGTCGACAAGCGGGTCCCCGGGCTCGTGTTCACCGGCTCCTCCACCCTTCCCGGTGTCGGCGTCCCGATGGTGCTCGTCTCCGGCAAGCTCGCCGCCGAGCGCGTCGACCAGTTCGCCGCTCGCTGAAACGGGCAGAAGTGCCTGGCACTTTCGCCCCCTCTACGATGGTCGAGATGCGTTTTGCGAATCCCTTCCGGCGTCAGCCGCCGACTCCGACGACGCATCTGCTGCCCGATGGTCCGGTCACGCTCGACGAGAGCTATGCGTTGTGCCGCGACTTCAACAAGCGCCACGGCACCACCTACTTCTGGTCGACGAAGGTCCTGCCGAAGGTCAAGCAGCATCACGTGCACGCGCTCTACGCCTTCGCCCGCTACGCCGACGACATCGTGGACGAGATCGCGTCGCAGGGCGGCCGCGACGTGCCCACCGAGGTGCGCGCTGCGGCGCTGAAGGACTTCGGTGACCGCTTCTTCGCCGACCTCGAGACCGGCAAGTCCGATGATCCCGTGCTCAAGGCGGTCGTACACACGGTGCGAGCGTTCGACATCGACACCACCGCCTTCGACCGCTTCCTGCGCTCGATGACCATGGACCTCACGGTCGAGTCGTACGAGACCTGGGACGATCTGCTCGTCTACATGGACGGCTCGGCAGCGGTGATCGGCGAGATGATGCTGCCCATCCTGGAGCCGACCGACTACGACGTCGCACTCCCCCATGCGCGTGACCTCGGCAACGCCTTCCAGCTCACGAACTTCCTGCGCGACATCGACGAAGACCTCGACCGTGGGCGCCAGTATCTGCCGCTCGAGGACAGCCGCACGTTCGGGGCCGATCTCACGGATCGGCGTGTCACCCCGGAGTTCGTCGAGTTGATGCGCTTCGAGATCGAACGCTGTCGCGAGCTGTACCGATCGGCCGAAGTCGGTATCTCGATGCTGCCCGACCGGTCGGCCAAGTGCGTCGGTGCGGCCCACACGCTGTACGGGCGGATCCTCGACAAGATCGAAGCACAGCAGTACGACGTGTTCGAGTCCCGGGCATCGGTGTCGACCATGGAGAAGGCGAAGCTCGTCGGCTCCCTGCTCCGATGAGCGCCGTCGACGCCGGCACCGTCGATCGCTGGGCGGATCGGGTCGCTGCCGCAGCGGGTGTTGCCACGATCGCCGGGATGATCGCCACGCCGTTGCTCCCGCCTCGCGGGGCGGGGCGTCGGCTGCTGTCCTCGGTCGTGGTCGGCGGGATGTTCGCCACGTCGACCGCCAACGCGGTGAAGCGATGGGGAGCGCAGCGTGCAGGCAGCGCAGCCGCAGCAACGGCGTTGGCGACCGGACTGGTCGAGCGGGTCGGGACCCACACCGGCCTTCCGTTCGGCCGGTACGCGTACACCGATGCGTTGCGTCCCCAGATCGCCCACGTGCCGGTGATCGTTCCGCTCGCCTGGTTCGGCATGGGTCTCCCGTCACGCGAGGCCGCACACGCCGCGCTCGGTCAACATTCGACACCGGCTCGACGCATCGCGCTCGGATCGGCAGCGATGACAGCGTGGGACCTCTTCCTGGATCCACAGATGGTCGGCGAGGGGTACTGGGCGTGGGTCAAGCGGGGTGCGTACCGCGGCATCCCACTCTCGAACTTCGCCGGTTGGTTCCTCACCGGGATCGGCATCATGGCGCTCTTCGAGGTCCTGATGCCGCCTGGACGACGAGATCCCGATGTTCGACTCGTCGGTCAGTACGGGTACATGTCGGTGATGCAGACACTCGGCTTCGCCAAGTACTTCCGTGATCCACTCGTCGCCACCGTCGGCGGACTGGGCATGCTCCCGACGGCCGCAGTGGCGGTTGGCAACCTGGTCAACGGACGGATCGACCGATGAGCCGGAGCGTGGTGGTGATCGGTGGCGGTGTCGGCGGGCTGGCATGCGCGATTCGGTTGCAGGCGGCCGGCCATCAGGTCTCGGTGCTCGAACGCAACGAGGTCGTCGGTGGCAAGCTCGCACTGTTCGAGCGGGACGGTTTCTCGTTCGACGTCGGCCCGTCGCTGGTGACGCTTCCGCACGTGTTCGACGAGGTGTTCCGGCTGGCCGGCACGTCGCTCGCCGATCAGGTCGACATGGTCCGGTTGGACCCGCAGTTCCGGTACTCCTGGCGAGATGGCTCGACGCTCGACGTCGCCGACGATGCGAACGCGACGAAGGCGGCGTTCGAGGAGTTCGCTCCCGGTGCCGGCGAGCAGTGGCGCACGTTCGACGACAACGGCCGGACGATCTGGGACATCTCGGAGCGGACGTTCTTCGCCGGGCCGATGTCGGGTCCGATGTCGTTGCTGAAGCGGATGGAGTCGCCGAAGGACCTGTTGAAGATCGATGCGATGCGCACCCTGCGTCGCGCTGCACGCGACACGTTCGAGGACGACCGGCTGCGTCAATGGGTGGGCCGGTACGCCACGTACTCGGGTTCGTCACCCGACAAGGCTCCTGCGACGCTGGCCTGCATCCCGCACATCGAATCGCGGTTCGGTTGCTGGTATCCGATGGGCGGACTGCGGGCGTTGCGTGACGCGTTCGAACGGGTCGCACGCGATGTGGGCGTGGAGATCGCGACATCGACCGAGGTCGTGTCGATCACCTCGACGCCGAATCGTGTGACCGGCGTCGAACTGGCGGACGGCTCGTTCCGCGACGCGTCGATCGTGGTCGCCAACGCGGACGCCCGGCACCTCTACGCCGATCTGCTCCCTGACGACGACGCGCTGAAGAAGGTCCGAAGAGCGCCCACCTCGACCAGCGGCTTCGTGCTCTGTCTCGGTGTGCGTGGAACGACCCCGGACATCCACCATCACAACGTCTGGTTCTCCGGCGACGCATTCCAGGAGTTCCGTGAGATCGACGCCGGGCAGTTGGCGAGCGATCCGACGATCTACGGCTGTGTGTCGTCGACGACCGATCCGAGCCAGGCGCCCGATGGTGACGAGAACTGGTTCCTCCTCGTCAACACGCCGCCCGGCGTCGAGGTCGATGCCGACGACTACCGCGACCTCGTGCTGGACCGACTCGCGCAGCACGGTGTCGATCTGCGGCGACGGATGCGGTTCTGTGCGCACATGACGCCTGCGGACATCGAGCGCAACTATCGGGCTCCCGGTGGAGCGATCTACGGCACGTCGTCGAACGGCAGGTTGGCTGCGTTCCTTCGACCCCGAAATCGCGGGTCGAAGGCCGGCCTGTACCTCGTCGGCGGCTCGAGTCACCCGGGTGGCGGGTTGCCGCTCGTGACGACCAGTGCCCGCATCGTTGCCGACCTGATCGCCGACGACACCGCGTGACGCACCTCGGCGTTCCCCGGCCATGAGTCGGACCAGCGTCCTCACGTGGAGTTCGCGCGGCATCCGCGTCGCCGCGGGTGCGGTGGCGATCTCCCGGCTGGCCAAGGCAGCCGCTGCAGCGCGCCCACTCACACCGGCCACAGCCGACGGCGACTCCTCGATCAGTGTCGTGATCCCTGCGCGCGACGAGGCCGAGCGGATCGGTCCGTTGCTCGATGCGATCGTCGGCGCGCCCGGCGTTTCCGAGGTGATCGTCGTCGACGACCAGTCGAGTGACGCGACGACCGAGATCGCGAGCGCCGCGGGGGCCACCGTCATTCCGGGCGCACCGCTTCCGGACGGTTGGGCGGGGAAGGCCTGGGCGCTCCAACAGGGCATCGAGGCAGCCACGAGTGAGTGGATCGTGACGCTCGACGCCGACGCACGCCCCGACCCGCGTGCTCCCGGCTTCGGTCGTGACACGAGCGTCTGCGGACGGGATCGACTTCCTGACGGTCGGCGGCCGGTTCGAGTGCCCGACTCCCGGTACCCGCTGGCTCCACGCGTCGATGCTGACGACGCTCGTCTACCGGTTCGGGCCGCCGGGCACCGAGCACCAAACCGAACCGGGCGATGGCGAACGGCCAGTGCATGACGCTGCGTCGGACGCAGTTCCTCGATGCCGGCGCCATGTCGCTCGTCGCCGGTGAAGTGGTCGAGGACATCGCGCTGGCACGCCGGCTCGCCGCCGACGGGTGGAACGTCGGGTTCCTCGACGCAGCCGACCTGCTCACGGTGCGCATGTTCGAGTCACTCGGCGACACCTGGAACGGCTGGGGCCGATCGCTGGCACTGCCCGGTGCCGAGACCCGCTCTCGCCAACTGTTCGACCTCGCGGTCGTGCTCCTCGCCCAGGCGCTCCCGCTCCCGCGACTCCTGCTCGGCCGTGGCGACGTCGTGGACCTCGTGCTGCTCGCGAATCGTGTCGGGACGCTCGTGGGCACCCGAACCGCCTACGACCGCAACGACGTCGCCTACTGGGCCAGCCCGCTGGCCGACCTCGGCTCGACGGTTGCGATCGCTCGCGGCATCGCTCGCCGAGGCGCCCAGACCTGGCGCGGGCGCACCTACACCTGAGCGCGACGCCTCAGCGGCCGATCGACGGTCGTCCATCGCCGCCATGGCGAACCGCAGCCCGATGAACGTCATCAGTACCCCGGTCGCCGCCGTACGGAAGGGACCTTCGACGGCGATCTGGACGAACGGCAATGCGATCATCCCGACCCGCGATGCCCACGCGAACGAACGCGTCACGACGAAGACGACCAGCAGCAGTCCGACGGACAGCAGGGTGGCGATCGGGGTCGCGATCAGCACGGTGCCGACGAACGCGAGGATGCTGCGGCCACCGACGAATCGGGAGAACACAGGGAATGCGTGGCCGACCATCGCAGCCCCACCGGCGATGTAGGCCATCCCCCACACGCCGTCGTCAGCGAGCAGCGCGCCGACGCCGGCAGCGGCGAAACCCTTCGAGACGTCACCGACGAACACCGGGACCGCCGCCATCCGGCCGAGTGTCTCCCGCGCGTTCCAGAAACCGGGGTTGCGGTCGCCGACGTCGCGCAGGTCGACTGACGCCCGCCGTCGGGCGACCAGGTTCGCGACCTGGATGCAGCCGAGCAGGTAGCCGACGACGACCGAGATGAGCACGTCGATCGGCGTGTTGCTGAAGTCACCGATCGCACCCATCGCCGTCAGCTTGGCCGATCGGAGCGGTCAGTGGCGAACACGCTGAGGCCGATTGGTCGGCAGATGGCGGTCAGCCTGGCGTGTGGATCTTCGGGCCCCGGGGCAGCAGGTCGGCGAGCGTCGCCCGCTCCGTTGCGCCGTCGTCGTCGACAGCGACGACGATCAGGTCCGGTCCGGCGATCTCGAGAGCCACCTGGAGGCACGCTCCGCACGGGAACGTGAACTCGTCGCCGGTGCGCTTCGAACAGAGCGCGAGCACTGCGGGTTCGATTCCATCGTTCACCGACGTGAACATCGCGACTCGCTCGGCACACATCGCGAGCCCGAGGGACACGTTCTCGACGAGCACCCCACTGCGCAGCTCGCCGGCCTTGCTGACGATCGCCGCACCCATCGGGAAGTCGGAGTAGGGCGCGTACGCACGATGCAGAGCGTCTCTCGCTGCGGAGACGGCGGTGTCGACGAGGGCATCCAACTCAGCGGTCATGGCGGTGAAGTACCCGGGCACGTGCCGGGTCAACCTCGCGTCGGCGTGTGGATCGCTGCGAGTGCGGGCACGATGGGTGCCGATGGCACGTATCGCGTCGCTCCACCTCGTTCGTGAGCCACGCGTCGAAGACGCCGCTCGTCCTGGCTCGTCTCGGCGTCGATCGGCCGCGCCTGAGTCGAGTCGACGGTCTCGCGTTCTGGCGCCTGCTCGGAACCGGCCGCGGGAACGACACCGGGCCGGGGGCCGATCTCGCGCGCAGTGCGCTGTTCGCCGTGTGGGATGACGAGTCCGACCTCGACCGATTCCTCGCGACGCATTCGATCGCTCGCCGTTGGGACCACGCTGCCGAGTCCTGGCATGTGCGGTTGAAGTCGCTCGGCGGCCATGGCCGCTGGCGCGGCGTCGACCCGCTCGACGGGATGGAGCGCGGGATCTCGCGACGGCGCCGTCGCGATCATCACCCGCGCCGATGTGCGCCGCTCGGCCGGGCGCGCGTTCGGTCGAGCTGCACGCGAAGTCGACACCGAGTTGCACACCGCTGACGGGTTGATCGACGTCGTCGGCGTCGGCGAGGCCCCGGTCGGTCGACTGGCGACGTTCAGCCTGTGGGAGTCGATGGATGCCGTCGAAGGCGTTCGCCTATGCGATGCCACGACACCAACAGGTGATCGAGCAGACCCGCGACGGCGACTGGTACTCCGAGGAGATGTTCGCTCGTTTCGAGCCGTACGCCTCGGATGGCGAATGGGACGGTCGTGATCCTCTGCCCGTCGGGAGATAACCCCGACGTGCCCGATCTGCACGATGCCCGACCCTCTCGACGCCGTCGACGGATACGAGTGCGCCACGTGCGGCCACGAGTGGTTGGGTGAGAGCCGACGACGGGCTCGGTGACATCCGTGATTCGAACGGCAACGTGCTCGCCGACGGCGACGCGTGACGATCATCAAGGACCTCAAGACCGACGGCAAGGCCGGCGGCATCAAGTCGGGCACGAAGGTCAAGTCGATCCGGCTCGTGTCGGGTGACCACGAGATCGACGCGAAGATCGACGGACGCCAGTTGCTGATCAAGGCCGAGTTCGTCAAGAAGGCCTGAACGATTCCCCGTGGGCGTCGACGGGGGCCGCCGATAACATGTCGACCGCTGCGGCTTCGGCTGTGCGGGTTGCCCAGATAGCTCAGTTGGTAGAGCAACGCACTCGTAATGCGTAGGTCCCGAGTTCGACTCTCGGTTTGGGCTCTGAGAAACACCTGATAGATGGGTGTTTCGAACAGCCTGAGAGCTTCGCCAAAGTGTCGGGCAAAGTGTCGGCCCAACGGGTTGACTTTGGTCTACGTTGTCGGGCATGCGTGGAACGATGCAGCCCGTCAAGGGGCGGAAGGACTACTGGTCGATCTCGGTAGACGCAGGACGCGATCCAATCACCGGGAAGCGATCGAGGGTCCGCCGTGGCATCAAGGAGGCCGCCAGCGGTCGATGAAGCGCACTGAACGACCTCGTCAACGAGGTGACTAACGGGCGAGCTTCTGCATCGAGCTCCAGCGTGGCCGATCTGCTGAATCGCTGGCTCGAGAACGTCGAGGACAATCTGTCTCCACGAACGATCCAGGGATACCGACGGATCGTTGCGAAACGTCTCATTCCTGCTCTCGGCGCACGGAAGCTTCAAAACCTGACCGCCAAGGATCTCGATGCCCTGTACCGGGCGCTGACTGCCGAAGGTCTGGCGCCGGCATCGATCCGAATGGTGCACGCCGTCATGAGCTCAGCGCTCAAGCAGGCAGTTCGTTGGGGCTGGCTTCGCCACAGCGTGGCGGACGAAGCGTCGCCCCCGTCGGTTCGCCGTGCCAAGATCAATCTGCCTGAACTGTCCGATGTCGTTCGCCTCGATCGCGGCGGCGCGCCAATCACAGAATCCGACGCTCGGACTCTTCTTTCACCTGTCGACCGTGACGGGAGCCCGGCGTGGAGAGTTGATAGCGCTGCGGTGGGATCGGATCTCACTCGACCGCCGGTCGATTCTGATCGAGCACTCGATTGCTCAGATCAACTCCGTACTGATCGAGAAAGACACGAAGTCCCATCAGTCGCGCCGAATCACGTTGGACGTTGCCACCGTCGATCTACTTCGCGATCGTCGCAACGAGCAACTCGACCTCGCCCGACAGGCGCGGATCGAGCTACTTCCCGATGCATTCGTGTTCACCGACTCCGTGTCGGGCAACGAGCCGTGGCAGCCGGATCGTGCCACGCAAGCGTTCGGTCGGTTATGCGCGGCGAATGGGATCGGGGGCGTGCGGCTGCACGACCTGCGGCATTTCGCAGCGACGCACATGTTGACCTCGGGCGTCGATGTGCGCACGGTGTCCGGCCGACTCGGTCACGCCGATGCGTCGACCACTCTCGGCGTGTACTCGCAGTTCATGGAGTCTGCCGATTCAGCTGCGGCCGACGTCCTCGGAGATCTGCTCAGTGAAAGCCGCGGTAGGTAGGTCAGGCGAGACGGGTGCAGCCCGGAGAGTCTGAGCAGTACGTCGCTCTCGCTCTCCTCAAGGCTGAAGAGTCCTCAGCAAACTACGACGGTGGCTCGTCGCCGAGTTGAACGATTCGTCCCGTAGAGGCAAGTTCGACCAGCGCCCAGCGTGGGACTCGTCGACATCCGGAGCTGAGTCGAATGTTAGGGAGACCGAAGAGTCCTCCACTGGCGTCGTAGCGTCGTGCGAGGTCGTAGGCGAGCGAGCGCCCCACCCGAAGAACACGCCCCGCTTCTTCGATCGTCAGCAGGAGTTCGTCTTCGGGTTGCGTGATGTCTGTCCCAACGCTCATACCTGCCTAGGACCCGGCCACAGGCCAGACGTTGCGGCTACGGCTACAGACTTCGCTGGCCTGTCACCGGCGCCAAGCTGAGGAGCTATCTGGAGGTTTAGGCCGAATCTCGCATCCGTGTGCTGCGGTTTCGTCTGGATGCTCACTTCTGCGCGGCTTGGCGTCCGACCAGTCCGCCCGGTTCGGTCGAATCCTTCCGACTTTGGCGGCGAGTACTGTGAACATTCCTGGGTTCATCGCATGACCGTTGATCGAGATCAAAGCGCATGTTTCACTGACTGCTCGACTCACGGCGTCACCTCGCCGACTTTCGCTCCGAACGTAGTCGCTCCGAGGGAGGACGACCAGGCTCTGTTGGTGGACTGGCAACACTCAAGCCCGACAGCGGGCGGCCGAGGGGCAGGCGACGTTGTTGACAGGGCGCGAATGCCTGAGGATTCAAACCAGGCTAAGCTCAGTATTCATGCCCATCTGGACCACACAGGCCCCAGCCGATCGCGACGGACTGGGCTGCTCACTGGGGCCACATCCGAGCCGTCGACAGAGGTTTGGGATGTGAGGTGAGCGGCGCCGGCAATAGCGACGCTGTCGCAATCGCAATCGCAATATCGGTGATCAGCGATCGACTGGACGGGTATCGACCAGGGATCGATGAGGACCTGGATGGTCTGGGTTTCAGCTCTCTCGATCTGGTGGCGACCGTAGTGGAGCTTGAGCGAGCGTTCGGTGTTCAGTACCCTGAACTCGACTTCGCCGCTTGGACAGTCCGTGAGATCGTGGCCGAACTCCCTGAGGCGGGGCGACGCGAGTGATCCACCAAGCCGCACGCCAAAAAGTAGCCGTCGCTGGTATCGGTGTCGGTGCGGCCCCGGGCTTTGGCCGGGACGATTTTTGGGCTGGTGTGATTGATGGCCGGACGAACCAGCGACCGATTGAGCACTTCACCACCGCCAGATCACGCGGCCTCCCGGTTCACACTTTCCCCCCAAGTACCGACCTACCTCCGTTGGATGATCCGGAGCGACTTACAGAAGCATTGGCTTTAGTCATCGATGAAGCCCGCCTTCAGGCCGGTTGGACAGACCTGGACGATGTCGGCCTCGTCGTCGGCACGACCAACGTCGCCGATCTGGCTTTTGAGCGGCACCTCTCGGGAGCGGAGGCCGACGGCCGCGTGCTGCACGGTGCTCTCGGTAGTCGTTTGGCCGAGCGAGTCGGATTGGGAGGGCCGTCTCTCACCATTTGCACTGCGTCCACGACAGGCGCTGCGGTGGTCAGTGTCGGCTGCGGCCTAATCGAAGCTGGTGATTGCGAGCGAGTGCTTGCGGTCGCTGGCGACACGATCTGTATGGCCAGCTTCGCCGGCTTGAGTGCTTTGCGGACGTTGACGGCGGAGGGCTGTCGACCGTTCAGTTCGCGTCGGCGAGGGATCATGATTGCTGAGATGGCTGGGGCGATGGCGTTGGAGAGAGACGACGACCATGCCGGGCTCAAGGTGCACGGCCACTCAGTCATCAATATGGCCAATGATCCTGTACGACCCGAGAGCCTCGGGATCGCCCAAGCTATTCGCAACTGTCTTGGACAGCGGGGAGAAATTGGATCCAATGAGTTAGCGGCGGCTGATGGCCTGGCCAGCGGCGACGTGGTTCCGGGCTATGTCAATGTCCACGGCCCCGGGACCCGGCACGGAGATGCCGCCGAGATTGAGGCTTTGGAGCTGATCTTCGGACCGGAACGGCTCGGAGAGGTTCCGATTAGTAGTTCCAAGCCGGTTCTGGGGCACGGACAAGGCGGTGCAGGTCTGGTGGAGGCAATCGTGTGCGCGCTTGCTCTAGCGCACGGCGTTCTACCTCCGACTCACGGCCTCGACGATGTCGATCCGAAGTGGCTTCATCTCGACTTCGTCCCGGAAGCGCGGCCAGCCGCACTGTCAACCGCGCTCTCGCTTTCGTCAGGTCTCGGCGGAGTAAACTCGGCGCTGCTATTCGGGGTCGATGATCGAAGGACCGGCTGATGGTGTCGGTCGACTCGGTTGAAATCGAACGTACGGAAGGGCATGTCGCCAGGATTGACCAACTTGAGCACGCCATTGATGGGTTCGTCCGCTCGGCTAAACGGCTTCTCGACGCTCGGCCTGTTTCGCCTCGGACCAGGGTTGGGTGCGTGCTCGGAACCGCGACCGGCACGCTGGCCGTGCCCGAAACGATCTTGGAAGCGGTGGGGAATGGCACCGAGTCGTCACTCGATCCGGGGGCTTTCCTGTTGTTCTCGCCCCATGGCGTTACGTCGAGACTGTGCCTTGAGCTGTCGATCGGGGGCGAATGCGGTACGTTGCTCGGGCCTCGGGCGGGCCTCGATGCGCTTTCGCACGCACATCGTCTGCTCGCCCTAGGTGTCGTTGATGTGGTGATATGTGGTGTTTTCGAGTGGCCGACGCCGTTCGGTCGCGCATGTGTGGACTCTGCCAACGGCGAGCTGCCCGACCGCTGGTCGGGCCACGTTCTGGTCACTATGAGTTCCGACTCTGATGGGCCACTCGACCCGTTGCGACGGTCGACTGGGAGAGTCGGTAGTAAGGGTGAGTGGCCAACGGCCGAGTCGTTGTCGGGTGGGTTCGGTTCGATCGGCCCAATGGTGGCCGTCTTGCGTGAGCTGGCAAACGGTCGTGCGATTGATCGACGTGCCCTGTTCGCAGCTCGAAGCGATGTCGATGAGTAGTCCATCTCGATCCACGCGAGGTCGAGCCACCGATCTCTGGCGCGCGGATCTGTCTAACCGCGTCGCGGCAGTTGACACATCCGGCGACGCGGTGACCTTCGCTGACCTCGGTGGTCGGGTCCGGCACGCTGTTGCCCTCTTTGCCGGTCGCGGCGTGACATCGTTGCGCGTGGCACTGGTGATGCCGTCGGAAGTCTCGTCCTTGATCCAGCTGATCGCCCTGATCGAGCTGGGTAACACGGTGCTGCTGGTCGACACCGATCTGACGGAGGTCGAGCTGAGCCGTCTTGTCAGCGAGTTCGGTCCGCATGCGATCGTTGACGGTCCGACGATTGCGTTGCAGGACCCGACCCTCGGTCGGGTCGACGATCTGGACTACCCAAGCATTGTGCTCACCACATCAGGCACGGGCGGCAAGCCCAAGTTGGTGAAGCGGAGCTGGGATCGTGCTTTGATTGGAGGTAGATCATTCGGCCAGGCCATTGCTGCTTCCAGAGACGACGTCCTTCTCATCACTACTCCGCTTCACCATAGCTACGCCGTATCCGTCGGCTTAATGACTGCGTTGGCTTGTGGCTGCGGAGTTGTGCTGGCTCGCCGTCCGTCGTCCCGACAGTTCTGGGAGCTGGCCGATCAGGCCACCGTGGCGCTATCGATTCCGGTGCTCTATCGCTGGTTTCTCGCCGAAGCCACGGCCCCTGACTGCCTCCGTCTTGCGGTGTCCGCCGGTGAGAGCTTGACGGAGGCCGATACTTACCTGGCGAGCTCGGCAGGTCTAACGCTTGCAAACCACTACGGCACCACCGAGGCCGGACCGCTCACCTTCGGCATCCCGACGGTTTCGGGCTCGGTCGGATCCGCACTCCCGGGTGTCGGTGTCCGGATCGGGTCGGATTCAGAGCTCGAGGTCCGCAGTCCGGCCGCTGCAACCGATCTGATCGACGCAAGTGGCCGAATGCCAGTTCGCCAGTCTGACGGCTGGATTGGTACGGGCGACATGGCCACAATCGGTGCGTCGGGCGAGGTCACGCTCACTGGTCGTCGGTCGTCGTGGGTGAAGGTGGGTGGACGCCGGGTCGACCTTGAGGCGGTCGAGGAACGGCTCCGCCAGCACCTGTCCGTCAGCGAGGTGGCCTGCGTCGGGCGGGATCGGCCCGATGGCGGGACCGAGATCGTAGCCATCGTTGAGTCCGAGAATAAGGATCTGTCTCGCCGAGAACTGCTTCAGATGGCTCGTGGGGGCTTGTCAGCGCACCAGGTTCCTTCTTCGTTCCTGGTGACAGATCGCCTTCCACGCACGAGCAGCGGCAAGATTCGACGGGCAGATCTTCCGGCGCTTGCCGCTCGTCTTAGTCAGCGTCTGCCTGACTGAGCGTGTCGGTCTAGGCTGAGGCCCCTCCGTCGACTCGTATGTTCTGGCCGGTCAGCGACGGCGAATCGAGAACTAACGATATGACTCGCGCAGCTTCCGCCGGATCCACCTCTCGACGTGTCGCAGAGTTGTGGATGAGCGCTCGGCGCTGCCGATCGCTGACGTTCTGTGTCATCTCGGAGCGCATGAAACCTGGCGAGACGGCGTTCACGGTGATTCCGCTTCGTCCAAGCTCCTGGGCGAGGCTGCGTACGAGACCGAGAACACCCGCCTTCGATGCCGCGTATCCAGTTTGGCCTGCGTGTCCTCTCTCGGCTGACGGGCTTGAGACGAAGACGAGTCGACCGTGTTGTCGCCGCACCATTTCCGGTACGACGGCGCGGGCAATGTGGTACGACCCGATGAGGTTGACCTCGATGTTCTCGAGCCAATCTGACTGGGGCTGCACCATCAGCAAGCCGTCGCAACGGCTGGCCGCACAGTTCACGGCGACTTGGATCGGACCAAGATCGGCTTCTGCGGTAGCTGCCATCTCGGCGACCTCGTCGAATCGGCGCAGATCGGCCATAGCAATAAGCGACCGATTGCCGAGCTCGAGCTGTAGCGGAACGAGACGCTCGGTGTGGTTGTTCCCGTGGAGTGCCAGCAGGTAGCCGCGGCGGTCAAGCTCGCGGGCGACGGCCGCTCCAAGCGCTCCTGATGCTCCTGTCACCAGAGCGACACGATCCTCGGCCACGGCGTCAGCGACCGCTCATGGCTCGGGTTGCCCTCTCGTAGGCTCCCGCGTACATGCCTCCGCGAGCGACGAGCTCGGAGTGTGAGCCTTGCTCCACCAACGTCCCGGAGTCGAGGACGAGCACTTGATCCGCCAACTCGGCGGCGGCGAAGCGGTGCGAGACGATGATGGTGATGGTGCCTGCATCGAGAGACTTGCGGCGCGACAGCGGCGACGAACGACTCAAGGAAGTGCTGCTCCAACTCGCCGTCGAAGGCGCTCGTCGGCTCATCCAGCAGGATGAGTCGGGGTTCGTGACACATCAGTGCCCGGGCAAGAGCCACCCTCTGCCACTCGCCCTGCGACAGTTCGGTCCCGCCGCTCTCAGCGCCAAGCTGAGTCTCGTACCCGTCGGGCAGGGATTGGATGACGGCATCAATGTTGGCGGCTGTGGCGGCGGCGGCGGTCGCGTCGTGATCATCTATCTCGTCGACCGATCCGAGCCCGATGGATTGGTGGGCGAGGAATGCGAACTTGGCGAAGTCCTGGAAAACAGCCGACACCAGCCGATCGTGATGTTGTTCGCTCGATTCGCGGTGGCGGGTGGGGCCGCCGATGATCTCACCAGTTGTTGGGGCGTAGAGGCCCGCCAGCAAACTGACGAGGGTCGATTTTCCAGCGCCGTTCGGTCCAACGACCGCAAGGATCGATCCGGCAGGCAGCACAACGTCCATCTCCCGGATCGAGGGTTGGTCGCTGCCCGGGTGCTGATAGGTCACCTTGCGCATCTCGATGTCGCCACGCAGTTCGGGTGTCTGCCGTCGTTCGTCTTGGGCCTTCTTCGGAGCGACGTACGCGTCGATCGCCGCCGCTGAGCCCGCCGGGTCGGCTTGCGGCTCCTCGAGCGTTTCGACGAGCCATCGAGCGGAGAGGGCCACGTCGACGGTCTGTCGGACCGAAGCCGACAGCGAGGCTGAGCCGGCTGCCTGTTCGATCAGCAGCAGCACAAGAAACACGGTCAGCAAGCCGGACCCTGCCGAGGCGCCGGTAGCGACGCTTCCGGAGAACACCCATACTATAGTTGCAGTGGTGATCAGTCCGAACAGCGCCATTGCTATCGAGCGCTGAACGGTAGCGCGCCGCTCGACGCGACGCGAAGCGCGCTCGCGCTCATCGACGAGTTCGTGGTGACATGCCAGGAGCGAGTCTTCCTGGTCGAACATTCGAAGCTCTTTACCAGCGGCGGGATCGGTCCCGACCTGAAACAGGTGCCCGGCGGCACGTCGAGACTCGGACTGCGCGGCGACGGTTCGTTGAATTGCGCCCTGAGTTGCGTGATGGACGGCGATGAGCGCCAACGCGGCGGCTGGCAGCACGAGCAGTCGCGGCTCGATCGATGCGAACAGCAGCGCTGCGATCGCGAGAACGGCCGCTGCGTGCAAGGTCCGGTTGACGAGTCCAACGACCTGGGTCAACAGGACGCGGTCGGTCCGTACCCGATCGAGGTGATTTTGGATGACGTAGCGGGGCACGACACGAGAACTAAGAATTCCGCCGCTGATCCGCATGAGTTCATCGTCCACCCGCATGGCGACGGTCTCACGAACCCGGAGAGTCGCCGCCGAAGTCTGCGCAAACGCAACGACGAACTGGGTGGTCAGGGCTACACCTGCCGTTCCTGCGGCGATATTGGCGGAGCTGAGGTCGCCATCGACAGCGTCGTCGAGGAATCGCTTGACGAGGAGCAACACCACGCCAGTGACGACAGCGCCGACTGGCAGTGAGGCCGCGAGTGCCCGGAGACGATCCGTGTAAGCGATACCGAGAATCCATCTCATCGAGGCGGTCTTGGACGGAAGCGCGTAGTCCGTCTCGAATGAGGTCTCCATTGAAGAGCCTGTCACCCAAACGCCCCACTGGTCTGTGCCGTCGACATTTTGGCATACCTGCCGTCGAGGTTCATAAGTTCGCGGTGAGTACCGCGCTCGATGAGTCGCCCATCGTGGACGACGAGGATTTCGTCGGCCCGGCGAACAGTGGCAAATCGGTGTGACACAATGATCGTCGTGAGCGGCGGGTTCGACGGATCCCACGCTCGTTCCAGTGCCAATACCTCGTCGAAGAAGCCGGCCTCGGTGTCAGGGTCGAGAGCTGAGGTCGGCTCATCGAGGACCAGGATCGATGATCCGCCGAGAACGGCGTAGAAAGCTCGAGCCAGTGCGATCCGCTGCCATTCGCCACCCGAGAGGCCTCGGCCGCCGGTCCCGGAACCGCTCAGAACAGTGTGAGCGCCGTCCTGCAAGGCATGAATCAGCCGACTCGCTCCGGCGGCGGAGATGGCGGCAGATACCCTGTCGAGATCGGGTTTGGTGCCGGGGAGTGCGATGTTGGCGATGACAGAAAGGTCGTAGCGGATGAAGTCCTGAAATACCACGGCGAATTGGCTGCGCCAATCTCGGTGATCGATCGACCGCAGATCAACGCCGTCGACTGTAATCTGTCCCGAGGTCGGTTCGTAGAGGCCCATCAGTAACTTGAGGAACGTCGTCTTTCCCGATCCGCTCTCTCCCACCACAGCGATCCGGCGTCCGACGACGATCTGCGCCTCGACGTCTGTCAAGGCGAGTCGAGACTCGTTCCGGTAGCGAAATGAGACGTGATCGGCGCTCAGCAGTTCGGCTGGTGTCGCCGTGGTCACGTCGATCGAGGATTTCACGGCTGGCTCGATCCGCGACGCAGCGTCTGCAGCCTCGATCGCAGCGATCGAAAAGCCCCCGTAGGCCACTGGGATGTCGGTCACAAGGTTCGGCGGCTGAAAGATGCGCAGCAGGCCGAGGACGAGGAGCGCAAGGCCAGCGGTTGAGAGTTGACGTTGACTCAAGAGGGAACCGGCCCAGATGAGTCCGCCCGCGAATCCCGCGCCGTGGAGCAGCGCCGCGGCGAGCTGCCATCGGGACGAACCCTTCCGAGCGTTCCAAGCGGCTTCGACCTGTTTCGCTGCTGATGTCCGATAGAAGGAGCGGATCCAACGCGTTGCGCCGAACACTGTGGCGTCCTTGACGACGGTGCCGCGAAGAAGCACCTCGCGGCTATAAGCGACTGGGGGGGGATAGATGGTCAGTGCCGTACTGGCAGCAATGGCGAGAACCCCTCCGATAAGAAGCGCTTGGGCGAGGGCTACTACGACGAAGGATCCGATTCCAATCGTCGGAGACATGACGGTCATGGCCACCGCAATGGCCACGACCTCGATGCGACTTGCGAGCGAGAACGCAATCTGTGACGTGGCATCGCCTGGACTGAACACCAGCGGCGCCAAGTTCCGGGCGCCGACGTAGGATTTCACGCTGTCCGGGTCTTCGAGGTGCTCGATGCCAGCCGGTCGACCGGCAGCCGCAATCGCCAGCGCTTGGAGTCCAGCATCGACCCGACGGGCAAGGGCATTCGATCGAGAGGCGAGGAGTTGCACGGCGACTTCCCGCAGCACTACCGCCCAGATTCCTCCGAGGAGCAGTGCCCAATCTGTCGAACTCAGCGAAAGCCCGTTCTCGTCGATCAGCGCCGGCACGAGCGCCGCGGAAAAGAGCGATGGCGATGGCCGGAAGAACGCCGACGGCAATAGCGCCTCCAGCGAGTGCCACCGTCGCTCGACGATCCACGGCTATTGCGTGTGACCAGATCATCCTTGCTCCGGCCATGACCGGCCTAACGCTGGCGAGCACCTTGACGATTGAACGGTACAGTCTCATGTCGGCCCTCACTGTCGAACGGTATGGCGACGGATGGAGGTTGATGTGTGCCGGATTCGCCGCTAGCCGGAGCGTGCTTATCCTAGCCTCGGGCGCACGGCCACGACGGCTTGAGCTGCGTGCAGGCTTGTGAGTCTCGGATGTGGGCGGGGGTCGCACACACTTCTGTTGTCAGGCCACGACGTCGTCTACTCGCTCGGCGACGGTCGAGAACGCGGCGAGTCTCTCTACCTCGACGTCTGCCGAGTATGCTTTGGCGATGCTCCAACGCAGGCTGGCAGGACGATGAGCGCAAAAACCGCCGCTCGAAACTGGTTAACGCGTCGCGCTCTCGGTGTGCCGCATCGATGGAGTCGTCTGGCCGGTCGCAGGTGACCGCCCAAGCCATGCTGGCCGAGCGGGGCGGGCGGTCCGATGCGTTCGTCGTTGCCAGCGGGAGTGTGATCGCATCTGACCAACGGATAGACGGCGTCTATCCAGAATTCATCGAACGGGCGAAGGGTGCCTATATTTGGGATACCGACGGTCGACGGTTTCTGGACTACCTCTGTGGCTACGGAACGATCCTGCTTGGACATGCCGACGACGAAGTCGATCGTGCGGTCATCGCCGAGATTGGGCGCGGGTTTGCGACCGGACACCCGAAGGAACTTCAGGTCAGGTTGAATGAAAGATTGGTGCAGCTCATCCCTTGTGCCGAACTCTCGATGCTGCTGAAGACCGGATCTGACGCGACGAGCGCCGCGATCAGGCTTGCTCGGGCGTTCACGGGCCGTGAGCGAGTCGCCCGCTTCGGCTACAACGGCTGGCACGACTGGGCCGCGCAGCGGCGGGCTGGGATCCCCGCGTCGACGGATGATCTGGTCACGGTGTTCCCATACAACGACTTCTACTCGCTGGAGACCGAGCTACGTGCGCGGGCAGATGAATACGCTGCGGTGCTAATGATGCCGTTTGAGGTCGAGCAGCCTAATTCGGGGTACCTCGAAGCAGTACGCGCGTTAACACAGGAACTTGGCATCGTGCTCGTCTTCGACGAAATGCGCTCGGGCTTCCGCCTGGCCATGGGTGGTGCGCAAGAGGTAATGGGAGTTGTTCCGGACCTGGCGACATTCGGAAAGGCAATGGCCAACGGCTATGCCTTGTCGGCTGTGGTCGGCCGAGGAGAGATCCTGGAGCGACTGCATCAGGTACATATCTCGTCGACGTTCTACAACAATTCCCTTGAGATGGCAGCTGCCCTCGCCACGATCGAGACGATCGAGCGAACGAGTGCCCTGACCACGATTCGCGAACGAGGTGAACAGCTACAGGATGGCCTACGGGCCGCCATTGCTGGTGCTGATGTTCCGGTCGAAGTCGTAGGTGTTCCGCAGATGCCGTTCCTCGCTTTTCCGGATCAAGCTTCGACCGCCAAGGAAACGTTCTACCGCCATGTGGCTTCCCAAGGCTATCTCCTTCATCCCAACCATCACTGGTATGTGAATGCTTCGATGACCGCGGACGAGATCACCTCTACGGTCGAGGTCTGCGCTGACGGCCTTCAACTTGCCGCCAAGAAATGTTGCGAGGCAGAGCAGGCTCAGGCGGCGAAGTAGACTCTTCCGATGGACACAGCCGAACTTACCGAGCAACTCAGCACGATTCAGGGTGTGCGCGGCGTCGTGCTTGGTGGGTCGCGGGCGCGCAATCTCCATTCGGAATCATCCGACTACGACTTGGGGCTCTACTACGACGGATCGATCGATGTGGATTCCCTTCGAGAGTTGGCCACGAGCGTCGCAGATCCGGGCGAAGAGCTGACGGTAGTTACCTCTGGCGAATGGGGTCCGTGGATCAACGGTGGAGCCTGGCTAAAGATCGGAGGGACGAAGGTTGATCTGCTCTACCGTGAAATTGACTTCGTTCGACGCACTGCCCGAGAAGCAAGGTCTGGCGTGTTTTCCTCCCACTATCAGGTCGGACATCCATCGGGCTATCACAGCTTTCACCTGCTGGCGGAATGTGGGGCGTTCTCTATCCTCGCTGACCCGACTGGTGTGCTCGGCGAGCTCAAGGCCCTAGCCAACCCGTATCCGGAGGCGCTCCGGTCGGCCATAGTTCAAAAGTTCCTGTGGGAGGCAGACTTTCAACTGGAAATCGTAGAGCGAACTGACTTCGGAACTGACCCAGCTTACGAGATCTCGGCTATTTCGCGGTTCGTCTCCTGTGCGATTCACGTGGCTTTCGCGACATCACGTATCTGGTTCCTCAACGAAAAGCGAGCTCTGCAGACACTCATTGGCCTCGGCGCCGACGCCAGCGCGCTTGCTGAAGCGTTGGCTTACGTCGCCCGACTTCCTGATGACGCACTCGTCGAGGCCCGGCGCGTATTCGTCGATCTCCAGGAGTTCGCGGAGTCGTCGTGAGCCCGTCTGATCTCCAGTTCGCCGTGGTCTGTACCACAATTGGTTCCGGATCGTTCCTCGCAGACTATGCCCGTGTGCTACACGACTCGGCGCCGGTCAGCCAGGAGCAGGTTGAGTTCATTGTTATCCCGGACCGCAAGACGCCACGGTCGCTTGCTGACACGGTGGACCAATGGCGCAAGCTTGGCTTGCGAATCACCTGCCCTGACCTCGATGAGCAGAGTCAGCTCGTCGATCGTTGGCGGATTGGATCGCTCATTCCCTTCGACTCCGACAACCGCAGGAACATTGGCTATCTCCTGGCTCTTGAACAGGATGTCGATGTCGTGATCTCTATTGACGACGACAACCTTCCGACTACCGACTCGTACTTCTTGTCTCACGGCATCGTTGGACTGGGCTCACAACCACACATCGAGGTTCGAAGCTCATCCGGGTGGTACAACTGCTGTGACCTGCTTGCTACTGACCCATCGCGGGTTTACCCCAGAGGTCTCCCCTACTCAGCTCGAACACCGGTGGAGGCTGAGCTGAGCGAAGTCGTTCAACCGATAGCGATCAATGCTGGCCTGTGGCTCGACGACCCCGACGTCGACGCCATCACGCGCCTCGCCGTCAATCCGAAGAGTCTGAGGCACGAGCAGTCGGCCGTGGTTCTCGGACGCGACACCTGGTGTCCCGTGAACTCCCAGAACACCGCGCTGGCGGCTCGTGCCGTGCCCGCCTACTACTTCTGTCGAATGGGCTTCTCAATCGACGGTTGGCCGGTGGACCGATTCGGTGACATCTTCAGCGGACTGTTCGTCCAGGCTTGCCGCGAAGCACCTTGGCGACGGGATCCGATTCGGTGAGCCGATTGTCGACCATGCACGAAACCCTCACGATTTTCTGCGGGATCTCGCACAGGAACTGCCGGCCATCCGCCTGCTCGAGGACATCGCTCCTTGGCTGCGGGAGGTCTCGTTGACGGGATCCACCTATGAATCGTGCTATGCCGACTTGGCCGAGCAAATGGCGGAGGCCTCCGGGCGGTTCACGGGCCGGCACTGGACTGAGTCGGCACGAGCCTTCGTCCAGGACATGGCGACGTCCATGCTTGAGTGGCTCGGCGCTTGTGAACAGATTGCGAGTCATCGCACGTGACCCTCGATCTGCGGACGGCACCGTTCGCATTGCTGTTTCCTGGTCAGGGAGCGCAGTACCCCGGCATGGGCGTCGCGCTGCGGGCTTCGACAGCTGCCCAATCGAGCCTTGCCGAGGCGGCTGAGCATCTCGGTATGAGGGTTGATCACGTTGCGACGCTTCAGGCCTCCGACATCAACGAGACGTCACTCGCCCAGCCAGTCATTTTTGCCCAGTCAGTCGCCGCTGCGAGCGCATTGGTAGACCGTTTGGGTGATACGTCTCAATGCGTTGCCTGTTGCGGCCACAGCCTCGGGCATCTCGCCGCGTTGGTGGTGAGCGGAGCACTGACGCTCGCGGACGGATGTCGGTTGGTTCTGGAACGGGCGGCGGTGATGACAACTGAGCAGCGTCGTCGACCCGGAGCGATGGCGGTGGTGAGAATGGCGAGTGCGGACGTCCATGCGAGGCTTGCGTCGTTCGATGAGGTGTGGGTGGCGAATGACAATGGCCCCGAACAGACCGTGATCTCCGGTCGTGAGTTCCAGGTCGATGCCGCGGTAGAGGAGCTACGGAAGTTGACAGAGGCGCGAGTCTTGCCGGTGCGCACAGCAGCTCACACTCCGCTGATGAACGATGCCAGAGTGGCGTGGGCTCAGGTGATTTCGGCCACGACGTTCAAGAATCCGACGATTCCCATCTTGCTGACGGGTGCGCCGGAATTGACGCGCTCTGGGACATATGCGCAGAACGACCTGATTCAGCAGCTTGTCCGATCGGTTCGGTGGCGCGAGTCCATGTTGGTCCTCCGCGAGCGTGTTGGCTGCTTCGTTGATGTTGGTCCGGGACGGGTTCTCGCTGGTCTAGTGGAATCAAACGCACCGGATGCATTCGCAGTCCCCATCAATGTGCTCACGCCAATCGATGCAGTCCTCGACACGATGGAAGTCCCGGCGTGAGGTCAGCGATGTTCTTTCCGTGGGGGTACGGCGCCGGGCTGGGATACACAGCCCGCTGCATCGAGCTCAGCCTGCGGCTGGCGGCCGACGGCTGGGCCACGGCGTTCGCAGGATCCGGGATCAACCGACTGCCGCTCGAGGCCGGGATTCGGGTGTTCGATCAGCCGACGGCCGCCAGTCGGGCCCAGTCCTCCAGCCGCATTCCTCCGTATCTGCCGTTCGGCAACGTTGAGCGGGTGTTCGCCGTGGCGGCCGGCTACTACCGCGTCGAGACGGTCCGTCGGCAGCTGGAGGCAGATCTTGAGAACTTGCGAGCGTTTGACCCTGATCTGGTCGTCATCGACATGTCGCCGACGGGAGCGATCGCAGCACGCATGGCGGGGAAACCAATCTTGTCGCTAGCCGACACCGACTTTCTTTCCACAGCCGACAACTCATGGATGCCTTGGCTGGAGAGTCCAGCTAACGCTCTCCTGCCTCATCCGTCAGCCACCGACAGCCTCAACGCTGTGTTGACCGACGTGGGGCTGGACGAAGTTGCGAACCCGGCTGAACTGCTGCTGGGCGACCATGTACTCATTCCGAGCGCACCGGCGATTGAGCCACTCCCGACAAATGTGTCGGCCGACGCCGCGACTTACGTGGGCCCGCTGTATTGGGACCCGCCGCTTCCTCAGCCAATTGATCTTCCGCAGCGCGACGACAGGCCAACGGTGTACGTGTCCGTCGGCAGTGGGGCCATGGTGCCTCCCGAGGTCCAGAACAACCTGATCGAGGCGCTCGCAGGTCTGGAGGTCAACGCTTTCTACTCGACGGGAATGTCCGCCCCGCCGGTCGGCCCGGCGCCGGCAAACGTGACGTTCGGCGGACTCACCGGCCTTTCGATGGCGCTGTCGTGGGCCGACGTCGTCGTCAGCCACGGAGGCTATAGCACAGTAATTGCTACGTTGGCGCATGCGAAGCCGTCGGTGGTTCTGCCGTTCATGTCAGAGCAGGAGATGAACGGACGTGATCTGGTAGAGGCGCACGGTGCCGGGAATGTCGTCCGCAAGAGTCGAGTCGACGCAGCAACCAACCGCATTTCATTTGAGTATCGTTCGTCCGGGGTCTCGGACGATCCGATCATCCCAGCTATCGATATTGCCGATGCGATCGACGACGTGACGAGCGGAGCAGTGGATATCTCGAATCTGGGCCAGTTGGCCGAGCAGTTGGCGTCATGTCGAACTACAGATATCACCGCTATCGCCGATGACCTCGTGCGCCACGGCTGAGCCCGAGTTGGAGCGACGCCGGTTGGGGGCTACTCCTCGGCCGACGAATCGCCGGGTTTGCCGAAGCACCAGTCGGTGATCGATGTGACTCGTGCGGCAAACGAAGTCGCCGGGGGAACGGCGGCCGCCCAGGCATCCGGACCAGTTCGCGGTCGAGGGCGATGCGAAGTTCATCAATTGATCCAATGAGTTGTCGGAAGGTTTTGAGGGCCGACCGGTATCCATTGGGCTGAAGGTGGAGTGCGAGTAGAAGAAGTCCGAGTCGTTTAGCGCTTGCCGTCGCTCGGTCGACGTGTGGCAGGATGCTCAGGAGATCTGGCTCTAATAGTTCGATTCCTCGTGCGAAAAGAAACAGGGTGGGTTGGATATCACCCAGCACGGCAACGTGAAGGCCCCTGGCCGTCAGGTAATCCAAATCCGATTCCGACCAGTGTTGGGCCAGCCCTTCCATGGCCGCAACATCATCAACGAGGAGCCGGGCCGATAGTGCGGCAAGCGCCGGTACGTTCACAGGCCCCGGCGACTCCCGCTTGTGCAGGGCGCCGATCCTGGTGCATGCCTGCCGAAGGTCTTGTGTGATCGACAGCTGCCGAATGTAGTCGTTGTCGGGTGGTGCGTCAATGTCGATGACGCTGAGGTGGTGCGGGTTGGCATCGAAGGCCACGACCATGTGATCGTGGAAGTGCTCGGTCGCCTCGAACTCGTCTCCGGGCCAGTAGAAGCGGTCGGGCATGATGATTGGCGGGTCTCCGGCAGCCAAGTGCTGGAGCACGACGTCCCAGTTGTGGTCGTCCGGAACGGCGTTGTCCCACACGATCTCGGCTCCGTTGAAAACGGAGCCCTGTCGGTGCCGTCGACACAGGTCGATTGGGCCAACGAGGGTGGCGCAAACGTCTCGGCTGTCGAGTCCCTGCCAGTGGAGGATCGACTCGACGCATCGCAGGTAGCAGCTGAGCCCATCGAGGGCAACGTCGGTCCATCCGAGTGAACGCGTCGGGTCAAAGGTCGGTCGTGGAACGATCGACCGGGTACTTGCCGAGCTCATTCAGTTGCTCTTGCTCGCGATCCACGCGGCCAGGCCTCGGGCAGATTGGTGGTAGTCGACGTCAACCGCTTCGTTCTCGAATTCGAAGCCGTGGCGCTGTTCGAGCTCAGTCAACACCACGATCAGGTCGAGCGAATCGATACCGGCATTTCCGAGTGGCTGGTCGGGATCGACGTCGGCCGACTCGTTACGGGCGCGAAGCCGCTCCTCCAGGATGACGAGCACCTCACCCAGGACTGTGTTCTCTGTATCAGACATCAGGTCTCCATGATCGTTTCGTTCACCTTGATTCCTACGTGTCGGCCGGGCGTCGTGGCGAATCCACGGAGCTCGGTGCCAGCCCGAATTTCCGAGCAGTTAATCGGAGTTCCTTCAGCACCCATGACGCGAACGTGCCAATCATCTTGGATGAACACGTTCACTTCACGGCCGTCGATCTCACCTCGGATCAGGCGCAGTGGTCGGATCTCGGTTTTCACGCGGCCGACGGTGACCGGTCGGGCGCGCCCGTCATGGTCGATAGCCATCACTCGCGATCCCGCCGACAAGTCGGTGACGTACTCGGTCCGACCGGCGGGTGCCCAGACGTAGGAGTGCACTGCGCCTGCATTTACCCTGAAGGGACGGAGGTTCATGTAGGGCAGGTGGTGGACTTCGGCGCAGATGAGAATCCCACCGCTCGATGTCGAGCCGACGACCATCCCTTCGGTCGCGGTCATCAACGAGACGGTGTCAATGCATGCCCGATAGCCCATGCCGACGTGCTCGACCGAGGTCACGACGACCGTGCCGAGTTCGAAGTGCTCGACTTCTAGGGCTGCCAGCGACTTTGCCATGACCGCCAGCTGCTCGAGATCGTGAAACCGGACTGCGATGCCGCTGACGCCGGCTTCCAGTACTCCGCTGGAGATGATCGCGTCATCGACGTCGCCAACGAGCTTCACCACGCTCCCCGGTGCGCTCTGTGCCTCAGCGAGCAGCAATTCGAGGGGAATGTTGGTCGGGTCGAGGAGCGTCACGAGGAGAACGTCAACCTCTCCGATGGCGGCCGCCGCATCGTTCATTGATTGGGAGTCAGAGACGGTCACTTCAAGTACGACTCTTACACCCCGGTTCATCAGCGAGCGGGCAGTGGCCAGGTCATCGCTGATGAACCAGTCCCCCGGCTCGGGGTCTGAGCCGTCGGCGTCCCACGACGAAACGACCCGAAATCGGCCGAGAGGCAACCCGCACGCGGCGATGTGATTTGAATCGACCAGCACGACGTCGACACCGTGATTTGCGGCGACAGCGGCACGTTCCACAAACTCTGCGACTGTGCTTGACCGTAGATCGCACCAGAACTCCGTCATTGTGGCTGACTCCCTTGCGGCATCGTTGTTGAGCTGGTCGAGATGTGTTCTTGTTTGGAGTGGTCAAGCTCGGCGAGGCCTGACAACGCTCGTCGCAGACGGCTCACCGCTAAACGCGGGTTGTCGGCCTGAAAAACGGTCCGACCGACGCACAGTCCTCCACCGCCGACTGCCACGACATGCTTGGCAGTCTCGATAAGGTCCTCGATCGACGCATCGCTGCCAGCCGTGAGGATCGGCACGTCGCAGCCCTCGATGACCTCGGCCAACTCCTCGGCTGTGTTGAGCCGGGGAACTTTCACCAGGTCTGCGCCGAGCTCTGACGCCACACGTGCGCAATGAGCAAGTGTTTTGGCGTCGTTCGAGACGTCGGAGTAGACCATCACCAACAATGGTATTCCCCATTCCAAGCAGGCGCTCGAAACGCTCCCGAGGTCGGCAAGCGAGTTGCTCTCCATCGCTGAGCCGAAGGTGATGTGGAACGATACGCCGACCGCTCCAAGTCGGATGGCATCCTCGACGGTGGCGACGAGTCGCTTGTCGCCCGGGTCGGAGCTCATCGAGGTTGCACCCGACAAATGGAGGATAACACCGACTTCGGGTGGCAGATTGATGCCGCGGGTGAGTAGCCCGCGGTGCATCACGACGGCGTCCAGCCCACCTTCGCAGACTTCGGCCAAGGTCTCCCGAGGCCGGACCAGGCCCTTGATCGGCCCGTAGGTCACGGCATGGTCCACGGGTACGATCAAGCTTCGACCGTCGACGCCGGTCAGGCACCGCATCCGCACGCTTTTTCCGCTCATCGGGTCGCCCTTCGTTGTGTCTTGGGTACCGATTCCTCGGTCACGTTTCGTTCCATCTTCGGAGGCTCCTATTGTCCAGCTGTGCCGCCTGAGCGGGCTGCGACCAGCGATGCCAACGTGCAATCGCTACCAGTCGTCCGACAGTCGAGATCCGGATCGACAATCCATCTTCCGCTGCGGTCCGCTTCCAGCCGATCGCGAGGTCGGTTGGCGGGATGACAGGCGAGACAAACCGGATTTCGATCCGTTGCGGTCCGCTGGCGGATTCGACAGTGCGGTCTAAGCGACCGGCGACGAGGGCCAGCATCGCCATTCCCTGGATCGCCGGAGCATCAAGAGCCAAGCATCGTGCCAAATCGGCACTCCGGTGTAGATCGTGATCGTCTCCAGTGACCTCGGCGTATGCATGGCCAAGGTCGGCAGCAATTGGCTGGGTGCTTAGCGACCATCCTGGCAGTCGCGTCGATGCGTGCGGCCAGGTTTCGGGTGCCAACTGGTTAACGAATCGAAGTGTTGCGTCGAATTGAAATCGAGGACGAGGATCGGATCCAGTCGCGCTTGGACTACCGCCCGATCGGCGAGCTCTTCGCGCACGAAGAGTTCGAGCGGTTCGGGATTCGACTGAGATGCTCGCGCCTCGACCGTGAGCACGGCGCTGTTCATCACGAACGCCGCTTCGGATCGGCGAGCCGCCACGACGTTGGTCGCTGCCATGAGGTGGGGCCACATGTGCGGCAAATCGTCGAATAGGTCGCATTCGCCAAGTTCCACGACACGGCGGAATGCGGCGGTCAGCGTTGGATCGTGGCTCACGGTGTGCTGTCCGGTTACGGGCGGTCTTGCAGCGCTCGCGGCAACGAAAGACGAGGCGATCATCCGACGCAGACCATATTTGCGTGGCCGCTGACTAGGTGGGTGCCTCGCTCGTTCCAGATCTCAATCTGGCAGGAGATGAGTCCGTGATTCGCCCACGGCGCACGACCTTCGACGTAGAGCCAGCCGGGACGAATCAGCGGCTCGAGGAAGTTGAGTTCGAGGGTCACGGTTTGAGCGAAGTGACTCGGCGCTGCCAGATGGGCAACCTCGATTGCAGGCCACGTGACCAGGTCGGCCATGACGAGCACGATTCCGCCGTCGATATAGGGGTCTCCAGTCGCTACTTCGATCCGTGGTCGAATCCACGACGACACGAACGGGTCCTGCGCTGCTACTGGGGGCCACTGATCCCACGTTTGGACTGGACGGATCTCCAAGGCATCGGCGATCGGCGGTAGCGCAGCACCATCGGGTAGGAGATCGACGAGATCCCGGAACGACTCTGGTCCGTCCGGCGCCGGGCAGGTGGTCCGGTAGTCGTGCTCGATGCCATCCCGTGACGACATGGTTCGCACGAGCGAGGTTGTCACGAGCTCGGAGTCCTGCTCGACGGCAACCTCAATCGCCTCGGAGCGCCTCGACCGGCGAAGCAGCCGGGACGAAAGAACGACCTCGCCATGGGTTGGTGGCCGTAGGAAAGTGGTGTGGATGGCGATTGGTCGTTCGAGTTCGGCGGCGTTGCCGGCAGCCCGCAGAGCGAGTGCAGCCAAGAACCCGCCGTTCGGTCCAATGGCGTCCCAGGCCGACCGAAGCGCGATGCGTGCGTGGTCGCTCGACTCCCCGATCGCTGTGTCGTGAACGAAAGATGCGGCATTCATCGGGAGCCTCGTATCAGCCGCCCAGGCTGCTGACCCGTGGGCTCATCGTCGAGACGGACCACTACGCCACCAACGATGGTCGCTCGATAGCCGCGGGCGTGTTGCACCAGCCGCCCGCCATCAGCCGGGAGGTCCGAGACGTAACGGGGTTCGAGCAATTCAAGTTGCTGGTGGTCGATGATGTTGAGATCAGCGCGTTGGCCAACCGCCACAGTGCCTCGATCGGTTAGGCCGTACAATCGAGCCGGCTCACTGGTGAGGGCTTTCACGGCATGAGCGAGGTCGATTCCGGGGTGGCGGTCACGAGCCCAGTATTTCAGGAGGTACGTCGTGGTCCCGACGTCGCAAGAGAGGCGGTAGTGAGCGCCTGCGTCGCTGAGACTAACAACTGTGTTTGAGTCTCGCAGCATCGAGAGGATCGGTTCGAGGGTGTGATCGGAGTAGCCGAGCAGGGTGCGCAGCAGCATGGTCTCACCGTCTCCTTCGGCGAGCATGTCGAGCGCGAGCTCCTCAGCGGTGCAGCCGCGCGCTCGAGCTCGCGCTTCCAACGACTGATGTTCTCCCGGTTCGTAGGTCAGATCCTCCAACGGGAAGACGTAGTTGTAGTCCATAGGAAACGACTCGGCGTTGGGATTTGCGCTGGATGCCGACTCCTCAAGGAGCAGGCGCCGAAACGCCGGCTCCCGAAGTCGCTCGGCGACCCGATCAACCGACAGCGAGTCGAGGGTGCGGTACGAGGGGCGCCGACGAAACGGATTAGACGTGTGGAGGCTGAGCAGCATTCCGAACGGTTTCACGGCGATCTGTGCACAAAGCCTCGCTCCGGCATGGTTCTGGGTTGCGATCGCTTCGAGAACGTGGCGCCATTCGTCAGAATCCTGGTTGTTCTGGAGCAACGTCATTGAGACGGCGACATCGTGTTCGGCCGACAGCCGTCCGAGCAGTTCTACCTCGCGGAGTTGCGCCCCAGGTCGCTCTCCGCCGGCGCCGAGGGGCACAAACTCAAAGACGCCGCGTCCCGCCTGGTTCAGGCCTTCGAAGATGGCTCGGAGTTCGGCGTCCTCGGCGAAGGTTCCGGGCACCGGGTCGCCGGCCAGCGATCGGTGAGTTGTTGTGCGCGAGCTGGACACCCCAAGTGCTCCGGCGTCGATGCTGCCGGTCACAAGCTCGCGTATTTGTTCGAGGTCGCGACGTGAGGGTCTGGTATCAAACACCCGATTTGGTCCCATCACGTACAGGCGCAATGGGGCGTGCGGCACGTGAACGCCCACGTCCATGACCAGATGGAGCGCTGCTAAGGCGTCGAGGTATTCGGGGAAGGACTCCCAGTTCCAGCCGATACCGGCTTCGAGTACATCCGGCGCGATATCTTCGACTCCGGCCATGAGGTCTACGAGCAGGCTTCGATCGCTGGGCCGGACGGGGGCGAAGCCGACACCGCAGTTGCCGAAGAGCGCAGTGGTAACTCCGTGGGCATCTGAAGGCGACAAAGAACCGTCCCAGAACACTTGGGCGTCGTAGTGGGTGTGGATGTCGATGAAACCGGGGGTAACAATCGACCCTTCGGCGGACAGGTCGATGGCAGCGGAGACGTGCGAGAGATCGCCGATTGCTGTAATCGTGCCATGCTCGACTCCAACATCGGCTCGGAACCCCGAGTCGCCTGTGCCGTCGAAGACCTCGCCTCCCCGGACGATGAGGTCAAGCATCGCGATGGTCCTCGGCCGGGAGGAAAACGAGGTTCGCATAGCCGTAGCGCTCTGCTCGGCGCAACGGAACGACTCGGCCAGTTGGGTCGAGTTCGCACGGGACGTAGTTTTGCGATTCCATGTGCGCGATGAGCTCGTTTGACTGCGGAGCACCGGGAACGTCGAGGTCGCCGATCTCGAGCGAGATTGTCGGCCGCCACCGATTCAGGGTTGCGTCCATACCGCGAAGAATGTCCAACTCTGACGATTCGGCATCGATCTTGACGAGATCAACCTTCGTGTGGTTGTCGGCGAGGAAGGAGTCCAGCGAGACGCAGCTCGACAAAAAGGTGTGGCCAGGCACGCGGTCACGCACTGGAGAGGGTAGACGGGCCTGGTAGGACGAGTTGTAGGCCGAGTAACACGGACCGAGGTCGGTCATTTGCAGCACACCATCGAATGCTGCGACGGCCAGGTTGTGGGGTTGTGTCGTACCGGCGTCGGCCGAACTGTTTCTTTCGAGAATTCCATACGAGTATGGAGTCGGTTCGAAAGCGAGCACACGGCCGCTTTGGCCGACCAATTCGGCTCCGAGTGCGGAGAAGTAGCCGAGATGGGCGCCCACGTCAATGAAAAATTGCCCGGGTCGAAGGTGGCGGATCAGAAAGCCGGTTAGCGGCCCTTCGATGTAGCCGTCGAGAATCAAAGCGACGGAGATTTCCTCGGGCGGCGCGACTTCAAGTCTTCGCCGCCAGAACGTCGTTGTTATCTCGCTCCTTGCGACAGATTCATGCCGTAGACGCTGGTAGTTGCGCCGATTCCGAGCGAGCGCACGTTGCCTCACGGTGGCTCGCATCGTCGATCGCGCTCGCGCCACCCCGAGCATTGAGAGAAGCTGGCGTTCGCGATTGGCAAGTTGAGATGCTCGCCAGCCGCTCCTCATGGACACATCCTTACGGATAGAGCTGTCCCGTGCAAGCCAGACGCTGCGGCCTGCTCACTTCCCCATGAGGAGCATTGGTTGTCGGGCGTGGGCCTCGATGTGAGCTGCGGTTGCTATTGGGCTCAGGGCTCGCTCCACAGACATCCAGCGGATCGCGAGGCCAGTGCGACCGCAGCAAGGGTCGGGTTTGCGGCGGTCATGTTCGGAATCACGCCGCATCCAGCCACGAATAGATTGTCCATACCCCAGACTCGAAGGTCCTTGTCCACGACGCTGGTCCCATCGTCGGTGGCACCCATACGGGTAGTGGACATGAGGTGGAGCGACGAGCCCCGCTCCTCAAGCTGCGGGTCAAGGCCCGGATACGGCGTCCCGAGCGCCTCGATCGTAACGCGAAGGTCGGCCAGCATGGCATCGATCCGCTCATCATCCGTCGTGGACCGAACGTACTCGATAGTTGGTTGCGGCATCCCCGTACGGTCGGTGTTTGTATCCGAGAAGTAGACCCGGTTGCTCCAACGTGGCTCGATCATGCCGAACCACTGAACCAGCACGCGTTCGAACGGCCGGTCGGCGATGGGGCGGGAACTGTGGACGTTGATCGGGTTGTCGTGGATCTGGCCGTGCCAGGGTCGCTTAGCTCCCACGGGTACCCAGGTGTACGCGGGAAGCGATCGCCGGGGATCGTCATCGTCGTACGATTTTGCTCGCGCCGCGATCAAGTCGAGCAGCTGGTCGCCGACTTGGATCTGGGTCGAGGCAACCGCATGGTCGTTGAGATACCGCCCGAGCGCTTGGGGTCGGATTCCGGAGGCGAATAGCAACTGCGGCGAGCCAATTGCTCCGCCGGCGACGATGACGGTCTCAGCTCGGACGCGGGTGCTGGTGCCTGACGTGTGACACGTTGCAAGGACCGCTGTTGCGGTGCCGGCTTCGTGTTCGATCTGATACGCCTGATGGTCGGCAAGCAATCGGATTGCCCGGTGAGGATTTTTGTCGAAGTCGTTGCCAAGGACGTCGATCATGCTGGTCCAGTGAATTCGGCGGTCTCCTTGGTCGCTGATTCGAGCCGCAACCGGGAGTCGCTGTACCGGTCGGTCGACGTCTAACGGCGCCTGAGCGCCGTTAGAGCGCCGAAGATTTTGAGCGAGGTGGTCCACGATTGCCATTGATGCCGGGCCGTCAAGTTCATCAACACGGACTCCGAGGAGGCGCTCGGCATCGGTCAGGTGCTGATCCCACTCGGTGTCGCTGAGGAGAGCAGTTCGTTCAACCCGGTGCGGACGGGGGCAGACTGCGGTCCAGTGGGTGAACATGCCTCCGACCGCACTGGTGGAGCCCGCAGCCGGCAATCCTAGATCCGAGTTCTGTTCTCGGTTGATGTGCCGACCCGAGCGCGAACGTCTCGACGGGAACATCGCCGAAGGCCGCAACCGAGAGCGGCCTCAAGTGTGCCGAGATTTGTTGCGAGAACTGGTCCGGGAACAAGTGGTAGTAGCGGCTGTTCCGCAGATGACCCCCGACTGGGTAACCCGCTGGCGAACCAGCTTCAATGATCACAACTTGCAGATCAGCCTCGGCGGCTCGTCGTGCGTACACCGCAGCGATGGGACCTGATCCAATCACTACAACGTCTGTGTGGAGGGTATTCACGTTGTCATCCGTTCTTGCAGGTTGGTTTCTGAGCGGGCTCAACTATGGTTCGGTGAGGGTCATTAAACTTGGAGGCGGAGCGTGCGCAAAGGCTTGCCAATAATGGGGGACACTATCCGAGCGGTAGCGTTCGACTTGGGTGGTGTGGTCACCGAGCCACCGCAGCCAGCAATAATCGAGTTTGCCGCCGACCACGGTGTACCATTGTCGCTGATTCTTGACGCGATTCTCGGCGAGGACGGCCTGCTCGCTCGCCTCGAACTCGGCGAGATGGACGTTCCCACATTCGTCGGACTGTTTTGTGACCGCCTGACCGCTGAGGGATATTGCGCCGATCCACAGCGAGTGGCGATCGCAATGCGGCGGGGGTTAGAGGTCCGACCCCGCATGCTCTCGCTCATCAAGTCGACGAGGAGGATCGTTCCTGTTGCGTGCCTAACCAACAACTTCGATTTTCCCGAACTTGACGTGGATGCAGCGCTCGATCTAACGAACATGTTCGACGTCGCAGTCGAGTCTTGCGCGCGTGGGTATTCGCAAACCGCATCCGGACATTTACGAACTGCTCTGCGACCGACTCAAGATCCCGCCGGAACACATATTGTTCGTTGACGACATCGAGGAAAACGTTGTTGCGGCACAGAAACTGGGGTTCCAGGCGTTGCTTGGAACGAACGAGGAGCAAATCATTGCAGCGGTGAGCACGGCGATTGCCGCGAATCACAGTAACCCGACGTCGGAGGCGTAGGGCGATTCGCCCATGAGCTTGTGGCGGACGCCGTCGACCTGGTAGGCCCAATACGACGACTGCTCAGGCACGGTCTCGAGCACTAGGCTCATGGCGTTGGCAACAGCAGCGACACTGGCCGCGGGGAGTATTTCGATGTTGATGTTCACCATCTGCCCGGGCAGCGAGCGCGAGTAGCCGATGGCGACCGCCGATCTGGTCGCTCTGGCGATCCTGAGGGTGTCCTCGAGGTCGTACCAGTACGTTCTTGGCCCTCGATGGTGTGCGGCCCGTCCAGCTCGGCGATCAGGAAGTGTTACGTCGGCATACGTCACAAGCACGCCACCTGAGCGAAGCCGTCGTGCCATTTCACGGGACGCCGTCTGGTCCGGTACGCCAAGAACGTCGGGCATCGCCGTCCATCCAGTGCCGTGCCGGAGATGGCGCGACAGGTCGGACCATGCGTCGCCGAATCCGACGTACGTCGTTTCGATGCCTTGAGCCGAGATCGCGAAAGGAACGGCCCAATGTGGGCCGACATGCATGTTCAGGAGGCATACCCCACTACCAGCTGCGGTCAGGGCACGGACCTCATCAATACCTGTGATCACGATGTGGTTGAGGGCTTCCTCCGGCGAGGCCGCGGCCAATGTAGCAACATCGGCGTTGCGACGCGCCCGGTACCGGCTAACCGTCTTGGCGAGCGCCATCCGTTGTGGCGGCGACAACTCCGGTGCACACCGTGCCAACCCACGAGCAACCACGTCATCATCCGCCGCTCGTGCAAGTACGGCAGAAAGGCAGATATGCAAAAGGCGGTGGCGCACACCGTAGGGGAGCCGCTTCAGGTAAGGCGCGACCTTGATCGCTGTGACCAGCGTGTTCCACGACGGCGGGCCAGCACCGGGTCGGAACAACCAGCGGAGTCGCGTGGTATCCGTCACCGGCCGCCGCCGGGACCGACGCTGGCGATGATGTCGATCGCGCCGGACTCAAGCCCTGCCGCCAGATGCGCTCGGCGGACTTTGCCGCTGGTGGTCCGAGGAAGCTGACCCCTCGCGATAAACACGATCTCGGTTGGACTCGCAAAGCGATCGGCGAGCGCAGATCGAATTCGTCCCGCAAGCTCGGCCGGATCGCCCATCTTGGCTGGGCGCTCGACGATGATTCGGTAGCCACCGCTCGGGTGAGCAATGGCAGCGCAGCGCTCTCGGAGCCGAAGATCGATGTCCATAGCCACATCTTCCAGTTCCCCGGCGAGGAGGTTGACGCCAGCAACGACGATCACATCGTCGATCCGTCCAGTCACGTATAGCTCGCCCGTCGGGTCAAGCCAACCAATGTCCTCTGTCACGAACTGGCCACTGAAGGGCCGGGAGCCGGCACCGAGATAGCCTGTAGCAATCGATGGACCGCTGATCGAGATGCGGCCGTCGGATCCAGTGGACACGTCCATGTCGCGCACGGGCAATCCGCAACTGACCAGTTCACGACCAGTTGTATAGTCGTGGTCGAGGGCATCGTCGAAGTCTGTTCTGTCGAGATCGACGATTCGGCTGCACCATCGCGTTGCTGGTGAGACCATCGTCACGGCCAGCGTGGCCTCCGCGAGGCCATAAGCGGGCGAGATAACGTTCGGCTTCAGTCCGACGGGCTGTGCCGCCGCCTCAAAAGCCCGGAGCGTCGCAGGTCTCACGAGTTCGGCTCCACAGGTCAGCACTCGCAGTGAACTCAGGTCGACGTCTCGCGGGCGTCGAAGCATCCTGGCCCCCAACTCCAATCCGTAGTTCGGCGACGCTGTGAACGTTGCCCTGAATTTGGAACAAGCCTCGAGCCAGATGCGTGGATTCTTGATGAAGGACTCGGTCGGGATCAGGACCGCTTCTCCCGAGCCGGCCCGTGTCGGAGCCGCAGCGCACCACGAGGCCAGGAACGTCCCTATCAATCCCATGTCGTGAGACAACGGAAGCCAAGAGACGAGAACCTCCCCCGGCTGCGGGTCAAGGCGGTCCAGGATCGATGCGACGTTGGCGCCTACGGCTTCGAGCGATAGCTCGACACCTTTGGGCCGTCCGGAGGACCCGGAGGTGAACTGTACGAAGGACCCAACTTCCTCGCGGCGGCCCGGCGGCGCAACGAGACTACTATCGAACCTAACGACCGGAACCGGCTCGGTCTCGAGATGCTTCGCCACTGACCCCGTCGCGAGTAGGCGTTGTGCTCCGAGGAGGTCCAGTGCCGCTCCAAGGCGGTGCCGATAGGCGGCGCCCGACTCGTTCCGAGCCACACCAGGAAGCGAAGCCACTCGAAGGCCGCTCCGCCAGGCCCCGATGAGTGCTCCGAGGCAGGACCACTCCGTTGACATGACGATACCGACAGTGTCACCGATACCGGTTCGCTGCGAGAGCCAATCGGCCCATTCGGCGCTATGTGACCACAGCGCTGCGAGCGATCGAACCTCGGAACTCTCAGGGAGGAACCTGATCGAGAATGAGTCCACCGCGCCGTCGGCGAGGAGGTCAAGTAGGCCCATGGTGCAAGTTCGCCAAGATGAACTCCTGTTGGGTCGACTGAGCGACGTTGCCATCGAGATACCGAGCGAACTCGCCGATGCTCATTGATGAAAGGTCGTCGGACCCGTCGAGCAAACTCACCCCAAGTTCTTCCTCGAGCGTGACCAGCACCTCGACGAGGTCGATGGAGTCGAAGCTGCTGTCACCGACGACGAAGCCGTTATCTTCGATGAACTGTGCGCCGTAGTCGACTTCGCCTTCGTTGATGGGCACGTCGAACAACGACGAGATCCGGCCAACGATTGCTGCCCGGAATTGCTCAACTGGCATGAATACCTTCGACGTCACGCGGGCGTTGCTCGCGACGCACCGGAAGATCTGAGGCGTCGAGGCCAGCGAGTACTTGGTCCATCTCTGCGTCCGATCGATCCAGGGCACCAGCGACAATCTCGCGCATTACCTCGTCTGTTCCTGCCCCGATTCTTGCCAGGCGCACATCGCGCCAGATCCGCTCGATCGGGTAGTTCGACGTGTAGCCCCTCCCGCCCATCAGCTGCAGCGCTGTGTCTGTACAGACAGTCGCGAGCTGGCCGCACGTCAGTTTCAATGCCGCAGTCTGGTGTCCCACATCACGCCCTGCCTCCATGGCGGCGACGATCGTCTCGGCGAACGCTTCGGCTGCCCACAGGTCGGCCGTGACCTCTGCCAGCTTGTGACGAGGTGCCTGCATGTCGATGAGCTTCTGACCGCCCGCCACTTCTCGACTTCGCATGAACGACGCCGCCAAGCGGGTGCAGTATCTGGCGGCGACGAGTAGTTGCGCCGAGACGGCGAGGCGTTCCATCTGCAAGACCCGGGTTACGTGAGCCAGTCCGAGCCCAGGCCGGCCCAACACCGCATCGGGCGGTAGTTCCACATCAAACACAACGTGCCCCAAATCGCACGCCGACGTGCCCACTTTGGGGTAAAAGCCGACGATGTCGACGCCGGGGGCGTCCAGCGGTACCAGAACCACAGTAAGAGCTTGACCGGGCTCGTCGGCCAGACGAGCAAGTGCAACGCAGTGGGTGGCCACACCAATGTTCGATGTGTAGCGCTTCTCGCCGAGTAGCCGCCAACCGTCAGCGGTCCGCTCGACGATGGTCGATGTGCCGGGGATATCAGAGCCGCCACGTGTTTCTGTGACGCTGAAACACCCAACTACCCGCCCAGCTAGGGCATCCTCCCGAACAGTGTTATGCCACGGCGTTGATCCGAGCACGTCGAGTACCCCAAGGAACACTTCGCAGTGAAGCGTGCACGCCAGTCCGAGGCCAGCGGTGATAGCCGCAGTCTCCTCCGCCAACGCTAGGCCGAGCCGAAGCCCGCCGACCCGACCGCCCTCCCATCTCCGCGCGAACAAGTCGGCTTGGCCGAGCGCAGCGAAGACATCGTGTCTGAGGTGGCCGTCGGCCTCCCAGGAGGCTGCGTGCTCGACAAACGGTGCAAGTGCGAGACGAACCGCAGCCCTGTAGTCCGCCTCTTCGGCGCCGATGGTTCGCAGGCTGTTGCGCCCACCGGCCGTGCGACAAACGTTCGGCGTCTGATCAAGCCGCAGCAGGTTTTTCCCGACTGAGAGAGTGTCGTCCTTTGTGTTTGCGGCGCGAGATTCGGCGTCGGTCATATCGACCCGGCTCGCTCAGTCAAGTACGCAACGATTCGCTCGACGGTCTCATCCCGCGTGTGTTCGGTTGAATCGATCCATCGACCGAAGGTGGAAATTTCGTTTCTCATGACGTCATCGAGCTCGCTCCAGTCGTGATCGGCTGGGCGTCCTCGCGCCCGAACCCACTCTGCCACCTTGGCCGGAGCCGGTGCAAGCACGAAGTGCAGCACGTTTAGCCCGTCCAGTTCGGCGAGGTACCGAAGCAAGTGGGTCCGCCGTACCACTACGTCCTCGATAACCGGCACGAACCCGGCGGCGACAAAGCTCCGTGCCAGAGCGGCAGCGTTGCGGCTACGGAGCAGGATTTGTGCGTTGGGTTCCGGATCCCAGTCGTGTCCGTCGCTGGGTTGCGGAGTCGCCTTGCCGCCGATCACGAGGTGACCCACTGCGTCGCCAGAGATCAGCGCCGAGCGCGGCAACTGACTAGCCACCTCGGCTGCGACCGACGACTTGCCGGCACCGGGCACGCCGGTGATAAGCACCACACATCTGGCCGGCCCGTGCAGGTCGACATCGACATCAAAAACGTCAACGTTGTCGTTCGTCACGTAGCAGCTCGGAGGCACACGCGCTCGAATATCCGAGACGCCATGTTCGTGCGGTGGCCGGGCCCAGCCGGGTGTACTCCAGTCTGGAAGGTACCGGCGCTTTAGCGAAGCTAGGGCGCGTGTGAGAAGCCTCTGGCGTTCCTCGATCAGCCAGTTGACGGTACGACCCGAAGGAGACCGACGTGACGAACCAAAAGCGACCGATGTGTTTCGGCACGCAGCTGTGAACATTCCGAAATGCTAAGGCAAGCATTGCGCGCCGATCAAGCTGGCCGTCTGGAGTCGGCGTCGGGATGGCGTCTGTTGTGCCTTGCCGGTAGGCACACAAGCCGGTCGTCGCCTCCGTCCGCCAAGGCCAGACGAGCAAGGATCAACGCTGAAGGGTCGACTTTGCGGAAGGCGTGCCCAACTGGTAACTTCTGTCACTCTAAGCGGTTGCAGCACGCGCCCCTTCTTAGATTGGTGTACATCACGTGAACACAACCGACGAAGATCCGGTAGTGGCAGCGCTCATTAGTTCTGTTGAGGAGGTCACAGGTAACCGTGTTGGGGCGAAGGATGTCCAACTGACTGTCGACGAACTCGATCTAGATTCGCTGGCGCTAATCGAGGTAGGAATGTTGATGGAGGAGGCGCTCGACGCGGAGTTCGACATCGAAGAATTCCGAGGGGTGGAGACATTCGGGGAGGCGGCGAATCTTTTCACTGCGATCTACCGACGATCCGCGGAGTGAGATGCCCGGCTTGATGGAGCGTCGCGTCTGATGTCCTAGGAATGGGTGCAGTGTCGCCAGTCGGCTGCGGAGTAGCAGATGCGTGGGCAGGGGTCATTCACCGGCGAACCATGCCCGAGATCACCAGTTTCGGACTTGGCGATGGCGAACGGACAATAGTTCACAAGGCCGCCGCCTTCGACGCTGAGGCGACTTTCGGTCATCGAGAAGCTCGCCGCATGACCCGATGCCACCAGCTTGGTCTCGCTGCGGCCGACGAGGCGTGGCACCCCGTCGCCGACCGCATCCCATCCGACGCCCGAGTTGCCGTCGTTGTCGGGATCGGAAGTACGGCACAGGATCTGTATGACCCACAGCATCGGGAGTTCCTCGAGCGCGGACGTAAGGCGATCCTGCCCACGACAGTACCGATGTTCATGCCGAACTCGGTTGCCGCAACGCTCTCCCTACGATTCGGAATCACTGGGGGTGCAATCACCGTTGCAGGCGCGTGCGCAGCGGGTGCAATGGCTGTTGGTGAAGCCTTGTGGTTGCTACGCAGTGGCCGGTTCGACGTTGTGCTCGTGGGCGGTGCTGACGCGCCTCTCACAGCGACGATAGCGGGTGGCTTTGCGTGCCTCCGGGCGATGTCGACTGCATTCGACGACCTTCCCCACGCAAGTCGGCCGTTCGATCAGCATCGAGATGGCTTCGTACTCGCCGAAGCGGCAGCGTTTTTGGTGCTTGCGCGTCCTTCGTTGCGAGGTGCCCACGGGCTCGACCCGATTGCCCAGATTACCGGCTACGGAATGAGCGCTGACGCCCACCACATGGTCGCACCGCCAGAAGGTGGACCTGGCGCCGAAGCTGCGATGCGGAACGTGCTTGCCGACAGCAATCTTCACCCAGACCAAATCTTGCACGTCAACGCACACGGCACCTCAACGCCGTTGAACGACCTCGCCGAGGCGCTTGCAATCGAACGGGTCTTCTCAGATACGACGCCACCTGTGACGTCAACGAAGGGTGCGACTGGACATGCGTTTGCCGGATCGAGCGCCCTCGAAATCGTCATGACCACTCGGGCGGTCGTCGACGGGGTCGTTCCCTCGATAGGCGGGACCTACGCTCACGACATGGAAGTCGATTTGGTGCTCGAGCAATCCCGTCGCATCTCTGATGGGCCTGCAATCAGTAACTCGTTCGCATTCGGCGGGCACAACGCAGTTGTGGTTGTCGAGCCCGCCCAATAGATTCACAGACGAGACGTTCGATCCAGTCGACGATCGCGAGCCCGTAATTCGTGACGCACCACCCAACTCTGCTGGTCAGGGACGTTCTTCCGCGGCAGCGCAAAGAACGATTCCATCACAGCGTTGTCGCTAGCTGATGCAACACGGACCATCGACCTCGCGAGGACCTGATCAATAGCCACGCCTCTACGACGGCCTGCTTCAAAAACGAAAAACCCGACCCCGGCCGCGAACCGACCTACGTCAGTTGCACAACTAGCTCGCTACTTCTGTCACTGCACTTCTTCGCTGAGCGCGTAGGCGGTGTATTCCTCGCTCGTGTCCTCCCAGTCCTCGAACTGGATGACGCTCATCTCCTCGAACCGTCGCCGAAGCCACGAGTCGTTGCGATCCAGCAGGCCGAGTTTCTTGCAGTTCGGCACGATCTTGGAGAACAACATCTGCTGAAACATGTCGCGGGTCGGGATCGCGCAGGACGATCGGCAGGACGTCCTTTGGAGCGACGCCCATGCGCTCCCAAACCTCTTGGGAAAGGAACCTGTCGCGCATTCGAACCGCCGCTTCGAACGCGAACTCCTGGCGGACCTTCATCTCGGCGTCAGTCATCTCCGAGTAGACCTCTTTCAACGCCAGCACCCCGAATGCGACATGTCGAGCCTCGTCGGACATCACAAGTCGAAGCAGCTTCTTGAGAAGCGGCTCGTCAGTGACCTGGTGCAAGAAACCGAATGCCGCGAGTGCCAGCCCTTCAACCATCACTTGCATGCCGAGGTACGTCATGTCCCAACGCGAGTCCTCAATGATGTCGTCGAGCAGCAGGCGTAGGTGTGAGTTGACCTGGTAGCCGCCGCCCATCTTTTCATCGACGTAGCGGCCGAACACTTCGACGTGGCGGGCTTCGTCGACGACCTGGGTCGCTGCGTACAATTTCGCGTCATACCACGGCACGGTCTCGACGATCTTTGCTGTGCAAAGCAAGGCGCCCTGTTCGCCGTGCAGGAACTGGCTGAGCTGCCACTTGCGATTCTGGATTCCGTACTCCAGCCACTCCTTGTCACCCCAGTGGCCGACGACGGTGCCGTCGTACAAATCCGGATCGATCCCGGCAGCCACTGCGATCTGCGACTGGTCGCCAGCCATCTGCCGCTCGATGTCGACATCGATCGACCAGTCGAGATCGGTCGTCGCATTCCATTGGCCCGACTTGGCCTTCTCGTACAGCTTGCGTAGGTGGGGCCGCTGCAACGAGTAGTCCCAAGTAAAGATTGCGTCAGCGTTGTCACGCACGACGTGGTCTACCTCGTCAGGATCGTTGTTCGAGACGGCGAGAATTGCTTCAAGGTCGACCTGTCCCTGCGCTAACACTGACGCGTTGAGGTCGGGGCGTTCTTGGGATGCGGCCATCTTGAATCTCATTTCGTGAGTTGTGATAACGAGATGCTAGCTGGGCTCCCATGCCAAGGCGATTGCAGCGCCGGCATCCGACAACGAAACAGAGATTCTTGGTCTCGCCAGTTTGCCGGGGCTGGAAGGTCATCGTCTCGTGGTGCGATCAGGCCGTCAGGATTGGGCAACGCCAGCAGCGATCGGCGCAAGACGGAGCGGTGTCCGTGGCTTGCTGAACCCTCGATCGTGCAATCGACCCGGTCCGCAGGACACGGTGTCTACCGAAGCGGGTCAATTGCAACTCGACGGAGGTCGGTTGCCGAGCAGGTGTTGTCGTCGGCGTCGATGGTAGGTTCGCTCGATCGCGTTCGCGATCCGCGATGTCAGCTCGGTACGCGTGCGCCACTTGTTGCCGGTCGAAGGCGTTCTTCCATAGCGCCGAGCAGAACGACTCCAACACCGCTTTGTCGACACTTACTGCGAAGCCGCTCCCGACCGGATCTGCTGCTCGATCCATTTGTATGTCTGTTCGAGCCCATTGCGCAGCGAGATCGAGGGCTGCCAACCGAGTTCTCGTTCGATCATCGTGTTGTCGCTGTTCCGACCCCGAACCCCCTGAGGCGCTGTCAGGTCGTATTGGCGCTCAACTTGGATTCCAGCGATATCTGCCACCATTTCGATGAGGTGGTTGATTGTTACAAGCTCGGACGAACCGATGTTGATCGGTCCGGTGACGTCGGACTCTGTCGACACTCGCGTGCCCTTCACGCAGTCTTCGATGTGCATGAAGCTGCGAGTCTGGAGTCCGTCGCCCCAAACCTCGATCTCGTGATTGTCGGTCAGTTTCGCTACCGCGATCTTTCGGCAGATCGCAGCGGGTGCCTTTTCTCTACCGCCGCTCCAAGTCCCGTGGGGGCCGTACACGTTGTGATACCTCGCGACCCCGGTTTGCAAGCCGTAGTCCTCGCGGAAATGGCGACACATCCGCTCAGTGAACAACTTCTCCCAACCGTAACCGTCCTCGGGCTGTGCCGGGTACGCGTCCTCCTCGCACAGCGCGGTCACCTCCGGACTATTCTGCTTGTCTGCGCCGTACACACACGCTGACGAAGAGTAAAAGAAGCGCTCGACGCCCGCGTCGCGTGCTCCGAGCAGGAGGTTCGTGCTCGTAAGAACGCTCAACATGCACGCAGCTTTGTTGTTCTCGATGAACCCCATTCCGCCCATGTCGGCGGCAAGAGCGTAGACGACTTCCATTCCAACGCACGCCCTTGTGCTTGCTTCCTTGTCGGACAGGTCTGCGACCACGTTCTCCGCCTTTGAATAGACCTGGTGCCACTGGCTGAGTGGCTTCACGTCTACACACCGGACGTCGAGTCCATCGGCGATCAGCGAAGCAGCTAGATGGCCACCGATGAATCCCCCTCCACCGGCGATAAGGCATGTAGGCATTTCGATTTCTCCCAAAGAAGGTCTTCGTTCAGAGTAGTGCGGGGGTCGTGATGCCGCCAGCCCGATGAACATTGTCGTAGTCCCCGTCGAGTGCGGCCAGGTCGCTGCCGCCTAAGGTCTGACAGAAGTCCACGGTCTGGCGACGGGTGGGTCTGTCCGACGCTCCCCCGTCAGTCGCGGGTCGCGGTGAGGGTTCCTGGCGGCGTGTTTCATCTTCCACATGCGTCTGATGACTCAGTGGCGAGGTGTCGTTTGTGGGATCGGCGGGCTGATCGTGGTGTCTTGCCTTCGCCGAGTTGAGGTCGATGTAGGTGCGGACCTCGTCGATTCGGCGTTGCTGGACGACGCTTGCGATGAACTGCCCACTGTTGATCATTCCGTTGCCGCCGTAGTCGAGCCAGTACTTTCGAGGGCGGCTGTCGCCTTCTCCAGAAGAGAGCGCTACTGCGCCGGTGCAGCACCTGCGTGCGAACTGCGATTTGCTGCGAAGGCGCGCGGGTGCGCTTCGGCAACTCCGGAGATGTCGCGGCGATAGAGAAAGATCCGAAGCAACCCCACCAAACGTCAACGGCTCCCGCCCACAGCCGTCGCGCTTCGGCGCCTCTCGGGACCGGATTCGACACGTCCGGTCGCGCATCGACCAGAACGACAACAGCCCCGACACCGCCGCCAACCGCAAGTTGATCGTCGACGGCGACAAACTGTCCTCAGTTCGCCCACATCCGCACCGATGCACCCTGTTTGTACACAAGCGCCGTAAACGGACTCAGTCGCGTAGAGCCCGTAAACGTCGAGTCGGCAAGGCCGATCTAGGCCAAGCGCAATCGCGGACCTTGCGTCCGCCGACCCAACCTCGAGAGCGGGCAACTTCGCTGTGCCGTGCAACGTCGCCAAGAGTGGCTCCTAGCGTGCGGACTCGCGCAACGGCCACGAAGATCGTTGAGAATCTCACGCAACAGCGGCGTCGGGCGGGGGTCATAGGCGGGTATGAGACTTCGCCGCAAGGACGCTGCCAGAGTCGATGCGAACGGCTCCGTCTCGATCAGAGCTGATCTGGTTCGGTCGCCACTGCGTCGCTGGTGGGTGCCGACGGCAATCGCCGCGTGCGTGTGGCTGTTGATCACTGCCGCAGTCGTGTTTGCCGGCTTGGCGTGGGCGCGTCCGGTCGACCTCGTCTGCGCCGCCGGCCGTCGTCGCCGGTGAAGCGGCTCGATGGGACGTGGCCGGGTTCGCTGAGCTGTTCGTGTCGCAGTTCGTCGATGTCGGCGACGGTGACGAGGCGGTGCTCGCTCCATTCATGGGCAATGAGGCACCTCCGTCGCTCAGTGGAGCGGCGTCCGGACAGTGGTTCGCCTCGTCCACGACAACCACCAGAATGCGGAGACCGGCGACGATCGGTGGCGACGTCACTGTCGCTGCCGCCCTGCTCCGTCGCGACACCGAAACGGCTAGTTACGTGTCCATGGGCGTGCGTTTCTTCGAAGTCGAGATCGTCGTCACCGACTCCGGCCTGTCCTCGACGAGCCTGCCCTGGATCGCTGCGGCACCGCCGGTCGGCGAGCCCGCCGCTGACGAGTGGGGCAACGGCGACGCTCCGACTGACGGCGATCCGCTGGCCGACACGGTCGAGCGGTTCCTCGTCGCTCTGCTGACCGGTAACGGCGAACTCGGTCGCTACGCGGCACCCGGGTCAGGACTGCGGGCGGTGCCTGCGACGTTCGACGATGTCGAACTCAGGCGTCTCGCCACCCGTCGAGACGATCGAGGCGATCGCTGGGTGCGGGCGTCGGTGAAAGCGACGTCGGCCGAATCCGTGCTTGTGGCTCACGTACGACCTGAGGGTCGAGGAGCGCGACGGCCGCTGGGAGATCGCAGCGATGGGTCCGCAGCCGGTCGCCACTGGATCGCCGGACCTTCCGGTGCCGTCGACGACCACCACGGTCGTCGAAACCTCAACCCAAGGAGATGAAGAGCGATGAACGAAATTCAAGGATGGCTCGTGGATCTGCGCGAGCTGATCCTCGTCGGAGCAGGTGTCGGACTCCTCGTGGCCGTCCTTGGCGGTCGGGGTCGTGAAGCGCTCGATGCTCGCTGCGTTCGGCACGCTGCTGTTCGGTGCGCTGCTGTGGTGGGGCATGGCCAACAGCGACTGGCTGCGCGACAAGGCCGGCGACGACTTCGACACGGCTACGGCCGTCGGTCGCGATCGTCGAGAGTCCGGTCCTTCGATGAGCTGCGGCGATCGACGAGATCGAGTTCATCGACTGCGCCTGCTACACCCACGGGCGTCGCCACCCCGAGGTGCTCGGCTCGCTTGGCGTGACGCAGCTCCCGTTCCAGGTCACGAGTCAGTCCCTCGTTGCGTTCGCCGTGACCGGCGCAGTGATGGTGCTGTCGTGGATCAAGGGCGGCTGGTGGACGTGGCTCCTACCGACGCCGATGAACGCTGTGCTGTGCGTGATCGTCCCGATCACGATGGGTATCGTCGCTCAGTACGTGCGTATCGACGGTCGCAATCCGCTCGCCGGTGGGCTGGCGTTCGCCCGGTACGGATTGCGCAGCCGACGCGGCGTCGTCGATGGCCGGCCGACACCACGGCGTCGTACCCATCGGCTGTCGGCTCGTCGGGTTCGTCTGCGGGAGGGTCCGGTGAAGGCGCCGATCAGAGCGGTCGTCGGCAACCTGGTGTGGAATCGGTCCGGCCAGGTGTGGGCTGTGTACGCCGTCGATCCGGTGGGCTCGATGCACGCATCGCACTCGCAGCAGATCAAGGTCTTCAACCGGCTGCGTTCGGCATTCATGAAGCTCCCGACCGAGGCGCATCTGTTGTCGATTGGCGAGGCGGTCGACCCGTTCACCGTGCTCACGGCAACGCTGCCGGCGAACGGCGTCTTGTCGGAACTGGGCCGCGATCTTCAGCAACGGTACGAGGGCTACCTCACCTCGCAGCGAAGCGTCCGGCGCGTGCACTACGTCGCACTACTGCTGGACCGGGTCGGGTCGAGCGAGTGGCGAGATCATCTCGACACGGCCATGTCCTCGGTGACCGAGACGTTCGGCGCTACTGCTCGACCGTCCCCCAAAACCGTGGAGCGTTGCCAGCGGCGTGCCACCGAGTTGGCCGCCAAGTTCGGATCGGTCCGGCTGGAACCGGTGTCGGCCGGGCGGGTGCGTTGGCTCTCCGCACGGCTGTTGGGGCGTGGTGTCAACGACGTCTTGTTCGATGATTCGTGGGAGCCGCCAACGGGAGCTGCGACGACGTCCTTGACCGGACCGTTCCAGGAGGTGCGGTTCCTCGAAGGTGGAGATTCGGCGGACGAGCAACGGGGCCGTCTCGGCCGCTACGTGCGTTGCGACACCCCGCACGGTTCCGGCTTCCACACGTGTCTGGTGTTGTCGGACATGCCGACCAACTGGCGGTTCCCAGGTGACGGCGAACTGCTCGCCGAACTCGAGTCGGCAGCTGAAGAGACCGAGCGTGGCGAGGTGATCGAAGCGGACATCTCGATCCGGATCAAACGGATCGAGAACGCGAAGGCTCGCAAGAAGACGAAGGGCAAGCAGACCACGATGGTTCATCAGCGGGGCGAGTACTCCGGTTCGGCGACCGGTGCACCGGATTCGTTGGACTCGGCGTCGGACTCGCTCCGGGATCTGCGTCGGGCGCTGGAGGCGAACTCGGGCGAACCGGAACTCGAGTGCACTGTGATTCTTCATCTGGCCGATTCGTCGCTGGGTCGCCTGGAGCGCCACGCCGAGTCGTTGCGCTCACAGTTCGAGCCGGCGAACTACGGCCTGGTGCGCCCGATCGGTGACCAGATGAAGCTGATGTCGATGATGTGGCCGGGGTCGGCCGCCGTCGCTCCGGTGCGGGACTACCGCCAACATCTCCTCGCCCGAGACCTCGCGTCGATGTTGCCGTTCAACGGTTCCGATGTCGGTGACGACCGTGGTGGGCTGTTCGCAGTCAACCTCGACTCAGGCGTGTCCCAGCCAGTGCTGTTGGACCCGAGCCAGGGACCGCGCCAACGGATGCCGGGCAACTTCGCCGGAATCGGCGAGCCCGGTGCGGGCAAGTCGTCGTCGGGCAAACGGATCATCGAACTCGTCTGTGCCGACGGTGGGCAGGTCGTCACGATCGACCGCACCGAGCAGCGCGAATACGCCCGATACGCCGACGCATTGAAGAAGATGGGTGTTGCCACGCAGGTCATCGAGATCGGCGCCGACACCGGCACGACGATCGACCCGCTAATGGTGTTCGGCCCGAACGAACGGGTGACGATCGCGATCGGTTTCCTGTCGCAGCTGTGCATGGTCGAGACGGGGAGCTTGGAATCGATGGCACTGGCCGAGGCGGTCGACGCGGTGTCGGCACGGAACGGACGACTCGCTGACGTCGCCGACGAACTGCAACGCCATGCCGATCGCGGGGCGAGCGAGGCAAACGTGTTGGCCCGAAAGCTGGTCCGTTTCGCCCGGCTCGGCGAGCTGGGTCACTCGGTGTTCGGCTGCGGTGAGCCGCTGGCGATGGACGCCGGGTTCGTGGTGTTCTCCGTCGCCGGTCTCGACCTGCCGTCTCGGGAGACACTGGAGAACGAGCACCTGTCGAAGCGGATGCTCGACTCCCAAGTCGCAGCACAGTCGCTGCTGTATCTCGTGGCTGCGTTCGCTCGGCGAGCAACCTTCGCCAACCGGTCGCGCTTCGCTGTGGCGCTGCTCGATGAGTGGTGGGGCCTCGGGTCCTCGCCGTACGGACGCGCGTTGATCAGGGAGTGGTTGCGCGATTCTCGCAAGCACAACGCAGCAGTCGGCCTGTTCTCCCAGCATGCCGATGACTTCGACGATGAGGTCCGCTCCTTCCTCGGAACGCGGATGGTGTTCCGGCAGCGAACAATGTCCGCCGCAACCGCGGCGCTCGAGTTCCTCGACGTCGTCGACGACGATCTGATCGAACGATTGGTCAGCTCGAACATCGACGAGGGAGGCTTCGCTTCAGGCACTTGTCTCTTACGTGACCTCGACAACCGGGTCGGGCTGGTCCAGGTGCACCAGTCGTTCAACCCGCAACTTCGCGACGCGTCGGACACCAACCCGACCGCCACCGACCAGCCGACACGGCGTGAGCGACCGAACATGGTCGGAACGGCTCGGGTCTGACGTCATGGGTCGCCAGCTCGCACGCATCCTGCTGACGTCTTGGTTCGTGGTAGTCGGCTTCTCGCTGCTGGGGGCTGTATCGGCAGACGCTGCACCCGGCGAGCCGCCTTCGACGGTTCCCGATCCAATGAGCGATCCCGCCGCTCCGGCTCCCGTTGACCCGCCCGCCGAGGAGGACCCGACTGAACCGTCACCGGTTCCGACGTTGCCACCCTTGGACAGCGATGCCGGACCTCTCCCCGATGGCGACTCGCTGATCCCCGATGCGGGCGTCGGCGCCTACCCGACGTTCAACTACGACATCGGGTACGACGAAGGCTCGGTGACCAGCTTCGGTCGCAAGTTCTTCGGCAGCCTCACCGCTGTTGGATGGCTCCTCAACCAGGTGATCGTCGCTGTCGTGTTGTGGTTCAGCGGTTGGGCGTTCGGCTTCGACATCATCGGGCCCGTCAAGGGACCGATCCTCACCGTTGCGGAGACGTGGAATGCGAACATGATCGGCCCGCTCGGGCTCAACGACTTCGTGTGGTTCATCGTGATGAGCTACGTCGCATTCCAGGTCTGGCGCGGACGTGCGATGAACGCGCTCGGCGAGCTGACCGTGTCGGTCCTCGTGCTGGGGGTCAGCCTGATCATCGGTGCGAACCCGGGCGGCTACGTCGATGGAGCTGAGGACACCTTGCGTCAGGTGTCGGGAGCGACGTTGGCGATCTCACGCGGTGAAGCACCGACGGGAGACACCGACCAGGCAACCGACATCGTCGACCCGGTTCGCCTGCAGCTACATCAAGTGCTCATCGAGGAGCCGTACGAGGTCTTGAACTGGGGCGGCCCGCTGAGCGGAGCGTGCGCCGCTGTGCTGCCCGGCATTCTCGAGGACGGGCCGTGGGCTGCGAAGGACGACCCTCGAAACGCAATGCGAGACGCTGGCTGCGAGGACGAGTACGACTTCAACCATACGCCGACAGCGAACCGGATGGCCGGTGCCTACATGGCAGCAACCGTGTCGTTCGCCGTGCTGTTCTTCGTGCTGTTCACCGTGGTGACGATGCTGATCTGGTCGCTGTCGTTCATCTTGAAGTTCGCATGGCTTCCCTGGGCATTGCTGTCGGGCCAGCTTCCCGGTGCCGCTCGCGAACTGTTCTGGGGTTGGCTCGTCGGGCTCTTCAAAGCCGGCGCGATCGTGGCGGCGATGTCGTTCGTGTTCTCGTACCTGACGATGCTGATGTCGGCGTTCCTGACCGCTCCGGGCCTCGGGATCGCGCAACGATTCGCCTTGATCCTCATCGTGACGGTCGCAATGTTCCTGTATCGCAAGCAGGTCGTGAAGGGGATCGATCACTTCTTCGAGCGGGTCCGGAGCGAGCTGGGTTCGTGGCGGCCTGGGCTCTCGGGTCGCGGCTACGGCGGCCTCACTGGATCCGGCTGCAGCGGGTGGTGTGGCGGGAATGACCGGCTTCGGGATCGGCCAGCGGGCACGCGAGGCAACCCTCGATATACCAGGGTCACGCGCCTACGACATGTCGCACATGGGGCGCCGATTCCAGTACCAGAAGCAGCGACGACACGGCGGCCGATTCCGGTCGCGTTCGAGCCGCGGGTACCGCCAGCGCTTGAACACCGGAAGGTGACCGACGATGGTCGATCGTCGCATCTTCATCGTGATCGTCGTCGCTGCTGTCGGTGTCGCCGCCGGTCGGGCTGTGCTGACGGGGCCTGCTGACCCACTCGTTGAGTTGGACGTCAGATCGGAGCAGGCTCCATCGACTTCCACCGATCGGATCGTCGCGAGTACCGAACTTGTCGAGGCCGATCCCGTTCGATCAGTCAACAGCTCAACGCCAGCCGAGACGTCTCGATCGGACCTCGACATCGAAGACCTGGTCGAGCAACGCCGGCCGACCATCGACAGGGTCGAAACCGCCCATGACCACCACCCGCCCGACGGTGAGCAGGATCTGACGGGTCGCGCATCCGTCAATCAGCTTGCGGCGGAGCTGGTCGTGGCGGTGTGGTCGTGGCGGTTCGACGATCCGGGCTCCCGGCAGTTCGATGCCATCGGCTTGCTTGCTGATGACGAGACGGTCAGCGCCCTGACTGCTGCGCCGAAGGAACTCCAGCGCCGAATCGACGTCGGCCAGGTGTCCTGGGTGATCATCCGCAGCATCGACGTCGATGGCGCGCAGGTCACGGTTCGGTTCTATCAGCATCTTGTCGACGTATCGAGCGTGGAGGTCGTGACCGCACGGACAGTCATCGTCTCGATGGAGGATCGAACCGTCGTCGGCGTCGAGGTCGTGTTGTAATGGCGGTGCTCGCCGCTGCGACACGCGCCGCTGCCGAGGTGACGAAACGAACATCGACGTCCAAGAATGTTCGGGCTGTCGCCGATGTCGTTGCGTCACCCAAGAAGACCGGACGTCGCCTCGTGGCGCTCGCCGTCGCCGGCGCGTTCGCAGCGATGATCCTGATGACGGCCGTGTTCGGTGGTGGAGCGAGCGCCGTCCATCCGAGTTGCGGAGTCGAGAGCGTGGTCGTCTTCGACGGCGAACTCGATCAGGTGCTGGCGACGATTCGCACGCTGGAGTCCGGCCACGACTATCAGGCGATCAACAACGGCAACGGATACAACCGTGCAACGGGCGCCTACCAATTCCTGCGGACGTCGTGGGCGAACTACGGCGGCTACCCGGAGGCCTGGCAAGCGCCGCCCGAGACCCAGGATGCGAAGGCGGCGGAGTGGGCAACGGCGATCCTGCAGGAGGACGGCGGCGACGTCGCAGCCGTGCCCGTCGCGTGGTACATCGGCCACGTCCCAGCGGCCGACTCACCGAGATGGGACACCGTTCCGGCCCCCTCGGCAGGCAACACCCTGACCCTGCGTGAGTACCAAGCGAGATGGATGAGCGTCTATGCCGATCCGGCGGCGCACGCCGAGCCAACAGCATCGCCAGCGTCTCCTGGCGGCGACCCAACCGACGAACCGGCATTCGAGACGTGCACCGGCGTGGTCGGCGAGGGCGACTACCGAATCCCTGACGGCGTCACACAGCTCGTCGCCTCGAACATCTCGTGGGGCGGCTATGCGAACGGGCAGATCCCGCTCGACGCCATGCGGTACAGCCCGACGTCGAACTACATGCACCCGTCCGCGTCGGCGGCGTGGAACCAGCTCCATGCCGCGGCCGCCGCCGAGGGCTACGACCTCCGAGGAAACGGCTATCGGCCGGCCTCGGCAGGCGGAGCGACCTCGGGGAAGTCGAACCACGGTTGGGGCCTTGCTATCGACATCCAGGTACTCGTGATCGACTCGACGAACCCGGCGGCCGTCAACGCCGCCTTCGCATCAGACGAGTACACCTGGCTCGTCAACAACGCCCCGCTCTACGGATTCCTCAACCCGGCCTGGGCCAAGCCACTGTCACTCGGCGGTAACGGCAACGGCGGCCACGTCGGCGACCAGTGCTGCTTCCTCGAACCCTGGCACTGGGAATGGGCCGCCTTCATGAACACGCTTGACTCGGGCCGATCCATTACCACCTAAGCCCTCGCATCACACCTACCGTTGCTGCCCCGTCCGTCGGGTTCGTGCGCAAGCGGCTTAGCGACAAAGGGATTGGGAGCGGAATCTGCTTCAGTCATACCGAGTTGTAAAAGGCATGCGTCCAGCCTCCCGGACGTCGGTAGTTCCAGCGGTGGCATTTCCGCTCGCCGGTCGCTGCTCGACGCCCACCCATCAACCCGAGCTGCGGTAGCCGATCTCATTCGCCGGGATTCGATGTACCCGCAACCGATGAGTCGGCGTTCGCGCTACGGCGACGAGTCGTATATGGTCTCCGGTCGCAGGTCAGGCCCTTCCGGCTCAACCGACTGAATCCTCAGGGGCAGCTAGAACAATGGCGACGACGGAACGAACCGTGCTGACAATCGATGAGATTGATGGCGCTCTAGCAGCGATACCAGCCGGGACGAGAGTTAGCGAACTCGATCTCAGCGAAGTGTCATGGATTCAGGTGGATGCGTTGCTCTACCTGCTCGCTGTCCTCCTGAAAGACAACCCATCGCTCAAGCTGCCCCGCTCGTCAAGGCAGCGGGACTTCTTCGTCGATGGGGCATACCAACTGCTTACGAGGAACTCAACGGTGGCTCCTTCGAGTCAACGCTGGATCAATCGGACGTGCTACTGCTGGAACTGGACCGCGACGCTCGACCGTATCCCTACCAGACTCAGATCTCTGCTGGAACAGCGAATCCCGTCCCCGTCGAGTCATCTCGGTTCTCGCGATTCAGTTTCTCAGACCGCGGGACCCTAAAAGCAAGAACTCTCAGAATCTGCAGGACCGCCGACGGGTTCAGGCAATCGATTCACACGATGAGTGGCGAAAAACTCATGTTGGAGCAGTCTTAGGAACTGTCGCAGACCGCATATCACAAAGTGTTCTATACGAGCTAGTGCTGAACTCCCTTTGGCACTCCGACTCTGAGTACGTCATCACCGTCAGCGACTTCGAACGAACAAAGAACCTGTTCAGATTTGCAGTGTACGACAATGGCCGAAGCATCCAGTCAACTTTGCGACGGACTGGACTGCCGCTAGACGAACTCCAGCGTCAGCACGCTATGAACTCCGATGCGACATTTACAATAGTCTCCGGCCCCGAGGTACGCAACGGCGTACGTCGCTACAAGAACCGAACGAAGTCCGGGCTGGAGTTAGCCAATGCTCTCCAGGCGTTGCCTGAGGGTGACGCCGAGATTCCTGGTAGCGGCCCTCTTTCCCGGGGTTTCCTCCAGAACCGCCGAGCGCGACAGCCCAGTTGGTTTGGGCCTTTTCGATGCAGTTGAGACTGTCGTGGCGGATCAAGGAGGCAGTGTTCGAATTCGAGCTGGGTGGCATGATTGCCGTATCGAGCCCGGTGAGGCCCCGCAGGACATGCTGGTAACAATCGACAAACGAAGGACCCTGTTGCAAGGCAATTTGGTAGCCGTCGAGTTCGCATCTCAATGATTGTCCAACAGATTCCGCTCATAATTCACCGTCCATTGCCAACCACCAATTTCGGTCTCGGGTCGGATGCATTGATTGCGATTTCGGGCGCCGTCTTCGAAACTGCGGTCAGCCAGATCGTCGCCCTCCCACCCCCTCACGCAGTCGCCGTTGGTCCTCGCTCGAGCCACAACGACAACATGGTCATGCATGAGGGATTGGGAGCATCCCTCAGAGAGATCGATGACAGTGCGGACGTTCTCCTCATTGACCTCCGGCACCTTCACGATCTTCGCTCGCAGACAGCCGTAGGTCCAATCGTGTCCGGGCTCAACGACTATGTCGGATCCCGAACCGCCGTACGACTGATCGTGCTGCTTCGACACACCGAAGCAATCGGCGCCAAAAGGAAACGGCGCCTTGCCGCAAACCTTCCGCCGGGGCAGGTGATCTTTGCGTTCTCGAACGGCACCGTTTCGGCTGGCCAGGCCAGATTCGACCCCGCTGTATTGCGCCCGAAAACCACTCCGATCAATCTGTTAGCTCAGATGGACCGCAAACTGATTCGGAACCGAGGATTTCACGCCACTGCCCAAGACGCAGGCGGCAAGTGGTTCCGCTATCGCTTCGATCTGAGTCAAGCTTCTGAACAGATCCGCGACCTTCTTGCGGCTCGACTGCGTGACTCGCACCCTGGAAGTATCCCCTACATTCGAATTGTCACCCACCCCGGTTTTCCCAGCACGCTAGATGGTCCAGTTACTGACCTCATTGGCGCTGGCTTGGCCCGGAAGTTCAGTCCATTCTCGTCCAATTCACTCGAGGCAGGCGACAAAGTTGTGGTCTTGACTGAATTCGTGAGAAGCGGACAAGCCGCATCCAACGCTGCCGACACGGTTGCACGATCCTCACCGGAGGCCGAGGTTGAGATCTGGGCAGTTCTTGCTGATCAGACGCTGGGCAGGGGTCGAGAGGAAGAGGGAGGACCATGGAGTCGACTTCGGCTACGTTCGCGACACCATTGCTCCTTCCTAAAGTCGGTTCGTCAGGAGGAGGTCAAGGTGCTTCCGCCTGGAGCGACTACGTCGTCGTTCGGATCCGACCCCTTCGTCACCATCCCTACGGTCGAGTTCTGGTCGATGGTTGAGGAATCCGGAGCAATTTATGACGAGGTCGACGCAACCGAGGGACGTTTGCCACTTAGGAACGTCCCAGACTTTCCGAACATGCTGGACCGAGAGGGACCCTGGCTCGTAGGCAAGATCGTTGAATCGCTGCGTCCCCTCGGAGTGATCGCCAGCGAGGCGGTTTTCTTGATTCCTAGCGAAGAGTCAGCTTCTTCTAGAATCGGGTCACTTCTCGAAGATATTTTTGACGCCGAAGTAATCTACATTCCAAAGACGGAAATCCTCGAAGCGGCGAAGCTCGCATCGAGCGGTTTGCCGGTGTCGTTGGAGGACCTTCGAGGCGAGCCTTGGGCGGATCGCCTCGCCGACGATGTTCATCAGCTGACTCCGACTGTTGTCGTCGATGAATTCTCGGTTAGCGGAACCGTCGTACGTGGGATAGCGAATCTTGCTTCTTCATTCGGTTTGGCACTAACCAAGGCCATCGTTCTAGCAGATTTTGACCCGAAGCCCGTTCACTACCTCGTTGAGCTCTCGTCGCTCTATAGCTTTCGCCACGGGCTGACGGAGGGTGAGCATGTCTAAAGATGCGGAAATCGAACCCGTACTGAGTTCGCTCGAGGCGATTGAGGGTGCAGATCTTCAGGCGTTCTCTCCGGCACGCGTGACCTGATCTCGCGCGACTACGCATGGAAACGCGCAATCTCCGAGCGAGGCCCCGTCGAGGGTGACGAGTTCATGCAGTTCCTGCCATCCGACTTGGTGGAGCGACTCGTTGACGGCCGACCATCGCAAGCGGACACCACCACGGACGTCGACACCACCGTCGAGGTGGACACCACCCGGGAGCCGGCTCAGTCCCATCATCCATGCGGCCACTAGCTCCTCCGCCGCTTCAGCTTTCGGCCAGAACGATTGGACTGCTTGTGCTCCTTCCGTTCGTCCTTGGAATCGCTACAGCAGTGTTCGCAGGATTCCGGGTTTGGGTGATCTCGATTGTCCTCGGCGTCCTCACCGTGATTGCGATGGCGGCGGTCGCTGTGATCGGGTGGTTCTCGCTGTCGCTAGCGCGACGAACCTGGATGGTGGGGGTATCGTGGTTCGGGGGAGGTATTCCCCTTCAGGTTGTAGGCGAGTTCGTCGAGGAGGGCTCTAGATGGAAGGTTCTCTTCGGCGGTCCGACCTACGTCTTACAAGTCTTGTCGGTGGTACTAATCCTCGCTGCCCTGTGGGTCGATCGTCTAGATAGGAAGGATGCGCAGCTTTGAAGGTCCTACACGACGACTTTCCACTTCGTCCTGCTCGCAAACTCTCAAAGTCTGCGCGCCTGCTTTGGAAGTCTCGACGCAAGTTGGCACAGCAAGTCATTCTGGCCGAGCGCAGCCTGCTACTGCTCGAAGCTCTCCCAACAGGCTCCGTACAGTCGCCGTTGCCATCCGTCGGTGCCGAGGAGCTTCGTCTCCTTTTGCGTAGCCGAGAGCTCGGCTCGCTTGCCGCAAACGACGCACGACGCTTAATTCAGACAGCTTCCGCAGCGGACCCCATCGTTCCGTCCGGCGGAAGCGTGGAAGAGTCGTTTCTCACCATCCAATCCAGATTCAGCGAGCTTATTTACGAAACCAGGGCATTCTCCGGGCTCTCGAACGGACGGGCGAAGGTTCCTCGGCGAAAGAAAAAGCGTCTTCGAAAGGCCGGTGCCGTTGAATTGATGGCCGCAACCAGCATTGTCTGCCATCTGGCCCTACGTCCCCTCACGGCGGAAGAGATGCAAACGCTCGCGTTTCTGGCGACGTCCCTGCGTCCAGGTGTCGACGACCTCCTTGCGTGATCCGCAATGACAAACGCTAACGACACTTTCCAGGTACAGCGGTCTGCGGCGCCCACTGCAAAAGACGCCATACGGCGGCTACAGGCGACTCAGTCTGCTGTCGACGCCTTCCTCGCAGGAGGTGAAGCACCGTCTTCGCTAGCCGAACTCTCTACACCAGATCCGGTGAGGCTGACCCGAACCTTGCGCACGTGGCGCGCCGCTCACGAACGTTCGCTCACGTTGCTCGATTCCCTTCTCGCTGAGTTGTCCGCAGGTCGTTCCCTTCCGGAGTGGGAGGAGAAGGATGCGCTAGTCGCAGCGGAGCTTGCTCAACGATCGCTAGCAAACCGTCTGCAGCGGCTGTCAGCAAAGACGGCATAGCTTCGAGTCATCACGCGGATCGATCCGCGTTTCAGCCTGCCATTTCGACGGCACTCGTCAGCAGGTATTTTCCAGAACTCAACTGTGCATCGTGATGGGCAGCCTGCGGAGGATCCGCATGATGCCTACCGCTCAAAGCCGCGTTCCTCGATCTCCAAGTCGACAGCCGTGGGCCCCGACATCAAGGAAAGATCATCGTGGAGGGAGTCGTCTACTTCCCAGGTGTCGCGGTCTCGGTGATGATCCTCCCAATCAAGAGCCACGGGTTCGGGCCCTCGGACCAGGTCGGCGCTGGGAAGAAGGTCTCGAACGAGGCCGGGCGGCAACGGTCGACGGTCATCGCTGACCACGACGGCGTTGCCGAGGATGGGCCAGCCGGTGCCGTACAGCTGGGTGGCGGTCGAGTTGACAGGCAGGACGTGGTCGTTGCTGCGGTCGTCGACCCACATCACGACCCGGTCGGTTCGGTCACCGGTGTTGACGCGTGCGGCATCGAGGTCGCCGGTGTCGAGCGCCATCGCGATCGATCCGGGACTCTGCGGTTCGCGTAGGGCGGCGGTGCTGCCGTCGACGTCGATGACGATCCCGTAGATCGGGTCGTCGACGTCGGCCGCCGGTTGGCGGACCGCCAGTGCCTCACGTCGTGCCCAGTCGAGGCTCCCTGCTTGCATCGATCGTCGGCCCCAATCGGGCAGGGCTTCGGCGACGTCTTCAGCGTCGGCGAACTGCCCGAGAACCTCGATGTCATCGCCGTTGTGCGAGCGGGCATACAGCTCACCGGTGCCGGTGTTGTAGGTGACGGCCCACTCGGTGTGTGGGTCGTGCTCTCGGGTCCAGTCGGTGCCGAAGTCGAATTCGGGCGCGTGTCGTCGAGCGTCGATCTCGATCCATTCGCTGACCGAGGTCATGCGCGTTCACCTGCTTTGACTGTCGATCGGGATTGGGTTGGTCGGGGACGTGAGACGGGAACGTCGACGCTTGGGAGCGGGTTGATCGGACCATCGCCGTCGGGAACGAATCGGGCACGGCCGGCCAGCCTGCGGTTGTCAAACCAGGGGCGGAGCGAGAGTTCGGCTCCTCGCGAGTTGCCGTAGATCAACGTGCCGTGCCCCTCCTCTTGCTGGCGCAGCAGATCGGCAGGAGCGAGCGGCGTCTCGCTGATCGAGTCGGTCCGGGTTCGGCGTCCCCAACCGTTTGCGTCTCGGCTGACGGAGGTCTGTGTCTGTTCGATGTTGCCGAGCAGCTTCGATGCGAGATCGAGCGTGACGGTGTCCTTCACCCCGGTTAGCAGCAGCAGGGCGCGGTGGTTGTTGATGATCGTGTTGGCGTCGTTGGAGCCGTATCGGTTGTGCAACTGCGAGAGGTCTTGCACGACCGACACCAGCTGCATCCCCTGCGATGCGACGGTCGATGCGATCCCGCCGAGGTTGTTGATGGGCGCGATGTTCGGAAGTTCGTCGAGGATTGCGAGGACCTTTCGGTCGAGCGATCGGCCGTTCGCCAACACCCATGCGTAGGCAGCGTCGATGAACTGTTTGATGACCATGTTGAACACGACCCGCAGACGTTCCTGGTTCGCCGGGGGCGCAACGAGGTAGAGGGTGTTCGGTCGGCCGTCGAAGAACGCTGCAGGGGTGAAGTCGGTTCTTTCGGCGGCGTCGGAGACGTTGGGGTCGAGGTAAGCGGCGACGATCAGGCGAGCGGTCGAGAAGATGTTGGCGAGGGTCTTACGGTCGTCTTCGAAGATCCCGCGGAAGAATTCGAGTGCTTCCATCGACGGGAGCTGTTCGAGGATTCCTTCGACGTGTTCGTTCACGTGCTGTGCGATCCAGCGGATCACCGTGCGCATCGACGACTGGCTGTTCGCTGCGGCGTACAGGTAGCAAGCGAGGAGCGATTCGGCGGATTCGTAGAAGAACTTGTTGTCGCCGTCGGCTCCCCCGCCGGCTGATGCTCCGGCGCGGGTGAGGTCGAATGCGGTGGTGAGCGCTCCTTGCCACGTCGTGGCGCTGGAGAGTGGCGACCAGCTCGCCCGCGCGATTCTCGGCCGGAGTTGCGCGTGGCGCAGGTCGTCGTTGCGCAGTTTCGACAGGTCGGTGTCGGGGTGCGAGGACAGCACGTTGGTCGGGTCGAAGACCCAGCATTGGCCGTCGAGCTGCGAGCGCCATCCGATGGTGTCGGCGACCAGGTCGTCCTTGACCGAGACAGCGATGACTGCTTTGTCGTCGGCTTCGAGAATCGCCGGCACGGCGAGTCCAGTGGTCTTGTGTGTCTGTGTGGCACCGACGATGAGCAGGGAGTGACGGAACTCGACGGCGAGCAGGCTGCCCTTGTGCATGCCGAGCACCACTCCCCCGTCGCTGGCTGCCGAACGCAGATGCTTGGTGTCTCGACGGGTCGCCCATCCACCGGGCCGTCGACGACGCCCAGTGACGGCGACTGCGCTCGCAACGAGAACTGCGATTGAAACAATCGTGATTCCAAAGGCACAGACCGTCCACACGGTCGCCGAGGCGATCTGGTCTTGCAGCCCGGCGGGGTAGGCATCGGCCGGACGGTCGAGGTGTGCGGGCAGCCGTGTGAGCGCGTTGAGGTGATCCGAGATCGGGATCCACGTCCTCGATGCCATGAAGGTGGACACGACCGGTGTCCCGATCGCTACGACTCCGACGAACCCGACCACGGCGAGGAGGAAGCCGATCAACATCGTCTCGTCGTCGCCTGCCAAGCCGATGCCGCCCGGCTTCGTTGCCGGCGAGTTTCGAGTCGGTGTCATGTCCGCCTATGACCCGTGCAGTCGATCGCTGTCGCGTTGGCCGCTCGGCGGGCGGGGTCCCCGGTCGCGTACGATCGAACTCGTGGGGAAGCCGCTCTACGTCGCTCGGTTCACAACGCAGTTCGTTGCGTGCCTCGACTCTTGCGTACTGACTGCTGCGGGCCGAGCAGCGTTGGCGCCGGAGCGGTGATGCTCACCACGTCGGACTCCGCCACAGCTCGCTCGGGGGCTCGTGTGTCGAGAGCGGAGTGGATCGGGATGCTCGTCGGTGCGGCAGTCGGAGGTGCCGTGTTGATCGGCGACATCGAAGTCGGACTCGCCCTTGTAGTTCCGCTCACGTTGGCAGGTTCGCTCGCGGCGGCTGATCAGGCCACGGGTCGTCTCGCAAACTCACGGACCGGTGCGCTCTTCATGTTGACGTGGGTGCTGCTGATCGCGGCGACCCTGCTGTTCGACATCGGTTCTTTGGGTGGAGCTGTGACAGGCACGTTGATCTGGTCCGTGCCGTTCTTCGCGATGGCGTTCGCCGGAGCGGCCGGTGGCGGCGACTTCAAGTTCGCTGCGTCGCTCGGTGCGATGTGCGGGTGGTTCAGTATTCCCACCGCCGTGGCCGGCCTGCTCGTCGCGCTGCTTGCGTGCTGTCTCGTCGGCCTCGTCGTAGCTGCCCGCGCCCGGACGTTCGACACGGAGTTGCACCTCGGGCTCCCGCTCTTCGTCGGTACCGCCGCAACGATTCTCGCCGCAACGTTCGGCTGATTCTCCCGGTTCGAGAAGGCTGCCACTGCTCGCGTTCTAGAAGTGTCCGTGCGGACTCCGGCGCACTCGCCTCGGTGACCGCCCGGCGTCAAACCTCTTCGGCGGGACCCTCGTCGAATCGATCGATCGCGGGCAGGAGGATGTTTGATCGTAAGTATTCGATCGCGAGCTTTGCCAATGTCGCAAACCGGAAGTCCGAGAGATCTTGACCGAGGTGTGAAAGTGGCGGGTCGATAAGGCGAAAGCTTCGGAGTCGCATCGTGTCGCGATCTCGCTCACCCGGCTCCGGCAGTTTCCCGTCCGCGCTGAGGCGGGCGGCACCAGCAACCCAGATGCCCAATCTGCCGTCGCTGCATGATACGTCGGCGATGACAGCGCCTGTCCCAGCGTCGACCACCTCTGCCATCGCAGCGGGCAGTCCCTCCTTCTCAATTTGAGTCCGGAGGTCATGGAAGTACCTCATGAGTGGATCACGGCGCAATGCCTCTTGGCGAGGCGCTGTACCACGCCGCCCATGACTCAACTCGACTGCTCAGTTTCTGAAGCACAAACGTGGAACGACGGCACTCGATCACGATCCATCGAATCAACGCGAGCTGGACGATGGTCGCCTGTGTCGTCTCGAGCTCTTCGACCGCCCACTCGGCGGCGTTCAGCGCTGCCGAGCTGTGATCGAGCACCTGTCGCCGAGTCATGTTCTCGGGTCGGTGATGAGGCAGATCCGGAATGCTGGGCAGATCAGGGAAGCTCACGCCTCGATTATGTCTGGTCCTCCCATACCTAATCGCGCAGCGTCAAGTCACCCACTCTCGCTACCTTTCAGCCCCGTTTACAAGTCGACATCGTCCCGAAGGTTCTGCCGACGGAGATGAGCTCGGAGGCCCGGCAGCGCCATGTCGATGCGGCCGCGGCTCGTCGCAATGACGAGTTCGGCGTCGATGAGCCGCTTGCGGTACTGCTGGGCGTAGTTGTGGCTCTCGCCGATCCGGTCGGCGATGTCGGCGATCCGTGACGGGCCGTCGTCGACCGACATCGCTGAGAGGAACCGCCGGTCCCGCCTGCGTGGGCGATGTCGGCGAGGCGGTTGAGCCTGCCGCGCACCCCGAGCACTCTCGAGTACTGCTCCTCGGTTGCCCATGTGAGCGAGCCGAGTCCCGCTGGCGCCGAGATCGAGGTGAGGGACGTGTCGACGGCGTCGGGGTCGTGCTGGTGGAGGAGTTCGCTGATTCGGTCGTTGATGCGATGGACGAGACCTTCGTGCGCCGTGTCGGAGATGGTGAACCAACCGTGGCGCTTGGCGACGTCTTCGAGGCTGTTGAGCATGACGGTCTTGCCGGTGCCACGCTGGCCGAGAACGAGGACGGCGCGTGCGGGCGAGCCGGGTCCTTCTTCGATGGCGTCGTCAAAGAGCAGCAGTTCTTCATCTCGGCCTGCGAGTTCGGGTGGCGAGGATCCGAATGTGGGACGGAACGGGTTCTTCACGGTCACGTCTTCCCTTTCACTTCTTTCACTCGCTTTAACATCGCCCGGGATTGAGGTGACGTAGACGGAGCTCCGTTGACGTCTCGTTGGTTCCGGATAGCCGTGGCCTGCTCGGATCCCGTGTATTCGATGGTCGTGACCGGTTCGGTGCACGAGGTGCAGTTCGAGCGGTCGACTCGGACGAGGAAATGCCCACATCGGGGGCAGATCCACGGTTGGTGTTCGGGCGTGGTCATGTGAGCTCCATTGCTTCGTGGCGGTTGATGGGTGGGGTGTCGACGTCGTCGCCAACGTCGATGTCACGATCGTTGCGGCGGGCCTCGATGGCGAGGTCGACGGCGGCCGCTCGCCATTCGGATCGGGCGTCGATTCCAATCGGCGGGTGCCCGATGGCGTCGACGAGATCCGATGGCGGGTCGTGCTCGGTGGCGACGATGCGTTCGGTGAGGATCCGTTCGATCTGTGCGTCGAGCACTCGCCGATCGACGAGGTCGCCTTGGTGGTCGAGGGTCCAGTCGTCGAACCGTGCTTGCATTGCTGCGTACTGGTCGAGTTGTGCTCGTGCCTCGGTAACGCCTTCACTGCGCGCCGCCCACTCGCGATCGCCCGCGTCGCCCAATCGACGTTCGGCAGTATCGAGTCGGCGTGTCGCCTCGGTGAGTTCGTTCGCGACGCGGAGCGGCGCAGTCCGGAACAGAGTGCGGTCGATGGCGTCGCGGTCGATCGATCATTTCGTCGACGTCGACGTCGACGGCGACGGCGACGGCGACCGGGACGTCCGGGCTCTGAGCATCCAGTTCGGCAGCTTCGTCGATCGCCAGTTGTTGAGCTGCGGAGCGTTCCATTGCTCGCAGCAATGCGTCGATCGGACGTCGCTCGGCTTCGGGATCCGCGCCGTGTGACTCCTCGACCTCGATGTCGGGTTCGACGTTCGTGACCGTCCAGATCGTGTTCTCGATCCGTCCACGCGAAAGCGCTGTGTAACCGAGTTCCCGGTACAGCCGGTCAGATGCCAGCAGGTAGCTGTAGTCGCTGGTGGCGCCCTGGTTCTTGTGAACCGTCCCGGCGTATCCCCATTCGAGGTGACGGTCTTCGAGGTACTCGGTCGGAACCATCACCGGGTCGTCGTGGTCGTCGAGTGCCACGATGATCGTTCGCTCCTTTTGGTCGAGGCTTGTGACGAGCCCGCGTTCGCCGTTGCGCACGCCGAGGGCGTAGTCGTTCTTGGCGAACATGACCCGGTCGCCGATTGCGTAGTCACGTCCCGCGACGGCGAGCCGGTCCCCGCTGAGACCGCCGGCCGCAGCGAACCGTTCTCGTGCCTGATCGTTGAGCCTCGCCACGTCGACTCGTCGTTCGGCCATCATCAGCTGATCGCCCCGACCGGTCCGGCGGTCGTTCCACCACGCATGCACGAGGCGGGTGCGAGCGTCGTCGGTGTTCTCGCACGGCGTGACCCGACCCGCCTCGACGTACCAGTCGAGGCCGGCGTCGACATCGCCGTCGCGGATCTCGGCCAATGCCCGACGTTCGTTGGGATCGTGTTGGCGACGGTTCTCGGTCAGGGTAGGAACGTCGTCGAAGCGTCCGACGATTCCTCGCAGCACGCCTCCAGCGCCGATCTCGGGGAGTTGGTGGTGGTCGCCGACGAGGACCACTTTGGTGTCGGAGCGCATGTGTTCGAGAAGTTGGGCGAGTTTGCGGGTCGGGACCATTCCGGCTTCGTCGATGACGACCACCAACCGCTTCGAAAGTCCAGGGCTGCCTGGTCGTTCGGCTTGGGTGAGGAACATGTCGATCGTCGACGACGTGATGCCCGATCCGTTCTCCAGTCCTCGCGCTGCCTTACCGGCGTGAGCAAGCCCGATCGTGGTGTAGCCGTCCTCGGTCCACACGTCGTTGGCGACGCCGAGCGCGAACGTCTTGCCGGAACCGGCGACGCCGACGACGGCGTCGATGCGATGTCCGGCGCTGGTAATCGAGGTGACCATCTCGGCCTGTTCGTCGGTGATCGTCGAATGGCTGGACAGGATCGTGCGGAGTGAGCTGGCCGTGACCTTTGCGATGCCGGCGTCGCGTCCGGCAGCGACTTCGTCGACGATGTCGTGTTCGAGTCTCATCAGGTCGGCGTGTCGACCAGCGGCGGCGATCGGCCACACCGTGGAGTGGGTCACCGTCGCCGAGCACGATGCTTCGGTTGTCCGCGACGGTTGTGGCCACGAGGTCGTCGACGAGGTCGGCGTCGACTCCGACGGTTCGGGTGTCGATGTTCTCGCACCAGGCTCGTACGACGTCGGCGCGATTGAAGCTGGCCTTTGACTGGGTGAGACCCTCGGCGCCCATCAGCTCTGCGTTCACGTGTCGGCGCTGGCGACGTGAGACCGTGTCCAACGCGGCCGTACCGCCGAGGTCGTTGCCGATTGCAGCCGGGTCGAGGTCGGCATCGATGACCTTGTTGCGCCACGACGCCCGCAGCACGTCGGTGTCAGCCGAGTGCTGCTTCGTCGTGCGGGTGCGAAGCGCTGCTGTCCGGCTCGCCTTTATCGACGATGCGCCTCGGGCCTCGAGTTCTGCTTCGATCTCCTTGCGTCTCGATGAGAACAGATCGTTGACCTCGGCGGGCACGGCGGTCACTTCGGCAAACCCGTTGGTGACCGCTCCCCACTCGACGCCGAGCGAGTTCGTCAAGCCGGCGCGCAAGTACTGCTTGGTAGACGTAGCCGGCGGTCTTGGCGTGGCGGTAGAAGACCCGGCTGTCGATGGCTCCCCACGTCCCGTCGCTGCGTTCGACGGCGTTCGGGACGAGTGTGTGGGTGTGGAGTTGCGGGTCCATGTTGCGCGAGGTCCGGTGGCGAAACCCGGCAACGACCATTCCGCAGGTCTCGACGCCTTGCACCTCGCCGTCGACGGTCCGACGCGAGACGACCGCCCACCGGTCGAGGTACTTGAGTGCCTCGGTGACGGCATGGTCGTGTGCGTCGACGACATGGCGGGAGGTGTCCTGGTCGGTGAGCCCGTAAAGCACGCTCACCGACTTGGGTGCCGACCACGTCAGATCCCAGCCGGGCGTCCGGTTCGCACGGACTCCGCCGAGCTTGCTCTCGGCTCCGGGCAACCGACCCTCCATCAGTTCGGCGAGCGTGCTGCCGTCGACCTGGCCGTCGAGGCCGAGTCGCTCGGCTGCGCCGCCGACCCATTGGCCGGGTGCTTCGCCCTTGCCGGCGTAGTAGTCCTCGATCCCGGCGGCGACCGACTTGACGTAGTAGTCGACCGACCCCGGGCCTGGATCGGAGCTTCGCGATCGTCAACACGGCGTCGGCGCCATCCCGGCACATGCTCGTGCAAAGCAGTCCAGCCGCGGCATCGAGATGGGCGCCGACGCCGAACGCAACAACCCGGTCGGGGTGTTGCGGCGGGAGCGAAACAACGACTTTGCATACTGTGTCAGTTGAAAATGAGCGTCTTCGTTCCTCTCATCTCGGTCTCCCCCGACGGGGTTGCTTCCTCCCGGTGGGAACGCTCCGCACATCGTGTTGTAGTCGTCGTCGAGACGTGTTTCGTTCGTCGGTCACGGGGCGCTCCGTCCGGTCTTATGAGGACCGAAGTGGTCGATGTAGATGGACGGGTACAGCTCGTGGAGGGCTTGCTGGTCGATGCCGTCGAAGTCGGCGATCTCTCGATGATGGAATCGCCGAGCAGCCGCGGTGGCGGCGGAGTGATGCTGCAGTGGCAGCGGCGGTGTCGTCGTCGGTATCATCCAGTGGTTGGCGACGCCGCTCGCAGAGGGCGTTGCGATCTCGAATCGTTCGAGACGGTTCAGCGCTTTCACGAGGCGTCGGGGTCGACCGAGGCCGAGGGCGTCGGTGAGTTCATCGAAGTCGAAGGTCGCCGTGACGCGACCGGCGAGAGTCAGCGCCACGGTGCCCCACAGGACCCATGAGGTCGGCCCGAGGACCGGCAGCCAACAGGCTCGGCTGTACTCGTCGCTCGGATCTCCGAACGTCGTGAACCCGACTGGCGGCACGACAGCTGCAGCGAAACTGCAGCCGCTCAGGGAGCGGCTGCGGATTCGAGACGAACATGCGGCCCACCAGCGTCACGCGGCGACCGCGTAGGCACTGGCGGCAGCGGTGGCCTTGGCCAGTCGGGTACCCATTCGGCTGCGGTGGCAGCCCGCCTGGCGTGCGAGCGAAGCGACCCGGTGGCCGGCGGCGACGGACAGGAGTAGGCGGGCCTGATCGTCGTCGATTCCGCCGGCCGCCCGAGCGTCGCAGACAACTGCAGCGACACGGTCTGCGGCGGTTCGGCAGTCACCGGATCCCCCTGAGTGAATCGTTGCGATCGCGGAGACGTTGTCGTCGAGCGGAACGGTGGTGAGCGTCGCACGTCGACGCCACCGGTACAGCTTACGCCGCACCATGAACGCCAAGTGTTGAGCGACGCCGGTCGGGTGGGTGTCGAGTGGGAAGATCGCGATCTGCTCGGCGAGCACGCCGCAGACGTCGCGGAGGTAGTCGCTGTCACGACGCCCGGTCGACAGCTTCACGGCGAGGCCGGCGAACGATTGCAGGACGAGTCGGGCGGCGATCTCGTCGCCTGCCTGGGCGAGACCGATCAGCGCGGCGAGGACCGGGTCCGAGTCGGCGGGAGCGCTCCGGTGGAGCTTGGCAATGATCTCGTCGAGCGTCGAGAAGGAAGCGAAGGTCGGTGCGTGTTCGGGGTGGGTGCACCAGGTCCGAAGTGAGCGTCGGCCTCGGCCGCTCGCAGTGGTGTACTTCCAGTCGGCGTCGAGCAGGTCGACGAACTCCATGGCGGGTGATGTGGACATCGGTGGTCTCCTTGGTCGTTGGTGATCGAGCAAGGGGCACCGTGCCGAAGTGCTGTTACGCGCCGCGTTACGGCGGACTCCGCGACCGTCTGCGGACGGAGCAGGATTGTTCCGACGGCACGGTCACCGAGGTCCGAATTGTTACGACGACGCCAAATAGAGCGGCGTAACAATTCGGCGCATCATGGTCGTGACCTGGGGTGATGAGGTCGCCGCAACAACGCGCCAGCCGTTGTCCGAACCGTCCCTGCGAAACCTGTGTGACTCGCGACACGTATGCCGCCAGGGTCCGCGATCTGCTGCGATTCCCTGAGCGGAGCGGTGCCCGGGAGAGCGTCCTCTCCCGGGCGAATACTGCTCAGGCTGCCCGCAGCTGAGGCGGGTCGGCGTGTGCCAGTGTGCCGCCGTTGCTCGGCGGTGGGCCGGATCCGAGTTCGGTGGCGATCTCGAGTGACTCGCAGGCAGGGTCGGTCCACCGGGCGAACCCGAACCGGACCAGCCGTCGAACCGTCTTGGCCACGATGCCCGGAGCGACCCCGAGTTCGCTGGCCAGTTGCTCGTAGGTGGTGACCTCGAGCTGAGCGCCTCGCCGGGCGAATCGGTGCAGGAACAACACCGAGGTCGGTCCGAGTCTCGGTGCGAGAACCTGGAGCGCCGTGTGGCTTGCCATCGACACCGTGTCTCCGGCGTTCGGGCGGTCCCAGGATGTGAGGGTGATGTACTTGATGTCTGTGGGGATCATGTTGGCCTCCTTCGGCGATGTAGGTCCGAAGGGCTCCCGACTTCCCCGACGTGAGCCCTCCGGGCGGGCCGGTTGTTGGATCCGACTCGCGCCGGCTTCGGGGCCGAACGGTCGACCGGCGTCCAGGGCGAAGAACCGGAAAAGTTGTGGCCATTAGCGCAGCGGCGACAGCCGGAGGCCACCACTTTTCGGGTGTCCCTTGACGCCGAGAGGTCGGCGGTTCGGGCACGATTAGCCACAGCAGTCGGAGAGCCGACACCGCCTCGTCGGGAAGCTCACGTGGCAGGAACTTCGGGAGACCTCCGTCGCGACATCGACTTCGACGGCGCACGATTCGACACGGACGGCAGGTACGGCCACACCACGTCGGATCAACCGTGATCGGGATGGGTGTCGTCGGACCACTGGTCGTTCGGGATTGCCGCCACGACCTGACCACACGAGCATGGCCAGCTAACGATGGCCGGCGCGGCGACCGTCGGTTGTTCGGCACCGATCAGCCACACGAACCGCTCGGTCCCGTCATCGGCAACAGACGGCTGTACGGCTGCGCAGGTCGTGGCCACCTCGTCGACACAGACACCGACTCGAGACAGCGTCAGCAGACCGACGGGGGTATCGGGGGCCAACTCGGCCAACGTCATGCACAACTCTCGAACGGTCATCATCGCCAGGTCTCCAACAGCTTCGGAGGGGTGTTGGACGACATTCGCAGCGTCGACGAGCCACTGACGACTGTAGCCCTACAGCGGTCGGTCGGAACTGCGATAAAGCCCTGATTGCCGCAGAGGGACTGTTACACGATCTGGCGCCCTTCGGATCCGAAGGGTGCGGGGAGTATGCAATCGAAGTCGATGTCGGATCGCCAGGTACGGGCGATGTCAGGAGTTGGAAAATAGCCGCGCAGCGCCGCCTTCGAATGCAAGCGATCACATCGAAGGGTCCTGCTTCTTCTGCTCCGTTCGATTCTCCAGACAAGCGTGTGGGGTGGCGGTACCCGATCAGGTTGCGATGGTCATGAGACGCACCCGACGCCGTCGTTGTTGCCGTCGAGGTTGTGTTCGTCGGGCGCCACGACTCTGATGTTTTTGAAGGGAATGTCGCTGCAGTCCAGATCCGGCGGTCCTGGGGCGATGCACACGTCGGGATACGACGGGCTGCATCCCGCTCGGGGGTCGGGTAGTGGCTGGGTGGTCGTCGTCTCGCAGCCGACGCCGTTGTTGTCCGCGTCGAAGTTGTGCGGATCCTCACCCTGCACAGGGAAGTCCTTCACGCCGATGTCGTCGCACGACAGTTGCGGAGGCGGTGGTGGGATGCAGATTGACGGGTACGACGGATCACACGGTGCAGGCGGATCAGCCTCACCGCGTGTGTCGAGGATTCTTGTTGGGTCGATGGCGTTGATGTTCGCTGCGGGGATGATCGCAGCGAGATCGAGAATGACGTGATGATCGGCAACGGCACCGTCGTAGCAGAACTGGCCGTCGGAACCGATCGTCACCATCGCCAGGTTCGGGTTCGCCGGCGTGTTCGCAGCGAAGTTCACCGACGAGAACTGTTCGGCGCTGGGCCGGTTGAACACCGCCGTTGTCCCAGACGCTCGGAGCGCGCCGTAGCCGCCACCAGTCGCAGCAGTGTTGGTGATGTTCACCACCGCCACGTCACCCGCCGACCCGCCCGGCGCCGACACACACCTCGAAGAATCCGCACTCAGCCTCGCGCCGCTGCGTGTGTCGAGGATTCTTGTTGGGTCGATGGCGTTGATGTTCGCTGCGGGGATGATCGCAGCGAGATCGAGAATGACGTGATGATCGGCAACGGCACCGTCGTAGCAGAACTGGCCGTCGGAACCGATCGTCACCATCGCCAGGTTCGGGTTCGCCGGCGTGTTCGCAGCGAAGTTCACCGACGAGAACTGTTCGGCGCTGGGCCGGTTGAACACCGCCGTTGTCCCAGACGCTCGGAGCGCGCCGTAGCCGCCACCAGTCGCAGCAGTGTTGGTGATGTTCACCACCGCCACGTCACCCGCCGACCCGCCCGGCGCCGACACACACCTCGAAGAATCCGATGACACGTATGCCGCTCGCTCGACCGTGGGTGCTGTGAAGGGCTCGTTGGCGTCGACCGCAGCCCCGAGTGGTACGACGAGGCCAGCGATGGCCAGTGATGCTCCGATGATTCCGTTCCGCATCCGATCAACGTAGACCATTGACACGAGATGGACATCATGTCGCCGCGCGGTGACGGACGAGGCAGGTGCCCGGTTGGGTCAACTGCAGCCGATGCCGTCGTTGTTGCGGTCGCAGTGGCGCAAGGCCGGCTCGTTCGGGCGACAACGAAACACCGCGATGAGCGCTATGGAACACCGCCGGTTCACGGCTGCCGCGTAAGGGTCAGCAGCGGCTAGTTGTGATGGTGCCGTCCGGTGCCAGGAGGGTGGCGGTGTCGCCGTCATTGTTCCAAACGTTCTGGAGTTTCCACACGACCCGGCCGTCGACGGCGGTGGCGTCGTTGCCGGTCACGATCGTGAGCCGTGTTCCTGGTTGGAGTGGTCCCCATTGGCCGAGGGGTGTTTCGTGTTTGCGGCCTTCATCGTGGAGAACGAACCCGTTGAGGTCGGCTGGTTCTCCCCCTGGGTTCGAGATCACGACTTCCTCGGTTTGCTTGTTGCACGATGCGATGACGACTTGTCCGGGACCAGAGTTGTCGGGGATGGGTGGCAGCGTGGTTGGTGCTGGCGGCAACGTCGTCGCGACGGTCGATTCGATGAACGGGACTGCTTCGGGGAGTGTGGTGTCGGTGCACGTGTTGAGGGCCCGTTCAAGTGCTGCCACCTCCGGGTTGGTGGCGGTGAGCGCCCAGCGGGCCTTGGTGTCGATCCATGCGATTGCGTAGGCGCAGCGAAAGGCGTCGAGGGGTGGCAGCCATTGGTCGGGCGGGTTGTCCGCTTTGGCCTGGTTCACGTCGCCGCCGACGATGTTGAGAGCACCCGCGGTGTCATCGTTCGAGAATCGTTGCTTGGTCTCGATGTCCCATCGCCACGCGCCAGAGCGGTGAGCCTCGGCGAGAGGGATCTGGTGGTCGATCGTGGCTTGGTCAGCGGTGAGGAGCAGGTCGCCGGTGAACGGGTCGGTCCACTCGCCGGTCTCGACCCGACACCCGTCGGCGGAGATCGTCACGGGAATTGCGGATTGTTCGATCAGTAGTTCGTGTCGGGTGCTTTGGCAATCGTCGTCGAGGTCAGCCCAGCCGCCGTATTCGTCGCGGTCGTAGAAGGCGCGGGCGGGGTCTGGGTCCGCAACCGTCAGCGACTCGAGCCGTTCACGAACCTCCTCGATGGGAGCCGGGTTCGCGGTCGAGGCGACTGTCGTTGTGGTCGTCGTTGTGGTCGTCGTTGTGGTCGTCGCTACGGCGGTTGTTGTTGTGTCGACGTCGGTCGTCGTTGTCGTGGCTGGAGCGAGCGATGTGGTCGACGGCATCTCTGTCCCTGCCGGTTCGTCGAGCCCGGTGGCGATCGGAGCGACGCTCGGGTTCGGCTCCGTCGAAGCCGACTCGTCAGCCTCCGACCCGCCAGCGATGCCAGCTGCGACCAGTAGCAGGATCACGAAACCGGCCGCAACGACCCACCATCGGCGCCACCACGCAGGCTTCTCGCCTTCTGGCAGCGGGAGACGTCCCGGCGGCGGAGTAGGCGGCAGCGGCGGCGGTGCAGGGGGTGGTGGTGGTCCGGATGGCTGTGCCGTCGGTTGTGATGGCGGCGGCGGTTGCGAACCGGCCTGCCCGCTCGGTGTCGACGGCGGTGGTGGTGGAGCCGGGGGGAAGGGAGGAGGCGACCCCGACGGTGGTGGAGGTGGTGGTCCGTCACTCACAGGACACATCCTGGCCGACACGACACCGATCATCGCGATCCGCAATCGCGCGATGGACTGCTGGTCGCAGCCTCGATTGTCTATTGGACGGTCCTTGAGTCCGTCGCCGCCGGCATTCCTTCGGTCGGGCGATCCACTGGCCTGTTTTGATGCAAGACGCCCAGGCCCCACACAACGTGAGCGCTGAGTTCGCCGAGTTCGATGATTCCGACCAATACGGCTCAGGCTGTTCGCCGTATTGCTGCAGGGTTCGAGTAGGTGGCCAGGTGGTCGGTGGCTGCTTGTGCGGTCGACGCAACGGACCAAAGGTGTCGGGGTTCGGCCCTGAGGGCTCGCAGCCAGTGATCGAGGTAGGGGGCGTGGTCGTCGCGGATCGCTGGGACGATGCCGACCTCAGCGCACGTGAACGCTGCGGACATCTCGGCGACGAGTTCTTCCATTGCGTAGGAGTCGTCTCCGAAACGGCCGGTCAGATGACGGTCGAGGCGGCTGGGGTGTCCGGTCCAGTGGGCGAGTTCGTGGGCGAGCGTGGCGTGCCCGGCTGCAGTCGTGTGGAACGCTTCCCACTCGGGCATGCGGATCTCGTCGAGGTCGGGCAGGTAGCACGGGTTTCCGGTGCCCCATCGGATGACGGCGGGCACGGCGTCGAAGAAGTGGGCGAAGTTGCCTTTGTGCCGCGGCGTCGGGTCGACGGTGACCGTGCTAGCAGCGGTGTCGCACTGGGCGATGTTGAACACGGAGAATGCCACCGGGATCAGACGGGCACCCTTGGTCTCGTCCTTGTTCTTGGTCGGAGCGTCGGCAGTGTCGGCGTTCTGCTTCTTCTCGACCCAGCGGATCAGGCGAGCGCCGGACTGGCCTTTGCGGACTTGGGCGTCGATCGACTGCCATTGCTTGTAGGTCGCCCATCGGTTCGACGGGTAGCCGTGGATCAGATTCTCGAGCCACAGGGCCAGGATGTTGCCGCCGCGGTACGCGTTGCCGGTGACGGCGTTGTGTGGGAGACCGCTGGCGGTGTTCCACGGCATCCGCCATTCCTGCGCGCCGTTCTGGATCTCGGTGATGAGGCGGTCCACGATGTCGGCCATCACGTCGGTGGCTTTCATCGCTCGACCTCGACTCCGATGAAGCGGAGTGTTCCGTCGACTCCGGCGGCTTCGGCCTCGTCGTAGCTGAGCGGCTCGGTGTCGGGCGGACAGCCGACCCAGCAACCGCGGTCCCCGCATCGGGGGCACGGTCCTGCATCGTTCCAGTTGGTGGTTTCGTCTCCTGCGTACATGGCGGTTGCCTTTCGTTTGATGATTCGGGAGCGGGTGGGTGAAGGACGCCAGTCCCCCGCCCGCTGCCGACAGGCGGCGCCCGTGCGGAGGTCCGCTCGGGGTCAAGGGCGAAGAGCACGAAAGTTGTTGGCCGTGAGCGCAGCGGCGACAGCCAGAGGCCAAGAAGTTTCGGGTGTCCCTTGACGCCGATGAGGGCGGACCAGAGCACACGACAGTGACGCTCCGGGCCGGACCCACAGCAGCGGTGTGGCGCAAGTGACACCGCTTCCCCGACGGTCCACAGACCGGGCGATCCAACGAAGTCGACGCTCGTGCGTCACGAGCGCGGAGGCTGAGAGCCGGGCGGGCGGTGCGGCACGGTCAGGCTGCGTTGGACATGCCGTCGTCGTAGAGCGTGCTGCGGTGCCGTAGGTAGCGCATCGAGACGTGTCGGTCGTCCCATGCGATCACGACGTCGATCAGTTCGACGCCTTGGTTGTCGAGTGCGTCGCTGATGTCTCTGTAGTGCCAGGCGTCCATCTCGTTCGGTGGGGTGGCTTGGCGGACGAAGATGATCCAGCGCCGCCCGCATGTCGAGCGGTCGTTGGCTGCGTCGACGATGCGTTTGGGGTAGGTGGCCCACTGCTCGAGCGAGTCGAGGTCGGTCGGGTTCGTGCCGCAGGTGAAGGCGCCGGTGCGGTCGACGTGGACTGAGGTGCAACCGAATGGGTCGTCGGCGCAGAAGTCGAGGAGGTCCTCGACGCTGTTGATCGTGTGCTGCTGGATGGTCATGACGTTGTCTCCTTGCGGATCGGCTGGCCGACCCGGTCACGTTTTGGAGACCGACTCCCCCGATCGTGACCGGGTCGCATCGCCAGCTCGGTTGCCGGCAACGCCAGCGACTCAGCCACGCCGGTCGAGGCGAGGGTCAACTTGTGCAGGGAGTCGCCGACGAAGGAGAGCGCAGCGATGCCTAACGACTGGAACGGGTTGACGATCGCCGCGGTGTGGCACAGTCGACGCAGCGGGCCCGGTAATCGAGCCGAGCATCGTTCTCGGTCGCGTCGGGTGGCGGCTGCTGACTGACGTCAGCGTTCGCTGCGGAGCGATCGTCACCAGATGTGGAAGTACACGACGTCGTCGAGGGGGACGGTCCAGGTGGGTCCGTGCGGGATGCACCGTTCGCCGATGTGGCGGCATTCGAGAACGACGACGCCGTGGTGCGCTGTGATGGCGTCGAGGTGGGCATCGAGGGGTTGTTCGCAGTCGCTGGTCTGCAGGCTGATGGTGTGTTCGGTGGTCGGGTTCAGGAGGCTCGCCATGAACTCGGCGTCGTCGGCCGAGATGCAGACCGCTGCGATCGGGTCGCCATCGTCGGTGCTCATCGGCCGGTCCCGACTGTCTCGATGGCGAGGCTGATCAGTTCGTCGAGGAAGTAGTGCCGGTTGTGGGTGCCGTGGTGAACGGTGTAGCGGTGGATGCCGAGTCCGGCGTCGGTGGCGGTGATGGCTTCGATGGTGCCGGCCTTGCCGTTGGTGCAGATGACGTAGTCGCCGATGTGTGGTGCGCTCATGGTGGTTCTCGTCTCAGCGGGGCGGGGCCGGCCCGTCGGGGGATGACGGGTCGGCCCCGGGGTTCGCTGTGTTCAGACGGTGGCCTCCTCTCGCTGGTCGGTGTCGCTCGGCTTGTTGTTGGTGTTCAAGAAGTCGACGGAGCGGGCGAGGACCTCGAGCTTCCAGTGGCGCTGGCCTTCCTTGTCGTCCCATTCAGAGGACTCGAGGCGCCCGCTGACGCCGACCTGGTTGCCTTTCGTGAGGTACTTGCCGACAGCTTCGGCGGTCTTGCCGAGGGTCTTCACAGGAATCCAGTTGGGCTTGTCCTCGTCCTGGGGGTTGGGGACCGCCAGGCGGAAGGTCGCCACGGCGGTGCCTCCGGTGGTGGATCGGAGTTCCGGATCCTGGGCGAGCCGGCCGATGATGGTTGTGGTGTTCATGGTGATGTTCTCCTTGGGGTTGAACGGTTGTTGACGGGGACTGCGACGACGTCGGGACGCTGGGGGGCAACGACGAACGGAGTGAGAGCGAGGAGGTTTCTCGGACCTCGCAGACCGCCCGAAGGGCCTCGAAGGGGTCGCATCGCGACGGTCGAGAATGCTGGAGAGAAATACCGCAGCGGTCGTTGCGGCCCGAAGCGGGTCGACGTCATCGTGAGGACCTGAGACAACTGATTTCGACGCCTGAGGTGAACCGCCTCCTGAACACGAACAGGTCAGGTGCCGGCGTGCCGGGCCGAACGAACCGAAGTGCACCGTCGGAGGCGGCCAGTCAGCTGAGCTGGTGGTCGCATCCGCTGCAGGACGGGCGAGCGCTCGATTCCGACGATCTCGGACAACCGAAAGGCGGTGCAGGCTCATGCTCACCTAAAGGCCCGGGCAGGACGCGTTTGTTGTGGCCCCTGATCCTCGATGGGCCTCAAGGAGCCGGGTTGCGCACCTGGAGCGCGATGTTCAGCTGGTCGTCGGCCCCGATGTCAGGGCGAGGATCGGCGATCACGCGGGGCGTGCCGTGTCGAACCGAATCGGCGCCACCGGCTGAAGCCACCGAGACTGGGCACTTACTTGCGGGACCTGATCACATGACCGCGATCAGCGGCGTTTGCGCCGCTTCCTTCGCCGACGCTTCTCTTGCTTTGCCGCATTCTTGCGACGCAGCGGGATGATCAGCTGGCGCGGTGTTTGCTCACTCAAGTCCCCCAGTGAGATCAGCCGTAGATCGCCGGCGCGCCCGCTCGCTCTCAAGTAGTGCGTGCCAAGGAGATCCGCACTCGTGACGACCATACCTTGCACGTTCCACAACGTGGAATCGTCGGTGATGTCGAGTTCCTTCAAGAGCCGTGGAAGGTTGTCACGCAAGAATCCGACTCGCTCTAGGTGATGGGTCGATGCTGAACCGCGTTCGTCGGTGAGCTTCTTGACCTCGTTGCCCAACTCCTGGGGCGTCCGAGCGAACTGAAAGTCCTTTGCCTCTACCGCAAGCAACGCTCGCCGCGATCGGTCGATCACCAGCACGTCGACATCACCCATCACCTGTCCGTCCTTTCGGAGTAGTCGAAGACGGCCAACCTTCTCGACTTGCTCGCGGACGTCATCGAAACCGATCCCTCGCAGCGCGTCCGCAACGCGAGAATTGAACTCTTCCCCGGCGGCTTGGGTGATTCCGCCAACGAACTTGTGCATCTCCTTCGAGGTCGCTGGGTACCTGGCCGACATCAGCTGCCGCAGAAGGTAGGGCCCTGCACGCCAGGTAGCTCTCGCACCCCACACCACCTCGAAACCGGCCGCTGTCGGTCGGATGAGCAGCGGTCGCCGGATCATCGAACGATTGCGCGAGAATTTCCAAGGGTAGGAGTCTCTGGGAACGCGTTTCGGATCGAAGCCTTGGACGGGTTCCATCGCGAGGAGGTGTAGCCCCGCCGCTACGACATCGGCTGGAAGCCCTGAGCTGGCTTCTAGCGCGAGCTGCAACTCCGCAAGTTCTTTCACGGCCACGCCATGGTCGGCCTCGCTCGCTTCTTTCGCAAGATCACCTATCAACATGCTGAGGTTGGTCGCGGAGATCCCAAACTCGGCTTCGCACGCGTTGTTGAGAGCGTTTGCATCGAAGTCGCTCGGCGAGTTCGGCTCCCAGTGGGACGCGTACGCCGAGACGGCGCTGTCCATCGCCTTCGCTCCAGCGATCTCGCCGAACCTAGAGAGCGCCGCTTGATACGCATTGGCTCGATCAAACCCGAGACGGCCCGACGGCAGGAGCGCCATCTGTTCGTCCGACAGCCCGTACTGGATCGCATCGCTGAGGAAGCCGAACTCGACAATCCTGTTCGCCAAGGCAATCAGTCGGTCGTAGACCGCGAGTGAAAACTGTTCGCGTCCGTTCGGCGGCGACGCTGTGACCAACTCGATGATGAAGCGGTTCGCGATAGCCGTTGACGCCATTCCCGTGATGTACGTCGTGCTTCGCGCGACCGCAGCCGACCCAGCGCCAAAGCATGCGGCCTGAGACGGGAACTGCAGTTTCGCCCGCGTTTCGGCATAGATGATCGACTCCGTTTCGAGGGCGAGCAGGTCGAGCAGGCCCTCAGGATGCAGGGTTTGCAGCAGTGACCACATTTCGCCGAATGCCCACGCGACGGCATCGTTCAACACCACCGTGCGAGATGCGACGTCAATTGGTCCGACGGCAAGACCTGCCTCTTCCAGACACTTGCCCACCTGGTCGAGAGCGACCTCGGCTGCGGACGACCGAACGAGTCTCGGCTGAGCGCCGAGACCTAGCGCGAGCATCGGATCAGCGTCAGGGCCGAGTACGTGCAGCATCTTGAGAATCGAGTCGGAGCGAATCTCCTCCGGCCATGCATCCTCGGGCGGGTCGCTCAAGTCGGCAAGTCGGTAAATCGCGCCAATGACCTCACGAGCGACTGTCCGCTCAGCGGCGTTTCCTGGTCCATCGAAGCGAGACCCTGCGCCGGCGCTGAAACGGCAGACGACCCGACCGGGCGACACAACATCAACCTCCAGCCATTCGCTCAGAGGAGCCAAGTCGGATGATGACGTCGGATCTGGCACTGCAGCGACTACTTCAACCATAGGTCGAATGTCGCGTTCGGACAGCTGCCGCAGGGCTCCCGTCAAGAAGTCCGCGCACCTCCAAAGCCAGTAGGCGATGGTCTCGACCAAGTCCTCAGCATGCTGCCGTTCCGGCCCATCAGTCTCGGCTGGCACGATCCAAACTGGGTCGCCAACTTCGACGAGGTGGTAGGCACTGTGCTCTTGACTGCGCGGCCGGAAGATGGCCTGTTCATCGGACGCTGACCAGCGCTCGACGAGTGCGACGGCGTCTGTGTCTGGCAGCAATACGGCGTGAACGTCTCGGCGCTGGGCGGCCTCAACCCGGAGCGATGCTGCGGTGTCGGATTGCACCGACATCATCATCGGGTCCTGGTCGTCGCCGAGGTAAAAGCCGTCGCCGTGATCCTTGTAGATAGCGAATTCATCGAGTGCTGAGAACGAGAGAACTCGAACCCGCTCGTGTAGGTTTCGTTGGGCCTGTGCGAACGCCCACAATCCGAGCGGATCGTCGTCGACTTCGCCAGCCATCACAACGACATCGCCCAGAGTTGCGAGCAGCAGTTCGGAATCGCCATCGATCTCGTTACCGCTGAAGCCCACTGCGTGCCCGCGCCCAAGCGGGGCCATCGAGACCAGGTGCATGACCGAGCCCCGATCGGGGGCGACGCGGAACGCCGCTCTAACGGCTGCTAGCCGCGCCCGCAACTCGCTCACAACCTCAGTCATGGGGGCGAAGGCGAAGGGGCTTCCAGCCTGATAGTCGTCCAACGTGTCGACCACGCTGACTACATGGGCGACCTTGTCCACATCGAATCGATAGAACCGTTCGTTGAAGCCGTTCGGCGATCGGAGCTCGTCTGGAGCGCCCACGCGGTCCCAACGCATGGGCGCCAAAGATCGGTGAAGTGCAGCGATCTGCGCCCGATGCAGGCAGTCGACGAAATCTTCCGCGATCCCGGCACTCAATGCGCGGACAATCGTCCGATGAACGATGGACATCGTCACAGCGCCTGGCATTGCTAGCACGGTGTTCCTGTCCCGATTGCGGGCGAGAGGGAGTCCGTACAGCCGGTCGTCCACCGGCGACTCGCCGAGCACCGTCAAGCGGCGCGACCTTTGAGTCGAGCGTGAGGCTTTCGATGACGGCTTCGAGGTCGGCGCCAATCAGGTCCTGGCACTCCTGCTTCGTGAAGACCACTGCTGCGCGTAGTTGATCGAGAATGCCAGAGTCGGGAAGAAACACCTTCGAGCCGCGCGTATCCGCTGGCGCTGCCCACCGCCGCAAGTCTGCTCGGCGGCAGACGTCTTCGGACAGAGCGAGAAGGACCTGGGCCTCGAGGAACACGACCGTCTCAAAATCTTCGTGACCAAGTCTCTTCATATGGCGAGTGGCTTCGAGAACGAGCTGGCAGCCGACGTGCGCTCCCGTACTTCCTCCGCTCAGAACTCGATAGTTCCCTCCGAAGAATTGGATGCATGAGACGAAGGGTTCCTCGGACGGATCTTCAGCGGACGTCTGGCTGGGGTCAGCAATCGGGGCGTTCGATAGAAGACGCCGGAGCCGACTGATCGACAACCTGGAGCTGCCGACGCTCGGCCCGATGACATGAACAAGCTCGACCAATCGAACGAATCGAGCCCACTTGGTCTGATTCTCAGGCATCAATTGCAGGCCCGCGGCGGTGGCCAACAGATCATCCCGCGAGTCAGCCAGCTCTTCTGCCATTTGTTCGCACGTCAATGGTTCGGCCATCGCTGGAACAGTACGACGTTCCTCACTCGGCTGACTCCAGACCTTCTGAACGGCGAGCGCTGGCGACACGTTGATCGAATCGACGCGGGCCGGCCGCCGGAGCTACTGAGCGAGTGCGTCGATGAAGACGTCGTGGACGTCGGGTTCGAGTTCGTCGACGGTGTCGATCGCTTCGTCGTGGAGGCGCCGGATACCAACTTCGTCGCCGAGGGCTTGGCGTGCCTGCACCTGGATCGGTAGGCCGCGTTGGTCGTAGGGATTGGCGACCCTCACCTGGTTGGCGGCCCAGTCGGCGACGGTCCAGTTGCCGGAGTCGGCGGCGAGCTTGGCGAGTTCGATGCCCGCGTCGACGATGCACGCTTCGAGTGGCGAGAGGATCCGGGTGGCCCATGCGTACTTCGTGAGTTCGCCGGTGTTGATCTGGCCGCGGACGAGTTGCAGCGCGCCGACGAGCCAGTTGACCTTGTCTTGACCGACGGCATCTTTGGCCGCCTCGAGGCACCTGACGAAGCGGACGCTGTCGACGCGAATTCCTTCCACGTGGTAGCCCCGCGCCTTGGAGTGCATCGGCAGGTACGCACGGCCGGCGAGGGCGTCGCCCTGGCCAAGGGCCTTGCGGAGGTCGCTGTACCGGGCGCGCCGTCCTTCGGACGCTTTCTTCGACGCGTCGGGAGGGACGCTTCCTTCACTTCCTCCGGCTGCGCACTTGTGTGCGGTCGGGTCTTTCGACTGTTCCAGTTTGTCGTTGACCTCTGCGGCGGTGAGGCCGGCAGGGTGCATCGAGAGCAGAGTGAACAGCTCTCGCATGTTCTTGAGATGGGTGCCGTTGGTGTGGGCGATCTCGAGTGGGCCGAGGTTGCGGACGTGCCAGCCGGCTTCGGGTTCGGTGTCGAACAGCTGCGCCGGTACCGCCGGGACGCCGTTCACGGTCCCGACCATCACGAGGGCCGGCATCGCTGCAGCACTTGGCGGAGCGCCCACATTGGTACCGGCGTCTCCGGCATCGGCTTCCCCAGGGTCGGCTTCGACCGATTCTGCCACGACGGTTCGATAGTCATCGAGCGGGCTGGCGTCGGTGACCTCGACGACATCGGCGACGTCGAACAGGGTGGCAGCGACCGTGGCAGCTGCGGGCTCGAGGCGGTGGAGGCGGATGCGTTGGCCGTCGAGGAATGTCGTCGCGTCCTCGTCGATGTCGAACACGGTCGAGGCGACAGCGGTGTCAGTGGTGATGAGTGCGATGGGTCGGGACCCGTCGAACGGAAGCGCGGCTGAGAGCGGTTCGTTGGGCCTCACTGAGGTCGGTGACGACAGCTGCGATGCAGGGTTCGAGTTCGCCGCCGAACTCGTGGCGTGCAGCGATCAAGTGCTGATGTTCGAAGTCGAGCGGTGCAACCCACGCACTGAGGCGGTCGAGGAGCGTGTCGACCGAGTCGACGGCGAGGCGGTGTTGGAGGTGGGTGTCGAGTCCATGGAGTCCGACGCTGTTGTCGTCAGAGAGCGTCAGGAGATCTGCGTAGGGCGACGAGGCGAGCGAGGTGACCATGGCGGACAGCACCGAGTCGACGACGGCGGGTGGGCCATCGATGGCGAGTGCACCGATTCCTTCGACGTCGATGAGGACGTCGGTTCCGTCGTCGAGCGTTCCGATCGGCACGAGTGCTGGCCATGGGGTCGACACGGTTGCGAAGGGTTCGAGTTCGTCGTCGGTGAGTGCGCAGGTCCATCCATTGTCGATGGTCGCCTCGACCCAGCCGGCGCCGAGTTCGACGCTGCGATCGAACACGACGGTGACGGTGGACGAGTCGGCGAGGACGTAGCGAGACCGCAGCGGCGCTTCGCGTTCGGCGAGGTGAGCTCCGAGCTGACGCACGGCGAGGTTGACCCGTGTTGCGCGGTCGATGTGCGCTGCGGCTCGCATGATCTGTTCGTCGTGCTCGACGGCGGGGTCGGGAGCAGCGACGGCGCGTCCGAGCGGTCGCTGTGCTCGTGCGATCCGGCGCCGACGGTCGAGGGCGATGAACAGCCCGGCGAGGCTGAGCCCTCCGACGGCAAGAAGTTCTATTGGGATGCCGCTTTGGCCAGTCTCGTCGACGAAGGTTTCGGCGGCGGGCGGAAGCGTGGCCGCGGCGTCACCCGGTTGGGCGCCTGGAACGGCGACTGCGTCGGCTGGGATCGGTGTCGGTGGCGCTGGTGTAGTGATCGCTGGCGTCGGCGGAGAGGCCTCTACGACGGGCCTTGCCGGTTCGACCTGGGTGGGCTCGTCGAGTCGTATTCGGTCGGGTTGGCCTGCCGCATCGGGTGCCTCTGAAGCAGAGTCGTCGACCGTTGCGCTTACCTCGGGCGAAGGGCCAGGCGAGTCGGCTGCGGTCGGGGGCGCTTCCGCCGGTGGTGACGGTTCTGCTGCGGGAGTTCGATCGAGGTCCGGAGGCGCTGGTGGCGGCAGTTCGACATCGCCGTCACCAGGCTCACGTTCGGAGAGGTCGATTGCTGGTTGCAGGTCGAAGACTTGGCCGGGATGGATGAGGTCGGGGTTTGTTGCGGAGAATTCGAATGTGCCGTCGGGAGTGGCGACGCCGTTGTTCGAAGCGGTGACGGCTTCGACGTGGGTCATGGTCACCGGGTCGTCGATGACGTCGTCGATCATGTCGTAGAGGGTGTCGCCGGGTTCGACAGTCTCGTAGCGGCTCGCTGCAGCAGCGGTTGCGTCAGCGGCCGATGCGGCAGCGACTGGTGTTGCGTTGGTGCTGCCGATCGGAACCGGGATGCGGAGTGTCCATCCCTGCTGGACGATGGCGGGGTCGTTGAACGCAGTGTTCGGGGCGACATCTCGCTGCTGGTTCGCAGTCCAGATGGTGCGGGCGAGGGCCGGGTCACCGGAGAGGTCGGCGGCGATGGAGCGGAGCGATTCGTCGGCTCTCGTGACGGTGTAGTCAGCCCACGTCATGCCGGTGGGCAGAACGGAGTCGCTGTCGGTTGTAGGTGCTTCAAAGGCTTGGGTGTCGTTGGCGGCAGGGACCGAGATCGTCTCGGCGACAATCACGGCCGGGGAGCGTGGGGCCAGGCCGACCGCTGTTGCGGTGGAGACCGTGAGGGTGGATGCGCCGAGCAGGAGCGCGACGAAGCTCGTGGTGAATGCTGGCCGTGGACGTCGTGAGGTCGAACGGTGGCGTGTGCGTGGTGTTCGTGTGTCGATGACGCCGTGGTTGGTCTGGTCGGCGAGTTCGCGGATGAGGTTCCACGCGATGTACGCGAGCGCAAGCCAGGCGATGGTGGCGAAAACCTGTGTGACGACGTCGATGACCGAGTCGGAGGTGGCTCGGTTGGAGAACCACTGTGCGACCTCGGTGCCGGACCATTCCCACGGCCGGATGCTGGGGAGCGGCGAAGCTCGCCCGGTGACGCTTTTGGTGACGAACGCAATGGCCCCGGCCGCGGCGGCGGTGAGCAGCGTGAGCACCGCTATCGCGAAGGCGACGCGGATGTGGCGTGGGCGAGTGATCATGGCAGCGGGGTCTCCTCTGAGACGACTCCCGCCGCGATGCGGGTGGAGCCGACTCCTTGCACGGTGACGGAGCTCCGACCGAGTGCGGCGGAGCTCGTCAGATTCGTGGTGGCGGTGATGGTGACGGTGATTCGTCGGCCGTCGACGTCAACGGAGGTGACCGATCCGTCGAGACCGACTCGGTCGAGCAAGGTGGCGGCGGTGCTGCGTGCGGCTGCGTCGGCCGACGGTGAGACGACGATGACGCCGTTGCGGAGGGCGCCGGTGTCGAGTTCTTGTGCAGCGGAGCGAGATGCCTGGAACGCGATCGAGTTCGCGTTGCGCTGTGCAGTGGTGGCGCGACCGCCGTCGACGAGCAGGGAGAGGCTGGCTGCGGCGGTGAGGGCGAGGAGCACGACGAAGAGCGGGATTGCGAAACCGGCGCCCTCGTCGTTCTTCCACGCTCGACGGCCACGTGCGACGAGTCCTGGGTCGAGCGAAGTCATGGCTGGCGATACCGATCGATGACAGCCGACGATGTGGAGACCATGGTGTCGCTGAATCCGTCGACGGTTCCGAACGTGCACGTGATGGTGACCGAGACGAAGTCGCCGGGCGCGAACGTCGAGGTGTCGACGGCGACCGATGGTCCCCCGACGCAGACCGTTCCGAGTGAGTTGTTGGCGACGGTCGTGGCTGCGGAACGTGCATTGGCGGGGTTGCGCTGGAGAGCGGCGGCTTGGACCGATGCCTCCGCGGCGTGGTCGACGCGGACGACGGTTTCGGATGCCTTGCCTGCCCAGGCGAGCAGTGCGATGAAGGCGACGATCGGGACGGTGAGGAAGACGAGGCCGATCACTTCGCTGACCCCTCGGTCGTCGGTCCATGTCTGTCGGGCGCGTGTGGAGCAGGTCGGTCATGGGAGCGGTTGCCAGCTCTCGACTGGTGTGTTGGTCTGGATCGAGATGGTCTTGTACGTGCCGAGGAGGACACCTCGTGCCTGTGCGGTGACGGTGACGACGGCGACCTGGCCGTTGTCGACGACTTCGACGTCGACGGCTCGAAGGTCCGGGTTGGCGTTGAGGTTGTCGGTGAGCAATGCGTCGGCTTCGCTCGGTGTGAGGTCGCCGGTGGCGACTTGTACGACCACCTGGTTTGCTCGGTCGGCGGCGATGGTTCGGGCGTGCTGCCAGAGCACCGTCTGGATGCCGCCGAACATCAACAGCACGGTGATCGGTGCCATGAAGATGACCGAGACGGTCACCGATACCCCGCGCTCGTCTGCGATGACACGACGGCATCGTGTGACCGCAGCGACGAGCACGGTTGGGCGGGTCACGGCAGCTCGCGGTTGGTGATGTCGTCACCGATGTTGTCGCCGCGTCCTTCGACGGCGTTGTAGATGACGAGGCCGACGGCTGCGACGAGCGAGACCGCAATGGCAGCCCAGAAGACCTGCTCGATTGATGTCGAGAAACCACCGTCATCTCGGGCGGCGGCCCGTGAGCGGTCCCACGCGTATCCGACCATGAAGAGGATCGGGGCGATCGGTGCGACGTGTGTTGCGGCTTCCATGGTCCCGTCGAAGCGGTGCCTGGTTGTTGGGGTGATGGACATTGCTGGGTTCTCCTTGCTGGGTTGGTGGTGGGAAGACTTCTTTCAGCCGGTGCTCGAGAGATTGTCGAGGAACCCGACGACGGCGGGGTACATGAGCATCACGATTAGTCCGACTGCGATGAGGAACTGCGGGAGCGACAACTTGCTCGACCGCAGGCGGGCCTCGGTCTCTTCGGCCGCGAGCTGAGCGCTGCGCATCGATCGGGACTTGGCCATCAGCGTGCGGCGCACTGCCGCGCCGTCGCTCGATGCGAGGCTTCCTGCCGAGGCGATGGATCTCAGTTCGTCGATCTCCCAGCGTCGGCCGAGTTGGTCCATGCCGGTGAGCATTGGTCGTCCGGAGATCCCGGCGTCGCGGAAGGCTCGGTTGAGGGCGGTGAAGAGGCGTCCGTCGCCGGCGCGGGCGGCGAGTTGCAGTGCTTGTTCGTCAGCTTCCGCGGCGGCGAGCAACATCGACAGGACATCGAGGAACGCACCGAGTTGTAGGAGCAATGCCTCGCGTTGTTCGTCGGCGGCGTCGCCGAGGCGCGCAATGACGAGGAACACTCCGAGCCCGGCGCACAGCAACGACGCCCAGATCGGGATCAAGATGTTGACGCCGATACCAGCAGCGGCGAGGACGCTCGACGCGATGACAGGGAAGGCGAGGCCGACGACTGCCGCAAGCGCGCAGTGGGTGGCGAACAGCTCTGCCGGTTTGTCGAGCACGGCGAGATCGGCTCTGAAGCGCCCGAACCGTTGCGGCCCGATCCGTCGGATGAGCCATGCCCCGAGTAGTTCCAGTCCCGTCGAGTTGCTGTCGGTTCGCAGCGAGGGAGCTGGCGCCCGATGGAGCCGGTTGACG
>CAWCQZ010000003.1:0-206719 GCA_963797925.1 Ilumatobacteraceae bacterium | reverse complement strand
ACGATGTTCTGGTCGCTCGCCTGCTTGATCTTCGTGAAACGCGGAGCGTGACCGGCTCCGTGGTGGTGTACGTAGTAGCCGACCGTCCCGGACTGCGTTGCCATCACCCGGTGCCGCCGGTGCCGCACGGCGGTACACGTGCATACTCGCTCGACACGTCGTCGTCCAGCGGCGTCAGAGCGTCGTCGAACGCTCGGAGCAGGCGCACGACGCGGCTGCGATCGACGTCAACCCGAACCGACGGGTCGAAGTGGAACAGCTGGAAACGCTCATGGAGGCACCCTGTACCCCGCCACGTCCATGATCATTCGCACCGAAGGATCGTCGAGTCCGACACTTCTCGACGAGGTTTTGCTCCGGTTGCCAGGGGTAGACCATCTTCCAGCCCGAACCGAGGAGGACCAATGAGTGACCCGAAACCAGCCGGCGAACGACGTGGAAGACATGGTCGAGGACGTCATCTCGACCACCAGCCCACTCGAGGACGAAGACACCGACGGCGGAACCGACGAGGCCGGCCGTCGAGGCGACGCCGCACTCGGCGACGACGAAGCCTTCAACGCCTGACTCGTCCGGCCCGAACCGATGCTCGGTACCGGCAGGTCCGGGCACACCGAGCGGATGATGCGCACCGTCTCGCATGTTTCCGGCCTCATTCGGATACATCGGCCATATGGAACCGAATGACCCACTACCGACAGCCGCAACCGACGGAAAACGCTGTCGCCGTTCTCGCCGAGTTCGCAGAAGCCGGGTGGGGCGAGAACCACCTCGTGCGCGCCGGTGGCGACATCGAGTGCGGACGCTGCGGCGAGACCGCGGCGGCTGACCGGTGGACCGCGCAAGCACAACACCGGATCGAAGGCGCCTCGGACCCGGACGCTGTCCAGTTGGTCGTCGGACTCCAATGCCCGAATGCGAAGCGCGTGGCGCGATCGTCATCGGCTACGGACCGAACGGGTCCGACGAGGATGGCGAGACCGTCATGAACCTCGACATGGCCGATGACCTCGCCGACCCGATCGCATCCGCCTCATGAGCGCTGTCACCGCATCGCTGCGCATTGCGGCAAGGGCTGATCGTGTTCGCTGACTGGATCTGGACGTCATGGGAGCAGGCCGGCCTCATCGTCCTGTCGAGCGTGCTGATGGTCGGTGATCATGATCGCCATCATCCGGATCGCCGGTCTGCGTTCGCTGTCGAAGATGTCGAGTTTCGACTTCGCCGTCACCGTGGCGATCGGCTCGATCCTCGCAGGTACTGTCTCCACGTCGACGCCGGTGGCGAATGGTGCCGTCGCCATCGCTGCGCTGCTCGCCGTGCAGGCTGCAATCGCGCTTCTCCGGCGTTTCGCGTCGTTCGGCGGCGTCGTCGACAACACCCCGGTGCTGTTGATGCGTGACGGCGAGTTCGTGCCGAGCGCCCTCAGCTCGTGTCGGGTCACTCGTGACGACGTCGTCGCCAAGCTTCGGGAGGCCAACGTTCTGCAACTCTCCGAAGTGCGCGCCGTCATCCTCGAGACGACGGGCGACATCAGCGTCCTCCACGGCGACACACCGATCGACTCGATTCTTCTCGACGGCGTCATCCAGGACACCCCCTGATCGACAACGCCTCCTGAATCGTGATCCGGACATCTCTTGGCCGGGTCCGATCAGTGTCGGTACGGAGGCCCTCACCAATTCCGACGTCGCACGCCGTCGACGACTCCCGACCACCTCGGTGGTCGTCGAGACGTCATGTCGCGGTCCGCGATGCTCATCGGGGTTCCGGATCGAACCGGATCGACGAAGGCGAGGGCGTCGTTGTAGTCGTCCCAGTTCCGATCGGGGAGCGCCGCGATCGTGGCGATCTCGGCGGGCGACGCCGAATGGGCGGCGAGGTGGTCGATGATCTGCTGTGTGGTGACCGAGCCGTCGAGGTCGTGGATCTTCCGTACGAATCACCGCTGCGGGTACAGGCCCGGGTCGGTCGCCCCGGCCGTCTTCCCGTTCGTGTTCCTGTTCGTGTTGCATGGTGTTCCTCCGTTCGCTGTTGTCCTCGGGTACCCACCACGGAGCCTTTCATTCGTGCTGTGCGTTCACTCCCTACCGCTCACGCCCGCTGCGACCCTGCGCATGATCCGTGCCCGTTCCGCCGGGCCGGATCCGGCGGCGATTCCCGACAGGTTGACGCCGGCGACGGACGGTCGTTCGAGCAGCTCCTCGGCCATCCGGATCGCGAGGTCCACACCGGCGCCTTCGGAGTCGGTCGCTCGCTCGATGGCATCGACCATTCCCGGTGGCAGATGGAGACCGGGGAACTGGGCCAGCGCATCGACCGATCGGCGATCGGTCATCACCGGGACGGCCGCGATCAGCCGGCAACCGACTCCCGGCGCGATCGGCTCGATCGGCGAACTCGCTCACGTCGGACACCGAGCCGGCGTGGTTCAGGATGGCGAAGTCGGCGCCGGCCCGTTGCTTGGCGACGAGGCGGTGTGCTCTGCGCCACAGCGGCGGCGCGGCGGGGCTCTCGGCGACAGCGACGACGGCCCCGAGTCGTCGGGCCTCGTGAGCGATCACCGTTCCTTCGGATCCGAAGACGATCGGATCGGTGTCCCGGAATCTCGCCGCCGGATGGTCTCCGGTGGCGCACAACACGGCGGCAACTCCTGCCGTGACGAAACCGTCGATGATCTCCGCTCGTCGGGCCTCGCCAGATGTTCGACCCGTGATCGTCGCGATCGCCACCACCCCGGACGACACGACGCGATGCGCCGACTCGACTCGGTCGAGGTGCACCGGATCGTCGAGGTGTTCGCCGAGGAGCACGGCGACACCCGCTTCTCGGTACCCGGTGAGGACGTCGTCGTCGAACGACGGGTCGAGGGACGGCCGGTGGTCCACCATCACTCTCGGCACCTCGACCGGCCGTGGCCGATACGTCGAGTCGCGCCACGCGATGGTGGCCTTCCCGACGAACGGGCACGGGCGCTCATCCGCTTCGCACCGTCCGTCTGACGCAACGCCCCCGCACGGGCCGTAGATCATCGACTTCGGGCAATCGTCGACAACCATCACAGGGGACGGATGTCGGCATCGTCGAACGGGAGCGACACCGTGGTCAGGTCTCGGAGTCCGCCGGGCAGGAGCGCACTGGCACACGTTCCCCGGCCGACCCCACCGCCCACCAGAGCCAGACCCAGGTTCGCCCCGAATCTCGGTGACCACGCCGCCAGCGCGGAGTTCACCCAGCACCTCTGCACCTGCGGACATCGGAACCGGGTGGGGCAGCGTCTCCATGCGCGCCCCGGCGACCACGACCCCCGTGAGGCGACGGGCAGCGCCATTCGATCGCAGCGTGCGAAGCGCACCACGGCCGATGAAGTCTTCTCCGTCGAGGTCGATCGTCCCATCGAGCCCCAACTCGAACGGATCGGCGTCGTACCCGGTGTCCGTCCCGTAGGAGAGCAACACATTCTCGATTCGTTCGGACGGATTCGGTACCCCGGGTCCGATCCCGTGATGAGCGCCGGCCTCTTCGATCCTCGCCCAGAGTCGACCCGCCCCACGTGGGTCGTCGAGGAAGATCTCGAAGCCGCCTTGCGAACTCCAGCCCGATCGTCCGACCATGACGGCCAGACCGTCGATCGTCGATCTGCGAATCGTCAGCGATTCCATTCCGTCCACGTCGACATCGAGGTCGCGCATCACCGCGTCGGCTCGCGGCCCCTGGATCGCAACGGTTGCAGTGTCGAGTTCGGTGACCAGGCAATCCGCTCGACGCTCGGCGGCCAGGGCCTTGATCCACAGGCCGATGTCGCCGTCAGCAGCAGAGAATCGCCAGTCGTCGGGACCGAGATGCAGCAGAACGGGATCGTTGATGAGGATGCCGTACTGATCGACCATCGGAGCGTAGGCACCTTCATCGACACCCACGGGCGTGGTGTCGATCGCTGTGGCGTACTGGACGAGAGCGTCGGCACCTGGCCCGCGCACCGCGATGTGTCGCTGCGCCGCGACGTCCCACATCGACACCGACTCGGTGAGGCGTCGATACTCGGCGTCCGGGTCGCCGTAGCTCATCGGTAACCACGTGTGGTTGTAGCAGGACACCGCCGTCAGACCGGCTCGCACCGTGCAGTCGAAGAACGGCGACTTGCGAACGCGTGGTCCCACGGCTGCGACGATTTCCGGATCGGTGTAGTTCGCCTGCATGACGTCTCTCTACCCGTCGAGACGTGCAGCGATTCGCGGCCGGGTCCTCACACCGGAGGCGTGAGCTCGCGGTCGATCGTCGACCGCCCGTTCTCGGGTGTGTCCAACTCCTGCATCGTCGACTCGCACCCAGCGACAGGAGTGGTCATGCATCGGACGTCGTGGCCCCGGGTAGTCGTCTCGAGTGACGCCGACCATGACGCCGGCGGGCTGAACGTGCCCGTCTGGTTCCCGCACCTCTCGACGATCGTGACCGCCGCCCCGGGCACGGGAAGTACATCGTTGCTCCGTGCGTGTGAACGATCGAACCGCGCAGTGGACCTCGTCCCTTCGATGGGGCTGCAGGGAGCCGACCTCGATTCGAAACACGCCACCGTGGCCGACCTCGAACGGATCACGACGATCACACGGCCGGACCGAATCGTCACGACGACTCGCAACCCGTTCGACTTCTACCTCGCCGAGTGGACTCGGAGCCGGACCCGCTGGGCGCTGGAGCTCGACGACCCCTCGTCGTGGGTCAACCAGGTCGAGGGAGCCCGCCACGCCATCACCGACGCCCTCGACAACGACTTCAATGACTGGATCGACCTCGTCCTCGGGGACGACGTCGCCGCCGACCGACGCCGTCGGGTCAACCGCGGGCATGTCGATGAGGCGACGATCGTGATCCGGATGGAACACTTCGAGGACGACCTCGCAGAACATCATCCCGGTCTGGCCAACGAGATCGGCGAAGTTCCACACATCAACCGGACGAGCCGTTCGACCGACCGCGATCCGCCTATTCCGAGTCTGCTGCTGCGGCCGTCGCTGCGACGCACGCGGACGACATCGCACGCTTCGGTTACGTTCTCTGATCGGCTGATCGCCGTCGACTCCACGCTGCGAGGTCGCTGCCCGGGACGACGGCGACTCCGGGTCGTCGAGCTGTGACGCACTCGCTCGGCTGGACGCCCGTTCGATCCCGTAGTGCGGCCGTCATCGCTCTCACCGACCATGCATCGATCGTTCGCGTCGCCGACACGGATCCTTCGGTGGTCGAGGACACCACTGCAGAGGTCGTCGCACAGTTCGCCGAGAGCGTTCGGCTGGAGATCGACGGGCTGAGACATCAGGACATGGCACCTGGACGAGCCGTGCGGTGGGACGGACCCACGTACGACGCGACGGTCGCCGACGTGTCGGGTGATGGCTGCGATGTCCTCGTGACGACCATGCAGTCGGACGCGTAGATCGGTGCGGTGGGAACTCAGAACGGACCAGAGACCGATCGCGTTCATCCGGAGGTCGTCGTCGCTCAGCACGAGACTGATGTCGATGTCGGGAACCGTGTAGTCCACGTTGGGAAGACGGGTCGGCGAAGCCGGGACCAGGTTCGCGATGCGGAGATTCTCGATGGTCTTCGCATGCAGGTCCGGAACGCGACCTTCCACGTCGGGTCCGTCGTGGAACGCAACCGCGTCGGCGACATGTGCGAAGGCCCATCCTCCGTTCCAGCAGCGGTAGGCGAACTCCCAGTCCTCGCCGCCGTACGTGTCGAATGCTTCGTCGAAGCCGCACACCGACTCGAACATCGAACGATCGACGGCGAGCACCGCCGAGATGACGTACTGGAACACGTCGGGTGTGGCACTGCGAAGTGAGTCGGTACGACTCAGACCGTCCGCCAGCCACGCAGGTTCGGACAGCAATCGGTCCGCATCGGGTTCGGCGGCGAAGGCCACGACGTCATCGACGCCCAGACCGCTGAAGTCGGCGTGGCGACGGCGACCGGTGGTGAGCCCGACGTCGCCGTCGACGACCGGCTGGACCAGACGAGTCACATAGTCGGGTGACGGGACCGTGTCGCCGTCCAGGAACACGATGACCGGCGAATCCGAAGCGGCGGCACCGAGGTTCCGAGCCGATGCTGCGTGGTAGCCAGGTTCTTCCTGACGTACGACCGATGTGGGGTGTTTGCCGATGGCAACGACCGGAGCGACACGGGAAGCGTCGTCGGCGACGACCACCGAGATGCCGTCGAGAGTTCGACCGGTCGCATGGTCGACCTGCACATCGAGCGCTGCGAGGATGGATGCCAACCGTTCTGGCGCGTCGCAGTAGGGGATGACGACATCGACGTTCATGCGGTTCGGCGGCACGAAGGTCGCGGCCCGCTCTGCAACTCGCCGAGCACCGCCAGATCGAGCTGAGCGACCGATTGCCGAGGGGTCCGCCACCTCCGTCGTTCGTCGATCGCGATGGGCTCGGCGGTCGCTGCCGTCACGATCGCACCGAGCCAGTCGCCCGGATCGTGGACGATCGTCACCGCACCGGGTCGTTCGCTGACGAGCTCCTGCGAGAACGGAAGGGCTGCGGTCAGCGGGCGTCGACCGTGCGCGATCCACGAGAGGATCGATCCCGACGCCGAGCAGTGCAAATGGGGACAGACAGCGACCGTGGCCCTCACCATCTCCCGGTCCCAGCGTGATTGAGACACCGGACCGGTGTGGTGGAAGTCGAGACCGTTCGCTCGGGCGGCGTGTTCCAGTTGCTTCGGCTCATGGGCGTGCTGGTCGGTTGCGGCTCCGACGAGGCGCAGCTGCCATCCGTCGAGTGCGGTGCCTCGCACGTCGCCGACGGATTCGAGGAGTTGAGCGACTCCCTTGCCCGGGTGGACGAATCCGGCCACGACGATGGTCGGCGTCGGATCAGGAGGGAGGGGCGTTCGGTCGGGTGTGCTCCCGGCGCGAGTCGGGAAGATCGGATGTGCGACGACGGATGCTGCGATCCCGAGTGACCGTGCGGTCATCCGTTCGGACTCGCTGCTCACGAGGACCACGTCGGCAACGGCGGCGATATCCCGGAAACGGATGCTCCTGCGACGCCGACGGTCTGCTCCTTCAGCGATCTGAGGGAGGTCGTGCAGCGTGACGGCGAGTAGCCGTCCACGACGCTGTACCCAGTCGACGAGGTCGTGCCAATGGGCTGCGGCGTCAGCGACCAGCCGGTCGCTGAGATTCACGTGCACGATGTCGCAGTCGTCCCCTCGCCATCGTCCGCTCTCGACGTGCTCGACAGGCCCTCGGTCGTCTTTCGTTCGACCGTGCTGAACGAGCGCTCGCGCATAGATGTTGATCCCGTCGTTCGCGTCGCCGAAGAGCACCGTGGCGATCCTGCTCGACGATGACGTGACGGAGACGGCGTTCGACCGTACGGTTTTCGTGGTCAGCACACGCCTTCCGTACCCGCCGTCGCCGCACCCGATTCAATTCGATGCGACTCCTCCGGTCATCACCACGACAGCGGCTGTCCCCGGCGACGCGCCGAAGAATGAGACGGGCGCCTGACCGGGTACAGAACGCTCGTGAAGGTCGCTCACCTCCCGGGTACCCATCCATACGTCGACGCGATCGATCCGGCTGCCCTGCGACGCCGAGACGACTGGAATACAGGCGAGCTGTCGGCGATCGGCGCCGACCTGGTCCATGTGCACTTCGGCTTCGAGCATCTCGACCGGACCCGTTTGGCGAACTGGATCGAGTCGGTTCGGGCTCGCAGGATCGGGCTGGTTCACACCGTCCACGACATCGACAACCCCCACCTCGTCGACCAACGGCAGCATCATGAGCGAGCTGCGCTGCTGATCGAGTCAGCTGATATCGTCACCACGCTCACGCACGACGCAGCCGCCGTCATTCGCCAACGTTGGAACCGAACGCCCGAGGTCGTTGCGCATCCACCGCTCGCTCGCGTTCGGCCCCGTGTCGTCAAGGTGGACCCACGACCGCTGTTGTGGCTGGGCACACTCCGGCCGAACATCGACCGAGCCCTCGTCAGGCAGATCGTCGACACCCCGGCTGCATCGGTGGATGTCGTGATTCGCACGCAGGGTTGGGATGCTGCAGGGGCAGATCTCCAGACGGCGCTGCTGCAGGCTTCTGCGTCGAACCGCATCGCACTGTCGATCATCGAACGCCCGACGGATCAGCAACTCGCCGATCTGATCGGGGCCGCCGGCGCGCTGATCCTCCCCTACGGGTGGGGGACACATTCGGGCCTCGTCGAGCTCGCCACCGCACTCGGGGTTCCGGCCGTCACGACCCCGAGCGGGTGTCGAGGAGGCCAGGGTGCAATCGTCACGTCCGACGAGCGGCTGCTCGACGTCGCACACCAGGTCGGCCGATCCGGCCATCAGGTTTCGCCGTCGACATCGGTCGCCGAGGCCCGAGCGGCCCACCGGCGGCTGTATTCATCGCTCGCTGGGCGAGCGGAGCGCCCGCTGTGACGGCGGGCGGGGTCTCCGACGTCGCCGTCGTGACCATCGTTCGTGACCGACGGGATCACCTCGCCCGTCAGCGAGAGTGGCTCGCCAGACACCCGGACAGCGTCCGTCACGTCATCGTCGACATGGGTGGCGAACCCATCTCGGCGGCGTCCGACACGCGCGTCGTCGACTTCCAGGTCAGCCCTGGAACGCCGCTCCCCCTCGCCGCGGCACGCAACCTGGGGGCCCGACATGCCGATGCGGAGATCTTGATCTTCCTCGACGTCGATTGCATACCGACGCCGGGGCTCGTCCCTGCGTACGAACGGTCGGTTCGACGCTCCGGAGGCGTTCGATCGGGACCGGTGGGGTATCTGCCCCCGTCCCAGGAGGTTCGCGAGTGGGAGGTCGACGAACTCGTTCGAGTCAGTCGATTCCACGACGGGCGGCCACGGATCGAACAGCGCTCGACGATCGCCCCGTCACCCGACATGTTCTGGTCGCTGTCGTTCGCACTGACCTCGACGACGTTCTCTGCAGTCGGCGGGTTCGACGAATCCTTCGACGGCTACGGCGGAGAAGACACCGACTTCGCCCGAGCGGTGGCGGAAACTGGAGTCGATCTCTGGTTCGACGGCGACGCCGTTGCGTTCCATCAACACCACGCGATCTCGAACCCGCCGGTCGAACACCTCGCAGACATCATGAGGAATGCCACACGGTTCCACGAGAAGTGGGGCGCATGGCCGATGGCCGGTTGGCTGAAGGCCTTCTGCGACCTCGGACTGATCGAGTGGAACCCGACGTCGACCGAGATCGTGCGATGCCCGCCGGCGCCGCGAGCATGACCGGCGAGAACGACGGCGGCGGCGCCGCCGACGAGGCTGGCACGCCGTTCGCCGCCTGGAGGTCGGAGATCATCTCCGAGTTCAGGTTGAGAGGTGCAGAACGCTGCGCCGCGGCATCGCCGTTTCCCGGCTTCCCGCAGATCCTGGAGTCGATCATCGAAGCACTCGACGTCGCTCCGGTCGGCCCATGGCTCGACGTCGGTGGCGGGCTCGGTGGGACTGCGAGCTGGATCGAACGCACCACTCGTCGTCAGGTCCATCTCGTCGACCCTGCGGTCGAGGATCTGTCGTCGGCACGTGACCTCTTCCCCGGTCTCTCCGTGTCCTGTGGCGACGTCGATCGACTGCCGGTTCGGAGCGGGACGGTGTCCGCGGTCGTCTTGGACGGGGTCGTCTCCGAGCGAGCGGACGTCGTTCCGCTCCTGCGTGAAGTGAAGCGGGTGCTCGCCGCGAGGGGCCGATTGGCCGTCACCGACCTCTGGTCTTCCGGCTCATCCGGTGGTGGGGTCGGTCCTCGGTATTTTCGATCCCTCGAAGACTTCGTCGCCGTTGCCGAAGGTGGCGGACTGGCGCTCACGCATGTCGCCGTTGCCGACGTCTCGGTCGGATGGTGGTCGCAAGCAGCCGAACAGGTGCATGACGAGATCGCTGTCCGCCATCGAAGCAGCCCGGCCTACGGGCGATGGTGCGCCCAACTCGAACGTCTGCAGCGGGTCCTGGACAGCGGAGAGGTGCTCGCCGCCGGCCTGGTCCTCGGCGCAGCCGAACCGCTGGGGCCGTCATGACCCGGTCCGCGTTCGCGGACTCGGACGGTGTGTCGTTCGGCGCACGCCGATGAACCTCGGCGAGATGGGGTACCGGGAATGCATGAGTCATCCGCTCCCCCGACCCGTCGGACCCAATTCGCAGCTTGCGATCTCAGCACTCCGGCGGGAGCGCGTCGGCGTGCCCGCTCTGCCCTCGGACCCCTTCGACCGCGACACGCAACTCGCTTGGTTCATGTTGAACGAAGCGTCCTTCGCCGGCTGGTCGACCATCGACGACGCCGCTGAGTGGTACCCGGATGTCGTCGCTCTCCGTCAGCGTTTCGAGAACTGGTTCTCCACGCTCGTCGAGCAACGATTCGGCGACATCACCGATCCGGCGCTGGCGGTCGATCAGATCCTCAACGGGCTCGACGGGCCGTCGATGTCGCGTCATCTCGCCGATCACGGCACCCGGGATCAGGTGACGGAGTCGTTGATGCTCCGCTACCCGTACCAGAACAAGGAAGCCGACCCACACACATTTGCCATACCCCGACTCGCCGGCGCCGAGAAGCGGGCGCTGATCGAGATCCAGACCGGTGAGTACGGCGTCGGTCATGCATCCACGCACGCCGAACTGTTCAACAACGCGCTCTCGGCCCTGACCGTCCGCAGCGACCACACCGACATCATCGATCAGCTCCCGGGCATCGCTTTCGCGACATCGAATCTGGTGGCGATGGGTGGACTCAACCGAGCGCTTCGTGGTGTCGCCATCGGCCAACTCGCGCTGTTCGAGATGGACTCGGTCTCACCCAACGGCATCATGGTCGAAGCGTGCGACCGACTCGCGCTCCCGGCTGCGACACGTCGATTCTTCGACGTCCACGTCATGGCCGATGCCGAGCACCAGGTGATCGCTCGCCAAGCATTCCTGGAGCACTATCCCACGACCGAGCCCGAGCAGGCCGGCAACGTGTTGTTCGGGATCAAGGCGCAGCACGAGATCGACGTGGAATTGGCCCTCACCGCGATCGGCGCGTGGACAGATGGACGAAGCGCCCTCTGCGATCCGACCGGAGCCGAGTTGGCTGCGTCGTGATCTCCACCGGGCAGGCCGCCCGCTGCGTCGTCGCCGTGCGGCGAGGGCAGGCGAATACGACGCGGACATCCGGGTACCCGGCGACATGACCTTCACGGAATCGATGCCCGGCTCGTCGTCCATCTGGACCGAGGGACGCGTTGCACCGTCCACGCCGCTGAACGTCGGTCTGCCCGAGTCCACGTCCGTCGTGGTGATCGGCGCCGGGATCTGCGGATTGGTGACCGCCTCGATGCTGAGCGACCGCGGAGTCGACGTCGTCGTGATCGACGCACGAAGCAGCGCTGACAGCGTGTCGGCCCGGTCGTCGGCGAAGGTGTCGACGTCTCACGAACTGACCGCAGCGAAGATCGCCCGGATGCGCGGCAAGCGAGTCGCCGACGAGTACATCGAAGCGAACAAGTTCGGTTTCGAGTGGATTCGCCGACGGGTCGACGAGCGGTCCATCGACTGTGCATGGGAATCACGTGACGCCATCACGTACATCAGCAACGAATCGTCCGAACGACTCCTCGATGAGGAGGTCGCTCATTATCGTCGAGCCGGATTCGACGCCGAAGCCGAAACCGATGTCGGCCTCCCGTACGGGATCCATCGAGCAATTCGCGTCCGCGACCAGGGTCAGTTCGATCCGCTTGCCTTCCTCGACTCGCTCGTCGCAGACCTGATCGACGGCGGACACCACGTCGTCGGTGGTGTTCGTGCGATCGGTGTCGATCGCACGAAGCGAGGTGTCGTCGTTCGAACGAGTGCCGGCAACATCGCCGCCGAGCACGCCGTCGTCACCACCGGGCTGCCGTTCCTGGATCGAGGAACCTTCTTCGCTCGCAGCGAGCCGCAGTCGTCGTACGTCCTCGCGTGCGAGGTGGAGTCGATGCCGGAACCGGGCATGTACCTCGCAGCCGATGCGGTGAAGCGGTCGCTCCGGTCGGCCACGACGGCCGACGGTACCGAGGTCCTGCTCGTGGGCGGAGAGGGTCACAAGACCGGGCAGGGCGGTGACACCGAACAGCGGTACGCGACTCTGGCGGCGTGGACCAACACACACTTCGGGCTGCGCGAGGTGACTCACAGGTTCATGGCGCAGGACTACACGACCCCCGACCACCTGCCGTACGCCGGCGGCCTCACACCCAGAAACCAACACATCCACGTCTCGACGGGCATGAACAAGTGGGGGTTCACGAACGGACCCGCGGCCGCGGCGGTGAACGTGGCACGGATCGTCGACGCTGCGGCCCCGTCGTGGTCCGCCGCCTACACACCGTTTCGACTCCCGGCCAGTGCGGTTCCCGAACTCGTGAAGGCGAACGCCAACGTCGCCACCCATCTCGTCGGGGGGTGGCTCGCATCGCTTCGCAAACGACCGACCCCCGCGCCGGGCCAGGGGCACGTTCAGTTCGACGGTCTGCAACCCACTGCGACGTCGTCGAGTCGCTGCGACACGGCAGCGACGTCGGTGAGTGGCGTCTGCCCGCATCTGGGTGCAGCGCTGGCATGGAACCCAGCCGAGGAGACGTGGGACTGCCCACTTCACGGGAGTCGATTCGAGGCCGACGGACGCCTACTCCACGGACCGGCGACGAGCGACCTCCGGAGCGCCGAATCGTGAGACCCCTCGTCTCCGCCGACGCGACCGAGCGGTTCCGGATCTACCTCAACGATCACCGAGGGCTACTCGCCGCCGAGTATGCGTTGGCCGAGCGAAGCCGGGATGCCAACGTCGGGGAACTCGGCCGGCTACTCGGTCGTATCGCTCACCAGAACACCGTCGATCAGACCGTCGTCGATGCGTTGCTCGATCGGATCGACGAAACGACCAACCCGTTGAAGAAGCTCGGGGCCCTGCTCGCAGAGCGTCTCGGCCGGCTGAAACTGAATGGACAGTTGAGGGGATATTCGCCGCTCTCGCGCGTGGTCGAACTCGAAGCGTTGCTCGCCAGTACCGCCGTTCGGCGTTCGATGTGGAACACCGTCGTCGCACTCGGCATCGACGACGACACCACCTCCGATGCTGTCGTGCGAGCCCGAGCTGCTGACGATCAGCACGCCGGGCTCGACGAATTCCATGTCGATGCGACGCTCGCCGCATTCAAGGTGTCGTCGTGACCGCCGACGACGAAAGAGCGGCTGTCTCGAGTTCAAGATCCCACCCCGCAGCGACCCGCTGCACAACGAAAGGAAATGCACATGTCAGAATCCACCGACAAAGCCAAAGGACGAGCGAAGGAGGCCGCAGGTGACCTCACCGGCGACGACGAACTCCAGCGCGAAGGCAAGGCCGACCAAGCGTCCGGCAAGATCAAAGGAGCCGTCGACAGCGCCAAGGACAAGCTGACCGGCGACGACTGATTCGGCCACGATTACCCGTTCGGGCCCGTGCCATTGTGCGCGGGCCCGTTCGCGTCGTCCACACCCAGGAGGTGTCGGTGACGTCGTTCAGCTCGCAGCGCCCCCCACGCCCAAACCTTGCGACACTGCTCGATGAACGAAGCGGCCGTCTTCTCGCTGTCGTCGAGCACGGTGTAGCCGGTCCGACCTCCGTCACCGAGCGGTCAACGATTGTTGTCCGAATCGACGAGGCGTTCGGTGCGCACGAGGATCGGCGAGCACCGGACGCCGCCGCTCAGGGCGACGGCGCGGTCGCAGGTGTGAACCCACATCGCGGTCTGCGCCTCGTGTGCGAGGCCGGCGACGAGATGGAGCTGTTTGAACAGTTCGTCTCCGGCTCGGGCCCACGACCGGATCTGGAAGCGGTAGCCCTCGTCATCGGGCTTCACGACAGCGAAACGGATGTGGCCCGCTTCCATGTGGCCGGTCAATGTGATGAGCAGGACCGAGGTGTCGTCGATCGCATCGACTCGCACGGGTCCGTTCCACGGGCCGGGAATTTCGACGACGAACTCGTCGCCGACGTCCATCGAGGTCACTTCCCGATCGCCATCGACGAAGCCAGCGATGTGGCGCGGAACGAAGTCGTTCGAACAGCGCCGGAACGTCGCCATCAACTCGCTCGGTGTCATCGTCGGTCGGCCGATCCGAACTTCGAACGTCCGCACGACGATGGGTCCGTGGCCGTCGTCGCGGGCCTGCACCGACGATCCGGGGGTCAGCGGCTCATTCGGGGGAAGAGGTGCTGCGAAGACCACCTCGTCGCTGTCGCTCCGTTCGACATATCGCTGCCGCCAGCCGTGTTGCACGAGGAACGGTGGCGTTCCGTAGACAGCCCGGCATGCGTTGCGCAGGCTGCGGAGGTTTCCGGTTTCGGTGTCGGAATCGATCATCGCGACGTGTACCCGTCGACCATGTCCGGCATGTACCGAGCACGTCCGTCAGTCGTCACATGGGCCGTCGTTGGCGACAGACACCTCGAACCTTCGAATCTTGCGTTCGACCGGCGCGGTGGAACACTGACGACGATGAGCGAACACTTTGTGCGTCGCACGATGCTCGATGCGTCGTGTGAAACGGCTTTCGACCTCTCCCTCGACGTCGACTTCCATCTGGCATCGTTTTCCGAATCGGGGGAGCAGGTCGTCGGCGGGGTCACCGCTGGTGGCATGAACCTCGGCGACGTCGTGACGTGGCGGGCGAGACACTTCGGGATCTGGTGGAAGATGACGACGAAGATCACCGAGTTCGATCGCCCCCACCGATTCGTCGACGAGCAGGTTCGTGGACCGTTCAAATCGTTCCGACACGTCCACACGTTCGTCCAGACGACGCAGACGACGACCGAGATGATCGACGTGATCGAGTTCTCGGCTCCGCTGGGCGTGTTCGGAAAGCTCGCCGAACGAGCCGTGCTCGGTCGCTACGTGCCTCGAATGATCGACACCCGGAACGAGGAGCTGAAAGAACAGACTCGTCGCATGTCGTCGTGAACCGGTCCTGAACAGATCTCTCAGTGAGACGCACCGTCGGGCGATCACCGATCGGGCTACGACCCGACGATCGTCACGATCGAGCCGACGGCCGCCACGAACTCCTCACGCTGTTGTTCGTCGAGTCCCGTGAGACGGGTCATGTCGATCATCAGCTGTTCGTCCTGGGCGACGAGACGCACCAGCGTCACGATCTCGTCGACCACGTCGGGGCCGTCGACGTCACCGTCGATCACGGTCACCTGATCGGCGCCGCGCCATTCTCTTCTCACACTCAAACCCATTGCCGTTTCCGTCCTCTCTTCATCGTGACGTCGATGTCGACGTCGTCGCTGTCTCGACGGCTCACGCCGCCATCTCCATCACGGCAGCGTGCTGCTGCATCGTGGCCATTGCGGCGAGCGTGGATTCGGCACCGCAGTTCCGATCGACGCCACCCGCGTGGATGCCGTCGAAGCCGGCGCCGGTGTCGGGATCCCACATCGGCTGCGACACGTCGTTGTCGCCGTCGAACCATCTGGCGCACGAGCGCACGACGTTCACCCAGCGCTCGTCGTACGTCGCCTCGAACGCCCGGCGTGCCGCTCGGGCCATCGTTGCAACTTCCACCGGTCGCTGGGCGAAGCGGCCCGCCCGATCATCGGGTCCGGCGCCGCCGACCGGCGTCGGTGACAAGTGGCCGTTGAAGGAGTCGTGAACGACCAGCCATTCCAACAGCTCGAGACCCCGCCTGACCAGATCGATGCGATCCAACACCATTCCGGCTGCGACCGCCGCGTCACTGAGAACGGCGTTCGTGTCGACGAGGCGGGCTTCCGGCCACGGCCACCGCAGGGACGGATCATGCGGCGTCGCATCGATCCATTCGGCAAACCGTGCGGCGGGAGCGGCCCACCTCCATTTCCCGAACGGCGTCGCAACCGCCTGTTCCGCTGCCGAGCGCCGCGAACGCCAGCGCACGCGGCGACGTACACGACGATGTCTGCGTGCTGCCCAGGTCGTAGGTTTCTCGAGCGAGGCGGCGAAGTCGAGGATCCGACGCATGGGCAGCGGCCACGCCCGTCGCCCACATGCTGCGTCCCCAACAGTTGCCGGTGGCGCCGGCGCTGGTCCACCGTCCGAAGACGTCTCGCCGGCATCTGGTTCGACCGTGGCGGTCCTGTGCATCCATGACGAACCGCAAGCTGTTCTGCTCGAGCTCGAGGAGTTCGGGTGACCGTTCGTTCTCAGCGGACACGACGACCAGGACATGTGCGGCGTCGTCGACGGAGTACCCGTGCTCGAACCGCGGTGCTCGATGGTCAGCCCGCTCGAACGTTCCGATCGAGTCGCTCATCGCGAGGAGATGCGAGAACGACACCATCAGTGCCGTGCCCGGGTTCGCTGGACTCGGACGCCGCCAAGGACGACCGCCTGCTTCGCAACCGCCGAGAGCACACCGACGCCCGTCGTCCTCACCGGCTGCGCTGTGCTGGTCAGATCGTCCACGATCGTCTGATACCCCCGGCACGCACTGTCGATTCCTGTCCAGGGAAACGATGCCGGATGCTGTGACGCTACGAAGAAGGACCCTGCGTCGGTGGGGAGTTGCGATTGATCGACTCTTCAGCTCGCCAATGCGAGGTCGCGTCGCGGCGTTGCGCCGCTCTCCACGATCGACTGAACCGTCGCAAGCGCCACGTTCTCGACAGAGGTGCCGGTGTCGTAGCGGCCTCGTCGATACCGGCAGAGCCATCGACCGTCGATGCTCCCCGCTGTTCTGCCGACGACCTCGACGTCTCGACCCTGCCCTGTCGTCAGCACCTCGAACAACAGCGGTGTGACGTCGTCTCGAGAAGGATCGATGTCGAACAGTTCGCGCGGCCGGCGCCCGACGTGTGCCTGTACCGGGACGCCGTTGATCGACGCCATGGCGTCGTTCACATACAGGAAACGCAACGAGGAATCGTGAACCGCAACGCCGAACGAGGCTCGATCGAGCGATGGCCGACCGTCGGGTGGGCCGACCTCGACCGAGTCACCGAGAGCGCACACGCTCAAGACCCGCAACACGATGTCCGACGCAATGACTCGGCATCTGGCGTCGCTGATCAGTGAAGACAGGGCCGAGACGCCAGCTGCGCTGATCAGCGACACGAACCGCAGATCGAACACGTCGATTCGTTGCCCCAACGCTCGACACCGTTCGAGCATCTCGTCGGTCGTGGTCGGGTCGACGACACCGACGACGGTCACGATGAACTCCGCGTCCTGGCTCAGTTCGCCGTGAACGATGAGCTGGTTCGGCATCGTCGGATCATCTCCCTCGTTCGGTCGTCGCCCGCCGCACTCGATGGTGTCCCTCGCCTCACGTCGAACCGTATCGTCGCCTTCGAACCTTCGTCCAACACGTCGACTGTCCGCGGGGTGGGTTTCGGTGGGACGCGTCGGGCCACGCCCCGTCGCTACCGCCCGCTGCGCAGCTGACTACTCGTCCGGCTCGGGCGGCGCCGTCACCGGTTGGTCGTGGGGGTTCGCCGTTTCCGGGTCAGCCGGTGGTGGCGACGACGCCAGTCGCATTCCCACGACGACCCCGATGGCGACAACACTCACGACGACCAGAAGAATCCACATGCTTCTCGGATACCCGACCAGCGCTCCACCGATTCGCCGACAGCGTCATGACGGCAGCGACGCACGACGTCGGCGCCGCACAACGCACCTCCACGTCATCCTCGGACTTCTGGGTCGGCGCCGTCGGCGAGGTGCTCGTGGCGACACGTGACGCGGCCGTCCTCGACCGTGATCCAACCAATCGTGCGAGACGGCGCACGTCTGCGTTGGGTGGGCGAACCGGGATTGAAGTGGATCTGCGTCCGATCACCGTTGCTGCACTCCTCGTTCCAGGGAAGATGGGAATGCCCGAAGACCACGACATCTGCGGTGGTGAACATCTGTCGGAGTCGCCGAGCGCGTCCCGACGCAGATCCACTGTCGTGGACCACAGAGATCGAGATTCCTCCGAACTCCAGCTCTGCGATCTCAGGGAGGTCCAGCGATGTGTCGTTGTTCCCCCGCACGGCGGTGACCGGCGCGAACTCAGCGAGGAGTTCGAGGACCCGTGACTCCAGAACGTCGCCGGCGTGGATGATCGCATCGACATGCTCGAGGCGAGATCCGAGCAGATCGACCAACTCGTCCGCTCGATCGGCGGTCAGATGCGTGTCAGCGAGAACCAGAGCGATCACGATCGAACACTACGGGCGTGCGTCGCCACAGCTCGGCGCGCCGCCGGAGAAGACAGTGGCCGGTGCCCATGGATTCGCGACCGACCGGGTACGAGGTCTCAGCCATGGTCCCACCGCCGCGCTCGCTTCCCTCGACGACGTTCGGAGCCAACTGTGATCCAACGCGGCCGGACCCCGCATTCGGACGACGCCGCGAGTTGCAACACGAGGACTGCGCCGGCTGGTGGCCGCTTCGGGTCAGAGAAGACGGTCACGACGGATGGATGTGTGCATGCGACTGCCACGCCGAAGGGCGTGGTTGGCCCGGATACGGTGAACCCATCGTGCAGGTGCATCGAGCTCGACCGACGACGAAATGCCGTGCTCACATGCGGTCGGACGCGAGCGACGCTCGTCTCGAATCGTGACGCCGTCGTCACGTCGGGCCCGCTCGGCGATCGTTCACGCGATGGTGAGTGAAGCTCGTGGGGCACTCGAACCCTTCCGCCTCGCCGTCGCGTCGCCGGCGCTCGCTCGACGGACGCAACGGCCCACGACGGTCGTCGTCCTGCCTGGATTCGGCGGAAACGACCTCTCGACGACTCCGCTGCGTTGGTATCTGGAGCGCATTGGACACCACGTCGAAGGATGGGAGCTCGGTGTCCACGGACGGGACATGGAGACCACGCTCGCCAGATTCACAGACCGTCTCGAACGCATCGTCGACGACAACGGCGGCGCGGTCGCGCTCGTCGGCTGGAGCCTCGGCGGTGTCATCGCACGAGAAGCCGCCCGGAACCGTCCGGAACTCGTCGAGCAGGTCATCACCTTCGGGTCACCGATCCGCAGCCACGACATCCGCCACCGCAACAACCGACCCATCCGCGTCCCGGTCACGACGATCTACAGCCGCCGAGACGCCGTGGTCGACTGGCGCGACGCCATCGACAGCAGCACCGACGCCGTCAACGTCGAAGTGTCGAGTAGCCACATCGGCCTCGGCGTCGACCCCGACGTGTGGCGAACCATCGCGGACGCGCTCGATGGGTACTCCGACTTCCAACGGCGACGTCGAGCGCCGTGAGAGAGATCGTGCGAGACGAATGCGACGCCGGCGAACCGGGTAGCGACGTTCGTGCGGCGAACCGGCCCCTACGACAGAATCGAACGGGCCACCGTCATCGTTCCGGCTCACGACGAACAGGACCGCATCGTGTCCGCGATGCGCTCGCTCTGTCGTGCGGCCGAACGGTCGAGCATTCCTGTCGATGGAGTCATCGTGTTCGACGCATGCCTCGATGCGACTCGGAGTGTCGCCGTGCAGTTCGCCGAGAGCGAGACACCGATGAGTTGGACCTTCCTGGAGGTGTCTCGCCGACGGGCATCGTCCAGTCGTGGCGACGGGCTTGCTCACGTCGTCGATCACTTCTCGGGTTGCGTGCCGTTCGACCGGATCGCAGTGCTCTCGACCGATGCCGACACCGTGGTCCCGGTCGAATGGATCAGGGACCATGTCATGCGACTCGACGACGGGGACGATGCTGTTGCCGGCGTCGTCGAACTCGACAGCGACGAGTCCGACGATCTGTGCGTTGCGTCGTGGCGATCGGAGTATCGAACGTTGTTCAGCTCCGACGGAACGCATCCGCACGTGCACGGCGCCAATCTGGCGGTCCGTCTCGACGCACTCGTCGCTGCAGGTGGGTTCGGCCATCAGAGTCGCGCCGAGGACATCGACGTGTGGAACCGCCTGAAGAATGTTCCAGGCGTGCGCCTCCGATCGGATCAGACGAGCGTCGTGCGGACCAGTGCTCGTCTCGACGGGCGTGTCGTCGGCGGATTCGCCACCGCCCTGCAACAGTTCAGGACCGCGAACCAGTCGACGAAGGTCTGAACTCGTCGAACGTCATCGACGCCACACGTCCAAGCGGAACAGATCGCTGCGAACACTGGTGTGTCGCTCGACGATGCCGCTGCGTTCGATCTGAGCATCCACTGCGTCAGCGGTCGTCGGATAATTGGTCTCCCCGGTGTAGTTGACGACGACGAGATCGCCTCCCCTCATCAATCGATCTTCCAGACATTCGATCGCAGTGGCGAGCGATGAAGGACCGAGGTAGTAGGCCACCTCGGACCACACCACCAGGTCGACGGGTCGGGAAGGACGGAACGCCGGAAACGTCGCTTTCACGACGTCGACGTGTTCGAACCGCTCGAGTCGGTCCTGCGCACGCTGGACGGCATCGTCGACGATGTCGCATGCCACGACGTACCCGCAGCGAGGTGCGAGTCGTTCGGTGAGAGCACCGTTCGAACATCCCGGCTCGAACGCCGACTCGTACTGCGGCCGAGTCAACGCTGCGATCGTCATGTCGTACTTGCGCCGCTCGTAGAAGCGGGTGTCGAATCCCCACGGGTCGGCGCTGTGCTCGTACATCGAATCGAAGTACGACCGATCCATGTCGTCCGTCATGCGTCGATGTCGCCGACGAGCGCCGAGATCGCAGCCAGCTCACGTTCGCCGTGGTGCTGCCTGATGTACATGTCGAGATCGATCGCCCGCTGCGCGATGCCACGGTGCTCGACGTGCGGTCGGGGGCCGAATGCACGGCTGAATCGATCGAGCACGTCTCTGCTGACCGATGCGATCGTGAACCGGAGTGACCGCGCCACATGCTCGGCGAGCACAGCCGATTCTGGTCGAGCGTCGATCTGTTCGCCGGCGGCTGCGAGCAGACTGCTCATCGTCCAGGTCGCTGCGAGAAGCGCACCGTGATGTGCACGACGGTGAGGATTGTCGTCGAGCAGGGCCGACGCCGCATCGACGAGGCCCATTGCCGCGCCGGCCCAGCACGCGGCCGGTGCGCACGCTCCCTGCCAGAATCCCACGCGGTCGAGGTACCACCCGTTCGATGCGACGACGTCGCCGGCATCGATCTCGTGCGCCGTGAATGTGACCGTTCCCGTGGAAGCGTCGAGCAGCGCCGGCGACGACCACGAGTCGGTGTCGAACTCGATGGTCGTGGTGTCCGGCGCCGAGACGTCGACGTCGATCAGCATCGTTCCGTCGGACGAGCCTGCGGTGACGAGCGCACGGTCGACGAGGCGAAGGCCGGACGCGAACGCCATCACTCCGTCGATGCGCCCGCAGTCGAGGTCGTAGACGACCTGCTGGTCCGGATGCTGCGACCCCCACACTCCATACAGCGCGTCCGGCTTCGGTTCGCGGCCCGCCTCGGCGAGAATCGCCGTTGCGTCGGTGTGCGCCTCGGCGAGGCGAGCCACGGAGACCGGTCGACGACGAGCGATCTCGCACAGTCCACCGAGCCGTTGGGGAGTTCGCCCCTGGCCCGGACGGGGAAGCTCGAGGCCGCCCGACTCCAGCAGTTCTCGGACCTCTCGCCCCGCTGCGGACGTCACGTCGTCGCTCTCCCGAGCGGGTTCACGATGAAGTACTCGGACGTCCATCCAGCGGGTTCCAGGAGCAACGCGTTCAGCATCGCATCCCCGTCCTCGGGCCGGATCTGTGAGCCGTGACACTGCAGTGCGGCGGCCTTTCTCGACAGCGTTCGTTCGTCGAGTTCGACCCGGATCAGGTCGAGCCCGTCGAACGACTGCGGCGTTGCGTGATGCCACGCCCAGAAGATCGACGACCACAGCGTGCAGCCGGTCCGGCGGGCCGCTTCGGCAGCGGCTCGTCCGACCGCCTCGTGGTCGGCGTGGTGGTCCCTCGTCCACGGTGCGATCAGCGTCGTGGATGCGTCGCACGCCGAGAGGAGTTGGTCGAGTACGGCCGCTTCGTCATCCGCAACTCGGCCGTCCCGAAGCCCCATCGACACCGTCCAGCCCGGGGGGACGCCCAACGTCGCAAGTGCACGCTGTTGTTCTGCACGCCGGCGAGTGGCCAACTCGTCGTGTTCGTAGCGGTCGGGGTACGCGCTCCCGCCGTCGGTGACGCCGATCACGGTGACCTCTGCCCCCACTGCGACGAGCTGCAGGATCAGCCCGCCAACGGTCAGCACCTCGTCGTCGGGGTGCGGTGCGACGACGACGTAACGACCCGCCGGCGGTGTCACCCGGCGCGCTGCCGCATGGACGGACGCCCAGCGGTCCATGTCCCTGTGCTCCCGGTCGCAGCTCACTCAACCGCCGTCGTCCGAGATCGCGAGGAACGCCACTGCGGCCACCACGAGTGCGTGTGGGTGGATGCCTCGGTGTCGGCGTGGGTCATCGCTCATGACCTGTGCAGTACCCGGTCGCACCCGCTGCCATTCGGTTCGCTCGCCCACTGCCTTCGCCGATGATCGTCTCACGAATGTCGATCGTCGTTCTCGGGTATGTCGTTCGCATCAGACACCGATCTCACCCGCGAACATCGAAACGGACGAATCCATGACGAACGACCACCAAGACCTTGCCGACGCGCAGCCGACGGATCGTGGCCGTGACGCCGATGAGCCCACCGACGTTCCGGCGACCGGATGGAAGGACATCGCCCTTCGCGTGAAGGACGAGATGACGACCGACCACGTCTCACTGTCGGCGTCGGGGGTCGCCTTCCATGCCTTCCTGGCCCTCGCTCCGTTGCTGGTCGCCTCGGTGTCGATCTACGGTCTGGTCGCCGACCCGTCGAATGTCACGAAACTGGTGGACCGGCTGGGCTCCAGCGTTCCGGAACAACTCGCTGCGCTGATCGAGCAGCAACTCACCAGGGTGGTCGAGTCCGGTTCCGGAGCACTCGGTGTCGGTGCGGTCATCGGCATCCTTGCAGCGCTGTGGTCGGCATCGAGCGGCATGTCCCATCTGATGGAGGCGATCAACATCGCCTACGACGAGGACGTCGACGATCGACCGTTCTGGAAGAAGCGCGGCATCGCCATCGGCCTCACCCTGCTGCTCATCGCGTTCCTCGCAATCGTGTCGACCATCCTCGGCTTCGCCGTCGCCGGGAGCGGCGTGGTCGGCATCGCGTTGTTCATCGCTGCCACGGTCGTCAGCGCGCTGCTGTTGATGGCGCTGCTGGCGACGATCTATCGGTATTCGCCGGATCGAGACGAGCCGGAGTGGTCATGGGCATCGGTGGGTGCGGTCGTCGCCGTCATCGGCTGGTTGATCGCTTCCGCGCTCTTCACGTTCTACGTGTCCCGGTTCGGTTCGTACAACGAGACGTACGGGACGCTGGGTGCGGTCGTCGTGGTGCTCCTGTGGATGTTCATCACGGCACTCGTCGTGCTGATCGGCGCAGAGATCAACGCCGAACTCGAACATCAGACCACCGAGGACACCACCGATGGGACCGACCGGGCGATGGGCGACCGCGACGCCACAGTGGCTGACTCCGTCGGTCGGGCTCGGTGAACGAGCTCCGCAATTCGTGTTGCGTCATCACCCGTTCGTGGTGAATAGCTCCCACCCCTCGGGGTAATCGATCGCTGCGGTCGCCGGTGTCGACACTCGAACCGGCGACCGACCACAACAGCCACCGACCCGGAGACATCACATGACCGACACCGCCACCAACAACTCGACCGCCGAGCAGGGCAAGCAAGCTGCCGGCGACGTCGCCGAGCATGCGAAGGGCAAAGCCGGCGACGTCGCCGGCTCCGCCAAGAGCGAGGCTCGCTCCGTCGCCCAAGACGCGAAGAACCAAGCCGCCGACGTACTCGGAACCGCACGCTCCGAGCTGCGAAACCAGGCAGCAGATCAGGCCAAGACCCTTTCCTCCACACTCGGCGACATCGGCCGTCAGCTCGGTGACATGGCCGACAACAGCAACGAACCCGAGGCACAGGTCGCTCAGCTGACCCGCTCCGCTGCGGACACGCTGACGCAACGGGCCGAACGGATCGATCGAGAAGGGATCGACGGCGTCGTCGACGACGTCAAGCGATTCGCTCGCAATCGACCGGGAGCATTTCTCCTCGGTTCCGTCGCAGCAGGCTTCGCCATCGGCCGGCTCGCGAAGCATGCCGACCTGAAGCACAGCGCCGAACAGGCCAAGGGCGAAATCGACACGGATCGACTCGAGCCCGAGGCCGCGTCGGATGACGCCGATTCGGACGACGGCGCCGCAACGACACCGCTGCCCGCACCCGCCGCCGGTCGCCCGGTCGCCGGTGGTGTCACATCGTGAGCAGCGCTCACCTCAACCCGCCGGTCTCGGACCCGACCCAACCGGCTCGACCGGACCTGTCACTCGGCGAGGTCGTCTCCAAACTCGGTGACGACCTGTCAGGGCTGCTGACCACTCAGATCGAGATCGCCAAGCTCGAAGTGAAAGAAGAGGTCACGAAGGCGGCCAAAGGCGCTGGCTTCGTCACCTCCGGCGCCTTCGCTGCGGTCGTCGCGGTGTTCATGCTGTCGGCCGCCGCCGCGTGGGCCATTGCCGTACCGCTCAACGAGTGGCTCGGCTTCCTGATCGTCGGTGCCCTGTGGGCGATCGCCGCCGCTGTGCTCGGTGTGGTCGGCAAGAACAGACTCAGCGCCGTCAAGACGGTGCCCGAGACGACGAAGTCCGAACTCGAGGCCGACCGGGAACTCGCCAAGAAGCTCCCGTGAACAACCACAACTCCCCCATCTCTCTCCCCAAGGAAACACTCTCATGACTGACCAATCCATCTCCGACCTCCGCAACGAAGCCGACGCCCGCCGTGATGCGATCGCACGCGATGTCGAACTCGTGACCGACCGGGTCGCCCCCGGGCGAATCGCCGATCGCCAGAAGGCAAGATTCGGCCAACGGGTCTCCGGCCTGCGCGACTCCGTGTTCGGTACGTCCGATCGCACCCGCACCCGCACCATCGAGACCAACCCGGCCGACGGCGACGACAGTGGCTCGATCGGCGACAAGGCGAGCAACGCCGTTCAGCAGGCCAAGGACGCCGCTCCGGACTCCGTCCAGGACTTCGCCGAGGGCAATCCGATGGCCGCCGGTCTGATCGGGCTCGGCGTCGGACTGCTCGCCGCCACGCTGATTCCCACGACGCCGGAAGAGCAGAAGGTGGCAGATCGTGCGCAGGATTCGATCGACGCCGCTGCCAAGCAGATCGCTCAGTCGGGCCAGCAAGCTGCGGAGGCGGTCAAGCCCGCAGCCGAGAGCGCCGCAGCCGACGTCAAGGCATCGGCGCAGGACTCCGTTGCCTCGGTCAAGGGCGACGCCAAGTCCGCGGCTGATGACGTGAAGGGTGAGGCTCAGTCCAAAGCGCACGACGTCAAGTCCGACAACTGACGGCCCTCCACCCGATCACGCCGTTCTGGCGCTGGACTTCTCACCGCCGCCGGAAACTTCTATGATCCCGGCGTGATCGATCCCGAGATCGTCGTCGAGACGTGGGCTGACCTGGGTCCGCGTCTCGCGACGATCTTCGAATCCGTCCATACGCCGTATGCGCTGTTGACGCTCGACCACCGCTTCATCGTCGCCAACTCCGCCTACTCGGAGGCGACCGGCCGCCATGTTGCCGACCTGCGAGGGAAGTCCCTGTTCGACGCCTTTCCGGAGAATCCCGAGAACGCCGCATCTGGAACCGCGGCCAGCATCACCGAGTCCATCAACCGTGTGATCGACACCGGGTCAGCCGACTCGCTGCCGATCCACCGCTTCGACATTGCCGACGCCGACGGCGAGTTCGTCGAGCGGTACTGGCACACCACGACCATCCCGATCCACGATGCCGACGGAAAAATTCAGATGCTCCTCCTCCACGTCGAGGAGCTGACGTCGTTCGTCCAGGAACGTCTGCGGCTCGACCGTCGGTCGTCGTTCACCGACCCGAACGTCACGACGTACGCCTCTCCGCTCCAAGCAGTCGGCGACGTGTTCACCGCTGAACTGTCACGACTGGAGAGTCTCAGCGGCCTCGCATCAGCGCTCGTCGGTGCGCAGACGCCGACGGAGGTGGGTCGCGCGGTGATGCGTGACGGGCTGGATCTGGTCGGCGCCTGCGCCGGCTCACTCGTGATGCTGGACTCCGAGTGGTTCGTCACAGTCGCCGATCACGGCATCGACGACGTCTCGTCGCAGAAGTGGGAGCAGTTCGTCCTCGACGTCGGCAACGAACCGTTCTCCGATGCGATCTCGAAAGGTGAAGCGCTGTTCTTCGAGAACCGGAAGACGTTTCTCGACGCCTACCCGGCGCTCGACGACGAGATCGCACGCAACGGCGAACACAGCTCGTGGGTGGTCCTGCCGCTGAGAGCCGGCGATCACGTCTCCGGCGCGATCGGCCTGATCTTCGACGAGCCGCGGACGTTCGACGCTCCGCTTCGGTTGGTCATGTACACACTGGCCGACCTGACAGCTCAGGCGGCTTCGCGAGCACAGCTCCTGTCGGAACAACACGAAGCGCTGCACTCCGTCGAAGTCGCGCTCCAACCTCGCATCGATCCGATTCCGGGTATCGCTGTGTCCCACCTGTACCGCCCAGCAACCGTCGCCGCATCAGCCGGTGGCGACTGGTACGACGTCATCGAACTCTCCGATGAACGCACCATGATCGCAATCGGCGACGTGGCCGACCACGGCGCTGTCGCCATCGGCGAGATGAGTCGCTTTCGTTTCACTGCGCAGGCGTTCGCCGCAGCGGGTTTCCAGCCAGCCGAGATCATCCGGCGAACGGACGAACTGCTCGCCCGGACAGCGACGAGCCAGGCCACCGCCGTACTCGCGATCCTGGACCACCGCTCGTCGGAGCTCACGTGGACCACCGCCGGGCACCCCTTCCCGGTCGTCGTCGATCGAAACGGTGCAATCGTCGTGTTGAGTGAGACACACGGTGCGCCGCTCGGTACCGGGTCTGACGCGCGAGTACGGCACCCAACAGCGCCAACTCGAACGCGGCGACACCCTCGTGCTGTACACCGACGGCCTCATCGAACGGCCCGACGAGGATCCGGACGAATCCACCAGACGACTCGGCGATGCGCTCCGCCTGCACGTCGGAGCCGATGATCTCGCAACCAGGTTGTTCGACTACTTCCACCCGGACGGACACCAACGAGACGACGTCGCAGTCCTCACGCTGCGTGTCATCGCATGATCGCCGACGGCAACCGGGTCCGACGTCACCGATCGGCGCGCAGGCGCCCCACGGCAAGGTTCAGGTAGTCACTCAAGCCTGCGATGTCGAACAGCCTCTGTTGGGTTCCGGGCGCGATGAGCACCTCGAACCGAGCGTCTCGCTCGACAGCGCTGTGATGCAGACGCACGATTGCGGCAAGTGCTGCAGATGCGATCAGGGACGATCCCGACACGTCGGCGACCACGACCGACGCTCTGGCCATCTGTTGACGAACAGCATCCTCGAACTCCTTCACGGCCGCGCGATCGAAGTCTCCGACCACTTCGATCGTGACGCAGTCGTTGGTCATGGACACCGTCATCTTGAATCGATGCTCGAAACGAGAACCCATGGGCGGAACTGTTCCCGCCGCCGACCGACCGAAACCACGACCCAGTCGTCGCTGGCCTACGTGGCGGTTGCGTCCGGTGGAGGTTCCTCGTACTCGACGTCCAGTTCATGAGAGAACGCCTGCACAGCGGCAATGCCGGCTGCGACGATCGGAACGGCGAGAAATGCGCCCGCCAGACCCGCAACGGCGCCCCCCGCAGTCAGTGACACCAGCACGACGACCGGATGAATCGCGATCTGGCGCGCCATGATCAGCGGCTGCATCACATTGCCCTCCACCTGCTGGACGACGATGGTGAGCACCACCACCCAGAACGCGGTGGTCGGCCCGACGGTGATCAGTGCGACGATCGCCGCCGCAGCGCCCGCGACCACGGCACCGGCGAGCGGGAACAGCGCTGCAACGGCAGTCAGGATCATCAACGGCACGACGAGGGGCACTCCGAGCACCCACAATCCTGCCCCGATCAACAACGCATCTGCCATGCCCGTCAACACGACACTCCGCAGGTACGCCGCAAGCGTGTGGGACACCGACTCGCCGCTGCGCCGAACCGCATCGGCCCGGACCGGGTCGATGCGCGACACGATCGCGTTCCACATGCCGGGTCCGTCCTTCACCAAGAAGAAGGTGAGGATCAAGGTCAGCAGAGCCCCGCCGACGAGCTGCACGGCAAGCGTTGCCTGCTCGACTCCGAACGAACTGATTCCGGTCGACACCCACGACCTGACGGACTCTTCCACGTCATCGACCTGCCGCCGGGACAGGTCGAACGGCTCGGCCATCAGCCAGTCGTCGATGCGCTTTCGGATCGCCTCCCCCGTGACCTCGTCATCGCGCAGCGTCGCTTGCGTCCGCCCGAAGACGAACCAACCGGCGAGCCCGAAGATCGCACCGATCGCACCGATCGGGATGAAGGCAGCGAGCGGCGAGGGAAATCGGTGTTCTTCGAGGCGTCGGGCCAGCGGACGCAGAGCCGCTGCTGCGATCAAGGCGAGCAGGAACGGCACGAGCGCCACCCGCAGTTGCAGTGCGAGCCACAACAGCACACCGAGCGCGGCGCCGATGAGCAGGAGCCCCTTCGCCCATGAGGAGAGGCGCTGCAGCCACACGGGCACCTCGAGAGCGGTCCGGTCGCGGTCGGTGGTCATCCGCTGGTGCACTCCGTGCGGCTCTGTTCCCTCGCCATTGCCCGGGGCTACCCCGATTCACTCCGATTCATCCACTCTCGACGCACGGTCACCCGGGGGACCGCACGCACCGTGTCGGCGTTTGTCCGTCTCCGGTCGGGGTAGACCTGCTGCCGACAGCGGACGGTTCGACAGCGAAGAGGAGCACGGTGGACGACACAGCGACTGCAGGCGAAGGCGGCGAGGGCTCGTCGAGATCCATGTCGCTGCCACTGGAGGACTACGCCGTCATCGGCGACATGCGCACGCTCGGTGCCGTCGGCGCCAACGGATCGCTCGATTGGCTGTGTTGGCCGCGCTTCGATTCGCCATCACTGTTCGGTCGGCTCCTGGACCAGGACGGCGGGAATTGGCGGCTCGAGCCGTCGAACGAGCCCGATGCAACACGCCAGGTGTACCTGAGCGGGACCAACGTTCTGGTCACCAGGTTCCACACGAGTGGCGGCGTGGTCGAGGTCGAAGACCTGATGACGCTCGGCGATGCCGGCCAGCACGTGGTTCGCGCCGTCCGCTGCCTCGTGGGCAGCGTCGAGATGACGACGCTGCTCGATGTCCGCCCGGACTACGGACGAACGCAAGGCGACGTCTCGGTGAACGATGATGGCGCGACGATCCGCTACTCGATCGACGGCGTCGCCACCGAACTCCAGGTGTCGGGGACCTGCTCGTGGACCGCCGACGAACGTCGGCTCCGGTGCACGTTCGAGCTGGCCGAGGGAGACGTGGAGTATCTCGTCCTCGGGGACCGGTCGCTCGACCGCAGCGACTGCGTCGAACAGCACACTTCGACCACCCGGTTCTGGCGGGACTGGTCCGAGACCACCGCCTACAGCGGGCGATGGCGCGAGCACGTCGAACGCTCCGCACTCGTGCTGAAACTGCTGACACACGAACCCACGGGCGGCATCATCGCCGCCGGAACGACGAGCCTGCCCGAAGTGATCGGCGGCGAACGGAACTGGGACTACCGCTACGTGTGGATACGCGACGCGGCGTTCACCGTCTACGCGTTCATCGAGCTCGGTCATCTCGCTGAGGCCGAGGCCTTCGCCGGCTGGCTCGTCGATCGACTCGACCGGTGCGACGACCCCGACGTACCACCCTTGTCACCGTTGTACGACCTCGACGGGAACGACGACATCGACGAGATCGAACTCGACCACTGGAGCGGCTACGCCCAAAGTTTCCCCGTCCGTGTCGGCAACGCCGCATCCGGTCAGTTGCAGCTCGACATCTACGGCGAGTTGATCGATGCGCTCTACCTCGCCGACAAACACGGTCAGGGGCTCGGCATCGAGACGTGGCGACACATCTCGACGATCATCGACTGGTTGTCCCGCCACTGGCAAGAACCCGACGACGGGATGTGGGAGGCGCGAAGCGGACCACAGCGCCACACCTCGTCGCTCCTGATGAGTTGGGTCGCCGTCGAACGCGCGATCCGCATGGCCCAGAAGCGAGGCCGCCCGGCGCCTCTGGAACGATGGCGACGACTACGCGACGACATGCACTCCACCCTCGTCGACCGCGGGTACAACGACGAGGTCGGGGCATTCACGCAGACACTGGACGGTGACACGGTCGACGCGTCGATGCTCCTCGCTCCACTCGTCAAATTCATCTCGCCGACCGACCCGATGTGGATCAGCACCCTCGACGTGATCGGCGATCGACTCGTCCACGGCCCCCTGGTCGACCGCTACGACAACGAGTCGACCGAGGACGGACTCGACGGCGATGAAGGTGCGTTCACGATCTGCTCGTTCTGGTACGTCGAGGCCCTTGCTCGGTCGCGTCGTCTCGACGAAGCTCGAGACCTGTTCGACCGACTCCTCTCCTACGCCAGCCCGACCGGGATCTTCTCCGAGGAGATCGGGCCCAGCGGACGCCTCATCGGCAATCTTCCGCAGGCATTCACACACCTCGCGCTGATCAGCGCAGCGACCTACCTCGACGAGGCGCTCGCCGACACCTCGAACTCGGCGACATGAAACTCATCCTCGTCCGCCACGGCGACGCACACGCCGGCTTCCACGGTCCGATTGCCGGACCCACCGGATGTTCGGGGCTGACCGACCTCGGGATGACCCAGGCGCGCCTCCTCCGCGATCGTCTGGATGCGACATCGAGTGTCCACGTGGACCATCTCGTCACGAGCAGGATCCGTCGAGCCATCGAAACAGCGGCGGTCGTCGCACCCGCGCTCGGATTCGACTCGGTGGAGCAGGACTGCGAGCTGTGCGAAGTGCACACCGGGGACGCCGACGGCGTCGACTGGGCGGACTACCCGGCCCGGTTCGGTTCATTCGACATGCTGGCGGAGCCGGATCGTCTCTTCGCACCGAACGGTGACAGCTGGAATGGATTCCATCAGCGCGTCGACCGGGCCATGTCCCGCTACGCCCGACATCGTCCGGACGAGACGGTGATGGCGGTGTGCCACGCCGGCGTCATCGCTGCATCACTGCGAATCCACTTCGGCGCCGTCGACCTTGCACCGGGACCTCGTATGACGCCCGCCAACACGAGCCTCACCGAGTGGGAGCACGATCCAGTGTCCGACCAGTGGACGTTGCGGGGCTACAACGACGCACGCCACCTCGAATGACCGCACCGTCCCATCGGTGTGGCCGTGCACGAATCCGGGTACACGGAGCGCATGTCATCGGACAGCGATTTCACCGTGGAAACCGCCCACGCCGCAGCCGAACGCGATGCGTTGGGCACGTGGGTGGAAGCGTTCCTGGCCAGCGACGGGAGTGACAACGCCGAACTCGGCGAACAACTTCGCCAGGACTATCCGATCTGGTTCGGGCCTGTGCGCATCGGGTTCGATCGCCTTCGTCGACTCGCCGGACCACCCGACGAGCCCACGCTCGAACGACTCGACGACGACGACGACGCCACGGTCGAGGAGATGAAGGACTCGCTCGAGGACGGTTGGACACCGCCACCGTTCGTTGCCACCTGGCAGGGCGATCATCTGATGCTCGAAGACGGCAACCACCGAGTCGAAGGCGTTCGCCGGTACGGGGAGAGCCGTTACTGGTGTGTCGTCGGAGTCAGGACCGACGCCGAACGTGTCGCGGCGGAGGCCGAGATCCAGCGATGACCACGTCGCCTGGACCGGAACGATCGGCCGCCACCGAGTCCCGGCGGACTGCGGACACCCATCGGGTGATCGAGGGGCGCAAATGGCGGGTCAGCGATCCTGCCCTCGACGAGCCGCTCCGACAGCATCTGGTGGACGAGTTGATGCACGCTCGCCGGGCCGTCAAGACCGCCAAGGGTGACGGTGACGAGACCGAGCTCCACTCGGCGCGAGATCGTGTCCAGGACGCGAAGGTCGCGCTCGGAGAACGTGGCCCGAAGTGGTGGGAACCCGTGAGCGAAGCCGACACCGATCTGCGAATCGAGGCATTCATCCGAACGATCGGGGATCGGCTCGGCACTCTCGACGCGAACGCAGCGCGCGTCCACCTCCGACTCGACTGAGGTGGAGCGATCCACGGCGGTCACCGACGCCCCACGGATCTGCCACGTCGCTGGCCGTCACGTGGCTTTGATCGAGCCGCCGGGGGTGACTTCGGCCTCGTTCTGCAGCGCGGCCTTGAGGCTCGGCGTCGCTTGAAGGGCGATGATGTCCGCAGGCATCTCGATCCCGGAGGTGTCGAGCGCTTCCTTGACCGTCTTGATCGCTTCGTCCTGGAGGACGAGCACATCGTGCTGTCGAGGACCGCACCAGAAACGCGCCGTGATGTTCACCGTGGACACGCCGAGTTCGGTGACGAGCGCCTCGGGCGGCGGGATCGCTGCCGTCCCGTCGACGCTGTTCAACGCGTCGACGATGACCCGTGTCGCTTCACGCGCGTCGTTCTCGTATGCGATGCCGACGACGAAGTCGATCCGCCGCTCGTCGTAGTGGGTCTGGACGCGGATGACGTTCTTGTACACGTCTCGGTTGGGGATCACGATGAGCTCCCCGGTGAACGTCTTGATACGGGTCTCGCGGATGGTGATGCCCTGCACGGTGCCGGTCTGACCCTGCACCTCGATCTGGTCGCCCGACTCGAACGGTTGGCGGAAGAGCAGCAGGACGCCCGACAGCGTGTTCTCGAGGATGTCCTGGAAGGCGAAGCCGACTGCGACGGAGAAGAAACCGAGCCCTGCGAGTAGATCGACGGGCTTCACGGACGGGAAGACGATGGCGATGCCGGCGAGCACGAAGACGAAGTTGAGGATGTACCCGGCGAGTTTGCTCATCACGCGAGCGAAGCTGTCGGTCTGGGAGCGGGAGAAGATCCGCTTCAACCCCATGGTGAGCAGTCGGGCGATGACGTATCCGACGATGATCAGAACGATCGCCACGCCGAGACGAGGCAACGCCTCGAGGACACCTTCCAGGATGTTTCGAGCGGAGTCGCTGACTTCCTCGTTCGGAGCGATCTCCTCGTCGGATCCGGCCGCTCTCATCGCCGGCACTCCTCCGCACGCGCCGATTCGAGAAGTGCGTCCGAACTCGTCTCGGTGGGCGTGGTCTTCGTCGGTGTCGCTACAAGTCCCATGTGTCCCCTCGGACGTCGTCGTCGGGAGTGAGATACCCACATCCGCTCAGACGTAACAACCGTTTCGCACACCGGTCGGGTGAAGCCCGGCGGCGCGCGTCGTCCACCGCGTCAGTCGCCTTCGTGATAATCGTCGTCGATGTTGACCGACCAGATCTCGTCGGGGCGTCGGACGCCGTCTGCGATCTGATCGATTGCCATCATCGATGCGAGCATCGAATGGTCCTGGTTGTTGTAGCGATGCTGACCGTTGCGCCCCGCGCACCACAGATTCTTGATTCGGGTCAGTTCCGGCTGGAGTTCGTCGAGGCGGTCGTACGTCCCGACGTAGGAGGGGTAGGCCCGCTTGACCTTGATCGCACATCCTTCGAGAACGCCACCGGGTTCGATCACGCCGATCGATGCGAGTTCCTGACCTGCGAGCCGGACCAGGCGGTCCTCCGACCACGACCACATGGGGTCGGTGGTGTTGCAGAAGTACTCCAGGCCGACCCAGCTCTTGGTCGGGTCGGCGACCATCCACGGACTCCAGTTGTTGAAGATCTGGAGGCGTCCGACGAGCACATCCGGCTCCTGGATGTACAACCAGTTGTCGAGGAGGGCGCCACCGTCCGGTTCGGTGAGACGCAGGTTGTCGACGAGCACCCCCACGGTGATGAAGTCGCGGTACGACAACCCGTCGGCGATCTCGTGCGCGTTCTCCGACACGGCGACGTCGAGCGCCTCCACCAGACGGCTGAGCGGCATGGTCGACACGACATGATCCGCCTCGATCGTGACCTTCTCGCCCGAGATCCGATCGACGGCACGAACGGCGGTGATCCGAGGCGGGGTGTCGTTCTCCGCTGCGCTGTTCATCGGCTCGAAATCGAATCCGACCACGGCCATGTCGGTGAGGACATCGCCACCGTGGTCCAACACCTTGGATGCTGCCGTCTCCCACATCTGACCGGGTCCGTACTTGGGGTAGAGGAACCGCTCGACGAGCGACGTCGCGACGTCTCGTTGCGCTGCGTCGCTGTTGCGTTTCGGTTTGATCGCGTGCCACAACGCGCCCCACAACGACAGGCCCTTCACGCGTTGAGCACCCCAGTCAGGAGAGATCTCGTCACACGGCAGCCCCCACACCTTCTCGGTGTAGCTCTCGAAGAACGTGCGGTAGAGCTCTCGACCGAACCGGTTGATGTAGAAGTCCTCCAGATTGTCGACCGGCGACACCGGCAGGAGTTGCGCCCGGAGGTAGCTCAGGCCCGCTCGTGCGGTGCGGCGCAGGCCGAGCTTGCGGATCAGGTCGAAGGAGAGGTCGAGTGGGTAGTCGAACAGGTTCCTGTGCCAGAGGATCTGCGAACGACGGCGCCGGACGAGCATGACCTGATCATCGACGTGCGGGTCGGGCCCGTCGGCGGAGTCCCCCGGTCGCCATGTTGCACCGGCTGCCAGCGGCAGGATGTCGAGCCACCAGTTGGTGACCCGTTCGCTCTTGGAGAAGAAGCGGTGTCCGCCGATGTCGATCAGGTTGCCGTTGAACTCCACCGTGCGTGACAGTCCTCCGATCGAGTCGGATGCTTCGAGCACCACCGGTCGGAGCCCTGTGCGACGGGCTGCGTCGAGCGCCGCGGTGAGCCCGGCCGGTCCCGCGCCGATCACGACGAGACGACCGCTGGTGCCGTCTCCGTCGCCGTCCGGAACGTTGCCCGAGGACGCCTCCGAGTCGTCCGAGGCGACCACGCGAGCAATGCGCTGTGCGCGATCGGCAGCATCGGAGCCGAGGCGGTGGTCACGGACCCGGTCGGCAACGGTGCGGTCGCCGTCGGCGCGTCCCGGCGTGTGCCGGGCTCGGATCGTCTCGGCATAGATCGAGTGCAACCGTTCGGCGTTCGAGTCCCACGTGGGGCGGGCCGCTGCCCAGGTGAGCGCGGCGTCACCGGGAGCGACGTCGTCTGCGTCCGGCCAACCAGCGTCCTCCGCTGCGTTCTCGATGATGGTCGGTGAAACTCCGGTCTGCTGCTCGAGGAGTTCTCCCAGCGACACGCTGGCGGCGATCACGGCGTCGGCTTCAGCGAGATGGCGTTCGAAGTGGCGACGAAGCGGTTTCTCCGCGATGTCGAGACGGCCGCCGAAGGTCTGGGAGTTCATCGCTCCAGCGAGGTCGAAACGGACCTCGGCGACGACCGGTACCCCGTGTTGGTGGCCGGCGCGCACCGATCGATATCCGATCGATGACGACCAGTGGACATGCACCACGTCCGGGCGGATACGTAGCAACTCCTTGTTCAACCATCGCTCGAACGAGGCGCCGTCCACGGCGAAACGACGCAGCTTGCGCACGGTGCGCTCGGCGGCGGACACCGGAGCGAAGTTCACTTCGACGCCTGCGAGTGGGCCGTCGCGTTGCGCGATGCGACGTTCGCGCACGTTGTCGCGGTACATCTGCTGACGCGAACTGACTGCGACGAACGGCTCGAGGTCGGGCCGAGCGTTCTGGGAGGCGACGAGGCGGGCGCTGCGCGACGTGTAGCCGGACACGACCGGCGGCCAGCTCTCGACGACGTGCAGGACTCTCAACATCGGCGCCGTGTCGACGGTGTCCGCAGTGCTGGCTTCGTTGCTCGTCATCGTTGCGTTCCCGCGGAGAGGACGCGTCGAGCGCGAAGTGGCATCGGGATGTGAGGCATGGACGGGCTCCGTGACGAGATCGAGAGTCCGCCGGTGGCCTTTCCACCGCGGGCGAACCATGGGGCTCTACCCCGAGCGGCCACACTCCAATCGTCCGATTCGAACTTCACCCGATCGGGCCACGTTCGACGGTCGAGGACGATCGATCGGAACGTCGAGACGTTCGGAACGTCACGGAGCCGGGCATCGAACGTCCCAGACGCTCTCGTAGACACGCGGGACCGACGTCAGTTCTCGTGCCGGCGCCGGGAGGCGCACGTTCGATTCGTCCGTGACGAAGATGTCGACGTCACCTGCGCAGAGTTCGGAGGCGAGGTCCGCTCCGCTGTCTGCCGTGGGGCTGCCGAGGTAGGTGCAGCCGATTCGGTAGCACGCAGCTGAGAATGCGTGGATGTCCTCGTTCGAGGAGGCGACCCGATCGCCGGACGACAGCACTGCATCGAATTCGGCGTCCGCTGCGGTCTGGGTCGTGGCGCGTTCGGCCACCCGTGAGAGCGCCACGATCGACAACGGCATCGACACGAGCCCGACCACGACGGCGAACGCGAGCGCCGTGCGCTGTCCTCTGTTCGGCTCGACCCATCGTGCGATGAACCATGCTGCGACCACGACCGCGAGCAGCAGGACGAAGAACATGTAGCGACGGTCGATGAAGAGCAGCAGCAGACCCGAGGTGTAGACGACCGCTGCGGTGACGGTGTGGACCACGGCCTCGCGGTTCGACCGGCGTCTCGCCGTCGCGACGATGACGATCGAAGCAAGCACCGCGAGTATGACGATTCCGATCAATGAAGCGCCGGAAGCGGCAGCGTCTCGCGTGTTGCGGACGAGGCGAGTGGCACGTCCGTCGGTCTCGTCGCTGTCCGGGTCCACCTCGGGGGCTGCTGCTGCGTTTCGTTCGTAGGGTGCGAGTGACGGCTCCTCCCACGCCGACACGGCGAACTCGTTCGGTGGTTCGAGCAGCCCTGCCCAACTCACTCCCGACCCCGGCGACCCCGGACTCGCAACGCTGACGTGGTACGCAGCCGTGGTCGACAACGTGGGCGCTCCGTACGCGATCGACAACGGAACCGTCCACGCGAGCACCGTGACTCCGATGATCGACAACGAGATGCCAGCCGAACGTGCGACGTCGACGGCAGGCGTGCGCCGCCACAACATGACGATCAGCCAGCAGATGAGGTGGGCGATGGCGAACGGCAGGGCATAGGCCTTCGCAAAGAACGCCACGGCCGCCCAACCTCCGGCACGGACACCGCGCCGCGCCGTGTCCGGATCGACCAGGACACCGATGTACCCGAGGAGCAGTGACGCCATCAAGAGGTCGGGCGTGAAGCCTCCGTAGACCGCATGGAGCAGGAACGGGACGGCGGAGATCGTGAGGATTCCCGAGATCGGCGTCGACACGTCGAGCCGGTCGAGCACGATTCGCAGTCGCCAGACCGTGAACGAGCCGATGAGGATCGACAACACCTGTGATGCTTGGACGAGCGGAAGGTCGAACAGGGCTGCAGGAATCAGCAGCCATGACAGCAGCGGCGACCAGAACGCATTGAGTGCGTCGCTCCAACGGCCGTCGGCCCAACTCTGAGCGATCGAGAAGTACGACACGGCGTCGGGCCCGGGCCGACTGGAGGCGAGCCACGGCCAGGATCCGATGGCGGCAACGAGATAGATGACATGCGGCAACGAGCGGTGGCCGAGTCGATGGAGAACCGCAGGAGTCGTCGCGACTCGCCCACTCCCCTCGGTGCGTCGACCGTCGAGGAGAGCGTCCGGGTTCACAGCGTTCCGTCGTCGAGCATCGTACGGGTGTGTGTAGCACCGAGAAGCCGGTGATCGGATCACCCGAAGGTGTGGTGCCCCACTGTGGTCGCACCGAGCACGACCATCACGAGGGGTGACCCGGATCGAACTCAGCTGCCGTAGGACACGATCTCGAACTCCACGCCGTCGGCATCGAGGAAGTAGAAGCGGCGCCCGGGATCGTAGTCACCGAAGCTGAACGGCTCGATCCCGGCGGCACGGACCCGACGCTCGATCTCGTCGAGATCGTCGACGACCAGCGCAACGTGATTCAGGCCGTTCACCTGGTAACCGGCGTCGGTGGCCGATGTGAGATCCGATGGTGGGGAGTAGAGCGCGAAGTAGTCGTCCTCGGTGCCGACGTGGACCGTGTAGCCGTCGTTCTTCGCTCCACCGCTCCATCTGATGTGCCAACCGAACAACTCGATGAGCAGTGCGGCGGAGGCGTCGGGGTCGGTGACCGTGAAGTTGACGTGTTCGATTCGTGCAGTTGTCGAAGTCATGTCTCTGTTCTAATATCTCAACCAATGTCGAGGTCAAGAGGAATTTCGGATCCATTGCTGGCGATCGGTGCGGTCGCTCAGCGGACCGGTGTCACCATCTCCGCGATCAGGTTCTACGAAGGGAAGGGGCTGATCTCCTCGGAGCGCGCGACCTCCGGTCATCGCCGGTTTCGCAAGTCGGTGATCCGGCGACTGTCCTTCATCCTCATCAGTCAGCGGTTGGGCTACACGCTCGACGAGATCAAGACACAGCTCGATCGACTCCCCAACGGCCGCACCCCGACAGAGCGGGACTGGAACCGCCTTGCCAGCAGGTTCGCCACGGACATCGATGCGCGCATCGCCGGGCTCCAGACATTGCGCAGCAAGCTCGACGCGTGCATCGGCTGCGGATGCCTGTCGCTGGAGAAGTGCAGGATGTGGAATCCGGATGACGTGGCATCCGACCTCGGCGACGGCCCCCGCTACCTGCTCGGCGACACCTCCGAGGATGTCGGCGTCACGGTCCGCGACCGCTGACGGGTCAGCTCCAGGCGGTGCCGAAGGTGTCCCGGTAGGCCATCGCCGCGGGCGGCTGTCGAGTGATGGATCCGTGACCCTTACCGACCGGGTAGCCGATCGGCACGAGCGCAACGGTGCCCCACCCGTCGGGTACGCCGAGCGCTTCTTTCACGTCGTCCTCGCGTTGGCAGTGCAGCGTGGTCAGGGTGCACCCGAGGCCCTCCTCCACGCAGGCCAACATCGCGTTCTGTACCGCCGGATACACCGACCCGCCACCGACCATGCTGATGCGATCGAGCTTGGCGTCGGTGATCGCCATCATCGCCGGGTTCGCACAGAACACGAGGATCGCCGGCACCTCGGCGAGATTGTCGGCCAGGTGATCACCCGCTGCCACGACTCGCTCCCAGCTCGCGAGTTGTTCCGGCGGGAGCCCGGCCATCATCTTCATGAAGCCGGCCGAGTACTCCGCCCACTCGGGCGCGTAGATCTCCTTCAGCTTCGCCTTCACATCCGGCGACGTGGCGACGACGACACGCCACGGTTGCGTGTTTCCGCCGGTCGGCGCCCAACACGCTGCTTGGAGCACACGTTCGAGCACCTCGTCCGGGATCGGATCGGGCCGCAGTTTGCGGACCGCTCGCAGGGTGCTCATCACGTCGTACAGCTCAGCCATTCGTCGAGTCTCGCGGACCCGGCGCTGGTGGCTACGTTCGGCGTGATGACGACGGACGCCACCGGACCGAGCATCGGCGTCACCGTCGCGGATTCCACGCCCTGGTGGCCGGCACGCCCTCCCCGGGATGATCGACACCGGAACGTGCTCGTCGTGCTGCTCGACGACGTGGGCTACGCCGACTTCGGGTGTTACGGATCTGCGATCGCGACGCCGACGATCGACCAGCTCGCCGACGACGGATTGCGCTACACCGGTTTCCACACGACAGCGATGTGCTCGACCACGCGAGCGTCACTGCTGACCGGCCGGAACCACCACGACGTCGGCATGGGCTGCCTTGCCAACTTCGACTCCGGGTTTCCCGGCTATCGGGGCAAGATCGCGGCCGACGCACCGACGATCGCCGAGCGACTTCGACCACACGGCTATCGCAACTACATGGTCGGAAAATGGCACGCCACGAGCACGACCGAGACCGGGCCGACGGGACCGTTCGACGGGTGGCCACTCGGGCGCGGATTCGATCGGTTCTACGGCTTCCTCGACGCCGAGACCGACCAGTACTCGCCCGAACTCGTCCGCGACAACACACACGTGACGGCTGTCGGTGATCACAGCACCGGCTACCACCTGACCGAGGATCTCGCCGACGAAGCAATCCGCAACGTCACCGATCATCACGCCGCGAGCCCCGACACACCGTGGTTCCTGCTCTTCGCACCGGGTGCCTGTCATGCACCGCACCAGGCACCGAAAGAGCTGATCGATCACTACGCAGCAACGTTCGAGCACGGCTGGGACGTCGAGCGCGAGCGACGCCTGGCCCGTCAGATCGATCTGGGCGTCGTTCCGGCCGGGACCGAGCTGCCGGCCCGGAACGACGGCGTGAACGCCTGGGACGAACACTCGAGCGACGAGCATCGTCTGTTCGCCCGACTGGCCGGGGCCTACGCCGCGATGCTCCACCATTTCGACGAGCACCTCGGACGCGTCGTCGCGACGCTCGAGTCGACCGGCCAGCTCGACGACACCATCGTGATGGTGCTGTCGGACAACGGTGCGAGCCAGGAGGGCGGTCCGCTCGGGTTCGTGAACGCGATGGCCCCGTTCAACAAGGTCAAGGAGTCGCTCGACGAGAAGCTCGCCCGGCTGGACGACATCGGCGGACCCGACACGCACACGAACTTTCCGCACGGCTTCGCGATGGCTGCCAACACACCGCTGCGGATGTACAAGCAGAACACGCACAGCGGCGGCATACGCGACCCGCTCGTCGTCCGCACACCGGAGGGCCGGTCCGACGGCGACGACGGACTCCGTCATCAGTTCTGCCACGTCTCCGACCTCGCGCCGACCCTGCTCGACCTCCTCGGCATCCCGACACCGGCACCGGGTTCTCCTGTCGTCGACGATGAGACGACATCGGGACCTCGTGCCGATGTTCGCGGGCTGATGACGGGGGTGAGCTTCGCGGCGACGCTCCAGAATCCGGGGGCCGACACCGGCAAGGGCGTCCAGTACTTCGAGATGTTCGGGCACCGCGGGCTGTGGCTCGACGGGTGGAAGGCCGTTGCCTGGCATCCGCCCGGCCGACCGTTCGAGGACGACCGATGGGAGCTCTTCGACCTCGACGCCGACTTCAACGAATGCCACGACCTCGCAGTCGAGTACCCGGAGCGGCTGCAGCGGATGATCGATCGCTGGTGGGTCGAAGCGGAGGCCAACCAGGTGCTGCCGCTCGACGACCGATTCGGTGAGCGATTCGCCGAGACCGCCGCACGGTTCCACGGAGAACGCCGCCGATTCGTGTTCACCTCCGGGATGGGCCACCTCCCGTCGGACGTGGCGCCCGACCTCCGCAGTCGCAGCTATGCCATGACCGCACGAGTCGAACCGTTCGAACCGGGGACGCACGGCGTGCTCGTTGCGCACGGTGATGCGACCTGCGGATACTCGCTCTTCATTCGCGACGGGCACCTCGTCCATGACCTGAACATCGGTGGCACGCACCAGGTCGTCTCGTCCGACACACCGATCGCAGCGGGCGCAACCGAACTGGCATTCCGCATGCGACGCAGCCCCGGAAACGGGCCGTTCCCTCACGGGGTCGGCACGCTGCTGGTCGACGGCGTCGAGGTCGGGCGCATGGAGACCGACCGGATCTTCTGGCTGATGATCTCGTGGTCGGGGCTCGACATCGGCCTGGACCGGGGCACGACCGTTGCCGATTACGACCACTCGGGCCGTCACCTCGGACCATTCGTCTACACGGGCGACCTCGTCGACGTCACCATCGATCTCGACGACGACCAGGACGTCGACCACGACGCGGCGGGGGACGCCGAACTCGCTCGCGAGTGATCTCGAGCCGGCCGTCGTTTCGAGCTGAGCAGAAACGGGAATACTGGTGGCAGCCGTCGCACCAAGGCGTCGGCCTGTAACCGAACGAGGAATTTCATGGACCCATTGGTCATCTTGCTCATCGTTGTTGCGGTCATCATCGTCGCTCTCGCAGCGTTCGCGATGGTCCGCAAGAAGCAGCGCAGCGGATCGGTGCTCGCCGCCCCGACGTCGCCCGACGCCAAGCGAGGTGGATCGTGAGTCAACTCAACCTGATCCGAGCCAGCGAGGTGGGCGGTCTCCCGGTCGTCACGATCGACGGCGGCGAGGACGCCGCCCAGGTCAAAGACGTCGTCTACGACGCATCCCAGCATCACCTGATCGGTTTCACGCTCAACAAGCGGGGCTGGTTCCGCGGCGCGATGAAGAGCACGCTCGCTGCAGCTGACGTCATCGGCATCGGCCAGCACGCCGTGATGGTTCCCGGCGAAGACTGCCTCACCGAAAAGGGTGGCGCCTCAGGTGCGCCTGCGTCGTCGGGGAGCGGCGTCGACGTGATGGGCAACGAAGTCGTCTCGAGCTCCGGCGCTGTGCTGGGCAAGGTGATCGACGTCATCATCGAGACCGGCGCGTCACCGAACGCCGTGGGCTACGAAGTGGAAACCGACGACGGCAGCGTCTTCATCCCTTCGTCTGCGCAGATGGGCCTCTCGGCAGAGAACCTGATCGTTCCCGCCGAGGCCGAAGAATTCACACGTAACGACCTGGTCGGGTTCGGCAACTCTGTCGGATCCTTCCGCGAGATGATCGGAGACCGCTCATGACCGAGCGCAGCATGAAGCCCACCGTCGGCCAATCGGTGATCGCCGTCGACACCGCCGAGGAGATCGGCTCCGTCAAACACTTCGTCGTCTCCCAGGACGCGTCGCAGGTACTCCGTCTCCACATCGACGGACGCAAGAAGAACGCAGTCTTCGCAGAATGGGACACACTCGAGTCGTTCGGCGCGGACCGCGTCATGGTCGTCCATTCCGAGGATCCGTCGGGCTCCGACGACGATCGTGACCTGGCTCAGGCGAAAGGCAAATTCGAACTCCTGGGCTCTCGCGTGCTCGACACCGCCGGCTTCGAGCACGGGAAGGTCGAGGACGCGTCGTTCGACTCCGACACCGGGACGATCCTGGCGATCGTCACGAGCGAGGGCAATCGCATCGAGAAGGTCGCCGTTCACAGCCTCGGCTCCTACGCCGTCGTCGTCGACGCCTGAACGATCAGAGCCGGGACGGCGTGTGACGCCGTCCCGGCTCTCGACACCCGAATGATCAGGCGCCGGGGCGGTCGTTGAACCCGGCGAGACCGCGAGTCTCGATCAGGTGCTTCATGTCGATACCCCAGTGGAGCGCCGGTGGGAGGAGGTCGAGGAACGGCGCCGTGAGCGCAACGGGACCGACCTCAGCGAGACCGCGATTGCCACCGAGGTCGAGTACCCAACCTCGATGACCCAAGTCGGCGCGATCCAGAGCATCACCACGGATTGTCCGCACTGCGTTGCGTCCGGCGGCATCTCCAGCTTGCACGGCGATCTGAGCTGACATCGGCAGTTCGTCACCATCTTCAGTGAGATGCAACGCGATGTCGCCTGCTGCGAACGTCTTGGTCCATCCTTCGACTCGGAGGAATCGATCGACGAGCAGTCGGCCTTCGTCGTTGGCGGGAAGCCCGAACTGGTCGGCACGCGCAGCGAAACCCGCAGCCCACACGGGCAGACCGTCGGTGGTCTCCCCGTCGATCGACACACCGTGTTCGAGGATCTCGTCGACCTCGGATCCGAGGCGGATGGAGACGCCACGCTCGCAGAGGATCCGGGCCGCGTCACGTCCGGACGCTCTGCCCATGCCGGCGAGGAGACGGTCGGAGACATCGACGATCGTGACAGCCGTTCGAGGATGCGCCGCAGCGATCGCTCCGGCGAGTTGCACGCCGGTCGCTCCTCCACCCACGATCACGACGGCGTCGCAGGTCTCGATCTCGGCGCGCAGTTCGAGCGCGTCGGCCTCGGTGCGCAACGGGTAGGCATGCTCGATGCCGTCGATCGGCGGAGTGATCGGAACAGCGCCGGCGGTGATGACCACCGCGTCTGCGGTGAGCGTGGTGCCGTCGGACAGGTCGACCTCTCCGTCCCTGACGGCGGTCATCGATCCGATGATCACGTCGTCGGCGAAATCCGACAGCGGCGCTGCGGCATCGGAGGTCGGTGCGGTACCGCCGGCCACCGCAGCCAGTCGGGTGACGAAGTCGTGGCGACCCGTTGGATCGACGACGGACGCGGAGCGGCCCGCCCGGCGAACCGAGCGGGCCGTGTGGACTCCGGCGTATCCGCCGCCGACGATGAGGACGCCGTCAACAGCGCGTGATGTCATGAGGCAGTGTCTCAGACCTTCTGGAGAGCGCCGATGAGTTCGGCCTTGGTCATGCCGCTCCGGCCGTCGATGTCGAGCGCAGTCGCACGATCGTAGAGTTCGGCCTTCGTCATGTCGGCGTAACGATCGGGGTCGGTTGCGACCTTCGCGTCGTCGAGCGCGCCTTCGACCTCGTCGGTCACCGACTCGCCGACCTTGCGGGCCTGTGCCTTGGCTTGTCCGGTGCTCTGGGCGACGCCGGACTTCACGGTCTCGGACGCCTTGGTCGTGGCCGCTCGGGCCTGACCGGTGGTCTGCTTCACGCCCGACTTCACGGACGCGGTCGCCTTGCCGGTGGCGGCTCTCGCCTGGCCGGTCGTCTGCTTGACTCCCGAACGCACGGTCTTCGTGGCCTTCTCAGCGGCAGTTCGTGCCTGCCCGGTCGTCGTCTTGGCTGCGGTCGCGGTGTCGTCGGCGACGTTGTCGAAGCGGCCCTTGATCGACGTTGCCACGCTCTCGATGATGTCGTTCACTCGACGAGCGCTGGCGCGACTCGCCGCGAGTGCCTTCGAAGGGATGGCAGGGAGCGATGTCTCGAGGTCGTCCAGTCGGATCGTCACCGACTCATTGACATCAGAGATCTTGCGTTCGATGGTGTTCGTCATGCTTTCGGGGTACCCGCGGCCACTCTGGGTGAAACGGTGACTGCGTGAGACCCTCGGCACGTCGCATGCTGTGTGATCGCTGCCGCGTCGCGTTCGATCAGTTCAACTCGGACGCCGACTTCAGGAACGCGGTCGCCATCCTCTTGCTCGACGAGGTAGGCAGGCTCGTCCTCCGAAGCGTTGCGCGTCACGTCGGTGCCATCGATCGTGCGGCTGACCTTCGAGGTGAACCGCTCGGTGATCTTGCCGGACCCGGTTCCGTTGCCCCAGTTCCATTCGACCGTGTCACCGATGTGGAAGTCATATGCCATGAGGCGGCAGTGCCCGTCGCCGATTCGAGCGAAACGCCGTCCGGTCGCAGAAATCGATCAGAGCCACTTCTCGACGACGGTGGAGACCTTCTCCACGCCCTTCTGGAGCAGGCCGCGATCGGCCCACCGCGACGGGTCGAGTTCGATCGACTGTGTCAGGTCGTGTTCGAGGTGTTCGTCGAGGATCGACACGACCTTCTCGTCGACGATCACCACATTCGCTTCCTCGTCGTGCTGCATCGACCGCTGATTGAAGTTGGTGGAGCCCACGGTGGCGATGTGCCCGTCGACCGTGATCACCTTGGCGTGCATCATCGACGTCTCGTACGTGCGGATGTCGACACCTTCGTCGAGCAGGATCTGATACGACTCCTCACCAGCGATCTGGATGAATCGCTTGTCGGCGTGTCCGCCCGGAACGAGCAGGGTGACGTGGACACCACGCTGCACGGCTGCCACCAGGGCGTTGCGGACGTGATCGTCGGGGTTGAAGTAGGCGGTGGCGATCACCAGGCGCTTCTGCGCCATGGACACGAGCGTCATGATCATCCGCCAGACATCGCTCGCTCCGGTCTCGGCCGACCCACGCACCACGAACATCGCGGACGAGCCGTATTCGGTCAGATCGACGTCGTGCTCCCCGCGAGGGTCGAAACCGTCGTCGTGCTGATCGGCCCAGTTGTCGAGGAACGCGACGAGCAGGCCGGCAACGGCGGGGCCCCGGACGGCGAGATGGGTGTCCCGCCACTCGTGTTGGTTGCGAGCATCGCCGGTCCACTCCTCTGCGATACCGACACCGCCGCAGAAACCGACCTCGTTGTCACAGACCAGGATCTTGCGATGGGTTCGGCGGTTCGCGTCCGCGATCTTCGGGACCGCCTTGTCGAAGAACGGTCTGAACCAGCGAACATCGCAACCGGCGTCCTTCATCAGATCCATCAGGTGGCTCGAGATCTTGCGCGCTCCGACGGCGTCGAGCAGCACCCGCACCCGGAGGCCTCGCCGCGAGGCGCGCACCAGGGCGTCGGCGAACTCGACGGCGATGTCGCCCTGCCAGTAGACGAACGTGACGAGATCCACCGTCTCGGTCGCCCGATCGATCGCGCCGATCATCGCGGGGAAGATCTCGTCACCGTTGCGCAGGACGGTGATGTCGTTGCCGGTCGTCGGCGGCGTTCCGAGAAGTCCGTGCAATCGATCGATCGAGCGGCGTTCCCGCTCGGTGGGAGTGTGCGTCACGTGGAGAAGTCTTTCAGAGAATCGCGCCGACGGCAGATGGCTCGTGCCATCTGCCGTCGTACGCAGTGGTTTCGATCGTCGACCGGACGATCCGCCCGGTCGATGCGAGGTCGAGGCGCGGTCAGGAGGAGCGAGTCTCTTCGACGACGTGCTGGCCGTCGTTCGAGACGTGGCGCTCGTGCTGGAACTTCTGCTTGCCCATGCTCATGAAGCTGGCACCTCTGATGGCGCCGGCGACGACCGAGACGACGCCGCCGGCCATGAGGATCCAACCGATCATCGCGAGGTCGACGTTCTCGACCTGCGTGTCGATGGCGAATGTGAGGACAGCTCCTGCGATGGTGAGGACGATTCCGAATGCGACGAGCATGTTGTTGCCTTTCAGTGGGTGCGATGTCGTGGTCGACGGAGGAGACGTACCCGACCGAACGACCCGCCAACCGCCAGGTTCGTCAAGATCTCCTCACGGCATCGCCGGTTTCGAAGCTGGCGAGGTCGGCTGACGTTTACGCCCGCCATGAGCGGGCAATTGTCATCTCACGTCGATCAGTCGGATCGACCCGATCAGTAGAGGAGCATCACATGAGTGGAGAAGCAGACAAGGCAGAAGGCCGGATCAAGCAGGCCGCTGGTGACCTCACCGACAACGAAGACCTCAAGAACGAAGGCGAGAAGGACGAGGCCGCCGGCAAGGTCAAGGACACCGTCGACGACGCGAAGGACTCGGTCAACGACGCTGTCGACAGCGTCAAGGACAAGCTCGACTGACCGACCTCGAGGCGGCGTCGAGACGCCGACCGACCATGAACGAGCGCCCGCCACCGCGGGCGCTCGTTCGCGTTCCGGGACTGGGTAGCGTCATCGCCGCATGTCCATCACCGATCGTCCGTCCGCTGTCGCGGATGCTCGCCGTGCGGCGGATGCTCCGACTGCGGTCGATTTCACGAACCCGGTCGACGTGGAGCAGGCGATGCGCATCGGTCGGGCCTGGATCGAGCTTCGCCGCGGCGCCTGGACGCAGCATCGTCGCGCGTACCTGTTCGGTGAGGACGACCCGATCGAACCGGGCCAGATGGACGCGCTCGACCTGCTTGCGCGGCGCGATCGAACGATGAAGCAACTCGCAGAACGGCTGCGGATCGATCCGTCGAGCGCGACGCGAGCAGTGCAGCGGCTCGTCGCCGACCGGCTCGCCGAACGCTACGACGCTCCGGACGACGGCCGAATCGTGATGGTTCGGATCTCTGGCGAGGGGCGCCGCCGCCACACGGCGGTCGCTGAACGGCGCGCCACCGCGATGGCGTTGCTGCTGAGCGAATTCGACAGCGAGGAACGCGCGCAGCTCGCCGGGCTCCTCGATCGATTCGTCACAGCGCTCGATGGGCTCGATGGCCTGGCTCCGATCAGCATCAGCCGCCCCGCCGGCATCCCGAGCGATTAGGTTGCCGAACGATGGCTGACCAGGCGGATTTCGCAGACGAAGCAATGCAATACGCGCCGCAGCTGTACTCGGCAGCGATGCGCATGACCCGCAATCGGGCTGACGCCGAGGATCTCGTGCAGGAGGCCTTCCTCAAGGGCTTCCGCAGTTTCCACACGTTCAACGAGGGCACCAACCTGCGCGCGTGGCTGTTCAGGATCCTGACGAACACCTACATCAACAAGTACCGCAAGAAGCAGCGCAGCTTCGACGAGAGCGACCTCGGCGACATCGAGGATCTGTACCTCTACAAGCGGATGGGCACCTTCGAGGATCCGTCGATCGGGCGCTCGGCCGAAGAATCGCTGATGGAGATGCTGCCCGACGATGAAGTGAAACAGGCGCTGGAGAACCTCCCCGAGAACTTCCGGATGCCGGTGATCCTCGCCGATGTGCAGGGTTTCGCCTACAAGGAGATCGCCGAGATCCTCGAGATCCCGATCGGCACCGTGATGTCTCGACTGCATCGGGGAAGAAAGCAGATGCAGAAGGCGTTGCATGATTACGCAATCGATCGTGGACTGCGCCGGGCCGAACCGACGCCGCCCGCCGGCGACGAGAGCGACACGGACGGCAACGAGAAAGGCCCTGGCGATGGAACCATGTGACGAACCGGATTGCGCAGCGACGCTCAAGGAGCTTGACGTGTTCCTCGACGAGGAACTGTCAGATGCGGCGCGGAATTCGATCGCGCACCATCTCGACGATTGCCCGGACTGCCTCAGCGCGTTCGACTTCCATGCCGAGTTGAAGCAGGTCATCAGCGTCAAGCTGCAGAACGACGAGATGCCGGCGGGGCTGTTGTCGCGGATCGAGAAGTGCTTCTCGACCGACTTCGACGGCGACGGCAAGATCGGCTGATCGAGCCCGTTGCTCGACACGACCGACGCCATCGTGCTGGTCGTCGCACTCGCTGCGACGTGGGCGATGACCGGAGTGATCTGGGTGATCCAGCTCGTCCACTACCCGATCTTCGACGCCATCGATCGAGGCACCGACGACCAACTCTGGCAGCGTTTCGGAGACCGGCACCGCCGCTCGATCTCGTCGGTGGTCGGCCCGTTCATGCTCGCGGAAGGGGTGACCGGCATCTGGCTGGTCGTCGACCCGCCGGGCGGCGTCTCCATCGTCCTGCCGCTCGTGGCCGGCGCGCTGATGGCGATCGCCTACGGTACGACCGCATTCGTCTCCGTCCCGCTCCACGAGCGACTCACCGCGACGTTCGATGACGACGCTCACCGCCGGCTCGTCTCCACGAACTGGGTCCGCACATTCGCCTGGACCGCCCGTGGCTTCGTCGTCACGGTGGTCGCCGTCCTCGCACTCACCTGAGTCGCTCGCGCTGGGCTGATTCGGTGCGGCTGCGGATAGTCTGCGGCCCATGATCGGCTACGTGTGGCACATCTGGATCGGCGTGGCGCTTTCAGCGGTCACCGTGCTTGCCTGTATCGGTGTGCTCGCGTACTACATGATCAGCGTGCAGTCGAAGAAGCACCCGGGCGGCAAGCAGCGCCGCCATCAGGACCTCTGAGCAGCTCCTGGCTGGCAGCGACACTCCGCTGACCGGCGAGCTCCTCGCTCGCTGCACCTTCCCTGACCCCGACCGACCGGTCATCTGCGCGCTGTCGGGTGGCCCCGACTCGTCTGCGCTCGTGGCGCTCGCCGTGGCGGCGGGCCTCGACGTCACCGCCGTGCACGTCCACCATGGTCTGCCGCGCATCGGCTGACGGTGACGCTGCGGCCGCCGAAGCCTGCGCCCACCAGCTCGGAGCCTCGTTCCACGTCGAGCGCGCCGATCTCAGCGACGGCCCGAATCTCGAAGCTCGCGCTCGCAGTCCGCGCCACCGCCTCGTCGGGCCGGATGCGATGTTCGGGCACACCGCCGACGACCAGGCCGAGACGTTGCTGCTCGCGTTGCTCCGTGGCTCCGGCGCGACCGGCCTCGCCGCCATCCGCCCCGGTCATTCCCACCCCCTGCTCGCGTCTGCGCCGCTCGGAGACCCATGCGTTGTGTGCCGCACTCGATCTCGAGCCGATCATCGACCCGACGAACACCGACCTGCGGTTCCGTCGCAACCGCGTCCGCTCGGAGCTGATGCCGCTGGTCGACGCGATCGGCGAGCGCGACGTCGTCCCGCTGGTCACCCGCACGGCTGAGCTGCTGCGCGACGACGACGACCTCCTCGACCACCTCGCCCGAGCCATCGACCCGACCGATGCCCGGGCACTCGCCGATGCGCCGCTCCCACTCGCTCGCCGGGCCGTCCGACGATGGCTGACGCACGACGGGTATCCGCCCGACGCTGGCGCCGTCGCTCGCGTGCTGGCCGTGGCTGCCGGGTCGGCCACGGCGTGTGAAGTCGCGGGCCTCGGACGAATCAGTCGGACGAATCAACGCCTACGCGTCGGCGACCCGCTGCCACCGTGACGGACGTCGCGGTCGGCGGCATTTCCACCCTCAGACCTCCCTGCGGTATCGTCTCCTCCCGTCATGTCCTGCTCCGCCGCCATTCTTCACCCCACCACGGGAGCCCGCTGATGGCTCCTCGTCTTCGTGGCAAATGGGCCCTCGGCATCACGCCGCGCAACTTCACCTGGGTCCTCAAGGACAAGATGGCGATCTGCGAACGGCCGGGTGGCGTCGGTGACAATCATCGACGTGTCCGCCGCCAGGAAGAGATCATCTGGTTGCGCGAGAACGGTTTCGGTTGTGTCGTGTCGATCATCGCGGCGCCGCACAACCTGCACAACTACGACGAGCTGCAGTTGCCGTACCGGCACCGCCCGTTCAACGCCGAGCATCCCGACCCGTATCTCACAGCGCTGTACACCGAGATCCGTGAGCTGCTCAAGCACGACACGAAGCTGATGGTGCACGCCGAAGAACTGGGCGATCGCCTCATCGGCGTGATGGGCGGCTACATCCGCTGGTCCGGGCTCGTGGAAGACCCCACCAAGGCGATCCAGGTGACCGAGCGGATCGCCGGGCGCCAGCTCGACCCGTTCGCACGTGAGATCATCATGCGCGCCCACACGCTGCGCTGATCCTCCCTCGATCCCCGGCAAACACGTGAGGGGACCGCACGGCGTGTCGTACAGTCCGTCGACCTCGTGCGGAAACGGGCTGGTCAGGCCTGAAAGCTGGCGCCGGGGATCCGTTGGAGCTTGGCGTACGGGTTCGCCGGGACGTTGCTCGGTCGGTACTCGAAGTGCAAGTGGAAATTGCCCGACGACGTGCCGCTGTCGCTCACGAAGCCGATGATGTCGCCCTGTTGCACACGGTCGCCGACTTCCCAACCGTTGGCATCTTCGGCGCTGTGGAAGTACTTGTAGATCACGCCGTCGTCGCCGGTGAGCGTCCAACCCCAGAAGCTGTTCTCGTACCGCTTCGTCAGTTCGCCGTCCACCACCGCGACCTGCGGTGTGCCTTCGTCGGCCATGATGTCGACGCCCTGGTGGTAGTAGCCGCAGCAGCGCCCGCGGGTGTCGCCGTAGTTCTCGAGGATGTATGCGGTCCACTCCGACCCGAGTGCCAACGGGAAGAGGATCTCGCCCTCACCGGGCGGCCCGACGGGTGGGGCCGGGATCGTGGTGGTGGTCGTCGTGGTGGTGGTCGTCGTGGTGGTCGTGGTCGAGACGAAGGTCTCGTTCCCCATCCGGGCTGCCGGGTTCACGGCCGAGGCACTGTCGTCGAGGCTCGGCTCGACGGCGGCGACGGCATGCCCGACGCTCCATGTGGCGAGCAGGCCGGCGCCTGCAGCCGCACCCACGAGGAGGCGGCGGCGCGACATCGTGCCCTCCGCATCCGAGGCAGCGCACTCGTGGCGGCAGCCGGGGAGGTGTCTCACGATGCGAACCGGACGTAGTCGGGTCGCTCGAGCAGTCCGAACGAGTCACGAGCGGTGTCGCCGGGTCGGTACTCGAAGTGCAGGTGGTAGTTGTTGTACTCGTCGCTGCAGACGCCGCTCGTACCCGTCTCGCCGATGTAGCCGATGACCTGACCGACGGTCACGGTGTCACCGACTTCGAGCCCTTCGGCGTGCGAGTCGAGGTGGAAGAACTTGTAGATGACGTCGTTCGCTTCGTCCGTGAGCGTCCATCCATTTCCTGCACCGCCGCACGATCCCGTGTCCACGTAGATCTTGGTGAGCGTTCCGTCGGCCACGGCGATCACTTCGAGCCCCTGGTCGGCCATGATGTCGACGCCCTCGTGACTCCGGCTGCACCCTGAACGGCACGCACCGAAGTTGTCACCCACGAAACAGGAGTCGGCTTCCCCGACGATGATCGGGAACGGAATCCGACTGCCGACCGGTGGATCGTCCGACTCGGTGGGAATCGTCGTCGTCGCTGGTGGTGGTCGAGGTCGTGGTGGTGACACGTTGCGCCGGAGCGAGTGCTCGACCGGGTCCGTTCAACTGACCGGCGACCGCACCTGCAGAGCGACCGGCTGCGCCGACTGCGATCGCCGCCGAGCCGAAGCCGAGTGCCGTGAGCATCGCCCGTCGGCTGATGCGCGGCGCGCCGGTGGAGACATCGGGGTCGAAAGGTGTGTCGTCGATCGTCATGGCGGGGAAGGAGTGCGACGCTCAGAGAGCGTTGGCGAGTTTCGTCGTCTACAAGTCATCGGCCCGACTCCGGGACCGCTTGACTGCAATCTATGACGGCACGATGACGTCAACGACATCAGATCGCAATATTTAACGGACCTTGTGGTCAGCGTCACGTCCGATTCGGGTGTGCGATCACGCGCAGCCTGTGAGTTCACCGAGTGTGGATCCCGTAACGGTGGCACCGGCTGCACCGAGCAGCAACCCCGAGAATCGACGGCGGGTGGGACTATCGTGAGGTGTCATGGCAGGTCAGCGGGTCTTCGTCAGCGGTGTCGGCGGCGAACTCGGTACTCAGATCGCCAGCCTGTTGGAAGACGAACCGTGGGTCGGAGCGCTCGCCGGAATCGACGCCGACCCGCCGCGAAGCCGATTCAACCGAACGACGTTCCATCGGATCCACCCGCACGAGCACGACCGGATCGTCAGCACGTTGATCGACTTCGATCCGCATGTTCTCGTCCACGTCGGCGTCTGGGAGCCCAACGCCCGCGCGGCGCCGAGGCTCGCCGCAGAGCTCACCGATCGCGCAGCGACGTCGATTCTCGGCGCTGCGGCCGAGTGCCCGTCGCTCGAACACGTCATCGTGCGCAGCGCCATCACGATCTACGGACGCGATTCGTTGACGCGACCGGACGAGGATGCGCCCATCCGCCCGACCTCCGAATGGGGTCGCACCGTGGCCGACATCGAACGGACCGCGGCGAGCGTCGCCGAACGCGCCGGAGTGACCGTCGGCGCGGTTCGACTCGCCCCCGTCATCGGCCCGCACGTGCCGTCGCCGCTCGGCCGGCTGCTCCGCCTCCCCGCAGTTCCCTTCAACGTCCTCAGGGACCCGTCCTTCGCGGTCATCCGACAGAACGACGCGGCCCGAGCCATCGTGGCGGCGGCGCGCGAGCGACTCGCCCAGCCGGTGAACGTGGTCGCCTCGGACTCGGTGTCCGTGTCGCAGGCAGCACTTCGCGGTCGTCGGGTGCCGGTCCCGACGATGGGGCCGCAGTGGCCGTTCGCCCGCCGTCTTGCTCACATGGCGGGGGCACCGATCCCCGATCACGTGGCGGAGACACTGATCCACGGCCGTCTCGCCGACAACGGTCGGATGCGCGAACTGCTCGGCATCGTGCCCGAGCAGACCACGCCCGAGGTCATCGACTCGCTCTACGGCTGGCCGAGCATCATCCGTCATCCCGCAAGAAAGCAGGTCGCCTGATGGCTCAACTCGCCGAAGTCGTCGAGCTTCCGATCGACGCGAATCGCATCGCCGAGTCCGAGGCACGTGTCGCGCGGTCCCTCGGGCGGTCGGTCACGCGCACGAACCGTTTGATGACCGGCGCGATCGACGCGCTGGCAGAAGCGGCGAGCGACGGCGTACGCGCCGCGACCCGTCGACTCACCGAGGAGCCGGCGCACGCCACCGACGACTGGGGTCGCGACCCGATGCTGGTGCGGAACATGATGCTCCTCGCTCAACTCCGCTGGGACGTTTCGACCGGCGGCGATCAGCACCTCCCGAAGCGCGCCGGTGCGCTCGTCATCGTCAACGCGCCATCGTGGTCCTTCAGCACCGTGTTCACGGCGTTCGCGATCAGCGAGGCCATCGACCGCCCCGTGCGGTTCGTCGGCCGCAGCGACATCCCGGTACTCCACTCGTTCGACCGGCGAATCGGTGGTCTCCTCGATCATCCCGACGAGGTCGCAGGCGCACTTCGTTCCAACGAGATCGTCGTGCTCGGCGCCGGAAACGCCCGCGGCACCCGCGGCGTGGGAACGGTCGATCACACGATCGTCGGTGCGGCATTGGCCACGAGCACCCGAGTCTTCCCGGCAGCCACCACCTCGAGCCCGTTCTCTCGACGTGCTCGCGTGGAGATCGGCACGCCGACCCGACCGCCGCGCAAACGTCGCGGGCCGCTCAGCGAACTCGAGCTGGCGGACCGCATCCGCAAGGACATCCGTGGCCTGCTCGACGAGATGGGTGACATCAACACCGGCACGCCACTCGACTGGTTGCCCCTCAGCGGCATCGGAGCCCACTGATGACCTACGTACGAAGCAGCGACGGGACGCGTATCCACTACTCCAAGACGGGCAACCCGAGGGGGGCTCCGGTCCTGTTCATCCAAGGTCTCGGAGCCGGCAAGGCCGGCTGGGCGCTGCAGCGCCTCGCGACGGCTCCGTGGTATCAGGCAATCGCGCTCGACAATCGCGGCGCAGGCCGCAGCGACAAGCCGCACGGTGAGTACACGCTCGAGCAGATGGCCGACGACGCGATCGCCGTGCTCGACCACGCGGGCATCGAGACCGCGCATGTGGTCGGCGCGTCGATGGGTGGAGCGATCAGCCAGATCCTCGCGGTCAAGTACCCCGAACGGACCCGCTCCATCACGCTCGCATGCACCGCAGGAACGAACCACCCGTGGCGCGAGGAACTGCTCACTTCGTGGAAGGACAACGCGCTCGCCGGAGGCATGGGGGCAATGAGCACCGAGGCGGTGCGCTGGGTGATCGGACCGCGATCGTTCCGCCGGTTCCTGCCTGCCATGGGGTGGCTCGGCCCGCTCGCACTCGGGCGCCCGTCCCACGCCTTCGCGAATCAGGTCGATGCGATCATCAACGTCGATGCGTCGTTCGCCGACGACCTCGAGAACATCCAGGTCCCGGCGCTCGTCGTCGTCGGAAACCAGGACATCCTCACTCCGCGCGGCGACAGCGAAGAACTGGCCGAGCGCATCCCCACGGCCGAACTCGTCGTGATCAGCGGTGCCGCCCACGGGTTCATGGTGGAACACGCCACCACCTTCAACCGGGTGCTCCTCGAGTTCCTCGGTCGCGCAGAGGCCTCGTGGGAGGCGCGCGACGTCGACACCGGCGCGCACTTGCGTTCTGCGTGACGCACCCGCCGACTCGCTCAGCTAAGCATCTGGCGATGTACTCCCCCGTTGCACACCGAGTTGGTCCGACCCGTTCGGACCCGATCCATTCAGCACCGGCCGGACCGACCTGCTGGAGCGCGGCGACGTGAGGGTCGTCATCGTCGGTGCAGGTATGTCGGGTCTGGTCGCGGCGCACGAACTGACTGCCGCCGGCGTCGACGTCGCAGTGGTGGACAAGGGCCGCTCGGTCGGCGGACGCTTGGCGACACGACGGATCGGGGACGCCCGCCTCGACCACGGTGCGCAGTTCTTCACGGTCCGTACGCCTGCGTTCCAGCGTCGTGTCGACGACTGGATGGAGCGCGGGATCGTCCACGTGTGGAACCACGGGTTCGACACGGCGACAGACGCTGGATCCGGCGATGGCCATCCGCGATACGTCGCCACCGCCGGCATGAACTCGCTGGCGAAGGATCTCGCCGCCGGGCTCGACGGCACCTCGTGCTCGATCGAGACGTCCACCATGGCGTTCACGGTGCGTCCCAGCAACGCGCCGACCGACGGGTCGAGTGGTTGGGACGTCGTGATCGACGATGCCAGCGTGCGCTCGGGCGACGCGGTCATCTTGACCAGCCCGCTCCCGCAGTCGCTCGCACTCCTGGTCGACAGCGGTGTCGACATGGACAGCACCTTGATGCGCACGGAGTACGACCGCACCATCGGTCTCCTCGTCACCCTCGACGGCCCGTCGGCGATTCCCGAAACGGGTGGAGTGAACGACGGTGACGACGTGTTCAGCTTCATCGGCGACAACCGGGCCAAGGGCATCAGCGCGGCCGAGGCGGTGACGTTCCATGCGAACCCGGAGTGGAGCGAAGCTCACTGGAACGACGACGACACGCTCCTCGAGTTGCTCGGCGCTGAGGCTCAGCGATGGCTCGGCGACGCATCGATCATCGAGGCGCAGGTGAAGAAGTGGCGTCTCGCGACGCCGCGGTCGATCTGGCCGGATCCGTGCTGGGTCTCAGCGGACGGACGGATCGTCATGGCCGGCGACGCCTTCGCCGGGCCGAAGGTCGAAGGCGCTCACAACTCGGGCCTCGCGGCAGCACACGCCCTGCTCGACTGACGCCGAGACGCGGGCCGCACGAGACGTCTCTCTTCAGGACTCGGGAGCCTCGACCTCGGGGTCGATGGCCGGAGCCGACGTCGTGGCCGAGGGGACGAACGTCGCGTCGAGATCGCCTTCGTACTCTTCGACCTCGGCGGGCGGCACGTACTCCTCGCCGCACTGCACTTGGATGACCTGCTCCGTCTCGACGTCGACGATCGTGGTGCTGTTCGGACCGAAGCGGCGCAGGAAATCGCTGAATCCGGGGATGTCCTCACCTTCACACGTGCCGTCCGTTTCGTCGTCGCGATCGATGACCGGCGGGTACGGGATCTCCCAGCCGTTCTCGATGACCGCGTACCCCTGCTGCAGGTCGACGATCGGCGGCAGCTCGACGGTCTCGCTGGGGGCTTTGGGCAGCAGAGCGAACCAGACGACGGCATCGCCGAGGACGTCGGCGAGCACGACACACCGATTCGGCAGTGAGAGGGTTTCGCACGAGATCTCGCCAGGCGTTCCTGGGGCGATGCGCATCACTCGCTGACCGTCTGCGTCGAGGACCGCATCGAGCACGCCGACCGTTCGGCCGTCGGCGCCGACCTCGAAGTCCTCGGATCGCTCCATCCGCTCGACCGACGAGATGACGTCGATACGACGACTGATCACGTTTCCGTCCGCGTCCACGTTGGACGGGCCCGCGATGGCGAGCGAGCCTTGCTGACCGCCACTGGCGAACACGGCGTCGACACCGACCGCGAGGAGCGCGAGGGCCGCGATGGCGGCCAGGAATCGCAGCGTCAACACCTGTCTCACTCAGCTCACGGTACCCAGCGCGCACCGCTCCTCAGCGGCACCCTCGTGTGACGGACGCTCCCTCACCACCGCAGCGAACGTGCGGGCGACTCGACGTGGCTGACCCGACGGGCGGGCGCAGGCCCGTGATCTCAGGCGGCAGCGACCTTCGCGGCGCGGGCTGCTGCGTGTGCGATCTGGTCGATGACATCGTCGGTGTGAGCGAGACCGACGAAGATCGCTTCGTAGGCGCCCGGCGCCATGGCGACACCTTCGGCGAGCATCGCCTGGAAGAACCGTGCGTAGGCCGCTTCGTCGGTGGTCTTGGCGTCGTCGAAGTTGCGAACCGGGTCGGCAGCGTCCTCACCGCACACCATGCCGATGAGCGTTCCGACGACCGGGAACCGGGCGGCGAAGCCCGCCGAGGCGCAGGCATCGCGGAGCAGCGCTGCCATGTGGCGAGCGCGTGCGAGCAGTTCGATGTAGACGTCGCCGGTCAGTTGATCGAGCGCAGCGAGGCCCGCAGCGGTGGCGAGCGGGTTGCCCGACAGCGTGCCGGCGTGGAACACCTTGCCGAGCGGTGACAGATTCTCCATGATGTCGGCGCGCCCGCCGACCGAGCCGATCGGCAGGCCACCGCCGATCACCTTGCCGAAGCAGGTGATGTCCGGGACGATGTCGTACTTCTCCTGGGCGCCGCCCGGAGCGAGTCGAAAGCCGGTGATCACCTCGTCGAAGATCAACAGCGCGCCGACCCGGTCGCATTCGGCTCGTAGTCCTTCGAGGAAGCCGGGAACGGGAGCGACGACGCCCATGTTCGCTGCGACCGGCTCGACGATCACGGCGGCGATCTCCTCGGTCAGTTCGGGCACGACGTTGTACGGGGCGACCATCGTCTCGGCGACCGACGAGTCGGGCACACCCGCCGTGCCGGGCAGGCCGAGCGTGGCGATGCCGCTGCCACCGGCGACGAGCAGTGCATCGGTCGCTCCGTGGAAGTTGCCGGCGAACGTGACGATGCGGTCGCGGCCGGTGACGCCGCGTGCGAGGCGGATCGCCGTGCTCGTGGCCTCGGTGCCGGAGTTCATCAGTCGGACGCGTTCGCAGCTCGGCACTCGTGACGAGATCTCCTCGGCGAGCTTCATCTCGCGTGGCGTCGGCGCGCCGTACGACGTGCCGTCGACCACGGCCGCCGTGACTGCGGCGGTGATCGCGGGGTGCGCGTGACCGAGGATGACCGCGCCGTAGCTCTGCACGAGGTCGAAGTACGTCGTGCCTTCGACGTCCGTGATCGTGGCCCCTTCGGCGCGAGCCACGACGTAGGGCTCACCACCGACGCTGCGGAAGGCGCGGATCGAGGAGTTCACTCCACCGGGGATCGCTGCCTTGGAGCGCTCGAACATCGTGTGGTTGCTCGGGACGCCGGCGCCGACACACACGGTCGGCGAGCAGCCGGCGGTGACGCAGGCGTCGGGGTCGCACAGCGGGATCATGGAGTGGGCAGCGGTGTCGGTCATGCGATCTCCGTTCGAACGGTCGGGTTCGTGCCTGGCACGAGCCCGACTCAGCGGTTGGCGTGTTCGGCGAACCAGCGGGTGAAGTAGGTGAGGATGATGTTCGCGCCGGCGCGCTTGATCGCCGTGAGGTGCTCGAGCGCGACTGCGTCGGTGTCGATCCACCCGCGTTCGCCGGCGGCATGGATCATCGCGTACTCGCCGCTGACGTGATACGCCGCGACCGGCACGTCCACACGCGCCGCGACATCGCTGATCACGTCGAGATAGGCCAGAGCCGGCTTGATCATCACCATGTCGGCACCTTCGGCGATGTCCAGTTCCACTTCGCGGATCGCCTCACGGGCGTTGCGGTGGTCCTGCTGGTAGCCCTTGCGGTCGCCGCCGTCGGCGATCGTGACGTCGACGGCGTCGCGGAACGGCCCGTACAGCGCGCTCGCGTACTTGGCGGCGTACGCGAGGATCGCCACGTCGTGGTGGCCGGCCTCGTCGAGGGCCTCGCGAATGACGGCGACCTGGCCGTCCATCATCCCGCTCGGCGCAACGACATGGGCACCGGCGTCGGCCTGCGCGATGGCTGCCTTCGCGTAGATCTCGAGGGTGGCGTCGTTGTCGACGACCATCCGCCCGGTGCCGTCGTCGTGGACGACGCCGCAGTGGCCGTGATCGGTGTACTCGTCGACGCAGAGGTCGGCCATCAGCACGATCTCGTCGCCGTGGTCTGCAACCAGGTCGCGCAGCGCGACCTGCACGATGCCGTCGGGGTCGTAGGCGCCGCTCCCGACAGCGTCCTTCTCGGCCGGCACGCCGAAGAGGATCACGGCTTTCACGCCGAGTGCCTTCAGTTCGCCGACCTCGGTGCGCAGCGATTCGCGGGTGTGCTGCATCACGCCGGGCAACGATTCGATCGGCTGGGGTTCGTCGATGCCTTCACGCACGAAGAGCGGCGCGACCAGGTCGTCGACTCGGAGGTGCACCTCCGAGACCAGCGCTCTCATCGCCGCCGAACGCCGCAGTCGTCGGGGCCGGTCGATCGGTGTCCTCACCGGACCGAGCCTAGGCCCGACCGATTGCCCGGGCGCGAGCGCTGTACGCGGGTAGTTTCGAGATGTGTCTGTCCAAGCATGGTTCTCCAACGATGACGTCGAGATCGATCCCGGCTCGTCCATCACACTGAAGTTGTCGATCCAGAACCTCAGCGATGCCACCGAGAGCTACACGATCGTCCCGAGCGGGCTGACCGCTGACTGGGTGACGGTCGACCGCGGGAACCTGACGTTGTTCGGCGGTTCGCTCGACGTGATCGACGTGACCATCGCCGCGCCGAAGCTGCCGTCCACGACCGCCGGCCCGACCGTCATCGGCGTCCGCATCATCCCGAGCGGAGCGCCCGACGACACGATCGTCGCCGAGACCACCCTCGGCGTGCAGTCGTTCGACGACCGCCGTATCACCCCGCTCCAACCCGTCATCCGCGCCCGTCACCGCGCCAACTACGAGTTCATGGTCGAGAACCACGGCAACGGCCTGGCGAGCTGTCGTGTCAGGCTGATCGACCCGTCCAACCGAGTCGATGGCAACTTCGACCCTCCTGCTGTCGGCGTGGCCCCGGGCGGCGCGAGCCTGGTTCGACTCAAGGCGAAGGCGAAGCGGGGTCTCTTCCGGCGAGCGACGCGCACGTTGGACTTCGAGGTCGAAGCCGAGCAGCAGGGCCACGAGCCCAGTGCCACCTCGCTCTCGCTCGTCCAGCCATCGACGCTGTCCCTCGCGTCGGTCGGTCGAGCGCTCGCCCTCGCAGCACTGATCGGCGCCGTCGTCGGTGCCTGGTTCGGCGTCGTCCGGCCCGAGATCCGCGATGCTGCAGCCGATCAGGTCGACGAGCGGCTCGCACAGTTCGATGCCGCTGTCGACGAGATCGCCAGCGAGAGCAACGTCGATTCGCCGGTCACCACGCTGGCGGAGGGCGCCGACGAGGGCGACGACTCACGGCCACTCGCCGACGAAGGCGAGCCCGACTTCTTCCGGCTCAGCGTCACACCGGAAGCCCTCGCCACCGAAGACGCCGTGTTCACCGTGCCGGAAGGAATCCTGTACGACCTCACGGAACTGCGGATCGAGAACTCCAACAACGACACCGGTCGCGCATCACTCTCGATCAACGGCGAAGAGGCCTACGTCTGGTCGCTGTCGAACATCCGTGGCCAACTCTTCGAGCCGAGCCTCACGCAGATCCGGCTCCAGCCGGCCGACAACCTGACCTTCCAGGTCCGCTGCGACACGGTCGGGGATCCGGCAACGGGCACATGCGCCAACGCGGTCAACGTCGGCGGTCTACGCATCGAGATCGACGAGATCTGATCCGTCCCGCCGCTCGTCGGAGGCGACTGCGTCGTCATCGTCGGCACCGTTCCCGCCGAGGCTGCGCCCCCACGGGATGAGGACGAAGCCGACCGCCAGGGCGAGCCCGGCGAGCCAGATCCCGGCGTCGGCGTCGCCGAACGGATCGGTCGCCTCGAAAGCAACAGCCAGTCCGCCCGCCATCGCCGCGAACGCGAGGACTGCGGAGACGGGATCGAATCGGTGCGTGTTCATGTTCAGCCTTCCTGGCCGTTGTCTGGTGCGGGTGGCGGTGTGGTCGATGGTGGAACGGTCAGGGGAACCGTCGTGGTCGCCAACGGCTCGGCGGCCGTTGGCACCGTCTCGACCGGACTCGCCGGATTCGCCGGGTCGACCGGTGCGACCGGCGATCCGATACCCGCATCCAGCCGAGCACGATCGAGGTCGATCAGGTCGTTGGTCGGGGTGATCAACAGGTTGTCGAGCAGACGCCACGACCCGAATGCGGTCTCCAGCTGATACTCGGAGCCGTTGGAGTAGAAGTTCCCGGCGATCGGCATGTTGTCCGGGTCGATGATCACTTCGCCCTCGCCGAGGAACACGAAGCCGTCGTCGCGGAGCATCACGCCGTCGGCGAGAAAATACTCGGGCTCCCCCGGGACGGGGACGGCAGGGACCTCTGCGTTCCGGAGCTCCGCGTCGTACGTGTCGACCCGCACATCACCACGCACGACCCGAGCGTCGATGATCACGTCCGGCGCACCGTCGGGTCCGACGGTGAACATGCCGTCCTCGGACCGGCCGTCCACGAACGATGACCCGTCGTCGATGTCGGTGCGCACCAGCACGGTCACCGCATCGGAGACGGTGAGATTCACGTCGCCGGAGAACGCCCGGGTATCGACCTCGACGACTTCGGGTCCAGGGTCGCCCTCGATGTCGATGTAGGTCGCGCCGAACGCCGCTCGTGGCTCGAAGCGGCTGGTGACCTCGCCCTCTCGGATGTACGTGAACGAATCGCTGCCGAGCTTCTCGATCGGCACGCCGGCCTGGGCGAGCCCGCCCCCGACGAAGCCGGCGACGGCGAACGCCGCTGCGGGCACGATCAGCCAGCGGCCGCGCCCTCGGACCGTCCCGACGAGCAGCCCCACACCGCAGACGATCGCTGCCGCCCCGAGCCACTGTTCGGGATGGAGTCGGCCGCCGTTGATCTCGTCGATCAGCGCACCGGCCGCCGCGACGACGACGGCGGCGCCGAGCGTCGCACGACCCAACGGCGACGGCGGCGGCCGGTCACGCACCGAACGAAGCCGCTTGGCACGACGTTCCTGCACCGGGTCGGCCACCGAGTTCGCCACGACGACGGGATGCTCGATCGTGGCGTCGGGATCAGCGGGCGGCGCCGTCGCCCGCTCTCGATGCTCGACCTCGGATGTGTCGCGGTTCCAGAGGGCGAGGGCCATCCCGACCAGCAGCACGAGCACGGCCCCCGTCCCGGTCGCGAGCGTGACTCGGGCTCCGCTGATGTACAGAGGCACGCCGACGATCACCAGGATGCCACCGGTGCGCCGCGCCCACGGACGCTCGGTGCCCACGATGAGCGCGAGCCACAGCCCGGCGTACAGCAACACGCCGACCCCGCCGACGAGGGCGAGCACGACGAAGGCGAGGCGAACCCACAGCGCATCGATGCCGAGCGCCGACGCGATCTCGGACCCGACGCCGCCGACCACCTCGTCGCCGGAACGCTCGAAGGAGGCTCGGATCCGGTCGCTCAGACCTGGTCGAGGCTCGCTGCTGTCGTGTTCCGATTCGAACGTCGATTCGACGTCGATCAACCGGGGGTCGCCGGCGATCGTGTCACCGTCCGGTTCGGGCAAGCTCGTGGTCATGGCCGCCACCGTAGGGACGGAGGCGACTCCGGCGCATCGGGGATGACCCTGGAATCGACCCTGATCCGCATGTTGGGAGTACCTCTCGAACGGGGGATCTCCCCGATGACATCGGGTGTGCGCTGTGCGACGATGCACCCATGACCGACGGACCCGGGCGGGCGCCACGTAGCGCCGACCGCCTCCTGACCGGTGCCGCCGCCGGGTGGGCCCAACGGCATGGATTGGACCCCACCGTCGTCCGTGTCGCGCTCGCCGTGCTCGGCCTCACCGGTGGCCTCGGCGTGGCGCTCTACGCGGTACTGGTCGTGCGGACCGGCACCGGCACCGGCTCGGCCACCGAGCGTGCAGTCGAGCCCGAGCTCCGCCAGGTGCCGCGTGACCCGCGACGCGATCTTGCGGTGGTCGCCGGATCAGCCGCCGTGCTCGTGGCCGCTCGCTCGACCGGGCTGTGGGCCGGCGACGCGATCATGGTCGCTGTGCTCGCCGTCGCTGTCGGTGTGGTCGTCGTGTGGTCGCCCGACCTGGGTTTCGGAGCGGGGCTCCCGATCGGTTGGCGTCGGCGGCCGCTGGTGCGACGCGGCGCCCAGGTGGTGATCGGTTCCGTGCTGCTCGCCGCCGGTGTGATCTCACTCGCCGACCGGACCGGCGGATTGGGCAACGTCGGAGCCTCGGCTGCGGCGATCGCGGTGGTCGTCGGTGGCCTGGCCGCGTTCGCCGCGCCGGCGCTGGGCAAGATCCTGCGACAACTCGACGACGAACGATCCCAGCGCATCCGCGAAGACGAGATGGCACGGGTGTCGGCGCACCTGCACGACTCGGTGCTCCAGTCGCTGGTGCTCATCCAACGAAGCGCCGACCCGCGGGAGATGACGAGCCTGGCCCGCCGCCAGGAACGCGAGCTGCGAGCCTGGCTGTACGGCGACGTGCCACTCGGCGAAGCCACCACGGTCGCTGCGGCCGTCGAACAACTCACGACGGCGATCGAGTCCGACCACCACCTTCGCGTCGAAGCGGTGGTCGTCGGGGATCAACCGCTGGACGACGCCGCTGCAACACTCCTCGCTGCGCTGCGCGAAGCCGTGGTCAACGCAGCGCGCCACGCCGATGTCGACCGAGTCGACGTGTTCGTGGAGGCCGACCCGGCCGAGTTGACGGCGTTCGTGCGCGACACCGGCATCGGGTTCGACCTGGCCTCGGCACGGTCGTCCCACCTTCCGGGGAGCCATCGCGGCATCGAGGACTCGATCATCGGGCGCGTCCGCCGAGCCGGTGGCACCTCGGTCATCGAATCGAGGCCGGGCGTCGGGACCGAAGTCGAGATCAGCGTGCCGCGAGTCCAGGGATGAGGGTGTACCGATGACGATCAGGATCGTCCTCGTGGAAGACCACGCGCTCTTCCGCGCCGGCGTGCGTGGAGAACTGACCGATGTCGTCGACCCCGACGGCGGTGTCTTCGTGGAGATCGTCGGTGAGGCCGCTGATCGGGACGCCGCGGTGGAGGTGATCGCCGACACGCGCCCGGACGTCGTCCTGCTCGACGTGCACCTGCCCGGCGGTGGTGGCCACACCGTCATCGAGCGGCTCGCCGACAGCGACCTGGCGACGCGCTTCCTCGCGCTCTCCGTCTCCGACGCCGCCGAGGACGTCATGGCCGTCGTGCGCGCCGGGGCCCGCGGGTACGTGACCAAGACCATCGACACCGTCGAGCTGTGTGACGCGATCCGACGGGTCCACGAAGGCGACGCCGTGTTCTCGCCCCGGCTCGCCGGGTTCGTCCTCGACGCGTTCTCCACGGACCTCCCCGCTCCCGAGAACCCTGACCTCGACGTGCTCAGCGAACGCGAGCAGGAGGTGATGCGACTGATCGCCCGCGGCTACACCTACAAGGAGGTGGCCGCCCGGCTCCACCTGTCGGTCAAGACGATCGAAACGCACGTGTCGGCGGTCCTGCGCAAGCTGCAGCTGTCGAATCGACATCAGCTGACGGCATGGGCGCACGAGCGCCGCATCGTCTGACGGGTCAGCCGAGGCCGAAGCCGGGGAGGCCCACCTGGACCTGCTCGTCTTCGATCACTTCGACCGGTGCGCTCGCGGCGGCACCCGAAGCGGACTGCACGACGACGGTGCGGTCACCACCGCGTTCGTCGGACTTCACCGGGACGATCACTGCGAAGTCGCCGTTCTCGTCGGTGGTCGCCGTGACGGAGGAGTTCGAACTGTCACCGAAGACGATGGTGACCTCGGTGTTCGGCGGGTACTGACTGCCGGTGGCGATGAAGTCGCGGCCGGCATCGACCGAGCCGGTGTCGATGTCGAGAACGGGAACGAACTCTCCGTCGCCGGCGAGGATCATGGTCGTGTACTGATCGTCGCGGGTCGTCAACTCGACGAGAGCAGTTCGGCGTCCCGCCGCGCTCGGCGTGAACGTGACGCCCACGCTGCAGGACGCTCGCGGGTTGAGCGGCCGGAAGGCACAGTTGTTGCTCGTGAACTCGAACTCCGAAGCGTGTGCTCCGGTGATGGCGAACGAGGTGATCTCGGTCGGACCGAACCCGATGTTGTTCAGATCGAAGACGAACTCGACGCTCGGTTCGCCGACGACGACGGTGCCGAGGTCGGCGCTCGCCGGGTCGATCCGTAGGGCCGGGTTGCCACCTTCGCCACGGACTTCGGACGAGACCGACACCGCTCCGAAACCCTCTTCGGCAACCGTGACGATCGCACTGGATGCGCCGGGTCCGCTGGGCGTGTAGGAGAGGGTGACCTGGCAGCTGCCGCCGGCCGGCACACTCGCCGAGAGCAGGCATGTGGTCGCTTCGTCGTTGATCTCGAACTGTGGGCTGCTGACGGTGACCGACGTCGGCTGGAACGACGACGGACCGTCGTTGATCACGTTGATGCGCCACTCGTCGCTGCGGAGTCCGACGAGCGTGGTGCCCATGTCGGCATCGGGCAGCGACAGCAGCGGGTCGGCCGAGCGGGCGACGACCTGACGGCCGGCGACGGCACCCGGACCGATGAGGTCGGCTGCGGCGGCGGTGTCGAACACGACCGTGCGACCGAGGTCGCTGATGTCGGGATGGGCGTGGACGCCCTGCGTGGGCAGCACGCCGTCGTTCGCCGTGGTCAGCCGTGAGAGACGGCCGTTGCGCACTTCCGCAAGCAGCAGGTCGCCATCGTCGCCACTGCCGAGCGCAGGCACTTCGATCAACTGCAGGTTGGCGGCCTTGGTCACGAACGCGACGAGTTGACCGTCGGATGAGATCGAGGGTTGCGTCGACGGTCCGAGACCGGCCACGGCCGGGGCGGTGTCGTTGCGGGCGCTGATCAAGGAGATGACCGTGGCGTCGGCAGGGCCGACCTGGCCGTCGTTGTCGGTGTCGCGGTCGGCGAGGAACACCTGGGTCGGGCACACGCCGGTGCAATCCGGGTACGCGGCGTCGGCGAGCAGTGCGTCGCTGGACGTGAACGCGACGTCCATGCCTTTGCGGGAGACATCGGGGTCGCCCGCACCGGACGACGGGGAGCCGTCAGGGCGGCGGCTGATCAGGTCGACCGCGAGGAACGGGTCGGGCTGGTCGATGTCCCACGCGAACACCTGAGGTGTGGCCGGGCCACCATCGACGAGACCTGCAGACCAACCGGGCACTGCATCGGAGGAGGTGGCATCGGACCGGTAAGCGATGCTCAGGCCGTCTGCGGACAGCGACGGCTGGTCGAGCCCGTTGTGGACGAACGTGTCGGACGGCGAGTCCGCCGGTGATCCTGCAACGAAGCGTGATCGGACCGGGTCGTCGATCGGAACCGCGATGTCGACGAGGGACACCGTCGTGATGCCCTCGGCCTCGAAGAGATGATCGGCTGGATGGGTGTAGGCGATGAGCGTGCCACTGCGTGACGTGGTGGGAGCAGCGAGGGCGACGTCGTCGCGAGCGATGCCGCCCGAGCCGGGTCGGCTCGAGACGAGTTCCCAGTTGCCGATCGTTCCGCCGCAGTGCGGAAGCGTGGACCGGTAGATGTCCCAGCGCATGCCGGTGTCGTCGTCGCGGAAGACGTCGAGCGCCATTTCGGTCACGGCCACCACACTGCAGCCATCACCGGCGATCACGGGATACATCGTTTCGCCGGCACGCAATGCAGCGGGGACCGGGCTGAGTTCGGTCGTGACGGCGGTGTCGCGATCCGTCAGGTAGACGGTGGCGGCACGCGTGTCGCCGTCGGTGCCGGGAGCGCCGTGGAAGACCACGTAGCGTCCGTCACCGGAGACCGATGGACTTCCGCCGGCGGCATCACCGACGCTCGAGTGCGCATCGGTCACGGGAACGGGATCAGCCTGGGACAACGTGACGCCGGGAAGCGCACCGACTCCAGCGGTTCCGGTCGACATGACCAGACCTGCCAGAAGCGCGCTCGAACCGGCCAACGTCCGACGCTTGTTGCGTCCGTTGCGGCGGGATTCGACCACGGTGCTCCTCGTCTTCATCTCGTTCTCTTTCACGACGACACAGCGGGTTGTAGCACCCGACATGTCGACAGCTCGGCGGAAAGTCTGCCAGCAACCTGCGCCGAACGTCATTGGCCAGCGCGTTTGCGCCAGGCGTGGCTCAGTTCGTCGATGATTCCTGCAAGAGAGTGTTCGGCAGCCTCGTGGGTGATCTTGAGCCCGGATTCTTCGGCGACGGCTCGTGTCGTCGGTCCGATGGCGACGACGATCGGAGGCAGCCGCCGAGCTGCATCGCCGCCGAGTGCGTCGGTCCAGGCCCGAGCGGAGGAGCCGCTGGCGAACACCACGGCGTCGGCAGCAGCCGCACGCGCTCGTTCGGCCTCCGACGGCGCCCGCACGAGCGTGCGGTACGCGATGTGGACGTCGACGGTGTGGCCGGCCGCGGTCAACCCGGCGGCGACGTCGTCGCCGGCCAGGTCGCCTCGAGCGATGACGACGTGCTGTGGGCCGTCGACCCGCTCGACGAAGGCCTCGACCAGGCCGGCGGCGATCTGTCTGTCCGGTGTCACGTCCACAGGACGCTCGGCCACCGCGGCGAGTCGCGAGGCTGTTGCGGTCCCGACCGCAGCGAGGCGGACCGCCGGATGGTGTGCAACGGCACCGACACGGTCGGCGCCGGCTGCAGACGTGACGATCACCCAGTCCGGTTCTGCTGCGATCGCCGAGTCGAGCTGTCGTCGACGCGCGTCGTCGACTTCGGCGATCTCGATCAGCGGAATGTGTTCGACGGCGGCGCCGGCGACGTCCAGCAGACGACCCAGTTCACCTCTGTGCTCGCGTGTCACGACGACCGTGCACCCTGCGAGCGCAGCGGTCACCCCAGCCGGTCCTGCAGTGTGCGGGCGGCTCGACGAGCGACATCGAGTCGGGACGCGCGGTCGTCCGGCAGCTCGGTGGAGAGGTCCACGACGTCGGTGACGTGCTCGTGGCGCTCGGGGGCGGCGAGGAAGACGTGGAGTCGATCCCCCATGACGTGACCGGCGACCGGCAGCGAGCAACCGCTGCCGAGCTCGCCGAGGAATGCGCGCTCCACTTCGACACGACGACGCGTCTCGAGGTGGTCGATCGCAGCGAGCGCGCCCACAGTGTTCGAGTCGTCCAGTCGGCACTCCACTGCAACGCACCCCTGACCGACCGCCGGGATGAACGCTTCGAGGTCGAGCACCTGATCGATGCGGTCGGTGAGTTCGAGGATCTCGAGTGCCGCCATCGCCATCACGATGGCCCCGCCGTCGGGAATCTTGGAGAGGCGACTGTCGATGTTCCCACGCAACTCGACGAACTCGAGGTCCGGGCGTACGGACGCCAGCTGAGCCCGACGCCGCACGGAACCCGACGCCACTGTGGCCCCGAGCGCCAGGTCGTCCAGTTCGGCGCCGATCAGCACGTCGTTGGACGAGCGCCGCTCGGTGAACGCCGCCAGCACGAGACCCTCAGCCGTGTCCGACGGCAGATCCTTCGCCGAGTGCACCGCGAGATCGGCACGACCGTCCAACACGGCACGTTGGACTTCCTTCACGAACACGCCTTGACCGCCGATGGAGTGCAGCGGCACGTTGTCGCCCTGTGTGCGGTCGCCGATCGTGCTGATCTCGACGAGTTCGACGTCGCGCTCGGTCGACGACCGGATCAGGGACGCGACGGCGTTGGACTGCGCGAGCGCTTGGCGAGAACCTCTGGTCGCGAGGCGGAGCGGGGGCAGGTCGGTCATGGAACCGTGTTCTCGGCGGGCCGGTCAGCCGAGGTCGAAGAGGTCGCGCACGGCAGCGGCGTTGCGATCGCCCTGCGGCGTGCCCGCATCGCTCTTCAGGCGGATCGACGGCTCGTGGAGCAGCTTCGAGACAATGCCCTTGGTCAGTGCTTCGACCGCGTCTCGATCGGCATCGGACAACTCGGCGAAGCGCTTGGCGAACCGTTCGATCTCCGAGGACCGCACCGCTTCGGCGGCCTTGTGCATCGCTGCAACGAGGGGCGCTGCCTGACGCGACGTCTGTTCGACGGCGAAGTTCTCGACTTCCTCCGTCACGATGCTGCGGACCAGGTCGGCTTCCTTGGCGCGTTTGGCGCGTCCACGATCGGCCCAGTCGCGCAGGTCGTCGAGGTCGAGGACCTCGACGCCGTCGAGGTCGGCGACCGCCGGTTCGACGTCGCGCGGCACGGCGATGTCGATGATGTGCAGTGGTCGGTCCGATGTCGATCGGGCACGGGCCAAGAGTTCGGTGGTGATGACCGGCTCGCCCGATCCGGTGGATGCAACGACCACGTCGGCCGCTGCGAGCGCTGCGTCGAGGCGATCGAATCCGACGGCGGTGGCACCGACCCGCTCGGCGAGTGCGGCGCCGCGCTCCGGCGAGCGGTTGACGACACAGATGTCGGCGCCGCCGGCCTTGTGGAGTGCGACGGCGACGCCTTCGCCCATCGACCCGGCTCCGATCACGGTGACCTGCTTGCCCTCGAGGTCACCGACGACTTCGGCGAGCATCTCGACGGCGGCGTGGCTGACCGACGCCGTTCCACGACCGATCGCCGTCTCGGTGCGAGCGCGCTTGCCGGTCTCGACCGCAGACCGCATCAACAGGTTGAGCCCCGCCCGGGCGGCCGACTCGTCGCGAGCCACTTCCCAGGCGTTGCGGATCTGGCCGAGGATCTCGCCTTCACCGATGACCGCTGAATCGAGCCCGGCTGCGACTTCGAACAGATGATGCACGGCGGCCGACTCGTGCTCGCTGAACAGGTGCGGACTCAGTTCGTCGGCGTCGAGTTCTCCGAGTTCGCAGAGGAAGTCGCGGATGTCGGAGTACGCACCGTGGAAGCGCTCGGCAACGACGTACACCTCGGTGCGGTTGCACGTCGACAGCACGACGGCTTCTCGAATGTTGTCTCGCATGGCGAGGCCGGAAACTCGCTTCGCGAGGTCGGTGGGCGCGATGGTCAAACGTTCGAGCAACGGCAGCGGACCGCTGCGGTGATTGACGCCGACGACGAGCAGTGACATGTCGGGGCCAGCCTACGCCGAGGCCCCCCGGCCACGCTGGCCGGGGACCGCTTGAAGTTTGGTCGCCTTGCGAGCGTTGGCGCGCCGCTGCTCGTGGTAGCTGAGAATCTGCAGTTCGACGGCGAGATCGACCTTGCGGACGCTGATGCCGTGCGGAGCGTTGATGATCGTCGGGGCGAAGTTCAAGATGCTGGTCACACCGGCGGCAACGAGCGCATCCGCAGCGTCCTGCGCAGCGGGACCCGGGGTGGCGATGACGCCGATGGCGATGTCGTGCGACTGGACGATCTTCGACAGTTCGTCGATGTGGCGGACGCGGACGCCGCCGATCACGCTGCCGATCTTGTCCTCGGCGATGTCGACGATGCCGCCGACGGGGAAGCCGCGCTCACCGAACCCGCCGTATCCGGAGAGAGCCTGACCGAGGTTGCCGGCGCCGACGATGACGACGTGCCATTCGTGTGTGAGCCCGAGCTCGCGCTTGATCTGGAAGACCAGGAACTCGACGTCGTAGCCGACGCCGCGAGTGCCGTAGCTTCCGAGGTAGGACAGGTCCTTGCGCACCTTCGCCGCGTTGACACCGCCGAGCGTGGCGAGCTCCTCCGACGAGATGTTCGTGACGCCGGCGTCGAACTGATCGCACAGCAACTGCAGGTACACCGGCAGGCGCGCCACCGTTGCTTCGGGGATTCGTCGACGAGTCCTCTGTCCAGCCACGAGACCCAACCTATGACGCTTGTGCACGCTTTCACAAAGCCGTGCTCGCGCTTTTCGCTGGCTGTAACGAATGTCTCAGTCGCCGACCATCGCGACTCTGTAGCGACGCCGCCCTGTAGCGACGCCGCCCGGCACGAAAGGACCGGCCGAACCCTGTAGCGACGGTGCCGGGCGGGAAACGACCGGCCGAACCCTGTAGCGATGGTGCCGGGCGGGAAAGGACGGGCGGGTCAGGCGGGGAGCTGGCGGCGCACGAGCTTGCCCGAGGCATTACGCGGTAGTTCGTCCACGAACATGATCTTGTTCGGGCACTTGTACCGAGCGAGGTGATCGAGGCAGTACTCGACGAGCGACTCCTCGTCGATGTCGGAGCCGTCGACCGCGACGACGAACGCCTTCACCGCTTCACCGGTGTGCGGATGCGGAACACCGATCACGCCGGCTTCGCTGACATCGGGGTGCGTGTGCAGGACGTCCTCCACCTCGGCGGGGAACACATTGAAGCCCGACACGATGACGAGGTCTTTCGCTCGATCGACGAGCCAGAGGAATCCGTCGTCGTCGACCGTGGCCATGTCGCCGGTCCTGAGCCAACCATCCTCGGTGAGCACGGCGTCGGTTGCATCGGCGTCTCGGAAATAGCCGGCGAACACATTTGGTCCCTTCACCCAGATCTCACCGACGTCACCGGCGGGGATGTCGCCGTCGTCGTTGACGAGCCGGACCTGGACGCCGTCGAGTACTCGACCGACCGATCCGAAGCGGGGCTCGTGGCCGGTCGAGGACGTGACGATCGGCGACGCCTCGGTGAGGCCGTACCCCTCGCTGATGTCGAGTCCGAACCGACTGCGCATCAGCTGCGCGGTGGCGATCGGCAGGCGCGACGCTCCGGAGATCGCCAGACGCACGGTCGAGAACTCGCTGCCTTCCAGCTGATCGAAGTACGCGAACGCCGACCACATCGACGGCGACCCCGGCAGCACGGTGACGCCGCGCTCCGCAATCGTCTCGATCGCAGTGGTGGGATCGAAACGCTGCTCGAGGAAGACGGTGGCACCGACGGACAGGCCCATGGTCATCGCGACATTGAGACCGAAGATGTGGAACAGCGGCAGCACCGTGTAGACGACGTCACCGCCGATCACATGGTCACCGGTCGTGCGGGTCTGTTCGAGGTTCGCTGCGAGGTTGCCGTGGGTCAGCATCGCGGCCCGCGGTTTGCCCGCCGTGCCGCTGGTGAAGATCAACGTGGCGAGATGCTCGGGGTCGACGTCGACCAGGTCGACCGGTGCTGCAGCCAGCAGTTCACCGATCGGGATCGCGCCCTCCGGCGCGCTCGACGGGTCACAGCTGACGACCGAGGCGACCGACGGGACCTTCAAGCGGTCCACGTTGTTCCACGTCGCCGTGCTGACCTTCTCGATCACCACGACCTTGGCCGACACGTTGGAGATCTCTGCTTCGAGTTCCGGCGCCGGGCTCAGTGGGTTCAGCGGTACCGCGACAGCACCGAGTCCGAGCGTGGCGAAGTAGGTCACGACGAAGTGGCGCGAGTTGCTGCACAGCACAGCGACACGGTCACCGTCGCGGACCCCGATCGACGCGAGGCCACCGCGGAGCCGGTCGATCTGCTCGTACAACGCTCCGTAGTTCGTGGGGCGACCACGACTGATCAGAGCAACGGCATCGGGGTCGTGGCCTTCGATGAGGCGGGAGAGGTTCATGGATCAGACCGGGTTCGGATCAGAGTCGGAGCAACGAGACGATGCCGGCGATCAGGATCGCGGCGAGCAGGAGACCGAGGGTGAGCGTGACAGCGGGGCGCATCGCTCGCAGACGCTAACGGGTCGTGAGGTCGACGCTGACAGGCAACGCCTCACCGGTGCGAGCAGCGTCCTCGTCGAGCGGGCTGATCACGACCTGGTCACCGTCGTCCACTCCGAGTTCGTCAGCAGCCGACCGTTGGTTCATGACGATGGCGAGCATCCCGTTCGCGTCGACGACGAGTCCGACCGCACCCGCGCCGACGTCGGCGAACGAGGTCGTGCGGGTAGCGACTCGAGTGGTTCCGCCGCTGGCATCGGCCGGAGCACTCATCCGGATCTCGACCATGTCACCGAACCCAGGAGGGATGTCGTCGGGGCCGACGTTCAGTTGCACGTTGCCGAATCGGTCCGTCCACAGCGCCTGCGCGATGACGGTCGAGTCGTCGATCTGGGGCAGAGGAACCATGCCCGGGAACAGGACGTCGGCGTCGACGGGGTCGCCGAGTTCGAGCAGGTCGACGCCGTTGCAGAGGTGCGCCGCTGCCGGCGCGAACACGTCGCGCCCGTCGAACGTCGCCCCCGGCGCTTCGAGTTGATACTCGACGTTGGTCAGCGACACCGCTCGACCAGCCCCGCCGGCCATCGCCACCGCAGGTGCGAGGACTCCGTTGTCGGGACCCACGAGCACGCCTTCCCCGTCGGCGACCTCGACGGCGATCGCACGACGGCTGGTGCCGACCCCGGGGTCGACCACTGCGACGATCACGCCCGCGGCGACATAGCTGATCGATCGGGCGAGTGCCAGCGATCCGGCGCGCACGTCGAACGGAGCGATGCCGTGCGTGAGGTCGATCACGGTGGCGTGCGGAGCGAGATCTCGGATCACCGACTTGACCACCCCGACGAACTCGTCGTTCGTCCCGTAGTCGGACAGGAAGGAGATGGTGTCGTACCGGCGGCCCATGGAAGCCTCGAAACTATCCCAGATCCTGCGAACCGCCCCATGGACGCGGCGAGGGCTGGTGCCAACCCCCCGAAGGCACCAGCCCTGCCGGCGCTGTCCGTCCATTCGCTGCTAGCAGCGAACGACCGAACGCGTCTCCACGGAGCTGAGGATAGGGGGCGATTCGCGATGTGAAAAGGGGCACAGTCGAAAAACATGCGTGTAAGACCGACACAATTTCTGTCAGTGGCCGAACGGCCACTCAGCCGAGTTGACGACTGCGTTCCGTGGCGGCTCGCACGACCTCCGCGACCGTGCCGGTGAAGTCGGCCGCTTCGAATCGAGCCAGGCCGGCAGCCGTCGTGCCGCCCGGCGACGTCACGTTCACCCGCAGTTGCGTCGCATCGCGATCGCGGTCGAGCAGCATCGCGGACCCGAGCAGCAACTGCGCCACGACGCGTTCGGCAACCGCTGCGTCGAGTCCTTCGGCCACGGCAGCCGAAGTGAGCGCTTCGGCGAGCAGGAACACGTAGGCGGGCCCGGACCCGGCGACTGCGGTGAACGCATCCAGTTGCGCTTCGTCGAGACGCTCCACGATGCCGACCGACCCGAGCACGTCGGTCGCCCAGTCCAGGTCGTCTGCTGCTGCGCCCGCTCCCCCGGCGATCGCGGAGGCACCCTTGCCGACGAGGGCCGGCGTGTTGGGCATCGCTCGCACGACGGCGACACCTCCGCCCGCTGCGGCATCCAGCGTGGCCAGCGTGACGCCCGCAGCGATCGACAGGATCCGCGTCGCGCCCCCAGCAACGGCGGAGCGGACAGCGTCGGGAACGTCGTTCGGTTTGACGGCGATCACTGCCGCTGTGGCCTGGGGGATCTCGGCGGCGACCAGCACGCCGGGGAACATCCCGGTGAGCACCTCGCGGCGCTCATCGAGACGTTCGACGACCGCGAGCGAGTCGGCCGCGAAGCGTCCGGACTCGATCATTCCGCCGAGGAGCGCAGCGCCCATGTTGCCGCCGCCGATCATCACCACGTCGATGCTCATCGCCGGAACCGTACCCGTCGACGCGCTCAGGACGAAGCGTGACCACGCCGTGGGACCCGGGTGGATGCGGGAGAACCGACTCCCCCGAGATGCACCCACCCGGGCACTCTCTCAGTGGGTCGCCAGAACCTCGGACGGGAAAACAAACCGTGAGCGCGTCCGACCGGTCGGGCGTCGGCCACCCGGGGCGTCTGGCGTCAGGCGTCGTCGGCGAAGCGGCTGGCGTAGCCGATCTTCAGCAACGGCTTGAAGGTCTGCTCGACCGTGGCATAGACGGTGCCGAGGATCCGGTCGATGTCAGCCTTGTGGACGGCGTGCGTCGCGAGTTCGCCACGGAGGAACACCGCGTCCTCGCCACCGATCGAGAAGTGGACGCCGACGAGACGTTCGTTGCGCCGCAACAGATTCTCGTACAGCTCACGCTCGTTCTCCTCCGGTGCCGGCATCACATAGGTCTCGTAGCGCAACGTGCGCTGACCCAGCGTGAGCCACACGGTGGTGAACTCCTTCTCCTCGCCGAGCATGCGAACGAACCAACGCACCGAGCCGTCATCGGAACGATCGACCGCGACGATGTGTTCGTACTCGGCGTCGAGTTCACCGATCCACTCGTCGATGCGGCGCTCGAGCACCGCGAGTTCCTCGGCGCTCAACGCTCCGGCGCTCGGTTCGTTCTCCGGGTCCGGTCGATCAACCATGGTCCACCTCCGACATCAAGTTCGGTACCGCCTTCAGATCCGGGTGCGGATCGTGACAACTGACGAGTTCGCTGCCGACCAGGTCCTCGTAGAGATCGCTCAGGCGGTCGGCTGCGGCCCGCCACGTGTAGTCGGCGGCACGGGCGACCGCCGCTTTGCCCATCGTCGCTCGCAGTTCGTCGTCGCTCAGGATCTCGGCCATCGCAGCGGCGTAGTCGGCCGGGTTGCGGCCCTCGATCAGTCGACCGGTCTCCCCGTCGTCGATCAGGCTCAGCAGCCCACCGACCGCGCTCGCCACGACGGGCGTGCCGCAGGCGGCGGCTTCGAGTGCGACGAGACCGAAGCTCTCGGAACGACTCGGCACGATGACGATGTCCGCCGCGCGGTAGTAGGTCGAGAGGATGTGGTGCGGCTGCGGTGCGACGAACTCGACGTGGTCGTGCAGTTCGAGTTCGTCGACGAGGTCGTGCGCACGCGCCGCCTCGACACCGCCGTTGCTGCCGGACGCGCCACCGACGATCAGCAGGCGCGCATCGTCATGACCCAGTCGGTGCAGGCCGGCGAGCGCCTGGATCGCGACGTCGGGCCCCTTCAGCGGCTGGATCCGACCGACGAACACGATCATCGGGACATCGCGATCCGCACCGAGCGCGTGGCGTGCTCCGGCCTGTTCGCCCGGCGTGAAGAAGGCGTGCTCGACGCCGGGAGCGATGATCTCGATCCGACCGTTCGGGTCGCCGTAGAGACGACGGAACTGTTCTTCCTCTTCGACGCAGCTGACGCAGATCGCATCGGAGCACCGGATGATCTCGGCCTCGGCACGATCGCGCCACTCCGGCTCGGGGTCGCCGCCTTCGGCCTTCACCCGGGCGAGCGTGTGGAACGTCGACACGAACGGCACGTCGAGTGCGTGCTTCAAGTGGTGCCCGACCACGCCGCTGAGCCAGTAGTTGCCGTGGATCACGTCGGGTGGACCGTTCTCGGCGAACCAGCGCATCACCCCGCCGCAGAACTGATCGGAGATGTCGGGGAGCGCCTCCTTCGGGAGGTGGTGCGGACCGGCCTCGATGTGCACGACACGATGATTCGGTTCGACGAACACCTCGGGAGCGAGTCCTTCCCGGTCGGCGCGAGTGAACGTGACGCACTCGACGCCCGACTGGGAGAGCGACGACATCAACTCTCGGACGTAGACGTTCATCCCGCCACTGTCGCCCGATCCGGGCTGCAGCAGCGGTGAGGTGTGCAGCGAGATGACGGCGACTCGTCGCGGCCGGGGACCGGGGACCCCGTCGTCTGGGTGCGCATCGCTCATTCGTGTGGGCGAGGCCCGCTCAGTCGTCGAGCAGGGAGTCGACGTTGGCTTCGCCGTCGCGGTACCGACGGACGAGTTCGGCGCTGAGTGCGTCGAGCCGATCGAACCGGGCTCGGCGGTCCTGCGACACTCGTTGCTCGAACGCCTCGATCGCATCGGCCAGCTCACCGAGTTCGAACTCGTCGAGGTCTTCCACACGTCCGTAGTGGTGCTCGGAGCAGATGGCGTCGAGTTCGACCGACAGAGCGTCGTCGCTCAGGTCCTCGGCGGGGCGGGGCGGGCGACCCGGTCCGCCGGTGAGGTGCTGGGAGAGCACGTCGGCGACCTCGTCACTCACCACGCCGCCCGAATCGCGACGGTTCATCTCGGTCCGCACGAGGTCGAGGCGGGCTTGCGCCACTCGCCGCGCATAGGACACGACGTCATCGCGCTGCTGCATCTCACCGCGCAGGCTGCGCAGCTCGTCGAGCGAGAGTGCCGTCGGATCGATGGTGTCGCCCTGGTTGGTTTCGTCGCTCATGTCGCTCCTCCTGAGACCGGCGGAAGTACCGCCACCTCGTCATCGGGACCGACAGCAGTGTCGAGTCCCGCATCCTCACCGTTCACCCAGATACTGCACGTGGTCAGCACGTCGGCGAACCGATCGCTGTACCGATCCCGCGCCACCTGCAACACGTCGGCAACCGTGGCGGCCTCGATCACGTCGGTCCCCGTACCCGCAGCATCGCGAGCGGACGCAAACAGACGGACTTTGGCCACGGAGCCAATCTACTCAGCGCCTCGACGATCTGCTTGACCCACGCTGGATCCCTCGGGTGATCGCCTCGACTCGAGTCCATGTCGCCGCTCGCCGGGCCGTGGATCGGAGATCAGCCGGGATCCTCGGCAGTCCGACTACATCGCCTGTCGACCACGCCACCAATCAGCGAGGAAGCGGCGACGGGCGACCTCGTCTGTGAACTCGTCGACGGTGGACGCACCGGAGCGTTCGACGCCGATCTCGACCAGGTAGTCCGCAGCTCCGGAACACATGCCGGCAGCGACGCTGGTTGCTCGGACCCGTTGATCGGCATCGGCGCCATACGCATCGAGCAACGCTGCAAGCGTCTCGTGCGCCTGATCCGAACGTGCTCGGAACTCGTCGGGGAGGTCGGGTCGGGGGCAGCGGGAGGAGAAGAGCAGTGTGACCAGGTCGTAGAGCGCGTCGCCCGGCATGGTGAAGTCCCAATCGAGTAGCGCCATGGGCCGACCATCTCGGAACACGAGGTTCCCGTAGTGCACGTCACCATGGAGCCAGGTCGTGCCTGGAGCCGGACACGGCCGGCGCGGCGCCGCGCCCGGCGGCGGAACGAAGCGCTCACCTGCGTCGTGGAGTCGTCGAAGCAACGTCGCGACGGCGGCGAGGTGAGCGCGATTGGCGACGTCGTCGGCGAGCCACGCCGGCCTCGCGGTCGCCTCTCCGGCGACGAACGTCAGAACCTGGCGTCCGAGGTCGTCCACGCCACGGAATCGTGGAGCGGCGTCGAACCCGACTCGCTCGAGGTGGAGGAGGAACGACTCGGCGAGGTCGGACCCCGCTGTTCGGGGGCGGTGGACCTCGTCACCGATTCGAACGACCTCGCCGATGTGGGTGCCGCCACCACCGAGCACCACCTCGTCCTCGTCCATCAGCGCAGTCTCGTCGGTGCAGACGGAGGACGCTTCTCACGAGACCCCCGACGGAGCGGGTTCGGCTGCGGCTCGAGCCCGTTGACGAGATCGGGTCCGACGCGACCGGTATCGTCTCTCCACTGTGGGAACTGAGAAACGAGAACGCCAGAAGGCCAACAAGGCACGTCGCGAGCAAGAGGCCGTGCGCGAACAGACCAAGAAGCGCACGGTTCGCCTGTCGCTGCTGATCGGCGGCGCGATCATCGCGGTCTTCGTCATCGTGGCGGTCGCCGGCCGATTCTTCCTCGACTCCGACGACGACAACGACCCGGTCGCCCCGAGTGACACCGTGCCGACGGCGGAGATCGTGCCGGACGAATCGAGCGAGAGCGATGAAGGCTGACGTGGCCACCATGCATCGTTCGCGCGCCCGCACTCGTTTCGCCGCTGGCGTCCTCGCGCTCGGCCTCGTTGCCGCTGCCTGCGGCGACGCCGACGACACCGTCGTGACCGATCAGGTCGATGATGCACCGGTCACCGCTGACGGGCCCGAGGCGGAGCCGGCAACCGACGATCCGGCAACCGACGATGCGCAACCCGCCGTTGCCGGCCTGCCTCCGATCGACGCGAACTGCGAAGAACTGCCCGACACCGACGCGTCGACCCGATCGTTCGACGAGGCGCCACCGATGTGCCTCGAGGAAGGGGCGGTCTACACCGCCAGCGTGACGACCAGCGCCGGGACGATCACGATCGATCTCGATCAGACGATTGCGCCGACGACGGTGAACAACTTCGTGTTCCTTGCTCGGAACAACTACTTCGACGACACGGTGTGCCACCGGATCATCCAGGAGTTCGTCGTCCAGTGCGGCGACCCGACGGCAACCGGCACCGGCGGACCCGGCTACTCGTTCCCGGACGAACTGCCCGAAGCCGGCCAGTACGAGGTCGGCTCGATCGCCATGGCGAACAGCGGTCCGGACACCAACGGCAGCCAGTTCTTCATCATCACCGGCGCCAGTGGCGCCGGGCTCCCACCGGCCTACAGCCTCTTCGGCCAGGTGCCCGAGGCCGACCTCGGCGTCGTGAGCGAGATGAACGCACAGGGTTCACTCGACCCCAGCGGCGTGCCGAGCTCCGAGCTGCGGATCATCTCGATCGAGATCACCCAGTCCTGAAAGGGGGCGAAAGTGCCTGGCACTTTCGCCCGTTTTCAGGCGGTGAGGGCGTCGGCGAGAGCGTCGAGGATCGCGTCACCGACACCGATCGTGGCGAGGAAATTGCGAATCGAGCCGTGCTCGGCAACCAGTCCGTCGAGCACGTTCGTCATCGCCTGCGGATGAGCCGCCAACATGAACGACGGGGTTTCACTCATCCGCGCTGCCATCTCCGGATGGTTCGTCTCGACCCACACACGCATCCGCTCCATCCCGGCTCGGGTCAGGCCGTAGTCGGCGACGATCACGTCGTGATGCACGCCGAGGCCGCCGAGCACGAGGGCAGCGAGCACACCGGTGCGGTCCTTGCCGGCAGCACAGTGGAACACGGCGGGAGCAGCAGCCGGCACCGCCAGCTGACGGATCGCCTGCGCGAATCGGTCGCTGCCGACAGCGAGCATGTCCCGGTAGGCCCAGGTGAGGAAGTCGATCTCGCCCTGCTCGGTCTCGTCGAACTCCGGGATGTCGGCGTCGCGCCATGTGGCGTCGATGATCGGCAGCGTGTGGAACGCAACCGGATGCCGCTCGAACGGGAACGTGCCGTACTGCTCGATCTCAGCTGCGGAGCGCAGGTCGATGACCGTGCGGATGCCGATGGCGTCGAGCAACTCGAGGTCGGCGTCGGTCAGCCGGTAGAGACCGTCGGCGCGGAACAGGCGACCCCAGCCGATCATCCGTCCGTCGCCCATGACGTAGCCACCCATGTCACGGAAGTTGTGAACGCCGTCGAGTGCGACGAGGCGATCGGGATCGTCGACGATCGACAGGTCGACGGCGGTGGCGGCCACGTTCGTGGCACTCGACTCGATGGTGTTCGTCATGGTCGGCAACGTAACCAGACCACGGTGAACGTCAGTTGAACTCGGCCTCGTTGATCGGTCACACGGGGCGTGACCCGTGTCCCTCTCGCAGCTCGTCGACGGGCGGATCCTCTGCTGCCTCGGTGTTGTGCAGCGCACGGAACAACAGGTGCACGGCGAGCGGCAACGTCAGGATGAGAGCGACACTCGCCACGACCAGACGCGCACCGGCGGCCCACCCCAGTTCGAGCGATGCACCGACGGCGGCGATCAGGAATGCGACCGGGCTCGCCTTGCCCGCGGCGTGGATGCGGGCGTACGGCGTCTTCAGCTTCAACAGTCCGACCGCAGCGAGCACGATCACCGCGACGCCGGCGAGCACGAACGCCCAGGCGACGGGATGGACGGCGATCATCGGGATCGCTCCATGAAGCGAGCAACGGCGACGGTTGCCGTGAAGCCGATGATCGCGATGACGACGAGCACGTTCAACAACGCGGTGTCGCCGGTCTCGACGGCGTCGACGACGATCGCGGTCATCAGCGAGACGAGCAGCAGATCCAACGCGATGATGCGGTCCGCGATCGTCGGCCCGAACACGAGTCGATAGATCGCGGCCATGGCCGCGAAGACCAGACCGGCATAGGCGATGACGATCACTGTTCGACCTCGGCGATGTTCGACGCGTCAGACGATGAGTCGGCGAGGTCGGCTGGCACTCGCGTCGGAAAGGCTCGGTTCACGAGCGACACGAGCAGTTCGACGTGCTCGACGACATCGTCTCGTCGGTCGTCGTGCAACACGTGGAGATAGATCACCGACGCGTCATCGTCGCCGGCGACGACCGCGGTCCCCGGCGTCACCGTGATCGCGATGTAGAGGAACAGCAGGTGAGCACGTGCTTCGACCGGGACGGGCACGGCGATGATCGCTTCCTCGGTGTAGTCGGTCGGCGTGAGCACCTCGCGCACCACGACCGCGGTCGACACGGCGAGGTCGATCGCCACGACCCACAACAGCCGCAGCAGCGGAACGAGACGCACTCCACCCGGCGCCCTCGACCCGGTGAACGACGCCACGCTCGACACGAGCACGCCACTGAGCACGTTCGCTGCGCTGACGTTGCCCCACAGCGCGCACCACGCCGCCGTCAACGCGATCACCGTCGCGGCGCGCCGCACCGACATCAGGTCCGACAGCTTCGACGGCGCGTTCATCGGTCGCTCCCGAGCACGTCGGTCACGTAGACCTCACCATCGAGCAACTCGGTCGCGGCGCGTTCGCTCATGTCCCAGAGCGGACCAGCGAACACCGCAATCGCCAAGGTGAGCGCCGCCGCTGCACCGGTGGTGAACGACATCGTCGACCAACCGCGAGCGGTGGCAGGTCGCGGCGCCCACTCCTCCGAGTCCGGCGCATGGAAGGCCGGCGCGTTCTGCGGGCCCCAGAACACGCCGGTCCAGATCTTCACCATCGACAGCAGCGTGAGCGCGCTGCCGACGAGGCCGACGACCACGATCGCCACTGCGCCCGCGTCGATCCCGGCGTCGATCAGTGCGAACTTCGCGACGAATCCGGAGAACGGCGGCAGCCCCGCAAGGCTCAGCGCCGGCAGCGCGAACGCCACGGCGAGCCACGGCCGCGTCGACACCAACCCACCGAGCTTGCTGAGCGCCGAGGTGCGTCGATCGGTCTCGATCATGGCTCCGACGAGGAACAGCACGGTCTTCACGGGGATCTGATGGACGACGAAGATGATCGCTCCGGCGACGCCGGCGACCGAGAACAGACCGAGGCCCATCAGCATGTAACCGATCTGGCTGACGATGTGGAACGACAGGATGCGTTTCATGTCGTCCTGGGCCAGTGCGCCCAGCACGCCGACGATCATCGTGAGCCCGGCGATGACGAGGATCACGGGGCCGAGATCGTCCATCGACATCAGCGTGTGGAACCGGATCATCACGTACACACCGATCTTGGTGAGCAGCCCTGCGAAGACCGCGGTGATGGTGGTGGGTGCCGTCGGGTAGCTGTCGGGCAGCCACGAGAACAACGGGAACATCGCGGCCTTCGTGCCGAACACCACGAGGAACCACAGCCCGATCCCCCACCTGACCGCATCGTCCAGTTCGGGGATCCGCTCGACCAGCAGTGCCAGGTTCACGGTGCCGGTGGCCGAGTAGACGAACGCCACGCCGAACAGGAACAGCGTCGACGCGAACAGGTTGATCACGACGTAGGTCATGCCGGAGCGGACCTGGCCGGCGCGACCTCGGTGCGTCAGCAGGACGTAGCTCGCGACGAGCATCAGTTCGAACGCGACGAACAGCGTGAACAGGTCACCGGTGAGGATGGAGAGTGCCACTCCGGCGGTGAGCACCAGCAGCATCGGTGCCGCCACCGTCGGGTCGGCGCCGGAACTACTGCGACGTTGGCCGATCGAGAACGCTTCGACGAGGGTGATGGTGACCATCGCGACAGCGAGCACCATGACGGCGAACATGTCCGCGACGAGGACGATGCCGAGCTCGGGACCCCAGCCGCCGACGCTCACCACGAGGCTGCCGTTCGCTTCCACATGGCCGAGGAGCAGTGCCGACATCGAGCTCACACCGAGCAACGAACCGAGCACGATCAGGTCCCGTACCCCGGCGCGACGACGCACACCGAGCGAGAGCATCGCTGCGACCAGCGGCACCACGACGACCAGTCCGACGAGCACACTCACTGTTCGGCCTCGGACCGCTGGGCGATGCGTCGGTCTTCGATGTCGTCTTCGACCAGGTCGTCACCGCTCAGCTGACGCTGGCGCGCTGCGAGCGCGAGCAGGAAGAGGGTGAGCCCGAACGAGATGACGATCGCGGTGAGTGACAGGGCCTGCGGAAGCGGGTCGGCAGCGTCGGCACCGGTCTCGACGCGATCGGCGAGTGGCGGCTCGCCGGCACGCCCTCCGGAGGTCACGAGCGCCAGAACAGCAGCGTGGCCGAGCAGGGCGAACCCGAGCACGATCCGGCTGAGGGTTCGCGACGTCACGAGGTAGGTGCCGATGGCGGTCAGAGCGCCGACGACGAGGATCAGTACGCCGCTCACTGCGCCGCCTCCGTCGTTCCGTCAGTCATTCCGTCATCCGTTCCCCGGCCACGGAGGCCGCGAGTGACCACTCGTTCGCTGGCCCGCGCTCCGTCGCGCCTCGCGTTCTCATCCGATCCACGATCGAGGTCCACGTCGGGGTCGGGGACGGAGTCCGATCGACCGTCCAGGTCTGCGTCAGGTGTGGGAATCACGTCAGAGGGGCCCGCCGAGGACAGCGCGTCGAGCATCGCGAGGATCAAGCCCACGACGATCAGCACGACACCGACGTCGAGGATCAGCGCGGTGCCGGCCTTCACCTTTCCGAGCACCGGGAGCGTCGTGGTCCACACGTACTGGTCGAGCACGACGTCGCCGATGACGAGCGGGGCGAGCGCCACGCAGCCGATGATCACGCCGCCGACGGACATCATCCGGACCGGATGCTGCGGCACGCTCAGTCCGGTCGCGCTCCGCAGCGCCATCACCGCACCGAGGACGAGGCCGCCGGCGAATCCGCCGCCCGGCTGATTGTGACCGGCGAAGAAGAGCACGGTGGCGACCACGATCGCGAGCGGGCTCGCGAGCCGGATCCCGTCCTGGACGACGAGTGAACGGTCGGCGATCACGTCGCGACCTCGTCGGCGACGGCCGGGACCACGTCGCCGATCCCGGCACCGTCGTCGGCGACGTCACCGTCCCAGTCGCTGCCCGTACGGCTCGAGCGGGAGAGAGCGATGATCCCCACCGCAACCGCGACCAGCACGACGACCTCACCGAACGTGTCGAGCGCTCGGATGTCGGTGAGGATCACGTTGACGACGTTGTTGCCCCCACCGGTGTCCGCAGCCTGGTCGACGAACTCCGCGACGGGCGCCGTGCCGCTCGGACGCGAGGCTGCCGCAGCGAGCCCGATCGAGACGGCGCCGCCCAGTCCGACGGCGACGACCGTGCGCACGGTGCGCCAGACATAACCGACCTGCGGGAAGTTCGTGCTGAGGTGGCCGAGGCCGATGACGAACCCGACGACGACCACGGTCTCGACGAGCAACTGGGTGAGCGCGAGGTCCGGCGCACCTTGTGCGACGAAGATTCCCGCCATGCCGAAACCGACCGAACCGAGTCCGAGCGCCGCACCGAGGCGGCCGGGGATGCGCACCGTGCCGACGGCACCGGCGACGATCAGCGCGCCGAGGGCCGGGACGACGGCTCGGTCGGTCCACCGCAGCATGCTGACGTCGATCGCGAAGGCGAAGGGCACGGCCGACGCCGAGGCCACCACGATCGCTGTCATCAGATAGATCGGCAGCGAACCGTGCTGCACCCGCCCCGTGACGCGGCGTGCACCCGAGAGCACACCGTCGACGATCCCGTCCGCGGCATCTGCGCCGCGCGGGCGAGGGACGTCGTTGACCCGCCGCGTGAGCCGCCATCCGAGGGGAGCGCCGGCAGCGATGATCGCGAGCGAAAGAACGAATGCGGTCTTCAAGCCGGGCCAGCGGATGAGCGAGTACACCTCGGCGTCGGGGTCGAGCAGTATCGCTGCGTTGCGAACGCCGTCGCCGACCCACCCGAGTGCGACGAAGCCGACGAGCGACGCCGCGGCGAGCGCCACCGTGACGACGGTGATCGGTGCGCGACGAGGGGCGACGTCGGTGACGTTGCCCGAGATCGACGGACCGAAGACGGCGAGCACGAACCGAGTCGTGTACGCAACGGTCAGCACGGAACCGCCGACGATGCCGACGAGCAGGATCAGCCGCAGCCAACCGGCCTCACCGAGTGCTGCTTCGAGCGCGGCCTCCTTGGCCGGGAAGCCGAGCAGCGGCGGCACGCCCGCCATCGACGCGCCGGACACCACGCAGACCCAGAACGCCACGGGCATCGATCGCCGCAGGCCTCCGAGCTCGCGCACGTCTCGGGTACCGGTCCGTACGTCGATCTCCCCGACGACCATGAACAGAGCGGCTTTGAAGATCGCATGCGCGACGAGGATCGACAGGCCGGCGAAGGTCGCCTTGGCCGACCCGGTCGACAGCAGCGTGATCATCAGTCCGAGCTGGGAGATCGTGCCCCATGCCAAGATCAGCTTCGCGTCCACGTGACGCAGCGCACCGATCGCGCCCCACACCATCGAACCGAGCCCGAGGGCGATGCCGAGTGGCTGCCACGCCGGCGTGTCCCCGAGGACCGGGCCGAACAGTGCAACGGCGATCACGCCGGCCTTGACCATCGTGGCCGAGTGCAGGTAGGCGCTGACGGGAGTCGGCGCGGCCATCGCGCCGGGCAGCCACACGTGGAACGGGATCTGCGCCGACTTCGTGGCCGCCGCGACCAACACCAGCACGCCGGCGAGCGTGGCCGCGCCTCCGGTCGTCGGTTCGAGGTCGCGCAACGCGATTCCTGTGTCCCCACCCGCGACGAGCAGCAGACCAGCGAGCAGCGCGAGGCCGCCCGAGGCGGTGATCAGGAGCGCCCGTCGCGCTGATCGCTGGACCGATTCCTCGACGTGCTTGTGACCGACCAGCAGGAACGACGTGATCGACGTCAGCTCCCAGAAGAGGAAGAGCGACCAGATCGAGTCGGACCACACGAGGCCGATCATCGACGCCGAGAACGCGGACAGCGTGGCGGCGAAGCGGGCGAGATCTTTCGATGACGGTCCGAAGTAGCCGGCTGCGTACACGAAGACGAGCACGCCGATGCCCGCGACCACCAACCCCAAGATGGCCGACAGCGCATCGAGTCGGAGCGCGAGCACGATGTCGAGCCCCTCGACCCAGTCGACGCTGGTGGTCAGGTCCGTGTCCCGTGTGAACCCGCTGACACTGACGACCGTGGCGCACATGGCCGGCACGGACGCCACTGCGAACACCGCCCTGGGATCGAAACGATCACCGAGACGCCCAACGAGCAGGATGGCGGCGAGGCCGGCGACGTGAGCGCCGAGCACGAGCCAGAGAAGCATCGAGGCGATGGTATCCGCCGGCTTGACTTCTAACTCAGAATAGGTGTATCCAATGCTAGTGATCAGTGAGGCCCCGACGATCACGCCCGATCGATGACCAGTGCAGTCCTGACCCTGATCGGAGGACTCCTGGGTCTTGTGCTCACCGGCTCGGCGATCGTGTCGGGGGCGAGCACGATCGGCCTGAGGATCGGCCTCCCACCACTCGTCGTCGGCTTGACGATCGTCGCCGCCGGCACGAGTGCGCCAGAACTCGCGGTGGTCTGGCGGGCCGCCGACGCTGGTGATCCGGGGTTGGCACTCGGCAGCGTCGTCGGGTCCAACATCGCCAATGTGCTGCTCGTCGTCGGACTCGTCGCTGCCTTCGGAGCAATCCCGATCGCCCGCCGCACCCGGCGCATCGAGCTACCGGTCATGGTCGCGGCATCGATCGGCACGTTCGTCCTCGCAGCCGACGGAACGATCGAACGACGTGACGGAGCGATCCTGCTCGTCGGACTGGTGGCCTTCATCGCGTCGATGGTCCTCATGCAGCGCAGAACCGGGGATGCAGCACACGACGAGCCCGACCCCGACACCGACCCCGACCCTCGACCGGATGCGCGCGACACGCTGCGAGCAGTCGGGCTGTTCGCGATCGGCGTGGTCGGAGTCGCCATCGCTGCACAGTTCGTGGTCACGGGCGCAGAGGACATCGCCCTCTCGCTCGGAGTCCCTCAACTCGTCGTCGGGCTCACCGTGCTCGCGGTCGGCACGTCGGCCCCCGAGATCGTCACGTCGGTGATCGCTGCACTCAGAGGGCGCAGCGACATCGCTGTCGGCAACGCCATCGGCTCGAACGTCTTCAACCTCCTGTTCGTCCTCGGAGCCGTCAGCTCGACCCATTCGGACATCCCCGTCGCCGACGAGCTGATCCGCGTCGACCTGCCGGTCATGATCGGGGTCGCCGCACTGTGCATCCCGATCGCCTTCACCAACGCGGCGATCACCCGCTGGGAAGGCATCACCTTCGTCGGGCTGTACGTCGGCTACACGGCGTACCTCGTACTCGACGGCCTCGACAACTCGGCCGCCCCGATCGTCGGTGCAGTGACACTCGCCGCCGTGGTGCCTCCGCTCGCATGGACGGTTCGCGTGCTCACCACCCGTGGGAAGCCGACCGGTCGGCGGGGTGTCGCTCCCCGTTCCGTCGAACGACCGTCGTAGAACGCGACCCGCGGTTCACATACGATCGAGTCGAGATGATGATGGACGACGAACTCAGCGTTCCGGGCTGGACGTTCCTGACGAACCACGCTCACGTGATGGTCGCGATCAGTCGAGACCCGGAGCTACGCCAACGCGACATCGCGCACGTGGTCGGCATCACGCCGGGCGCCGTGGTCAGGATCCTTCACGATCTCGAGCAGAACGGCTACGTCACCGCCGAGCGGGTCGGCCGACGGAACCGGTATCACCTCAACACCGAGATCCGACTCCGTCACCCGCTCGAAGCAGATCACACCGTCGGCGAGCTGATCGCGTCGATCGCCGACTGACCTCGCGCAGCGATCAGGCCTGGTCGGCCTCGTCGCGGGCGAGTTCGTCGGGGCCGTCCTGCTCCACGTCGACCCGGAGATGCACCGCTCGCCCTGCGAGGTGGGTGCCCACCGGAGAGGTCAGCAGCTGCAGGACCACCACGAGGAACACGGTGGCGACGGCCGGGAACGTACGGATCGAGAACCCGGCACCGATCGCCACCAGGATGAGGCCGAGCGTCGGGCTCTTCGCCGCCGCATGCATCCGCGAGTACGGATCCTCGAACTTGTGGACGCCGATACCGGCAAGCAGCGCGAAGAGGGCGCCGGCGATCAGGCAGATGCCGCCGATGACGTCGAAGACCTGATCCATGTCAGCTGCCCCGCCGTTCGATGAATCGGGCGAGCACGGCGGTGCCGACGAAGCCGCCGAGTGCGACGACCAACACGGTGCTCTCGACGATGCCGCTGTCCGGGCGGGCGGACGCGATGGTGACGCCGACCACGATGGTCGACACGAACCCATCGACCGAGATCACGCGGTCTGCGAGGGCGGGGCCGCGCAGCATGCGCGCCACGAACAACACGGCCGCGAGCGCGGTGATGACGAGTGCGGCAGTGTTCATCGGCCAGCCTCCGGGGGCGGGGTGTCGGACGTGGTGAGCAGAGGTTCGTGAGCGACGACGTCGGACAGCGCACGCTCGTACTCCTCGTTGGTACCGAAGGCGTGGAGGGCGAGCGCTTCGAGCCGGAGGATGTCATGGCGGACCGCCTCGACGTCCTGCATGAACATGCCGTGGACGTACAGCGTGGCGCCGGCGGTCAACTCGTGAGCGGTGTCGTCCCGGTCGTGTCGTTTCACGTCGATGGTCATGGTGCCCGGCGTCAGCGTGATCGAGTTCGCCACGAGGTTGACCACGGCATCGGAACCACCGCGGATCGGCACGGCGATGATCCCGGTGAACGTGGTGTCCTTCGGCGTCAGGATCTCGTACGCGAGGCGCAGGTTCGCGGTGAGCAACTCCCAGATCACGTGCGCCACGTACCGCAGCGCCCACCACGGTCGGAAGTAGGTGGGGCGCAAGGCGGCGCTGTCGAGGCGGGCGAACAGCACCACGGCGATCGCCACGACGAACCCGCCGAGCACGTTGGCCGCCGACACGTCACCCCACAGCAGCACCCACAGGATCGTGAGCCACAGGATGAGCATGGGGAGACGGAGTGAGGTCCTCACGTGTCAGCTCCGTTCGACATTCCCAACACGGCATCGATGTAGACCCGCGGGTTCATCAGGTCGGTACCGGCACGTTCGGCGAGGTCGTAGATCGGGCCGGCGAAGATCACGTAGGCGATCGACAACGCGACGGTGACCGCCGTGGCGAAGACCATCAGGGGTGGGCCGCCGTGGGTGCGACCTTCGTCGAGCGCAGGTGCCGATTCGGGGTCGCCCCAGAACACGCCCGACCAGACCTTGGTCACCGAGAACAGCGTGAGCAGGCTCACCAACAGTGCGACGCCGACGATCACCCACTGTTCGGACGCGACGCCGGCGTCGATCAGTGAGAACTTGCCGGCGAAACCCGACGATGGAGGCAGCCCCGCCAACGACAACGCCGGCACAGCGAAGAACACTGCGATGATCGGCGCGGACCTGGCGATCCCGCCGACCCGCGAGACGCGCCCCGACCCGGCATGGCGCTCGACCAGACCTGCCACCAGGAACAAGTTCGTCTTCACGAGGATGGTCTGGGAGATGTAGAACACCACGGCGGTCACGCCGGCGACGGTGAACAGGCCCAAGGCGAAGATCATGTAGCCGATCTGACTGACGATGTGGAACGACAACAGGCGTTTGAGTTCGTCCTGGGCCAGAGCACCGAGCACGCCGACGACCATCGTCAGCCCGCCGATGATCAGCAGTGCCGTTCCCTGCTGCGACTCCGGCGGAAACAACAGCGTCTGGGTACGGATGATGGCGTAGACCCCCACCTTGGTCAGCAGCCCGGCGAAGATCGCCGTGACCGGGCCCGGGGCCGTCGGGTAGCTGTCGGGCAGCCAGAAGAACAGCGGGAACAGACCCGCCTTGATGCCGAACACGAAGATCAGCAGCAGCGAGAAGCCGGTGCGCACGCCACTCGACAACTCGGGCATCCGCTCGGCCAGATCGGCCATGTTGACCGTGCCGGTCGCGGCGTACAGGAGCGCGAGCGCTGTGATGAACATCGCCGAGAACAACAGGCTGATGACCACGTAGGTCATGCCGGCGCGCACCTGATCCTGTCGTCCTCCGAGCGTGAGGAGCACGTAGCTCGCCGCGAGCATCATCTCGAACGCGACGAACAGGTTGAACATGTCCCCGGTGATGAAACTCGCGGAGACACCCGAGGCGAGCACCAGGTAGATCGGCGCGAATCCGACGTGCTTGTCGGCAACACCCTTCTGGCCGATCGCATAGATCATCACCACGAGCAGCATCAGTGACGAGGTCACCAACATGATGCCTGCCAGGCGGTCCACGACGTAGGTGATGCCCAGCGGAGCGGCCCATCCCCCGGCGTCCATCTTCACGACGCCGAACTCGTCCGCCTCGACGAGGAGCGCGATCGACACGCCGACGACCGAGCCGAGCGCGGCGAGCGACACCACCTGCTGCAGGACGCGGAACCTGCCGAACACGACGGTGATCGCCGCTGCGAACAGTGGGATCACGATCGGCAGTGGAACGAGTGCGCTGTTCACGACTCTCCACCGTTCTTCGGCCGCGACCGGCCGACCGGCCGGTCGCTGGGATCGACGTCGCTGGGATCATCGTCGCCGGACGAGTCCGAGGCACCTTCGAGGTCGGCTGCCTCTGCGTCGTCGAGTTCGTCGTTGCCGCGGCGCCGTTCGATCATGCGGTCTTCGAGGTCGTCAGCGACGACGTCGTCGTGGGTCAGTTGCCAACTGCGGTACGCCATCGCGAGCAGGAACGCAGTCACACCGAACGTGATGACGATCGCGGTGAGGGCGAGCGCCTGCGGGAGCGGATCGGCGAAGTCCTTCTTGTCACCGGTACCGATGACCGGCGGGAGGCCGCCGCCTCCACCGGAGGTGAGCAGCAAGATGTTGGTGCCGTGGCCGATGAGCCCGAGCCCGACGACGATGCGGGTGAGGCGGCGCTGCAGGAGCAGCCATGTGCCCAGGCCGAACAGCACGGCTGCGGTGAACGCGAGCAGGACACTCATGCGACGCCACCCGCTGCATCGGAGGTGACGTCGGCCTCGTCATCGTCATCGTCATCGTCATCGTCGCCGCTGCGGCTGAGCCAGGTGCTGGCCGATGCGTGCTGGCCGTGGTCTCGGTACTCGTCGAGCGCCGAAGCGGCCGGCACAGTGGGCGCTTCGACCTTGTCGAGTTCATGGTCGGCGTCCTCACCGAACGCCTCGAAGATCATCAGCACGAGCCCGATGACGATCGCGTACACGCCGAGGTCGAACGGCAACGCCGAGGTGGCCTTGACCTCGCCGAGCACGGGCGGGTGCAGCTTGAGCGTGCCGTGTTCGAGGATCGCGCCGCCGAGCAGCATCGGGAAGATGGCGGTACCGACCGACACGGCGAGCCCGGTGCCGATGATCGTCCACGGCTTGAAGCGGAACGAGTTGCGCACGGCGTTCACGCCACCCGCGACGTATCGCAGGGAGATCGCTGCAGCCGCCGCCAAACCGCCGACGAAACCGCCGCCTGGCTGGTTGTGGCCTGCGAAGAGGAAGTACAGCGACAGGACGATGATGGACGGGTACAGCAGACGCACCGACACTTCGATCACGAGCGAACGTCTCATGACGAGGCCTCGGCACCGGCGCGGCCGGCGCGCTCGTCGTTTCCGTGGTCGTCGAACATCATCGAATCCGACGCGTCGGCCCCGTCCATCATCGCGTCGTCGTCACGGATGCCCTGGCGTCGACCCGATCGGGCGAGCGCGAGGACGCCGACGGCGGCCACGAGCAGCACGGTGATCTCGCCCATCGTGTCGACACCGCGGAAGTCGACGAGGATCACGTTGACCACGTTCTTGCCTTCGCCGTCGGGCTTGGAACGCTCGACCATCTCCTGCGAGATCGACGGGGCTGCCACATCGGATCGAGCGTTCGTGGACACGATCGCGAACACGAAGATCGCGGCGCCGACCAGCACCGACACGGTGAGGCGAAGCGGTCGGACGACTGCGGGAGCGATGTCGATGAAGCGCGTGGGGAGGAACCGCAGTACGAGCACGAAGAGCACGGTGCCGAGCGTTTCGATCGCGAACTGGGTGAGCGCCAGATCGGGCGCACCCTGGACTTCGTAGAGCCCCGCCATGGCGAAACCGACCGCACCGAGCATCACGACTGCGGCGATACGGCGGCGCACCAGCGCCGCGCCGACTGCGGACCCGATGATGATCGCCACGATGGGGATGTGGACCGGGTTCTCGATCCAGTCTGGGAGCGACTCGAGTTCGCCGATCATCGGGATGACCGGGACGATCACCACGGCGACGAGGGTGACCAGGAGATAGGTCGGAAGCGAACCGGTCTGGACGTAGCGGGTCACCTTGCGTGACACGGCGTCGATCGCACGGAGCACGGCCAGGAACGCGTCCTCGGTCGAGGGAAGCGTGCGCAGCGGACGAGCAAGGGCGGTCTGGGTGGTGGCGACCGAGCGTCGGAACACGGCGAGCACGGTTCCGATCGCCATGATCACGAGCGACAGCACGAACGCCGTGTTGAACCCCGCCCACAGCTTCACGGTCGACGGTGAGGCGTCGGGGTCCAGCCCGAGCAGCGCCGACTTGGTCAGGTCGCTGATGATCAGCGGGGCGAGGCCGACGACGACCGTCACAGCGGTGAGGACGTAGGCCGGGCCGATGAAGATCGCCGGGGGTGGGGTCGCGGACCGGCTGACCGGCTCGTTGTCGTCCTGCCCGTGGACGCCCAAGACGCCGAGCACGAAACGCGCCGAGTAGGCGAACGTGAGGATCGAGCCCACGACGATGACGACGAGCACAGCGGTCGACCCGGTGAACTCGCCGTACTCGAGGTAGGTGTCGATCCCCTTCTCCTTGGCGACGAAGCCGAGGAGCGGAGGGATCCCGGCCATCGACGCAGCGGCGATGACGGTCATCACCTTGACCGGCATCCAGCCGGCGCCGAAACCGTGGAGTTCGCGGATGTGGCGGGTGCCGACCTGGTGATCGATGATGCCGACGAGCATGAACAGCGTTGCCTTGAAGGCGCCGTGAGCGAGGAGCAGGACGATCCCGGCCTGCGCGATCTTGTACTCACCCGTGCCGAGCAGCAGCATCAGGAAGCCCAGCTGGCTGATCGTGCCGTAGGCCAGCAACAGCTTGAGATCGCGCTGGCGCATCGCTCTGAGCCCGCCGATCAGCATCGTCGCCGACCCGACCACCAGGACGAGGAACCGCCACTGACCGGACGCCGCCAGGATCGGCGCAAGCCGCGCCACCAGGTAGACGCCGGCCTTCACCATCGTCGCGGAGTGGAGGTAGGCGCTCACCGGCGTCGGCGCAACCATCGCGCCGGGCAGCCAACTTCCGAAGGGGGCCTGGGCGGATTTCGTGAAGGCACCGAGCAACACGCACACGATGCCGGCCGAGATCGCTCCGCCCGATGGCGGCTGGTCGATCATCTCGGAGAGCCGGTACGTCCCAGCGCTCTGGCCGATGATGATCAGCCCGACGAGGAGGGCGAGCCCGCCGGCGCCGGTGATGAAGATCGCTTGCAGCGCAGCCGCTCGCGCCTTGGGCGTGCGGTCGTCGTTGCCGATCAGCAAGTAGCTGGTGATCGACGTCAACTCCCACGCAACGAAAAGTGCGACCAGGTGATCCGCCCAGACCACACCGAGCATCGCTGCCGCGAAGAGCGTCATCAGCCCGGCGAGTCGCGCTTGCCCGGGCTCGATGTGGGAGAAGTAGCCGATCGCATAGACGCAGATGAGCGCACCGATGCCGGACACCAGCAGCGTCATCACCAAGGCGAACGCGTCGAAACGGAGGTAGATGTCGAGATCGAGGCCGGTGATCCAACCGATCGACTCGAAGACCGGCTCCCCGGCATCGGCGGCGTTGTCGCTTCCGGGGGAACCGACGACGCTCGACCACTGCGCCGCTGCCCAGATCACCGTGGCGATCGGCGCAGCGGCCGCGACGGCGAACGCTCGACGACCGAGGCGGTCCCCCGACATCAGGATCGCGCTGCCGATCAGCAGGTGGAAGAGGAGCAGCAGAAACATGGAGCGAGCGCCACAGGATACGACCCTGGACGCCCCGCTTCCGTCCTCTCCCGACGCGGATCGAGATTGTGGCCCGCGCCCCGCTGATCTACGAGTCGACGGAGTAGCCGACGACGTCGACTGCGAGGTCCGTCCGAGAGGTACTGAACAAACAGACGTCACCCGACGAGTCGAGCTTGACGACGACCGCGTTCGACACCACCACCCCGGCCCCGAAGTTCACGTTCGACGCCTGCGGCCGGTCCTCGTCGCACGGAGACGCCGTGATGAAGCCGCCATCGTCGGGACGAATCGCCGCGACGTTCAGCACTGCGCCCGTTGCGTCCTCGGCAACCCCGCCGCGTCCTGCGACCTGCAGCGTCGTCGTCGACCCGGCTCGGACCGGCGACGTCGACTGACTCTGTCCATCGGCTGTCTCCGATCCAGCGCGGGTCTCCAGCAGGCGGGCCGGCACGATGGACAGCAAACCGCCGCCGCCGGGGACGTAGGCGGCGACGTCGACCAGCAGGTGCGTTTCGGCGCTCGAATACACGCAGATCGTTCCCGCAGCACTGACCTTCGCGAGCACCAGGTTGTTCACGTTCGAACCCGCCGCCGCGTTCAGGTTCGACGTCCCCGGCCGCTGCTCTCCACACGGGAAGACCGTCAGGAACGCATTCGTCGACGGATTCACCGCCGTGACGTTGACGATCACCGCATCGGCGTCGACCGCGACGCCGCCACGATCCGTCACCTTCAGCGTCGTGGTCGAACCTGCGCCGACGCGGCCCTGTCGCTGCGAGACACCATCGTCGGTCTCACCCGATGGGCGGCTGTCCAGCAGACGAGCCGGGATCAACGGCTCCACCGAACCACCGTCGGGAACGAATCCGTTCACGTCCACGATCAGGTCGGCCGTGACCGACGTGAACAGACACACCGTGCCCGCTGCACTGAGCCGAGCGAACGCCGCCGCCGACGCCGCTCCACCCGCCGCGTAGTTCAGATTGGACGTGTTCGGCTGGTCGGCATCACACGGGAAGACGGTCACGAACCCGCCGGCGGATGCACCCGCCGAGGTCACGTTCAGATTCACCGCTCGCGCATCATCGGGCACACCACCTCGGCCGGCGACCTGCAGGACCTTCAGCTGCCCGCCTGTCACCGGGCCGCCTCCCAACGCCTCACCGTCAACGGTCGTCAAGCCGTCGTTCGTACGGGTCTCCAGCAACCGCGCCGGTGGCACGGGGAGCGCACCGGGCGCGACGACCTGGAAGCCGATTGCGGCGGTGTCGTCTTCGAACAGACCGAAGCCCACGCCGCTGCCGCCCGGACCCACGGTGGCCACCTGCGAGGATTCACTTCTGCCGCGGATCGGCGAGGTGCGAGTGTGGATGCGGGTGCCGTCGTCACGGAGATGGTGGATCCCGCCGCCGTCCGCGGAGACCACGAACCGGCCGTCGCCGACCGCGCTGACCTTGTTCACGCCGCCGGTTCCGTACGACGTGCCGTCTCGCAGACTGACGCCGGACGGATCGAGCAGGTTCGTCCACACGGTCCCGATGACCGATCCCGCCGACACGATGAACCAGTTGCCGCTCGCCGGGTCGACGATCGGGTGTGCCTGATTGACCGGCTGGGAGTTCCCTTCGTCGGTGGGGTCGACGTCGATCGTGAGCATCGGTCCGACCGGCGTGAGCGACGACGAGTAGATCTGTGCTTCGAACGACCTCTCGTTTCGACCTTCGAACGCGCGGACCCGGCCTTCGAACGGCTGGGTCACCATGATCTGGCCGGTGACCGGGTTGTGCGCGATCTTCGGTCGCACACGCGTTGCCTCGTTGCTGGTCGGAAAGCTCACGCGAGGCCCTCGAACGAGAGAACCGTCGAGTGCCTGGATGATGGTCCTCGACTCAGACGCTTCGAATCCACCGCACTCCCACGCTGGATTCGTCGTCGTCGTTCCCCACGCCAGGTCGTACGCGAGCACGTATCCCCCGGTGCCGGGGTCCGCGACCACCTCGGGATAGAAGGGAGCGCAGGCAGGGAAGTTGCCGAGCGGCGGATTCAGCGGCACCTCGCTCCCGACCAGCACGCCTTCGTCCGAGACCAGTCGCCCGGTCGTCACGAACGTCCTCGCCTGAGGACCCGGGGCCGCCCGAGCGAACACCACCAGGTACTCGTCGGTCGCTGTGTTGTAGGCGGCTTTCGGCGGCGCGAAGGGACGTGCCAGCGCATCACTGCTCCCGGGCGGCCCGACAGCGACGACGATCGGTGCACCCAGCGGCGAGCCGTCGGCGGACAGCCGTTGGCCGAGAATCGCCCCGGTACTCGACCCGGGCACGGTCGGGGTGAATCCGGTGTCCTCCCACACGGCGAAGAACTCGTCGCGTTCGAGGTTGTGGGTGATGTCGAAACGAGCCGCGGAGTCGTCGCCGGCCACGACCACGTCGGGTGTGTCGTCGATCTCGACTCTCGCTCCCACCTCCCCGCCGCTCCCGACGGCGAGACCGCCGAGCGTGAACGCGAACGTTGCGAGCAGGTGGACCGGGCCGACGCGTTTCATGGTGCGGACAGTACGCATTCCCATCATTCGACGAAAGGGAGGGGGTAACAGATCAACAACACGGGCAAACTTCGGGACGCGCTCGGCATGCGAGTTTTCGCGAAGCTACCGATCGGTAACTACGGTGGCGCCATGACAGAGATACCGGCAGGCGGCACAGCGAACATCGACACGGTCGGCATTCTCGGCTCGGGGATCATGGGCGCCGGCCTGGTGGAAGTCGCCGCTCGTTCGGGCCGCACGGTCGTGCTGCGCTCACGCACCCAGGAGGGTGCGGACGCGGCGATCGCGAAATTGACCAAGGGCCTCGATCGACAGGTCGACAAGGGCCGTCTCGAGGCGGACGAGCGCGCTGCGATCCTCGGTCGGATCTCCGCCACGTCCGAACTCTCGGCGCTCGCGGACTGCGACCTCGTCCTCGAGTCGGTCGTCGAAGACCTCGGTGTCAAGCAGTCGCTGTTCGCCGAACTGGACGGCATCGTCAAGCCCGGAGCGATCCTCGCGACCAACACGTCGACGCTCCCGATCGTCGAACTGGCCATGGCCACCTCTCGCCCCGAGTCGGTGTGCGGCATCCACTTCTTCAACCCGGCCCCGATGATGAAGCTGGTCGAGGTCATCCGCCCGATCACCGCGTCAGACGAGACCATCGCAGCCAGCCTGGCGTTCGCTTCGTCGTGCGGCAAGGACGCCGTCGAAGTCGTCGACCGGGCGGGCTTCATCGTGAACGCGCTGCTGTTCCCGTACCTCAACAACGCGATCAAGATGTGGGAGCAGGGCACCGCCTCGATCGCCGACATCGACACGGCGATGCAGGGCGGCTGCAACTTCCCGATGGGACCGTTCGCCCTCCTGGACCTCGTCGGGCTCGACACGTCACTCGCGATCCTCGACGCCTTGCACGGCGAGTTCGGCGACCCGAACTTCATGGCCGCGACATCGCTGAAGCGAAAGGTCGCAGCCGGCCAGTTGGGTCGTAAGTCGGGGCGCGGCTACCTCGCCTACTGAGCGGACGTCGCCGGCTCCGAATTGGTCACTGAACCGGCTGAGCCGTCACTCAAAGAGGTTGTTCGGTCAAATCGGGCAGAAGTTGGTCCGATTGGCTGGACACCGCTGGTCACCTCTGGTGTTGTGAGGTCGTGACATCGACGCGCCCCTCGTCGACCCGGAACCGAGCCGGTTCACCATGCCCAGCCCGGCCGACGGCCGACCCGGTGTCGATCTCGTCGCGCTGGGAGCCGATCTCGAACCGGGGACACTGCTCTCCGCCTACCGGGGCGGACTGTTCCCGATGCCGATCGACCCGGCCAAGAAGCGCAGCAAACTCGCGTGGTACTCCCCCGACCCGCGTGGCGTCCTGCCGCTGGACGAGCTGAAGGTGTCGAAGTCGCTGCGTCGCAGCCGGCGCCGGTACGACATCACCATGAACCAGGCCTTCGAGTCCGTGATCACCGCATGCGCCGAGCCGACGCGCGACGGCCGCTGGATCACGTCCGATTTCGTCCGCGCCTACTCGAAGATGTTCGAACTCGGTTGGGCGCATTCGGTCGAGACCTGGGAGGACGGCCGACTCGTCGGCGGGCTCTACGGGTTGCGAATCGACAACTTCTTCGCCGGGGAGGCCATGTTCCACCGAGCCACCGACGCGTCCAAGGTCGCGCTCGTCGAACTCGTCGAGTGGCTCCGCTCCACCGGCGCAGAACTCCTCGACGTCCAATGGGCCACTCCCCACCTGGCATCGCTCGGGGTCGTCGAAGTCGCACGACCCGAATACCTCCGACGGCTCCAGCAGGCCACGCGCGTCGTCGCCGAAAACGACTGAAGGAGCAGCGATTGCTCGCTGCTCCTTCTCGTCCTTCGTCGACCGGATCCGCCATCCGGCCGACGTTGGTTCCCGCCAAGGGAAACTCGCCCCGATCGAACGGCCGGCCACGGGGAGGGGCTGGTCATCCGTCGGGAGATCTTGTGGTGTTCGTGCCCCGCTTGCGGGACACCCATTGATTCGGCCATCAGCGACCACGACTTGAGGATTTCCTCATGCTGCTCGACGGCTGTATGTCACGTGCCGGCCGTTTGGCGCAGCGGGCCGTGGCGGCGAGACTTTCGGAATGAGCATCACGAGCGACGCCAGCGCGACGACCCGGGACGTGACGACCAGGGACCGCGACCGGCCGTGGATGATGCGCACCTATTCAGGCCACTCGACGGCGGCCGCATCGAACGCGCTCTACCGAACGAACCTCGCGAAGGGTCAGACCGGACTCTCGATCGCATTCGACCTGCCGACCCAGACCGGCTACGACGCCGACGACATCATGTCGCGAGGCGAGGTCGGCAAGGTCGGTGTGCCGGTCGCGCACATCGGACACATGCGCCAACTGCTCGACGAGATCCCGCCGGGCGACATGAACACGTCGATGACGATCAACGCCACAGCGGCGTGGTTGCTGGCGCTGTACGTCGCGAATGCCGAAGAGCAGGGAGTGACCTCACAGGAACTGAGAGGCACGACGCAGAACGACATCGTCAAGGAGTACCTGTCGCGGGGCACCTACATCTTCCCGCCGGCCGAGTCGCGTCGGCTGATCGTCGACATGGTCGCGTGGTGCGCTGAACACGCACCCAAGTGGAACCCGATGAACGTGTGCTCGTACCACCTTCAAGAGGTCGGCGCCACGCCGGTCCAGGAGATCGCCTACTCGATGGCCACGGCGATCGGCGTGCTCGATGCCGTGAAGGAGTCCGGCCAGGTCAGCGACGAGAAGTTCTCGCAGGTGTTCGGGTCGATCTCGTTCTTCGTCAACGCCGGCATCCGCTTCGTCGAGGAGATCTGCAAGCTGCGAGCGATGACGGACATGTGGGCCGACATCGGACGCGAGCGGTACGGCGTGACCGACGAGAAGGCGCTGCGGTTCCGCTACGGCGTCCAGGTCAACTCGCTCGGCCTGACCGAGGCGCAACCAGAGAACAACGTGCAACGCATCGTGTTGGAGATGCTCGCTGTGACCCTGTCGAAGGATGCTCGCGCCCGCTCGGTGCAGTTGCCCGCGTGGAACGAGGCGCTCGGTCTGCCCCGACCGTGGGACCAGCAGTGGTCGCTGCGGATGCAGCAGGTGCTGGCGTTCGAGTCCGACCTGCTGGAGTACGGCGACCTGTTCGAAGGCTCGGTCGTGATCGAGGGTCGTACCGCCGAACTGCGCACCGAAGCCCAGGCCGAACTCGACGACGTGTTGGAGATGGGTGGCGCCTTCGAGGCGGTCGAGACGCTGAAGGCGCGTCTCGTGTCGTCGATGGCGGCGCGGACCCGCCGCATCGAGTCCGGCGACCAGAAGGTGATCGGCGTCAACGACTTCGTCGAGACCGCCGAGTCACCGCTGGGTGGTGAGAACAACATCATGAAGGTGGACCCGGCCGTCGAGCAGCAGACGATCGACGGGCTCGTCGAATGGAGGGGTTCGCGCGATCAGCCGGCGGTCGACGCTGCGCTGGACGACCTGCGCCGGGTCGCCGCTGACGGCGGAAACGTCATGCCGGCGTCCATCGTGCTCGCCAAGGCCGGCGGCACGACCGGCGAGTGGGGAACGGTGATGCGCAAGGTGTTCGGCGAATACCGGGCTCCGACCGGAGTCGGTGGCGCCGCTGCGCCAGCGGCTGGCCTGGCCGAGGTCGCCGCATACGTCAAGTCCATCGCCGGCGGCCCGCCGAAGTTCCTGGTCGCCAAGCCCGGCCTCGACGGGCACTCGTCCGGCGCCGAGCAGATCGCCGTCGCCGCTCGCGACTCCGGCATGGAGGTCGTCTACGCCGGTATCCGGATGACCCCGGAACAGATCGCGGCATCGGCACGCGACGAGGATCCGGACGTGATCGGCATGTCCATCCTGTCCGGCTCGCACCTCGAGCTGGTGCCCGACGTGCTCGCTCACCTCGAGGAGATGGGAGTCGACACACCGGTCGTGCTCGGCGGCATCATCCCCGAACACGATCGCGCCGGGCTCCTGGCGAACGGCATTGCGCGCATCTACACGCCCAAGGACTACGAGATCGCCAAGATCATGCGCGACATCGCGGACCTCGCCGTCCAACACCGCACCACCTGACAGCGACGATCGGGCCGCAACGTCGATCGCCACCGCATGGTCGCCGACGACCTCCCGTGCCGCATCTCGGCGAGCACCTCGACGACGGGTGTTCCGGCGAAGTGGAAGTCGACGCGAACCAGCCGATCGCCTGCCTTCGTCAGGACCCGCTGGGGCTCGGGCCGAGGGAGGCCTGCGCCGCGAAGGAGGCGAAGGAACTCGCGTTCCAACCAACTGTGCGCGCCTGATACGGCCTCTCGGCCCTCGATCACCCGCAACAGCGTCCGAACACCCGAGCGCCCGGACCCGCGCAGCGCAACGATGCGCCGATGCAGCGAACCCTCGGTGAACCTTCCATCTCGCAGGCCGCTGTCCATCGCAGAGGTCAGGCGGCGGGGGTGTTCGCGTCGATCCAGGTGTCGAGAGCCGGGCCGGACTCGAAGCTGGTGATCAGCGCATAGCGGGGCTCGGTGCCCGGGTGGACGACGACGTGCCACAGACGCTGCGTGTCGACGACGAAGCGGGCGCCCTTGTGGAGTGGCACGCGGATCTCGGTCGACGCATCGGGGAGACCGTTCTCGTCGTTGTCCATGAGAATCATGTAGCTGTCCGGGTTGTCGGTCAGCTCCACCCACGACCGCACGACCCAGCCTTCGTCGTCCGGGTTGAAGCGGTTGTTGTCGTCGCGGTGCAGCGATCGGATCGCGCCGTCGCGATCCTGCGGAGCCAGCTTGATGGCGCGCACCCGACCGAAATTCGCTCCGACGCCGTCGACGTAGTCACGGATGGACGGCGCGACGTCGGCATTGGAGGTCCACAGCGCGTCCTTGTCGGTCTTGCCCTTGTCCCAGAATCCTCGACAGTCGAGCTCCCCGTCGGCTGTGGCGAGCGGCGCGAAGTTGGTGTCGCCACCGGACTTCCAGTCCATGTACTCGAGTGCCAGGTACTCGGACTCGGGGCACTCGAAGGTCGCGTCGTCCAACACGACGACGCCGGTCTCGGCAAGCACGTCGAGACGGGGGTGCGGGGTGTCGAGCGGAATCTTCACGCTCCAGTGTTCGGCGTTCGGCCAGAAGCTCATGGATGAAAGTGTAGGGACCACCGGGGTCGCCGCCGAGTGATCTCCGACTCAGGGCTCGGGTTCGGTCTCCGGCGCGGACTCGGTGTCGGCAGCGGGCACCTCGTCTGGAACGGAGTCGGTCGCCGGGATCTCAATCCGTTGACCGGCCTGGATGGAGTCCTCACCCTCGAGCTGCGGGTTCGCATTGAGGATCTCGACGACCGAGACACCCTTCGCGGCGGCGATGGCACTCAGACTGTCGCCGGGCTGGATCTCGTAGAACCGCTCGAACGGGATCGTCGTGGTCGTGGTGGTCGTGGTGGTCGTGGTCTCCAACGGCGGCAGCGTCATACGAGACGCTTCGTCAGTGGTGCCGCAGGCAGCGAGTCCGACCGACACGACGATTCCGACCGCGATCGCCGTGGCACCGACGCCCAACGCTTCGAACGACCTGCGCCCCCCTGTTGCCCCATCACTCGACATCGCACCGATGATACGCCGCCCGGGCTGCCGACCACCTGACCATGACGGCTACCGTCGCCACGTGGCCGACACGACTCCCGATGCTCCGCTCGACACTTCGCCCGATGGTCCTGTCGCACCCGACGCTGATCTCGGCCTCGACGAGTTCGGCGAATCGCCCTTTCCCGGTGCTCGCCGACCGGACCGGAACTACGACCTCCCGGCCAACGGGCTGCGGATCGCCGTGCACGAATGGGGCGATGCCGATGCACCCCCATTGATGATGATGCACGGCGGGTTCGACTTCGCCAGGACCTTCGACGGGTTCGCCCCGAAGCTCGCCGACGCCGGCTGGCGCGTGGTCAGCTGGGATCAGCGAGGGCACGGCAACAGTGAGCACGCTGCGCTCTACTCGTGGGATGGCGACATGCGCGACACGCTCGCGGTGTTCGACCACGTGGCGGGTGGCCGCCCGATCCCGGTGGTCGGCCACTCGAAGGGTGGCGCACTGATGACGCAGTTGGCGGACGCCCAGCCGCACCGATTCCGCTCCCTGGTGAACATGGACGGCATCCCCTACAAGCGCAACATGCCCGACCTCGCCGAACACGAGCGCACCACGATGCTCGCCAAGGACCTGGCGGGATGGCTCGATCATCGACGCCGCACCGCCACGGCGAGCCGCAAGCCCGGCACGCTCGACGAACTCGCAGCGCGCCGCGGTCGGATGAATCCACGTCTGCCCCACGAGTGGCTGCGTCGACTCGCGTCCACGGGCGGGTTCCAGTCGGATGACGGCTGGCGTTGGCGAATCGACCCGGCACTCCGCTTCGGCGGCTTCGGGCCCTGGCGTCCGGAATGGATGCTGCTGCGCCTGCCCGGCCTCCCGATGCCGTTCCTCGGGATCCTCGGCGCACAGATGGAGGAGATGGGCTGGGGGACACCACCGCACAAGGTCGAGCCCTACATGCCACTCGATGGCCGATGTGAGGTGCTCGACGATGTCGGCCACTTCGTCCACATCGAACAACCCGACGTCGTCAGCGAGCTCGTTCTCGACTTCATCGGAGATCCGTCATGACGAGCGAGACCGCAAGCGCCGAGGTCGTCATGCTGCGCCACAACCGCATCGATCTCGCGCTCCACCTCCTGCGCCCCGAGCCGCTCGACGCGGCCAATCCGAGCAGACCGTTGCTGCTGCTCCACGGGCTCGGCGACCGCTCCCCCGCTGCCACTCCAGCGTGGGTGGAGGACTGGCCCGGCGCGATCGCAGCGCTCGACTTCACCGGCCACGGCGAATCCACCTGCCCTGCCAGTGGCGGGTACTCGCCCGAGACACTGATGGCCGACGTCGACCAGGCGCTCGCACACCTCACGAACGACGACCCCGAGGGCTCCATCACGGTGCTCGGCCGCGGACTCGGCGCCTACGTTGCGTTGCAGATCGCCGGTGCACGCGCCTCGCAGGTGCACGGCGTGATCCTCGTCGACGGTCCCGGCCTCGCCGGCGGCCCGACCGGACCGAGTTCTCAGGCGGTCTTCTCGCTGCAGACCGACGGCACGACTCCCGACCCGTACGCCCTGGTCGAACTCGGACGCGACCTGCGCCCCGGCGACTACGCCGTCTCGTTCGTCGGTCTGGCGAACGCCGGCGCTCCGGTCACGAGCCCGATCACGGTGGCGAGCAGTTTCCGGCCGAAGTGGTTGGCGGCAGTCGTCGACTCGCCCGGGGTCGCCGAAGCAACCATCGCCGACGCGTTGGCCAGCTACGCCTGACGACGGTTCAGATAGTCCCGCGCCGCCGCACGGGCTTCCGGGTCGCGCATCGCTGCGCCGAGCTGGTCGGCGTCGGCCCACGCCCCCGCCGTGCTCGCCACATCCTCGAGTGCGGCGTTGACCTGTCGCTTGGTCGCATGCACCACCGACGGGGCCTTGCGTGCGAGCTGTTCGGCCAGTTCGTCGACAACGGCTTCGAGCTCGGCGCGAGGAACGACTCGGTTGACGAAGCCGAGCGAATGCGCTTCTGCTGCATCGAAGGGTCGACAGGTGAGGACGAGTTCGCGGACGATCGCCGGCGGGATCTCGCGAACGAGTCGAGGGATGCCGCCCCAGGCGAGGGGGATGCCGAGGTCGACCTCGGGAATCGAGAAGACGGTGTCGTCAGCGGCGATCCGTAGATCGCACACGCCGGCCAGGACCACGCCGCCACCGACGCACGGACCCTTGATCGCAGCGATGGTCAAAGCTCGCATCCGTTCCATGGCCTCGGCCATGATCCGCCCGAGGTCTGCCTGTGCGCGGGCAGCGGCCGGGGTGTCCTCCTCGCTGCCGGGCCGACCGGCGAACTCCCTCAAGTCGAATCCCGACGAGAATGCACGGCCTGCGCCGGTGACGATGACGATCGACGCGTCGGTCGTGTCGAACCACGCAGCGGCGTCGGCGATCTCGGCGAGCGGAACGGTGCCGAGCGGGTTGAGTTGATCCGGTTGGTTCAGCGTCAGCCGACCGATACGACCCTCGACATCGGCGGTGAGCGTGGTCCATCTCGACATGTCGCGATCGTGACAGCTCTGCAACATCGACGGAGGATCGGAAGTCCGCGGGCGGGAGGGGGATATCGTCGCGATCGATGACCTGGCCGACCTTCGTGATCGTGGTGCTGGCGTTCTTCGCCATGGAACCTGTCACCGCGGCGACGCATCGGTGGGTGATGCACGGCATCGGCGAGTTCCTGCACCGCAGCCATCACCGGCGCGTCGTCTCCCGATTCGAGGCGAACGACTGGTATCCGGTGATGTTCGCCGCCGGAGTGAACATCGGGTTCTTCGCCGGCTTCAACTGGGACGGATTCGGGTCACTGGTGCCCGTCGGCGTCGGCGTCACGCTGTACGGCGCGGCGTACGCACTCGTCCACGACGTGTACATCCACGGCCGCCTCGACTGGTTCTCCGGGCGCCGAATCGCAGTGTTCGATCGGTTGGGTGAAGCGCACCGGATCCACCACCTCTACAACGCGGCCCCGTACGGCATGTTGCTCCCGGTCGTCCCCGCCGACCTCCGCCAGCGAGCCGGCCGGACCGACCGCAATCCCCTCGCACGGGCCTGAGCGAGCCGGCGCGGCTCAGTCCAGCTTCACCGGCATCAGGAGCGACGTGTAGGTGCCGTCGTCCGCTGACCGGAGAATCACGGGGCGAAGCGCATCGGCGATCTCGATGACGGCTTCGACACCGACTGCGACGCTCAATGCGTCCGCGACGTATCTCGGGTCGAGCGCGACGTGAACGTCCGGTCCTTCGCACGACGCAGCAACGTCGATTCGGACATCGCGCCGTTGCAGGGTGAGACCCTCGCCCGACGTGCTGAGCAGGACCGCCCCACTGGCGTCGAAGCTGTCGAACGCTGCGACCAGGTCGTGGCGCACTGCGATGGCCGTTGCTCCGAAGCGGTCCTGTGACGTCACCAGGATCGGTTCGTAGTCCGGGAACGTCACCGGGACGATGGCGGCACTCAAGGCGATCTCATCGCCGGTGACGGTGACCGAGCGCCCATCCGTCGCAAGCGCGACATCGACGCTGTGACTCAGCGCCGCTCCCCACTCGCGAACCGTGTCCGCCGCGACGACTGCTCGAGAGTCGGTCGGAGTGCCTGACGGCACGACGTCGCGAATCGAGAGACGATGACTGTCTGTCGCCACGAAGCGGACCGAACCGTCCTTCGATTCGATCAACACACACATCAGGTGTGGCTGCGACGCTGACCGTCCCGCAGCGGGAAGCACTTGTTCGAGCGCTTGCCCGAGGCTTCGTGCGTCCAGGGTCGCAGTCATGGTGGTCGTGCTGGTCGTGCTGGTCGTGCTGGTGGTGGTGGTGGTCATCGGTGTCTCCTGACGTGTCGGCTGTGCGCCGAGTGAGTGGGCGATGTCGTGAGCACGATCCACGGCGGTCTCGAGTCGTTCGACGTGTTCGAGGACGACCGAGCGCTGTTCGATGTCGGACGATTCGAGTACCCGTTCGATGTCGACCAGCGGCATGTTCATCCGCCGCAGGTCCGCGATCATCCGAGCCGGCTCGACCTGATCGACCGCGTAGGACCGATAGCCGCTCGACGGATCGATGTCGATTGGTTCGAGCAGTCCACGATCGCCGTAGAAACGGATCGCGCTGATGGACAGACCGGTGCGACGGGCGAACTCGCCGATGTTCATCATGTTCACACGCTCACTCTGAGCCCTCGACCTACCCGAGAGTCAACCCTCGGGGTTCCTGGCCTCAGAACGTCAGAAAACGAAGAGACCGGAGGTGCCGGGGCCGGTGTGGGCGCCGACGCTGGGGCCGATCCGGTACTGCAACACTTCGGCGATCGACGCTTCGCCGGTCAACGCCTGCGTGAGCGCCGCCGACATCGGTGCGCTCGACGCGTCGGACGTGCCGATCGCCACCTTCAGCCCGTCGCGTCCACTCGGCGTCCACGCAAGTGCGTCGTCGACCATCGCGCCGACGGCAGCGTCGAGGTCCGTGACCGTCGTGAGCACGGAGAAGTCCGAACCCGTCATGGCGATCACCGGGATGCCATCTTCGGCCGCGCCCTCCACGCCGACGCCGACGGCGCGTCCCGACCGGTCCATGAGGCGCGGGACGCCGACCACGAAGGTCGTGTGCAGCCCCGCAGCGCGGGTCTCGGCGAGCGCTGCCGCACGTTCCAGGTCCGCACCGGCTGCGACCGCTTCGGCTGCGAGCCAGGCACAGCACGAGATGCCGAAGCTGGCCGTTCCCGTGTCCACGAGCCGCACCGGAGCGTCGACCATCTCTCGTGCGAGACGCGCCGAGTTGAGGGTGCCGCTCATGGCGTCGGCGATGTGGATCGACAAGATCTCCGTCGCCCCTCGCTCGAGTAGTTCCGTGTACGCCGCGACGAACGCACCTGGCGACGGCTGGCTGGTCTCCACCTTCGGTTCGTGGTCCTCGGTCCAGAACCCGTAGAACTCGTCGGCGTCGAGATCGACGCCTTCCAAGCGTTCGACCCCGTCGACGGTGACGGTGAGAGGAATCACGACGATCTGGTGTCGCTCGGCGAGTTCACGGGGCATCTGACTGTTCGAGTCGACGACGATGCCGATCATGCGGATGCTCCCGACGCCGTGCGGCCGGTCAGGGGGTTCGGGTTGCCCGCAGCGACGAACCGTTCGGCGATGATCGCGCTGGACAGGATGGCGCTGACCGGCAGCATGATCGACGGCTTCGGACCCCACAGGTTGCGCCATCCCTTGGCCCACCAGACGATGCCGCCGACGATCCAGCATGCACTCGATGCAAGCGTCGCGGCGAGCGCCCGCTGTTTCCACGCCGGCACCGCAGCGGTTGCTGCGGCGACACCGACGTCGATCGGGAAGTAGGCGGGAAACGTGGCGAAGCACTGCCCGACGCTCGTGGCCACGCCTTTACCACCCTTGAACCCGTTCATCACCGGGTAGCAGTGCCCGGCAACCGACGCCGTGCCGGCGAGGTGCGCCCCGGTCGGACCGGCCAACGCTCCGCCGATCGCACACGCGGCCACGCCCTTGCCGATGTCGCCGGCCATCACGACGAGACCCGCCTTCGTGCCGAGCACCTTCATCGCGTTCGCTGCTCCCGGGTTACCGGTGCCCTGGCCGCGCAGGTCGGAGCCGGCCATCTTCTTGACCACGATGTCGGCGGTGGAGATCGTCCCGAGCAGGTACGCGATCCCGATTCCGATCCCGAGTCGGTTGAGCTTGCCGCGCCGTCCAGTCCACTGCATGGGGGGTGACGATAGACCCCGGTGATCGGCCAACGCGACGCTGTCTCGCAATCCGCGCGTGGAACGCCGGGACAGCGCTGTTAGATTCATCTCGCTCTCAACGAGAAGAGGCCCAGCCTCGAATAGGCCCCCATCGTCTAGCGGCCTAGGACTCCACCCTTTCAAGGTGGCAGCACGGGTTCGAATCCCGTTGGGGGTGCGGTGCGGAAACGCGCTACACATAGAACACATGGCAGCGTGACACCTGCCGGGAATACCAACTGGTCCCGTGGTGAAGTCAGGAGTTCACGCCGGCCTGTCAAGCCGGAGGTCGCGGGTTCAAATCCCGTCGGGACCGCTACAGGGGCCATTCACCGAGCATTCGGTGAATGGCTTTTGTGAATCTGAGCGAGAAATCGCACAGGTCAAGAGAACGATGTATCGGACCCTCACGCTCACACGGGCGAGTCGATCCTTCCGGAGAACCGCTGGCCGGTGCGACACCACGAGGTTGGTGGTGCACCGGAGGTGGTTCGCCAGGAGGCCCGCTGAAGGGCTCGGCGCATCAGAACGGTCTCGTAGCTCAGTTGGCAGAGCGCTCGCCTGAAAAGTGAGAGGTCACCGGATCGACGCCGGTCGAGACCACAACGACGAAGGCCCCGCCCCCGAGGTGGGGCCTTCGTCGTTCTTGAGTCGACGTCGTTCTCGAGTCGACGTCGTTCTTGAGTCGACGATTTCCGGCTCCGCTGACGCGCCGAGGTTCTCATTTTGGTGCGGAGATGTTTCGCGCTTCGCCATCGGCGAACTGACACACTGACGCCATGGCCGATGCTTCGTTGCTCGATGTGCTCACCGTCCCGGGCTACCGGAAGGGCCCGAGCGTGCTCGGCTTGTCGATGATCGCGGTGTTGTTCCTCGTGCCCGGCCTCATCGCACCGATCGGCGTGCTGCAGTTGGTGGGCGCCTTCTGGCTCGCAGCGGCCGTCATCTCCGCCGTCCGCGACCTGCGCCACGTGCAATCACCCACGACCTGACCGAGGTGAGTTCGCGTCCTCCGAAGGGGATGAGCGAGCGGGCGAAGAACACTGCGTTGCGCCGTGGTCGTCGGTGCGCTCGCACCCAGCGTCAGCCGGTCGATCCCAGTCGCCGCGCACCGGTCGGTGGCGACCCGGAACCCTCTACTCCGCCTCGATGGACCGCCTCATGTTGTCTCCACGGTCGAATGCGGATGGTCACGACAGTTCTCGTCGGAAGAAGAGATGCGCGTACGGGTTGTCGTTGTACCGGTCGACTCGGAGGTATCCGGCCGTTTCGTACATCGCGATCGCTGAATCGAGCGTGGCGTGGGTGTCCAGGGCAACGGATTGGTACCCGAGTTGCCGAGCTGCGATCTCGAGTCGGTCGAGGAGCTGCCGGCCGAGTCCGAGTCCGCGGATCGACGGGTGGACCCACATCCGTTTGATCTCGGCGGTGGTGTCGTCGAGCCGTCGCAGGCCGCCGCAGCCGAGGACGCTTGTTCCGTCGTCGCTGGCATGGCGGTCTGCGACGACGATGAATGTGCCGCTCGGTCCGGTCATCTGAGCGATTTCGTCGTCGTCGAAGCCGGTGCCGATGTCGAAGCGTTCAGGGAACCGCTGATCCAGTTCCACCACGTAGGCGCGCATCGCCGTCATCGCCTCGGCACCGCCTGGCGCCACCTCGTTGAGGGTCACGGCAGCCAGGCGGAGGAGACGGTCGGCGCGGGTCAGCGCGTCCCGCAGTTGGTCGTGCTGGTCGGCCGTCAGCCGGTCGACGAGGCGACGTGCGATCTCGTCGGAGCGGCCATCGAGGTCGTTCCACGCCAGACGACCAGCGTCGGTGAGCGCAGCGATACGACGGCGACCATCGGTCGGGTCGTCGGCGACCCGGATCAGATCGTCGTCCTCCAGGCGCCGCAGCAGTCGGCTCACATATCCCGAGTCCGCTCCGAGTCGACGGCGGAGCTCGTGGACCGTCACGGGCGCCAGCCCGATCTCGAACAGCAGCCGGGCAGCCGCGAACGGCAGGCCCGTCCCCAGGAAACTCTCGTCGAGCACGCCGATCCGTGGCGTGAACGTCCGGTTGAAATGGCGCAGCACCGCCACCGTGTCGTCCAACATTCCTCTGACCTTAGTCAGAGGAATGTTGGACGCAGTGCGACGGCGTCAGCCGGCGTGAGTCTGGAGCTGGCCTCCGTCGGCGGCGAGCTGCTTCAGCAGCGGGCTGAGCTCCCAGTGCTTGCCACCGAGCGACGAGCTGTACTCCTCGATCTTCGACACGATCTCGGCGAGGCCCACGCTGTCGGCCCAGTGCATCGGTCCGCCGCGGTAGACGGGCCAGCCGTAGCCATTGACCCACACCACGTCGATGTCGCTGCCGCGGATCGCGATCTTCTCTTCGAGGATCTTCGCGCCTTCGTTGACCATGGGGTAGAGCAGCCGTTCGAGGATCTCCTGGTCGGTGACCTCGCGCTGTTCGTGGCCCTTGCTGATCGCGAAGTCCTTGATGAACTGCTCGACCTCCGGGTCCGGCGTGGCGGCGCGCGTCTCGGCGTCGTACGTGTAGTAGCCGCGACCGTTCTTCTGGCCGCGGCGACCGTTCTCGCAGAGGATCTCGCGGATCGTCGACGACGAGGACTCCGCTTCCTTCCAGCCGATGTCCAGGCCGGCGAGGTCGCTCATCGAGAACGGGCCCATCGGGAAGCCGAAGTCGAAGAGCACGCTGTCGATCTGCGCCGGCGTGGCGCCTTCCATGAGCATGCGCTCCGCTTCGGCGCCGCGCATGAACAACATACGGTTGCCGACGAAGCCCGGGCACACCCCGACCATGACGCTGACCTTCTTGATCTTCTTGCCGATTGCCATGGTGGTCGCCACGACCGAGTCGGAGGACTTGTCACCGCGGACGTTCTCGAGCAGCTTCATCACGTTCGCCGGACTGAAGAAGTGCATGCCGATGACGGACTCCGGGCGGCTGGTGGCGTCGGCGATCTTGTTGACGTCGAGGGCCGACGTGTTCGAGGCGAGCAGCGCACCCGGCTTGCAGATCTCGTCGAGTTCCCGGAAGATCGACTGTTTCAGGTCCATGTCTTCGAAGACCGCCTCGATCACCATGTCGCAATCGGCGAAGTCCTGCTTCGACGTGGAGCCGGTGATCAGTGCCATGCGCTCCTCGACCTGCTCGGCCGTGGTGGAGCGTGACCGCTCGTAGTTCTTGCGCACGACGGCGAGGCCCTTGTCGAGCGACTCCTGATCGCGTTCGACGATCGTGACGGGGATGCCGACGTTGACGAAGTTCATCGTGATGCCCCCGCCCATCGTGCCGGCCCCGAGGACACCGACCTTCTGCACGTCGATCAGCGGTGTGTCCTTGGCGATGTCGGGGATCTTGTTCGCGGCTCGTTCGGCGAAGAAGTAGTAGCGCTGCGCGGCCGACTGCGGGCCGGTCATCAGCTCCATGAACAGCTTGCCTTCGGTCTTCAGACCGTCCTCGAAGGGCTCGTTGACGGCGGCCTCGATACACCGGATGTTGTACTCGGGAGCGAGGAAGCCACGGGTCTTGCGAGCAATGGCCTTGCGGAAGTCGGCGAAGATCTGATCGTCGCCCTTGTGGGCTTCGACGAGTTCGTTGCGGTCGCGGACACGCACCAGCGGGAGGCTCTCGGCGATTGCCTTGTCGGCGAACGCGATGGCCGCGACCTTCAGTTCTTCGGGGCCACCTTCGACCACGTCGTCGACGAGGCCACCCTCCTCGGCTTCACCGCTGCTGATGTGACGACCCGTGGTCATCATCTCGAGCGCCTTGGCCACGCCGACGAGACGCGGGAGGCGCTGCGTGCCGCCGGCGCCGGGGAGCAGGCCCAGGTTCACCTCGGGCAGACCGAACTTCGCAGAATCGACCGCCACTCGGTAGTGCGCGCACAGTGCGACTTCGAGCCCACCACCGAGAGCCGTGCCGTGGATGGCAGCGATGACCGGGACGGGAGCGTCTTCCATCGCACTCTGCACCTCTTGCAGGCTGGCCGCTTTGGGGACGCTTCCGCCGAACTCGCTGATGTCCGCGCCGGCGATGAAGGTGCGGTCGTCACAGATCACGACGATCGCTTTGGCACCCGACTCGACCGCTTGGTTCATGCCGTCGAACAGGCCCTGGCGCACGTGCCAGCTGAGCGCGTTGACCGGCGGGTTGTTCACGATGACGAGAGCGACGTCACCTTCGCGTTCGAGACGGACGGATTCGGACAGTTCGATGGATTCGGCCATTCGTCCAGCTTTGCAGCCGGGTGACCGAGCGTCCGATTCCTGACGATGAGGTCGGCCACCCGGACTCGGGTCTCCACGACGCGACAGGTCCCGGCTGCATCGTCGGACACCGGGAGAATCGTTGGTTCCGAACGCTCGGTCGCGCAGGGCGCGGAACTCGCTGACAGCGGTCCACACGATACCGATACCGATACCGATACCGATACCGATACCGATACCGATGCCGATGCCGATGCCGATGCCGATGCCGATGCCGAACACGATCGGTGCCGACACGCTGAACCGAGGACACTCTCACTCCGAAGTCAGCGAAGCCGAGCCGGGATCGAATCGTCGTGTCGCACGGAGCGACGAGCCGAGCGGCCCTTCGGCCGGGAGCAGCGATGTCGGAACGCCGCAGCGAGACGGCGATCCGGCCTGGCTCAGCCTCCAGTGAATTCGAGGAGGGATGCATCGACGACTTCGGGGGCGATGCCGCACTTGGCAACCGACGTCTTGACCTGCTCGATCGCCGTGGCGTCACCTGCAGCCAGCAGCCCGAGCACAGCCGGGCCGTTGTCGGTCACCGTGGTCTCGATCCCGCAGTTGGCGACCATCGGGTCGACTCCCTGACCGGTGAATGCGCCCCCACCGACGAGCAGGTCGAACACCGTTCCTTCGATCGGGTCGGCCGGCTTGTCGGCGGAGAAGGTCGACGGGTCGATCTCGGGACCTGCGGGCTCGGGCTCGGGCTCCTCGGCTGGTTCGGTGTCGTCAGCCGGTGCCGGCTCGTCGGCCGGCGCTTCTTCGGCGTCGGGCAACGGCTCGTTGCGCAGCGATGCGACAGCCCGGTCGATCTGGTTCTGGGTGATGCCACAGTCGAGCGCTGCCGGGACCACGAACTCGAGTGACTCATCCGAGGCTTCCGCGGCACCGAGGGCGATCAGATCTTCGTCGCTGATGCGGGTGGCGAGCGTCTCGACCGCACAGTTCGCGACATTCGGCGCAACGCCGATCTCGTCGCTCGTCAGCAGGTCGAACAGGAAACCGCCGACGGCACCCGTCGGTCGTTCGTCACCGAACGTGGACGGGTCGATGGCCGGTCCGGTCGGAGTGGGTTCCGGATCCTCCCCTGGCACGGTCGTCGTGGTGGTGGTCGTGGTCGTCGTCGTGGTGGTGGTCGTTGGCAGCGGTTGCGCCGCGAAGGCGACCGTGTCAGATGCGCCACTGGAGGTGTCCGCACTCGAGTAGACGACGAACACGCCGGCCAGCAGTGCCAGAGCACCGACGGCGGCACCGATCAGCTGCTTGCCCGGCACAACTGCCGCCATCCGCACCGCCTTGTCGCCGGTGTTGCCCTGCTCCTGTGTTCCCAGCCAGCCCTTCTCGTCCACCCAGACCGACAACGGCGGCATGGCGACGAGTGCGGCGAGGAGTGCGATTGCGACGTTGAGCGTCACGATGATGCCGAAGTCGCGGAGCAACGGGAGCGGCGAGACGATCAGCACGGCGAAGCCGCCGATGGTCGTCATCGCGGAGGTGAAGAACGCTCGACCGGTTCGACCGGCAGCGGTGTCGGTCGATTCGCGCGGGGTCAAGCCGTTCTGTCGTTCCTCGAGATATCGCCCGAGGATCAGGACCGAGAACTCGGCACACGACGCGATCACCAGCGGCCCGCTCACGGTGGTCAGCGGGCTGAGTTCGAACCCGAGGAGACCGACGAACAGCGACGACGCGCCGACCGCCATCAAGACGGGAACGAGCGCGAGGAGCGCTCGCGGCAGACTGCGTAGACGGATGACGAGGAACAACCCGGCCAGCGCGAGTGCGAGGTAGGTGAGGTTCGCTCGGTTCGCCGAGAGGTTCTCGAGGAGGCCGATGCCGACGGTCGCCAACCCTGCGGGCGTGGCCTTCACCGGGTCCTGCCCTTCCGGGAGGTCGGTCAGCAGGATGCTGTCGGCCGGGACGTCCAGCGCAGCGATCCGCGTGTCGAGGTCAGCAGCGAGTTCGTCGACGAGCACGGAGCGATCCTCGAGGCTGCCTTGTGCGAGTCGCAGGTTGATCTGTGCGGCGGTCTGGTCGTTGTTCACCAGCACCTTGGCGATGTCCGGTGTGACGTCGTCCGCGGCCGCGTACGCGTTCTCGATGTCGGCGCTGGTCGGTGACAGCGGGGTGGCGCCGTCGATGTCGATGATCTTCTCGATCGTGCCGACGAGGCTCGACGTGGCGATCACTTCGGGTCGCGCTTCGGCGTCTTGCGTGAACTCGTAGATCAGGTCGATGACTTGCTGATCGAACACGTTGTTCGAGGTGACGAGCACACCGAGTGTCGACGCGAACTCGGTCTCTTCGGCGAGGCGATCGATGTCGGCGACGGTCTCGCTGCCCTGGTCGATCCACTTCACAGGATCGGACTGGATCTTGGTGCCACCCTCGGCGGCGACGCCGCCGACAGCGAGCAGTACTGCGAGGACGATCAGCGGGAGGCCGAGCTTGGTGGGGAGGCCGCCGAGCTTGATGACCAGCTTCTCGACCGCTGACTCGCCGCGCTCGTCTGTTCGGTCCGTCCATTCGCGGATGCCCAGTGCAGCGATCGGCACGATGATGCCCACTGCCACGAGCACAACGACGCCGATGGCGAGCAACACGCCGAAGTCGCGGATCATCGGCACCTTGGAGATACGGAGCGAGAGGAACGCGAGGACACCGGTGATCGTGGCTGCGATCAGCGGCGGCGCCATGTTGGCGAGGGTCTCCGCGATCGGGTGCGCGTCCTGATCCAGCACCACCTCCTCTTCCACGCGATTGTGGATCTGGATGGCGAAGTCGATGCCGAGTCCGATGAGGATCGGCAGACCCGCGATCGTGACCAGCGACAGGTCGATTCCGAGCAGACCGAGGATCGAGAACGACCACAGCACACCGATGATGACGGCGAGGAGTGGAAGCAGACGCCAACGGACCTTGAAGATCAGCCCGAGTACGAGCGCCATGACGGCCAGTGCTGCCAGGCCGAGGGTGAGCGTGCCGCCCTTGAGATAGTCGTTGATCTCACCGAGGTAGATCGGGGACCCCGTGACGGTCAGCTCGAACCCGTCGAACTCGGCGCCTTGGAGGATCTCCACGACCTTGTCCGTGCCGATGGACAGTTCGTCGAGCGACGCGTTGCCGTTCAGGATGATGCCGCCGACGGCGGTCTGGTGCACGCGTTCGGGGTCAGGGTTCGGGAACGTGCCCTGCAGCGACGACCGGACGATGCGATCCTCGATCGCGGGCGAGACGGGAGCGCCGTCGTCGCCGACGGTGTAGCCGGTGTTGGCGAAGATCAACAGCTCGACCCAGTCCGGGTTGTCGAGTGTCCAGGTGTCCTGCGGGCCGGCAGCGCCTCGGCGTGCGAGCGAGATCGCGATGTCGGCGCTGCGTGCTTCGGCACCGGCCTCGTCGCGGGCGAGCGCTCCGGTCAAGGCTTGTGTTCCGGTTGCGCCGCCGACGAGTTCGGAGCTGTAGGTCAACGACACCGCCGGCGTGACCGTCGAGTAGACCTCGGGGATCGCCGAGATCTCGTCGGTGACGCGACGGAGTTCGGCGAGGTTCGCCCCTTCGAAGAGGTCTGGGACCTTCGCGTCGTCCTCGGCGGAGAACAGCATGATGATCGTCTCGCCGCCGAAGTCGTTCTGGAATGCGACGTTGTCGATCGCGATCTGGGAATCGGGGTTGAGGTAGCTGTCCTGACCGGTGGCGAACTCGATCTTGGACGCTCCGAGCGTCAGGAGTCCGGTGATGATCAGCATCGCCACGAAGACGATCTTCCATTGCTTGCCGAGCTGGATTCCGGTGTTGCGCCAGAACTGTTCCATTGATGTCCCCCTGTTGTCGTTGCGCCGTCCCGCCCCTCGACGGGAGTCGGCTGCACGTACTCGATCACGCTTCGAGCGAGACAGAACGTAGTCCGCGAACGCGGTGGCCTCGAAAAGGTGTCCCGTTGTCAGCTGCGTTGCAGCACGAACTGCGCCGACGCGTCGTCGTCGAGTTCGATCCGACCAGAGACTCCGTCGTCGTCGACGTCGACCCCATCGCCAGCGAGCACGCGGCATGCCTCGACCGCCGACGAGATGCCGCGTCGTCAGGTCACCCGGCGGGCCTCAGGTTCCGTAGCCGAATCCGAGATCGGGTGCGGTGAGCAGCGGGCGATAGTCGATGTTGCGTTCCTTCGCCATCGCGGCACATGTGCCACCGCGGTCGACGATCACGCTCATGAAGACCGGCTGTGCGCCGTACTCGATGATCTGGTCGACCGCTTCGATCAGCGACGTGCCACGGGTCGTCGTGTCCTCGGTGACGAGGACTCGATCCCCGGGCTGCAATGCGCCGGCGATGCGACCCGTGATGCCGCCCGGCTTCGGTTCCTTGCGAACACTGAAGCTGCGCAGGTCGTGACCACGTGTTGCAAGCACCGCTGCGACGCCGTAGGCCATCGGGTCGGCGCCGAGCGTGAGGCCACCGATGGCGTCGATGTCTGCGAGTTCGTCGCCGAAGATCTCGACGAGCGCATCGGCGATCGCGATGATCCCATCCCCTCGACACGCCGTCTGTTTCGCGTCGAGGAACCAGTTGCTGGTGGCGCCGGACTTGAGGACGAACTCCCCCGTCTTGACCGAGTGCTCGACGACGTGGTCGCGCAGTCTGTCGAGCGTCGGGCTCAGTTCTGGAAGGTCGCTCATCGCTGTCGAAAGCTAGTCGTCGGGGCGTGTTCCGGGAACGAACGGTCGACGTCCGAGGCATCGTCACCAATTGGTATTGATTGCCATTTGTACGAACACATGATTGCTTTTCTGCCTCGAGTCGGCTATGGTTGTTTCATGGGAGGGGTCTCAGGAGACACACTGGTCTCGGCGTCGGTCGGCATGGCGTTCGTCGATGACGTGTTCTCGTCGTGCTGCTGGTCACCTGAACGCGCAGCACGCACGTTTGGTGTCGTGTGCGGTGTGGATGCTCGACAACGTGCGCGAGTGGCAGGGCGACGGGCTGTGGAACGTCGAGTCCTACATCCGCTGGAAAGCCGGCGTCTCCCAAGCCACCGCGAACAAAGTCGTCGCCGTCGCGAAACGCGCTGGCGAGTTCCCGCACTGCGTCGCCACGATGCAACGTGGTGAATTGTCGTTGGATCAGATGGCCCCTGTGGTGAAACACGCACCCGCGTGGTGCGATGAGCAGATGTCCGGGCTCGCACCACGACTTTCGGTCACCCAAGTGACGAAGACCGCCCGTGAGTATCCGTGGGACTACGACCTGTCCCCGACCGGTCGAGCCGCCAAACTGGAAGCCGAAGCTGCTGTCGAAAGCAGCGACGATGATGTCGAGGCCAAGTCGGCGCCGACAGCGACTGCACCGGTGGATGAAGCCTGGTACGGGTGGGACGACAACGGACGCTTCCGCCTCCACGCCAACCTCGGCCACGACACCGGCAGCATCATCGAAACCGCACTCACCAACGCGCGAGACACACTGTTCAACGCCGGAGTCCCCGACGTCAACACCACCGACGCCCTCATCGAAGTCGCCGAACGATCCCTCGACGCAATCGAGTCACCCGACCGTCGCAGCCGCTACCGCATCAACTTCCACATCACCGACGATGGCGACGTCACCGACCAACGCCACCGACCCGTCACCAAGCCGGCAGCAGATCGCATCACCTGCGACGCACTCGTCTCACCCGTCAAGTTCGTCAACGGTGTCCCCGTCTCCGTTGGACGCTCACAACACATCGTCCCCGACCGCACACGACGACTCGTCGAACACCGCGACGAAGGCTGCCGCGTCCCCGGATGCGGCAGTAACCGGTTTGTCGAAGTCCACCACATCATCCACTGGTCACAGAACGGCCCAACCGACACGTTCAACCTGATCTGCATCTGCCCCAAACACCACCGCCTGCACCACCAAGGACGACTCGGCATCACCGGCAACGCCGACCTCGACCAACAGGCAGCAGGCGGCCTGGTCTTCACCGACAAGTACGGCAAGATCCTCACCGAATCCGGTGCGAGACCCTGGCCCCCAGGGGCCGCACCGCCACCCATCCAAGGGACCTACGAACACCCCATCGGCGAACGCCTCGACTTCCGCTGGCTCCACTTCGCCAACGACCCACAAGAACAAACACCGAGAAGCTGATCGACACTGGCTGGTCACGACCTCCGCCCGATGCTGTCGAACACGCTCGATCGAGCGCACGCGTTCTGTCGGATCCACCGAGAGGGAGAGACGTTGCCGAAATCATCAGACGGGTGCCAGCCATCGAGCCAATCGTCCTGATCGCCCCTCACATCGTGACGGCGTTCGCACGGACGTCTCCGCTCAGGTCAACATTCGACGACGTTGACGGGGATGCGAGTCGCGAGGCCGCCCTCCGCGGTCTCCTTGTAGTCGGCGTGCATGTCCTGGGCAGTGGCCCACATCGTTTCGATCACGTCGTCGAGTGAAACTCGAGCGAGGGAGGGGTCGCTCGCCCGAGCGAGGTGGGAAGCGGAGATCGCCTTCATCGCTCCCATCGCGTTGCGTTCGATGCAGGGCACCTGCACCAGACCGCCGATCGGATCGCAGGTGAGACCGAGGTGATGCTCCATCGCGATCTCAGCGGCCATCAGCGACTGCGCAACGGTCCCGCCACGACACTCGGTCAGCGCTGCCGCCGCCATCGCCGACGACACGCCGATCTCCGCTTGGCAGCCGCCCATTGCGGCGGAGATGGTCGCCCCCTTCTTGAAGATCGAGCCGATCTCCGCGGCGACCAGCAGGAACCGCACTGCTTCGGCATCGAGTTGCTCGGACGTCCACTCGTCGGCACCGAGACGTGCGAGGTGATGGAACAGGACTGCCGGCAGCACGCCTGCGGCACCGTTCGTCGGCGCCGTGACGACACGCCCGAAGGCGGCGTTCTCCTCGTTCACGGCCAGCGCCAGACAACTCACGAGTTGCACGGTGTCGTCGAAGCCGAGCGGCGACCGACGCAGCGTCTCGAACCAGTCCGTCGAGTCGACGAACCTCGTTGCGTCACCGAGCAGCGACTGGTGCAGCGTTGCAGCGCGACGTGCGACACCGAGCCCTCCGGGCAGCGTGCCTCGGGTCGACACGCCCCGGAAGATGCAGTCGCGCATCACGTCACGGATGCGGAGGAGATCCCGGTCGATGTCGGCGTCGACGCGCCACGTCCGCTCGTTGAGACGAACCACCTCGGCAATCGAAGCGGCCTGCTCTCCGCACCATCTGGCGAGGTCGGACGCGTCGACGATCGGATGGTGCAGTCGGGTCGGGTCGGCGAACTCAGCTGCCAGATCACTCCGGGCGTCGCCGGGGTGCTCCGAGTTCGACGCTGCCTGCTCGATGAATCCACCACCGATGGAGAACGATGTCTGCACGGTCTCGACACCGTGTGAGGTCCGCGCGGTGAACCGCATGGCATTCGGATGCTCGGGCAGCGTCGTCCCGGCGTCGAACACGACGTCCCGTCCGCGGACGAACGGCACCGATGCGGACCCGCCGACCAGCAGTAGGCCACTCTCCAGCACCTCCGGGCCGAGTTGCTGCACGATGTCGACATCGCACGTCTCGGGATCGTGACCGGCGAGTCCCATCATCGCGGCAATGCCGGTTCCATGACCTCGCCCCGTCTTGGCGAGCGACCCGAAGAAGCGGACCTCCACGGCCACGACGTCGGCGAGTGCTCCATCTCGACGGAGGCGGTCGACGAAGTGCAACGCTGCGCGCCACGGTCCGAGCGTGTGTGAACTCGACGGGCCGACACCGACCTTCAGCATGTCGAACACGCTGATCGGCCCGACGGGATCGTGCTGGACATCACCGACGTCAGGGCCATCACCGTCGGCTCGTGCGGTCCCCGCCGCCCCGGCATCACCCTGGTCGGTATCACCGTGGTGGGCAAGACGGTCGTCGGCATCACCTTCGTCGGCATCACCGCGGTGGGCATCGCCGTCCTGAGCAACACGGTCGTCGGCATCACCTTCGTCGGCATCGCCGCGAGTCGGGTTCGAGCTCGGATTCATGGAAGAGTCAGTCTCGCCCGCGCAGGTCGCGTACGAGCACCTCTTGAGCAACGGTTGCTGCGTGGACGCCGTCGGCGGTGAACACGTGGCCGAGCGCGAGACCCCGACCGCCCACCAGGTGGAGGCAGGTGAAGTCGTGCAGGTGCCAGTGCGTCACGTCGATCGGTCGGTGGAACCAGACAGTGTGATCGAGGCTGGCCGTGAACCGGTGCTCGTGGAAGTTCGGGTCGGCGGCGTCGGGATGCGCACCGACCACCGCGTCCGTCGGCAGGTCGTCGGAGAGGAATGCGAGCCAGCATCGATGCAACAACTGCTCGTCCTCACCGCCGACCGGGTCGGTCACCCGCAGCCACGCCGCGCGTCGTCCGGCGCCGTCACGGCGACTGTCCACCAGCCGCTCCGGCGGAACGTATGCACGCTCGAACGAGGGTGACCACGAGTCCTGATCCAAGACGTCGGCCGGCGGTACCTCGGGCATCTCGACCGTCTGGATCTCCGTCGAGTCCTCCGGCCGCTGGAACGAGCTCTCGGCGTTCAGGATCGCTCCGATCGCCTGGCGGGCGACGACGCGCCGCGTCGCGAAGCTCCGTCCGTTCCGGATCCGGTCCACCTCGTACCGGACCGGCTCCGTGGCATCACCCCGACGGATGAAATAGGCCCGAATCGAATGGGGCAACACGTCGGATTCGACGGAAAGCGCAGCGGCGCGCAGTGCTTGGGCAACGATCTGTCCGCCGTACAAACCACCCCACGGATACTGCGGGCCGACTCCGACGTGCACATCGGGTCCATGGGCTGCCAATTCGAACATGATGTCACACGATATTGCATCAAATGAAGATGCGCATAAGCTGGTGGTATGGCAACAAAACGACCAATGAGTGACGCGCACAAGGCTGCACTGGCAAAAGGTCGCGCCGAGGGGCGCGTCGTGCGCGATTACCTCGAAGGACTGCGGGCGACGAAGCCGAAGCGTGGCCGCAAGCGCACGCCGGAAACCATCGAGAAGCGACTCGCCAAGATCGACGAAGAAATGAGTGACGCGAGCCCGATCGACGAATTGGCGTTGGTGCAGGAGCGCCGTGACCTCCACGACGAACTCGCCGCGATGTCGGAGACCATCGACATGAACTCGCTCGAAGCAGCGTTCGTCGACGTGGCCAAGAGCTACAGCGACAGCAAGAAGATCGCCTATGCGAGCTGGCGTGACGTCGGCGTCGACGCCAGCGTGCTGAAGGCCGCCGGCATCTCGCGCGGCGCCTGACCTCCGCCGAAGCGTGAGGTGATCAGACCTCGACGAGGTCGAGCTGGTCGAAGATCTGACCCAGGTTGGAGAGGCTCCGGCGCAGATCGAACGCATCGTCGAGGACCGCGTCGTCGACGTCGTCGTCGGCTTCGAGCAACGTGCGGAAGTCGAGCCCCTCGTCCCACGCCTGCATCGCGTTGCGTTGCACGATGCGATACGCCTCGTCGCGTGTCTTGCCGCCTTGTACCAAAGACAGCAGAACGGGCTGGCTGAACACGAGGCCATAGCTGGCGTCGAGATTCGTCTGCATCCGTTCGGGCATCACCACGAGTCCGTCGAGCAGTTTCTTCAGGCGGCGCATCACATAGAACGCCAACTGGCTCGAATCCGGCAGTATCACGCGCTCGACGGAGCTGTGGGAGATGTCTCTCTCATGCCACAAAGCGACGTCTTGCATACCGGCAGACAGATTTCCGCGGAGCACGCGCGACAGGCCGGAGATGGTCTCTGCCGAGATCGGATTGCGCTTGTGCGGCATCGCCGACGAGCCCTTCTGACCCGGCTTGAACCCTTCTTGCACTTCGCGGACCTCGGTGCGCTGCAAGTGGCGGAGTTCGACCGCCATCAGTTCGCAGGTCGCACCGACCGAAGCACACGCATACAGGAACTGAGCATGACGATCACGGGCCACGACCTGCGTCGCCGGAATCGGCTTCAAGTCGAGGGCCGCGCCGACGAACGTCTCGACCGACGGTGGGATGTTCGAGTACGTGCCGACCGCACCGGACAGCTTCATCACTGCCACCGCTTCGCGTGCCTGGCGCAGCCGCTCGCGGTCTCGGTCGACCTGCAGCGCCCACAGTGCGACCTTCGTGCCGAACGTGGTCGGCTCGGCGTGGATGCCGTGGGTTCGACCGATCATCACCGTGTCGCGATGCGTACGTGCCATCCCGATCAGCGTCTCGAGCAGCGCCGTCGACGCCTCGATCATCAGGTCGGCAGCATCGCGCAACGCCCAGCAGAGGGCCGTGTCACCGACGTCCGACGACGTCAGCCCGTAGTGGATCCACGACCCGGCGGGATCATCGATCTCGGCTTGCACCGTGTCGACGAATGCAGCGACGTCGTGATCGGTGACCCGCTCACGTTCGAGGATCCGTTCGACGAACGCCTCATCGGACGTCGGTGCCTTTGCCCGACAGATCGCGGCAGCCTCGGCCGGCACGACACCGATCTCCGCATGTCCCTCCGTTGCCAGCAGCTCGACCTCGAGCCACCGCCCGAACCGAGCGGGGTCGGACCAGACGGCGTCCATCTCCGGAGTCGAATAGCGCGGAATCATCTCAAGTCTCCCAGAGGAGGTAGTCGTCGCGTTCGGCGCCGACGCCGACCACGTTCACCGGGATGCCGACTTCGCGTTCGACCAGTTCGATGAACGCCTTGGCCTCGGGAGGGAGCTGACCGGGTTCGCGCATCGCGTTGATGTCGGTCTTCCAACCGGACAGTTCTTCGTAGACCGGTTCGATCTGTTCGAGCACGTCGTACTGGTCGGGGTAGTCGGTGACTTCGACGCCGTTGTGCAGGTAACCGGTGCAGATCTTCACCGTGTCGAATCCGTCGAGGATGTCGAGCTTGGTGAGCGACAGCTCGGTGAGACTGTTGAGACGCACCGCATGGCGGAGCATCACGAGATCGAGCCAGCCGCAGCGCCGGGGACGACCGGTGACGGTGCCGAACTCGTGGCCGACCTCGGCGAGGGTCTTGCCGTCATCGTCGAAGAGCTCGGTGACGAACGGGCCGGCGCCGACGCGCGTCGTGTACGCCTTGGTGATCCCGACGATTCGATTGATGTCGCGCGGGCCCAGGCCGGTGCCGACACTCGCACCGCCGGCGGTGGGATTCGACGAGGTGACGTACGGGTAGGTGCCGTGATCGAGGTCGAGGAAGGTCGCCTGAGCGCCTTCGAGCAGCACGTGCGACCCGTCGGCCAGAGCGTTGTGCAGCAGGCTGATGGTGTCGGACAGATACGGCACGAGCCGCTCGCCCATCACCGAGAAACGCTCGACGATGTCGTCCACGTCGAGTTCGTCTCCGCCCGCTTCGCCGATCAGCTTGTTCTCTGCGGTGCAGCGCTCACGGATCAGCGAGGCGAAGCGTTCGGGGTTGCGGGCGTCGCCGGCGCGGATACCGACGCGGCGGGACTTGTCCGCGTATGCGGGGCCGATGCCGCGCAGCGTGGTGCCGAGCTTGTCGTCACCGCGCATTGCTTCGGAGATCGCGTCGTGGGACTGGTGCCACGGGAAGATCAGATGCGCCCGGCTCGACACCTTGAGATCTGCGCACGAGGTGCCACGCGACTCGAGCATGTCGACTTCCTTGAACAGCGTGGGGAGGTCGACGACGACACCGTTGGCGATCACGGGGATCACGTGGTCGTACAGGACTCCCGACGGCACGAGCTGCAAGGCGTATTTCTCGCCGTTCACGACCACGGTGTGGCCTGCATTGTGACCGCCCTGGTAGCGCACCACATAGGTGTGCTCCTTCGAGAGGAGGTCGATGACTTTGGCTTTGCCCTCATCGCCCCACTGGGCTCCGACGACGACGGTGACGGGCATGCACGCTCCTGTGCGACTCGCTGGCTGGAACGTGATCAGACCCTAGTCGCCTCCAGGCGTCAACACCCTGTGGGTTCGCCGCGACGCTCGAAGGGGACGACGTGCGATGTCAGCCGCCGGTCAGGTCGGCTTCGAAGTCGTCCTGGCACTGTTCGATGGCCGTGTCGTCGTTGCCTGCCTCGTCGAGGCAGTCGGAGAGGTTGTTGAAGTCGTCGGACAGGAAGATGACGCCGATGACGATGAGCGCGATCGAGACCACGAGGCCGAACAGGCTGGTCAGGATTCCTCCGAGCGCGACACCGCCGTTGTCGGCTTCGCCGCGTTTCACACGACCTCGACCGATGAACCCGAGGATCGCACCGATCAGTCCGAAGAGGATGCCACCGACGACCGTGATGATGCCGACGATCGAGACGATGCCGAGCACGAGCGAGGCGGTTCCGAGCCCGTTCCTCTTCTCGCCTGATGCTCCTGCGTGATCGGAGGAACCGGGGGGCGCCGGAGGGGGTGGCGGTGGTGGAGATTGAGGGTTCGACATCAGATCAGCGTTGCCGACCGACGGACGTCCGAAACAGGGATCGGCCGCCATCGCGATGTCGACACACTGGACCTCGACCCGGCGAAGTAGACACAGGAGAATGACTCGCCCCAATCTGGTGTTCATCATGAGCGACGACCATGCGTCGCATGCGATCTCCGCATACGGCAGCCGGATCAACACGACACCGCACCTCGACCGCATCGCCGACGGCGGGATGCGTCTCGATGCTGCGTTCTGCACGAACTCGATCTGCGCACCGAGCCGGGCGGCGATCCTGACCGGCACCTACAACCACGTGAACGGTGTGACCACGCTCGACACCCACCTCGACAATTCGTTGTGGACGTTTCCGAAGGCGCTCCAGGCGGACGGCTGGCAGACAGCGATGTTCGGCAAGTGGCACCTCGGACACGGGGCGGCGCATGACCCGACGGGCTTCGACCACTGGCGCGTGCTGCCCGGCCAGGGTCACTACCACAACCCGGTGTTCGTCGAGTCCGACGGCTCGGGCGGAACGAGCATCGTCGAGCGCGGCGGCTACGTCACCGACCTGATCACCGACGACTGTCTCGACTGGCTCGATGCTCGCGACCCCGACCGTCCGTTCGCCCTGTTCTGCCATCACAAGGCCCCGCATCGAACGTGGGAGCCCGACGCGAAGCACTTCACGATGTACGACGACGTCGACATCGCGTTTCCGGACACGTTCCGCGACGACCTCGCCGGACGCGCCGACGTGGTGCAGGCCGTGCGGATGCGGATGCTCGACCTCGACCCGGTGACCGACCTGAAGGCGACCGTCCCACCCGGGTTGAGCGTCGACGAGGAGATCGACTGGCGCTACCAGCGCTACATCAAGGACTACCTGCGAGTGGTTGCGTCGATCGACGACAACGTGGGCCGCATGCTCGACTGGCTCGACGCCAACGGACTCGCCGAGAACACGATTGTCGTGTACACCTCCGACCAGGGCTTCTTCCTCGGCGACCACGGCTGGTTCGACAAGCGTCTGATGTACGAGGAGTCACTGTCGATGCCGCTGCTGATCCGGCATCCAGCACAGATCGCGGCGGGCTCTGTGAGCGACGACGTCGTGGTCAACGTCGATTTCGGGCCGACGCTGCTGGACATGATGGGCGTCGAGGCTGCGGACCACGTGCAAGGCCGTTCGTTCGCCGACGTGCTCCACGGCCGCACGCCTGACGATTGGCCCGAGTCGATGTACTACCGCTACTGGATGCACGACGACGACGCCCACGGGGTGCCGGCCCACTACGGCGTGCGGACCAAGACCCACAAACTGATCTGCTACTACAACGATCCGCTGGGCCAGCCGGGTGCCAACGGGCCCGCCGACCCGGTCGAGTGGGAGCTGTTCGACCTCGTCGCCGACCCGGTGGAAGTCGACAACATGTGGGGCCGGCCAGGGACCGAACGGATCACCGCTGAACTCCGCACCGAACTCTCCCGCCTCCAAGCGGCAGTCGGCGACGAGCCGTATCCGACGGACGATTGACCCGGCGAGCGTTCCTTCCGCGTCGGAACGCTGTTCACGATCGCGCGAAGCTGGGCCCCCGCCACGACAGCACCGCCGACGAGGAGTCCGCCATGTCCGTCCACACCGCCAGCTCGCCCACGCTTCCCGGCCGTCTCGGCCACCCCGACATGGACATCAAGGACGACCCTCGGGCCGACCCGCGGATGATCGTCGCCATGACCGCACTGGGCATGGACGTCAAGCCTGCACCCACTCCCGTGACCGCGGCGACACCGATCGCCGATCTGCTCGAGTACTGCCACGTGGCCGAAGCCGGCTTCGACGCGTTGGGCGGTGTGCTCACCGCGAACACTGCGGCAACCGAGGGAGTGTCGTCGACCACCGAAACCATCACCGGCGTCGACGGCAACGACATCGCGCTCTACATCCACCGACCCGACGGCGTCGACGGCCCACTCCCCTGTGTGGTCCACACCCACGGCGGCGGCATGGCGATCCTGAAGGCGTCGAACCCGAACTACGTCAAGTGGCGCGACGACCTGGCCGCGACCGGACTCGTCGTGATCGGCGTCGAGTTCCGCAACGCTGGTGGAGAACTCGGGCCGCATCCGTTCCCGGCCGGCCTGAACGACTGCGCACGTGCGGCGCAGTGGGCAATCGCGAACCGCGAGTCGCTCGGCATCACCAAGGTCGTCATGTCCGGTGAGTCCGGCGGCGGCAACCTCGCTGTCGCCACGGCGCTGAAGGCCAAGCAGGACGGCTGGATCGACGACATCGCCGGCGTCTACGCGCAGTGCCCGTACGTCTTCGGTGACTATGCGAATCCGATCCCGGAGCTTCCTTCACTCGTGGAGAACGACGGGTACTTCCTCGACGTCGAGAACATGGGCGCGCTCGCCGCCACGTACACCCCGCCGGGAACACCCGACATGACCAACCCGCTCGCCTGGCCCATGCACGCCGGGCACTCCGACCTCGCCGGTCTGCCGCCGCACGTCATCTCGGTGAACGAACTCGACCCGCTCCGCGACGAGGGCCTCACGTACTACCGCAAGCTGCTCGCTGCCGGCGTCAGTGCCGTCGGTCGCACCGTGAACGGCACGTGCCACGCCGGCGACTGCCTCTTCCTCGACGCGATGCCCGACGTGTGGAACGCGACGATTCGCGACATCAGAGGTTTCGTCGGCTCGCTCTGACCTCGCTGCGACGACTCGAATCCGGACCGTGCTCCGCACGTCGCGGGTCAGACGAGGAGAGCGTCGGTCATCACTTCGACGATCGCCGGCCCGTCGTGAACGAGCGCTGCGCTCAGCGCCGACTCGAGTTGCTCGGGCTTGGTGACCCGGGCTCCCCACGCTCCACAGAGTTGGGCGAACTCGCCGAACGACGGGTTGTGGACGCTGGTCTGCCACACGTCGAGTTCGGCGGCGCGTTGCTCCTTGCTGATCTTTCCCAGCTCCGAGTTGTTCATGATCACGTGGGTGATGTTCATGCTGTACTTCACAGCTGTGGTGATCTCCATCGCGTACTGACCGAAACCGGCGTCGCCCGACACGCCGATGATCTGGCGCTCGCCGCCGACGGCTGCCCACGCTCCCATCGCGGCGGGAAAGCCGAACCCGATCGAGCCGAGGTAGCCCGACATCAGCACCGACTGATGCGTCACCTCGAAGTAGCGGCCGAAGCTGTACGTGTTGTTGCCGACATCGACGCACAGGACGGCGTCGTCGTCGGCAGTGCGACTCATGACGTCGAACAGCGTGGCTGCGTTGATGCCCTCGTCGCGGTCGTCGGCGCGGCGGCTGGCTTTCTCCTGCTGCCAGATCGCCCACCGCTCGGTCACCTCCGGCCGATGGTCGACGCAGCCGTGGTCGTCGCCGACCGCCTCGGCCATCAGCCGAGAGGTGACAGCGGCATGGCCGAGCAGCGGCACGTCGACAGCGTCGAAACGGCCGAGGGCCATCGCGTCGAAGTCGACCTGGATCACCGGCTTGTACGTGGCGATCCCGGTGTGATTGGAGAACGACGCACCGAACACGATCAGCAGATCGGCCTCGTTCATGAACCAACTCGCGATCGGTGTGCCGCTGCGACCCAACACACCGCACCCGAGTTCGTGATGATCCGAGATGGCGCCCTTTCCCTTGAAGGTGGTGGCGACGGGCGCACCGATCTGCTCGGCGAGCGCGGTCACCTCGGCCATGTCGTCGCGAGCGCCGTCCCCGACGATGATCATCGGTCGGGTGGAGCCCTTGATCATCTCCACGGCTGCGGCGAGCGCGTCGACGGGCGGCGAGATCTGGCGATCGGCCACCCGCCCCATCGGCCCGCCCGGTTCGGCATCGCTTCGCTCGGTCTGCACCTCGTCGGGCAGGATCAGGTGCGCCACGTCACGGCCGACCAGAGCGGTCTTGCACGCAACGCTCATCAGCTCGGCGTGATCCGATCCCGACAGCACGCGCTCCGAGAACCGACTGACGTCGGCGAACGCACCCTCGAGATCGACGTCCTGGAATGCCCCTCGGCCCTTGACCTTCGATGGCACCTGCCCCGAGATCGCGAGGATCGGTGCGCGATCGACCTGGGCGTCGTAGAGACCCGTCAGCAGGTTCGTCGAACCCGGCCCTGCGATGGCGAAGCATGCAGCCAGTTCGTTGGTGAGCTTGCCGTAGGCACTGGCAGCGAACGAAGCGGCGCCCTCGTGGCGGATGCCGAAGTAGCGCAGGTCACCGCGTTGCTCCGCTTCGCGCATCGCGTCGGCGAAACCGAGGTTCGAGTGGCCGACCATGCCGAACACGTTCGTGACGCCCCAGTTCACCATCGTCTCGACGAGCACGTCGCTGACCGTTCGCGCACGGTCGTGCTCGGGCGGCAGCGCAACATAGACGCCGTCGTCGCGGGACTCGACGGCGAACGCGTCGACGCCATCACCGTGCGCCCCCGGCGACCGACCGTTGCAGGGCGAGTAGTCGTAGCCGTGCCATGGACAGCGCAACCACCCCTGTTCGATCGACCCTTCACCGAGCGGCCCGCCCTGGTGTGGGCAGTGGTTGTCGATGGCGCCGTAACCGCCGTTCCCGTCGCCGTCGACGTAGTTCGAGACCGCGAGCGAACGTCGGCCGACCGTCACCGTCGTGACGCGACCTTCGGGCAACTCGTCGACGTCGAGCACCTTGTGCCAGTCGAACGGGCCAGCAGGTTCAGGCACGGGTTCGAGAGATGGCTGCTCGTCGGTCATCGACGCACAGTAGGTCGCATTGCCCGAGCGGCGATGAGAACTCGTTGCTCCGAGGACGCGGTCCGGGGACACGGATAGCGTCGTCAGGGTGAGCGTGATGCGTCGACAGGTCTGGGCTTCGATGGACGGCGACAGCCGCGCCGAGCTCATGCATCGTGGGCTCGACGACATCTTCGAGCCCGGTCTGCGCACATCGATCGGCGAGTTGATCGAGGACGTGCGCGAGCGCGGCGACGCGGCGGTGTGCGATGCGCTGTCGAAGTTCGACGGCATCGACATCACGCCCGACGGACTCCGGGTCACCGACGACGAACTCGATTCGGCCGAGGTCTCCGAGGCGGTCGACCGATCGATCGACGATGCGATCACGCACCTGCGCGACTTCAACGAAGCGCAGATGGAGCGGGCGACCGACTGGCAGTTCGAGTCCGAACCGGGGTTGATGGTCGGCGAGAAGATCACGCCGATCTCGTCGGCCGGACTGTTCACCCCGTCTGGCAAGGCGAGCTATCCGAGCGTCGCCTACCAACTCGCCGTCCCGGCAGTCGTCGCACGCGTCCCCCGACTCGCACTCGTCGTCCCGCCGATTCCGGGCGGCACCGGCGACGTCGATCCCGCCGTGCGCGTGGTGTGTCGCAAGCTCGGCATCCGCGACGTGTTCCGCGTCAACGGACCGGCCGGCATCGCCGCCCTCGGCTTCGGCACCGAATCGATCCCGAAGGTCCGCAAGGTCGTCGGGCCAGGCTCGCCGGCGGTGACCATCGCCCAGGTCGAGATGCAACGCCATGGCGTGGCGACGATGATGCTGCTCGGCCCGACCGAGAGCCTCGTGATCGCCGACGACTCGGCCGACCCCGCGCTGCTCGCTGCCGACCTGCTGATCGAAGCCGAGCACGGCACGGACTCGTCAGTCGTGCTGCTCACGCCGTCGGTCGCGCTCGCCGATGCCGTCGACAGCGAGATCGGCCACCAGATCGCCGTACTGCCGGAGATCCGAGCGACCGCCGTTCGCTCGTCGCTCGGTCCGAACGGTGGATGTGTGATCGTCGACGACCTCGACACCGCCGTCGAGGTCGCCAACGAGTACGCCGCCGAGCACCTCCAGATCGTGGTCGACGAACGCCACCTCGACGGCGTCTTCCACGGCCTCGTCAATGCAGGCGAGATCCTGATCGGCCAGCACACGCCGTTCGCCGCCGGCAACTTCATCATCGGCTGCCCGGCATCGCTGCCGACCAGTGGCTTCGCTCACGTGTCGTCGGGTGTCACCGCCGACACGTTCCTGAAGCGCACCGCGATCGCCCGCGCCGACCAGCGCGCCGCAGCCCGCATGGCACCATCGGTGATCGCTCTGGCAGAACACGAAGGCTTTCCCGCTCACGCGGCGGCCCTTCGCCGTCGTCAAGGCTGACACGCTCCCGACCGGGTTGTCGTGCCGACCCGACGGACATCGGGCGGTTTCGAGGTCGAGCGCGAACCCAGGCCGACAGGACCGATTCTCGATCTGCCCGGGAATTCGTCAAGGTCGAGCACCGACCTGCCGATCAGCAGGGCATGAGCACGGCTGTCCTTCTCGTCGAAGACGACGACCGCATCAGCGAGCCGCTCATCCGCGTCCTGCGAGCAGAACAGCTCGACGTGATCCACGTCGCAGCGGGACAACCAGCGCTCGCCGCTGTCGAGAACTCCACGCCCGACCTCGTGCTGCTGGACCTCACACTGCCTGACATCGACGGCCTCGACGTCTGCCGCCGGCTGCGGATGGACCACCCCTGCCTGCCGATCATCATGCTGACCGCTCGCGCCGAGGAGATGGATGTGATCGTCGGGCTCGGCGCCGGTGCTGACGATTACGTGGCCAAACCCTTCCGACTCGCAGAACTCGTTGCACGGATCAAGGCGCGGCTCCGGGTCGCCGAGCAGACGACCGCCTCCGCGAGTGCGCTGGCCGACGGATCGCTGGCCGGCGCCGGCATCGAGCTCCAACCGTCGAGCCGTCGGTGCTTCGTCACGGATGCCTCGACCGAAGTCGCCGGCGATGTCGAGGATCCCCGTGATGTCGACAGTGACGCCGACAGTGAGGTCGCAGTCGAAGTCGAGTTGACGAGCAAGGAGTTCGACCTCCTCCACCTCCTCATGACCCAGCCCGGCCACACGTTCAAACGCGACGACATCATGAGCGCGGTCTGGGACGAGAACTGGTGGGGCTCGACGCGGACACTCGACACGCACGTGTCCACGTTGCGCAAGAAGATCCTCGACCGCACCGACCCCCCGTCGAAGGTCGTGACGGTGCGCGGCATCGGTTTCCGATTCGAATCCGAACGACACCAGGCAGGCTGACGTGCGCCGTCGGCTCGTCGCGTCCACCCTCGCGGTGGTGGCGGTCGTCATGTCCGTTCTGCTCGCCCCGGTGTTCGTCGTCGTCAGTTCGGCAGCCGACGCCGACGAACAGGGAACCTTGTTCACGCGCATCGGTGTGATCGCTCTGTTCGCACTGGCCGCCGCCGCAGCGCTCGCCGCGGTGCAGGCCCGCCAACTCGCGCAACCGCTGGAACGACTCGCACGGTCGGCCGGTCGGGTCGGCGACGGCGACTTCACCGCACCATCGAAAGCATCCGGCATCGACGAGATCGACGACATCGCTCGGTCGCTCCGACTCAGCGCCAACCGCGTCGACCGGATGCTCGACGCGGAACGCAGCTTCACGGCCGACGCGACGCACCAGCTGCGGACCGGACTCACCGGCATCGCGATCCGCCTCGAACTCCTCGAACGCCATTCGGATCCGGACGTGGTGTCGGATGCATCCGCCGTCCTCGAGCAGACCCACGAGCTGAACGCCACACTCGACGAACTGCTCGCGGTCGCTCGGCGCGGCAGCACCGGGGAGCGGTCACAGGTCGACCTCGTCGAGGTGGTCGACGATCACATCGAGGACTGGCGCGCCCGCTTCGAGCAACAGCGCCGCCACGTCGCGGTGAACACGGCGATGACGGTCCCGGTCAACGCCACACGCGGCCTCGTCGGCCAGATCGTCAACGTGCTCGCGCAGAACGCCCTGCGCCACGGATCGGGAGCGGTCGTGATCACCGTCGAGGGAACCAGCATCGTCATCGACGACGACGGCACCGGCATCGCGGACGAGCTCGTACCCACCCTGTTCGAACGACCGCGCGACCACCACGCTCCCCACGGTCGCGGGCTGGCACTCGCACGTCGCCTCGCAGAGTCGGACGGCGGACGCCTCGAACTCACGCGCCGCCGACCCGCACAGTTCCGACTCAGCTACGTCGCCGCCTCGGTCGACTGACCGATCGAGCTGACGGATCGAGCTGATCAGTCGAGAAAGTGCGCGCCGGTCCTGGTGGTGAGGAATGCGTCCAGGTCGATGTCCTCCTGCTTGAGGAAGCCGCTGTCGGGAAGACCGCCGTCACGGACCATCTCGATGACCGCCACGACCGACGATGCGGTGGTCCATGCAATGGCCGTCGAGCGGACGCCTCCGACCACCTTGGGCAGGTAGTTCCGAACGAACTCCGCACGCCCGAGCCGCCCCTCGCGTTCTCCTTCTGCGGCGACGTGGACGTACACGACGTCGTCGTCGACCGGCGGTTTCGCGTGGGTGAGGATCCGTCCGGCGTCCTCGCGGTGCTCACGCATCAAGAGCTCGTGGAAGAAGAAGTTCATCAACTCCATGTGCCCTGGGTAGCGCATGGTCTTGTAGTCGAGGTTCTCCACGACGCCGTGGTACGTCTCGCACATCGTCCCGAGCCCGCCCGAGGTGGTGAAGGCTTCGAGACGCGTTCCGGCGACGTGGACGATCTCGTGCCACTCCATCGGCGACACCCACTTGCGCTCGCCTCCCTCGATCACCTCGCAGTCGTTGAGGTACTCGTTGACGACGCCCTCGGGCGACCAGTTGAACGCATAGGCGAGCAGACCGGTCGGATGCTGCGGTAGCGCACCCACGCGCATCCGAACCGAGCGGCACCGGTCGAACGTGGCGATCTGACTCGCTGCGACGATGCCGACGAATCCCGGAGCGAGCCCGCACTGCGGCGCCATCACACCTGCGCTGTCCGCTGCCAGTTGTCGGATGCGTTCCGTCGTCGGCACGTCCTCGGTGAGGTCGAAGTAGTGGATGCCGAGACGGTGTGCGGTCTCGGCGACTCCGACGTTGAGGTGATACGGCAGACACGACAGCACGGCATCGACGTCGGTGAGCTCCGCTTCGAGCGCCGACGAGGCCACATCGACCGAGCCGACCGTGCGAAAGGGGGAGGTCGCGGAGTCGAGCGGTCGTTGATCGATCCCGACGACGTCGAAACCGCTCGACGAGAGGAGCGTCGCGGCCAGGTGGCCGACCTTGCCGAGACCGAGGACCGCCACCGATGAGAATGTCATGGATCAAACGTTACAACACAGCTCGCCAGACGGAACGTTTGACTCGGACGGTCGGCGGTCGCGTTATGGTCGCGTCATGGTCACTGCCTCAGTCGGACACGGCCCGTCGCTCGATCGACTGGTCGCAGACATCGGAACCGAACTGACCTCGACCGAGCGCCGCCTCGCCGAACTCGTGCTGGCCGACCCCACCAGGGTGGCCTTCGACACCGTCGCCGAACTCGCCGAACGGGCCGACACCAGCGGCCCGTCGGTGATGCGATTCGCAACTCGTCTCGGCTTCGACGGTTACTCCGCCATGCAGCGGTTCGTACGCGACGACCTCGCCGCCCGCCTCACGCGACCGACCGACCGCATTCGTTCCGACGAACCCGCCGACTCACACGAAGCAGCGCGACGCAACGCACACACCTCGATCGACGAAGCATTCGACCGAGCGACACCCGACGAGATCGCGTCGATGGCCGACGTCATCGCTCACGCCTGCGGTCGCGTGTGGATCGTGGCATCGGAGGCTTCGTCGCCCGTCGCCCAGTTGCTCACGTCGAACCTGCGACTGGTCCGGCCCGGCGTCGTCCAGGTGACGGGCTCGGCCGCAGCGATCGCCGGCGCCATCGTGGACGCAGGCCCCGACGACGCCGTGATCGCGGTCGACGTCGAACGCTACGAACGCTCGGTGTCCGACACCGCTCGGCTCCTCGTCGAACGGGGCGCCGTGATGGTGGCCATCACCGACGGACCGCTGTCCCCACTCGCGGCCGCGGCGACGCACTGGTGTGGCGTTCGGGTGCCCAGCATCGGCCCGTTCGACAGCGCTGTGCCCATCGTGGCCATGGCCGAGCTCGTCATCGCCGAGGTGGCAGCACGCCGCCGCGACGCGGCAACCGAACGGCTCGACAGCGCGGAACACGCGTGGTCGACACTGGACGCCTTCGGCCGGGGCGACCGATGACCGCGAACGACCGTCCCACCGACTCGCAGGCCGACCTCCCGACCGACCTGCACCCGGTCGAGGCCTCCCTCCTCCGCTCGATTCTCGCGATCCCGGCGGACGTCGCTGCCACCGGCGCCGAAGTCGGCGAGATGTTGATCGCCACGTGGCTCGAAGCGCAGATAACCAGCCGCCTGCTCGATCACTCGGCGCGTCGACTCCGGGCCGACCACGGCATCGGGTACTACACGATCGGCTCGGCAGGCCATGAGAGCAACGCCGTGGTGGCGACGGCGCTCCGAAAGAGCGACCCGGCGCTGCTGCACTACCGGTCCGGCGGCTTCTACGTGGCCCGAGCGCTGCAGTCGAGCGCGGCCTGCGACCCGGTTCGCGACGTGCTGCGCGGAATGATGGCCAAGTCGACCGATCAGATCTCCGGCGGACGCCACAAGGTCTTCGGGAATCACGCGCTCTCGATCATCCCGCAGACGTCGACGATCGCGTCGCACCTGCCACGGGCCGTCGGCCTCGCGCTCAGCGCCGGGTACGCACCGTCGGCGGCGACGACCTGGCCGACCGACTCGGTCGTCGTGTGCAGCTTCGGCGACGGCTCGCTGAACCACTCCACGACGCAGGGTGCGTTGAACTGGGCAGCTCACGCACACCACTCCGGCGAACGCGTCCCGGTGCTCTTCGTGTGCGAGGACAACGGCCTCGGACTCAGCGTCCCGACACCGCCCGGATGGGTCGAGTCGTCGTTGGCTGCTCGGCCCGGCTTCCTCACGGCCGCGGCCGACGGAGCTGATCCCGTCGGCGTCTGGTCGGCCACCTCGCGCCTCGTCGACGACATCCGCACCTCGGGCCGACCCGGAGTCCTGCACCTGACGACGGTGCGGTTCCTCGGCCATGCCGGCACCGATGTCGAGTCGGCGTACCGGGCACCGGGCGAACTGACCGCCGACGCCGCGCGCGATCCGATCCTCGGCACCGCGATCGCCGCAGCTCGCACCGGGACCTCGTCACCGCGCGAGACGGTCGACTGGTATCTCGACATGCGCGATTCGATCGACACCACAGCGCAGGAGATCTCGAACGAACCGGAGCTGCTCAGCGCAGCCGAGGTCATGGAACCTCTGACAGCACTCACGGTCAGCAGGACTGCCGGTCCTCCGCCGTCCTCGGGTTCCGCAGGGCCCGACGATCGACTCACGCTCGCCCAGACGATCACCCACACCCTCGCGGAGCTGATCGAGACGAGCGACGACGTCATCGCGTTCGGTGAAGACGTCGGCCGCAAGGGAGGCGCGTACGGCGTCACGCGCGGTCTACAGAAGCGGTTCGGCGAACGACGCGTCTTCGACACCCTGCTCGACGAGCAGTCGATCCTCGGCTTGGCACTCGGCGCTGCGCTCAACGGCCGACTGCCGATCCCCGAGATCCAGTACCTCGCGTACCTCCACAACGCCGAGGACCAGCTGCGCGGCGAGGCAGCGACACTCGGGTTCTTCTCGCGCCGTCAGTACTCGAATCCGATGGTGGTGCGGATCGCCGGCTACGGATACCAGAAGGGATTCGGCGGCCACTTCCACAACGACAACTCGATCGCCGTGCTGCGCGACATCCCGGGACTGGTCATCGCGTCGCCGGCACACCCGAGCGACGCCGGGTCGATGCTGCGTGCCTGCGTGGACCACGCCCGATCGAACGGCGCGGTGTGCGTCTTCCTCGAGCCGATCGCCCGCTACCACGACGGAGATCTCCACGCGCCGGGTGATGGTCTCTGGACCGCACCGGTCGACACCGGCCTCGCCGAGATCGGCTCGGCCCGGGTCCATCCGCCGGTCCTCGCGGCAGGGACCCCCACCGCCACGTCCGCCGCTGCATCCGCTCTCGACGGGCCCGTTCCCCGAACCCGATGACCTGACGATCATCACCTTCGGGAACGGCGTCTGGTTGTCGCGGCGAGCGCAACGACGGCTGCTCCAGGACCACGGCGTCCGCGCCCGGGTCGTGGACCTGCGCTGGATCGCCCCGTTCCCACTCGACGACGTGACGAGGGAAGCCGCTGCGACCGGCAACGTCCTCGTGGTCGACGAGACCCGCCGCACGGGTGGCGTCGGGGAAGCGGTGGTCGCCGCGCTGGTGCGCAGCGGTGTCGACGCAACGATCGGTCACGTCGCCGCGCTGGACTCGTTCATCCCTCTCGGCGCCGCCGCCCAGTTGGTGCTGGTCAGCGACGACGAGATCGTGGACGCCGCCCTCGCCCAGCTGCGTTGACCCACGCCCCGCCACCGAGCGAGGTCAGCAACCACACAGCGCCTCAAGTCCGGCGGCCCGCATGCCGAAGACGAGACATGGAGCCCGTCACATGCTGAACCTGCCCACTTCACGACTCACCGTCGAGGTCCACAGCACCACGATCGTCGCTCACGGCGAGATCGACGCAGTCACCAGCCGTGAACTCAACGAGACGTTGCTCACGCTCGTCGATCGCGGCAACGCGGCACTCGACGTCGCCGGTGTCGACTTCATGGACTCGAGCGGTCTGCGCGTGATCATCGACGCGCACGTCAAGGCCAAACAGGCGGGGCACGTGTTCGAGTTGGTGAATCCGGGCCCGCGGATCCGGCGGCTCATCAGCGTGACCGGGCTCGACTCGGCGATCACGATGGTCGAACGCGACCTCGTCCCCGATCTCCACGCCGACCGGACCCACCCGACGGACTCGCGATGACCGATGTCCGCGTCGAGCTCCGCATCACGGCCGACGCCGACACCACCGAGCTGCACGCGATCCGTCAGCACGTCACCCGTGCTGCACGCGACTTCGGTGCGGACGACCAGACGATCGACGACTTCGAACTCGTGGTGAGCGAACTCGCCACCAACGTCATCGATCACACGGCCGCCGACGAGGTGATCGTCGCGTTTCGACTCGAAGACGACCGGTGGATCCTCGACGTGTCCGAAGCCGACACACTCGGACACCTCGGTGCCGGCTCACCGCCGCACGACTCGATCGACGGCCGCGGCCTGTTCATCGCGCAGGCGCTGATGGACGTGGTGGAGATCGTCGACATCGAGCGGCGCCGCTACGTCCGATGTGTCAAGAACGCCTGAGCCCGAAAACGGCGAGAGCCCCGGGGATCGCCCGGGGCTCCAGCGGAAGGAATGACTTCATTCAAGCACACCTCAAGAGTTCCGCAAGTCAAGAAACTCTCAAGAAGGGTCGGGGCCGCTCAAGACCTCGACGAATCGCGCCGAACTGATTCAGCTGTCCGTGACGGATTCTGAACTCTCAGCCGTCACGGACAGACCATGTTCTCCCGCCGTCACCACGATCGCACCACCGTCCCCGACGCTGCCGTCGAGGATCAGGATCGACGCAGGGTCACCGATCTCACGCTGGATGATCCGCTTGAGCGGGCGAGCACCGAAGGCCGGGTCGTATCCCTCGCGTGCGAGTTGCGCCATCGCCGACTCGTCGACGTCCAGCGTGATCCGCTTCGCTTCGAGACGAGCCCGCAGTCGTTCGAGCTGGATACCGACGATGTGCTCCAGGTCCGCCTCGGTCAGTGACCGGAAGCGGATGATGTCGTCGACGCGGTTGATGAACTCGGGCTTGAAGAACTCGCCCGGGTCACCCGGCAGGTTCGACGTCATGATCAGCACCACGTTCGTGAAGTCGACCGTGCGGCCTTGGCCGTCGGTCAGACGCCCGTCGTCGAGCAGTTGCAGGAGTGTGTTGAAGACGTCGGGGTGGGCCTTCTCGATCTCGTCGAGCAACACGACCGAGTACGGCCGTCGCCGCACGGCCTCGGTGAGCTGGCCGCCTTCGTCGTAGCCGACGTAGCCGGGAGGCGCACCGATCAGGCGGGACACGGAGAACTTCTCCATGTACTCGCTCATGTCGATGCGCACCATGGCCCGTTCGTCGTCGAACATGAACTCGGCGAGCGCTCTCGCCAGTTCGGTCTTGCCCACGCCCGTGGGGCCGAGGAACATGAACGAGCCGATCGGACGATCGGGGTCGGAGAGCCCGGCACGGCTGCGGCGAATGGCGTTGGCCACCGACACGACGGCGTCCTCCTGACCGATCACCCGCTGATGCAGCAGGCGTTCGAGATGCACGAGCTTCGAGGTCTCGGACTCCATCAGCCGCGTCAACGGCACGCCCGTCGCCTTGGCGACGACTTCGGCGATGTCCTCGGCGTCGACCTCCTCCTTGAGCATCGCATTGTCCTGCTGCAAGGAGTCGAGGTGCACCGTCGCGTCCTCGACACGACGTTCCAGCTCCGGGATACGGCCGTAGCGGATCTCCGCTGCAAGCTCCAGATCGGTCTCGCGATCGAGTTGGGCACGCAGACCTTCGAGTTCCTCCTTGGTCTCCCGGATGGCTTCGATCGCCTGCTTCTCGCGTTCCCAGATCTGCTTCATCTCGCCGACCTGGACGTTGAGCGTGGCGAGCTCGTCGTGGAGCGCGTCGAGGCGCTCCTTCGATGCGTCGTCGCTCTCCTTCTCGAGCGCGACCTGTTCGATCTCCAACTGCAGGATGCGTCGCTGCACGACATCGATCTCCGTCGGGAGCGAGTCGATCTCGATACGCAGTTTCGACGCCGCTTCGTCCATCAGGTCGATGGCCTTGTCGGGCAGAAAGCGTGACGTGATGTAGCGGTCCGACAGCACCGCTGCGCTGATCAGCGCGGAGTCCTGGATGCGCACACCGTGGTGCACCTCGTACTTCTCCTTCAGACCGCGCAGGATGCCGATCGTGTCCTCGACACTCGGCTCGCCGACGTAGACCTGCTGGAATCGGCGCTCGAGTGCCGGGTCCTTCTCGACGTACTTGCGGTACTCGTCGAGCGTGGTCGCACCGATCATCCGCAACTCGCCGCGGGCGAGCATCGGCTTGATCATGTTGCCGGCGTCCATCGCACCTTCGGCGCCGCCGGCGCCGACGATGGTGTGGATCTCGTCGACGAACGTGATCACTTCACCCTCGGCGTCGGTGATCTCCTTGAGCACGGCCTTGAGCCGCTCCTCGAACTCGCCGCGGTACTTCGCTCCGGCGAGCATCGACGCGATGTCGAGCGCGATCAGCCGCTTGTGCTTCAAGCCTTCGGGCACGTCGCCGTCGGCGATGCGCGCCGCGAGGCCTTCGACGATGGCCGTCTTGCCGACGCCTGGCTCGCCGATCAGAACCGGGTTGTTCTTCGTGCGGCGCGAGAGCACCTGGATGGCGCGTCGGATCTCCTCGTCACGACCGATGACCGGGTCGATCTTCCCGGCCAGCGCGAGCGCTGTGAGGTCCTGGCCGTACTTCTCGAGCGCGGCGAACTTCTCCTCCGGGTTCTGATCCGTGACACGATGTGAGCCACGCACGGCCTGCATTGCCTGCAGCACTTCTTCAGAGCCGACATCGAGGCGATCGTTCATGGCGAGCAGCAGATGCTCGACCGAGAGGTAGTCGTCCTTGAAGTCGCGCATCGACTTCTCGGCCATGGCGACCTTGTTGTTCAACTCCTTGGACATCCGCGGCTCGTCGCCGCCGTAGGCGTTCGGGAGCCGGGTGACGGCTTCGTCGGCGGCGTTGCGCACCATGAGCGGCGCCTGACCGAGCTTGGCGAGGATCGCCGGGACGATGGTGCCTTCCTGGCGCATCATGGCGCTCAGCACGTGATCGGGCGTCAACTCGGGATTCGATCGCGCTTTGGCGTCGTCGATCGCCTCCGAGAAGGCCTCCTGGGTCTTGTGGGTCCATTTCTTCGGGTCGAATGCCATGTCGCTTCTCCTTGACTCCGACACTCGCGCGTCGACGCCGATTCTCGCAGGCCACCGAACCAACTCGGCGACCCGACTCACTAATGTTGAGTGTCATCGTATCAGGTTTTGCCAACCCTCACTCGTGTCCTCACCCCTCGCCCTTGCCCTTTGGTCCTGTTCGCGTGAGGTTGTTGCGCCCCGTGGCCGCAACAACCTCACGCGTTGCAAGATCTTCTGCGGGCGGGCCATGCTGGTGACCATGACGACATCCTCGGCCGTGCCGCTGTCGATCTTGGATCTGGCGATCATCGGGCCGGGCCAGACCGCAGCCGACGCATTCACGAACAGCGTCGCGCTCGCGCAGCGGGCCGAAGCCCGCGGCTATCAGCGGGTCTGGTACGCCGAGCACCACAACATGTCGGTGATCGCATCATCTGCGCCGGCCGTCCTGATCGCGCACGTCGCCGCCCACACATCGACCATCCGCCTCGGCGCCGGCGGCGTGATGCTGCCGAACCACTCACCGTTGACGATCGCCGAGCAGTACGGCACGCTCGCGACGCTGCACCCGGGGCGCATCGACCTCGGGCTCGGACGAGCACCGGGCAGTGATCAGACCACCGCTCGTGCGATGCGACGCGATCCTCGTGCGTCCGATCGGTTCCCCGACGACGTCGTCGAACTGCAGGCCTACCTGCGCGGCGCATCGACGGTCGCAGGCGTCGAAGCCGTGCCGGGTGCCGGGACCGATGTGCCGCTGTGGATCCTCGGCTCGTCGCTGTTCGGCGCCCGACTCGCCGCTGCGCTCGGGCTGCCCTATGCGTTCGCCTCCCACTTCGCACCGGGAGCGCTGCTCGACGCGATCGAGATCTACCGCCGCGAATTCCAACCGTCGGAGCAGCTCGCCGAGCCGTGGGCGATGGCCGGCGTGAACGTGATCGCATCCGACACCGACGACGACGCCGAGCGCCAGTTCCATGAGGTGCGACGCCACCGCATTGCTCGGTTCCTCGCTCCGGGGCGGGAACTGACCGATGCCGAACTGGATCTGATCGTCGACTCCCCGCAAGGTCGACAGGTCGCTCAGATGATGCACTACTCGGCGGTCGGCACCGCCGACATCGTCGCTCGGTACGTCCGCGAGTTCGCGACGGCCGCACAGGTCGACGAGGTGATCACCGCACACGCGTCGGGCACGATCGACGAGCGTCTGCGCTCGGTCGACCTGCTCGCCGACGCCAACGACCCCGTCACCGTCTGACGCGAACCGTCCGCCGACTCGTCAGCGAGTTCGTTCGGCGGCGATGTCGGAGCGCAGCGCCTCCACCTCGGCGTGCCAGTCCTCGACCGAGATCGCATCGGCGTCGAGCGCTGCGGCCTCGACGACGAACGGCTCGATCTGCGTCGACCACCGGTCGAGCAGAGCGTCGACCGACGCAGCGGAGTAAGGACCTGCGAGAAAGTCACCGCGGAGATCCTCGTAGCGCTCGGGATCCTCGGCGAACGCGGCGATGAGCGGGTCGCAGGCCGGCGATCGCTGGACGAGATCCGCCGGACCGTGAGCGAACGGCTCGCAACCGTTGCCGGCTTCGTTCCACACGTCCGCGATCTCCAGCACGAGTTGTTCGCGTCGAGTGGGATCGTCGGTCAACGTGGCGAACGCGACGTCGAGGTCCCAGGCCACGATCGAGATCTCACCGGTCGGCGGCTCCTGGTACAGGTAGAAGTTCTTGTTGGCACACAGCGTCCCCGGGCAATCGAAACGCAGTGGCCCGTCATCGTGTCCGATCGCTCGATCGACCACCAGGTAGCGGAACCAGCCGTCGACGTCCAGGAACGGATCGATCTTGCCGAGCACGGTTCCGTCACTCGACCGAGTGAGGGCCGAACCGAGATCCTCGATCGAGTCGAACGGCAGCGGGTCGTCCTCGTTGGTCCGCAGACGGCGGTCGAAGTAGTCGGCGCCGCGAGGTTCGTCACCGGAGACCGGCCACGCCTCCTTGAAGAGGTTCCCCGACGCATCGTCGAACACGTGCGCCAGGAACGCTTCGTCGATCTGCTCCGTCAACGCGAACAGGCCGAGCAGCTCACCGTTCATCGTGACGCGAGCGTGCGTCGAACGCGGAGCCGGGACGTCGAAGTCGCGGAACATCGCATAGCCGAGCCGTTCGTGCATCATCGTCGGATCCAGGTTCTGCGCATGCAGCTGGACCTTGCGGACGTCGAAGAAGTCGACGTCGTAGTCACCGTCGAACTTCAGTTTGAGCGACAGTTTCGGACAGGTCTTCTCCCCGCGGGCGATCGGGTGCGTCGAGTTCGTCGACACATCCGACGAACGACCCGAACGACCCCTTGTAGCGGACCCCGATCGGGCCGTAGGTGTCGCCGCCGAACTCGAGGAAGCCGTCGACGTACTCCTCGGCACCGGGGTCGGCATCGAGGAATGCGAGGTCGTCGGGTTCGACGACGAGGTCGAACGTGTGGACCGCGTCCTGGTCGTACAGCGCCGCCGCCGGATCGCCGTCACGCCCGTCGTCGACTCCGGTCGGAGCCACGTCGGTCGGCGAGAACAGCTCGCCGCTCGGCTCGTCGGCCGACACACCACTCGTCGTCGTCGTGCGCGATTCGATCGGAGGCTCGGTCGATGTTGCGGAACCGGCGCCGCCGCCGGAGCACGCTGCTGTGATCGCAAGCCCTGCGCAGACCACGAGATGTCGACGGCTGTCCATCGATCACAGCGTCGACACGCTCGCGTCCGATCAAACCCGTTCCCCACGTCGAGGACCGTCATCGGACGGTCAGTCGTCAGCGGAGCATCGACGCGATGGGATCCGACAAGTCGAGCAGATCCTTGTAGTCCCGAACCCCGGACTGCATCGCGTCGAGTGACGCAGCCAACGACGTCCCGTCGACGGAACCAGCCGCCACCGACGCGATCGGTGCGACGTAGGTGCGAATGGTGAACAGCACGCACCCGGTGTCGGAGAACCGACGGAGCGTCTCGCGTTCGACGCGGACGAACATCGCCGACGGATCCGGGTCGATCGGGCGGCTCGGACCGGTCCCGTCGACCGGTGTGTACCCGTCGGCCACGTCGATGATCCCCCATCCGAGCCGCCAGAACGACCGGTCGGGCCGGAGCCGGACGAGGAACTGATCGATGTTCGCTTCGAGTTGCTCGTTGAGACCGGAGACCGGTGCGTGCACCTCGGACATCGTCCGACCGAGCTTCGATCGGAGATCCCATCGATTGGGGAAGCACACCGATCCGCCACCGAACACGAGGCGTCCACCGCGCTCGACCATCACCACGAGATCCTCCGATACGAGCCGGCTCGCTGCATCGAGCGGGTGCAACGACGGATCGATGTCGCGGGCCCGGTCCGGGGTGTGCCGGGCGAGGTGGTCGACGATCGCGGCGGCCACTTCGGTCGCCTCCGGCTCGATGTCGTCCAGTGCTGCGAACGCGGTGTCGTGCTGTTCGGTCAGAATCCGCTGCTTGTCGGCGAGCCATCCATCGGGGCCGTCCGAGTCGACACCGAACTGGATCCAGTCCTCGAGATCGAGCGGCCGGACGCCGAGCCGCCAACGGAACTCGCCGCCGACGACGGAACCTCGCTCCCGCCAGGGGGTGTAGGGCAACGAGTCCACGACCGGCACGACGCTCAGAATAGGAGGTGGAGGCTGTGCGGCTCAGATCAGGTCGAGATCGTCCGTGCGAGCCACCGGAAACGCCACTCGCGAACGATCCGTGAACGGTGTCGCTCGCTGAGAGCACGCCGCGCATCGGCCCCTACCTTGATCGACATGCGCGGACACGGCCGGCTTTCGATCGGACTCGTCGCAATCGTTGCAGCGTGTTCGCCGGGGTCCGACGACGCCGGTCCGGCATCCGGTGGAGCGTCGCCGAGCGTTTCGGCCCCCGTTGCCCCGACGTCCTTGCCGATCGAACAATCCGTCGTGGCGGAGCCCGGAGCGATCGCCGAAGGGACGCTGATGATCGACGGCGCGCAGGTCGACTACGTCACCATCACCCCAGATGGTTTCGAGCCCGGCGACACGGCGCCCGTCCTCCTCGCGTTTGCGCCCGGCGACCAGTCGATCGGCACGACTCGGTCCGTTGCGCAGGACACCTACCTGCGTGAGGCGACCGAGCGCGGCTGGGTCGTGTTCAGCCCCGCGGCCCCTGTCGGCGGCGACCTCTGGTACCAGGAATCCCGGCTGCTGGTGAGCTCGTTGCTCGATTGGATCGAGACGTGGGCGGTGCCCGAAGGCGGCGCTGTGCACGTCGCAGGGATCAGCAACGGTGGGCTCAGCACATTCGCCGCTGCGGCGCTCACTCCCGACCGCGTGCAATCACTGCTGACGTTCCCAGGGTTCCCTCGAGGAGACGAGGCACAGGACGCGCTGCCAGCGCTGGTCGACGTACCGGTGCGGATGTTCGTCGGCGAGACGGACGACGGTTGGGTCGAGCCGATGCAACGAGCTGCGGACACGCTCGACGAGCTCGGCGGGGACGTCACGCTCGAGATCATGGCCGGCGAAGGCCACGTCATCGGCGCGCTGAGCGACGGCACGCGCATCTTCGACGAACTCGACGCCATCCGCGACACGTGACCATCGGCGCCTTCGCGCCCACCGACACCGACACCGACACCGGGGTGACGCTCGCGTCGAGCCCGTGTTCGTCCGTTCGACCTGGAGGTGAGACACCTGCCGAGGGAGACGGACGACCCTGCTCGCTGAAGTACCCCCTCGGTAGGTTGGCAGGTTGATGGCACCACTGTCGCGACACCGGCCACCGCACGTGGCCCAGGGCACCTGGCGGTCGGGCGCGCTGCATGTGTGGGGTTGGAACGGGTTCGACACGGCACCGATGGCGTGGCTGTACTCGGGCTTTCGCACCATGGGTCGGGACGGTGCCCGCAGCGGCTGGCACGACTCCCCCGTGTCCTACGGCGCGATCGCCAGGGTGACCGTCGAGATCCCCCAGCGACCGGCGCTGCAGGCCGCATCGGTGCAGCTCGATCCGCTCGGTGTGGCGGTCTGGTTGTCCGATCTCCCGGCGGACGAAGCTCAATTGTCGCCGTCGATCGCGTCGTTTCGCGCGGGTCGCCGAACTCGCTCGCAGGATGGTCTCGGCCGGGCGGATGTCGCCGATCATCGTCGACGAAGGTCCGTTCACGGTCGCTCGCTGGACACCGGAGATCGACGACGAGATCCAGATGCTGATCACCCGACTCGACGAGTCGAAGCCGTTCATCTGCACCGCCGGGTCGGGCCACTCCACACGGCGCATCTTCGAACTGATGGTGGACGGTGTCGCTCGCTCCTATCTGTTCCAGAGCGGGTGGAAGGCCGACGTCGGTCGGGGCCGCAAAGCGTCGACGCAGGTGATGCGAGCCACATTCGGTGCACTCGCCAAACCCGACCACGTCGTGCGAGGCGGCACGAACGAGTTCGAGACCGCGCTCGGCCATCTGCGCGACGAACTCGACCGACATCGGCGTCGCCTCTCGGGCGAACCGGTGGTGATCCCGCGGATCCGTCTGCTGATGTCGCAGGACCCGCACGACCCGTGGGAGGTCCGCCTCGAACTCGTCGACGACGCCGACTCGATGCGGTGGTGCACCGCCGCCGACGTGTGGGAGCGCAACGGTCCTGCGATCGACCTGGCTCGCGAGGAACGCCACGTCCCGAAGCTGATCGAGCTGATCAACGACGTCGTCGAGCGGATCGCTCCGGTGGTCCCAGGGCTGGGCGACTGGGCCGTCGAACACGAGCCGGCGCTGATCGAGCTGGACCTGGAGACCGCCGAGGACTTCATCGACGTCGCCCCGTTCGAGTTGGAGAAGGCCGGCGTCGAGCTGATCGGCCCCGAACGCCTGATCCAGAACCGCGTCCGCGTCACCGGAGAAGCCACGCCACAACCAGCCGATGATCGCAAGAAGCAGTTCGGTCGCGAAGCGCTGGTGGAGTGGAAGCTCGTCGTCGGCGACGAGGAGATCTCCGAGGCCGAGATCGCTCGGGCCGAGGAAGCCGGGGCCACCCTGTTGCACACCGGCGACCGGTGGGTCCGGATCGACGCGGACGAACTGCGCCGAAAGCGCGACAGGTTGCGCGAGCTGGAGGCGACGCGCAGCAAGGTCTCACCACTGCAGCTGTTGCAGCTCGCGAACGACGACGAATCGGACGGCGAACGCACGACCATCACGGTGCACGGCGTGGGCGACGAGTGGAACGGTCGCGAGATCGGCGCCGATGCAGACGACGCCGGACTCGAGAGCGGCGACATGGCGCCGATCAGCGACACCGAGTGGGTGCGCAGCCTGCTGCAGGGTCTCCCCGACGAGCGACTCGAAGAAGTGCAGGAGTCGACCGAGTTCGTCGGCGAGCTGCGCCACTATCAGCGGCGCGGGCTCGCCTGGATGCAGTTCCTCGCGAAGCTCGGCCTCGGCGGCTGCCTGGCCGACGACATGGGTCTCGGCAAGACCGCCACCACCCTTGCCCACCTGGTCGAACGGCCGGGGCCTCACCTGGTCGTCTGCCCGCTGTCGGTCGTACGCAACTGGCGGTCCGAATCAGAACGATTCACACCGAAGCTCGACGTCAGCGTGCACCACGGCGCCCAGCGGAACAAGCAGCTGGCCACGCTTGCCAAGGCCGTGGCCGCAGCTGGCACCGATCAGCGGACCGACCCGGACGAAATGTTCCTCATCGACCCCGATCTGCAGATCGTGATCACCACCTACGGGCTGCTCCCGCGACCTCGAACACCTGGGCGCCATCGAGTGGTCGACCATCGTGCTCGACGAAGCGCAGATGGTGAAGAACCCGAACACCAAGGCGGCGAAGGCCGTCCGCAAGCTGAGCGCCGCTCAGAAGATCGCGCTCACAGCACCCCGGTCGAGACCGGTTGAGTGGAGCTGTGGGCGATCCTCGATGCCGTGAACCCCGGCATCCTCGGTGGGCTCGAACGATTTCGGAAGAACTTCGCCTCCCCGATCGAACGAGCCACGGACCCCGAGGCCTCGGCCGATGCCGCAGCGCGGCTGCGACGCATCACCGCACCGTTCATCCTTCGGCGCACCAAAGCAGACAAGCGTCTGCTGCCCGATCTGCCCGACAAGATCGAGCAGATCGCCTACGCCAAGCTCACCAAGGAGCAGGCGACGCTCTACCAGCAGGTCGTCGACCAACTGCTCGTCGACGCTGAACAGGCGAAGGGGATGCGGCGCCGCGGCATGGTGCTCGCGGCGCTGATGCGGCTCAAGCAGATCTGCAATCATCCAGCGCACACGCTCAAGGACGGTTCACGCCTGGCCGGGCGGTCGGGCAAGCTGACTCGCTTCGACGAACTGGTCACCGACCTGCTCGACCAAGGAGAGCGCGCCCTCGTGTTCACCCAGTTCCGCGAGATGGGCGAGTTGCTCGTGCGCCACATCAACGAGCAGTTCTCGTTCGACGCGCCCTTCCTGCACGGTGGCGTGTCACGCAACCGGCGCGACGACATGGTCGATCGATTCCAGGACGGCTCGGGCCCAGCATTGCTGCTCGTCTCGCTCAAGGCGGGCGGTACGGGGCTGAACCTCACCGCGGCGTCGCAGGTCATCCACTACGACCGCTGGTGGAACCCGGCTGTGGAGGATCAGGCGACCGACCGTGCCTGGCGCATCGGCCAGACGCAGACCGTCAACGTCCACAAGCTGGTGTGCGAAGGAACGGTCGAGGAGAAGGTCAGCCAGGTCATCGACGACAAGCGAAAGCTCGCTGCGCAGGTCGTGGGATCCGGAGCCGAGAGCGAAGCATGGATGTCGGAGATGACCACCGATGAACTCCGCGATCTCGTGACACTCGAGGCCGACCTGTGACGGCGACGAGATGCCAGGCAGTGCTCCTCCGGCGAGGGCCGCGATGAGTCGGCCGCGCAAACCGTTCGGGGCGCAACAGCCCGGGCGACTCCCCTCGACGATGATGAAGGTGCTCGCCGCTGAGATGAGTGACCCGCAACGTCTTCGTCGCGGCAAGCAGTACGCGAAGGACGGCTCGGTCCTCGACATCATCATCGAACCCGGCGTCGTCACCTGTGAAGTGCAGGGCTCACGGTCGACGCCGTACATCGCGTCGCTCGAAGTGTCGAAGGGCGACGGCATGCCGTTGCGGCGCGACGTCCATTCGGTCTGCAACTGTCCCGACGACGACAACTGGGACGACCACGCGTGCAAGCACGTCCTCGCGACGATGTTCACCTTCGCTGACGAGTTGCTGATGGAACCCGAGTTGCTCGACGTGTGGCGTGGCAACGAGCCTCCTGCGGACGCCGGCGACGACGGCGACGGCATCAGCGACGGCGACGAGCGGCACGACGACGGGCGCGACGCACGCCCGACGAGACGAGGCGCCGTGAGCGGTTTCGATCCGGAGGTCGACGAACTCGACGACGAACCCGACGACGTCGCCGGCGACATCCCACGACGACGACGCCACCTCCAGTTGGTTCGAGACGGCATGGAGCAGGGTCGCGCCGAACGCAAGCAGCAGGCGGCAGAGCGCACACGCGAGCCGATGCCCGATCCCCTCGCCGACGTGCTCGGGATCCCCGATGGCACGACGCTCCCCGAGATCCCGCATCTGGAACGGGCCGATGAGCGGCTGCCCCGCCGCCCCGAACTCGCGATGATCATGCGCGACGCATTTCGCAGCCTGCGAATCGACTGGGACTGACACGAATCGGGCAGACTCTGCTCGATGCCCGCCGCTCCGTCACCGAAGCTGATCGCCCTCGACCTCGACGGCACACTCCTCGACGACAGCGGTCGTCTCACCGATCGCTCCGTCACAGCGATCGAGGCCGCCGTCGACGCCGGACACCTGGTGGTGCTCGCCACCGGACGGCCGCCGCAGATGGCGGTGCCGGTGACCGAGGCACTCGCTGGCACCGTGCGCCACATCGTCGGTGGGAACGGGTCGATCATCTCCACGTTTCCCGAGTCGCTCGCCGATGACCCGGAACTCCTGCATCTCATCGGCTTCGACATCGACGATGCAATGACCGTCGTCACCACACTCCGCGAGCACGATGCCGCCTACGGCTTCGCCCTCGCCACCGATGCAGGCTTCGCCCACGAGCCGGGTTTCGCGACGTTGATGCCTGCCGCGGTCCACGACGAACCGGTCCCCGACGTGACCGCGATCGGTGGCACCCAGGCGTTCAAGCTGCTGGCCTTCCACGCCACGCTGTCCGTGCACGACCTGATCGCCACGGTGCCGAACCTGATCGGTGGGCGCACATCGACAGAGCTGCTCGTGAGCCACATGGGTGCCGATGCCGTCGAGATCGGGCCGGCCGACGCCGACAAGTGCACCGGGCTGCGCTGGCTGTGTGACCACCTGGGAGTCGCCGCAGCAGACGTGATCGCCGTCGGCGACGAGTGGAACGACCTCACGATGCTCGAATGGGCCGGCCGCAGCGTGGCGATGGGGAACGCCGGCGACCGAGTGAAGGCGGTCGCCGGCGAGGTGATCGGCAGCCATGCCGAGGAGGGCGTTGCGATCTTCCTCGAGTCGTTGCTCGACAACTGACCGCTCCACCCGACCCGAACCACCCTTTCGTCAAGACCTCATCAAGGCTCCCGCTCCACAACCGCGGTGGGTCCTACACTCCACACGTGGCAGGGAACACGTCGGTGGTCGTCAACACGCTGATCGACAACGTCGATCAGGTGATCCGTGGCAAACGCCCCGAGATCCGACTTGCCCTGTGCTGTCTGCTGACCGAAGGTCACCTGCTCCTCGACGACGTCCCCGGCACCGGCAAGACCAGCCTCGCGAAAGCGATCGCCAACTCGATCGCAGGCGGCTGGAAGCGCGTCCAGTTCACACCCGACCTGTTGCCGACCGACATCACCGGTGTGATGGTCTACGACCAGCGCAGTGGACAGTTCAACTTCCGCGAAGGGCCGGTCTTCACCAACGTGATGATCGGCGACGAGATCAACCGTGGCAGCCCGAAGACGCAGTCCGCGCTGCTCGAAGTGATGGAGGAACGCAACGTCACCTCCGACGGCACGAGCCGTGCGGTCCCACGACCGTTCTTCGTGATCGCAACGCAGAACCCACGCGACTTCCAGGGCACCTTCCCGCTTCCCGACGTGCAGCTCGACCGCTTCTCGATGCGGCTGACGTTGGGGTACGCCGACGCCGACACCGAGGTGTCGATCCTCGAGAACTACACGCGGACCCGCAATGACGACGAACTCGAGCCGGTCACCGACACAGCGGAACTCGATGTGATCATCTCCGAGATCGACCAGCTCACCGTCGCCCACTCGATCCACGACTACATCGTGCAGCTCGCTGCGGCCACTCGCCGGCACCCCGATCTGCGCCTCGGCGTGTCGACCCGCGGCACCCTCTCGCTGTTCCGCGTCGCTCGAGCATTCGCCGCCACCGACGATCGAGATTTCGTCACCCCGGACGATGTCAAAGCCCTCATCGCGCCGGTCTTCGGCCACCGTGTCGCCTTGTCGCCGGAGGCAGAGTTGCGTGGGGTGACCGTCGAGACGCTGATGGCCGAGATCGGCGACAGCGTCCCGGTTCCACGCACCAGCGGGGCCTGACGTGCTGACCCGCTCGGGCCTCGGCGCCGTCTTGGCGGCGATCGTCCTCGCCACGCTCGGATTCTGGTGGAACTACGAGGAGCTGGTGATCGTCGCGATCGGCGTCGGCCTCCTCGTCCTGATGGCGATCATCGTGGCACGACGACCGTTACGTGCAACCGTCGAGCGACACGTCCGAACGATTCGCGTCCACCGCGGCGACCCGATCCGCGTCACCTACCGGATTCGAAACGACACGTCGCATCGCTCGGGACGCGCCACGCTGTTCGACCGTTGTGATGGCCAGGAGGTCGAGATCGAGATCGATGCCGTCGTCGCCGACGACGTCACCGACCTTCCGTCGACGCTCCCCACCCGTCGCCGTGGCATCTTCGAACTCGGCCCGCTCGACATCTCGAAGATCGACCCGTTCTATCTCGCCGCCGGCCGCTGGCGCCAGGAGGAGGAACACTCCTCACTGGTCACCGTGCATCCGAAGGTGTACGAGATGGTGGGTCCGCAGGGTTCGTCACGAGTGGTCGAGAACGAGTCGATCGTTCGACGCACGGCCGCTGACCCGATGTCCGGGTTCGTGTCGATGCGGGAGTACGTCGCCGGTGACGACCCGCGCATGATCCACTGGCCGACCACGGCCCGCACGGGCATGCTGATGGTTCGCGAACACGTCGAGGTCCGACGCCCCGAGTTCACGATCGTCGTGGATGCAATCGCCACCGTCGCCTCCGAGGAGGACTTCGAGGAGATGGTCGATGTCGCCGCGACGCTCGCCGTGCACGCGCTCCGAACCGGCCTCGACGTCGTCGTACGCACGACGAACCGTGAGCACGCCGGCCGACCGACGCCCCTCGTCTCCGAAGCCGAAGTACTCGACCTGCTCACCCCGGTCCGCCAGACCGAGGACTCACCGATGGCGATCGCCGCGCTCTTCCTCAACGGGTTCGATCACACGTCCGTGCTCCTCGTGACCGGGCCCGATGGTCCGTCGACCCGCCTGTCCGCCAACGACCAGATGGTCACCATCCGGATCGGCGACGGCGCCCGGTCGGGCGGCGGAGTCGGAGTCGCAGCGCAGGACGCTCCCGACTTCGTCAACCGCTGGCGGGCGTGGTCGTGACGTCCGGACTCATCCGCCTCCGCGTCATCATCATCGTCGCGATGGCTGCCATCGTCTCGGTCGCCGCCGGCGAAGTCTTCGACCGGTTCGTCTGGTGGTTGCTGCTCGCTCCCGGGGCGGTCGGACTCGCAGCCCTGGCGACCAGCAAACGCCGGAGAGTCGTCCGCTTGCCCGCATCCGTCATCGCCGCGGTCGGCGCTGTCGTCGGTGTCGTCGTGATCCTGGGTGGGGACGGCAGCGACGTCGCTGCGTCGTTCGGAGCCGGGTTCCAGCGGGTGCTCTCGACCGACTGGCCGAGCCCGGACCGGCCAGACCTCGTCGGCACCATCACCGTCGGACTGACGGTGATGACCGCGCTCGCGGCGGAGATGGCCCGTCGGACCCGGCTCCACCTCGCACCCCTGCTCCCGATCGTCCTCGGCGACATCGGGGTCATCGCCCTGAGCGCGCCGACGGGCCTCCGACTTCGCTGGACGCTCCCACTCGCCGTGCTCGCGATCGTCTTCGCGACGCTCCGTCCCGGTTCGGGCATGGCCCTGCGCGAGCGGCTGATGCTGCTCCGCGGCGAGCGTCGGCTCGTGCCGGTGTCACTCATCGCGATCGGTCTCGCCGCTGGTCTCGCTGGGCCCATCGCGCTCTCGAACCGCGCTGATCCCCGTCGCAACGAACCGCCCGAGAGCTCGGCGTCACTCCTCGACCCGATCGAAGCAACGTTGGCACTCCAAGCGATCGATCCACCGATCGATCTGCACGAGATCCGCATCGACCGCTTCGGTCCCGACCTGGGCGGCCAGGTTCCGACCCGATGGCGGACCGCAGCGCTCGTCGACTACGACGGCCGACTGTGGGCACCGGATCTCACCTTGCGTCCGATCGGGCGTCGCCTCGGACCATCCGCGGACGACACGATCACCGCATCGATCACGTTCCTCGACGACGATCTCCAGCTCGTTCCGCTTCCCGGCGCGCCGGTCACGATCGACGCGTCGATCGAGACCGACCCCGATCGCACCATCGTCCGCCTCGCCGACCGTCCGTCGGAGGACGAGGCGGTCGTCCTGACGAGCCGCGTCGAGCAACCGATGTCCGACGCCGACCCGGGTTCGATCGGCAACTTGGAGATCGACGAGAATGCCATTGGTTTCACCGAGCTCGCGGACCGCGTTGGCCGGCGAGGGCGGGTCGTCGGCAGGCGATGACCTGCTCACTCGAATCCGTGCGATCGAGTCCGTGATGAGCGAGCGATTCGACCTTCGCACCGATGCGCCCGGCGGCGGTCTCCAACGCACTTTGATCGACCGGTTCCTGCGCGACACCCAGCGTGGCAACGCCGAGCAGTTCTCGACGGGCTTCGTGCTCCTCGTCCGGTCGCTCGGTGTCGACGCTCGCGTCGCGACGGGCTTCGAGGTGGACCCCGAGCAGGTGGAGCGCGTCGACGGCGTGGCCACGCTCTCGCTCACGTCGCTCGATGCTCGGATCTGGCCGGAGGTGCGCATCGGCGACGGGTGGGTGGCCTTCGACCCGGTGCCGGACGACGAGGATCCCAACTCGATTCCGCCTGATCCCGAGCCGCAGGTGCAGACCCCGGCCGCCCCGCAACCGCCGATCGACCCGCCCCCGGAGTCCGCCGACGAGCCGGTCGTGACCGAGGACGAAGCCGACACCGACACCGCCGAGGGTCTCCCGACCGTGGTCACCTACGCCCTGACGGTCGCTGCAGGAATCGGCGCGCTGCTGATTCCGATCCTGGCCGTGATCGCGCTGATCCTGGGTGCGAAGTGGCGACGACGTCGTCGCCGACTGTCGGGTGCACCACCGCAACGGATTCTCGGCGCCTGGGCGATCGCCACCGACCGTCTGGTCGACGCCGGCGTGGTCATCGACCGGTCGGACACGAACAACGAGATCGCCATCGACGCGGCCGACGAGGTGCCGACGGCCCATCGAGAGCTCCGACGACTGGCCAGCCTGGCCAGTGCGACCACGTTCGGTTCGCCGGTGCGGCCCGACCTGCTCGCCGAGGATGCCGCTGGGTGCCTCGGCCAGGTGGAAGCGTCGATGGCCGAGGACCGCACGACCTGGGAGCGACTTCGCTGGAGGCTCAGCCTCCGCAGCCTCCGGTCCAAGTACGCCTCGCCGGTCTGACCGGCAGCCGACCCGACGCACGGGTCAGATGATCGTCGCCGAGTCAGGCGACGGTGGTCGTGGTGGTCGCTGCCGTGGTGGTCGTGGTGGTCGTGGTCGTGGGCGCCACGGTCGTCGTGGTCGTCGTCGTGGTGGGCGCCACGGTCGTCGTGGTCGTCGTCGTCGTGGCGCGCAACAGTCGTCGTCACCGGATCGGTGGCGGTGACCGTGATCGTGGCGGTGCCCGACTGAGCAGTGCCGTCCGTGACTCGGTACGTGACCGTGAACGTGCCGGCGGACGATGCGGTGATGTTCATCGTGGTTCCCGAAGCACTCGCGGTCACACCCGACTGCGCGACGATGTCGATGACCGTGAGCGAGTCGCCGTCGGCGTCGGACACGTTCAACGCGACCGCCTTGGAGACATCGACGGTCACCGACGTCGATTGATTGTTCGCCACGGGCGGCGTGTTCCCTGCGGGAAGCGTCGTCGTCGTGGTGGTCGTCGTGGTCGTGGTCGTGGTCGTCACGACCGACGGTCCGGAGACGTTGACCGTGGCCTCGTTCGACACGAGACCACCATCGTCGGAGACCGTGTACGTGAACGAGCCGGCGCCCGTGCCGTCGGTCGTGGTGACCGTCACGATGCCGCCCGACCTCGTGATCACCCCGGTACCGCCGTTGGCGAAGGTCATCGTGGTCGGGATCGACTGGATCGCCAGCGTGTTGCCGTCGGGATCGTTGTCGTTCGACAGGACGTTCACACTGCCCGAGCCGCTCGAGGCGTTGATCGAATCGTTTGCGGCAGTCGGAGCACGGTTGACGATCGTGATCGACACGCTGGCGGTGGCTGTGAGGCCACCCGGGTCGGCGACGGTGGTGCTCCACGAGAACGTCTGGAAGGCGGCCGACGACGGCACGGTCATCGACAGTCCGCTGGGGCTCGTGGTGACCCACGAGGGGGCGCCGGAACTGGACGTGATCGTGAGGGCCTCGGCGTCACTGCCGAGCGTGTTGACCGGGATCGTGAGGCTCTGCCCGCGACCCAGGTTCTGTGAGAAGTTCTGGCTGTTCGGGCTCTGGTTGACGTCGATCGTGATCGTGCCCGTGGCGGTCTGCTCGCACTGGTTGCGTACGCCGTAGGTGATCGTCACGTTGCCGTTCTGGCCACCTGCCGGCGTGTACACACCGTTCGAGTACCCAGATGGCCCCGAGACGTTGATGATCTCGCCGTTCGACGCGTAGTTGTTCAAGTTGATCGCAATCGGCTGCTGGTAGCCGGTGGTCAGGAACGCGTCGTTGGCGACGGGCTGCGAGGCCTGGCACGTCGCGACAGTGACTCGCAGAACGGCGTTCGCGGTGAGGCTGCCGTCGCTGATCTGGTAGCCGATGGCGGCGGTGCCGGACTGGCCGGCGCGTGCGCTGAACGTGATCTGGTTGCCGTTGACGCTCGCCGTGCCCAGGTTGGCGTCGGGCCGGCTCGTGATCGCGACGATGAGCGGATCGCCGTCCGGGTCGCTGTCGTTCCCCAACACCGTCGCGGTGACCGAACCGCCGTTGGCCACACTCGCGTTGTCGTCGACCGCGACGGGTGGTCGGTTCGCCGGTGCGTCGATCGTCAACGAAACGGTCGACGAGGCCGTGAGCCCACCGCCGTCCGCGATCGTGTAGGTCCCGGTGAGCACCCCGACGTAGCTCGGGTTCGGGATGATCGTCACGTTGCTGCCGGCTTGTCGCAGCTGTCCGTCGCCGGTCGCGAGCTGCGCACTGGTCACACGGAGCCCTCCCGCCGTGTCGTCCGGGTCGGCGTCGTTGGCCAGCACGTCGAACGTGGTCGCGACGCCGGGCCCCACGATCTGGCGAGCGTCGGGCCGGGCGATCGGAGCGATGTTCGCGGCGATCGACGAGGTGAACGTGACCCGCCCGGTTGCCACTGCACCGTCGGCGTCCTCGATCGTGTACGCGACGGTGGCGACACCCGGAGTGGCCCCTGCGGTGTAGATGATGGTGTTGCCGGTCCTGGTCGCGGTACCGATCGTCGGCGTCGTCGACGAGATCACACGGAGGAGGGAGTTGTCGCCGTCCGGATCGTTGTCGTTGGCGGTGACGTTGACACTCACCGTCTGGCGTACCGAGAGCGTGACCGAGTCGTTGCTCGCCGCGGGGGAGATTGTTCGAACTCGGGCTCGCGTACCGAGATGACGATGTCGGCCGTGTCACGCCGGCTCTGGGCGTTGATGACCTCGTAGCTGCATCGGAACACCCCGGATCGTCCACGCGGCGGGTTGTACCGCACCTGCCCATCGGCAGCGACGGTGGCCGTGCCTCCCGCCGGGCAACCCGGTGTGCCGACGATCCTCGGGACGCCGCCGGACGGGTCGCCGTCGTTGCGCAACACGTCGATCGTGACGGCGACGTCGACGAACGTGAAGGTCGAATCGTCGCGTGCGAACGGAGGCGCCGGCAGCGCCTCGGCGAGCACCGTGACGGTCACGTCGCCTGCGACCTCGTGATCGTTGCCGTCGCTCACGGTGTAGGTGAACCGGACGTTCGACTCCTTGTCCTCGTCGATCGCCGACGGGGTGAACTCGATCTGCCCACGGCCCGCATTGCGCGCCGTTCCGCCGCTGGTCGGTTGGCTCACATCGACGACGGTGAGCGGGTCCAGGTCGGGGTCGATGTCGTTGGCGGTGACGTCGATCAGGATCGTCTGGCCGACCACCACGGTCTCGATGTCGGCAGTCACGACCGGTGGCCGGTTCGGTTCGTTCTCGTCGATCACGTTCACCAGCACCGATCCGACGACCTGGTGACCCTGGCCGTCGTCGACCTCGTACTCGAACGTGACCTGGTCACCGCTGCCTGCGAGCGGCGTCACTGCGAGCTGATCGCCCTGCACCTCGACGGCGAGACCGTCCGGCAGCGGTGCGGGGACCGACAGCGTCAGCGGGTCGCCGTCGGGGTCGGAATCGTTGACGAGCACGAGGACCGTTGCCTGGTTGTTGCGTCGCGTGCGGACCGAGTCCGGCTTGACGATCGGTGGGCGGTTGTCGTCGCCAGGTTTGGCGACTTCGACCGTCACGTCCACCGGTTCGCCGACGGCGCCGAACGTGTCGGCCGGCCGGTAGGAGAACGTCGCTCGCCCTTCGAACCCGTCCTCCGGCGTGTATTCGAGCGCCGGGAGGCCGGAGCTGCCTTCGGTCTCGTTGACCTCACCGATGTCGGGTTCGGCCGAGAACGAGTCGAGCCGCAGCCCGTCTCGTTCGGGGTCGACGTCGTTGAGCAGGACCTCGACGATCACCTTCGTGCCGGGCCCGGTCTCGGCCGAGTCGGCCGTGCCGACGGGTGGACGGTTCTGACCGTCGACCGGGAGCAGGTCGACGATCACGGAGGCGCTCGCTTCGGTTCCGGCGCCGTCGGCGATGGTGTAGACGAACTCGTCGAGTCCGACGTAGCCGGGCTCCGGCGTGTACACGACGGTGCTCGCCGTGCCGACCTCGACACTGCCGTGCCCTGGCACGCCGACACTCACCACAGCGACCGCTTCACCGTCCGGGTCGTAGTCGTTCGCGGTCACGGCGACCGGCACCGACGCGCCGGAACGCGCTGTCACGGGGTCGTCGACGGCGACCGGCGGGTCGTCGACGCCGTTGTTGTCCGGTTCGCGGACTTCGGGTTCGCTCGTGTTGCCGTCGTCGGCACCGGGCGTGTCGCCTCGGTCGCCTTCACCGGCGTCGACGATGTCGCCTTCCTCACCGATGACGAGCAGATCGGACGCATCCTTGTCGACCGCTTCGATGCCCCATGGGTGCACGGTCCACACGAAATCACCGGAGCGGTCGTCGATCCAGATGACGTCGGTGGTCGCCGAGACCTCGAGCTGTGCGACCGGACTCACCGTGACCGGTTCCCCGAGGATCTCCTCGGTACGCCAGTCGAACTGCACGAGCTCGGTCGGTCCTCGACGAACCAGCGCCGATGCGTCACCGGCGATGGAGAGCACGTCACCCCCGTCGATGTCCAGACCCGGCACGTCGGACGACTCCTCGATCCCGTCCTCGCTGACGCAGAAGAGGAGATCGCCGCCGCCGACCCAGCCGCAATCAGCCTGAGGACCTGGCTGCTGCACGACGAACTGGTCGCCGTCAGGGCCAGATGCGTCCGTCGGCAGGTCGATCCAATCGCCGGCACCGACACGAACGCGCAGCCCGGACCGATCCAAGACGATCGGCTGGCTCCCGACGAGTGAGAGGGCCCCGTCGACCTCTCCGATGCGTTGCGCGGTGATGCCGGCCGACGTGGACCGTTCGAGATCGTTGCCGACGAGCGACCAGATCGAACCGTCCGGTGCGAGCGCGATCGTCTCGGATGCCTCGGCGTTGCGAACATTGTCGACGTCGAAGGGAATGCTGACCGCCTCACCGCCGGTCGGCAGCAGCGTGGCATCGCCGGTGTTCGGGTTGGCGACGAGCAGACCGGAGGATCCGGCGATGCGCCGAGCGCGACGCCGTCACCGAGGCTCGGGATCAACTGCGGGGGGCCGAGACGAAGATCGGCGGAGTCGATGGCGCGCATGTCGGCGTTGACGTCATCGAGGACGAACGCCTGACCGGCAGCCTCCGCGACGAAGTACTCGCTGCTCTCGACGCCGAGATCGAGACTCGCGAGCGGCCGACCGCCGAACCCGTCGACGAGCACGACCCGGTTGCTCGGTTCGTGCACGACCCAGCGCGTGGCCACGCGACGACGCAGCGTCGACGGCAGGAAGCCCGTCGGCGCGCAGGACGAACACGAGGCCGGCCAACGCCATCGCCACTGCGACCACGGATGCGACGGTCTGTCGCCACGTGACCGTGTCGAGCGTCTGCCCTATTGCCATAACGAATCCATCGTACTCCGCCGCGCCGTCACCAGCGGGTGACTCGACAGGCGCGTCGAAACGGTCATCCGACAGTCTCTGCCCAGAACGTCCGCCTTCGGCCCGGGTGTGCGCCTCGGCACCTCCACACCCCTTCTTCGGCAGGTTCGAACATGGACTTGAGCAGATTCTCCGAGAAACTTCGCCCGCAGGGCCCGTCGCAGCGACGGGTGCCGCTCCGCCCGGGCCCGCCGTTCTAGTCTCATGGCGATGGATGTCGTCGTGCGCACCCCCCATGGCGACGCCGACATCGACATCGTCGCTGCTCCTGCATCGACCACCCTGAAGGAATTGTTGCGCGCGGTCACCGGGCAGGCCCCACCCGCGACGACCCGTGTCGACGGGCGTGCGGTCGCCACGACGCACCAGATCGCCGACCTCGACCTGGTCATCGGCTCGCTGATCGACACTCGGCCGGAGTCGACCAACGAGCGCCCGACTGGCTCGGACGACCAGGCCGTCGGACTCGTACAGCTCACCGGTCGTGGTGCCGGGCAGACCGTCCGTCTCCACCACGGTCGTTTCCGGTTCGGTAGCGCACGACGCCTCCACGCCGCCGAACTCGACCGTGCCGCCGTGGAGACCCCGGCGTTCGACATCGAGATCGGTTCGCGCGGTGTCCGAGTGTCGCCAGGACCCGACGTGGGTGGTGCCCTCGGCGTGTACGCGCCGACGCTCGGGGCGGAGCACTTCGACCGCGAACTGCCGTGGAGCGGCGAACGCCTCAGCGTCGGCGGGCGGTTGTTCGACCTCGTGGCGCCGTACCGGGCACACGAGCAGCTTCCGACCTGCTCCGAACGACAACGGGTCGATCTCCTTCGGACGTTCGTCCGAAGGGTCACCCACACGCGAACGTGTCCTCGCCGACGCCTACGAGGCCGCCATGACCGGCAGCGGCCTGTGGGCCCGCCGGCGCGACGACACCGGCGCCTACGACGTCGCGTTCGGCATCCATGCCGACCGCTCCACGATCGCCTCGGTCGATCTTCAGCGTCATCGGGGCGTGGCGCTCGTCGGGTCCGAGCGTTTCGCCGCGTCGCTCGCTCGCACGATGCTGGTCGAACTGGCAACCCAACACGGCCCCGCCGATCTGGACATCGTCATCGCCTCGACCCCGGACCACATCGCTCACTGGAACTGGGCCAAATGGCTACCGCACGTCAGGCAAGCCGGCCCTGCCAGCCCGCCCGAACTGTTCGACGACACCAGCGCGCTGGCTGCGTGGGCAGCATCGGCGAGCACCACGACCCGAACCGAGAACGCAACCCGACCGATCACCCTCCTCGTTCTCGACGACATCTCCCTCTGGAGCCAGCGGGACTCACCGCTTCGCTCCCTGCTGATCGACCCGCCGCCGGAGTTGCGCATCATGGCGCTGTGCGGCGGGCTGCACGAGGCACCGGGAATGTGCACGTCGCTCGTCGAAGAGATCCCCCCGCTCGACCGCCTCGCCCACCTCACCTCGGCGTCGGGCGTCGGGCGACCTGCGTTGTTCGGCTCGATGGCGACTCAGCACACCCGCTTGGCCGACGCACCGCTGGTCGTGACCGACATCCACCCGGCGTTGGCGGAGATCCCGCTCGCAGCCGAAGTGGCTCGCACGCTTGCGCCGCTCGACGACCTCGATGCTCGGTACCAGTCGCTTGCACCCCGGATCGCCGCGCCGACGTTGGTCGAACTCGTCGCCCTCGCCACCCGGGAGCCCGCACCGTCGACCGACGTTCCGGTTTCGACGTTGAGCGTGCCGATCGGCGTGCTGCTGCCGCTGCCGGGTGCGACCCCTGACGAACGGACCCCCGTCACCGTCGACCTCGCCGCGCCGCTCGCGACGATCATCGCATCCGGCGACTCCACCCGCCACGATCAGACCGTCGCCTCGTTGTTGATCGGCGCCGCAGCTCAGCGTCGCCCCGACGAACTCGCGATCCTGAGCATCAGCGATGATCGCCCGGCCTGGCACGACGATCTCCCGCACATCTCCGGGTGGGCCGGTCGCGAAGAGGCCGATGACCCCAGCCGGCTGATCCATCGCGTCGCGCACGTCCTCGCCGAGCGACCGGACCTGCACGTCCTCATCGTCATCGAGCGAGCCTTCGTCGAGAAGGACCCGATGCCGATCGAGCTCGTGAACGCGATGACCGAACTCGCCGAATCCCTCCCCAACGTGCATGCCGTTCTGACCGGCGACCACCCTGACTCGGTGCCGGACACCAACCGGGAACGGTGCGGGTCGCTGGCCTGGATCGGCGACGGCGGATTCGGACGCCTCTGGATCGGCGGTCGCCAGATCGCGTTCCAAGGTGTTGCCCCGCAGTCCGCAGCGGAAGCCGCTGGCGGACCCACCGCTCGACGCTCCCACCTTGATCATCCGCCCGACCACCCATGGTCGAGCGATGACGCCGCTCGAACGTCGACTCACCCGCTCCGGAGCCGACGGGGCGTCGACCGACGACGACGGGTTGCTGACCGCCGCCGTGGCACGCCGCGTCTCGAAGCAGACCGCTGACGGGATCGAGGGCCACACCGGCCCGGCGCTGCTGCCCCCGCCCCTGCCGGTCACCATCGGCTTCACCGCGCTCCTCGAGCGACACGATGGCGACGGTGTCCCGATCGGTCTGGTCGACCGGCCAGAACGCGCCGAGAACGAGGCGTACTGGTGGCAACCGGGGAGCGGCGGATCGATTCTGGCTGCCGGATCCCCCCGATCCGGGATGACCTCGCTCGTGGACCTCATCGTGTGCGGTACGGCGGCCCGGGTCTCGGCGGACGATCTCCACCTCTATGCGATCGAAGCGTTGCCGCAACGCAGGCGAGCGTTCGAGGCCCTCCCTCACACCGGGAACGTGGCGACCCCCGAAGAGCCCGATGCCGTTCGGCGACTCATCGGTGGCCTGCATCGCGTCCATCTCGAACGGTTGAAGAATCCGTCGGACACCGACGTACCGAACCTCGTGCTGCTGATCGGCGACGTGAGTCGAATGGTCCGTTCACTTCCCACGGACACCGCCGACGAGACGATGCAGCAGCTCGCCGACCTCGCGGCGTCGGGTCCGTCGGTCGGGATGAACATCATCGCCATCGCCTCGCGGGTGGACGACCTGGGTCCGCTCGCGCGCCTCACCGGGGATCGGTTGGTCGGCGCCACGTCCACTCCTGGCGAACGAAGCAAGCTGGGCGCGCCGGCCGCAGGCGCCGCCGACCGTCATCCCGGCAGGTGCTGGTCGACGACCGCTGACCGGCGCGTGCAACTCGCCACGCCACCAGCCGAGATCGACGCGGCGATCCAACGACTCGCACCGGAACCGGCCGAGCACCGGCCTCCGGAATCGTTCATCGGAGGGCCGCCGTCGTGAGTAAACGTGGTGATGGTGTCGGCATCGAGATCGCAGAGTCCGTCGTCCGCGGCGTCCGCCTGCGCCACGACGTGTCCGGTCGGTTGAGCTCCGCTGCGGAGTTCCCGGTCAACCTGGCCGACGACAACTCGACGCTCGACGCGCTCGTGCTCCTCCGTGCCGAACTGGGCGACCCTGACGAGCCGGCGCGTGTCGCGACCTTCCCGGACGGAGCGATGTTGCAGCGCATCGACATCACCGGCCGGTCCGGACCGCACCTCAACGAACTGCGCGCCAAACTCGACCGCCTCCACGGCATCAACTCGACCGTCGTCATCGAGGACGGCCCTCGGCGCTGGTTGCTGTTGATCAGATGGAACGCACCAGCGGTGCGCCGCATCGAGGACCTCGCCGAGCGAGCCGGCTTCATCGACGTCACGATCGAGCCTTCGCCACTCGCGCTCGCTCGGGTCACAGGACCGGGCGCGAGCTTCGTTCGCCGACTCGTCGCTCAGGGCGATGCGCACCGCATGATCGTGCACAACCGCCTCCCGGTCGCCGCGAGCGGCACGTCCGCCCCCGGCCGCACCCATCCGGACGTCGACGTCAGCTCGATCGACATCGCGATGGCCTACTTCGAGGACTTCATGACCGACCCGGCGCTCGGCGAGGTGATCGACCGAATCGACGAGCGAGCGGCCACGAAGGCCGAGAGCGAGCGGACCGACGCCGGCGTCGCGTCACTCGCGCTGGAACTCGTCGACGTCGCCTACCCACCGTTCCCGGCTCACGACCAACGCTCGCCTCAGCGTCAGGCGGTGGCGCTCGGTGCCGCTGTCGGTGCCGCCGGCCTCGCCGGCCCGTTGCGACCTGTCGACATGATCATCTCGAGCGTCGCAGTCGACGACCAGTTCGATCGACCGTGGGCGATCGAGGCACTCTCCGCGCTCCCCGAGCACGAACCCGCCGCCGGGTCGTCGGGCGGCGTGAAACGGTTGACCCGGCGACTGCGCCCTCGCAAACGCCGCTGACGCCGATCGGTCGCCTCGGCGGGCGCTGACTCAGTCCCGGTCGAAGACGCCGGGACGTTGGCCGAACACCGCAACGGCCTGCTTGAGCGGGACGAGGTCGCTGCCGCTCGCCGGCGCGACCTTCTCGGCTTGGCGGATCGCATGGAGCGCCAGTTCGCGTGCCTGGCCGAGTTCGTGGCGCAGGCGGATGTTCTCGTTCTCGAGCGCCATGACCCGACGGATGCCTTCGAGGTTGAGCCCGGCGTCGGTGAGCTCGGAGATGCGACGGAGCAATTCGATGTCCTCGTCGCTGTAACGACGGTTACCACCTTCGGTTCGGGCCGGCGACACGAGACCGCGACGCTCGTAGATCCGAAGCGTCTGCGGGTGCATGCCGGCCAACTCGGCTGCGACCGAGATCACGTAGACCGCTTTCAGCTGATGCTTGCTCATGGCTCTCTGCTCATGACCGATCGCTCATCATGGGTCACGATGCCTTCCCGTCCGCTTCGTCGGACGACTCCACCGTAGACGCTGCGGCGAAGGCCTCGACAGCCGCGCGCTGTGCTTCGTTGAGTTCGGATGGCACCACGACATCGACGGTGACGATCAGGTGCCCTCGTTTGGTGCCGGACTTGGTCGTGCGCACGACGCCCTTGTCCTTCACCCGATGACGCGAGCCGGGCTGCGTGCCGGGCTTGACCCGCAGCGTGACGGGTGAACCGTTCAGCGTCGGCACGTCGATTTCCGCGCCGAGCGCGGCGTCGGCGAACGAGACCGGGACGGTGACCGTGAGGTCGTCGCCGTTTCGTCCGAACCGCGGGTGCGGTGTCACCTTGAGTTGGACGAGCAGGTCACCGGCGGGGCCGCCGTGACGACCGGGAGAGCCTCGGCCCTTCAGGCGGATGGTCTGGCCGTCCTTCACACCGGCAGGGATCCGCGTCTTGACCTCGCGTGGCCGACGTTCGATGCCCGTGCCACGACAGGTGTCGCACTTGTACTCGATGATCGAGCCGGCACCGTTGCACACGTGACACGGTGTGGACATCGCGAAGAAACCCTGGTTGTCGTCGACCACTCCTCGGCCACCACAGTTCTGGCAGACCTTCGGTGAGGTTCCAGGTCTGGCGCCCGAACCCGAGCAGGTCGAACACGAGGCGTCGGCTGTCAGGAACAACGACGTCTCGATGCCGGCGACCGCGTCTTCGAAGTCGACCGTCAGTTGCGCTTCGACATCGGCCCCGCGGCGCGGGCCGACTCCGGCGCTGCTGCCGCCACGGTTGCGGCCACCTCCGCCGAACACGTTGCCGAGCAGATCGCCGAGACCGCCGCCCTGCATGTCACCGACGTTGAACGAGAATCCGCCGGGCCCACCGCCACGATTGCCCCCACCGCCCATCGGGCCGATGGCGCGGACTTCGTCGTACTCCTTGCGCTTGGTTTCGTCGCCGAGCACGTCGTACGCCGCCGAGACGTCCTTGAACTTCTCCTCGGCGACGCTGTTGCCCGGGTTCTTGTCCGGATGCAGGTCGCCCGCGAGCTTGCGGTACGCCTTCTTGATCTCTTTGTCGGTCGACGTCTTCGAGACGCCCAGCGTCTTGTAGTAGTCCTTCTCGAACCATTCACGTTGTGCAGTCATGAGATCGGGATTCCTCCTTTCTGGTCATCTCGACGGATCGTCGTCCGTCAGGGTCTGGAAGCAACGCTGAGCGACGCTCGGAGCGCTGAGGACGGGTAGGTGGGTGGGTCGAAGGGCCTTCGTCAGTCTTTGGTCTTCACCATGGCGGCTCGGAGTGTCTTCTCTTTCCACTTGTAGCCGCTGCGGAGGACTTCTGACACGACGGGTTCGCCGCCGCTCTCGGGCTCGTGGGCCACTGCTTCGGCCACCTCGGGATCGAAGGGCTGGCCTTCGAGATCGAGGGTTTCGAGACCGTGCTTCTTGAGTTCCACCAGCATCTGGTTGAGCAGCGGACCGACTTCGTCCGGGTGACGGAGGAACGCAGCTTCTGCAGCATCGAGCACCGGCAACATGGCTTCGGCCAGCCGGCCGGTCGCCCGGTCGGCATCGGCCTGCGCACGCACGGCGGACTGTTTGCGGAAGTTGTCGAAGTCGGCTTGGATCCGCTGCGCCATGTTCTTGAACTGGTCGCGCTCGTCGAGGACGGCGAACACATCGATCTCCGACACGTCGATGTCGGCGACATCGACGTCAACATCGGCGACCGCATCGTCCACCGCTGCGGCAAGCGCCTCTTGGACCTGAGTGGCTTCCTCGGGGCTGAGCCCACCGGCGGGCCGGTGGACTCCTTCGGTCACGTCGTCGACCTCGCTGGATCGCTCGTCCGCGGCGTCGCCACCTTGCTGCTGGTACGCACCGTCGGGTTGCCCGGCGTGCGTCGACCCCGGCGAACCGAGGTCGACGTCATCCACATCGTGGATGTCCGGGTCGAAGTTGTCGCCGGCACCGGTGTTGCCGGGACGGCCTGACTGGGCGTCGCGGTCGGAGTCGCTCATCGGCGGCCTCAGCCTTCGTCGTCGACGATTTCGGCGTCGACGATGTCGTCGTCCGAAGGAGCGGAACCGTCGCCGGCCTCACCCTCGGTGTCCTGGCCCGATGCGGAGGATCCGGCGCCGCCGTCGTCCTTCGCAGCAGCTTCGTAGAGCTTCTGGCTGAACGCTTGGATGGCGACGTTCATCGTGTCGGTTGCGGTCTTGATCGCCTCGTTGTCGTTGCCGGCCAACGCGGTCTTCAAGTCGGCGAGCGGCGTCTCGACCGCTTCACGTTCCGCAGCGTCCACCGTCTCGCCCTGATCGCGCAGCACCTTCTCGGTCTGGTTGACGAGCGACTCGGCGTTGTTGCGGACCTCGGCCTCTTCACGACGGGCCTTGTCTTCCTCGGCATGCGCTTCGGCGTCCTTCACCATCTGCTCGATGTCGTCCTTGTTCGAAGGTGGACTGGCCGGTGATGGTCATCGACTGTTCCTTGTTCGGTGGCCCGGTCCTTGGCGCTGACGTGGACGATGCCGTTGGCATCGATGTCGAACACGACCTCGATCTGCGGCACGCCTCGCGGGGCAGGCGGCAGATCGACGAGCTGGAACTTGCCGAGCGTCTTGTTGTACTGCGCCATGTCACGCTCGCCCTGGAGCACGTGGATCTCGACCGACGGCTGGTTGTCCTCGGCAGTCGTGAACACCTCGGACCGCTTCGTGGGGATCGTGGTGTTGCGCTCGATCAGCTTGGTCATGATGCCGCCCTTGGTCTCGATGCCGAGCGACAGCGGGGTGACGTCGAGCAGGAGCACGTCCTTGACGTCACCGCTGCAGCACGCCGGCCTGGATGGCGGCGCCGATCGCGACGACCTCGTCGGGGTTGACGGTCTTGTTCGGCTCCTTGTTGGTGAGGCTCTGCACGAGATCGCTGACGGCGGGCATGCGGGTCGAGCCGCCGACGAGGATCACGTGGTCGAGTTCACCTTCTTTCACGCCGGCGTCCTTGAGTGCCTGCTCGAACGGGACGTCGGCACCGCTCGATGAGGTCGGCGGTCATCTCCTGGAACTTCGAGCGGCGTGAGCTGCTCGTCGAGGTGGAGCGGGCCGTCGGCCGTGGCGGTGATGAACGGCAGGTTGATCTGCGTGCTCTGGGTCTGGCTGAGCTCGACCTTGGCCTTCTCCGCTGCTTCCTGCAGACGCTGAGCCGCCATGCGGTCGGCGCTGAGGTCGACTCCGTGGGCTGCCTTGAACTGGTCGACGAGCCAGTTGATGATGCGCTGATCCCAGTCGTCGCCACCGAGGTCGGTGTCGCCGTGCGGTGGACTTGACTTCGAACACGCCGTCGCCGATCTCGAGCACCGACACGTCGAACGTGCCGCCACCGAGGTCGAACACGAGGATGGTCTCGTCTTCGGAGCCCTTCTCGAGGCCGTAGGCGAGCGCAGCTGCGGTCGGCTCGTTGATGATGCGCAGCACTTCGAGGCCGGCGATCGTGCCGGCTTCCTTCGTGGCGGTGCGCTGGGCGTCGTCGAAGTACGCGGGGACCGTGATGACGGCCTGGGTGACGCGTGTCACCGAGGTAGCTCTCGGCGTCACGCTTCAGCTTCATCAGCGTGCGAGCGCTGATCTCCTGCGGCGTGTACTGCTTGCCGTCGACGTCGTCGGTCTTCCAGTCCTCGCCGATGTGGCGCTTGACGGAGCGGAACGTGCGATCGGGGTTGGTGATCGCCTGGCGCTTGGCCACTTCACCGACGAGCACTTCGCCGGTCTTGGAGAATGCGACCACCGACGGGGTGGTACGGGCGCCTTCGGAGTTCGGGATGACGACGGGGTCGCCACCTTCGAGGACCGAGACGACCGAGTTGGTGGTACCGAGGTCGATACCGACTGCTTTGGCCATGGGGGTTGCTCCTTCTTTGCTCCCTCGACTGAGGGGTCATGTGTTCAGATCTTGAATTGGTAGGACTCAAGATAGAGGTACCAACCCAACAACACAACCAACCAGCAGAAATGCTGAGTCGTCATGACTCAGGTATGAGCCGCTCACGAGGTCGTGGCGGTTCGGGACCGCTGACAACCGCTGACAACCGCCGGCGAACACTCAGAGCAGTCGATCCGGGCCGAAGGATTCGGGCAGGAGTTCGGCCATGTCCATCGTGAACACGAGGCCCGTGTCGGTGGCCGAATGGATCCGGGTCTCGGGGCCCGCGAACTCGCGGATCTTCTGGCGGCACCCTCCGCACGCCGTGCCGGGGGTGTCGCCGGAGGTGATGGTCACGACGTCGGCGATCACGGGCGTCGACTCGCTCCCGACGACCATCATCGAGATCGCGCCGCCCTCGGCACACACGCTCTCCGGGTAGGCGGCGTTCTCGACGTTGCAGCAGGCGAACACGTCGCCGGTCGTCGTGCGGATCGCGGCACCCACCCTGTAGCCCGAGTACGGGCTGTGTGAGCGGTCGCGAGCGGCGAGCGCAGCGGCGTACAGCTCGGCGACCTCGGAGGACGACTCGGCAATCGTGCGCTGTTCGTTCATCGCCACAGCGTTGCACGCCACCGGTCCGGAAACGGCACGCCGCGGATCACTCGCCTCGTGATCGGCCAGCGTGTCCTCCAGCGCGAGTGGCACGACCCGACTGCTCGTTCGATCAGACCGGCCGCTCAGCTGACGGCGTCCACCTTCACGCGATCTGTCGGTACCGTCTCCCTCGATGGCGGGAGCTCGGGATTTTGCGCGGCGGGCTCGGGAGGCTTCGTCGACGGTGGGACGCAAGATCGCGGATCGGCGGGACGACTTCGGGACTCGGCAGGCAGCGAGTACTCGGACGCCGGACGAGGTTCGGGCGGACCTCGATGAGCTGATCGGGCTGGACTCGGTGAAGGAGCAGATCGACGCGCTCGAGCGCCAAGATCCGAGTGCAGCAACAGCGCAGCGAACACGGACTGGCAGCGATCGACACGTCGCACCACCTGGTGTTCACCGGCAACCCCGGCACCGGGAAGACCACGGTCGCGCGGCTCGTCGCAGAGATGTTCGGCGCACTCGACCTGCTGCAGGTCGGACACCTCGTCGAGGTCGACCGCGCCCGGCTCGTCGGTCAGTACGTCGGACACACGGCGTTCAAGACGAACCGGGCCATCCGCCGGGCGCTCGACGGTGTGTTGTTCATCGACGAGGCCTACGCACTCACGCCGTCCGGACCGAAGAGCCTCGACTTCGGCGCCGAGGCGGTCGAGACACTGATCAAGCGGATGGAGGACCAGCGTGGGCGCCTCGTCGTCATCGTGGCCGGCTACCCCGACCTGATGGAGAAGTTCCTGGCATCCAACCCCGGCCTCCGCTCCAGGTTCGCCCGCGAGATCTCGTTCCCCGACTACGCCAACGACGAACTCGTCGCGATCATCCGCCAGCACGCAACCGACGCCGACTACGCGATCGAGCCCGATGCCGACCCGACCCTGATCGACATCTTCGACCGCGCACGACGCTCGCCAGGCTTCGGCAATGCGCGCCACGCCCGCACCCTGTTCGAACGCGCCACGCAACGACAGGCGCTCCGACTCGAACAGGACCTCGACGGTCTCGGCGCGAGCGGGCTCGACCGCGACCAGCTCCGCACGCTCACCGCAACCGACCTGCGCGAAGCCGCCGCCGACTGACCGTTCGTCTCGGGCCTGGCTCGTCGCCAACACTTCGTAGGCTGACACCATGACGTCGAGCCTGTCGAAGCATCCGTCGTTCTCCGGTCGCCCTGGCCCGGTCCTCGTGGTCGTGGCCGACGGTGTCGGCGTGGCGCCGCCCGGAGCGAGCAACGCGGTCACCGAAGCCGCGACCCCGACGCTCGACAGGCTGACCGCCACCGAGCTGTACACCGAGCTGGCCGCACACGGACCCGCCGTCGGGCTCCCGACCGACGACGACATGGGCAACTCCGAAGTGGGCCACAACGCGCTCGGCGCAGGCCGCATCTTCGCTCAGGGCGCCAAGCTCGTGAACAAGGCACTCGAGGAAGGCTCGATCTTCGAAACCGACGTGTGGAAGCAGGCCGTCCAGGTCGGACGGTCGGGCACGTTGCACCTCATCGGCCTGCACTCCGACGGCGGCGTCCACTCGACCAATCAACACCTGTATCAACTGCTGCGCAAGGCAGCCGACCAGGGCGTCACCAGCTGTGCGGTCCACATCCTCCACGACGGGCGCGACGTCGCTGCCCGGTCCGCTCTGGACTACATCGAGACCACCGAGGCCGAGCTCGCTGGCATCAACAACGCCGACGAGGCGCGCGACTTCCGTATTGCATCGGGTGGCGGCCGCATGCGGATCACGATGGATCGGTACGGAGCGGATTGGGAGATGGTGGAGCGCGGCTATCGGTGCCACGCGTTCGGTGAAGGTCGTCGGTTCGAGTCCGCGACGGCCGCAGTCGAAGCGATGTACGACGAGACCGACAAGGGCGACCAGTACCTGGGCGAGTTCGTCGTCGAGCGCGATCTCGGCGATGGCACCGAGCCCGCCGGAACGGTCGCGGACGGCGACGCGGTGATCTTCTTCAACTTCCGTGGCGACCGGGCGATCGAGATCTCCCAGGCCTTCGAGGACGACGACTTCGATCACTTCGACCGCACCGGCGCCGACGGTCGATCACGTCCGAGCGTGTTCTACGCCGGCATGCTCCAGTACGACGGCGACCTGCTGGTGCCGAAGCACTACCTGGTCGAGCCGCCCGCGATCGATCGAACGATGGGTGAGTTCCTGTGCGCCGAAGGCGTGCGGAGCTTCGCGATCAGCGAGACCCAGAAGTTCGGCCACGTCACCTACTTCTGGAACGGCAACCGGTCCGGCTACATCGACGAGTCGCTCGAGACGTACGTCGAGATCCCGTCGGACAACGTCGAGTTCGACACCACCCCGGCGATGAAGGTGCGCGAGATCACCGCCGAGACGATCGACCTCCTGCGATCAGGCGAGTACCGCTTCGGCCGGCTCAACTTCCCGTCCGGCGACATGGTCGGCCACACCGGTCACCTGCATGCGACGGTCGAGGCGATGGAGATCATCGACGAGTGCATGGCACGGCTCGTGGAGGTGATCGACGACCTCGGCGGTGTGCTCGTCTACACGGCCGACCACGGCAACGCCGACATCATGTTCACCGAGAAGAACGGCGAGCGTTCCCCGAAGACGAGCCACACGCTCAGCCCGGTTCCGTTTGCCATCCACGACCCGAACCACGACGGCGAGTACCACATGCTCGATGCCGCTCCAGGGGCCGCTCACGGACTCGCGAACGTGGCGAGCACCGTGTTCAACCTGCTCGGCTACGAGGCGCCGGACGACTATCTCCCCGCCCTCATCGACTTCCCCTGAGTCGCCGTGTCCGAGCTGCCCTCGGGCAGCGACCGACGACGGCAACGCAGCAATCGGTGGAGCTGGCCCGCCTCAGCCCTCGGCCCATTCGGGGCCGAAGTAGAACGACGGGATGCGTTCGGCGCGGTAGGTCACGAAGCCGTCGACGCCTTTGAGTTCCCAGACGACGTCGCCGCCCGAGGCGCCGTCGGGGACGACTTCGCGAATGAGGAGGTGCAACGGGTCCTCGGGGGTCGGCGGGAACGTGCCGATGCCACCATGCGTCACGAGCACGTTGCCGTTCGACAGCACGTCGGCGTCGCTGATGAAGGTGGAATAGGCGAGCGAGCCGTCGTCCTCGGTGTCGATGTTCTCCCAGCGTTGCGTTGCCGACCACTCGGCTCGGTCGGCCGACGAATCGTCGATGTCGTAGATCACCGCACGGCTGAACGGTGGGTTGTCCGGATCATCGGGCGACGTGCCGGGACGGAAGTTGCCGTTGTCGTAGACGATGAGCGATCCGTCGTTGTTCACCTCGACGGCGTGCTGGTAGTAGGTCGGCTCACCGTCGAGTGGCAGGTTGGCGCCGCCGTCCGCAATCGAGGCGCCCTCGCCGAGGATCCACCGAACCGACGTCTGGGGGCCTTCGTCATCGAGGTGATCGAACGCCACGATCTGGTTCGTGTGGCGTGACGAGATGATCACCGCATCTCGGTCGGGGTCGTACGTGACGCTGTTCGCATGGTTCCAGTCGCGGAGCCCATCACCGGCGAAGATGCCCGTCGTGACGCACATCTCCACACCGGGGTGCTCGTCGATGTCGATTGCATCCCACAGGTCCCAGGTGCGCACGATCTGGCCGTCGGGCGTGAACTCGACCGCCACGTCGCTGATCGCGTTGAACTCGTTCGGGTCATCCGGGCAGAACGTGGCGCGCTGCTCGGGGGTCAGTTCGTGCGTGGTCGTCGACAACGTCAGCGTGTTGCCGTTCGGCATCGGCCAGTTCTCGTGGTGCACGGTGACCAGATCGATCCAGTCGTTCGTCATCGGCACCGGCGGCGCGTCACCCTCGTTGCCCGCGAGCGCACCCTCGCCACCCTGACGCTGCACCAGGTCGGGGTCCGGGGAGTCGACGACGAACGCATCGTCCACCTCGCCGGTCTCGACGCCACGCTCCTGCGGGCGCCAGTTGCCGACGACGTTGCCGAGTATGTCGACCTCGCGGATGCCGAACGGCCAGTAGAACATGTTGAAGGTGCCGGCCGGCGTGGGCTCGACCCCACCGAGTCCGCCGGTGTTCGTGTAGTACCAGACGATCTCGCCGTCGTTGTCGTAGGCCACGAGATGCTGGCTCGACGGCGCACCTTCCGGGGTCTGCAACGAGTCGAACTCCACGATCGTGTACCCGGGAGCGGCTCGCTCGGCGTCGATCGTCAACTCGTGATCGGCGAAGTACTCGGGCAACGACCCGGTGACGAACTCGCCGACGTCGGAGAGCACCAGCGACTCGTCGCCACCGTTCGACAGGGTCACGCTGATCACATACGTCGACTCGGCGCGCATGCCGACGAGCGGGATCACGTGCTCGGTCGCCATCTCGGCCGTGCGGGGAACCTCGACCTCGTGATCCGGGCCGGACGCACTGACCTGGACGAACATCGGCTCCTCGGAGGTGACGGTGACCGCGGCCGCCAGCGAGATGTGCGGGCTCGCTTCGATCGCGATGTCGATGCCGGCCTCCGGATCGGTGTCGCCGGGCTCCGTCGTCGGCGCCTCGTCGTTCTCGGACGTCGACTCCTCGAGCGCCTCGCTGGTGACCACCTCATCGGTCGAAGCGGGCGATTCCTGCGTTGTCGGTGTGGCTCCATCGCTCGTGGCGGACGGCTCCGTCGACGTCGAGTCGGACCCACCGCTCGAGCAGGCAGCGAGCGTCACCGCGAGCGCGACGAACGATGCGAGGTTGCGTGTTCTCATGCCCGCAGTCTGGCCCGGTCGAACAGCTGCGAGTCACATCACGGAGGATCGGAGTCGCTGCGCCCTCCGATCGCGCCTACTGTTCGTCGATGGCCAGCAAGAAGCAACACCTCGACAGCCTCTCCAAGGTCGCACTGTTCAGCGCCTGCTCCAAGAAGGACCTGGAGAAGGTCGCCAGAGCGAGCGACGAGATCACCATGACCGCCGGGACGACGATCATCGACCAGGGCCAGACCGGTCGCGAGGCGTTCGTGATCGTGCACGGCAACGTGACCGTGCGGCGCAACAACCGCAAAGTCGCCACCCTGGGGCCGGGCAGCGTGGTCGGCGAGATGTCCCTGCTGGACAACGGCCCGCGCACCGCTGCCGTGATCTGCGACACCGACTGCACGCTGTTGGTCATCGACCAGCGGCGGTTCCGCGGTGTGATGGAGGAGATCCCCGCCATCTCGCACAAACTGCTCGGAAGTCTCGCCGGCAGAATCCGTGAACTCGACCGCGCCTACTACGGCTGACCCGGTCCTGTCACAACTCGAACTCGTGGCACCCGACGCCGGGGACATCGAAGGTCGCTCCACCTGGAACGCCGCCCCCGAAGATGTCGACGACGGGTGGGTTCGATTCCAGACCGACCGCCACGGTCGCGGTGCCGCGCATGTACAGGTGCTGTCCCGGCAGCGTCCACGCGACCTGAGATCTCGTCGCCGGGCACCGACGACACGCCCGAACCACGAGCGGCGGCCGCCGGAGCGAAGAGGTTGATCGAGTAGGCGATCGCCTTGCGATCGTCGGCGGACGAACCGACGACGCCGTCGACGATGATCTCGAAGACCGTCGTCGTGATCACGCCGTCTCGCGTCCGGTAACTGCAATCGACCGTGACGCGTCCGATCAGGCTCTCGTCCCCGCTGACGAAGACCGGTTCGATCGGGCCGCGTGCCGGTACGACCAGCGGCGACCGCCTCGTGTCGAAGATCCGCTGGTTGACGCCGACGAATCCGCTGCCGGCCTCGTAGCTGATCACGTCGAGCGTGGCATCGGTGTTGGACGACGAGTACAGGCAGAACTCGCCGTCGTCGTCGGTCACGAACGTGGTCGTGTTCGCGAGATTGAGATCGTTCTTGATGTTCAACGACGAGGTGGCGTCGAGCGGTTCGCTGCCGCGGAGAATGCTGATGAAGCCGATACCCAGTGGTCGGATTCCGGTGAGCGTCGCGGTGACCACCGCCTCAGGCGGAATCGCGACCCCCGTGCGTTGCTCGTCGAAACACTGTCGTGACGTCGGGAAGATCAGCGACCCGAGCCGTTGGCCGTCGACGCGCGTGTCGTACACGCGAGCCCCCACCTCCACCGCACTCGTCTCCTCCTCGAAGCCGACGATGTCGATCGCAGCATCGGTTCCGACGGACGCAGTGACGCAGATCTCGCCCCCGGGCCCGGCCAGGTAGCTGGTCGTGTTCGCCAGGTTGAGTCCCGGATTCACGTTCAAGGTCGAGGTCTCGTCGAACGCCTGCTCCCGACCGTGCAAGCTGATGAAGCCGACCCCATCCGGCCGGATCCCCGTCACCGTCGCACTCACCGTGGCCCCCTCCGGAACCACCGCGCCAGACGCCAGCTCACCACCGAAACAACGCATCTCACCCGCCACCAGCGCCGTGTCGGTGCGGCTGTCGAAGAGACGCTCGGCGACGATCGTCAGCCCGCCGGTCTCGTCGTAGCCGACGATGTCGATCGCGGCATCGGTGTCGACGGACGCAGTGACGCAGATCTCGCCACCGGGTCCCGCCACGTAGCTGGTCGTGTTCGCCAGGTTGATGCCTGGACTGACGTTCAAGGTCGAGGTCTCGTCGAACGCCTGCTCCCGACTGTGCAGGCTGATGAAGCCGACCCCGCCCGGCCGGATCCCCGTCACCGTCGCACTCACCGTCGCACCCTCCGGAATCACGGCGCCGGTCGGGAGCTCACCATCGAAGCAACGCATCTCACCCGCCACGAGTCGCTCCATCGCGAGAACGGTCGAGGACGAGATGATCGGACCGACCACGAGCGTCGTCACACCCAGGACGAGCGCGACGACGAGGCGAGACGGCCGGGAGCTCTCGATGATCGACATGTCCGAAAAGTACCGCGGGGAGTCGCAGCGTCTGGCAACGTGTTGTCGACCTGCGATGCTGGTGTCGTGGATGCGCTCACGGAGAACCGTTCGAACCGGCGACGCCAGCTGCGCTCAGCAGCGCAGGGACGGTCGCGGTCCTCCTCGTGAACTTCGTGCAACTTCCAGATGATTGGCAGGGGCAACGCGACGAATTGCGGCGCCTGGCGACACACGTCGTTGCTCGGGCCCAGGCCGAGGTCACGGGAAACTTCGCGTTGATGCCGCTGCCGGGCGGGTTCGGCACGCCGCAATTCGGGCCCGATCGCCAACGCGTGCGGATGGCCGGCGGCTCACTCTTCGTGGAACAGGCCGTGGGGAATCCCGACGGCACGTCCACGGCGCGCACCGACGTGCACATGGTCGCCGGTTCCACGCTCCGCGAGCTCTGCACGCGGATCAGCGTCGACGTCGAACTCGATTTCTCCGTCGGCGGTGACACGCCCCCACTCGGCGACGCCGACGCGATGATCACGCTCGACAGTGACACCACGACGGTCCTCGGCGACTGGTGGGCGCTCGGCCAGCGCGCGATGGACATCGCGATCGCTTCGTTTCCCGACCCTCAGGCCTCCGTCGTGCGGCTGTGGCCCGAGCACTTCGACGTCGGCATCGACCTCGCCGCCGACCCGACGAACCAGCCAGACGGACGCGTCAACCTCGGAGCAGCAGCGGGCGACGAGTTCCATCAGGAGCCGTACCTGTACGTCGGCCCCTGGGGTCCGCAACGTCCCGGACCCACCGACTTCTGGAACGCACCGTTCGGCGCAACGCTCTCGTTCGGTGATCTCGACGTGTCGGCGAACCCACTCGCCGAAGCAGCGGAGTTCTTCCTCCACGGCATCTCCCACCTCCGCTGATTCGAGAGGTACGTCGCGAGTCAGCTGGCGTGTGACGTGTCCTCACCCGAAGGGTTGCGACCGCGAGAGCTACCCGCGGGTAGCTTTGGGTCCGCATGAGTAGCACTGCCGAAGCATCCACGAATGAGGCCGCAGCGAAGGCACGGGTCAAGCCGAACCAGCTGGCACTCGTCCTGTTCACCGCCGTCGCACTCTTCACGCTGGTCTCGGGCATCATCCCGCAGATCACCAAGTGGAAGAGCGACAGCGAGATCCATCGAGTGGTGTTCACGAACATCCCGGGGCCGCTGCAGATCGCCTTCTACACGATCGTCCCCGTGCTCCTGGTGTGGACCGGGATCATGTTCGCCAACCGGATGAAGAACTGGGAGCGTGGTGCCCCGGCGCAGCGCAAGACCACGACGAAGACCGCTCCACAGCGATTGAAGGACTTCCGTGCAGGCGTCTACATGCAGACCCTGCTCCGTGATGCCGGCGCCGGCCTCATGCACTCGATGATCTACTTCGGGTTCCTCGGACTCCTCGCCGTCACCACGGTGCTCGAGATCGACCACCAGATGCCGCCGGCGCTCAAGTTCCTCCACGGCGACGTCTACCGCGGCTATGTGGCATTCGGCGACACCGTCGGCCTGATCTTCCTCGGCGGCGTCGTCTGGGCCATCGCTCGTCGCTACATCCAGCGCCCGTACCGCATCCGCATCAAGTCCAAGCCCGAGCACGCGGTCATCCTCGGAACCTTCTTCGTCCTGGGCGTCGTCGGGATTCGGTGCCGAGATGTTCCGCATCGCTCTCGAAGGCCAGACCCGAAACGTCGAGTACGAGCAGTGGAGCTACGTCGGCTACCCGCTCTCGACGCTCGTCGACGGCATGAGCACCGGGGCGCTCGAGACCTGGCACCAGTGGTGGTGGATCGCCCACGTGGTGAGCTTCATCGTGTTCCTCGCGATCCTGCCGATCACGATGCTGCGCCACATGTTCACGTCGCCGATCAACATGTACCTCAAGGACAAGGACCGTCCGAAGGGCGCGATGCGGCCGATGCCGAACCTGATGGAGACCGAGCTGGAGAGCTTCGGCGCATCGGTCGTCGAGGACTTCACCTGGAAGCAGCTGCTCGACCTCGACGCCTGCACGATGTGCGGTCGATGCACCTCGGTGTGCCCGGCGCATGCCACCGGCAAGCCGCTCGACCCGCGTGAGATCGTCCTCAAGGCCGGCGAAGTCATGGCCGCCACCGGCACGCCCGCCGTGTCCCCGCCGCTCGGCACCGTGCCCGAGATCAAGGTGTCAGGCGAACTCGCTGTTCGAGCGGATCACCCCGAAGAGATCTGGGCCTGCACCACCTGCAAGGCGTGCGACGAGATCTGCCCGGTCGAGCATCGAGATCACCGACAAGATCTTCGACATGCGTCGCTACCTGGCGCTGATGGAGTCGAACTTCCCGGCTGAGCTGGGCAACGCCTACCGGGCCATGGAGAACCAGGGCAACCCGTGGGGCCTCAACCAGGCCGAGCGTGCCGACTGGGCCGAAGGAATCGACGGCGTGTCACATCGTCGACCCGGGCGAGATCCTGCAGTCGGAGTACCTCTACTGGGTCGGCTGCGCCGGTTCGTTCGACGACAAGAACAAGAAGGTCACCCAGGCCATGGCGAACCTGCTGCGACGTGCCGGCATCGACGTGGTCGATCCTGGGCCCGTCGGAGATGTGCACCGGCGACTCCGCTCGCCGTTCGGGCAACGAGTACCTGTTCCAGATGCTCGCCCAGCCCAACGTCGAGATGCTCAACGGCATGGGCGTCAAGAAGATCATCACGCAGTGCCCGCACTGCTTCAACACGCTGCTCAACGAGTACCCGCAGATCGGCGGCAACTACGAGGTCGTGCACCACACGCAGCTCCTCGAAGAGCTGATCGACTCGGGCCAGCTCGACGTGAGCCAGGCAACGCTCGACGAGCGGATCACCTACCACGACTCGTGCTACCTCGGTCGCCACAACGACGTCTACGTCGCACCGCGCAAGATCGTCGGTTCGATCAAGGGCGTCGAAGTCGTCGAGATGCAACGCAACGGCACCGAAGGAATGTGCTGTGGCGCCGGCGGTGCTCGCATGTGGATGGAAGAGACCACGGGCACCAAGGTGAACGACGAGCGCGCCGCCGAGGCACTGTCGACCGGTGCCTCACGTGTCGCCACGGCCTGCCCGTTCTGCTACATCATGATGGACGACGGCGTGAAGGGTGCGGGTGTGGAGGACGACGAGGTCAAGGTCGCCGACATCGCCATCCACCTCGTCGACGCTCTCGAACAAGGCGAAGCGAAGTTCCATGCGGGCGACGCACCCCTCGTGGAACTCGAGAAGAACTCGCCCGTCGCCGGCGCCTGACGCCGCCACGCTTCACGCTGCAGCGACTGGCCCGGCGTCGGTGCGCCTGGTAGAGATGAGCGATGACCGGTCGACTCTTCCATGACCTCGCTTCGTTCGTCGCAGCGCCCCGCATCGCCGGACTGGAGCTGTCGCCCGACGGGCAACGGCTCGTCGTGTCCGTCCAGACGCTCGATGCGAAACGCACGGCCTACGTCGGTTCGCTCTGGGAACTCGATCCACGGGGCGAACAGGAACCGACGCGGCTGACCAGAGGCGCCACCAGCGATTCGATCGCGGGGTTCACCTCCGACGGCGACGTGCTGTTCACTGCCAAGCGGCCGGTCCCACCACCGCTCGACGACAGCGACAGCGACAACGACAGCGACAACGACGCAGCAACGGTCGCACCCATGGGATCGCGCCGAGCGGCGACGATGATCCGGCCGCATTGTGGCTCCTGCCTCGTTCCGGTGAGGCGCGCTGCATCCTGACACGCGCCGGAGGCGTCGGGTCGGTCGCCGTGGCACGTGACACCGGCGCCACGGTGGTCGCCGCACCGACGTCGTCCGCGACCGATTCCGACGACCTCGACGCCGATGATGCGTCCGTGCGCGACCGATCGACGGCGAAGGTGTCAGCGATCCTGCACGACAGCTATCCGGTCCGCTTCTGGGACCATGATCTCGGGCCGACGTCGTCAGCGCCTCTACATCGCCGAACCCGTCCACGGGTCGTCCGTTGCCGACGATGACGACCCGCGGCTCACACTGCCGCGACCTCACCGGCGATGTGCCCGGCGCGCTGGGCGACGAGGCGACGTTCGACGTCACCGCGGATGCGTCGGTGATCGTGACCGATTGGACCGTGCCCGAGGCCGGCGCCAGCGTACGGTGGAGCGTCGCACGGATCGACACCGCCACCGGCGAGCGAACACTGATCGCCGACGACCCCGAGCGCGAGTACGAGTCGCCGCAGATCAGCCCCGACGGGGCCACCGTGGCGATGGTCCGCTCCGCCCGCTCGACCCCCGAACGATCGCTCGACGTCGGTCTGTCCCTCGTCGCGATCGACGGTGGCGAGATCCGGTCGCTCGCCGCGGACTGGGACCTGTGGCCATCACGGATGCGCTGGACACCCGACGGCGCCGGCCTCGTCGTGGCGGTCGACGAGAACGGCCGTGGCCCGCTCTACGTCGTCGATGTGTCCACGGGCGAGCGGCGCCGCCTGACGAACGACGACGGCACCTACGCCAGCCACCATGTCTCCCCCGACGGAACGAGCGTGTACGCGTTGCGCACCACGGTCGGCGAGCCGCCACAACCCGTACGGATCTCGATGGCCGACGGTGAGATCGTTCCGATCCCGTCACCGGTGCACTCACCCGAACTCCCCGGAGCCCTCGTCGAGGTCACCACCACAGCGGAGGACGGCACGCCGCTACGAGCGTGGCTGGCCGTGCCGCACGACGCATCCGCGGACGAGCCCGCGCCGCTGCTGTTGTGGATCCACGGTGGACCGCTCGCGTCGTGGAACGCATGGTCATGGAGATGGAACCCGTGGACCGCGGTCGCTCGCGGCTACGCCGTCCTGCTCCCCGACCCAGCGTTGTCCACCGGATACGGACGTGACTTCATCGACCGTGGATGGGGCGCGTGGGGCGATGCCCCCTTCGCCGACCTGATGACCATCACCGATGCAACCGTCGACGCGCGACGACATCGACGCGTCGCGGACCGCGGCGATGGGCGGGTCGTTCGGCGGCTACATGGCGAACTGGGTTGCGGGCCACACCGACCGCTTCGACGCGATCGTCACCCACGCGAGTCTGTGGGCGCTCGATCAGTTCGGGCCGACCACCGACGCCGCCTTCTTCTGGGCGCGCGAGATGACCGAGGAGATGGCTGAGGCGAACTCTCCGCACCGTCACGTGGACAAGATCACGACACCGACGCTCGTGATCCACGGCGACCGGGACTACCGCGTACCGATCGGCGAAGGACTCCGGCTGTGGTACGAGTTGGTCCGCCAGTCCGCCGACTGAGAACGGTCGCACCCCGCATCGGTTCCTGTACTTCCCGGACGAGAACCACTGGATCCTCTCTCCGAACAACGCCCGCGCCTGGTACGCCACGGTCTTCGCCTTCCTCGAACAGCACGTGCTGGGTGGCGAGTGGACGCAGCCCGACGAACTGATGTCCTAGCCAGCCACACGTCGACGACGATTCGCACCCGTCCGCATGCCGCGACGAGTCGTAGGCTCGCTGCGTGACCGACGAGCAGTTTGCCACCCGTACACCGACCGCCGCTGAGAACTGGGACTCCTCCCCCGCCGTGGTTCCCGGAGGCAGCGCCGACACCGCGTTGATCGTGGTCGACATGCAGAACGATTTCGGGCACCCCGACGGCTCGCTGTTCGTCACCGGTGGCGCCTCGATCGTCGGCTCGGTCAACGACGAGATCGAACGCACCGCGGCGGGGGGCGGCACGATCGTGCTGACCCAGGACTGGCACCCGGCATCCACCCCACACTTCATCGACGACGGCGGCGTGTGGCCGACCCACTGCGTCGCCGGCACGTGGGGCGCAGAACTCGTCGACGGAGTCGACCCCAATCGACGGGCATCGGCCGTGATCCGCAAGGGCACCAACGGCGAAGACGGCTACTCGGCGTTCGCCATGCGCGAGCCGGGCGGCGACATCGACATCCCGACCGGGCTCGCAGGTCTGCTGCGCGAACGCGCGCATCGAGCGGGTCGTCGTGGTCGGGCTCGCCACGGATGTCTGCGTCGCTGCGACCGCGACCAGCGCTGCGGGCGCCGGGTTCGCCACGACCGTGGTGCTGTGGGACGCGACCCGCGCCGGTCACCCCGATGCCGACACCACGGCTCGGGTGCTCGGTGAACTGCGGTCGTCGGGCGTCGAGGTGATCGGAGCTCCGTCGTGACCGGCACAGCGTTGGTCTTCGTTCCGACGATGACGCCGGGGTGGCAGCCAGATCGAGCCAACTGGGGCCCGAGATCGTCGAGCGATGGGCGAACACCCGGGGGCCGCTGTTCACGGACATGTACGAGCTCGCGATGGCCCAGGTGTACGTCTCGCAGGGCATCTCCGAACGTCAGGCGCAGTTCGACTACTTCTTCCGCTCCGCCCCGGACTACGGGACGCACCAGGCCGGGTTCTGCGTCAGCGCCGGACTCGGCCCGTTCCTCGACTGGCTCGGTTCGCTGGCGATCACGAGCGACCACACCGACGCACTGGCGGCGATGACGTCACCGGCCGGCACACCGGTGTTCAGCGCCGAGTTCCTCGACTGGCTCGCGCGCGCCCGGACGGTTCGACGGCATCGAGGTGCGCGCCGTCTCGGAAGGGCGCGTCGTGCATCCACACGTGCCGGTCGATCTCGGTGACCGGGCCGCTCGCGGTGAGTCAGCTGCTCGAGACGTCGCTGCTCAACCACATGAACTACCCGACGCTGATCGCCACGAAGGCCTCGCGAGTCGTTCGGTCGGCTCGAGGTGGCAGTGTGCTCGAGTTCGGGATGCGGCGGGGCCCGTCGACGGGTGTGAACGAAGGCATCCGCGCCGCGCTGATCGGCGGTTGCACATCGACCTCGAACGTGGAGGCTGCGATCGCTCTGGGGCGCCAGCCGATGGGCACGCATGCGCACTCGCTCGTCCAGGCGTACATGGCACTCGGTGACGGCGAGATCGAAGCGTTCCGCGCCATGGCATCCACTGCGCCGGACGAGTGCATCCTGCTGGTGGACACGGTCGAACACGCTCCGATCGGGTGTGCCGAACGCGATCACCGTGTTCGACGAGTTGCGCGCCGACGGCCACGAGCCGGTGGGCGTGCGACTCGACTCGGGTGACCTCGCGTACCTCGCGGTCCAGACGGCCAAGTTGCTCGACGCTGCCGGCTACCCCGACGTGTCCATCGTGCTGTCCAGCGACCTGGACGAACTCAACATCTGGCAGATCCTCACGCAGATCGGTGACGACGCCGAGCGTGTCGGCATCGACCCGGCTCCGATCCGCAAGCGGCTCGTCTACGGCGTGGGCACCCGCCTCATCACGTCGCACGGATCCGGCGCGTTGAACGGCGTGTACAAGCTGGTCGGCATCGAGAGCGGCCGTTCGGCGTCGGGGGAGATCGACTGGACTCCGGCGATCAAGGTCTCGGAGGACCCGGGCAAGGTTCCACTGCCGGGCCGCAAGACGGTGTGGCGTCTGTACGACCAGCGCGGCACGGCGATCGTCGACCTGATCGGGCTTGCCGACGAGGACCCGTTCCCGACCGACACGATCACCGTACACCACCCCAACCGGAGTCGGGATGAGCCAGACGCATCCGACGTAGCGACATCTCCCACGGTCGAGGTCCTCCAGGGTCTCGTCACCGACGTGGCCCGGCCGAATCGATGGACGTGCTCGCGCAGCGCTGCGCCGACGACATCGGACGCCTCGATGCAGGTGTGCTGCGCCTCGTCAACCCGCACCGGTACCACGTGTCGATCACCGACAAACTGAACGACCTGCGCCGCGAACTCGTCGCCAACGCGCACTGAGGCCGGTTCACGTCGCGTCAGCCCGGCGGACCGCTCCAGCTGCTGGTGCCAGAACAGCTCGCCGAGCCGACTCGACTCAGAAGTTCTCGAAGTACTTGGAAGGCGTGGGGCCGCGTTGACCCTGGTACTTGCTGCCGTGGGCGCCGCTGCCGTACGGATTGTCGGCGGGTGACGTCATCTTCATGAAGCTGACCTGACCGATCTTCATACCCGGGTACAGCGTGATCGGCAGGCTCGCGACGTTGGCGAGTTCGAGCGTGATGTGGCCGTCGAATCCGGCGTCGATGAAGCCGGCGGTCGAGTGGATCAGCAGCCCGAGGCGACCGAGCGACGACTTGCCTTCGACGCGCCCGACCAGGTCGTCGGGCACGGCGATCCGTTCGTAGGTGGAGCCGAGGACGAACTCGCCGGGGTGCAGCATGAACGCCTCGTCGCCGACGCCGTCCGCGCCGACGGGCATCTCGATCGACTCGGTGAGGTTCTGCATGTCTTCTTTGACGTCGATCACACCGCGCGAGTGGTTGCGGAAGACCCGGAAGAGGTGCGAGATGCGCACGTCGACCGACGACGGCTGGATGAGCGTGTCGTCGAGCGGGTCGATGACGATGCGCCCGGCATCGAGCTGTTCGCGGAGGGATCGGTCGGACAGGATCACGCCAGCGACGCTACCGCGATACACGTACTCCTCGGCCCGGGGTCACCGCTCGGAGTCGGTGCTCCGTTTCCTGCTCCCGGTCTGAGCCGCAATGAGTGTGAACGATGGAGGCGAGGCCGTCGATCCGCGGATCAGGCGGTGGCGATGGCGAGTTGCTCGCTGATCTCGTTGCGTTCGGCGAGGACGCGTTCGATGTCGGCGAGGACCGTCTCGTCAGCGACCGATCCGACGCGGTCGAGCAGCTGATCGCGGACACGAGCACCGCGACGGCCGGCGGCGACGGAGATGGGGACGCGCACGCAGCAGCGCGATGAGCAGTCCGGCGAGGAGGCCGCCGAGGACCATCAGGCTCGGGAGCGGAATCCAGTCCCAGCCGGGCGTGTCGATCAGCAGCGGGTCGGTGTCGAGTTGGAAGAAGCCGCCGAGTACAGCGACGACGAGCAGCCACGCTGCACCGACGGCGGCGACGAGTGTGACGAGTCGTTGGAGCGCAGCGACCGGGGTCCACCAGCGCGGCCGGGCGGTCGCTGCACGAGCGGTGTCCTGGGTGGTGGAGGTCAAGCGCGACGGTGAGGTCGGGTGCTCGGTCGGCAGCAGCGTTGCGGATCGCTGTCGGCCACGGCGGCTCGAGGCCCGAGGATGCCGCCTCGGCGATGTCGCGCAACGCGAGGTCGATCTCCGACCGGGCAACGGCACTGGCCGAGGCCGCGGCAGCTCGCTGATCGGATGCCGGCGCCGGATCCGCTCGACGAGTCGCACCGGCGGCCAGCCCATCGCCATTCGAGCGTCCTTGCGGTGTTGGGCGGCGACGATGCCGCCGGCCTCGTCGGCTCCAGCGGCGTGGCCGAGTCGTTCGACGAGCGTCTCGCCGTTGCTTCTTGGACACGCCGTCGGCCGTTCCGACGGGAGCGATGGAGGTCGCGACATGGCGTACGTCCGCTTCGAGGCGGTCGAGGACGGCTCGTCTCAGCTCGACCGTCGACGAGATGAGCGTGTCGACAGCGTCGAGCCCTTCGGCACCGACCACCGACGTGACGTGCACATCGGGGTCGGCGACCCCGTCGTCGATCAATCGCCGCCGGAAATCGGCGACGACCGCTGAGCGTTCGGCGGGCGCCACCGTGTCGATCTTGTTGACGACGAAGTGGAGGACGTCGCCGTGGCCGGCCAGCGGGCGGATGTAGTCGTCGTGGAGTGCTTGGTCGGCGTACTTCTGCGGGTCGGTCACCCAGACCATCGCGTCGACGAGTTGCACGAGCCGATCCACCTCGGCGCGGTTGGATTCCTCGGTCGAGTCGAAGTCGGGGAGGTCGATCAGGATGAGACCGGTGCGGCCTGCCGGTACCGACGTGACGTGATGGCGACGGCCGATCGACAGCCAGTCGAGGAGTCGGGAACCTCCCTCTCCGAACACTGCAGCGTGCGCGACGCCGGTCGTCGGGCGGCGGACTCCGACGGTCGACACGTCGTTGCCGACCAAGGCGTTGAAGAGCGACGACTTCCCGACTCCGGTCGACCCGGCCAGCGCGATGACGGTGTGGTGCGTTCCGTGCCCCATTCGGGCTCGCGCCCTGTCGACCACCGCCCTCCCGGCAACGACCTGCGCCGAGTCGAGATGCTCGGACGCGAGGTCGAGCGCACGCTGCAGGGCATCGAGTCGATCCGCCACATCGGGCCCCTTCGATCGACTCACGCGCGCCCGTGGCGCGTCCACGACGAGATCAGTTCTTCGGCACGCGCTGGCGCAGCGCGTCACCGTCGCCGGACGAGTGGGAACGAAGCAGCGCGTCGAACCGGCCTCGCTCGACCTCGAAGACTGCCGGCCAGACGCAAGCGCAGATCGTCGCGAGCGGCCCGCACCAGATCGCGGACGGCGTTCTCGCCGAACACCGCGGTGAGCAGCGTCTGGCTCACCGCCGCGGTGCCGGCAGCAACGCCCGCCTCGGCGCCGGTGACGCCGCCCGTCTGAGCGAACACGCCGACCATCACGGCCACCCCGACGCCGTTCAAGCCGAGGGTCAGCGACCGAGCGACCGCCAGTTTGTTGCCGGCGCGATCCTGGACGAGTTGCAGTACGGCGTCGTGCCAGTCGTCGAGTTCGCGTTCGAGCCGGTCGGGCAGGTCGGCGGTGGGCCGGTCGATACCGCGTTCGGCGCCGGCGAGGACGGCGGCACCCGCAGCCGTCGTGTCCCACTCGGAGACCGTCGCCACCGCGGCGCGGTCGGCGTGGTTGCGCACGAGGGTGACCAGGTTCGATTCGAGCTGGTCCTTGCGCGGCTTCACTCGGGATCGGCTTGCGCGACAGCACCGACCAGACCCGGGCACGCACGCGACTCACGCCGTGCTGCAGACGTTCCATGAACGCGCTGGTGCCGACGTGTTCTCGCCATCGGTCCAACACTTCACCACGGAGCAGCACCCCGTTGCCGAGTTCGTCGTCGAGCGCCGAGAGTGCGTCGTCGTAGCGACGACGACTCGTCGCAGCGAGCTGCTCGACCGCGGCGGACTGGTCGCCGAGTGCATCCTCCACGACGTCGACTCGAGCAGGGATCGATCGGAGCGCCCCGTCGAGTGTGGTGCGGACGACGTCGTCGCGGCTCGCGTCGTCGGCGATGAGTCCGCCGACCCAGCTGCGCAGTTCGCCGATGGCCGTTTCCTGGAGTCGCCCCTCGACGAAGTGGTCGGTGGCATCAGGGACGTCCTGTGCCGCAGCGACGGTCGGGGCCTCCTCGATCGTGAAGACCGTGATGTCGCCGAGGCCGTTCTGGCGGAGCATGTCGCCGAGGTGTGCGGCGACCTCGTCGCTCGCCCCGGTCGGGATGCGGTTGATCACGATCGTCGATCGCGACCGACCGTTCGCGTGCCCGGCGGAGGTACTCCCATGGGACGGCGTCGGCGTAACGCGACGCGGTCGTGACGAAGAGCCAGGCGTCGGCGGCGCCGAGTAGTTGCGCCGCCAGCTCGTGGTTCGCGAGCTCGACCGAGTCGATGTCCGGAGCGTCCAGCAGTCCGAGTCCGGCGGGGACACGGTCGTTCACGACGAGGTGCAGGCCGGCGCCGGTGGGACGCTCGCCGGTGGTGCGTGGAAGATCGGGCAGTACGCCGCCGTCGAGGAACCACGACCGGTCGGCGCTGTTGCACACCAGGACGGGGGTGCGTGTGGACGGCCGGAGCACCCCGGCGAGCGAGACGTCGGAACCGACGAGCGAATTGGTGATCGTCGACTTGCCCGCGCCGGTCGATCCGCCGAGCACGACGAGGAGTGGCGCGTCGAGGCGGGCGAGGCGGGGCAGGAGGTAGTCGTCGATCTGGCCGAGCAGTTCGTCGTGGACCTCGGTGCCGCGGTCGGCGCTGTCGAGCGGCAACGTCAGGGCGATCGAGTCGAGCGCTGCACGAAGTGCGGTCGAACGCGTCGATGGTCGTGTTCACGCCGCCGAGCCTACGGAGATCGACCGTGGCACTCGGGGCGGTCAGGTGCGGACCACCCGGTCGGTGCTGTTGCCGCTCGGGAAGGTCGCAGCGATCATCGCTGCAGATGCGAGGTAGCAGCCGCCGACGAAGAGCCAGGCCCACCGGAAGTCGGCGATGTTCGCCGTGTTCGACACGTCGGCGAGGACCGCGACGATGACGGAGATGCCCAGCGCGTAGCCGACCTGCTGCGTGGTGCGCACCGTGGCGTTCGCCGTGCCGAACTGCGCCGGGTTCACGTCGGACAACCCGGCGCTCGACCAGGTGGCGATCGTGGCGCCGATGCCGATGCCGGCGAACAGGCTGATCGGCACGAATTTCGTCCAGACCGACGGGTTCTCGTCGAGCACGAAGACGTACGAGAGGTACACCATGCCGTTGACCGAACTCCCGATCGCAAGGATCCAACGGTGTCCGATGCGGTCGGCGTACTTCCCTGCGACGGGGGAGACGAACGTGGCGACGAGCGGCGCGAGGATGAGCGACGTTCCGACCACGGCGAGCGATTGGCCCCACAGTTCCTGGAGCAGCAGTGAGTTGATCAGGAAACCCGACGTGAACGCCATCGAGTAGAGGAACAGTCCGGCATTCGTACTGGAGAACGATCGCAACGCGAACAGATCGAGTTCGAGCAGCGGTTCTGGGTGGGCCCGCGAGCGGCGAACGAGCAGCCAGACCAGCACGACACCCGCTGTCGCCAATGCCAGCACCCGAGCGTCGACCACGCCCCACTCCTCGGAGCGGACGATGGCGAACATCACCAAACCGATCCCGGCCGTTCCGATCGGGACGCCGGCGAGGTCGATCTTGCCGGTGGCCGCCGGGTTCTTCGATTCGCGAAGCAGACGTGGAGCGAGCACCAGGACGATGATCCCGATCGGCACGTTGATCCAGAAGATCCCTCGCCACGACCACACGTCGGTGAGGAAGGCGCCGAGCGCGGGGCCGATGACGGCGCCGAGCGCACCCGTTGCACCGGTGATGCCGATGATGGTCGAGCGCTTGTTCGCCGGGAAGTCGGGCAGCACGACGGCGATCGCTGTCGGCGAGATGATCGCCCCACCGACCCCTTGCACGACACGTGCGGCGATGAGGAACCCGACGCTCGGAGCGAGTGCGCTGAGCGCGGAACCGACGAGGAAGATCGCCACGCCGGGGATGAACAGCCGCTTGCGGCCGAAGCTGTCGGCGTAGCGACCGGCGACGAGCAAGAGCGCGGCAAGCGTGACGTTGTAGCCGGAGATGACCCATCCGAGCGTTGCTTCGGACACGTCGAAGTCGTCGCGGATCGACGGGAACGCGACGTTGACCGCCGAGACGTCGATGACGACGAGCAGGAACACCACGGTCGCGACGACGACGGCGAGCCATGCCTCGCGTCCGCCCAGCTCGCGCTCGGCTGGCTCACTGCTCAGCGTGTCTGTCACCGACGCAGTCTTGCGTCGGTGACCGCCACGTACGTGTTCGAACGGGTCGAGCCCTTCTCCAGCACGATCCGCGTCGGCGCTGCGACCTACCGTCTCATGCGACGACGACATCGGAGGATCAATGAAATTCGGACTCGCGTTCGCCAGCAGTATCGGCATCGAACAGGACCAGGCGTTCGACATCTGTCGCACTGCGGAGGCGGCGGGGTTCGAGTCGCTGTGGGGCGGGGAACACGTGATCCTGCCGAGCACCATCGACTCGAAGTATCCGTACACGGCTGACGGCAAGATCCCGGCCGAACCCGAGACGCCGATTCCCGACCCGCTGATCTGGCTCGCATTCGCCGCAGCGGCTGCGCCGACGATGCGCCTCGGAACCTGCATCCTGATCGTCCCGCAACGCAACCCGCTGGTGCTCGCCAAGGAGTTGGCGACGCTCGACCGAATCTCGGGCGGGCGTGTCGAGCTGGGGTTGGGCGTCGGCTGGATGAAGGAGGAGTTCGATGCGCTCGGTGTGCCGTGGGAACGGCGGGGTGCGCGCAACGACGAGTACATCGCTGCGATGCGTGCACTGTGGGCGGGTCCGCATGCAGAGTTCCACGGCGAGTTCGTCGACTTTCCACCGGTCACGTGCAGCCCACGTCCGGTGCAGGAGTCGATCCCGATCCTCGTCGGCGGCGACTCGGACGTGGCCATCCGCCGAGCGGTGCGCATGGCCGATGGCTACTTCCCCGGCGAAGGCGACGCCGAACGGCTGCGCGAGCTGATCACGCGGGTACGACAGGGTGCCGAGGACGCCGGGCGCGACCCTGACAGCATCGAGATCAATGCGATGTTCGGTGCGCACATGCAGGACCCTGCGGCGGGCCTCGAGATCATGTCCGAACTCGGTGTCGGTCGGGCGATGGTGCCAGCGTTCTTCTTCGGTGGCGACGGCGGGATGGATCGCCTCGCCGAGTTCGCTGGCCGAGCAATCCCGTCCGGTAGCTGACGAACAGCATCTCGACCCGAGGCCGGTCCCGTGAGGCCGTGTGGTCGAGTGGAACGGATGCGTGCGTGCAGCGTGCTCCTTCTCGTGGCGACCTTCGCGGCCTGCACGAGCACTCCGGGAGCGGTGTCGTCGCCGGCGTCGTCATCCGCCCCGACTGACTCGACACAGACTGCCCGGCCCCCGACCACCGTCGCTGCAGCATCGGACGCTGCCGGCTGCGGCGGGACGGTCGCGACGGTCGAATCGATCGAATACCGGGCGATCGACGGGGTCGATCCCGACCTGTTGTCGCTCGACATCCACTCCCCCGCTGCGCCGGACGCCTGCCCGACCGTGATCTATGTGCACGGCGGAAGCTGGCAGGCCGGCGACAAGGCGACGACCGCGACCCGGGTGAAGGCCGCTCACTTCGTCGGCGAAGGATACGTGTTCGTTTCGGTGAACTACCGGCTCGTCGACGACTCGAACGACGTTCGATGGCCGGCCTTCGGCCACGACGTGGCCGCAGCGACCGCCTGGGTGATCGACAACGCCGAGCGCATCGGTGTCGATCCTGATCGGGTCGCGCTCGTCGGCCACTCGGCGGGGGCGCACCTCGCGAGCATCGTCGCCACGAACCCCGATCTGCTCGCCGCCGTCGGCCACGCACGCGACGACGTGGCGTGTGTCGTGTCGCTCGATTCCGTCACCCATGACCTCACGCGACCACCGACGTTCGAGCGCGACATCGTCCAGGCTGCGTTCGGTGATGACATCACGACGCTGACCGATGGCTCCCCCACCCTGCAGGCATCCGAGCATGCCGACGACGGCCCGATCGCGGAGTTCCTGATCGTCACCCGGGGTCGGGATGTGAGGCTGGAGAGTGCAGCCGCGCTCGAGGCGTCGCTCCTCGGCGCCGGCGCGTCGGCGAAGGTCTACGACGCGAGCCCGTACGACCACCGAGACGTCAACGTCCGGCTCGGTGAGCCAGGCGAATCGAACATCACCCCGATCGTGACGAGCTTCCTCTCCGAGTGTCTGGCGTGAGGACGGGCGGACTCGGACGAGGCCGTCCCGGCGGTCAGTCGGCGTGAAGCGACGTGATGCGCCCGACCGACGGAGCGACTCGACCGGAGAGCACGTCGGCCCACGTGTCCGCGGCGGCATCGGGCCCGTTCGTCCGTTCGACGGCGAGCCACTCGGACGATCCGTCGATGAACGCTGCGAGGGCCGGACCCATCGCAGCTTGGAACCCGTCGGTGTCGACTCCCTGCTCCTTCATCGAGACGAGTGCGGTCGGAGCGAAGAACATCTCCGGAGTGGGTCCGGTCGAGGGCGCTGCCGGAGGCGCGTCGTGGTGCGTACGGCCGACCACCATCGAGTAGGTGATGCGATCGCCGAGGGCGTCGTGCAGCGCCTCGAGCACCGGGCCGTTCCCCGCCACGTCGACCACGACCGCCTGCCCCTGCGGGTCGGGGACCGCGTCGGTGACCTGGTCGTAGGTGATGACCGAGTCGTACCAACCGAGTCCGCGGACTGCGTCGACGTTGCTCGGCGACGTGACGCCGACGAGGTGCAGACCGTCGTGGCGAGCAGCGCATGCGGCGAATCCGATTGCGGTCTTGGACGAGGCGGACAACACCACGGCATGGTCGGCGCCGTACCAGTCGTTGGCGTCGAGGAAGCCGTCGGCGAGATACCCCGTGAGGAACAGACCCCGCAGGAGCGCATGCCGGTTCTCCGCGTCGTCGATCGCATCCGCTGCGACCCCGACGTTGCACGGATGTGTCGGATCGAGGTCGGTGCGTTCGAACGTGCGGTAGACCGGGGCGTGGGCGGCACGGTTGGTTCCGTCGTCTCGAAGTCCGGTCGACGTGGTGGCGACGGTGGCGTCGATGTACTGCGCCATCGGGAACCAGCCGTAGTAGCGGCCGCCCTCCTCGACACCTGGATGATTCGACTCGATGACGGTCGCCCAGCCCATGGCCGGGACGCGGCCGAACGTGTCATCGCCTGACGGCCAGAAACCCCAGTAGTCGAGCATGTCCCCGAACTCGGCGTACGTGGTCGTGTTGGCCGTGATCGAGAAGCGTTCGATCTGGAACCGGACGGCACCCTCGGCCAGGTCGCCGAGCTGGTCGGTGACGAGACGAGTGTCCCCGATGTCGGTGCGGTTGACCTCGAGCACGTTCGATTCCATGGGCATTCCCTCCGAGCGGCGCCGGCTCGTGACCGGCGGTGAACGCGCGACCGTATCCGAGCGGGCGGTTCAGTTTCCGATGGGAGCCGAGCCGGTCATGTTCACGTCACTGCCCGGGCTGGTCGCCACCGGCGGATCCGCTCACCCGCCCACGGCACGGCGCGCTCGAGCGCGAAGAAGGGAGCGAAGGCCGCGCCGAACAGCGGGGAAGGGAAGCCGACCGCCATCGTGAGGAAGATGCCGACGTGCATCGACCAGGCTGCGAGCACCCAGACATTGCGACTGCGACGGCCGATCAACGCGGCCGGCGCAGCCAGCTCGATCATGACCGCTGCGACCGCAGAGGTGCCGAGCACCCACTTCTGACGCACGGCGAATTCGGCCAGCAGTGGTGGGTTCCCGCCGATCAGATCGAGGCGTGCGAACGAGTAGGCGATGTGGTTCTGCAGGGTGTCGCCGGAGAGCCAGTCGAGTCCGCCGTACCGGAGTTTCGCGACGCCGGTGATCACGTACGTCGCGACGGTGACGAGCCCGGCGACTGCGAGTGGCCATCCGTAGCGAACGGACGGCGCCGACTCGACCGGTCGGTCGTGCGTACCCGTTCGGCGCGCATCCAGCGACCAGGCGTCGGCTGCAGGGGAGGCGGCGAGCACGCACAGTTGCAGGACCATCAGGTTCTCGAAGTGGAGAAGCTGTCCCCATGATCCGCGCCATGTCGTCAGGAGCAGCATGGCGATGGTGAACGTGATGGCGTTCGGTCGGTATCGCCAGCCGAGTGTCGTCGCGAGCCCGGTCACCAAGGCAATCAGGAGTATCAGCACCAGGACACCGTCCGGGGGCGGCGACGACAACGGTCCGAAGATGCCGACGCCTTCGAAGTCATCGGCGGGTCGGTCGGCCAGCGCGAGGAAGACCGGCGACCGGCCGACGAGATACGTGACGACGAAGACACCGACCACGATGCGGAACGCAGCCAGACGCGACGCCGGAGCTTCGGCGTCGACGAGACGCTTCACGGCCGCTGCACCTCGCAGCTCACCCGTACGTCGCGATCGACGAGGCTGTCCTCGCCGAGCGTTCGGTCGACGGTGTCGTGACGCTCGCCGACGATCTCGATGGTGTCCACGTCAGCGAGTGCCGTTCGGTCGGCGACCCGTTCGGCGATTTCGGCGCAGCGCACGTCGCCACGGCCCGCCGACAGCGCGGCGCGCAACCGTCCGACGACGACGAGCGGGTCGTCACTGGCACCGATCAGCCAGGGCGTGAGTGTGAGCAGCGTGCCGTCGCTGAGCACACCCTGCGCCGTGACGATCGTCGACTCGTCGCCGCGTGAGCGGGAGTACATCGGGTATGTCGAGAGCGGGAAGCTGTCCCGATCGACGATCACGGGGGCCACCAGCGCTGCCAATACGGCTGCGGTGATGGCCGCTCGACGACTGCGTCGCAACACCGGCTCGGCGTCCATCGCTCCAGTGTTGCTCAAAGTTACCAGCGGCTCACTTCGGGAGCGAGTCGAACCGAAGAACGGGCTCGCCCGACACACCGATCAGCTACGAGTCATGGCATGCGAGAGCGCTACAGTGAGGCTTCTTGCGGGTGTAGTTCAATGGTAGAACATCAGCTTCCCAAGCTGAGAACGCGGGTTCGATTCCCGTCACCCGCTCCACGTTTCATAGCTGGATAAGACCAGCTCATTGACTGTTTCTCAGTCCTCAGGTACTCTGAACCTACCTCGCCGACGGGCCCGTCGTGCCACATACGTGCCATGCACGAAGGTACACAGGAGACAACCATGGGCAACACCAGAGCGTTCGGGAACATCCGAAAGCTGCCGAGCGGCCGCTTTCAAGTGAGGTATCGACACCTCGGTCGACTCGTGCCAGGGAAGACCACCTACGCCACGAAGGCCGAGGCCAAGATCTACCTCGCGTCAGTCGAAACAGACCTCAACCGTGGCACGTGGGTCGACCCCGACACGGGTCGGGTGCGCTTCGCCGACTACGCCACCGTGTGGCTCGACCAACGCCAACTCCGGCCACGCACTCGAGAGACGTACGAGTCGCAGATGAAGCACATTCTCGCAACCTTCGCCGACGCTCCGTTGAACTCAATCAAGCCGGCCGATGTCCGAGCGTGGCATGCCACGCTCGCCAAGTTGGGACTTCATCCGAACACCGTCTCGAAGGTCTACCGACAACTCCGAACCATCCTCGGCACTGCGGTCGACGACGAACTGATCCCGTCGAACCCCGCACACATCAAGGGTGCGGCAAAGGAGAGTTCGATCGAGCGGCCGCTGCTTGACTGGGGCGATGTCGAACGGCTCGCCGCCGCCATCAACCCGCGGTTCGAGGCATTGGTCTGGACCGCCGCTGCATCCGGCCTCCGCTTCGGGGAACTGTCGGGCCTCACCGTCGAACACATCGACACCGACGAGTCGGCGCTGCGGGTCGAACAAGCACTTGCCTTCCAGAAGGGAAGTGGACCGCAGATCGGTCCACCGAAGAGCGACAGCGCGTACCGCACCGTCATCGTCCCCGACGAGATCATGGAGCGGCTCAGCAGCCACATCGACCAGTTCGGCGAAGGCGGGCAGAAGTCCTTGGTCTTCACGTCGCTGAAGGGCAGGCCACTGCTGAATCGCTACTTCGCTCCGTACTGGCGACGGGCCCGAACCGAAGCCGGACTCGAGGGCGTGCGTTTCCACGACCTGCGTCATCTCGCCGGTACCGAGGCCGCATCGGCCGGAGCGTCACTTCGTGAGGTCATGGCTCGCATGGGCCACTCCACAAGCGACGCGTCTCTTCGCTACCTGAAAGCGTCCGAGACGAGGGACCGGGAAGTGTCCAACGCAATCGCCGAGCGAATGAAGCGCCTGGCAACGCCTCGGTAGTTGGAGGTCGGAGCCCGATACCCACTCGTGCAAGAATCGCAGGCGTGGGCATCTGGAAGTCAGTCGTTTTCGTCCTGTGTGCCTTTGTAGCAACGGGAGCGTCACAACAGGTGCCAATGACGCCGCCGACGTCCGTCGCGCCATCTGACCAAGACGGCTCAGTTGAGGGCCTCGGTGCTGAAGGCGAAGAGTCTTCGGCTGCAATCGACTACTCGAAGCTAGGCGGGGAAGCGCTCGCATTCACGCTGGGAGTCGCAGGCGGTGCCGCCGCATTCTTCCTTAAGGACCGCAGGCAGAGCGTCAAGGTCGTGCTCGAGTCCATGCGGGCCGATCTCGATGCGTGGACAGTGGCGGTCGATGGCTTTCGCGAGGCGATTGCAGAAGCGAGAAAGGCCTACTTGCTCGGCAAGGATCAGGAGACCAAGGCGAATGTGGCAGATCGAGTTCGGACCGCACAAGACCGCTTGGAGGAATGCAAGGCTCGCTTGCTCCCATCGGTGACCAGCACCGGCGTAGACACACGACGTGAGGAGCAATTCTGGGACCGGTTCGACCAATTAGTCAATGACTACCTGCAATATCTCGTGAAGTCCGAAGCAATGACAGCGGACGCGTATGTCTCGGCTGCTCCAGGGGCAGCCGAGAAGGGGCTCAAAACGGCTCTGGCGACGATCTCGTTTCACACTGCGGCGGTGCGGAATCGGGTTGACTCTGCGTTGACTTCATTCTCATTCCGATCGAGAAGACTGAGGCAGCGACTGACGGACGGTGCCAGGAAGGAAGTTCCGTTCGATCCGACGAGCCTGAGTTCATAGATCTTCGAAGTTGGGATGTGCTCACGTCAACCAGCAAAGTAGAGAACGACGTAGCGGCTCACGGATTTCCGTACGCGTCCACCCGGCGTGCCGCCACCCACTCATCAACGTCAGCCGGGTCGAAGCGGACGAACTTGCCGAGCTTGCAGAACGGGATGCGCCGTTCGTCGATCAGTCGGCGGACGAAGCGCGGGCTAACGCAGAGTCGCTCGGCGACCTGGTTCACGTCGAGTAGCGGTGCGGTGGGATTCGCAGTGTTGGTCATGCCGATGTAAAGGCGAGCAACGGTCGACAACGGGACAAAGGCGCGTGACCTTGTGAGATTCTTCTGCCGTTGCGTTGCCAAGCGACGCGGGACGTGGCAATGTTGAAAGACGCCGTTCGTTCGGCGCTCGGTTCGTGGGAAGCCGACAGTCAATTCCCTCCTCAAATCTGACGGGCGCAGAGCGTTCATGTTGGGTTGCAGGAGGAGCAATGACGGTTCGACCAATCTCAGAGACGACAACATCCGAGCAGTTCGGTTCGAGCGTGTCCCCACGACGTGTGTCCATCGGGCTGCTCGTTGCCGCCACGTTCGCCCTTCTGCTGCTCCGCTTGGGTCTAGTCGTCGCACCACTGATCGCCGTCGCAGTAGTCGTTCTTGTCGCTGCGGTCATCGACGAGATGACGCGACGCATCCCGAACCGATTGGTGCTCGTCGCCACCGGTTTCCTCGTTGTCGGCATCCCGACCGTCGCCGAGATCCAGTCGGCTGGCGCACCCACCGTTGCGCTCCGTGCTGCGACCGGAGTCGCCATCGGTGGGGCCCCGATCCTGTTCCTGATCTGGCTGCTCGATCCCGCCTTGATCGGCGGCGGGGACTGGAAGCTCCTTGCCGCCGCAAGCGCCGCTCTTGGACTCCTGCTCCCGGTTGCAGCAGTCGTGGCAACACTCATCGCATGCGTGTTCCAGTTCGTCCGCTTCGTCGGATTCCGTGAGCGTCTCGCGCCGTTCGGCTCTGCCATCGCTGCGGGAATGCTCGTCGCCATGGCAACCCTCCCAACTATCTCGCGACTGACCGGAGGCGAACTCGCATGACCTCGTCACCAAGCCGCATGACGGTGCTCGCCGGCGTTGCAGCTCTGTTCCTTCTCGGCTGTTCCGGATCAGAATCGACCACCGATACGACGGTCACCATCCCGCCGGCCGACTCCACCACGACGTCTGCTTCGCCGACAACCGAAGTATCTGAGACGACCACGACTACGTCGACCCCAGCGACGACCAGCACCACGGCCACCTCGACCACGAAGCCTCCTGCAACGACAACGACCGAGCCGATCGGCCCTGACAGGCACGGAAGTCGCCGATGGCTTGATCGCCTCTCGCGAGGCGTACCTCTACGCCGTCTACAACCTCGATGCCGCCGACGCATCGGATCGACTCGCAGCGACCCACGCGACGAGCAGCCCGTCGTTGGAACTGGCCTCGAGAACGTCCAGACGTTCGTCGACAACGGCTGGCTCGCCAGGCCGAACCCAGACGTACCCGACACGATCACGATCGAGAGCGACGTGACGATGATCGACGACACGACCGCAGAACTGATCGCCTGTATCGTCGGGGCAGGCGAGGTCTACGCGCCGGGAGCGAGCGACGGACGGATCAGACCGTGATCGTCAATGGCGAAATCGAAGCGGCGCTGAACCAGGTCACGATGGTTCTCGAAGACGGGCAGTGGAAGTTGAGTGAAGGCACCAACCTCACTACCGAAAGCGGGACGGAGTGCGTGGTCGAGTAGCCGCCTCCGTTCTCGCTGCCACGGCAGCCGCGTGCCTCGTTAGCGCGCCGCTCCATGCTGCTCCAGGAGACTCGACGAACACTGACACGGACGAGGAGACTGGGATCGATCGTTCCACCGCCCGCGTCTCGGTCGGGTGGACGGGCGGCAACTCGTCGGGTTCGAATTGCACCTGGACGCCTGCAGGGCCGCGATCGTCCGGCACCACGGCGACGATCCGTCTTCGGCGAACTAACTCGCGAAGGTCCGACAGGCAGCCGAGCGCTCTACTTCCGGTCCGGCTGCGGACCGTCCGACGGTTACTTCTGGGTACCCCCAGTCGACGTAGGCGACCTGCGGGACGATGCACTACGACAGCGTCGCACGGCAGTTGCCGAAGCCCTCGGCCGAACATCAGCCCCGATCCAGCGGCCGGGGCCTACGTCAACTTTGGACTCTGGCTTGCGGTCGACGATCCGGGACCTGTGTCGGCAACGGCCGCGGTCGGCCCGGTCTGGGTGACCATCACCGCCAACTACAGCACCTCGACCTGGAACATGGGCACGGGTGAACCGTTCGACTGTGACGGCCTCGGAACGCCCATCGCTGACACCGACACGGACGAGCAAGGGCCGTGCGGTTTCTCCTACGACAAGCCATCCGCGCCTCAGTTCACCGGCGGCGGCTTGGCGTACAAGGCGTCGGTGACCGGCACCTGGACGATCACGTGGGTCGACTACACCGGCGCAACCGGAGGTCTCAACCCGCTCGATCGCACCACTCCATTCGACTACCGAGTCCGCGAAATTCAGACCGTAGGAGTTGCCGACCAATGACCGATCTCCGAACCGCTCCGACCGAGCAGGCGACCGCAGCACACGACCTTGCCCTACCAATCTCGACAGGCCTCCGACTTCGACCGAAGCGCCCTGCTCGCGCCATTCTCGCCGTGTTCCTCGTCGTCGCTTCGATTGTCGCGGCGCTCACGATCTACGTGCGAATCGGTGATCGCCAGGAAGTCCTTGCTGCGACTCGCACCGTGCTCGCCGGCGAGCAGTTGGTCGCCGCCGACTTCCGAGTCGTCTCGATCTCCACCGACGACGATCTGACGACGGTCTCGGCCAGTGACCGTGACCTGCTCGTCGGCCAGTACGCACGTGTCCGCATCGCTGACACGTGCGTACTGGCCGACGAGCAGGTCGCGGTCACTGGCCGAAACCGTCGTCAGATCGTCGTCGGTGGAGATCGAGACGACTCGGAAGTCGGCGGCGACCGACCGCTCGCCGGCGACACGGTGCGAGTCGCCACGAGGACTTCCTGGCGATCACCGATTCGCACGTAGATCATGACGCCGCGACAATCGAAGCGACGACGAGGAACACGGCGAAAATGGCACGAGCAGGGCGCTTCGGTCGAAGTCGGAGGCCTGTCGAGATTGGTAGGGCAAGGTCGTGTGCTGCGTGCCCTGCTCGGTCGGAGCGGTTCGGAGATCGGTCATTGGTCGGCGATTCCTACGGTGATGTCGGCGGTTGAGACCTCCGGTCGCTGTGGGTCCGACCCGCGTGATCGTCCAGGTGCCGGTCACCGACGCCTTGTACGCCAAGCCGGCGGCCGTGGCTTGTGCATAGAATCACACAGCTGTCCGTGTGGGTGAGCGATGGGCGTTCAGGCCATCACGAAACGGTTGGCCTGCTGCCCATGTTCCAGGTCGAGGATGTAGTTGGCGGTGATCGTGGCCGACCGCACCCGTGCCGAGCACCAGGTCCCGGATCGTCGACCGCGAGCCAGAGTCCAAAGTTGACGTAGGCCCCGGCCGCTGGATCGGGGCTGATATTGACCGAGGGGCTCGGTCCAGGGCGACGCTCCTGCATCGTCCGGTCGGCCTGCGTCGATGGAGGTCTCCGGACAACTGCGACGGTCCGCGGCCGGAACCGAGACGTAGAGACGCTCGGTGCTGCGAACCTTCGCGAGTTGGTTCGGCGAAGACTTGGATCGTCGCCGTTGCATCGATCGCGGTACAGCGTCCGGGTAGTTCGAACCCGACGAGTTCCGCCCGTCCATCCGACCTGAGACGCCGATGGAACGATTAGACCAGTCTCCTCGTCGGTGTCAGTGTTCGTCGAGTCTCCTGGAGCAGCATGGAGCGCGCTGACGAGGCACACGGGCTTCATGGGGCGGCGAACGGAGGCGGCTACTCGACCACGTGTTCGGTGTAGTGAGGTTGGTTCCTTCGCTCGACTTCCACTGCCCGTCTTCGAGAAGCCGTCGTGACCTGGTTCAGCGCCGGCTCTTCGATTTCGCCATTGACGATCAGGTCTGATCCTCCGTCGCCCGCTCCCGCACGTGAGCCTCGCCTGCCCCAACCACGCACACGATCGGTCTCGTGGTGTCATCAATCATCGTACAGCTTCATGACCACTCTCGATCGTGATCGTGTCGGGTACGTCTGGGTTCGGCCTGGCGGACGAGCCGTTGTCGACCAACGTCTGGACGTTCTCGTGGCCAGTTCGAAGACGACGGGCTGTTCGTTCCGCGTGGGTCGCTGCGAGTCGATCCGATGCGTCGGCCGGGCGTTGTAGACGGCGTAGAGGTACGCCGCGAGAGGCGATCAAGCCATCGGCGACTTCCGCTGCCTGTCAGGGCCGTCGGCTCGGTCGTTGTCGTTGCAGGAGGCTTCGTGGTCGAGGTGGCCGTGGTGCTGGTCGTCGCTGGGGTCGAACGTGGTCCGTGGTGCCGTCTCGGATACGAGCGAAGCAGACGTCGTGGTGGAGTCGGCCGGCGGCTGGTATCGGTGGTCGATTCTGATCCCGGAACAGCCGAGAAGGAACAGAGCTGCAACGCCGGCGAGCACCGTCATCAGTTGGTGACGAAGAGGTGATGCGAGTTGGCCTCCGGTCAGTCACGAGATGGTGCCGTGGCAAAACGGGCTTCCCGCAGCGATGGCAGAGCCGAACGGCAGCAAGACGCTCACGGAATCCGACGAACGGACGAACTGGAACACGCATGCGATGAGTGTTGCCACGACTGCTGCAACCGGGAGCAGGAGTCCAAGAGCGGCGCTTGCGGCGGCAAGGAGTTTCCAGTCCCCGCCGCCGATCAAGGCGGGAGTCGAGCGGCCGGATGCGGAACAGGATTGGGGCCCGCCGATCAGCGACTCCAGTCGCAGCACGGAGCGCAACGGTGGGTGCGCCAGCCAACTGGACTCGGCCTCGGGCCCGACGACGAGGAAACCGGTGGCGACGAGCACCAATCGGTTCGGATGCGTCGCGTCATCTCGTCGATGACAGCGACAGACGACTACTGCGACGGCGACATCAGTGGTGCGACGACTAGACCCAAGCGGAGCAGCAGAGGGCAAACATGGGCGGCAACGAGCAGCCCGATGGACACACGTCGTGGGGACACGCTCGAACCGAACTGCTCGGATGTTGTCGTCTCTGAGATTGGTCGAACCGTCATTGCTCCTCCTGACCCCAACATGAACGCTCTGCGCATCCTTGAGGAGGGAATTGACTGTGCGCTTCCGCGAACCAACGCCCCGAACGAACCGGCGTACGTTCCACGTCCCGCGTCGCTTGGCAACGCAACGGCAGAAGAATCTCACAAGGTCACACGCCTTTGTCCCGTTGTCGACCGTTGCTCGCCTTTACATCGGCATGACCAACACTGCGAATCCCACCGCACCGCTTCTCGACGTGAACCAGGTCACCGAGCGACTCTGCGTTAGCCACGTTCTTCGTCCGCCGACTGATGACAAACGGCGCGTCCGTTCTCGAGCTCGGCAACCGTCCGCTTCGACCCGGCTGACGTTGATGAGTGGGTGGCGGCACGCCGGGTGGACGCGTACGGAAATCCGTGAGCCGCTACGTCGTTCTCTACTTTGCTGGTTGACGTGAGCACATCCCAACTTCGAAGATCTATGAACTCAGGCTCGTCGGATCGAACGGGAACTCCTTCCTGGCACCGTCCGTCAGTCCTAGGCTCAGTCTTCTCGATCGGAATGAGAATGAAGATCAACGCAGAGTCAACCCGATTGCGCCGCCCGCAGTGTGAAACGAGATCGTCCCCAGAGCCGTTTTGAGCCCCTTCTCGGCTGCCCCTGGAGCAGCCGAGACATACGCGTCCGTCTCGTTGCGGAGACTCACGAGATATTGCAGGTAGTCATTGACTAATTAGTCGAACCGGTCCCCAGAATTGCTCCTCACGTCGTGTGTCTACGCCGGTGCTGGTCACCGATGGGAGCAAGCAAGCCTTGCATTCCTCCAAGCGGTCTTGTGCGGTCCGAACTCGATCTGCCACATTCGCCTTGGTCTCCTGATCCTTGCCGAGCAAGTAGGCCTTTCTCGCTTCTGCAATCGCCTCGCGAAAGCCATCGACCGCCACTGTCCACGCATCGAGATCGGCCCGCATGGACTCGAGCACGACCTTGACGCTCTGCCTGCGGTCCTTAAGGAAGAATGCGGCGGCGCCGCCTGCGACTCCCAGCGTGAATGCGAGCGCTTCCCCGCTAGCTTCGAGTAGTCGATTGCAGCCGAAGACTCTTCGCCTTCAGCACCGAGGCCCTCAACTGAGCCGTCTTGGTGGGAATTGGCACGACGGACGTCGGCGGCGTCATTGGCACCTGTTGTGACGCTCCCGTTGTTACAAAGGCACACAGGACGAAAACGACTGACTTCAGATGCCCACGCCTGCGATTCTTGCACGAGTGGGTATCGGGCTCCGACCTCCAACTACCCGAGGCGTTGCCAGGCGCTTCATTCGCTCGGCGGAGCTGCGAGTTGGACACTTCCCGGTCCCTCGGTCTCGGACGCTTTCAGGTAGCGAAGAGAACGCGTCGCTTGTGGAGTGGCCCATGCGAGCCATGACCTCACGAAGTGACGCTCCGGCCGATGTGCGGCCTCGGTACCGGCGAGATGACGCAGGTCGTGGAAACGCACGCCCAGTTCGAGTCCGGCTTCGGTTCGGGCCCGTCGCCAGTACGGAGCGAAGTGCGGGGCCGTGCATGCCCTTCAGCGACGTGAAGACCAACGACTTCTGCCCGCCTTCGCCGAACTGGTCGATGTGGCTGCTGAGCCGCTCCATGATCTCGTCGGGGACGATGACGGTACGGTCGCGCGCTCGCTCTTCGGTGGACCGATCTGCGGTCCACCTTCTGGAAGGCGAGTGCTTGTTCGACCCGCAGCGCCGACTCGTCGGTGTCATTGTGTTCGACGGTGAGGCCCGACAGTTCCCCGAAGCGGAGCCGGATGCCGATGCCTCGAACCGCGGGTTGATGGCGGCGGCGAGCCGTTCAAAGAGCATCGCCCCAGTCAAGCAGCGGCCACTCAATCGAACTCTCCTTTGCCGCACCCTTGATGTGTGCGGGGTTCGACGGGATCAGTTCGTCGTCGACCGCAGTGCCGAGGATGGTTCGGAGTTGTCGGTAGACCTTCGAGACGGTGTTCGGATGAAGTCCCAACTTGGCGAGCGTGGCATGCCACGCTCGGACATCGGCCGGCTTGATTGAGTTCAAACAGACGTCGGCGAAGGTTGCGAGAATGTGCTTCGTGCAACTCGTACGTCTCTCGAGTGCGTGGCCGGAGTTGGCGTTGGTCGAGCCACACGGTGGCGTAGTCGGCGAAGCGCACCCGACCCGTGTCGGGGTCGACCCACGTGCCACGGTTGAGGTCTGCTTCAACTGACGCGAGGTAGATCTTGGCCTCGGCCTTCGTGGCGTAGGTGGTCTTCCCTGGCACGAGTCGAACTTCGAGGTGTCGATACCTCATTTGAAGCGGCCGCTCGGGCAGCTTCGGACATGTTCCCGAACGCTCTGGTGTTGCCCATGGTTGTCTCCTGTGTACCTTCAGTACATGGCACGTATGTGGCTGGACGGTCGGCGAGGTAGGTTCAGAGTACCTGAGGACTAGAAACAGTCAATGAGCTGGTCTTATCCAGCTATGAAACGTGGAGCGGGTGACGGGAATCGAACCCACGTTCTCAGCTTGGGAAGCTGATGTTCTACCATTGGAGCCACCCGCAAGAACCTCCTGTAGCGCTCTCGCATGCCATGACTCGTAGCTGATCGGGTCTGTCGGGCGAGCCCGTTCTTCAGTTCAACTCGCTCCGAAGTGAGCCGCTGGTAACTTTGAGCAACACTGGAGCGATGGACGCCGAGCCGGTGTTGCGACGCAGTCGTCGAGCCACCACTCACCGCGGCCCGTATTGGCAGCGCTGGTGGCCCCCGTGATCGTCGATCGGGACAGCTTCCCGCTCTCGACAGTACCCGATGTACTCCCGCTCCGCACGGCGACGAGTCGACGATCGTCACGGCGCAGGGTGTGCTCAGCGACGGCACGCTGCTCGCGCTCCACGCCCTGGCTGATCGGTGCCAGTGACAACTCACTCGTCGTCAAGATCGGACATTTGCACGCGCTGTCGGCGGGCCGTGGCGACGTGCGCTGCGCCGAAATCGCCGAACGGTCGCCGACCGAACGGCACTCGCTGACGTGGACACCATCGAGATCGTCGGCGAGCGTCACGACACCGTCGACCCTCGGCGAGGACAGCCTGGTCGACGTCCGCGACGTACGGGTGAGCTGCGAGGTGCAGCGGCCGTGAAGCGTCTCGTCGACGCCGAAGCTTCCGCGCTCTGGCTCCGACTCCATCGTGGTCGGTGTCTTCGTCGTCACGTATCTCGTCGGCCGGTCGCCGGTCTTCCTTCGCGCTGGCCGACCGACCCGCCGACTTCGAAGGCGTCGGCGTCTTCGGACCGTTGTCGTCACCGCCCCCGGACGGTGTCCTGGTGCTGATACTCCTGATTGCCTTGGTGACCGGGCTCGCGACGACACTCGGCTGGCGATACCGAGCCAAAGAGGACGTGGCGACCACCATCGGCCATGCTGTTCCTGACGACATGGCGCGGATCGTCGGGACGCTTCTCCACTTCGAGAACCTGATGGTCCTGCAACTGTGCGTGCTCGCCGCCTCCCCTGCAGCCGACGCCTGGTCGCTGGATGCAGGCGACGGGTACGCGCGACCGACGCGGCGAATAGGGACGGTCCGTTTCGCTCGGGGTGGCCGCGCGCCGCCGGGCTGGTGCACGTGGCCCGACGTACGTGATCGCCCGCGTCGCGAAACTCCATGGCCAGCGACTCGACTGGCTGTCCGGCGACGCCCGTGAGAACCACATCGCCTACTCGTTCGCACGCCTGGCAACCTGATCGGCGGGAACCCGCCACTGCTGGCCGAATTGGCCGTCTGCGTCAGAGAAGTCGGTGCTCGGCACCTCTGCGGTCGGCCACGTGCCATGATCGAGCTGGCTGCGCCGGCCGCGTTGATCGGCCGTCGCAGAATCGCAATGTCTGGGTGCTCGCAGCCTGGTCGATGCACGTCGGCCGCGATGGCGGTCGCTTCCCTTCCCGCTGTTCGGCACGGCCTTCGCTCCCTCCGCGCTCGACGCGCATGCGTGGGCGGGTGAGCGGATCCGCCGGTGGCGACCAGCCAGGGCAGTGACGTGAACATGACCGCCGCTGGCTCCCATCGGAAACTGAACCGCCCCACTCGGATACGGTCACGCGTTCCACCACCGGTCACGAGCCGGCGCCGCTGGAGATGCCCATGGAATGGAACGAGGTCAACCGCACCGACGGCATGGGGACACTCGTCTGGATCACCGACCAGCTCGGCGACCTGGCCGAGGTGGTCCGGTTCCAGATCGAACGCTTCTCGATCACGGCCAACACGACCACGTACGCCGAGTTGCCGGGGACACGGTCCAAGCCGCCGGGACCGGCGAAGAAGAACGCCGGCACCATGACCCGGCCGACGCCCGCTTCGCGGAACGCTGCTCGACGCCTGCCACCGGGTCGGCCATCTGGGCGCCGAACATCGCATTGACTTCGATCTCGGCAGGATCTCTCCCGGCCTTCTCGGACGCGATCCGGAGGCGTTCGATCAGCCCGGTGAGTCGGTCGATGTCGCCCTCTCCCGGAAAGTAGCCGTCGGCAAGCCGGACCGCTCGTGAGATAGCCGCCTCCGAGTCGCCGCCCACGAGGACGGGGATGCGCTCCTGGATGGGCGCGGGCTGCACGTGACCGGCGGGAAGTCGACGAACTCGCCGTGAAACTCGGCGTGGGGTCCGGCCCACAGTGCGCGGATCGCGTCGATGTATTCGTCGTTGCGTGCACCGCGTCGTGCCCACGGCACACCGAGTGCGTCGAACTCCTCTTTCATCCAGCCGACACCGAGGCCAAGCTCGACGCCTCTCCGGACAGTCGATCGAGCGTGGCGAGTTCCTTTGCCAGGATCAGCGGATTGCGCTGCGGAACGATGAGGATGCATGTGCCAAGCCGCAGGCCCGGTGCCGCAGCGGCAGCAAACGCCAGCCAGATCAGCGGGTCGGGGATCGGCGTCTCGGGTTCGGCGGGAATCTTGCCGTCCGGGGTGTACGGATATGGCGACTCGATCGACGTCGGCATGATGACGTGCTCGCCGCCCCACAACGACTCGAACCCGGCCGTGTCGGCTCGACGACAGACCTCGAGCGAATCTTCATGTTCCTGCGCGATGCTGCTCGCGAACGCCAGTCCGAATTTCA
>CAWCQZ010000002.1:0-843530 GCA_963797925.1 Ilumatobacteraceae bacterium | reverse complement strand
GAGGATGCGGCCGAAGTTGGCGTCGGGTTGCAGTGTCGCGACGAATCCGTAGGCAGCGAGTGCGGCGATGCCGGCGCCGATCCAGGCGACGCCTCGCGTGTTCGCGGACGCCTTGCCAGATCAACCAGGCACCACCTATCTCGGCGATCGCTGCGAGGGCGAACAGCAGGATGGATCGCAGCGTCGACGGCATCGACTCACCATAGGAGTCCGGACCGGCGCTCAGGCCCGCTCCGCTCTGCCATCGGGCACTGGCGTCCGAGCGTTGTGGCCTGCGGTGCTGGCGATTGTCGCGTCCGGTGTTCGGGGTTCGACTGGGGGGAGTCGGAGGGTGAGGAGCCAGGTGACGGCGAGGAAGAGTGCTGAGCCGGCGAGGGAGAGAGCGAGGCCTCGCCACAGATAGAGGAGCCCGGACAGCAGGCTCCCGGCGAGGCGGCCGGTGGCGTTGGCGGAGTAGTAGAAGCCCACGTCAAGCGAGACGTCGTCGCCGTCGGCGTACGCCAAGATGAGGTAGCTGTGCAGCGATGAGTTGAGTGCGAACACCGCACCGAACACTGCAAGCCCGCCAACGACGGCGACGGTGGTGCCGATGTCGAAGCCGACCGCAAGCGGCGATCATCGTGGTGATCGCAGTGAGGGTGAGGCCCATTGGCGAGCGGCGTGGATCTCGTCGACGGACTGTCCGTCGCGTCGGCGGAGGAATTGTGGGGCGGCGGATTGGACGATGCCGTAGCCGATCACCCACAGCGCAAGGAACGCTCCGATGCTCTGGTTGTTCCAGCCGAGTTGGTCGTCGAGGAACACGGGAAGTGCGACGACGAACCAGATGTCACGTGACGCGAACAGGAAGAACCGGGCCGCGGCGAGCCGGTTGATCGCTGCCGATTTGGACAGGATCGATCGCAGCGGTGGTTTGTTCTTGGAGCGGCCGATGTCTTCGTCGAGCATGATCGCCACGACGACGAGCGCGGTGGCGACGAGCGCGGCGAGCGTCCACAGTGCGGCGTCGTAGCCGATCCACGAGAGGAGGCCGGCGCCGATGAAGAACCCGACGCCTTTGAGTGCGTTCTTCGAGCCGGTGAGGATCGCGACGAGCCGGAACAGCGCGCCCTCCGCGTCGCCCGCAACGAATTTGACGGCGCTCTTGGAACTCATCTTGGTGAGGTCCTTCGCGACACCCGAGAGCGCTTGGGCACCCATGACGAACGCGACTGACACCCATTCGACCCAGCTCGTCTGTTGCAGGGTGAGCGCGGCGAGCGCGACGACTTGGAGGCCGAGTCCAGCGAGGAGGGTGCGGTTGAGGCCGGTTCGGGCGCCGACCCAGCCGCCGACCAGGTTGGTGACGATGCCCATGAACTCGTACAGCAGGAACAGAAAGGCCAGGGCGACCGGCGAGTAGCCGAGGTCGTGGAAGTAGAGCAGCACCAGCATGCGCAGCGCGCCGTCGGTGATGGTGAACGCCCAGTAGCCGGCGGTGACGAGCGCGTAGTTGCGGACCTTCACAGCGAGCCGTTCAACGCGCCGGGAGGTGTGCGGCGACTTTGGTGGCGAGGTCGGCCATCCGGTACGCGTAGCCGTACTCGTTGTCGTACCAGACGAGCACTTTCACCATGCGGCCGTCGATGACCATCGTCGAGGGGCCGTCGACGATCCCGGAGCGGGTGTCGTTGGTGTAGTCGGCCGACACCAGCGGACGGTCCTCGAACCCAAGGATCCCCTTCAGCTCACCGTCAGCTGCGTCGCGGAACCGCGTGTTGATCTCCTCCACGGTGACGTCACGCGCCAAGGTGAACACAGCGTCGGTGAGCGACGCGTTCAACAGCGGGACGCGTACAGCTGTCCCGTTGAGCTTGCCTGCCAGTTCGGGGTAGATCATCGTGATCGCTGTCGCGGACCCGGTCGAGGTCGGGATGAGTGAGTTGAGCGCGGATCGGGCCCGGCGGAGGTCCTTGTGCGGCGCGTCGACGATGACCTGGGTGTTGGTGACGTCGTGGATCGTGGTGATCGCGCCGCGTTCGATCCCGACGTGTTCGTGGAGCACCTTCACCACAGGTGCGAGACAGTTCGTCGTGCACGACGCCGCGGTCACGACGTGATTGACGGCCGGGTCGTACAGGTCGTCGTTGCAGCCCATCACGATGTTCAACACACCGTCGCTCTTCACCGGCGCGGCGACGATCACCTTGCGTACCCCCCGGTCGAAGTACGGCTCGAGTGTTTCGGTGGTCTTGAACTTGCCCGAGCACTCCAACACGACATCAACATCGTGATCAGCCCACGGCACCGCGCCGGGTGTGTCGTGCAACGAGTAGGTCACCTGATGTCCGTCGATGATCAACCCGTCATCGGTGGTGGTGGTGACGGTGCCGGCGTAGCGGCCGTGGACGGTGTCGAACTCCAACAGATGCGCCGCGGTCGCCGCGTCACCGGCGACTTCGTTGATGTGAACCAGTTGCAGGTCCGGGCGGTCTCGGAGGGCTCGAACGACGAGGCGCCCGATGCGGCCGAACCCGTTGATCCCGACACGCACGGTCATGCCATCACTCCGAGTGACGCCATCAGCGCTTCGACGCGTGTGCGGACGTCGTCGCGGATCTCAGCCAACACATCGGGGCCTGTCCGGTCGGGCTCGGGATGTCCCAATCCAGGTACTGCTTGCCCGCGATGATCGGACAGGCGTCACCGCATCCCATCGTGACGATCACATCAACCGTTTGGGCGACTTCGTCGGTCCACGGTTTCGGGTACTCGGTCGAGATGTCGATCCCGACCGCCGCCATCGACTCGACCACACCCTGGTTCGTGTCCGCCGCCGGAGCCGAACCGCCCGAGAACACTTCCACGCGATCTCCTGCGAGGTGGCGCAGCCAGCCTGCTGCGATCTGTGAGCGGCCGGCGTTGTGGTCGCACAAGAACAGCACCGCCGGCTTCGCATCACCAGGACTGGTCGAGTCGGGCGAGTGCTTTGAGGCGCTCGCGGGTGACGCGCTCGATCAGGACCGGCAGCCAGATCGAGATCGTTGCCTGCGACGTCAACTGCTGTTGCGAGTCGTGGATGTAGCGCTCGATGGTTTCGGTGTTGAACGTACCGTCGAACTCGCGTTGCAACCGCACTGCTGAGTCGCGCACGAGGCGGGCTTCTTCGGTGTTGAACGACACCCCGACCGGGCGTGTCTTGTCAGTGGTCATCGTGGAGGCCTTCCTGAGAGGTCAGAGAGAGGAGGTGAGGGTGGAGAGCCGGGCGTCGAGGTCGGCAACGACGGCATCGAACGCATCGGGGGTGCCGACATCGACCGGATCCGGGTCGACCAGTGCCACCACGAATCGTCCGGATCGAGTTCTTCGTGCGCACGGTCGCACACCGTCACGACCTGCACACCCGCATCGAGAGGTCCGACCAAGCTCGGAGACGCCGCCGACAGATCGAGACCGGCCCGAGCTGCAGCAGCGACCGCCTCTGGGTGGACATGTTCTGGCCGGGTGCGTCCCCGCCGATGACGCCGTCGTGCCGATTCGGTCCCGCCACATCGCAGACCGCGATCTGAGAACGCGCCGAGTTGTGGCTGCACACGAACAGCACTCTCGCCGGCACTGCGACACCCGGGAGACCCAACGTCAGCAACGGCTCTCGTTCGAGGCGCACGTACCGGCGGCGCCGATCACCGGACGACTCGAAGCGAACAACCAGACCGGCGTGCTCCAACACGTCGAGGTGATGAGCCAACAGGTTTCCCGGCAAGCCCAGCTGCGCCGCCAATTCGTCGGGTGCGCGATCGCTCAGGCTCAACTCGTCGATGATCGCGAGACGAGTCGGCTCTCCCAACGCGGCGTGCACTTTCGAACGTCGTTCCCGATCATTGATCACGGTCATCATTATTCATTCAGCGACAAGTGAGTCAATATCCACTGCATGATGTTCGCTCAGAGTTCACCTTGCGATATCGGCCATCACTGCTTCGGGAGTTGTATCGGTAGCCGCCGATGTATCGGCGTAGACCGATAGGTTGCTCGGGTGGTTGCTCCTTCCGTTCTCGACGTCGACGTGACCGCAGCGGCGAAGCTGTTCTGCGGGTTCGGTGATCGAACACGCCTTGTCCATTTTGCGCCTGCTCGCGAATGGTGAACGTGCGAGTGACTGACATCGTCGAGTCGCACTTGAGGGTCACAGGGGAACATCTCCGGGCATCTGAAGTGTTTGAGTGACTGCGGTTTGGTGACCGATCGGCGTGCCGGGCGCGAGGCCTTCTATCCGATTGCGCGACCTGAGGTCGTCGAGGTACTTCGTTCCGCCGAGCGGCTCCTTGCGGTCGCGCGGCATCGGATCGACCTGTGCCCGAACTACGACTGCGACGAAACGTAGGAAGTCATGACAGTCAGTCGCTTCCACGTCCCGGGATGGACTGTGCTGCAGAGGAACAGCTCATTCGCATGGCGCTGATCCGATCTCAACGGAAGTCAGCCGCCTCGATTTCGACCTCGAACAACGTGATGTCGTGATCGATCACGACTCCACTCCCGGCGCGATCGACGCAGCGCTCGACTGCTCGGCCTCGGTGCCCGCCACGTCGACGACTCCAGCGACATGGGCCCGGCGCCGACTCGGTGCGAGAGCGAAGGGCGTTGCTCGTCGCCTTCGATCATCAACGCCGGGTTCTTCGTCGGTGAGCTCACCGTCGGGTTGATCAGCCGCTCGATGGGGTCTGGTAGCCGACGCGCTCGACATGGGCGCTGATGCAAGCGTGTACGCACTCAGCCTCGCTGCAGTCGGCACTGCGATTGCCCGCAAGAAGCGACTCGCACGGGCTCAGTGGATTCGTCCAAGCTCGGCCTCGCCGTCGGTCGGCCTCGTCGAGGTCGATCCGCCGCTTCGCTCGCGACACCGAGCTTCCCGACCCGACGTCGATGATCGTGATGTCGCTACTTGGCGCTTGTCGGCAACATCGTCACGCTGGTCGTGCTGCACCGGGTCCGGTCCGGCGAAGCGCACCTGCAGGCCAGCTGGATTTTCACCGCGAACGACATCAAGGTCAATGCGCTCGTCATCGCCGCAGCGATCGGTGTCGCATTCACCGACTCGGCGATTCCCGGACCTCGCCGCCGGTGGGATCATCTTTGCCGTCGTCGCCAATGGTGCTCGCCGCATCCTCGGCGATCAGCCGATGAACGATGCCTCCCACGCCGGCCGGTTCGCTGTCGGAATCGTCGTGCTCGCTCGGCATCGACTTGGCGACCAAGCGCTGGGCGGTGCAGCGCACTCTCCGACGGACCGATCGTGCTGCCTGGACCCGTCGACTTGCAGCTCCACTACAACACGGGACGGCATTCGGACTCGTTAGCCAGCGTCCCGCTCTGCTGAGCGCTGCCGCCACGGTCGCTATCGCCGTTGTGTTGCTCAACGTGCCTGGCGAACCGCAGCAAGCACTCCGCTGTGCCCGTCGCGATGATCGTTGCTGGCGGCCTCGCCAACACCATCGACCGACTCGAAGCCGGCAGCGTGGTCGACCTGCTCCACCCGGCTGGTGGCCCACCTTCAACATCGCCGACATCTACATCACCATCGGCGTCGCAATCTGGGCGATCACCGGAATCTTCCAGGTCGAACCCGACGCCCACGACGAGCTCCACGAGGTCCGCCGATGAAGCCTCCACGACGCAACCCGATACCGATTCCAGTTTGGGGCAGGATCGAACTGCTCCTCACACACGCAGCGGCCACACGCTCTGTCGGTCGCCCAGATCAGGCATGGCAGTTCCTCGAAGATGCACACGTGCTCTCTCAACCGTGGGTGCGCCCCCACATCCGTGTGCACGTCGCAATGCTCTCACTCGGCTGGTTGCTACGGGACGGCAACGAGATGGTCGGCCAGGTCACCCGTTTGCTGCTCGCTGGACCGGGCAGCGCGACGGGCCGCTACCCGATCGGCAACACAGGCCGGACAAACGTTTCAGCATTCGAGCCGATGCCCATCCGCCCAGACCTCGGCCAACTCCTCGACAACAACTCGGCCGAGTGAATGACTGATTCGGATCGATCGCGCAACTAGCCAGACCTTCAGCGTCAGCGAGGACTACAGCCATCACCAACACGTCCCACCAACTCCATCGGACACTCCAGATCAGAATGTTCACGACGTAGGGAATGCCGATGTGCCTGGTCGATGATGGACGGGTCTCGCGGTGTTCCGTTGCGTTCAGGCGATTGTCCGGCAGTAGGCCATTCAACTGTCCACCGCCGTTCGGGTAGGAGACTCGTCGACACCGAATCCGTCGGGCGCGTGATGAGAGCTGTGGAGTGACGGCATGCGGGTCGCTCCGGCGTCATCGCTCACCGTCATGGAACTTTTCGGCGACGTTTGCTGACTGGTGGTCATCTATGTATCGCAGCGCGAGACCTTCAGCCGAGCGTTCGCGACAGCTCGCCAGGCGCGGTCTTGTCGGTGTCCGTGCTCAACCGTCCGTCCGTCGGCTGCTGGGTCTCGTTCGTGGAACCACCGCGTCGCTTCATGACCGTCGACTTTCGATCAGCACCGAACAGCAACTTGTGCCCGACCAGGACACGTTCGGACACGACGCTCATTTGCATGTCCCGATCCCGTATGCCCAGCTTCGTCAGATGCTTGGATACCTCAGGCTCGGACCCTGCGACGTCGTGATCGATGTCGGTTGTGGACTGGGCCGAGTGGTCTGCGTTGCGTCACGACTTCAGGTCCGGCAGGTGGTTGGAATCGAGCACGACGCGAAACTTGGCGGAACTGGCTGAACAGAACGTCCGCACGGTTCGTGGCCAGGTCAGTCCGGCGTCGATCGTTCATGCTGACGCTGCGTTGTGTGACCTCGATGGGGGAACGGTCTTCGTGCTGTTCAACCCGTTCGGGCCCACGACGATGCTTGCGTTTTTGGAGAACCTTCGGTGCAGCCTGGAACGGGAACCGCGAATGGTCCGGGTCGCCTACGTCAATCCGACCTGTCAAAGTCTGTTTGAGGCGGTCCCTTGGCTGCGGCAGCAGACCGTGCTCGAATCGCCGATGTTCCGCAGCTCCGTTTTGGTGTGGACCGCGACAGCCGACCTCGCAGGATTGCCATGCGGACTCATCGGCGATACTCCGGCGAGGCTTTCGAAGTGCTCGATCGGAAGGAGTGCTGGCAGCACGGCGGTGTGGGGATGATGTTCTGGATCGTCGCAGCGATGATCGCGGTGGGGATCGTTCGGCTGGCAGGTCGCCCATTTCACATCGCCACTGGTTCGACAGTGGCATCGGTCGTCGCTTCCGCGTCGCACCGCTGGTCCGCTCAGTGTCCTCGACAGCGGGCCGAGCGGGCGGCCGAACGAGGAGATCGTTGTGCTGTTGCATGCGCTGGGCTCCAGCGGCGACTACTTCGGAGCGTCCTTGGATGGTTTGGTCAACAAGCGCCGTGTCGTGATTGTCGACTTGCTCGGGTTCGGGCATTGGATCGATGATCAACGAGCGGAGTTCGGTGTCGACGCTCACGTCGAGGCGCTCGAACAAGCGCTCAAGGCGCTCGGTCTCGCGTCGTCGAGCGTTGTTGTCGTGGCGCATTCGACCTCAGCAGCCATCGCTCTGTCGTGGGCGGACCGGCACCGGTCGCGAATGCGGCACGTGTTCCTTTGGGGCCCTCCGATCTGTCGCGCAGGGACAACCGCACCTGCGATCGGTACCAAGTTCGCGCCGCTGGCTCAGTTGCTGATCCGCACGTCAAGGTGCGCCGAACGGACGCATCGGATGATCGCCACGTCGGAGCACCGATTCCTCGGTGCTGCGCTGATGACCGTGATCGTTCCGCGCTGGCCAACCGTGCTGAGGCGCGAGGCGGGTACAGCGACGTGGGGCGCGTTTCAGGAGGCGCTGCGGTCGTTGGTACTCGACTTCAACTGGTCCAGCGTTCTCCCGGCGAGCGTTCCGCTCACCGTGTTCTACGGAACCGAGGATCCAATCGGTGATGAGGCGTTCATCGTGCAGATCTCCGGCGGTGCGAAACTGGTCAGGGTGCCCTACACGGACGATCATGCGATGGTTCTGCACCCCGAATTCATCTTCGACGAACTCGATCGCCTGTAGGTGTCGAGAATCGGCGTTCCGTGGTGAGGGTGTCAGCCGGTTTGCTCGGCTTGGGTCACCAGATGCGCGAGGTGGGAGCGTGCACACGACACGCGCGAGCGGATCGTTCCGACAGCGCAGTCGCTGATGGTGGCGGCTTCGTCGTAGCGGTAGCCGAGGAGTTGGGTGAGCACGAAGGCGTCGCGTTGGTCGTCGGGGAGTTCGTCGAGCAGCAGTTCGGTGTCGACGAGGGCGTTGTGGTTCGGTTGGTGGCGTCGGGTGAGTTCGGTGCGGCGGGCGCGTTGTCGCTGGTTGATCGAGTCGGCGCAGGCTCGTCGAGCAATGGTGATCAGCCACGATGTGGCGGTGTTGTCGCCGCGGAAGGTGGGCAGGCCGCGCAGCGCTCGTAGGTAGGTGTCCTGGACGAGGTCGTCGACGTGGTCCCGGTCACCGAGGTAGTGGCAGAACCGGGTGACGTCGTCGATAGTGAGTTGGACGAAACGTTCGAACGCTGTCGGGTCGCCGTCTTGCGCGGCAAAGAGTGCATGGGTGGCGTCGTTCATGGGAGGGGGAGGGAGTTGAGAAGGGTGGAGGCTCGTTGGGAGGTTTCTCAAATCCGATGGAACTTTGCGGTTCGATGTCGGGACTGTTGGGGCATGAGGTCATCAATCAAGCAGTCAAGCCACACGTCACGTCACGAGCGACGAAATATCCGATGGGGCACTGGAGCAGCCGTTGCCGCGTCACTCGTGCTGGGTGCGTGCGGTTCGGGATCCGACGAGGCGACAACGACAGCTCCCGTCAGTGCGCCGGCCGCCGCAGAGCCCGTTGCAGTCGAGGCGCAGTACACGGCGGTCGTGTCGGATCCATCGCTGAGGGACCTGGTTGCCCGGGTTGCCGGTGACGGGGTGGAGGTGGTCAGCGTGGTGCCGATGGGCGCTGACGGACACACGTATCAACCGGTACCCGAGGATGCTCGGACGTTGGCCCGGGCGGACTTGTACATCGAGAACGGCATGGGGCTCAACAACGTGGTCACGACGTTCGCGTCGACGAACTACCCCGAAGGCACACAGCACTACATGTTGAGCGACGTGATCCCTGAGTCGGAGATCCTGTCGACGGATGCGGCAGCCGAGGTTGCATCGCACGGGCACGCACACAGCTTCAACGGCCATTTCTGGCCCGATCCGAGGTACGCCGGAATGTACGTGGTCGAGATCGCCCGGATCCTGTCGGCGACCGACCCGGCAGGCGCAGCAGGCTACGAGGAACACGCCACGGCCCTGGTCGGGAAACTCGAGGCAATGGACGCTGCGTTCGTGACGGCGTTGGCGACAATCCCGCCGGAGAACCGCAAGCTGGTCGTGTATCACGACAGCTGGTCGTACTACGGACGCCGCTACGGGATCCCGGTCGTCGGGGCGATCCAGCCGACCGACTTCTCCGAGCCGTCAGCGTCCGAGCTGCGTGACACCATCGAACAGGTCCGCAACGAAGAGGTGCCGGCGTTCTTCGGGAGCGGCGTGTTCCCGTCTGACGTGTTGGACGTGATCGCAGCCGAAACCGGTGCCGAGTACGTGTCGGATCTGGCCGACGACGAACTGCCCGGTGAGCCGGGTTCGCCCGAACACTCCTACATCGGGATGATGGTGGCCAACACCCGCAGCATCGTCACCGCCCTGGGTGGGGACCCGTCCGCGCTCGGATCGGTCGTGCTGTCATGACCGCGATCGCCCTGCGCGGTGTGGGCGTTAGGTTCGGTCAGACCCGCCCGCTGCACGACATCGATCTCGTCGTGGACGCCGGCGAACTGGTCGGCATCGTCGGCCCGTCCGGTGCCGGCAAGACCACACTCCTGCGCCTGTTGCTCGGTGAGATCGAAGCATCGGAGGGAACCGTCGAACTCACCGGCGCACGTCAACGGCGTCGTGCATCGGTCGGCTACGTCCCCCAACTCGAAGCGAGCGAACGCACCTTCCCGCTCACCGTGCACGGCGCTGTCGAACTTGGCGCGGCTGCGACGAGTTCGATGGTGCCGTGGTTCACCAAAGCCGAAAAGGCCGCAGCCCATCGCGCACTCGAACGTCTCGGAATCGACGATCTGCACGCAAGAGGGCTCCACGAATTGTCGGGTGGCCAGTTCCAGCGGGTGCTGTTCGCACGCGCGCTCGTCTCCGACCCGCAACTGCTGCTGTTGGACGAACCAACCAGCGGGATCGACCTGAAAACTCGAGGTGAGATGCTCGGCCTGGTCGACGAACTCCGACGAGACGGACTGACCGTGGTGATGACCACCCACGACCTGAACTGGGTCGCATCACATCTCCCCCGGGTGGTGTGTCTCAACCAGACCGTCATCGCCGACGGCACAGCATCCGACGTGCTGCGCCCCGACGTACTCGCCGACACGTTCGGTGCAGACATGGAAGTCATCAACCACAACGGACGCCCCGTCGTCGTCGACGGCAACGCCCTCGTGGGAAGTGCCGCATGAATCTGCTGTTGGATCCTTTCGAGTTCGACTTCTTCGGTCGCGCACTCCTCGCAGCCGTACTCGTCGGCGCGATCACCGGCGCACTGGGGCCCTTCGTCGTGGTCCGCCGCATGGCGTACATCGGCCAAGGACTCTCACAAAGCGTGCTCGGTGGCGTCGGCATCGGCCTCGTCTACGGCGCCGGGCTCTACTCGGGCGCGATTGCCCGCGACAGCGGTCGCGACCGTGGTGATCTATGCGACACGTCGGCGCGGTGTCCCGGTCGACACAGCGATCGGCATCGTTGCGTCGACGATGTTCGCCGGTGGCGTCGCGGTGATCTCGTCGAACCGCGACCGCAGCCTGAACATCTCGAATCTGCTGTTCGGCAACGTGCTGGGCGTCGGGCGCAACGAACTCATCCTCGTCGGCGGCGTCGTCGTGATCGTTGCGGTCGTGTTGTTCACACAGTTCAAACGACTCGTTGCAACCACCCACAACCCGGCAGTTGCAGCCGCCCACGGGGTCCACACCGGCGCGATGGAGATCGTGTTCAACGCGCTGCCTCGCGTTGGCCGTCGTTACCGCACTGCAGGTGCTCGGTGTGCTCCTCGTGGCCGCCACGCTGCTGCTCCCCGCGGCGACCGCGTCACTCGTGTTCGGCTCGTTCGGTCGCCTCACCTTGATGTCGATCGGGCTCGGCATGGTGACCGCCGTCATCGGACTGTACGTGTCCTACTACCACAACATCGCGAGCGGCCCGTCGATCGTATTGACGGGTGCCGCAGCGTTCGCGATCGTCGCACTCGGGCTCCCGAACCGGTTCCGGCACAGCAAAGCCGCCATGTGATGCCCTCCGAGTCGAGTCGACCCGCCACCCGTCACGGTGAAACACTGCCTGGTGTGGTGACCTGTCCGGAATGGGAAGACGTGTCCGCCGCGCTCGACGGTGAACTGCCCGCCGACGCAACGCGCTTGGCGTTGCGACACGCGGCTCGATGCTCGATCTGTCGAACTGCGCTGGACACCGTTGTCTCGCCCGCACCGAACATCACGTCGGCGTCGGTGATGCCGAGTTTCGATCTCGACTCGACGAACGCATCCGAGCGGCGTTGGCTGACGGGCCGATGGACCCGCTGGTTGCTGCTCGCGGCAGCGGTCGTCATCGTGGCCGAAGCCGTCCCCGTCTACATCCGAGGCGACGGCCTCAACGCCCAAACACACTCGGCGCGCCACATGGCATCCTGGCAGATCGGATTCGGAGTCGGGCTGTTCGTTGCGGCATGGGTCTCGCGCATGTCCCACGCCATGCTCGCGCTCGCAACATCATTCGCCCTCTTGGGCGCCGTGGCAACAATCATCAATCTCGCCGCCGGACACAGCGGACCACTCGCCGAAACAGTTCACCTCATCGAATTCCTCGGCGTGTTCCTCCTTTGGCGAATCACCCCACCGCACCTGCGAGCGTGGCGACCAGGACGCTCACGAAACAGCCCTGACCGCACCCGAACTGACAACGCACCAGGCCCCCTGAGCCTCGTCGAAACGAACACACCCGACCCGTCCGACGAGCAATGATCCCTAGATCTTGCACGCGCCGTCGTCCACGCCTGGTCACGGCGGTCTTCGCGTTCATGATCGTTGTGATGGGTGGCGCAACCACCGTCTCAGCTCACGGCGGCGAAAGCGTCGGCGACGTCGCCTCGGTCAACTACGTGACCCGGATCACCGACGCCGGTGCGCCCGAACTCGGCTGGCGTGTCGACATCGCCGACTCGAGTGTCGAACTCACCAACAACACCGGCACCGACGTCGTCGTGCTCGGCTACCAGTCAGAGCCGTACCTGAAATTCACTCCCGGCGAAGGCGTCCAACGGAACACCTCGTCGCCCGCCACCTACCTCAACGAGGACCGCCTCGGTGATGTCGAGATCCCGTTCGGTGTGTCCGCCGACGACGAACCCGTGTGGGAAACCGTGTCCGACACCAACCAGTTCAGCTGGCGAGCCAGAGCCAGAGCCAGGGCTTCGGGCACGATGCGATTGCTCAACTGCTTGTCAAGTGCTCACATCCGCTGACCGCACTTTCACTCGGTACACGGTCGGACCCGTTCTGGAGATCACTCGGCTGGGTCGAGCACACCCACCCGGATGGTGGGGCCTCGCTGTTCGTTCAGCCACGCTGACTACTGTCCTCACCTCTGGAGAGACTGATCCACGACGGGCCCGGAAATCGGCCGTTCGAAGGCAGCTGCAAGACGTTCGTAGTCAACCGCCTGACGAGGATCTGAAGGCGGCTGTCCAAGAGGCTGATCAGAGTCGACATCGGCCCGGTCGCGATAGGCGGCAACCTCGATGATCGCATTGTGCAGCAGCCCAGCGTCAATCGGCTGCCTAAATCGAGCCGCCTCCCTGACGAGAGTCTCGATCCACGGCTCCTTGTTGGCGACGGCGGTGTAGGCGAGGTGGTTCGAGCGGCGGGCGAGAGCGCCGGCGAGTATCGGGGTCGATGCCGTTGGCCCCAATCCCACATGGTGACGTCGGTCTCGGTGTGTTCGATCCGCGTGATCGAGGTCGTCGAGCCGTCTCGTGGAGTCGGGCGATGTGTTGCTCGATGATCGGCGTAGGCAGGTCGGGGTCGTCGAGAGTGGAGCGGAGCGCGAGGAGTTGGCGTTCGAGCGGTGCTCGTTCGTCGGTGAGGTCGGCGGAGTTCGTGGTGGGGGTCGCTGCTGATCGATGGCAGCTTCGATCTCGCTGATGGTCGCGTCCTCGGGGGTGTCGACCATCGTTGCTCGGAGTTCGTCGAGCGCTGCTTGGGCGCCGAAGCGGGAGTGGTTCGGGCCAGTGGTGGAGGGCGTCGGCTTGGTCGGAGATCTCGGTGAGTTCGTGGTGTTCGACGATGTGGGGCCAGTGTTCGAGGATCCAGTCGCGTCGCGCTTCCTGGCTGGCGTTCGCGAGCGCGGAGGGCCTCGCCCTTCTCCTCGATGGTGAGCTTGCTGTGGAGGAGGGAGTCGATGATCTTGCGCTGGTCGGGAGGGGCGGTGGCGAACAGTGCGTCGAGTTCTTGGAGGCGTTGTCGTGCTGCTCGCAGCTCGATCGGGGTCGACGTCTCGGGTGTCGGTGATGGCCGGTGTTCGACGAGCCAGGTGTCGGGCGTCGAGCGCTCGGTCCATGTGGGCTCGCCATTCGTCGGCGAGGGCGGTGCCGGTGGGTGCTGGTCCGTAGCCGGGTGTCGTAGGGTCGAGTTGCTGGGTGTCTCGCCATACGGCGAGTGCTCGGATTTCGTCGTCGTAGACGACCGTTCCGGCCGGGTCGGTCGGGCCGGTTGCCGAGCCAGGTGTCGAGCCAAGGTGGTGGTGTGGCTCGGAGCTGGTGGGTGAGTTGTCGGGTGCGGTGTTCGATCGCCGCTGGGACGATGTGCGGGTTCGTCGGGTTCGATGCCGTGGTCGGCGAGTGCGGTGTTCCATTCGTCGACGTGGTGGCCGATCGTCTCGCCGATCTCGTCGAGGTAGCGGTCGGCGCTCGTTCGCCGATGTCGGCGGGTTCGGGATGGTCGATCGGCTTGAGGTCGGACCACGGCATGGTGTCGGGTTCGGGTGTGTTTGCCGTCGCTGGTCGTGAACTGGACGGTTGCGGCTCCGATGCGTGTCGTGGAGGTGGGTGATGGTGCCGACGTTGTCCCAGTCGAGTGCGTTGACCCGGCCGCCGACGTGCATGAACGACCGGTGCGACTGCGGCTCGTGCGAGGGCGCGTGCGGCGTCGGTGGGGTTCGTGAGCCCGTCTGCTTCGAGCTGTCGGATCGTGTCTCGGATGTGCTGTTGGCGGGCGTCGAGTGTGCCGAGGTGATGGTCGTGGGCGGTGTCGGCGATCGTCGCTCGAGGTGCGGTGCGTGGGCGGATGGCGAACGCTCTTGGCTTGGGAGCGTTCGAGCGTCGTGATGAGGTCGTGTTCGGGGTCGTCGACGTGTTCGGAGGGCAGTGGGATGGCGTGGTCGGTGTGGGGGCGTTCGCCGATGATGGCGGCGTCTTTGGTGGTGGCGTAGAGGTGTGCGGTGTTGCGGGCGCGGGAGAGGGCGACGTAGCCGGCTTCTCGGTAGAGGCCGGCGGGTCCGACGACGAAGATGTCGTCACAGGTCATTCCTTGGGCTTTGTGGATGGTGGTGGCGTATCCGTGGTCGATGTGCCCGGCGTCGGACGTAGGCGCCGGTGAGTCGGAGGTGTCGACTGGTTGCCGAGTTGCAGATGTCGATCTCGTGGGTGTGGTGGTCGATGGCGGTGATGGTGCCGATCATCCCGTTGTCGACGCGACAGCGCGAGTGGTGTCGAGGTCGTAGTGGCCGGTGTCGTTGCGGAGGAGGACGATGCGGTCGCCGACCTGGAAGTCGTCGCCGTCGATCGTGAGTGGCGTCCCGGTGAGGTGTGCCGGATGCTGCGGCTTGCTGGCGGGCGAGCGCGTTGAGGGCTCGGGCTTCGGAGCGGGTGCCGGCGAGCAGGTGGGCGTTCGATCCGGCTGCGTGGGCGGTCCACCAGTCGCTGACGGCTCGCTCGTGGAGATGCTTCTCGGGTGTCGGCGAGGATCGACTCGGTCGTGGTCGAGGTAGGCGTTCCAGGCGGTTGCGATGTCGCCGTTGCGGAGGTGGTCGAGGGCGTGGTGTTCCCATTCGTGGCGTTGGCGCCGGTTGATCGTGAGGTGCGCAGCGCGGTCGCCGAGGGCGTCGAGTGCTGCTGCGAATCCGCCTCCGGCGTTGACTTCGGGGAGTTGGTGGTGGTCGCCGACGAGGATGACCTTGGCACCGGCGCGTGCGGGCGTCGTTGCACGACGTTCCAGAGGTCGACGGTGCCGGTCATGGCGGCTTCGTCGATCACGATCACATCACTCGACGACAGCGTGTCGGCGACAGGTGCGTCGGAATCGTGGGATCGGTGTAGGCCTCGATGCCGGCGCCGTCGCCGAGTTCGCGGGCTGCTCGGGCGGATGGTGCGACGCCGATCAAGCGTCGGCCGGCGGCTTCGAAGACGTGGCGGACGGTGTTCATTGTGTACGTCTTGCCCGTTCCCGCTCGCCCGACGACGACCTCGACGGGAAGTCCTTGGGTGCAGACGCGTCGGACGGTGTCGGCCTGGTCGGGGCCGAGCGGTCGGTCGATCTGGGCGAGCACCTCGTCGACGAATGCAGGGTCGAGCGCCTGGTGGGGCTGGCGGATGGGAGCGAACATGGTGGTGAGGTCGTGCTCGATGTCGAGCAACCGTCTGGGTCGTCCATCGCTGTTCCCAACCGGCGTCGGCTCCGTCTTCGATGGGGAGCGGGACGAGTTCGGGGGAGGCGAGTACGGCGTCGGTGAGACGTTCGACGAGCCGCGAGTTGCCGTGCCGGGAGAGTTGTTCGGTGACGGTGTTCTGGACGTCGTGTCGGGTCACGACGGCATCGGTCTCGGGCAGACCTCCACGCCACGGACGCGACGAAGTCGGCGACCGTGACGGACTGTTCGATTCGCTCGCCGGTCTCGGTATCGACCGCCTGGACAGCGATGCAGCGTGTCGGTGGAGAGCGCTGCCTCGGGGTCGAGCGGTGTGGCGTGGGCGAGGAGTTTGGTGATGTCGGCGGGGGAGTAGTCGACGCTGCGCCGCGTCGGCTTCCCAGTGTTGATCGAGGGTGTCGTGGTCGATGTCGAGCTTCTTCGTGCGGGTGGCGAGCATTGCATCGCGTGCGGCGTCGGGGCCGTCGAGACCGAGGCGGTCGAGTTCGGCTTCGATCTCGGTGCGGCGCTTCGAGAAGTGCTTGACGACCCGGCGGGGGATGCCGGCGATGTCGGCAACGTGGTTGTGGACCGTGTTCCACTCGACGCCGAGACGTCGGGACAGTTCGTTGCGCAGCACACTCTGGTACAGCGCTCCGGCCGCCAACTTGGAGCGGTAGAGGGCTTGTCCGTCGAGTGCGGACCACTTGCCGTCGGGCCCGCGAGTGAGGTTCGCGACGAGGACGTGGGTGTGCAGATGGGGGTCGCCGGCGCGACTGGTGCGATGCCGGAACCCGGCGGCGATGAACCCGACGCCAGGCAGACGGCGGGTGCCGAACTGCTCGAACGGTGCCGACTTCGCCTCGCGATTGTTCGACCCGCGACGCACGAAGCAGGCTTCTCGTTCGAGCCAGCGGACCGCCTCTTCGACGGCGGTGTTGGTGGCTTCGACGACCTCGGCACGCACGAGCGGGTCGGCAAGTGCGTAGAGCACGCTGACCGACTTCGGTGCCGAGAACGTCAGGTCGAAGCCCGGGACACGGTTCTTCCACGTCTTGACCTGGTCGCCGTTCGGGGTCAGCCCGGTGCCCGGATTGAGCCCAGCGAGGACGGCTCGAAGTTGATCGCCGGTGACGTCGTCGTCGAGGTCGAGCGCCTGGTTGGCGAGTCCGAGCCAGCGGCCACGGGTTTCGCCGGCACCGGAGTAGTAGTCGTCGATGCCGTCGGCGACCTGGCCGAGGTAGTACTCCTCGGCACCCACACGGAGCTTCCACAACGACAACATGACAGCCCCAACAGGCCCCGCTCCGGGCCGACCGTTACACGAAAGTTCGGCGCCGTCGCCGGTGCGGGCATCCTCTGGTGCACCTGTGCGACTCGAAATTGCGGGCGGGGGAGGGGTTTCCGGTCGGTTCGGCCGTTCGGCAGGTCGTGCGTATTGAAGGTGGTCGCAAGATTCGTTGTAACGATCGGCCGGTTCGTGGGCCTGTTGGGTGTTGAGTGACCGTCGACGTTCGGAGTCGGCTGGCTCGACGACAGGAGAACGAGAATGCCGAGACGAAGTGAGACGCCAGGCAGAACGAGAAGCGCGAGATCGTGTGAAGCAGCGCTACGACGCTCAGCTCGCAGCGATCAACGACTTCTTCACGCGAGAACGACGGATCGAGACGCTGCGAGCTGACGTCGCAACGCTTGAAGCCGAGCAAGGGGACAGCAGCTCGAACCTGGTGGACGCGACGAGCGTCGCGCTGGCGGCCGAGATCCTCGGATGGTCGCAATCGAGAGTCAGAGAAGCGATCGGTCCACGTCGCTCGACCGGAGACTCACCAGCCCAAGTTGACCAAGTATCCGGATCGGAGGAGTTGTGACGCCCGAGCCGAGCGCGCAAAAGTTCGCGCCGTGGATCTGTCCATGTTGTGGACACTTCATCGTCCGGCGGGAAGGGGCAAGCTCTGCCCGACACTGCTGCAGTGGATCTACCGACGCAGTCGAACTGATTCCATATATTGATGCCGCACAGGCGATTGGGATCCGGACCGCTGAGCGCGGACGAGACGCTGTTTGAGAGCGGCAGAATCAGCGCTTGGGCCCACGAACTTCCGGGCCGGCTCGTCGACCGCGCCGCAGAACCGACCAAGCGCCACAACCACCCCGCCGACACCGGCTTCGCCATGCCCCGTCGACAGCCGGATTGACCCCCACGCAACGACCACCAGACCACCGCCCGTCAACGACTGCTCACCGAAGCCGAGTCGGTGGATCGAGGTTCAGATGGCATCGCCGTCATCACTTTCAATCGGCCTGAAGCCAAGAACGTCCTCAACCCCGAGCTTCACGATCGGCTCAAGGAGTTGTGGACCCAGGTCGAGGCCGATGGAGTGCTCGAGTCGTTCCATTGTCCTCACGCCACCCGGCCCCGACGAGGTGATGGTCGCCTTGCCTCTGTGAGCGATCAGGCTGGGGGATCGAGGATCGCAGACCTAGGTTCAGGCGTTCGTGGTCCGAGCTGCATTGAGGAAGTCGGCGACTGCGTTGGTGAACGCGTCGTTGTCGTCGCCGGCAACCATGTGGCCAGCACCGCGAATGTCGACGTATGCGGCGTTGGGGAGACGGGCACGGAACTCTTCGGCGACCTCTTCGGAGACCAGGTCTGACTGCTGGCCGCGCACGAGCAGGATCGGGCCCTCGACCGCGTCAGCCCCTTCGTACATTTCAAGTGCCATGCGGTCCATGCGGTCTTGAAACCCCGTTGGTGACGCGCTGTTCTGTTCCTGTCGCCACGTGACGAACTTGGGATCCCAACGCCAGGCCCATCGGCCGTTGTCGCTCTGTCGGAGCACGCGCTCAAGTCCGGCTGACGAGCGTGGCTTGTCGCGGTGAGGGTTGTAGCCGGCGATTGCGGTGGCTGCTTCGTCGAGATCAGCAAATCCGTCGGGATGGGCCGACATGAACTTCATGATGCGCGCAACGCCGTCGAGATTCATGCGCGGTGTGACGTCGACGAGTACGACGCTTGCAAACAGTTGGCGGTTCGCGAACCGTTGTGCGAGGAGCGAACTCATGCCGCCCATGGAGGCGCCGACGACGGCTGGGGGTTCGGGCATGGTGGCCACGATTTCGACGATGTCACGACCGAAGTCCTGCATGTCGTATCGGCCGGTTGGCGACCAGTCGCTGTCGCCATGCCCGCGTGAGTCGACGGCTGTGACGCGGAACCCCTTGGCTGCGAGCACTTCACCAGTGTTCTTCCAGGCGTGACGGCTCTGCCCGCCGCCGTGTAGCAACAACACGTCGGGGCCGTCGTCGGGTCCCCAGCGGTCGGCGACGAGAGACAGGTCGTCGTGTGAACGGAATTGAATGGGTGTTGTGTGCATCGGGTCTCTCAGGTAGAGGTTTTGGAGTTGGCACGGTCGGGGAGTGGGAGCACCCACGAGGCGGGTCGTCGTTCAAGGAATGCCGTCATTCCCTCCCTGGCCTCGCTGGTTTCGAAGAGTTGAGCGGACAGTTGTGATGTCCACGCGAAGGCGTCGGCGGTCGACATCGTCGGCACATCGTTCAATACCTGCTTGGCCGTCGCCAACGTGTCCGGACTGGCGGCGAGCAGGTCGGCAATGATCGCGTCGATCTCGGCGTCGAGTTGATCGCGCGGGACTGCGGCATTGACAAGCCCAATCCGGGCGGCCTCGGTGCCATCAAAGCGATTGCCACGCAGGAACGTGGACCGGGCGTCGGCGGTGCGGAGCTTGGGGAGACAGACGACGGAGATCATGGCTGGCGCCACGCCGATACGGACTTCGGTGAAGCCGAATTTGACGTCGTCGATTGTGACCGAGATGTCCATCGCAGCGGCGAGGCCCATTCCTCCTGCGACGCAATGGCCGGCGATCCGGCCCACATATGGCTTGGGGGAGTTGGCGAATCGCCCGAAGAGTTGCATCGGGTCGATGAGGGCCCCGGGAACGTCTGTGCTACTTGATCGCTCGGACAGGTTGGCTCCCGCGCAGAACGCTCGCCCTTCGTTGGTGAGGATGATGACGCGGACGTCGTCGTCGGCTTCAGCGGCGTCGAAAGCCGCCACCATCTCCGCGACGAGTTGGCGGCCGAGGGCGTTGCGGTGCTCGTCGTCGCACAGCGTGACGGTGCAGACCCCTCCGCGGGTTTCACTTCGCACGACCGACATCAGGCCGCTCCCTGCGGTGCTTGGAGTGTCGGTCTCACTGGGGACCGCCGAGTGGCGAGGGTTGACGATCTTCGACGATGTCGTTCATCCGGGTTCGCACACGCTCATGCGTGGACTCGGGGTGGGTGAGGATGTAGAAGCGCTCGTCGATGATGGCATCGAAGACATCGTTCGCGACGGCGTCGGGCGTGATCATCCCGTTGAACGATGAACTCGCGTCGCGGCGGGCTTGCTTGTCAACCCGGCTCATCATCCCCTCGAGGCTCGCCGATACTTGATCGTCGGCTGTGGCGGTCAGGTCGGGCGGACGGTTGCGCTGTGACTCGAAGATGTTGGTCGACACCAACCCGGGACACAGTACGGACACTCCGATGTCGTGCCCGGCGATCGCCAGGTCGCGTGCGAGCGTCTCACTCATCGTCACCACGCTGTGCTTGGAGACGTTGTACGCGGCCAGGTTCGGTACCGAGATGAGACCTGCCATCGAAGCCGTGTTCACGACGTGCGCCGGTAGACCTTGCTCGATCATCAGTGGCACGAATACCCGGATCCCGTGAATCACACCCCACAGGTTGACTCCGAGCACCCATTCCCAGTCGGCGGTCGAGTGGGTCCAGATCGGACCGCCGATTCCCACGCCGGCGTTGTTGTGCAGAATGTGTACAGCCCCAAACTTGGCGATGGTCAGATCGGCGAGTGCCTGGACTGAGTCGCCGTCGGATACATCGCAGCGAACGCCGAGTACTGCATGGCCGGCTCGGCCGAAGTCGTCAACGGTTTGGTCGAGGGCGCCCTGTTCGATGTCGGCAATCACCACGTTGGCACCAGCCGCGGCGAAGCGAGCCGCGACAGCGCGTCCGATTCCGCTTGCGCCGCCAGTCACCACGGCGACCTTGCCTGCAATACTCTTCATGTTGAGCCTCTCGTCGTTGATCGGGTGCTCGTTGCTGTGGATCTCACCGACGCCTTGCCGCCTCGTAACCCGCCGGCTCGACATCGCAGCGTCATCGCGTCATCCTGCTTCGGTGGAACGGGTGGGTCCCTTGGCGAGTTCGAATCCGCTGTAGCCGTTCGTGGCACTGGTTCGGCACTGTTCGGCGTAGAGCGGAATCCCACCGGGATAGTTGAGAAGCTCACGTTTCTTGCCGGGAATGTTGGCGCCCATGTACCAGGAGTCGGCTTTGGTGAACAGACTCATCTCACTGATCATCGCGACCTGCTCACTCCATGCCTGCTCGGCCTCCTGGGTGGCCTCGATGCGGGTGACGCCGCGGTCGCGGAGATGGGTGAGTAAGTCGATGACCCAACCGCCCTGGACCTCGGCACATGTCGGTCCGTTGCAGAAGCCTGACGGGCTTTGTGGGCCGTACAGGTAGACGAGGTTCGGGAAACCGACGCTCGCGAGTCCGAGGTGGGTGTGGACGCCTTCGGCCCACGAGGCTTTCAATCGGCGTCCGTTGGTCCCTTCGAAGTCGATGCTGGTGAGACCGCCCGTCACCGCGTCGAATCCGGTCGCGAGCACGATGAGATCGAACTCGTGCTCGGTGGCAGCGGTCCGTACACCGGCGGCCGTGATCCGTTTGATCGGGTTCGCCTGTAGATCAACCAGTGTGACATTGGCCTGGTTGAACAGGTCGTAGTAGGTCTGCTCGAGCGATGGCCGTTTCACGCCGAACGGGTGGGGCGGTTCCGTGGGGGCGAGAATTTCGGCGACCGAGGGATCGTTCACCCGTTCGTGGACTTTGCCGCGCCAGAAGTCGTAGGCGGTTCGATTGGCTGCCTCGTCGATCATGACGTCGCCATAGTTCCCGGCCCAGAACGTGAAGCCCCCGGCTTGCCACATCCGTTCGAAGCCGGCGCGCCGTTCGTCGTCATCGACGTCGAATGCGCCGTGGTCGCTTCTGATGATGTCGAATCCGGCGAACGTTTCGGTTCGTGTCTGGAAGATGGCGGGATAGCCGGCCTTGGCGTGGTCTTGCTCGTCGCGGGTGAGGGCGCGCTGTTGCATGGCGAGCGCCATGATTGGGGTCCGCTGGAACACGGTGACGCTCGCGGCGACCTTCGCGGCTTCCTGGGTGACCTGAACGCCGCTGGCTCCGGTGCCGATGATTCCGACGCGAAGGCCGGTCATGTCGAGGCCTTCCTGTGGCCAGCGGGCGGTGTGCGTCGAGATGCCGCGGAAGTCGTCGAGCCCATCGAAGTCGGGGATATGAGGTTTCGATGCGAAGCCGGTGCAGACCACCATGAACCGACATCGCACTGCGTCGCCGTTGTCGGTGGCAACGTGCCACGTTGCGCCGTCCTCGTTCCAGGTCGCTCCTGTGACTCGGGTATCGAACTTGATGTCGCGGCTCAAGTCCCACTTCTCGTCGAGATAGGCGAAGTAGCTGCGGAGCGCTTTCCAGTCAGGAAACCGTTCGTCCCAGTACCAGTCGCGCCACAGGTCCTCGTCTGAGAACTCGTACACCGGGACGTGTGAGTCGACTCGCGCTCCCGGGTAACAGTTCCAATGCCAGATGCCGCCGAGCCCCGAACCGGCTTCGAGCAGCACAACGGAGAACCCCAATGCACGGAGCTTGTGTAGCTGAAAGACACCAGCGAAACCGGCGCCCACGATGACGATGTCGAAGTCGAGTTGATCATCGTTCATGGATGCGTGACCCCGCGGGCGACCTCGGCCCACTTCGCCATCGATGCAGGATTGCTCGACCAATCGAGGCCGCCGAAGTAGTTGACAACTCGAGTTGCCAGTCCGTCGTAGCGGCTGAGGATCTTGTCAGCGAGTTCGTCGAATGCGCCTGTCACGATGAAGTTGGACAGCAGGTCGTCGGAGACCTCGGCGGACATGCCGGCCATATCTCGGGCCTTTTGTCGCTCGCGAATACGGTCTGTTGTTCCCTCGAATCCAAGTTGCTCGAAGATGAACGTGTAGTTCGGTGTGGACCCGTAGAACGCGACCTGCATGCGAGCGAATTCACGCCACTTTGCTTCGTCGCCGTCAGTGGGCACGATGAAGGTGGGCACGATGACTTCCAGCGTCGCGGCATCTCGTCCAGCCACTGCGGCGCCAGCCGCGAGATTGGGCAACACCGTCTCGGTGATGTATGTCGGGTGGTTCAGCGGATGGACGTGCACACCGTCGGCTATTTCACCCGCCATCCGCAGCATCCACGGGTTGACCGCCGCGACGTCGATCGGCGGGTCTGCGGCTTCGATCTTGCCCGGCGACCACTGCGCCGGCAGGAGATTGAGGTTGAAGAACTCGCCGTCGACGGCGAGTTGCTCATCGCCGCGAAACGCCCGGAAGATGGCCTGCATGGCCTGCACATACTCTTTCAGTCGCGGGCCGGGATGATCGAATTCGGAGCCGTAGCGGCGAGTGATGTGGGCCTTCACCTGGGTGCCGAGCCCGAGACGAAAGCGTCCGGCGGTTGCCTCAGCAAGCTCCCACGCGATCTCAGCGGTGACCATCGGGCTGCGCGGGAACGCCACGGCGACCCCGGTCAGGATGTCGATCTCGGCTGCGAGTGCGGCGGCTCCACATCCCATGTATGCGGTACGCGCCCCTTCGGTGACCACGATTCCGGAGTAGCCGGTACGGGCTGCGTCGTCGGCGAACGAGGCCATTGAGCGAAGCGGTAGGCCGCCGGTCATCACGTCGAACTTCATGAGATGTCTCGTTTCTTCGAATCCCAGTGCGGTGCGCGCAACTTGTGCTTGTAGAGCTTGCCGGTCGGGAGGCGGGGGAGTTCGTCGTGGAACTCGAACCCCCTTGGGCACTTGAAGTGGGCGATGTGCTCACGAAGGAAGGCGCGTAGTTCGCGCTCCAAGGCGTCGTCGCCGCGCACCCCTTCTGCGGGCTGTACGGCGGCGTGCACCGCTTCGCCCATCTCGTCGTCGGGGATGCCGAACACGGCGATGTCTGCGACTTTGGGGTGCAGCACCAGACAGTCCTCGATCTCTTGCGGATAGATGTTGACGCCCCCAGAAATGATCATGAACGCCTTGCGGTCGGTTAAGAACAACCATCCGTCGTCGTCGACGTAACCAACGTCGCCGAGCGTTGTCCAACCTCGGCCTCGCGGGTCTTTGGCGCTTTCGGTCTTGTCGGGAGCGTTGTGGTACTCGTAGGCCGGACCATCTCCGAAGTAGACAGTGCCCGCCTCGTTCGCGGCCAGCTCTTTGCCGTTGTCGTCAAGGATGTGGATCGAACCAATCAAGGCTTGGCCGACGGTGCCCGGTCGCGACAGCCACTCGTCGGGCTTGACGAGACAGAAGCCGTTCAGTTCGGTTCCGGCGTAGTACTCCCAGAGCACCGGACCCCACCAGTCCATCATCTGCTGCTTGACCTCGACGGCGCATGGTGCGGCGGCGTGGACTGCCATGCTCATCGACGACACGTCGTAGGCGCTTCGCTCCTCGGGGTTGAGCTTGAGCATGCGCACGAACATCGTAGGAACCCACTGCGATGTGGTCACCTGGTGGAGTTCGATGAGGCGGAGTGCCTCGGTCGGATCGAATTTCTCCATGGCGACGACTGTGCCGCCCAACGACTGCACACCCAAACTGAATCCGATCGGGGCCGAATGGTAGAGCGGCGCAGGTGAGAGGTAAACGGTGTCGCTGTTCATACCGAAGATTCCACCGACCAGATTCCCGGTCGACACTCCCTCCTCGATGGTGGCTTCTCGGAGTGCTCGCTTGATTCCCTTCGGGCGCCCGGTGGTTCCCGACGAGTACAGCATGGTCTCGCCCAAGGGTTGCTCTGCGAGTGGTGTGATCGGCATCGCTTCGATCGCTGGAACGTACTCAACGAACCGCGGGTCGTGGTCGCCAATCAGTAGGGCCAGTTCGACACCAGGTGCAGCGCCGAGCGCATCGGCGGCGACGTCAGCTTTCGCTGTGGTCGTGACGAGCGATCGTGTTCCGGAGTCGGTGAGGATGTACGCAACTTCTTCGGCGGAGAGATAGCTGTTGATGGTCGTGACATACAGTCCGGACCTCAACGCCGCCCACATCACTTCGAAGAACCGTGGCTGGTTCTCGCTGAAGATCGCAACGTGATCACCTCGGGTGAGTCCAGCGTCGGCCCACACTCGAGCGAGCTGGTTGGATCGTTCGTCGAGCTGGCGATAGGTGACGATCTCGCCTGATTGGCCCATGATGACCGCTGGGTGGTCAGGCCTCGTCGTTGCATGTACGCCTGGATACATCTGTGCTCCCCTCGCTATAGATACTCATTCTGGCACGTGCGACAGATCCTGTCAGGTGCGTCGTATGTGTCTCGTGCATGTTCAATCCGAACACCGACAGGGGCCTCTCATCGGGCCAGGAACTCAGGTGGGCGCCGGGCCGCGTACGCGGCAATGCCTTCGCGAGCGTCGCTCGTAGCAAGGAGACGGACCTGCTCGGCAAGTTCGTGCTCGACAGCGCGTCCGAGCAAATCGGCTCGACCGCGATTCAACGTTGACTTGATTGCCTGGATAGCCAGCGGCGCGCCAGATGCGATCTCGCTGGCGAACTCGATCGACCGCGTCCGAACCGCATCTGCAGCAACACATTCGTCGGCGAGCCCGATCTCGACGGCTTCGTCACCGTTGATGCGAGCGCCCGTATAGAGCAGCCGTCGGGCGTGGGGTGTTCCGACGAGTTCGGGCAACGTGATCGACAACGCAAACCCAGGGTGGAAGCCGAGTCGGCTGAAGTTGGCCGACCATCTGGCTGTGGGGCACGTGACCCGGAAGTCTGCCGTCAATGCCAGACCGAGCCCTCCACCGATCGCCGAGCCGTGGACTGCCGCGACCACCGGCGTGTTGATCGCGAACAGACGAAGCGCCGTTTCATACAGCGAGCCAGCGTCGACGATGCCATGTGTATCTTCATCGATCGCGCCGCTGGACGACCCAGAAAATGACTCAGCATCGGGAGCCTGGCCAGCGAAGTTGCCGCCCGCACAAAACGACGTCCCGGCGGCGGCAAGCACGACGGCTCGGCAGTCGGGGTCAGCATCGAGCTGTTCGAATGCGATCGCCAGGTCGCTGACGAGTGCGCTGTCGAGAAAGTTGTGGGGCGGTCGCCGGATCTCGACGATGGTGACGAATCCAATTTGTTCAAATTCAAGTTCGGTCATCGGTCTCTCGTTCTCGACGGTGTTGCAGTGATCCTGAAAGCTAGTGCGGTGCCAGCCTGATACAAAAGTCGGAGCGTGTCGTATTCAAGACAACGCCGCCCTTGATTGGATTCGGGAAGTTCCAGGTGGTCAGAACGCATCGACGGCGCGTCCCGAATCGGGACGTACACGGAGACGTCTCCGCAGCGACCGTTTGAAACCGTGATGAGATCGTGTGCTAGCACTTCTCGCCATGATTGACGCGACGAAGCCCGAGGTCTCAGCGGCGGCAACCGAGAGTCGGATCGCGTGCGCGACCGCACTCCGCGAACTCGGCCACTCAATCGTCGGGCATGCGGCTGACGATCGGCTACTCGATCGCATCACAGCATTTGTCTCTGAGGCCACCGCCGAACTGGACTCGTCGCCTTCTCGATCGAGACCAGTCAGTGACATGAAACGCCGACTCTTCGACGACGTTCCGGCCGACGGGGCAACAATGGAACACTATCCGGACTGCATTGTGTCTGGTTTGGCGAACCCGATGGGTATCGCCATCACGTGTCACCGCGAGGGCGATGACGCCGTTGCGACCGTGTCGTTCGGTGCTGCCTTCGAAGGGGCACCTGGCCGAGCCCACGGCGGCATCGTCGCTGCTGTCTTCGACGACGTCATGGGTTTCGTATTGTCGATGGTCCGAACCCCGGCCTTCACCGGTCGCCTCGCGGTGTCGTATTTGGCCCCGACGCCGCTTGGCACTGAGTTGGAGTTCCGCGCCCGGCTCCGCGACCGCGACGGTCGAAAGCTGTGGATCGATGGGGAGGCGACATGTGACGGGCAGCGGTTCGCCGAGAGCGAAGGCTTGTTCATCTCGGTTCCTCTCGACCGCCTGTCTACCTAACGAAGTTGGTCGTCGACGGCGACGCGGATTGCCCTCAATGAGAGACACCTGACATGATGTGTCGCATGAACAACGATCTGCATGTGGATTCGTCTACCGACGCCGGGACCGATGTGGCCGCCGCTGCACGCGCTTGGTTCGAGGCGAACTGGGACCCGAATCTCGAACTCGGGGCTTGGTGGTCACTGTTGGCTGAATCGGGCTGGGGATTTCCGACCTGGCCAGAAGACCGCTACGGGCGTGAAGTCAGCGCGCACGACGCACCACTCGTGAATCTGGCGCGTCGCGAGGTCGGGGCATTGGGACCGCCCGCCGGGATTGCTGCGAACCTCGCTGGGCCGACAATTTTGTCGCACGGTACCGCGGAGCAGAAAGATCGTTTCCTTCCAGGCATCGTCCGCGGCGAGATCTGGTGCCAGCTGTTCAGCGAACCGGGTTCGGGTTCGGACCTGGCGTCACTGCAGGCCAAGGCGGTGCGCGACGGCGATCAGTGGGTCATCAACGGTCAGAAAGTCTGGACTTCGGGAGCGCACATCGCGAAGTATCGGCATCCTCGTCGCTCGCACGAATCCAGACCTGCCGAAACATCAAGGCCTCACGTACATGGTCATCGACATGGATCAGCCTGGCATCGAGATTCGTCCGATTCGGGAGATGACCGGTCGCTCGATCTTCAACGAGGTGTTCCTCACCGATGCGATCGTTCCGGTCGAGAACACCCTTGACGCCGTCGGGTCTGGCTGGGCGGTGGCACTCACGACCCTCGCAAACGAGCGAACGATGCTCAGCGCGGGGTCGTTCGGCAGTTCCGGCGGCGGCATGTCGATCACCAAGTTCGATCTCACTGCGCGAGCGGGCGACCTCGTGCGCGAGGTCAAGCCAAGTGACGGCGCGTCATCGGGCGGTGTTGGCGCATTGTTGCTGACTCTCATCAGACAGTACGGGCGTGCCGATGACCCCATCTTCCGGCAGGAATGGGCGACCATTCACTCACTGCTCGAAATCGCACGGTTTACCGATCTTCGCGTCAAGGGAGCAATCGAGCGGGGTGGCCGTCCTGGACCCGAGGTCTCTGTTGGCAAGCTTGCCGCAAGTCATCTCCTGAGGACGCTGCGCGAGACGATGTTCCGAGTGTGCGGCGCAGACACAACGCTGTGGGGCGACGACGCTCCGTTGGGTGGTCGCATGCACGACATTGGGTTCTCGTCATACCTCATTTCGATCGGCGGCGGAACCGACCAGATTCAACGGAACATCATCGGCGAACGAGTCCTCGGGCTCCCCCGCGAACCCAGTGTCGACAAGGGTGTTGCGTTCAGCTCGCTACTCGTCGGTACACAACCCGGTTCTGATGGCTGACCGGCCCGTACGCTGCTGCTGTGATCGGGGCCGGCGTCGCCGGAATTCTCGCCGTGATCGAGTTACGCAAGGCAGGCATCTCGAACGTCGTGTGCTACGAGAAGGGCGACCGAATCGGCGGAACGTGGCGCGACAACTCATATCCGGGCATTGCATGCGATGTGCCGTCGCACGTGTACTCGTACTCCTTCGCCCCAAATCCCGAGTTCAGCCGGATGTTCTCACCGGGGCAAGAGATTCAGGAATATCTCGAGCGGGTCACCGACGACTACGGCGTGAGGCCTCATCTGCGTTTGGGGGACGAAGTCAAAAGGGCAACGTTCGCCAATGGGGTGTGGTCATTGGAAACAGCTGCCGGCGACGTCGACGACTACGAGATCGTGATTGCGGCCACCGGAGTCTTGCATCATCCGAAGCAACCGACCTTCGACGGCCTTGATGACTTCAGAGGCGATGTCTTCCACAGTGCACGCTGGAACCACGATGTCGAACTCGAGGGACGGCGTGTCGGGGTCATCGGTACGGGCTCGACCGCGATCCAGATCACCGGCGCGCTCGTCGATCGAGTCTCTCATTACGAACTCTTCCAACGCACCCCGCAGTGGGTGATGCCGATGGACAACCGACCGTTCTCAGACGACCAGAAGGCCACGTTCCGCGACCGGCCTGAACAGTTGGAGGAACTTCGAGATTTTCTTGAAACGACGTTCGCCGAGAACTTCGCTGACGCCGTCGTCGATGCCGAATCCGAACAGCTCGCCCAGATCGAAGAGACGTGTCGGGCTCACCTGTACGGCCAGGTCCTTGACCCAGCACTTCGGGCGCAACTCGAACCCGATTACCGCGCAGCGTGTAAACGGCTGGTCGTGTCTGGGGACTTCTATCAAGCGATCCAGCAGCCCAACGCAGAATTGGTGACGTCGTCGATCGAGCGCATCGAACCCGGTGGAATCCGGACCGATGACGGTCGCCTGCACGAACTCGATGTGATCGTCCTCGCAACCGGATTCGAAGTCGATCGATTCATGCGTCCGATGGAGATTTTCGGCCTTGGCGGGCGATCACTCGCCGACGTATGGGCTCGACGGACCAGTGGCCTATTTGTCTGTGTCGATGCCCGAGTTCCCGAACTTGTTCATGCTCAACGGGCCAAACGGTCCAGTGGGCAACTTCTCACTCATCCAGGTGGCCGAGATCCAGATGGCGTACATCATGAAGCTGGTCTCACGGTTGCAGTCCGGAGCGTCGCAAGAAATCCACGCAACCGAACGGGCGATGCGCGAACACGAGGAGCTCCGGATCGAGGCTGCGAAGTCAACTGTCTGGGTGACTGGCTGCAACAGTTGGTATCTCGACGATCGAGGAATTCCAGCGGCCTGGCCATGGAAGTTCTCGCGGTTCCGTGAAGTGATGGCCGAACCGGATCTGGCGGCGTATCACATCTGACCGCCCGCCGGGCCGGACGCGGCGGATTCGGCCGAGTGGGAAACGATCAGCACGACGTTCTGTGTCTCATCTCGGTGGGATGCTCCCAAGGAGGAGAAACGACTATGACGAACCCGACGAAATCAGCGGACCCGACTGAGCCAGCGTTGCTGGTCGACATCGACGATGGCATTGCCACGCTGACGTTGAATCGGCCGAGCAAGCTGAATTCGTTGAATCCGGAACTCGTGTGCCGACTCGCCGATGCCTGGGACCAACTCGCGGCCGACCCGACGATCCGAGTTGCGATCGTCACCGGCGCCGGCGAACGAGCTTTCTGCACAGGTGCCGACCTCGGGCAGCTCATCCCGCTGTTCACCGGTGCCCGATCGCCCGAGAACGAATGGGACGAACGTCTTCACGGCGACCTCAGATTGCTGGACAAGGCGCTCTTGCGACGCACGGATTTCTCGGTGCCGGTGATCGCCGCCGTTCGCGGGTTCGCGCTCGCTGGAGGCACCGAATTGGTGCTCGGAACTGATTTGCGCATAGCGGCCGATGACAGCGAGTTCGGTCTCACCGAGGTCTCTCGCGGGATCATTCCAGCCGGCGGCGGGCTGGTCAAGCTCGCGCGTCAGGTGCCGTGGGCCAAGGCCGCCGAAATCGTGCTGGTCGGCGACAGGATCAGTGCCCAATCGGCTGCCGAGATGGGTCTGGTCAACCGTCTCGTTCCACCCAACGAGGTGATGCACGAGGCACAGAAGCTGGCGGCGAATGGCTGAGAACGGGCCGCTCGCAATGCGCAAGGCAAAGGAAGTCATGATCACCTCCAACGGTCTTCCGTTCGATGACGCCTACAAAGTCGAATCGAGAGCGGCCGGTGTGGTGATGGCGTCCGCCGACGCGATCGAGGGTCCGCGCGGATTCATCGGAAAAGCGACCCCCGAACTTCAGTGGCCGTTGAAAGAGCGCCGACTTGTGTGGCGTTGTTCTCAAGGTCGGCATAAAACACAACCTGCGTCTTGTCTCATCGACGGCAAACCATCTAAGGTCAGCGAGATCCACACGAAGGGACCCTCATGTCTTTCAATTTTCCGGTGATCAGCGCCGACTCGCACATCACCGAGCCGCCCGACTGCTACATCGCCAACATCGACCCGGCGTATCGAGATCAGGCGCCGAACATGATCAACGATCCAGTTCGCGGCGATGTGTACGTGGTGCCGGGTATGAAGTCGACTGTTCCGATGGGTCTCGTCGCGGCTGCGGGAAAGCCAGCCGAGGAACTCGTCCAGGAGGGGGTCAAGTTCGACGAACTCCATCAGTCGGGCTACGACGCGACCAAGCGGCTCGCCGACCAGGACCGCGATGGGGTTGCGGCCGAGGTGATCTATCCGACGGTTGGCATGGTGTTGTGTGGGCACCCGGACGTGGACTACAAGCGGGCGTGCTTCAACGCGTACAACAAGTGGATCACCGAGTATTGCTCGGAGTCGCCTGACCGGTTGCTCGGTTGTGGCCAGACGGCGCTGCGATCGGTCGAGGAGGGTATTGCCGACATCGAAGCGATCAAGGCGGCGGGGCTGCGCGGTGTGATGATGCCGGGGAACCCGGGACCGAGGAGGACTACGACGATCCGATCTGGGATCCGTTCTGGGAGGCAGCAGTGGCGCTGGGTCTGCCGCTCAGTTTCCACATCCTGACTGCCAAGGGAGGCGGTTGGCGCGGTCCTCGGCTCAACAGCTTCATGTCGATCATCCGGAGTATTCAGGACATCATGGGGACCCTGGTGTTCGGCGGGGTCTTCGACCGTCATCCGAACTTGAAGGTGGTGTGTGTCGAGGCCGATGCCGGCTGGGTGCCCCATTACATGTATCGGATGGATCATGCGTACAACCGTCACCGCAACTGGCTGCAACCAGGCGTGTCACTGAGCCGGCTGCCGTCTGAGTATTTTGCGGAGCACATCTACGTCACGTTCCAAGACGACTGGACGGCGTTCTCTCAGGCCGACCAGATGAACTGGCGACGCCTGATGTGGGCGAACGACTTCCCCCACTCGGACTCGACATGGCCGTGGTCGCAAGAAATGCTCGACGAGCAGACCAAGAAGCTGACCGCCGAGCAAACCGAAGCAATTCTGTGCGGCAATGTCGCTGACCTCTATGGCATCGACCTCAGCGCCCTGCTGACGTCCAGCGTCGCTTGATCGATTCGATCATCATGGCAACGACCGCACCACGTCCTGACCTCGGCGGCCGACATGTCTGAAACCGGTACCGCAGCCTCGCTCGCCGAGGCTGACCTCAGGGTGCTCGTCATGTGTCTCTTTCACATGACCGGCGACCGAAAGTGGCTCGAGCCGCCGTATCGGCCCATGCGCGATGTTCGTCTGATCGCGGACCCCGACGCGGGCTTCGACGAGGCGGTGTCTGCCGAGATTCGTCAGGCTGCCGACGACTGGTTGAGCCTCGAACGACGCACGCCGGCAGTCGATGACCCGGGCGCGGACGCATTCGGCGAATTGATCTCGATCTTCCTCGGCGAGCAGGTACCCGACGAATACATCGCCCTGATTCGCCAGGACATGGGGTTCGAACCCAACGACGTCGACTGGCCCGACGGTGACGCGTCCGGAGAATCAGCACGACGTGATCATCGTCGGCGCCGGCGTGTCGGGAGTGTGCCTCGCCGCGAAGCTTCGTCGACTCGGGATCGACTATCGGGTGTTCGAGAAGAACGCTGATGTCGGCGGTACGTGGTTCGAGAATCGGTATCCCGGCTGTGGTGTCGACACACCGAATCACTTCTACTCGTACTCGTTCGCCCCGAACTCGGAGTGGAAACACTTCTTTTCACCGCGAGATGAGCTGCAAGCCTACGTCGAGGACTGCGCGACGGCGTTCGGGATTCGGGATCGCATCGAGTTCGACACGGCGGTCACGTACGCATCGTGGGACGCAGACTCGAGCCGATGGAATGTCACCGTTCGTGGACCCGACGGAATCGAACGGGTTGAAACGGCGGCCGTTTTCGTGTCGGCATCAGGTCACTTCAACCAACCAACCGTTGCCGAGTTCCCTGGCCAGAGTGAGTTCGCAGGCGAGATCTTCCACACCGCTCGATGGCCCGATAACGCGAACCTCGCCGGCAAACGAGTCGGCATCATCGGTACCGGCGCGTCCTCGATGCAAGTCGTGCCCACCATCGCAGGCGAGGTCGACTCGCTCACGATCTTTCAACGGACGGCGCAATGGGCCCGCCCGATACCGGAGTACAACCTCCCGGTTGCCACCGAGTCGCAATGGCTGTTCGACAACGTGCCGTACTACGACCGCTGGTATCGGTTCGCCCAGTTCTGGCGATACGGCGACGGGCTCTTGCGGTTCTTGAAGAAGGATCCGAGCTGGGAGCATCCTGATCGATCACTGAACCGGATCAACGAACGCCACCGTGTGGAGATGGCCGACTACATCGCCGAAAAGCTCAGCGACCGCCCCGACCTGATCGACAAATGCACCCCGACGTACCCGCCGTTCGGCAAGCGGATCCTGATCGACAACGGTTGGTTCGACACGCTGTGCGAACCGCACGTCGAACTGGTCACCGATGGCATCGATCACTTCACGCCAACTGGTTGTGTCACTGCCGACGGGGTTGCACACGAACTCGACGTGATGATCATGGCCACCGGCTTCACGGTGACGAATCTGGCGGCACGGCTCAACGTCACAGGGCGCAACGGGCGCCGTCTGGCCGATGACTGGGCCCACGAAAATCCGACCGCACACCTGGGCATCACCGTGCCGGAGTTTCCCGAACTTCTTCGTGATGTACGGCCCCAACACCAACATGGGTCATGGCGGGAGCGGCATCTGGTTGGCTGAAACACAAACGCACTACATCACCAAGTGCATCGTCGAGATGGCAGACGAGAGGCGTTCAAAGCGTCGAGGTGCGACCTGAAGTTCGCCGCGCCTACACCGAACGAATCGACGAGATGCACGAGCAACTGATCTGGACCCACGAGGGCACGCGCACCTATTACCGCAACCAGTTCGGCAAAGTCCGCTCGCCGATGCCATTCCGTCTCGTCGACTACTGGTTGATGACCCGTGAGCCCGACTTCGACGACTTCATCGTCACCGCATCGAGTCCAAGGCTGCAGCCGAACCCGACGTCGTAGCAAGCTGAGCCGATGCGCCCCGAACGACAACGCGAACTTCTCGCACGGGTCAACGCCCACCGCCGTGCCGGCAGGTCAACTGACGAGGCCGAGGCGACAATGACGGTGCCAACAGCGACCTACACCGACCCGGACCGGCTTGCTGCGGAACGCCGACTACTCAGCAGCGCACCGACCGTCGTCGGTCTGTCCGGGCTGTTGCCGACCAATCGGTCGTACGCGACAGTGGACGTCGGCGGCTCCTCTGTGATTGTCACGCGGAACAGCGACGGGCACGTCTCGGCAATGTTCAATGTCTGTCGCCACCGAGGTTCGGAGATCACCTCTGGTTGCGGCGAAGCTGCTCGTCTGGCCTGCCCGTATCACGGCTGGACGTATCACCTCGACGGAACGTCGGCGGCCCGGCGCCGCGACGAATACTTCGACGGAGCACCGACCGAGTCGTTGACCTCACTCCCCGTCCTCGAGCAACACGGGATCATCTGGGTCTCCGGAGATCCCGATGTCGACGATCCCACCGAATCCGCTGCAAGGTGCCGAGGCCGAACTCGCCCCGTTCGACCTTGCCGGGTATCGACTGTTCGATTCGACCAACCTTCACTCGACCGATCAACTGGAAACTCGCCGTCGACACCTTCTGCGAGGCCTACCACCTGTCGACGCTGCACAGAAACACCTTGGCGCCGATGATCCACGACGACTTCTCGGTGTTCGATGCGACCGGGCTGCACGGACGTATGGTCTCGACGCGCAAGTCGATCGATCAACTCGACCCGACCGACGACACCGCCGATGAATTGCTGCCACACGCAACGATCCTCTGGTTCCTCGTGCCGAACACCGTGCTGATCCATCAGCAGGACCACGTGCAGCTCTACCAGAGTCGGCCAGGGGCCGACCGCCGACGAGGCCCACCTCAGCGTGTCGCTCTACACCCCGCCGAAGTCGGAACGAACCGAGAAGTACTGGGCCAAGAATTTCGAGCTACTCGTCAGCGTCACCGACACCGAAGACTTCGCGACAGCGGCAGGTATCCAGCGCGGCTACCACACGAGAGCCCAAGATCACGTCGTGTTCGGACGCAACGAGCCGGCGCTGCAACACTTTCACCGATCGCTCAACTCTCTTCTCGAGTAGCGCGGCGCCGGACAAATCTCGGAACACGAAGGGGACTCAAATGACAGGACCACAGCCGGATCTCGTGATCCGAGGAGGCATCGTCGTCGACGGCAACGGCGGCCCCGAACGCGAGGCCGACGTGGCGATCGTCGGCGACACGATTGTCACTGTCGGACACGTCGAGCAGACCGGTCGGCGAGAAATCGATGCCGACGGTTCCCTGGTCACGCCGGGTTGGGTCGACGTTCACACCCACTACGACGGTCAAGCCACATGGGACCAGCAACTCGCACCATCATCGGTCCACGGTGTCACCACGGTCGTCATGGGCAACTGTGGCGTCGGTTTCGCTCCCGTGCACAATCGAGATCATCAACGGCTCATCGAGTTGATGGAAGGTGTCGAAGACATCCCCGGCGCAGCGTTGCACGAAGGCCTCGCGTGGAACTGGTCAACGTTCGGCGAATACCTCGACGCTGTCGATTCGATTCCCCACGACATCGACGTTGCGGCGCAGGTGCCCCACGGAGCGCTGCGGCTCTTCGTGATGGGCGCCCGCGGAGCCGACGGCGACAAGGCGACACCGCAAGAAATCGAGGAGATGGCCGAACTCGCCAAAGAGGCCATCGAAGCAGGTGCGCTCGGCTTCACGACGTCGCGCACATTGAACCATCGCACGAGCCGTGGCGATCCGACCCCAACGCTGAAAGCGGCGCGAGAGGAACTGGTGGGGATCGCGCGCGGCGTTGGCCGGGCCGGTACCGGAGTGCTCCAACTCGTCTCCGACTTCATCGACGTCAGCGACGAGTTCGGCAATCTCCGCGCGATGGTCGAGGCGTCGAGTCGTCCGGCTTCGTTCACCTTGGTCCAATCGCCGCGTGACCCCGATGGCTATCGCGGCATGTTGAATCTGCTCGATGAAGCACATGCCGATGGTCTCGAAATCCGGGGCCAGGTCGCCACACGCGGCATCGGCTTGCTGCTCGGGCTACAGGGAACACTCAACCCGTTCATGGCCAACCCGGTCTACATGGAAGTCGCCGACCTCGACGTGGCTGCTCGAGTCGCTGTCATGGGTGATCCAGCGTTCAAGGAGCGCTTGCTTGCCGCCGACGAAGGCCAACGCGACAAGTCGAAAGTCGGAGGTGGGATCGTTCGGATCTTCGAGAACATGTTCGTGCTCGGTGACCCGCCCGACTACGAACCCGACCCGAGCACCAACGTTGCCGCACAGGCCGGTCGGGCCGGCCGTGAACCACTGGAGTACGTGTACGACCTGCTCCTGCGTGATGTCGGTCGACTCTTTCTGTACATTCCTGCGCTCAACTACGTCGACGGTCGCCTCGACGCGGTGCGCGAGATGCTGCTGCACCCTCGAACAATTCCGGGACTGAGTGATGGTGGAGCACACGTCGGCACGATCAGCGACGGCTCGTTTCCCACGACACTGCTCACCCACTGGTGCCGCGACCGCGACGGCGAACAACTGACGGTGCCATTCGTCGTGCAAGCGCAGTGCCGCGACACTGCGTGGGCGCTCGGCTTGCGTGATCGAGGCGTCCTGGCACCTGGCTACAAAGCAGACATCAACGTGATCGACTTCGAACGACTGTCGATCGCCAGCCCGGAAATGCACTTCGATCTCCCTGCGGGAGGCCGGCGACTTCTTCAACGCGGCAGACGGCTATCTGCACACCATCGTGTCCGGCGTCCCGATTTACGAATCGGGCCAATCGACTGGCGAGTTCCCCGGTCGATTGGTGCGAGGCGCACGGTCGATTCCGAGTTGATCTGAGCTGATCGCCATCGCAGGCCGTGTCATGTCCCACGGGGTCCGCTGGGTTCCATCTGGCCGGGAACTCTTCAGCGAGTCGCTGAGGCCACCGTCAGGCTTCGATGTTCACCGAAGCGCGCTCACCGAACGTGTAGGCCGAGACGTGGGCACCCATGACTTCGTCGGTGAAGACTCGGCGTCCGGCGTCGTTGCCTGCTGCGCCAGCGACGACCATCAGCGGCAGCAGGTGTTCTTCTCGAGGGTGCGAAGCTCGAGCTGCGGGTGCATCAGCCCACTGCGTGAGCGATTGGTGGCGCTGAGCTGGGTCGGCTGTGCAGGCTCGGGTGAGCCATTCGTCGAAGACCACGGAGTCTCGTCTGGATTGCTCGGTCCCGAAACGGCCCATGTTGTGATAGCTCATCCCGGTGCCGATGATGAGAACTCCCTCGTCGCGCAGGGGTGCGAGAGTTCGGCCCAACCTGAGGTGGAACTCCGGGTCGAGATCTGACTGGAGCGACATTTGCACGACCGGGATGTCGGCGTGTGGGTACATCAACAGGAACGGGACGAACACGCCGTGATCGAATCCTCGTTGCGGGTCGAAGCGGTGTGCTATCGCCGAGTCGTCGAGTAGATCGGCTACCCGCTCTGCGAGTTCAGGCGAGCCCGGAGCCGGGTAGGTGAGCTCGTAGGTGTGGGGCGGGAACCCGCCGTAGTCGAACAGCATCGGTGGGGCCGGCGACGACATGATCTCGACGGTGTCGCCCTCGTGGTGCCCAGAGATCACCAGTATCGCCTCGGGGCGAGTGCCAACGACGTCGTCGAACGATCGCAGAAACTCCGCCATCTTGTCCCACGTGTCGGCGGGTCCCATGGTCCAGTCCATGAAGAAGCACGGCCCACCGCCGTGGGGTATGAACACTGCGGGCAGGCGGTCACCAGCAGAAGAGCTCATTCGTCCACCTTACGAGTCCAGGGATCACCAGCGGAGGCGTTCCAACGTTACCGACACGTATTCAGCAGAGAGCGAACCTCGGCAGCGCCGTCGACGGATGCCGCGTCGGGCCCGACCGTGAGCAGGTTGAATGATCGACAGCCTGCATCGACGTATGGCCAGAGGAACTCGGCGACGTCGGCGGGTGATCCTGACGGGCTGTACGGCTCGAACTTCTCGAACGGGACCCGATACAGCTTTTCCATGGACCGGGCGAGTCGATCACGGGCGACGTCGGGCTCACCGAACGCGCACCAGACCTGCATCGCGTGCTTCCAGGAAACGTCGCCGCGACCGGATTCAGCGGCGATTTCGGCTGTTTCGTCGACGACCCGGGCGAAGCGGCTCGGTGAGGTCCAGATCCCGATCCATCCATCACCGAGAACCCCGGCGCGGCGGACCGCTGCGGCGGAGCGCCCGCCGACGATCAGCGGGATCGCCGGCTGAATTGCTGGCAGGATCTGGGCGTCGGTCACGTTGATGTGCGTGCCGTGGAACGTGACTTTCTCGCCGGTGGACAACTCCCGGACCACGCGGATGCACTCGTCGAGACGCGCGCCTCGTGTGACAGGATCGATCTCGCAGATCTCGATCTCGTGCCGATCCTCTCCGCCGACGCCCACCCCGACCGTCAGGCGTCCGGGCGCCAACTCCGAGATGGTTGCCAACTGCCGTGCTGTCGGCACGGGGTGACGGAGCGCGAGGAGATAGATACCGATCTCGACCGACAACCTGGGCTCGGCGGCGAGCACCATTGCCGCAGATGTCAGCCCATCCATTCCGAAGCCAACATGGAAACTGACGTGATCGCCGACCATCACGTGATCGAGCTTGGCGTCGGCACGCGCCCGCAACGCGGCCGTCCAGGCCCCGAACGGGATCGTCTCGCGGGCAGCGTCGGCAAGCTAGTACCGACCTTCACGGAGGCCACCGTCTCGGCACTCATGGCCGACCGGCCCCGCCGATGATCCCGGCTTGTTGGAGTTCGGCGATCTCGCCGTCGTCATAGCCGGACGAGCGCATGATCTCATCGGTATGGGTACCTGACGCAGTCGGTGCGCCGGGGATGCTTGTCGGTGTCGCGCTCGAAGCGCGGTGCAGGCGCTGGCTGGACAACACCATCAACATCAACGAACGTGCCACGGGCCTGATTGTGGGGATGGTGAGGGGCTTCGGCCAAGCTCAGCACCGGCGCGAAACAGACATCGGTACCTTCCATCAGCGCCGTCCACTCATCACGTGTCTTGGTCATGAACACGAGGCTGACACGTTCGCGATACTCCGGCCACCGCGTCCGATCATCGCGATCCGGGAAGTCTGAAGGGTCCAGTTCAAGCGTGGTGATCAGTTCGTCGTAGAACCGTCGTTCGATCGAACCGATCGATACCCAACCACCGTCGGCGGTCTGATACGTCCCGTAGAAGAACGCTCCACCGTCGATGATGTTGCTGCCACGCTCGTCGTTGATCAGGCCCGAGCCGTGCATGCCGTAGATCGCACTCATCAGCGAAGCCGATCCGTCGGTCATCGCTGCGTCGATGACCTGACCCCGTCCAGTCGTTCGAGCAGACAGCATCGCCGCGAGCACACCGATTGCCAAGTAGGCGCCGCCACCGCCGAAGTCTCCGACGAGGTTGAGCGGAACTGTTGGTGCACCTCCGGGAGGGCCGATTGCATGGAGGGCGCCGCTGAGTGCGATGTAGTTGATGTCGTGTCCTGCTGCGTGAGCGAGCGGACCGTCCTGGCCCCAGCCGGTCATCCGGCCGAATACCAGCCGCTCGTTTCTCGCGAGGCACTCCTCGGGCCCGACACCGAGCCGTTCCGCGACACCCGGACGAAAGCCCTCGATGAGCGCGTCAGCGCCCTCGACGAGACGCAACAAAACGCCTGCGCCGCGGGGATCCTTCAGGTTGATCCGGATCGTGCGCCGGCTGCGCAGCAGCACGCTGTATTGACGAGGGACCGCTATCCCGAGATCATGGCCAGTGCTGGTCCGGTCGACGCGAATAACGTCGGCGCCCATGTCGGCCAGCAACATGCCGGCGAACGGGGCCGGACCGATACCGCCCAGTTCAATGATCGTGCAACCTTCCAACGGCCCCATGACGATTGCTCCGCTCAGCCGTTCTTCGGTAGTTCACTGAACGGCGTGTTGCGATCTGGGCCCGGTTCTTTGGGCAGGCCGAGGCCGCGTTCGCCAATGATGTTGCGCTGTACTTGGTCGCTACCGCCGTAGATGGCCGGGGCAGGTGAGAACACGGTGAGCTCCTGAATCGCTCCACCGGTGGGGCTGTCTGGGCCGGTCAACATGGCACCCGCGCCCAGAATCCGGCAACCGACCTCGCGAGCGAGGCGCGTGATGTCGCTGTTGCGCAGCTTCATCAGGTTGCCCTCACTTCCGGTTGCGGCGCTGCCGGACTTCATTCGGCTGACATGCCACCCGGTGATCTGCAACAACGTGTGCAGGCGGATCAGATCTTGGCGAATCGTCGGGTCATCGATGCTGCCGGTGTCGCGAGCGAACTGGATCAGCTGCTTCACTCGGCCTGGGCCCACCATGCCGCCGCCGAGCGCCGGGGTCTGGCCGCCGAATGATCCGGCCGGCCGCTTCAGGTGCCCTGCAATCGTGCCGGCCAGCGCTGCACTCGGCGCGGCGACGTTCTCGCCACCGATGCTGTTGCGTTCGAACATCAACGTGGTGTTGGCAACGCGCCAACCGTCGCCCACGTCGCCAATGACATGATCATGGGGGACTCGGGCCTCGTCGATGAATACCTCATTGAACAGAGCGCGCCCGGTCATCTCGCGGAAGGGCCGCACTTCGACGCCGTCCTGTCTCATCGGGAACGCGAAGTAGGTGATGCCGCGATGTTTAGGGGCATCAGGGTCGGTGCGGGCAATGAGGATGCCATAGTCGGCCCACTGGCCCATCGACGTCCACACCTTCTGCCCGGAGATGACCCACTCGTCTCCGTCACGCTCGGCGCGTGTTTGCAGTCCGGCGAGATCGGAGCCGGCACCGGGCTCGGAGAAGAGTTGGCACCAGCCGTGTTGACCGTTGAGAATTTGCGGCACGTACTGCCCGATCAGTTCCGGCGAACCGTGAGCGAGCAACGTTGGGGCAGCCAGCATCATGCCGATTCCAGCTGGGGGTCCGAGTGCGCCTCTGGCGACCATTGCTTGGGCGAGATCACTGGCGCGTGCACGTGACCACCCGCGCCCGTGGGGCGGTGGCAAGGTCGGTTGGGCGAGCGCTGCGCTGGCGAGGAGTGCCCACCATTCGCCGACCTGGATATCCGGATTCCAGTTCTCGTCGAGCCAGATTTCGACGTTGAACTCTGAGGCGGTCGTCGTGTCGGTGAGTGCTGCTGTGTCGGTCATGAGATCCTCCGAATGCTTGTTTCGAGATGGTGTGTTGTCAGCTTCGTGCCGTCGTGAGGGCACCCAGGCGTGCGAGTTCGCGTTCGGCGTCTTCGATGAACTGACGCACGACATCACCGGCGGGAATGATCTCGTCGATTCCGCCGAGCCCTTGACCGGCGGCGAAGCACTCCTTGTCCTGATCGATTCCTGCGCTGTCAGGTCGCGCTCCGAGATGCATGGCGCCGTCACTGATCGATCGCGCGATCTGCCGAGGGAAGGGGAGCAGTTCGTCCGGGTGATCTTCATAGTGCTGGGTGTATTCGTTGCGGACCGCTCGCAATGTTTTACCCGTATAGGCCCGTGTGATGACGGTGTCGTCGTCGCGCCCATCGACCAGCGCGTCTCGGTAGCCACTGACGACGTGGGCTTCCGGGGTGGCGATGAACCGAGTTCCGATCCACACGCCGTCGGCGCCGAGTGCGAGCGCTGCTGCAAGACCGCGCCCATCGAAGATGCCGCCCGCTGCGACGACCGGCACGCGATCACCGACGGCATCAACGATCTGCGGCACCAGCGGCATCGTGGCGACTGTGCCCGTGTGGCCTCCGGCCTCGGTGCCTTGGGCGATGACGATGTCGCATCCGGCCTCGACGGCAGCGACGGCGTGGCGAACCTTGCCGCACATGTTCGCAACGAGTACGCCGTGGCGATGACATTGATCGAGAACCTCGCGCGGAACACCGAGGCCAGCAACGAACAGCGACGCTCCGCCCGCGATGATCGCGTCGACCTGCGCTTCCATCTGGTCCGGCAGAGCGGTCAGCAGATCAACCCCGAATGGGTTGATTGTGCGCGCCTTGACGTCGGCGATCTCGGCGATCATCCGGTCGAGGCTCATTGGAGCCGCCCCCATTGTCCCGAACCCTCCGGCTTCGCTGACGGCGACGACCAGATCGGCATAGGAAACACCGCCCATGCCGGCGAGCATCACGGGATGATCGCACTGGAGTATCTCGGTGAGTCGAGTTGTGATCATGCTGTGGGTCCAGTCTTCAGGTCGCGGTTGTGGTGACGGTGTCGGCCCAGACGAGGACGAAGTCGTGGCCGTGCGGAACGACCCTGACTGTGACGTGCTGACCGGTGTTGATCTCGTCGGGTGCCGTCGAGGTGGCAGCGAGGACACGTGGGCCCTCGTCGAGTTCGATGAGCAGCGTGGCGTAGGGCGTTTGTTCCTGCCAGCCAGGGTCGAGACTGCGGTGGCTCACTGCTTTGGACAGCACCGTTCCACTGCCGGACACCGGTTGGAAGGTGACATCGTCGGAGAAGCAGCTTGCGCAGAACTTTCGTGGTGGGTGACGCCACACACTGCAGGTTGCGCATTGCTGGACACACAACACCTCGGCGGCGATGCACGCGTGATGCCAGTCGAGAATGATCCACTCGGGCTTCGGAAGATAGGTTCTCATCGGTCGCTCGCAAGGATTGCGACGCTGCCGTCACCCAGGTCGCCATACCCGGTCACGAGCGCCAGTTCTGCGCCGTCGACCTGTGCATCTGAGGTGCCGCGAATTTGGCGGGTTGCTTCGACGACATGGTTGAGGCCCCAACAGTGGCCCTGGGACAGCAGACCGCCGTGGGTGTTCATCGGGAACTTGCCGCCCAGCTCGATGTTGCCGTTCGCCACGAACTCACCGGCACCGCCAGGCTCGGCGTAGCCGAGCGCCTCGAGTTGCAATAGCACGACATAGGTGAAGCAGTCGTAGATCTCGAGCACGTCGATGTCTCGTGGCTGCACGCCTGCGCGTTCGAAGGCGCGTGGAGCGGCGCGATGAATGCCGAGTTCGAGCAGATTTGGGCGGTTGGCGATTTCATCGGCGGGCTCGGGGTGACCTTCGGCGCCCGCGAGATAGACGACAGCGGGGTGCGGGAGATCTCGTGCACGCTCCAGGCTCGTGACGACCACGGCGGTTGCGCAATCGGTCTCGACACAGCAGTCGAACTTACGAAGCGGCTCGGCGATGTACGGCGAGGCGTTGTAGTCCTCACGCGTCAGCGGCTTGCCTCGCATCAGTGCCTTCGAGTTGAGTTGGGCATGTTTGCGGCATGCCATCGCGACCGCTGCGGCGGCATCTTCGGACACGTTGTACTTCTCGACGTAATGCCTCAAATACAAGCTGTAGTGCTGCGCGGCCGACATCAGTCCATACGGTGCGTAATGGTTCCGGACCGTTTCGCCCATCGGGCCGAGATTCATGGTGCGTTTGGTAGGGCGAGCGTCGGGCTTTGGGCTCAGCGCCGAGTACCCGTTCCATCCCATGCACACGAGCACGTTGTCAGCAAGACCACACGCGATTGCCATCGACGCTGTCTGCAACGATGCCGTTGGCGACGCACCGCCCATCAGCACCGACACGTGGTACGCAACGTCGGGCACCCCGAGGTGCGCGGCGATCTCCTCGGTGCTCATGTACCCCGGTGGTGGAATGATGCCGTTGATGTCAGCGGGCGTCAGACCAGCGTCGGTAATGGCCTCCATCGCAGCGTCGAGAATGAGATCGCAGACGTGGCGGTCGCTGCCTCGGACATAGTCCGTTTCACCGATCCCCACGATGGCGGTCGTCCCCCAGATGCCGTCGCTCATTTCACGGCCACCCATCAACTGGCTCCTATCGCATCTTCGCGCAGCCGCTTGTAGTCGACTTTCCCATTGGCGGCTCGGCCGATCGTGTCGACTTCAACGATGTGTCGCGGCGCCTTGTAAGCGGCAAGGCGTTCACGTACGTGCCCGATCAGCTCCTGCGGGTCGGGAGTGGAACCATCTTTCGGTTGCACGACACCGACGACCATCTCGCCGAAACGGTCGTGCGGAACGCCCACAACCACGGCATCAGCCACATCAGGGTGAGTCTTCAGCGCCTCTTCGACTTCTTCGGGGAAGATCTTCTCGCCACCACTATTGATGCACACCGAGCCGCGTCCGAGCACGCTCACCGTGCCGTCGGCGTCGATGGTCGCATAGTCGCCAGGACATGAATAGCGTTTGCCGTCGACGATCAGAAAGGTGCGGGCCGTCTTGTCGGGGTCCTTGTAGTAGCCGATTGGTTGGCGGCCACCCACGGCGAGCCGACCGACCGACTCGGACCCCGGTGGGATGCGATCTCCGAGGTCATCGACGACGATCGTGTTCGCTCCGGCCTGGAATCGTGCTGTTTTTGCAGCAGCGCCACCACCGGAGACCGACTGGCCCATTCCGAGCGCTTCGGAGGACGAGAATGCGTCGGCCAGCAGCATGTTGGGCTGATGGAGGAGCATGCCCTGTTTGGTCTCTTCGCTCCACATCACGCCCGACGACGTAAACACCGCGACCGATTCAAGTGTCCATCGTGCCGGTTCGCTGTCAAGGTTGGCGAGGATCGGTTTGGCGAACGCATCGCCGACGATCGCGATCGCGTTGACCTTCTCGCGGTCGATCGTGTCGAGCAGTTCAGCTGCGTCGAAATGGCGCGACTCAAGACAGACAATGCAGCCACCCGATGTCAACGTACCGAATGACGTCAGCGCCCCGGTGCCGTGCATCAAGGGGCATGCCGGCAGACCGATTGGGCCGGGTTCGACGAAGATGCCGTCGAGGAACTCGGCGTCGTACTCTTCGGGCACGGTCAGGCCGAGGCCTGCGCTCAACACGATGACGAGGTCGTCCTGGCGCCACATCACACCTTTGGGCATCCCGGTGGTGCCGCCGGTGTACAACATGTACAGATCGTCACCGCTGCGTTCGACACGGCCGATCACGGGTTCCCCCGCTGTGAGGACGGCAACTTCGTAGGGGACTGCCCAATCGGGACACGGGCCGGATCCGTCGTCGACCCAGATCCAGGTCCGGATACGTGGAACGCGATCGCGGATTGCCTCGATGGTGTCCACGAACGTGCCGTGGAAGACGACGGCGACCGCGTCGGCGTTGTCCCACAGGTAGACGAGTTCGTCCGCTTCGTACCGGTAGTTGGTGTTGACCGGGACGAGCGACGCCTTGAAGCATGCAAAGAAGGTCTCGAGGAACTCCGGGCAGTTGTACATGTACTGGGCGACTTTGTCCTGGTGTTCGGCCCCGCTGTTGAGGAGCGACGTGGCGAGCCCCTCGGCGCGCCGGTTCGCGTCGGACCAGGTCACAGTGCGGTCGCCCTGCTTGGCGAATGCCGCATTAGGGATTTGGGTTGCTGCGGCTTCCCAGATCTCGGTGAGTGTCCAACCCTGTTCGGCCATGATGCTCAGCCTCTCGATTCAGCAGGTGGTGGTTCTCCGGCCGGCGGCCACGGGTCGACGCCGTCTTCGAGTGGCACGTCGAGCGACTTGAGGAGCGCCGAGAACAGGCGCCAGTTTCCAATCGCCGCGACCATCTCCACGAGAATTGCGTCGTCGTCGAACGCTGCGCGACACGCGGTCCAGGTCTCATCAGTGATCGTCCCGAATTCGAGTGTGTCGTCGGTCGCCGCGAGGACCGCTCGTTCGGTGTCTCCGAAGTGATCGTCGCTTCGCCAGTCCCGAACCGCGAGGAGGTCTCGCTCTGGGATGTCGAGCATGCGGGCAACGCGCCAGTGCTGTGTCCATTCATAAACAGCGTCGGTCGCCCATCCGATGCGCATGATGATCAGCTCGCGGAGACGGGCGTCAAGTTGTCCTTTCCACAGGAGTTCTTGCAGCATGGTGTTGAGACCCGAGGCCACACCAGGTTGGTGAAGTGCAATTCGGAAGACCGACAGCTCGGCCATGTTTTCCGGGATGCCGTTCTCCGCGGCGCGTTTCTTCGCTTCGGCGATGTCGAGCATCGGTATCCGCGATCCTGCAACCATGTTGAGTAACTCCTCTTGTCGGTGTTGTTGTCGTTGTCGATACGCGTTGTTCAGCCCTGCGGTGAGAACACTCCATGCAGCGGCGGGATGGCGTCTTGGTCGACGCCAGAGAGGACGTCGAGCAGCGCGGGAAGGTCGTCAAAGCCAGCGACTTGACGCGTGAGCTCGGCGAATGGCCAGCGCTCGGCAACGAGCAGATCGATTGCGGCTTGGTAGGCGTGGAAGTCGACACCGAGCGATCCCTTGATCGTGAGTTCCTTGTACACGACGTGGTCGGGGTCGAACCCGGGCGTTCCTCCTCCGCCCCGGGTCCCGGCGACGACGACCGTCCCGCCAGGGCGAGCGAGCGAAACAGCTTGCGCAAACGCTGCTGGCGCTTTTGCGGTGACGTCCACGACGACGTCGGCGAGGCCGCCAGTAGCGCGCTTCAACGCAACGGCTGGGTCGTCGACCGCGACGTCGATCGTCAGGTCGACACCGAAGCGCTTGGCCATTTCCAGCCGATCAGCGTCGCGCGGCCCGAGACCTGTCATCGCGACGAACTCGGCTCCTGCTTCTTTGGCTGCGACGGCTGCGCACAGTCCGCGAATGCCGGGACCGAGTATTGCCACGACGTCACCGGACTTGGTGTTGGGAATTGTTGCTCCCCATCGAATGCCGGCTCCGAGCGGATTGAACACGGTTGCCAACACCGGATCGAGTTGGTCGGGGATTGGTAGCAACATCGAGTCCGCGGGCAGATGCAGGTGGGTTGCGTAGCCGCCCCAGAGGCTGGGTTCGATCGCAGCGTCGACGAAGCCGAACATTGTCGCGAGGCCGTTGCGGATGCAACGCCGGTAGTTGCCGGACGCGCATTGTTCACACTGTCGGCAGGAGCGGAACACTTCGACTGCGACCCGGTCTCCGGCTTCGACGCCCCACTGGGCGGCAGCGTCGGGGCCGATCTCGTCGATGACTCCGATGATCTCGTGTCCGGGGATGAATGAGAACGGTGCCGAGATGTGTCCGCTGTACTGTTCGTGATCGGTGCCGCAGAGTCCGCAGGCTTCGATGCGCAGGCGAGCCGTGTCGTTAGTGATGTCGGGCACGTCGAAGGATCGGCGTTCGAGAGTGTTTGGTCCGGTGAGGACGAGCGCTTCGGCCGAAATGGTCATTTCAGTTCGAACTCCGTTTCGAATCGTGCGTGATCGTCGGCGGGTTTCAGATCAATGGTCTGTCCGACGAACATCCCGCCCGACATTGCCCGGGCGACTGCCCGGTCGTCGCTGCGGGCAACGACGCGTCGCCCGTCCGCTGTCCGGGCGAACACGGGCACAGACGTTGGCCCTTCTTCTCGGTCGTGCATCACGGTGTACGCGTCGATCGTTGCGGTTCCGGTGGCGTCGCTCGCGTCGACGACGTCGAGCGCGGTGGCATCGATCGCAGCTTGTTGTTCGGTCATGTCGGAATCGACCCAGCGGTTTGGTGGGGGAGTGGCAGACCAGATCCCGAGGGAGTGTTTGGTGATGTACCAACCGAGACCGGAGATCATGCCGATCGCGTCGGGTTCGGCCCTGCAGCGGCGTGCCATTTCGACGATCGAATGGCTGACGTAGTTGTTGCCAGGCCCGCCGTGATACGGCAGCCCGCCGGTGACGGTGAAACCGCGCTCGTCAAACGGGTCGAGTTCGAACGCGTCGATCGCGGCTTCGACCGCAGCGGGAAAGCATGAGTAGAAATCAAACCAACGGACGTCGTCGATGCCGATTCCGGACGCTTCGAGCACCGCGGTGCCAGCTGCGCGGATGCCTGCGGAGCTCGCGAGGTCCGGTCGCTGCACCGGGAAGTACACGTCGTTACATGTCGCGGTCGCCCAACTGAAGACCCAACGGTCACGCGGGATGCCCAGTTCTTCAGCAACCTCGGCTGCCATGAGCACGAACGCTGCTGCCATGTCGACGGTCAAGATGCTGTTCAGCAGCTTCGTATAGGGCTCGTTGATGAGTCGATTTTCGGGCGTGACGTCGGAGAGTTCGCTCGGCGTGCGCTCAGCGGGAAACCACGCCTGGTCGGGGTGGCGCGCCGCCTCGGCGGTGAACGGCGCCATCAAACGACCGAGCCAGACGCGATGTTCGTCGAGGGTGTGCCCGGCGCGGGCCGCCATTGCTGACTCGAAGAGGGGATACACCTGATGGGGGAAGTGCAGTCCAGCGGCGTTCTCGGCCGGGCTGAGCCCCGGCCGATCGTCACCCAATGCCGTGTCGACCCCGTCGATGGGATCGGCCGGCGGAAGATCGCCCGTGCGGCGGGTCCGGCGCGCTCGATTGGCCGGCCTCGGCTCCGACGATCAACGCCACGTCGCAAGTCCTGGCCATGATCTCTGCGCCGAGTTGGCCAACCAGGTATTGCGGCGTGTTCCCGCCGACTGGACAGCTGATCCGGCGGCCCGGTCTGAGTCCGACAGCTTCAGCAATCCGGTGCGCAGGATTGTCGCGGCGCATCAACAAAATTCCCGGACTAGCAACGGTGTCGATGCGGTCAGCAACCGGAGCGACCGCATCAGCGAACGCGAGCCGCACCGCTTCAGCGGCGAGGTCGATCGGGTCGACAATCGCGTCGGAGCGGTTGGTGAGTTCACCAACCGCGACGAGCACCGGAGTTCGGGGGTTGATCATGATCGCTTCGTGGCGCGCCCGTTCGAGACAACGACGTTGTCGCGTTGGGTTCGGGCTTCGACGATTGCGTGATCGCCTTCGTCCCAGATCTTGGTGAGGATCGTGTCGCTTGGCCACACCTGATCGGCGAACCGACCTTCGATCGATTCGAAGCTGTCGACGTCGCCGCCGCACCAGGCGCCCAGCACGCTGTGACCAATGGTGCCGAAGGTGCACAGGCCATGGTTGAAGGTTCCTGGGAATCCCGCTTTGGTGGCGAACTCAGGGTCGATGTGCATTGGGTTCATATCGCCAGAAAGGCGATAGATCGCGGCCTGCTCTGGTCGAGTCTCACGTTCGACGACGATGTCTGGATCGCGTTCGGGGGCGGCGTTCGTGGCCGAGGAACCGCTCGGGCCGCGCTCGCCACCCCAGCCGCCGCCGCCCAGGACGAAAAGGCTCGCCCCAACGGTGAAGAGCGGGCCGTCGGCGTCGGAGCCTCGGCCCTCGAACTCGATCACGGCGGCCTTGCCCTTGTCCCACACTGCCACGATCTCGCCGTCGACGGTGATGTCCGCGTTGGGCGGTAAAGGCCGGTGGGTCACGACTGATTGTTCGCCGTGCAGCAACGCGGCGAGGTTGATGTCGATGCGTTGCATCGCGTGCCCCATCGCCCGGAGCCCGGGAATGACGGCGAATGTCGGGACGACCTTCGGCCCTCGCCCCTCATAGACGAAATCGAGATCCTCAGGCGGCCGGCAGCCGATGCCGAGCGCGTAGAGCATCGTGTCGCGTTCGGTCCACGAATGGGCGATTGGTTCGACTGAGAGGCCGACGAGGTCGCCGTTGATCGGCAGTTTGGTCATCGAGTCACATCCTTGAGGTGTAGTGGTTGGTCATTCTCTTGCCGCGCTGGTTGCGGCTTACGTTCTTTGCAATACGTGGACAACGCACACCGAGCCAGCGCCGGCCATGTGGCACAGACCAGTGCTCGCGTCCTCGACCTGACGTACACCCGCTTCGTGGCGTAGTTGCAGCGTGGTCTCATGTATCTGGGCGAGGCCGGTCGGACCGCCGGGGTGGCCGCGGGCGGTAAGGCCACCATCGGTCGAGAACGGAATCCGCCCGCCGAGCGAGGTTGCTCCTTCGGCCACGAGGCGGTCCCCGTCGCCATCACCACAGATGCCCAACAGTTCGTAATAGACCAGTTCTTCGACGGGAAACGCGTCATGGATCTGCACCAGGTCGAGGTCGTCAGGACCGAGGCCCGCCTGTTCGTATGCATCGGCGGCCGTGTCGCGGGTCATCTGCGCAGGCCCAATCACCGCACCAAGGAACACGTGTCCCTCGGTGTAGGTCTCCGAGCGTTGTTGTGACGCCGTCACGCGGATCATTGGTCGGCCGTTGCACACCCGTTCTGCAACCTCCTTGGAGGCGACGATCGCTGCGGCTGCGCCTCCACCTGACGCACACGCCATCATCGACGTGTGCGGGTACGAGATCATCGTCGACGCGAGCACCTCGTCGATGGTGACGTCATGGTCGGCGCGCCGTTGGGCATACGGATTCTCCCGCGCATGGTTCCAGTTCTTCGCTGCGATCGCGGCAAACGTTTCAGCAGTCGTACCGACCTCATGCATGCGGCGAGTGGCCCACATCGCAAAGAAGGCCGCCGGCAACATGACGTCTTCAGCCCCGACCCGCTTGCCACGGCTCCGCCCAATCCCGCCCAATTTGTTCATGTCGTCGAAGCCGAGCGCCATGGCCACCTCGACCCGACCGCCACCGACTGCGTGGACCGCCTCGCCGAATGCACACGAACCCGTGGCTGACGCGTTCTCGACGTGGGTGACCGGGATGCCGGTCAGCCCGAACTCTTTTGCAATGTGCACCCCAGCTCCCATGCCGCCGCCGAGATGGCCGTTGAAGAGCGCTCCGACCTCAGGAAACTCGATGCCGGCGTCGTCGAGCGCGTTCACTCCGGCGACGTCGGCCATGAGCGCTGCTGCGACCCCGTTGTTGTTGAACGCGTGCATGCCGACGCCGATCACATAGACGTCACGAGCAAGTTTTGACGGCATCAGCGCACCGCCTCGAACCGAAAGGTGACGAGTTCGTTGCCATCATCGTCTTGACCCACCGGGAATGTTGTCAGACCCATTGCGGTCCCAATCTGCCAGTCGTCGGTCGTACCCAACAACGGTGTCTGAACGCGGACCCCTTCTGGCAGATCGATCTGCCCGACGCCGTACCCGCCCGTGTCGCCGAATGAAATGTTCCCCATTCTCGGAACGTGCAGGAACGTCCAAGCAAAGAGCACGCCTTGCGCACTCAACACGACATCGTGCACGGCAGTGCGGGTGACGGGGCATCTCAGGCGCCGAGGCCAAAAATACAATTCTGATTCGGGGGCGTAGGACCCCAAGAGATGCGGTCGTGTCTCGTCGCCTTCAGGCAGACGAAACAATCGGGGATCGGTCGGAACCATTGTCGACGTCATCGCTCAGCCCTTGCTCCGGCGCCCGAAGTGCGCCATCGTGTCGCCAACCGAGGTGACCATCGATGCGGCCCGCGATTCGTCCGCCAGCAGCGCCGGGGCACGTTCTGCCAACTCGGCCACCGAGAATCTTCCGTCGGTTGCAAGTATCTGATCGTCGTCGAGGCTCCAGCCCGCGTAGAGGCCGACTTCGTTGCCGCCGACGTGGAACACGCCTCCCGTGAACGGGCACTCCGTCGTGGCCAGGTAGGCGACCAGCGGAGAAACGTTGCCGGGGTCGAACAGATCGAAGGAACCATCGGCGGGTGCTGCGACTGCGTCGCCGACGCCTGGGGTCTGCAATGTCAAGCGGGTACGGGCAAGCGGTGCGATGCAGTTCGCACGCACGCCATACCGTTTCAACTCCAACGCCTGGACCAACGTCATGGCGGCGATTCCGGCTTTCGCCGCGCTGTAGTTCGTTTGCCCGGCGTTGCCGAGCATCGCACCCGAAGCTGTGTTGATCACGCTTGCGTTCACCTCCTCACCGGACTTGCGACCGCTCGCGCCAGTGTGCAGCGGCCCAGTGTGTCGGTGCGGCATGACCCTTCATGTGCACGTCGATCACAGCGTCCCATTCGGCCTCTTCAAGGTTGACCAGTGAGCGATCGCGCAAGATGCCGGCGTTGTTCACGAGCACATCGAGCCGGCCGTACGCATCGATCGCGTCCTGAACGATCCGTTTGGCACCGTCCCAACTTGTCACCGAGTCGGTATTCGCTATGGCCTCACCGCCCGCTGATCTGATCTCGTCGACAACCTGTTGAGCTGGCCCGGCGTCTGAACCGGACCCGTCGATCGCCCCGCCAAGATCGTTGACGACAACACGCGCACCCTCAGCAGCGAGGAGCAGCGAGTGTTCGCGCCCGAGACCCCGCCCTGCTCCGGTGATCACACAAACTCGTCCGTCGAGTGAACTCATCAGCAAATTTCCTCTCTTGTCGCGACCGTCTGGATCCTGTCCCTCCGACGTCGCTTCGGATAAGACACATAGCGCATGATGTCACATGTCATGAAGTTTCATGCAATCGAAGAATCCATCCGCCATACTTGGGCGAGTGACAAACGCATCTCTTCGATGGGGCGACCAAGCACCGCACAACGTGCACGGTGCCCGCGACCGGCTCCTCGACGCCGCCGAGGCATGCTTCGGCCAGTTCGGGATAGCGAAGACCACCGTTGAGGACATCGCCAAGCAAGCAAGTGTCTCGCGAGCCACGGTCTACCGATACTTCGCTGGACGCGACGCCGTGGTCTCAGGTGTCATCCTGCGTGAGACCGAGCGGTATCTCGAGCGTGTCCGTCCGCGTGTCGAGTCCCAGAGCGACCTTGGGGGAGTGATCCTCGAGTTTGTCGAGGTCACCTTGCGAGCAGCTGTGCGCGACGAGACGGTCGGCCTGCTGTTCACCAGCGATCACGGCCTCGACAGTGTCGGCATCATCGAAGGCACATCGGTAGCGCTGTTCGAGTTGGTCAGCGAGTTTCTTCGGCCGATGTTCGACAGCCGATCTGACGAACATCATCCCGGGCTCCCTGTCGAAGACGCGTCAGAGTGGATCCTTCGTGCCATATTGAGTCTGCTCACCGTGAAGGGTCCTAAACGGCGGAGCGGCGACGGGCTCGACACCTATCTGCGTCGATTCTTGTTGCCGGCCATTCTTCGCCCGCCCAAGTGATCTGCTGGGAACCGGTTGTTCCAGGGTCTGAGCCCTGCCGGTGTGCCAGCTACCAGCGCACGGGCACAGTTCGCGGGCCGCGCACCTGCCCGCCCGTCCAAGTGACGAGGTCTGGGTCGACGATTTCGTACGATGGAATCCTGGCCAACCATTCCTGAATAGCGACCTTGAGTTCCATTCGGGCGAGGTTGGACCCGAGGCAGCGATGAATGCCCGAACCGAACGCGAAGTGGCGATTGTGCTCCCGATCGATGATGAATTCATCGGGTTTGTCGAAGTGTGCCGGGTCGCGGTTTCCGGCAGGAAACGCCATGATCACCTTGTCGCCGGCCTTCATTGGGCATCCAGCGACCTCGACGTCGGCCAGTACCTCGCGACCCATGTTGACCGGGCTGTACATCCGGAGCATTTCCTCGACGGCTGTGTCGATGAGGCTCGGATCAGCGCGAAGCCGGGCCTGATCCTCCGGATGCGTCGCGAGATGCCAGAGCGACGACCCGATACCGCTCCACGTGGTATCGATACCCGCCACGAGCAACAGGAAACAAGTCCCGAGTAGATGGCGTTCGCCGAGTGGATCGCCCTCGTGGTCGGTCTCGATCAGCATCGTGATCAAGTCGTCGGGCCGCTCGCCGACGGGAATCTGACGGCGCTCCTCAACTCGTTCACCGAAGTAGCCGAGCACCTCCAAGATCGCATCCAAACTGTTCTCAAGATCTTGGAATCCGTCCTGCAGAATCCGAACGACCCAGTCAGTGAACATCTGCTCGTCTGACCCAGGAACGCCGAGCATGTGGGCGATGACGCGAACAGGAATGTGCTGCGCGTAGTCCTTCGCAGCGTCCGCATGACCCTGATTGGCGACAGCGTCCAACAACTCCCTGGCGAATCCCTGCGTGATTGGAGTCATCTCCTCGATGCGGCGCGGGGCGAACGCAGGTAACGAGCAGTCGACGCGCCCACGTGTGGACAGGGGGATCGGACGTGATTGGTGGCGCCTCGAGCAGTGGCGCATCACCACGCTCAGGCAGGTCGATCACACCGACGCGACGTGAGGAGAAATGGTCGGTGTCGTGGGCAACGGCGGCGATGTCGTCGTAGCCGATCGGCATCCACGACCGGCCGCGCCGTTCACTGAACGGGACCGGACACTGACCGCGCAGTTCTCTCCACACCGAGAACGGATCGTCGATGTAGCGCTGATCGAGAATGTCCAGATCCCGCGCCCAATCCTTGGTCGCAGCGAGCACGGCGTCCGCGTCGCAGCTGTCGGCGAGTCGATCTGATCGGTCATGGGTCCTCCGGGTTGGTCGAACTGGGTGTTCGATTCTCTCAATAATACACGAGACTAGTAGTGTCTCATAAATCACGTCCAGTGATGTCGACGACGGAGGTAGTCCATGGAGTTCGAGTTCAACGAGCGCACCGCCGGCGCAATGCTCGGTGCAGCGACGGCCGCCGGGGGCATTTCCGCGTACCTCGATTTCCGGCATACCGATCTGACGGCCGGTCGGCTCGTCGCGGAGATGGACGCCCGCGACGATCTACTCACTCCGTTCGGCAACTTGCACGGCGGCTGCCTCTCAGCGTTCGTCGACCATTGCCTCGGTGTCGTGTTCTACCCGGTCATCCCACACAAGGCCTGGGTCGCCACGACCGAGTTCAAACTCAACTTGTTGCGTCCGGTCTCATCGGGCACCTGTATCGCAATCGCCGAGATCGTCTCACTCTCCAAGCGCAGCGGCGTTGCCCGCATCGACATCACCAACGACGGCAACACTGTGTGCGCAGCACAAGGCACCGTCACCATCGTTGCCCCGAAAGGCTGAACCGTGCAGACCCCGATCACCGAAATGTTGGGATGCGAATTTCCGGTGCTCGCGTTCAGCCACTGCCGCGATGTCATCGCAGCCGTGTCAAAAGCCGGCGGCTTCGGAGTACTCGGCGCTGTCGCCCATACACCCGAACAACTCGAAATCGACCTCGCCTGGATCGATGCCGAAGTTGGCGGCAAGCCGTACGGCGTCGATCTCCTGCTCCCGCAGAAGTACGTGGGCGCAGACGACGAAGGGCTGGATCGAGATGGGCTTCGTCAGCTTCTACCGCCGGCACATCAAGAATTCGTCGACGACATCTTGGCCAGGTACGGCGTGCCGGCGCTGCCCAACGATGAACGCCCGCGCGGTATGAATCTCAACGTGTCACCGGAGGGCTACGAACCGCTGCTCGATGTTGCGTTCGCTCATCCGATCCGGCTGATCGCATCGGCACTCGGTCCGCCTCCGGCCGATGTGATCGAGCGGGCACGAGCGGCCGGTGTGAAAGTCGCGGCGCTCGCCGGTACAACCGCGCACGCAGTGAAACACGCCGAGGCTGGCGCGGACATCATCGTGGCCCAGGGCTCTGAGGCGGGCGGGCACACCGGCGAGGTCGGCACGATGGTCCTCGTTCCGGAGGTGGTCGATGCCGTCGCGCCGATTCCCGTGCTCGCCGCGGGTGGCATCGCGAATGGGCGACACATGGCTGCGGCGATGGCACTCGGCGCTGCCGGTGTGTGGACCGGATCGGTCTGGCTCACTACGGCAGAGGCCGAGACGGAACCCGCCGTGCAAGCAAAATTCCTGGCTGCGTCGTCAAGCGACACGATTCGGTCACGATCGATTACCGGTAAGCCTGCCCGGATGTTGCGCACTTCGTGGACCGATGAATGGGCACGGACCGATGGGCCGGGAACGTTGCCAATGCCGCTGCAACCTTTGCTCGTCGGGCCGGCCTTGCAGCGCATCAATCGCTCAGCGAACGCTGCAGATTCAGGTGCACGACAGCTCGCAACATATTTCGTCGGCCAGGTGGTTGGATCGATCACCACGGTTCGACCAGCCGATCGTGTGGTGCTCGAAATGATCGAAGAATTCATCGACGCTGTGGCACCGCTGTATCAACACATCAGCGGATGACCCAACACGTGGCGTCAATCGCTCGGGTCGGATTCGATGTGATGGGAACCGGACGACACATCCGTTCTCGGCGTGTCGGCGTTCGTTCATGCCGAGCCGCGCTCGACAAGCGTTGATCGCAAGTCTGGAGCGTTTCTTGATGCAGGATTCCTTCAGGAGGGTGTCCAGCGCATTGGGATGGTTCGTGGGCCGCGGACCTGTCCGCCGGTCCAGGTGACGGTGTTGGGGTCGGTGAGTTCGAAGGTGGGGATTGCCGTGAGCCATTCTTGGATGGCGATTTTGAGTTCCATGCGGGCGAGGTTGGAGCCGAGGCAGCGGTGGATTCCGGATCCGAATGCGAAGTGGCGGTTGTGGGTGCGGTCGATGATGAATTCGTCGGGTTGGTCGAATTGTTCGGGGTCGTCGGTTGCCGGCGGGGAATGACATCAGGACTTTGTCGCCGGCTTTCATCGGGCAGCCAACCGCTTCAATGTCGGTGAGCACTTCTCGGGCCATCGTGACGGGGCTGTAGACGCGGAGGAATTCTTCGACTGCGGAGTCGATGAGGTCGGGTTCGGCGCGTAGTCGTGCTTGGTCGTCGGGGTGTGTGGCGAGGTGCCAGATAGCGGAGCCAATGGCACTCCATGTCGTGTCGATACCGGCGATGAGGAGCAAGAAGCATGTGCCGAGGAGGTGTTGTTCGTCGAGGGGGCTTCCGTCGACTTCTGTTTCGACGAGCATGGTGATGACGTCGTCGGGTCGAGTTTCGGTCGGCATTTCGCGGCGGGCGCTGACGTGTTCACCGAAGTAGGTGAGGATTTCCATGATGGCTCCGAGACTCCCTTCGAGGTCGTTGAAGCCCTCTTGGAGGATCCGGACCGCCCAGTCGGTGAACATGTCTTCGTCAGTTGCGGGGACGCCGAGCATGTGGGCGATGACTCTGACGGGGATGTGTCGGGCGTAGGCGTGTGAGGCGTCCGCGGTGCCTTCATTGGCGAAGGATTCGAGGAGCTCTCGGGCGAGGTTGCGGGTGATCGGGGTCATCTGCGTCGACACGGCCGGGGCGAATGCGGGAAGGAGCAGACGGCGGGCCCAGGTGTGGACGGGTGGATCGGAGGTGATCGGGGGTGCTTGGAGGAGCGGTTTTCCGTCGGCCTCGGGCAGGTTGACGACACCGATTCGTCGTGAGGAGAAGTGTTCGGTGTCGTGGGCGATCGCGGCGATGTCGTCGTAGTTGACGGGCATCCAGGCTCGTCCTCGTCGCTCGGTGAACGCCACGGGACAGGCTGCTCGCAGTTCCTGCCAGATGGTGACCGGGTCGAGGACGAAGCGTGGATCCATGATGTCGATGTTCGCGTCCCCAGTCTTGGGTTGGTGCCGGTAGTCGGGGCGCTGGTCGTTTGTTCGGTCATTCGGAGTCCTCTGGTTTGATGTGAGCATCCGTCTTGGTGCAGACGGCGGCGTTGAGTTGAGTGATGAATCGTTCGGTGAGGTCGGCGAGCGCGAGGCGTTCTGCTTGGTCGAATCCTGCGAGCGCTTGGCTGACGATGTCGAGGCGCGACTGCATGAGGGCGCGTTGCATTCGGCGGCCTTTGCGTGTGGCGCTCACGAGGTGTATTCGTTTGTCTTGCTCGCACACGGTTCGCAGAGCGAGTCCGTCTCTGACAAGTCGGTCGACGGCTCGCGTCGCACCCGAAGGTGAAAGGTCGAGTCCTGCGGCGAACTCGATCATGTTCCAGCTTGGGTGGGCCACGAGGAGGTCGAGTCCTGCGACTTGTCCCATGGTGAGCTGCGGTGGTCCGGGTTCCCAGATCAGTGTGCGGAGCCGGCGTGCGGCGGCTCCGCGTCGAAGGGTGCGCCAACTCTGCGCGACCCGCGCTGTGACCTCGTTGGCACCACACGTTGCCATCTCATCCGCGGTTTGCTGGAGGTCGTACATGGTGGGCCTTTCGTTCAGCTGAGTGGGTCGATTTGGTTCAAGAAGTTGAGGACGGCGGTGTTCCGTGGTTACTCAATGAGGTTGCGGTGTTGTTCATGCTGGTTCCTGGGCGAGTATGGGCACAGTTGCCGACTGGGCGTCCGTGGTTGTTCGGAGCGCGACTTCGCGCATGAACACAGCGGCGATGAACGCGGCGACCATGACGAAGGTGGCGAAGAAGAACGTGGTGGTGATCGAGTCGGACAGCGCTGTGGTGACCGCAGTCTTGAGTGGTTCGCCGAGTTGTGAGATGGCGGTGGGGCTCTGGGCGAGATCGGATGTTTCGATCCCGGCGGGCACGTCGATGCCGGCCAGGTTGGTGTCGAGGTTGGTGTCGAGTTGGCGGTTCAGCACGGTGCCGAATATTGCGAGGCCGAAGGTGCCGCCGATGGTGCGGAAGAAGTTGACCGACGCGGTGCCGGCGCCGAGGTCTCTGAACTCGACGGTGTTCTGCACGGCGAGGGTGAGCACGGGAAGTGCGATGCCGATGCCGGCGCCGAGCGCGATCATCCACAGCGACGACAGTGCTCGTCCGGTGTCTGGGCCCATCGTGGACAGCAGGTAGAGGCCGAGCGCTGCGAGGGGTGTGCCGATCATCGGGTAGATCCTGTAATGGCCGGTGCGGGTGGTGAGCCGGCCGGTGATCAGCGAGGCGAACATCATCGACATCATCAACGGGAGCAGCAGGAGACCGGCGTTGGCGGCTGCCTTGCCTTGCACGCCTTGGAAGAACAGCGGCAGGTAGACAATGGCTCCGTACATTGCTGCGCCGGCGAGTAACGACACGATGCTGGCTGCGGTGTAGCCGGTGCGCGAGAACATCCGCAATGGGAGAACAGGTTCGTCGGCTCGCCGTTCTTGGCGAATGAACGCTGCAAGGGCAACAACGGCGAGCAGATACAGCCCGATGGTTTGGGATGTGCCCCATCCGTATTGTTCGGCGGCCCAGACGGTGGCGAGCAGCGAGCTGACGATGGCGGTGACGAGGAGCGCGGAGCCGGCAAGATCGAGGCGGTGCTCAGTCTTTTTGGGTTGGAGTCTTGAGGACGATGCCGGTGACCACGAACGCCGCGGCGCCGATCGGGAGGTTGACGTAGAACACCCAGCGCCATGAGAGTTCGTCGGTGAGGAATCCACCGACGAGTGGTCCCAGCACGCTGGCGAGCGCGAAGTGTGCCGCTGAGGTAGCCGGTGTAGCGGCCGCGTTCTCGGGGCGGCACGATGTCGCCGACGATCGTGAACGTGAGTGCGAACAGCCCGCCGCCGCCGATTCCTTGGATGGTGCGGAACGCGATGAGTTGGCCGAGGTTCTGGGCGGCGCCGCACATCGCGGATGCGACGAGGAAGATGATGATCGCGGTTTGGTACACCTTCTTGCGGCCGTAGAGATCGGAGATCTTCCCGAACAGCGGCATGCTCGTCGCGGACGCGACGAGGTAGGCGGTGAACACCCACGAGAGGTGATCGATCCCACCGAACTCGCCAACGATGGTCGGCAGGGCCGTTGACACGATCGTGCTGTCGAGCGCGGCGAGCATCAGCCCGGTCATCAGCCCGATGATGATGATGGTGCGTTGCCGGTGCGTGAGGTCGGTCGCCGGGGCTGCGTCGGCGTGTCTGTGTGGTCATGACACGGTGACGTCGAGTGTTTCGAGGCCCCGCAGTGTCAGGCTTGGCCGCCACGGGGCGTCGGTGTCGCCGTCGACGTTGGGAAAGCGTCGTAAGAGTTCGTTGAACACGATTTCGCCTTCGAGTCGTGCGAGTGGAGCGCCGAGACAGAAGTGGATGCCAGCGGCGAAGCTGAGGTGTTGGATGCCGGTTCGGGTGATGTCGAATCGGTCCGGGTTCTCGTATCGGTCTGGGTCGCGGTTCGCGGCGCCGAGCATCGTGAGTACGACGTCGCCTTCGGCAATGTCGCATCCGTCGATGTCGGCGGGCTCGAGGGCGATGCGTGCGTCGAGTTGCACCGAACTCTCGTAGCGCAGCATTTCTTCGACCGCGCTGTGGGCGAGGTCGGGTCGCGACCGCAACAGGTCGAGTTGGTCGCGGTTGCGGAGCAGGGTGACGAGGCCGTTGCCGATCAGGTTTGTCGTGGTTTCGAAGCCGGCCGCGAATATCAAGATGATCGTCGCGATCAGTTCGTCATCGTTGAGTCGGTCGCCTTCCTCTTGTACTTCGAGCAGTGCGCTGATGAGATCGTCGCTCGGGTTGCTGGCGTCGTTGCGCGATCAGTCCGGTGAAGTAGTCGGTCATTGCCTGGCTTGCAGCACGCGCCTTGTCCGCTGTGGCGGCGTCGACCATCGGTTCGAGTGCGGCGGCCGCGTCGCGGACGAGATACCGGAACTGTTCTCGGTCGGATTCGGGGACACCGAGGAGTTCACCGATCACCTGCACCGGCAGCGGAAAGGCGAGCACGTCCATCACATCGCCGCCGCCGTTGTCGGCGAGATGGTCGAGGTGCTGGTTCACCATGTCGGTGATTGCGGGGCGGAGTTGCTCGACGCGGCGCGGTGTGAACTCGCGCGATACGAGCCCGCGGAGCCGGGTGTGGTCTGGTGGGTTCTTGCGCAACATTGAGTCGTTGGACAGCAACGGCACCTGACGGTCAGGGTCGTCCGCTTCGGCCGGGTTCCCGAAGATGCGACTGGTGCCGTCGCCCTTGCCGAACCGGTTGTCGCGCAATACCGTGCCGCAGTCCTGGTAGCGGGTGACGACCCACATCGGCAGCATCTCGCTCCGATGAATCGGTGCGGCCTCACGGATCCGCTGATACGACGGATACGGATTCGCCCGAGTGTCGAGGTCGCTGAACAACGCCATCAACTCAGCATCCGCTACAGCAGTGCCTTCGGTGAGGTCGGTCATTGGTCTTCTCCTGTGTCGTCGTTGTTCATCGTGAGCCGAGTCCGTTCATGACGAGCCCGACGACGTCGGTGGCCACGGCGTCGACATCGAATGCTGGGGTGTGTCCGTCGCCGGCCACGACGTGATGCAGACCGGTCAGGGTGACCGCGCCATAGATCACCGCTGTCGCGTTCTCGATCGACACCTCTGCCAATGAACCATCGACAGCACCCTCGACGAGCAGCTTCGCGACCGGTCGGTGGAAGGCCTGCTGCACCGCGTCGGCAATATGGGGCAGACGATCGATACGACCAAGTTCGGCAAGCAACATCTGACACGTCGATGGATCGTCCGCCATCGCTGCCAGCTGCGCTCGAATCACTGCCTCCAACCGGACCGCGGCGGTAGCGGGCCCCTCGATGGCTGTTGCGACCACGACTGAGGTGCGATCGAGCCAGTCCTGGAGCAAGAACGCCAAGATCTCCTGCTTGCCGGCGAAGTTGTAGTAGAGCGTCGACGATGGCACCCCGGTTGCGTCGCTCAATGCCTCGATCGTCGCTGCGTCGTACCCTCGCTCGGCGAAGACCGCTGCGCCGAGGCGCAACTTGGCTGCTAGATCAGTTGAAATCGAACGCATCAATGTCTCCTTTGGCTGGTGTCAATGTTCGTGTCAGATCGGTGCATGGTCGGCCTCCTCGATCGAGTGGAGCGTTCATCTCTGCGAGGCGAGCGATGTCGACCGTGATGAACAGCGCGGTCGACTCGACGAACACACCGTCGGGTCCGGTGCCGGAGGCAGCGATATGCAAACGACGGCCGTCGCGCTCGACGAGCCAGGCCCGAAACTCGAGTGGGACACCCAGCGGGCACGGTGCCCGATACCGCAACGTCAGTTCACCGGTGAACGCCATCGTCCCCAAGATCGGAAGCAGACCGCCGATCGTTTCATCGACGCACGCGGCCACCACGCCGCCATGGCCGCGGCCCGGTGCGCCTTCCCAACCCGGCGCCAATGTGACTGTGCCAACGGACTCGTCGTTCTCTCGCCGGATCCGCAGTCCGATGCTCAACGGATTCGCGGAGCCCGAGACCGGCGAGTCGTGGAAGAGATCGACGAAGGCGCCGTCTTCGACAACGTCGCTCATCGTCCCCGACTTCAACGCGGCAGCAAAGCGAGGGTTCGCCATCATCTCATCGAGCCGACTTCGAGCCGGTGAAGCCTCGACCTCAGTCACCATCGCCTCGACCTCGGCGGCGATTCGATGCAGCATCGAGACATCGACGCGCCGCGAAACAAGACCGTGTGCGAGCTGTTGCACAACCGTCGCGGCATCGATCCGTGCTGGTAGATCCGAGTGGTCGTCGATCATGCTCGTGTCATTCGCATCGGTCACGACTCGACCTCGTCGTGATCGTTAGACACAACGCTCCCCACTCCGGACAATGCCGTGTACGCCGCCGCGGCGATGGCCAGGCCAGCGCCGAGCCACAACGCGGGCCGCATCCCGTCGAGCCACGCTTGGCGCGCAGCATCGAGCAGGCCGGCACCATCGGGGCCGAGCTGAGCTGCTGTTTGCAGCGCCCCGCCGATTCCTTCCTCGACCCGTTCCGCGAGTTCCGGGGGCAAGGAGTCCGTTGCGTCGCTCACGTTCGATCGGTACTGGGCGTTGAGCACCGACGCGATCAACGCAATGCCGACAGCGCCGCCGATCTCGCGGACCGTGTCGTTGAGCGCGGAGGCCACACCTTGTTTGTCGGCGGGCAACGACGACGTGATCGCCTCGGTTGCCGGGCTCATCGAGAGACCCAAACCGCTACCGAGTAGCAAGATGCCCGGCAACACTGACCAATAGCCCCGATCGAGATCCGCGAACACTGCGAGCGTTCCGGTTCCGGCAGCCAAGAGAATCATGCCGAACGTCGATACTTGTCGGTACCCGAAGCGAGCCGCCAACGCGGGCGCTACTGCAGACAGCGGCATCATCACCGCCGCCATCGGCAACAACCCTGACGCCGCGCGTAGGGCGGTGTAACCGAACACGGCCTGCAGCAACTGGACCAGGATCAGAAAGATCGCGAAGATCACCGCGAACGCAACAAACAGGTTCACCGACCCGGTCGCGAGACCGCGATGACGAAAGAGCCGAACGTCGAGCAGCGGATGATCACGCCGCATCTCCACGATCACGAACAGCACCACCCCAACAACTGCGACCGTCATTCCCAACGCCGCCGCCGGGTGCGACCATCCGCGCTCGGGTCCCTCCTGTACGCCGAGCACCAGACCTCCAACCGCAGCTGCGGACAGCACCGACCCCAACACGTCAAACCGGGCCTCTGAATGTTCCCGGGACTGCGGGACCGCGGCCCACGTCAATGCGAATGATCCCAACGCCAACGCCGCCGGGAACGCGAACACCCACGGCCACGTCGCGTTGTCGATGATCGCCGCTGACACGAACAGCCCAATAATCCCGCCCGCACCCGCGACGCCAGCCCAGATACCAACCGCCTTACCGCGCTCCTCTGGAGGAAACGTCGTGGTGATCACCGACAACGTGACGGGCATGATCATCGCCGCAGCGACACCCGCAGCGACACGCAAAGCAATCAGAACCTCAGCCGACGACGCAAACGCTGACGCGATGCTCGCCGACCGCGAACCCGATCAGGCCAAGCATCAGAATCGGCTTGCGACCCCATCGATCACCAATCGCACCGATCGGCATCAACAACGCGGCCAACGCCAACGTGTACCCGTTGATCACCCACAACAACTGACTCTGCGACGCATCAAGATCGACAGCCAACGCCTGCTGCGCCACGTTCAATCCCGACACCGACGAAATCACCGCCATCAACGCGACACACATCGCAATCAGAATCAACCGACGCTCCCACAACGTCGCGACCACCTCCGGCGCGTCCTCGCCTGAGTCACCGAGACCCGAAGCGACCGCCGAATCCGCCGTCACAGCGACTAACCCGAAACAGCACAACGAACCCACAACAAAAGCGACATCAGACCCCCACGGCCAACAGTTGGATACTGATACTGTAATCGTATTCCAACCCGGTAGTCCAAGTCGGACGATCAGCGGGCTGCGAATCCCGGAACTACGACAGGAGCACGACGTGTCAGAAGCAGCACACAACGAAGAGGTCGAACAGGCCTTCCAGACAATTGTCGTGGGTGTCGATCTCTCACCCGAGTCGTTGTACGCCCTCGACCTCGCCGCAACGATCGCACAACCCCAAGGTGCTGCCCTACGCATCGTCCACGTCCACCACCGCCCCGCAACACTCGCCTTCAGTCCAGCCGCCAGCCTCGAATTCGCACGGGCCGAAGACGAGACCGACGCAGCGATCCGCGACACCGTCACGCAACGCCTCACCGACTTCGACGGACAATGGACCATCACCTCCCGCAACGGCCACATCAGCCAAGAGATTCGCGGCGAAGCCGACGACATCAACGCAACCCTCATCGTCATCGGCCACCAAAGCCACAGCACCATCCACGACGCAATCCTTGGCTCGGTCGCCGCAAGCATCGTCCACCACAGCCGCCGATCGGTCCTCGTCGCAGTATCCCCAAGGCCAGACTCCGAATTCTGAATAGAACACAGCGGCGCAGTCGATCGCCATCCACTTGGCTCCGAACCAGGTTGTATCGATCGTGCGCCAGTGAGTCATCTTGCTTGACGCCTCGGCGACGTGCGCTACCGATCGCCGTGATGGTGATCTGCCGCCTCACGTACACCGATGAGGATGAATGGTTGCCATGAGGTGGCAAGACATGGGGACCACCGTGTCTCATCGCGCTACTCTGGGGGACCATCAGAAGTGCTACCGAGGGGAAACCACGTGGATCTAGAATTTCAAGGAAAGTCAGTCGTCGTAACTGGGGCGGGATCGAACATTGGTCGGGCAGTCGCTCTCACATTCGCTCGCGAAGGCGCTGCACTCACACTCGGTGACATCGATCAAGAACAAACTGAGCGAGTCGCCGAGCAAGCCACCATTGCGGGGGCACCGAGCGCCCAGTTCGTACGCACCGATGTCACTGATCTCGCACAAGTCGAAGAGCTGATCGGCGCCGCGAACGACGAGCACGGGGGCGTCGATGTGCTTGTCAATTGTGTCGGGTGGGACAAGCTGATGTATTTCACCGACACGGAACCAGAACTCTGGCAACGAATCATCGACATCAACTACGTCGGTGTGCTGAATTGCACTCGTGTCGCACTGCAGTACATGATTCCCCAAGAGGGTGGCTCAATCGTCTCCATCTCCTCTGACGCAAGCCGCCAGGGCGAACCACGCGAAGCCGTCTACGGCGGCGTCAAAGCAGCGATCAACAGCTTCATGAAGACCATTGCCAAAGAAAACGGGCGCGCCGGCATTCGTTGCAATGTGGTGTGCCCCGGTGTCACGATCCCTGAAGACGACGAAGAGGTCGGCGAAACGAGCATGTGGCGCGACAAGGATTCGATGTTCACGCCAGAGCAACTCGACAAGGTGGCGCGGGCGCTCCCTTTGCGCAAGGTCGGCAGGCCACAAGACATCGCCAACGCTGTCCTCTTCCTCGCCTCAGATGCCGTTGCCGGCCATGTAACGGGACAGGTCTTGTCGGTGTCGGGCGGCTACACGATGATTGGCTAGTTCAAACGCTCCCGATGACCGGGGCGTCCAGAATAGTACAACGCACTGAATGCGGCGGTTGTCGATTGACGGAGGTGCCACCTGTCGATCTAGTATGCGACATGCAACCGTTTTTGTCCCACGTCCAGGACTTGGCGAACGGATCGACATCCGACGTGGTCGCCGGGTCGGCCGAATAGAGAGCGGAGAGCTGTCATGTTCACAACACTGGATCCACTGAATCGGGCCCTCCGCGTCGCGTCGGCAAAGGACGCCGCCGTCCTTGGTCAGCAATCGATGACGTTCGGCGACTTCGGAACTCGGTGCAGAAAGATTGCCGGAGCGCTGAGTGGACTTGGTGTCGACTTGGGTGATCGCGTCGCAGTCCTCGGACCCAACTCGGTGAAATACTTGGAGCTGTACGTGGGAGCGCCATGCGCAGGCCGCGTCGTCATGCCACTCAATACTCGGCTCGCAGGACCTGAACTCGAGTATCAACTTCGAGACGCCGAAGCCACGCTGGTGGTCACCGAAGGGCCGCTGCCGTGCGGTGAGGTGGCAGGCATGCAAGTTCTGTCGATGAAGGAGTGGGATGCACTGGTCGACGCGTCCCCGGAGGAGGAACTCGGCCGCGGGGTTGTGCCGGAGGCTCTGGCTGGCCTGTTCTACACAGGCGGCACGACCGGTGCCTCGAAGGGAGTGATGCTCAGCCATCGCAACCTCCTGGCAAATACGCAGAACATGCTGATCGCCGCAGCGTTGTCGCCCGACGATCGGTATCTCATCGCTGCACCGCTCTTTCACGCGGCCGGCTCGATCGCGGTGCTCCCGTGCCTGTGGCTTGGTGCGACGCAGCTCGTACTTCCGGCTTTCGACCCAGGCAACATGCTCGACATCATCGCGGTCTGAGTCGGTCACGGTCACGTTGGGTGTTCCGACGATGGTGGCCGCGCTCAACGATGAACAGGCCCGGCAACCACGCGATACGTCAAGTGTTCGGATGTTGTTCTATGGCGGCAGCCCGATCCCGACCGAAGTTGTCCGCGGTGCAACGCGGACCTTCCCGAATGCTGAACTGTGCAACCTCTACGGGGCCACCGAACTGGCACCACTGGCTACCATCCTGCGCCATCACGAACGCTGCATTGACGACAGCAAAGCCAAGTCGGCGGGCCAACCAGTGCTGGGAGTGGACTGCCGAATTGCCGACGACGAGGCCAACGAGTTGCCGATCGGTGAAGTGGGCAACGTCGTTGTTCGCGGCCCAAACGTGATGATGGGGTACTGGCGGAAGGAAGAACAGACAGCTGCTGTGATGAGGGCCGACTGGTACGTCACCGGTGACCTCGGAAGGGCCGACGCTGAGTCGAACATCTACCTCGTGGATCGCGCCAAGGACATGATGGTGACTGGCGGTGAAAACGTCTATTCGACAGAGGTGGAAGAGGCGCTCTACTCACATCCGAAGGTGCTGGAGACGACTGTCTTCGGCATCCCAGACGACAAGTGGGGTGAGACGATTCACGCAGTCGTTGTGCCCAGAGAGTCGGTCACAGCCGACGAGCTCATCGAACACTGCCGGGCCAGAATTGCTGGATACAAGGTTCCACGGAGCATTGAGTTCCGAGACACCGAGCTCCCGAAATCAGGGCCCGGCAAAGTGCTGAAGCGCGAACTGCGCAAACCATATTGGGAAGGTCGGACCACCAACATCGTGTGATGTCGGTCCGACGCGAAGGCGACATCGCCTCGATGTCATGCAACAAGGGAGCAACGTGTTTGAGACGACGCTGACAAGTGAACTCGTACGGGATCGATCAGAGAGCGGTGTCTGGAAAGACCGCATCCTGGGAGAAGTGTTGCGCTCGACCGCAGCGTCGCGTCCCGGCGACCTGGCAGTCGTCGATGTGCGCGGTCGGGTTACCTACGGCGAACTCGCGGCCAGCGTCGACGATGTTGCGGTGGGTTTGCTTGAACTTGGTGTACGCCACGGCGATGTCGTTGCCGTTCAGATGCCGAACTGGTCCGAGTTCATCGTCGCCGCGTTCGCTCTGGAGCGGATTGGTGCCGTGATCAATCCAATCGCACCGATCTTTCGCCAGCACGAGCTGCGCACGATGTTCCGGCTGGCGCAGCCCAAGGTGGCAATCGTCCCAGCCGTGTTCCGTGGCTTCGACTATGCGTCGATGCTCGCCGCGCTCGTCCCGGAGACGCCAAGCCTCCGATCCGTGGTGGTTGTCGATGGAATCGAGGGGCAAGGCGATGTCTCTTGGGCAGGCCTCGTCGCGTTGGGTCGGGCCTCCGAGATCGACCGTCGAAGCCTCGATCTGCTCACGCCAGATCCGAATGACGTGTACGAGATCATCTTCACCTCCGGCACGACCGGTGAGCCGAAGGGGGTCGATGCACGCCCACAACACATTGTGGTCCGCCAATCAGGCCATGATCGACACTCAAGCCTTTACCTCGAGCGACGTCTTCCACATGGCATCGACGTTCGCACACCAGACGGGCCTCCTCTTTGGTGTACGCCTCTTCATCCAGACCGGCGGGGCCGGGGTCTTCCAGGACATCTGGGATGCTGCGGCATTTGCCGATCTCATCGAGCAGGAACGAATTACGAGTTCGGCAGGTGCCGCGCCGTTCCTCGCCGACGTCTTGCGCGTCGAAGGGCTCGATGAGCGTGACCTGTCGTCATGGCGGGTCTTCGGGTGTTTCGGCGCGCCGATCCCGCTGCCACTGCTCGAAGAGGCAGCCCACCGTCTGCCGTGCCGGGTCATGCCGGGCTGGGGCATGAGCGAAGTCGGTCTCGTCACCTCCACTTCTCCGTCCGATCCGGACGACTCGGTGATGACAACCGACGGCACGCCGCTCCCGCAGATGGCGGTCCGCGTCGTCGACGATGACGGCAATGAGGCCGACCCGGGCGTCGAAGGCGACCTCTTGTGCAAGGGCTGTGGCGAGTTCGTCGGCTACGTCCAGGGCAGAGCGTTCACTGAGGCGTGCTACGCCGCAGACGGCTGGTTCTCAACCGGCGACCGGGCACGTATGAGTCCAGATGGATTCATCCGGATCACGGGGCGAACGAAAGACCTCGTCATTCGCGGCGGCGAGAACGTGCCAGTGAAGGAGATCGAAGACCTGCTGGCCCGTCATCCGAAAGTCCGGAGCGCGGCCGTGGTCGCGGCTCCTCACGACCGCCTCGGTGAGGTCGGGTGCGCCTTTGTCGTGCCGGAGGGCGATGACCCGCCGACGCTCGGTGAGCTGAGCGACTACTTCGAAACAGCGGGCGTGACCCGCCAGTTCTGGCCCGAACGGCTTCATGTTCTTGACGAGATGCCGTTGACACCGAGCGGCAAGATTCAAAAGTTCAAACTTCGCGAGGCAGCTCAGGCTGATTCGTGATCACGCCTGACAGGGCCCGCCTCTGACTTGGAGAATGTGGTGCAACTGAGGGCCAAAACAATCATCGTGACCGGTGGGGCGAGCGGAATCGGGGCCGCCCTGTGCCGCCGATTCGCCAAGACGGCCCAACCGGCATCACCGTCGCCGACACAAATCTCGAGGGCGCGAAGCGGTGGCAGCCGACATCGCGGGAGCAATGGCGATCCATTGCGACGTGTCAGACCCCGAGAGCATCGCCGAGTGCATCGCCGCGACGACAGAACGGTTCGGGCCCGTCGACCTCTACGTATCGAACGCGGGGATCTTCGACGGCGGCGGACCGCTCGACGCGCCGCTCGATGCGTGGTCTGCCCAATGGGACATCAACGTGATGGCGCACGTTCACGCAATTCGCACAACTGCTGCCGTCGATGTTGGAACGTGGCAGCGGCTACTTCCTGATCACCGCTTCGATGGCAGGCATCCTCACAAGCCCGGGCAACGCCGTCTACGCGGCGACAAAACACGCGGCCGTCGGACTGGCCGAGTGGATGTCGATCACCTACCACGCTCAAGGTGTGCGCACGTCGTGTCTTGGCCCACTCGGTGTTCGAACGCCGATGCTCGAACAACTGGGTGACCCAGACGACGAACGCTTCGCATCGGTCGTCGGCGAGGCCACAGAACCAGACAGACGTCGCAGAGCATCGTGGTCGACGCCATCCGTGACGAGCGTTGCCTGATCACGACCGATAAGCAGGCGCGGGAGTGGATGCGCCGCAAGGTCACCGATCACGAGCGATGGCTTGGCAGGCATGCGCCGATCGGGTGTGACGCTCGGGTGACTGCCCGCGCCCGTTGGCCAACGGACCGCTCTCGTCCTACTTGTAGGAGCTGAACTCTCGTCCGAAGGCTTCTCGGGCGATGATGGCCTTCATGATCTCGGGGGTTCCGTCGCCGACTTCGAGGCCGATGACGTCGTTGAGTCGTTGGACGAACGGGAGGTCGGTGCCGTAGCCGGTCCAGCCGTGCAGGAGCAGGCAGGCGTGGATCGCTTCGACGGACTGTTTGGGCCCGAGCCATTTGCACATCGCTGCCTCGGCGGTGTGGGGGAGTCCGGCGTCGGCGCGGGCGAGCACCTCGTAGGACAGGAGTCGTGTGGCGTGGAGGAGGGCGAGGTGTTCGGCGATCTGGAACGCGACCCCTTCTCGGTTGGCGAGCGGTTGTCCGAACGTCTCCCGATGTTTGGTGTATTCGATGGTTTCGTCGAGACTCTGGCTGGCGGTGCCGATGGCGGCCAATGCGATGATCGCACGGTTGAAGTCGAACGCTTCCATCGCCCCGATGAAGCCGGTGCCTTCTTCGCCGATCTGGTGATTCGCGGGCACACGGACGTCGTCGAAGAAGAGCGAGCCACGCTCACTCAGGTGGCCGCCGGCACTCGCGTACTTCGTGCGGCTGACTCCTGGGAGGTCGAGCGGCACGAAGATCATGGAGATGCCCCGGGCGCCGGGTCCGCCGGTGCGGCAGAAGACGACGCATCCGTCAGCCGACCCGGCGAACGTGATCGATGACTTCTCTCCGTTGACGATCCAGTCGGATCCGTCTCTGCGGGCGGTGCAGCTGAGGTTGGCGGCGTCGGAGCCGACGCCCGGTTCGGTCAGTGCGAACGCGACGATCGACGTCGCCCGGCTGCGATCGCTGGCAGCCATTGCCGTTTGATCTCCTCGTCGGCGTCGGTGAGGAGCTTGGCTGCGATCGCGGAAAGTTGCAGGAAGTAGCTGACGTTGAAGTCGCCGCGGGCAAGTTCCTCGGCGGCGATTCCCATGGCCACGAAGGAAGCCTCGGAGCCGCCGTACTCGGCGGGGATGCGCATGCCGAGCACGCCGAGGTCTCCGAGTTCTTTGAGCATCTCTGGAGCGAACGGTTCGGTTCGCCATCGGGCCGCCTCGGGTGCGAGGCGTGTCAGGCGCGTATTTGCGGGTGACCTCCTGGAGGAGTTGCTGCTCCTCGTCGAAGCTGAAGTCCATCGTGGTGTCCTTTAGTCGAAGGTTGGGTTTCGCGCTTTTCGAGGAATGCGGCGATTCCCTCGGACGCATCGGGTGTGGCGAAGAGTCGTTCGACCTGGTCGGCCTCGACGTCCATGCCGTCGGCGAACGGCAGGTCGGCTGCGGCGTCGACGCAGTGCATGATGGCCGTGATCGCTTGCTTGGGTCCGTTGGCCAGTGTCTGGGCGAGTTGCATTGTTTCGTCGACGAGCTCATCGGGTGGCTCGAGACGATCGACGAGGCCGATGTCGAGGGCTCGGCTGCCGTCGATGCTTCGACCGGTGACCAGGAGATCGACGGCGGTGGCACGGCCGATCAGACGTGGCAGTCGCTGCGTGCCGCCCGCTCCAGGCAGCAGACCCAGCTTGACTTCGGGCACGCCGAGCTGGGCGCCGGGGTGAGGCGGTCCGGATGGTGCAGGCGAGGGCGAGTTCGAGGCCACCACCGAGTGCCATGCCGTCGATGGCGGCGATGCTCGGTTGGGGAAGCTGGTTCAGCCGCTCGATGAAGGCGCGCAGCGTGACGAGATAGTGGTGAAAATCGGCCGGAGTTGCTTCGCCCAGCAACTTGAGATCGGCGCCGGCTGCGAAGAACCTCTCGAGGCCCGACGTAAACACGAGAACCGCTGCGCCTGTCGGCGACGGCGGTGGTGACGGCGTCATCGAGCGCGGCGATGAGGTCGAACGACAGGGCATTCGCCGGGCGGGCTCGTCATCGTGAGGACGGCAACTCTTGCCGACGAGTTCGTGGACGACGAGTTCGCTCACCATGCGACGCTGGTGCCGGACAACGTGCCGGCCACGGCCGTCGGTGGCCCGGCTCGGCCGACGTCAGACTCGGTCTCGTGGTCGTGGAGTTGGGGCATGACCTTTTCGGCGAAGAGCCGCATGTTTCGTTCGGCTTCGTCGTGGGGCATGCCGCCGTAGCTGAACACCCCGATGATTCCCGCCGCGCCGACCATGCGCTGGTAGTCCTTGAGTTTGCTCGGCCACCTCGTCGGGGGTGCCCCAGACCTGGAGTTCGGCCAGGAACCGGGCGAACGTGTCGCGGCCGTGTTTGGCGATGTTGCCCGAGATCCCTGCGTAGTACTCGTACCCGGGCGATGTCGGCGATGCCTTCGTCGTAGAACTGATAGTGATCGACCGCCGAGTGCGGAGTAACTCATCATGTACTTGTCGAACATCGCCTGTGCTTTCGCCGGATCCTCGTCGACGGCCACGAAGCACCGCGATGATCGGCGCGGGCGGCGGTTCGTCATTCAGTTCGAGGTAATGCTCGCCGTACGGCGTCGATCTCGGCGGTGGTCACGGCCCAGGGTTTCTGGGCGATGATCAGCAGGCCGATCCCGAGTTCGGCCATGAGATCGATCGACTGCGGCGACACTGCCGACGCGTAGGTGCGCCCTTTGAACGAGCGGCTGGGAAAGGGCCGGATCGCGGCACGTGGCTGCTTCAAGAAGTCGCCGTCGTGTTCGATGAAGCCCGGTCTCCAGCGCGTTGACGATCGCTTCGCGTGTAGTCGGTGAAGCGTCCCCGGACTCGCTCATCTCGGTTCGGAAGCCGTCGAACTCGACACGCCCGAGTCCTCTCCCGCAGTCCGAGAATTGCCCGACCATCCGAAAGTTCGTCGAGCATCGACCATTCTTCGCACAGCCGAACCGGGTCGTGCCACGGCAGGACGTTGATCATCGATCCGAGTTGAACTCGCTCGGTCCGAGCGGCGATCCACGTAAGGAACTGCGTGGTGTCCGGCATCATGATGTAGTTGGTGAAGTGGTGTTCGGGTGCCCAGACCGAATCGAACCCCAGCGGTTCTGCCAGATCCGCCAGGGCAAGCTCGTGGCGGTACACCTCGGCATCGGTGTGTTCACCGGAGAGGTTTTGGAAGAAGGCGCTGTATCCAACGTGCATTGTTGCTGCTCCTGAACGTGCTCGTGGCGGCGGACGTCGACGGCAGTTCGGCTACCGGAACCGTCTGGAAGTCCGGTGGTCGCTTTTCGTTGAACGCGGCGATGCCTTCGGCGGCTTCTTCGGTCTCGACGAAGAGTTCGAGTGAGTCGAACGCCATCGCACCGACACCGGCGATGTGCTCGGTCTCGGCGTTGAACGAATGCTTCAAGCACCTTGAGCGCTGTGGGTGAGAGCGCGAGGGCATCGTTAGCCCAGTCGCGAACCGTGGAGCGGAGCTCGGCCATCGGGACGACAGCGTTGACGAGGCCCCATCGTTCGGCCGTGGCCGCATCGTACTGGCGGCAGAACATCCAGATTTCGCGGGCTCGCTTCTGACCGATGATGCGCGCGAGGTAGGCCGACCCGAAGCCCGGCGTCGAAGGAGCCGACCTTCGGTCCCGTCTGGCCGAACTTGGCGTGGTCGGCGGCGATCGTGATGTCGCACGTGACGTGAAGGACGTGGCCGCCGCCGATTGCATATCCGTTCACGGCGGCGATCACCGGTTTCGGGATGTCGCGTACGAGCCGATGCAGCGCCTCGACTTCGAATAATCCGGTTTCGGTGGGGCCGTAGTCGCCGGTCTCGCCTCGCTGTTTCTGGTCGCCGCCGGTACAGAACGCCTTCTCGCCAGCACCGGTGAGGGCGACAACGCCCACGGCTGGATCAGCCCAGGCGGCCTTGAACGCTCGGATCAGTTCGTCGATGGTCCGACCACGGAAGGCGTTGTAGCGGTCGGGACGGTTGATCACGATCCAGGCAAGCCCGTCATCCACGTCGTAGGTGATGTCTTGCAGGTCGTTCATGTCGATGGTCACGCTGGTCTCTTCTCCGCGGCCGTTTCGGTGGCCGTCGTTCGTGGTGTGATGGGTGCTAGCTGTTGATGTGGGCTTCGAGTTGGGTGTGGAAGTGCTGGAGGGCTGCTTCCTGTCGACCGAAGACGGCGTTGGTCGTATACCGGCGAGGTTGTTCGATGGATCGTGCGGGCGACGACGAAGTCCTCCAGGAGGACGGTGTCCATGAGGATCTGCCAGTTCTTGTCCCATCGTGCTTCGTATTCCGGGCCCGCAGGTCGGTGGCAGCGAGCAAACTTGCTCGTGCCGCAACCGACGATGGCGAGTCGCCGGCAGTGGCTCGACCATGCTTCGAAGTGGTCGCCTTGCCAGACCAACACGGTGTTGGGGAAGATCTGGTAGATGATCGCCACGTGGGGGAGGAGCTCCTGATCTCGGCCGGGGAGCGTTCGCATTGCCTCGAACGAATCGCGCAGACCGATCATGCGGCCGTGGGGTCCGAAGGCGTCGAACAGGGCGAAGTTCGAGTTGATGTACGGGCCGATCGTGTTCCGTGCAAGAAGCGAAGGTGGTACGTCTCGAGGAACCCGTCGACCACCTGTTTCCAATTGAACGACTCGTTCGAACACGTCGGTGCGGTCGTGGTAGTAGTCCGCCATGCCGAACGCCGCGAGCTCGGCGTCGAGGTCGCCGAGAAACTCGGCGACCTCCATCGGTCTCGTTCGACCGGGGCGGTCGGTCGGGCCCACACCAGTCCGTGGCGTTCCTCGACGGGAAGCTCGACGAGGCCGCGGTGGAGCGGTCGACGCTGTCGAAGCCCGTCGTCGTTGGGGATCGAGACCAGCGTGCCCCGGTTGTCGTAGCTCCACGCGTGGTACGGGCAGGTGAAACGCCGGCGAGCAACCCGCCTCGTCGTCTACGACGGCGGCACCTCGATGCCCACACGAGTTGTGGAAGCCTCGCAACACACCGTCGTCGCCACGGACGATGATCAGTCGGATAGCCGGTGAGATCGTCAGTGAAGAAGTCGCCGGGGCTGCGCACTCGGTCGCTCGCTCCGACGACCAGAGGCACCGACTCGAACACCGATGTCTCGTTCCTGATCGAATCGTTCGGCGCTCGACGTAGTGCCCGATGGTCTGCACCATGACCGACGGTGCCATCGGGTCCGAACCGGAGTCGAGATACGCGTTGATCCGACCGAGAAGCCCCGTTTGCGTCGTGAGATCCATGTCTCCCCCTTTTCATGAACTCCATGTTACATCATCGAGAGTTGTATCACAGACGGAACAGCGAAGGCCGGGGGCCGACTCGGCTACCCTCAGACTCGTGCTGTTCACGCGGTGGCCCGACGAACGTCGATGTCGACGACGTGATCCTCGATGCCGCCGAACGCTGCTTCACCGACGCCGGCGTGTCGAGTACGACGATCGAGGAAATCGCAGTGGCCGCCGACGTTTCGCGGATCACCGTCTACCGGCGAATCGGCAATCGCGACCAACTCGTACTGCTGGTCCTCCTCCGTGTCACCGACCGATTCCTGTCGACGTTGCGTCCCCGCCTGATGGCCGAGTCCGACCTCAGCGATGCGCTCGTACTCCTCGTGCGGTCGACGACTCGCGCCGTCCGTCGCGAGGACCTCAGTCTGCTCTTCGCATCGACGGAACGTGGTGCCATCGGTGTGCCGATACCTGGCGTCCTCGCTCCGATGGCGGACCGCTTCGGCGGCATCGTCGCCATGTTGGCGGATCAATTTCCAGCCCAGCTGTCCGACGACATCCAGCCCGCCGAGGCAGGTGAGTGGCTCGTTCGGATGATCGTGAGCCTGGCGACCTTCGAGCGGATCGACAAGCCCAACGAGGCTGACGTCGACCGATGGATCCGGACCTTCGTGCTGCCCGCGTTTCTCGCTGACCGCGGACGCTCAGGCCGTGCCACTGCGGGCTACAGCCCGGAGCTGACGTCGTCGAGAGCGTCCGGTCGCCGTCGATCGGTGGAACCCGTCGAACGGCAGGCAGCTTGTCGTGAGGTTCAATCTCGAGCAGGCCGTTCATCAGATCGCTGCCCCCTCCGACCAGAATCTCCTGGCCGGTGATGTAGGCCGCTGCCTCGGACAACAGGAACGCGACTGCGGCCGACACCTCGGCTTCGGTGCCGTGTCGTTGTGCGAGCGTCAACCTGGGGAGTGTGGCGAGACGGTCAGCGAACGGCTCGCCCTCGTAGGTGTCGTAGCCGCTCGAAGCAACGAACCCAGGAGCGACGGCGTTCACCCTGACTCCGCGACGACGCCCACTCGACCGCAAGCGTCCGCGTGAGGTTGGCCATTCCGGCACGCGCGGCGCTCGAGTGACTCATGAGCGGAATGCCTCGGCTGTGATCGGCGGTGATGTTGACGATCGCTCCGCCATGGTTCGCATCGACGCCTGGTAGCAGGACCGGGCGACGAGAAACCCGCCGAGCAGATTGTTGCGGACGACGGCGTCGAACCCGTTCGGCGCTGATGTCGGCTGCGAGAGCGCTGAATTGGCCGCCCTGCGTTGTTGACGAGCGCATCGATGCGGCCATGGCGGTCCATGACAGCGGCCACCGCCGCATCGACGGCTCGACTCGTCTCGAATGTCGCCGGTTACGAACGATGCCGTACCCCCATCCTCGGTGATCTCCGATCCGGTTTGTTCGAGTGCCTCTCTTCCTCGCCCCCAGAGCACCACAGTCGCCCCGAGTGACGAAAGCTCGTGTGCGATGCATCGTCCGATACCTGAACCGCCGCCTGTGACGATTGCGACCTGCCCGCTGAAGAGGTCCGGTCGATAGACCGATGAGTACCGGTTCGTGGTCATGCGCTGCCAGCCTTGATCATGTCGAGTGATGTAACAAAGATCACCAAGTGTTGCACATGCCTGGCAGTCGCCAGCAACGAAACAGCTGGATGTGTTGCCGCTAGTTCGATGGCCGCATCAATCAGTGGTCTCGTTGGCTGATGCGGATCGTGACGTTGAGGCCTGTGGGTATTGCGTTCGTTGCGGTGGCTGTGCCGCCGAGTTGGGATGTGAGTTCGGCGACGATCCAGAGCCCGAGTCCGCTTTCGCCGGGAGTGTCACCGGATCGCCAGTTTGCTTGAAAGGCTGAGGCGAGATGCTGGTCCGCGAGGCCGGGGCCACGGTCACTCACCTCAACTTCGAATGAGTCGCCGTCGATGCGAGAGGAGATTCGAATCGGCTCTGTTGATGGTGAATGTCTGTAGGCGTTCTCGACGACGTTGATCAAGATTCGTCGGAGTTTGTTTGGGTCGGTGTGGAGGTTCGGCAGGTTCGGGTCGAGGTCGAGTTCGATGGGGTTGCTGCGTCCGAATGATTCGAGTCTGCAGACGGATTCGATCAGTGACTTGACGTTGATGCTTGCCGTGTTGTTACCGCCGAGTTTGGTTGGATCATTGGCGTTCGCGAACTTCTTTGAGTGACGATGCAAATCCGCGAAGAAATTCAGAGTGTTCGTAGATCAGTTGGAGAGATTCGCGTCGTGCGTGTTCGTCGAGGGTGATTTCTGGGTCGTCGAGTGTGCGGCTGATTCCGCGTATTGCTTCGAGAGGCGGTGTCAGGTCGTGGGCGATTGAACGCAGTATGAGGCGGCGTTGTCGATCAGCTTCGAGGAGGCTTGCTGCTTCATCACGGGCGACTCGAAGGTCGATGCGGTCGTCGAGTTCGAATTGGGCGAGCAGGCTGATCAGCACCGCTCCGAAGATGATGAGCACGGCCCAGCCGGTAACCATTTGGATTCGGGTATCCGTTGATAGCTCAGGTCGGGGTGTGATCAGGATGACGGCGGCGAGCGCAACGCTGGAGATCAATGCGACCAACCGGGACGTCTGGGGCTTAAAGCGCAGTGCAGCGGTGATGACGATCAGAAACAGGACGCCTATGAGAATGCTGCGTCCCGCACCTGTTGCGGCCACGGTTCCGAGGGTGAGGCTCAGGTCAAGTCCGGTCGACACTCGGCTGCTGAGCCGGTGGTGGGACGCGATCATGATGACGGTGTAGACCGCCGCGAGGGCGACGAGAATTCCGGCGGCGAGCTGGTAGGTGTCGGCGTCTCCGGTGCCGACGGCGACAAGGATCGCCATACCGGCAACAACTCCGACACGTACCAGGTCAATGGTGCCTTCGACGACCTTGCGACGGTTCTTGGGCAGGTCAATCGAGATGCCCACTGCTGTGAACCCTACTTCGATGCGATAATCGGACCGTGAAATCGACGAGCCCTGACGGTTCTTCCCCGGTGCGTGTCGTGGTGATTGATGACCACGCACTGTTTGCTCGCGGATTGCAGCTGCTGCTCGGTCCTGGATCGCATGGCAGGATCGAAGTGGTTGCCTCGACGTCAAACCCGCACACTGCTGAGGAACTAGTGGCTGCCGAGCTGCCCGACGTCGCCATTGTCGACTTGACGATGCCCGGCCGAGACGGCGTCGAAGTCGTAATGGCTTTGCGTTCCCAGTTTCCTGAATTGAAGATCCTCGTCGTCTCGGGCACGGACGATCTGGCGATGATTCGTGACACGTTCAGTGCGGGAGCTGACGGCTTCCTGCCAAAGACGTCCGATCCGAGCGAACTGCTTGCTCCACTGCAAGTCCTCATCGACGGCGGCGCTGTGCTTCCCAAGAGTGTGTTGACGTCACTGTTGGCGTACTCCGTTCGGCCGTCGGTCTCGTTGCCGGTTCTCAAGCAGGACGACCTCCAGTTGTTGCGAATGCTCGCCTCGGGTGTGGCGTTGGACGAGGTTGCCGCCGAATTCTTGGTATCGGAACGAAGTGCGAAGCGGTTGATTGCCGCGTTGCTTGAACGCCTCGACGTGTCGTCGCGGGTTCAGGCGGTGGCGCTTGCTGGTCGCGCCGGCCTTCTCGACGACGACTGATACCAAGGACTGGTGGCCCGGCGCGGGCCAAAGATTGGCCTGTGTGGCTCTTGTCACAACGCTGATCGTGAGTGACACTCGGTGCATCGACGACGACCCGGGGGTCTGAATGAGTTTCAAGGACGCAGATGAGCTGTACGACTACGTCGGAGGCATTTTCACCGACGCGATGAAAGATGACGAGGTTGGGCCCAAGTTCGCTGATTCTGGGGTCGTGCTCAAGCTTGTTTATACCGAACCCACCGCACAACTGCTCGTCGACATGCCGAACCGTGTCGTGTACCAGGGCGAGGACTGTGCCGACATCAAACCAACGATCCAGATGTTCATGAAGGGTGCTGTGGGACACCAGTTTCTGGTTGGGCAACGTGAACATTTCGACGGCGCTGGCGAAGGGCCAGATGCGTGCGAAGGGACCGATTCCGAAGATTCTCAAATTGGTGCCGCTCGCTCGAAGCCTGTTCCCGAACTACCGCAAGCGCCTTGAAGACGAAGGCCGAACCGATCTGCTCGACGGCTGATCAGAAGAGACAGTTGATATGACCACAATGGACAACATCGTTCCGAACCTGTCGGCGCCACCGATCGAAGGCGTTGCAGACACAACCACCGCGTACCAACAGCGTTACAAGGGTTTCTACGACCAGTGGGGTGAATTGCTGCAGACGAACATGGATCGTCTGCAGGCGGGAAGTTTCCATCTTGGATGGATGGATCGCGACGGGTCGCATTGGGGAACCAAGGTGAAGCCAAGTTCACGCGGGCTGACCTACATGGACATGAATCGGTCGAAGGCGTACGGCACGATTCCGGAGAAGTCAAAGTTCCGTAACTTCGCCCCTCGCGGGTCGATTCGTGACCGCTACGCAGACCAGCTTCCCGTGATCGATGAGTACGACGTGTTGGAGCGCATGCACGTCTGGTCGGACAACCTGGAAACTCTGTACGAAGAGGCCAAGGTTCGTCAGTGGAACTCGACCACTGATATCCCTTGGTCTGAGCTCAAACCAGTCAGCGAGGACTTGGAGATGGCGACGTGTCAGCTGTCGACGTTCCTGACCGAAGTCGAGTTCGTTGCCGGGGACTTCCCGTCGCGTTGGATCTATCGCATCTCTCCAGACTTTTTTGAGGCTAAGAACTTCTTGGTTTCGCAGATGATGGACGAGGCACGCCATATGGAGGTGTTCCGCAAGCGAGCCCTGGCCGGTGGCGGCGGGTTGCTGCATCCCAGCCCGGCGTTCGAGTGGGCGCTCAAAGCGATCCTTGAATCGCCAACCCATACGCAAGGCACGTTCCTTCTCAACGTTCTCGGTGAGGGCTTGGTGCTGTCAATTTTTCGGGCGGGCGAGTTTCTCTCGAAGACACACGTCGACAAGGAAATCTTCCGGCTGTGCATGCAAGACGAGGCCCGTCATGTCTCCTACGGCACGATGGAACTCAAGAGCTACCTTGATGCGGCACCGAACAGAGAAGCGGCCCTGATCGACATGCACGCTTTTGCAGACATTGGCGAACAGGTCATCCTCACTGCGTTGACAGACCCGTACATTCTCGAACCGCTCGTGGTGTTGATGGGCGATGGCATCAAAAACATCGACGATGGGATGGAAGGTGTCACGTTCTTGTGGGCCACGATCGTCGAGGAGTATCTACAGCGCTGCGACCGAGCCGGTTTCGACCGCCGGGCAAAGTGCACGATCCCACTCGAGTATCCCTGGTCAGCGTGATGAGTTCCGTGGACGCCGAGACCACCACCGTTGCGTTCCCGTCCGTCGAGTGGTTCGAGGCGTTGGCGAACAAGATGGCCGAGCAGCGCGAGCACTTCGAAAAGCTCGGGGCCTGTGATTGCACCGGCCAGCTCACGATCTGGGACGGGCCGGGCGGCGAAGAATGGCGTTGCCAGTTCCGTTTCGAAGAGTACGACGTCGTCGACATTCGAGAGATCACCGAGGACGACGAACCAACATCGGACTTCATTTTGGAAACCGACCAGGAGTCCTGGCAAGAGATGGTGGACAGCATCGTCGAAGGTGACGGTCAGCCGGGGCTCCTCTTCACCCTGAACCGGCTCAGCATGCCGGGGACCCCAATCAGGTTGTGGTCCCACGACCCGGTGAACCGGGACGCCTACTACCGATTCAACCAAACCATCCAACACTTTGTGAACAACTGCTCGACGTTCACAACTGTGTGGGCCGACAGCTAAAGAGATGGCACGCGGCCCAGGATCGTTCTACATCGACGCCACGTGTATCGGATGCGGAGCGTGCGAACACGCCTGTCCGGGCAAGGTTGACGCGATCTACAAAGTCGACGGCGACTTTCTCGGACGCTTCGCGATCGTGCTCGATGACTGCATCGACTGCGGCTTGTGTATCCCCACATGTCCAGTCGACTGCATCCACGACGCCCGCGTCGACGGCATTACCCAAGGCGAAGGTGAAGGCGGCTACACGCGCATCAAGGAACTCCAAGCCTGGGCGGCGGACCGAGTTGATCACGCTGACTGAACACCGACTTCCGCAACACCAACCGATCAAGAGGACATGACGATGAAGATGAAGGCAGCAATCCTGTGGGGCCTCGATCAGGAGTGGTCGGTCGAAGACGTTGAGCTGGACGACCCAAACGAAGGCGAGGTGATGATCAAGCTCGCTGCATCCGGGCTGTGTCACTCCGACGAACACTTGGCAACAGGTGACATTCCGATTCCCTTCCCGGTCGTAGGTGGCCATGAAGGCGCTGGCGTGATCCACAAAGTCGGCGTTGGCGTAACCGACCTCGAGGTGGGTGACCACGTCGTCTTGGCGTTCATTCCCGCCTGCGGAAAGTGCCGCTACTGCACGTCGGGGCACAGCAACTTGTGTGATCTGGGCGCCGGGATCATCCTCGGCCCACAACTCGACGGCACCTACCGATTCCACGCACGAGGCGAGGACATCGGCCAGATGTGCATGCTCGGAACCTTCGCGCCGTACACGGTCGCGAATCAGGACTCGGTCGTCAAGATCGACAAGGACATCCCGCTCGACAAAGCGGCGCTCGTCGGCTGCGGGGTCACCACCGGCTTCGGCTCCGCCGTCAACACCGCAGAAGTAAAACCCGGCGAATACGTCGTGGTCATGGGATGCGGCGGCATCGGCATGAACGCGATCCAAGGTGCACGCATCGCGGGCGCCGGAGCGATCATCGCCATCGACCCGATTGAGATGAAGCGAGAACAAGCACAAGAGTTCGGTGCGACCCACACTGCAGCCAACGTCGACGAGGCATGGGACCTCGTGAGCGAGATGACCAACGGACAACTCGCCGACAAAGTGATCATGACCACCGACGTCGCTGAGGGCACCTACGTCGCTGAGGCCATGTCGCTCTGCGGGAAGCTGGGACGAGTCGTGATCACCGCAATCGGCCACCCCGAGGAAGACACCGTGTCGATGTCGCTCTTCGAACTGGCGCTGTACGAAAAACAGATCCACGGTTCGCTCTTCGGGTCAAGCAACGCCCGCATCGAAATCCCCAAAATTCTCCAGCTCTACCGCAACGGACAAATCAAACTCGACGAACTCGTCACCAAGACGTACACGCTCGAGCAAATCAACGAGGGCTACCAGGACATCCGCGACGGCAAGAACATCCGCGGCGTCATCGTCTACGACTGACCACCCTCGATGCACATCATCGGTACCCGCCAACTTCGCGTCGAAGACACACGCTTCCTCACGGGTAACGGGACGTTCGTCGAGAACATCGACGTACCCGACGCTGCATACGTTGTCTTCGCGCGGTCGATCATGGCGCACGCACTCATCACCTCGATCGACACCCAAGACGCTGAGCAAGCAGCGGGCGTCCTCGGCATTTTCACCGCTGACACCCTCGGCCTCGACCCAACGGCACCGGAGTACGCATCGCTCGGTGTCACCGAAGAGATGAGCCGTTGGCTGCTCGCCAACGAACGCGTTCGTTTTGTCGGCGAACCAGTCGCTGCGGTCATCGCGACCACACACGCAGCCGCAGTCGACGCCGCCGAGCTTGTCTACGTCGACTACGAACCGTTACCGACCGTGATTGGCGTCGAGGCTGCCATGCGAGGCGACGTCTTGCTCTTCCCCGATGCCGGCACCAACGTCGCCTACGACCTCTATGAAGAACCGTCCGACGACTTCTTCGACGGCTGCGAGGTCGTGGTCCGCGAAGCACTCACGAACCAGCGGGTTGCCCCCTGCCCACTCGAAGTGCGTTCGGGTGCAGCTTGGTGGGCGACCGACGGCCGGCTCCAGCAATTGGCGTCAACACAGAATCCCCACGGCGCGCGCACGCAGCTCGCAATGGTGTACGGCGTCGAAGACGAAGACGTTCACGTCATCACCCCGGATGTCGGGGGAGGGTTCGGTGTCAAGATCGGCCTCGGCGCCGAGGAACTGATGCTCGGGCAACTCGCGCGGCTGACCGGGCGGCCTGTCCGCTTCGTCGAATCCCGTTCGGAAAGCATGATGGCCATGGGGCATGGTCGAGCCCAGCAACAGGTGGTGGAAATCGGTGGCACAAAACACGGCCGGATCGAGGCGTATCGCCTCTCGATCGTGGGTGATTGTGGCGCGTACCCCCGGATGGCGGCAATCCTGCCCGGAATCACGGGGATGATGGCTCCAGGTGTCTACGACATCGAGCGCGTCGAAGTAGTCGGCAAAGCCGTCGTAACGAATACCTGTCCCGTGGTCGCGTTCCGAGGTGCCGGTCGCCCCGAAGCGGCAGCTGCGATCGAGCGTTCCGTCGACTTGTTCGCGCGTGAACTCGGACTCGATCCCGTCGACATTCGCCGGAAGAATTTGATCGCTGCCGACGCGTTCCCCTTCGACTCGGCGACAGGTGCCACCTACGACAGCGGCAACTATCAAGCTGCGCTCAGCACACTCCTCAACGCGGTCGGCGAATTCGACTTCCGGCGGGACCAACTCAAGCGACGGCAGTCAGGCACCACAGTCCAAACTGGTCTCGGCCTCGCCACATACGTCGAAGTCACTGCACCCTTGATCGACCCCGAATGGGCAGATGTCGAAATCAAGCCCGACGAAACCGTGGTCGCGCGGGTGGGAACGCTCGCCCAGGGGCAGGGCCACGAGACGACGTTTGCCATGGTGCTCAGCGAGCAACTCGGAATCGACGTCAACCAAATCAGCCTGGAGTCCGGCGACACCGACACAGTCCCGATGGGCGGCGGAACATTCGGCTCACGATCGATGCAGATCGGAGGCGCAGCCCTCCACGAAGCCGCGGGTCAAGTTGTGGAGCTGGCCAAACAAGCAGCCGCGAACCAATTGGAGTGCGCGATCGAAGACATCCGATTCGACCGGGCCGAGCGACGGTTCCACGTCGTCGGAACACCATCGAGCGGACGTTCATGGGGCGACCTCTCCACGGCGATGGGTCCCGACGAACGACTGGGATGCGAGGTCGTCTTCGATCCCGAGGGCTCAACGTTCCCGTTCGGAGCACACGCAGCGATCGTCGAAGTCGACACCGAGACCGGCAAGGTCGACCTCGTGCGCTTTGTTGCGGTCGACGACGCAGGAACCTTGCTGAATCCGCTACTCGCTGAAGGTCAGATCCATGGCGGGGTAGCGCAAGGAGTTGCTCAAGCGCTGATGGAGGAATTCCACTACGACTCAGACGGCAACCCAAGGACAGCGAACCTCGCCGAATACAGCTTCGTGTCCGCTTGCGAACTTCCGCCGATTGAGACGATCGCCATGCAAACTCCGTCGCCGTACAACGACCTCGGAGCAAAAGGAATCGGCGAATCAGGATCGATCGGCTCAACACCCGCCGTGCAAAATGCCGTTGTCGACGCCCTCTCACACCTCGGCATCCGCCACATCGACATTCCCCTCACTCCCGAACGCGTCTGGAGAGCCCTCAACGAGACCCGCAAATAGCGAATCGTCGAACTGGCATTATTCGCGCTCGTCGTCGCTTTCGAGAATGCGTTGCATCGCGTTCGCCGCGTCGGCTTTCGCCGGCGAGAACAGGTGGCCGTACGTGTCGCTGGTGACCCGGATCGATGAGTGGCCGAGCGAGTCGGAGATCGTCTTGAGTGGGACGTCAGCAGCGATCAGAAGCGACGCGGCCGAGTGCCGCATTCTGTGAGGAGTGAGTTCTCGGTCGAGCACGGCGAGGGTCATCGCCTTCACGAGTCGGTTGCATCGGTTCGGACCGAGAGGAGTGCCGACCGTCGAGGTGAACACAAGATCGTCGGGCCAGCCGAGGCCCCATTCCGAGCCAAAGGCCATGCGTCGTTGATCCTGGTCGTCCCGATGCTTGCGGAGCACGCCGACGGCCAACGGGGGCAGGTGAATCGTTCGGCGCGAACCACTCGTCTTCGGCTCATCGAGGTACAGCGTGTCGCGGTCGCCTCGCTTGAGCGCCCGCCTGACGGTGAGCGTGGCCGGCGACGAGTCGAGGTCGATCGACGACCAGCCGAGTCCGAGCGCCTCGCCCTTGCGAAGCCCGGTGAGCAGAAGAACGGCGACGAGCGGGCCGATCTCGTAGTCGTCGACTGCTTTGAGCAGCGTCCTGGCATCTGACGGGTCGAGCGTCTCGCCCTCGGATCGTGGCACCTTGATTCCGTCGACGAGCATCGCCGCGTTGCGGTTCACATGGCCTTCCTGCTCCGCAACGCGCAGCCCACGTCGAAGAACCGCACGCGCCTGGCGGATGGTGTTCGCAGACCGGCCCTTTCGCTGGAGCGTCGACATCATCCGACGCACATGAGCCGGCGCGAGGTCTTCGAGGCCGACCTCGCCGACGTGGGGGAGTACGTACAGGCGGGCGATCTGGACGTACCCGCGGCGGGTCACGTCGGAGATGTCAGCGAGGGGGAGTATCTCGTCGATCCAGATCTCGAACCATTGGCCCACGGTCATGTCCAACGGCGCAGCCGAATCGAGGTCGAGTGCGATCTCCCGCGTCAGGCGTGCGGCCTTCGAGACCGCCTCTTGCTTCGTCGGCGCGATCACCGTCCGGCGGTGGTGCTTCCACTTGGTGACCTTCCCATCGTCGTCCCATCCGATGGGTTCGGGGGCCCGTATGGTGACCTTGGCTTCCCACCGCTTGCGCGCCTTGTTGTGCCAGACGGTCCCACTTCGTTGGGGGTGTTGCGTGCGAGACAAGGGGCGCTCCCAGGTGGACAACTGGTGGACAACTTGACTGTACACCAGCGAACGTCGGCGAACGGCGCTGAACGATAACCCCTGGTAGAAGCACTGTTTCTGAACGACGGCGAACGTGCCCGAACGGGATATCGCTTACTGGGGGACAAGGGGTCGCAGGTTCAAATCCTGTCAGCCCGACCATCATACGCAGGGGTTTCGCAGAGATGCGGAGCCCCTTCGTTGTTCTTGGGTCCTACTGGGGACCTACTAAGCCGTTGGGTTCTACGTGGAGCGTCTACGGTGGCCTCATGGCTGCCCCACGAGACTGCAACGCATGTGACCACTACTTCGCTCCCGAGCCGGGCACGGAGAAGGGTGACTGTCGGCGGTTCCCGCCGTCGGGGTCACTCGATGCCGAGGGTCTCACCACATGGCCGAAGGTGCACTCCAGCCGGGCCGGTTGCAGCGAGCACCAAACCAACGGCTGACGCTACGGTCAGGAGCGGCGATGGACCCAGACTGGACAGACACGACCGTTGCTATCGGGACGGTCGTCATCGCTGTGGCTGCCGTCGTCATCGGCGTAGTCGAGTCGGTGCGCACGCGGCGGCAGCACAAGTTCGAGCAGGACCAAGCCAGTCAGCAGGCAGCGTTCCAGAGTGATCGTCTCATGCGTGAGTGGAGGCGTGATGCGTCGCGCCTCGTTATCTCGTCTCGCTCCGCTGAGCCGGAGATCAGGATCGCAAATTGGTCTCAACTGCCGTTCCGCCGAATCGACATTCACGTCAACAGCTACGCGACCGACCATGAGCCCGAGAAGTTCGCCAATGGACTGAATCACGGAATGCTGTGGCCGGGCGAGGAACTCGTCTTCGACTACAGCAAGAGGGGTGACCAGTCGATCGATTGGACGGCTACGTACTTCTGGGTTGAGTTTTCCGACCACGAGCTTCGCCGATGGCGCTTCGACTCCCCAGGTTTCCTGACACACATCGTCGACGGGGTCTCGGCGGTCCCAGAAGTCATCGAAGAAGTCACGAAGCTCCAGCACCTCCAGTTTCCCACAAGCGAGGAGAAGGAGCAGATGCGGATTGCGGACATCGAAGTCCGCAGGGCGAATCGTGAGATGACTTAGCCTGCTGACTAGATGCGACCGACCATTTCAAGATTCCGTGACCGTCGTCGGCGATACGGACCGAATCGATTCCGCCGAGCCCGTTGTCAGCGAAGGACACAGTCACGTTGTCGACATCGGCGTCGAGGGCGTTCCAGATCAACTCGATGAGGCCCTTGTCCGGGCTCGACGCGTACACGAGTTTCTTGAGGTGGTCCTCCTCGACCTGCACCTCGATGGTGCGGTTCGTCGCCATGACTGCAGTATGACGCAGGGGTGTCGCAAAGTTCGGGATCACCTCGCCCCGACCGTCCTTCACCGTTGGTGGCGGTCCGGCTACGTTCAGGACGTGACTCAATCAGCGGCTGCACGCGACCACCGATGACGACCTTCAGGCAGTTGTTGGAGTTCTTCGAGGAGTCGGCGAAGACGCAGGCGGCGAAGGGTCGTCGGTTCGAGGACTTCTGCGCGGCATTCCTGCGGATCGACCGCACGTGGGCGGAGAAGTTCGACGAGGTCTGGACGTGGGAGGACTGGCCGGGACGACCCCCAGGCCACCCGGACACCGGAATCGACCTTGTCGCCCGTGAGAGGGGCACAGGCGCACTCGTAGCGATCCAGTGCAAGTTCTACCGACCGTCCGCTGTGCTCGGCTGGGAGCACATCTCAACGTTCGTCGCGATGCTGAGCCAGGACCTGTTCTCATCGGGGATGGTCATCTCGACTGCGGGAGCGGAGTCGGCGAACCTGCACAAGAACATCGCGGTCTCGCCGAAGCAGGTGGTGTGGTGGCGCGTCGATGACTTCGAGGAATCGCTCGTCGACTGGAACGCCTTCCGCCCAGCCGAGCCGACGCGGCTTTTCCTCGGTGAGGTGAAGAGCCTTCGTCCTCATCAGGAGTCGGCGATCGCGGACGTGGTCCAGGGGCTTGCCGACGCCGATCGTGGCCAACTCGTGATGGCTTGTGGAACGGGCAAGACATTCACGTCGCTGCGTCTAGCCGAGCAACTCGTTGGCAAGGGCGGGTCGGTGCTGTTCCTGGTGCCGTCGATCAATCTGCTGTCGCAGTCGGTGATCGCTTGGGCCAACGATGCGCAAGTCCCGCTGACGACGTTCGCTGTGTGTTCCGACACCCATGCCGGTCGTCGTGGTGACGAGGACATGTCGTCGAACGATCTTCAGATTCCTGCTTCGACCGATGTCGACGGACTGATCAACGCCGTCACGCTGCAAGCCGAGCCGACTCGGATGACTGCGGTCTTCTCGACGTACCAGTCGATCGATGTCATCAGCGACGCGCAGAAGGCTGGGCTCGGACGATTCGATCTGATCATCTGCGACGAGGCGCACCGCACGACCGGCTCGTTCCGCGACGCAGGCGATCAGTCGATGTTCACCAAGGTGCACGACGACGCGATCGTCGGTGCCGACAAGCGGCTCTACATGACCGCGACACCCCGTGTGTACGGCGACCAGACGAAGGCCAAGGCCAAGGCTGCCGATGTGATCGTGGCGTCGATGGATGACACTTCTCGCTTCGGTGAGGTCCTGCACAATCTGCCGTTCGGAAAGGCTGTAGCGGACGAGCTACTGACGGACTACAAGGTCCTCGTGCTCGCGGTGAACGAGGACTCGGTATCCGACGCGTTCCAGCGCCAGTTCGCCGAGTCCGGCAACGAGCTACCCCTGAACGACGTGGCGAGGATGGTCGGCTGCTGGCACGGGTTATCGAAGCGTGGCCCACAGTTCGATGGCGACGGCGTACCACATGCGTCGAGCGGTGGCGTTCTCGTCGACGATCAAGCAGTCGAAGAGGTTCACGACCGCCTTCCCTGACGTGGTCGCTGCCGCCCTCGAAGACCGTCGAGATCGCAACGCGGTCCGAATCGAGGCAGACCATGTCGACGGGAACACCAACGTTAAAGTGCGCTCGAACGCGATCGCATGGCTCGAAGAGTCACCGGGCCAGGGCGTGTGCCGTGTGCTGTCGAACGCCAAGTGCCTGACCGAGGGTGTCGATGTGCCCGGCCTCGACGCCGTCATGTTCCTCAACCCTCGCCGCTCAGTCGTCGACGTAGTCCAAGCCGTCGGCCGCGTCATGCGCCGAAGAAGGGCAAAGACTTCGGATACGTGATCCTTCCGATCGGCGTTCCCGGGCCGGATGTCACCGGAGGAGGCACTGCGCGACAACGAGAAGTACGAGGTGGTGTGGCAGGTCCTACAGGCGCTGAGATCGCACGACGAACGGCTCGCGCCGAGATCAACAAGATCGACATCAACAAGAAGTCGTCGAAGGTCAACGTCGTCGGCATCGGGCTCGCCGGTGGTGACAGCACCGACGAACCAGGAGTCACCACGACTGCCGACGGCGCATCCGCAGATGACGCTCGACCTGCCCGACCTCGGCCGAGTGGCGCGACGCGCTCTACGCACGCATCGTCGACAAGGTCGGCGACCGCCAGTACATGGAGCACTGGGCGAAGGACATCACCGACATCGCCACGCGGCCAGGACACTCGCATCCGCTCCCTGCTCGATCACCCGGACCAGAACCCCGCTGCAGTCGAACGTTCGACGTGTTCCTCACAGCGCTCGAAACAACCTGAACGACGGCGTCACCCGCGACGACGCAATCTCGATGCTGTCGCAGCACCTCATCACCCGACCAGTGTTCGAGGCCCTGTTCGACGGTGACGACTTCACGAAACGCAACCCGGTGTCGCCAGGTGATGCAGTCGATGATCGACACGCTCGACGACGCGAACCTCGACGCCGAGACCGCAACGCTCGACGGGTTCTATGTACACATCCGGATGCTCGTCGGCGGGATCGACTCGGCCGAGGGACGCCAGAAGGTCATCGCGGAGCTGTACGAACGTTCTTCAAGAAGGTCGTGCCGAAGAAGCTGCGTCGCTCGGCATCGTCTACACCCCGGTCCAAATCGTCGACTTCATCAACCGAGCGGTGAACGACCTGCTCACGAACACTTCGACGGGAGCGATCCTCTCCGACGAGGGCGTGCACGTGCTCGACCCGTTTACTGGAACTGGCACCTTCATCGCCCGACATCATCCAGTCCGGCCTGATCTCGCCGGAGTCGCTGGCCCGCAAGTTCTAAGAGCGAGCTCCACGCGAACGAGATCATGCTGCATGGCGTACTACATCGCCGCGATCAACATCGAGACCGCCTATCGCGGGGTGCGATCGGCAACGTGGCCGACGGGGAGTTCTACGAGTCGTTCCCCGGCATCGTGCTCACCGACACGTTCCAGATGACCGAAGAGGCCGATCCGATGGACACCATCTCTCTTCCCTCGCAACAACGAACGCGCCGACCGACAGAAGCAACTCGACATCCGAGTCATCGTCGGCAACCCTCCCTACTCCGTCGGACAGTCAAGCCAGAACGACGACAACGCCAACCTGAGCTACCCGACGCTCGACGAAGTCATCGAGCGAAGCTACGCCAAACGATCGACGGCGACCCTCAAGACTCCCTCTACGACTCCTACGTCCGAGCGATCCGTTGGGCTTCCGAACCGGTGACCGACTCGACAGACGGTGGGTGATCGGCTTCGTGACCAACGGCGGCTGGCTCGACAGCAACACCGCGACGGCATCCGCCACTCGTTCGTCCGACGAGTTCCATCACGTCTACGTGTTCAACCTGCCGTGGCAACACCCGCACCAGCGGTGAGCAGCGCCGCAAAGAGGCTGACAACGTCTTCGGCTGCCGGTAGCCGCAACACGGTAGCGATCACCCTTCTCGTCCGGCGGCCGGGCCGTCGCGTCGAGCGGGTGCGCAATTCACTACCGGGACATTGGCGACTACCTGAGTCGCGAGCCGAGAAGCTGGCGATCGTCGACGGATCGTCAGTGTCGGCGACGACTGGCGACCTGTCGCGCCGAACGAGCACGCCGACTGGGTCACTCAGCGCAACCGCTCTCTACGACAACCTCACGCCTCTCGCTGGCGGCGACGGAGCCCTTTTCGAGGTCGCATCCAGCGGTGTCAAGACCGAACCGTGACGCCTGGGTCTACAACTCGTCCGCTACGTCGCTTGGACGTCGCAACGTCGGAGTCGATGATCGAGCATCTACAACGCACAGCTTGCTCGATTCGAGCAGGTAAATCCCGCTGGACCTGAGACGAAGGCTTCACGTGCGAAGAAAGCTGCCGACTTCGTTGATCGGGACACCCAGGCCTTTAGTTGGGATCGAGGGGATTTCTCACGCATGGCCGCAGGCCGCCGCTATGACGTTGACGAACAGATGTTTCGCGAAGGCATGTACCGGCCCTTCTTTCGGCAAGCGCTCGGCTTCGGCCGGACGATCAACAACGAGACGTATCAGCTTCCGAAACTGTATCCCGGGCCTGCCAGTCGGAACCTCGGTATCAGCGTCGTCGGCAGGGGGAACGAGATCCCGTTCTCTTGCCTTGCGACGGATCTGACTCCCCAGTTCGCGATGCTCGGAGCGAGTAGCTCAGTATCTCACTATGCGCAGAATCGCTATCAGGCCGCGAATGACGAGAACCGGCTGCTGGACGAGGACCATTCCGCGGGATGGAAGTCGAACGTGCGAATTGAGGCAATTTCGCTGATACAGGCTCAGGTCGGCGGTGACGTTACGAGGGACGCCATTTTCTTCTACGTCTACGGGGTTCTCCACTCGACAGATTTCAGGCGTGAGTTCGAGATCAACCTCAAGAAGGAGGCCATTCGAGTTCCCATGGTGAAGGATCGCGAGTCGTTCGACGCCTTCGCTGTCGCGGGTCAAGGACTCTGCGACCTGCACGTTGGGTACGAGGCAGTCGAACCGTTCGACCTCGTCGAGGAATGGTCCGACGACATCGACCCGAATCACCCGGACTTCACGCCCGACAGGCTCCGCGTCGGCGACAAGAAGATGAAGTACCCGAAGGTCATGGATACCGACCCGGACTCGGAGACGTGCGGGAAGAAAGTGGCCGACAAGACCCGGTTGATCTACAACTCGTACCTGACGCTGTCGGGCATCCCGATTGAGGCTCACGACTATGTGCTCGGCACGCGGTCCGGGATCGACTGGATCATCGATCGTTACTACGTGAAGACTGACAAGGCGTCGGGCATCGTGAACGACCCGAATCAGTGGGGCCTCGAACGTGGTGACCCTCGGTACATCCTCGATCTGATCAAGCGGGTCGTGACGGTTTCGCTCCGCACGGTCGAGATCGTGAACAGCCTGCCGAAGCTGACCTTCGGTGAAAGCAACGACGCGTGGCACACCACCAAGTACGCCAGCACCAGCGAGGCCGTCGGGCAGGAGGCCGGTCGATGAAGGCGGACACGCTGACGCTCAAGCAGGTCTTCTCGAAAGACATCCGATACGTGGTGCCGATGTTCCAGCGGCCCTACGTATGGAACAAGACCAAGCACTGGGAGCCGCTGTGGGAGGACGTGCGCACAACCACGGAGCGATTGATCCGGTCGCAACAACATGCCGACAACGTCAGTGCGGCGCATGCTGAGGAACGGACCATCCCGCACTTCCTGGGCGCGATCGTGGTCAACCAGATTCCAGGTCAGGTGGTCGATGTCGAGGCCCGGCACGTGATCGATGGTCAGCAGCGCCTCACGACCCTTCAGTTGCTGCTCGACGCCGTCCAGGAGGTGTTGGCCCGTCATGGCACCACTCGGGACGCCAAGTTGCTTGCGAAGCTCGTCCTGAACGACCCGGACGTGGTTTCTCGTGCCGACGACCAGTTCAAGGTGTGGCCAACGACGGTCAACCAGGCTGCGTTCCGTGACGCGATGGACGACAACCGTGATGCATTACCGCACGGTGGACGACCGATCGCAGACGCTCACGCCTTCTTCGTCACTGCCGCCGAATCGTGGATCACAGCGGGCGACGATCCGGAGGCACGAGGAAGCGCTCTCAGTACGGCGCTTCACGGCCTCTTCCAGATCGTGGTGATCGACCTCGAACCTCACGACAACGCACAGGTGATCTTCGAGACGTTGAATGCACGTGGAACGCCACTGCTCGCTGCTGACCTCGTGAAGAACCACCTGATGCAAGCGGCGCTCGGCGCTGACCTGGATGCCGAACGTCTCTACCGAGATCACTGGGAGCAATTCGATGGTCCGTACTGGCGTCACGAGGTCAAACAGGGCCGACTCGTGCGACCGCGGATCGACATGTTCCTGGACTTCTGGCTCGAACTGCAGAGCGGTGACGAGGTACCTGCGCACGATGTGTTCCCCGAGTTCCGCCGACACCTGAAACGTGAGGGCGATGACGTGGTCGGCGTCGCTGCGGCGGTCGATCACGACAGCAAGGTCTACGAGGACCTGCACGCCGACCGGGACCACTCGCCAGAGGGAGCGTTCCTCTATCGGTGGGACGCGGTTGAGGCGCAGGTGGTCACGCCATTGCTGCTCTGGCTGTTCGGCAAGTCGACTGACGAACTGCCGGTGGAGCAGCGTCGTCTCGCTCTGGGATCGCTGGAGAGCTACCTCGTGCGACGGATGGTCGCCAAGCGAACATCGAAGAACTACAACCGGCTCTTCCTCGACGTATTGGCCGATGCGAAGGACGGTGATCCAGCGACGGCGGGAACACGTATCACGGAGTTCTTGGGTCGACAGACCGCAGACGCGAATGCGTGGCCTGATGACATCGAGTTCGCCGACGGCGCTCGTTCGGGAGCCGTTGTACAAGCAACTGAAGCGGGCGCGTTTGCGGATGATCCTGGAAGCGTTGGAGGATGACCTTCGATCTCCGAAGACGGAAGACGAACATGTGGCTCGCTACCGGCTGACCATCGAGCACCTTCTTCCGCAGGGCTGGACCGAAGCGGCGTGGCCGCTCCCACGTGAGGAAGAGAAGATGGCCGAGACGCTTCGTCGCAATCGCCTCTTGCACAGCTTGGGCAACCTCACGCTCGTCACCGATCGTCTGAACCCGGAACTGTCGAACGGACCATGGGGACACAAGCGCCCGAAGATCGAAGAACATGGAGTCCTTCGGCTCCACACCGGCTTCAAGCACGAAGAGGCGTGGGGCGAGGAGCAGATCGTGGACCGGAGCGCGTCGCTCGCCGAGCGTGCGGTCCAACTGTGGCATCGGCCGGACTCTCAGATCGCCGACTTCGCCGAGATCGCAGCAGGCGCTCTTTCGTCTCGCCGTGGCACGGCGGAGTCGAGCAGCAGCCGTAGCGGGCCTGAGGGCACGGGTCTCCTCGAACTGCTCCAGGAGGAGGTGCTGGAACCGGGCGAACTTCTTGAGGACCCGGTCCCGAGCAAGGGGCTGACCTTCGAGGCCACGCTGAACGAGGACGGCACGATCACGCTGAGCACGGGCGAGCGGTTCTTTACACCGAGCGGAGCGTCGAAGCACGTCCACGGCCGGGAGGCGAATGGCTGGAAGCGGTGGCGCGTGCCGCGCCTCGGTGGACAACGCCTCAGCGATGTCCGGCACGAGTTTGACGCCGGGGTGGAGACAGACGAACCGGACGAGGCGTAACGGAGTCTTCGGACCGAGCAGGTGACGTTGCGCCGCGGCTTCTGCCGTTCTCCCGGTGCTCGATCCCTGGATGCCCAGCAGCGCTAACGTCAGCCCATGGCGTCGTACGGCAAGGTCATCGGTGGGCTACACGTGGACGCGACAATCGACAAGAACTGGAAGGGCGAGCTTGCGCTCACCGGCTCAGGGCTCAAACGAACCCCGAATCTCACCGCAGAGAAAGTGGCGACCTGGGAGGAGGTGCCGGTCGGGACGCGAGGTGGAAGGGTCGACGCCGTAGGCAAGGCTGGCCAGGCGGTCGCACGCGTTGCGCTCCCTGGTCGACTCGGCAAGGCCGCCTCGGCTGCGGTCGGTTCCACCGTCGAGTCGATGAAGGTGTCGTCGCGCCAGGTACGCATCGATTGGGCTGACGGGACCCAGTCGCTGATCTCGCTCCCCGACGGTCTCTTTCAGCACCTCGCGACTTTGCTCGGTGACCGACGGATCGGCGGCGACATTCCCATCGCCGCCCCAACCGAAGCGAAATCTGAAGCGTCCTCCGGAATGGTCGGGCAGATTGCCAAGCTCGCTGCCCCGGCACTTGGCGGCAAGCAGCCCGACGTGATGGAGCAGTTGACCAAGCTCGGCGCGCTGCGCGATCAAGGCGTGCTCACCGAGGAAGAGTTCGTAGCCAAGAAGGCCGAACTACTCGGACGCTTGTGACGTGTCCTCGATGTCTTGAAGCAGCGTTGAAAGAGTTGTGTTGAGTGCATCGGTGAGAGTGAGGAGCGTGGCAATCGTTGAGTTGACCTCGCCTCGTTCGATCAGACCGACGTAAGTCCGGTGAACACCTGCTCGTTCAGCGAGGGCCTCCTGGGAGAGATCTGAGCGCTCCCGATGGGCTCGCAGGCGTGCGCCGATCTCCTGCGCGAGCAGTTCTTCTTTGGGTCGGCGGGGCACACCGCAACGCTCGTGACGCGCACTGTGGATGTCGACAGACTGGATATAGAGTCGGATCGATGGCGGCACGCATCCAGCGGACACTCGGCGCATCGCTTGCACTCGGACTGTTCTCGGTTTCGTGTAGCAGCAGCGGCGGGCCAGATGACGCAGCAGCCGACGTGCCAAGCCCGTCCTCGCAGCCTTCGACGACCGTTGAGACGGAGCGCGAGCAGTGCGCCGACCTTCTCTCGCAGGTATCCACTGCGCTTGCCAACGAACCGCTGGCTCACGACCTGCAGGACCTGATTGGTCAAAGGTCGCCGTTGTACACCGATCTGCGACAGATCGCTGTTGACGCTACGTCGATCCGAGTGCGCGAAGGGCTGGACGCTGCGAACGCAAGCCTGTACGACAACAGCCTGGTCCAATGCGATCGCGAGGAGGTGAGGGCGGCGGTTCTTGCGCCATTCCCGACGCTGCCCTTCCAGGAACTCCGAGCAACCGACCCCGACCTTGCGTCCTGCGCCACGGAGTTCGCCGATGTGTTGATCGCGAACCTCGACTTCAACTACCTCAACCGGGACGACACGTTCGAGCAATTCGGACAGGGCCTCCGCGACACGTACGGCATCGAGTCGCCCCTGTATCGGCCGCTGTTCGAGATCGGCGTCGAGTCGATGAGCGAGCGACTCAACGAAGGAAGCGACGCCTGGATCGTCTTCATCCAGAACGAGACAGCAGCCTTCTGCTCGGAGCAACTGGGGACTGGACAGACGGGAGGTCCAGCGGCGGGCGAGTCGACACCTCCTTCCACCGCACCGCCGTCGACCGTTCCTGTCGTCGAAACCTCGGCGGACCCGACTTCCAGGATCGACAGACCACTGGTCGTGACTGCTCTTGCGGTCGGTCCTGTTGCCCTCGGCGAATCTGCAGACCGCTCGATCGAACTCCTGGATTTCGGACCGGAGGTGCCGGGCTTCGGACCTCAACCGACCGGAGACTGCTTGACCGACGACAGCAACGTGCGATGGCCAAACGCAGGTCTCACGGTCCGGATCGGGCCTGACTCGAAGGTGTTCGGCTACACGGCTCGCTCCGAAGAGATGATGAACCAGGGCCCGGTCAGTGGGTGGGCGATCGACATTGCGGGAACAGGACTGGGGTGGGGAAGCAACCTCGACGCCGTGCTCGCGGAGTTCCCCGATGCCGTCGTCGACCCCCTCGTCGGATCGGTCACCGTGGCGATAGACGGTGCTCTGCTCTTCCTCGACTTCGGTGGTGGCGGTCTGTCGGTGGTTCGAGCGGGGGACTTCTGCTCCGCTGGCGGCGTCGTCACCGTCGGCGACTGACCGACTCCGACCTACGCCGCTGGGGCCACAGCTGCGTACGCAGCACGTCGCTCGTCTCTCGTCATTGCGTCCAGCCGGTCGTCCTTCTCGTCACGGAGCCCAACGAACTGGCGGTCGTGCAGCGTCGTTGAAGTACGTGGGTCAGTCGACGCGGAGTGGAAGACCCTGTTTCGAGCGTCGTCTCCGAGCACCTCACCGACGATCTCCAGCAGGTAGCGAAGATCGCGCACCACAAGGTCGCGGTTGTGTTTGTGCCGATCCACTTCGTCTTGGTGCAACTCCGCCAACACCTCCTTCTCATGCAAGAACCGGGCTGCGCTCAAGACATCGGCCGCAGTGATCGTCATCTCGTCGAGTGCGAGTTGTTCGAGCCCGACCAGAGCGATCGCCTGCTGCCGAAGGGCGGCCTCTATCTCGATCTCGGTGGCATCGTGCCCGATCTCGTCCCAGCGCTTCTGCTCCGCAACGTCGATGCGTCGTAGGACCATTTTGTGATCGACAGGCAGGTGCCCTCTGTTGTGATGCCGACGGATACTCCGCTCCGACAGGTCCTCGCCCTCGGGCAGGCGAGCAATGATTCGCCGAGGCGTGAGACCATCGATGAAGAGTCGCTCGATCTTGCCCCGGTGCGGGGATGAACAGGTCTTGCATTGTGGACGCGCCACAACGGGGATTCGTTGCGTTCCTCGGCGCATGTAGGCCAAGCTGGTGTTTCGGGTTTCGTTCATCGTCGTTTCTCCGGTCAGTTGCGGTCACCCCTCACGGGCCGATTCACCCCTTAGTTGTCGGGAGGGCACGTCCGACAGGAATCGGTCGAGGGACGGGAATCGTCCTGAGGGCTAGATCCACCGATCGTCCCACTGAGCCGCACCCTCATGAATCACGTTCACGACCGGGACCGGGTCGTTGGGCTGCAGCCCGAACTCTTGGTTCGGGGACATCCCCAGCGCCGTGGCCACCAGAACACACCAGAGTTCCTTGTAGGACGGGAGTGTTCGCGACGGGAACTGCAAGTTCGACGATCGTGGGCACACTCGCAGCCGTGAGTCTTCCGAGAATCTCCTTGCACTGATCGCCTACTTCTCCGGCCTGATGCGATGACCAAGAGATCGACTCGCCGCCCCAAACGCCGAGGAGTCCGAAGAATGCCGACGGATCGTTCGCGATCGATTGAAGCGGTACGAATCCCCACACCTGTCCCATCCGAGCGGAATGGGTGCTGCTCCAGGCGAGAGGACCGTTGGCGTCCAGGAGCGACGCCTCGTCTGAGTGCAGCCAGCCTTCCTCGACCGCAACAGCCAATCGATCGGTGCGGAGACTGCGGGTCAGCGGATGGAGGCCTGCCTGGACAATCCGTTCAGTCTCGGATGGCAGTAGCCGAGTGGCATGGAACATCTGGATCGCGATGCTGCCGACTGCATCGCGCAGTCTGCTCTCGATTCGGCTGCCATCGTCGAGCAGCAGGCGGTCCAATTCGTAGCCCGGTACGCATGGGTCGAAATCGGGATGGAGCTTCACAAGCGCGGCGACATGGTCGACCTCTCGCCTCACGGCATCCGGCCACGTATCGGGACGGTCGCACTCGATCACGATCTGAAGCTATTGCCTGCTCCGGCTCCGGATCGGGACCGACGCCTTTGGGCGTACGAATCTGTTATCGGGGCGAAACGCCCTACGCCGATAGCTGTTCCCGTTCAAGTACTCTCGCAATCGACGTGGGATGCCAGCCACCCCGCTTGGGATCGATGCCTTCATCGGCGAGCGTGGCAACGATTGATCGAAGCGACGCACCTTGCGTTCGTAGCTGGACGATCCGTTCGACGGCTTCCCGTTCATCCTCGTCAACGGCGAGGCCGCCCTTGCCGTCCGCTCGGTGCCCGAAGCGAGGCGCACCACCGATGTAGCCACCCTGGGCCGCCTTCTCGCGTCGACCCTTCGCCATCCTCTGTCGAATCAGACCCCGTTCGAGTTGAGCGAAGACGCCGCGCATCTGCCTAATCGCCGTGCGCATTGGATCGTCGGGGTCGTCTTCAAGCACTTCACCGCCGTCACCGGTCGAGAACACGACGCCACTCGACTTCCAGATCTCGGCGAGGATGCCCTCCTGCTCGGTCATCTGTCGCGCCAGTCGATCGAGCGAAGTGAACACAACGCCGGACGCTCTTCCGGACTGAACCTCGCTGATGGCGTCGTACAAGCCCACCCGGGTGTCGATGCCGTTCGACCCGCTGATCCCTTCGTCAGCGAACCAATCAACCACCCGGTGCCCGTTGGCCTTCGCCCACTCCCGAATCTCTCTGCGCTGCGCCTTCAACCCGAATGCATGCACCTGACGCTCGGTCGAGACTCGCAGATAGGCCACCAATTTCATGTACCTACTGTATCAAAACCTCAACATTATGTAACATACCTGCTAGTGGGATCGCCAGCGCGCAGAAAGCATCACGTCGTACCAGTTGGCTACCTCAAGGGATTCGCCGACGGAAAGCGAATCGCACAGATCTGGAAGCGTCACCGCGAGCGAGGTGTCGGAGGTTGCAAGATCATTTCGGTACGCGACGCCTTCGCCGAGACCGGATTCTTGACTGTCGAGACGGCGGACGGTCCGCAGGACCAAGCCGAGGACGAGTTTGCCCGGATCGAGTCAAAGGTGTTCGCAGCCGTTCGATCGATCCTCTTCCCAGTCATCAGCGAGGATCAGGCTGTAGCCCTGCGGGCACTCGCAGCGGTTCTGTTCGCACGAAGCTTCAGAATGGAGATGCACAACGACAGGATCGGTCGTGATGTTGTGGACCAGCACTTCCGAACCTCCCCTCTCAGCCCCAAGCTGCTTCGGTCATTCGAGAAGTCTGCTGGGAGGCCCCCGGCAAGCGGTGAGATTGAAGCCCGTCTTCATTCGGCTGGCGAGAGCTTCCTTGAGTCAGGCTCGGCCCGGGTGGGAGGAATGCGCTTCTCGATGTTCAACCGTGCCCAGCAGAAGTTCGCTGAGCTTCACGTCACCCTCTACGACGCCTCGGGCTCGGGCATCGGCCTCGTGACATCAGACAACCCGATCCTGCTCAGCCGTGGCGAGGGCCTCATCGATGTCGACAATCGAGATCGTCTCATCGCCGTCGGAGACTCACAGTCGATCTACTTTCCCTTGCGCCAGACCCTCGGTGTCTGTCTCACCTCGAAGCAGGAGAAGCACGCCCGCCTCCCTGGGGCGGTTCGTCGGAGAATCAACAACGCGATGTGGCGGGCGGCGCACGGCGGATTGCCGCACACCCCACCGAAGACTGGTCCGAAGCTTGTGGGGGAGTGAGAAGCCGGTGACCTCACGGCGGTGAAACTGGCCTGGCTCAAGTGGATACCAACTTACGTCGAAGAACAGCCATGGTCGTGATCGGCGATGTTCTCTCGACACTCCGTGCACCGTGCGTGGCGTTCGACAAGGGCGTCCCATCGTTGCCGAACCGACCGGGCATCTACGCAGTGCACGGACACCACGCAGCGCTCGTCGCGCTTCCAACCTCGAACCGATCGCCACTGAGGGCATTCCGCTATACGTAGGCAAGGCGGAGCGGAGCCTCGACCAGCGAGACGTGAGGACTCACTTCGCGAGTCGGAAGACCGGAGGGTCAACTCTGAGGCGATCGCTGGCCGCCCTACTTCGGAACAAGTTGGACCTGTCGGCGGTACCGCGAAACCTGGAACGACCTGGATACTTCTCGTCTTTCGGGCTACAACCGGACGGAGACCAGCGCCTCACCGATTGGATGCGTGGCAATCTCAGTATCTCGTGCTGGCCAACCGACGGAAGGGCTTCCCTGAAGGAAGTCGAAGACCTCGTGCTCGACTCTTGGCAACCGTTACTCAACATCGATCGTTGCTCACACGCAAACCTCAACCGACTTCGGGACGAACGACAGCGTGCTCGCGCAACAAGCCAGGTCGTCAGCCGGAAATCGCCAATCGCCCACCGCATGACGGTCCCAGCGACCGCCCCACCGAAGCCCGGCTCCGGCGAATCGATAGGTTTCGCTACGACTGGGGTATTCGCGGAAGATCTCGCCGTTGCCCTGTGTACTGCGTCAAGAGTGAGGGCGCATTTCCGATTCACGTCGGCCACGAACTCAGCGAAGGTGTAGCCGAACTCAACCCGGCCAATTCGGGCATCACGCCTCGGATACGTGGGCTTCGATCGAAGGCCACCTGTCAGCACTATCCCGAGACCGAGCTATCAGCCAGGTGCTCTGTGCCTGCGTTGTGGCTTCGGAGAGCATCGCCGAAGTTGCGAAGGGTTCGATCCTCACCGATGTCATCAGGTTCAAGATCTCTGCCGTCGAGATCGAGGTCCAGGCGCGCCAATGGCCGCACTGCGGCCCGTCCAATCAGTTCGAGGTGGATTCTGAGCCGTGCGCCCTCATCTTGGCCCCGATTGTCGCCCCCAACCTCACGCAGGCCGCCCAGGACCGAAAGCCCGCTCTCGAACTGAACTTCAATCGGCTCGGAACAGAGCACCGCCTTGCTGTCGTCGAACGCTCCGTAGCGATGCGGGTCATCACCGGGTTCGACGCCCTTTGGCTCGATAAAGACTGTGTTTGCCAGGACGGACCGGTCGCGACGGTGCGAGTACAATTGAGTTCCGAGATGGAAGCGCGGTGCCGCGTAGCGAACCAGCGCCTCGCCCGCAGCCTTGGACTTCAGTCCGAGGAGGATCTCGTCCTGCGCACTTTCGATGTCGAAGCGGTAGTACGGACCGCCGAAGAGATGGAGGAACTTCTTCCGACGACGAACGAGATAATCCGAGCGCTTGTACTGCACGAACAGCGACGCCCAGTGCGGGGCAGCGCCAACACCCGCAGGCGTTCCGAAGAACTGCTTCCATTCAGCCCCTGCGGGTAACGCGCACCCCAACAGTTCGGCCAGGTATGGGTCATCTCCGATGACCTCGATCACTGCGTCGAAACCAAGCACACCTTCCAGTACCTGCCCAGGTGCCCAAACGTCTACTGCCGGACTCGGGAATGGCGTCATGCGGATGTGACAGTACGCCTCGCCGCAAATGAAGCACGGCAACCCTGTGCCTCGAAGCAAGAACTCTCCGTTGATCGCTTGCTCGAACGACTTTTCCTCAAACTCGGGCTTCACAAGCGATCAGCTTTTTCCTGACGAACTCACACTCAGAGCGTATGCGGAGACGCGATTCGAGGCGGCGTCCCCGCAATGCACGTGTGCCGTGGACTTGGAGTTTTGTGGCCATTCCCTTCCTCGGGACCTCAACCGACGTGTAGCCATTCTGGTTGAGTCTCTCGTCGTTCACCCGAATGGGATCGGGTCTCGACCTGACGGGTGCACGGCGGATGGATCAACGAGTGGCTTGAGGTCGATCTCTTTGGACCGCCTCTTGTCCTCTGGGCCGCTGCGACTGGTGTAATTCACGATCTCGAACTGTTCAAGTCGGCGGAGATGCCGACTCACGACACTCTCCGAGCGACCGAGTTCTTGACTGATCTTGGACACGCCAGGAATGATCCTCCACGATCGATGCGCACATGCTTCGTTCACCAGCCAGTCGAGCACTGCGAGCGTCCCGCTTCCCAGTGCCTTGCGAACTGGGCCAGCTTCAGCCGCTCGCCTCAGTGCGTCAGTTTCGCTGTTGGTCATGGCTGCTGGACGGCTGACCGACTTCTGCCCCGCAGCCAGCCAAGTTGTGTGCAGGTAGTCCAGTCGAAATCGCTTCTCATCCTTGGAGCGCGGCAATCGCTGGATCACGGCGATGAAGTGCTGTTCGTCGCACCCGTGGTGGTGGAGCAAACCTGCAATCGCGTAGTCACGTCGAGAGTCATCACCAGGTCCTCCATCGACCAATCCCTCCAAGGCGTCGAGTAACTCTCGCGCAGCAGGCAACGCTCTTGGCGGTATGGCATCTTCTATGGCTGCTCTGGTGTCGTCATCTGGTTCTCTGTAGCCGCGAGGAGGCGACACCCCACGCACCGCAAGCGTGTTGTTAGCCGTTGAACGGGCGACCAGGGCTTTTGCAGCGCGATCTCCAGACACGTGCTCCGAGATCCTCGGTTCGGTCAGCCAGGCAACCGCATCGCGTCGGAAACTCCGCCAATTGATGAACTGGCCGTGGATGGTCGACCAAGTGGTAGCGGTACGGCTCCAAGTCGGGACCGACGAAGCCCGGCGGAAGGACCCCGTAGCCGTTTGCCTTGAACTCGACCTTGCCGCGATGGTCCTCGTGGATCTTTCGATTCGACGGCCAAGGCACGCCGTCTGGCCACCGAAACCACAGGTGCCACCGATTGGAGCATGTTCGCACAATGATCGTTCGGGAAGCCTGGCGCTCCAGCCACCCAGCCGGAATCGGTCCAAATCCCTGCTCCAGCGCATCGTCGAGAGCCACGTCCAGGTCGACCAACACAGTTCTGCTCTGCGGGTGACATACGGCTCCCAGGTACGTCCCGGCGCGCACCGATCGTTGGTCCTGTTTCATCCAATATCTCGGCTCCTGCCACTGACGACTCGCCTTGCCGAGATGCTTGGCACCGTCTGGTCCTGACGCCAAAGCAGCCGATACGTCAGCACTCGGTCCACACAGGGCGCGGTCAAGCGAAGACCAACAGCGGAGAAGTACCGAAGTGCATCACCAACCTGATCCGGCGAAATGATCGTTCCTGCCGCCCGAGCGCGATTGCTCGCTGCTGCGATTTCGGCTTCGTCAGGCACTTCTGGTTCCAGTCACGCCCGATGTGCCGGAGCGGACTGGACCGAATACTCCGACACACGAGGCTGATTCTTCGCGGTCTGGCCGGACCGCATCACCACGGTATCGGTGATGGCGAACCCCGAGGGACAGCCGCCTGATACCGAGCGTTTTGTCGATCCTCGAACGATGGCGCGTCCGCTCGATACACCTCGACTCGACCGGTTGCGGGTGGTGGCACTGCGTGTGCCAGGCTCTCGCAGTGGATCAGTAGCGCTCGTTCTCACCGTTGCAACGCTCTTGGCGGTCGGGGCTCAAGCGCTCTTCGTTCAACGCCAGGCGCGTTCACTCGTGCAAGCCACGAAGCTCGATCACGACCGGCGGCGCAAGCAATCGACCGTCGAATTTTGGTCACGGCTCTCCGATGACCGGCACCACTTCCGCACTCTGCTGCGCCAGGAGTTCGGCGACGAAGAGCCGACAACAGAGCAGCTACAGGTCCTCTTCGACAACCGCTACACAGCTTCTCAGCAAGGGAAACGGCAGTTGCGCTGGTGTCGTTTCTTGACGGCATGGAGCGCTTCTGCACCGGAATCAACGCAGGCGTGTTCGATATCGATATCGCTGACGCCATGTGTGGAGGTGCGATCGTGCGCGCCTACGAGCAGTACGGGGCTTGGACCAAGGGTCGGCGAAAGGCGCTGGCGCGACCTGCTCTGTATGTCGAGATGCAGATCGTTGCCGAGGAGATCATCAAGAGGAGACGTGCTGGCTCCGCGTGGACCCACTGGTAGAACCGAGCTTCCGCTGACGACCCTGCTCCTCGGGACCGTCAGACCTCTCCATGCGCACCTCCGAAGTCTTCACACCGAGCCGGAACTCAGACACTCCACACCGAGCCCGGACCTGTAAACATCTCGACCGGCGGATGCGGATAAGTCGCTCGGCATTCGGACGTTGCTCGGTCAAGACTTCAGAACGCGAGAGAACGCATCTGCGATTTGTTGCCGATCCTCGGTGAGCAAGTGGCCGTACACATCGGCCGTCACCCGGATGCTGGAGTGGCCCAACTGCTCCGAGACGGCCTTGAGCGGCACACCGGCACTCATCAAGAGCGAGGCGGCCGTATGCCGAAACGAGTGAGGAGTCCAACGACCAATCCCGGCCGACTCTGTAATTTCTTGCACCACCCGATTGGTCTTTCTCGGATCGAGATGGGTGAGCGCCTGAGACCAGAACACGATCTCGTTTCCTTTCCGGTACGGAGCAAACATCGACGCAACCTCCGGTGTGAGGTAGACGGTCCGCTTGGATCGACCCGTCTTCGGAGCATCGGTGTAGGTGGCACCTCGCTCGTCCTCCTTGAGCGAACGACGAACGGAAAGCTGCGTCGGTGCTCCGTGGAGCCAGCCCTCAAAGTCGCCCCATCGCAGTGCGAGCGCTTCCCCTTGCGTAGTCCCGTGCTGATGAGCAAATGACACAGGAGCGCGTACGGGTCGTAGGGGTGAAACGTGCCATCGACAAGCCCGCACGGTCGATTCTCCTTGAGCCGAATCGATCAACTGGTGGGCTTGATCCTTCGTCATGCTCTGGCCCTCCGTGTGAGTCTGGCGAACCCCATCTACGAAGTCGGCTGAGGCCGGGTTCAACCGGATGAGTCCGTCTCGAACCGCATACTTCAACGCCCGACGTAGAACCGATCGAGCCTGCTTGACGGTGGCGGGGGAGAGGCCCCTATCCAAGAGGACTTGCATCCACCGCTCGATGCGCCGGGGACTGAGGTCTTCGAGCTTGATCCCTCCCAGTTCAGGAACGATGTACAGGCGGGTGATTCGGGCGTAGCCGATAGAGGTCGTCTGGGAGACCTTCGAGCGCTGAGCATCATTCCAGTCGTCGAGGAACGTTGCGAGCGTCGTGGTGGTATCGAAGCCTTCGTGAGTGCTCAGGCGGATCGCATCCATCTTCTCGACGACTTCGACCGCGGGTTCTGCCGAGTAACCGACCGACGGACCTGTCTGCCGTCGGACTCGAATCCCTCGGTCCACCGAGCGCGCCAGGTCCCACGGTCCTTTCGCTTCGTGATCGACGCCTCGCCGTTCGCCCGCTTCACCATCGACTCAATCTACGCCAGTTGGGTCCTACTTGGGTCCTACTGGCATTCCGGTATTGTCGGCCAGGGGGCGGCCTTGCGAACAAAACCCCAGCTAGCGCTCCATCAGCACTGCCGTCCCAGTTCATGCCGAATCTGGGGGACAAGGGGTCGCAGGTTCAAATCCTGTCAGCCCGACACGAGAAAGTCCTGGTCAGAGGTCATCCTCCGATCGGGACTTTCCTCGTTTTCGGCCCGGTGAATGATTTGAGCGGACGGCACAGCATGTGCTGATCCGGTTCATGATTGACATGTTGGCTCCGGTTGGTGTGTTCCAGTTTGGGGACTGGCTCCGGTAGCTGGGCGACAGTGGCTCCGGTAGCTGTGTTACACCGCGACAGTTCTCGACAGTCGGTGCTGAGCCTCTTCGATGGTGATGTTCAACGTCGTCGAGGTCGTGGGGAGGGTCGTCATCGTGTTGGTGGAGCTGGGGCTTGTGGAGCAGCGGTATGCGGCTGTGTTGGAGGTGATCAACGACGCTGCGTCGGTCACGGATGTCGCGTTTCGGTTCGGGGTGACGCGCCAGACGGTGCATCGATGGCTGCGTCGTTACGCGGCCGACGGCCTGGCGGGTCTGTCGGATCGTTCAGCGAAGCCGTTGTCGTGTCCGCATCAGATGCCGCCCGAGGTCGAGGCGCGGATTGTCGAGTTGCGACGGTTGCAGCCGGGTTGGGGTCCGCGGACGATCAGGTTCCGTCTCGAAGCTGAGCGGGTCTGAGCCGTTGCCGTCGCGCTCGGCGATCTATCGGTGTCTGGTCCGTCATCAGTCTGATCGTGCCCGAGGCGCGGCGTCGTAAGAAGGCGGATTATCGACGGTGGGAACGGTCGCGGTCGATGGAGTTGTGGCAGATGGATGTCGTCGGCGGGGTGCGGCTCGTCGAATGGGTGGAAGGCGTCGATCGTGTCGGGGATCGATGATCACTCGAGGTTCATCATCTCCGCCCACGTCGTCGAGCGAGCGACCGCTCGGCCGGTGTGCGAAGCGCTCACCAACGCGATGCGATCTCATGGTCTGCCTCAAGAGATTTTGACGGACAACGGCAAGGTGTTCACCGGCAGGTTCGGGCCGGGCAAGGGTGAGGTGCTGTTTGATCGGATCTGTCGCGAGAACGGGATCAAACACATCCTCACCCGGCCGCGATCGCCGACCACGACCGGCAAGATCGAGCGGTGGCACAAGACGCTGCGCCGCGAGTTCTTGAACGGCAAAGTGTTCGAGTCGATCGCTGACGCCCAGGCGCAGCTCGATGGGTGGGTGCATGAATACAACCACGACCGCCGACACCAAGGCATCGGCGACGTGGTCCCCTGGGAACGCTTCCGCCTGGCGGCATCCGAGCCGGTGGTGCCGGTCGAATCAGTCGAGGAGCCGTCAACGACGCGCAAGGTCGGTCGGACCGGCAAGATCAGTTTTGCGGCGGTGTTGTATCCGGTCGGAGTGTGGCTCGACGGTGAAACCGTCGACGTCTCCGTCGCTGACGGACTTCTCAGCATCCATCACAACGGGGTGTTGGTCGCGACGCATGCGCAACGTCACCGGCCGGCCAAAGAGAAGCCGGCGTTGGCTCGCAGAGCGAGGACGTCGCGGCCTCGGCCGAAGCAAGCAACGGTTGGCCAGAGCGTCACGCGCAAGGTCGACTCATCGGGCTCGGTGAGCTTCGCCGGGCACGGCTATCGGATCAGCAAGAAGCACTGCCGTCGCCAGGTGCAGGTCGCGATCGTTGGGGACACCGTCGAGATCTCCGCCGGTGGCGAACTGTTGAAGGTGCTCCCGATCCGTCACGACCGTTCCCGTGAGAACGGCGCGTTCGCCAACGCCGGCGGCCGACCATCACGGATCAACGCCGCCTGAAAACCCCCTCCGGCACTGGAACACAGCTACCGAAGCCAAACCGGAACACGGGTACCGAGACTTGACAAGCGGACGGCACAGCACCCGGTCGCGACTGGATCCGTCAAGGCGCTGAACTCCCCGGCGACGACCTGTTCTGACCCACCCACTCGAACGAGAGGTGGCGTCGACGAGTTCGATCAGGACGAGGCAGCTTCGGTGAAGTGCTGCTCGATCCGACGTCGGTCGGCCGCATCAACCCGGCTGGTCAGCGAGGCGACCGGAATCCTGACGTCGGTGACCGACGCATCGCCGGGAACCGGCGAGCGGGTTCCCTGACGACGGTCGACGAGCGACAACATCGGCGTGTTGGTGGACAGCACCTCGGCCGTCATGGTCGTGATCCCGACGCGAGCACAGGCGACACCGAGCGCATCGAGGAGCAGCGATCCGAGACCCTGCGAGTGGTAGTCGTCGATGACGGCGACGGCGAACTCGGCAGCCGCGGAGTCGTCCTGCAACCGGAAGGCGCGCGCAACCCCGATTCCCTCGGGCAGTTCCGTCGATGGGTCCATCGCGCCGAGCGCCACATGGTCGACCTGGTCGGGGTTCACGAACCGTTCGACCATCCTGTCGTTCAAGGTGTCGAGTGGTGTGAAGAACCGCAGGTAGCGCGAGTCGGCCGACAGCTGCTCGAAGCCTGCTTCCAATTCGTCGGCGTCACTGGGCCGAAGGGCTCGAAGCATGACCCGCAGTCCACCGCTGGTCGTCATGGGGAACGCTGTCTCGTTCGCCCGTCGATCGGCCTCGTCGAACAGTCCAGGTGCACGATCGGGCGGCGGACGAGAAGATCCCACGTCGCCGAAAGTAGTGGTTGGACGAGCGGACGTGACGAGTCCTCGCTCAGCGCACGGTGGCTCGATCGCCTCGGCGTCAGGCGCAGTTCTTGCAGCGTTCGGATTCGGGAATCGCTGCCAAGCGTTGCGCGGCGATCGGCTCCTTGCACGATGTGCAGAGCCCGAATGTCCCGGCTGTGACCCGAGCCAGCGCACGCTGTGTGCGGTTGAGATCGGAACGGATTGCCTCGATCAAGCGGCGTGTGCCGTCGAGGTCCTCCTGGATCGTGCCACGGTCCGACGACAAGCCAACGAGGTCGGACTCGAGTTCGTGGAGTTGGCGTTCCGTTCGGATCGCGTGGTCTCGGAGCACTCGCGATGCCCGTTCGCCAGCAGAGCCGCCGACGGCTGATCCCTTGAATGTTCCGGTCGCGGTCATGTTGAGCTCCATCTGGGTCTGGAACGCGCCGGGACGCCGGCGCGCGTGTGGCTGTCTCACGAGAACGGTAGGCAGGTCGATGCGCCGCCCGACCGAGCAACAGCGGTGCTGTCGTCGGTGGATCTGCACTGCTCAGTCACGGAGGACACGGAAGAACCGGGCGGGTTCGCTCCGGAGGTTCCGCCACGACTTCACGACGGTGTCCGCAACGACGAGGGCATCGCCTGCGCGCAGCACCGGCCGGTCCGTGCCCAGGTCGATCTGGACGAGTCCGCCGATCATCGCGATCACCTCGACGCCGTGGTGTGGTTGGTCAGGAGTGTCGGACGCACCATCCGCGAGTTCGACGAGGAACACACGGGTCCCGACCGTCGCGTCGGCGGCCAGGGCGATGACGCTGTCACCGAGTCGTCTGCGGCGATCGTGACGTGCGAGTTGATACTGCGGCTGGTGCGCCGCGCTCACGAGTCGGTCGATCGGAACGGCGAGTTCGTCGGAGATTCGCAGCAGTGTGTCGAGCGAAAGGCCGCGGGCACCCGACTCGGCCTGGGAGATCGCGCTCGCCGTGACGCCGCCGATGGTCGCCAACTCCTGCTGGGTGAGGCTGAGATCACGACGCAGTGCAGCCAGGCCGCGTGCGAGTCGACCGCCGCTCGGAGCAATCGAGGCCGTGACGCCCGCATCGTCGACTCGCAGCCGATACGACACGCCCTGCTGGCTGGACGCTCGCCCCTCGGACTTGACCACGCGAAGGCTGCCATTGCGCACATCGATGAAGCACTGTGTGATCTGGCGAACTGCGTCGAGCGACGATCTGCCGAGCTCGGATCCGACGCTCCAGTACGCGGTGATCCCGGCTTGGAGCATGGTGGGGCATGCACGAGAGAAGAAGTCGACCGTCGTCGCAACCCCCCATCGCCGTATCGGCCCGCCGAGGTCGTCGACGACGATGCAATCGGGGCGGTCCTCGCGAAAGCGTCGGTCGAGTTCGTCGGCGAGTGCCCGAGGTTGCGAGAACGCAGACCTCGGGCCGGCATCCAGCCACTCCGTGTCGGGAATCTGGTGCCCGACGGACGCATCGAACGCAACGTGCAGCACCCGTTGACCGTCTCGAGTCGCCGCTTCCACGAAGCCAGTTCGCAGAGCGGCGTACACCGAGCGATCGTCGCCGAGCCACACGACGTTGTCGCCGGTGATCAGCCCGCCGACGGCGTCGTCGATCGAGTCGAACCCGGTACCGGTCGGTCTCCGCATCGCTGGATGTTAGCCATGCTGTCGTACACGTGAGATGACGACAGCGCACGAAACGGGCTCGTACGAGACGTCCGGCACGGTCGGTTCGAATCGATCGGTGAAGCCCCTCCCGACTGGGGCCGGACCGTCGATCGACGCCAACGGCCTCCTCGCCCTGCCCGGCCGATGCCTACATCGAGCGCGGTGCCACGTTGATCCGAACCCAGGTCGATGTCGATCTCGACCTGGACACCTGACACGTCAGATGGTGACGTGACAGCCTGTCAGCGCGCCGTCCACAGCGGTTCGGTCGGAACACCTGCCTCGCCGTACTCGCCGTTCAGCAGTTTGCGTAACGCCGTCGCCATCTTCGTCGCTCGGTGTTTCGCGAGTTCGGCGGTGTCACCGACGAAGAGCTCGTCGACGGTGCTGACGAAGAGGTCGAGCCAGCGTTCGTAGTGCTCATCAGCGAACGGCGTACGGGCGTGAACCGGTTCGTGGGCGCGTAGCGGTTGGCGCGTGTAGCAGCGCTCGCCGAGCAGTTGCCACGACCAGAAGTCGGTCAGCGTCACGAGGTGATCGTCCCAGATGACGTCGGCGGCGTGGAAGATCGGTCCGAGGAGTTCGTCCATCGCCGCGTACCGATAGAAGGAACGCACGAGGAGCGCCACGTCGTCTCGAGTGGCCAAGAGTCCACGATCTGCGAGGTCGTCGTCGGTGAGTGGACGAACGATCACGAAGGGCATCGACGTTCGAGGCGGATGACCATCGGGGCCAAGAGGTTGTTCTCCTTGTGGATGTGGAGATGGGTGTCGGCTTCGAGCGTCTGCAGACGGTCGAAAAGTGAGGCGTACGAAACGCACGCATCGTCAGGAAGCACGTACCCGTCGGTGAGGTCGCGCAGGTGTGCCAGGAGCTTGCCGACCACGTCGTGCTCGAGGAGCATCATCGAGATCGGCTGTTCGACCGATCCGCGAGCGGCCGATGGCGACCGGGAGACGGCGAGCTCGCGAATCGTCGGGAACAGGCGCTGTTCCTCCATGGTCAGGTGCGGTTCCAGATCGGCTCGGATGTCCTCGACCGCTGTGCGGATGTCGGCGAGTTCGGGGTGGTTGGCGCCGTGCACCGAATCGACCTTCGCGCACAACTCCGACAGGAGCGGCAGTTCGTCGGTCAAGTAGGCGTGGTGCGTCGACTCGAGGTGGTCGACCAGTTGCACGACTCCCATGGTCGACCACGTCGCCGGTTCCTCGTCGGCGACCAGCGATTCGAATTCGGCGGCGGTGGATGTGGCGTCGAGTCCGACATCGGTGCAGGCCTCTGCGAGGGTCGCAGACCCACCACAGCAGTAGTCCAGGCCGCGGCGTTCGAGCTCGCGGGCAAGCGCTGGTCGCGCCGTCACGATGTCGCCGAGACGCTGGTCGGTACTGATGGTCGTCATGTGGAGAGCCTCCTGAGGCGGTGGGGGTTGGCGAGGGGTCATGTCGGGATCACTGCCGAACGCCACTGCGGGCGCGTCTGGTCGGGTGACCGCACGCACGGCGAGCGCCTCGGTGGCCGATGGCGTCCTGATCGTCACGTGGCGCCCACGTCGGCGATGGTGAGCGACGCGAGCGCTTCGACGAGTTCGCGCCGTGCCCGATCCCATGAATGGTGCAGTGCGCACGGCTGACTGGGTTCACACTGCTGCTCGGCCACGACGCATCTGCCCGAGTCGGTGGGACCGTCGATCTCCTCGACCACCTGCAGCACACTGAGTGCGCCGAGGTCGGCGATCGGCTCGTAGCCGCCCATCGGGCCCGGCCGGGAGCCGATCCATTCGGCTCTCACGAGCGGACTCATCACCTGCGGCACGAAGCCCGGCGTCGTCCCGAGCGCTCTTGCCAGGTCGGCGCTGCGCAGTCGCGATGGTGATCGCCGGAGCAGAACCAGTGCTCGTACCGCGAGGTCGGCGCGTTGGCTGACCTCAAGTCGCATGGCGCGTACACTCGTTGGGCGTGCGACTCGAAGTGACCCGTAAGAGCGATCTCGCCGTGCGTGCGCTCATCGAACTGGGCACGGAACGAGACAGGTCGACTCTCCCGTTGAAGGGTTCCGATCTCGGTGATCGAGTGTCGACCACCGGTGGCTTTCTCGCCCAGGTGATGACGCCGCTGGTGAAAGCGGGATGGGTCCGTTCGGACCCGGGACCGTCGGGTGGATATTCGTTGGTGGCCGACCTCGCCGAGGTCTCGGTGCTCGCGGTGATCGAGGAGATCGAAGGTCCGACCGACAACGGGCAGTGCGTGCTGGTCGATCGCAAGTGCAACGAGAGCGGGCAGTGTGCGCTCCATCCAGCCTGGATGCGTGCGCGCAACGAGATGCTCGTCGAGTTGACCCGTCTGTCGGTGGCAGACGCCCAAGCGATGTCAGCGGACATCACTCGCGCCTGACGGTGCCGTTGTCGCCGATCGTGCCTCGTCGGCGTCGGCGGGCTCGAGCGCATGTGGATGTGTTCGTCGGCCTTGGGTTCCTCGGCGCTGAGCAATTCGTCGAGTATCGAGCGGAGTACGTGGTCGTGATCGCCGTTCGTGCTCCTCCAGGATCGTCATATAATCCAATAGTATGAAACTATTGAATAATCCGCAAGGGCAGATCCAGACGACAGGGGTACGAGGAATTTTGTCATGATGTCGTGATGGCCGATGACCTTGACCAAGGCGGCGAGGCACCCTGTTGGGCTCACTTCGTCGAGCATCTGGATCAGCGTTCTGCACCGATCCGAATCACCGGGTCGAACACCGTTCTCTACAGTGATCGGTGGTTCGAGCTGGTCGACTTCTACCGAACCGGGCTCGGTCTCCGCACGTCCATGGAACGAGACTGGTTCGTCGAGTTCGAACTGCACTCGGGGGCGCACATCAGCGTGGCCGATGCCCACGAGGCCGGCATGGTCAGCGGCGACGGAACCGGTGTGACGCTCAGTTGGCGGATCGACGACGTAGCTGTCGTGCGCGAGGCACTGGTACGTAACGGGATCGAGGTGTCGCCGATCGGGAATCGATGGAGCTCACCTGGCTTTTTCGTCTCCGATCCTGCAGGGAACCGGATCGAGTTCTGGTCCGCGGCCACCTGAGTCGTGATGTCGTCGTCTCGACGGCGTCGCCGATGTTGTTCGTACTCGGGGACGTTCGGCCCTGGTTTCCGCACACGAAGACCGCGATGATCGACAGGTGAGCACTGTGACCGATCCGCACGCGTCGACGCGTGGCCATGTTGCGAGCAGCGCACGATGACCACCTTCCTGTTACCGCTCGAACCCGTCACGACGTTGGACGACCATCTCGCGTCCGATGTCGGAGGGCGCGGGATCGAGCGCGCCCGACAACTGGGTCCAGCGGCCACGATCGAGCTGATCTCGAAATCCGGGCTGCGCGGGCGCGGAGGTGGCGGTTTCCCGACCGGTCGGAAGTGGGCCGGGATCGCTGCGCAGCGCGGTGATCGCCGCTACCTGGTCTGCAACGGTGCCGAGGGCGAACCCGGCACGTTCAAGGATCGAGCGTTGATTCGAGCCAACCCGTATCAACTCGTCGAAGGGGTGATCATCGCCGCCGCAACGATCGAAGCTCATGACGTCTACATCTGCCTCAAGGCCAGCTTCGAACGCGAGATCGACCTGGTGAAGCGCGCCGTCGAAGAGTTCCAGGATGCGGGCTTGTGCGACGGGTGCTCGGTCACGATCGTGGCCGGCCCCGAGGAGTACCTGTTCGGCGAGGAGAAGGCGATGCTCGAAGTGATCGAAGGAAACGAACCGCTCCCGCGCTGGCTTCCACCGCACATCCACGGCCTCTTCGCGACGGCGCCACAACTCGGATGGGAATCCCGAGCAACGGACGGCTCACACGGCGATGGTCCGGGAGCCCACCCCACATTGGTCAACAACGTGGAGACACTCAGCAACGTGTGCCACATTCTCGTGCGCGGTGCTGACTGGTTCCGTTCGATGGGCACCGCCGAGTCTCCCGGGACCATGGTTGCGACCGTCGTCGGCGATGTCGTGGCACCCGACGTCGGCGAGATCGAGATGGGCACGCCACTGGGTGCCGTCATCGACGCTGTCGGGAGTGGCGTGAAGCCAGGGCGAACCGTCAAAGCGGTGTTCTCCGGGGTGGCGAACGCAGTGATCACGCCCGAGCACCTCGACGCCGCTGTGAGCTACGAGGGGCTGGCAGCGGTCGGGAGTGGCATGGGCTCAGCCGGCTTCATCGTCTACGACGACACGACGTGCATGGTCGAGACCGCCTATCGGCTCTCTCGGTTCCTCTCGATCGAGTCCTGCGGCCAGTGCCCTCCTTGCAAGCTCGGTTCCAGCGCGATCACCGAACACCTCGAACGCATCCATCTCGGCACAGGTGGCGACGACGACCTCGCCGTCATCGGCGGGTGGCTCGACAGGGTCACCGACGGCAGCCGCTGCTTCCTCGCCTCCGAGGAACGGATCCTCGTGAGCAGCATCCTGCGCGCCTTCCCCGACGAGTTCGCCGAACACATCGAAACCGGACGTTGCCCTCATCCCCGTCGACTCCCGATACCCAAGCTGATCGACCTCGCCGACGGAACAGCGGTGTACGACGAGTCGTTCTGGCGCAAACGTCCCGACTGGACGTACGACGCCATCGCGGAGACGGACACGGACACGGCCACTTGAGGAATCCACGCGACGAGACCTCGTCGAACCCGGGGAGTCGGCTCATGCGAGCCACGATCACAGTTCGACTTCACCGTCTGGTCGCGCTGACGGTTCAGCCGATGGCGGTTCCGAACAGTGCGCCGATGCCGTAGGTGACGACGGAGGCGACGAGCACGATTGCGAGCTGGCGTGATGCTCCCTGTGCGACGGGGTTGGCCGACGACTTGCTGACCCATCCGCCGACAACCAGGCTGGCGAGCGCGGTTGCCGTGACGGAGGCGACGATGGCGGCGGTTCCGCTCGTCAGGAACCACGGTGCGAGTGGTACGACGGCACCGGCGGTGAAGAGGCCGAACGAAGACGCTGCAGCGACGGGGGTGAGCCGACCTCGCCGGGGTCGAACCCGAAGACGGTGCGGGCGGTGAAGTCGACGAAGCGGTCGCCTTCGAGCGGAAGTTCGGTGGCGACGCGCTGTGCGGTGTCGGTTGCGAGGCCGCTGTCTTCGAGTTTCGAGGTCAGTGCATCGAGGAGGAGTCGCGGATTGCGTTGGCTGAGATGGTGGAGTTCGTTGACGATGCCGTCGAAGAGTTCGACCTGGCTGCGAACGGAGATCCATTCACCGGCCGCCATCGAGAACGCGCCTGCGATGAGGCTGGCGAGGCCGGCGATGCGGACCTCGGCGACGCCGGAGCTGGCACCGGCGACTGCCAGGACCAGACAGACGGTGGTGACGAGGCCGTCGTTCACGCCGAGTACGGCCGCACGCGCAGCGCCCCGTGAGACCGTGGCGACGCGGGCTTGTAGCTGCTCGGCGTCACGGCCCGGGTCGACAGGCGTGCTGGCCGATGTTGGGGTGTACGGCTGCGCGCTCATCGTGCCTGCTGTGCTCGTTCGATGTGGGAAATGCCGTGGTCGGCGTGGCGGGCGACGTCGGTGACGTCGTAGGAGCGATGGATACGACCCTCGGGGTCGATGAGGTAGCTGTGCCGGCGTGGGAAGTCGGCGAACTTGTCATCGGGGTCCCTCGTGACTTCATAGGCAGCGCCGACGGTGTGGTCGAGATCGCTCAGCAGCCGGAACGGGAACTCTTGAGCCCGGGCGAAGGCGAGGTTCTCCGCAGGCGTGTCGAACGACGCACCGAGGATGATCGCACCGAGTTCGTCGAATCGGTCGGCGCTGTCACGCAACGCCTGTCCCTCGACGGTTCAACCTGGCGTGGCGGCTTTGGGATACCACCACAGCACGACCCAGCTGCCGGCCAGTTCGGCGAGGCTCACGATTCGGTTGTCCTGGTCAGGGAGTGAGAACGCTGGGGCTGGTTGTCCAGGACTGAGCATTGGTCGATTCTGCCAGCGCACGAGCGGTGTCAGCCGGTGAATGTGCGGCGCCAGCACTGTGTTCTCACCGGCCACCATCGTTGTTCCGCCGTTGACGTGGCGCCGACCGAACGGTGATCGCCATCGCGGATCCTGGGTGCGTGCCAGAACCGAGTTCACTCCAGACAGCAGCCGCCTTGCCGAAGCCGCTGAACGTCGTGATCCCACTCGACGGATCGCGTCATGCAGATCGCGGGATCACACCGGGAAAGCGGATCGGCGCTGCGTTGCACCTCGGTATCGGTGTGATGACCGTGGCGTCGCTCCCTGTCGACCTCGACGAATCGATGCTCGACGAGGCGGTCGCCGACGAGCACCTCGACTGGTCAGCGACGTCACTGTCCACTCGGGTGCCGGACGCGATCGTCGAGGTCGCCCGTGAACATGACGCCATGGTGTGCATGGCAACGCACGGGCATGGCCGGTCGGTCGGTCTCATCGGGTCGATCCCGGAGGACGTCGTGCGACAGTCGACGATGCCCGTGCTGTTCGCCGGTCCGGCCGCTGACGTCTACGAAGACCAGCCAATCCGCGAACTCGTCGTTGCGATCAGCGGCGACGAACCGGGGGAGCGGGTCTGCGAGGCGGCTGTCGACTGGGCCGTCGGGTACGGCTTGCGCTTGCGTTTCGTCATCGTCGTCCAACCCACACCGGAACCATTCGACCCTTCGACCCCGTCCGATCGCTGGTTCGGGCCTGACGGCGACGAGCACGCGTACATGACCGACCTGGTGCGGCGCTTCGAAGCGCCCGGACTCGACCTCGACGGTGTCGTCGTCTACGACCCCGTTTCGCCCGCCGGAGGTCTCGCTCAGATGATGCGCGCCAGATCGGACGCGATCCTCGTCGTCGGCACGCACGGCCGCACGGGAATGTCGCGCCTCGTACACGGCAGCGTCGCCAGCAACATCGTCGCAGAGGCCCCGACCCCGGTCCTGATGTTTCCGTTCCACCGTTCCGGGCCCGGTCGTCGCGTCGTCGACCGACCCCACCATCGAGGTCACGACGACGCGGGCACGTGGCTCGGCCAGACCGCTCACCAAGTGGGTGACGAGCGGTACGTGCGGTGACGCGAACGTCAGCGCACGAGGCGGTCGTGGACGGCCGCGAGGAGTTCGTCGTCGCTGAATGGTTTGCGAAGGATGTGTTCGGTTCCCCAGCCGAGCCGTTCGGCGTGTACTTCACTGGCATATCCGGACATGAAGATGACGGGAAGCCCGGGAAGCCGCTCCTGGACCCGGGTTGCGAGTTCGGGACCCGAGACTCTCGGCATCACGACGTCGGTCAGGAGGAGGTCGACCTCCCAGCCCGAGTCGAGCAGCGACAGTGCTCGTTCGCCGTCGGTCGCAGACACCACGTCGTACCCGGCGTGACGGAGGAGGTCGGCGCACAGTTCGAGGACGTCGGGCTCGTCCTCGACGATGAGGATCCTGGCGTCGCTCGGAGTCGGCGGCGGCTGCGTGATCGCCGAGGAGGTGTCCTTCTCGGTGAGGCTCACGGCGGGGAGTCGGATGGTGAACGTGGTTCCGGCTCCGAGCTCCGACCGGACCGACATCGATCCGCCGGCCTCGGTGATCGTGCTGTACGACGTGGCGAGGCCGAGTCCGGTTCCCAGTTCGGGTGTCTTGGTCGTGAAGAACGGTTCGAACACGAGCGCTGCGGTGTCGGCATCCATCCCCTGACCGGTGTCGGCCACCACGATCTCGACCGTGTGAGCGTCGATCGACGACGTCGAGATCGTGATCGTTCCTCGGGCCGGCATTGCATCGGATGCGTTGGCGACGAGGTTCAGGATGACGTTCTCGAATTGACTGTCGTCGATCATCACTGCGCGACCGGCGGCGTCGAACTCGAAGAAGAGTTCGATGTCGTCACTGACGAGCTTCGGGAGACCCAGACCCAGACTCTCCAGGAATTCGTCCAGTGGCGACGGGCTGAGGTGGTACGTCTCCGGTCGGCTGATCCGCATCAGCCGGTCGATGAGTGACGAGGTGCGGTCCACGGCCCTGGTGATCGCACCGATGCGCCGTTTGGTCGCGTCCGCATCGTCCGGGTGACGGTCGAGAGCGGCGGCGTGGCCGCGAATCACGTGGAGCACGTTGTTGAAGTCATGTGCGATGCCTCCGGCGAGCCGGCCGATCGACTGCATGGCTCCGGCGTGGACCAACTGGTCCTCGAGGAGATGGAGATCTGCTGCGTCGCGCAGGACCATCAGGACGGAATCGTCCGAGAGGGCAGCGAAGCGTGCTTCGTAGTGTGCTGGTCGGTCGGCGGCGGCGAGGGTGAAGCGGATCGGCGGCGTCGACTGTCCCTCGAGTGTCGACGAGATCGCAGCGAGGACTCGGCGTGCGACGTGCGGCGGATACCGGTCGGCGATCGGCGAGCCGACGACTTCGTCGATCGGCGCGATGACCGGCGCCATCGTCCCGGCGCGCACTCCGAGGATGGTCCCGTTGGCGTCGAGGCGGAATCGAATGTCCGAAAACGCGTCGAGGCTGCCTTTGAATTCGACGTTCTGTGCTTCGAGCGCCTCGGTTGCTTCGTGTTCTTCGGTGCGGTCGACGACGAACGCCGTGATCTCACAGGGCCGGCCGTCGTCGTCGAAGCCGGCTGCGCCGTGCATCCGCAACCAGCGGATCTCGCCGGTCGGGCGAATGATGCGCAGCGGCAGCGCGAGCGGTTCACCGGACTGTCGCAGGATCGCGTGCTGCCGACGGAACTCGGCGAGATCGTCGGGATGGATGACCTCGTCCCATGGCGTGGGGTTGCCGTCGGTGAAGGTCCGGCCGAAGATCTCGACGGCACGATCGTTGCTCCATCGAGTCGGGCTGACGAGACTCGAGTACATCACGCCGAAGGGACCGGACGCCACGATCCGCTCACGCAGGTCGACGTACGTTCGGAGTTCTGCGTCCTTTCGCAGCCGCTCCAGCTCGCCGGCGATTCGGGCGCCGAAGATGTGCAGGCTCTGGCGTTCGGCCTGGGTGAGGTGAGTTGTGGTCGTGTGCCCGAGCCCGAGGTGCCCGACGATCGAACCGTCGCTGCCGACGAGACCGATCATCGCGAGCCAGACCAGGTTGTCGCGCTGTGCCACCGAGGCTGCAGGACCGTTGACCGTGAAGTCGTCGGGGACGAAGAGCACATCACTGGCCACGTCGGACCGGTCGGACGTTCGGATGATCTGGAACTCTGTCGGATCGAGCTGGCGACCACCGGAGATGCCGTCGACGACGCAATGCCATCCCGGCCGGTTCGGCAACGGAGTCGAGACGACGACGGAGTCGATCTGCAGTGCATCGGCGACTGCCTCGACCGCCGTGGCGAGGAACTCCGGCCCGGTTGCGGACGCGCTTCCTTCGAAAAGCGCTCTGATCAGAGCCTCGGCGCGGTCGGCGCTCGTCACGTCTCGGATCACGGCGGTGTACATCGGCTGACCGAGTGCCGTGGTCTTCATGATCGTGATCGCGGCGGTGAACTGCTCGCCCTCGGCGGTCAACGCAGCGAGGTCGCGGCGCTGCGACATTCGTCGCCACGTCGTCTGCTCCTGACCGAACTCGCTCACGAGCCGGGTGTGGCGTTCTCGGGACTGCTCGGGGATGAGGATGTCGAGTGGTCGACCGATCACGTCGTCCCGGCGGTACCTGAAGAGTTGCTCGGCGACGTCGTTGAACAGCACGATCTTCTGCTGCTCGTCGATCGTGACGATGGCATCCTCTGCCGATTGGACGAGCGCCGTCAGTACCGAGAGGTCAGCGGGCACGGTCGGGACGGTGTGGGTCGTGAGCGTGATCGGGACGCATCGTGGGTCAGGGGGTGAACCGGTAGCCGACGCCCCGGATCGTCGTGATCCAGCGCGGTGTGGCAGGAACGGGTTCGAGCTTGCGGCGCAGTCGGTGGACGTGTTCGTTGACAGTGGACGGGTCCTGCCATTCGGTCGACGACTGCCAGACGTAATCGAGGAGTTGCTGGCGCGTGAAGGCTCGACGGGGGGAGCGAGCCATGAACGCCAGGAGATCGAACTCCTTCGCCGTGAGATCGAGGAGTGCGCCGCCACGCACGACGTCTCGGCTCTCGATGTCGATCACGAGATCGCCGAAGTCGAGCTTCGCCGACGCGTCATCGTCGTGTCCTCGGCGGAGCACGGCGTTGACGCGGGCCACGAGTTCGCGTGCGTCGAACGGCTTGACGACGTAGTCGTCGGCGCCCAGTTCGAGTCCCACGACCCGGTCCGAGTGATGACCGCGCCCGGTCAACACGATCACGGGCAGGTTGCTCCTCGTCCTGAGCCATTTGAGGACGTCGAGACCCCCGATGCCCGGAAGTCCGAGATCGAGGACGACGAGATCGGGAAGACGTTGCTCGATCTGACGTTGGGCGTCGGGGCCGTCGGCTGCCTCGGTGACGTCGAAGCCGAATTCGACCAACTCGTCGGTGACGATCATGCGAGCATCGCTGTCGTCGTCGACGACCAGGATCCGACGTCTGACGGGGAGGTCTGCGCCGGGGCCGGGAATGGTCGTGTGCTGCGGATGCATGGAGTCGGCTTTCTACAAGAGGTCGCGGCCGCTGATGTCACGTTAGTGGGTCAGTGATCGGGGCGGTCGAGTCACGATTGTCTGTGGTCGTGGCGTGACGGCACGGAAGCTCGACCGTGACGGTTGTGCCCGCTCCCGGTACGGAGTGGACGGTGACGGTGCCGCCTGCATCGGTGATGGTGGCGGACGAGAGCGCAAGGCCGAGTCCGACACCCACGCCCGGCGACTTCGTGCTGAAGAACGGCTCGAAGATGTGCCTCGTCGTCTCGACGTCCAAACCGATCCCGTCGTCGATGACGTGAATCGAGACCGATTCGTCGGCACCACGCCGTGAGCTGATCGTGATGGTGCCGCGCAGCTCCAGCGCCTCCTGTGCGTTGCGCACCAGGCTCGAGACGACATCCTCGAGGCGGCCTCGATCGATCAGCACCGCGCAGTCTGCTGCGTTGAGCTCGCACCGCAACGTGACCTCGGGGCCGAGCAACTCGCAGAGCTCGGGTGCGAGGTCGGAGATGAACTGATCGACCAGGACGCGGGTTGGTTGATTCGTCGGCGACCGACCGATGACCGTCAAACGGTCGACGAGCGCCGACATGCGATCGACGGCGCGGACGATTGCCGCGAGCCGATGGTCGAGGTTCTCGGCGTCGTGAGGGCGGTCCCGCTGGAGCGCTGAGATGTTGCCGCGGATCACGTGGAGGGCGTTGTTGAAGTCATGGGCCACACCGCCGGCCAGCCGCTTGACCGATTCCAGGGTCTGGGTGTGCAGCAACTGGTCCCGCATCGATCTGGTCTCGGTCACGTCGCAGGCCGACGACCTCGGCCTCGTCGAGCTCGCACGCGAGGCGGAGGGCAACGAGACGCAGTGCAGTCAGTTCGTCGTCGGTGAGATTCAGCATGTCGGTGTGCGCTGTGCACAAGCTGGTGTTGTCGGGGCGTCGACGGGTCGGGATGGTGATCGTGACGATCGAGATGAGTCCGCGATCGATCAGCCACCGGTCGCCCGCTCGGGTCGAATCGAGGTCGCGGACGACGACTGCCGAGGATGACGGATGATCGAGCTGGGGGGAAGCGTGCTCGATCAGATCCCCGCGATGGTCGGCCGTCCAGCATGCGAGAAGTCGGCTGCGCCCGGGTGCGGCAGTCAGCGACGATGTGATGAACGACGTGTGTGTGTCCAATGCCTCGCAGATCGTCGCCGTGACCTGGTCGATGAACTGAGGTCCCCTCGTGTGGTCATCGAGCGTTGCCTCGATCATCGCTGCCGTGGTCGGAGCGATCACGGATGCTCCGCCACACGTGCGCCGACCGTCGTTCTCCTGGTCGAGTCCGTCACTCGTTGGTCTGTGTGTGTGGTTTCCGGCACCGTCGGATTGCTTTCCCGCTGCGACTGTTCGTGGACGACGTCGCGGACCCGTCGCATGCGGGGGCGTGGCTCGGGGTCTGCGACGTCGTGTGTGCCACCGTGGCCGCACCGCATCTCGGCTCGGTTGTCCACAGATCAACAGGCCATCAACAGAGCCGTATCCGATGCATGCGTGTTCCGAGCATTTCGACCGATGGACGTTGCCACGTCCAGAGATTGCCCGACGGGGTCAGGGACGACGGTCGGCCGTTACGCGATGGGCGGAAGAAGACGGCGGAGTGCCTGAGCCTCTTCAGCAGATGCTCCGGGGCCGTACGGCATCGTGAACGTGCCGAGCGCAGTGCCGTCGGCGGTGGTGATGGCGACCACGATTGCCTCGTCGTCCGGGTCCGAATCACCTTCGAAACGGACGATCTCGCCGGAGCGCAGGTCTGTGACGTCGTAGCGCTTCCCCGTGGTGCGACTGAACAGTGTCGTGCCGTCAGCGACCAGGTCGTCGACGAAACCCGACGCTGCCAACCGGTGAAGCGTGGCGGTCATTGTCTCCAGGGTCATGATCTCAGGTGAGCCTTTCCAGGTACCGCGAGCGTACGGGCCGGCGTCGACCCGCCGCCGGGGCTGACGACAGGATCACGCCTCGGCGGCGCGTTCCGATCAGCGTACGACGACGGTTGGGCATGACGAGTGCGCCGCAACAGCGTGAGCGACCGATCCGAGAAGCATCGAAGCGAACCCGCCTCGTCCGCGCGAACCGAGGACGATGAGGTCATGCGCCGCTGAGAGTTCGACGAGCGAATCGACGGTCCCTCCCTTGACGAGGCGGGGCTCGATGTCGCCTCCTGAGACCTCCCGCGCGGCTTCGATCGCTTCGTCGAGGATGATCTCGGCGTCGACCTTGCGGAGACTGTCACCACGGTCGCTGCCGTCGGCCGCAACCCGGTGCGGTGCCTTCCAGCAGTGCGCGACGGTCAGGGTGGTTGCACGCCTGTCGGCCTCGTCGACCGCCCACCGCACAGCGCGTTTCGAATGTTCCGATCCGTCGGTGCCGACCAGGACCCCGCCCGTGGCCGGGCTCGTCGTCGCAGGGATGACAGCGACGGGGCAGGGACCGTGTGCGAGGAGTTCGGTGGTGACCGAACCGAGGAGCAGTCGACCGATCGCTCCTGCACCGGACCTGCCGACCACGACGAGGTCGGCGTCGTCGCCTGCGGTCCTCAGGGCCGACCCTGGTCGTGCGGCGACCGCGTGATAGTCGTGGCCGACGGCGACGTGATCGGCGAATGCCTCGTGCACACGTGTGGCGAGTTCGTCTCGCGTCCATTCGGCGAGCTCCTCGGCAGCAGCTGCAGCGGCGACTCCGGCAGAGCCGAGGCCGAGGCCGTAGTCGATCGGTGGCGACATTGCGAACGAGGCGATCACCGTGACGGCGGCGTTGCGGAGTGAAGCCTCCTGTGCCGCCCAGTGCAATGCGGCGATCGAGCTGTCCGAGCCGTCGAAACCGACGACCAACCGACCGTGCTCGACGGGCTTCGAGGTGTCGTCGGTGTTCGCTTCATTCATGGTGGGGTCTCCTGAGGGTGAGGGGAGCGGGGCAACGACCCCGGCCACCTCGAAGCGTCACAGGTACTGGTGACCGCAACACCTCGCTCGCATCAACGGACTGTCAACGCAGATTGCACCACGACCACCACCACCACTTGCACCACGACCGCCAGCATTCGGCCCTTCGACAGGTCTCGAAACGTGGATGGGACGTCGTCGTCAGGCGACCATCCGCATTTCGCGCAGTACTGCTTCGACGTCGCAGCCTCTGCCCTTGTTGTACGGGAGCTTTCCGAGGGCGTTGCCCATGGCGCAGGTGTTGCTCACTGCGGAGAACGTGAGACCGGTCGCCACGGCGCCGGCCAACCACTTGGCCTTGGGGGCGAAGACGGAGCCGATGATGCCGACGAGCGAGATCGAACCGGCGACGAGGCGCACCTGTCGGTCCATCGCCCACGTCTCTGACGCGCCGCGTACGACATCCCCGCCCGCAGCGACCCATGAATCGAGGCCGCCGTCGAGGAGGTGCAGTCGCTGTTTGCCGGCCCCGGCGAGCTTGTCGTGGGCTTGGTCGGCGCGGGCGCCTGACTTACAGACGAGCACGACCTGGTGTTCGAGCTGTGCGAGGTCGCCGGCGTGTTCCCCGAGTGTGTCGAGCGGGACGTTGTACGAGCCGGGGATGTGGACGCTGTCGAACTCGCCGCCGGTGCGGACGTCGAGCACTCGGATCAGCGGATCCTCGTCGATGAGTTGCCGCAGCTGTGACGCGTCGATGACGTCGGTGTCGAGCGTGGTGACGGTCGCGTCGTCTGGCGGCGTGGAGGTCTGGGTGTTGGTCATGTTGCTTTCCTGGAATGGGTTGAGGTCGGTCAGGCGGTGAGTAGGGCGGAGACAGCGGTGGAGGCCGCGACGGCGCCCAACATGAGCGCGAACGCTCGGGTGAGGCGGTCGGCTTCGATGTTGTCGGCCACGCGGGTACCGACGATGACGCCGATCGTGACGGTGCCGAGGAACGGGGCGACGACGCCCCAGTCGAAGCCGATGTCCCCGGCTCGCATCGCGAGAGCGATACCCGCATTGATGACGATCACGACGAGCGAGGTCCCGATCGCCTCTCTGGCTGGGAACTTCAACAGCAGCGTCAACGCCGGGACGACGGCAAAACCTCCACCGACCCCGAAGAGTCCGGTGAGGAGACCGACGATCGACGCGGCTCCGGCGAGTTTCGCGATCGCCGACGCCGAGAGGTCGAGCCCGGCCTTGGACGCGGCGCGTTGCTTCGTGACCACGCCTGCGCTGCGACCCGGCGAGTCGCCGTCGTCACGCAGGTCGGTCTCAGCTCCCGAGGGGTCGACGCTGCGGTACATGCGGATCGCGACGAAGGCGATCAGCACCGAGAACGCGATGAGCAGGACGTTCTCGTCGAGGGCCCGGTTGACGAGCAACCCGATCCTCGAGCCGACGATGCCCGCAGCCCCGAAGGCGATCCCGGCGCCCAAGCGGACGTTGCCGTTGCGCAAGTGGCTGACCACCCCGAACGCCGAAGCCACGCCGACGACCAGCAGCGACGCAGTCGTGGCGTCTCGTGCTTGGAGACCTGCGACGAACACGAGGATCGGAACGGCCAGCGTCGAGCCGCCACCACCGAGCGCTCCGAGCGACAATCCGACCAGCAGGCCGAGGGCGATCGCAACGATCTCGCCCGTCACGTCACAGCGCCAGTCCGAACGGCCTCGACGAGCGTTGCGCTGTCGATGTGGGGGTGATGAACAGGTGGACACCGCATACCGAATCGACGTCGAACATATCTATTGTACGTACATTTAGCAACGGCGGCATTCCCCCTAGAGTCTGTTTGTCCGGATCTCCACGCATTCGGTTGACGACGTATCGACGGGAAGCCATGACACTCGACCGCGACAGCCCGATGCCGCTTTGGGCTCAACTGCACTCCGCACTCGAGACGCGGCTCGACGCAGGGGAGTTCGACGACCGGTTTCCGACGGATGCCGAACTCGTCGGCGAGTACGAGGTGAGTCGCCACACGGTGCGTGAAGCGATCCGGCATCTCAACGAGGCGGGAATCCTGCGCCGTGAACGCGGACGAGGCACCGTCGTCAACCGCAGCCAGTTCGAACAGCCGCTCGGCGCGCTGTACAGCCTCTTTCGCTCGATCGAAGCCTCCGGCGCCACACCGCGCAGCCACGTGATCGATCTCCGAGAGGACATCGACCCGGTCGTCGCCGAACAACTCGGCCTCGATTCGGCAACGCCACTGTTCTTCCTCGAACGCATCCGATGCGCAGACGAGGAGCCACTGGCCCTCGACCGCGTGTGGCTCCCGATGGACATCGCAGGCAAGCTCCTGTCCAGCAACTTCGAGAACACCGCGCTCTACGACGAACTCGAGAAGAAGTGCGGGACGCGCCCCGACGCCGGCTGGGAACGCATCGCCCCGATCCTTCCGACTCCCGTGGAACGCAAGACCCTGAAGATGCGGCGTGGCGAAGCTGCGATGTCGCTCGAACGGTTGGGGACGGCGAACGGCACCCCGATCGAGTGGCGCACCACACTCATCCGCGGCGACCGCTACCGGTTCGTCTCGCACTTCTCGAAGGGGACGGCGCCGTCGTTGGCGGCGACCACGCGCAGCTGAACCAGACGTCTCGACGGACCCGGCCCGAACGCCGGGTTGCCTTTCGACCACATTTGTACGTACAATTGTCGGCAACACGGAGGAGCAGCCATGAACGTCATCACCATCGACACCGCATCGCTCGGAGATCGGTCCTACATCGTCCACGACGGAACAGTGGGACTGGTCATCGATCCGCAGCGCGACATCCAACGGGTTGTCGAGCAGGCCGAGCAGGCCGCGATCGAGATCACCCACGTCGCCGAGACCCACGTCCACAACGACTATGTCAGCGGCGGCCTCACGCTCTCCCGCATCACCGGTGCCACCTATCTCCATGCGGCGGCCGAACCCCTCCGGTTCGACTACCACGCCGTGAGCGACGGCGACTCGATCGACATCGGTTCGATGCGCGTCGAAGTGCGCCACACGCCCGGCCACACCCCGCACCACCTCTCGTACGTCGTGACCATCGAGGGCGAAGCCCCCGCAGTGTTCACCGGGGGATCGATGCTCTACGGCACCGTCGGGCGAACCGACCTGATCGACCCGGAATCGACTGACGAACTGGCGCACGCCCAGTACCGGTCCGTGCACGCGCTCGCCGACTCGCTGCCCGACGACGCACTCGTCTACCCGACCCACGGGTTCGGCAGTTTCTGTGCATCCGCGTCGAGCGACATGGAATCCGACGGCACCCTCGGCACAGAACGTCGCGCCAACATCGCACTCACCGCGACCGACGAAGACGCGTTCGTACGAGAACTCGTCGCCGGCCTCGATGCGTTCCCCAAGTACTACGCCCAGATGGGGCCGCTCAACACAGCCGGTGCCACAGCGATCGATCTGTCACCTCCTGCCGAGGTCGACCCGGTCGAACTGGCCCGCCGTATCCACCGAGGTGAATGGGTCGTCGACCTTCGCAACCGCCGCGAGTTCGCGGCGTCGCACATCTCGGGCACGATCGGCGTCGAACTCGCTGGTGGCTTCTCGACCTACCTCGGCTGGCTGCTCCCGTGGGGCATGCCCGTGACGCTGCTCGCTGACAGTCGCGAGGAGATCACCGAAGCCCAGGAACAACTGGCTCGCATCGGTGTCGATCGGCCGACCGGAGCGGCCGAGGGCGGCATCGATCGGTGGTGGCCGGACGCGGATCGCAGTTCGTACGACGTCGTCACGTTCACCGAACTCGGCGACATCGACAGCCCGACCGTGCTGGACACACGCCGCAAGGGGGAGTACGCCGCCGGTCACCTCGACGGCTCGACTCACATCCCGCTGCACGAGCTTCTCGGCCGGCTCGATGAAGTGCCTGACGGGTTGGTGCACGTCCACTGCCAGAGCGGCTACCGCGCGAGCATCGCCGTGTCGCTCCTCGACCGCGCCGGCCACGATGCGGTGCTGATCGACGACAGCTTCGACAACGCTGCAGACTCGGGTATCTCGCTGGCCGATTGACGCCGCAGCCACCGAACCGCGTGTCGACCTGCCGTCTGTCGTCCACCATCACGATTTCTCATCGGTCTCGATCGAGGGGACGACGGCGACGGGACATGAAGCGGTACTCAGCAGCCAGGTCGTGACCGACCCGAGCATCGTTCGCGCCAGTCCACCGAGCCCTCGCGGGCCGACCACGACGAGGTCGGCATCCTCGAGCACCTCGGCGAATGCATGTCGAGGTCCCGCTGCCACGACCAGCCGCTCGGCCCGGTGGAGCGGGTCGACGGCATCAGCTGCTTCGGTGATCCGTTGCTCTGCGGCCTCGATCAGGTCGCCGTAGCGCTCGGCTGCCCGTTCGAAGCTGAGCCACGGAGCGACATCGATCGCGATCAGAGCGATCACCTCGCAGTCGTCGGTCGCGAGGTCGAGTGCCCATTGCAGAGCGGCAGCCGCGTGGTCGCTGCCGTCGAATCCGACCACGATCCTGCTGCATGCTCGATCCCAATCGGACGGTACGACAACGGTCGGACCCTCGGCGTGTGTGGCGAGATACAAGCTGACCGAACCCAGCAGGCGGTGCTTCAGTTCGCTGATACCGCGTCGACCGACCACCGTGACGGTGTTGCGCGTCGACCGGTCGAGAAGGAGCGGCGCCGGGTGACCCTCCTCCACGAGCGGTTCGTACACGACGCCGTGGGTCTCGATCGAGGCGACGGTTGTCTCCGCAGCAACAGCGGCCTCCGCTCGCATCCCGACACGGTCGACGTCCCCGCCCCGACGTCCGGCCATGGCGACCAACGCGAGGGGGAGGTGCCACCCTGCAACAGGCGTGACCCGCTCGTTGCGTTCGGCCGCCATCCGCGCAGCCCACTGGAGTGCAGCCCGGGAATCCGGTGATCCGTCGACCCCCACGATCCAATGCTTCGAACCCGATCCGGTCGTGTCGCTCATGGTTGTCCCTTCGCCTGGGTGTTCATCGCTGACCATGCTGGGTCACTCGCTCCTGTCGGACTTCACGAGGAGATCAACAGATGATCAACGATCGGGCGGTGGCTCCTGGATCCGTGCGGTTCGGATCAGGTCTGCGCCTCGCAGGGTGGCGTGCTCGACGGCAGTCCCAGTGGCTGTGAACACCGGATCAACCTGCGATCAACTCGGTCCCATCTGAACCCGGAACTGCGCAGAGCGCCCAGAATGAGGTCATGACGGTCCCAGGATCCACTGGCGCTTCTGCCACCACACAACCAGTCGGACGCACCACCGACCCGACCGGTCCGATCGGCCCAGTCGCCGAGGCCATCGGCGATCGAGAACCGTTCGGACCGATGATCCGACTCGATCACGAAGCTCTCGTCGCCGAGCAGCAGAAGCAGTTGACCTCACCGCGTCGCCAGTACTCGCTCAGTGCGCGAGCCTTGTTCGCAGTCATGGACCTCGTCTACGGCAAGGACCGCGACCTGGAGAAGTTCCGTGTCCTCGAAGTGGTGGCTCGGGTGCCGTACATGGCGTGGGAGAGCGTGGCCTATGTCGCGATGACCCACACGTCTCGTCGAACCGACTTCGCTCGACGGGTCTACGACCGGGCGCTGGTGGCTCGCTTCGAACAGGACAACGAGCAGTGGCACCTCCTCATCCTCGAAGAGCTCACGCGTGACCGTCGACGCACATGGCTCAAAGGTCGCGTACTGCCCCAGTTGCTGGCCGTCGTCTACTACCAACTGTCCTGGATGATGTTCGTCGCGAGCCCGAAGTGGAGCTACCGCCTCAACGCCGACTTCGAGGATCACGCAGCTCACGAGTACGCACACCTGGTCGACGAGCATCCGGACTGGGAAGGCGAGACCTTCGTGAGCGGGTTCGAAGGCGACTACGGCTCCTACGACAGCCTTGCCGACATGTTCCGCCAGATCGGATACGACGAGGTCGTCCACCGCCAGGAGAGCGAGGTCATGATGACCAGCCCGAGATATCGGTGAAGCGATCGATCAGGTCGTTCGATCGCGCAACGGTCGATCGCGGTCCTCGCAGGGATGCGGCATGACTCGACGATTGATCGTGCCCATCGACGGGTCATCGGCGTCCTGGCGAGGATTGGACGTCGCAATGGATCTCGCCGCCCGATCTGCTGCCGCCATCCGAATCGTCGAGGTCGAACTCGATCCGGTCGACGTCGGGTGGGCCAGGGAACGGCTCCGGTCGGAGGTCGCGACACGCGATGTCGGTGACGTCGAGATCAGCATCGACGTCCGTCTCGCCTACGAGCACGTGGCTCACGAGATCGTCGCAGCCGCAAGCCTCGTACCGGACGCGGTCGTGGTCATGTCGTCGGTCGGTCGAGGACGCTCGGCCGCGATCGTCGGCAGCGTGGCCCAGGACGTCCTGCGGCAATCGCAGCAACCGGTCGTGCTCGTCGGGCCCAAGGCCGCAACGAGTGGTTTCCACGGATCGATCATCGTGACGACCGACGGTTCCCTCGAATCCGAAGCCGCACTTCCTGTGGCGTCGCAATGGGCGAACGACCTCGACGCGCCAGTCGTGATCTCGACCGTCGGGGACCCGCACGCTGGCTGGCTGCCGAATGTGTTCATGGCGGACGGCTCCATGACGAGGCTCGTCGAGCGGTTACGACAGACGACGCACGCAGACGTCGACATCGCCGTCCTTGCAGGTCCGAATGTCGGGCGCGCCGTCGTCGACCACGCCCACCGATGTTCGGCGTCGCTCATCGTTGCGTCGTCGCACGGTCGAGGAGGGCTCTCACGTCTGGTACTGGGCAGCGTCGCCGCTCACTTCGTCCGTCGAGCGCCGTGTCCCGTCATCGTCGTCCATTTGACGTCCTCGGCCGTCTGACCGGTTGACTCGCGCGCGCCGCGATCCCGGACGGCTCGGAGCGCACGTGACCTCGTGCGGGCCGCACCGGTGACGGGACCTTCGGCCCTGGACCCGCGCCGGCGGTCGAGGGTTCAATGGACTGCCCCGAGATGAACGGACCCTGCGCGATGACGCCAAACCGGAAGCAGACGTGGATCGTCGGCCACGACGGATCCGACGGCGCCGATCACGCTGTCGACTGGGCAATCGCCCAGGCCATGGGTCGCGAGGTCGAGTTGACGCTGCTGCGTGCCTGGCAGCCTCAGGCGCTCGACGTCCCGATGCAGAACGTCTCCGTCGACGCCTTCGCTCCGAAGCGGGTCTGTCGGAACATCGACGAGATCACACGCCAGGCCAGCATCAACGACACCGTGCTGACGCAGAGAATCGTCCAGGGAGCGCCGAGCCAGAGCCTGCTGGAGGCGAGCGAGAGCGCTTCGATGGTCGTGCTCGGCTCGCGCGGTCGCGGCGGTTTCCGTCGGCTGCTGCTCGGATCGGTCAGTTCCCAGTGTGCAACTCACGCCAGGGTCACGACGGTCGTCGTGCCACGCTCTGCCACTGCTGATGTTCCTGTCCGCCGGATCGTCGTCGGGCTCGATGGTTCGGAACGTTCCCGACTCGCGCTCGATTGGGCGATGGACTTCGCGTCCCCCGTGGCCACGATCCTCGTGGTCGGGGCGTGGATGCCGTCGAGATCGGGGTACGTGGCAGTGGTGCAGCACTACACGAACGAACTCGATGAGGCTCGAGACCGCTTCAACGAAATCCTGGACGGCATCGAGACCGACGCCGGGCGGATGATGTTCGAGCGGCGTTTCGCATTCGCCGATCCGGCCGCCACCGTGCTCGAGGCAGGTGACGCCGCCGATCTCGTCGTCGTCGGCCAGCGCGGTCATTCGGCGCTCGGAGCGGCGCTGCTCGGATCGGTGTCCACCCACGTCCTTCATCGCAGCAACGTTCCCGTCGCGATCGTCCCGGACGGGGACTGATCGGCTCCTCGCCGACCCGCAGACGGCAATTGCCACTCCGCGAATCGACGGGCCCGATCAGGGGAGCTGGGGGGTGTTGCAGACCGACGTCAGCCGGGACGGACGTTCGGTGCGCCGGGGTGGTGGTCGAGGCCGGGTTCGGGTCGTACTGCGTCTTCGCTCCTCGGTGACCTCGACGGTTGCCAACCGACCGACGCATCGGGTGAGGCATCGTCGAGTACGTGAAATCGTCGACCCGTGACCTCGTCGGGGGTGATCCGCACGAAGTCGGGTTTGGGGTGGGCGACCCACGGGAACAGCGGCAGGTCCTCGGCTGCGAACACTTCGTCCATTCGTTCGACCAGATGGGCGCGACCTTTGACGACGACGCTCCATGCGGTGCGGGTCGGTGGTTCGTATCCGTCGATCTCGAATGCCACGTGGTGGAGGAGCACCGATGCGGCGAGCTTGGTGCCGGCGCCGCTGCGGAAGAGAAGGCAGTTTCCGTCGACGACGAAGTTGATCGGGAAGATGTCGGGTTTGCCGGCGATGTCGATCGCGAGTCGACCGACGCTCGTGGCGTCGAGTAGATCCCAGCACTCGTCTTCGTTCAACTGCTCAGTTCCCCGTGCGATGTAGCCCATGCTCATCACTTGACGCAGATGTTCTGCTCGTCGCCAGAGTCGTACGTCCCTTCGCTCGTCGCCGAACTGTTTCGAGGACGTGAGCGACGCCGTCCACGATCTCGCTGCCGACGAGCCTCCAAGTGCTCAGGTGCGCGTAGGCGCCGGGTTGCCGGTTCGGCCGGGCGGCCAGCGCAATCGCGGTTGGTACGACGAACAGGATCATGAGATTTCTCCCTCTGGGTCTCCGAGAAGATTCGGCATGCGTGCACGGTGACCGCAACCGGTCGGTCGTTGCTTGCGGAACGATCAATGCACGATCAACTCCCTCACGATGGCGCCGATCGCAGTCCGGTCGGGACCTTCGGCCCTTGTTGCCAACGACGGTCGCGGCGGAAGGTGATCGTGTCCAGGTGGATACCTGGCACGAAACGAGGAGACACCGATGTCCAAGACGATGAACACCGATCAGAGATCCAACGGAGCACTTTCGCCGATCGTCACATCGGCCGGCAGTCGCAGCAGTGTGTCGGCCGGCGAGAGGCGGCTGGCGCGCGACGCGTGGGGCGTGGCGCGACTGTCGGTCGGGTTCGTCTTCCTGTGGGCGTTCCTCGACAAGTTCTTTGCGCTCGGGTACGCAACGGGCAAGAACGCCGACACGGGAGTCATCGATCGCTTCGGCGACGCTGCGTGGATCAACGGCGGCTCGCCCACGACGGGCTATCTGTCCGGTGTGTCGGGCCCATTCGAGGGGTTCTTCGAACCAATGGCTGGTGCGGCCTGGGCGGACTGGCTGTTCATGATCGGACTGCTCGGAATCGGCGTGGCGTTGATGGCCGGGATCGGGATGCGGATGGCGGCCGGGGCGGGTGCGTTGCTGCTCGTGTTCATGTGGTTGGCGTCGTTGCCGCTCGACAACAACCCGTTCATGGACGACCACCTCGTGTACGCAATCGTGCTGATCGGGCTTGCCGCGACGCACGCCGGCGACACCCTCGGCTATGGGGATCGATGGTCACGCTCCGACCTCGTCCGGCGCTACCCGATCCTTCTCTGACACGAGTGGGGAGCATCGAGATGATGGTTGATGGCACGTTGATGTCGTGACGACCTCGCCGGGATGAACTGCGGCGATCGTTTCGACATGGCTGAGCGATCCAACCAACAGCGGGAATCTTCGGGATGCCGACTGACAACGACGCCGCTCGAAGGCGACGTGGTCGAGACCTCGGTGATCGACGTGCTCGAGCCGACGGTGAATCGGCTCTTCGCAGCGACGTTGGACTTGTCGTCCATCGCGGCGGCGTCCGACTCGGCGACGGCGCACCGGTTGTTCGCAGTCGTCACGGCGATCGACGGAACGATTCGTCAGCTTCGCAAGGACCTCGTCGCACAGCACGACACGCACTTCGTAGTCGACGACATGGCGGCCGCCGGCGTGGGGCGTTCTCGAATCCTGCCCCGGAGGATTGCGTGATGCGACCGATGATGCAGCGTGGTGGCCGGACGATGGTGGCGGTTGTTGCGGGCACGCTGGCGTACGTGGCGATACTGACCGCTCAGTGGACGTTGCCGAGAAGGTGTCGGTGACCACGGAGCCGATGACGGAGTTCACCTCGTGGCCAGCTTGACAACTCGTGATCGTCGCATCGATCGGAGGCGTGGCGGTCGGAGCGTCGACGACGAGTGGTGGAGCTTCGCCATTGCGTTCGTGGTGATGCTCGCGATCGCGATCGTTCTCCCCGTCGGGCCAGACAGGGTCAGCGTGACGATCATCAACCCGACCGACCATCGCTTGTACATCACCTCGTCGACCCCGACCGACGACACGCGCAGCTCGGTCCTCGTCGTCTCGCCGCGATCGACTGCCACGGCGCACGATGTCATCGATCGTGGCCCGCGCTGGGTACTGCACCTCCGCACGCTCGGCGCATCCGCAGGGACGATCGAAGCCACGCGCACCGAGTTGTCGGGCGGATCGTTCGCAGTTCCGGAGTCGATCAACGACGATCTCGCGAGAGCGGGGATCCCGACTGACACCACGGACCTCGAGTCGGGCGGGTAGACATCGATGTCGACGAGAAATCCAGTCAACGTCCACGAGCAACTGCTTCCAGGTTTGGGGCAGCGCTTCGATGTCGAACTCGACGAACAGGACACCATCACCGTGGTGGCGCTCCGCAACGGCCGTCGGCAACTGACGAGGCGGCTCGCCGGAAGCGACGCCCCGAACGCGGTGATCGACCTCGGCCGCGAGCAGGCGGCGACCGTCGGCGCGTTGTTGCTCGGAGCACAGTTCACGGACAGCCACGACGGCCGAGTCCACGATGCCGATCCGGTCGTGGTCGACACCATCAACGTCACCCACGACGCCCCCGCCGTCCACAGGACGCCTGCCGATGCGCTCCACGAGTTCGGTGACGACGTGGTCGTTCTTGCCATCGTTCGCGATCACACACCCGAACTCGTCGAGCCCGATCTCCAATTGGAACTGTGCGAAGGCGACCGGGTCGTGGTGGCTGCCCGCCGCAGCCGACACCACCTCGTCGCTCGCGCTCTCACCGGCTCGTGACAGAGCGTCGACAGCGGTGCGGCGAGTGGGTGAGTTGATGCGATGTTGTTCGCCCGGCGTCCAACGCGTGTTGAACAGCGAGTGGTAATGGGGGAGTCGAACGTCCGGGTGCCCGTTCCACCCGGGCGTCCGACAGACCACGAGGGTGTGACCCCGCCGCGCCTCAGAAGGGAGATCGGTGACCGATCGAACGAACACACTCGAGCGGTGCTCTCGATGGCCCGCACGTTGTCCTGTTTCGAATCGGCCGCGGCCGAGATGAGCGACTTCGACATGCTTCGGTCCCGCCGAATCGACCGGCTCGAAGAAGAACTGCACGATGCCGGGGCGCGGACCCTCAGCGGGCGTATCGAGCTGCTCAAGGAAATCGAACGAGCGCGCTTTCCGCGACGACACGAACGGCGATTCCCCGGCTACGGAGCGATCGTCTCGGAGGGCGATGACACCGAGGTCGTCGACCAACTCGACGCGATCGGAGCGGAACGGTTGATCGGGCGGAGGGAGAGTTCCCATCTGGTTCGTGAAATGGCTGACGGAATCCAGTCGTTCGCTCTGATCCGTGCCGACACCGCCGAACTGGTGCTTCTGCCGTCAGCGATCCCGAGAGAGGTGGAGCTGGTGCGACTGCAGCGGACACTCGGACGGGAGGCAACGTTGGTCTGCCGTTCGGGGGACGGCATCGTGAAAGTGGTCGAGCACGACCAGATCCTGAACTTCGATGGCACCCGATGGTGGACGAAGCCCGATTCGCGTCGCTATGCGACGTCGGTGAGGGCGGCGGTCCCGGGGGCTCCGCTCGACGTCGTACAGCTCGTCTTGGACTTCTGTGTCCACACGGCCGCACCTGCCGCCGGCGGCACGATTCTCGTTTGGTGCCTCGCAGAAGCTGCGCTGGACGCCGTGCACGCATCGTCGCTGCGCACCCATCCGTCGATGCCGTTCGACATGCCGCTGACCATCCCCGAGACTCATTCGGCGCTGCAACACGTGCTCTGCCAGGTCGACGGCGCCGCCACCGTGGATCGCTCCGGGAACGTCGTCGAGATCGGCCTACACCTCCACCCATCCGCTGACTCACACTCGGCGGTCGACGTGAGCCCGGTGACCGGAACCCGTCACGCAGCAGCGCAGCAGTGTTCGTTCGATGTCGACGATGCCCTGTTCTTCGTGGTGTCCGACGACGGACCGGTCACGGTGTTCGCTCGTGGGCGGGTCGTTGCGTCGATACGGAGCAGTGAATCCGAGAGTTGAGTGGAAGGACGCTGACCGTGAATCGGGGCGGGTCGCCGACGCCTTGACCGATCATCGCCGTGCTCGCATGGTCGGCCGCCCTCTCGGCTCTGGCACTCCGTCCGCGCGACTCCTTCGAGGACAAGCCCGGATGGCGCAGCCGTCGCCATCAGCTGGTCTCGCCACCCTGGCTCGGGTAGATCACCTCTCCGGTCAACGGAGTCGGTCGAGTGTTCCCGACCTGACCCCCTGGCCTTCCCGGTACGGGCGGTTCTCGCGGCAGCTCCTCGTTCGACTCCCACCACGATTTCAGGCGTCCCGCAAGTCGGTTGATGATGCTCATGGACACTCCTCCCTCCTCACCGATCTCGCCGCAATCGGCAAGCCCGTCGCCGAGAACCGGCAACGACAGAGACAGCTCCTCGCCCAGCAGAGTAGGGCACCTGCTGTCGGGCCGTGGGATCACAGCGTTGGCCGCAGATCATGAGCGGCTGCCCGAGCGGGTACATGCCGTGAGCGCGCAGCCTTCAAGCGCCGACCGCCCTGTTGTTCTGCGCTGGTTACTGATCAGCCGCTCTTTCGGGTGGCTCCCCATGGCCCGGTGATGGCGAAGGTGGTCGATGGGTTCTGGATGTTGACGCACAGCGTCTTGCCGTCGGAGGAGCAGTTGGCGCCGGCGAACTCGTTCTCGCCCATCGCGTTGCGTGCGAACGCCCACAGATCGCCGGTGCTCGGCTCGAGGCCCGTGGGGTGTGGTCAGGGGTCGAGGCATCGCTGAGAGATCTCGACCAACCAGCCGTTGTCGCTCTCGCTCACGGTGAGCAGGATTCGTAGGTTGCCGTCGACGTCAACGAGCGCTGCGCGTCCGGTTTCGGCGTCCACGACCGAAACGAGCTCAGCGCGCAGATACGGCGCTCCACCCTCGAACGTCCAATCGTCAACGGCCTCCTCGATCGTTGCGGCCCCCGGCGTGCCCTCGGCGTAGTCGAACGACGCTGGTCTCGCTTTCACCCACGCATGGAACAGTTGCGCCGGCGAGGTCGATCGGTGCTGTCGACACCGCAGTTCCGGCTTGTCGCGGCGGATCGGTGATCGGCGGGTTCGTGCCCGATACTCCACTCGTTGGTGTTTCTCCGAGTCGTCGCGTCGGGATCTCGTCCAGACGGATGAGTTCGACTCGTGTTCCAGTGCTGTCGGAGACGTTCGAGGCGCGATCCGTTGTCGGTGAGGGTGAGGATGTCGCCATCTTCGGGATACGGGCCGTACGCGACGGCGTCACAAGCCATGGCTTCGGATGCGACTTCGACATTGACCAGCCGACCGTCTTCGATGGCAGTGGGCGCGCCGTTCGGGCCGGACGAGCTTCCGAAGCCGTTGCAGCCGTCGAAACCGATCACGAGCAGCTGGTCGTCTCGGGTGAGGAACTCCCAGTAGTCGCCCTCGGTCAGATCCACATCCGCGCCACCGGCTCGCACCGGCTGCCAGAAACCGTCGGCGAGTTGATCAACGGAAGTGACCACACCATCTGGCGTCGCAGCCTCCTCGGTGGGTGGGGTGGTCGGTCCCGTTTCGGAGGTGGTGCTCGTGGTGTCGGCCTGGCCACAGCCGTTCGCGGCCAAGACGACTGCGGCGGCGAATGCGGCTCGGACGAAGGGCTTCATCTCAGTTCGACGCTCCTGATACCAGCGAAGTTCCCGGGCGGCGTCGCCGAGCAGCGATCACGATCCCAGCGGCGACGGGAACACCGATGAACCAACCCCACAAGAAGATCAGCGCCGACGTCGACGATTCGCTCGACGCGAACAGCCACCACATTGCGACCATCGCGACGAACAGGCCCCCTGCCACCGACACCACAGCCGCATTTCGAAGTCGAGCAACCCCAACGATCGCGATCGCCGGACCCATGCTGAACAACGCTGGTTGCAGTCCGTCGGTCAGCGGGTTGGCATCGGACCAGACGTCGGTCGTCCACGTCCACAGGCTGCCGATCGACGACCCGACAACGGCGACGCAGCAGTACATCAGAACTCGACGAAGGTACGACCCCGTCAGCATGTCGCCGTCGATCACTTTCCAATCCTGTCACCGACGGACGTTGCCTGCAGCGAGACACACAACCTCGACCGATTCCGCCGACATCTGATGAGTACAGGCTCGGCCCGACGCGCATTTCCGAGCGGATGACCGAGCACCGACATGCCGTTCAGATCGGTTCGAGAGTCTGAGTAGCACCGCTGATATGAACGGCAGCCGGAGGGTGAAGTCCCACCGTCCGTCGATGTTTGCTCGCCTACTCTGGCTCGATGACTGAGCTATCGCGAGAAGAAGCCGAAGCGTTCGTTCGGGCGGTCGTGCAGCTCGCCTCGATGGCGGACCGGGTGATGCCACAACGTTCATCACCGTTGGCAACCCGCCTGTCGGAGCACCTCGGGGGCGTTGGTGCCGATGTGTCGAGCACGTCGATGTCGGTCCCGGTCGTCGAGCGCGTGAACGTACAGCTCGCGCTGAACGCCTATGCCAGCTCGGCAGATCGCTACGACGTCATCGGCTTGCAGAGCGACATCGGCAACTACGGCGGCGTCTCGTTGACCGGGATGGTCACGGGTTCATGGCACGGACCCGGTGAGGCAGCACGCCAGTACATCGCAGTCGACATCGGCGTGGACGAAACCATCGACTGTCTCCGGTCGGGTCTGGTGCTGACCGACGTCGACGGCTCACCGGTCGTCGCGTTGATCTACTCGTCGGAGAACTACCGACAGGAACTGGTCGTGGAAGTCGTCGGTGCAACACAGTCGGCGGCGGACGGCTTCCTGGCCCGGTTGCGTGAACTGATGCACGAACACAACGCGTTTCGGCGCAAGGTCGTGGCGTTCACGTTCGGGATGCACGGCGAGTTCGGACTCAGCTTCGTGCACCTTCCCCACGTCGAGCGAGACGATGTCGTACTCGCTCCTGGCGAACTCGAAGCAATCGAAGCGCACTCGATCGGCATCACCGAGCACGCCGACGGACTCCGCGCTGCGGGCCAGCACGTCAAACGTGGACTGCTGCTGTACGGACCGCCGGGAACCGGCAAGACCCACACAATCTCCTACCTCACCGGGCGCATGCAGGATCGCACGACCATCATCTTGACCGGCGGCGCCGTCGGCGCCGTCGGCCAAGCCGGCACCATCGCCCGGTCGCTGCAACCCGCGACGATCGTCATCGAGGACGTCGACCTGATCGCGATGGACCGTCAACTCCCGGGCGGCGAGCACAACGCCCTGCTGTTCCAGTTGTTGAACGAGATGGACGGCCTCGCCGAGGATGCCGACGTGCTGTTCGTGCTCACCACGAATCAGGTCGAGATGCTCGAACCAGCGCTCGCAGCGCGACCGGGAAGAATCGACCAGGCCATCGAAATCTCCCTCCCCGACACCGAAGCCCGACGCCGCCTCATCGAGCTGTACACGAACCAGCCTCTCCCAGCCGATGCCCAAGACCTGATCGAGCGTCTCGATGGCGTCGCGCCGGCATTCATCAAAGAACTCGCCCGCCGAGCACAACTCGTCGAACTTCGCGGCAACGACTCGACATCGAGCAACCTGGTCGTCGCGCTCGACGCCATGCTCGAACACGCAACCCCTGTACTCAGGCGCACGCTCGCTGGCCCCGCTGAGATCGACCAGAACGAAAGCCGAGGTTGACGCTCGTTTCGAATCTCGTTGCTGAGAACGTTCTGGAGTTGGACTGCTCGCATACCAGCGAATATCACGCACCCGACCGAGCGCGTGAGTGCCGATCACGAGCGGTCCGGGCTCCGACTTTGTCCGTCGATAGGGGTGACCAGCACAGGTCGGCTACGTCGCCGGGTGGCACGGCGATAGTGAAGCGTGAGCATCGGGTGCGTCGTCTCGTCAGGTCCGGTTCGTCCGTCCGGTGCAGTGCTATCGGAGCCGAGAAATGGGCTCGTTGCTGACCTGTGGATTCGAGGTAAATGCTGTGTGCTCGCTCAGCCGTTGCTCGAATCGCTGGGCAACTGCTGCCCAGTCGGAACCATCGGGCTGGAGGATTGGGAAATACTCGCGTCCGTCCATCGGGACGACGACAAGCCGGCATCGCCGGTGGATGGTCTTGGTCTGAAACGACAACACCTTGTCCAGCCTCAGGTCGACTCTGCGTCGGGCTTCTTGGACGCGGACAGATTGGCCGCTGATTTCCAGGAGGCTCCGGCGCCCTCGCCAACCGTTCAGAACGAGCACCAGACCGTAGATGGCCAGCCCGATTCCAATCGCAAGCACCAGATACTGGCTGAGCTGGTTGCGGTACCGGAACGGGGGGTTCAGTTGGCCACTCAGCATGAGCAGACTCAGCGCGACACCGGTGAATCCGAGCATCGGAACGAACACCATCGTGCGCAGCGAGGTGGACGAGGCTTGAACTGTGATTGTGCTCGGAGGTCGAGACGACATCGACCAAGCATCCGTGGGTGCCAGAGGTTGTGACGAGGCGTCGGTCATCCTTGTTGTCTTCGGTTGTTACCTGCCCCGCCTTGACTCGGCGCACATTCCAGAAAGCGTGAGACCTTGCGCCTGCGTATCCAGCTACCGGTGATCTACGCCGCGCGACACCACCAGCACCAGCGGTGCCCGAGAGGGATCCGACAGTGCAGAGCGCTTCCTCGTGGAGAGTGGCCGCCGTTGATACGGATGGGCTTGCCGTCCTGGTTTGGCGTTGGTGGCAAGATCAGCGGGGTGGAACTTGATGATCTCGAGATCGAGTCGGATCGGCTGGCGGCCGGTTCGCTATGCGTGGGGTATGCGACCGAGGCAGCGTCGGCCGCGCTGCGCGATGCGTTCGACCGAGTGGACCGCGAGGTCGTGCTCGGATACACCTCACAGGACGACCTGCGATCACAAGCCGTCATGGTCAAACTGGGTCTCGAGCGGCGGCCGGCGCTCGACTTCACGCAGAACTACGACGGGTTTGGACCGTGGAACGCGCTCGTCTGGACTGGTTCATCTGGCTGGACCGAACCGCCGAATCGCAAAGCCGACGGAGGTCGCTGATGTTTGACTTCTTCGGGACGCTGGTCGAGCATCAGCCGGACCGATCCCGTCTCGATCGGCGAAATTCGCCCGGTTGGCCCGGCGCGGTACGGATCGGACGAGGACGGGATCGGAGTGACATTGCACCTCGATGTACGCTTCATCGTCGCCGCACAGCACGCCGGGGCCGGGTATGGCCTTGGCGTCAAGTACCGGACTTCAAGATCAACGACAGCGCCACAAGCACCCCAAGACCTACGCAAAATCGACAGATCTCGCTAGAACCCAATCGATCCAGCAGATGCCCCATGACGGCGCGATCTGCGCTGCCGCACCCAGGAACGAGGACGCAATGAATACCGGCGAGGCGACCCCGACGGGTGACGCAGACACGTCCGACGCCACGGTGCCGATCCGACGAGAGGTGCCAGCGTCGGAATCCGTGCCGAATTACGTGCATCGCCGCATCGTCGTTGGAGCGGCCGCCTTGATCGTCGTTGCGGCGATGGTGTCCGGCGTGGTCGCCGTGACGATCGGTGGCGACGACGGGCCCCGATGCCACCGAGTCGATTGCCGACGCACCCGAGTCGACCGGATCGGCCGAAGCCGCCGCTGACGATCGGCAACGCTTGACGGATCGGTGATGCCTCTCCACGAAGTCGAGTCGTCCCCGGCAGCCTCCGAGACCCCTGCGCTGATTGCACCCGCCGGCGACGTGCCCGAGGTGGCGCACCACGGCTACAACCCCGAAGCGCTGTACATCGCGCTGTATGGCACGCCGGGATCCGACCGCCTCGGAGTGCTCGGGGAGCAGGACGCCGCCGCATCGGTGAAACGCGCCGTCGAGGTGGCAGCCGGCTACGACGGCTTGAGCGACGTCGTGATCCCCACATTCGAGATCATCGCATCCGTGGCGTCGTTCGAAGCCGGCGACGACGGCAATTACTCGAACGAGTTGTCCATCGAGCGACTGCAGCCGTGGGTGGACGCGGCCGACACCGCCGGGCTGCACGTCGTGCTCGACATGCAGTCCGGACGAGAGCCGTTCCAGACGCACATCGAGAACTTTGAGCCGCTGCTGTTGAAGCCGAATGTGAGCGTGGCACTCGACCCGGAGTGGCGGGTCGGCCCTGACGGCATACCCGAGGGTGGCAAGATCGGCACTGTGTCGGGCGACGAGGTCAACCAGACCGTCGACTACCTCGACGCATTCATCGAAGCGAACGATCTGGAACCCAAGATGCTGATCGTGCACCAGTTCACGAACGCCATGATCTCGAACAAGGACACGATCCGCGGGACCGCCAACGTCCAGATCGTGATCCACATGGACGGCTTCGGGCCGTACCAGTTGAAGCAGGACACGTACAAGCGTGTCACGGAGGACCTGCCGGCGGGTGCCGTGGCCGGGTGGAAGAACTTCTACGACGAGGACCAGCCGACGCCCACACCCGAACAGACCATGGACCACGACCCGGTCCCGATGTTCATCAGCTACCAGTAGTCAAAGGGGCCCGACTCCACGACTGAACTCGGCTCGCTCGCGCCGGCTCCAATCGACCCAGCCGAGCGATCGAGCTGGCCATGTCGTACCCAACCAATCTGGAACTGTGAGTCGGGGCGGATGGCCAAGCGAATACGTGCTTGATTGATGATGGGAGGTGCGTTGCGGTGGTTCCGTAGCGTTCGGATGATCCGGCTGGCGGGCTCTTCAAGTGCGCGCCGCCCGCACGGGTTGGCTTTCTAACGAACCGTCCGCCGGTCGGTCATCCGACCGTGGTGTGGCTCGAAGAGGCGAGACACATCGACCCCAATCAGGAGTGCCCACCATCGGCGAGATCGCGCGCATCTTGAAGCGCTACATCGCACGCGAGGTCTACCCGCACTTGCCGTCCACGATCGGCTGACCACACCTCGAACGGGTCGGGATCTGGCTCGCCCGAACCGGCTCACACCCGACGCCGTTGTGCATCAATTGATCTGCCACCCGACCCAGCGGACGGACCCCAGCGATGACGTGGCTTCCTACGAGCGTGACCTCGCCACCCAGCGAGTGTCTCTTCCCTGTCGTGCCCAAAATCATCGCATCAACAACACCGGCAACCACTACACCGACGCGCCCCGACACACCGCACAGAACGCAACATCCCAGGTCACCAACAAATCCCGACGAACCCCTCGACTTCCCTACGAGCTTCATTCTGATTGGGCGCGACCGTTCCATACTGTTCGTCTCATCTGCGCCGGAGTCATCCCCGCAGTGTCGCCAGGGACAACCTCTCCGGTCATCACAACTAGCTGTCGTTTGTTGCGTCATGATCGAGGGGGCGGTCGGATGCTGCGGCGTGGCTCCATCTCTCCATCTCTCCGAGATCGCAGCGTTTGGGAGCAATGACGAGGAGGACGTCGTCGACTGCGAGTCGTGTCTCGCCGTCGGGAACGATCGTCTCGTGGTCCCGTCGGATGATGGCCACGCGGGATCCGTCCGGCGGTGGGGACTCGCGCAGCGTCGCCATGTGGAGTCGCGACCTGCTGGGAACGGTGATCTCGACGAGGTCGGCGTCGATCGCATCGACCGGAATGATCTCGGGCCGCACGGTGAGGCGATCCTCGGCAACGACCCGCAGGCGGCGAGCAAGCATCCCGACGGTGGGGCCCTGGAGGCCGACGGAGAGCACGACGACAACGAAGGTGACGTCGAAGATGAGGGCCCCGTCGGGGTGGCCTGCGGTGAACGGAATCGTGGCGAGCACGACTGGTACGGCTCCCCGGAGACCGGCCCACGAGATGACGACCATGCGTCGCAGTGGAGTTCTCGACCAGATCAGCACTGCCACGACGGCGAGTGGGCGCGCGATCAGGAGCAGCGTCAAGGCGACGACGATCGCAGCTCCCAGGTTGTCGAGGAGCCGGCTGGGAAACACGAGGAGACCGAGTACGAGAAACAGCACAGCCTGCGCCGTCGCCGCAAGCCCTTCGTGGAAGTACAGCACTCCGCGAGCGGAGCGCTGCGCACTGGCGACCACCACGCCGGTGAGGTAGACGGCGAGGAACCCCGAACCTCCGCCGATCGCCGCGATCCCGTACGAGATCGCAGCGATGGCCAGTGTGATCACGCCGAGCGACGACACTGCGGGGCCGCTCACGTGCGTCACGACCCAGCGTCCGAACCATCCGACGCCGAGGCCGGCGATCACGCCGACTCCGATCTGAGCCCCGAGGAACTGTGCCCAGTCCCAGACCGTGGGATCGGATCGCCACACCTCGACCACGCCGATCGTCATCAGCACCGCAATCGGGTCGTTCATGCCTGACTCGAGTTGCAGCAATCGTTGGGTCCGAGAGGGGAGTGGTTCAGATCGCAGTGCAGCGAACACGGCTGCCGCGTCGGTCGAGGCGATCACGGACCCGAGGAGCAGGGCAGTCGTTGCCGCCACGTCCAACAACAGCCAGGTCGTCGCCGCCACGACACCCGCCGTCACCACGACTCCGAGAGTCGCGAGGAGACCGGCCGGGACGCCTGCCGTCCGGAACGCATCGGGCTCGGTTCCGAGTCCGCCTTCGAAGAGGATGACGACGAGCGCGACCGTTGCGATGTTCTGTGCCAACGCGGCGTCGTCGAAGCGCACCAGCGACAAGCCGTCGTCGGCGACCAGCATGCCGAGACCGAGGAACAGCAGCAGGCTCGGAATTCGAAGCCGGGACGCGAACCCGCTTGCCACCACTCCCACCAGGAGGAGCGTGCCGGCGAGCAGCACACCCGGGTCCACAGAGAACCCGGCACTCATCGCAATTCTCCGTCTGTTACCCGGGTCGACCGACGAACAGATTCGCTTGTCACGCGTGCGCGGATCTCATCCACTCAGCCGGCGCTCGACAGCAGCGACCGCCGACCGGACATCGTCGGCGCGAGCATTCGCTGGCCGCGAACTGCCTGCGAACGGAGGTCTTCGATCGACGACGTGGCCTGCTGCATGTTCTGCGTCCCTTCGTGAAGTTGTCGGTCCTCGATCGCGCCCGCGTCGGCACCTGATCCGGTCCCGGGTCGGGTGTGTCACCTCCGACGTTGGCGCTGCCTCCTCACGCAGTGGTGAGCGTGAGATCAACGTCGGAACAACTTCCTCGCGCCGCGTCGCCCGAGCGCCGTGTCGACACTCAGCGTCGACGGTGAGCGTTGACGGTGAGCGTTGACGGTGCGTTGATTCGCTTGCAACCCGGTCGCCACCGATGACTCCCAGGCTTGCTCGGTGGCTCATCGACGATCAAGGAATGGACATCGACGTGGGGACTGAAGCTGCCGGCGCAACGCAGTGGATCGTGGGCGTCGACGGTTCATGCGACGCCCGTGCCGAGCTTCGGGTGCGACGGCCGTGATGCCAGACCCCTATGAACCGCCACTCCTGTGAGTTCGGTGTGAACGAGTCAGCTGCGGGACATCCGACCCCGGCGCCGCGCTCGGCGTGGCAGTGGTGCGCGAAGCTGCGCCTGTGACGTCATCGCCCTTCACGCAACGCTCGCGACCGGCCGGCTTGGTGCTCACTCCGGGAGCGAGTGCCGATCGAGACCACCACACACTCGTCGCGATCGACGAAGCGTTCGACGACCTACCCGTTCTGCGACTCACGCTCGGAACGAATCGCGTGCCCAGCGCGGTGAAGAAGATCGTTGCAGCCGGTGAGGCGTTCGCCGACGAACTGGGCGTCGGCCTCGATCGACTCGCGTACGGCGGACGCAGTTTCGGCGGGCGATCCTGCTCCGTCGCTGTCGCCGAGGGCCTCCCCGCAGCGGCGCTCGTGTTGCTGTCGTATCCGCTGCACCCACCCGGCAGACCCGACAACCTCCGAGTGGGACACTTCCCCGACATCAACGTGCCGACACTCTTCGTGTCCGGTCGCAGGGACCCGTTCGGTACGCCCGACGAGTTCGAACATCACGTGCCGTCGATTGCGGGAACCACCACCCTCGAATGGGTCGAGGGAAACCACGCACCCAAGGACGACGGGCCGAGTGATCGGACTCGTGGGCGACTACCTCGGGTACTGAACTCGGTACCGCCGTCGGTGTACGACGCGATCGGGGTCGCACCCGCGCCGGACTTCTCCCGCGGAACCGTCCTCGAGATCGCGACGACCAGGGACAAAGTGCAGCTGACGTCGTGATCCGTCTTGCGTCGAGCTCGCGTTCGGGGATGCCGGCGAGGTGACGCGATTCGCCGTTGAACATCGCTCGGTCGTCGTGACTCAGCTCAGCGTGGTGGCTGTGATCGTGTGCACGGTCGAGAACGGTCAGGCGGCGGTCAGCTTGACGGCGATGATCGACGCGACCAACGCCACGATTGCCGCGACCTGGCCAGCGCTGGTGTCGTCGCCCTTGACGAACACGCCGATGAGGAATGCTCCGACGGCGCCGATCCCGACCCACACCGCGTACCCCGTTCCGACGGGAATCGATCGCGTCGCGACGCTGAGGAGATACATGCTGATGGCGAGGGTGACCAGGAATCCCACAGTCGGCCACAGTCGTGTGAACCCCTTCGTCGACTCCAGCAGACTTGCCCACGCGACTTCGAAGAGTCCTGCGACGATCAGAACGATCCAGGCCATGACGGTCCTCCTGCGCCCGTCGTGCCTGCCGGTACGGTGCGCCCCTCGTCGGGAGAGACGCATGCCGCACCTCTCGACATCGACGCTATCGAATCGGTGACACGCTCAGATCGTTCGAGACCGACCGACGACTGAAGACGATCCCGATGGGAAGCGCATCGTCCACAGCCACTGAACAGCTCATTCGACGTTCTCGCCCTCGCCGACCCAGGACTCGCAATCAGTCCTGCGGGGGACGCTGGACGCCAGCGAGACGGTCTCGGAGTTCGTCCGAGATTCCTGCCATGACCGGGTCTGTCTCCGCGATGAGTCGACCGTCGACCGGCTCGGCGAACGACAGCCAGACCGCGAGTCGCGCCTCGGCACCGAGTGCCCCGTCCGGGTCCGAGCTGTCGAGCGACTGGAGCCGACGCACCAGTTCGTACGTGCCGTCGTGCTCGGCCCACCGAGCCAGGAGCGCCTGGCGGAGGGTGTCGGCGTCTCGATTGGTCGCACCGACAGACTTTGCGACGAGCCGGAAGATCGATCGCGACGTCGGGGCGTCGGCATCGATGGCTGCCAGCGGAATCGGTGAGGTCATCCGTGCAGTCTCCCGGCCATCGACGCGTCTTCAACCAGTGCGTTGTGGGTCTGACCGACTGGCGAACCGCCTGATCCGAGGTGTTCATGTCCCATCGGGGTGTTTCCGTCTGAAAAACCCAGCACGAAACACCCGATCGGACGCAAACACCCGAACGAGTCCGCAGGTCAGCGTGTCTGAGGCGCGAAGATCCAGCGGATCAACAGCCAGGCGAGGACCGCACCGACGAGTTGGGCGGCGATGAAGCCGGGGGCCGACGACGGGGCGATTCCCGCGAACGAGTCGGACAGCGTGCGAGCGACCGAGACCATCGGATTCGCGAAACTCGTCGAGGACGTGAAGAAGTAGGCACCACCGATCCACACGCCGACCGCCACGCCGACCACGTGCGGCTTCGCGTGACGGACTGCTCCGTGGATCACGAGCAGCAGGCCGATCGTGGCGACGACCTCGGCGAGCAGTTCGGCACCCGAGTTGCGGTCACGTTGGGAGATGAACACGATGCCGCGCCCCGTCTGCTCCGAGAACATCGCATTCGCCGACATCGTGCCCAGGCAGCCGCCGACGAGTTGTGCAGCGACGTAGGCGCCAGCGTCACGACTGGTCATCGACCCCAGCAATCGTTCGACCAGGGTGACCGCGGGGTTGAAATGAGCTCCGGACACCGTGGCGAACATGATGATCAGAGCAATCAGTGCCCCCGTGGTCGCTGCTGCGTTCTCGAGCAGTTGGAGGCCCACGTCGTTCGGGGACAGCGTCTGCGCCATGATCCCCGATCCGATGACGGCGATCAGCAGGAAGGCGCTGCCGATGGCTTCAGCGGCGAGACGCTTCGACAGCTCGGGCGTGTGCACCGCTGCAGGCGTGTCGTGTGGGGGAGCGAGATCGTCGGGCATGTCGATGTACCGTGAAGGTGGCAGCACCGTAGCGAACGCATCGATGGAACTCAATATGACCGCTCCCAACTCGACCGACGAACCGTGCTGTGGTGGCGCCACGACGTGGATCGATCTCGACACGGCGACCCGCCTTGCCGCGCGCCTCGCAGCGGTCGCCGACCCGACCCGCCTGCAGGTGATGTCGATCATCTCCAACTCACCTCAGGGTGAGGTGTGTGCCTGCGATTTCGTCGGACCGCTCGAGAAGTCCCAGCCCACGATCTCGCATCACCTCAAAGTGTTGAGCGAAGCCGGTCTCGTCGAGGGCGAGCGTCGTGGACGCTGGATCTGGTATCGGCTCGCGGCGTCGGGAATCGACACGCTGGGCTCGGAACTCCTGCGGAACACCGGCGGCTGACATGTGCGGGCGGTTCGTCTCCTCCAGCCCACCGGATCAGGTGGCAGCGTTCTTCGGTGCCGACGTCGCCGTCGAGACCCTCGGCGAGAACTTCAACGTGGCCCCGACCCATGACGTCTACGCCGTCGTCGCCCCGAAGACTTCGCCCGACGCTGCGCCGAGGCTCGAGGCATTCCACTGGGGCCTGGTTCCCGGTTGGGCGAAGGACCGCAAGATCGCCTCCCGGATGATCAACGCGCGATCGGAGACGCTCGCCGAGAAGCCTGCGTTCAAGGGCTTGTTCAAGAAGAAGCGGCTGCTCATCCCGATGGACGGCTTCTACGAGTGGAAGGCCGGTACGGCCGACGGACCGCTCACGGCCAAGGGCAAGCCGGCCAAGCAACCGATGTTCATCCACCGGCCCGACGGCGAACCGCTCGCCGTCGCCGGCCTGTGGGCTGCGTGGAAGGACCCGGAAGCGACCGACGGCGACGGTCAGCCGATGTGGCTGCATTCGGCAACGGTCGTCACCACCGCTGCAAACGACACGATGTCGCAGGTGCACGACCGGATGCCGGTCCTGGTTCCACAGTCACGTTGGGCGGAATGGCTCGACCCCGACAACGACGACGTGGAATCGCTCAGGACGTTGTTCGACATGAGTGGCGACGAATCACTGGTGATGCGGCCGGTGTCCACCGAGGTGAACTCGGTACGCAACAACCGGCCCGAACTGATCGACGAGATCGATCCGCTCAGCCCAGACTCGCCAACGCTGCTCTGATCCGAGCGGCCCACGCTTCGAGATCATCTCGGTCGACCGACGCTGCAGCGTTCGCGAAGCTCAACTCGCTCATCTCGTTCGTGGGCACCAGGTGGATGTGGGCGTGGGGCACCTCGTAGCCGGCGATCATCATGCCGACCTTCTCGCAGCCGAACGCCTGCTGTTGCGCCAGCCCCACTCGGTGCGACACCTCGAAGAGATGGGCGGCGAGCGAGGGAGATGCGTCGATCCAGTGGTCGATCTCCTCGATCGGCACGACGAGGGCGTGACCCGCCGTCATCGGGTTGATCGACATGAAGACGACGCATCGATCGTCTCGATGGACGAACGTGCCCGGGATGTCGCCGTCGATGATCTTGGTGAAGATGGTGCTCATCGCCCTCGATCATGACGCATCGACGCGGCACGATGCGTAACCTGACTCGGTGAGCCCCGCCGACACCACGGTCGACACGTCACCCGACGACGCGCCCGAAGGCATCTTCGACAACCTCTGGACGCTCCCGAACCTCTTCACTCTCGTCCGGCTGCTCTGCCTGCCGATCTTCCTGTGGCTGCTGTTCTCGCAGGACAACCGCGCTGGCGCTGCCTGGCTGCTGGCCGGTCTCGGCAGCACCGACTGGGTGGACGGCTACATCGCACGCCGGTTCGACCAGACCAGCGAGTTCGGCAAGATCTTCGACCCCACCGTCGACCGCCTGTTCTTCTTCGTCGCCGTGATCGCAATCATCATCGACGGCACGATCCCGATCTGGTTCGCGGTGGCCGTCCTCGTGCGTGAAGTCATCGTCGGTGGCGTGATCGCTTTCAGCACGCTGTTCTTGAAGATGCAGCGGTTCGGCGTCACGTGGCTCGGCAAGTGCGCGACGTTCCTCCTGATGGGCGCTGTGCCCAGCTTCCTCATCGGCTCGACCGATGTCTGGGAGGCTCCGTTCTTCGCTGTCTTGGCGTGGGCGTTCGGCATCCCCGGCCTCATTCTGAGCTACTGGACCGGAATCGCCTATATTCCTATGATCCGTGCGGGACTCGCCGCTGGCCGCGCCTCGACCTCGACAGGAACTCAAGACTCATGAACATCCCCGACGATCTGCGCTACTCGACGGACCACGAGTGGATTCGGGTGGATGGCGATTCGGCCACCATCACGATCGGGATCACCGATTACGCCCAGGACTCGCTCGGCGACGTCGTGTTCGTCGAGGCGCCCGAGGTCGGTTCCGACGTCGCTGCAGCCGACACGTTCACCGAAGTCGAGAGCACGAAGTCGGTGAGCGACATCTACGCCCCGGTGTCGGGCACCATCGCCGAAGCGAACGCAGCACTCGAAGATCAACCCGAGCTCCTCAACTCCGATCCGTACGGCGAAGGATGGATCGTCAAGATCGAGATGTCCGACGCATCCCAGCTCGATGGGCTGATGGATGCCGCCGCCTACCGCAAACTCACCGAAGGATGACGAGCTGACGATGAGTGAATACACCTTCTGCAACCAGTGCGGCCACCGCAACCCGCCCTCGAGCACCTTCTGTTCGAGCTGCGGTTCACCGTTGGACCGTCTCGACGACCGCACGATCAACCTGACCCGCATCGACCCGCTGCAGGATGCACCGGGCGCCGAGGACGATCTGATCGTCCCCGTCGGCGAACTGCCGCTCGAAGTCGGTGTGCTCATCGTGCGGGCGGGCGAGCAGGCGGGTGACCGCTTCGCCCTCGACGGCGACCTGACCCGTCTGGGCCGCCACCCCGACAGCGAGATCAGTCTCGACGACATCACGGTCTCACGTCGCCACGTCGACATCAACCGCACGCCGGACGGCTACATCGCCTCCGACGCCGGGTCGCTGAACGGCACGTACGTGAACCAGGAGCGAATCGAGCGGATCCTGCTGCGTCACGGTGACGAGCTGCAGGTCGGCAAGTTCCGTCTCGTCTTCTTCGAGCGTTCGGATGGGTGAGGAACCCGCCACGGCCACGTCGCAGGCCACACCCGGTTCTCACCTCTCGATCGGCGAAGTCCTCGCGCTGCTCCTCGAGGATTTTCCCGACGTCACGATCTCGAAGATCCGGTTTCTCGAGAGCCAAGGACTGATCCAGCCCGAACGCACGGCGTCGGGGTACCGCAAGTTCTACGACGACGACGTCGAGTTGCTGCGCTGCGTACTGCGCGAGCAGAAGGACAACTTCTTGCCGCTGAAGGTGATCAAGGACCGTCTCGACACCGGCGAGATCGACCCCACCAACGAGTTGCAACGACCCAGAGGCATCACGAGCCTGGGTGACGAAACCGGCGACATCCCAGTCGACGGTTCGCTCGGCGTCTCGCGCCATCCTGCGTCCAGCGGCGCTCGCGCAGCGTCCAACGAACCGGCCCGCCCCACGCCCACAGCGGTTCCGGCGGCCGACGACACCGGATCGATCGCGCTCGCACCGGGCGTCGTGCTCGATGCTGCCGAGGTCTGCTCGATGTCCGGGCTCAGCCCGGAGCAGCTGGCCCAAGTCGAGTCGTACGGCGTGGTCGTGCCCGCCGCCAACGGCAGCTACGACGAGGACGGCCTCGAGGTCGCCCGCATCGCGAAGCGGTTCCTCGACCTCGGCGTCGATGCTCGCCACCTCCGCGGTTGGCGAGTCGCCGCGGACCGTGAGGCCGGGCTGTTCGAGCAGGTCATCCAACCCTTGATCCGCCAGCGGAACCCACAGTCGAGTGACCATGCCGTTGCCCAACTCAACGAGTTGGCGATGTTCGGCGGCCAGCTGCGTGCAGCGATGATGCGCACCCTCCTCCGCGCACATCTCGACCGCTGACGTACTCCGACTCGCGGCGGCTACGATCATCTCCGTGATCCCTGTCGAACTGGTCGGTGTCCGGGTCGAAGTCCCGGCGAACACTCCGATGGTCCTGCTTCGTGAGCAAGAAGGTCGCCATCGCCTCCTGCCGATCTACATCGGTACGCCCGAAGCGTCGGCGATCCACTACGCGCTCGAAGGCATCACCCCGCCACGGCCCTTCACCCACGACCTGTTCCTCACCACGATCGACGAACTCGGCGCATCAGTGGACAAGATCGTCGTCACCGAGATGCGCGATCGCACGTTCTACGCCGAGTTGCACCTGGCCGGCACCGCCGCCGGCAAGGTCATCTCATGTCGCCCGTCCGATGCCATCGCACTCGCTGTTCGGTGTGGTGCGGCACTCTTCGCCGGCGACGAACTGCTCGACGAGCACGGCCAGGAACCTCCGGAGGAACCGGAGGAGGACGCAGCCGAGATCATCGACGAGTTCAAGGACTTCCTCGACGAGGTCAACCCCGAAGACTTCGGCTGACGCCGACCTGCGCGCAGCGCAACCCTCAACACGAGGTTGACGTACCGCACCTGCGTGCGTAAGGTCACGTCCTCACATGCGCGTAACTACGTGCCTGTCCGGACGTTGGGATCGAAGCATGACGAACACATCGGAAACATCACTGACCAACGCGGTCGACGCACCCGAGGTCGTCGGGTTCAGCGGGACACGCACGGCCAAGGTCGTCGGCATCACCTACCGCCAACTGGACTACTGGGCGCGCACCGACCTCATTCGGCCATCGCTCAACGACGCTGCCGGAAGCGGGAGCCGTCGCCGCTACTCGTACAACGATCTCCTGGAACTCAAGGCGATCAAGAAGCTGCTCGACGCCGGCATCAAGCTCGAGCAGGTCCGCAAGGTGTTCGACAACCTCCGTGAACACGTCGGTTCGGACATCGCAGCAGCCCACATCGTGATCGACGGCGGCAGCGTCACCCTGTGCAACCAGGGCGAACTGATCGACCTCATCAACACCGGCCAGAGCGTGCTGAACGTGCTGTCGATGGGCGGCGTCAAGACCGAGCTCGAAGCCGATCTCGCGCCGGTCGAGGCCGACTCCTCCGACGACGACGCACCCGTTCGCAAGATCGGATGACCCGTCGCGAGTCACCGCTGGCCGAGCAGCATCGGGCGCTCGACGCCAACCTCGTCGACTTCGGCGGTTGGGAGATGCCGATCGCCTACCCGACGGGAACCATCGCCGAACACCTCTCGTGTCGAAACCGTGCGGCGATGTTCGACGTCTCGCACCTCGGGACGATGCGCGTCGACGGTCCAGGGTCGTTCGATCGTCTGCAAGCCACGCTGACCAACGATCTCACGAAGATCGCTCCCGGCCGAGCTCAGTACACGCACCTGCTCGACGACGCCGATGCCTCGGTCCTCGACGACATCATCGTCTGGTGGCATCCTCGCGCCGACGGCGAACCCGACATCTTCGATGTGATGCCGAACGCCTCCAACACCGACCGAGTCATCGCTGCACTCGGGGGAGTGGACACCACCGCCACCCGAGCCGTGATCGCCGTGCAGGGCAAAGCGGCCCGAGCCCTCGTCGAGCCGATCTTCCCGGCCGCCGCGGAGGTCGGTCGCTTCCGCGTCGCCCACTGCGACTGGGGCGGCGTGGAGTGCATCGTTGCCGGTACCGGCTACACCGGCGAACCAGGCCTCGAGATCGCCGTGCCCATCGGTGCCGCACCCGCACTCTGGACGTCGCTCGTCGACGCCGGCGTGGCGCCGGCCGGACTGGGGGCACGCGACACGCTTCGACTCGAAGCCGGCCTGCCGCTCCACGGCCAAGAGCTCGGCGCAGGCATCACCTCGCTCCAGGCCGGCCTCGGCTGGGTGGTTGCGTGGGACAAGCCCGAGTTCATCGGCCGCGACGCCGCGCTGGCGGAACGAGAAGCAGGCGTCGCCCGCAGACTCGTCGGCCTCACGACGGATGGCCGCCGGCCGGCACGCACGGGCTGCGAGATCGCTGTCGACGGCGTGTCGGTGGGATCGGTCACGAGCGGGAACTTCTCGCCGGTGCTCGGCCACGGCATCGCCATGGGCTTCGTCCCGCCCGACCTCGTTGCCGGCCAGGCCGTCGACATCGACGTCCGAGGCAAGTCGCTTCCCGGCACGATCGTCGATCTACCGTTCTTACGCTGAGCGCAGCGCGCCTGTCCTCGAGCTGGCAGGGTTGCGGTATGGACGAGGACTGGTTCTGGGACATCGATCGGCAAGTCGCGGTCCGCGTCGACAACGCCGGTCGCCACGATCTGCTCGTCGGCCCGTACGCCACCCGAGCCGACGCCGAGATCTGGATGCCGTCCACCTCCTGGACGGCACGGCCGGCCGACAGCGACGACGACTGGGTCGACGTCAACTCCGCCTACGACTGACCGATCCGGTAACGGCCATCACGCCATGATCCAGCGGTTCTTCCCGGTGGTCTTCGCCTGCAGCAGCGCCGCGTCGGCACGAGCGATACCGTCTCTCAGGCCCTGAGCGTCTGCACTCCGGCACACACCGATGCTCGCCGAGACCGACGTGACCGTGTCGGGATCGTCCGTCACTCGGATCGGCTTGGCCAGCGCATCCACGAGTCGGTGAGCAATCGCTTCGACGCACGCGGCGTCGCGCTCGGCGACCACGATGACGAACTCGTCGCCACCCATCCGGACGCTGACGTCATCGGCCCGCACCGCTGCTGCGATGCGGCGCGCCGCCGTCCGCAGGATGTTGTCACCCGCAGCATGACCGAGTTCGTCGTTCACCTGCTTGAATCCGTCGAGATCGATGTAGATCGCCGCGCCGAATTCCAGGTCGGCTGCGGTCAACTCGTCGAGTCGCGTTCGGTTTCCGAGCCCGGTGAGTGCATCGGTCATCGCAGCTGCCTCACGAGATCGTCGATGTGTTGCCTGGCTGAACGCGAGCTCGGCAACGGAGACCAGCCTGGCGAGGTGGCGATCCTGGTTCGTCGTCGGTGGGCCGTGGCCATCGCGAAGCAGCACCAGCACCGCCACCACCGCGTCGCGTTCGACGATCGGATAGGTCCACAACGAATGGGCGCCGCCCGTTCGAGACGTGATCGAGATCGTGGGATCGCCGCTCTCGACGTCGTACGAGCACGCCCGCATCGTCTCGACGGTGGCCGCGACCAGCGATGTTGCATCGGCCTGGTCGAACGGACCGAACGGCCACTCGGTCGGTCGACGGAGACCACCCTCCTCGATCAGGACGATCGCCGCCTGAGCCCGGATGGGGTGTGCGGCGCACGCTTCCACAGCGAGGCTCATGGTGGTCTCTATCGGATCACCTGCGGCAACGGACGACGTCACATCGTTCAACAGATTGGATGTCGACTGCTCGGTGAGCACGAGCACCCATCCACCGATGTCCGCCAACTCCCGTGACCAGATCTCGACCGTGCCCGACGTGCCATCGATCGCCCGGTACCGGATTCTGATCGGGCCCAGGATTGCTGCGCCGTAGCCGGTTCCTTCGCCGATCAGATCGACGGCGAACTCGAGATCGTCCGGGTGCGCCAGCTCGTAGAGAGTCCGACCGACGAGGTCGGCGTGCGTGCCGCCGAGAATCCGAGCTGCCGGATCGTTGATCTCGGTGATCGCCGCGTTGCGGTCGATGATCAGGATGCCGGTCGGCACGGTGTCGAGCAGTTCGACCGGGGACATCGATGCGCAGGACCACATAGGCCCCAGTCTGCTCGTTACGACTTCTTGGCTGCCGCCTTTTTACGAGCAGCGGTCTTCTTGGTCGCTCGTTTGCGTGCGGCGGTCTTCTTGATCTTCTTCGGATCTGGCGCACTCGGTGCCGGCTCGGCGGCAGCCGGTTTCGGCTGACTCGCACTCCCGAATCCGGGCAACTTGAACCCGCCGAACAACCCACTCGCGGACTCTGCGACCTGCCCGAGTGGAGCCAGCCGCGCCGTGACCTCACTCAACACGTCGTTCATCTGAGCAATCTGGTTCGGCATCTGCCGCATCGCCGGGTTGTTCAGCGTCTCCGCGAGGAGTTGCAGCCCTGGCGCCACCGCGATGGCCGGCCCGGCGACGATCTTCATCATCTCGTCAGCCGCCCTGACCGTGCGGGTGACCTGCGGGACGGCGGCACGCAGCGGCTCTTCCACCTCCGCCAGGAGCGTGTTGATCCGCTCCGCGGTTTCGTTCAGGTTCTCCATGGTGCGGTTGAAGTTCTCGACGCCTCGTTGGAACTGGTCGACGCCGTTGCGGAACTGTTCGAAGGATTGCACGGTCGCCGAGAGCGGAGCGGCGAACAAGCTGAACATCTGGGACAACGGATCGGAATCGGCCATGCGCTCAACATACTTCGGGCCGCGCACGGCGTCGGGCTCGTGGCCGAGCTGCGTCAGCTCGGCCAGAAATTTCAATCCCGACTTGTTTGGTCGGGTATTGGTCGCTATGTTGCCGACATGGAAACCCGACAAGATCAGTCAGGTATTGTCGCCGACGTTGTCGCCGCGACTGCACTCGCTGCGATCGACTGGGCGTGGTCGACACATCCCGGCCGGATCTGTGTGCTGTCGTCGATGCAGGATGCCGTCGTCATCGACCTCGCCATGCGCATCGACCGGCGCATTCCCGTCGTGTTCCTCGACACCGGCTACCACTTCGCCGAGACGCTCGAGACCGTCCGTCGAGTGGAGCGTCGCTACGGAATCGACGTCGAACGGATCTCGTCACCCGTCGTCGCAGTCGACGACATCGCTCCGGGGGAGTGCTGCGCGCACAAGGCATCGATGCTCGAACGAGCCCTCGACGGCCGAGCCGCATGGATCACCGGACTGCAACGAACCGAGACGGCCCAGCGCGCCAACGCCGAGTTGATCGACGAAGACCGTCGGGGTGCGATCAAGGTCTGCCCGATCGCACAGTGGAGCGACAACGACCGCCGCGCCTACATCGAGCGCTACGAGATCATCACCAACCCTCTACTCGACGACGGCTACGACTCGATCGGGTGCCGCACCTGCACGACCCGCCCGGCCGAGGGCGCACGGTCGGGTCGCTGGGCCGGTTCCGATCAGACCGAATGCGGTCTCCACGTCTGATCGCCATGCGTGACGCCACGGCGCCACGTCAATCGGCGCAGTCGACACACGTCGGTGTCGCCGGCAGCGCGTCCAGCCGCTCGGCTGCGATCCTTCGACCACAGCTCGTGCAGGTGCCGTAGACGCCGGCATCGAGGCGCTGCCGAGCGGTGTCGATGTCGGCGAGGGCGGTCTTGGCTGCATCGAGGAGTCCGGCGACCTGCTGACGCTCCCACGCGATGGTGTGGCCCTCGGGATCGTGCTCGTCGTCGGTCGCGACATCGCTGGCGGCCTCCACGATGCCCTCGAAGCTCGCCAGGAGGCTTGCGACGCGCCGGGTCGTCACCGCGTGCAGCGCCTCGAGTTTCGACCGCGGGTCGTCCGCTTCAGCTGGCAGCGGTGGCCTCGATCTCGAACATGAGGCCGGGAATGGCCAACCGGGTGACTCCGACCAGGGTCATCGGAGGAACGGCTCCGGCCGCTCCGAATCGAGCACCGAGCACGCCGAAGTGCTTCATGGTCTCGTCGACGTCCGTGGTGAAGACCCCGATACGGGTGATGTCGGCGAGGCCCATGCCGGCGGCGCCGAGCACGGCCTCGAGATTGTCGAGCGCGAGCATGACCTGACCACGCATGTCGCCGATGTGCTGCGGGTCGCCGTCCGCATCGACCGCGGTCTGGCCCGCACAATTCAGTTGTCGGCTCGCACCTTCGATGATCTCGGCCTGGTTGTATCCGAACTTCAGTGACCAGAGCCAGGGGTTGATCGCTGTGCGTTTGAGGGCGGACGGGGTGGTTGGTGTGCTCATGGACTCCACGGTGAACCCTCCCAGCGACAACACCCTGTCGGTGTTTGCGAACTTCTCGGCCAGGTGATCAGACGTCACCGAGCATCGATCGCTCGCCTGCGGGGAAGTGGGTGGAGGTGTCGGTGCTGCGATCGGGAGCGATCTCCTCGTGCATCACAGCGCCTGCGATGCGATCGATCCGAAATGCCCGAGGGGCATCACGCAGGCGGCACCATGCCCACAGGTACCAGTGGGGCGGGTCTCCCACGACGGCCAACGGCTCGACGGTGCGGTCGGACACGGTGCCGTTGACGTCGGCGTACTCGAGCGTGACGACCCTCGACTCGAGGACCGCGTGCTCGACCGCCACCGGCGGCCTCGGCCGATCGACGTGCTTGTCGTCGAACAGACGGATTCGCTTCGCCAGGTCCCGAGTGCCGTCGATGTCCGCGTCTCCCATGACGGCCAGGATCTTTCGCAGCGCTGACCTGCCGGACACGTGGAACGGAGTCGATCCCGGCGTCGAGAGCGCCGTCGCGATGGCGGCGACCTCGCCCGAAGTGAAGTTCAGGGGCGGCAAGGTGTGCGTGTCGTCCAGGGCATAGCCGCCCCGCCGCCCCGGTGTCGCGTAGATCGGAACGCCCGCCTGCTGGAGGGCCGACAGGTCCCGCTCGATCGTTCGACTCGACACCTCGAATCGATCCGCCAGCGCCGTTGCCGCCATCCAGTCAGGAGCGCGCCCGTGCAACTCCTCGACGATCGCGTACAGCCGGTCGGTGCGGTTCATGGGATGACGGTCAGCTCATGGCGAGCGCTTCGAGCGGCTCACAACTGCACACGAGGTTCCGGTCGCCGTGCACGCCGTCGATCCGCGACACCGGTGGGAAGTACTTCGTCGCTCGCACGCCCGGCACCGGGAACGCTCCGAGATCGCGCGGGTACGAACGATCCCAGTCGCCGAGCAGGTCCTCGGCCGTGTGCGGAGCGTGGCGCAGCGGGACTGTCCTCGATCGGCCAGTCGCCCGGACTCGACCTGGTCGATCTCGGCGCGGATGGCGATCATCGCATCGAAGAATCGGTCGAGTTCGCGCAGCCTCTCGCTCTCGGTCGGCTCGATCATCAGCGTGCCGGCGACCGGGAAGCTCATCGTCGGCGCGTGGAAACCGTAGTCCATCAGCCGCTTCGCGACGTCGTCGATCGTCACACCCGTGGCCTTTGTGATCGGGCGGAGATCGATGATGCACTCGTGGGCCACCCGACCGTGCTCGCCCCGGTAGAGCACCGGGAAGTGCGGATCGATGCGGTCGGCGATGTAGTTGGCGGCCACGATCGCCGGCCGTGTGGCCTGCAGCGAGACCTTCGGCACCCATCATCTCGATGTACATCCACGGGATCGGCAGGATGCCCGCCGAGCCGTAGGGTGCCGCCGAGACCGCGCCGACGGCTGCGTCGTCGGTCGAGCGGGTGCCCGGGCAGGAACGGGGCGAGGTGTGCACCGACGCCGATCGGGCCGACGCCGGGTCCGCCACCGCCGTGCGGGATGCAGAACGTCTTGTGCAGGTTCAGGTGGCTCACGTCGGCCCCGAAACGGCCGGGTCGGGCGAGACCGACGAGCGCGTTGAGGTTCGCGCCGTCGACGTAGACCTGACCGCCGGCGTCGTGGACCTGGGCGCACAGATCCGACCACGCCGGTCTCGAACACGCCGTGGGTCGACGGGTAGGTGATCATCAGCGCGGCGAGACGTTCGCCGTACTCGTCGATCTTGGCGCGCACATCGTCGAGGTCGACGTTGCCTCCTTCGTCGCAGGGAACCACGACCACGTCCATGCCGGCCATGACGGCACTCGCTGCGTTGGTGCCGTGTGCGCTCGAGGGGATCAGGCAGACGTGCGCTCGATCGTCGCCGTTCGAGCGGTGGTACGCGCGGATCGCGAGCAGGCCGGCGTACTCGCCCTGGCTCCCGGCGTTGGGCTGCAGGCTGACCGCGGCGTAGCCGGTGATCTCGCCAGACGCTGCCTCGAGATCGTCGATCATCTGGCGGTAGCCGACGGTCTGGTCGGCCGGAGCGAACGGGTGGATGTCGCCGAACTCGGGCCAGGTGATCGGCACCATCTCGCTGCGTCGCGTTCAGCTTCATGGTGCACGAACCGAGCGGAATCATCGTGCGGTCGAGCGCGAGGTCCCGGTCGCTGAGGCGTCGCAGGTAGCGGAGCATCTCGTGTTCGGAGTGGTAGCGATCGAAGACCGACTGGGTGAGGAACTCGTCGGTGCGTCGCAGGTCGCCGGTGAGGCCGTCGGGGACGCGTGTCGTAGCCGGCGTCGACCGACGGGCTCGACCACCGAGTGCCGCGACGACGTCGTTCGACCATGCTGGGCGTCGTCGTCTCGTCGAATGACCCCGACGTGGCGTCGTCCACGCGGCGCAAGTTGAATCCCGCGTCGAGCGCAGCCGCCACGAGCTGTGTCGCGTCCGACCGTCGATGCGTCAGGGTGTCGAACCAGGTGTCGTTGCGCGATGCTCGAGCCCGCCGGCGCGCAGCCCGGCCGCGGCGATCGACGTGAGCCGCTGCACGCGGTCGGCGATGCGGTCGAGTCCGGCGGGGCCGTGCCAGGCGGCGTACAGGCCGGCGATGTTGGCCAGCAGCACCTGTGCGGTGCAGATGTTGGAGGTGGCCTTCTCGCGGCGGATGTGCTGCTCACGGGTCTGGAGCGCGAGACGCAGCGCTGGACGGCCCTCGGTGTCGACGCTGACGCCCGACGATGCGGCCGGGCATCGAACGAGCCGCGCCCTCGTGTGCGGCGACGAACCCAGCATGCGGTCCGCCGAAGCCCATCGGCACGCCGAACCGCTGCGCCGAGCCGACGGCGATGTCGGCGCCGATCTCGCCCGGGCGGAGACGGCGAGCACGCAGGCGAGCGGGTCGGTCGTCGACGAGCGACGCCACCCAGTTCGTGGACGTGCTCGATCGACGTCGGACCAGTCGACCACCTTGCCGCTCGATCCGGGATGGCCGAACAGGGCCCCGAACAGCGCCCGGACTCGACGATCGCCGTCGAGCGGATCCACGTCGCCGACGACGAGATCCACGCCGACCGGTTCGGCCCGTGTCGCAACACGGCGATCGTCTGTGGATGCAGGTCGTGGTGGACGAAGAATCGCTGTGTCTCGCGACCTTCGATCGGCGGCGGGCCATCGTCATCGCCTCGGCGGCCGCGGTGGCCTCGTCGAGCATCGACGCGTTGGCCACGTCGAGCCCGGTGAGCTCGGTGACCAGGGTCTGGAAGTTCAGCAACGCTTCGAGCCGTCCCTGGCTGATCTCGGGCTGATACGGCGTGTACGCGGTGTACCACGCCGGGTTCTCGAGCACGTTGCGCTGCGATCACCGGGGGAGTGATGGTGCCGTGGTACCCCATCCCGATCAGGCTCGTGACGACCTGGTTCTCCTCGGCGATGCTGCGCAACCGGGCAATCGCCTCGTGTTCGGGCACGGCGTCGCCGAGCGCCAGCGGTTCGGTCGAGCGGATCTTGTCGGGCACGGTCTGGTCGATGAGTTCGTCGGTGGACGAGACGCCGAGGTCGACAGCATGTGCGACATGTCTGCTGCGGACGGACCGATGTGGCGTCGAACGAACTCGTCGTTCTCGATCAGGTGGGACAGGGGAGTGGGCACGGTGCCTCCGCAAAGAATAGGTGGCTGATGAGCCCCCGCTGTCGTCGATGCCTGAGAGTTTGATCCCCGTCGGCGAATCGATCGCCGCGGCGTTCGATCACTTTCCAGCGTGCCTGCTCCGACCGGTCCGGGTGCCTGAGAGATTCCGGGGTGGTTGCTCCTTCGGCGCCGCCTCCACCACCCGAAGGCAATGAGGCGACTCTCCCGATCGAAGACGACGGCGTTTCGGTTGTGCCGAGAACCTACAGGACACCTCGCAGGTGCCTGAACACCGACAACGTGTTTCTCGTCCGACGTGTTTCAGCGAGCGGCGCGTTCTTCTTCGTACTTTCCGATCTCGGTGAGCTGCGCTCCGAGCGTGGCATCGGCCCAGCGAGTGCCGCCGTCGATGATCTTGTCGTAGCTCGCTTGCACAGGGCCGGCCTGGCCGGTGAAGTGCGGCATGACCTCGTACGCGAACAGCTCGTAGCTGTCCTTGGTGGCCTGCCACGGCGCGAAGTCGGCGCCCATCTGCATGTAGCAACCGAACCCACCGGTCTTCTCCTGGAGTCGCTCGATCTGCTTGACCGCCATCTCCGGGGTGCCGATCACCATCCGGCCCGACTCGTTGAGGAAATCGACGAACCCGTCGTAGTCGGACGGAGGCGGCGGATCGTTCGGGTCACCCATCGGCAAGATGTGCGACAAGTAGTCGAACACCCACATGAGGCCGTACTTGCAGTTCTCGCGGGCCTGCGTTTCGGTCTCAGCGATGTGCATCGGACCCATCAGGCGCCAGTCGGCACGGTCGGCGGTGTGCCCGTTGAGCGTCGCCTCCTCCTGCCAGACGTTGTAGTTGTAGTCGAGCACGCCGAAGCCGGCTGGCTCGGTCGCTGCGACCGAGATGAGCCCCGACCCGTAGCGGCCTGCGAGCTTGGAGCCGGACGGCGAGACCGACGACACCAGCGCGGTGTCGAAGTTCGAGTACGGACGCATCTGCAGGACTGCGTCCTGACACGTGAACCAGTCCGTGTGCTTCGTGACCACTTCGCCCTGGAAGAGCCGCATGATCACGTCGAACGCTTCGTGCATCCGTGGGCGCTGGTCGTTGGGCGCAATGCCGAGCATGGCTGCGTCGGATGTCAGCTGTCCTGGCCCCGCACCGAACATCATGCGCCCCCGGGTGAGGTGGTCGAGCTGCACGATGCGGTCAGCGAGGATCAGCGGGTGGTGATACGGCAGCGAGTTCACGCCGGTCCCGAGCTTGATGTGGTTCGTTCGTTGCGACGCCGCACCGATGAACACCTCGGGACTCGCGATCAGTTCAGAGCCGGCCGAGTGATGCTCACCGATCCATGCTTCGTCATAGCCGAGCTGGTCCAGGTGGTCGATCAGCTCGAGGTCGCGGTGCATGGCCAGCGTCGGATTGACGCCGGTCTTGTGCATGGGCGGTAGGAAGATCCCGAATCGGAGCGGCTGATCGATCGTGAAGCTCGGCATGCCACGATCTTTCCATGAACGTCGGCACCGTCTCGATCTCGAACGTCCTGCAACGCGACCGCATCTCGCTCGACGGGGAATGGAACGTGATCGTCGACCCGTACGAGATGGGGTACGTCGGAATCCTCGAACAGCGCAACGATCGAGGCTTCTTCCGCGACCACTCACCACGGCACCCGGGCGACCGGGTCGAGTACGACTTCGATGCGTCGCCGACGCTGACGGTTCAGGCTGCGGTGTACGCCGAGCACGTCGTGATGATCGAGCGGAACCGGTCCGACATGGGCAGGGGAGCCGTCGCTGGACTCTCCCCGTGGATCCTGAAGGACTTCCGCGCACCCGTTCGAGTGCTTCCCGGGATCCAGGACGGCTACAACCGCAAGAGCCTGGTCAGCGAAGAAGGCGAGCCGAAGCTCGCCTTCCACGTTCTCGCTGACTTCTACTCGACGATCAGCTGAAGCTGGACTGATACTGCGCCGACGTGTTCTTGCAACCGTCGATCGCCTTCACGAGCGGGTACGGGTTCACTGCCCCGCCACCGTTCGGGTGGACCTCGAAGTGAACGTGCGGCGTTGCGCTCGATCCGGTGTTGCCGACGAAGCCGATCACGTCGCCGGCCTTGACCTGCGTGCCCAGCTCGATGCCCGGAGCGAAGGACGCCATGTGGAGGTACGTGAAGTAGGTCCCGTTCGGCTGGGCGACTCGCAGGCCATTGCCGGAAGGAGCGCCGGGCTGGTCCCAGTACTGCTTGGAGATCTCACCGTCGACCACGGCGTAGAGCAGGTTGCCCTCGTTGGCGATGATGTCGACGCCTTCGTGGCGGCGTCCACCACCGCGAGCCGCACCCCATGTGTCACCGTAGAAGCAGAGTCCCTGCACCGGGAACCGTTCCATCTGAGCTGAGCCGCCACCGTTGGTGTTCGGGTTGACGATGCCGACGCTGCCGGTTCCGAGCTTCAGGATGCCGGCGCCCTTCTCCGATACGACGCCGTTCTGCGTGATGCCGTTGACCGACTGGAATGCGATGAGAGCGGTCTTGGTGGCGTTGCCGAACGAACCGTCGGCGCCACCGCGCACGACGAGGCCCGTGTTCTGGAGCGCCTGCTGGAGTTCTCGAACGAGCGGTCCGCTCGACCCGACCTTCAGCCCGACGTACGGGTTGGACGACGATGCCGGCGGCGTCGCCGTCGAGCCGGCACTCGGCAGGGGAGTCGGAGCGTTGCCGCTGGCGAGACCCAACTTGTCGACGGTCGCCTGGTTCACGGTTCCGTCGGCGGTGATACCCAGCGCCTTCTGGTAGCTCGTGAGCGCAGACTTCGTGGCGTTGCCGAAGGCTCCGTCCGCACCACCACGCACGGTCACACCAGCAGCGATGAGCGCCTTCTGGGTGTCCTTGACGGCGCTGCCGCTGGCACCGATCTTCAAGCCGAGGTGGGCGACTCGCGCTCGGGGTCGGAGACGCCGAAGCGCTTCCGAGTCCCAACAGAGCTGCGCCTCGTTCGCTGACGACACCCGACTGCGGGATTCCGTTCACGCTCTGGAAGGCCTTGAGTGCCGCTTCCGTCACCCTGCCGAAGTCCCCGTCGGCGCCGCCGCGCAGGACCAGGCCGGTTCCCTGGAGAGCTGTCTGCAGATCCTTGACCAGTTGGCCTTTCGCTCCACGGGCCAAGCCCACGTACGCATTGTCGCTGGCCGACGCCGGCGGCGTCGCCGTGGCGGCTGGGGGAGTGGCCGGATTCGACGCTGCGCTGGTCACACCGAGCTTCTTGGCTGTTGCGGCGTTCACGGTGCCGGTCGGCTGCAGGCCGTTCCATCGCTGGAACTGGGTGATTGCACGCTTGGTCGCGGAACCGAACACTCCGTCGGCGCCGCCGGCGAGGTAGACGCCGCTTGCGATCAGTTGCTTCTGCAGCGCTGTCACCTCGGGGCCGCGAGCACCAACGGCCAGGCCTGATCCGGTCGACCCATTCGAATCGCTCGATCCACCGCCGTTCGCGGCGAGCGCCGCCGCCGTGGCCTCGTCGACTTCACCCGTGGCCGGAAGCCCACGAGCGTTCTGGAAGTCGACGACGGCATGCCGAGTGGCCGGCCCGTACACACCGTCGGCTCCACCCACCACGGAAATGCCCGCATCGATCAACGCCTGCTGCATTGCTTTGACGTCGCTGCCCTCGTTTCCGGCACGCAGACTGGCGTATTCCGCCGCCAGCGGTGCCTGTACGACGGGAACCGGAGCGGCCGAAGCCGTCGTTCCCACCGCACCCCAGGACAGCGCGGCGATCGTCGACGCGCAGGCGCCTCGGAACAGCCGGCGGCGAAGACCGGGGTGAGAGTGTGAGCTCGGGAAAGATGTCATGGACGACGTGCCTCCTGCATGACGGATCATTCGGTCCGTCCGTTTGCAACTTGAACTGTCTACCGCAGGTTGAGACTTTGGAAAAGCGGACGATCTGCCCAGGGGAATCCCAGAACTCGTCCAAACCCATCAACCACGCGGAATCGGTGACCAGGGGACACCTTTGTCGAAGCGAAGCCTTGTGTACGTTCAGTTACGTCGAATTGACATAACGGACATTATCGGCGCTCCGCAGGAGCGCCGATACCTGATGGGGGCGTCTTCGACGCGTGGATCGATCATCGTCACGCTCCTGCGAACCGCCGATGAATGTCTGCCCCTCACGGCTGCCTCTCACCTCACTGCTGACACATGTCGGCACTGACACGGCTGCCACGCACCTCACGGCTGACACATGTCGGCACTGGGTGACCTCGCCTCACAGGTTTGCGTGACGCTTTGTGTGGTCCCGACGGCGTTTTCCGGCACACAAACTTGGCGGGGCGGGCGGGGCGACTGTGCGGAATGCGCACTCCTCGCCGCCCCCGTAGCGGGCTATTTCGTCATGACGAAATGGTGGGTGGTGTGCTGGGTGCGGAGATTTCCCGCTCTCGCAAGGGTTTTGCAGCTTGGAGGATCCAGGCGAGCGCTTCGGCGAGTTCGCGGTTGCTGGGCTTGGCGTCGAGATCCCGTTCGATGTCGTCGATGGCGCAGCCGAGCATGTAGAGATCGTCGTGGAGTCGGTCGAGCTCGTCTCGACGGACGACGATCTCGTTCGTGCCCAGCGCGAGATCCGCTGCCCGCTGACGCGACACCCAATCCCACTGCCGACACCGCTGGCTACAGAACTGCTTGGGACGCCCCGGCCCGGACTTGCGAACGATCACCCGTCGACACCAACGACACCGTGCCCCTCCCCCGCCGTCGTTCGTCGAACCCGATTCCGTCATGACGAAATACTAGACCGTCTCGAGTGGCTCGTCACTCCCACGTCGTGGCCAGGACGTCCGGCTGGGGGCCGGCCTGACTCAGCGCCCGTCGGGGCGGTACATCTTGATGGGGCGGGCGTCGGTCATGTTGGCGTGCTGCTTGTTCCACGGTTTGCCGGCGAACGCTCCCCCGTCGACCACTTGCGCGTGGCCGGTGATGTAGCTCGATTCGTCGCTCGCCAAGAACACCGCGGCGTTCGCGATGTCGACCGGGTCGCCGATGCGTCCGATCACCTGGGTACGACCGAACTTGGCCTTCATCTCCGCCAGTTGCTCGTCGGTGGCCTTCGCGAACCCGGCAGCGAGCGGCGTGGCGATGATCCCCGGGCAGATGCAGTTGCAGCGAACCCCGTAGTCGCCGAGTTCGAGCGCCATCGACTTGGTCATGTGGACGACCGCCGCCTTGGCGACGCTGTACAGGTGCGGCGACCAGCCCGCCTGCAGGCCAGCGACCGAAGCAGTGTTGATGATCGACCCCGACCCCTGTTCGCGCATGATCGGCGTCACGTGCTTGATCCCCAGGAACACACCTTTCACCAAGACGTCGAACGTGATGTCGAAGTCGTCGACGGTGAGCGTCTCGACCGGCCCGATCGCTCCGCCGAACCCGGCGTTGTTGAACATGATGTCCAATCGGCCCCATCTCGAGAGCGCTTCACCGACCATTGCTTCCACGTCGTCCTCTCGGGACACGTCTGCCTGGAAGAACGCGGCTGAGTCGCCGAGTTCGTCGGCGAGCGGCTGCGCCTTCTTCTCGGTCATGTCGGCGATCAGCACCTTCGCGCCCTCTTCCACGAAGCGGCGCGCGCTTGCAGCTCCGATTCCACTTCCGGCACCGGTGATCACGGCGACCTGCCCGTCGAGTCGTCCCTGTGTCATGTCGTGATCTCCTTCGATTCGTCGATCATCGGGAACTGGTCGGTTCGGGATGGGTCAGTTCGCAGCCCGGCATCGATCCGTCGTCTCGCCAGTCCTGTAGGATCTGGAAGAACTTGACCGGCCCGGCCCCGTAGTTCGCGGCGAAGAAGCCGTTGCCGTTTCCCGCCTTGCCTTCGTTGTTGTAGTAGCCCGGCGTGCACTCGGCGCGGAACCGCTCGCCGAGGCGCGCCTTGTCGATCATCTCGTCGACCCACTCCTGCTCGGCATCGGCCGTGATCTCGACGACGGTCGCATCTCGATCTCGGGTCGCAGCGAGGATGTGGCTGATGTGCACGGCCTGCTCGTTGAGTGTCTGGGGAACGTTCACCGTGACGGCGCCCTGCGTGAACCCCATGTGGAACGAGTTCGGGAATCCGGCGGTCTGCATGCCGTGCAGGGTTCGCAAGCCGTCAGCCCACTTGTCGCTCAGCAGCTGGTCATCCCGCCCCACGACGTCGTAGCCGGCTCGACGGGTGTACGACGTGCCGACCTCGAAGCCGGTTGCGAAGATGATGCAGTCGAGTTCGAAGTGCTCACCGTTCGCCACGAGCCCGGTCTCGGTGAAGCGGTCGATCCCTTTGCCCTCGGTGTCCACCAGGTGCACGTTCGGACGGTTGAACGTCGGGAGATAGTCGTCGTGGAAGCACGGCCGCTTGCAGAACTGGCGATACCACGGCTTGATCCGATCGGCGGTCTCGGGGTCCTCGATCGTGTCGTCCGCACGCCGACGGATCGTCTCCATCTTCTTGTAGTCCGACATCTCCATCAGCTGCGCCTTCTCCGCCCCGGTGAGGCGACGGCCGAGCCGCTCCGACATCCGCTTGGCCGCGATGCCGGTCAGATTGCGGAAGATGTCGGTCCAGCCGTCGTTCACGAGGTCGACGTCCGTCTTCGCACCGATCACCATCCGGTTGAAGTTCTCCATCCGCCGGTACTGCCAGCCGGCTTCCAAGTCGTCGGCGAAGTCGTCGGGTGTCTCGCGGTTGTTGCGTACGTCGATCGACGACGGAGTTCGCTGGAACACGAACAGCTCCTTCGCCGATGCACCGAGGTGTGGCACGCACTGCACCGCCGTCGCACCCGTACCGATGATCCCGACTCGCTTGTCGGCAAGGCCGGTGAGGCCACCCGAGTTGTCACCACCGGTGTAGTCGTAGTCCCAGCGACTGGTGTGAAACGTGTGCCCCCGGAAGTCGTCGATGCCAGGAATACCGGGCAGCTTCGGGCGACTCAGCGGACCGGCGGCGGTGATGACGACTCGCGCCGTGAGGCGGTCGCCCCGATTCGTGTCGACGTTCCACTGCCCAGCCGTTTCGTCCCATTCCATACGGGTGACCTCGGTCGAGAACGAGCGCGTCGTCGTACAGCCCGTAGTGGCGGGCGATCTGGCGCGAATGCTCCATGATCTCGGGGGCGTAGGAGTACTTGTGCTTCGGGATGTAGTCGAGTTCCTCGAGCATCGGCAGGTAGCAGTACGACTCCACGTCGCACATCGCGCCCGGATAACGGTTCCAGTACCAGGTGCCGCCGACGTCGCCGCCCTTCTCGATCAACCGGATGTCTTCGAAACCCGCCTCGCGGAGCCGGCCGCCCATCAGCAGGCCGCCGAAACCTGCACCGATGATCACGATGTCGGAATGTTCGGTCAGCGACTCGCGCTCGACCTGCTCGACGTACGGATCATCGACGTAGCTGCTGAAGTCGCCCGCGACCTCGACGTATTGGCTGTTGCCGTCCGGCCGAATCCGCTTGTCGCGCTCGGCGAGGTATCGCTCCTTGAGCACGCCAGGATCGAAATCGACCTCGCCCAGCGTCTCCTCGAGTACTTCTTCGAAGGTGGTCACGATGACGTCCTCTCCTGCTCTCGGTTGTGGCCGTACTGTGGGTCATGGCCATCACGACCGACGATCGACTCGAACTGCACGAGCTTCCCGGCCGGTACGGCGACGCGATCGACGACCGGAACTGGCCGGGGCTCGACCGAATCTTCACGGACGATGCTGCGTTCGATCTGACCGATCTCGGGATCCCGCTGCTCGAAGGGCTGCCCGAGATCAAGCGGTTCATGGACGAAGACGCCCAACATCCCAGGACCCACACGATGACGAACATCTACGTCGACGACACCGCCGACGGCGTGAAGCTGAACTTCCGCATCGTCGCGTGCTGCAACCCAAAGGGCTCGCCGGAACGGCGTCTTACTACGACGACGTCGTGAAGACCGGCGCTGGCTGGCGAGTGATTCATCGCGTCGTCACGCTCCGTCGCCGCCCGCGCTCGAGCTGCTTGCCGCGCCGGACCGCCTCGCGCATCAGGTGACGGTTGCCCTCTTCACGCAGCAACTGCAAGCGCACCTTCACGAGCTTCCACCCGTCGCTGGTACGAACCGCCTCGTCGAAGTACGTGCCGAACATCGTGTAGCGATCACTCCCCTGACCTGTGTGGAGCCAGTGCTCCGCACGCATGTGAGCGGTGATCGTGGCGGTGTCGCCGTCGATCGCGAACCGGTGGGAGCCCATGAAGTGCTGCGACCGTTCGAGCCCGGCGAACATCACGCGAGCGTTCGCCACGACGAGGTCAGCGGGAACAGAACGCTGTGGCGGCTCGGGCTGGTAGTCGCTCATGTCCATCGTCACCTCGTCGGCGAAGACGCTGCGCCACAGCTCCCAGTCCTCGTGGTCGAGCCCGAACGCGTAGCGGTGGATCAGGTCGGCGAGGTCCGATTCGTCCGACAGGCGTCGAAGGAGTTCGTCACTCACGACGAATCTCCGTCCGCCCACTCGTCGGTGCTCAACGCGTCCACACCTTCGGTGCCGACGCCGAGCCACTCCGCGAGCACTTCGGTGTTGTGCTCGCCTCGGAAAGCAGCCACGCCGATGTCGGACAGGTCGGTTGCCGACATGCGGTACGGGTTGCGGATCACCTTGCGGGTGCCACCGCAGCGGTCGTCGACCTCGACGACCGTCTCGCGATGCACCAGCGTCGGCGACTCCAACACTTCGCCGCACTCGCGAACGTCCGCCCACGCGAGGTTGGCGGCGTCGAACGCCTCGATCACGGCCGCACGGTCCGGAAGTCCACAGAGGAAATCGGTGATGATCGTGCGGCGCGACGCGATCTTCTGGGAGATGTCGGCATCCGGCGGTGTCGCATCACTCAACCCAGCAGTGGTGGAGAGCTGATGCCAGATCCAACGCAATCCTCCGGGCACCATCTTCGGACCGTCGACCGTTCGCCACACTTCGCCGTTGATGGACTCGGCGCGGCGTGCACCGTCCAGCGAATTGATGATGATGTCGGCAGAGAACGTCATCGCGTCCATCATCGCCATGTCGATGTACTGGCCGACGCCGGTCGCATCACGCGTGCGAAGGGCGGCAAGCACGGCGATCACACCGTGCATGCCGGACAACACGTCGGCGGCGCTGAGGTCGAGATCGAGCGGCATCTCGTCACCCTCGGCGGGCGGCAGGATCCCGGATTCGGCGTGGATGATCGAGGCGTACGCTGCACGCTGCGATTCGGGACCTTCCTGACCGAAACCGCTGATGGACAACATGATCAGCGATGGCTTGCGCTCCGACAGCACTGACCAGTCGATGCCGAACTTGGCAATCACCCCCGGCCGGAAGTTCTCGATCACCACATCCGCCTGTTCAGCGAGGCGAGCGACGAGTTCGGGCCCGCCGTCGGCGTTCAGATCGATGCAGACGTTGCGCTTCCCACAGTTCTGTTGCGTGAAGTAGCTCGACAGGCCCGCCGTCTTGCGGCCCCACAGGCGGGTGACATCGCCATCCGGCGGTTCGACCTTCACCACGTCGGCGCCGAGGTCGCTGAGCGTGCGCCCGGCGATCGGCCCGGCGAACACCCGCGTGAGGTCCAGGACCCGCACGCCCTCGAGCGGTTTGGGAAGCGAGGCGGTGCTCACGCCGCTGCTTTGGCAAGACGGGACAGGAGCGCTCTGGTGCGGGCCCGGTCGTCGGAGTTCAAGCCGAACTCGGATGCGCCGTAGTCGGTGAGCCCGGTGGCGGCGAGGTCGGCCAGCATCTCCTCGACCTGGTCTTCACTGCCGATCATCCCGAACTCGCCAGTCGTCTCGACGCCCTCACGAGCGAACATCGCCTGATACGACGGCAAGGTCGTGTACATCTGCGTGTTTTCGGTGAGCTTGGCTCGCGCTGTCTCCGGTTCGTCCGTGACGCACACCGGCAGCGTCGCGATGATGCGCGGTGCAGGGCGGCCAGCCTTGTCAGCAGCGTCGGTGATGGTTGGCACGATGTGCTCGCGAATGGTCTTCGGCCCGCACCACGCGAGGTTCGTGCCTGCGGCGTACTTCGCTGCCACCCGCAACGCCTGCGGGCCGAGTGCTGCGACGGTCACTTCGGGCACGACATCGGGACGAGACAACGCCGTCGCCCGCGCCGACAGGGTCTCGCCCTGCGCGTCCACCCGGCCGGTCTCGATCATCGGCATGAGGACGTCGAGGTACTCCCGCAGATGACGGATCGGTTTGTCGTCGTGGATGCCGAGTTCGGCCATCATCACCTTGTGGGACATGCCGATCCCGAGCGACAGCTTGCTCGTGATCGCTGCCTGCGTGGTGAGTGCCTGACCAGCGAGGATTGCCGGGTGCCGTGGGTAGGTCGGCACGATCGCGGTCCCCAACTCCATCGACTCGACGGATTGGCCGATCACCGTGAGCACGGTCAGCGCATCGAAGCCGCCGGTCGGGTGCTCGGCGAGCCAGTAGCTCGAGAAGCCGGCCTGTTCGGCAGCCACCGCGTGCTCTGCGAACCCGGCCGGGCCCGTGCGCCCCAGCAGCGTCGTCGCGTTGATCCCGATCTTCATCAGTGGCCCCCTCGGCTCCTGCCTTCTCGGCTGATTTGCAGAACCTACAAGTTTCTTGAAGACTGTGCAAAGTGGCACGGGCAGCATCGACCAGGACCGATCGGCGCGACCTCATCTCGCGCGCCTTGTACTCGTGCATCATCGAGCAGGGCTACGCGAACACCACGCTGAAGGACATCGCCGATCGGGCGGACATGACCCCGAGTCACGTCGGCTACTACTTCGACGATCAGGCGGCGATCCTCGTGCACTACACACGCGGCCTGTGCGAGCGCATCGTGGCCGGCTTCCCGACGCTCGACCCCGACCGCTCCCCCGACCGGCTGATCGACGACGTGGTCACCTTCTGCTTCGGCGAAGGCCAACCGAACACCGAGTTCCTCAGGGTGGTGCAGGAACTGTCGGGCCTGGCCGTCCACGACGAGGCCTTGCGCGAGATCAAATCGCAGCACACGCAGCACTGGCAGCGCTTCCTCCAGACGTTGTTCGACACGATCTCCCCGGTCGCGGGACTCGACGCGCGAGATGCCTCGCGGATCGCACACGCGCTGCTCGCCGGGCTCGACACGAACACCGTGTTCGACCCGACGCTGGCCCGCTCCACCGCCCAGCGCCTCTTCCGCGACACGCTGCGCACGCTCGCCGGCCTGGACGCACTCCCCCGCACCCACTGACCCCACTCGCAACCCAGAGGTGACCGCCGATGACGACTGAAGCCGACAAGGACGACAAGTTCACCTTGAACTTCGATGCGTCGCAGCGAGCCGACCGTCCACCCCAGGAGTACTACGACGAGATCAAGGCCAAGTTCGCCGAAGCGCGTGACCTCCGGCTCGGGTACCGCCCTCCCGGCACCGACATGTATCGCGGCCTCGATGGCGAACTGGCCGACCTGGCTCGAGACCCGTATGCCGACGACTGGGTCGAGCGCGAGCCCATCGTCGACACCGACGAGGAGCTCGTCGACGTGCTGTTCATCGGCGGCGGGTTCTCAGCGCTCCTCACGTCCGCCCGCCTGCGCGAGAAGGGCGTCGAGAGCATCCGCATCGTCGAGCGCGGCGCCGATGTGGGCGGCACCTGGTACTGGAACCGGTACCCCGGGGTTGCCTGCGACGTCGTGTCCTACGACTACCTGCCGTTGCTCGACGAGATGGACTACGTACCGACCCGGCACTACGCCCAGGGCCCGGAGATCTTCGCTCACTGCCAGGCGATCGCGGAGAAGTACGACCTCTACGGTCTCGCCGTGTTCCAGACCACGGTCACCTCGACCACGTGGGATGCCGAGCAGTCGTGCTGGAGCATCACGACCGACCGCGGCGACTCGATGCGCGCCAAGTTCGTCGTGTGCGCCAACGGGACGCTTGCCAAGCCCCGGTTGGCTCGGATCGATGGAATGGAGAGGTTCCAGGGCCACGCCTTTCACACCTCCCGGTGGGACTACGACTTCACCGGACGCGACCTCGAGCATCTCGGCGACGTCCGTGTGGGGATCATCGGCACCGGTGCGAGCGCCGTGCAGATCATCCCGAACCTCGCGGAGCACGCGAAGAGCGTCCACGTGTTCCAGCGCACGCCTTCGTCGATCGACATCCGTGACGACTGGGAGACCAAGGACGAGTGGGCGGCCAAGCTGGAACCGGGTTGGCAGGCCGCTCGGCGAGCGAAGATCGTGTCGAAGTTCCGGGCGCAGGCCGACAGGAAGGGAACCCTGAAGGCGGGCATCACCCGCGAGGAGAAGATCCGCCGCCAGGAGAACAACAACATCGACGCGATGATGCGCATCCACCAGCGCATCGACGACACCGTCGACGACCCTGTGACCGCGGCAGCGCTGAAGCCCTGGTACATGCTGATGTGCAAGCGGCCGTGCTTCCACAACGACTACCTGCCCGCCTTCAACCGGCCCAACGTGCACCTCGTGGACACCCAGGGCGAGGGCGTCACCGAGATCGGCGAGCGTGGGCCGATCTTCGACGGCGTCGAGTACGAGTTCGACCTGCTGATCTATGCCACCGGCTTCGAGGTGCAACAGACCGGGATCTACAACCGGATCGTGGGCGAGGGGGGCATCGACCTCGACGAGAAGTACGACGACGGCATCCGCACCCTGCTCGGCATCCACACCGCCGGCTTCCCGAACATGTTCATCATGGGCGGCTACCAGGCCTCGTTCCAGTTCAACCTGACCGACCTCCTGCAGGTCCAGGGCGACCACATCGCGAACACGATCCAGCACGTTCGCGAGCACGAGTACGACACCATCGACGTGACGCACGATGCCGAGGAGTGGTGGGTGCAAGAAGTGATCGCGCATCGCGGCAAGACGAGCAGAAACGCTGACTGCACGCCCGGCTACTACAACTTCGAAGGCCAGGACAACCGTCGCCAGGACGGCAACTACAACGGCGGGTTCCCGGCCTACATCGATCACATCGGCGACATCGAGTCCGACATGGAGTCGCGCTTCGTCTTCACCAGTGAGTGACCTCGGCGTCGCCACGTTCACAATCATCTCGTCCACTGCGAGACTCGACGCGTGACCACCCTTCCTCCCGCACCCGGTCGATCCGTCGCGAGCGACAACGCCGCCGGCGCCCACCCGACCATCGTCCAGGCCGTCATCGATGCCAACGACGGCCACGCTCTCGCCTACGGGTCAGACGACCACACCGCCGAGTGTGAGCGCCGGTTCAGTGAGCTCTTCGGGGCCGACGTGGTCACCCGTCTCTGTTTCAACGGCACCGGAGCGAACGTCGCGGCCTTGGCCACGATGCTCGGCTCACTCAAGGGCCCACATCACGCCGTGGTCTGCACGAACTGGTCCCACATCGAGGCCGACGAGACCGGAGCGCCCGAACGAGCCCTCGGCACGAAGCTGATCGACCTTCCGTCGCCGGACGCCAAGATCACTCCCGAGATGATCGAGAGCACCGTGTCGCTCAAAGGAGTCGTGCACCACGTGCAGCCCGGAATCGTGTCGATCACGCAACCGACGGAGCTGGGCACGCTCTACACCGTCGGCGGAGATCGCAGCGGTCTGCGACACGGCGCACCGCCATGGGATGCTCGTGCACCTCGATGGCGCTCGCATCGCCAACGCCACTGCCGCCCTCGGCGGTGACGTCGCCGCCTTGCGCAGCTTCACGATCGACGCCGGAGTCGACGTCGTCAGCTTCGGCGGCACGAAGAACGGAGCGTTCGGGGCCGAAGCGGTCGTGTTCTTGAACGCCGAGGTGGAGACCGGCTCGGCGTATGTCCGCAAGCAAGTCACCCAACTGCCCTCCAAGATGCGCTTCATCGCCGCGCAGTTCAACGCGATGCTGACGAACGACCTCTGGATCCGTCTGGGCGAACACTCGAACGCGATGGCGACCCGCCTGCACGCACTGGTCAGCGACATCGAGGGGATCGACGTGGGCCCGCCCCCGCAGGTGAACAGCGTGTTCCCGACCCTCCCGCCGGCATTGATCGAGCCACTTCGTGAATGGTGCTTCTTCTGGGATTGGGATCCGGCGATCAACCAGGTGCGCTGGATGACGGCCTGGGACACGACCGACGAGGACATCGAAACCTTTGCCGACGGCGTCCGTGCGCTCGCCGCAGGCTGACCGGCCAGGCACTTCGAAAACTGTTGCAGAGAACAATTGACTGCACGATTGATTTGCTCTAGAGTTCGTCCTCACACCGCCAGAAATGGCCGCTGACCTGGGGAGATCGGCGGCCTGACCACTCGAAGGGGACCGGGTACATGACGACGATCGATCTGTCGATTACGACGACTGAAGAGGACGATTGGATGGGTGACGGCGCTTGCAAGGGCCTCACGCACCTGTTCTTTCCGACCGCCGCGGAGCGTCCGCAGGCTCGAGAACGACGTGAGAACGCTGCGCAGGCCATCTGCGATGGCTGTCACGTTCGAACGAGCTGCATGGACTTCGCTCGCGAGCATCACGAATACGGATTCTGGGGTGGCGAATCAGAAGACGAGCGCCACGCCGCCGGCTATCGCCTGATCGCTCCGATCGGCGTCCGCGCTCGGGCGAGCTAGCACCGGTCCGGCATCATCGGCGGTCCGTCGATCGCGACGGTGCCGGGTGCAACCTGTTCAGTCGAGGCGTCGAAGCTCGGTCTTGTACTGAGCCCCGCGTCGGACGTACTCCTGGCTGCCGAGATCGATGTCCTCGCGGCGTGCGCGACCTTCCTTGATCGTGGCCGGCGTTCCGACGGCGATCGCCCCACTCGGGACGTCGGTGTCGTTGAGCACCACGGCATTGGCCGCGACGATCGACCCCGTGCGGATGATGCACCGGTGCAACACCATCGACCCGTTGCCGATCAGCACGTGATCCTCGATCGTGCAACCCTCGAGGTGGATCAGGTGACCGAGCACGCAATCGTTGCCGACGACCGTCGGCCAGAGCGCGGTGGTGTGGATCACGGCGTTGTCCTGAACGCTCGTGCGATCACCGATCGTGATCTCGCCTCCGTCACCGCGCAGCACTGCGCCGGGCCACACCGACGACTGCGCGCCGATCGTGACCGAACCGATGATCGTCGCGTCCGGATGCACGAATGCGTCCGAGCTGATGGTGGGTTCTTGATCTCCGAGAGCGTAGATGGCCACGCCCGCACGGTACTGACATCGCATTGCCGAGCCGCGAACCGGTACGTTTGGCATCTATGCCCCGCAGGATTGACATCGAGCTGACGAGCGCGCTCGCCGACGGCTCTTGGACATGGCGTGCAGCCGGAGCGAAAGTGCCCAAGGGCACTGTCGACGCGAAGCTGCTTCCCGACGGCTCGGCCGTCGGCGACGAGTTGAAGGTCGAAGTCGAACAAGAACTCGACGGCATGCAGGTGTTGTCGGTGGTCAGGGGCCGCGAGAAGTCCGGGATGGACCTCTTGGAGCTCTTGCCCGTGGAAGAGAACTTCCAAGCGGTGATCGAGACCCGTGCGAAACGAGACCGCAACGATCGTGGCGACCGAGATGCACGTGGTGGCCGTGACGGCAAGCGTGGTCGAAAGGGTGGCGGCCGTGACGGCGGTCGCGGTCGTGACGGTGAAGGCCGTGACGGTGGACGTGGTGACAGCCGCGGACCGCGCCGTCCGCACTTCGACCCGCCGCCCGAGGTGCCGCAACGACCCAAGCCGAAGCGGCTGCGCCCCGGCAAGGCCCACCGCAACGAAGTCCTGGCCGATCTTCCCGAGGAGCAGCGCCCGATCGCCGAGTTGGCGATCCAGGGCATGGCGGCGGTTCGCACCCGTCTCGCCGACGACAACAAGAAGCTCGCCGCCGACGGCAAGCCGACGATGCCCGAGGACAGCGTGCTGAAGATGGCCGAGGGCCTCATCCCGAAGCTGCGCGTCGCCGACTGGCTCGACCGGGCCGAGGCCACGCAACGCCAGATGGAGAACCTCGACCTGCGCGACCTCCGCAGCGTCGTCGCCGCCTCCGACGACCCGGTCATCGCTCGCGACGAATCGACACGCGATCTGGCGACGAAGCTCAAGGCCGACCTCGTCACCAAGCAGGAAGAAGAGCTGAAGCTCTGGCACGAGGACATCGACGCAGCGCTCAGCGTCGGCCGTTCGATTCGTGCGCTCCGCCTGTCGTCGCAGCCCCCGAAGGCCGGCGTCATGTTTCCGCCGACGCTGGCCCGCAAGCTCGGCGAAGCGGCCACCGCCGGCTTGACCGCCGAGGACTCGTCCGATCGTTGGGCTGCTGTCATGGAGGCCGCCGCGTTCTCTCCCGTTCGCACGCTCGTCGCCCCGACCGCTCCCCCGTCGACGATCACGGACGACCTGCGCAAGACGGCACTTCGTCTCGGCCCGTTGCTTCCGCACATCGCAGCGTTGCTCGGCGTCGAAGTTCCTGCCGGTGCACCACGGCCCAAGCCGCTTCGGCCCGGCCCACGCAAGGACAACAAGCGCAAGAAGCCGGCGTCTCGCGATGGAGGCGGCCGCGACGGCGGCAACCGCGACGGCGGCAACCGCAACGACCGCAACGACGGCGGAAAGCCGAAGTCGGACGGCAAGCCGAAGTCGGGCGGCAAGCCGAACACCGAGGGAAAGCCGAAGTCGGACAGCAAGCCGAAGACCGACGACGCTCCCGAGGCTGACGCAACACCGAAGCCCGCTGACGAGTCGACGGCTGATGCGACGCCGTCGGTCACCACTCCGGACGCAGCTCCGGTCGAGTCACCCGCAGAGGCGCCCGCACCGGCGTCCGACCAGGCCGCGGAGACCGCACAGGCTGCCCCCGACGCTGCCACGACCGACGCCGAGACTCCATCGACCGGCGACGACGCATCGGCGACGGCACCGTCCGCTGACGCACCGGCCAACACCGCCGCAGAAGACGCTCCGGCCGAGAAGTCGGCCGACGCCTGACCTGACTCGCCGACGGTGCGGCGGTGGCCGTACTGTCGGCGTGCATGTCAGACGCCACGAACACCAACGTCACCTACGAAGCCCGCGGGCGAGTCGGGTTGATCACCCTCAATCGGCCTGAAGCGCGCAATGCCGTCAACGGCGACGTCGCCGAAGCAATGGAGGCCGCCATCGATCAGCTGGAAGCTGACGACGACGTGTGGATCGGCGTGCTCCAGGCCAACACGGAGGGCCAGTCCCGCCCGGTGTTCTGCGCAGGAGCCGACCTCAAGGCGATCAACAGCGGCGACGCAGCACGTCTGAGCACCAAGCGCGGTAATTTCGCCGGTTTCGTCTATCGGGAGCGCAAGAAGCCAGTGATCGTCGCCGTGGACGGCCTGGCGACTGCTGGAGGCTGCGAGATCGTGCTCGCCGCCGACCTCGTCGTCGCCACGACCCGATCCGCCTTCGGCCTCGCCGAGGTCAAGCGCAACCTCATCGCCGGCGCCGGCGGACTGTTCCGGCTGCCGCGAGCGATCGGCAAGTCTGCAGCGATGGAAGCGATCCTGACCGGTGAGCCAATTCCGGCACCACGCGCCTACGAACTCGGCCTGGTCTCACGACTCGTCGAGCCTGGGGAAGCGACCAACGAGGCGATGCGCCTCGCCGACCAGATCACCGCCAACGCTCCCCTGGCGGTCTGGGAGAGTCGCAAGGTGGTCCTTGCAAGCGACGACGGGACCGAACAGGACCTGATCGCCATGACCAACGCAGCCATGGGCACGGTCATGAAGTCGGAGGACCTCAAGGAAGGTCTGACCGCATTCATCGAGAAGCGTGCACCGAACTGGACGGGCCGCTGAGGTCTACAGCGACTTGTAGGTCGTGATCAGACGGGCGACGATGCCCGCACGCTCGTAGAGGTTCTTCGTGTGGCGGTCGCCCGGCAACGCCTGGCCCTCCACCGCCGATGCTCCGAGCGACCGAGCCCGTTCGATGGCGAGATCCAGCAGCGAATCTCCGAAGCCGTTCTCGCGTGCCTCGGGCGTGACCCACACCTGATCGATGCGCACGATGTGGTCGGTCCCGAGGTCGGCGATCAGATACCCGACGACCACCGGGCCGACGTGGGCGACGACGACGTCTGCCCCGGTTTCGACACAGCGCTGTCTCCAATCGTCGCCGATCTCCGGGTGCTCGATCAGCCAGCGCTCGCCTCCCCGTTGGCCGTCGAGTGCGGCGCGGCCTTCGGACTCCAGCAACCCGAGTTGGGCGATGTCGTCGGCGTCGTCGGCGATCACTGCGCGGACCCCGGCATCCTCGACGTTCGCGAGCAGGCTCATTCGGCCAACTGAGCGATCTTGCCGAGGACCGTGCGGCGGCGGCGGTTCGCCATCTCGTGCTCGGCGACCACGTCACGCTGCGCTGGGGTCAGATCGGCGAGCATCCTCACGATCTCGATCGCCGGCAGTTCGTCGTATCCCTCGATCGGCAACACGTCGACGGTGGCGACATCGGCGACTTCGGACCGCTCGCCACGAGCTCCCTCGACGGTCGCCGGGACAGCGATCGTCGGAGCCGGGCTGCTCCCTGTTCGACCGTCAGTCGCCCGACGAAGCGAGCATTGCTGAGCTCCTGGCGTACTCGGCGCACCGCGGCGGGTGCGTCGTCGACGAGTTTGGCCCCGAGTCCGATCGGAGCGAAGACCAAGGTCTCGAGCGCCGCTCGCGCAAGGACCACGGGATCGGTCTCGGCGGCGGGCTCGTCGGGCACGATCAGGCGGTCAGGAGAAGATCGGGCAGTCGTCGTCACCGACGGGGCAGTTGGGCGCTGACGTCTTCACGAGGAGGAAGCAGTTGCTGCAGAGCTGCTCGTTCTGCTGCTTCGGCTGCAGCCGTTCGCCGCCCTCACCCTTCGCCGGCGGATCGTCGTCGTCGTCCTCGTCCTCTTCGTCGTCCTTTGCGACGAGGCGATCCTTGAGGATCTTGTCGAGGTCTTCCTCGACGTCGTCGTCATCGACGTCGTCGTCATCATCGTCCTCTTCGTCTTCTTCGCCCTTGCGCTTCTTGCGCTTGGTGCGAGGCGCCTCGTCCTCATCGTCATCGTCATCGTCATCGTCGTGTCGTCATCATCGTCGTCGACGACGACGCTGTCGTCATCATCGTCGTCATCGAGTCTCGTCGACATCGGGAGCGTCCTCGTCGGACTCTTCCGCTTCTGTCTCTACTTCGTCGATGCTCTCGTCGTCAGCCATGTGGTCAGATCGTCCGCTTCGTCAGTCGGGTCGGCGATGCATACGCAGGCCGTGTTCGGCGGAGCATACGCGGCTTGGCGCTGTGCGTCGGAGGCCAATCGGGTGACACCCGTCACAACTCCGACGTGGGGCGGATCGTCAGGACTCGCGGCGTGCTTCGGCGCGCCGTTCCGACTCGAGACGCTCCAGTTCGGGCGCATCGGTGGTCATGAAGTTCATGGCCGCAGCGAGCGCATGGTGACCCGCTTGCTCTGCGATCAGGCGGTGCATGTCGAGCGCCACACGTCGGTACGACGGGATGCCCCTGGGGCGACGAACGCAGCTCCAACATGTGGAACGCCTCTCGCACGTTGAACTGCATGTTGTACCGCATCCGATACGCCATCGACACGGCATAGGGCGCCTGTTCGGAGTAGGCGTCGAGCAGCGAATCGTGGAGGTCGGCCGAGCGCTGCATCGTCTCGTCGAACAGCGGCGCCGACGCCTGCCTCGTCGACCAGTTCCGGGCGCGTGTAGCCGTGATTCGGTGTGAGCTTCTGCCACTCGATCGTGAGCATTCGGTGACGCTGCATGTCGCGGAAGGCGCCGTAGTCGCTCAGCACGTCGAACCGGTAGAAGCTGCGCTCGAATGCTCGACCGGGCTTGTGGCGCCGGTTCGTGCGATCGCCGATGTACGCCTTGAGCAACGACACCCGTTCGTCGACACCGAAGCCGCGCACCTTGGCGAGGATCTGGTACTCCGGCAGCGAGGAATGGGAGTAGCAGATCGCAGCGAGGATGTTGTCCTCGGCGTCGGCGTCGAAGTCGACGAGCGTCACCTCCGGGCTGGGCTCCACCGGGGTGTCGCCGAGCAGGTCGCCGACGAGGGCGCCGAGGAGCTCCCGCGTGTCGGCCAGGTAGTCGCTCCACTTGCCGCCCCGCTCGGGCAGGTCCACACGGCGCAGGAAGCTCGGGATGACCTTGCGCAGCTCGTGCAGCATCAGGTCGGCGTACTCGCCGGGCCTCGGGCAGCGGTGCGAACGCATGCGCAGGAGCAGCGCCTCGAAGGCTTGGCCGGTGCCGTAGATCCCGACGTTCGACGTGGCGGCGGCCGGCAGCATGCCGCGCACGGCGTCGAGTGCCTTTGCGCGGGTGGCCGTGCGATACACGAACTCGCTGTCGTCGGGCCCGCGCTCGATCGTGCTGCGGACGTGGTCGGTGACGTACTCGGCGCACTGGCTGTAGGCGTCGAACATCCGGTCGATGTCGCCGACGTAGCGCGTCCCGAGCGGGCCGGCGAGCACGTCGGGATCGCGGTGGTAGCGGTAACGTCCGCCGAGGCGACGTGTCGTAGGAGATGTAGCGGGTGCTCTGTTCGAGGTAGCTCATCAGCCGCCCCCACTCGAGCACCTTGGTGAGCAGGTTCGATGCCTGTTCGCACGCGAGATGCGACGCCACCGAGCTGCGCGACCGAGTCGTCGCCGTAGTCGAAGAAGACCCGTTCGTAGAGCTCCTCGGCCCGATCGAGGCCGATGGTGGCGTCGATCGACTGGTCTCCCGGATGTCGAGATCGCCGACGAACTCGTCGAGGAACAGCCGGCGAAGCGACTTCGGGCTCCGGCTGTACCGAGCGAACAGTGCGCCCTTCACCACCTCCGGCAGATTGACCAGCGCGAAGACCGGGCCGTCCAGGTTGGTGAAGTACCGACGCAGCACGTCGGCTTCGCCGTCGAGGTGAAAGACTCGGGAACGTACACAGCCACGATCGGAGACTCTACGGCACCGCGCCGTCGGACCCGGGATCGTCCGCAGGGTTCTGGTCGGGTGGTGTCTCGTCAGGCATACAGGACCGCCGCATCGGCATCGACGTGAACGGTGAGTCGACGAGCACGACCGAGGCCTCGGCCATCGACGACGACGGTCCGCTGACGGTCGAAATCCCAGGTCATGGACCTGATCGGTCGAACAGCGATCTCGGGATGCGGGAGGTGTCGGGCGCTGCGGCAACCGCCGTCGGACCTCCGCAGCCGCTGTCGGAGTCCCGTCTGCGCGCCGACGTGAAACGATCTCGACGCGTCCGTCGTTCGGATGCCCTCGTGGGGCGACGTCGAAGTCGCCGATCGAACTCGGCGTTCATCACGGCGAGCACCTCTCCTCGCCAGACCGCCGCCCGCACGACAGGGTGATCGAGCGACGCACGTGGGCGACAGCGGCCGACCGGGTCCGCGTCGATCCAGCGATACGCGCACAGATCGATCGGCAGCGATCGTGAGCCGTCGCGATCGTCGAGTGGTCGTCCGCCGACGGTGCGAGGACATCGCCCGACGCAGACCGCTGTCGGCCGCCCCGAACCATCGGTGAGCATCGTGCGAGATCGTGCGTCGCTCGCGGCGACTCGCAGATCCGCCGGGCGTGCCACCACGTCGCCCCAGTCGCTGCCCTTCGAGATGGTCATCCGCACCGGCTTCGCCCGGGGCCGAGCCGTCGGCGACAACGCCTCGCACCGCCTCGTCGACCGCACGACTCGCGGCCGAGCGCACCGAGTGGGGACGACGCGACCTTGGCCACCTGGCGCAGGAGGTCGATGAGCTGCTTCATCGTCCGGACGAAGTCGCCACCGGTCAACTCCTCCTCGTCGACGATCTCGGCGAACCCCTCCCCTGCCACCCAGGCGTGAGCGATCGCCGCGAACGTCGGGTCGGGAGCGCCGGTGCTCGCCGAGACCGATGCGACGTTCGGTCGATCGGATCTCCTCGCTGATCGCTGCCAGGCGGTTCCACCGCGACCGCACGTCTTTCGACGAGAACCACGGGGCGGGCGGATCGTTCCGGACTGCGATGCTCGTAGACGACGCACGACACGACGGCGGCGAGGTCGGCCGGGCCCGAGACCGTCGAGCGAGCCCGTTGCGAAGCATCTCGGCGACCAGGAGATCGACCTCGTTGAAGACTCTGGCCAGCATCTCGCCGGCTTCGGTGAGTTGCCAGTCGGCCACGTCGGCGTATCCGTACTCGATCGAGCAGCGTCGAGCACTCGGTCGAACTCCTGGCCCAACGACTGGTTCTTGTCGGACACCCGCTCCTGCAGTTTGTCGATCTCCGCCTCGATCGCTCCGCTCGGACGGCGGCGTCGAGGCGGGTGCGCAGGTCGGGTCGCGGGCGACGTCGAGGTCGTCGGCGGTGCAGCGGGCGGCGCCCCGACGGGTTCGACGAATCACCTGGCGGTCCGACCCGATCTTCGCGGTGCGCAGCCGTTTGGCGACGTCGCGCCGGTACCCCTTGCGTTGCGGGCCGAAGTTCGGTGGCAACTTGATCGAGCCGACCGGTTCGGGGCAGATCGATCAGGTCCTCGCCGTCGATCTGGACGATCTCCTCGCCCTTCGTGATCGCGGTGAGCCGTACACCGGATTGGCGGTGAGCGGTGGCCACCACGACGACGGCCCCCTTGATGTCGCCCTTCGACACCCGGATGATCGTGCCCGGCTTGAGCTTCGCCATCGCGCCGCGCATCTGCCCGTCGAGGCTCGCATCGCCGCTGCTGGCGGTCGCTCGGCCTACCGGTGTGGCGCAGGCTGCCGGTACTCGTCGATGTCTCCGAACGGGCTCTCGGCCTCGGCTCGCTTCTCGGCGAGCGCTTCGCGCTTGCGGTCGAGGCGAGCTTCGATCTTCACCACGTCGCGGTCGGCCTGGAACTGGGCGAACGACAGGTTGAGGAGCCGGTGGGCCTCGTCCGCGGAGTGTGTGCGGATCAGGTTCGCCGCCATGTTGTAGGTCGGTCGGAACACCGAGCGGAGGTGGAACGAGGCGCTCGACTGGCGAGCTGTGCGGCTTCGTCGAAACGGACCCACGGCGACCACAGCACCATCGCGTCGCCGACCTCGTCGAGTCCACGTCGGCCCGCTCGACCGGTGAGCTGGGTGTACTGGCCCGGCGTCAGCTGTTCGTGGTGGTCGCCGGTGAACTTGGTCAGCTTCTCGATCACCACGGAACGCGCCGGCATGTTGATGCCGACCGCGAGCGTCTCGGTGGCGAAGACGACCTTGACCAGGCCGTCGATGAAGCACGCCTCGACCACTTCCTTCATCGCCGGGACCATGCCGGCGTGGTGCGCGGCGACCCCGGCGTCGAGTTGGCGGACGAACCTGTCGTAGCCGAGCACGTCGAGGTCGTCGGGGTCGAGTGCCCGGCGAGGCGCTCGTCGAGGATCGCCGTCGATCGCAGTCCGCTCGTGTGTCGTCGTTGAGCACGATGCCCGCGTCGACACACGATTTGGCCGCTTCGTCGCACTGGTTGCGGCTGAAGATGAAGAAGATCGACGGCAGCAGCTTCTTGTCGTCGAGGAGTTCGACGGTGTCGACGCGGCCCGGGCGTGGCCAGGCGACGACCGCCGATGCCTGGACGCCCCTGGCGCTCGGTTGTCGGCCCTCGTCGTCCGTGCGCGGTCGACGACGGATCGCCGACTCGTCGAGCCGGAGCGCATCGCGATTCGATGCCGCCGCCGAGGAACATGTCCAGCAGGTGGAGCCGTTCTCGTCCCGGTCCGCGACGAGGTACTTGTTGTCGAGCGCCACCGGGCGCGTGCGTTCGATGACTGCGTCGGTGGGTCCACGGACCGTGCTGATCCAGTCGGCCAGCTCGTCGACGTTGCTCACCGTCGCCGACAGAGCGATCAGTCGCACGTGCTGGGGCAGGTGGATGATCACCTCCTCCCACACCGGACCGCGGATACGTGTCCTGGAGGAAGTGCACCTCGTCGACCACGACGGTGCCGAGGTCGTCGAGCGTGCGTCCGGCGTAGATCATGTTGCGCAGCACCTCGGTCGTCATCACCACGATCGGTGCGTCACCGTTGATCGAGTTGTCGCCGGTCAGCAGGCCGACGGCGTCGATCACCGTGGATTGCGACGAGGTCGCGGTACTTCTGGTTCGACAGCGCCTTGATCGGCGCGGTGTAGAACGACCGGCGACCGTCGACCCGGTCGGCGGCGATGCCGTATTCGGCGACCACCGTCTTGCCGCTGCCCGTCGGGGCGGCGACGACGACGTTGCGCCCGGCATCGAGCGCATCGAAGGCGTCGAGCTGGAAGCGGTCGGGCTGCGAACGGCGAGCCCGGCGATCAACTCGTCGCGGTCGGGGCGCACGGTCAGGAGACTCGGATCGCCGCTGCCGACGATTGCACGAGTGGCGAGCCAACCGATACCGGACCGCGACGAAGTAGAGCACGATCATCGGCACCGACAGCGTCATCAGCGTGATCGGGTCACCCGACGGGGTGATGACGGCGGCGACGACGAAGATGCCGACGATAGCGAAGCGCCACCCCTTGAGCAGCGTCTGCGGTGTGACGACGCCGACCAGCTGGAGGAACACGAGCAGGACCGGCAGCAGGAACCCGATGCCGAACGCGAAGATCATCAACCCGACGAGGCTGAAGTACTTCTCGACGGCGAAGACCTGGTTGACTTCGATGCCCGACCACCAGATGAGGAATTCGAGCGCCTGTCCGACGCTGAAGTAGGCGAGCGTTGCCGCCCGTCGCAGAACAGGATGACCGACGAGAACACGAACGGGATCGCGTACTTCTTCTCCTTCGCCTCGAGTGCCGGGACGACGAACCGCCAGACCTGCCACAGGATGACCGGCAGTGCGACGATGATGCCGCCGTACATGCCCGACCCGGATGCGGACCGAGATGCCTTCGGTCGGGCTGAACGCGTTCAGTGATCGACCCGAGCAGAATCCTTCGGCCTTGCTGTCGCACAGGTCGTCGTAGGGCTGAGCGAGGAAGTCGTAGACGTCGTCGTAGAACGCGATGATCACGAGCGCGCCGATGACCACGGCGAGACCTGCCCGGATGATCCGACTCCGCAGCTCGGCCAGGTGCTCGGTGAGCGACATCGCGTCGTCGGGCACGTCTCGTTCTCCGGCACCTCGGTGGCGGTCATGCTGATGCTCTCCTCGCGGCTCGATCTCGAGTCGACCGAGGACAGACCGGGCCGTGGCGGCACTGAGTCATCGGGAGCGTTCGCGCCATCGGTCTCGGATTCGGTGTGGTCGTCTGCGTGGTCTGTCGCTTCGTCCTCGGGTGCCGGGTCCCGGGACCGGAGTGGTCGGTGTCGGTTCCGGGACCATCGTCGGCCTCGAATCGGCCCACTCGTCGACGGGGTCCGCGAACGCACTCGGCGATCGGATCGGTCACCGCATCGGGGGCGACCGCCGCCTGTGCGAGGTGGGCAGCGCCGGCGGCTTCCATGGCCGACGTGGTGTCCCTGGCCTGCTTTGCCTTCTTCGCGGCCGCGGCCTCGATTCGGCTTCGCGTTCGGCCTCATCGGCGATCCACTTCGGATCGGCAGCGTTCTTCATCAGGTCGGCGGTGCTCTTCATCTCTCGGAGTCGGTTCGTCGAGAACCGACTTGAACTCGCTCCTGGAACCCGGAACTCAGCTTGCGGAGCTCGGCGTACAGCGTCATCGCACGTCGAATCGCGCCGGGCAACTTCTCGGGGCCGAGCACCACGAGGGCAATCAGCAAGATGAAGATGATCTCGCTGCCTTGCAGATTGAACACGAGCGCGAGTCTACGGCCATGTCATCATGATCTAGAATGCAGCAACGCCTCCCGTCCCGTCTCGATCCACCGATCGCGTTCGCCCATCGAGGGGCACGCGCTCATGCACCCGAGAACACCATCGATGTCGTTCGCCCTGGCGCTCCGACTGGGCGCGACCGGCCTCGAAAGCGACGTCTGGGTCACGTCTGACGGGGTAGCGGTCCTCGATCACGACGGTGTCGTTCGCCGTGGGATCAGGCGGCGTCCGATCGCCGAGTGTCGACGTGACGAACTCCCGGATCACATTCCGACGCTCGACGAGTTGTTCGACGAGTGCGGTACCGATTTCGATTTGTCACTCGACGTGAAGATGCCGGACGCCTACGGTCCGACCGTCGCCGCAACCCGACGTCGTGGCCGCGACGTCGCCGCCCGAACCTGGTTGTGCGACCCGGTGCTCGATCGCCTGACCGAGCGACGTGACGACCTGGCGGATCTGAAGCTGGTGCATTCGACTCGCCTGGCACGTCTCAAGGTCACCCCCGAGCTGCACGCCGCCAAGCTGCGCCGAGGCCGGCATCGACGTGATCAACATGCACCACACCGACTGGAGCGGTGGCCTCGTCGTGCTCTTCCATCGATTCGAGGTCAATCGCGTTCAGCTGGGACTCCAGTTCGATCATCAGCTCGAGACGGCGTTCCGTATGGGCGTCGACGCCGTCTACAGCGACCACACCGACACGATGATCGACGTGATGACCCGAGAAGTCGGGCCGATCTGATCTGATTCGGGATCAGAGCCAGCGTCCAGTCGGAGCGGGGCCAGAAGACCACGAACGCCCGACCGATCGAGATCCGATCTCGGCAATCGGACCGAGATTGCGGCTGTCCTGGGACCCGCTGCGGTTGTCACCCATGACGAAGACGTGGTCGGCCGGTACGGACTCGGCGACGAAGTCGCCGCCACAGGTGGTCGGAGATCACCTCGAGGTCGAGGTACGGCTCGCTGAGCACCCGCGATTCGGTCGCTCCGGTTCGGTCACCCGCACTTCGCAGTTCGTCATCTCGATCGTCTCGCCGGGCAGTGCGACGACCCGCTTGATGAGGTCGCGATCGTGGCCCCGTCGATCTGGTGAAGCACGACGACGTCGCCCCGATTCGGGTCGTGGAGGCGGTACGACAACTTGTTGACGAAGACACGGTCACCGTCGGTCAGCGTCGTGTCCATCGACTGATCCTTCGACGTCGAAGTGGGCGAGCAGGAAGCCCGCGAACGAGAAACGCAACGGTCAGCGCCACGGCGACCACGACGATCCAGTCGACGAATGCACGCGCACCCGACCCGATCTCGTCGTCTCTCCTGTCGACCAATTCGGTCTCAGATGCGTTCATCAGCGTCGCCTTCGGTCCGGTCGCCGACGCACTGCCGGCGATGTGGGTGACGACGTGCACGAGTCCGATGAAGCGCTGTCGGCGTCGAGAGTCACCATCCGATCACGGTACAAGCTGCATCGCTCGACGCGTCTGCACCCGACCGGTCAGAGCGTCTCGATCAGGCGCTCGACCCGCTCGTCGTGGCTCTTGAACGGGTCCTTGCACAGCACCGTCCGTTGCGCCTGGTCGTTCAGCTTCAGGTGCACCCAGTCGACCGTGTAGTCCCGCTTGCGTTCCTTGGCGCGCTTCACGAACTCGCCGCGCAGCCGCGCTCGCGTGTGGTCTGAGGCGGTGTGTCGATCGCCGTGTCGATGTCGTCGTCCGTGCACACACGCTCGATCAGACCACGGTCCTGCAGCTTGTAGAACGGGCTCCGGGACCGGTTGACGTCGTGGTACTGGAGGTCGAGCAGCTGTACACGGGCGTGGCCGAGCGGCAGGTCGTGGCGTTCGCGGAAGCGTCTCGATCAGGTTGTGCTTGATCACCCAGTCGACCTCGCGGTCGAGCTTGAGCGGGTCGTCTTCGATGGTCTCGATGCAGTGCTTCCACATCTCCAGGGCTCGCTGTTCGAGCGGCGGGAAACCCCTGCGCCTCGGCGTAGCGCAGCGCCCGGTCGAGGTACTCGCGTTGGATGTCGAGTGCGCTGACCTCGCGGCCGTTGGCCAGCCGTACGGTGCGGCGACACGTCATGTCGTGGCTGATCTCGCGGATCGCCCGGATCGGGTTCTCGAGCGTCATGTCGCGCAGGACCACCTGGGGATCCTCGAGCATCCGCAGCATGCAGGCCGCGGCGCCCACCTTCACGAACGTCGTGTACTCGCTCATGTTCGAGTCGCCGACGATCACGTGCAGCCGGCGGTACTTCTCGGCGTCGGCGTGTGGTTCGTCGCGGGTGTTGATGATCGGGCGACTCCGGGTGGTGGCCGACGACACGCCCTCCCAGATGTGTTCGGCGCGCTGCGCGATGCGAGAACGTGGCGCCACGCGCCGTCTGGAGCACCTTGCCGGCGCCGGTGTAGATCTGCCGGCTGACGAGGAACGGGATGAGCACCTCGGCGTAGTGGCCGAGGTCGTCGTCGCGACTGGTCAGGTAGTTCTCGTGGCAGCCGTAGGAGTTGCCGGCCGAGTCGGTGTTGTTCTTGAACAGGTAGATGGTGCCGCGGATCGACTCCTCGGCGAGCCGTTGCTCGGCTGACTCGACCAGCTGCTCGAGGATCCGCTCCCCCGCCTTGTCGTGGACGACGACGTCGTAGAGCGAGTCGCACTCCGGGTGTGGCGTACTCCGGGTGCGATCCGACGTCGAGATAGAGCCGCGCACCGTTCTGGAGGAAGACATTCGAGCTGCGGCCCCACGACACGACCCGGCGAAACAGGTAGCGGGCGACCTCGTCCGGGCTGAGACGGCGCTGGCCACGCAAGCGTGCAGGTGACCCCGTACTCGTTCTCGAGTCCGTAGATCCGTCGCTCCATCAGCGCAACCTAACCCAGGCGTGCGCTGATGGAGCCGTCAGATCATTTGATGAACTTGATCGACATCGGGTACGTGTACTCCTCGCCCTTGTTCGCAGCGATCGCCCCCATGATCGGGAAGACGAGTGCGACGACCATCAACGCGATCGTCGTCAAGATGCCGATCAACACGAAGATCAGGATGATGGAGACGAACATGGCGATCATCAGCGTGAACTGGAAGTTGAGAGCGCTCTTGCCGTGGCGGTCGACGAACGGCGACTCGTCCTTCTTGATCAACCAGATGATCAGCGGACCGATGAAGCCGGTGAAGATCGCCGACACGTGGACCAGCAACGCCATCGTGTTGTCGTCCTTCGACTGCGCTCCACCGGGTTGCTGGCCTGGGCCGCCGTAGGGAGCCTGCTGGGGCGGACCCGGCTGCGGCGCGTAGCTCGGCGGCGGTGGCGTCGAACCCATCGGTGTGGCACCGGGGGGCGGCGCTCCGGGACCGGGCGCTGGTGGCGGCGGTGTCGGGCCACCCGTCGGCGCTTGCGGTGACGAGGGCGGATTCTGAGGCATGTCGGACATGGCCCCAACGTAGTCGCAGCCGCTCGATCGACCGGGCGAATAGATCCCCCGCACCCGCCGATGTGCCGGTCAGTGCACGCGAGCGTCGGAGAAGATCTCGAGGAAGTTCTCGGCGTAGAACCGGTCACGAACCAGTTCGGGTCGGTCGCCGAGCGACTTCTCGAAACGGCCGATCGGATCCCTGCCGCCTTCGACGTGCGGGGAGTCACTCGAGAACAGGTACAGATCGTCGTGGGAGGCATCGGTCAGCATGCCGACGTCTTCGAAGGCGAACGGTGTGAACGCCATCTGTTCGCGCAGTGTCTCGGACGGGATCCGGTCGAGTTCGGCGAGTTCGACACTCGCGCCCCGCAGCTTCGGGAAACGCTCGAAGACGCCGTCCATGACCATCACCGAGACGCATACGTCATGGGCTCGAGGTAGCCAGCTGACCTGATGTCGACGTGACCGGAGCCACATCGACCGGTGCGCTAGGACGTCGCCAACAACGCAGCCACGTCGGCTGGCGCCAGCCGATGGAAGCACCGGCGACCGTGGCCGCGACACAGTTCGGCGACCTCGAGGTCGGCGGCCGGGGATCTCCCGCTCGTCACCGGCGAGCGACCGCGACGCCGACGCGCCACCGCAGCGGCCAGGTCGAGTCCGTCCGTCCACGTGTCGGTGAGCCGCGTCCGGATCGACTTCGGCGTCGCCTCCGAGGCTGCATGGTCACGCTCGTCGACGACGGTTCCGTCGTAGAGGACGTGGAACATCTGGTCGCGAGTCGGACTCCCGACCGACCTCGGCGACGAGGATCTCGACCTCCATGGGCTTCATCTCGTGCGTGAAGATGTTGCCGAGCATCTGGGCGTAGCTGTTCGCCAGGCTGCGAGCATCCACGTCGTCGCGGCGAGTACTGGAAGCCCTTGAGGTCGGCGGAACGGATACCGGCGACGCGCAGCTGATCGAACTCGTTGTACTTGCCGACACCGGCGAAGGCGATGCGGTCGTAGATCTCACTGACCTTGCGCAGCGTCTCGGATGCGTTCTCGGCGACGATGGCGATGCCGTCGGTGTACCGCATGGCCACGAGCGCACGACCGCGGGCGATGCCCTTGCGCGCGTAGTCGGCGCGGTCCTTCATCATCTGCTCGGGAGCGACGTAGAACGGCATGCTCATGACGGGACCCCTGATCCGGGTGTGGTGGTGTCGACGGCGGCATCGTTCAGGTCGTCGATGATGTTGCGGTATCGGGCTGCAAGTTCGTCGTCGTCGACGCGGTTCCATCCGTCGACGTCGATCGACGCGACGACGGGGAAGATGCCGCGCCGGAGGTCCGGGCCACCGGTGGCGGAGTCGGCATCGGCTGCCTCCCACAATGATCGAGCTGCCAGGTCGATCGCATCGTCGCGGTCGAGATCCGACGCGATAACCGACCTTGATGACGGTTCCGGCGTGCAGGCTGCCCGAGCCGGTCGCCACGAAGTCCTTCTCCTCGTAGCGGCCGCCGGTCGCATCGAAGTCCCACAGCCGGCCGTGGAACGCAGCAGGTCGTATCCGGCGAAGATCGGTACGACGACCATGCCCTGCATCGCCGCGGGAAGGTTGCCGCGGACCATCGCCGACAGCTGGTTCGCCTTGCCGTCGAGGCTCAGCGACGAACCCTCGACCTTCTCGTAGTGCTCCAGCTGCAGCTGGAACAGCTTCACCATCTCCATCGCCGGGCCGGCAGAGCCGGCGATCGCGACACCACTGTGGCGGTCCGCCTGGACGACCTTCTCCATCGTGCGATGCGAGATGAGATTGCCGGAGGTGGCACGTCGGTCGCCGGCCATCACCACGCCGCCGTCGTATCGCAGCGCCACGCACGTCGTGGCGTGCGGGAATGCCGAGCCCTTGGTCGCGAGCTGTCCGGTGGCCGCCGTGGCGAGCGGGGTCGAGTCCGATCCGCGGAGCAGGTCGGGGAAGTTGGCACCCGGGTCATCTCCGATGGCGCGAAGAACGGCATCGCCACCGTTCACTCTCCGCCCTTCTGGACGTACGACTTCACGAAATCCTCGGCGTTGGTCTCGAGTACCTCGTCGATCTCGTCGAGCAGATCGTCGAGTTCGGCCTTCAGCTTGTCACCGCTCTCGGTGACGGGTTCGGTGTCGCCTCGACGACTGCTCGTCTCGTGCGGTCGGTGGACTGCTTCGACTTCTGTGACGTTCCGCCATGAGTGCTCCGCGTCATTTCGGGGTCGATCTCCTCTCGGTCGATCTTCAGGTCACGTCGTGCTTGCCGCCGAGGCGATCGAGCAGTTCGCGTGCCGTGTCGCTCTCGTCGATCAAGGTAGCAACGTGATCGGCGGTCCCGCGCAACGGTTCCATCATCGGAACGCGGCGCAAGCGGGTCACGGCCGATGTCGAACACCATCGAATCCCAGTTCGCGGCGACGATGTCGTCAGCGAACTTGTCGAGGCATCGGCCCCGGAAGTAGGCCCTGGTACGTCGTCGGCGGCTCGGTCATCGCCGCGGTCGTCCTCGGCGTCGACACGAGCGTGTCGAGCCCGACGCGCAGTGCCAGGCATCGATCGGCGCGCATGTCGTGGTACTGCAGGTCGATCGCCTTGAGCTTGGTCGAGCCCGGTTCGATGCCGTGGCGCTCGGCGTACCCGTCGACGAGACGGCGCTTCGCCACCCAGTCGACCTGGTGGGCCACCGAGTCGGGGTCGGTCTCCAGCGCCGGTGAGCACCTGCTCCCAGCGTTCGAGCACGTCGGCGCCGACGGCTTCGTGTCGACCGCCTCGAGACCGTGGGACTGTTCGTACTTGCGTGCCCGCTCGAACAGGCCCCACTGGATGTCGAGTGCCGTGGCTCGCCGCCCGTCGGCGAGCTGGACCGTCTGGGTCAGCGTCGGGTCGTGGCTGATCTGTCGAATTGCCGGCACCGGGTGGCCGAGCGTCCAGTCGTCGCCCGAGCTCGTCGTCGTCGATCATCGCGAGGACGATCGCGGTGGTGCCGACCTTGAGATACGTGGCCACCTCGCTCATGTTCGCGTCGCCGACGATCACGTGCAGTCGCCGGTACTTCAGCGGATCGGCATGCGGTTCGTCGCGCGTGTTGACGATCGGCCGCTTGAGCGTGGTCTCGAGGCCGATCTCCTCTTCGAAGAAGTCGGCACGCTGCCTGAGTCTGGAACGGAACGTCGGCAGCGGATCCGGCCGGGGAGTTCACACCCGACCTTGCCGGCGCCGCAGAACACCTGGCGGGTCACGAAGTGCGGCGTGATCTGTCGGGTCAGTCGGCCGAACGGAAGCTCGCGGTCGACGAGGTAGTTCTCGTGGCAGCCGTAGCTGTTGCCCTTGCCGTCCGAGTTGTTCTTGTGGATGACGATCTCGGCGCCGTCGGGCAGCATCGACGTGGCGGCGACCATCGCCCGTCGGACGATCTCGTCGGCGGCGCGGTCCCAGACGACCGCCTCGCGTGCCGTGCGCACCTCGGGGATCGAGATCTCGGGGTGGGCATGATCGACGTAGAAGCGTGCACCGTTCGTGAGCACGGCGTTCACCAGCGTCGTCTCGACCTCGGGTGCCATCGAGTGCTCGAGCGGTACGCCCTCGCGCATCGTTCGACGGTTGCTCGTCTTCGAAGTCCCAGCCGATCCGGCGCGATCGCGGCGACGTCGGCGAGATAGGCGTTGATCAACAGCGACGAGGCGGTGACCGGGTTGTTGTCGGCGCCGCGTACGACGATGCCGTACTCGGTCTCGATGCCGCAGACCTTGGGCAGTGCCATGAGGTCAACCTACCCCCGAGCAGCGGGCACCTGGCGATCGCAACCGAGCGATCAGCGTCGTTCGTCCGGCCCCATCTGGGCAATCCACTCTTCGGGATGCAACGGATCGTTGCGCTGGCTGGGGTGCTCGGTCGTGGCCAGCCAGCTGAGGAGCCGCCTCGAAGTGAGTGGTCGCGAGATGCAGAACCCCTGCGCGACGTCGCAACCGAACGATCGCAGCCGTTCGAGAACCGCTTCGCTCTCGACACCTTCTGCAACGACTTCCAGACCCAGGTTGTGTCCGAGATCGATGGTCGATCGAACGATCACCTCGTCCTGCTCGTCGGTGAGCAGGTTGGTGATGAAACTCTGGTCGATCTTCAGCTCTCGTACCGGCAGTTGGCGCAGGTAGCTGAGCGACGAATAGCCCGTGCCGAAGTCGTCGATCGCCAGCCGAACACCCAGGGCGTGGAGGTCGTCGATGGTCGCTCGTGCTCGTGGGCCGTCGATCAGCAGCGACGACTCCGTGATCTCCAACGTGAGTGATCCCGGTTCCACACCGTTCGCCTCGAGGTGGGCGCGGACACGTTCGGCGAGGTTGGCGTCGACCAGGTCGTGCGTGGAGAGGTTGACCGAGAGTCCGAGGAGGTGGCCCCGCTCGTGGAACTTGCGGAGTTCGGAGATTCCGTTGGCGAGCATCAGGTCGGTCAGTTGCTTGATCAGACCGGTTTCCTCCGCGACACGGATGAACTCGGATGGAGCGACGACACCGCGGACGGCATGGGTCCAGCGAACCAGCGCCTCGGCGCCCGTGATGACACCGCTGGCCAGGTCGAGTTTCGGTTGGAACTCGATGCCGAGGTGACCTTCCTCGATCGCTTCTCGCAGATCGCCGAGCATCGAGAGACGTGCTGGCGTGCGCCGATCGAGTTCGGGGCGGTACAGCTCGATGCCGAGGTGGTGCGACTTGGCGTTGTACATCGCGACGTCGGCGCGCCGCATCGGGCCGACGGCGTCGCGGTCGGCGTCGACGAACTCGGCGATCCCCACGCTGGCGGTGACCACGACCGACAGGCCGTCGAGCAGGATCGGGCGACTCGCCGCATCTCGACAGCGAGCGGCCAGGTCGAGCGCCGCGTCGTCGTCGCTCTCTTTCAGAACGATGGCGAATTCGTCACCGGCGAGCCGAGCGAAGTTGTCGTCGTCGCCGATCTCGGCAGCGACCCGTCGGCTGAACTCGATGAGGAGATCGTCGCCGGCGTGATGGCCCAAGGTGTCGTTGACTTCCTTGAACCGGTCGAGGTCGAGCATCATCACGTACTGGCCGGGGCGGCCGTACTTCTCGTCCATACGGTCGGTGATGTGACCCTCGAATGCGTTGCGGTTCGGCAGCCCGGTCAGGGTGTCGTGGCGTGCTTCGTACTCGACACGCTCGTGCAGCAACGCCTTGCGCAAACTGGTCGCGAGCTGTTCAGCGAGGTTCTGCAGATGCTGGACGTTTCGGTCGTCGAAGTGCTTCTCTGCTCCGGTCGGGCCGGCGATGACCAGGGTTCCGATGGTTCCGGCGTCGTCCGCAACGGGCGACACCGCCAACTGTGGCTTCGCGCCGAGCGTCGTGCGCAGGCGCGACGGGATCTCGTCGTCGTCGATCGCACGAGTCGTGGGATCCTCTGCGATCAACGGCCACCACGGATCGTCGATGGCGATCGCTGGGCCATCACCGGGCGTTCCGAACGAGAAAGCGGTCACCGAGCCGTCGGAGCGCGCCAGACGAAGCACTGCGACGTCGGCGCGCAGGATCCGGGCAGCGTCCGCGACTGCGGTGGTGCACACCTCATCGAGATCGAGTGACTTGCCGATACGGCTCGTGAACCCGTGGACCTCGTCCAGATCTCTCAGGCGTTGACTGATTGCGCCGTTACCGCGAACGAGCGCCCAGAGCGCGGTCACGGGCACGATTGCGATCACGGCGACCGAACCCGATTGCAGAGCGAGACCGAGCACCATCCCGGCCGCTGCCGAGTTCACGACGAAGACCCACGACGACTTCAGATCGACGAGCACGCGGTTCCTCGTGTCGCCTTCGAACCGCGAGATCGCAACGGAGACGGCGACGGAGCCGGCCAGCGAAGCAACGATGACCGCACCCGTCACGACGAAGACGATGCGAGCGTCACTCGGTTCGTTGCCGCTGAGCAGCGCGTGAGTGATCGCGTAGGCGATGGCGACTTCGAAGATGAATGCGCTGAGGTTGAACAGCAGCTTGACGAGCGGCGGCCGCCTGAACAGCAGCACCGCCACCAGTGTGCCTGCCACCCGAGCGGCGACGCCTTCCACGGGGATGAGGAAGACCACCGCGATCGAGATCGGCACTTCCGACAGCGAGAACGTGAACGCTTCACGCCGGAACTCGACGTGGAAGACCACGACGATCGAGGCACCGAACATCAATGCGACCGCGAGCGGGAACCAGTTCTCCGCAGAACGAATCGGTGCGTCGGCATCCGGTGTGAACCAGATCGTTGCGATTCCGACAGCGAGGAGGGCCACGGCCAACAGAACAGCTTGGACGTTGGGCGACAGCACTAGGCGGGCGGCGCCGCGGCCCTCCAATCGGTCCGCTTCGGAATCATGTTTGCGATCGCTCACCACTACCCATCGGCAATATACCGACGATCATGAGCGTCAGCGGGTCATCAGGTCCAGGAAGCACCGGTCCAGGAAGCACCGGTCCAGGAAGCACCGGTCCAGGAAGCACCGGTCCACGACGCACCGGTCCACGACGCACCGGTCCACGACAGCACCGGTCCACGACGCACCGGTCCACGACGCACCGGTCCACGACAGCACCGGTCCACGACGCACCGGTCCACGACGCACCGGTCCACGACGCACCGGTCCACGACGCACCGGTCCACGACGCACCGGTCCACGACGCACCGGTCCACGACGCACCGGTCCACGACGCACCGGTCCACGACGCACCGGTCCACGGACGCACCGGTCCAGGACGCACCGGTCCAGGACGCACCGGTCCAGGACGCACCGGTCCAGGACGCACCGGTCCAGGACGCACCGGTCCAGGACAGCACCGGTCCAGGAAGCACCGGTCCAGGAAGCACCGGTCCAGGAAGCACCGGTCCAGGAAGCACCGGTCCAGGACGCACCGGTCCAGGACGCACCGGTCCAGGACGCACCGGTCCAGGACGCACCGGTCCAGGACGCACCGGTCCAGGACGCACCGGTCCAGGACGCACCGGTCCAGGACGCACCGGTCCAGGACGCACCGGTCCAGAGGCTCTCGAAGCCCTGCGACGGTGTCACCGACACCTCGGCGGCGTCGACGCTAGCGGTGGGCCACGAGTTCGGCTGAGACAGGTCCGTTGCAACCGAAGCGAGGTCGACACGGATGGTGCCGTTGCCCTGGGTCGCGTCGGACACGCCGGCCAACGGGACCGCAGTGGTCATCAAGGCGCTCTTCACCTGGTCGTTTGTCCACTCGGGGTGAGCGTCGAGCAGCAGCGCTGCGGCACCAGCGACCACGGCGGATGATTGAGACGTTCCACTGCCGAGGTAGGTCTCGTCGTCGACGAAACCTTCGGGGTGGTTGACGTCAGCGTCACTTCCGGGGGCTCGCAGGCTCTGGATGTGTGCGCCCGGTGCGGTCACGTCCGGGTTGCGGACGCCGTCGCCGTTGCTCGACCACTCGGCGATCTCGAATCCTTCATCGATCGCACGAACGCCGCCGACAGCAATGAAGTGCGGGTCGATGGCTGGCGAGTCGAGGCCGTTTGCTTCGGGGCCTTCGTTGCCGGCCGGCGTGACGACCACGATTCCGGCTTGCCACGCACGTTCGAGGGCTGCGGTCAGCGCATCCTCCTGGTACGGGAGGCCTGAACCGCTGTTGTACGACAGGTTGAGGACGCTGATGTCCAGGTCGTCGGCGTTGTCGACCACCCAGTTGACACCGGCGATGACGTCGTTCGCGTCCGTGGCGACACCGCCACCGGCGACCTTGACCGAAACGATTCCAGCCTCGGGGGCCACACCCTTGAACTCTTGCGGGGCATCGACGGCGGAAGCAGCTGGGAGATCAGTCTCGCTGCCCGCGATGATGCCGGCCATGTGTGTGCCGTGGCCCACGGAGTCCCCGAATCGAAGCGTCGGGTCGACGGACTCGGCGGAGAGGTCGACGACGCCGACGATTTTTCCATCGGCGTCGAGGCTGTCGACCCGTGCAACGCCGGTGTCGACGACAGCGACGTTGACGCCGGCGCCGGTGTAGCCCGACTCCCACATCTGACGTGCGCCGATCTGGTCGACGAGATGGTAGAGCGAACCTGCGGGGAGCTCAGCGGCGTCGACGAACGGCTCGACGGGCGCTGGCGTCGCGACGTTCGCAGTCGTGTCCGGGCTGTCGATGGCGAACGCCAACGCGCCCAGCCCGACCAGTGCCAGTGCGGCAGCGAGGCGCTTCAGCGGTCGAGGTGAGCGCACCGATCGATCGCTCGACGGCGTCGACGGGGCGAGCGGTGACCGCTCTGCCAAGGACGTGCTCGAACGGAGCCACTCTCGCCCCAGCGTCGAGTCACCGTGCCGGCGTCGTCGCATCCACTCGCGTCCAGGGCGCGCAGCACCGGTGTCGAGTGCCAGTTCCCATTCCCGTCCGGGAAGAGCGCTGAAGGTGTTCATGGTGATCTCCGTTCGTGTGGCCCGCACAAACAGAATCCGTCAAGATTCTTGTTCCCCTGTGAACACCAATCGAACGAAATTCAGAGAATCGAACGACTAGTTCTTGAAATACTACTCGGCTCGCCCGTTGAACGTCGAGTCGACCACATAACGTGGTCGGTCCGCGTCCACGCTGAGAAGCAGCAGAATCGGCAGCGTGACCATCGCTCGACGCGTTGTTTCAGCTGGCGCCGGGTCCTTCGAGGTCAGCAGTGGGATCGGCTCGCGCCGTGCGCCCGAACGTGCAAGGACGGTCCTCGGTCAGAGGACGTCGAAGGTGAGGCCCGGCGTGCTTCGACCAATGCGTCGACGAACGGATCGCCGAGCGCTGTGGCCGGAGTCCAGAACCCACCGCCGACGTCGGACTCCATCAGCGTCGTCGCCGCCTCGCCGAGGATCTTCGACGTCGACCCGTAACCCGGGTCGCGGTCTCCCGGTGACTTGGATCATGATCTCGTCACCGGCATCGGTCGTGCCGTGGAAGCGCAGGTCGTAGAAGCCCGTTCTCCTGCGCTTCGGGCGACGGGCCTTCCCCGGGCTGCGGGAGGACAACTTCCCCATCACCTTGCGCATCGGGCCGACCGCTGCCGCCCCCATGAAGCCGCCCATGCCGCCACTCAGACCGAGTGCCTTGGCCCGACCGGCGATTCCGTCACCCATCGTCATGGCCTCGCCATAGGTGAAGTCGCTGCCCCCACGTGCGCCCGAGCAACGAGTGAGTTCGGAACACGACTCTCGTGTTCGTTGCAGCCATCACGAACGGTGCGAGCCAGGTCTCGTGATCGTCGTCGTATTCGGGCAGCATCACGTCGGGCTGCTTCGGGCCGCTGCGATCGCCTGCCACGCCGAGCGCGTAGGGGTTGCCCAGCACCTTGCGCAGACCGGGGTCGGCCGACACCTCTTCCATCATGTTCAACATCGAGGCGACGGTGCCACCGCTCGCCCCACCCTTCACGGCGTTCACCGCCATGCTGATCGACGTGCACGGATGCTCCGAAACGTTCCTGCGACTCGCCGCTGCAGGAACCACACACCCATGTCGGACGGCACCGAATCGAACCCGCAGGCATGCACGATCCGAGCACCGGTCTCCACAGCACGATCCTGATAGCGGTCGATCATCCGCTGCATCCACTGTGGCTCACCGGTGAGATCGACGTAGTCGATGCCCGCCTCGGCGACGGCGGCGACGAGTTTCGATCCGTACAGCGCATACGGTCCGACCGTCGAGATGACGAGGTTCGTGTGGGCGCACATCTCTGCGAGACCGGTTGCATCGTCGGCGTCGACCACGATCTGATCGACGTCGGTGCCGACCCGGCGTCGGTGGCGACCTTCGCCAGCTTGTCAGCGCTGCGTCCCGGCGATCGCCCATTTCAGACCGGTGTCGGCATGCCGCTCGACGAGGTACCGGGTCAAGATCTGGCCGACAAAGCTCGTCGCTCCGAACAGGACGATGTCGTGCGTCCGTGAGTTTCGGGCCATGTTCCGACAGTAACCGGAATACGCAACCGCGCCGCGTGTGCTGCACCCGCACGTGAGCGGACCGATGCCTCCCGAGCGACGAGAGCTGGTCGCACTCGCCGTCGCGTTGGTACTCGCCATGTCGACGTGGTTCTCCACCGCTGCCGTGCTCGGTCAGCTCCGGTCCGCATGGGCGCTCACGAACACACAGGCGAGTTGGTTGACCATCGTCGTCCAGATCGGGTTCGTCGTCGGCGCCGTCGTGTCGTCCTCGACCGAATCTGGCCGATCGCATCCCACCGCTGCGGCTGATCCTCATCGGAGCGTCGGGGGCAGCGGTCGCAAACGCGTCCATCGTGGCGCTCGACGCCTTCGAAGGCGCTGTCGTTGCCCGCTTCATGACCGGAGCGTTCCTTGCTCTCGTCTATCCTCCCGCCCTCAAGTCGATCTCTGGATGGTTCAGTCAAGGGCGAGGCGTGGCGCTCGGGGTGATGATCGCAGCGCTCACGATCGGCTCCGGCGCTCCCCCACCTGATCAACGCCCTCGGGGGCCTCGCGTGGCAGGCGACCCTGCTCGCTGCGTCAGCGTCTGACCATCACGGGAGGACTCATCGCCGATCGCCGGTGCCTGCCGGGGCCCCACACCGCACCCTCGGCGCCGTTCGACCCGCGACGATCGGCCGGATCGTTCGCGGACGGGACTTTCGACTCGCCAGCGCCGGATACTTCGGCCACATGTGGGAGTTGTACGCGATGTGGGCGTGGATCGCCGCGTTCTACGGCGACGTGTTCTCGTCGAGTCGGGTTGCCAGCCTGGCTGCGTTCGTGGCGATCGGCAGCGGCGCAGCTGGATCGATGTATGCGGGCGTGATGAGCGACCGACGATCGCGACCTCGGGCGGCCGGCCTCGCCATGAAGTGGTCGGCAGCATTGGCGTTGGCGACGGGCTTCGTCGTCGATGCTCCGCTGGCCGGTCCCGGTCGCCGCGGGGCTCGTGTGGGGATTCTGGGTCGTCGCCGACAGTGCGCAGTTCTCCGCGATCGTCACCGAATCCTGCGACCCGCGCTATGTGGGGACGGCCCTCACGATGCAGCTCGCTGCAGGCTTCGTACTCACCGTGTTCACGATCTTCCTCGTGCCCGTCGTCCGTGATGCGGCCGGTTGGGGCTGGGCGTTCGCCCTCCTCGTCCCCGGACCGGTCGTCGGCGCCTGGGCCATGCACCGCCTCGAACGAACACCGACCGCTGCTCGATGATGGGAGGGCCTCGAAGCGAGTGGGGCCGAGCTAGAGATACTGGCCGGTGGCGACCCGCTCGATCGCCTTGCCGCCCGCCACGTCGTCGGCTGCTCGGACATCAGCGTGCGGATGAACACGATGCGTTCGCCCTTCTTGCCGGAGATCTTCGCCCAGTCGTCGGGGTTGGTGGTGTTGGGCAGGTCCTCGTGTTCCTTGTACTCCTGGCTGGATCGAGTCGAGCAGATCTTGGGTGATCACACCTCGTGGGCCACCGCCGATGACCCGCTTGATGGCGAGCTTCTTGGCCCGCCGCACGATGTTCTCGATCATCGCGCCCGACGAGAAGTCCTTGTAGTAGAGGATCTCCTTGTCGCCGTTCTGGTAGGTGACCTCGAGGAACCGGTTCGCCTCGTCGTCGCGGTACATCTCGGCGACGGTCTGCTCGATCATGTCGGGCACGTCGTACCCCTCGCCGATCGGGATCTCGTTCGGTGAGGTAGTTCGCGAAGATCGAGGCGGCCGCCGACCTCGTTCGGACGTTCGATCTTGATCTTCACGTCGAGTCGGCCGGGGCGCAGGATGGCCGGGTCGATGAGGTCCTCACGGTTCGTGGCGCCGATGACGATCACGTTCGTGAGGCCCTTCGACGCCGTCGATCTCGGCCAGGAACTGCGGCACGATCGTCGATTCCATGTCGGAGCTGATCCCCGAGCCACGGGTGCGGAACATCGAGTCCATCTCGTCGAAGAACACGATGACCGGCCAGCCCTCGTCGCTCTTCTCGCGCGCACGCTGGAACACGAGACGGATCTGGCGCTCGGTCTCACCGACGTACTTGTTGAGCAGTTCGGGGCCCTTGATGTTGATGAAGTACGAGCGGCCCTTGCCCTCCCCCACCTTGTCGGCGACCTTCTTCGCGAGGCTGTTCGCGACCGCCTTCGCGATCAGCGTCTTGCCGCAGCCGGGAGGGCCGTACAGCAGGATGCCCTTGGGTGCCGGCAGCCGGTGTTCGGCGAACAGATCCTGGTGCAGGAACGGCAACTCGACGGCGTCGGCGATCTCCTCGATCTGCTCGTCGAGCCCGCCGATGTCGGTGTACGAGATGTCCGGGACCTCTTCGAGCAGCAGATCCTCGACCTCTGGTCGGGCCAGCTTCTCGAGCAGGAGGTTCGACCGGGTCCCGAGCCGCAGGTGGTCGCCGGCGCGGATGAGGGTGCCGCGCAGGTCGTCGGCCAGTTCGCAGACCTTCTCCTCGTCGGCGCGACCGACCACGAGCGCCCGGACGCCGTCGTCCATCACCTGCTTGACCGTGACCACTTCACCCGTGACGTCGGGCGTGCGGGCCATGACCACGTTCATGACTCTCGTTGAGCACGACTTCGGCGCCGCGGTCGAGCAGTTCGTGGTCGATCTCGGGGTGCAGCGAGACGCGGAGCTTGCGGCCCGAGGTCGAGCACGTCGATCGTGTCGTCGTCGTTCTTGCCGACCACGACGCCGTACGTCGACGGCGGCTGCTACAGCTTGTCGACCTCGTCGCGCAGCGTGGAGATGTGCTCACGTGCCTCTCGCAGCGTGTACGACAGCTTCTCGTTCTGTGCGACGGCCTTGGCCAGCTGCCCTTTGGTCTCGAGCAGTCGCTCCTCGAGCGAGCGCACACGACGTGGAGCATCCGTCGGACAGGCGACCGCGAAGATGGTCGATCTCGTCGTTCAGGGCCGCGACCTGGGACTGCGAGATCGGGATCGGTCGCCATGGGGCCAAACGTACACCGAGCATCGAGAACATGTTTGCACGTGCTGCACCGTGTAAACTCTGTCACCAGGTACACAGCGGCAACGCTGGACCACCATTCCAACCGCAAGGAGCACTCACTGACATGAAGGTCTGGATCGACCAGGATCTCTGCACCGGAGACGGTCTCTGCGAAGAGATCGCCCCGAACGTCTTCACGCTGCTCGACGACGGCCTCGCGTACGTCGTCGAAGGCGACAAGATCTTCGCCGAAGCCAAGGGCAACCCGCAGGGTGCCGAAGGTCTTGCGAGCTTCGAGGACAAGCATCTCGACGGCGTCGTCGAGTCCGCCGAGGAATGCCCCGGCGAGTGCATCTACATCGAGCCCTGATCCGCTCGCAGCTCTGAACAACTCGAACGGAGGCCCCGGGTTCGCCCGGGGCCTTCGTCGTTTTCCCGGCCGCGTCGTTCGCGACGACGATCGGGAACCGATGGAGCCATCGGGAGCTCAGTACAGATGAGATGACCGTGAACACCACCGATCACGCAACGACCGACTCGTCCGGCGCTGCGCCGACCACGGGCCACCGACGACCGACGTTCGACGAGTTGTATCGCGAGGCCTACACCCCGATGTTGCGGCTCGCGTCGCTGCTCGTCGACACCGTCGGTGAAGCCGAGCACGTGGTGCAGGACGCGTTCGTCGCGATGTACCGGCGGTACGACACGGTCCGGAATCCGGGCGGCTACCTGCGGGTGTCCGTCGTCAACGGCTGTCGCAAGACGCTGCGACGACGCCGTCTGCTCAGGCGCCGTCCGGAAGAACGCGAGGAGCACGATGAGCTGGTCTTCAACCACGTCATCGACGAGATCAAGCAGCTGCCGGTGGACCAACGGATCCTCGTCGGACTCCGATACGACCAGCAGATGACCGACAGCGAGATCGCCGACGAGCTCGGTATTCCGATCGGCACCGTGAAGTCCCGACTGCACCGTGCGATCTCGACGCTCCGCACCTCGATTGGACAGGAGTCCCGATGAATGCCGATCAGAACCCGCTCGACACCACGATCCGCGAAGCGGTCGAGGAGCACGGCAGGACGCTCGATGCGTCGGTGCCCGACTTCGGCGCGCTGATCGCAGTCCGTCATCGGCGGAAGAGTCGGTCGCTTGCCGCAGCCACTGTGGCCGTCGCGCTGCTCGGCATCGGTGGTGTCGTCGTCGCGACCAACAGGGCCGACACCCGGACCGATGCCCGGACCGATGCGGTCATCGCTGACGACCGATCCACCGGCATCACGACCGAGACGGTCGGTTCGCTTCCCCCGCCATCGACACCGGGCACGACGACGATCCTCCCGCTCCCGTTGCCGACATCGCTCGACGACGAGGCCGACACGGTGGAGTTCTTCTGCACGAATCCGCTCGGCGACGACCAACTCGGCCGGTCGCTGTTCGGTTCGTGCGAACCCTCGCAGGGTCGGGCCGAGAGCGACTATGCCTGCACCGGCCGGATCGGAACCGACGACACCGGACGCGAGCGGTTCTCGCTGTGCGAGGCCGTCGGCCAGCTCGGGCCGATCCCGGGCCGTGACGGCGACGCACCGTTCGACAACCCCGACGACGTCCCGGTGCGAGCGACTGCCTACGACGTGCAGCCCGGTGACTACGGGTTCAAGATCGCCGAAGAGTTCTGCGTCTCGATCGCCGACCTGGAGGCGGCCAACGGCTGGACCGACAGCGGCCGGGAGTTCCCGATCCCTGGCACGGAGATCCTGATCCCGAACGGGTTCGACGAGTCGACCTGCCAGGTCGGGAGCTACACCATCGTTCCGGACGACACGACCCGGATCGACGTCGCCGACAGGTTCTGCATCAGCGTCGAGGCGCTCGACACGGCCAACGTGGAAACCGCCGGATACAGCGCATTCTTTCCGGGACTCACGATCGTCATCCCGCCGAGCTTCGACGAGGCCTGCTGATCCCGACCGCGCAGCACCGGTAACCTCCGAACGTGCCGGAATCGACCATCGAATCGACCGCGTCGCGTGTGCGCCAGCGCAACCCACGCGGCGAGGGAGACCAGCTCCGCACCGATCTTCTCGAAGCCGGCGCCGACCTGATCGCCGAGCACGGCTCGGTCGACGGCATCTCGCTGCGAGCCGTCGCGCGACGCACCGGCGTGTCACCCACCGCTGTCTACCGACACTTCTCCGACCACAGCGAACTCCTCCAGGCGTCCGTTCGCCACTGCTGGGACAGCTTCCTCCACGTGTTGGAAACCGCTCGCGACGGCGGCGGCGACGCCTTCGACGCGTTTGATCGCTGCGGTGTCGGCTACGCCGACTTCGCGCTGAGCAACCCGGGCCAGTACCGCGTGATGTTCTCGCACAACATCGAGATCGAGGCCGAGACGTCGATCGTCTCGAACGCGACGTTCATGATCCTCGTCGGCCTCGTCCAGAAGATGCTGACGGCACGCGGCGACGACCGGTCGACTCACATCGTGGCAGTGCAGGTCCACACGTGGATCCACGGCATCGTCGATCTGAGCAGCTCGCACCCCGACGTCGAATGGCCTCCGATCGGCGAGCAACTCCTCGGTCTCCGCGAAGCACTCGGTCTCGTGCGGCCCACCGCCTGATGTGCCTCGGTTGGATCCCGGTCACGGCGTTCTCCATCGCTGCGGCGACGAGCCTGGCCTCGACGGCGTCGACCGTGAGACTCCGATGACCCCGGGCCGCCTCTGGGACGGCTGCTGGATCAACTGAAGCGAGATCCGGCCATCGGCTCGATCACTCCCCCGTGTCGCTCGCTTCGACCTCTTCAGCCACGTCGACGTCGTTGCGGCCCTTGCCGAGGAACCGAGCGACACTCAAGAAGCCGGTGTGGGCGACCATGCGATGGTCGGGTCGCACGGCCATGCCTTCGATGTGCCAACCGCGATGCAACACCTCGATGGTGCGAGCATCGATCCACTTGCCCTTCATTGTCTCGCGCACCTGTGCCGCCTGGGTGATCGACGGCGTGTAGGCGAGCAGGATGCCGCCCGGTCGCAGCGAGAACTCTGCGTGCGGCACGACCTGCCACGGCTCGGGCAGATCGAGCACGACACGATCGAACGTCCCGTGAGCGGGGTCGATCCCGTCGTAGCTGTCGGCGATGTGCACGTCGTAGCGCTCGAGTGCTTCCTCGCCGAGGAACCCGCGCACGTTGGCCTTGGCCCGGTTGGCGAAGTCCTCACGCACCTCGTAGCCCGTGATGTGGGCGCCGTAGCGCAGCATCATCGTCGACAGCGCTCCGGAACCGATTCCCGATCTCGAACACCCGCATCCCTGGGCCGATGTCGGCGAGCATGCAGATCGGTGCGAGGTCCTTCGGGTAGATGACCTGGGCTCCGCGCGGCATCTGGATCACGAAGTCCTCGAGCGTTGGGCGCAGCACGACGTACTCGGCGGTCTTCGTCGACCGCACCCGGCAGCCTTCGGGCTGCCCGATGATGTCGGCGTGGCGGACGAACCCGGCGTGGCTGTGGAACTCGCCGTCGTCGGCGAGGTCGATCAGGTAACGACGCTTCTTCGAGTCGAGCAGGACTGCCTTGTCGTCGGCTGTGAATGCGTTCATCGTCGTCCTCGTTTCCCGAGTACCAGTTCAACCGGTACCGGCTCGTGTGCGCCGGCGGTTGCGACCAACCGACAGAAGGCGCAGACCTCTCCGGTCGTGGGGGCACCGCAACGTTCGCAGTGGTGCAGTTCTCCTTGTGCCGCGGCCGTCGTCTCGGCGAGCAGCGGCGACATGTTCTCGATGAAGTTCAGGTAGAACGCCGCCTTCGTGCTCGGCGACTCCTGCTCGATCGCGTTCAGGATGTCCTTGTGGTGAAGGTGACGATTGCCTGCGGCGATCGGACACTCCTCGACGAGGTAGTCGATGCCACGGATCAGGCACCAGGCCGCGGTTTCGCGTTCCGTGAGGCGCACCAGCGGCTTGGCCTTGCGAGGAAACCCGTTGCGAGCTTCGAGCACGGGCAGTTGGCGGGCGAGGTAGTTCACGTCCCAGTGCAGGACGTTGCCCAGCAACACCGCGGCCTCGTCGTCGAGGTTGTGTCCGGTGACCACGACGTCGTAGCCGCCGTCCTTGGCGGCCTTGTCGAACAGGTGGCGTTTGGACATGCCGCACGAGGAGCACGGCACACGCTTCGTCGCCCTGGCCGCGGTGGGGATGTCATAGCCGTACTCGTCGCGCAGGTCGACGGTGAGCAACGTCAGGCCTCGTTGTTCGGCGAACGCCCGGACGTACTGTCCTGATTCCTCCGAGTACTCGCCGATCCCGAGCCCGACGTAGAACCCGTCGGCCCGGTAGCCGGCCTCGATCAACATGTCCCAGATCGCGAGCGAGTCCTTGCCGCCGCTGACCGCCACGAGGATGTGGTCGTCGGGGCCGAACATCGTCGTAGTCGTCGATGGCCTTGGCCATCTGTCGTCGACAGAGCTGCAACAGGTGCTCGGCACAGAAATTGGCGTTGTGTCGCGGGAGGTCGATGACGGCCGGCGCCTTGCACGACTTGCATTTGGATCCCGAGACCGCCATCTAGACAGCACCCCCGGAGATCACGGGACGGATCTCGATCACGTCGTCGTCGGCCAGCCGTGCGTCACCGGGCACGAGCGTCCCGTTGCAGATGACCAGGTGCGACTCGCGAACGAGTTCGAGATCGTCGAGGAGACGATTGACCGTACGGTTCCCGGACATCTCGACGTCGCGCTTGGGATTCCGCATCTTCACCAACATCGGCCGATCAGACTACGGCGAACGAAATCCGGAAGTGCCAGGCACGTTCCGAATCGCCCTGGCCCTACTTGGTCTTGACGACGATCTTGGCGTTGGGGTTCTTGCGCCGGGCGTCCGCGACCGCAGCCGCGACGATCGCACTCTTCGCTGCCTTCGCGGTGATTCCCGACGCTTTGCGCTGCTTCTTCGTCGGCGGCTTCGCGTTGATCACGTTGACGAACTTGTTCGAGCCGACCTTCCACGTGCCGAGCTTCTCGGGCTGCTTGCCGAAGAACTTCTTGATCGTCTTCTTGCCGAAGACCCAGCCGGCGATGACCTTCCAGAACAGGCTGGGGCCGAGCAGGCCCTGCCGGATCGCCTTTCGACGGATGACGACCGACGGCCGGAGCGCGTACGGGAGGACCGCCATCAGACCCGACGGATCTCGACGATCGCGCTCTTCTTCTTGCCCGAGCGCTTGCCCGATCAGGAACATGATGATCATCAGCGCCATGCCGACCCCACCGGCGACCGTGGCGATCGAGGTCTTCTGGTCGTCGACCTTGCCCTGGATGTCACCCTGGAAGGCCTGCAGCTTGTCGCGCAGGTCGTCAGGGGTGATCTTCGACGGCGTCGCGGGTTCGATCTTCTTGGCCATGGGGGTCCCGGTCACTCGTTCTCTTACTTGGGTTCGTTGTTGAGGGTCGACTTCTTGACACGCAGCAGGGTGACCGCGAGCAGTGCGAGGGTCACGACCAGCGTGAGGGCGTAGGCAGCCCACGAGAACGACCCGGTCGCGAGCCGGTCCAGTTCGGTCTGCACGAGACGCAGCACACCGAGCAACACGATCGTCAGGCCGAGGCCCATCGCGCAGCGCAGCCGCCGCCCCGAAGCCGAGCCAGCGGCCCGCTCCCTTGAGCGGTTCCGACCGTCTCCTGCTTGGCATAGGTCTTGACGAACTCGATGACCTCGCCGAGGGACGCTCGTCGGACTGGGTCGTGGCGTGTCGTCGCACCTCGGGCACGCCAGAGTGTCTATCAGAGACTTCACGAGAGTCGGAACTTCAGCATCGCTTCGACGTCGTCGAGGACCTCGTCGAGCACTCCAGACGCTGCATCGGGCCGTCGGCAGCCGAGCAGCCGGTACCGATCGGCCGGGCCGATCGGCGCGAGCGCACGCGAGGTGGTACGTGGCCACGAGGGGGTCGTCGGCGATCTCCGTCTCGTCGGCATCGACGTGGACATCGCCGAGTTCCTCGCCATCGCGAGCGCTGCTCGGACCCGAGCGTGAGTCGCAGCGACATCGAGTGCGAGTCCGGGCGGGTCCGGATCGACGTCGGGGAAGTCGTCGACGTCGGCGAGCGGATACGGGTCGTCGGGCAGCCACGCGTTGACTCGGATCCGACGCACGCCCACCGCGACGATCGAGTACCGCTCCTCGTCGAGTGCTTCGACCTGGATCATCTGCGCCACCGTGCCGATCATCGCCCGTTCGTCGCCGCCTCCGGCCTCGCTGGCCGTGGGTGATCAACGCCTGCCCGAACTCGGGCGTCCCGTCCGTCTGCAGACAGTCGATCACCATCTGGCGGTAGCGCGGCTCGAACACGTGGAGCGGCAGAACTCCTCCCGGCAACAGCACCGATCCGAGCGGGAACATCGGCATGACGGCCATGGAGCGGACCGTAGGTGCTTCTATCGTCGGTGCTCAGCGAGGGCCGAGTCGAATCGAGTCCGGCCCGGCCGGGAACGCGGCGAAACGTTCGCCGAATGCCGCCCAGAGCGGGCGGTAGAGGTCTCGTCGGTGATCCGTTCGTGGTTGAGCGATCGACCACGAACTCGATCGTGCCGGCGGCCGTCCCCGGATCGGTGGGACGTATCCGGACAGGGCCTTCACGCCCGGCGGGTCTCTTCGAGGGCGGATGCCCAGCGTGCCCGTCTTGGCCACGAGCCGACCTGCCATCTCGGTCCGTCGACGAACTCGTCGGCGAGCGTGCCCGCTCTCACCAGCCACGGGGAGCCCGACGCGATCGGTGTCCGTCCGCGCCGAGTCCGCAACACGTCGAGCACGGCGAACACGTGACCCGGTTCTGCGTCGTCAGCCCGATCCGTCACGGAAGACACGCCGTCCATCGACACACCGAGCGCCTTCAGGATCGCCTGGGTCATCGCGGCCAGGCCGGCATCTCGCGTTCCCTGCGCCCGACGAGGCGAAACCGATCTCCTTCACCAGCATCTCGGCCGATGTTGTCGTCGCTCGTGAGCAGCATCTCGGCGACGATCGTCAGTGAGCGGCGCCGAGTCGACGGTCGCGACGACCGGGACCAGGTCGAGGCGACACCGCTCCCCCATCCGTTGTCGACTCGGATCCCACGATCGTTCAGCAGTCGCACGAACTCGCGGGCCGCGCCCTCGTTGCGGGTCGTCCTGCGAGACCGGAGCGGCCAACGACCCGGGCGTCGTTCGCGAGCAGCGCGTCGTAAGGCCCGGCCTCGACGAACGCGACGTCGTCGGCCCAGTCGTCGACGACGAACTCGTCGTCGTAGCGGGTGCCGTCGCCGATCACGGTGCCGCGGATCCGGGTGACGCCCGCACGACCAGGTCGGCATCGGCGAGCGCGTGTCGAAGGACGGGTCGGCGTTCCCTGACCGGCTGACGTCGTCGTTCCGTCGATCGGGAAGTCGTCACTGGTGAGCAGGGGTCGCCACCACCGATCAGGTAGATGTCGCCGTCCACCTCGCCGTCTTGAGCGGGCGGAACGGCGACCGACGTGGTGAAACGATGGTCCGGACCGAGGACGTCGAGAGCAGCGAGTGCGACGAACAGCTTCTGATTGCTCGCAGGGATCACGGGAGCATCTGCGTTGGTCTGCGACACGGAGACGTCCGTCGACGGCGACCGCTGCGCACGACTCGTCGCCCGACGAAACCGCAAGACCGGGTCGATCGCTGCCTCCAGTTGGCTGGCACTCGCGACGGCGCGACCGCCTGGGGCGCCCGCCGGTAGTCGAAGAAGGACGTCGTGAGCGCGGCGGTGGCATCTCCGCCGACTGTCGCCATCGTCGAGGCCGTCGGTCGTGTCGGCCGGATCGGTCGGAGTCGGCTCGTCGACGAACGACCCGCCGACGAGTGCCTCGTCGAACAATCCGATCGTGACCTGTCTCCTCGTACTCGTCGGCCTCGGCATCGGCCCACCGCTGGAGCACCGGCGAAGAGGCGATGGTGGGGATCATCGCGGCGACGAGCAGCGCCACGAGTGGCGACCGTGGGTAGCGGACCGGTTCGGCGACGACGTCGATCTGCTCGACTTCCCCATCGGCCGTCGTCGAGTCGTCGTCGACCTCGTTGCCCGATCCGTGTTGCCCATCGAGTCCCCATCATGGCAGCTCAGCGACCAGTCCGAGTCGGCGGGGCTAGGCTCCGGACGGATACGTGTCGAGCAGCATCGACGAGGTCGTACCAGACGGGCCGGTACTCGCTCTGGTCGGAGATGGTCGGCCCGTTCAGGATCAGCGTGTACTCGACCGCGCCGCCCCCGTCGACCGGGAGGTACCCGGCGAGCGCCTTCACCGCCGGAGGGTCCTGGTTGAAGGGCGGATTGTTCAGCGTGCCGGTCTTGCCGAGCAGGCGACCGGCGACCGGGTGGTCGGCGAACGACGTCGGAGAGCGATGCCCGTCTCGACCGGCGACCGGGAGGCCGGTGCCGAGCGGTGTCGGTCGGCGACGATCGCTGCAGCACGGCGACGAGCGCATCGCAGGTGAGCCGGTTCGTCGAGGCTGAGCCCCGATCCGTCGGCGACGACCAGCCCGTCGTGTCGACGCCCCACCCGTCGAGTGTGGAGATCATCGCAGCCGACGCCCGGCCTCACGTGTGCCCTTCGCCCCCGACGCTTCGAGACCGATCTCCTTGACCAGGAGCTCGGCGGTGTTGTTGTCGCTGTTCGTGAGCATCTCGGCGACGACGTCGGCGAGCGGCACCGAGTCGATCGAGGCCACTGACGGGTCGTCCGGCCGTCGGCCGCCGGCCCGACGACGCCGTGCTCGGCCGTCGACGACGATGCCGCGATCGGCTCAGCAGTCGGTCGAACTCGCGGGCGGCGCCGCGCGTTCGGGTCGTCGGCGCGTCGGTCCTCGCCGAGCACACGTGCATCGTTCGCGATCAGTGCGTCGTACGGGCCGGCTTCGAGCCCTGCCACGCCGTTGCCCCATCCGGGTGCGAAGAACTCGTCGTCGTAGCGGCCGCCGTCGCCGACGATCGATCCGGTCACCGGGTGACCCCGGCGTCGCGGCACGCTGATCGGCGAGCGTGTCGAGCGATGTCGGCGTCGAAGACAGGTCGGCGTTCGAGGCCCGACGTCGGGTACCAGTCCGACGACAGCAGCGGATCGCCACCGCCGACGCAGCACCAGGTCGCCCTCGATCACGCCGTTCCGTCGGCGTCGACGGAACCGGCGACGACACGGGTCGTGAACGTCGAGTCGGCGCCGAGTACGTTCCGAGCGCGACGGCTGCCGACCACGATCTTCTGGCTGCTCGCCGGGAGGACGGGAACGTCACCGTTGAACGAGCCGACCGGGTTGCCGTCGACCGAGATGGTGACGCAACTGCGGTCGTTCAGCGACGCGAGGAACGGTGCGATGTCGGCGACGAATCGATCGATGTTGATGTCCGCGCGACACGACGGTCGGCAGTCCGCGGAACGAGAGCAATCCGTTCGGGAGCGGTGGGTCGGGAAGGGGCGGATGCGACGACGTGGTCGGTGGTGGTGGAGCGACCGCTCGTTGTCGTCGATCTTCGAGCGCGATCGTCGCCCACCACGAAGACCGCGTACAGGGCCAGGCCGGGACGAGCGCGAGAGGATCAGCACGATCATCGGACCGGCCCGTGCGGTCGAGGTTCGGGGCGCGGTTCGGTCGTCGTGACTCGAGTCGCGTCCATCGCCGACGGGCAGGTCGGTTCACGGCGTGCGTGCTCGCTGATGCTCGACGCGGCGGAGCATGTGGCCGAGCGCGGTGACCGCCCGCTCACCGCTCGGGTAGCAGAGGCGACCGGTCGCGCGTACCGCCGCCGGGCCGGCGTTGGACGGGTCGGCCACTGCGAGCTCGGTCGCACGTGAGGATCGGCTTGCCGGTCTGCACGCTCAGTTCGTGGGCGGCCTCGGCGAACCGGGTGTCCTGGCGCTCGTGGTACTCGACGATCCGCTCGAGGCCGTGGTCGGGATAGAAGCGTCCCGTGACGCATCATCTGGGCCTGGTTCGACTGGATGCCGAGCCCGAGGTAGATGATCGAGTGCACGTCGGGGTGCGTGGCGACCAGTTCCATGATCTCCGGGATCGTGTCGCGGGTCTCACCACCGGCGCAGTCGATCGGGTTGTTCCGGCTCCAGCGGGCCGGCAGCTTGGCGTCGATCGCCGCCATCAGGTCCTCGGGGAGGTCCATCAGCACGAGGTCGCGGGTCCCGGGTGATCGCGTCTGCGGTGACCACGCCCCATCCGCCGACCGTGGTGAGCACGGCGACGTTCGGACCTGCCGGGCAACGGTTGGGTGGCGAACGTGGCTGCGGCCTCGAACGCCGACTCGATGCTGTCGGCTCGTGTCAGCCCTGCGGCGCGGCATGCACCGTCGAACACCTTGTCGTCGGCAGCGAGCGCTCCGGTGTGGCTCGCTGCGGCCGCAGCACCGCCGTCGGTGGCCCCACCCTTGACGACCACCAGCGGCTTGCGTTGCCGCGGCGACGGCGAGGCGGTCCATCAGCCCGCGTCCGTCGGTGATGCCTTCGAGTAGGCGAGACCCGACCGCTCGTCGCGTCGTCGTCGGCGTAGAAGTCGAGGTAGTCGGCCACGCCGACCGCTGCGGCGTTGCCGGCCGAGACACGGCCCGGCTGATGCCGACGCCGGTCGCCCGCGAATGGTTCAAGAAGCTCGACACGAAGTTGCCGGACTGGCTGGCCACCCCGATGGACCCGACGGCGGGTACGGCGCGACGATCTGCACACACATGTCGACCGGCGTGCTGACCACGCCCTGACCGTTCGGCCCGGCGAGCAGGATCCCGAGCTCGTCGGCGAGGGCGACCAGATCGGCCTGTGCGGCGATGCCGGCTTCGCCCGCTTCGCCGTACCCGGCCGATGTGAGGAACGCCGCCTTGACGCCCTTGGCTGCGCACGCCCGGAGCAGTCGGGGTTCGCAGCAGCCGGGGTGCACACGAAGACGAGATCGATCTCGCCGTCCGGCAGCGACGTCGATGTCGGCGACCGTGTCGATGCCGAGCACGTTCTCGCCCTTGAGGTTCGTTCCGAACACCTTGCCGGTGTAGCCGTTCGCCAGCAGGTTGTGCAGCGACACGAATCCGAACTTGCCGGGGTGCGTCGACGCGCCGGTGACGAGCACGCCACGTGGTTCGAACAGCGCCCGGAACTGCTCGTCGGTCGGACGAGGACGAAGCGGTCGTGGCTCGATCTCGTCGGGTCTCGCCGATCTCGACAGACCGTCGACGGCGACGAGGCGCCCGGCGGCTCCACGATCAGCGGGTTGATGTCGACGCTCGCGACGTCGGCTCGATCGGCGGCGAGCTCGCCGAGGCCGACGAGGAGCTCGATCAGCTGACCGCGGTCGACCGCGGACTCTCGCCACGGAACTCGCCGAGCAGGCGTCTGGGTCGCGAGCCCGTCGATCATGTCGACCGCGTCGGCTTGCGTCGAGCGGTGCGGGACGGAACACCACGTCGGCAACCGCTTCGGCGAGGATGCCACCGACACCGAGCATCACCATCGCGCCGAACTGTGCGTCGCGAACGACCCCGGCGATCAGCTCGCGGTTGCCCGACGATCATCGGTGCCACGAGCACGTCGACATCGCCGTCGTCCGGCGCGCCGCCGCGAGCAGCTCGACGCTGCGGCCTCTCGACCGCGGCTCGGTCTCCGAGTCGCAGCTTGACGAGGCCCCGTTCGGTCTTGTGGGCGATGGCGTCACCGTTCAGCTTGGCGACGACCGGATACCCCATCTCGTCGGCGGCGTCGCCGGCGCCGCCGCCGTGGTGACGAACCGTTCGGGAGCGATCGGCACGCCGTACTCGGCGAGGAGCGCCTTGGAGGCGCGTTCGGACAGGGTCGAGGCAGGCGACATCGAACGCGATCGTAGTTTCGCCGACCCCCGCAGGACCGGCATCGTGCGTCAGGTTCGTGCCCGGCGCACACAGGACTCCACGCTCACCGGGGCGGGGACACCGAGTAGGTCAGCACGCTCTTCGCCAACAACTCCCCGGTCGATGCGCCGTACGCGGCTGCTTCGCAGAACACCGTTCGGCGGCCACGACGTGTGACCCAACCCTCGGCAACGGCGTCTTGTGCGTCGTCACCGGAGACGATGCTGCGCATGAACTGGATGTGCATGTCGACGGTCGAGAAGTTCTGACCCTGCGCCAGGACGCCACCGACCGCCGGGACCATCACGTGGTCGAGCAGTGATGCGAAGGCGCCACCGTGCACGAAGCCTGCGGCTTGGAGCAGGTCCTCGCGGAACGGGAGTCGCATTCGGCAGTAGTCGACTCGTACGTCTTCGACCACGAGCCCGAGCAGCATCGGGTACGTCGTCGGTCCGGTCGTGCCGAAGCCCAACCACCGCTGCGTGGCGGCATCGTCGAGGCGGTCGAACGAGTCGGCTCTCGTGGACACGAACCCCGTCACTTCGGGAGCTCCAGTGCCGAGCGGAAGAAGTCGATGATGTGCGATCGACGCCTCGCCAACGATGCCTCGGTGAGCGGGCTCTCGTCCAGCAATCCTTCGAGGAACGGAGCGTCCGAGAAGTAGCTCAGCAGCGCGCCGTAGCCCGTCAGCAGGAGTTGGGCGGCGTCCTGATCACGAAACACCCCAGCGGCCATCTCTCGCTCGAAGTAGTCGACCGCTTCGTCGAAGAGCGGGCGCAGCGTTGCGGCCAGGTCGATCGCGAGGTGGCTCCCTCCGTCGATCGCCTCCCGACGCATCAGCGTGACGTAGGCAGGGTTGTCGGCGAAGAACCCGAACCCTGCGTCGAGCACCTGCTCGACCTTCTCGAGCCCTCTGGACGGAGCGGTGATCGAGTCGGCGAGACGCGAGAACCAGTCCGCCAGCAGCTGCTCGAACACCTCTTCGTACAGCGTCTCCTTGGACACGAAGTGATGGAGCAGGCTCGGGCGGCGGATCCCGACTTCAGCTGCGATGTCGTTCAGCGAGGTGGCGCTGTAACCCGTGTGAGCAAAGCACTGGCGGGCAGCATCGAGGATCTGTTCGCGCGTCGTGCGCTCGTCCACCGCCTCGTCCGACATAGGCAGGGCACGCTACCGGACCCTCCGCGACGCCGATCCGGAAGAAACCACTGGAGTCGATGGATCTCGGTGTCGATACCACGTCGTGTCGATTCATTCCGACCACGCGAACGACGGCGGCGCCACGAACACCGGTCTCGACCAGCCGAGGAAAAGACCGAACCCGCCGTTCCCTGACGGGGACGCAGCGGGTTCGGAAGAGAAAAAGGCTCTGAGTCGGAGTCAGATCGTTCGAGTGCGAGGCGCCGAAGAGCGATCTGCCCTTTGGCAGTGATCCACGACGGCAGCGCAACAATCGGGAGATCCGGCCCGGGTCAGCTCGTCAGGAAGGAGGGTAGACGCCCATTCCGGCTGCCTTCTCCGTGCTCCAGAAGATCACGGCGATCTCGTCGATCAGGTCGACGAGCTTCTGCCCGGCGGCGGGATCCATGGTCTTCTTGGCCTCGCCGGCCTGGTGGATGGCGTCCCAGAAGAGCTGGTGCAGGTTGGGGTGGGCTTCGAAGTGGGCGGGCGCGAAGAAGTCGGCCCAGAGCACCATCAGGTGGTGCTTGGTCTCCTCGGCGCGGGCTTCCTTGATCGAGATACAACGAGCGCGGAACACCTCGTCGTCGGACTCGGCGTACTTCTTGGCGGTCTTGAGGACCGACAGCGCTTCGATCTTTGCCTGCGCCGGGTCGTACACCCCGCAGTAGAGGTCGCAGTGGGCGTGAGCGACGGTGGCGGTCGCGAAGAGCTTGGCGAACATGTTTGTCTCCTTGGGGGACGGTCTTGTGTGGGACAACCTCGGGACTTCCCGATGGCCGTGTGGCCGAAACCTACACTCCCCGGGTGAGCCCGTCACCACTCCGCTCCATTCGTTCACCCCTGCGTTGCTTTCGTCGGTTCGTCGTGTCCGATCGATCGATGGAACCGACGCTCGTCGACGGCCAGGGATTGGTCGCTGTCTCGGGCCGTGCAGCGAAACCGGGGCAGCTTCGATGCTTGGAGCACCCGTCGCGACCCGGCTTCTGGCTGGTGAAGCGCGTCGAGTCGGTCGACGGCCCGATGATGCGGGTGGTCTCGGACAACGACGATGTCGAGGCCGTCGACTCTCGACGCTTCGGTCCCGTTCCGATCGCCGGGAGCTGGCGCGTGATCTTGAAGGTGCCCCGCCGCTTGATGTGACGCAGTGAAGAAGTGCCTGGCACGTCTCGACGGTTCGTCGGCTGCTGTTTCGTGAACCGTTCGCCGCCGTTCCCGGCGGGCGAAGCAACGAACTGCGACAATGTTCTCCATGGAAGCACGCCGTGTCACCGCACTCGTCTCGTTGGGCCTCGTCGGCGCAGTGGTCGTCGGACTCGTGGCCACCACCGGCAACGGACCGGACGCCGACGTCGACGTCGCTGCACCGGCCGTCGAGCAGCAGCCGGCGGAGGAATCCGTCAGCGAGCCGCTCCCGGACCCGACACCCGAGTCCGAGGCCGCTCCCACCGTCGAACCGGGCACCATCGTCCAAGCCGACCCCGATCCGGAGCCGGCGCCCGAGACTGCGCCACCGACCACACTCGATCCGAACACGCCTGACCTCCCGAACCGTGGCCCGCACCCCGAGTTCCTCGACGTCCAGGAGTGGATCCAGACCAATGCGACGGCGTTCGACGAGTTCGACGGCAAGGTCCTCGCCGTTCAGTTCTGGACCTTCGGGTGCAGCAACTGCCAAGCGACGTTCCCACACATGCGTGACCTCTACGCGAAGTACGCCGGAGAGGACTTCGAGGTGATCGGCGTCCACGCTCCCGAGTTCGATTTCGAGCGCGACGTGAACTCCGTGGCGAGCGAAGCGGTCGAGAACGGTCTCGTGTGGCCGATGGCGATCGACAACGAGAAGCTCAACTTCCGTTCGTGGCAGGAGCGCCGCTTCTGGCCCCGCCTCTTCCTGATCGACGCCGACGGCAACGTCCGCTACGACCACATCGGTGAAGGCGCCTACGAGGAGATCGATGCTGCCGTCGGCGCACTGATCAACGAGAAGAACGCCTGATGTGCCGGCCATTTGCGACCACCGCCTGATCCCGAGCATCTCATGACTGCGAGCACCCCGTGATCGACGCATTCGTCGAAGGCGTCCGTTCGATCGTCCAGGTCTGCCACCTGGTGATCCTCGCCCCGGTGGCGTTGACCATCGTCGCTGCCCGGGGCCGTTGGCAGGCCGTTGCCGGCGCAGTCTTCGGCCTCGTGCTCGGCGGCTGGTTCTTCGTGACCAATCGATTCGGCAACATCACCGACACCCAGTTGCGTATCACTGCGACCGTTCTGATCGTGGCCATCGTGTTGCTCGCCTTCCCCGTGCTCTTCCGACGCGACCACCCGTCATGGCTCCGAGATGCCGGCGACAAGATCCAGTCCTCGGCTGGCACGTTCGGGATCTCGGCACTCGTTGCGACGATGGTCACGCAGTGGTGGCGACCCTGCGTCGGTGTCGAGCTCGGCTCCATCCTCACCAACGGCCCTCGGGATCCGTGGGGCCAGCTCCTGCCGTCGACGGGATTCATGCTCGGCATCGCCACACCCCTGATCCTCCTCGGCCTCGCGTACGCCGCGGCCAAGCCGGGCGTCGAGCTCTCCACGAAGCTCGCCTGGATCGGTTCCGGGCTGACCATCGTCCTCGCCGTCTCGGTGATCGCCGGCCAACACGGTGAGATCGTGTCCCGCCTGTTCCAGTGGAGCCAGTAGCTACCCTCGACGCCATGCAGATCGTTGCCGCAGTCTTCGTCGAGAACTTCGAGATGCGCGAGGCGCCTGGGCCCTCGACCCGGATCGACATGACCGGCGTGATGTTCTCCCAAGCCGCCCCGCAACCCGTTCCGCTGACGCTCAGCCCTCACCTCGTTGCGCTGATCTTCTGCCCGGAGGGCCAGTCCGGCTCGGGCGTGTTCGAGGTCGTGTTCCGCCGCGGGCTCACCGAGGAGTCCGAGCAGGTGGCACGCAATGTCAGCCCGTTCACCGTCGAACCCGGCAAGTTCACGTATCGCCTGGTGAAAGGCGAGCTGGACTTCGAGGAATACGGGCAGATCTTCGCTCACTGCCGGGTGGACAAGGGGCCGTACACGATCGTGCCGTTCACCCTGTTGCCGCCTGCGGACTGACCCGTGCTGCGCGGCGACGCAGGTGGGGATGAAGATGTTCGACGACCCGACGCCAGGCCCTTGGCGTGCACCGGTCGCTCGGACGGCCACGAGTAGGCTCCCCAGCGGTGCCCGGCCGACGAACATCATGGTGTGTGCTCGCTGGGCTCGCGACGCTTTCAGCGTGCACCGACGCCACCACCGAACCCGCTGGCACAGCGGCGGTGCCCGCCCCGGAGACCGCGGACGTGGCGACCGACCCGTCCGAGCGATGCGAGGACCAGATCGTCCTCGACGAGTACGGATTCCCGGTCGAGTTCGAGCTCTGCGCGCCGACCGGCGACGATGCCGAGGACATGTCACCGACGGCGCTGCTGTCACGAGTTCCCAGCGAGCAGACTCGCTCGGCGCTCGACGCCGGCCACGAAGCCGCACTGCGACTCGCATCCGACTGTGACGACGCAACGAACTGGTCGATGCAGGCAGACCGGCTGCTCGGCGGCCTTCAGGCCACCACCGAGTTGGTGCGCACAGATCCGGAAGTCGCCGACTGGATCGGCGGGCCCGACGCCAGAGCACTCGCCGACGAGTTCCGAGATCTCTTGATCTTCCCGTCCGGATGCGGTGACGACGACGGCACTGGCGACGGTGACGGCAACGCAGACCCAGCAGCCACCCTCGCGACCGCCGGGCGTCTGGCCGGGATCAACGACGACCTCGGATTCGCACTGGACGCATCCGAGCAGATCCTGTTCGACAGCGACTTCTGGTACGCCACCGATCAGATCGGTCATCTCGTCGACACCACACTGCTCCTCGAATCCGCACCGATCGACGTGCTCCTGATGGGTGCCTCGACCGTGAAGCGCGGTATCGACCCGGTGCAGTTGAGCCAGGCCACGGGGCAGACCGTGTACAACGCAGCCGTCGGCGCGCTCGCTCCCGACCTGCAGTCGAGCTGGTACCGCGAGCTGCGGGCATCAGGGGTGCAGCCGTCGACGGTCGTCCTCGGCTTGAACACCTGGATCGAATTCCTCGAATGCGAGTCGCCGCAGAAGGACCGCGTCGCCGCGACCGACGAGCGCCGCTCCGCGCCTTCGCGGGGATCGCCGACCTCGCGAACGTCCCCACCGGGGAGCGCCTCGTCGGCGGCGATCCACCGAGCTACGCCGGACGAGCGCTGCAGGCGCATCGCGAGACCTGGCTGCCGGGGACCGGCGGCCGTCTCGAGCTCTCCGACGACTACCAGCAGGCGATTGCGGACACACAGGCAGACACGTACCGGGAGCTGCCGTACGACAGTCTCTGCCCGGACCGCCTCGACAGGATCGCCGCGTTGGCCGACGAGATCACCGCTGACGGGTCCGACGTCGTGTTCATGGTCCTCCCGACGAGCGACGCCGTCGTCGGATTCCATCCCGACGGCCGAGCAGGGCACGAGATCGTGTTGGACGAGTACCGAGCGATCGCTGCGGCCACCGGTGCCCAATTCGTCGACACGTCCGATCTCGTCGACGACGACCTGTACGTCGACCTCACCCACGTCGGCAATCCGGGTCGGGCGCTGATCACCGACGCACTCGCTCAGGCGCTGGCGCCCGGCGGCACTCCGGCGTGATCTTCAACTCGGTCACCTTCGTCGCGTTCCTGGCGATCGTCCTGCCGTTGCACTGGTTCGTTCCGGTGGCACGCCGAAATCTCGTGCTGCTCGTGGCGTCCTACGTGTTCTACGGCTGGTGGGACTGGCGGTTCCTCGGCTTGATCGCACTGTCCACGGTCGTCGACTTCGCGATCGGTCGGCGCCTCGGCGGGACGACCAGCGACGAGGGCCGCAAGCGGCTGCTCGCCGCGAGCCTCGGCTTCAACCTCGGCGTGCTCGGCGTCTTCAAGTACTTCGACTTCTTCGTCGACGGCGCCGTCGATGCTCGCGAGCTCGGTCGGCTTCGACGCCTCCGGCCCCGACACTCGGCATCCTCCTGCCCGTCGGCATCAGCTTCTACACGTTCCAGACGATGAGCTACACGATCGACGTCTACCGGGAACGGATCGACGCCCAGCCGCCGCCTGCTCGACTTCGCGATCTACGTCACCTTCTTCCCGCAGCTGGTCGCCGGGCCGATCGAGCGCGCGCAACGGCTCCTGCCGCGCATCCAGGATCGGCCGGACGCAGCTTCCCCGTGGACCGCAGCTCGACCGGGCGTTGTCACTCATCCTCTCCGGACTGTTCAAGAAGGTCGTCCTCGCCGACGGCGTCGCTCCGTTCGTCAACGAGGTGTTCGCCGACCCCGAACGATTCGCTGCCGGTCTGCGGTCGCTGCCGGCGTCGTCGGGTTCGCGATCCAGATCTACGGCGACTTCTCGGGCTACACGGACATCGCCCGGGGCGTCGTCCGAGTTGTTCGGCATCGAGCTGATGGTCAACTTCCGCCAGCCGTACCTCTCGCGCAACATCACCGACTTCTGGCGGCGCTGGCACATCAGCCTCTCCGACTGGTTCCGCGACTACGTCTACATCCCGCTCGGCGGGAACCGGGGTTCGTCCTGGTTCGTGGCCCGGAACCTGATGGCCACGATGTTGCTCGGAGGGCTCTGGCACGGCGCCTCGTGGAACTTCGTGATCTGGGGAGCCGTCCACGGTGGTGCGCTGGTGGTCCATCGCTTCCTGCGGGACGGCCGAATTCCGGGGCGGACTCTTCGAGTCACCCAGATCCCGGCCATCGTGGCGACGTTCTCCGTGTGGTGCGTGTCCATGGTGTTCTTCCGGGCGGAATCGGTGGGCGCTGCCGCCGACGTGTTCGCAGCCATGGTCCGGTCACAACCCGGCGAATCGGCGTTCGCATCGGTGTTGCTCGTCGCAGTGCTCCTCGCTGCCACGATCTGGCTCGACGTGGTCCAGCGTCGCTCCGGCGACCGCCACGATTCCGCCCGATCGCTCATTTCCCCGACGGGAGACGACGCAACGGCGACGGTGCGCACGTCGACACCGGAATCGTCGACCCTCGCCGGTGCACTCACCGCCGGCGTGATGCTCGTCGCCATCGTGGTCTTCTCCGGCGGTTCGCCCGTCCCGTTCATCTATTTCCAGTTCTGATGTCCGACGTCGCCGCCCCTCCACCCGGTCAGCCCGCTGACGACGGCCGGCTCGACCTCGTCGCAACGGGCGCGAGGTTCCTGCGGTGGTGCGCGATCGTCATCGTCACCGTGCTCGTGGCCGAGGTCGCGGCGCGAGGCGCCACCAGCGGGAGCACCGAGGAGATCCGGTGGTACGACGCGGCAGCGCAGCAGCGCATCGACCTGCTCGACGCTCGTGGCGACTCCGTCGAGGTCGCCTTCGCCGGCACGTCCGCAGCCTGGCAGGCCTTCGTGCCGAGCGAGTTCGCCGACGTCACCGGGCAGCGATCGATCAACGTCGGACTCGCGGGGGCGGTCCCGACGGTCATGGGACCGTGGCTCGTCGATGAAGTCGCACCGCGCACGTCTCCCGATGTCGTCGTGTGGGGGCTGACGCCGCTCGACTTCGCACCCGAGTACGGCGATCTTCAGGAGGAGGCGTACGAGTCGGCGGTCGAGACCGCAGATGGATGGCTTGCCGACCTCGACCGCTCCGCGTCGTCGGTGTCGACCTTGGTCGCTTGGCGGCGCGTACTGCGAAGCCCTTCCGACCTGTTCGGCAGCGGCGAGACCGAGCGCGCCGCCGATCTCGCCGATGCTGCGGCGGTCACGGGTCCCGATGGTGAACGCGTCGATTTCGACGTCGACGTGACCCCCCAGGGCGAAGCGATCCAGCGCTCTCGCCTGGCCGGGTTCGACGTCGACCGTCACGACGTCGAGGCCGTCACCGACGCCATCCTCGCGTTGCAGGCGGACGGCATCACCGTCGTCCTCGTCGAGGTCCCGGTTCCCGACCGCTTCGTCGCCCAACTCCCGCAACCCGACCGTGACCTGGCTGCGGCTCGATCCGCCATCGTCGAGATCGGCGAAGCAACCGCGAGCGACGTGATCCTGATGGGCGGCGCCTTCGGGGTCACCAACTTCGTCGACGACATCCACGTCGATGCCGCCACCGCCGCTCAGACCACCCGCTGCGTTGGGCGAGATCCTGTCCGGTTGGGCGAGATCCCCAGCACCGGCTGACGGAGCAGACCCCTGTGGCGTCGTCGACGTCGTCGACGAATTCGGATTCGTCATCCCGATCGACGTGTGCCGGATGGCCACATCGCGCTGATCGACCAACAAGGCACGCAGCCCCTGCGGACCGTGCTGGCCGATCAAGTACCCTCGCCCGCGTGCCGTTGACACCTGAACAAGACGCGAACGCCATCTCTCTGATCCGAGGATTCTCGATGGACGGGCCCACTCGCTGCGAACAGCGGGCACCAGGGAACCGGCATGGCGCTCGCTCCGCTCGCCCACGTGCTGTACAGCCGGGTCATGAACTACGACCCGGCCGACCCGAAATGGGCCGACCGCGACCGGTTCGTGCTCTCCAACGGGCACGTCTCGATCATGCAGTACGCGATGCTCTTCCTGAACGGCTACGGGCTCGAACTCGACGATCTGCGAGAACTTCCGTCAGTGGGAATCGAAGACCCCTGGGCACCCCGAGGTGGGCCACACGCACGGCGTCGAGGTCACCACCGGTCCGCTCGGCCAGGGCTTCGCCAACGCCGTCGGTATGGCGATCGCCGAGGCCAACCAACGTGCCCGCTACGGCGCCGACGTGGTCGACCACCACACCTTCGTGATCGCCGGCGACGGCTGCATGATGGAGGGCATCAGCCACGAGGCCGCCGACCTCGCCGGTCACCTCGGCCTCGGCCATCTCATCTGCATCTTCGACGACAACAAGATCACGATCGACGGCTCCACCGACCTCGCCACGAACGTCGACATGGCGCGAGCGCTTCCGCGCATACGGCTGGGACGTGCAGGAACTCGGCGAGATCGCCGAACGACCTCGATGCCCTCGAGGCGGCGCTGAACGCCGCCAAGACAGACCGACAAGCCGTCGTTCCTGATGTTGCGGACCCAGGTCGGCTTACCCCTCACCGAAGTGGACCGACGACCACAGCGCTCACGGCAACCCGTTCAGCGCCGAGGACGTCACCGCGACCAAGGAGGTCATGGGGATCCCGGACGAGCCGTTCTGGGCGCCCGACGAACTCGTCGGCGCCTACCGGGCTCACGCCACGGAGCGGGCCGCGCCGCTCGCAAGAACGGTCGAACCGCAGCCGACCGGGCGCCGAGTGGGCAGCAGCGATGGCGTCGACCGGCCTCGACGGATGGGACGTCGACCTGCCGAGTGTACGAACAGGGCGAATCGGTCGCCACCCGCAAGGCCATCCAGAAGGCGCTCGACGCCACCTACGCCGACCTCCCCGGGCTGATGGCCGGATCGGCCGACCTCAAGGGCAGCAACGGCGTGGCGCTCGGCGAATCGCATCCGTTCTCGCCCGACGCACCCGATGGGCGCTACCTCCACTTCGGCATCCGCGAACACGCGATGGGGGCCGTCGGCGTCGGGCTGGCGCTCCACGGTGGCGTCCTGCCGGTCACGGCCACGTTCTTCGTGTTCGCCGACTACATGCGGCCCGCCCATCCGCCTCGCGGCGCTGTCGGGCGCCGAAGGTCTGCTTCGTCTTCACCCACGACTCGGTCGGCGTCGGCGAAGACGGCCCGACCCACCAGCCCGTCGAGCAGCTCGCGTCGCTGCGGGCGATCCCCGGCCTGCACGTCCTGCGCCCCGCCGACGGCAACGAGACCATCCAGGCGTGGGCCGACATCGTGCGCCACGACGGCCCGTCGGTCGCTGGTCCTCAGCCGGCAGAACATCACCGTCACCACCGATGGCTCAGCGGTTGCCACGCGGCGCCGGAATCGTGCGTGCCGCCGACGACCCGCAGATCGTGCTGGTCGGCACCGGCAGCGAGGTGTCGCTGTGCGTCGAAGCCGCCGAGGCCCTCGCTGCCGACGGCATCGCCGCACAGGTGGTGTCCATGCCGAGCTGGGACCGCTTCGACGAGCAGGACGCCGACTCACTGGTCGACGCGTCTTCCCGACGACGTTCCCGTCCTCTCGGTCGAGGCCGGCGTGTCGATGGGGTGGGCGAAGTACGCCGACGACTCTGTCGCCATCGACCGTTTCGGAGCCAGCGCACCGGGCAGCCTCGTCCTCGAGAAACTCGGGATGAACGTCGACAACGTCGTCGCCCACGCCACCGCCCTCATCGAAGACTGACCAAGGAACGGAACCACATGAGCGAACGCCTGAACGACCTGTACACCGAGCAGGGCCAGAGCGCCTGGCTCGACAACCTCCGCCGTGACTACATCACGTCGGGCAAGCTCGTCGACATCCGCGACAGCGGTGCCCGTGGGCTCACCTCGAACCCGTCGATCTTCCAGAAGGCGATCTCAGGGCTCGTACGGACTACGACGAGCAGTTCGAGCGAGCTGATCGCCGACAACACCGGCGCCGACGGTGAGGTCATCGAGGACTACTGGTCGCTCGTCATCCGCGACATCCACGGCGCCTGCGACGTGTTCTCGAAGGTGTACGACCACTCGGACGGCGTCGACGGCTACGTCAGCGTCGAGGTCGCCCCGAACCTCGCCCACGACGGTCCCGGCACCGAGTCCGCCGCTCGCGACCTGCACGAGCGGATCGACCGTCGGAACCTGATGGTGAAGATCCCCGGCACCGAGGAGGGCCTCGCGCCGATCCAGCAGATGATCGCCGAAGGTCGCTCGATCAACGTCACGCTGATCTTCTCGCTCCCCCGCTACTCGAAGGTGATCGAGGCGTACATCGCCGGCCTCGAGCAACTCGCCGAGGACCCCGACGCCGACCTGTCGAGGGTGGCGAGCGTGGCATCGTTCTTCATCAGCCGTGTCGACGTCGAGGTCGACGAGCGGCTCGAGGCGAACGGATCCGACGAAGCGCTCGCGCTGCGCGGCAAGGCCGCCGTCGCTCAGGGCAAGCTCGCCTACAAGCTGTTCGCCGAGACAGTTCTCCGGTGAACGCTGGGAGAAGCTCGCGGCGCGTGGCGCCCGTGTGCAGCGCCCGCTCTGGGCGTCGACCGGCGCGAAGAACCCCGAGTACTCCGACGTGCTCTACGTCGACGAGTTGATCGGCCCCGACACGGTGAACACCCTGCCCGACGCCACGCTCGACGCGTTCGTCGACCACGGCACCGTCGCACGCCGGGTCGACGCCGACGTCGCCGAGGCCGAAGCCGTGTGGGCTGCGCTGCCCGGTGTCGGCGTCGACATGGACGACGTGGCCGCTCAGCTCGAGCGTGAGGGCGTGGCCAGCTTCGCGCAAGGCGTTCGACGAACTCATCGAGACGCTCGAAGCCAAGGCGGCCGACCTGCGCAGCTGACTCGGCTGTCACCCGACGAACTCGTCGGCGTCGCCAGGGCATCGACCGGATCCTACGACACCGATCAGGGCCCGCAGATCCCTCGAAGGATCTCCGGGTCGACCGTTGCGAGGCGACCGGGTTCGATGCTCAACAACTCGCGATCGACGAAGTTCTGCGACGAGTCGCGTCGAGACCTGCGGGCTCAAGGCGCCCAGCGGCCGCGCATCGAGGTTCGGCATCTGGCCCGACGGACACCCGGTGTTCTCGACGATGGCGATGTCGCGAACACCTGCGCGAACCTGCTCGGTTCGATCGATGAACACCTCGGCGTAGTCGGCTTCGGCGCCGAGACCGAGGCCGAAGCATGCGGCGATGACGAGCATCGGCAGCGCATCACGCGTCGTCGGGCCCGGGCTCCGCCAGCTGCCATCGTTCGCGTACCAGCCCTGCGCAAGCCACCAACGCCGGAAGGAACGTGATCGTCAGCGGGATCGCCACGTTCTGCAGGTACCGGTTGTTCTCGAAGAAGGTGAACCCCGGCAGCCCAGCACGCGACTGCGCGATTCCGGCGACGTTGACCATCGTGGCGACGCCCGCTGCGAACATCACCGTGAGCGCTGTGCGATCGAGACGCCCCGCAGCAAACGCCACGGCGAAGGACGAAGCGAACACGATGACGACGAAGATCCCGACCCAGGCGCCCCCGCCGACGAGGGAACCACCGCCGCGCAGCAGGAGTCGAGCAGCGAACACGATGCGGTCGGTCACCGAAGCCTCGAACTTCGGTCCGAGGTCGCCGAAGGCGTACCAGATCCCGATGATCAGTGCAGACGGTGCGAGCACCCACCACGATCCTCGAGGCCAGAGCCCGATGACGACACCGCCGACGAGCGCGAGTGCGAGCAGCCCGACTCCACTGTCGAACAACGCGGCCAACTGCAGAAGCCCGCCGACGGCGAGATAGCGCCTCGTGGTCGACGTCCCGCCCAGCACGACGGCAGCCGCACCGACCGCGGCTGCGGTTGCGAAGGTGGGAGACACTTGGATCGCGAAGACGAAGTTCTGGGCGGCGGGGCCGAGGTACGTCAGCAGCCCGGCGAGCATCAGCGCCGGTGTCAGTGGTACGCCGATCCGAACGGCCAACGCGGCAAGCGCCAGGTGCAGCGCAACGAGCGACGAGATGAACACGACGACGAGGAACCCGTTCGAGTCCAGTCCGAACACTCGAGCCTGGACGCGGAAGATCATGTCCTGGAAGAACCAGAGATGCCCGTTGAACGAGGTCGTGGCACCTTCGATCACGCCGAGGTGGATCACCCTGCCGATCATCGACCACTCGTCGAAGTAGAAGTACGTCTGTCGCAGGCGACGACCAGCCCACAACGCCCCGATCAGCGCCGTGACCACGATCTTGGCGACTGCCACACCGACTCCGACACCGGGCGACGCGCTGACGTCAGCGGTCGTCGTCTCGCTCACCCGAGCAATCTACTGGTGTCCCGCCGACCCACCGTCAACGCCAACCCCACCCGCCACCATCGATCAGCCCACGTCGATGGCGATGCGGTGGTAGCCCTGGGCGCCGTCGGGTGCGACCGCGCTTGGGCTGCTCGGGCTGGGGCTTCACCGTCTCCGTCGATTGCTCGCGCCTCCACGATGTGGAGTCCGCTCCAGGCCCGTCGTGTCCCAGCGGTACACCCACTGGACCCAGGTGTCGGCCGGCGGGAACCGATCCGATCTCGGCGTCGTGCCATTCGCCACCGTTCTCACGCCCGATGCGCACCTGAACGCCCGACACACCACGGTGCACCGCCCACGCCACGCCGCCGATCGGGACGACTCCGTTGCGGCTCCGCACCGCTGCGCGGCGTGTCGATGCGCGCCATCGTCTTCACCGGGCCGTCGCTTCGACCACCCACGTGGAATCCAGTAGGCGTCGAAGTCCTCCCACCGGGTGAGGCGGATCTCGGTGACCCATTTCGTCGCCGACACGTATCCGAAGAGGCCCGGAACCACGATGCGAACGGGGAACCCGTGCTGAGCCGGGAAGTGGCTCGCCGTTCATGCCGAACGCCAGCATGGCATCGCGCCCGTCCATGATCGCTTCGATCGGCGAACCGCAGGTCCACCCGTCGATCGATCGACTGACGACCTGTTCGGCGCCCGGCCTGGAGGCCGGCTTCCTCGAGCAACGGCTTCAACAACACGCCCTGCCACAGGGCGTTGCCGACCAGGTCGCCACCGACAGGGTTGGACACGCACGACAATGTGACGTATCGTTCGACCTGGTCGCGAGCCAGCAGATCGTCAAAGGTCAGTTCGATCGGGTTGTCGACGAGCCCCGAGATGTTCAGTCGCCACGAATCGGCGGCGACCTGCGGCACGACGAGTGCGGTGTCGATCCGGTAGAAGTCGTCGTTCGGCACGACGAACGACTCGATGCCGTCGACGCCGAGTTCCTCGCACCGTCGATCGGTGCCGCTCGGTCGATGTCGACATCGCTCGGCAGCGCCACCGTGTCGGTTGCGACGTCATCCGACTCCTCCGCCGACCGCTTGGCCGGGCAGCGCGAAATCGAGTGTCGACCTCGAACCGTGGCTGCAGCACCGACCGACGCTTCCGACGATCGACGGCTGCCGAGCCGACGGCAACGGCGCCCGTCACGAACTGGCGACGATCCGGACCGACCATCGTCCCGGCGACCGAATCGGCGGCGCTCGGACCGGGGAGCGAGCCACCAGATGATCGCGACCGACACCGCGGTTCCGACGAGGTCGGCGCCAGCTTCCCCAGCGTCGTTCCGGGACGCAGCCACACCGCCCATGCACCCATCAGGCCGACCGCGATGGTCAGACCGTATGCGAAGTTCCGTTCGACCTCGAATTGCCAAGATGCCGATCATCGAACCGACGCCGAGCACCACGACGAGCGCACCCGAGACGAGCACCACCTTGTCGTTCGTGCCGAACTGCTCGATCGCCCAGTCCTTGAACCACTTCGGCGTGATGTCGATGAACTCCTGGCCGACCGGCACCACCGGAGACGACGACCCTCGACGAGCCCGACGACCAATTCGGCGACAGCGAGTCCGACCGCAGTGGCGAGCAGACCGAGGCCGAGGCCGCGCCACTGACGGAGCCGCCGTGTTGTGGACTCGAACGCATCGCGGCGGAGGATCCGCTGTCATCGGCCGTGTGGGCGCGTCCGGATCGTCGGCGGATTCGTCTCACCTGCATCTGGGTCCACGCGTCGTAGAGTCCGCTCTTCATGGACACAGGTGTACCCGATTCCGTCGACGCTCACATGCACGATCCGTCGTGGACGACCTCGGAGTTTCCGGGAATGTTCGGCTGCCGGAACAGCTCGTTTCCGAAGCGATCGGCTCGACACCGATCGACCCCGACACGCTCGACCTCAAGATCGCCACCGCTGCGCTGACCGAGATGCGTGAGGCCTACCGGGTCTTCGCTCCGTTCAAGGACGAACAGAAGGTCTCGATCTTCGGCTCCGCTCGGACTCAGCCGGACGATCCGCTGTACGCGCAGGCGCGCGATCTCGCCGGCGCGCTCGCCGAGCGGGGTTGGATGACCGTCACCGGCGCCGGGCCCGGGATCATGCACGCAGGGCATGGAAGGCGCTGGGCGAGAACGTTCGATCGGCGTCTCGATCCGGCTGCCCGTTCGAGTCGGGAGCGAACTCGATCATCGCCGGCGACGACAAGCACGTCGCGATGAAGTACTTCTTCACCCGCAAGTTGATGTTGGTCAAGGAGTCCCAGGCGTTCGTCTGCCTACCGGGCGGGTTCGGCACCCTCGACGAGACCTTCGAACTGCTCACCCTCATCCAGACCGGCAAGAGCCTGCCGGTCCCCGTCGTGCTGCTCGACGCGCCCGGGCGATCCGTTCTGGGAGCGGGTCGACGAACTCGTCCGTGAGCAACTCGATCCGACGAGGACTGGTGTCGACCGGCGACACCGGGCTCTACCGATCACCGATTCGTGCGACGTAGCGTGCCCCATCATCGAGCACTTCTACTCGAACTACCACTCGATCCGCTTCGTCGGTGACCGGATGGTGCTGCGAGTTCGACAGGGCCCGAACGACGAGCAGCTGGCCGGCCTGAACGAGCGGTTCGGTCACCTGTGTGCGACCGGCGTGATCGAACGTACAGATGCGTCGCGTGTCGAGCGACGCGACGACGACCGGGTCGGCCTCGACCGGGTGGCCCTCGACTTCACCAAGCACGGCTACGGCGATGTCATCGCCATGATCGCCGAGATCAACTCCTGGGTCTGACGGCGTCGCGATCTCGGCTACAGCCCCTGATCCATCGACCGGAGCAGGTGGGCGGCCTTCTCGATCGCTCGTCTCGCCTGCATCAGTCGCTTGTCGGTCGTCGGTCGCTCCATCGCTCCGGCGGCCACTGCCTCGCGCAGTTGGTCGAACGCCATCTCATCGAGTTGCTCGGCGATGTTCGCGAGCTGTTCGGCGAGGCCATCGAGATCGCTCACTCGGCGAGACCCAGTGCGCGTGCGACGATGTCCACCGGATGCGCCACGGGGATCGAGCGATCGGCCAGCGCAGCGGAGAGGTGCATCGAGCAGCCCGGGTTCGCGCTCGCCAACACGGAGACCGGGCCGCGTGCGACGGCTCGGTCGATCGCTGCGAGCTTGCGGTCTCGGATGTCCCCGGCCATCTCCGGCTGGAGCGCCGAGTAGGCACCTCCAGCGCCGCAGCACAACCCGTCGTCGTCCAACTCGACGACGTCGGCGACGTGGCCGAGCAACGTCCGGACCGGCGTGTCGATCCGCTGCACGTGGCGGAGATGACACGGATCCTGGACGAGCACCTTCGAGCGTGGCGTCATCGACGTGGGGAGCTGATCGATGCGAGTGGCGAGCCATTCGTTCGCATCGACGACCCGCTCTGCGAACGCGGCCGCCGCTCCGGTCCCGACGATCTCGCCATAGTCCTTGAGTGCGGCGCCGCAACCGGCTGAGTTGACGACGATCGGGGCGTCGCCGGGCATCGACGCCATCGTGCGCTCGGCCAGCCCCACCGCCTTGTCGTGCAGTCCAGCGTGCACATGGAGCGCTCCGCAGCACCCGCCGGATTCGGGGAGCGCAAAGGTCGCGCCGGTCGCAGTGATCAGCGCTGCCGTGGAGTGGTGCGTGTCGCGTCGCCATGCGTCCATCACACAACCGGTGTAGAGCCACACATCGCCGCCTGTCGCCGTCAGCGCCTCCGATCGGCGCAGTGGCAGCGACGTGAGTCCGAGGCGTTCGGGCACAAGGCGGAGGCGCTGTCCGAGCGCCAGCATCGTGGAACCGGCCAGGAGGAGCCGGTGGTGACCGAGGACCCGGAATCCGGCTCGCTGCCACCACGGCGTGATCCGCTTGCTCGAGGCGAGCGTTACCCGGGTCTGCTCCATCAGCGACCCGAACTCGACGTTGCTCGGGCACGCCGGCTCACACCCACGACACTGCACGCACGTCTCCATGAACTCGACGAACTCGTCGTCGATCGGTGCGCCGTCCAGTTCGACACCGCGGATCGCATCGATCCGACCGCGAGGCGAGTACGCCTCCTCCCCCGTCACCCGGAAGGTCGGGCAGTGCGGCAGGCACAGGCCGCACGACACGCAGGCCGACAGCTTCTCGGCATCCAGATTCAAAGCAGAGTCGAGCACGGGTCGAACTCTACGTGCGGCGCCGGTACGGTCGGCGCTAGTGCCAGAGGGACACACCATCCACAAGATCGCCAAGGACCACGGCAAGCTGCTCAACGGCATGCCCATCCGGGTCTCCAGCCCACAGGGTCGCTTCGCTGCTGATGCCGAGCGAGTGGATGGCGCCGTGCTGGAGCGGATCTACCCGTACGGCAAGCACCTGTTCTACGAATGGTCGACCGGCGACGTCGGCCACGTCCACCTCGGCCTGTTCGGCAAGTACAAGGTGTACAAGACCGACGAACCACCCGAACCCAGAGGTGCAGTTCGGATGCGTCTCACCGCATCGAACGCCACGGTGGACTTGAACGGCCCGACGGCGTGCACGATCGACGAGCCCGACGCTCGCAAGGCGATTCTCGCACGGCTCGGTCCTGACCCGATCCACCGCAATGCAAAGCCGGACGCGATGTACGAGAAGATGTCGCGTAGCAAGCGCACGATCGGCGAGCTGCTCATGGACCAATCCGTCGTCGCTGGTGTCGGCAACGTGTACCGGGCGGAGATCTTGTTCGTCAACGGAGTCCACCCGCGTCGGCCCGGCAAGGACTGCGACCCCGTCGAACTCCAAGCCATCTGGGCCACAGCACAAGGCATGCTGCGCGACGGCGTCAAAGCCGGTCGCATCCTCACCGTCCCTCGCGACGAGTCCGGAGTCCCGCCCGGCAAACGCATCCCCCGGGCCGAAGCCACCTACGCCTACAAACGCGACAGCTGCCTGCGCTGCGGCACCGAGATCGAACGCGCCGACATGGCGAACCGCACCGTCTACTGGTGTCCCACCTGCCAGCCCGTCTGAGACGATCCCCCGACGGTGGCTGTTCGGCCTCTACGACGGCGTGTCGGCATGGATCCGCTCGTTCATCGGGAGCCGGATCTCGACGGTGCATCCGGACCCGGGGGCCGATGTGATGTCGACTCGCCCCGCTGCCCTCCGTGCCAGGTAGCGGACGTTCGACAGGCCGAGGTGGCCTGGTTGGTGACGCGGGATCGTCGCAGGATCGAAGCCTCTCCCATTGTCGGTGATACCGATCGTCAGCGTGTGGTCGTCGTCGCTCAGTGTGATCGAGACAGCGGTGGCCGAGGCGTGGTGTGCGGCGTTGGCGAGCACTTCGTGCGCGAGACGGTAGGCCAGGACCGCAGTGGAACGCTCGGGGACCCCGCGCAGCTGATCGTCGAGAGTCCAGGCGATTCCCAGCGGATCGAGTGACTCTTCGAGGTACACCTGGATCGCGATCGACAGCCCGTCGTCGTCGAGGACGACAGGGTGGAGATCGAACAGCATCTTTCGCATCCGGTCGATGGCCCGGTCTGCGTGCGTGCGGGCGTCGTTGACGGCGTCGACATACTCGATCGGCACGTCGCGGGCGAGGCGTTGGAGCATGAGGCTGAGGACGGTGATCGACTGCACGGGATCGTCATGGAGTTGATTGGCGAGGGATTCTCGTTCTGCTGCGATCGTGGCGGCGAACGTCTGCGAGGCGCTGGCCTGCTCAGCTGCTATCTGGACGAGGCGGGCCGCTCGGTGGAAGACGTCCAACGCCCAATCGGCGGGTTCGGTCCATGTGTTGCTCACGTAGAGGGCGGAGGTCGGTCGTTCGCCGAGTGCTGCGATTCCGAGGCACCACACGCTTCGTGTTTCCGGCGCGGTCGGATCGGTGATCTGCTCGCGCCGAGGCATCGAACCGGGCTGCTCCAGTCGATCGAAGTCCTTCATGGCATGTGCGGTGATCGCCGCATGCAGTTCGACCGGGAGGACATCGAGAGAAACGAGATCCAGGCGGTCGTCGATTCGACGGCGCACGACGACCGTGCGGGCGCCGTCGATGACACCGTCGACGAGCCGACACGTCTGCAGCAGGGTCTCGTTCTCGGGTCGGTGCTCGGCGATCATCGCGAGCGCTCCGACATCGAGCGCGTTGAATCGGGTGACGCTGGCTCCGTGCTGCGTCGTCGTCGGTCCAGCGCCGAGTTCTTCCACAGGCACGATCCTAAGCAGCCGGAGAGCGCACGGACCTTCCGGGCATCGACGGGGCATCGAGAAGACATCGACACTCGTTGGATGTGGAACCCCTGACACGTTCAGGTCATCGACGTCAGCGCGGTCCGGTCCTGTGCCGCATGCGTCGTCGAACGGACGATGGTGACATGAACGCAAGCACGACGACGTCCGGAGTTCGTGCCCGCACGGCCTCGTTGCCATGGGACGACAGGAGCGAGAGCCCAGGCTCCGGGTCCGCCCGACTGCCGACCGCTCGAGTCGTCGATCGCGCATGATCGCCCGAGCCAGCGATGACCAGCGCACCATGGACAACCGTGGCGGTTTGGTCGTCGTCAGCTTCGTCGCAGTGGTCGGCGGTTTGGTCGTCGGCGTCGTCGCGGGTGCGTTCCGTTGGTGCCTTCTCCGCTCAGCCGACATCACAGCGAGCGTCCTGGGTTGGTCGCACGACCTGCCCGGCCCCGGCTGGATCGCCCCGATGGCGACTGTCGCTTCGTGCGCCGCCGTTTCGCGCCTGATCGTGCGCGGTGTCCCTGCCTCCGCCGGCAGCGGAATCCAAGACGTCGAGGCGGTGTGGCGTGGAGAGGCTTCGCCACCGTCGGGGCCGGTGTTGATCGCCAAGTTCGTGGGTGGGCTTCTCGCTATCGGGTCCGGTCTCGCACTCGGCCGCGAAGGTCCGACAGTTCACATGGGAGCGGCGATCGGTGCCGAGACCGGTCGACGTTTCCGGTTGTCAGACGCAGAGATTCGCGTCGTGCAGACTGCATTGGGCGGAGCAGGACTCGCCGTCGCTTTCAACGCTCCGCTCGGTGGAGCATTGTTCGTGTTCGAGGAGGTCGCCCGAACGTTCCGTACCCGCCTCGCACTGGCGACGCTGGTTGCGTCGGCAGCGTCGATCTCGGTGTCACGGATCATCGTGGCCGACACGCCGGAGTTCGCGGTCGGAGCGATCCCCACCCCGCACGGCTGGCATCTCGTGGTCTTCGCGAACGTTCGGACTGTGTCTTGGCCTCCTCGGCGCCCTCTACAACAAGGTGATTTCGGGGTGTCTGCAATTCTCGACCCGGATGGGTTCGATCGTCCCTGAAGTCAGGGCTGCGGTGATCGGTGCAGCGGTGGGCCTCCTGCTCTACCTCGACCCGTCCTTCGCCGGCGACGGGCATCCGCTCGTCCAGCGACTTCTCGGCGGGGGTGTCGCCCTGACATCGGTCATCGGATTCCTGTGCATCCGCTTCCTGGTTGGACCGATCTCGTACGCGGCGGGAACCCCTGGCGGGCTCTTCGCTCCACTCCTCGTCGTCGGAGCTCTCGCTGGTGTTCTGTTCCACGGTGTCGTCGAGGGGCTTCCCGCCGCAAGCGATCCGGCGGTGGCGTTCATCATCGTCGGGATGGCCGCCTTCTTCGCCGCCGTGGTGCGGGCGCCGTCCACGGGAATCGTGTTGGTCCTGGAGATGACGGCGAACACGACATTGGTCACTGCGATGTTCGCTGCGTGCTTCGCTGCGGTTCTGTCTTCGACCCTCGTCGGGTCCGTCCCGATCTACGACATCTTGTGGGAACGCATGCTGCAACGGTCCGGCACCCTTCGCAGCGGACCGCGGACCGAGCCGTCCGAGCCACCGGACTGAACGCCATGACGGTCGTCGTCGTGATCGTCCACCGATCCGAGGTGGTCAGCGATGAGCGACCGGCCGTGTCAGCGTCGCGAGCACTCGGGCCAGGAGGCAAGGCATGTCCGTGTCACGGCGAACGACGTGTCGAATCGTATTCTGGAAGCCATCGGGAGCGTGCAGCACAGCCGGGAGATGGAAATGCACTCGACTCTGCGGAGTAGTTCGATCGCCGTCGGTGATTCCGAGACGCAGTCGACTGCATGCCATGTCGAACGGTCCTTGACGGGGGCTCGATTGCGGGTGCTCTGCGTCGGGGCGGGAGTCGCCGGAGCCACGTTCGCTGCGCTCATGCGACAGCGAGGAAACCCGATCGCCCTGATCGAACGCGGTGGCGCCGAAGACGACGGTGGGTACATGTTGGGGCTGATGCCACTCGGCGGGCGGGTCCTCAACGGGCTCGGCCTCTCCGCCGAGTACGAGGCAACGAGCGTGCCGATGCGGACGTATGAGCTGTTCAACCGACATGGCCGCTCACCGAAGCGGTATCCACTGGTGAGAATCGTGGAGCGTTGCGGGACGTGGCGCGGGATCGAGCGAGGCGCATTGCTGGCGATGCTGCGTCTGGCGGCTGGCCCGATCCGCAATCGATCAACGGTGCGCGAACTCGCGGAAGCCGGGGACGGTGTCATCGTCACATTCGACGACGGTTCGCACTCCGAGGTCGACCTCGTGGTTGCCTCCGACGGGATGCACTCGACTACCCGGGCGCTGGTTCTCCAGCCTGGTGAAGTCCGGGAGTTCGACACGGGATGGGGCGGCTTCGTGATCTGGGGACCCGTCGATGAGCCGACTGCCGACACGTACATGGAGATGTGGTCCGCCGGATGGGGTGTCGGGTCGTACCCGGTGCCGGGTCGCGTCGGCATCTTTCTCGCCGGGCGCAGCGAGGTCGTCGCCGAGCGAGACGCCCACGACTACGCCGACGAGATCGCAGCCCGTCTCCCAGAAGGTCCGCTGCGGGCGGCGGTTGTCGGTCGGGACCGCGGTGCTGCTGGTTTCTTCTGGAAGATGGAGGACCGACGATGCGCGGAATGGTCGGCGTGGTCACACCGTTCTGCTCGGTGATGCGGCCGCTGCGTTCCTGCCGACAGCAGGTGTCGGAGCCTCCGTAGCGATGGATTCAGCCGCCGCGCTCGCCGACGAACTGTCCACCGCGGACACCCGGCACATGAGCCACGCCCTCGAGCTCTACGAACGCCGTCAACGACCACGCGTCGAGTTGGCGCAGGACAACTCGCGGAGCCTCGCGCGTTTCATGTTCGTCAACACCTCACCGGTCGCGTTCGCTCGGGATCAAGTCGCTCGCTTCTACGGTCTCGATCGCCTGCTCACCGACATTTCGAAGGTCATGGACGGCCGATGAACACCCCGGTGTCGTGGCGACCGCGCGCACCACCGGCGATGACCCATCGACGTCATGCGACGAGTTGACGATTCTGCGACCGTTGACAAGTGACCATCCACAACACAGACCGCGACCCTCACCCCAGGACTCGAAATGAAACCTGTCATTGCTGCTTTCGACGAACACGATCACGCCGACGACGCCCTTCGCTGGGCCGCTGAGTACACCAGGCTGAGTGGAGCGCCGCTGCCGCGTGGTGAGTGTCTTCGAGCCGACCTACTCCGAGATCGCTCCGGATTGGATGGACGAACTCCTCGAGCGGCGCAGGGCCGACATCGCCACCGCGTTGAAGGAGGTCAACGCCCAGAACGCCGAGATCGTCACGCTGCACGGATCGGATCCGATTGCCGAGATCGTGGACTACGTCGATGCCCACGACGCGGCGCTCGTCGTCATCGGTGCGCACGCCCACGGCGGACCGGGAGGGCTCGGAGCCTCGGCGCCGGCTCACCACCTCGCCCAGCACTCGACGGTACCGATCGCCGTGATCCGACCCGACTCTCGCGCTCTGGAGGATGGACACGTCGTGGTCGGCGTGGACGGCTCGGCCGCGAACTCGATCGCGCTGGAACGAGCGGAACACCTCGCGAAAGCGATCCACGGGGACCTCCACGCGGTGTTCGCGTATGACCCGATGGACGACACGTTCAGCCACCCCGAAGGATGGCACCGTCACTCCGACGAAGTTCGCGACGAAGTCGCCAAGGTCAGTGACGTCGCATCCAAGCTGTACCTGTCTGCCGGACATCCTGCCGAGGTGCTCATCGAACATGCACAGCGCGAGCGAGCCGCTGTGATCGTCGTCGGCACACGCGGTCGCGGCGGATTCGGTGGCCTACGCACCGGTCGCGTTCCCGTTCAACTCGCAGGGCACGCAACCTGTCCGGTGATCATCGTGCCCCACCGAACGTGACCGCCCGACACGAAGTCCCGCTGTCGTCCAAGCTCCTTCTCGCGACCAACGACCCGAGCCGCTTCACCGATCGGAGGCGCGACCCATCACCCGTCGGGGCCATCCGGTCGACAACCTCGCTGAGGTCGCTCGATCTCACCGCGCCGTCCTGCGCAATGACATGAATACGTCACGCAACCAGCGCCGGCGAACGGTGACAATGAAGCTCGAGGAGCTTCATGACGAACGCCGACCGATCCGAGCCCGAACCACGCCTCATCACCGTGGTGATCGTGGACGATCACGACGTGGTCGCCCTCGGGCTGAAAGCGCTTCTCGATGACGCCGACGGCATCGATGTCGTCGGCTCGGCAACGACGAGCGCGGAGGCGTTCACTCTCGTCAGCAACCGTCGCCCAGACGTCGTGCTGATGGACTACCGGCTCCCCGACGGCACCGGCGCCGAGGCGGCGCGCCAGTTCAAGGACGCGAGGCTCGACACGAACGTCGTGATGATCACATCGGTCGCCGACCGCCGTGTGCTCGCCCAAGCGCTCGACGCCGGATGCTGCGGCTTCCTCTCCAAGAACAGCGATCGAGCTGACCTCGTCAACGCCATCGAGGCCGCAGCCGCCGGCGAGTCCTACTTCACCCGCGACGTTCTCAAGCACCTCGTCCGCCTCCGCCGATTCGACGAGGTCGGCAACACCGAACTCTCGGACCGCGAGGTCGAAGTCCTCCAGTTGACCGCTGACGGTATGTACCCCGAAGAGGTCGCTGATCGCCTGCATCTCAGTGGCCACACCGTCAAGAACCATCTTCGGCATGCGATGGCGAAGCTCGATGCTCACACCAAGCTCGAAGCGGTCGTCAAGGCCGTTCGAGCCCGACTCATCTCGATCGACGACTGAGACGTCATGGGCCCCGCGGCGGACACGCACGGTACGCCGCCCGGCAGCACCGACTCGATCGGTGTCGTCATTGCCGACAACGACCACCACATCCGAGCGGCCTTGGCCGAGTTGGTCCAAGGCCATCCCCGGCTCCACCTCGTCGGCGAAGCTCTGGACGGGCTCGAGGCTGCAGCGTTGTGTGGAAAGCACCTCGTCCACGTGGCGCTCGTCGATGTGCGGATGCCGCACGGCGGCGCCGAGGCCGTGACAGCGATCAAGACAGCTTGTGAGCACACGATTGTCGTCGGCTACACGACACTCACCGATCGCCGCACCCGCGAGCGGCTCATCGATGCGGGCGCAGCAGCCGTGATCGCCAAGGGAAGCGGAATCGACCTCGGTGACGAGATCGTCAGGCTGACCGGCGAATGACCACGCAACAGCCCCGATCGGACGGACCTGGCCGGAAGGCCGTCCGGTTCGTCTCGCTCCCGACCGGGCATGTGTTCGACGTCGGGACATCTGTCGAGATCTGAGGGGTCGCTAATGCTCGACGAGGTCGTCGACTCCGGCCTCGACGAGCGACTGCTCGTGTTCGTCCGTGGCCAAGGCGGCATCGAGTACTGGCAGAATACGACGTTGCAGTTCGACGACCGACGCATGGACGTCGGCACAGAGCTCGTCGATGAGGTTGCCGGACAGGGCGAGGTTCCCGAGATCGAGGCGGTGGAGAAGTCGAGTGGCGTGCTGTTCGTGCTGCTGCGGGTACCAGGCGATTTCATCGCCATGCTCGGTGTCGAGGGCTCGCACCAGCGGGTAGACGAAACGCTCGGTCACCCGCTGGTGTCGTTCGAGTGTCCGTCGCAGGTCGTAGAGCGTCGAACTCCGCTCGTCGGGCGCCGACGTTCGCAGTGCGTCGACGTCGGCTTCGAGGCGGGCTTCGATGTTGCGGAGCGAATCGAAGGCGTCGCGCGACGCGAGCGCTGTTGGCGCCTGGGAGATTCCGTCGGTTGCGTCGTCGGATTCAGCGAGGTGCGAGGGTCGGACCTCGACTCCGTGGTCGATGAGCCGCTCCGCGGGCCACGCATGCGAGTCGGGGTCTTCCCCGGCGTACGTCCAGTCCGGTCGTTTGTCGACCTGGGCGAGATCCAGGCGGGCGCGACCGCGCACGATGTCGACGAGCGGTGCGATGACGAACGCCTCGGCCCCGCCGCTGCTCGACGAAGGAGTGGCGGTCTTGGCCATCTCCAGCAGTCGACCGACGACGCGTTCCTGTTGACCGGCCAGAGCGCACCGCGCACCGCGGGCCACCGTCGCGAGGCGGTCCTCGATGATCGCGTCGAGGTCTTCACCCGGCCGGAACTGCCGCCCGGAACCGTCGAGTGCGCTCGCGATCGTCAGACCGTCGCGCTTGCAGGGCACACACTGACCGCACGATTCGATCGAGAGGAACCGGGCGATCTGAGCAGCGACCTGTCGAAGCGACCGGGAGTCGTCGACGACGATGAAGCTGGCAGAGCCGAGTCCGGACCCGACGGCTGCCATGTCCTCGTAGGTGAGTGGCGTGTCGAGTTGGTCGGCGCTGAGCGGAGCGTTGGAAACGCCGTTCAACACCGCCAGAACCTGACGGCGCTCGGGAAGCCCCCCGCCGACCTCCTCGATCACGTTGCGCAGCGTCGTTCCCAGAGCGACCTCGCCGACGCCGTGGTGAAGCGTGTCTCCGGTGACCGTGCACACGATCGTGCCCGGTGACGACACCGTGCCGCGCGAACGGAACCAATCTGCCCCGTGGCGGAGGATCCCCGGAATGTTCGCGAACGTCTCCACGTTCGACACGAACACGGCCGGACCGTCCGAAGATGTCGCTCCCAGTTCGCCGGGAGTGCCATCGTCGACCCCGCGACGATAGGGCGGAGCGACCCACGGGAACGGCGGTCGCCCGTCGATCACCTCGAGCAGCGCCGTCTCCTCGCCGAACAGGTACTCGCCCGGCCCCTCGACGATGCGGACATCGAACCGGTCGATCAACCGCTCGCTGTCCATCTGGCGAATCGCCCATCGCAAACGTTCGATCTCGTGCTCGAATGACCGCTTCGTCGCGACCACGACGTCCGTCGCCCCGAACGCCGTTGCAGCGATGCACGCTCCTTCGATCACCTTGTAAGCGTTGTGTCGCAGAATCGCACGATCCTTGAACGTTCCCGGCTCGCCCTCGGCAGCGTTGACGATCACGTGGCGCGTCGACGCTCCGTCGAGCGCTGCGGCGACCGAGCGCATCTTGCGGCCGGTGGGAAACCCGGCACCACCGCGACCGCGCAGACCCGAACTCTCGATCAGGGAGATGATCGAGTCGGACGAACGGTGCTCGGCTGCCGCGAGACCCTTCCCGCCGCCGCGGGCGACGTAGTCGTCGATACCGTCGACCGGCGGACCGGCGAGGATCCATCGTTGACTGGTCATGACGCCACCCGATGGGTCAGCACAGCTCGATTGTCGGCCATCGCGTGCAGACGTGCGATCCGATCAGCGGTCGAAGGGTGCGTGCGGAAGAGGCCGGCGAATTCCACCCGGCGTCCAGACAACGGGTTCACGATGTAGGCGGTGGCATGCGCAGCATCGACATCCATCGGCGTCGCGTGCGCATGGGTGTCGAGCTTCATCAGGGCCCGGGCCAGTGGCTCGCCGTCACCGGCGAGGAGCGCTCCGGAGTGGTCCGCCTCGAACTCGCGGGAGCGGCTGATCGACATCTGGAGCAGCACGGCTCCCATCGGTGCAAGGATCGCCATGGCCAGCACACCGATCACACCGAGCGGACCGGTGTTGCGGCGCCGGTTGCCGAACATCGAGCCCCACATCGCGATCCGGGCGACGAACGTCAAGCCCATCGCGATCGCTGCCGCAATCGAACCGATCAGGATGTCCCGATTGGCGACATGGGACAGTTCGTGGGCCAGAACGCCTTCGAGTTCCATGTCATCGAGCAGCGGCAGGATGCCCTGGGTGACACACACCGCAGCGCGGTGGGGATTGCGGCCGGTCGCGAACGCGTTGGGTTGTACGGCTGGCGAGACGTAGAGCTTCGGCATCGGCATCCCGGCTCGTTCCGTGAGCCGCCGCACGATGCGATGGAGGTCCGGGGCCTGCGCTTCGGTGACCGGTTTCGCCTTGGCTGCGCGAAGCGCGAGGCGATCGCTGAACCAGAAGGAACCGCCGACCAGAACGAGGCCGATCACGAGACCGGTCGCGGCCCCGCCGGTCGAACCGAGAAGGTATCCGGCGCCGATCATCAGGGCACCGAGGAGTGTCAGCAGGACGACGGTCTTGATCGTGTTGGTGAAGGATTGATGAGTGTGCACGAGGTGTCCTTATCTCTGGTGTGTCCCTGGAGTGGAGGTCGAGTCGGTCGTCGTCGACCCCGCATTCACCATCGTGCGCCGCCGACCGCCGGGTGCACAGCTCCAGACGCGCCGCGGTCGGTGACACGATCGCGCCATCACACTCCGTCCGCGAGCGTCATGCGCACGAGGTGGCCGATCGCGACGATGAACGAGACAACGCCGACACCACAGAAAGGGGAACATGCCATGCATGCACGGGTAGGAATGCCGGTCGACTCGACCGCAGGGCATTGGAGAGAACTCGACGATTTCGTCGTCGACCCGACCAACTGGCATGTCACTCACCTCGTCGTCCAGCCGCACCAGCACCATGAGCGCTCCCATCTCGTCTCGGTCGACAAGGTCGGGTCCTGCGGCGAGCGGCTCACGCTCACGCTGTCGCCAGACGACATCGACAAGATCCCCGAGGTCGAAGTCACCGAGTTCAACCGAATCGAACGGCCCGAGACCTACGGGAACGGCTGGATCAGCGATGCTGCCGCAGTCAGTGCGTGGCCCTACACCGGACGGTTCAGCAGCACCTACCCCGAAGCTGGTGCACACCGATACGTCGCAACCAAGTTCGACCACATTCCCGACCACGAAGTGGAGCTCCGTCGGTCGAGCAACGTGGTCACCAGCGACGAACACACCGTCGGCACGGTCGATGGGTTCGTGTTCGACGACGACGGCTCCATCACGCACCTCGTGCTGGAGCACGGCCATCTGTGGGGGCACCGCGAGATCACCATCCCGATCGTCCACGTACGGCGGGCGAACGCACGAACGGGTCCGTCTCGACGCAACGAAAAAGGAAGTCGGCGAGTTCCCAGCGGTGCGATTCCACCGCCGCGCCCGGGTGACGTCATGAACCTCGCCCTGGACGACGACGAGTCGGTCCTGCTCCGCGAGATCCTCGACTCGACCTATCGCGATCTCGAGTACGAGATCGCCGACACCGACAACAGCAACTTCAAGAACCACCTCCGAACCCGCGAACACCACGTCACCAAGCTCCTCGACATGCTCGGAGGACCGTTGCCTGATCGGACTCGCGGACCGAGCGTCAGTGTCCATGATCGTTGATGCCGACGGAATCGATGGCGGGACTCGACGCGTCGAGCGCTCTGGTTCGCTCGGTCAGTCGGCTTGGTTGCCTCGTGCGATTCGTCGAGCGTTCAGCGCTTCGTCGATCCGTGTGTCATCGACGTCGAGTGCTCGTGCAGCATCTCGCAAGGACATGTGGTCGTGATCGGCGAGCCGGACGATGTCGTGAGCAACGTCGTAGCCGACGATCGGGTTCAACGCGGTCGCTGACGCCAGCGTGTTGTCGGCCAGCCACGTCAACCGTTCGGTGTTTGCGACGATGCCGTCGATGCATCGTTCGGCGAAGAGACTCGTCGATGTCGAGAGGATGTGCATCGAGCCCAACAGGTTCCGTGCGATCAGACGGGATGCGTGCGTTGAGTTGGAAGTTGCCTTGCATCCCGCCGATCGTGATGGCGGTGTCGTTGCCGATCACCTGGGCTGCGACCTGGAGCACCACTTCGGCGAGTACCGGGTTGACCTTGCCGGGCATGATCGACGAACCCTTCTGCAGCTCGGGCAAGGTGATCTCTCCCAGTCCGGCTCGTGGACCACTCGCCAACAACGCAACGTCGTTGGCGATCTTGGTCAGCGACACCGCGACCACTTTGAGTATCCCGGAGAGTTCGACGAGCGAGTCTCGGCTCGCTTGGGCCTCGAACCGGTCGACCGGCTCGACGGCCTCGAATCCGGTCCGGGTCCTGAGGAGCGCCTGCACACGTCGAGCAAAGTCGGGGTGCGCGTTCAAGCCCACTACCGACTGCAGTTCCGCCCAGCGGAACCGTTGACACGCGCGTCAACGATCCGTCGATCCGGTCGACGCCGAGTCGCACCTGTTGAGCGAATCCGCCGAACTCCTGGCCCAGAGTGATCGGCACGGCGTCCATCAGATGGGTCCGACCCGACTTCGCGAGATCGGCGAACTCGACCGACTTCGCCGCCAGCGACGCTTCGAGTGAACGTAGCGCCGGAATCAGACGTGTCGTTGCCGTCTCGATCGCAGCGAGGTGCACTGCAGTGGGGAACACATCGTTCGAGCTCTGCCCGAGATTGACGTGGTCGTTGGGGTGGACGTCGTCGCCCGCGAGGTGCGCGATGACTTCGTTGACGTTCATGTTCGTCGATGTTCCCGAGCCGGTTTGAAAGATGTCGACCGGGAACTGGGCTGCATGTTCCCCGGCGCCGATCTCGTCGGCGACAACGGCCACTCGACGAGCGATGTCTCCGTTCAGGACACCCAACTCGGCATTGACCGTCGCCGCGGCGGACTTGATTCGACCCAACCATCTGATGACCGATTCCGGTACCTGCTCACCGGAGACCGGGAAGTTGGCCACCGCCTTGCGCGTCTCATCGCCCCAGTATTCAGCCATCGGTTCTCCTCGTTTCGTGAGCACCTCCAACGATGCCACTTCTCGGTCACGTTGTCACCGTCGTCCTCGACAGGGAGTGGGACAAGACGTATCCATCCGGGCGGTGAGCACGAATACGTCATGCCATGCCGGTGCCGGCCGGCGCAGAATCGTGGATGGAAGCAACCCTGCTTCCCGCGATCACCGAGCAGAGAATGGAGTCGATGCGACCGCGGCCCCTCCGCTTCGAGACGAGTTCACCCCGGTGGTCGTGACCGACACGGTGATTGACCCACGAGGAACCATGACGACCACGCTCACGATCTACGGCTCGACCGGCGACACCGGCATCGAGGGTGATCACACGCCCTTCTCGGTGCGTCGACGAGATCGATCGGGCGTGCCAGATCCTCGACCCCGTCCTGACCGATTGGTCGACCGGACGGGCCGACGCTGACGCGGCAGGTTCCGACGGCTCCGCGGGACAATCCGGGACACTGCCATCTGGCCACCGGTGGCGGGCGATCAGCGATCGTCGACGCGGGCGATGAACACCGTGCTCGGCGTCGACATAGGCGGCACGCACATCAAGGCCGCTCCCGTCGACGTCCACGACGGCGTACTGGTCGAACCGCACGAACGGATCGAGACTCCACAACCGGCAACGCCCGTTGCGGTGCTCGAGTCGATCTGCGACCTTGCCGACCGCTTCTCGTGGGGAGCGCCGATCGGAATCGGCTTCCCGGCGTCATCCAGGACAACGTCGTGCGCACAGCCGCCCACCTCGACCGGTCGTCGATCGGCATCGACATCGCACAACTCGTCGGCAACGCACTCGGCCAACCGGTGACAGCGATCAACGATGCCGATTCCGCTGCGCTCGCCGAAGTCCACTTCGGCGCCGGTCGAGGACACCGCGGGGTCGTGCTGACCATCACATTGGGCACCGGTGTCGGCAGCGGCATGACCCTCGACGGGGCACTCGTCCCGAACACCGAACTCGGACATCTGCAACAGGGCGGCAGCGACATGGAAGACCGGGTTGCAGGAGGCGCTCATCGCACCGACGACACCGAATGGGGGTCATGGGGCCGCGAGGTCGACACGTACCTCCACGCTCTCGAGAACCTCTTGTGGCCGTCGCAGATCATCATCGGCGGCGGCATCGGTGCCGAGTTCGACAAGTTCGAGCAGTACCTCCGACTTCGCACTCCGGTCACCGCTGCACTGACCGGCAACGACGCCGGAATCATCGGCGCCGCACTCGCGCACCATTTCCACACCCACCCGTCATCGAACGGTCCTCCTGGCGCCGGGGTTCCGTCGTGACCGACCAACCGGCATCCACGTCACGCCCGATCGGCGACTACGCCCTCCTGTCGGACTGTCGTTCCACGGCTCTGGTCAGCAGCGACGCTTCGATCGATTGGGCTTGCCTGCGACGCTTCGACAGCGGCAGCACCTTCGCCCGGCTACTCGACACCGACCGGGGCGGCCACTTCTCGATCCGTCCTGTCGCCGACATCGTCGAGCGATCACGCCGCTACGTCGGACCGACGATGGTCCTCGAAACGACCATGCGCACATCGACCGGTGCACTCACGGTGACCGATGCGTTCGCGATGCGGACAGGCGGTGCCGGTGATCCACAGACCACGATCCTCCGACGCGCCTGTTGCGTCGATGGCACCATCGACGTCGAGATCGACATCGCACCGCGGTTCGACTACGGCAGCGTTCATCCGTGGCTTCGCCGCCATGATGATGGTCACCTCACAGCGGTCGGTGGAGACGACGCGATCGTCGATCGGTGCCACCGTCGAGCTGGACGTCGACCACGACCGTGCACGAGTGTCCGGTCGGTTCTCGCTCGCTGCTGGCCAGTCCATCGCCCTCTCGGTCGTCGCCCAACCCGCTCACCAACTCGACCCGACCGCCGCTGACGCTCGCATGGTCGACAGCCACCTCGAAGCAACACTCGGCTGGTGGAGGTCCTGGTCGGACAGCACCGAGGTCGACGGGCCGCACCGAGCGATGCTCGAACGTTCAGCGCTGGTCCTCAAATCGCTGACCTGCGCACCGACCGGCGCCATCATCGCAGCACCGACCACCTCGCTTCCCGAGATTCCCGGCGGCACGAAGAACTGGGACTATCGATACTGCTGGATACGCGATGCAACGCTCGCACTCGACGCACTCGCCTCGGTCGGGCACCATGAAGTCGCCCAGGGATTCCGCGACTTCGTCATGCGGTCCTCGGCCGGTCGCGGCGACGAACTCCAGATCATGTACGGCGCATATGGTGAGCGGCGCCTCACCGAAGTGGAACTCGACCACCTCGACGGATGGCGCCGATCTCGACCGGTCCGGGTCGGCAACGGCAGCTGCGAACCAGACCCAACTCGACGTCTACGGTCACCTCCTCGACGCCGCTCACCTGTGGCATGAACGCTCGGCCGACGATGCGATCGCAGTTCCTGACACCGGGATCGACGACGACGAATGGCGCTTCCTCGTCTCGGTCGTCGACCAGGCCGAAGCACGACACGACGACACCGACGCCGGTATCTGGGAACTGCGGGGCGAGCCACGACACTACGTTCACTCGAAGGTCATGGTCTGGGTCGCCCTCGACCGCGGTATCCGGCTCGCAGACGAGCACCACCTGGCGCTACCTGCAGCGCATCTTGCTCGATGGCGATCGGCACGCGCCGAACTCCGGGCCACGATCGAACGAGACGGTGTCGACCCGGCGACCGGTGGCTTCGTTCAGTCGTACGGGTCCACCGATGTCGATGCCAGCCTGCTGAAACTCCCTCTCGTGGGCTTCATCGATGCCACGGACGAGCGAATGCTCGCAACCGTCGCATCGATCGAACGAGATCTCGCCACCCGACCGGACGGCTTGCTGCTCCGCTTCCGAGGCGACGGCGACGACGCAAGCGGACAGGGCCCGATCGGGAGCACCCACCACGAGGGTGTCTTCATGCTGTGCTCGTTCTGGCTCGTCGAAGTGCTCGCGCTCCGCAAGGGGACACCGAGCGAGCGACGACCCTGTTCGAGCGCCTCTGCAGCACGTCGAACGATGTCGGGTTGATCGCCGAGGAGTACGACCCGGTCAACGACGAACTCCTCGGCAACTTCCCTCAAGCGTTCACCCACCTCGGCCTCATCTCCGCTGCGTGCCGCCTTCGACGAAGCTCTGACGATGCATGAGCCGCTGCGACCCGACCGACGCCGACCCGACCTCCCTCAGCGATCGGTCATGTGGTGCCAGTGCCGGGTCAACGATCCGTCGTTGCTGACTCATCGACGAGCTTGATCGAGTACGCCGCCCGCTCTCGAACGTTCAACGTCACGAGTACGGCCGTCAGCGTCTCGACCGCGACCGCGTTCGCCAACGGACCCGCATCGATGATTCGCCCGTTCGTCAATGCCGCGAATGTTGCTCGGATCTTGGCGACGGCGGCGGCATCGTCGCCGCACACCATGATGTCGGCCTCGATATCGCTGTCGACATCGCCGAGTTGGCGCGCCGGGAGGTGCTGCAGCGCGGCGACGACACGGGACTCGGGCAGCACCGCTTGCACCGCTGCGGCGATCGATGAACCCGATGGAAGTTCTGCGGCGAATCCTCGAGCGACGCGGCGAAGTCGTGAGGCCATCGACACGACGATGCGCCCGTCCAGTTGCGTGCGGTACGCCTCGGCAACTGCCACGGTGTGGTCGGCCTTGACCGCCAGCACGACGTCGGCACAGCGGGCCGCATCCGTGTTCGTCCCGCCGGTCAGTCGCCAACTCGATCGACCGTCCTCGGCCAAGATCGCGGACGCGGCTGCCCTGGCCCTGTCGTCGTCACGGCTTCCGATCACGACGGTCCGGCCGACGAGAGCGAGTCTGGTCGCCAGAGCGATACCAGCCGGCCCTGTTCCGCCGATGATCCCGATCGAATCGTGGTCACCGGCGCGTTGGGAATCATCCGCGGAGTCGGTCGTGCCCTCCTCCATGGTCAGGCGACGGTCACTTCGAGGGAGAGTTCGATGCTGTCCCGGGCTGCCCTGACGTTGCTGCCGTCGAGGCCGGCGGTGGCGTCGAGGTTGTCACCGTCCTTGGCCATTTCCAGATGGTAGACGCCGTCGGGCATCGCTTCATGGCTCAGTCGCGCCAGAGTCGGGCGATGGCGTCGCGAAACCTCCGTGCGACGCCTGGCGCCTCCTTACCGATTCGGCCTCGGTGTGCTGCGGGCGTCGTTGAGACGCTTGTTTCGCCCGGCGAGACGAGGCCCGTGCTGTCGGGAAGATCGTCGAAGCTCGTGCGTGGGATGTTCAAGTAGATGTCGTCAGCAGTCACCCGTTCGATCACCGACAGCGGAAGGACCGCATGGCGACGCAAGCCTGGGAATCCCGTCGTGACGACGACATGGCTCATGTGCTCATCCGCGACGACCATTCCTTCGACGTGGCCGACGAGGTGGCCGTCTGATGAGCGGACCGCGCTCGCCCGGCGAATCTCGCATTCCCCCATCGGTATGCGATCGAACTCGGCATCGGCCTCGGGCGTCCATGCGCCAGGAATGATCGACGACCAGTACGGCAGTGCACGAATCACGAGGTACCCGATGTCCCACTCATCGCCGATGTCGATCGGCTCACCGATCCGAATCAACTCCGAGAACGAGACCCGTGCGAGTTCGCGCAGATGGCGCAGGTCGAGCGCGACGTTGATGTCTTCGTCGATACTGGTCATCCACAGCGGCACGAGTCGGGCCTGAAGGTGGTTGCCGTGGGGCTCGACGATGAGGTGCGTGACCTGCTTGGTGTGCGGGTCGATCACGATGTCGGCGAGTTCGCCGAACGGCCCGTCCTCGGCCACGACGGGTTGCCCCATCCGCAGCCGCACCGGTGGTGTCGACGTGTTCGATGGACTCGTTTCGATGTCGCTGACGGTCATCTCATCATCGTGCAGCCGGGCATGATCCACGTCAGGACGGATGTGTGTCGATGTCGATGACGTCGAGACGTCACGAACGCGACCACATCGAGCCGGAGAGACGAGTGCTCGCGGTCGAAGCGATTCCGGAAGCGGACACTCCACGCTGACGTGTTCGTGCCACGAACCCCAGCGCAGCACCGTCATGTGATCGACCGGCTGAGTGACGACACTTGAACCAGGCCTGAGAGCAGGTGACCGATCGAAGAGAAGGTGACGAGGACATGCCCACGACGAGTCCCGACGACGACGACACAACGGTTCTCAGTCCCGATGAAGTCATCGGTCCCAGCGGCAAGATCCATGCACGAGCCGGAGTGCGCAACGCTCGGACCACACGCTCGACTCGCTTGGTCGACCGGGTGATCGTCGTCCTGTCGGCGGTCATCACGCTCGTGGTGCTGAGCCTTGTCACCGTCGGTGCTGCCGTCGCGGCCGCTGTCCTTCTCCTGTTCGGCGTCCTCGTCGTAGCTACCCGAGCTGTCGCTTCGGCGGCCCGACGGCGTTGAATTCGAACCTGATCGTCGAGTTGAACGCGACCACTCCGGTGCCATCACCCGCAGACGTCGTCGAGCGAATCACCGAACCCGGCGTCGGCGCAGTCAGCGACCACCGAGCGTGTGCCGCACGGCGCCGATCACTCGCTTGCCGACCGTCGCGACGCGCTGCTCGGCTGCAGCCAGTCTCGTCGGCCGAGTTTCCGCCGGTTCGCCGACCGGAGTCAGGCGACGGAACGCCTGCTTGTCGATGGTCAGAACGATCCGGTCGTTGCGCACCCTTCCAACCGTCGTGATCGGGAGAGCAACGAGATGACGAAACCCGATGAAACCGGTCTCGACGTAGAAGCCTTCGATGTGGCCACCATCAACGATCATGCCGGCGACGATCCCGACGGTCTGATCGTCGGACGTCACGACATGGCTCTCGTGTCGGACCTCGCACTCCCCCTTCGGGATGCGATCGAAATCGACCGTCACGTGGTCGGACCATCCAGCACCGATTCCGGCGCCGCTCATCATGTCGAACTCGTACGTCTCATAGGGCAATGCCCGGTGGGCGACGTTCCAGGTCGGCCATCACGGCCGCGCCGTGTCGGAGGTAGCGGCCGATCTCGGCTGCGATTGGCACACGGTGATGGACGCCGTGAACCATCACGGCCGAGCACTCATCGACGATCCGAATCGGATCGGCAAGACCGTCGTGGTCGGGCTCGACGAGGTGCTGTTCTGCCGGTCCGGACCGTTCAAACACCGGCTGTGGTCGACTCAAGTCGTCGACGTCGCACGCGGACAACTCCTCGACATCGTGCCTGGTCGCGAACGCTGCGAGCTGCTGCAGGTGGTTCGCTGCTCAGCCCGACGAATGGATGGCTCGGATCCGGTGGGCGACGTTGGATCTGTCGGGTTCGTATCGATCGGTGTTCGACACGATGCTCCCGCACGCCGTCCAGATCGCTGACCCGTTTCACGTCGTGAAGCTCGCGAACTTCGTACTCGACGAAGTCCGCCGACGCGTGCAGAACGAGACGTGTGGCCATCGCGGACGCAAGACACGATGTGTTCGATACCGACGTCCCAGTCGTCGCCGAGGTCGATCGGCTGGTGGAGCCGGACGAAGTCCGAATCGGCGACTCGCTGCAGAGACCGGACGTGGGCTTCGTCGAGACGAACAGTCGCGACCCCGTCGTCGAAATCGACGAGAGACGTGGGAACAAGGCGAGCCTGGTAGTGGCGGTGATGCGGTTCGACGATGATGTGGGTCACCGTGTTGGTCGCCGGATCGACGACGACGTCGGCGAGGTCGCCGAATGGGCCATCGGTCGTGTGCACCGGTTGGTCGAGAGAGATCTTCACGTGTCCATCGTGCGCTTCGAGTCGCCGAGACACACGACGTACCGCCGCCCTGCGGATGACACCATCACGTCATCGTGAAAGCGGCAATCGTCGTGGTCGGGTGGGCCGGTCGGCGCTCTCGCGATCGGGGCCAGTCGGCCGAGTTCAGTTCCGGGACTCTTCCACGGGGATGATTGCGATCGGGCAAGGACTCACGGCAGGGAGGTGTTGCGCGACGGCCCCCGTGAGGAATCCTCCGACGCGGCTCGATCGACGCGATCCGATCACGGCAAGCGGCGAGGCGTTGGACGCCTCCACCAGTGCGGTCAACGGGTCCTCGAACGACACGGTGACACGGTCCTCCGAGTTCACTTCGCCGAGAAGTTGGTTCATGTATCGCGTTGTGTCGTCCTCGACATTCGTCGAGAGGTCGCGTGCGAGTGAGGCCCATGGCCGTCTGCGACTCATGCAATGTACGAGGTGTACCGGGTTCTCGCCGTCGCCGAACGCTCGCGGCCCACGCAACGAGGTGTTGATCGCTGTCTGGATCTCCGCTGATGGCGATGACGACCTCGCCTACCTGATCGCCGCGATCCTGCGCATCGGCTGGAACGACGATCAATGGGACATCGCTGAGATGGATGAGCTGCCCGGTGTTGGCCCCGACGAGACCTCCGATCCGGTCGCGTCCCGTCGCCCCGACGACAATCGCGCTCGGTTTCGTAGAGATATGCCGTTGTGAGCAACGCCTGCGGAGTGGCGTCCTCGATCACGTGGCTGTAGAGCCGGTCGACCGGGAGGCCCGCATCATTGACCCAGATGCCGTTCAGCTTCTCCCTGGCGCGATCGATGTTTCCGGTCGTGTCGATCTGAAAGCCAGCTTCGAGTAGCTCGAGTGCCGGCGAGACGGCAAACACGGAGTGAATGTCACCTCGAACGTTTCGAGCCACCCACCTGAGGGCGGCGTGCCCAGCGCTCGACCCATCGACTCCCACGCTCACCGTGTCCAACATGCTCCAGGTCCTTTCATCGAGATACGTCTTCAGCCTGCAACGTGCGCACGTCGAGCTGAAGACCAGAACACGCCGGCCGGGTGACACGAATGCGTCATCGAGGGCGATCGATCACCACCGAGACGCTCTCGCGCCAGAGTCGGCGCAGCTGGCCGATCGGGACAGACTTCCCGAAACCCTCGTGCGGTACGTTCGCAGCATGGATTCGGTCATGCAGGCGTGCGGCCTCGGGCGCGATGCGCATCGTCGTCTGCTCATCGGGCTCGCCGCTCGACACGCTGAGGTTCCCCTCGACGTGTCCCGACCCTCCCGTCTCCCCGGCTGGACGGTCGGTCACCTGCTCACCCATCTCGCTCGCAACGCAGACAGCCACCGCCGGATGATCGAAGGCGCCGGGCGCGGCGAGGTGTTGGATCAGTACCTGGGTGGTGCCGAAGGCCGCGACCGCGACATCGACGACGGGGCGGTCCGCACCGTCGCAGAGATCCTGGCGGATGCGCGGACATCGATCGAACGCCTCGAAGCGGCGTGGGCGGACAGCGATTGGCGTGGCTCCGGCCGGCGGACCCTCGCCGCCACGGAGACGCCGATCGCCGCGTTGCCGTTCCTTCGTGTCCGCGAGGTCACCATTCACCACGTCGACCTCGACATCGGGCTGGAATTCGAGGACCTCGACCCGCGCTATGTGCAGCTCGAACTCGATCGATTGGAAACATCGTGGTGGGCCAACCATCCGGACGGCCCCACCGAACTGCCGGACGAAGCGGTGGCGTTGTCGCCGCCCGGTCGCCTCGCCTGGCTGATGGGACGCGCCGAGATCGAGGGCCTCGCATCCGCCGAGGTCTTCTGACCACTCCAGGTCAGAGAACGTCGAACCAGACGCCGTCCTGGGCAGTGCCCATGTAGTTGATGTAGATCTCGTCGCCGACCGCGATCTTGCGGGTCGCAGAGATGATCAGTTCGTCGCCGACCTCGGTCGTCGTGGCGTTGGAGTCGTAGCGATGGTTGTACAGCGAGCCGTAGCCGAGCGCCAGTGCCGTACGTCCGTCCCCCCAACCGAACACGTACCCCTCCGCACCGGATTCGAGATCGTCGCCACGCCCCTCCTCGGCAACGAGCATCGGGCAACGCTCGATCTCCTCGCCCTTCTTGAAGGACCGGAGGGCGAACACACCGCGACCGGCGCCAGTGGGTGACTTCTTGACTTCAAGACCTGCAGGCACGGCCGCTCAGTCAACCGTTCGCAGCTCGCGTCCGCTACTGCGCTCGCCAGATCGGCGCATCGAGATCTCCGCGCCAGTGCGCCAGCCGTCGGTCCGCTTCGGGTCGCGCCGCCGGATCGGACATTCCTGCCTTGACCCGCATCAGGGTCGCCGCCACGAGCCGGAGTTCGGCCAGAGCCTCGGCGCGGGCGTCGCCTCGCAGCGAGCCGCCGGCACCTTCGGCGAACGCTTCGTAGATTCCCGGCTCGCCGCCCCACCGCTCGGTCCACGTCATCAGCGGCGCATGATCCCACCCGGCCGGCGCGATGCACAGCAGATCCCAGTCGATCACGACGGGACCGTCGCTCGTCATGATGACGTTGCCGGGGTGGACGTCGCCGTGGCACACGACGGCATCCGATTCGTCCCAGTCCTGCCAGTCCGACCATCGTTCGAGCACGGCCCGAAGACCGTCGCGGGCTCCCGGGTCGAGAACGGCATCGACGTCCTCGAGGAGTCGGGCGAAGTCCCACCACGGAAAGACCGCCGGGCTCGGAGTCGGAACACTCGCAGGCAGGTCGGACGACGACAACCCATGAACCTGGTGGACGATCGACCCCACGGTCTGCCAGTCGATCGGGTCGCCGGACGATTCCACGTGCTCCCACACCGTTGCCGACAAGCCGTTCGCCACGACCACGTCCGAGCGGGCAGGAGCGACAACCGGAATGCCGTGCTCCGCCAACGCGAGGGCGAGGTCGATCGAGCAGGAGGCGGGCACACTCGGCGATGCGACCCGGATCACCACGTCCCGGCTGCGGAAGATGACGTTCATCCCGTGGCGCAGCAGCACCGGGCGGGTCAACCCCCACGTCTCGGCGGCGATGTCAGCCACCGCGGCTGCTGCATCGACGTCGCCGACGCGCTGGTCGACGAATGCTCGGGCGTTGCTCACCGTGTCGCCGGTGGCGCGAGCGGATCGACGCCGGGATTCAATCGACCGGTGGGGTCGAACTGCTGCTTGATCCGGTCGTGGAGCTCGCGTTCGGCAACATCGGGTGCGTGGTGCTCGCCAGGCGCACTGTGGTGGACCACACCGACGCCCAATTCCACGACGAACGATCCCGCAATCGACCGCGCCGCCTCGATGGCCATGGAGGGGGCGACCGACCATCGGTACGGCCCCGGCAGCGTCGGAGGACCGGCGACTTCCTGGAGTTCGAACCGCTCGACCGCAACACCGATGTCGGCATCGTCGCCGTCCAGTCGGACGTGCGTGGCGTCGCCGTCCCACAGCAGTGCAACAGGCCGGTAGATGTCGCTCAGCAGCTCGGACGGGTCACGATCACTCGTGTACCAACCGCTGCGACGCGGGACGGGCCGAGTTCGCAGGATCACGTCACCGAACAGTCCGAGCGTCCCGCGTGCACCGACGAACAGGCGGCACAGATCGAAGCCGCTCACGTTCTTCACGGTCGGGCCGCCGGCCTTGGTCAGCTTGCCTGCAGCCGACACATAACGGGTCTGCAGCAGCACGTCGCGCATCGCCCCGTGACCGAGTCGCGTGACGGCGCTGTGCCCGACCGCCAACGCGCCGCCGACGGTGCCACCGGCTGGAAGCGAAACGGTCTGGCCGTGCTCGGCGAGGGCAGTCAGGAGTTCGTCGACTGGCGTTGCAGCCCCACATTCGACGACCATCTCGGCTGCATCGATCCGCTCGATCCCCGCAGGTGCCGACACGGTGCGCACGTCAGGGACTGCGCCGCCTCGAGATCCTGACCCTGCGATGGTCACCGGCCCATCCGCTCCGACCTGTGCGGCGAACTCGTCGAGCGTCAGATCCATGCGACCGTCATATCCAGGCTCCCTCCGGCACGGCGTGCATGTCGCCGCACGTCGCCGGGTTCGGCAGCACCTTGTTCGGATTCGCGATCAGTTTCGGGTCGAACGCCATTCGCAGCGATTCCTGCGCCGACAGGTCGATCTCGGAGAACATCAACGGCATCAGATCCCGCTTCTCCAGTCCGATCCCGTGCTCTCCTGACAACACGCCACCGACCTCGACCGAGAACGTCACGATCTCGCGTCCGGCGGCGTGGACCTTGTCGACCATGCCCTCCTCGCGTGCGTCGTACACGAGCAGGGGGTGAAGGTTGCCGTCCCCTGCGTGGAACACGTTGATCACGTCGATCCCGTAGCGGGTCGTGATCTCGTAGACCTTCTCGATGACTTCGGCAAGTCGCGCCCGTGGCACGACGGTGTCGTGGAGGTAGTAGTTCGGCTTGACCTGGGCAACCGCGCCGAACGCACCCTTGCGGCCCTTCCAGAGCAGTTCGCGCTCTGCATCGTCGGCCGCAGTGCGAACGTTGGCGACTTCTCGGATCCGAGCCAGTTCGTTGATCCGGGCGACGTCGGACGCCACCTGTCCGGGTTCGCCCACACACTCGATCAACAGTGCGGCGGCTGCATGGGTCGGCAGGCCGGCATGCAACCAGGCCTCGACCGCCACGAGGCACAGCTGGTCCATCATCTCCACGGCGGCCGGCACGATGCCGTCGGCGATGATGTCGCTAACCAGTTGAGCGCCGTCGGCGACCGAGTCGAACTCCATCAGCATCGTCGCGACGTCGGGGGGATTCTGCATGAGGCGGACACAGATCTTCGTGGCGACGCCGAACATGCCTTCGGAGCCGACGAACGCTCCACGGAGGTCGAGCCCGTCCGCTTCGGGCTCTTCGCCGCCGAACGTCGTGATCGATCCGTCGGGCAGCACGACTTCCATCCCGAGGACGTGAGCACTGGTGACCCCGTCGGCCAGGCAGTGCGGCCCTCCCGAGTTGTTCGCGACGTTGCCGCCGATCGAACAGGTCTGCTGGCTACTCGGATCGGGAGCGAAGTGCACGCCCAGGTGAGCGATCTGCTTCGACAGGTCGAGGTTCAGTACGCCGGGCTCGACCCAGGCCCGCCGGTTGAGCGCGTCGACCGACACGATCCGGTTCATCTTCGACGTGGAGATGACGATCGCACCGTCCGGAGGCACCGCTCCGCCGGCCAGGCCGGTGCCGGAACCGCGTGCGAGGAACGGGACGCCGAACCGATCGGCGACACGAACCGCTGCCTGGACGTCGGCGGTGCTCTCGGCAAAGACGACAACGCCCGCTCGGCCGGTCATGTTCGACGCATCGCGCCGGTACAGCCGCGTCTCGGTGGCTCCCGAACGCACCCGGCCGGGTTCGATTGCGTCGCGGAGAGCTGCGATGACCGCGTCGATGCTCACGTGGGTCGCATCACGACGACACTGCCCGAGTCGACCTCGACGCCGTCGACGAAAACCTGGTCACCTGGGGCGACATGCTCTTCCAGTGACACGAGCCGCCCGTCGCGTCGGGCCTTCAACTCGTCTTCGTGCTGCCCCATGGCTTCACGGCCCTCGCGCAGTGCGTCGACGACGTTGGATGCGGTGCTCTTCGCACGTTCGGCTGCCGAACGTGCGACTCCCGCCGGCGAGACCTGAGCCGCTTTCTCCTTGACCTTCTTCTTCGCGTAGCTCGCGCCGGTCGCTCCGGCAGCGACACCTCCCACGAACCAGGTGAATCGTTTCATCATGCGCGCTTCCTCCGTTGCTCCTTCGGCAGTTCTCGCACCCGATGGTCGGACCCGCGTGGCACTTCGATCACACGACGTGCCTCGGCGGGAGACTTCCGGCGAAGTCGTGCGACCGTGCGCGATGCGCCTCGTGCGAGGCCTGCGGCTTTGATCGCCGGCGACGAGAAGGCCGACCTCGCAACGGTCGATCCGACGGCATCGCCGATGGCTTCGGCTGAGCCGAGCACCTTGTCGAAGCGTTCCAGGTCCTGGCGTGCTTCGTCGACGCTGTCACGCGCCTCGTCGGTCGAGAGTCGAAGATCATCGATCAACATCCGGGTCTCGTCGCGGAGGTCGGTCGACTTCGCGTCGCAGATGTGTCGTCGTGTCGTGCACTCTCAGCAGCACCACGATCAAGGCCGCGAACCCGATCGCGAGCATCACGATCGCGGCGACGAGAATGACGTCAGCGGTGCTCATCGGCGCCGCTCCATCCGCTCCCGAACTGCTCGCTCGCCGCCGAACTCCGTTGGTTCGTACCATGTGCGGCCGACGAGTGAATCGGGCAGATACTGCTGCGCAACCCATCCGTCGTCATGGTTGTGAGGGTACTCGTAACCGGCGCCGTGACCGAGGGCGGCTGCTCCCTGATAATGCCCATCTCGCAGGTGGGCCGGCACCTCCCCCATCGCTCCGTCGGCCACCGCGCGACGGGCGTTCCAGATCGCAAGCGCTGCGCTGTTGCTCTTCGGCGCCGTTGCCAGGTGGATGACTGCCTGCGCCAGGTTGAGCTGGGCCTCGGGAAGCCCGACATGCTCGACCGCGTGCGCCGCAGCCACCGCGGCCTGCAGCGACGTCGGATCCGCCAAACCGACGTCTTCGCTCGCGAAGATCACCATCCGTCGTGCGATGAACCGGGCGTCCTCGCCGGCCTCGAGCATCCGCGCCAACCAGTAGATGGATGCGTCGGGGTCCGACCCGCGCATCGACTTGATGAACGCGCTGACCACGTCGTAGTGATCGTCACGCCCGTAGCGCAACGCGCTCGGTGCCCAACGCCGCTTCGACGTGTTCCAGCTTCACGGTGCCGTAGTCGGCGAGTGCACAGGCGACTTCGAGCGAGGTGAGTACCTGGCGCCCGTCACCGCCCGAGCGTTCCACCAGCAGTGTGATCGCGTCATCGTCGGCCTGCGCGCCTTCGGCCTCCAGGCCGCGGCGGATCAGCGTCTCGATGTCGCCAGGCTCGAGTGGCTCGAGACGGAACAGCGTCGAACGGCTCCGCAACGGCGCATTCACCTCGAAGAAGGGATTCTCGGTTGTCGCACCGATCAACGTGAGCGTGCCGTCCTCGACCGCCGGGAGCAGCGCATCCTGCTGTGCCTTCGAGAAGCGGTGGATCTCGTCGAGGAACAGGATCGTGCCCTGCCCACGCTCCCCCAGCCGTTGTCGGGCCCGTTCGATCGTCTCTCGGACGTCCTTCACCCCGGCCGTCACGGCCGACATCTGTTCGAACGCTCGGTCGGTGGTCCCTGCAACCGCGAGAGCAAGCGTGGTCTTCCCGGTGCCGGGCGGCCCCCACAGCAGCGCTGACGTGAGCCGGTCGGACTCGACCAGGTGCCGCAGTGGCTTGCCCTGCCCCACGAGATGGGCCTGGCCCACGACGTCGTCGATCGTGCGCGGACGAAGGCGCGCCGCCAGCGGCGCTCGTGTCAGCTTCGCAGTGTCGGCAGCGGCGCCGAAGAGGTCGTCAGGCATCGTGGTTCACGTCGCGTCGGCGAGCAGCACACGCCGGTAGGAGGCCGTGCGGAAGTCGACACTGTGCTCGACCAGCCACTCCCGCTTCACCCACTTCCAGTCGGTGAACTCGATGCCGTCGGGTTTCGGTTCGGCGTCCTCGTCGCGCACTCGGAACGTGAACCATCGTTGTGCCTGACCGAGCCGCCCGTTCTTGCGGACGCCCGTCGGATAGGTGTAGGCCGTCCATTCGGGAAACTCGTCGACGAGTTCGACCTGTTCCGGGCCCAGACCCGTCTCCTCCGCGAGTTCTCTCCACGCCGCCTCGACCGGCGTCTCGCCGTCATCGATGCCGCCTTGGGGCAGCTGCCACTGGCCGGGGAGATCGCTGCGCTCGAACGCCATGACCTTGTCCTTGGCGTTCACCACGATCGCTGCGACGTTGGCGCGGAAATGCATGCTGGCCATATCGGGCGCAGCCTAGGACGGTCAGCGGCCGAGGCCGCGCAGGCGATCTGCGACGTCGACGTACTCGGGGACCTCGGCTCCGATCGCTGCGAACCATCGCCGCGCGCCGATTGGGTCGCCGAGGCGGTCGTACAGGTCTCCGAGCACGTACCACTCGCGCAGATGATGGTCACGGACACGCTTCGGCGACTTGCGACCTTCCTCCATCACCTTGATGGCTCCTGCGATGTCTCCTTGGTCCGACAGCGAACTCGCCATGATGATCCGGCCTTCGGCGAGGATGTCATGCGGCGGCGAGGCGGCCTTGATCTGGCCCCACACGCGCTCGACCGCAGCCCAGCGCCGAAGACCGCGGTATGCGTCGGCGATCACCGGGAGGAGTGCTGGGTTCTCGTGCAACTCCTGGGCTGCTTGCAACGCTGCGACCGCCGGCTTGTATCGACCCAGACGGTAGGACGCGAGTCCGAGGACCTCCTGGACGGCGGACACCGTCGGCGCTTCCTTCGCAATGGCAGCAGCGAGTCGGCGAGCTTCGTCGAAGCGCTCGCGATCGAGCGCCTCCGACGCTTGAGCAAGCCGCTCGGAGAGCCGCGTTCCGCGCTGGCCGCCCAGTGCATCGATGAGTTCGGCACCGATGTCGGGGTCGAGTGGTCGCGGCTCACGACGCTCTGGACGCGTCGTGGATGCTCGCAGCGTTGCGGATTCGGCGACGTCGCGGACGGACCCTTCGTCCACCCACTGCTCCGTCACCCGCTCTTCGGCCCAACGGCGATCGCGATCGGGATCGGCCGGCGGACGCGGACCACGGCGCTTGTCGACCTCGGCCGCACGTCGGCGCGCTTCGGTCATCGGTTCGTCGATGTCGTCACGCCACTTCGGCGAGAACTTGTCGCCGCGGCTGGACGGCCGGCCTCGGTCGTTGCGCTTCGATCGTCCGTCGGGACCGCTCCGCCCACCATCTTTGCTGCCACGGTCGTCGCGCCGGTCACGGCCACCAGCGCGGCCGTCACCATCTCGCCCACCGGGTCCACCGCTTCGACCGCGACCGGACGATCCTCCATCGCGCGAGCCGCCACCGGACCGTCCACCGGCGCCTCCGAGACCTGCGCCGCTTCGCCCGGGACCCGACGGTCGCCCACTGCGGCTGCCTGGAGATGATCGGTTCGAACGCTGCTCAGACATGGGCCTCGATACTACCGCTCCCGTGCCCCGGTCCCGCCGAGACGCCGTGGGTCACCTCGCCTCGAGCGGTTGCCGACGAGGACGCCGACAGCCGACAGGCTCGTCCGGGGCGAAAACGACGAAAGCCCCACCGGACTTCTCGTCCATGTGGGGCTTTCGTATGTAGTAATCGGGCGGCGTCCTACTCTCCCAGGGGGTCTACCCCCAAGTACCATCGGCGCTGACAGGCTTAACTTCCGTGTTCGGGATGGGAACGGGTGTGACCCTGTCGCTATGGCCACCCAAATCTTGTGTTGTCAAAGGGACAGGTCCCCAACAACTCCAGAGCAAGCACGAGCTAAAAGTTAAACTAAGCCCTCGGCCGATTAGTACCGGTCGGCTGAACGTGTTACCACGCTTACACCTCCGGCCTATCAACGTGATGGTCTCGTCACGGGCCTTACTACGTTTACCGTATGGGAATACTCATCTTCAACCAGGTTTCCCACTTAGATGCTTTCAGCGGTTATCCTTTCCGAACGTGGCAAATCAGCGATGCTACTGGCGTAACAACTGACACACTAGAGGTTCGTCCGTCCCGGTCCTCTCGTACTAAGGACAGCCGTTGTCAATATTCCTTCGGTTGCGGAGGATAGGGACCGAACTGTCTCACGACGTTCTGAACCCAGCTCGCGTACCGCTTTAATGGGCGAACAGCCCAACCCTTGGGACCTGCTTCAGCCCCAGGATGCGATGAGCCGACATCGAGGTGCCAAACCTTGCCGTCGATATGGACTCTTGGGCAAGATTAGCCTGTTATCCCCGGAGTACCTTTTATCCGTTGAGCGACCACACTTCCACACGTGATGGCCGGGTCACTATGCCCTACTTTCGTACCTGCTCGACTTGTAGGTCTCGCAGTCAAGCTCCCTTGTGCCATTGCACTCGACGACTGATTGCCAACCAGTCTGAGGGAACCTTTGGGCGCCTCCGTTACATTTTAGGAGGCGACCGCCCCAGTCAAACTACCCGCCTGGAACTGTCCCTGATCCCGATAAGGGACCGAGGTTAGAGATTCAACATACACAGGGTGGTATTTCAACAATGACTCCACACTAGCTGGCGCTAATGCTTCCAAGTCTCCCACCTATCCTACACAATGCAGGTCAAATCTCAATACCAAGTTATAGTAAAGGTTCACGGGGTCTTTCCGTCCTTCCGCAACTAACGAGCATCTTTACTCGTACTTCAATTTCGCCGGGTCTGTGGTTGAGACAGTGGGGAAGTCGTTACGCCATTCGTGCAGGTCGGAACTTACCCGACAAGGAATTTCGCTACCTTAGGACCGTTATAGTTACGGCCGCCATTCACTTGGGCTTAGGTTCACAGCTTCGCTCCAAAGAGCTAACCGTTCCCCGTGACCTTCAAGCATTGGGCAGGCGTCACAGGGTATACATCGCCTTACGGCTTCGCACCCTGCTGTGTTTTTGGTAAACAGTCGCTACCCCCTGGTCTGTGCCACCCTCTCGAGCTCGGGTCGTAAAGACCGTCACCGGAAAGGGTCCTCCTTCTTCCGAAGTTACGGAGGCAATTTGCCGAGTTCCTTAACCACAGTTCTCCCGCTCGCCTTAGTATTCTCTACCCGCCCACCTGTGTCGGTATGGGGTACGGGCACCGTGACAGCTCACTGCTGGGCTTTTCTTGGCAGCATGGAATCGATGACTTCGCAGTATGTCGCTCGGCATCGCGTCTCAGAGTTCATGACCCGATCTCTCAAAAGGGTCCTCCTACACGCTTACCCCGGGATAACCATCACCCGGGTTCATCTATCCTCCTGCGTCCCCCGTCAGCTATCCGCCAGCGGCTCGGTCGGCTCGCCCAGATAAATCTGAACAGCCCCAACGTTGCCACTCTTGGACCTGGCGCGGTCACGGTGGTACTGGAATATCAACCAGTTGTGCATCCACTACGCCTTTCGGCCTCGCGTTAGCTCCCGACTCACCCTGGGGGGATTAGCCTTCCCCAGGAACCCTTGGGCTTTCGGCGGAGGGGTTTCTCACCCCTCTCTCGCTACTCATGCCTGCATTCTCACTCGATACCGCTCCACGCACCCTCACGGATCCGCTTCTCAGCTGCATCGACGCTCCTCTACCGCTCGTATAAATACGAACCCATAGCTTCGGCTCAGGACTTGAGCCCCGTTACATTGTCCGCGCAGGATCACTCGACCAGTGAGCTATTACGCACTCTTTCAAGGGTGGCTGCTTCTAAGCCAACCTCCTGGCTGTCTATGCAATCCCACATCGTTTTCCACTTAGTCCTGAATTAGGGGCCTTAGCTGATGGTCTGGGCTGTTTCCCTTTCGACCAGCGGAGCTCATCCCCCGCGGTCTCACTGCTGCGCTCTGGAGTACCGGCATTCGGAGTTTGACTGGATTCGGTAAGCTTGTGGGCCCCCTAGTCCAATCAGTGCTCTACCTCCGGTACTGAACACGCAACGCTGCACCTAAATGCATTTCGAGGAGAACCAGCTATCGCCAAGTTTGATTAGCCTTTCACCCCTATCCACAGCTCATCCCCGCAATTTTTAACTTACGTGGGTTCGGTCCTCCACGGAGTCTTACCTCCGCTTCAACCTGGCCATGGATAGATCACTTGGCTTCGGGTCTACAGCATGCGACTCAACGCCCTATTCAGACTCGCTTTCGCTCCGGCTTCCCATCTCTGGTTAACCTTGCCACATACCGTAACTCGCAGGCTCATTCTTCAAAAGGCACGCCATCGCGGCCACACCGAAGTGTGACGACGCTCTGACTGTTTGTAAACCAACGGTTTCAGGTACTATTTCACTCCCCTCCCGGGGTACTTTTCACCTTTCCCTCACGGTACTGGTTCACTATCGGTCGCCAAGGAATACTTAGACTTATGGGGTGGTCCCCACAGATTCATGCCGGCTTTCACGGTTCCGGCATTACTTGGGATGACAACCAGGTAGTACATACATTTCGGATACGGGGCTGTTACCCACTCTGGCCGAGCCTTTCCTGACTCGTTCTCCTATGCAGCACTTGTAACTCTGTGATACTTCTGAAGCAGTATCTGTTGGTCCCACAACACCGCACCAGCAAGGCCTTCAGGCTTGACACTGGCACGGTTTAGTCTCTACCCGTTTCGCTCGCCGCTACTCAGGGTGTCGCGGTTGCTTTCCTTTCCTCGGGGTACTGAGATGTTTCAATTCCCCCGGTTCCCTCCAACTGCCCTATGTGTTCAGGCAGCGGTACCACTCCATGACGAGTGGTGGGTTTCCCCATTCGGACATCTACGGATCAGGGCCTAGTCGACGGCTCCCCGTAGCTTTTCGCAGTCACTCACGTCCTTCATCGGTTCTTGGTGCCAAGGCATCCACCGTTGGCTCTTTGTAGCTTGGAATAAACTTATAGTTACTCGTTCGTACGTACCTCATCTCACAAGGAGACGATGTCGCACTTCGATATTGATTACGTGTGAGGAAACCTCACACGTAAAGATGCTCGTGCTTGCTCTGCAGTTGTCAAGTAGCCACCCGACCAGCACTGCGCCGACCCACGTGGGGCCGGCTCGAAGTGCTGGGGTGTGAAGGAACGAATCCTTCAAAACAGAAGAGAAGACGGTGCCCGTCGAGGCTCGTTGCATGAGGAGGGACCGAATCCCTCAACCCTTGCTCGGTTGCTACGACAGACTCGCAAACGCACCAACAGGTGTGTGTCGTACTGGGTTGAACGTAATGCCAACCTTCAGCAGACAAGCACTCCTTAGAAAGGAGGTGATCCAGCCGCACCTTCCGGTACGGCTACCTTGTTACGACTTCACCCCAATCACCGACCCCACCTTCGACGGCTCCCTCCCACAAGGGGTTGGGCCACCGGCTTCGGGTGTTGCCGACTTTCGTGGTGTGACGGGCGGTGTGTACAAGGCCCGGGAACGTATTCACCCTGGCGTGCTGATCCAGGATTACTAGCAACTCCGGCTTCATGGAGTCGAGTTGCAGACTCCAATCCGAACTGAGACCGGCTTTGATGGGATTCGCTCACCCTCGCGGGATCGCAGCCCTTTGTACCGGCCATTGTAGCGTGTTTGCAGCCCTGGGCATAAGGGGCATGATGACTTGACGTCATCCCCACCTTCCTCCGAGTTGACCCCGGCAGTCTCCTGCGAGTCCCCAACATTACTTGCTGGCAACACAGGATAAGGGTTGCGCTCGTTGCGGGACTTAACCCAACATCTCACGACACGAGCTGACGACAGCCATGCACCACCTGTGTAGCGCCCCGAAGGACACCCTATCTCTAGAGCTTTTCACTACATGTCAAACCCAGGTAAGGTTCTTCGCGTTGCATCGAATTAAGCAACACGCTCCGCTGCTTGTGCGGGCCCCCGTCAATTCCTTTGAGTTTTAGTCTTGCGACCGTACTCCCCAGGCGGGGCACTTAATGCGTTAGCGACGGCGCGGATCTCGTTGGTTGAGACCCACACCTAGTGCCCAACGTTTACGGCATGGACTACCAGGGTATCTAATCCTGTTTGCTACCCATGCTTTCGCTCCTCAGCGTCAGTTACGGCCCAGAGCGGCGCCTTCGCCACTGGTGTTCCTCCTGATATCTGCGCATTTCACCGCTACACCAGGAATTCCCCGCTCCCCTACCGCACTCTAGTCACAGTAGTATCGAGTGACCTCTTGAGGTTAAGCCTCAAGTTTTCACACCCGACTGACTGAACCGCCTACGAGCTCTTTACGCCCAATAAATCCGGATAACGCTTGGTGCCTACGTGTTACCGCGGCTGCTGGCACGTAGTTGGCCGCACCTTCTTCTGGAGGTACCGTCATTTTCTTCCCTCCTGAAAGCGGTTTACAACCCTAGGGCCTTCTTCCCGCACGCGGCATCGCTGCATCAGGCTTTCGCCCATTGTGCAAGATTCCCCACTGCTGCCTCCCGTAGGAGTCTGGACCGTGTCTCAGTTCCAGTGTGGCTGATCATCCTCTCAGACCAGCTACCCGTCGATGCCTTGGTGAGCCGTTACCTCTCCAACAAGCTGATAGGCCGTGAGACCCTCTCGGACCGGCGGACCTTTCATCGTCTCTCCATGCGGAGTGACGGTGATATTCGGTATTAGCAGTCGTTTCCAACTGTTATTCCGAAGTCCGAGGCAGGTTTCTCACGTGTTACGCACCCGTTCGCCACTAGGTCTTCCGGAGCAAGCTCCATGGACCTCGTTCGACTTGCATGTGTTAAGCGTGCCGCCAGCGTTCATCCTGAGCCAGGATCAAACTCTCCAACAAAAACGTGACTACCGAAGTAGCAACGAAATGTCAGCGAGCACTGCGAGCGAGAGGAAAAGTCCCGTTGATCTCGCAGTACGTGGCTGATTTGACCCGCCGTGTTGAATCGAGCCGAAGCTCTCCTCGTGACGACAGGTCGGTTATCCGTGTTGCTGCCGGCGGGAAGCCGACAGCAGAATTGACAAGACAGTCTCTCGCAGAGCCCCGAAGGGTTCTGACTGGACTGCCCGCGTTTGCGTTCTGTCTTCTCTTCTGTTTTCAAGGAACCGTGTGGAATGCACCTTGAGCTGGGGTTTTACCCGAGCTGGGTGTTGATTCCGTTGCTTTTCCGGCGGCGATTGCCTCCGTGAAGCGAGTAGCTAAGCTAACCCGGTCGGTCTGGGCACACAACCTCGCTTCAGGAAAAGATCTTGACGAGGTGGTGGAGCTTCTTGCCACGGCGCAGGAGAAGGAACTCGCCGTGGAGCCGTTTCAGGTCGCTGAGCTGGTCTTTCGCGGTCAGCTTGACGCCGTTGACGGAGTAGGCGTTCTCCTCCACGGTGCGACGGGCGTCACCCTTCGACTTTGCAAGATCCGTCGCCACCAACACATCGAGCGTGTCATCGAGTTCTGCGGCGTTCATCTCCGTGTACGGGATCTCCGAGGCCAGGATCTCGAAGGCGGCTCGCGACGCTCCGGTCGGGTCCTTGGCGAACAGCACGTCAGCGGCCTCGCTGGCACCGGCGGCGGCGTCGGCACCGTGCACGAGCGTGACCACGTCGTCGGCGAGCGTCCGTTGGCCGAGGCGCTTGAACGGTTCCTCCGAATGGGCGGCGGCGATCTGCTCGATCTCGGCGACCGGACGAAGCGAGAACGTCAACAACTGTTGGCGCACGTCAGCGTCGGCGGTCTGCATCATGTGCTGGCGCAACGCGTACGGACTCGTCTTGGCCGGATCGAGCCACACGCGCGCACCGGCGGTCTTGCCCAGCTTGGTGCCGTCGGCGGCGGTCATCAGCGGCCAGCAGAACGCATGGACCGGCGTCTGACGCTTGCGGCGGATGAGGTCGACGCCGGAGATGATGTTGCCCCACTGGTCCGAGCCACCGATCTGGATCACACAGTCCTCGTTGTCGTGCAACCACAGGTAGTCGTTCGCCTGGAGGAGCATGTAGCTGAACTCGGTGAAGCTGATGCCGTGCTCGGAGTTGATCCGTACCTTCACGCTCTCTCGAGCGAGCATCTGGTTGACGGTGACGTGCTTGCCGACGTCGCGGAGGAACTCGAGGATCGAGATCGGCTGCGTCCAATCGCGGTTGTCGACCAGCACACCCCGTTTCGGATCGGTCAGGTCGACGATGCGGCCCAACTGTTCCTTGATGCACGCCACGTTGTGGTCGAGCACCTCGTCGTCGAGCAGGTTGCGCTCCTCGGACTTGCCGCTCGGATCGCCGATCATGCCGGTCGCCCCGCCCGTGAGGCCGATCGCCTTGTGGCCGGCGTCCTGGAAGCGCCGCAACATGACGAGCCCGATCAGGTTGCCCACGTGCAGGCTGTCCGCCGTCGGGTCGCACCCGTAGTAGATACCGACCGGACCATCGGCGACCTGAGCACGCAGGTGCTCCCGATCGGTCGAGTCGTGGATCAGGCCACGAGCTTCCAGGTCGGCGATCAGGTCGCCATCCACCAACTGCACGTCGAGCGTCATATGACATCGACAGTAGTGTCCGCGCCGTGCGAGATCCCTGGAACGATTCCGAGCTCGTCCAACGGGTCGAGACCCACCAGCGTTATTCCCTCACCAGAGCGCCGCTCAACGCAGCGCTGTGTGGTGTCATCGCACGGGACCGATCGTTGCACACGCTCCTCGCTCACGCTCCCGTCGAGCAGCAGCTGCCGGTGCTGCTGCTCGCTGCGATCCACTTCCTCGTGATCGGCGAACCGGATCACGAGCTCGCAGCGTGGTATCCGAACCTCACGAGCGACTTCAGGGATCCCGCCGATCCTGCGCTGGCACGGGTCCTCCACGACTTCGTCAACGACCGCGGGCCCTCGATGCTGGATCTCCTGGCGACTCGCCGGGTGCAGACCAACGAAGTCGGACGTTGCGCGCTGTTCCTCCCGGCTCTCGCGCTGATCGCGGCCGATCGGACTCCGATCGGCCACATCGACGTGGGAACGAGTGCGGGTCTCACGACGCTGCTCCCCCGATTCGCCTATCGCTACGACGTCGACGAAGCGGGAGGCGACGAGGGAGCGGGAGACGGCGAGGAAGTGGGAGCGGGCGCGTCGGGTGACGTGATCGGCGACGGCCAGCCGCTGCTCGTGTGTTCGACCCGCGGTGCCGTCCCCGTTCCGACGGAGATTCCGACCATCGCACGTGCACGGGGAATCGACCTCGACCCGATCGACATCACCGATCCCGACGATGCCCGCTGGCTCCGAGCGTGCTGCTGGCCGGACCAGATCGACCGCTTCGAACGGCTCGCAGCTGCGATCGAGATGGCCCGAACCGATCCACCCGAGATCGTCGCCGGCGACGCCGTCGCAGTGATCCGGGACACGATCGACACCGTCCCGAGTGATCAACACCCGGTCGTGACCTGCTCGTGGGCGTTGAACTACCTCACTGCGGACGCTCGCCGCTCATTCGTTGCCGAACTCGACGCAGCAGGGGCCGTGCGGGACCTCAGCTGGGTGTTCGCCGAGTCACCGGCGCTCGCACCCGAGCTCCCCCACGCCCCGGACCTTCGGGGCGAACACACCACAGCGTTGGTCCTCGTCCGATGGCGCGAGGGCGAGCGACAGGTCGACCATCTCGCGACTGGCCATCCCCACGGGTACTGGCTCCACTGGCGCTGAGACATCGACCGATCGGTACCTTCAGACCCCATGACGTGCTTCGACGTAGCGCCCGACCTGACCACGATCACGCTCGAAGCAGCCGATGACGGCATCGCTCTGGTCACCCTGAATCGACCCGACAGGCTGAATGCGATCACCTCCACGCATGATCGACGAACTCGATCGGGTCGTCACCGCCGTCGACCTCGACCCAGAGCTGCGTGCGGTCGTGTTGACCGGTGCGGGCCGCGGGTTCTGCGCCGGTCTCGATCTGATGGCGCAGGGCACTGCGCCCGGAGCCGAGGACGTGCGGCCCGTGGTCTCCGGCTTCATGTGGCAGGACCACCTGGCGACATTGCACGAACGCATTCATCGTTCGCGTAAGCCGTGGATCGCAGCGGTCAACGGTCCGTGCGTCGGCGGCGGGTTCGCCATGGCGTTGGCGTGCGACATCCGCACGGCGTCGTCGAGCGCAACGTTCGGCGCAGTGTTCCTCAAGATCGGCGTGTCCAACTGCGACATGGGCACGAGCTACTTCCTTCCCCGGCTCGTCGGCGCCTCGCGTTCGGCCGAGCTCCTGCTCACCGCCCGCATCTTCGACGCGACGGAGGCCGACACCATCGGGTTGCTCAGTGGACTCGTCGACGATCCGGTGTCCAGCGCGCTCGACACGGCCCGCCTGATCCGCGCGAACGCCCCGTTCGCCACCTGGATGACCAAGGAGACGATGTGGCAGACGGTCGATGCCCCGTCGCTGCGTCACGCACTCGACATCGAGAACCGGACGCAGATCATGTGCAGCAGCAACGGCGACGTCGCCGAGGCGCGAGCCGCCTTTGCGGAGAAGCGACCGCCGAAGTGGTCGGGCCTCTGACCGTGAGGTGATTCAGTCGGCTTCGAGGGCCGTGAGCTGATCGGTGGCGGCACGGAGCTCCGCGAACAACACGTCACCGAAGTTGGCGTCGTAGGCCCCTTCGGGGTCCGCGCTGGACGGCTTCGTCGAGGCGGTGGGCATCGTCGCCCACGAGAATCCGCCACTTGCCCGCTCGAACACCGTCGAGGATCACCGTCGCGGCCTGGGCCGCGGTCATCGGCGCCATGTCGTGGAACAGCTGATCGGCGACCTTCGCCAGTTCGCGTTCCTCGTCGGTGAGGTTGCGCAGTCCGAAGTCCATCGAGTTCTGCACGATCGAGGTGCCGATGTGACCCGGCATCACGACGGACGCCTTCACGTGCGGTGCGTTGACGGCGAGATCGGTCATCAATGCCTCGGTGAAGCCCTTCACCGCGAACTTCGCAGCCGAGTAAGCGGTGTGCGGGCGATCATTGCCGATCGATGCCCAGAAGCCGTTCACGCTCGACGTGTTGACGATGTGCCCTTCGTCCGAAGCGACGAGTGCGTCGAGGAACGACAGCGTGCCGTAGCGGACGCCGTGGAAGCACACGTCGAAGCAGCGTTCCCACGCTTCGCGGGTGTCGGTGAAGAGCGAACCACCACCACTCAGGCCGGCGTTGTTGAACAGCAGGTTGATGTGGTCGCTGTCGTGCGCAGCGAGTGCCTCGTCGCGGAAGACGAGCATCGCGGCCTCGTCGGACACGTCGGCCGTGTGCGTCGAGATCCGGATGTCGGAGGCCGGTGCTGCCGCCTGCGCGAGCTGCGCCGTCTCGGCCATGTTCGGCTCGGACACATCGCACATCGACACGTGTGCGCCCGCCGCCGCGAGCTGCACGACGAGCTCTCGGCCCATGCCGGTCCCGCCCCCGGTGACGACGGCGATCTTGCCTGCGAAGTCCTGCATGACCGGCGACCGTAGATCCCCGATCGGACGCTGGTCGAAGCCGGGGTCGGCGGTACGGTCGCCCCGATGCCCCTCTCCGTGCGTTCGTCGGCGTTGACCTTCCTGGCGTTCGCGATGCCGGTCTCGATGTTCGGGGTGATGTGGCCAGACGTCCGCGACCGATTCGGCCAGTCGCTCGGTGCTCTCGGAACGGTGTCGCTCGTCTACGGCATCGCGCGGATGTCCACGTCCGGCCTCGGCCGTGCAGCGACGCGACGATTCGGCATCGGACGATGCTTCATCGCAGCGCTCGCAGGGCTGGTGGTGGCCGACCTGCGTGGTCTCGACGGCGTCGTCATGGCCGATGTTCCTCGTCGGCGTCGCCGCGATCGGTGTGGTGTCCGGGACTCCTCGACTCCGTCGGCGCCGGCGTGATCGCCACCCTCGGTGACGTCGGCAGTGCCGGAATCATCCACGGTTCGTACGGCGTCGGAGCGACCATCGGCCCACTGGTGGTCGCTGCGGTGCCTGACTGGCGACTGTCGCTCGTGGTGGCGGCGATCGTCGCTGTTCGCGGCGCTCGTCCTGTCCGTGGTCGCTCGCGACGCCTGGCCGGCGCCGCCGATCGATGCGGTGAGCAGGGACGCTGGTCGGCCGCCGACCCGAGCCACGGTCGTGTCGTTGACGATGTTCTTCGCGTTCATCGCGCTGGAGGTGACGTTCGGGAACTGGCTCTTCACCTATCTCACCGAGGGCGCGATCCATCGGCGACACCGTTGCTGCCATCGGCGTGTCGGGCTTCTGGGGCGGGACGATGATCGGTCGACTCTCGCTCGTGTCGGGTCGAGTTCGAGCGCTCGCGGACCGACTGGGCATGCCGGCACTCGCCGTCGCCGGAGTGATCGGGACTCTGCTCACCACCGTGGCTCCCGGTGCGACCGTCGTGCTGACGACCACGATGGTCGGCCTGTCGCTCTCGGCGATCGTCCCCACGCTCTCCGCTCGAACCGCGGACCGGGTCGGCGCCGAGCATGCGCAACAGGTGTCGGGTTGGCAGCTCCTGTCGGCGAACCTCGGAGCGATCGGCGTTCCGTTCCTGACCGGGAAGATCATCGATGCCAGCGACGCTCGAGCGACCATCGTGGTCGTGGTGATCGTGTTCGTGCTCGGATTCCCGGCGCTCGTCGCGGCGCGTCCGAAACCTGAGTCGACGACCTCGGACGAGGTCAGCCGCCCGCAGCTTCGGTGACCAATGACGTGATCGTCGCCTGGAACTGATCGAAGTCCGGATCCTTGACCACGTAGGCGTGTGCCCCGAGGAGATGGGCACGCTCACGGTCGCTGTCGCTGGCCGAGCTACTGACGATCACGATGTTCAGGTCGTTGAGGGTGTCCTTGCCCAATTCGGAACCCAGACGCTCGAGCATGGTGTGGCCGTCCATCACCGGCATCTTGAGGTCGAGCAACACGAGCGCCGGAACCGGCGAAGCCAGCTGCAGGTAGCTGATCGCCTCGGCGCCGTCACGAGCGATCCGCAGCTCGACGTCGATACCGGCACCGTCGAGCGCCAATTTTGCGAGCTCGATGTCGGCCTCGTCGTCCTCGACCAGGAGGACCGGAAGCGGACCGGCAGGGGGGTCGGGTCGTTCGTCGGCGGGTGTGCCGACGACGTGTTCGACGACGCGCTTGAAGCGACGTTCGATCCGATGCGGCAGATCCATCCGCCACCATCGACTCGAACCGAGGGGAAGCGTCGACACGACGACCAGTTCGATCGCCGCATTCTCGGCGATCATCGCGGCAGCAGCAGCCATCGGGTCGGGCGCGGCGACGCGGCCACTGGTCGTCAGCCCGACCCGCTGGAACGCTGCGATCCCCGCATCGAGGTTCCTGGTCGCCTGATCGACCCCCGACGGATCACCGTCGGTCGGGCGCGCCGGAACGACGATCAACACTTCGAGCGGATCCGCCTTCGACATCTCGTGGATGCGCTGCGTGAGCTGAGCGCTCACCAGCGTCTCGTTGGCGACGATCAAGATCTTCCTCATCGGTGTCCCTTCCGCTGGTCGCACGGCGGCTGCCGAGCGACGTCCCGCAGATCGAACCCGTCCGTAACGTCGACACTACGGAGCCGACGCGTGCAGCAGCGAGGCGTAGGCCCGGCTCGGCGTGCCATACAGTCCGGATGTGACCGACGGGACCGGAGACCGACACAGTGAACTCGGCATCCGTCGGTCCGACCTGTATGCGCTGCATCAGCTGGCGCTGTCGGCTGCGGGATGTCGAACCCTCCCCGAACTCGCAGCGACGGCGACCGGAGCGGGAGTGGCGATCGCCTCGGTCACGAATGTCGGGATCGCTCTGGTGATCGAGCGTGACCGGACGATTCGCGTCTATCAGGGGCCGACCGGGACGCTCGGCGTCGCCGAGATCCGCATCGTGGAGATCGCCGAACCGTCGCCGCTCACCGACGTGGTCCGTACCGAAGCTCCCGTCGTGATCGGTTCCGAGTCCGAATTTGCTGAGCGTTACCCGAGCATCGCACGCCGGGTCGAACCCGGCGAGGTGACGGCCATGGCGACCCACCCGCTACGACACGACGGTGAGGTGATCGGATCATGCTTCTTCCGCTATTCGTGGGGTCTGGAGCTGACCGCGGAACGCGAGTGGCTGATCGAGCGGATGGTCGACCTGATCGCCCTCAGCGTGGTGTCGATCGCCGATCGCGACGAGGTCGTCGAGTATTCGCACCGGCTGGAGCAGTCGAACCAGGATCTCGAGAACTTCGCCGCTGTCGTCGCACACGACCTCGCGGGACCGGTACGCAGGATCTCGTCGTTCCTGCAGTTGATGCTGCGCGGCGTCGGCCCGCTCGACGACACGACGCAGCGGTACGCCCAGACGGTCACCGAACAGATGGCACATCTCGATGCTCTGCTTCGAGACACGCTCGCGTACTCACAGGTCGTCACTCCGTCTGATCGACGCGAACGAGTCGATCTGAAGTCCGTCGTCGAGGACGTCGTTCATTCGCTCGCGACCGAACTCTCCGATGTCGGAGCCGACGTACAGATCGGCGATCTCCCGACGGTCGATGCCGACCGCGCGCTTGTTCGACAGGTCGTCCAGAACCTCGTGGAGAACGCAGTCAAGTACCGGTCACCGGACCGAACCCTGCGAATCGGCGTGTCGAGCCGATCGAGCGACGTCGGCGACGAGCCGTGGTGGAGGATCACGATCGGCGACAACGGCATCGGTATCGATCCGGAACGCTCGGACGAGGTGTTCACGATGTTCGGGCGTCTGGAGCCGTCCTCCGAACTGCCGGGCACCGGCGTCGGGCTGGCGTTCGTCAAACGGGTCGTCGAGCGCCACGGCGGCGACATCGGTCTCGACAGCGAACCCGGTCGAGGCTCGAACTTCTGGTTCACCCTCCCCGGCATCGACGCCCCCGACGTCCTGTAGTCGAGCCGGCCGATTCGAGGAGGAATCCCGTCAGTCGGACGGTCGACGGAATCGCCAGGGCGTCGTGGTGGCCCGACTGATGCCGATGCGCGGTCCGACGAGCGGAACACTCGGCGGTGCCAGCCCATCGTCGACGATGGCGACATCGGATCCGAGGAGATCCGCACCGTTGTACCGGTCACCGATGCCGAGCGCTTGGCAGAGCTTCCCCGGGCCGTTGGCGAGTTCTCGGTCCGGGCGGTTCCGGCGGACGCGCATCGCGTCGATCCCTTCGACCGGTTCGACCGCTCTGATCAACACGCCCTGCCCACTGCCGACGGGACCGGTGACGACATTGGCGCACTGGTGGATCCCGTAGCTGAGGTACACGTACAGGTGGCCGGGCGAACCGAACATGACCGTGTTCCGCTTGGTTTCACCCCTGTACGTGTGGCTCGCCGGGTCGTCGGGCATGTACGCCTCGGTCTCGATGATCCGACCCGAGCAGATCACCCCGTCGATGTCGGCGACGAGCAGCTTGTTCAACAGCTGCGGCGCCAGCAGTGGCGCGTCGCTCTCGAACCATTCCCGGTCGAGCGTTCGATCCACGTCAGTCGAACGACGCCAGTTCGCGGATCGCAGCGAGCTCCGATTGGACCATCGAGCGATACGAATCGATCTGCTCCGCTCGTGCAGCCGGACCGGCAGCACCGCGTGATGTGCGCATCTTCACGCCGACCCCGGGAGCGACGAGAGCTGCACCTTCGGCCCCGAGGCGTGGGTCGGCCATCACCAGTTCGGCCAGCGAACCTTCGCCAGCCAGACACGACTGGACATGAGCGCCCACGACGGCGTGCGCTTCGCGGAAGGGCATCCCGTTGCGCACGAGGTACTCGGCGAGGTCGGTTGCTGCCATCGTCTCCTCGTCGGCTGCGGCCTGCATCACATCGACGTTGAAGGTCGCGGTGGCGATCATGCCGGTCAGTGCGGCAACGGCGAGGGTCACCTGCTCGACCGAGTCGAAGAGCGGCTCCTTGTCCTCCTGGAGATCGCGGTTGTACGCCATCGGCAGCCCTTTGAGCGTTGCCAGCAGACCGGTGAGATTCCCGATGAGACGGCCGCTCTTTCCGCGAGCCAGTTCGGCGATGTCGGGATTCTTCTTCTGCGGCAGCATCGACGAGCCGGTCGCATAGCCGTCGTCGAGCCGCACGAACCCGAACTCGCCGGAGGTCCACAACACCCACTCCTCACCGATGCGTGAGAGGTGGATACCGATCAGTGCCAGGTCGAACACTGCTTCTGCCACGAAGTCCCGGTCGCTGACGGCGTCGAGACTGTTGTCGAACGCCTTCGCGAAACCGAGGTCGGCGGCGTTGCCGATCGGGTCGATCGGCAGAGACGAGCCGGCGAGTGCTCCGGCGCCGAGCGGTGACACGTCGAGCCGGTCGATCGTGTCGAGGAGTCGGCTGACGTCTCGTCCGAGTGCCCAGCCGTGCGCCATCAGGTGGTGCGACAGCAGCACGGGTTGCGCTCGCTGCAGGTGGGTGTACCCCGGCAGGTACGTGTCGCCGGCCTCGATGGCCTGCTCCAGGAGCGCTTCTTGCATCTCCACGAGACGAAGTGCGACGTCGCGGAGTTCTCGCTTGCACCACAGGCGCAGGTCGGTGGCGACCTGGTCGTTGCGAGAGCGGGCCGTGTGCAGCTTGCCGCCGGCAGGCGCGAGTCTCGGTGACCCGCCGCTCGATGGCAGTGTGGATGTCCTCGTCGGTCTCGGCGAAATCGAACGAGCCCGTCTCCATCTCGGCACCGACCTGGTCGAGTGCTCGGAGCACGTCGTCACGCTCGTCGTTGCTCAGCAGTCCGACTCGGGCGAGCCCGCGAACGTGAGCCTTCGAACCGACGATGTCGTCGCGCCACATCCGCTGGTCGTAGGGAAGGCTGACGGTGTAGGCCAGCAGCGACTCCGACGGTCCGCCGGTGAATCGCCCGTGCCACAGGGTCTTGGCCTTGGCCGGGAGGGCGCCGTCGCGCGCGAATTCGTGTTGATCGTCGAGGTCCATGGTGCTCTCTTTGCGTGGGAGGCGATTCAGTCGATACCGGCGAGTTGCCGGAGGTGGGCGGCGAGTGCCTTGCCGTCGGGGTCGACCGACACGCACATCAACGTGTCGTCACCGGCGACGGTGCCGATCATGCCGTCGACGCGACTGCGGTCGAGCGCAGAGGCGACGACGTGGGCACAACCTGGCGGTGTGCGCAGCACGACGATGTTGCCGGAGAGGGCCACTTCGGCGACCCACTCCCCCATCACGCGACGCAGATGGTCGAGCGGCGCGAGCCGATCGGGCTCGAACTCGGGGATCGCGTACACGGTGTTCACCGCTGGCGACGCGCACCTTCACCGCACCGATGTCGTCGAGGTCGCGGGACACGGTCGCCTGGGTCGCGTCGATGCCCTCCGCGGCGAGCAACTCGATCAGTTCCGGTTGGCTGGTGACCTCGTGTTCGGCGACGAGGCGGGTGATCGTGGTCTGGCGTTGCACCTTGGTGGTCATTGCACACCTCCGTGAGTCTGGTCGCCGAGCACGAAGGCGAGTGCGGCGCGGGCTGCGTGCATCCGGTTGTGTCCCTGCTGGAACACCGCCGACTGCGGCCCGTCGATCACGTCGCCGGTGACCTCGAACTCCCGATACGCCGGCAGGCAGTGCATGAAGATCGCCTCGCTGGCGGCGCCGGCCATCACCGAATCGTCGACGGCGAATCCCTCGAACGCCCGGCGCCGGGCTTCCTTCTCGCGTCTCCTGGCCCATCGACACCCAGGTGTCGGTGTGGACCGCATGCGCTCCCTCGGCAGCTTCGTGGGGGCGGGTGGTCTGGATGATGTCGCCGTGACCGATCATCGCGAGGCGTTCCAGTTCGACCTCGTCCGCGTCGAAACCTGTCGGACATGCGAGACGCACGTTCATGCCGAGCAGCAGCGAGATCTCCGCCAGCGAACGAGCCACGTTGGCGTAGTCGCCGATGTAGGCGACGGTTCGCCCGACGAGCGGGCCGAGCCGTTGACGCATCGTCAGCGCGTCGGCGAACGCCTGCAGCGGGTGGGACCAGTCGGAGAGCATGTTGACGATCGGGACGGCAGTGCCGTCGGCGTCCATCGCCGCGACCATCCGCTCGACGGTCGAGTGCTCGAAGACGCGGGCTGCGATCACGGCGTGGTAACCGGCCATGATCCGAGCGACGTCCTCCACCGGTTCTCGCGTGTCGAAGCCGACCTCCTCGCCGCGGGTGTAGATCGGGTGACCGCCGAGTTGCACCACTGCCATCTCCATCGAGTGGCGGGTTCGGTTGGACGGCTTCTCGAAGATCAGCGAGGCGCCCTTGCCGGCGAGCGGTGTGCCGAGCGACTCGACCGGGGCGTCGGCGATGTCGAGGATCGCGTTGATCTCGTCGACCGAGAAGTCGGTGACGTCGAGCAGGTGGCGCGTCATCAGGTGGCCTCGTGGATCTGTGTCGCGAGTGCGTCGGCGATCATCGCGACGGCTTCGTCGATCTCGTCGTCGGTCACGGTCATCGGTGGGAGCAGTCGGATGGTCGTGGCGTTCACGGCGTTGACGATGAGCCCGGCGTCGAGCAGGTCGGCGTAGGCGCGACGGGCGTCGAGGCCGTCGGCCAACTCCACGCCGAGCATGAGCCCGCGACCTCGCACGCCGACGACGCCGGGCACACGGATGAGTGCCGCGGCGAGTCGCTCCCCCTGTGTCGCTGCGAGCGATGCTGCGTCGATCTCCTGCATCACGTCGATCGACGGCGTTCACGGCCGAGCAGGCGATCGCCGTGCCCGAATACGTGCTGCCGTGATCACCGGGCTCGAACGCCGCGGCGACATCGGCTCGGGCCCAGCAGGCCCCGACCGGCATGCCGTTGCCCATCGCCTTGGCCAGGTGACCACATCGGGCGAGACACCCGAGTGTTCGAAGCCGAACCACTTGCCGGTCCGACAGAACCCGGTCTGGATCTCGTCGATGATCATCAGCGCACCGACCTCGTCGCAGATCTCACGGACACCGTGCAGGTACTCGTCGGTCGCCGGGTGCACGCCTCCTTCGCCTTGGATCGGCTCGATCATCACGGCGGCGACCGATCCGTCGACGGCGGCACGCATCGCGTCGAGGTCACCCCACGCGACGTGACGGAACCCTTCGGGCATCGGCGCGAACGGCTCGTGTTTGGTCGGCTGGCCGGTGGCTGCGAGTGTCGCCAGGGTCCGGCCGTGGAAGCTGCCGAGCGCCGACGACGACCGTGTGCCGTCCGCGTCCGCCGTGCTTTCGGGCGAGTTTGATGGCGCACTCGTTGGACTCGGCGCCGGAATTCGTGAAGAAGACCTGACCGTCGTGGCCCGTCGAGTCCTTCAGGAGCCCGTTGATCTTCACCGCGGCTTCGGTCGCCACCGGGTTGGCGAAGAAGTTCGACACGTGCAGCAGTGTCTCGGCCTGGTCCCCGACCGCTTCGGCGACGGTGTCGTTCGAGTGGCCGAGCGACACCACGGCGATGCCGGCGAGGAAGTCGAGGTATCGCTTGCCGTCGGAGTCCCACAGGACTCGGTGCCTCGACCGCGATCGAACATGATCGTGGCGGCCCGAACACCGGCATGAACGGACATGCGCCCATCGGTGCGTGATGGAAGGCGTGACTGTCGGTGGTGCTCACGAGGCTGCTCCTGGCATTGCGGCGACGTTGGTCGTGCTCGGTCGAGTGTCGGCGTCGTTCGTTTCAGCGAGGTGTGCGTCGAGCGCTGCCTGGTCGGCGACGACCATCGTGCCGATGCCTTCGTCGGTGAAGAGTTCGAGGAGGAGCACGTGGGCGATGCGCCCGTCGAGGATGTGTGCGCGACGGACGCCGCTGCGCACGGCCTGCTGGCAGCTGCTGACCTTGGGGATCATCCCACCGGCGATGGTTCCGTCGGCGACGAGGTCGTCGAGATGATCGGCGGTGGTCTGGCGGATGAGGCTGGCCGCGTCATCGACCTGCGCACGCAGCCCTTCGATGTCGGTCAGATAGACGAGCTTCTCGGCGCCCAGAGCCTCGGCGATGCGCCCGGCCACGGTGTCGGCGTTGATGTTGTACGCCTGGCCGGTCGCATCGGAGCCGATGGTCGCGATCACCGGGATGAACTCGTCGTCGAGCAGCCCTTCGAGCACCCCGGGGTTGATCTCGGTGACGTCACCGACGAATCCGAGCCGCTCGTCTCGGGCCTGGGCTCGGATCAGCCCGCCATCGACACCGGACACGCCCACCGCGTAGTTGCCGTGCACGTTGATCGCGGCGACGAGTTGAGGGTTGACCTGCCCTTTGAGCACCATCCGTGCGATCCCGACGGTCTCGGCGTCGGTGACGCGGAGGCCGTCGACGAATTCGGTCTCCTTGCCCAACCTGGCCATCAGTTCGGAGATCTGCGGGCCGCCGCCGTGCACCACGACCGGGCGCATGCCGACGAGTCGCATCATGACGATGTCCTCTGCGAACAATGCGAGGGCATCGTGCTCGGACGTGCCGGCGAGTGCGTTGCCGCCGTACTTGACCACGACGGTCTTGCCGGAGAACTGGCGGATGTACGGCAGCGCTTCGACCAGCGTTTCGGCGCGCAGTTGATTCGGTGCCGTCGAGTCGCTGCTCACGGCGCGAGACCGATCGTTGCGAGGCCAGCGGTCTCGTCGAGGCCGAGCGCGATGTTGGCGGCCTGCATGGCGCCGCCCGACGCTCCCTTGGTCAGGTTGTCGATCGCACACATCGAGATCACGGTGCCGGTTCGTTCGTCGAAACGAGCCGACACGTGCGCTGCGTTCGAGCCGAGCACCGACTTCGTCGCCGGCGGAGCGTCGATCACCGTGGTGAACGGCTCGTGGGCGTAGAACGTCGCGCAGTGCGGTCATCACCCGCTCGGCGGAACAGCTCGCCGTGGGTCGGGCGTAGCAGGTGGCGAGGATGCCGCGACTCATCGGGACGAGGTGCGGGGTGAAGGTCACCTGCGCGCCGATCTCCTGCTCCATCTCGGGCGTGTGCCGATGGTGCGTGAGCCCGTAGGCAACGACGTTCGAGTCGATGTTGGTGAACACGTTGGTCTCGGTCGGGTTGCGGCCGGCACCCGTGATGCCGGTGACGTTGTTGACGATCGATGCCGGACGATTCGACGAGCCCTGCCTCGACCAACGGCCGGAGCGCGAGCGTCGCCGCGGTGACGTGGCACCCGGGCGTCGCGATCAACGAGGCCCCGACCAACTCGTCCCGGTGCAGTTCGGGGAGACCGAACACCGCGTCTGCCAGCAGGTCGGGTTCGGTGTGCTCGAAGCCGTAGTACGTCGGGTAGTGCGAAGCGTCCTTGAGTCGGAACGCAGCTGACAGGTCGACGACGCAGCCGACACGGCCGACCAGCTGTGGAGCGAGTTCCATCGACGCCTGGTGCGGCAGCCCGAGGAACACGAGGTCGAGCCCGTCGATGGCGGCGAGATCGAACTCGCTGAACACGAGATCCGGGTACGCCGTGGCGAGCGACGGGTACAGGTCGGCGGCGCGCCGACCGGCCATCGAGTCGCCGGTGGCGACGTCGAGTCGAGGTCGGGGTGCCCGGCGATCAACCGGAGCAGCTCGGCGCCGGTGTAACCGGACGCACCGATGATGCCGACGCGGAGACGAGTCCTGTCTCTCAGTGGCGACCATAGGCGCATGACCATACAGAATCATGCATGATCATGCAACGATGTTGTCCAGTGAACGTGGTGGCTCGGTGAAAGTGGCCGCACGTCCTCGCCGGGGTCAGGTGATGGGTGGGTCCTCGAAGACGACGTCGACCGATTCGACTCCGACGCCGCCGAGCAACGTCTCGAGCATCTCCTCCGTGTTGGCCTCGGCCCGCTCCAGCAGATCGGTGGCCGACACCGCTTCGAGCATCTTGTCGCCCGCAGCCACGATCAAGCTCTCCTCACCGGTCGGACTGTCGACGAACGACCCCGCCGATGCGGTCGAGCACGCCCCGGTCGCGGTTCATCACGCCGGACGAATCGAAGTCGATCACCGGCTGACCGAGCGTCGGCGACGGCAGGAACACGACTGCTTTCCCCGTCGACTCGTCGAACACGATCGAGTCGTCGGTCAGCTGCGAGAAGTCCACCGTGGCATCGACCGCTCCGACGGCGACGTACTGGACGCGCTCGCCGGCGATGAAGTCAGGCACCCACCTGACGTCGTCCTCCTCGTCGAGCAGCACCTCGAACTGGGCCTCGGCGGCGCGGAACTCGGCGAGGTCGCTGATCTCGGTGAGCACGACCGGCGGTGTCCGGTCGACCGTCCTCGGTGGAGAACGGCGAACCGAGGTCGAACAGGCTCGGCCCGATGAGGAAGACCCCGACGATGACCACGACCATCGCTCCCGCGCCGAACACGAGCAGCTTTCCACCGGTCTTGACGATTCGAACATGTCGTCGCACAACGTACTTGCACCACGTTCCATGCCGCACGATGCCCGTTTCACCCGAACTGATGACGGATGGCCGGCCGGGCGCGCCAGAATGGACGTGTGTTCATGACGTCCCCACAGACCAAGGGTCGGTTGCTGCTCGCGACGCCGCCTCTGGAGGACCCCAACTTCGATCGCACGGTGATCTACGTGCTCGAGCACCACGAGGACGGCGCGATCGGACTCGTGTTGAACCGTCCGTCGGACGAGGCGCTCGAAGCTCCCCTCGATCGTTGGATCGATCTGCAGACCGCACCGTCGTCGGTGTTCACGGGCGGCCCCGTCGAGACCAACGCGATGATCGGGATGGCCACCACGAAGGTCGTCGTCGAGGAGCCCGTGGAGCACATCACCCCGATCAGCGGGCTGATCGCCTCGACCGATCTGTCGGCGGACCCTGCGATCGTTGCCGCCCACGTCGACAACGTCAGGGTGTTCCGCGGCTACGCCGGCTGGGGCGCAGGCCAGCTCGAACCTCGAGATCGATCAAGGCGCGTGGCTCGTGCTCGACGCCGAGATCGAAGACGTGTTCTCCGACCGACCCGACGAGCTCTGGCACACGGTCCTGCAGACGCCAGCCCGGCCGCCTCAGCTGGCTGGCCCTGGCCCCCGACGACCTCTCCCTCAACTGACGAACCCCGCCGCCCGAGCGGCAACACGCGCCGACCCGTAGCGAACCCGCCCGGCACCATCACGACAGGGTCGACCCTGTAGCGAACCCGCCCGGCACCATCACGACAGGGTCGACCCTGTAGCGAACCCGCCCGGCACCATCACGACAGGGTCGACCCGAGCGAACCCGCCCGGCACCATCGCTACAGGGTCAGGCCGACTTCTGGGTCAGGGCGGCGATGGCGTCGGTGGCGCGATCGACGGGGACGAGGATGTGGTCGTGGTGGTAGCCCGCCGAGCACGTTGCACGAGATGTCGGCGTCGCCGAGGATCTTGGAGAAGGCTGCGGTCAGCCCGACCGCTTCGAGACTCGAGCTGAACCGTGAGCGACAGCCAGGCCATCTCGACCACGACGGGCAGGCCGGCGCGACGGGCGGACTCGACGGGCAGGACGAGCGTCGTCGACGTGCCTTCCTCGACCATGGCGTGTGCGGCTGCGAGCAGTCCGGGAGTGGGCACCTCGACGGCCACGAAGGTGAAGATGCCCGGACGACGCTCGACGTCGAGCGAATCGAGCATCGTCTGGAGATCGATCTCGCCGGGAGCGGCCATGAGTTCAGCTTCGCAGCTCGACGCCGAGCTTCGTCGACGCGGTCTCGATGCCGCGCCGGACCTCGGCGATGTCGGCGTCGGTGAGGTTGCGGTCGGCCGCCTGGAGCCGGATGCGGTAGCCCAACGCCCGCGTCCCCGACTGCATCGGGGTGGCGGTAGTTGTCGAACAGGTCGAGGTCGACGAGGAACTTGCCCGCACCCTGGCGGACCGCCTTCTCGACCTTCTCGGCCGGGATCGTCGTCGGGGACGACGAACGACAGGTCGAGATCGCTCGACGGGTAGCGACTCGTCGACTTCCACTGCGTCGGCTTCGGTTCGCGAGCGAGGAACTGGTCGAGGTCGACTTCGAGGATCGCGACGCGCTCGGTCACCCCGAACGCAGCGAGCACGTCAGGTGCGACTTCGCCGACGGCGCCGAGAGGATCCTTGCCGGCCTGCAGCGTGGCACGACGGGTTGCGTGCAACCCGGCCGGCACCTTGCTCTGGTCGACCCGAGCGCCGCCGCCGAGCGCCGCCGTCAACTCGCGCCACACCGCCATCGCCGCAGGCGCCTCGGCGCCGGCGAGCACGACGGTCAGCTGTTCGAACTCTCCCGGGAGGTCTCCCTCGGCCGGCGGGTAGACGTGGCCGATCTCGAAGAGTGATGCGCCGGTCGCGGCGATGCGATTCGTTGAAGGCGATCGCTCGCAGCAACCCGGGTCGCTGTGACGTCCGCAGAACACTTTCGTCGCTGACCAGCGGGTTGGTGATGCTGATCGCCTCGGCTGGCAGGCCCGCCTTGGCGAGCGTGTCGGGAGCGAGGAACGGGTTCGGCATGGCTTCGGTGAGACCGAGGCCGAGGAGCACCTGGCGAATCAGGCGGCGTCGCTGTTGGCGAACGCTGAGGCCGCCGTGGCCGACCGGCTTCGGGACCGTTGATCCGAGTCGGTCGTAGCCGTGGTGGCGTGCGACCTCTTCGATCACGTCGATCTCGGAGGTCGAATCGAGTCGCCACGTCGGGAGCACCACCGTTCGCGTGTCGCCGGTTCCCGACACCGTGTAGCCGATCGGGTCCAGCAGACCGGGCAGATCGTCTGCCGAGAGTTCGGTGCCGAGGATGCGGTTCACGTTGTGGATCCGGACGTCGACCGAGCGATGTTCGGCCATCAGGGAATCGGAGCGAGCATCGACCATCCCGGCATGCATCACGAGGTCGGGGCAGGTCTCCGAGAGCAGTTCGGCGAAGCGGGCGATGGCGTCGGGCATGCCGAACGGGTCGACGCCGCGTTCGAATCGTTGCGACGCTTCGGAGCGGAGCCCGGTCCGTGTCACGGTCTGGCCGATGCCGACGAGGGCGAACCACGCCATCTCCAGCGCCACGGTGGTGGTGCCGTCCGAGATCTCGGAGTCGAGGCCACCCATCACCCCGCCGACGCCGATCGGCGTGTCGTTCGCGTCGCAGATCAACAGATCGCGGGCCGAGAACGTGCGGTCCTCACCGTCGAGGGTGACGAGATGCTCGCCATCCGCGGCCATCCGCACACGGAACCCGCCACCACCGAGGGTGTCGAGGTCGTAGGCGTGGTTCGGTTGATTGAGTTCGAGCATCACGTAGTTGCTCACGTCGACGACGTTGCTGATCGGACGCATGCCCGCTGCGGTCAGTCGGCGCTGCATCCACGGCGCCGATTCGCCGACGAGCACGCCTGAGAGGACGGTCGAGGTGAATCGAGCACAACGATCGCCCGCCACGATCTCGACCGGGGCCGAGCGCGAGTCACCCGTGGCGTCGAAACGGGGTGCGGGAGGGCGGAACTCGACGTTCATCTTGGCGGCCAGGTCTCGAGCGATCCCGACGTACCCCCAGCAGTCCGGGCGGTTGCGCGTGACGTCAGCATCGATCAGGACGTCGGGCGTGATCTGCAGTGCCGTTCCGTACGGCACGCCGATCGGCGTGTCGGCGGGGAGCAGGCGGATCCCGGCGTGGTCGTCTCCCAGACCGAGTTCTCGAGCGGAGCACAGCATGCCTTCGCTGTCGATCCCGAGGATGCCGCGCCGCTCGATGGTCATGCCGTTCGGCATGGTGGTCCCGAGCGTCGCGAGCGGAACGATGTCGTCGGCGGAGATGTTGTCGGCGCCGCACCACACGTGCAACTCCGTGCCATCGCCGGCGTCGACGTAGACACGCTGCACCTTGGCAGCGTCGGGATGGGCTTCGAGGCGCAAGATGCGCGCCGTGACCACACCGTCGACGGTGTCGCCGATCGAGTCGATGCCTTCGACTTCGAGCCCGAGCGACGTCAGGACGTCGGCGACGCGTCGCACGTCGTCGGCGTTCGTCGGGTCGCCGAAGTCGCCGTACTCGTTGAGCCAGGACAGAAGGATCTTCATGAGAACTGCTCCGTGAATCGAAGGTCGTCCGCGAACATCTCGCGGATGTCGGCAACGCCGTGGCGCATGATGGCCATCCGGTCGATACCGAAGCCGAACGCGAAACCGCTGAACTCCTCGGGGTCGATCCCCCCGGCGGTCAGCACGTTCGGGTGCACCATGCCACAACCACCGAGTTCGATCCAGGAGCCATCAGGCCGTTGGATGTCGAACTCCGCCGACGGCTCGGTGAACGGGAAGTAACTGGGCCGTAGCCGCGAGTTCCAGTTCTGACCGAAGAACGCCTTGGTGAACGCATCGATCGTCCCGGCCAGGTCGGCCATCGAGATGTCGCGATCCACGACGAGCCCTTCGATCTGGTGGAACACCGGCATGTGCGTGGCGTCGGGCGTGTCGCGACGGAAGACCCGGCCTGGAGCGACGATGTAGATGGGCGGCTCCTCGGTGAGCATCGTGCGGATCTGCACCGGCGACGTGTGGGTGCGCAACACCGTCGAGCCAGGTCGACCATCCGGTGGGGAATGGTCGACGAACAAGGTGTCGAACTCGCCGCGAGCCGGGTGCCCTTCCCCCATGTTCAAGGCTTCGAAGTTGTGCCAGTCGGTCTCCACTTCGGGGCCTTCGGCCACCCGGAAGCCCATACCGACGAACACGTCTTCGAGCCGTTCCCACGCCTGCGTGACGAGGTGAGCGTGACCGCGAGCCGGTTTGCCGACGTATTCGGTGAGGTCGAGTCGTTCCGACTCGACACGAGCGGCCGTCGCTGCGGTGGCCAGCGTGGTGCGCTGTGTGGCGAGCGCTGCGTCCACCGCCGCGATCGCCTCGTTGATCGCTGCACCGGCAGCCTTCTTGTCGTCGATCGACTCGAGCGAACCCAGTTGCTTCTTCAGCCCCGAGAGTTCGCCCTTCTTGCCGGCGTACCGGGCGGTCAGCGTCGCGACGTCGTCGGGTGAGGTGGCCTGCGCGATGTCGGAGAGCGCCGCATCGCGTGCGGCAGTGATGTCGGAGATCAAGGAGTGTCCTCTCGAAGGGGCGGTCGAAACGTGCGTGCAGTGGCGTCGTGTGTGACCCCGGTCTGATTCAGGACGTGGCGCAGGAGCGTTCGTTTCCCCGGTTCAGCCGGGGTACGGAAATCGCTGCAACTGTGTCGTCACGACGGTGATGGTAGCGGCTCGCGGTCAACGGCCAGCGGATCGATTCGTTCAGTAGGTTGTCCGTCATGGACCTGTTCGCGGCGCTCGAAGCCGAACGTGTGGCCGTGGCCGACCTCCTCGAGTCCCTGTCGGACGACGAGTGGAGGGTCGATTCGTGCTGTGACGGCTGGACCATCGAGGACGTCGCTGCGCATCTGACCGTGGTCTGGACCTACAGCGCGCTCGACTATCTCAGGCGGTCGATGCGCCAGCGAGGCACCTGGTTCAAGCCTGCGGCGAGCCTTCATGCGATCAACGCGCAGACGATCGTCGAACGCAAGGCGATCGGGCGACCAGCGATCATCGCCGACATCCGAGGTCATGCGGGAGATCGGTCGACGCCGAGTGGCTTCGACGCCCGCGCCCCGCTGACCGATGTGGTCGTGCATCGCCGCGACATCGAGATCCCACTCGGTCGCATCACGGACGAGCAGCCCGAGCACGCACGACCGGCCCTGGGGACCGCCACGTCGCGACGGTACGCACTGTTCGGACATCGCAAGGCGCTCGCTGGGCTGTCCTTCCGGGCAACCGACATCGACTGGTCCACCGGTTCTGGGCCGTTGGTCACGGGCCCGGCACGGACCCTTGCCCACGCGATGTGGGGCAGGCCCGTTTCCCTGGACGCCCTCGACGGCGAGGGTCTCGACATCTTGCGCGATCGCCTCGGCACCGGCGTGTGACCGAGGAAGCGGTCCAGATGACCGAGTCGCCGCTCGCTCTCCAGTTGGCAGCTCGCGTGGAGAAGGTCGATCCCCCGACCACATCCGCGATCTGCTCGGCGGCGGCGCTGGCGACGATCGCGCTGCTGGAAGACGAACGAAGTCAGCCCGGCGGGGTGTGGCACGACGCCGTCGACGCGTGGAACGGGGACCGGATCCGCAAGATCGTGCGCCGCGGGCGGGCCTCGGCCTGGCAGCGAGCACAGCAACCGGACGGCGTGACCGTCGCTCGCGACGGTGCCGAGGTCCGGGCCTTCGTCCCCGGCCCGCTCGATCAGGCGCCCGAGGCACTCGCCAAACTGCAGATCCAGTCGACACCGCTCGACGAGGTCGGGCGCAGCGACGAGGTCGCTGATGCAACCGCCTTGTTCATCGCCGTGACCCCACAGTTCGAGATGACCTGGGGCAAGCAGGCTGCTCAATGTGCACACGCCGGTCAGTGGGCGTGGATGCGCTCGGACCCTGCGCTCGTCGCCAGGTGGGATTCGCTCGACCGACCGATCACGATCGTGCACCCGACACCGTCCCTGTGGTCGGCACTCGTCGAGTCGGCTCCGGTGCAGATCCATGACGGTGGGTTCACCGAGATCCCAGCCGGCACGAAGTCAGCGGTCGCCTGGTGGTCGAACGACCTCCAGTCCTCGGACTGAGCGACAACGCTGCGCTCAGCCCTCCGAGCGGGCTTCGGCGAGACGCACACGGTTGCAGTCCGGGTCGGTGACCTCGAAGTCCCGGGCCCACGGCATCTCGTCCGGCGTGGCACCGAACAGTTCTGCGAGCGGATCGATCGCGTCGACCCACACGTAGATCAGACTCGGACCAGGCGAGTCGCCCGTGTGTTCAGAGAGGTGGATGACCGCGTCCTCGCGTTGGATCCCGACGTAGGCCGGCATCCCCTCGGCGAAGCGATGTTCGAAGATCTGCTCGAAGCCGAGGCGCTTGTACCACTCGACGGATGCCTCGGCGTCTGCCACTCGGAGGATCGGAACGACGCTGGTGGTCATCCCTCGATCTCCCGCGCCAGATCTTCCACGACGTCGGCACCGATCGCCGTCAGGATCGCCGGGTCTGCGAGCACCTTGCGGGCACGCCCGCCACCACCGAGGATGATCCGCTCTCGTTGCATCACTCGAGCATCGACCCACACGGCGAGGTCGGCAGGCAACCCGAACGGCGTCACGCCACCGATCTGCATCCCGGTCACGGCGACCGTGGCCTCGCCCGAAGCGAACGATGCCTTCTTGGTGCCCAAGCGCTTCCGCACCACCTTGTTCACATCCAGCCTGGTGTTCGCGAGCACGACGCAGGCTGCGTAGACGGGAGGATCCGACTTGCCGATGACCAGAATCGTGTTCGCCGAATCGGCGAGTCGAAAGCCGTACGCCGCGCAGAACTCTGCGGTGTCCGCCAGCGCCGGGTCGCAGTCGACGAGTTCGTGGGTGACCCCGGTCGATTCGAGTTGTTCGATCAGCGCATCAGCCATGGGCGCAACCTAGGGCGTCACCCGGCGGAGGAACGCTGGCGGGCTGCTTCGAACGCGAGCACCGTGGTCGCCATCGCGACGTTGAGCGACTCGCTCCGACCCGCATGCGGGATCGTGACCCAACGAGCGATCGGACCGACGTCGTCGTTCCATTCGTCGGGCAGTCCGGCGGCCTCGTTGCCCATCACGATCGCGATTCTGCCGGTCATGTCGGCATCGGTGTACGCCTCGACCGTGCGTCCCGGGAACTCGTGGCTGCTCGTGCCGAAGAGTTCGAGACCGGATGCCGCAACGTCGTCGATGGTCGCTTCGACGATCGGAACGTGGAAGATCGCACTCGCTGAAGATCGCACGACCTTCGGGTTGTACGGGTCGACCGAACCGGGCGTGACGACGACGGCGTCCGCTCCAGCGGCCTCCGCCGACCGCATGATCGTGCCGAGGTTGCCCGGGTCACCGACACGGTCCACGACCACGACGAACGACGCAGCGGCGAGTACCTCTGGGACATCGTGGTGCGGGAGTTCCGCGACGGTGAGCGGCGGCTGTGGCTGCTTCGTCGAGCCGACACGCTCGATGACGCCGGGAGCGAGCGACACCACCTGTCCACCACCGTCGACCGCTGCCTGCGACCCGTCCGGGACGAACTGCGTGCGGCACACGACACCGGCACGCACGGCCTCGAGCGTCGACGTGGGACCTTCGATCACGAAGCAGCCCGTGTCGTGACGCTCCGAGCGGTCGGCCAACAGTCGGCGGAGCGCCTGCACGTTCGAATTCTTGAACTCCAGGCCGGCCACGCGCTCACGCTACCGACGTCGCTCGATCCGCTGCGAAAACGACGAAGGCCCGTGCACTCGGCACGGGCCTTCGATCGAATCAGGTGTTCAGCTCAGAGAGCTTCGCATCCGAGGACGGTGTCTCAGAGCGACGCTTTGGCCTTCTCGACCAACGTCGCGAACGCTGCGGCGTCGGTGACTGCGAGGTCGGCGAGGATCTTGCGATCCACTTCGATCCCTGCAGCGTTGAGCCCCGCGATGAAGCGGCTGTAGCTCATGTCGTTGATGCGGCATGCTGCGTTGATCCGCTGGATCCACAGACGGCGCATCTCACCCTTGCGGGCGCGACGGTCGCGGAAGGCGTAGTTGCCCGACCGCATGACCTGCTCGTTTGCAGCGCGGAACGAACGGCTCTTGTTGCCGTAGTAGCCCTTTGCCTGCTTCAGAACCTTCTTGTGACGATTCGTCTTGGTGACGCCACGCTTTACTCTTGCCATTGCTCTACTCCTCGTTTCTCAGCGCTTGAGTCTCAGCGCTCGGCCAGCATCCGCTTGACTCGCCGGACATCACCGGGAGCCACGTCGGCGTCACGATCGAGGCGGTGCTTGCGCGCCGACGACTTCGATTCGAACTTGTGCTGGTTGTTCTGCTGTTCGTGACGGAGCTTGCCCGTCCCGGTCTTCTTGAACCGCTTCGCAGCGGTCTTCGATGTCTTCATCTTCGGCATGTCATTCTCCTTCTGATCCTGTGTCAGTCGAGGCCTCGTCGGCATCGGCTGCGGCTGCTGCTTCCTTCTCGGCGTCCGCAGCTGCCTTCTTCATGGCCTCTTGGGCCTGCTTGTCTGGCGACAGCACCATCGACATGGCGCGACCTTCGAGTCGCGACCGGCTGTCGAGTTTGGCTGCCGGTCCCACTGCTTCGATCACGTTGTCGAGGATCTTCGCGCCGAGTTCCGGGTGGGCCATCTCTCGGCCTCGGAACTGCAGCGTGACCTTGACCTTGTGTCCGTCGTCGATGAAACGAATGACGTTGCGGGTCTTGGTGTCGAAGTCGCCCTTGCCGATCTTGGGTCGGTATTTGACCTCTTTGACCGACACGTTCGTCGAGTTCTTGCGCGCTTCTTTGGCCTTCTGGTCTTCCTCGTACTTGAACTTTCCGTAGTCCATGATGCGACACACAGGCGGCTTGGCCTGAGGTGCCACTTCGACGAGGTCGAGGTCGAGGCCACGCGCCATGCGCAGCGCTTCGGGGACCGCTTTGATTCCGAGCTGGTCGCCGCTGGGTCCGATGAGTCGGACCTCGCGGCTGCGGATGCGGTCGTTGATGCGGTGCTGTTCGGCACGCGGTTCTGGTCGTCGCGGTGCTATGAGACTTCACTCCTGTGCAAATGGGCCTCCCCATGTTCGAATGTTGGTGCTCGACGCGAAGTCCGCGGAGCGACCGTCACTCGACCGAGTCCGTGTGAACGGGCGGCAAGGTGGCTGTCTCAGCCTCAGTACCTGGACACTGTCGGCCGGAGCCAGTCGTGGACAGGTGGGGATTGCTCCCACTTCGAATCAGTTGTGCCCGTCGAGGGTACCGCGCCCTGTTCGGGAAACCTCCGGTGCGGCCGCGGTCGGTATCGTGAGCGTCGTGACCGACGAGAACACCGAATCCACCGACGCCGCCTTCTCCGGAGAGATCCCGGGCCTCGACGACCTGCAGGCGCAGTTCGAACAGATGAGCCCCGAGGAGCAGCAGCAGATCGCGGACGCCCAGCAGGCAATGGAGGAATCGCGAGCCCGTCTGGCCAGCGTGCCCGCCGAGGTCGTGGTGACCAACCACGTGATGGGCCTCTACGAACTCGCAGCGATCCACCTGTCGGCAGAAGAGCCGGACCTGGCGCAGGCTGCGCTCGCCATCGACGCGCTGGCGTGCCTCGTCGACGGTCTCGGGGACCGCCTCGGCCCGGAGGCCCCGACGATGGTGGACGCGTTGCAGAACATCCGACTGGCCTTCGTGCAGATCAAGGGCCAGACAGCACCCGAAGGGTGAACGCGTCGAGCGCTCGCGCCGAACTCGTCACCCTGCTCCAGATGGCGTACTCGGGCGAGCGTGCCGCCGCATACGCATACCTGGGCCATCGGCGATCGTTGCGTCGACCGAAGCGGGCCGACGATCGCGAGATGCTCCGCCTCGTACTTCTCGACGAAATCCGACATCGACGCGCCGTGCGCCGACTCTTGCACGTGCTCGACTCGGCGCCGGACCCGGCTCGGGAACGGAAGATGCGACGCATCGGGCTGACGATCGGCGCGTTCTGCCAGGTCGGCGGTTGGTACGCCCCGATGTACGGCGCCGGAAAGCTCGAGCGTGGCAACATCGTCGAGTACGAGGTGGCAGCCCGACTCGCTCACCTGGCCGGCCATCCCGGCATGGTCGACGAATTGCTCGGGCTCGCAGAAGTCGAGTGGGACCACGAGCGGCTCTTTCGCACCTCTGCAGCGAGCCATCGCTTGTGGTGGGTGTCGCCGAAATGGCCAGAGACCGAGGCACGTGAGCACATCCGCTCCTCGTTCGACGCGTTCCTCTCCGGCGACGAGCCCGAGCCGGCGTTGCGATGGAATCCGTTGCGCTGATCCGCATCCGTCGTCGGTCACGCGCCGTTCACGACGACCCGCCTTCGCCGGTTCCTGACGACGAGGCACACGCCGACGCCGACCACGAGCAGGCCTACGAGGGCGGCGCCCATCCGTAGGGGTGCAGGCCATTCATCGAAGCGAGGGTCTCGCTCAGCTCTCGGCGGGCGACCCCGTGCTCCGACGCCTCCACATCGCCCTCGATCACCTGAGCGTTGAACGTTTCACCCTCGGCACGGACGACTGAGTGCTACTGGCCGCACCCGGCCTCAGTGATCGTCGCGGCGGAATCGACCGATCGGCGCGTCCATCACCCGACCGCCGGTCACGAGCACGTCTTCCTCGGCCAACAGCTCTGCTTGCAACGCAGGGTTGGACGTTCGGATACGCCCTTGGGCATTGACGACTCGCCACCACGGCACCTCGAGGGTGCTCTCGCGGAGAATCCGTCCGACGAGTCTCGACTGCTTCGGATAGCCGGCCACGTCCGCGATGTCGCCGTACGTGGTGACCTCTCCCTCGCCGAGCGACATCAGCACGTCGATGATCCGACGCTCTCTGAGGACCCGATCGTCGGCCATGTCGTCGGCTCCCGGTTCAGGACCGGATGTTCGCTGCTTCGGCTCGCCCGAACTTGTGGAGCAGATCGAAACTGACGTCGGTGTCAGGAGCGATCTCCCTCGTCCCGTCAGCGATCTCGATGCAATGGAACGCGTGCCGCTCCCCCGCTGTCGACTCGATCTCACCGAGCCCGACGGCTGCATCGAACGACACGACGCGACCTGTGAGGCCGCGGCCTCGTGCCAGCTCGGTCACCCGCGTGCACCGACGACGCGGATCACGGGACGATCTTGGAGATCGGCATCTCCAACAGGTCGGTCGCACCGGCTTCACGCAGATCCGGGATGACGAGGTTGATCGTCGACTTCTCGATCACCGACTCGACGGCGTAGCCACCGTCGGAGAGCGGTGACACGGTCGGCGACTTCATCGACGGCAACACGGCGAGAACGCTCTCCTTGTGTGCTTCGTCGACGTTCAGCTTGAGCAGGACTTTGCCGCGAGCGTCGAGCACGCCGTTGAGCAGTGTCATCACCTGCTCCATCGCCTTGCGCTTCTCCGGGTCGGCGTAGGCGACCGGGTTGGCAACGACCTCGGTGTAGCTCGTGAGGATGACGTCGATCACCTTCAGACCCGCGGCGCGAAGCGCTCGGCCGGTCTCCGTGATCTCGACCACGCAGTCGGCGATGTCGGGGATCTTCGCTTCGGTCGCGCCGTAGGAGAGACGGATGTCGGCCTCGACCCCGTTCGCTTCGAAGAACCGGCGTGTCGATTCGAGGTATTCGGTCTGGACGCGGACGCCGTTGGGGAGGTCCTTGACCGACTCGGCAGTGGAGTCGCCAGCGACAGCGACGACCATGCGGATCGGCTTGGAGGTGTTCTTCGAGTACTTCAGCTCACCGAGGCTCTCGACGACACTGCCGGTCTCCTCGACCCAGTCGCGCCCGGTGATCCCGATGTCGAACAGCCCTTCGGACACGTACGTCGGGATCTCCTGCGGACGCAGGATTCGAACGGACTCGATACGCGGATCGTCGATGTTCGCCTGGTAGTCGACCGACGAATTGCGCTGGACCGGAAGGTCCGCCGCTTCGAAGAGTTCGAGGGTGGCTCGCTCAAGCGAACCCTTCGGAAGGACCAGTCTCAGCACGCGAGCGAGGCTACCGCCAGACCAGGATCTCGACCGATCGGGTTTGCGTGACGCTTTCGGGCGTCATCACAGCAAAAACTGCAACGCAAACACCGGAATGGGCTCGGGTTCAGTGGGAGTTGTCGGCGTCCCAGAGCAGGCGAAGCGCGTGCGGGAGCACGTCGACCACGGCCTCGAGCTGCTCGACGCAGCCTTTGGTGCTCCCGGGCGTGTTGACGATGATCGCATCGCCACGGACACCGGCGACGCCTCGCGACAACCGCCCCAGCGGGTTGCACAGTCGCATTGCCTCGGCGAGGCCCGGCGCTTCGCGCTCGATGACGGCTCGCGTTCCTTCGGGCGTCTGGTCCCGAGGAGCGAACCCGGTGCCACCAGTCGACACGATCAGGCCGGCGAAACCGTCGGACATCTCGGTGAGCGCGGTCGCGACGTTCTCGGTGCCGTCGGCGGTGACCCGACGTTCGACCACCTCGAAGCCGTTGGCAGCGAGGAAGTCGGCGAGCGCCTCGCCGCTCTTGTCCTCACGGGTTCCGTGGATCACGCCGTCGGAACAGGTGAGGACCTTGGCGGGCTGCGTCTCGTCGCTCATGTGGTGCGACGGTACCGAATCATCACCATGCCGTCGGTGTCCGCATCCTGGGGAAGCACGCGCCACCCTTGACGATGGCGCCGCCAGCGACCCGACGGTGGTTCGGTGTCGTCGACCTCGAAGCCGTCCGGCGTGCGGTGGTCGACGGATTCGGCGTCGAGCAGTGTGCACACCGAGTAGACGAGGCGGCCGCCGGGAGCGACCATGTCCGCCGACGACGTGAGCAATTGCGCTTGCAGGCGTCCGAGGTCGCTGACGTCGGTCGGTTCGATCCGCCAGCGTGCGTCGGCACGGCGGCGGAGAGCGCCCAGCCCCGAGCACGGTGCATCGAGCAGCACGGCGTCGAACGTGCCCGACCGGAACGGCGGCCGGGTGCCGTCGGCGGTGATCACCGGCAGGTCGAGGTCCAGGCGAGCCGCGTTCTCCTGGACGAGCACCGCTCGGTGGGCCTGACGATCAGCGGCGAACACGGACGCGCCCGACCCGGCCATCGCCGTTGCCTTGCCACCGGGAGCCGAGCACATGTCGAGCACCCGCTCCCCCGCCTTCGCCTGGACCGCATACGCGACCCACAGCGACGAGAAGTCCTGCACGTAGCCGTCGTCGCGAGCCGTGACACCGGGCGCCTCGTTCATCTTCTCGAGTGCGGCGGTCGACTCGTCGCCGAGGTCGTTGGCGAGCGCATCGACGATCCACTCCGGGTAACTGAGGCGGGCGGCATCTGAGGGCCACACCATGTCGGCGACGTCGAACTCGGCGATCTGGCGGAGCACTGCGTTGATGAACCCGCGCGTCTTCGTCGGCGCCAGATCGACGGTGGCGCTGACCGCAGCGTGCGCCGGCACACCGATGAAGGCGAGCTGGTAGGCGCCGAGCCGCAGGATCGAGCGGGTCTGCTCGTCCGGCGACGTGTGGGCGAAGCGATCGACGATCGCGTCGCACGCTCGGCGCATCCGCGTCGACCCGTAGACCAGCTCGGTCGTGAACTTGCGGTCCTGCTCCGACAGTTCGGACGCGTCGAGCGCAGGGCCGAGCACGAGGTTGGCGTAGGCGCCGTCGTTCTCGATTCGTCGCAGCACGTCGAGCGCGACGCCGCGGGCCTTCTTGCGGGCCGCAGAGCGCGAGACGGGTTTCGCCTCGGTCGTCCCGGCCTCCGTCTTCGCACCGGTCTGCAACGCGGCCCGACGTTGTTTGCGGTTCAGTGGCTTTCCGGTGGGCGGCGCGAGCTCGCCGGATCGTTGCGGCGTGGACGCACCGGATTCGGGAGGAGGTAGATCGCTCACAGGTCTCCGAACAGTTCGTCGCGCGCTGGTTGGGCGCCGTTGCGCCACGAAGCGAAGTCCATGGGGCCCTTGCCTTCCGGCTGCACCGTGGTCGGTACGATCGTCTCGTCGACCAGGTCAGCGGTGTGGATCTTGAGTCGTTTGCCACGGAACGTCGTCCATGCTCCGCCGATGCGGATCCGGCGGTGGACGTCGACGGGTGACTGGTCCCAATCGATCTCGAACTCAACCTTGTCGAGCTTCGAGGCGTACAGCGGTTCGCCGGTCTGCGGGCGAGGCTCGTCGATCCACTCGGCGAGCGGGCGTGAGAGCGTGTCGACGAGCAGGCGGCAGCCGACATCGTTCAGCTCGGCGCGCAACTCGTCGGCGGTGGTGCCGTTGCCGATCGACACGCGCTGTTCGGCATAGATACCGCCGGTGTCCAATCCCTCTTCGAGACGCATCACGTCGACGCCGGTCTCCGCGTCGCCTGCCAGAATCGCCCGTTCGACCGGAGCAGCGCCACGCCAGCGTGGCAGCAGCGAGTAGTGCAGGTTGACCATCGGCAGCGCATCGAGCAGGTGCGGTTTGATGATCCGGCCGTACGCCACGACCACGGCGAGTTCGGCGTCCACCGACAACATGTCATCAGGGTCGTGCGACACGGTCAGGCCGAGATCGACGGCCGCAGCCTTGACGGGGCTCGGAGACAACGAACCTCCACGCCCTCGCTTCTTGTCCACCCGGGTGATCACCCTGACGATGTCGTGGCCGGCGTCGACCAACGCCCGGAGCGGTGGCACGGCCATGTCCGGCGTGCCGAGATAGATGATCTGCATCTATTCGGCGCGCAGCCGACGAAGGAGTCCGCCGCGTTGCGCAACGGCTGCATCCGCAGCGGTCTGCTCTTCGATCTTGCGATACTCGGACAGCGCTTCCTTGCGCTGGTCGCCTTCGAGACGATCGAACATCAACACGCCGTTCAGGTGATCGATCTCGTGCTGGAACATCCGAGCTTCGAGTTCGTCGGCTTCGATCTCGATGATCTCACCCTCGAGGCTGACGCCACGCACGAGGACCTTCTTCGGGCGGAGCATCTCGACGTACAGGCCGGGAATCGACAGGCAACCTTCGTCGAACGCCCACTCGCCGTCGTCTTCGACGATCTCCGGGTTGACGATGGCCAGCGGCTCGTCGCCCAGGTCCCACACGACGACCCGCTTCTGCACGCCGATCTGGGGCGCTGCGAGCGCGAGCCCGTTGCCCGAGTCGACGAGCGTGTCGAACATGTCGTCGACCAGTCGGATGACCTTGCCGTCGACGTTCTCGACCGTTGCAGCCTTGCTCTTCAGCACCGGGTCGCCGTATGTCCTGATCTTGTACGACATTGGTGCCAGGCTACGAGCGATGACAGAGAAGCCACAGCCCGAGCAGGAGTCGCACTACTTCGAGAACCCGACGGTGGCTTCCGATCCGGTGATCGTCGATGTGACCCTCCCGGACACCGCCTTCACCATGGAGACCGACACCGGCGTGTTCAGCCGAGGTCACCTCGATGCAGGCACCTCGCTGCTCCTGCGTTCCGACGCACCGCTCGCCTCGAACGGTCATGTGCTCGACCTGGGGAGCGGAACGGGAGCGGTCGCACTGACGATGGCGCGCCGCTCGCCCGGCGCCACGGTGTGGGCGATCGACGTGAACCCGCGGGCGCGTGCGCTGTGCGAGCGCAACGCTCGACGCAACAAGTTGGGCAACATCCGAGTGGCTCACCCCGACGACGTGCCCGTCGACATCGAGTTCTCGACGATCTGGTCCAACCCGCCGATCCGCATCGGCAAGCCGGCACTGCGCGAGTTGCTCCTGACCTGGCTCGCTCGGCTCGCCGTGGACGGCACGGCCTGCCTCGTCGTCCAGAAGCACCTCGGAGCCGACTCGCTCCAGCGCTGGTTGACGTTCGAGGGCCACCCGACCGAGCGAGTGGCGAGCAAGTCCGGGTTTCGGCTGCTCGCCGTCAGCTGAGTACGGCGCTCAGCCGGAGATGACGGCGGGTGCCGGCGCGTCGGTGACGAACGCGAGGCGTTGAACCGCTCGGGTCATCGCCACGTACAGCAGTCGCGCACCACGAGCCGTGTGATCGGCGTCGGAACCTTCACTCAGGATGTCGTGCGGATTCACCACGACGACGCCGTCGAACTCGAGGCCTTTGACCGCATGCGGTTCGAACAGCGGCACCTCCGTCGGTTCGAGTTCGTGGACGTGGTCGACCGCCGCCAGGTCGAGGGCGGCGAGCGCAGTGGTGATCGATGCGTGCAGTTCGAGTGGCGCCACGACGCCGGTCAGCTTGTGCAACCGCTTCGACTCGCGTGTCGCCGCCGCTGTGCGTTCCACGACCGTCGATGACGTGCCGATGTCCCAGACCGGTGCGTCGCCGGCCAACCGGACGCTGCGGCTCTCGGTGGCGTCGACTCCGGTGAGTGGCAGCAGCAGGTTGGCGACGCGGAGCACCGGTTCCGGGACCCGGTAACCGATCGTCAGGTCGGCCACGATGCCGGTCGAGCCGTTGGGGCCGAGGTGCGCGAACACGTCGGCCCAACGTTCCTGTCCAGCCGGCGTGGTCGACTGCGCGACGTCGCCGACCAACGTCATCGACCCGGCGGGACTGCGGCGGCCGATCACCCGCAACGCGACATCGGAATGGTCCTGCGCTTCGTCGACGACCACGTGGCCGTAGGTGAACGGTGATCCGTTGAGCAGCGAGTTCGCTTCGTCGACCAGCAGTTGGTCGGCGTCGGTCCACACCCGCTTCTTGCCCTTCGGGCCGGGGAGCATGCCGTCGACGAGCTTGATCGGCTTCTGAGTGGGCCAGGCCTTGGTGATCGCGGACTTCAGCGGTCCGCAGCTTCTCCACACGTCGTCCTTGCCGGACTTGCGCAGCATCTCGCGCTGCGCAATGGCGGTCAGCCTGGCGCGACGTTCGTTGATCGGCGCATTGCCACTGGTCGCCGTGGCGACCCATCCGGCGAACTCGCCGGCGGTGACGACGTGGTTGCGCACGCCGATCGGAACGACGATGTCCTCGTCGGGCCCACCGATGGACCCGAGCGCAGCGTTCTCGAGGTCGACGAGGCGGTCTGCTGCACCTTTCCAGCGGGCCAGTTCGGGATCGTCGGTGCCGCTCACCTCGATGCGCGGGATGCACAGCTCCTGCACGGTGGCCTGCCGCACGGTCCGCTCGCCGAGCGACGGCAGCACGTTGGAGATGTAGTCGAGGAAGGCGTGGTTCGGCCCGACGACGAGGACGCCGTCTCGGGCGAGCCGTGCCCGGTGCTCGAAGAGGAGATACGCAGCCCGGTGCAGCGCAACCGCCGTCTTCCCGGTTCCCGGACCGCCCTGGACGATCAGCACCTGATCGATGTCGGAACGGATGACGACGTCCTGTTCACCTTGGATCGTGGCGACGATCTCGCGGATCTCACCGCTGCGTTCGGCACCGATCTCGGCAAGCACCGGGTCGGGGATACCCGCTGCAGCTCCCCCACCATCGGGGTCGTCGAGCTGTTCGTCGAGGTAGGCCACGAGGTCGCCGTCCGACAGCGTGAAGCGGCGCCGGAACGCCACGCCGAGCGGGTCGACGGCCGTCGCTCGATAGAACGGCGCAGCGATCGGGGCGCGCCAGTCGACGACGACGGGATCGTGGGTATTGTTCTCGATGTGGCGTCGGCCGACGTACCAGCGGCCCTCCTCGTCGGAATCCGGATCTGCGTCGATCCGGCCGAAGAAGTCGCCGGCGCCGGGGCTGCGCAGCGTGTCCAACGCGTCCGCCACCGTGACTTCGACGTACTCCTGGGTGATCTGGTCGGCAGCGCCAGCCGGGTCGACCGCCTCCAGTCGTTCGATCATGGAGTCGCGCGAGTTGCGCGCGAAGGCGAGATGAGCTCGTTCGGCGTCGAGTTCGGGGAAGAGATCAGTGTTCACGGGGCATGCGACACTAGCGACCATGACGTCGATCGAGATCAGAGGTTGCGAGATCGCCTACGAGCGAGCCGGCACAGGCGTCGATCTGGTGTGGGGGCACGGCCTGACCCAGAGTCGCAGTCTGGAGGACGAGCAGGGTCTCTTCGACTGGTCCGCTGTTCCGGCCACCGTGCTGCGTTACGACGCTCGAGGTCACGGCGAGTCGCAGACCACGCCAGACCTCGACGCCTACGGATGGGACGAGCTCGCGTCGGATCAGCTCGAGCTGGCGACCGCGGTCGGGATCGACGCATACGTCGCCGGTGGAGCGTCGATGGGCTGTGCAACGGCGTTGCATGCCGCCGTGACTGCGCCCGAGCGGCTGTTGGGACTGGTGCTGGTCATCCCGCCGACCGGATGGGAAGCGCGCGCCGGGCAGACCGACGTCTACGAGCAAGGGGCGAAGGTCGTCGAGTCGTTCGGCGTCGAACCGTTGATCAAGGCGGGCGCGGCGATGCCACCGCCCGATCCGTTCGTCGAAGATCCCGAGTACCGGTCACGCCGCGCCGAAGGGTTGCGGAGCTGGGATCCACAGCGGCTTGCGCAGGCCATGCGCGGTGCAACGAGAGCGCAGCTCCCCGATCGGGAGCGGATTGCCGAGATCGCGTGCCCGGCGCTGATCCTCGCCTGGACCGGCGACGCCGTTCATCCCGTTGCGACTGCTGACGAACTCGCACAGCTGATCCCGCACGCCACGAAGCACATTGCGTCGACCACCGAGGAACTCGACTCGTGGACGGCCAGAGTGGCGGAGTTCGTACGCTCGATCGCCGGCTGAGCCCGGCGACGCGATGCAAACGCCCGACTCGGTGAATCGCTGGTTCAGACGCGGGGTGGGTCGACGGCGACGCGTACTCGGGACCCGGGTGGCCGGGTCGTCGCATTGATCGCTTTGCCGAGGGTCGTCCAGTCGGCGGCCCGCACGAGGTATCGGTCGTCACCGTCGCCGCCGACCTGGACCGACTCGCGGTCCAACTGGGCAACGACCTCGTCGCTGAACGCACCGGTGACGGAGGCGAGCGAACCGTACGGCGGCAACCCCAGCATCGATCGACGTTCGCGTTCGGCGTCGATGACGATCTGCGGCTCGGCCCTGACGGCGGCGTGCAACACTTCGTGGTCGGGGTTGAACGTCTGGACCATCACGACGGAGGCCAGTCGACCAGCCCGCACGAGGAGGGCGAGTGCCTGTTCGGACGCTCGGAACCGGGGCGCGAGCATCTCGGAGTCGAACTCGAGGAAGGCGACGACGTCGACGGGTGACACCCGGTAGAGCGCCGCCTCGGTCCCGACGTAGAGGTCGGAGCGCGCCGGTGGCTCCTCGTCCTTGCCGGTCACGACGACCACGCGTCGGTTCGCCGCCGCCTCGAGTTCCTCGCCGATCCGAGTGACCCCTGGACGGAGATTGGCGAACGCTCCGGCGCCGCACTCCTGGCAGACCGGCGGCCGGACCGTCCCGCAGCGCCGGCATGCGAGGCGACCGTCGTCTGCGAGGCCGACGGCGGCATCGCAGGTCTCGCACCGGACGAGTGCTTTGCAGGATCGGCAGGCGAGCACCCGGGCGCGCCCGGTCGTGTTCGAGATGCAGAGCACTCGCTGGAGTGGGTCCCGGATGCGCTCGATCAGTTCGGAGGTGACGAGCGACTTCTTCCATGGGTCCTCGTCGGTGCGGTCGACGATCTGCACCTGCGGCCAGCCGTGTCGTTCGCGTTCGGCGGACGGGTGCACCGGGCCGGCGGGGCCGGCCAGTTCCTCGACGGCGACCAGTGTCGGTACGGGCGAGATGAACACGGCGGGGACACCGGCGCGGCGGCATCGTTCGGCGACCACGTCGCGGGCGTGCCACGTCGGCGACCGCTCCTCTTGCAGCGCTTCGTCGTGCTCGTCGACGACGATCGCCGCCGCCATCTCGGCGCACGGCATCCACGCAGCAGAGCGGGTGCCGACGACGACGTCGACGCCGCCGGCCGCCATCGCCCAGTCGTCCGGCACGAGCGCAACCGTCGCGCCGGCCCGTCGTAGCCGCGATGCCATGAGTACGGCGTCGGAGTGCGTGGGCAGCACCACGAGCGTCGAGCCGGTGGCGATCGCAGACAGGATGGACGGCAGCACGTCGCTGCGTGGCGGGAGTCGGAGCACCCCACCGCCGGCTTGCAGGAGCGCTGTGGTCGCCGGCGAGGACGGTGACGGTGACTGCGCCCGCCGGTGTGGGAGCGGCAGCGCCCGGACGGCTCGTTTCGGCGACGCTGCGACGAGGAACGGTCGAGTACGCCGGGCGGCCCATCGCACGTGCGCCCAGTCCGCCAGGTCGATCAGCTCGGCCGATGGGCCGTGGCCGGTGACCTTGGCGATCGGCCTGACGCCTGCTTCGTCGATGCTCGGAGTGTCGAGCAGCTCGATCACCCAGCCGCCGATACGGCGGCCGTGCAGTTCGACGCGGACGATCGTGCCGACCTGCACGCTGTCGTGCAGGTCGTCGGGGATCGAGTAGTCGAACGGCTTGTCGAGGCCCGTCACATCGGGCAGGACGCGAGCGAAGCGTGGACGATCGGGGTCGCTGCTCCAGTCGGTCACCGCGGTGTTCGCGGGGTTCGGATCAGGCGCCGAGCGCAGACTTCAGCTCGTCGAGCTTGCCGAGCTGCTCCCACGGGAACTGATCGCGCCCGAAGTGGCCGTATGCCGCCGAGGCCTTGTAGATCGGACGCTTCAGGTCCAGGTCTCGCACGATCGCGCCGGGGCGCAGGTCGAAGGTCGCTCGAACGGCGGCTTCGATCTTTGCGGGATCTTCCTTGGCCGTGCCGAAGGTCTCGACGAAGATGCTCATCGGCTGCGCCATGCCGATGGCGTATGCGAGCTGGATCTCACAGCGATCTGCAGCGCCCGACGCAACGACGTGCTTGGCGACCCATCGGCCGGCGTATGCGGCCGAACGGTCGACCTTCGACGGGTCCTTCCCCGAGAAGGCACCGCCTCCGTGACGGCCCATGCCGCCGTAGGTGTCGACGATGATCTTGCGACCGGTGAGGCCGCAGTCTGCGTAGGGTCCGCCGCGGACGAAGTTCCCGGTCGGGTTGACGTAGACCTCGTAGTCGTCGTCGGCGAACTGCTCGGGGATCGTCGGGCGGATCACCGCGTCGATCAGATCAGGGCGGATGACCGTGTCGCGGTCGATGCCGTCCTGGTGCTGCGTCGAGATCAGCACGGCCTTGAGTGCCACCGGTGTACCGGACTGGTCGTACTCGAAGGTGACCTGGGTCTTGCCGTCGGGACGCAGGTACGGGACCTGGCCGGACTTGCGAACGTCGGCCAGGCGCTCGGCGAGGCGGTGTGCGGTGTGGATCGGCAGCGGCATCAGCGCATCCGTCTCCGTGCAGGCGTACCCGAACATCATGCCCTGGTCGCCGGCACCCTGCTCGTTGAGCTGGTCCTCACCGGACTTGCCGGCGCGGACCTCCTCGGACGTGTCGACGCCCTGAGCGATTTCGGGGCTCTGCTCGTCGAGGGTGACCATGACGCCACAGGTGTTGCCGTCGAACCCGTAGAGAGCGTTGTCGTAGCCGATGCCGTTGATCGTGTCGCGTGCGATCTTCGGGATCTCGACGTAGGCACTCGTGCTGATCTCACCGGCGACGACGCAGAGACCGGTCGTGACCATGGTTTCGCAGGCGACTCGAGCGTCGGGATCCTCCGTGAGGATCGCATCGAGGATCGAGTCCGAGATCTGGTCGGCCATCTTGTCCGGGTGGCCCTCCGTGACGCTTTCGGAGGTGAACGTGTAGTTGGCCATGATTCAGATCTTTCCTGTCTGTGTCTCGATTTCGGCAGCTGCGCGGATCTCGACGATCGTGTTGATGACGGCCCGGGCGACATCTCGCTTGGCGGCGAGGTCGATCTCGACAGGCTCCGCGTCGGGTCGCAGCAGCGTAACCGCATTCGTGTCGTGAGCGAACCCCACGGATGGTGCACCGACGTCGTTGGCGACGATCAGGTCGAGGTGTTTGCGTTCGAGCTTCGACTGGGCGTTGGCGACGAGGTCGTTCGTCTCCGCAGCGAATCCGACGAGTACCTGTCCGGCGGGCTTGGCCGCACCGAGCCCCGCCAGGATGTCGGGCGTCGACTCGAGCACGATCTGTGGCGCACCATCGCGCTTCTTGAGCTTGTGATCGGCGACGGAAACGGGTCGGAAGTCGGCAACGGCGGCCGCCATGACGATCACGTCGGTGCTGGCGGAGCGGGATTCGATCGCTTCTTGCATCTCGGCAGCGGTCTCGACTGCGACGATCTCCACACCCGACGGAACGGGGAGCGTCACGGTGGACACCAGCGTGACGAGTGCGCCGCGCGACGCTGCTTCGGCAGCAACGGCGTAGCCCTGCTTGCCCGAGCTCCGGTTGGCGATGACGCGGACGGAGTCGATGGGTTCACGAGTGCCGCCAGCGGACACGATCACCGTCGTCCCTGCCAGGTCTCGTGACCCCAGTACTCGCTCGGCGGCAGCGACCACCGACTCCGGAGATGCGAGACGGCCGGCGCCGACGTCGCCTCCGGCCAGACGACCCGATTCCGGATCGACGATGTGGACCCCACGTTCACGGAGCACGGCGATGTTGTCGACGACGCTCGGGTGCTCCCACATCTCGGTGTGCATCGCCGGGCACACGATCACGGGTGCTCGTGTGGCGATCAGCGTGTTCTGCAGCAGATCGTGGCTGTAGCCCATCCGGTAGGCGGCGATGGCCTTTGCCGTGGCGGGCGCAACGATGATCAGGTCGGCGCCTTGGCCGACCTCGGTGTGGGGGATCGGCGTCGTCGGGTTGTGCCACAGCTCGGTCTGCACCGGCTCGGACGCGAGCGCGGACAGCGTGGTGGTGCCCACGAAATGCTGTGCGGCCTCGGTCATGATCGGTACCACGTGGGCGCCGGCGTCGACGAGTCGACGCGAGATCTCGATGGCCTTGTAGGCAGCGATGCCGCCGGTGACTCCGAGAACGATTCGCTTGCCCGCCAGGGGGCTCGGTTCGCCCTGCTGCGGGCTCACGATCGGCTCAGTCGTCGCTCTTGGCGGCGTCTGCCGCAGCCTGAGCTGTTGCTTCGGGGTCTTCCTCGACCTCGGGAAGCTCGGGCTCTTCGGGAGCCTCGGTCCAGACGATCTTCTGCTCGGAGATCTCTTGGAAGCTGATCGACAGCGGCTTGCGGGCCGTCGAGGACACCTGCGGTGGGATCATCCCACCGAGGCCGTCACCGAGCTGGTTGAAGTACGAGTTGATGTTGCGCGCACGACGGGCCGCGAGCGTCACCAACGTGAACTTGGAGTCGACCTTGTCGAGCAAGTTCTCGATGGGCGGGTTGATCATCGTGTTGTGGTCCAGCGCCATAGTCATCCGAGCCTACCGGGCGAAGAGGTTCGCCCGGTGTTCAGTGGCCATGCGAGGCTGGCGGCAATGAAGGGCGCCATGAGAGTTCTCGTCACCCACAATCCGGAGGATCTCGACGCCTATTACGGGCGTGCCCTGCCTCGACTCCAACAGATCGCCGACGTCGTCGTGAACCCGTTCGATCGGGACCTGTCGACGACAGAACTGATCGATGCGGCCGCCGGATGCCACGTGATCGCTGCGCACCGGGTGACGCCCGGCGCCACCGAGTTGTTCACAGCACTGCCCGATCTGCTCGCGTTCCTGCGGTCCGCGGTCGACGTCAGCACGATCGACGTGGATGCCGCCTCGGCATCCGGGGTCCTCGTCGGCCGCGCCGACAAGAGCTTCGTCGCATCGACCGCCGAGCTGGCGCTGGGGTTGTTCCTCGATGTGTCCCGGCAGATCGCCTCCTCGACCGTCGACTACCGGGACGGTCGGGAGCCGCCGCAGCGCCCGGGACGCCAGGTGCGGGGGCAGACCGCCGGCATCATCGGTTTCGGAGCGATCGGTTCGTACCTCGCCGACCTGCTCGCAGCGCTCGGGCTCGACGTGCTCGTGAGCGACCCGAACGTCGAGTCACCGTTCGAGGACGTCGACCTCGACGGCCTGCTCGGTCGGAGTGACGTCGTGTTCCCCCTCGCTCCGGGCAACGAGGCCACGACCGGCCTGATCGGCGCCGACCAGCTCGCTGCGATCCGCGATGGCGCGGTGCTCGTCAATGTCTCGCGAGGAGAGCTGCTCGACGAGGCTGCCGTCGCTGCTGCCCTCGACAGCGGACGGCTGTCCGGTGTCGGTCTCGACGTCGGCCAGGCTGCTGACCAGCGCCCGTCCGCGTTGCTGGCCGGGCGTCCCGATGTCGTGGCGACGCCGCATCTCGGCGGATTGACGCCCGAGAACGCCGACGCTCAGGCAGCGAGCAGCGTCGAACAGGTCGACGCGATGATTCGGGGCGAGATCCCTCCCCGATCGGTGAACGCCGACGACGCGACTCGCCTGCGCTCGTGGTGGGCTCGTTGACCATCGACTCCCACATCCACGTCTACGACCACCGGTTTCCCGCAGCGCCCACTGCCGTCGTGCACGCCGACGATGCGTCGGTCACCGAGTACATCGACACGTTTCCGGCGACCACCGGGGTCGTGGTGGTCCAGCCGAGCGCCTACGGCCTCGACAACCGCTGCCAGCTCGATGCGATGATCGACTTCGAAGCACGCGGCGTGAGTGCTCGCGGCGTGATGGTGATCGACGCCGAGACCACGGTCGGCGAGATCGAGCGGCTCGATGCGCTCGGCGTGCGGGGCGCCCGGTTCCACATGCTGCCCGGTGGCGCCGTGGCGTGGCAGCACCTCGAACCCGTCGCCGAGCGGATCGCTGACGTGGGGTGGCACATCCAGCTACAGCTCGACGGGCGCGAGCTGCCCGATCGCATCGAGCGTCTCCTGTCGCTTCCCACCGATCTCGTCGTCGATCACGTCGGTCGCTTCATGCCGCCCGTCGCCGTCGAGAGCTCGGAGTTCGATGCGTTGCTCCAACTCCTCGACACCGGCCGCACGTGGGTCAAGCTCTCCGCTCCGTACGAGTCGTCGGCGGATGTCGCTCTGGTCGAGCCGCTGGCGGCAGCGCTGATCGAGCATCGACCGGATCGTCTGCTCTGGGCGTCGAACTGGCCGCATCCCGGACGTGACCGGACGACGGCGGCGTGGGTCCCCGACGGGATCGACGAGCGGATCCTGGTGAACAATGCGACCCGCCTGTACGGGTTCTGATCCAGGCTCCTACGATCCGGCGGATGCCGATCGACCCACACGCCGCTCCCCCGCAGAACTACGCCTCCTACCCGTCGCTCGTCGACCGGTCGGTGTTCATCACCGGCGGAGCAGACGGCGTCGGCGCCGGTCTCGTCGAGCAGTTCGTGGCGCAGGGAAGCCGTGTCGGGTTCGCCGACATCCAAGCCGACCGCGGCGTCGAGCTCGTCGAGATGCTCGTCGCCACGGATCCGAAGCACGCACCGATCTTCTACGACATCGACCTCACCGACATCGACGCCCTGCAGGCCGGCATCGCTCGTGCGCAGGACGACCTCGACGGCATCGAGGTGCTGGTCAACAACGCGGCCAGCGACGACCGACACACATGGGACGAGGTCACCGCTGACTATTGGGACGACCGCGTGGCGGTGAACCTGCGGCACTACTTCTTCGCCATCCAGGCCGTGGCGCCACGGATGTTGGAAGCCGAGCAGGGTTCGATCGTCAACATCGGCTCCAGCAGCTACATGATGCAGGAGGACTTCTTCCCCGGCTATGCAATCGCGAAGTCAGGCGTGGAAGGGATCACACGCACGCTCGCTCGCACCTTTGGCCCCCAGGGCGTCCGGGTCAACACCGTGCTGCCGGGGTGGGTGGCCACCGAGCGCCAGCTCACCAAGTGGTGGAGCCCCGAGGGCGAGGCAGGCACGCTGCGCGACCAGGCGATCAAGCGCCGCATCTACCCGGCCGAGTTCGCCCAGATGGTGCTGTTCCTCGCCGCCGACGACAGCGCTGCATGCACCGCTCAGCAGTTCATGGTCGACGGCGGACGCTTCTAGCAGGGTGCGGAAATTCGGGGTCTGCGGGCCTGGGCGGTGCTGATCGGGTCTGATTGGCTCGTTTGTGGACCGATTTTCGGTGTTGTCCGGGCCGGTCGCCCAGACTCCGTCTCGACTGGGCGGCGCCGGTGGCCTATGCGCCTGCTGCGGCGTCGAGAGCGGAGATTCTGATGATGTTGTAGACCGCGGCTTCCATTTTGAACCAGGCCCGGTTTCGTTGTTGGCCGATGTAGCGGAGCTTGCGGCCGGCGCCGACGGTCTTGATCCAACCGAAGGGTTCCTCGACCCGTTTTCGGATCCGTTGCGACACGACATGGCCGGCGTGTCGGGTGGTGCGCCCGTCGATCGCGGATCTCCGGTTCGTGGTGTTCTGCGCGACGTGAGGCGTGAACCCGAGACCACGCACGTCGGCAACGAAGTCTTTGGTGTCGTAGTTCTTGTCCCCAGCAACCGTGCGTCGCCGGGCCCGTTTCGGGAGCCGTCTGAGCATGTCGGTCGCGCAGTCCCGCTCCGCGAACCCGGTTGCCGCGGTGAGGTCGGCGTCGACGATCAGCGCGGACCGGTTCTCGATCAGCAGGTGGCCCATGTAGGACAACTCGGCTGCAGCGTTGTTGCTCTTGCGGAACAGCATTGCTTCAGGGTCAGTGGTCGAGGTGTGCGTCTTGTTCGATCGCTTCTGGCCCTTGAAGTCGACCTCGGCGTTGCGGCCCTTGAACCCGTTGCCATCACCTGACTCGCCGTCGCCGTCGGGCTGATCCGGTTTGAAGCTCTTGTTCGATGCCCACGCCTGCAACAGGGTCCCATCGACGGAGAAGTGATCCGACGACATGTAGCGGCGCAGCTTCGCTTGCGCGACCACGGCTGCGAAGAACCTGTCGGCGATCTCATGCTCCAACAGTCGTTGGCGGTTCTTGGTGAACGTTGACGCGTCGAACGCCCGGCCGTCGATGGGCAGGTCGAGGAACCACTTGAACAACATGTCGTAGTTGAGGCGTTCGCAGAACGCCCGCTCCGAGCGCATCGAGTACATCGCCATCAACACCGTTGCCTTCAACAACTGCTCCGGTGGCACCGACCGGCGACCCGACGTCGCGTACATCGCCTCGAACTCTGCGTCGAGACCCGCGAGCACTTCGTCGACCACGGCACGGATCCGGCGGATCGGATGATCCGCCGGAATCAGATCTTCGGTGGACAACGACGACAACATTGACAACTGGCGATCAGGGCTCCCACGCATGCCCCCATTCTTTTCGATCCCAACCCAGAACGCGAGCACCAATCAGAAGAATTTCAGCACCCTGCTAGCGGAGCGCCTCGCCCATTGCAGGCGGCCTCCGCTTCTCATATAGTTGCGTTCGCCCCTATTGCGTTCGCCCACATTGGAGACAACATGTTCACTGCCCGAGTCGCCCTCACCTGTTCACCGGAAGGCCGCGCGACCGTCGTCGAGCGTCTCGCCGAGGAGGCCGCCGTGGTCCCACGAGACTTCGCCGGCTGCGAGTTCTACGTCGTGTCCGTCGACGCCAACGACGACCATCACGTGCTGATCGCCGAAGAGTGGACCGACCGAGTGGCGTTCGACGCGTACCAACAATCCGACTACTTCGCAGAATCGCTCGCCACCCTCGAGGATTGCCTCGCTGCACCGCCGAACTCGGCGTACTACGACGCAACGTTGGTCGGACCGTGAAGGATTCCCCACATCACTCACCGATCGAGCAGGCGCTGGCGTATCGCCTGCATCGATCGAACCGCCTGCTGCTGACCCACCTCGGGCGGTTCCTCGATGCGCACGACAGCGAACTGACACCGGAGAAGTTCTTCATCGTGATGAAGCTCCACGAAACCGGCCCGCTCTCCCAGAGTGCACTGGTCGAGGTCGCGCTCGATGACGGCCCGAACGTCAGCCGGCTGGTCGAACGACTCGTCGTCGCTGGTTTCGTCGAGCGCACCGAAGACCCTGACGACCGGCGCGCCCGGGTACTCGCCCTCACACGACAGGGCAAAGCACGTGCCCGCCGACTCGCCGGCGACGTCCGAGCTGAACGCGAGATCGTGTTCGCCGGAGTCTCTGACAGCGATCTCGCCACCTTGACGTCGGTCCTCGATCAGGTCGACGCCAACCTTCGACCGGTGCTCGCCGACCGGTCCGGTGACTGAGGCAGACGACAGGATTTCTCAGGAATTCTCTGAGATTTCTTTTCCACCAGACTGCGTGGAGAGGCACCTGCTGACGTTGCAGGACAGCGCCAGAATCGTTCCGTGCAAGGTCCTCACTCGGCGACCAATGGTTGCGCTCGTGTTCCTTCAGCGCCATCTCCGGGCAGCCGCGAACCGGCCCGTGCGCCACATTTCGAGCGTCGAATCGAGAGACCGGCACACGCGCGTGTGTTCGATACAATTGTCCACATGTTCGAGGTGTTGGTTTCCGGGTTGGTGGACCTCACCGACTCGGGCCTGGACGAGCGAATCCGCGAGCTCGAACTGCAGAACCGTGAGACCCAGACCGAGCTGGCAGCGGCGATCGCAGTCGCTGACGCTCGTTCGATCCATCAGGCCGACGCTCACCGCTCGATGAAGGGCTATCTCAAAGCCACATGCAATTGGTCCAACCACGAAGTGTCTCGCTGGCGGTCCGTGGCGGCTGCGGTGGATGCGTTGCCGTCGATCGGCGATGCCTGGCTCCGGGGTCGCATCGGCGCCCCGCAGGTCGCCCTGCTCGCGACGACTCACGGCAACAGGCGGGTCCGCGACATGTTGCCCGCCTTCTTGCCGTTCTTGCTGGTGAACGCCGAAGAAATGAGTTTCGAGGACTTCGCCGTCACTGTTGCTCACTTCGTCACCCAAGCCGACGCCGACGGAGCCCACGATCAACGCGACGACGCGATCGAGCATCGCAACGCCAACGTCACCAACGTCGCCTCATCACTCGACATTCGAGTCGCCGGTGGCGACGGCGTCACCACCGACGAGATCATCGGCATCTACGAAACCTTCTGCACAGCCGAACTCGACAACGACCTCGCAGCCCGCCGCGACCTCCACGGCAACGACGCACACAACCACGAGCTCGCACGAACAGCCGCGCAACGCTCCTACGACGCGATCATCGCCATCTTCCGCGCAGCAGCGTCGACTGCGAAGGCTGGTGTCGACGGCACAGCAGCCGCCACCGTGGTCAACATCGTCACCGACTCCACCACCTTCGCCCGCATCATGACCGCCGCCGGCCTCGCACCCACATCGATCAACGGACTCCCGGTGGACCCGTTCACCGGACTCCCCGCATCCAACACCCTCCTCGAAGACCTCATGGCCGACCCGGCCGGACTCGGCTCGATCCGCTGCGAAACCGACCGCGGCGTACCCGGTCCACCCCCACGACGTGCTTCGAGCCGTCCTCGCCGGCCACATCCGACGAGTCGTCTTGGATTCCAACGGCCACGTCATCGACTACGGACGCAAGAAACGACTCTTCCGAGGCCCCGCCCGTGACGCCGCAAAACTCCTCATCAGATGCTGCCAACACCCCGGCTGCGACCTCCCCACCGGCTGGTCCGACGTCGACCACAACACAGAATGGAACGAACACGGCCGAACAGACCAGAACAACGCCGGCATCCTCTGCGCCAAACACAACAACGCCAAACACCACCTCAAACTCAGACGACAACGGGCAACGAACGGCATCGACTACACGATCCGACCCGACGGCACCATCATCCTCCCCGTCGGAGCACGAACACCCCAGTTCCATGCGGAAGACGACCCCGACGACCGACCCGACACCCCCGACGAGATCAAAGAGATGACCAACATCGCACGAGCACGCCTTCGAGCCGCCTGCGAGGCAGATGCTGCATGAGTCCACAACGACGACTTCGGAACGAGGCGCAACCCGACGTCTCTGATCGAACTCAGGGCGTCGCGCCCTCCGGCTGCTCCGGAAAACCGGTGCGGGTCACAGTCGTTGACTGAGCTGGGCGAGACCGGCAGCACGAATCGCCTCAGCGTTACTCACCAGCCTTCAGCCGCAGCGGGCGGCGTCGATGATCGCGAGCATCTCGTCGATCGTCGTCTCGAGGTCGTCGTTGACGACGACGTGATCGGCGAGCTTGCGGCCGATCGGCTCTTCCTCTTCGGCCTTCTTCAGCCGAGCGTGCACCTTGTGGTCCACGTCGCCACGACCGCGCAGGCGTCGTTCCTGTTCCTCGCGTGAGGGCGGCATCACGAAGATCAGCATCGCTTCAGGAGCGACCCGCTTGACCTGCTGCGCACCGTCCACCTCGATCTCGAGCACGAGGTCCCGTTCATCGCCGACCTCGGGGGTCGGTGTGCCGTAGTAGTTGCCGAGGAACTCGGTCCACTCGAGGAAGCCGTCAGCCGAGATGCGTTCGTCGAACTCTTCGGCGGTGGTGAACACGTATGCGTCGTCGGTCTCGGACGGGCGCTGCTCGCGGGTGGTCCACGATCGACTCAACCACAGCTGCGGGTCACGCTTGACGAGCGCGTCCACGATGGTTCCCTTGCCCACACCGCCGGGGCCGGACACGACGATGATCATCGAGACAACCTATCGTTGCGACAGCAAACGATCAGAGCGGATCGCGGCGCTTGAGATCCCGGTCGTTTCAATGCAGTTCGTCGAGCAGCGCTTTGCGCTGCTGAGCACCCAGCCCCTGCACGCGACGGTTGTCGGCGATGCCGATCTCCTCCATCAGGCGACGAGCTTTGACCTTGCCGACTCCTGGCAACGACTCCAGCATCGAGACGCACTTCAACTTGCCGACGTTTGAATCGTCGGAGTCCAGCGCTTCCTTCAGCGACATCGTGCCCATCTTCAGGCGAGCCTTGATCTCGGCGCGAGCAGTCCGAGCCTCAGCTGCCTTCTGCAGCGCCGCCGCCCGCTGTTCGGGGGTCAACTGTGGTGGTGTGGCCATGGAATCACGTTAGTGCAGCGGCATCTGTCGTGCGTGCGATCCCACGTTCAGACATCCAGTCGAGCAGTTCGTCCTGCACCTTCGATGGTGCCGCCGGGTCGGCGAACGTCGCGGTGCCGACCTGCACGGCAGTGGCCCCGGCAAGCAGCAACTCCGCCGCATCCCAGCCCGACGCCACTCCCCCGACCCCGATGATCGGGAGGTCGGGCAATTCAGCGTGGAGGTCGTGGACGGTGCGCACTGCAACCGGGTGGATCGCTCTCCCGGAGAGGCCGCCTCCACCAGCGCCGAGCACGGGCTGCAACGTGTCGGGGTCGTAGCCGAACCCGAGGAGCGTGTTGATGCACGTGACCGCTTCGGCGCCGGCGTCTCGCACCGCTCGGGCCACGTCGACCGTCCGGTCGGTGTTCGCACTCAACTTGGCCCAGCGAGGCCGGCTGCACGCTTCGGTCGCCTCGATCACCGCAGCGGACAGCTCCAGGTCGTGCGCGAAGATCCCGTGTCCGGCGAGGTTCGGGCACGAGAGGTTGACCTCCACGGCGACCACGCCGTCGGGAGCCTCGGCGAGTTGCTCGGCGGCGAGGCGGTAGTCGTCGAGGGACCGCCCCCAGATCGAACAGACCACGGTGGCGCCGGTCGCCAACAGATCCGGGAGCACATGCTTCAACCAGTATTCGATGCCCGGGCCCTGCAGACCGACCGCGTTCATCATCCCCTGCGCTGTCGGATGAACACGCGGCGCCGGGTTCCCCGCCCACTCGTAGGGCGCGAGCGACTTGGTGACGACTGCGCCGAGTTGCGACAGGTCCATGAACGACGCGAGCTCGCTGCCGTAGCCGGCGGTACCGGACGCAGCCATCACCGGGCCCGGCAGCGTGATCGACCCGACCTGCACGTGCATCAGTCGGTCGCCCCGCCCGTTGCGTGATACTCCTGCAAGCTGCGGACACTCAGGGTGCTGCCGTGTCGCTCGGCCAGACCTTGCGCGGCCGCCAGCGCTGCGGCGACGGTGGTGACACAGCTGACGTGGTGCAGGCTCGCTGCCTTGCGAATGGTGGCGCCGTCGCTGCGGGCGGCCTTGCCGCTCGGGGTGTTGACCACGAACCCGATCTTGCCGTCGGCGATCAGGTCCGGCGCGGTCGGCAACGACGGATCCTCGTCCGAGCGCTCGCCGTCGTTGTGCACCTTGGCGACGATCTGGTCGGCGGGCTGATCGAACTTGGCGAGGTACGCGGCGGTCCCGGCCGTGGCGGCGATGCCGAGCCCGAGCGCACGAAGACGGGTAGCGACCACCAGACCTGCGGGCTTGTCCTTGTCGGCGAGCGACAGGAAGACCATCCCGTCCTCGGCGGATGTCGGCAACACGGTCCCGGCCGCGAGTTCCGCTTTGTAGAAGGCTCGACCGAACGTCGTGTCGATCCCCATGACCTCGCCGGTGGAACGCATCTCCGGGCCGAGCGCCGGGTCGACTTCGGGGAACCGCGTGAACGGGAGCACCGCTTCCTTGACCGCCACGTGCGGCGACGGGCCGTCCACGCCACCACGCGGGCCGTGGTGTCCGCCGCCGACCGGTGGCTTCACCAGACCCTCTTCACGCAGCTCGGCGAGCGTCGCTCCGAGCATCACCCGAGTCGCCACCTTGGCAAGCGGCACGCCGGTCGCCTTCGCCACGAACGGCACCGTACGGCTGGCACGTGGGTTGGCTTCGATCACGTAGACGGTGGTACCGGCCACGGCGAACTGCACGTTGATCAGCCCGCGCACGTCGAGGCGCTTGGCGATCGCTGCGGCGTACGACTCGATCACTTCGACGACCCAGTTGGGCAACGTCTGGGGCGGGATCGCACATGCCGAGTCACCGGAGTGCACACCGGCCTCCTCGACGTGTTCCATCACGCCGCCGATCAGCACTTCGCCGGTGTGATCGCGGATCGCATCGACGTCGACTTCGGTCGCGTCGGCGAGGAACCGGTCCACCAGGACCGGACGTTCGGCGGACAGTCCACCCTCCTTGCCGAGCGACCCGAAACCAGCGAGCTCTTCCATCGCGGATGCCAGATGATCGCGGTCGTGGACGATCTGCATGGCGCGGCCACCGAGCACGTAGCTCGGACGGACGAGCACCGGGAACCCGATGTCGTCGGAGATCGCCAACGCCTCGTCGAGGTTCACCGCTGTGCCCCCGGGAGGTTGAGGAATCTCGAGTTCGTCGCAGATGACGTTCCAGCGTTCGCGGTCTTCGGCGGCATCGATCGAATCCGATGAGGTACCGGCCACGAGGTCGAGTGGGATCTCTCCTGAGAGCTTCAGCGGCGTCTGCCCACCGAGCGACACGATCACCTTGTGCGGCTGTTCCGCGTCGATGATGTTGAGTACGTCTTCCCTGGTGAGCGGCTCGAAGTAGAGCCGATCGGACGTGTCGTAGTCGGTCGACACCGTCTCCGGGTTGCAGTTCACCATGATCGTCTCGAAGCCCGCGTCGCGTAGCGCGAACGAGGCGTGGACGCAGCAGTAGTCGAACTCGATGCCCTGCCCGATCCGGTTCGGACCCGACCCGAGGATCATCACCTTCGTGCCGTCCGACGGGCGGACCTCGTTCTCGTCTTCGTAGGTCGAGTAGTGGTACGGCGTCTCGGCTGCGAATTCCGCAGCGCAGGTGTCCACGGTCTTGTACGTCGGGATGACCCCGGCGGCGATGCGCGCCGTGCGCACGTCCATCTCGTCGACGCCCCACAGGTAGGCGAGCTGTGCGTCGGCGAAACCGATCTGCTTGGCGCGCTTCCAACCGCGTTTCGTCATGGCGGCCATGCCGAGCGTGGCGAGCGCGTGGCGTTCCTCGGTGATGATCGACATCTGGTCGAGGAACCACACGTCGATCTTCGTCGCGTCGTTGATCTCGTCGACGGTGATGCCGCGCTTGAGCAGCTCGCCGACCTGCAGGATGCGGTCCGGCGTGGGGATGCAGGCCTGAGCGAGCAGGTCCGCATCGGCTGCGTATTCCGCTGTGTAGCGCTCCTCCCCCGGGTCGCAGTTCAACCCGTAACGGCCGTCTTCCAGCGAGCGCAGTGCCTTCTGCAGACTCTCGGGGAAGGTTCGCCCGATCGCCATGACCTCGCCGACGGCCTGCATCTGCGTGCCGAGCACACCCGATGCGCCGGGCAGCTTCTCGAACGCCCACCGCGGGATCTTCGTGACCACGTAGTCGAGAACCGGTTCGAACGACGCAGGCGTCGACGACTCCTGTGTTGCGGTGATGTCGTTGGGGATCTCGTCGAGCGTGTATCCGATCGCCAGCTTGGCGGCGATCTTCGCGATCGGGAAGCCGGTGGCCTTCGAGGCGAGCGCGCTGGAACGCGAGACACGCGGGTTCATCTCGATCACGACCTGGCGACCGTCGGCCGGGTTGACCGCGAACTGCACGTTCGAGCCGCCGGTCTCCACACCCACCCGTCGGATGCAGGCGATCGCTGCGTCGCGCATCTGTTGATACTCGACGTCGGTGAGCGTCTGGATCGGCGCGACCGTGATCGAGTCGCCGGTGTGCACTCCCATGGGGTCGACGTTCTCGATGCCGCAGATGATCACGCAGTTGTCGGCGTGGTCGCGCATCACCTCGAGTTCGTATTCCTTCCAGCCGACGATCGACTCCTCGATGAGGATCTCGCTGATCGGGCTCGCATCCAGGCCGATCTGCGCCGCTTCGGCGAACTCCTCCTTGGTCCAGGCAATGCCCGTGCCGCGTCCGCCGAGGATGTACGCCGGGCGGATGATGATCGGCAGGCCGATCTCCTTGACAGCTCGATAGGCCTCACCCATCGTGTGGGCGATCGCCGACCGGCACGACTCGAGGCCGATCTCCGTCATCGCGATCTTGAACTTGTTGCGGTTCTCTGCGGTGTCGATCGCCTCGGCGTTCGCTCCGATCATCTCCGGTTTGCCCGGAACACCGATGAGGCCGCGCTCGAACAGTTCCATTGCCAGGTTGAGACCCGTCTGGCCGCCGAGGGTTGGCAGCACGGCGTCCGGCTGCTCCTTGTCGATGATCGCCGACAGCACCTCCCAGGTGAGCGGCTCGATGTACGTCGCATCGGCGAAGTCCGGGTCGGTCATGATCGTCGCCGGGTTCGAGTTGGCGAGGATGACGCGGTAGCCCTCCTCCTTCAACACACGGCACGCCTGGGTACCGGAGTAGTCGAACTCACACGCTTGGCCGATCACGATCGGCCCGGAGCCGATGATCAGGATCGATTGGAGGTCGGTGCGCTTGGGCATCAGCGTGCCGCCTTTCCGTTCGGCACGGGAGCCGGCTTTCCGTTCGAAGCGGCGTGATCCATCATCTCCGCGAACTGACCGAAGAGGTAGTTCGCATCGTGCGGGCCGGGGTTCGCCTCAGGATGGTGCTGCACGCTGAACGCCTGCTCGGAGGCGACCTTCAGGCCTTCGCAGACACCGTCGTTCAGGTTGACGTGGGTCATCTCCGCACCGGCCGGCAGTGATCCGGCGTCCACGGCGAAGTTGTGGTTCTGGCTGGTGATCTCGATCTTGTCGGTGTCCAGGTTCTTCACAGGATGGTTGGCCCCGTGGTGACCGAACGGGAGCTTGACGGTGTCGGCGCCGATGGCGCGTCCGAGCAGTTGATGACCCAGGCAGATTCCGAAGATCGGCAACTCACCGAGCAACCCCCCGATCGTCTCGACGGCATACGGCGACATCACCGGGTCGCCGGGTCCGTTCGACAGGAACACGCCGGCCGGGTCCATGGCGCGGATGTCGGCCGCGCTCGTGTCGGCTCGTACGACGTCGACGTGGCCGTACTTCGCCAGGCTCAATGCGATGTTGCGCTTCATGCCGAAGTCGACCGCCACGATCCGTCGACGACTGTCGGGGTCGACTGCGGGAACCGAGTAGCCCACCGGCGTGGTGACGGTGCGAACGAGGTCGATGCCGTCGGTTCCGGGTTCGGCCCGAGCGGCAGCGAACAGTTCGTCGTGCGACGCCGAGCCGAACGCTCCGGGGATCGCGCCTGTGTCACGGATCAAGCGGGTGAGGCGGCGTGTGTCGATACCGGCGATGCCAGGCACACCCTGCTGGAAGAGCATCGACCCGAGATCGGCTTGAGCGCGGAAGTTGCTGTGTCGACGCGCCAGGTCGCGCACGACGACGCCGCGGCAGAACGTTCCGACGGATTCGAAATCGGTGGCATTGATGCCGTAGTTGCCGATGTGGGGGTACGTGAACGTGATGATCTGCCCCGCATAGCTGGGGTCGGTGATCACTTCCTGGTAGCCGGTCAAGCACGTGTTGAACACGACCTCGCCCGTCGAGATCGGCACGTGTGCGCCGATCAGATCGCCTTCGAACGTGCTGCCGTCCGCGAGTACGAGCTGTCCTTCGGTGGGGTTCATGGATTGCATCCTTCGGATTGCATGAGCATCCAGGTTAGTGCATGTTCATGCATTCTGGTGTGGTTCATCTCGTGGCCTGTCCGTCTTTCACTGTGAATTCGCCGTTCAGGATGGTGTGCTTCGTCCTGCCCTTCAGCGGAACGCCGACGAAGGGGGTGTTGTGGCTCTTGCTGGCGAGCATGGCCGGGACCACTTCCCACTCTTCGTCCGGGTCGAAGATCGTGAGGTTGGCGGGCGAACCCGGCTCGATGTCGCGACCGTGCGCTTCTTCGAGGCCGGCGATCTTCGCGGGCTTCCACGAGAGCGTTGCGACGATGTCGGCGAGCGGCATGTCGAGGTGCGCAATCGCCACGCCGAGCGCCGTCTCGAGACCGACCATTCCCGGGGGCGCTTGATCGAGTGGCTGTTCCTTGGACTCGGAGACGTGCGGAGCATGATCGGTCGCAATCGCGTCGATCGTGCCGTCGACGAGGCCGGCGCGGACTGCGTCGACGTCGTCCATCGTTCGGAGCGGCGGGTTGACCTTGTAGATCGCGCTGTACGAGCGGAGCAGGTCGTCGGTGAGGCTGATGTGATGCGGCGTGGCCTCGGCCGTGATCGGCAGGCCGTCGGCTTTCGCAGCACGGACGAGCTCGACGCTCCTCGCCGTCGAGAGGTGCAAGAAGTGTGCGGGCGCTCCGGTGAGGCGCACCAACTCGATGTCGCGATGCACCATCAGTTCCTCGGCGAGCGCCGGCCAGCCGGGCAATCCGAGATGGCTGCAGCAGTCGCCTTCGTGCATCACCGCTCCACCGGTGAGCGCCTCGACTTCGCAGTGCTGCGCCATGGTGACGCCGAGCCCCTTGGCGTACTCGAACGCCCGCCGCATCAGCTGCGGATCCTGCACGCCGTTCCCGTCGTCGGTGAACAACTTCACACCGACGGCGGCGAGTTCGGCGAACGGGGTGAGTTGCGTGCCTCGTCGGCCGACGGTGATGGACCCCGATGGGCGGACGTCGCACAATCCGGCGGTGATGCCTTGACGCCGCACGAAGTCGACGACGCTCACACAGTCCTGTGTGGGGTCGGTGTTGGGCATGGCGACGATGGCGGTGTAGCCACCGAGCGCAGCGGCGCGCGATCCGGTCTCGATCGTCTCGGCCTCCTCCTTGCCGGGCTCGCGGAGGTGTGTGTGCAGATCCACGAAGCCTGGGCTGACGACGAGGCCGGTGGCATCGATCGTCGTCTCGGGCACGCAGGTCTCGACGACGTGCCCGTCGGCGATGTGGACATCGGCCTGACGCCCACCGTTCGAGTCGATGACGGTGCCACCGGTGATGAGCAGCTTCATGGGAGCTCCGGACGTTCGAGGTCGGACGTGGGGTCGGGGTTGGCGGACAGACAGTCGAACAGCACGGCCATACGGACCGAGATGCCGTTCGTGACCTGCTGATTGATGACGGCACCGGGCAGCTCGCTCGGATCGACCGCGAGTTCGACACCCCGGTTGACCGGGCCGGGGTGCATCACCAATGTCTGCGGCGACAGCCGTTTGGCACGCTCAGGCGTGAGGCCGAACCGCGTCGTGTACTCGCGCAGGTTCGGCACCAACGCCTCGGTCATCCGCTCGTTCTGCATACGCAGCAGGTACAGCACATCGACGTCTTCGATCACGTCGTCGAGGCGATCGGTGACGTGCTCGTGCACCACCGGCGGCAGCAGGGTGGTCGGCGCCACCCACGTGACGTCCGCACCCAGCGCTTTGAACGCTGCGGTGGTCGAGCGAGCGACACGGCTGTGCTTGATGTCGCCGACGACAGCAACTCGCAGGCCGTCGAACCCGTCGGGACGGTTGAGGCTTGTTCGAACCGTGTACATGTCCAGCAGCGCTTGGGTCGGGTGGGCGTGCCAACCGTCGCCGGCGTTGACGACGGCGGCGTTCGTCCAACCCTCGACGAGCCACGGCGCACCGGTGGACCCATGACGGATGACGAACGCGTCGACGCCCATCGCAGCGATGGTCTCGATCGTGTCCCTCAGGCTCTCACCCTTGCTGAGACTCGACTGCGAGACGGCGAACGTCATCGTGTCCGCCGAGAGTCGCTTGGCGGCGGTCTCGAAGCTGAGTCGGGTGCGAGTGGAGTCCTCGAAGAACACGCTGCACACCGTCTTGCCACGCAACGCCGGCACCTTGGGGTTCGGGCGCCGGTTGACTTCCGCCATCGTGTCGGCGAGATCCAGGATCCGCCGGACCCCGTCGGCTCCGAGTTCGTCGATGGACAACAGCGAACTGGTCACGTCTCCTCCCCCTGCGACAACGGCGACAACGGTGCGGCGTCGGGGCAGCGCAGTGCGTCACTCATCAGCTGATCACCACGCCGTCGACGGTGACGGAAACGTTCTCGTCGCCACTGGTGGGGAGGTTCTTGCCGACGAAGTCCGGTCGGATCGGCAGTTCGCGGTGACCGCGATCGATCATCACGGCGAGTTGCACCGCTCGCGGTCTCCCGTAATCCCCGAGCGCATCGAGCGCTGCTCGCACCGTGCGGCCGGTGAACAGCACGTCGTCGACGAGCACGATGGTGGCGCCGTCCACATCGAAGGAGATGTCGCTGACCGAGGCAGGACTCACCGGACGCAGACCGATGTCGTCGCGGTAGAGCGACGCGTCGACGGAGCCGACTGGAATCTCGGATTCGATCCGGGCGATCTCGTCGCCGAGAGCGTCGGCGAGCCAGACACCGCCGGTCTGGATGCCGATCAGGGTCACCCCGTCGAGTCCCTGGTTGCGTTCGATGATCTCGTGGGCCATTCGTGTGGTGGCCCGGCGCACGTCGTCTGCCGACAGCACCTGCTTGGTGTCCATGTCTTCCTTTCCGTGTGAGCCTCACAGAACTCACTTCACGGTCGGGAGCAACATACTCGGGATCACCGAACGACGCCAAGGACCGAATCAGCATCGCAATCACCCGAGCCTTCCTCGAGCGGTCCGACCTGGTGATCCTCGACGACGCGACCCACAGAACCGAGCAGAACTAACGTCGGCCCATGGCTGACTTGGTGATCCGAAACGCACAGCTGGTGGATGGCTCCGGTGCTCCCTCCCGGACGGCCGACGTGTCGCTGTCCGACGGCGTGATCGAATCGGTGGACGAGGCCGGGGACGGGCCGTCGGCGACGCGAGTCATCGACGCCGACGGACTGCTGCTCACCCCTGGTTGGGTCGACGTCCACACGCACTACGACGCTCAGGCTTCGTGGGATCCGTATCTCACGCCGTCGTCGTGGCACGGCGTCACCTCCGTGGTGATGGGCAACTAACTGCGGCGTCGGCTTCGCTCCGGCCTCCCCTGACCGTCACGAGTGGCTGATCGAGCTGATGGAGGGCGTCGAGGACATCCCCGGATCGGCGATGACGGAGGGGATCACCTGGGAGTGGGAGAGTTTCGAAGAGTTCCTCGACGCACTCGACGCACGCGACTACGCCGTCGACATCGGCGCTCAGATCGCTCACGGACCCGTCCGCGGTTGCGTGATGGGCGACCGGGGAGCCGCCAACGAAGCAGCGACATCCGATGACATCGCTGCGATGTCAGCGATCGTCGAGTCAGCCCTGCGTGCAGGAGCGCTCGGATTCTCCACCTCGCGCACTCCCCTCCACAAGTCGCTGTCGGGCGAGCTGGTACCGGGAACGCACGCGACCGCCGACGAACTCGTCGGCATCGCCGATGCACTCGGCCGCGTCGGCCACGGTGTGTTCCAGTTCGCTCCGGACCACTTGGAGGTACCCGTCAGCGAGATGCCCTGGATGCGTGAGATCGCGCGCCGCACCGGCCGAACCGTCAGCGTCAACCTCAACCAACCCGACAGCGACCCCGAGCTGTGGCGCGACGTGCTTGCACAGCTCGATCGGTCACGCGACGAAGGACTGTCGATCGTCGCCCAGGTCGCGGGGCGAAGTGTCGGACTGCTCATGTGCCTCGAAGGGTCGTTCAACCCACTCGACTTCCATCCGGCCTACGCCCCCGTCTCGACACGTCCGCTCGCCGAGCACGTCGCAGCGCTGCGGGACCCGTCATTGCGTGCTGCGCTGCGAGTCGAGCCGGAGCAGGATCTGTTCCGCCGGGTCGTGCTCGACAAGCTCGACTCGTGGTGGGCGGTCGCCGACGGCGACATCGACTACGAGCCGCACGTCGACGACTCGATCGGTGCGATCGCTCGTCGTACCGGAGCGCACCCGATCGATCTGATCCTCGACCAACTCTGCGCACACGGCGGGCATGGGATGATCCTGACGCCGTTCTTCAATTATGCGTACGGCGATCTGTCGTTCCAGTACGAAGCACATCAGCATCCGTCGACCCGGATGGGCCTCGCGGACGCCGGAGCCCACTGCCGTGTGATCTGCGATGGAGGCACGCCGACCTTCATGCTCACCCACTGGACGCGGGACCGCCGTCGTGGTCCGACGTTGCCGTTGGAACACATCGTGCACCGCCAGACCCGCCAGACCGCCGAGCTCTACGGACTGAACGACCGGGGACTGATCGCACCCGGCATGCGTGCCGACCTGAACCTCATCGACTACGACCGGCTCACCTTCGGCCCGCCTCGCATGGCCTACGACCTGCCTGCCGGCGCCCGGCGCCTGGTTCAGAAGGCCGACGGCTACGTGGCCACGTTCGTCGACGGCATCCAGACCGTCGACCACGACGAGTTCACCGGCGAACTTCCCGGTCGACTCATCCGGGGCCCCCGCTGAGCTCGTGCGAGGACGACGTCAACATCTTGACATCACCAGTGACATTGTGCGTATGTGATGTTTCATTTGTGTGACGGACTGGAAAGCTTCGCACTTATGAGAAACACAATGACCCGCAAGCTTCTCGCAGCCTCCGCTGTCGGCGTCTTCGCCGTCGGCGCTGCAGCCTGCTCGAGCGACGACACCGAAGATCCGGGCGACGACCCGACCGAAGAGATCGATGACGGCATCGATGACGGTGTCGAAGAAGTCGACGACGGCGTCGAAGAGATCGATGACGGTGTCGAAGAAGTCGACGACGGCGTCGACGAGTAGGTCGAAATTCCGCGTGCGGCGTGCCGGCTCTCGTCGAGAGCCGGCACGTTCGCGTCAGCGGTGATGTTCAGTCGACCTTGGGGAGGATCTTCAGACCGAGTTCCTCCATGGCCTTCGGGTCGCCCGGAATCGGGCTGTTCGTCATCGGGTCCTGACCCGACTGGGTCTTCGGATACGCGATGACTTCGCGAATGTTGTCCTCGCCGGCGAGGATCGCGACCAGGCGGTCGAGTCCGAAGGCGAACCCGCCGTGCGGCGGTGCGCCGTACTCGAACGGGTTGAGGAAGAACCCGAACTTGCGCTCGGCCTCTTCGTCACTGATGCCCAGCCCCTTGAACACCTTGCGCTGCAACTCCGGCTCGTGGATTCGGATCGAGCCCGAGCCGAGCTCCCAGCCGTTGAGCACGAGGTCGTATGCGATCGACCGCACCGACATCGGGTCGGACTCGAACTTGTCGATGTCGTCGGGGTGGGGCATCGTGAACGGGTGGTGACCGGACTTCGGGTTGCCCGTCTCCTTGTCACGACCGACGAACAGCGGGAATTCGACGACCCACACGTAGCGGTACGGACCCTGGTGCACCGGTGGGCGGCCGATCTCGTTGCGGAGCGTGCCGAGCACCTCGCACGTCGGCGCCCAGTCGTCGGCGACGATCAGCACGAGGTCACCGGTCTGCGCGTCCATCGTCGACTTCAGTGCGACCACTTCGTCGTCGCTCAGGAACTTCGCCACCGGGCTGTCGAAGCCTTCGTCGGTCGCCTTCATCCACACGAGGCCCTTGGCCCCGGCACTCTTGGCCTTGTCGGTGAGCTTGTCGAGCTGGTTGCGGCCATAGTCCGCCGCTCCACCGTCGACCTTGATGCCCTTGATCGCTTCAGCGCCGGCGAACGCCTTGAACTCGGTGCTCGCGAACACCGGAGTCAGCTCCTGCAGTTCCATGCCGAAACGCAGGTCCGGCTTGTCACTGCCGAAGCGGTTCATCGCTTCATGCCACGTGATGCGCTCGATCGGGGCCGGCCGCTCCCCAGTCGCTGCCTCGGCCGCGGCGAGCACCGACTCGGACACGGCATCGAGCACGTCGTCCTGGTTGACGAAGCTCATCTCCATGTCGAGTTGCATGAACTCGTACTGCCGATCGGCGCGGCAGGTCCTCGTCGCGCAGGCAGCGGGCGATCTGGTAGTAGCGATCGACGCCGCCGACCATCAGCAATTGCTTGAACAGCTGAGGAGATTGCGGCAGTGCGTAGAACGAACCAGGCTCCTTGCGCGACGGCACGAGGAACTCGCGTGCACCTTCGGGCGTGGACGGCACGAGCATCGGTGTCTCGACTTCGACGAAGCCCTGTGCGTCCATCGAATTGCGGACCGCAGCGTTGATCGCCGAGCGGATGCGCAGGTTCTTCTGCATCCGGGTTCGACGCAGGTCGAGGTAGCGGTACTGGAGGCGGATGTTCTCGTCGACGTCATCCGCGCGCTCGTCGATCGGGAACGGCGGCGGCGTGGCGACTCGGAGGATCTCGACCTCACAGTCGCCGATCTCGACGCCACCCGTCGGCAGCTTGTCGTTGATCGTTCCGTCGGGCCGGACCCGAACGGTGCCGGTGATCCGCAACACGTACTCGCTGCGCACGTCGACGTCGTCGTTGATGACGCACTGGACGATGCCCGAATGATCGCGCAGGTCCACGAAGGCGAGGTGTTCGCCGTGCTCGCGTCGCCGGCCGACCCAGCCGCACACGCTCACGGTCTGTCCGATGTGTTCCGGGCGGAGATCGCCGCAGAGATGGGTGCGCATCGAGGTGGAGCTCATGAGAGGTCGAGTGTTTCCTTCAGGTGGGAGATCAGATCGGATCGAGAGATGGTCTGTTGGTCGCCGGCATCGCGGGCCATGGGCCGCACGACAACCGAATCGGCAGCGAGTTCGTCCTCGCCGATGATCACGGCGAAACGTGCGTCGGATCGGTTGGCGAGCTTCATCTGCGCCTTCATCGACCGGTTGTCGTAGCCGCGATCGGCACTGAGCCCGGCGTTGCGCAGTTCGGCGGTGACCGCCGCTGCTTCCTGGCCTCCGACCACGTCGACCACGAATGCGTCGAGCGGCGCCGACTCGTCGGCGAACACGCCTTCGTCCTCACAGGCCAGCAACGTGCGGTCGACACCGAGCGCGAACCCGATACCCGGAGTGGCCGGGCCACCGAGGGCTTCGACGAGGCCGTCGTATCGACCGCCGCCGCCGAGCGCGTTCTGTGCCGAGTCCAGCGTGCCGCCCTGGAACTCGAAGATGGTGCGACGGTAGTAGTCGAGGCCGCGCACCAGCTTGGGTTCCACGACGAAGTCGATGCCGAGGCGTACGAGCCCGGCCTGGACCATGTCGAAGTGGGCCGCTGCCTCGGTCGAGTAGAAGTCGCTGATCTTCGGTGCGCCGGCGATTGCTTCGGCATCCTCGGTGCGTTTCGAGTCGAGCACGCGCAGCGGATTCTTGGCCAAGGTCGACCGACTCTGCTCGGTGAGGTCGGCATCGGCGAAATAGGTCTCCAACGCCGCCACGTAGGCGGCACGATCCTCGGGCTCACCGAGGCTGTTGACGACCAGGTTCACCTGCGTGAGACCCAGCCGCCTGTAGAACTCCGCTGCCAGTGCGATGACTTCGACGTCGAGGTGAGCGTCGTCGACACCGAGCACTTCGACGCCGACCTGATCGAACTGTCGATAGCGACCGCGCTGCGCCTTCTCCTGGCGGAAGTTCGGCCCGGAGTACCAGACCTTCCACGGCAGCGCAGCGGGGCGGTGCTGAGCGAAGGCCCGACACACGCTCGCGGTCAGCTCCGGGCGCAGCGACACGTGGCGGCCGCCACGGTCCTCGAAGGCGTACAGCTCCTTGGTCACCACGTCGGTGGCTTCACCGATCCGGGTGAACACGCCGACGTCCTCGATCAACGGGGTGATGATCTGGCCGTAGCCGGCAGCACCGACGACATCGGCGAACACCGCGTTGAGCCGGCGCCAACGACCGGTGTCGGCAGGAAGGATGTCCCGCATGCCGGGACTGGTCTGGAACGCTGGCACGGCTCGTCAGGCTAGCGACGCGAGCCCGACGGAGCGCGTCCGGGTTCGTGCTGGTACGAACCCGACTCAGGCAACGGGGGCGGCAGCGCCGGGAACGGTGCGATACGCGTCGTACACCGAGTCGATGCCCTTGATCGTGTTGATCACCGAATCGAGGTGCGCACCGTTCGCCAGCTCGAACTCGAAGCGCATCTTGGCTTCACGGTCCGCCCCGGTGATGGTCTCGCACGAGACGATGTTGACGCGTTGGTCGACGAGCGCCATCGCCACGTCGGCGAGCAACTTCGATCGATCGAGCGCGACGACTTCGATCCCGGCGGTGAAGGTGTTGTTGAACTGGCCTTCACCGTCCCAGTCCACTTCGATCATCCGGGTGGCCTGCTCGGCCATCAACGACACGGCGTTCGAGCAATCGGCGCGATGCACACTCACACCACGACCACGGGTGACGAACCCGGTGATGTCGTCTCCCGGGACCGGAGTGCAGCACTGCGCGAGCCGCACGAGCATGTCGTCGAGGCCCTCGACGTGCACGCCGACGGCTTGACGATGCCCCTCTCGGCGTTCGCGTCGCGGTTGCACGACGGTGGCAGGAAGCTGCACCTCTTCGTCTCCGGAGCGGTAGCCGCGTGCGACGCGTTGCGCCACGCTGCGACCCGACACGTGGTGCTCGCCGATCGCTGCCAGCAACGAGTCGAGGTCGACGTAGCTCATCTCGATCACCACGTGGTCGAGTTGTTCCGACTTCCACACCTGCTGCGCCGGCAGTGATTCTCGTCGGAACTCGTCGTGGAGTTCGTCGCGTCCCGCCTCGATCATGTCGATTCGACGCTCGCGGCTGAACCACTGACGGATCTTGTTGCGCGCACGCGGCGACGCAACGAACCCGAGCCAGTCCTGCGACGGGCCGGCGGTCTCGACCTTCGAGGTGAAGATCTCGCACGAGTCGCCGCTCTGCATCACGTGATCGAGCCCGATCAGGCGTCCGTTGACCTTCGCTCCGATGCAGGCGTGGCCGACCTCGGTGTGGACGGCGTACGCGAAGTCGACAGCGGTGGAGCCGACCGGCAGGCTGATCACCCGACCCTTCGGCGTGAAGACGTAGACCTCGTCCTGGTCCAGGTCCGTCTTCAAGCTCTCCATGAACTGGGCCGGATCGGAGATCTCCTCCTGCCAGTCGATGATGCGTGTCAGCCAGTCGGCCTCGGTGTCCTTCGACCCCGAACGGTCCTTGTACGCCCAGTGCGCCGCCACGCCCCACTCTGCGCGCTGGTGCATCTCGGTCGTGCGGATCTGCACTTCGATCGGCTTGCCCGACGGCCCCACGACGGTGGTGTGCAAGCTCTGATAAAGATTGAACTTGGGCATCGCGATGTAGTCCTTGAACCGCCCGACCACAGGGCGCCACCGACCGTGGATGCAGCCGAGCGCGGCGTAGCAGTCCTTCATCGTCGGCACGACGACCCGCACCGCGACGAGGTCGAAGATGTCGTCGAACTCCAACCCCTTGACGACCATCTTCTCGTAGATGCTCCAGAGGTGTTTGCCGCGCCCGGTGACCTCGGCGTCGATCTTCAGTTCGCTGAGGCGTCCCCGCACTTCGGCAACGGTCTTGGCGAGGTACACGTCGCGTTCGGGCGTGCGGACACGCACGAGGTGGTCGAGTTCGGCGAACCGTTTCGGATGCAGCGACGAGAACGAGAGGTCCTCGAGTTCCTGCTTGAGCTCCTGCATGCCGAGGCGGTGTGCGAGCGGTGCGTAGATGTCCAGCGTCTCCTGCGCGATCCGCTGCTGCTTCTCCAACGGCATCGCTGCGATCGTTCGCATGTTGTGCAGACGATCGGCGAGCTTGATGACCAGGACACGCAGGTCCTTCGCCATGGCGACGAGCATCTTGCGCATCGTCGCGGCCTGCTGCTCCTCGCGACTGTCGAACCGGATCCGCTCGAGCTTGGTGACGCCGTCGACGATCGCAGCGACCTGCGCTCCGAAGTCCCGTTCGACGTCGGCCAACGTGATCTCGGTGTCCTCGACCGCATCGTGCAGGAGAGCGGCAGCGACGGAGATCTCGTCGAGCCCGATCTCGGCGACGATCTGTGCGACCGCCAGCGGATGATTGATGTAGCTCTCGCCGCTCTTGCGCATCTGCGAACGGTGCGCCTCCGATGCAACGCGGTACGCCCGGTTGATGTCGCTGATCGACGCTTTGGGGTGCCGCCTCCGGTATGTCTGCAACAGCGGGGCCAGCTCTCCGGTCGCGGCAGGGCCGCCGGGCGACGCCGACTGGAACCGGCGCCACGGGAGGACTCGGTCGACGGTGGCCATGGTCAGGAGAACTGGAGCAGGGAACGAACGGGACGATCACCGAGCTGTGCCCGGCCGGCGAGCGGTTCGATCTCGAGGAGGAACCCGAGACCGGCGATCACTCCCCCGAGCGTCTCGACCAGCGTCGCCGTGGCGGACGCCGTTCCTCCGGTGGCCAGCACGTCGTCGACGATCAGGATCCGCTCGCCCGGGTGAATGGCGTCGCGGTGGATCTCGAGCTTGTCCGATCCGTACTCGAGTTGATACTCCTCGCGCACGACCGCCCAGGGGAGCTTGCCGGGCTTGCGGACCGGGACGAAGCCGGCGCCGATGCGGTATGCAACCGCCGCGCCGAAGATGAAGCCCCGAGACTCGACGCCCACGACTCGGTCGACGTCGACACCCGAGAACTGCTCGACGAGACCGTCCACCGCTTCGGCGAACGCGGCGGCATCACCGAGCAGCGGCGTGATGTCTCGGAAGACCACGCCCTCGGTCGGGAAGTCGGCGACGTCCCGGACATGTTCGCGCAGCGAGCGGTGTTCCATGTGTGGAGGATACCGCGCCGCTCTACGAGCGCTTCTTCTTCTTGCGCGGCCTCGGCGGATGACTCAAGATCCGTTCCGCCGGCTGGTGCACGGCGTCCGGTTCGACGATCCTCGAGGCAGGCGCCCTGTCGTCGGTGTCGGCACCCTCACCGTCGACCGCGGCATCCGCCGTCGATTCATTGGTCAGGACACGCCCGCTCACGCCCGCTCCGACGACCGCAGCGCGGAGGTCTTCACCCACGAGGCGATCCCGACGCGACGTTCGACCGACGTTGGCTCGCAGCGATGCGAGCAGCGGCGAGGCGATGAAGATCGACGAGTAGATACCGGTCATCATGCCGACGAGCAGCGCCAGCGCGAACTCACGAAGCGCAACCGCTCCGAGCACTCCGGAGCCGATCAGCAGCAGCGACGCGACCGGCAACAGCGACGAGATGCTGGTGTTGATCGACCGCATCAGCACCTGGTTCATCGAGATGTTCACCACGTCGGGATACGGCATCCGTACACCTGCGTACTTGCCTTCGTTCTCCTGCACCCGGTCGAAGACGACGATCGTGTCGTACAGCGAATAGCCGAGGATCGTCAGGAACGCGATCACCGTCGCCGGTGTGACCTCGAACTGGAACACGGTGTACACGCCGACGGCGAACAGGACGTCGTTGGCCATTGCCGTCAGGGCAGCCACCGCCATACGCCACTCGAAACGGATCGAGATGAAGATCGCGACGATGATCAGGAAGATCACGAGCGCACGGACCGCGGAACGGGTGATGTCCGCGCCCCACGACGAGCTCGTGAACTCGAAGTTCAGATCATCGGACTGGGCACTGGATGCGGCAGCGAATCCATCGGTGATCGACTGTGCAGTGGCTTCGTCGACGACTTCGGTCTGGATCGCGATGACCGAACGGCTCTCGGACTCGCGCACCTGGATCTGAGCGCTGGACGGATCGACACCGTTGTCCGACAACACCTGCTCTGCTGCATCGACGTCGAAGTTCTCGCCTGCGGGGACGTCCCACGCTTGGCCACCTTCGAAGTCGAGACCGAGGTTGAGCCCCTGTGCGAACAGCGAGCCGACGGTGATGACGAACGTGGCGATCGCGATCACGAGACCGATCTTGCGATGGCCGTAGAAATCGATGGCGGTCTGACCTCGATAGAGGCGACCGGGGCCGGACGTTGCGATCTGGTCGGCGCGACTCATTGCTCGACCTCTCCCATCCGGGCGACGTTCATGATCATCTCGATGTGACTCATTGCGCCACTTCCAATCCGAAAGCTCGTCTGCCGGCCATGAACTTGCTGCGAGCGAGCAGCAGGACGGCAGGGCGGGTGAAGAAGAAGCAGACGATCAGGTCGCACAGCGTCGTGATGCCGAGGAACAGAGCGAAACCGCGCACCGAACCGACACTCAGCCAGAACAGGATCGCAGCACCGATGATCGACACCAGGTCCGCTGACCAGATCGTTCGCCACGTCATCTTGAAACTGCGAGGCGCAGCGTTCTTCAGAGTGCGACCGTTGCGGATCTCGTCTTTCATGCGCTCGAAGAACACGATGTAACTGTCCACGGTGACACCGACCGCCACGATGATGCCCGTGACACCCGCGAGACTGAGCGAGTAGTTGGTGGCACCCGAGACGAACGCGGCCACGCTGAACACGGTCAGCGACCAGACCGTCATGCCGCCGAGGATCACGAGTGCGATCCACCGGTAGTAGGCGATCAGGAAGGTCAGCACGATCGCCACGCCGATCAGGCCGGCGATGATCGATGCTCGCAGCGATTCCTGGCCCGCCGCAGGCGAGATGGTCTCGGAATCCTGAGCGACCATCTCGACCGGGAACGCACCACGGTTCAAGATGTTCGCGAGGTTCTCCGCTTCCTCCTGGCTGAAGCGGCCCGTGATCGACACGGTGTCACGGAAGTTCGCCTGCTGCACCGTCGGTGCCGACTGGATCTCACCGTCGAGCACGATCGCGAGACGACCGTTGTTTCCGGCACCGTCACCGGGGCAGGTGGGTGCCTGGCTCGCGCATTGGCCGGCGATGTTGTTCCACGTTGCCTCGCCATCGCCGCCACGCAGGCCGACGATGACCTGGAATCCGAGTTGGTTGTCGACGACTGCACTCTGGCGTTCGAAGACCTCGCCCGTGCCCTGTACCGGACCCACGCACAACGGTTCGCCCTCACGGGTGAAGAGCAGTGCGTTGCCGTTGGAGAACTCGGTCTCGGAGAAGTCCGGAGCGATCTCGTCGACCGGGATCTCGTCGACCGGAGCGTCGTCTGCAGGCGTCGAGTCGACCGGTTCGTCGCTCTCACCATCGGTGGTCGCCGGTTCGTCGCTCTCAGCATCGGTGGTCACCGGTTCGTCGGTGGTCACGGTGCGCTTCCGGCGTACACCTTCGGTGTCTTCTGGTACCGCCTCGTCGCCCGCGGAATCGTCAGCGGCGGGAGCGTCAGCGGCGGGATCGTCCACTGCCGGATCGACATCGAGTTCGAGCTCCGGTGCGGTCTGGGGCACCTCGACCCCGAGCGATGTCGGCGGCTCCACGCCGCCGCCGCCGTCTGCGCCGCCGAGCAGCGGGTCGTCCTGACACTGCTGCGTGAACACGACCGGGCGCAGTTCGACGATGCCGGACACGTCGACGGCGTCGAGCGCTTCCTGCTGGTCCTTCACACCGGGCAACTCGACGACGATCGTCGCGCCTTGCACGCGCACGTTCGGCTCGGCGATTCCCGTGCGTTCCAACTCGTCGCGGATGAGGTCACGAACAATCGTGAGGTCTTCGCCGCTCGCGTCTTCCGCGGGTTCGAGGATGACCGACGCCCCGCCCTGCAGGTCGAGTCCGAGCTTGGGCGTGTTCGACGACGCGAGGTTGCCGGCGAACGCGACGATGATGATGAGTGTCGTCGCGATGAGCGACAACCAGAGACGGCGCTTCATGAGTCCTGATCGGCCGCTTCGTCTGCGGAATTCTCGACGTCGCGGACCTCGTCGTCGGCCGGGTCGGTCGCTGTGTCGGGCTTCTCGCTGTCGACGGCGTCCGGATCCAGACGACCCGAGATTCCACCGCGGGCGATGCGCACCTGCACGTCCTCGTCGATCTCGAGCCAGAAGCGGGTCGGCCCGTCTTCGCCGGTGATCGTGCCGATGATGCCAGCGGTGGTGATGACCTCGTCACCGACACCGAGCGCAGACTGCAGCGACTGCTGAGCCTTGCGCTTCTTGCTGTTCGGGCGGATGATCAGGAAGTACATCGCCACCAGCATCAGCGGCAGCAGCGCAAACGAAAGGAGGCCGCCGCCGGTCGAGGCGGGCTCGGTGGCGTCGGCGCCTGCAGAAGCGAGGAAAGTCAGAATGGTCATGGCGGGAGCAGATGCTATCCCCACACGTCCAGCACGTCGCGGCGCATCGACTCGAACGTTCCGTTGCCGATCGCGAGCCGCATCTTCGACATCAGGTCGATCGTCCAGGCGATGTTGTGGATCGACAACAGCCTCGACGCCGTCGGTTCGCCCACCTGGAGCAGGTGGCGGATGTATCCGCGAGAGTGCCGTGCACAGACCTCGCACGGGCAGGTCGTGTCGAGCGGCTCGTCCATCTCGGCATTCCGCAGGGCTTTCGCCTGGAACCTGCCCGTCGACGTGAAGGCGGTGCCGTGACGGCCGAGACGGGTCTGCATCACACAGTCGAACTGGTCGACGCCGAGCGCCACGGCTTCGATCAGCGATGCCGGGTCACCGACACCCATCAGGTAGCGGGGCCGGTCCGCGGGCAGATGCTCGATCGCCGCTGCGAGTGCGGGCAGCATCTGCTCGCGGGTCTCGCCGACCGAGAGACCACCGATGCCGTAGCCGTCGAAGCCGATCTCGACGATGCGCTGCGCACTCTCGGCGCGCATCGTCTCGGAGATCCCGCCCTGCACGATGCCGAAGAGGGCTTGATCGTCACGCGTGTGAGCGGTCTTTGCGCGCTCCGCCCACGCATGCGTTCGTTCCAGCGCCGTGCGAACGACGTCCGGGCTGCTGGGCAACGGCGGGCACTGGTCGAGCACCATCTGGATGTCGGCGCCGAGTTCTTGCTGCACGCGTACTGCGTCCTCCGGCGTGAAACGGACCGAGGACCCGTCGTACGTGCTCTTGAAGGTGACCCCGTCGTCGTCGACCTTCGGATCGAGCGAGAACACCTGGAATCCACCCGAGTCCGTCAGCGTGAGACCGCCCCAGCCGGAGAATTCGCCGAGTCCGCCGAACTTCTCGATCAGCTCGGAGCCCGGCCGCAGCATCAGGTGATACGTGTTCCCGAGCACGATCTGCGCGCCCAATCGCTCGTAGTCCGCAGCGCTCAGGTACTTGATCGCTCCCCGGGTGCCGACCGGCATGAACAGTGGCGTCGTGTACGACCCATCGGCGGTGGTGGCGGTTCCTGCTCGGGCCGCCCCATCCGTTGCGTCGACCTGAAATTCCACCGCATGCACGTCGAACAGACTACGAACATGAAATCGTTTGTCAGGAGGTTCGAATGGAAACACCGTCGAGCATGAGCGACAAAGCGAGCCAGCGGTCCGGGTGGCCGTTGCTCCGTCAACTGACGGGCAGCGACAGAGGCGGCAAGGCCGAGTCCGCCCGATCATCGTGGTCGCTGACCCTGACGCCTCGCACGGACGAGGCGGATCGGGTCGTGCAATCGATCTGTCCGTTCTGCGCTGTCGGCTGCGGCCAGAAGATCTACGTGAAGGACGAGGAGATCATCCAGATCGAAGGCGATCCGGATTCACCGATCTCTCGAGGTCACCTCTGCCCGAAGGGTGCAGCGACCAAGGCAATGGTCCAATCACCGAGCCGAATCACGAAGGTGAAGTATCGGCGACCGAACGGCACCGAGTGGGAATCCCTCGACCTCGACACGGCGATGGAGATGATCGCGGATCGAGTCGTCGCGAACCGGGCCCAGCACTGGCAGGACACCGACGATCGAGGACGCCGACTGAACAGGACGATGGGCATGGCCTCGCTCGGAGGGGCCACGCTCGACAACGAGGAGAACTACCTCTGGAAGAAGCTGTGGACCTCGTGGGGCGCAGTCCAGATCGAGAACCAAGCTCGCATTTGACACTCGTCCACCGTCCCCGGTCTGGGGACATCGTTCGGACGGGGAGGCGCCACCGGCTTCCTCCAGGACCTCCAGAACAGCGACGTGATCACGATCATGGGCTCGAACATGGCGGAGAACCACCCGGTCGGATTCCAGTGGGTGATGGAAGCACAGCGCCGCGGCGCCACGATCATCCACGTCGACCCGCGTTTCACCCGCACCAGTGCCGTCGCCGACCTCCACATGCCCATTCGTGCCGGCACCGACATCGCCTTCCTCGGCGGCCTGATCAACCACGTGATGTCGACCGGCTCCGACTTCCGGGAGTACGTCGAGGCCTACACCAACGCATCGACGATCATCGACGACGAGTACGTGGACGCCGACGATCTCGGTGGCCTGTTCTCCGGCTGGGACCCCGACTCTCGGAGCTACGACATCTCGTCGTGGGCGTACCGCGAGCACACACCCAAACCGGCCGGCGGCAAGCGCCAGGCCGGCGGTTCGTCGAACTCGAACGGGTCGAGGGCCGGCGCCCACGGCGGTGCCCACCACGCAGGCGCGTGCCGCGACGTGGACCCGACGCTGACCGACGAGCGCTCGGTGTACCAGATCCTGCGGCGCCACTTCTCGCGCTACACGCCCGAGATGGTCGCGGCCACGTGTGGGATCTCCGCCGAACTCTTCGAGCGTGCTGCATCAGCGATCACCGAGAACTCGGGACGTGAGCGCACGGGCTCGTTCTGCTACGCCGTGGCGTGGACCCACCATTCCGTGGGCGTGCAGAACGTCCGCTCGGCCGCGATCCTGCAGACGCTGCTCGGCAACATCGGTCGCCCCGGCGGCGGCATCATGGCACTGCGCGGCCACGCCAGCATCCAGGGTTCGACCGACATCCCGACCCTCTACAACCTGTTGCCCGGCTACATCCCGATGCCGATGGTCGACGAGGCCGGATCCCTCGACGAGTTCATCGATCGAGACGCAGCCGACACCGGCTACTGGGGTGACATGAAGGCCTACACGGTCAGCCTGCTGAAGAGCTGGTTCGGCGACGCGGCGACCAGCGACAACGACTTCTGCTTCGATCACCTCCCTCGACTCACCGGTGACCACTCCACGTATCAGAGCATCATCGGCATGCTCGAAGGCACGGTCACGGGCTTCTTCGTGCTGGGTGAGAACCCGGCGGTCGGTTCGGCGAACTCGGGAATGCACCGCACTGCGATGGCCAACCTCGACTGGCTGGTCGTACGCGACTTCCAGGAGATCGAATCGGCGTCGTTCTGGTACGACGCGCCCGAGATCGACACCGGCGAACTGCGCACCGAGGACATCGGCACCGAAGTGTTCCTGCTCCCGGCGGCGTCGCACACCGAGAAGAGCGGGTCGTTCACCCAGACCCAGCGGCTTCTCCAGTGGCACGACAAGGCGGTCGAACCCGAGGGCGACTGCAGGTCCGATCTCTGGTTCTTCCACCGCCTCGGCCAACTGGTGCGCGAACGGCTCGCCGATTCCGACGATCCTCGCGACCGACCCGTCCTCGACCTCACGTGGGACTACCCGACCGAAGGGCCTTTCGGCGACCCCGACCCCGAGGCGGTGCTCGCCGAGATCAACGGCACGGACGCGCGACGGCGATCCGCTCTCGTCGTACACCGATCTGGCTGACGACGGTTCCACGGCCTGTGGCTGTTGGATCTACTGCGGTTGCCGCGCCGACGGGGTCAATCAGGTGCGTCGACGCACGCCTGGTCAGGAACAGAGTTGGGTCGCACCCGACTGGGGTTGGGCCTGGCCGGCGAATCGCCGTCTCCTCTACAACCGAGCCTCCGCTGCCCCGGACGGCTCCCCCTGGTCCGAGGCCAAGAAGTACGTCTGGTGGAGCGAGGAGGACGAGCGGTGGGTCGGTGACGACGTGCCCGACTTCCAGGCCACGAAGCGGCCGGACTACGTGCCACCCGATGGCGCACTCGCCGAGGACGCGCTGTCGGGCACCGACCCGTTCGTGATGCAGTCGGACGGCAGAGCGTGGCTGTTCGCTCCCACCGGCCTGCTCGACGGGCCCCTCCCGACGCACTACGAGCCCGACGAATCTCCGGTCGCGAACCCGATGCATCTCCAGCAGGCGAACCCGATCGATCGAACGTCTCGATCGCCCGGAGAACCCCATCAACCCGTCGATGTCGGACGTGTATCCGTACGTGCTCACGACGTACCGCGTCACCGAACATCACACCGCGGGAGCGATGAGCCGCAGCGTCAGCCGCCTCAACGCGCTGCAGCCGGAGATGTTCTGCGAGGTCAGCCGCGAACTGGCCGCCGAACGCGGGCTCGTCCACCGCGACTGGGCGACGATCATCACGTCGCGTGCCGCGATCGAAGCACGCGGTCATCGTCACCGCTCGGATGGCGCCGATGGACGTGGACGGTCACACCGTGCATCACGTCGGCGTGCCGTACCACTGGGGGTCACACGGGCGCGAGCACGGGTGACTCCGCGAACGACCTCCTCGGCCTCGGACTCGATCCGAACGTGCACATTCAGGACACGAAGAGTCAGACCTGCGACATCCAACCGGGCCGACGCCCCACGGGCCCGCGACGGCGCCAACTCGTCGAGGAACATCGTGCGAGAACGACGAACGAGCGGAGTGACCGATGATCCCTGTCCAACACGACGACCTGACGGTCGCCCCGGGAGAGCGCGCCGGGTTCTTCACCGACACGTCGGTGTGCATCGGTTGTAAGGCCTGTGAAGTCGCCTGCAAGGAGTGGAACAGCCTCGACAGCATCGTCGGCGAGTTGACCGGCGACTCCTACGACAACACCGGGGCGCTGACCGCTCAGAATTGGCGCCACGTCACATTCATCGAACAGGCGCAGCATCGTCAGCAGGTTTCGCCCGCCGACGTGACGTTGCCCGACGCGCTGATGTCGCCCGACGGCCCGGCGTCGGTGGTGTGGCTGATGAGCTCGGACGTGTGCAAACACTGCACCGAGGCGGCCTGCCTCGACGTCTGCCCCACAGGATCCTTGGTCAAGACCGAGTTCGACACCGTCGTGGTGCAACCCGACATCTGCAACGGCTGTGGCTACTGCGTTCCCGCCTGCCCGTTCGGTGTGATCGGACGCGACGAGGCGAGCGGCAACGCGGCCAAGTGCACGCTCTGCTACGACCGGTTGAAGGGCGACCAGGTGCCGGCGTGCGCTCACGCCTGCCCGACCGACTCGATCCAGTTCGGCCCGCTCGACGAGATGCGTCGCAGAGCACACGCCCGGTTGGGCGAACTCCACGAGGGCGGCGACGAGCGAGCGCGGCTCTACGGGGAGAACCCCGACGACGGGGTCGGCGGTGCGGGCGCTGTCTTCCTGCTGCGCGATGCGCCCGAGGTCTACGGCCTGCCACCCGCACCGGTGACGACCACTCGCGACCTGCCCGGCATGTGGCGGACCGCGGCAACCGCGGGGATCGCTCTCCTGGGCGGACTCGCCGCCGTCACGTTCGGGAGCCGTCGATGAAGAGCGAGATGAACCACGAGCCGGACACGTCACCGACGGTCGGGTACTACGGCAAGCCGATCGTCCGGGCGCACGTCTGGAAGGATGCGATTGGTTGGTACTTCTTCACCGGCGGCCTCGCCGGAGCGTCGTCCGTCCTCGCCGCAGCCGCTGAACTGTCGGGTCGGAGCCGGCTCGCCACGCACGCTCGACGGGCCTCGATGGTCGGCCTGCTCCCCAGCCCCGTCCTGTTGATCGTCGACCTCGGTCGACCGCAGCGGTTCTACAACATGCTCCGGGTCTTCAAGCCGTCGTCGCCGATGAGCGTGGGGTCCTGGTTGCTGATGGCGTACAGCCCGGCGGCGGCCGGCGCCTGGGTGTTCGGCGAGCTCGGACTGTTCCCGCGACTGCGACGGGCCCTCGGGTTGACGGCCGCGCTCATCGGTCCGGCGATCGCGTCCTACACCGCCGTGCTCGTGGCCGACACCGCGACTCCCGCCTGGCACGAGGCGAAAGGGGAGCTGCCCTTCGTGTTCGTGTCGAGTGCCGCGGCCAGCGCCGGAGCGGCCGCGAACGCGCTGTCGATCGTCGACGGGGCGCCGTCGCCCGTCGCTGCACGCATCGCCGGCTTGGGAGCGGGTCTCGAAGTCGGCGCCGCCACGCTGATGAAGAAGCGGCTCGGTGACCTCGACGTCTATTCGACCGACTCGGCGACGAAGCGCCTCGATCGTGCCGCAGGAGGACTCTCGATCGGCGGCGCGGTGGCATCGCTCGTGTCGCTCGCCGTGCCGTCGAGATGGCCGACCGTGCGACGCGCTGTCGGCATGGTCGGCTCGCTGGCGGTGCTCGCCGGCTCGATCTGTGAGCGGTTGTCGGTCGTGCGGGCCGGGACGGCCTCGGCGAACGATCCTTCGAGCGTCCTCACGCAGCAGGCACGGCGAGTCGCACCGGACCGTCAGGGCGAGCGTCGCTCGAGCAGCATCGCGTCGCCGAACGACAAGAACCGGTAGTCGGCCGCCAACGCCTCGGCGTACAGGTCGCGCCAGCGACTCCCGATGAACGCATCGATCATCATCAACAGCGTCGTCTTGGGGAGATGGAAGTTCGTCATCAACACGTCGACGACCTGCCACTCGAAGCCTTCGTGGATGAAGATGTCGGTCCGGCCCTCGAGTTCGCCTCGGGCCGCAGCCGACTCCAGCGCTCGCACCGCCGTGGTGCCGACTGCGATCACTCGGCCACCCGCCGCTCGGGTCGCTCGGCAGGCCGCCCAGGTGGCGTCGGGGACGCGATAGCGCTCCGTGTGCATCGGATGGTCGAGCGGGTCGTCGGTACTGATCGGCTGGAACGTGTCGAGCCCCACCACCAGTTCGACCGTCGCGGTGCGGACGCCAGCGGCGGAAAGCGCGGCGAAGACCTCGGCGGTGAGATGGAGGCCGGCGGTCGGCGCTGCTGCGGAGCCCGGCTCCTTCGCGAAGACGGTCTGGTATCGATCGGGGTCGTCGAGGCGTGTGCCGATGTACGGGGGCAAGGGCATCTCCCCGTGGCGGTCGAGGACGGCGAGCGGGTCGCCCTCCGCGATGATCTCGATCTCGAAGGTGTCGCCAGCGGCGGTTCGCGGCCCCATTCGCACGACGTCGACGCCGTCCTGGGTCAGCACTTCGCCGACACGGAGCTTGCCGCCCGGCCGGGCGAGCGCCTCCCACCGGCGGCGGTCTCCACCGGGGCCTTCGTCGAGTGGATCGAGCAGCAGCACTTCGGCTCCCCCGCCGGTCGACCGCTTCAACCGGATTCGCGCCGGGATCACGCGCGTCTCGTTCAGGACGAGCAGGTCACCACTGCGCAACAGACCCGGGAGGTCCGTGACGTGAAGATGCTCGATCCCGTCGCCTCGGTCGACGAGTAGTCGCGCCGAATCACGAGGCTCGATCGGCACCTGAGCGATGTATCGCTCGGGAAGTTCGTAGTCGAAGTCGCTGAGTTGCACGTCAGCGGACGGTCGTGCTCGATCGTGCGGTCACGGGGCGACCCTACCGATCGAAGAGCCGTGGCTCGCCGGACGGCGCGGGCAGATCGAGATGCTCGTAGGACGCGGTGAGTGCAACACGTCCGCGCGGTGTGCGGGCGATCATTCCCTGCGTGATCAGGAAGGGTTCGTAGACGTCTTCGAGGGTTTCGGGCTGCTCGCCCACGCTGATCGCGAGCGTCGAGAGCCCGACGGGGCCACCGCCGAACTGCGTGCACAGGTTCTTCAGGATCGCCCGGTCGACCTTGTCGAGGCCGAGGTGGTCGACACCGAACAGTGCGAGGCCTTCACTCGCCACCTCGGCGGTGATGGCACCGTCGGCACGCACCTCGGCGAAGTCACGGACGCGTCGCAACAGACGGTTGGCGATACGCGGCGTCCCGCGCGATCGCCGAGCGATCTGCTGTGCACCATCGGTGTCGATCGCGATGTCGAAGATGCCGGCCGCACGCTCCACGATCTGGCGAAGTTCGTCGGCGTCGTAGTAGTCGAGGCGCTCGACCAATCCGAACCTGTCACGCAGCGGCCCGGTGATCATGCCGGTGCGGGTCGTGGCGCCGACCAGCGTGAACGGCGGCATGGTCAGCCGGATGCTCGATGCGGCCGGCCCCTTGCCGACCACGATGTCGAGCTGGAAGTCCTCCATCGCCGGGTACAGGATCTCCTCGACCGGGCGCGACAGGCGGTGGATCTCGTCGATGAACAGGAGGTCGCCGTGCTCCAGTTTGGTGAGGATCGCAGCCAGGTCGCCGGCGCGTTCGAGGGCGGGGCCGGAGGTGACGTGCAACTGCACGTTCATCTCGGTGGCGATGATCGCGGCGAGGGTGGTCTTGCCGAGCCCGGGCGGACCGGCGAAGAGGAGGTGGTCGACCGACTGCTCACGCTTGCGAGCCGCTTCGAGCACGATGTTCAAATGCTCTTTGAGTTCGCGTTGACCGACGAACTCTTCGAGCGACTGCGGACGCAGACCCGATTCGGAGTCGAGGACCGCCGAGACGGACTGATCCTCGAGGTCGCGATCTGCATCACGGATGTTCGGATCGAGGAACTCCTCACGCACGCTTTGCTCCCAACGACTTCAAGGCATCGCGCAACAGCGTCGCGCTCGGCGCGTCGCTGGGCAGGTCACGCAGCACGTCACGGATCTCGTCGGTGCCGTAGCCGAGTCCGGCGAGCGCTTCGCGCACTTCGGCGACCGCCGAGCCCGTCGATGTCGCGTCGCCCGAATCCAGCATCGGCAGCGACAGGCGATCCCGCAGCTCGACCATCATGCGTTCGGCGGTCTTCTTGCCGATGCCCGACACGAGCGTGAGCGCTGCCACGTCGTTGTTCGCGACGATGTCCACCAGTGCCGTGGGCGGGTGCGTTGCCAGCACGGCCATGGCGATCGACGGGCCGACGCCGTTGGTCTTGATCAGGGTCTGGAACGTGATTCGTTCGTCCTTGGCCCGGAACCCGAAGAGCGTTTCAGCGGTCTCGGTGACGTGATGATGGATGTAGAGGAACGTCTCGGTGCCGGGTTCGAGTTCGGCGAGCGTTCGCTCGGTGACGCTGACGATGTAGCCGACGCCCGCGACTTCGATCAGCACGGTGGTGTCGAGGTTGCGGTCCAGCACCTCGCCGCGCAACGACCCGATCACGAGCTGGCCGCCTGACGGAGTTGACGGCCCATCGGCGACATCGCCAGGTGGGTCAGCGCGATCGCTGCAGCGTCGGCGGCGTCTGCGGGCTTGGGGAGCGTCGCGAGGTTCAATCGTGCCTGCACCATCTTCTGGACCTGTTCCTTTCCGGCCCCGCCCCATCCGGCAACGGCGTCCTTGACCTGGTTGGGCGTGTACTGGATCACTTCACAACCTGCGAGTGCTGCCTCGGCGAGCGCGAGACCGCTGGCCTGCCCGGTGGCCATGGCCGTTCGTACGTTGACCTGGAAGAACACCTGCTCGATGGCGACCGAATCCGGTTCGAACTCGGCGATCAGGGAGGTGAACTCGGTGCGGAGCGTGGCGAGACGATTGGCCAAAGGTTCCGACGGCTTGGTACGGATGACACCCATCGACACCGCCCGAGCGGACGTGACGTTCCTGCCGTCGATCACGGCGTACCCGCATCGGGTGAGTCCCGGGTCGATGCCCAGGACGCGGTGAACTCGGGATGCAGCGAACACAGGTTCGACTCTAGCTGTTGAGCTTCTCCAGTTCGGCGACCAACTCCGACACCGGCCGGAACGTCAGACCTGCGATGGCCCGGTGGGCGTAGCGCACGATGCCGTCGGCGTCGATGATGAACACGCTGCGTCGCGGAAACCCGAGCGGGCCCAGTGTTCCGTAGCGCCCGGCGACCTCTTTGTCCACGTCGGCGAGGAGCGGGAACGTGAAGCCGTGCTTGTCCGAGAACTTCTCGTGGCTCGAGACCGACTGAGCCGAGACGCCGACCACCTCGGCATCGAGTTCGACGAAACGCTCGAGTCCGTCGTTGTAGCTGTTGAGCTGGCGAGTACAGACCGGCGTGTCGTCGCCCGGGTAGAACACCAGCACGAGCGGCTTGCCCGCGTAGTCGCTCAGCGAGTGCGTGGAGTCGTTCGTGCCCGGCAACGTGAAGTCCGGGGCGGCGTCACCGACCGACAAACTCATCCGGTCTCACTCATCGCCGGCCGCCGCTTCCATCAGGTCGTCGCTGATGTCGAAGTTGGAGAACACGTCCTGCACGTCGTCGTTGTCCTCGAGCGCTTCCATGATCCGCAGGATCGCCTTGGCGTCCTTCAACTCGGTCACGGGCACGAGGTTCTCGGCCACCATCGGCGAGTCGGCCGAGATGGTCGCGATGCCGGCACCCTCGATCTGCTCCTTGACGTTGTAGACGTCCGAGGCGTCGGTCATGATCCGCCACGCGTCACCCTCCGCGACGATGTCGTCGGCTCCTGCTTCGAGGGCCGCCATCATCACGTCGTCCTCGGTCACGCCGTCCTCGGTGATGATCACTCCCCGTCGACCGAACTGCCATCCGACAGCACCCGGTTCGGCCATCGAGCCCCCCAGCTTGGAGAACACTTGGCGCACATCGGCACTGATCCGGTTTCGGTTGTCGGTCAGGACGTCGATCAGCAGCGCCACTCCCCCGGGCGCATATCCCTCGTACATGATCGTCTCGAACACGACGCCGTCGGAGCCCTCGCCCGAGCCGCGCTTGATCGCTCGCTCGATGGCGTCGTTGGGCATCGACGCAGACTTCGCCTTCTGCACCGCGGTCCGCAAGGGCGCGTTCATGTCCGGATCGCTGCCGCCCTTGGCGGCGACCTCGACCTGACGGGCGAGCTTGTTGAAGATCTTGCCGCGCTTCGTGTCCGCAGCGCCCTTCTTGTGCTTGATGGTTGCCCATTTGGAATGGCCGGACATGGCAGCTCCTCTTTGCAGGTTCGGGGTGCGGTAGCAGTGATGGTCGCGACGGTCTCAGCGAATCGAATCGACGAACTGCTGATGCAGCCGCCCGTCGGGAGTCAGCTCTGGGTGGAACGATGCCACGGTACATGCTCCGTGACGCACGAGAACAGGTACGCCGTCGTGTTCGGCGAGCACGTCGACGTCCGGGCCGAGCCGTTCGGCGAGTGGCGCTCTGATGAACACGGCGTGGAACGGCGAATCGAGGCCTTTCACGTCGAGGTCCACCTCGAAGCTGGCGAGCTGACGGCCGTAGCCGTTCCGGCGCACGGTGAGGTCGAGCGCACCGAAGCTTCGCTGGTCCGGTCGGCCGTCGAGCACATCGCTGGCGCACATGATCATCCCGGCACACGTGCCGAAGACCGCCATGCCGTTCGCGATCCGATCGGCGATCGGCTCGAAGAGCGCGTTGGTGCGCATCAGGTGCGACATCGTCGTGCTCTCGCCGCCCGGGATGACGAGCGCGTCGACCTCGGCGAGTCCGTCGGCGGTGCGCACCGCGACGTGCGTCGATCCCGATGTCCGCGAATCGCTGCTGGTGCGCAGCGAAGGCACCCTGGAGCGCGAGCACACCGATCTTCACGGTGTGCGCACCTTCACCAGCCGCGATCGGCGTACTTGACGGCGATGTCGTCCATGCCGATGCCGGTCATCGGAGCGCCGAGGCCCCGGCTGACCTTGGCGAGGATGTCGGCGTCCAGGTAGTGCGTCGTGGCTTCGACGATCGCCTTGGCGCGCGGCGACGGGTCGTCCGACTTGAAGATGCCCGACCCGACGAACACCGCGTCAGCACCGAGTTGCATCGCGAGTGCCGCATCGGCCGGGGTGGCGAGGCCACCGGCGCAGAACAGCGGCACCGGCAGCTTGCCGGTCTTCGGCGATCTCCTGGATCAGCGGCAGCGGCGCCTGGAGGTCCTTCGCCCACCCGAACAGCTCGGCTTCGTCGGCCTGGGTGATCTTCTTCATGTCACCGATGATCGAGCGCAGGTGACGCACCGCCTCGACGACGTTGCCGGTGCCGGCCTCGCCCTTCGAACGGATCATCGCCGCACCTTCGGAGATGCGACGCAGCGCCTCACCGAGGTTGGTGGCGCCGCACACGAACGGCACGTCGAAGGCCATCTTGTCGATGTGGTACGCCTCGTCGGCGGGCGTGAGCACCTCGGACTCGTCGATGAAGTCGACGTCGAGCGCCTGCAGGATCTGCGCCTCGACGAAGTGACCGATGCGGGCCTTGGCCATCACCGGGATGGAGCAGATCTCCTGGATGCCCGTCGATCATCTCGGGGTCGGACATCCGGGCGACGCCGCCGTCCTTGCGGATGTCGGCCGGCACGCGTTCGAGCGCCATGACCGCCACCGCGCCGGCGTCTTCGGCGATCTTCGCCTGCTCGGGATTGACGACGTCCATGATGACGCCGCCCTTCATCATCTCGGCCAAGCCACGCTTGACGGGGAAGGTGCCGGTTTCGCTCATGCCAGCGAGCGTACTTTCCGAGGCACCCGTTCTGTCAGGTCCATTCCCCAGGTCAGACAGGTGTCACCGGTGCCCGGCTGGCGAACAAGCGCCAGGCACGATCCTCAGCCGTGAGCCGATCAGACGAATTCGATGAGTGATCGACGTCGGTGCGAGATCAGGGTTGTCCAGGTCGATCTGCGGCACGTCCGGGCCCGGCTCGGTGACCGCTGGCTCGTCCGTGGTCGGGGGTTCCGTCGTGGTCGGCTCGTCCGTGCCGACCGGTTCGCCCTCGTCGTCCATCGTCGGTGACCGGAGGCTGCGGCACCGGCGGCAGCAGGAACGACTCGTCGTCGCCGATCTCGGCGAGTTCGACCCACGTGTTCCCGGCGTGTCAGCCCGATCAGCTCACCATCGGCATCGGTGAGACGGATGGCCCCGACGGCGATGTCGCGAGCCCAGCGTCCGGTCTGGACCTGGCCGTTGCTGAACACGTACGCGGGGCCCGAGCCGAGGGTCTGGGCGTCGGGTGAGTTGCGGTCGATCGAACTCGGGACGTAGTCGAGGACCATCACGACGACGTTCGTGGCGAAGATGTCGCCGCTCACGACGTCGACGTGACGCGTTCCCTCCTGGAACCGAGCGAAGCCGCCGGTTTCGTCGTCCCACTCCCAGCGGACGTCGTTGGTGTCGAGCGCCAGATCGAATGCCGACACCTCACGGCCTTCGAACTCCTCGTCGGGACGGACGTACGTGAACTGTTGTGACGGCGCCCCCGGATGGTCTTCGGGGGTCAACGTGTAGAGGTCGTCGGTGGTGCTGTAGAAGTCGTGTGGTGCCCGACCCGGGCCGCGGTAGTACGCGCCCGCCCCCGCCGACGACGGGTTGAGGTCGGTGAGGAACGAGTCGCGGATCGAGCCGGGTCACGCCCGGGTTGCCGCCGCTCCAAGCGAAGAGCGGCTCGTTGAGCGACGAGAGCAGGTTGACGTCCTGTTCGCGCCCTGAACGGATCGGCCCGACCGGGTCCGAGCCTTCGGTGTGGAAGACGGCGGCGAAGCGCGTGCCGACCTCGACGATCTCCTCGAACACGATGTCGGCGACGCCGAGGCCCGAGTGGTTCGGACGCGCTCGAGCGTTGTTGTCGATCTTGACGGCGAGCGCCGGGCGCGTCTCGAGGTCGTCCTCGGATTCGACCACCTCGCCGGTGAGCGGCTGACGGATCGAATCGTCACCGGGAACCAGCGTCGTCGTGGTGGTCGACTCGGGTGGCTCGGTGGTGGTCGTCGTCGTCGTGGTCGTCGACGTCGTGGTCGTCGCCTCGGTCGTCGGCGTGGTGTCCTCGGTGGCGTCGCTCCCGCCGCTGCACGCAGCGGCGAGCAAGGCGACGGTCGTGAACGCGGCAATGGTCTTGATCATCAGAATTCCCTCAGAGTTCTCTCAGGAGTGCGATGCGCTCTTCGAGCGGTGGATGGGTGTCGAACATCTTGTGGAGGCCTTCGAGCCGGCCGGCGTCGCCGACACCGCTCATCGGCTGTTCGATCCACAAGTGTGCCGTGGCGGTCGACGCGGAATGCGTCACCGTCGTGTCCTCCTGCAACTTCTCGAGCGCGGAGATGAGCCCCGGCGGATAGCGCGTCAGTTGACAGGCACTGACGTCGGCGAGTGTCTCCCGACTGCGGGAAATCGTTGCCTGCATTGCCTTTGCGAGCAACGGCGCAACGATGAGCAGCGCGAATCCCGACGAACGCCAGCGGGTTGCCGGAGTTGTCCTGGTCGCCACGGCGTGACACACGACCGCCGTTCCACCACATCATCCGGATCGCCATGTCCGACAACAGCGCGACAGCACCGACCATCGTGACCGCGAGCGTCGACACGAGGATGTCGTAGTTGCGGATGTGGCTCAACTCATGGGCGACCACACCTTCGAGCTCGACCCGGTTGAGCTTGTCGAGCAACCCGGTCGTGACCGCGATGGCCGCGTGCTCCGGGTTGCGCCCGGTGGCGAACGCGTTCGGAGCCGGATCGTCGACGATGTACACGCCGGGCTTGGGCAACCCGCCGGCGATGCAGAGCCCTTCGACGAGGTTGTGCAACCGTTGATACTGCTGCGGATCCGCCGGCTCTGCTCGGCTGACCCGCAGCGCGATGGCGTCGGCCTTCCAGTACGACCCGAAGGCGATCGCGGCGCTGATCACCAGCGCGATGATGGTGAACACCGGGCCGTTCCCGACCAGCAGCCCGATGGCGGCACCGACGAGCGCGACGATGACCACGAAGCCCACCACGAGAGCGACACTGCGCCGCTTGTTCGAACGAACGAGATCGTGCATCGGTGTCAGAACTCGACGATTTCGCAGCAGGCCAAGAACGCAGATCGAGCGTGCGGCATCAGAATCCCACGTTTTCGCAGCAGGCCAAGAGCGCAGAACGATCGTGCGGCATCAGAATCCCACGTTCGGAACCGTGCGAGCCGATTCGTCGGCCTCGAAGTACTCGCGCTGGCTGTAGCCGAGCATCTTGGCCACGAAGACGGTCGGAACCGACTCGATCTTGTTGTTGTAGCCGAGCACCGCATCGTTGAAGAACTGGCGGGCGTAGGCCACGCGGCCCTCGGTTGCGGTGAGCTCTTCTTGCAGCGCCAGGTAGTTCTGGTTGGCCTTCAGGTCGGGGTAGGCCTCGCTGAGGGCGAACAGCTTGCCGAGCGCACCGGAGAGCATGTCGTTCGGCGCGGCCTGGCCCTCGGGTGTGTCGGGTGCGGCGATGGCTGCGTTGCGCGCTGCGATCACCTGTTGCAGGGTCTCCTGCTCGTGAGCGGCGTAGCCCTTCACGGTTTCGACGAGGTTGGGGATGAGGTCGAGGCGTCGCTTGAGTTGCACGTCGATCTGCGACCAGGCGTTCTCGACCTGGTTCTTGCTGCGGATCAACCCGTTGTACATCGCGACGCCGCCGAGGACCACGATGACCGCGATCACGAGCAGGATGATGAGCGGGACCATGAACGCCGAGTGTACGGCGTCAGCGGGTCGCGAGATCGTGATAGATCTCGATGTAGCGGTCCGCCAGCGCCGACATCGCGAACCGCTCGGCGCGTGTGTCGCCCGCTGCGCGGAGCCGCCGTGCGAGCGCCGTGTCGGTGATCGCTCGCTGAAGTTGCACCGCGAGCGCCTCCACGTCACCGGCAGGACTCAGCAGCGAGTCCTCCTCGTGCGTGGCGACGTTCTGGTAGCCGTCGAGGCTGCTGGCCACGACCGTCGTGCCGGCCGCCATCGCCTCGATCAGGACCACGCCGAAGGACTCACCGCCAAGCGAGGGAGCACAGAACACCGACGCGGCGCGCAGCCGTGCGAACTTCTCCTCGTCGCTGATCCGTCCGAGCCAGCTGATGCGGGCGTCGCTCGCTGTGCGCTTCATCAGCTCTGCCGTGTCGGGACCACTGCTGGCGATCCACACCTGAGCGTCGACGTCGAGCCGTTCGAACGCGTCGAGGAGCACAGCGAGCCCCTTGCGCTGCTCGTGACGGCCACAGAAGAAGATCGCAGGTGGTTCACCCGGTTCGAGCTGCATCGGCGGGGTGCGTCGGATCCGGTTCACCTCGACGCCGTTGAACAGCACTTCGTACTCGCCGCCGAGGTGCGACTGCACGAGCGCGAGGGCGTCCTTGCTCACGACCACCTTGTGGTCGATCCGCTTGAGCCACGACATCAGCCATGGCTTGATCACCTTGTAGCTCGCCGAACGGCCCGCCGCATGGAACGTGCCGACCGTCGGGTACCGATGGGTGACGGCGGCGGTGAGCGTGGGCCCGGGCGCCATGGGCTCGTGGAGATGCAGCACGTCGAAGCGTTCGGCAGCCAGCACCTGGAGCGTGCGGAACATCGCGGGCGGGTCGGGTGCGAGCGGGGCGATCGAACCGTTGGCCGACGTCGGCAGTGAGTTCCCGAGCGGCGTCACGAAACTCGCCGGCGGCGGGCCATCACACGGTCCGAGCACGCGTGCTTCGACGCCTCGCGAGCGCAATTCGCGAGCGAGACCGAGGACCTGCATCTGGACGCCGCCGGGGACGGTGAGGCTGTACGGGCAGAGGATCCCGACACGCATGGCCTTGGAGGTCATCCGGCCGCAACGAGATCCACGCCGAAGCGTTGGCGGATCATGTCGACCTCGAGCGGATGCGACAGCAGGAACCCCTGGCCGATGTCGCACCCGAACTGGCGAAGCGCAGTGATCTGGCCCGGACGTTCGATTCCCTCTGCGACGCTGGTGACCCCCATGCTCGATGTCATCTGCAAGATCATCCGCGCGAGCGACGACCGTTGTTCGTCACCGTCGACCTCGTCCACGAACTGGCGATCGATCTTCACGACGTCCACCGGGAACTTCTGGAGGTAGGTCAGCGAGCAGTAGCCGGTGCCGAAGTCGTCGATCGCGATTCGGACGCCGAGCTGTCGCAGCACGTTCAGCGCATCGGACGCCGATTCGATCTCGTCGACGAGAACGGTCTCGGTCACCTCGAGCAGCAACTGTTGCGGCGCGAGCCCACTGCTCGCGAGCGCAGCGGCGACGTGCTCGACGAAGTCGTCCGTTCGGAGTTGTACAGCTGACACGTTGATGCTCACGTGTCGGGGCCCGCACGCCTGCCAGGCGGCCGCCTCGTTCATCGCCTCCGTCAACACCCACTCGCCGATCTCCTTGATCAGCCCGGACCGTTCCGCAACCGGGACGAACTCGGAGGGCGACACGTCACCACGGGTCGGATGTGTCCAACGGAGCAACGCTTCGGCGCCGAGCACCTCACCGGTGCGCAGGTCGACGAGGGGTTGGTAGACCAACCGCATCTCGCGGTTCTCGAGCGCTGTCGACAGCGCCGATCGGTCTTCGAGGTGCGTCGTGACACCGAGCAGCATCGCAGGATCGAAGATCTTGATCTGGCCCTTGCCCGCTCGCTTGGCTTCGTACATCGCGATGTCGGCGTCGCGCAACAGGCTCGACGTCGTCATCCCCGGCACGGCCACAGCGACGCCGACGCTGGCGAGCACGGCGAGGTCGTGGCCGGCGAGACGCACGGGCGAGCGGAGGGCATCGAGGAGACGTTCTGCGAGTTCGATCGCTCGGTCGATGCCACCGCGGTCCTCCAACAGGAGCGCGAACTCGTCCCCGCCGAGCCGGGCCGGAGTGTCGCTCCTGCCCGAAGCCGCCTTGATGCGGTCGGCGATTGCACGCAACAGTTGGTCACCGACCCCGTGACCCAGAGCGTCGTTCACCGACTTGAAGTCGTCGAGGTCCACGAACAGCACGACGACGGGGTCCGCCTCGGGTCGATCGACGCTGAGCGCGTGGTCCATCCGGTTGAGGAAAAGGGCACGGTTCGCGAGCCCCGTCAGTTCGTCGTGGAACGCACGGTGGCTCAGCTTTCGTTCGAGATCTCGCTGTTCGGTGACGTCGCGGAACGTCGCGACGATGCCGTCGACGGCGTCCCCACCGAGCAGGTTGACGAATGTCGCCTCCATCCACCGCCGCTCGCCGTCGACCCGCACGAGGCTGGACTCGAAACGAACGGTCGCATCGATCGGGTCGACGAACAGCCGTTCCACCTCCGCTGCGGCGGCGGCGCGGTCTTCTTCGGCGATCAGGTCGACGATGGGTCGGCCGATCCAGTCAGCGGCACGGTGGCCCAACGTGGCCGTCAACCCGGGACTCGCGTACTTGATGTCCCCTGACTCGTCGACCAGCATCACGACATCGCTCGAGTGTTCGACCATGGCCGCCAGGCGGTCCTGCCCGCGGCGTTCGGTGAGCAATCGCACAGCGTCGAGCAGACCCCACATCCGGGCCAGTGCGAGGATCACTGCGAGGAACGCCGCGATCGACACCACGAGGATGGTCGTGCCGGAGCCGAGCCCGCTGACGAGGAGCGCCATCAGGACCGTCATCGGGCTGAGCACCGCCACGGTGAGTCCGACGGTGCGACCGACACCGAGCGCGGCGTTCGGAACCGATGCCCGGTTCCTCACGGCCATCGTGCGATCGAGTGCTGCGGCAGCGATCACGAGGGGCGCGGCGACGCCGAGTCCGGCGATCAGACCACCCGACTCGAACTCGCCGCGGATCTCCTGCGTCCCGCGGGTCATGTCAGCGACCAGTTGGACACCGACACCGCACATCAGCGCCACCGGAGCGAACGAACGGTACGCGCTGGCCGCGGCGCCACGAACCGCTGCTGCGAATGCGAGGCCGCCGATCAGCGGAGCGCCTGCGGCCCACGCCGTCGCACCGAACCCGATGTCGCTATCAGAGAAGTACGGCTCGGCCACGACGAGCCACACGGCCACGCCGACGGCGATCGCGATGATCCCGATCTCGTACCCACCGAACGCATCGTGCTCGGAACGTGACTGCCTGCTCAGTTCCACGGTGGCCAACAGCATCATCACCCAGAAGCCGACGTGCAGCGCGTCGGCGAGCGTCGGGAAGGTCACATCGTCGCTGTCCGCGAGCGTTGCCCACACAGCATGAGCTGCCACGAGGAGACCCAGCGCGACCACGATGGCCACCCACGGAGCGGCCCGAGCCGGGCGGTGGACGGCCATTCCGCACAGGACGGCGCCGATCCCGATCGCCGGTGCGGCGACACGGAGCAACTCGACCGACACGGACCATGGCGCGCCGACGTACACCGCTGTGAGCAGTGCGGCGACGATCAACAGGAGGTATCGGGACGAAGGCACGATGCTCAAGAGATCGGCATGTTGGGTACCAGAGTTGAATAACCCGGGTCGGACGGCCAGTTCGGCTGGAACAGATGCCATTGGGACGGGGCCCGCCGGATCAGGACCTCCAGCTCGCCGGCGAGATCCTGGGTGATCCGAGCGACGTCGTCGCGCAGCCGCTTGCTCTGACGTTCCGGGTACATCGGGGGACGCACCCAGGCGAAGTGAGCGTCGAGTCGATCGGTGAAGTACACAGCTGTCGGCAGGATCGGCGCTCCGGTGCGCAGCGAGATGGTGGCCGCTCCGCCGGGCAGCGTCGTGGTCTCGCCGAAGAACTCGACCTCGGGCCCCGATTGGCCGATGTCACGATCGGAGAGCAGGCACACGATGTGGTTGTTGCGCAGTGCGCTGATCACCGCCGACCCGGCTTTCGGACCCAACGGGACCACGTGCATCCCGAGCTTCGAGCGGAGATCGACGAACCAGTCGAACAGTTCCGCAGGCTCGAGGTGTTCGACGACCACCGTGATCTCGTGCCCTTGATCGGCAATCCATCGTCCGGCCCACTCCCAACCACCGAGATGCGGCAGCGCGAGGATCGCGCCGTTGCCGTCCTGCAGTGCCTCGACGATCTGTGGATAGCCGGCGAGCGGTGAAGCCCCGGTCGACCGTTCGTTTCGACAGCGTCGGCAACCGGAAACTCTCGATCCAGTACCGAGCGTAGAAGTCGAACGCTCGCTGACTCGCCCGATTCAGTCGCAACCCACGCAACGTCGGATCGACGCGCTGCAGGTGGCGTTCGATCATCTCGCGCCGCTCCGGGCTCCAGAAGTTCGCTCCGGCGCCGAACGGAACCGCCAGCCCGGCCGCCACGACGCCCGGCGTCAGGCGTGCTGCGAGCGCCGCGAGCTTGTAGCCGTTCGTCGTGAATGCGTCGGGAAGGTCCGGCATCGGACGTCAGGGACGCCGACGCGGCACGCTGGTCCGGCGACGCTCGGTTCTCGCCACTCGGCGGCTGGCCCGACGCGAGCGCCGCATCTCGATGCGTTCCTGGGTGACCGGTGCGACGGCCGCTTGGGTCCAGACCTTCCAGAAGCGCTGGCATCGCGGTGATCGTGGTGAGCACGAGCATCAGCCACAGGATCGGCACCAGCAGGACGTTGATCACGAGGCCGATCAGGATCGCGATGATCCGCTCGGCGCGTTCCATCAGCCCGCCCTTGGCGTCGATGCCGAGCGATTCGGCCTTGGCCCGCTGGTAGCTGACCAGTGAGGACACGCCGGCGATCGCGAACGGAAGCAGCGGAAGTTCCGCTGCAGCGTCGGGGTCGACGGCGAAGTACCAGGCGATCCCGCCCAGCAGGAACATGTCGGTCACCCGGTCGACGGTCGAGTCGAAGAATGCGCCGCGTTGGCTCGAGAGGCCCGACGCCTTGGCGAGCGCGCCGTCGAGCAGGTCCGGAAGTGCTGCGAGCACCACCAGCGCAGCACCGATCCACAAGCGTCCGGCGCCGATTGCGACGCCGGCGCCGATGCCGACGAGCAGACCGATGATCGTCAGGTGATCCGGGCTGAGACCCGTGCGTCGCAACGCTTGGCCGATGGGTTTGACGGCGGCGTCGACCGGTTTCCTGAAGGTGCCGTCGAACATCGTGACGAGGGTAGTGCGTGTGGCGTCAGTGCGTCGGCTCGACTGAGGGCTCTGCCTCAGGGTTGGCTTCGACGAGTTGCTCGACCACGGAACCGTCGACTGCGTCGACGAGCACGAGACCTCGCTCGATCGGCGGATCCTCCGCCGAGTAGCAGAGAACCCGCCACGTCGGGCGACTGCGGAACCCGCGCCACACCTGCTGCGCCGATGCGTGGCCGACGGCGAAGCCGACTGCCTGCTGGGCCTTGACGAGTGCTTCCTTCTCGTCGACGTTCATCCGCCAGCCGGAGGTGATCGTGATCACGCCGGCGACGAGCAGGATCACGGCGCCGAGGATCCATCCGTCGTTCACCACGGCGGCGTCGGGAGAACGCGAATCGGACCGCGAGACACGCCGCTGCGAGCGCAAGGTAGATGTAGCCCGGGACCCGACGACGGCTGTTGTCGGGGAACAGATAGGCCCCGACGAACTCGCTGGGTTGCAGGTCGTCCGGCAACTCGTCACGGATCTCGTCACTCATGGCACCCACGCTACCTGCGCCCGCCGACGCACCATCTGCGTCGGGTGGTTGCGGATGCGTCGGGTGGTTGCGTGCGACGAAGGCGCACCGAAACTCCCGACTCGGGGTCCGCCTGTGTCCGAGCGGTCAGGCGGGCCAGGCGGCGCGGATGCGGGCGGCGCTGGCGTCGAGGGCTTCGGGCAGGGTCTGGGTGTTGGCGACCGAGGACATGAAGTTGGAGTCACCGGTCCATCGCGGGACGACATGCGCGTGGAGATGGCTCGGGATCGAACCGCCGGCAGGGCGACCGAGGTTGAGCCCGACGTTCAAGCCCTGAGGCGAGTAGGCAGCACGCACCGCCGCGACGCCGGCGGTGACGGTGGTCCACAGATCGGTGGTCTCGTCTGCGTCGAGGTCCGACAGGTCCGGAACCTCCCGGTACGGCACGACGAGCAGATGGCCGCTGCTGTACGGAAACAGGTTCATGATGGCGAAGACGTGCCGGCTGCGATGCACGATGTGCGTTTCTTCGTCGGACGCGCCCGACTCGAGCAACTGCGTGAACGGGCTGCCGCTCCCCCGATCGTCTGGTCGATCGCCGCCCACGTAGGCGGCACGCCAACCGGACCAGATCCGCTCAAGCATTGAGCGCAGCCGTGGCGGCGTTGTCCACCTCGGCTCGGAATCGCTCGATGAACGTCGCCAACGGGACGTCGCGCTCGACATCCTGGCCGGCCGAGCCGTCCTCGTTGGTCGGCACCATGTCGTGGCGCAGGTTCACCCCGACCGTGTTCGCAGCGACGTCGTCGTCGCCGACCACGAGCACGTACGGCAACTTCTCCATCTTGGCGGTTCGGATGCGCTTGCCGAGACCCACGTCAGCCTTGACCCAGTCGACGCGGACGCCAGCTTCGGTCAACTCGGCCACGACGCGTTCCACGTGGGGCTCGTGCGCCTCGGCAACGGGCAGGACCCGCACCTGCAGCGGCGCCAGCCACGTCGGGAAGTCGCCGGCGTAGTGCTCGATGAGCACACCGAAGAACCGTTCGATCGAGCCGAACAGGGCCCGGTGCAACATGATCGGCTGATGCCGCTCGTTGTCGGCCCCGACGTATTCCAGTTCGAAACGCTCGGGCAGTTGGAAGTCGGCCTGGATGGTCGACAACTGCCACGAACGACCGATCGCGTCACGCACGTCGATGTCGATCTTCGGACCGTAGAAGGCGGCGTCACCCTCCTTGACGGCGTACTCGAGGCCGTGCGCGTCGAGCGCGTCCTGGAGCGCCTGTGTCGCTTCGACCCAGATCTCGTCGGAGCCCACGGACTTCTCGGGGTCCCTGGTGGACAGGTTGAACGTGAAGTCCTCGAAGCCGAACGCTCGCAGCACGGACAGCACGAAGTCGAGCAGACCGGCGACTTCGGTGGCCATCTGCTCCTTGGTGACGAAGATGTGGCTGTCGTCCTGCGTGAAGCCACGGATCCGCAGCAGACCGTGAAGCGTGCCGGCCCGCTCGTAGCGGTAGACGTTGCCGAGCTCGAAGAGGCGCAAGGGCAGTTCGCGATAGCTGCGCTGCCGGCTCTTGAAGATCAAGCAGTGCATCGGGCAGTTCATCGGCTTCATGTAGTACGTGCCGTTGTCCATCTCCATCGGCGGGTACATGCCGTCCTTGTACCACTGGAGGTGCCCGGAGGTCTCGAACAGCTTGCCGTTCGCGAGGTGCGGCGTGTACACGAACTCGTAGCCGCCGGTCTCGTGGCGCAGACGGCTGTAGTCCTCCATCAGCTTGCGGATGATGGCGCCCTTCGGGTGCCACACGGCGAGGCCACCACCGAGCTCCTGGGGGAAGCTGAGCAGGTCGAGTTCGTTGGCGAGTTTGCGATGGTCCCGCTTGGCTGCCTCCTCGAGCTGGGTGAGGTGGTCGGCGAGCGCCTGCTTCGACTCCCAGGCCGTTCCGTACAGCCGCTGGAGCATCTTGCCGCTCTCGTTGCCGCGCCAGTGGGCGCCGGCGACCTTCTGCAGCTTGAACCACGGCAGCTTGCCGGTCGACGGCACGTGCGGCCCGACGCACATGTCGACGAACTCGTCGGTGTTCCGATACGCGCTGATGATCTCGCCGGACACCTCGCCGGCATCGAGATCGTCGGCGTCCCCGCTTCCTTGTCGAGCCGACTCGACCCGCTCGATGATCTCGACCTTGTACGGCTGGTCGGCGAACAGTTGCTTCGCTTCGGCCATCGAGTGCTCGGAGCGCGTGAACGGCTGATTCGCCTTGACGATCTCCTTCATCTTCTTCTCGATCGTGCCGAGGTCTTCCTCGCCGAAGGTCTGACCGTCGGGGAGATCGAAGTCGTAGTAGAAGCCGTTCTCGATCGCCGGGCCGACGGAGAACTTGGCGCCCGGGTACAGCAGGGTCACGGCCTGTGCGAGCACGTGGGCTGTCGAGTGACGCAGCACGTGGCGACCCTCGTCGGTGTTGTTCGTGATGATCGCGACGACGTCGCCGTCGGCGACCTCGGTGGTGAGATCGGTGTCGGTCCCGTTGACCGTTGCGGCCACGGCGGCCTTCTTCAGGCCGGAGCCGATCGATGCAGCGAGGTCGAGCGCCGTCGCCCCATCGGGCAACTCCCGCTCGGAGCCGTCGGGAAGGGAAACGGTGATCATCCGCCCGATGATACGGGCGTCAGCTTCCGGCGGAGGCGACCAGTTTCCGCTCGACGCCACCGGACGGCGTCTTCGTCGTGATGTCGGTCACCGAGGCGATGCGGGCCGGCGTGAGCGGCTCGCGGACCTCGGACGGATCTTGACCGTGGTAGTGGTGCACGTACGTCTGCCCGGTCATCTCCCGGATCTCGTACATCACCTCGTCCATCATCGAACGCCAGGCGAGGTGTTCGGCGCCACGATTCGCGTAGCGCTCGGGCTTGATCGGGCGACCGATGTGCACGGCGCACGACTTGCGGAGTTTCGGAGCGCGGGCGCCGGGTGGCTGGATCTCGTCGGTTCCGACGATGCCGACGGGGTAGATCGGGCATCCGATCTGCATCGCGAGCCGAGCGGCGCCGGTGCGACCTTTGTGGAGGTCGCCGTTCCGGCTGCGCGTGCCCTCCGGGTAGATACCGAACAGCTCACCACGTTCGAGTACTTCACGAGCGGCGTCGAGTGCCCCGTTGCTCTTCTCGCCGCCGGAGCGGTCGATCGGGATCATGCCCATGGCAGGGAAGATGAACTTGGTCTTCCAAGAGTCCATGTACTCCGCCTTGCCCACGAAACTGATGTTGCGCGGCACGGTGAACGTGAGAATTGCCGAATCGAAGAAACTGATGTGGTTCGGGCACAGGATCGCCGGGCCGTGGGTCGGAAGACGGTCGTACCCGGTCATCTCGATGTCCCACAGACGCGTCACCACGGGGCTCAAGACCCGTCGGGTCCGCCGCTGAAGGGCGCCGGCGCCTGGGCTCGTGCTCATGTGAGCCACAGTAGACCACAGGGGGGACGGCGAAACAACGCCCACGTGAACGCTCTGTGAAGTCGACCGAACTCCCGCAGCGATGAGCTCGCGTCATCGGGTTCGTGCCCGGCACCGCCCTGACGACGGCCTGTGCTCGACGCCGCCTGATCAGTCGAGTTCGACGCCGAGGAGCGCCGCCGAATCCAGCACGCCCTCCCCCGCTGCTGCCGCTGCATCGATGAGGTCGAATGCGCCGGGCGTGTCCAGGTCGTCGTCGAGGCGGGCACGCACGTCCGCCAGGAGATCGGGGTTGGACGTGGCGTTCGCGTTCCAGGAGTCGAGGCGAGCCTGGTTGCGGGGCATCAACTCGTCGTCCCACTCCCATTCCGTGCGGTAGTGGTGCTCGACGATGCCGAGGCGGATCGCACGGGCGTCCCACTCCTCGCGGAGCTTGTCGACGAACACCAGGTTGCCGAGGCTCTTCGACATCTTCTGGCCGTCCATCGAGATCAGCGCCGTGTGCATCCAGTGCTTGACGAACTGTTCGCCGGTCGCGGCTTCGGACTGCGCCTTCTCGGACTCGTGATGCGGGAAGATCAGATCGGCGCCACCGCCGTGCAGGTCGATGGTCGTGCCCAACTCGCGGAGTGCCAGCGCGGAGCATTCGATGTGCCAGCCCGGGCGGCCCGGACCCCACAGCGTGTCCCACGACGGCTCGTCCACAGCGGACGGATGCCACAGGACGAAGTCGAGTTGGTTGCGCTTGTTCGGATCGTCGACGTTGCCGCCGCGCTCTTTCGCGAACGCGAGCATCTCAGCGTCGGAGTACTGGCTCATCGAACCGAACGAGTCGACCTTGGTCACGTCGAAGTAGACCGAGCCGCCGGCTTCGTAGGCGAACCCACGGTCCATCACCATGCCGATGAAACCGCGGATGTCGGGGATGGCGCTGCTGGCACGGGGGCTCGACGCCACGGGGAGCGCGTTGAGAGCGACCATGTCGCGTTCGAAGCGTGCCTCCTCGCCGGCTGCGAGGTCGAGGTAGTGCACGCCGAGCTCGCGTGCCTTCGCGAACAACGGGTCGTCGACGTCGGTGACGTTTCGGACGCACTTCACCGTGTGGCCCTTGTCGATCAGGTGGCGTTGCAGCGTGTCGTACGCGATGAACGTGGCGGCATGGCCCAGGTGGGTGGCGTCGTAGGGAGTGATTCCGCACGTGTACATCAACACCTCGTCGTTCGGCTCGAACGGGACGATGGTGCGGCGGGCGGTGTCGTAGAGCTGCATCGGTGGCAAGTCAACCACGACAGGTCCGTGTTGATTCCCACCGAGTCGGTGCCCGACGGGTCGACCTCGGCCCGCTACGTTGCGACGCATGGGATTGCTCGATGGCAAGAAACTCGTGATCACCGGAGTGTTGACCGATGCGTCGCTCGCATTCGGCGTTGCTCGCCTGGCACAGCAGGAAGGTGCTGAGATCGTGCTCACGGGAGCGGGTCGAGCCTTGAAACTGACGCAACGAACCGCTCGCAAGCTCGGGCCGAACCCGAGCGGCGAGGACGTCGAGGTGTTCGAACTCGACGTGACCGTGCCCGAGCACGGCGACGCGGTGCGTGCCGCTGTCGACGCCAAGTGGGGCCACGTCGACGGCGTCCTCCACGCGATCGGGTTCGCCCCCGAGGCGTGCCTCGGCGACGACTTCATGGCCGCTCAGTGGGACGACGTGGCGATCGCCATGCACATCTCGACCTACTCGTTGAAGATGCTCGCCGACACGTTCGTGCCACTGATGAGCGAGGGCGGATCCTTCGTCGGGCTCGACTTCGACAACCAGCAGGCCTGGCCCGCGTACAACTGGATGGGCGTGGCGAAGTCGGCGCTGCAGTCCGTGAACCGGTACCTGGCCAAGGAGCTCGGGCCGAAGGGGATCCGTTCCAACCTCGTGGCCGCCGGACCGATCAAGACCATGGCGGCGAAGTCGATCCCGGGCTTCGCCCTCTTCGAGGACACGTGGGACGGACGTGCCCCGCTCGGCTGGGACGTGAACGACTCCGAACCCGTGGCCCGGGCGGTACTGGCCCTGATGAGCGACTGGTTCCCTGCGACGACGGGCGAGATCATCCACGTCGACGGCGGTTACCACGCCGTCGGCGCCTGACGCTCGGGTCGGCTACGACCCGTCGACGAGCAGCCCGGAGACGACGAACTCGGTTCGGCGGTTGAGCGCCAACGCCGCCTCGTCGTTGTTGAGGGTCAGGAGATCATCAGACCCGGCGCCACGCGACGAGAGGCGGGCAGGGTCGATGCCTTGCGATTCGATGTAGTCCGCCGCCAATCGCGCCCGCTCGGTCGACAAGTCGAGGTTCGAATCGTCGTCGACGGTCTGATCCGTGTGGCCGATCACTTCGACCGTGATGGTCGGCAGCGAGCTCATCAGGGACGCGATCCGGTCGAGCTGAGCGATGTACTCGAGCGAGATCGTGGGCAGACCTTCATCGAACTGCGGCGAGTTCGCCTCGATCATGCGCACGCCGACGCCGATCGGCACATCGGGGTTGATCGTCACGAAACTGGCCACCTGAGCCCCTCGCACGGTGCTGTTCGCCAACGCGAGGACGCGGAGACGTTCGGCTGCGGACTCGCTCGGCACGACGCCCGAGATCGTGACCAGCTCATCGTCGAAGATGACCAACACCGGCACGGGGGTGCCGTCCGCAAGCGTCTCGTAGCTCACCGGGCCTGCCGGGCGCAACGTGCTCGACGTCGTCGTCCCAGTCGTCCCAGTCGGCGCAGTCGGCGCAGTTGTCGCAGTTGTCACAGTCGTCGCCTGGACCGATGTGGACTCGGGCCTGGTCGTCGTGATCTCCGGCGCCTCCGTCGTGGCGACGGTGACGGAAGGCTCCGTCGCCGGCCGCGCCGCGGTCAGCTGCGCTGTCTCGTCGCCGCCGCCGGTGATCGCTCCGATCCCGAACCAGAGCACCGCTGCCGAGACGACCACCGCAACGACGCCGCCCGCCCACATGGGCCACTCGCGATCGTGGTCGTCGTAGTCGTCGTCGTCGAACCCCATCGGACCGCAGATTAGAGACTCCGACGGCGCTGACGGCGGACATCTGCGATCGGGGTCGCTCACCGATGAAACCGGTCCGGGCGCGCACGACATATCTGCCGTCGTCGACCTCGGTACCCTCGTCCCGGTGAATCGCCTGGCAGATGAGACTTCGCCGTACCTGAGACAACACAGGGACAACCCCGTCGACTGGTACGCCTGGGGGCCCGACGCGTTCGCTGCGGCGACCGAACGCAACGTGCCGATTCTGCTCTCGATCGGGTATTCGGCCTGCCACTGGTGCCATGTGATGGCCCAGGAATCCTTCGAGGACGTCGACGTCGCAACGGAGATGAACGCCAAGTTCGTCAACATCAAAGTCGACCGCGAGGAACGTCCCGATGTCGACTCGCTCTACATGGACGCCGTCCAGGCAATGACCGGTCGCGGCGGCTGGCCGATGACGGTCTTCCTCTCCCCCGACGGAACGCCGTTCTACGGCGGCACCTACTTCCCGAAGGAGAACTTCCTCCAGTTGCTGACGGCGATCGACGAGGTCTACCGGACCAAGCCCGATGACGTCGCCAAGAACGCCAAGCAGATGATGACGGCGATCGACGCAACCGCCGAACTCAAGCCGGGCAAGGACGTCCCCACCGTCGAGCAGCTCAACAACGCCGTCCAGACACTCGGTCGCGCCTTCGATCGCGAGCACGGCGGGTTCGGCACGACACCGAAGTTCCCGTCCACGTTCAACGTCGAACTGATGCTCCGCGCCTACATGACCAGCGGATCGGACACTGCGCGCGAGGTGATCGCCACGACGCTCGACGGCATGTGTGCCGGCGGGATGTACGACCACGTCGGCGGCGGATTCGCCCGGTACTCGACCGATCAGCAGTGGCTCGTACCGCACTTCGAGAAGATGCTGTACGACCAGGCACTCCTCACCCAGACCTACCTGCACGCCATCGTCGTGCTGCGTGAGCCGCAGTGGCGGGCCGTCATCCAGGACACGATCGAGTACGTCCTCACCACACTCACCCATCCGGAAGGCGGGTTCTACTCCGCCGAGGACGCCGATTCGCTGGATGCTGACGGCAACAGCGTCGAAGGAGCCTTCTACACGTGGACGCCGGACGAAGTCCGCGCCGCTGCTCGGCAATGCCAAGCCCGAGATCATCGAGCAGACCCTCGACTACTGGAACATCACCGACGAGGGCAACTGGACAGAACCCGCACGAGACGGTGGCGAACCGACGGTCACCGGCCGGTCGATCCCCAACTGCATCGCACACCGCGACCAGCTCGTTCGGCCCGACCCGATCAGCTTCGCCCGGCTGCGCATGCTCGAAGCCCGCGCCTCGCGCCCTCGACCCGGCCTCGACGACAAGGTGCTCCTCGAATGGAATGCGCTGTTCCTCTCAGCCCTCAGCCAGGCAGCCTCGGTGTTCAATCATCAGCCGTGGCTCGACGCCGCCGAGAAGAACGCCGAGTTCCTCATCGACAACATGCGCGGCGGCAACGGCCGCTGGTACCGCTCGTGGCAGGCCGAGGGCAACCCGCCGGCACGCCATGACGCGCTCGCGGCCGACCACGCTGCGCTGATCGACGCCTTCACCCGACTCGGCGAGGCAACGGGGAGAGCGCGATGGATCGAGGAGGCCCGGGCCACGGCGGACACGTTGCTCGACTGGTTCTTCGACCCGGGGCTCGGCGGCCTGTACACCACCGCAGAGGACGGCGAACACCTCATCTCGCGCCAGAAGGACATCGCCGACAACGCCACCCCGTCGGCGAACTCGATGGCAGCCGTGGCACTACAGCGTCTCGCTGCGTTGACCGGGGAGCCGCGCTACACGAACCACGCCGAGCGCATCCTGCAACTGCTCGAACCGCAGGTCGACGACAAGGTCGGCATGTTCTCCAATGCACTCCTCGCCACCGACCTCAAACGCCGAGGCACGACCGAAGTGGTGATCGTCGGCGGCACCGACGACGACGGCGTCGAGCACGACATGGCCGATTTCGTTCGAGTCGCCCAATCGATCTGGCGACCCGACGCGGTGCTCGCGTGGGGCGAGCCCTACGACTCGCCGCTGTGGGACGACCGCACGCCCGGCCACGCGTACGTCTGCAAGGACCAGGTCTGCAAAGCGCCGGCGACGACGACCGACGAGTTCGTCCAGGCGCTCACCGGTGGCGCCCTCAAGCACGACGCCAACAAGCAGCCGTCCGAACCGGATGCCTCCGAGTCGGCGGAGCCCGAACCCGACACCTGACGTCGACGACCGGGCTACCAGCCGCCGCGATGGATGATCTCGTCCGGTCGACGCCGGACGCGCGTCGCCGAACGCCCCGTGCCGGCTGACCCGTCGTCGTCGGTCCCCAGATCTGGGGCCGGATGCCCCACGGCGACGGCGCCGATCGTCTGCAGTCGGTCGGGGACGCCCAACTCGGCGCGCACCTCGTCCTCGCGCTGGAACACCCCGAAGAACAACGCGCCCAGACCGACATCCTCAGCCGCGTACAACAGCGTCATCACCGCCATCGAGGCGTCGATCGTCCAGTACGGCGTCGGCCATGCGTCGACGGACTCTCCGAGCCCGGTGCGTGCCTTGTCCGGCTCGGCGTACCGATCGACGTAGGCGTCCGGGTCGGCAAGGGCGACCATGACGACCGGAGCGTCCACGAGCTGCGTCCAGCGGAACGTCTCGCGCTTCTCCGTGGGCAGCGTGATGTCCCAGTAGCGGGCGGTGTCGGCACCTTCGAGCACCACGACGTGCCACCCCTGGGTCTTGCCGGCGCTCGGCGACCGTGATGCCAGGGCGACCAGCGAATCGATGATCGCCGGGTCCACCGGCTCGGGTGAGAACGCTCGCGTCATCCGCCGATTGCGAACGACCTCGGCGAACTCAGCCAAGAATCACCGCTTGCCGAGCTTCTGGAGGTCTTCGGCCATCGTCCAGCCGTAGACCACCATGGCGCCGCCCTTGGCGGCCGGCACCTTGCTCATCAGTTCGACGAGCTCGGCATCGATCTTGTCCGGGTCGGTGGCCTCGAAGTCGAGGTAGCCGGCCTGTGCGCCCGTGCTCGCGGTGAACGACTTGGCGTCGTACTTCTTGTCGATCGAGAAGCGCTTGGCCAGACGGCGGCCCCATGCTCGCTCTTCGCCCACGGCGTCTTCGCCCGGCGACGGCGTGAGGCCGTCGAGGTCCTTGAACGCCACGCGGGCGTCGGCGTTGACGAAACGGGATCCGACGACGACGTCTTCGTCCGGGAAAGCCATCAGCGCACGGTGATACGCCTCGCCCATCAGCCCACGCAGCACCTGATCGCGCTTCGACGTGCGCTTGACGGTCATCAGACCGATCAGCACGCACGGAGTGCCGCCGATGCGCTCGAGCGTCGAGAACGTGAAGCCGTGAAGGGCGTTGCCGAATCGTGCCGTGGTGATCAGTACCCAGTCTTCCTGGGCCTGCAGCAGCTCCTCTGCGGTGAACGCTTCATCCATGCCCGCCAATTCTTCGAGATCTTCTTCCGTGAGCGTGGAAGCGTCATTGGTCACTACATCCAGAGCCATTGGCAAAATTCTACAGGAGGACGGCGTCGTGTCCGAATGCCATCCGCAACTCTCCGACCACACGGTCGAGGTCGACGCGGAACTCGTCGGACAGTTTGAGCACCTTCTGCTGGCCGATGTCGACCATCACGATCGATTCGCCGTGGTGCTCTTTCAGGATCCGCTTCAGCCGCTGGATCTTCAGTTCGTCGAGCGACGAGGCGTGCAGACGGAGGCGCAGCGGGGCGGCAGGGCCGTCGCCGAGGCCCTGGAGCACGGTGATGGTCTGGCCGATGATGCCGAATCGAGACTCGTCGCGACGGTCGAGGCGACCCTTCACCGAGACGATCAGGTCGTCCTCCAACTTGTGGCCCTGCTCGGCGAGGGTCCGCGGGAAGATCGTGATCTCGATCGACGCGTCGAGGTCCTCGAGCACGAAGACGGCCATCTGGTCGCCCTTCTTCGTGAACTTGCGGGCCAGGTTGGTGATGACACCACCGACGACGACGGGTGTGCCGTCCTCCATGTTCGGCAGGTCGATCAGGTTGTGCTCGACCTTGCGCTTGAGCGCCGCTTCGACGCCGAACAGCGGGTGGTCGGACACGTAGAGCCCGAGCATCTCCTTCTCGAAACGCAGCTTGTCCGACTTGTCGAACTCCATGTCCACCGGGATCGGCGTGCGTTCGCTGAAGCTGTCGCCCGATCCGGAGGCATCGGTCGCTGCGGCGTCGTCGGAGTAGTCACCGAACAGCGACATCACACCCTTGGCCTCTTCGCGACGACGTTTGACGGTCGTGTCGATGATGTGTTCGAACACGGTCAGCAGTGCTCGACGGTCGTGGCCCAGCGTGTCGAACCCACCACCCTTGATCAGCGATTCGATCGTGCGCTTGTTGAGTACGGATTCGGGCACACGTTCGACGAAGTCGTGGAAGCTGTCGAACTGGCCGTTCTCGGCGCGCTCGGCAATGAGGTCCTCGACGAGCGCCTCGCCGACGTTGCGGACCGCTGACAGCCCGAACGTGATCGCCCCGGGACTCCCGACCGGCAAGGTCACCCCCGGTGGAAGTTCGTCGGGCGAGAGCGCACCGAAGTTGATCAGCGACCGGTTCACGTCCGGCGGGAGCACCTTGATGCCCATCGACCTGCAGTCGGCGAGGTAGGTGGCGGCCTTGTCCAGGTTGTTCTTGACGCTGGTCAGCAGCGATGCGATGTACTCGACCGGGTAGTGCGCCTTCATGTAGGCGGTCTGATACGTGATCAGCCCGTAACCGAAGGTGTGGCTCTTGTTGAACGCGTAGTCGGCGAACTTCTCGATGATGTCGAACAGCATCGGGCCCATCTCGTCGCCGTAGCCCTTGGCGACGACACCGTCCTCGAACGCTTGACGGGCCTTGGCCATGACCTCGCGGGACTTCTTGCCCATCGCCTTGCGCAGGTTGTCCGCTTCGGCGAGCGAATAGCCGGCGAACTTCTGGGCCACCCGCATCACGCTCTCCTGATAGATCATCAGGCCGTAGGTGTCGCCGAGCACCTCCTTCGGCGTCCTCGTGGAAGTAGCTGACCTCCTGGCGACCGTTCATGCGGTCGGCGAAGTCGTAGTGCATGTTCACCGACATCGGCCCCGGCCGGTACAGCGCCAGCACGGCGGCGATGTGCGGGAACGTCGTCGGCTCCATTGCCTTGAGCAGCTGGCGCATCGGCGGCGACTCGAGTTGGAAGATGCCGATGGTGTCGCCGCGCGACAGCAGCTCGTAGGTCTTCTTGTCGTCGAGCGCCGTCTTCTCGATGTCGAAGCTCGGGTCGTGGCGCTCCTTGATCATGACCTCGGCGTCGGAGATGACGTCGAGGTTGCGCAGACCCAGGAAGTCCATCTTGAGCAGCCCGAGCTCTTCGACGCCGTGCATCTCGTACTGCGTGACGACCGGAGCGTCCTCGGGGTCGGTGCCCGCCTTGGGCTTGCGCTGGATCGGGACGTATTCGGTGACCGGATCCTTGGTGATCACCACGGCTGCTGCGTGGATGCCGTCAGAACGCTTCAGCCCTTCGAGGCCCTTGGCGACGTCGATGACCTTCTTCACGTCCGGGTCGGTGTCGTACATGGCCCGCAGGTCGGCGGCGGCCTTGTACCCGTCGTGATACTTCGGGATGTCCTCGAAGCAGTACTTCAACGGGGTGTCGCGACCCATCACCAGCGGCGGCATCGCCTTGGCGATCTTGTCGCCCATCCCGTACGGGAACCCGAGCACACGAGCAGCGTCCTTGGCGGCGTTGCGTGCCTTGATGGAGCCGAAGGTGACGATCTGGGCGACGTGCTCGCGCCCGTAGCGCTCGGCTGCAGTAGTTGATCATCTCGTCCCGGTAGCGGGTCTCGAAGTCCATGTCGATGTCGGGCATCGAGATACGGCTCGGGTTGAGGAACCGCTCGAACAGCAGGTCGTACTCGATGGGGTCCAGGTCGGTGATCCACAGGCAGTACGCGACAGCGCAACCGGCCGCCGAACCACGACCGGGGCCGACGCGGATGTTGTTGTCGCGTGCGTGCTTGATGAGGTCCCACGTGATCAGGAAGTACGAGGCGAACCCCATGTCGCAGATGACCGACAGCTCGTATGCCAGACGCTCCACCGCTGCCGCTGGCACGTCCTTGCCCCAGCGCTTCTCGGCGCCCACCTGGGTGAGGTGGCGCAGGTACGCCTCGTCGTCGGCGAAGCCTTCGGGAAGCGGGAAGTTCGGCAGCAACGGCTTGCCGAATTCGATCTCGACGTTGGAGCGTTCGGCGATCCACAGCGAGTTGTCGCACGCCGTGGGGATCTCGCGGAACAGGTACCGCATCTCCGCGGCGGTCTTCAGGTAGTGGTCGGTTCCGGAGAACTTGAACCGCTTCGGGTCCGACATCAGCGACCCGGTCTGCACGCACAGCAGCGCGTCGTGCGAGTCGTGGTCGTGCTGGTGCGTGTAGTGGCTGTCGTTCGTGGCCAGCAGCGGCGCTTTGATCTTCTTGGCGATCTCCAGCAGCTTCGGGTTGGTCTCGTGCTGCTCGGGGATGCCGTGATCCTGGATCTCGATGAAGAAGTTGTCGCGTCCGAAGATGTCCTGCAGCCGGCCGGCCTTTTCGAGTGCGCCCTTCTCGTCGCCGTTCAGCAGCGACTGCAGCACGTGTCCGCCGAGGCAGCCGCTGGTGGCGATCAGGCCGCTCGAGTACTTCTCGAGCAGCTCCCAGTCCATCCGGGGCTTGTAGTAGTAGCCCTCCATGAACGCCAGCGAGGACAGCTGGATGAGGTTCTTGTAGCCCGTCGTTGTTCTCCGCCAGCAGGATCAGGTGGTAGTAGAGCTTGTTGCCGCTCTCGGTCTCGCCACCCGAGTCGTCCACGCGACCTCGCCGGGACGGACGTTCGGAGCGGTGATCGTGGGCCATGTAGGCCTCGGTGCCGATGATCGGCTTGATGCCCTGGCTGTTGCACTCCTTGTAGAAGTCCAGCGTGCCGTACATGTTGCCGTGATCGGTCATCCCGATCGCCGGCTGGCCGTCCTGCACCGCCTTGGCGACCATCTCGTCCAGCCTGGACGCCCCGTCGAGCATCGAGTACTCGGTGTGGACGTGCAGATGAGTGAACGAGTCGGCCATGGAGCGGATCAACTTACAGCGCTGTGATCCGTATTTCCAGGGCCGGATCGAGAGCGTGGATCACAAGTACGTGCCGGTCTGGGGCGGTGCGACAGGGGCGCCGGGTTGCTGCTGACCTGGCTGGCCCGGTTGACCTTGGCCGGGCGGGATCTGCTTCATCTGCTGCAACTGTTGCTGAGCGGCGAACTGTTGCGCCATCAGGCTGGCCTGGATGCCGTGGAAGAGGCCTTCGAGCCAACCGACCAGTTGGGCCTTCGCGACGCGCAGCACCGCTTCACTCGGAATGCCGTCGTCGTCGTCGAACGGCAGCGAGAGCGTCCGGAGTTCCTCTTGCAGGTCCGGCGAGAGCGCCTCGGACAACTCGACGATCGAACGCTCGTACACCTCGGCGAGCCGCTCACGAGACGCCTCGTCCAAGTCGGCGGCGCGCACCTCTTCCAACAGTTGCTTGACCATCGAGCCGATCCGCATGACCTTGCCGGGTTCGATGATCGCCGGCTGCTCCGCGGCCGGCTCGTCGCTGGCGGCAGCGTCGGGCTCGGGTACCTCGACCTGGGCTCCCGTTCCGGTCGTCACGACCTCGGGGGTCTCGGCTGCTGTTGCGTCGGGGGTGTCGGACATGGCCCCGATTCTCGCGCGTCAGTCGATCAAAGCACCAAGGAGCGGCACATTCACTTCCGCCGACGTCAACGATCCGTGACGGCACACCAGCTCGAACGGACCCGAGTCGGCGTCCTCGTGGAAGCTCACCGGTTCGTACGCACAGAGGGCCACGTCGCCGAGGCGCCGTTGAATCGGCGGCGCCACGGTCTGGCCGAACCACGCTTCGTCGAGCATCTGCTCCTTGGTCACGACCCAGGCGACGTCGCCGTGGGCGTCGCGCGCCGCTTCGGCGAGCGAGTCGACGTCAGCGGGGCGGCAGTGCCACCAGCGGAAACGCCCTTCACCCGACTGCATGGTCACCCGCTCGAGCAACTCGCGCGACGGATGCACGATCCGCGCTCCCACGTCGACCTGGCCGTGATCCGCCGTGACGAGCAACGCTGTGCCGGCGGGCAGTGCGTTCATCAGGTCGGCGACGAGCGCATCGGAGAACCGGAGCTCAGCGTCGTAGAACGGACCGAAGCCGCGCTCGTGGGCGATCTTGTCGATCCCGTTGTAGTAGCAGTACACGAATCGCTCACCGGCTGCGACTTGGGCCGCAGCCTCGACCGCGATGCTCGACGGCGCTCGCCAGCCGACCGGGTCGCACCCACGGAGATGCGCTTCGCTGAAGCCGGAGGTCTGCAGTTCACCCTGTGCCACGACCGGCACGCGCTGCCCGAGGAAGGGCTCGAAGCTCTGTACGTCTCGTGGCGGATGCGATCGGCGAACCTGTTGGTCGCCGACGGCCCAACGCAGCACGTTCATCACGTCGCCGCCAAGCGACATCCGGTAGCCGACGAGGCCGTGCTCCCCCGGTGTCAGTCCCGTCGTGATCGAGCTGAGTGCGGTCGCCGTCGTCGTCGGGGCCACCGTGTGGATCGACCGACCCTGCATCGACATCAGCGATGGTGCGAGGTGCGCATGATCCTGCAGTTGGTCCCATCCGAGGCCGTCGAGCACGAGCAGGACGACGGCGTCCGCAGCCCGCACGGCATCGGGCATCCAGGCCGGGGCCGTGTCCGCCCACGTGGATGGCCCGAGCAATGCTGGGACGATCCCTCTGACGTTGGCGCCCGCATAGTCCGGGATGATCGGCTTGACGGCAGGCGCACTCACTGTGAACAGTGTACGTACCGCCTAGTCTGCGAGACGTGCGCATCTCCACCCGCGGCGACTATGCCTGTCGCGCCCTGCTCTCGTTGGCGCTCCGTATCGACGACGACAGCGCACCGACTCCGACCTCGGTGCGCGACATCGCAGAGCGAACGGGCCTGCCGCAGCCGTACCTCGAACAGATCCTGCTCGCACTCAAGGGGGCCGGGCTCGTGCGTTCCAAGCGCGGCGTGGGCGGTGGGTACATCCTGAACCGCCCTCCTGCCGAGATCAAACTCTCCGAGATCGTGTCGGCTGTGGACGGCCCGATCACCCTCGGCGACTTCGGCCAGCCGCACCAGGACGGCGCCTGCGACCACGAAGGCCAGTGCGTCCTGCTGGCCATCTGGGATCAAGCGGGCACGCACATGCGCCAACACCTGGACGGCTACACGCTCGCGACGATCGCATCGATCAGCCGCGGCGAGGCTGCCTGGCCGTCGCTCCCCGACCACTCGCACTGATCGCGCGCGGCTCCCCTACTGGGCGGGCAGCGACGATCAGGACGTCAGACCTTCAGTTCGTCGAGCCAGGCCTGGAGGTCTGGGGCGAGTGGGCTGTGGTGGGTGACCCGTTCGCCGGTGCCGGGGTGGACGAACTGCAGTTGGGCGGCGTGGAGGAACGGTCGGTCGAGGCCGAGGTTCGGGCGGCGCTGGCCGTAGGTGGGGTCGCCGAGCAACGGATGGTTGATCGACGACAGGTGCACGCGGATCTGATGCGTGCGTCCCGTTTCGAGGCGGCACTCGAGCCGTGAGACCAGTGCTGGTTCCGAGTACGAGCCGACGACCTGGTAGTCGGTCCGCGATGGGCGACCGTCGGCGACGACCGCCATCCGCAGCGGGTCGCCCTTGCTGCGTCCGAGTGGTGCGTCGATGATGCCGTGCGGCGCGTCCGGGACGCCCCACACCATGGCGTCGTACACGCGGGTGGCGCTGTGGTCGGCGAACTGCTCGATCAAGCGGTCTGCCGACTCCTGGGTTCGTGCGACCACGAGCAGGCCCGAGCTGCCGGCGTCGAGACGGTGCACGATGCCCGGCCGCATCCGGTCGCCGACGTCGATGATGTCCGGGAACCGGTGCAGCAGACCGTTCGCGAGCGTTCCCGTCAGGTTGCCGGCACCGGGATGCACGACGAGGCCGGGCGGCTTGTCGACCACGATGACGTGTTCGTCCTCGTGCACGACGCCGAACTCGATGCCGACTTCCGGGCCGGGCAGTTCGGTGACGGGGTACTTCGCTGGGTCGACCTCGACGCGCTGCCCTTCGACCAGGCGGATCTTGCCGGACGGTGCCGGCTCGCCATCGACCGACACACCACCGTCGGCAATGGTCTTCGCGGCATCGGACCGGCTGATGTCACCGATCAGCGCGACGATGCGGTCCAGACGCTGGCCGTCCAGCGCTGCGGGTACCTCTTCGACGATCATGCGTCATCCTCGGAGTCGTGCGCCATGGGATCCACGGCGGCGCCATCCGTTGCGTCATCGCCGCCGGCCGACGTCGGTGTCGGTGCCGTTGCGCCGGCGGACTTCGCTCGACGAGAACTCAGGATCGCGTTGAGGATCAATGCGCCTGCCCCGATGTTGATCGCCATGTCGGCGATGTTGAAGATGGGAAACCACTGGAGATCGATGAAGTCGACGACCGCTCCACGTAGCCAGGCATCGTCTCGGAACGCCCGATCGATCAGGTTGCCCGCGGCGCCGCCGATGACGGCACCGATCCCGAAGGTGTTGAGGCGTCCGCCAGCGGACCGCAACGAGACGAGCAGCCACACGATGACCACCGTTGCGACGACGGCGATCACGGGTCCGAGGCCTTGTCCCTGGCTGAACGCCATGCCTTTGTTGAAGGCGAGGTTGAACTGCAGTGAACCGATGAGTTCGATGACCCGATCGCCGCTGAGACGGTTCAGTGCCCAGTTCTTCGACAGTTGATCCGCAAGGACGACACCGATGGCGAGCGCCACCGGCGCCCGCCACGTGCGTACGGAACTATCGACGTCCGGCGCCACTGACCTTCTCAGCAGCGAGCACGGTGGTCTCGGGCAGCGCCTCGAGCCGCTCGCGGGGATCGGCAGACCGGACACTTCCGAGTAGCCGTACGTGCCGGCTTCGATGCGGGCCAGCGCGAGGTCGATCTCTTCGACGGTCTGGCGTGCCTGGCTCGAGATCACCCGATCGAGGTCACGCTGGACGACCATGCCGTCGCCTTCGCCGCCTTCGTCGTCGAACTGGACATCGCCCATCTCGCCGTCTTCGATCAAGCTCTCTGCTTCGTCTTCGAGTCGAGTCGCACGCTTGATCTCCGACGCACGACGCGCCTCGAGTTCGTCACGCTGCACCTTCAGGAACTTCACGTCGAAGTCCTTGGTGTAGGCGATGCCGTCCTTCGTGGTGCCGCGAGGAGCGGGGATCTCGTGCACCTCGGGGACATCGTTCGACAGCAGTGACGAACGGGTGGTTGATGGCTTCTTCTTCACGATCCTCTTTGCGGGGGCTTGCTTCGCGGGCGCCTTGTTCGCTGCGGCCTTCTTCGGCGCTGCAGACTTCTTGGCGGTGGACTTCGTGGCGGCCGGCTTCTTCGCCGACGCCTTCTCGGCTGCAACCTTCTTCGCAGCGGGCTTCTTCGCCGCTGCTTTCTTGGTTGCGGCCTTCTTCGGAGCTGCCTTCGTGACTGCTGCTTTCTTGGCTGCGGGCTTCTTCGCAGCCGTCTTCTTCGCCGCAGCCTTCTTTGTCGGGGTCTTCTTGGCGCTCGCCTTTTTGCGGGCGGGCTTCTTCGCTGCGGCCATGGGGGTGCTCCGTCTGGATCGGCGGTGTGAGCGCCGGACTCTACCGGTTTGCTCGCGTGACCACGACGACCGGTTCCGCTTCATCATTCTGGTCGACGATGATCTCCACACTCTCGGCCAGAGTCTCGCCCGCGACGAGATCCTGATGGTGTCGAAGTGCCTCGGCAACCGGCGCAGGCGCGGTCACGGACAGGTCGATCCGGTCGGAGACGTCGAAGTCGGCGTCACGCCGAGCCTGTTGGATCGAGCGGATGAGGTCGCGGGCACGCCCCTCGCGTTCGAGTTCCTCGGTCACGGTCGTGTCCAGCGCAACGACACCGGCATGCGATCCGAGGCCCGTGCTGGCCTGATCGTCCGAGGCGACCTGCTCGAGGCTGTACTCCCCCGCCTGGAGGACCCATTCTCCGACCGTGACCACTCGTGCGTCACCTTCGCCGTCGACCTTCCAGTCACCGGACTTGTGTGCCTTGATGACGTTCTGCACGTCTTTGCCGAGCCGCGGCCCGAGCTTTGCGGGCACGAGCTTGAGTTCCTCCGACGCGACCGACGCCACGTCCGTCGTCAGTTCGACACTCCGCACGTTCACCTCGTCGGCGATCAGATCGACGAAGTCCGTCAACCGATCAGCGTCCGGCGATGCGACCGTGACCGAGTTCAGCGGAAGCCGCACGCGACGCTTGTGGGCCTTGCGGACCGACAGCGTCGACGAGCAGACGTCGCGAGCGAGGTCCATCGACGCCACGAGTTCGTCGTCGCCGGGCAGTTCGTCCACCGTCGGCCAGTCACCGAGATGCACGCTGGCCGACTCGGCGCCGTGGAGCCCCGTGTGGACCTCCTCGGAGATGAACGGCAGCAACGGCGACGTCAGCCGGGTCAGCACCGACAGCACCGTGTGCAACGTGTCGATCGCGTCCTGGTCGCCTGCCCAGAACCGGCTGCGGCTGCGGCGGACGTACCAGTTGGTGAGCACGTCGAGGTACGAACGGACGTGCTGGCACGCACCGAACAGGTCATAGGCGTCGAGCGAGCCGGTCATGTCCGACACGAGATCGCGGGTCTTGGCCAGCACATAGCGGTCGAGCACGTTCGGGGAGTCCGTACGCACGGTGCCCACACGCTCGCCGGCGTTCGAGTACAGCGTCAGGAAGTACCACGAGTTCCACAGCGGCAGCAGGATCTGACGCACGGTCTCGCGCATTCCCGACTCGGTCACCATGCCGTCGCCGCCACGGAGGATGGCTGAGCTGAGCAGGTGCCAGCGCATCGCATCTGCGCCGTGCGCGTCGAACATCTCCTGCGGATCGGGGTAGTTGTTGAGCGACTTCGACATTTTGGCGCCGTCGTCGCCGAGCACGATGCCGTGGCTCACACAGTTGGAGAAGGCCGGACGATCGAACAGCGCTGTGGCCAGCACGTGCAGCGTGTAGAACCAGCCGCGGGTCTGGCCGATGTACTCCACGATGAAGTCACCCGGGTAGTGGTGCTCGAACCAGTCCTGGTTCTCGAACGGGTAGTGCACCTGGGCGAAGGGCATCGACCCCGACTCGAACCAGCAGTCGAGCACTTCGGGGACGCGACGCATCATCGACTCGCCGGACGGGTCGTCCGGATTCGGGCGGACGAGTTCGTCGATCTGCGGGCGGTGCAGGTCCGTGACCTCCACGCCGAAGTCCTCACGCAGCTGTTCCAGCGACCCGTAGACGTCGAGGCGCGGGAAGTCCGGGTTGTCCGAACGCCACACGGGGATCGGTGACCCCCAGAAACGGTTGCGGCTGATCGCCCAGTCGCGAGCGTTCTCGATCCACTTGCCGAAGCTGCCCTCCTTGATGTGGGCGGGCTGCCAGGTGATGTCCTCGTTCAGTTCGACCATGCGGTCACGGAACTTCGTGACCTCGACGAACCAGGACGAGATGGCGCGGTAGACGAGCGGCTGGGCGCAGCGCCAGCAGTGCGGGTACGAGTGGTCGTAGGTGGCGTGGCGCACGACGACGCCACGCTCCTTGAGTTCGCTGATGATCCCCTTGTTGGCGTCGAACACGTGCTGCCCCACGTACGTGGAGATCTCAGCGGTGTATCGACCGTGCTCGTCCATCGGGCACAGCGTGGGGATACCGGCCAGGTTGCAGGCGATCTGGTCGTCCTCACCGAAGCCGGGGGCCATGTGGACGATGCCGGTGCCGTCCTCGGTCGACACGAAGTCGGCCCCGAGCACTTGCCAGGCGTTCTCGGTGCCGTACAGATCGGTGTCGGTGAAGAAGTCGAAGAGCGGCGTGTACCTGCGGCCGATCAGTTCCGAGCCCTGCAGGGTGCCCACCCGCTCGGCGTCACCGAATTCGGCCTCGTGGTTCGCGACGAGCGCGTCCGCGATGATGTAGCGCTCTCCGTCCTGCTCGAGCACGGCGTAGTCGATGTCGGGACCGACCGCGAGCGCGAGGTTCGATGGCAGGGTCCAGGGTGTGGTGGTCCACGCGACCATGTGCTCGCCCGAGTCCAACGTGAATTGCACGGTGAGCGCCGGGTCCTGGCGGTCCTGGTAGGTGTCGTCCATCCGGGTCTCGGTGTTCGACAGCGGCGTCTCGCAGCGCCAGCAGTACGCGAGGACGCGGAAGCCTTCGTAGATCAGGCCCTTGTCGTGCAGCGTCTTGAACGCCCACATCACGCTCTCCATGTAGGAGAGGTCGAGCGTCTTGTAGTCGTTGTCGAAGTCGACCCAGCGGGCCTGACGCGTGACGTACCGCTCCCAGTCCGACGTGAACTGCAGCACGCTGGTGCGACACGCATCGTTGAACTTGTCGATCCCGAACTCGGCGATCTCGGGATGCCCGGAGATGCCCAGTTCCTGCTCGGCCTTCACTTCGGCGGGCAGACCGTGGCAATCCCAACCGAAGCGGCGCTCGACGCGCTTGCCGCGCATGGTCTGGTACCGCGGGATGGCGTCCTTGACGTAGCCGGTCAGCAGGTGCCCATAGTGCGGGAGCCCGTTCGCGAACGGCGGGCCGTCGTAGAAGACGAACTCGTTGTCCCCGTTCGTTCCAGCGTCACGCTGGTCGATCGATGCCTGGAATGCTCCGGTGCGCTCCCAACGCTCGAGAATGGTCTGCTCGAGGGCTGGGAAGTCGGGTTGCGGGTCGACATCGGGGTATGACACCCCGGCGAGGCTATCTGTGCGTCAGTCGCCGAAGTCGGACGGTTTCACGGCCGGGTCGGCGTCGGACTCGACGTCTTCGAGATCGGTCTGGATGAACAGTCCGTCGGTCGCGTCGGTGTCGCTGTCGGTGGTGGCGTCGCCGGGTCGGGCAACCGCGTCGGGCGTCGGATCGCCCACGGCGATCTCGGTGACGTCGTCATCGTCGTTGGCCGCTGACAGCAACGGGCGGCGCACTTCACCCATGCCGCCCGGCACACGCTCCGTGAGGTCGAGCAGGGAGGTGGCTGCTTCCCGCAGACGGGAACGCTCGTCGGCCAGGTGACGTTCGAGGTGGTCGACGTCGGATTCGAGGAAGTCGCGTCGCGCCGTGAGCGAATCGACCTCGGTGCGAACCGCATGGCGTTCGACGTCACCTTCGCGGCGGGCCTCTTCACGAGCTTCGTCCAGCAGACGGGCCGACATCTCGCGGGTCGAGTCGAGGGTCTTCGATGCCTCGTCACCCGCCTCGCGAGCGATGCGTTCCGCCTCCGATTTCGCTTCGGCGACGGTCATGTCAGCGGTGCGTTGAGCCAACAGCAGCGTGCGGGAGATGGTCTCGGATTCGTCGACCGACGGATGGATCTCCGCAGCGACCGGTGCGGGGGCCGCCACGACCGGCTCCTGCGGGCTCGGCTCGGTTGTTGCCGGCTCGCTGGTGGCGACGGGCGTTGCGGCGGATCCGTCGGACAGTTCCTGCAGGCGGGCGACCGTGGCGCGAGCGCGTGCTTCCATCGCCGTCGATTGGTTCTGGGCGCGTTCGAGTTCTGCGGCGACCTCGTCCAGGAATGCTCTGACTTCATCGGGGTCGAGACCTCGCTTGACGGTCTTGAACTCGGCGGTGCGTACCCGCTGCGGGCTGATGTCCATGTGAAACTCCGTGTTCCTGATTCGGTTGAGCCCGCGCCGGTCGTCGGTGCTCAGTCTTCGTATTCGTCGTAGCGCTGCTGGCGCTGCGGAGGCGGCTTGAGGAGGTACACGCCCGTGGCGACCTTCTCCATCGTGCCGTCGAGTGCGTAACAGATGCCGCTGCCGAAGTCGATGAGGCGACGTGCGACGTCACGCTCGGTGCCTTCGAGGTTCATGATCACCGGCGTACCACTCTTGAAGTGATCAGCGACCTCTTGTGCCTGATCGAAGCGGCGGGGTCGGACGGTGTGCGGTTCCATGGCGCCTCCCGGGATGCTCCGGAGTTGAGGTTGCTGTTGTGGCGGTTCGCTGACGTTCGGACGGATCTGTACGCCCGAGTGGTCGCCTGAGGCTCGAGGGGCTTGGGGCGCCTGGGGCGGTCTGCGAGAGGCCGCCGATGCATCGAAGTCACGCGACGGGAAGCTGGGACGAGATGCGACGGTTCGTACGGCGGGTTCACCCTCCGGCTCCCAACGCGGCTCGGGTTCCCGAGGTGCGCGCTGTTGCCGGGCAGGTGGTTCCTGTCCGTAGTCGTCGTCGTAGTCGTCGTAGGCGTCGTCGGGACCAAGACCCAGGTAGTCCATGGTCTTCTTCCACATTGACATGTCGTCCTCCTGAGCGCCGGAGGTTAGCCGCGCTCGATCGATTGTTGGTGGACGGGTCCACCAGGTCGCGGTCCGAAGAGTGCCGAACCGACGCGGATCGAGGACGCCCCACACGCCACGGCCACTTCCAGGTCTGCGGTCATCCCCATCGAACACACGTCGAGGTCGTGTTCGTCGACGAGACGACGGACCGTGGTGAAGGCAGGGGCAGCCGCTTCGGGCAGTTGCCCGGTCGGGCCGATGGCGAGCAGACCGACGGTGACCAGGCCGAGGTCCTCACAGGTGTGGAGCAGTGCGTCGACGTCGTCGGGAGTACATCCGCCCTTCTGGTCCTCGCCGGTTGCGTTCACCTGGATCAGCACGGTTGCTCCCGGGTCCCGCTTGGCGATCTCCTTGGCCAGCGACGCTCGATCGAGCGTGCACCAGCGATCGACGAGCCCGGCCAGTTGTCGCACCTTGTTGGACTGGAGATGTCCGATGAAGTCGACCCTGGGACGTCGATCGGCGGCGAAGTCCTCGATCACGTCGCGCTTGGACAGCAGATCCTGTGCGTAGTTCTCGCCGATCGCGTGGCAGCCGGCGTCGACGGCGGCGTCGACGATCGGTGGATCGAATGCCTTGGTGACCGCCACGATCTCCACGTGGTGGTCCCACGAACGCTGGACGGCGTCGATCCGACCGCGGATCTCGGCGAGGCGTGCAGCGATCACGCGGCCGCCTCCCACATCGCCACGACCGCATGCCGGCCGGGCTCTGCGCGTACCCGATGCGAGAACCAACGCTCGTCACAGCCGGTGCACGGACCGACCACGTCGAGCACGACCCCGGCGCGAGCGAGCTGCGCAGCGATCGTCGCCGGCACGTCGAGCGCTGATCGTCCCTGCGAGGTACGTCCTTCGACGGCGTCGGGGATCGATGCGAGTTCGGCATCGCCGAACTCGTAGCAGCAGGGGTGGATCACCGGGCCGAGTACCGCGGCAGCGATCGATCCGCCGCGTCGCGTGGTGGTCGAGACGGCGGATCCGATGATCCCGGCTGCGAGGCCACGCCAACCGCCGTGTGCACCCACGAGCGTGCCGTCGTCGGCTGCGAGCACGAGCGGCGCACAATCGGCCGCCCACACTGCGATCGGCGCGTCGAGTGCCTGCGTGACGATCACGTCGCCCACGCCGGCCAGAGGCGTCCATCCGTGACGAGCACTGCTCGCTCGTCGGGCGGCGTTTCGATCGTCCACGCAGATCACGTCGACTCCGTGCACCTGGTCGATCATCGACCACAGGCGGTCCGGCGGCGTGACGTTGCACTGACGAGCCCGGAGTTGCAGCGGCGTCACCCTGGTCGGGTGCACGTCGCCGTCGGAGCGTTCGGTCGCCAGACGCGTAGACGCCGGTCAGCGATGACCGAGTCGAGGAGCGGGTGAGTCACCCGCACACGTCACTTGAGGAAGGACGGGACGTCGAAATCGTCGTCATCGTCCGCGAGCGGATCTTCGTCGTCGACATCACCGAACAACTCGGTGATACGGGTCGGCGAGGTCCTCGGCTGCGTTTCCGATGCTCCGGAGAGGCCACTGATCGGGTTGGACACGGGGCCGGTGCTGGTGCCGTCGGCACGGTCGAACCCGGCCGAGATGACCGTCACGCGGACTTCGTCGCCCATCTCGTCGTCCACCACGGTGCCGAAGATGATGAGGGCGTCGTCGTGGGCGACGGCGTGGATGATCTCCGCAGCGGCGTTCATCTCGAACAATCCCATGCTGGACGGACCGGTGATGTTCAACAGCACACCGCGTGCACCGTCGATCGCCGATTCGAGCAGCGGGCTCGAGATCGCAGCTTTGGCAGCCGACACGGCGCGCTCGTCGCCGCTCGCCTGGCCGATTCCCATCAGCGCCGTTCCGGCGTCCTTCAGGACGGCCTTGACGTCGGCGAAGTCGGTGTTGATCAAACCGGGCGTGGTGATCAGGCCGGTGATGCCGGACACGCCCTGCAGGAGGACCTCGTCGGCCATCTTGAAGGCGTTCAGCACGCTGGTCTTGTCGTTGGCGACGGACAACAGGCGATCGTTCGGGATGACGATCAGCGTGTCGACCTTCTCCTTCAGCTTCTGCACGCCGTTGTCGGCCTGCACGCCGCGACGACGACCTTCGAAGGAGAACGGCCGGGTGACGACACCGATGGTGAGCGCACCCGCTTCTCGCGAGATCTCGGCGATGACGGGAGCGGCGCCCGTTCCGGTACCGCCACCCTCCCCTGCGGTGATGAACACCATGTCGGCGCCGCGGACCATCTCTTCGATCTCGTCACGGTGCCCTTCGGCAGCCTCACGGCCGACTTCCGGGTCGCTGCCGGCGCCGAGTCCACGGGTGAGGTCACGGCCGATGTCGAGCTTGACGTCGGCGTCGCTCATCAGCAGGGCCTGCGCGTCGGTGTTGACCGCGATGAATTCGACGCCCTTCAGGCCGGCGTCGATCATGCGGTTCACGGCGTTGACGCCACCACCGCCGACGCCGATGACCTTGATGACAGCGAGATAGTTCTGCGGGGTGCCGACCATCAGTGGGTCCTCCATGCATTCGCGCCGTGCGCGAACGTGGTCAGTGAAACATCGAGTGTGTTCAGGGGTGCGTTCATGGTGATCTGGGGCATTCTGCCAGGTCTGACAGCGCCGCGGAGGGACGCTAGCTGCCTGAGGGTTGACTTCATCGCACGTTGCAATCGAGTCATCGATCGCTCACTGCGTGGTCGACTCGGACGTCGACACGTCGATCACGGTCGTATCGGAGCCCAACACGTCGTCGAGTTGACGTTCGAGGCGCACCAGCCGCTCGATCTGGTCGTCGTCCGTGATCGCCACACCCAGACGCACCTCGATGTTCTCACCGGGCTCGTTGGAGAGGACGAAACGGAGGTCCGAGCCGTCAGGTGTCACCGACATCGACACGAGTCGCGACCGGACCGCAGGCGTCAGCTTGGTGACGATCGACGTGGCGGACGCGTACCCCTGCGACGCGAACTGCCCTTCGGCCAGATCGAGCGGATTCGTGCCCGAGATCAGCACGAACGCCACGGGCTGGCCTCCGATCACGTCGAGCACACGGCCATCGGCGTCGAGGATGCGGAACTGTCCGTCCGTGCCCTGCACCGTGGCCACCGGAACTCGTTCGCGGAGTTCGATCGACACCGACTTCGGGAAATCGGTGCGCACGCGAGCGGCCTCGATGAAGGCGATTGCTTCGAGTCGGTCCTCGGCTTCGTCCGTGTCCACCAGCAACACCGGCTGATCGAGCAGCTCACTCGTGATCGCTTCGACCTCGGCCGCGTCGGCGTTCTGCAGGCCGGTCACATCGATCTCGGACACGGAAAACAACGACGATCCGAGGATGGCGAGGAACCCGATGATCAGGACGGACGCCGTCCCGATGATGGCAGCCCACTTGAGTCGCCGCCTCCCCTCCGCCCGGCGCACACCGATGCGACGCTGGCGCAGACGCGGTTCGATGCCCTGTGAGGTCGCGTCCTTGACCGCGATTGCGTCGCCGGTGCCGTCGTCGTCGATGAAGACCGTGCCCGAGTCGTCGACGGGTTCGCCGGCGAGTTCCTGGTCGAGATAGCGGGCATCCGGGCGATCGTCGTCGGCACCGATGGCGATCGTGGTCCGAGAGGTCGGCGCGGTGTCTGCTTCGCTCGGGTCGGCGCCGTCGCCGGACGCGCTGGACGAGTCGGAGAATGCCGCCGAGAGTTCAGCGGCGATGTCCTTGGACTCGTCGGGCTTGACGATTCGGACGTCGGAGAACTCCGGTTGGTCGGTCGAGACGTCGACCTTCTCCCTGGCCTTGTCCTTGCGGCGCCATCGGCTCATGAGTCGAATCCGATCAGTCTGATCTCACTGCGCAGTGCGTAGCCGGTCTCGACCTCGACGCGTTCGGCGACGAGCTTCATCAATGCTCGCACGTCGTCTGCGCTCCCACCGTCGTCGGCCTGGATGAAGTTGGCGTGCTTGTCCGAGACGGTCGCCGTTCCATGTCGGAGTCCGCGTAGCCCGATCTCGTCGACGAGCTGGCCTGCACTGACTTCCCCGGGGACCGGGTTGACGAAGACCGAACCGGCATTCTGTCCGCCAGGTTGGTTGGATCGACGCCACGCGACGATCTCGCTCAACGCCGCCTTCGCGACGGCGGGGTCGCCCGGTGCGAGCTGCAGTCGCGCCGACACCACGACCTGATCGCCTCGGAGTCCGCTCCCTCGGAATCGCAGTCCGAACTCGGCTGCGAGCAGGACGTCGTCGCTGCCGTTCGAGAGGTCGATGATGCGTGCGTCGATGAGCGACTCGGACATGTCGGATCCGTGACCTCCCGCATTCATCCGGACCGCTCCTCCGATCGAGCCGGGAACGCCGACGGCCCATTCGAACCCGGTGAGGCCGGCCGACGCCAACTGGCGGGCCAGAACCGGGAGCAGGACCGCGCTGCCCGCTTCGACGATCGATGACGACTCGTCGATGACAACGCCGGTGGCCATGTGGAGGAGCGACACAGCGATACCGCGGTACCCACCGTCGGCGACGAGCAGGTTGGAACCGCGCCCGACCACCATCACCGGCAGACCACTCGCAGCGTGGGCCGCAGCGACCCGCTGGAGGTCTGCGGTCGACCGGACCCGCACGAAGACATCGGCCGAGCCACCGACCCGGTAGGTGGTCATCGGGCCGAGCGGGACGTCGCGCTCCGCGAGGTCACCGAGCACGGCGATGGCTTCGTCGACACCGCCGTGGCGGAGATCGTCAGCTGCGGCGGCGGGCATCGAGTACCTCCGACGGGAGAGATGCGATGTCGCCACAGCCCATCGACACCACGATGTCGCCGTCGCGCGACTCGCGGGCGACGAAATCGATGAGTTCCTGGCGATTCGGCAGCCAGACCACGCGCTTCGACGGGTCGGCTTCTGTGACGGCGTTGACGATGAGCTTGCCGGTCACGCCCGGGATGGGCGTGGTGCCCGACGCGTAGATGTCGGTCACGACGACCACGTCGGCGTCGGTGAACGAGTTGCCGTAGTCCTCCCAGATCTCGGAGATCCGGTTGTACCGGTTCGGCTGGAAGACGGCCACGACGCGTTTCCACTTGTCCCCGCTGTGCCGGGTGGCGGCGAGGACTGCTGAGATCTCGGACGGGAGGTGTGCGTAGTCATCGACGAACGTCGCGCCACCGTCGACGCCGCGCACTTCGAATCTTCGGGCGACACCGCCGAACTTGGCGAGTGCGGCACGGATGTCGTCGAACGGTGCCCCGACCTCGAGCGCCATCGCAATGGCGCCGGTCGCGTTGACGACGTTGTGGATGCCACGCATCGGCAACTCGATCGTGCCGAGGCGTTCACCGTGTCGTTCGATCCCGAACACGAAGGCTCCGTTGTCCGCCCGCACCTCGACGGCCTGGACGTCGTTGCCGTCGTCGCGTCCGTAGGTCACGACGTCGTGGCGAGCCGCGAGTCGGGCTGCGACGGTGTCGTCTCCGCACACCACCTTCGGCCCGGGAACCTGAGCGAGGTAGGTGTCGAAGCTCTCGATGATCGCATCGAAGGAGCCGTAGTGATCGAGATGGTCGACTTCGACGTTGGTCAGGATCGTCCCGTGGAGCGGGAGTTCGAGATGGGTGCCATCGCTCTCGTCGGCTTCGACGACGAGCCACTCCCCGCCGGTCCATTGCGCCCCGGTCCCCACGTCGGTCACGTCACCGCCGACCACGAAGCTCGGGCGCAGACCGGCCTCGGCCAGCATCAGCATCAGCATCGAGGTGGTGGTGGTCTTGCCGTGCGTCCCTGCGACGCCGAGCGATTTCGCACGAGCGCAGATCGAGGCGAGCATCCCGGCTCGCCGGAGAACGGTGATGCCGAGGTCGCGGGCTTCGTCGAGCTCGATGTTGCGCTCCGGAATCGCGGTCGACGCCGTGACGGCGTCCACGCCGTGGACGAGCGAGCGGTCGTGGCCGATCGACACGGTGGCCTTGGCGGCACGGACGCGTTCGAGCACCGGGTGCTCGCGCAGGTCGGACCCGGACACTTCGTGGCCCATCTCGGCGAGCGCGATGGCGATCGCGCTCATGCCGGGACCACCGACGCCGACGACGTGCAGGCGATGGGGAATGGACAGGTCGAGCGGTGCGGTCGGCACGCTGGCCGGGGTTGCGGTGCTGGGGGTCGCTGGAGTCGAACTCATGACGTGGCCGAGGTTAGAGCGACGTGCTCGATCAACTCGGCCAATGCACCCGATCTGTGCACTTCGCCGCGTTCGCGTGCGGCGGTGCTCAGCGCGTCGCGAGCGGCGAGATCGTTGCGGAGCCGGTCGATCTCGGTGCCGAGACCGCCGAGATCCGCCTCGCTCATCAGCACGGCGCCGCCGACTTCGCTCAGCCATCGCACGTTGTCGGTCTGGTGATCGTCGGCAGCTCCCGACCATGGGACCAGGATCGAGGGGATGCCGGTCACCGCGACTTCGTGCACCGTGCTCGCTCCCCCACGACCGATCATGAGATCGGCCGCCGCGTAGACCCCGGGCATGTCCGCCTCGTAACCGACGACCTGATGGATGATGCCGTCGGCGATCGTTCCCAGTTCGTCGATGTCCGCCACGAATCGCTCGCCGGCCACCTGTCGCACGGCGACGGCTTCATCGTCGCGGCGATCCTCCACGTATCGAGCGATCTCGGCGTTCAACACGCCCGAGCCGAGCGAACCACCCATCACCGCGACGAGGAAGCGGTCAGTGGGGATTCCGAGGCGCTGGCGAGCGGCGGCTCGGTCGGCGACGCGATCGAGGCGAAGGATCTCCTGGCGCACGGGCGCACCGGTGACGGTCGCGTTCGGGAGCGGCGAGTTCTCGAAGGCCACGGCGCATGCGGCCGCCGTGCGTGCCGCCAGTCGGCTCGCACGGCCCGGCGTGCGGTCGTAGGAGACCACCACGACCGGGATGTCGAGTGTGCGGGCAGCGAACACAGCAGGCATGGAGGCATACCCACCGACGCTCACCACGACCTTCGGCCGGAGGTCGCGGAGCAGTGCGATCGCTGCGTGTCGCGCTCTGAGCATCTTCGGGACGAAGCCGAGGTTGCGGCGGCTGAGCGACCGTTGGAAGCCGACGACGTCGTAGAACGTGTGCGGGTACTCGGTGTCCGGAAGCAGCCGGGTCTCGATGCCTCGGGTACAGCCGATGTAGTGCACCTCGCCGGCGTCGTGGCCCGAGGCGACGAGCGCTTCGGCGACGGAGAGCGCCGGCAGGACGTGTCCAGCCGTTCCCCCGCCCGTGACCACCGCGAAGACGCTCACGTGCGTGCGGCCGTGCGCCCGACGCGGCTGCCGGCGCGTCGTGCGACGCTCAGCAGTAGTCCGACGGCGACCATCGAGACGAAGAGTGAACTGCCGCCTGCGGAGAAGAACGGCAGCGTCAGCCCGGTCACCGGCATGAGGCCGGTCACGCCGCCGAGGTTCACGATGGCCTGCACGCCGAACCAGGAGGCGACGCCACCGGCGACGAGCATGCCGAAACGGTCCTGCGCGGCGAGCGCTGTCTGCACACCGAACCAGACCAGCATGATGAATCCTCCGATGACCGCACCGGCGCCGAGCATGCCCAGTTCGTCGGCGATGATCGCGAAGATGAAGTCACTGTGGGCGTACGGCAGGTAGCCCAGTTTGGTCTTCGATCCACCGATGCCCGAGCCGCTGATGCCGCCCGAGGCCATGCTCACGTACCCCTGGTAGGTCTGCCAGGCGAGCCGGTCCTTGTTGCCGGTGACGTCGAGGAACGCGGTGAAGCGATCGGTTCGCGCCTGGCTGGAGAACACGAAGAAGAGGCCGGCGGCCGTGGCGACCGAGCCCATCAGTGCCATGGGCGCGAACGGGACGCCGGCGATCCATGCGATGGAGAACACGACCGCGCCGAGCACGATGGCCGATCCGAGGTCTCCCTGCGCCATGCAGAGACCGGCACCGACCGCTCCGATCCCGGCGAGCGGGTAGAGGGTGTTGCGTCGGTGGTTCATCTGGCCCGAGCGACGGGTCAGGAGGTCGGCGGTCACGAGGATGGCGACGAGCTTGAGGAATTCGGACGGCTGCACGCTGAAGCTGCCGAACCGGATCCAGGCCCGAGCGCCGTTGACGCTGCCGCCGACGACGGGAACGAAGGGTCCGATCATGGCGGCGATGCCGAGAACGGCCAACGGCTTGCTGAAACGGCGCCACGCCGTGTACGGGATCTTCGCCATGATCGCGAGGCCGATCAGTCCGAGCCCCGCCCACATCGCCTGGCGGAAGAAGACGCTGTACGCCCAGTTGCCCTTGTTGGTCTCGGTGACGGCGGATGCGGAGAGCACCATGACGAGGCCGAGCATGACGAACACGACGACGACGCCGACGATGCCGTACCAGATCGCCGGCGGCGGACCGACGACGCGGGGTGCCCGGTCGATCCGCTCGCGCCGTGACGCTGATCGCTTGCGGACGCCGGTCCGCTTCCGCGCGTCGGGTGCCTTCTTCGGTGAACGCTTCGGCGTTTCCCTGCCGATGCGATCGAGCGCAGCTTGACGCCGGTCCTGGACGGAGATCGTGGATGCCATCAGATGTCACCTTCGTTGTGGCGTGCATGGGCGAGCGTGCGGAAGTGGTCGCCGCGTGCTTCGAATGATCGGTACTGGTCGAGGCTGGCGCAGCCGGGCGACAGCAGCAGCGTGTCGCCGGCGGTGGCGAGTTCGGCCGCTCGTTCGACGGCCTCGGGGAGGAACTCGGTCGTTTCGACCGTTCCGCCGTTCGCCGCGACGGCCGCGAATGCGGACGCGACCGAGTTGCGTGTTTCGCCGATGGCGATCACTGCGTTCACGCGGTCGGCATCGACCGCCATTTCGGCGAGATCGACGAACTTGTCCTTGCCACCGGCGATCAGGACGATGTTCTCGAAGGCGCGGATCGCCACGGCGGCCGCGTGCGGGGTGGTGGCCTTGGAATCGTTGAACCAGGCCACGTCGTGCCACGTACCGATGTGTTCGAGGCGGTGCGGCGGCCCGACGAACGTGGCGAGGGCCGATTCGATCGCCGTCGTGTCGGCGAGACCCGATTCGAGGACGAGGGCTGCGGCGGCGAGGGCGTTCGTGACGTCGTGCGGCAGCGCTCGACGCATGTTCGTCGTGTCGGCGATCGGCCCGCCTGGACCGGTCAGCGTGGTGCCGTCGAGGTGATAGTCGCCGCCCGCACCGAACGTGAGGTGTCGACCGGGTGCCCGGTCGAGGCGGGACATCACGTCGGGAGCGCCCGTGAAGGCGATCGACACGTCGTCCGGGCGCTGATTGACCCAGATCCGGGCTTTCGCGTCCCCGTAGCTCTCCATCGACGCATGCCAGTTGAGATGATCGGGGGCGAGGTTCAACCACACGCCGGCATCGGGCCGGAAGGACGGTGTCCAGGCCAGGCGGAAGCTGGTGCATTCGATGACGAACGCGTCGTGTTCGTGTCCGTCGGCGTCGGGTTCGATCGCGTCGACGAGCGGCGTGTCGGTGTTGCCCGCGTCGATCGTCGACAGTCCGGCCGCACGCAACATCTCGACGGTCATCAGCGTCGTGGTCGTCTTGCCGTCGGTGCCGGTGATGGCCAGCATCGGACGGGGGCCTCCGGGTCGCTGCTGCTCCCACCGGTAGGCCAGTTCGATCTCCGAGACGACTTCGACACCCGCTGCGACGGCGGCCGCGATGACCCGGTGGGTCTCGGGGATCCCCGGAGCCGGACTGACCAGCTGACACGTCGCCATCAGGTCCGCGAGGGTCGCATCGTCAGGGCTGTCGAGCAGCTCGATGCCCAGGTCCGTCGCAGTCTCCCGTCGCTCGTCGGTCACCACGTCGTCGCCGGCGACGACGTCGTACCCGCGGCGCTGCAGTGCACGGACGGTGGACACGCCCGTGACAGCCAGGCCGTAGACGAGCGCGCGCATCAGCCGGCAGACAGGCTGGAGAAGTCGGCGATGAAGATGCCGAGTGCGAGGCCGACCGAGATGGCGGCGATGAGCCAGAACCGGATGATGACGGTCGTCTCGGGCCAACCGACCAATTCGAAGTGGTGGTGGATCGGCGACATCCGGAAGAGGCGTTTCGTGCGACCCGAGGCCTTGAACACGCCCATCTGGATGGCGACCGAACCGGCCTCCATCACGTTGATCGCACACAGCAGGATGATCAGCAGGTGGGTGTTCAGCGTCAGTGCCATGAAGGCGAGCGCGGTACCGATCGCGAGCGCGCCGACATCGCCCATGAAGATGCGCGCCGGTGCAGCGTTCCACCAGAGGAAGCCGAGGCACCCGCCGGCAAAGGCGGCGGCGAAGACACCCATGTCCAGCGGGTTGACGACGCCGTGGTACAGGTCGGCGTTGCGGAATTTGAGGTAGCCGATGATCACGAAGGCGCCGAAGCCCATGAGTGCCGAACCGGCGGCCAGGCCGTCGAGTCCGTCGGTGACGTTCACGGCGTTCGTGGTGGCCCAGATGATGGCGCCGGCCCACAGGATCCAGATGATGGTGGGCACCTCGAAGCCGAGGTCGGCTCGAGTGACCGAGATCGTCTCGGAGATGCCGGTGCCGACCACCAGCCACCACGCCATAGCGAAGCTGGCCGCCATCGTGATGTAGTTCTTCTGCTTCCAGAAGATGCCGCGGTTGTGGCGCTTGCGGACCTTGATGTAGTCGTCGAGGAAGCCCATCAGCGCCATGAACAGCACTCCGACCCAGACGATCATCGACTGGGTCGCGAAGGGCAGGTCCTCGCGAACGTGCGCGACCAGCCAACCGAGGAACGCCGCGATGACGATCGCGAGACCGCCCATGGTCGGCGTGCCCTGCTTGGCCATGTGGTGCTCGGGACCCATGTCCTCCTTGCCGAGGATCGGCTGGCCCTGGCCGCGGGTGCGGAAGAAGATGATGAGGTAGCGGGTGCCGAACAGGGACACGAGGGTCGACACGGAGGCAGCGAGCAGGATGGAGATCACGAGAGATCCTTCGGTTCATGGCGAGCGAGTTCGTCGCGCGCCACGGCGCGGTCGTCGAAGTCGATGGTGGTGTCGCCGAGGTCCTGGTAGGTCTCGTGGCCCTTGCCGGCGATCACGACCGTGTCGCCTGCTTCGGCCGTCTGGAGAGCGACTCGGATGGCGACGCGGCGGTCGGGTTGAGCGGACACGCGCGAACGGTAGTTCGCAGCCACCCCCTCGATCACGTCATCGATGATCGCCTGCGGGTCTTCGCCACGAGGGTTGTCCGAGGTGGCGACGGCCACGTCTGCGAGTCGCCCGGCGACCTCTCCCATCACGGGACGCTTCTCGCGGTCACGCCTACCGGCGCAGCCGAAGACGGCGATGACGCGACCGGTCGTGATCCTGCGTGCCGATTCCAACACCCGCTCGAGGCCGTCAGGCGTGTGCGCGTAGTCGACGACCACGGCGATCTTCCGTTCGACGGTCTCCGGGGTCTCGACGAGTTCGAAACGACCGGGAACGGGCGCGAGCATTCCGAGGCCGGCGATCGCGGCGTCCAGATCGATGCCGTTCTCGGCACCGTCCCCGTCATTCGTCTGGGCCTCGGCGAGGCGAGCGACGAGTTCGATCGCCATCTGCGAGTTGGCGACGTTGAAGTCACCACCGAGGGGCACCTCGATGCGACGGTCGTTCCAGGTGTAGCTGTGGCTCGACTGCCCGACGACGACGTCGCTCAGGTCGTCGGCGCCGACCCGGCGGACGTCGATGTCACCGTCGACGCCGTCGGCGAGCAGTCGCCCGTGCGTGTCGTCCACGTTGATCACGGCACGAGGCGAGAACGACGGCGAGAAGAGCAGTGACTTCGCACGGAAGTAGGCCTCGGGCGACCCGTGCAGATCGAGGTGGTCGTGGCCGAAGTTCGTGAATCCGACGACATCGAACCGCGTGCCGTGGACTCGACGGAGTTCGAGAGCGTGCGAGGACACCTCCATCACGACGGCGCTGCGACCCTCGTCGACGAAGCCGGCGAGTGCGGCATGCAGTTCCGGCGCTTCGGGTGTGGTGCGCGGACCGTGCAACGTGCCGATGATGCCGGTCGACACGCCGGCACCGTCGAGCGCTGCAGCGACGATCTGTGCGGTGGTGGTCTTGCCGTTGGTCCCTGTGATCCCGATCATCAACAGCCGGTCAGCCGGGTCACCCCACGCCGCTGCGGCAGCGGGTCCGACGGCACGGCGAGTGTCTGCGACGACGATCTGTGCGACGTCACCGACCCCGTCGAGCCGATGATCCACGAGCAGCGCGACCGCACCTGCGGCGACCGCGCCTGCAGCGTGGTCGTGGCCGTCGAACGACGAACCGCGCAGGCAGGCGAAGACGTGCCCCGGCTGGACCGTGCGCGAGTCGTGCGACATGCCCGACACTGCGGGCGATGCATCGCCGATGATCTGCGCCGAGCCGACGCCGATACGCGATGCGACTGCTTCGATCGTCCTGAGGGCCACCTCCGGGTCAGCCTTCGCAGCCGACACTGTTCTCACCCGGTTGGATACCGAGTTCGTGGATCAGCATCGGTGTCATGTCGGCGAACAGCGGCGCAGAAGCGGTCCCACCGAAACGGTCACGCGTCCCGGCGGGCGGCTCATCGATGGCGACCAACACAGTGACCTGTGGATCGTCGGCGGGGAAGAACCCGACGAAACTCGCGTAGTAGATGCGGTCGCCATCATCGTTGAAGTACGTACCGTTTGGGGCCGCCTTGTAGGCGGTGCCCGTTTTGCCGGCGATCGGCAGACCCGGGACGGCCGCTCGCTTCGCCGTGCCTTCCGGGTTGCACACGACCTCCTGCATGATCGCTGCGGTCTGGGTCGCAGCCTCGGATGAGACGACGCGACGTGTGGGCGAAGGCGGCATCTCCGTCATCGTCCCGTCCGGGCCCACCGTTGCAGAGACGAGTCTGGGCGCGACGTAGACACCGTCGTTGGCGATCGTGTTGATCGCTCCGACCATCTGCAGCGGTGTGCTCGACACGCCCTGGCCGTATGCGACGGTCACCCGCTCACTCCCCCAGAGCTCGTCGGCCGATTTGAAGATGCCGGGAGACTCGTCTGGGAAGTCGAGCGCTGTCCGCTCGCCCAGTCCGAAGGCGGTCATGTAGTCGTGGTGCACGTAGCGACCCATTTCCTGCTGGATCTTGATCGTGCCGATGTTCGAGGACTCGACGAGGATGTCCTCGACGGTCATCGTCTCGGTCGGGTGCTCACCGGCGTCGGTGAGGAGGTCGTCGTAGAACTGCTCACGCCACGGCACGACGAACGTCGTGCTCGGTGTGACGGCACCGCTGTCGAGCGCTCCCGCGACCGTGATCACCTTTGCGACGGATCCCGGTTCGTAGCTGTCGAGCGCTACGAAGTTGCTGCTCGTGACGACCGCTTCATCGGTTTCAGTGTCCCTGCGGACCGACGCGTTGGCATAGATCTCACCGGTGTCCGTGTCGAGCACGATGATGAAACCGCCACGTGCATCGATGTCGGTCACCTGGTCGATGAGGATTTGTTCCGTGGCGAACTGGATCGATCGATCAATGGTCAGGACGAGGTCGTCACCGGAAACAGGCGCAGCAGTGACCGTTTCCGAACCGGGGATCGTGCGGCCACCGGGAGCGATCTCGCGGGTCGTCTGACCGCCGGTGCCGGTGAGGAGGTCGTCGTACTGCAGTTCGAGCCCGGCGATGCCGATTCCGTCGATGTTGGTCCGCCCGAGCACGGTCTGACCTGTGAGCCCGCCGGGCATCTCCCGGCGAGCTTCGTCGTCGACGTTGATGCCAGCCCGGTTCAAGGCGTCGATCTGCTGGCCAGCGTCGGCGTCCAACTGGCGGGCGACGTACACGAAGCCGCGACGTTCAGCGACAGGGCGGCCGACCTCGAAGAGGAGTTCGGCGACCTTCTCGTCGGGCAGGTCGAGGAGATCGTCGAGCATCTGCACCGTTGCCGGGCCGTTCTCGACGAGCTTGGGGTTGATCGAGATCGCTGCAGCGGGCACCGACAAGGCGAGTTCGTTGCCGTATCGATCGAAAATCGTCCCACGCTGCGCGACGACGTCGCGAGTGCGCGTCCACTGTTCAGTACCCGCCGAGCGGAAGGACTCGGCGTCCGAGGTCTTCAGCTGGGTCACTCGCACGACGATGGCGACGAGCAGGAGCGACAGCACGGCGAGCGCGATGATCAGACGGGTTCGCGGTGTGCCCGATTTCGCGTCGTGGGCTCGGATGGCCGGTGTCGGCGCAGTGATCCGGCGATGCACCGCAGCGGACCGCTCTGTTCGACTGGCCTGCTCGGCGGCTTTGCGTGCCGGCTGGCGACGCTGCGGAGCTCGACGCTGATGAGGTCGAGCCGTCGGGGCGCCACGCTTGGCCGACGTCGTGTTCGATCGCTTGGGGACGGTGCCGTGGCTGCGGGTCACGGCTGCTCCCCGGAGACCGACTTGACGTCGCGGAACTGGTCGAGCGGGCCGTTGCCGTCGATGGCAGAGGTGGTCCGTCCGTCGGTCGGTCCGGCGGCTGCGAGTTGGATCGCGAACGCCCACGGGTCGATCGTGATGAAGCGGTTCGTCTCGCCACGCACCATGCCGAGGCCGTCGGCCTCGTCGGCGATGCGTTGCGGCGACCGCAGTACGGCGCGGTCGTAGCGGAGCTCGTCGAATCGTTCCCGTTCGGCCTGCACCTGGCGTTCGAGGCCGTCGATCGCCAGTTGGCGTTCGGCGAGCTGAGTGTGGAAGACCGCAGCGCCGAGCATCGCGATCATCACGCCGACGACGACGAGCCCTCCGAGCAGCGCCGGCCAACGGCGTCGGCCGCCGGAGACGACCTTGAGGTCGGGACGCGCCGCTCGAGGGGTGACGCTCGCTGCGCGGTCCGGGCGACGGGCCGTGAGCGCCATCAGGCGATTCCCTTGGGTGTCGGCTCGGTCTTCTCGACCACGCGGAGCAGCGCGCTCTTCGAGCGACGATTTCGGTCCTGCTCCTCGGCGGACGCGCGCTTGGGGATACCGCGCACGACTCGAACGTTGATGATGGCGCCGCACACGCAGGGCAGGTCGTGGGGGCAATCGCAGGCGCCCGCAGCAACGGTGAAACGCTGCTTCGCGATGCGATCTTCGCCCGAGTGGTACGACAGGACGGCGATGCGCCCGCCGGGAACCGTGGCCTCGACGGCCTGATCGAGCGCGGTGGGCAGCACGTCGAGTTCGGAGTTGACCTCGATGCGGATTGCCTGGAAGGTGCGCTTCGCCGGGTGGCCGCCCGTGCGACGAGCGGCGGCCGGGATGGCGGTCGTGACGATCTCGGCGAGCTGCGTGGTCGTCTCGATCGGGCGCGCAGCGACGATTGCATCGGCGATGCGCTTGGCGAAACGTTCGTCGCCGTGCTGGCGGATGATCCGTGCGAGGTCGTTGCGGTCGTATCCGTTCACCACGTCGTGGGCGGACCACTGCTGCTCGTCGTCCATCCGCATGTCGACCGGGCCGTCGTTGCGGTAGGAGAACCCGCGCTCGGCCCGGTCCAGTTGCGGCGAGGACACGCCGAGGTCGAAGAGCGCGCCGCTGACCTCGGTGATGCCGTGTTCGGCCATCGCTTCGGGAATCTCGTCGAATCGGCGGCGGCTGGTGCGCACGCGGTCGGCGAACTCGGAGAGCCGTTCCAGTGCGGCGGCGATGGCGTCGGCGTCCTGGTCGATGCCGAGGATGCTGATGTCGCGTCGGCGCGTGAGGAGGGCGTGGCTGTGTCCACCTCCGCCGAGGGTCGCGTCGATGACCGTGCCGGCGGGAACGGAATCGAAGAGCGCGGTGATCTCGTCGACCATCACCGGGTCGTGTTCGAACAGATCCGTCACAATTCCTCCAGCCCTGCGGCTTCTTGGTCTTCGTAGCGGGCGGGTTCCCAGATCTCGATGCGATCGAGCGCTCCGAGCACCTTGACCGGCGCTTGCAGCTCGACGGCCGCATGGGCACGCAGCCGTGGGTCGACGAGGATGCGTCCCTGCTTGTCGATGCCCGCCACGACCACCGATGAAGCGAAGGCTCGCTGTTTCGCACGGGAGACCGTGCCGGCCTTGACGGCGTCGATCATCTCCTGGGCTTCGTCGTGGAAGACATCGGCGCTCATGATCCGCACGCAGCCGTCGTCACCGAAGGTCAGGTAGCACTGCTCGCCGATCGTGCTGCGGAACGGGGTCGGCAAGGCGACCCGTCCACGCTCATCGAGCTGCCGCTCGTACACACCGACAAACACCTTGTGACCCGACTCCCTGCCTGAGACCCGTGAGGGTCTCTCCCCCAGCCGGCCCCACTATGCCCCCATTTCTCCCCATCGTCAACCACAGGACCCCACATTCCTCCCCAACGCACCCGTGGTTCCCACCGTTTCAGCGCGGACCGACCCCGCCGACCACCGAAGCCGTGACCTGGTCACCGATCGGGCTTGCGGGCCAGGACCGTGCCCTGGTCGAAGGGTCGGCCGCCGTCGGGCGGATCACGCACGCCGATCTCGGCGTCGATGAATCCGGCGTCGTGCAGGAGACGTGCGATCGTCGCAGGGAAGAGTTCGTAGGCGGTGACGACCGCATGGTCGAACGGTGTGCCGTGCGAATCGGCAGTGAGCGAACCGAAGAACGACACCAGGACCGGTGCCCCTGGTTCGAGTACCCGCATCCATTCCTCGAACACGTCGCCGAGACGCGAGGGCAGCATGTGGATGAGCGAGTAGCGGGAGACGACCCCGCCGAGCGAGGCATCGGCGACGTCGAGCGCTGCAAGATCACCCACGTGGAACTGCGAGTCGGGGAAGGCATTGCGCGCTTCGGCGATCTGTCCGGGTGAGAGGTCGTAGCCGACGGCTGAGAGACCGAGTTCGGTCAGGTGGTCGACGACGTGGCCGGGTCCGCATCCCAGGTCCGCAACCGGGCCGTTCCGCAGCGCCGCCAGCTCGGCAAAAACCGCAAGCCAGTCCCGCGGATTCGTGTCCCGCTCGAGATCATCGAGGAACAGCTCGGCGTACAGCGTCGCCATGCCGTCGTAGGAGTCTCGAACCTCGTCGGTCATACGCCCACCCTCGCATCCCGTCGACCGTCGGTGACCGGACCAGACGGAGCGGTCGGCCTGCGGGCGGCATCAGCATCCGGAGGCGTCCGCTGCGACCGCTACTCGTCGGGCGCTGCCCGTTCGTATCCGACCAACCAGGCGAGGCCGTACCGGTCGATGACCTGACCGTCGCTCGCTCCCCACGGTTTCGACTCGAGCGGATCGACGACCACCCCACCGTCGGACAGTCGGTCGAACCAGCGATGCAGCACCTCGGGTTCGGCGGCCCCGAGGAGCGCGAACAGGAGCCCCGTCATGGCGATCGGCGCCTCGGTCGGTGCTGTGTCGGACCCGTACATCGCAACGGGACCGCTTGTGAGGACCCCGTGAGCGATTGCATCGGCGGGCCCATCATCGTTCGAGAACTCGGCATTGGTGTGGAGTTCGACCTCGCCACCGAAGATCTCGGCGTAGAACCCGAGCGCCTCTCGGGCGTTGCCTGGAAACGACACGTACGGAACCGGAGCAGCCATCCACGTAGTCCAACATCAGGCCGCACCGACGTCAACAACGACGACGACGAAGAGTTGACCGGCCACGGACCTGTCGAACCTGATCAGCCGCGTCACGCTCACCAGCTTGACAGTCTCACAGACGTTGCGTCCACGAGGCCCCGAAGGTTCGGCTCACTTGGATCCGGTGACCGTCAGCGGCCGGAGGCGAGGGCGAGTTCGACCGAGTCGACCAAGCGGATACTTCGTGTCATGTCTTGCCAGATCGCGTCGACAGCGTCGAGCGACAGCGACGCGTCCGATTCGCTCGGTCTCGAATGGCCGGGATCTGGACCAACGGCTGGTTCGGGTTCGGCGAGCGCCGGCAATCGAGCACCGACGGGCAACATGATCGTGCCGTCTTCTCTGATCGTGTACGTCTTCCCGTTGGTCGCCTTGCGGGTTCGCCATCGCCGTCGATGCTTCTCGACGTTGTGCGGACCACACTCGATCCCAGCATTCGACTGATCGGTTCGGCCGTCATCGGCGACCCATTCGTCGGCGTGATCGACCTGAGCGAAACGAGCGGGCATCCGACATCCCGGATGCTGGCAGCGGGTGACGAGCAGCTTGGCGGCATCCCTCGCCGAGCCGGTGTACAGCCGTCGCCGGCGCCCCATGTCAATGACCGTGCCAGCTGTATCAACCACCACACGACGCACGTGGCCCGAGAGTGCAGCTCGAAGCACATCGTGAGGATGCACCGGAACACCGGTGCGGTGTCGGTCTCACACCTGCGATCCAGTATCGATGCCGGGTCAGCGGTGAGTTCGTCCAGCAGATCCTTCGGACGCTCGAGCCCCGTGAACGGATCCACTCGCTGCCCGGCCAGATTCGTCTCGGTGGCGAGTCCGGCCTCATGCGAGATCTCCGCCCACGTGACGGCGTCGCACACGATGTTCAACACCAACGCCGCAGCTTCGCCGGACTCCCCCGATGTCACGGCGGCTCGGAAGATCGCCACGATCGCATCGTGACGCCGTTGGCCCGGAGTTCGCTGCAGCTCGTGGAGGTGAGCGTCGTCGCCCCAGAGCGTCTTGTTCGCAGCGACATCGATCGCGTACTCCCGATCGCTGAAGCGATCGAGGATTCCCTCCAACTCGACAGCGGTGACAGGGTCACCGCCCGATGCCGAGATCACCACGCCATCGCCAACAGCAGAGACATGCGCATTGCGGTGTTCGATCGCTTCATCACGGGCATCGTGAGCACCATCGGCATCGAGTCGCTGCACGGTCGAATCGACCAGCTTCGTGAAGTCGGCGTGCTCCAGGATCTCGGCCTGATCGATGAAGATCGGCACGAACGGACCCAACTGGTCGTTCACCCGCCGATTGGAACGAGCCTCAGCGATCTTCTTCGCCTGACCTCGACCGAAGCGGCCGGTCATCCATGCCTCACCCACACCCTCGAGTCGATTCATCGTGCGGCCGAGCGATCGCCACGTCGCAGCCTCAGAGGTCGAGCAGTTGATCTCCGCACGAAGGAACGCCGCCATCGAGCGATGCCCGTCCAGCTTGGAGTACAGACCGCGCTCGTCGGCGACGGACACGAGCAGCGCCATCTCCGCATCGAGTTCGCGGCGCTTCATCTCGTTCACTCGCAAGCGATCTCGCACCTCCGTGTCCCGCACGTCGATGAGTGCTTCGACGGCGGCTGCGAACATGGTTTCATTGTATCGAACACATGATCGTCGTCAACACGTTGGACAGGGACGATAGGTGTGGTGCGGTTCGACTCGACGACAGCTTGATCAGCTGCGCGAGAGCGCTGTCAGCTCCCACCTCACGGTCGTGCGGCTCGGGCTCGGCAGCGCCCCTGCCGCCGCCGCTCTCGCCCTCGAAGACGCGCGACGGCAGGCCTCTCCGTCGACCGAGAAATCTCGAGAATTTCTCAGGAAGCTGCATCCAGCTCGTCGACCAACAGGTCGACGACTGACGCACCGATCGTCTGGTCGATGGTGGCGACCGGACGGAGCGCTCCAGGCTCGGGTCCATCGACGAGCAGCGATGTCAGCGCCGCCGGTTCGTACGTCGAGTACCAACAGCACTGCAGACGGGCGGCGGCACGAGTGCGGCGCTGGCTGATGCCGACGAGCTTGGCGCCGCCGAGCGTCAGCTCACCAGGGCCAAGTCCGTCGAAACAGATCAGTCGAGAGTGATCCGTGCTGACCATCGCGCCGCCGTGCACCTGTGTGCCGGCGAGTCCGGCCGCACCGAACGCCACAGACAGGCGCTCGCCGAGCCAGACCATCGGCCGGTGGACGTCGTCGGACCACCCGGCGTTGCCTGCGGGCAGCACCACGTCGACCCAGGTGACCTCACCGGGGATCAGCAGCACCGCTCCCCCGCCACTGCGTCGGCGCACGACATCGACACCCGCCCGGTCGCACGCAGCAGCGTCGGCGAACCCGTCACCGCGCTGCGTCGAGCCCAGCACCAGCGCAGGTTGCGTGATCTCGTGAACCCAGATCTCGCGAGCCGCTGGCTCAGGTATCGCGAGCGCATGGAATTCGGCTGCGGTCGATCGGCGACGCACGACGCACCAACCAGGGCCAGTCATCGAGCGCTCGCTGTCTCCCAGGACTTGCACCAGTCGAGATAGCGAACGACGTCGTCGGGTTCCCACGCATGCTCGGCGTCGCCGTACTGCGTCAACAGCCGAAACCGCAGGTACTCCCCCGATGGAACGGGCAGAAACGGCCGCCGCTTCCACCACCCCGGCACCGACGTCCGCCGAGCCTGACGAACCGCCGTCGACCAGAGGTCAGGCCGTCGCACAACCGCCAGCAAGGTCCGAATCACAAACAAATCCTACGCACGCGACCCCGCTCTGCACCTCAAGCATCGCACCGCCCATGCCCGTCGTCTTGGACGCCACATGGCGCAGCGAGTCGTCTGAAAGCGACGCAACCGCCTCCGGCGGTTGCTTGGAGCGCTGCAAGCGGGTGGCTACTGGGGCCGGGGACTACTTGCTCTGGGGCTTGGGCTCTTTCGGCAGCCCGAGGATCATCTCACCGATGATGTTGCGCTGGACCTGGCTGGAACCGGCGTAGATCGTGCCGGCGCGAGCGTTGAGGAACGTGCCGATCCAGGACGATTGCGAGTTCTCCGCTCCACCATCGTCGGCGCCGAAGGACGACGGGGGCTTGCGGCCGTCCCAGAAGAGTGCGTCGGCGCCCATGATGTCCATGGCGAGTTCGGTGACGACCTTGTGGTACTCGCTCCACTGCAGCTTGCCGATCGCGGCATCGGGACCCGGATGGTGCCCGGCGAGGAACTGCGTGAGCACCCGCTTGCCGAGGTACCCCATGATCTGCGTGGTCGAGTAGGCCTTGGCCAGGCGCTGACGGATGACCGGGTCGTCGGCGAGGCCGCGCTCCTTGGCCATGGCTTCGAGACGTGCGTACTCGGCCTGGAAACGGATCGGACCGGTCGCCGCTGCTTCGCCTCGCTCGTAACCGAGCAGCGACATCGCCACGCCCCAACCGTTGTTCACGCCACCGATGACGTTGTCCTTCGGGACGCGTGCGTCGGTGTAGAAGACCTCGTTGAACTCGCTGTCGCCGGAGATCATCTTGATCGGGCGGACTTCGATGCCCGGCTGGTCCATCGGGACGAGCAGGAACGAGATGCCCTTGTGCTTGGGCGAATCGGGATCGGTGCGGGCGAGCGTGAAGATGTGGTCGGCGAGGTGACCGGCCGAGGTCCAGATCTTCTGGCCGTTGAGGACCCATTCGTCGCCGTCGAGTTCGGCCTTGAGGCCGACGTTCGCGAGATCGGATCCGGCGTCGGGCTCCGAGTAGCCCTGGCACCAGGTGTCCTCGCCGGAGAGGATACGCGGGATGTAGTGCGCCTTCTGTTCCTCGCTGCCCCACATGAGGATGGTGTTGCCGAGCATCTGGATGCTGAACGCGTCGTTCGGCCCACCGGTCGGGACGCCGGCCTTCGTGAACTCTTCGGCGAGGATGACCTGCTCGAGCGCAGAGAGTCCGGCGCCGCCGAACTCCTGCGGCCAGCCGGGCGCGAGGTAGTTCGCCTCGAACAGCACCTTGCGCCATTCACCGACGAACGTTTCGAGCTCTTCGCCTTCCAGCGCGCCGATGCCCTTCCAGTTCGATGGGAGCTTTTCGGCGAGGAACGCCTGGACCTTCTCGCGGTAGGCCTCGGCTTCGGCTGTGTAGGTCGGCTGCATGGAACCAACGCTAGCAAGGCCCGGTTACCGCGCGGTAGCCGAGCTTTCAGATGCGCTGGGCATCGGAGTGAGGAGGGCTGCGGCTCGCTGCAACGGGCTGATGTGTTCGACCGGTTCGATCAATCGCAACCCTTCGAGGTTCGAAAGGCGCGTCCGGGTCAGCAGCTCGCGGCGCGCAACGTCGAGCAGATCGTCGCCGAACGCGTCGATCACTCCACCGGTGACGAACACCGTGTCGACGTCGACGGTGGCACACATCGACGCGATGGCCCGACCGAGCATGATCCCGGCTCGCTCGATCGTGGACGGATTGGCCCGGCGAAGCGGACGGTTCATCTCGGCTTCCAGCGCGATGGACGACAGGTACGGCTCGAGGCACCCTTTGGAACCGCACCAGCACGCCAGCCCCTCGGGGTCGACCGTGATGTGGGCAATCGATCCTGCGTTGCCGTGGGCGCCGCGGATCCGTCGACCGTCGACGATGCACGCCGAGTCGACGGTGGCGTCCGCCACCACGAAGAGATAGCTCTTCGTGTCGCGGGCCTCGCCGGTCCGGCGTTCGGCTTCTGCAGCGGCAGCGCCGGCCGAAGCAACGGTGACGGGCCGTTCGGTCAGCTCCTCCAGATGCTCGCGCAACGCGAAGCTGTTCCATGCCGGCACGTACGGCGGCGACACCGTGCCCGCCTGCTCGTCGACGGGGCCGACGCAGCTCGCCGCCACCCGGTCGTAGGCCTCCCCTGAATCCGGCGCAGCGGCGTTGACGCGACGCACGAGGCGTTCGAGCGACCTCCACACGTCGCGGGTGGGCATCGACACTCGGTCGCGGACGAGGACCGCCCCCGACGAGTCGACGATCGCAGCAGCGAGACGGGCGGGTTCGATGGCGACGGCGAGCATCGGTGGGCGGGGCGACACCGTGATGATGGTAGGGCCGATTACCCTGCCCACCGTGACGGACATCAGGACCGCATCGGATTCGATACCCCACAACGGGCAGAACGGGCAGGCAGCCGGAGACGGTTCGGGCGCCGGTCGGAACTTCGCGAGCCTGTTCGGGGCGATCACGTCGAACATCGCGAAAGTCATTCGTGGCAAGGACGAAGCGATCGATCTGGCAGTCGTCGCGCTGCTCGCCGAAGGCCACCTTCTCGTCGAAGACGTTCCCGGCGTCGGCAAGACCAGCCTGGCAAAAGCACTCTCCGCCTCGGTGGACTGTTCCTGGCGTCGCGTCCAGTTCACGCCGGACCTGTTGCCGACCGACCTCATCGGCGTCAGCATCTACTCGCGCACGACCGAGACGTTCCGTTTCGAACCGGGCCCGATGTTCGCGAACATCCTCCTCGCCGACGAGATCAACCGAGCGTCACCGAAGACGCAGTCGGCACTGCTGGAGGCAATGGAGGAACGCCAGGTCACCGCCGACGGCGTGAGCCGCCCGCTGCCGCCGCCCTTCATGGTGATCGCCACTCAGAACCCCGTCGAGCAGGAGGGCACCTACCGGCTCCCCGAGAGCCAGCTGGACCGGTTCCTGCTGCGCATCTCGATCGGATATCCCGGCCGAGACGCCGAGTTGCAGATGCTGGACGATCAGGGTTCGCAGTACACCCTCGCCGACCTCGCTCCCGTCGTGTCGGCAGACGAGGTGCAATCGATGATCGCCGGCGTGCGATCGATCTACATGGCGAGCGCGCTCAAGGCCTACCTCGTCGATCTCGCCGAGGCGAGTCGACGTCATCCGGCGATCGAGCTCGGGCTGTCGCCGCGAGCCACACTGCAGTTGGCGGCGGCCTCCAAGGCACACGCGGCTGCACGCGGCCGCAACTACGCAACGCCGGACGATGTGAAGGTGGTCGGTGTCGCAGCGCTGTCCCACCGCATCGTGTTGCGCCCCGATCATGCGTCTCGGCTCTCGACTGACGACGCGATCCGAGAAGTGTTCGCCGCCGTACCGGTGCCCGTCGCCCGATCATGACCCGATACGGCGTCCTGGCGATCGTCGCAGGGCTCGTTGCGCTCGCCATCGGTCGGGCATTCGGAGTGGTCGAACTGTTCGTGATCGGCGCCGGCTTCCTCGGTGCCGTGGCCGCTGCGCTCGTCTACGTCCTGCTCCGCACGCCGCGCGTGGTCGGGGTCCGCACGGTGCGGCCCACGATCCTCGTCGCAGGCGACACCGGCCGAGTCGACCTGCAACTGCACCACGGCGGTTCGGTGCGCTCGAGCCGTTTCGGACTGCGCGAGCGGGTGGGTCGGGTCGGATCCGCCGACCACGTCGCCGAGCTGACGGTGGAGCCGCTCGCCGCACGCTCGGCTGCCACGGCCGGTTACCAACTCCCGACTTCGGGTCGCGGCACGATCTCGCTCGGACCGCTCGTGGCCGAGCTGCGAGATCCGCTCGGGTTGCTCAGCCGTTCCCGCACGGTGGCCGGTGTCGACACCGTCGTCGTGGCTCCCCGGGCGCACCTGGTCGACATGCCCGAACTCGGCAACGGGCCGCTCGGCCGTCATCTGCTGGCCCAGGCACGCCGCCTCGGCCCCGGCGAGTTCCACAGCCTGCGCGAATACGCCGACGGCGACGAACCGCGGACGATCCACTGGCGGGCCTCGGCCCGGAGCGACAAGTTGCTCGTCAAGCAGCACTCGGTCGAGGGGTTGCGACGGATGCTCGTGCTGCTCGACACCGATCGGTCGTCGTTCGCCGATGCGGCATCGTTCGAACGAGCGGTCACCGTCGCCGCGAGCCTGGTGCGCAGCGCCACCCATGCAGACCTCGTGACCCGGTTCGTCGCCGGCAGCGTCGACCTGCGCGGCCCGGACGTCGGCGCCGAATCTTTGCGGGCGCTCGCTGCGATCCAGCCGACCGGCGACACGCTGCCCGTGCTCGACCGCGACCCCGGTGAAGGCGTCGGACTGCTGGTCGTGATCTCCGGGTCGATGAACGGCGCAGCCGTACAGGCCGCCCGCTCGGTGCTCGATCCGACCCAGGCGACCGTGCCGGTGACAACCGACGAAACTTCTCGCGCCCTGATCGGTGCGGCGGCTCGTACTGAGGCAGAATTCCTGTCGACCTGGCGCCACCTCGTGGGAGCGTCGAGCGGACGCCGGATCGGTCGAGATGCAGGGTCCGCCACGCCAGCAGCAACGAACCCGGTAGGAGCATGAGCAGACGATGACCGAACAGACCCGACAGCAGGGCCACGCGACCGACCTCGGCGCCGACATCATCGCAACGCTCGCGTTGACGGTGTACTCCATCGTCGTCGCCGCTGGATTCTCCCGCGTCTTCAGCGGGTGGGAGTTCCTCGACAACCTGATCCTGATCGCCGTCGTCGGCCACGGTGTCGCGTTCGCACTGCGGGTGCTCCGAACGCCCGTCTGGGTCGCCTTCCCGATCACACTCGCAGCGCTCGTCTGGGTGATCGGTGCGATGTTCTACCGCGACACCTTCTCGCTGCTGTTGCCGACGTCGGAGACCTGGTCGGTCTTCCGACTGGAACTCGACGTCGTCGGCGACCAGTTCAGAACCGCCGTCGCGCCGGTCGCCTTCCTGCAGGGCTGGGACGTGCTTGCTGCGATCGGTGTGGCCGCTGCGGTGTTGCTCGCCGACACGTTCGCCTTCCGCGCGTTCGCTCGGGCCGAGGCGCTCGTGCCGGGAGGCGTCCTCTTCGTGTTCGTCGCCGCGCTCGGCACCGATCGCAGCCGGATCGCGTCGACGATGGCGTTGGTGGCGGCCGGCGTCGTTGCCACGGTGATCCTCCGCCAACACCATGCACCCGAACAGGCGGCGACGATCGGTGTGCGCCGACCGCTCGCCAGCCGTGTGCTCCCGATCGCCGCCGGTTCGGCGCTGTGCGTCGCACTCGTCGCCGGACTGGTCGGGCCACGACTCCCCGGCGCGGACGCCGAGGCCCTGTACGACACGAAGGGCGGCAACGGCGGTGACGTCACAGAGGTGATCAGCCCGCTCGTGGACATCCGGTCGCGACTCACCAACCGATCCGACACCGAGTTGTTCGTCGTCTCAGCCGACAGCGACTCGTACTGGCGCTCGTCGGCGCTGCCGAAGTTCGACGGACGCACCTGGGGCCTCCCAGAGCGCGGACTCGATCGGGCCGACGGCGCCATCGCTCAGGGCACGACGGGTTCGATCGAGATCCGCCAGCAGATTCGGATCGCCGCACTCGGCGGGTCGTTGCTGCCGGCGGCCGCCGACCCGATCGCCGCCACGGGCGCCGGTGAACTCCGCGACGACCTGCGGTTCAACGAGGACAGCGCCACGCTCGTCAAGACCGGCAGCGATCTCGAACGCGGCGACGTGTTCGACATCGTCTCGGCATCACCCCGGTACAGCGCCGCCACCTTGGCCGCTGCCACATCGAACGACCCCGGCGACCCGATCTACTTCGAACTGCCGAGCGACTTTCCCACCTCCATCGCCGAGACCACACGTGAGGTCACCGCGTCAGCGACGTCGAACTACGAGATCGCCCTCACGCTCCAGAACTGGATGCGCAACGACTTCGAGTACAGCCTCGAGATCCAGGAGGGTCACGGCAACAACGAGATCGAAGCATTCCTGCGCAACCGTGTCGGGTACTGCGAGCAGTTCGCCGGCACCTACGCCGCGATGATGCGTTCGATCGGCATTCCTGCCCGCGTGGCAGTCGGCTTCACCCAAGGAGCCAACGACGGAACGGGCAGCTACTCCGTGCTCGGTCGCAACGCTCACGCATGGCCGGAAGTGTGGTTCGACGACATCGGCTGGGTCCCGTTCGAGCCGACACCGGGTCGTGGGGCACCGAACGCCCAGGACTACACCGGAGTCGCCCAGCAGCAGGACGAAGGCCCCAACGGCGACGGGTCGGCTCCGAGCACGACCGCCGCTCCGACACCGAACACCACGGTCGTCGACGAGAACGGCGTCCCCGTTCCGACGACCATTCCGGCCGCACCGGTGCCCGTTCCCGAACAGAACACACCGACCCCGACGGCTCCGGTCGCCGTCGCCGACGGTGCGTCGGTCCCCTGGCGCCCACTCGGTGCCCTGGCACTGATCGGCTTCGTCCTCGCTCTCCCAGCACTCGTCCGCCGACTGCGCCGGGCGTCGATCACCAGCCCCGAGGATCGGCTCACACATCTGTGGGCTCGTGCCACGACGTCGCTCGCCGACGTCGGCGTCCGCTACCAGCCGGACCTCACGCCGGTCGAAGCCGCGACCGCCACATCGGCGGTGTTCCCGCTCGCAGGACGGCCGATGCAGTCGCTCGCCGACGTGGTGACCCAGGTGGCGTTCGCTCCTGACGGCGACGACCAGCTGAGCAAGCAGGGCGTGCTCGGTACGTCGACGCTGCAGAGCGCAACCAGTTGGTGCCGACAGGTCGAGCAAGCGGTTGCTGATTCGATCGGGCCCATCGCACGGGTCCGGCGCTACTTCACCGTCTGGAGCTGAACGGGTCGCCCGGCGGGGCCACGGCGATCTTCAGCGCTTCAGCTGTCGATGTCGCTCTGCTCGTCGGGGCGACGAGCGTTCAGCCATGCCGAGATCGGCAGCTGACCGAGCTGTTCACGCCCGAGCAGGCGAATCTCGCTCTCGAGCTTCACTGCCATGAAGAGCACGAACACGAATGCGACGAATGCCAGGATGAAGTTGATGGCGAGGCAGACGACCGTTGCGGCGAGTCCGACCACGAGTCCGGCGACCAGGAGCGCGGACCGACGACGCGAGACCCGGTATCCGCGCTGGGCGAACGTCGGGTCCTGCTGAAGCTCTTCTTCGATTTGACGAAGGATCTGCTGTTCCTCTTCGGACAGGGGCACCCACACATCATCGCACGTCGAAAGCCGTTCCTCAACGCGCAGCGCCATCTTCGTCCGGTCCCCACTGCTGTGCCCCTCGTCGCACCGTCTTGAGCTTTCCGCCCGAGACCGCGCTGGCAGGTCCGATCGCACGGTCACCGAAGCGCTCGCGGATGGCGTCCATGGCGTCGGTGGTGGCCGCCACATCGGGTGTCGATTCGTCGAGATCGTCGAAGGTGAGCTGGGCCGATGGTTGTCCGAGGTTCGACCCGCTGAGCCCCAACAGCCTGACGCCGGGCGACGGGTCGATCGCATCGAGCACGGGTCCGACCAGTTCGAGGATGTCCGGCGCCCGGTCGAGGAAGTCACCCGTCGTGACCGATCGGGTGATGGTGGTGAATCCGGCGGCGAAGCGCACCTTGATCTGCCAGGTCCGAGCCGCAACGCCCTGTTTGCGCATTCGACGCGCCACTGCGTCGGCGAGGCGCACCAGCTCCCGAGTCATCTCCCGGGGCGTGTGCTTGTCGTGCGGATACGTCTCTTCGTGCCCGATCGACTTGGCTTCGCGCTCCGGGTCGACCGCCCGATCGTCGGCGCCGACCGCGAGCGCCGCGAGATGACCCGCCAGGTTGGCGCCGATTGCCGTCGAGAGCACCGGGAGGTCGATCAACCGCAGGTCTTTCACCGTTGCGATGCCGAGTCGTTCGAGCTTTTCGAGCGTTGCCGGGCCGACGCCCCACAGCCGCTTGACGGGCAGGCGGTCGAGGAACTCCTGCGCACCGTCCGCTGGAACGAGCGTCACGCCCTCCCCCGGTTCGATCCGGTCCGTCAGCGCCCGAGGCTTGGCTTCGACCGAGGCGAGCTTCGCGAGGAACTTGTTGGTCGCCACACCGACGCTGCACCCGAGATCGAGTTCGTCTCGGATCTGGTCGCGGATCCGATGCCCGATGGTCACACCGTCACCGAACAGCTTGAGCGAGCCGGTCACGTCGAGGAACGCCTCGTCGAGCGACAGCGGCTCGACGAGAGGGGTGTACCGGTCGAACACCTCTCGCACCTGGCGGCTGACCTCGCCGTAGTGCTCGTGGTCGCCCGGAAGGAACACCGCGTGCGGGCACCGTCGCTTCGCGATCGCCGACGGCAACGCCGAGTGCACACCGAACCGCCGAGCTTCGTACGACGCTGCTGCGACCACGCCACGGTTCCCGGTGCCGCCGACGACCACCGGCTGCCCAGCGAGCTCCGGATGACGCCGCAACTCGACCGACACGAAGAACGCGTCCATGTCGGCGTGCAGGATCGTGCGTTGAACGGTCTGCTGAGGGCCGGGGCGGGCATGGTCGGCCACGAGCCGATGCTACGCCGGTCCGAGTGTGGTGCCAGGGGCGACGCCGACCCTTCGAGTGAGGTTGCGGCACTCCGGGATGCCGAAACCTCACCTTCGTCGTGAGAACACCGTCGGGCACGGATCCCTACACTCACCGCCATGTCGACGCCGATACCCGACAAACCGCTGTCAGCGATTCCATCCGTGGGGGTGCGCATCGCAGCGTTCGTCTCGATCTGCCTCAGCGGATTCGCTGGTGCCTTGATCGGCTACTCACTGATCGAGATCCAGTGCGATGGCGACTGCGGCCTCGCCAAGGGTGTCGGGCTCCTCGTCGGCGCACTGATCGCCGCCATCGGCATGGCCGTCGTGGCGGTGCTCGTGATGCGAGCTCTCGGCGAATGGCGCGAGGCCAACGATCGCGAGGACGCCGGCCATGCCTTCTGAACCGCACACGGCCACACCGAGTGACCTGCGGGCACTCTGCGCGGACATCGCTCACGAGGCCGGCTCGTTCGCTCACGAGCAGCGCCGTCGGCTGGGTGCCGGTTCCCGCGCTGCGCACGACACGAAGTCCAGCGACGTGGACCCCGTCACCGAGTTCGACCGTGCGACCGAGGAACTGGTGGTCGACCGCCTGCGAGCGGAACGGCCCGACGACTCGATCATCGGCGAGGAGGGCGCCGACCACACGGGCCCCTCGGGGCTGGAGTGGCACATCGACCCGATCGACGGGACGGTCAACTTCGTCTACGACCTCCCCGGCTGGTGCACCTCGGTGGCCGTGCTCCGTGACGGCGTGCCGATCGCAGGGGCGATCTACGCTCCCGTGGTCGACGAGCTCTACACAGCAGCGCTCGGTGAGGGCGCCACGATCAACGGTGCACCGATCACCGTCTCCGGCGCGACCGACCTCGCCACGTCACTCCCCGCGACCGGATTCAGCTACCACCTCGACGAGCACCGCGTCGAGCAAGCCGAACGCATTGCGCGCATCCTGCCGCGAATCCGCGACATCCGACGCCAAGGATCCGCCGCACTCGACCTCGCCTACGTCGCCACCGGCCGGGTCGATGCGTACTTCGAGGAGTTCATCAACTCCTGGGACGTCGCGGCCGGCGTCCTGCTCGTCACCGAGGCGGGTGGCACCGTCACGGCCTTCGACGGGAACGCTCTCGACGTCACCGCACCGGCCGGCGTCCTGGCCGCCACACCCGCCCTTCATGGTGAATTCGTGACCATGTTCGTCGCGAGCAGGTGAAATGCGGCATCATGGAGGTGTGGGTACACGCATCCTTGCTGTCGAAGACGACGAGCGCATCCGTTCTGCGGTGAAGCTCGCTCTCGAAGACGAGGGTTGGGTCGTCGACGAAGCGGAGAGCGGAGAAGAAGCGATCGAGCTCTTCCAGCGGTCACCACCCGACGTCGTGCTGATCGACATCATGCTTCCCGGCATCGACGGGTTCGAACTGTGCCGCACCTTGCGACGCACGAGCGACGTCCCGGTCGTGATGGTCACGGCGCGCAACGACACGCACGACATCGTCGCAGGGCTCGAGGCCGGCGCCGACGACTATCTCACCAAGCCCTTCGCTCCCAAGGAGCTGTCGGCACGTATCCGGGCGCTGCTGCGCCGCATCCGTCCGGGCGCCCCGGGTCACGCCCGCCTCGTCTTCGGTGATCTCGAGTTGATTCCCGACGAAGGCAAGGTCATTCGCGAGGGCGAAGAAGTCCACCTGACCAAGACCGAGTTCCGCTTGCTGTGCGAACTCGCCGAGAGCCCCGGCAAGGTACTCAGCCGTGAAGCGCTGCTCGACAAGGTGTGGGGTTACGACTACTTCGGTGATGGCCGCCTGGTCGACGTTCACATCCGCCGGCTCCGCACCAAGGTCGAACACGACCCGGCCAACCCGCGCCACGTCGTGACCGTGCGCGGCCTCGGTTACCGGCTCCAGACCTGACCTGCGGGTCGGTGCATCCGTGGCCGGTCCCATCCGTCGCCTCATCAGCCGGTCCCGTCCGGCCGCGCTCGGCCTCCGTCGACGCATCCTGCTGATCATCACGCTCGGTTCGATCGCGCTGTCGCTCTTCCTCGCCACCACCACGTTCGGCCTCACCCGGTCGAACCTGGTGACCGAGCGCGACGAAGCAGCGATCTCCAGTTCCCAGCGCAACGCGCTCGCCGTCTACCGGGATCTGCGTCCGACGTTGCCGCCCGAGCCTGCGGCCGCCCGGCGATCGCTCACCAACGTCGGGGTGGAACGGTACATGATCTGGTACAAGGACAGCCAGTACGGCACCACGCCCTACACGCGGGACAACATCCCCGCCGAGCTGTTCGACCGGGTCGTCAACGACGGCGAGTCCGCACGACAGATCGCGAACGTGGCCGGCGAACCGAACATCATCGTCGGATGGTTCGTCCCCGACGTGGGTGCCTACTTCGAGTTCTTCCCGCTCGACGACGTCGATTCGAACCTCTCGAACCTGCGCTTCGCGCTCGTGCTCGCCGCGCTGATCACCACCGGGCTCGGCGTCCTCGTCGGCGTGTTCGCCGCTCGCCGTGCGGTCAGACCGCTCGGCACCGCAGCGCAAGCCGCGTCGGCCATCGCCGGCGGTCGGCTCGACACGCGGCTCGAAGGAACGGAGGACCCCGACCTCCGAGTGCTCACCGAGTCGTTCAACGACATGGCCGAGGCGCTCGAGCAACGCGTCGAGCGCGACGCCCGCTTCGCGTCCGACGTCAGCCACGAACTCCGGTCTCCGCTGATGACGCTCGCCGCTTCGGTCGAGGTGATGGAAGCGCGCCGCGACGACATGCCCGAGCGAGCCCAGTCCGCGCTCGACCTGCTGTCCAGTGACGTGGTCCGCTTCTCCGGACTCGTCGAGGACCTGTTGGAGATCTCCCGCTTCGACGCCGGCGCTATCCGCCTGAACATGGAGGAGCTGTTGGCTGCGGAGTTCGTCCGCCAGGCCGTTGCGGTCAGCTCCCACCCAGCAACGCCGGTCAGCGTCAGCGAGCGCGCCGAGACCGCACTCATCCGAGGCGACAAGCGACGGCTGGCCCGCGTGATCGCGAACCTGATCGACAACGCCAGGGCCTACGGCGGCGGCGAGCCGGAGATCACGATGGAGATCAACAACCTGGACTCCGAGCCGATGTCGCACCTGACGATCGCCGTCGAAGACCGGGGCGAAGGTGTTGCGGAATCGGAGCGCGCGTTGATCTTCGAACGCTTCGCTCGCGGCGGGGGCGCCGGGCGACGCACCGGGAGCGAAGGCGCCGGCCTCGGCCTGTCCCTCGCGGACGAACACGTACGGATGCACGGCGGCCGAGTGTGGGTCGAGGATCGCCTCGACGGCCAGTCGGGCGCTCGCTTCGTCATCGAACTCATGGCCACGGATCTGGACGACTGATGCACCGGCTGCTCACCGCCGCCGTCACTGCGGCGCTCCTGTTCACGGGCTGCGCCATCCGCGAGGACCCGGTTCCTCGAGCGATCTCCGAAGAGGATCAGGCCAACTTCGGTGAGATCGCGACCGGCGACGTCGCCGAAGGTGGCGGGCGGATCTATCTCGTGAGCCCGTCTGCACCCGACGCTCAACCACAGTTGCGGGCGGTGTCACGCAACGAGCCGGCGAACCCCCAGGAGCTCCTCAGGTCGCTCGTCCTGGGAGCCAACCCGGACGAGAGCGCGCTCGGGCTGAGTTCGGCGATTCCGACCGATCTGGAGATCATCGGTGCGCGGACCGTCGGCACCCGCCTCACGATCGACATCAACGACGCCCTCGACGAACTGTCCGATCAGGGGCTCCGCCAGGCGCTCGCCCAGATCGTTGCCACCGCCAGCTCGATCGACCAGGTGCAACTCGTGCGACTCCGCGTCGACGGCGAACCCCAGGTGTGGCCCACCGGTGATGGTGAGGGCACCGATCAGCCGTTGAGCATCTACGACTACCCCGGCTTCCTCGAGACGTCCCAGCCGGACTTCACTGCGCCGCCGTCCGCCTGACCATCACACGGTGTCGTCCACCGTGCGACGTCTCGCGACGCATCGCTATGCGAAGAAGTGCGAGGCCACGTTGTCGAACAGTTCTCGGTCGACCGTGCGGGTCTTGCCGACGGCGACCGTGAGGTCTTCGAGTTCGATCTTGTCGCCGCGCAGCACCACCATCTTGCCCCACGCCTGTTCGTGCACGGCATCGATCGCTGCCACGCCGAACCGGGTGGACAGCACACGGTCGAACGCCGTGGGCGTCCCGCCGCGCTGGACGTGGCCGAGTTGCACCACGCGCGTTTCGAATCCGGTCCGCTGGGCGATCGTCGTGGCGATCCGCGTCGCCACGCCGCCGAGCACCACGTGCCCGAAGCGGTCGTAGATCTTCTCTTCCATCTCGAGCGTGCCCGGTTCGGGCTCGGCGCCTTCGGCCACGACCACGATGGACGCGAATCGGCCTCGGTCGTGGCGGCGGGTCAGGCGTGCGCAGAGCTCGTCGATGTCGAACGGGATCTCGGGGATCAACACGGCGGTCGCTCCCCCGGCGATCCCGGCGTGCGTGGCGATCCAACCCGTGTGGCGGCCCATCACTTCGACGACCATCACCCGGTCGTGGCTCTCCGCTGTGGTGTGCAGACGGTCGATCGCATCGGTCGCGATCTGCACCGCGGTCGTGAAGCCGAAGGTCAGGTCGGTTCCTTCGATGTCGTTGTCGATCGTCTTGGGCACACCGATCACCGGCAACCCGTGGTCGGAGTGCAGACGGCATGCGATCGAGAGGCTGCCGTTGCCACCGATCACCATGAGTGCGTCGATGCCGAGGTCGTGCAACGTCTGTTTGACCTGGTCGACACCGTCAGGCGTGTCGAAGGGGCTCCCTCGGCGCGTCCCGAGCACGGTGCCACCTCGCGGCAGCATGCCACGCATCGATTCGACCGTCAGCGGCGTGGTGCGGCGATCGCGCACACCATCCCACGCGTCCAGGAAGCCGATCAGTTCGTCGCCGTACGCTCGTTCGCCCTTGCGGACGGCGGCTCGGATGACGGCGTTGAGACCGGGGCAGTCGCCTCCGCCTGTCAAGATCCCCACGCGCACCGGGCGGATGGTAACCCAGGATTCCGGAGGGCCGGAAGTAAAACTGAATAGAATGCGGGAATGGCATGGGATTCCAGTCGACCGGTGCCGTGGCAGCGCCTCACCCGCGAATGGCTGATCTACGTGGCGGTGATGGCGGTCGTGCTGCTCGTTGTCATCCGCAGCAGCAACGTCATCGGAGCGTTCGCCGGGCTGCTCGTCTCGGGTCCCTTGTACCTGCTCATGGGCTTCGTGCTGGCCAAGTTCGGCTACCAGCGAAAGACGCTCAAGCAGATGCGGGCCGAGCCTGCGACACCTCGGGAACCGAGGAAGAAAAAGAAGAAGAAGTCGAAGGGTGACGACGATGCGGTGTCGGAAACGCCGGAGAAGCATCGACCCGCTCCGACGAAGCGGACCTCGGGCGGCGGAAATCGTCCCAGGTCGAAGACTCGTCGTCGCTGACCTCGGCGACCAGGTCATCTAGATTCCGAGGCGTGAGCAACGCCGACTGTGTCATCGCCATCGACGCCGGAACCACCGGTGTCCGGAGCCGAGCCGTCTTCACCGGGGACGATTCGACGGTGGCCGCCTACCGCGAGTTCACCCAGCGCTATCCGCAGCCCGGCTGGGTCGAGCACGACGCCGACGAGATCTGGGCAGCCGTCGTCGAGACGCTCAACGAGGTCGTCGAACAGGTCGGAACCGATCGGATCGGTGCGATCGGCATCACCAATCAACGTGAAACCGTCGTGGCGTGGTCGCGCTCGACGGGCACCCCGCACGGCACGGCAATCGTCTGGCAGGACCGCCGCACCGCTCACCTGTGCGACGAACTCGAAGCAGCGGGCCATCTCGACATGGTCCGCGAACGCACCGGGCTCGTGCTCGATCCGTACTTCTCGGGCACGAAGTTCGGGTGGCTCCTGGCCAATCGGGACATCGACGTCGACGAAGACCTGGCCCTCGGCACGATCGATGCCTGGCTGATCTGGAACCTCACCGGCGGCCAGGTCTTCGCCACCGACGTCACGAACGCCAGCCGCACGATGCTCTGCGACATCCGCAGTCGCACGTGGGACCCGGAACTCTGCGAGCTGCTCGGCGTGCCGATCGCCGCACTGCCCGAGATCGTGCCGTCCAGCGGCCGCATCGGCATCACGTCAGAGAATCGCGGCGTGCCTGCCGGGATCCCGATCAGCGGCGTCGCCGGCGATCAGCAGGCGGCCCTGTTCGGCCAGGCGTGCGTCGAGCCGGGCATGGCGAAGAACACGTACGGCACCGGCTCGTTCGTGCTGCTCAACGTCGGCGAGGAGTGCCCCTCGCCGACCGACGGCATGCTCACGACCGTTGCCTGGACGCTGGCCGACGGCACCACTCACTACGCACTCGAAGGCGCGATCTTCGTGACCGGCGCGGCGATCCAGTGGCTGCGTGACGGCATCAACATCATCGACGACGCAGCGGAGACCGGCCCGCTCGCGGCGTCGGTGCCGGACACCGGCGGCGTCTACGTCGTCCCCGCCTTCACCGGCCTCGGGTCGCCGTACTGGGACCCGTACGCCCGTGGCACGATCGTGGGCATCACTCGTGGCACCGGTCGCGCCGAGTTGACGAGAGCGACCGTCGAGTCGATGGCGTACCAAGTGCGCGACGTGATCGACGCGATGGTCGAGGCCAGTGGTATCCCGATCGTCGATCTGCGTGTCGATGGCGGCGCATCGGTGATGGACCTGCTGTGTCAGATGCAGGCCGATCAGCTGGGCGTGACCGTGCAGCGACCCGTCGACCAGGAGACGACCGCGCTCGGTGCTGCGTTCCTCGCAGGGCTCGCAGAGGGCGTGTGGGCCTCCACCGACGACATCACTGCGGCGTGGACTCTCGATGCTCAGTTCGAGCCCGTCGAGGACCGCACCGCCGCCGACGCGCTGCACGCGCAGTGGCTCCGCGCCGTCGAACGCTCCCGCTCCTGGGAATCTTGAAATTCTCTCCGGATGCTCTGGCGCAGTCCGGCTCAGACGAGGGCGTCGGCGAGACGAGCCAGGAGCGACAGGCGGACGCGCTCGCGTTCGTGGATCATGTGGCTGCTGCGGCCGGCGGCGACCGTGAGCCCCGCGGTCACCATGTGACCCCACACGAGATCGCCGGGAAGCGATTCGTCGACCTCGCTGAGATGACCGCTCCCGGCGAGGAACGCCAACAGCCACGCCACATCCGGTGATTCTCCGAACTGAGCGATGATCTCGCCGTCTCGCAGCACGACCGACCAGTCGGCTTCGATCAGGCGTTGAGCAGCCCGGCAGAGCACCTCGAGTCGCTCGGACGGCTCGGCTTCGGCCATCGCTGCCCCGGCGGCGAGTGCGGCCAGGTTCGGGTCGATGCGGTCGGCTTCGACGATCCTGACATCCTCGACCGACACGCCGTCGACCGCGTCGATCTCCGCGGTCAGCAGGCTGATGAGGTCCTCGTCCGGGAGCGACACCGTCAACTCGTCGATGACCCGATCCGCACCGTGTTCGAGGATCTCGATGCCGAGCACGTCACCGCGCACTGCGCCGATACGGCTCGCCACCTGCCCGAGGGCGCCCGGCCGATCCGGCATCCAGACCCTGACGACGACCGTGGTGACCATGAGGTGGAGAAGCTACCGAGACGAGGTTTCGTGGGTGTGTCAGCCGAGTTTCGGCAGTCCACGCTTCAGATTTCGCACGGCCTGGTTGATCCGCATCTCGTTCTCGATCAGGCCGAAGCGAACGAATCCTTCGCCGCCGGGGCCGAAACCGACGCCTGGCGACAGCGCCACATCGGCTTCGCGCACCACATGGGAGCAGAACTCGACCGAGCTCATCTCGGCGTACGGCTCCGGGACCGGGCCCCAGCAGAACATCGATCCGCCCGGCTTGGGCATGTCCCACCCGATCCGCTGCAGCCCGTCGATCAGCGTGTCGCAGCGCGACTCGTAGATCTGGCGAACCTGGTCCGGAAAGTCCTGGGCCTCGTTCAACGTCACGGTCGCAGCGATCTGCACCGGTTGGAACATGCCGTAGTCGAGGTAGCTCTTGAGCTTCACCAGCGCCTGCACGACGTCTCGGTTGCCGAGCAGGAAGGCCGAACGCCAGCCGGCCATCTGGAACGACTTGGTCATCGAGTACAACTCGACCGCGCACTCCATGGCGCCCTCCGCTTGGAGGATGCTGGGCGGCTGATGCCCGTTGAAGCCGATGTCGGCGTAGGCGAAGTCGTTGACCACGATCATCTCGCGCTCGCGACAGAAGTCGACGACGCGCTGCATGAAATCGAGGTCGACGATCGCACCGGTCGGGTTGTGCGGGAACGACATCACCAGCACACGCGGCTTGGGCCAGCCCACGTCGTATGCGGTGTGCAGGCTGTCCATGAAGTCTTCGGTGAAAGTCTCGCGGTCCGACGGGTCGGCGAGGAACTTCATCGGCACCTGGCGGAGGTCGGCACCGGCGAACAGTGGACCGTAGATGTGGATCGGGTAGCTCGGCGTCGGCACGATCGCGGCGTCGCCTCGTTCGAGCAGCACCCACATCAGGTGACTGAAGCCTTCCTTGGCGCCGATCACGTTGGTGATCTCCAGCTCGGTGTCGAGATCGACGTCCCACTTGTTCTTGTAGTACCCGGCGATTGCCTCACGCAGCTTCGGGAGCCCACGGCTCAGCGAATAGCGGTGGTTCTTGGGGTTCTGGGCAGCCTCGGCGAGCTTCTCGACGGCGATGTCGGGCGATGGCATGTCCGGGTTGCCGAAGCCGAGGTCGATCACGTCGGCACCCTGCTGACGGGCCTCGATCTTCAGGTTGTTGATGATCGAGAAGACGTACGGGGGCAGGTTCTCGATGCGGCGGAACTCCATCTGCTCGACCATAGTCCCGGCCACTCCCCGGGCCGGTGAGGAGAACCCCTACGTGACGCCTGGCATGAGGGCCGCACCCACGGCACCGGCCAACGGGCCCCACGTGGCGAACTCGATTCGCGGCAACGGACGCAGGTGCGGCTGGTACAACAGCTCGCCGTACCAACGAACGATCGGGTCGAGGTAGAGCTCGGCGCCGGCTGCGAGACCGCCGCCGAGTACGAACATCTCCGGGTCGAATGCGTTCGTCAGGTTCGAGAGGCCGAGCGCGACCCAACGACCGAAATCGTCGATCACCGCAAGTGCATCCTCGTCGCCTTCGCGGGCGGCCGCCTGCACGTGCTCGCCGCGCACGTTCTGCGGGTCGCCGCCGGCATGCTCGACGACCGCCCGCAGGCGTCGACCGGTGGCTGCTTCGCGAGCGAGCATCGCCAGGCCGGAGCCCGACGCGTACCGCTCCCAGCATCCTCGGCGCCCGCAGGGGCAGCGCGGGCCGTTGGGGTGCACGACCATGTGGCCGAACTCACCGGCGAACCCGTTCATGCCGCGCTGCACGGCGCCGTTCGAGACGAGGCCGCCGCCGATGCCCGTGCCGAGCGTGACCAGCATCATGTTCTCCGTCCCCGCCGCTGCGCCGAGCTTCCATTCGGCGACCGTGGCACACGTTGCGTCGTTGTCGACGGACACCGGGTGGCCGAGCCGCTCCGAGACCAGCCGTCCCACCTCGAAGTCGGCCACGCCATCCAGGTTCGGTGCGGCGCGCAGCACGCCCTCGCGCGTGACGAGTCCCGGTACGCCCACACCGAGGCTGCCGTCGACGCCCAGCGATTGCGCCAGCTCGACCAGCGTGTCGACGAGTGGTTCGAGGCTGTCGTCACCGCGCGGAGTGGGCCGACGGTCCTGCGCGATCACCGCACCCGATTCGTCGAGAGCGACTCCGAGCGCTTTCGTCCCACCGACGTCGATGCCGACGCGAACCGTCATCGGTGAACCGTCATTCGGCGCTCCGCCGTCATGCGGCACTCGGACATCCGGCCGGCCGTCAGGCTTCGGCGCGGACCTTGAGCTCGCGCACCGTGTTCAGGATGCGCACCTCGGCGCGCCGCTTCACGAAACCCGGCAGCGGTACGACGAGGTCGATCGCCAGGTCGTAGCGCACCTCGGTCTTGCCGTCGGCCGTCGGGGCGAACGTGAAGGCGCCGTCGATCGAGCGCTGGATGTCACCGCGGATCATCGACCATCCGAGCAGACGAGGGTCGTCGCCGTAGCGGTACTGCAGCGTGTAGTGGGTGCTGCGGCCGAGCGCCGACGCACGGAACTCCACTTCGCTCGGACGTCCTTCGTCATCGGTCGCGTGGATCGTCACCTCTTTGATGTCGCGCGCCCATTCCGGATAGCGCGGCAAGTCCACGGCAACGCTCCACACCTCGTCGGGCGTGGCATCGATGGTGATGATCTCTGTCGCGGTCTCAGCCATGGAAGCTCATTCTTGTCGAAGGGGATCGGTGCGCTCACGATACTCACCATGAAAGGCAGCCCACAGGCCGTTGAGTCCGAAACCGAACAGCGGCACGAGTACCCCGAGCGCGAGCGATGTTCCTGGGCTGCCGTCCGGCGCATTGGCCCGACCGATGGCGGTGGCCAGACCGACAACGAACTGCACCGCGACGGCGCCGAGCATCGGTCGACGCACCGAGGACGGCGCAACGGTCCCGAGCAGCAGGTAGAGCTGTGTGACGGCGACCTGTTCCGTTCGACTGCGCTGCACGGCGTTCCAGAACGACCAGACGAAGGCCACGATGCCCGCGAAGAACAACGCCAGTGCCACCGCCGCAGCGACCGCTCGCTCGGTTCCGCCGTACGTGACCGCAGCGCCGATCGCCGTCAGCGCGAACAGCACGGTCCCGATCAGGTTCGCCTGGACGATCACCGACCCGGACGACTCACTCGGCGGCCTCACGAGTACACCCCCAACGTCTCGCCCAGGCGGCGGGCCAGCACGTCGTATGCGAAGTCGGTCTCCACTCGCTCACGCGATCGCTTCCCCATCGCAGTGCGCAGTTCGTCGTCGTCGAGGAGTCGCGCGAACGCGTCGGCCACTGCCTGCACGTCTTCGGGTTCCTCGATCACCAGCCCGGTCTCGCCGTGCGCGACCGCTTCGGCCGCGCCTCCGGAGTCGCCTGCGACCTGCGGGATGCCACATGCTGCGGCCTCGAGGAAGACGATGCCGAACCCTTCCTGTTCCAGACCGCCCCAACGGTTGCGGCACAGCATCGTCGACAGATCGCCACAGCCGTAGAACTTCGGCACGTCGTCATGGTCGATGCGACCCATGAATCGGACGGGTGCATCGAGTTCCTCGGCGAGACGACGCAGCCGGTCGGTGTCGCGACCGCTGCCACCGATGGCGAGCACGAGGTCGGGGCGCAGGTGCTTGAGTCGGTTCACCGCGCGAATCGCGGTGTCGAAGCCTTTTCGCGGCACGTGACGGGAGATCGCGACGATCACCTCGGCATCCACCGGGAGGCCGAAGTGCTCGCGGGCTGCGGTCCGCTCGGCGTCGGTGAGCACCCTGAACCGTTCGGGGTCGACACCGCACGGCACGACGGTGGTCGGCAGTTCCCGGCCCGCCGCGTGCTCTGCTTCGGCTGACGGGTACCCGCCGGCGGCGATGATGTGGCGCGCACGTTTGAGCGTGTAGGCCAGCGCTTGTCTCGACCCTGGGAGCCTGCCCGGCACGGTCACCTCGGCACCGTGCAGTACCAGGTCGTACGGCAGTTTCAGTGACGGCCCGACCAGGCCGAGCGGGACGGCAGGGTCGAGGACGACCAGGTCGGCACCGAAGTCGTCGGCCAGGTCGTTGATCCGCTTGACCATCCACGGATGCGGGAGCAGCACGGGCTCGGGAGTCCGCTCGATGCGGTACGGCTCGGCGGCGTCGAACTCCTCGGTGCCCTCGTACGGGCTGGTCAACACGGCGAACCGGTCGGGCGGCAAGCGACGCCACCACTCCCACAGCAATGACTGGATGCCACCGATCTTGGGCGGGAAGTCGTTCGTGACGAGGAGGTGTTTCATCGGATCATGCGTGTCGGACGGCGATGCGCTCGGTCGCCCAGTGCGCGTGCTCGGCGAGGATCGGATCTGGGTCGGCACGGTACCGGTCGAGCGTCGCCCGGACACGCTGGTCGTCCGGGCCGGCGACGTTGCCGACCACGACCAGCGCGTTGCGACGCAACCAGCGCATCTCGCGCCCGGCGATCCACCAACGACCGTGTCGTGCTTCGATCGTGGCATCGTCGGCGTCGAGCAGTTCGAGCGCGTCGACGTGGCTCTGCACGTCCTGGCCCGGTTCGAATTCGACCGTGTTCCGCGACCCGAGCCGCACCGAGATCGGGCACACGTCCTGGCAGTCGTCGCAACCGTAGATCCGGTCTCCGACGGCCACTCGGAATGCCGGGTCGATGGGGCCGGGCTTCTGCAGGATCCAACTGAGGCATCGTGCGCCGTCGATCACGCCCGGGGCGATGATCGCCCCGGTCGGGCAGTCGTCGATGCAGCGGACGCACGACCCACATCCGTCGGGAGCGACACGTTCGGCGGGCGCGAACTCTGCGGTGGTGACGATGCAGCCGAGCACGAAGAAGCTGCCTGCCCCTGGCAACAGGAGGTTGGCGTTCTTGCCGAACCAGCCGAGTCCGGCTCGGTGCGCGACCGCTCGGTCGACGATCGAGTTGTCGTCAGCGAACACCTGCGCCTTGTGACCCTCTGCAGTCAGCTGCGCTGCGACTTCTCGTAGCGCCACGCGCAGCGGTTCGTACTGGTCGACCCATGCGTACCGCCCGACACGGGCGTGGATGCCGTCAGCAGGCGCCTCGGGGTCCTCCGGCGACAGATACGACCGGGCCGCCACGATCACGCTGAGCGCGCCGGGCACCGCTCGCCGCGGGTCGGTCGAACGGTCCGGGTTGCGGTAGGTGAACTGCATCCCGTCGGCGAGGCCGTCGGCCTTGCGTTCGTGGATGACGCGACGGGTCTCGTCGAGGACGTCGGCCGTGGTGACGCCGACGTGGCGGACGTCGTGCGTCGCGAGCGTTGCGCTGATCTCCTCGATCGTCGGGCTGTCGGCGGGCGAAGACACGGGTCAGAGCCGGTCCGACGGGACGCAGGTGCGCGCATCGGCTTCGGTGACCTCGCTGCCGATGTCGATCGTGATGTCGAGGTCGTTGGTGCCTTCGCTCACGACGCCCGACGCTGACGTGATGTCCCCGTTGCGGATGATGAACGCCGGCGCCGTGGTGCGCTTCGCCGCGATGCCGCGTTCGACGAACACGATCTCGCCGAGTTCGCCGCCTGCCTGGAGGATCTCGAAGCGGGCACCTTCGGACGTGAGGCCGACGACCGTTGCGAACGCATCGGTCGTCCGGTCGATGCAGACGTCGAGGATGATCCTGGTGTGCGGTTCGGAGAACTGACCCGGTTCGTTGGTGACGACACGGTCGCCGCACTGCGGTTCGGTGTCGGTGGCCGGATTGACGACGATCTCGAAGTCGGCACCGTCGGACCCGGTGAACGTCGCTGCGAACGCACCTGCATCGCCGATCTCGTCGAGTTCCACGAACCGCTCGTCACCCAACAGCCGAGCACGCTCGGTCTGTCCGTCGAAGATCCGGTCGACCAGCTGTCGTTCGTCGGCCTCGTCGAAGAAGAAGTAGCTGGACACCTGGAACTCGGTGTCGGCCGGATCGAACGGCAACTGCACTTCGCAACGAGACACGATCGGAAACTCCTGCCCGCCGACGCTCACGACCCCCGCAGGCGGAAGCGCTTCGAGCCGTGGATCGACGGCGTCCCCGACGGCCGGGACCGTCTCACCCGCTGCCGCTGACGCTTGCGAATCCGGCGTCTCCGACGGGGCCGCGGCGACGTCGGGATCCACCACCACGCCGGCACGTTCCTCGGCAGCGAGACGGTCGGACGCTCGGTCCTGATTGATGGTGGCGAGCAGCCCGATGAAGAACACCGCAACGGCGCAGAGGCCGGGAATGAACCACCACGGCGTCTGATCGCCCGGTCGTTCGATCTGACCCGTGTGCCCGGTGGCTTCCGTGGGAAACGCGAGCAGCGGATCCGCACCGGCTCGCCCCGTCGGCACCGTCGGGTCGTCCGCTTCACCGAATGCCATGACGGCCCATGGTACGACCCAGAATCAGGCCAGCTGGGGAACCACAGCCGATTCGAACTCGGAGTACGCGACGAACTGCGGCTCGTCGCCCAGGAGGCCGGCGTTCTCGAACAGGTCGATCACACGAGCCGTTTCGCTGACCACCGGAGCGCGCCGAGGAGTCGGCAGGAAGTCGATCGGCCCGGCGTCGTTGGCGAGCAGATGGTTCACCACACAATCCCCACACGCCGTCGTGTTGGCTGCGACACAGGTGGTGCAATCGAGTGCGAAGTCGATGTCGTTCGTCATGCACACCATCTAAGCGAAGGGGTACTTCAGAGTTCGATCGGGTGTCTGCGTCCCACCGGCGCTATTCGGCCTCGAGGAACTCGCGGAGGCGTTGGCTGCGCTGCGGATGGCGCAGCTTGGCCAACGTCTTGGCTTCGATCTGGCGGATTCGTTCGCGGGTCACCCCGAACTCCTTGCCGACCTCTTCGAGTGTCTTGGCCTGACCACCGTCGAGACCGAAACGGAGCCGCACGATGTCCTGCTCGCGCTCCGAGAGCTCACCGAGCACCTCGCCGACGGCATTCGACAGCATCATCCTGGTTGCCGAGTCGGCGGGGCTGTCGGCCGACTCGTCCTGGATGAAGTCGCCGAGATTCGACTCGTCCTCTTCGCCGACGGGCGAGTCGAGCGACAGCGGGTCCTGTGAGTAGCGCAGCAGCTCGCGGACCTTGTCCGGCTCGAGCTGCACTCGCTGAGCCAGTTCGTCGATCGTGGGCTCACGTTCGAGTTCCTGGTGCATCGTGCGCTTGGCCCGGGTGACCCGGTTCATGTGCTCGACCATGTGCACCGGGATACGGATGGTGCGTGCCTGATCGGCGATCGACCTGGTGATCGCCTGGCGGATCCACCACGTGGCGTAGGTGGAGAACTTGAAGCCCTTGGTGTAATCGAACTTGTCGACCGCACGCATCAGCCCGAGGTTGCCCTCCTGCACGAGATCGAGCAGTTGCATCCCGCGACCGGAGTACCGCTTGGCGATGCTGACGACGAGGCGCAGGTTCGCCTGGGTCAGCTCCGACTTGGCGCGTTCGCCGCGCTTCACGGCACGCAGCAGCATCCGCTCCTCGATGTTCTCGAGGGCCTTGCCCGATTCGTTCGACTCGTCGATCTTCTCGGCGGCGATCTTGCCTTCTTCGATCAGCTGGGCGAGGCGGCGTTCGTCGTCGATCGTCAGCAGGTCGACCTGGCCGATCTCACGCAGGTACATGCGCACCGCATCGGCGGAGCCGCCCTCGGCCTTCGGCCCACGCTTCTTCGTGCGGCGTTGGCGACGACGACTCAGCAACGCTTCGTCGGCGTCGTTCTCCGGCGCGTCGGGGACGTTCTCCAGCAGCACTTCTCGACGCGTGCCGACAGGCGTGTCGTCGGCATCGCTGTCGTGGTGGTCGTCGTCGAGTTTGTCGTCGATCGAAATGCCGGCACCGGCCATGACCTGGTGCACATCGGTCAAGACGGTCTCGCTCAGCTCGACGTGTCGCAGCACATGGCTCACCTGATCGGCGTGGACCTCACCGGTGGAGCGGCCGCGTTCGACGAGCTTGTCCCACTCACCTTCGTCGACGCCGGGCACCGGAGACGCGATCGGCTGTTCCACGGTCATGGCCGGTCAGCCATCCTGCGGGTCTGGGGCCCGAGGGTCCTGGGAGCGTTCTTCGGTGCGTCGATGGAGCCAACCTAGCAATGACTCCGCTGCAGCGAGAGCGCGGGGCTGGTCCGCCTCGGACAACGCTTCCAGGTCGAGCCGTGCGGCGCGGTCCTCTTCCAGAGTCGCCACGTCGATCAGCCCACTGCGGTATCGCAACTCCCGCTTGGTCGCAGCACGAATCAACGACCGAGCTTCGACACTCGCGTCGAGGTCGAGGTCGGCAAGAGCCGCACGCTCCAGCACGTCGCGAGCATCGGGCGCAGCGATCTCCAAGGCCCCGGTGAGGTTGCCCGCCTCTGCAAGCGCCAGGAACGCCATTCGGTTGTCGTCGTCTTCGAAGAGTCCTTCGATGAGCCACTCTGCGATCGAGTCCCACGCTTGGACCAACAGCACGAGCGCGGCGAACTCGGCGTTCTCCATCGGGGCACGGCGTCGCGGCTGCGTGGGTGCTTCGATCGGGCGTTGCCGGTGCTCTCTGGCTCGGCGCGTGAACTCCTCGACCGACAGACCGACGTGAGCGGCGATCTCGCCGGCGTAGATCGAGCGAACATCGGGGTTCGGGTGTTCGTTCACCACCTCGAGTGCCTTGTTCGCATAGCGCACCTTGTGCTCGGCGGAGTCGCGCGGCAACCGGCTGGTCTCACGGTTGAGACGGAACCTGAGGAACGGCACGGGGTCGTCCACGGCGGCCGCCAGTGCGGCCGGGTCCGTTCGCGCCAGATCCCCCGGGTCCTTTCCGGGCGGCAGGCGAGCCACGGACACTTCGACCTGGTGCTTCTCCTCCCACTCGTAGAACCGCTCGGCCGCCCCCTGCCCGGCGGCATCGGCGTCGAAGGACAGCACCACACGGCTCGCGTACCGCTTGAGCAGACGGACGTGCTCCTCGGTCAGCGCCGTGCCACACGTCGCCACCGCACGCGGGACGCCCGCCTGGTGGAACCCGATCACGTCGGTGTACCCCTCGCACACCACGATCTGATCGACCTTCGACGCGTTCGCCTTCGCCCAGTTGAGTCCGTACAGCGTGCGCGACTTCGTGTAGATCGGGGTCTCGGAGCTGTTCTTGTACTTCGCAGGATCCTCCGAACCGGGCAGGATGCGGCCGCCGAACGCCAGCGCCTCCCCCGACTCGGAGAGGATCGGGAACATGACCCGGGCACGGAACGCGTCCTGCATCCGGTTGCGTCGGTTACGGAACGCGAGCCCCACCGTGTGGAGCACGTCGGCCGAGTGACCCAACTCGCGGGACAGGACGTCCCAGTCGTCGGGTGCCCAACCGAGCTTGAACTGGCGAGCGATGTCACCGCCGAGCCCTCGTGCACGCAGGTAGTCCCGGGCCGCTCGGGCGCCGGGATCCTTGAGGAGCCGCTCGTGATACCACTCCACCGCGTCGCCCATCGCCGAGGTGAGCTTCTTGCGCTGCGCCCGCTCCTGGGACTGCCCGGTCGAGGTGTAGTTGAGCGAGATCCCGGCCTTGCCCGCGAGCAGTTCGACGGCGCCCGGGAAGTCGGTGTGCTCGATCTCCTGGATGAAGGTGAAGATGTCGCCGCCCTTGTCGCAGCCGAAGCACTTGAAGAACGACATCTCCTCGCTCACGTTGAACGAGCCGGACTTCTCCGCATGGAACGGGCACAGGCCGACCCAGTTGCGTCCCCGCTTCTTCAGCGCCACGTAGTTCTGGACGGTGTCGACGATCGACACCGTCGAGCGGATCTTGTCGATGTCGTCGTCCGCGATCCCCATGGCCCGCTCAGACTATGCCCGACTCAACTGTTGCGGATCACGGCCTGCGCCGCTGCGAGGCGGGCGATCGGCACGCGGTACGGGCTGCACGACACGTAGTCGAGACCGGCCCGGTGGAAGAAGTCGATCGATTCGGGATCGCCACCGTGTTCGCCGCAGACGCCCAGCTTGAGACCCGGTCGCGACTCACGACCCAACCATGCTCCCTGCTCGACCAGTTTGCCGACACCTTCCTGGTCGATCGTGTCGAACGGGTTGCGCGCCAGGAGTCCCTGAGCGAGGTATGCGGGCATCATCTTCGCTTCGACGTCGTCGCGGCTGAATCCGAACGTGAGCTGCGTGAGGTCATTGGTGCCGAAGCTGAAGAAGTCCGCCTGCTCGGCCAATTGACCCGCACACAGCGCCGCACGTGGCGTCTCGATCATCGTGCCGATCGTGATGCTGCCGGCCGGTACCGACGACGCGTCGAGTTCGGTCTCGACCCAGGATCTGGCCAACGCGAGTTCCTCACGTGTGACGGTCAGCGGGACCATGATCTCGACGATCGGGTCGCCCCCGACCGCTCGCCGCGCTGCCGCTGCGTCGAGGAGCGCCCGCACCTGCATCGCATAGAGCCCGGGCTTCATCACGCCGAGTCGCACGCCACGCGTGCCGATCATCGGGTTGTGTTCCGACCAGGCCTCCGCGGCTGCGAGTTCGCGCGTGCGCTCGTCGTCCAGGCCGGTCGTGGCCGCCTCGATCCGCAGTTCGGTCACCGACGGCAGGAACTCGTGCAGCGGCGGGTCGAGCAGCCGGATGGTCACCGGCAGTCCGTCCATCTCCCGGAGCACGGCCTCGAAGTCCGATTGTTGCGCGACGCGCAGCTTCTCGAGCGCGGCCGTCTCGGCATCCGCTGTGTCGGCGAGGATCATCTCGCGCACGATCGGCAGCCGGTCCGGTGCGAGGAACATGTGCTCCGTCCGACACAGCCCGATGCCCTCGGCGCCGAGCCCGCGGCGATCGATGCGTCCTCGGCGGTGTCGGCGTTGGCTCGGACGGCGAGGTGGCCGCTGCGCACCTCGTCGGCCCATGCCAGGAGCGTGTCGAATGCCTCGGGGCGCTCCGACGACGACGTGGTGAGTTCGCCGAGCACGACCTCGCCGGTGGCACCGTCCATCGAGATCACATCCCCCTGCGACACGGTGACGTCACCGACGCTGAACGAACCGTCGCCGATGACGATCGTCTCCGCTCCGACGATGGCGGGGGTGCCCCACCCGCGCGCCACGAGCGCGGCATGGCTGGCGAGGCCGCCCTTCGTCGTCACGAGCCCCTGCGAGACCTGCATGCCCATCACATCTGCCGGGGTGGTCTCGTTGCGGACGAGGATGACGTTCTCTCCGCGGTCGTCGGCGTCGAGTGCATCGTCCGACGTGAAGTAGACGCGGCCGACCGCTGCGCCGGGCGATGCGGGGATTCCCGTGGCGAGCACCTCACCGCCGCCATCGAACTGCGTGTGCAGGATCGCATCGAGGTGTCGAGCCTCGACGCGCAGCAGCGCGTCGGCTCGGGTGATCGCTCCCGACTCGACCTGCTCGACCAGGTCCGTCAGCACATTCGTTTCCGGCACGGCATCAGCTGTCACGGCCGTCACACTAGAACCGGAGCCGCTCGTCGAAACGTCCCGGAACGATCGGCGGAGCGACGGGCCGTCCCGTACTCGGCGACATAGCCTGACCTGATGTTCCGGGTGCTGGGTTTCGACGTCAAGGTCCAATCCGGCTTCATCGTCTTCATGGCGCTGATCGTGTTCATCTACCGTGACGCGTTCGGCCTGTGGTTGGCCGGCGCGATCGCCGTGCTGACCCTCATCCACGAACTCGGCCACGCCGTCGCCGCCCGACGCACCGGAGCGCATGCCGAGATCTCGCTCGGGTTCCTCGCCGGCTACGCGTCGTACACCCCGACACGCGAGCTGAAACGACGCGAGTCCGCGTGGATCTCGTTCGCCGGCCCGTTCGTCCACATCCTCACCGCCGTCGTCGTGCTGATCGCGATGGGGATCAACCCGCTGGACCTCGACCAGGTCGTCGACTCCCCCGCGTCCCGTGCGATCTTCTGGGCCGGGCCCGTCATCGGCACCATGAACCTGATCCCTGTGCTCCCACTCGACGGGGGCAACATCGTCACCTACGGACTCGACGCGATCGTTCCCGGTCGGGCTCGTCGCATCATGCTCTACGCCTCCATCGGCACCACGGTCGCCGCCGCCGTCCTGCTCTTCCTGACCGGGCGACAGAGCTTCGTGCTGTTCATCGGCTTCCTCCTGATCACCCAGATGCAGATGCTCAGCGCCGACAGGCCCGCCAAGGAGAAGCCGTCGGTGTGGGATGACGCCGCGGCGTCGCTCGACTCCGGCAAGGAGGGCAAGGCGAGACGCACGCTGATGGCAGCGCTGAGTCACCCACAGCCCACGCCACCGGCGTCCGAGCTCCGGATCACGGCCACGCAGGCCGCGGCCCTGATCGATCTGTTGCCGAGCCCACTGCCGCACGGCGACGCAGGCAACGAGTTCGTGCTGGCCAACCTGCTGCTGTCGACCGGGCGCCCCGAGGAAGCCGCGCACTACGCCGCCGGCTCGTACCAGCGCAACCCGAACACGCTCAGCGCGCTCATCGTGGCGCGGGCTGCCGGAGCGCTCCACGACCAGACGACGGCGATCGGCTGGCTGCAGTCGGCGGCGAACGTGAACACATCACCGAATGCGCTGGCATCGGCCATCGACTCTGCGCCGGAACTCGGTGCGGTGCGTCACCGCCCCGAGGTCACTGCAATGCGAGCGGGACTCGGCCCACATCGGCCCCACGCTTGACGTAGGCCAGGCCGATGCCGCCGTCGCCGGTCACGCTGGTGACCGCGCCGACTTCTTTGCCGTCGGCGTCATGCACCGCCGAGCCGACACCGGCGCCTTGGTCCAGGTCGACGATCCGCAGGCTGCGCGGAGCATCGGCTCCACGTGAGTCCATGCGCTCCACGAGCTCCTGGCCCGGGTAGCAACCCTTCTGGAAGTTCACGGCGAGCAACACGACGCCGGTCGTGGCAGGGATCGTCGAACCCGGCTCGATCTCGGCGCCCATCCGCGGCCAGCCGGCAGCGATGCGGGCGAGTTCGTGCTCGACGTCGGGCGCGCCGTTCACTGCTGCGTCGAAACGGGTGTCGGCGTCGACGCGAATCTTGAAACGGTTGATCCGTGCGAGCAACGCCTCGCCGAATCCTGCGTCCGTGTCGAGCACGAACACGTCGTCGCCTGTTCGTTGGATGCGGGCGAGCGTGTCGACCTTGCCGGTCGGGTCGAGCACGAACGTCCAACGAGCTGCGCCGACGGCGAGATCGCGGATCTCCTGCGCGATCTGGCTCTGTAGATAGGTCTGGGCATCAGCACCTGACACGGTGACGCGATCGCGCGCCGCCTGGTCGATGAAGGGTTCGGTGATGGCAACGGCGTCGTCGGTGTTCACCCCGCCAGTCTGGCGTGGCAGACTCGCAACTCCCATGGCGCGTGATGAATCCACTGCAGACGACCCGATCGATCCGGACGACGTGATCCAGCCCGACTCCGTCACCGCCGGGCACACCGACAGTGAAGACGGTGAGTTCGGGCTCGACGATCTCGCCGAACGGGCCGTCGACGTGCTGCTCGGTCTCCTGCGTCGCGCGAACGCTCTCGCCGGTGGCGTGCTGATCTTCGCGATCATCGCGTGCGTCGGCGGCTACCTGCTCGGCATCGCCGCACTCGGTGGCGGGTTGCGGACGCTCTGGATCATCGCTGGCGGGCTCGCAGCGGCGTGGGCGATCGGGTCGGTCGTCGCATCGATGCTCCGACTCCACGCCGTCCGCAAGGGCAGCGACACGATGGTGGAGGAAGTGCGTTCGCTGATCAGCGGCGACAACCAGTCGCAACGCACGGTGATCGAGACCGTCGACGCGACGGAGGGATCAAACGACGACAGCATCGTCACCATGTCACGCCAGTTCTTCTCGCTGCGTGACGTCGTGAAGGACCACCGGTCGAACTTCGCACAACTGTCGATGGCGCTGGCCTCCATCACGACGCTTCCCGGCGCCATGGCGCTGGCCACGGTGATCGGGTTCGGCTTCGCTGGCCTGTCCGTGATCTTCGCGCTCGTCCTGCTGTTCTGACCGTCCACGACCGACCTACGCCTCGGTTCCGGCCTCTCGGCGCGCTCGCGTCATGCGCCTTGCTGCGGGGATGGCTGCGAGGAGGGCGGCTGCTTTGTTGCGGCATTCGAGGTCTTCGTCGTCCGCGACCGAGTCGGCGACGATGCCGGCACCGGCCTGCAGACTCGCGGTCTTACCGTCGCCGGTGATGAACATCGTGCGGATGGCGATGGCGGTGTCGAGGTTTCCCGACCAGTCGACGTAGCCGACCACTCCCCCGTAGGGACCACGCTTGACCGGCTCGAGGTCGTCGATGATCTGCATCGCTCGGACCTTCGGTGCACCCGACAGCGTGCCGGCGGGCAACGTGGCACGCAGCACGTCGATCGGGCCGAGTCCGTCGTTGAGTTCGCCGGCCACCTGTGACGTGAGGTGCATCACGTGGCTGTACAGCTCGAGCGTCATCAGTTCCTCGACCTCGACCGTGCCGAACTTCGACACACGACCCACGTCGTTGCGAGCCAGGTCGACCAGCATCACGTGCTCGGCTCGCTCCTTGGGGTGTTCGGAGAGTTCAGCGGCCATCCGACGGTCGTCTTCCGCTGTGCGACCGCGCCGGCGTGTGCCGGCGATCGGGCGCGACACGACCTTGCGGCCGAGCAGTTGCACCATCGGCTCGGGCGACGACCCGACGATCGTCAGCTCCGGATGCTTCACGTAGTACATGTACGGCGACGGGTTCACCTGGCGCAGGACGCGGTACACGTCGAACGGATCGGCATCGAGAACGAGGTCGTAGCGCTGCGACAACACCACCTGGAAGATGTCTCCTGCCACGACGTGTTCCTTCGCGACGTCGACGGCTCGCTGGTACATCCCGCCGCCCATCGTGGAATCCAGCTCGGGGAGTTCGTCGTCCGCTGTCGGCGGCGCCGCCGGCGTGTACGCCAGCGGACGGGCGAGGTCCTCGACGGCCTGCTCCACTCGGCCGATGGCGGCGTCGTAGGCGGCGTCGAGCTCCTCGACGGACAGGCCGAGAGTGGCGACACTCTCGATCAGGTAGACGCGCTGGCGCCAGTGATCGAACGCGGCGAGCGAACCGATGACCGACATGATCGCGTCGGGGTACGACCGGTCGTCCGGAGGTGCGTCGGGAAGATGCTCGACCTCGCGGATGACGTCATAGCCGAGGTAGCCCATCATGCCGCCGTGCAGCGGCGGCAGATCTTCGAAGGTCGGGCTCGAGTACGCCGCGACCATGACGTCCATCGCAGCGAGGATGCCCTGGTCGGTCGGAACGCCGTCGGGCAGTGCGCCGTCGAGTTCGACGACGCCGTTTCGCAGGATCAGTGTCGCCGAGGGATTGCGACCGACGAACGAGAACCTGGCCCAGCGCTCGGCGCCCTCGACGGACTCCAAGAGGAAGCCGGGGCCGTCACCGACGAGCTTGGTGTACGCCGCGACGGGCGTCTCGAGGTCGGCGAGTAGTTCGGTCCACACCGGTACGACGGTGTGTTCGACAGCGTGCGCGTGGAACTCCTCGCGTGAGGGTTGAAAGATCATCCCTCAGCCAAACGACGAGAAGAAGCAGGACCGGTTGCCCGTGTGGCAGGCGCCGGCACCCTCCTGCTCGACCTTGAACAGCAGGGCGTCCTTGTCGCAGTCGTAGTACGCCTCGCGGACGAACTGGCGGTCGCCCGAGGTGTCGCCCTTGCGCCACAGTTCCTGGCGGCTGCGCGACCAGTAGACCATGCGTCCTTCGTCGAAGGTCATCTTCAACGATTCGGCGTTCATCCACGCCAGCATCAGGATCTCGCCGTTCTCGACGTCCTGGGCAATCGCCGTGACGAGCCCGTCGCTGTTGTACTTGACGCCCGCCAACTGCTCGCTGGTTGCTTCGATGATCGTCGTCTCCGGCATCAGGACATCTTACGGATCGTCATGCAGCGCCGTCGGAGAGGTAACCGAACGATTCGCGCTCGGCGGGCGGACCCGGAGGTGTGCCGTCGCCGAACGGGCGGCCTCCCAACGATTCGCGACCGTGTGCGCTGGCGAGGCCGCGCAGGTCGGGGCCCGCAGGGATCACCTTCGTTGGATTGATCGACGTGTGGACCACGTAGTAGTGCTCCTTGGCCTGCTCGAAGTTGACGGTGTCGCCGAAGCCGGGCGTCTGGAACAGGTCGCGGACATAGCCCCAGAGCGCAGGCATCTCGCTGAGCTTGTTCCGATTGCACTTGAAGTGGTTGTGGTACACGGCGTCGAACCGGATCAGCGTGGTGAACAACCTGACGTCGGCTTCGGTGATCGTGTCGCCGACCAGGAACCGCTGCGTCGAGAGTCGTTCCTCGAGCCAGTCGAGACGGGCGAACAGCGTTCGGTATGCGTCCTCGTAGGCAGCTTGACTCCCGGAGAACCCAGTTCGATACACGCCGTTGTTGACGTCGTGGTAGATCAGCTCGGCCACCTCGTCGATCTCGTCACGCAGATGGTCGGGGTACAGATCGGGAGCACCATCGCGGTGATGTGCGGTCCACTGCGTCGAGAAATCGAGCGTCATCTGGGCGAAGTCGTTGGTGACGAGCAACCCGCTCGGCACGTCGACGATCGCCGGCACCGTGATGCCCTTAGGGTAGTCGGGGTAGCGCTTCAGATAGGCGTCCTGGATGCGTTCGATGCCGAGCACCGGGTCGATGCCACCTTCGTCCAGGTCGAACTGCCAGCTCCGAGCGTCGTGCGTCGGCCCGGCGAACGCGAGCGAGATGGCGTCTTCCAGCCCGAGCAACCGTCGGACGATCGTCGTGCGGTTCGCCCAAGGACACGCCGCCGCCGCAGCGAGCCGGTACCGCCCGGCCTCGACCGGCCACTCCGTCGCCACGCCCGCATCGGGAACGTCCACGATGCGGTCGGTGATGTAGTCGGTGTCGCGTTCGAATGCGCCGTCGCTCGTCGCCATGCAGACAGTCTGCCAGATGTGATTGCGAACGCAACTATTGCGGTTCGTACCGGCAGGCGGAGATCACCTCAGAGGTAGAGGCCGGTCGAACCTTCGACTCTGGCCGCGGCAACCGCGTGCAGCTCTCGCTCGCGGAGCATGATGTAGTCGTTGCCCTGCACTTCGACCTCGTAGCGATCGTCGGGACTGAACAGCACCTTGTCGCCGACCTCGCACGAGCGGACGTTCTGGCCCTGCGCCACCACGGTCGCCCAGACGAGGCGTTTCGCCATCTCCGCCGTTGCCGGGATCAGGATGCCGCCGGACGACTTGCGCTCGCCTTCGTCCGCGTCCACGAGGACGCGATCGTTGAGCATCTTGATCGGCAGTTTGTCGTCGGGGCCCGGCATTCGCGCCGAGGGTACCGTGGCAGTTCGGGGCTGCAGCGGGACGTCGGCGTCGTAGGATCTCAGCGAGCCCGACTGCTTCGTGTCTCGTCGCGCCCAGGATCCTCATGCCCCGCCCCGTTTCCGCCCAGGCGACCTACATGCCTGGGCTCGACGGCGTCCGTGCGCTGGCCGTCGTGGTCGTGATCGGCTATCACCTGAACGTGTCGTTCCTGCCCGGCGGGCTGCTCGGTGTGGGGATGTTTTTCACGCTGAGCGGATTCCTGATCACGTTCATCCTGCTGCGCACGTGGGACGAGCGTGGCGATCTCGATCTGAAGACGTTCTGGATGCGCCGTGCCCGACGGTTGCTTCCTGCGGTGATCCTGCTGCTGGTGGCGGTGCTCGCCGCAACGGCGATCGTGGCGCCCGCGGACCTGCCGACGCGGTTCGGCGAATCCGTGGCGGCGATGCTCTACGTCAGCAACTGGACGACGATCGCGTCCGACACGTCGTACTTCGACGCATTCGCAAATCCGGGCACACTCGACCATCTCTGGTCGCTCGCGGTCGAAGAACAGTTCTACCTCATCTGGCCGCTGCTGCTACTCGGGCTGCTCACCTCACTGCGGCGACGGATCCATCGCGTGGCGCTGATCACCCTGGGGCTCGCACTGCTGTCGTTCGTGTGGATGTTCGTCGTCGCCGACCCCGGCTTCGACAACACCCGCGCCTACGAAGGAACCGACACCCGGGCGGGCGGCCTGCTGCTCGGCGCAGCGCTCGCGATGCTGTGGCGACCGGACCGGCTGTCGGCGAACATCACCGAGGGTGCCCGGTGGATCATCGACGGCGTCGGGGTCGCATCGCTCGGTGTCCTCGTCTGGATGGTGGTCGTGACCGACCCGTTCTCGTTGTCGCTGTACCGCGGTGGCCTACTCACACTGTCGGTCGCAACAGCGCTGCTGGTCGCAGTGGTGGTACATCCGGCGTCGCGGTTGGGCGCCGGCCTGGCTGCACCACCGCTGGTGTGGATCGGTGAGCGGTCGTACGGGATCTACCTGTGGCATCTCCCGGTGATCGCGTTCACTCCCAACACCGTGCTCGCCGACGATCCGGTGGTGCGTGGCGTGATCCAGGTGGCGCTGTCGACGGCGCTCGCAGCGTTGACGTGGACCGCGGTGGAGGATCCGATCCGTCGCCACGGCCTGATGGGTGCCGTCCGCGAACACCGTGATCGTCGTGATGGCCGGGCGACGGCAGATCAGGGCACGACTGCTCGGCCGTGGGGAGCGTCGGTTCCCGGGCTGATACGCGGCACCGCTGTGGTCTCGGGCATCGGGATCTTGGTGCTGGCGATGCTTCCGGTGATCGGCGGGACCGCCCGATCGTCGGAGGCGTCGACCGACCCGCCGACGATCGAGGACATCGACGAACAAGTCGACCCTGCCGACGACGCTGCAGCAGCCGCCGCCGTCGCAGCAGCCGCCGAGATCGATGCCGAAGAACAAGCTGCGGCGGCTGCGCTGTCGGGGGACCCGCAGACGTCGTGCGACGAGGTGGTCCACATCGGCGATTCGACGTCGCGCGGTTTGTTCAACCCCGATCAGTTGCCCGATCCCGAGACCCGGATCGATGCTCGCTACAAACGGGTCGGCGTGGACGAGGTGTTCGATCAGGTCGCCCCGGCCCAGTCGGTCGTGGAGACGTATCAGGACGAACCCAACGCCGACACGCGGGTCGCGGGCTTCATGGCCGACGGCTACGACGGTTGCTGGGTGTTCGTGCTGGGAATGCAGGACTCGGCGAACCAGTCGGTCGGCGGCGTCGTCCCGCTGCCGGACCGGATCGACATCCTGATGGAACAGATCGGCGACGACCCCGCCTTGTGGATGACCGGGCTTGCGCTCGAACAGAACGGCCCGTGGAGTGACCCGCAGATCGTGAAGTGGAACGAAGCAGTCGCCGGTGCCTGCGCTCGGTGGCCGAACATGCGGGTCTACGACTGGCGCAGCGAAGCACAGGAGGACTGGTACGACGCCGACGGCATCCACTTCAACGCGGCCGGCGATGTCGAACGTGCCGACCGGATCGCCACCGCCCTCGCGGTCGCATTTCCCGCAGCCGCCGAGTCACCATCCGATTGCCTCGTCACCACGCAGTGATCGTGCCTACTTGCCGATCGCGGCGTCGATCTCCTCCATCACGTCGTCGGTGAGCAGCGGGATCACGTCGAGCGCTTCGAAGTTCTGAACGACCTGTTCGACCTTGGATGCACCGGTGATCACCGAGGACACCATCTCGTGTTTGGTCGCCCAGGCGAGTGAGAGCTGCGCCATCGAGCAGTCGAGCTTCTCCGAGATCGGCCGGAGCTGCTCGACCTTCTGGATCGCATCGTCATCGGACAGACGATCCTGGAGCCACTCGTAGCCCGAGAGCGCGCCACGGGAGTCCTCGGGGATGCCGTCCTTGTACTTGCCGGTGAGGAGACCCGATGCCAGCGGGCTCCAGATCGTGTTGCCGTAGCCGTAGTCCTCGGTGACCCGGGCGAACTCCTTCTCGACCTTGCGGCGCTCGAGCAGGTTGTACTGGCTCTGCTCCGTGACGGGCGCATGGAGGCCGTACTTCTCGGCGATCATGATCGCCGAACGCACTTCGTCGGCGGTCCATTCGCTCGTGCCCCAGTAGTGCGCCTTCTTGTGCGAGATGATCTCGCTCATCGCGTGCACGATCTCCTCCATCGGAGTCTCGGGATCGCAGCGATGGCAGTAGAGGACGTCGACGAAATCATCCTGGAGGCGTTCGAGCGATCCGTCGATCGCATGCATCAGGTACTTGCGGTTGAGCGTGTTGCTCATGTTCGGCACGTCACCGTGGATGCCCCAGTAGATCTTGGTGGTCAGGACGTAGGACCAGCGCGGCCAGGCCAACTCGCGGAACGCGTTGCCCATGATCTCTTCGGACTTGCCGGCGGCGTAGGCCTCGGCGTTGTCGAAGAAGTTGCAGCCGGCGTCGCCGGCGGCCGCGATGCACTCGATGGCCATGTCGTTGTCGACCTGGGTGTCGAAGGTGACCCAGCTGCCGAGGCTCAGGATGCTGACCTTGAGGCCCGAGTTGCCGAGGCGGCGGTATTCCATTTTTTCGTTGACTGCAGGTTGTGCCATGGCGGCGAACCTACCCGTTCGTTGCGACGACAAACAGCGTCAGGCCGTCGGAATCGCTCCGGCGGCCCGGTCCGCAGCGACTTGCGCCGTCATCTGCTCGAGCGTGTCACCGCGGAGCTTGCGAACCGTGCCTCGGTACGCCTTCGGGTCGAGGGCTGCGAGCTCGGCGGCTCGGGCGACAGCGGTGTCGAGCAGCGCCTCGACCGGGACGACCTCGTCGAGGTAGCCGATGTCGATGGCGTCGACGGCACCCGTGACTCGCGCGTTGGCGACGGACCGCTGCAGGTGACGGTTGCTCAGCCGGTCGCCAGCGATGGTGAACGCCCAGTCCGGCAGGACCATGCCGATCGCCACTTCGTTGAGCCCGATCTTGCAGTCGACGTCGGCGCCGATGCGCACGTCGCACCCGAGAAGGAGGAGGGCGCCGGCGGCGAGAGCGTGGCCGGTGGACGCAGCAACGACCGGAATCGACGCGCCGTAGATGCGGGCGACGAGTTCGCCGCCGCTGGCGACGAGTTCCGACATTGCGGCGACGTCGCCGGAACGCATGACGGTGAGGTCGAAGCCTGCGGAGAACTTGCCCTCACGGCCGTGGAGGACCATCGACGTGATCTCGTCGTCGGCCTCGGCCTGGTCGATCGCAGCGGTGATCCCGGCGATGATGTCCATCGACAGAGCGTTGGCCTTGCCGTCGTCGACATGACAGACGAGCACTCCGCCGTCGCGTCGTTCGGTTGTGACTGCATCGGTGGTCATTCCCCGACCGTATTGCGGCACGGCTCCTGGGTTCGAAATGGGTGGGCGGCGACGTCACCGAATCGTCTCGCCCGTGTCGCTGATCGGGCCCGTTGCGAATCGTCTCGCCCGGCGGACACGTCACCGTTCCGAATCGTCACGCACACCCGCGCGCAGCGCCGTCCCGAATCGTCTCGCGGGGAGTCTGGGCAGGGAATGCCCAGGTCAGCCACAGCACCGACGGGCGTGACGGTCCGTCACGCCGCTCCTCCAGCGCCCGGGTGAGACGATTCGGAACGAGCCGAAACTCTCGGCGCGAGACGATTCGCCACGGCCCGATCGACCGGTGCGAGACGATTCGGAACGAGCCGAAACTCCCGGAGCGAGACGATTCGGGACGGGGCCGATCTCCCGACCCGAGACGATTCGGGACGGGTCAGCTCGGGCGCACGGTGATGCCGGCTTCGGTCATCACCTGTTTTGCTTCGGCCACCGTGTGCTCACGGAAGTGGAAGATCGATGCAGCGAGCACGGCATCGGCCCCGCCGACTGCCACACCATCGGCGAGGTGATCGAGCGTGCCCACACCACCACTCGCGATCACGGGAACCGACACGGCGTCGGCGACCGCCCGTGTCAGTTCGTTGTCGAACCCTTCACGGGTGCCGTCACGATCCATCGACGTCAACAGGATCTCACCAGCGCCGAGCGAGACCGCCCGTGCCGCCCACTCGACGGCGTCGATCCCGGTCGGGGTGCGCCCACCGTGGAGGTAGACCTCCCAGCCGTCCGATGGAGTCTCCGGAACCAGGCCGTCACTCGCTCCGTCCGGTCGACGGCGGCGAGCATCGATCGCGCACACGACGCACTGACTTCCGAAGACTGCGGCGATCTCGGCGATCAGTTCGGGCCGCTCCACGGCTGCCGTGTTCACACTGACCTTGTCGGCGCCTGCCTGCAACATCGTGCGAGCGTCCTCGAGGGTGCGGATACCGCCGCCGACGGTGAAGGGGATGTAGACCTGTTCGGCAACGGAACGAACCATGTCGATCGTCGTCTCACGGTTGTCGCTCGATGCGGTGATGTCGAGGAAGATCAACTCGTCAGCACCTTCGAGGTCGTAGCGAGCTGCGAGTTCGACCGGGTCACCGGCGTCTCTGAGATCGACGAAGTTGGTGCCCTTCACGACGCGACCTTCGGTGACGTCGAGGCATGGGATGACTCGAGCGACTCTCATACGGGTCCGATCATCTCAGCACCTCGACCGCTTCGGCAACGGTGAAGCGGCCTTCGTAGAGCGCCTTGCCGGTGATCACGCCACCGAGGCCGGGAATCTCTGCCAGCCGAGCGATGTCGGCGAGTGTCGCTACGCCGCCACTGGCGATCACAGGTGATCCCGCGACCGCTGCCGAACGCGTCAGTCCTTCGACGTCCGGACCTTCGAGCATGCCGTCTCGACCGATGTCGGTGATGACGAACACATCGGCGCTCGGGAACAACCCGTAGGCGTCGTCCAGCTGAAGGCCACTGCCCTGCGTCCATCCGTGTGTGGCGACCTCTCCGTCGCGGTGATCGAGCCCGACGGCGACCTTCACGATCTCCGAGGCCGCCAGCACGAGCGACGGATCGGCGATCGCGGCCGAGCCCATCACGACTCGGGTGACCCCTGCGTCAGCGAGCTGCTGTGCATCGGCCACGGAGCGAACCCCTCCCCCGGTCTGCACGCTGGCCCGACCGGCAACCGCCGCAGCGACCGCCTGGATGATCGGGCGGTTGACCGGGTCCCCCGACTTGGCTGCGTCGAGGTCGACGATGTGGATCCAGCCGCTGCCGGCGTCGACGAATCCGGTCGCCACTGCAACGGGATCATCGCCGTAGACGGTCTCGTCTGCGTAGTCGCCCTGACGCAGGCGGACCACGTGACCGCCGCGCAGGTCGATCGCCGGATACAACGCTGGTTTGCTCACGCGCAGACCTCCACGAAGTTGGTGAGCAGTGCAAGGCCGGGACGACTGGACTTCTCGGGATGGAACTGAGCGGCGAACACGTTGTCGTGGCGGAACGCGGCGTTGACCGTGATGCCGTACTCCACGGTTGCAGCGATCATGGCCCGGTCGTCGGGCACCCCGTGCAACGAGTGCACGAAGTACACCCACGGCTCGTCGCCGAGATCGGCGAGCAACGGGTCGGGCGCACCGTCGGCATCCACGACCAGGTCGAGCCGGTTCCACTGCATCTGCGGGATCTTGAGATCGCCGGTCTGCGGGATCCATCGCACCTCGCCCGGAATGACGTCGAGCCCACGAGCACCGGGGTTCTCCTGCGACGACGTGAACAACATCTGCATTCCGACGCAGATACCGAGGAACGGTCGACCCGATCGAACCGCGTCGAGTGTCGGCGCTTCCAAACCAGCCGATCGGAGCGCATCCATGCACGCACCGAACGCGCCGACTCCTGGGAGCACGACACCGTCAGCCGACGCGATCAGCTCGGGATCGGCGGTGAGGCGCGCATCGGCACCGCAGGTCTCCAGGGACTTCTGCGCCGAGTGGAGGTTGCCGATGCCGTAGTCGATGACAGCGATGACCGGCGCCGTCACTGGATGCCGCTCACAGCACGCCCTTGGTCGACGGCACACCCGCTGCGTCCTCGACGCGCACAGCGTCGCGCAGCGCACGAGCAAGCCCCTTGAAAGTGGCTTCGATCACGTGGTGCGTGTTGCGGCCGCGCACCATCTCGATGTGCAGCGTGATGCCGGCGGACGTGGCGAACGACGTGACGACGTGTTCGGCCAGCTGCGGGTCGAACGCAGGCGAACCCAGTGCGAGCGACTCGGGCATCTCGACGTGCCATTCGACGTGCGGGCGCCCGGACAGGTCGAGCGCGACGTCGATCAACGCTTCGTCGAGCGGGTACCGGCCACTGGCGAAGCGACGCACGCCGGCCTTGTCGCCCAGTGCTTCGGCGAACACTTCACCCAGCGTGATCGCGACGTCTTCGACCGTGTGGTGCGTGTCGATGTGGAGGTCGCCCTCGGCCTTGACGGACAGGTCGAACCCGCCGTGACGACCGATCTGGTCGAGCATGTGGTCGTAGAACGGGATGCCCGTCGAGATGTCGGTCTGCCCGGTGCCGTCGATGTCGATCGAGATCTCGATCGACGTCTCTTTCGTCGTGCGGGAGCGGGAGGCGGTGCGCGTCATGGAGGGACTCAAGCTTTCAGGATGTCGGCGATGGCGGTGAGGAATCGGTCGTTCTCGGCGGGCGTGCCGACCGTGACGCGCAGACAGTTGGCGAGTCGGGGCCAGCTCGAACAGTCGCGGACGAGAATGCTGCGGTCGACGAGCTCCTGCCACACGACGCGGCCGTCGGCGCCGGTCGGACGGAAGAGCACGAAGTTGGCACCCGAATCGAACACGTCGATCGGCAGTTCCCGAAGGGCTGCACTGATGCGGTTGCGTTCGGCGACGAGCAGTGCGACACGCTCGTTCATGTCGTCGGTGAACCGAAGGGCGACTCGACCCGGCGAGTTGCTTGACGACGTCGAGGTGGTACGGCAGCACGACCTTGTCGAGCTCGGCGACGAGCCAGGTCGGTCCGACGAGGTAGCCGAGGCGGGCGCCGGCCATCGACCAGGTCTTGGAGAAGGTGCGGGTCGACCACCAGCGGACGCGATTCATCGACCATGTCGAGTGCCGACCAGTCCGCGAACTGCGAGTACGCCTCGTCGACCACGACGAGGCCTGGCGCTGACGCCAACAGTTGCTCGACGCGTTCGGGCGGCTCGACGAGCCCGGTCGGGTTGTTCGGCGACGTGAGGAACACGACGTGCGGCTGATGCTCGTCGAGCACCCGGTCGACGACGGCCGGGTCGAGCGTGAAGTCGTCCCCACGCTCCCCTTCGACCACCGTCGCGCCGGTGACGCGGGCGATCTGCGCGTGCATCTGGTACGTCGGCTCGAACGTGACGACCGTTCGTCCCGGCCCGGCGTAGGCCAACAGCACCGTCTGCAGCACTTCGTTCGAGCCGTTCGCGACGAACACCTGCGCCGGGTCGACGCCGTGCATTGCGGCGATGTCTGTACGCAGCGCGAGCGCTGAGCGGTCCGGATATCGGTTCCAGTCGACACGACTGATCTCGGAGGCCACGGCGTCGCCGAAGCCCGCAGGTGGCGGGAACGGCGACTCGTTCGTGTTCAGCCGCACCTCGCACGTCCACCTGTGCGGAGTGGTAGCCCTCGAGCGCTCTGAGGTCGTCACGGACGGGGATCACGACCGCCGATGCTAGCGATGGGGTCGGCCTTGCGCCGCGGTAGGCGTTACCGTCGGCGAGATGGCCGCCTCCACGGAGTCCACCGCAGCTGAACTGGCCACGATCGCCGACAACATCGGCGAGTATCGCGCTCGCGTCGCCGCACTCGCCGAGGCGCACATCGGCACGGATCGCGATGACCTGGTCGGCGCGATCCACGAGGCCGAGCGTCAGATCCGAGTCGCCGAACGCGGCCTCCTGCGAGCGGTCAAGACCGCCTGACGCGGCACGACGACCCTCCCGAAGGAGGGCCGTTGCACAACGCGACGCCGGGCGGCGGATCCCAGCGGTCGCGTGTGCATCAGGTTGGCGGGAACCTGATCACGGAAGGGTAACGCCCCGCCAGCAGCACACGCAAGACGTTCGTGGGCGCAGATGGAAGCTGTGCGAGACGACCCCGCTGACGTTCTCGGACGGGCGATACCGTGACCGAGTGCGTTGCCTCGAGATCAAGCGTGACATGGGTGACGACGACATCGCGGAGGTCACCCGGTTGCTGGACGCCGCCGCCCGTGCCGACGGACGTCGACCGCTCTCCGACCACCTGTACCTCGACCTCGTCAGCGGTGGACACGACGGTTTCGCCGGACTCCTCGCGTTCGAGCCCGGCCACGATCATCCGGTTGCGTACGCCCAGGTCTCGAAGGGCAACGGCAGCCACGCCTTCGAGCTCGTCGTGCATCCGCACCACCGATACGAGATGGCGACGATCGGCCCGGACCTGATGGACGCCGCACTCGACGTCGTGCGCGCCGAAGGTGGCGGCATCGTCAACTGGTGGGTGTTCGAGCCCACCTCGGCTCATTCGGCACTCGCCGAGTCTGCGTCGATGCAACAGACGCGGACGCTCCACCAGATGAGGCGACGCCTGCCGACCGAACGCCACGCCACGATCGACACCCGCGACTTCGTCCCCGGCAGCGACGACGAGTCGTGGTTGAGCGTCAACAACCGGGCCTTTGCCGAGCATGCCGAACAGGGCGGTTGGACCATCGAGACGTTCAGCCAACGTCAGCAAGAGGACTGGTTCGATCCGGCGGGCTTTCGGATGCACGAACGAGATGGCCGCGTCGCAGGGTTCTGCTGGACCAAGGTCCACCACGACGGCCACGGCGTGTCCGACCCGAACCACTCCGGTGACGACGGCGAGATCTACGTGATCGCCGTCGACCCGGACTTCCACGGCCTCGGGCTCGGCTCCGAACTCACGCTCGCCGGCCTCGATCACCTTGCAGGGCTCGGCATCACGTCGGCGCTGCTCTACGTCGACGCGGCCAACGAAGGCGCCGTCGCCATGTACCGCAAGCTCGGCTTCGAGGTCGCTGCCACGAACGCCGCCTTCACGGCCGAGGTCGAATCACGACCCGGCACCGTCCCCGAACGACAAGGACCCTGCTGATGACCGACATCGAACTTCCCCGCTGGAGCGTCGCCGACGTCCACGAGAGTCTCGACGCCCGCTCCTTCCTCGATGCTCAGGAGCGAGCCGGGGCCGAGGTCGAACGTCTGGTCGCACTGTTCGACGAGCACTCGATCCGCGGTGGCGAACAACGCACGGCGACCGACGGACGACGGCGCAGCCGCCGACGCGGTGATCGCCAGCTACAACCGGGTGTCCGACGAACTGGACCTGCTCGGCGCGTACGTCTACTCGTCGGTCGCGACGGACTCGCGCGACGCCGCAGCGCAGGCCGTGATGAGCGAGCTCGAGCCGGTCGACTCCAAGATGCGGCCGCTGCTGTCGCGGTTGGCCGACTGGGTCGCGTCCTTCGACATCGACGAGTTGGCCGCGGTCAGCACCGAAGCGTCGGAGCATGTCGGGCCGTTGCAACGGCTCCACGAGCGTGCCACGCATCAGATGTCCGAAGCCGAGGAGCACCTGTACGCCGAACTGTCGACGACAGGCGCCGGTGCGTGGGGTCGTCTCCAACGCGAGATCACCTCGCAGCTGTCCGCCGCCGTCGACCTGCCCGACGGATCTCAGCAGATGCCGATCAACGCCATCAGAGGCATGGCCACCGACGAAGACGCGGACGTGCGAAAGGCCGCGTACGAGGCAGAACTCGTGGCATGGCCGACCATCGAAGTGCCCGTTGCGTCGGCGATGAATGCGATCAAGGGCGAGGCGAACATCGTCAACCGGCGTCGGAACTGGACCTCGCCGCTCGATGCATCGCTGTTCGCGAACAGTGTGAGCCGAGCGACGTTCGACGCGATGCAGTCAGCCGTCACGGCGTCGCTCCCGGACTTCCGACGCTGGATGAAGGCCAAGGCCCGCCTCCACGGTCATGCCGGCGCGCTCCCGTGGTGGGACCTCGTCGCCCCGGCGCCAGTGGCATCGGGAGGTGTCACCTGGGACGAAGGGCTCGACGTCGTCCGCGGAGCGTTCGGCGCATTCAGCCCGAACCTCGGTGGGCTCGTCGATCGGGCCGTCGACGAGCGGTGGATCGACGCCGAACCGCGTGACGGCAAGTCGGGCGGCGCGTTCTGCATGTCGTTCAAGGACGACCGCTCGCTCGTGCTGCTCAACTGGTCGGGCTCGGCCGAGTCGACCCAGACCACTGCTCACGAACTCGGTCACGCGTACCACAACACGACGCTCGCTCAGCGCACGTCGCTCCAGAAGCGGCTGCCGATGGCGCTCGCCGAGACCGCGTCGATCTTCTGCGAGACGCTGGTCGTCGAGGCCGGCCTCGAACGCCTCGCCGGTCCCGAACACGATGCCGAGCGGCTCGCGCTGCTGGACGTGGATCTGCAGGGTTCCAACCAGGTCGTGGTCGACATCCGGTCACGATTCACGTTCGAGACCGAGGTGTTCGCCCGTCGTCAACGCCGCACGCTGTCGGCGTCCGAGCTGAGCGAGATGATGACCGAAGCACAGGCCGATGCCTACGGCGACGGCCTCGATCAGTCGACCGCTCATCCGTACATGTGGTTGCTGAAGCCGCACTACTACGGCTCCCACTTCTACAACTGGCCATACACGTACGGTCTGCTGTTCGGCCTCGGCCTGTTCGCCAAGTACCGCGAGAACCCCGAGCACTTCCGCAGCGGCTACGACACGTTGCTGTCGCGAGCCGGGATGGACACCGCCGAGCAGCTCGGCGCAGCGTTCGACTTCGACGTGACCGACGAGGCCTTCTGGACGGCGTCGCTCGACGTCGTCCGTGGCCGCATCGATCAGTACGAGGAACTCGCAGCGCGGTTGGGCTGACGAGAACATGAGTCTGCCGACGGCGCCCACCCGCTACGACCTGACGCGTGAAGAGTTCGGCGCGCTGCTCGACGGCGAGCCGCGCTACCGGCTGGATCAGCTGTGGTCCGGGCTGTACGAGCAGCTCGCCGACCCAGCCGACATCACGAACCTGCCCAAGAAGCTCCGCGAGCGGCTCGATTCCGAGCTACCACTCGCGCTCGACCTCGTGACCGAGTCGGTCAGCGAGGGTGGCGACACGGTCAAGTTCCTGTGGGAACTCGACGCTCCCACCGGCGGGAGCGGCAGCCGGATCGAGACCGTGCTGATGCTGTATCCGGATCGGGCGACCGTGTGCGTCAGCAGCCAGGCGGGCTGCGCCATGGCGTGCGGTTTCTGTGCCACCGGTCAGGCCGGTTTCACGCGTCACCTCACGACCGGGGAGATCGTCGAGCAGGTCGTACGTGCATCTCAGACGGCCAAGGCGTCGGGGCGACGGGTCAGCAACATCGTGTTCATGGGGATGGGCGAGCCGATGGCGAACCTCGATCGGGTGTGGGGCGCGACCGAGCGGATCCACGGCGACATCGGCCTCTCGGCACGCCACATCACGATCTCGACCGTCGGCATCATCCCCGGCATCCGTGCGCTCAAAGACCTGCCGCTGCCGGTGAACCTCGCGGTGTCCCTGCATGCAGCGAACGACGAACTGCGCAACGAGATGGTGCCGATCAACAAGCGGTATCCGATCGACGACCTGATCGACGCATGTGCGGACTACCTCGAAGTGAAGAACCGTCGGGTGAGCTTCGAGTGGGCGATGATCGATGGCGTCAACGACCGGGAGCAGGACGCAAAGGAACTCGCCGAGTTGTGCTGGAAGTTGCGCCCGAGCGCACACGTCAACCTGATCCCGCTCAACCCGACACCGGGTTACCCCACCAAGGGCACGGCACTCAAGAAGGTCTACGCGTTCCGCGACCGTCTCGAGGAGCTCGGTGCCAATGCCACGGTGCGCCGCAACCGGGGCACCGACATCGACGCCGCTTGCGGTCAACTCGCTGCCGGCCAGCCGGTCACGCTCTCCAAGAAGCCCTGAGTCGGGCGGTCTCGTTCCGAACCAGAACGACCGACTCGTCAGGTGGGGCCGTCCAGGTACTTCGGGTTGGCGACGGCGAGTTTGGCATCGACGTCGGCTCGCAGGATTGCTCGCACCTCGTCGAGGCGATCATCGAGATCGCCGTGACGGATCGCCTGAGCGAACCGGGCGTCGTCCGACATGCCCAGCAGTTCGAGCCGCGCTGCGTGGTCAGCTTCTTGTTGCTCCCCCATCGCCAGCTCGCGCTCGACCATGGCGAGCACGTTGATCGCGACTCTGGAATGGAACTTCAGCCGCCCTTCGGTCGACGACATGACATCGCGTTCGATCCACTCGCGGACGGACTCGATCAACTCGGCCGACGTCGGCGCTCCGTGCAAGCTCACCAGCGTCCCTCCAGCGCGAGGAACAGGTCGTGCTCGTTCTCGCAGACCCGTCGGCCGATGGCTGCGAGTTCGTGGCTGCGAGCATCGCCCGACAGGTGGACCTCGGCCTGGAGGATGCACATGATCGCCCACTTCCACGTGCCCAGCACCTCCCACCAGCGCACGGCGTCGGGCTCGACCGTTCGACCGCCGGCGGCCTCGTAGGCCGCGAACAGCTCGTCGTACTCGCCGAGGCCCGCAACGTGCGGTGCCTGGCCGAACCGCCACGCCTTCACGCACAGCCAGCCGAGGTCTTCCATCGGGTCGCCGATGTGCGCGAGTTCCCAGTCGATCACCGAACGCAGGCCGTCGGGTCCGACGATCATGTTCCCGAGCCGGAAGTCGCCGTGCACCACGCACGGCGGGCCCGGCTCGGGTCGGTGGGCGATCAGCCAACGACGGACGAGTTCGAGCATCGGGTACGGCCTGCCGAGCTCGTCCATCACTTCGGTGTACCGGGCGATCTGGTCGGGCTGTTCCAACCCGGGCACGGCATCGACGTCGATGCGATGGACCGCTGCGAGCGCCGTTCCGAACTGCGAAGCCAGCCGCGGCCGCGCAGCTGCGAACTCGTCGTCTCGTTGGATCTTGCGGGCGATCGTCTCGCCGTCGACGGCTTCGACGATCATCGACGCAGCGCCGTCGGTGCCCCGGTCCGCGCACAGCAGTGCGGGTACCAGCACGTCGGCGTCGCCGGCAGCCGAGAGCACGGCGGCTTCGATCATCATGTCCCGTTCGTCGCCGGCGCGCTGGCGCTGCACGATCCGGTCGACGCCGTCAGCTCGAAATCGCCACGTCTCGCGTGAGGCTCCGCCCGACAGGCGGGCCAGGTCGGTGATCGCGACGCCTCCGAGCAGCGAGCTCAGGTGGTCGGCCAGGTCCTGCGACATCGTCGCCGAGCCTGACAGGTCAGCAGCCGGCGGCCCGAACCGTGGGGTACGGGTTGACGGGCTGCCCGCCACCAGGGTGCACCTGGAAGTGCAGGTGTGGCGTGGAGAACCTCGCGTTGCCGCTGTCGCCGTTGTAGCCGATCAGTTCGCCCTGGAAGACCCGACGACTGCTACCGACATAGCTGTCCAGGTGGGCGTAGTAGTAGCGGTTGCCGTTGTCGCCGACGAGCGAGATCGCATTGCCGCCGAGATTGTTCGGCTTGAACGTCACCGTGCCGCCGATGACGGCGTAGATCGGCAGCCCGCGAGGGGCGATCATGTCGACGCCTTCGTGGCGACGGCCTCCCGATCGAGGCGCACCCCACGTGTCGCCGTAGGCCGAGCCAGGAAACGGGCAGACGATCTGGTCGACGTACACACCGCCGGTGTTGACGGCGCCGGGGCCGTTGCCACCGCCACCGCCACCGGTGCGTCCGCCGCTGGTGCCACCGGAGCCGCCGGTGTTCTCGGGGATGGTGGTCTCCGGCGGGCTGGTGACCGGAGGTTCGGTCGACGCTGGAGGCGGCGGATCGGTCACCGGGACCGGCTCGCCACTCGCATCGGTCGGCACCGGAGCGTTCGGGTCGATCGTCGTGGTGGTGGTCTCGGGCGGAGGCTCGGTGGACGGCGGCACGACGAGGCCGGGGTTCGGCTGCGAACGGGCCGCTGCTTCGGCGTCGAGACGGGCTCGTTCTTCGAGTTCGGCCCGCTCGGCAGCGAGGCGTGCGTCGAGCGCCTGCTGCACCGCTTCGTCCTTCAACCGTTCGGTCTCGATCTCACGGAGACGTTCGACTTCGCCGAGCGCCGCCTCTTCGAGATCGGCGAACTGCTCACGCTGAGCTGCGACTTGGTCCTGCCGCTGTGCGACTTCGTCCTGCTTCTCGCCGAGCGCCTTGTCGGCGGCTTCGTACTGGTCGAGCGTGTCGGCACCCGTGTTGGTGAGCACCTCGGCGAACACGTCGGCTTGGATCTGATCCTGAGGTTCGGACACGTTGGTCAGCAGCGGGATGCCCTCGGTCCCGCTGGCGATGTAGCGGCTGAGCGCAACGACCTCGACCTGCGACCGCAGATCTTCGACGGTGACTTGGAGCTGTGCTTCTTCGACGACGAGGCCGGCGAGGTCGTCTTCCAGCTGTTCGAGGTCGGACTCTGCCTGGAAGAAGGCGTCGGCGGCGGCGTTGGCCTGATCGCGTGCTTCCTGGATTTCCCGTGCGGCCTTGTCAGCCGGACTCTCGCTCTGGGCCGACACGACGCCGGGGATGACGGCGCTCGCCGTGGCGATCACCAGCAACATCGCGGTCACCAACCGCATGCGGCGGCGAAGGTTCCCGACGATCAGCATCGGGGAGAACCTAGCGGTTGTTGCAGTTTCGTTACGGACACTCACTGACTGTTTGTCGGCATTTTTCGGCCATCCTTGAGGATTCCATGACAAACCTTCTGCCAGCGCTCCACGTCTCCGACATCGTGCTGCGGCGCGACGGCACGGAGATCCTTCGTGGAGCGTCACTTCGTATCGAGACCGACCAGCGCTGGGTGATCATCGGCGCCAACGGATCGGGCAAGACGAGCCTCATGCGCGTCATGGCGCTGTACGACCACCCGACGAGCGGAACCGTCGACGTGCTGGGTGAACGACTGGGCCGGACGGACGTGCGCGAGCTGCGCCGACGGATCGGCTACTCATCGGCCGCGCTGGCCGACCAGCTGCGCCGCGACCTCTCCGCACACGACGTGGTGCGCACCGCCCGCCACGCGGCGCTGGAGCCCTGGTGGCATCGCTACGACGAGGCCGACGACGCCCGGGCCGACGTCTGCCTCGCCGAGATGGGCGTCGAGCATCATCGGGATCGACGATTCGGGACGCTGTCATCAGGTGAGCAGCAGCGCGTCCTGCTGGCGCGGACGTTGATGAACGAACCAGCGGTGATCCTGCTCGACGAACCGTCGGCGCGTCTCGATCTCGGCGGGCGCGAGCATCTGGTCGCAACGCTGCAGCACCTTGCGGCCGACCCGGCCGCTCCCCCGTTCGCGATGGTCACGCATCACGTCGACGAGATCCCGTCCGCTGTCACGCACGCGGCGCTGATGAAGGCCGGAACGATCATGGCGAGCGGCCTGATCGGCGAGGTCCTGGATTCCGAGTCGATCAGCGACTGCTTCGCCACCCCGCTATGTCTCGAACGTCGCGACGACGGCCGATTCTCGGCCTGGGGACGCTGACCGGTTTCAGCTGACGAGTGCGAGCAGCCGGTCGCTCCCGCGACGCACCTGATCGTCGAGCACCCGTTCGAGGATCGGGCCGGCCCAGAGCGACCCGTCGTACGACAAGGTCATCGTGAGGACGGTGCGGCCGTCGGCAGCGACGTCGAGGTCGGCGCGCAGGATCCACTCGGAGTGCTCGCGCCCGTCCGCTTCTCGACGTTCGAACACGGCGACGCGATCCTGCTCGAGTCGGGTGCGTTCCATGCGGAGACGTTTCGATCGGGCGAACGGACCGACCCGTGCGCGCAGCTCGACCGTCCACGCCGGAGTGTCACCGTCGAGGCGTTCGACCTCGTGGATCAACGGCATCCACGCCGGATAGTCGGCGATGTCGTCGACGTGCGCGAACAGTTCGTGCGGCGCGACGTCAGCGGTGAGGCTGCGGACGATCTCCACCGTCAGCCGCGTTCGCCGCGAAATGCACGCGAGAGCAGCGGACTGCGGGCCGCGAGCAGCCCGTCGAGGTCGTCGCCGTCATCGAAGGCCGGCTTCCAGTCCAGGGCCTTCGACCGAACAGCGGGATCGGCAGCGGATGGATCCGCAGGCATCGGCTCGTCCTGCACAGACACGTCCTCGTCCTGCACAGACACGTCCTCGGCCGACGCAGGCTCGACGGACGCTGGTTCGATGGTAGAGGGCTGCTCTGCGGTCTCGGCTTCGGCGGTCTGGGCTTCGGCGGTCTGGGCTTCGTCGATCTGGGCTTCGTCGATGATGTCGACGAGGCCGCCGAGCGCCAGTTGGCCTGTGTCGTCGTCGGTCCGGCGGCGCGCACGGTTGCGACGGGTCGCTGGCCCATCGGGTCGCGGCGGCGGACGGAAGAGGTGGAGGTCCGGGTCTCGCAGGTCGTCGAGCGTCCAGCCACGCGGCACGGTCATCGAGTCGCCGTGCCGCTGACACAGGACGCTCGACTCGGCGTGTGATGCCCCGCTGAGGACGTCGATCCAGAAGACCAGGTCTTCGGTGCGCATGCCGTATGCGAGCGCAGCGACCTCTGAGCACCCCGGTCGCTCGCACAGCCTGTTCATCGGATACCCAGCGTAGTTCGCTTGCCCCGATCCGTACGGGACGATGCCTCCGGAACCGCAATGAGTAATGCGGAGCGCTCAATGAGCAACGCCCCGTTGACGTTGCGTCCTTACGTTGAAATCGTGCTCATCGAACCTCACCCCACGAGCCGCATCCACGACCTCGACTCGACCCCGGCGTTCTCGACGCTCGTAGGTCGTGCTCGGTGCTCGGACGGTGCCGGCACCCTCGCCCATCTGTTCTTCTCCGACGAAGATCTCGACATCGCTCGCGCCAAGGCGATCTGTCGCACCTGCACGCTCAGTGCAACGTGCTTCCAGAGCGCGCTTGACCGCCACGAGTCGTACGGCGTGTGGGGCGGGACGCTGCTGATCGACGGCGAACCCGTGCGGTTCGCACGGCGACGTGGACGCCCGCCGGTCCACCGCATCGAGCACGTGGTCGACGAGGTCCCGATTCCCGATCATCTCGTCGCCTGATCGCATCCGGAATGCCGCTGAGCCCGTTATCCTCGGGCCTCCCGAGCGGCTCCATGCCGTCCTGGGCGCATAGCTCAGTTGGTTAGAGCGCTGCCTTCACACGGCAGAGGTCAGGGGTTCGAATCCCTTTGCGCCCACCATTTACCAGGGTTTCGCGGTTCCGAAGTCGACCGACGAGTGAGCGGTGCACTTCGCATGCGCTCTCCTGGTTACGCTACTCGGAGGCGAAGACGTGCTTGAGATACTTGTGTGCGTGATTGGCGGGTCGTGTCCGGCGCTGTCGGCGGATGGATTGCCGGGAAGAAGAGCTGCCGGACACGTGCGCACCGCAACGTCCGCTTCCACAACGACTGGCGACTCCTCCCCTGCCATCTCGGCGTCGAGCGGAACGGGCAACGCACTGGCGGCCTGGGCGGGACAACGTCGTCAACGAGGGCTCGACCGCCGACGTAGCGGTGCTTCGATGGGAAGTCGTCGAGGGCGAGCGCTACCAAAAGGCAACCTCGAAGGGGAAGGTCCGCGAGCACAAGCGGTCCAATCGGATTGTCCTGGTCAACGGCGGGCAGGCGGGCAGCAAGTTCGGTCTCATGGTAGCTGGGAACCGGTGGACGAAGCCTGGCACTGGACTCTTTCGCTTCGACGACGAGCCAGGGACGACCGACGATATGGCCCCGACCAGACGCTTCAGGTCGGACAGATACATGGGGGTATGGGGCGACCCTCAGCGCATCAGACTCACTGCAACCTGGGCGAATCCGGACGGCTCGAGCGACAGCCGATCGCGCACCATCAAGTCGTAGACGGTCAGGCTCGGGTGCCGTGGGCGTGCCAGTGGATGATGCGGGTTCCCGAGTGATTGCTTCCGTTGAGCTTGAGTTTGATCTCGAAGTTTGTGCTCGTCACGTCGGTCAGGATCTGTGACCAGTCGCCCGACGACCCAACCTGCACCATGAACACGACGGAGGGATCACCGACGAAGGTGGTGCCGTAGCCGATCGTTGCGTTCCCGTTCACGTTGGTGGTGACGGTCGTTCGTCCCGAGACGGTGAAGTCGGATTCGGTGATCGTGTCGCCGGTGTTGACGTGGGTCATGAGGTCTCCAGTGTTTCGGTGTCGATGCCGTAGGTGGTGGTCCACTTCACGGGGATGAGGGCGGGGCTGATCTGGTGGCGGATGGAGCGGACCGCGGCCGGTTGCGGTGAGCGTCACGGGTGAGCTTGCGTGGAGTGAAGGTCACGTCCGCGATGTGGTCGAGCTCGGCGCCGATGATCTTGGCCAGGTGGCGCTGATCGACTGCGACGGCTTCGAGCCGGTTGACGAGGTTCGCCCTCTGCCCGATGATGCGGTTGCCGTACTCGATCAGCATGGCGCGGGCCAGCGGTTCGCTACCGCGTGCTTCCTGTGTGACCAGTCCCTCCATCGAGATCGGGAACTCCCCATACCGGCCGATCGAGTCAGCGTCGGAGAACTTGCTCGTGTCCTCATCGCCCTCGAAGAGCGGAGACGCTGTGTTCATTGTCAGCAAGTTGGCGAGGGCTTCGCTGTCGGTGCGTAACACGGCCGACTCGGTGATGACCTCGGTGTCGGTGAGCACGATCGTCTCGGTCACGTTGTCGTCTTGGGCGAACTCGATGCGTCCGCGGGTGTCTGAGCGGACGTTGTCGACGGCCACCGAGTCAGCGATGAGGCGAAGGATGTCGAGCGCTCCACCGGTCAACTCGTTGCCGACGGAGTTCAGCGGCTCTGGGCCGGAAAGTGAGATTCTGTCGCCGGGGTCGAGCGTCGGGTTGATCGGGTCCGGGACGACCGCAGCGCCGTACGGCCAGCACGCGCCAGGTCGAGCACCTCGTCGTGCATCTGGCCGATCGGGTCCGGCGGTCCGCCGAATAGACGGAATCCGAAGTACTGATAGTCGATGTCGGCGTTGGCGATGCGAGCCGACGTTTCGACACCCACGATGTCGGCGTAGATGTCGGCGTCGTCTTCGATGCTGAACTCTTCCCACGATTCGACCTCGGTGGTGACCATCGGCCACCACCACCAGGCTTCACGAGCCCTGCACGGATCAGAGACCGGGCTGGAACTTGCGGCCCGACCCGTTGAAGCTGTCGAGGGTGTCAAGCCACGGAGCGAAGATGTGGTCGGGCGACTTGAGCCGAAGTTCCAGGGTGCCGGGATCGCCGCGTTGATCAAACTCGTTGCTGCCCCGGTCGATCTCCAGGCCGCGGACGTAGCCGGTGATATCGGTCCATACGTCACCGGAGGCGATCTTCGTTGTCCCGACGATGGCGGTGCCGACGACTGCGCCAGGCTGCGTCGGGCAGACGAGGCGTCGATCACGAGACGCCACGAGTCGTGGCCGATGTCGATGCCGTGGGCGATGTTCGGGGCGGTGTTGATCAGCGTGGCGAGGCTCACTTGCGGCCGGTCCTTCTGCGGTAGCGGCGTTCGAGGTCGGCAATGTCGCTCGGCCGGTAGCCGGGTCCGACCGTGACGTAGGTGTTCTGCGTGCTCTGATCGACGACCGTCGAGCCCGCCGACGGGCGGGCGCCCGATACCGATCGCTTCATCAGTGCCGCTGTGGCCTGACCTGATGTGACGTTGCCTCCGCCTGCGACGACTGTGGGCTCGGTGTACAGCTTGTCCTTGTAGACCTCCGGGCGCTTCTCAGCGATCACGGCGGAGCTGCCGGCCGGGATGCGGCCACCGCGGTCTCGGGGCTCCTCGCCGATCGGGATCGTGCGGACGTAGATGTTCGTGTACCGATCCTGAGTCGCGTTGACCATGGCGGCGTCGAACCCGGCGAGTCGGGCCACGGCCTCGATGTCGGTGAATCGTTCGGCGTCTTCGGAGTCGGCGAAGTCTCCCTCGGCGACGTCGGTGGCGGCCTGGGCGACGATCTCGGTGAACCGCTCGGCGTCCTGCACGGCCTGCAGGTCGGCTTCGGCCTCGTCCGTGAGCGCTTCGGCGATGATCTCGGCGGTGCGTTCGGCGGCGCGTGCTTCCTCGAGGAGGTCGTTGGCGGCTTCGGTGTTGGCGTCGGCTTCGATGAGTGCCGACGACGTGGTCGACAGAGCGTCAATCTCTCCCTGGATCGTTTCGAGCGAGGCGTCGGGATTCTCGGCGAAGATCTGTGTGACCTTCTCGACGGGGATGCCGTTCGTTGCGGCGATGGCTTCGAGGATCGCCGGCCGGTAGGTGCCGTTTGCGGACATCGCCGACTCGATCATCGACTGCTGGAAGATGCGGTTCGCCTCTGATGCGGAGAGCACGGCGCCGGACTGCGCGGCTGCGTCGGCTGCGATGCGGACCTGAGCGTCAGCGACACCGATGGCGGACTCGGCCACACCGTCGTACACCTGACGGATCTGGCGAAGGTCTCCGTCGGCTGCGGTCACGGCTTCGTCTGCGCCGGCGAGCGCCCCGGCGAAGGCGTCCTCGGCATCACGGAGCGCGTACATGCCGTCGGCCGACGAGCGGGCCGCGTCGACCTTCGCGTACAGCGCCTCGTTCTCGGCCTCGAGCGCGTCGACGGCGGCGTCGACCTCCTCGCGGAAGTCAGCGGTTGCGGCCTCCAGGTCCGAGAGTGCGTCCTCGGTGTCGCCGAGCACGTCGGCATGCTCGTACGCCAGGTCGATGGCTTCTTCGACGGTGACGTTGAGACCCTGCGAGATGCGGTTCACATCGGCAGCGGCCGGGGCGACACCGTTGGCGAGCGCTGTGGCCATGCGCCCGAACTCGGCAGGGAACGCTGCGATCGGGTCCTGCTGCTGAATGAACTCGTCGAGCGTCTCGTTGACCTCGGCCTGTGTCGCCCGGAAGAACGCTGCCTCGAACGCTGCATCGCTCTGTGCTTTGCCGTAGGCGTCGGTCGACTGACGGAGCGCCTTGGCGACGTTGTCCTGTGCCTCGAGCGTGCGGTTGATGTCTATTTCGTTGTTGTTGTACTCGACGCCGTCGATCGTGGTGGTTCCGTAGGCGGTGGCAAGTTGGAGTGTCGAGTCGATGTATTCGTCGACGGCCGGCCGGCCTTCCTTGACGAGCTGAGCGAACGTCTCGAACGAGATGTTGAGGTCGTCGAGATCGTCCTTCGCATCCGAGGTGTGTTCGATCAGCCCGCCGAAGTAGCCGGCGAAGCTCTGGTCTCGGAACTCGATCTTCGCGGCGTCGCGCAGCTGCTCGGTGAGCGACGTCGTGGTGTCGCCGAGCTCCTTGATGGCCTCGGTGTAGCCGTCGATCTGCTCTTCCCGGAACGCCTTGGTCTCGGCGATCGACGACATGATCTTCTGCACACCGAGGAGCAACCCGGCAACGACGCCCATCCCGGCACCGGCGACGGCCATCTGCTTGAACCCGACCTCGCCATCGATCGCGCCTTCCACGATCTGGCCGAGCCCCTCGGCAACCGGTCCCATTGCTTCTGAGATTCCGGGCAACTCGCCGACGGTCCCACCGATGAACCCCGTCATCGTGTCGCGGGCCTTGCCGGTGTCAGTGTCGACACGACCGACCGCGTCGCCGACGTTGTCGAAGCCCTGCGCAGCCGCGTGCGTCTCGACGCGGCCCGCTGACTTGAGCGCGGCGGCGAGGTCATCGGCGTCGGCTTCGACGTCCTCCGCCGGAGAGACCGAGCCGCTTCAGGTCAGCGACGACCTTCGTGGCGTCGAAGTCGGTGTCGCCAAGCGCCTCGTCCATCCGGTCGACGGCCTTGCGGGTGGCGTCGATCTCGTCAATCATGTCGTCCGCGGACTGCTCGATCGCACGGGCGAGCTTCTTGCCTGCCGACTCTGCGTCCTCGAAGTCGTCGTCGAGTCCCGACACTTCCTTCGAGAGCTTCTTCAGCTTTTTCTGCGCGTTGCGGTCGTCCAGGTCGAGTTTGATCTCAACGTTGTTCTTGGCCATCTACAGCGCCTTTCGGATCAGGTCGGCAACGGTGTCCTCGACGACCTTCGGCAGCCGGCGTTCGAGGTCACGGAGCAGCGGGTCGATGATCTCGTTGCCCCTCGACGGTGTCGAGGTCGACACGGCCCGCGGTCGCCATCGGTGTCATCAGTGCGGCCGGTCGTCCCCGGCGTCTGCGTCGTGACCGCGGGTAGATGACCGACCGGTTCTTGCGGCCACCGTCGGCCAGGATGATCAACCCTTTCGGGCGAAGGTTGAGCACGATCGGGTTGCCGAGGTCGAAGCCAGCGCCGAGCTTGGCCCGCTTCGACCGGATGCCCGACATGCGCCGATCGCCACCGACGGCACGCTCGATGGCTTCGTGGGCCGCGTCCTTTGCTGCCAAACCAACGGCCAGCTGGACGGGCTCCAGGTCGGAGAGAAGCCCGTTCAGCGTCACACTGAGCGAGCGAAGATCGCCCGCCATCAGGTCACGCCGTGGTCTTGACGACGCCCGCCGCGGTGATCGGCAACGTGATCGTCTGCTGCCGGAGCGTGCCTACGTCGGCGCCGGTCTCGAGGTTCATCAGCGTGGCCGAGCCTGCGAAGCTCGGGTTGTCGACGCCGACCGGGCCGGGGTTGAGCGTGCTCTCGAAGTCGAGGATCGCATCGTCCGAGTCGATGATGTCGTAGAGCTCGGCCCACATCGACGCTGCGGCCATGTCGGAGAAGAACGTGATGACGAGCTGCTCGCTCTTCGTGCCGGCCTTTTCGCTCTCGCGTCCGGTGCCGAGTGTTGCGGGCTCGGTGACCGAGTTGCGCGACTTCACGATGCTCAGTGAGCTGATCTGGTTGGAGTAGTCGACGAGGGTGTCGCCGGTCGGCGCGAGCTTGGCTGCGCCCTTGAGCTGGATGTTGGACACGATGGTCTCGCTTTCAGTAGAGAATCTGGAGGTTGAGATCCGTCAAGAGGTGACGGTCCTCGGTGACGCGGGTGTTCGAGATGTTCTTCAGCACGAGGTGCCGGTACGTGGTGGGCTCGTGTTCCTCGAGCGCGGCGGGGACGGTCCCGTAGATGAGTTCGCCCATCGCCACCTGAGCGCTGCGGCCGTCGGCCAGACCTACACAGAACGTCACGGCCAGGTCGGCCGGTCGGTGTCCTGCAAGGGTTCCGCCCTTCTCGAAGTTCACGAAGTCGGCCCACGCAACCCAGATCGACGGCGCGACCGGTGTGACGGGGACGTGGTCGTACACCGTCACCGACGGGGCGGCGGCGGCGATGACCTCGGCAAGCTCGGCAGCGGCGGGGATCATGCGAAGCACCACCGTCGATAGGGAGCGAGGAGCGACGTCACGTCCGGGTCGATCGATGTCACTCGCACCGAGCCGAACTCGCCGAAGCCGCCGATCCCGTTCGGTGTGTTCCGGCGGTCCCACAACCGCGCTGCGGCCATGATGATCGCTTGGTCGAAGTCGGCCGGCCGATCGGTGTCGGGAGCGACCGGGACAGGCACGAGGTGCGTGTGGGCGACGTGAGCTTCGACGGCCTCGATGACGCGCACGAGGAGGGCTTCGTCCTCGTCGGTCGGTGCAGGGAGAGTTGCACCGACCGACGAGACGAGCCACTCGTGCACGTCATCGGGGACGATCATCGGTCAGTCCTTCGAGTCCGGTGGAGCGAGGCGCTTGCGGAACTCTGCGAGCGTTTCTCCGGGCTTCGGGATGGTCACGGCGTCGAACGGCTCAGCCCGCGGGGCGGGCTTGGCGGTGGGCTTGCGAGCAGCCATCAGGCGGTCTCGATGCTCACGAAGCCGTTGGCGATTCCGTGGAACGCCGCGTAGCCGCTGTACGACACATCGGTCGTCAAGTTGGTCGGCTTGACCACGGAGAGCAGACCGTGCATCTGCTCGTATGCCTCGACGAGTTCGCCCGCACCGACGATGCGGGTGTTGGCCGGGAGGCGTCGGGAGACGACCACGTTGACCGAGGAGTCGAGCGCGTCGAGGGCGTCGGAGATGACGGACCACTCGGTGCGATCGGTCGAGCCGACGGGCTTCGTGTGCCCGGCTGCGGTCGCTGTGTCCATCCACAACGTCAACGGCACGTCGTCGTCGAGTGCGGTGCCGACGGCGAGGGCGCCGGCGACGTAGCTGTCGACGGTGGTCGCGAGGCTGGTGGCGTCGTAGGTGCTCGTTGCGGTGGCGAGCCCGGCCAGGTGCGTCACCGCGGCGGCTTCGGTGAACCTCGCGTACACGGCTGCGAAGTCGGCGATGACGAGCCCGAGAATGCCGGGGTCGGTCCAATCGATATCCTGGCGGGTGAGTTCGAGCGTGCCGCCGAACGTGCGCTTCGTGACGGTGTCCGATGCCAGCGTGTACTTCTGGCTGGTCAGGGCTGCGCCCTCTGCGGACTGCTCACCGACGGCGACGTGTTGCGTCACACGTGGGCGCTCGAAGGTCTTGCCCTTGCTCGGCATGGAGCGAGCGGTGAAGCTGTTCCACACCTTGCGGCGGCTGTCGAACAGGTCGATGACCGGGCCGACGATCTGCTCGGGGATGATGCCAGCGACGTCGCTGGTCGAGCGTGGTGGCCCGGTCGACGACGTCGTCGGGGAGGTAGCGGCCAGCGCGGTCGACGAACTCGTCGGCCGTCATGCCACCGTTGAGCAGCGAGGCGGCAGCGGCGAGGTACTCGCCAACGGACAGCTCGGGCGCCTCGCGGCTGGTGACGAGGGTGCCGGGGATCGCGACGGAGCGGGACACTTCGGCGATGGCGTCAAGTCGTGCGTCTCGTGCGTCGATCTCGTCGAGCTCGGACTTCAGCTGCTCGGCTCGGTCGAGCTGGTCAGCGAGTTCTGTTTCTTCGGCGTCGGAACGCTCGGTCTGTGAGGCAAGCGAGGCGGCGCGGTCGCGGGCCTGCTCGAAGCGGGAACGGAGTGGAGTCATTCGGGTTTCCTCCTGGAGAGGTCAGCCCGATGGTGCTGTCCCGATGGTGGCCCTGCGGCTCCGGTCGGCGTCCGGTCGAGTTCGGTTGTTGAGAACGGTTCTCAGGTTAGCGGAGGTCGAGCAGTCGGAGGCGGACCTCCGCCGCGGACATCTGCGGCACGGCGTCAACAGCACGCATCACGAGCACTTTCGAGCCGGGATGCTGAGCGGTGCCTGCGGGACACAGCGACAGATCCTTCAAGGCGATCACGGCACGGCTGACGAGCAGCTCGCCGTCATGCACGCCGTTCACGTCGTCGATCGGTCGGTACGACAGCGAGTTGTCGGTCGCCAGTCCGTCGCCGGCCATCTCGAGCATTTCGTCGCCGAGCGCTGAGCGGTTCACGGTTGCCACGTAGTCGAGCCCGTGCTCGCTTTCGGTGAAGCGGACGTCGCCGATCGACTCGGCGGGCATGTGACCACGGTTCGAGGTGGTGCCGTGCCAGACCACAAGCTCGAAGGGCGAACCGGCGCGATCGAGAATCGACTTCTTCGAGCAGCCACGCAACAGTTGCTCGAAGTAGTGACTTCGGCCTCCGTCGTCGGTGACGCGCGCCGGGACAACGTACGGGATGGCGCGGCCTTCGAGCATTCGGCCCGTCATGTTGAACTCGGTCGTGATTGCGCGAGAGACGATCATTCGGCTTCCTCCGGGGTCGGCGGTGTGGGTTGGGTGAGGCTCCGTCGGGCGACTTCGTTGCCGATCCGCAGCGCCTCGAGTTCTTCGGCTTCCACGACGGACATGCGCAGCAGCGATTCGGGGTTCGCTTCGACGGTGACGCCGTCGGCGAGCATGTCGGCGAGAGCCTCCTCGACGAGCTGAGCCCACGGTCCGTACGAGTCGGTGATGCGTTGAAGCGAGTCCTGCTGCCGGTTGCCGTACGTGTTCGACTCGCCGAACGTGGCATCGAGGTCAGTGGCCCGCAGTCCGCACATCAGAGCGCATTCGGCGACCGACAGCTTCCGAGCTTCGATGAACTCCATGTCCTCGGGCTTCCACGAGAGCGGCTGGAACGACATCGCCTTGCCGAGCACTGCGGGCGTGCGCTGGCCGCCACCGAACTTGTCGACCCACGATGTCTTGACGGTGTCGACCTGGTCGGTCGTCGGTGTGTCGACGTCGATGTTCACGATTCCCGAAGGGACGGCGCCGGTCTTGTAGCTGGACTCGCCGAACTTCTGGGCGTGGATCTGCTCGGACAACGCTGTGCGATAGGTCTCGACGATCCCGCTGTCCGATGAAGCTGCCGGACGGTGCGTTCGCTCGGAGGTGAAGTACCTCGCGCCATCGGTACGCGCGGTCATTGACCCGGTAGACGGGCAGGCCTGACGACTCGTCGATCGTCACGACGTTCGCCGTCGGCACGAGTTGCGCGTCGTCGCCTTCACCGACGATCGGGAACACGGCGTTGCCGTGCATCTGCAGCGTGGTGAGCGCCTGGACGTAGAACTCGCTCGGGCGGAGGATCGGATGCGGGCGCGAACGACGAGCGGCGTGGCGATGTCCTGGCCGTTGCGGCTGACCGTGGCGTTGACGAGCATGGTGGCGACAGCGTTCGCGATCATCGACATGCCTCGGTTGAGCGCCGGGAGTCCGCCGACGCTCTCAGCAGTGACGGCGAGCGTCGGTGTTTCGATGCCGAGGATCGAAGCCCATTGTGAGGACACGGCACCGGTCGCTCCGAGCGGTGCGGGGGTGCGGGCGCGGTCGACGTAGTCGGGGCCGTGCTTGGATGCGAGGTAGGCGTTCATCGGTGGTCTCCTCAGTGGACAGCGAACGATTCGGGCGTGTAGTCGGGCGAGTCGTCGAGCGCTCTCGCGGCTCCGTGGCAGAGCACCAGCGCGATCGCGGCGTCGATCTTGACTCGGCTCTTGCGGTCCTTCTCCAGCGTCCACCCGTGGTTGTCCGAGCCGTAGTGGCGCTTCGCCGACATCACGTGCGTGGTGAACTCGTCGTCCTCGTCGTGTGAGATCCGGCCCTCTCGGATCGCCAGGTAGCACGCGCCGACGAGCGGACCATGCGTTGGCGTGTTTGCTTCACTTCGACCATCGGCAGGTCGCGAGCGAGGAGCGGTGCGGTGTGGAAGTAGGCCGGGTCGTAGGCGACTTCCTGGACGTCGTATCGGGCGCAGAGTTGGCGGATGTACTCGCTGACTTCCTCGAGGTCGATCGTTGCGTCTTTCGTCGGAGCGAACACCCGGCACTTCGCATGGAGACGGCCGTCGGGGCGGATCTGTCCCCACACGATCGCCGTGTGGTCGAACGACTGCGAGACGTCGACACCGACCCATGTGTGAGCGTCGTCGTCGAAGCTGTACGGCCGCTCGGCTGCCTTCCACACTTCGTAGCCGTCCCGACCGCGTCGTCGTCGTCAGCGTTCAGCCAGCACCCGGACGTGCCGGTCGGCGGCTGACACAGTCGGACTCGCCGGAACTCCTGCTCCGGGAGCGCCAGGTCGATACGGATGGCGTCGATGTCGGGCAGCCCGAACGGCAGGCCCGGGTTCGAGTCGATCCAGCCGGACTCGTCGGCCCGATCCTTCTGCTGCGACACGTACTGCGTCACGACCATGCCGTCAGGCAGCTCGCCAGCATCGGCCAACCGCTGCAGATGCAAGAGCGTGTTCTCGTCGATGAACGACGGGTGCCCGATGCCGATCAGGCGACCCCCGGCCCGCTTGCCGAGCCGGTTCGTGAGCCGCGGCAAACGTGCCGATACTCGCGACGCCCATCTCTTCGAGCACCGCCCATGACGGGTTCAAGCCGTACAGCCGAGACGGCTTGTCGGCCACCGCCCACGCACGACCACCTCGGTACGGGTGATAGCAGCCCTGCCGGGAGCCCTGACCCTCGAGGACCGTCGTCCGCCTCTTCAGCTCCGGATGCAGCTCCACGAACCGGGCCACCTTCCCCAACGTGGTCTCCCACGCCTGCGAGACCGTGTCAGCGATCACCGGGATCGCTGCCTCATCGGTCATCATGAGATGCGCCGTCGACGCAGCACCGAGCAGCGACGTCTTGCCGGCGCCCGCCCCGATCACGGTGGCGCTGACCTTCACGCCCGGGTCGCACCACTCCTCGATCAGATCCCGCTGGAACGGATGCAGCTCGATCAGCTCGCGAGTCTCGGGCAGCGCCCACCACCGCTCAACGAACTGCATCGTCCGAGACGACGACCGAGCCCTTCAGGTCATCCCACGGCCCCCTCGTCATCTCGACACCAGCATTCCGACGGCTCATGTGTGGGACATCCGAACTGTGTGTGGAACTTGTGAATTGCAGGGGTGCTGCTCTGGGCGCACGTATGGAAAAACCGTTCGCATCAGGTCCGAGCGAGCGCCTTGAACGACTGGTACACCTCGTCGTGGTGCGCGACGTTGCGCATGTCGAGTGCGGCAGGGTGTGCGGCGAGTAGCTGGCCGCTCGGGTGGTGGTCGAGGTCGAACGAGGGCGCCGACGTCGATCGGCGAGTCGCATCGGCAACAGATGCCGCCGTGCGTGTCGACCTGCTCGCGCATCGCCGTCCGGGCCTTCCTGAACGTCGTGTCGTACCTCGCGGCTTTGCGAGCTCGCCGTCGAGGGTCAGCGTCCTTCTCCCGCTGCTTGGCGAGGCGGCAGCTCGTGCACCGTCCCGACCGAGAGGCAACGCAATGCTCACCACACGTGAGACATCGGACAACGGGCATGATTGCTCAGTGTACGAGAATGAGAATCACTCTTGGCGGACCTACATCGCCAGAGCGAGCGAACGAACCGGAGGGAGCGAAAGGGCCAACACGAGGTCGGCCCCATCGCCGTCACGTCGGTCGGTCACCGTCGGTCGAGTCAGGAACGTGCGCGCCGAAGCAACGCACGTACCACCGCGCCCGAGCATCTGTTATCTCGGCGCCCCGACTCGGCGACCACCATGGCAGCGTCTCTCCATGTCGGGTCGTCTGCATCGCCCCCGAAGTGACGGTCCCCGTTCGTGGACGTTGGGGAGGTGTTCGAGCATCTGGTCGACGGGCATGGCGGAGCGCCGACGGCGTTGCAGATCACCGCACCCCATGACACGGATTCCGGGTGCTTCGCGGTCGCCCTTACCGCGTCCGATGGTCTCGGGTGGGCGGCGTGCTGGCCTGATGTTGTTGAGCTGCTCAGGCGACAGCCTCGAATGTAGAATGGGCGTCCGGAACCGACCTTCTGCCCCGGACTATGGCATGGCTGCTTGGGGCGGAGGTCGGTTTCAGGACTTGGCGTCGGTGGCGTCCTCGAGCGCGAGCGCTGTGCGGGCCTGGTCGACAGAGCAGCAGCGAGTGCGGGTCGATCAACATCGTGTTCGGGAGCACTGCGAGGAGGTCGTCCACGATGCACGGCCAGCAGATCAGGCGGCGAGCGTCCACGATGGCTTTGTGGCTCTTCCACATAGCCAGCGTACGGCGTTGAACCGGTCGGTTCGGGCGAGCATCTCGCGACCTTCGATCGTGAGCCGGTGAGCGGCTGCGTTCTCACGTCGCTCCCCTGCCTGCATGACGAGGCCGAGTTGGACCGAGTTCACCGCGTCGAGTGCCGACCGTGGACAGCTTGATCTTGTATCCGGCGGCCTCGAACTGTCGATGCAGCTCGAAGTCGGTCGACGGGTTGATGGCGAGGTAGCGAATGATGACGAGACGGATCTCATCGCACGAGAGCTTCACTCTGTCGTGAGCGTCTGCTGGCGGTTGCATGCGTGTCGGTCCTCATCGGATGGCCGTCATCATCAGTCCGATTCCGAACGGCAGCGCGCCCAGGGCGAACGCTGCGACGAAGGCGACGAACACGATGAGTCGTGTGAACTGGTCGTCGCTCACCACTTCACCCCGTCGGCCACGATCGTTTCGATGTCGCTGGTCCGGGACCCGGACCGAGCGGCCGATGCGGACCCGTTCGAGGTGGCCGGCGTCAGCGAGCCGGGTCACCGTCATGGGGCACACGCCGAGAATCTCGGCGGTCTTGTTGCGGTCTACGAGCACAGGGTTCTCCTTCGTTGGAACCGAAGAGCCCTGGCCGTGCCAACTGTCCCACGAGGGTGGACAGCTGTAGCATCAACGTCTACAATGGCAACTGCTTAGTGAAGCCAGTGATCGGGTTCTTCGGAGTCTGATACGAAGTCATTGCAGCGACCCAATCGCTGCAATGACTCGCACTGTAAACGCCGTGGAACCCATGTTCAACCGGTGGAATGGCTACTGACCTGCGACGATGGTCAGTTCGACTTCGGCAAATGCTGTAGCCGATGATGCGACAGTGATTTGTAAATGGCCTGCTAGACCGTGGTGCCGTCCGAGCGAATGTCGAGTCCGATTTCCGCTAGATCGTCGCTCAAACTTTTCTCAGATTTCTTCCGCCCACGTGGCCTGCGCAGCAACGTCGACCGGTCGGCGCTCCCGGTTCTCGGTGTACGTGCGCGCCATCCGCGTGTCGACGTGACCGAGCGTCGCTGCGATCCCCTCGTCGGACACTCCAGAGTCGGCGAGGAGCGTGGCGGCGGTATGTCGGCACTCGTTCGGTCTCAAGCGCGGAACTCCGGCCTGCCCGCACCACTGCGTCAGTTGACGGCGGGCGTTGGCGGGGTCGACGAGTTCGCCGGCCTCGCTGGTGAACACGAGCCGCGTGCCCCCAGTGTCGGCTTGCTCGGCGTCTCGGTGCTCGTGGAACCATTCAACGAGGTCGGCCGGGAGCGTGAGCGTGCGTCGCGCCGTGTCGACCTTCAGCGAGTCGGAGAGGTACGCCTTTCCGCCAGATCGGCCGATGCCGCGAACGATGTTCACGTGCTCGTCGGTGACCTGGTCCCAACAGAGGGCGTAGCTCTCCCCCGGTCGGAGGCCGAGGCGGAGGCAGAGCGCTACGGCGAGCCCGTTGCGTTGCCCACGGAGGTGCGAGAGGAGCTTTCGGGCCTGCTCGGCGGTGAGTGCGTTGCGGGGCTGCCTCCGGGCAGCCGAGGCAGGAATCAGGTGCTTGCGGTCCCGGGCGACGTTGAACGGGACGAGGTCGACGGCAGCGGCCGACTGCAGGGCGATCGAGAGCGTGTTGCAGACCTTGACGATGGACGCCCGCGAGTGGCCTTCGGTGGCGAGCGTGGCGAAGGCGGTCTTCACTTGCCCGGCGGTCAGGTCCGTCAGCGGGATAGATCCGAGCAACCTGGAGACGTGTCGGGCGGCCTGTCGGTGTCGGTCCTGCGACGACGGGGCGAGCGGCTTGGCGTCGGTGCCTGCGGGCATGTCGTGCTCGAGCCACGAGTCGACCCACTCGCCGACGGTGTGACCGCGGCGTGCGGCCTTCTGCCGGTTCGGTTCCTCACCTCGGGCGAGCTGGCGACGGAGGTCGTCGAACTCTGGCCCGTACCGCGGTCTTCGTCGGCGCGGTGCGCTTGAAGCGGCGCCCGTTGATCACCTGCCATGATGACCACGTGCCGCTCGTGTTGCGTGACCATGTTCCGTCGCCGTAGCCCACTCTGATTCCGCCCTTCCCGGTGCACTTCCGGTGCACTCTTGAGTGATCGGAGGGTAACACCAGAGCACGAAGCACCAGGTCACAGCGCTTCTACCAGGTGGTTTGCTCGCCTTCACACGGCAGAGGTCAGGGGTTCGAATCCCTTTGCGCCCACCATTTACCCGGTGTGCAGCACCGGAAGATCGTAGATCGTGGTCAGACGCGGCGCTCGGGCCGACTGCGACGTTCGTGCAAGCTCCGTCGCTCAGTGGCAACGCTGCGTTCGGCCGTGCCGGTCTCGGTGTCCCACGAAGCGTTCACGACGAACACCCATTCACTGCTGTACAGGCCCTGCGTGTCGCCCTGTTCGGGAATGCCCGTGCCGACCGTGACGACCAGCGCCGGATCATCGGTGGTGCACTCGAACGCTGCTGCGGCCTGCGTGCGAGCGATGTCGAGCACCGTCGCAGGCTGCCTCGAGCTGATCGTGAACTGGATGCTGATCACGCAAGGCGGCGGCACCGGCACCTGACAGCGCCGACACTCGGGGCCTGACATGTCGGTCGCATCCACGACCGTGCTGCGGTCTGCTTCTGTCAGACAGGAACCGGGAGTTCCGATCGGCAGATGCCGGGACTTCCCGGCGCCCTTCATCTTCGTGTAATCGCCCATGGAGACATCATTGCACCAGCGAGTCGGGCGACTCGGATGGGTGACCACCGGCACCGGCACACGCCGCCCGGCGTCCAGACACTCGAGGTTCAGTTCTCGACGGGCGTCCCGACCGGCAGCTGGACGATCGGCATCTGTTCGAGACAGACGCCGACCATTCCTTGGCGGTCCGGGGAGAACTGCAGACCGTCGCGGCACACACCCTCTCGCGCCGTCACCTGACGCACGACGAGGTCACCGCTCCCGGTACACGCGATCTCAGCGGCGCCGTTGGGCAGTACTTCGACGCACTCGCCCGTGCGCAGGATGCTGTCGGGGGCAGCCGGACCGCTCGGCTTGCTGAACTGGGCCAAGACGAGGATGGCGACGATCGCCACGAACGAGCAGAACAGCAGTCCGCGCCACGGGATCCGAGCGGGTCCGTCCGGATGCTGGTACGTGTACGCCGGCGCCTCGTCGACGTCACGGGTCGTGGTAGACGATGCCGGCGTCCGCGTCGGCGCTCCGCGCCGCTCGGCGTCGTACACGGCACGACGGCCGGGATCGGACAGCACGCGGTACGCCTCGTTGATCAGCGGCATCTTGTCTCCGCCTGCAGCGGAGCCCATCGCGCGATCGGGGTGGTACTCACGAGCGAGGCGACGATACGACTCTCGGATGGTCGTTGCCGACGCACCCGTCGGCACGCCCAGGACGTCGTAGTGGGACCGACCGTTCACTTCCGTCGAGCCTACGGCGACACTCGCCGGACCCGATTCAGCCGACGACGGAACGAAGCATCAACTTCGATTCAGTGCGCGCCACCGCTTCGTCGGCACGCACCCACCGCACGAAGGCGTCGAGCCCTTCGGCCCCCGCACATTCGGCGACGATCGTGTAGTCGGATGACCCCGTGACGTAGGAGGCCATGGTGATCTCGTCCCGCTCGACCAGCCGCGCCTCGAATGCATCGGCCTCGTCGCCGGGAACCAGACTGACGTCGACGACCGCTCGGACGGTGCGCCCCACCGCTGCCGGGTCGATCCGCGCCGAGTAGCCGTTGATCACTCCCCGCTCCTCCAGGCGTCGCACTCGATCAGCGACCGAACTCGGGGCAAGGTGCACTCGATCCGCCAGCTCTTTCCAACTGATTCGACCGTTGAAGCGAAGGATGCCGATGATTCGAGCGTCGATCGGATCTTGCCCCGGGGAATCCACGGCTTGACCCTAGTCAGGTGAGGGACTTCCGTTCCATGCGCGGTCCGGCGACGCCGATCATGTCAGGCATGACCAACGCCACCGCTCCCGCCATCTCTTCCGTCGGTGTCCCGAAGGAAGTGAAGACCGCCGAGCACCGCGTGGCCATGACGCCGGACGGCGTCCGCGAACTCGCCCGTGGCGGCGTGTCGGTCTTCGTCGAAGACGGCGCCGGTGTCGGCGCGTCGATCATGAACGCCGACTACGAGGCAGCCGGAGCGACCATCGTGGCGACCGCTGCCGATGCGTGGAGCCAGGAGATGGTCGTCAAGGTCAAGGAGCCCAAGGCGGAGGAGTTCCAGTACCTGCGTGAGGACCTCACGCTGTTCACGTACCTCCACCTCGCCGCATACCCCGCAGTGGCCGACGCACTGCTGGCAGCCAAGACCACCAGCGTTGCCTACGAGACCGTTCAGACCGCCGACGGCGGTCTGCCGTTGCTCGCCCCGATGAGCGAAGTCGCCGGTCGGCTCGCCCCTCAGATGGGCGCCCACTTCCTCGAGCGCCACAAGGGCGGCCGGGGCGTGTTGATGGGTGGCGTGCCCGGAGTCAGCCCTGCCAAGGTCGTCGTGCTCGGTGCCGGCAACGTCGGATGGAGTTCCGCAGTGATCGCGGCCGGCATGGAGGCCGAAGTCACCGTGCTCGACAAGAACCTCGAGCGCCTGCGCTACGTCGACCAGATCCACAAGGGTCGCATCTCCACGCTTGCTTCGAACCAGGGCTCGATCGAACGCACGGTGATGGAAGCCGACCTGGTGATCGGCGCCGTGCTCGTCGCCGGTGGCCGCGCCCCCGTCGTCGTGACCGAGGACCTCGTCAAGCAGATGAAGCCACGTGCGGTCATCGTCGACGTCGCCGTGGACCAGGGCGGCTGCATCGCAACCACCCGCGAGACCACGCACGAGGACCCCGTCTACGAGATGCACGGCGTCGTTCACTACGCCGTCGGCAACATGCCGGGAGCCGTGCCGCACACCAGCACCTACGCCCTGACCAACGCGACGCTTCCCTACCAGTACGAGGTCGCCGTCTACGGCGCGCTCGGTGCCGCACGTCGCAACCCGGCCATCGAACACGGGCTGAACACGGTGAACGGCTCGCACGCCAACGCGATCGTCGCCGCATCGCTCGGCGCCACCGCCGTCGACGTCATCGCCTGACCACAGTCGCACCTCCGACTGCGACGCCACTTCGCGAGCATCGCCGGATCCGATCCCGGTGCGAACCGCTGACAGTCGTAGTGTCCCCACCATGAGCGACGCCGACACGGTCACTGCCAGCCCCGTCAGCGTCCACGACCTCGACCTGCCGCTGGTGACTCCCGAGATGCGCGAACTCGAACGCAGCGACTCGGCGAAGGCCTACCGCTCGGTCGCCGAACAGAGCTGGATCGCACGAAGCCCGGTCGGCTACTCGATCCTGCACTACGACGACGTCGTCGCGATCCTGCGCGACAAGCAGTGGCACAACGCCGTTGCGCTGTTGCCGACCCTGATGGGCATCACCGACCCGTTCTTCACGGATCGACCGACATCGATTCTCGCGGCGGAAGGCGAGGCGCACGTGCGACTCCGGCGCCTCGTCGCGAAAGCGTTCTCGCCGCGCGAAGCCGACCGACTCCGACCGTTCATGCGCGACGTCGTCAACGAGCTGATCGACCCGGTGGCGTCGACGGGCCGGGCAGACATCGCCGTCGACATCTGCGATCCGTATCCGATCCCGATCATCTGCGAACTCCTGGGTGCACCTCGCGAGGACTGGCAGCTCTTCTCCCGGTGGGCCGAAGACGTGCTGCGCATCTTCGACGGCACCGCCGCCGACGAACTCGATGTCATCAAGCAGGCCCAGACCGAGCTGAACGAATACGTCGTCGAGATGATCGAGCGACGCCGCACCGAGCCGCGCGCCGACCTCATCACCCAGCTGATCGCCGCCGAGGAGCAGGGCGACCGCCTGTCGAGTCAGGAACTCGTGACGATGGTCAACGCCGTCATCATCGGCGGCACCGACACCACCCGCAACCAACTCTCGTGCGCCGTCGGCGTGTTCTGCGACCATCCGGATCAGTGGGCGCTGCTCGCCGAACGACCGGAACTCGCTCCGCAGGCCGTCGAGGAAGTGATGCGCTATTTCGGTGCGATCCGAAGCACCGGCCGCTTCGCCAGCGAGGACATCGTCTATCGGGACATCCTGTTCCCGAAGGGCACCTTCGTCTTCCCGTCGCTCGCATCAGCGAACTTCGACGGCGGTGTGATCGCCGACGGTGACACCCACACGTTCGACATCACACGCGAACCCGTCAAGGGCCGGATGCAGATGACCTTCGGGTCCGGCATCCACTACTGCCTCGGCGCCTCGCTCGCTCGAGCCGAGTTGCAGGAGGCGCTGCCGATCCTCGCTCAGCGGATGCCCGACCTCGCTGTCGACGGTCGGATCGAGTGGAAGCCGACCGCCACAGCGATCTTCGGCGCCGAACATCTCCCAGTCACGTTCTCCACTGTCGCCGGTCGTTGACTGCGTCGGCTCCGGTCACTGGCCGCGGGAGTCGGGGTCGACTCCGGCGATCGTGAGGAGGTCGGTCATGGTGAAGTCGTCGCCGGTCGTTCCGTCTCGCTGCGGCAGCGTCGGACGCCATCCGCCGGCCACGTTCAGGTAGCTGTCACCGTCGAGTTCGAGCATGCCGAGAAAGACCTCGGCGACGATGCGCCCACCGGCGGGGCCGAGGTGCAACCCATCGGCCACGACGTCGGCTTCACGCAACAGGTAGAAGAACAACGGCGTCGACCGGTCGAGGTTCGCTCCGAGCTGACCGAGGTCGGCGAGATCGGCGACTGCGAGCGGGTCGACGCCCATCGAGCGGGCCACGTCCTGACCCGAAGGGATCTGCCAGGTGATGTGGCGGAGCAGGTTGCGGGTCGCCAACGACGTCGAGCCCACGTCTTCGCCGCGCTCCGTCGGAATGGAGAACATCGGGAGTTGGAACAGTGGCGTCGACATCTTCGTGTCGATCCGCTTGTTCGGTTTGACCTCGCCGTCTCCGAAGTCGAAGAAGGTCTGCCAGCCGACGAAGCGGCGCGCCGCTCTCGAGCGCCCGGTCAGATCCTCCGGGTCGTCGTCGCCGAACGTGTCCGGATCGAACACGAAGGCGAAGAACGGCTCGCCGTCGTCGCCGGCGAGGTTGGCCCGGTACGACGGCCGGATCATCGAATGACCGAACCGGTAGGCGGCCGCCTGGAACTCGAGGGGGATCTGGGCCGGATCGGACGTGTACACCTGGCGTCCGTTGGCGACGATGTCGTCGACCATCGACTGGCCGACGAACTGCGGGAGCACCTCGTTCACGACGATCCACTGGTAGTGGTGGCGCACCATCTGACGGGCCCGCTCGAAATCATCGGCAGCGGGCGTGCCGGTCGAGACGTCGTCGAGCACCGCGTTGTGGAACATCAGGAACGCTGCGTGCACGCCGGAGAGCATCAGATTCTCGTCGTTGCGGTCGTCGCCGAGGATCGCCAGCCCCGCGTCGTCTCGAGGGACGTCTTCGAACAGCCCGCCGGACTCCACTCGGAGCCGGAAGCCGTCGTAGAGGTCCGGTGACTCGTCGGGGCCACCTCCGTAGACGCTGTCCAGATCGAGGCGCGCCGACCGCAGGTTCGTGCTACGCCGAACCGGTGTCACCCGCCCGAGCCGCGAACCGGCATCTCGCGTGATGTCGTGGTCCATGAACTGGCCGAGGAAGGTGACTCCAGCCGTGTGGGTCGCGTTGTCCCGATTGTCCGGACTCAGCTCCGGCTCGGTGATCAGGCGGATCGGGCCCACCTCGAGTGGATCGCCCGCATCCATCATTCCGCCCGGCCGACCGCACTCGGTCAACGCCTCTCGGAGTTCCTGGCTCGGCTCGGCGAACGCCGGCAGATCGAAGAGGCGGCTGAACCGCTGCGCATCATCTCGATCGACCGTCCGAGCCTGATCGTCCCCGTCGCGCTCGTCGCGCTCCGGCCGGCGCCGATCGCCGCGTTCACGAGTGCCTCGCTCACGCCGGTCCTGTCGCTCGTCGTCGGTCTGCGCCGACACGATGGACGGCACGGCCACGGCGGCGCCGACGCCGACGCCGATCGCGCCCAGGAATCGGCGCCGCGATCTGGGGGCGATGACAGGCTCGGCGGCCGGGTCGCTGCCCGGGCTGTCGATGGGGCGGGACGAATCGTTGTCGATCATGCGAACACTCTCGGCCGCTGCCCCAAAGCGAGCAGTTGGACAGACACAAGATCTGGTAACGATCGGCGGCGACCCGTCAGTCGTCGCGACGGGGACGCTTGCGTTGCTGCTTCAACTCGCTGCGTTGCGCCTTCGAGGCCAGTCGACGCCGTTGCGAGCCACGGGTCGGTTTCGTGGCCCGACGACGCTTCGGCACGGCGACCGCCGAGCGGATCTTCTGCGCCAGCCGCTCCTGGGCGATGTCCCGGTTGCGCAGCTGCGAGCGCTCGTCGTCGGCGACTACCCGGACCGGTGTGCCCAGCCGTTCGATCACTCGCTGACGCTGGTGCTCGTGCTTGAACGCCGACGACGTCGCCACATCGAACGTCAACTCGACGCGGGTCGCTGCCTTGTTGGCGTGCTGCCCACCTGGTCCGCCCGAGGCGCTGAACGACTCGACCAGTTCGAACTGTGGGATTCGCACGGAGTCGGTGACGACCAGCCTGTCGTCCGATCCTGCAGCACCCATGGCTTCATCATGGCGTACCGGTACACACAACACGCCGAACTGAGCCGATCGGCCGCTGCTGGCCTACGGTCTCGCCATGGCAGACATCAAGCTCGGATACAACACCGGATACTGGTCGGCAGGTCCGCCCGACGGCGCACTCGAAGGGATCCTCGAAGCCGAGAAGCTGGGCTTCAACTCGATCTGGACCGCCGAGGCGTACGGATCCGATGCGCTCACACCCCTGTCCTGGTGGGGCGCTCAGACCGAGAAGGTGCAACTCGGCACCGGCATCATGCAGATGTCGGCTCGCACTCCCACAGCCACCGCGATGGCCGCACTCACGATGGACCACCTGTCGAACGGCCGGTTCATCTGCGGCATCGGCGCCTCCGGGCCACAGGTCGTCGAAGGCTGGTACGGCCAGCCGTACCCGCGGCCACTCGAACGCACCCGCGAGTACATCGACATCATGCGTCAGGTCTGGGCTCGTGAAGCACCCGTCGAGTTCCACGGCAAGCACTACGACATGCCGTTTGATGGCGGGATGAACCTCGGCAAGGCGCTCAAGCCGACGGTCCATCCGCTGCGCAAGGACATCCCGATCTACCTCGCCGCCGAAGGCCCGAAGAACGTCGCACTCTCCGCTGAGATCGCCGACGGTTGGCTCCCGCTCTTCTTCTCACCGAAGGAGGACGGCTGGTACCGCGAGCAGCTCGCCAAGGGGTTCGACGCTTCGGGCGAGGACGGCAAGGCCGACCGCTTCGACGTGTCGTGCGGCGTGATGGTCGTTCCGGGCGACGACGTGCAGAAGTGCGCCGACATGATCCGACCGTTCCTCGCCCTCTACGCCGGCGGCATGGGAGCGAAAGGCGCCAACTTCCACTACGAGGTGTTCGAGCGGATGGGGTACGGCGACGTCGCCGACAAGGTGCAGAACCTGTATCTCGAAGGCAAGAAGGACGAAGCCGCCGCCTCGATCCCGCTCGAGATGGTCGAAGACGTCGCACTCGTCGGCCCCGCCGACAAGATCAAGGGCGAGCTCGACAAGTGGCGCGAGACCTGCATCACCGAGTTCCTGCTCTCGGGTCCGGCGATGATGCTGCCGATCTACGCCGACATCATCAACGGCTGAGTTGTTGCCAGCTCAGCGTCGGTCGGCCGTCGAGGGGCGACGATCAGGACGGGCCGGCTCGCCGAGCGCCAGCGAACGAGCCTGGCGTCGCAGCCCGCACCACCCGATCCAGCAACACCCGACCGGCGGGCAGCGACAATCAGGACGGGCCGTCGGGGCGGGTGACGTGAGCTTCGACGATGAATTCGTCGATCCACCGGCGCATGTTCTCGAAGGCGTAGATGCCCGTCGAGTGCCCGTCGTTCCAATCGAGGTTCAGACCCCAGTTGCCGGCCATCGCCGCTTCGGTGATCGCCACCTCGTCGGGCTTCGTCTCGGCCATGATCGACACCGACGTGCCCTTCTGGCGGCGCGAGTTGCACTCGGCACACGGGCAGGCGAGGCGCAGCGGCGCGAGGTCGAACTTCGCGGTGACCCCGTCGGAGAACTCGATGAACACGTGCTTGGTGCGATCGACTTCGATTGCTTCGATGTCGTGGGCAGCCATGGTCGCGCGAGGGTACCGTCAGTGGCTCGATGACTGTTCCCGACGGCGCAACACCGGCTGCCATCTCGGCAGCCCGGCCGACTCCCATGGGCCGCTGGTGGCTGCGCAACCGATGGGACGATCTGACGTTCGTGCACTGGGCGTACGACGCCCGAGGTCGTCCAGGCGCTGCTGCCGGACGGACTGCGCGTCGACACGCTCGACGGCATGGCCTACGTGTCACTCGTCCCGTTCGAGATGAACCAGGCGACGCCGCGGTTCGTGCCACCCATTCCCTGGATCTCGAGCTTCGCCGAGACCAACGTCCGCACCTACGTCGTCGACTCGGCCGGCAACCGCGCCGTCTGGTTCTTCTCGCTCGAAGCCGACCGCCTCGCGATCGTCGTGTTCGCCCGATGGTTGCTCGGATTCCCGTACGTGTGGAGTCGCCTCACGGTCGACGTGGAGGCCGGACGTCGGCGGTATGTGACCGAGTCACGCCGCTGGCCGAAACGGCCGCGCTCGACCACCGACGTCACCATCGAGATCGGCGACGAGATCGACGCCCCCTCAGAACTCGACGCCTTCCTCACCGCCCGCTGGGGCACCGTGGTCCAGTGGCCGCGTCGTCGTGGGCGATTGCGTCACCATCCCGTCGACCATCCCGAATGGCGGATCCACGAGGCGACGCTCGTCGACCACCACGACGAATCCTTCGTCGCCGCCGGACTCCCCGAACCGACCGGCACGCCGATCGTGCGATGGGTCGACGGGATCGACGCCTGGTTCGGTCGCCCGACCCGCGTCTGATCACGACGACCGTCGCCGACGCTGCGAGGTCACGACGGCGACCAACACGAGCACAGCGCCAGCGGTCTGCACGATCGTCAACGCTTCGTCGAGTGCGATCCAACCGATCAGGGTCGCGACCAGCGGGCTGAGCAGTGTGAGGAAGCTGACCACCGAGACCGGGAGGAGCTGGATGCCTCTGAACCAGTTTGAGTAGGCCAAGCCCGTGCCGACGATCGCGAGCCACGCGAACCCGGCGGCGTTCCGTGTGGTGATCTCGGCGGGGAGGCCCTCGAAGATCAGCAGGACGGGGAGCAGCACCAGTCCACCCGCGGTCAGTTGCCATCCGGTGAAGGTCACGAGGTCCACGGGCCTCCCCCACTTCTTGGTCAGTACGACGCCGACCGCCATCGAGACCGTGCCGGCCAATGCAGCGGCGACTCCGACCTGGTCGAGTGCGGCCTCGGGGCCGAGGACCAGCATCGCCACACCGGCGACGCCGAGCATTCCGGCGACCACGACGCGCCGCGTGAACGGCTCACCGAGCACGACCGACGCGATCGCAGCCGCCACGATCGGCTGGAGCGCTCCCGCTGTCGCTGCCACGCCACCGGGGAGCCGGAACGCTGCAACGAACAGCAGCGCGAAGAAGGCCCCGATGTTCAGCGTGCCGAGCACCGCCGAGCGCCACCACCAGTGGCCGGTCGGCAGGGTGCGACCGACGAGCACGAACGCGAGACCGACCGGGAGCGCCCGCACGACGGCTGCGAGCATCGGGCGACCGGCCGGCAGGAACTCGGTCGCCACGATGTAGGTCGTTCCCCACACCATCGGCGTCAGCGCTGTGCGCAACGAAGCCAGCCCGATCTTGGACTGATCCTCGTCACTCACGATTTCTCTCGACATGAAGACAACTCTACCAGTTGTCTTCACATCAAGAGACCGCCGACGTACGATGGTCGGATGCAACCGGACCGCGTGGACGAGATCGTCGGACAATGGCACCGGGAGCGCCCGGACCTCGACGTGAGCGGGATGGAGATCATCGGTCGGATCTCGCGCATCGAACGCCTGCTCCGCCAGAGGCTCGACACGACGTTCGACCGTCACGGACTCGAATCCTGGGAGTTCGACGTGCTCGCCACGTTGCGGCGATCGGGCGCCCCCTACCGACTCACACCGGGCGACCTGCTCGATTCGATGATGATCACGTCGGGAGCGATGACCAATCGCATCGACCGTCTGCAGGCGCGTTCGTTCGTCGAGCGGACGCGGCATCCCGACGACGGCCGCCAGGTGCTCGTCGCCTTGACGGCAGCGGGCCTCGACACCATCGAGGCTGCTGTGGCGGACCACACCGACAACGAACTGCAGATCGTCGGGTCACTCGGTTCGAGACAACAGGCGCAACTCGTCGACCTGCTGCGGACCCTGCATCTCGCGCTCGCAGCTCACGACGACTGACGACGGCTGAACCGACGGGGTCAGAGCAGGGCGACGGGGACGTCGACGACTCGGGCTCGCAGCCATTCGCCGAGCGCCTTGGCCTGCGCGTCCTGACGCGTCGACGCGGCAACACCCTCCTGCAGCAGGTCGTGCACCACGAAGTTCAGCGCCCAGATCTTGGGGAAGCGGTGTCGATCGGTTCGCAACGCCGCCGTCTCGGGCAGCAGGTCGTCGAGCCGCTCGGTGGTGAGGAACCCGTCGATCCACGTCCAGGCCGCTTCGGACCGGACGAACACACCGAGGTTCGCGTTGCCGCCCTTGTCGCCAGATCGCGTCCCGATCAGCGTCCCCAACGGCACCGCCTCGACAGGACCTGGTCCGTTGCCGCCCGGCACGGAAGGACCAGGTTCCGTTGACCCGGTCGTGATGGTGCCGGGCGGGAACGGACCAGGTCCGGGATGTGTCGAGGGGACCTCGTGGCTCCCACGCCCGAGGAGGTGCACGTACTGCGGGACCACGTCACGGCTCACCCGTGCGGGTCGGTACACGCCGAACGGACCGCCATTGCCCGGGCCGCCTCCGAGGCCGTACATGCCTGGGATGCCGGCAAGGGCCGTGTGCACGTTGGCGTCCGAGAATGCTCGGCCGACCTTGCGCTCGTCCGCGTCCTTCACGGTGACTCGCCAGATCGCTGTCGCTTCTTCCTGGGTCGCCGGGTCGTTCTTGTCCGTTCGGATCACCCGGCTGTCGATCGCATCGAAGTCGTCGGGGCCATACGGGCACGCATCCCAGAACGCCGCCTGTGCGAACTCGGCCTTCGCGTCGATGTCCAGACCGGTCAGCGCCACGCTGAACGAGTTGCGGAAACCGCCGAGCTCGTTCATGGCGACCTTCAACGTGGCGGGCGGTGCCACGCCGACCGTGCCGGTGACCCGCACCCGATCGCGTTCGATCTGTTCGAGTTCCACGGTGTCGAAGCGTGCCGTGACGTCGGGGCCCAGGTAGTCGGGCCCGCCGATCTCGTAGAGCAGTTGGCTGGTGACCGTGCCGACGGTGACGGCCCCGCCCGTGCCGTCGTGCTTGCCGATCACGCACGATCCGTCATCGGCGACATCGGCCCAGGGGAAGCCGAAACGGGCTCGGCCCCCGACCTCGGTTCGACCGTCGATCTCGTCGAAGAACGAGTAGTTGCCACCGGTCACCTGACCACTGCATTCGATGAGATGGCCGGCGACCACACCGCCGGCCAGTTGATCGAAGTCGGTCGGTGACCATCCGTGATGCCACGCAGCAGGCCCACACACCACGGCAGCGTCCGTGACTCGCCCCGTGATCACGATGTCGGCGCCCTCGCTCAGCGCATCGACGATGCCGAAGCAACCGAGGTATGCGTTCGCGCTCACGAACCGCTCGACGTCGCCCCAGCCATCAGCGTCGCCTCCGTCGTCGTCCCGGTCGCCGTCGCCGTCCGTGAATGGTTGCAACGAACCGGCGGCGGACAGCTGGTCGAGTCGTGGCAGGAGGTCGTCGCCGTCGACGTAGGCGATCGTCGGGTTCAGCCCGAGCTTCTGGGCGATCTCGTGGACCGCTTCGGCGCATCCGTCCGGGTCGAGACCTCCCGCGTTCGAGACGACCTTGATGCCGTGGTCGAGGCACGAACCCATGACCTGTTCCATCTGCGAGACGAAGGTGCGCGGCATAGCCCTGACCGGGGCGCTTGGCACGGATCCGGCTGAGGATCAGCATCGTCAGCTCGGCGAGCCAGTCACCCGTGAGCACGTCGATCGGTCCACCTTCGACCATCTCCAGCGCGCCGGACGGCCGGTCGCCGAAGAATCCCGAACAGTTGGCGATGCGAATCGGGTCAGCCATCGGACTCGCCGTCGGCCGCTGCCTCGAGGCTGACGAGCAGGTCCCCTTGATCGACGCGGGACCCGACCTCGAAGTGCACCTCGGTCACCGTCGACGCCGCCCCGGCGGTGATCTTGTGCTCCATCTTCATCGCCTCGACCACCATCAGCACGGCGCCTTGGACGACCTCGTCGCCAGCCGACACGTGCACGGCGATCACGGTGCCCGGCAGCGGGCAGACCGGGCCGCCACCGGCGACCTCGGCGTCGTGGTCGACGAATCGAGGGACCTGCGTCCAGGCGATCGCCCCGGCGACACTCCGCGTGCGTACGACGTCATCGTCGACCGTTGCCTCGACGACCCGTCGAACACCGTCGATCTCGGTTGCGATGGTCACGGCACCGGGCCGCCCGTCGATCTCGGCGATCGAGAGCAGCCTCACCGCCAACCGTGCTCGTTCATCGTCGGGAAGCGACCCGTCCTCGGTCGGCTCCGGCCACATGCCGATCCGCACGTCGGCGGCGTCGCGACACACCGTGAACTCGACGGCTTCGGACACCTCCGTCCCCACCACGGACCACACTTGACGCTGACCCTGGGTTCGCAGGTTCCGCCAGCCGGACGGTGCGAATCCGGTGACCGCGTCGCCGGCGCGCTCCGACCGCTCGGTCGCGAAGACCGCCGCCAGCATCAGCGCCGTACGGTCCCCACCGGTCGGGCCGGCCGCTGCGACCACGTCGGGATGCTCGTCGAGGTACGCCGTCGGCGTCGCCGCATTCAGGTAGTCGCGTTCGCCGAGGATCGACACCAGTGTCGAGAGGTTCGTCTTGACGCCGTCGACCTCCGACACGCGTAACGCCCGCCGGAGCTTGGCTGCCGCCTCGGCGCGTGTCGGCGCCGTGGGCGATGACCTTGGCCAGCATCGAGTCGTAGTCCGAGCTGACGACGGAGCCGGAGCGGAACCCGGTGTCGATGCGCACGAGATCAGGCTCACCGGACAGGTCGAACGAACTGATCGAACCGGTCGAGGGCAGCCACCCTGCGGCCGGATCCTCGGCGACGACACGAACCTCGATGGCGTGGCCGTGTGCCCGCACGAATTCCTGGCGCAGTGCGAGCTCCTCGCCTGCGGCGACTCTCAGTTGCAACTCGACGAGGTCGACACCCGTGACCGCTTCGGTGACCGGGTGCTCGACCTGCAGGCGGGTGTTGACCTCGAGGAAGTTGATCGAGTCGACGCTGCCAGCCTCGTCCACGAGGAACTCGACCGTGCCGGCCCCGTGGTACCCGACGGACTTCGCAAGAGCCACTGCGCCGTCGCAGATCGCCGCTCTCGTCTCCGGTGTGATGCCTGCCGACGGCGACTCTTCGACGATCTTCTGATTGCGCCGCTGGATCGAGCACTCTCGTTCACCGAGGTGGACGACGTTGCCGTGCATGTCGCCGATGATCTGGACCTCCACGTGGCGGGCGCGTTCGATGTAGGGCTCGACGAAGACGGTCCCGTCGCCGAACGACGACTTCGCCTCTCGCGATCCGGCAGCGACGGCCTCCTCGAGTTCCTCGGGCGATCTCACGATGCGCATGCCCCGACCGCCGCCACCGGCGGCAGCTTTGACGAGCGCGGGCATCGGTATGCCGTCTGGCAGTGCGCCGTCGGTGATCTCGAACAGCGGCGCTGTCGGCACACCCGATTCGATGGCGAGCTTCTTCGCTGCGACCTTGTCGCCGAGCGTCCGGATCTGATCGGGAGTCGGACCGACCCAGATCAGTCCAGCGGCTGCGACCTGTTCTGCAACGTCGGCGTTCTCGGCGAGGAACCCGTAGCCGGGGTGGACTGCTTGGCAGCCCTGAGCGAGCGCGATCTCGATGATCGCATCGGCACGCAGGTACGACTCGGCGGGCGTCCACCCGCCGAGCGCGACGGCGATGTCGACCGCGTCGACGTGCATCGCGTTCGCATCGGGCTCGGAGTACACCCCGACCGTCGAGATCCCCAGGCGATGAGCGGTCCGAGCGATCCGAACAGCGATCTCACCCCGGTTCGCGATCAACAGAGAAGTGATCCGCCGAGAAAGCGACCCGGGTGGAGTGGAGAGAGAACTCATGACACGGAAGCCTTCCGACGAGCAGAGCGAGGCGAGCGGGGATCGGAAGGGGCAGAGGGCTTGCCCGGAGCCCCTTGCAACGAGCCGATCAGCTTGCTGTGAGCGAGTAGAAGGAACCGAGAACGAGCGCAGCGAGTCCCCAACAGAACTCGACGGAACGGAGCGAGCGCAGCGAGTGAGTGATGTCGAAACCATCAGTGCCTCCACACGCCGTATTCGGACGTTCCCTGCACGACGTTCGAGTGCGCTGCTGAGATGGCCATGCCCATCACCGTCCTCGAGTCGCCGGGATGGATGATCCCGTCGTCCCACAATCGTCCCGTCGAATAGAGCGCTGTCGACTCGCCTTCGATCTGTTCTTCCAGTGCGCTCGTCTGTGCGAGCAGCGCTTCCTCGTCGACATCGATGCCGCGACCGGCGGCCGAGTTGCGGGCGATGATGTCCATCACGCCCGCCAACTGCTTCGGACCCATCACCGCGATGCGGTGGTTCGGCCACGTGAAGATGAAGCGCGGGTCGTAGGACTTGCCGGCCATGCCGTAGTTGCCGGCGCCGTAGCTCGCCCCGACCATCAGGTTGAAGTGCGGCACCTCGGAGTTCGACACCGCGTTGATCATCTTGGCGCCGTTGCGGATGATGCCGCCCTGCTCGGCCTTGGAGCCGACCATGAAGCCGGTGATGTTGTGCATGAACACGATCGGCACCGACATCCGGTTGCACAACTGGATGAACTGGGCGCCCTTCTTCGCTTCTTCCGAGAAGAGGATGCCGTTGTTGCCGATCACGCCGATCGGGAAGCCGTGGATCGACGCCCATCCACAGATCAGCGTCTCGCCGATCAGCGACTTGAACTCCTCGAAGCGGCTGCCGTCGAACATCCGGGCGTAGCACCTCGCGGATGTCGAACGGGATGCGCACGTCTGCCGACGCACACCCCAGCAACTCCATCGGGTCGTACAGCGGGTCGTCGGCCGGCATCGTCGGGCCCGGGCCGAGCTTCTTCCAGCCGAGGTGGCGGACGATCTGGCGGATGATCCGCAGGGCGTCCATCTCGTCCTGTGCGAGGTAATCGGACAGGCCACTGGTGCGCGAGTGCATCTCGGCGCCACCGAGCGACTCTTCGTCGACGATCTCGTCGATGGCCATCTTCACCAGCGGCGGCCCACCGAGATATGCGGTGCCGGCGTCCTTGACGAAGATCGTGTAGTCGCTCATACCCGGCGTGTAGGCGCCGCCCGCCGTGTTCGGTCCGAACGCCGCGGTGATGGTCGGGATGCCCGCTTTCGAGAGTTGCGTGAGCGCCTTGAAGCTGGCCCCGCCCTGGATGAAGAGGTCGGCCTGGCGTGGCAGGTCTGCGCCGGCTGACTCGTTGAGGTTGATCAGTGGCAGCCGGTTCTCGCGGGCGATCTCGTGGAATCGTTGACTCTTCTTCCACGTGGTCGGATTGGCCGCACCACCCTTGACGCTCATGTCCGTGCCGGTGATCGCGCACTCGACTCCTTCGATCACGCCGATGCCCTGGACGACGCCGACGCCGACCGGATCCTGCGTCCCCCACGCTGCGAGGGCCGAGAGTTCGAGGAACGGGGTGTTCGGATCGACGAGCGCCTCGATGCGCTCGCGCACCAGCATCTTGCCGCGCTTGCGATGACGATCGACGTAACGCTGCCCGCCGATGGTCGGGACGGTCTCCATGAGCGCCGCCACTTCCTCCCACATCGATTGCATCTCGGCGAGGTTGGCGCGGTAGTCGTCGGAGTTGGTGTCCAACTTCGAGCGAAGTGGCGTTCCGATGCTCATGTCGACGTCCTCGCTGGCAGCTCACTCGGCCTCATGCGAGCGAACCTAGTTCGACGCGACTCGGCGGGAACCACCCGCTCCGCTTCGATGGCGAGTTGACCGATGGCACGCCCGACTTGACCGACGTCACACCACTCATTAAGTTACCCGTTGGTAACAACCAGCGACCCAAAGGCCCCCATGACCTCACGCATCCGACTTCTCGTCTCCGCAGCGCTCGTTGCGGTCGCCACCGCGATCTCGGTGGGCGGTGCGCCCGTCGCTCGGGCGCAAGCAGCCGACGACCCGGTGATCGTCGTCGGCGGGACGTTCTCCCCCGAGTTCACCGTGCTGCCGCTGCGCAACCGACTCGCTGACGACGGGTACGACGCCTACACGTTCGCCCTTCCCGGTGGCGGCCTCCAGGACATCGCACTCTCGTCGCAGGCGCTCGGCGACTACGTCGACACCGTCCTCGCGCAGACCGGCGCATCGCAGGTCGACCTCGTTGCGCACAGCCAGGGTGGCCTCGTCGGTCGGTACTACATCAAGAACCTCGGCGGATCGTCGAGCGTCGACAGCCTCGTCATGCTCGGCGCACCGAACAACGGCACTCGTCTGGCGAACATCGCCGGCGTGTTCGGGATCACCCAGATCTGCGACGCGTGTGAACAGATGCGACGGGGATCGACCTTCCTGAACGATCTGAATGCGGGCGACGACACGATCGGTGACGTCGAGTACACCAACATCTACACCGCATTCGACGAGGTCGTCTTTCCGGCGCGCACCGCCCGCATGAACGACGGTGCGACCAACGTGAAGTTGCAGAGCTACTGCTGGCGCATCGTGGGCCACATCGGTCTGCTCGGCGACGGAGCGGTCTACGACGGCGTCGACGATGCGCTCCAAGGGCGCAGCATTCGACCCGACTGCTGGAAGTTCTGACTCACGACCGAGCGGTGCGCGCCCGGTAGGTTCGCCGTGATGACGACCAACGTGTCATCGACCGGACCGACCGCAGCGAGTGTCCGTCAGGATCTGATCGACGAACAGGACGCACTCGACCGTGTCGTCGCCGGTTTCGACGCCGACGCGTGGTCCCGACCGACAGCGAGCGAGCGGTGGTCGGTTGCCGACCAGATCGGTCACCTCACCTTCTTCGACGGGACAGCAGCGCTGGCGATCGCCGACGAGGACGGATTCCGAGCTTCGATGGCCGGCTTGGCGCCGGTCTTCGCACCGGACGCAACGCCCGACACGATGGACGATCTCACGCTCGGGAGCTTCAGGCGGATGACGCCGCCTGATCTGCTCGACGCATGGCGAACCAATCGTTCCGTACTGGCAGATGCTGCGAGCGGGCTCGCCGACGACGCTCGCGTCGTCTGGTACGGCCCGTCGATGGGCGCCAAGTCGTTCCTCACCGCCCGTCTCATGGAGTGCTGGGCACACGGCCAGCACATCGTCGACGCAGTGGGCGCCACGCTCGAATCGACCGACCGTCTCCAGCACATCGCCCAACTCGGCTTCATCACCCGCAAGTGGACCTACATCAACCGTGGCATGGACGCGCCCACCTCCGACGTGCGGGTCGAACTGGCGGCTCCGTCGGGCGACGTGTGGCACTACGGCCCCGACGACGCCGAGCAGTCGGTCACGGGATCCGCCGAGGACTTCTGTCTCGTCGTCACCCAGTGCCGACACGTCGACGCCACCGACCTGACCCTGGTCGGCGACGACGCTCGCGACTGGATGACCAAAGCGCAGGCATTCGCCGGCGGAGCAACCGACGGGCCGGCCGCACGATGAGCACCGACGTCCGACCGTTCACGATCGACGTGTCCGACGCACTGCTCGACGACCTGCGGACACGGCTGCGCAACACCCGCTGGCCCGAAGGCGAACCCGTCGACGACTGGACGCAGGGCACGCCGCTGGCCTACATCCAGGAGCTGTGCACGTACTGGGCGGACACGTACGACTGGCGATCTCGCGAAGCCGGGCTCAACAGGTTCGACCAGTTCACGACGGTCCCGCGAGGAGGCAGGGGTCGATGGACTCGACATCCACTTCATCCACCACCGCTCGCCGCACGACGACGCGATGCCACTCATCCTGAGCCACGGCTGGCCGGGATCGATCGTCGAGTTCCACAAGGTCATCGAGCCGCTCACCGACCCGACCAGATTCGGTGGCGACGCCGCCGATGCCTTCCACGTGGTCGCACCGTCGCTTCCGGGCTACGGATTCTCCGGCAAACCGACAGAGACGGGCTGGGGTGTCGAGAAGATCGGTGAGGTCTTCGCCGACATTGATGAGCCGGCTCGGCTACGACCGCTACGTCGCGCAGGGCGGCGACTGGGGATCGGCGATCACACACTCGATCGGCGCGCTCGATCCCGAGCACTGCGCAGCGATCCACATGACGCTTGCGATGGGTGCGCCGTCCGACGGATCTCGAGGACCTCGCACCCGACGAAGCTCGATGCGATCGAGCGGGCGGGCTACTACTCGGATTGGGACTCCGGCTACTCGAAGCAGCAGTCGACGCGCCCACAGTCGGTCGGCTACGGCCTCGTCGACTCACCCTCGGCCCAGGCGGCCTGGATCATCGAGAAGTTCTGGGCGTGGACCGACAACGCCGACGAATCCGGCACGGAGGCATCGCGTCACCCCGAGAACGTGCTGGCCCGCGACGAATTGCTCGACAACATCATGCTGTACTGGATCAACGGCAACGGTGCATCGTCGGCCCGCCTGTACTGGGAGAGCTTCCGCAAGCGTCGACCGTCTGGAGGTCGGCGACCTCCCCGTCCGGGTTCGCGTCGCTTCCCGAAGGAGATCGTGCCGCCGATTCGCAAGTGGGTCGAGCCGAGGTATCCGGGGCTGTGCCACTGGGCCGAGTACGACAAGGGGCGGCCACTTCGCTGCCTTCGAAGTGCCCGACGTCTACGTCGACGAAGTCCGCACGTTCTTCCGCACCTTCCGCTGACACACGCCGACGGAGCGATCCATCGTCTGCTGCTGCCTCGACCGGATCCGACGGTTCGGAGGTGCGGCAGGGATCGATCCGACCGGATACCGCGAAGTGACAGAACAGTGTTCCAATTCACTTCGGATCCGTTGCGCTCGCACGGGTATCGTCGCGCCCGCCCCCTTCAGTTCTCTCGGACATGACGACAGCTGCCTCCCCGACTTCACCGCCGGTGGAGCCTCCTCGCCATGGATTGACGCCCGGCACGGCACGCGGCAGCACTCTCGTATCCGAAGTTCCGCCTGGTGTTCATCGGGCTCGCGTTGAGCCAGATCGGCACGTGGATGCAGAACGTCACGCTGCCGGCCTACATCCAGGACCGCACCGGGCGACCGGCGTTGGTCGGCGTGGCGATCGCCGTGCAGCTCGGACCACTGCTGCTGTTCTGTCGATCCCCGCCGGCGCGCTCGCCGACAAGGTCTCGAAGCAGAAGTTGATGCTGTGGATGCAGACGATCTCGGTGGTCCTGACACTCGGCACCGCCGTACCTCGTGGCCAAGGACGCCAGCATCTGGTGGATCTTCTTCGTGCAGGCCGGCATCGGCACGGCCAATGCGCTGAACGCTCCGGCGTTCCAGGCATCGATGCCGCTGCTCGTGCACCGTTCGGACCTGCCCGGCGCGATCAGCCTGAACTCGGCGATGATCAACGGCACGCGTGTGATGGGCCCGGTCGTCGCCGCGAGTCCTCGGCGCGGTCGGTCTGTCGATCGCGTGGATCTTCGTGATCAACGCCGGCACCTACCTGTTCTTCATCGCTGCGCTGATCCTCGTCGTCGATGCCGGACGTGAAGGCCGACACGATGGTCCAGCGGGTGGCGGCGTCTCGGTGTCGGCATCACGATCGCCAAGCAACCGGCTCGTGCTGAACCGACTGCTGATCGGCATGTTCTCGTTCTCGCTGATCAGCCTGATCTACGTCGGCCTCTTCCCGTCGGTCGCCGAACTCAACTTCGGCATCGACGCGAAGTCGCCCGACTACCGCTGGCTGTACGCCGCCTGGGGATTCGGCGCGTTCTTCGGTGCCATCTCGGTCGGCACGTTCCTGTCCCGTTTCCACCGGCGCGTGCTGATCGTCCGTGGATTCACCGGGTTCGCGCATCGCGCTCGGCGTGTTCTCGCAGCTGCGTGATCCGATCGTGCCGTACTTCGTCGGGTTCGTGCTCGGCTTCTTCTACTTCATGACGGCCACGGCCATCACGACGTCGCTGCAACTCAACATGAAGGACGGTGAGCGGGCCTCGGTGATGCCGCTCTGGTTCATGGTCTTCGGCGGCACCGTCCCGATCGGCAACCTGATCGGTGGTGTCCTGTTCGAGATCGATCGGCGCGCGCGCCGTGCTCGGCGTTCGGCGCGGTCTGGGCGCTCTTCCTGGCGTGGTGGCTCGACCTCCGACGCCAACCGCCCGAGTCGTTCCTCACCGAGGCCGAAGGCGGCGAAGCGCCGGTCAACCCGTGACGCCCCCGTCGACGCTCAGCCGTCGATGAGTTCGGTGACGATGCGTTCGAGGCCTGCCGATCGGCTCGCTTTGACCAGCACCACGTCGCCGTCGCCGAGTTCGCCGAGTGCGGCGACCGGATTCTCCGCCTGGCGCGACTCCGTAGAGATCGGTGCCGGTCGCGATCAGCTCGACACCCAGCGCCTCGGCCCTCCGAGCGACTTCGCGATGCCCTTCGCCGGGTTCGTCGAGTTCGGCCATCTCACCCGAGCACGGCGAATCGTCGCGTGGCGTCCATCGCGACGATCGCGTCCAGTGCAGCCCCCATCGACGTCGGGTTGGCGTTGTACGCGTCGTTGATGATCACGGCGCCGCTGGCCAGCCGGGTGACCTCCATCCGCATCCCCGACACTTCGGCGCCGTCGAGCGCAGCGACCGCTGCGTCGAGGTCGACGCCGAGCGAACCGGCAACCGCGATCGCAGCCGCCGCGTTCATCGCCATGTGGGCGCCACTGACTGCGAGCTGCACCGAGGCACTCCCCCACGGCGTGTCGATGGTGAAGCTCGGTCGTGCGAGTTCGTCGAGAACGAGCTCGCTGATCCGCACGTCTCCGGTGGTTCCGAAGGTGAGCACCGACGCGCCGGTGTGCCGCGCCATCGCAGCGACTCGCGTCGTCGTCAGCGTTGAGCACGGCGGTTCCCGACTTCGGGAGCGCCTCGACGAGCTCCCGCTTGGCCTGCGCAACGCCTTCGATGCCTCCGACCAGTTCGGTGTGGGAGTAGCCCACGGTCGTCACCACGCCGATCTCGGGCCGAGCCATCTTCGCACAACGCCGTGATCTGACCGAACCCACGCATCCCCATCTCGAGGATCAGCGCCTCGGTGTCATCGGGGGCATTCAGGATCGTCACCGGGAGACCCTGCTCGTTGTTGAAGCTGCGCTCGTTCGCCGTCGTCCTCAACTGGACCGAACACGCCGCTCCGATCAGATCCTTCGTCGAGGTCTTGCCCACGCTGCCGGTCACGCCGACGACGTGCGATGAGCTCTGCGTTCGAGCGAAGGCGGCCAGGTCCATCAAGGCGCGGGCCGTGTCGGCGACCTCGATCGAGGTGTGGTCCTTGCGGAACTCGTCGGCCTGGCTCGTCAGGTGCAGTGCGGCGCCGGCGTCATACGCCTGGCCGATGAACTCGTGGCCGTTTCGTTCGGCGACGATCGGCACGAACAATTGCCCTGGCTCGATCGAGCGCGTGTCGAACGATGCTCCGTCGAACTCGACATCGGGGCCGAGCAAACGTCCACCGATCCCCTGGGCGACGTCGCGATGCCAGCATCTTCATGGGGGCTGACGGTACCGTCGCGATCATGACCGAGTCCGGGATGCACGCCGCCCAATCCGACGTCACCGAATCACGGCCCGGGACGACGACGACCGGATCGAGCCTGATCGTCCTGTTCGGCGGTGAGTCGGCCGAGCACGACGTGTCCTGCACCACTGCAGCCGCACGTCCTGGCAGCCGCCGATCCGTCGCGGTACCGCATCACCCCGGTCGGCATCTCGACGGGCGGTCAGTGGGCGTCGCCGACGCTGCGCTCGCTGCACTCGATGCCGGCCCGGCTCGGTTGCCGGGCCAGCTCGACCCGTCCGGGCTCGGACGTGTCGCCCACTGCGCTGCTGTCGGCGCGGCGTGCCACGCACGTCGACCACGGTCGTGATGCCGCTCCTCCACGGCCCGATGGGCGAGGACGGCACCGTGCAGGGCCTGGTCGAGTTGGCCGCCTCCCCTACGTCGGCGCCGGCGTGCTCGCCTCCGCCGTGGCGATGGACAAGGCGATGGCCAAGCAGGTGCTGCTCGCCGCCGGCATCCCCCAGGCCGCGCTATCGAGCATTCGCCGAGCACCAGATGACGCCTGGGCTGCCGAGCGAACTCGCCGAAGAGCTCGGCCTGCCGGTGTTCGTGAAGCCGGCGAACATGGGCTCGTCGGTGGGCGTGTCGAAGGCGACCAGCGTCGAGGAACTCCGCGACGCGATCGAGCTGGCGCTCACCTACGACGAGATGATCGTCGTCGAGGAAGCAATCGTCGGCAAGGAGATCGAGGTCGCCGTGCTCGGCAACCTCGAACCGCAGGCCGCCACACCCGGCGAGATCGTTCCGGGCGACGACTTCTACAGCTACGAGGACAAGTACGTGTCCGACCAGTCGTTCGCCGTGATCCCCGCGCCGATCGGCGACGATGCGCTGGCCGAGGCGAAGGAACTGGCGATCGCCACGTATCCGGGCGCTGCGCTGCGAGGGCCTGTCGCGGGTCGACTTCTTCTGGGAGGACCCGGCGGACGCAGTGGACGCGCGGGTTCCTCTGCAACGAGGTGAACACGATGCCGGGCTTCACGCCGATCTCGATGTTCCCGAAGATGTGGATCGCCGACGGCGTGAGCTACCCCGAGATCATCGACCGGCTCGTCGACCTCGCTGTCGAACGACACGGCCGCAGCCGCCGCAACACGAAGCACTGAGGTTGGACGCCATGGATCCGGAAGCATCGTCCTCCACGCACGGAGCAGCACCCGACGACCCGGAAGTCGACACTGCGAGTGAGACTCGGGCGATCTCGTATCAGGAAGTGCCGAACAACCACTTGTCCCCGATGGGTCAGGTCGACGATGTCGGACGCTTCGCTCGTGGCGCCGGGCCTGAGCGCCTCACCCGGTGGTTCCGGTGGGGAATCGTCGTCGTCGCGGCGATGGCCGCCATCGGCGTCGTGACCAGTCTCTTCGGCTGACCACCTCGGCCGGCCTCTTCGACCGGCCCCTTCGACTGGCCACCAGGCGCCTGCGTCCGGGATCCGCGGGCTCGCCTCTACCCTCGAACGCATCATGAATGCTCCGCACCCCGCACCGACCGCCGATGGCGACCTCGCCGACTTCTTCGCCGAAGGGACCGACGGGGGCGGCGAGCCGCAAGCGATCGGTGCTCGAATCGCATCCGCCCGCTCCGCGGCCGGTCTGTCCGAGATGGAGCTGGCCGAACGGCTCGGAGTCGCCACTGAAACACTCGCCGGCTGGGAGAGCGGCGAACGTCCACCGCGAGCCAACCACCTGACCAAGCTGTGCGGCATCCTCGGTGTGGCCTTCTCGTGGCTGCTCGTTGGCTCGGGCGGCGAGCCTGCGACACGCGGTGATCACATGGATCAGCTCCGAGTCGATCTGACGGCGGCTCGATCCCTGCTCGACGACGTCGTGAACGAACTCACCGTGATCGATCAACGTCTGGCGCAACTCGACGACGACTGACCCGTTCAGCGCGCGTGAGCGACCGACGTCTCGATGCTCTGACGCGCGACCTCACCGACCGGATCGTTCACGGTGCCAACGCGGCGCGCAGGAACGAGCGGAGTTCGTCGCGGAGGTTGCGGAGACCTGCAGCGTCGGAGGCCCAGCCGACGGCTCGCAGCGCTTCGGGTTCGGTCGCGATGCCGGTCAACGTGGCGTAGCCCAACGCCGCGATCAGGCCCGGGTCCCCGGTACGGAGTCGACCCGACGCCATCTCGTCCGCGAGGTAGCTCACGGCACGGTCGACCAGCGGCTGGATCCGCTCTCGCAGGCGGTCGGCTTGGCCGACATCGAGCCGACTCACCTCGCGGAACAGTCCGAGCAGCGCCGGTCGGCGGACAGCCGGGCGGAACACCGCTCGCACGATCGCATCGATCCGCTCCAGCGGGTCGTCGGGCGCCGAACGCACCGCGGCATCGATCACCACGAACAGCTCGGCGGCCACGACCTCGAGGACACCGTCGACGAGCACGTCCTTCGATTCGAACCAGTACAGGACGGTCTGCTTGCGCACCCCGACGTGACGGGCGATCTCGTCGAGCGAGACGGCGTCGACGCCCCGCACGCCGAACAGGTCCACGGACGCGTCGATGATGCGATCCCGTGTCGGTGCCACCGGCCTCGTTCGTCCCACACCCATGATCCCTACCAATCCATCTCTCTACCAATTGGTAGAGGATCGTGGTAGACATGTCAACCGTGATGGCCGACACGATCCCCATATCGCTCTCCGGCAAGCGCATCGCGATCACCGGCTCGACCGGGTTCGTCGGGACTGCGCTCGTCGAGCGGCTCCTTCGAGGTGTCCCCGACTGCGAACTCGTGCTGCTCGTCCGCGACGGCAAGCGCACGCCGGCGGCCAAGCGCACGCAACGCGAGATCCTGAAGAACGACGCGTTCGACCGATTGCGCGAGACCTACGGCGACGACTTCGACTCGAAGGTCGCGAGCCGCATCACCACGGTCGCCGGCGACGTGACTCGTGACGGCCTCGGCCTGAACCCCGAGGACCGTGCGCTCTGGGGCACCGCCGACACCATCATCCACTCTGCGGCTGCCGTGTCGTTCGACTCGCCCATGGACTCCGCCGTCGAGATCAACCTGCTCGGCCCGACGCGCATCGCGAACCTCGCCAACGAGATGGGTGTCACCCCGCACCTGGTCGCAGTGTCCACCTGCTACGTCGCCGGCAATCGTCGCGGCAATGCTCCCGAGATCCTGGTCAGCCAGGGTCCGTTCGACATCGGCATCGACTGGCGGACCGAGGTCGCCGCCACCAAGCGACTGCGCGGCGACACCGATGCGCTCAGCCGCCTCCCCGACCGGCTCAAGCAGTTCCGCAAGGAAGCCCGCGCCGAGATCGGCGCCGCCGGCGCGCCGGCGATCGCCACGAAAACCGAGGACCTCCGCAACAAGTGGGTCAAGTCCCAGCTGGTCGAGGCGGGCCGCAAACGCGCCGCGAGTGTCGGCTGGCCCGACGCCTACGCGTTCACGAAAGCGCTCGGCGAGCAGGCCCTGACCGACATGAAGGGCGACGTGCCCGTCTCGATCGTGCGCCCGTCGATCATCGAGTCGGCACTCGCCGAACCGAAGCCCGGGTGGATCCGCGGGTTCCGCATGGCCGAGCCGGTCATCATCTCGTTCGCCCGCGGCCTCCTGAAGGAGTTCCCCGGCGTCCCCGAGGGAACGGTCGACGTCATCCCGGTCGACATCGTCGTCGCGGCGATCATCGTCGTCGCCGCCGCGGGGCCAGAGGACGCTCCGGCGATCACCCAGGTCGCCTCGGGTGGGATCAACCCGCTCAAGTACCGCCAGATGGTCGACAACGTCACCGGCTGGTTCACCCGCAACCCGCTCTACGACCCCAAGGGTCAGCCGATCCTCGTACCCGAGTGGCGCTTTCCCGGACGCGGCCGCGTGCAACGGCAGTTGACGCAGGCCAAGACCGTGCTCTCCACCGCGGACAAGGTGCTCCAGGCGCTCCCCCTCCGAGGGAAGCAGGCAGAGCTCTCCGCACAGCTCGAAGAGAAGCGGATGGAAGTCGAGATGGCACTCGAGTACGTCGAGCTGTACGGGCTCTACACCGAGTGCGAAGCGATCTACCAGGTCGACAACCTGCTCGGCCTGTGGGACCAGATGGGCGAGCAGGACCGGGCCGATTTCAACATCGACCCACGCTCGGTCGACTGGGATCACTACGTCAACAACATCCACCTGCCATCGATCATCCAGCACGCTCGGGTCAAGACCACGCCCGGCGCCTCGAAGTCGGTCGACCGCATGGCGCGGATGCGCAAGCAGGCACTCGACCCGAAGCGTCAGGTCGCTGCGTTCGACCTCGAGAACACACTGATCTCGTCGAATGTCGTGGAGTCGTACTCGTGGCTCGCGACCCGACGGCTCGACACGCCCGAGCGCCTGCGCTACGTGGCCCGCACGATCCTCGAAGCACCCGGCCTGCTGCGGCTGGACCGCCAGGACCGCACCGATTTCCTTCGTCACTTCTACCGGCGCTACGAGAACGCCCCGATGGAGCAGATCGAGACCGACGCCCGCGAGATGCTGACGCAACTGATCATGACCAAGAGCTTCCCGGAAGGGCTTCGACGTGTGCGCGAGCACCGGGCACTCGGTCATCGCACGGTGCTGATCACCGGCGCGCTCGACTTCAACGTCGCCGGTCTGAAGCCGCTGTTCGACGAGATCGTCGCCGCGGAGATGATGGTCCGGCCCGACGGGACGCTGTCGGGTGAGATGCATTCGGTGCCGCCCACCGGTGAGGCCCGAGCGCAGATCCTCACCGATTATTGCGAGGCCGAGGGCCTGGACATCAACGAGGCCGTCGCCTACGCCGACTCGTCGTCGGACCTGCCGCTCTTCGAGGCGGTCGGCTTCCCCGTCGCCGTCAACCCGGAAACGCGTCTTGCGACGATCGCCCGCAAGCGGGGTTGGCTCGTGGAGCACTGGACGAAGGCCAACGGTGCACCGAAGCCGCTGCTGCCCGTCGGTGAGCTGATGGTCGAGCGTGAGCGTCGCCGCAACTTCCGAAAGGCCGGAGCATGACCCGACCCCCCGTGTTTGCGTCACACTTTTGGCGGTCCCAGCAGCCAAAAACGTCACGCAAACATGATCGATACGCGGAGACGGCCCGATGAAGGCGCTGCAGATCCGTCGCAACGTCGGCAAGTTCGGCGCCGCTCGCATCCTTGGTGCCGTGTCGCCGTCCGGTGCGACGAAGGTCGGGCCGCTCGAGCATCGAACGATCGACGACCCCGACTGCCCCGGGGATGGTTGGCATCGCGTCCGCACGCGCCTGTCGGGCATCTGTGGTTCGGACCTCTCGCTCGTCGGCGGCAAGGCCTCGACCTACTTCGACGACTGGGTCAGCTTCCCGTTCGTCCCCGGCCATGAAGTCGTCGGTGAACTCGACGACGGGTCGCGAGTCGTGCTCGAGCCGGTACTCGGCCACGCCGCTCGAGGGGTCGAGCTGCCGTTCGATGGTGCCGCACCGGCGGACGGCGACGACTACGCACATCTGGCCGTCACGTCAGCGCAGGGCGTCGAGCCGGCGATCCAGACCGGGTTCTGCTGCTCGACCGGCGGTGGATGGGCGCCGTGGTTCTGGGCCCACGAGTCGCAGCTGCACCACATCGACGACGACATGCCCGACGAGCGCGCCGTGCTCATCGAACCATTTGCCGGCGGCATCCACGCTGCGCTGCTCGCCGCCCCGGCGCTCGTCGGCGTCGAGAACCCGGTCGTGGCGGTCCTGGGTGCCGGCACGATGGGACTCGCCGCGATCGCTGGTCTGCGTCGATACGTCCCGAACGTGCGCATCATCGTCGGCGCTCGCTACCCGCACCAGCGGGCATACGCCGAAGCGCTCGGCGCCGACGTCGCCGTGGCTGCGTCGGATCTCGATCGAGCCGTGCGTCGCGAAGTCGGTTGCCACATGATCGGCAACGGCGAGTCCGGCGCACTGTCCGGTGGGGCTCACGTCACCATCGACGCCGTCGGCTCGTCCGCTTCGATCGCCGATTGCCTGCGCTTCACCAGGCCGCGCGGCCGGATCGTGCTGCTGGGCATGCCGAGCCAGGTCGGCCTCGACATGACCGGCCTCTGGCATCGCGAGATCGAACTCAAGGGCGCCTACACCTACGGCACCGAGACGCTGCCCGACGGCACGTCGACCACCACGTTCCAACTGGCCATCGACACGGTCAACGCCGTCGAAGCCGAACGGTTGGTCTCGGCCACCTATCCACTCGACGACCACGTCGATGCGATCAGCCACGCCGCCAACGCCGGCCGTCGCGGTGCCGTCAAGATCGCCTTCGATCTCCGTGTCGGCCCGGCGACCACTCGCCTCGGCGAGACCACCCCCACACCGTCCGCTGCCCAAGAAAGCACCACCTGATGCCTCGCCCCGGATTCGTTCTCGACGTCGATCGCTCGACCCCACCCACGCTGTTCTGGCGCGGAGAGGGCTTCAGCCTCGAACGGCTGCCCGCCGATCGCAGCCGCATCATCTACCCGCCCGAGCCGCTCAAGGGCCTCGACAACCTCGACGGCGCACATCCGCGACGCGCTGCTGAACCCGCTCGACATGGACCCGCTTCCCGAACTGCTGAAGCCGGACATGAAGCTGACGATCTGCTTCGACGACGCGAGCCTGTCGCTGCCGAAGATGCAGCGTCCCGACAACCGCCAGCGGATCATCGAAGCGGTGCTCGAGATGGCCGCTGACGCCGGCGTCGACGACGTGCACATCATCGCTGCGCTCGGCTTGCACCGCCGGATGCACGAGTACGAACTGCGCCACGTGCTCGGTGACCGCATCGTCGACGCGTTCCTGCCGAAGGGGTTCCTGTACCAGCACGACGCCGAGGACCCCGAGAACCTGGCGGTGATCGGCCACACCGACGAAGGCGAGATCCTCGAGATCAACAAGCGCGCCGCCGAGTCCGACCTCGTGGTCTACGCCAACGTCAACCAGGTCGCCATGGACGGCGGCTGGAAGTCACTGACCACCGGTCTCGCCAGCTACAAGTGCCTCAGCGTCCACCACAATCCCGAGAGCCTGCAGAACACACGCAGCCTCATGGATCGCCACCATTCGGCGCTCCACAAGTCGATCTGGCGGATGGGCAAGCTGCTGCGTGACTCGGGTCCGAAGGTGTTCCAGGTCGAGACCACGATCAACACCGAGGCCTTCCCGAAGCCGTTCGAGTTCCTCGCCAAACGCGAGTGGGAGTGGACCGCCAAGGACCGCGGCCTGTTCCTCGCCAGCAGCAAGAGTCTGAACAAGCTGCCGAACCGGACGAAGCGCAAGATCTTCCACGGCATCGAAGCTCCGTACCGTACGACCAGCGTCCAGGCCGGTTTCACCGAGACGGTGCACGAGAAGACCCTCGAGAACGTCTACGAGCAGCACATCGTCGAGGTCGACGGCCAGACCGACATCCTCACGATGGGCATCCCGTTCATCAGCCCGTACAACCCCGAGTCGATCATGAACCCGATCCTCGTGATGTGCATGGGCCTCGGCTACCTGTTCAACATGTATCGCGGCAAGCCGCTCGTGCGCGAAGGCGGCGTCGTGATCATGACGCACCCGACCTACGAGGAGTTCCACCCGGTGCACCACCCGAGCTACATCGACTTCTTCGACGAAGTGCTCGCGGACACCACCGATCCGGCCGTGATGTCGTCGAAGTGGGAGAAGAAGTACGCCGAGGACGAGTGGTACCGGCACCTGTACCGCACCAGCTACGCCTACCACGGCGTGCACCCGTTCTACGCCTGGTACTGGGGCGCACACGGCCAGCAGCACGCCGGCAAGGTGATCATCGTCGGTGGCTACGCCTCGGCGGTCCGCAAGCTCGGCTTCACCCCGGCGTCGACGATGAACGATGCCCTCGAGATCGCATCCGACACCGTCGGGCGGGCCCCGACGATCAGCCACCTCCACGTCCCCGGCGTCCTCGTCGCCGACGTGAAGTGAGCGGGCGGTAGCTCGTCATGTCCGCTCGCACCACACGTCAGTACATCCGCCGCGCTCAACGGCCGGACGGGTCCGGCACGTCGATCAAGATCGCGCAGCGCGCTGCCGGCACCGTCGAAGGTGTGGTCCGCAGCGTCGCCAAGCCGTTGGCGAAGTACGGGTTCCCGTACCGCAAGCCATCGGTGCCCAAGAGTGTCGTCGTGCCACGCAAGCCGAGCGAACTCGGCGATGCGTACGAGACCGAGTGGGCGCGACGCCCGCTGGCCCGGGCCGTGCGCGGCGTCATCATCGAAGGCCCGATGCGACTCGCTGTGCGAACGGTCGCGAGTCTCGACCGTGTCCGGCCTCGACCGGCTGACCGACCTGCTGCGAACCGAGCACGGCGACGCACCGTCGCCGGTGATCTTCGCTCCGAACCACCACAGCCACATCGATACGGGCGTGATGATCCGAGCCATCCCTGCGCCGTGGCGAGCCGAACTCGTCGTGGCCGCCGCCGCCGACTACTTCTTCGACGCCAAGTGGAAGGCCGCGCTGTCGGCCCTGGCGTTGAATGCGATCCCGATCGATCGTGATGCCACGAGCCGCGCGACCTTCGACCGACTGCGCGACGTGATCGCGGACGGCAACAGCCTGATCATCTATCCCGAGGGCGGTCGCTCCCCCGACGGCTGGGGCCAGGACTTCAAGGGCGGTGCTGCCTACCTCTCGATGCGTACCGGAGCACCGATCATCCCGGTGCACCTCGACGGAACCGGCGAGATCTTCGGCAAGGGCGCGAGCAAGCTCTCCCCCGGTCGCACGAGCGTGCTGTTCGGGACGCCACTCACCGCCCACGAGGACGAGAACACCCGCCGCTTCAACGAGCGGATCGAATCCGCGGTCACCCGCCTCGGCGACGAGACCCTCACCGACTGGTGGACGGCATCGCTCAATGCCGGCAAGGGTCGCAGCCCCAAACTGTCGGGTCCGGACGCCCTCCGGTCACAGGGCGCGGGCCACAACGGTTGGCGCAAGCAGTGGAAGCTCGGCGAGAAGCGTCGGCTCAGTACGGCTGGCATCCGCCGTCGCCGCGCTCGCCGCTGGCCCGACCTCGGCTGAAATCTGACGGAAAGTACCCGGCACCTTTCGTCATGCTCGTGCTTCCCGGCAGAATGGTCGTGTGACGACACGCCGAGGACTGTTCCTGTTTGCCGCGCTGGCGATGTCCGCGTGTACGCAGGAAGCAGCAGTCACACCATCCACTGCGACCGTCGACGAGTCGACGGTCACGACCGAGCCGGTTGCCGAGACCACCACGACGCCGCCGACGGAGACGACGCCGCCGCCCGAGACCGCCGTCCCGGAGACCACCAGCACGGTCCCGGAGACCACGACGGCACCGACCACCACCACCGCTGCCACCGGCGACCCGACGTCGGTGTCGACGGAGTACTTCATCGGCGGCGAAGAGGACGCATGGCTGTACCTCGGACGCTGGACCGGCAACGCCTGGGAGACCGGCCGGGACGACGACGGGCAGCTGCGTCAACCCACCGTCTCGGACGGTGACTCCGTCTTCGTCCACGAACTCGATGTCGCGCCTACCCCCGGCGATGTCGGCGGATCGGGTGATGCCTGCGCAGCCGATGGTCGCACCGGCCCCGTGATCTCGCCGAACGCCGGCGCACCGGCAGACCCGGGCTTCGGCTTCCGATCGATCGCCTTCCCCGCCGACTGGCCCACCGAACCGAGGCCCGTCGCAGTCGTCGACGCGTCGGTGGCGAGTTACGTCGCCGCTGGCGAGGCGGCGTTCGACGATCTTGACGTCGACGCGTCGGAAGGAACGATCCAGCAGCTGGTCGTTGCCGACCTCGACGGCGACGGCGACACCGAAGCACTCGTTGCATTCGGCGGCACCGGTTTCTCGGCGCTCCTGCTGATCGATGCCGACAGCGGCGCGTCGATCACGATTGCTCGCAGCGTCACGGAGACATCGACACCGACCACCGTTGCCGAGGGCGACACGCCCGGAGACGCCACCACGACGCCTGCGGACACGTTCCGGACACTCGCCGTTGCCGATCTGAACGGCGACGGACGCTTCGAGATCGTCGCGCACGCCTTCGCCGGCGACGATGCGGCGGTCACCGTGAGCACCTACGACGGCACCGAGGTCGACCCGGTCCTCGCCACGGGCTGCTGACACCTACCAGGTGTCGATGTTGGAGCGTGTTCCGGAGGCGACCTCTGGCGCTGCCGTCAACAGCGTGTTGATCCAACGACGGGTGTCGGCCGGGTCGATCACGTCGTCGATCTCGAAGTGGCTGGCGATGCTGACCGCTTTGCCGTGCTCGTACATCCGGTCGACCATCTGCTGGAACAGCACTTCGCGTTCCTCGTCGTTCGCCACCGCTTCGAGTTCCTTGCGGTAGCCCAGGCGCACCGCACCCTCCAGACCCATCCCGCCGAACTCGCCGGTCGGCCATGCCAGACATGCCAGCGGCGCCTTCGTCGAGCCACCCATCATCGCCTGAGCGCCGAGCCCGTAGGCCTTGCGGGTGACGACGGTGATGGTCGGCACGGACAGGTTCGCGCCGGTCACGAAGAGCCGTGAGCAATGGCGGACCAATGCCGTCTCCTCGATGTCGGGGCCGACCATCATCCCGGGCGTGTCGCACAGAGTGATCAACGGCAGGCCGTGTGCGTCGCAGAGTTGCATGAACCGAGCCGCCTTGTCGGAGCCGTCGCTGTCGATCGCTCCTCCGAGATGCTTCGGATTGTTGGCGAGCACGCCGACGGGTCGCCCCTCGATCCGTGCGAGCACCGTGACCATCCCCACGCCGAACTCACGCCGCAACTCCAGCACGGAGCCTTCGTCGAACATCCCGGTGATCGCATCGCGGATGTCGTACGCACGGAGGCGGTCGAGCGGCACCACGTCGCGTAGCGCAGTCTGATCGGGTGCGACCCAGTCGGAGACCGAGCCCTGGAAGTACGACAGGTACTGCTTTGCGACCGACACGGCCTCGGCCTCGTCGGCGACCACGATGTCGACGACGCCGTTGGCCCGCTGCACCTCGATCGGACCGATCTCCTTCGGCGTGAAGACCCCGAGGCCTCCGCCGTCGATCATCGCCGGGCCGCCCATCCCGATGTTCGAGTCCTCCGTGGCGATGACGACGTCGCAGCAACCGAGGATGGCCGCGTTGCCGGCAAAGCAGTAGCCGGACGCGATGCCGACGATCGGGACGGTGCCGGACAGTTCGGCGAACCACCAGAATGCGAGGCAGTCGAGGCCGCTCACTCCAGGCGCGTCGGTGTCGCCAGGTCGGCCGCCGCCACCTTCGGTGAAGAACACGATCGGTGTTCGCAACGACGCGGCGACTTCGATCAAGCGGTCCTTCTTGCGGTGGTTCTGGAAGCCCTGGGTGCCGGCCAGGACCGTGTAGTCGTAGGACATCACCGTGGTCTTCGCACGTTCGGTGTCGAAGAGGTCACCGTTGACGTCACCGATGCCACCGATCAGGCCGTCGCCAGGAGTGTTCGCGATCAGGTCGTCGAGGTCGCGACGCTTTCGTTGCGCTGCGACCACCGTCGGCCCGTATTCGATGAACGTGTCGGCATCGACGAGATCGGCCACGTTCTCCCGGGCCGTGCGTTTGCCCTTGGCGTGGCGTTTGGCGACGGCCTCGGTCCGATGCTCATCCAGGCCGGCTGCGTGCCGGGCCACGACTTCGCTCAGATCGTCGCGGTCGAGTCCTGTCGGGCGGCCGGCCACTCCGTGCTGATCGGGTGTCCCGCTGGGCGGCGGGAGCCGTCCGTCCACCGCTGCGACCGACGGGCCGAGCGTCATCACGCGATCGCCGACCTTGAGCGTGGTTCCGACCGGCGCATCGATCGCTGCCACCACGCCGTCGCCCGGTGCGACGATGTCGTGATGCATCTTCATCGACTCGATGAGTGCGACAACCGTGCCGGCACGCACTTCCGCTCCCGGATCGACGTGCACCTCGACGATCGTGCCCTGCAGTTCGGTCACCACGTCAACGTCGCTCATCGGCCCGAAACTACCCACGTGCGTGGATGGGGCTGCTACCCGATCTGACGGATCAGCCGGTGTCCGAGGCGGGCGAGCGCTGGAACGTGGTGATCGACACTTCACCCATCACGAGGTCGGCAGCGACCGCGGCGAACAACGCTGGCACGATGAAGCCGGGCTGGCCCGTGGTCTCCGCGACGAACATCACGGCGGCCAACGGCACGCGGTAGCCGGCACCGAGGAACGCGGCGATGCCGAGCAGCACGTAGAGCGCCGGGTCGACCGTGTTGAACACTTCGCCGACGATGCGACCGACCAGTGCGCCACCGACGACGAGTGGGATGAACATCCCGCCGACGCCGCCGCCCGCGAGCGTGGCAGCCGTCGCGAACATGCGCAGGAAGAACACGGCGACGAGCAACCAGAGCGCGTGCGGGTCGAACAGCCAGGCAAAGACCTCGTAGCCCGATCCCAGTGCGAGGCTCTCGCCGTCTGCCGGGTTCCAGCCTTCGGCGGTGATCACACGGGTGATGAAGTAGATCACCGTCAGCGACATGCCGGCGACCACCAGGCGCGAGGTCAGCGGACGCAGCGTGAACGCCTTGGCGGCGCGCATGATGCGCGAGAACACTCGTGCGCCGATGGCGCAGAAGATGCCGATCAGCACGGCACCGAAGAGGTCCACGTACTGGAAGAGCGAGGCCGTCCGTTCGCCCTCGGGAAACGTGAAGATCGGCGCGGTGCTGCTGAGCGCAGCGAAGGTGAGGTAGCCCGACGCGCTCGCCACGAGCGCCGGCAGGAGCATGCGTCGCGCCATCTGGTCGCGGAACGGGACCTCGAGTGCGAAGATCGCTCCGGTCGCCGGCGCCTTGAAGATCGCGGCGACACCGGCGGCAGCACCGGCGACGAGCAGCGTTCGGTAGTCGGCGCCACGGAACGAGGCAGGCAGGCGCCGCTGGATCATCGCGCCCAGGGCGGAGCCGCCGTACATCGACGGACCTTCCAGGCCCATTGCGCCACCCGTGCCCAGTGTCGTCACCGCTGCTGCGATGCGTCCGACGAATGCCCGCCAGCGCAACGGATACTCCGAGTCGTGGAAGCTTCGGAGGTACTCGTCGGAGGTGGCCGGCGACGCTCCGGCACCAACACTCTTCAGGATCAGCGCGGACGCCGTGAGGCCCAAGGTCGGAACGATCAGTCCCCAGCGCCAGTCACCGTGCAACAGGTTGTCGAACATCAATTCGACGACGACGAACTCGAAGTAGCGCACGAGCACGCCCGTCAACGCGCCGGTGACGGCGGCGAGGAGCACGACCTCACGGGATCGTTTGACGAGATCGCGGAACTCGTCGGTGCGGAGATCGATGTTGCGAGGTCGGAGGAGCACGTCTCTCGCCCGGTCGCGCCACACGTTCGTCAACTCTAAGCCGTGCGCGGCATCTCCGACTTCAGTTCAGCCCAGAACGTCCGATGAAAACACCATGCCCCGCGCACGCCAACTCTCCGTCAGCCGAACCAACATGATCTGGTTCGCCGTCGTCCTCGCCGCCACGCTCGTCGGCTGGCTCGCCGGCGGGTGGAAGATCGCGCTCGTCGCAGCCGCTGTCGGCCTGGTCGTGAGCGAAGTGGTCGAGCGCACCGCTCGCACGCGCCGCATGCGCGTCGAGCTCCCGTAGCAGTCGATTCGCGAGCGATCTGTGGCGTGACGGGTCGTGATTGGTCCGGAGCAGAGAACTGCTCCACGATGGACGAACCCTCAGTCGAGAGCCCGTCCCCAGTGACAGTTTGGCTTGCCGGTCACGGCAACGTGGTCGCAGGAACCGAGTTCTGACTTACAGGGGCAGTGCTCGGTCCCGAGCACGCCTCCGCTGTGGGGCACGCGCTGAGTCGTAGTGCCTGTCCGAGCGCCAGCGGGGTCGTCGGGCTTTGGCCGGAAGCTTCGAGTTCGGCGACGGAAAGACCGTTGAAGCCGAGGAGTTGCTCGAGCGTGATGCCCTCGGAGGCCGCGATCGACTCGTAGGTGTCAACCTCTTGAACGATGTAGAGGATGCCAGGTCGGTATGCAACCGTGATGTCGACAGTGGTGCCGCACGGTGTGATCGTGCCGGGCGCAGTCTCCTGTCGAATGATGAAGTAGTAGTCGGCATCCGTCGCGTCCTCCACGGGAGCGGGCAGCTCAGGGAGTGCGTTGGGTTCGAGCCCTGCGGTCTCGAGGACGGCGGCGGCTTCCACCCAGGCCATACCGGCCACGTTCGGGACCAATGCCTGCGCGCTCGTGATTGCACAGCTCGGAGTCGTGTTGACTACCGCCGATGAGGCGGTGTCGCCCGGCACCGTGGTGATCGGCGTGGTCGTCATCGGCGCCGACGAATCGTCTGTTGCGATGGGACTTGCAGCGGGGTCAAGGGGAGCGGCGTCGTTGGTGCTGATGGCGATCAGCGCCCCAAGGCCAGCGAGCAGGACCAGTGATGCAGCAACAGCCAAGTACGGCCGACGGAGGCGTGTTTCACCGCCAACTGGCACCAGTCGCATGGACTGGTCATCGGGCTCCGGAGCGGTGGCGACGATGTCGGCGAGCGACGAGCGGACGGCGCGATCGAGGTCTGTGGTCATGTGAGTGCCTTTCGAAGATGTGTGCGAGCGCGGACGAGATGACGACGAACCGTGCCCGGTGCGACCTGGAGCAGCGTTGCGATGTCGCGTTCGGTGAGGTCCTCCCAGTAGACGAAATAGATGACCGTGCGCTGAGCGAGGCTCAGCGAGCTCACGGCACGGCGGACATCGAGGAAGGTGTCAGGGCCAGTGGTGGCCGCAGGTCCGACTGCGGCGAGGTCGCGCCGCCACCGTCGCTCCCGTGAGCGGCGTAGGTCGTTGGCGTGGTTGGCGACGGCGCGCATCAGGTACGCCCGCGGATTGATGACGGTCTCGCCATCGACGACAGGGGCCGCTCGTAGGAATGCCTCGACCGTGATGTCGTGGGCGTCGACCGGTCCGACGAGGACGGTCGCGAAGCGCATCAGATCCGCGGCATGAGCCCGCCACAACTGGTCGGCGCCTGTTGAGGGGTATCGCTCGATGTCCATCATTCAAGTACAAGACGTCACAGCGTCCGACTCCGCGTGACACCCTGCCCAGAAAATCCCGATCAGGGCCATCCGCTCGCCAATCTCCGCTTCTCTGACGCGTTGTTCTGATCCCACGGCGGGTCGTTGGCTGGGTCGACGGTTCTTCGGTTCCTCCCGCTCGACCGACTGCTACGAGCACGATTGGGTGGTCGCCCCGTCGATGGTGCAGACCACCGAGCCAGACTGTTCTTCGGGTTCGAACCGGATCGCCCGTTCGCCGAGTGGAGCATCGAGTTCGACCGCGATGACGCTCGTCAGGCCGATGTCGTTGCAGTCGCCACGCTCGTTCTGTTCGGCACGGAGCACGACCGCTTCGTCTGACTGCTCGGTCACCCGCACCCGTGGCCCACCGCTGCCACACTCGATGTGATTGACCGTGACCTCGAGCGTCGAGGAGCCGATTGCGCCATTCACCTCGGCGATCGATCTTTCCGTCCAGTGTGGCTGAACGAGCAGATAGATGAATCCTGCGATGAGCACCGCGATCCCAGCCAACGTCAGCACCGCGCCACGGTGCCGGGATCGACGACTCACGACGTAAGCCTTGCACACCCCGAAATCGTGATCCTGTCGCATCGGCTCAGGGCCGTGACGTGATCAGGACTCGACGCGCACGATCAGGAGCACTCGGCCGAGCGGATACGTGCCGATCGTGGTGGTCGCTGGGTGCCTCGGCTGTCGTTGTTCGAGCGTTGCCGTTCCAGGGCAAACGGCACTGTTGGGTAGGTTCGGTGGGATGGCCTCAGAACCTCCCCACCCGACGTTGGTTCTTCGTGACCTCGAGTACATCGGAACTCATCCAGACGCTGGCAACGATCTGAACAAGGTCGACGTGGCGTTCGAGGACGACGGCGTCTCGTTCTCGAGGAAGGGCGAGCGGCTCGGCGTCATTGCTTGGCCAGACGTCGAGAACCTCTCCGCTTTCTCGGAGCGTGTCCCAGGCAGTGTCGGGATTCCATTGGTCTTCTTCTTCGGAGTCTTGGCGTTTTTGTTCAAGCGCCAAGGTCAACGTCTGTTGCTCAGAGTCGAGGACCAGCGAGGAGACTGGTTGTTCGAGGTACAGGGAATCGACCTCGATGACTTACGAGCAGGGCTCTCAGATATCCGTCAGCGACGTGGTGTCTGATGCACATTCCGCTCAATCGGTGATCGTCGACCCCGCCGAGCCGCTGTGCGAGGCATCACGCATGAATCGAATCAGCCATCGGCCGCACGTTCTTGAGCACTTGGCCGAGCGCCGAGGCGCCGAACAGGAGCGGTCTGGCTCCTCGGGCGGGCTCGCTGATATCGAGTGGTTCTCGACCGGCTCAAGTACAGGTAGGCCCTGCCTGATTCGAGCTCAATGTCAAATGACCTTGACACAATGACAAGTGGCCTTTACTATCAGCCATATGGATACACCCACCAAAGAACCCCGACTCAGCACCGGTGACCGACGCCGGAACGCCTCGCACCTCAAAGAATCCATTCCGGGCGCAATCGCCTACGTGGCGAGCATCACGTTGGTCGCCACCATCGTCGGTGACGACGCCACGGTTACCGACCGCCTGGTGTCCCTGCTCCCACTCCTCCCCAGCCTCTGGGTTGTGTGGGCGATGGTGCGCATGGTTCGACGCTCCGACGAGATGACCCGATGCTGCACTACCAGTCGATGGCCGCTGGCTTCGGCGTCACGATGATCGCAGCGATGGGCACCGGGCTGCTCGCAATGCCCGGCGACACCGGACTGTTCGGGCGACTGACCCCGTGGTTGATCTTCGCGCTCGGGATGATCGGCTGGGCTGCCGCTGCCGGCATTCTCACCGCACGCCGGTTGTGAACAACCAGATCAAGGTCCTCCGAGCCCAGCACGGAATGAGTCAGGCGGCGCTGGCCGACGCGCTCGACGTGAGCCGCCAGACCGTCAACTCGCTCGAGAACGGCCGATACGACCCCAGCCTCCCGCTCGCCTTCCGGATCGCGGAGTTATTCCAACTCACGATCGAGGACATCTTCGAACCGGAACCGACCGGCTGACGCCACCATCACCGGATCTCGCGCCAATGGTCCCTGTCGAGCTCCGCCCATCGTCCCACCGGTGATCAGCGATGTTCGTCGACTTCATCGTCGTAGGTGCAGGCGCTTCGATATTCTTCGCTTCCATCACGTGCGCCGAGGACCGCACGCCGACGTGCCGTTCTCGGACGGGTCAACCGTCTACGCATGGCTGCGAATATCGAGCACCTTTCCAGGCGTTGGAGCCAGTGACGTGCTGAGCGATGGGCATCCGAGCATCTCGACGCGGGCTTTCACCAGTTTGGTGATCTGGCCAGTGTGCGCAGGGAGTCGGTGGTCAGGGCTGCGACGGCGTGTCGGCCCTCGTCAGTTGGGTCGCCGGCGGTGAAGGCTGGGGCCAGATTGCGTCTTGGATCTTGAAGCGTTGATCGGCGTCGGCCTCGCAGTGGGCGCAGATGAAGATGTCGCCGTCCTGATTGCGTGAACCGATACTGCGCGATCGGTGGCAACATCGCAGGTCTCAGCAGAGGAAGGCACAGGATCATCTTCGCGCGCATTTTCCCGAGGCTGGCGTTGCCGCCTCGGGATGTTGTGCATTGTTGGGTCAGAACTGTTTGCGGTTCTCGGCTGCAAGTTCTGCGGGCGTGAGGTCGTCGAGGATGCGGTCGTGCTTGTTGAGCAGTTGGTTACGGGTGAACATCTGTCGGCCCGGGACGACCTCGACTTCGAGGTCGTTTTCCGAGTCCGACGGCTTCGTAGTCGTCGATCGAGTCGTGTGGCCGTCGTTGGTGGAAGCGGCGCACGCCGTCATCGTCGATCTGGAACCCGTAGACGTAGTGGAACAGGGTTCCCTTCACCCCGATCCTGTTCACGAAGCTCCGACCGGCGTGGTGGAAGTCGGCGTCGATGCCGCCAGTGGAGAACAACCCGGTTCTGCGGTCGCGCATCTTCCACGATGTCATGCCGATGCCTGCCCGCTGCGGCTCGATGTGGTGGTGCCGAAGTGATTGATCCAGGTGCCGGCGATGTCGGTGATTCGGTCGGTGTCGAGTTGGTAGAGGCGTTCTCGACCGTCGTCGCTGTCGATGACATGGACCAGGCCGGCGGCTTCGAGTGTCTTGAGGTGGCGGCTGACCGTTGCCCACGTCGTGGAGAACCGTTCGGCCACGTCTTTCGATGTCATCGACTCGCCACGGGCGAGCAGGACGAGCAGGATCTGGCGGCGCGCCCGAGTGCGACAGTGCATCAAAGACGCTATCGACGTCGTCCAGTTCGACGAGCGGGTCCCGGCGCTCGTTCACGCTTGCGGATCGATCCGGTCGAACAACGCGAACTCGAGTCCGGGCAGCCCGTCACGCTCCTCACACGCTGCGGCCATTGGTTCCCAGATCTCGATCACGTCGGGCACCTCCGATGCACGATTGGCCGCATCGGGACTCGACCACTCAAACACCTCGACATACAGCGAGTCGTTCCCGTCGTCGCGGCGAAGTACTTGCGTTGGTGTCTCGGTGATCAGTCCGAGCGTTCGCAGTGTCGGTGGGTGTCGAGCGAGGAGCGCTTCGAAACGTGCTTCGTTGCCGGCTGCGACCCGATAGGTGCACACGACCATCAATCCGCTGCTTGTTGCGGCGCTCATGTGGCGTCGGGTTGGGGCCGGAGTGGGGTCGAGTCGATGAAGAGGTCGGCGGCGATCATCACGCCATCGACGAACGTCAGCGTCTCCGACGACGGGATCGGACCCGTCGCCAAGCCGACGTCGAAGTCGAAGTCGTACACGGTGTGGACCTCACCACCATCGATGAACTGGTGGCGGATCGTGATGTGCTGCACCGCGGCGGCCAGTTCTTTGCAGTCGCGCCGGTAGCGGGCGCCGTCGACGTAGGCATGCACGGGGCCGGCGAAACGCAGGTCGTCGGCCATCGGGATCGACTCGAAGTCACCCTTCGAAGCGAAGTCGGCGTAGTACCGGTCGGCCAGTTCCGCGACGCTCACGATGCTGCTCCGACGATGGCCGCTGCGTCGAAGATCACTTCGACCGTGGAGAATTCTCCGTCGACGAACTCGACGGTCTGCGACGTCGGCAACGGACCAGCGGCGAGGCCCATGTCGACGTCGTACACGACGTGGACCACGTCATCGTTTCCGACCATCGTCCGGACCGACACGGCTCGCACACCATCCGCGAAACCCTCACAGATCGACCGGTACTCGACCGCTGTTGTCGACGACGCGAGTGGGCCGGTGAAGCGGACGTCGTCACGCATCGGGATGTCCGCAAAGTCGCCGCCCTCCACGAGTTTGTCGAGATACCTGCGCATCGTGGCGGCGTTTGATTCGTACATGACGGCTCCTTGTCGCGGTGGTCGAGCTACCACTATATCCTTACGTCTACGCGTAAGTACATGGGTACGCAATATGGATCGTCGGCACCCATCGGATGTGCCGGTCCTGAGCAGGTGCTGCCGTCCCAACTGAACGCTGATATGCGCCGTCTGGGATCGCGGTCCTCAGTCACCAGGTCGCCGCTCGCCGGTCGTCGGCGGATGCTCGAAGCCGTGAGATGCTGGTCGTGTGGACGAGTTCGAATCGATGCTGTCCGGTGGCCACCCGAACTCGCTCGGGCGGACACTCGAAGTGGTTGATGCAGTGTTCGCGGATCGATCTCGACTCGACGACCTGTACCGGTGCTACTTCAGTGATGACGAAGTCGTCCGACTCCGAGTGTCGAGCGCCATGAAGCGGGTGACGAGCGAACATCCGGATTGGACGATGGGTTTCATCGACGGCCTGCAGTCTGATGTCGCGGCGATCGACCAGGCGTCGACGCAGTGGACGCTCGCGTTGTTGTTCGACCTGATGGCGGATCTTTTGTCGCCCCAGCAGCGCTCCCGTGCGGTTGAGATCATGCAGGAGAACCTTGCGGAGCATTCCGACTGGATCGTGCTGAGCAACTCGATGAAGGTGCTCGGCAGATGGGCCGAGGCCGATCGCGGCCTAGCGGAATGGTTGCTGCCTCACGCTCATCGCCTCGCTCGAGACGAGCGGAAATCCGTCGCAGCAAACGCCCGCAAGCTGCTGGAGCACCTCGGCGCAAGTCCGACACATTCCTGAGCGGCTGCCCGATTGCGTACGTGCCGATCTGATCGGTCGAGGGCCGGTTGCGACGATGTTGTTATGCGCTGTGATGTGCGGTCGCGGGGCAGGATGAGCGTTGTGATTCGCTCGCCTTCGTCAGGGTAGGAGGTCCAGGATCTGCTTGGTGTGTCCGGGAAGTTCGTTCTCGGCGAGGCCGGAGATGAGTTGTTCGACCGTGGCGGGTTCGTTGACGAGTAGTTGATCGTTCGACAGCAGCAGGCTCGGGACAAGAGTTGCCAGCTCGGTGGTGCTGAGGACGTTCTCGGCGACTTCGCAGAGGGTTTGGCCAAGGGACCGAACTCGCGCAGCGAGGGCATCGGTGCTCCCAGCGCAGGCGATGACCCGGTCAATCGTCCAGTCATCGAGCGCCACGCGATTGTCGAAGACGGTATTTACGCCGGCGGCCACCGACGCGACGGCAGCCAACGATGCGGCATCGACGAGCGCGACGTGTGCCAGGATCTGCTCGAAGTTCCATTCGCCGTCTGGCGGGGCAAGGTCAGCGCCGCCGGCCTCGGCGACGCGACTTGCCGCTTCGAGGAATCGGTCGTGTGCTTGTCGAAGTTGAACGGTGTCCATGGTCATTCCTTTGGTGTCGTCGGTGCGAGCAGCACCGTGTCGAGTCGGTTTCACGATCGACGGGTTGCCCTGGGGTGTGGTCGGATTGGGGTGTCGGGCGGCGAGGGATCAGTTGGTTGGCTGCATTTCCCACGGGGACTGGGGAAGCACATCACCGGTTTCGAGAAGGGACTTCAGGTTGGCGAGCACAGCGGGCCAACCGTGAGCGATCTCTCCACGAGCGTTGTCGTCGGCGAGGCGTTCGTGGGTCACGGTGAGGCGGACGATGTCGTCGTGAGCCTCGACGAGGAACGTCACGAGTGACTGTTCCTCGGCTGGCTCACCGGGTGCGCCGAAGGTGATGACGAGACGGGTCGGCTCCTCGCTTTCGATCACGGTTCCGTCGACATCGACGACGCCTGATTCATCGGTCCGTCGGTGCTCCCAGCGTGACCCTGGTTGCCAGTCCGAGACGTTGGCATGACCCCAGTAGCGCGCGGTCAGGTCCGCGTCGGTCAGCGCGCGTGCCAGACCTGCTCACTGGTGGCACAGATGTAGGTGACGTAGACATAGCTGGGGACGGTGGTGGGTTGGTCGGTCATGGCGTATTCCTCCGCTTGTGTGGTGATGAGATCGAGTGCTTCGAGGCGTGGCATGTCGAACTGTGAGATCCAGCGTGTGGGATCTCGTGGATCGGTACCGGGTTGAGAAAGTGCAGACGTTCTCGACCGCGTCGAACAACGGTGACGAGATTCGCTTGAACGAGGATGTCGAGGTGCTGAGTCGCCGATTGGCGTGCCATGTCGACCTGTGAGCACAACTCGCCCAGGGTCTGGCCGTCACTGACACGAAGACAATCGAGAAGACGACGGCGCGTCAGATCACCGAGCGCCTTGAAGACCCTGTTCTCTTCGTCGTCAACCATGCCATTATTATGCAGTCATTCACCTGCATGATGCAACCCGTCGTCTCGACTGCTGGGCGCCCCGCCATCCGACGATCCCTCGACTCCACCGAGACTCCGCACGTTCACGAGCACCTGACCAAGCGGATACGCGCCGACAGCGGACGCTCGAGAGACTCCGGTACGTCTGTCGATGCCGGGTTCAGGCAGATCATGGGGCGTCGAGGGCGTCGAGGATTCTTCGCAGTGCAAGAGCGAGCGCATCGATGTCGATGTCGGCGGTGTCGTCGCTCAGTTTTGAGATCCACTGATTGTGCGCACTGTGGATTGCCTGTAGGGCGCGTCGGCCGCTGGCTGTCGGTACGAGAAGCTTGGCCCGTTGGTGTCGAGGGTTCCGCTCGAAGGTGGCGAGGCCGTCGTCGACGAGATCGTTACCGATCCGCTGGACCCCTTGCCGGGTGAGCGCAAGGTCGCGAGCAATGTCCGCGATCGAGCGGTCACCGTCTGCGCATTGGAGCACCATCCGACGAGCGTGGGTCTGGCCAGCCGCCGCCGCTACATCGTCGCCTCGCTCGCGCAGCAATCGGTTTGCGTGAACGATTAAGTGGACGACCTCGTCCATTTTCTGAGATCTCGAAATTCCGCCAGTTGACAATGTGTTGTCGTCTTCGTACCCTGTCGACATGACAACATGTTACCCACTTCAGAAGGGGTGGTTCCGGACCTGGCGGGCGAGGTTCGGTCGTTGATCGAACGAATCGACTCCAGCATCTGGCCGCCGAGACTGGGCGATGACCTTGAAGGCAAATCCGAGATGGAACAGGTTGCGGCCGAGTGGGCGGGCTGGCTGCGCTCCTGTCAAGCCGACCGCTCCGAAGCATCTGGACATCACGTGACAGTGAAGTGGCGCGAACAGACGGTGCATGCACTCGTTGTGCAGTCGGATCGCCCGGCTGCAGTGCCGCTGGTGTTGTTGCATGGGTGGCCGTCGTCGTTCGTTTCGTTTCATGCGGTCACGGATTCGCTGACGCACGCTTCGACAGCGCCATGGTTTCATGTCGTGGCCGTGAGCTTGCCGGGCTTCGGCGGTTCGATGCCGCTGAGCCGGAGTGACTGGTCGGTAGAAGACTCCGCCGACGCAGTAACGCACCTGATGATCGAGTTGGGCTACCACCGGTTCTACGTCCACGGCGAGGACTGGGGTTCTGTCGTCGCAGCCGAACTCGGTCGACGATCACCTGACAATGTCTGTGCGATCCACGTCTCGGCGGGCCTCGCAGGGTTTATGAACCCGTCCGGTGACGACCGTGCCGAAGCGTTCGTCGCTCGAGCCGGTGCGTACCTTTCGTTGCAATCGACGCGTCCGGAATCAATCGCGAATCTTCTCGCCGACTCACCCGTCGGGATGCTCGCCTGGTTCATTGATAAGTATCGACTGTGGCGACCCGCCCTTGATGACCCCGAGAACGCGCTCGGCTGGGACTTCGTGTTCGCCAACGCAACGCTCTACTGGATCACGAGATCAGCAGCATCGAGCCTTGCGATCTACTCAGCGAATCGCAACTACCGGCCCGGACCTGCTTCAGCGGTGCCGACGGTCGTCAGTGTGTTCGCCGACGCCGACTTCGCCACCCTGACGGTGGCAGAGCAACACAACACAGTCGTCGGCTGGCACCAACACTGTGCTGGCGGCCACCTCGCAGCACTTGAAGCACCAGACCACTGGATCCACGACGTTCGTTCCACCGTCGATCACGAAATGAAGGAAACAACATGACCGAAACCACGGTTGTCCTGCTCGGCGGAAGTGGTCTGGGACCATGGTGCTGGGACAGCGTCGCAGTCGAACTCCGCGGCGCAGACATGAACGTGCTCACCCCCTCACTCCCGCAGCGCCTTGCGACGAACCAGCAGCACGCCGCCGACCTCAGCACGTGGATCGAAGCCATCCATGCCCGCGATCCAGGATGGAGGATCAGGCAGAGTCGTACTCGTCGCCCACTCATTCGCCGGCTACATCGGCGCCGGCGTCCTCGAACGCCACCCCCATGATCTAGCAGGCGTCGTGTTCATCGACGCCGTTCTACCCCACCCCGACTCCAGCTGGTTCGATCAAGCCGGTGCCGACACCGAACAGTTCATGCGATCCATGGCACACAACGACACCATTCCGTTCTTCACCCGAGAACAACTCGACACGATGTACCCCGACCACGGCATGAATGACGCCCAACTCGACCAACTGCTGACGAATGCCGATCCCCAGCCGATTCGAACATACGAACAAGCACCGATCACCCAGCCCATCGACACCACCAACGCAACTCTGACCTACGTCAAGTGCAGCCGGACACCGCCAATGGCCAACGTCACCGCCGCAACACCCGGCTGGCGATGGAAGGAGGTCGACAGCGGACACTGGCCGATGTTCACCAACCCGACTCGACTCGCCGACGTCATCACCGAAGCAGCGGTGCATCAATGACCTTCGTTGCGTTCTTCCGAAACCTCAACCTGGGCCACGAGACAAGCCCCGACAGAGCGCAGCTCGAATCGGCGTTCACAGACGCCGGTGCGCTGAACGTTCGGAGTTTTCAGACGAACGGAACCGTCCTGTTCACCGCTGACGACCCGGCCACGGTGATCGCAGCAACCCTCAACCAACTGCGAGACCGTTGCGGCTACAACGACTGCGTTCTCGTCCGCTCGACGACGGACCTCCGGGGTCAGCTGGCCAAACTCCCACCTCCCGCAACTTCACCAGGCGTCTATCGCGAAACCATTTCGTTCTTCGACAATGCCCCAAGCGCCGGTCGTTCCCCACCGAACCAGGACCAACTCGTCGCGCTGATCAGCGTCCACGACGACCACGCCCACGCCACGATCACAAAGGTCGGCAACCGAGTCGGCAACGTCACCCGTCACCTCGAGGCGGTGCTCGAGGTGCCCGTCACCACCCGCACCCGAGGCACGGTCGAACGGCTTCTCCTGGCCGCAGAACAATAAATCCGAACCGAACCTTCATCCCGCCTCCGACCATGTAGCGGCGCAGATCGACGATCACAGCTTCCGGCCGAGACACTCGCTTCCGGCAGCGAAGTGCGCCTCAGCCAGAGCAACCGATCGTCTGAACGATCTGGAGCGGGTACACCCGGTCGAATGTGGGGATCGCGAACAGTCTCGGGCCCGATTCAGCAGCGACGATATTAAGCGGGTGGCGGGCCCAACGCAGCAACGAGGACGGCGAGAGGCCGGACTGGACTGCCACGACACAGCGAGCGATGTTCATCTCCGATCCCTCAGCGCGATTCGTCAATTCTTGGGCGGCAAGGTGGCGACGTACTCGAGACTGAGGTCGATCCACCTGATCAGGGCGTGAGGAACGGCCACGTTGCTGGTGTCGACACGCAGCCAGCCTCGCATCTGACGGCCTCGCATCACGGCGAGTTCCGCTGCCCCTGTTCTGACTTCGTGGTCCGCGACGTCAGGCTCGACCCGAACCATCAATCCGCCCTTGCCGCTGGCCACGACTGCCATGTGGCCATCGACAAGGAATGCCAGTCCGCCGAACATCTTGCGTTCTGTAACCGCAGGACGGTCGCCCAGCTCGCCACGGATGCGGTCGGCGAGGTCCTCGTCGTAGGTCACGGACCCTTCGGTCGATGTCGGAGCGGTCGACGTTGGGTGCACCTCACTTGCTCAACGCGCCCCGAGCCGACCTGACTCATGCGTGCCCTGATCTCGTCGATGACCGCTGGCCATTGGCGCCAGTCGAAAAGGAGGACGCTCGATTTAACGAGTCCGTCCTGGATCGAGAGGAACTCCGAACACAGCACGGATCCGGCGACCGTGTCGGTGACGAGGTCGTACATGACCGCGGCCCGGTCGCCGTCGATGACGACCTCGTGAATATCGGTGCGCAGTGTGATCGGACGCAGGTTCCGGAAGCCCTGAACGAAGGCGTCGACGCCCTGGGCATCAGCACTCACGGTGCCACCAAACGTTGCGTCGGGATGCACCAGTTCAGCGAGACGGTCGAAGTCTCCGTCGCTCACCGCTGTGGTGTAGTCGTCGACGAGGTCGTGGATGGGGTCGTTCATTCGATTCTCGATTCTCTCTGTTGGAGGGACTTGATAATTTCTAGTTGTATCGCTTGAGAAAGTCAAGCTACGATTCTGGTGTGAAGTCGTACCAACATTTCTGCGGGCTCGCAAGGGCGCTCGACGTCGTTGGAGAACGGTGGACGATGTTGATCGTCCGCGAACTTCTCGACGGGCCACGCGGCTACAACGAGCTACTCCGAGGTCTCCCCGGTGTTGCGACGAATCTTCTTGCTGATCGCCTTCGAAACCTCGAAGCAGCCGAGGTCGTGCGGCACCTCGATGACGGGTCGTACGAACTCACCTCATGGGGACTGCAACTGCGCGAAGCGGTGTACGCGCTTGGTCGATGGGCAGGACCGTTGCGATGGCCGAACCCCAAGGCGACGACCACTACCAGTCCGGTTGGATTCGACACATGGTCGCCGCCCGCTTCGACGGACACGACCCCGACCGCCAAGACATCGTCGTGGAACTGTGCATCGACGGCGACACCGTCACGCTGGAGTCCAGCAACGGAATCGTGTCCCTCACCCCTGGACATGACAAGCGAACCTGTCGTCACGATCTCGGGTCCCCTCGAACCCGCTGTCGGGTTGCTGCTCGGCCGAATCGACAAGACCACCGCAACCGACAACGGCGTGACAACAAAAGGGCCGATCCGAGCCCTCGCACAACTCCGGCCGCGCGGACTATCCGGATCAGCCAGCCCACAGCGAGAACAGGCTCCGCTCGCCGAACCGCGCACGAGTCCAACGCATTCCAGGTGGCTGATGGCCAGCAGCGCAAGCGCCTCGACCAGGCTGCACGACGCCCGCACGATCGGATCTCATCGATCCGATGTGTCGATCTGACCGGTCCGTGGCGGCTCAGGTCGACGTTGTTATCGGTTTCGCCTGTTCGGGCTATCGGCCGCGCAAGCCCTTGCCGGTCAGGATTTGGGGGACGACTTTGTCGATTCGACGATTACGTGTCTCGGCTTGCTTGGCGTCGGAGATGTGGAGGTTGTACTCGCGTTGGCGGCCGGGGGTGAGTTCGTTGAATGCCTCGGCGAGTTCGTCGTTGTCGGCCAGCCGCTCCTGTAGCTCGATGGCGAACGCTTCCTCAGGTCGTGGTGGTAGTTCCGTGCCCGCCTGCGCATGGTGGATTGCTGCATCGACGTAGGCCCCGATGACCTCGGCAAGCGATTCGACGTCGCCGACCGAGGTGAACTTCATGCGCTTCGGTCCGTGCGTGTTCGGTCCTTCGCGCGTGGAGGACCTTTGCTGGATCGTCGAGCAACACGCCCTGGAAGAACATCAGAGCGAGATGGTCCGAGAATTCTTGGAGCAGGACGACGTTGTTGTCGTCATCGAGGCAGTAGCAGGGCTTTCCCCACTTGATCGTCTCGGTGAGTCCGCGCGACAGCAGAATCGGACGAATCGCTGTGATCTCATCGGGCCACTGGTCGCTGTCGGCGAGGTAGGCGTCGACGTCTGGGTAGTCCTTCACCGGTAATTCCTTCGACCTTTCGCGCCGGGCGCTCTGCGTCGACACTACGGGTCAGATCGTGCTGGCACGGATGATCGCCGCCACTGCAGCGACAATGGCCAGTCCCAACGGGACCGCGCACTGCGTGACGCTGTCACCGACACGGACGTGGAAGCCCACGGCGCCCACGTAGTCAGAGCGCCAGTCCCACCAACGCGGCGACACCGAGTGCCGGCAGCACGAACAAACCGACGAGCGCAGCAACGCCACCGGCGATCTGGATGTACGGCAACACCGTTCGCAGGGTGCCACGCACTTGGACATGGTCGAGGATCTCGACGATCGCTTCTTGCCGGGTGAGCTTCCCGGACGCGGAGACCAACGCAGTGAGCAGCGCAGAAGACGGTGAGGACGATGCCGGCGACGTACACGGCGTTCAGGCCTGCGCGATCCGAACCAGATTGCCCGACGGATCACGGAACGCGCAGTCGCGCACCCCCCAGAACTGATCGGTCGGCTCCTCGAGCACTTCGGCGCCTGACTCGACCAGCTTGTCGAACGTTGCTTCGAGGTCGTCGACACTGAAGATCGCAGCCTGCATCGCGCCCTGGGTCACCAGCGCCAACGACCGCGTCGCCCTCGGCCGGCGAACGCCCGCCATGAGGTTGCGACAACACGATGTCGACGTCCTGGCCCGGGGCGCCGACGGTGACCCACCGAAAGCCGTTGTTCTCGACGTCTTGGCGCACTTCGAGACCCAGAGCGTCGCGATAGAAGCCGAGCGCCTCGTCTGGGTCGTGAACGGTGATGAACATCTTCGAGACGATGACTGCCATGACCGCAACCGTAGAACCCGGATCGATCGGCGACTTCTCCGATCCTGCTCGATCCAACGCAATCGTCTTGGCGTCACCCGGACACGACACTGCGAAGCGGTCGGGTCGCACGTTTGGCAACACAGGGCGGCATTGTCGCCAACGCACTGTGATCACGTTCGCGGTACCGAGACGGAGACACACCGACGATGTCGCGGAACGATGAGCTGAACGATCCGAGTGACGCGCACCCGACCGCGAAACAGGCGTCGGTCACCGTTGCGCCGTTCCGCAGCATCATCATCGCCCGCTCGATACGGCGAGTCATCAAATACGAGTGACGGCGTCTCGCCGTACACCGCGCGGAACCGTCGCGCGAAGTGTGCTGGCGACATCGCAGCGCGCGCGGCCAGCGCAGGCACGCTCAACCGGTCCCGATAGCTGCGATCCACGAAATCGCGCGCCCGCCGCAGCAGCACGAGCTCGGCGACCTCTCCCGGAGACACGCTCCGACCGTACCCGCACAAGTTCGCCTCCTGGCACCACAACACCGGCTCGCAAGAACAGCGACAAGAGCGGACGAACCGGCCGGCCGTACCCGGATCGCATCCCGGCGAGCACTCGTCGAGTGAACAATCTGGAGCGGGCAACCGAGCACCAACGTGCCGATCCTGAGCGGTACATCGTCGCTCGGTTCGTCGTTGTTCTGAGCTGGTCAGTGAGCTGTGGTGTGAGTGGTTCGGGGTGCGGTATTGATGGCCGCGACGACGTGCAGGGCGATGGCCGTGAGTGGATCTGTGCTGCGAAGGGTCCGGCTCAGGACGAAGCCGCCCTCGACGGTCGCAACGAACATTGAGGCGAGGTCGTCGGCTGCATCGGGATCGATGCCGGAGTTGATGAGGCAGTTCTTGGCGGATGCGATCCAGGAGTTGAATGCTCGCTCGGCGGCTTGCCGGAGTGGCTCGCTGGTGTTGGCGACCTAGCGAGCGATCGTTCCGATCGGGCACGGGTCGATGAAGTCGGATTCTTCCAGCACGCTGGCGGCGACGGCGAAGAAGCTCTCGAACGGCTTCACTGCGTCAGGCTGCTCGACTGCGATTGATTCGAAGAGTTCTCGGTACACCGCTCCGGTCGTGTCGATGACCGCAACGCCGAGGTCTTCTTTTCCGCCGGGGAAGAAGTGGTAGATCGATCCTGTCGTTGCTTCGGCGGCTGCGGAGATCTGGCTCAGGGAGGTGGCGTTGTATCCGTGGCGTCGGAACAGTTCGTTGGTGGCGACGATGATCCTGTCCCGTGTCGTCGTCATGGCCGGAAGTGTAGGACGAGAATTCCCACCCTGTAGAGCGAATGTTCTAGAGTGACCGTTCTACGACGATCGATCGAAAGGTGCCCACCGTGTACAAAGCGATGATTCGAGCCCTCCTCCGTCACAGCGTGCAGCGACTGAATGCTGGTGACTTCTCGTTGATGCTGAAGATGGCGAGCCCGGACTTCGAGCTTGCGTTTCCCGGAGTGCATTCGTGGTCGACGATGTTCCGTCCCCAAGTTCTCAGTCGGGAGCGACACGCCACTCATCTCGGGATCGATGAGGCGGTGGCGTTCGCCCAGCGCTTCGTTGCCGAAGGCATCCAGTTCGAGATCGAGGACATCCTCGTCAACGGACCACCATGGAACACGCGGATCGCGGTGCGGGTGCGAGACTTCATCCCGGGACCCAGCGGCAAGGGCGATGCGTACGCGAATCGCGCGTGATCTTGTTCCAAGAGATCCGCTGGGGACGACTTGTCCGCTGGGAGACCTACGAAGACACCCAACGAGTCGCCGAATGGGATGCTCACCGAGCCGACGACAATCGATAGCCGCCTCGACGCAGTTGAGCCCCGAGGGCGAGGAACCGGTGTCGGAATCCTCCGACGCCCGTAGAAGCGTCGCACGATCTGGAACACCTTCCCGATCGCGTAGGTGCCCGATTCGATACGAGCGGTTTCGGTGGAGTCCTGCGTCGTTGATATGGGCCCCCAAGTGTCGTCGGCGGTCGCTGGGTTGTCGGTCCAGTGCAGCACCCGTTGATTCCCCTGGTTGTTCACGAAGGCTTCGCATCGAGTTGTGGATCGCGTCGGCGACTCGAAGCGACGACTGATTTCTGGGGATCGACGATAGAGCACACGGTGGGCGCGGTTCAGGACTCTCAGCGCGTAGTCGAGGCAGCTTCGGGCGCTTTCGAGGGCGTAGCCGTTGCCCCGGTGCCGCTGTTGTAGGTGGTAGCCGATCTCGAGGAGTTGATCGTTCTGAACCTGTTGGTAGGTCAGCCCGCAATCACCGAGGAAGGTTCCGGTGGACCGGTTCCCGATCACCCATAGACCGAGTCCGAACTCGTCGTAGTTCGTGAGGTTCCACTCGATCCAGCGCTGCGCTTCGTCGGGCTGCGACTTCGTTGGATACCACCGCTTGGCGTCGGCGTCGTCGAACATCTCGACGACAGCGTCAAGGTCGCCCCCTTCGTATCGGCGAAAGCGCAAGCGCTCCGTCGGTGACGGCGTCGTCTGCGACATCACGCCATCTTGCCGCACTCCGACGTACTCATCTCGGACCGGCAAGAACGGAGCAACGAACGCACGTTCCGAGCGGATGATCACAGGCGTATGTGATCCATCGCGAGCGGGTCGGCTTGTGTCCAAGACGCCTGACAGCATGGCTGCGATGGATGCGATCGAACTCCGTTCGGCCACCCCGGAAGATGCCGACGCAGTCGAGGCCTACCACGCACGATGCTTTCGACAACACCTACGCCTCACAGCTGCGCGCGGGCGACATCGAACCACCTGACCGGGACGGGATGAGGCGCCAGTTCCGCGACTGGTTCCAGCCCGACTCCAATGTCGACACTCAGCTCGTGGTGGTCGAAGGTGTCCCGATTGCTCACTTCACGGTGAGCGGCAACCGCCTCCTCCACCTGTTCATCGAGCCCGCACACCAGGGCAAGGGACTCGGTCGAAACCTGCTGGCCACAGTCGAGTCAAGGCTCGTCGAAGCTGGCCACGCTGAACTCGAACTCCACACCAGGGTCGACAACGTCGCTGCGATCGGGTTCTACGAGAAGGCGGGATGGACCGTGACCGATCAGTTGATCCACACGATCGAGCACGGCATCAGCTACGACGAGCACATCCTCGTCAAGCGCCCCACGTGACCGCCGCTCATCTCAGCCGCTGAACCTCGCTTCAATGACCTCGGACATTCCCGAGCACATAACCGAGCACCGATGTGCCGATCAGGAGTGGTCTGGCTGATGGTTTGATGGCGGCGTTCTGGTCGGGTTTCGGCGAATCGTCGGGCCGCCAGGAGCACCACGGAATAGGGCATCCGATCAGCAGAGTCGCATCTGGTTCGGCTTTCGAGACGAGTCTATGGGCGCTGACATCACGCGGGGAGACATGGGCCGATTCAGTCAACGAGAATGGTTGCGCTGGCCCTCTACCGATCGCGGTATTGCCAAACGATGGCGCCTGTGCTGATCGCAGCAGGCGCAATGCTGAGGGGGATCGATTCTCCGATGGACCTGTCCATCGCCCACACGAACAGAAGTGCGAACACGGCAATCGACACGATGAAGGTTGCGACGCCGATCCAGATGGTTCTCCCGCTGAGCTTCATCACAGCTGCTTCCGATCCATTGACGAACAGATGACCCGCAGCGTTCACCGTATACCGGATCGGCAAGCCACGACGCCTACGAGCCTGAGCGTGCGTCGGCCCGCGAAACGACTGAGCCTGGTCGCACGTTCGCGCCCTTGGCAAATCGCGGTACGTGCCGTTCTCGAGTGTTCAGAGGGCGCTGCGACGTTCGTTGTTCTGGAGCGGGTCGTGCGTGGGTCGCCAGTCCTCAGAGGTGGTTACTCTCGCGGTATGGATGAGCCTGCATCTGAACGCGAGCAGCGATTCGGGCGAGCGTTGGAACGTGGACGAGAACCCTTCAATCGAGGGCGAGCAATTCGTTTCCGTTGCAGCGATCAACTTCTTCGTCAGGCAGTCTCGAAAACTCCGAGCAAGACTGCAGCGCTGATCCAACACGGGTCGTCTGCCTTCAGCTCAAGCGATCTGGAGCGGGAGCCACCGATCGAACGTGCCGCTACGAGCGGTCTCGACCCACATCGGGCGCTGTCAATATGGGTGCCGCGAAACCGTTCTCCGTCAAGCGCGCTCGGTTGCGAAGCCCAGAGGCGGCTCGGTGATCCAGTTCACGCTGAGATCGCTGCGGGCAGCCAGGTGCTCCGCATAGTTCAAGGTGCGAGCGGCCCAGTCAGGCCCGGCGAACCGCTCCCAGTCGTTGCCCGATTCACCGGTGAGAGTATCGACGAGCAGGAACCAGTTGGCCATAGTGAGCACGCCGCCGGGACGGAGCAGCCCGATCATCAGCTCGAGGTGATCGGGAGCGCCAGCGAACCAGGCGTCGTCATGGATGAGATCGAACGTCCCGGTCAGCTCCGGTAGGACATCGACGACTCGCCCCGTCCGATACGAGACTGTCTCGCTTACCCCGGCCTCGATGGCAATCTGTTCCGCTTCTTCGGAGTGGCGAGCGTCTTCGTCGATTCCGACGACCTCGCCGCCGGATCCGACAGCGTCGGCCAGCCACAACGTGGAGTACCCGAGTCCACTCCCGAGGTCGAGAACCCGGCGAGCCCCCGGATACCCGTGCCGACGAGGCGACCAAGTGCATCACCGGTCCGCCAGCATTGTGAAGACCGCACCCGTGCGCCGCTTGATGGCTCTCACTGCGATCACGCACCCAAGCAAAACGATCACCGCCTGCGAGATCGAGCAGCTGGTCCGGAACATCGCGCACAGGGTCAGAATGCCACAACTCCGAAGCGGCGATCGGCGCTCTTGGAAACGCAGCACGAGCGCTCGATCCGGTTCGGACTTTCTGGTGCGGACAGCCGATTGCCTACGTGCCGCGAAGGAGCGAGGTCGTTCTGACCGCCCTATCGGACCTCGAGCCGACGGCCGAGGTCGTCGGTCGTCACTTCCATTGCGAAGTCGAACCGATCGACCCGTGAGGCGAACTCGATGTCAAGTGGGTCGCAATGCTCGGCGCCGAGAGCGAGCGTTCGGCTCGCTTCCATGGTTCCGAGGAGTTGCTCCGCTGTCGCTGATGCATCAATCGGACGTCCGGTTCGCGCGCGCTCGATGAGATCCGCCGTCAGCCGATCGTCGTCGCCGGTGTCATCCGGTCGGTCTGGAAACAGCCCGTGATCACGTAGGACGGTTCACCCAGACCTGAGGCCACGACAGCGCGAGCCGTTGCAGACGCGCAGACGAGGCTCGCAGCCCACAGCCGTGTCGCATCGACGGCGGCGACGACTCCTTGGGTGCCGGCGGAGGTTCGCTGCACCATCGTCCGGCCCGCGAGGTCGGCTCGGCTCACGGCCACGGGCGAGTTCGGAAGGTCGAACCCTTCCGGGCGGCGACCGTGGTCCTCGCCCATTGCGAGCACGTCAGGATTGTCGGCCTTGAACGTCAGCGCTTCCTCGACGGTCGCAACGAGATAGATCGCAGAAGCCCCGGCGCCGAAAGCGTACGCCGCAGTCGTGAACGCTCGGATGACGTCGATGACCACCACCGATCCATCCACGCCGTCGAGTTCCCAACGCATCAACTGGCGACCGCTCATCAGCTCCAGTGTCGCAGATTGGTCGTTCCGACACGCTGAGCATTCTTGAGCGGTCACCCGAGCGCCGAGGCGAGGATCTGATCGGCCCCTGGCCAGCAGATGCGCCGTTGTAATGCGCCGTTGCGGTCGACTCTGTCAGGCGAGGTTGAGTGACCAGGGCACGCCGTGTTGATCGGTGAGCTGGCCGTAGCGGCGGCTGAATCCGTAGTCGTCGAGCGGCATCATCACCTTGCCGCCGTCCGCGAGCGCCTCGAAGATGCGTTCGAGTTCGGCTTCGTCGCTGCACTCGACGAACAGCGCGATCGCCGGGGTCATGTCAAAGTCGTGCTGGATCGGGCTGTCGAAGCAGGTCAGCGTGTCGCCGAGGAACGTGCAGACGGCCATCTGCACCTGCCCGGCGGTCCCAGGACCGTCTTCGCTGTAGGTGTCGAGTTCGTCGATCTCGAATTCATCGAACACGTCGGAGTACAGCTGGATCGCTGCTTCGGCTTTTCCGTTCTGGAACATCAGGTGAGGGTGGACGAGTTCGCCATCGGGTGGCCTTTGTCGAGTTGAGGAACGCAACGAAGAATATAACCGAACGGAGATATAGTGGTCGGATGTTCGACGTGATGGCTGAACCGAACCGTCGCCGAATCGTCGAGTTGCTGCGCGCCCGGCGAGCAGTCCGTCAACACACTCGTGAACGAAATGGACGTCAGTCAGCCTGCGGTGTCCAAGCACTTGCGGGTCTTGCGGGACGCCGGTGTGGTCGAGATTCGTGTCGATGCGAATCGTCGGCTTTACCGGCTTCGGCCCGAACCGTTCCAAGCGCTCGACGCCTGGCTTGCTCCGTACCGTTCGATGTGGGGAGGACCGCCTCGATGACCTCGGCAACGTTCTCGATGAAATGGGCGACGCCGATGACTCCTGATCTCGGTTCACTCGATCCCGCCGGGCCGACGCTGCGGTTCGAACGCTTCTACGACCATCCGATCGACAGGGTGTGGGCGGCAATCAGCGATCCTGCCCATCAGGCGGTGTGGTTTCCTCACCAGATCCTGGGTGAGCGACAGGGCGGAGCGCAGTTGCGGTTCGTCACGTCGATCGAGCCGGACGACGGCTTCGACGGTCAGATGATCGCCTACGAGCCGCCCAGACTGATGGAGATGTGGTGGGGACCGTCACGTCTGAAGATCGAACTCCACGACGACGGCGACCGAACTCGCCTGGTGCTCACCGAGACACTGGACGACTTGGGCGGTGGTGCCCTGCAACGGAGCCGGCTGGCACGAGTGCCTCGACCGTCTCGCCGCCGTGATCGATCAAACCCGTCCACTTCGTTGGGGGCATCGGTGGCACGAGATCCACCCCGCCTACGTCTCTGCGTTCGGCCCCGACGCAGACGTTCTGCACGCTCCCACCGACTGGGATGCCGATCTCCCCGACGACCCGTACGCCCCACGATTCCCGCAACACCCGAACCCCACCCAACCCTGGAACGGAGAACCATGAGCAACGACCTACAACTCACTGAAGCACCACCCGTGCGAGCGACGATGGGAATTCGCCGCCCGTCCACGGATGTGTTCGACGCCTTCGTCGACCCTGACACGATCACACGGTTCTGGATCGCCGAGAGCACCGGACCCCTCCAGCGGGCGGCGACCGTGACCTGGACGATGAACGCAGCCGGAGCCGAGGCCACCGTCAAGGTTCAGGAATTTGATCGTCCGAAGCGATTGTCATTCGAGTGGGGTGACGCCGATGCGATGAGTCGCGTGGACCTCGGGTTCTCGGACACTCAGGCCGGGCACTGCCTCGTCGAGGTCACCGAAACCGGCTTCGACGGAACCGGCGACGAACTCGCGGCCCACGCAGCCGACTCGACGGGCGGGTTCACCATGGTGCTCTGTTCGCTCAAAGCACTCCTCGAACACAACCTCGAACTGTGCGCCGTGAACGACCGGAACCTCGACTGACCGAATTCTGCACCGACACGTCGCCCAGGCAGCGAAGGCAAGGCGGCACATTTCCGAGCAGGCCAGCGAGCGGATACGTGCATGATACGGAGTGGCGTTCGTCTATTCGTCGTGACGGTGATATCGAGTGGTTCGAGGCTGCTACTGGGAGAGCAGGGCGGGCGAGATGCCGGCGAGCCGACGGGCTTCTCTCGTCAGGTGCGACTGGTCTGCGTAGCCCGCTCGGTGGGCTCGTTCGGCGAGGCTCGCACCTCCGCCATCTAACCGGAGGAATCGCTGGAAGCGCTCGACGCGTTGGTACGCCTTGGGCCCGATCCCGACCGCAGACTTGAAACGTCGCTCGAGCTGCCGATCCGAAAGCCCGACCTCGGCGGCAACTGTGTGGACGGAGACACCACCTCGAAGTGATGCGGTCGCCGCTACGACGGCCTGGTCGATCTCGAACGTCGAGATCCAGTCGTCGATGCCGTGGGCGTCGAAGGTCAGCCCGGCGAGCGACGAGGTGTCCAGGTCGTGGACGTCGAGCGAGCGATTCCGTAGATGCTGGGCGTCAAGACGGAACGCTGTTGCGAGAGCTTCGGGTCGTAGCCGGATTCCGTGAGCGACGGTGTCAGCCGTGAGGAGCGGGTGGTCTACCCGATCGTGTACTCCAACGACTCTGGTCTCACCGGACTCGAAGAAGATGAGGTCGCCGTGACCGTCGGCCGTCACCCGGTGAGCCGTGTCGCGTGCGCCGACCCGGTGCGTCCACGTGCATGCGATCGCATGGGCCCAGTGCGACGGCACCGCGAACTCCCGGTAGGTGTCGGATTCGTTCAAGACAGACAGTCTGCCGATGAGCGAGCATGTGTTGCATGGATCAACGAGTGGACATCATCACCGCACGCGTCGACAACGTCGACAACGCGACCGGCTTCTACACCGAGTCGCTCGGGTGGGAACCGATCATGCATGTCGAGGGCCAGGTCGCGTTCGTGCAAGTCGCTCCGGGAACGGTGCTTGGTCTGTTCGACTCCGACGGGTTCGACGCTGACATCGGTGCGCCAGTGGACCGGTCGTTCACGCTGGCGCACAACGTTGACAACCAAGACGACGTCGTCCGCGTCGTCGGTGAGATGGTCGACGCTGGCGGCACGGTGTTGAAGGAACCGCAACGGGCCGAATTCGGCGGCTACCACGCCTACGTATCCGACCGGGCCGACATCATCTGGGAAATAGCCCACAACCCCGGATGGTCCGTCGACGACGACGGCACCGTCACCCTCGGAGCCATCGACGGGTAGCCGCCCAGCGACATTCCGGGCGATCCTCATCGATCCGATGTGCCTGAGACGAGTGGTTTCGTTGGATCGGGACGTCTGCTGATCCGGTGCGTTAGTCGTTGTGGTCGGCGAGGAGTTGGTAGGCGGCGGTCAGCTCGGCGAGCACTCCGTTTTCGGTCGGCGGCTGGCCCTTGAGATGGGTGCCTCTGAGTTCGTCCATGAACTGCTCCCACATGACGGGTCCGCCCGCTTCGAGAAGCTGCGCTCGGATGGTCAGTTCCGGCGTGGTGGGGAGCCACCGTGCACCCCAGGCGCCGATCTGAGCGAATACGGGTATCAACTCGATGCCGGCCCCGGTGAGTCGGTAGTCGATCTTCTGGCGATGCTCGACGCTCGGATGCTTGGTGAGCACTCCAGCGGCGACGAGCTTGGCAAGTCGGTCAGCCAGGACGTTCGAAGCAATTCCCTCCATGGAATTGGTGAGCAGCTCTCGAAAGCGGCTGCGGCCCCCGAAGATCATGTCGCGGAGAACGACGAAGCTCCATTTGTCGCCGAGCAGTTCGACGGTCATGTTGATCGGACATCCCGACCGCCCATCCGGAACCGTCAGTTCCCTCTCGGCTGGTAGCGACACGCAACCAGAGTAACTACAGTCTTGACTGGTTGCATTCGGCAATCAGTTGAAATCGTCAGACCTGCGAGGAGAGCAGAATGTCACAGCTACTGAGAGTTCAGAGCTTCACGGTGTCACAGGACGGCTTCGGATCAGGCGAGGGCCAGAGCCTCGAGCAGCCGTTCGGTCACGCGGACCCCGAAGAGTTGATGGCATGGCGAGGCGCAACCGCCAGCTTCGCCTACCGCACCGAACCCGGCGGCACCCGTGGCCTCGACGACTACTACACACGCGACTTCGATCGCAACATCGGCGCCGAGATCATGGGCCGCAACAAGTTCGGCCCGCAGCGAGGCCCGTGGGAGGACCACGAGTGGAGAGGGTGGTGGGGCGACGAGCCTCCGTTCCACACGCCGGTCTTCGTGCTGACCCACCACGAACGACCATCGTTCACTTTGTCCGACACGACGTTCCACTTCCTCGACGCCACACCCGTCGAAGCACTGGATCGAGCAAAGCAAGCCGCAGACGGCAAAGATGTGCGGCTCGGCGGAGGCGTCGCCACAGTTCGTGAGTTCATCGACGCCGACCTCGTCGACGCCATGCACATCGCCGTTGCACCCGTCACGCTCGGACGAGGGGAACGCCTGTGGGCATCCCCCGACGACCTCGCAGAGCAATTCCACAGCGAGGCGGTCACCAGCGCGAGCGGCGTGACACACCACATGTTCTGGCGTCGATAGCCACACCGTCCGACCACCGACAACGAATCGATCGATGAGTAACGCACGAACATTCACACACACCACAGGTGCCGAACTCCACTACACGGCACACGGCACGACGGGGCGACCGGTGCTGAGCCTGCACGGCGCCTACTCGACACACGAAGAGATCGCCGCAATCGTCGAACCCCTCTTCGCCTCCGGTGGCGCCCATCGCCGGCTGTACCCGGACTTGCCGGGAATGGGCGACACACCGGCCGACGGCACATTGCAATCTGCGAACGACGTCGTCGACCTGCTCGACGCGTTCGTCTCGAACGAGATCGGAACCGAACCGTTCCTCCTGATCGGCCATTCCTACGGCGCTCACCTCGCTCGCGGTCTCGCCGCCCGGCGACCCAACCAGGTCATCGGCCTCACGTTGATCTGCCCCGTGGTCGCTCCCAACAGCGCCGAGGATCATGTCGTGGTCCGAGCGGCCGGCAAGCCACACGAACTGATCGATCCAGATCACCTCGATGACTTCCTCGGCTACTTCGTGGTCCACACCCCCAAAACCGCCGGGCGATTCAACGAGGCCGTCGCGCCATCGCTCGGACGCTTCGATGCAGCAGCCGTCGAGTCGCTGATGGGCGACTCGGAACTGCACCCGAACCCGGACGACGTTGCGTACTCGGCCCCATCGTTGGTACTCACCGGACGCCAGGACTCCCTCGTCGGCTACCGCGACCAACTGACGCTCATCGACACATACCCCGACGCGACCCACATCGCCATTGCCGACGCCGGCCACGCGCTGCCACACGAACACCCCGACCTGACGACTCATCTGCTGAGCGACTGGCTCTCGCGAACCGCGACACACGACCTCGCCTGAACCCTGTCGCACCCGGCCGCCGAAGCCAGATCAACCTTTACCACGGCGGACGAGGGACCTACGTCCTCGGCCCCGACGGCCACTACCTCGAAGCAATCACCACCCGATACGACGGCACCGACCTGACCTGAAGATCAGTCCGGCGTAGGTGGGCAGCGCGAGTTCTCCGCCATCTCCCGGCCCAGGGCGCAAGCGATCAGAAGAACACCTCGGCCAGTGATCTGACCCGCTCGGGATCTGGAGCGGTGGAGCGCGACGGAGGGTCCCACCCCGTGAGGAGCAGTCGCCGGGACTATCTTCGCCTATGGTGCCGAAAACACCCGCTAGCACGAAGCGACGATGCTTGGGGCGTCGGATTCAAGCCAGCGCTGTCCTGAGCCGAGTCTGGGCTTTCCACTGACCGTCGTGGTCGACGGCATTTGCTGGGTCGGCGTCGCTGGTTGGAGCGTCGTCTTTGCGTGCGGCGCAGGTGAACGCGTGTGTGAGTCCGAGCAGGTGGCCGGTGAGATCGCGGACGGTCCATTCCCCGCACGGCGTTGGACGTGCGAGGTCCTCAGCGTCGATGGCGTCCGCGAGGCGACCGATCTGGGCGGCTGCGGCGGTGAAGTCGATCTGGTTGGTCATGTTGCTTCTTCCTTGGTTGTGGATGGTTCGAACGTCCAGCGGGTGGGCGTGTGGTCGGTGTCGTTGGGAACGCGAACACGGTGTGCGCGTCGACCTGGTAGAGCGCGTATGGCGGCGGGCCGGCGGTGGGCGCACCGGGTGTGTGTAGTTCGGCGCCGTCGGGTTCTGGGTCCCATCCGTACTTGTCGCTGTAGGCAGCGGCGACTTGTTCTGCGATATCGGGGTCGGTGACTCGGTGAGCGACGCCTTCGACGACCAGGTCCGATCCATCGTTCTTGGCGGTCAGGACACAGGCCGGATTGCCGGCCAGATCGTGGGCCTTCTGCGTGGAATCGGCCGCTGCGAAGTGCAACGTGTTCTCAGCCCAGACGGGACTGTCAGATGAACGGTGGAACTGGTCTGGTCTGACACGCTGAATCGACATGGTTCGGCCGGAAGGACAGACAATGACAGACCATGATGTGGCAGTGGCGACACAGCCCACCAACAACGATGATGACGGTCGACTCGATCAGTCGATCGCCGAGGAGCTCGTCGCACGAGCCCGAGCCGATGGCGTCGATCTGGTCGGCCCGGGAGGGTTGCTCGGTGATCTCACCAAGCAGATCCTCGAGACCGGGTTGGAGGTCGAGATGGATGAACATCTCGGCTACACCAAGCACGACTCGTCGGGCCGTAACGGCGACAACTCGCGCAACGGGACCCGTTCGAAGACGGTGATCACCGAGATCGGCCCGGTCGACATCGACGTGCCGCGTGATCGTGACAGCAGCTTCGAACCAGCGACAGTGAAGAAGCGCCAGCGCCGCCTGAACGGGGTCGACTCGATGGTGATCTCCCTGACTGCGAAAGGGTTGACGACCGGCGAGGTCCAAGCGCATCTTGCCGAGACGTATGGGACCGATGTGAGCCGGGAGACGATCTCGAAGATCACCGACCGGGTCCTCGACGACTTGGCGGAGTGGCAGAACCGTCCTCTCGATCGCGTGTATCCGGTGATCTTCATCGACGCGATCGTGGTGAAGATCCGAGATGGCCAAGTCGCCAACCGGCCCGTCTACACCGCCATCGGCGTCACCGTTGACGGCCAACGCGACATCCTCGGCCTCTGGATCGGCACCGGTGGCGAGGGCGCCAAATACTGGCTGCAGGTGCTCACCGAGATCAAGAACCGTGGCGTCGAAGACGCCTGCATCGTCGTGTGCGACGGACTCAAAGGCCTGCCCGAGTCGATCGAAGCCACCTGGCCGCTCGCGGTCGTGCAGACCTGTGTGCTGCACCTGATCCGCAACACGTTCCGCCTCGCCAGCCGGCGGGACTGGGACAAGATGGCCAAGGACCTGCGGCCGGTCTACACCGCCATCAACGAAGCCGACGCCCAAGTCCGCCTCGACGAGTTCCACGACACATGGGGCGACCGCTACCCGGCGATCCGGACGCTCTGGTCCAACGTGTGGGCCGAGTTCGTGCCGTTCTTGGACTACTCACCCGAGATCCGCCGGGTCATCTATTCGACGAATGCGATCGAGTCGTTGAACGCCAGGTTCCGGCGGGCGACACGAGCGAGGGGGCACTTCCCCAACGAGCAGGCCGCGATGAAATGCCTCTACATGGTCGTCCGCTCACTCGACCCGACCGGCTCGGGTCAAGAGCGATGGATGAACCGCTGGAAGCCCGCCCTCAACGCCTTCGCCATCACCTTCGAAGGCCGCCTCTTCTGAGGCCTACGATCACAACAACCAACATGCACCGCCAGACCAGTTACACCAATCGTCTGACAGTCCCGCCTTACGAGGATCGGCGCGAGATCCTGCATTTGTGGTCTGACGAGAGTCGATGCGAGATCCTGAATTGACTGCTGCACCGCCCCATTGCTGGCGAGAGGCTCAGTTTGAGGTGCCGCTCATGTCGCAGGCCTCAGGAAGTGCTGGTTGCTGCGCTGGTGGTTACGTTTGGGCTCTCAGTCCAATCGTTGAACATCGGAGAGGGTCGTGATGGATGCTCAGCAAGGATCGGGTTCTGCTCTGTCGGCTGATCGGTTTGAGGAGTTCCGTCGGGAGTTGACGGGGTACTGCTATCGAATGCTGGGTTCTGCGTCGGAGGCCGAGGATGCCGTGCAGGACACGATGGTGAAAGCCTGGCGGTCATCGGAGGATTTCGAGGGGCGTTCGTCGGTGCGGACGTGGCTGTATCGGATTGCTCACAATGCGTGCGTGGACATGCACCGCAGCCCGCAACGGCGGGCGACTCCGATGGACTTGGGGCCTTCGACCGATGTCTCTACGATCGACTCGCTTGGCGACCCGGGCGACGGGCAATGGTGGGTCGACCCGATCGCAGACGACCGAGTGATCAGCCCGACGAGCAACCCAGCCGATCTCGCGATCGAGCGCGAGTCGATACGTTTCGCATTCGTCGTTGCGCTTCAACGGCTACCTGCACTCCAGCGGGCGGTGGTCATCTTGTGCGACGTGCTGGAGTGGTCCGCTGTCGAGACGGCCGAGCTGCTCGAGTCGTCGGTTGCATCGGTGAACAGCGCGCTCCAGCGGGCCCGAGCATCGCTGAAAGCAGACCACGGTCTGAGCGTCATGTCGGACGCCGACCTCGACGCCGGTGAGTTGCTCGAGAGATATGTCGATGCGTTCGAACGGTACGACATCGAAGCGCTGGTCGAGATGATGCGCGTCGACGTGGTGTTGTCGATGCCGCCGTATCCGCTGTGGTTGCAGGGCCCCGATGAGCTTGCCACTTGGTTCTTGGGGCACGGCAGCGGCTGTCGAGGGTCCAAGCTCGTGCCGATTCGGATCAACGGCACGATCGGATTCGCCAGCTATTCGCCGTCGCAGGACGGCACGGAGCGTTGGGAGGCATTCGCAATCCAGGTCGTCGAGTGGGCCGACGGTGCGATCACTGCGCAGCACAACTTTCTCACCCCAGAACGTTTCGCCGAGTTCGGCCTCCCGCTGGTGATCGATGCTCCCAGCGATCGCTGAAAGGAGAAATCTGACGGTTGACCGATGAGTTCCGGGTCGCCGATCCGTCTCCACAACAACGTCGGCACATCCGCCGACCACCCGTCAACACGAAGGAGCCCACCCGACATGGCAATCACACAGATCTCAGCACAACTGATCGTCAGCGACCACGACGCTGCGGTTGCGTGGTACGAGCGACTCTTCGGACGCGAACCAGACGAACGTCCAATGGACGGACTCGCTGAGTGGAAATTCACCGACACCGCCTGGATCCAGGTATTCGCTGACGCAGACAAGGCTGGGCGATCAGTGGTCACGATCGGCGTCGACGACCTCGACCAACACGCACAGCCCATTGTTGACAACGGTCTCGACCTCGAACGGCAAACGACTGGAGGTCAACTTCTCGGTTCGATCTCCGACGCCGACGGGAACCTCATCGTGTTCGCACAGGACCTGGACGCGTCGTCGTGAGGCTCGTCATCACCCAGAACATCACCCTCGACGGGGTCGTCGAGCAGAGCGAACGAACCGGTGACTGGTTCAGCGTCGCCAGCGGCGGTGACAACGCCGCCGACGTCGAAGCAGCGATGCAGGAGATGATGAACGCAGAGGATGCTCAGCTGTACGGACGCAAGACGTTCGAGGCAATGCGCGGTTTCTGGCCGAACCAGACCGACGACACCACCGGCGTCAGCGCCCACCTCAACGCCGTCGACAAGTACGTCATCTCAACCACGATGGACGAACCCGACTGGGAGAACTCGACAGTGCTCCACGATGATCTTGTCGACGAAGTCCAGACCCTCAAGGATCGTCCCGGCGCGAATCTCGGGGTGACCGGCAGTATCAGCGTGTGCCGCGCCCTCATCGCTGCCGGCTTGGTCGACGAGTACCGCCTGTTGTCGTACCCCGTCGTCGTCGGCACCGGACAACGACTCTTCGACATCGACGGAATCTCAACACTCAAGATGGCACTCCTCGACACGACACCGTTCGCCTCCGGCGTCGTTCTCCTTCGCTACCAACCGAACTGAGTCCTGGCCGGCGCACGAACGTCGACCACGCCGCGTACGGCCTGCCTAAGCGCCCGAAATCGTTGGCAGATTCAGGGGTCAACGTCTTCGACCGTGCACCCCGGACTCGTAGAACGAGCGCCTCAAACTTCAGGATTCGGCGCTGATCCTCGTCGCACCCATCTGAAAAACGCTGCCAGTCGAACGCTCAAAGACGCTGCTCCGTCCGCTCACTTCCGACTGAGCCCTCGAATCCCATCGGTCTACGGACTCAGACCAATGCCCTTCGTCCATTCGAGCGGGTACCCAAACCCCTGAGTGAAGCGCTCGGACGAATAGGAAGAGGACCTGACAACCGCTACAACGGGTAGATTCTTCTATGTCTGTCAAGCAGCGATTCTGGGTCCCGGTGGGTGCTCGAGGAGGCGCCAGACTCGGCGTGCGATGTAGCGCTTGAGGCAGCGTCGGATCTCGCGGTCGGTCTTGCCCTCGGAGCGTCGCCGGTCTCGGTAGTCGCGGGTCGCCTGGTGGTTGCGGCTTCGAGCGAGCGCGACGACGTAGAGCGTTGTTGAGTTGTCGGTCGCCGTTGCGGTTGAGGCGGTGACGGTCCTGTCGTTGGCCCGATGTCGTTGGTAAGGCCGCTTCGTTGCGACAGCGTCCGGGGTGCGACCAGGCGATGTAGAACATGGCAGCGGTGACGTGGCCTATGCCCGGTTCGTCAACGAGCTGGGGTGCGGCTTCGTCGACGAGTTGCTTCATTGCGGTGTCGTGAACGGCGACCTCATCGTTGAAGCAGATGATCCGTCGAGCGATCGAACGCATCGTGTTGCGTGCGCAGCGCTCTGCGACCGGTCGCTGGGGTGTGTCGCGAAACGCTGCGCAGCGCTTCACCAGCATCCGTGTCGTGAGGTGACGAAGTTCTTGGCGAATGTCGTTGGGTGCGGTCAACACGAGCGCTTTGAGTTCGTTGCTCGCAGCGGTGCGCGCCCGCACGACTCCGGCGCGGGTGACGGTGTGCACACGCAGGGCTTCTCGGTGTCCGTCGTGGGCGCGCGGTTCGTGGAGCCGGTTCCGTCCGAGTGTTTCTCGGGCGGCGCGAACGGCGTCGAGTTCGTCTGACTTCGCTCCGTCCTTGCTGGCTTTGCCGCGTGGCCGATCGAACTCGATCACCCACTCGCCGGCTCGTGCGAGTGCAGCGGTGAGCCCGCGTCCGTAGCTCGGCTGCCCTCGATTGCCCAGGCGCGTTCGCCCTCGGCGGTGAACGTTTCGGCCCAGCTGAGTGCTTCGTCGTAGCCGGCCGAGTCCGCTCCGAATCGTTCGGTCGCAACGACGCCGGTGGTGCGGGCGTCGACGACCGCAGCGGTGATCCAGTCGCGGTCGGGGTCGATGCCGATGACGTGATCGACAAGTTCTGCAAGCATGGTGGTGGTGCCTCCTTGGTAGGTACTGAATGGTCAGTGCCGGCCTGGGAGAGAACTGCGACGACAGGACTGTGATGAGTCACACCGCAAAGCGGTGGACAGGCTTCTGATCAGGACAGCAACAGCGGGCCAGGCCGGCACCGGCAATCCAGCGGACAATTCTTTTGGAACGCACCAATCTGAACGATCGGGCGAGCGCATAACTGGGTCACACTGGATCACCGCCACCAACACTGGCCGACCTCAGCCAACCGGCAAAGCGATACTCACAGCGCATAACGATCCTGCGATGCGACAGCACCCCCGCTCGGGATCCGGCATTGCGGTCACCGCGACGTGATGCTTCTATGTCTTGTCAAGGTGCAATTCGGGGTGTTCGAGGAGTCGCCAGACTCGTCGTGCGATGAAGCGTTTGAGGCATCGTGTGGCTTCTCGTTCGGTCTTGCCTTCGCTGGTTCGACGAGCCATGTAGTCCTTCGTGACCGGGCAGCAGCGTTGTCGGGTGACGGCAACGAAGTAGAGCGCCCGGTTGAGTTGGCGATCCCCGCCTCGGTTGAGCCGATGCCGGTCCTGGTTCTGGCCAGAGGTGACCTCGACGGGCGCGGTCCCGCCGAGTCGGGCGTACGTGGCTTCGCTGTGGCAACGGCCGGGATGTGACCAGGCAAGATAGAACGCTGCGGCGGTGACGTAGCCGACACCGCGTCAGCAATCAACTGCGGTGCAGCTCGATCGAGGAGCGTCTTCATCGCTGCGTCGTGCTCGGCGATCTCGGCCTCGAGATGCTGCACCCGGCGTGCGAGTGCGCGCATCGTGTTGCGGGTGCAACGCTCGTCGACCGGGCGCTTCGCGTCGTGTCACGGAATCGAGAGCAGCGGTCCACGATCTTGCTGGTTCGTAGCCCGCGTAGCTCGGAGCGGAGTTGTTCATCCGCAGTCACGATGAACGCCTTCAACTCATTCACCGCAGCCGTGCGAGCGTGGACCGCTGCAGCTCGCGCTGACCGTGTGAACCCGGATGGCTTCTCGGATTCCGTCGTTGGCGCGCGGTTGATTGAGCTTGTCGCGACCGAGCGCTTCGTGAGCCGCGCGGATCGCGTCGAGGGCGTCGGACTTGGCGCCGTCCTTGGTTGCTTTGCGCATCGGCCGGTCGAACTCGATGACGAGTTCGTCGAGACGTTCCAACGCCATCGTGAGCCCGCGGCCGTAGCTCGCGGTGCCCTCGATCACCCAGGCCCGCTCGGACTCTTCGGTGTGCGCATCGGCCCACGCAATCGCGTCGCGGTAGCCGTCGCGAGTTGCCGGGAAGCGGTCGGTGGTGATCACCCCCGCCGTTCGCGAGTCAGTGCCGCGACAGTGATCCAGTCGCGGTCGGGATCGACGCCGATGACATGGTCAACGAGTTCTGCCAACATGATGATGGAACCTCCAATGTGTGTGGTTTCGGTCGTTGCCGGCCTGGAGGAAACCTCGCTATGTCAGGACTGTGATGGGTCACACCCGATTCGGGTGGACAGGCTTCTGATCAGGACAACAGCAGGCCAGGCCGGCATCGGCAACCACGACGGACATATCGCGTGAAGTGCACCCCGTCAGACGGCGGGGGCAAGCTCGATAAGGGGTCACACCGTGGTCACCGACACCAACCCTGACCGATCCACATGACCGGCGTCTACAGACTCACAGCTCGATATCACCTGATGGCAGCCGCGGATCAATGGCTGATCGAGTTCTGCGGATGGGCGAGGTCTGTCGCGTGCGTCGAATGATCTGCTCCACGGCGCGTGCGATCGAAAGAACCCTCGGCCCAGCGCTGATCGCACTCCCACGATGGCGGAGCGTCACCTCTCGCAAAAATGGCACACGTTGCGGTCACGACATCGAACACGCGTTGTTTTTCGGCTCAGGCTCGACTATGGTGTTGACATGGGAGGGGTCTCTGGAGACACGCTGGTTTCAGCATCTGCCGACGTCGCGTTCGTCGACGACGTCTTCGCTTCCACCGCCGGGCATCTGAACGCGCAACACGCCCGCTTGGTGTCGGCTGCAGTATGGATGCTCGACAACGTCGGCGAATGGCAAGGCGACGGCCTCTGGACACCCGAGTCGTATGTCCGCCTCCAGACCGGCGTCTCCCAAGCAACCGCTGCCAAGGTGGTCGCCGTCGCCAAGCGCGCAGGCGAGTTCCCGCACTGCATCGCCACCATGCAGCGTGGTGAACTGTCGTTGGATCAGATGACCCCCGTCGTCAAACACGCACCGAGCTGGTGTGACAAGCAGATGTCCGGGCTCGCGACCCGACTCTCGGTCGCCCAAGTCGCGAAGACCGCTCGCGAGTATCCCTGGGACTACGACCTCTCCCCCACCGGTCAAGCCGCCGTAGCCGCCGAGGCTGGACCTGCATCGGACGACGCCGGCGATTCGACGATTGCGCCTGCGCCGCCAACCGTTCCGGCTGACGAAGCCTGGTACCGATGGGACGACAACGGCCGCTTCCACCTCCACGCCAACCTCGGCCACGACAGCGGCAGCATCATCGAAAACGCACTCACCGATGCGTCTGACAGGTTGTTCCATGCCAGCGTTCCCGACGTCGACACCGCCGACGCGTTGGTCGAAGTCGCTGAACGGTCACTGGACGCCATCGAGTCGTCTGATCGACGCAGCCGCTACCGCGTCAACTTCCACATGCAGGACAATGGCGATGTCACCGACTCCAGAAGCCGACCTGTCACCGCTGCTGCAGCCGATCGCATCACCTGCAACGCACTCGTCTCACCGGTGAAGTTCATCAACGGTGTCCCCGTCTCGGTTGGACGAAGCCAGCACATCGTGCCGGACCGCACCAGACGACTCGTCGAGCACCGCGACACCGGCTGTCGCGTTCCCGGATGCGAAAGCAACCGGTACATCGAGGTCCACCACATCATCCACTGGTCGAAGCACGGCGTCACGGACACGTTCAACTTGATCTGCTTGTGCCCGAAGCACCACCGGCTGCATCACCAAGGACGATTGGGTATCACCGGCAACGCAGACCTGACCGACGGCGTCGAATTCACCGACAGATACGGCAACGTCATCACCGAAACCGTCGCGAGACCCTGGCCCCCAGGGGCACCGCCGCCGCCCATCGAGGGAACGTACGAACACCCCCTCGGCGAACGCCTCGACTTCCGCTGGCTCTACTTCAACGACGACCCGAACCGACCCGCGCCGCTCGGTGCTGTCCATTCTTCACAGATCGTGAGTCGGCCAGAGCAAGCCGGCTCGTGATCCGACACAGTCTGACCGACCGTCCGCAGTCGGTGACTGTGGAACAACGATTCGACCGGTCGGTCAGAATCCGAGAACTTTGGCGAAGTGCGGAATCGTCCGCTCCAGGCCGATGCGCAGGTCGATCGTGGGCTCCCAGCCCAGCTTCTCCCGTGCCTGCGTGATGTCGGGCTTGCGCTGCTTCGGATCGTCCGATGGCAGTGGTTCGTGCACGATCCCGGCGGCGTTGCCGGTCAACTCGGTGACGAGGTCCGCCAACTCGAGCATCGTGAACTCGCCCGGATTGCCGATGTTGATCGGCCCGGTCTCGTCGCTGTCGAGCAGGGCGAGGAATCCTCGGACCTCGTCCTCGACGTAGCAGAAGCTGCGCGTCTGCGAACCGTCGCCGTAGATCGTGAGTGCCTCGCCGCGCAATGCCTGTGTGATGAAGTTCGAGACGACGCGACCGTCGTCGGGTTGCATGCGCGGGCCGTACGTGTTGAAGATGCGGACCACCCGGATCGGCACGTCGTACTTACGGTGGTATGCGAACGTGAGCGCCTCGGAGAAGCGCTTCGCCTCGTCGTACATGCTCCGCTTGCCGATCGGGTTCACGTTGCCCCAGTAGTCCTCGGTCTGAGGATGCACGAACGGGTCGCCGTAGACCTCGCTGGTGGAGGCCATGAAGAACGTCGCGTCCTTCGCCCTCGCCAGTTCGAGCAGGTTGCGAGTACCGATGCTGCCGACGTCGAGCGTCTCGATCGGGAACTCGTAGTAGTCCTTCGGCGACGCCGGGCTGGCGAGGTTCATCACCGCATCGACGTCGCCGTCCACGCTGAACTCTCCACAGATGTCGGCTTCGATCAGCTCGAATGCGTCGTGGTCACGCAGGTGCTCGAGGTTCACCGGGCTCCCGGTGATGTAGTTGTCGACGACACACGACATTGTCGCCGCGAGCGATGATGGCGTCGGTGAGGTGTGAGCCGAGGAAGCCGGATCCACCGGCGAGAACGATACGCATCAGATCAACAGCTCAGCGACGGCCGACGCCGTCGTAGCGGAGGCCGGCGTTCTTGACGGCATCCGGGTCGAACAGGTTTCGAGTGTCGACGATCGTCGTGCCCTTGCCGGCTCGGTTCGCCAGTTCGTCGAGATCGACCTTGGCGAACTCGGGCCACTCGGTGAACACGCAGATCACGTCGACGTCATCGGCGATGTCGATCAGGTTCGTGGTCAGCTCGATACCCGTGAGCGCCGAGGTCTGGTGCGGCGAGAGCACGCCACACGTCGTCGGGTCGAACGCCTTGACCTCGGCACCGACCTTGCGGAGCTCGGCGATGATCGCCATGGCCGGCGACTCGCGGAGGTCGTCGGTGCCGGCCTTGAACGTGAGGCCCATGCCCCCGACTCGGACGCCGGAGAGGTCGGACTGATGGCGACCGACGGCTTTTGCGATCTTGTCGACCATTCGGCGGCGCTGCTCGTCGTTGACGTCGATGACGCCCTTCATCATCGAGAAGTTGTAGCCGTGGTCTTCGGCGATCTTGACGAGTGCTCGGCTGTCCTTCGGGAAGCACGAGCCGCCCCAGCCCGGGCCCGGATTGAGGAAACGGCTGCCGATACGCGTGTCGGAACCAATGCCGTCGACCACTGCGGCGACGTCGGCGCCGACGTGCTCGCACATCGCAGCGACAGCGTTGACGAAGCTGATCTTCATCGCGAGGAAACCGTTCGCGGCGTACTTGATCGTCTCGGCCGACGACGGGTCGGTGATGATGATCTGAGTGTCGATGTCGGCGTACAGCTCGGCGACCTTCTCGGCGGCGGCACGGTTGGAGGCGCCGACCACGACACGGTCGGGCATCAGGAAGTCGTTGACCGCTGTGCCTTCGCGCAAGAACTCGGGGTTCGACACGACCGACACGTCGTCGCGCTGCAGCACCTTCTCCACCGCGATCGTGGAGCCCACCGGAACGGTGGACTTGTTGACGACCACGGCGCCTGGCTTCAAGACCGGTGCGATCTCGCGAGCGGCCTGCTCGATGTAGGAGAGGTCGGCGCTGCCGTCCTCGCCCTGCGGAGTCGGAACGCACAAGAAGACGATGTCGGCGTCGGCAGCTGCAGCCTGAGAGCCGAGGACGAAGTCGAGTCGACCGAGGCTTCGCGATTCGTTCACGATCTGTTCGAGGCCGTCCTCGACGATCGGGATGTGTCCGTCGTTGAGCAAGTTGACCTTGCGCTGGTCGATGTCGCCACACACCACGTGGTGACCGAGGTGCGCGAAACACGCACCTGTGGTCAGGCCGACGTAGCCCGTGCCGACGACGCCGAGCCGAAATTCAGTTGCAGGCATAGGGGTGAATCCTCGGGTGATCGTGTTTGACATGTCGCTTGCTTTCGTGTGCGGTGAAACGAAGGTGGGCGAGCCGAATTCATTTCGGCCGCTATGAAGCTATCGGCGGCGGCGACAGACTCTTGAGCCACTCGACCGACCCACCGCAGGCGACATCCAGGACATCCTTCGAGCGAAACCGAACGAGATCCGCCATCACGTCCCGACCGGTCGATACGGTCGGCAGCGTGTTCCCACGAGCCACCGACGCCACCCGATCGCTCGACGTCGCGTGCGGTGAAGATCCGAAGCTCGTGTGCGAAAAGATGTTCGACGCCACCAACGGCAACGAGACCGTGGCTCGCATCGCCGACTGGCTCATCGATCGCCCACTGAGCGTTCTCCTGATCATCGTCGTGGCATGGGTCCTGACGCGCGTCGTGAAGCGAGCGTTGACCCGTCTCGTGCGGCGTGTCGTCGCTCCCGACCGTGACGCTGTTCGACGTCGGCTGAAGGCAATCGGCGTGGACCGGCCCGAATTGTTGATCGCCGGTGACCCGGACGACGCCGACGCAGTGGCGCGCGACGCGGCACGGCGGGCATCGCGGGCGGCATCCATCAGCAGCGTGCTGGCGAACACGGCGATGATCGCCATCTGGACCATTGCCTTCATCACGGTCCTGGGTGAACTGGGCCTGAACCTCGGGCCGATGATCGCCGGCGCCGGCATCGCTGGCGTCGCACTCGGTTTCGGCGCACAGAGCCTCGTGAAGGACTTCATCAGCGGCCTGTTCATGCTGTTGGAAGATCAGTTCGGCATCGGCGACGTCGTGGACCTCGGCGAAGCGGTCGGCACCGTTGAGGAAGTCGCGCTGCGGACCACCGTGCTGCGTGGCCTCGACGGCACCGTCTGGCACGTGCCCAACGGCGAGATCCGCCGAGTCGGCAACAAGTCGCAGCACTGGTCCACCGCTGTCGTCGACGTCGATGTCGCCTACGACGCCGATCTCGCTGCCGTGCGCACGCTCGTCAAGGCCACGGCGATCGAGGTCTGCACGTCCGAGGAGTGGAGCAGCGACGTCCTCGACGAACCCGACGTGCTCGGTGTGGAGATGCTCGGCGCCGACGGAATCACCGTTCGAATGGTCGTCAAGACCGCTCCGGGAGCACAGTGGGCGCTCCAGCGAGCACTCCGCGAGGCGCTCAAGTCGGCGTTCGAAGCAGCCGACATCGAGATTCCCTTCCCGCAGCGCACGCTGTGGCTGAGAAACCAGGACTCCTGATGCCATGATGTCGGACGTGACAAAACCTCTGAGCTGCATGTCGAGCCCGGCTCGATGACGGATTTCTTCGCAGCCACGCCGGGTGGCGCCATGCTCGGCTTCGCCATCTTCCTGGCAATCGTCGGCCACGTCGGGCTCTCCTACGCCGAACGCCGAGCAACACCGAGCCGTATCGAGTCCGTCGGCGAGTCGGGCGCATTGCGCAAGGAGTCGCCCGCGGTCGTCAACCTGCTCGCCAACGACGCAACGCTCACCGCGGCCGGCATGCGCGCCACGGTGGTCGACCTCGCGTCCCGCGGCTGGTTGCGCATCCTTCCTCCGGTCACCGACGACGAGACCAGTCGGGTCCGACCTGCCTCCGAGGCCTACGACGGCGATGCGCTGCTGCCTCACGAGCGCCTCGTCCTCCAACACATCCTCGCCCGCTTCACGACCGATCAGGCGATCCCGGCACGGCACCTCGCCGTCGACATCCGCGGGTCCTGGTGGCGCCGGTTCCGGAACCTCGTGCACGCCGAAGCGAAACGCGCCGGACTCGTGAAGCGACGCTGGAACCCGATCCTGCTCGGCGGGCCTGTCGTCGCTGCGCTCATCGGACTGCTGACATGGAACGCATCTCGCGACGACGGCACCCCGGTTGCGGTGGTCGACTCCGTCGAGCGGCGAATCATCGCGATCGCTGCACTCGTGGCACTCATCCTGCTGGTGGTGCGCATCGTGCGACACATCATCAGCAACGATGTGACGCACACCGAGTCGGGCGTCAACGCCACCAGTCGCTGGCTTGCTGTGCGCCAGCGCCTCGTGGCAGCGGGCTTCGCGCCGATGGCTGCCAGCGCGCTCGAGGTCGGCGACCGCCGCCTCGCATACGCCGCAGCGATGTCGCTCGCCGACGGAGCGAGAATCGAACTCCCGCTCGCCCGGGAGGACCACTATCGAGCCTGGAGCGCCGTTGGTGGCGCCGGACGCCTCGTGCGAATCCGTTACCCGTGGCGGCCGATCTACGGCATCAACCCGGTGATCGCGCTCATCAGCGGCCTGATCGCCGTGTTCGTCGGACTTCGGGCCCGACGATTCTTCTCCGACGTCGCACGTGGCGACTCGTGGGACTCGCTCTACGAACGGTTCGCTGACCAGGACTGGCTGATCAGCCACATCGCCACCGGTTTCACGTTCATCGCAGTGATCCCGATCCTGGTCGGCGCCTGGGCGGCATTCGCCGGGGCTGCCGACATGTTCAACACGGTCGAACGAACCGGGGTCGTCATCCGTGCGCGCCGCCCTGCCGAGGTCACGCCGCTTCCCCGTTCACTGGTCAAACGATTCGAAGGTGACCGCTACAGCTTGTACGTCGCCCTCGACGACGGTTCGTCGGACACGATCACGGCCTGGCGCGCAAGCGAGCGCACCGCGATGCCCCAGGGTGTCGATGCCGTCGTACGTGCAACACCGATCCTCGGCTACGTACGTCGTGCATCGCCGATCGGTCACATCTTCGGCGACTGACGTCCTGCCGTCAGGGCGCACGCACCCGACAGCGCCCGCACCACTGGGGTGAGCGCCGTCAGCGACTCGCGGCGTCGGCGTTGCGCCGGATCGCTCCGACGATGTCGTCCCAGCGCGGTTCGGGAAGGTCGTGTCCCATGTCGGGGAACATCATCAGCGTCGAGTCCATCACGGCCTCAGCCGTTGCGATCCCTCCGCTCGGCTTCACCAGCCGGTCGACGAGCCCGTGGATCACGAGCGTCGGCACCGTCACGTCGCGCAAGCCGGGCGTCCGGTCCGGGCTCGCCATGATCGCCGTGGTCTGGCGTGCCGTGCCGACCGGCCGGAAGCTGCGATCGACGCTGGCCTGCGAGCGTTCACGATGCGTCTCCGGGTCGAAGTGCTGGCTGCTCCACAGCTTGAAACTCTCGACGGAGCGGTCGGCAGCGGTGTCGCGGGTCGGTTCGGGCATCCGGGCCATCCTCGCCATCACCTTGCCGGTGATCCGACCCGACTTGCCGTCGCCCGGGTTCGACATGATCGAGGTGAGCGACTCGACCTTCGCGGGAAAGTCGATCGTCAACTGTTGCGCGATCATTCCGCCCATCGACATGCCGGCGACGTGTGCGGATTCGATGCCGAGAGCGTCGAGCAGTGCTGCGGCGTCTGCCGCCATGTCGACGATCGTGTAGCCGGCCTTGATCGGGCGACGGAGCAGCGACTTGAGGATCGCCTTCAGCGGGCTCGGCGGCTCCCAATCGAACTCGGTGCTCAACCCGATGTCCCGGTTGTCGAACACGGTCACCTGGAAGCCCGCGGCGACGAGATCCTCGATGAACCCGTCGGGCCAGTCCGTGAGCTGACCGCCGAGGCCCATCACCAGCAGCAGGTGCTCGCCGCTCTCACCGTGCTGTTCGTACTCGAGGGTGATGCCGTTTGCTTGGACCTGTGCCATCTCGTCAGCGTACGGATGGTCCGGAGTTGCACCACACGTCGCCGTCCGGTGCGGGCCGGGCGATGACGGTCAGGACCGTTTGCCGCGATACCCCGGTTCGACCCGCCAGAAGCCGGCCTTCAAGTACTCGCCTTCGTCGAACGTGACGGGATGGTCCACATCGTGACCGGTGCGGCGCAACTCGGTGAACGTCGCTCCGTGCTCCTCGGCTGCCTCGGTGACGGTGTCGAAGAAGTCGGTGGCGGTGACTCGGCTGGAACACGACGCTTGCACGAGGATGCCGCCGTCTTCGACGAGGCCGATCGCCAACTTGGTCAGCTTGGCGTAGGCAGCCCTCGCTCGGCCCACCGTTGCGGCTGTCTGAGCGAACGACGGCGGGTCGACGATCACGAGGTCGAACTTGCGACCGGCTCGGCTCAGCTGGCCGAGCGCGTCGAACGCGTCGGTGACGTTCGTGGTGATCTTGCACTCGACGAGCGCTGGGACGTCGGCGTTGTGGTCGAGGTTGCGCTGCAAGACCTCGAGGGTCGGCCCGGACGCGTCGACCGCGTGCACGGACGTCGCTCCGCCGGCCGCAGCGTGGACGGTGAACCCGCCGGTCGACGCGAAGACATCGAGCACCCGCTTGCCGCCGGCCAGTCGGCCGACGTGCATGCGATTTGCCCGCTGGTCGAGGAAGTGGCCGGTCTTCTGGCCGGTCTGCACGTCGGCCTCGAACGTCAGGTCGCCTTCGGTGAACAGCACCGGACCCTCCGGAACCTCTCCGACGATCACGTCGCCGTCGTCCAGACCGAACGTGTCCCGCTCGGCGAGGTTGCGTGCCAGGCGCAACACGATCGTGTCGGCCTTCGTTGCTGCGAGCACGCCGTCGACGACGCCGCGCAGGTGCGGGAACCAGATCTCGCTGTAGAGCTTGATGACAGCGACGTGGTCGTAGACGTCGACGATCAGCCCCGGGAGCCCGTCGTTCTCGCCGTTCACAGCACGGTAGCCGGGTCCGTGGACCGCTCGACCGCTCCCGACGTGACGGTCGAAGATCACCTGACGACGAGCCACCGACTCCGCGATCCGCTCGGCGAACCACGCTGCGTCGATGGTGGTCGGGTCGCCGACATGGAGCATCCGGAGCCGAATCGGCGAGTTGGGGTCCCACAGCCCGATCGCCGCGAACTTCCGGTTCTTGTCGAACACGATGCCGACGTCACCCGGCGCGCCGTCCTCGTGGTTGACCGACTCGATCGAACGGTCGTACACCCATGGATGTCGGGAACGGATCCGACGTAACGCGTCCGGCGTCACGCGGATCGCGAGGCGGCGATCGTTCGGTCGGGGAAGCCCGTCGAGCAGGCTCGATGCCCCGCTCATCGCGCACCGCCGACACGTGCGACGAGGCCGACGCTCGGTGCAACCGAGCCGGCGTGGACGTCGGCCCACGCTCCCTGCGCTCCCTCGGCACCGGTGCGGTGCTCGACCGTCAACCAGGCATGACTTGCGGTTGCGAATCCGGCGATCGCATCGGCGCACCGGCGGCCGTATTCCTCTCGACCCCATTGCTCGCTTCGTCGGCTCACTTCGCTCGGCGCGAAGAACAGTTGCGGAGCGGGCCCCGCCATCTCGATCTCGGTCGAGGCCTCGGCATCGTGGTGGCTACGACCGACGGTCATCGAATACGCCGAGTCCGTCGCCGAAGTGATCGTGTACGGCGGCGAGGGCGGCCGGATTGCCCGCCATGTCGATCGACACCGCTCCCCCGTCGGTCGCCAACGTCGCGATCTCGTCATAGGAGACGACGACGTCGTAGAACCCGGTGGCCTCGACCATCTCGCGATTGCGGGCGGAGGTCACCCCGACGACGTCCACGCCACCGCGCCGTGCGGCGCGATCGGCGAAACCGAGCGCCGTCTTCGACGATGCCGAGAGCACGATCACTCGCGACGCCCCGAAGTACGGCTCGTCGGTTCCGCCGCCGTCTGCGAAGAACTCCTCGGCCAGGAACCCGGTCAGCGCGAGCCCGCGCAGCAGGGCGTGGCGATCCTCCGCATCTTCGATCGAGTCGTCGACGCCCTCGGTTGCTGCGGGGTACATCGGGTCGGCCTCGGTCGAGACGTAGGTGCGATACACGGGGGCATGAGCAGCCCGGTGCGCTCCGTCGTCCCGGAAGCCGTCGGCCGTGGCTGCCGGCGTGAACACGGCGTGTGATGCCATCGGATACCAGCCGTAGTACCGGCCGCCCACCGCGATGGCGTCGCTCCGGCTCTCGACGACGGTCGCCCAGCCCATCGCCGGCACACGCCCCCATTCGTCGTCGCCGGTGGGGAAGAAGTCCCAGTAGCCGAGCATGTCCCCGAACACGGCGTAGGTGATGTTGTTCGCCGTGATCGCGAACCGGTCGATGCCGAGCCGCACCTGACCGTCCTCGACCGCACCGTCGGCATCGTCTCGAACCAGTCGGGTGCGCCCGATCTCGGTGCGATGCACCTCGAGGGTGGTCGTGTCGTCTGTCGCTCATCACTCCAGCATGCCGCACCGACCACCCATCACGGCGCGTCCGACCCGAGGAGCAGAAGTGCCTGGCACTTCTGCCCCTGCCGATTCGGAGCGGTGCCCGGCGCGGTACACACGCATCATGAGCAGTGACACCAACTACCGATCCGCTGGATCCAACGACCTCGACCTCGCAAGCCTGTTCGGCCTGTCCGGAAAGACCGCCGTCGTCACGGGCGGTTCCCGCGGGATCGGCTACATGATCGCTGCCGGGCTGGTCACCAACGGTGTCGACGTCTTCATCACGGCGCGCAAGGCCGAAGCGTGTGATGCAGCGGCAGCCGAACTCGATGCGATGTCCGACACCGCCACGTGCACCTCGATTCCGGCCGACATGGCCGACGCCGCCGGGCTGGCGTCGTTCGTCGCCACGCTGCGCGAGCACACCGACTCGATCGACATCCTGGTCAACAACGCCGGCGCGGCATGGGGCGCGCCGCTCGGCGAATTCCCCGAAGAGGGCTTCGACAAGGTGATGGACATCAACGTCAAGGCACCGTTCATGCTCACCCAGGAACTGCTTCCCGAACTCGAACGCAACGCGTCGCCCGAGGACCCGGGCCGCGTCATCATGATCGGCTCGATCGATGGCATCCGCGTGCCGATGGGCGACAACTACAGCTACTCGGCGTCCAAGGCCGGCATCCAGATGCTCGCCCGCCACCTCGCCGGGCACCTCGTCGGCCGCAACCTGACCGTGAACTCGATCGCTCCGGGGCCGTTCGAATCGAAGATGATGGCGTACATGCTCGCCGACGACGACAGCCGTCAGATGGTCGAAGGCAACGTTCCCCGCGGTCGGATCGGCAGCGCCTCCGACATCGCCGGCGCCGTGATCTTCCTGGCGAGCCGCGCCGGCGCCTTCACGACGGGCGCGATCGTCCCGGTCGACGGCGGCATCTCGACCGTCCGCCTCGGCTGATCCCTCGATCGAACGTGGTCACCTTCGGACGGTGATCTCGGCGCCGGGCTCCTCCGGTTCGTCGTCGACCATCTCGGCGGGGAATCCCGGCGCTGTGACGGACACACCGGTCGCGTCTTCGAGTCGACGGATAACGTTCGGGGACCATTCGCGAACGCCGTAGCGCTCGGCGGCGTCCGTGAAGATGTCGATCATCAGCGGATTGATCTCAAGCGGCACCCCGACGCGGTCGGCGATCGACTGGAAGAGGCCGATGTCCTTCAGCACCAGATCCATCGTGAAGCTGATGTCCCGCGACCCGTTCAGGATGACCTGGCTCTCGGTCTCGTGGACGAACGAGTTCCCACTCGAGATGCGGAACGCTTCATACGCGGTGCCGAGGTCGACCCCGGCAGCCGCCATCGTCGTGAGTGCTTCGCTCAGGGTGAGCAGGTTGGCGGTGGCGAGGTAGTTCGTCGCGACCTTGAGCACCGATGCCGTGCCGAGCGGGCCGGTGTGCAGCACTCGCCGGCCGAGCACGGTGAGCAGCGGGAGGATGCGCTCGAAGGTGGCCCGCTCACATCCGGCGAAGATCGAGATGTTGCCGGTCGCCGCCCGGTGACAGCCGCCCGAGACCGGGCAGTCCACCGGCTCGGCACCGACGTCTCGGACCTTCGCACCGAGGCGGGTGATCTCGGACTCGTCGGTCGTGGACATCTCCAGCCACACCGTCCCGCCGGAGAGTCCTTCGAGCAACCCGTCCGGGCCTTCCACGACCGCAGCCGATGCCGCCGGATCGGGGAGGCACGTGATGACCACGTCACACGTCGCAGCCAGATCCCGTGGCGATCGGGAGCCGATGGCGCCACGGCGCACGAACTCGTCGACCAGCGACGCATCGAGGTCGAGCACATGGAGATCGAAGCCGTTGCGCAACACGGACCCTGCCAGCTTCCCGCCGACGTTGCCGAGGCCGATGAATCCGATCGACACCTCACCTGGGACGAGTTCTGCGGTCATGTGTCGGCTCCATTCCGTGCAGCTGCCGGTCGAGCAGGCGCCACATCGTCGCAGGACCGTCATGGTCGATGTAGCACCCCTGCAGGTGACGTCGACCGATCGACGGGTCGAACGGCCGGCGCCCGTGCAACAGTCGGTGGTTGTCGACGACCAGGACGTCGCCTGCGACCATCTTGAACTCCATGCGGTGAGCTGGGTCGGCGAACCACTCCGCAAGCCATCGCCGCGCCCTGAACCAGGCCGCCGACACGACGGGCAGGGCGAGCGGTGGCGTGTCGACGCGCGGCGAGAACCGCAGTTGACGCAGATCACCGTGCCGGTCGAGTTCGATCACCGGTGCCCGGTGAACGACCACGTCGGTTCCGATGTCGTAGCGAAACTCGACCTCCAACTCGCAGAGCGCTGCGAATCCGTCCGGATCGGCCGCTCGGAGCGCGATCACGCCGGCCAGCCCGTCCACCACGGTCGACTCGCCTCCCGGAGCGTCGTTGCACAGTGTGTGCAGGAACTGCAGCCCCGGAGTGGGCCGTCGGTACGGCTGATCCGTATGAGCTGCCAATCCGGCCGCCGAGTACGCGAGGTCGACCGGCCGCGGAAGGCTCTCGACGTCGAAAAGCGTGCCGAAGTTCGTCCCTGACACCCGCCCGAACCGAGCGGCGATGTCGTGCAGCGATCCCGGCTCGGTCGGTGCGCCGTGGATGGTGAAGCACCCGACGCGGTGCAAGCCGTCGAGCACTCTGCGCAGACGCTCGGGATCACCTGCCTCGACATCGACCCAATCGATCGACGCCAGGTCACGTGGCGTGGCCCACGGGACCGGAGTGGGCGGCGCCTCGCGGTCCGCCAGCACGGCTCGACGCGCCAACTCTGCGCAGTCGAATCGACGCACGCGACCGTCGGAGAAGTCGACGTGGAGTTCGTTTCCCACGATCCGCTGCGCAACGACCCCGAGCAATGGATCCACCTCGGCCGGATCGTGCACCCGTTGACGGCTGCTCGGATCGAGGTCGAACGGCTCCGTGGAGCAGGCCAGCAGCCACAGCGCCTGGACCTCCACCCGACGGTCGTCCACGTCGAGCAGGACCGTCGGGAACGATGTCGCCGTCTCGATCGCCGTTGTCGTTGCATATGGCTCGTGTTCCAGGATCGTCACACCATGATGCTGACGGATCCTGGACGACCGGTACAGCCGGGTTTTCGGTTCCCTACCATATCGCAGGGTGATGCTCGGCTAGGGTTCGGCGGTGCGTCCGATCGTCACCCGTGTCGACAGGTTGCAGCGATTGGCAGTGTTCGACGCCGCAGCCCGCAACGGCAGTTTCACCGCAGCGGCGGCAGAGCTGTCCACGAGCCAACCCGCGGTGACCCGCCAGATCCGCGAACTCGAGATCGCGCTCGGCGCGACCCTGTTCCACCGCTCGGCGAACCGGTCGAGACTCACCGACGCCGGACGGGCGCTCGCCGCCTCCGTCGAGGCGGGCTTCTCGGTCATCGAGCAGGGCATCGCCGAGCTGCAGGATCCCAATCCGATGTTCGTGCTCGCCGCTCCCCCGGGATTCGCTCAGCAGCTGCTCGTGCCCGTGCTCGACGAACTCCACGACGCGTTGCCCGACGTCGACATCCGACTCTGGTTGTACGACCGGGACGATGAACTCGACACAGGCGCGTACGACGTCGCGATTCGGGTCGGTTCGGGCGCCTGGTTCGACGTCGAGGACATCGAACTGTTCTCGGAGCAGGTGATCCCGGTCGCCACACAGGCGCTCGCAGACACACTCGGACTCGACTCCGAATCGACGCCGCAGGACGTGCTGGCAGCACCGTTGCTCCACATGGAAGCCGACGGTCGCCCGTGGATGTCGTGGGAGGCGTGGTTGGACGAGTTCGGACTCGAGCTCGCTCCCGGGCGTCGGCGGGTGATCCACAATTCGTACCCGATCGTGATCCAACGAGCACTCGCCGGCCGGGGAGTCGCGTTGGGTTGGCGCCACATCGTGACCCACTTGCTCGACGACGGGCTCCTCGTCCCCGTCGGCCCCGAGGTCGCCTCCGACAGCTCGTACCGACTCACATGGCCGAAACGTCGACAACACGATGAACGGCTGCGTCGCGCCATCGACTGGATCGTCGAGACGACGGGAGTTCGCGCCGACGCAACCGAGCGGTGAACATCGACGCCGCTCACGAGACCCGGGCCGGGGACCGGTGGACGCCTAGGGTGACCGCGTGGACAGCGCGAAGACGGTCCGGGCTCTGCCCTGGCAAGGCCTGCTGATCGGGGCCGGAGCCGGTCTGCTCAGCGGATTGTTCGGCATCGGTGGCGGCATCGTCATCGTCCCGGCGCTGCTCGCGCTGCTCTCGATGGAACGCAAGCTGGCGCACGGCACCTCGCTGGCCGCGACCCTGCCGGTCGCAACGGCGAGCCTCGCGACCTACACGATCGGCGGCAACGTCGACTGGCCGGTCGCCGCGTGCCTCGCGGCCGGAGCGATCTGCGGCGCCGTGGTCGGCACGCAGCTGTTGCAGATCATTCCGAAACGACCGCTGACCATCATCTTCGTCGCGGTCATCCTGCTCACCGCCGTTCGTCTGCTGCTCGCCGATGACGTGATGGGACGCGAAACACTGTCGATCCTCGGGGTCCTCGCACTCATCGGGATCGGCTTCGTCACCGGCACGTTGTCCGGGCTCCTCGGCATCGGCGGCGGGGTGGTGATGGTGCCGGTCATGGTGGTCCTCTTCGGTGAGATCCCGGTCGTGGCGAAGGGAACCTCGGTGGCCGTGATCGTGCCCTCGTCCCTCGTCGGCACGCTCCGCAACCGCAAGCATCGCAACGCCGACCTGCGGGTCGCGTTCGCGATCGGCATCGCCGGGATCGCCAGCGCTGTGATCGGCAGCCTGATCGCCGACTCGATCAACAACACGGTGTCGAACGTGATGTTCGCCGTGTTGCTGCTCATCGTCGCCGCCCTGCAGATCCGCACCCTTCGCGCTCCCGACCGCGGCACCGACCCGCCGGTCGCGGTGGACTGAGCTGCCACCATGCGCGTCGGCGTCATCCTCGCTCACCCGAATCCGGACAGCTTCGCTCACGAGCTCGCACGTCGGGCCGTCGCCGGGCTCACGACGGGCGGCCACGACGTCGAACTCGTCGACCTCGGTGCGATCGGCTTCCGTGCAGCGATGTCGTCCGAAGAACGCACCGCGTACCACGGCGAGCATCCGGTGCTGGATGCCCAGGTGCAGACGCAGATCGACCTGGTCCGCTCGGTCGAGGCCCTCGTGTTCGTCTACCCGACATGGTGGAGTGGGCTGCCTGCCGTGCTCAAAGGATGGCTCGAGCGCGTCATGGTCCCGGGCGTCGGGTTCCGATTCGACGAACGCACGGGCAAGATCCGACCCAACCTCACCAACATCCGCCACCTCGTCGGAATCTCGACCTACGGATCGCCCAAGTGGTACGTCCGGGCGATCAACGACAACGGACGCCGAACGCTGATGCGAGCCCTCCGCATCTCCTGTGGGTTGCGAGTGTCACGACGATGGTTCGGTCACTATGCGATCGACAGCCGGAGCGAGCAGGCGCGACGCGAATTCGCTGCTCGGGTCGAGCGAGAGTTGAGCGAGCTGTGATCCATCGTTCCGCACGGCGCAAGGTCCTCGTCGTCCACTGCCATCCGTTGTCCGACGGGTTCATCCCTGCCGCCCTCCACCGCGTCCAGGCCGGCCTCACCGAATCCGGTGCAGAAGTTCGTCTTCACGATCTCTACGCAGAAGGGTTCGTCCCTGAACTCTCGGCGGAGGAGCACCGCACGCATGTCGAGCCGGGCGTCGTCGACGAGCTGCGTGAACACGCCGACGATCTGCAGTGGTGCGACACGCTGGTGCTCGTCTACCCCACCTGGTGGTCGGGGCAACCCGCCATGTTGAAGGGCTGGATCGATCGGGTCTGGGCGTCCGGCGTGGCATGGGAACTGCCGGACGGTGCCGACCGACTGAAGCCTGCGCTGCGCAACGTGCGCCAGATCATCGCCGTCACCTCTCACGGGTCGGCCAAGCACATCAACATGCTGCAGGGCGAAGGCGGCAAACGCGTGCTCTTCCGCAGCCTGCGGACGATGTGCCACCCCTTGGCGCGTACTCACTGGGTCGCCTACTACGGCATCGACGCCGACGACGTGGCCCGACAGGATGCGTTTCTCGACGCACTGCCCGCCAGGGTCGCCCGCCTCACCCGCTGAACGGCTGGGGCGACAGTGATGTCAGCCGAACGCGCCGACGAATGCGCCGTCGGAGTTGCCGTCGCTGACCACACCGGGCGCCATCTCGATCGTGACCGCGAGCGCCGAGACGTCGCCTTCGATCGTGAAGGTCTCGAGTTCGGGGTTGCGGCCGAGGATCCCGAGCGACACGACATCGCCGTTCTCTTCGAGCACACCCCACAGCTGGTAGGTCTGCTCCGGTGCGAGCCGGGGAAGTGCAGCGGCATCGAGGTAGCCGTGGCCGTCCTGGTCGATCACGCCGAAGGCCGAAGCCTGCGAACCCTCCGTGACCAGCTCGGCTTGCACCGAGTCACGATCGTCCACCGCTCGTTCGAACGCATCGGCGATCGGATCGTTCGACGTGGTGTCCTGCGCGCCGATCACGACCACCGCACCGGCGATTGCGAGCGCGATCGCTGCAGCCGCCCCGAGCACCCACGTTCCGACTCCACGACGTGTCCGCCGCCGCTCGTCGCTCAAGACCGTTGCGTCGACCATCGGTGTCGCTGCGTCCGATGCGTCAGCCGCCGGCACCGGCGGATCGAACGCGAACACCTTCGCCAGCTCCGGACCCGGAGCCGGTGCGTCCGCATCGATCTCGGCGGTGATCTTCGACCACAGGTCGGCCGGGGCGTCCATGCCTGTGAACGCCAGCATCGTCGCGACCTCGCGGTGCTCCTGCACCTCGGCTGCGGCCTTCGGGTTGATCCGCAGGTAGTCCTCGACGCGGTCGCGCTCACCGGCGTCGACAGCATCGAGCGCATAGGCGCCGAGCAGTTCGTCAAGCTCGTAGGTGTCGTCCGATTCGCCCATCGTCGATTCGTTGTCGTCCATCACGCTCCTCGTCCCATCGACACACCGGTTCTCGTCAGTTCTCGTCGCAACTTCTTCAATCCGGAGCGGATCCGACTCTTCACCGTGCCTTCGGCGTCACCCAATCGGTCGGCGACCTCGCGGTACGTCATCCCGCCGAAGTAGGCCAGCTCGATTGCTGCGCGCTCGCCGTCCTGCAGCACGTGCATGGCATCTCGGACGTGGCTGGCGAGTGCAAGGTCCCACACCTCGTGGGCCACGTCGTAGCCGGCCTCGGCGGTCTGTGAGGCCTCGCGTTCCTCTCGACGCCGTCGAGAGACGTCCGAGCGGATCATGTCGACCGATCGGCCGTGTGCGTTGGCGAGCAGGAAGCTGCGCAGCGTCCCCCGCTCCGGGTCGAACCGAGTCGGTTCGTTCCACAGCCTGACGAACACCTCTTGGACGATCTCCTCGGCACGAGCATGGTCGGTGAGCAGCCGTTTCGCCAGGCCGAACACCGCGCCGGCGTGGCGACGGTAGGCCTCGGCCAGCGCGTCCTGGTTGTACCTGCCGATCGAGACGACCAGTGCCGCATCGGATGCGTTCTCGTAGTCGCGTTGCATCGATGGTTCTACGGAGTCGGGCGGCACGTCGGATGACATTTCTTTCGCTTTCTGTGAGCGTGCGAACGAGATGGGCGGCTCAGGCTCTCACGAATCGTGTCACGCACTCGACATGCGGGGTCTGAGGAAACAGGTCGAGCACTTCGACCGACTCCATGCGATACCCCTCCTCGACGAGCAGACGTGCATCACGAGCCAGCGACACCGGGTCACAGCTCACGAGCACCACGACCGGTGAGTCCATGCGGACCACGGCGGCCACGCCGGGTTTGGCGAGCCCGGAGCGGGCAGGGTCCGCGACCACGACGTCGATCGGGTCGCTGTCCTCTCCCGGCTTCCAGTCGCCGACGTCGCTGCGCACGATCTCGACGCTCTTGTCGCCCTGACCCGCGCGGTGCTTCAGGTTCTCCTTGGCGTCGAAACACGACGATCTCGCCGACTCGATCAGCGTCACGCGACGGGCTCCGCGCATCACCGTTGCGGCAAACAGGCCGACGCCGCCGTACGCATCCACGGCGTGGTCGGCGGTCTCGAGTTCCGGGCTCGCCCGACGAACGGCGTCGACCAGCAACTCCGCCGCGGCCGGGCCGGACTGGAAGAAGGAAGGGGCTGACACCTGGAGGTTCACTCCGTCGATCTGCTCGACGAGGAACGAGCGATCGCCGATGTGCACGTCCTCTGGCAGACCGCTCACCGACTGGCCGGCGGGGGCGTTCGAGCGTCGCTTCTCGTTGCGACGCTTGCGGTCTTCCGGACGCGTCCACCGAGCCGTGACGCCGTCGGTCGCCGCCGACGTGCGCAACGTGAGCTCTACGCCAGGCGCGACCGAGATCCCGCGCAGCACGTTCGACAGGTTGTCGTGGGCGACCTGGCAGTGATCGATCGCGACGACCTCGTCGCTGCGCTCCTCGCGGAACCCCACGCCACCACCGGTCATGCCGACGAGACGGATCGTGGTGCGGTAGCCGAATGGGGAGACCGAGTCGCCGACCTCGATGATCCGCTCGACCTCGTCGGCGTCGAACCGCCCGACGCGCCGCAACGACTCTGCGACGATCTCGACCTTCGCCGCCACCTGTGCATCCGTGTCGAAGTGCATCCAGCCGCAACCACCACACCCTTCGCGGCGATGGGGGCACGTGGGCACGACACGGTCATCGGATGGCTCGAGGATCTCCGTCGCCGTGGCTTTGACGAAGTCCTTCCGGTCGTTGCGGACTTCGAGCTCGACCTCTTCGCCGGGCAGTGCACCGGTCACGAACGCGACGCGCCCGTCGTCGAGTCGGGCCATGGCGTCGCCGCCGGCCACCATCCGTTCGGCGCGGACGGTCAACGGTTCGGTCGAGGACATCCCGTCAGCGTACGGATCGTGTCAGACTCTGACCATGGCCGAGCCGGAACAGTGGTATTGGGATCTCACGAAGAAGCGCGCCGTGCCGTCGTCGGAGCGTGGCAAGGGAGACGACACGCTCGGCCCCTACGAGTCCCGTGCCGAGGCCGAGAACTGGCGTGCGAAGGTCGAGTCGCGCAATGACCGCTGGGATGACGCGGACGACGACTGGAACGACGCCACGCCGCCACCGAACTGAGTCGTCGTTTCCGTGGACGGAACGCTCGGTTAGCGTGCTCGGCGATGAGCCGCCCAGTGATGATCTCCCCGTCGGTCCTGCCCGCCGACTTCTCCAAGCTCGGCGAGGAGGTCGCTGCGCTCGAAGCAGCCGGTGTGGACCTGATCCAGTGGGACGTGATGGACGGTCAGTTCGTCCCGAACCTCACGTTCGGCCCTGACGTCATCAAGTCGGCTCGCCAGCACTGTTCGGTGCCCTTCGAGGCGCATCTGATGGTCTACACGCCCGACGTGATGGCGAAGAACTACATCGATGCCGGATGTTCACGGTTGATCGTCCACGCCGAGGCCTGCACGCACCTGCACCGTACGTGCGGCAACATCAACGAACTCGGCGCCACCGCAGCCGTCGCGCTCAATCCGGCAACGCCTGCGTCGGCCGTCGAGCACGTGCTCGACCTCATCGACATGGTGTTGGTCATGACGGTCAACCCCGGCTTCGGTGGCCAGGCGTACCTCCCGACCATGGAGTCGAAGATCCGTGATGTCCAGACCATGCTCGAAGCGGCCGGCCGTGCCGACGACGTGCACATCGAGGTCGATGGCGGGATCGGACCGGACACCATCGCCGGTGCCGCTGCTGCCGGCGCCAACGTGTTGATCGCAGGCAGTGCGCTGTACCGGGACCCGGAAGGCCTCGAGCACGCGGTGACCGATCTGCGCGCTCGGGCCGAAGCCGCCCGCGCCTGACGATCAGGTGTCTGCCGGGCGCGAACCTGACATCATCGGGGCGGGCGGAGCATGCCCCACATGTGTGGGCCGACCTCGGTCGACGGGTCGCCCCCGTACGACGAGTAGCGATGCTCGTGTGCTCCCGCCGGGATGTCGAACTCGGCGTGGACCTCGAACCCGTGGCGGCGGTAGTAGGCGACGTTGACGAGCGTCTCGGTCTCCAGGTGACACGGCAGACCGTCGGCGTCCGTCTCGGCGAACTTGGCCGCCATGAGCGCCGCCCCCATGCCCTGTCGCTGCCAGTCGGGGTGGGTCGCCAGGAGCTGCAGGTACCAGTGGTCCTCACTCGGTGCGTGTTGCGCCAACAGCGGTCCGATGATGCCGAACCGGTCGAGCAGCTCGGGAGACGGCGGTGGATCGGGAGCCACTTCATCGTCGGGCGGCTCCGGGCGGCCCGGCTGGATCCACACCGCGAGCGCAGCGCAGTCGTCCGTACACCAGACCTCGTTGAACTCGATCCAGCCGGCCATCGCTGCCGCGCATCGTCTCGCCGGCCGGGCGGAAGTACTCGTCGTCGTCGGGGTAGAGCCAGCGCATCACCGGGTCGTCGCCGAATGCCACGATGGCCGTCACGGACAGTTGGGTGAGATCGGCTCGGGTGGCTCGACGGACCTGCATGTCAGCAACGTAGAGCTGCGAGGTGCGAGGATTCGATTCAGATGTCGGCCACCCTCGTTCTCATCCACGGTTCCTGCTCGCGCCGCCCTCGCCGGGAACCCGTCAGACGGGCACGGTGGGGCCGTCGTGGCGACGGTGCTGCCGGCGCTCGCCGCCACGGTCTCGATGGAACGGGACACCCACTTCGCCTTCTCCGGTTCACCGGTTCGATTCGCATCGATCGGGGAGGTCTCCGACTGGGTCGAGCGAGGAGAGTTCGAGGGCGACCAGCCACTCATGCAGGCAGCGCTGACCGTGCTGCACCGACACTTCGACGCCGACCTGTCGCCACACGACTTCCGGTTCTCGACGACGATCCCTCGATCGCTCGGGTTGGCCGGATCGAGCGCCATCGTGGCGGCGACGATCATCTCGATGATCGGCGCCCACCAGGACGATCTGTGGGCGCACGAGCTGGTCGATCAGCCCGGGTTGATCCCATCGTTGGCCCTCGAAGCCGAGCGCGACGTACTCGGGATCCCCGCAGGGTTGCAGGATCGAGTTGTCCAGATCTTCGGTGGCACCGTTGCGATGGAGTTCGGCGAGGAACACATGCACGTGATGAACGGGCTCGACATCTGCTCGTACCGGCCGGTCGGCCCGCTCCCCGACGGGTTGTTCGTTGCCTACCGGGAGGGCACGGCCGGCGACAGCGGACTGGTCCACGGCGCCGCAGATGTGAGCAGCGCTGGCTTCCGGCGTGCGATGGAGTGCGCCGCCGAGGCTGGTCGCGTCGCCGCCGACGCCATCGATCGAGGCGATGCGGAAGCGCTCGGCGTGGCCATGGACGCCACGTTCGAACAGCGTGCCATCGCATACCCACTCGACCCTGCGCACGTGGAGATGATCCATGTCGCTCGAGCCAGCGGAGCGTCGGCCAACTACACCGGTTCGGGCGGTGCGATCATCGTCCTCGCGCCCGACGGCCGAGCAGCGATTGCGCTCGGCGAACTGGGGTGCACGATCGTTCCCCTGTGAACCCAGCGAGGGAATTCGAGCTCAGGCCGCCTCGTCAGGCATCGACGAGTTCATCGCCATCGACGTCCTGCGGTGGTCGCTCGACGCCGTCCAGGTCCGACTCCTCCGCGTCCATCTCACTCACGTGGTGTCGTACTCGCGCCGCCCGGTGGTCACGGGTCGGCGTGACCGCGGACCGGGCCAGTGCGAAGATGCCGCGGAACCCGACGTCCAACAGCCGCCGTAGCAGTACGAGCCCGACGAGCGCCACGGCCACGATCGCTGCCGGGACGCCGATCGTGGCGAGGAGCAGTCGTTTGTCTTCGAAGAACGGCTTCAGCAGGCCCGATTCGAGCGGTGTGCCGTCGAGGTTGAGTGTCATCACGGGGTCGTCGATCACGGGGCACTCGACCTCGGTGTCCTCCAAGCCGACCACGGCATCTCCACCGAACAGCCGTGCCTCGGGCGCGACCTTCGAGCCCAGCGCACCGATGCTCGGATTCACCGCCGCAGCGACCAGGTACTGGGATTCGATGTCGAGGTACTGCGAGTCGGGTCCGTACCGCACGTCGATGACGCCATCGACGGAGAACGGCGCCGCGTTGCCGGCGCGCACCTGGTCGATCTGGAACCGGACGGTGCCCTTCTGAACGAACTCGTCCTTGTCCAGGACGGTGCCGACGAACGCCACGTCGGCGGGATCCGGAACGGGGCAGCCGGCTGGAACCTGCACCAGCGAACCCGGATCGCTCACGGACTCGGGCTCGGGAGCGGGAACGCTCGGATCAGGCGGGTCCGGCACGACGGGTGTTGGCGGATCGGGCACCACCGGCGTGGCGAATGCAGCGGCAGACGGCATCAGCGCGACGCCTGCGGCCACGAGCACACCTTTCCACCATCCACGAACCATCACCGGCGAGGCTAACGAGCTGAGCACCGCCGATGTGGGCATGACGGCGCCTTCGTGTGACACGTTCACCACGATCGTCGCCGGATGTGTGCGCCACGCTGCGATACTGCAGCGTGGGCTTCAACCCGTATCGCAAGTTCCGCGCCAAGCCGAGCGACTACGTGTTCGTGGTCGCCGGCGTGCTCGTGGCTGCCGCACTGGTCGGCTGGGCATTCCTGGGCTGAGTCTCGACTCGCCGCCTGCGACGAGTCGGCCGGCCAGGAGATGTGTTCGTTCAGAACGCCGACTCGATCAGGAGCACCTTCGTGCCGGTGATCGCCACGACGTCGAATCGGATCCCGTCTCGCTGCGGACGATGCTGCTCCAGCCACTCCAGTGCGAGCAATCGGAGACGCCGCTGCTTCGTCGAGCCGACGGCCGCCGCGGCGGGACCGTACCGGTCGGTGCTGCGGGCTTTCACCTCGCTGAACACGATGATGCCGTCGCGTTCGACGATCAGGTCGAGTTCGCCGGTGCTGGAACGCCAGTTCCGGTCGAGAACGACGTAGCCGAGGCGCTCGTAGTGCGTCGCGGCGAGATTCTCGCCCCAGCGCCCGCGTGCGAGGTTGGACCGGTCGACACCGCTGTGTTCAGAGCCGTTCTGATCGTTGCGGGGGTCGAGTCGGATGGGTCGTGTCGTGTGGCGCGCATGTCTGCCCTTCGTCGTGTCGTGGTGACGAGGGCCCGGATGCGGGCCGAAATGGGTGCGGATCAGCGCACCGAGTGCGTCGCTTCGAGCGACCGGGCGATCAGAAGTCGCGCTTCTCGCGGATCTTGGCAGCCTTGCCCTTGCGATCCCGCAGGTAGTACAGCTTGGCCCGGCGAACGTCGCCACGCTTCACGAGTTCGATCTTCTGGACGGTCGGTGCGTGCAGCGGGAACGTGCGCTCCACTCCGACGCCGTAGCTGAGCTTGCGGACCGTGTAGGTCTCCTGCAGGCCGCCGCCCTGGCGTCCGATGACGTCGCCCTGGAAGACCTGGACGCGCTCCTTGCCGCCCTCGACCGACGCGCACGTGCACCTTGAGCTCGTCGCCCGCCTGGAAGTCGGGGATGTCGTCGCGGAGCGAGTCGTTGTCGATGAAGTCAGTGGCTTGCATGGCGTCTACCTGCTGGTGAATCGAAATGGGCCCGCAACCGTCGGGTCGCTGGCGTGGCGCTCGTCTCTGCGAGGAGAGGCCGCTCAATGATACGGGTCCGCGGGGAACTCTTCCAACAGCCGAGTCTCATCCGCCGTCACACCGCCTCGCGCTTCGATCAGATCGGGCGCTCGCGGAGCGTGCGGTGCAGCCGTTGAGCGACGCGATACCGCTCGATGCGAGCGTGGTCGCCGCTGCGCAACACGTCGGGAATCGTCCACCCGCGGAACTCCGCGGGGCGTGTGTACTGGGGCTCTTCGAGCAGACCGGACGAGCCGAAGCTCTCGGTGACGGGGCTGCTGTGCGTTACCCATTGCTCCATCGCGGAGCCGGGTGACGGCCTCGATGATCAGACACGCCGCGACTTCTCCCCCGCTGAGCACGACATCGCCGACACTCATCTCGGTGTCGACGAGGTGTCGAACGACACGATGATCGACGCCTTCGTAGCGACCGCACAGCAGGCTGAACCCGTCGAGTGTCGCCAGCTCGTCCGCGGCTGACTGATCGAAGGTGCGTCCGCCCGGGCTCATGAGGATCAGCGGGCGCGGCGGTCGGGCGGCCTCGACCGCGTCGAAGATCGGTTCGGGCTTCATCACCATGCCGGCACCGCCACCGAACGGAGCGTCGTCGACGGTCCGGTGGGCGTCGGTGGTCTGGTCACGGATGTCGTGACACCGCAGGTCGAGCAACCCGCTCGTCCGTGCTTTGCCCAGCAGGCTCTCGGAACAGAATCCGTCGACCAGACCGGGGAACAGGGAGAAGACGTCGATGCGCACGCGGCGGCCCGGGTCAGTCGTCGATCAGTTCGAACAACCCGTCGGGCACGTCCACGTGGATCATGTCGCCGTCGATCGACGTCACGAAGTTCGTCGGAACCAGCGATCCGGAGTCGAGTTCGAGGATCTCGGCGGCCGGGTTGGCCAGGATCGTCACACAGGTTCCACGATCCACACCGTTCTGGTCGACGACCTGCTTGGAGATCATCTCGTGGACCCACAGCGCGTCGGGGTCGTCGATCGGTGCTGCGAACAACTCGACGTTGATCCAGCGTTCGGCCTGCGTCCGGTCGTCGAATGCATCGAACTGGGCGATGATCCGCCCATTGCCGAGCAACTCGGCTGGACGTGACGGTGATCAAGCCGTCGCGAGCGTGGAACAGTGCGCCCTCTGTGACGCGTTCACGCCGATCGGTCGTCAACTGGACGAAGATGTCGCCCTTGAGACCGTGCGGCCTGCGGAGGTGGCCGATGGACAGCCAACCCTCGGGCGCCGTCGTCGGTGCCTTGCTTCGGCAATGGTTGCCTCAGTCGAGGAATTCGATGTCGATCTCGACATCGTCTTTGCTGGCAGCGGCACGTGTGACGGTGCGGATGCTCGCAGCGGTACGGCCGCGACGGCCGATGACACGACCGAGGTCACCGTCACCCACACGCACGTTCAGTGCGGTGCGCTGGCCCGACTCGTCGACTTCGACCGTGACCTGGTCGGGATCGTCGACGATCGGACTTGACGATGTGCTCGAGGACAGCAACAGCGGTGGGAGCGACGTCGTCGCTCACGATGCCGCTGACTTCGTCGATGCGGCCTTGGAGGCTTCGAACTGCTCCTGAGCGCCCGAGATCTTGATGATCTTGGCGACACGCTCGGTCGGCTGTGCGCCTTCGCTCAGCCACTTGACGATCTTGTCGTTGTCGACGTTGATCAGCGAGGGCTCTTCACGCGGGTTGTACTGGCCGAGAATCTCGATGAAACGGCCATCACGGGGCGAACGGGCGTCTGCCGCCACGATTCGGTATTGCGGTTGCTTGGTCTTGCCCACTCGTGTGAGGCGCAGCTTGACTGCCATCGTTGATCGTCACTCCTGGATCGTCTTGAGAACGTCGCAAGGTTAGCGTCCCCAGGTGCGTTCCCCTCCAGGTGCCGAACGCCGCACGTCACGCTCATCGTGCGGCGCTCACGGCGTCTCGAACCCGCTGTTTCGCTGCGTCGAGGTCCGCCACCGACCGCTCGATCGCATTCCCCGTCTGACAGAACACGAAGCGGGCATCGATGACCGGGATCCCGGTGGTGGCCTCCAGGGCCACCGCGTAGGTGGCCGCTTGCAGTTCGTACGCCACCACCTTGGCGTCCACCTGGCTCGGCGTGGATGCCGTGTCGGTCTTGTAGTCGACGATCACGAGCCCCTCCGGAGTCCGGATCAGGAGGTCGACGTATCCCTCGACCATCACGTCGCCGAGCGGTGCGCCGACGTACAACTCCCGGTACACCGTGTTCGCGCGTGCGAGCGCCACGGCGTCGGACTCCAGTGCGGATCGGACGAGGGCTTCGACGGTCTCGACGTGCTCCATGATCGACTCGAGGTCGCACTGTCGCTCGATCATCGCCCGGAGGGCATCGAGGTCGCCGAAATCGATCAGCTCCAACGTTGCATGCACCGCTCGGCCGATCGACGACCCGGCGCGCCCCTTGCGGCGCACGATCGGAACCGCTCCCGTGTCCGTGGCGGCCGAGTCGTTGCTCCGCGTGTCGTCGTCGACGTCCACGATGTCAGCGTCGGCTGTCGCTGCGATCGCCGTGGCGGACCGTGTCGTCGGGCGATCCACGCTCGACTGCAGGTCTCGACGCGCCCGGATCCAGTCCTCGCGGGCAACGAACGCCTCGTGGGGGTCCGGTACGTGTTCGGACGGCGCAGACTCCGCCGCGGACGAGCGGCCGGTCAGGGCTCTGCATCCGCGACCGGGCCGTTCGACGCTTGGTCCGTGCGACGGAGTGCATCCACGTCGAGATCACTGATCAGATCATCGTGCTCTGCCGAGAACGCTGCGAGGCGGGTCGCATAGGTGACGCCGATGTTCTTCGGGCCGGCCTTGTGGTGACCGGAGACGAGCAGATGGTCGCGTGCCCGGGTGGCCGCGACGTAGAGCAGACGGAGCTTCTCGTGCTCCCCCATCTCCGCTTCGAGATCGGCTCGGGGCTGGTGTTCGGAGGTGGCGATCCCACTGCGGAGCTTGACCTCGGGCGGGCCCGTGTCGCCCCACAGCACGCTGACGCCTTGACGGTTGCCGCCCGCCTGCGTGGTCATCCCGGACAGGATCGTGATCGGGAACTCGAGGCCTTTCGAGCCGTGGACGGTGAGGATCTGAAGCGCATCCTCGTCGGTCTCGGGGAGGAGCGGTTCGTGAACCCGCGCTCCGTCGGCGTTCTGCAGTGCAGCCCAGTCGAGGAATGCTCGCAGATCGCCACCGTTCGATTCCTCGAACGACCGGGCCTGGTCGAGCAGGAAGCGCAGGCGACGCCACACTTCGACCGGGCGCGGATCGCCGCACGCGAGCAGGAAGGCGCGCCGTTCGCGCAGGACCCTGTCGAGCAGCGTCGCCGGGCTCAACCACCACCGCTGCTCCCACAGCGATCGGAGGTGGGCCATGCCGGCGACCACGGGGTGCTCGGGGGCGAGCTCGTCCGGCGGGGTCGATGCGAGATCCCAGCGGCGGTCGGGCTCGGTGGTAGGTCAAGAGGTCGACGTCGGAACACCCGTACAGCGGTGAACGGAGCGCTGCGATCAGGCTGAGCGTGTCACGCTGATCATCGACCGCTCGCAGCACGGCCAAGAGATCCCGCACCTCCTGGGTGTCGTACACGAGCGTGCCGGTGGCGAGTCGGTACGGGACGCCCGACACCTCGAGTGCGTCGCGTAGGTACGGCAGCGATGTACGGGTCGGGATCAGGATGGTCACGTCGTCGAACGTGGCCGGGCGCCATCCGCCGTCGCCGTCGTCGACCGGCCATCTGTCCGGCCGGTGTGCGATGTCGCTGACGATCGCTGCCACGTCGGCCGCTTCCGCCTCGCGCAACTCACCGGCCTTCACCTTGGCGTCGTCATGGGCCCCGCCGAACACCGTGGGTCGATGATCTCGGTCTGACGCTTCGCGCCAGGCCTCGCAGAGGTTGGTAGGCGGGTTGTGCGCCCGGGATCTCGGTCGGCATCGCCTCGGCGAAGACTCCGTTGACCCAGTCGATGATCGGCCGAACGGTGCGGAAGTTCGTGTTCAGGGTCACCGGGCCGCCCGACGCACCGAAGGCATCGCGGGCTTCGAGGAACAGCTTGATGTCGGCGCGACGGAACCGGTAGATCGACTGCTTGGGGTCACCGACGAAGAACAAACGGCCTTCGGGAACCGGATGGTCCTGCCAGCGGCTCGGCTGCGCGTCGGCCGGGGTGGCGGCGATGAGCGAGCGCGACCTCGATCTGGATCGGATCGGTGTCCTGGAACTCGTCGAGGAGCACGTGTCGATAGCGGTCGTGCAGTGCTCGCCGGACCTCGGGGTTCTCGCGCAGCATCGTGCGAGCCAACACGAGGAGGTCGTGGAATTCGAGGCCGCCGTCGGCTCGGCGGGCCCTGGCGGCGTCGAGCACTTCGCCCGCAGTGAGGCGCATCAGCCGGTCGACGACGGTGACGCTCGCAGCATCCACGACCGCCATCGCCGCGTCGTTGACGTCGGAGATCATCGACTTGACGTCTTTGGCGTCGCGCTGTCCACGACCCCTTCTTGCCTCCTCGCCCCTTCTTCCAGATCTCGCGTCCGGTGGCAGCGCGGAACTTCTTCGACAGCATGCGCAACTTGGTGTGCGCGTCGGTCGTCGCCACGACCTGGCTCATCGTCGGGAGACAGTTCCCGACGATGTTCACGTGGAGCGCGTCCTCGACGTCCGTGCACTCTCCGAGAACGTCTCGAAGGGCGGCAACCGCAGCATCGAACGGAGCGAAGTCGATGGCGCCGAGCTCGGTGACGGCTGCATCGGCGATGCCCTCCAGACGATCCCAGTTCTGTCCGAAGTTCGCAGCGACGTCCTTGAACGATGCGTGCCCGCTGTACGCCGGGCTGAGCGGAATGTCCATCAGCGCAGCTCGGTACAGGAGTTCCTCGTGCTCCGGGTCGTGCGTGCAACCGGTCGACGAAACGGTCCCATCGCCGCTCGTGAGCGAGTTGTGACGACACCTCGTCGAGGACGGTCACTCGCGGCGGCAGACTCGCCGCGACCGAGAATTCGTTCAGCAACCGACTGGCGAATCCGTGGACGGTCGAGATCGCCGCCGAGTCCGCATCGGCAACCGCCTGCACGCACAGCGCTCGCTCGATCTCCGTCGGATTCGTCGGGTCGAATCGACGATGCGTCGCTCGAACGCCACACGGATTCGTGACTGCAATTCGGCGGCTGCCGCTTCGGTGAAGGTGATCGCAGCGATGTCGGAGAGTGCCACATCGTTCTTCACGACCGTGTTGACGATTCGATCGACCAGCTGCGTGGTCTTGCCCGTTCCGGCTCCCGCTTCGACGAACAGTGTGGTCTCACCGAGCCCGTTCGAGCTGATCAGGTCCCGGGCGGCTTGGTCCGACGGCTGACGTTTCGTCGTTCATGACGCTCCCCCGTGCGGCGTCGACGCTTCAGCCGCACTCGCACCTGCACCTCGGGCGCTGACGCCTTGGCCTCCGCCTGCTCGCCGCGGTCACGGACGCACACCGGGTCGAACTCGCAGAAGGTGCAGTCCTCGTTCGTCTGGCGGAACGTGTTCCACTCCCCCGGCGCGGCCGCGAACACCCCGCCGTCGATCCCGTCCACGATCACGGCGAGCACCTCGACGAAACGAGCACGCAACCCGTCGGTCCAGGCGTACCCGAGTCGTTCCTTGCCGTCCGACCCGCCTCCACGAGCCAGTACGCCAGCGTGCGCCGATCCTGCCGGAGTGTCGCAAGGCGCCTTCGGAGTACATGCCCGAGCTGCAGACCCGGTGCCTGCGACGAACGGATCGTCGTCGAGCTTCTTGAACTTGTCCTGCTTGCCCGACTTGTAGTCACTCACGATCACCCGTCCGTCCGCAGTCGTGTCGACGCGATCGGCGACGCCCTCGCATCGCGAGAACCCGGCCATCGGCGAGTGCGATCTCGACCGGCGTCGCCGTCACGCACGCCGAAGTCGAGTTCCACACCGGTGGGGGTCGCACCGTTCGCCCGGCGGAACCGGTCATCGACCTCGATGAACGTGTCGAGCAGCCCGTGCAGGTCGTCTCGCCTCACCCGCCAGTTCACCGCCCGCCCCGTGCGACCGGTGTCGACGTACGTCCTCGCGACGTCGTCGGCGATGACATGCAGGCGGTCCCGGTCGGTCGTCGCTCCACGATGTATCGGGCTCGGGCGCACCTCGCTCGATCGCCTCCGCGATGAATCGTTCGAGCACCATGTGGATCAGCGACCCCCGATCAAGCGCCGAGATCTCGTCCGTACGTTCCGGATCGTCCCGGTCGGTGACCTCGAGGATGTACTTGAGGAAATACCGGAACCCACACGCCGCCCACGTCTCGAGCCGTGACGGTGACACCGCTCGATCCCCGATCTGCGTGTCGAACCCAGCGAGGTTGCCGTCGTAGACGGTGAAGCGCTCGCTCGCCCGCTCCACCTGCAGTCGGAGTCCGGTTCCCACCAGCGAGGCCAACGGATGCAGGTGTGCCGGGCCGACATCGCGTCGATCGACGCGCGACCAGATCACGCTCGTCGACGGACGTGGCGTCGTCGCCGTCGGTGATCCCGCTGGCGAACGATCCGACCGCTTCGACGATCGGTGCGCCGATTCCGGCGAAATCGGTCGCGTGGACGGTGTCGCCGGCGAGCTGCGGTCGCACTGTCGAGCAACCATCGTGACGGGAGGGTGCGCTTGTTCGAACGCAGCGAGCCTCGTGGCATCACCAACGTTCGTCCACCTTCGGGCGCCGATGCCAGCGTCGCGAGGAAGGCCCGATGTTGGTGATCGAGTCGAACCGACTTCGACTCCAGTTGATCCAGCGAGTGGGTACGGACCGCTCCGGCAGCACGGCATCGTCCCGGCGAGGCACCGGAAGCATTCCCTCGGCCGCCCCGAGGACGAAGACGGCATCCAGGTCGTGGCCGACGCCGACGCGATGGGGCCGAACATCACGCCCTGACCGAACCGGCCACGACGGCCACGAGCCACGTCGAGTTCGGCAGCGGAGCGCCCGGACGAACACCGTCGTGGTGGGCGCTGGTTCGATGTCGTCGAGCGTCGACACCCGCACCAGTGCCGCCTCGACGCGACCGAATGCGTCATGCTCCGATTCGGGCCAGGTCGAGTGTCGCTGCTCCTGCCGAGCAGGCTCCTGAGGAGACCGATCGCCGCCTCGGAGCGTGCGACCAACCGTCGGCTCGAGTCACCGCTGCGACGCCGGCGGCGAGGATTCGATGAACGACTGCAGACTTGGCGATGTCGGCCAACGGTGTCGACGAGACGCTGGCGGTACCACGCCGTCTCCTCGGCCGGATCGATCGCGTCGATCGTTCCTGCTTCGTCAGACGTGGCGGTCGAGCTTCGCCCTCCAGTCGGACAGGTCGGCCACGACTCCGGCCTCTCGTGTCAGATCGTCCCAGGCTCCGGGACGCACTCGTTCGTCGCCGGACAGCATCGGTGCTGCCGCTGACCAGCGCCATCACCCGGTCGCGACGCCAACGTTCGTCCGGCAGCTCGAATGCCGCGAGCAGCGTCCGCCCGGCGACAGAATCGGCGAGGCGACGTGGATCCGGGCCGTTGGCGGTCAGACCCGGCGGCGTCGAACTGCTGCTCGAGGATTCGGACGTAGGGATCCGGCGTCGGATAGAAGACGCCGATCCGATCGGCCGGCGTCCCCGTCGGCGACGAGCCCGAGCACCCGTCGGCAGACTTCTCGTGCTTCTTCTGCCGCATCGGTGACCGACACGATCCGGTCTGCGGTGGGCGGCGTGTCGACGACCTGCCGCTGAGCGCTCGCCGACACGCGACACCGGCGGCCGAGCAGGTCGCCCAGACGGGACTTGTCGGCACGCTCCGCTCCGGTTGCGCCGACGATCACCGAACTCGACGGTGCGTCGCGCAGCACTCTCCCGATGAAGTCTCCGAGCGCCGCAGTGGTCGGGTGCCGGGCAGATACCAGACGACGTGGCCGAACGGAGCGAGCCGATCGGCCAGGTCGTCGCATTCGGCCGCTGCCACCGCGAGGTCACGCTCCGTGTGGAATCCGGTCGAGGTGTGCAGCGATCGCCCGATGGAATCCGCACTGCCAGAACTGCAGCCGTCGAACCTTCGTCCTCGATCGATTCGAGGCCGACCTCGTCGACGTTGGACAGTTCGGCGAACAGACTCGCCAGCGCCGACTCGGTTGCTTCGTGATGAGCGACCGGAGCGTACGGTCCGGGATCATCCGCCGGGCACGACGAACGGCCGCGCCGAGAACCGGTGTTCGTGATCGGTCGCGTGTCGAGCAGGAGATCTGCTGCGACGTGTTCGGCGAACTGGAACGGGGTCACGAACGAGACGTTCGCCACGCCGACCCGTTCACCGGCACGCAGCACCTGGGAACCGAGAAGTCGCCGAACGGACAGCCCGACGTAGTTGCTGCGGCACGATGACCGTCACCGATGCGAGAGGATCGGTCTCGCTGCGCAGCGACCGATCGTCGCCACCAGAGCGTGCGAGGCCTCGCGCCCGTACCCGACCACCTGTGTCGTTCGATCACCTGCGTGACAGTACCGAGGGGGTACCTCAGAGGATTCGGATCGATCGTCAGCGCGGCAGCCCGGGGATCCCGGGCATGCCCGGCGCGCCGGGCAGCCCGGGGATGTCCATGCCGCCGCTCCGAATCGAAGCCCGGCGGCAGTCCCTTGGGCCGCTTGGTGCCACCCTTGCCCTTCTTGCCCTTCTTGCCCTTGCCGCCGCCGGCGCCGCCGATCACGCCCATCTTCTTCATCATCTTCTGCATCTCGTCGAACTGCTTCACGAGGCGGTTCACGTCGCCGACCTGGGTGCCCGAACCGGCGGCGATGCGCTGGCGGCGGCTGCCGTTGATGACCTTCGGGAACGTGCGCTCCTCCATGGTCATCGAGCGGATGATCGCCTCGATCGGCTTCAGGTCGTCGTCGTCGATGTTGGCGTTCTTCAGTTCCTTCGGGATGCCGGGCATCATCGACATGATCGAGCCGAGCGAGCCCATCTTCTTGATCTGCTGCATCTGGTCGAGGAAGTCGTCGAGCGTGAACTGCCCGTCCATCATCTTCTGCGCGGCTTCTTCGGCCTCGTGCTGCTCGAACGCCTGCTTCGGCCTGCTCGATGAGTGTGAGCATGTCGCCCATGCCGAGGATGCGGCTCGCCATACGGTCGGGGTGGAACTGCTCGAACTCGTTGAGCTTCTCGCCGGTGGACGCGAAGGCGATCGGTCGCCGATCACTTCCTTGACCGACAGCGCCGCACCGCCGCGGGCGTCGCCGTCCATCTTCGACATGATCACGCCGTCGATCTGGAGCGTCTCGTGGAAGGCCTCGGCGGTCTGCACTGCGTCCTGACCGGTCATGGCGTCGATGACCAGGAACGTGTAGTCCGGGTCGACAGCACCCGAGATCAGGCGGACCTGCTCCATCATCTCGGCGTCGATCGACAGACGGCCGGCCGTGTCGACGATGAGCACGTCTCGCCCGAGGCGCTTCGCCTCTTCGAGACCCTGGTGACGCCGTGAGGATCGGATCCTCGGGGTCGGAGTACACGGGCACGTCGATCTGCGCGCCGAGCGTGCGCAGCTGTTCGACCGCGGCCGGACGTTGGAGGTCGGCGCCGACGAGCAACGGCTGGCGTCCCTGCGCCTTGAACCACGGCCGCGAGCTTCGCGGAGTTCGTGGTCTTGCCCGAACCCTGCAGACCCGCCATCAGCACGACGGTCGGCGGCTTGGCCGCGAACGTGATCGTGCAGCGTCTCGCCGCCGAGCGCCCGGGTGAGTTCGTCGTTGACGGCCTTGACGACCTGCTGACCGGGGTCGAGCGCCTTGCGACCGGGTGGCGCCGATGGCGTGCTCACGGATTCGGTTGCAGAGCGAACGGACGACGGTGACGTTGACGTCGGCCTCGAGGAGCGCAGAGCGGATCTCCTTCATGACCTCGTCGACGTCGGCCTCGGTCAGGCGGCCCTTGCCACGGATCTTCTTGACGATGCCTTCGAGGCGGTCGGAGAGATTGTCGAACATACGGCGCCGAGGCTACCGGCCGGCCACCGTCAGACCCAGGAGCCGGATGTTCGCGTCGGGTCGTCCGGTCGGCGCAGGGACCGGGCCGACACATCGACAGGGATCAGAACAGGCCGACCGAGACGACGATTCCGTCGCGGTGGGAAATGTTCGCCCTGTCGCCGCGTTCGTCCATCGTGAACGTCTCGGTCGATTCATCGAGATCGTCGGTGCGGACCGTCCAACCGACGGACTCGAGTTCGGCCACGGCTCGGTCCAGATCGAGGCCGACGAGCAACGCTTCGATTCGCTCCTCGTACGACGAGCGGGCGCCATCGTCGGCTCGAGCGACCTCCTCGGCCCCCGGGAGGGTGACGACCGGGTCGTCCAGCGCACCGCCGACCCGCGACTCGCCCTGCCCGGCCACCGTGGTGGTGGTGGTGGTGGTGGTGGTGGTCGTGGCGATCGCGTCGACCGTCGTGGTGGTGGTGGTACTGGTCGCCGGGTTCGGGCTGTCGCCGGTATCGGGCCAGGGATCGACCTGCACGTCCGTGACGACGTCGTCACGGTGGAAGACGCGGGCTCGCCTCGGGTCGATGTCCGTCGTCATCGTCGGGGCCGGTTCGGCCACGTCGATCAACTGGACCGTCCAACCGGTCGCCTCCAAGGTGGTCACCACCTCACCGAGCGACCGGCCCACCAGGATCCGGCGCAGCGCGTCCTGGTGGTAGTCGGGCTCGAACCCGGGGCCGTTGGGCGGAACCGGCAGGGTGACCGGCGTCCCGTCGGTCGAGAGCAAGGTCGGCATGGGTTGCGGGATCGACTGCTGCGGTGCACCGAGCTGGGTCGTGGGCGGTGGCGGTGGCGTGGTCGGGGGACGGTCACCTCGAACTCCGATGCAGCGACTGCGATGACGTCGTATGTCTGACCGTCGTCGGCGACGAACGTGAACGTCGGCAACAACCACGGCCCCGAGGTCGATTCCCAGAACATCGTGTACGTCGCCTCGACATCGACGATCGTGCGAGATGGTGGGTCGATCGCCGTGGGCATCGCCGGCGTGACGACAGGCATCACCGGCAGCGGCATCCTCGCCCTCCAGCGACGTGGTGGGCAGCAATGAGGTCGTGAATTCCTGCATCGCCGGAACCGTCGTGGTGGTGGTGATGGTGGTCGTGGCGGCGAACGAGCCGTCGCTTTCCTGCACGAACGCTCGTGGTATCGGGTGAACTCGACGGCACGGTGGACGGCAGCACGGTGGACGGCGGCACGGTGCCGAACACCGTCGTGGTGACGCCGTCGAGTTCGACGAGCGGATGAAGCGCGTGGAGGCGACCAATCGCTGTCTCCACGTCGATCAGCGAGACGTCGGCGACGTCGACGGGAACAGCGAACGGCCCGTACGCAGTCGCGACCTCGCCGGACGCACCGACCGTGAACTCCCACGTCACGGCGCTCCGAGCAGCGCCGACGACGAACGTTCGCGCTGTACTGGACGCTGTTGGCGCCCGTCTCCGCTTCCAACAGATACGCGTCGGGTTCGGCCCCGATCGCCGCCATCGCCGCCGCGATCTGCGATTCTGCACGGTCGGTCGAGATCGGCGGACCGGTTGCCGTATCCGTTGCACAGGGTCCGTCGGGCAGCGTCGCGCACGGCACCGCGCCCTCCTGCCGCTCGGGCGAGCCAGCGAAGTAGAACTGCCCCTCGTCGCTGCTCGCCGGGCCGTTGACCTCGATGAATCCGGATGTTTCGTCGCCGACCCGTCGACCGGCCCCGCCGAAGCCGACGTCGTCGACGCCGTCGACGACGACCACGTCACCTCCGACGTCGAACGCCGCAGCGAGATCAGCGACCCGCTGATCGACCGCTTCGGCGTCGTCACCACCCGATCGACCGAGGTGGAAGGTATCGCCGGTGATGATCGGAAGATCGACCGACGCCGCAACATCGCACCCGCCGTCGTACGTCGGCTCGATGCCTTGCTGTTCGGCGGTCACGAGGAAACCGAACGCGTGCCGTCGACGACGTCGAGACGAGACGCGGACGGGTCGGCGTCGAGCCCCGCTGGCGGCGGCAACTGGTCCCCCGCCGGCCCACCTGTGTCGGTGCCGCACGCGGACGCCATCAGACCCAGCGACGCCACCAACGCCACGAAGCAACGACCGGGGCGCGGGTGTCTCATGTCAGTTCGACGTCTCAGCAGGCCACATGGTTCCCATTCGATCACACTTCACGTGACCGTTGCACTGCTTCAGCGTTCGAAGAGCGCGTCGACGAAGTCGACCGGGTCGAACGGGATCAGGTCACCGATGGTCTCGCCGATGCCGACCAGCTTGACCGGGATGCCGAGGTCGGTCTCGATGGCGAACACGATGCCGCCCTTGGCCGACCCGTCGAGCTTGGTGAGCACCACGCCGGTGACGTCGGTGGCCTCGTTGAACTCCTTGGCCTGGATCAGACCGTTCTGGCCGGTGGTGGCGTCGATCACGAGCAGCGTCTCGGTCACCTGGCCGGCACCCTTCTCGGCGACGCGACGCACCTTCCTCAGCTCCTCCATCAGGTTCGACTTGTTGTGCAGCCGACCGGCCGTGTCGGCCATCACGATGTCTGCACGTTCTTCGCTGCGGCGCGTTCGACGCCGTCGAAGATCACCGAGCTCGGGTCGCCTCCCTCGGCGCCGCGCACGAACTCGGCGCCCGACCGCTCGGCCCACGTGTGAGCTGCTCGGCCGCCGCGGCGCGGAACGTGTCACCCGCAGCGAGCAGCACGCTGCGACCGTCGATCGTCTGCTGGTTGGCGAGCTTGCCGATCGTCGTGGTCTTGCCCACACCGTTCACGCCGACGAACATCCACACGTTCGGCTCGTTGTCGCCTCGCGTCCTCGAACGTGAGCGACCGGTCGGCGCCCTCGCAGCCGGCTCGTCATCTCGGCCTGGAGCGCATCGAGCAGCTCGGTCGGTTCGGTGATCTCCTTGGCCTTCGACCTTGGCCCGGAGACCGTCGAGCAGTTCGTCGGTGATGCCGACGCCCACGTCGGCACGCAACAGCGCCTCTTCGAGGTCCTCGAAGCTCTCGTCGGTGATCCCGCTGCGCCCGAGCACACCGGCGATCGCTCCGGCGAAGGTCGAGCGGGCTTTCGCCAGACGATCGCGCAGCGTTCCCGGTGCCGGTTCGGGCATCGACCTCGACTCGCGACTCGGGTTCGAGCAGGTCCGTGCGTCGGCGTCGGCCTCGGCCTCGGCCGCCGTGCGTTCCTCGAGGATCGTCCCGCTCTTGGCCGGTGAATCGCTCACGGGTGGCGCGCTCGATCGGCGTCGTCGACGCAGGGCGCCCCGACTCTTGCGACGGTTGGCGACGACAACGCCGACGCCGAACACGAAGACGAAGGCGAGCAGGACGAGCAGACCGATTTCGACAGCACCCATAGCGATCCGACGCTACCGCTACGACCCTCGAGCCGCTGTCAGGCCGACCTCACGCCCAGGCGCGATCGATCCGGATCGGACGATACCTGCGCAATCCAGAGGCGCTGAGCGACGTCAGTTGCGCACGTTCGGCACTGCACCCGAAGACGCCAGCGGGCCCGCCGTGGGTTCAGGCGTCGAGCGGCAGGCGGGACGTGTCGGTGCGTTCGGTGACGACCTTGCTGCGCCCGCCCGGTTGCATGCTCACGCCCAGCAGGCAGTCGCCTGCTTCCATCGTGCGCTTCTGGTGCGACACGACGATCAGCTGCGCGTCCTTGCGGAACTCCTGGATCAATCCGAGGAAGCGGTGCAGGTTCACGTCGTCGAGCGCCGCTTCGACTTCGTCCATCACGTAGAACGGCGACGGACGCGAACGGAACACTGCGAACAGGTACGCCAGCGCAGTCAGCGATCGCTCGCCACCCGACAGCAGCGACAGCTTCTTCACGTTCTTGCCGGACGGCTTGGCCTCGACCTCGATGCCGGTGTTGAGCAGGTCGTCGGGATGCGTCAGCTTCAGTGCGCCCTTGCCGCCGGGGAACAGCAGCCCGAACAACTCGGTGAAGTTGCCGGCCACGTCGGCGAACGCCGAGGCGAACACGTTCTGGATCTCGGCGTCGACGGCGGCGATCACCCGCGACGAGCTCGCGGCGGGTCGACCGCACGTCTTCGAGTTGTTCCTCGAGGAACGTGTGACGGGTCTGCAGTTCGTTGAACTCTTCGAGCGCGAGCGGATTGATCGGCCCGAGCAGTCGCAGCTCACGTTCGAGCTCACGGACACGACCGGCAGGCGATGCGCCTTCGGGAATCTCGGGCATCTCGGCGGCTTCGGCGACGGCGGGTTCGATGTCGAGGTCGCGACGCAACGTCTCGATCGACGTCTCCAAGCGCAGCTTCGCCTCGGCTTCTTCGATCTCCGCCTTCCGGGCACGCTCACGGGTGACGTCGAGCGACGCTCCTTCTCCGAACGGTCCTTGCGGAGCGTGTCGAGTTCGGTCGTCAGGCCACGGACTTCATCGCTCTGCTGACGGCGCGTCTCGACGAGTTCGCCATGATGCGCTTCGACGACGAGCTGATGTGCCGTCGACGATCGCTGCGAGCTGATCGATCGCGCCCATCGCCCGCTCGATCACGACGCGTTGGTCCTCGGCCGCTGCACGTGCTTCGGCATCGGCTTCGAGTCGACGTTCGGTCTCGGCGATGCGACGCTCCAGGATCTGGCGGTGTTCGATGAGCCCGGCGTTGCGGACTTCGAGGTCCTTGCGCTTGGAGGCGAGCCCGGCAGCGCGCTTCTCGAACTCGGCGCGCATCTCCCCGCGTGCACGGGCTGCGTCGGCTTCGGCCTGCTCGTCGGATTCGAGCGCTGGGAGCAGCGCTTCGAGTTCGGTGACGCGTTGTTGCTCGCGAGCGGAGTTCTCCTCGCCTTCGGCGACGGTGCGCTCGAGACCCTCCAGCTCGTTCTGGATCTCCCGACGCTCACCTTGCGCCCGTGCGAGGCCTTCCGATGCTGCGGTCAACTTGGCGTCGTTGGCGTCGAGGCGTCGGCTGATCTCGTGCTCGGTCGAACGCGTCAGTTCGAGCGCAGCCTCGGCCGAGGCCAGGGTGTCGACCGCCGACGCCAACGCTTCGGCGGCCGACTCGGATCGTTCGGTCGCCTCGTCGAGCGCTGCGGCCGTCGCACCGGAACCAGCGGCGCCGATGCGCCAACCACTCAGCCCGAATCGATCGCCGGCTTCGGTGACGATCACGGCGTCAGGGTGTGCAATCGCCGCATCCAATGCAGCGGACACGTCGTCGATTCGGACGGCCGAGCCGAGCAGACCGTCCAACAGTGCGTTCACGTCCGCCTGCGTCGAGCGTGCATGCGAGCGGACCGCGTCGCCGACCGCTGGAGTCTGCTGCCCAGAGAACTGCGAGCCGAGGGCGATCACCGCACCGCTCGTGTCCGAGCTGCGCAGTGCGTCCAGGGCGGATCGGGCGGCGCTCGGATCCGACACGACCACGGCGGTCAGCGACTCACCGAGAGCGGCCTCGACTGCAGGTTCCCAACCGCCATCGATCTCGATCAGGTCGAGCAGTGTTCCGAGTACCCCGTCGACTCCCTGGAGTCGTTCGGCTCCAGCGCGGGCGCGGGCTGCGTCGAGTGCCATCTGCAGTGCCTCGGCACGTGCGCTCGCCGTCGAAGCGGCATCGGAGGCGGCGGCTCGCTCCTCCCGAGCGAGTTCGACGGCTGCCTCGGCCGAGGCCAGTGCTTCTTCAGCCGCTCCGAGCTCGTCGAACAGCGGACCCTCGACGAGGCCGGCTTCCTCACACTCGGTGCGGAACCGCGTGATCTCCTCGTCGACGAGTTGCAATCGTTCACTCAACGAATCGCGACGGCTGGTCGCGCGTCGCAGGTCACCGAGCGTGCGTTCCAGCGCGGACTTGATCGAGCGCGCCTCACCGCGCACCTCGGCTGCCGCACTCGCTGCCTTCGTTCCCGACTGGTCCGTGCCGACGGCATCGAGCATCTGCGCTCGTTCGGTCTTGAAGGCCGCTTCTTCGCTCTGCAGTTCCGCAGCGGCAGGTTCGAAGGTCTCGAGTTCGGCGATCACGTCGACGAGTTCGGCCGCAAAACGTGCTCCGTCGGCCTCGAGGTTCGCCACCACACCGGCGTCGATCAGTTGGCCCTTGTCGCGTTCGAGCGAACGACGACGCTCGACGAGCACGGCCGACAGACCGCGTGCTCGTTCGCGGAGCTGCTCGACCTTCACCAGTTGGTCGCTGACGTCGCTCGCACCTCGCGCCGAGAGCTGCGCTTCGATGGCCATCACCGACGTGTCGAGTGCTGCGAGCGAGCGCTTCAGTTCCTGTTCGGCCGTCGCAGCTGTCGAGCTTCACCGACGCCAACGATTCGAGCTTGGTGCGGAGACCGGTGATCTCTCGGCCCGCCACGAACGTCTTCAGGTCCGTGAGTTCGATGATCAGCGAACCGTGCCGTTCGGCGGCCTTCGCTTGACGCTCCAGCGGTCGCAGCTGGCGGCGGACCTCTCGGAGCAGGTCCTGCACACGGAGCAGGTTCGCTTCGGTCGCGTCGAGTCGCCGTTCGGCCTTCTCCTTGCGTTTGCGGAACTTGAGGACGCCCGCCGCTTCTTCGATGATCGCTCGCCGCTCCTCGGGTCGGGCGTTCAGCACCGCGTCGATCTGTCCCTGGCTGACGATCACGTGCTGCTGACGGCCGACACCCGCGTCGGACAGCATCTCCTGCACGTCGAGCAGCCGGCATCCGACACCGTTGATCAGGTACTCGGACTCGCCGGTTCGGAACAGCACGCGGGTGATGGTGACCTCGCTGAACTCCACTCCGAGCGTGCCGTCGGAGTTGTCGATCGTGATGCTGACCTCGGCCCGCCCGAGCGCCGGCCGGGTCGCCGTGCCGGCGAAGATCACGTCGTCCATCTTCTGCGAGCGCACCGCCTTGGGCGACTGCGCACCGAGCACCCAGGCCATGGCGTCGACGACGTTGGACTTGCCGGACCCGTTCGGGCCGACGACCACCGTCACGCCCGGTTCGAGGACCATGTTCGTCGAATCGGCGAACGACTTGAAGCCCTTCAGGGCGAGACTCTTCAGATACACAGCGTGAGAGAGACTACTGGGCTGAGCGTCCGCTGCTCAGACGACCCGGCACGGCCTCAGCGTTGGCAGACGGGGCAGAAGTGGGTGCCTCGGCCGCCGCTGACGGTGCGACGGATCCAGCCGCGCCCGCATGTCGAACATCGTTCGCCCGCTCGGCCGTACACCCGGTGATCGTCCTGGTACGAACCGCCCTCGCCCATCAGGTCGACGTACTGGGCGTCGCCGAGCGTCGAGCCCGCCGGCGTCGATCGACGCGGTGAGGATGTCGACGATCGCAGCGTGGAGTCGCCACGTCGCTGCAGCGTCGATCGTGTTCGCCGGCCGATCGGGCCGGAGACGGGCCCGGTGGAGTGTCTCGTCGGCGTAGATGTTGCCGATCCCGGCGATGACGGTCTGGTCGAGCAACAAGGGCTTGAGCGCCTTGCCTGTGGAACGCACGATGCGGCGCAGCTGTTCCCGTGGGAACTCGTCGGCGATCGGGTCCACGCCGAACGCAGCGACTCCCGGGAGTTCGATGTCGACGCGATCCGGGGTCGTACACGACCACTTCGCCGAACGTCCGTGGGTCGACGAACCAGGCCTCTCGACCGTCGTCGAGATGCATCACCACGTGCGTGTGCGCAGGTCGGTCCGCACCGCCGTCGGCGAGCAGCACCTGACCGCTCATCCGGAGGTGGATCATCATCGAGTCACCGCGGTCGAGCGGCAGCAGCAGATACTTGCCTCGACGGTCGGCAGCCACCACGGTCGTGTTCGTCAACCCGTCGATCAGCGCCTCGCGCGAGGTTCGGCGCACGACACGCTCGCGACCGACCTCGACCGTCGGTGATCCGCCGACCGACCAGGTGACGTTCGAGTCCTCGGCGGACGGTCTCGACCTCGGGCAGTTCGGGCATGTCAGCTCAGGGCGACGCACGCGGCCGCTGCTGCAACCTGTTCGGCGGACTTCTTGGAGCCGCCCTCACCGGTGCCGACGGAGTCGACCATCGACCAGACATCGGCGGTGAAGACCTTGGCGTGGTCGGGGCCGATCGAACTCAGCACGTACTGCGGCGATGAACGTCCCGTGCGAGCACACAGCTCCTGCAGCTCGGTCTTGTGGTCTCGTTGGGCCTGGCCGTCAACGGTCGGGGACATGTGCGGTGCCACGAAACGTTCGACGAGCCGAAGGCGGGCACCGCCCCACCGTCGAGGTAGACCGCGGCGAGGACGGCCTCGAACGCATCGGACAGGATCGACGGCTTGTCGACCCTCCGGAGGCCGCTTCGCCTTTGCCGAGCCGGAGGTGCGGGCCGATCCCGATCTCGGTGGCGACGACGGCGAGTGCCGTGGCGTTGACGACGCTCTTGCGGAGATCGGTCAAACGACCCTCGGGGTCGTCGATGAAACGATGGAACACCAGGTCGGCGATCGCCCAGCCGAGCACAGCGTCGCCGAGGAACTCGAGTCGTTCGTTGCTGGCGACGCCGCCGTTCTCCGAACACCACGACCGGTGGCGGAGCGCCCGATCGAGCAGCGCGTCGTCGGTGAACGTCGTGCCCGAGGCGAGCTTCGAGCTCCCGAGTGTTCGTCGAGCGACACGGCGCACGCGGTCAGTCGTTCGCGTTCTCGAAGACGTAGTCGACGGCGTCGCGCACCGTCTTGAGGTCTTCGAGGTCCTCGTCCTCGATGCGGAAGTCGGCAGCACGTTCGCCGACCTTCTCCTCGAGTGCTTCGACGAGTTCGATCAGAGCGAGCGAGTCGGCGTCGAGGTCGTCGACGAAGGACTGGCCCTCGGAGATCGTGTCGGGCTCGATCTCCAGGATGTCGGAGAGGCTGTCGCGGACGATCCGGAGGATCTCGTCACGCTCGATCTTGTTCGCTGCCATCGGGCGAGGCTACCGCCGGGCGTCCGTGCCGGCCGCCGACGGCGACCTCCCGGCTCAGTCGCGTGGTCGCGGCGATGGCCGCGGTGATCTCGGCGGTGATGTCGTGCTCGACCATGTCACGGGCGACGCCGATGCCGTTGCGGATCGCGTCGGCGCTCGACGAGCCGTGCGAGATGATGCACACACCGTCGACGCCGAGCAGGATCGCTCCGCCGTACGTGTCGGGGCTCAGCGTCGTGTACAGCGGTAGCAGCGCCGGCATCAATGCGTCGGCGTGCTCGTTGTACTCGGGAGCGTCGAATGCTTCGAGGAGCGCGGAGATCACGGTCTTCATGCCGCCTTCGAGCGTCTTCAGCACGACGTTGCCGGTGAATCCGTCCGTGACCACCACGTCGACCTCGTCGCTCATGATGTCGCGACCCTCGACGTTGCCGACGAAGTTGATGCCCGGGCGTGGCCGCGAGGAGTTCGTTGGTCTCCTTGCGCAGCGAGTCGCCCTTGGTGGCTTCTTCACCGATCGACAGCAGACCGACCCGCGGGTTCGCGATGCCGAAGCGGTGATCGGGCGAAGATCGAACCCATCTGCGCGAACTGCACGAGCCACTCGGCCTGCACCTCGGCGTTTGCGCCGGCGTCGAGCAGGACGGTGGGCGTGGAACCCGGAACCGGGATCGGCGTGGCGATCGCCGGACGCTTGACGCCCGTGATCCGACCCATCCGCAACAGCGCCGACGCCATGGTGGCCCCGGTGTTGCCGGCCGAGATCATGGCGCTCGCCGTGCCGTCACGGACGGCTTCGGCGGCGCGCACCAGTGTGGAGTCCTTCTTCTTGCGGACACCACCGGCCGGGTCGTCGTGCATTCCGATGACTTCGGATGCCTCGATCAGGTCGAGCCGTCCGTCGGGCCGTCACGACCGTCCAGGTCGGCGGGGCCGACCAGCACGACGGGGATGCCATCGGCGACGGCGGCGTGAGCACCGGCGAGGTTCGGGCCGGGCGCGAGGTCGCCGCCCATGACGTCGAGGGCGACGGGCAGCATGGTGCGATGTCGGTCAAGAGACCGGGATCAGCTGACGTCGATGGCGTACCGGTCGCGGTACCAACCACACGAACCGCACACGACGTGCGGCGTCTTGGCTGCGCTGCACTTGGGGCAGACGCTGCGCGGAGGGCGCCTTCAGCGTCCACGCGCTGGCGCGGCGGCTGCGGGTCTTCATCTTCGAGGTCTTCTTCTTCGGGACTGCCATCGTTCGCTCTCGTTCTCTCCGGGTCGACCACTCACGCAGATGGCGAATCGGCTCAGGTCCGGGTCGGTCGTCAGGGCCGTTGTCACGATATCGGGTCGTTCCCTCGCTCCAACCCGTCAGGCGGAGCGTGACACTCGGCCGGCCCAGCTGGGTCAATCGTCGAGCACCAAACCGTCGAGCGCGGCCCACCGGTGATCCTTGACCTCGTTGTCGCAGTCGCACGTTCTCGAGTTGAGGTCGATGCCGCACGGGCGCACAGCCTGGCGCAATCCTCGGGACAGACCGTTCCTCGTCGAGTTCGAGCAGCGCGGACTGTCGCGCCATGGAGCAAGGTCGAGCTGGTTGTCGAGGATCGGATAGGCGTCCTCGTCGATGATCTCGACCTGGTGCAACTCGTCGATCTCCGCGCGGCGACGCCGGACAGCGCACGGAGACAGCGACGACACGGTCGTGCCCACGGAACTCGACACCTCGCCACGCACGACGATGCCGTCGTTCATGGTCAGTCAGCAGGACGTCGACCTCGAGATCACCGGCCAGCGCCTCGTGCTCGACATCGAGATCGTGCCGGTCACGCCACGTCGACCTGCCGGGTCGAGCCCGGCTGGCGCAACAGTTCCACCGCATTGATCCGCAGCTCGCAAGTCCCCGTCGTCTCCATCACCCCAACCTACGGCTGACCGCCAGAACCCCAACCCAGGCATCAGTGCCAGCTGCTTCTGCAATTCCAGCCGGACGGGGCCACCGACTCCAGCCGCTGCCGTTCCGCGAGGCCCGATCGGCCGGGAGCAGCGATGTGGGAACGCAGCGATCGGGCAACTGGCCCGGCTCAGTTCTGTTCCTGGTCGAAGAAACCGTGGGTGTCGGTCGTCTTCGACGATCGCTGCAGCGACTTCGCCGCCGCCGATCGACAGGCGCTGGCGTCCGGCGTGCACGGTCTTGCCGAGCTTGTCGAGCAGGATCTCGAACGACCCGAGTCGCTGGTCGAGGAAGTCCTCGGTCTCGTGCTTCAGGCGACGTGAGTCCGCTTCTGCGGTGTCCATGACCTGGCGGGCGCGCTGTTCGGCGGCACGCACGACCTCGGTGCGCTGCACCATCCGTTCCGCACGCACACGCGTGCGGCTTCGAGCAGTTCGTCGGCCTCGCGTCGGGTCTTGGCGACGAAGTCCTGGCGCTCCTTGAGCATCCACCGGGCCTGGCGCAGTTCGTCGGGCAGTCGGTTGAACGACTCCTCGAGCAGTTCGATGATCTCGTCACGGTCGATACGCGGCGACGACGACAACGGCATCGTCGGTGCCGTGGCGACGATGTCGATGGCACGGCGCAGCAGCGTCTCGGCGTCGCCGACGAAGTTGCTCGCGCGCCTGCGTGCCGAGTAGTCGTCGTCTCGTCGACGTCGTCGTAGTTGTCCTGACGCGTTGCTCGTCGTGCTGGCGATCGTGTCGATCGTCGTGCGGGTCGTAGCTCATCGTGATCTCAGTTCTGCTCCGGACTGGTCGACTGTCGACTCAGTGCGCGCCCACGGCCGCAGTGGACGAGGTGGCCGACGTCGCCACCGTAGTCAGCGATCTCGCGCACGAAGCGACTGCTCACGAATCCCAGATCGGGTCGGCACGGAAGATAGACGGTGCGCACATCGGCGACGGATGATTCATCTGTGCCATCTGCTGTTCGATCTCGAAGTCATCCGGGCGTACGCAGGCCCTTGACCACGAAGTCTGCGCCCACTTCCACCGCGGCATGGATCGCGAGGCCGGTGTGCTTCTCGATCGTGACGCCGTCGAGATGGGCCGTGGCGGCTCGATGCGAGCTCGACTCGTTCGTCGACGTCGAACATGCCGGACGACTTCGCGAAGTTGTACATCACGGCCACGACGACGTCGCCGAAGAGTTCGTTGGCCTGTTCGATCACGTCGAGGTGACCGAGGTGGATCGGATCGAAGCTGCCCGGGTAGATGCACCCGGAGCGACGAGCGTCGTCCGCGGACATGGAGGTGACGTTACTTGCGCGTCTCGTTCGAGGAACGCTCACCCATGCACGTCCGTACCGCTTCGATCGCAGCACGGTCCAGCCGTCGCGTTCGCCCAGGCTCGCCCGGACTCGGCGACGACGAAGTCGGCTCGCACGGTCGGCGAGCAACTGTCCCAGGCCGCGAAGTCGTACGGCGGGTCGGCGAACACCATGTCGACGTCGAGCGTCACGGCCGCCTGCATCGCATCCGAACGCAGCATCCGCGACCGGTCTCCGAGGTCGAGCGTGTCGATGTTCTCCTCCAGCGCTCGCAGGGCGTCGCGGTCGCGCTCGACGAACGTGCAGTGCGCGGCGCCTCGTGAGATCGCTTCGATTCCGACCGCTCCGGTCCCGGCGAAGAGATCCGCCACCAGTGCGCCGTCGAGCAATCCGGCCGAGCCGAGCGCGTTGAAGATCGCTTCGCGGGCCCGGTCCGTGGTGGGTCTGGTCGACGTTCCGTCCGGCGACACGAGCTTGCGACCGCCGAGTTCTCCTGAGACCACACGCATCGGCGCACTGTACGGCCCGAGGCGGCACAATGGGTCCATGTTCGCTCCCCCGCCGCAGATCACGTGCATCGACTGCGGCGGTCGATGCTTCCTGCTCGAGCCGGCCACGCGAGGACGGATCGTGGGAGGCCGGAGACGCCGTTCGCCTACCGATGTGAAGACTGCATGGACCGCTGGGACCTCGTCTTGGAGGAGGACGACATCGAGAACGACGGCCGCCCCGACTGGTGACCGCGTCGGCGTCCGCTCCGGGTCACCGAGCAGTCGAACGGCGCGCCCAACGGCTGCGCGGCATCGCCATGTCCTCTTCGGCGGCGTCCATCATCTCCTCGTTGCGTCGCACCCATCTGGCGTAGGCCGCAGCCCCGGGGGCCGCCGTCGCTCCGTGCAGAACGATCGACGCGACCACGGTGAGCGCGATGACGGCGAAGAGTTGCTCACCGACGCCTTCGACCGACTGGGTTTCCTCCAGCAGCAACAACCCGAAGACGATCGACGCGAGCCCACGTGGGCCGAACCACCCGACGAACAGGCGTCGACACCAACGGGAGCGGCGTCCCGATCAGGGAGATCCAGACGGGCAAGCATCCGCCCGACGGTCAGCGTCATCAGCACACAGGCCACGACGGCCAGAGTGATCTCGTCGAGCGCATCGGCGAGCAGCACGTTGCCGAAGACGAAGAACGCGCCGATGGCGAGCAACTGCGCCGCGTCCTCGGTGAACGCATCGAAACGCGTCGACAGCGCCTCGTCGGACGACGCCTCGGCCTCCGCACCTTCGAGGTCTGCACCGTCGGGGTTGGCCGGCGACCCGAACGAACCGAAGGTCAGGCCTGCGACGAAGGCGGCAATGAACGAGTTGCCCGACAGCGCCTGGGCCCCGAACAGGGCGATCACCGGGACGGCGAACGTCGCCAACTGCTCGAATCGGGCGTCCGACCAGCCGGTCGTGTTCGCTCCGCGCAGCACTGCGATCGCTCCGCCCCCGACGACGAGTCCGAGCACGACACCCGAACCGATCTGCTGTGCGATGAAACCCGCCCAGTCGATCGATCGACGGCCCTCGTCGATCACGCGCTGCGGTGAGGATCGCCACGGCCGGGACGACGAGGCCGTCGTTCACCCCGGATTCGACGTTGAGTGCCAATCGCTCGGCGGCGCAGGAACGTCCTCGTCCTCGACGACTGCCGAGCCGAGCGCGGCATCCGTCGGCGCGAGGATCGCGGCGAGCAGCGCGACCTGCACGAACGGGAGGTCCGGGAAGAGCAGCGAGTTGAAGAGCAGCGCCGAGCAGCGATGGTCAGCGGCAGTCCGATGCCCGAGCAGTCGAAGCGGGACTCCGAGATGTCGACGAAGGCGGCGCAGGTCGATCCGCACGGCGTCGGAGAACAAGATGACCGCGAGCGTGACCTCGGACAGCACGGCGATCGCCCCTTCGTCCGCCGAGACGTCCACCAGCCCCGTCGCCGATGCCGTGAAACCCGAGCCGCGACGAACACCATCGGCATCGTCAACGGCCAGCGTTCGATCCGCATCGACACGGCGGCGAACGCGATGACGACGACGCCGAACGCTGCAATCTCCGCCGGCTCCATCAGACCGTCCGCTCAGCGACCGGATTCGAGTGCGATGCGCTTCTTCGTCGCGGCCCACCCGCAGATGGGGCATGTCGACAGATCGTGACGTTTCGCCGGGCAGTGTTCACGGCCGAAATAGATGATCTGCAGGTGTCGGTCACTCCACGTCGACTCGGGGAACACCGCCTTGAGATCCCGTTCCGTGCGTTCGACGTTCGAGCCGTCGGACAGACCCCACCTCGCTGCCAGCCGGTGGATGTGCGTGTCGACGGCGAATGCCGGCACGCCGAACACGCCGCCCATCACCACCGACGCGGTCTTGTGACCGACTCCGGCGAGCGATTCGAGGAAGTCCCAGTCACCGATGATCTCGCCGCCGGCATCGATGATCTGATTCGCCATCGTCCAGAGGTTGCGCGCCTTGGTCGGCGCCAGCCCGACGGTGCGGATGTGCTCGAGAATCTGGTCGGGGTCGAGGGCCGCCATCTTCTCGGGGGTCGGCGCAATCGCGAACAGGCCGGGCGTGACCTCGTTGACCTTCTTGTCGGTGGTCTGCGCAGACAGCGCGACCGCGACGACGCAGTTGGTACGGCGTCTCGTGGTCGAGCGGAACCGGCGGATCCGGGTACATCTCCTCGAGGATCTCGCCGATCCGGTCTGCTTTGTCCTGGCGACGCATGCGGCGAACCTACCCGTTGGAGGTCGGTTCGCCGGGCGGGACCCGGGCTTCGCCCGTCGCCGATCGCGATCAGGACGAGGGGAGTCCCAAGCGGTCGCCGAGGAACGTGAAGATGAGCGCCTGCATCGTTGCTTGCTGGGCGGCGTCCGCGGCCCCGCCGTGCCCGCCCTCCACGTTCTCCCAGTAGGTGACGTCCTTGCCGGCGGCGTCGAGACGGCCGGCCATCTTTCGGGCATGGCCGGGATGCACGCGGTCGTCGCGGGTGGACGTGGTGAGCAGGATGGGCGGATATTCGGCGTCCTCGTCGATCAGGTGGTACGGCGAGTAGCCCTGCAGGTAGGCCCAGTCGGCGGGATCGTCCGGGTCCCCGTACTCGGCCATCCACGACGCACCAGCCAGCAGGAGGTGGTATCGCCGCATGTCGAGCAAGGGGACCTGGCAGACGACGGCGCCGAACAGTTCGGGTGTGCGGACGTACATGTTTCCCACGAGCAGGCCGCCGTTGCTGCCGCCTGAGATGCCGAGCCGATCCGGTGACGTGATGCCTCGATCCACCAGCACTCGAGCCACGGCCTCGAAGTCCTCGTACACCCGCGGGCGCTTCTCCCGAAGTCCGGCGCGGTGCCACGCCGGGCCGTATTCGCCGCCGCCACGGATGTTCGCGAGCGCGTACACGCCTCCGACGCTCAGCCACGACCGACCGATCACCGCGGAGTAGGCCGCCGTGCGCGGCACCTCGAATCCGCCGTACCCCGACAGCAATGTCGGATGCGCGCCGTCGGTCGAGGCCAGCGCTTCGGTGGACCCGACGAGGAAGTACGGCACACGTGTGCCGTCGGCGCTGTCGACGAAATGCTGCTCGATGGCGAGACCCTCGGCATCGAAACGGGCGGGCGCACTGCGCAGGAGCTCGGCCGGGTCGGCGTCGGTCAGCGAGGTGACGTACAACGTCTCGGGCGTGAGGAAGTCGGTGCCGACGATCCACACGTCATCGGACTCGTCCGAGTCGACAGCGCTGACCGACAACGACCACACGTCAGGCGTGTTCGCCATCGGCTGGATCTTCCAGTAGCCGTCGACGGCTTCGGGCGGCGTGGCGATCGAGATCACGTCACGGACGTCGTCGAGCACGTCGAGCACGACGTGATGGCGAGTACACGAGAAGCCGGCGAGCGAAGCCGTGTCGGACGGCATGAACAGCGCGATCAGATCGGCGGAGCCGTCGAGGAACCCGTCGATGTCGGCAACGAGCAGCGCACCGCCGGGGAACGTGATGCCTCGATGTGTGTGCTGTGAACGGGGCGACACGAAGATCCAGCGCTCGTGAAAACTCACCTCGGCGTCGTCGGGCACGTCGATCGACACGAGTTCGCCGTCGCGCATGATCGACGTTCGACTGGTGAAGAAGTCGGGAGCGGTCTCGAAGACGTGGTGTTCGAAGCCGGGCATGGTCGAGACCGACACGCCGACCGCCACATCGGACTCGTCACCTTCGAACACGATCTCGGCGTCCTCGATCGGCGTTCCACGCGTCCACCGGCGAACCGTCCGCGGATAGCCGGAGCGTGTGAGGCTCCCCGAGCCGAAGTCGCTGGTGACGTAGACCGTGTCGTCGTCGATCCAGGTCAGCGACCCCTTTGCCACCGGGCGGATGAATCCGCCCTCGTCCGCTGGCACGAAGCGCTTGTCGACGAGATCGAATTCGCGGGTGACCGAGGCGTCTGAACCACCGGGCGACAGCGTGATCAAGGCGCGACGACGGTCGGGACGGCGAGTCGACGAACCGTGGAACACCCATGACTCGTCCTCGTTCTCACACAGGGCGTCGATGTCGAGAATGGTCTCCCACTCGGGATCTCCCGCCCGATAGTCGTCCCATGCGGTGCGCCGGAGGAGGCCGCGCCGGTGTGCCGCATCGGTCCAGAAGTTGTGGACCAGGTCACCGTGACGTGACGGGTAGGCAATGCGGTCGTCGGCTTCGAGCACGTCGAGTGTCGAGGCCTTCACGCGTTCGAAGGTCGGCTCGAGGAACAGCGTCGACTCGGCGATCTCGTTGCGCTCGCGCACCCACGCCATCGAGTCGTCTCCTTCGACGTCCTCGAGCCAGCGGAACTCGTCGTTCGTTTCGTTCTCAGTCGTCACCTCCTCGAACGTACCGACAGCACAACGAGCTTCAGGTGCCGGTGCGCGAGGATTCAGAGCGCAGCTCGCGCCGCTCGTGAAACCGGGATCCTCACCGCTCGGTGCGGCGGATGTCGGGGGAACGACGGCAACGTCTCCCGGATCGTCCACATCACCGCGACGCCGGGCTGAGCAGGAGGTCGGCGCAATCTCAACCCCGCGAGAGGAACTCCTCGTCGCGGTCGCTGAAGATCAGGTCGAGTTCGTCGGCGATCAGTGGGTGTCTCGCGAGGTCAGGGTCGCTGTCGACGATCGCGAACGCTGATGCCCGCGCCTGCTCGACGAGCTTGCGGTCGCGTCGGAGCGACGCCAGCTTGAGGTCGCTGCGACCCTTCTGAGCTGTCGACATCAACGTGCCTTCACCGCGGAGGTCGAGGTCGACCTCCGCCAATTCGAACCCGTCGGTCGTGGCAACGAGCGCTTCGATGCGCGGGTTGCCGGCCTCGGGCTCCTCGTCGTTCGGTTGGGTCACGAGCCAGCACGTCGATGCGTGCTCGCCGCGGCCGACGCGGCCACGCAGCTGGTGGAGCTGTGCGATACCGAAACGATCGGCGTCGAGGATCGCCATCACCGTGGCGTTCGGGACGTCGACGCCGACCTCGATGACGGTGGTGGCCACGAGGACGTCGGCTTCGCCCGACCGGAACCGCTCCATCGCAGCGTGCTTCTCGTCGGGCGGTAGCTGGCCGTGCAGCAACTCGAGCCGCAGACCCTGCAACTCGTCGAACGCAAGCCGCTGGATCGTCTCCTCGGCCGAGGCGACTTCGAGCTTCTCGCTCTCCCCCACCAACGGGCACACCACGTACGCCTGGCGGCCTGCGGCCACCTCCGACTTGATGTCGTTCCACACGCCGGTCTCCATCAGCGGGCCGTTCGCCCACATCGTGACGATCGGTGTGCGACCGGGTGGCAGCTCGTCGAGCACGCTCACGTCGAGGTCGCCGTACACCGTCATGGCGGCTGTGCGCGGAATCGGCGTCGCCGTCATCACCAGCGTGTCAGGCATCCGCCCGCCGGCGGTCTTGTCTCGCAGTGCCGATCGCTGTTCCACGCCGAACCGATGCTGTTCGTCCACGACCACGACGCCGAGCGATTCGAAGTCCACCTTGTCCTGGATCAGCGCATGCGTGCCGATCGCGATGTCGACGGAGCCGTCCGCCAAGCCGGCGAGCACCTCCTTACGTTGTGCGCCGGTCACCTTGTTGGTCAACAGCTCGATCCGCAGCGGCCGGTCGCCGAACAGGTTGTCCGGGTCCGGGACGATGACGCCGTCGAGCATCGCACGGACGCTCGTGGCGTGCTGCTCGGCGAGCACCTCGGTCGGCGCCATCAGCGCCGCCTGGTGACCGCCTTCGACCGCGGCGAGCATCGCAGCGATCGCGACCACGGTCTTGCCCGCTCCCACGTCACCTTGCAGGAGCCGATGCATCGAATGCGGTGCAGCGAGGTCGGCTTCGATCTCTGCGATCGCCCGTGACTGTGCTCCGGTGAGTTCGTAGGGAAGCGCCTCGTAGAACCGGTCGACGAGCTTGCCCGACATCGAGTGGGCGATGCCACGCTGATCGCGCTCCATCGCCCGCTTGCGCAGGACGAGCAGGAGTTGCACCCGCAGCAACTCGTCGAACGCCAGACGGCGGCGTGCGAGTTCCTTCTGCTGCATGTCCTCGGGCAAGTGGATGCCGGCCAGCGCTGTCGGTCGATCGATCATCTTGTTCGAGCGAAGGACATCGTCCGGGATCGGGTCGGCGATCCCCCGGTCCGCACAGCGGCGCAGGGTCTCCTCGATCCAGCCGGCCATCTCCCACGTGTTGATCTGGGCCTTCTCGCTCTGCGGGTAGATCGGCACGATGCGGCCGGTTCGGTCGCCGATCAGATCGACCACGGGGTTCGACATCTGCAGCCCGCCACGGTATGTGTCGGCTTTGCCGAACAGCGCGATCTGGAGGCCGTCCTTGAGCTGGCGTTCACGCCACGGCTGGTTGAAGAACACGACATCCATGCGGCCGGAACCGTCGCCGACGTTGACGTTGACCATGGTGCGACGATTGCGGGTGACCCGCTTCGTGACCGAGCGGACCGTCACCAGAACGAGGGCTTCTTCGCCCGGCACCAGGTCCGCGATCCGCGCCTCGTTGCTGCGATCGACCCACCGGCGTGGATACGTGGTCACCAGATCGAACAGGTTGGCGATGCCCACCTTGGCGAGCGAGGCCTCCTTCTTCGGCCCGACGCCCTTGAGCCGCGCCACGGGGATCTCCGCGAGCCCCCGCAACGTGATCTGCTCAGCCGGCACGGTCAGAGTTCTACCACCGCGTCGACCACCAGGCGCCACGAGGACGCCGACGGAGCAGCACGGTCGGCGCACACCAGCCGCACCGGCATGGAGCCGAGAGCGAAGTGAGCGAACGTCACCCTGGAGTACCGCCACCTCACCACGACGCGAACACCGAGCTCGACCCCGGCAACGGAGTGACCGCTCGACACGTGAGGCCTCCTTCGTTTCCCGACGGCGCTCAGGGGCGTCGAGGGCACGGCGCGCAGCGACGAAACTGACGTCCGTCAGTGAGGAGCCTGCGGAACGCAGCCATCGGCGTTCCCGTGCGTCGTCAGGTCATTCGACGCCGAAGAGGTAGGGATAGAGAGGTTGGCCGCCCGCGTGGACTTCGACGCCGACGGCAGCGTGATGGTCGCCCAACCAGCCGGTGATCGAGTCGGTGACGGCAACGTCGGCGCCTTCACCGGTGATCACGGTGATCAACTCGGCGTCGTCGCCGATGATCACGTCGAGCAGGCCGAGCACGGCATCGAGGAGGTCTGTCTCGCACGCCACGATGCCGTCGCCCTTGACCAGGCCGATCCAATCGCCTTCGCTGATGTCGCCGATCTCCGCTCTGGTGTCGCGCACCGCCTGGGTGACCTCCCCGGTCGTGACGGAGTCCGCTGCTTCGGTCATGTCGGCGCCGTTCGCCTCGCCCGACGCCTCTGGGTCGTACACGATGAGAGCGGCGAGCCCTTCGGCCGTCGACACGGTCGGAACGACGACCACCGACTTGCTGGTCAAGGCGTTCACCTGTTCGGCGACCGGGATGATGTTCTTGTTGTTCGGCAGGATGATGACCTGGTCCGCGTTGACGTGTTCGACGGTGTCGAGCAGTTCCGCCGTCGACGGGTTCATCGTCTGACCGCCCGTGACAACACCTTGGACGCCGAGTTGGGCGAACAACTCGACCATGCCCTCGCCCGTGCAGACGCCGACCACGGCGGTCGTGACCGGTGGGAGCCCGGCGCCCGCAGCGGACTTTCGAGACACCGGGGCGACCGTTGATGCGTCGCCGCCGGTCATCGCGGCTTCGCGCTTGGCGTGCTCGTCGTCGACCTCCTCGAACAGGTCGCTGACACGGATCTCCTTCGGACGGCCGCCGAGGTCGAGCGCGACTTCGATCGCGGCACCGATGTCGTTCGTGTGGACGTGACAGTTCCAGATTCCGTCCCCACCGACCACGACGATCGAGTCGCCGATGGCACCCCACCCGTGCTTGAACGCATCGATCTGCGGGTCGTCGAGATCCATGAAGTACATGACCTCGTAGCGCTGGTCGGCCACGTCGACCTCATCGGCTCCACCGACCTTGCGACTGCCGGACCGACTCGGCGCGGACGGCGAATCGAACGCAGCAGCGACCGCTCCACCGGACCCGTCGTCGTCCTCTGCTTCCGGAATCGGCACCCCGTCGACGACGTGGAGCAGCGCGTCGAGCAGCAGCAGGTATCCCGCACCTCCGGCGTCGACGACGCCTGCGTCCTTCAACACCGGGAGTAGTTCAGGGGTGTTGTCGAGTGACACCTGCCCGGCCGATCGCGCTGCTTCGGCGACGCCGAGCAGTGACGCCCCACTCTCGGCAGCCGCGGTGGCGGCGTCGGCGCTCTCGCGAACGACGGTGAGGATGGTGCCCTCGATCGGCTTCAGCACCGCCTGGTAGGCCCCGGACGACGCTGCCTGGAGCGCTTCAGCGAAGCGGCGTCCCGTCGGCGCCGTCGGTGTCCGCCTTGAGTGTGGACGAGATGCCGCGCATGATCTGGCTGAGGATCACACCGCTGTTGCCGCGTGCACCCATCAGCGAACCGTGGCTGATCGCATCGCACGTGGCGGCCAGATCGTCGGTCTCGGAGGACTCCATCTCGGCAACGACCGCCTCGAGCGTGCGAGCCATGTTCGTACCGGTGTCCCCGTCGGGGACCGGGTAGACGTTGAGCCGGTTGAGCGCTCCGGCGTGGGCCCTCACTGCGTCACGGAACGTTGCGACGAGATCGCGCAGCGCTTCGGTGGTGATCCGTTCGAGTGTGGGCACGGGACTGGAGTGTAGAGCCTGGGGTGAGGACCCGACCTGCTCACGGTTGGAGGCATCGATTGCCCCGCTAGCATCTGGTGGCCGTTCGGTTCTGCCCCCAGGGGGCAACGGACGAAGCATCGCAACGAACGAAGCAGCAGGGCTGCAGGAGAAGATCATGGCATCGAAGTGTGAAATGTGTGGCAAGGGCCCGTCGTGGGGCATGTCCGTCTCCCACTCGCATCGTCGCACGAAGCGTCGCTGGAACCCGAACATCCAGCGCATCCGTGCGTCGATCAACGGCGGGACCAAGCGCGTCAACGTCTGCACCGGCTGCATCAAGTCCGGCAAGGTCGTCAAGGCCGGCTGAGGCCGCCGACGACTTCTGCTGCGACACTGCATCTCATGCAAGGCGTCATCAAGGCATACGACCCCGCCACCGGCGACGGTCTCGTCATGTGCGACACCGATCTGGCCGACTACGAACTGGCAGCGAACGCCCTCGAGGGTTCGATCTTCCGCATGTTGCGCCAGGGCCAGCGCGTGGTCTTCGACCTCGACGAGTCCGGTCAGGCCACCGGAATCCACTTGGGTTCCGAGGTCGACATGGGCACCCCCGGTCACTGAAACGGCCCGGCATCGCTGATTGCGATGTCGACTCGTTCGTCCATCGGTTTTTACGATGGGCTCATTGCTCTCCACGATGTAAGCGTTTACATCGTCGTCTCCTGTTTCGCGTCAACGTTGACGCATGTCTACCGTGGGTTCATCTTCCGTCCGTCGGGCGTGAGGTCCAACTCAACGAGGAGTCATCGCTATGGCCGGAAGCACGACCAACCAACGCTTGCAGGAGTGGGTGTCCGAATGGGCCGCCGTCATGCAGCCCGACGACATCTACTGGTGCGACGGCACTGCCGAGGAATACGACCGGCTCGCTCAGTTGCTCGTCGACTCCGGCACGTTCACCAAGCTCGACGAGGCCAAGCGCCCCAACAGCTACTGGGCGCACTCCGACCCGGCCGATGTCGCCCGCGTCGAAGACCGCACGTTCATCTGCTCCCCCACCGAGGACGAGGCCGGCCCGAACAACAACTGGCGCGACCCCGACGAGATGCGCGCCGAGATGAACAAGCTCTACTCCGGCTGCATGAAGGGCCGCACGATGTACGTCGTGCCGTTCTCGATGGGGCCGCTCGGTTCGAAGATCGCACACATCGGTGTGCAGCTCACCGACTCGGCCTACGTGGCCACGAACATGCGCATCATGACCCGCATGGGTCAGGGCGCCCTCGACGCCCTCGGCGACGATCAGTGGGTGCCGTGCCTGCACTCGGTCGGCGCTCCGCTCGCCGAAGGTCGACACCGACGTCCCCTGGCCGTGCGACGCCGAGAACAAGTACATCGTCCACTTCCCCGAGACACGCGAGATCATGTCGTACGGCTCGGGCTACGGCGGTAACGCTCTGCTCGGCAAGAAGTGCTTCGCACTGCGCATCGCTTCGGTGATGGCACGCGACGACGGCTGGCTCGCCGAGCACATGCTGATCCTCAAGCTGACCAACCCGCAGGGCGAGTCGAAGTACATCGCCGGAGCCTTCCCGTCGGCATGCGGCAAGACCAACCTGGCGATGCTCGTTCCGACGATCCCGGGCTGGAAGGCCGAGACCATCGGCGACGACATCTGCTGGATGAAGATCGGTGACGACGGCCAGCTGTACGCGATCAACCCCGAGGCCGGTTTCTTCGGCGTCGCACCGGGCACCAGCCACGAGACCAACCACAACGCGATGGAGACGCTGTGGGGCAACTGCATCTTCACCAACACCGCACTCACCGATCAGGGCGACGTCTGGTGGGAAGAGATGACCGACGAGCCGCCGGCTCGTGCCACCGACTGGAAGGGCAACCCCTGGAACCCGGAGATCGAGACGCCCGGCCGCGCACCCGAACGCTCGCTTCACCGCTCCGGCCTCCCAGTGCCCGTCGGCTGCCCCCGAATGGGAGGACCCCGCTGGCGTGCCGATCTCGGCGATCCTGTTCGGTGGCCGTCGTCGCACGACGGTGCCGCTGGTGACCGAGGCCAACGACTGGGAACACGGCGTGTTCCTCGGCTCGATCATGGCGTCGGAGAAGACCGCCGCTGCCGAGGGCGTGCAGGGCGAGCTGCGCTTCGACCCGATGGCCATGCTGCCGTTCTGCGGCTACAACTACGCCGACTACTTCGCTCACTGGCTGTCGATGCCGCGACCGCACCGACGTGGCAAAGCTGCCGAAGATCTTCTTCGTCAACTGGTTCCGCCGGGACGAAGACGGCCGCTTCCTGTGGCCCGGATTCGGTGAGAACAGCCGCGTCCTCAAGTTCGTGTTCGACCGATGCAACGGCAACGGCGAGGTCGTCGACACCGCCATCGGCAAGCTCCCGACCAAGGAAGCGCTCGACCTGTCCGGGCTCGACATCACCGATGCCGATCTCGACGCCATCCTCGCCGTCGACTCGGAAGGTTGGAAGGGCGCGATCCCACAGATCCGGGACCACTTCGCTCAGTTCGGCGACAAGATGCCGAGCGAATTGAACGCTGCAGTCGATCAGCTCGAGACAGCGCTCGCCTGAATCACGTCCACTCCGACGTTCGACGGCCCCGGGATCCTCGATCCCGGGGCCGTCGTCGTTTTCGGTACTCGTGGTGCCATGAAGTGGTTGTGGTCACCGTTCACCGCCCTGACCGTCGCCCCCTCGCACTGGTGAATCCCACGACGGCACCCGTGAGAGCCACTGCGGCCGAACACGCTCCGCATCTCCTGCGAGAGCGCTGTGGGGTCGGTCTGTGGTCAGTTTTTCGACGCTGACCACATCGATCGAGGTGAAAACGAACGAAGCCTCGGCCGTTGGCCGAGGCTTCGTCAATTCAGGTGGCACCCGAGGGTGCCGAGGTCAGGCGTTGTCGAGTTCGAGGACGTCGACGATCTTGCGGCCCTTGCGGGCGCCGAACTTCACGCTGCCGTCGATCGTGGAGAACAGTGTGTCGTCCTTGCCGATCTTGACGTTGTGGCCCGGGTGGAACCGGGTGCCACGCTGGCGGATGATGATGGAGCCCGCAGTGATCTTCTCACCGTCGAACGCCTTCACGCCGAGGCGCTGTGCGTTGGAGTCGCGCCCGTTGCGGGTTGAACCGCCACCTTTTGTCTTTGACATGAGTGTCTCCTGTTCAGCTCGCGGTGATCGAGGTGATCTCGACCATGTGGTACTTCTGACGATGGCCGTAGCGACGGCGGTACGTCGTGGAGTTCTTGTAGGTGAACCCGTTGATCTTGGGACCCTTGGTCTTGGCAACGATCTTGCCGGCGACCTTGGCGCCCTTGAGTTCGTCAGGGGTGGAGAGCACGGTGTCGCCGTCGACGATCATGACGGGGGTCAGCGAAACTTCGCTTCCCTCGTCACCATCGAGCAACTCGACTCGGACCTGCTCACCTTGGGCGACTTTTTCTTGCTTGCCGCCTGAAGCGATGACTGCGTACATAGCGAGAATCGATCGTAGCGGCCAAGACGCCCGCTCCCACCGGACAGCCCGGGGTCACACGGCAGTTTCCTCGCTGCTCTTCAGCAGACCTCGCAGGAGCCGCCGTTGCTCCCCGGAGCGCCCTGGAATTCGACGGACAGCTTCTTGCTGAGCGCACCCTTGGTGACCACTCGCATGGACTCGGCCATACCGATCAGTTGCGGTGTGATCAGGATGCGGAACTGCTCGTGTCGCAGCTTGCGGTACGGAGCGAGGTTCTTGTTCTTGACGTTGGTGTCGACCGACACCTCTGCGACCTTGCCTCAACCGGTGGGGCGGATGAAGTCGATCGACATCGTCCCGCCCTTCTTCGCCAACAACTTCTGAGCGTCATCCGTGATCTGGATCTCCATCGGACAAGACGTACGCGTACGCGACGGTGCGGCCGGTTCCCGGTCTCGAATTCTTCACTTCTCTTCACTGGGGTGGGTCAGGCGGGATCACGGTTCGCCGAGTGCCAGGCGCCGAGGACCGAGCTGCCCCTGGGCAGTGACCGACGACGGCAACGCAGCGATCGGGGAAGCTGGCCCGCCTGTCAGTCACTCCAGGAGGGAGTGGTCGACTTGTACGCCGCGGCCGTCGCAGTCGGGGCAGATCTCGCTGAACTCGGTCAGCAGACCTTCACCGATGCGTTTGCGGGTCATCTCGATCAGGCCGAGTTCACCGATGTCGAACACCTGCGAACGGGTCTTGTCCCGACCGAGTGCATCTGCGCAGTGCTCCGGCGACCTTGGCGCGGTTCTCCCGGATCTCCATGTCGATGAAGTCGATGACGATGATCCCGCCGATGTCTCGCAGGCGCAGCTGCTTGGCGACCTCGACGGCGGCTTCCATGTTGTTGTGGAAGACCGTCTCTTCGAGGTTCGACTTGCCGACGTTCTTGCCGGTGTTGACGTCGATGACCGTGAGCGCCTCGGTGTGTTCGATGATCAACGAACCGCCGGACGGCAACCAGACCTTGCGATCGAGCGCCTTGTGGACCTGCTCGTGGACGTGGTGACGCTCGAACAGCGACAGCCCTTCCTTGTCGGCGTCGTAGTACTCGATGCGTTCGGCGAGCTCCGGGTTGAACGCCTGGACGTAGTCACGAACCTCCTCGAAGAGCGGGTAGTCGTCGATCATCACGCCGCGGTAGTCCGTGCTGAACTCCTCACGGATGACCCTCACCGCCAGCTCCGGTTCGCGCGACAGCAGCGCCGGACGCTGCGCCTTGGCTGCCTTCTGCTCGATCCTGCTCCCACTGCTTGAGCAGGATCGTCATGTCCGCCACCAACTCGTCCTCGGTGGCGTGTTCGGCCGCTGTGCGCACGATCAGACCGTGCTCGTCGGGCTTCACACGATCGAGGATGTTGCGCAGGCGCTTGCGGACGTCGTCCGGCAGACGCTTGGAGATGCCGTAGGTCTTCGAGTTCGGGATCAGGACGACGAAGCGGCCCGGCAGCGACACCTCCTGGGTGAGGCGAGCCCCCTTGTGGGCGATCGGGTTCTTGGTGACCTGGCAGAGGATCAGCTGCTTGTTCTTGAGGATGTCCTCGATCCGCGGGTTCTTGCCCTTGACCTCGATGTCGGCCGGGTCGTACTGCACGTCACCGCGGTAGAGCACGGCGTTCTTCGGGGTGGCGATGTCGACGAACGCCGCCTCCATGCCCGGCAACACGTTCTGGACCTTGCCGACGTAGATGTTCCCGTGGATCTGGGCGACGTCGTCCGCCGGACGGCTGACGTAGTGCTCGATCAGGTTGCGGCCCTCCAGGACGGCGACCTGCGCCATGCCGGGACGCACCTGGACGCACATGAAGTACCGCCCGATCGGCTTGCCGTTCCGCTCGCGCCCCTTGCGCTGCTCGAGCATCGCCTGCTCGTCGGCACTGGAGCTGCGACCCTTGCCGCCGCGCCCACGACCGCGCTTCTTGCTTCGCTGACTTGCCCGGACCATCGGACTGGCGAGGCGTGTCGCGGCCGCTCTTCTTTGCCTTCGACTGCCTCGAATCGCTGTCGGCGCCGTCACCCGATCGGCCTTTGCCGCCACCTCCGCCGCCTGCGCCTCGACGGCGCCGCTTCTGGCCGCCACCGCGTCGGCATCGTCGCCGGAGTCGTCGTCGGAGTCGGCATCCTGGTTCTGGGCACGGCCTGGAGGCGGCGTCGACGGCACCGGCATCGTGTCGCCGATCTGGGGCTTGCGGACCAGCGCTCGCTCGGAGGCCTCGGCCGACGGACGACCTTCGGAGATCTTCTCCGGGAGTTCGACGTCATTGCGGATGTCGCCGCCGACCGGGCCGCTCGCGGCCTCGGGTGCCTCGGTCGTCGACGCCTGCGTCGACTCCTTCTTCACCACGGCCTTCTTGGCTGCGGCTTTCTTGGTGACCGCCTTCTTGGTGACCGCCTTCTTCGCCGCAGCCTTCTTCGTCGCTGCGGTCTTGGCAGTCGCCTTCTTGGCGGTTGCCTTCTTCGCCGAGGTCTTCTTGGCGGCGGCGCGTTCGCGCGGGACGGCTGTTTCGCCTTCAGGCGAAGGGCTGGCACCGGTTTCGGTGTCGGGCGCAGGCCTTGGTCGTTGTCCATGGAGGGTGTCCCTTCTGGGGAGCGGGACGCGTCGGCGTCGCTCCGTCGCCCGGGTCGGGCCGCTCTGCAGGCGGACCCCGGCGTTCGTGGTGGTACCGCCACATCGGGTGATGGAGCGGGTCGTCGGTGCGAGACGCCACCAGCACCTGGCCGCCGGCGTCGGCATCAGCCAAGGGATGAGATCGTCGATGTCGATCACTGACAAGGCAGCCTACTGCCGTGACAGCTCCTCCGTTGGATCGTCAGACGGCACCGCCGGCACGACCTCCGGGCGACTCCGCCCTATCGCATGCGTCGCATGTGGACGCTCTGCACCAGGCCGAACATGGCGAAGTACACGATCAGCCCGAGCCGCCATAGCTGATGAACGGCAGCGGCAGCCCGGTGACCGGCATGATCTTCAAGGTCATGCCGACGTTCTGGAACGTCTGCCACAGCAGCATCACGAACACGCCGGCGCACACGTACGTGCCGAGCAGGTCGCGGGACAGGTGAGCGATCCGCCAGATCCGCACCAGGCAGATCGCCGATCAGCGCGAGCACGGCCGCAGCATCCGACGAGTCCGAACTGCTCGCCGACGGCTGCGAACGGGAAGTCCGCCCACATCACCGGGATGTCACCGTCGTTGGTCAACGGCCCTGGCAGCCAGCCCTTGCCCCACACTCCCCCGGTGCCGAGCGCACGCATCGCGTTGTCGGCCTGGTAGGTCTCGTCGGTACCCGCTGCAGTCGGGGTTGATCAGCGCGACGATCCGTGCCTCCTGGTACGAGTTGACCAAGTTGCCGACGAACGCCGCGGCGACGGTGGCGACCGAGAGGAACGAGATCAGGAAGATGTAGCGGATCTTCGCTCCGGCGACGAGCAGAACGCCCATCGCGATCGACACGATCACCGACGCCGAGCCGAGGTCGGGCTGGACGATGACCAACACAGCCGGGAATCCCGACGATGATCAGCCCACCGAGGAATCGCGCGTAGGACACCTCGTCGCTGCGTTCCTCGGCGAGGAACGCAGCGAGCATCAGCAGCGTCGTGAACTTCGCCAGCTCGGCCGGCTGGACGTTGATGACGCCGAGGTCGAACGAGATGCGGTCCTCGCCCGCTGCGCCACACCGAGCAGCACCAGGAAGATCAGGCTGACGATCGTGATGATCGTACAGCGAGCGGGCACGGTCCTTCCAGAACTCGTAGTCGGCGCTCATCACGACGATCATCACCACCACGGCGACGATCGCGAACACGACCTGCCGGGTCGACGAAGCCGAACTCGTCGGCGATCCGGCGTCGCGACGTGGAGAACACGACGAAGCAACCGATGACCGTCAGCAGGATCTGCGCCGTCATCAGCACCCAGTCGATGTTGCGTCGTCGGATCGGCCGGGCTGGCCTTGATGTTGCCGAGCCCGGAGTCGGGCTTGCGCGAGAGGAACGAGGCGGTCATGGTCGACAACGAGCGTAGACGGCCCGACCGGAATGCGGTCACTCGGTCGAACGCTGCGGCTGAACACGACCGTCGTAGCACGACTGATCGGCCAGGCTCTTCGGCTCGGCCGGCAACCAGATTCTCCGTGTCGAGCGGGTCCGACAGCACGACCGGGTCCGACGGGGCGACTCCGGACAACTGCAGGAAGATGCACTTGACGACCGGGCCCGCCGCCTGCGAGCCGTAGCCGGCCTTCTCGAGGTAGGCGCTCACCGTGAACGGGCCGCTCCGGGTCGATGCTGTAGGCGGCGAACGCCGACGAGTCGTTCCACGGGTAGTTGCTCGCTCCCTGTGCGGTACCGGTCTTTCCGGCTACCGGGATCGCGCTCGACGGGTAGTCGAAGAACAGCTTCTCGCCGGTGGTCGAGTGGTAGTAGTCGCTGATGGTGCCCGGCCCGGTGATCACACGACGCAGGCCGCGTGTGATCTCGTCGCCGATCTCCTCGGCGCCATCGGAATCTGGCGAACGAGATCGCCGCGCAGGTTCGGATCCTCCGCGAAACGGGCCTCGCGAGATGTCGGCGTAGCCCGGCTCGGCGGCGTCGGGGACTCCGGGCTCGTAGATCGCCTTGATGATCTCGGGACGCATCACGAACCCGCCGTTTGCGATGCGCCGAGTACCCGACCGCGAGCTGCAGCGGCGACGCCGACAGCAGGCCCTGCCCGATCGCGAGCTGCACGTTGTCGCCGGTGAAGTATCCGGACCCCTCGTCCTCGGAGATGACCCCGAGTTCGGCATAGCGCGCCTTGAGATCGGAGTCGGGCACGGTGCCGTCGAACTCGAACGGTAGGTCGATCCCGGTGTCGGCACCGAAGCCGAAGAGTCGGACCTGCTCCTGGAGCAGTGCCGAGTCGTTCCGGGTTCGCACCATGATCTGTTCACCGATGCGATAGAAGAACGCATCACTCGACACGGCCAGCGCCAGCTCGACGTCGACTGCGCCGTACACGCAGGGTCGTCCGGTTCCCGAACACGTTGCGTTCTTGAACACGCATCGCACCAGACCCGAATCTGCACTTGTCCTCGTCGATCGACTCCATCCGGTAGCGTCCCACGTCGACGTATACGTCCTCCGGCCCCAGCAGTCCGCTGTTCAGCGCGGCGTACGCGGTGAACGGCTTGAACGTCGATCCGAGGTTGTACCGACCCTGGATCGCCCGGTTGACGAGGGTGGAGCGATCGGGGTCGACCTGGATGCTCTCCGGGATGCACCTCGCCGTTCTCGTCGTACTCGAGTGGCCGACACGTCGGTGGCGTCGAAGACCTCCTCGAACACGCCGCCACCGAGGTCGGACTCGAACCACCGGTTGTCGAACGTCGGGTAGCTCGCGAGCGCGACGACGTGTCCGTTCTCGTGGTTCTGCACGACGACAGCACCGGCAGGCGCCTTGTACGGCACTTCTTCGGGGAAGTCGGTGAAGAACCTGCGTCCTGAAGTTCGTGTCCGGGTCGAGGCCGTTCTTCGCTACTTCGTTCTGGCGCAGCTTCAGCTGCGACTCGAGTGCCTGCTCGGCGAACTGCTGCTGATCGAGGTCGATCGTGAGCTGGACGTCGTTGCCGTTGACCGCCGGCACCTCTTCGATCGTGCGGACGATGCGGCTCGCCTTGTCGACCTCGTACACGACGTAGCCGGGCGTGCCGTGAAGTTCTTCCTCCATCGAGAGTTCGATACCGAACTTGCCGACCCGTTCGATCAGTTGATAGCCCCGATCGAGGTAGGTGTCCTTGCGTCTCGGCGGTGATGCGACCCATGTAGCCGACGACATGGCTGGCCAGCGGCGCGTACGGGTACACACGTCGGGAGAGTTCGAGGATCTGTCACTCCGGGAAAGTCCTCGACCCGCTCGCGGATCGCGATCGCCGGTCGGCTCGTCGACGTCCTCGGCGACCGGGAACGGCAGGACAGCTTCTCGTAGATCCCGCTCTGGTAGCTCGCCTCCATCTCCTCCACGGGGACATCGACCCAGCCGGACAGTCGTCGGAACATCTCGGCGCGATCATCATCACGTCGCACGAAGTCCCAGTCGACGCCGACCGTCAGGACTCGTTCGTTGTCGGCGAGGATCCGCCCTTCGGCGTCGAAGATCCGGCCACGTTCGGGCAGCAGCGGCACCTGCGCGACGCTTCGTCTGCTCGACCTGCTCCTGCAGGGTCTCCTGCTCGACGGTCTGCAGGAACCACAGACGTGCGCCGACCAGGCCGAACAGCATCGTTCCGACCAGAGCGAGCACACCGAGTCGGGTCGAGCGCTTGTCGAGAGCCATTCGGACAGTTTGCCTGTCACACAACCGCGATACCGGGCACAGACAGAAAACTCCTGGCTGCCATCGGTCACGGAACCGATGGTCATCCCGGAGGATCGGACGGGGTGTCCGGGTCGGGCCGGTCGACCGATCAGACCGGTGGGAGTTCCGCCGGCGCTTTCCACTCGGGTCCACGGATGCACAGGCACCAGCGTCCCAGCGGCACGAGCAGCGGGCTCATCACGACCGCCGCAACGTCCACGACCGCGACGACCTTCACCATCTGTGATGGCCAAGGGTCGTGCTCACCGATGAAGATCCGAACGACAGGAAGCATCGCTTCGCCGACCGCTGCGCCGAGGCCGACGAAGATCGCGCTTGAGCCACCACTGCGGATCGGCAGCGATCAGTGCGAGGAGGCCGGCGACGACGCCGGCCAACGTGAATGCGATCGCCGTCGAGCCCACCGGTGTGCCCTCGACGAGGTCGAACATGATCCCGAGTGTGAAGCCGGCGACCGCACCACGCTCGGAGCCGCCCGCTGCGCCTGCAGCAGCGGCGAAGGCCAAGACGACCTGGACGATGACACCCGACACCTGGCATCTCGGCGAAGACGTCCGTTGGAGTGCCAGCACACCATGCCGACGGGGATCAGTCGGATGAGGGAGCTGCGGATGATCGCCGCGAACATCGGCGACCGGTCACTCCCCGGCTTCCGACAGCGGCTGGAAGAGCACGACGCGGACGAAGTTCAGCTTGTCGAGGTCGGCGTTGAACTCGATCTCCAGCAGGGGGCCGGCCACGCCGGGCCGGTCGGCTCGGTTGATGACCCGGCCGATCGGGATGTTCGGAGGTGCGGACTGTCGGACGGACCGGCGGTCTCGACGAGGTCCCCGACCTCGAGGACGGCGAGCGACGGGATGTCCTGCAGGAACCGGATCTGCGTGGGCTTGTCGGCGCCACGACCCTCCAACACTCCGAACTCCTTCTCCACCTGCACGGAGTTCGAGGGCGACGATCGTCGTGGTGGTGGTGGTCGGCTCGATGGGGTTGCCGTCGGGGTCGGTGCCCGGAGGGACCTCGTCGCCGGGGACCTCGTCTGGCGGCAATGTCGCGAGCCCTCGGGGGTGACCACGCCGGGGTCGGGCAGATCGCCGGCATCCGGCAGGTCGACCTCGTTCGCGAACGTGTCCTCGGGGGTCGTCCCGCCCGGCACATCGCCGTCGACCGTCTCGTCGCCCGCTCCGGTCTCGGTCTCGCCGTTCGGCGCTCGGCGTCCGCCTCGCGCCTCGGCCTCCGCTTCGGCCTCCGCGTTCACGGCGTCGACGGCATCCTCGACGACCTGATCGTTCTCGTCGTCGGTTCTGCCGGACGGCGTGGTGTTCGAGGTCTCGAGATCGTCGAGCGAACTCGTCTCGCCGGTCCCGCCCAGGATCTCGACGGCGACCGAGTAGCGCGGGTCGGTGATCAACATCACCTTCGAGGTGGTTCGGTTGACGCTCGTGATCTTGCCGATCAAACCGGCCTGGTTCACGACCGGCATGCCGACCGCGACGCCGTCGTTGCTGCCCTTGTTGATCTCGACGATCTGGTCGATGTTGTTGGTCGCCCCACCGACGACCTGCGCCTTGGCGGTGGGGATGCCGCTGAGCGAGGGCAGGTTGTCCAGCGCGAGCAGGCGGTTGTAGTCGATGATGCTCGCCTCGGCTGCGGCCTGGGTGCCGCGCTGACGATCGAGCTGGTCGCGCAGTGCCTGGTTCTCGCTGACCAGGTCGTCGTAGTCGGTGTACGAGTTCCAGCCACGCTGGATCGGGTTGGTGACCACGTTCGTGGCGCTTTCGACCGGCGACAGCGCACGCGCAGAACCCGTCACGGATGGTGTCGAGCACGGGGTTGCCGCGCAGGTCGAGTGTGAGGAGCAGTGCTGCGGTGAGCAGCAGAGCCGACGATGACGCGGCGGCGTCCGACGGTGTAGATGGCCATGAGCTGAGTGGGACCCCGAAAGGGGTCGGATCAGTCTTCGCCGCCCATCGACATCAGACCGCGCATTGCATCGATGTTCTCGAGGGCGCGGCCGGAGCCGATCACGACGCTGTACAGCGGTTCGTTGGCGATACGGATCGGCATCCCGGTCTCGTGGGTGAGGCGCTGATCGAGTCCACCGATGAGCGCGCCACCTCCGGTGATGGTGATGCCGTCCTCCATGATGTCGGCGGCGAGTTCCGGCGGGGTCTTGTCGAGGGTTGTCTTCACGGCGTCCACGATGGCAGAGATCGGCTCTGCGAGGGCTTCGCGGACGTGCTCGGTCGTGAGCTGGATGGTCCGCGGGAGACCGGAGATGAGGTCGCGGCCGCGGATGTCGGCGGTGAGCTCCTCTTCGAGCGGCCACGCCGACCCCATCTGGATCTTGATCTCCTCGGCGGTGCGATCACCGATCGCGAGGGAGAACTCCTTCTTCACGTACTGGAGCACAGCATCGTCGAGTTCGTCGCCGGCCACCCGGACGGACTGGGCGGTGACGATGCCGCCGAGCGAGATCACCGCGACCTCGGTGGTGCCACCACCGATGTCGACGATCATGTTGCCCGACGGTTCGTGGACGGGCAGATCGGCTCCGATGGCCGCAGCCATCGGCTCTTCGATGATGTGGACCGGCTTGCGAGCACCGGCGTACTCGGCTGCATCTTGGACGGCGCGCTGCTCGACGCCGGTGATGCCGGACGGCACGCAGATCACCATGCGTGGCTTGGACCACTTCGATGCATGCACCTTCTGGATGAAGTAGCGGAGCATCTTCTCGCACACTTCGAAGTCCGCGATGACGCCGTCCTTCAGCGGACGGATCGCTTTGATGTGATTGGGCGTGCGGCCCATCATCCGCTTCGCCTCGAGACCGACGGCGACCGGCCGCCCGTCGTTCACGTTGATGGCGACCACCGACGGTTCGTCGAGCACGACACCTTGGCCGCGAACGTAGATGAGGGTGTTGGCCGTGCCGAGGTCGATGGCAAGGTCACGCCCCAGGCTGAGCGGGTTGTTCCGGGCCATGTGCTGGCCGTCCCTTCGCGAGCTGTGTGGTCAGGTCATGACGGGCGATCCCAACGATGCCGCGCCATGCCTGATTACCGAAATCCGGATGATCCTCGAATCTAGTGCGACGAAGCAGAAGCGTTGCTCCGTCGACTCAGAATTGTTACAGATTCGGGAAGAAGATCCCGATCTCGCGGGTCGCGGAGTCCAACGAATCGCTGCCGTGGACGAGGTTCTCGGTGAACAGGATCCCGAGGTCACCGCGGATCGTGCCCGGGGCAGCGTCGCGCGGGTTGGTGGCGCCCATCATGTTGCGAACGACCTGCCAGGTGTCCTCGGGGCCTTCGATGACCATCGCGACGACCGGGCCGCGACTCATGAACTCGACGAGTTCGCCGTAGAAGCCCTTGCCGACGTGCTCTTCGTAGTGCTTGGCGAGGGTGTCGGCGTCGAGCTGACGCAACTCCATGGCGACGACGTCGAGGTTCTTCGCCTCGAAGCGGGAGATGACTTCGCCGGCGAGCTTGCGCTCCACGGTGTCGGGCTTGAGGAGGACGAGAGTGCGATCAGACATGGCCCGCAACGCTATCCAGCCAACGGGTCGCAGACACCCGATGGCCGAATGCGTTCGGCGGCACCGGTCACCCCGGGCGACGACCTTTGCGGCCGCTCGGTCGACGAGGCCGGACTCGATACCGACCGCTCGGCGCAGACCGTCCACAGAACAGCACGCCGAGCGTTCACACACCACCCATCGTGAGAAATTCACGGCATCGGGAGCACGTGGTCGTCTACCTTCTTGATTTGGTCATGACGGCAGAACCGACAACTGTCGGAACAGAGACAGGGGAGATCATGCGAGACGACTACGACGACTTCGACGACTACGACGATGGCGACGGCGCCGGCTGGGCGAAGAAGGGCATCGGGATCGCCACCGTGGCGGCCGTGGCCATCGGCGCAGCGTTCGCGTTCGGAGTGCTTCCACCGGGCGGCGGAGACGGAGACGACCAGATCGCCTTCACCGATGCGCCTGCAGCGGCTGCCGGCTCGTCGGACGCAGCCACACCACGAGAACTCGACGACGAACAGTCGGAACCAGCGGTGACCGAGCCCGCGGACGAACCGGACGAGGAGCCCGAACTCGCCGATCCGGATCCCGATCCCGGCGACCGAACCGATCCGGGCACGTCGGTTGCGCCGGTCTCCCCGACGGTCGACGATGCCACCGACGAGCCACCGGCCGACACGGCAACGAATCAGCCGAGCTACCCGGTACTCCCGGACGGCAGCCCGGTCCCGGTCATGGGCATCTACGACGGCGAACTCATCACATTGTCCGGCGTGGTGCCGACCGAGGCGTCAGCCGATCGTCTCAGGACGCTCGCCTTGGCGTTCAGCAAGTCGCCCAGCGCCGAGGTCGCGAGCTTCATCACCATCGATCCGACGATCCCCGTCAACGTCGCGGTACGCGTCATCGAGATGAACTCCGCACGCTTCCCGGAAGGAAGCCCGACGATCTTGCCAGAGCACGCCGCCGAACTCGATCGGGTGGTGGCCATGATGACCGCGCTCGCCCACGTGAACACGCTGGTGATCGGCCATTCCGACCAACGCGGCGACGAGGCCACGAACTTCGCGCTCTCGACCGATCGGGCTCGCACCGTCTCCGACTACATCGCTGCGCAGGGCATCGACCCGTTTCGGCTGTCGTCGCGTGGTGCCGGCGAGAGCGACCTCCTGACCTTGAACAACGACCGGGCGGCCCTTGCGCTCAATCGTCGAACCGAGTTCGTGATCTCAGGCCTCTTCGTCGACCCACCACCTCCTGTGGCAGAGGTGGAAACTGGAGCATGAACTCCGGATCATCGGTCGAACGCCTCCTGCGCTCTCGCCGCCGACACCCGGCCCGACGGGCCCGGACGGATCAGTTCGCTCGGCGTTGGAGCACAGACCGCGCTGCACCGGCGGTGTAGAGGCTGCCGGTGACGAGGACGGCGTCGTCACCGTCGGCGTACTCCATGGCGCGCTCGCATGCGGCCTCGACCGTGTCGAAGCTGACCACGTCGTCGCAACCCATCGCGTGCGCCGCGTGCGCCAACTCTGCGACGGGCACGCCTCTCGGAGTCGGCGCCGTTGCCACGAAGACCATGTCGAACTCGTCGGCGCGCAGCGCGGCCAGCATCTCGGCGGGGTCGCGCAGCGTCCCGACCACGAGGATCCGGCGGCCCTGGGGATGGAAGTCGTCGAAGAAGACCGTCGCGCACGTGTCGGCGCCGAACGGGTTGTGAGCCCCGTCGAGGATCGTCAGCGGCTGGCGACCGAGAATCTCGAAGCGGGCGGGCATCGTCACTTCGCCGAAGCCCTCGTGGACGACATCGTCGGGCAACGGCGCCGCGAAGAACGTCTCGACGGCAGCCAGTGCCAGCGACGCGTTGTCGCCCTGGTGTGCGCCGTTCAGCGGGAGGTACACGTCGGTGTAGATCGTCGTCGGCGTGCGTAGGTCGAGCAGACGGCCGTTGACGGCCAGCGCGTTGCTGGTGACGGCGAAGTCGTCACCGCGAACGATCGACGTCGCTCCACCGGCGTTCTGGAAGATCTCGATCAGTTCGGGCTCGGGTCTCACCGATGAGCACCGCTGAGCTGGGCTTGACGATGCCGGCCTTCTCGCGAGCGACGTCCTCGAGCGACGGACCGGCGAACTCGTTGTGATCCATCCCGATGTTGGTCACGACGGCGACCTGGGATTGCACGATGTTCGTCGCATCCCAGCGACCGAGCAGACCGACTTCGATGACCATCACGTCGACGGCGATGTCGGCGAACCACCGGAACGCAGCGGCGGTGAGGATCTCGAAGTACCCGGGGTCCTGCCCGACGAGCGGCGCCACCTCGGCAACCGCCTGGATCTGTTCGGCGAGTTCCTCCTCCGTGATCGACTCACCGTTGCGTTTGAATCGCTCCGTCACCGACTCGAGATGCGGGCTGGTGTAGGTGCCCACGGTGAGGCCCTGTGCCGCGAGGAGACGCGAGATCATCTGGACCGTCGAACCCTTGCCGTTCGTCCCGGTCACATGGATCACCGGTGCACTCAGATGCGGGTCGCCGAGGGCCCCACAGATCGCGGTGATCGGCTCGATCGACGGCGAGTCGATACGACCTGTCTTCTGGTACGACATGTGCTCGTCGAGGTACGCGAGCGCGGCCTGGAAGTCCATCGAGATCGATCCGTTCGGTAGCTTGCGTCCCTGCCGGTGTGTGACACCGAGAGAAACGGTCAGGAAGCGGCTTTGCGCTGGCGGGGTGCCTTGCGCGGCACCAGAGTCGGGTTGACCTTGTCGGTCACGGTTTCGGCATCGATGACGACCTTGCCGATGTCGGTCCGACCGGGCAGGTCGTACATCGTCTCGAGCAGGACCTCTTCGAGGATGGCCCGGAGGCCGCGCGCCCCGGTGGCTCGCAGCAGGGCCTGCTCCGCGATGGCGGTCAGACCGTCCTCGTGTGAACTCGAGTTCGACGTCTTCGAAGCTGAAGATCTTCTCGTACTGCTTGACCAGGCTGTTCTTCGGCTCGGTGAGGATCGAGATCAGCGCTTCCTTGTCGAGGCTGCGCACAGCTCCGACCATCGGCAAGCCGGCCGATGAACTCGGGGATCATGCCGAACTTGACGAGATCCTCCGGGAGCACCTGGGCGAACAACTCGCCGGGATCTCGGTCGATGTGACTGCGCACCGTGTGGTTGAACCCGACGCCCTTCTCCCCGATGCGGTGCTCGATGATGTCGTCGAGTCCGGCGAACGCTCCGCCGAGGATGAACAGCACGTTGGTGGTGTCGATCTGGATGAACTCCTGATGCGGGTGCTTTCGCCCGCCCTGCGGCGGCACCGACGCCTGCGTGCCTTCGAGGATCTTCAACAGCGCCTGCTGCACGCCTTCGCCCGAGACGTCGCGGGTGATCGACGGGTTCTCGCTCTTGCGGGCGACCTTGTCGATCTCGTCGATGTAGACGATGCCGCTCTCGGCACGCTTGACGTCGAAATCGGCTGCCTGGATCAGCTTGAGCAGGATGTTCTCGACGTCCTCGCCGACGTAGCCCGCCTCGGTCAGCGCCGTTGCGTCGGCGACCGCGAACGGCACGTTGAGCTGCCGGGCCAGGGTCTGCGCGAGGTGGGTCTTGCCGCAGCCGGTGGGTCCGAGCAGCAGGATGTTCGACTTGGCGAGTTCGACCTCGTCACGGCGACCGACGGTCGACTCGTTGTCGGCCTGGTGCTGGATGCGGCGGTAGTGGTTGTACACCGCGACCGAGAGGATCTTCTTCGCATCGTCCTGGCCGACGACGTAGTCGTCGAGGAACGCTCGGACCTCACGTGGGTTCGGGAGCGACTCGAAGCTGACGTCGGCGGTCTCGGTGAGCTCCTCTTCGATGATCTCGTTGCAGAGATCGATGCACTCGTCGCAGATGTAGACGCCGGGTCCGGCGATCAGCTTCTTGACCTGCTTCTGCGACTTGCCACAGAACGAGCACTTGAGGAGTTCCCCGGTGTCACCGAATTTCGCCACTGTCGATTCTCCTCAGCTCGCTTGCTGCTCGTGTCGTGCCCGACACGAACGGCCTCTCATCATGCACCATCACACTGCCCGATGCAGGGACCGTTCGGACCCGATTTCAACTCCGGGTGTCCCGCCTGGTCAGCGGATCGGACCGGCCCGGTCCACTGCCTCGCGAGAGTTGATCACCTGGTCGATGATGCCATACTCCAGCGCCTCTTGCGCTTCCATCACGAAGTCGCGGTCGGTGTCGGCGTGGATCTTCTCGATCGTCTGGCCCGTGTGCTCGGACAGGATGCCGTCGAGGATCTCCCGCATCCGCTGGATCTCCGAGGCCGCGAACTCGAGGTCGGTGACCTGGCCGTAGCCGACCTGGCCGGACGGCTGGTGCAGCAACACACGAGCGTGCGGCAACGCCAGGCGCTTGCCCTTGGTGCCCGGCAGCGAGCAGCACGGCGGCGGCCGAAGCGGCCTGACCGAGGCAGATCGTGGCGATGTCGTTCTTGATGAACTGCATCGTGTCGTAGATGGCGAACAGCGCCGTGATGTCGCCACCCGGGCTGTTGATGTAGATGTTGATGTCCTTGTCGGGGTTCTCCGACTCGAGGAAGATCAGCTGCGCCGAGATGAGGCTGGCGACCGTGTCGTCGACCGGCGTCTGCAAGAAGATGATGTTCTCCTTGAGCAGACCGGCTGTACAGGTCGTAGGCACGCTCACCGCGAGCGGTCTGCTCGACGACGTTCGGGACCATGTAGTTGGTGGCTTCGAGATCCATCAGGCTTCGTCCTCGCTCGGTTGCGTCGGTGCTTCGGTTGCTTCGTTCTCGTCGTGGCGTCGTCGTCGTGGCGTCGCGGTGACGTCGGCCTCGGATCGCCGCATCGGCCTCATCGTGACTCGTGATCGTGATCGTGATCGTGATCGCCGATCAGCAGATCACGGTCGATCTCGGTGCCGTTCTCGTCGACGTAGGTCGCGCCGTGCACCAGGACGTCGAAGGCCTTGGCCTTCGTGATCTGGGCGACGAGTTCGCGGACGGCGTCGTTCTGCTCGTAGGCCTTGCGGATGTCCTTGGCCTTCTGCTGGTACTGCATGGCCAGGCGGGCGTACTCACGCTCGAGTTCGTCGTCGGACACCTCGATCTTCTCGGCGACAGCGACCGCACGCAGTGCCAGATCGACCTTGACGGCCGTCTCGGACTGACCGCGCATCGCCTTCGATGAAGCTCTCGGGATCCTGGCCGGTGGCCTGCATCCACTGCTCGAAGTCGATGCCCTGGGCCTGGAACTGCTGGATCGTGCCCTGCACCCGCTGGTTCAGATCCGACGGTGACCATGGCTCGGGCACCTCGATCTCGACGAGTTCGGCGAGTGCGTCGTTCAGCTTCGTGCCGGCCTGCTGGCGGGCGTCGCTGAGCTTGCTCTCGGCGAGCGACTCACGGAGGCTGGCGGTCCACGCTTCGACCGAGTCGAACTCGCCGACGTTCTCGTCGACCCATTCGTCGGTCAGCTCGGGAAGTTCACGCGACTGCACGGACTGGACCGTGACCTTGAAGTCGGCTGCTTCCTCGGTGCCCTTCGGCGTGGAGGTGAACTCGACCACGTCGCCGGCGGACGCGCCGACCAGGTGCTCGTCGAAGTCGTCGGTGACCCAGCCCTGGCCGATCTCGTACGACCAGTCCTCGGTGTTCAGCCCGGCGACCTCTTCGCCGTCACGCTTGGCTGTCGAGATCGATCAGCACGAAGTCGCCTTCGGCGGCGGCACGGTCGACGGTGTCGAGTGACGTGCTTCGCGGCCAACTCCGGCTTCCTGAGCCTCGGTGATGTCGTCGATCGTCGACCTCGACCGACGGGAGCTCCACCTTGAGAGTCGTCGTAGCCCGACACGGTCGATGACCGGGCGGACCTCACAGCGTTGCTTCGAACTCGACCGGGCCGGTCTCTTCACCGTCGGTGATCTCGATCTCCGGCGTGGCGATCAGGTCGACGTCGTTCTCGCTGAACGGCGCGCTGACGAGATACTCGGGAACGCCGTCCCGCAGCGCCTGCTCACGGGCGGGACCCATGCCGACGCGTGCTTCGAGCACCTTGCGCGGCACCTTGCCGGCACGGAAACCGGGCAGGTTGACCTCCTTGGCCAACACCTTGAACGCCTTGTCGATGTCCTTGTCGAACTCGCCTCTTCGACTTCGACGTACACCTTGACTTTGTTGTCCTCGAGGACTTCAACCGAACTCTTCACGAAGGCGAAGGCTATCTGACCTGATTGTCGACCCCTCGGACCAACCGGCTGCGACACACCGCCCTCCCTCGCAGGTGCGATGGGCAGCGGTGAGCGAAAGAGATGCCCGGGTGCTGTTTGCTCACCTTAGGTTCGAAGATGAGCGTTTCCCGCGTTGTTTCGGGCAGAATGGAGCCGATGGAGTACTGGAAGCCGCACAAGCTGGCGTCGCCCCACGATGGCCAGATCTCGTTGAAGATGAACGACCGGGTCGTGCAGCAACGCGGAGATCCACGGCGTCCCCATCGGAACCGAAGGCAAGGTCATCCTGGCGAACGGCTTCAACTGGCTGCGCTACCGCGTGCTGTTCGAGAACGGTATGGAAGTCGGCGATTGCGACCATCGCAACATCGAAGCAACCGGTAAAACGGCCAAGCGCATCGCAAAGGCCGAGGCCAAAGCCAACCGCTGACCGGCACGCCGCCGGGGCCGGTCGAGGAGGTTCAGGCCGGCCGGACCGCAGAGACCAACGCTTCGAGCGCAGCGACGTGTGCATCCACCCCGGCCGCATCGGCGAGCGTCCCACCGACCTCGACGAGCATCGACGGGACACCGAGCCGACGGTCCACCCACGACTCGCCCCCACCGACCTGCACCAGGTTCCGGCGGACCGGCACACCTGCGACCTCGGACCAGATGTCCGCGTACCGGTCGGGGCAGCCACGTAGGGCTGCGACGTAGTTCAACGGTTGGTGGACCCACACGACCAGGTCGGGAAGCGTCGTCTCGAGGAGCAGCATGGCCGCCCGGGTCTCGGGTTCCGATGCGGGCCCGGCACCGGAATCGGGTCGGCGCGGCCAGCCCCACGGGAAGTTGCGGTTCAGATCGACGTCGCGAGCGTTGTTCCTCGTCTCTGCCGACCACCCATCGGGGTTGAGCAGCGGAACGATCGTCAGGTGGAGGTCGTCGGGCCGGTCGATTCGGCCGAAGCCGTCAGCGAGGTCCGCTGCTGCTCGTTCGTCGCCGTGCACGCCGCACACGACGACGACGTGGCACCTGACCTGGTCCGGGCGACTGTCGAGTCGCTCGATGGGCCGCCCTTCGACGCTCGTGCCGATCGTGGCGACCGTCCAGGTCGGCAGCCGGTGGTTCGGTGTCGCCACGCGAACGGCAGGCGACGAACCCGTCGCGGGTCCGGACACCGGACCACTTCCACGGACGCCGCTCGCTGATGTCGCTCGAAGTGCAACAGCCCCCGTCGCACCGGCGATCAGCGCCCGCCTGGTGACTCGACCCGCAACCACGGCGTGACGCTACGTCACCGCAGCGAGGACGTCACGTCGTGGCGGTCGAGTCGGGAAGTTCGCCAGAACGTCAGCCGGCTCGCAGTTCCTTGCGCAGAATCTTGCCGGCCGCGCTCTTCGGGATCGCATCGATCAGTTCGAGGATCTTGACCTGCTTGTAGCTGACGAGGTGGGCTCCGACCAGTTCCTGGATCTCCTCGAGGGTCACCGTCTCGCCCTCGACCGGGGTGACGAACGCCTTGGGCAGTTCGCCGGCTTCGTCGTCGGGCACGCCGATCACCGCCACGTCGGCCACCTTGGGATGCGTGATGATCAGCGCCTCCAACTCGGCAGGCGCCACTTGGAATCCCTTGAACTTGATGAGCTCCTTGAGGCGATCGACGATGGTCATGTGACCGGCTTCGTCGATGATCGCCACGTCACCCGTGTGGAGCCAACCGTCGGCATCGATCGTGGCGGCTGTCGCCTCGTCGTTGTTGAGGTAGCCCTTCATCACCTGCGGGCCGCGAACCCACAGTTCACCGCGGCCGCCGACGTCCTGGTCCTCGCCGGTGTCGGGGTCGACGACGCGACTCTCGGTGTTCGACACGGTGACGCCGCTGGTGCCGGCACGGAACTGGCCCTCGACGGTGCAGTGACTGACCGGCGAGAGCTCGGTCATGCCGAAGCCCTGGACGACTTCACATCCGAGCCGGTCGCCTGCTTCCGCTGCGAGCTCGGCTCCGAGCGGTGCCGCTCCGGAGAAGATCTGACGGACCGACGACGTGTCGTACTGGTCGACGATCGGGTGCTTCGCCAGACCGAGGATGATCGGCGGCACGGCGAAGAACCGGGTGATCTTCAGTTCCTGGACAGCCTGCAACGCTTCGACCATGTCGAAGCGGGGCATGGAGATCACGGTCACACCGTTGGCGAGCAAGCCGTTCATCAGCACTTGCATGCCGTAGATGTGGAAGAACGGGAGCGCAGCGAGCGCTACTTCGTCGTCGGTGTAGAGGATCGCATGCTTGACCTGCTCGATGTTCGCCACGAGGTTGCGGTGGGTGAGCATCACGCCCTTCGGCAGGCCGGTCGTCCCCGACGAGTAGGGCAGCACGACCGTGTGATCGGCGACGTCCACCGGCACCTGCTCGATCGGGTCTCCGAACACGTCCGCCATCGCAGTCGCGCCATCGACGGCGTCTCCCATCACCACGATCTCGGTGACATCGGTTCCCTCGATCGCCGCACGAGCCGTCTCCAGGAACATCGGGACGACGAACAGCATCGATGCTCCGGCGTCCTGCAGCTGATGGCGGACCTCTTCGGCGCCGTACGTCGGGTTGATCGTCGTGACCGCTCCCCCCGCCACGGCGACACCGTGGAAGATGACGGCGTACTCGGGGACGTTGGGGGCCATCAGGCCGACGACCCTGCCCGGCGCGATGCCCTTGGCCGCCAAGCCGCCGGCGAGGGAGTGGATCGCGGTGCTGAGTTCGGTGAACGTGTAGGAGCTCGTACCGGCTGCATCCCGGATCGCGATGCGATCGGGCATGTCGGCGGCCTTGCGCAGCACGTGGGCGGTGATCGTGACGTCGGGGATCTCGACGTCGGGCAGTGGGCTCGGATGGATGATGGTGTCGCTCACGAAAGGTCCTTGCGTTCGGTGGCTGCGGTGTCGGGCAGAGTACGCCAGTGCCCCCCTGACGTCGAAACGTGCAACGGTGAGGAGGGACGTCAGCCCGCGCCCGCTGCTGCGCCCACGGGAGTTCGCACGACTCTCCGGTGATGACCACCTCGCGCACCACCGGGTTCCGGTGTGCGCCGGCCGCCCACGACGGGAACACGGCCGAGTAGAGACCGCTGCCACCGGCGACGAAGAGGACGACGTCATCAGCGCTGCGAGCAGCGTGGATCACGTCGTCGTCGGCACCATCTCGCAGGAACCCGGTGTTCAGGGACCGGAGATGTCCCCGCGTGTTGGTCGCCAGTCGGTGGAGTTCGTTCTGGACGTCGCGTCGGGTGAGCCCGGCATCGGCGAGCACCTGGGCGTGTTCCGGGTTCAGGGCGACGGCCACGGCGCCCGCTCCGAAGTTCGCGTTGTTGGAACCCGTGTTCGCGATCACGGCGGCGAGAGCTCGGAGCAGACGCTGCGGTGAGTCGGGGTCGTCGGCGTCGTTGGTGAACACCACCGAGTGCGGGGCTTCGGCGCCGAGGATCGTGACCACGGACTCATCGTCGGAGTGTCCGGCCGACCGACTCAGCGGTTCCCACGGCGACGCCGCCTCGTCCTCGGCGAGGCAGAATCCGAACTTGCCGGGATGGCCGAGCAACGCCATGTCGGAGACTCCGGGGCGAGCATCACCGATGTTCATCATGCACAGCCGGACGGCACGCCCGATCGAGGCATTCGCCCGGTGGCCCGGGCCGAGCGCGCCGAAGCCTGCGGCGATGTCGCAGTGCCCCACGACCGGGCCGTTCACGATCATCAACGGCGCGGTGCTGTGCGTGGTGGCCTGCATCTCGGCGAGGTCGAACTCGGGTTGGAGCAGCGCTCGGATCGCGGCCACGACGACGGCCATGTGGTCCGGTACGCAACCGGCCATCACCGCGTTCGCCGCGATCTTCTCGATCGTGGCCGCTCCGCCCCCGGGACCCATCTCACCGAGGTCCACGTCGGCATCGAGACCGGAGGCGAGTACGAGACGAGCGACGCGCTCCGGTGTCGGGATCACGACCGGCAGCCCATCCGTGCACGCCGAGGAATGGAGGAGTTCGAGTGCCGCTGCCTCGTCGACGGCGTGGAACATCATGCCGGCGAGTTGTCGGGGGACGCCTCGCCACGCAACACCGCGACGATTCGAGCGGCGGAGGCGTCGGCGACTCGAGCCATGGCGTCGTGCCCGGATCCGGCGACGGGGTGTGGCAGGCGGAGACGAGGGAGGTCGGGCATTCCTGCCGACGCAGCGACCGAGTCGCCTTGGAGCCAGAACTGCTCGGTCACGAGCGCCACGGAGGGGACGCCTCGGCGAGCTGCTTCGATGCCGTCACGCACGGTGCCGGACGTGCAGCTCCCTCAATGTCCGTAGGCGGCGACGACGGCGGAGCAGGAGTCGGCGATGGTCGAGAGGTGTTCGGCGGATGCCAGCGCGCTCGCATTGCCTTTGTCCAGGCGGAGGAAGTTCACACCCGGCAACTCGTGCGAGAGCGATTTCTCGACGTGCTCGAGGAAGGCCACCGAATCCGGGAAGCCGTTGGCGAACAGCGCGATCGTGTCGCCCTCGCCGAGGTCCGCTCGCAACTCGTACGGCTCGATCGCTCGACTCGGTACACCGCGTGGATCAATGAACTCCATGCTCGAGTGTCGCGCGCGGTCGACCTTCCGGCCGAGCGGTGCAGATCCTCAGGCGACGAGGAACGGCTCCCACGCCGGGTCGCACCGGCGGATCGAGGCGACCTGCATCTGTGCGTACGACGGCGGGAACGGCTCGCGCCGCAGCCGCCAACCGAAACGGTCGGCCATCTGGTCGAGGGAGCGGTCCGCTTTGGTGTTGTTGTGCGCCTTGCACGAGGCGACGAGATTGAGCCACGTGTTCTCTCCGCCATGCGAGGACGGCACCAGGTGGTCGACGGAGTCTCCGGGCGCGTCGCACGGTCGACCATCGATGACGAACTGGCAGACGTGGTCGTCGCGCTCGACGGACCCGTCGGGCGTTGCAGCCCGGCGTGCGCTCACGCCGCTTGTTGACGACGGTGATCCGGGCGATGACCGAGGGGATCTCGACCGTGATCGACGGCGAGTGCATCACGTGGGCGATCTCGGCAGACGCTGCGATGGCTTCGCTCGAGACGAGCAGGCTGCACGCGTGGTTCACGCCGATGACGCGATCGATTCGCCATGTGGCATCGAGCAGGAGTACGGGGACGGACATTTTTCACCTCCGGATCGGAATGGTCGCACAGAGACTGCGTTCGTTGCGGGACGTGCGACGAAATTTGTCGGGTGGCCAAGGAGGTCGCCGTCTCGACGTCATGTGTAGACGTTGCAGCGGCTGTCGTCGCCACGGGTTTCGGCGTCAGCGTCCGCTCACCGAGGCGACCAGTCGAAGTCAGGATCGTGTGGCCACACCGCGCAGGGCGACCGGTCGTCGGCGCCTCGGGCGGCCAGTCACCCGTTCGGGTTGTTTACCGAGTCGGCCGGGCGGCGACTCCCTTCGCGTTGACCACCACGACGAGACCGGATCGAGCTTCCCATGACCATCCACACCAACTCCGACAATGAACACGCCGCCGACGTGTCCGATGCCTGCCCGTTCCGCGGCACCCGCATCGGCGGCGCCCTCGGCAGCGAACCGCAGCTCGATCACTGGTGGCCGAACCGGTTGAAGGTCGAGTTGCTCCACCAGGATCCCGTCCAGGCCAACCCGTTCGGCGCAGACTTCGACTACGCCACCGAGTTCGCCGGCGCTCGATCTCGATGCGGTCAAGGCCGACATCGACGAGTTCCTCACCACGTCGGTCGACTGGTGGCCGTCGGACTACGGCAACTACGGCCCGCAGATGGTTCGGATGGCGTGGCATTCGGCCGGCACGTACCGCATCGCCGACGGGCGCGGTGGCGCCGGCCAGGCGATGCAACGCTTCGCGCCGATCGGCAGCTGGTGGGACAACGGCAACACGGACAAGTCCCGCCGTCTGCTCTGGCCGATCAAGCAGAAGTACGGCCGCGCGCTGTCGTGGGCGGACCTGATGGTGCTCGTCGGAAACCGCTCACTGGAGATCATGGGATTGGCGACGATCGGTTTCGGCGGGGGCCGCGTCGACGCCTGGGAGGCCGACCGTGCCACCTATTGGGGCCCCGAGGGTTGGCTCGGCGAGCCGGTTCCCGGGCGACAGCAGCGCCGACGGCAAGGTCGGCCACCCCGAGGAGATGGTGACTCGCGGGTCGCGCTGGGAAGGCGCAGTCGACGAGGACCACTACGACCTGGAGAATCCGCTCGCCGCATCGCACCAGTCGCTGATCTACGTGAACCCCGAGGGGCCCGAACGGCAATGGCGTCCCGATCGAAAGTGCTCGTGACATCCGCGAGACCTTCAGCCGGATGGCGATGAACGACGAGGAGACCGTTGCGCTGATCGCCGGTGGTCACGCATTCGGCAAGAGCCACGGTGCCGTTGCGACGGACAAGATCGGTGCGGCACCCGAAGCCGCTCCGATGGGCGCCATGGGACTCGGTTGGAACAACCCTGTCGGAACCGGCAACGCCGAGTTCACCACGACCAACGGCATCGAAGGCGCATGGACGCCCAACCCGACGCAGTGGGACAACACCTACCTCGAGAACCTGTTCGCCTTCGAGTGGGAACAGACCGAGAGCCCGGCCGGGGCGCTCCAGTGGCGCCCGACAGATCCTGATGCGCCCAAGACGCCCGACGCGCACGTCGACGGTCAGATGAACACGTTGATGATGCAGACCTCGGACATCGCACTCAAGGTCGACCCCGAGTACCGCAAGGTGTGCGAGAAGTTCCTCGCCGACTTCGACGCATTCACCGAAGCATTCTCCACTGCGTGGTTCAAGCTGACGCATCGCGACATGGGACCGAAGTCCCGGTATCTCGGACCGGACGTTCCGGAGCAGGACTTCATGTGGCAGGACCCGATTCCGGCGGCCGACTACGAGCAGGTGGACGACGCCGACATCTCGACGTTGAAGGATCGGATCAGCTCCACCGACCTCGGGGTCGGCGACCTCGTCTCGGTCGCATGGGCAGCGGCATCCACCTACCGAGACAGTGACAAGCGCGGCGGCGCCGACGGCGGCCGGATCGCCCTCGCTCCTCAGAAGGATTGGCAGGTCAACGACCCGGAGCGGGTGGCAAAGGTGCTCGCTGAGTTGACTGCGATCAAGAGCGACTTCGACACGGACACGAAGCAGGTGAGCCTGGCCGACCTCGTCGTACTCGCCGGCTGCGTCGGCGTCGAGCAGGCCGCAACGGCCGCAGGCGTCGACGTCTCGGTGCCGTTCGTGGCCGGCCGCCGAGACACGACCCAGGAGCTCACGGACGAGGAGCAGTTCGAGTGGCTCCGCCCCGTCGCCGACGGATTCCGCAACCACGAGGACGACGGCGTGCACATGGCTGTCCCTCCGGAGCAGATCTTCCTCGACAGAGCGCACCTCCTGACGTTGACCGCACCCGAGTGGACCGTGCTCGCCGGCGGGCTGAAGGTCCTCGACGTCAACCCGACCGGTCGAAGCACGGTCGTGTTCACCGACCGCCCGGCAGTGCTGACCAACGACTTCTTCCGAGCCCTGACGTCGATGGACTACGAGTGGGTCCCGAAGGACGACAGCGAGATGCTGTTCGACCTCGACGATCGCAGCACCGGCCAGTCGAGGTTCACAGCCACACGCTGCGATCTCGTGTTCGGCGCGAATGCCCAGTTGCGACAACTGGCCGAGGTCTACGCCTCGTCCGACGGCCAGGAGCGGCTGGTCCACGACTTCGTGCAGGCCTGGCACAAGGTCATGATGCTGGATCGCTACGACGTGCCCGACGCCCGTCGTGATGCCGTGAGTCGTCGATGACGACAGTCGAGCGAAAGCTTGTCGCACGCTCGTCCGTCGTCGGCTGTCCTTCGTGCGATGGCGGTCATCCGTTTCAAGGTGATCCGATCGGGTACGGAGAGCGCTGATGACCTCCTCCTCGACCACCAGTCCACTCCGCATAGGAATCGTCGGCGGCCACGGCCAGATCGCACGCCTCCTCACCCGCGAACTGACCGGGCGCGGTCACCACGCCCGAGGGTTGGTCCGCTCGAGCGATCAATTCGACGACCTGCGCAGCGACGGTGCCGAGCCGGTCCTGTGCGACCTCGAGCAGGCGGGCGGAACCGAACTCGACGAGGCCCTCCACGGAATGGACGTCGTCGTCTTCGCCGCTGGCGCCGGACCGGACAGCGGCCCCGAACGCAAACGGACCCTCGACCGTGACGGCGCCATCGAATCGGTGGAGTCAGCCATCCGCGTCGGAGCGAAGCGTTTTGTGATCGTCAGCTCGATGGGCGCCGACGACCCGCCCGAGGACGACGAAGGGTTCAGCATCTACCTCCGAGCAAAGCACGACGCCGACGTCGCGGTCCGCAACGCGTCCGATGAGTCGAGCATCACGTACACGATCGTGAGGCCGGGCAAGTTGACCGACGAGGAACCCACCGGATCGGTACAGATCGCAGAGCACGCAGAGCGAGCCGAGATTCCTCGAGCCGACGTGGCGGCAGTGCTGGCCGAACTGATCGACGCCGACGAGGCCCACGACGTGACGTTCGAAGTGGTGTCCGGATCGACGAAGATCGCTGACGCCGTCCGTTCGGTCAGCTGAGCGTCGGCCACCGTTCCCTCAGTCGAGGGTGACCGTCGTCCGGATCACTCCGGCCCGGTCGTGGGAGATCTCGAACCGGGAGAGCAGTCCTTACGGGAGAGCGAACGATCCACTCTGCGACCGTGCGGTCGTCCGTTCAATCGGAGCCGACCGAAAGACGATTGAACCGCGTTCGGCTCGAGTGCTCGACCATTGAGCTGACCGAGGTCGATCCGCTGTTGGTCAGTCGCCAGCGGAACGTGCGCGGCCGACGGCGGTGACAGTTGTGATGTTCACCGACCGGCCGGCGGTGCTGAACCGCGACTTCTTCAGTCGTTCGCGATCAGGCAGCGAGCTTCGCGGCGATCTCGGCGAAGTGCTTGCCGTAGCCGCGGGCGATGGCGATCTCGTCGTCGTCGAGTCCGGACTTCGATCCGTCCATCGGCGAGAAGTGCGACGGTCCGTACGGCGTGCCGCCGGTGCGAGTGGACTGCATCGACTCGTGGATGTAGCCGAACGGAACGATGACCATGCCTTGGTGGAAGGCGTAGGTCGACATCGTCAGCAACGTCGTCTCCTGGCCGCCGTGGATCGACGACGAGCCGGTGAAGAATCCGGCGGGCTTCCCAGCGAGCTTGCCCTGCTGCCAGAGGGGACCGGTCTGGTCGAGGAACTGAGACATCTGTGACGCCCGGTTCCCGAACCGGGTGGGCGAGCCGATGATCAGCCCGTCGAACCCGGGGAGTTCGTCGACCGAGGCGAGCTGTTCGTCCTGCTGCGCTTCGGCGGCGGCCTTGGCACCGTCATCCATGCGGTCCTCTGGCATCAGTTCTTCGACTCTGCGCAGCACGGCATCCTGCCCGGCGTCGCTGACGCCTCTCTGGATCTCCTGGGCGAGGGCATAGGTGGTTCCGTACGTGGAGTAGTAGACGATTCCGATGGTCATGTTGGGGGTTCTCCTTGACGTGTGGTGGTAGAAATTGCTTGCGTTGACAACGTCTCATCGGTCGTACCCGGAATCGCCGATCTGTAACACGGTGTCGTCACGGTCGAGCGGGTCGTCTCTGAACAGACGTCTCTGAACCGTCATCTCTGAACAGAATCGCAACGAGCGTTTCAAGGGCGGCCGATCGGGTAGCGCGGACTCGATGACTTCCACGACGACCATCAACCCGACGACCGGTGCCGAACTCGCCACGTACGAGGACCACACCGACGACGAACTCACCGGGATCGTCGACGCTGCGCACGGCGCCTTCGACGACTGGCGAAAGCGACCGCTGAAGGAACGAGCAGGGATCGTCGCCAAGATCGGCGAGCTGTTGACCGAGCGGGCCGATGACCTCGCGAAGATGATGACCGACGAGATGGGCAAGCTGATCTCGGCTGGACAGCAGGAAGTGCAGCTCTGCGCCGGCATCTGTTCGTGGACCGCCGACAACGCCGAGTCGCGAACTCGCCGATGAGGAACGTGAACTCGACGGTGGCCGAGCAATCGTCAGCTACCAACCCGTCGGGATCATCCTCGGAATCCAGCCGTTCAACTTCCCCGTGTACCAGGCCATCCGCTACAGCATCCCTCAGCTCGTCGTGGGCAACCCGGTGCTGCTGAAGCATGCCTCCAGCGTGTGGGGTTCAGCATTGCTGCTCGAGGAGATCTACCACGACGCCGGCGTGCCCGAGGACATCTTCCGGGTCATCAAGTCCTCCAACGACCAGACGACCGGACTGATCTCCAACCCGAAGGTGCGCGGCGTGACGCTCACCGGCAGCGGAAACGCCGGCAGCATCATCGCCGCCGAGGCCGGCAAGCACTTGAAGAAGACGGTGATGGAGTTGGGGAGCAACGACGCCTACCTCATCCTGTCCGACGCCGACATCCCGACCGCTGTCCAGACGTGCGTGCAAGCGCGCATCTACAACAACGGCGAGACCTGTGTGGCGGCGAAGCGTTTCGTCGTCGTCGACTCGGTGTACGACGCGTTCCGCGACGGCTTCGTCGAGCAGATGCGTGGCATCGAGATGGGCGATCCGAACGACGCATCGAGCGGCATCGGCCCGATGGCCCGAGAGGATCTGCGCGACGAACTCCACGAGCAGGTCAAGAAGTCGGTCGACGCCGGTGCCACCGCCTCGCTCGGCGGCGAGGTTCCTGACCGCGACGGCTGGTTCTACCCGGCCACCGTGCTCGAAGATGTCGTCCCCGGCATGCCTGCGTATGACGACGAGCTGTTCGGACCCGTCGCCTCCATCATCCGTGTCGACAGCGACGAGGAGGCGATGCGCGTCGCCAACGACTCGCGCTTCGGCCTCGGCGGTGGCATCTTCTCGAAGAACACCGACCGGGCCGTCGAGCTCGCTCTTCACGAGTTCGACACCGGGATGATCAACATCAACGGCTACAACCTCGCCCATCCGAACCTTCCGTTCGGTGGAGTGAAGGACTCCGGATACGGCCGTGAGCACGGCGGGTTCGGCATCAAGGAATTCGTGAACGTCAAATCCGTCATGATCGCCGGATCGTGACGGTGACCACGATGACTCCCAAGCAGATCAGCATCATCGGTGGCCACGGCCAGATCGCCCGCCACCTCACCCGCAAGCTCGTCGAGCGCGGGCATGGCGTTCGCGGACTCGTCCGCTCGGCAGACCAGTTCGACGACCTGCACGCCGACGGCGCCGAGCCTGTGCTCTGCGACCTCGAAGCGGCGAGCGAATCGGACATCGACGCCGCGCTCACGGGCAGCGACGTGGTCGTGTTCGCTGCAGGCGCCGGCCCCGACAGCGGGACGGAACGCAAGAAATCGCTCGATCGCGACGGCGCGATCAAATCCGTCGAATCAGCCGTACGAGTCGGCTCCGAACGGTTCGTCATCATCAGTTCGATGGGCGCCGACGATCCACCGACCGACGACGAAGGCTTCAGTGTCTACCTGCGAGCAAAGCACGACGCCGATGTCGCGGTGCGGGAGACGTCCGACGGATCGGACCTGACCTACACGGTCGTGCGTCCCGGCAAGTTGACCGACGACGAGCCGACCGGCTCGGTGCAGTTGGCCGAGCACGCCGACCGCGGCTTCGATCCCCCGCTCCGATGTCGCCGAGGTGCTGGCCGAACTCATCGACTCCGAACACGGGAACGGATCCACCTTCGAAGTCGTGTCCGGTCCGACGTCGATCGCGGACGCCGTCCGCTCGCTCGACTGACACTCCCCCATCCCCCGAACCCACGTTCCGCACACCTCTCCAGGAAGGAAACACCATGAAGGCAGCACTGATCACCGACTACGGCAACGACATCGAGGTGACCGACGTCGATCGTCCCTCGCTCCCCGCCGACAGCGTGATGCTCGAGGTCCACGCAGCCGCGATCAACCCGGTCGACTGGATCGTGATGGAAGGTCACATGAAGGGCATGCTCGATTACGACCTGCCGTGGATCGTCGGGTACGACGTCGCGGGCGTCGTCACCGAAGTCGGCGCTGCGGCGTCGAAGTTCTCGGTCGGCGACAAGGTGTTCGCTCGCGCCGACGGCATGCAGGCCGGCACGATGGCCGAATTCTGCGCCGTCAAGGAATCAGATCTCGCGATCCAGGCAAACAACGCCACGCATCAGCAGTCGGCAGGCATCCCGCTCGCCGGCCTCACCGCGTGGCAGGCGCTGTACGACCACGGCAGCCTCGAAACAGGTCAACGCGTCCTGATCCATGCCGGTTCGGGTGGCGTCGGCACGCTGGCCATCCAGTTCGCCAAGCACACCGGCGCGTTCGTTGCAACGACGGCGAGCGCTGAGAACCGTGAGCTCGTGACGAACCTCGGCGCCGACCAGTTCGTCGACTACTCCGACGAGAAGTTCGAAGACGTCGTCGAGCCGTGCGACCTCGTGTTCGACATGCTCGGCGGCGACACGCTCGAGCGGTCGTTCGACGTCGTCAAGCAGGGCGGTCGCGTGGTGTCGATCAAGGGCGAGGCGCCGGACGGTCTCGCCGAGGCGAAGGGCGTCACGTTCGAACAGTTCTTCATGTCTCCGAACGGCGAGCAGCTCGCCGAGATCGCAGCACTGATCGAAGCTGGCACGGTCACCCCGATCGTCGACAGTGAGTTCCCGCTCGACGATGTCGCCAAGGCGTACGAACACGCACGCTCCGGTGAAGCGAACGGCAAGGTCATCGTCACGATGCGCTGATCCGTGCGCTACAGGTCCTTCATCAATCGCAGAGCGTCGTAGATCGCCGCATGGATGTTGCGGCTCGCCACAGCGTCACCGATGCGAAACAGCTGGAACGATCCGGACGGGTTTCGCTCGAGTGCCTGCGGGCGGCCGTCCATCAGCGCGCCGTAGTCGACGGCGCCGAGGTTGGTGGACATCGCCTTCAGGTCGAAGTAAAGGTCCGCCATCGGCTGCGTGCCGTGATCGACGATCACGTGATCGACATTGCGCAGACTGCGGTGATCGGAGTGGTCGCTGCCGATCTCGGCGCGCAGCCGATCCTCGGCGCGACGAACACTGACGACGCGCTGGTTGATCGAGATCCGGGTATCGGCTTCGTTGAACGCACGTGCGTACGGGACGTGGTTCATCCCGCCGACTTCGATGCCGAACATCCGCTCGGGTGTGACGATCTCCAGATCGGCGCCGGAGCGCGCGATCATCTCCGCCGCCGAGAGCGCCGAGTGGGTGCCGTTGTCGTCGTAGAACAGGACGCGGCCGGTTGGCCTCACGTCTCCTCCCAGCACGTCCCAACTGGTGGCGACCAGATCGCTGCCCGATTCGAGGTCGGGAAGTTGAGGAAGCCCGCCCGTCGCGATGATGACCACGTCGGGTGACAGCGAGGCCACGAGTCCGGCGTCCGCGAACGTGTCGAATCGGACGTCCACGCCGAGCCGTTCGAGCTCGGCGAGGCGCCAGTCGACGATGCCGATCAGGTCGACGCGGCGAGGGTTGCGAGTGGCGAGGCGGATCTGTCCACCCGCCCACGGCATCGCTTCCAGGACGATCACGTCGTGCCCGCGTTCACCCGCGACGCGCGCCGCCTCCAGACCCCCCGGTCCCGCACCGACGACCACGACCCTGCGTGACTCGTCGGCAGGTGGGATGACGTGCGGCATGGTCGCCTCACGGCTGGTGGCGGCATTGTGCAGGCACAACGCCTCGCCTGCTTCGTAGATCCGGTCGAGGCAGTAGGTGGCGCCGACGCATGGACGGATTCGGTCTTCGCGACCTTCGATGATCTTGTTGACCAGATGCGGATCGGCGATCTGAGCGCGGGTCATGCCGACGAGGTCGAGCTTGCCGTCGCGGATGGCGTGGCGCGCCGTCGCCACGTCGTCGATCTTCGCGGCGTGCAACACCGGCAGCGTCGTCGCTGCCCGAACCATGCCGGCGAAGTCGAGCATCGGCGCCGAGGCCATTCCGTGAATCGGGATGACGTCGGTCAACTCGACGTCGTTGTGAATCGACCCTCGGGCGACGTTGATGAAGTCGATCAGGCCGGACGCTTCGAGCCGTCCGAGGATGCCGAGCCCATCGTCGACGTCGAGCCCGCCGGGAATCGACTCTTCGACGAACATCCGCAGGCCGACGATGAAGTCGACTCCGACGCGTGCTCGAACGGCCTCGAGCACCATCCATGGAAAACGCAGGCGATGTTCGAGATCGCCGCCCCAGTCGTCGGTGCGCTGGTTCGTTCCGGGCGACCACCAGGCGTCGAACAGATGACCGTACGACTGGAGTTCGATGCCGTCCATCCCGCCGGCCTGCATCCGCTCTGCAGCGTCGGCGTACTTGGCGATGACTCGTTCGATGTCCCAGTCCTCGGCCTCCTTCGGGATCGACCGGTGGGCCGGTTCGCGGATCGGTGACGGGGCCAGCACCGGCAACCAGTCGCCGCTCGACCATCCGGTCCTGCGGCCGAGGTGCGTGAGTTGGATCATGCACGCTGCACCGTGTTCGTGGATGCCATCGGTCATCCGCCGAATCCAGGGAACGATCGCGTCGTCGTACGCGTGGAGATTTCCGAAGGACGGAGGACTGTCCTCGGCGACCACCGCAGAGCCGGCGGTCATCGTCATCGCAACGCCACCCTTGGCCTTCTCCTCGTGGTACAGCCGATACCGATCGGTCGGCATACCGGCCTCGGCGTACGCCGGTTCATGCGACGACGAGAAGATGCGGTTGCGAAGTGTCAGATGCTTGAGCTGGAACGACTCCAGGAGCGGATCGCTCATCTCAGCCATGGTGCCAGAGACCGCGCCGACCTGTCGACGCGACTGGCGGCGCAGTTCACGACGATCACTACTCTCGAACCGTGACGACTCTCGACCTGGCAACGGCGACCACCATGCAACTCCTGATCGCGCTGACGCGTCGTGAGGTCTCGAGTGTGGAGTTGCTCGACGGGATGGTCGCCAACATCGAGCGGATGAATCCCTCGGTCAACGCGGTGGTGGCGATGGACAAGGAACGCGCTCGGGCGGAGGCGACGGCTGCCGACAATTCTCGTGCCGCCGGCGATCCGTGCGGCCCGCTGCACGGTCTCCCGATGACGATCAAGGATTGTTACGAGACGCTCGACCTGGTGACGGCTGCGGGTGCACCCGAGCTCGCGGAGCACGTGCCGACCTGCGATGCGGACGTCGTTCGCCTGCTCCGTCGGGCAGGCGCGATCGTGTGGGCGAAGACCAACGTTCCGTACCACGCGGGCGACCACCAGACGTACAACGACCTCTACGGTGTCACCAACAATCCGTGGGATCTCACCCGGACCGCAGGCGGATCGTCGGGCGGCGCAGCCGTGGCGGTCGCGTGCGGGTTCACGACCGCCGAGATCGGCAGCGACATCGGCAACTCGATCCGTCAACCGGCAGCGTTGAACGGAGTCTTCGGGCTCAAGACCACCTACGGGTTGGTTTCGGGTCGCGGGCACATTCCCCGGCCCTCGGGTTCGCTGACCCAGTACGACCTCGGGGTGTTCGGGCCGCTCGGTCGGTCCTGTGGCGATCTGCGAGTACTCCTCGAGGTGTTGACGAATTCGGGCGCGGCGTTCGGCGGCATGCCTGGCGCTGAGCTCCCTCGGTTCGAACAGCAGCCCGACATCGCAGATCTGAGAATCGGGGTGTGGGCGGACGATGCGATGGCGCCGGTGGACAGCAGTGTGAAGGACCTCGTCGAGGATGCCGCACGCCGACTGGCTGATGAAGGAGCGCAGGTCGACGGCGAGATCCGACCCGCGATCGCGTCGTCCGCGCTCCATCGCGGCTACATGCAGTTGCTCAATTCCACGCTGTCGGCGGACATCTCCGGCGACAGATGGGACGGACTCGTCGAGCGGGCCGTTGGAAGCGAGGAGTACGCCGAGAACGACGCGGTGACGTTCGCTCGCGACTCCGCACTGTCACATCGCAGTTGGCTCGCAGCGAACGAGCGGCGAGCGCACGCGCAGCTCGCTTGGGCGGACCTGTTCGAGCACATCGACGTGATGATCGCTCCCATCCAACCGGTCGCTGCGTTCCCACACGACACCGAGCGCCCCTACGGCAAGCGCACGTTGAAGGTGAACGGTTCGGACGCACCGTATCGAGGCATCCTTTTCTGGGCGGGCCTCGCGACGATGCCGCATCTGCCAGCGGTCGCGATTCCGATCGGCCACACCGCTGAGGGCCTTCCCGTCGGAGTGCAGCTGATCGGCCCGAAGTGGTCCGATCACAAGCTTCTCAGCATCGGCGAGGAGATCTCCTCGGTGCTCGGTCAACACTTCACTCCTCCACCGCTCGTCGCCGGGTCGCTCGTCGCCAGGTGAGGAGAGGGACTCGAGGGTTGCGGCGAGTGGCACCGACGCCGCGACGCCGACACTCCTCCACCGCTCTCAGGCGCTGCCGAAGATGCCGATCTCGACCGCGCCGGTGTTCCCGCCCGTCGTCGTGGCTGCATCGATCCGGACGAGTTGGCCTGTGACCGGTTGATCGAGGGAGACGACTTTCGCTCCCGCCTCGAACGGACCGAGCGCCTCGCCACCATCGATCGTCACCGTGAATGTTTCGACGATCGCAGAACCGTCGGACATCTCGCGGGTGCGGAGCGAGACGCTGGAGATCTCCTGCGGCTCGTCGAGCTCGATCTCGATCCACGCGTCATCTCCGTCGCCGAGCGACGACCACTCGGTCCCCAGGTCACCGTCGATCGCGAGGGCGCCTTCGAACCCGTCGGAGAACTCGGAGCTCGATCCGACGACGCTCGCTGAGGTCGCGAAATTCGCGCCGTCCGCCGACTCGGCGGCGACCGGTGTGCGGAACGACATGACGTCGCTTCGATAGAAGGTGCCGTCGGCGTCGGAGCCTTGCAGAACGTACTGGTACTCGGTGTCCGGGTCGAGACCGGTGAGGAGTGGGCCGTGATTCTCGTGCGCTCCGCCCTGCATGTCGTTGTCGACGGCGAGGTCGCCGAAGCTGTCGTCGGTTCCGTAGACGACCGCGCAGGCCACTGGAATCGACGTGTCCACGGCAAACGTGGCAACGGTGCCGGACGGGTCCGGGGTGATCACGATGTCGCCATCGAGAATCGCTTCGATCGGTTGCGCCTCGGTCGCCGATGATTCCGTACCTCCATCGGACGTCGAGCATGCGGAGAGTCCGAGAATCGCAACGACGACCGCACAGGAACGAAAGGAGGTGAAGGGGTTCATGGGACCACCGAGGTTAGATCGGCTGGTCGCATCCCAACCGTCACCCGCCATGCCACGTGTGCGCAACCGAGCTCAATCGACTTGCAGGATGTGGCAGATCTGTCCCGACGAGCAGTCGGCAGGATCGAGTTGCGTGCTGCGCTCGACGAGCGCCTCGAGTTCGTTGCCGAGGATCGTGAGCTCGGCGATGCGTTCGCGAATGTCGACGAGCTTGTCCGAGAGAAGGTCGGCGACGTGCGCGCACGGCGCTCTGCCTTCCGCGCGAATGTCGAGTACTCCGCCGACTTCGGCCAGCGTGAGGCCGGCTGCCTGTGAGCGTTGGATGAAGGCGATCCGCTCAGCGGACGAGTGGTCATAGCTGCGATACCCGTTGGGAAGTCGAGCCGGTTGCGGCAGCAGGCCCTGCCGTTCGTAGAACCGAATGGCTTGGGTCGACACTCCCGCGGACGTGGCCAGTTCACCGATCTTCACACCCGGATTCTACCCCCTTGACCTTGCACCGCGGTGCAAGGTTTATCGTGAAGGTGTGAACGTCACGCTGCTCTACTTCGACGACTGCCCGAACTGGCTCGACACCGATCGCGATCTCCTCACGATCGCCGCGGAACACCCGCAGATCGTGATCGAACGCCGCTTGGTGGAGACAGCCGAGGACGCTGACGCCACAGGATTCCGTGGCTCTCCGAGCATCATCGTCGACGGCGTCGACCCGTTCGCCGATCCCGACGCGCCCGTCGGGCTCTCGTGTCGGATCTATCACACCCCGAGCGGCCCGGCGGGGTCGCCGACCCTCGAACAGCTCCGCGCAGCGATTCTCGGTGGGCTGACGACGACACCGTGACCAGCGCGGTGCCCGGATCACCCCGCACGTCGCTGCGCAACGTGCTCGCACACCCGGCGTTTCGCCGGCTCTTCATCGCGCAGACGGTCAGCCGCTGGGGCGACACCTTCAACGCAGTGGCGCTCGTCATCGTCGTGTTCCAGATCTCGAATTCGGGCATCACCGTCAGCGGCGTCGTCGCACTGGAAGTCGTGCCCGTCGTGCTGCTCGGGTTCTTCGCGGGAACCGTCGTCGACCGACTGCCACGCGTGCCGCGTGATGATCGCTGCGGACCTCGGTCGCGCTGCGATCGCTGCACTCGTCGCCTTCCAACCGGACGAACTGTGGGCGCTGTACAGCGCTGCGTTCGGGCTCGCAGCCCTCACGGTCTTCTTCAACCCGGCTGCGTCCAGCCTGCTGCCGTCACTCGTCGACGACGACGAACTCGTCGCGGCCAACTCCGCGATCTGGTCGGCCGCTGTGATGTCGCAGATCGTGCTCGCACCGTTGGCCGGTGCCGTCGTCGTCACGCTCGGAGCGAGTGTCGCATTCGGACTCAACTCGGCGACGTTCCTCGTCTCGGCTGTTTCGCTCAGCGGGCTGCGCGTGTCCGACTCCTCGCCACGACTCGAACGAGGAAGTCGTCGGGCTGACATCGTCGACGGCATCCGGATCATCCGGAGGAATCGATTGCTCGGAACGATCGCCACCGTCCAGGGCCTCGCCGCGCTGTCGGCCGGGGCGACGAGCGCACTGCTCGTCGTACTGGCGCAACGCCACCTCGACATCGACGCTCGAGGCTTCGGCCTGCTGCTCGCGGCGATCGGTGTCGGCGCAGCGACGGGCCCACTCGTCCTGCAACGCTACGTGACCGACGTGCGCACACCCGCCCTGCTCTTCGGGCCCTACCTGTTGCGCGGCATCGTCGACATCGTGTTGGCAGCGGTGTCGAACTTCGCCGTCGCGCTGACCAGCCTCGGCCTCTACGGCGTCGGCACGAGCACCGGAAACGTCACGTACAACACGGTGCTGCAGACCGCGCTTCCTGAGCGGTTCCGCGGGCGTGTCTTCGCGTTCTACGACGTCGTGTGGCAGACCGGCCGCCTGGTGAGCATCGGTGCCGGCGGCATCCTCGCCGACCAGTTCGGTATCCGCGCCGTGTACGTCCTCGGCGGCCTGCTGCTGATCGGCGCCGGAGTCGTCGGCTTGGGGCTCGCTCCACGCTCGCTGCTCGAAGAACGCATCACCGAACCCGAAGCGACGGCGCACCCCTGACCGCCTGCGCCGTGCGGTTCACTTCTAGTGTCCTGTCAGGCTGATCCGTCGATGAATTCGGTGTTGGTGACGTCGGCGCAGTAGCGGCCGAGTCGTTCGAGGATTTCGTCGGCTGTTTTGTGCCAGACGAACGGCTTGGGGTCTTCGTTCCAGATGTCGACCCAGTCGCGGATGTCCTTGGCGAGTGCGTTGACGGAGTCGTGGACGGAGCGTTGCAACTTTTTGGTGGTGAGCGCGGAGAACCATCGTTCGACGAGGTTCATCCAGGACCCGTAGGTCGGCGTGAAGTGGAAGTGGAACCGCTTGTGCCTGAGCAGCCACTTGTGAACGGCTGGGGTTTTGTGGGTGGAGAGATTGTCGAGCACGACGTGCACGTCGAGTTCGGTGGGGACTTCGCGGTTGATCTTGTTCAAGAACTTGATGAACTGCGCCGAGTCGTGGTTCGGTCGGAGTTCGGTGATCACCTGGCCCGACGCGATGTCCAGTGCTGCGAACAGGTCAATGGTGCCGTTGCGTTTGTAGTCATGCGAGCGACGCCGGTTGCTGGCGGGCATCATCGGCAACATCGGAGCGGTCCGGTTCAGGGCTTGGATCTGGGGTTTCTCATCGACAGCAAACACGGCTGCGTTGACGGGCGGGTTCATATACAGCCCGACGATGTCACGGATCTTCGCGACCAGTTGCGGGTCGGGTGAGATCTTGAACTCGTCGATCTCCCACGGCTTCAACCCGAACGCCCGCCAGATCTCCGACACCGTCTGACGACTGATCCCGTGACGTTCCGCCATCGAACGCGTCGACCAATGCGTCGCGTCCTTCGGGTTCGTTTCCAACGTGTCGATCACGATCTGCTCGACCACGTCATCGCCAATCGTTCGCGCAGCACCAGGGCGAGGTTCGTCGATCAGACCATCGAGACGCTGTTCGGCGAACCGTCGACGCCACTTCGACACCGTTGCCGGATTACAGCCGACCTTCGCGGCGATCTGTTTGCCCGTGAGTTCTTCGGGACCGGCACACGCGAGCACGATCTTGCAGCGCAAGGCGAGGTTCTGGGCGGTCGAGTGGCGGCGTGCCCAACTCTCGAGTTGTCGTCGTTCGTTCCCGGTGAGCGTGATCTCAGCGGCTGGTCGTCCTCGCTTGGCCATGGCGTTCCCTTCGATGCTGGCGGATACAGCACCGACAACGCGCCACGGGATCGAAAATTCCCGAACTCACCAAATAATCGAAGAAACAACCGGACAGGACACTAGCTTGAAAGCACCGACGTGACGAGAGCGCGAGCCTCGTCCTGCAGTTCGCGAAGATGATCGGGACCGCGGAAGCTCTCCGCATAGATCTTGTAGACGTCCTCGGTGCCGGACGGGCGCGCTGCGAACCAGGCCGACTCGGTGGTCACCTTGAGTCCGCCGAGCGGTGCTCCGTTCCCGGGCGCTTCCGTCAGCACCGCCGTGATCGCCTCGCCGGCCAACTCGTCGGATCCGACCTGATCAGGCGACATCGATCCAAGCGCCGCCTTCTCGTCGCGAGTGGCGGGAGCGTCGATGCGCTCGTAGGTCGGATCGCCGTGCTTCGATGTCAGTTCCCGGTATCGCTCGCTCGGGCTCGACCCGGTGACGGCCAGGATCTCGGAAGCGAGGAGCGCGAGCAGGATGCCGTCTTTGTCGGTGGTCCAGACGGTGCCGTCGTGGCGGAGGAACGATGCTCCTGCCGACTCCTCCCCGCCGAACCCGATCGATCCGTCGAGGAGCCCCGGGACGAACCACTTGAATCCGACCGGAACCTCCACCAGCGTCCGGCCGAGGTCCTCGGCGACACGGTCGATCATCGATGACGACACGAGCGTCTTGCCGATCGCGGCAGTCGACGGCCATTCGGTGCGATGTGCGAAGAGATAGCCGATCGCGACAGCCAGGAAGTGGTTGGGGTTCATCAAACCGCCGTCAGGGGTGACGATTCCATGCCGATCGGCGTCAGCATCGTTGCCGGTTGCGATCTGGTAGCGGTCGCGGACCTCGATCAGGGACGCCATCGCATGAGGCGACGAACAGTCCATCCGGATCGCCCCGTCCCAGTCCAGCGTCATGAATCGCCACGTCGGGTCGACGAGCGGATTGACGACGGTGAGGTCGAGATCGTGGGTGTCTGCGATGCGGCCCCAGTAGTCGACCGCGGCGCCGCCGAGCGGGTCTGCACCGATACGCACGCCTGCGTCGCGAACCGCGTCGAGATCGAGCACCGACGCCAAGTCGTCGACATAGAGACCGCAGTAGTCGTAGGTGTGGGTGCTGTCAGCGGCGAGGGCACGGGCGAGCGACACCCGTCGCACCGCCTTGTTTCCGTCGGCGAGGAGTTCGTTGGCACGGGACGCGATCCAGCCTGTGGCGTCAGTGTCGGCGGGACCGCCGTGAGGTGGGTTGTACTTGAATCCTCCGTCTTTCGGCGGGTTGTGCGACGGGGTCACGACGATCCCGTCAGCCAGATCGGCACCGGTGGTTCGACCGCTGTTGTGACGCAGGATCGCATGGGAGATCGCGGGTGTCGGCGTGTACCGGCCATCGGCGTCGATGAGCACGGTGACGTCGTTCGCTGCGAGCACCTGCAGCGCCGTCGCCCACGACGGCTCGGAGAGCGCGTGCGTGTCGCGTCCGAGGAACAGCGGCCCGTCGATCGACTTCATCGCCCGGTACTCGCAGATCGCATGCGTCGTTGCGGCGATGTGCGCCTCGTTGAAGGACGACGTGAGACTGGACCCACGATGCCCCGAGGTACCGAACGCCACCCGTTGATCGATGTCGCCAGCGTCAGGCTCGCCCGTGTAGTAGGCCGACACGAGGTGAGCGATGTCGACGAGGTCGGCGGGGGTTGCGGGCATGCCGGCGCGTTCGTGGATCATGCGCCCAGTATGGCGAGTGCCGATGGACTCAGCGGACGGCGGCGCGATCGCCGAGCATGCTCGGGATCGTCCTCACCATGATCTGCAGGTCGAGCCAGACCGACTGACGTTCGATGTACCCGACGTCGAGCGCCACCCGACGCCCGACCTCTTCGGGCTCGTGCAGTGGGCCGCGTGATCCGTTGATCGCTGCCCATCCGGTCATGCCTGGCTTGATGCGGTGTCGATGTGCGTATTCGGCGACCAGTTCTGCCGATTCGACATCACCCGTCTTCATACCGACCGCATGCGGACGCGGACCGACGAGCGACATCTCACCGACTGCAACGTTGAACAACTGCGGCAGTTCGTCGAGGCTCGTCTTGCGAAGGATGTGGCCGACTCTGGTGACTCGATCATCATCGGCAGTCACCTGCCGCACAGCTTTCGGATCAGCCGCCTCGTGTCGCATCGTTCGGAACTTCCACACCGAGAACTCCTCGTTGTTGAAGCCCTGCCGGCGTTGCCGGAAGAACACGGGGCCGGGGCTGTCGAGGCGGATCGCCAACGCGATCAGGCCCATGACCGGAGCGAACAGGACGAGCGCGATGACACCGATCACGAGGTCCTGCAGACGCTTCGCGAACGCTTTGCGATCGCCGTCCGTCGCCGGGTGCAGCGGCGCCAGCGGCGCGTCGGCGATCTGCTCGATCGCAGCCGCCCGACGATTGTCGGCTGTCTCGTCGAACAGCAGTGTGACCGGGTTCGGGAGGACGGCGAGTCGACCCATGATCTGGCGGACACGGGCAGCGGCCGATTGGTCGATGGTGACGACGATCAGGTCGACGTAGGGCATGATCCGATGGCGCAGCATCGATTCGGTGGTGCCGAGCACCGGGACTCCGAGCATCGCGAGCGGCGATCGTTCTGCCCGGTCGTCGAACACTCCGAGAATGTTCATGTCACGGCGATCGATCGCCGTCGAGATGAGACCCTCGGCGTGGTGGGTCGCTCCGACGACGACGATGTTCGGGGTCAGCAGTCCGAGCGATCGCCACCGGACGACGAGGCACCACCACGTTGCGTGGAGCATCGTGAGGCCCGCACCGCAGAGTGCCCCGAACCGCAACATGTCGGTCGCTCCGGATCGCGGTGTCGGCACGATCCAGTGAGCGAGCACCGCGACCGCGACGCCGACGAGGACTGCCGACATCAGGCGGCCGAAGTGTGCAACCAGCAATTCCGATCGGCCGAATCGATACAGGCCCAACGCGCTGGGTAGGAACCAGATGGACCAGGCACCCGCCGCGACGGGGATGACCTCGGCCAACGGGATCTCGAACACCGACCGATCCGCTAAGTGCTGGAGGAAATAGACCGTGATGCCGAACAGGAAGATCGTGTCGACAGCGCGGAATCGATGCGCAGCAAGGCGCCGATCCTGACGCTGCCGGACGCTGACCAGCCGATCGGGGCGAAGTGGGCCGCGTGCCATCGATGCGTCCTCCACCGGCATCTCGGCCGGCCGACTTTCGATGTCCATCACCATCTGCGTTGTTTCCTCGCCGAACCCGGTTGGGTCCCCACGGGGGTATCGGACACTTCCGGGCGCAACTGGAGCGAAGATCGGGACGACTTCCGGTTGTTCGACTGCTGCTCACGGCGACGCAATCGACCGCACCGACGAATGAGTCGCGCACCATCGTTCCCGGAGGGGGTGTTGGCTCGTACTCTCACTCATTGAAATGAACGCCTCCAACACCTACGAAGCCGACCAGATCCAGGCCCTCAGTGGCCTCAGTCATGTCCGGGCACGACCCCTCATGTACCTGGGGTCGGCCGGCGTCGGAGTCGCAGGGCTCCACCACCTCATCTGGGAGATCGTCGACAACTCCGTCGACGAGGCCATGGCGGGACACGGGGACCGCATCGAGGCGACCCTGCACAAGGACGGCTCGGTCTCGGTGATCGACAACGGTCGAGGCGTCCCGGTCGGCGCGATGGGTGAGGGGCCGCACAAAGGTCGGTCGGCGCTCGAAGTCGTGCTCTGCGAGACCAATGCGGGCGGCAAGTTCGACTCCGACAGCTACAAGGTCTCGGGCGGCCTGCACGGAGTGGGAGCGTCGGTCGTGACCGCGCTCTCCAGCAAGCTCTCCGCCGAGGTCCGGCGCGGCGGAGAGGTCCATCGCCTGGTGCTCGCCGCACGGAAGGACCGCAAGGGCAACGTGGAGCCGGGTGTGGCGACCGAGCCGATCCACACCGTGCGCAAGTGCGCCAAGAGCGACACGGGCACGCTGATCCGGTTCTGGCCCGAACTGGGTCTGTTCCACGACGAGAACGGCGTCGAGTTCGACCAGCCCCAGTGGTCGATGCGCATCATCGCCGACCGGTTCCGCCACAAGAGCTTCATCCACCCGGGGGTCACGTTCGCCGTCGTCGACGATCGCCAGGGCGCGAAGGAGATGCACGAGTGGTGCTCGAACGGTGGCGTGGCCGACCTCGTCACGGAGATGACCGCCGACACGGGCCTCGTCGCGCCGGTCGTGTCGTTCCAGGGTGCTGACGGTGACATCACCCTCGACGCAGCGATCGCCTGGACCGTCGAGGGTCGCGACACGAGCATCGGATTCGCGAACGGCGTCGCCACGCCCGAGGGCGGCACGCACATCAACGGGTTCCGCAACGCCGTCACCGAGTCGGTGCAGAAGTACATCGCCGAGCGGGCCATGTTGAAGGACAAGGAGTCGCCACCGAACACCCGCGACATCTTCGCCGCCGGCCTGATGGTCGCGTCGATCATGCTGCCCGGCCCGCAGTTCGCCGGGAACTCGAAGTCGAAACTGATGAACACCGAGGCGACGTCGCGTACACGTGCGATCGTCATGCCGGCGATGAGCCGCTGGCTCGAGGAGAACCCGGAACCAGCGAAGAAGATCGCCGACCTCGCCATCTCGTCGATGAGATCGCGAACCAAGTCGAACGCCGAGCAGGCTGCCGTCCGCGCCCTGCTCGGCAAGGGCAACAAGTCGCGCAACGGGCTGCCGGCCAAACTGCGCGATTGCACGTTCAAGACGGACCGGCCGACCGAGTTGCTGCTGGTCGAGGGCGAGTCCGCCGGCGGCACCGCGATCGACGCACGAGATCCGTCCTTCCAGGCGATCCTGCCGTTGCGTGGCAAGCCGTTGAACTCGTATCGCGAGTCGATCAGCCGCGTGGTCAAGTCGATGGCCGACCTGATCCTGTCGATGGGTTGCGGGATCGGCGACGACTTCGATCTCGACAAGTTCCGCTACGACCGCCTCGTGGTGCTGGCCGACGCCGACGACGACGGGCTCCACATCCGTGCCCTGATCCTGGCGTTTCTCTACACGTGGTGCCCGGGCCTCGTGGAGTCCGGTCGGCTGTTCTACGCGCTGCCACCGCTGTGGACGACGGTGCACCAGGGCGAACGGATCTACCTCGAAGACGATGCAGCGATGCGTGCGTGGCGAGCCGAGAACCCGAGTCACAAGGCGCACATGGGCCGATTGAAGGGACTCGGTGAGATGGACGCCATCGAGCTCCGCTCCGTCATGGGCACGGACCGCAAGATCGGCGTGGTGAACATCGACGACCCGGCACAGGTGGCGCGTCTCGCCGAACGCCTCTTCGGGTCGAAGTCCGAGCTCCGCAAGACGTGGTATCTCGAACGATCCGGTGAGTCACTCACCGTCGGAGGGAGCAACTGATGGCCCGCAAGAGCAAGAAGAAGGCCCCCGAGCTCTTCGAGTTCACCGAGACGATCGTCGGACTCTCCGCCGGCGACCAGCTGGACCGCGACTACTTCGCCTATGCCCGCGCCGTGGTCGAGGATCGCGCGATCCCTGCAGCGGCGGACGGGCTCAAGCCGGTGCATCGCCGGATCCTGTGGGACATGTGGACGCAGCGCCTGCTGCCCGACCGGCCGTTCGTGAAGACCGCTCGCGTGGTCGGCGACACCATGGCGTTGTTCCACCCGCACGGTGACGCGTCGATCGCTGACGCGCTCGCTCGCCTGGCGCAGCCGTTCTCGAACCTCGTGCCGCTGCTCGACTTCCACGGCAACGTCGGTTCACCCGACTTCTCCCCGGCCGCACCGCGCTACACCGAGACCCGACTCGGCCAATTCGGCATGATGCTGCTCGACGAGGTGGATCAGGGCGTCGTTCAGATGGTCGAGAACTACGAGGGCTCCACCGTCGAGCCGAAGGTGCTCCCGGCCACCTATCCGAATCTGCTCGTCAACGGCGCGAACGGCATCGCCGTCGGTCTGTCGTCGTATCTGCCTCCGCACGATCCACGCGAGGTGTGCGAGGCGGCGTTGATGTTGCTCGACCGCAAATCGGCGAGCGTCGACGAGCTCATGACGGTGTTGCCCGGGCCGTCGTTCCCGTCCGAGTGCACCGTCACCAACGGCGACGAACTGACCGACATCTACCGCTCCGGCCAGGGTCGGGTCGTGGTCCGCGGCGCGTGGCTGGTGGAGCCCGTCGGCCGCGGGCGCCAGCAGATCATCATCACGTCGCTCCCCTACGCCGACACGACGCTCGGCTCGGTCGAGAAGTTCATCGCTCAGGTCGGCGACGCCCTCGACAACGGTGACCTCGCCGGGATCACCGCATTCAACGACGAGTCGTCGAACGGCCTGACCCGCATCTCGGTGGAACTCGCCGCCGGTGTCGACGCCGAGATGGTCGTGCCCGGTCTGTTGCGCTTCACGAACCTGCAGGTCACGAACAAGGTGCAGATGCACTTCCTGGACGAGAACGACACCGTCCGGCTGTACAACCTGCGCAGCGCGCTCCAGGCATGGGTCGCCCACCGCATCCGTGTCGTCGTCTCACGCTCCGAGTACCGCCTGGAGAAGATCGCCGAGCGGCTCCACCGGCTTCGTGGGTTCCTCGCCGTCCTCGTCGACATCGACGAGACCATCGCGATCGTCCGCACCTCCAAGACCCGGGCGGTCGCCCGCGAGCGCTTGATCGAACGGTTCTCGATCGACGAGTCGCAGGCCAACGCCGTCCTCGACCTGAACCTCGGCCAGCTCACCGAGGACGCCGTCATCGAGTTCCAGACCGAGGCCACGGCGCTCGAAGCCGAACAGAAGAAGCTCGAACTGCTGTTGTCGTCGGAGACCCGCCAGCGCTCGCTGGTGGCTCGGGAGTTGAAGGACACGATGGACGCGTTCGATCGACCTGCCGCCGCGGGTCACGACGATCACGACCGAGAGCGCTCCGAAGGTGTCGAAGGCGCAGATGGTGCTCGACACGCCCACCACGCTCTACCTCGATGCCGCCGGGTGGATGCAGGCGATCGGGCAGGGTTCCAAGGCGAAGCCCAAGATCGTGCCGTTGCAGACGTTCGACACGACGACCGCGACGACGCTCGTCGCCGTCACCGACAGCGGGCACCTGTTCCGCACACTCGTCGCGAGTGTCGGCGAGAAGCCGACCGCAGCGCCAAGCGTCCTGTCTGGCCTTGCGGGCGAGCCGATCCGCTGGTGGCTCGAGCCCGACCTGCCGACCGAACTGCTGCTCGTCATGTCGGACGGTCAGGTGAAGCGGATCGCGACGGCCGACTGCGACGGCGGCGACCGCAAAGGCGGCATCTCGATCGTCAAGCTCGCCGGTGACGCCCGCGTCGTCGCGGTCGAAGCGTTCGACGAGACCGCATCCATCGTCGTCGCCACCTCCGACGGCCAGGGCATCCGGTTCGCACCCGACGATCTGCGTCCGATGGGTCGAGGAGCGGCCGGCGTGCGCGGCATCAAGACCGATGCAGTGGTCGTGTTCGGTGGCATCCCGACCGAGGACGACTGGCTGCTCGTCACCACCACGAAGGGGATGGGCAAGCGGATCGATCCCGCCGATCTGCCCGAGCAGGGACGCGGCGGCAAGGGCGTGCGTGTGCTCCCGACCGGCAAGTGGGGTCTGCTCCACACCGGAGCGTTGACCAGTGCCGCCGACGTCCTGGTGATCGACGCCACCGACAACACGGAGCCGGTCGCTGTGTCCGTCGGGGCGTTCCCTCAGACCGCTCGCGACGCCAAGCCCGGCAAGATCCGGGGCCACAGCACCGTCATCGACCGCATCGTCGGCTGACCCACCCGAGCCGGGCCGGTGTTGGTCGCTCCGAGCGCGTCGCGCGCATCGACCCGCAGGTCATTGCAGCCAGGCGAGTCGTGTCACGTCGTCGGTTCGCAGATCGGAATCCGTGGTCGCCGACACCGACATGTAGTTGAGTTCCACGACCCCGCGCATCGTCGTGAGGAATGCGACGTCGGATGCATCGACACCGGTGGCGATCCGCACCATCGAAGTCACGCGGCGCCAGGCACGTCGGATCGACGACGTACCAGGCACCGTCGAGACATGCTTCCGTGACGACGTGAAAGTCCATCGGGTTGAGCCCCGGGGCGTAGACCGACACCACTCGGGCCGCGACGTCGTTGGCGCGGAGCAGTGCTGTGGTCAGGTGGGCGAAATCGCGACACACGCCCTCGCGTGCGAGGAGCGTTTCGACTGCGCCGTCGATCGGGCGTGACGAGCCGGTGACGTAGTCGATGTTGACGCCGACCCAGCTCGACACGCCGGCCAGCAGATCGGCACCCGCAAGTCCGCCGAACTCGGCTCGGGCGAGCGGACCGAGCCGGTCGGATTCGCAGTAGCGACTCGGGCGGACGTAGTGGAACACGTCGTGACGTGTTGCTGTCGCCTGTACTCCGTGGCCCAGCACGGTGGCCTGATAGTCGATGATCAGCAGGCCCCGGCCGACGTTCTCGAGGAAATACAGGTAGCCGCTCGGCGTGGCGTCGATCGGGACGCCGTCGAGGCTCACCAGAAGATGCTCGTCCCGTCGGTTGTGGCCGTCGGCGACCGAGATGGCGAGAACGAGGTCTGCCTCCTCGGCGACGAACACTTCGAGGTGGGCCGTGACAGACCGTTGCGACGACTGCCCGGTTTGCAGATCGTCAATCATCGAGTCGCGCCACGATCAGCAAACTACAGCGTGAACCGACGCATCGGGTGGGCCCGGCCGGGCGTCCACGGCCGCTCCGACACTTCGATGAACGAAATCGAGCTTCTCGACCACGTTCGGCGAGAGTACGAACGGGTACAGATCGGCTTGGCCGATCGAGCGTGCCATGGCGTTCAGTGACAGCGAGAGCCCCAACCAGGACTGCACCATCTCGCCGATCGTGATGTGGTCTCGTGTTCGCCACGCGGCTCGTCCCGCCGATCGCGCCGGTTCGCCGACGGTCAGCCCGATCGATTCGGCGGTCGACAACCCGGCGTGGATGTGGAGGTAGTGGGCAAAGGTCTCGGCCCAGTCCTCCCACGGGTGCATCGTCGCATACTGGCTCACGTACGCGTCCGACCAGTCGACGTCGTCCTGCGCGTAGTACCGGACGCGGGCGTCCTCGTAGGTCAGGCGCTCGTCGCCGAACAGCGCACGGAACTCCGGCACGTGAGCCTGCTGTTCGACCAGACTCGGCCAGTAGTAGTGGCCGATCTCGTGGCGGAGGTGGCCGAGCACCGTGCGGTACGGCTCACCGAGTTGCTGACGCACGAACTCTCGATGTGCGTCGTCGGACTCCGAGAGATCGAGTCGGATGACACCCGACTCGTGTCCTGTGACCACGGTGCGCCCACGTGACGACAGCAACTCGAACGTCACCCCGCGGACCACGTCGACGGATCGATCGATCACCGGCAGTCCGATGGCCCTCAGTTGATGGAGGAGCCGACGCTTGGCGGCTTCGGCGTCGGCGAACGCATCCATCGAGTCGACGTCGGTGTCGTTCGGCCGGACCGAGGTGAGCCGACAGCTCTCGCAGCGATCCGACTCGTCGTCCTCGGGGACCATCCAGTTGCAACGAGCGATCAAGCGATTCGAGCAACGCAGGTACCGACCTTCGTTGCCGTCGATGCGTTCGTAGACCTCACCGACGGACCGCAGGGCCACCAGCAAGCCCGTCTCGGGGACGTAGCCGACCTTCGAACCACAACGCAGACATGTCCAGTTGTCGAAGAACAGCAGCTGTTCACAGACCGAGCACGGGAACGGCTGCATCCGCCCACCGTAACGGCGCCGCTGCACCCACCGCGCGGCCAGATCGAGCGACGACGACGGATCCGCTGGACGCCGGGCAGACGGTCCGGTCTCAGACGCCGTAGAGGCCGGCGATGTCCGGAACGCGTGTGGCCGAATTGGGACTCGGGCACGGGTCCTGGGGTGTGCCGCCCGGGGCCAGCGGGGCGGTGCAGGCCCGGCCGTCCAGGTGCGCGATCCACCGCGAGATGTAGTCGGCGAGGCCGTAACCGCCGCGCGTCTTCATGTGCACGCCGTCGGAGCCCATCCACCCCACGGAACGCGAGTTGTAGGTGCGCCAGTCGGCCACCACGAGGTCTGGGTGGCGTGGCGCCGACGCCCACAGGTCACGGGTGTTCTCGGCGTACACACCGATCGCCGTCGCACTCGAGCCCGGCTGACGGCCCTCGCTGAAGGTCAGCCACACGACGTGGCGGGCGCCTTTCGATCGGGCCGCGCTCATGATCGTGTCGACGAACATGCCGAACGGGTCGTTCCAGTCGTTGTAACCGGCCATCACGACCACGACGTCGACGACGCCGGGCGTGCCGAGGATCGCTTCCTCGACCGTGTTCGGGGTCCGCAGGTCCGAGTCGCTGAAGCACGACGGCCACACCAGTCGGCGACATCCCTGCGCGTCGAGGACCGGGTCGAATCCGACGAACAGGTCCTGTGATGCTCGGACGTTGCGGACGACGGCCAGCGTCGAGTCACCGACCATCAACACGCGGCGTGGCACGGCCGTGTTGGCCGGTACCGGTTGCGTTGCGGGCACCGGCGAGCCGGTGAAGTAGCCGTTCACGTCCACGATCAGGTCGGTGCTCAGCGAGCCGTAGTAGCCCACACCGCGAGTCGAGACGGGGGTGATCGCCGCGTTCGGAATCGTCTGGTCCCGACGTGCTGAGTTGAGCGCCGACACGACCGGCCGGGACACGCCGGCGGGATAGGCGGTCACGAATCCCGCAGCGTCGGTTCGTGCCACCGTGACGTTGGTGACCAGCGCGGCTGCGTTCGCATGCGGCGACGCGATCTCGATTGCTCCGTCGGCCCACAGGCGACGCTGTTCGTTGCGTGTGTCGAGCAGCCGGGTCGGCGCGGTGGCCACGAAGAGACCCTCAGCGGAGACGGGCGCCGACGATCCGGTGAAGTATCCGTTCAGGTCGACGGCGAGGCGCCCGCCGGCCGTGTTGACGATCGTGATGCCGTCGCCGGACACCGGCAGGATCACGGCTGCGGCGACGGGTGACCCGCTGCCGTCGACGTTGAGAAAGGACGTGTCGGGCGCTTGTCCACCGGCGGCGAATCCGCTGAGGTAGCCGCGTTGATCCGCCCGGAGACTGGTGACGTTGACGGCGATCGCGGTGGCGTCGGCCGGGACCGATGCGGGCAGCGGGATCGTTGCCGCCGAGCCGGGCGCCATCCGACCGACCGCGGCGTCGGCGTCACGGCCATCGAGGATGCGACGAGGTGCGAGCGAGACGAAGCGGCCGCTCGAGGCTTCGCCGGCACTGGAGAAGACGCCGGTGACGTCGACGATCACTTCGGCGTCGGCACTCACGAAGACATCGACGTCCCCGCTGCTTCCCACGCCGACGATTGTCGAATTCGCTGCGCTTGCGTACGCCGGGAAGTTCACCGTGGAGGCGACCGGGCGGCTCGAGCCGCTCGGATACACCGTGGCGTATCCGCCGGTCGTCGAGCCGGTGATCGTGACGGTCACCGCAGCGGCGGTGATGCGGTTCGGGACGAGTTCGGTTCCACCGATGTCGACCCGGATCGTCTCCGCGTCGATCCGGTCGCACGAGCAGTCGGCCAGACGAGTGTCCGCCAACCGATACGGCCCGACGGGTTCGAACGCCGACGGTGCGCCCGTAGCTGCCTCGACGACGCCGCCATCGGGGACGCCGACGTGCGCGCCGAGCACTGCGACCACCGTCGCCAGCATCAGCGCGCCGACGCGTTCGACAACCGTTCGACTCCGTTTCATACACGTCCTTCGTCAAGATTGGGTCAAGGCTTGAGCCGTTCCGGCACGGGGAGGAGAATAAACGCCGAATGCGCTCGTCTGCCATCGTGGCGTGGCCAGGAAGCTGCTCAGCTGAGCAGGGCGGCGGCCGTGACGGCGAGTGCGAGACCAACGGCTTGTCTGCGGTCGAGGCGTTCGCCGAGGAAGGCGACCGCGAGGAGCACGGTGGTTGCCGGGAAGAGGCTCACCGAGCGCGCCGACGATGGCGAGGTCCCCGTCGAGAGTGGACCAGAGAAAGAGGCCGTTGGCGGTCATGTCCAGCCCACCTGCCGCGATCGCGATGCCGACCGTCGACCGGGCGGGCGTCGCTCGGCCGGGTGGCGACGGTCGCGACGATCAGCACTGCGACCGAGATGACCCGCGCCATCAGGAGCGGCACGGCTCCGGCGTCCTCGGGGGTCTGGGCGAGCAGTACGAAGAACGTGCCGAACCCGGAGCCCGCCCCGACGCCGAGTGCAAGCGGACGTTTCGACGCTCCGGTCGAGCCGATGTCGCCGCCGGCGACGAGCCAGACCGCGAGCGGGACGACACAGATCCCTGCGATCGCAATCGATCCGGGCCGATCGCCGAGCGCCACGCCGACGATCACGGGAACCGCCGCAGCGACGACCGCACTCAGCGGGCTCACCAGCCGGTTCGGGCCCTCGGCCAACCCCTGATACAGGAGCAACAAGCCAACGAGTCCAGCCAGTCCAGCGACCGCTCCCCACACGATTGCCTGGGCTGTCCAGGCTCCGTCGACCACGAGGACGAGCACGACAGCGAGGGCGGCTCCTGCGAGATTCGTGATCAACGTGACCGCAACGACCGCTGCCTTGCGGGTCGAGAGTCCGCCGAGGAAATCGGCGACACCGAACGTGCATGCAGCCGCGATGGCGAGCAGTGCTGGCATCAGCGACCGGCAGGACTGTCGATGGGATCGAACACCGCGAGGTGGAAGTCGGCAGCGCGCTCACCCACGCTGCGGTACTCGTGGCCCACGTCGGCCGAGAAGATCAGGGATTGACCGGCAGCGACGGTTCTCGTTTCTCCGCCGTCGATGTCGACCTCGACATGACCGGCGGTCACGATGAGCGCTTCGAGGCTGTTGGTGCTGTGCGCGTCGGATCGTTTCGACTCGCCGGGTTCGAGGCGCCACGACCACATCTCGAGTGGCCCCATTCCCACCAGCAGTTGCGCTCGGCTTCCCGCATCGGTGGACCACAGCACAGCGGCAGCGTCGTTGTCCGGTTGCAGCACGGCGTCGACGGCGTCGGGCGTGTCAGCGACCAGGTTGGTGAGGTCGATTCCAAAGCCGTTCGCGATCGACAACAGGGTCGACAGTGAGGGGTTCGCAGATCCCGACTCGATCTGAGTCAGCAGTCGGCGGCTCACTCCGAGCCGTGTTGCCGCGCGATCGAGCGACCAGCCCCGTTCCTTGCGTTCGGCACGCACCACGACGCCGACGGATTCACTCGCTCCCATGTCGGGCATTATATTGCCCGTCATGGTGCAACGGGCTTGATCGCGGCTATCGGTTGCTGCGGGCACCTGGCTCGAGCAGCAAGAAGTTGTTGATCAGGTGCGGCCATTCGAGTCCGGCGGATTCGATTGCCCTGGGAAGGATCCCGAGGCTGATGGCTTCCGTGCGTCGCAAGAGTCGCCACAGTGGTCCGCCGGTGGCGGAAGCGTCACGGCGAGCGAGCGGCGGCAGTCGTCGGAACAGCTCGGTCAGCGTGATCGCGACCTCCATGTGCGCGTACCCCCGATTGCGCTCGACGGCGACGACACGCAGGCCGGCATCGCGAGCGATCGACCGGTACTCGTCGACCGACCGGTAGACCACCTGGTACTCGCCGGTCCTGACCTCCACGCCTGAACGCACGCCGGATTCGCGCAGGATGATCCGACCGTTCGGAGCGAGCCGGCTGAGCCGTCGCAGCAGCGATTCGGCGTCCGCCCGATCGAGGTACATGAGCAACCCACCGACCAGTACGCCGTCGAAGTCGCCGTCGAGCGGCACGGTCAGTGCGTCACCTTCGACCAGCTCGACGTGGTCGTGTCCGGCGAGGCGTCGACGCGCTGCGTCCAGCATCCCGGCACTCGCGTCGACACCGACGACACGTGCGTACTGTGCGGCGAACCGGGCTGTCCAAGCGCCCGCGCCGCACCCGATGTCGAGGAGCGCTGCGGACGGTCCGAGGTTCGCGAACCACCGATCGATGACGGCCCCCTCCAGCGTGAACCGATGCTCGATGCAGTCCTGTGGAAGGCCTTGATCATGAGCCATGTAGGACGCTGAGTCGGCCTCGGCGGCGGCGTCTTCCCAATACGAGCGCACAGCGTCGTAGTCGAGGCTGTCATCGGCGCCTCGTTCGCTGTGCATCCGCGGACCTTAACGACGGGTCGGGCGAAGCGATGAACGACATCGCGACCGCTGCCGCGCTGATCCGCGGAAAATCCCCTCAAAGCTGATTGCAGGAGTATGTTGAACAAGCCTTAGTCGGATGCGCGACGCTTTGTGTGTCGCTGAACCCGTCCGTGATCGGCGACGCCCGCCGAGGACGTTCGCCCCGCAATTCTTGCAACGGGAAGCACCAGGGCGCTGGAGTACGTAGTGCTGAAGACCCTTGGGTCCGACCTCGTCGGGCTCGCGAACATCCATCCCGTGGGCACGCCCGCGCCCGTGCGTCGAGCGGTGATCCTTGCTGCTGGCATGGGGAGCCGCATGGGGTCGTTGACCACGACGGTCCCCAAATGCCTCGTCGAAGTGAACGGAATCCCGATCCTGTTCCGATCGTTGCGGGTTCTCGCTGCGGCCGGCGTGACCGAGGCCGTTCTGGTCGTCGGCTACGAAGCCGATCAGGTCCGCAGGCGCGTCGGCGCCACGTTCGAAGGTGTCGCGATCGTCTACATCGATGCGCCGTTGTTCGACCAGACGAACAACATCTGCTCGCTGTGGGACGCCCGTGAGTATCTCGATGAAGACGTCCTCCTGATCGAAGGCGACGTCGTCTTCGACCTCGACGTGGTGTTGGGTCTCCACGAACACCCAGGGTCCAGCATGGCGGTCGCCGACGATCGGGCAGAGCTTTCGGGAACCGTCGTGCGTCACGACGAGTTCGGCGTGGTGACCTCGTTCGTCCTCGGTGCCGGTCGTGCCGCCCTGGTCGATGTCAAGAGTGTTCACAAGACGGTCAACCTGTATCTGCTCCGCGCCACCGAATTGCGCGACACGATCCTGCCCGAGCTGTGCCGTCAGGTCGAGAGCGGCAATGTCCAGGCGTACTACGAGACAGTGCTCGGTGACCTCGTGGCCGCCCGTCAACTGCGGGACCTCGTCGCCGTCGACGTGACGGCGAGTCGCTGGTACGAGATCGATGATCATCGCGACCTCGACAATGCCGAATTCATGTTCCTCAGCCCGGACGAGCAGTACGACCGAGTCCAGACGTTGCACGGGTCGTATTGGCGCCACGGCATCATCGACCACGCCTACCTCTACAACCTGCACTTCCCGCCCCAGGCCATGCTCGATCATCTTCACAAGGAGATGCCCGAACTGATCAGGAACTACCCGGTCGGCCAGGCCGAGTTCGACCGGCTCGTCGCCCAGTGGGTCGGCGCTCCGACGGAGAACATCGTGGCCGGCAACGGTGCTGCTGAACTGATCAGGGTTCTCGGGGAGCATGTCATCGGCAAGATGACGATCGCCGTGCCGTCCTTCAACGAGTACGAGAACGCGTTGCGACCCGATCAGCTCGACCGGGTACCCCTGCACGCAGAATCCTTCGACGTCGACCTCGACGCGTTTGCGGAGTCTGCTCGTCGTGCCGGTTCGGATGTCGCGATCCTGGTCACGCCGAACAACCCGACGGCTCGGGTCGTGAGTCGTGCGGACGTCCTCGAGCTGGATCGTCGCCTGTCGAGCCACGGGTGTCGACTGATCGTCGATGAGTCGTTCATCGAGTTCTCTCGTGGCGGTCGCGCCGAGAGTGTCGAGGACGACGTGATCGGTCGCCCCAACCTCGCGGTGATGAAGAGCATGAGCAAGGTCTTCGGTGTCCCCGGTCTCCGCCTCGGCTACCTCCTCACCGACGACCGCGAGTTCGCCGCGTCCGTCCGCGGGCACCTGCCGATCTGGAACCTGAACGGATTCGCCGAGTCGTTCTTGCGCTATCTCGGTCGCTACCGAACCGATTTCGACGTGAGTTGTGAGCTGGTTCGGGACACGTGCCAGAGCTTCTACGCCGACCTGCTCACCGTTCCAGGTTTGGCGGCGCTCCAGCCCGACGCAAACTTCGTGTTCTGCAAGATCACCACGCCGGGGCTGACCGGACCGGCCGTCGCACGACGGCTCTACGTCGAACACGGCATTCTGATCAAGGACTGTGCGTCCAAGTCGATGCCCGAGGCGGATCGCTACCTGCGCATCGCTGCTCGGACGACCGAGGAGAATCGCCGTCTCGTCGACGCTCTCTGCCAACTGCAATTGGATCAGCCCTGAGCACGCCGACGCCGACAGGAGCTCGAACGGAGTCACGGCGCTCGACGCTGGGCCACGTCGCTGATGCCGCGAACCTGCTGACGCTGTGTGGCCTTGCGTCGAGTGTGCTGGCGATGCTGCTCGCCGTGCGGGCGGAGTATGCCGGCGCAGCGATCGCCCTGGTCGCCGCGTTCGTGTTCGACGTCATCGACGGGCCGGTCGCCGCTCGAGCGACCAACCGTGATGCTGACCAGTCGTCGTTCGGGGCGAATCTCGATTCGCTGGCCGACATGGTGTCGGCCGGTGTGGCGCTGGGTGTCGTGATCCTGTCCTACGGTGATTTCGGTGTCGCGTACCTGCCGTTCGCGGTCGTGCTCGCCGCGGCCACCGCATTCCGACTCAGCTACTTCAACGTCCACGGCCTCGACGATTCGGATACGTACAGCGGCCTGCCGACCGACCTGGTGATCATCGGCTTCGTTGCATTGATGCTGCTCGACGGGCCACTCGATCTCGCCGCGCTTCGGGTCGTGCTGAGCGTCGGTGCAGTGGTGCTGGCAGGGTTGATGGTCAGCTCCCTCGCGATTCCGAAGCTGACCGGGCGTTCGTCTGTCGCCGTGACCGTCGCCGGGTTGGCCCTCGCGGCACTCCACGCGACTCGCCTCGGCAACTGACTCGGCGGTTCGCTTCCCTCTGGACGAGCAATCGGGGTCCTGCGATCGTGATCAGCGTCGGCTGACCTGGCGGCGTGGTACGTTTCGACTTCGCCGACTCACCGGGGACCTCTTCTGACGCTCGACGTTCACCGTCGACACGATGTGGTCGCCTCCTCTGAGCCCTTGCTCAAGGAGACCCGTGTCGCATCAGCGTCCCTCGAAGTCCGCCGAGAAGGACGGGGCCGCCGAGCCCCGACCGATGCCTGGTGTGCTCCTCCGCCGTTCTTGGATCGATCTCACTGTTCGTCGACCGTCGTCGGACGCTGCCACGTGGGTGGTTCGGGAACATGAGAGTCGCGCTGCGTGACCGCCCACGGCGTGGCAGCCATCTCGTACTGCTGAGTTCGTGAATTCCCGTTCGACAATCAAGGAGAACCCATGACCAAGTCCCCGCAGCGCCGAGATGGCAAGAAGGTCGGCAAGACCCTCAAGGAGAAACGCGAAGCAAAGCGCACGAAGCAGCAGGACAAGAAGCCGATCGAACGCTGAACCCTTGCGTCGCGCTGTTCCATCAGCCGGTACAGCGCGGCGCCGAGACCGAGACGACCAGCAGGAGAACCACATGACCGATTCGACCGTGACCAGTCAACCGATCCCGCCAGCCCTCCGACAGTGTGGGCGATGCCGCCTCTTCTTTCCGACCGGCGAAGGCTTCCACCCAGCGGAGTTGAAGGAGTGGTGGGCCTGTGACGACTGTTCGACCCGGATCATTCCGAGCCATCAGCGCACACCGACGACGAACGGCGTCCCTCGCTCGGACTGAAACACGTTGCTCGTGGACGACGGCGACAGCGTTCACGACGACCATCACCAGGACACGCGACCTTGTCGGGCAGCAACGCCACTCAACCGGGAGACACGCTGCCTCGACCTGCGATCAACGGGAGGTCGAGGAAGGTCTTCACGCCCGGCCCCGCTTCCATGATGTACGGAATCGCGTTGATCGCGTGCGCTGCGGTCGATCCGAGCACGTCACGATTCCAGCCGTGCGGCAGCGAGATCTCCATGTCGGGTTGCCCCGAGATGGAGATCGACCAGTGACCGGTCGGCCATTCCGGGGCGACGTCGGCGTGCATCCGCCACACCGTCTCCTGATGAACGAGTGTCCGTCCGCCGGCGACGGCACGCCACTGCCAGCGCTGACCGGCCACCGTCCCGGCGGCGACCGTCCCGGCGGCGGTGTGGAGGTCGTCGTCGGTCATCCACGTCTCCATCTCCGACGTCACCTCGTCCACCGCAGCACCGATCCCGTCGGCGACCATCTGTACCGCCTCTGTGAAGAGCCCGTCGAGCCAGCCGCGGTGACGGACCGACCGTGTCTCGAACTCTTCGGGAGTCCGACCGAAGTTCATCATCTCGAACATGATCTCCGGTGACGGGTAGTGCTGGAAGTTGCTGATCTCCTGCACGCTGATCTGATCGATCTGCAGCGACAGTCCCGACATCATGAGCGGGAGGAGGTCACCGAACCAGCCGGGGTTCGCACCCGTTCCGTGGAATGCGACGCCACCTTGCGCACAGGCGTCGGACAGTCGCCCCATCACCTCGTCGCCGTAGACCTGCGGGTACATGTAGCCGACCGTCGTGATGACGTGTTTGCCGCTCGCGAGGAGACGACAGAAGTTGTCGAGATCTGCACCGGGGTCGTCTCCGAACACCAACGACGGCAACGGCATGTGCAGCACGACGTCTGCGTCGAGATCGACGATCTCCTCGACGTCGTCGGTGGCGACGACGCCGAGCGGGTCGATCCCACCGATGATGCCGATGTCGCGACCGGCCTTGTCCGGGCTGTTCACCAGCAGGCCGACGAGGTCCATGTCCGGTCGTCGCGCAACGGTCGCGATCGAGGACCGTCCCACGTTGCCACTCCCCCACTGGATCACCCGTGTCGTCATGTCCGCAAGGTAGCCATTCCGCTCCGAGCGGGGCGATGCCGGTCTGCGACGATTGCACAGCGAGGTCGGACCACCGTGGTCCTGGAACGAGGGGGACGTTGATGAATCAGCTCGAAGGGCGCGTTGCGGTCGTCACCGGTGCTGCGCAGGGAATCGGGCGGGCGTTCGCTGAGCGCCTCGTCGCTGAAGGATGCGCTGTGGTCGTGACCGACCGCCAGGAATCGATCGTCGACGTCGCAGCGGCGATCGGCGCCACCGGCCATGTCGGCGACGTCGCCGACGCAACTCATGTCCGCTCGGTGGTCGACGCGACGGTCGCCGCACACGGAACCGTCGACATCATGGTGAGCAATGCCGGCGAGATCTGGGCGACGGGTCCGCTCGATGATTGGGATCGCACCGCTGCCGATTTCGATCAGATCATCGGGTCGAACACGAAAGGGGCGTTCCTCTTCGGTCGAGCGGTCGCGCCGATCATGGTCGAAGGCGGTGGCGGCGACATCGTGAACATCTCGTCGGATCACGTGAAACCCGGACCCGGTTGCCATCCCCATCACGGGCACGGCGCGATGGACCTCTACAACGCAGCGAAGTGGGCGCTGAACGGGTTGACGTTCGACTGGGCTCGTGCGCTGTCGCGCCACCACGTCCGCGTCAACAACATCTGTATGGGAGCGACCGACACCGAGATGCTGCGTGGGTGGATCGGCGACGACCCGCCCGCCGAGGCCGTGGCGACGTGGATGCAGCCCGCGCAGATCGCCCAGATCCTCGTCGAACTCCTCCAGGAGGGACCGGGCGGCCGGACCGGAAACAGCATCGGGTTGTACGCCGGCGAGCCGTGCGTGCTCCCTGCGGCCGAACCTCTGTGAACGTCACTGCAACGAGACGTCGAGTTTCCAGCAGGTGTGCATCTCACCGAGCCGCAGCGACCGCAATGCTGGTTGAGCGCCAGGCGCGAGCGCGATGTCGGGGTGCGCGTCGAGCAGCATCCGCGACGCCGTGACCGCCACATCACGCACGATCGCGTAGTTCGAACGAGGGCGTTCCTTCGGTACCGCCGGATGCACCGACGGGCGACCGAGTCCGAACGCGATCCCGGACGGCAGACCGTCCGCGCGGTACTGCCCGCGCGGTTCGCGCTGGCAGAGGTCCGGTCGCTGGATCAGGAACGCGTCGGGGTCGACGAAGACCCTCGGGTCGCGGTTGGCGGCCGCCGCCGAGCACGTCACGAGTGCACCTTCCGGAAGCAGCCGACCGAATCGTTCGACCTCGCGGCGAGCGAAGCGCGACGCTGAATGCACGGGCGGGCTGTGGCGGAGCACCTCGTGCCACGCCTGCTTGATCAGTCGAGGCTCGTGACGCACGACGTCGAGCTGATCGGGGTGAGTCAGCAGCTGGAACCACAGGTTCGCGAGCCCACCGTGAAGCGTCTCGTGATCGGCTTCGAAGACCGTGGCGACGATGTCGGCGGCACCGACCGGCTCGCCGTCGACCTCGATGCCCACGGCGGCGCTGATCAGGTCGTCGCCGGGGTCCGCTCGGCGCCCGCGGGCCAGCGGTTCGATCAGACGCGTCAGCTCGACCGTCGCTGCGCGGCCATCACGCCGGGCGACCTCGTCCCAGCCGGCGCCACGCTGCATCCGCCAGTACAGCGCAGAGAACTCCGCCAGGTCCTTGCGTGGCAGGTCGAGCACTGCACCCCACAGCTCCAGCGGGAGTCGGGCCGCGAATCCTCCGGCCAGGTCGGGTTCGTCGTGGAGGTCGTGCAGCATGCGTTCGACGATCGTTTCGACGTGAGCGTCGATCCGGTTGGCGTGCGCCCACAGCACCGGGAGTTCGCCGCCGAGGTCTCGGCCGAGCGTCGGCTGGCCGCTGAACCAGCGCTTCGATCGTGACTCGAAGTTCGCGTCGTCGGCGAACACCGAGGTCACGTCGTCGTAACGCGTGATCCAGAATCGGTTGCCGATCCAGTCGCGGTAGCACGGGCCGTGCTCGCGCATGAGCGTGAGCAGACGGAACGGGTCCGTCAGCATCTCGTCACCGATCAGTTCTCGTGGTGTGAACTGGTCGGTGGACTCCCCGACCCGTTCGCGCTGGTACACCTCGTAGGTGCGGTAGCCCGCTGCGGGCCGCGGCGGTTCGTCCTGTTCGACGTAGGTGGTGTCGCTCACTGCGCTGCGGGCCGGTCCATCCGCAACCAGAGCTCGCGAATCGAGCCGAGTCCGACGGGAGCGAGCGTCGAGCCGTCGAGGCCTGTCGGCATCCGATCGATCTCGAGTCGGATGTTGCGGAAGGTCTCGCTCAGCACCTGCGCACCGACGACGGTCTCCTGCTCGGAGATCCATGCACCCGGGCACAGGTGCGGGCCGACGCCGAAGGCCATGTGGCTCCTGCGGCCGTCCTTGTCGTAGCCGGAGCGGAGGATCTTGTCGCTGTAGAGGTCGTTGCGGAAGATGTCGAATCGTTCGGGTTCGGCGAAGACCCGGTCGTCGTGGTTGGCCGACACGTCCACCATGTGCACGAGTGACCCGGCAGGGATCACGACATCGTGCAGCTCGATCTCGAACGTGTTGTGGCGCGGTTGGCCACCGATCGAGGTCGAGTGACGGAGCATCTCGTGGAACGCCGCGTGCCACAGATCCGGGTCGTCGAGCACGGCCTGGTACTGATCGGGATGCTGCAGCAGCAGGTACCAGAGGTTCATGATCGCGCCGCGTGTCGTCTCCCCGCCGCCGCCGACGACGAGCGCGACGAACGAGGTGATCTCCTCGGTGGACATCACGTCGCCGTCGATCTCGGCGTGGCACAGCTCGGAGATGATGTCCTTGCAGATCTCGTTGCCGTCCTCGTCGTACAGGTGGGTCGGGGAGGTCCTGCGCTCCTCGACCAGCGACCCGACGTACTCCTCGAGGTCCTGGCGGGCGACGAGGCCCTCGTGGTGGGTGTCGCTGCCGCCGAGCCCGGACATCATCGCGTCGTACCACCAGTTGAACTGGGCGCGTGCCTCGACCGGGATGCCGAGCACCTGGGCGACGACGCCGATCGGAAACTCGTTCGCGAAGGCGCGACCGAGCTCGACGACGACCGTGCCGCCATCGACCTCGACGTTCTTCGGATTGTCGGGGTGCCACCACTGAGCGATGAGGTCGTCGGCCAGAGAGCGCAACGCCGGCAGCCGTTTGGTCAACGCTGCGCCGACGAGGTGGCGGCCGTAGATGTTCCGGCGGCGTCGGTGTTCGAGGCCGCTCAGCTCGAGCTGGGTGTTGCCGAGCACGCCGGACGACGACCCCTTGGGGATGGTGTTGAAGCCGACCTCGTCGAAGTAGGCCGCTTCCACGTCGGTGTACCGGGTGACGTAGTAGCAGTTGTGCAGCCGGTCGTGGAACACCGGGTGGTGGTCACGCATGATCCGGTAGTACGGGTACGGGTTGCGCCGGAACTCGCTGCTGTCGAAGAGGCGCGGGTCGATCAGCGGGGTGCCGTCGTCGGCGTGGCCCATGTCGACCGCCTGCCCGATCGGTTGATGAGGGAACTTCTTGCGCGCCCCCTGCGCCTCGTTTCCATCGGCGTCGAGGTCGAGGTCGAGCACCGCGTCGCGAACGGCGCTGAACGGATTGGTCATCGTGAGAGTCCTTGCTGGTCGGGATTTGCTCGGAAGCCGATCCTGAGTTCCTTCAGTGCTCGGAGGAAGTAGTTGGGCGCGATGGTCAGGTCGGTGTCCGGGAGGAACCACATCTCGTCGATCCGCTGCACGAGTGCGGTGAACCCGTGCAACAGTTCGCGTCGGGCGAGCGGCGCGCCCATGCAGAAGTGGGTGCCGAAACCGAACGTCAGGTGCTTCTTCGCGTCGCCTCGATCGAGGTCGAACGCTGCTGGCTCGCCGAACATGCGCTCGTCGCGGTTGGCCGCTGCGTAGCCGATCAGCACGGTGGATCCGGCGGGGATCGTCACGCCGTGCATCTCGACATCGATCACGGCGGTCCGCGACAGTCGCTGCACGGGCGATTCCAGTCGGAGTACTTCTTCGACCAGCACCGGGACGTACGTGTCGGGGTCGCTCGTGAGACGGTCCCACTGGTCGGGATGTTCGATCAACAATCGGACACCGCCCGACAGCGCGTTCGTCGTCGTCTCGGATCCGCCGACGAACGTGTCGGCCATCATCTCGGCGTGGAGTTCCTCGTCGTTGAGGCAGCGACCCCATTCGGGGATCTCGGTGTTCACGAGGTCGGACAGCAGCGTGTCGTCGGGCTGCAGGCGCAGCCGGTCGAAGATCGGTTGGAAGTAGTGCTGGGCTTCGATCTCCATCTCGGTGGACCACACGATCTGTTCGCTGGTCTGCATCAGGCCGAGCCGCTGGACCCACGCGTCGGTCCACGCTTTGATCCGCCAGATGTCGGCCGGGTCGGCGCCCATCTGCACGCCGATGATCACCAGTGGGAGCGGCACGGCGAACTGGCTGACCCAGTCGCACGTGCCGTCGTCGATGAAGTCGTCGATCAGCTCGTCGGCGAGTCGGCGGATCGCCGGTTCGAGCGCAGCGATCCGCTTGGGCCGGAACGCATGGTTGAACAGCGCTCGCATCTCGCGGTGGTTCGGATCGTCGCGCCCGGCCAGGGTGGGCGCCGGCACCCACCCCTTCTCCTCGTACAGCGCGAGCACCTTGGGCGACATGCTGCGGGCCCGCTTGTTCGCCGACCGGGAATTCACGAAGCGTTCGGTGTCGGCGAGCACCGCTCGCACATCCTCGTGGCGCGTGATGACGTAGCCCTGGAGTCGTTCGTCGAACCACACCGGGGCATCGTCACGCAGTGTTCGATACGCGCCGTAAGGGCAGTCGTTGATCGCCGGGTCGAAGAAGTCGACGTCGCCGAGCGCTACCGCGTCGTCGCCTGCCGCGCTGTTCGGCATTCTCCATCGTCGACCCCCGGATCGTCGTCCTCCGACGAATCGTAGAGAGCAGCACCCACCACGATCCTGTCGGAGCAACGTCGGCGCCTACGCCGGTCGGGCGACGACGAGGCTCGTTGGGGCGTGCGTGGCCACGACGTCGTCGAGGGTGAAGCCGGCCTCGGTCAGCAGTGCGGCGTACTCGGAGCGGGTCCGTTCGGTGCCGCTGAGCATCGTCATCATGATCATGTCGATGATCTTGCCGAGATGGGGTTCGTTGCCGTCCGGGATGACGTTCTCGAGGATCAGCAACACCCCGTGTGCCGGGATCGCGCGACGGATCGAGCTCAAGATGCGAACACAGTCGGCGTCGTTCCAGTCGTGCAGGATGATGGACAGGAGGTAGGCGTCGCCGTCCGCCGGGACCGACTCGAAGAAGTCACCGCCGACGCACTCGACGCGGTCGGTGACACCGACGGCATCGAGCGACGGTCCGGCCGCGTCGACGACGTGAGGCAGGTCGAACAGGACGCCCCGTGATGTGTCGCTCTGCGCAAGCGCCGACGCGAGGAAGGAGCCGTGGGCGCCGCCGACGTCGACGATTCGCCCGAACCCCGAGAAGTCGAAGGCGGCGACCGCTGCGGTCTGGGTCTGGCCGCCGAAGCTGCCCATCGCCCGGCTGAACAGATCAGCCGTGTCCGGTTCGTGCTGCAACCAGGACCAGAAGTCTTCACCTTCGCTGGCTTCGAAGGCCGGTCGCCCGCTGGTCACGGTTCCCGTCATCCCGGCGAACGGGATGTAGTGCGTTTCCATCCACATCGTGGTGAGATCCGCGAGCGAGCCGGGCTCGTTGCGGAACAGTTCACCGACGTCGGTCAGTTGGAACGTCTCTGGTGCAACCTCGTCGACGACACCGAGCCCGCCGAGTGTGCGCAACAACCGCCGCGTCTCGTCGCGGCTGGTGCCGACACGAGAGGCGACGGCATCGACTGGCCGAGGCCCGTCGGCAAGTGCGTCGGCGATGCGCAACTTGGTGAACACGTACACCGCCTGGCTTGCGATGAAGCCACTGGCGAGTTGCAGCGCGATCGCCGGCGGTGGCGGTCCACTCGGTCCCGCAGGTGCTTCGGGCGTGATGTCGGTGATGGTCATGATGGATCCCTTCGTGTGATCACAGCCGGTCGATCCGGCTGTGCAGCCACCATCGCTGAGGCACCGTTTTCGTACCGTTTTCGGCCACGCCGCGAAGGGCGCAGTTCTCGGCGGGCGAGCGACCCAGAGGGCTGACGTATGGTCTGGCGATGGAACCCCTTCGGGGTCGTGACGTCGTGCACCCGGCGTTGCAGCTGACGACATTCGGTGGACTCGACATTCGCCACGACGGCGAACATGTCGGTCGTGCGCTGCCCGACAAGGCGCAAGCGCTCCTGGTGTATCTCGCCGACGCCGACCGGCCGGTCGCACGGAGCGAGCTGGCAGGACTGCTGTGGTCCGACCTCACCGAGGAGCGGGCCCGAGCCAATCTGCGACTGGGCTTGACGAAGATCCGGCGAGTCCTGCCGGGTGTCGTCGAGGCCAACCGGCATTCGCTCTGGCTCGCGATCGCGCCTCGGTACGACGTCGTGCTGGTCGAACACGGTGACGCGGACGACACGCTGCAGGCGTACGGCGGGGACTTTCTGGCCGGTGTTGATCCGGGCGGTGCCGGGCTGTTCGATGATTGGGTTCGCGGGCGGCGACACAACCTTCGATCGACGGCCCTGCTCGGCCTGACCACGGCGTTGGATCGTGCGCTGTCCTCCGGAACATGGACGCGTGTGATCGAGTTGGCCGGCCGCGTGCTCGAGATCGAGCCGTGGAACGAATCCGCCCACCGCCAGATGATGGAGGCGCTGGCACACACCAGCGGTCGCGCTGCGGCCCTGGCACAGTTCGACCATTGCGAGCGCCTGCTCGCTGGCGAACTCGGCGTGCACCCTGAGCAGGAAACAGTCGCGCTCGCCGAGCGCATCGACGCCGGGACGGTGCGTCCGGTGCAGCTCGACGGGGCCCCGGTCCTCGGGCTTCCACGGGTGCTGACACCGTTCTTCGGGCGTGAGGCCGACGTCGATCTGATCGTCGAGCGGCTCTCGGGTGAAGGCCAGCGGCTCGTGACCCTCGCCGGTCCGGGCGGCGTCGGCAAGACGCGATTGTCGATCGCCGCGATCGATCGAGTGCTCGCCGACTTCGAACTGATCGTGTTCGCGTCGCTCGCCAGCGTGGGTTCCCCGATCGAGGCGTTCTCGGTGGTGAGCGCTCTGGTGTCCGGGAGCGCAGGAGGCTCACTGTCGCCGATCGAGCAGCTGGTGTCGGCACTCGGTGCTCGGCATTGCCTGTTGGTCCTCGACAATCTCGAACACCTGGTCGATGCCATCGTCGGCGACATCTCCGACCTCCTCGACCGGTGCCCTCACACCACGGTGCTCGTCACGACCCGCCAGCCGCTCGACCTCGCCATCGAAGACGTCGTGGACATCCGTGGCCTGCCGATTCCCTCCGCCGGGAGCGACGCACCCGATGACTTCGGCGCCGTCCGGCTCTTCGTCGACCGGGCGTACCGGGTCGACAAGACCTTCTCGCTCACCGGTGACAACACAGCCGATGTCGTTCGCCTGTGCCAATTGGTGGAGGGCATGCCGCTCCACCTCGAACTGGCGGCGAGTCGGGTGCGCCGCTTCTCGGTGGCCGAAGTCGTTGCAGCGTTGGAGACGACCGCTGCGCTTCCCGGCTCGGCTCAGCGTGACGTCCCGCTGCGCCATGCCACGTTCGCAGCACTGTTCGACCAATCGTGGGAACTGCTCGACACCCGTGAGCAGACAGCGTTCATGCGTCTGACCGCGACCCGGGGCGGCTTCGATCGGCGATCGGCTGAAGCACTGACGGGAAGTCCGGTCGCCGCCGGCTCCATCGCCCGCAGGTCACTCCTCGTCGACGAGGGCGGGGGCCGATACCGCTTCCACGAGCTGGTGCGCCAGGCTGCAGCAGCACGACTCACCGATCGGGAACGCAATGCCGCGGACGTTGTTCACGCCACGCACTATCTGACACGGCTCGCCGTCGCCGCCCCGAGCCTCGCGACGTGGGAATCGGACAGGCTCACCAACTCGCTGCTGACCGACCTCGACAACGTCCGCGTTGCGTGGAGTCGTGGTGTCGCGAACGGTCTGGTGCGCGAACTCGGCGGAGCACTCGATGGTGTGTGCAAGCTGTTCGAAGCTGCTGGATCGATGGCCGAAGGCGCCACGATGATCGCCTCGGCGGTCGAAGCGTTCGGTGACGGCCGCCTTCGTCCCGACGGCGATCTCGACGAAGCGGCATTCCTCGTGCGACAGGCGGAACTGCTCTGCCCGGTCGTCAACGATCTCACTGCGGACGAGCTGTGTCAGCGTGCGCTGGATCTTCTGGACGGACGTCCGGAACGTTCGGCGGACCGGTGCTGGGCGCTGCTCCACCGGACGCGTTCGGCCATCCTGCGTCACGACTCCGGACGGGCGACCGAATCGGTCCGCCGAGCCGCGAGCGAGGCGGCGGCCGGCGAATCGGTCATCGACGCCTGGATCGCATCGATGCGCGGGCGCATCCACACCAACAGTGGGCGCTTCGAGGAGGCCACCCTCGACCTCGAACGCTCACTTGAGATCTTCATCGAGCTTGATGACCCGGCAGAACAGAGTCGAATCCACAGTTACCTCGCACCGGCCTACGCCGAGCAGTATCTGGTGTGGAAAGCACTCGAATCGGATCGCCGTGCACTCGAACTCGCTCAGGCGATCGGGCACAGACAACTCGATTCGAACCTGCATGCGAATGTCGGCGCGTCGTTGATCCTGGTCGGCGACTACGCCAGCGCGCGCCGGTGTACCGAGACCGCCCTCGAGATCGTGCGTCGAACCGGCGACACGTTCGGCGAGGGCTATCTGATGGTGCAGTTGGCCGAGTGTCTCGACGGCATGGCCGACAACGAGGCCGAGACGGTGATGTCGCACGGCGTCGCGCTCGAGCGGGAGCACAACGACGAGTACGGCTTGCTGTACAGCTTGGTGCCATGGTCTCGGTTGCTGTTGCGGGTCGGGCGTCTGGAGCAGGCGAAACTCGCCACCGAGGAACTCGCCGATGTCGCCGCCGGCCGCGAGGCCGAACACTTCGCCATCACCGCGCGGCTCATCGGTGCCCGCGTGGACGCTGCTGCTGGTCGAAGCGAACGAGCCCATGACACAGCGCTCGCCTCCTGGGACCTCGTGAGCAACGACCGGGTGCCTTGCCTCCCGTGGCCGATCGACTCACGGCTCGACATCGTCACGGTGCTCGGTCAGCAGCATCCCGTTGGCGCCCGAGCCCTCGCTGAGGCGTCCGAGGTCCACCGGGACACCGCTCGTTCGATCGCAGACCCTGCGCTCCGTCGGTCGTTCCTGGAAGACGTTCCCGCCAGTCGTTCTCTCGCCGCGCTCGTCGGCAAGTTCAACGCTGGCCGCTGAGACTCGTACGTGGCGAGCCGTTTCGGTTCGACGTACGGAAACTTCGACCGGTCGAGGCCAAGTGAACCGCTCCTGCTCGATGTGGTCGGGGTGACAGGATTTGAACCTGCGATCTCCTGCTCCCAAAGCAGGCGCCCTACCAAGCTGGGCCACACCCCGTGTGTGGCCCGCCAATCTACCGGGCGGCCGGACCCGACTGGCGGGCCGATTCCTACAGCGCGATCGCTCCACCCGCCGTCGGCGGTTCGGGCCAGTCACGATCGCCGACATCCAGCTCAGCGGCGGCATACGCATTCCACAGCTGAGCGACGTGGACCATGCCGCGACTCGTCACGCGATCGACGTTGGTGATCGCCTGCACGACGTCGAGGTGGGCCCGCCGAAACCTCGCATCGTGCCCATGCGTCACGCCGGCCAGCGCGTGCGCGAGCTCGTGTGCGGCAGTCGCGATCGTGGCCTGTGGCGCAGCGATCGTGATCGACGCGACCGAGCCGTCCTCGATCCCGCAGCGGGTCGATGACGAGCGAGCATCCGATCGAGCCGGCTTGACCGTCACGTCGCCGCCCGGCCACCACTCCGCCACCGTCACCTCGATCATCGCCGCGACCACGCGCTCGACGTCGATCACCTCTTCGAGGTCGGTGCCGTCGAACGCTGCCAACTCGGCGGCGTACACCTGGGCCCGATCGAGGTCAGCGGCCACGACGACCCCGCCCGATCGCGGCGCGGCCACCGAGCCGGGTGCGGCCGACGTCAGCGCGCTCAGCAGCATCGACGCCCTGGAAGTAGCCGTCGGGCGAGAGCTTCGCCGGCCGCCCGGCCGAGCGGACCTTGCCCCACGACTCGTCGGCAAATCCATCGACACGTTCTCGCCGCTCACGCACAGCGAGCGACGTCGACGCACCACCGTCGGCGCGCTGTTCGGATTCGGCCCGTGCAGCAGCAGCCGATTCGGCGAGCAGATCACCGATCCGATTGGCGAAACCGAAGAGGAAGGCCCGCCGTTCGCGTTGCGTGGCGGCGCCCGTGGATCGCCGCAGACCCGCCATCTGCCCGGCCACCTGGGCGTGCAGCGACGCATACAACACCTCCACGAGGTCCAGATCGTCCCGCCCGCCAGCGAGGAACGCAACGCTCCCTGCCGGTGTTGCCTGGAACACCATCCGGACGTCGTGTGCCTCGGCGATGTTGCCGAGGAGCGCGATGCGTCCACGTACGTAGGCGCCTCGACCAACGAGCAGTTCGCGGATCGAGAGGTCGTTGCCCTTGCCCTCGCGTGCCTCGAGTTGTTCCGGGCTGATGCGGTGACGTGCCACCAGGTCAGCAGCCTTGGCTGCAAACGCCTCGGCCTCGTGCGCGCTGTCGGTGCGTTCGGCCTTGTCGAGCAGTTTGCGCACCCGTTCGATCAGCGGGCGATCAGGTTGTGTCATTGGTTCCGTCATTGGGTGAAGCCAGCACTGTCCGCGTTCGTCATATCACTAGGTTGGTCAAATGGAGGTCAGAACTTGATGACGAACGTACCCACCACGCTCTCGACTGTCGTCGATCCCAGCCGGATCGATGACGACACCGACGGCCGAACACTGCGCCGCAAGCGCAACCGGGACGCGGTGATCGCCTCGCTGATCTCGCTGATCGAGGAAGGCGACCTCGATCCGACGGTTGCCAAGATCGCTGATCGCGCCGCGGTGTCGCACCGTTCGATCTTCCGATACTTCGACGACCTGGACGACCTCGCCCGAACCGCGATCGAGACCGCCGTCCGCGACGCACTTCCGCTGGCGATCATCCCCGGAGTGGGAGAGGGCTCGCTCGACCATCGCATCGAAGGAATGGTCGCATCGCGGCTGCGCATCCTGCGTCGGACGAAGCAGCTGATTCGAGTCGCCCACGGCAAAGCAACCGCGCTGCCCGAGATCGACCGCAGCCTGTCGAATGTCGCTGAGATGACCTGCGACCAGTTCCACCGCCACTTCGCCGTCGAGCTGTCCGAGATGGACCCGGCCGAGGCCGAGCATCTCGTGGCGGCACTCGGTTCCCAGTTGGGCTTCGAGGGCTACGACTTCCAGAGTCGGATGCTGAGCCGCACCGATGAGGAGATCGCCGACTCCTGGCGCGTGCTGCTTCGCCGAGTCCTGCGCTGACCGATTCGGGTGGAAGCCGACTCCTTCCACCAACGCGAACCCGCGAGCCGTCAGCGCCGACTGCCGCTATCATGCTCGCAACTTGCGGGTGTAGTTCAATGGTAGAACCTCAGGTTTCCAACCTGTCGACAGGGGTTCGATTCCCCTCACCCGCTCCACTCGAAACCCCCGCTCCGGCGGGGGTTTCGTCGTTTCCCGGCCGTGGCCGAATCGTTGCTCGCTCGGACAGCGAACAGCCGCACCACGAGACGTGTGCCATGGTGGTCTCGTGGACGTCTCGATCGGTTGCTGTTTCCCGTTCCGCTCCGTGACCTCCGGGTCGATGATCGTGATCGTCGAAGAACTGGTCCGGGGCTGACGCCATGGCCTTCGGCGACTCCTCCGGCCCTCCGGCCAACGGCCGGCAACTTCGCGAGCTGCTCGAACTGCTCGAAGCCGCCGGCCACTCCGACTACCGCGATGCGCGCGGGCCGATGGGCTTCACCCAACGCCAGGCCGCCGGGAAGTTCACCAGTTCGGAAGCCGACGAGTTCATCGAACAGCTCCAGATCGAACTGCACGGCGACGGCCCTCCGCCCGGCTCGCATGCGCCTCCGCCGACCAGAGCACCCGCTGCGAAGAAGAAAAAGGCCGCTCCTCGCGCTGCGGCCGTCACTCCCCCGACGGAACCCGTGTCCCTGCCGCGACGTCCCGGTCGAAGAACTCGCCGCCGAACTCCAGCGCCGAGGCTGGATCGTCCTCGAACCCTGATGCGACTGAAGGCGACCGTCGGCCATGAGCTTCACGCTGTTTCCTGCGGTCGACGTCGCTGACGGCCAGGCCGTTCGGCTCGCACGGGGAACGCTCGGCACCGAGACAGCGCACGGCACTCCGCTCGACGCAGCGCTCGCATGGCAGGCCGACGGCGCAGCCTGGATCCACCTCGTCGACCTCGACGCCGCATTCGGCACGGGTTCGAACGCCGAGTTGCTCGCTGCCGTCATCGACGACCTGGATGTGCGCGTGCAACTGTCCGGCGGCATCACCGACGACGAGTCGTTGAACCGGGCGCTCGCCACCGGCTGCAGCAGGGCCAACCTCGCAACGACGGCGTTGGACGACCGAGCGTTCTGCTCCGAGGCGTTCGCCGTTCACGGCGAACGGATCGCGGTCAGCCTCGACGTTCGGATCTCCGGACATCCCGACGGTCGCGTCCGGCATCACCTCGCAGCTCGTGGCTCGAGTCGCGAAGGTGGCGACCTCTGGGACACCATCGAGTGGCTCGACCGGGCGGGCTGCGCCCGATACGTGATCACCGATGTCGACCGTGACGGCATGCTCGCCGGCCCCAATCTCGATCTCCACCGAGCGGTCGCCGACGCAACCTCGACGCCCGTGATCGCGTCGGGTGGGATCGCCTCGATCGACGACGTCACGCGGTTGGCTCGGAGTGGAGCGCGGCTCGACGGCGCGGTGCTCGGCAAGGCGCTCTACGCCGGCCGGTTCACGCTGCCCGAAGCGCTGGACGCCGTCGGCCGCACGCCGTGAGGACGCGCGCCCTGCTCCGGCGTCGTCGCGGCCTGGTTTGGGAGGTGACCCAGGTGGCACGCTGACAACATGAACAATGACGATGCCGCCGCCAAGATCGCGTCGATCCGTCGGGAACCACCGTCGTACCGCCGCCTCGCCGTCCGTTCGGTCGAACCGGTCACCGAGCACATGCTGCGGATCGTGCTCGGCGGTGACGAACTCGATGGGTTCTCGATCGAGGCACCGGCCTCCAGCGTTCGACTCCTCCTGCCGGACGCCGACACCGACGAACTCGTGATGGTGACCTGGACCGGCAACCAGTTCGAGCTCCCCGACGGCTCACGCCCGCCCATCCGCACGTTCACGCCACGCGACGTCGACGTCGATCGAAACGAACTGACCATCGAGGTCGTCCTGCACGAGCACGGCGCGGCGAGCGACTGGGCGCGCCGCGCTCGACCCGGCGACGAGGTCGCCGTCTCGGGCCCCGGACGCAGCGACGACCTCGACCCGGATGCCCGCTCACACCTGCTCGTCGGCGACGAATCGGCGATGCCCGCCATTGCTCAGCTCCTCGAGTGGATTCCCGAGGACCGGACGATCGACGCTCACATCGAGATCCACACGCCCGACGCCCGGCTCGCACTCCCCGACCATCCGAACGCCACGGTCACGTGGCACGACGCGGTCGAGGGTGGCTCGCCCGGCGATGCGATGGCTGCTGCCGTCATGGGCGTCACCGAGCTCGCGGATGCCGTCTGGATCGCCGGCGAAGCAGCCGCGGTCCAACGCATTCGCAAGTACCTGTTCGACGAACGAGGTCGGGACCGATCCGGAGTCACGGCTCGCGGATACTGGAAGAAAGGTCGCTCGGCGACCTGAGCGTCGGGCTCAGCCGCAGGCGGCGCGGGTGATCGGGTACGGGTTGATCGGCTGCCCGCCATTCGGGTGGATCTGCAGATGCAGGTGATTCGTCGTGGTGTTGCCGGTCCGCCCGACGTACCCGACGACATCGCCCTTGTTCACCGGGCGATTGCCGCCCTCGTACCCGCTGAGGTGGGCGTAGTAGTAGCGGGTACCGCTGGCACCGTAGAGACGAAGCGTCTGGCCGCCGAGACCGTTGGACTTGAACTCGACACGCCCCGACTCCATGGCGACGAGCGGCGTGCCACCCGGCGAGATCACGTCGACACCCTGGTGTGAGCGTCCGCCCGAGCGAGCAGCGCCCCAGGTGTCGGCGAACGCACGCGGCCCGGCAACCGGGCAGGCGAGGTTCGAACCCGACGACGAGGGAGCGGCTTCCGGCGTCACCTGTGCGGGCGCTGCGGCCTGCGGCGGGGTGGCGGCCGGTGTCGCCGCTGCAACGGCTGCCGCCTCGGCCGCAGCTGCCGCGGCTGCCGCCTGGCGAGCCGCCTCGGCCTCCTGCTCCTTGCGTTCCTGTTCGGCGCGTGCACGCTGCTGGGCTTCGAGCGCCTTGCGCACGGCCTCGTCCTCGAGGCGCTGTTCTTCGATCTCGCCGAGCAGGATGACCTCCGCTTCGGCCTGCTCGATCAGAACGGCGAAGTTGGCGGTCGCCGCATCGGCGTCGGCCTGCTGCTGTTCGAGGTCGCCACGGACTTCGTCCACCTCGACGATGAGCGCGTCGTAGTCGTCGAGGTTCGTGTAGACGTTCTCGGTGGCGATCGAGCTGAAGACCTCGGCGGTCAGGTTCTCGTTCGTCTTCGTGACGTCGATCAGCAGCGGCATCGTCGAGCCGCCGGCGCCGACGAAGTTGCGCACCGCCTGTTGTTCCAGCCCCGAGCGAGCTGCGTCGATCTCGGCCTCGACCTCGGCGAGTTCCTCTTCCGTCTCGCCGATCTCGATCTGGAGCCGATCGATCTCGGCTTCGGTGTCGAACAGCGCCTGGGCTGCGGCGTCGGCACGGTCACGCGCCGCCTGGATCTCCTGGGCCGCCTTCTCCGCAGGGGTCGATGGCGCCGACGCATCCGCGACGGATGACGACCAGAGCAAGGTGGTGACTCCGACGGCCAGCGCAACAGCGCGCCGAAGCGCTCGGCCCGACCCGGGCGCAGATGTCTCCCAACACGACATGAGGCCGCCAGGGTAGCCCGTCGTTGCGGTCTTGTTACGAAATCTCTCAACTCTCACTTGAAAGTCGAGGCTTTCGGGCGGTTGCTGGCCTTCGCGAGCTCGGTCTGGACTGATCGCCCGTCGGCCAGATAGACCGTTGAGCATGTTGATCGTGGTCTCGCCCGCCAAAGCACTGGATTTCGAGTCGCCGCTTCCCACCAAGAAGCAGAGCCAGCCCGAGATGCTCGACCGATCGAAGGAACTCGTCGGGATCATGGCGGGAAAGTCGCCGGACGACCTGTCGTCGATGATGTCGATCTCGGCGAACCTCGCCGAACTCAACCACGAACGCTTCCAGGACTGGACCACGCCGTTCACGACGACCAACGCGCGACCCGCCGTGCTCGCGTTCGACGGCGACACCTACACAGGCCTCGACGCACCGAACTCGTTCGGTGAACGTGACTACACCCATGCGCAGAAGGTGCTGCGCATCCTCTCCGGGCTCCACGGCGTCCTACGGCCACTCGATCTGATCCAGCCGTACCGTTTGGAGATGGGATCCAAGGTCGAACACGACGACGGCGGCGACCTGTATTCCTACTGGGGTGACGACGTCACCGACCGGCTGAACGAGGCACTCGCCGACTCACCCGGCGCGAAGGTGCTCGTCAACCTCGCCTCGAACGAGTACTTCTCGGTCGTGCAACCGGAGCGGTTCGACGGGCGGATCATCTCGCCACGCTTCCTCGACGCGCGAGGCGACGGCGACTTCAAGATCGTCAGCTTCTTCGCCAAGCAGGCTCGTGGCGCGATGGCTGGCTGGATCATCCGGGAGCGGATCACCTCGATCAAGGCGCTCACCGACTTCGACGCGAACGGCTACCGATACGACGCCGACCGTTCAACAGCGGACGAACCGGCGTTCATCCGTCGAAACGACGCCTGACCGACGACGACATCGAGGCTCCCCGATGACCACCGAATCCGACACCACCGATGCGGCGAACCCGTGCCGCCGCCTCACGGACTTCGACGACGAGCACCAGGACCGTTGGGTCATCGTCGACGACGGCGTGATGGGTGGCCGGTCGAGTGGGGCCATCGGCATCGCAGACTCGATCATGCGCTTCTCGGGCACGATCGTGACCGACGGCGGCGGTTTCACGTCCGTGCGCTGTCGGCTCGACGGTGCCGAGATGGCGGGGACCACTCGCATGTCGATGCGGGTACGTGCCGACGACCGGGTGTACGGAGTGACCCTGGAAGACGACGCCGAAGTCGGGGAACGGTCCGTTTCACATCGTGCGGATCTCGACATGACGGGCGACGTCGACGCCGACGGCTGGACCGTGACCTCGATCGACTACGCCCAGCTCTCACCGTCGGTCTTCGGGCGGGCGGTGGACGCTCCCCCGTTCGACCCCGACGCTGCACGGGAGATCGGCATCATCATCGCGGACGGCGTCGATGGAGGCTTCTCGCTCGACATCGACTGGGTCGACGTCTGCTGAGGGCGAGCGGTCGTCGATGCCGGTCGGACCGGTCTGCGAGGCGACCGTCTGCTCGTCTACGGTGACGACGTGCGAATCGAACACATCCCAACGGGCACCAACCCGCCCGACGACGTCAACGTCATCATCGAGGTCCCGGTCGGAGGCGAGCCCATCAAATACGAACTCGACAAGTCGTCGGGCACGCTCTTCGTCGACCGGTTCCTCTACACGCCCATGCGGTACCCGGGCAACTACGGCTTCGTCCCGCACACGCTCTCCGAGGACGGCGACGCCATCGACGTGTTGGTGTGCAACACACGCGTCATCGTCCCGGGTGCCGTGATCAACTGCCGACCGATCGGCGTGCTCGTGATGGAAGACGAGGCCGGCAACGACGAGAAGATCCTCGCGGTCCCGAGCAGCCATGTCAGCCGCAGGTACGACGGCGTGAAGGAGTACGACCAGTTGCCGGAGATCACCCGCGATCAGATCCAGCACTTCTTCCAGCACTACAAGGATCTGGAGCCCGACAAGTGGGCCCGGATCGACCACTGGGGCGGCAGCGAAGAAGCCAAGGCGATGATCAACGCAGCGGTCGCACGCGACGCGTGATCACTGCCTGAATCAGGCTCGCGCAGTGGCTCTGCGCAGCGGTCGTCACTCGCCGTATTCGTGCTCCGGGCCCGGATACGCACCACTCTCGACCTCGGCACAGAACTCCGACGCCGCTTCGAGCAGCGTGTCACCGATCTGGGCGTACTGCTTCACGAATCGCGGGATCCGGCCGCGTGTCAAACCTGCCCAGTCGGACCACACCAGCAACTGACCGTCGCATTTGGGTCCGGCACCGACCGAGATGGTCGGGATCGACAGTTCCTCGGTGACCTGTCCGGCGATCTCGGACGGAACCATCTCGAGCACGACGGCGAATGCGCCGGCGTCCTGCACGGCGTGCGCGTCGGCGAGCAACTGGTCAGCGCCTTCGTCACCGCGTCCTTGGATGATGTGCCCACCGAGCCCGTGCTCGCTCTGCGGGGTGAAGCCGATGTGGCCCATCACGGGGATTCCCGCGCGCACGACTCGCTTGATCTGCTTCGCACTGCGCACCCCGCCTTCGCACTTGACGGCGTGGCAGCCGGTCTCCTTCATGAAACGGATCGCCGTCCGCAGCGCTTCGTCCGGCCCGTTCTCGTACGACCCGAACGGCATGTCGGCAACGACGAGCGCACGGTTCACGCCACGCACGACTGCTGCGGTGAGCGGGATCAGTTCGTCGAGCGTCACCGGGATCGTGGTGTCGTACCCGAACACGGTGTTGCCCGCCGAGTCGCCGACGAGCAGGAAGTCGACCCCTGCTTCGTCGAAGATCGATGCCGACAAGAAGTCGTAGCTCGTCAAACCCGTGATCTTGATGCCCTGTTCCTTCGCACTCTGGAAGTGCCGGGTGCGGACACGCTTGAGCGCTGGATCGCTGGTTCCGCCGCCGTAGGGACGTGCTTCATCGGTCATGCCCCCACCGTAGTCACGCCGAGCCGTCTGGCTTCCGTCCCGGCAACGCACCAGGTCACCGGGCGTTGGGTTCCCGCGAACGGAACTCGAAACACCACCCCGCGCGATGATTCTCGAGCGTCGCCCTTGGGTACGTTCTGATGCGTGACATCACGACGGACAGGGATCGCGCTCGCCGCCTCGGCGCTCGTGTTGGCGGCATGCAACAACGGTGTGGGTGATCGCGAGGCCGCGGTACCGATTCCCGGTGGACCCGTCGCCGCTGCCCAGCCGGGCGACGGCGATGCCGCAACCGCACCGCAGGAGGAGCCGGCTGGCACGGCGTCGAGCACGACGCCCGCTCCGACCGATGCATCGGCCACCACGTCCGGCGCGCCTGACACGAGCGACGAATCTGTCGCCACCGACCCTGCGACCGGGTCGACGGCAGCGCCCGCCTCGACCAACGATGCAACGACGTCGACGACCACCGCCACGACGACGACCACGACCGTGCCGGAGCTCGACGTGTTCGACCCGGCGTGTGTGGTCGAGGTACAGGCCGGAGACTCCCTCGGGCTGATCGTCGAAGGGTTCGACGACGAGACGATCAACATCGCCACCGTCCGCGCCGAGAACTCGATCGAGGGCGACACGATCTACCCGGGCCAGCTCCTCGACATCTGTGTCGACAACGGTCTGGAGGACATCACCGGAACCGAGCGCACCGAACGCAACGCTGCACTCGCCGCCGAGGACGCCGCTGTCTCCGTGATCGCCCAGCAGGAGAAGCTCAACGAGTTGCTCACCCCGTTCGGCATGCGTGAGTTGAAGCTCGATGGCGTGTCCGGCCCCGTGACCCGCCGTCACCTGTGCGCTGCTCGCCTCGGACTCGGCCTCGACGTCACCCTCACCGACATGGAAGCGGGAAGCGACGAAGAGCAGGCACTGCTGGCTGCGACCGGAATCGTGGCGCCGTACACCTCGGCACTGAATCAGGATCGTTGGATCCTCGTCGACCGCACCTGCCAGGTGATGTTCATCGGCGAGAGCTCGACGTCGCTGAACTTCATCTACCCGACGTCCACCGGCAGCGAAGGTTTCGAGACCCGCGACCAGGATCAGTCGAATGTCTTCCGCTTCGACCCGGCGTTGGACAACGACGGCTGGCACAACTCGACCGACTACCCCGTGCCCGCCGACAACCCGCTCAACGGCAACATGTACAAGCCCATGTACTTCGACAACGGTCAGGCGATCCACGGAGCGAACAACGTGCCGACCACGCCGCAGTCGAAGGGCTGTGTTCGTCTGAGCCCGGCGCATCAGGACACTCTGATCAATTGGCTCGGCCTGCAGGACGCAACCGGCCCCCAGGGCGGCATCCCCGTCACCGTGAACGTGCAGGGCGCCTACCCGCACGCTCCCGCACCCGACGCCGTCACCGCCGAGAACGCCACGACCGACGGCTGAGCCGATCCTGACGAGCGGGATCGGCCCGGACCGTCAGGTCTGACCGGCCATCTTCTCCAACATCGTCTTCATCTGGGCGTGAACGAGGTTGATCGCCTGCAGCGGGCGGATCATCACCTTGAATTCGGTGATCATGCCGTCGTCGTCGCAGGTCATCATGTCGATCCCGTTGACGTACTTGCCGTCGATCGAGGTCTCGAACTCGAGCACCGCATGGTGCCCGTCGAGGATCTCCTTCGTGTAACGGAATCCGCCGCCACCCGACGACCCGCTGCCGTCGGTCGCCTGCTCGTCGCCGCCGAGCGTCCCGCCGGCAGCACCGAGGTACGCCTTCGTGATGTCGATGCCCTTCTGCGGCGTGAACACGATCGGCGACAGGAACACGACGTCTTGGTGCAGGACCGCATCGAGCCCACCGTCGAGGCGACCTGCCATGTGTTCGTGCCAGCGTTCGATGCAGCCGTTGATCGGGTCGTTCTCGCTCATCGCACGAGTGTGACACAGCGTTCGTGGCGGGCCCGGCTCGAAACGAACGGGTCAGCGGGGCCCTTGGCCGTCGTCCACCTTGATGACCGTGCCGGTCACCGCGTCCGATGCGGGTGAGCACAGGTACAGCAGCGTGGAGTCGAGTTGGGCTGGGTCGCCGAGCCGCTTGCGCGGCATCGCTGCGCTGAAGTCGCCCATCCGTTCCATCATCCCGTCCATCATCTCGGAGTGGAAGGCGCCGGGTGCGATGCCCGTGACGTTGATGTGGTTCCGCGCCCATTCGACGGCGAGCACCTCGGTCATCCGGGAGATGCCGGCCTTGGTGATCGAGTACAGCGCGGCGCCGTGGCCGTCGTAGTTGGTTGCCGAGATGCTCGAGATGTTGACGATCCGGCCGGGTGACTTCTCTTCGATCAGCCGTCGGGCGACTTCGCACGACAGGACGTACGGGCCACGGAGGTTCGTGTCGAACACGGTGTCGATCAGCTCGATCGACATCTTGTGGGCTCGCTGCGCATCGGGGACACCGGCGTTGTTGACGAGGATCGTGATGGTCCCGAACACGGCCTGCGCCAGCTCGACGCCGGCGAGGATGCTGTCGGTGTCGGTCATGTCCATCGCCACGCCGGCTGCCGCTCCACCGGCGGCTTCGATCTCGACCACCAGTTCGTCGAGTCGTTCCTGTCGTCGCCCGGTGCCGATCACCTTCGCGCCCGCTGCTGCGAGCACCCGTGCGAACCTGCGGCCGAGACCCGACGTCGCTCCGGTCACGAGCGCCACCTGGCCGGTCAGATCGGTGGAGATGTTCGGAAGTGGGTAGTCGGTGTCGGTCACCTGGCCGACCGTAGAGATCCGAGCGCGTAGATGACGCATTCGGACGGGACCATGGTCGCCACTACGGTTCGGGCATGCCAACGCATCCCGTCAAGCAGCCCGAGTGGATCGACAGCGCGCCGATCATCGTCGAAGAGACGATCGAGATCGACGCCACACCCGACGCTGTCTGGACGCACATCACCGACCACGCGTCGTGGCCCGAGTGGTTCGAAGCACTCGACGAGGTCCAACCGGGTTCGACCTCCACCGGTGTCGGCGGCACCCGGCGCGTCGTCATCAAGCCGCTCGCCATCGAGGAAGAATTCACCGCGTGGGACGAAGGCGAGCACTTCGCGTTCGCGATCGTCGGCTCGAAGATCCCGATGTTGGCCGCCGCCGCAGAGTCGGTCCGATTGGAAGCGATCGTCGGTGGTGGATGCCGCGTGACCTACCGCCAGGGAGTCGAAGGACGCCGGTTCCTCGGGGCGTTGATGAAGCTCGCCTGGACCCCTGCGGCGAAGGGGCTCGCGCCCGCCCTGGCATCGCTCAAGCAGCGCGTCGAAGCCGCATCGGCCTGACGCTCGTCGCTCAGTAGAGCGCGCCGTCGCCCGTTGCGCCGTCCGCCGATCGTCCGGCAGCGAGATCCGCCGACAGACCTGATGCGAGTGACAGCAGGTCACTCGACACCGTGACCATCCTGAAGCCTTGAGCGAGCCGCTTCTGGGTGAGCCCGGGGTTGGCATGGATCCCGGCGACGATGCCCCGCTCGGTGCAGGCAGCGACGATGGTGTCGAGTGCGTCCTGGAACTTCGGATCGTCGTGGTCGCCGGCGGGAGGCAGACCCAGCGTGAGGCTGAGGTCGGCCGGGCCGACGTACACGGCGTCGATGCCCGGCACATCGAGGATGGCATCGAGGTTGGACATTGCCTCCGTCGTCTCGATCATCGGGATACACGCCACGCGCGCATTCGCCGTGGCGGGATAGTCCGGCCCGTTGACGTGCGCGGCTCGGATCGGCCCGTGGCTGCGTGAACCGAGCGGTGCGTAGCGGCATGCGGCGACCGCTGCCTCGGCCTGCTCGACGGTGTTGACCATCGGGATGATCACACCCATCGCTCCGGCGTCGAGCACCTTGCCGATGATCCCCGGCTCGTTCCACGGCACGCGGCAGGTGATCGTTGCGTCGGTCGCCGACAACGCACGCATCACGTCGACGGCACCGGAGTAGTCGACCACTCCGTGTTGCATGTCGATGTTGAGATAGTCGACGTCCTGGAGTGCGAGGACCTCAGCGCTGGACCCCGAGTCGCTCGACACCCACAGCCCGAGAGCGGCGCCACCATCGGACCAGGTCTGCTTCAGTCGTGTCGTGTTCGGCGCAGTCGTCATGGCCGCAACCGTAGGCGGTACGTTGCCCGCCGTGATCATCTACGGCGTCGTCAATGCGAGCCCCGATTCCCTGTCGCTCGATTCGATCGCGACGACGCCCGACGAGGCCGTGAACCGGGCGAAGCTGTTGCTCGCCGACGGCGCCGATGCAATCGACCTCGGCGGCCAGGGCTCGACCGATTTCGCCGAGATCGTCAACTGGACCGAAGAGTGGGCCAGAGTCGAACACCTCGTCCCGGTGCTCGTTGCGCTCGGCATCGACGTGTCCATCGATTCGTGGCGGCCCGAGGTCGTTCGGCGCTCACTCGAGGCCGGAGCGACTGTGATCAACGCAGCCGACGGGATGCAGACCGACGAGATGTGGCAGATCGCCAGCGACTACGACGTGCCGATCGTCGTGCCGTTCCTGTCCGGTCCGAACCCTCGGGAGATGGACTTCGTCACGTCCGACCCCGTGCAGGTGATGCTCGACTTCTTCGAGGCCAGACTCGCCGACGCCGACCGATTCGGCCTGCGTTCGCGTTGCATCGTCGACCCGGGCACGGGGTTCGCTCCGCCGAACTGGCCCTGGGCCCAGCGCTTCGACTATCAGAAGGTCGTCTACTCGAACCTCGACCGGCTGCGTGTGTTCGACCTCCCGATCTACATCGCGTTGCCGTGGAAGGAGACAGCCCAGCACGACGAGCTGCTCGACATCGTCGTCCAACAGCGTCCCGAGTACGGCCGTGCTCACTACCCGGCCAAGATCCGACGCGTCCAGGCCACCCACGGCATCTGACGAACAGAGTCGTGCCAGGCACGAACCTGCAGTCAGGCGTAGTTCTTGTCCGGGGGCGGGATGTTGGGGCCGCCGTCGGGGACGAGCGCCACGCGCTTGCCGACCGGGCGCCACCCGTCTGCGTCGACCTCGAACCAGCGACCGGTGAGATTGTCGAGGCGTTGCCAGCCGCCCTCGCCTTCGTGAGCCCGCTCGAGTGCGTGGATCACTCCTCCGTGGGACACTGCGAGCACCGTCTGGCCGACGAAGGTCTGCGCGAGGATCTCGTAACGCCACGTCGGCCCGAGCGACCACGGACTCGTCGGCCTCGTAACCCGACGGACGACGATCCTCCCCGAGGAAGCCGGGGAAGCGCTCTTCGATCTCGGACCGCGTCAGGCCTTCCCACTCGCCCGCGTCGCGCTCCGCCAGTGAGTTCAATCGTTCGGCGATCGACAGGCCGATCTCCTCCGCGATGATCTGGCCGGTCTGCGCAGCCCGCTGCAGCGTCGACGTGACGACTGCATCGAAGGGACCGTGATCGGCCGCCGCGATGGCAGCACGCGCTGCTTGCGCTTTCCCGCGGTCCGTCAACGGCGGGTCGGCCTGCCCCTGCCAGCGACGCACAGCGTTCCACGTGGACTCACCGTGACGGACGAGCAGGATGCGCGTCGGGCGCTTCTCGTCGGAGCTCACGAGACGGCTCGGTCGGCGACTGCGGCGATGGATGCGACCGCAGGTCGGCGTGGACAGGTTGAGCGGCACTGCGGAACCGTCGGACCGGGTCAGCACCTGTGGAACGTTTTTCGGGCCGGCGGTGGTGACGCCCGCTCGGTCGAGCATCGTTGCCGTCACCTCGGCCGCCTGCACGGAGAGCGAATGCAGCGAACGATGCCGATGCAACCGACTCCCGAGGTCGACCTGGCCGATCGCCGGGCGCGCCGTGCAGTGCGGCGATGTCGATCAGCAGCGCCATCTCGACGCCCCAGCCCTGTACGAACTCCAGCTGCTCCAGCACGTCGCGCCGGGCTGCGTACTCGCCCGAGAGCGGCTGAGCGAGGCCGGTGAGTGCCGGAAAGAAGCGAGACATCAGCGGTCGTGCGACCAGCTCGGTCGTCCGCCCGCCACCGCCGTACTTCGTCGGCCGGTGGTACAGCGCTTTGACCATCGCCACGGTCGGGTCGTCGAGCAGCGGCGTGATCAGCTTCACGACCCAGTCCGGTTCGAAACTGGTCACGTCACCGTCGCACCAGACGACGATGTCGCCGCTGCTGACGAGCAGTGTTGCCCACAGTGCGTTGCCCTTGCCGTGTCCGTCGCCGTGCTCATCATGGACATCGTCGATGCCGACCACCCGGGCGCCGGCGTGAGCGGCCACGATGGCGGTGTCGTCGGTGCTGCGATCATCGAGCACGATCAACTCGTCGACGATGCTCATGTCGTCCATCAGTTCCTTGCGGATCACGCTCACGAGCGATCCGATGGTGGCTGCTTCGTCGCGACAGGGGATGCACACCGAGACGGTTCGGCCGGACTTCGCCGCAGCGACCCTCGCCAGGTCGGCCGGCGCGAGCCGCTCGGGCACGTCGAAGGTTCGAACGGCATCGAACGATGCCGCTGATCGTGGACGAGGCATCGGTCAGGCGAGCACCAGCGGGCCGCGCCGGTACACGCCGCCGGCGTCCAGCGTTGTGTTCCAGTCGGCCGGGCACCGGTCGGGTGCGATCTCGGCGAGCGGTTCGAGCACGAAGCGACGTTCGGCGAAACGAGGATGCGGCACGACGAGGTCATCGCTCACGATCGAGATGTCACCGAACTGGATGATGTCCACGTCGAGCGTCCGCGGGCCCCACCGCACGACGCGTTGACGCATTGCTTCGGACTCGATCTGCTGACAGCGCCGCAGCAGCGCGAACGGATCCAGTGACGTCTCGACCTCGACGACCATGTTCAGGTAGGCGCCCTGGTCGTCGGGCCCCCCGACGGGATCGGTCTCGTACACGCTCGACATCGACGTCACATGCCCGAGACCGAGCACTCCGAGGCGGAGGTACGACTCACGGTCCCCCAGGTTCGATCCGAGTGCCACGTAGGCCGTGTGCACGGTGCGGGCAGGCAGGTCGGCATCGGCACGGGTGCGACGAATCCGCACGGACGTGGTCGACGCATCGACGGCCAGCGGCGGTCGTAGCTTCGTCAGCTCCACGTTCACGGCGTCGACCCGGTCGAAAGTCAGCACTTCGTCTGCAATGCGTGCGACGAGTCGCTCGAGGAGGATGTCCTTGGATTCTTCGACGGCGGCGACGACGCGATCGGCAACGAGGCCGTAGTGCACGGTGTCGCCGAGTTCGTCGGTTCGCCCGGCGTCGCGGAGGTCGACCTCGAGCGACAGATCGATCTGTAGCGGCTGCGGGATCTCTCGTTCGTGGGGCAGCGCCCCGACGATCGTGACGGCCCGCAACCCGCTGATGTCGATCCGATCGGCCATTGCGTCCAGTGTGGCCCACATCTCGGTCCTTCCCACGGTCGCGCTCGCTTCATCGACGGCCAATCCGGTTCGATGTCACGACGTGGTCGGCGGCTCGCGAGACTGCAGCAATGAGTGCTCCGACCGATTCACCGACCTTCTCCACCAACGGACGGGTCGACCTCACGGGGCGCACGTTCGTCGTCACCGGCGGCAACGGCGGCATCGGCCTCGGCATGGCCGAAGGGATCGTGCAGGCGGGCGGCTCGGTCTCGATCTGGGGCCGCAACGAGGACAAGAACGCTGCAGCACTCGACGCATTGCAGCGGCTCGCCGCCGACACCGGCTCGGACGCGTCGATGAGCGCTCGCACCTGCGACGTCGGAAACGAGGACGCCGTCATCGATGCAACCGCTGCGACCGTTGCCGAGCACGGCCGCCTGGACGGCCTGTTCGCCAACGCCGGCCGAGGCGGCACGGGCACGCCGTTCCTCGAACTGTCGCTCGACGAGTGGCGTGCGGTGATGGACATCAACCTCGACGGTGTCTTCCTCTGCCTACGCGAAGCCGCCAAGGTGATGGTCGAGCAGGGAACCGGCGGCAGCCTCGTCGCCGTGTCGTCCACCTCAGCAGTCCATGGCGCCGCAGGCAACGAGGCCTACGGCACCGCCAAGACAGCGTTGAACGGTCTCGTACGAGCGCTCGCTGTCGGACTCGCCCGTCACCGCATCCGTGTCAACTCGCTGCTTCCCGGCTGGACGATCACCGACCTCGCGTCAGGCGGCTACGAGAGCGACGTCTTCCGCAACGCCACGACGAAGCGCACACCAGTCCGCCGCTGGGCCGATCCGAGCGAGTTCCGTGCGGTCGGCGCGTTCCTCGCCGACCCGAGCCAGACGTACCACACAGGCCAGGAGATCTGCGTCGACGGTGGCTACACGATCTACTGAGAATTGTTGCAGCGGATGCAGCCCGATGGCCACCCAGACCGACGCGAGCCTCGAGTGCCGGCAACCGGGGCGAGCACGACTCGCTGCTCGTCCTCGCTCAGGTGAGGCCGAGGAGGTCCACGACGAAGACGAGGGTCTCGTTGGGAGCGATCACGCCACCGGCACCTGCTGCGCCGTAGCCCATTGCCGGCGGAATCGTGAGGCGGCGACGTCCGCCGATCTTCATGCCCTGCACGCCTTCGTCCCAACCGGCGATGACCTGCCCCTGACCGAGACCGAACGCAAACGGCTCCATACGGTCCCACGAGGCGTCGAACTGCTCGCCGGTCGACCACGACACGCCGACGTAGTGCACGGTGACCTGTTGGCCGGCGGCTGCGACATCGCCGTCGCCGACGGTCAGGTCCTCGATCACGAGTTCCGTGGGCGGTTGCTCGTCAGGAATGGTCACATCAGGCTTACGCATCTCGCCGAACCTACCGGCAGCAACGCACGGACGCAGCTGCGGTGACCGCATCGAAATCGACGTGGATCGTGTACTTGCGCCATCGGCACGGGAAGCCGTGCCGTCGTGATCCACCAGGTTCGGGTTCGAACTGAAGGTTCCACCTCGTGAACGAGGCGACAACCCGACTCCCCCACTGGACACACATCGCGTCGCGGCGATCAGGGAGCGTCACCAGGCCACCACGATCAACGAGACCCTGTAGCGACCCCGCCCGGCACCATCGCTACAGGGTCTCGCCGAGGGCCGACCCCGAAGCGGCGGTGCCGGGCGACGACAGAGGCGTGAAGAGACGAGCAGACCCTGTAGCGACGGTGCCGGGCGGAAAGGGACGGGGCAGAGACGAGCAGACCCTGTAGCGACGGTGCCGGGCGGGAAGGGACGGGCGGCAACGACGATCACTCCGGCTGGCTCGCCGAGCGCCAGCGAACGGGCCTGGCGTCGCAGCCCGCACCAGCCGGCCCAGCATCAGCCACCCGGCGGGCAGCGACAATCGGAACGGTTCAGGGATTCGTGAGCAGATCGATCAGTGAACTGGTGTCCCACCGTTCGCCGCCACGTTGCTGGATCTGAGCGTAGAACTGATCGACGAGCACGGTGACCGGCAGGCGGGCCCCGTTCCGGGCCGCCTCCTCGAACACGATGCCGAAGTCCTTGCGCATCCAGTCGACGGCGAAACCGAAATCGAACGTGCCATCGGCCATCGTGACGGCGCGGTTCTCCATCTGCCAGCTCTGGGACGCTCCCTTGCTGATCACGTCGACGACCTGCTCGACGTCGAGTCCGGCGCGCTGAGCGAAGTTGACGGCCTCGGCGAGGCCTTGGATCATCCCGCCGATGCAGATCTGGTTCACCATCTTCGTCAGCTGGCCTGCTCCCGCATCACCGAGACGCACGCAGGACTTCGCGAAGTGGGCGATCACCGGTGCCACCGCGTCGAACACGGCTTCGTCGTCGGAACCACACATCACCGTCAGCTGTCCGTTCTCGGCGCCGGCCTGACCGCCTGACACCGGGGCATCGACGAATCCCACACCGCGTTCCGCACACGCTGCTGCGAGCTCACGCGCCAGCCCAGCGGACGCCGTGGTGTGGTCGACCAGGATCGATCCCTTGCGCATCGTGGACAGCACGCCGTTGTTCCCCAGGACGACTTCTCGCACGTCGTCGTCGTTGCCGACGCACATCATCACCACGTCGACGTCTTCGGCCGCTTCCGCCGGGGTCGGGGATGCACCGTGCCCGTTGAGTGCCACCCACGCCAGCGCCTTCGCTGCCGTTCGGTTGTAGACCGTCACCGCATGGCCCGCACGAGCGACGTGGCGAGCCATCGGCGCACCCATCACCCCCATGCCGAGGAACGCGACTCGGGCCGGTTCCTCGTCATCGTCGTCATCGAGGTCGTCTCCCAGCTCGACGGTGATCTCGTCGGGTTCGGCCTCCTCCGCGTCATCGGTCGAGGTCGGGGTTCCAGCGGCATCATCGGTCACCGGGCGAGTCTGGCAGGTGCGGAATCCCGGCGGTGACATCTCCTCGAAGTCGGGGCGTACCGGAGAGAATCCCTGCGAGACTCGGCCGAATGAGGACGACCGGCAGGGAGTGGACGGTGCTCACCTGGAACATCCAGGGAACGAAACGGACCGACCTCGACCGATTGGCCGCGGTGATCTCGGCGGAGTCGCCGGACGTCGTCGCCCTGCAGGAGGTTCGCAAGCCCCAGGCCAGCTCGCTCGCCGAGCGACTCTCGATGACGCACTGCTGGGCCGAGAAGCACCACCCGCTCCGCCCGCTGTTCCCGGGTTGGGCTGAAGGCGCCGCGATCCTGACGCCGCACTCGATGTCGTCGGCCGGCGATGCGCAGGTGAGCAGTGAATCGTCGAAGCGCAGCTACCGCCGACGCATCGTCCAGTGGGCCACCGTCACCCGGGATGACGCATCGGGCTACCGCGTCTACAACGCGCACCTGTCCCCCCACGACTTCGCCGCCGAACGACTCGCCGAAGCCATCCGGATCGCGGAGATCGTCGACGAACACGGTGATGCCCCGCCGTCGGTGATCGCCGGAGACCTGAACGACGCCGGCGAACCGCAGATCATCGCAGCCCTGCCGGGAATCGAAGTGCTGAGTGCTCCGCTCACGAACCCCGCACGTTCACCCGAACAAGCCCTCGACCACGTCCTCGTCCCGCCGGAGGCCACCGAGGTGTCGATCGGCGCGCCGGTCGGCGGCGACGAGTGGGCAGATCTGTCCGATCACCTCCCGGTGACGGTGCGGTTCACGCTCGAGTGGGTCGCCGACGGCTTCGCCGGCTGACCCGTCCTCGGCGAACTACTTCTTCTTCTTCTTGGTCTTCTTCTCGTCGCCGTCTTCGTCGCCGTCCTTCAGGACGCCTTTGGCGAGAGCTTCGTCGAGGTAGATCTCCGCATCCTCGGCGGACACCTTGAGCGCCGGTGAGATCTCCGAGATCAGGTTGACGCGAGCACGCTCGTACATCGTGCGCTCGGCCGCGGACAGCGAGGCATCACGATTACGGGCGGCGAGGTTACGTACGACTTCGGCCACCTGGTAGACGTCGCCCGACTTCAGCTTCTCCTGGTGGTTCTTGAAACGACGGCTCCAGTTCGACGGCACCCGCGGGTCCGGCTTGGCCAGCACGGACACGAGGTCCTCGAGTTCGTCGGCCGAGACCGGCGGGCGAACGCCCACGTCGTCGGTCTTCTCGATCGGGACCTTCAAGGTCATCTCGTTGATGACGGTCTTGAGAATCAGGTACTCCTGCTTCTCACCGAAGAACTCCATCTTCTTGATTCCCTGCACGACGCATGCACCGTGCTGGGGGTAGATGACGGTTTCGCCCTTCTTAAAACTCACGCAGTACCTCACTGTTGGGGGTGTCGCCACGACTGCGGCGATCTTGCAGACTACCGGCACCCCGAGGCGATCGGAAAAGCGCCTGTGGTCACCGCGGTGAAGCGCCTCGAGCAGGACTCGAACCTGCGACCGACGGGGTAGAAACCCGCTGCTCTAATCCACTGAGCTACCGAGGCTGGATCGTTGAGGCTACCCGGCGTCGACGTTGGCGTTGGCTTCCAGACCGGTCTCGCCGGATGTCGACCCGCGACCGCCGGGGCCGGCGACGCCTTCGATGAAGTTGGCGTCCTCGAACGTCTGCGTCGCAGCGTCGCCGTCGAACCAGCCGAACGACGAGCCACCCGATGCACCGCGGCCGGTGTCGGCGAGCTCGCCGCCGCCCGCGCTGCCGCCAACACCACCACTTCGACCGTTGCCGGTTTCGCCGGCGGAACCGGCCGCCCCGCCGAGACCGCCGTCCGAACCCGTTCCGCCCCCGCCACCACGAATCGTGGTCGCCATGATCTCCACGGCGTCGACATCGGAGGTCAACATGCCGTACGACGGGCCGCCCGCACCGCCGCCACCGGCACCGCCGACTCCCCCGGCTCCACCGCCGCCGCCACCGCCACCGCCGCCAGCGCCGTTGCCGTCAACGGCGACGCCCTCGCCGCCTTCCACTCCGGACCCGCCACGGCCGCCGTCACCGGCTGCACCCGCAGCTGCGCCGGCGGCACCATCGCCACCGCGCCCGGCTGCAACGAGCGACTCGACGATCACGACTCGATTGACTCGAACCGCCCACACACCGATGGAACCGCCGCCACCGCCACCACCGAATCCGCCGTCGCTCCCTCGTGCTCCGGCACCGCCGCCGCCGCCCGCACCACCGGTGGCGAGGCCGACCCCGAGGCCAGACGCTCCGCCACCGCCGCCACCGCCGCCGAAACCGGGGTCGCCTGCGTTGCCGATCGAACCCGATGCACCGATCGGGACCGCGTCGTCACCGTCGAACAGACCGCCACCGCCGTTGCCCCCGAGGCCGCCACCACCGGCTGCGCCGCCGTCACCGGGAGCACCGTCATCGCCCTGCTCGGCGCCACCGGCGCCTCCTTGCTCACCGGGCGCGTCTTCGCCTGCTCCGCTCGATGCTCCCCCGCCACCGTCTCCGCCCGGTCGACGACCTTCGACACCGGCAGCGCCGCCGGTACCTGGTCGGATCCCGTTGCCGTCCTCGCCTGGCTCGCCGTCGGACCGGTCGTCGGCGACGCCCGGACGCACGCCGTCTCCGCCTCGCCCACCGTTCACCGTCGACCGCTCGAGTCGGATCTCGCCGGTGTCGATCGCGAGGACGCCGACGCTGGTCCCGGCGAGCCCGTCGCCGGCATCGCTCGCTCCGTCACCGGCCCGGCCGGACACGATTCGGCTGTCTTCGATCACGACCGCTTCACCGTCGGACACCCGAACACCGATGGCGCGTCGGCCGGGTTGCGCATCGGCTCCGGTCATCTCGATTGCCGAGATGCGCCGATCGCCGTCGCCGTCGATGATGATCCCGACGGCTGCGGAGCTGACCTGGATCCGTGCCGCCCGGTCTCGGTTCCAGTTCTCGTCGAATCCTCCGTAGAGGCTCGCGCCCGCCCCGAGCCGGATCGATTCGGTTTCGTCGTAGGTCCCGACGCTTCGGGCGTAGATGTCGGCACCGCCACTCGTTCGTCGCGATGCTTCGACGAGCGACCGCACGGGCGATTCCATCGTGCCGTCGCCTGCATCGTCGCCTCGCTCGGCGTCGACGAAGACCGCAGCATCCGCCTGTTCGAACACACGAACGGTGATCGCGTCGACGGCTTCGGGCGCCGTGGCCGCACGGCTCCCACTCGCCACGACGAGTTCGAACTGGAGCGTCACGACCTCGTCGGGCGCGCCGAACGACACCGCTCGACCCCCGAGTGCTCCCACGCCTGCGGTGACGTCGGGTCCGCTGACCTGGCGCCACATCACGTCGTCGTCGCCGGCGTCTTCGGTGACGGTGAGCGCCTCGAGCGTCACCACTGCCCCCGCATCGACCGTCAGGTCCGGACCCGCATCGGCGACAGCGTCGACCGGTGTCGGCAGGGTCGTCGTGGTGGATGTGGTCGTGGTGGAACTCGTCGTCGTCGTTTCAGGAATCGTCGTGGTCGTGGTGGTCGTCTCGAGAACCGACTCGGGCGTGGCGTCGGTCGATCCACCCGAGCGAGACGCGAGGAACGCGACGCCGCCGATCAACAGGACGATGGCGGAGGCGACAGCCAGCCCGATGAGCGCGTTGCGCTGGCGGCGCTGGGCGGGATCGAATTCACCGGGCCGTCGCGCCGGGTCGCCCCAGTTCGCGCCGCGTTCGACCGGACCGCTCGCTGGGCCCGGCCCGTCGGCTCCGTTCAACTCAGACATCGCACATCATCTCTGAGCTGGGACGATACTCAGCAGATGGTGCGCTGCCAGGTCACGTCCGAGTTCGAGGCTGCTCAGGAGAGGTGTGGGCGCAGCATCCCGAGTGATGTGATCACAGCGAATTGGCGCATCTGTTCGCGCTGCCCTGGGAGTCGGACGTGGCGGACCTCGTCGAAGCCCGGGCCGACCATGCCGACCCAGAGAGTTCCGGCCGGCTGACCATCCTGTTCTGCCGGACCGGCGACGCCGGTGAGTGACAGCGCCACGTCGACGCCCAACCGTTCGCGCACGCCGTGCGCCATCTCACGTGCAGCGGACTCCGACACGACCGGCCCGTCCGACACGCTCAACAGCTCCTGCTTGATTCTCGTCGCGTAGCTCACGATCGAGCCGACGAAGACGTCGCTCGCTCCGGGGATGCCGGTGAGGCGAGCGCCCACCAAGCCACCGGTCACCGATTCGGCCGTGCCGAGGGTCAGGCCTCGACGACGGCACAGATCGAGCACCACGGATTCCATCGTGTCGCCGTCGACGCCGAACACGAGGTCGCCCAGTTCCGCACGCACCCGTTCCTCCCATCGGTCGAGCACGTCGACACACGCTGCAGCTGTCGCCGCCTTCGCGGTGAGTCGGACCTTGAGTCCCTCCCAGCCCGACGCGAGGAATGCGAGCGTCGGGCTGTCCGGTGCTTCCAGTTCGGCGATGATCGAATCGAGGCGCTCGTTGAGGCCGCTCTCCGACTCGCCCCACGTCCGCAACACGCGGCTCACGATCACGTCGGTGGTTCCGCTTCGATCGAGCAGGTCCGGGATGATCGCCCGCTGGACCATGTCACGCATCTCGACCGGCACGCCGGGTACCGCGTAGACGACCTTCGAGACGCCATCGACCTCGACCGGGCAGATCAGGCCCGGTGCGGTGCCGCGGGTCTGAGCGATGATCGACGCGCCGACCGGCACCATCGCTTGGCGGAGATTGTTCTTCGCCATCGTTCGCCCGCGGGACTCGAACATGTCCCGGATGACGTCTGCCACAGCGTCGTCGAGCACGAGCCCGGTGCCCATCACCGAGGCGATTGCCTGGCGGGTCAGGTCGTCGTGGGTCGGGCCGAGGCCGCCGCACACGATGACGGCATCGGCGTCGTCGAGCAGGCGGCGCAGCTGCACCTCGATCCGGTCGACGTTGTCACCGACCTTGACCTGCACGAGGGAGTCGATGCCGATGGATGCGAGCTCTTCGCCCATCCAGGCCGAGTTCGAGTCGATGATCTGACCGAGCAGCAACTCGGTGCCGACCGCGAGGACTGCGACGTTCATGCGGAGGCCGACGCGGTGACGTCGACCGGGGCCGGTCGCTCCGAGTGCCACAGATACTGGGCTCCGCTGACGAGCGTGAGCACGACGGCGATCCACAGCAGGCCGTTCCACGTCCACGTGGCATCGAGCGCCGTGAGTGGGAACAGCGCGAAGGCGACGGAGAACTGCTGGACCACGGTCTTGTACTTGCCGAGCCTGCTGGCGGGGACGCTCACACCTCGTCCGCTCTTCACGATGCGGTACCCGCTGATCAGCAGTTCGCGAGCGGCGATGATCACCACGGGGACGACCCAGTAGATGTTGTGCGCGACCAGCGTGAACATCGCGCCGAGCACCAGCACCTTGTCGGCGAGCGGGTCGAGGAAGGCGCCGACCGCAGTGGGGCCCCGACGACGTGCGATGTAGCCGTCGATCCCGTCGCTCGAGCAGAGCACGAACCAGAGCAGGAACGACCACCACGACCCGCTGCCATCCTCGGGGATGGCGAGGAACACCAGCGGCGCCAGCAGGATCCGCGTCGACGTGATCGCGTTCGCCCAGCTGTTCAACGACTCGACCATCAGCCCACCCAGGCCGCGCTGTCGTTCGGGTTGTCGTCCATCTCGTCGAGCTGATCATCGTCGAGCGCCGACACGTCGACGCCGGCTGCGACGAGGTCCGGACCGAGCGCATCGACGATCTCGACCGTGACCAACTCACCTTGGGCGAGGTCGCTCGGCAGGTGGATCACGCCATCGATCTCGGGGGCTTCCAGGTGGCTTCGACCGACGCCGGGCGCGTCGACCAGCACCTGCAGACTCGTGCCGATCAGTGCATCGCGGCGGGTGGCGGTGATGTCATCCTGCATCTCACGCAGCTCGGCCAATCGCCGGTGCATCAGGTCGGCCTCGACGTGGCCGTCGAGGTCGGCGGCATAGGTGCCGTCCTCGTCCGAGTATGCGAAGAAGCCGCACCAGTCGAGCTGAGCACGTTCGACGAAGTCGAGGAGTTGGTCGTGGTCCTCTTCGGTCTCGCCGGGGTAGCCGACGATAAAGTTGCTGCGGAATGCCGCCGCTGGCTCGCGCTCACGGATGTCGGCGATCCGGTCGAGGAATCGTTGTCCGTCACCCCATCGACGCATCCGGCGCAGCAGCCGCTTGGAGACGTGTTGCAGCGACAGGTCGAAGTACGGCACACCGGTGCGCAGCACGGAGTCGATCAACTCGTCGGTGAGATCGCTCGGGTAGAGGTACAGCAAGCGGACGCGATCGGTCTCGGCTGCCACGGCGTCGATCAGCGGGACGATCGAGCCGGCGCCCAGCTCGTCGGGCCGATCCTTGCCGTACGAGGCGAGGTCCTGTGCAACGAGCACGATCTCGCGAGCTTCGGTCTGGCGGACCTCTTCGACGATCGACTCGACGTCGCGGCTGCGCTGAGGACCGCGGAAGCTCGGAATGGCACAGAAGCCGCACGAGCGGTCACAGCCCTCGGCGATCTTCACGTAGGCCCACGGCGACGCCGACTTGGGCCGGGGAAGGTTGAGCAGGTCGAACGCCGGCAGCGGAACGCTCGACACGGGGATCAGTTTGCGGGGCGATGCTGCGCCTGTCGGAAGTTCCGTTCCGTCGCGTTCGGCCGGCACGAGGTTGAACGCCTGGCCGAAGCCCGCCACCTGGTCGACTTCGGGCAGTGCGTCGGCGAGTTCGTCGCCGTATCGCTCGGCCATGCATCCGGTGACGACGAGGCGACTGCCGTCCCGTCGTTGCTCGTCGAGGGCGAGGATCGTGTCGACGGACTCCTTGCGGGCCGTGTCGATGAACGCGCACGTGTTGACCACGACGAGGTCGGCTTCAGCCGCGTCGTCGGTCGGACTCATGCCGTCGGCGAGCAGCGCTCCGACGAGCTTGTCCGAATCGACATCATTCTTGGGACAGCCGAGCGTCTCGACATAGAAGCGCTGCACGTGAGCACGCTATCGCTGTGCGGGTGCTGCGGATCGGGACGGAGCGGTTGGAGGGAAACGTTCGTGGAGCTCCGTGCCGATCTGGGCGAGATGATCGGACAACTCCGGCGGCGGGTCGATCAACTCGATGCCCGACATCAGCCCGGCGATCTGCACGGCGAGAACTCGGGGATTCCACGCTCCGAGCGTGACGGTACAGCTCTGCTCCGGGCCCGCTGCCCCATCGCCGTGGACGACGGTCTCGACGCCGAGCGCCCGCAGCGGGGGCAGGAACGACGTGTCGACGATCGCGTCGACGGTGACCCGCATCGAGCTCTCGATGTACCCCGACGTGATCGACTCCCACTCGGCTTCGAGGTCGAAGGCCGGTGGCGGGTCGAACCGCTCCCCCGTCGCGACCAGACCGGTGATGCGATCCACTCGGAACGACCGACGCCCCGCATCGGTCATCGCGAGGACGTACCAGTAGCCCTGTTTGACGATCAGCCCGAGCGGATCGATCCACCGTTCGGAGGAACCCTTGCGCGGCGTGTCGTAGGTGAGCTGCATCCGGAGGTTGTCGAGCACCGCGGTCTGCAACGGGTCCAACCACTCGTCGCGACGCGCCTCGACCTGGATCGATTCACGCCGGTTGCCCCACGATGTGTGGTCCGCGACGACCGATGCCATGACTCGTTCCGTGTCGCCACGCATCGTCTCCGGCAACGCCTGGACCAGCTTGCGCATCGCCGAGACGAAGTCCGGTGTCGCTCGCCCCGACACCGCCGCCATCGTCAGCAGCGAGCGGGCCTCGGCTGATCGGAAGCCGGTGAGATCCGTGCGGGATCCGCCGACGAGCTCCCAGCCACCGCCGCGCCCCTGCTTCGAGAACACCGGGATCCCAGCGACCGACAGCGCGTCGAGATCGCGTCCGCGCTGTGCGCTCGCTGATCTCGAGTTCCTCCGCCACCTCGCGAGCCGTCACCGACCCGCGCCTGCAGCAGGAGCAGAGTGGCCAGGAGGCGGTCGGCGCGCACTTCGACAGTGTTTCACCAAACCGGTCACAAGGTGACCGGTTTGACCTGAATGATGAACGCCATGGACAACACGACACACACCACCCGCCACGTCGAGATCGACTACGCAGACGGCAGTCCGCTCGCCGCCGACGACCCTCGAGGCGCCATGGCCCGCTCGATGCAGGCCGCCCGTGCCGTGATCGCTCACGTCGACGCGACCAACGCCGAGAACCCGACCCCGTGCACCGAGTGGAACGCGCTGCAGCTGGCGCAGCACCTCGTTGCGGTGTTCGAACGAGCCGCAGCCGGGCCGACCGACCAGGTGATCGACGACATGGCGATCCTCGCCGACGTTGCGATCGACGATCTCACCGACGCGGCACTCGCATCGGCACGACTCGTTCACGCCAACTGGTCCACCGACGCTGCCATGACCGAACCGATCGACGTCCCGTGGGGGACGCTTCCCGGCGCCGCGGTGATCGGCGTCTACGCCGGCGAGACGATCGTGCACACCTGGGACCTCGCCGTCGCCATCGGCGTCGACCTGAACTGGCCCGAGGCCGATGTCGCCGTCCACCACGAGATGTCCAAGATCGGCATCCCGGAGTCGCCACGCGACGAGTTCATGCCGTTCGACCCCGTCGTCCGGCCGGGTGCTGACGCACCGATGATCGAGCATCTCGTCGGCTGGCAAGGCCGCGACGTCGACCGCTGGCGCGTCGCTTGAGCCGGGTGCGGGTGTGTGCCTGGCACACACCCGCACCGGTCGAGGTGTCGTCGGCCACATCACCGTTTCAGCACCGGAGCGCTGGGTACGTTGCGCTGATCCGCCTGAAGCCACACCAGAAAGTGTTTCGATGACTCGAACTCGTACCGTTTCCCTCCTCGCCGCCTCGTGCCTGATCGCTGTGTCGTGCGCCGGCTCGGACAGTGCCGACGATTCCGTCGCTCCCGCCTCCACAGCACCCGCCGAGACGGTCGCACCGACGGAGACCGACGCACCGGCGGACACCGAGGCGCCCACCGAATCGTCAGCGCCTGCTGCAACCGATGCACCCACGGAAACGGATCCGGCACCGGAACTGCCGACCGAGGCCCAGCCGATCACGGTTCAGCCCCGCGGCACGGATGCGCTGGTGAGCACCCAGAGCTTCGACGACACCGTGGCGGCCGCTGTCGCAGCTGTCGAGGGCAACGAGAACCTGACGCTGGTCGCGAACATCGACCACAGCGCGAACGCCGACGCTGCCGGTTTCGAGCTTCCCCCCACCACCGAGCTGATCTTCGGCAACCCGGCACTCGGGACGCCGCTGATGGCGCTCGAACCGACCACCGGTATCGACCTTCCGCAGAAGATGCTGATCGTGGAAGACCTCGACGGGACCGTCACCGTCTCGTGGAACCGCACCGAATACCTCGCAAGCCGTCACGGCCTCTCGACGGCGGTCGCCGAGCAGCTGACCACCATCGACGGCGCCCTCCTCGCGCTGGGCATCGCCGCAACCGCAAGTCCTGCCGAGACCGCTCCGATCGAATCGGTCACCGTCGTCGGCGAGCGCGAAGGGCTCGTCGAGACGACCGCTCCGGGAACCGCACGTGAGGCGGCAGACCGTCTGCTCGCCGCGATCGACGGCAACGAGAACCTCACACTCGTCGCCGAGATCGATCACGCCGCCAATGCCGCTTCCGCCGGCCAAGAACTCACCCCGATCATCGAGGTCATCTTCGGCAACCCCGCTCTCGGGACGCCGCTGATGCTGGCGAGCCGCACCGTCGCCATCGATCTGCCGCAGAAGATGCTGTTCATCGAGGACGGAGATTCGGTTCGGATCATCTACAACGACCCGGAGTTCGTCGCCAAGCGTCACAAGATCGATACGGACGTGGCCGTGCTCGCAACCATCGCCGAAGCACTCGTCGGCCTGTCCGTCGCTGCCGCCGGCTGAGCTCGTTCGCACGCCGGGTGCTCGTCGTCAGGTGACGGTGGACCGGAATTTGGCCATCAGGTGACCGCCGGCCGACGACCGGCTCGTGGCGAGGCGACTCGCCGTCACCGACGATGCACTCGACGACGGCATCCCAGTTCGCGTTGTGGAAGAACGGCATCGTCAATCGACGTCGGCCGCTGGCGCCGTCCGGGACCACGACACGATGCATGGTGGACCTCCATCGATCGTTGGTCCATCGCTGCATCAAGTCACCCAGGTTCACCACGAGCGCCCCTTGCGGAGCTTTCACGTCGATCCACTCGTCGTCCAGCGACTCGACCTGCAGACCGGGTTCGTCGTCGAGACGGAGGATGGTCAGGGTGCCGTAGTCGGTGTGTGCTCCGGCGCGCTGACTTCCGATCGGCGGGGCGGATGCCAACGCGGGATAGTGGGCGAGGCGCAGCGCCGACGGATGGCGGTCCACGAACGGGTCGAACCAGTCGTCGTCGAGCCCGAGGGACACCGCGAACACACGCATCAGCGTCGATGCCAGCTCTGACATCGACCGGTAGTACGCCTCGATGGCGGGGCGGAGCGCAGGTCGAGCTGCCGGCCACAGGTTCGGCGCATAGATCGCTCGTTGGTCCGCGTCCACGACCCCGTCGAGCTTCGGCGCATCGATCGGGCCGACGTTGAACGTCTCCTTCAGGTCCGGCGGAGCGTCACCTCCGATGGACCGATTGAGTGCCTCGGCGCTGAACGGGTTGTATCCGTAGGGGTATCCGGCCTCGGGCCTCGCCACGCTCAGCCGGTCCGGCATCGCCAGATCGAAGAACGCCATCGCTTCCCGGTAGGCGCTGTCGACGACGGCCTCGTCGACGCCGTGGCCGACCACCGAGAAGAACCCCACCTCGCGACATGCTCGGTCGACCTCGGCGCCGATTCGCTCGGCATCGGCGGTGCGCGGCGCGTCTCGATCCTGCTCCTGGACGAAGGCGGACACGTCGATCACAGGCACGTCCATCAGATCGACGCTACTTCCATGTCACGACGGAGCCCTGTGCGCCTTGCGCCACGCGGAGAAACTCGACACGCTGCCCGAGCCCGGCGCTGCCAACCACGACCACGGGTACACGGCAGCAGGGTCGACGTGCTCGATGTGGCGGGCGAATCCTGGAACGGGAGCGTGAGTGACGGCGACACGTCGACCTTCGAGCGCGGCCGGCACCTCTGCCAGGTGCACCTCGAGCGTGCGGTCGGCGTTGACCTCGGCCAGTGTCTCCACGAGGAAGACGAGACGCTTGCCGGAGAGTTGGAGACGTTCGAGCAGTGGCCGGTCGAACACGAACACCGCCGGCAGCGTCGGGGTGCGCTGCGAGCGCCGGATCGTCGAAGCCGAGCGACTCCGCCGTGAGCCAGACAGCGTCGACACTGCCGGCGTCGACCTCCGGCGTCGTCGAGGGGCCGACCAGGCCGGTTCCCGACCGGACAGCATCAGGTCGTTCCACCGGGTGGAACTCGGGGTCGTCCGGCCAGTCCTGGATCGGACAGTCGTCGCGACGATCGCAGGTGCCGCACAGCCCCGGTGCGCGCTTCTCGACCTGCCACCGGCTCATGCCGTAGTGCTTGGAGGATCCGACGCCGATGGTCCACTGCCAACCGAGCCGGTTCGCAGCTCGCGACCCGTCGAGGAGATGCCGGAAGAAGGCGTCCTCGCCGTCCTGCCAACGCCACCCGTTGCGAACCGACCAGTCCGCTGACAGCCACATGCGGGTCTGGTTGACGAGCCAGCCGTCGCTGACGAGCTCGCCCACGGTTGCGTCCATGCACGCCATCGACCGATCCCATCCTTCGAGCGGTTCGTCCATCGGAGCGTCTCGCCCGATCGCGAGCTCGCGGCGGACGCCCTGACGTGAACGTCGTCCCGAGGCGCGCGTACCAGTGCCGAGAGAACTCCTGCCACAGCAGTTCGTCGTGGAATTTCCGAACGTCCCGGGCGGGCCCACCTGCGACGTGGTCCCAGACCCGACGGAGCGGCAGCAGCCCGTGGCGGATGTACGGCGAGAGCGCCGACGCTCCACGCCTGGATTCGGGAAGCACCTCACTCCGCCGCTTCGCGTACCCGCTGACGTCGTACGCGTGCAGCGCAGCGTCAGCGGCCGCCTGGCCACCGCGGAAGCGTTCCGACCCGACGGTTCGTCGCAGAACAGCCCCGCCAGGTGTTCGCCGACGAACGCCTCGGCGGCGGCTCGCCCCGGCTCGGGAGTCGGGAGGGATGTCGTCGTCGCAGCCACGCCGTCAGTCTTGCCAGGTCGTACCGCCCGAAGCCCACCCCTTCGTGTCGGTTTTCGCGAGCACACGGCACGAAACCGACGGCGGGTCCGGGTCAGGTGGCGCGACGCAGCCGGATCGGCCCTCTGGCGGTCGAGGGGTCCACGACATGGCCTCGCTGGGTGATCTCGATCTCGCCGGCTGCCACGAGGCGTCGAGCGGCGCGTCGTGCAGGTTCCATCAGCGGGCGCCAGGTGTCCTCACCACCGGCTCCCACGGCCTTCGCCGCTTCGGACGGGCAGATCGTGGCGCCGTGAGCTCGCTTCGACAGCAGGTCGAGGATCGATGCCTCGAGGGCCCGATCGGTACTGCTGGGCTTCGACCGACGACAGGCGTCCGAGCAGTACCGGACGTCATCCCAGTTGCGTTCCCACTTCTTGCGCCACTCGATCGTGCGACCGCAGCTACGACAGATCTTCGGTTCGGGAACCGCCGACTTCGAACGGCCCGCACCCGATGGCATCGACTAGAGCTGGCCGTTCTGTTGGAGCAGCTCGAACTCTTCGACGGTCATCAACACCGAGCGGGCCTTGGAGCCTTCGCTCGGCCCCACGACGCCTCGGGTCTCCAGGAGGTCCATGATGCGACCGGCACGTGCGAAGCCGACCTTCAGCTTGCGTTGCAGCATCGACGTCGAACCGAGCTGGCTGCGCACGATGAGCTCCATTGCCTGGCGCATCATCGCCGTGTCCTCGTCCTCCTCGCCGGCGGAGAACGCGTTGGCATCGGAGGTGACGTCGAGACCGGAGGCGTCGAACGACGATGCGCCCGGAGCGGGAGGCGTCAACGCCGGCGAACTCATCGCGCTGGGTGCAGCAGCTCCAGCGTCGCCTGCCTCGATCTCGCTCGACGTGATGACCTCGGGGGCCTGCGCCTTCCAGTGCGACACCACTTCACGGACTTCTTCCTCCGTGATGAACGCGCCCTGGATGCGGTTCGCGACCGACGAGTTGCCCGGCAGGAGCAACATGTCGCCCTTGCCGACGAGCTTGTCCGCTCCCGGCTGATCGAGGATGACCCGCGAGTCGGTGAGCGACGACACGGCGAACGCCATGCGAGCGGGGATGTTGGCCTTGATGACACCGGTGATCACGTTGACCGACGGACGCTGCGTCGCGACGATCAGGTGGATGCCGACCGCACGGGCCTTCTGGGCGATGCGGGTGATCGACTCCTCGACGTCGCGGGCTGCGACCATCATCAGGTCGTTCAACTCGTCCACCACGACCACGATGTACGGCATGTACTCGTACACCGGCGGGCCCTCGGGGTCGGTGCCGGGCGGGTCTTCGATCTTGCCGGCCTTGAACGCCTTGTTGAACCCGCCGATGTCGCGGTAGCCGACTTCGGAGAGCACGTCGTATCGACGCTCCATCTCCTTGACCGCCCAGCCGAGAGCGTTCGCAGCCTTCTTCGGGTTCGTGACCGGTTGCGTGAGCAGGTGCGGGAGCTTGGCGTACTGGCCCATCTCGACCTGCTTCGGGTCGATCAGAATCAGCCGCACGTCCTCCGGGGTGGTGCGCATCAACAAGGACGTGATGATGCAGTTGATGCCCGACGACTTGCCCGCACCGGTGGCGCCGGCGATGAGCATGTGCGGCGTCGACGCCAGATCGAGCATCACCGTCTTGCCTTCGATGTCCTTGCCGACTGCGACATCGAGCGGGTTCGTTGCCTTCTGCGCCTCGGTCGAGGTCAGCAGGTCACCGAGCGCCACGAGTTGGCGCTGGTGGTTCGGTACCTCGACCCCGATCGCCGAGCGACCGGGGATGGGAGCGAGGATGCGCACGTCGGTCGCCGCCATCGCGTAGGCGATGTCCTTCTGCAGGTTGGTGACCTTGGAGACCTTGACGCCGTGACCGAGTTCGAGCTCGTAGCGGGTCACGGTCGGCCCGACGGTCATGCCGATCAGCTCGGTCTCGACGTTGTGCGAGGCAAGCGACTCCTGCAGCGTGGTCCCCCGCTTCTCGATCGCCTTGATGTCGACCTTCTTCTCGCCCGGCTGCAGCAGGAACTTCATCGGCGGCAGGACCCAGTCGCCGATCTGTTCACCGTCGGGACTCACCTTGTCGCCCTTCGACGAGCCCGTCTTCACCTTCGGTTTTGCTGCGCGCTTCTTCGCGGTGTTGCGCCGACGTTCACACCGCCATCGGACTCCACGTCGTACAGCGCCGGCGCAGACGACGGCAGCGCTTCGCCTGCGATGGTCTGGGTCGGGATGCCACGGGGCGGCGTCTCGTCCCCGAGTCGATCGAACACGTGCGTGCGGTTCTGTTCGCCGCTCTCGTCACGATCGCTCGTCAGCGTGGTGATGTTGCCGAGGCCCGACTTGGCAGCACGTCCGACCGGGCGGAGCACTGCGTTGAGGAATCCGCCTGTCTGCTCGGCCATCGTCCGCAACGACGTCTGCGTGATCAACATCAGAGAGCCGACGAGGAGCGCACCGAGCACGACGACCGCGCCCGCCGTCTCGATGCCGGCGAGGAGCGGTTTGGCGACGCCGGCGCCGACCCAACCGCCCCAATCACTGAAGCGATCGAAACCTTCGGCCTCGTCGTTGCGTCGCACGATGTGGATCAGACCGAGCAGCGACACGGCGACCACGACCCAGGCAATCGCCAGGCGCGTGGGGCTCGACGAACGGCCACGTCGCACCAAGGCCACACCGACACCAGCAAGCACCGGTGGCACGGCAAAGCGCCCGAGTCCGAGGAACCAGCCGAACAACGTCTCGACTCCGTTCCCGACCGGGCCGGCGACACCGAAGATCGCCAATGCGACGAGTATCGCGGCTCCGATCAGGCCGAGCCCGATGAATTCGTCACGGCGCCGATCCACGTGGACGGCCTGCGAGTCATCCGTTGGCATCACGCGGGTGGGCTCCGGCGGGGTCTGATCGCGCACGGACCCGCCACGGCCCTTCCCCGATCCTTCGTTGCGTGAGGTACGAGACACGCGCGCCCTTCGCGGTCGACCTTGGTCGACCGCTTCCCTGACGGCTTCGCGGCCGGCTTCTTGCCCGACGGGCCCCATGTAGACATGACCGGATCACCGTACCAAGGGGGTACCCCTCTGTCGTGGAGGGGGAGGTGGTCGGCAGAGACTCAGACCGGGTCGACAGAGAAGATGTCGCCTTCCGGCCCGACGACGATGTCGAGGAAGCCGCCGGCATCCGATGTCGCCGCCAGGACGTAGGTCGCTCCGAATCCGTCGCCGACGACACTGATCGCGTCGATGTCCGATTCTGGGAGATCTGCGGAGACGCCGCTCAGGATGCGGTCGTCGACGAAGTCGACGTCCGCAGTGACGAACGTGTTCCCGGAGGCGCCCTCCTGCTTCGGGGCAGGCGGCTGGAGTTCCCCGTCGACATAGAGGTACGCCACGGCGGCGCTCCCGTCGTCGACGGCCACGAAGACGTTCGTGAACTGAGCATTCGAGGTGACCTCGAAGAACTCCTGGGCTCCACCGAGCTCGCTTTCGACCGCGTCGAGAGCTGCCCGGACGTCGAGCACGAACTCAGGTGCCGGAACATCGGGCGTTTCACTGGCCTCGACCGGCCCGTTCTCGTCGACGTCCGTCGCCGCACTCCGACCGTCGGATGCGTCACTCCCCGAACACGATGCGAACAGGAACGCGACGGTGACGGTGAGCACGACCCGTCGAGTGAGGCCACCAACCGTCTTCCGTCCCATGACCGTCAGGCTACGGGCGCCTCGACGACCGGCGATCAGATCGGCCCGGCCCGTCCACCGACCCAGCTGCTGCAGCCGATCCGGCTCAGGCCTCCATGACGACGGGGACGATCATGGGCCGCCGCTTGGTGCGGTCGCTCACGAACTTGCCCGTTGCCTTGCGTGCTTCCTTCTCGAGCGCTCCACGTCGCGCACGCCGTCGGCCAGCGCCTTCTCCAACGCGACCGCCACCGTGTCGCACGCTTCGTCGAGCAGGTCCTCGGCCTCGGGTGCGTAGACCCAGCCGCGGGTGATGATCTCGGGCTGCACCAGCACCTTGCCGGTCTGCATGTCGACCGTCGACACCACGACGACCACACCCTCCTCGGCGAGCTTGCGGCGGTCGCGCAGCACACCGTTGCCGACGTCGCCGACGATGCCGTCGACGTAGAGGTAGCCGGCAGGAACGCGGCCGACGGGGTCGAGCCCGTCGGTGGTGAGTTCGAGCACGTCGCCGTCCTCGCACTGGATGATCCGGTTCGCCGGCAACGCCCATCAGCTCACCGAGCTTCGCGTTGGCGACCATGTGGCGGTACTCGCCGTGGATCGGGACGAACCACTCCGGGTTCACGATCGAAAGGTACGTCTTGATGTCGTCGGCCTTGGCATGACCCGTGGCGTGCACGTCCATGATGCCGGAGTGCACGACCTGGGCGCCGAGGCGCAGCAGGCCGTCGATGACCTTGTTGACGCTGCCTTCGTTGCCGGGGATGGCGTGGCTGGAGAGCACGACGGTGTCGTTGTCGGTCAACTTCATCCAGCGGTTCTCGCCGCGCGCCATGAGACCGAGCGCCGACATCGGTTCGCCCTGCGATCCGGTGGAGATGATGCAGATCTCGCCGTCGTCGTACTTGTTCGCCTCTTCGATGTCGATCAGCGACGACTCGGGGATCTTGAACACGCCGAGGTCGAGGCCGAGACGGATGTTCTTCTTCATGCTCAGCCCGAGCGTGGCGACCTTGCGACCTTCGCCGACCGCAGCATCGGCGATCTGCTGGATGCGGTGCAGGTGGCTGGCGAAGCTCGCCGTGATGATCCGACGGCCACGCTGCTGTGCGAACAGCCCCCGCAACACGCCGCCGACCTTGGTCTCACTCGACGCATATCCCGGCTCCTCGGCGTTGGTGGAGTCCGACATCAGGAGGCGGATGCCTTCGTTCTTGGCGAGCTGGCCGATACGGGCGAGATCGGCGCGACGTTCGTCGACCGGCGTGAGGTCGATCTTGAAGTCACCCGAGTGGAGCACGACGCCCTGGGCGGTGTGCACCGCAACGGCGTGAGCGTGCGGCACCGAGTGCGTCACCGGAATGAACTCGACGAGCAGCGAACCGACGTCGATCTGCTGACCGTCCTGCACCGGACGCATGTCGATCTTGGGCATCAGGCCCGCTTCTTCGATGCGGTTCTTGGCGAGTCCGAGCGCGAGGGCGGAGCCGTAGACCGGGAGCTTCTCCTTGCGGAGACCGCCGATGCCGTCGCCGTCGCGCATCAGGTACTGGATCGCGCCGATGTGATCCTCGTGCCCGTGGGTCAGCACGATCGCACTGATCCGCTCGGCGTTCTCCTTGAGGTAGGTGAAGTCGGGGAGGATGAGGTCGATGCCGTGATGGTGGGCATCCGGGAACATCAGACCGCAGTCGATCAGCATCATCGTGCGGTCCGGATCGTCGGCGGCACCCTGCTCGATGACCATGCAGTTGCGACCGATCTCGCCGAGCCCACCGAGGAAGATCACTCGGACGGGGACCTTCGGGTCGAGCGGTGCGGTCACGGGCTCCGGCATCGGCGCGGGCTGTCCCTTGCTCTTGTTCTTCGACTTGTTCCTGTTACTGGACTTCTGAGCCACGGGAGGCCACCAATCGTTCGTAGACGCCACGGGCGGCGTCGTCGGTGCCGGTGGGCGCTGGGCCCATCGGCAGGCGGCAGGCCCCGACCGGATGGCCGAGGGTCTGCATCATCACTTTGGGTTGCACGGGGTTGGGTGCGTCGTCGTTGCCTTCGAACTCGTAGCTCTCGAGCAGACGGCGGTTGTGTCGCTGCGTGGCGGCGATGTCGCCGGCCGCCCAGGCGTCGACCATCTCGACGTGGTCGGGTGCCGCCCAGTGGGTGCACACGCCGACCACACCGACGGCGCCGACGGCGAGGAGCGGGAGGTTCATCGGCGAGTCACCCGAGTACACCTCGAAATCAGCACTGGTTCGGGCGATGACCTTGGCGGTCTCGCTCGGATCCCCAGCTGCGTCCTTGAGCGCCACGATGTTGGTGACCTCGTTGGCCAGGGCGACCAGTGTCTTGGTGGCGATCTTTCGACCGGTCCGCTTCGGGATGTCGTACATCATGACCGGGAGATCGGTTGCCGATGCGATCGCGCGGTGGTGCAGCACGATTCCCGCCTGGCTCGGACGGTTGTAGTACGGAGCGACGACCAGGATGCCGGCGACGCCCAGCTTGCTCGCCTCGAGGGTCAAGCCCATGTCCTGTCGCGTGTTGGAGCCGGTCGTGCCGGCCACGACCGGAACGGTGACCGCAGCTGCGACCGCCTCGAACAGCGTGAGCTTCTCGTCGATCGTCAGCGTGGCCGACTCACCGGTCGTGCCGCAGACGACGAGACCTTCGTTCCCTTCGCTGACCAGGAACTTGGCCAACGCCACCGCCGCGTCGACATCGAGTTCGCCCTCGGAATCGAACGGGGTGACCATCGCTGTCGCCACCCGACCGAATCGGGCCATCAGGATGTCACCGTCCACATCTGCGAATTCACGGCTCCAAACCTACGAGGTGACGACGCCGATAGCGCGTCCCGTTCTCGCGGGACGTGGGGTGGAGGCGAGCGGATCAGACCTCGTCCACGCCTCATCGGCCAGCTCGAGCCTTCCGCAAGGTGTGAGAACGAGCCTTCGACGAATCGTCAGAACGAGCCTTCGACGAAATGCCAGAACGAGCCTTCGACGAAATGTCAGAACGAGCCTTCGGCCGAGCGATCGATGCCCTGGGTGAGGATCAGGTCTTCGTGCAACTCCATCCACACGTCGTGATAGCTCCCACACATCACGCCGGTGAACATCTTCGTCTCTCCGGTCTGCACCTTCGCCAACACCTCGACCAGCCGGTTCGAGTACGGACTCATTCTCGAGATGCCCTCCCCCATCGACGTCACGGCGGGCAGCGCGTCGGCGTGCAACGCCGACAGTCGTTCGACGACCGATTCGTCGTAGGCAGTGTCGCTGTGATCGTTCGGCTCACCATCTCGTAGCTGCCAGTCGCCGCACAGCTCCTTGAACTTCGAGTTGCTGGTGAGGAACGACTGGTAGTGCGTTCGGAGGGTCGCTGCGACATCGAGTCCCTCCAGGTCGGCCGACAGGTGTTCGCCATGAGCGGCCCGGCCGTCCGCCGTGAGCTGCCAGAGCCCTCGGTTCTCGCGGAACTGGGTGTAGCCGTTGTCGGCGAGCCGGGTCAGGGCGAGTTCCACGTCATCAGTCGACAGGGTCGTCATCTCGACGAGCGTGTCGACGGCTGCGAAGCCCTTGATCCTCAGAGCGTGAAAGGTCTGGAACTGCGGAGTCGATTCGTGCGCCATGGCTCACAGTGTGGCCGCACGGCTCCTGGCGCTGCGAACTCGCCACACCAGGTACAGCGCTGCGCCGAAGATGATCGGCACGACGTACGTGAGGAACCGGTACACGAGCACTGCGGCGAGGGCCGTCGTCGTCTCGACACCAGCCGCCACGAGCGCGCCCGTCGCACCCGCCTCGACGACCCCGATGCCGCCCGGAGTCGGCGCGAACGTGCCCAGGAGGTGCGTGATGAAGAACAGGCGGAAGAACTCCGTCGCCTCCAGTTCCGTACCGACCCCGAGTGAACGCAGCGCCACGTACAGGATCACCGAGCCGCACAGCTGTGCGAGCATCGTCCGGCCGAGCAACGGCAGCGGCCGGCGTGCGATCTGGAACAGTTCGTGGCGTACCGCAGCGACGCTCCCGGCGGGATCGTGAGCATCGAGCGACGTGATCCGGCCGGCCATCTTCGACCACATCGTCCGGATCCGACCGGCCGCCCATCCTTCGAGTCGTTCCGAACGCAGCACGATCATCCAGAAGACCGCCGACGCGGTGACCACCGCGGCGATGACGATCAGGATGGCGATGTCGGTGCCGCTGGCCGAACGTTGGGTCAGGTCGATCAGCAGCGCGCCGAACGGCAGCAGCCACGAGACGAAGGTGGTGGCGATCCCGTACGCGATCAAGGTCGACGCGAAGCGTGTCGAGCCGACTCCCGAGTCCCGGGCGATCGACCAGCGCATCGCTGTTCCGACCGCGCCACCGAGCGGCACGCCTTTGCTCACGGCTGTGCCGACGTCGTGGATGGTGACCGCGCGTGCCGAGCGTGACGTTCTCGCCGAGGAGTCGCCGCACGATGTCGGCACGCGACCATCGTTCGTACACGGTGAGAGTGATCAGGATCGAGAGCGCCCAGAACGAGAGGCGGCCCATCTCGTCGAGTGCGTCAGCGATCAGCTCACGCCGAACCCACAGCGCCGAACCGAGCAGCGACCACCAGGAACGTGGCGGCCAGGCGGCACGCGACCACCCGTCGTTTCGGAGACTGCACGTCGAGCGCGATGTCGACGACCGCCACGTCGGGAACATAGGTCGATTCGTGAACGGTCACGATGTCGTCCTCGGAAACTTCACGCTTTGGTCATCGACAGGTCCGTGGCCGACTTGACGCCGACTTCACGAACTCGTGCGGGACCGACCGGTAGCCGCCTCCCCCACCGGACGCGGCGTTCTCTTCCTCGGTGCAGACGGGTCAGGAACTGCGCACGACGCCGTCGGCGACCGCGGCCTGCGCAACCGCTTCAGCGACCTGCATCGACACGGGCCGGTCGAACACCGACGGCATGATGTTCGTCGGCGGTGAGATCGGCGTCGGACACCGATTCGGCGATCGCCTTGGCCGCCGCCAGCTTCATGCCCTCGGTGATGTCCGTGGCATGTGCGTCGAGTGCTCCGCGGAAGATCCCGGGGAAGGCGAGCACGTTGTTGATCTGGTTCGGGTAGTCGCTCCGACCGGTGCCCATCACCGCGACACGACTCACCGACGAGTTCGGGCCGGATCTCCGGGTCGGGGTTCGCCATCGCGAACACGATCGGCTGCGTCGGTCCATGTTGTCGATGTCGTCGACGGTGAGCACGTCGGGTGCGCTCACTCCGATGAAGACGTCGGCGCCGTGCATCACGTCGGACGAGCGCACCCTGCTAGGCCGTCGGGGTTCGTGTTCTCGGCGAACCACTGCTTCCAGGTGTTCAGGCCGTCGCGTCCGTCGTACACGGCACCCTTGCTGTCGACACCGATGATCTTCGTCGCACCGGCGCCGAGCAGGATCTTGCCGATCGCCACGCCGGCAGCGCCGACACCGGAGATGACGATGCTGACAGATCGCTCCATCTTCTTTCCGGTGATCCGCAGCGCGTTCTCGAGCGCCGCCAGCGTGACCACGGCGGTGCCGTGCTGGTCGTCGTGGAAGATCGGGATGTCGAGCGCTTCCTTCAGGGCCTCCTCGACCTGGAACGCACCGGGCGCAGCGATGTCCTCGAGGTTGATGCCGCCGAAGGTCGGAGCGAGACGGATGACGGTCTCGATGATCTCCTCGGGCGACGACACGTCGAGACAGATCGGGAACGCGTCGACACCGCCGAACTCCTTGAACAGCAGTGCCTTGCCCTCCATCACCGGCATCGCACCCTTCGGGCCGATGTCGCCCAGGCCGAGCACGGCGGTGCCGTCGGTGACGATCGCGACCGTGTTGCGCCGGATCGTGTACTGTCGGCGAGCAACTCGTCGTCGGCGATCGCCGTTGCACACCCGGGCCACGCCCGGCGTGTACGCCATCGACAGGTCGTCCTGGTCCCCCACCGGGCACAGCGACAGCACCTCGATCTTGCCGCCCTCGTGCATCCGGAACGTGCGGTCGTGCCAGTCGTGGAGCGTGATCCCCTCGGTGCCTCGCACGGCGTCGACGACGACCTGTCTGGTGCTCGACGCTCGAACAGTTCACGACGATCTCGCGGTCGACGACGTAACCCTTCGCGACGAAGGAGTCGACTGCGTAGATGTTGCCACCGACCTCACCGATCGACGCCGCAAGGCGCCCGAGGACTCCCGGGACGTTCTGCAAGGTCACCTTGAGCGAGATCGAGTACTGCGTGGCCGGTGGGTTCGACATAGGTGCGTGACGCTACTGGGCAGTGATCGGTCGGGACACGACCACTAGGTTGGATGCCTCGTGAACACCCCTGCCAAGGAGACCCGAATGCGCACCAATGCCCGCCGAATCCTGCCTGTCGTCACCGTCGGCGCCCTCGTTCTCGCCGCATGCGGCAGCAGCGACGAGGCCGAGCCGGCCAGCACCGACGCCGCTGTCGACGAGGGCCTCGCCGAGACGGAATCCGAGGCGCCCGCCGACGAGCCCGAGGCAGCCCCAGCCGACGACTCCTGCTCGAACACGCTCGAGGACGGCGTGCTCACCCTCGCCACCGGCGAGCCGGTCTTCGAGCCGTGGATCGTCGACAACGCTCCCGAGTCCGGCGAAGGCTTCGAAGCGCCGTCGGCATGGCCGTCGCCGACGAGATGGGCTACGAGGGCGACGCCGTCACATGGGTCCGCACCGGATTCGACGTGGCCATCCAGCCCGGAGAGAAGAACTTCGACATGAACATCCAGCAGTTCTCGGTGACCGACGAACGCGAAGCGAGTCGTCGACTTCTCACTCCCCTACTACACCGGCAACCAGGCGCTCCTCGCGCTGGACGGGTCCGCTGCCGAAGGCGCCTCGATCGCTGACCTCAAGGGTCTGCAGCTCGGAGCACAGTCCGGAACGACCAGCCTGCAGTTCATCACCGAGGTCATCCAGCCCGACGCCGAACCGCTCGTCTACGACGACAACTCAGCGGTGAAGGCAGCGCTCGAAGCGAACCAGCTCGACGCCGCCGTCTTCGACCTCCCGACGGCACTGTTCGTGTCCGCCGTCGAAATCGAAGGCTCCAGTGTGATCGGCCAGTTCACCCGCGACACCGACGGTCAGGGCGACGAGCTCGCCTTCGTGCTCGAGAACGACAGCCCGCTCAAGCCGTGCGTCGACGATGCGCTGACCGCGCTCACCGAGTCCGGCGAGTTGGACGAGATCACCGACCAGTGGCTCGAAGTCGGCGACGTCGCTCCGATCATCCCAGCGAGTGACGCCGAGCGTCCGAACATGCGATTGCGGTGACGGCTGACGTGTCGTCCCCCGGCGCGTCCCTCACGCGACGCCAAGCGTACGAACGCGACCGCCGCCGACGCGGCGCTGCGATCGCTGCGACGAGCACGATCATCGCCCTCGTGGCGGTGGTCGTGCTCGTGCCTCGCGCTCCCCGCTGGGCGCAGGTCAAGCGGTCGTTCTTCGCCTCGACATCCTGCGCGAGTCGTTTCCCGATGTCGCCCGAGCGTTCTGGTTGAACATCCAGATCTTCGCGTGGTCACTTCCGCTGATCCTCGTGCTGTCGCTCCTCGTGGCGATCACGCGCACTCACCAGCCCCGCACTCTTCCCGCTTCTGCCTCGCCGTGGTCTTCACCGACATCTTCCGAGGGGTCCCGGTGATCCTGACGATCACCTGATCGGGTTCGGCATCCCAGGGCTGATCCCCTCACGCGAGTGGAGCAACCCGCTGATCTGGGGCACCGTCGCACTCGTGCTCTCGTACTCCGCCTACACCTCGGAGGTGTTCCGCGCCGGCATCGAGTGCGTGCACGAGAGCCAGCGTGCCGCCGCGAGATCGCTCGGGATGTCGTCGGGCCAGACGCTGTCGACCATCGTGATCCCCCAGGCGATCCGCCACGTCGTCCCGCCACTGCTGAACAGCCTCGTGAGCCTGCAGAAGGACGTCGCACTGGTCAGCCTCATCGGTCCGGTCGAGGTGCTGCGGCGCGCCGAGATCCAGAAGTCGCTGGCGGCGAACTTCACGCCGTACGTCGGAGCGGCGATCATCTTCCTCATCGTCAGCATCCCGTGCACCCGCCTCGCCGACCACCTGCTGAAGCGTGAGCGGCGCCGCACCGGAGCCACGGCCATCTCATGACGAGCAAGCTCGCACTGATCCGGATCACCAAGTCGTTCGGTGACACGGAGGTGCTGCGCGGCATCGATCTCGACGTGAGCCACGAGCGAGGTCATCACGCTCATCGGCGCATCCGGGTCCGGCAAGTCGACGCTGCTTCGGTGCAGCAACCTGCTGGTGCCGTTCGACGACGGCGAGATCCTGCTCGACGGGGTCGACATCGCCGAACGGGCCTCGATGACGACCCGATCCGCCGACGCATCGGCATGATCTTCCAGAGCTTCAACCTCTTCCCCACGTGAGCGTCGTCGACAACGTCACGATCGCGCCGCGCAAGGTGCTCGGCGTGTCGAAGCGGGAAGCCCGCGAGTCCGCCCGCGACCTCCTGGTGCGCCTCGGTCTCGAAGCGCGCATCGACGCGTACCCGGACCAGATGTCGGGTGGTCAGCAACAGCGCGTTGCAATCGTCCGCTCGCTGGCGATGAAGCCCGAAGTGATGCTGTTCGACGAGATCACCTCCGCCCTCGACCCCGAACTGGTCGGCGACGTACTCGACGTGGTCCGCGACCTGAAGACCGACGGCATGACGATGCTGTTCGCCACACACGAGATGAACTTCGCCCGCGAGATCAGCGACCGGGTCTGCTTCCTCCACCACGGACAGATCCTGGAGCAGGGTCCGCCGGACTCACTGTTCAGCGACCCGCAGGAACCTCGGACGCAGGAATTCCTGCAGCGGGTGACCGACGCCGGACGGATCTGAGGATTCCGCCTCATCTGGCCATTCGAAGCCACTACTTTCGACGCATGGAGCGGATGTTCACACGACTCACGGTGACCGTCGCGCTCGCGACAACGATCTTCACGGTCGGACTCCACGATCGAAGCGCACCGGCGACAACGTCGCCGGTCGCGCACGCTGCCGCTGCCGACACCTCTGCCTACGTCCCCGTCGTACCGTGCCGGCTGGCCGACACGCGTCGTGAACTCGGCTTCGTCACGATCGACGACTCCACCGCGAAGATCAGCACGCAAGCCTGCGGAATCCCCGACACCGCCACATCGGTCGTGGTCTCGTCGACCATCGTCGACCCGAGCGATCGTGGCTGGCTCGTGGCCTACCCCTCCGGGCGCGACCGTCAGACCGCCGCCACACTGAACTGGAACGCAGGCGACACCCGAGCGAACACGGCGACCGTAGCGATCGGCGACGACCGCCACATCGCTGTTCATCGAACCGGGTCGTTCGGCGACGGCGCAGTCATCGTCGATGTCGTGGGCGCGTTCGTCCCCACGTCCTCAGCGACTGCCGGACGCTTCGTGCCCGAGCCGACGTCGCGCCGGCTGCTCGACACCCGCTCCGGGGAACGCCCGACCGCTGGATCGACGCTGACCGTCGCTCTCCCCGACGGCGTGCCCGCCGATGCCACGGCACTCGCCGTCAACATCACCGCCGTGCGCAATGTCGACGGCGGATTCGTCTCGGTCTACCCGGCCGGCTCCGACCGGCCCGACACGTCGGTGCTCAACACGGACCGGGCCGGGCAGTTCCGCGCCGCAGCGACCGTCGTCCCGGTCACGGCAGCGGGGTTCGACGTGTACGTCAGCGCCGACACCCACCTCATCGTCGACGTGACCGGTTCGTTCACCGGTGAGTCCGCGGCTGTGTCGGCCGACGGCCTGTTCGTTCCGACCAACCCGTCGCGACTCCTCGACACCAGGTTCCGACCCGACCCGGTCCACCGCGGTGGCACCATCGAGGTGTCGCTCCCATCGCTGGGGGACGACATCGCGGCGGCGGCGTACTCGGTCACGATGATCGCTCCGGGCGCGAACGGTTACCTCACCGCTCACGCAGCCGGCACGACTCGCGGTGCCACCTCATCGGGGTACGGCGAGCGCGGCGACCTCACCGCTCAGTTCGGGATCACCGCCGCATCCAGCCGGGGCGTCCGATCTACGCCGACACCGGTTCGGAGCTCACGTTCGACCTGCTCGGCTACTTCACGGGCACGCCGGCGCGAATCACCGAACCGGGCGTTGCGAGCAACGTCATCGACCGGCAGCGGGTCATCGTGATCGGCGACTCCAGCCTTGCCGGCATCGACCGCAACCGGGCCTGGGCCCAGTTGCGCGGCGCCGACATCGACCTTCGCGCACGCTCGTGCCGCCGACTCGTGCGTCCTTCGTGCACCGGTCGCGAGGGACCGATCCCGCCGCCGAACGCGCTCCAGGAACTGCAGTCGCTCGCGTTCGGTTCGTTCGACATCGCCGTGATCATGGCCGGCTACAACGACGGTCCGTCCAACGTCGCCGGCGGCATCCCGCTGATCCTCGAGGCTGCACGGGCGAAGGGGATCAGCCATGTGATCTGGTTGACCCACTCACGCGAGTTCGCCTTCGACAAGGGTGGTTCCCTCGCTGGCAAGCAGATCTACGCGGCCCACAATGCTGCGATCCGCGAGGCTGCGTCGCGCAATGCCGACATGACAGCGGTCGAGTGGAGCGCCGTCGCCCGGCAGGCACCGTTCTGGCTGTACGCCGACGGCATCCACCTCGACACGTACGGCGGCCACGGAGCTGCCGACTTCATCTCGCGAGCGGTGACCCATGTCGCCGGCCAGCGATGCCCCGTGCCGCAGTTTCCAGGCGCGGTCAACTTCGGTGTGTGCCCGGACCCCGGCACGCAGCCGCCGGTCGACGTCGCTGGGCTCTACGGCATCTGACCGTCAGCCGGAGACGCCGCAGACGAGGTCACGGTTGAGGCAGAGTTCGACCTCGCGTTCCAGCTTCGCCTGATCCCACGTGTTCCAGAAGTCGGCGTGGGCGGAGTCGATCGAGCCCGAGCTCAACGTCAGGTCGTCGGTGGCGACCGACGGGTAGTCGATGGCCATCTGCAACTGGGGCAGAGCGACCGGGTGCGAGTCGGGGCAACCATCGTCGCTGTAGCGCACGTGGGCTCCGGAACCGAACGCCGTGAGCCGAGTGGAGTCCCAGCAGTCGGGGAAGGTGATCCACAACCGCAGGCCGGTCTCGGCCGGGCAGGTCGGCGGTCGGTCTTCGCGCTGCGCACCCGACCCGCATCCCCAGGCGATCACGTCTCGGCCTTGCGGCTCGTCGGCGGCCGCGCTGCCGGCGATCATCATGAATCCGGGCGGGTACGCGACGACGTCGGCAGGGGACACGCCGTCACCGGGGCGGTAGTACGCCGTGAGTCCGGTCGACTCGATTCGCCCGCCGGCCGCGTCGAGCAGCGTCGGCGACCAGTACGAGGCGGTGTCGAGTCGTTGATCACAGCTCGTGTCGGCGCCGAGCGCTCGCTCGTATCCGGGTTCGGAGTCGGTGGCCGTGTTGCCGAAGAACTGGTGTTGATGGCTCTTGCCGGGTTGCCACGGCAGGACGATCGGATCATCGAACCCGATGTGGCTGACCTCGCACTGCACGATGAACTGTGCGACCCGACCTTGCGGACCCACCCGACCCGGATCCGGGTCGCCGTCAGCTCCTGGCTCCTGGGTCGATCCTCCGCACGCAGCGACGACCAGCGCCGCCGCCATCGCAATCGCCCCGACGCCCCGCACCCGCACGGCGGTCAGCCTACGCGGGCACGAGTCGGGTGTTTCCGTTGCGTCGGGTGTTTCAGCCCCCCGAACTCATCCGGGTGTTTGCGTCCATCCGGGTATCTCCGTCAGGAAAACCCGGCACCAAACACCCGGATGAACGGAAACACCCGGATCGGCGGCTGTCGTCGGGGCGTTACAGTGGCCGGACCGACTCCCCTCTGGCGTTCGATCGAACCGTCTGGAGGAATCATGGCTGATCTGACGTCGAAGGCGCTTCGCCTCGCCCGATCGCAGCACGGGGTCATCACCACCTCGCAACTCGTCGGTGCCGGCGTGTCGCGCACCACCATCCGACGGCTGGAGGGCGCGGAGGTCCTGGTCGGTGACTACAAATCGGTTCGGCGCATTGCCTCGTCGGAGCGGACACTCGAACAACGATGCGCAGAACTCTGCCTCGCTCATCCCACGACGTTCATCACCGGGGCGACCGCTGGGCAGCTGTACGGACTCCGGAGAATGCCGCAGCGTTCACCGATCATCCTGTCGAGTGCGCATCCACTCCACCTGGTGCACGACGGCGTGCGCCAGCGACGATCCACGAAGGTCTCAGCGAGCGACATCGTTCGCCGCCTCGACGGAATCCGTCTCGCGCAACCGACCCGACTTGCTTTCGATCTCGCCGCAGAGCTCGGCGATCGAGATCACCGCTCCGTTCTCGATCAACTCGTCCACGAGCACGGCGTCACGGTTCCTGAGCTGTTTCGAACCGCCGAGCGACTCTGCCATCGCGCACGTCCTGGTTCCGCGCGCTTCACCGCATCCATCGCCACGCTGACCGACACCCCGACGGAGTCCGACGCCGAACGACGGGTCGCCGATGCGCTGCTCGCACGAGGCGTCCCGGTGGAGACCAACGCCGAATGGCTCCACTTCCCGAACGGTCGCCGAGCCCGTCTCGACCTCGCCGTTCCGTCGATTCGTTGGGGCGTGGAGATCGACGTCCACCCGAGTCACCTCGGTGTGATCGGTTCGACGGACGACAAGCGTCGCGACCGCCAGGCTGCACTGCTCGGTTGGATCATCGTGCGAGTGACCAGCCTCGATCTGCTGGACATCGACGCGCTTGCATCGGAGCTGTTCGCTCTCTACCAGCAGCGTTGTCGCGAGGTGGCCGCCTGACGCGGCCGCATTGGCCCATCCGGGTGTTTCCGTCGGAGAAACCCAGGGCCAAACACCCGGATGGACGCAAACACCCGAACGGATCTCGGGTCAGCGGGTGGGGGTGGTGACGGCGTCGACGTCGACCGTGCGCGGCATGTCCGTGGCGGGCTCGGCAGGGGCCGTCGCAGCGTCGGGCATGTCGTCGAGATCGGGGATCGGCGGGAGTTCGGCGATCTCGTAGTCGATCGACGGTGGTGCGGTCTCGGCATCGACGAGCCAGCTCAACACGTCGAGCGGAGACACGGCCCACGCCGGGTCATCGGCCGCCACGGCGTCGGACTCGCAACCTGCGATGGTCTCCAGGTCGGCCGGAGCGCTCGACGCTCCGGCATTGCCCGACCAGCAGTTGCGCAGGTCGCCCGTGGCCACTTCCACGCCTTCGACACCGAGGTCGGCGACACCGCTGTCACTGATGTCGTTGTCGCGGATCACGTTGTCGTATGCCTCCCACAGCAGGGCATCGGGAATGTCGTCGGCGAGCGGTTCGAGACGCTGTTCGGCACACTCGACGGCCCACTCGTCCTCGCTCGGCAGGTCGTCGTTCGCGCCTTCCTCGAGGAACGGCGTGAGCGCGATACCGGTCTTGTCGTGGTCGTAGATCAGGTTGCGCTCGACCGTGTTGCCGATGCCACCGGCCACGACCACGCCGTTGCCCATCGCGAGGAGCGCGACGTCGATCGCCGGAGTGTCGGGCTGGTTGTTCGAGTAGATCGTGTTGCCGACGATCATGTTCTGGCGTTGCGGATAGCAGAGCTCGTACGAGCCCGAGTTCGGGACGACGCCGGCCCGGTTGTTGCGGAACGTCGAGTTGACGATGGTGAGGTTGCCACCGGCGTTGGTGCCGGAGTATCCGAGACCGTTGTGCTCGGCGAGCACGTCGTCCATCACCGCGTTGCACGGATAGCACTGGCCGATGTAGAAGCCGGCGTCGGGGCTCCCCGCCCCGTACGAGTGCTCGATCTGTCCGTTGACGGAATCGAAGGCGTAGATGCCGTAGTCGCCGATGCGGTACGCGGTGATGTAGGAGGCCCGGTAGCCGTCGGCGGACGTGAAGAACACACCGTTGTCGGTGTAGTTCTGCGTCGTGAGGTTCTCGACCGCCACGCCCTTTGCCCCGAGGACGCGGATTCCGTTGTCGAGTTCGAACTCACCGTCGAGCACCACGCCTTCGCGCTCGAGTCCGCGGATCACGATCTCGTCGGTGACGACGTTGACCGCTTCGTTGTAGACACCCGGTGCGATCAGGACGAGGTCGCCGGACACCGCTGAGTCGACGCCTGCCTGGATCGACGGATACTCGTCGGGGACGTTGAGGATGCCGTCGGCATCCCCGTCGATCACGACTTCCGCCTCGACCGGTACCGGGTCGGGCTCCGGTGCATCCGTTGCCGCAGGCTCGGTCGAATCTGCCGCATCCGTCGCAGGAGGATCGGTGTCCGCCGTGGTCGGCTCCGGCGCCTCGGTCACGTCGGGAATCTCGCCCGACTCGACGGGGACCTCGGCGCGATTCGAGCCGCCGCTTCCTCCGCACGCAGCGACGACGAGCGACACCGCAGCGACGAACGCCAACATCTTCGAACTGAACTTCATGGCTCCCCCTTCGCCGACGACGACCGCCGGGTTTCGAGAGACAGTAGTCAGCAGCGTTGACGACTCAGAATCCGGCGTGCCAGTCGTAGCCCCGCTCGAACCAGTAGTCGGTGGGACGGGTGTTGGTGAACTCGACGATCCCGACTCGCTTCAACTGCTTGATTCCGTACTTGAACGGGGTGGCGAGCCGGAGCGGGGCACCGTGTTCGGACGTGAGATCCTCGCCGTTGAGCGCCCATGCGAACAAGGTCTGGTCGTGGAACGCCGTGTACCGGTCGATGCCGACGTAGTACTCCTCGTCAGGCGTCCGCAGCGAGATGTACTCCCAATCATCGTTCTCGGGGCCGTACTCGGCGAGGAAGTCGGAGCAACGCGTGCCGGTCCAGTGGACGATGTTCGCCCAACCTTCGATGCACTTGTGCTCCCAGACCATGTCGCGGGCTTCGAGGTTGCGGACGTCGTCGGCCGGGACCGCTGCGTACTCCTCGCCTTCGACGCGCATCGAGATCGCAAAGCTCTCGACAGGATCCGAATCGAGGCCGATCGTGCCGTTGACTCGGATGTCCTCACGGTCCGCGATGTCGAACGTTCGAGCCTGAGCCCCGTCTCGTTCGAGGGCCGACCACACGTCATCGTTGCGCTCCAAGCCCCAGCGCAACGCCTTGGGGATGCGCTCGTCCTCCTCTTGGTTCTGGAGGGCGTTGAAGCCGACGTACCCCGCGACGCCAGCGGCACCGAAACCGAGGAACGATCGCCGGGACCGCTTGCGATATTCGCCGGCGGAGATGATCTCACCGTCGTCGGTGAGTTCGCGGAGCCTGCGCTCGCGCTCCGCCTCCTGTTCGTTGCGGGCATCGCCGATCATGATGCGCTCCCTTCTTCGACCTGTGTCGGTCGAGCCGTGTCGTTCGCCTGACCGTCGGGGCCGAAGGCTGACGGAGGCGCCACCTCGGCGCTGTCGGCGCGGTCGAGCCGGTACCCGGTCACCATCGATGCGAAGTTCGACCAGCCAGCTCGGACCACCTGGAGGATGTGCACCAGGAAGAAGAGCATCAGCAGGATCGTCACCGTGAAGTGGACGAAGCGTGCGTAGTCGTAGCCACCGAATGCGGCTTCGAGCCATGACAGCTGCCCTGGCTTGTAGATCGCGAAGCCGCTGAACACGAGCAGGGCGGCCATGACGATGACGATGCTGTAGGTGATCTGCTGGGCTGGGTTGTACTTGCCCTGGACCGGCTTGTCCTTCGTGAGGTGCAGGTCGTGCGCAACGGTCTTGCGTGAGTCCTTGATCGACTGGAGGTCGGGGACGATGTGTCGCCACTCGCCCTTGCGAGACAGCACGAACATGTAGGCCAGGCCGTTGATCACGAAGAACCAGCCGAAGTTGAGGTGGAACGCGATGCCCTTGGCGAGCTTGCGTTCCAACTGCAGGCCGCTCTGCACGCTGTCGGGCCAGAACTCGAAGACCTGCCAGCCGCCGATCCCGAGCGCATACGGCTCGCGGAGGTCGGACCAGTAGATCCGCATGCCCGAGTACATCATCACCATCAACACCGGGAAGTTGATCCAGTGCATCCAGCGCAGGGCGAGCGAGTGCTTCTTCTGGGCGACGTATTCCACGGTGTCGGCCCCTTGGCCCGGCCCATCGGACACCGGGCCCTCACCAGCCCCGATGTCATCGATCGTTTCGCTCATGTGATGAGTGTCTCACGCGACACGCGGTCCGCACCGGGATCGGCGATCGTTTGGCACCCGTTTCGAGAATCACCCGCCGCTGTTTCGCCAGTTCCCGAACCACTCACAACTCCGCCGAGTCGTTCCGTCCGATGCCGAACCAGTCGGACCGATGGCGCCCGCTGTCGTCAGGTGGGTTCGGTGACGACGATTGCTCCGACCATGCCGGCCTCGGTCGTGCCGTGGATCGAGCAGAAGTAGGGGTAGACGCCGGGCGTGTCGAAGACATGCGCGTATTCGGTGCCGGGCACGAAGGTGTCGCGATCGACGCCCCAGGTCAGCGACTCGTCGACGGGCAGGATGTTGTGGTCGTTGCGGCCGCCGTTGATCCAGTTGACCTCGGTGCCTGCCTCGATCTCGATCTGCTGCTGGATGAAGCTGTTGTCCAACGAACGCACGTCGACGCGCTCGCCGTTCGGACCGTACGTCGGGTCGGGTTCGGGCTCGACCGATTCGCCGACCGACTCCGTGACGGGTTCCGTGGTCGTGGTCGTCGGCAGCGGAGCCCGGGTCGCCGGCGGTGCCTCCTCGTCCTGCACCGAGTAGGTGTCGAGCGGGTCGGGGGCACACGAGGCTCCGACGACGGCGATTGCGAAGGCGAGCAGCGCGATGCGCCTCACTGGTCCATCAAGTGGTCGTGATGAGCGTCGCGCAGCGTCTTCTTCGAGAACTTGCCGACGCTGGTCTTGGGGACCTCGTCGATCCAGATGACACCCTTCGGCAGCTGCCACTTCGCGACCTTGCCGTCGAGGAACTCGATGATCGACTCCGCCGTGGGCTCCTCCCCCGCAACTCTGACCACACAGGCCACTGCGGCCTCACCCCACTTCGGGTGCGGCACACCGATCACCGCGGCCTCGGCGACCTGCGGGTGCGCCATGATCTCGTTCTCCAATTCGACGGAGCTGATCCACTCACCACCGGACTTGATCAGATCCTTCGTGCGGTCGACCAGACGGATACGTCCACGCTCATCGACCGCAGCGACGTCACCGGTCTTGAGCCAGCCATCATCGGTGAAGCTCTCGCTGCTGCGTTCGTCGTCGTAGTACGCCGACGCGATCCAGTTGCCGCGGCACTGCAGCTCGCCGCTGGACTCGCCGTCCCACACGATCGGCTCCATGGTCTCGGGATCGACCACGCGAGCGTCGACGCCGAAGCTGATCCGCCCGACCTGGGTTCTCAGGTCGGCCTGCTCCTCGATGCTGAGCAGCGACTGATCGGCGTCGATGTGGCAGACCGAGGCGATCGGGCTCGTCTCGGTCATTCCCCACGCCTGCAGGATGGGGAGACCGAGTTGTTCTCGGTATCCCTCGGACAACGACTTCGGGACCGCCGACCCGCCACAGGGGATCGAGCGGAGCGACGACGTGTCCTTGCCCTCGAGTTCGGGCAGCACGGCCATCCAGATGGTCGGCACGCCGGCAGCGACGGTGACCTTCTCGTCGACGATCAACTTGGCGACAGCTGGGCCGGAGAGATCGGGACCCGGCATCACCAGCGAGGCCCCGGTTGCGACGGCAGCGTGCGCGAGCCCCACGCGTTGGCGTGGAACATCGGCACGACCGGGAGGATCACATCGGATTCGCGGGCGCCGAGACTGTCGGCCATCATCGCCCCCATCGTGTGGAGGTACGTGGATCGGTGGCTGTAGACGACCCCCTTCGGGTTGCCCGTCGTGCCGCTCGTGTAACACATGCTGGCGGCTTGGCGTTCATTCGAGATGACCGGCCACTGCACCGGCTCGGCCGCAGCGAGCAGCGCTTCGTAGTCGTGCACCTGCACGCCGTTCGCGTCGAGCCCGTCGGGAATCTCGTCACCACCCGAGGTCGGTCCGTCATCCATGATGACGAGGTGCGCCAACCGCTCGAAGCTCGACATGAGCGGGGCGAGCAGGCCGAGCAGCGACTTGTCGGCGAAGATCACTTCGTCGTCGGCATGGTTGACGATGTAGGTGAGTTGCTCGGGAAACAGACGGATGTTCAACGTGTGCAGGACGCGTCCGGAGCACGGAGCCGCGAAGTACAACTCCAGGTGGCGAGCGGTGTTCCACGCGAACGTCGCCACCCGCCCTTCGGCCGAGATGCCCAACGTGTCGAGCACTCCTCCGAGCTTGCGGGTTCTGGCCGCCCATTCGCCGTAGGTGGTGCGTTCCACCCCGGCCCCCGTCGCCGTGACGATCTCCTTGTGGCCGAAGTACTGCTCGGCACGATCGAAGAGATGGGTGATCGTGAGGGGAACGTCTTGCATCAGGCCTTGCATGACCGATGAACGTAGTTGATCGGGCACTACCGTCGACGGTTCGTGAGCGACGAGACCCTGCCTCCCCCGACTGGTGCTCCGGCCACAGAATCCGAGCCACCGGAGCACGTCAAACCACGATGGGCTCCATTCACGTTGGTGGCGTTCGTCGTCCTCGTCATCTGTACCAACATCGCCAACGCGACGTGGGTCAGATTGACCAACGTCGACAACCCTCGCCCCGAGCTGTTGCTGCTGCTCTCCTCGCGCAACCGCTACCTGGCCTTCGCACTCGGATCCGACGTCTCCATCCCCGCCTACGTGGCGATCGGCTTCCTCCGGATCACTCTGGCGTTCGTGGTCTGTCACCTCATCGGCCGGGCATACGCCGGCGAAGCGGTCGGCTGGTTCAAGAAGTATCTGGGGTTCAACGACGAGGCGGAGAAGACCTTCGATCGCGGTTTCGAGAAGGCCGAGTGGCTGCTCATCCCGATCTTCTCGGGATCGAACATCGTCGGCGTCCTGACCGGCGTGCGCCGCACGCCGTGGCCCAAGCTGTTGACACTGCTCTCCATCGGCATCGCCGGTCGCCTGCTCCTCATGTGGTGGCTCGCACGGTTCTTCGAAGACCAGTTGCAGAGCTTCCTCGATTTCACCACGCGCTACCAGTGGTACTTCCTGGCAGGCTCGATCTTCCTCGTCGTGCTGGTCAACCTGAAGAACTTCCGTCGACGCTGACCCGATCGAACTCACGGGGTACAGTCCCCGTCATGGCTGAAGTCACCCTTGGGGGCAACCCCGTCCACACATCCGGCGATCTCCCGCAGGTCGGTTCCACTGCTCCTTCGTTCACGCTCACGGGCGCTGACCTCGGCGACGTCTCGACGTCGTCGTTCGAGGGCAAGAACCTCGTGCTGAACATCTTCCCGTCGGTCGACACGCCCACGTGCGCGGCGAGCGTGCGCACGTTCAACGAGCGCGCTGCCGACCTCGACAACACCGCCGTCGTGTGCATCTCCGCCGACCTGCCGTTCGCTCAAGGTCGATTCTGTGGCGCCGAAGGCATCGAGAACGTCTCGACTGCATCGTCGTTCCGTTCGTCCTTCGGTGACGACTTCGGCGTGAACCTGACCGACGGCCCGCTCGCCGGTGTGCTGGCACGCGCCGTCGTGGTCGTCGGTGCCGACGGCACGGTGAAGCACACCGAACTGGTCTCCGAGATCGCCAACGAGCCCGACTACGACGCAGCCCTCGGCGCACTCTGACAGCAGTTTCGACCGTGCGGGACGCATGACGCTCCCCCACGGTCGCAACGTGAGCTGATGAAGCAATGAGCTCGGTCGTTCGCGACCCCACACGCATCTCGACCATCCGATCTGTCACGTGGTCGTCGGGCGCAGCGACCGGGTACGAGATCACCGATGTGCTGAGATGACAGCGTGAACGATGCCGCAGAACCACCGTCGCCGTGGTCGAGCGACGATGTACCGGTCTCGTCCCCGCCGACCGCCGTTGTCTGGGACGACCCGACCACGACGGCCGACCGAGCCGTCCGACCCGACGAACGGATCGACAGCACCGACGCAGAGCGAGACGAGCAGACGTCACGGCGACCGGTGGTCATCGGGTTGCTCACCGTCGTTGCGCTGGTCGTCGTCGGTCTCCTCGTCTGGCCCAGAGATTCGAACGACGACAGCGTCGACGCACCTCCGGTCCGGAGCGACGCCCCGGTCACCACACTCGGCACGCTGCCCGAGCGTGCCGACGATGATGCGGACGAGTCCGGGAACCCGGACGACGACAGCGGAGAACCCGATACCTCGGAGCAGTCCGATGGGTCGGAGCGGACGCTGCAGCGGATCGACCTGCCCGCACCTGTCGCTGCGAACGTGGACCCGACCGAACTCATCGTCCAGTCGACCGACGGCACGGTCCACACGATCTCGCTGCCTTCGGGCAGCGTGCGATCTGTCGATCTCGGTACGACCAACATCGGCGACGGCTTCGGGGGCGGATCCATGATCGCCGGACCGGACGCGGCGATGGTCTCGACGTTCGGCACGACGGTGATCGTCCCGCGCTCCGGCGTCCCGGTCGTGATCGATCGGGCGCAATTCGGCGATGGAGCATCATCCGATCAGGTCAGTCCCTACGGCTGGGTCACCGGCGCATCGGGTGAGACGTTGTTCGTCGTCGCGGTGTACGACCCGACGGACGACAGCCAAGCGTCGTTCCTCATCACGACCGACGGCATCGCTGCGGCACCGTCCGCTGCCACGTTCTCCAACTTCTCGTTCCCGATCGCCGCACAGGGCGTCCAGATCGTCAACGACGCCGGCGGGGCCTACCGGCTCGACGTGGACGGCACCGCCGAACGGCTGACGGACGGCACGGTGATCGGCGCCTCGCAGACCGAGGCGCTCGTACGCCGGTGCGATGCAGAGCGGACCTGCCAGTTCGTGGTGCGTCCGATCGACGCATCCGACGGCTCACCCGCTGAGCGGGTGATCGACATACCCGACTCCTTGGGGAGCCGCTACTACGGCGTGTCGCTGTCGCCCGATGGCACGGCGATCTCGTTCACCCGGTACGGCGGGAGCCCGCAGCGAGTGATCGTGGAACTCGAGAGCGGCGACACCATCGAGGGCGGCACCGGCGACTTCGGTTCCGACGGCGCATGGGCGCGGGATGGATCCGGCGAGTTCACGTCGGCGACGGGACAGGGCATCACCTTTCTCGAGCGGACATCGGGCGATTCGTTCGTCTTCGGTGAGGAGCTTGGCCAGGTGTCGGCCATCGCCGCCCGCTACCCCGAGAGCGAACTCATCGACTCGTCGATTCCGACGTCGCCGGTCGGCTTCTCGACGCCGCCGGCGTCAGAGATCGGCATCGACTTGTTGACGACCGGCCGGATCGGCGTGCTTGCGCTCATCGACCTCGATGCCGCCACCGCCTCATCGTGGAACGCCCCGAGCACACCCGGCTCCAACCCGGCCACGATCATCGTGGACGGCCCGACGGCACTCGTGCTCAGTTCCAACGCCGAGTCCGGTTACCTCGCGACGTATGGAACCGCCCAGGAACTCGCCGAGGACTCGCTTCCGGAACGGCCGATCTCTGTCGGCCCGGACGGACGAGGCCTCTGGACCCGCAACGTCCAGGGCGCCTCCGACATCGATCAGATCGCCGTCACGATCGACGGTGGACCGATCAGGCAAGCCGACGAGTCCACACTCGTCGTCGACAACGCAACGCTGATCGGTGACGACGGCGCCGGCTCACTCGTCTTCGAGCGAGGCGGATCCATCTACGCAACAACAGGTGAAGAACCCGTCCTGCTGACGAGCGGCGAGCTGATCGCTCTCGGCACATCTGCGGTGCTCGTCCGCGAGTGCGGTGAGCTGTTGGCATGCAGGCTCGAGGTGATCGACCGTGAGAGCGGCGACCGGACGCCGGTCGGATCGGACTCGGTGCTGGACTTCGCCGAGGCTGCGACTGAGGAACGAGACGTCTCACTCGCTGGCTCGATGTCTCCCGATGCAGGCATCGCGATGGTGTCACTCGGTGACCTCGCCGTGGTCGACGCCGACGGTGAGCAGAGCGACGAGACCTGGGGAGTGGTCGACCTGGCCACGTCCGACGTGATCACGATCGATGTACCCAACACGGGTCAACCGATCATCTGGAACGCTGACAGCACATACGCAGCGTTCGCGAGCGGTGGCTCGATCCTCCTCTACGAACGATCGACCCGGTCGATCATCGAGGTCACCGGAGTCGCCGACGTCCGTGGCCTCGCTGCGATCGGCCCGGAGTTCGCTCCGGCCGCGTCCGGCGAGTCCTGACACGAGGGTGCGATGGTCGCGTGGCGAGCCCGATGTCTGGACCACCGGACGATGTGATTCGATGGCACCGTGGTCGGACGGCAAGAACCTGGTGGCGAGACGGAGGACCTGGCTTCGCCGTGGGCAACCGGTGACGTGGCCGCCGGCCCGGCCCCCGAGTTCACATGGGACCAGCCCGACGCCGCTGAACACGACGAACCGGCCGTCACGGTCGATCACCGCAGGCGAAATCAGGCGCTCATCGCCGTCGGATGTGTCGTGGCGCTCGTCATCGGCACCGTCGCGCTCTGGCCGAGAAGCGATCCCCCGACCGACGCGAGCGATGCCGGCGACCGCCCGGAAACGACCCTCGGCACGCTGCCGGACGCGAACGAGGACGACGGCCAGGAGGAGGACGAGTCCGCCGACAGCGGATCCGACTCCACGGACGCGAACGCCGACGGGGTCCTGGCACCCGGCCCCGACGTTGCCGGGGGCGATGCGACATCGATCGAGCTTCCCGATCGAGTGGCCGCGATCACCGAACCGACGGAGATCGTCCTCACCGTCGACGGCGAGATCATCACCGTGTCGCTCCCCTCCGGCAGTGTCCGTCGAGTACCGGCGGACGGCTCGCTCGGAAGCGGGGTGATCGTCGCGCCCGACGGCGCTGCGTGGTCCACCGGTACGAAGCTCAACATCGTCCCTCGCAACGGCCCAGCGCGATCCGTCGACCTCGAGGTCAGCGCGAATGGCGGCGTCTTCCCGTCCGACTGGTTCACCGGCGAGGCGGGAACGACGCTGTTTCTCGTGAACACGTTCACGCAGAACGAGAACCAGCAGTACACGGTCAGCCTCGACGGCGAGGTGGAGGAGTACGAAGCAACCGACTCACAGCTCGACCCCTTTGCATTCGCCAACGGATTGCGACGACGAGGCAGCGACGAGATCGTCAACGATGCCGGCGGCGTGTACGTCATCGGCCCCGACGGAGTCGAGCGGATCTCGACTGGCCGGGCCCTCGCAGCCACCGACGGATTCGTCCTCCTGCGTGAATGCGACGAGGCACTCGACTGCAGCCACCTCGTCCTCGACCGGGTGACCGGCGAACGGCGTGCGAGTCCGGTGACGTCCGAACAGCTCAGCCCGAGCGCCACCTTCGACCTCTCCCCCGACGGATCGGCGACCCTCGCCTTCGACTTCCAGAGCGGGCAACGCCGGCTCATCGACCTCGACGACGGCACCGTGGTCGCCACGCTGCCGGTCCTCAACAGCTTCAACGGCAACATGTCGTGGGCCGCTGACAGCTCGGGGTTCTTCGACGTCGACATGAGCGGGACCGGGTTGACGTTCGTCGACCGGACATCAGGCGAGTCGGTTCCGTTCGCGACCGAACTCGGGCGGATCAACGGCCTCGGCGTCCGCACGCCCGACGCCGAACTGGAAGCGACCGAGGACGTCGTGGCAACCCGACCGTTCACCTTCTCGGCGGCACCATCCGGTCCGACCGGGCTCGACGTCGTCGTGCTCGGCGACCTCGGCACGATGGCCCATCTGGATCTCGACAGCTCGACGGCGTCGGTCTGGACCGTGCCGGCGACAACGGGCTCGAACCCGCCCGATCTCGTGACGATCGACGACGAGATCGTGGTGCTCCCCGGTGGCCGGTCCGACGGTTTCGTCAGTGGCTTCGGCAGCACGCGACCGCTCGAACTCCCCGAAGACGTCGAGATCCCCGACAGGCCGCGTCTTCCGGGGTCGGAGCCGGGGGTGGTCTGGAGTCCGCGTGACGGCCGCACCGACGGCGTCGACCATCAGGTCGTGGCCGTCAGCGACGGAGTGACAGCCGCCGATGTGGGTGGCGAAGTGAAGCTCGCCAACAGCGAACTGCTCGGCGAGGACGGTCGCGGGCGGTTGGTCGCACGCGTCGGCGGCGATGTCTTCGTCGTGGCCGTCATCGGCACGACGAGGCTCACCGACGGCGAGTTGCTGGCACTCGGACCCGACCATGCGCTGACGCGCACCTGTGACGCCGAGCTCAGGTGCACCGTCGATCGGGTCGAGCGAACCACCGGCGAGGTCCTGGCGATCGGGGAACGGTCTCCGGAGTTCGCACAGGTACTCGATCAGGCACGCCCGGTCCTCGGTCCGGGCCGGTCGCCTCGGCTGAGCGGCACCATCTCACCCGACGGCAGCGCAGCCCTCGTGCGTAGCGCCCCGACTGGAGACGCCGACGAGTGGATATTCGTCGACTTCGACACCGGCCGCCACTTCGTCGTACCGGAACCCGCCGACGACCAGCCGGTCATCTGGAGCGAGGGCAGCACAGCGACGACCTACGTCAGCGACGCTTCGGTGTTCGTCATCGAGCGGGCGACCGAGCGGGCACTGATGATCGACGGGCTCGGTGAGGTGCGTTCGATCGCCGCGGTCGGCTCCGACTTCGCCGGCTGACGCGTCACGTCTCGTTGACAGTCGGGAGAATGGTCTCCCACACGGATTCGTCCTCGAACCCGAACGCCCACAGCGACACGCCGGCGAGCTGGTTCGCCCGAGCGAGATCCATCCGCAGGCCGATGCCCTCGGCGTCCACGTAGTGCACCTGACGCGTCTGCACGCAGGCCGAACCGTCGACGGTGAGGTCGTACGTGAAGCTCCACTCGCCTGTCGCCTCACTGAAGGTCGGCGTCGCCCCACGCCGATCGATCAATTCGTCCACCGTGCGGATGTTCACCGATGTGGTGCCTTCGACGTCGACACCGGCGCACTCCGGCGATGCAGCGGTTGCCCAGTTGCGGCCGTACGCCGGCAAGCCCAGGACGATCTTCTCAGGCGCATCGGTTGCTTCGAGTGCGCCGTCGATCGCTCGTTCGACGAACTCGAGCGGTGCAATCGGGCCAGGGTCACCGACCGAGAAGTCATACGCCATGATCCGAATGGCATCGACGTGCTCGGCAATGGCGCCGTGGTCGTACACCCAGAACCCGCTGTCGGGGGTCCGGTCCGCGTCGTACACCGGTGGGATGCTGACCGTCAGGGTGCGGCCGTCGGCGTGGAGCTCCGATGCGAGTTGCTCGATGAATGCGACCCAGTTCGGCCTGGTCGCCTCCCAGGTGTCGCTCCCGTCGGCGAACGCGAACTGTTCGTAGTCGAGGTCGATTCCGGCGTAGTCACCATTCGACGACGAACTCGAGCAGCGCGTCGACGTGTGTCTGGCGCGTCTCGGGGTCGGCGAGGATCGCCGCCATGCCGCCTGCCGGAAGCGCGTCGACGATCGACGGAACGATCGACGCTCCGGACGAACGAGCCACATCGAGAAACGCCTCGGTCGCTTCGATGCTGGCATTCGGATCGATGACGACCTCGCCGGCACCGGTGGCGTTGAACCAGAACGGTGACACGTCACGCATCGACGGAATCCGTCGCGCAGCCACCTCGGTCGAAGCATCGAGGGTCCAGTACGGCACCCAGGCGTCCAGCGGGATGTCCGGCTTCGGCGGCGGGGCGTCCTCGCGCACGACGAACGCTGCGATGGCCACGGCTGCGACCGTTGCTGCGAGCCCCGTCAGCAGCCATCTGCGGCGCGATCCGCTGACGCGGTCCTGATCAGCTCCGCCGTCGCCCGTTGGCGACCCGTTCGACGGTGCTGCGACCTCAGCGAACAGGTCCTCGCCGAGCAGGCCATCGCCGAGCAGGTCACCATCAGCCTGTTCGTCATCGAGCAGGCCGTCGTCAGCGAAGCCTGCTGCGGCGATGAGCAGCGGCTCACCCACGGGTGTCGGATCAACGGGTTCCATCGGATGCGTCAACCGAGGAACGGGTCGAGCGTTCGGGTCAACCCCGGGTGTTCGGCGATCTTCTTGCAGGCCAGGACGACTCCGGGCATGAAGCTGGACCGGTCGTAGCTGTCCTGACGGATGGTGATGGTCTGACCGACGGCTCCCAGGATGACTTCCTGGTGGGCGACCATTCCCTGCATCCGCACGGCATGCGCCCGGATCCCTCGGGGTCCGAGCCCGCCGCGAGCACCGGGGTACACCTCGACCTCGGTGGGGTCCGCAGCGAAGTCGGTCTCGCGCGCGGCCGCCATCCGTTCGATGGTCTTCACGGCTGTTCCCGACGGTGCGTCGACCTTGCGAGTGTGGTGGAGTTCGATCACTTCGGCGGTCTCGAACCACGGCGCCGCCATCTCTGCGAAACGCATCATCAGCACGGCCGAGATCGCGAAGTTCGGTGCGATCAGACAGTTCGGCCCGTCCCCTTCCCGACCGGCCGGACCGAACGTCGACTCGAAGAGCGCGATGTCGTCGTCGTCGAACCCGGTCGTACCCACGACGGCGTGGATCCCGTGCATGCCGAGCCACGGAAGCGACAGACGAGCGGCTTCGGCAACGGTGAAGTCGACCACGACGTCGCACTGTGCATCAGCGAACGCATGCAGCTCGGACGACAGCGCCACGCCGTCGCACGGAGCGGGACCGTCGGCGTGACGATCGACCGCTGCGACGAGTGTGAGGTCCGGGTCGGCGTCGACCGCTGCGCACACGGCTCGACCCATCTGACCCGCTGCTCCATTGACGCCAACTCGCATGCGGGGAGCGTACGTGAAAACGACGACGGGCCGTCCTCACCGCACGAAGCGATGAGAACGGCCCACAGAAGTGGAGAAGTGCCTGGCACGTCTCCACTTGACGTCAGCGGTGGCGTCGACGGCTGCCGCCGCCGCCGCTTACCGCCGCCACCACGGCGGTTGCCGTTGTCTCGGTCGGCCTTGGGCCGTTCGCTCTTCGGGCCCAGGTCGCCCAGATCGGCTTCGAGGTCGGCGTCGAAACTGTCTTCGAAGCTCACGGTCTCGATGTCGGAGTCACCCGATGCTTCGGGAGCTTCTGTGCGCTCTTCGCGATCACGACGAGGTGCACGCTCACGCTTCGGAGCGTCGTCGGACGAACCCGAATCGGAGGAACCGCCACCACCGTCGCCGCCACCGAGCGGTGACGTCGGGGTGAGGCTGACCTTGCCCTTGTCGTCGATCTCGTCGACCTTGACTTCGATCGGCTGACCGAGCTCGAGCACGTCTTCCACTGCGTTGATGCGCTTGCCGCCACCCATCTTGGAGATGTGGACGAGACCGTCGCGGCCCGGGAGGATGTTCACGAACGCACCGAACTTGGTGATGTTCACGACGCGGCCCATGTAGACCTCGCCGAGCTCCGCCTTCGGCGGGTCGACGATGTTGAGGATCGCCGTCTTGGCTTCCTCCATGCGCCAGGCCTCGACGGCACCGATGGTGACGATGCCGCGGGCACCATCGTCATCGACGCCGATGTCGGCGCCCGTCTCCTGCTGGATCGTGTTGATGATCTTGCCCTTCGGGCCGATGACTTCGCCGATCTTGTCCATCGGGATGTAGATCGTGCTGATCTTCGGAGCGGTCTCCGCGATCTCGTCACGGGTGGCCGGGAGGCACTCGTTCATCACATCGAGGATCTCGAGGCGGGCAACGCGAGCCTGCGCCAGCGCTTCGGACAACACGTCGGCGGGGATGCCGTCGATCTTGGTGTCGAGCTGGAGCGCCGTGATGGCGTCTTCCGTGCCGGCGACCTTGAAGTCCATGTCGCCCATGGCGTCCTCGGCACCGAGGATGTCGGTGAGGGTGACGTACTTGCCGTCCTCGTAGATGAGGCCCATGGCGATACCGGAGACGTGGCTCCGGACAGGCACACCGGCGTCCATCAGCGAGAGGCTGGACGAGCAGACCGAGCCCATCGAGGTCGAGCCGTTGGAGGCCATGACCTCGGAGACGAGGCGCAGCGTGTACGCGAAGTCCTCCTGGTTCGGGATGACGGGCAGGACCGCACGGGCTGCGAGGGCACCGTGGCCGATCTCGCGGCGCTTCGGCGAACCGACGCGGCCGGTCTCACCGTTGGCCCACGGCGGCATGTTGTAGTGGTGCAGGTAGCGCTTCTCGTTGTTCGGGTTCAGCGAGTCGATCATCTGGTTCATGCGGGGCATGGCCAGGGTGAGGACGTTCATGACCTGGGTCTCGCCACGCTGGAAGAGGCCCGAGCCGTGAGCGGTGGGAAGCACGCCGACTTCAGCGGTGATCTCGCGGAGGTCTGCAGGCTTGCGACCGTCGATGCGGATGCCTTCGTCGAGGACACGGCGACGCATGACCTTCTTCATCAGGCTGCGCACGGCTTCCTTGACCATCTTGTTCTGGCCGGGGAACTCTCCGTCGTCGCCACAGAAGTGGTCGACGGCGTCGGCGGTGACCGCATCGACGGCGGCGTTGCGCTCGGACTTGGCCGAGATCTTGACCGCAGGCTTCATGGCCTCGGTCGAGAACTTCTCGACAGCGTCGAAGATCTCGGGGGTGTAGTCGAGGACCGGGGTCCACTTCATCTCTTCGATCTCGCCGTTGGCGGCAACGACCTTCTCGACGCAGTTCGCGCTGGAGGGCGATCGATTCCTTGATCCAGACCTTGCAGGCCTGGAGGGCATCGCCGAGGACTTCCTCGGTGACCTTCTTGGCGCCATCTTCGTAGTAGTAGAACGCGTTCTCGGAGCCACCGGCTTCGACCATCATCACGGCGACGTCACCGTCGTCGAGTTCACGGCCGGCGATGACGATCTCGAAGGTGCCGTTCTCGGCCTCTTCGAACGTGGGGTGCGGGATCCATTCGCCCTCTTGGCTGTACGCCATGCGGACGGTGCCGAGCGGACCGTCGAACGGGATGCCCGAGATCATCAGGGCAGCCGAGGCAGCGTTGATCGACAGCACGTCGTGGGGGTTGACCTGGTCGGCACCGAGCACGGTCGTGACGACCTGGGTCTCGTTGCGGAAGCCGTCGGGGAACGACGGGCGCAGCGGCCGGTCGGTGAGGCGGCAGGTGAGGATCGCGTCCTCGGTCGGGCGGCCTTCACGACGGAAGAACGAGCCGGGGATCTTGCCGGCGGCGTAGGCACGCTCTTCGACGTCGACGGTCAGCGGGAAGAAGTCCATGCCCTCTCGAACGGACTTTGCGCTGTTGGCGGTGGTGAGGACCTTCGTGCCGGCGATGGTGGCCACGACGGCGCCCATCGACTGCGGGGCGAACTTGCCCGTTTCGAAGGTGAGTGTCTTGTCGGTCCCTGAAATGGGTCCGGACACGGAAATGGCTTCAGCCATGTGATGTTTCCTTTCGATCACGCAGCACCCTGCCGCGTGGCTTCTGTGCGAAGTGGCGATGCACCGGTTCTGGATCCCCGAAAGGGTGACCCGAGATCAACAGCGCAAACTCCACACAGCGTCTCGGAGCCAGCTTCTGGGGCAGTCGATGCCTCGGACTCCGTTGACCGGACGATCCGGTCACGGCACAGTGTACCCAAAGTGACCGAAACAACACGGCATGGGGTCGTATGCGAAGGTGATCGACGTGTCAGAGGCTGACTTCGAGCGCACCCGGCCAGCGATCATCGACGGTGAGTCTGCTCCGGCGTTGATCGAGTCGACGGCGCCACCGACGCTCGCCGCTCGTTGCTATTTCGCGCTTCAGGCGGTCGCCGGCGCTGCGTGGTGGATCGCCGTGTTCGCCTCGGACGATGTCCGCCGTTGGACATTGGGCTCGTGGAGTCACGAGCTGCTCGTGGGCCCCGATGTCATCTTCTTCGTGCTGGCGTCCGCGGCGGCAGCGGCGACAGCGAACCGGTTCCCTGCGCTGGTGTGCTCGCTCTGGACGACCGGCGTGACCGTGGCACTCGTCGCCGACGCGCTGCTGCGCCGACAAGCTGGATGGGGCGCGCTCGCCATGACACTGGCGACCATCGGCACGCTCGGTGCCGGCTCCACGCTGTGGTTCGGTGGCTTGCCGAGGCGATGGTTCTTCATCGGGCCATTCGCATTTCGGGCAGCGGGCGAGGGTCGACGATCGACCCACGTTCGGAACGGACTGATCCAGCTCGTGGTGTTCTGGACGACGTTTCTCGTCGTGCTGCCGTTGCTGCTCGATCGTGCCGAGGTCCGGATCCGCATCGACTGGCCAGCACTCCAGACCGCCGACCTCACGGCTCCGGGAATCGCCATCTTCGCCATCGGCAGCGTCCTCGGCGTGACGTCGTGCTTCGCGATGACGATCTTCGGCGATGGCACGCCCTTGCCGTCCAAGACAGCCCGCACGCTCGTCGTCCTCGGCCCCTACCGATACGTTCGCAACCCGATGGCCGTCGCCGGAGCAGCGCAGACCGTCGGCGTCGGACTGGTGCTCGGATCATGGACGGTGATCGTGTCCGCCGCAGCCGGAAGCGTCGTGTGGAACTTCTTCATCCGCCCCGACGAAGAAGCCGACCTCCTCGCCCGATTCGGTCGCCCCTACCAGGCCTACGCCGACCAGGTCCACTGTTGGATCCCCCGCCTCCGCCCGGTGCCGACGACGTCTGGTCCGGCGCGGCCCGGCAACACCGCTCGCTGAGCGACCTGACCGGGAACGAGCGCCAGAAAACGCAGACCGGCCACCCCACGACGGAGCAGCCGGTCACGATTCTTCAGTTCAGTTCACTGACCGAGATCAGATCGTTCGAGTGCAAGGCACGCAGTGAGGACGTTGCCCCAGGGCAACGACGAACCTGGGCAACGCAGCAATCGGGCGATCTGGCTCGTTCAGCGGCGGAGGCCGAGGTTGGCGACGATGGTGCGGTAGCGCTCGACGTCGATGCCCTTGACGTAGTCGAGCATGCGGCGGCGGCGGCCGACGAGCATCAGGAGGCCACGACGGCTGTGGTGGTCCTTCTTGTGCATCTTCAGGTGCTCGGTCAGGTGCGTGATGCGCTCGGTCATGAGCGCGATCTGGACCTCGGGTGATCCGGTGTCGGACTCGTGGATCTTGTGCTGCGCAATGGTTGCGCCCTTGGTTGCCATCGTGTTGGCCATCGTGGTACTTCGCCTTCTCCGGCAGAATCCGGTGATCGTCTTTCAGGTCGCACCCCGAGAAATCGGGTGTGCATCACGCCTGCGCAGCGGTACGACAGCGACCTGCCGAGCCAGCCCAAACGGACGGAGCGATGCTACCGGCGGCGCTGTGATTACGCTCCTCGTCGATGGGGGCTGCAGTCGAGATCGCGAACGTCTCCAAGTCGTTCGGCGACCTGGAGGCTCTCGCACCGTTCGACCTGTCGGTCGAAGACGGGGAGATCATCACGTTGTTGGGCCCGTCCGGCTGCGGCAAGACCACGCTGCTTCGACTGATCGCCGGCCTGACCGACCCCTCGGTCGGGACGATCACGATCGACGGTGACGCGCCTGACGTCGCCCGTCGCGACAAGCGCATCGGTTTCGTACCGCAGGCACCTGCGCTGCTCCCCTGGCGCAGCGTGCGTGCCAATGCGCAACTCCTCCTCGACGTGAACCGAGGAGCGTCGAAATCTCGACCGACCTCGTCGGTCGACGATCTGCTCGATGCCGTGGGCCTGAGCGAGTTCGCCGACGCCCGCCCCCACGAACTCTCCGGCGGCATGCAGCAGCGTGTCGGACTCGTGCGGGCGTTCGCGCTCGACGCTCCCCTGCTCCTGATGGACGAGCCGTTCGCAGCATTGGACGAGCTCACGCGGACGGAGATGCGTCATCTGCTGACCCGTCTGCGTGAACCGAGCGGGGCGACGGTCGTGTTCGTCACGCACTCCGTGAGCGAAGCGGTCTATCTCTCCGACCGGGTCGCCGTCCTGTCGCATCGTCCGGCCACGCTCGTCGACATGCACACGATCGATCTCCCGCGCCCTCGCTCGGCGGCGATGGAGGATTCCGAACCGTTCTTCCGAGCAACGGTCGACCTGCGACGCTCGCTGATGAGCGGACTCGAATGAGGCTGTTGCGGTCCTTCGCCGCACCGCTCGTCGGACTCGTCGGGTTTCTCACACTGTGGGAACTGCTGGTCCGCGTCTTCGACATCCGTCGTTTCGTCCTGCTGGCGCCGTCCAAGATCCTCGCGGAACTCGGAGACGACCCTGGGGCCTACTGGGGCAACACGCTCGTGACGGCTCGTCACATGATCATCGGCTTGTCGATCGCTCTGCTCTTCGCACTGGCCGCCGGCTCGTTGATGGCTGCGTCCCGTTTCGTCGAGGAAGCAGCGCAACCGGTGCTGGTCGTCGTCATGGTCACCCCGTGGGTGGCGTACATGACGTCGGTGGTGATCTGGCTCGACTTCGGCGAGCGCCCGATCATCTTCCTCGTCGCGTTCACCTCGTTCCCCGTCTTCGCGTTCGGCGTCGTGGGCGGCATGCGCTCGGCTGACCCCGCAGCACGCGAACTCCTGGCGAGTGTGGACGCGTCGAAATGGGAGGTGCTGTGGCGACTTCGCCTGCCGAGTGCCCTTCCATCGATCTTCACGACCGCCCGGTTCGCCGTGGCACTCTCGCTGGCCGCTGCCTACTTCGCCGAAGGCTCCGCGCTCCAGCAACGCGGCCTCGGCGTGATCGGCCGACGGGCTGCGTTGGATCAGACCAGTGGCGCCGAGGTGCTCTGGACGACGATCTTCTGCACTGCTGCGCTCGGGATCGCCGGCCTCGTGTTGCTGACGCTCGTCGAGCGGATACTTCTGCGGTGGCACCCTTCACAACGCACGTGACGTCGTCGCGTCGTCGCATGGTTGTCCCATTTCTTGACAGATCACAGAGTCGTGACGGTTCAGCGACGTTCTGCAGCCCGCGCGCCGACGCTGCCTACCCTCTGCGCTGACCGGTTGGCGGATCGACCGGCACCCCTGGACACCCCTGAGGAATCTCGTATGCGGACACGAACAATCGCCTTTGCGGCAGCGACCATCCTGACTGTTGCCGCCTGCGGTGGCGACGACGAGTCGACGTCGATCGCGTCCACGGCCGGCGCCACGGCGGGCTCGACCTCGACCGGGGTCGACAACCGACTCGCCGTCGAGGACGGGGCGCCGTTCCCGACCGAGCGGTGCGCCGCGAACGAAGCGGCCGGCACCGTCACCTTCCTCACCGGGTTCGACTACGCAGCAGCGTCGTCGATCGTCGACGTGATCGCGGCGGACGCCGCCGGCTACTACGAAGCGCTCTGCCTCGACGTCGAGATCCGACCGGGCTTCTCTGCGGCGAACTATCCGCAGGTCGCCTCTGGCACCGCCCAGTTCGCCTCGGGCGGTTCGTTCAGCGAGATCGTTGCGTTCAGCGCAGCGAATGACGCCGACTTCGTGGCGGCGACGGTGGAAGGCCGCAGCGCGATCGACACGCTGATCACCAAGTCGGGCACCGCCGCCGAACTCTCCGATCTCGACGGCAGCACGATCGGCGTGAAAGGCAAGCTGCCACCGTCGATCGACGTGATGTTGCGCGGTGCGGGTCTCGTCGAGGGCGAGAATTTCGACACCGTGCTGCTCGACGGGTTCGACCCCGTCGCACACATCGCGATCGACCAGATCGCCGGGCTGCCCGGGTGGAAGAGCAACGAGGTCGGCACCCTGGAGCGCGACGGCATCGGTGTCCAACTGTTCGATCCGCTCGATTTCGGTGTGCCGGGTTCGTTCGGCGTGATCTTCACCAGCCAATCGTTCATCGACGAACACCCGACCGCCGCCGAGGACTTCGTTCGGGCAACGACTCAGGGCCTCGCTGACGCGGTTGCCGACCCTGCAGCCGCTGCCGCGTCGGCCGTTGCGCTGATCACCGGTAGCGGCAACCCCAACTTCCTCTCGCCCGAGGGCGAGGTCTTCCGCTGGGAGACCGAGGCCGCGTTGATCTTGGACGGCACTCCCGAAGGCATGGGCCTCGGAGTTCCGGACCCCGTGGCGTTGCAGGCCGAGCTCGATGCGTATGCCGAGGTCGGCCTGTTCGGCGACGGCACCACGCCGTCGGCCACCGAGTTCATCGCCACCGATCTGGCCGCCGGCGTCTACGACGCGGCTGCCGTCGTGATCTGGCCGGGCTGACACGTGGTCGGGTTCGTGCCGGCACGAACCCGCCGGTCAGTCTCGTGAGTCGATGAGCAGCGTCCGAGCACTCTCGACGTCGGCTCGCAACTGTTCGATCAGTGCATCGATCCCGTCGAACTTGCGCTCTGACCGCAGGAAGTGGGAGAAACGGACGATCGCCTTCTCACCGTAGAGGTCTCCGTCGAAGTCGAGGATGTGCGCTTCGAGCAGCGACGTCTCGGCGTGTTCGTAGAACGTGGGGCGCCGGCCCAGGTTGATCGCACAGTCGTGGATGGTGCCGTCCGGTCGTTCGTAGTGGCCTGCGTACACGCCGTCTGCCGGGAGGCACATACGGTTCGACACCTCGACGTTGGCGGTCGGAAAGCCGAGCAATCGACCGCGCTGGTCCCCCTTCACCACGTCGCCTCGGACCTCGAAGGTGTGGCCGAGCATCGCGTTCGCCAAGGTGATGTCGCCGCCTGCGAGCGCTCGTCGGATCGCCGTCGAGCTCACCGGCTCGTCGACACCGTCGGCCCGGGCCAGAAGCTCGAGCGGCTCGACGTCGAAGTCTGCCTCGGCCCCGAGCTTGCGCAACAGGTCCACGTTGCCGTCACGCCCACGCCCGAAGTGGAAGTCGTCGCCGACGACGATCGCCGACACGGCGAGGTGATCGACGAGCACGCGTTGCACGAATGCCTCAGGTGACTCCTTGGCCTGGCCCTCGTCGAAGTGGACCATGACCACCGCATCGAGGCCGGTCGCCTCGAGCCGAGTGAGCTTCTGATCCGGCCCGGTGAGGAGCTTCGGTGCCGACTCGGGTCGAACGATGGTGGCTGGATGACGGTCGAACGTGACCAGCACGCTGCGACATCCGCGCTCGGCGGCGAGGCGGCGCACGTGGTCGATCACCGCTTGGTGTCCGACGTGAACGCCGTCGTAAGCGCCGATCGTGATGATGGACCGTTCCCCGGGAAATGCCGGCGTCGACTGGTCGGTGAGGATCCGCACAGGCGAAACGCTAGCCCAGCGCACGAAAAGGGGCGAAAGTGCCAGGCACTTTCGCCCGTTTTCTCAGGCGGGGACGACGACCATCGGTTTGGCGGTCTCATCGTCGACACGCTCGTAGACGGCTGCGAGCGTGCCGTCAGGGCGGAACAGCGCCCACGGCCCATCGCCTTCCCACGCCGGCAGGACCCGGCCGTTCGCCACGAGATCACCCTGACCGCCCACGAGATCGATGCGGTCGAGGGTGCGAACTGCCTCTTCCACCGGCAGCAGCGCGCAGTCGTCGGGCGCTGCTGCCTCACCGATCGTGAATCTGCCGACCGCGGTGCGACGGAGCTTGCGGAGGTGCGCTCCGCCACCGAGGAGGTGGCCCAGGTCGGCGGCGAGTGTGCGGATGTAGGTGCCGGACGTGCACTCGACTGCAGCGAGCAGCACGTTGGGCTCCTCCGTGGGCATCAGGGTGAACGAGTGGATCGTGACCGGACGTGGTGGACGTTCGACCTCGATGCCCGCTCGTGCCAGCTCGTGGAGGCGTTTGCCGTCGATCTTGATGGCCGACACCATCGGCGGGATCTGTTCGATGTCGCCGAGCAGGTGCTCGTTCACCAGTGCCTGGGCGTCCGCCACCGAGATGTCACCCATCTCGTGGGTGACGGTGACCTCACCGTCGGCATCGAGGCTGTCGGTCTCCACCCCGAAGACGATCTCGCCGATGTACGCCTTGTGGGTCTTCTCGACGAAGCGCAGCAGCTTGGTGGCCTTGCCGACTGCGACGACGAGCACGCCCGTGGCGCTCGGGTCGAGCGTGCCTCCGTGTCCGACCTGACGTTCGTCGAACCGTTTGCGGAGCATCGCGACGACGTCGTGGCTGGTGACCCCGGTGGGCTTGTCGACGACGGCGATGCCATGGGTCGTCGCCGGTTTCTTCCGCCGCGCCATGAGCGTCAGCTCGCCTTCAGCCGCGGCGTTCGCGGTCGGCGCGGAGGATCTCGTCGATGCGCTCCGACGAGCGGATCGCGATGTCGGGCTTGAAGTCGAGAATCGGCGTCTTCTTCGCCTTGATCTGACGGGCGATGGACGACTGGAGGCGCACTCGGTACTCGGCCAGCGCCTCGATGATCTCCTCGTCGCCCTCCTCACCCGCCAACGAGTCGAAGAACACGGTCGCCCGGTTGAGCTCCGGATCGACGTCGATGCCGGTCACGGTGACGAACTCGAGTCGTTCGTCGTCGAACCGCACGAGATCCTCCGCGATGATCTCGCGCAGCGTCTCACCGACGCGCGCCGAACGCGGGTACTTCGCTCCCCCACCGTTACGACCGCCACGAGACTGATTCCGAGCCATGGGTTGAACCTACCCGCAAGCGTCCACCCACGAACCCGCAGTTCTCAGAACACCGGAGCGTCGCGATTCGACCTCTTCAGTTCTGCGACACCGCTCGTGGCGAGCTTCTCGACCGCGTCCCACAGTTCGCTGGCTTCCTCCCCGGTCGGCGCCTTGGAGATGACCGGGCCGAAGAAGCTGCCTTCGCGATCCGTACCGGGCCGGAAGGAGAGGATCGGCGTGCCGACGTCGGGGCCGGTTCGGCTCAGTGCGAGTTCGGTTTCGGCACGGATGTATTCGTCGTGCGACTCGTCGTCGGCGTGTTCGACCAGTTCAGCATCGAACCCTGCCTGAGCAAGCAACGAGGTCAGGAACGCCACGTGGTCGTCGCGAGCTTCGACACGCCGCTGATCTCGGTGCAGCGCCTCGCCGAGCACGGTGTACCAGCGGCCCACTGCGTCAGCATCTTCCGCTGCGACCGTCAACCGGATCTGATCAGCGATGCGAAGTGCCTGATGGCCGCGGAAGTGGCCCGCCCGATACTCGGGGGTGTACCACTCCTGGGTGTTCTCTTCGTTCAGGATCCACAGCGAGATGAATCGCCAATCGACCGAGTACGAGCGCTGTTCTTGCACATCCACCACCCAACGGGAGGTGATCCAGGCCCACGGTCAAACAGGATCCCAGAAGAAGTCGAGGTCTACGGACGACGTCGGTGCTGCCATACCGAGCACGGTAGCTCAGGCATCGGCGGGGTCGAGACCCGCCAGCCGCCGCCGATGAACCGCAGGCACCTGAGAGCCACGGCGAGCGCAGCGAGGCCCGGAGCGCGCCGGGTGGTGCGCAGGATCAGGACGAGATCAGGTGAGCACGGGGTGATGGCAGGCAACGAAGTGGTTTTCGCCCACCTCGCGGATCTGCGGTTCGACCGTGCGGCACTCGTCGGTCGCAGCCGGGCATCGCGAGTTGAAGCGGCAACCGGCCGGGGGGTTGATCGCCGATGGCAGCTCGCCGTCGAGCACCTGTTCTTCGACCAGACCTTCGGCGCCGGGGATGGCTGCCATCAGCGCACGCGTGTAGTGGTGTGTCGGAGCCTTGAACAACTGGTCCGACCCGGCGACCTCACAGGTCTTGCCCATGTACATGACCATGACGCGGTCAGAGATGTTCTTGACGACGGACAGGTCATGGCTGATGAACACCAACGAGACGCCGTAGCGCTCCTTCATGTCCTCCAACAGGTTCAGGATCTGTGCCTGCACCGACACGTCGAGCGCCGAGACCGGCTCGTCGCAGATGATCACCTTCGGATCGAGCACGAGTGCGCGCGCGATCGAGATGCGCTGACACTGGCCACCGGAGAACTGGTGCGGCTTGCGTTCGCCGTAGCGCGGGTCGATGCCCACCGCCTCCATCAACTCGGCGATCGTGTCGAGCGTCCAACTGTCGTTCTCGCCCCAGACCTTGAGCCCGTCGGAGATGATGTCGGTCACCGTGCGGCGAGGGTTGAGCGACGAGATCGGGTCCTGGAAGATCATCTGGAACTCGGGGCGGACCTTGCGCATCTCCTCTTTGGAGAGCTTGGTGATGTCCTGGCCCTCGAACCAGACGGATCCGGATGTCGGCTTCGGCAACTGGATCGCCGCTCGTGCCGTCGTGGATTTTCCGCATCCGGACTCGCCGACGATGCCGAGTGTTTCGCCTTCGACGAGGTCGAAGCTCACATCGGAGACCGCGTGCACCGTGCCACCCGAGATCGGGAACTCGACCACCATGTGCTCGACTCGCACGATGACGTCGTCGGTGTCGCGCAGATGTGCTGTCCCTGAGCCGGCCATCAGACGAGTTCTCCCACGATTTCCTCCATCGCTAGTCCGGCGGCGTTCTCACCGGCGTCCAAGTTGGCCTTCAGCGCCTCGTCACCATCGGGTGTGCCCACAGGATGGAAGCATGCCCAGCGGTGGCCGTCCGTCTTGCCGTCGGCGTCTTCGAGCAACGGCTTCGCGTCGAGGCAGTCCGGTTGTGCGTGTCGGCACCGCGCTGCGAAAGCGCAACCTTGCGGCGGGTCGAGCAGGTTCGGCGGCCGACCCGGAATCGGCTGCAGCCGCGAGTGGCTGCGCATTGCCGGGTTCGGAATCGACTGCAGGAGCGCCTGCGTGTACGGATGACGCATGTCGGCGAAGAGATCGGCGGTCTTGCCGACCTCCATCAGCCGGCCTGCGTACATCACCCCGACTCGGTCGGCTCGGCCCCGGGCCACGCCGAGGTCGTGCGTGACGAGGATCATCGACATCTTGCGTTCGATACGCAGTTCGTCGAGCAGGTCGAGGATCGACTTCTGGACCGTCACGTCGAGTGCGGTGGTGGGCTCGTCCGCGATCAACAGCCGCGGCTCGCAGGCCAAAGCCATGGCGATCACGACACGCTGGCGCATGCCACCGGAGAGTTCGTGCGGATACTGACGCATCCGCTGCTCGGGGGACGGGATGTGGACCTGCTTGAGCAGGGCGATCGCGCGCTCTTTGGCTTCGGACTTCGAGATCTTCAAGTGATACCGCATGGCTTCGGTGAGCTGTGCATCGATGCGCTTGACGGGATTCAGCGAGGTCATCGGGTCCTGGAAGACCATTGCGACGTCGACGCCGAAGAAGTGCTTGGACTCGCCCTTGGACAGCGTGTCGATGTCGCGCCCGCCGATCTCGATCGTGCCCTCCCGGGTCCCGTTGCCGGCGAGCAGGTTGATCAGCGTCCGCGAGAACACCGACTTGCCGGACCCGGATTCCCCGACGATCGCGTAGGTCTCGCCCTGCGCCAACTCCAGCGTGACGCCGTCGACCGCTCGGAGATTGCCGGCAGGCGTGGAGAAATCGACGGTCAGATCCTCGACCTTCAGCATGGTCGGCGTATCGGTTGCGCTCACAGGCTCGTCTCCCTGATGTCGAATCGCTTGAGAAGTTGGTCGCCGACGAAGTTCAGCGACAGCACGGTCAAGAAGATGACGAGGCTCGGCATGATGACCGCGTGCGGCGCATCGGCGAACTTGATCCGACCGTCTGCGATGATCTTGCCCCATGTGATCGCCGGCGCCTCGACGCTGAGGCCGAGGAACGACAGCGTGCTCTCGACCACGATGATGATGCCGGTCGTGAGGAAGGCGAATGAGATCAGCGTCGGCATCACGTTCGGGAGGACCTCACGCAGCAGGATCTTCGATCGCTTCACTCCGAGCACCTCAGCGGCCTTGACGAACTCGCGGTCCGCGACCTGCAACGTGCTCGCCCGAACGATGCGCGCCAGCGCCGGAACCGCCAGCAGGGTGAGCGCGAAGATCACGGTCGCCTCGCTCTGGTTCCGGATGGTGACGATGAAGATCACGAGCAGCAACGCAGGAATCGACAAGGTGACGTTGACGACGAGGCGGACCAGCGAATCGATGATTCCCCGGTAGTACCCGGCGATCAATCCCATCCCGCCGCCGATCACGATCCCGAGGACGGTCACGAGGGTTGCGATCCGCAACGAGAGGCGTCCGCCTTCGACCACTCGGGAGAAGATGTCCTCGCCGAACGATGCATTGCCGAACGGATACGCCCACGAAGGGCCGGCGTTGAGGGAATCCTGGTTGATCGCTGTCGGGTCCCGGAGGAACGGAACCGAGTCCCCGAAGATCCAGCCCAGCAGGACGATCACCACCACGACGACGAGCCACGCCACGGCGAGCATGAACGTGAGGTTTCGTTTGGGAGTTCCAGCGGCGTCGGGTCCGGCCGCCTGCACGACGTCGGCGTGGTGGCTTTCGGTCGCGATCTCCGGTGCGACGTTGGTCATGAGTCGGCGTCCGCTTTCACTCGGGGATCGACGGCTGTGTAGAGCACGTCGATCACGGTGTTGGTCAAGATGAACAGTGCTGCAACGAGCGCGACGATGGTCTGCACTGCGAAGAACTCGCGCCGGGCGAACGCGTCGATGAGATAGCTGCCCATGCCGTCCAGGTCGTAGATGAACTCGACGACGATGGCCCCGTTGACCAGCTGTGCGACGTTCAGCCCGAGCACCGTCATCAGAGTCACGGTGGACGGCCGCAAGACATGTCGCAGAAGGATGTGGGTGTTCGACATGCCCTTCGCCTTGGCGACCGACACGAAGTCCTGTTGCAGGTTCTGGATCATGTCGGCACGAAGCAGCCGGAGATACACGGGCGACGCAGCCATACCGAGCACGAGTGCCGGCAGCCAGATCGACTTGAAGTGCTCGAATGCCCCGGCGCTCCACGGTTCGTAACCCGTCAACTGGTAGACGTCACGCTCGATCGCGAACGCGTAGCGCAGCGTCTCTGCGAGCACGAACACCGGGATCGAGAGCAGCGCGAAAGCGAGAAAGTTCGTGTTGTTGTCGGCCAGTCGACCGCCGGCGACGATGCTGTAGATCGCACCGACCGCGATGATCAGCGCGAACAGCGAGGTGAGCCTGAAACCGCCGAACAATCCGATCAGCAGCAGGATCCCGATTCCGACCGGAAGGAGCCAACGTGGGAAATTGCGCCCGCCTCGGTTCGCCTGGTACGCCGACCAGATCCCGAGCGGCACGGCGATCAACAGCGCGGTGATCTGGCTGTACAGGAACAGCCAAGCGGTGCGTGGCAACCGCTGGCGCATCGTGTCGGAGAGCTTCTCCCTGTTCTTGTAGAACGCGAACCCGAGGTCTCGATCGACCACGATCTGCTCGACCCACGTGCCGTACTGTGCGAACACGTTCTGATCGAGGCCGCGTTCCTCGACGCACTCGTTGACGTCGTCGATGCTCGCACCGATCCCCAACGCACTGACGCACGGTTCTGCATTGCGGGAAACACCGAGTTCCTCCAGCGCCTGCTGGGTGCTCTCCTCGGCGCTCGCAAGTTTGAGCATCGCAGACACGCCGAACGTCACCAGGAGGAGGACGAGAAACGCCCCTCCGAATCGCTTGAGAGCGAACTTGGGTCCAGCGGCGTACACCACCCATCCGAGGAGGGCGATGAACGCAATGAGCAGAATGATGGCAATCATGTCGGTGAGGTCCGCCTTGGTCGACTGAGGCTCGGGCCAGCTGTGGGGATGCCCTGGACGGACATCCCCACAGCTGAAGGGTTCAGAGGTGCGCTACTCCCCGATCAGCCGATCCACGCCTCCTGCAGGAACATCCGACCGGCGTACTGCCCGACCACTTGCTTCTCACCATCGATGGAAATGACGTTCACACCGTTGGTGTCCGCTGCGACGCCGTTGTTCCACTCGGTGGTGTTCAGCCAGATGTTGTTGACGTTCTCAGCGAAGGTCCGGTTGATTTCCTGACCGATCCGATCGAGTTCGGCATCGTCGGTCGTCGTCCAGCTCTCGAGGAGCAGTTCGTCGACGGTGGGGTCGATGATCCGGCCGAAGTTCAACGCGAGTCCCTCGGCATGGCGGGAATGCCACCAGATGAGTTCCAGACCCGGGTTGCCCTGGCCGTGGTTGCGCCACAGGAAGACTTCGAAGTCACCGGCGATCGCCGTACCGATGAAGGCACCCTGTTCGATCTGATCGATGTTGACGTTGAGCCCACAGTTGTCCGACCACATCTTGGCGAACAGTTCCGCCGTCAACAGGTTCGACGGCACGTTGGTGGTGCCGTAGTTGATCACGTCGGGGCGGCCGATCTCGTCGAGGAGAGCGCTACCGGCTTCGGGATCGAACATCGGGAAGCCCGAGTCCTCGAGATACCCGGGCGATCCTTCGGCGAACGGTCCGTTCGCAAGATCGTTCCCCGGGGCACGAAGCTGGAGGTAGAGATCTCGATCGGTACACAGCGCCACCGCTTCTCGGAACTGCGGATCGTCGAACGGCGGAGCAGAGTTGTTCAACAGGAGGTACGTCGTCTCGCGATCGACAGCCACCGGAGCGAGGCTGTTGCCGTCGTCGATCCAGTCGCCTTCCCAGAACTCCTTGTTCTCTCCGAAACTGTCCTGGTTGACATTTGCGTCGCCTGACTCCATCGTCGCTCGACGAGCCGACACATCCGGCACCGGCCGGAAGTCGATGCCGTCGAGGTACGGGAGCGGCTCGCCGAATGCGTCGGTGCGCCAGTAGTCCGGGTTGGCCTCCAGCTCGGTGACTTCGTCACGGACCTGGTTGGCCATCGTGAACGGACCCGTTGCGATCATCAGGTCGCTCGCACGGGTCTCGCTGTCCCAGAACGCCGGAGCGATCAGCCAACCGGTGCGACCGGAAATCGCGGTGCCGAACGTGGCAACCGGCTTGTCGAACGTGACCGTGACGGTCTTGTCGTCGGTGAGAACGATGCTCTCGGCCGGGTCGCCTGGATTCGCAGCGTTGACCGGCGATCCGTTGACGAGATCGTAGAAGACCTGACCTTGGAGTGCGCCGCTGGCCATCTCGATGAGACTGCGCTGGACAGCCGCTGCGTCGGCTGGCGTTCCATCGTGGAACGTCACGCCGTCGCGCATCGTCAGCGTGTGAACGGTGAAATCCTCGTTGGCTTCATAGCCCTCGAGGACGAACGGCTGCACTTCGCCGTTCTCGTCCTGGATCGTCAGCGTGTCTGCGACCTGGTTCATCACAGAGATGCAGGCCACCGCACACGCGGCCCCGGGAATGTCCCACGTGTCGGTCTCGGCTTCGAGCAGCGCGACGAGCGTGCCACCACGCTGGATGTCACCAGCTGGTTCAGGCTCTTCGGCCTCGGCGGTGTCGGTTGGTTCCTCTTCGCCACCGGTGTCGGCAGCTTCCTCTTCGCCGGTGTCGCCGGCTTCTTCTTCGCCACCGGTGTCGGCAGCTTCCTCTTCGCCGGTGTCGCCGGCTTCTTCTTCGCCACCGGTGTCGGCAGCTTCTTCCGAGCCGGTGTCGCCACCCTCTTCGGAACCGGTGTCACCGGTATCGGATCCGCCGTCACTACTGCCACCACAGGCTGCTGCGATCAGCGCACCTGCGACCAGCGGTGCGGCTACGAGACGTAGACGTCGTTGCATGAGCATTCCCCCTTCATGCGAATCCCCAGTGGACTCGGCTTGGGGAGAGTATGTCACCCGTCACATGCCAGAGGAAATCAACGAGCAGAAATCTACCCACCCGTCGATTTCCACCTCCGTGCGGGCGCCGACGGCGAAAACGACGAAAGGCACGCAACGGGCGGACCCGTTGCGTGCCTCGTCGAGCGAGTGATCAGAGTTCGGTGCGCTCGACTGCGATGTCTTCGTAGGTCTCGATGAGGTCGCCCGGCTTGAGGTCCTGGAAGTCGTCGAGGCCGATACCGCATTCGAAGCCCTCGCGGACCTCCTTGGCGTCGTCCTTGAAGCGGCGCAACGATTCGATCGCACCCTTCCAGATGATCGTTCCGTCGCGGATGAAGCGAACCTTCGAGCCCTCGGGTGATGACGCCCGAGGTGACCATGCAACCGGCGATCGCACCCTGCTTGGGCACTCGGAAGATCTCGCGGACCTCGGCTTCGCCGGTGACCTGCTCTTCGAACTCGGGGTCGAGCATGCCGACCATCGACAACTCGATGTCCTCGAGCAGCTTGTAGATGATCTCGTAGGTGCGGATCTCCACCTCTGCATGTTCGGCGGCCTTGCGGGCCTTGCCGTCCGGACGCACGTTGAAGCCGATGATCGTCGAATTGGTTGCCTCGGCGAGCGTGATGTCGTTCTCCGTGATGCCACCGACTGCCCGACTGCACGAAGGTCAACTCGACCTCGTCCGTGTCGAGCTGACGCAACGACCCGGTGACCGCTTCGAGCGAGCCCTGCACGTCGGCCTTGAGCAACAGGTTCAGTTCGGCCTTCTCGCCGGCCTGGATCTGAGCGAAGATGTCCTCGAGCTTCGTGCCGGTCTTGACACGTGCGTCCTCGCGGAGATGACGTGCCTTGAGTCGGATCGCTCGGGCTTCACCGACGGTCTGTGCCGATCTTGTTGTCAGGCGCAGCACGGAACTCGTCGCCGGCTTCGGGCACACCGGACAGACCGAGTACCTGGACCGGGGTCGATGGGCCGGCGGACTTGATCTGCTCGCCCTTGTCGTTGATCATGGCGCGGACCTTGCCCCACGCACCACCGGCGACGATCGGGTCGCCGACGTTGAGTGTGCCCTTGTCGACGAGGACCGTGGCCACCGGGCCGCGTCCCTTGTCGAGCTGCGCTTCGATCACGATGCCCTTGGCACGACCGTTCGGGTTCGCCTGCAGTTCTTCGAGCTCGGCGACGAGCTGGAGCTGCTCGATCATCTCGTCGACGCCGTCACCCTTGAGTGCCGACATCTCGACGACGATCGTGTCGCCACCCCACGACTCGGGAACGAGTTCGTACTCGGCGAGCTGCGTGAGCACGCGTGCGGGATCGGCGTTGGCCTTGTCGATCTTGTTGACCGCCACGACGATCGGCACGTCGGCCGCCTTGGCGTGGTCGATCGCTTCGATCGTCTGCGGCATCAGGCCGTCGTCGGCCGCGACCATCAGGACCACGATGTCGGTCGCGTCGGCACCACGAGCACGCATCTGCGTGAACGCAGCGTGGCCCGGTGTGTCGAGGAACGTGACCGACCCGAACTCGTTCTGCACGGTGTAGGCACCGATGTGCTGCGTGATGCCGCCGGCCTCGCCGTCGACGACGTTGGCGCCGCGAATGCGGTCGAGCAGCGTGGTCTTGCCGTGGTCGACGTGGCCCATGACGGTGATCACCGGCGGCGCGCGGCTCCAGGTTCTCGTCGTCGTCGGAGTCGTCGAACAACTTCTGCAGCTCGACCTCTTCCTGCTGGCCGGGCTCGACCATCAGGATCTCGGCACCGACTTCGAGCGCGAACAGCTCCATCTGCTCGTCCGCGAGCGTGGTGGTCGCGGTGACCATCTCGCCGTTGGTGAGCAGGAAGCGCAGCACGTCAGCCGACGTGCGGTTCAGCTTGGGACCGAACTCCTGGGCAGACACGCCGCGCTCGATGATGATCTCGCCCTCGGGGACGGGAACGTCGGACGACGTGTACTGCGTTGCCTGGGGCTGCAGATCGTCCTGGTCGCGACGACGACGCCGACGACCGGTACGACGCGGAGGTCTGCGACCGCCACCGGGGCGACCTGCTCCACCGGGACGGGGACCACCTGGGCCACCACCTGGACGGGCACCGCCACCGCCACCTGGATCGGTTGTAGCCGCCACCGCCACCAGGGCGGTTGCCGGCGGGCGCCGGACGCGACGAACCGGGGGGCGGCGGGATCGGCTTGCCGGACGGCGACAGGGGCTTGGCGCCACCGGGAGGCGGCGGCACGGCCTTGCCGGACGGGCCCACCGGGCCGCGAGCGGCCGGTGCTGCGCCATCGGGGGCGTCGGTCGGGATCGGCGGATGACGCGTCCGGCGGCGGCGTGCCGTCCGCGCTCGGGCGTGCACTGGAGATGACACGGCGCGGCTCGGGAGCCGGGGGCGGCGGGTGCCGGGGCAGGCGCAGCAGCGGGCTTGGCCGCCATCTTCGGGATCGGCTTGCCTTCCGCAGCGAGCACCACGAGGTCGGCCGCGGACGGGCCGGCGGGCTCGACCGGAACGGTCGGAGCGGCGCCGATCGGCGCCTTGCCCGGAGGCGGCGGCGGCGCCGGCTCGGTCGCCACCGGTGCGATCGGCTTGCTGTCGCCCACACGTGGGACCTCGGCAGCTGGTGCTGCGGGGGGCGGAGGCTCCGCAGGTGCCGCGGTCTCGGCCGGCACCTGGAGCTGATCGTCGTCGCCGGAGCGGTGTCGTTCGACTCCGCCGGCGTTGCGTCGGGCTCGGGCGTCGCGGCAGCGACTGGTGCATCGGTCGAGGCGTCGTCCGACGAATCGGATGCCACCTTCTTCGCTGCAGCCTTCTTGGCCGGCGCCTTCTTGGCCGCAGCCTTCTTCTTCGCTGCTGCCTTCTTCTCGGCCTTGGGCTCCTCGGGCTGTTCGTCTCGAGCCAGGCCCTCACGCTCGGCGCGACGGCGCAGCATGTCGGCGTAGGCCTCTTGCAGGGACGACGACGGTGCCTTGGCGGCAACACCCGCAGCTCCGGCGAGGTCCAAAACCTCTTTGTTGGTCATCCCGAGCTCTTTCGCGAGCTCGTGGACGCGGATCTTCTTCGCAGCCACGTTTCGATTCAACCTTTCCCTGTCGTCATTCCCTCACCGCTGCACGCAATTCAGCGGGTGTGTCGTCATTCGTCTGTCGGCGAGTTGTCGATTGCTCGACGAATCGCCTCGATGTCTTGCACGTCGAGCGACGTCTCGCCATGCTCGAGCAAACTGCTCCGCACCGACGGCTGCGTCGACGCACTCGGACGACACACGGCTCGCTCCGTCGTCGCGACACAACCATGCGCCCCGTCCGCTGCTCGCTCCGTCGACCTCGACGGTCGGCTGACGTCCCCGTCGACCGTGTGATGCGCACGAGTTCGGCGCGCCGGTCGTACGTGTGCGGCAGCCGAGGCAGCTGCGAACGGGGTCGTGTTGATCAATCGCTGGACCCGGCCTTCGTGTAGCCGGCGGCTTCGGCTGACGCCGAGGTGTCGAACCAGATCTCGGCGACGGCCGAGTCGAACCACTGCCCGTCGGGCTCGTGGTACTTCATCGAGTCGGCGTTGCCCTTGATCGGAAATCCGTCGGGTGCTGCAGCCGGATCGTCCAGCGGCAGGTGCGAACCCGCCGGGGCGTCGGTCGACGATGTCTCGTCGGAACCCGCCTCTGCCGCTGCCGCTGCCTCTGCCTCGTGTCGGTGTCGGCGCTGCTCTCGTCATCGGAGTCAGAATCGGAGTCCCCGGCGGCCTCGGCGGCATCTTCGGCGTCACGAGCTGCCTGGCGCGCTGCTGCGGCATCGGCTGCCTGCTGGTCCTGCCACGCGGACTCGGAGATGACGGTGCCGTCGCTCGCGTGCCACTCCATCTCGCCGGTCTCCTTGTTGGCGACCCACTGGCCATCGGCGTAGTCGACCTCTTCGGCGTCGCGCCCACCGGACGGGATGCCCTCGGCGTACTGCGTCTCGGAGCGGATGTCGACGCGCACACCGGTGAGGCGGGCGGCGAGGCGGGCGTTCTGGCCTTCACGACCGATTGCCAGGCTGAGCTGGTGGTCGGGCACGATCACGTCGGCCTGGGTGCCGTCGTCGGAGATGATCACCTGGGTGACCTTCGCCGGCGACAGCGCCTTGGCGACGAAGTCGGGCAGGTCCTCGGAGAACGGGACGATGTCGATCTTCTCGCCGCGCATCTCGTTGACGACCATGCGGACACGACCACCACGGGCGCCGACGCATGCGCCGACCGGGTCGACGTTGTGGTCGTTCGACCAGACGGCGATCTTCGTGCGGTGTCCGGGTTCGCGGGCGCAGGCCTTGATCTCGACGATGCCGTCGGCGATCTCGGGCACTTCGAGTTCGAAGAGCCGCTTGATGAGGCCCGGGTGCGTGCGGGACACGACGATCTGCGGGCCCTTCGGCGTGCGACGAACCTCGACGATGTACGCCTTCTGGCGCTCGCCCTGTGCGGGACGCTCGAACGGCACCTGCTCGGCCTGGGGCAGCAACGCCTCGGCGCGGCCGAGATCGAGCAGCGTGTACCGGGTGTCGGTGCGCTGGATGATGCCGGTGACGATGTCGCCTTCGCGGTTCGCGTACTCCTCGAACTTGCGATCCGATTCGACCTCGCGGATGCGCTGGCTCATCACCTGACGGAAGGTCTGGGCAGCGATGCGACCCATCTCCTCCTTCTTCGGTGTGTCGTCGCGTTCGTTGACCCAGTTGCCGTCTTCGTCGACGTCGTAGCCGATGAAGGAGAAGTCCATCGTCTCGGGGTTGACTTCGACGACGACCTCGTCGGCTGCGTCGGGGCGTCGCTTGTAGGCGGACGCCAGCGCGTCGACGAGGACGTGGAGGAGTGCATCCTCCGTCAGGCCCTTCGTCTCGGCCAGATGCCGAAATGGCTTCGCTCATGTCGAGATTCGTCACGACTGCTGCTTCTCCTTCTGCTGCGAGGTGTTCTGCTTCGGGGTGTTCGACTTCGGGGTGTTCGACTTCGACGTCGATGTGGTCTTCGCCGAGTTCTTGGTCTTGGTGTTGCCGGGGCCCTTGCCGGGTTTCGGCTTGGGACCCCACTCGAAGATGGTGCGTGCCTTGTCGACGTCGGCGATGGTGATGACCCGTTCGTCACCTTCGGCGGTGAGCAACGTTGCGGTGGTCTCGTCGGCGGCGACGAGCTTGCCGTCGATCCGACGGGCCTCGCCCTCGGAGACGGCGTGACCTGTGAGCCGGACGGTGATGTCCTTGCCGACCTCACGCTGGAAGTGTGCGGGGGTCCGCAGCGTGCGTTCCAGGCCGGGGCTGGTGACTTCGAGGGTGTACTGGCTGGTGATCGGATCCTCGTGGTCGAGTTCACGACTCATCAGCCGCGTGGCGAGCGACAGCGCGTCGAGGCTGATGCCGCCCTCGGAACCAGGCCGTGTGTCGACGGTGATGCGGATGGTGCCGCCGCGCCGTTCCACGTCGTAGAGATCGAGGTCGAGATCGGCGGTGATCGGTTCCACGAGCTCACGTACTCGTTCGAGTTCGTTGGCCATGTCGATTCACCTCCTGTCGATCTCGCCGTTCCCACGGCGTGTTCGGGCCCATTCAACAAACAAGGCGTGAGGCTGACGCCCCACGCCTTGGTCTCAGAACCAATTTGCGGGAACCGATGCTAGCAGCAGGCGGGTAGCTTTCGGCCGTGCGTCAGATCGGTGATGCGGTGTTTCCCCGTCGGATGGGAACCGATTACCGGTGGTTGGTCGCATCGTCGTGGACCACCAACCTCGGTGACGGGATCGCGCTCGCCGCCGGCCCGCTCCTCGTCGCGTCGCTGACGCGAAATCCCCAGCTGATCGCACTGGCCACCGCACTGCAGTGGATCCCGTTCCTCGTGTTCGGTCTGTACGCCGGTGTCCTCGCCGATCGGGTCGACCGTCGCCGGATCATGGTGGTCGCGAACGTCGCACGTGCCGTCGTGCTCCTCGTGCTCGGGGCGGCCGTACTGGCGGACACCTCGAGCGTCGCTGTGGTGCTCGTTGCCCTGTTCCTCGCCGGCGACGTCCATGCTCGAGTGGAACCCGAACTCACCGAAGCTCCAGCCCACTGCATCGTCGAGTTCTGATTCGACGAGTGCGTTTCGCTCGGCGATCGCCGACCAAGCCAGTCACTCTCCACCCCAGGTCTGCGAGCACCTTCGCCACACCCGAGCCGATCGTGCCGCCGATCCCTGCGACGAGCGCGTGCCGCTCCCCGCTGCTTCGTCCTTGCGAACCGTGAGAGTCGCTCATGCTGGAGTCGTTCCCCGCTCACCGTCGTACGGAAACCTGCCAGCGCCACTCGCCACGCTCCGCCTACGGTCGCCACATGACGCGCCCGAATCCACCGGACATCCCGCTCGCAGCGGACGAGGCAACCACGCTCGATGCGTTCCTCGACTTCTACCGAGCCGAGCTCCTCGACCGGGCCTGGGGCCTCGACCACGAACAGCTGAACCGGACGCTCCCTCCGTCGACGCTGTCGCTCGCACGCCTGATCGGACACATGACCTACGTCGAGCTCTCGTGGTTCTGCGAACGGTTCGACGGTGAACCGGAACCGGACGGAACCCCGGACTTCGACTGGGAGGCCGATCCGGACGCCGAGATGACCCGCGCCGAGACCTTGCCGCCCGAACAACTCGTCGCCGAGTTCGAGTCCTCGTGCGCGGACTCACGCAGACGTGTCGCCGCGGCCGATTCGCTCGATCAACTGTCGACGGCGACCAACCCCACCGGTGAACGAACGACATTGCGCTGGATCGTGGTCCACATGATCGAGGAGTACGCACGACACTGCGGCCACGCCGACCTGATCCGCGAATCCATCGACGGCGACCTCGCTCGCTGAGACTGCGGCGCCGACATCATCTGGGGAGCCGCCCTCGTCGACCGTGGGATGTGGAGCGTGTACCGCCAGCCGGTGAGACAGCCGCATCGCGATCACCCTCGGGTCCGCACTCATCCGGAGCTGGTGACGCGCGGGATAGGTTCGCAGCCGTGCTGCGCATGTCGAAACTGTTCCTGAAGACGCTCCGCGAGGCCCCGGCCGATGCCGAGGTCGCGAGCCACCAACTCCTGGTGCGTGCGGGCTACATCCGCCGTGCCGCGCCCGGCGGGTTCTCGTGGCTGCCGCTCGGCTGGGTGGTGTTCCGCAACGTCGAGAACATCGTCCGCGACGAGATGAACAAGGCCGGCACCCAGGAGGTGCACTTCCCGGCACTGCTCCCCCGCGAGCCGTACGAGACGACGAACCGCTGGACCGAGTACGGCGACAACCTGTTCCGCCTCGTCGACCGCAAGGGTGCCGACTTCCTCCTCGCACCCACCCACGAGGAGATGTTCACCTTGATGGTGAAGGACATCGCCGCGTCGTACAAGGACCTGCCGGTCAGCCTCTATCAGATCCAGACGAAGTACCGCGACGAGGCCCGCCCGCGTGCCGGACTGTTGCGTACACGCGAGTTCGTGATGAAGGACTCCTACTCGTTCGACCTCGACGACGCCGGCCTCGACGCGTCGTACGCCATGCACCGCGCCGCGTACATCGAGTTGTTCGAACGGCTGCACCTGCCGTACGTCATCGTGTCGGCCATGTCCGGCGCGATGGGTGGTTCGAAATCCGAGGAGTTCCTGGCACCGATGGCCGTGGGCGAAGACACCTACATCCGCTGCACGTCGTGTGAGTTCGCCGCGAACGTGGAAGCGATCACCACGCCGGTCCCGGACGCGATCGAGCTCGACGGCTTGCGGGCCGCCGAGGTCCACGACACACCGGGGACGCCGACGATCGGCACGCTCGTCGAGTACATCAACCAGGACGAGTCGATGCGCCATCCCGACCGGGACTGGACCGCTTCCGACACGCTGAAGAACCTCGTGGTCAACCTGAAGCATCCGGACGGCACGATCGAGCCGCTCGCGATCGGCATCCCCGGTGACCGCGAGGTGGACATGAAGCGCCTCGAGGCCGTCGTCGCTCCGGCCGAGGCCGAGCCGTTCACCGAGGACGACTTCAAGAAGTACCCGTCACTCAAGAAGGGCTACATCGGACCGGGTGCACTCGGCTCGAACAACGCGTCGGGCATCCGCTACCTCGTGGACCCGCGCATCGTCACCGGCACCGCCTGGGTCACCGGCGCGGACGAGTACAACCGTCACGTCATCGACCTCACTGCGGGCCGCGACTTCACGCCCGACGGTGTGATCGAAGCTGCAGAAGTGCTCGACGGCGACGTCTGCCCGAACTGCGGCTCCGACGTGGAGATCGCACGCGGCATCGAGATCGGCCACATCTTCCAGCTCGGACGCAAGTACGCCGAAGCACTCGACCTCTGGGTCCAGGGCGAGGACGGCAAGCCACTCACCCCGACGATGGGTTCGTACGGCGTCGGCGTGTCACGCTGCCTGGCAGCAGTCGCGGAAGCGCACTGCGACGAGATCGGTCTGGTGTGGCCGCGGGAGATCGCACCCGCCGATGTCCACCTGGTCATGGCCGGCAAGGACGGCAGCCTGCAGCAGGAAGCTGCAGAGAAGCTGGCGGCCGAACTCGAAGCTGCCGGCCTGAGAGTGCTGTTCGACGATCGGGTCAAAGGCTCGGCCGGCGTGAAGTTCAAGGACGCCGAATTGATCGGCGTGCCGACCATCGCCATCGTCGGCCGCGGCATCGATGCCGACGAGCCGACCATCGAAGTGAAGGATCGCAAGTCGGGCGACCGCGAAGACGTCGCCCTCGACGCCGTGGTCGATCACCTCGTCGCCGTCTGCCGCGAGCTGACGAACGTTGCGGCGAGACTGCGTCGGCACCCGGCCGACCCGGTCTCGTCGAACTCCCTCAGGTGTGGCGGAGCAGACCCTGGTCGATGACGACTCGCTCGTCGTCGCCGGAGCCGGCGCTGGTCGTGAACACCGTCTCTCCGGGCTCGGCCGACCACATGCGGATCGTCAGCTCCTCTCCGGGGAAGACGGGGGATGCGAAGCGCCCTTCGACGTGCTGGAACCGCGCCGGATCTGAACCGCACACCGAGTGGAGCAGGGCACGCCCGGTGAATCCGTAGGTGCACAGCCCGTGGAGGATCGGCGTGTCGAACCCGCCCATCGCAGCGAAGGCCGGGTCGGTGTGAAGCGGGTTCCGATCGCCCGAGAGCCGGTACACGAACGCTTGATCTCGCGACGTCGAGTACGTCACCACGTGATCCGGGTCGGCTTCGGGCGGGACGTTCTTCGGCCCGGACGGACCGCGTTCGCCGCCCCACCCACCTTCGCCCTTGATGAACGCCGTCGAGAGCAGCGAATACAGCGGCTCGCCGTCCATCACAGCGGTCGTGGTGGTCTCGACGACCGCAGCCTTGCCCTTGTCGTACATGCCGGTCAGCTCCGCGGTGAGCGTGACGGTGCCTTCGACCGGAATCCGGCGGTGCAGGGTGATGGCCTGCTGACCGTGGACGAGCAGCGCCGGGTTGAACGAGCCGATGCTCCTCATCGCCGAGGCCTTGCCGTACCCGATCACGACCGGATAGGTGGGGAGCACCTGCTGCGTGATGTCGGCCGAGTTCTCCGTCGTGAACGTCAGCTCCTCGTGACCGGCGCCGACGCCGACCGCATAGAGCAGCGTGTCCTTCGAGGTCCAACTCACGTCCAGTGGATCGGAGGTGGAACCGATTGCGTCCGGGTTCAAGGCCATCCGCCGACCGTACGTCGCTCCCCCGCTCTCCCGTGCACCGGACGCCGGTCCGCGACATGGCCGGTGCTCCACGCATCTGAGAGCATGTTCGGATGACGATCGAGCACCGCCTTGCCCCGACGTACGCGCAGGCCCGAGCCGAGCTGTCGGCCGCCGCCGTGCGAGCCGGCGCAGGGGTCACAGCGTTCCCGCATCCGTCATCGGGACGTGAGGGCGAGGAGCTCGCCATCGACGTCGTGACGGTCGGGCCGGATGACGCCGACTCGGTCGTCGTCATCGTGTCGGGCACGCACGGGGTCGAGGGGTACGCCGGTTCCGCGATTCAACGCTGGTGGCTCGACGAACGAGCTGCGGCACTGCCGGCGGGAGTGCGCGTCGTCATCGTGCACGCCCTCAACCCGGTCGGATTCTCATGGGTTCGCCGAGTGAACGAGGACAACGTCGACCTGAATCGAAACTTCGTCGACTGGTCCCAGCCGCCGCCCGCCAACGACGGCTACGGCGAGATCGCCGACCTCCTCGTTCCGGCTGACTGGTCGGAGGAGTCGCAGGCAACGACGACGGACGCGCTGATGGAGGTCGCTGCCACGGTCGGGATGCAGCGCTTCCAGGAGATGGTCACGACCGGCCAGTACGCCCATCCGACAGGGATCTTCCACGGAGGTTCCGGACCGGTGTGGTCCCACCGGTGGGTCACCGAGCGGCTCCCGGAGATCGTCGGCGCCGCCCGACGGCTGTGCATCCTCGATCTGCACACCGGGCTCGGCCCGTGGGGACACGGCGAGCTGATCTCCGTCGACGACATCGGTTCCGACGCGTACCGGCGAGGCACGGCGTGGTGGGGCGCGGTGCAGTCCACGAGCGGAGGAGAGAGCGTGTCGGCGGACCTCGACGGCGACTGGTTGAGCGGCATACCGGCGTTGATTCCGGACGCCGAAGCCACGACCATCGCGATCGAGTACGGAACGGTCGACGTCATCACCGTTCTGCAGTCGCTCCGCGCCGACGCCTGGCTCCACGCTCACGGTGATCCGTCCTCCGACGCTGCGGCGGCGGCGATTCGAGCTCAGGTTCGGGCGGCCTTCGTCGACGACGACCCAGCCTGGTTGGCAACGATCATCGAGCGGTTCGACGACGTGTCCGGTGCCGCCATCTCGGCCCTCGCCGCCGGGTGACCCTCGACGATCGGCCCGGTTGCTGACCATCGGCTTCCGGCAGCTTCGTGAGGCCTCCGGTGAACCCCGCTCGTAGCCTCACCAACGATGGAACACGAGAATCTCTCCGCTGACGTCGTGATCGTCGGTGGAGGGCCGGCGGGAACTGCTGCAGCGATCGAGTTGTCGCGTTCGGGTCGGTCGGCGATCGTGATCGACAAGGCGGAGTTCCCGCGCGACAAGTGTTGTGGTGACGGCTTGACGACGCTTGCGCTCCGCGAACTCGAAGCCATCGGGTTCGACCCCGGCACCGTCGACGACTGGTTCGACGTCGGTGGCGCGACGCTGCGCTCGCCGTCCGGCCGGCAGGTCACGATTCCGCTGCCCACCGACGGCCGGTACGCCGCCGTGGCGCCGAGACTGCAGCTCGACAACGCCCTCGTCGACCTCGCCAGAGCTGCGGGAGCCGACGTCCGCGACGGGCACGGCTTCCGTTCACTCGGACGTCTCACCGACGACGACGGCAACGGCGTCGTGCGCATCGAGGCCGACGGTCTCACGATCGACACCCGGTTCGTGATCGCCGCCGATGGCATGTGGAGCCCCGTTCGCAAGGCTGTCGGCCTCAACGAGCCCGGCTATCTCGGCGAGTGGCACGGCGTTCGCCAGTACGCGAGCAACGTCACCGGGACCGCTGCGTCACAGTTGCACGTGTGGTTCGAGCCCGACCTGCTCCCCGGGTACGCCTGGTCGTTTCCGCTTCCCGGCAATCGGGCCAACATCGGGTTCGGAGTGCTGCGCGACGGCGAACGCACCGGCAAGGAGATCAAGGCGATCTGGCCCGATCTGCTCGAACGCGACCACATCGTCGAAGCACTGGGTGCCGGTTTCGAGATGGACGATCGCCACACCGCCTGGCCCATTCCGGCACGCGTCGACTCGTTGCCGCTGACCGCGGACCGCGTCTTCTTCGTCGGTGACGCCGCCACGGCGACCGACGTGATGACCGGTGAGGGCATCGGCCAGGCGCTGCTCACCGGCCGGCTGGCGGCCGAGTCGATCATCGCTGCCGGGGCGACACAGCCTGCGGTCGCGGCGGCTCTCTACGAACAAGAGGTCGGCCACCACCTGGTCGCGGATCACAAGATGTCGGTTGCGCTCGGCAGCGTGCTCGCCAAGGAATGGGGTGCGCGCGGTGCGATCCGCATCGTTGCGGCCTCCGGCGAGTGGGGCAGGCGCAACTTCGCTCGCTGGATGTTCGAAGACGAGCCGCGGGCCGTGGCACTCACGCCGTCGCGCTGGCACCGTCGATTCCTCAAACAACCGGGCGCCTACCGCACACCCTGAGCGTGCAGCTCCGCTCCTGGCGATGACCTGACTCAGTCGCCGTCGGGGAGCTTCGTCTCGACGTCGACGTCACCGACGTGGAGAAGGATGCCGTCCTTGTCGATGTCGCCGGGTTCATCGGGTGACTCCGAGACGGCGACCATCTCGTCCTTCTGCGGGCCTTCGTAGATCTCCTGGATGGCGAGCATCGCTCCGGCCATCGCAGCGCCCATCACGCCGCCCTTGCGCCGACCTGCGTCGATCGTGGACACTCGACGGTCCGCGAGTGCTTCGTCCTCGGCGCGCTGCCACTGCGATTCCGAGATCGGCGAGTCCAGGGGCGGAGTGTCGTCCACACTGAACGGAGTGGCGTCGTCGTCGCGTGCTCGAGCGTCCGCTGCGGCATCGACCGTGTCGTCGAGCCGATCGTCGCCTGCAGCTCCAGCCGTGCGGTCCTCGTCGCTCATGTCACGAGGTTACGCCGAGGCGGGGAGACGTCACTGGCGGGTCGACCTGTGGACGCGCATCGACGGCACTAGCTTCAACCGCAATGAGTGACGCGGACTCCCCGACCATCTTCCACCCGACCGGCGACGACACGACCGCTGCAGCGTCGGCAGCCACGACGCAGCCGACGGCAGCACCGATGGACGACCTCAAGACCGCCGAGACGTTCGAACAGATCTTCTTCGAGTTGCGCAAGGTGATGGTCGGCCAGACCCGGCTACTGGAACGCCTCCTCGTCGGTGTGTTGTGCCGCGGCCACTGCCTCCTCGAATCCGTCCCCGGCCTCGCGAAGACCCTCGCCGCCGAGACGCTCGCGAAGGTCGTCGGCGGGTCGTTCGCCCGCATCCAGTTCACGCCTGACCTGTTGCCGTCCGACATCGTCGGCACTCGCATCTACCGCGGTCGACCGAGACGTTCGACGTCGAGCTCGGCCCGGTGTTCGTGAACTTCCTCCTCACCGACGAGATCAACCGCGCGCCGGCCAAGGTGCAGTCGGCACTGTTGGAAGTCATGGCCGAGCAACAGGTCACGATCGGCGGCGTGACCCACCCGGTCCCGGCGCCGTTCTTCGTCGTCGCCACACAGAACCCGATCGAGTCGGAGGGCGTCTACAACCTGCCGGATGCTCAACGCGACCGCTTCATGATGAAGATCGTGCTCGACCACCCGACCGCTGACGAGGAGCTCACCATCCTCGACCGCATGGGCGTCACCACGGCGATGCCGGTGCCCGAGCAGGTCATCTCGCTCGAACAGCTCATCGAACTGCAACGGCGAGCCGACGCCGTGTTCGTCGATCGTTCGGTCGCCCAGTACGCCGTCGATCTCGTGCAGTGCACCCGCGACCCCGGTCGGTTCAACGTCGGCGACCTCGGTGACATCGTCGGCCTGGGAGCGAGTCCGCGTGCGACGATCAACCTCGTCCGCGGTGCTCGTGCGTTGGCGATGCTGCGCGGCCGCACCTACGCCACGCCACAAGACGTGTTCGATCTGGCCCCGGAGATCCTGCGCCACCGTCTGCTCCTCACCTACGACGCGCTGGCACAGGACATCACGACCGACGACGTGATCAACCGCATGCTCGCTGCCGTACCGGCCCACTGGGTCTCGCCGAAGCCGAACGACGCGTTCTCGCGGAGCTGACCCATGGCGCCTTCCTTCTCCGGCGCCTCCACCGGCGCCCCGACCGGCCCGCCGACGTCGATGCCCGCCGCCGTCCCGCGGCCCGCGCCTCGCGGTTGGACACAGGGACCGACGCCCGACACCGTCGCCGAGCATCTCCGTTCACTGGAACTGATGATCACCCGCCGGCTCGACGGCGTGCTGCACGGCAACCATCAGGGCCTCACTCCCGGCCACGGCTCCGAGCCGGGCGAGTCGCGTCAGTACCAGCCGGGTGACGACGTGCGCCGCATCGACTGGAACGTCACGGCTCGCACGAACGAGACCTTCGTGCGTGAACAGATCGCCGATCGTGACCTGCTCGCCTGGTTGGTGGTCGACGTCTCGGCGACGATGAACTTCGGCACCGAGGCCAACGACAAGGCCCAGACCGCCATGGCGGCCGCTGCGACCGTCGGGTTCCTCACCGCTCGAGCGCAGAACCGTCTCGGCGCAGTCCTCGTCGCTGGCCCCCGGATCCACGTGATGCAGCCACGCGCCGGCAAGAACCAGGTACGGGCGATCCTCACGTCGCTCGCCTCTCCCCCACCGGCGGAACGCCTCGGCCGAGCCGACCTGGCCGGCGCCCTCGACCGGGTCGGAGCAATCGCCACCCGACGCGGCTTCGTCGCGGTCGTGTCGGACTTCGCCGGCGACGACTGGATCGAGCCGCTCGGCCGCACCGGCATCCGCCACGAGATCCTGGCCATCCCGATCAGTGACCCCCGCGAGCTCGACGTCCCGCCGATCGGCCTCGTCGAACTCGTCGACCCGGCCACCGGCCGGAGCCGTGAGATCCGGGTGACGGCCCGGGTCCAGCGACGCTACGCGGAGGTCGCCGCCGAGGAACGCGAACGCCGCCTCGCCGGCCTGCGCCGTTCGCATGCAGAGGTCATCGAGCTGTCGACGGCTGACGATTGGCTCGGCGCGATCGTCCAGCACGTCCAACGCAAGCGGGTTCAAGCCGTTCGCGGCGGGGTGATGCCGCGATGAGTGTCGACTGGCTGTTTCCCAGCTTCCTGAACGGCGAGCGTCTCTGGCTGCTGATCGTCGTGGCGTTGATGGCTGCGGGGTACGTCGCGTCGCTGACGTGGCGGAAGGCCGCGCAGGTCCGTTTCACACGGGTCGACCTGCTCGATCGGGTGGCGCCCGAGCGACCACGCTGGCGGCGTCACGTCATCGCGGTCATCCAACTCGTCGGCCTGACCCTCGCCGTCGTCGCGATCGCCCGACCGTTCGAAAGCACGTCCGAACGCACCCGCAGCGAAGGCCGGATCCTCGTGCTGTTCGACGTGTCGCTCTCGATGGAGTCGACCGATGTCGAACCGAACCGACTCGAGGCCGCCAAGGACGCCGCCCGCGACTTCATCGATGAGGTCGACGACGACGTGGAGGTCGGGCTCGTCTCGTTCGCAGGCGTGGTACGCGTCGAAGTCGACCCGACGCTCGACCGTTCCCGTGTCAACCGCCGGATCGAGCGTCTGCAGTTGGACCTGTCGACGGCGATCGGCGACGCGTTGTTCGTCGCGACCGACCTGCTGGTCGGGCGGGCCGAAGAGGATCCGGAGCGCGACGAGGACCTCGCACCCGGCGCCATCGTGCTGTTGACCGACGGCGCAACGACCGTCGGTCGCGAGACCGCCGATGGCACCGCCGCTGCAGTGGAAGCTGGGATCCCGGTCTTCACGATCGCTTTCGGTACCGACGGCGGAACGATCACCGACCCGGTGTCCGGCGACATCGTGCCGGTCCCGGTGCAACCCGCCGAACTCGAAGTGGTCGCCGAGGCAACCGGCGGTCAGGCATTCGAGGCGCAGGACGGCGGCGAACTCGCCGATGCCTACGACCAGGTCCGCGACAGCCTCGGTGAGACACTCGGCGAAGAGATCGAGATCACCAAGGAACTGACGTGGCGATGGGCGCTCGCTGCCTTCATCGCGCTCGTCACGGCCTACGCACTCAGCCTGTGGTGGCTGAGGGGCATGGTCTAGTCGTCGTTGCGTCGCAGCCGCCGACTCCTCACTGACCTTCGGGGTTGGTCGTGGGTGGCGACGTCGTGGTCGGCACGGTCACGTCGCCGTCGGCGTCGAGGTCGGCGAGTTCTTCGGCCACGAGGCGAACGACCAGCTCGTCGAGCGAGAGTTCTTCGTAGTCGGTCGAGGCGATGTCGGTGCTCTCTCCCACCGATGCCCCTGCGGCGCCGTTGCTCAAGAACACGAACGGCGCTCCGGTCGCCTGCGCCAACTGGCGGAACACGACTTCAGCCTGGTCGTCGCTCTCGGACGACGCGATCGGGAAGATCTTCACCCCTCGCTCGATCGCAGTGCGGATCGAGTCGGTGTAGGGCACGTCGACCTGGCGCTCGACCTGTGGCGGCGCATCGGCCACGACGAAGACCAGTTGGACGGCCTCACTCGGATCACGCCAGGTCGGCTCGGAGAATGCGGCGGCCAGCCCTTCGTCGAGCGCCTCCGGATAGTCACCCCCGCCGTCGGCAACGACCTCGTCGAGTGCTGCCTGGAACGTCTCGACGTCACCGGTGAAGTCGTATGTGGCGACGACGAAGGCATCACCCACGTCTCGGTACAACGTCATCGCGAACCGAACATCGGGAGCAGGGTCGAGTGCGGTGATCCGCTCTGCGACGGTGTCGATGGTCGTCTTCAGACGATCGATCTCGTCGCCCATCGAACCGGTGGCGTCGAGCAGGAACAGCACATCGAGGGGAACAGGGCCGGCGACGTCGACCGATCCCGTGGTCAGGTCGACGTCGGTTCCGGCCGGCGCGACCATCGGCTCGGCATCGGGCACCTGCACCGTGTACGAGATGTCTGCATCGACGGCCATCCCGTAGGCGGCCGGGTGGAAGCGAATCGTCCCGTCCGCCGTGGTGCGCAACGAAGCACTCAGGCCGTCGCCCTCGGCGATCACCGGCATCCCGGCGATCGGCTCGCCGGCGTCGCCGCGCACGGTCACGATGCTGCGGCCGGTCGGGTCGAACTCGCGTCGTTCGATCCCGATCCCGTCGAGGCGGTCGAGGTACTCGAGGAAGCCGACGAAGTCGGCGTTGTCGTCCACGCTCCCGGCGCGCAGTGGGCTGTCGTCGGCCACGTCGCAATCGACGCACGGCTCCTCCTCGATGTCGGGTTCGACCACGGCCGCTTCCACCGAAACATCCTCGTCGAACGAGGCACGCTCGGCGGCGCCATCCGACGCTGCCTCTTCCATCACGTCCACGCTCGACATCGCCCGGTCGTCGGCGCCCACAGCAGACGCTCCGCGCCAGTCGGGTTCCGCGTCGATCCAGCCTCGCGGAGGCAGCGTCGTCGTCGCCTCGGTGGTCGGCGCATCCGTTTCGACCGCACCCGCAGCGGTGGTCACCGTCGCGGACGATTCGACCGGTTCGGCAACGCTCTCGTCACTCGCACACGCCGCGGAGATCACGGCGAGCACGGTCAGTGTGGCAATGGCAGTCGACGTCGTTCCCATACGGGTTCGACGTCCACCGTCACCGATTGGTTCCCGCACGACTCCAGTTGCTTGCCGGTCCGATGACCGGGCGCCCGATCAGGGCAGCAGCGACTTCAGTGTCTCGATGGTCTCGACCTGGTCCTTGCCGACGGCGTTGACGGTCAGGTGCGTGACGCCGGCTTCGCTGTAGGCGGCGAGGCGTTCCTTCACGAAGCTCTTCGGGCCGATCAGGTTCGTGTCGCGGAGCATCTGAGCCGGCACGAGCGATGCGGCCTTCTCCTTCTCACCGGCCAGGTAGTTGTCCTGGATGGCGATGGCTTCGTCGACGTAGCCGTACTTCTGCAGGATCGTGTTGTAGAAGTTCTTGTCGCGGGCGCCCATGCCACCGGTGTAGAGCGCGACGTTGGGCCGCGAGTGATCGAGGATCGCATCGGCTTTCTCGCCGACCAGCTCCTCGCCGATCGCGACCATGCCGCCGGCCGAGATCTGCAGTGGGGCGAGCGCCGCATCGCGCTTGGCCGTGCCGGCCTTGATGTCGTCGCCCCAGACGTTGTGGAACTTCTCCGGGTCGAAGAAGATCGGGATCCAACCGTCGGCGTGCTCGGCGGTGTTCTTCACCGAGAGGCCCATCAGCGATGCCCAGAAGATCGGGACCGTGTCACGGACGGGGTGGTTGATCAACTTGAGCGGCTTGCCCATGCCCGTACCCTCGCCATCGGGGAGCGGCACCTGGACGGTCGGGCCGTCGTACACGACCTTCTCACGCTTCATCGTCATACGACAGACGTTGATGTAGTCGCGGATGCGCGGCATCGGCTTCTCGTACGGCATCCCGTGGAATCCTTCGATGACCTGTGGGCCCGATGCCCCGAGGCCGAGCGTGAACCGTCCGTCGGACACGAAGTCCAGACCGGCTGCGGTCTGCGCCATGCACGTGGCGGTCCGGGAGAACACGTTGAGGATCGCAGAGCCGATCTCGATCGTGTCGGTCTTCGCTGCGAGGTACCCCATCTGGGACACCGCGTCGAAGCTGTACGCCTCGGGAACCCACACCATGTCGAGGCCGGCCTTCTCCAACTCGACGACCTTGTCGACGTCGGCCTTGAAGTCGCCGGAGTAGCTGATCATCATCGAGAGCTTCATATGGGTTGCGACGTTACGCGAACCGTTGTTCCGGATGGGAATCGGACGGCCCTGGCACGGCGTTGCAGCCATTCGTCGCGTTGGTGCAGCGCCGCTGCCCCAGGTGCGCGAGACTCACGTTTCGATGGGGATGCCGGACTGGTGGAATCAACGGCGTCTCGGCCTGTTCGTGCATGCAACCGCGGCGACCGTGCCGGCGTGGTCGCCCATCGGCGAGTACGCCGAGTGGTATCGCAGCCACCTCGGTGACGATGTCGACGACGTCGTGCTGCATCCGCAGCCGATGGTCGAAGTGCTCGCTCATCATCGGGATCGTTGGGGCCACATCGAGCAGTACGACGACTTCGTCGACCTGTTGACGTTCGATCGCTTCGACGCCGAGGAGTGGGCCGAGCTCGCCGCCTCGTCCGGCGCCGGGTACACCGTGTTCGTGTCGAAGCACCACGACGGTTGGTCCTGGTGGGACGCTCCGGCATCCGACAGGCGGCTCACCGAGCACGGTCCGAAGCGCAACGTCCTCGCCGAGTACGCAGCGGCATGTGAGCGCCGTGGCATCACCTTCGGGACCTATTTCTCGTTGCTCGACTGGGGTGACGACCGCTACCCGAACGAGGAGTTCGTGAACGACGTGCTCCACCCACAGGTGCTCGACCTCGTCGAGCGATACGGCACAGCGATGCTGTGGGGCGACGGCCATTGGAGCCGCGATGCAGGCGTCTGGAAGACCGCCGCGTTGATGGAGCGGGTGCGAGCGATCGATCCCGACATGGTGATCAACGACCGCTGGAGAGCGTCGACGTCCGACGTCCCGGAAGGTGCGCCCGGCATCGTGCAGACCTTCGAGTACGACTGCCCGGACCGCATCGTGGACGGGCCCTGGGAGCTGAACCGTGGAATCGGCCACAGCTTCGGGCACAACCGGGCAGAGCGGGCCGAGCACCACATGTCCGCCGGCGAGATCATCGATCTGTACACCGAGGTCCTCGCGAAGGGCGGCAACCTGCTGCTCGACGTCGGCCCGGCAGCCGATGGCACGATCCCCGAGCTGCAGGCTGACCCCCTCCGCACGGCCGGAGCGTGGATCACCCGACACGACCACCTGCTCGCCCCGTCGCGTCCCTGGACCGACTGGGGTGACCGCGACGTCCGCTACCTCCGCGCCGAGGGTCAGGGCGCCGACGACGAGGTGGTTGCGATCGACCTCACCGGGCGGGGCCGGTTCGACGCGCTGTCGAACGAGCATCATGTCGTCTCGTCGGTGACCGATGTCGACGGCGACGAGCTGGCCTGGGAGCAGAGCGACGACGGACTCGTCGTCACCCCACGAGCCGGTGAGCCGTTCCCGATCGTGGTGTGCCGCATCACCCTCACCGCCGCTGCAACACCGGAGGCGCTGTTCGCACTCGGTGCGGAGCAGGCCGTCCCGCTCGCCCCGCTGCTCGACGACGTCCGCCCCGGCGATCTCGTCCAGCTCGGGGACGGCGTGTACGAAGGTCCCGCATTCGTCCCACCCGGCGTGATCCTCCGTGGCCTCGGGTCGGCGCGGACGACGATTCGTGGTGCATCGAACGGATCGTCGTCGATCGTCCCGGCCGGCCCGACGCTCACGATCGGCCGCAACGCCCGCGTCGAGCATCTCAGCGTCAGCGAGTCGACGGCCGATTCGCCACGGGTCGGATCGGTCTCGATCGCGATCGACGACGACTTCGCCACCGTGCTCGGCTGCACCGTTGCGGGCACCGTCGCCGTCACCGGTGACGACGTCCTGCTGCGGGCAGTGTCCGGGCGAGGCGTCCGGGCCGACAACGCCGACCGACTCCACGTCTCTCGCTGTCAGTTCAGCGGCAACCGCTGGGACGTCGGCGTCGAACTCGTCGGCGGTGGCGGCCAACACATCGAATCGAGCGAGTTCGACGGTCACCTCTGTGCTGTGCGATTGACCGACACCACGGGCTCGACGGTGCGAGCGAACGCCATCACAGCCCGGTGGTGGGGCGTCCACCTCCAACGGACCGAGGGCGCTCACGTCCACGGCAACCGCGTCGGCTGGACCATGCGCGCGATCGACATCGACGCCGGCCGAGGAGCAATCGTCGACGGCAACGCGGTCCACGACGGCGACAGCGGCTGCATCGTCCAGGCGGGTGCGGCCGAGTGCGAGGTCTACGGGAACCATTGGGATCGCTGCCGGATCGGGCTGCTCACGTGGGATTCGATCAGCCTCCACCATCAGGACAACATCGCCATCGCGCTCCACGAGTCCGACGGCGCACTGATCACCGGTCCGTGATGCAGCCCGGCCCCCAACCGACGGCACCGATGTGATCGTCGACCACCATCAGCCATCGTCATCAGCGGCAACGACTCGTCCGATCTTCGATCAAGTTCGAGCTCTGATCAGCCGATAGTGGGGTGTGAGCCTCATGAGTGATCGCGCACCACGGAGCGCGTACCGTTCCGGTGGATGGGGTGATCCGACCTTGTCGATCATCGAGCAACTCGGCCCGCTCCTGAACGCCAACAGCGAAGTCGACGCCTGGAACCACGCCACGACATTCGTCAAGGACCACTTCTCGACCGATCTCTCCGCCGCCTTCGAATACCTCGGCTCCAACCGAGCGGCCATCCGCTCGACGAAGGGCTCCGTCGTGGCCGCCGGGGACCTCCTGTTCGCCTTCGCTCCCGACTCGCAGGCAGCCTTCATCAAGACGTGTGGTCAGGTCTGCGTGTCAGGCGACATCACCACCGACCCTCGGTTCGAAGCGCCCAGACTGCTCACCGCGGCCAACGTGCGAAGCAGCATGAGCGTGGCGTTCGATCTCGCAAGCGGAGATGCAGCGCTGCTCGGCGTCTACTCGACTCAGCCCGACCAGTTCGCCGATGCGGAATCCGAGATGCTCGGCGTGTTCGCACGCCTCCTCGGAACCGTCATCGACCGCATCCGACAGCAACGTGAGCTCGAAGTCAGCGCCCGCATCGATCCCGTCACCGGACTCGACAACCGATCGACGATCCTCGCCGACATGGAGGTCCGTCTCTGCGCCGGTCGCGACGTGACCGCGCTCGTCATCGATCTCGATGGATTCAAATCGGTCAACGACCAACACGGTCACCGAGTCGGCGATCTCGTCCTCAGGACGGTTGCTCGCCGCCTCGAGCGTTCCCTCGAGGCCGACGACAGTCTCGGGCGGCTGGGCGGCGACGAGTTCCTCCTCCTGCTCGACGGCTTCAGGGGGACGATGCGGGCCGAAGTGGTGATCGGCCACATCGAGGAGATCATCATGATCGAGTCGCGCGACGGTCAGCGTGTCGGCCTCGATCGGGATCAGTCGCAGTCGACCGGGCGACGACGTCACCGCCCTGCTCGAACGGGCGGACCGAACGATGTACGCCGCCAAAGAACTCGGCCGCGGCCACGTGAGAGCGGATCTTCCCGTCGGACCGACGATCGACGCGGCGCCCGTCCAGTCGGCTTGGCGTCCGAATGCCGACCTCGCGATGGTCGATGATTCGATCGCGAATCTCAGCGTCGTCGTGCAGCCCATCGTCGAGGCCACCACCGGAGCGCTGCACGGTGTCGAAGCCCTGACCCGCGGGGTCCGCGGCACGGCCCTCGAGTTTCCTGACCGGCTCTTCAACGCAGCGACGACCTTCGGGCGGGTCGGCGAACTCGAACTCGCATCCAAACGCCTCGCGTTCGACCTCGATCTCGACGACGACGTCACGCTGTACATCAACCTGGAGCCGACGCTGCTGTGCGACGGTGACTGGCTCAGCCGGCTCGCCGAGGCGTGGCACTCGAGTGGGACACACCGTCCGGTGGTTGCGGAGATCACCGAACGTGCCGTCATGGACCACCCTGGGCGCTTGCTCGGCGCGGTGGCTGCCTGCCGCCGTCTCGGCTGGCAGATCGCACTCGACGACGTCGGGTCCCGCTCCGAGAGCCTCGCCGCGCTGCGCTGGATCGAACCCGACATCGTCAAGCTCGACATGAGTCTGATCCGCAACGAGAACCCCGCGCATTCGGCCCATGTGGTCGCTGCCGTGGCCGCCTATCGCACCAACACGTCCCGGCACGGTGTGATCGTCATCGCCGAAGGCGTCGAAACCGAGGCCGATGCGGCACTCGCCGACGTTCTCGGAGCCGACCTGCTGCAGGGCTACCGTTACGGTCGACCCGGGCCCGTGGCCGACCTCCTCGTCTGCGACGACACGCTTTCCGATCCGATGCCACCACGCACGATCCCGTATCTCGGCGAACGCATCGGCAGCAAGACCGACTTGCTGGGCATGTCACGACACATCGAGGCTGCGGCCCTTTCGGCGGACTGCATCGTGCTCTCGACGCTCCAGGATGTCGCCAACTTCCCTCGACGGACCAGGCGCCAGTATCGGGCAATGGCCCGGCGGTGCAGTTTCGTCGGCGTCCTCGGCACGAACGTCACCTCGGCTGCCGAAGCGGAGGTGACCGGCATCCGGCTGGTCGACCTGGCGCCCGACGATCCCTTGGTCAAGACCTGGCAGGTGCTGGCGATGTCGCCCACCATGTCGCTCGGCCTGCTCGCCACCGAGCTCCCACCGGGCCCGAACGGTCCCCTCGCTGACCCGGATCGACTGTTCCGATACCAGTTCGTGACCAGATCCAGCGACGTCGAAGTCGCAGTCCGTCGACTCCTGCGCTACTTCTGACGCCTCGGAGCGCGCCCTCGCAGCCCGCAACGACCGGTCCAATCGGACCGACCGGCGGGCGGCGACACAATCGGATCAGTCGGCGTGTGCGGACTTCTTGGCGGCGCGGATGCGGGTCGTCGGGTCGAGTTCGACCTTGCGGATCCGGACATTCGCGGGGGTCACTTCGACGCACTCGTCGATCGAGATGAACTCGAGAGCGCCTTCGAGCGACAGCAGCTTCGGCGGCGTGACGTTGACGGTCTGATCCGACGACGACGCACGAACGTTGGTCTGCTTCTTCTCACGGCAGATGTTGACGTCCATGTCACCCGCGCGCGAGTTCTCGCCGACGATCATGCCGCAGTAGACGTCATCGCCCGCCTTGACCATCAGCTGTGAGCGTTCCTGCAGGTTGACCATCGAGTAGTTGGTGACCGGGCCGGTGCGGTCGGCAACGAGCACACCCTGTGCCCGCGCCCGGATCTCGCCGGCCCACGGCTCGTAGCCCTCGGCGGTGTGCGAGAGCACGCCGGTACCGCGGGTCTCGGTCATGAACTCGGTTCGGAAGCCGATCAGGCCACGCGCCGGGACGAGGTAGTCCAGGCGGACCCATCCGGTCCCGCCCATGTTCTGCATGCGACCCTTGCGGGTGGCGAGCAGCTGGGTGACCGCGCCCATGTACTCGTCGGGCACGTCGATCGTGACGCGCTCGACCGGCTCGTGGATCTTGCCGTCGATCTCCTTCGTCAGCACGACCGGCTTGCCGACGGTCAGCTCGAAGCCTTCGCGACGCATCTGCTCGACGAGAATCGCCAGCTGCAGCTCGCCGCGCCCCTGGACTTCCCAGGCGTCCGGACGCTCGGTCGGGAAGCACGCGCATCGACACGTTGCCGACGAGTTCGCGGTCGAGACGGTCTTTCACGAGGCGGGCCGTGAGCTTCTTGCCTTCACGGCCGGCGAGCGGTGACGTGTTGATGCCGATGGTCATCGACAGTGCCGGCTCGTCGACCTCGATGATCGGCAGCGGGATCGGGTTCTCCGGGTCGGCGAGGGTCTCGCCGATGAAGATGTCCTCGATGCCGGCCACGGCGACGAGGTCGCCCTGGCGGGCCGAATCGACCGAGACACGGGTGAGGTGTTCGGTGAGGAACAGCTCGGCGACCTTGGCACGGGTGATCGTGCCGTCACGCTTGCACCACGCGACCGACTCGCCCTTCTTGATCGTGCCTTCCATGACGCGCAGCAGTGCGAGGCGGCCGAGGTACGGCGAGGCGTCGAGGTTGGTGACCCACGCCTGGAGCGGTGCTCCCTCGGTGTAGGTGGGTGCCGGGATCGAGTCGAGCAGCACCTCGCCGAGCGTGGTGAGGTCCTTGCCCGTGACTTCGCCGTTGACGATGGCCTTCGCCTCGTCGAGGTCGGTGGTGGCCCAGCCGTCACGGCCCGAGCAGTACACGATCGGGAACTCGACCTGGTCTTCACGGGCGTCGAGGTCGAAGAACAGCTCGTAGACCTCGTCGACGACTTCTTCGACGCGGGCGTCGGGGCGGTCGATCTTGTTGATCGCCAGGATCACGGGCAGGTCGCGTGCCAGCGCCTTGCGCAGCACGAAGCGCGTCTGGGGCAGCGGGCCTTCGGCAGCATCGACCAGCAGGACGATGCCGTCGACCATCGTGAGCGCACGTTCGACCTCGCCACCGAAGTCGGCGTGGCCGGGCGTGTCGACGATGTTCAGCGTGACGTCGGTGTCGTCTCGCTTGTCACTGCCACACCAGCGACGTGTTCTTCGCGAGGATCGTGATCCCCTTCTCACGCTCGAGGTCGCCCGAGTCCATGACCCGTTCGGCCACGTCTTCGTTGGCGCGGAACGCTCCGGACTGGTGGAGCATGGAGTCGACGAGCGTGGTCTTGCCGTGGTCGACGTGCGCGACGATCGCGAGGTTGCGCAGATCAGCGCGCGACGAGAGGGGTGTTTCGGTGACAGACACGATCGTCCACGCTATCGGCGCGTCACAATCGAACGATCGATCCGCCCCAGGTCACATCGCCGGCCGCGCCCGGGTGCGTTCACCCGACCCGGCGGTCGCGGCCCTCCCAGAACGGCTCGCGAAGGTCCTTCTTGAGGACCTTGCCGGTGGGGTTGCGGGGCAGCGCGTCGACCCAGTCGACGCTGGTCGGGCACTTGAAGGTGGCGAGCTGCGTCTTGGCGAACGCGATGATCTCGCTCGCCGTGTCGTCGTTCGCTTCGCTGTCCGTCGGCGACGACCACGACGGCCTTCGCGGTCTCGCCCCACTTCTCGTGTGGCACGCCGATGACGGCGACGTCGGCGATCGCCTCGTGCTTCATCAGCGCGTTCTCGACCTCGGCCGGGTACACGTTCTCGCCGCCCGACACGATCATGTCCTTCACCCGGTCGTGGATGAACAGGTAGCCGTCGTCGTCGAGGTAGCCGGCGTCGCCAGACTTGAACCAACCGTCGGCGGTGATCGACTTCTCGGTCTCCTCGGGTCGTGTTCCAGTAGCCCTTCATCACCTGCGGCGACCGGATCCAGATCTCGCCGACCTCACCGGCCGGAACGGTGGTCTCGCCGTCGTCGCCGACGATCTTGAGTTCCACACCCGGGCCCGGCCACACCACACGACCGCAGGCGGTGCTTGTTCGGTCCGTTCGGATCGTGGTCCTCGGGCGGCAGGTTCACCACGGCGCCCGTGGTCTCGGTGAGCCCGTAGGCCTGCCAGAACTTGCACGGCTCGAAGCGCTCCACGCACGCTGCGAGCACCTCTTCGGTGATCGGCGACGCTCCGTACACGAGCACCTGCAGGTTCGAGAAGTCGGCGCCTTCCATCTGCGGCATCATCAGCATGAACTGCAGCACGGCCGGCACCACGAAGCCGTGGGTGATCTTCTCCTCGCCGAACAGTTCGATCAGTCGACCGGGATCGAGCTCGCGGAGGATGACCGTGGTGCACCCCTCGTACATGCCCGGCAGTGGCCCAGCCCCCGCCACCGATGTGGAACAGCGGCATCGCCGCGAGGTTCACCGAGTCACCGTCGAGTTCCCAGATCTCCTTGGCCATCGGGAGCAGGCTGAAGAAGTTCGAGTTCGACAGCATCACGCCCTTGGGCTGGCCCGGTGGTGCCCGACGAGTAGAGCTGGAACGACGGTGTCGTCGTCGACGCCTTCGGCGCCGGGGTCGATCGCATCGTGTGACGACACCCAGTCCTCGTAGTCCTGGTGGTCGTGCGTGGCCGCCACCGATGACGACGAACTTCTCGACCTTCGGCAGACTGGCCGGCGATCTCGTCGAGAATCGGGCACGAAGTCGGGCCCGACCACCAGCACCTTCGCATCGGCATCGTCGACGATGAACTGCACCTCGGGCGCAGCCAGACGCCAGTTGACGTCGACGGCAGACGGCGTTGAGCATCGCCGCACCGAAGAACACCTCGAAGTGCTCGATGCCGTTCTTGTCGAGGAACGCCACACGATCGTCGGCGCCGACGCCCGCGGCGGCGAGCGCCTGGGCCATCTGCTTCGGAACGTTCGAGGAGTTCGGACCAGGTGGGGCGGCGGTCGTCGAGCACGAGGGCGGTGTGGTCGGGGCGTTCCACCCCGTGCACTCGCACGATTCCGGCGACGTTCTTGATGTCAGAGCTCGGCATGAGAGGTGACGATAGTCACCTGGAGTCGACCGGGGAAAGCCGACCGCGCCCGAACGACTCCGATGGTTCGGCGACGTGTGCGACTCCGTACGTGTCGCGTCGCTGACCGACGCCGGGACCCCACTACCGCCTCCTCCGCCAGCCGACCCCGGGGCACCCGCGCTGCTGCGCGGTGGAGGTCCATCTGGCCGGCGCTCGGCCGTCATCGGACTGTTCACCGCCGCCGTGACTGTCGTTGCTGTGGCGGGGCGGCACGCAACGATTCGGCTTCCGTCATCAGCAGCGAGACGCCGGACGCCGACCTACCGACGCCGAGCTCGACTCGGCTGCGCAGACGAACTCGCCGACGCTCGTCGCTGCGCCGACGCCGAGGTCCGGATCGAGGACCTCACCGAAGCGTCCGACCGACTCGATCAGCCCCACCGGAGCGACCGACGAGGAACTGGAAGCGTTGCAGGACGAGGTCGATCGGCTCGACCGACGAGAACGCCGACCTGGCTGCTGCGAACACGGCGCCCGCCGAGGAACAGCCCGACGACGACACCGACGACGAGCCCGACGAGGCAGGAACCGGCACCCACCGACCACGGTCGCCGCCGACCACCACGACCGTCCCGCCCGCCGACTGCAGCAACCGCACATTCGGCGCTCGAGATCGGCACCTTGCTTGGCGGGATCTATCGCGAGAACGTGCTCGGCCGAGGCCAACGGCGGTGCCTCGGCGACTTCGCCATCGGACGGACTCGGTGGCCGACCTCGACGACATCCTCGCCACCGACGATCCGGGTCGCCGACGAGCGTCTCGTCGAGACCCTCGAAGACGCTGCGCCGGTCTGTCGCATCGATCGGAGCGCGATCTTCGGCTGAACCGGGCCGCCGCGGCCCGGTGCCCGGATTCAGCGCTGCCGGAACCCGAGGTCGAACGACTCGACGGCGCGGGCGAAGATGTTTCGCTCGACCTTCGGTTCGGTCACCACGTGCAGGTCGGTCACCCGACGACTCAGCTGCGCGAACACCGAGGCGAGCGTGGCGCGGGCGACGTGGGTGCCGATGCACAGGTGGGTGCCGAACCCGAACGACACGTGCCGGTTCGGTGACCGACTGATGTCGAACGTGAACGGATCGTCGAACACGTCGGCGTCACGATTCGCCGACGGATACAGCATCACCACCCGATCACCACGCTCGCACCGGCTGGTCACCGATCCGATCGTCGGACACCACCCGACGGAACATGTTGTTCAGTGGGGTCACCCAGCGGAGCACCTCCTCGACCGCGCCCGGTACGAGGTCCGGGTCAGCGGCCATCGCATCCCACTGATCGGGGTGATCGACGAACGTGTGCAGCCCGTGGGCGATGGCCGTCCTGGTGGTCTCGGCGCCGCCCGAGATGAACAGTCCGACCTCGTGGGCGATGGCCTCGGGCGGGAGCGGCACGTCGTCGATGCGGGCGTGGATCCACGTGGAGATCAGGTCGTCGCCGGGGTTCTCGCAACTTCTCGGCGGCGACCTCCTGGAGCGCACCACGAACTCGGTGTTCGCTGCGACGAAGTCACGGAACGACGCTCGCCGTCGCGGTCGCGCATGTCGGTGCGCATCAGCCGTTCCGACCACGACTTCAGGTCACGCCAACGTTCCTCGGGGTAGCCGAGCAGTCGGGCCGTGAACGCGAGCCGGGACCTGGCCGGCGACGGCGTCGACCACCTCGATCCGGTCGGCTCCGTCCGCCAGCGCTGCGTCGAGCACGTCGGTGACGATCCGGTCGGTCTCGGCCCGGCGCTGCTCGACCGACTTCTTCGTGAAGTCGCCCTGCACCAGCATCCGCTGCTGGCGGTGGCGGGGGTCGTCCTGGGCGATCATGTTGACCTCGCCGGGCGACGGGATCGCCCGGTACGCCTGCGCTGACGTAGAACACCGCCGAACGACGCTCGACGTCGAGCAGGTCGGCGTGCCGGGTGACGCCCCACAGACCGTTGCGCTCGTCGCGGTACACCGGCTCGTTCTGCGCGCATCCACGTCCACACGTCGTGCGGGTCACGGCGATACAGGTCGGGGTCGAGGAGGTCGGCGACGACACGGCCTCCCTCCCAGCGGGTGTTGTCGAGGGCGACCGGTTCTTCCGTCAGCGACATCGGAACATCGTGCCAGACCATCCTGCGTCACCACTCAGCGGCGGCGGAGCACCGAGTCGGGGCCGGGTCAGCGGGCGTGGAACGTCGGCGTTCGCTTTCCGACGAACGCGTCGACCGCCTCGACGTGATCCTGCGAGGCGAAGCAGGTCATCTCGAGGGCCGTCGACACGTCGAACGACGTGAGGAGCGCCTGCTTGATCTGCTGGTTCACGGCGATCTTCGTGCCCTGCACGGCGAGCGGCGCCTGCGCAGCCAGGCGTCGTGCCCACGAGTCGCCCACGTCGCCGATCGCGTCGGCCGGACACACCTCGGACACGACTCCCAGGCGCAGCGCCTCATCGGCGGTGAGCGGCTCGCCGAGCATCAGGTGACGCTTCGCCGCGAGCGGCCCGACCAGGAGTGGCCAGATGGCTGCGCCGCCGTCCCCGGCGACCAGGCCGACCTGGACGTGCGGGTCGATGATGGATGCCGTGTCGGCCATCACGATGACGTCGCACAGCAGCGCGATCGACGCACCGAGTCCGACGGCGGGACCGTTCAGCGCGCACACGATCGGGATCTCGACGTCGAGCTGGTCCCAGATGATCTGCTTGGCCTCGCGTCGCAGGGCATGCATCCGTGCCGGGTCTCGCAGCTTCGGGAACCATCCCATGTCCCCGCCTGCGGAGAAGGCCCTGCCGCTTCCTGTCAGGACGATCGCCCGGGCGTCCGATTCCTGCTTGAGTGTCCGGAACAACTCGGCGAGGTCGTGGTGCAACGTCTCGTCGACTGCGTTCATCGCCGAGTCCGGGTGATCGATGGTCACGGTGAGGACGTGTCCGCTGCGTTCGATGCCGATGGTTTCCATCACCGGAACCTATTCGAGTGCCCGATCTCGGAACACGGTGTCTCAGAACATGGTGACGTCGTCGTCGTGACCGAGCAGGAGGCGGCCGATCTTCTCGTTCAGCTTCGGCGCGGTCTGGATGTGCTGCGTGACGACGTGAGCGTCGCGCATGCACCGGCCGAGCACGCTCGTGTCGTAGACCGACGTGCCGCCCGCCAGTGTGAACGCCACATCCGCCGCGGAGGCCGAGGCGGTCGCCGCGTGCGTCGCAGCGAGACGCATCGCGATCCGCTGATCGAGGGTGACGTCGTCGCCTCGTTCGACCGTCGCCCACGCGGAACCCACCTCGTCGACCAGGAAGGCGCGAGCCGACCGCAGCTGCGCTTCGGCCCGGGCGAACTCGATCTGGGTGAAGCCGCTCTGAGCGAGCGTCCGGCTGGAGAACTGCGGACACTTGCCGAGCGCGATGTCGCCGAGTTCGTCGAGCGCTCGCCGACCGATGCCGAGACCCACGGCGGCGACCGAACACGCGAGCAGGGTGAAGTTCGGGAAGCGGGCGATCCCACAGTCCACGACAGGCGGCGTGGCACCGGGGATCACCGTTCGTTCGAGTGGGACGAAAGCCGCATCGACGCTGTAGTCGAGCGAACCGGAGCCGCGCATTCCACCGGTGTGCCAGGTGTCGATGAACGACACCTCGTCGGCCGGGAACCAGCACAGCCGCATCGCGTCGGGGGCGATCGCGCCACCGAGGATCCACGCGCAGTGCTGCGTTCCGCTCCCCCACGCCCACCGGCCGGCGACGCGCAGCCCGTCCACACCGTCGACGGACTCGCGTTCCGCCTTGCCGTTCGGTGCGAACACGCCGCCGGTCACGACCGACGGATCGCCGTAGATCTGCTGAGCCACCTCGGCCGGCAGCAAGCTCGACAGCGACGAGGTCGTGGAAGCGATCATCGAACACCAGCCGGCGGCGCCGTCGGCGTGAGCGATCGCTGCAATCGCATCGATCATGGTCGGCGGTGCGACCTCGGGCCCTCCGTACGCCGCCGGGACACACATCCGCATCAGGTCCGCGTCGACCAGCGCCGCGACCGTCGCCGGAGGGAGGCGCCTGGCCTCCTCGGCCTCGTCCGCGTGCGCTTCGATCACCTCGGCGATGTCGGCAATGGCCTCGAGTAGAGCAGGCATCGAACGACCATAGACCAGGCCGATCGAGAGACGCGCGACGCACCGGACTACTGGTCGACGCTGGCCCCCGTGACATCCCACAGGTGATGGACCGGGTCGTGCACGAGGTATCTGGCGAAGGTCTCGACGGTGAAGGCCGCCCCGTCGCTCCGTCGCCCTGGGCGTTGCCACTGTTCGCCGGTCACCGCGTCGAATGCGTCGGCGAGTGATGCTGCTGCCGAGACGAGTTGAGTGCTCACCACCATGGGATCTTGGGAGTTGTAGGCGTCCTCGAGCGCTGTGGCGTCCTGATCCCAGTTGGGATACAGCGGGTCGTCCTCGTCGAGCATCATGTGCAGACGCTCGAGGTACAAGCGGTTCACGTCACGGACGTGCGCGGCGTACTCGATGTCACTCCATCGGTCGGGACGCCGACGCATCTTCACCGCCTCCCGGTCCCTGTCGAGGAGATCACTCCACGAGGCTGCATTGCGCCGCAAGGCGTCACCGGTCGAGGCCGGCTCGAACCGGGTCGCGTCGAACCCGCACTCCGGGCACGCACGCTCCAACACCCAGGTCCAGTCACGATCGTCGGGAATCAGTGCATCCGTCATCTCATCAGTGTCGCCGGTTGCCGGGTTCCCGGACGATCGATCAGGGACGCTGATCGAACGATTCCGGCCACGATCCGCTCAGCGGGCACGCTCCTCGCTGGACTGGTACGGTCGATCTCATGCGATATGGCTTCGTGGTCCCGTGGGGCGACGCCGCCGACATCGGTGACTTGGCCGAGGCAGCAGAATCAGCGGGATGGGACGGGCTGTTCGTCTGGGAACCGGTGTGGGGCGTCGATGCGTGGATCTCGCTCGGCCTGGCGGCGGTTCGCACCTCGAAGATCCGGCTCGGCACGATGCTCACACCTCCATCTCGCCGCCGGCCCTGGGAGTTGGCGAGCCAGGTCGCCACGGTCGATCGCTTGTCGAACGGGCGCGTCACCCTCTCGGTCGGACTGGGGGCGGTGGACTCTGGTTTCGACACCTTCGGCGAGGAATGCGGCAAGCGTGCACGCGCCGGACTCATGGACGAATGCCTCGAGATCATGTGCGGACTGTGGAACGGCCAGCCCTACGAGTTCAGCGGTGACCACTACACGGTGCAGCCGACCGAGTTCCCCACGATCGGTAACGTGGTGCAGTCCCCCCGTGTGCCGATCTGGTGCGTCGGCGCGCTCGGCAAGCCGAAGTCGATGGCTCGGGCGCTGAGCTGGGACGGCGTGATCCCGCAGGTGCTCGACGGCTCCACCATGGGTGCTCGCCAGGCCAACCTCGACGAGGTCGAGGAACTCCGTCGTGCAATCGACGCCGGCCCGAACCCGGGTGCCGACATCATCGTCGAGGGCCAGTGGACGCAACATTCTCCGGCGGCCTACAAGGGCGCCGGCGCCACGTGGTGGATCGAGTCGATGTGGGGTGCCATGAGCGAACACTCCCCTGTCACGGCGGCCTACGACCGGCTCGAACAGGGCCCACCGGACTGACGCTCGGCTTCCGTCGCCGTGAGGTCAGACGCCGACGATGCTGCGAATCGCGAGGCCCGTGCCGACGACGATGACCAGCGTGGCGGTGAGGAACGGTGTGAGCTTGCCCCATCGTTGCAGCGCCCTGGACGTGCGACCGTTGCGATCCTCGAGCCGATGCTGCAGACGGTCGCGCACCTTGACGAGCGCGATGCCGGCCAGCGTGAGGACGACGGCCATGCCGACGCCGTAACCGATGACGAGCACGATGCCGAACCACGTCCGACCGAGTGCGATTGCCGACAACAGCACGATCAGAGCTGAGGGGCTGGGCACCAGACCGCCGGCGACGCCCATGCCGACCAGCCCGCTGCGCGACACCCGCTCCGGATGATCGTGTTCGTGATGGTCGTGATCGTGGTGATGATCATCATGCCCGTGGTCGTGCGTGTGGTCGCCGTGATCGTGATCGTCGCCGTGATCGTGATCGTGATCGTCGCCGTGATCGTGATCGTCGCCGTGATCGTGATGGTCGTCCTGGTCGTGCGTGTGTCCGCCCGGTCCGTGGTGATGGTGGCCGTGGCCGAACCAGCCCTCGTCCCGGCGACGAATCGCGTTGACGAGCAGAGCGACACCCAGCCCGGCGATCAGCAGGCCGCTCGCAGCGCCCAACCAACCGAGCACCGTCTCACCCGCCAGCGCGGTCGAGACGGTGAGGCCGAGTCCGAGCAGCAGCACCCCGCCGGTGTGCGTGAGCGTGACGGTGGCACCGACCAGCACCGCATCACGCGCCGAGCCCTGACGTCCGGCGATGTACGCCGCCATCACGGTTTTTCCGTGCCCCGGCAGCAGTGCGTGCGATGCTCCGAGCACGAGCGACAGCCCGATCGCGAGCAGCCCGACGCCGACGGTCAGGTCCCGCCGCCCGATCATGTCCTCGAAGGTGTCCTGGATGCCGTCGACGAATCCGCCGAGCCAACCCGGCCGAGCCGACACGAGGCTGTCCCGGGCGTCGGCGGCGGTCGACTCCTCGTCGTCCGACGTCGCAGGCGAATCGGGTGCGTTGCTCTGCCGCTCCCCCTCGGGACCGACCGTCAGGACGACCTCGCGGACGTCCAGCGGCGACTCGAGCAGTGCTTCCGGGTACAACGTCAGACCGTTGGTGACACTCTCGGTCGGTACGGGCGAATCGAGAATGCCGACCCCGACGCCGACAGCGTTGATCTCGTGCCACCCGACCCGTCCGGGTCGGTAGTCGTCGGTGTACGTGACCTCGCTGATGGCTTCGCCGAATCCGGCCGGCACATCGGCGGCGAGGGCACACACGAGTCGGCTGGTCTCCAGCCCCGCCTGGCCCTCCTCGTACGTGAACGCAGCGGCGTCCGACGTGATCGTCCTCGGTGCGCCGTCGATCGCGAGCGATGCAGCGGCGACGAAGCGGCCGCATTCGTCCGCCGCGTATGCGGCTCGTTCCTCGTCGCTGATGTCGCCGTCGGTGTTCGTGTCGACGACGCCTCGGTCCTGCGCCGTCGGGATCTCGGCGGTGTCGATGATGACGTCGATCGAGACGGCGTCGTCGTCGATCGCGAGTCGGCTGAGGTGACTCACGCTGAAGTTGCCGAGCGGGTGCGCAGCGGCGGTCCCCGCTGGCAACAGACTCAGGGCACCGGCCGCGACGACGCCCGCAGCCAGTGCGCGGCGAGCCAACGTCCGGCGTCGGACCCTGCTCACCCGGCGACGCCGAGTTCGGCGAGTGCCGCTTCTGCGACCGGCACGTCGAGCACATCGAAGAACGGGTTGATCTCGAGCGCCCGTTCCAGCTCGAGGCGTGCCGCGTCCCGGTCACCCAGCGCCAGGTGGATCATCCCGGCGTGGAAGTTGAATCGAGCATCCGGTGTGCCGAGTTCCAGGGCCTTCTCGATCGCCACCAGCGCCTCGTCGTAGCGCCCGTTCGCGTACAGCGCCCAAGCGTGAGCATCGTGCATCGCGAGGAACGGTCGGACCAGGACAGCCTTTTCTGCTTCTCGCAGTGCTCGCTCGGGTTCCCCGTGCTCGGCGAAGAACAGGACCGGGACGGCGTCGCTCTCGACACCGTTCGCTTCGAAGAGCTGCTGGACGACTTGGGCAACCGCGTATTGCGCTTCGGCCTCGTCGATGAGACCTTCGGATTCGAGTAGTTCGCCATAGGCGATGAGGAACGACGGCTCGGGTGCGATCTCGACGAGTTCGGCGTAGTCGTCCAGGGCGGTGCGGGTCTGGCCGAGTGCTGCTTCGGCACGAGCCTTACCCGCCAGCGAGGCCCTGTCCTGGGGCGCCTCGGTCCGCGCCTGGTTGTACAGCGACAAGGCGTCACCGGGCCGTCCGGAGTTGAAAGCGAGGTCACCGAGGATGGTGAGCGCAAACGCACGGTCGGTCGGCGAGCCCGCACCGTCGAGCGCCTCGGTCATCTGACTCGTCGCGAAACGCGATGTTGCCGTTCAACTCGGCGAGGTACGACGAGCGGCTGTACGACGACGTGTCGGGAGACAGACCGAGCATCTTGTCGATCGCTACGCGGGCGGCGTCGTAGTTGCCGAGCTGCACTTCGGCGTCGCTGAGGGCGCCGTAGAGAATCGGGTTGAAGTCGTTGATGGCCAGGCCCTGCTCGGCGAAGTCCTTCGCAGCGATGAAGTCATGGCGGGCCGACGCCAGCGAGGAGAGGCCGGCATAGGCGAGGAAGTTGTCGTCGGGTTCGACGGCGAGCGACTCTGCGAGTGCGCCGTCGGCGCGAGGGTACAGCGATGGGTCTGTGGTGACGCGGGCCTGCTGGACGTATGCGATGCCCAGTGTCGACCAGGCGACGTGATCGCCCGGAACCGCTTCGAGGCGAGTTTGGAGTTGCGTGATCAGGCCGTCGAGCGTGGCGGCGGGCGGTCCGCCGGGGGCTGCGACGCCACCGGGTGCGATGACGCCGGCGTCAGAGGCGGTCGAGATCTCGTCGGGCGTCGAGACCCGGGAGATGCCGAAAGAGCCGGCAACGAACACGACGACGACCAGCACTGCGGCAGTGACGATCATGCGGGTGCGGCGGTTCATGTGAGTGCAGTCCGTTGCAGAAGGAGGGGCAGTGTACGGATCGGACCCGCCCTCGGAGGGCGGGCCCGATCTCAGACATTCGATGTGATCGGCGGCGACTCGACCGAGGTCAGGTCGCCGCCGGGATCACGAGGTGTTCAGCTCGGAAGGACCGTGCCGGGGAAGAACCCGACGAGGTCCACGATGACGTGGGCCGGCTGGAACGTGTACACGCACACCCGGTCGTTGTCGCCCACCTTGGCCACTGCGGCGGCTGCGGTGTTCAGGTCCTGAAGGTTCAGGTTCGAGGCCGTCGGAACGTCCTCGCCACACGGGAAGACCGTGAGGTACCCGGGGTCACCCTCGGGAGCAACGCCGGTCACGTTGAGGACAACGGTGCCCGCATCGTCGGGAACATCGGTTCCCGGTCCGCGGACATCGATCTCGATGATCTGACCGGCGATCGGCTTGGCGCCGGTGTAGCCGGTTGAGTTACGAGTGTCGACCAAGCGCTCCGGCACGATCGGGGTGTACGCCGAGGCTGCCGGGAAGGCACCCACGATGTCCACAGCGATGTGTGTCGGGTCACTCGAGTACACGCAGATGGTGTCGTCGGCCGAAACCTTCACCGAAGCGAGGTTCGCCCGGCGAGTACCGGTCCGGGTGTTCAGGTTCGACGTGTTCGGCAGGTCGGCGTCGCACGGGTATGCCGTGATGAAGCCGTCGCTGTCGGTCTGAGCCGAGGTGATGTTGACCAGGACGGCCTTGGAGCCGTCGGGGCCTGCAACACCGTCGACGTCGCTGACGTCGATGGTCTGCGTGGACGCCGCACCGGGCTTGGTGCCGCTACGGGTGTCGAGCAGACGCTCCGGCTGGATCGCCGTGTAGACGGCCGAACCGGGGATGAATGCCTGCACGTCGACGATGAGGTCAGTCGCCGTCTCGGTGTAGATGCACACGTTGCCGTCGCCGTCCGGAACCGCCGAGACGAGACCGGAGACGATCCGGGCCGGGTCGGGGTTCAGGCTCGATGCCACAGGACGATCGTCCTGCGTTCCGTCGCCGTCCGCATCACATGGGAACGCCGTGACGAAGCCACTGGCTCCGGCGTGGGCCGCCGTGATGTTGAGGAAGGCAGCCTGGGCGTCCTCGGGGACGAGGGCGTCGCCGAGGTTCACCACGGTCGTGGAACCAGCAGCAGCTTGATCGCTGTCACGGGTGTCCAGGATGCGCTCCGGGTTGATCGAGATGATCGACGGGTTGCGCGGTGTGTTGTCCGGCGGGGTCGACCCGTTGTTGACGCTGTCCAGGTGCGGGTTCGCCACGTAGGGGAACACGTCCTTGAAGTCGCGGTCGTTGCGGTCGACGGAGTCGAACGGTGCCAGACCGCTGACGTCGGATCCGTCCTGGTAGACGGCTCCTTCGACAACAGCGAGGGCGATGTCGACGACGTCGTCTTCCAGACGACGACCGTTCGGGAAGCCCTGGAAGTCACCGCCCAGCACGCCGGCGGCGCTCGGGTTCGCCGAGACCGGGACGGCCATGTTCAGACGCAGCTGTTCCGACGGCAGGATTGCACCGGCGTCCGCGTTCAGGTTGTGACCGTTCAGGTCGGCGTTGAGCGCCGGGTTGGTGGTGGCGTCTTCGCCGTCCAGCCCGAGTCCGAAGTTGGCCTCACTCACACCCTGGAGGAAGATCTCCACCAGGTCGGAGCGGGGCTCGTCGTCGGACTTGTCCTGCGGCGTGTTCTCGGTGTCACCGGGGACCGGGAGACCGTAGATGGCTTGCACCAGCGGCGGCAGGATCGGGAACCGTACGGCGTCGACAGCTGCCGGGATTCCGGACTCGGCTGTCGGCGGGATGCTGTTGAAGGCATCCTTGAGAGCGAGCGGCAGAACCACTTCGTTCACCAACGGGTTGCCGAGACGTGAAACCTGGACGAGATCGTAATCGTCGTCGGTGTCATCGTCGGGGGTGCTGCCACCCTCGGTCTGCACGACGCGGTCGGTCGTCGACCAGATGCCGATCACAGGGTTGTTCGTCGCGTCGTTGTTGATCGCGAGCTCGGTCTTGGGGACCTGCAGTGCAATCGTGTTGACGTTGTAGCCGGCCAGCGTGTCCTCGCCGACCTCGGGTGCCACACCGGCACCGTAGAGGAGGTCGAAGACGCGCAGGTCGAGGAAGAACGGGTCGTCGGCCTGGCCAGCGAACGACACGAGGTCGCCCGCCGTACCGCTATCGACAGCTTCGTCGACGAGCGGCTGGTAGTCGGGGGTCGACACCGCACCGGAGATCGACGGTGCCGCGATGGCGTCGTCGAGCACGGTCGTGGTGACGCCGCCTTCGGTGACGTTCAGGTCGTAGGTCTGGTACACGTTCAAGGTGTCGTCGTTCACGGAGGAGAACGGTCCGGTGTTCACGAGGAACTGACCCGGGTCCTTGGTGACGGTCGAGAACAACCACTCGTAGACGATGTCGGCAACGGCGTCGCCGTCGTTGTCGATGTTGATCTTGTAGGACGCGCCGGAGGTCTCTCCGTCACCGTCGGCCCACGGGTAGAAGTTCGGTCCGCCGTTGGGCTCGGAGAACGGCAGCCAGTTGGCGATGATCGTGACGGAGTCCTCGTCGTCAGGGCTGACGAACGTGTACACGTCGGTGTTGTCGGCACGAGGGTCACCCGCGATGAGCGGTGCCTCGCGGTGGCTGGAGGCACTCAGGCTGGCGGGCCCGGTGGTCGTGGCGACGAGCGTGGCGACGAGTGCGAAACCAGCTCCCGCTGCCGCACCCCGCTTCCACTTCGCCGTGTGATTTGGTTGAGTCATCTGTTCTTGTTCCCCTTGTAGGTGCATTGGTTTCCACGCGGAATTGCGACCGTGGGCGTCAGTTTCGACCGAATGGTTCGTTGTCAAACGTCACACGGATCATTTTCGCCCAAGGAATCACCCGATTGGGCCAGCTTCTTCTCGAAACGGCACGAAGAGTCAGAGTACCACCTCTCTCGGTGGCTGAACACCACCTTGTGGCATCGTCGACGACCATGCCACCGAGTGCGGTGCACTGCGGGCGCACTTCGCCAGCATGGCTCGGCGGTCGCTACCGTCACGGCTGATGAGCGACGAGATCGACACCGGGTGGAACTTTGCCGATCTGTGGGAGATGATCGCCGAGGCGATCCCCGACGCGCTCTGCCAGCAGCAGGGAGCGCGACAGGTCGGTTGGCGCGAGTTCAACCAGCGAGCCAACGGCGTTGCCGACATGCTGCTCGCGACCGACGGCGTCGCCGAACAGGACAAGGTGGCGCAGTACCTCTACAACTGTCCGGAGTATCTCGAATCGGTCTTCGCCGCGTTCAAGGCGGGCATGGCGATCGTCAACACCAACTACCGCTACGCCGCCGACGAACTCGTCTACCTGTGGGACAACGGCGACGTCACCGCCGTCGTGTTCCACGGCGCGTTCACCGAACAGATCGAAGCAATCCGGTCGCGCGTCCCGCGCATCACGACGTGGTTGTGGGTCGACGACGGCTCCGGCGGGTGCCCCGACTGGGCCACTCCGTACGAGGACGCTGCAACGAGCGGCACCGACGAGAACGTCCAGGGCGAGTGGGGCCGGTCAGGCGACCATCTGCTCCTGCTCTACACCGGTGGCACCACCGGCATGCCGAAGGGCGTGATGTGGCGACAGGACGACGTGTTCGGCGTGCTCGACGCCAACAACCGACACCGCTTGCCGCCGGAGCAGGATCTCGACGCAGCCGCCGAGCGCGTCACGAAGCCGGGCCCGCGCAACATGCCGAGCGCGCCGCTGATGCACGGCACCGGGTTGTTCAACGCGCTCAGCAACCTGATGATCGGCGGGTCGATCACCAGCATGGAGGGCCGGTCCTTCGACGCCGAGGAGTTCCTCGACACGGTGCAGCGATTCGACATCAACTCGACCTCGATCGTCGGCGACGCGTTCGCCAAGCCGATCCTCCGGGCCCTCGACGAAGCGCCTGACCGTTGGGACATCTCGTCGCTGCGGGTCATGGTGTCATCGGGCGTGATGTGGTCGAAGGAGTCCAAGGACGGCCTCCTGCGCCACAACTCGCGCCTCATCCTCGTCGACGCGCTCGGCTCGTCCGAAGCAATCGGCATGGCCACGAACACCACGACGGCGGAGACCGGTGGCGAGACGGCGAAGTTCGTCTTGGGGCCGAGCACACGCGTCGTCACCGACGCCAGCGATGACGAAGCGAGTCGGGACGTCGTACCGGGGTCCGGAGAACTCGGCCGGGTCGCGCTCCGCGGTCGCACACCGATCGGCTACTACAAGGACGAAGCCAAGTCGGCTCAGACCTTCGTGACGATCGACGGCGAGCGCTATTCGATCCCAGGCGACTACGCCACCGTCGAGGTGGACGGCACCGTCGCACTGAAGGGCCGCGGGAGCCAGTGCATCAACACGGGTGGCGAGAAGGTCTATCCCGAAGAGGTCGAGGAGTGCCTCAAGTTGCACCCCACCGTGCGCGACGCCGCCGTCGTCGGACTGCCCGACGAGAAGTGGGGTGAGGCGATCACTGCGCTCGTCGAACTGCACCCGGGCGCCGATCTCGACGTGGAGGCACTGCGCAGCCACGTCAAGACCCACCTCGCTGCCTACAAGGCACCGAAGCGGGTCATCGACATCGCGTCCGTCGGTCGCGCTGCGAACGGCAAGCTCGACTACAAGGCGCTCAAAGTCCTCGCGACGAACTGATCGGGTCTCAGCGGCGCCTCGAGCCGGGTCAGGCCGGCGCGTCGTCGTTCGAGCGTCGTCGGAATCCGACGAGGAACACACCAGCCAGCAGCAACATCAGGCCGAGCAGCAGCGTGCGGAAGATCTCTCCGCCGGTGCGTGGGAGTGGCGCCGTGGAGTCCGGTACCGGCGTCTCAGGGATGGTGGCCCCAGCGGTGTCGCTCGGGTCGCTGTCGACGCCGAGCCCGTCCGGGAGGTCGACGGTCGCGGTGTTCGTGAAGCTCGTGCCTTCCGCTCCGACGACCGTCGCAACGAGTTCGAACGTCGCCGTCGAACCGACGGAAAGGGGAACACCGAGCTCGCAGGTGACGGTTCTCGATGCTTCGGAACACGTCCAGTCCGTTCCGGACGCCCGAACGAAGGTGAGCGCCGAAGGCAGTGGATCGGTGACGATCACGCCCACAGCAGTCGATGGCCCGGTGTTGGTGACACTGATCGTGTACCTGGCGTCGTCGCCCCGAGCGATGCTGGACTGATCGATCGTCTTCCGGATGGTCAGGTTCGATCGAGGTTCGAGTGTGTCGACGTCGTCGGCACCATTGTTCGTCGGGTCGGTGTCCGGCACGTCGACCGGCGGTTGCACGGAGACGGAGTTGACGAGTGTGCCAGTGGCGTCCACGCTCACCGTGCCGGAGACCATCAGGGTCAGAGCTTCGCCTTCGGTGAAGGTGCCGAAATCCGTCCACACCCCGGTCGCCGGGTCGTAGTCACCTTCGGAGGTGATGAACGTGACGAAGTTGAGTGCCGCCGGCAGGTCTTCATCCAGCGTGAACTCGGTGATCGCCGTGGGACCGTCGTTGGTGACGGTGATCGTGTACTCGAGTTCTTCGCCGGGAACGGCCGTTGTCTGCCCGTTCGTCTTGGTGACCGCAAGATCGACGCCATACGTGTCGGTGTCGTCATCGGTGTTGTTGCCCGGGTCCGAGTCGGGCCCGTTGGTGCCGTCGTCGGTGATCTCGACGTCGTTGACGATGGTGCGTGTGCCAGCGGGGACCGGGTCAGCGACATCGACAGTGATCGTGTACATGGAACCCACACCGGCGGGCAGGGTGCCGACGTCCCACGAGATCAGTGGCGCGGCGCTCGAGTCGCATCCGTCACTGCAGGACACGAAGGTGGTCTCGGCAGCGATCGTGTCGGTGATCACGACTGCGAGAGCGTCCTGATCACCGATGTTGGAGAACGCGATCTGGTAGGTGAGGGTCTGACCATCCGCGACGGAGACGACACCATCGGTCTTGGTGATCTCGAGGTCGGGTGCTGCATCGAGTGTGTCGACGTCCTCGGCACTGTTGGTACCAGGCGTCGGATCGATGCCGTTGGTCCCGTCATCCGTGACGCTCACCGAGTTGGTGAGCGAGTCGAGGCCGGAGACAGCAGGGTCGTCGACGGTGACGACGACCGAGAGTGTCGCCTGTCCACCGGCGTCGAACGCCAGCGGGTCCACGGGAGAGCCGGGGGTGTCCTCGGCGAGGTCGGTCCAGGTCAGAACCGGCAGGGCCGACTCGTCACACGACGCGCTGCACGACACGAACGTGACACCCGTCGGGAGCGTGTCGGTCGCAGTGACGCCGGTGGCGGCTTGACTGCCGACGTTGGTGACGACGATGTCATAGGTGAGCGTGCCGCCGGGACGAGCCACGGTGACGTTGTCGGATTTGGTGACCTGGAGGTCAGGAGCAGCGTTCACCGCGTCCGTGTCGTCGTCGGCCGCTTCGACCGGGACGCCTCCGGTGTTGGTGCCGTCATCGACCACGCGAACTCCGTTCGTGAAGTCGGTGACACCCGACTCGAGGTCGTTGACGAGCACGGTCAGGGTCAGGATGATCGACGAGCCGACGACGGGCGGAGCCTGGCTGGCTCCACCGTTCAGGGTGCCGACGGCCCAGGTGACGGTGCCCGCTGCGGCATCGATCGTGCACGGTGTCGGAGTTGCGGAGCACGATTCCGCAGTCAGAGCGTCAGGGAGCCTGTCGGTGACCGTGACGCCGGTGGCGGCCTGGTCGCCGGTGTTGGCGACGATGATCGTGTAGTCGTACTGCTCCCCGGCCCCGCGTTCGGTCGCTCCGTCGTCTTTGGAGATGGTGAGAATCGGCGCGGCGGCGACCGTGTCGGCGTCATCGTCGATGTTGTCGGCCGGTGTCGCATCGGGGCCGTTGGTGCCGTCGTCGGTCACGGATGCCACGTTGGTGAGGGTTTCGATGCCAGCAGCCGCAGGGGCGATGACCGTGACCGTGACCGTGACCGTGACCGTGCCTCCGGCTCCCGCGATGCTCCCGGGCAGTGCCCACGTCACGTCGGGCAGCCCGCTGCTGTCGCAGGCGTCGCTGCAGGAGACGAACTCGAGGCCGTCTGGCAGCGTGTCGCTGATGGTGACGCCGGTGACGGCGATGTTGCCGGTGTTCGTGACCGTGAGGTCGTAGTCGTATGTGTCTCCGGGGTTCACGACGGTCTGGCCGTCGTCCTTGTCGATGTTGATGTCAGGGGCGTTGGCGTTGAGCGGAACGGTGTCTCGAGCGACGTTGTTGCCCGGAGTCGGATCGGTCCCGCTGGTGCCGTCGTCGACGACGGTCACGTCGTTGACGAACTCGGTGGTTCCCGCGACGACGGGGTTGTCCGCCGCGGCGGTGTAGGTGAGTACGTTCGTTCCGCCGGCAGCGAACTCGCCGAGGGTCGATGCGCCGACGTCCTGGAGGCCGGGGCCCCACGTGATGACACCGGTGCCCGGGTCACATGTGGTCGCAGCCGGAGAGGCGGACCCACAGTCGATGGTCATCTGGGAGTCGACGGTGTCGGTGACGACGACACCCGAGGCGTTCTGGGCGCCGACGTTGCTGACATCGAGCCGGTAGGTGACGACGCCGCCGGGGGCGACGTTGGGCTCGGTGTGCGACTTGGCGATCGTCATGTCCGGCAGAGCGACGATGTCGTCGGTGTCGGTGTCGGTGTCGTTGCTCGGCGTTGCGTCGGTGCCGTTCGACCCGTCGTCGGTCACCGTGACCGAGTTCGTGACCGATTCGTTGCCGGCTGCGACCGGCTCGTCGACCGTTGCGTCGATGTCGAAGGAGACACTGCCACCGTCGCCGGCGATCTCCGAGTAGCTGATCGTGACGATCGGTCCTGCTGCGGAGCAGGCGATGCTGACGGTGCCGGTGACCGTCCTGCAGTCAGCGAAGGTGAGGCCCGCCGGGAGTGTGTCGGTGACCAATGCGTTGGTGACGCCGATGTTGCCGACGTTGGTGACGGTCACCCGGTAGGTCGTGGTCTGTCCCGGTGCGAGCTCGGTGAGCGAGTCGTCCTTGGTGACGACGAGGTCGGGGGCGAGCCCGGTGATCGTGTCGTTGTCCTCTGCGGTGTTGTTGGCCGGTGTCGGGTCGACGCCGTTGACCCCGTCGTCTCCGACGGTGGCAGAGTTGAGGTAACCGCCGGTACCCGCTGCAGCGGGGTCGCTGATCTCGATCGTGATCTGACAGGTGACGGTGCCGCCCGAGGCAGCGATGGCGCCGGCGACGTCGACGCGCTGCACACCGGTCGACGGTGAGCCGCCATCGGCGCAGCCTGCGCCGCCGATGCCGACGAACGTCGTGCCGGCAGGCAGCGTGTCGAGGATGAACACCCCGGTGGCCTCGAAGCCGCCGACGTTGGTGATCACGAGGTCATAGGTCGTCTGAGCTCCTGGAGCGATGTCCGTCACGCCGTCGTCCTTGGTGAGGATCAGGTCGGGGCCGACCGTGTTGAGTTGGGCGGTGCCGTCCACGTCAGGCTCGTCGCGCTCTCCCACGACTGCACCGGGAAGCGTTGTGTTCTGGGTGATCGTGGCCACGTTGATCACGACTGTGTCGACCGGGAGCGCAGCGTCGAGGTCGACGTCGAACGAGAAATCGATGGTCGCACCCGGTGCGATCGAGCCGAGGGGTCCACCCGTGTACGTGATGGTGTTTCCGCTCGACGAATAGGTGAAGCCGGCTGGCGTTGTTCCTTCGACAGCGGTCGACTCGTCGAACTCGGCTGGCAGAACGTCTTCGATGATGACGTCGTGCGCAGTTCCGAGGCCCGTGTTCTCCACGGCGAATTCCACGGTGACGGTGTCACCCTGCGATGCAGTGGTCGGGTCGAACGACTTGAGAATGGTCAGTCGAGGTTCGACGACAGGCGTCGCCACGACCCCGGACGTGATCGATGCGCCCCCGTCGATCTGCACGGACGCCGTGTTGTCCAGATTGATCTGACCAGGAACGAAGCCGACGTTGCTGGCGACGTCGAGCACGACGGCATCGATGCGCACCACGATGGTGTTGTCGGTGTCGTCACCGTCTGAGTTCACGGTCGTTGCGGCGAAGTCGAACACGACGTCGTCTCCATCACCCGCACCACCGCTGAGTGTGAGTGCCCCGAGCGTGCCGTCGAAGTCGGCGACGAGGCCGGGGGACGGGACCGCTGCGCCGTTCGAGGTGAACACCTCGTCGGATCCGGTGACGAAGTCGAGGCCACTGGGAAGGACGTCGGTGACGGAGAATCCATCGAGGTTGCCTTCCGGCAGCGTCACGGTGATGTCGTACGTGACGACTTCGCCGATCGTGACGTCCGGGTCCGCAGTCGTGGTCTGGTCGGTGTCGACCACCGCCTTGTCGATCACCGGGGTGATCGGCTCGATATCGGCGCTTCCGCTCGAGGCGTAGTCGTCGACACCTCCCGTTCCGTCGCGTTCTTCGCCGCCGCCCAGGGTGGTGGTCGGACTGCCGGGCAGGCCTGTGTAGGTGATGTTGGCGGTGTTGGTGATCGGAGTCGTCGGGTTGAACGTGCCGTCGACGACGACGTCGAACGTGATGGTCGACGTGGCGCCGAGTGGGAACGAGGTCCAGGTCGCGTCGATCGTTCCACCGGCCTCTGTGAGCGTGGTCGTCGGTGCGGTGCCCGTCGAAGCGAGCGTCGCCGGAACATAGCTGAGTCCTGCGGGGATGACGTCCGTGAGAATCACATCGAAGGCGTTGGCGTTCGATGCCGTGGCAATGGTCCGGTGGTCGACGAGCAAGGTGAACGTGAAGGTGTCGCCAGCGTCGAACGTCGGCGCGCTTGCGGACTTCGCCACCTGCAGGGTCGGCTCGACGATGGTCACGGGAACCCGCGATGTCGCCGTCGTTCGTGTCGTCCCGGTGGCTCCACGCCGGTAGCTGATGGCGGCGGAGTTGCGCAGTGTCTGGCCCGACTGGTTGGCCGCCACATTCGTCGCGACTGCCCAGTAGGTGAAGGTGATCCGGTCAGCTGCATCGACAGTGTTTGCGCTCCCGGTCGCACCCGAGTTGGTGACGTCGCCCAGCCCGAAGGTCAAGGTCCGATTGCTGTTGGTGATCGTCGGCGCCGCCAGGACCGCAGGGTCGGTCGTGAGGTCGGCGCCGAGCACGGCTGCGGTCGGCGGACGCGAGATGGCGAGGCCGGACTGGAGGGTGTCCACGAGGCGAACATCACGCGACGTGCCCTCGGGTACGACCACCGTGACGGTGTACTGGGCCTCTTCGCCGATCGCCACGTTCGCTCCTGTGGTGGATGCTTGGCTGGTGCTGGTCAACGTCTTGCTCACTGAAAGGGGCCGAGTTGCGACGGATGCGGTGTCGGCGAGGTCGGCGGTCGGAGTGACCGGGAGGAACGAGGGCCCACCTTCGGTGGCGGAGTAGTTGGTGATGTTGGCGGTGTTCGTCAGCGTGGTGGCCTGGGTGTTCGCACCCGTGGTTGCCACCAGCGCGAGGTTGTAGGTGATGACTGCGACGTTGGCACCCGACGTCGGGTTTGCGGCGGCGAGCGACCCGGTGGCCGTGTCGGCAAGGGTGATCGATCCGGTGCCGAGCGGCGATGCCGTCGGCGCACCGCTGAAGAACCCGGTGGTCGTGTTGGGGATCGCCGCGCCGGCGCCGTTCGTGACGCACAGATCGAGGCCCGCTGCCGGGACCTCGAATCCGGCGGGCACGACATCATTGATCGTCACGTCGAACGCGCCGTTCAGGCCACTGCCTGTGTTCTCGACGACGACGGCGAAGCGGACGATGTCCCGAGCGTCGAGTCCAGTCGCATTTCCATCAGGTGCACCGTTTGACAGGTTGTCCGATGACACGGTGCCGGAATAGTCAGGGCAGGCGGCGGCCGTGGCGACTGGGTCGAACACGACACCCGTGGGGTTGATCGGAGCGGACAGCGCCGATCCCGGGTTGGCCGAACGGGCGACGACCCCTTTGTCGATGTTGAGCGCCGGTTCGGTCAGCTGGATCTGCACGATTGCAGGCGTGCCTCTCGGGGTGCCGAAGCTGTTCTGCTCGCCGACCTGGACCTGGTTGGTGAGGAAGAGTCCGTCGCGGAACGCTGCGCCCGAGATCTCGAGCGTGAACAGCAGCTCGATCGTTCGAGATTCGTTGTCGGCGAACTCCTGCGTCCCGAAGTCCCACGTGATGCTGTTGGCAGTGGTGTCGAACGACGTGGTCGGGACGGCGAACCCGCCGAGGGCGTTGAAGTCGTCGTCCGGGCCGAAGCACCACGAGTCGACAGCCGGTGCGTTCGACGCCGTGCAGGCGGAGCCCTCCTGTGTCAATCCGGTGGCGACCAACGTCGGCAGCGGGAGGAAGTCGGCCAACGTGAGGTCCTCGAAGTCGGACGACGGGACCTCCAGTGACAGTCGGTACGTGATGGTGTCGCCAGCGGCGAACTCGGCCGGGTTCGAAAGGCCGCCGACGGTGCCGTTGCGTGCCCACACCGACTTCTCGACGGTGATCGGCAGGACGTTGAGCTGGGTGCCGCTGCCGTCGGATTCGAACTGCGGTACAGCTTGCGATGCCTGAGTTGCGTTGTCGAGCACTTCACCCGTGACGGTGACGTCGTTGTCGACGAAGTCGTTCGGGCTGAGCGGGCCGGTCCCGGAGAAAGAGCAGGTGTAGGCATCGTCGAGGCCGGCGCGGAAGATGATCTCGAACGTCGTCGCACCTGTCGAAGCTGCCGGCACGAGTCCGCCGGTCAAGATTCCGTCGCCGGTGCCGTCGAGGTCCGCGGCGCTCACCTCGAAGTCGATCGCAGTGGTGCCGTCTCCGCACGTGGTGCGCTCGGACTCGTCCACCGAGAAGAAGCCGGCAAGGGTGACAGCGGTCGTCGCGCCTCCTCGGTGATCGCAAGCGTCGGTGTGAACGACGCGTCGAATGTGTGGCCATCACTCAGGACGTCGTTGACATCGATGTCGCCGAACGTGAAGTAGTCGCTGACCTGACCGCTGATCGTGTACTCCACCACGTCACCCGGCGTCGTGCCGACCGCACCGATGTCGACGACGGTCGCTACGGATTTCTGGATGGCGATCGACTTCGCCTCGATGCGAGCGTCATCGTCGTTGGCCGGATCGACCGCCGGCGTGTTCAGGACGAACGGGGCATCGGCGTCGCGGATCGAGCGGGACGACCGTTCCAGATGCCTCGCCGTCGTTGACGGTCTCGACATCGTCCCCGGTGGAAGGGTCGACGACCGGGTTTCCGGCGAAATCGAGATCCGAGACGTAGTAGTCGAATGTCATCGATGCGTCGACAGCGGCAGCTGTACCGAGGGTGCCGGCAGCATCGGTGTACTCGAGTGTGTTGTCAGACGGGTCGACCACGACGCCGACGGTGGGCTCGTCGGACGACGTCGGCAGCGTCGACGTCGAACCGAGGTAGACGTAGCTGTCGGGCAGCCGGTCCGTGATAGTGAGATCGTCGACGGTCTGGCCGTCGGCGATGTCGACCTCGAGCACGTACTGGCGCGGGAAGTTCGGACCGGTGGCTGTTTCGTCCTCCGGGGCGACGCCCCGCTTGGTGAAGCGCACGACTTCGGGCACCACGGTGGTGGTGTCGGTGGTGCCGACGATCGGCGTCGTCCCAGTCGGCGAATCACCGAACGCGAAGCCTCCCGTTGCGGTCACGTCGAGGTCGATCCCGACGTCGGCGAGACCGCTGACAGACGCGGTGACGTCGATCGGCGCCACCGGTTGCCCCGGGGTGAACGAACCGAACGGCAGTTGCAGCACGACGATCTGAGATCCGAGCGGGCACGGGAGCGGGTCGCCCGTGAGCGGATGCGTCTCTGCGGCACCGGTGCAGTCGAACACCGCCAGCGGCGCCAGCGAGCCGCCCAGGTATGACGCCGCACCGAAGCTGATCCCGTCGTCGCCGTCGGCGCCGCCGGAATCGAAGACCAGATCGATGTAGGGGGCGTAGCCGGTGTCGGTGGTGTCGGTGTTGTCGAACGTGACCGTCAGTGCGACGTCCTCGCCGAGCAGCGGCGAGGTCGACGCTGCCGTCACCGTCGACGTCGGGACCGGTGGCGCCGCCTGCGAGGGCGCCGATCCGGTGGCCACGAGTACTGACGTCGCACCAAGCACGACCGTTGCCACCCACAGTGAACGGCGGTGCGGGCGGTACACGGAATTCAACATTGAGACTGGCGTCCTGACATGGGTTGGAAGCCGCTGACGCGCGAAATGACACGAAGGCTCTCGGGAGTGCTAACGGTGAGGGGACGCCCACCATAAGCGAAAGTTTCAAACAATCGGAGAAAAACTGACGTCATCGATGTCCAAGTGTTGCCACGTTCCGTGCCCCCACGGTGTCTTTCAGCGGGAAAGCCGGCTCGACCCGAGGAATTGGTCACCCACTCGGTCCACCTGCGCCTCGATCGTGTCCAGTCGGGCCCTCGACGAACACTCGATACTCGATATGCGGTTGACGTCGAGACCTGTCGCTCTGAGCGACCGTCGACGCGGCCGATCGGGCCACCGAGAAGGCGGCGGACCACGTCACGAGCTCACCGCAAAGCCACCTCAAAACAGCGTCGGCGTTCTAGCCTCGCTCACCATGACCGACGCATCGACGTTCCGCTGGGGCGACCACGACGGGGTGCTCTTCGACCTCGACGGCGTCATCACCCCCACCGCGGAGATCCACGAACACGTGCTGGGGCGAATTGTTCGCCGCCTACGACTACACGGAGGCCGACTACCTCCGATACATCGACGGCAGACCCCGCTACGACGGCGTCCGTTCATTCCTCGCGAGCCGAGGCGTCGAGCTGCCCGACGGTGACCTCGACGATGCGCCCGGCGACGACACGGTCGCTGCGCTCGGCAATCGCAAGAACGCACTGTTCAACGAGATCCTCGAGCGTGACGGCATCGCCCCCTATCCCGGGTCGCAGGCCACCCTCGATCTCCTGGCGGCGAGGGGGATCCCGTCGGCGATCGTCTCGTCGTCGAAGAACGCAGTGCCCGTACTCGAAGCAGCCGGCCTGAGCCACCGGTTCGACGTGATCGTCGACGGCGTCGTCGCCGCCGACCTCGGCTTGAACGGCAAACCGGCACCCGACGGCTACCTCCTCGGAGCCCAGCGCCTGGGCGTCGATCCCGCCCGGACCGTCGTGGTCGAAGACGCCACCTCGGGCGTGGCCGCCGGCAGAGCCGGAGCGTTCGCCGTCACCATCGGCGTCGACCGTGGCGCCGGCCACGACACCCTGCTCGCTCACGGCGCCACCTTCGTCGTCGACGACCTCGACGAACTGCTGGAAGGCTGACGAGATGGCCCCGAATCATGCTCTCCCGCAGCCAACCACCCCCGACCAAGGCTGACGAGATGGCCCCAAATCATCTGCCATCCCCCAATCAACCATCCCCGACGAAAGCTGACGAGATGGCTCCGAATCATCTGCCACCGCCGACCGGCCTCGAAAGCCATCGCTTTCCGGTCGAGCCCTGGCGGCTCGTGGAAACCGAGGTGTCGGCCGACGACCTCGGACACACCGAGACGCTGTTCGGCGTGGGCAACGGTTACGTCGGCATGCGCGGCAACCCCGAAGAAGGGCGCGATGCGCACACACACGGCACCTACATCAACGGCTTCCACGAGACCTGGGAGATCCAGCACGCCGAGAACGCATTCGGATTCGCGAAGGTCGGCCAGACCATCGTCAACGTCCCCGATGCCAAGCTGATCAAGCTCTACGTCGACGACGAGCCGCTCCTCCTGGCCACTGCGGACCTCGAAGAGTACGAACGGGCGATCGACTTCCGCTCCGGCCTGCTGACCCGTGACCTGATCTGGCGCACCCCCGGCGGCAAACGGGTCCGGGTCCGGTCGACACGCATGGTGTCGATGACCGAACGCCACCTGGCGGTGATGACGTTCGAGGTCACCATGCTCGACGCCGCAGCACCCATCGTGATCTCGTCACAGTTGCTCAACCGTCAGGACGGCGAGGACGAGTACCACGTTCCCGACGCGGCGCTCGGCGAAGGCGACGAAGCTCACGACCCTCGACAGGCCCGGTTGTTCGACCATCGCGTCCTCCAGCCGACGTCGTCGCGCAACGACACCGATGAGTCGGGCCACGGCAACGTGGTGATGGGCTACACCTGCACGAACAGCGCGATGACGCTCGCCTGCGGGTTCCACCACGAGATCGAATGCGAGTCCGACGTCGACGTCGAGACAACGGTGAACCACGACAAGGCCAAGTCGGTCATCCAGGTCCATGCAGAGCCCGGCGTACCGATCACGATCACCAAGTTCGTCAGCTATCACACGTCGACCGGCGTGCCATGCGAAGAGCTCGCCGACCGCTGTGCGCGCACACTCGACCGGGCGACGCATGAAGGTGTCGGCGCCGTACACGGCGAACAACGGTCCGAGCTGGACCGCTTCTGGGCGGCATCCGACATCGAGATCGAGGGCGACCACGACCGCACAGCAGGCGATGCGTTGGAACCTGTTCCAGCTCGCGCAGGCGTCGATCCGCACGCAGGAGCAGGGCATCGCCGCCAAGGGCGTCACCGCCGGCGGCTACGACGGCCACTACTTCTGGGACACCGAGGTGTACGTCATGCCCGTTCCTCGCCTACACCGACCCCGTCGCGGCTCGCAAGGCTGCTGCGGTTCCGCTGGCACATGCTCGACGCCGCCCGGCAACGCGCCGACGTGATGAACCAGCGCGGCGGCGCTGTATCCGTGGCGGACGATCAACGGCGAGGAGGCCTCCGCCTACTACGCGGCCGGCACCGCCCAGTACCACATCAACGCAGCCGATCGTCTTCGCCCTCGCCGCGCTACCTCGACGCCACCGGCGACGTCGACTTCCTCGCGCACGAGGGCGCCGAGATCCTGGTGGAGACCGCCCGCCTGTGGGCCGACCTCGGCTTCTACGCCACGAACAACAGCGGCTCGTTCCACATCCACCGGGTCACCGGACCCGACGAGTACACCACCGTCGTCAACGACAACTGCTACACGAACGTGATGGCGCGCTTCAACCTGCGCTACGCCGCTCGACACCGTGCGATTCCTCGCCAGTGGAACCCGGAAGCGTTCGACGCGCTCCGGCGCCGCACCGACCTCGAGCTCCACGAACTCGACGATTGGGACGCTGCGGCCGACGCGATGTTCATCCCCTTCGACGACGAACGGGCGATCCATCCCCAGGACACGAACTTCCTCGACCTCGAGCCGTGGGACTGGGACGGCACGCCCGAGGACAAGCTATCCGCTCCTGCTGAACTTCCACCCGCTCGTGATCTACCGCCACCAGGTCCTCAAGCAGGCCGACGTGGTGCTCGCCATGTACCTGCGGTCGGAGCACTTCACCGACGAACAGAAGCGGCGCAACTTCGACTTCTACGACCCGATCACCACCGGCGACTCGTCACTGTCGGCCTGCGTGCAGGGCATCGTCGCCGCTCAGGTCGGCCACGATCAACTTGGCGATCGACTACTTCCACCGAGCGCTGTACCTCGACATCTGCGACGGCCACGAGAACACCGCGGACGGTGTCCACATCGCCGAACTGCGGCGGCGTGTGGGCCGGCATCGTCCACGGGTTCGCCGGCATGACCGAGACGCGGCGACGTGCTGAAGTTCGCGCCCCGACTCCCCGATCGTTGGCAGGCCGGCTCGATTCCGTCTGCAGCGTCACGGTTCGACCGTCCAGGCCGAGATGACCGTCAGAGGGGATCACGCTCGACCCTCGTCGACGGGCTCGGTGTGCCCGTGCGCGACGATGATCAGACCTCGGTCGTGACGCCGGACACCGTCCTGCACATTCCGACCGTCCGGGCCCGTGACCTTCCAGCGGCGACCTCAGCTGATCTGCTCGCCGACCTCGTACTCGGCGCCGGAGAACCCTTCGCCGGCCGAGAACGGCAGCATGTTGACGATCAGTTCGTAGGTCGCTCCGTCGGCCGCGTCGGTGATCTCGCACGAGGCCTGTTGGTCGTCGTTCAGGATCGTCGTCTCGTCAGGGCACACGACCGACACGCTCGTCGGTTCCACCTCGAAGTTGGCGGCGACGACTTCGGTCGCGTCGGCTTCGAGTACCTCGAAGTCTTCCGCCAACAACACGTTCGACGCACCCATGACGATCTCGTCGTCGGCAACCATCGATCCGACGAACTCGACGACATCACCGGACTCCGTCGTGGCCGAGCAGGTGAAGGTCTCACCCGCCTCCTCCGAGTCGGGTTCGTTGCACGTTGCGTCGAGCTCGCCCAGGTCCAACTGTTCGGTGAGGTCGCCGGCGATCAGCTCGAGGGCCGCGTCGCCAGCGGACTGGCCACCGCATGCCGTGAAGACGATCATGGCGCCAGCGGCCAGAGCCGTCAGTGGTGTGCGTCGGATGACGAGGTTCGAGTTCATGCAGCGCAGTCAAGCAACCGGCCGTCAGACCACCGTCAACCGGCGCCTCGGTCGAAGCGTGCCATTCGTCACGATCCCGGTTTCTGCCCCGACCTACCCACCGGTAGCTTCTGTGGCCATGACTGATCTCGGATTCGACGGCAAGGTAGCGATCATCACCGGTGCAGGTGGTGGCCTCGGCAAGCAGCACGCCCTGATGATGGCTGCACGTGGTGCGCTCATCGTGGTGAACGACCTCGGCGGTTCCGTCGACGGTTCGGGCTCCGACAAGGGCGCTGCGCAACTCGTCGTCGACGAGATCAAGGCCGCCGGCGGCGAAGCCGTCGCCAACACCGACTCGGTCGCCACCCCCGAGGGCGGCGAGGGCATCGTCCAGACCGCCGTCGACGCGTTCGGCACGGTCGACATCGTCGATCAACAACGCCGGCATCCTGCGCGACAAGTCGTTCCACAACATGGGCCCCGACCTGGTCGACCCGGTGCTCGACGTCCACCTCCGCGGCGCGTTCAACGTGACCGGCCCGGCCTGGAAGATCATGCGTGAGAAGAGCTACGGCCGCATCGTGTCCACGTCGTCGGCCGCCGGCATCTTCGGCAACTTCGGTCAGGCCAACTACGGCGCCGCCAAGATGGGCCTCGTCGGATTCACCAACGTGCTCGCCGTCGAAGGCGCCAAGTACAACGTGAAGGCCAACGCCATCGCTCCGCTCGCCTACACCCGCATGACCGAGGACCTCCTCGGCGCGCTCGGCGAGAAGCTGCAGCCCGAACTGGTGTCGCCGCTCGTCACCTACCTCGAGCCACGAGTCGTGCGAGTCGACCGGGCCGCACCTACTCGGTCGGCGGCGGGCGAGTCGCCGAGGTGTTCATCGCCGAGTGCCAGGGCTACACCTCCGACGCGCTGACGCCCGAGTCGCTCCGCGACAACTGGGACACCGTCACCGATCAGACCGGCTACGAGGTGCCCGGCGCAGATCGCCGAGGAGACAGCGATGTTCCTCAAAGCGCTCAGCTGACGCGTCCATTGTCGCTGCCCGCCGTCGGCCCCGCTCGGGACGGCTGCTGCAGGCTGCGACGCCATGCTCGGTCGCTGGCGCTCCCGCCGCGGGCCCTGACATTTCGATTGTCGCTGCCCGCCAGTCGGCCCTGCTCGGGACGGCTGCCACGGGAGCGATCGTCAGACGTCGTCGTGTTCGGCCAAGGCTTCGGCGATGGTGAGCCAGACGTCGGGGTCGATGCCGAGGCCGACGTGGGTCGAGCCGACTTCGACGGTGGTGACGTCGAGCGAGAACCGGTCGATGCATGCGCGCCAGTCCACGACCGAGTCGTTGCGAGTGAAGATCGCGGTGATCGGCGTGGTGACCGGCTCGGTCAGGTCCAGGTGCGCTTGAAGCTCGCGGAGTACGCGTCACTTCGTCGACGGCGTAGGTCCCGACGCCCGCAGTGTGGGTCGGCCCGCCGACGACGGGCGACCCGTAGATCACCAGACGGTGGACCGACTCCGGGGCGGTGCGTGCAACCTCTCTCGCCACCACTCCCCCGAGGCTCCAACCGAGCAGGTTCACCGGGCGACCGCTGCGTTCGGCCAAGGCGCGTACCTTGACCACCATGTCGTCGCGCTTTGCTTCCACGTCACCCTGGTTGATGCCGAAGCCCCAACCCTGCGCGTCGTGACCGATCGAACGGAGATAGCCGCGCAGCGGCGCGGTGGTCACCTCCGGCGCCTTCCATCCGGGCAATGCGATGGCGATGCGACCGTTGCCCTTGGGAGCGCTTCGCAGTGCTCGACTCTTGAACGCCAGCCGCCACGGCTGCAACGCTGTGCCGATCTCGCCGACGAGTCCGGCACGGCGCGGTGAACCGTCGGGAGCCCCGATCGACGCCAGATCGTCATCGGTCAGCGTGGGGAGCGACAGGTCGGGTCTGGAGGAGTTCGTCATGGGCAACTCCGATGTTGACTGTGTTGACATGTGTCAACTCTAGCGGAGCCCGTACGACTCTTGCGGCTCGGAGTCCTGCGGCGACACTGGTGCCATGGGCGACACCCCGACGATCGAGGACTTCCGAGTCGAAGCTGCCGGCTGGCTCGCTGAACATCGCGGCGACGCGCCGCGCGACTACGGCGCGATCTGCCCACCCGAACTCATCGAGGCCGGCATCGACGTGGCAACGCACCATTCGTGACGCCGGGTACGCAGGCGATGCACTGGCCGATCGAGTACGGCGGACTGGGCCTCACCATCGAGCACCAATGCAGCGTGGCTCCTCGAATGTGCGAGAGCCGGCGTGCCGCCGTGTCCTGAACATGGTCGGGCTCGTGCTCGCCGGCGGCGCGCTGCTTCGCTACGGCACACCCGAGCAGCAGGCGACCCACCTCCGACGCGACGCTCGACGCCGACCACGTGTGGTGCCAACTGTTCTCCGAGCCGGGTTCGGGCAGCGATCTGGCGTCGTTGTCCACCCGGGCCGAACCCGACGGCGACCGTTTCGTCGTCAACGGCCAGAAGGTGTGGTGCTCGGGTGGACGATGCAGCAACTGGGGGATCCTGATGGCTCGGACCCGACCGATCCGCTCGCCAGGACGAGCGGAGGCATCGAAGCACGACGGCATCTCGTTCTTCCTCTGCCCGATGGACCTGCCCGGCATCGAGATCCGCCCACTGAAGCAGATGACCGGCGAGCTCCGAGTTCGACGAGGTGTTCTTCACCGACGTCGAACTGCCGGCCGACCACCTGCTCGGACCGCTGCACGGCGGCTGGGGCGTCGGGATGGCGGTGCTCACCAGCGAACGGGGCCACATCGGCACCGCCGTGATCTCGCTCGAACGACGACTCGACCAGATGATCGCCCTGTCGACGGCGTCGATCGATCGGCCCGTCCGATCGCCAGGCAGCTGGCCTCGCTCGTGTCGACCGGAAGCGCCTACAAGGCCATGGCGCAGCGTCAGGGACCGGTGGCGGCACCGCGGCATCGCTGATGAAGCTCGGCATCACCCAGATGACGTTCGACGCGGCGATGCTGCGCGGCGCCTCGCCGGTGCGTCCGCCATGCTCGACGGGCCCGCGCATCTGGCATGCTGGCGGCACCCGGTGGCGAATCGCCGGCGGGACGAGCCAGGTCCAACGCAACATCATCGGCGAACGGCTGCTCGGACTGCCTCGGGAGCCGGCATCGGCACGCTCCGGCCCACTCCGAACGACACGAAACGGCAACGTGAGCGACGACGATCTCGACGACGTCGAGATTCGACCGGCAACCCGACCCGGAGTCGGGACGGAGCGCTCCATCACTGGCGCTCGATCTCTTCGTGCTCGTTCACCATCGCCGCCGACTGGTCTTCGTCGTGCAGAACGGACGAGAGGTTCCTGCACGGAGTTCCTCTGGCTCGACGAGCCAGATCAAGTTCTGGATCGCCATCCTCGCATCGGTCGTCCTCGGCATCGTGCTCGATCGACTGATCCTCACCTGGTGGCGTCGAGCTCGCAGGCGCAGAACGCTAGGGCTGTCCCTCGACTGCGGCGCTGGCCGATCGGTCCCAGGCAGCCACCGGCGATGATGACGGCGTGCGAGTCATGTCGTCGGACCACGTCAGCGTCGCGATCCACGAATTCGGCGGCCGAGGGCGCCCGCTGCTGCTGTCGCACGCGACCGGATTCCACGGGTACTGCTACCTCCCGATCGCCGACCACCTGAGCGACCGGTTCACGTCGTACGCCCTCGACCATCGGGGACACGGCTCCACACCCCGCCCCGACGACTGGTCGGTCGACTGGGATCGGTACGGCGACGACGCGCTCGCCGCCGCCCGTGCCGATTGCGCCCGACGGCGGTCTCGTCGGCGTTCGGACACTCGATGGGTGGCGCCTCCCTGCTGATGGCGGCCCACGCGAGCCCGACCTCTTCGACCTGATGGTCGATCGTTCGAACCGATCGTGTTCCCGACCGACGTCGACCGATCAGGCGACGGACCGACACCGATCGTCGAGGGCGCCCGCCGGCGACGCCCGTCGTTCGACTCGTTCGAGGACGCCGTCGACAACTACTCGTCGAAACCGCCGATGTCGATCTTCGACTCCGACATCGTCCGCCTCTACGTCGGCCACGGGATCCGGCCGGCCCCCGAGGGCGTCCGGCTGAAGTGCGACCCGGAACACGAAGCCCGCACGTTCGAGACCGGTGGCTCCCACTCCACGTGGGACCTGCTGCCCGAGATACACGACCCGGGTCGTGGTCGTCGCCGGCGGCGACCAGATGGGCCCCGCCGAAGTCGCGCCCGAGCGTCGCCGAGCGACTCGCGAACAGTCTCTACGTCGAGCAGCCCGACTCGAACCACTTCGGGCCGTTCATCGATCCGGCCGGCACCGCCGACCTGATCGCCGACATGATCCGCTGATCAGGCGACTTCGACGAACTCGACCCAGTTGCCGTCGGGGTCTTCGACGATCGCGATACGCACGCCCGGACGGATCTCGCTGACCGGCACCGCCGTCGGCACATCGGCCGCACCGCAGGCGCTCACGATCTCGTCGAGGTTCGAGACGATGAAGGTCAGGTACCGGAACCCGAGCCCGCCCGACATCCCGCCGCCGGGCGTCGCAGGCGGCGTGTCGGTGAACTCGATGAGCTTGAGCAGCGTGTCGCCTGCTTCGACCCGGTACATCGTCCCGCCGCCGCCGATCGGCATCGGCATGTCGCCGACGTGCTCGAATCCGAGGAGTCCGCAGTAGAACTCCATGGCACGAGCACCATTCGAGACGACGATCCCGAGGTCGGCGGCGGACTTGGCGAGGTTCACGGTCATCTCGGCATCGTATGAACCTCGCAGCTCGCGGACGAAGCCGACAGCGGCGACTCCGTTCTCGTCTTGATCTCGTCCCGGCCCCCGGAACGGGATCGGGTCGAGAATCCGGGCGATCGAATCCGCTCGGTTCTGAATCGACTGCAACGTTTCGGTGGTCTCGTGCGCCAGTGTGTTCGATGGTGGATGACAGCAGGATCGCGACCCGAGCGTCGGTCGACGGTGAGACGGAGACGTTCGAGGCGTTCTATGCCGATCGATTCGAGCCACTCTCGCGCTTCGCATTTCTCCTGACCGGCTCCGCCGAACGCGCGGACGAACTCGCGCAGGATGCGTGTGAGCAGGTACTCCGCCGCTGGGATGACATCGACCACCCTCGAACATACGCCCGGATGGCGGTTCTCAACGGGTCCCGTTCGGCCGGCCGACGGCTCCGGGTCGCGGAGCGAACCCCCGGCGATGCTCGGGCTCCGGTCGAATTCGACACCGACGCCCTCGCGGTGCGGGCGGTCCTCGCAGACCTACCCGAACGCGACCGAGAGGTGATCGTCCTGCGCTACTACCTCGACCTTCCCGTCTCCGAGATCGCCGATCAACTCTCGGCCCCGGTCGGCACCGTCAAGTCACTCATCCACCGGGCGACGAATCGCCTTCGTTCCGCGCTCACCGAGGAGACCAGCAGATGAACGACGACGTTCTGGATGACCCGATACTCGACGAACGGATCCGCCGGGCGATGATCGCGCTGGCCGATTCGCATGCGCCGCGCGTCGGTCGGCCACCTGGACGCGAGTCGAAGGGACGACGGCTGCTCGCCGCCGCTGCGACACTCCTCGTGCTGTGCGGGATCGGGGCGTTGGTCCTCGCCGCCGGGCAGCGCTATGCCGCCGACGGCCCCGTGTCGACTCAGGCGCCCACACCCATCGACTCGGCTCTGCCGACATCCACCGACCCACCGGCCACGACGTCCTCCGGCGGAGGTGACACGGTCGGACCCTTCCGGTTCGATGCGCCACTCCCGGACAGCACCATCGGCGTGCTCGAGCCCGCACCTCGACCGTTCGTCGACGCCTTCGTCGTCGAATCGCCGGACGTCGAGTTCTTGACCGGTCGAGGTCGCGACGTCCAGATCTTCGTGCTCGACCCGGACGGCTCCCCCACCGCCACCGTGTCGGCCACCGACCTCGACGTCTCACGAGGCGCCCTCCCCGCCCAGCAATCGGTGCTCCCCGACGGGTCGACCCTGCACTACACGGGTCCAGGTGCCGACAACTTCTTCGTGCTGGCGGATTCGTCGATCCGCGAGCTTGCGGTGTCGAACCTGCGCACGGAGGACAACGAGTTCTCACAGTTCGACGAACGACTCGCCCTCGTCACCGAGGTCGCCGAGTACGTCGCCGGCCAGCCTCTGGACGACCTCGACTCCACCGATCGATTCAACGTCTCGCCGAGACTCCGGACCAGCCCAGCGGTCGTCGTGTCCTACAAGGAGACCGAGTCGAACGCAAGCGACGGCGGCTTCCCCGAAGTCGTGATCGTCACCACCGAACGAACACTCGACGCAGACGAGTTCTCACTCCAGGCCATGGCGCTCGGTGAGATCCGCGATCGGCCGTCGGCGAGTTCCGCGATCGTCGAGTTGACCGAGAGTCCGCAACTCCAGTACATCGAGCAGATCTCACCGACACAGTTCGCGGTGATCCTCGTCGCTCCGGACACCGAGCGTGTCGAGCTCGACGTGCTGATCGACTCGCTCACGTTCACCGACGCAACCGCCGCCGGGATCGAGATCGAGTCGCTCGGCCCCGGCCTCGGGCCGGTCATCGCTCGCGGTGACGACGGCTGGGGCCGATGGGAGTTGTACGGGCCGACGAGCGGCGACGACTGCTACGGCTTCGGTGCGACGGTGTGGAGCCCGGGCACCAGCAGGACGCAGCAGAGCTCGAGCGCCGGATGTCCGACCGACGACGGCAAGCCACCGCAGGTGCTGTGCATTGCTGTGCCGAACGATCAGATCGCCGGGTTGATCTTCAGCGACGCAGCCATCGAAACCACCCAGCCGGGCGTCGACTCGGTCCTGGTGGTCGACTCCGAGCAGACGATCGATGGACTCGGGAGTCCGAGATCGTTCATCATCGATGTCACGTCGCAAGGAGGGCCGATCACCGTCACGATCGACGGCGAGGCCGTCGATCTCCCCTGCTGACCGAGTCCGCTGTTCGTTCTCGTCTTGATCTCGTCCCGGCCCCCGGAACGGGATCGGGTCGAGAATCCGGGCGATGGCAGGTGCCATCTCCGAGGTACCCCTTCCGTAGGGTGGGAACCATGACCGATGTCGCCGACACTCCGACGAGTCCAGCCGCTGTCGACGCGCCCGAGCCCGTCTGGCCGATTCCGTCGTCGCTGTCGCCGTCCCGGGTCTCGTCCTTCACGTCCTGTCCGATGCAGTTCCGGTTCTCGTCGGTGCAGCGCCTTCCCGAACCGCCTGGCGTGGCAACGACCCGTGGGTCGGTCGTGCACCGGGCCCTCGAGCTGCTGTTCGAACTCCCGAACCTCGAACGGACGCCCGAGGCGCTGGCCGGCACCCTCGATCGAGCGCTCGACGAGTACGCCACGGACCCCGACTACGTGGGCCTGCAACTCGACGAGTCCGCAGCTGCATCGTTTCGCAAGGACTGCGACAAGCTGATCGAGACGTACTTCGAGATGGAGGATCCGACGACGATCCGTGACATCGGACTCGAGGTGCGCATGGCTGCCGACGTCGGGTCGTTGGAGCTGCGTGGGATCATCGACCGGCTCGAACTCGACGAGAACGGCGAGCTGGTCGTGACCGATTACAAGACGGGGCGGGCGCCGTCCGGCCGCTACGAGCAGAAGTCGCTCGCCGGCGTGCACTTCTACTCGTTCCTGTGCGAAGCGGTGCTGGGCCGACGTCCGGCGAAGATCCGCCTGATGTACCTGTCCAACGGTGAGACGATCGAAACCGTCCCGTCGCAGCAGTCCGTCCGCTTCATCAACACGCGCACCACGGCGGTGTGGAAGGCGGTGGAACGAGCCTGCACCACCGGCGACTTCCGCCCGAACCAGAGCCGGTTGTGCGATTGGTGCAGCTTCCAGACGTGGTGTCCCGCGTTCGACGGTGATCCCGACCTCGCCGCCACCGAGGCAGTCGCAGCGCACGATGCACGACTCGCCGAAGCGAGTCCCGCATCGTGACCGACATGGCCATCGACGATCCCGGCCGACCGAGCATCGGCGAGAAGATCGACGAAGTCGTCGCCGGCGAGGTCCCTGGCCAACATCAGTTCGGTCCCGGCGTCGAACGGTTCGACGAAGCGGTCGACACGGCCATGGATCGCATCCGCGGCAACCCGTCGGTCGACCGTGTGTTCACCACCGCCAGCCACGTCGGCGACTTCAGCATCATCTGGCACGCCATCAACATTGCAATCGGCTTCGTCAATCGCCAGCCGAAGCGGGTGCTCGCGTTCGCCGCGCTGATCGGGCTGGAGAGCCTGGTCGTCAACCAGGGCGTCAAGCGGATGTTCAAACGGTCACGCCCGACCACCACGGGCGAAGCCGGGCTCGAAGTCCGCCAACCACGCACGTCGTCGTTCCCGTCGGGCCACGCCAGCGCCGCCACGTTCGCCGCAGCGATGCTGGCGCCACGGGTCGGCTGGCCGTTCTCCGCGCTGATCCGAACGGCCGCAGGCGTCGTGGCCACCAGTCGCGCCTACGTGCGGATCCACCACGCGTCGGATGTCGTTGCGGGTGTGGTGACGGGCACAGTGCTCGTCAGCGTCACTCGCCGAGTCCTGCGTCGGTACGCACCGAGCGGTCTCGTCTGATCGAAGCGCGCAGCCTCGATCGTTGTCAGACCCGTTTGTCGAGTCGGTGGTCGATGCTCAGGCGAGTTCGCTGGTCACGGGCGTGATGTCTTCGACCGCGACGACTGGCGTGTCGTGGTTGACATCGGTGAGCAACGTGCGGACGTCGAGCAGGAGGTCAGCGACCTCACCAGTCGACACCAATTCACGTTGCATCATCTTCGCCAGCGCACCGTCGATCACACTCAGCGCCTCGTTGATCACGGCGTCGTTGCTGTCAGTGGCGTTCTGCTGATCGGTCATTGGTCTTCACGGTACCCCGCTGCGCCCAGCGCTGCGCGCACGAGCGGCAAGTTCTCGGTCCGTTCACGACCGATGACTCGAACAGGTGAGCGCAGCACGGCCCTCATCGAACCAACCGAGCAAGCCCGCATCTACGATGACGCAGATGGACTTCCAGGGCAGCACCACCGTCATCACAGGCGCCGGTCGAGGGATCGGCGAGGCACTCGCACGAGAATTCCATCGGCGCGGAGCCACGGTCGTTCTGGCGGACCTCTCCGGCGCGCAGGACGTGGCGACGTCGATCGGCGGCGACCGGGTCGTCGGAATCGACGCGGACGTCTCGACCGAGGCGGGCAACATCGCCCTGATCGACGCAGCCCGAGCCGCCGTTGGACCGATCGACCTGTTCTTCGCCAACGCAGGGGTCGGCTCCGGAACCTCGCTGGCCGACACCGACGAATCGGTGTGGGACACCGCGTTCGACGTCAACGTCCACGCTCACCGTTGGGCCGCCAAGCACCTGATGCCCGAATGGCTCGAACGCGGCTCGGGCTACTTCTGCTCGACGGCGTCGGCTGCAGGTCTGCTCGCACAGATCGGATCGGGGCCGTACACCATGACGAAGCGCGCCGCGGTCGCTTTCGCCGAGTGGCTGGCGATCACCTACGGCGATGCCGGCATCAAGGTCAGCTGCCTCTGCCCGCAGGGCGTCAACACCGCCATGCTCCACGCCGGCGACGACTTCGAGTCGGGCGCCAACGTGGTCAAGTTGGCCGGTGACGTGCTCGAACCCGCCGACGTGGCCACCCAGGTCGCCGACACGATCGAAGCCGAGACGTTCTTCGTGCTCCCTCATCCCGAGGTGGCGAGCTACATGCAGGCCAAAGCAGCGGACCCCGATCGGTGGCTCGGCGGCATGCGGAAGTTGCAGCGCCGCGCCCTCGGTAGCTGAGCGAGCAGCTCGGACACGTCATGTATCGATCCGAGTCGGCACTCGCCCGCCTCGGGCTGCGATCCGCCGAAGCCATCCGCTTCAAGCGCAACGACCGAGGAAGTTACATCGTCGGCAAGGTCGAAGGCATCGAGATCGACGGCAGCATCGCTCTGCGCGACCCCGACGGGTCGGCCCGGTCGCTCCGCGCCGAACGGGTCGAGATCCGGCGACCGGGTCCCCACGGTCGGCTGCGTTGGCAGACCGTGAGTGACGTCGCGATCACCTGGGAGCAACTCGAACTCTTCGAAACGGCGCCCGAACCGTCCGAGGAGCCGGGGCGGCGCATCAAGATCCGCCGCAACCAGCCGACCCTGTTCGACGACTGAGGACGCAGACGGCGACTATCGCCCTCCGGAGCAATCGACCGTCGTGGCGGTCACGTACGACGCCGCATCGGAGGCGAGCCACAGGATCGTCGCGGCCACCTCCGCCGGTTCGCCCGGCCGTTGCATCGGAACCCCGGTGGCGACGCGTTCGGCCCGGCCGGGTTCACCACCGCTGGCATGGATCTCGGTCCGCACGACGCCCGGCCGCACCGCGTTGACCCGCACACCTTCGTTCGCCAATTCTCTCCCGAGGCCGATCGTCATCGTGTCGATGGCGGCCTTCGTTGCTGCGTAGTCGACGTACTCGCCAGGGCTGCCGAGGTAGGACGCAGCCGACGACACATTGACGATCGAACCGCCGCGGCCGCCGTGCACCGTCGACATCCGACGTGCGGCTTCGCGTGCGCAGAGGAACGCTCCGATCACGTTCACCTCGAACACGTCTCGCCAACGGTCGACCGACATCTCGTCGAAGCGCATCTGTGGATGCAGGATTCCGGCGTTGTTCACGAGCACCCGGAGCGGCCCCATCGCCTCGGCTGCATCGAACATCGCAACGACGGACGCTTCGTCCGACACGTCACCGCGGATGGCGGCGGCATCCGCGCCGACCGATCGACACTGCTCGACGACGTCGGCCGCAGCATCGGTGTCCGACACGTAGTTCACGAGAACCGAGTAGCCCGCTTCCGCTGCCCTGACACAGGTCGCAGCCCCGATGTCCCGGCTCCCGCCCGTCACGATGATCACATCACGCATCGGGCGAGCCTGACACAAGTTCGCGCCGGCACGCTCCGGCGGCTCGACGGTGGCGAGCCGCCACCACCACCCTTCGACGCAGCGGGAACCGCAGACATCAGAGCCGGGGCGCTACCAGGCTCCTGATCGCCCCGACGTCACGGATGTGGCCGGCATCACGAATCTTCGGCGAGCCATGCTTGGATGATCTTGCCCGCGATGCTGATCTCCGGCGGGATCATCGGGAGATCGTCCTTGCGGTACCAGTTGGCATCCATGATCTCCTCCTCCTCGCAGACGATGTCGCCGCCGACGTAGTTGGCGCGGAACCCGACCATCAGGCTGTGCGGAAACGGCCAAGGCTGGCTGCCGACGTACCGCACGTCGTCCACATCCACGCCGACCTCCTCCTTCACCTCACGCACGACGGCACCTTCGAGGTCTTCTCCCGGCTCGACGAACCCGGCGAGACAGGAGTACATCGGCCTGGGAAAGCGGACGCCACGTGCGAGCAACGCTTCCTGGTCGGGGCCCGGCTCGCCGCGTGTGACCAGGGTGATCATCGCCGGTGCCACCCGCGGGTACGACACGAGCTCGCACGACGGGCACTTCAGGCCCCGTTCTCCCGACGACGGCTCCGTCGGCATCGCACACCGTCCGCAGAACTGGTGGGTGCGCACCCACTCAGCGGTCTGCACGGCGCGGCCGGCCAGCAGCCACTCGGCGGCCGAACCGACCGCGAAGTATCCGTACAGGTCGACCGATGCGCCATACGACGGATCCTCACCGTCGGGAACGACGATCGCCCACCACCCCTCGCCGTCGAGCACACCGATGAAGTAAGCGGGCCACGACTCGTCCTCGTTGCGATCGTCGACGAACACCTTGGTACCGATCACATGGACGTAGCGGTGCGGTCCGTCGAAGCCGTCGGGCACGTCGTTCAATGCGTCGTACAGCGTCGCCGTGTTCATCGAGACGGTCGCAAGTGCTTCGGAGACGGGGTCGCTGTTCATCGCCGACATCTGTAGCACGCCGACACGCGCCGCCTCGTACGCTCGATGCGTGACCACAGCAGACGACGGAACCGCCCCGCAACCAGGTGGTCAGCCCGCTCTGCACCCGGCCGTCGAGATCCTCGCTCCACTGCTCGGCACGTGGACCGGAACCGGCCGCGGCGAGTATCCGACGATCGAGACGTTCGACTACGACGAGACGATCACGCTCGGTCACGTCGGCAAGCCGTTCCTCGCCTACCAGCAGCGCACCAGGGCCAGCGACGACGGACGTCCGCTGCATGCCGAATCCGGCTACTGGCGGATCCCCTCCGACGGCTTGGCCGAGATCGTCCTGGCGCACCCGACGGGGATCACCGAGGTCCTCGAAGGCTTCGCGGCACCGAACAGTCCGGGTGACACCGACACGCTGATCGTCGACGTCAGGTCCTCGGTCATCGGTCGATCCGGCTCCGCCAAGGAGGTCACCCGGACCGAACGAACCTTCGAGATCACCGGCGACGTGATGCGCTACACCGTGCGGATGGCCGCTGTCGGTCTGCCGCTCCAGCACCATCTCAGTGCCACGCTGCACCGGGCCTGAATCCACGTCGAGCGGGAGCAGATCGTCGACGGTCGGGCTGGATGGAACGGCCTCGCTGTCGGTGTCGCATCGGCCGGAGGGGTGGCCGCGCCGGTCAGATCAGTGGAACACCATCGAGTTCATCCGGTAACGCCTCGGTCCGGAGCCACTCGTCGAAGAACTCATCGAGTTCTTCACCGGACAGTTCCTCCGAGAGCGACTGGAAGTCGTCCGTCGACGCGTTGGCGCCACCGAACCGCTCGTTCCAGGTCTGGAGGATGTCGAAGAACACCTCGTCGCCGACCCGCACGCGCAGCGCGTGCAGTGTGAAGGCGCCGCGGAGGTACACCTGCGGGCTGAACAACTCCCCCGGTCCCGGGTCCTGCACGTGGCGCTCGAGGGCCGGGCCGGCTCGCAACAGTGTCTGCGAATCCATCTGTCGTACGAGAAGTCGGGGTCGGACGCCTCACTCCACAGCGCTTCGCCGTACGAGGCGAAGCCCTCGTTCAACCAGATGTCCTCCCAGCGTTCGACCGACACACTGTTGCCGAACCACTGATGCGCGAGTTCGTGGGCGACGATGGCCTGGCCGTCACCGAAACCGACGACGTCGGTACCGAAGATCGACAACGTCTGCGTCTCGAGCGCTCCGCCGAACGAGTCGTTCACCACGACCGACCCGTACACCTCGAACGGGTACGGCCCGAACAGCTCCTCGAATGCGTCGATCATCTCGGGCTGCGCATCGAAGATCGGTCCGAGTTCGTCGACGAGTTCGGTGTCGATCACGTTGCGCACCGGCACACCGCTGTCGCTGGTGCCGTCGTCGATGACGGTGAAGTCGCCGATGACGAGTGTCGTGAGGTAGGTGGCCTGCGGGTCGGGCTGCACGAACGTCCAGGTCGTGCGGTTGCCGGCCACGTTCGTCCGTGACGGTCGTGGTGTCCTCGAGTGTTCCGTTGGCCGCCACCGTGAGATCCGAGGGTGCGGTGATGCGGTACGTGAACGACGCCTTGTCGCTCGGATGATCGTTCGCCGGATGGAACGTCGAGGCCGAGAGCGGCTCCCCTGCGACGAAGACGAAGCCGTCGCGGGTGTGCCAGCCGGACGGTCGGCCCACCTCGCCGGCGATGAACTCGTTGTCGACGGGCGTGCCCGCGTATGCGATCACCGTCGTGAACGTCTCACCGTTCGGGATCGGCTCCGACCGCGGCACGATCATCAGCTCGTCGTCGTCTCGCACGAACGTCGCCGGTTCACCGTCGATCTCGACGCTCGAGACGTCGAAACCCGTCAGCTCCAGGTTGAACGCCGACAGCTCCTGCGTCGCAATGGCGACGATGGTCGCTGCACCGTCGAGGCGGGTCGAGTCCGGATCCCATTCGATCTCGAGGTCGTAGCTCTCGACGTCGTATCCGCCGTTGCCGAAGTCGCCGACGTACGGGTCGTTCAACGTGGTCGCACCGGCGTCGGCTGTGGATTCGGTGGCGTCACCTCGAGACGCTCCCTCCGTTGTCGGAGGGGTCGTGGTCCGAGGTGTCGATCCGGACTGCTGCGGCGCCTGATCGGTGTCCTCCTCGATTTCGTCGTCGACATCCTCTTGGAGCTCGGGGTCGGTCGGGATCGTCGGGGCATCGCCGACGATGCGTTCCGAATCGACGCTGATCGCCGCTCGATCGCTGTCGACACCGCAGGCCGCCACGGTCACGAGAGCAGCGATCAGAAAGCCGGCGATCTTGTACATGGGGGTCCAACTCGGGTGTCGACGGGCAGGTCGATCGAGGTCGGGTGTCGGCGCTGCCCGCCGCCGACATCTTCCATCCTCACAGAAAATCCGCCTCGAACGCCGTCGCCCGAGGCGCGCCGACTTCGTGCGGTGCCGCCCGATTGCGTAGCGTTCGGCCCATGTCTGATGTCGTGATCGTCGATGCCGTCCGCACCCCCATCGGGAAGCGCAACGGTGGATTGTCCACCATGCACCCCGGCGAGACCCTCGGTCTCGTTCAGAAGGCGCTGCTCGACCGCACCGGGATCGACCCGTCCGAGGTCGAACAGGTCGTCGGCGGATGCGTCAGCCAGGCCGGCGAGCAGGCGTTCAACATCACACGCACGGCGTGGCTCGCTGCCGGTCTGCCACTCACCACGGCCGCCACGACCGTCGACACGCAGTGCGGTTCCAGCCAGCAGGCCACCGGCCTCGCCTCGTCACTGATCGGGGCCGGGGTCGTCGACGTCGCGATGGCGTGTGGTGTCGAAGCAATGAGTCGCGTCCCGATCGGTGTCAGCGGGTCCAAGAAGCTCGGGCTCGGCGTCCCGATTCCCAAGCCGTACTTCGAGCAGTACGAGATGACCTCCCAGTTCGAAGGTGCCGAACGCATCGCCGACAAGTGGGAGATCACCCGCGAGGACACCGACGCGTTCGGTCTCGCCTCGCAGCAGCGGGCGATTCAGGCCTGGGAAGAGGACCGATTCGCTGGGCAGTACATCAGCGTCGAAGCACCCGATGTGGACGACGAGGGCAACCCGACCGGAACCACGCACATCGTGTCGCGTGACGAAGGCCTCCGTGAGACCTCCATGGAGAAGCTGGCGACACTCAAGCCCGTCGGGCGAGAGAACGGCGTCCACACCGCCGGCAACGCCTCGCAGATCTCCGACGGCGCCGCTGCCATCCTGATGATGACGCAGGAGAAGGCCGAGGCGCTCGGTGTGACGGCGCGGGCCCGGGTCGTCGACTCGTGCCTCGTCGGTACGGACCCCGAGCTGATGCTCACGGGTCCGATCGATGCAACGCAGCGGTTGCTGAAGCGCAACGATCTGTCGATCGACGACATCGACGTCTTCGAGATCAACGAGGCGTTCGCATCCGTCGTCCTCGCCTGGGCCAAGGAAACCGGCGCCGACCTCGCCAAGACCAACCCCAATGGTGGAGCGATCGCACTCGGTCATCCGCTCGGCGGGACCGGCGCGTTCCTGCTCACGAAGGCGCTCTACGAACTGGAACGCATCGAGGGCCGGTACGCCCTCATCTCCATGTGCTGCGGCGGCGGCCTCGGCACCGGCACCCTCATCGAGAGGGTTTGAGCGGCCCGATTGCTGCGTTCCGCAGGTTCGTCGCTGCCCGAGGGCAGCTTCCTCACTGAGCGCCTTGCACTCGAACCTCTCATTCCCCTCTCGATCCGAGGAGAAGAAGAGAAAGAAGAACCACCGGACGAGCGGCGATTCGGTGGCGAGTCTGCGTCGTAGCTTGTCGGGATGAGTGAATCGTTCGAGGGGTTCGACCCGTGGCTGCTCGATCTTCCGAAGGTGGAGTTGCACTGCCATCTCGAAGGGTCGATGTCCTCGGTGACGGTGAAGTCGCTCGCGGTCGAACACGCCGCCGACTGGTCGTCGGTCTGGAACGGTGACATCCCGGATCGCTTTTCGTTCGTCGACTTCCCGGACTTCGGCCGCCAGTACCTGTTCGGGCTCTCGCTGCTCAAAGGTGACGGCGCACTCGTCACCGCCATCGACGCGGTCGCCGCCACGCTCGCCCGCCAGAACGTGCGCTACGCCGAGTTGACGACCACCGCCTACAGCCACTTCCTCGGCGGCATGACGCACGGGCAGTACCGGGACGAACTGAACGAAGGCCGTCGTCGTGCCGCAGCCGGCGGCGTCGACATCGGCTGGGTGATCGACATCCCACGCGACCTCGAGATGCCCGACCAGACCGACACGATCGACTTCCTCGAATCCGGCGAGACACCGGACGGGCTCGTCGGCATCGGACTCGGCGGATACGAAGTCGGCTTCCCGGCGGCGCCGTACGCCCACCAGTTCGAACGAGCTGTGGCCCTCGGACTGCACTCGGTCCCGCATGCCGGTGAAACCGAGGGAGCCGACAGCGTCCGCCAAGCGGTCGACGACCTCGGCGCCGAACGAATCGGCCACGGTGTCCGGGTCCTCGAAGACCCCGAACTCACCGCACGACTCGCTGGAGCCGGGATCATGTGCGAGGTCTGCCCGACCTCCAACCTCCTGCTCGGCGTGGTCGACGAACTCGTCGATCACCCGCTCCCCCGGATGATCGACGCCGGCCTCCGCGTGTGCATCAACACCGACGACCCCGGTTGGTTCGACACCGACCTGCTCACCGAACTGACGATCGCCAGCGACGACCTCGGAATCAGCCGAGACCAGCATCTCGCCATGCAACGCGACGCCGTCGCCGCGTCATACGCGCCGGCTGACGTACGCCGTTCGATCGTCGAGGAACTCGACGCCTTCGAGCGCACCCGCACCTGACGGGATAGAACGACGACATGCTCAGTCGTGTGTCCGTCATCGTCGCCCTCGCAGGCGTCGGGTGCGCGGCCTGTGACACCTCGGCCGAGCCGACACCGACGACCGCGATCCCGGGAGCCGTCGAAGCGAACGCCACCGTCGACTTCGTGATCGACGGCGACACGATCGACGCGATCATCGACGGACGAGAGGAACGCATCCGCCTGATCGGGATCGACACGCCCGAGACGAAGAAGCCGAACTCCCCCATCGAGTGCTTCGGTCCCGAGGCAACCGCCTTCACCGAATCGCTGCTCCCCGTCGGGACACCGATCCGGATCGAGCGCGACACCGTGAACCGTGATGACTTCGGGCGCCTGCTCGGCTACGTCTACCGAGCCGAGGACGGCGTGTTCGTCAACTACGAGACGATCCGTCAGGGGTTCGCGACACCGCTGTCGATCGAGCCGAACACGACGTACATCGATCTGTTCGTGGACGCTGCGCGGTCTGCGGAGTCCGATGACGTCGGACTCTGGTCGGCCTGCAAGGAGTAGCGTCTCGGTCGTGAGTTCACTGGTGGAACGGCTGGGATACACCGCCGACACGAAGGCGGTCATCCTGTCGTGCGACGACCTCGGCGCGAGCCATGCGTCGAACGAAGGCGTGTTCCGAGCGCTGCACGACGGCTCCGCGACGTGCGCGTCGCTGATGGTCCCCGCCGCGTGGGCGTGTCACGCGGCGAACAACACCCGAGCAGACGACGACATCGGCGTGCACCTCACCCTCAACTCCGAGCACAGTTGCTACCGCTGGGGTCCGGTCACGCACTCCCCGTCGTTGCAATCCGGTGAAGGCGGGTTCCCACGCACGCTCGCCGACCTCTGGGAGCACGCCGACCCGGCCGAAGTGCTCCGCGAACTGCGAGCACAGGTCGAACGGGCGATGGTGTGGGGTGTCGATGTCACCCACCTGGCGCCGCACCTCTCGGCGATCACGCTGCGTCCGGAGTTCTTCGACGTCTACCTCGAGCTCGCGTACGAGTACAAGCTGCCGATCCGCTTGCCGTCGACCATCTCCGCCGAGCAGGCGGGCTTCCCGTTCCGCAAGCTCGCAGCGGAGGAGGGCGTGATCTTCCCGGACCACTTCGATCACGACTGGCGCGCCGACAGTTCGACACGCGGTGTTCGATGCCATCGCAACCCTCGAGGCGGGCGTGACCGAGATCCACGTGCAGCCGGCGATCGACACCCCCGAGGTGCGAGCCTTTGCCGGCGACGCAGCCGATGGGTGGATCGCCGATCTCGAACTCGTCACCAGCGACGAGTCTGCGTCAGCGCCTCGACGACGCTGGTGCGGTGATGATCGGCTTCCGCGCACTCCGCGACCTCATGCGCTCCTGAACCTCGTGTTCGTGCCGGGCACGACCTGACTCAGGCGGTTGCGACGAGCGCAGCGATGGCGTTGGCCGGGGCACCCGATTTCAGGAGATCCAGGATCTCGCCGCTGTCGCCGGCCGCCTTCAGCTTGCCGCGCATGAACGCCACGGCCGGGTCGAAGCCGTCTGCAGCCGCATCGACGATCGGCACCGTGATGACGATGTCCGCGTCGTCGGGGCCATCGACCCGCTCGTCCTTCTTGGCGACGACGACCTTGTACTGGACCTTCATGCGTTGGCAGTCTCGCGGATTCCGGCGAACAGGTCGCGTTCGGTGTCGGAGTCCGGGATCGGACCGACCTCGCTGCGAGCGAGGATCCAGTCCTCCCACGGGTAGGTCTCGGCGAGCTGCTCGTCGGTCAGCCCGAACCACCAGCCGGCGTTCGGGTCGACCTGCGTGGCATGCGCACGCAGCGCGCCGGTGCGCGCCCACTGGAAGTCCGCCGACCTCGACCTTGGTCGTGATGCGATGATCCTGCCCCTCGCGTTCCAACCACTCGTCGGAGAACGGCGACTCGCCGGTGTACTTCAACATCGCTTCGTGAACGGCGAGGATCCGGGCCTTCGCCCACACCGCGTAGTACAGCTTCGACGGTTGGAACGGTGCGCCGAGATCGGGGTACCACTCGGGGTCACCAGCACGATCGAACGCGAGCACGGAGATGTCGTGGACGCGTAGGTGATCGGGGTGCGGGTATCCGGCCTGGTCGTCTCCGTACGTGATGATCACCTGGGACTTCGTGCGCCGGATGATCGCCACGAGGCGTCCGACGGCCTCGTCGAGGTCTGCCTGGTGGAAGCAGTCGGGGTTGGCGTTCGGTTCGGTGTCGGCCATGCCCGAATCGCGGTACCCGAGCATGACGACCTCGTCGAAGCCGATCACTTCGGCAGAAGCTGCGAGTTCGGGAGCGCGCAGCGAGGCGACCAGTTCGCGCTCCTGCTCCGGGGCGAGACCGTGGAACGGTTGGCCCGCTTCACGCAACGACGGGTTCTGCAGGTCACCTTCTTCGCCCCCGGTGCAACACACGAGGATCGTCCTGGCACCTTCGGCCTTGTACTTCGCGAGAGTGGGCGCGCCCTTGGACGCTTCGTCGTCGGGGTGGGCGTGCACCGTCAGGATGGTCAGCGGAACGTTCGTCTCGGACACGTCGTGCACGCTATCGACGGACCCCGCGCGGGAACCACCGGTCGCCCTCCCGCACATCGGCCGACGTGTGCGCCCCCGGCGTCCAGGATCGCGAGCACGGCACTAGTCTCGCCCACCGTGCCACGTCGTTCGTCTCGTCTCGTCGCCGTCCTGACGGCGGCCCTGATCCTCGCCGCATGCGACATCGGCGACGGCACCACCCTTCGGGATCCGGTTGCTCCGACGACGCTCCCCCCACCCGACACGACGCCGCTCGAGACCCTTCCGCTCGACGATCCCGCGTTCGTCGACACAGCTCTCGACGAGGCCCCCGTGATCGATTCGGTTCCCTTGGAGACGATTCCGCAAGGCGAGAACGGGACGGCGACCGGGTTCGGTGCGTTCGCGCCGTGGGCCGAGGGCGCACCGATCGACGTCCTCTACACCTGCGACGGGGCCAACGCTTCTCCGGCGTTCTCGTGGACCGGCGTCCCCGACGGCACCCAGGAGCTCGCGATCAGTCTGGTCGACGAGACCAACCTGTCGAACGGACGGCCGTTCATCCACTGGGTCCTCACGGGCATCGACCCCGTCATCGATCGCGTCGGCGAGAACGAGACGCCGCCAGGTGCCGTCCGCGGCCTCAACTTCTTCGGCGACGTCGGCTACACGGGGCCGTGTCCGGATCCCGGCTCGACGAGCACGTTCACGCTCACCGTGTTCGCGCTCAACCAGCAAGTCGAACTTGCCGATGGAACTCCTGCAGCAGAACTCCTCGATGTCGTCCGCACCGTGTCGATCGACTCGGCCAGCACGTCCGGCACCGTCACTCGCTGACGATCTCGACGTTCGACTACACGAAGATGGGAACTCCCCACCGGAACGGGACCGATGACGAACGACGACGACAAGACGGTGGAACCGGCGGGGTCGCCGCTGCCACCACCTGCGTCGCTCTCCGCCCCGCACGCCGACGCCACACGGCAACGAGGTGACCACCTGTCCGATGCGATCCGACGCCTCCTGCATCACGACGGTGCCGCCGTCGCCCTGCTCGGACTCGACGGCGCCGTTCACGACCTGAGTCGACCGATGCTCGACCTGATCGGTGCGGCGTCGGTCGTCGAGGTCAGCGTCGGATCGCCGTCCGACAGCATCCTGCGGTCGTTCCTCGACCATGTCCCCGCCGAGCTGTTCCGCGGCGGCAACAGCGAGTGGCGCGGCCGCATGGACCACCTGGACACATCCGGGCGCCAGCTGGTGTTCGAGGCAACGGCGAGCGCGTGCCACGATTCGTCGACGCCCGGCGGGGGCGACATCGCGTTGCTGCTACGGGACATCACCGTGTCGGACGACCGGACGCGTGAACTCGTCCACCGTGCCACCCACGACCCACTCACCGGGCTCGCCAACCGCCACCAGATGCTCCGCCGACTGTCCCGAGCGGTCGCTGCACAACGAGGACGCGTTGGTCACGTCGCTGCGATCTTCCTCGACCTCGACCACCTCGGGTACGTGAACGACACGTTCGGCCACACAGCGGGAGATCGCCTGTTGGTCTCGGCGGCACGACGACTCGAGCAGACGATTCGCCCGGTCGACGACGTCGCACGGATCGGGGGCGACGAATTCCTGGTGATCGCCGGTGATGTCGGCGATTCCGTCGCGGCCCTGGAATTGGCCGATCGGGCTCGACGAGCACTGACCGGCTGCGTGCACGTCGGCGACGTGGACACCGATTTCTCGGCCAGCGTCGGTGTGGCGCTCAGCGACGCCGACCTGATGGACCTCGACGACGACGATGCCGCCTCGATGCTGATGAGCAACGCCGACACTGCGATGCGCCAGTCGAAACACAACGGTCGCGCACGGTGCACGCTGTTCACGTCCGCAATGCGGTCCACGGCACGCGAGAACACGCTGATGGCGAGCGCGTTGTCGCGTTCGATCACTGACGGCGACCTGGACGTCGAGTACCAGCCGATCCACTCCGCAGTCACCGGCGCGGCGGTCGCGGCCGAGGCGCTGGTGCGGTGGACCGACCCCACGATCGGCCGGGTCGATGCGGCGACCGTCATCGACGTCGCGGAGCGATCGGGCACGATCGGACGGCTCGGCGAGTTCGTCTTGGAACAGGCGCTCGCCGACCTCGCCCGATGGCACAGCGACGGAACGGTCGACGCCGAGTTCGCCGTCCACGTGAACGTGTCTCGAGCGCAGTTGCGGTCGTCGTCGTTCGTCAACGGTGTCGTCGACCGCCTCCGCCGTCACGGTCTCGACCCCGCCCAACTGGTGCTCGAGGCGCGCGAGTCGCCGCTGCTGGGGAGCGAGTCCGAGGTGATCCGGTCGATTCGGGCGCTCCGCCGGTTCGGCGTGCAGATCGCCGTCGACAACTTCGGCACCGGGGTCAAAGCCCTTGCGGTGCTCACGGACATCGGTGCCGACCTGCTCAAGCTCGACGGGTCGCTCGCGCTGCCATCGGGTTCGTCCGAGGACGACATCCGCCTCGTGCGCGCCGTCGTGCTGCTGGCCCACGCCCTGGACATCGAGGTCGTCGCCGAACGCGTCAGCGGGCAGGAACAGCTCCGCAGGCTCCGATCCGCCGGTTGCGACATGCTCCAGGGGAATCTGCTCGGACATCCGGCCCCGGCTGACGCCATGGACTTCTCGCCGTCCACGCGTTTCTGAGATCTCGACTCTCGTTTCGTTCGACCGTTGTTTCGGGATCGGCCAGACATCGATCGGTAGCCTGATCAGGTGCCGTTGCCGCTGCCATCGTCAGACTCCGGGAATGCCGACCGCCCGTCGGCACTGCCCGTTCCGCCGTCGCCTGGGTCTGGTCTCCCGGCCGCTCCCGGCGGGCCGGAGGCCTGCTATCGCCATCCTGATCGGGTTGCGGGCCGACGCTGCACGCGGTGCGGCAAGCCGGCGTGCGCAGACTGCCTGCATCAGGTGGCGGTCGGAAGCAATTGCGAGGATTGCGTCAAAGCCGCCCGACCGGACATCGCGACCCGTGCGAAGTACTGGCAGGCCGGAAAGCCCGCCATCGTCACCTCGATCCTGATCGCCGCGAACATCGCCGTGTTCGTCGGCCTCGGCCTGCTCTACGGAGTCGGCGACATGCTCAGCCGGAGCGGCGGCGAAGCGCACCTCAGGTTCGGCCTCTGGTCGCCGGCCCTGAGCGGCCAGACGCTCCCGCTCTTTCGAGACGCGGACGGCGCAGCGGTGTTCACGAGCGGCAACGAGTGGTACCGACTGATCACCAGCGGCTTCCTCCACTACGGCGTCATCCACATCGCGTTCAACATGTACATCCTGTTCATGCTCGGAAACATGCTCGAGCCGCAGCTCGGGCGGATCAAGTTCGCGTCGATCTACTTCGCGTCCATGCTCGGCGGATCCGCCGGTGCGCTGCTGCTCGAACCCAACGGTCTGGCAGCGGGAGCATCGGGTGCGGTCTTCGGACTCCTCGGTGCAGCAGCGGTCGGCATGTGGCATCAGGGCATCAACCCGTTCTCGACCGGCGTCGGACGCCTGTTGTTGATCAACCTCGCATTCACCTTCTTCTGGCCCAACGTCTCGATCGGCGGCCACCTCGGGGGCATCGTCGCCGGTGCGATCTGTGCCTTCGTCGTGATGGCGCCGGGCTACAAGGGGTTCCCTCGCTGGGCTGCCAGCGTGACGCCGGCCGCTGTCGCCGTCATCGCCCTGGTCGTCTCCTTCGTCGCCGTCCGCTGACCCGCGAACCCCGCAACCTGGTCGCGCCGACGCCGCCGTAACCTCTGAGCATGGCTTTGCGTCAGACGCACATCGACCGGATCCGCGATGGCAGCTTCGACACGCTGATCATCGGCGGAGGCATCAACGGTGCGGTGACGGCAGCGTCGCTCGCCGGTCGTGGTGCCAGCGTTGCGCTCGTCGACCGTGGCGACTTCGGCCACTTCACCAGCCAGGCTTCCTCCAACCTCGTGTGGGGCGGATTCAAGTACCTCGAGAACTACGAGCTGTGGCTCGTCTTCAAGCTCTGCCAGTCCCGCAACCGGTTGATGCGTGCGTACCGCGCCAACATCAAGGAGATCGGGTTCTACGCGGCGCTGCAGGACAAGCCCTACAAGCCGTGGTTCGCCGCCCTCGGTGCCTTCGGCTACTGGGCGATCGGTCAGTTCGGCACCAAGCCGCCGCGGTATCTCTCGACGGAGAAGATCGAGAAGGAAGAACCGGCGATCACCACCGACGACGTCGCCGGCGGCATCGAATACCGCGACGGCATCCTCATCGACAACGACGCCCGCTTCGTGTTCAGCTTCGTCCGCTCCGCAATCGAAGCCGGCGCCGCTGCAGCCAACTACATCGAGTTGGTCTCCGCCGAACGCGACGGAGACCGCTGGATCGCTCAGCTGCGCGACGTCGACACGGGCGAGGAGTTCCAGACCTCGGCCCGCACGATCGTCAATGCCGCCGGCCCGTTCGTCGACGAGAACAACAACAGTTGGGGGCTCGAAACCGAGCACCGCATCGTCTACTCGAAGGGCATCCACCTCGTCGTCCCGCGGCTCACCACGAACCGCCATGACAAGGTCCTCGCGTTCTACGACGACGACGAGCGCTTGTTCTACGTGATCCCGATGGGCGCTCGTTCGGTCATCGGCACCACCGACACCCGAGTCGACACGCCCTACACCGAGGTCACCGACGAGGACATCGATTTCCTGCTCGCGCAGATCAACGCCCGGATGGATCTCGACGCCCCGCTCACCCGGGCCGACATCATCGCCGACCGGTGCGGAGTGCGACCGCTCGTCGTGAAGACCGAGGGCGGCGATCAACACGACGTCGACTGGACCAAGCTGTCGCGCAAACACGCCGTCGAGACCGACCACCGCCAACGCGTCGTGACCATCTTCGGCGGCAAGCTCACCGACTGCCTCAACGTCGGCGAGGAAGTCGCTGCCGAGATCGAATCGCTGGGCGTGCCACTCGAGAAGGACCTCCACAACTGGTACGGCGAGCCGGCCAAAGCGACGAAGAAGGAGTTCTTCCGACAGGCACGGCTGATGAAGCTCGACCGGGTCCGCTCGAAACCCGAGTTGGAACCGCTCTCGGACCGTCTGTGGCGCCGCTACGGACGCCGTGCGTTCGCCATGCTCGACGCCATTCGCGAAGAGCCGGCGATGGCCGAGGACATCATGGGCTCGGCTGACTACATCCGCATCGAACTGCACGAGGCCGCCCGCTCCGAGATGGTCACCAAGCTCGAAGACTTCATGCGCCGCCGTTCGAAGATCGAACTGGTCGTGCGCGACGAGGACATCAACACCTCCGCCGGGCTGCGCGAAGTCGCCGAGATCCTGTTCGGCGATGCCGATGCCGACCGTCGCCTCGCCGAGTACTTCGGTGGCGACGACCGGGTGCCCGCAGCTGTGAAGGCCGGCCCGCGCCCCACCGAGGCGACGAAGTCCGCCGGCGACACCCTCGTCTCACCGCGCTGACCGCTCGATGCTCGCAACGCTTCGTCGCTGGTTCGCACGCACGACTCCGGAGTTCGATCCGGCTTGGGAGTCGATCCTCCGACAGAAGTACGCGCACTGGTCCGAGTTCGACGACACCGAACTCGACCGGATGCGGATGCTGGTTGCCCGGTTCATCCGAGACAACGACTGGGAAGCAGCCCAGGGAATGGACGTCACCACCGAGGTGCAGGTCGTGATCGCAGCGCAGGCGGCCATGCTGCTCCTCGGGCTCGAGATCGACGAGTACTTCGACGTCACGTCGATCATCGTGCACAAGTCGACCGTCCGTCTCCGAGGCGTGCGTCGCGGCGCGGCGGGCACGATGAGCGACGGCGTGCAACACCTCGCCGGGCAAGCCACCCCGAAGGGACCCGTCGTACTGTCGTGGGCCGCAGTCAAGCGAGGAGCCTCCTCGCCGGTCCGTGGCGAGAACGTCGTGTACCACGAGTTCGCTCACCGCCTGGACATGCTCGACGGCATCACCGATGGCACGCCACCGCTCGGCAGCCGAGAGGCGTCGGCCCGGTGGGCCGAGGTCTGCACTCCGGCATTCGAGCGTGTGCAGGCCGGCGACTCGGTGTTGCGCTACTACGCAGCGACGAACATCGCAGAGTTCTTCGCCGTCGCGACCGAAGCATTCTTCAACCGGCCCGATGTGCTCGCCGAGCACGAATCGGATCTGTACGACGAGTTGCGCCGCTTCTACGGGCAGGATCCGGCTCGCCGACCGACGTCACGAACGGTGTGAGGATCACGAGCTGAGACGAACGCCTCACGAGCTGGGAAATGCTGAGTCCGAACGACTCAGCATTGTAACGGTTCGGTGTTTTCGGGCCCGACGTGTTCCCAAGTGAATCAGGTTGTGACATCTTGAAGCCATGAAAGATGTCCTGTCCGCCTCGCTCGAACTGCCGACGCTCGTCTTCACCGTGATGCTCGCCATCGCGGCGTGCATGTGGCTGCTGTCGCTCGTCGGAGCGATCGACGTCGAGATCGATGCGGCCGACGGTGTGCTCGACGATGCGCTCGAACCGCTGGACCTCACCGACGTGCCGGCCAACCGTGCTGCTCACCGTGTTCGCACTGGCCGGTTGGTTCGTCTCCGTTCTCGCGAGCATCTTCCTGCTGGACGGGCGCATCGGCACCGCACAGGTCGTCGTCGCGATCGCCATCGGGGTCGGCGCTGCGATCGTCGCCCTCGGATCGTGATGTGGCTCTCGCCGCGTCTGGCACTGATCTTCGTCACGACCAGGGCACCGTCGAAGCGAGAGCTGCTCGGACGGATCGCCGAAGTCCGCTCGGCCACGGTCACCGAATCGACCGGTCGAGGCGAGGCAACCTGGCCCGACGGCACGACGTCGACCGTCGATCTGCGCACCGCTGCAGGAACCGGCGTCGCTCCGGGCGAGCTGAAGCGAGGCGACCTCGCGCTGATCGTCGACTGGGACGAGTCAGCCGACGACTTCTTCGTCGATCGAGTGCCCGCCGAGCTGCCAATGCGGACTGATCGCGTTCGCCAGCCTCCGGGGAGACTTCCCCCTCCATCGGACACAACGTTTCGACCATGATGTACCTCGTACGTCACGGTCACCACCAGATGACCGACGGCCGCCTCCATTCGGGACGCGGCGACGGGCATCGACTCAAGAAAGAGCCAGTGATTCAACATGGGAAGTGTCCTCGCAGCGGCCGGCATCGTCGTCGTCGTCGTGGTCATCGTCATCCTCCTCGTCGCCCTCATGGTGTCGAGGCTGTTCCGCAAGGTTCCGCAGGGCCAGGCGCTCGTCGTGTCGAAGTGGCGCTCGGTCGTCGTCACCTTCACCGGCCAGATCGTCATCCCGGTGGTGCACAAGGCCGAGATCATGGACATCTCGGTCAAGAACATCCAGATCGAACGCCGAGGCAAGGGAAACGGGCTGATCTGCAAGGACAACATCCGTGCCGACATCTCGGTCGAGTTCTTCGTCAAGGTCGATCCGACCGAGCAGGCCGTCAAGAAGGTCGCGCAGGCCATCGGTTGTGAGCGCGCCTCCGACATCGGGACGTTGAACACGCTGTTCGCAGCGAAGTTCTCCGAAGCACTCAAGACCGTCGGCAAGAAGTTCGAGTTCGAGTCGCTCTACACCGATCGCGATTCGTTCCGTGACGAGATCGTCGAGATCATCGGCAAGGACCTCAACGGCTACGTCCTCGAGGACGTCGCCATCGACTACCTCGAGCAGACGCCGTTGGCCGACTTCGACCCGGACAACATCCTCGATGCCGACGGTATTCGCAAGATCACCGAGCGCACGGCCGTGCAACACATCGAGACCAACAAGGCCGAGCAGCTCGAACGCGAAGAAACGACTCGCCGCACCGTCGACGCCGACAAGGCCGTGTTCGAGATGGAACGCGACCGCGCCGAAGCCGAAGCACGCCAGCAGCAGGAGATCCGCACGGTGCAGGCGCAAGCCGACGCCGAGGCGAAGCTGATCGAGGAGGGCGAACGCAAGAGGTCCGAAGAAGCCCGCCTCGCCGCCGAGCAGGGCATCGGTGTCGCCGGTGAGAACAAGGATCGTGAAGTCGCGATCGCCGGGTTGAACCGTGAGCGCGTCGTGCAGGTCGAGTCGGAGAACATCGAGCGTGACCGTCTGCTCGCCGTGACCGGTCGTGAGACCGCCGTCGCCGAAGCGAACAAGGAGAAGGAGGAACGAGCCCGCGAGCTCGCCGACGTGGCACGTGGCCGTGTCGAAGCCGACCTCGGTGTCGCCGAGAAGGAAGAGGCCATCGCCACACTGCGCGTCGTCGAAGACGCTCAGCGTTCCAGGCCGACGCCGCCATCAAGCACCGCCGAAGGTGACGCACAGGCGCTGTTCGTCGGCACCGTCAAGGAAGCCGAGGCCTCCCGTCAGGCTGCGACGTCCGAAGCCGAGCGCGCCACCATCCTGGCCCGGGCCAACGCGGACGCCGCTCAGCAGGATTCGCTTGCCGCACAGCGCCGTGCAGAGGGCGCCAAGGCCGAAGCAGCAGCACCCGGCCTCGCCGATGTGCAGGTCGAGCGCGAACGTGCCGACGCCATCCGGGCCCTCGGCCTGGCCGAGGTCGAGGTCAAGCAGGCCGACGCCGAAGCGGTGCAGGCACTCGGACTCGCCGAAGGTGAGGCCACCAAGGCCAAGCTCGTCGGGCGAAGGTGAAGGTCTCGCCGAGAAGGCAAAGGGTGTCGGCGCGATGACGTCCGCCGGTCAGGAGCACGAGGAATTCCGCCTCCGCCTCGAGACCGACAAGGAGGTCGCACTCGCCGGCGTCAATGCCAAGGCCGAGGTGGCCAGGTCCGCCGCTGCAGCGTTGGGCGAAGCCATGTCGAACGCCGACATGAAGATCGTGTCCGACGAGTCCATCGTCGAGCGGATCCTGTCGGCGGCCGGCCACGGTCAAGCCATCGACGGCTTCCTCGGCAGCAGCGACAGCGCTCAGCGGTTGCTCAAGCCGTACCTGGATGGCGATGCCAACCTGGTGCAGGACGTGTCAGCTGGTGTCGGGGGCGTGGGTGCTGCCGGCATCCGTGACTTGACCATCGCCGAGTTCGTCGCTCGTCTCGGTGGCCGCATCGGTGATGCCGACGGCGGCTCGACCCTCGTCGATCAGCTGAAGGCAGCCGTCGAGTCCAGCGGTATCGCCTCGGACGACGTCGGCTCCGTCATCGACGTCGACTGACCCGGTGACCGACACCTCCACACCACGAAGCCGACGCCGGCGAGCCGACACTCCGCGCGGCGGGTCGTACGACCTGTTGCGTCGCCGGCTCGCCGGCCAGGCGAGCGAACTCGAGCAGATCGCACAGCGCATCGACTCGACGCGCGATCGAAGCGTTCGGGTCCGTCGGCCTCGCGCTCACCGGCGCCGACCGTCTGGCGACCGACCTCGCCTGCCTGCCGCGCGACATCGCCGCGCATCGGCGACCTCCTCCTGCTCGGCTTCAACATCGATGTCGAACTGAGCATCCAGCAGCCGGAGCAGGTCTTCGCGCTGTACGAGGCGAGCGACGTCACCTCCGATCAGCCGGGCCTCTCCCCCGTCGCCGACGACGATCCGCGCAACTTCCTGGCGGACCCGGAATTCCGCGCCGAGTTCGACAAGCTCGTACGGTTCTTCGGCAAGAGCCGCTTCGCCGACCTCCGCACCACCCAGAACCAACTGCTCGCGGTGTTCCAGGTCGGCGATCGCGTCGACGACGTCAAGGTCTTTCGTTGGACCTTGAGCGGCGACGGAGCCGCTCGACGAGCCACGTTCGTCGACACCCGCGGCGACCGCGACTACACGTGGCCGCCCGCACACGATCAGGAGTGGACCACCGCGAGTCGCGAGGACCAACGCGCCGGCGCCTATCCCGTCGTGTCGATCCAGAACGAGGTCTTCGTCGGCTTCCGCAACGGACGGCTGCAACTGCGCGTCGAAACGGGCGAAGGCGGATCGCACGCTGAAGTGGACGAGGCGGTCGAGAACAGCGGCCAGTCGCTCGCCGACATCGCCGTCGACCACCTCACGATCGGCGACATCCTCCTCATCCGCGTCAACCTGTACGAGGAGCCGCCGCGCACCTACGTGTTCTCGCGCCGGAGTCGTTCCGGTCGAGCGCGTCGATGCCGCGGGTGTCGCCTCACGCCTCCTCCCGGGCGGCGAAGGCGTCATCTTTCCCGGCGGCTTCCACCTCACGTCGACCGGCACCCGCGTGTTCGACGTCGACGTCGACGGCCTGCAATTCGAAGAACTGATCGCCGCTCCGAACGGCGAGGACGTGCTGTACGTCTTTCATCGCCGAACGAACGGTGAGTACCTCCTGATGCCGTACAACCTGGTCAAACGCCAGGTCGCGCAGGTCATCACCGCGCACGGTTTCTCGACGTTCTCCGACGGCTCGATGGTTCTGTTCCGCGACCAGGCGACCGACGTCGGATCCGGCCAAGATCCATCCGATCCAATGGTGGAGCACGCCGTTCGCGGACACCGATCACCTTCCCGACGCAGGCGACGACAACCCCTGGATGCAGCGGGTCGGCAACGCCGCACTCGTCGCCGGTCTCGGCGACGTGTACGACGTCGTGCGTCTCAGTCGTGACGAGAAGCCGACCGCACGCTCATGGGAGGGTCTTGCATCGGCCGTTCGTCGATCGATGGACCAGCACCTCTGGTTCGTCGACGCCGAGGCCGACGGGCTCCAGACCGCAGCGGCCGAGGTCCTCACGACCGCCGGCCAGTTGCTCGACGAGCACAAGCTGGTGGAGCGCAAGCGCTCGGCGGCACGTGGGACGCTCGCCACAGCCGAGGCCTCCGTCCGCCAGGTACTCAACGGGATCTCCACCGCCTCGACCCCCGATCAGGTGGTCGGTGCTCTCGGGCAACTGCGACGAGCACGCGGTGAGATGTCCGTCGTCGCCGACACCGAAGTCGATCGACACCGCCCGAGTCGAAGAACTCATCGGGGATCTCGACGACGGTGTGGCCGAGCTGTCGGATCGCGCCGTGGACGTGCTGTCGCGCCCCGGAGCGTTCGGTTCGCTCGAGTCCGAGATCGCCTCCGCCGAGGCAGCCGTCACCGACGCCACCACCTCTGCACAACTCGACGAGATCGGTCAGCGTGTCGAAGCGATCGGCAACGATCTCGACGCCGTGGTCGACACCGTGTCCGCGCTCGAAGGCGGCGACCCGACCGTTCGCACAGCGATCGTCCGCAGCGTCTCCGACGTCACCGGCTCCGCCAACCGGGTGAAGGCGCAGCTCGACTCGAAGCGACGCAACCTGGGCGCGGTCGAGGCCGAAGCGGCGTTCGATGCCGAACTGGCGCTGGTCGAGCAGACGCTCAACGGCTCCGTCGCCGGCGCCACCACCCCCGACGAGTGCGACGCCGTGCTCGCCCGTCTCCTCGTCACCATCGAGCGCCTCGAGTCCCGGTACGGCGACGACCCGGATGCGAGCGCCTCGATCGCCGAGGTCCGCGTCACCGCACACGAGGTCGTCGGTGAGCGCCGCACTGCGCTGCTCGACGAGCGGAACCGACGCGCCACCCGCATCGTCGACGCTGCTACGCGGCTTCTCGACACCGTCACCCGGCGAGCCAGCGAGTTCTCCGACGACAAGGAGATCGCTGCGTTCTTCGCGACCGATCAGCTCACGTCCCGCGTCCGCGAGCTGGCCGACGAGCTCGAGTCGCTCGACGACGCCGGACGCGCCGCCGAGGTGCGCGGCGGCTTGCGGAACGCTGCCGAAGAAGCTCGGCGGCGCATCCGCGACAAGGCCGCACTCGTGTCCGACGACGGCGCCGTCGTCCTCGGAGGTGTCCGCCTCGCGCAGAACAACCAGCCGTTCGAGATGGTGCTGTCGTCGCGTGCCGACGAGCGGGGCAACGACACCGTCGCGGCGACGATCACCGGCACGGACTTCGCCGTCGACGTCAGCGAAGAACTGGACGGGTTCACCGACCTGCTCGGCCGGTCGTTCCCGTCCGAGACGCGCACCGTGTCGCGCAGCGAATACCTCGCGTGGGCCGTGCTCGAATCGATGACCGCCCGGCCCGGCGGTCTCATCGAACTACTCACCGCAACCGCGAATCCGGCGAAGATGAACGACCTGTGCCAGGCCGAGGCGGAACGTCGCCACGGCGACGGGTACCAGCGCGGCGTCCACGACCACGACGCAGCGCGCATCCTCGCAGCCGTCATGCCCTCACTCGAGGCCGAACCGCTCCTGCGTTTCACCGGGACCGTCCGCGGCCTCGCCCGGCTCTGGCTGTCACGACTCGCCGACGACGCGCGTCGCCGCATGGGTTGCGAAGTCGAAGGCGGCAGAGACCGCCGTCCAGCGCCTCGGCGCTACCGGGCCGGCGCAGCGCCTCGCCGAAGAGGCTGTCCACGAGATCGAACAGTTCGTCGCGGCGTCGTCCGCACCGGAGTCCCACCGTGCGGTGTTCGGGCCGATCCAGATCGAAGCGCGCCGCCGACTACGTCGTCGACGAACTCGCTGTCGGCCCGGAGGTCATCGCGTCGTCGACCGCCACGTCGCTGGTCGCCGAACTGCAGAACGATCTCGGCGCGGACGGTGTCGCCGAACTCGAGGTCGCCCTCGTCTCCGAGCCCGATGCCGTCGAGCGTTTCGTGCTCGCTCAGGACTGGGTGGCCGCGTTCGTGGCTGCCGACGAGTCCCGAGCCGACCGGGGCTTCGACGTCGCCGAGGCAGCAGCCATGCTCGCCACCCCCGACCTCGCCATCCGCACCGCCAACCAGGGCGGCGCGATCACCGTGACCGGCCTCGTGGCCGACCACGCTCGCATCGTCGACGGCCAACTCGTCACACGCACCGACGAACTCGCCGACGGAGCCGGAGCACTGTTCGCCGAGATGCAGACCCGCTGGCCCGCCTACTCCGACGGCCCGTCGCAGCGTCGTCGAGCAGCAGCGCGAGCGGGTCAAGCTCGACGAGCACCGACCGTCCGTCATGTCCGGCTTCGTCCGCAACACGCTGATCGACAACGCGCTGCTTCCTCTGTTCGGCCCGAACCTCGGTCGCCAGCTCGGCACCGTCGACCCGACCGACGTCGCTCGCCAGGGCCTGCTCGTGGTCGTGTCGCCACCCGGCTACGGCAAGACGACGCTGATGGAGTGGATCGCCGACCGGCTCGGGCTCCTGATCGTCAAGGTCAACGGACCCGGCCCTCGGTCACGACACGACCAGCCTCGATCCGGCCGACGCACCCAACGCCGCAGCACGCGCCGAGGTCGAGAAGATCAACCTCGCGTTCCGCATGGGCCGCAACGTGATGCTGTACCTCGACGACATCCAGCACACGTCGCCCGTGCTCCTCAGCCGCTTCATCCCACTCGCCGACGCAACCCGTCGGATCGAAGGCGTCGTCGACGGCGTACCCACCACGTTCGATCTCCGCGGCAAGCGCTTCTGTGTGGTGATGGCCGGCAACCCGTACACCACGGGTGGCGGTCGCTTCGAGATGCCCGACATGCTCGTCAACCGGTCCGACGTGTTCAACCTCGGCGATGTCTCCGGCGAGCACGGTGAGGCGTTCGCCCGCTCGTACATCGAGAACTCGCTCACCGCATGCCCGTCGGTGGCGCCCCACGCGTCCAAGCTGCTCGACGACCTCGGTGCCGTGCTGCAGATGGCCGTCGGGGAGCAAGCCGATCGAGACCGGCGGTCTCGAACACGCGTGGGACGGCGCCGAACTCGATGCGACCGTGCGCTCCGGTCGGCATGCTGCAACGTGCTCAGGACGTGCTGCTGAAGGTCAACGCGTCCTACATCGCATCGGCGGCCACGGCCGACGACGACCGGACCGCTCCCGCCGTTCCTGCTCCAGGGGTCGTACCGCAACATGGCTCGCATCGCCGGGCGGATCGTGCCGGTGATGACCGAGACCGAACTCGACGCCGTCGTCGACGACCACTACAACTCCGAGGCGCAGACGCTCACCGACAAGGCCGAACAGAACCTGCTCGCCTACAAGTCGCTCACCGGCCGGATGACCGAGGCCGAATCCGCACGCTGGCAGGAGATCCTCGAGCGAGCGACCTCGCGGGCGGCAGCGGCCGACGGTGTCGGCCGCGTCGTCGGGGCGCTCGATCGTCTCACCGGTGCCGTCCTCCACGATCCCGACGACCCAGGCCCACGCGGCTGATCGTTCTCCCCGCAGTTCACGACGGCGTTGTGCCTGTGCGCAGTGACGATGCGGCGAGCTGCAGTGTGGGGTGAACCACCTGATGGATCGGGACGTCGTCGCCGGCGAGGAGGGAGATGAGCGACGAAACGGCCAGATCACTCATCTCCTCGAAGGGTTGCAGGAGTGTCGTGAGGGCGACATCGAGCCCTTCGAGCCGACCCAGACCGTCGAACCCGGTGATCGCGATGTCGTCCGGGATCGACAGGCCGGCCCGTTCCGCTGCACGCATCGCTCCGATGGCGGTTTCGTCGTTTGCACCGACGATCGCATCCGGCCGCCGCTCCAGCAGTTCCTCGGTGAGGCGCTGGCCCGTGGCACGCGTGTAGTCGCCGGCGACCACGAGCGACTCGTCGAGCGCCAGACCCAGCGTCGCGTCCGCGGCCCGGAATCCTTCGAGGCGCTGGCGTGCGTCTGCTCGGTCGAGCGGGCCGTGGACGTGGGCGATGCGTTCGCATCCCTGTTCGACGAGGTGTTCGACCACACGTCCGATCGATTCGTGGTTCTCCACTTCGACTCGATGCACGCCGGGGCGATCGGCGTGGGATCCGATCAGGACGGTCGGTACCTCCGCATCGATCAGTTCGTCCACCCAACGGGCACCGATCGCAATCGCACTGACGACGACACCGTCGACCAGGCCGTCGCGGATCGTGTCGGCCACTTTGCGGCTCGCCTCGTCGTGCGCCAAGAGCAGCATCAGCCCTTCGTCGTGGCGGTCGGCGGCATTGGCCACTGCCTGGACGAGTGACGCGGCATATCGGTCGAGCCGGAGCTCGTCGGACGGCATCACGAGCCCGATGACGGACGTGCGTCCGCCAGCGAGGTTCTTCGCCGCCCGGTTCGGGCGGTATCCGAGAGTGTCTGCAACGTGTCGCACCCGCTGCCGGACATCGTCACGCACCCCGTCGCGACCGTTCAGCGCCCACGAGGCCGCAGCCGGCGACACACCACTGGCCCGAGCGACCTCGGCGAGGTGCACCGGGCCGTCGCTGCGCTCGCCGGTGGTACCCGTTGCCGTGCCCGTCGCTGCTGGATCCACGTCCGACCCTCTTCTCCTCGTCGCGGTTCCGCCGAAGTTTCCGCTTGTGCTTGGAAGCGCTTCCATGCAAGCATCTCATGAGCACGATGGTCAAGGATCATCCTCGAATTCGCACCACCCGCCGGAACATCGACTCCAGGAACCAACATGAATCACCCGACGACAACGACCGCTGCACACGCTGGCGGCAACGATGACCGCTTTCGACGGTCCGATGCGATCGCCGGCGACGAACTGACGCTTCCCGACGGCTTCATCTGGGGCTCGGCGACCTCGTCGTTCCAGATCGAAGGCTCCCCCGACGCCGATGGAAAGTCCGAGAGCATCTGGGACCGGTTCTGTTCCGTCCCCGGGAACGTGCTCGACGGCACCGACGGCGACGTCGCATGCGATCACTACACCCGTTGGAGCGACGACGTCGCGTTGATGGCCTCGATGGGTCTGCATGCGTACCGATTCTCGATCGCCTGGACGCGGGTCCTGCCCGGCGGAACCGGCGCCGTGAATCACGCCGGGCTGGACTTCTACGATCGTCTGGTCGATGGGCTCCTGAGTGCCGGGATCACGCCGATGCCGACGCTGTACCACTGGGATCTCCCCCAGGTGCTGGACGATCAGGGCGGCTGGCTCTCGCGTGACACCGCGCACGCATTCGCCGACTACGCCGAAGCCGTCGTGGAACGCCTCGGCGACCGCATCGGCACGTGGACCACGCTGAACGAGCCGTTCGTATCGGCGAACCACGGCTACGTCACCGGCGAACACGCTCCCGGCCACACCTCCCTGAGCGAGGGTTTCGCTGCGTCACATCATCTGCTGCTCGCCCACGGACTCGCCGGTGAGCGGATCCGGTCGGCCGCCCCCGACGCCGACCTCGCGATCGTCCTGAACTTCACACCGGCCACGCCGGCCAGCGACGACCCCGCAGACATCGCCGAGTGCGCGATCCAGAACGACCTGCAGAACCGCTGGTATGCCGATCCGGTCGGCGGACTCGGCTATCCGGAGGAGACCGCGGCTGCGCTCGGCTGGGACCGATCGGAGGTGCTCGACGGTGACATGGCCCTGATCTCGATGCCGATCGACCTGCTCGGCGTCAACTTCTACAGTCGCCAGATCGTGCGTGCGCCCCTCCCCGACGACAACCGGGCCGAAGCGCCCAAGGAGTTCGCGACCACCGCAATGGGTTGGGAGATCCACCCGCCGTCGCTCGGTGAGCTGCTTCGTGAGCTCGACTCGCGGTACGGGTTCTCCAAGTTGATGATCACCGAGAACGGCTGTGCGATGCCCGACGACACCCGCGTGGAGAGCGCTCACGGGAGCCAGGTCGACGATCTCGATCGCCTGGACTACGTGCAGCGCCACATCGCCCAGGTGCACTCAGCGATCGAGGACGGTGTCCCGGTCGTCGGGTATCTCGTGTGGTCTCTGTTCGACAACTTCGAGTGGGCCTGGGGATACACCGGACGGTTCGGCATCGTCGAAGTCGACTTCGACACACAGCGCCGGACACCGAAGCGAAGCGCCGACTGGTTCTCGAAGGTCGCAGCGAGCAACGTGCTCGCAGACCCCGGCCCGGAGCCCGAATCGGGATCGGGTGCGTCCGCCGACGCATAGTCAGCAGCCTGTCACGCCCGGTCGTCGTTGACGCACCGTCGAACCGATTGCCATTTGACGTGTTCGCCATCGCGATTCAGATGGGGTGGGAACCTGAGTTCGCGTCGGGACGTCGGTGCGGATCGAGAGTGCCGCGACCACTTGAGTTCTCAGGTCACTACAACGGTGGATATGAGTGCCCCCAACCGGCACATCGGGGATGACCTTGGTCGCCGAGGGGCCGAACGTTATGGGACGCCTCCGCCGAAAGGATTGCCGGTTCCAGAGCGGGGTGTGGGGGCTCGCCAAAACGCGTTATGGAGCGTTCTCCGCTGGTCACACGTTATCGAGCACCTCGGTCGAAAAATATTGCCGGCTATGCGCTATCCGGGCGGTCGAAGGGTCCGCACGTTCTGATCGCCCTTATGAATGAGCGATCACCCCGTCGAGTCGAGGAGTCACTGTGGTCAGGATGCCGGTGCGATGACGACGGGGATGGCGGCAAATTCTCCCGGGTCGTCGCTGAGCCCTACGTCGCCGCGTACGAGGATGGTGATGACATCGCCAGGCGACGCCTGCGAGAGGTCGATTGTTGCGCTGAAGGGCTCGGTCTGCTCGAACGCTCCGCCGGAGGTGAGCACGGCGTCGATGTCGTCGAGCGCTGAGACTCGGGCCCGGCAGCGAAGGCGAAGACGTTGAGCGTTGATTCGGATCCTCGGGCTTCGCCTTCGACGGTGAGCGGGCCGGCTGGGACTTCAGCGCCTGCGCTCGGAAGCGAGATCGAGGCACCTTCACTGGTTGCGCTGGTCACGTACCACCCGTCGGTCGGTCGGAGCTGTCGGAGCTGAAGTAGCGCTCTCGGGAAGGTCGTTCCGGGTGGGGCGTCGGCGTTCGATCGGACCTCGATCTGGCCGCTGCGTGGGTCGATCTGCTTGAAGTCGCCGAGTACCCCGACACCCAACACGTTTGACAGGAAGTCATCGGCCGCAGCTTGTGGCGTGTCGAACACGACGTCGGCGGCCGGCCAGATCGCTGCCTGTTCGGGTGTTTGTTGGGCCGGCGGCTCCACCGTCGACGGGGCTTCGCTCGACGAGGGGGGAGTTGATGTGGCGTCGGTTGGTGGTGCCGGATCCGATGTGGTCGTGGTCTGGGTTGGTTCCGATGTGGTGGCTACCTCCGTCGATGCGGGTGAACTCGTCGATGAGGGCGGTGGCGCATCAGTCGATGTCGTCTGGACCGTCTGGTTGCTTCTGATGCCAGCAATGGCGGCGATGCCGGCGACGATCAGCAAGGTGGCTGCCGCTGCGGCGATCCATGCGGTTCTCTTGTTCATGTCTGTTCCCTTTCGAGAGGTGTCGAGGGTGATCGAATTGGCGAGTCGTTGTCCTGTCTTGCGTGCTTCTCGGCCAGCGTTGCGACCGAGGTCGTCGATCTCATCCACGGCTCTGCTCCGTTCCTTCTTGGCGGTGCTGCGACTCGATGGCTGCAGCCAACCGCGCACGGCCCGCTGCAGCTGCGGACTTGACCGTGCCGGCTTCGATGCCGAGGACGTCTGCGGTCTCATCGACGGAGAGGTCCTCGACGTAGCGCAGCACGATCACCGCTTGTTGGCGGGGTGCAAGGTCCCTCACGAGTGACCAGAAGCCGTCGTCGACGGTCTCAGCGGAGGCGGCCGGAGTTGGCCGATCGACTCCGTTGATGTAGCCCAGCTTCTCGACGACCTCTCGTTCGTTGCGGTCGCGTCGTTGCCAAGAGATCGATCGATTGATCGTGACCCGTCGCAGCCACGCTCCGACGTTGTCGTACTGAGAGATGCGCTCCCAGTCGTCGAACGCCGAAAGAAAAACATCCTGGACCAGTTCGACCGCTGCGGTCTCCCTGCCCGTCATGGACCATGCCAGGGCGGTCAGCTTGGAGCGCTCTGCTTGGAAGACCTTGTCGAAGGCGCGCTCGGATCGACGTCGTCGGATCCGGGAAGCCTTCATGGGAAATACACGTCTGCGTTGATCGAGAGGTTCATCCTTGGATCAGATTCTCATCTGATTTGCTCAGAACCCGATATCCCCCGCAAGAAATTGAACCCGACCGCTTGCGGTCGCACGCACGGGTTCCATTCAGCAATCCAACGGTACGCCGATCAGAACGGCCCCAGATGGTCCAGCAAAGCACCGACCGAGATGGGCACCTCGGTGCTCGGGCGGCCGCTCGAGATCGTGCGGATGGTGGGCCGATTCGTGAGTCGGCGTGTCGCCAGGGTTCCAAACTTTCTGAGATCGTTGGGAACCGTGGGGCATGCTGACGCATCGATGAGGTGATGGATGAGCCGACCTGTGATATCGCCGAGCCTGGCGTGACGGAACGGGTGGCAGCGGCTCGGGCCGATGACGTCAGCGGGTTCGATGGGTTCTACCGCGAGAAGTGGCAGCGGTTCGTACGTTTGGCGGCGTTGCTCAGCCAGGACGAATCGGTCGCTGAGGAGATTGCGCAGGATGCTTTTGCTCAGGTCTTCGATCGTTGGGATGTGCTGCGGGAGCCGGCCGGGTATCTGCATCAGTGTGTGGTAAACGGGTCACGGACGTATCACCGGCACCACGGTGTCGTCCGGGAGAAGTTGCCGGTGCTGGCCGGGACAATGTCTCTCGAGCAGCACTTCGGCGAACTTGCCGACGTCGTGGCAGCGCTGCCGTTTCGCCACACGCGCGGTGATCGTGTTGCGCTACTGGTGCGATCTGAGCGAGCACGAGATTGCAGAGGCGCTCGGTTGTCGACCGGGAACGGTGAAGTCGTTGTCGTCGTGTGCGCTGGCACGTCTGAACAAGGAGGTGTCTCAATGAACCGTTCAACTCTGGAGCGTGACCTGCGCGAGTTGCTCGCAGCTCAGGCACGAGCAGTGCAGGTGGCTGATGTGCCACCGATCGAATTCATGAAAAGGCCTGGCATCGACCGCCCGACGAAGCCGCGCGCCTGCGGCCGGGTGTCGATGCTCGCCGCAGCAGTTGCTGTGGTCGTCAGCGGAATAGCCGCGATCGTCGCGACACGGGACCGCGTTCCTACGTCGACGAGTGATCCAGTCGCAAGCCCTACTCCGCCCGGTTCGGGCGACGCCTCGCAAGCCGACGACATTGCGCCGGCCACGACGATCCCGCCGGCCACGACGATCCCGCCGGCCACGACGATCCCGCCGGCGACGACAGCTGAGACATCGGTGACGGGTCCCGACGGGTCGGGACGAGTCGATCCGATCGGCGTGCTGACGCAACTCGTCGAAACGAGTCGCCTCGCGAACGACGCCGTGATGGAGCAGACCGACGAACGCATGACCACTGCCGGCTTCGAGTTCGAACGTCGCCCAGCAGACCGATTTCTCGGTGGAGTCGATCAAACAGCTCTACCGGCCATGGTCCTCACCAGACGTCTCCACCGCGGCCGAGTTCGGGTATCAGCCGGCAGCGGAGATGCCAGCCAACCTGCTCCCACCGGACCCGCAGCGCTCAAGCGAATACGAGAACGCCCTCTACGGCGTCGAGACCGGCACGTGGGAACTCGCTCCCGACGACCAGATCTTCGATCAGCAAGCTCTCAGCGGACCAATCCTCGACGGTTGCTTCCCCACCGCCCAACGCGAGATCATCGGCGGCGGCGATTCGTCAAGGGCGTTCTTCATCAACGACTCCAGCTATTTCCTGCAGAGCATCAACAACACTGCTGCGCGCGACTGTTCTCGAAAGCGACGCGATCGAAGCATTCCAACCCGCATGGAGCGACTGCATGGAACAGTCCGGATACAGCTACACCCTGTTCACCGAAGCGCCCGGCAACTTCGTTGAAACCAACGACCCTGACGAGTTCGAACTGGCCGTCGCAACGACCGATGCTCGGTGCCGGGTTACCACCGGGATTGCCGACCTCGGAGACCAGCTGTTTGAGGCCGCTGCGAGCGTCGACATCGAAACCCGCCAAGACGCGATGTCGTTCATCACCAGCGAACTCGATGCCCTCAGTCGCCGAGTATCAGCCCCAGACCTGCCCACCGACGACCAAGAAGCGGCCTCCACCGATACAGCGATCGCGCCTGACGACGATCTCGATCCCGACGGCCCTGCAGCATTCCTCGGCGTGCGGATCGGCGACGAGATCCCGACAGAGGGTCAAGCACCCCCGGTGGAGGTCTCCCCAGACGGTCAACGCTACGAAGGCTTCCCCGACTGGATCTCAGTCGGTAGCTCCGAAGGATTTATCATCGGCTTCGTCAGAGGTTCCGACATCTACGACAACCCCCAAACTGTCGAGTCCGAAGCCCAGACCATCGTCTACGGAAACAACGCCGAACCGATCGGCCACATCAACGACGATGGTCTACCGGTAATCGACTGACCGACGAGCCGTCGAGATCCGAGATCCGACGATGCAGGCGAATTCGGCAAGCCCTCCGCCCTAAACCACGATGTTTGGACCAGCGGTCGGTGCTCCTGATCGCTTGCTGCCGGTGAGAGAGCCCCGTCGTCGACGAGCGAACCATCGCCGCCACCGTCAGAAGCACGCCATATCTACGACGCCACGACCGGTTTCGACCAGCGCTCTATCGGCCACGTCGGCGGGCGGGCGACCACGCATATCACTCGGAACGCTTCAAGTCGAAGGAGAGGAACGAGGGGTGGCGAATGCGATTGCTCGCGACGGAACCCCGCCAGCGCGTGCTGACGGGGCTCAGTGCGATGGGGTGTCTATTGACCGACGGTGTCGTCGTCGCTTGTGCGGGTGGCGATCAGGGTTCCGTCGGCGTCGTATGCCCTGATCTCGATGAAGACGTCGTTGACCGCGTTCGGATCCTGTCCGGGTTGGAGGTCGACGACTGCTCCGACTGTCCAGAACCGGACGTCGAGAAACTCGCCACTGGTGTTCTGGGGAACGACTGAAGCGACCGCTCCGTTGATGAACTCGACGTCGATTCGAGCGACGTCATCCGACGCCATCCCGCTGGTATTCATTTGTAGTTGCGAGCTGGTCTCATCGAAACCGGTGCTGGTGCCGTGATAGCGCGAGATGGTCTCTGCCGGGTCGAAGTAGGTGACGCAGCCACCACCGGACTCGGTGTCGGTGCGGATCTGGGTGCAGAACCAGCCGTTCGACTCATCGACGCTCATGACGACTTGCTCGCCGTTGACATCGAATTCACCAACGTCGGTCATGGCATCGTCGTAGCTCAGTGGTGCCGCTGGCAGCTGGTCCTCGGAGACGAGGGCCAGGCCATCGATGACGGCGAGCAGATCGCTCCGGCTGACCGGTCCTCCCACGTCGACGTAGCGATCGCCGATCGCAGCCGTTCCCCGGGCTTGGCCAGCAGAAGTGGAGATTGTCCAGTTGCGGCCTGCTACCTCGACGGATTGGCCGCCTTCGGACGATGGGGTGTCTGGACTGATCCAGAAGCTCAGCTGGCCCGTCAGCGATCCGGTCGTACCGAACTGGACCGATTTGAGATCGCCTGACGGGTTGTTGTTCCGATCGGCGTACTGAAATTCGAATCCATCTGGCAGCACGGTCGGCCACAGCCACTCGTCGCCAGCGACCGCCTCCACACCGCTCAGCAACATGGCCGGAGGCGAGACGGCTGGGAGTGACCCGTCTACGGGCGGCACTGCTGGCTGCTGTGAAGTCGACGCTGGCTCGGAGCGCGAGTTCTGCACCCATACGAGGCCGGCTGTACCGGCAACGAGTGCGCTCGCAGCAGCGACGAGCAGCAGTTGCGATCGACGCCTTGGTTTGGTGTTCGCATCGCTGAACCGAACAATGTTCGTTCCAGCAAGAATGTCGCCGAGGTCATCTCGGACTGCGACGTTGTCGGCGCGTCGTTCGAGGGAGCGGCTGAGTTCTTCGTCCAGGTTGATCATGACAGTTCCTTTCGCATCGTGGTGAGTGCTCGGTGGATCCATGGTCCGACCGAGCCGGGCTTGCAGCCGAGTGCCTCGGCAATTTCTTGTTCGGTCATGCGTTCGTAGAAACGCATCACCACCGCTGCCCGATGATTGAACGGCAAGCGGGCAATCACGTCATAGAGCACGTCGTCGGTGCTGCTCGTCTGGCCTGCGGCAAGTCGACGGTGCGCGACTGCAACGACTTTGTCGTTGCGAACGCCGGTCGCGACAGCCGTTCAGCACGGCGCGGTTCAAGTACGAGCCGTGGTGAGCGATCGTGTCCCACCGTCGGAGGACCTCGACCAGGACGTCGTGCACGATGTCGTTGGCGACCTCGTCGGATCCGACCAGCAGAGCAGCCCGCCGGACCTGACCGTCGTGTTCGGCACGGTAGAACACGGTGAACTCGTCGTCGATACGGCTCCTTGGTCGCCGAGGCGGATCGCTGCCCCGCATCGGTTGCGCTTCGTCCACGGCCACCAACTCTGTCCTGCTCATGACTCCTTCCACGAAATACTCGGTCAGATCCATACAAGAAGACCTCGACTTCTCAAGAACGGCAGCCACTCCACGCGGTCATCCTCGGCGCTCGTGAAACAGAAAGCCGAAACGGCGCGACGGCCGCAGAGACGTCTACTGGACATACCGAATAGCGATACTCACAGCGCATAACAACGTCGCCGCGAACCGACCTTGACCGATCAGATCGGCACCTACGCGCTCGGCCAACCGCTGCATATCGTGCAGCGGTTTCGCCGTAGGAGCCGACGCGCTGTCTGTCACGGATGAATGACAACCCACCGCCATCAATCGCTGACATTCACAGTGAGACGACATCGCCCCTGGTCGCTCGGCCGCCGGTCGGTTCCACGACGGCGTCCGGTTGGGGTTCCTCGTATGAGACACGAGACCGGCACGCAGTGCACGGCGATGCGTGTGCGGATGTTGACGTCCTTTCTGTCTTTGCGTGGTCTCCTGTTGACTTTTAGTGGTTGAACGCTCACCATCAATGTCACATTCATCGCACAACTGGACAAAAGGGAGACCGCCATGGGGACAGTCGTGAAGCCGTTTCGATCTGTTCGAGCCCCGGTGGTGATCGCGATGTGTGGAGTTCTTGCTCTGTCGTCGATTGCCAGTGCAGCCTCATCTGACGATGGTGCCGATGACGAGAGCGTGTCCGGTGAGCCGATCGAGGTTGCAATCACCGCACCCTCGCAGGAGGACCCAGTCGGCGATGGTGGAATTCATCGGGAGTTCGAAGAGATCGCGAAGAACGAGGGCATCACGGTGTCTGAAGCGCATGAGATGATGGCGATCCAGGCCCGTCTGAGCGATTTCGCCGATGAGGCAATCGAGCACGACGACGTTCTCGAGTTCCAGTTCACCCCTGACGGCCAACGCGGCGTCTTGGCTGTGGAGGACCGCTTTGAGATGTCTGCTGAGCTTCCGTCTCTGGAGACGCCGAAGGAGGTCGAAGTGCTCACCGTGGCTTTGAACCCGACCGAACGCCGCCTGGTGGAGTCCTCAATCCTTCAATCGGTGGATTCCACCCTCCAGTCGACTGCGACGGCCGACGACGCTGCCTCTTCGGCGGCGGCGTCATACGACCCGGTTGCCAACGAGTTCACCGTGTTCTTCGGCGCGATGGTTGATGACGTCGACGTGAAGGCGATGTCTGAGACTCTGACGACAGAGGCGCGTGAACGTTCCGGTGACGCGACGGTTCGGGTGTCGGTGCCGGTGGAGATCGAACCGGTACGTGGAGGCAAGATGATCACGACGGGCGGTTCGCCGACCTGCACGACTGGTTTCGGCATCCGGATCAACAACCAGTACAACGGCTACATCACCGCCGGCCACTGTGGTGGATCGAATACGGCGTTCAACGCAAACGGATTCAACAACGTGTCGAACGAGGGGCGACGTATCGGTCAGTACTGGGACCGGATGGCGATTCGCGCCAGCGGTGCGAGCTGGCTGGTCCAGATTCACGAAGACGGCACGGAGGTCGACATGTCGGCGACCGCCGGGCACATCTTCCTCAATGGCACCTACTGCCACTTCGGACAGACAGGGTTCGACCAGACTTGTGGAACTGTGATTCAGGTCAACGTTCAGTATCCGCACATGTTGGGAACGGGCGATGGAATCACCCACCCGAACACGTTCGTCTCACAGAGTGAGCGTGCACCATGCTTCGAAGGTGACAGCGGAGGCCCAGTTTGGCAACCTCGCACGTCCGGTGGCGAACGCACCCCTCGTGGCTTGATCAACGCCGCCGACGGTTCGGGGAACTGCTACTACCAATCGCTGGATGACAACATGCGGTCTAACTGGAGCTTGCTCTGAGGCCCGCACGCAGTTCGTCAGTTGTCGTGGGAGATCAAGCGACGAACAGAACAGTGACGAGGAAGCTGTGCGCTGTTGGCGCGGTGCCGTTGTTGCTCTCTGGCTTCGTTGTCGGGTGCGGTTCGGTACCTGTCGAGGACTCGGCCGGTGACGACGTCGAGGTGGCGGTGACTCCTCGACCGACGGACGAAGTCGATAGTGAGATCGCCGAGATCGCCGAGAACCGGGGCGTCTCCATCGATGAGGCCGAGTCAGCGATGGAGACTCAAGTTCGGCTGAGCGACTTCGCAGATGAGGCGATCGACAAGCCCGGTGTTTTGCAATTCCAGTTCACGGCTGGTGGCGGCGGCGGTGTTCTCATCGTGGAACCGGACTTCGACGTCGATGCTGAATTTCCGCAGATCGCAGAAGTCAGCGATCTCGAGGTCCACCACGCCGAGCTGTCCGCTGATCAACGCGAAGCTGCACAGGCAGCGGTGGCGGACCACTTCGAACGGGACAGCAAAGCGAGCGGAGAACTGGTCGGGTTGCCGCCCTACGACGGGTACCTCAACGAGTTCACAGTGTGGATGGAGTCACTCGACGACATCGACGTGGGCGCGCTCACCGAAGAACTTGAACAACAGGTGAGAGACGCTTCGGACTCGAATACCGTACGGGTTCGAGTAGCGGAATCGGGCGACATCCGACCTGTTCCCGGCTGATCGAACTCCACGACGTCATGCCGGTCGGCGCAATCATCTGCTCCAACATGAACAACTGCTGATGGCCAGTGTTCGATCTGCGACTAGTGTCTTGTCAGGCTGGTCCGTCGATGAATTCGGTGTTGGTGACGTCGGCGCAGTAGCGGCCGAGTCGTTCGAGGATTTCGTCGGCTGTTTTGTGCCAGACGAACGGTTTCGGGTCTTCGTTCCAGATGTCGACCCAGTCGCGGACGTCCTTGGCGAGTGCGTTGACGGAGTCGTGGACGGAGCGTTGCAACTTTTTGGTGGTGAGCGCGGAGAACCATCGTTCGACGAGGTTCATCCAGGACCCGTAGGTCGGCGTGAAGTGGAAGTGGAACCGCTTGTGCCTGAGCAGCCACTTGTGAACGGCTGGGGTTTTGTGGGTGGAGAGATTGTCGAGCACGACGTGCACGTCGAGTTCGGTGGGGACTTCGCGGTTGATCTTGTTCAAGAACTTGATGAACTGAGCCGAGTCGTGGTTCGGTCGCAGCTCGGTGATCACCTGGCCCGACGCGATGTCCAGGCTGCGAACAGGTCAATGGTGCCGTTGCGTTTGTAGTCATGCGAGCGACGCCGGTTGCTGGCGGGCATCATCGGCAACATCGGAGCGGTCCGGTTCAACGCCTGGATCTGGGGTTTCTCATCGACAGCAAACACGGCTGCGTTGACGGGCGGGTTCATATACAGCCCGACGATGTCACGGATCTTCGCGACCAGTTGCGGGTCGGGTGAGATCTTGAACTCGTCGATCTCCCACGGCTTCAACCCGAACGCCCGCCAGATCTCCGACACCGTCTGACGACTGATCCCGTGACGTTCCGCCATCGAACGCGTCGACCAATGCGTCGCGTCCTTCGGGTTCGTTTCCAACGTGTCGATCACGATCTGCTCGACCACGTCATCGCCAATCGTTCGCGCAGCACCAGGGCGAGGTTCGTCGATCAGACCATCGAGACGCTGTTCGGCGAACCGTCGACGCCACTTCGACACCGTTGCCGGATTACAGCCGACCTTCGCGGCGATCTGTTTGCCCGTGAGTTCTTCGGGACCGGCACACGCGAGCACGATCTTGCAGCGCAAGGCGAGGTTCTGGGCGGTCGAGTGGCGGCGCGCCCAACTCTCGAGTTGTCGTCGTTCGTTCCCGGTGAGCGTGATCTCAGCGGCTGGTCGTCCTCGCTTGGCCATGGCGTTCCCTTCGATGCTGGCGGATACAGCACCGACAACGCGCCACGGGATCGAAAATTCCCGAACTCACCAAATAATCGAAGAAACAACCGGACAGGACACTAGCAGGGTGCTGAAAAACGATTCGGAGCGACGGACAGCCGAATTCGCGCCCTCCAGGATCGCGTGAGAGCGACGATCACGATCGCTCTGCCACCAGACACCGGGCGGTTCTAGGCTCGATTTTGCTCGGGCGCCGATTTTCATCACCCTGCTAGTGGGCGCCCGGGCCGTGCAGGGTGATACTCATAATCCAAGCGTTCTTCCGCCCCGGGACCGCCCAGCAGACCACCTTCACGTCCCCTCTGACGCCGGTGGACATCGCGTGACGCGATGACCTGGAGATCTTGAAAAGGGCTCGGCACAGAACCACCTACACGTGGACCGCGTCCCGGTTCAAGTGGCTCCAACGGGCCAAACTGGAGGACCAGCGAACGCAACCCGGTCCCGCACCGAGGGAAGAACCGCCCCAACAGACCGAGTGAAACAACGCACACCCGAGGAGTGTCCAGCGCTCGTGCTTGTGCGCCGTGGCTTGCGTCGGCGGCCTGGGGCGACCACACTGACGACGTGCTCGGCGTCTCCGACCTTCGGAGACGACACGACTTCAACTTCGCGTCTGTCCGGTGCAACGTCGCAAGCCAACTACACGATCACCGACGGCCTCGCCGCCAGGGCGCACGACGCGGCCGACGAGCTGCTGGCAAACCATCCCCCGTACCCCGGTCTCGACATCAGCGCCCGAGCGCCCCAGTGCCGGTGCCGCCGAAGCGTGGGACTTCCAGCGGTCGATCGCGTTGCGCATAATCACACCCCGACCAGGGCCCACCCACCAATCGAGAACGGCACGTCGGTGCTCGGCCATCCGCCCGATATTGCGGGGGTCGCGGACCGGCAGTTGAAGGTGTGCTGTCAAGCGATCCGTCGCTGCGGTCTCGGTTCAGAGACTCGGTGGTTCTTGTCAATGCCGGTGTTGCTGGATCCTTGGCGTCGTTCGCAGTTCTTGGGCGAGGAGGGCCATTTCGATCGCGACCAGTGTTGCTTCCTCGCCCACGTTGTGACCACCGTCGGCTTCGCTGCGGGCGAGTGCTTGGGTTTCGTTCTCGACGGTGAGTACTCCCATGCCGATTGGTGTGCTGGTGGATAATTGGACGTCCATGACGCCGGTGCGCATCCGTCGGAGACGAGTTCGTAGTGGGTGGTCTCGCCGCGGATCACGACCCCGAGCACGACGACAGCATCAACGGCCGCGGACTCGATCAGGGTTTTCGCGGCGAAGGGGAGTTCGAAAGCGCCGGGCACGGTCACTTCGAGGTGGCTGGCTCCGGTTGCTCGGACTGCTCGTTGAGCACCGGCACGGAGTCGATCGACGATGTTCTGGTTCCAGCGGGTGGCGATCACTCCAATGGTGAGGCGCTGCGCGTCGAGGGTCGGGGTGGTTGCGGGTTGTGGTGGTGAGGCCATTGTTCAGCCCGCCTGGCTCGTCTGGTTCCCGGGTTGGTCGAGGTCGCCGAGGAGGTGGCCCATTCGTTGTTGTTTCGTTCGGAGGTATTCGAGGTTCTCGGGGGTTGGCGTCGACAGGAGCGGGACCCGCTCGACGATCTCGAGACCGAAACCGGCGAGGCCGCCGTACTTGGTCGGGTTGTTGGTGAGCACGCTCGATCTTGGTGACTCCCAGATCGACGAGGATCTGGGCGCCGACGCCGTACTCGCGTGCGAGTCGACGGGGAGTCCGAGTTCGAGGTTCGCGTCGATGGTGTCCCACCCCTGTTCCTGGAGGGCGTAGGCACGGAGTTTGTGAGCGATCCCGATCCCGCGACCTTCGTGGCCACGCAGGTACACGACAGCACCGCGGCCGGCGTTGGCGACGAGTCGCATGGCTTCATCGAGTTGTGGGCCGCAATCGCATCGATGCGACCCGAAGATGTCGCCGGTGAGGCATTCGCTGTGAACCCGCACGAGGACCGGTTCGTCGTCCACTGCAACGAGGTCACCCATGGTGAACGCGAGGTGTTCGATCCCGTCGAGTTCGGATCGGAACGCGTGACAGGTGAATTCACCCCACTGGGTCGGGATGTGTGCCGTGGACTCGCGAGACACCAGTTTCTCGGTCTGTCTCCGGTACCGGACGAGGTCGGCAATCGTGATCATCAGCAGACCGTGAGTGTCAGCAAAGACGTGGAGTTCGTCGGCTCGTGCCATTCCGGCTTTGTCTCCGGTGACGATCTCACACAACAGACCAGCAGGCTCGAGACCGGCGAAGCGTGCCAGATCGACCGTTGCCTCGGTGTGCCCCGACCGTTTCAGCACGCCACCGTCACGCGCCCTCGAGCGGCAGCACGTGTCCCGGTCGTGCGAGATCGGTCGGAGCCGTGTCGGAGTCGGCGAGCGCCCGGATCGTTGCGGCCCGATCGCTCGCACTGATCCCCGTGGAGGTCCCGGCACGGCTGTCGACACTGACCAGGAACGCCGTGTTCATGCTCTCGGTGTTGTCCGCCACCATTGGATCGAGACACAACTCTCTCGCACGGGCGGTCGTGACAGCGGTGCACAAGAAACCGGACGTGTGATGCAAGAAGAACACCACGTCATCGGTCGTCACCTTCTCCGCCGCCATGATCAGGTCGCCCTCGTTCTCGCGGTCCTCGTCATCGACGACCACCACGATCTCACCACGCCCGATCGCAGCGATCGCATCCTCGATACGAGCAAAGCCCAGATCCCGGTGCCCACCATTCGTCACCGATTCCGGACCGGTCCGCTCATCTGCCGTTTGCGACAGGTCGCTCCGCGTCATCGGACCGCTCCGACCGTCACGACATCGACGCCATCCGGCCCGTCCAGTCTCTGGCCGTGCTCGGCGACCGCACCGACCTCTTCGACATTTCCTGTGAACATGTGCTCCTCGTTTCCCGTCTCGAACGCCTGCGATCACAGACGAACAACCCAAGGAAAACGGAAACGACCACCAGCGCAGACGGGCGCGCAGGCTGAAGCAGCCCGCAGGCCACTCCGCGGAAGCAGAAGCACCCGTCTCCTCGCTCTCATCCGGACTATGACCGTCGGCTCCTGGATACAACAGGATCAGTCCCTCACACTCCGACGTTTTCGGATCGCCGGTCAGTTCAGGAGTCGCGGGCTCGCACCGCCGATAGGGAATTCCACCCAACCCCGCGAGGAATCGCGGTACGCATGACGCTACCAACCCCGGGAGACGGGACGGGACTCGACCGCCGAACTGGAAGACGGTGATCGTCCATCTCACAGCTCATAACAACGGCGTCGAAAGCGGGCGTTGACCGATCAGATCGGCACGGATGCGCTCGGGTACGTGCGCAAGAACGTGCGTCGATTCGAGGCACTGGGATCGGCTCAACAACTACGGTCTGGTCATGACCGTGTCCACACACACGAAGGCCACTTCCCCAGGCACGATGGCGAACGAAGTCAGCGCCGCACGATTCTCTGCGGCACTGATCGCCCTCGGCGCGATGATCTCTGCATTGGTGCTCACCACGCGCACGACTGTCGAGGGAGACGGCGGCGTGACTCGACCGTTTGTCGGCCATGCCATTGCGATCGGAACCGTCGGATTCGGCCTCGTCGCGCTCCACTGTTTCTCGCGGCGTGGGCCGAAGCTTGGCGCGACGCTCGGCTGTAATCGAGGGCGAGCTTCGATCTATCAATCCTTCACCTTTCACTACTCCATCACAGCGCATAACAACGACGCCGCTGACAGCCGTTGACCGATCAGATCGGCACGTATCCGCTCGCTCAGGCGCTCAAGAACGTGCGACTTTGATGCACGAACCGAACGACGGAGGTGGTCAGTGGATGTGGCGTCGATCGTCGCGTCCGGCTCGCGTGCCAGCCGGGGCTGATTGCGGTGTCGTAGTTGTTGACCACTGCGATCTCTCCGTAGGTGTTGTCAGCACATCGCCCAGCGAGGTCTGCTGCTTCGGGTCCTGCGATCCTCGCGATGTCATCGACGTAGAAGTAGCCGCCTCCGCCGTAAGCCAACTCACCCACGGCGATCTCATCGCCGGTAGGCAACTCTACGACCTTGCGTTCAGCGTCCCAGGCGGTTTGGGCTGGCCACAGCACGGGATAGCGCTCATCGATTTCGTCGATCGACAGGTACAGGCAGCCGTTCTCAAGCTCGAGGATTCCTCGAACCTCGGCGGCCAGACCCTCCTCGTTGTCGGATCGAACGGGATGCCGCATCAGCGGCCCATCGACGGCACCTTCCTCATAAATTGCGACCGAATCGGCGGGTGGTGCTTTCTCGTCTGATGACGCGAGTGGATCCGTTTGTGCGGGAGTTGCTTCTGCAGCTTGCTGATCTGATGCAGGCGGCTCAACGACGCTCTCATCAGACGCGAGCCGATAAGCATCACAGACGGCACGGCGATGAGAATCTTCCACATGATCATTCGACGATACGCAACGCCGGGAAGTTCCCGTTTCTCGCGAACTCTGGGCCAGGGCCGATCAGAACATCGGCCAAGCCTGCCCGTCGAGATCGTCCTCTATCGGCACGTACGGGCTCGGTTCGGCGCTCGAGAACGTGCGGCTGCAGCGACGGTCGTGGACGGCCGGTTCAACCGTCTTTCGTCGGTTTGCTGAGACGCGGGTCTCCTCGTGGTGTACTGGTTGTCAGAGTTTCGTGGTGGGGTGTCAACCTGGTGGGGTGCTGGCGCTTTGTGTAGGTAGATGACTTTCGACGACGAGTTCGACGAGCTGGCGAGCCTCGCCTACCAGATGGCGTTCCAGGTCCTCGGTTCGCGCGCTGATGCCGAGGAGATTGCGCAGGACACGATGACCAAGGCGTACGTGCGGTGGCGGCGTGTGCAGAACCATGCACGTCCGTGGGTATGTCGGGTGGCGATCAACGGGGCGCTCGGCCGTGTGCGCCGTCGGCGAGGACGCGACCACAGCGCTCGTCTGGAACCGGGTCGGGTGGATTCGGACGAGGTCAACGAGCGCCTCGATCTCCAGCGTCTCTTGCGATCACTGAGTCGCCGGCAACGAGATGTCATCGCACTGCGCTATCTCGCCGACATGTCCGAAGCCGATGTGGCTACCGAACTCGGCATCAGCATCGGAAGCGTCAAACCTACGCCCATCGCGGAATCACCACGCTTCGTGGATCGCTCGACGCGTCCGCCCACAACAACGGCACTGAGATGAATGAACCCGTTCTCGAACCAACGGAGACCACCGATGTTTGAACAACTCCTCGATCCCAATCCACCAGACCTCGGCAGCGCTTTCCGCCGCCGGGTGATCGCCGACGGCCGCCGTCGCCAACGCCGCACCCGACTCGCAGCTGGCAGGGCAGTACTGGTGCCATGCGTCGCTATCGGCGGGTTGGCCACCTATCTGCGAAGCCAGTCAGAAGAACTCGAACGCATCCGAGTCGTCGGCCTCACGCCCGCCGACGATCCACCGGTGACCAGCGTGGCCGACACGACTGCAAACCCGGTCACGGTCGCCGAGGACCAAAATGTTCCGCCGATCGCGGTTGCGATCAACGTTCTCCTTGCCGGCGTCGATCAACGACCAGCAGGCAGCGAAGTGACGGGTTCGCGAGCGGACACGGTCGCCCTCGTTCGCATCGACCCCCAGCTCGAACACGTCAGTGTCCTGTCGCTCCCTCGCGACCTGTGGGTCACAACCAGCGACGGCACGTCGGCGCGCTTGAACTCGTTCTCCGAAAACGGTTCGCTCGTCGCTGTCGTCTCCGCGCTGCTCGATGTCGACATCAACCACTACGTCGAGGTCGACTTCGACGGCTTCGAATCGTTGATCGACATTGCCGGAGGCGTCGCCGTGCCATTCGACCAATCAGTCCGCGACATGAACACCGGCTTCGAAGCAGAAGCGGGCTGCAACGATCTCTCCGGTGCCGGCGCCCTCGCCTACGTGCGGTCCCGCAAGCTCGAATCATTCGACCCGACAACCAACACGTGGACCATCGATCCACGCGCCGACATCGGCCGCATCGCCCGACAACAAGACCTGATCCAACGCGTCTACACCACCGTGCTCTCCCAGAACTACAACACAACCGACAAAGTCCGGCTGCTCAACGATGTCGTCGATGATCTCACCGTCGACGACGGCCTCGACCTCGACGGTGTCCGCGCCATCTTCAACGCCACAACCAACATCGGGCTCGACAACTTCACCGCCTACAACATCACCTCAGCTGTCACCGCTGAAGTGATCGAAGGGCAGTCAGTGCTCGTCGCAGAGCCCGCCGGAATCGCTCAGGCGGTCGACGACTTCCTCGGTACCGGCACCGGCACCGACGATCCAGAGGCCGCCCCCGGCGGCACCCTCACTGACGCCATCGAGCCATCCGTCCCCACCTGCTGACCACATCCGAACGTCAGCCTCACGCGACACCCGACCCGCTGCGCACAGCACATAACAACAGCACATTCGCAGGCACGACACCGTGGGACTGTCAGATCCACGGTGTAACTGGTCTGGCCTGAAACGCTGAGCGACTCGCTCGGCCGGAAGGACAGACAACTGACAGACCATGATGTGGCGGTGGCGACACCGTCGGATCAGACGAGCGAGGATCGACCGGATCGGTCGATCGCCGAGCAGCTCGTCGACCAAGCACGAGCGGACGGCGTCGACCTCGTCGGCCCGGGCGGGTTGCTGAGCGATCTCGACCAAGCAGGTCCTCGAAACGGGTCTCGAGGTCGAGATGGACGAACATCTCGGCTATCCGAAACACGCCGTCGAGGGCCGCAACGGTGACAACAGCGCAACGGGACGCGTTCGAAGACGGTGATCACCGAGATCGGCCCGGTCGAGCTCGACGTGCCACGCGATCGTGACGGCAGCTTCGAACCGGAGACGGTGAAGCAAGCGCCAGCGCCGGCTCGACGGAGTCGACTCGATGGTCATCTCCCTGACGGCGAAAGGGTTGACGACCGGCGAGGTCGAAGCCCATCTGGCCGAGGTGTACTCGACGAACATCTCACGTGAGACGATCTCCAAGATCACCGACCGGGTCCTCGACGAGTTGGCCGAGTGGCAGAACCGGCCGCTCGATCGCGTGTATCCGGTGATCTTCATCGACGCGATCGTCGTGAAGATCCGCGACGGTCAAGTCGCCAACCGGCCCGTGTACGCGGCGATCGGCGTCACCGTTGACGGTCAACGCGACATCCTCGGACTCTGGGTCGGCACCGGTGGCGAAGGCGCCAAGTACTGGTTGCAGGTGCTCACCGAGATCAAGAACCGTGGCGTCGAAGACGCCTGCATCGTCGTGTGCGACGGGCTCAAAGGCCTGCCCGAGTCGATCGAAGCGACGTGGCCGTTGGCGATCGTGCAGACCTGTGTGCTGCACCTGATCCGCAACACCTTCCGCCTCGCCAGCCGGGCGGACTGGGACAAGATGGCCACGCGATCTGCGACCGGTCTACACCGCCGTCAACGAAGCCGACGCCGCAGCCGGCTCGACGAGTTCCACGACATCTGGGGCGACCAAGTATCCGGCGATCCGGTCGCTGTGGTCGAACGCGTGGGCCGAGTTCGTGCCGTTCCTCGACTACTCACCCGAGATCCGTCGGGTGATCTACTCGACGAACGCGATCGAGTCGTTGAACGCCCGGTTCCGGCGAGCGACCCGAGCACGCGGGCACTTCCCCAACGAGCAGGCCGCGCTCAAATGCCTCTACTGGTCGTCCGGTCGCTCGACCCGAAAGGCACCGGCCAGGAACGCTGGATGAACCGCTGGAAGCCCGCCCTCAACGCCTTCGCCATCACCTTCGAAGGCCGCCTCTTCTGAGGCCCTAAGATCCCCAACAACCACCATGAGCCAGACCAGTTACACCAACGTCTGACAGTCCCGACACCGTCCACTAACGGCACATCCTCGATCGGGTAGGTGCGCCAGAATGACGACCGCCTGACGGTGGATGTCAGTGAGGGTGGAGCTCGCTACTGCCGAAGGATTTCGGTCGGGCAGGTGATGGTTGGAGCGTTCGCGAGTCGTTGGTCGGATGTCACCAGCGTGCACTCCAAGGCCTCAGCGAGAGCGACGTAGCAAGCGTCGTACGCGGTGACGTTCGCTCGGAGTTCGAACGCTCTCGACATCAGGGACCCCGTTGGGAACCGAGTGATCGGCAGCGCGAGAAGGTCGTCGACCGCATCGCGGAAACGTTCATCGGTGAGATCTCCCTTCAACCATCGGCGGCGTAGAACCGACACCGTCTCGACATCGACGAGGTCAGGCGCTGATGCGGCGCCTGCGACCTGCAGTCGGCGACGAGCGAGCACCCCGGCCGACTCGTCGTCACCGACCACGTTCGCCAGCACCGACGCATCAATGACGATCACCGCTGTGCGCGTTCATCGGCGAGATCGTCGACGGCGGTTTCGAAGCCGACTCGACCACCCGAGCGTTGTGCGATTCGCTCCATCACCTCGGCGAGCGTCGGTGACTGTGCGACGCGTGAGAGTTCGTTGGTGAGGTACTGCTGGAGGGACTGTCCTGCTGCTTCGGCGTGCCGTTGCAGGCTCGCATGAACTTCCGCTGGGAGATCTCGGATCAACACGTTCGGCATGCTTGCATTATGCTTGCAGAACGTCCGAACCGCAAGCGTGCACGCATATCAACGGCCCGAACCGCTCACGCAGACCGCTCGTGATCGGCACGAATGGGCTCGGACGCCCGCTCCAGATCACGCGCGACTTCTCAGTCGATAAGCGGATCGCCAGTTGCAACAGGTTTCGGGGCATCAGCCATCACCGAATTCTGCTGGCGCTGGGACTGTCGTGTTGCCTCGACGAACGTTGGGTGAACGCCATCGATGATCACGCCAATCGACTTCTCGTACGTTGCCGTGATCCCCTCCACGTGTCCTTCCGCGAAATCGGCAGCGTGCCCCACGGGTGGTCGGAGTCGGCCACCCACTTCATTGATGGCGAACCAGATCACTCTGAAGGGGAGCAGCATGAATGGCCAGACGGTGGTCGTCGTGCTGGACCGGGACGATTTCTTCGTTGCCGGGAGCCCTGAGCGCACGCAGACCATGGGGTACTGGCCAAGCTGAAACCGCTCGATCCGCGGTCCACGTACCGCACGGACCGAGTCTCGCAGAAGTCGGGGCACCAGCGTTCTCGCTCCGCCGGAAGCGCGCATATCTACGACCGCCTGCGGCGCTTCCAAAATACGCGGTATCAGGCACATGAGGGCGGTCGCCCCTGCTCCAGATCGTCGGTCGTGTCGATAGCCGATCATCGGCGGTCCGCTTGCTCGTGGAGCGCTACCGTTCGTCCATGAGCTTGCCGGTGTTCAAAGATCTCTGTCTCGACGCAGATGATGCGTCCACTCTCGGTGAGTTCTGGTCGGCTGCACTTGATCTCGAGTTGCACCATCAATCCAACGGCGACACGTACCTCACCGGCGAGACGGACGCCCACACGCTGTGGATCAGCCAAGTCCCAGAACCCAAGCTCGCGAAGCACCGCATCCACTTCGACGTTCACAGCTCGTCGATTGACGAGATCGTGTCACTCGGTGCGTCGATCCTCGACGGTGACTCCTTTCCATGGACGGTTATGGCCGACCCCGAAGGCGGCGAATTCTGCGTCTTCGTGCGAGATTCGCTCCCACCGACCCGGCTCTACGAAATCGTCATCGACTGCGCCGATCACCAAGCGACCTCACGGTGGTGGGCCAGCGTCATCGGCGGCAATCATGCCGAGGACGATCGCGGCTTCTCCTACATCGAGCGCATTCCGCAAGCGCCGTTCGACAACATGTCTTTCGTGCCGGTCGAGGAGCCGAAGTCGACCAAGAATCGGATTCACATCGATGTCGTGACAGACGACGTCGCAGCGTTGATCGATGCCGGAGCCACGTTGCTTCGCTCGCAAGACGCAGAGATCGATTGGAATGTCCTGAGCGATCCCGAAGGCAACGAATTCTGCGCCTTCGCTCCTCAGTGACACAGGACGACCACTCCATATCGTGCGAGCCGATCCGGTGTGCTGACCGTTGCAGAACGGCACGCCCACGTTCGCTTGGTGATCGAGAACGTGCTCGTCGATCGAGTCTTCGCTACGACTTGGCGCCCGTCGAGAGGATGAGTTCTCGCGAGATGTCGGCGT
>CAWCQZ010000001.1:0-969785 GCA_963797925.1 Ilumatobacteraceae bacterium | reverse complement strand
GAGTCGTTGTGTCGATCACATCATCCCCAGTTCGAGTCGGGCGACGTCGGAGAGGCGCGACGCGTCCCACGGCGGGTCGAACACCAGCTTCACTTCGACCTCTTGGACATCCGGTATTGCTGCAACGGCATCGTGGAGGTCTTGACGGAGAATGTCGCCCATGCCACAGAAGGGCGCTGTGACCGACATGTCGATGTCGACGCGCCATCTGCCGCTCGGCAGTTCGCCGGCGTCGACGCGGTAGACGAGGCCGAGTTCGACGATGTCGACGGGAATCTCAGGGTCGTACACGGTGGTGGCCGCCTCCCACACGCGATCCACGCTGAACGGTGAACCGTTCGACACGTCGGGAGTCTGGCGGGCCTCGATGAACCCGAAGTCGATCGAATCGGCCGGGCTCAGCCGAGCCATTTCACCTTCGCGGGTGGTGACGGTTGCGGTCCCGCCGAGTGCTTGGAGCAGGGTGACCCGGTCGCCCTTCGTGAGCGGGATCCGGTGTCCATCCGGAACGATCGTCACCACGCAGTCGCGCGGCAACGTGAAGCCTTTCGTTGGGCCGACGCCGACCTGCTGATCAGTCATCGTCGTGTCCGAGTCGGTGATTGATCCATGCCCGCACCTTGTCAATGCCGATGTCATCGACCGCTTGGTTGGTGAATCCGCGGATCAGGAGCCGCCGAGCCTCATCGGCGGTGATGCCACGCGAGCGCAGGTAGTACAGCGCTGCGTCGTCGAGCTGGCCGACGGTGGCGCCGTGGTTGCAGGCGACCTCGTCAGCGAGGATCTCGAGGCGTGGTTGCGTGTTGATCTCGGCGTGATTCGACAGCAACAGGTTGTCGTTGGACTGTGATGCGTCGGTGCCGTCCGCGCCGGGGCGAACGTCGATGCCGCCATTGAATACTCCGGTGCTCTCGCCGTCGAGCACGCCGCGAAACGATTGACGACTGATGCAGTCCTTCACGTCGTGGACCACGGTGATCTGCTGGTCGAGGATCTGGTCGCCTGTGCCGTAGAACAGACCGGACAGATCAGCGAGCGCGCCTTCGCCCGCCAGGCAGACGGAGTACGCGAGGCGTCCGTACGAGGCACCGAGGTTGAACGAACGAGCACGGAACGTGCTGCGAGCGCCTTGGGCGACCTCGACCCGGCTCAGGTGGATCTGACCGGCGGGAATGTCTTGCAAAAGGACGTGTTCGAGTGTCGCGTCGTCGTCGAGCGAGACGCTGGTGTGAACGTTTGACCCACCGAACTCTGTGCCTGCACCGAGTCGTGTCTCGACGACAGTCGCTGAGCTGCCGGCTCCGAGGTTGATCACCACACCCGTGCATGACGTGTTGTGCGCTGTGCCGGGCATCGTGATGTCGACGATGTGGATTGGCACGTCGACCGTCGTTCCGTCGGCCACGTGGACCGCGGCGCCGTCGACTGTGAATGCGCTGTTGAGCGCCTTGTAGGTGTCGGTGACCTCGTCGTCGGTGTGGTCGCGGTGGACCCCGCTCCGTTCGGGCCGCTCGGCCAAAGCGTCGGCGAGTGTCGACACGTGAAGACCGTCGGGTGCGGTCAGGTTCGAACGCTCGTGGTCGACGATGCCGTTGACGATGACGATTCGGGGTCCGTCGAGTGCGGGGATCTGATCGTCGAGGTCGGCAGGAAGATCGACAGACATCTCGACGGTCGGCCCGAACGACAACTCCCCGAGCTGACGGTGTGGGGCATATCGCCATGCTTCGTCGCGCTTGGTTGGGTACCGGACAAGTCCGATCCGGTCCACCTCGTCGAGGTGCACATCCATCGATGGGTCCGACTCGGGACGCGCAATCGCTCTCATCGTCACGACGTCACACCGGCAAGGGGGCGATCGGGTGCATCGTTGAGGTCGGTGTTGACGAAGCCGGCGTACCCGTGGTCTTCGAGATGCAGAGCGAGGGTGTGATCGCCGGACTCGACGATGCGGCCATCGACGAGAACGTGCACGAAGTCCGGCTTGACGTAGTCGAGCAGGCGTTGGTAGTGAGTGATCACGATCACGGACCGTTCCGGTCCGCGCAGCGAATTGACGCCGGAAGCAATGATCTGCAGCGCGTCGATGTCGAGGCCGGAGTCGGTCTCATCGAGCACGGCGAGACGCGGTTGCAGAATCGCCATCTGCAAGATCTCGTTGCGCTTCTTCTCGCCGCCGCTGAACCCAGCGTTGACGGCAGCGGTGCAGGAAGTCCTGCTTCATCTCCACGAGATCCATTGCTTCCTTCGCGACCGCGAGGAAGTCGTGGGCGCCGATCTCGGTCTCGCCGCGGACCCGGCGCACCGAATTCAGCGCCGTGCGGAGGAAGTACATGTTGTTGACCCCAGGGATCTCGACCGGGTACTGGAAACCGATGAACAGACCGGCGGCGGCACGCTGTTCTGGCTCCATGTCGAGCAGGTCGGCCCCGTCGAGGGTGGCCGCCCCACCTATCTCGTAGCCGTCGCGTCCGCCGAGAGCGTGGGCGAACGTGCTCTTGCCCGAACCGTTCGGGCCCATGATGACATGGACTTCGCCTGCCCCCACGGTGAGGTCGAGGCCCTTGAGGATCGGGGTCTCGCCGATCGAGGCGGTGAGATTGTCGACGTGCAACATCATCCGACACTTCCTTCCAGGCTGACGTCCAGTAAACGCTGAGCCTCGACGGCGAACTCCATGGGAAGTTCCTTGAACACGTCGCGGCAGAAGCCATTGACGATCATCGACATCGCATCCTCCTCGGTCATGCCGCGCTGGCGGCAGTAGTACAACTGATCTTCACCGACCGTCGAGGTCGAGGCCTCGTGTTCGATCTGGGCGCTGGCGTTCTTCACTTCGATGTAGGGGATCGTGTGAGCGCCGCAATCCTTGCCCAGCAACAGCGAATCGCACTGCGTGTAGTTGCGGGCGTTCTCGGCCGAACGCATCACCTTGACGAGACCTCGGTAGGTGTTCTGACCGTGGCCGGCGGAAATGCCCTTCGAGATGATGCGTGCTCGTGGTGTCGGCGCCGATGTGCACCATCTTCGTGCCGGTGTCGGCCTGTTGGCGTTTGGTCGAGAGGGCGACCGAATAGAACTCGCCGACCGACCGGTCACCTTGCAGGATGACGCTCGGGTACTTCCAGGTGATCGCCGAACCGGTTTCGACCTGTGTCCAGGAAATCTTGGCGTCGGTGTGGGCGCGGCCGCGCTTGGTGACGAAGTTGTAGATGCCGCCAACGCCGTTCTCGTCGCCCGGGTACCAGTTCTGAACGGTCGAGTACTTGATCTCGGCGCGGTCCTTGGCGACCAGCTCGACGACGGCCGCGTGGAGTTGGTTCTCGTCGCGCTGCGGCGCGGTGCAGCCTTCGAGATAGGACACGTGCGAGTCGTCCTCGGCGACGATCAGCGTGCGCTCGAACTGGCCGGTGTTCTGCGAGTTGATGCGGAAGTAGGTCGACAGCTCCATCGGGCAGCGCACGCCCTTGGGGATGTAGCAGAACGACCCGTCGGAGAACACCGCCGAGTTGAGCGCAGCGAAGAAGTTGTCACGTACCGGCACGACCGAGCCGAGGTGCTCGCGCACGAGCTCGGGGTGATCGCTGCACCGCCTCGGAGAACGAGCAGAAGATGACGCCCGCTTCGGCGAGCGTCGCCTTGAACGTGGTGGTGACCGAGACCGAGTCGACGATCGCGTCGACGGCGACGTTGCTGAGCATCTTCTGCTCGTGCAGCGGGATGCCGAGCTTGTCGAACATCTCGCGGATCTCGGGGTCGACGTCGTCCATGCTGTCGAGCACGGGCTTCTGTCTTGGGAGCCGCCCAGTAGCTGATCGCCTGGTAGTCGATCGGGTGCGATCTCGAGCTTGGCCCAGTCGGGCTCGTCCATCGACTTCCACGCCGCGTATGCCTTGAGTCGCCAGTCGAGCAGCCACTCGGGCTCGTCCTTCTTCGCCGAGATCAGCCGGACGATGTCCTCGGTCAGACCGGGGGGCGCGACGTCGGTGTCGAGGTCGGTGCTGAAGCCGTACTCGTAGCTCGCGCTCGGTCAGTTCCTCGATCTCTCGCATGGTGTCGCTCATCGAATGTCCTCTCTGTCCGCGATGGTCTCGTCTGACATGACGCTCATCACGATGTGGTTGCTTCGCCGCGTGTCTTCAATGTCTGCGTGGGTGTTGCTTCGTTCAGCTGAATGACTGCCCACACCCGCAGCTGCGTTCGGCACTCGGGTTGTCGATGCTGAATCCGGCGCGTTGCAGACCGTCGCTGTAGTTCAACGTGGCACCTTCGAGGTGGGACGCCTTGCCGAATCCACCCTGACCGTGACGGGTCCGAAGACGGTGACGTGATCGTCGGGGCCGGTTTCGGCGTCGAAGAACATCTCGTAGGAGAACCCTGAGCATCCGCCTGCGCGAACTGCCACTCGAAGTCCGAGGCTCTCGTCGCCCTCCTGGGCCAGCAGTTGGGCGACCTTGTCGGTCGCCTCCCCGCTGAGAGAGAACAGCTGTTTGGCTTGTTCGGTCGTTGTCATCGCAATGGGCTCCTCGTTCTGGTGTTCGTCGTTGTGGTGTTCGTCGTGTGCACCTGGCGGTCGGCGTCGCAGTGCTGCCGGTTCGGTGATGACCGGTCAGCATTCGGGTCTCCTACTCGTCGACCTCGATGAAGATGCACTCGCCGGGGCACTCCTCAGCGGACTCGATGACCCCCTCCAAGCCGCCTTCAGGAATCCGAGCCATCCCCTTGGCGCCTGCCGGGTTGGCTGCGCCGTCGAAGAGTTTCTCCGTGCCGAAATTGGCAGCCGATTCCTTCACGTAGAAGAGCCCGTCGTCCATTCCGAAGAAGACCTCAGGGGCGATCTCCTCGCAGAGGCCATCGCCGGTGCAGAGATCCTGGTCGATCCAAACCTTCATATCGCTTTCTCCTTACCGCTGGTCGCCAACCTGTCTACCAGGCGAAACGTCATTGTGCAAGTTCCACCTTGCGTAACTCGCTCAATGGGCACGATGATGTTACGATCCAGCCATGGACACCCCCGGCGCTGCGCCATCGCCGACTCAACGCCGCGTGCTCGTCGCAGTGAAGCGCCACGGCGAAGCGACCGCTGTCGAGTTGGCCACCACGCTCGAGATCTCTCCCAGCGCTGTTCGGCAACACCTCAGCACACTGCGATCAGCCGGCTTGGTCGAGGCCCGACCGGCTCGCGGGCAGCCCGGTCGCCCGGCCGACCGCTACCACGCCACCGCACGCACCGAGCCGTTGTTCGTCACACCGGGCAGCGACCTCTCGGTCGAACTGCTCGGGCACATCGAGGAAGAAGACCCCGCACTCGTGGACCGGATCTTCGATCGACGTCGACGTCGCCTCGCTGAGAGCACGGAACACGAACTCGCTGGAAAGTCCACCGACGAACGGGTCGAACTCGTCACCAAGCTGCTCGATGCCCAGGGGTACCTTGCCGATTTCGAGAAGGTTGACGATGACCACTACCGGATCAACCTTCACAATTGCGCCGTCTGGACTGTCGCTCGCCACTACCGACAAGCCTGCACGACCGAACTCGACTTCCTCCGTGACGTGATCCCTGGCGCGACAGTCGAGCGTGTCACCCACAAGCCGTCCGGCGCCCACGCCTGCGCCTACGACATCACCATTCCGAGTTGAGACAGCCGCCAATGAACCAGCGTGAGATCGAGATGTTCGGGCGGATTCGTGGCCGATGTCGATGTGACGAGCCAGCTTGCGCGCGACCTCGTCGCTGATTGCCCTGAACGCGAAGCGTCGGACAACGCGCGCGTCTGGACCGCTGCGAGCCGCCTCGCCGACATCCGGATCTGACGATTGCGAACTTCCTCCGCGCTGACGGCCGCCGAGGCCTCAGCAACATGAACTTGGCATGTCGCCCGACATCTTCCCCCAGAAAGCCTGGCGCACTGCTGCATAACTTACGTTTCAGTGTAAGCTATGCAGCATGCAGACGACATCAAGGGTCGATGTGATCTCGATGATCGACGAACTGTCAGAGGCACAGCACGGCTACTTCACCCGCGCCCAGGCCCACGATGTCGGTGTTCTCGATGCCCAGCTCACGAGAGCAACGAGCTACGGGCAGATTCGACGCCTCGACCACGGGGTCTACCGTGTCGCAGGTGCCGGCATCGACGGCCACGCCGATCTCCGCATTGCTTGGCTGCGACTCGACCCGAAACGGCGGCCGCGAGAACGCACCAAGAACCCCACGATCTGGGTCTCGCACCAATCGGCCGCTGTGCTCCTCGGTCTCGGGACATTCATCCCTCCGGGCCACCAATTCATCTCGACCGTCCGCAAACAACTCCGAGCTGACGACGTGAGAGTGCAGGTCCGTCCAGATGGTCTCGACTCGAGCCAATGGGTCACCAGAGATGGCATGGCCGTCACCTCGCCACTGCAGACGCTCGTCGACCTGGACGCAGTCAACACCGATGGCGGCCACCTCGGAGCATTCCTGCGCGACGCTCTCGACACCGGAGCGATCCGCACCGAACAAGTCGCTCAGATCACGCTCCGCACTCCCTTCCAAGCACTCCTCGAAATGGCCGAAGGGGGTTCTCGGGCATGACACCGCCTCTTCGCTACGCATCAGCCAAAGCGTTGCACGATGCCATCAAAGTACGAGTCGCAGCCGTTGCCGAACACGGGCGATATGACATCAACCAGCTCCGCCGTCACTTTGCGTACGACCGGTTTCTCACCCGACTGTTCCTCGACCCGAACTCGACGTGGGTACTCAAGGGCGGGACCGGACTTCTCGCCCGGGTTCCGCAGCATGCGCGCCACACACAAGACATCGACCTTCACTACCGCGGCGAGATCGAGAGCGCCGAGGCCGAACTGATCGCAGCCGCCAACAGCGACGTCGGTGACTTCTTCACCTTCGATCTTGAGCAATCCGGAACCCTCACGGGCACGACGTCTGGACGCAAGTACCGGGTGACCTCCTACGTCGGTGATGCCAAGTTCGCCGACTTCCAGATCGACGCCGTCGTCGACTCGAACATGACCCGCTCCGCCGGATTCCGCTCCTGGGCTCCGACCCATCGACATCGAAGGACTCACCACCACCGACTACCGGATCTACCCCGTCGTCGACCACCTCGCCGACAAGCTCGTCGCCATGACGAGCACGTTCGCCGGCGACCGACCCAGCACGCGATACCGAGATCTGGTCGACATCGTGCTGATCGCTCAGAGCCAAACCGTCGACGCCACCGAACTTCGAATCGCCGTCGAATCCGAATGCCACCATCGAGGTCACTCGCTGCCCCTGCAGCTCACCCTCCCGGACGAGACATGGAGGAACGGGTACTCAGCAATCGCTCGAACCGTGCCCGACCTCGAGTGTCCAAGCCGCTGACGATGCGTTGGCCATTGCCGTGTCGCTCTTCCAACCGATCTACGACGGTCGAGCTGATGGCACCTGGAAACCATCGGAACAGCAATGGGTCTGAGTCGCCTCGGCGTGCCTAATTCGTGCCTAGAAGAACACGCAACAGGGTGCAATACGGCGCAACAACGCACAACAACCGGACTACAGGAACCCGGCCTCGACCAGGCCAAACACCCCACACGCAGGCACGATGCGATCAGCCTCGGAAGCGCTTCCCAAGCTGAGAACGCGGGTTCGATTCCCGTCACCCGCTCCATATAACACCTGGTCAGAGGCTGTTTAGTCACTGCCGATGTCAGCTTTCGTGCCTTGTCCGTGCCTAGACCGCTTGTGAAATCGGGGCGAGATCGCCGTTCCAGCTCACGCCGGCCGCACGAACTCCCTGGTCCTGAGGCTGTCGCCTCCGGGACATAGGCTGTGTTCTCAGGCGAGAAAGCTGATGTTCGTGGCTTGACCTTGGATCGCCTCTGGCTTCGCTGAGCGAACCCCAATTTTCGCACGCAGTCGGAGGGTCTGAAGAGCCGATCTGCGTCGGCCGCTTCTGGCGGAGATCGGTTCTGAACGTCGTTGGCCCCGCCAGGAACAATCCGAACTCGCAGCCTGCAGTGAATCCGTCAACCGCTGCAGATCTCGGCAATTGCGATACCCGACTCACCTGCGACTGCGCACAGGAGGAACGTGCTGTCACCCTCGATGAAGATCGCTGGGTCGCGCAGCTGGTGCGCTGACTCGCGTAGGCCGCCACGTCGGGACAGTTCCATAACCAGGTTCGCGCCCTCCCATGCACGTCCCGGCCGTAGGAGCACCCGCGGCTGGACCGCCTTTCAATTCATGCGAGTCGCGGGCGACCTCGATGGTGGAAATCAGGATCGACTCGGTCGCACCTCCGACTCCGGTCCAGATGACGTCGAGTCGGCCGCCGTGTGATCAAAGTGCGCTGTGTCGCATCGTCGGCGGAAAGATTGTCGGGCCGCACTCACATGGAGCAACGGGTACTCAGTAATCGCTCGAACCGTGCCGAGTCGCCTCCGCGTGCCTCCAGCGCCACGTCGGACCCAGAGACGCAGTTGTCTTGCGGGAGACGCCGGTCGTGACCAGTTTGACGGCGCGACCTTGGAGTGGTCGACACCTCGCAGTCAGCGTCTACGATTGCCCGGGTGGCCGACAATCAGACCATGCCGGCGCGGCCGTCGCTGATCGAGCGGCCTCCAGATGCTGACGACCTGGATCGTCTGGCCGCGCTGAAGGCTGCGACGACCGGGAACGCACCGGTCTATCTGGCGGTTCTCACCGCCCTCGCCGAAGCCAAGCAGGCCTACCGCCTCCAACTCCGCACCGACGAGATCCGCACACGTCTCGCCGAGAGTTCCATCGCCACCACGGCCACCGACGAGCGCAGCGGCGCCGATCCGATCCGAGCTGCGCTGGACCAACTCTTGGAGTGGAAGTGTGTCGGCCGCCTCCAGGACCCGGCCGTGCGCGCCACGTCAATCGACGACTACCTCCGGCGTCACGACCTGTGGGAACTCACGAACGTCGGCCGGGTCACCCTTGACGCCGTTCGCGACGATGTTGCGGGTCGGCGAGGAGTCGGGAGCGCTTCAGCGGACGATGTTCCGCCAGATCCGCAACGCACTCGATCGGCTCCTCACTGCCCTTAGCGCGAGCGACGCAGCCCGAGGTCTACCTCCAGTTGCAGGCGCTCGACGCCGCCATCTCCGGCCTCGCCGGCAACGCCCGTGAGTTCTATGCAACCATCAATCGCATCGCACGCGAGGACCGACTCGACGACCACGTGTTCCTCGTCTACAAGGATCAGCTCGTCGGCTACCTGCAGAGCTTCCACGACGACCTCGTCCGCCACCGCGTCATCATCGCTGACGCCTTGCGCGATGATCGATGCAACGCATCGCAGCACGCTGCTGGAACTCGCCGACGTCCGGTGACGATTCGGTCGGTGTCTTCGGGGCGACGGCCGATTGGACGGCACGCTGGGACGCGATGGTCGACTGGTTCGTCGACGGGCGGGTCGATCGCACCGAAGTCGAACAACTGGGCGCCGCCACCACAATCGCGATTCGCGAGCTACTGACGTTGCTGAGACGCCTCACCGAGCAGAGCACCCGCCCCGTCAACCGCGCATCCGAGCTCCGCAAGACCGCCGCCTGGTTCGCTCGCTGCGAGACCGATGCCGACGCCCACACGCTGTTCGACGCCGCGTTCGGACTGTCGCCCACGCTGCACGTCGGTTATGAGGTCGACGACGTCGACGCCGACGGATCGTTCCGCGAGCTGGTGGGACGTTGACCCGGTCCACGTGCCGATCACGCTGCGGCGGTACGGGCGCCGACCGGCACGGGGTGGCACGCCGAAACGTCGCGACTACGCCGACACCAAGCGCCAGCTCGCACTGATGCGAGAACGAGACGACGAACTTCGGCAACGAGCGGCGCAACGGCTGATCACCATCGACCTCACCGACTCGCCGATCGAGCCTGCCGAGTGGCCGGTCCTGCTCAGCTGGATCGACCAGGCGCTGGCTGCCCGACCGGCAGCAAAAGCGTTCACCGCCGAGGTCCGGATGCCAGGTGCCACGGTCGAACTCGCTTCGGCTGACACCGACACCCGCCTGCGTGCGCCCGCAGGCGTGATGACCTTGCGGGGATGCTCCTTGCGAATCTGTGCCGCATGATCGCTCGCCTGGCCGTCCACCTCGGCCCGCACGAACTGCCCGAGTTCCAGCGTGCCGCGCGTTGCCTGCTGCGAACCCCGCTCCTGACCGCCTCGTCGGGCGAGGACTTCCGAGTCGTGCGACGTTGGGAGCCCGTATTGCGTAAGGAGTTTGAGCAAAAGCTCGGATACCGACTTGACGTGAGCCCGCAGCGCCGCTCGCCTGTTGCGGCGACCTGCCGAGCCTGTCCGCGTCGTCGCGGCCCGGCGAACTCGAGTCCGGCCGTTCCCTCAACCGCTGGTCGTATGTCTACCTGTGCCTGACGCTTGCGGCGATCGAACAACCGGGGCACCAGGTGCTGGCATCGGAGCTGGTCGAACGCATCGAGCAAGCCGCTGCGCGGTGACGACCGCACTCCGCATCGACCTCACCGAGTACCCGCATCGGCGCGCCTTCCGTGACGCAGTCCGCTACCTGGCGAGCTGGGCGTACTTGCGCACGCGACGGCGACGTCGACGATCTCGTGGCCGATAGGCCAGGTGCTGTTCGACATCGACCGTGACGCCGCCGAGATGTGCATGGTGGCATCACCGAGCATCCTGCGTGAGGTCGAGTCGGTCGACGACTTCGTCATGGAGCAGCCACCGTCCACGATCGACGGTCGCCGTCGAGTCGCGCGCGCACCGGTTGAATCGTCGGATGATCGACCAGCCGCTCCGTCGACCCTCGCCGACCTCGACGATGACGAGGTCGAACTGGCGTGGCGCAACCGGCGACGGAAGCAGGGAACTCTCACACGACTCACCGGGTGCAGCGTCGAGCTGCGAAGGAGGGCCTGGCGCTGATCGACCACCCGCAGCAGCCGATCGGCGGCTCGTCGCTTCCCCGCCCACGACTCGATGTCCCACGCTGCGTCGCTTGCCCTCGACGGTCTCGTCGACGCATGGCCGAGCCGGACGGTGCCGGGCCGATGTCGACGCATCCGCGGACGACGAGTGTCGGCGAGTCGATCGATCTCCAGGTGCATCACGGCGAACGTGCCGCTCGACCTGCTGGAGTGCCGTGATCGTCCGACCGTACGGCGAGCGGTTCGCGAAGGCAGCACGGGAACAGCCCGAACCGTTCCGAGCCGATGTCTCGGCGCGGTTGGAGTCATTCGGCCTGATCCGGGACGCGTCCTCGTCGAACGGGTCGATGGCGACCGGTGACATCGAGGTGTCCGCACTTGCTGGCCGCTTCCGGGCCGCGTCCCGAACTCGCCGAGCCCACCGCCTCGCTGCCGGCCCCGACCTCGGCTCCGTCGCTGTTCTGACGATGACGACCACGACGCCACCGAACCTGACCCTCGGAAACTGACTCACACGTCCACGAATCGTCGGTCACTGGTCGTTGGCGACCGAACCGGGCCGGCATCTTCAACATCTGGGAGTACGACGACCAGGTGTTCGAGTTCGGTGGTGGCCGACTGGTGCTGCGTGGTCGCAACGGCTCGGGCAAGTCGAATGCGCTCTCGCTCCTGTTCCCGTTCCTGCTCGACGGGGTGATGAGCGTGTCACGCATGGATCCGATGGGCGGTGCCCGATCGATGAAGTCGCTGCTCCTCGGTCGCAGCGACGAGTCGGGAGTGGCCGCTACCGACACGATTCGGGCACCGGCTACGTGTGGATGGAGTTCGGTTCGACCGGCCTCGCCACCGGCGAGCAGGCCGTGCAGACCACGAGACACCCTCACCGTCGGGATCGGCGCGTCGGCCACTGCGCAGCGCGACGCCGACTCGTGGTTCCTGGTGACGCCCGAACGCATCGGCATCGAACTCGATCTCCACGACGACGACGTCCCCAAGAGCCGGCGGCGACTCGCCGAGACGACGACCGGCGAGGTCATCCCGACCGCTGAGGAGTACCGGGCAGCGCTCGACCAGGAGCTGTTCGGGCTCGGCGGCGACCGCTACCGGATCCTCGTCGACCTCGTGCTGACGCTGCGGCGCCCGCACCTCGCCGGAAAGTTCGACATTGACCACCTCTCGGCACACGTTGACCGCCGGTCTGGCGGAGATCGATCCGCGCTCGTCGACGACGTCGCGCACAGCTTCGACGACCTCGACGCGATGCAGTCCGAACTCGACGCGACGGCGTGCGTCGCTCGACGCGGTCGAACGTTTCCTGCCGATCTATCGGGATCATCTGATCGGCGTCGGCCGTCAACGCTGCCGCAGCTCTCGTCGAGGCGGATCGGCGCCGACGTTCGGTTCACAAGGACCTCGCCACTGCGGCAAGTGAGCGCGACGCGGCAAACGACGCTGTCCTCGAGTTACGTGCCGTGGTCGCCGAGGCCGACGCCACGCTGAAACAGATCTCCGTGGAGATCGACACGATCCGCGAACTCACCCGCCTATCAGAGCGTTGCTGCGCTCGACGAGGCCCGACGCGGGGCCGAACTCGCCCGTCAGCATGCCATCACGTTGGCCGCCGTCGCGGACGACGCTCGTCGACGCGCCCAGCAATCGATCGCCGATCGGGACCGCGCCCGCGTCGCAGCCGGGGCGGCCCGCAAGCGCGCCGGCAACGAGACGTGGGAATGGTCGGCTGCCGCCCGATCGGTCGGTATCGACGACGTGATCGTGGATGTCGGATCGGCGCCGTTCCCCGCAGATGCGGCCCGAACGGCGACGGCGCAACGTCGCCTCGACATCGACGCCGTGATTGACGCCGCCGACGGCTCGGCAAACGCTGTGCGTGCAGCCGCTCACGCACTCGACAACGCCGAACGTGTGCGCGCCGCAGCCGCCGATGCTGCCGATGCTGCCGATGCTGCCGACCGGGACGTCGCCCAGCGGCGCCAGGCACTTCGTGCCGAGCGAGTCGAGTGGGCCGAACGCACCGACCCGGTGCTTCTCGCAATCGCGGAGGTCACCGACGTCGAGATCGTGTCGATGTCGCTCTTGACCCGATCCGAATCGCCTCGGTCGGACGCCGACAACGAGATCACGACCACGGGCACGACCGGCGCCGACCAGTCGGCAGACACGGACCACGACCTCCGCACAACCCGCAACGCTGACCCTGATGTGGGCATCGAAGGAGCGATCGCGACCATCACGGCTCGCTATGCCGCGGCCATCCAACGCAGCGGAGATCTCCGACGCACCGCGAGATCGAAGCGCAACGTGAGGCGATCGCGGCCATCGACCTGGAACGCCAAGTGGTGATCGACGAGCCGAACCCCGGGCCGCCCGCCAACCCCACTCGACCCGACGCCGATGCCGAACGGCCCGGCGCGCCGCTGTTCGTGTGCGTGGACTTCGCCGAGTCGGTACCAGACCGCGACCGAGCGGGGCTCGAAGCCGCCCTCGGCGCTGTCCGGTGTCCTCGATGCTCGCATCCTTCCCGACAAGGTTGACGACGACCTCGGTCTCGACGCCCACCTCGTCGTCGACCAGACGAGCAGGATGTCTGGGGGCGCGACGCTCAGCGACCTTCTCGTGGCAGTGCCCTTCGCCGACCTCGACGCTGCACGTATCGATGAGGTCCTCGCCGCCATTCCCGTGGATGCCGAGACCGTCTGCGTCCGTGCCGACGGTTCGTGGCGGCTCGGACCACTCGCCGGACGCTTCGGCCAGGACGCACCCCGCTACATCGGCCACGAAGCTCGAGAACGTCGCCGCGCCGAGCGCGTCGCCGACCTCGAAGCCGCACTCGAAGCCGAACACGTCGTGCTGGACGAGCTACTCGACGCTGCCCGTCACATCGATCGGTTGGGCACACAATTGGCCGAGTTGGAGGTCGCCTTTCCTCCGACGTCAGAGCTGAGCAACGCCGTACGCGTCGCCTCCTCGCGCCACGCCGTCGCCGAAGACCGACGCCTCGCAGCGGACGATGCCGAGGCCGAGGCCGAACGAGACGCAGACACGGCACAGCAGGCGTCGGCCGAACTCGCTCGACTCGCAATCGCCCGACGCCTCCCCAGCAACATCAACGAACTCCGTCTATCCGAAAGTCGTCTTGCCTCGCTCATCGGCGACATCGCCCATCTCGTCGAACGCACCGACGACGCGGCCCGTCTCGCCAGCGACGCGGACGACGCAGCCGGTCGCGCCGTCGACGACGTCGAGTCCGCTGACAACGCAGCCAACGGTGCCACGAGCGCCGAACACGACGCCGACAACCTCGACGCGCGGTTCGAGGACCTGCGACGAGATGTCGGCGGCGATGCCGAGGAAGCCGAGCGGAAGCTGCACGACGCCCGCACGAGACACCATGACACTGAGTCACGTCGCATCGAGGCGAACGACCACCTCCGTACTCACGAACTCCGCGTCGCCGAACTCGGCAGCACCATCGCATCGCTCGACGAGCAACGTGATCGCACCGACGAGGTCTTCCTTGATGCAGCAGCGGCAGTCGTACCGCTCTGCTCCCACGAGGTCGCATCCACACTCGCCGTCGAGGGCGTCGCTGCGGACGTCGAGCCGCTCGCTGCCGCGAAGAAGCTACTTGCCGGGACCACCCAGACCGACGCCGTCGAAGCCACCGCGAAGATGACTCCGGCCTACCAATCGATCGTGCTCGGTGGGCTGCGCCACGGCAACGACCCAACCATGCCAAAGCTCGACGGATTCGACGTCGTGCGCGTGCGAACGACCGACGGCGAGATTCCGATCGCTGCACTCGGCGACCAACTCCGTGCCGACGACGAACGCATCGGCAACCTGCTGTCGACCAAAGAACGTGAGATTTTCGAGACGCACCTGTTGACCAACATCGGCGACGAGATCCGCCGGCTCCTGCTCGCCGCTGACGCATTTCAGCATCGGATCAACGAAGAGATGGCCAAGACGCCGACCGAGAGCGGCCTGCGCGTTGAGTTGGCGTGGAACGTCGAGGCCGACGAACCCGGCCTGCGCGACGCTGTCTCATTGTTGCGCCGCTCCCCCGACGTGCTGGGCCTCGACGAACGTGAAGTGTTGCGGTCGTTCTTCGTCGGACGGATCGGCGATGTTCGCGCCGACGATCCGGGTGGCAGCTTCTCCGAGGCGCTCACCACCGCACTCGACTATCGAAGTTGGCACCGCTTCGACTTGTTCGCTCGCTTCGCAGACGGCAAGCGGCGACGGATCACCCGTGCCTTCTTCCGCGAGCTGTCGGGCGGCGAGGCAGCTGCGGTCCTGCATCTCCCGCTGTTCGCTGTCCGCAGCGGCGCAGTACTCGAGCGGCGACGTAGCCGGCCCGCGCATCGTCGCACTCGACGAGGCGTTCGTCGGCATCGACGAACAAATGCGGGGCCGGCTGATGGGCCTGCTCGTCGAACTCGACCTGGACGTGATCGTGACCAGCCATGAGTTCTGGGGCTTTTACGACCAGGTGCCTGATCTGGTCACCTACGACCTCGTCCGCGACCCGTCTTCGCCCGGTGTGTTCAGTCAGCGGTTCGACTGGAAGGCGACGTGACGACACCGCCAACCGAGCGATCGGGGTCCCTGCACCACCCCGATCTCGCCGTTCTGTGGACTGCCACCCGAAAGCGGTTGGAGAACAACGGCATCACGATCACGAGGGTTCCGCTGAAGCTGAAGGGTCTGCAAGACAGCGAGGTCATCGCTGTGTGCACGTTGCTCGGTCGGCGGCGCCCGAAGGACAACGAATTGAGTGTCGACCTCCGAGCCCTCGACGACTTGCTCGCTTCTTCCAGAACCGGGCTCGGCCTCATCGACACGATCGAGGCAAACGGCGGCCCTCTGCGCGACCGCAAGGGCGAACGTCTCGCCAAGAACCTGACGCGACGCACTGTGGGAAGCTGCCGGCGGGCACCACGTCGCGCACGATCCGAAGGTCGCTGATTGGTTAGGCAAACTCAAACGGACCGGTCGCCTCAAGCGCCTCGGCGGCAACTCGGACACGCTCGTCGACGTACTCGACGCCGTCGACTGGCTGCTCGCGAACCGCGAGGTGGTGCGCCGCGCACCGTTGCCGCTTTCCACGCTGGCGTCGGTGCAACTCGGCGACGCACACGCGCTCGACGGAGACACGGTGGTCGGCGCACTGCTCGTCGAGGCGGTCTGTCACATCAGTTCGCTCGGCGACCCACGGGCGGCATGGGCATCGTTCGGCATCCAACTCGACCAGGTGTCGAGTTCCGCACTCGCCATCGGACTCCCGGGAGTCGAGGGTTCGATGTGCGCTACGGCAACTTCGTCGGGCCAGCCGCTGCGGATCACATGGCGGATGATCGAGCACGGATTCGGGCTCAACCTCCGAGCTGTGCGGGATTCGACGATCTACGTGTGCGAGAACCCGGCATTGATCTCGATGACAGCGGACCGCCATCGAGAACGCAGCGCACCGCTCATCTGTACCGAAGGAATGCCCGGTTCGGTCACGTCTGCACTGCTCGATTCCGTGGCGGGCACCGGCGCCCAAATCAAGGTGCACGCTGACTTCGACCAGGGCGGCCTCGCCATCGCCCGATACGTGATACGGCGATGCGATGCATCTGCTTGGAGGATGGGCGCCGACGATTACCTCGCTGTCGTCACCGGGCCGTCAAACCCGCTCAGGGGCAAGGTCGGCCCCACTGACTGGGACCCCGCGCTCGCACCAGCGATGAACCATCACCGGCGAGCGATCCACGAAGAAGCAATCGCACAAACACTTCTCGACGATCTCGTGGCCACGGAAACGTAACGGGTGCTCGACGACTGACAGGTCAAGGCGCGTCAGAAGCGTGTTCTGACCGCAGAACGTAGCCTGGTCGGAACCCGACGAATCGTCCAGATGGACTCCGAGACCTCGACGAGATCGAAAACAAGAGTCGACAGAAGCGACAGCAAGGTCATACTTCTGATGTGCTTCTCATGGCGATCGGTGACAGTCACGGCAACAGCCGATTCGTCCACGCCACCATCGAACGCGCCGCTCGGCTGCGAGACAAGGTCGACCGTGACGTGTTCATCGTGTCGGTCGGTGACTTCGGGTTCTTGCCCGGCCGACGCGGCGAGTCCTTCGTCGGTGGCGTCGACGAACTCGCCCGCCAACACGACCTCGCCTTCTGGGTCATCGACGGCAACCACGACTATCCCGGTGACGGACGCGCCAGTCGAGCTGGCTACCGGGCATGGAACGACCCTGCACCATCCACGGACCAGCCGGGACTGGTCCATGTTCCCCGTGGCACCGTCGTCGAGGTCGCTGGTGTCACCATCGGGCTCTGTGGCGGCGCCGCGTCACCCGACCAAGACCACCGTCAGCCCGGCACGAACTGGTGGTACGAAGAGATGATCACCGACCGCGAAGTCGCCCTGATCGAAAACTCCGGGCGCACGGTCGACCTGATGATCTCTCACGACACACCCTGGCGACCGCCCGACTTCGTCACCTCGCTCGACGTGTCGCCAAGAGTCCGCGCCCTCATGGCCGAAAACCAGCTCCGGCTCGCCGAGATCGTCACTGCCTGGCAACCACGACTGCTCGTTCACGGACACTTCCACCACAGCTATCGAGCAACCGCACCAGGCCCCGACGGCACCCCAATCCAGGTGATCGGCATCGACGACGAAAACATCGACACATCAATCGAGACCATCGACCTCGCCGCCTTCGCCAACAAGGTGAACGAACGAGAACGCCACACCTCGAGTGCGTTCGATACCTCACTGCCAACGTGAGGAATCGAAATTCCATGGAGTATCCAGCGCGCCCGGCATTGTGCCTAGAACAACACGCAACAGGGTGTAATACGGCGCAACAACACACAACATCGGCACGTTCGAGAACCGGCCTTGACCAGGTGAAACATGCCGCACGCAGGCACGATGCATTCAGCCGCGAAGCGCTTCCCAAGCTGAGAACGCGGGTTCGATTCCCGTCACCCGCTCCATTACCCCACGTAGACGACCTACAGGTTGACTGACGGATCGCAGGCACCAAAAGGGCTGTGGGCTGGGCTCTGGGTGGTTTCCGTCCCGGCTTCCGGGAGGAACGCGACTCAGACGTCCGGAACGGCTGTGCACTCACACCGACCGCACCAGTGGCAGCAGTTCCGTGCACGTGCGTGTCCACTGACCGACCAGTAGGGCTCGTCCTGGTGCGCACTGCGTCCATTGCCCGAAGATGGTGCGCACCGAGGTGGCGTCGATCCGTGAACATCGTCCCCGGGATGGCCGACCAACTCGTCGAGCGGTCGGCCCTCCCGGGAGCCACGCGGCGGCGATCGATCAGTTCTGAGTGGGTCTGGGTCGAAGTCGTTCGGTCACGACGAGCGCACCGTCATCGTTGCGAGCGATTGCTGGCCGGGACTGTGAGTGGCACGGGATCTCCGCACCCGCAGACAATCGCACGAGAACGCCGTTGCCACCGACACTCTCCAGGGTCGAGCCAGCCCCTCGCCCGGAACGTTCTGCGCACATGTGCCATCTATACAGTGCCGGCATGCGTCGACACCTGGCCACCACCTGCGCCGTTCTCGTCCTCGTTCTGGCTGCGTGTTCATCCAGCGACGGCGCCGGCAGCGATGACGCACCAGCTGCGAACTCAGGCGCCGCGTCGTCCACGACCGAAACACTGGCGAGCGATCCTCCGGCTACTGACCCGTCCACCACTGAACCTCCAGCGACTGAACCGTCCGCCGCTGAACCCGCAGCGACCGAACCGGCCCCGACGGATCCGCCTGTCAGCGATCCGCCCGAATCGGCGGCTTCCACGAACGAGCCTGACAAGCAGACCGCTGATCGCCCATTCGACGTGTTCGTTCCGAGCGGGTACGACGCAGCGGCTCCGACGCCGCTCATCCTGCTGCTTCACGGATACACCGGGAGCGGCGAGTCCCAGGAGGCCTACTTCGACTTCGAACCGCTCGCCGAGTCACGCGGATTCTTGTACGTCCACCCGGACGGCACCGTCGATGCGCGTGGTGAGCAGTTCTGGAATGCCACCGACGCCTGCTGCTCGTTCGGCACCGATGTACCCGACGACGAGGCGTACCTCCTCTCGATCATCGAGCAGGTGTCGGCCGACTACAACGTCGACCCGAAGGCGATCTTCTTCGCCGGGCACTCGAACGGCGGCTTCATGTCGTACCGCATGGCATGTCGCCATGCCGACAAGATCGCGGGCATCGCGACCCTCGCAGGGGCGACCTTCGCCGATTCCGCCGACTGCACGCCCTCGGAGCCGGTGAGCGTGCTGCAGGTCCACGGAACCGATGACGAGACGATCGCCTTCGACGGCGGTGCAATCATCGGCGCCAACTACCCGGGCGCCCAACAGACCGTGGACTCCTGGGTGGCCTACAACGGCTGCGACGCAACGACGACGACCACCGCCAACGCGTTGGACCTCGACGGCAGCATCGACGGGGCCGAGAGCGACATCGATGCGGTGGGCGGGTGCGACCAGGACGTTGCGGTCGAGCTCTGGACCATCGACGGCGGGCGCCACGTTCCCCCCCCCCGTCACCACCGACTTCAGCGCAAGCGTCGTCGACTTCCTGCTCGCTCACCCCAAGCCGTAGTTCCGCCACGTGCCGGTACGCGCCAGACATCACCGGGGGCGTCATCGGACGCCGAGCGGGCGGCGACGAGACTCAGACGCCTGACGCAGCGAGGGCGGGGTCGTGCACCGGGCAGTTGTGCGGGTCGAAGACTCGCACCGTCGATGCCGGGTACTCCGCGAGGTGTTCAGGCGGCCGGATCGGACGTACGACCAGGTTGCCGAAACAGTTCTTGCAGACGCCGTCCATCTCGTCAGCACACGTCGCGCAGTAGGTGCATTCGAACGTGCACATCCGGGCGTCGGGCGACTCCGGCGGGAGGTCGACGTCGCAACACTCGCAACTTGGCTTCAGGTCCATCATCGGTGTTCTCTCGCTCCTCGTGGTCGGGCTCGAATCTCCACTCTGGATGACCGACCCGTCGACGACAAGGACACGGGTCGGTGAGTTTCGAGCCATCTTGAACAGACCTTCATCGCCGCGGCGTTGCCCGCGACCCGTGTCATGTCGAACTCAGACCAAATGCCCGGGCGGTATTCTTCGCGGGTGTCCGGCCCCGACCGCATAGATGCGGACTTCGAAGCTGTGGTGCTCGGAGCGACTGGCGCGCAGGCGATCGTCGACACTCGAGTCGTCCAGAGCCTGTGGAGCGGCTACGGCCAGATCGTGCGGTGCCGCCTCGAGGGTGGGTCGCAGTCCAGCGTGATCGTCAAGCACGTGCGCTGGCCCGATCAGCGCGACCATCGGTACGGCTGGAACACCGACCGCTCCCACGAGCGAAAACTGACGTCGTACAAAGTCGAGTCGACGTGGTACGACCGCTACGCACACGAGTGCCCCGACGCCAGCCGCGTGCCACAGTGCCTGGCGCTCGAGGCCGAGACCGACGAGGTCATCATGGTCTTGGAGGATCTCGACTCGTCGGGCTTCGCCGGGCGACGCCAGCAGGTCACCGTGACCGAACTCGACGCCTGCCTGTCGTGGCTGGCCAGCTTCCACGCCGCCTTCATGGGAGAACGGCCCGAGGGGCTGTGGGCCACCGGCACGTATTGGCACCTGGCGACCCGTCCTGACGAATTCGACGCCCTCGAGGACGGCCCGCTCAAGGCGGCGGCTGCGACCATCGATCGTCAGCTCGCCGACAGCTCCTTCCAGACCTTCGTCCACGGCGACGCCAAGCTCGCCAACTTCTGCTTCAGCGACGACGGGCGACGAGCTGCGGCGGTCGACTTCCAGTACGTCGGTGGCGGCTGCGGTATGAAGGACGTCGCCTATCTGATCAGCAGCTGCCTCGACGAGGACGACAGTGAGCGCATGGCCCCCGACCTGCTCGACCGATACTTCGAGCTGCTGAAAGACGCTCTGGAGCATTCCGACAAGACACTGGACTTCGCCGCCTTGGAAGCGGATTGGCGGGCGCTCTACCCGGTGGCATGGACTGACTTCTCCCGGTTCTTGCAAGGATGGAGCCCCGGCCACTGGAAGCTCCACCGCTACAGCGAGCGGCTCGCCCGTGAGGTCCTGGAAGCCCTCGAGGAATCATGAAGCTCTCCGCCGCTGACCTGAGCGAACTCGCCGACCTCGCGATCTCGGCTGCCACCGAAGCCGGGCAGATGATCGCCCGGTCGCAACCCACCGAGGTGCAGCACAAGGCCGGGACCAACAGCCTCGCGGCTCAGGTGGTGACCGAGATCGACCGGCGCAGCGAGGACCTCATTCTCGATCGCCTCACCCCCACCCTCGAACGCTTCGACCTCGGGCTGCTCACCGAAGAACGAGAGGACGACGGCGGCCGGCTGCGCTTCGACCACTTCTGGTGTATCGACCCCCTCGACGGCACCTTGCCGTTCATCGAGAGAACGCCCGGCTATGCCGTCTCGATCGCACTCGTCGACCGCGCTGGGAGCCCGCGGATCGGCGTGGTCTACGACCCCGACGAGGCCACTGTTGTGCACGCGATCGCAGGAGTCGGAGCATTTCGTGACCGTCGCCCCTGGCCGATCGAGCCCCGACCCCGAGGCGACGTGCTCTCGGTGTTCGCCGACCGCAGCTTCCTCTCGAGGGACGACCACGATGACGTCGTCGACGCTCTGGAGCAGATCGCCCGCGACATGGGCCTGACCGGAATCGAGCTCCACGCCGAAGGTGGTGCGGTGATGAACGCGTGCGGCGTGCTCGCAAGCCCGCCGGCTTGCTACTTCAAGTACCCCGGGCCGACCGGTGGCGGCAGCTTGTGGGACTTCGCTGCAATGGCGTGTCTGTTTCAGGAGGTCGGCGCCGTCGCCACCGACATTCACGGCGGCCCGCTCGATTTGAATCGAGCGGACTCGAGCTACATGAACCATCGCGGGGTGCTGTTCGCCACCGACGAGACGCTTGCTCAGCGAATTCGAGCGCTCCACCAGAGCGCGAGTTAGCTCGGCCCGCGCCACGCCCCAGCGGCTACCTCGCCGCGAGCACCGCCGCCTCGATCGGGTCGTAGACCAGTTCGGAATCCACGCTCCACTCTGGCGATACCACCTTTCAGCCTGCTTACATCCACGCTTTCGATTCGCTGAGCATCCAGATCGGCAGCGAAGCGTCCAGACACCCCGGAACACCCGAACCCGCATCTCGGGTCCGGGTGTTCTGGTTCTTGAGGGCCTTCGAGGCCGCATGCCGGACATGCGGTGGGTCGATGGGTATGGCTGGTGTCGAGTGCGATGTGCGCAGGACCTCGCCGGGGTCAACCGGCCGGCTGATCGAGATCGGCGAACTCGATCGTCTCGAGCACCCGATCCAGGGTGACGATCGCCTCGTCGAGCAACGGACCGGTCTCCTGGCCCTCTGCGAGGACGAGGATCGGCCCGCGCTCGGTGTCAACCATCCACATCTGGCCCACCGGACTCGGGATCCAGATCCATTCGGGGCCTGCGAACAGGAAGTTGTCGTCGCTGATTGCTTCTTCCCGGGATGTCGGGGTGTCGAAGCCGGAGAATTCGAATCCCTGAGCCGGCCCGATCGGCGTGGTCACCTCTCCGATCGGCGCCATGTCGACACCGACGTGGTCAGCGAGCGCGTCGAGGAATTCCTCAGCCGTCTTGATCCGCTCCCGATTCGACGTCTCGGTGACCATCACCAGATTGACTTCGACCGCCGGGTCACGCTCGAGGCGGATCGACACGACCGAGCCGAGCGTGGGAACCACCTCGCGTTCTTGTTCGAGCTCGAGCTGAATCCCTCCGAAGTTCGGCAGTCGGACTGTTCCAGCCGGAGCCAACGCCTGAGCACCCAGTTCCCACAGCGGCGTTCGATCGGGGACGACCTCGGTTGTCGCGACCTCGGTGCTTTCTGGTGCGGTGCTTTCTGGGATGGTGCTGTCGACGGCGTCCACGGCGGGCGCCGACGCCTCGACGACCGAGTTCTCGACGTCTGCTTCGGTGTCCGGTACCGGCGGGCCGATGAACGAACTGTCGACCTCAGCGGGTTGGTCGGTAGCCGCTGTCGAATCATCACCCGACGACGACCCGCATGCCGCCAACACGACGCTCGCGGCCGCCAACGCACACACGTGTCGCCGGTTCACACGAGGTGTTCTGGACCGGGGTACCCGGCCCGGTCGACCGGTTGCGTCGTTGTCGTTTCGTTCGATCATGTTGTCGCTCCTTGGTTCGCCACCCCGGTGTGGGTGGACCACCAACGTCGATGATGTGCGTTACCACGACATGACCTCGTGAGTGCCACAGGACGCGCACCCGGGCCGGAGTCACGGTGCGAGTGGCGGTTGAGCTGGTCCGACGCGTTGTCATGCCGCGGTAATGTCGGCCGTCGAACATCGATCACATGACACAACGGGACGGGGAATCTGTGGACATCGAGCCAACGGAACGCTGTGAAGCGACCGTTCGCGTGTTCGGCGAGATGGGCGTCGACGTCCTCGGGTCACCGATCAGTGTCGGTGGACCGAGGCAGCGTCGACTGCTTGCGCTCCTGGCGATCCGCGCCGGCTCCGTCGCCAGCACCGATTGGCTCGAAGAGAGCTTGTGGAGCGACGACGAGCGGCCCGATCAGACCACGACCGCGCTGCGCACCAGTGTTTCGAGGCTGAGAACAGCGCTCCCCGAGGTCGCTCAGGGATGGATCGAGACGACCCAGGGCGGCTACACGTTCGCCGCCCCGTCGACCCAGCCACCGGGCAGGTCGACAGATTCCGCCAAGTCGGGGCCGTGTCGAGCCTCGGGTTCGCACGGAACGGAGAGCTTCTGGCGATCGGCAGCTTCGACGGCACGGTCAGGATCTGGGACGGCCAGCCCGGCAACTCCGCCGCTCTGGCTTGGCGAGGGAGCGGCGATCGTCGAGATCCCGTTCCAGGACGATCCGAATGCTGACTCGTTGTGGGTCGCGTCCGGCATCGAGTTGGTCGAGATTCCGCTCGAACCCGCGCTGTGGATGGAACGTGCCTGCGAGGTCGTCGGTCGCGAGTTCACGCAGGACGAGTGGGATCTCTTCGTTCCCGGCGACGAACAGGTGCAGTTCTCCTGTCCGTGATCTGAGCCCTGACGGCGCCCGGCCCGTCCAGCCCGCTCCCTGTCCGCCTCGAGGTCGTCGCTGGCGCGCTGCACATCGCTGGCGCCTGACAAGACGGTGCCGCGCGCTCCTGCAGGTCGTGACTCGTACGTGGCCGCTCGGGCGTGGCACGATCGAACGATGATCATCGACTCGCTGGACATCGACGCCGCCACATTCCGCTCGGGCACCGGGTGGGACATCAAACCCGAAGGCGCCTGCAAGGGTGAGGTGTGCGTCCCGCTCGGCGGCGGATCGTCCGCAGGCTTCGATTTGACCACCACGGCCGAGCGGCTCGGCATGGCGGTCGTGTCCGACACCGACGCAGGTGTGCACGCCGTTGGACCCGAGTCGTTCGGCGGGAACGCGCTGGTCACCGCCGTTGCACCCGACGTGACGCTGCGCGACCTCGACGGCAACGACGTCCGACTGTCGGACCTGCACGGCCGCAAGGTGGTGCTCGCTGCCTGGAGCCCCTATTGAGGTTGCCGCTACGACCTGCCCGGGTGGCAGGCACTGCGTTCCGAACTCGTCGCCGAGCACGGTGACACGATCGAGATCGTCACGGTCGGCATCGAGACCGACGGCGCCGAAGCGGTCCGGGAGTTCATCGAGGCGGCATCGCCCGAACACCCGTCGCTGGTCGACGACGACCATGTGATGGAGCGCGCCTTCGGAGTCGTGAACATCCCGAACGTCATCTGGATCGACGAGTCGGGCACGATCGTCCGGCCGGCCGAACCCGGATGGGGCGGGCCGCAGCAGTACCCCGACTGGCTCACCAAGGTCATCGAGGACAACGCGAAGCAGGCCGAAGCGGACGGAAAGGACGTGGCGGCGGCACTCGCAGCCAGCCAGGACCGCGACAGCTACGCCGATGCCGTGCGGGACTGGGCTGCCAACGGTGCGGCGTCACGGTTTGCGATGTCGGCCGATGAAGTCGTCGCCGCATCGCAGCCCAGATCGCTCGACCAGTCCGAAGCCGCCGCCCGTTTCGAACTGGGTCAGCGCGCCTGGCGAGCAGGCGACCGCGACGGCGCGTTCGCCCATTGGCGCGAGACGCACCGCCTGGACCCGAACAACTGGACCTACAAGCGTCAGGCGTGGTCACTGGTCGGCAACGAAGCCGCAGGCGGCGGCGACTTCGGTCGGTTCATGCAGTTCCCGACGGACGACTCGTGGCCCTTCGACGGCGACTTCGGAACCGACAGGAACTTGGTCGAGCCCGGCGAGTACTACCCCAAGACGCTCGACGTCTGAGCCGAGCCGTCGGACCGTATTCGCCGAGTTGATGACGGTGTCGAACACCACCGACGAACACTTCGATGACGGGCGAGACGCGTGAACTCGGCGGGTTGGTGGAGCCCCCGCAACATGTCAGACCCGCCGACCGGTCCAGGCGGGCTCGGAATAGCGCCGCCTGCTCATCGGTTGCACCGACCATGAGTCAGGGACACACCGTCAGCACGCACGCCGAGGACGTCCACGTCGAGGTCCGCCTCGACGGTGAGGTGGTGGCCAGCGCCCAGCGGCCGGTGCTGCTGGAAGAGACCGGTCTGCCCACCGCCTACTACCTCCCCAAAGCCGACCTCGTGGCCGACGTGCGCGCATTGGAGCTGAGCACGCACTGCCCCTTCAAGGGCGATGCGTCCTACTGGACCATCGAGGCAGGCGGTCGCACCCACGACGCCATCGCCTGGAGCTACGAGCAACCCAATGAAGGCGCCGAGGAGATCACCGGCCACGTGGCGTTCTTCGCCGACCGAGCAGAGATCCTGGTCGACGGCACCCCTGTCTGAAGTGTCCGCGGGTTCGCCCGATACGACCGCTGAGCCGGGCGTCGGGCGTCATCGCCCGCTTCAGTTCCCGTCGGAGTCGTGTTTCATGGCTGATCGAGGCGAGCGACGCGCCGGTTGCCGGCAGTGAGCCGGTACGACGCGTCGATCAACTCGGCCACCTCGTCCCAACCCGTCTCGACATCGGCGGACGGCAGGTCGACACCGATCCACCCCGACGGGCCGAGGTAGGCCGGCACGAAGACACGTGCGTCCTCCAGCAGCGCCCGCCGCTCCGACTCATCGGGCAGGACCATCACGGACTGGTCGTGTTGTCTCCACTCGCCGTCCACTTTGACGGATCCGCCGTAATAGGTGAACACCTTCGTCGTGAAGAACGCCGGACGTCCGTGCGACACCTTCTCGTCGCAGTCCGGGAACTCGAGACAGATCTCGCGAACACGTGACAGCACCGGGTCGTCGTCACGGAAATGCTTGGCGTGGGCCACATCCAGAACATAGACGCCTTCGAGATCGCCGGTACTGCGACCCCGACCTCGATCAGCGCAGTCCGAGTTTGCGTGAGCAGGCCGGCCAGGCGTTCCATCCCTGCGTCTCCAGGAGGCGTTCGGCCACGGTCACCTGCTCGTACGGGGTTGCCTGCCAGGCAGTGTCGGCGAAATCGTCGCCTCCGACGCCGAGCCAGGTCTGCGGCGAGAACTGCAGTCCACCGTCGTACCCCGAGGACCCGTTGTAGTCCCAGCGCTGGTTCGATTCGCACTCTGCGAGATCGAGCCACACCTGGTCGATCTCCTCTTCCGCCACCTCGACCGGTGCCGTCGTCGGCGCAGGCGGCAGCGGCGGTTCGCGCGGAACCGGCTCCACACGCACCGCGCCGTCCTCCACCGCCGCCAGTTCGTCGGTCGCCAGCGGCTCCGGTACGTCGGGGCTCCGATCGACGACGGGCGCAGCCCGGCGTGCGGCGGGCTCGGTCCGGCGTTCGGCGGACTCGCTCGGACGGGACCAGACGGGCCGCGGCGTCAAGGTGTCCGATGCCGATGCCGCTGGGGCGACGGGCGGCGCGATCTGCGCGGCCGATGGCAGCTCCGACCAGGAGTCTTCGGGTGTGGCGCCACATGCGGCGAACGCGAACGCGACGACGGATGCGACGAGCGCGCGTCGAATCGATGGGGTGGGAACCAACATGACGAACGAGCCTCGCAGCAGTTCACGTCATTCAACCGTGACATTCGTAACGCGTTCGTAACACGCCCGTCGGGTCGGACGTCCCGCCTCAATCGTCGAGGAACAACAGCGCCGGCGTCTCGATCAGCGCCTTGACGCGTTGCACGAACGTCGCTGCGTCCCACCCGTCGACCATGCGGTGATCGAAGCTCGACGACAGATTGAGCACCTGGCGTGGCTCGAACCGGTCGACACGCCACACGGGCTGGGTGTCGATCTTGTTCACCCCGACGATCGCGACCTCAGGCGGATTGAGGATCGGCGTCGTCGCCACTCCTCCGATCGCTCCCAGAGAGGTGATCGTGATCGTCGATCCCGACAAGTCGTGTCTGGTGGCCGAACCGTCACGCGCTGCCTCGGTGACCCGCACGATCTCACCCGCAAGATCGCGGAGTCGACGCGTGTCGGCGTCTCGGACCACAGGAACCATCAGCCCGCTGTCGGTCTGTGTGGCGATCCCGACGTGCACACCGTCATGCTTCGTGAGCACCTGCTCGGCGTGGTCGTAGTGCGAGTTGATCACAGGCTGCTCGGAGCAGGCCATGGCCACCGCCATCGTCACGAACGGCAGGATCGTGAGTCGCGTCGGCGAACCTTCTGCGCCCGACCGGTTGAGTTCGGCCCGCAGACGTTCCAGCTCGGTGACGTCCACCGACTCGACGTAGGTGATGTGCGGGATCTCCGTCCACGCAGCGGTCAGCCGCTCAGCGATCCGCCGGCGGATGCCGCGAACAGGTTCCCGATGGCTGCCGTCGGAACGATCGGCGGCAGTGGACTTCGGGCGGGAGGCCCCGCCGGAGATGGCGGCGTCGAGATCGGCGTGGAGGATCCGTCCATCCGGGCCGGAACCGGTCACCGATGCGAGGTCCATGCCGAGTTCGCTCGCCCGACGGCGAACCGCTGGCGCGGCCGTCGGGCGGCGTGCAGACCCCTGGACCTCACGCCCCGAAGAGGGGGCAGAAGTGCCTGGCACTTCTGCCCCTTCTTCTGCCCCCTTTGCCTCGGGCGGATCGGGCAGCACCGGATCCGAGTCCTCGTCGAGCTGGTCGGGAACGTCCGCATCACCGGTGTCGATCTCGATCAGGATGTTGCCGACAGCGAGCACGTCACCGGGTTCGCCGTGCAACGCAGTGACCACTCCGGACACCGGGCAGGACACCTCGACCGTCGCTTTGTCCGTGAGCACTTCGACCAACGCCGAATCCGGGGTGACTCGGTCGCCGACGGCGATCAGCCATTCGACGAGTTCGGCCTCGGCAACACCTTCACCGACATCGGGCAGCTTCATCGAATACGTCATGCGTCGAGGACCTCACGCATCGCCCGACCCACACGGTCGGGCCCGGGGAAGTACGACCATTCGAGCGCATGCGGATACGGGGTGTCCCATCCCGCCACCCGGGTGACCGGCGCTTCGAGTTCGTAGAAGCACCGTTCCTGCACGGTGGCCGCGAGTTCGGCACCGAACCCGGAGGTGATCGTCGCCTCGTGCAACACCACGCACCGTCCCGTCTTGGTGACCGACTCCACGATCGCATCGACGTCGAGGGGGACGAGGGTCCGCAGGTCGATGATCTCGGCGTCGATCTCCTGCTCGTTCGCTGCGGTTTCGGCGACGTGGACGAGCGTGCCGTAGGTGAGCACCGTGAGGTCGCTCCCCTCCCGATGGATACGGGCGGTACCGAGATCGATCGTGTAGTGCCCCTCGGGAACCTCACCGAGCGGATGCTTCGACCAGGGCACGATCGCCCGGTCGTGATGACCGTCGAACGGGCCGTTGTACACCCGCTTCGGTTCGAGGAACACCACCGGATCCTCGTCCTCGATCGCAGCAATCAGCAGGCCCTTCGCGTCGTACGGGTTGGACACCACCACCGTCTTGATGCCGGCCACGTGGGTGAACAGCGCTTCGGGACTCTGAGAGTGGGTCTGGCCGCCGAAGATGCCGCCCCCGGTCGGCATGCGGACCACGAGCGGAGCGGTGAAGTCACCGCCCGAGCGGTGCCGCAGACGCGCCGCTTCCGACACGATCTGGTCGTAGCCCGGGTACACGTAGTCCGCGAACTGGATCTCCACGCATGGCCGCAACCCGTAGGCGGCCATGCCGACCGCTGCGCCGATGATGCCCGACTCACTGATCGGCGTGTCGAAGCAACGGTTGCGACCGAACCGTTCGGCCAACCCCTGGGTGCACCGGAACACGCCTCCGAAGTAGCCGACGTCCTCACCGAACACCACCACCCGATCGTCGCGTTCCATCGCCACCATGTGAGCATCGCGGATCGCTTCGATCATCGTCATCGACGGCATGCGACCACCACTTCGGAACCCACCTGTCGGCTCATTCGCGGACCCGATCCCGTTGCTCCAGGAGGTGACGGGGCAGTTCGTGGAAGACGTCGTCGAACATCGTGTCGGCGGCCGGCATCGACCCGTCCTTCATCGAGCCGTTCGCGCTGGCTTCGGCGAATGCGTCGTCGACCTCCGCCTTCACGGTCGCCTCGAGATCTGTCTGTCGCGCATCGTCCCATTCACCGGCGGCGACGAGGTGTTGGCCGAGTCGGTCGATCGGGTCGCCGAGTGGGAACGATTCGGCCTCGTGGTCCGGGCGGTACACCGACGGGTCGTCCGACGTGGAATGAGCGCCGCGACGCAACGTGATCCACTCGATCAAGGTCGGTCCGAGGTTGGCCCGTGCACGCTCGGCAGCCCACTGCGATGCGGCGTAGGCCGCCAGGTAGTCGTTGCCGTCGACACGGATCGCCGGGATGCTGAAGCCGTACCCCCGGTCGGCGAACGTGGCCGACGCCCCGCGGGCGAAGTCTTCGGGCGTCGAGATCGCCCACTGGTTGTTGACGATGTTCAGGATCACGGGCGCCTGGTACGTCGACGCGAAGACGAGCGCCGAATGGAAGTCCGACTCGGCAGTGGACCCTTCGCCGATCCAGGCCGATGCGATCTCGGTGCCGCCCCGCATCGCCGACGCCATCGCCCATCCGACCGCCTGGGGATACTGCGTGGCGAGGTTCCCCGAGATCGAGAAGAACCCGTACTCCTTCGACGAGTAGAGCACCGGGAGCTGGCGGCCCTTCAGCGGGTCCGCCGGGTTGGACAGGATCTGATTGATCATGTCGACGAGCGGATACCCGGCAGAGATCAACAGCCCCTGCTGTCGGTACGTGGGGAAGTGCATGTCACCCGGACGCAACGCTCGCTGTTGGGCACATGCGATTGCCTCCTCGCCGAGGGCCTGCATGTAGAACGAGATGGTGCCCTGGCGGTGCGCACGGAGCATTCGCGCGTCGAAGACCCGCACCCGCATCATGTCGCGCAGCCCGGTGATCTTCTGCTCGGTCGAGAGGTCGGGCACCCATTCCCCGACGGCGTCGCCGTCGTCGTCGAGCACACGCACGAGTTGCTTGCGCATCATCGCCACCCGCTCGACCTTCTCGTCGAGCGACGGCTTCTTCATCTCACCCGCCGCGCTGACGAACTGCACCAGGTCGGGTTCCTGATGTCCACGCGCCGGATCCGGAATGCTCAAGCGAAGTGCGTCGGCGGCATCACCCACGATCACCACCCTCTCACGTCCCCGGCTCGCAAGCGAGGGGTACCGGCCGATATCTCGTCGCCACCCGACCTGGGACCGGCCGACCGGCCACGTCGATCGGAGCCGTGCGGTACGGTCGGATCCCGTGGCCGACAACACCGTCCTCGCACTCGGCATCGCTTCGACGTACGGCGCTCCGATCATCGAACACGATGCGCTGACGTTGCTCACCGACATCGGGATCGAGGGAGATCGTCACGCAGGCGAGCATCGAGCCGTTTCGATCGTCTGCACGGGTGAACTCGCGCGTGCCGCCGCCGATCTCGGCATCGAGCAGATCGATGGTCTCCGGACCCGACGCAACATCGTCGTCGACCTCGATGAACTGCCGCGCACCCACGGCGCGGAGTTCTCGATCGGCGACGTTCGGCTCGCCGTGTGGCGCGACTGCGCCCCGTGCAATCTCATGGACGAGACCTTCGGGGACGGCGCCAGCACGGCGCTTCGCCAGCGAGCAGGGATCACCGCCAGCGTCGTGCAGGGCGGCACCGTTCGCATCGGTGACGCGCTCTCCTTCAGCTGACCTCGACGGGCGAGAACTAGATGTTGGTCATCCCGCCGTCGACCCGGATCGTCTGCCCCGTGACGTAACTCGCCTGCTCCGATGCGAGGAAGCAGGCGACGTTCGCGATCTCGTCGGCGGTTCCCCAACGGGCCAGCGGCACACGCTTGACGAACGACGTCCGGACCGCGTCCTCACCGAGCGCATCGAAGGTCGGCTCCCACATCTCAGTGTCGACCAGCCCCGGCGCCACACCGTTGACCCGCACCCCTTTGTTCGCCCACTCGTTCGCCAGGTTCTTGGTGAGCGTGTTCAAGCCGCCTTTCGACGCCGCGTAGGCCCCTTGGGTGCCGCCCGCGCCGGTCGCGGCCGTCGATGTGATGTTGACGATCGATCCGTTGCTCGAGAACAGCGGCTTGGCGAACGCCGAGCACAGCATGAAGGCCTGGCGGAGGTTGACGAACAACGTCTCGTCGATCGCCTCACCGGTCACCTTCGACGCCGGTTGATTCCGCTCGACCGCGGCGTTGTTGACCAACACATCGAGCCCACCGAACGCTTCGAGCACCGCCGTGGAGATCTGGTCGATCGACTCGTGGGTGGAGAGGTCGGCGACGACGACGAGCGGATCGTTGGTCAACTCGGCGGCGATCGACTCCAATCGATCGGCCGACCGCGCCACGAGAGCGACACGCGCCCCCGCTGCATCGAGCTGTCGCACGATCGCCTCACCGATTCCACGGCTCGCACCGGTCACGACTGCGTGCTTGCCCGAGAAGTCCAGCGTCATGCATCGCACGGTAGTTGCGCATGCAGCGTGCCTCTTCAGGCAAGCGGTGCCGCGGTCACAGGACTCGGACGTCCCAGGTCGACGGTTCGACGAGTTGGCCGAGCCGCACGTCGAGGCGGAGCGTTTCACCGCGAGCGATCTCCTGGTCGAGGCGGAAGACCCGGTTGCCCCAACTGGTGATCGGACCGAGCGGGGTCGTCGACAGCACCGTATCGTCGTCGAAGCACGCCTCGAACCAGATACAGCACCCGTCGACGATCGCATCCTCCGATGCGGTTCGCTCGATGGTGTGTCGGGTGGGCAGCGCCTCGAGCGACTCGAGCGTGTTCAGGTCGAACTCCATGAACGGTTGCGGGTCGCCGATGGTGGAGGTGACCGAATGCGGGCGCAGGTAGAAGAGGTCGTTGCGACCGGTGTTGAATCGCGCCGCCGCCGGGGAACGTTCGGTGGCGCTGAGGTCGATGCCGTCCGGCAGCTCGATGTTCCAGAACTGACGTATCCGCATCTCCTTGCTCATCGTCACGGGTTCGATGAACAGCCGGAACCGAGCGGGCAGGATCCGTCCGCCGGGAGCCAGCACCCGCTCGCGGAGGTCGAGCAGGTTCTCCATCATGTTCTCGCTGAACAGCTCGTCACCCATCTGTTCGTGGACGACGACGTCGATCGGTTCGGGCGGAACGAACTCGCGGCTGTTCGCTCGGACGAACTCGATGTTCGTGAACCCGTTGTGCGCGGCGATCTCGCGGGCGACGTCGATGAAGTCGGAATGCTCGACCGCGTACACCTTTTCGGCTCCCGCCCTGCTCGCCATGAAGGCGAGCAGGCCGGTCCCGGTGCCGAGGTCGAGCACCACGTCGCCCGGATGCACGTTGCGGTGGATGCCCCGGTGATATGCGTCGACCCGGACGCTGTCGCTCAACATCTCCTCGTGCTCTTCGAGCCCCGCGAAGTTGTGCCCGTTGATGAGGTCGTACACGACATTCGTCATCCGCTCGCTCGACGCGATCCTGTCGGCGACGAACCCCGCCGTGGAACGCACGACCCTGGTCGCTGCTCGCTCTACCCGATCTCTCATGCGTCGGAGGCTAGGAGCAGCCGCCGGAAGCAGCGTCCACGCGTTCCGTCAGAAGCCCGATGGGACGGCGCCAGTAACGTCCGACGCATGCGCGGCGCGGCCAGGAACAGTCATTGAGCGCCGCACCCGCGAACCCGCGCGTCACGCTCGCTCTGGTGGTGCTCGTCGCCCTGCTGATCGGCGGGAACTTCACCGCCCTGAAGTTCGCGCTCGACCACACCACGCCGCTGCTGCTCGCCGGCCTGCGGACGGTCGTGGGCGGGACGTTCCTGTTGGGGTTCGTGACGCTCGTTCGGGGTGAACGCATCCCGACCGATCGGTCCGTACTGGCCCGGATCTTCGTGGTCAGTCTGGCGATCACCACGATCTCGAGCGCGTTGCTCGTGATCGGCGTGAACCGGGTGCCCGCCGGTCTGGCGTCGCTGCTGAGCAGCACCATGCCACTGTTCACGGCGCTGCTGGTTCTGCTGCTGATGGGTGTGCGGCCGACGCGCCTGGGGACGCTCGGGTTGGTCGTGGGCTTCGCCGGGACGGTGGTCCTCGCATCACCGTCACTGGACGGCGAAGCGACCGCGATCGGCATCGTCGCGCTCGCCGCCTCTGCGCTCGCTTGGGCGTTCGGCACCGTCTTCATGCAGTGGCGCGACTTCAGTGCCGTCTCGCCGGTGATGATCGTCGCCGTGCAGTTGCCGATGTCGGCCGCGGTGCTGATCCCGGTCGCGTTGCTCACCGAAGGGGTCGCCGACACGGACTGGTCACCGGGCTTGTTCGTGCCGCTGGCGTACGCGGCGATCCCGGCGAATGCGGTGACGTTCGCGCTGATGGCGACCATCGTGAAGCGCGCCGCTGCCACCCAAGCCGCGGCGACGGCCTACCTCATCCCGATCTCGGGCGTGTTCTTCGGCTGGCTGATCCGCGACGAACGCCTCGGCGCGATCGAGCTCGTCGGTGGCGTCCTCGTCGTCGCAGGCGTCTACCTGCTCGTCACCGCCAACGCTCGCGCCAAGATGGCCGCGACGGCCTCCTGAGGACCGGGGCGGCTCGGCCGCACCCACCTCTGCTCGGTACTGTGCCGAACAGCGCTCGATGCGCCGGCACCGGGTCGGCGTCGGCGGAGATCCGACGAGGACGCACGATGACGAGCACCGACACCGACACGACCGGCGACACCGAGTTCGCACGGCCTGCGGCAGACTTCCGGACACCCGAGCAGGAACAGGTCGCGAAGGGCGCAGGCATCGCCCCCGCCGACGAGCTGACGATCGACGACATCAACCCGCTGAATGCGAACCTCTTCGCCGAGGATCGGTACCACCGCTACTTCGAGCGCCTCCGCGACAAGGACCCGATCGCACGGTCACGCCTGCCGTGCAGCCGAAGAACCTGCTGAACGTCGAGCCGCTCATCCGTGAACGAACGATCGATGTCCTCGAGTCGCTTCCCGAGGGCGAGACCTTCGACTGGGTCGAGACCGTCTCGATCGAGCTGACGACTCGGATGCTCGCGACGCTGTTCGACTTCCCGTTCGACGATCGCCGCAAGTTGGCGCGCTGGTCAGACATCGTCTTCGCCATCCCCGAGCCGGGTGGCGTCATCGAGTCACACGAGCAACGATTCGACGAGCTGATGGAATGCGTGCAGTACTTCACGAAGCTGTGGGAGGAGCGGCGGGTGGACCCCGGCCACGACCTCGTCTCGATGCTGGTCCACGGAGAGCACACCAAGGACATGTCCGCCCAGGACCACCTCGGCAACCTGCTGCTGCTCATCGTCGGCGGCAACGACACGACGCGCAACACCATGAGCGGCAGCGTCTACGGGCTGAACACGTTCCCCGAGCAGTACGACAAGTTGATCGCGAACCCTGACCTGATCCGCAACATGGTGCAGGAGATCATCCGCTGGCAGACCCCACTCGCGTACATGCGACGGACCGCCACCCGCGACTGCGAACTCGACGGCAAGCAGATCCGGAAGGACGACCAACTGCTCATGTGGTATCTGTCGGCGAATCGCGATGGGAACGTGTTCGAGGATCCCGACCGGGTCGACATCGAGCGCCACAACGCCGACCAGCACCTGTCATTCGGCTACGGCGTGCATCGCTGCATGGGCCTCCGCCTGGCCGAGATGCAGTTGCGGATCCTGTGGGAGGAGATCCTCGATCGCTTCGAGCGGATCGAGGTGCAGGCCGAACCGACACGAACGCTCTCGTCGTTCGTTCACGGCTACACGACCCTCCCGGTGACCGTGACCCGCAAGTAGCGGAGCCTCCTGGCGCCCACCGGGGCAGCTCGAACCGGTGCTGATCGTCAGCGGCGGGACCGGTCGAACAGCGGTCGGCGGCGGGCATGGGGGAACACCTCGGAGAAGCGGGCCTCGGCGAGGTCGGTACCGATGAGGACCAACTCACCTTCGTCGGGCAGGGGAAGGTGGGCATCGGGGTTGCCTCGGATCGAGCCGGCGGTCTCGACGGCGATCACATTGCACTGTGTGCGCCGATAGACGTGAGCCTCCGCCAACGTGCTGCCTGCGAGCTCGCGTGGAATCGGTGTTCGAAACACGTTGAGACCGTGAGCGACCAGCAACGTCTCGTCGCCTCGGAAGTGGTTCCAGATCGCTGCCGACCCGGTCCCCGCATACGACAGCACCGCGTCGGCACCGGCGCGGTAGAGGGTCGACACGTTGCGCTCCAACCGCGACCTGGACACGATCCGTGCGTCGGGTCGCAGTCCGCGGCAGTACCGCGTCAGGTACACGTTGACATTGTCGTCGTGGGTGGTGATCAGCACCGAGCCGGCGTCGTCGAGACCTGCTGTTTCGAGCACTTCCCGGTCCGCAGCGTCGCCGATCACGTAACGCGCACCCTCCCGTCGTCGCTCCGCGATCTGCTCGACGATCGCGAACTCGATGCCCTCGTCGGCGAACGCCCGACCGACCGCTCGCCCGACGCGGCCGCCTCCGATGATCACTGCGTTCTTCGCTGACGGTGAGTCGGTCGCGTAGGCGCTGTCGAAGGCTGCGAGCTGATCCGTGGTGCCGGTGAGCAGCAGCATCGACGAGTCACAGAGGCTGGTGTCGGCGGTCGCGATCGCGAACGACCCTCGGTCCCAGACCCCGATCAGTCCGACTCCGAACCGTCGACGCAAGTTGGTCTCGGCAAGCGAGCGCCCGACGAGATCTGTTCCGATCGCACCCGCCTCGGCGATCTTGAGGCCGGCGAAACTTCCGATCACGTGGCTCTGCCCACCCAGCCCGAGCGAGCGAGCGGCCATCGCCGCGCCGAGGACCTCACCGAGTTGCACGACGTGATCGGCGCCGGCGATCTCCAGAATGTCGACCGACGCCGGCGAGTTGGCACTGGCGACGATGTCCACCTGCGGCGCGATCTCTCTCACCGTGAACGCGATGTTGGTGTTGGTCTGATCGTTCTGCGTGGCCACCACCATCGCGGCGTGCCCGACCCGGGCATCGTGATAGGTCAACGGGTCGTCGAGCGCGCCGACCATCACCGTTCGGCCCTCGTCGTGGAGCCGGCCTGCGACGTCGACGTCCTCGACGATCACGACGTACGGCACCTCGGCTTGATCGGCCTTCTCGATCAGGTCCTCCTCGACCGGCCCGAGCGCAGTGAGGATCACGTGAGCGGACGTGGACTCCGGCAGCGACCGCGGAGCGCGGCGTCGTTCCCGCTCGTTCATCCAGGGGAGGAACACGAACTGGATGAACACGAACGGGAGCATGACCAACAGGAACGTCGACCCCGAGAGCAACACGACGACCGAGAAGATCCGCCCGGCATCCGACTCGAATGTGATGTCGCCGAATCCGAGTGTGGTCATCGTGGTCAGCGTCCAGTAGACGCTGGTCGGCCACGAGTAGGAGCGGCCTTCCCGGTCCATCAACTCGTGGAACGCCGCACTGAACACCCCGACCATCACCAGGAAGATGACGCTCAGCCCGATCACCGTCTTCAACCGACGCCGCCGCTCCGCTCGATGCGCCACGCGCTGCGCTCGGTCGTGGCGACCCGGCTCGTTCGGTGTCTCGCCGACACGCAACCGCTGCGCCACCGAGGCCATCGTCACGCCGAGCGACTTCAGCACGGGAACAGCCAGACCATTCTCATCAGCGGATGTTGGCACAGCGTCGGATCGCTACCTCACTCGCGTGTCGATCCAGCGACATGGACGTCGACTTGTTCGATCCATGGCCCAACTCCCAAGATGTCGGTCGGTTGATCGCACACACGACTGCGGTTCAGAGCACAGGAGACAGGTCGAAATGGACTTCGAGACATTGGTCGGATCCCGGCGCAGCACGCGTGGGTACCAGCAGCAGCCCGTCTCCAGGGAGCTGATGGTCGAGATCGTCGATCTGGCGCAGCGGGCTCCGTCGTCGATGAACACACAGCCCTGGAACTTCCACGTGATCACGGGCCCACCGCTCGAACAGATCCGGAAGGGCAACACCGAACGGATGCTGGCGGGCGCTGCGGTCGACCGCGAGATCAAGATGGCCGACCACGGCTACCAGAACGAGCACCGCGAACGTCAGGTCGAGATCGCCGTTCAACTCTTCGAAGCCATGGGGATCGAGCGCCACGACAAGGAGCGCCGACAGGACTGGGTGATGCGCGGATTCCGCCAGTTCGACGCCCCGGTCTCCGTGGTCGTCACGCTCGATCGGGCGCTCGCCGACGACACCATCGCGCACTTCGACTGCGGCGCCGCAACGTACGGCCTCGTGCTCGCTGCGACGTCGAAGGGTCTCGGCTGCGTGATCAACGGCCAGGGGATCATGCAGTCCTCCGTGGTGCGCGAGCACGCCGGCATCCCGGAGGACGAGGTCATCATGACGTGTGTGGCAATGGGTTGGCCGGATCCCGATTTCGTTGCCAACGACGTCGTGTCGCGCCGAGTCGCGAACGACGACACTGCGGCCTATGTCGGTTTCGGCGAGTAGCCGGAACCGGCGACGGCCAGGCCTCCGGGTCGTGACCAAACGGGTGGTGGGTTACGGTTCGTCTGTGACGACACAGCCCGATCCGCGACCGAGAATTCGTGACGACGCAACAGCGAAGACGCTCGACGGCGCGACGTGTCGATCATGCGGACTGCACACGCTGTCGACGGCCCAACGTTGCCCGGAGTGCCGCGGCGAACTCTCCCCCGCCTCCTTCGGCCCGCACGGTGTGGTGTGGTCCTCGACCGTCGTGCGTGTCCCGGTTCCCGGCCGCACACCGCCGTACCCGATGTCGTACGTCGACCTCACCGACGGCCCGCGGGTGCTCTGCCATCTCGCCGGCCCTGCCGAGGCCGCTCCGGTCGGCGCGTCCGTCCGGCTCTGCGGCGCCACCGCCGAGGGCGATCTGTTGGCCGAGGTCGCGCGATGACCGCATCGATCCTCGGCGTCGGAACCTCGTTCTTCGGAAAGCAGCAGGCCAGCCACCCCAACGAGCTGATGTGGACAGCGGTGAACGAGGCGCTCGCCGACGCCGACGACCCGACGATCGACGCGATCTACCTCGGCACCGTGTTCGGTGCGCCAGGCGTCGCGCAGCGTGGGCTACACCACCTCGGGCTCACAGGCATTCCGATCATCACGGTCGAGAACGCATGCGCCAGCGGAACCACCGCCTTCCACGAAGCGGTGCAGGCCGTCGAGCACGGACGGTTCGGGAACGTCCTCGCCGTCGGCGTCGAGAAGATGACCGACAGCTTTGCCGGAGCGATCCACCCCGAATCGACCGACCCCGAGGGCCGGTCCGGTCTCGCACTGCCGAGCCTCTATGCGATGTCCGCCACCCGCTATCAGCAGGTGCACGGGGTGAGCGCCGAAGACCTCGCGCTCGTCGCAGTGAAGAACCACGGGCACGCAGCGGGCAACGAACGGGCCCAGCACCGCACACCACACACCGTCGAGCAGGTGTTGGACTCGCGGATGATCGCCGACCCGCTGACCTTGCTCCAGTGCTGCCCCATCGCCGACGGTGCAGCCGCCGCCGTGATCGGCTCGGCGAAGGGCGCCGATCGAACCGTCCGGGTGCGGTCATCGGTCCTGCAGTCCGGCGGTCTGTGGGATCACCGCAGCGACCACGTCTGGGGCTTCGGTCTCGTGCGTGACACCGCGAACGCCGCGTACGAAGCCGCCGGGGTGTCTCCCGACGACCTCGACGTCATCGAATGCCACGACGCCTTCACCATCGGCGAGATCGTGACGACCGAGGCGCTCGGTCTCGCCACCGAGGGGGACGGCGCATCGCTGCTGCGGAACGGACACACGACGGTCGGCGGCAAGCAGCCGGTCAACCCTTCCGGCGGGTTGCTCTCACGCGGTCACCCGCTGGGGGCGACCGGCCTCGCCCAGATCGCAGAGATCACCTGGCAGTTGCGTGGCGACGCCGGCCAGCGACAGGTGGACGGCGCGCGCATCGGTCTCGTCGAGACGATGGGTGGCGGCGTCGCCGGCATCGACGGCAACGCATGCGTCGTCGCCGTCCTCGAATGACGAACGCCCGAGTCGCGTCAGCTCGGTGAGTTCGAGCGGCTGATCAGGCCTTCGAGCAGCATCGTGCAGATCTGGTCGGCGATCTCGACCGCGGTCTGCGGGCCGTCGGGGCGATACCAGTGCGTCATCCAGTTGAAGGCGCCGACCATCGACAGGCCGGCGGTGCGCGCATGGAGGTGCGGCGAGAAGTCGCCGCTGTCGATGCCGTCCTGCATGATCTCGGTGATCGTGGCGACGTACTCGCGATCCATGGCCGACCATTCGTCGGACCGATTGCGGCCGGCGATCTCCTGCAGGTACACCGACGCGTAGACGAAGGTCTCGTCGAGGGTGCGAGCGTGCCCCCGGGCGATCCGTCGGATCTTCTCGGCGGGCGGAAGGTCGATGGTCTTGATCTCGCGGATCTGCGCCAGGATCTGCTCGGCGGGTTCGCGCACGACGGCGAGGAGCAGGTCCTCCTTGGAGTCGATGTAGTGGTAGAGGCTGCCCTTCCACACACCGACCTCGGTGGCGATGTCCTCCAGCGACGTGGACGGAAAGCCCTTCTCCTGGAACAGGCGTGCCGCAGCGTCGACGATCTCGTTCCATCGACTGGGGCGTGGCATGGGTCCGGGCTTCCTCTGCAGACACGACGGACCGCCGTCGTGATCGGCCTGAACGTATCGCGTCCCGGACGCGAGGAGGCCCGCCGGCGAACCGGCGGGCCTCCTCGGACGGTCGGTGTGGATCAGTTGTTCGCGAAGACGTCCGAGCCGCTCGTGAAGTCGTACTTGAAGTGCGGCTCACCGGCGATGGTGCCATCGGCGTGCACGATGTGCGTCTCGGGTGCTGCGAACTCGAGGAAGTCCGTCACGCACAGTTCGTTCATCACGTCACTGTTCGGATCGGGGGCCTCGTGATTCTGCAGCAGGACGTTGGAGTCGGATTCGAAGATCCCCCGAGCTTCGAATCCTTCCGGGCAGTCGCTGAACGGCGTGTGGAACGAGCCGGCTGCCTCGTAGGAGAACATCCCGTTGTCGACGGAGTTCGTTCCTTCGCGATAGCCGAACCAGCCCTTCGTCGTGTACGACATCGCCCGGCAGATGTGGAAGTGCGACGGGAAGTCCGGCGCACCGGGATCCATGCGGAACGCGTACGCGACCGTGTTGGTCGGGATGTGGATCGTCAGCGCTTTGAAGTAGGAACCTTCGGCGACTTCGACCCAGTCGAGATCGTTCGCCTGGACGTCTGCGGTGACCCGCTCCAGCTTGTCGAGACCGAGTGGCATGGTGTTTCCCCCAATGAATAGATGTGACCTGGTTCACTCATCGTAACCCAACGACCGTTGGGTTGTCGAGTGGGGTGTCGGCGTCGTACTGCATCGCAAGCACCGGGTTTCCTCCGGGGTCCTGGAATGCGAGCAGGTGCCCGACACCTGGGATCGTGGATCGCTCCGATCGGACTCCCTCCGACCTCGTCGACGATCTGCACGAAGCCCGGTGGGCCGTACGCCTGGAACGACCAACCGAACACCTCGGCGTAGAACGACTGCGTGGATTCGACATCATCGGTGTTGATCGCGAAGTGAGTCAGGCGCGGGGACATGGCGACCATCGTTCCACGGATGATCGACGACCGACAGCGTGTCAGTTGCCGGAGACGCGTCGATCGTGACCGGCCCAGTACGGCTCGCGCAGCACCTTGCGTTGGAGCTTGCCGACCGGGCTCTTCGGGAGCGCGTCGGTGCGGAACTCGACACGGCTCGGCTTCTTGTACGAACCGAGTCGCTCGGCGCACAGCTCGATCACTTCGGCTTCCGTGACCACGGCGCCGGGCCCGGTGACGCAGAGCGCCATCGGCGTCTCGCCCCAGCGCTCGTGCGGTGCAGCGATGACCGCGACCTCGATAATCGCAGGGTGGTCCTGGATGACGTTCTCGAGTTCGGCCGGCCAGATGTTGAAGCCGCCCGAGATGATCATGTCGTCCTTGCGATCGAGCACGTAGAGGTACGCGTTGTCGTCGAGACGCCCGATGTCGCCGGTCAGCACGAAGCCGTCCGCCGTCATGCGTTCCGCGGTGGCCTCCGGGTTCTCCCAGAAGCCGAGCATCTGACCGTCGCAGCGAATGGCGATCTCGCCTTCGTCACCGAGCGGCACCTCACGCATCGGGTCCTCCGGGTCACGGATCTGCAGGTTCGCGAACGGGAGCGCACGCCCCGCCGAACGCAACGGATTCGACCCTTCGACGTCCGAGAACCACTCCTCCGGACCCATCATGCACACCGGCAGGGCTTCGGTCTGTCCGTAGCCCTGGTACAGCACCATCCCGAACACGTCCTTGCCGAGCAGGGCGGTCTCGTCGTTGATGGGAGCGCCACCGATCTGGATCACCTTCAGCTTCGACCAGTCGCGTTCGCGAACCGTGTCCTCGCGGGCGAGCGCGTTGAGCATCGCCGGCACCAGGAACATGTAGGCGATGCCTTCGCGTTCCATCACGTCGATCGTGTCGGGCGGGTCGAAGTGGTCGAGCAGCACGTTGACGCCACCCGACAACCAGGTCGGCGTGTACAGGTAGCCCGAACCGTGTGAGATCGGCCCGACGTGGAGGCACGGGTCGCCGGCCTGCATCGGTGGGAAGTTGTAGAACCAGTCGCGCCCGGCCGCGAGCCAGGAGCGGTGGGTGTAGGCAACGCCCTTGGCCCGCCCGGTCGTTCCGCCCGTGTGTCGGATGATGTACCAGTCGTCGGGCGACAACTCCAGCATCGGGTCGACGTCCGACTGAGCGGCGAGCCAGTCCTCGTAGCCGTCGTCGCGAACCACCACGTGCTCGAGCCCTGCGACGTGCTGGTCGATGTCGACGATGTCGGCCAGATGTGAGTCGGCGACCACGAGGGCCCGACACCCGGTGTGTTCGAGCATGTGGACGTGGCTGTCGAATGAGTTGCGCGCGATAGAGCGGCACGCGGATCAGGCCGGCGATGGAGGCACCCGCGAAGAAGTCCTGGGCGCCGATCGAGTTGTCTTCGAGCACACCGACGCGGTCGCCGGGCTGCAGGCCGAGCGTGAGCAAGCCGTTCGCCACACGAATGCCGCGATCCCACGCCTCGGCGTAGGTGAGACGCCGATCGCCGTGCACCACTGCGGTTCGGTGTGCGTTGAACTTCGCTGCTTGCCTCATCAGGCCCGTGACATCCACTGCGTTGCTCCTTCTTACTCTACGGGATCGTTGCCGAACGGATGGTCAGACGGACAGGACGACCGGCAGGTTGACCAGGCCTCTCGACAGCATCGTCGGATGCCAGTCGAGCGATGCCGGGTCGACGTCGAGCTCGATGCTGCAGTACCGGTCGAGCAACGCGGAGATTGCGAGTCGACCTTCGAGACGAGCCAGCGGAGCGCCCAGGCAGTAGTGGATGCCGACACCGAAGCCGAGATGGTTCGTCGGCCGGCGTTCGACGTCGAGACGGTCGGCGTCGGCGTAGACCTCGGGGTCCCGATTCGCGGCGAGGTTGACGAGGAAGACCCGCTCGCCCGGCGACATCGTGCGACCGTCGATCGTGTGCTCGTTCTTGACCAGGCGCACGGTCGCTCGCGCCGGTCCGTCGAAGCGCAACATCTCCTCGATCGCCGGACCGACGAGGTCCGGGTTCGCTCGGAGCAGGTCGACCTGGTCGGGCGCCGACAGCAGCGCCAGCATGCCGTTGCCGATCAGGTTGGTCGTGGTCTCGTGCCCACCGAAGAGCAACAGGGTGCAGGTCGCCACGAGCTCCTCGCGTGACAGCACGTCGCCGTCGTCCGCTTCGTGTTCCAGGAGCACGCTGATCAGGTTGTCGCCCGGCGACTGCTCGTAGTGCTCGATCAGGTCGACGAGGTAATCACGGAGTTCGAGCATCCCCGCCGCCGCCGTCTCGAAGCGATCTTCCTGGCCGTAGGCACCGAAGACGAGTGCCGTGATCTGATCAGACCACTTCTTGAAGAGGTCGCGCTCCTCGGGCGGCACGCCGAGCATCTGAGCGATCACCACTGCGGGAAGCGGGTATGCGAACTCCTGGATGAGGTCGGCGCTCGAATCGAGATCGGCGACCAGCTCGGTGATCGTCTGCTCGATCTCGGAGATCCGCGCTTTCACGACGGACGGCGTGAAGGCACGGGCCACGAGGCGACGCAGCCGGGTGTGTTCGGGAGCGTCCTTGAAGACCAGCCAGTCCTCGAGGATCCGGAACGTGTCGTCGACGCCGTCCGATGCTGCAGCGGTACTGACCGCCGAGGCGAACGGCGTGATGCGTTCTGCCGTCAGATCGGTCCCGCGCAGCGCTGCACCCACGTCGGCGTGGCGGGTCAGCACCCAGGCACGGTGGCGTGCGTTCCAGTAGATCGGGTCGACGTCGCGGAGCCGAGAGAAATAGGTGTGGGGGTCACGCACCGCCTCGTCACACATGAGGTTCTGGTCGACGTCGGTCTCGATGCTCATGGGTTCACTCTCCTCACCGTCGTAACCGAACGGCAGTGTTACTACGGGTGGACACCTGCAGAGTGTGACACATCGCCAGCGACGCAGGTACTGCCCGACGAGCGGCTCGTGAGCGAGCATTCACCAACCAGTTGTTTGGTTACACTTCGGTTCGCACGATCGCTGGCGACAGGTCCTCGGACCACGATCGGCTGCCCGACCGGCGAACTCGGTTAGTCGGCGGCAGGGCGGGTGCGCGGCGCCGACTTGTCCGCGAACGCAGCGAGACGTTCGCGCGCTGCTGGTTGCGTGTTGACGACGCCGGCCACGACCGACTCGGCGTACGCCGCGTCGAACGATGACATGTTCTGCACGTGGCTGATGGCCGAGCAGATCGCGAAGTTCGTCAGCGGCAGGTTCGCGGCCGCCTGCTGAGCGAGCTCGAGCGCCTTGTCGAAGCTCGGTCGCGTCGTCTCGATGTACTGCGCCAAACCGAGATCACATGCGGCCTGGCCCTGGTGGACCCGCCCGGTCAACATCATGTCGACCATCCGCGCCTTGCCGACCAACTGCGCAACCCGAATCGTCGCGCCACCACCGGTGAACAGTCCACGCTGCCCCTCGGGCAACGCGAAGTAGGTCGAGCTGTCCATCACGCGGATGTGCGCCGAGCTCGCCAGTTCCAGTCCGCCGCCGACGACCGCGCCCTGCAGGGCGGCGATGACCGGGACACCGCCGTACTCCATCTTGTTGAATGCCTCGTGCCATCGCAGGCACACGTGCATGAAGTCCGCCGGACTCCTGTCCTCGTCGTGATGCTCGATCAGATCGAGGCCGGCACAGAAGTGATCGCCGGCGCCGGCCAGCACGACGGCCTTCACGCCGACCCGCGGGGCGAGCGAGAAGAACTCGACCAGCTCTTCGATCGTGGCGACATTGAGCGCGTTGCGCTTCTCCGGGCGGTTCAGCGTCACGACGGACACGCCGTCGTCGCGGTGCTCGACGTCGAGGAAGGTGAAGCGGCTGGGGTCGAGGTCGACGGGCATGAGACTCCTGGGGATCGGGCGTGGCGAGATTGCTGGCGCAGTCGCAGACGTTGCGGCCGCCTCTCGAGTCACGGGTGACTCGGGAGTGCTCGCACCATAGAGAACCTGGTCTCGTTCTTGCCGTACTCCAGCGTCCCCGGGCCTGGTTTCTCGGTCACACGTCGGTCGGCGTCATTCCTGTCGACTCGACGCCGCATCTCGAACGACCGTCCCCGTGATGAGGCGCGCATTGCGTCGACCGGTCCAGTACTGCCATCCCCAGCCGGACATGGCACGCAGCTTGGAGCGGAAGTCGATCAGTGACCAGATGTGCACGATCCACCAGATGAGCCATGCGACGTATCCACCGAACCGCAGCCTCGGACCGAGGTCGGCAACCGCTTTGGAGCGCCCGATCGTGGCCAACGACCCCTTGTCCTTGTAGACGAACGTCGGGCGTGGGGCGTGCTCGAGGTCGGCACCGATGCATCGGGCGACGTGCTGACCACCTTGCTGCGCAGCAGGCGCGACACCGGGGACGGGCACGCCGCCCGAGACCACCTTGGCGAGGTCGCCGATGACGAACACGTTGCGATGTCCGTGCAGGGCAAGTTCGTCGGTCACCGGGACACGTCCAGCACGATCGGGCTCGTCGGTCACCTCGCGACCGAGTTCGGACGCTGCCACCCCAGCACCCCACAGCACGGTTGCTGCCGGGATCACGCCGTGCTCGGTCGTCACCCCGTGAGCGTCGATGTCGGTGACGAGCGTCGAGGTTCTGACGTCGATTCCGAGCTTCTCGAGTTGCCGCTCGGCCGACTCGGACAACTTCTGCGGGAAGCTGCCCAGCACGCGTGCGGCGGCTTCGACGAGGATGACTTCACTGGTCGTGGTGTCGATGGACCGGAAGTCACGGCGCAGAGTCTTCGTCGCGATCTCCTTGACGGCACCTGCGAGCTCGACGCCGGTCGGACCGGCTCCGACCACCACGAAGGTCATCAGCCGATGTCGTTCGACGGTGTCGTCGGTGGCCTCTGCCCGCTCGAACGCGAGCAGGATCCGGCGACGGATGTCGAGCGCGTCCTCGATGGTCTTCAGACCGGGCGCTCGAGCCGCCCACTCGTCGTGCCCGAAGTAGGAGTGTGTCGCTGCCGGTGGCGAGCACGAGGTAGTCGTAGCCGATGTGGCCCGCGAGCGTCTGGACGGTTCGTTCGTCGAGATCGACCCCGACGACCTCGTCGAGCAGCACCCGGGCGTTGCGCTGCTTGCGCACGATGTGGCGGATGGGTTGGGCGATGTCCGAGGGGTTGAGGCCGGCCGTGGCGACTTGATAGAGCAACGGTTGGAACGTGTGGTGGTTGGCCCGATCGATGATGGTGACGTCGACGTCGGCGTCAGCGAGGGACTGCGCTGCGGCGAGTCCGCCGAAGCCGCAGCCGACGATGACGACGTGCGGACGACCTCCGGATTCTTCGCCCATCCGCGTCACTCCCGGTCGAGTGAGACGTCCATGCCGGGAAGATCGACCCAGGGCTGCTTGCTCTCGCACCAGGCTTCGACGGTCGGGCGGACGTCGGACTTCTCGTCCAAGGTCCCGGCCTTCACTGCGATGATGCCGGCGGTGTCGACGAGGTCTGACACGATCGGCGATCCACACGCACCACAGAAGCGGCGGCGGACGTACACGGTGTCGCCACCATCGTCACCCGTGTCGCCGTAGGTCGTGAGGTCGCCCGACACCGTCAGTTGAGATTCGTGAGCGACGAGGTTCACGGAGAAGGCTCCCCCGCTCTGGCGTTGGCAGTGATCGCAGTGGCACACCGCGGTGGCGATCAGGTCGCCCGCCAACTCGTAGGAGACAGCACCACACAGACAACGACCGGTCAGGCTCATGTTCGCAACGTACAGATGCGGGCGTGCCCGACTCGAACGCACCGCATTCGGTGCGCCCCGGGTCAGTTCCGATAGGAGCCGACGAACCGGTCGACCACGAACCGAGCCAGTTCGGCCAGAGCGTCTGCGTCGGAGCTGTCACCTCGACCGGTGATGGCCGCGAAGACGAGCGGACCGACGAGCAGGTTCGTGGCGACCTGGATGTCGATGGGTCCGGGCAACGACCCGTCGCTGACTCCGAGGTCGAGTACCGCGCGCGAGTGCCTCCTGGCGGTCCGCCTTGTCGGCCTGGATGAACTCGTCGAGGTCGGGCATCGAGGTGCGCAGCGACACGACCGCCGGAAAGATCCGAGCCCAGTTCGGATCGGCGAACGCTCGGGCGGCGGAGTCGACCAGTCCACGCAGCGCCTGCTCGAAGCCCACGCTCAGATCGGGTTCGGTGATGTCCGGCAGGCTGGACCGGACGACCGCCACGAGCAGGTCGTCACGCGAGGAGAAGTGCCGGTACAGCGTCGACTTGGCGACTCCGGATGCGGCTTCGACGGCGTCGACGGTGACCGAACGGGCGCCTGACTCGACCAACAGATCAGTGGCGGCGGCGAGGATCTTCGCGCGGCTGCGTGCGACGCGTGGCGAGAGCGATTCGTTCATGTGGAGCGGCTCCTCTCGATGGTGTGGCGACCCGGGGCTTCGAGCGTCGACGCCGACTCTGCCACACGTGACGTCGGTCTCCTGCGCCTCGATCTGTTGCGCGCTCATGAACGCAACGATACCGTTTCGTTCTGTTCGAGCGGAGGGATCTCTCCACGCACGGACGACCGACCCGAACGAAAGGTTCACCATGAGCAACACAGAGCTCAGCGCTCGACAGAAGCGCAACATCCTCATCTCGATGTGTGCGGCGCTCATCGCCGTCATCGCGTCGGTCTCCGGGCTGAACGTCGCCCAGCAACAGGTCGCCGTCGACCTCGGTGCCTCGCAGGGCCAGGTGCTCTGGGTGATCAACGCCTACACGCTCGCGCTCGCCGCACTGCTCATGCCGATCGGTGCGATCGGCGACCGCTGGGGCCGCAAGCACGTCCTGCTCGCCGGACTGGTCGTGTTCTCCTCGGCCAGCCTGTTGGCGGCGCTCGCCCCGACCGTCGGCGTCCTCATCTTCGCTCGCGCGCTCGCCGGACTGGGTGCTGCGATGGTGATGCCCGTGACGCTCTCCGTCATCACGTCGTCGTTCCCGCCAGAGGAACGGTCACAGGCGATCGGGATCTGGGCCGGCTTCGCCGGTGCCGGTGGCATCATCGGGTTGTTCACGTCGTCGTTCTTCGTCGACTACTTCAGCTGGCGCTGGTTGTTCGTGGTGCCGATCGGGATCATGATCTTCGCCGGCGCCATGGCGATCAAGTCGGTGCCGAACTCGAGCGAAGCCGGCGAGGGCCGCTTCGACGTGATCGGTTCGTTGCTGTCTGCCGTTGCGATCGGTGGCGTGGTGTTCGGAATCCACGAAGGACCCGAGAAGGGCTGGGGCCACTCGCTCACGATCGTGGGTCTGGTCGCCGGCGTCGCTGCGCTGGTCGGGTTCATCATGTGGGAACTGCGCGCCGACGACCCGCTGCTCGACGTGACCGCGTTCAAGAACCGTGGCCTCGCATCGGGCTCGTTCACCATCACGACGATGTTCGCCGTGCTGTTCGGCATCTTCCTCGTGCTGTTCCCGTTCTTCCAGACGATCCTCGGGTACTCGGCGCTGCGTTCCGCAGCCGGGCTGTTGCCGATGGCGGCCACCATGGTCGTGATGTCGTCGCTCGCGCCCAAGGTGTCGGCGAGGATCGGCAGCCGCAACACGATGATGATGGGCATCGTCGTCGCGGTCGTCGGGCTGGTGGCGCTCGCACTCTCGGCATCGCCCGATGGCGGCTACCTGGGCATCCTCCCTGGCCTGGTGCTGATCGGGCTCGGGATGGGCAACACGATGACCCCGGCGACCGAGGCCATCACCGCCACGCTGCCCGCCGAGAAGCAGGGCGTCGCATCGGCGCTGAACGACACCAGCCGCGAACTGGGCGGCGCTGTCGGCGTCGCACTGCTCGGCTCGATCGTGTCATCGGGATACGCCGACAACATCGCCGGCTTCGCTGCCGGTCTGCCGGGCGAACTCGGTGCCGTCGTCGGTGAGGACTACTACGCCGCGCTGGGTCGCAGCATCGAACGTCGGCCAGACCGACCCACAGCTGGCCGGGCAGGTCGTCGCAGCGGCGCAGCAGGCCTGGGTCGACGGCTGGATCAGCTCGATGTGGATCGGCGTCGCGATGGCGAGCGTCGCCTTCGTCTACCTCCTCGTCGCCGGACCCAAGCGCACCGACGTCGTCGATGCCGGCGTCTCACGCGAGTCCGTCTCGGTGTGACGCCCGGCAACGGCGTGCGGCGAAATCGGAACGCCGTCCTGCGCGTCTGCGCTGACGACAGTCCGACCGCGTACATCACGGACGACTCGCCTCCCCCTTCCGGGTCTTGACAACGGACCACTCGGATTGGTTCGATGAACCGAGCGCCGATCGGTGCTGCTGGTGTGCTCGAAACTCGGGCCGGATGTCATGAGAACGGGGACACGCCGTGTACAGCCTCCTTCGCCACACGCGAGATGATCGGGAACACGTTCCGAGCGCTGATCGATCGAGATTCGACGAGCGACGCCGCGGCAGAGCGGCTGATCCCCGCGGACGCTCACGGCGCATCCGGGCGGCTCGATGGACGGTGTCGTCGGGGCTGATCGTTGCAAGTCTCGCGACCGCGGGTCGGGTGGCATCCGCGTCGGACGCCAGCGCCGATGGGCCGGACCGGATCGCGCCGTCGGGTTCGCGTTGTTTCGACGTGAGCGGCGATCCGGGTGACCTGGCAGTGATCAACCTGACACCGGTCCGCGCCACAGGGCCCGGCTACGGATCCCTGTCGTCGGCCAAAGGAGATGCGACCGAGGTCTCCAACGTCAACTATGCCGCCGGCACCATCGACCCGAACATCGCCGTCGCCACGATCGGAGCCGACCAACAGGTCTGTTTCCACAACAGCGCACAGGCAACCGTCGACCTCGTTGCCGACCAACTCGCAACGATCACCGCCGACGCCGCAACCGCGATCACTCCCCGCCGCGTCATCGACACCCGCACCAGCAGCCCCGTCACGCCGTCGGGTTCGCGTTGTTTCGACGTGAGCGGCGATCCGGGTGACCTGGCAGTGATCAACCTGACACCGGTCCGCGCCACAGGGCCCGGCTACGGATCCCTGTCGTCGTCGGACGACCCACCGAACGGGATCTCCAACATCGACTATTCCAACGTCAACTATGCCGCCGGCACCATCGACCCGAACATCGCCGTCGCCACGATCGGAGCCGACCAACAGGTCTGTTTCCACAACAGCGCACAGGCAACCGTCGACCTCGTTGCCGACCAACTCGCAACGATCACCGCCGACGCCGCAACCGCGATCACTCCCCGCCGCGTCATCGACACCCGCACCGGTACCGGTCTCCCAGTCGAGCCGTATCGGTCACGTTGTTTCGACGTGAGCGGCGATCCGGGCGATCTGGCAGTGATCAACCTGACGCCGGTTCGCCCGACCGGGCCGGGCCACGGATCCTTGTCGTCGTCCGAGGGAGATGCGACCGGGGTCTCCAACGTCAACTATGTCGTCGGCACCATCGACCCGAACATCGCCGTCGCCACGATCGGAGCCGACCAACAGGTCTGTTTCCACAACAGCGCACAGGCAACCGTCGACCTCGTTGCCGACCAACTCGCAACGATCACCGCTGACGCCGCAACCGCGATCACTCCCCGCCGCGTCATCGACACCCGCACCAGCAGCCCCGTCACGTTCGATGTCGCTTCGGTCTTCGGCGACGTCGGCGCCGATGCGTTGGCTGTCACCGGCGGCGGGCGGGTCGTGGCGGCAGTCGACTCCCGAATACTCGTACGCAACCCCGAGGGTGACGTCGAGACCATCGACCTGCCCGACGACATCGTCGTGTCACAGGCGTGGGTGGGAACCGATGACATCGCAGTCGTGTGGGGTGCGGATCGTGGTGCGGAGGTCGACCTCCGCAGCGGCCGACTCGTCACGAGGCTCACCCGCATCGACGACACGTGGACACGCACCGATCCGAGCTCGGCCGGCTCGTACACGACGTCCGATCGTGCCCGACCGTCGAACCCCCTCGGACTCGACCTGGTCATCGGCGCCGACACCATTCTCCCCACGATCGAAGGCGCTGGAGGCTTCTGGGTCTTCTCCGACCCGACAGAGCAGTGGACCGTGGGGCGTCCTCCCGACGGGAGCGCATTCGTCGACGAGATCTCGCCGTCCGCTGACGGCGGGTACGTCGTGACGATGCGCGCTCCCGCCAGCGATCCCGCCTACCTGTCCGGAGTGTTTCTCTTCGTTCTCCACCCCGGCGGCACCATTGAATCCTTCGGCTACGTCGACGGCAGCGAAGAACCTGCCGACACCCAACCGAGCCCTGACGGCCTCACCGTCCTTCGGGTCGCAACGGATGTCGCAACGCTCGAACGCATCCCGATCACCTGACCGTGTATCCAGGCGTTCAGTCCTCGACGACGACGGGATGATGGGAGGGCACGAGAGCCGGACGGACCGTCGTGCCGACCTCGACCGGCGCGACGTGGGATCGCATCGAACGCACCGTCTCGCCGGACTCCATCTCCAGCGTGTAGCACCATGACGAGCCGCGGAACTCGGCGCCGACCACGCGTGCACCGCCGCCCTGATCGACGGCGAAGCCGACATCGTCGGGCCGCACCATCACCGTACGATCCATGTCCACGTCGCGCAGGTTGTCGCCGAGCCCGTCGTCGACCGATCCGAACGCCGCTCGCAACGCAGCGACGGTCATGAAATCCGCTTCGCCCATGAAGGCGGCCACGAATCGGTTGGCCGGTCGGTGGAAGACCGAGTCCGGACCGTCGATCTGCAGCACCTTGCCGTCGCGCATCACCGCGATGCGATCACCGACCGCGAGGGCTTCTGCCTGGTCGTGGGTGACGAACACGGCAGGGGTCGACGTCGATGCGAGCACGTCGACGACGTCGTTGCGCACCTGAGCACGGAGGTTGGGGTCGAGGCTGGCGAACGGTTCGTCCAGCAGCATCAGCGCAGGGTCGGGGGCCAGCGCCCGGGCGAGCGCGACCCGCTGGCGTTCCCCGCCCGACAGTTCGTGTGGGAATCGCTCGCCGTAGCCACCGAGACCCACGAGATCGAGCATCTGCTCCACGCGTTGCAAACGTTCGCGGGTGGTGGCACGAACACCGAATCCGACGTTCTTCGCCACGGTGAGGTGCGGAAAGAGCGCGTGTTCCTGGAACACGAGACCCACCCTGCGTTGCTCCGGCGGCAGCGACCGATGACCGTCGTCGACGACCGTCGCGCCCATCTCGATGTGGCCGGACTCGACCGGCAGGAGCCCGGCGATCATCCGGAGCAGCGTCGACTTGCCGCAACCACTGGGCCCGACGAGCGCCACCAGTTCGGTGGGGCCGACGTCGAGCGACACCGAGTCGACAGCCACGACGTCGCCGAACCGCTTGCTCACGCCGTGGACCTTCAGCGATGCGTTCGCCACCGCTGTGTCGCGATCGCTCGCCGGGTCGGCGTCGGGTGTGGTGAGGTCGATCATCGTTCGGGGCGGTCCAGGCGTCGGGCCAACACGGCGACCGGCAGCAGTGCGACGAGGATGATCGACAGCGCCGGAAGTGCTGCCTGTTGGAAGCGTGACTCCGACGCCAGGTTGTACACCCACACCGGCAGCGTGTCGAAACCGAACGGCCGGAGCAGCAACACGATCGGGAGTTCCTTCAGCGCGTCGACCCCGACGAGGACCGTTGCAGCGAGCAACGACGAACGGGTCAGCGGAAGGTGCACCCGACGGGCCGTCTCGAACGTGTTCGCCCCGAGCGTGCGTGCCGATGCGGTGACCTCGTCGCTGACCTGGCCGATGCCCGACTCGACGGCGGTCAGCCCCGGCGCCAGGAACCGGACGGCATAGGCGTACACGAGGATCAGCAATGATCCGGTGCGGACCGCACCCGGCAATTCGAGGCCGATCCGACCGAGTAGTTGATCGAAGCCCACCACGGCGAGGATCACACCGATCGCCACGACCGGGCCGGGCACGGCGTAGCCCATCGCCGTCACTCGCGTGGCGAGCCGGGTGACGCGCGGTCGTCCGAACCGCTGAGCGTTGGACAGCACGACGGCCACGGTGATGCACACCACGACGGTGAACGCCACGAGTTGCAGACTGTTGGCGAGATACCCGCCGAACTGGTCGGTCTGGGGGGTGCCGCGATCGCTGCGCTGCTCCTGCACCGCCCACAGCACCAGGCGCACGACCGGCCCGACGAATGCTGCGAGCAGCAGCGCCACGCAGGTGCCGGTGGCGAGCGCGGCGCGAGCGCCACGGAGACGGATCGGCTCGATTCCTGCACCGGCGGACGTCGACTGGCTGAACCGGGCGCGCCCCCGGGCGACGCGTTCGAGGCCGATCGCGAGCAGCGCGAATGCGAGCACGAGGGTGGCGATCTCACTGGCGGCGTCGCGGTCGTAGGTGCCGCGCCAGATCTGGAACACGCCGACCGACACGGTGTCGACACCGAAGTAGGTGACCGTTGCGAAATCGGTCAGCGTCTCCATGATCACGATCGCCGCACCGGCGGCCACTGCTGGTCGGACGAGGGGCAGGACGATCCGCCGGCTCGCTTCGGCGCGGGTCGCGCCGAGCGTGCGAGCCGCCTGGTAGGCGCCGCTCGCCTGGTCGCGGAGCGCCGCCCGTGCGAGCAGGTAGACGTAGGGATACATCACGAGGGTGAAGGTGACGATCGCTCCCCCGAGCGATTCGACGCTGGGGAACCAGGCGTCCTGCCCGAACCGGTCGCGCCACCAGTCCTGCACCGGCCCGGTCTGGCCGACCGTCGAGAGGGTGAGGAAACCCAGGATGTAGCTCGGTACGGCGAGCGGGAGGATCAACATCCAACCGAACTGGCGCGAGCCGGGGAACTGATAGGCCGACACGAGCCAGGCGAGGCCAGATCCCAGCACGACGGTGCCGACAGCAACGCCGACGAGCAGGAGCGCGGTGTCGCGCAGCTCGCCGGGGAGCCCGGTGCGCCACTGTTGCGCCCACACGTCGCCACTCGGGTTCAGGATGCTCGATGCCAGCATCAGCACCGGGACGGCGACGAGCACGGCTGCTACGACCGCTGCGACGGTCCACCCCAGGCGCCCCCCGCCGACGAATCGACCCGGAACCGACGGGGAAGCTCCGGCAGGCGCGATGTCACCCGGCTTCGTGTCGTCGTCGACCTGTCGGTCGTGCAGCGTGGTGTTCATGGGCTCGGTCGCGACTGCTCCGTCAGCGGTTCACCGGTAGCCGACGTCGGCCATGAGGCGTACGGCGTCGGGGTTGAGTGCCCCGAACACCGAGGCGTTCACTTCGTCGCGGACGAAGTCGGTTCCGAACCGCTCGGCGATGAGGGGTTCGGGTGCCACGTCGGGGTTCGCCGGGTACTCGTGGTTGGCGGCGACGAGGATGTCCTGCCCGTCGGTGGCGAGCCACTCGAGGAACTGCTGCGCCTCTTCGGGATGCTTCGAGTAGGTGGTGACACCGCCGCCGGACACGTTGACGTGCGCACCGCGATCGTCCTGGTTGGCCCACTTCAGTGCAACCGGGAAGTCGGGGTTCTCTTCGTACTTCCGAGCGAGGTAGTAGTGGTTGGTGAGCCCGACCTCACAGATCCCGTCCGCGATCGACTCGAGGATCAGGACGTCGTTGCCGACGAGCTGGGAGTTGGCCGCCCACCCGGTCACGACGCGCTCGGCTTCGGCTTCGCCATCGGCCGCGATCAGACTGGCGACGAGGGACTGCTGGTAGACGTTGTCCGGCACCCGCATGCACACTCTGCCGTTCCATTCGGGGTCGGCGAGCTCCTCGTAGGTGTCGGGAACCTCGTCCTCGGACAGCAACTCGGGGTTGTAGACGATGGTGCGAACCCGCACGGCGAAACCGAACCAACGGTCCTCCGGGTCACGGAGCTCCGCGGGGATGGCGGCATCGAGGACCGGCGAGTCGATCGGCTGGAACAGGCCTTGTTCCGCAGCGGCAGCGAGGTTGCCGGCGTCGACGGTGATGTAGGCGTCCGCTTCGGTGTCTTCACCCTCGGCTTCGATGCGCTCACGGAGTTCGGCGTCGTTGCCGGTGAGGAACTCGACCTCGATCCCGGTGTCTTCGGTGAACTGGGCGAATGCTGTCTCCACGCCGTAGTGGCGTCCGCTGTAGACACGCAGGGTGTCGTCGTCGCCGCCACTGCAGGCAACAGCGACCGAGCAGAGCGCGACGGTCAGACCGAGGGCAGCGATTCGACGAGGGGCGATGGGCACGGGCGGTTCCGATCCGAACGAGGCAGCAAGCTGCCGATCAACAGTTGTAAGGAAAGCCTAACGAGCACGGACCGGCATCGCTCCCGCGAGGTCACCCACCGACATTCGCAGCCGTGCGACGCAACACGGTTGCCTCCCAGGGCTGCAGTCGCACTCGATCCGACGTTGCGACCTCGAACGGTTCGTCCACGTTGCTGATGACGAGGTCCGCCCCGGCCCATCCCCGTGCGTCGGGCATCTCGACGTCGGCGACGACGCCCGAGAAGTTGCCGAGGACGAGCAGGTGGTCGTCCTCGAGCGACCGCGTGAACGCATAGACCTGTTCGTCGTCCGCGAGCAGCATCTCGAAACGGCCGTCGACGACGACCGACAGCGAATGGCGGAGAGCGATCAGCCGTCGGTAGTGATGGAAGACGGAGTCGGGGTCGTCACGTTGTGTCGCGGCGTTGATCTCGACGTGGTTCGGGTTCACCGGCATCCACGGCTGCACATCGGTGAAGCCGGCGTGGTCCGAGTCGTTCCACTGCATCGGGGTCCGTGCGTTGTCACGCGCTCCGTGGCGGAGCTGCTCCAACACGTCGTCCATGCTCACACCGTCGGCGAGCGTCTCGGCAGCGTGGTTCAGCGCCTCGATGTCACGCACCTCGTCGAGCGAGCTGAACGGGTAGTTCGTCATCCCGAGTTCTTCACCCTGGTAGACGAACGGCGTCCCTCGGTGGAGGTGCAGGACCGTCGCCAACATCTTGGCCGAGCGCACCCGGTACTCGCCACCGTGGGTGTCGTGGCGGTCGTCGCCGAACCGCGAGACGATTCTCGGTTGGTCGTGGTTGCACCAGTACAGGCTGTTCCATCCACTTGCTGCGAGCCCGTCCTGCCAGCGCCCGAGCGAGGCCTTGAGGTCGGTGAGGCGGAGGTCCCGTAGGTCGAACCGGCCGCGCCGACCGTGATCGAGACCGACGTGCTCGAACTGGAAGACCATGTCGACCTCGTTGCGGTCACGGGCCGTGTAGCGCAGCGCCTCGTCGACCGACACGCCGGGCATCTCGCCGACGAAGATGAGGTCGTCACGTCCCGGCGCCACCGCCTCGCGCATCTCTCGGAGGAACTCGTGGATCCGCGGACCGTCGATGAAGTACGGCATCCCGTTGCCGTACCGGCCGCTTGCACTGACCCGCCCGTCGGGAAGCTCCACGTCTTTCGAGATGAAGTTGATGACGTCCATGCGGAAGCCGTCGATCCCGCGATCGAGCCACCAGCGCATCATCGAGTGGACGGCTGAACGCACGTCGGGTTGTTCCCAGTTGAGGTCGGGTTGCTTGACCGAGAAAAGGTGGAGGTAGTACTCGCCGGTCGGCGCGTCGTACGTCCAGGCCGAGCCACCGAACATCGACCGCCAGTTGTTCGGCTCGGCACCGGGTTCGCCCCCGGTCATCCCGTCGCGCGGCGGGCGCCACCAGTACCAGTCCCGCTTCGCAGCCCGCTCGGAACCACGCGACTCGACGAACCACTCGTGTTCGTCGGAGGTGTGGTTGACGACGAGGTCCATGATCAGCTTCATGCCCCGTTCGTGGACCGCCGCGACCAGAGCGTCGAACTCGTCGAGCGTGCCGAACAGCGGGTCGATCCCCCGGTAGTCGCTGATGTCGTAACCCGCGTCGTCCTGGGGGGACGGGTAGATCGGCGACAGCCAGACGGCGTCGACGCCGAGGTCGACGAGATGATCGAGATGGTCGACGATCCCCGCCAGGTCGCCGATTCCGTCACCATTACCGTCAGAAAAGCTGCGCGGCCAGATCTGGTAGATGGTCGCCGACTGCCACCAGGGGTCCGTTGTCATGCTCGGGGATCGTAGGAGAACGACCCGATGCACACCCAGCGACCCTGCACCGTCACGAGGTGGGCGCGTGACTGGAACCAATCCGTCGCGAGTTCGTCACGATGCTCGTTCATGATGAGTCCCTCACCAAGCGTGAGAACTTCACCGAACCACGACCCCGCCGAGTGTTTGCCCACAGAGAAGAGAGGTGTCCGCCATGCATCCGTTCCCCGATCTCGACATCGAACCGTGGGACCCCGCCGTCCTCGTCTCCATGTGGGGCGACCACGTCGTGATCTGTCCCCCGCGGCGCCTCGACGTGGAGTCGACCGAGATCCTGATCGACGCGGCCGCGCTCGCCGTCGAAACCGGCTCCACCGTGATGATCGACCTCGATCCGACGACACCGAGCGGTGAACTGATTCCGCTGGGACTCCCGACCGGGAGTCGGACCGACGTGCGCAGCGACGCCGGACCGGTCACCGTGCTCGGTCCGGGCGTCGTGCGGCTCAGGACCCGCGACTCGTACTGGACGATCGATCTGACCCACAGCCGCATGGTGCGGACCGACGCAGCGGTCGACCCGAGCTTCGTCACCTCGGACCGGTGGACGCAGGTACGCGCCATCTGGGCGAGCTGCGCGATGGTCCGTGCGCTCACCGTCGACGGCAGCTACCTCACCACGCGTACGGCATGGACCGCGTCGCACGACAGCGATGTCGGTCGACGCCACCGGGCGCTGCGTCCAGCCCGACGGTGACGCAGAGCGCCACCTAGCATCGACAGCGTCAGGACGATCGACGCCAAGGAGGCCAGCGTGACGTCGTATGCCAAACACGTGAACCACGACGTGAGCCCGATGGCGTGCCCCGTGCACCTCGACGACGTCGACCTCTTCGGTGACGGTGCGCAGGAGCACTGGTACGAGGCGTACGAGATCCTCCATCGCGATTCGCCGGTCCACCGGATCGACGGCGGCGGCTTGACACCGGGCACCGATGCCTTCGTGTTGACGAAGCACGCCGACATCACCCAGGTCGTCAAGGACCCGGTCCGGTTCCCGAGTGTGACGACGATGCGGCTCGGCAAGCTGGTCGACCAGGGGCTGTCCGGCGAGGAGATCTACGCTGCGCACAACAGCTTGATGACCGCGTCGATGGCAACGCTGCGCCCGACCCAGGAGCTGTACTTCCGGCACCGCAAGGAACTCACCGACCCGTGGGTCGGCCCCGGTGCACTCCGCCACAGGGAGATGATCACGCAGCATGCGCATGCGTTGATCGACGAGTGGATCGACAACCGCTCCGGCGCTGCTCGAGGTTTCGACGTCGAGTTCATCAGTCGGTTCGCTCGTCCACTCCCCCAGCGGGTGATGGCGAGCATCCTCGGCTTCCCGATCGAGGACATCCCTCGGCTCGCTGCGTGGGGCGACGCCGCGGTCACCCCGTTCGTTCACGGAAGTGGGCACCGCCACGAGATGACGCCGGAGCAGACCGAGGACATGGTGGCCCGCCTCGACGGTTTCCAGGAGTACATCTACGAACACGTCACCGCGAAGCGCGATGATCCGCAGGACGACATGATCAGCTTCCTGTGCGACGTGCACTACGAGGCGCTCGACCGACAGCTCACCGACATCGAGATCGCAGGCATCGTCCACGCGATGATCCTCGGCGGGCTCGAGACCACGCAGTACGCACTCGAAGAACAGGCGCAACTGCTCTGTGAGTTTCCGGGCACCTTCGAGCTGCTCCGAGGCGACCGGTCCAAGCTGCGCAACTTCGTGGAGGAGGCCATGCGGATGCGGTCGCCGACGCACGGACTCTCCACCCGCGTCACGGCCCATGACGAGGTGTTCCAGGGCGTCGACGTGCCTGCCGGTTCGCTCCTGCACATGCGGTTCGGTGCCGCCAACGTCGACGACGCCGAGTTCGACTGTCCGTTCGAACTCGATCTCGATCGCGCCGGCGTCACGCGGCATGTGACGTTCTCGACCGGACCGCGTGTGTGCCCGGGCGCGACGCTGTCGCGGTTGGAGCAGCAGATCGCATGGGGCGCGCTCCTCGACCGGATCGAGGCCATCGAGTACGGCGCCGACAACGACTGGTTGCATCAGCCCGGCATCATGTTCGGCACGCTGAAGCTCAACCTCCGCGTACTCCTCGCGGACACTCCCCTGTCGCTCGGGACCGGTCGCGGCGCGTCGTCCTGAGACGCAGCCCCGAGTCAGGCCGACATCTCCCGAGCGACCCGCTCCGATCTCGACCTGTCCGACGAGTGGCTGCGAGACGTCTTCGACGGCAGTCCGCCGTGTGCTCTTGAGCCGATGAATCCCCTGCGTGTGGTGCTCGGACATCTCTGAGGTACCCCCTGATCATTGTGATCTCCATGGAGATCAGCCAGGCAGTCGCGACACGCCGCCGACGCCTGCGCCCGCGCACCGATCTGCCACCCCGGACCGAACGGATCCGTACCCGACGTTTCGACATCGGAGCCGTCATCATTCGCGCACGCGTCGAGGACGACGACAGTCAAGTCTTGCTCGCGATCTTCCGATGAACCATCGACGGTTCCGATCGAAAGGAATGGAGGAGTGAACGTGACGACCAATCAGCCGCCGGGCTCGTCCGCGTCGACCGTCAGGTCGTGGAACTCCGCCCTGCTCGCGGATCGATCCGTCGAGCTCAGCAGACTCGATGCTGCCATTTCGGCCGAGACCGACGACGGCAGTCGCGGCTCGCTGTTCTTGGATCGTGCGATCGTCCAACAGGGTGCTTCGGACCCGTCGGTTCCCGCAGCGGACAGCGTGCGTGCGTTCGACCTGCTCGTGGCGAGCGGACGCTCGGACGAGGCCGCGCTCGCCGCTGCTGTCTCCGGAGGGATGATGCATCGAGCGGGGGACGTGGAGGCGGCGGTCGACTACGCGGTCAAGGCAATGGCGCTCGTCGACATCGCCGACCAGACGATGATCGCGTCGCGGGCTGCGAACGCGATCGCCATCCTCTTCGCTCAGCTGTCGGCCTTCGAACAGGCATTCACGTATTCGAGCCTGGCGGCAGACATCTGCGCGCAGGTGGGGGTTCCTGCGCCCGTCGCGGTCTGTTACAACGCGTGCTACGTGGCGGTCGAAGCACACCACGCCCGGGTCGCTCTCCCACTCGACCGGGCAGACGAAGCCGTCGCCCAACTCTCCCGGGACCCCAGTCCAGTGGCACGCGAGCTCGTCGGCCCCGGCATGGCCGCAGAGCTGTCGTTCCTCGCTTCGCCGGATCTGATCGGGCAGGTCGATCTCGACGACACCGTGGTCGAGGGCGCGGCGCCGCGACTCGGAGCGTGGTACCGACTCGTGCTGGCGACCAACGCTCACGGTGCCGGCGATCACGAGCGAGCGGTCGGCCTGCTCGATGTGGCGCTCGGCCCGCTGTGCACCGCCGGCGACGATCACCGAGTCGTGAGGGCGTACCGGTTGCGAAGCAGTGCCCGCGCAGCGCTCGGTGCCATGACGGGCGCGTTGGAGGACTCGAACGCCGTCGCCGACATCGTTCGAGGTTGGCAGGTCGATCAGGTCGGCCGGTTGGCCGCGGCAGATCTCTCGGCGTGTCGAACTCGAGCAGATGCAGTCGTCCATGCAACGACGAGCCACCGACCTGATCCAGCAGATCAACGTCGATGCGTTGACTCGCACCGGCTCGCGGCGGCTCCTCGAAGTTCGACTGGACGAGATCGAACGCCAGCTCGGATCCATCTCGGTCGTTCTGGTGGACATCGACGAATTCAAGATCGTCAACGACGACCACGGCCATGCCGTCGGCGATGCCGTGCTGACGGCAGTCGGCAAGGCGTTGTCGACGGCGAGCCAGTCGTGCGACGTGCTGGCCCGATACGGCGGCGACGAGTTCGTCGCGATCTTCGCCGAATCAGGCACCACCCAGGCGACAACGTTCGCGAAGGACGTGACGGTCACGTTGTCGCACACCGACTGGCACGACATCTCGCCAGGCCTCGACGTCCACGTCAGTGCAGGTGTGGCCACCGGACCGTGCGCAGACGTCCGCAACGTGGTCAAACGAGCCGACGCCGCGCTCTATGAGGCGAAGCGGTGTGGCCGCAACCGTTTCGTCGTCGCCTGACGGCCCGACCCTCGACACCGTCGAGACGGCCGACGCGCTTCAGCCGCGTCAGCGACGGAGCCAGCCTGCGAGCAGGCGAGTCAGGTACGGCATCAACAGCCAGGTGAGCACGATGATGCCTGCGACGTTGCTCGCGAACACCGCCGGCACGAGCGGGAGGTCGGGTAACAGCCAGCCTCTGACCAGCGTCAGCGCCAGCGATGTCGGGAAGAGTGCGAGCAGCACGACGGACGCCTGCTTCCACCGCTTGACCGGGCGCTCGGGAGCGTCGCTGAACCATCCGGCAAAGCTCGGTCCGAGACTCCCGGCAAGGTCGTCGACCACGTTGATCACCCGTTCGCCTTCGACGTGCGGTTCGATCGATGCCAGCAGTTCGGCGCGCTCGTCGGACGCGAGCCATTCGTCGAGGTGGTCGCGAGTGTCGAACGTGAACGTGACGACGGTGTCCTCCTGGACGCCGGCAACCGGCTCGAAGATCTGACCGGCGAGATACCCGTCGAAGCGAGCGAGTGCTGTGCGGACCTCTCGCTCGAACCCGGGGATGCGTGACGCTCCACCCGGCCCGAGGCGGAACGATGCAACGGCGGTGACCGGCGCTGGTTCGTAGGCCATCGCCAGCACCTGCTCCCGAGGTTCACCCTCGGTGAGGTCACGGCCTTCGTGCAGCAACTGTCGGCGAACCGGCGAGTCGAGCCACTGTTGGCGGCACTCCACACTGTCGAACTGGTAGACGATCGTCCATTCGTCGGGATGTTGTGCGCTCGGCTCGCGAAGCGCCGAGCGCAAATGTCCTGGGGCCTCGTGAGCTGCGGCGTGGAGGCGCACGAGCCACGCTTCGAACTCCTCTTCGGCGCCGGGTCGGGCTTGGCGTGCGACGACGACGGTCGGGACGTTCCGCTCGGCCATCAGCGCACGGTAACCGTCCGCCACGAACGGCGCGGCCGACGAGGATCCGGTGTGTGGTTTCGTCAAGAATCTCGCATATTCCTCAGCCGGCGGCGACCCCGTGCCGACGCTTGAGATATTAGGACGACAGAACTCGAGCTCGATGGTGCCGCACCAGCGGACCTCGCTGCCTGGTCTGCTGTCGTGGCTGCGATGCCGATTCCGGCCGCCGTCGTGACCCACTTGGGCAACGTGCTCGCGAACGAGCCGGTGGCTCAGCGTGGAGCCGGGGGAACGATTGCTGCACGCCGCCGCTGCAGGCGACACCTCCACGCTCCGGTTCGGCGTCGATCACAGTCGCTATCGAGTCCGCCCGGTGGACATCAACGGTCGGTTCCTGCTCGCAACCGCCGAACGCGAGGACGCCGGCGACCACCTCCTGCGACAGTTCTTCTCGTCGGGCGACGCGCTGTTCGTGGTCTACGACCAAGCCGGGTTGATCATCCAGTCCAACGCTGCATGGGAGAAGCTCCTCGGCTACACGAGTGAGCAGGTGTTCGGGCTCGACTCGTGGTCACTCCTGCCCGACGCCGACGCGATCACCCGCCCCAAGGTCGAACTCGAACTGCGTCAGCACGGTCGCGCCGAGACCGACTTCCAGATGCGCACCGCCGACGGAAGCTACCGACGCGTCCGCTGGGCGCTGCAGTTCGACGCCTCGGTCGGGCGCTGCTTCGGAATCGGACGCGACGTCACCGAGGAGGGCAAGATCACCGCCGAGCTCGAGCGTCGTGCCTTCCACGACCAACTCACCGGGTTGAGCAACCGATCGCTGCTCGTCGACCGCCTCGACGAGGTGCTCGCGGAGGGGGCCTCGCCCGCGCTCTTGTTCTGCGACCTCGACCGGTTCAAGATCGTCAACGACTCACTCGGTCATCAGGCCGGTGACGTCCTGCTGTCCAAGATCGCCACCCGCATCGGAGCGGTGGATCTCGGCGAAGGCGCCGTCCTCGCACGCTTCGGCGGCGATGAGTTCGTCGTCCTGGTCGAGGCCGGTGGAGTGCCTCGGGCACGCCGCGTCGCAGCGCGGCTGGTCGACAGCCTGTCCGAGCCGTTCGACATCTCGGGCCGATCGCTCCACGTGACGATGAGCATCGGGATCGCGTCCTCCGAGCTGTCACCGACCCGCACAGCGAAAGGTCTGCTCGGCGACGCCGACACCGCCGCCTATGCAGCGAAGTCACGCGGCCGTGCCCGGTGTGTCGTCTTCGACGAACAACTGCGGAGCGCAGCTGCGAGACGCCTCGACGTCGAAGTCGACCTTCGACACGCACTGGTGGACGGCTGCATCGAGCCGTTCTTCCAACCGATCGTGACCCTCCCGCATGCAGACGTCGTCGCGGTCGAAGCGCTCGTTCGGTGGCGGACGCCCGACGGTCTGATCTCACCCGGCGACTTCCTCGACGTCGCCGAGGACGCCGGCCTGATGCCGGAACTCGGCCGCTGCGTGATCATCGGAGCGATCAAGGCAGCGGCGCGACTCGACGAGTTGGATCGGCCGTTCAACATGTCGATCAACGTCGCCGACTCCGAACTCAAGGCTCCAGGATTCTGCGAGTGGATCGAAGCAGAGGTCCGCGCCGCCGGGCTCGAGCCATCCAAGTTCCTGATCGAGATCACCGAGTCGAGCGTTCTGGCAACCGACCCCGCCGTCCCGATCCTGCTCAGTCTGCGCGCTGCTGGTTTCAGTATCGGACTCGACGACTTCGGAACGGGCTTCTCCTCTCTCGCACACTTGCGCGAACTGCCGATCGACGTCGTCAAGGTCGACCGGTCGTTCGTTGCCGACCTCGTCGACGATCCCGTCACGCGGGCCGTGACGGAATCACTCGTGACGCTCTGCAAGGCGCTCGGACTCCATGTGATCCTCGAAGGCATCGAGACCACTGCCCAGGCAGCAGCTGCCGAACAGATCGGCGGAGGGTGTGCGCAGGGCTACCTCTTCCACCGGCCCATGTCGTTCGCTGACCTGTGGACACTCCTCAGCGACGTCGATACAGATCCGGATCGATGCGTGCTCGACGAGCGCTCGAAGTCGGCTCGGCTCGGCGTGCGCATCGGTGGTACACCGCTGCAGCGCACGCCGGCCGCGCAGACGCCGACCTGGTAGCCCCGGCAGCGGGCTCAGGTGAAGGCGGTCGTCGGCGCCCGGTCCGTCAGGCGGCTCGCACAGGCAGCGCCGATGAACGACACCGCCGCGGACAGGACGAACACCCACGTGAACGAGCCGAGCGAGTCGGCGATCAGGCCGCCGATCTGTGGTGAGATCATCTGCGTGATGCCGAAGGCGAGTGTCGCAGCACTGAATGCCGGCCCGTACGTGTCGGCCGTGGTGTGATCGACGACGTGGGCGACGATCAGGGCCGGCATGCCCGAGAACATCAAGCCGGCACCGAAGGCGGCGATCGCGACCCATGGTTGCGTGCCGGTAAGGGCCAGCAGCGCACACCCGCCGAACAACACGAACGCCGACGTCAACGTGACCCGTCGACCGATCCGATCCGAGAGCGGCCCCAACGTCAGCCCTCCCAGCACGGTTGCCGCGCCGAGTAGGGAGAACATGGCCGCAGCCTGATCGGAGGTGAATCCGGAGTCGTCTTCGAGGCGAGCGACCAGGAACCCGATGACCAGGATGTAGGCGAAACCGAACGCCGCGTAAGCGACCGTCGCGGGAATCCAGCCGGGGACCGTCCTGAGCGCACTCACGCCGCCGAAGCCGCCGGTCGCAGAAGGTCGATCGCCGGCGCTGCGAAGCAGGGCGAACGCACCCACCAGCACGACGACGGCGATGGAGAACTCGATTCGATACAGGGTCTGCCAGACCTGGTCGCTGTCGACACGCCCGTCGAGCGCACGCGCCGTCTGACCTGCGAACAGCACCCCGATGCCGATGCCGGAGCCGATGAACCCCATGGCCATCCCCGCACGATGGGGCGGCAGGGACCGGGCCGCGATCGCAGGTGAGGGGATCCAGATCAGCGCGCCGCCGAGGCCCATCACGGTGAGGGCGACGGCGAGGACCGGGCCACTGGGAGCGATCGCGGCGATTCCCAGTGCGGACGTCGAGAGCACCAGCCCGATGCGCATCAAACCGACGAGGGTCACCCGAGAAGCGAGCCACGAGACCGCGAAGGTCCCGATCAGATAGGCGGCCACGTTGAGCGTCCCGAACAAGCCGGCCACGGCATTGGATCCACCGAGGAGGTCGTCCCTGGCGCCGGGCAGCACGACACCCCAGGTGAAGCGGCCGAATGCCTGGGCGACGCACGCCGAGGCCATCACGAGAGCGACGACCAGCCACACCCGCTCGACTGATCCGCGTCCTCGCTCCCCCACGTGGACGATCCTTGCCGCCGTGGCGGCAACGTTGCGCATCGGCTGCACAGATCCGCGCGGCCGTTGGCGGCAGCAGCGAACGGTGAGCCGCGGCGCCGTCAGTCGGACTCGTTGTCGCGAATCGTCCGGCGCCGGTGGCTGGCGATGCAGAACGCGCCGTAGCTCAGGAGGCCGAGTCCGCACAACAGTACGAGGAGTGACCCCAACGTCGACCCCGCCGTCTGCCTCAGCGCTCGATCGAAACCTCGAGCGTCGTCGGGGTCGAAGTCGACCGCTGCCCGGATCACGAAGAACCCGATGAGCACGATGACGACCGCTCGACCGATCCAACCGACGATGCCGGCCACGACGATCGCTCCGCCATGCGTGTCGTTGTCGCCCACCGAGTCGTCGGTGTCGGTGAGACCCTCGACGAACCCGCGCTGGATCACATGGCGGAACACGAAGTAGCCGCCGACGCCGACCGTGACGACACCGGCCGCTCCGAGCAGCCACCGGCCCGCCGTGTTCTGGAGAACGGCACGTGAGGCCACCTCGACGAGGCTCGATCCGGATGATTCGTCACCCGAGACGACGACGCTGACAGCACTCCATGCGAACATCGAGTACGCAGCAGCGGCCAGGGCGTGACCGGCCCGCCTCCACCAGCGGTCGAGGCCGTTGCCGCGAATCAGGACGAGACTGAAGATCTGGAAGATCACGTACAGCATCATCCCGACGAACAGGACGCCGAGCAGCAGCCGACCGGCCGGGAACGACGCGATCCGGCCGAGTGCACCGGAGGGCGAGGCTTCGTCGTCGGTCGGTGCGCTCTGCGCTGCGACCGAGATCGCTGTGAACCCGACGATGACGTAGACGATTCCCCGTGACAACCACCCCATCCGAACGACCTGGTCGATCCATGGCTGGGCTCTCAGGAAGTCGGCGATGCTCTTCGGTGCGGGGGTGTCATCGTGGTCGTCGGTACCTCGGTCGGTCTCGCTCATTGCGCCGGGAGGTACCCGGTCGGGTCGGTGGATAACCGTCGAGCGTCCCGACGACGCTTGCACTCGTGCAGCGCTCGCGTTCGGAGCTCAGCCGACCTCGAGCAAGCGCGCCGCGAGGTCGAATGACTCCAACCGATCGACATCCGCGACCCCGGTGAGGCCGAGCACGGAACCACAACCGAGCGATCAGGATTCCAGTCGGTCGGCTGCGCGGTCGCCGTGATCCCCTTCAGCCCCGAGCGATCGCGTCGAGGATGATCCGGGCGAGTTGCGGCGCGCCGTCCTCCTGGAAGAAGTGGTGCGCGTGTTCGACGGTCACGTGCGGTTGCCCCAGCGCCCCCGGCACGAGCTTGAGGAAGGGCTTGTCGCCTCCCGCCGTGACCGGGTCGTCGTCGCTGAAACAGCAGACGAACGGTTTGTCCCAGCTCTTGAAGACCTCCCATGCGGCGAGGTTCGCGGGAACCGCCGGATCATCGGTCGAGGTCGGCACGAGCGACGGGAAGATCCGTGCGCCTTCCTTGAAGGCCTCGTCGGGGAACGGCGCGTCGTAGGCGCCGATCTCGGCATCGCTGAGTTCGGTGTTCGTCGCTCCCTGCAGGATCTGGCCGATCGGGAACACCGGCGACTCCTGGCTGAACTTCTGCCATGCGAGGAACGCGTCGCTCGGTGCTCCCTGACCGGTCGGAAGACCGGTGTTGCCGATGACGACACGGGCGAACCGATCGGGGTTGTCGGCGACGAGACGGAGGCCGACGAGGCCACCCCAGTCCTGCCCGAAGAACGTGACATCGCGCAGGTCGAGGTGATCGATGATCGCTTCCTGCATCCAGGCGACGTGGCGGGCATAGGTGTAGTCCGACTTCTCGGTCGGCTTGTCGCTCTTGCCGAAGCCGACGAGGTCGGGAGCGATCACGCGAGCCCCACCGGCGACGAGAAGCGGGATCATCTTGCGGTAGAGGTAGCTCCACGACGGCTCACCGTGCATGGCGAGCACGACGGGGCCGTCGGCGGGGCCCTCGTCGATGTAGTGGACACGCAGGGTGCCGCCCGGCGCGTCGGCGTCCTGATCGGAGACGTCGACGTAGTGCGGAGTGAACGGATAGTCGGGAAGGTCGACGAAACGTTCGTCGGGAGTACGGAGTGATTTCATGTCGGGCTACTTTCGTCGTGCGTTCCTCGGATGTCTGACATCGGGAGGGACGGGCTGGTCAGCGTGGGTGGATCTCGACGCGATGGAGATCATCGCCCAGTTCGATGATGCCCTGGAAATGCTCGGCGGCCGACGACCACCACGCCGACGCAAATTCACCTGACGCTCCGAGGGGTCGAAAGTGCCTGGCACTTTCGGGCGTTTTCGGTCATTGGCGGCTCATTTCGGCGCGTGCAACGTCGCGCCTTCGCAAACAATTGCGAGTCGGAGTCGAATCAGAATTCATCGGGCGGTGCTCCGACGCCGAGCGCTTCGAGCGGTCGCGTTACGTTCGAACCATGGGAGCATCGATGGGAGCGACGACGCCGTGGCCTCGATGACCGAGGACGCACTGCATGCCCTGGTCGGCCACCGGTTCCCTGGCGGGACACGCCGGATCGAGCACTGGGAGAACTGGTTGCTCACCGACTGCACCGGACGCGAGCAACTCCCCGACGGTCTCGTTCATCCGGTGGCACTGTTCCACGTGCCGATCCAGGGTGCCGGCACGTCGATCGCCGAACTCTTCGCGATCGGGCAGGTCGAAGGCGCCGGGTCGGTCGGCCTCGACGGCTACGACTGGGAGTACTTCCAGCCGCTGCGCGAGGACGTCGACTACCGGTTCGACGGCGGAGTCATCGAAACCGAGCGATGCACCACCGAGGACGGCGCGCCGTACGACCGCTTCGTGTTCTCGATCGATCTGACGACGCCCGACGGCGATCCCGCTGCGCGGATCACGAACCACTGGCGGCTGCGGCGATGAGCCCGGACGCACACGTCGACGTCGGGTTCGAGATCCCCGAATGGACGATGGACGACGTCGACCCCGAGCGCATGAAGACCATGGCGGCGATCCTGCGCGACCCGTACCCGGTCCATTGGGACCGGTCGTCGGTCGCCGACCTCGGCCTCGGAGCACGGGTCATCAACCAGGGCCCACTCAACCTGTCCTACATCACGAACATGTTGTTGGCCTGGCAGGGACCGACGTGCGTGCGGCGACTGCAGGTCGAGTTCGGTCGCCCAGTGCTCGACCACGACCGCGTGACCGCAGCGGGAACGGTCGTGTCGCTCGAGACCGTCGACGGCGAGAGGCGGGCCCACTGCGAGGTCCGCCTCGAACGCGACGGAACACCGGTGGTCACCGGCACCGCGGTCGTCGCACTGGATACGACGCTCGCACCGGGCACGACGGTCGCGCACGACAACGGCTCACCGAACGACACGAACACGGAGGAAGACTGATGGCCCGAATCGAACTGCCCGAAGGCACCGACACCGAGCAGACCCGCATGTGGCAACTCGCTCCGGATCTCTACAAGGCGGCCGGCAACTTCACGAGGACGATGTACGCAGGTGAGTTGTCGGTGCGCGAGCGCGAGCTCGCCCGAATACGCATCGCGCAGATCAACGCGTGTCCCATTTGACTGGACACCCGCTCTGCGCCGGGTGCGCAGCCGACGGTCACCGAAGACGAATACGCACGGGTCGATCAGTACGTCGACGTCGACACGTTCAGCAGCCGGGAGCGTCTCGCGATCGAGTTCGCCGAACGATTCGCTCTCGCTCACACCGACATCGGGAGCGACTTCATCGATGAGATGCGCACTCACTACAGCGACGCCGAGATCGTCGAGCTGAGTGCGACGATCGGCTTCTGCATCGGAATCGGCCGGATCTACACCGTGCTCGACATCGCCAACGAATGCCCGCTCGTCCACTGAACACATGCGCCTCGGCGAAGCGAGCGACCAGACCTTCTCATTCATGTCAGCGCAGATCCCCGGGCGCCCCGGATGAGCTGACGTGAACCTCGGAGCGACGATTCATGTCAGCTCATGTCGGCAAGTCGCCCGGATGAGCTGACACGAACGACCGGGCAGCACGTGGAAAGGGTCCGAAGCGACGTTCGTGTCACGCGGCTCGAACAAGCTGCCCCGTGGCAGCAACGTCTCGACGCCGGTCATCTCCGGACACCGCGACGTCACCTTCACCGCGTGCCCGGGCGACCGCGCCTACGACCTGCTCCCGGACTGGCGGCGGCGGGTCCACCCGCTGGTGACCGAACGCGTCGACAACCGGGCCTTCAGCCAGCCCAGCGCCGTTCCCTCGAGGCTCCGTAGCGTTTCCGTGTACGACGTCCCGTCGATGGTGAGACCGTTCCTGATCGACGAGTCGGCGAGCGCGTTCCGTCCCGCCCGACGCATCGGCTGACTCACCGAACCGGCCCAACCGACTCTCCGATCGGCGAGTGACATGGTGCGCTCGTGTGCGATTGCGCACGCCGAGTGCGCGAGCATCGACGCACCGACCGGTCGACAGCAACGGGGGCCACATGACCGACCTGCAGGAACGAACCGACGGCTCGAAGTCGGGTGCACCCGACATCGACGTCGTCGTGGTGGGCGCCGGCATCGCCGGGCTCTATCTGATGAAGCGCCTACGCGACCAGGGTGTCGGCGTACGCGCATTCGACGCAGCCGACGACGTCGGCGGCACCTGGTATTGGAACCGATATCCGGGTGCGCGATGTGATGTCGAGAGCATCGACTACCAGTACACCTGGGACCCGGAGTTGGTCGACGAATGGACCTGGTCCGAGCGGTACGCCACGCAGCCCGAGATCCTGCGCTATGTCAACCACGTGGCCGACAAGCACGACCTGCGACGCGACGTCACGTTCGACACCCGGATCGTGGACGCCCGCTGGGACGATGCGTCCGCGACCTGGACGATCCGCACCGAACCGGCGCAGGGCGACCACGGAGGCGGCCCGAGCGAGACGATCACCTGCCGCTGGTACATCATGGCGACCGGCTGCCTGTCCGCACCCAAGGATCCCGACATCGCAGGGTCCGACGCGTTCGAGGGCGGGGTCTACGTCACCGGACGTTGGCCGCACGAGGGCGTCGACTTCACCGGTCAGCGCGTCGCCGTGATCGGCACCGGGTCGTCCGCGATCCAATCGATCCCGCTGATCGCCGATCAGGCGGATGAACTCGTCGTGTTCCAACGCACGCCGAACTTCTCGATACCGGCGCACAACGGGCCGCCGAGGCCCGACAAGGCTCGCGCGGTTCGAGCGCGCCGAGGACTACCGCGAGGAAGCGCGCTGGTCAGGCGCCGGCGTCCCGCGAGATCCCCGAACTCGGCGCACTGATGGTCGACGACGAGACGCGCACCGCCCGCTACGAGCAGGCCTGGGAGGAAGGAACGATCTTCTCGCTCACCGGGGCGTACAACGATCTCTTCCTGAACCCCGACGCGAATGCCACCGCTGCCGAGTTCGTCCGCTCGAAGATCCGCGCCAAGGTCGACGACAGTGCGACCGCAGACATCCTCTGCCCGACGACGTACTCCGATCGGCACGAAGCGACTCTGCCTCGACACCGACTACTACGACACGTTCAACCGCGACCACGTCTCGCTCGTCGACCTGCGCGCCGAGCCGATCAGTCGCATCACCGCGACCGGCATCGACGTGGCGGCAGCACCCGGCTCGGATCGCAGCTTCGAATTCGACGCCATCGTGTTCGCCACCGGCTTCGACGCCATGACCGGCGCAATCGTGCGCGTCGACATCGAAGGGCGCGACGGCATCTCGCTGCGCGACAAGTGGGCAGACGGACCGCACACGTACCTCGGGTTGATGACGAACGGGTTCCCGAACCTGTTCATGGTGACCGGGCCGCAGAGCCCGTCGGTGCTGTCGAACATGGCGGTGTCGATCGAGCAGCACGTCGAGTGGATCACCGACACCATCGGGCGACTCCGAGCGGACGGCCACGACGTGCTCGAGCCGACCGAACTGGCCGAGCGTGCCTGGGTGCAGCACAACGACGACTTCGCCGGCATGACGCTCTTCACGCAGGCCAACTCCTGGTACATGGGCGCCAATGTTCCCGGCAAGGCCCGCGCCGTGCTGCCGTACATCGGCGGGGTGGATCGCTACCGCCAGACCTGCGTCGACGTGGTCGACTCCGACTACCTGGGGTTCCGGCGGGATTCGTCGACCGGTGCTGCGCCCGAAGTGGTCAACGACGGGATCATCCGACCGTTGGCTCCCGATGTGACCGTGATGCTCGAGATGATGGCCGAGCTCGGGGTACCCCCGGTCGAGACGCTCTCGCCCACCGACGCCCGAGCGTTCATGGAGGCGTCGGCGGCGATGAGCCCACCCGGCCCCGACGTGAGTGAGGTCTCGGACGGCAGGTGTCCCGGTGCCGACGGCGAACTGGCGTACCGCCGCTATGTCCCGCTCGGAGCGGGCGCCGCACCGTTGCCGCTCGTGCTCTACTTCCACGGCGGCGGCTGGGTGTTGGGAGATGCCACGTCGGACGACGCGTTCTGTCGCGACCTCTGCAACCGCACGGGATCGGTCGTCGTGTCGTTCGACTACCGTCACGCGCCGGAACACCGCTTCCCTGCTGCACACGAAGATGCGTGGGCGGCACTGACCTGGGCAGCGGCGAATGCCCTCGAGTTGGGCGGTGACCCGGCGCGTCTGGCGGTTGCAGGGTGGAGCGCCGGAGCGAACCTCGCCGGCCACGTCTGCCAGCGAGCACGCGACGAGGGCGGGCCGGACCTGGTCGCTCAGTTGCTCGTGACGCCGGTGACCGATCACGACATGTCGAGCCAGTCGTACATCGACAACGGCGAGGGCTACGTCCTCACGGCCGGGCTGATGCGGTGGTTCATGGACCACTACGCCGACGCGTGCGACCGCACCGATCCTCGCCTCGCGATACTGCGCGCCGAGGACCTGTCCGGCCTGCCGCCCGCCGTCATCCTGACCGCCGAATTCGACCCGCTCCGTGACGAGGGTGCCGCATACGCCGACGCGCTCCGGCGCCGCGGGTGGGTCGGCGACCCACCTGCGTGCCGGCGGGCAGATCCACACGTCGTTCGCCGCCGTCGGCGCACTGCTCACACCGGCCGAAGTGCGCGAAGAGGCATTCCGCGACCTGGCGTCGCTGCTCGGCTGACTCGCGGCGTCACATTCGTCACGTCACGTTTCGAGAGCCGGCGACTCGGGAATGCGGAGATCATGAGCAACACGACAGACATCCGTACGACCGTGACCGCGCTCTCGGAGGAGACGTCGGCCCGAGCGATCGAGATCATGCAGGAGCGGCTCAGCGCATTGATCGATCTGCAGCTGACGCTCAAGCACATCCACTGGAACGTGGTCGGCATGAACTTCATCGCGGTCCACGAGATGCTCGACCCGCAGGTCGATGCAGTGCGGGCAATGACCGACGCCGTGGCCGAACGCATCGCCACGATGGGCGGTCAGCCGAAGGGAACGCCCGGTTCGGTCACGTCGATCCGGACCTGGGACGACTACCCGTTGGACCGTGCTCCGAGCGTGCAGCACCTCGTCGAACTGGACAAGGTGTATTCGGGCGTCACCGCCGACCACCGTGCAGCGGCCGAGGATTTCAACAAGCTCGACCCGGTCACCGAGGATCTGTTCATCGGCCACCTCGCCGAGCTCGAGCACTTCCAGTGGTTCGTGCGCGCACACCTGAAGAACACCGAGGGCGATGTCATGCATCGCCAGACCTGATCACGTCCTCAGCGCAGTCGGCACCTGCGGATCGCCCGCTCGACGTGTGATCACAAGTGAACTAACGTAGAGGCCTCATCACCGCAGCTCGATGAATCGAGCCCAGGAACCGAGGAGGCCATCATGCCCATGATCTCGGCAACGGCGCAGACCGTGCTCGGGTCCGACGCCGTCGCCCACGTCTGGACGACCAACTCCGACGGCAGCCCGCAGGTCTCGGTGGTCTGGGTCATCGCGCACGAAGACGAGATCCTGTTCGGCACCGATTCGTCGAGCCAGAAGGCGAAGAACCTCGGTCGAGACGACCGAATCGTCCTGTCGATCGAGGACGAGGAACGCAACGCTCGCGGCTACCAGCGACACCTGGTCATCCGCGGCAGGGCGCGCATCGGAGCGGGGGATCCGGAGTTGATGGACCGCCTCGCGGCCAAGTACACGGGCCTCAGGCGTCACCCGCTCGCGTTGCGCGACTCCGACACCAGCGTCGTCGTCCGCGTACAGATCGAACGGCTCAGTGGTGTCGGACCGTGGATCGACGACGGTGCCGACTCGTCGTTCCCCGCAGCCGAACTCGCGACGTAACTCTCCCGGCTGCTCAGCTGCCTGCGAGTGCCGCGACCACCGGGGCAAAGGACTCCAGTGCGTCGGACTGCACCGTCACGTACGAGCCCTGCCAGCGTTCGCGTTGCGCGACGAGTTCGTCGGCCACCTCTTCGGCGGAGCCGACGAGCGTGTGCGGGCTCGCCAGCAACGTGGCGGCGTCCATTCCCATCCCGCCGGCGACCTTTTCCGCAACGGCATCGCGTGCGTCGGTGACGACCGTGACGAACTTCAGGATGCTGATCTCGATGTCGTCGAAGCGGTCGCCTGCGGCATCGCGCACCCAGCCGAGCTTCTCCTCCGTTGCGTCGGCCGACATCGAAGCAATGGCCTCGGGGCCCACCTTGCCTTCGCCGACGTTCGGGTTGACGCCGACGATGTCCGCGAGGCGCGCTGCCGTCGACAGCACTCGCTTGCCGCCGCCACCGACGATGATCGGCGGGCCGCCCGCCTGGGCCGGCTTGGGCAGCCCGTTCATCTCAGTGATCGTGTAGTGCTCGCCTTCGAACGAGAACGGACCTTCACCCCACAGGCCGCGCAGCACCTCGATCGACTCGATCATCCGGTCGATGCGTCGACCCGCTCGGTCGTGCGGAATGCCGGTCCACGTGTAGTCGTCGGTCATCCAGCCAGCACCGAGGCCGACTTCGAGACGTCCGTCGCTCAGCAGGTCGACGGTGGCGGTGTCCTTCGCCAGCACGGCGGGGTGGCGGAAGTCGTTGGCGAACACGAGGGTGCCCACGCGCAAGTGCTGCGTCACTGCGGCGGCTGTCGACAGCGCTGCGACGGGTGAGAGTTGGTCGCCGAAGTGATCGGGCATGAGAAGGGCGGAGTAGCCGAGATCCTCGGCCTTCTTGGCGGTCTCGATCCACTCGGAGGCGGAGGCGGCCTTGGCGGCCATGACGCCGAAACGGAAAGGACGGGGGTGTGTCATGCGGCGAGCCTGACACATCGACGACAGATCGGTACGAGTCGCGAGTGACGACTGGAGTGGCACCGGTCGTAGTGTTGATGACGATGCCGACAATGGTTCCAGCGACGGACCGGCTGCCGTCCGTCCTCCCGACCGACCGGTTGAACCAACGCGGAATGACACACAATCCGCTGCGCGCCGAGCTGCGGCGGATCAGCGACGTCGGCAACGTGTTCACCGTCGTGTGGGCACTCGTGTTGTCCTTCGGCGTCGTCGTGGCGGCCGGGTGGCTGCACACGTGGTGGGGCTATGTCCTCGCGTTCTTCGTGCTGGGCGGCAGCCACGCACGGTTGAACATCCTCGGCCATGAAGCCGCTCACCGGTTGCTGTTCAGCAGCAGACGGGCGAACGACTGGGTCGGACGCTGGCTGCTCGCATACCCGACGTTCCAGGCGCTCATGGCGTACCGCCGGGTGCACTTCGCGCATCACCGCGACGAGATGGGCCCGAACGAGCCCGACGCGGGCCTGTACGCCGGCTATCCGATTGCACCGGACTCGTGGCGGCGCAAGATGCGGCGCGATGCAACAGGCATCAGTGCGTACAAGAATTTCCGTGCCCTGTTCGGTGCTGCTCGGTCGGGCAGCCGAGAGGCGTGGTTCATCGTCGGCGTCCAGGTCGTCTTCCTCGGAGCGACGATCGCGTTGGGGCGGCCACTCGTGTACCTCGTGTGGATCCTGTCGTGGTCGACGTTGTGGCGGGTGTCGAACCGGGTGCGCTCCATCGCCGAACACGGTGGGATGAACCGCTCGAAGGACCGCCGTGAGACAACACACGTCATCCACCAGACGCTGCTGGCACGCATGTGGATGGTCCCGTACAACACGGGCTGGCATCTGGCGCACCACGTCGACATGGGGGTGCCGTGGCGCAACCTGCCGCGACTCCACGACGAGTTGGTGGCTGCAGGCTGGGTGACGCCCGACCTCGAGTACCCCAGCTACCGCGCTTTCATCCGTGAGGCGACGTCGGGCTGAAGCCTGACCGCTGCAGGTTTGCCTTTGCGCCGATCTGGTCATGCCGATGTGGTCAACAAAATAGAAGGAGACCTCATGTCACGCATCACGTCGAACGCCGGAACCACACCAGTCGAACTGGAAACCTACGATTCCGGGGGCGACGGTCGCCCGGTCGTGCTGATCCACGGATGGCCGTTGAGCGGACACGCCTGGCGGCCGCAGAAGCCCGCTCTGGAAGATGCCGGCTACCGAGTCATCGCATTCGACCGTCGCGGTTTCGGCGAGTCCGATCAGCCTGCTGACGGCTACGACTACGACACGATGGCTGGAGACGTGAAGGCGATCATCGACGAACTCGGCGTGACCGACGCCGTCCTCGTCGGTTTCTCGATGGGCGGCGGCGAAGTCGCTCGGTATGTCGCCAACCATGGCACCAGCAATATCTCTGCTGTCGTGTTCGCCTCGTCCGTGCCTCCCTACCTGATGAAGGTGGAGGGCAACCCGGAAGGCGGCCTCACCGAGGACGCCGTGAAAGAGATGAAGGACGGCCTGGCGAGCGATCGAGACGCATTCTTCTCCGACTTCTCGAAGAACTTCTACACAGCGAACGACCAGCTGAAGGTCAGCGACGACGTCGTCGAGAACTGGCGCAAGCTCGCCAGTGACTGCTCGTCCAAGGCAGCGATCGACTGCATCGACGCCTTCGCCCGCACCGACTTCCGCAACGACCTGGCGAAGGTGGATGTCCCGACCCTGGTCATCCACGGCGACGGTGACGCCATCGTGCCGATCGGCGTGAGCGGCGAACGGACCGCCGAGATGGTCGACGGAGCCGAGTTCGTGGTCATCGAAGGTGGGCCGCACGGGATCACCGACAGCCACACCGACGAGTTCAACAGTGCGCTCCTGGAGTTTCTCGCCAAGCTGTGATCATCGACCCGGGGCCGGCGATCGAGTCGGCCCCGGACGTCCGATCCGAGAACGGCCGCTCCGCGGTGACGCCAACTAGCGTGACTTGCGTTCGCGTGCCCGATCGGCACGCCTGATTCCGTCAAGGGGACGACATGGCCGGTGGCCTCGCTGCACTGTTCGATGACATCGCCGCACTGGCGAAGGTCGCTGCTGCGTCGATCGACGACATCGGTGCCGCCGCCGGCAAGGCCAGCGCGAAGGCCGCGGGTGTCGTGATCGACGACACCGCGGTCACTCCGGCTTATGTACGCGGGCTCGCAGCCAAACGCGAGTTGCCGATCATCAAGCGGATCGCCATCGGCTCGTTGCGCAACAAGCTGCTGATCATCATTCCGATCGCGCTGCTGCTGAACGCGATCCTGCCGATCGCAGTCGACGTCATCTTGATGTTCGGCGGTGCGTACCTGTGCTTCGAAGGAGCGGAGAAGATCTACCACAAGGTCGCGAAGAAGGGCCACGACGACCCGTCGACCGTCGATGTCCCGACGGTGATGAAGGGCCCGGAGGCCGAAGAGGCCACGGTCAAAGGCGCGATCCGGACCGACCTCATCCTCTCCGCCGAGATCATGGTGATCTCCCTCAAAGGGCTGATCGACGACGGCAACGACGGGTTCGTGCGCCAGGCGATCATCCTGGTCCTCGTCGCCATCCTGATCACCGGTGTCGTGTACGGCGCCGTCGCGTTGATCGTCAAGATGGACGACATCGGTCTGAAGCTCGCCGAACAGGAATCCGAGGCCTCCCAGAAGACCGGGCGGATGCTCGTCGGCGCCATGCCGAAGTTGCTCAACTGGCTGACGATCATCGGCACTGCCGCGATGCTCTGGGTCGGCGGCCACATCATCCTGGTCGGCACACACGAACTGTCCCTCCCCGAGCGGCTCGATCAGTCATGGCTGAACGGCGTCTACGGGCCGGTCCACGACATCGAAGAGAACATCTCCAACGGCGCGCTCGCCTGGATCTTCAACACCGGTGTCTCCGCCGTCATCGGCCTGATCATCGGCGGCATCATCACCGCCATCGTCCTGCGGTTCTTCCACGAGGACGACCACGACGCGTCACACGACGGCGTCGCTGCCACTCACTGACTCCGCTCCGTTCCGGACCGCTCGGTGACGAAAGGCCCGCCCGTCGCGATGCCCCGCCTCGGCACGGGCCTGCCGTGCCTGTCACCATCGCGGCATGCAGGTACGCGCAGCAGTCTTGCGGTCCGGAAGCGGGCCCTTCACCGTCGAAGACCTCGAACTGGAAGATCCGCGCTCCGACGAGGTGCTCGTACGGATGGTCGCGTCCGGGATGTGCCACACCGATCTGTTGGCGCGTGAGCTGCCACCCGAGTTCTTCACCGGACCGCAGGTGTACGGCCACGAAGGGTCGGGCGTCGTCGAAGCGATCGGTGCCGATGTGGACGGGCTGTCCGTCGGCGACCACGTCGTGCTCTCGTTCAACCACTGTGATTCGTGCGCGGCGTGCGCCGCCGGCAGGCTGCCGTATTGCTTCCGACTCAGCGAATACAACATGAGCGGGGCGCGCCCCGACGGCACCAGATCGTTCGTCGATGCGGACGGTGACTCGATCGGTTCGCACTTCTTCGGCCAGTCCTCCTTCGCCAGCCACTCCCTCGTCGCGGCGAATTCGGTGATCAAGATCGACCCGTCCTACGACCTGACCCTGCTCGGCCCGCTGGGGTGCGGCATCCAGACCGGCGCCGGTGCGATCCTCAACACGCTCGACGTGCAACCGGGTTCGTCGGTCGTGATCACCGGTGCGGGTGCGCTCGGCCTGAGCGCCGTGATGGCGGCCAAGGTCGCCGAAGCCGGAACGATCGTCGCCGTCGACCGCCACGCCAGCCGGCTCGAACTCGCCACGAAGTACGGAGCCACGACCACGATCTCGGGCGACCCGGCAGAGATCACGGCCGGGATCCTCGAGGCGACCGGCGGTGGCGCCGACTATGCGTTCGACACCACCGGCAACGCAGCGGTGGTGCGTGCGGCCTACGAAGGCTTGAACAACCTCGGCACGCTCGGCATGGCGGGTGTCGGCTTCGGCGACATCACGTTCGACTTCCTCTCGATGATCGGCGGCCGCACCATCACCGGCGTGATGGAGGGCGACTCCACCCCGAGCGAGTTCATCCCGCGACTCGCACAGTTGAACGCAGACGGCGAGTTCCCGTTCCACGAGCTGATCACGAAGTACCCACTCGATCAGGTCAACGACGCCGAGGCGGCGAGCGCCGACGGGTCGGTCATCAAACCCGTCCTGCTCTTCTGAGCACGCAGCCCGCAAACGACGTCGGCACCCTCGACCAACACACCACCAGGAGCAACACCGTGAATCCATTCGATCTGACCGGGAAGGTCGCCGTCGTCACCGGCGGCGGCCAAGGCATCGGCGAGGGAATCGCCAAGAGCCTCGCAGCGGCCGGGGCCTCGGTCGTCGTCGCCGCACGGCATCAAGACCGCATCGACAGGGTCGCTGCCGAGATCAACGACACCGGAGCGAAGGCGATCGCCGTCGCGACCGACGTGACCGACCGCAGTGCGCTGACGGCGCTGGCCGATGCGGCCACCGAGACCTTCGCAGGACTGCACGTCTGGGTCAACAACGCCGGTGGGTCTCCCGTTCGATCACCGCTGAACGAGATCGGTGACGACGACTGGGACGCCTGTCTCGCACTGAACCTCACGTCGGTGTGGCGCGCGTCGGTGGTCGCTGCCGGCGCCATGGCGGACGGTGGCAGCATCATCAACATCTCGTCACCTGCGGGTGACCGCGGCGTACCCGGGAGCGGTCACTACGCAGCAGCCAAGGCCGGCGTGAACTCGCTGACCAAGACGCTGTCGCTCGAACTCGCTCCGACGGTGCGTGTCAACGGCATCTCCCCTGGCTACGTGCCGACCGAGGTCATGATGACCGCGCTCGACACCGACGAAGCGGCGCTGGAGGTCATGGCGACGAAGCGGGTCCCACTGCAGCGTCTCGGCACCCCCGATGACATGGGCTCCACCGCGGTGTACCTCGCGAGTGGCGCCGGCGGTTGGGTGACCGGCCAGACGATCATCGTCGCCGGTGGGCTCTGACCCGACGAATCCCCACCAGGCGAACGCCCAGCGACATCGGCAACGGGTACCGATGTCAGGCGGACGGTGCGAGCGACTCGAGCTGGTCGATCTCGTACGACGCCCAACCATCTTTCTGTGCACCGGCGACGGTGTCGCTGATCATCTCGTCGATCGGCTCGGTCGGGCCCGGGAGAGAACGACGCTCGACCTCGACCGCAACCATCCGGAGCGTCCGCACCAGCGTCAGCATCACGGTCGGGTCCGCCGCTCCGTACCTCCGGATCGGATCGAACGCTCGACGGAGGTGTTCGACGTGGTGTGGATGTCGCCGGACGAGCGTGCGACCGTTGTCCTGCGTTTCGCCTTCCGCCATCGGCTGTGACCACAGCGCCAACATCACGTCGCCGAGGTGGACGACGAGGTCGTTCGCAGTGCTCGGATCATTGACCCCCGGCGACAATGCACGAACCGCGATGTCGGTCAACTGCATGAGACCGAAACCGATGTCCTGCTGCAGCGTGCGGGTGTTGCCGAGCGCGAAGGCATCGAGGAGTCCGGTGCGGCACGGATCATCGTCTGCCGGTTCGGGGGACACCCACATCAACGGCGTCCCGCGCGGCACGAACGAGCCGAGCGGTACAGCGACATAGCCGGTCGCGCCGTCCGGCAGACGTTCCAGGATGGACGCGGTTCGGATCTGCTGGACCCAACCGCTCGAGGGCGCTTCGATCGCGATCGCATCGTCCGGGACGTGGGCTTCACTGTGCTCGCGAAGCCCGTCCCCGGTCGTTCCCGGATTGCCCGTGCTGGGAGCCTGGGACGGACGTTGGCCGGCCTCCACTGCATCGCCGGACTCGATGACCTCGATGGTGTTCGACGCAATCCGTCGCGCCACCGACCCGATCTGCAGGCTCTGGGTGATGTGGTCGACGGAACGGACGACACCGAAGAGCGAGACGACGCCGAGCACGACCGCCAGGATGACCGATGTGTGCGGCACGATCTCTCCGTCGCCCTCGGCGAACGATCGCGTCGAGCGCAGTGCCACCAGCGAGAACACGGTCGTGCCGAGCGCGAGGCCGATCGTGTTCTTCAGGTACGCGTCTCCGAGCCAGTCGCGGAGAGTACGTGGCGAGAACTGTGAGCTCGCCAGCTGCACGGTGATCAACATCATCGACAACAGCAGCGTGATCGACGTGATCAGACCTCCTGCGATGGCGGTGAACACCGAGCGGGCGCTGTCGACCGTCGTGATGAAGACCTGCGGGATCTCCTTGTCGCTGAGCTCGCGATCGATGAGCAGCGTTGCCTGGGCGACGAAGAACGCGCCGATGACGTACAGGCCGGGGACGAAGGACAGGCGGTGTCGGACCTGATCCACGAGCTGTCGGAGTCTGACGATGCCGAGCAGGTTGCGGAGTCGTTCGTACACCTGCGCCATCATGGTCGCTGCGACCCGACCACCAGTGGATCGAAACGCACCCGCTACCGTGCGGCTCCATGGGTGATACGAACATCGCGTCCACCAGCGACGCAAACGGGAACGCGGACACGATCGAGATCGCCGTGCCGCTCCGAGCCGAGCACGCAGCCACCCTGCGCCTGATCGTGACGTCGCTCGGATCGGACAACGGGTTGAGCATCGACGAGATCGACGACGTCACGCTCGCAGTGTCGGAGGTGTTCACGTTGCTCGCCGACGACGCCGACGAGGTCGGTGCGTCGCATGCCCATGTCGGATACACCGCCGGGCCCGGAGTCATCACGATCACCCTGCATCGCGGGTTGGACGACGAAGAACTCGAACTGGACGCGCTCGCCAGCACGATTCTCTCCTCGGTGGTCGACCGCCACGTCGTCGACAACACCGGCATCACACTGGTCAAGCACGCTGCTGAGGCCAACGCCTGACGTGAGCGACACCGACACGAACAGTGACCTCGACGACCTCGATCTGTTCCGGCAGTTCGCGGCGACGAAGAAGCGTCGGCTGCGCAACCAGCTCGTGGAACGCCACATGGGTCTCGCCGCGCACATCGCGAAGCGCTACTCGCGCGCCGGGCGCCGCGACGACGACCTGCGACAGGTGGCGATGATCGGCCTGGTCAAGGCCGTCGACCGGTTCGATCCCGAATACGGCGCAGCGTTCTCGTCGTTCGCTGGTCGCACCATCGAAGGCGAACTCAAGCGCCACTTCCGCGACGCGTCGTGGGCCGTGAAGGTGCCGCGCAGTGCGAAGGAACTGCATCTGCTGGTGCGCAACGCCGCAACCGAACTGGAGCAGCGCCACGGCACCTCACCCAGCGTCGACGACCTCGCCGATCACCTCCAGGTCGAACGCGACGACGTGTTGCGCGGTCTCGCAGCGTCCGCAGCATCGTCGGTCGGCACGATCGACGGCGGCAACAACGACGACGACATGCCCACCGATCGCCAGGCCGCACTCGCAGCCGACGACGGCATGTTCGAACACGCCGAGAACGTGCATCTGCTCACGCGCCTGGTCGCCGACTTGCCGGAACGCCAGCAGGAGATCGTTCGCCTGCGGTTCTTCGAAGAGAAGTCACAGAGCGAGATCGCGGACCTCGTCGGCGTCTCGCAGATGCATGTGAGTCGGCTGCTGAAGCGCTCGTTCGAGCAGATGCGCGACGTGATGACAGCTGAGCAGCACCTCGACGACGACCACGATGCTTGACCACGTTGCCTGAGGGCCGCTGACCGGTTGCGTGATGCCGGTCCCACCGGCACTTACACTGCGGCGTGACCTCCGATCCCGATGTCGACGCCAGGCGCGAGATCGCCCAGCTCACGGCGCAACTCGAGCGGGAGCGCAGGGCGCGCCAGCATCGCATGGAGGTCAATCAGCTCGCAGCGCAGACCAGCGGGGAGGTGTCGCGTCTCGGCGTGGCCGAAGTCATCGCCTTGGGCGCGAGCGAGATCTTCGATGCAGGATGGGTGATGGTCGCATTCGTCGGCGACGACGAGATGATCCACTTCGTCCACGGCCCGGATGTTCCCGCGGAGATCGCCGACGACTGGCAGACCGCTCCACTCGAGATCGACGTGCCGATCGCCATGGTGCTGCGAGGCGAGGTCGACCGGATCGCGCTCACCTCGAGGGCCGACTTCGAGGCATGGCCGATCATGATCGCCGAGGCCGACCGGGCGAACATGAGCAGCCTTGTCGTCGAGGCCGTGCCCGGCAAGCGGCGGCCCCACGCCGTCGTCACGTTGGGGTGGTCCGAGCCACACGTGCTGGACGCGAACGAACGACAACTGCTCGACGAGCTGGTCGAGATGGCCACACCGGTGTTCACACGGGCCGTCCACACCGAGGCCGACCGTGACATGGCGTCGACGCTGCAGAAGTGGTTGCTGCCGAGCGACCTCCCCGCCGTCGACGGCCTCCAGTTGGCGACGATGTACGAAGCGGGCCGCGAAGCCATGTCGGTCGGCGGCGACTGGTACGACGTCGTGACGCTCGAGGACGGCAGATCTGCCATCGTGATCGGCGACGTGGTCGGGCACGATGTCCGGGCCGTCGCCGAGATGGCCCAGGTGCGTCACGTGCTCGCCGCGCACCTGATGGTCACGGGCGATCCGGCCGAGAGCCTGTCGCTGACCGATCGCTATCTCCATCAGCGCGCCTCCAACACCATGGCCACCGCGCTCGTCATGCTCGTCGACCGCGACGCGCGGACCATCGAACTGGCATCGGGCGGGCACCTCTCACCGGTCCTGGCTCGCATCGGCCAACCGACCGAGGTCATCCCGTGCGGCCTCGGGCCGCCGATCGGGAGCGGACTCGGCGGCTACGGGTCACACCAGCACGATCTGCCCGAGGGCGCCGTGTGCGTGGCGGTCACCGACGGGGTCGTCGAGCTACGCGGCGAGACGATCGACAAGAGCATGTTCGCGTTCTGCCACGCGGTCGACGATCTCCTCAGCGGCGAGGTCGCCGCAGGACAGCAGGTGGTCTCCGTCGAGGCGGTGATCGACATGCTCCGGATGCGGGTCAGCCGATCCGATCGCACCGACGACGCCGCTGCGGTCGTGTTCAGATCGGTTCACGAATAGGGAGCAGAAGAGGCGCACGAACTGGTTCGTGGAGTCACTCCCACGGGTGATCCCCTCGCCCACAGTTCGCAACCCTCCCCCCGCACCGATACTGTGTGTCCGATGTCTGACCCCACAGCGCGCTTGAACGTCTCCAGGGATGGCGACCGCATCGTGGTGGCAGGTGACATCGACGCACACACGTGCCCCGATCTCGCAGGCGAACTCGACCCGCTCCCCGGTTCGGGAGACGTCCGAATCGACGTCGCCGATGTCGGGTTCATGGACTCCAGCGGGCTTCGTGTGATCATCAGCGCCCACCAACTCGCCGAGTCGAGCGGCCGCAAACTGCTGATCGAACGGCCGAGCAAGTCGGTGTCGCGGATCCTCGAGATCAGCGGTCTCGCTGATCATCTGCACATCGTCGACGCCAGCTGAACAGCCGCTGACCTGCGGTCGAACGGCGCTCGCCGTCGCCCGGCCGCGAGCACTGCGGGTTTGGCCGTCCGACGATCGGGAAGACTTGCGCCATGGGTGTACCCGAGAGTTCAGAGCGAGACCGTCAGTTGACGGTCTCCGCCGAGTTCAAGAACCTCGGCCGACTCCGCGAACACGTGGCGTCCGCCGCTCACGAGACGGGAGCGAGCGAGGACATCGTCGAGCAACTGCAACTCGTGGTGAGTGAACTCGCGACGAATGCAATGCAATACAACGACGCCGACATGCTCACCGTGTCGGTCCGTGGCGACGACACGAGTTGGACCATCGAAGTCTCGAATGCCGATGGTCTGGCCGAGATCGACGCTCCGGCACTTCCCGATCCGGGCGTGCTGGCCGGCAGAGGACTCTTCCTCGTCGATGCTGTGATGGATCGCGTCGAGCTCGTCGACATCGACGGTCGCCTTCACGTCCGCTGCGTCAAGTTCGCCGGCTGACCGACCGGACGCGTCGCTGGCCCGTCGCATGGCGCCGAACTGTCAGGATGCGGCCGGGGTCTTCGTGATCTCGAGGCCGTAGTCACGTGCCACGATCGCCGCTTGTGTGCGGTTGCCGACACCGAGTTTCGTGAACACCTTGCGCACGTGGGTCTTCACCGTGTCGATCGAGAGATACAGCTCGGCGGCGATCTCCCTGTTGGTCACACCCTCCGAGAGCAGCGCCAGCACTTCGCGCTCGCGCTCTGTGAGTGTCGAGCCAAGGTCTCGCTCGTCAACGACCTTCGAACCAACGAACTCACCGCTGTACACGCGCTCGAGCGCATCGACCAGTTCCACGCCCGTCGTGCTCTTCATGATCACTCCGTCGATGGACCGCATGTCGACGTCGCGGGCGAAGTCCTTCGGCAGGTCCCACGTGTACAGCACGACCTTCTGGAGGTCGACGTCGTCGGCCATGTCGTCGATCCGACTGAGGGAACGTCGACGTCCCGCGAAGGTGTCGAACAGCGCAATGTCCGCAGGCAGTTCAGGCATGCCACCGGCCTCGGTCTCGACCACGCTGACGCGGTCACCGAAGGGCGCGAGAATCGCTGCGACGCCTGCGACCACGACCTCGTAGTCGTTGACGATCGAGATGCGAATCGGCGCTGTCGAGTCCATACGGGTGAGGGTTTCCCCCAGGCGAGTGGCCCAAACCACTCAACGTGTGGATTCGCGATCGGCGCAGCGTCACGAGGCACCGATCGTCCAGTCGTCGACGACCCCACGACGTGTCACGCAGCCCGATCCCCGCTGATCGGTCGATGAGCTTCGCAGCGGGCAGGCGACCGTGCACGCCTCCGGGTCGCAGGGCCCAGTGGCATAGGTTCCGAGGATGGCAACCCATCCGCAACTCGGCTTCTACACACTCGCGGGAGCGCCGGAGTCACCTCGCGAACTGATCGGCGAGATCCACGACGCCGAGGCGATGGGGTTGGGTGCCGCCTTCATCTCCGAGCGCTTCAACGTGAAGGAAGCAGCGACGTTGAGTGGCGCAGCCGCTGCGGTCTCGGACGAGATCCGGATCATCACCGGTGCGACGAACCACAACACGCGCCACCCGATCGTCACGGCGTCCTACGCGTCCACGATGCACTTCTTGACGTCCGGCCGCTTCACCCTCGGCATCGGCCGCGGCATCGCCCCGCTCCAGGACGCCTACGGCATGAGGCGCATCACGACCGCGCAGATGGAGGACTTCGCCGGCTTGATGCGGCGCCTGTGGCGCGGCGAGACGATCGTCGACCACGACGGCCCCGCCGGATCCTGGCCGGTGCTGCGCCTCGATCCGGACTTCGACGAGGAGATCCCGCTCGGCCTCGTGGCGTTCGGGCCGAACTCGCTCGAACTCGGCGGACGCGCCTTCGACGATGTGATCCTGCACACCTTCTTCACCGACGCGACACTGCAGCGATGCGTACGCACCGTGAAGGCGGCGGCGGAGCGAGCGGGCCGCGACCCCGACTCGGTTCGGGTCTGGTCGTGTCTCGCAACCGTGGGTGATCACATCGCCGAGCCGTTGCGGATCAAGAAGCGCATCGGACGGCTCGCGACCTACCTGCAGGCGTATGGCGACCTGCTCGTCGAGACGAACGGGTGGGACCCGGCGGTGCTCACCGCGTTCCGCGCCGACGCGTTCGTCGCAGGCTTTCGGGGCGCGCTGGACGGCAAGGCCACGACCGAGGAACTGGAACACGTGGCGACACTGCTGCCCGACGAGTGGCTCGCTCCGGCAGCCACTGGCACGCCCGAACAGTGCGTGGGCACCATCCGACGCCAACTCGACCTCGGCGCGGACGCCGTCATCCTGCACGGAGCCACACCGACCGAGCTCTGCCCGATCGTCGACGAGTACGCACACTGAATCGACACAGGATCGAAGGCGGCCGCTTCCAGCAAGTCGACACGCAGTGCGACGGTACGATCGGCGAATGGTGATGGTTCCCACAACCGAACTGGATCGCGCGGCCACCGAGCGCCTGGCGTCGCACGACCTCCGGTACACCTCGGGTCGTCGGATGATCGTGTCGGTGCTGCGCAAGGCCGACGGGCCGGTGACGCTGCCCGAACTGCTCGAGCTGGCAGGAGACGTGCCGCAGAGCTCCGCCTATCGGAACCTGTCGGTGATGGAGGAGGCGGGCATCGTGCGCCGCCTCGTCCACGGCGGTGACCATGCCCACTTCGAACTCGCCGAGGAACTGACCGAGCATCATCACCACCTGATCTGCGAGGCATGCGGTTCGGTGCAGGACTTCACCCTCGACGCCGGCCTCGAAACGGCGCTCGACGCGACGTTCTCTCGCATCGCGTCCTCGGCCGGTGCGACGGTGACCGGTCACACGGTCGATCTGTTCGTCACCTGCAGCGACTGCTCCTGACCTTCACCACGTTCTGCACCACGTTCGGGTCAATGGTGATGGTCGTCGTCGACCGTGACGATGTCGCCGTCGATCTCGAGCACCCGACCGCGGTACGCCTCGCGGAGGTGCTCGGCCTGCAGCACCTCGCTCGGGGCGCCGAAGGCGACCACACGTCCACTGAGCATCGCGACCGCATCCGCACGGCCGGCCTCTTCGAGGTCGTGGGTCGCGACGATCACCGTGCGCCCCGCCTCCCGTTCGTCGTCGATCGCCTGGCGAATGGTCTGGATCGACGCCAGGTCGAGTCCGGCAACGGGCTCGTCGAGCAGGAGGATGTCCGACTCCTGGGCCAGGCCCTGCGCGATGAAGACACGCTGGCGTTGCCCTCCGGACATGTCCGCGACGTGGTGATTGGCGAGGTCGGCGATGTCGAGGCGCTCCATCGCCTCGTCGATGGCTCGACGATCGTCGCTCCGAAGCCGACGCAGGAGGCCGCGCGACGGCGCTCGGCCCAGCGCCACGATCTCGCGCGCTGTCACCAGCAGCTGTTCGGATGCATGCTGGGACTGCAGCACGTAGGCCGGACGCTGCTCGCTCGATGTCACCGAGCCGGTGACCGGGGTGAGCAAGCCGGCGATCGCGTGGAGCAGCGTCGACTTGCCCGAACCGTTCGGACCGACGAGCGCGGTGTAGCCGGGATCGATGACGAGGCAATCGACATGAAGCACCGTTCTGCCCCCGCGTTCGACGCGAACATCGCGCAATTCGACGCTCATCTCGGAATGTGCCCTCTCGATTGCATTCTTGGAATGATTCTCATAACCTAAACAGCAGTCTATGGGAACCTCACGTCATCACCGTCCAATGAGTGCATACCTCGCCGTTGCCGGCGTACTAATCACCGCCGGGTGCGGGTCGACGAGTGACGGTTCCGGCGACGGGTCCGACCGTCCGACGGTCGTGGTGACGACCAACATCCTCGGCGACGTCGTGCGCCAGAGTGTCGGCGACCTGGTCGACATCGAGGTGATCATGCCGCTCGGATCGGATCCCCACGACTTCGCACCGTCGGCGCGCCAGGCCGAAGCAATGGAACAAGCCGACCTGCTCGTGGTGAATGGTGCCGGTTTCGAAGCGGGTATGACCGACATCATCCTCAACGTCGAGGACTCCGGGACGCCCGTCTTCACCGCAGCGGACCACGTCTCGCTGCTGACGTTGGACGACGACCAGGACGCAGGTCACGCCGACGAAGAACAGGACGACACGGATCAGGACGACACGGATCACGACGACACGGATCACGACGACACGGATCACGACGACGACGGCTCCGATCAAGGGGCCGGCGTCGATCCGCACCTCTGGACCGACCCGGATCGTGTCGGCGACGTCGTCGCAGCGTTCGGATCCGTCCTCGGCGAGATCGAGACGATCGACGGCGAACAGCTGACCGCATCGGTGGACGCCTACGTCGACGACCTCGCCGATCTCGCCGCAGCGATGGAGACGACCCTCGCCGACGTGGCGCCGGAGCAGCGCGTACTCGTCACCAACCACGAGGTGTTCGGCTACTTCGCCGACCGTTTCGACTTCGAGGTCGTGGGCACCGTCATCCCGTCGTTGAGCACGGGTGCAGAACCGTCGGCGGCAGCACTGGAGCGGCTCGCCGTCCTGATCGAGACTGAGGGTGTCCCCGCGGTGTTCGCCGAGACCACGTCATCATCGCGACTCGCCGAGGTGCTCGCCGGAGAGGTCGACGGCGCCCTCGCCGGGGACGTGGCGGTCATCGAGTTGTTCTCCGAGAGTCTCGGTGACCCCGGTTCAGGAGCCGAGACCTACGTCGACATGATGTCGACCAACGCGGCGCTCATCGCCGACGCGCTGGGCGGCTGAACGTGCTCGATTGGTTACTCGACGCGTTCGGGTCCGACGTGACACGGCGCGCGTTGCTCGGTGGGTTGCTCGCCGCGTCGATGACATCGCTGATCGGCACCTGGGTGGTCATCCGCGGGCTGGCGTTCTTCGGTGATGCGATGGCCCACGGCGTGCTCCCGGGCATCGCGCTCGCGGTCGTGTGGGGATTCGACCTCACGCTCGGCGCAGCGCTGAGCGCCGTCGTGATGGTTCTCGGCATCAGCTCGATCCGACGCACCACCCGCCTGTCGGACGACACCGGCATCGGCTTGCTGTTCGTCGGGATGCTGGCCCTCGGTGTGGTGATCATCAGCAAGCAGCCGTCGTTCAGCGGTGACCTGACCAACTTCCTGTTCGGCGACGTGCTCGGGGTGCGCAACAACGAGCTGGTGATCGGCATCGTCGCCCTGGCGATCACGATCGTCGGCGTGATCGTCGGCCACCGACCCTTCCTCGCGCTCGCGATCGACACCGACAAGGCCGCCACGCTCGGGTTGCACCCCGGCATCGCCCACGTGGCGATGCTGCTGCTGCTGTCGTTGACCGTCGTGTCGAGTTTTCGCGTCGTTGGGACGCTCCTCGTGTTCGGGTTCCTCGTCGCTCCCCCGGCGACGGCCATGCTGCTCGTGCGTCGGGTGCCGGTCGCGATGGTCACCGCAGTCGCCTTCGGATGGCTCGCCGTCGTGGTCGGCCTGACCGTCAGCTATCACGCCGAGACCGCCGCGTCCGCAACCGTCGCAGGTGTCGCCGTGGCACAGTTCTTCGTCGTCCTGCTCGTCGCCGAACTGGCACGTCTCACCACCCGTCGACGCGCCATCGCCTGACCGTCCTCAGCCGGCGACACTGCCGCCGAGGACTCATGTGAGGTGACAGCCGGCAGTATCGGAGGCGCTCACCTCGCGACTCCTGCGGCACGCTTCAAGCGTCGTGCTCGAGGACGTAGTCGATGTGCGACTGAGTGAGCAGGATGAGGGCCCGCATGGCGCGTTCGGCACCATCCGGATCTGCGCGGAGGATCGCGTCGGCCACCGCAGCGTGTTCGTCCATGGCGCCGGCCGGACCGCCCGGGGCGTGCACCGACAGTTCGCGGCTGGCACCGAGAGCGATGTCGACTGCCGACACGAACCGCACGAGCATCGCGTTGCGTGTGGTACTCAGGATCGCTGAATGGAACGCGAGGTCGGCTGCGACGTACCGCTGGTCATCATCGAGAGAATCCCGCATGACGCCGATCAGTCGGCTGATCTCGTCTGCCTCCTGGGGTGTTCGCCGCAACGCCGCCAGCTTGGCGGCAGCAGGCTCGATGATCAATCGAACCTCGGTGACGTCGAGAACGACTTCATCTCGCGGGCCGTGATCGAGCATCCAACGCAACACCTGGGTGTCGAACACATCCCACATCGACCGCGGCAGGACCTCCGTCCCGATGCGCGGCCGCGACCGGATCATCCCCTTCGACGCCAGGACCTTGGTCGCCTCTCGGACGACGGTGCGCGACGCTCCGAGCCACTCGCCGAGGTCGGATTCGATCGGCAAGGTCGCGCCGGTCGGGAACTGGCCCGTCACGATGGCGATGCCGAGGTCGTCGACGGCTTGGTGATGCATCGACCGTCGCCGATCGCGACCCTGTCCGGCGCCCTCGCCGTCCGTGCTTTCCCGTGCGAGATCTACCATGCGAGATCTCCCATGTTCAGGGCTGCCCGCGAGTGTGATTCATCCCCGCTCGGAGCCGCGCAGTTCCCAGCCGGGTTCGAACAGTTTCAGGACGTGGCCGGATTCGTACGGGTGCGCTCGGAGGGCCGCCCAGTCGAGGTCGATTCCGAGCCCGGGAGCGTCACTGACCACGATCTCCCCGTCGTCGATGACGAGCGGGTCGCCCACGACGATCTCGCGGGTCCAGGGATCGTTGAACACGTCGAACGACTCCTGGTAGTAGAAGTTCGGCGTCGTCGCACCCAGGTGCATGCTGATCGCCGAGCAGACGGGCCCCTGAGCGTCGTGCGGCGCAATGACGCCGTAGTGGGCGTCGGCCATCCTCGCGACGGCCATCGTGTTGCCGATCCCGCCGATGCTGATCGGCTCGGGTTGGAAGATCGAGACGGCGTTGGCGTCCATCAACTCTGCGAACTGTTGAACCGACGAGAACGACTCACCCGTCGCGATCGGCACCGGAGACCGGCGTGCGAACTCCACGAATGCGCCGGCGTGCCGGTGTGGGATCGGTTCCTCGAACCAGGCCGGCCGGAACTCGGCCAGTCGCTCGGCGATCACGAGCGCCGACGCGGGCGAGAACCGGTTGTGCCCCTCGATCATCAGATCGACGTCGGGTCCCGTCGCGGCACGAACAGCCGCGACGATCTCGATCGAGAGATCCTGCTCTCTGCGACTCTGCGTTCGCCATGCGGCGCCGAAGGGATCGAACTTCATCGCCCGAAACCCCTGGTCGATCACCGATGCCGCCGCCTCGGCGAACGCTTCGGGTGTCCGGTCGACGCGGTACCACCCGTTCGCGTAGACCGGAATGCGATCGCGCACCTTCCCGCCGAGCAGTTCCCAGACCGGCACTCCGAGCGCTTTGCCCTTGATGTCCCAACACGCCGACTCGATCGCGCCGATTGCCGCGCCCTGGATCTGACCGCCGTCGCTGTACAGGTCGCGACCGAGACGGAGCACGAGGTCGTTGACGGCGAACGGATCCCGCCCGACGACCCACGGTTCGATCTCGTGGATCGCCGTGCGGATCGTGTCACTGAACCCGTTGAGGGTCCCTTCGCCGACGCCGTGGATGCCCTGGTCCGTGTCGATCCGCACGAACAACCAGTTCTTCCAGCGATTTCCGACGAGGTAGGTGGAGATCGTCGTGATCTTCAATGTCATGGCACCCGGATTCTTCGTTGGTCATCAGCCGATCGGATGCAACAGTCAGCGAGCAGCAGTGCCCGCCGCCCCGCCTCGGCGTGGATCGGTGGCGGCTCTCCGGCGGCGAGCGCCGGTACGAGGGCATCGAGATGTCGCTCGAACAGTGCGTAGAACGACCGGGCCTCGTCGTTGAAGTACCCCGGCTCCCACACCATCCGCGTCTCGTCGCCGACGCTCGACCTGGTGAACCGTTTGACGGTGTCGACGATCTCGACGCGGCCGTTCGATCCGTTGACTTCGACGAGGTGCGAGCTGGGGTACGCATACGACGTGTCGTACGAACCGACGACGGTTCCGACCGCGCCCGATTCGAACGTCAGCGCGATCGCCATCGATGTCCGCCCGCGACCGGATCCCTCGAAGAAGTGTGCGCTGACCTCTGCGATCGGTCCGCAGAGGAACTCCAACATGTCGAAGCCGTGGCATTGCGTCTCGATCAGGTTCGCGTCGCGATGCTCACTCGTGCCGATCTCACCGCCGAATCGCCACGTGGCGAAGCTGAGGTCGCCGAGCTCCCCGGAGACGATCGATCGGCGAGCCATCTGCACCGGCGTGGCGAAGCGATGGTTGAAGTTGATCCCGAAGAACAGGTCGTGAGCGGCGGCGGCATCGATGAGTCGGTCGGCTTCGGCCAGATCGAACACCAGCGGCTTCTCGACGAACAACGCGAACCCGGCCTCGATCACCGCCATCGTCGTCGCGAAGTGCGACTCGTTCGGAAGGCAGAGCGACACGAGATCGGGCTGCTGCTCCTCGAGCATCGCATCGAGGTCGGTGTACCCCACGGTGCCGAATTCTGCGGATCGCTCGTCGACGGTCGCAGCGGTCCGACCGACGATCGCACAGAGTTCGACGTCGTCGCGGGTCGAGAACATGCCGCGCATGCTGACGACCCCACCATTCGCCTGTACCGACGACGGCGACACGCGCTGGTGCAGCACGATCCCCACCGGTATCGGTTGTCGATGCTGATTTCACCGTGGGTGTCATGCTTCCTCCCGACGAGTCACGATGGCCTGAGCGGCCACCACCGCCATCAGGAAGAACCCGCTGACGACCTGTTGGTAATACGACTGGAGGGTGCCGACCTGATTGATCAGGTTCTGGATCACGGCGAGCAGCAGCACGCCGGTGATCGTGCCTCTGAGCGTGCCGGCTCCACCCGTCAACAGGGTGCCGCCGATCACCACGGCGGCGATCGCATCCAGCTCGAGACCGTTGCCGATGGTGGACAGCCCCGATGACGACCGGGCTGCGACGAGCATCCCGGCGACGCCGCTGAGCGCTCCGATCAGCGTGTACAGCAGCACCTTCATCCGGTCGACACGCAACCCCATGAGCGCCGAGGCCTCCTCCGATCCGCCGATGGCGAAGGTGGCCTGTCCGAACCGAGTGCGATTCAGCAGCACGAAGCCGAGGACGAAGATCGCGATCAGGATGTAGACCGGGACGCCGACGCCCAGGATTCGCCCCTGGCCCAGATTGATCATCCAGCGATCCCGGTCGATCAGGTGGGTCGTGTTCCCGTTGTCGGACACCTTGAAGGCCAACCCGCGAGCGAAGAGCAGGCCCGCGAGCGTCACGATGAACGGCGCCATCCTCGCTCGCCCGATGAGCAGCCCCTGGATTCCGCCGAGCAGACCACAGATCACGATCGGAAGTGCGATGCCGACGCCGGATCCCCAACGAGAGCCATACGCCGCAAGGACGGCGGCCAGCGCGAACATCGACCCGACGGACAGGTCGATGCCGCCGCTGATGATCACGAACGTCATCCCGATCGTGATGATTCCGAGGAACGAGGCCGCAACGGCGATGTTCGCGAGGTTGCCCGTGTTCGCGAAGCTCGTGCCGAACGCGATGACGCCTCCGAGGACCACGACCAGCAGCACGATCGGTGCGGCCGCACGTTGGATCGCTGCGATGTACGAGCGGCTGCAGGCAGGCGGGTCGGCGTGCGATCCGGCGGTGGGCTCGACGACGGGCGCCCTCTCGAACGAGAGTTTCCCGGTCATGCTGTTCGACCTCGTTGGATGTAGACGGCGGCGATGATGATCACGGCTTGAATCATCCGAGCGTCCGAGTCGGACAGGTCGTGTCGAATCAGCGTTGCGAAGATCAGTTGCATCAGCAGCGCGCCGGCAACGGTGCCGACGACCCGAACCTCACCACCGGCGAGCGGCGTGCCGCCGACGACGACCGCCGTGATGGCGCTCAGTTCGATCAGGAGACCGACGAACGACGGATCGGACGCCGACGAACGAGCCGAGACGAAGATCCCCGCCACCGCAGCCAGGACACCCGAGAGCACGTAGACCGCGATCAGTGTCCGGATCACCGGGAGCCCGGCGGCGTTTGCTGCGTCGCGGCTGCCGCCGATCGCGACCAGCTGCTTGCCGAACACCGTTCGTCCGACGAGGAGCCCGATCAGCACGGCCAGTCCTGCGGCGATGAAGACGCCGTACTGGAAGTCACCGATCCACCGGTCGATACCGAGACTTCGAATCGTCGGATCGAAGATCTCGGTGAGGCGACCGTCGGCGATCACGAGCGCGAGACCACGACCGGCGATGAACAAGCCGAGCGTCGCCACGATCGGCTGGATCCGTACGACGCCGACGAGGACACCGTTCAGGACCCCTGCCAACGCTCCGGCGACGATCGCTCCGCCGATCGCCACCCACGGTCCATGGTCGAGCAGTGCAGCCAGGGTCGCCGCTGACAGGGCCATCGTGGCGCCGACCGACAGGTCGATTCCGGCGGTTGCGATGACCACCGCCATGCCGAGGGCCACGATCACGACCGGGGTGACCTGCACGAGTTGCAGCCGCGCGTTGGCCATCGTGGCGAAGTTCGACGTGAAGAAGAGATTGAAGATGGTGACGAGCAGCAGCGCGACGTAGACGCCGTGCCGCCGCAGGTCCAGGCTCGGGCGTTGTCGTGCGACCGGCTCGGTCGCGTGGGTGAGCACACTCACGGTGCTCCCCCCGGGCCGCCCGCCATCATCTCCATGACCCGACGCTCCTCGATCTCGTCACCGCTCAACTCGCCCACCACTTCTCCGTTCTTCAGCACGATCACGCGGTTCGCTCCTTCCACGACGTCTTCGAGTTCGGACGAGATGAGCACGATGCTCCGCCCCTGATCGGACAGTTCTTGAACGAGGCGCTGTACCTCGGCCTTGGCTCCGATGTCGATGCCGCGGGTCGGTTCATCGAGCAGGAGGACTGCAGGCTCGAGACACAGCAGCCGAGCGAGGAGTGCCTTCTGTTGGTTTCCGCCAGACAGCAACGCGACGTTCTGGCGCGGGCTGGACGCCTTGATACTGAGCGCCGCCATGTAGCGCTCCACGAGCGCGTCGACCCGCCGACGCGAGATGAAGCCCCATCGGCTCACCTGGGGAAGCGCGATCAGCACGATGTTGTCTCGAAGCGACATCGTCGGAACGATCCCTTCCGATTTGCGATCCTCGGGGAGCAGGCTGACTCCGGCACCGATCGACGCCCGCGGCGATCCCGTCTTGACTCGGCGACCTCGCACGGTCACTTCGCCGTCGTCGATCCGCTGGGTTCCGAAGATCGCGCGAGCGGTTTCGCTCCGACCCGAGCCGAGCAGGCCGGCGAGTCCGACGATCTCGCCGGCACGAACCGACAGCGACACGTCGTGGAGTTGGTTGCGACGGCTGAGTCCGGTTGCTTCGAGGACCACTTCATCCGAGGTGCCCTGCTTGCGGTCGAAGCTGGTGAGGCCACGTTCACGGACCTCGTTCGAGTCGCGGCCGAGCATCGTGGAGATCACCTGCAGTTGTGTCGTCTCGGAGACCAGGCCCGTGTGCACCCTCGCTCCGTCGCGCAGGATCGTGATCCGGTCGCAGAGCCGGAAGACCTCGTCCAGGTTGTGACTGACGAAGAGCAACGCGACGCCGTCGGCGGCGAGTTGCTCGATCACTCCGACCAGTTGATCCACCTCGCGCGGCTCGAGCGACGACGTGGGCTCGTCGAGGATGACGACACGCGCATCGGTCGAGACAGCTCGCACGATGGCGATCATCTGCTGGACTCCGGCTCCGTACGATCGCACCGGTCGCTGGACATCGACGTCGATGCCGTAGCGCTCGAGCAGCTCTCGGGCCTTCGCTTCCATCGCGGCCACATCGACCAGTCGCCAGCGATTCAGCGGTTCGGAGCCGAGTGCGAGGTTTCGAGCGACCGACATCATCGGGACGAGACTGATCTCCTGGTAGCTCGTACTGATTCCGGCCTGCCACGCATCGCGAGGGGTGGAGAACGAGACGGTGTCGCCGAGGTATTCGATGCTGCCCTCGTCAGCGCTGTACACCCCTGTCAGCACCTTGATCAACGTCGACTTCCCGGCGCCGTTCTCGCCGACGAGAGCGTGGACCTCGCCGGGCCGTAGCTCGAGGTCGACGTCGCAGAGCGCCACGACACCGGCGAACCGTTTGGAGATCTTGGTTGCCGCGAGGGTTGGCTGTGATGTCATGGAACCTGGTGTGTCGTCGAGAAGCGGAACAGCGGTGATGGGCGGAGAACCGGGGAGGATGCTCCCCGGTTCTCCGCCCACTCGGGAGCTCAGTAGGCGTTGTCGATCTCGGCCTCGGCGTTGTCCTTCGTGTACTCCTTGTCGGAGATGATGGTGACCTCGGGAACGCCGTCACCGTTGTAGAAGGCGTCGAGCGCATCGAACGCGTTCGGACCGAACCGCGGGTTGGATTCGATCACACCGGAGATCCAACCGTCGATGATCCCTTGGACCGCACCCTGCGTTCCGTCGATCGTGATGATCGTGACGTCGCCCGGTGAGTAGCCGGCTGCCTGCAGAGCGGCCACGGCGCCGAGCGCCATCTCGTCGTTGTGGGCATAGATGGCGTCGATGTCGGGGTCGTTGGCGATCAACTGCTCGGTGACGGTCTGACCCATCGCTCGCTCGTAGTTGGCGGCCTGCTGGGCGACGATCTCGATGTTGTTGTCGCTCGCAGCGAGCTGTTCGAGGAATCCGTCGTTGCGATCGGTCGTGACGTTCACGCCGGGTGCCCCGAGGAGAATCGCCAGCTTGGCATCGCCTCCGGTTTCGCGGATCATCGCGTCTGCTGCGCGTCGACCCTGCTCGACGAAGTCCGACCCGACCCAACCGATGTAGTCCGCGCAGGCGGTCTTCGTGGTGAGCAGACGATCGATCGTCATCACCGGGACGCCGTTCTCCTTCGCGTAGTCGAGCGCGGGGTCGAGCCCCTCGGAGTTGAGTGGCGAGATGATCAGCGCATCGGCGCCTTGGTCGACCATGCTCTGCATGTCCGAGATCTCCTTGTTGAGGTCCGACTCGGCGTTCGTCACGATGAGTTCGATCCCGCGTGCCTCGGCCTCGTCTCGGATCGACTGTGTCTCGGCGATCCGGAACGGGTTGGCCTCGCGCTCGGACTGGGCGAAGCCGATCGTCGCCGACTCGAGATCGATCTGCTCCACGCCCCCGGCGTAGGTCTCGTACGTGCAGTTGTCGCCGGTCGACTCCTCGACCTGCTGTTCGGATCCCCCGTCGGCGTCCTCGGCGCCGGTGGTGTCGCCGGTCGTGTCGTCGGGTGCCTCGGCCTCGGCCGCTGCTGGTGCTTCGGTGGTCTCCGCCGCGTCTGCTTCTGGCGTCGCGGTGGTCTCCGTCGGCGCTGTGGCGCCTGCGTCGTCTGATGCTGGATCGTCGCTCCCGCATGCCGTGATCGCCAAAGCGGCGGCGGTGGCGAGAGCCAACGAAGCTCGATGCGTCCTGTTCATTGCTGTTCCCCCATGGTGTGAATCTTCGGTGTCGTCGACGAGCGAGTTCGCCCGATGTTAATCATCATATGTATGATGATTCGGCATGTCAATGGGGAACCCTGACCCGCCGTCGACCGAGTGCGCACGCATCCGGCCCCTGTGTGATCGGTCGATCTCGTACGGTGAACGTCGTGCGAATCGACCTGGTCACCGTGATCGTCGACGACTACGACGCAGCGATCGCGTTCTACACCCGCCTCCTCGGGTTCGAGCTGATCGAGGATTCTCCTTCGCTGACCGACGACGGGCGGCCGAAACGGTGGGTCGTCGTCCGCCCACCCGGAGATGCGGGCGGAACCGGCCTCCTGCTCGCCCTTGCCGATGGAGAACAACAGGCCGCCGGCGTCGGCGACCAGTTCGCCGGCCGGGTCGGGCTCTTCCTCCGTGTCGACGACTTCGAGGCGACCTACGAACGAATGTGCGCGCTGGGCGTCGAGTTCGCGGAGACACCACGCCACGAGGACTACGGCTCCGTGGCGGTGTTCCGCGACGTCGCCGGGAACCTGTGGGATCTGCTCGGGCCACCACCCGTCGAACCGACGCCTCCCACTGAACGTTCAGCGATCGAGTGACGAATAGGGTCGCAGACATGGGGATCGACGTCACTCCGTCCGGACAGGCCTGCGGGGCAACGCTGCGCGGCGTCGACCTACGCGACATCGACGACGCGACGGTGACAGCGATCCGGTCGGCATGGTTGGACCACAAGGTGCTCGCGTTCCCGGATCAGAAGCTGTCGGACGACGACCTCGAAGCCTTCACCCTGCGATTCGGACCCTTCGGCGAGGACCCCTTCTTCGCATCGATCGACGGACACCCGAACATCGCCGCCATCCGTCGCACGGCGAACGAGACGTCGTCGTTGTTCGCCGAGAACTGGCACGCCGATTGGAGCTTCCAGGAGTTCCCACCCGACGGCACCTGCCTGTACGGAAAGACGATCCCGCCGATCGGCGGCGACACGTTGTTCACCGACCAACAGGCCGCACTGGCCGCGATGCCATCCGAGTTGCGCGAGCGCATCGAAGGTCGCACGGCGATCCACTCGGCGCGCGGTGGGTACGCACCCGACGGCACCTACGGCGACGACGACGCGAACCGGTCCATGCAGATCCGTCCGAGCGAGGATGCCTACGCGACGCAGCTGCACCCGTTGATCCGCACCCACCCCGAAACCGGCGCGGCGACGTTGTACTCGGTGCTCGGCTACATCATCGGGATCGACGGGATGGACGACGATCCGGCGGATGTCGAAGCCGCCCGATCGCTGCTCGGTGACCTCTACCACTGGCAGACGCGAGAAGAGTTCCAGTACCGGCACCGGTGGGAACCGGACATGCTCGTGATGTGGGACAACCGCTGCGTCCTGCACCGGGCGACCGGCGGGTACGAAGGCCACGAACGGCTGCTGCATCGCACGACCATCGGCTACAACGCCGACGTGCGTACCGGCTGACCACGCCCCACATCTCGACGGGAGCGGTTCGTCTCAGCCCAGCTGCTGCACCTTCGCACTCACCGTTTCGGGAGTGAGCTCGAAGCTCGCCCAGCGGCGCCCCGCCGCAAGCGCCCGGTCGATGCCCGCGAGGAACGCTGGCGCACCGTCACCGAGGTAGTGAGCGGCCGACGCCCCGATGTCGGCAGCCAGGTCGAAGTCGACTTCGACCACAGATCCTTCCAACGTGACGTAGCGCGCCAACGGCAACGGCTGATCGTGGACACACAAGCTGGCACGACCGGTGCGACGCATCGCCGCTGTCTTGGCCGATGTGACCGGACTCTGCAGACGTGCGACGCCGTCCACCCACCGGAACCAGACGGGCGTGCCCATCGCACGTCCAGATTCGAGCACGACGCTCAGCACCGCATCGCGCGGCTCGGCGAGGAACGCGTCGATCTCCTCAGGCGACATCGGGCGGGCTAGCGGTTTCCGCCGTTGACCAGCAGTGTCTGTCCGGTCACCCACGACGCCGCCGGCGATGCGAGGAACACGACGGCATTCGCGACGTCCTCCGGTGTCCCGAGGCGGCCGAGCGGAATGCCGAGCTTCTTGCCGAGCCCCGGCAGGTCCTCCTCCGATGCACCGAAGAACTCCATGAAGACCTCGGTCGGGACAGGTCCCGGAGCGACCCCGTTGACGCGGATCCCGCGCGACGCCAACTCGGTCGACATCGTGCGTGTCAAGCTGTCCACACCGGCTTTCGCCACCGCGTACGGCCCATTGTTCGGCGACGGCTTGAGCGCCGCACCCGACGAGATGTTGATGATCGAGCCCCCGTCCTCCAGCACACGAGCGGCCGCACGCGACCCGGTGAACACCGCTCGCAGGTTGAGATCCATCTGGTAGTCCCACTGCCGGTCGGGCATGTCCGCCAGATGGCGCGGCGTGCGATCGTCAGCACCACCCGCGTTGCTCACCCAGAGCGTGACGCTGCCCATCTCCGCTTTCGCTCGATCCGCCAGTTCGTCGACGAAATCGCCGTCGGTGATGTCACCGGGAACGGCCAGCGCTCGTCGCCCGAGCCCACGCACACGTTCGGCGACCGCTTCGATCTCGGCTTCACGCCGAGCCGTCAGCACGACGTCGCATCCGGCTTCTGCCAGCCCGATCGCAATGCCCTCGCCGATACCTCGGCCTGCTCCGGTCACCACGGCGACGCCGCCGATGAGTGCGAATCGTTCCAACAACTGCTCGGTCATGTGCATGCCGTCCTGTCTGCCTGGCCTCCGGTGAACCCGAATGGTCCGCTCCGCCGAACGTAACGATGTCGGTCCGCGCTCGGCGAGGCGGCGGTTCTGGCACTCCGGTTGGTGCGGTGCGCGACCGGGCGGCAGAGTGATGGCGTGCAGAGCAGCCAGGCGAACGCAGACGACGTGATCGCAAGGGCGACGCGCGTCGCCGACGAGGTGCTCTTCCCCCAGGCTCAGATCGTCGATCGTTCGACCATCCCAACCAGCAACTTCGAAGCCCTGCGCGACGCCGGGCTGTTCTCGTTCGCCGACGTCGCACCCGACGCGGTTCGCCGGACGATGGCGACGATCGCCGGCGGTTGCGGAGCGACCTTCTTCGTGTGGGTCCAGCACCACGGCGTGGTCCGCAACGTCGCATCATCCGACAACGCTGCCCTCCGCGACGCGTTGCTGCCCTCGCTCCTCGACGGGTCGATCATCGCCGGGACAGCGTTCGCGCACGTCCGCCGAGCCGGCTCGGCGGCGGTACGAGCGACCCGTATCGAGGGCGGCTGGCGCTTGGACGGCAGGGCGCCGTGGGCGACGTCATGGGGAATCGCCGAACGGTTCGCCGTCGCATCCACCACCGACGACGGTCGGATGGTCTGGGCGATCCTCCCGGGCAACGGCGGCCCCGGCGTCACCACCGGACCGCTCGACCTCCCGGTGTTCTCCGCGACCGGCACGGTCGCGATCCTGTTCGATGGCGCCGAGGTCGTGGACGACGATGTCCTCGCCGTGATCGACGCCGACGATTGGCGCGCCGCCGATCGCCTGCGAGCAGCAGCGGGAGCGCCCGCCGTGCTCGGTGTTGCCGAACGTGCGATTCGCCTGCTTCGAGCGGCAGCGCGGGACGCGCTCGACCCGGCGGACGCCGCCGCTCGACGACTCGACACCGAACTCGCCGAACGATGGCGGACCGACGACGACGTGACGACACGACTCGCCGACCCCGACGAGGTGAGCGAACGATCGCTCGATGCGTTGATCAGAACAGCCAGCGACCACCGCGCCGCATGTCTCGACCTCGGCCACCGCGCCACCACAGCACTGCTCGCTGCGGTCGGTGGCGGCGGAATGGACCTCGCCCATCCGGCACAACGCCTCGCACGCGAAGCAGCGTTCTACGTCATCCAGGCCCAGACCGGCGACGGGCGCGCCGCCACCCTCGACTCCGTCTGACGTCTGACGCCGCGTCAGGGACGAACGGACTTGAACAACGACGCGAGTTCGTCGTCGGGCGTGTCGAGCAACGTGTCGAGGAACCCGTGGAAGCGTTGGCCGCCACCCTCGTTGCGTCCGAACAGGTTGTGTTGCTTGCCACCGGATCGCAGCGCCCGTTGGATGCGCAGCCCGGTGAAGTAGTCCTCGTTCTGCACGACGTGGTGGTTGAAGTCCATCCGCTTCTTCACATAGTCGGCTTCCGCAGCGATCTCGTCGGGCTGCGACCGGCACCGGCCCGGCGTGGAGGAACATCTGCGTGGTGAACGACGAACCCACGTCGTCGCCGGGATACAGCATGGACACCATGTACATCCGGCCCTCGTCGAACGCGGCGATCGACACATGCGGGAAGATCGTCCACACGCCGCCGATCAGATGTCGGTCGTCCCAGTCGGATTCGTCGAGGTCTTCGATGCGTTCCCAGCCGCGACCGGGTGACGTGACCCGCTGGTGCGGACCCCACGCGTCGTAGTTCGCCTTCGTCGACATCTCCGGGCCGAACGTGTCCTTGTGCAGGATCGGCAGGTGGTAGAAGTCGAGATAGCCGTCGTAAGCGACCTTCCAGTTCGGGCCGGCGATGGTCTGGCGCCCTGCGACGTGACAGAGGTCGAAGCGGTGGTGAGCGAGCATCTCGTCGTAGCCGCAGAGAAACGTGTCGATGTCCACGAGTGGGTTCGACGTGCGGTACAGCCACACCAGCCCGGCACGCTCGGCAACGGTCAAGGGTGTGAGCCCGTTGCAGTCGCGGTCGATGTCGCCGAAATCGTCGGCGTCCATCACTCCGACCAGGCGGCCGGCGCTGTCGTACGACCAGGCGTGGTACGGACAGGTGTGTCGCCGTGCCGTTCCCGTTCCCGGTTCGGTGACGATCGATCCTCGGTGGCTGCACATGTTGTAGAAACCGCGCAGTTCACCGTCGTTCCCGCGGGACACGAGGAACGGGGTCCCGGCGACTTCTCCGGCGATGTAGGAGTTGCGTTCCGCCAGTTCGCACGCGGCCGCCACGACCACGGGCAGACGACCGAACACCTGGTCCATCTCCCGGCGCCATCGCTCGTCGGCGAAGTAGTTGGTGACCGGTACCTGGACCACGCCCTCGGCCTGATCCTGGGTTCCGGCGGCCTTGTGCGCCAAGTTCCGCTTGGCGATCGTGACCAGTTGTTCTCGACTCATCGACGGTGTCTCCTTCGTGTGGCTGGCGAACCCAACAGTACGTGGCTTCGCCATGGAATTGATCACCGGGGTAGTTTCGGTACATGACGAATCGCGAGCAGTGGCAAGAAGCGTTCGACGCATCCAGAGTGCGTGACGATCAGCCCTACGCAACGATGTCCGGAATCGACGTCGACCCGGTCTACGGACCCGACGACGGCGAGTTCCCCGGGCAGTACCCGTACACCCGCGGCCCGTACGCGTCGATGTACCGGTCGAAGCTGTGGACGATGCGGATGTTCGCCGGGTTCGGCACCGCCGAGGACACGAACTGGCGGTTCAAGGAGATCATCAAGTCGGGCGGCACCGGCCTCTCGACGGCATTCGACATGCCGACGCTGCTCGGCATCGATTCCGACGACGCGATGTCGCTCGGCGAGGTCGGACGCTGCGGCGTCGCGATCGACACGCTCGCCGACATGGAGGACCTCTACGCCGGGATCGACCTCGGTGAGATCACCACGTCGATGACGATCAACTCCCCCGCCGCGGTCATCTTCGCGATGTTCATCGCTCAGGCCGAGCTGGCCGGCATCCCCCGCGCCAAGCTCGGTGGCACCCTGCAGAACGACATCCTCAAGGAGTACCAGGCGCAGAAGGAGTACGTGTTCCCGCCTCGCCAGTCGATGCGCCTGGTGCGCGACACGATCGACTTCACCGCTGCGGAGATGCCGCGCTGGAACTCGATCTCGATCTCCGGCTACCACATCCGCGAAGCCGGCTCGACGGCGGCCGAAGAGCTCGCGTTCACCCTCGCGAACGGTTTCGCCTACGTGGAGTTGGCCCTCGAGGCCGGCCTCCCGATCGACACGTTCGCTCCACGCCTCAGCTTCTTCTTCAATGCTCACATCGACTTCTTCGAAGAGATCGCCAAGTACCGGGCGGCCCGTCGCATCTGGGCGCGCTGGATGAAGGAGCGGTACGGCGCGACCAGCGAGAAGTCCATGCAGTTGAAGTTCCACACGCAGACCGCCGGCGTGTCGCTCACCGCACAGCAGCCCGAGGTGAACATCGTGCGCACCGCCATCGAAGCGCTGGCGGGCGTGCTCGGCGGCACCCAATCGCTGCACACCAACTCGATGGACGAAGCAATGGCGCTGCCGACCGAGAAGTCGGCGCGCATCGCGCTGCGCACCCAGCAGGTCATCGCGCACGAGACCAACGTTGCCCACGTGGCCGATCCGCTCGGTGGCTCGCACTACGTCGAAGCGCTCACCGACGAGATGGAGCGTCGCGCCGAGGAGATGTTCTCGTACCTCGACGAGCTCGGCGACGGCTCGATGCTCGAAGGTGCGATCCAGGGCATCGAGGAGAACTGGTTCCAAGGCCGCCTCGCCGACTCCGCCTACGAGTTGGAGCGTCGCCTCAACGCCGGCGACCACATCCGTGTCGGCGTCAATGCGTTCAAGGACGGCAACGACGAAACCCAGATGGAACTGTTGCGCATCTCCGGTGAGGACGAGACCAAGCAGCGCAAGCGGCTCGACAAGGTGCGCCAGGATCGTGACCAGTCGGCGGTCGACGCTGCGCTCGCCCGAGTGCGCACCGAGGCGCAGGATCCCGAGATCAACCTGATGCCGGCGCTGATCGACGCGGTGAAGGTCTACGCCACGATCGGCGAGATCATGGGCACCATGGAATCCGAGTTCGGTCGCCACGTCGAAGTGCCGGTCATCTGATGGCGGGCGAACGCATCCTCGTCGCGAAGGTCGGCCTGGACGGCCACGACCGCGGGATCAAGGTGGTGGCCCGCATCCTGCGTGACGCCGGCTTCGAAGTGGTCTACACCGGTCTGTTCCAGACGCCCGAGACCGTGGCGGCTGCCGCCGTCGACGAAGACGTCGATGCGATCGGTCTGTCGATGCTGTCGGGTGCGCACATGACGCTCGCTCCGATGGTCGTGGAAGAAGTCCGCAAACGTGGGATCGACATCCCGGTGATCCTCGGCGGCATCGTCCCGGACCACGACCTCGAGGCCCTCGCCGGCTTCGGCATCAACACGGTGCTCACACCCGGTGCCAGCGCCGAGGAGATCGCCGAGCGCGTCCGCGCCGCGGTCCACGCCAACGAGAACGCCTGAACATCCAGGGGGCGAAAGTGCCTGGCACTTTCGCCCCCTTCGAACGGAGGAACATCATGTCTGAAGCCTGGATCATCGACGCTTGCCGCACGCCTCGCGGCATCGGCAAGCAGGGCAAGGGTGCGCTCGCCGACATGCACCCTCAGCGGCTCGGCGCCGCCGTGCTGCGCGCGCTCGCCGAACGCAACGACCTGGACACGTCGAAGGTGGACGACGTCATCTGGGGCACGTCGATGCAGTCCGGTCATCAAGGCGGCGACCTCGGTCGCATGGCACTGCTCGACGCCGGCTGGAGCGTCAAGGCGAGCGGCACGACGATCGACCGCTTCTGCGGCTCGGGCATCACCACGGCGAACCTCGCTGCCGGCATGGTCGCGTCGGGCATGGAGGACCTCGTCGTCGCCGGCGGCACCGAGATGATGTCGCGGTCGCGGGACGACAACCACAATCCCGGCGGCGGAATGCACCGCGGCAACCTGCACCTCGACTCGCTGCACCCGCAGAGCCATCAGGGCGTGTGCGCCGATGCGATCGCGACGCTCGAAGGCATCTCGCGCCAGGCGCTCGACGAACTCGGCGCCGAATCGCAGCGTCGTGCTGCCGTTGCGATCGAGGAGGGCCGCTTCAACAAGTCGCTCATCTCCGTCGAGGACGACGACGGCAACGTGCTGCTCGATCACGAGGAGTACCCACGTCCGCAGACCACGCTCGAGACGCTGTCCGGGCTCAACCCGTCGTTCACCAAGTTCGGCGACTACCCCGCCTACGAGGGTGGCCCGACGCTGGCGCAGCAGATCGAGCAGCAGTTCGACGGCCTGAAGATCGAGTACATGCACCACGCCGGCAACTCGTCGGGTGTGGTCGACGGCGCTGCGGCGATCCTGATCGCGAACTCCGACTACGCGCAGCGCGAAGGCATGAAGCCCCGTGCTCGCGTCGTGGCCGTGGCGAACATGGGCGACGATCCGACGCTGATGCTCAACGCTCCCGTGCCCGCCACGCGCAAGGTGCTCGAACGCGCCGGGATGACGCTCGACGACATCGACCTGATCGAGATCAACGAAGCCTTCGCTGTGGTGTCGGAGAAGTTCCAGCGCGACCTCGACGTCGACCGCAGCAAGGTCAACGTGAACGGCGCGGCCATCGCACTCGGCCACCCGATCGGTGCCACGGGGTCGATCCTGATCGGCACGGTGCTCGACGAGTTGGAACGCACCGACAAACAGGTCGGCCTCGTCACGATGTGCGCGGCCGGCGGCATGGCCCCGGCGATCATCATCGAACGCATCTGAGTTCCACTCGCAACGCCCCATCTGGCCGCGCGCCCGTCGGCAACGCGTGAGGTTCTTGCGGTCGTCAGCCGCAACAACCTCACGCGAACGCTTGCGTGCGGCCCGTGCAGACCCTTGGGTCCCGTCCGATCACGATGTTGACGGGTCCACTCGCAACACTGAGCCGATGACGCAGACTCCGCAACTGTTCGACATGACCGGCCAGGTCGCCGTGATCACCGGAGGCGGTCGTGGCATAGGTGAAGGGATCGCCCGGTCCTTCAGCGAAGCCGGCGCCGCCGTGGTGGTCGCTGCGCGACGTGTCGACGAGATCGAAGCCGTCGCCACGGCGCTCCGCGCCGACGGCGGTCGCGCCATCGCCGTGACCACGGACGTGACCGACGACGACGCCGTCGAAGCGCTCGCTCAGGCTGCGGTCGACGAGTTCGGATCGCTCTCGACGTGGGTCAACAACGCTGGCGGGTCGCCGATGCGGATGCCGCTCAGCGAACTGCCGCGCGAGGAGTGGGACCGCACGCTCGCGCTGAACCTCACGTCGGTGTACGTCGGCTCGATCACGGCCGCCCGCCACATCCGCGCCACGGCAGAGACCGGATCGATCATCAACATCTCGTCCGGCGCCGGCAGCGGTCCGGTTCCCGGCAGCGCGCACTACGGCGCTGCGAAGGCCGGGACGAACTCATTGACGTGGACGCTGTCTGCCGAGCTGGCGCCACACATCCGAGTGAACGGTGTGGCGCCGGGTGCGATCCCGACCGAAGTCATGCTCAGGGCGGTCGGCAAGAACGAGGACCAACTGGACGAGTTGCTCGACGAGTGGAACATCCCGCTCGGCCGGCTCGGCACACCGCAGGACATCGGCGCCGCGTGCCTCTACCTCGCGTCGAACGCAGCGAGTTGGGTCAGCGGCGAGATCCTCCGCGTCGGCGGCGGCGCCAAACCGCGCTGACGCGCTCATTCCGTGTCTTCATCCCGTGTCTTCGTTCGGCGTCGGACACCGAACGATCTTCACCAGTCGAGTTCGTGGCGGTGAGGGACGTCGGCCCCGGCGCGTGAACAGGTGATTCCGGCCGCTGTGACGGCGCGCTCCGCAAAACGTTGCCAGTCGGGCGACGCGAGCGAACTCAGATCGATCGCATCGTCGTCTTCGAAGTGCTCGACGAGCGAGGTGAGCAGGACGCCGACGATCGTGTCGCCGGCGCCCACGGTATCGACCACCTCGACGACAGGCGCCGGGGCGAACGCCTCGCCCGACCTCGTGAGGATGGCGAGTCCGTCGCTGCCTCGTGTGACGATCACCGCGCCGACGCCCTGATCGAGCAGCCATGCGGCCGAGTCCTCCGGGGTGCGGTCGGGCCAGATCCACTCGAGGTCTTCGTCGGACCCCTTGTAGAGGTCGACGTGCGGAAGCCAACGGTCGTGGAAGCCGTGCCACACCGCACGGTCGCCGATGATCTGCGGGCGGATGTTCGGATCGAGCGACACGAGTCCGTCGTGCGACGCGGCCAGATCGGCGTAGGCGTCAGCGGCAACGCCACGGAACATGCCGAGCGTGCCGCCGTGGACGACGTTCAGTCGCCCGCGGACGACGTCGTGATCGATCGAGTCGAGAAGCGTGTCGGCGGTGCCGTCGCCTTCGAAACGGAAACGCAGCTCGGGCACGTGTTCGACGATCGCACGCGCCGTGGGGGCAGCGAAGCGTCGGCTCAGTGACAGGTCCACGCCGTTCGCCTCGATGTGCGACCACAGCATGTCCCCGAAGTGGTCGGTCGAGATCCCTCCGACGAAGGCCGCGCCGGCCCCGAGTCGCGCTGCGGCGATGGCGACGTTCATCGGGCCGCCACCCGGCACCGAGTCGGGCACCGCGTCGGGAAAGACGTCGACGAGCGCCTCGCCGCAACTGAAGATCATGGAGCAAACGATACGACCACGCCGATCGCCGTCGTCAGCCGGCGATGCGTTCGCCGTCGCTCCCGAACACGTGGATGGGTCCGGCGATCGACAGGGCGACCCGGTCGCCACGTTGGATCGAACTCTGGCCGTCCTCGCGGATGACGAGCAGTTGCTCGCCGCCCTGATGCAGGGTCCGCACGTGGATGAACGACTCGGAGCCGAGCGCCTCCACCACCACGACCTCGCCCGCGAGGCCACCTTCGGTGAACGACAGGTGTTCGGGCCGCACACCGACGGCGAAGTCGGAGGTCGACGCTGCGGTGACCTTGCCGGCCAGATCCGGCGTGAGTGGTACGTCGAGCGAACCGATCTTGAGCGCACCGTCGATGCGTTCGACGTCGAGGATGTTCATCGCGGGCGATCCGATGAACCCGGCGACGAACCGATTCCTGGGAGCGTTGTAGAGCGTGCGAGGCGCATCGACCTGCTGCAGGATCCCGTCCTTCAGGACCGCGACCCGATGCCCCATCGTCATGGCTTCCACCTGGTCGTGGGTGACGTAGACCATCGTGGTGCCGAGACGTGCCTGCAGGTCGGCGAGCTCGGTGCGCGTCTGGACTCGCAGTTTCGCGTCGAGGTTCGACAGCGGCTCGTCCATCAGGAACACCTGCGGCGAGCGCACGATGGCGCGGCCCATCGCGACTCGCTGACGCTGTCCACCCGAGAGGTTCTTCGGCTTGCGGTCGAGGTACGGCTCGAGGTCGAGGATGCGTGCGGCTTCCTCGACCTGCGCTCGACGTTGCTCTTTGGGCACCTTGGCCTGCTTGAGCGCGAAGCCCATGTTCTCGGCCACCGTCATGCTCGGGTACAACGCGTAGTTCTGGAAGACCATTGCGATGTCGCGTTCCTGCGGCGGCTTGAGGGTGACGTCGACGTCGTTGATGAAGATGCTGCCCTTGTCGACGTATTCGAGGCCGGCGAGCATCCGCAGCGCTGTCGACTTGCCCGAACCCGACGGGCCGACGAGCACGAGCAGTTCGCCGTCGGTGATGTGGAGGTCCAGGGCATCGACTGCGGGCTCCTCGGAGCCGGGGTAGATGCGACTGGCGGCTTCGTATCGGACTTCAGCCATGATCGTGGCCTTTCTCAGCTTGTGGTGCGATCGAATCGCGCGTCGGAGGAATCGGTTGGAGGAAGATCGCCGAGCAGGCGATCACTTGATGGCACCCATCGCGAGGCCGCGGATCATGCGCTTCTGAGCGACCCAGCCGGCGAGCACGACGGGGATCGTCGCGAGCACCGAGGCAGCGGAGATCTTCGCGAGGAAGTTGCCGCGGCCGCTCTCCTGTGAGGCGACCCACTGCGGGATCGTGGAGCCACTCTGCGGGTTGAGCTGCACGGCGAGGAAGAACTCGTTCCACGCGAAGATCACGCACAGCAGCGCAGTGGCGGCGAGCCCCGGTGCGACGATCGGCAGGATCACGGAGCGGATCTGGCCGAACAGCTTGCAGCCGTCGATCTGTGCGGCCTCGATCAGTTCCTTGGGAACCTCGGCGAAGAACGAGCGGAGCATCCAGACGGCGAGTGGCAGGTTCATGCCGGTGTAGAGCACCACCAGGATCGTCTTGGTGTTCAGCAGGTCGAGACGCTGTCCGAGGATGTACAGCGGCATGATCACGCCGACGATCGGAAGGAACTTCGTCGAGATGAAGAAGAAGAGCACGTCGCGCCACTTGCGGACCGGACGGATCGCGAGCGAGTAGGCGGCCGGCACGGCGAGGATCATCACGAAGAACGTCGAGAGCAGCACGGCGACCATCGAGTTCGTGAAGGCCTGACCGAAGCTGAGCACGCCGGCCTGGGATTCGGTGACGGTGGTGAACTGCTCGAGGGTCGGCTCGAAGAACAGCTTCGGGCTGCCGTTGGCGTCGAGCTCGTCCTTGAAACCGTTGAGCACGAGCCAGAAGATCGGGAAGAAGAACAGCAGCCCGATGATCCACGTGCCGAGTCCGAGGAGGAACGAGACCGGGCCGTTCTTGCCGACGACTGCGCCGGTGTTGGAACTCATGAGTCATCCTCCAGGAGGCCGGAAAGGACACGCAGCCCGATGTTGGCGATGATGATCGAGGCGATCACCACGACGATCGAGTAGGCCGAGGCCAGGCCGAAGACGTTGCCACCGCCGATCGAGCGCTGCGCGATGTAGAAGGGCAGGTTCTTCGAGGTGGACAGGCCACCCGTGATGACCTCGATGTGGTCGTAGACCTGGATGAGATAGATCGCTCCGAGCAGCGTGCCGAGTTCGAGGTAGGGCCGTAGCTGCGGGAACGTGATCTGGCGGAACGTGCCCCACGCCGTGGCGCCGTCGACCTTGGCGGCTTCGAGCACGGAGGCATCCTGGCCCTGTAGGCCGGCGAGCACGATCAACATCATGAACGGGCTCCACTGCCACACGAGCACGGTGATGACCGACGCCAGCGGGTACTTGGTGGCGAACTCCACGCCCTCGAATCCGAACAGTCGGATCACCCAGTTGAGAACGCCGTTCGTGAAGTTGAACATCTGGCTCTTCCAGAGGAAACCGGCGACCACCGGCATCACGAGGAAGGGTGTGATCAGCAGCGTGCGGACGAAGCCCTGCCCGACGAACTTGCGATCGAGCAGGAGTGCGAGGCCGGTGCCGACGACGAGAGAGAGCAGGACGCTCGCCACGGTCATCTGCACGCTGACCCACGCGGCGTCACGGAAGAACTTGTCACCGGCGAGGCTGGTGTAGTTCTCGATGCCGACGAACTCACGCGGTTCGGGTGTGTCGATCCGCCAGTCGGTGAGACTGTAGAAGAGGGTGAAGAGGAACGGGATCTGCGTCACCACGATGGTGAACAGCAACGCCGGCAACAGCGGCAATCGGCGCTTCCACCCTTCGCGACGCTGCAGGCGCTTCACCTCGGCGCTGCGGTCGATGACGGACTGTGACATGTCGTTCCCCCTCTCCTCGGTCTTCCTAGTTGAACATCTCGTGATCGTCCACGGTCAGAAAACGGTCGAACCCGGCCCAGCAGTCACCGGGCCGGGTTCGATCGTCACTCCTGAGGGAGGATCAGGCGCTTGCTTCGGAGGCGATGATCTGGCAGTCGGCCAGCGCATCGTCGATGCTCATCGAGTCGGCGATGACTGCCGAGAAGAGCTCCGTGCAACGAGTTCCCACGTCCTGGAACTCCGGCACACCGACGTACTGGACGCCGGGGAGGCCGGGGCGGGGCGTGGTGCCCGGATCGTCCGGGTTGGCGTTCAGGATGGCGTCGAGCGACTGCTGACCGAAGTTGGCCGAAGCCTCCTGGTAGCTGGAGTTGTCGTACAGCGACTGACGGGTGCCCGGGGGCACCTGTGCCCAACCGAGTTCTTCACCGGCGGTCTCCAGGTACTGCGGGCCGGTGGCCCAGGAGATGTAGTCCCACGCAGCGTCAGCGTTTGCTGCGTTCTGCGGGATCGCGAGCGACCAGGACCAGAACCAACCGGAACCGTCGGTCTCCTTGACCGGGGCGAGAGCGAAACCGTTCTGGCCCTGGACCGGGGAGTCGTCGGCTTCGAGGATGCCCGAAGCGACCGTCGCGTCGTACCACATGGCGACTTTGCCGTCCTGGTAGAGGCTCAGGCATTCGCCGAAGCTGGAGTTGGCAGCGTCGGGCTCGCCGGCGTCCTGCGCCAGGCTGACGTAGAACTCGAGCGCCTCACGGAACTCGGGCTGGTCGACCTGTGCAGCACCGATGGTGCCGTCCTCGTTGGCTTCCCACCAGGTGCCACCGAACGTGTTGAGGACCGTGGTGAACGATGCACCGAGGTCACCCCAGCCGGGCTTGCCGCGCAGGCAGATGCCGGCGGTCTCGTCGGAGTCGACGGCGCGAGCGATCTCGGCCACTTCGTCCCACGTCGGGGCGTCCGGCATGGTCTGGCCGGCTGCTTCGAGCAGGTCGGCGCGGTACATCACGAAGGACGACTCGGCGTAGAACGGCGAGGCGTACTGGTTGCCGTCGACGGAGAGTGCACTGAGCACGGTCGGGAGGATGTCGTCCTTGGCGTAGTCGGCGTCGCCGTCGGCGAAGTCGTTGAGGTTGAGGATCCAACCGTTGTCGCCGAACTGGGGTGCCTCGTAGGCGCCGATCATGACGACGTCGAACGTGTCACCCTCGGCACCGGCTTCACGGGTGACGATCTCGCGCAGCGTCTGCTCTTCGAGGATCGTGTATTCGACGGCGATGCCGCTGTCGGCGGTGTACTGCGCCGGCGTGAGGCTGACGATGTCTTCCATCTGCGGGTTGCCGACGATGGCGACGTTGATCGTGGTGCCGGCGTCCGGCGCCGGCTCGTCGTTGGACTCTTCGACGGCCTCTTCGGTGTCGTCACCGGTGGCGGCCGAATCGACTGTTTCCTGCTGTGCCGAGTCGACCTCGGCACCGTCGTCGTCGCTGCCGCAGCCTGCTGCGAGCAGGGCGAACGTCGTGAGGACGGCGGGAACGGTGGTCCTCGCCTGGATCTTTCGTGTTCGAGCCATGGGCTCCCCCTTCAAATTGGTGACGAGCGGCACGGTGCCAACTCGACAAATGAGTTTTTAGTTGGTTTCATGTTGGATTGCAAGAAGAATCTGGGAAAATAACCACACGAAGATGTTCTGGACATCTTTGTTCATGTTGCTTTAGGGTGAGGCCGTGCTTCACGACGTTGCTCCTCTCGCCGTTTCCGCGGCCACACTGCCGGCGCTCGGCGACCGGGTGGACGCACCCACCTACGACCGGGCGGCGTTGCGGCGCAGCATCGTCCACATCGGCGTCGGTGGCTTCCACCGAGCGCACCTCGCCACCTACATCGACGAACTCGCGAACAGCGGCAACGTCGACTGGTCCATCGTGGGTGCCGGCGTGATGGCATCGGACGAACGCATGGCGAACGTGCTCGAAGCTCAGGATCATCTCTACACACTCATCTCGCGAGGCGCAGCGGAGACGCACGTGACGATCATCGGCAGCATCGTCGACTTCGTGCTCGCCGACGACGATCCGTCACCGCTCCTCGACCGGATCGCGAGCCCCGACACGCAGATCGTGTCGATGACGATCACCGAAGGCGGCTACCCGGTCGATGACACCACCGGGGAGTTCGTCCCCTCCAAGTCCCTGTCGACCGGCGTCTTCGCACTCCTCACGCTGGGCCTCGATCGACGGCGACACAACGGCGGTGGCCCGTTGACCGTGATGAGCTGCGACAACATCATGACCAACGGACACGTCGCTCGAACCGCTGCGCTCGGCGCGGCGGCGCTCCACTCGGGGGAACTCGTCGACTGGATCGAGCAGAACGTCCGCTTCCCGAACAGCATGGTCGACCGGATCACACCGGCGACCACACCCGCCGACGGTGAATGGCTCGAAGGTACCCATGGCATCGCCGATGCCTGGCCCGTCGTGGCCGAACCGTTCCGCCAGTGGGTCGTCGAGGACGACTTCGGTGGCGATCGCCTCCCACTCGAATCGCTCGACGTCATCATCACCGCTGACATCGACCCGTACGAACTGACCAAGCTCCGTCTCCTCAATGCCGGCCACTCGTGCCTCGCCTACCTCGCCGCGCTCGACGGGTTCGAGCGGGTGGACGCGGCCATGGCCGACCCTGCACTCCGCGAGTTCGTGACGCAGCTCCTGCACGTCGAAGCGAAGCCCACGCTGCCGGCAGCAGCAGGCATCGACCTCGACGACTACATCGCGTCGCTGATCGAGCGCTTCTCGAATCCAGGCGTCGGCGACCAGATCTCCCGGCTGTGCCTCGATGGCACCGCCAAGTTCCCCAAGTTCCTGCTGCCCACCGTCCGGGCTCAACTCGACGGAAGCGGCCACGTCGGTCGTTCCACGCTGGCGTTGGCCGGCTGGTGCGAGTACCTCGCGACGTCCGAATCGCCATCCTCCGACCCGCAGCTCGACCTCGCGGTCGAGGCTGCACGCCGGTCACTGGAAGATCCTCGAGCATTCCTGGCGTTGGGTGGCGTCTTCGGTGATCTCGTCGACTCCCCCACGTTCGTCGACGCATTCGTCGCCGCACTCACAGCGCTCCGTCGCGACGGGGTACAGTCGGCGGTTCGCTCAGCGACTTGAAAACGCTCGCAACCCGACGCTCCTCATGACGAAACCCCCTGCCGCACCCACCACGGCGCTGTTCCAGTCGGAGCGTCAGCAAGAGATCGTCACCCTGGCGATCGAGAACCGGCGTGTGGAAGTCGCAGACCTCGCTCACCGCTTCAATGTCACGACCGAGACCATCCGCCGCGACCTCTCCGAACTGCAGGCACATCGACTCGTGCGTCGGGTTCACGGGGGTGCGACACCGTGGGAGACGGGCGGTTTCGAACCGTTGCTGTCGAAGCGTGACGACCAGCACGAGAGCGAGAAGCGTCGCATCGCCATGGCTGCAGCTCACGAATTGCCCGACACCGGCTCGGTGATCATCGACTCGGGGAGCACCGCCGGTCGCTTCGTGGATGCCGTCCCGGCCGACACCACGTTGCGATTCGTCACGAACTCGCTCCTGATCGCTCAGACACTGAGCGAACGCACCGACGCAGATGTCATCGTGATCGGCGGCAAGGTCCGCAAGAACACGCTGGCCATGGTCGACGCCCATGCCGTCGAGGCGATCGAGCCGATCCACGTCGACACGGTGTTCATGAGTGCCGACGCCGCGTCGGCGACCGCCGGGTTGACCACGCCGTACCGCGAGGAGGCCGCGTGGAAGCGCGCGATCATCCGCTCGGCACGCCGCGTCGTGATGCTGCTCGATCACTCCAAGTTCGATCAGGAACAATTCGTCCGATTCGCCACGTGGTCCGACATCGACGTCCTCGTCACCAACACCGAGACCGATCCCGATCAACTCGCGGTGATCGAGGCCAGCGGCACGACCGTCGTCACCGCCTGAGATGCCGACCGGCCCCGTCCCTCCTGGTCGCGCTGCGGGCGAGCATCTCGAGACGGTGGCCGTCGAGGTCGCCCAGCTCGCCGCCGAACTCGTCCGCGCCTGCGTGGGACGGGCGGCAGCGGCAGGCACCAAGTCGAGTCCGACCGACGTCGTCACCGCCACCGACGTCGAGTCCGAAGCGCTGATCCGCCGCGAGCTGCTCGAACGGTGCCCGGGCTCGTCGATCGTCGGCGAGGAGTTGGACGACGATCACGGCACCAACGACGTTGCCTGGACCGTCGATCCGATCGACGGCACCGTGAACTTCCTCTACGACCTGCCCGTGGTGTCGGTGAGCATCGCCGCGTCGATCGGCGGGATCACCGTCGCAGGTGCAGTGGTCGACGTGCTGCGCGTCGAGACCTTCTCCGCTGCCCTCGGGCAGGGTGCTCGCCGTGACGGTGCGGCGGTCACCTCCTCGATCGCCGCAGATCTGGGCCAGTCGCTGGTCGGAACCGGCTTCTCGTACTCGGCGGAGCGGCGCGCCGAACAGTCGTCGATCCTCAACCGCCTGCTGCCCGTGGTGCGAGACATCCGCTGCATGGGGTCGGCTGCGTTGAACTTGTGCTGGGTCGGCTGCGGGCGCCTCGACGCCTACTACGAACACGACACCAAACCGTACGACTACGCGGCGGGCGCCCTGTTCGCGACCGAGTCGGGCGCGCGTGTCGAGTTGCCGGCCGACAACGGCGCCGGCCTCTCGATCGCTGCGGCCGCCGGCGTCTTCGACCGACTGCGATCAGTCGTCGTCGGCGCCTGAGTCGGTCGCCGACCCACGCCAGATCGCCAGCAGACCCGAGACGTCGAGATCTGTCTTCTCGGCGAGCCGCCCCGCCGCACGTAGCCGGCACCACCCACGGAGCAGGTCTGCCGGCACCCGGTCGCGTACTGCGTCCGTGAACGTCTCGTGCATCGACGAGATCATCGCCGGTGTTGCACCGGGAAGGTGGCGGAGATCGGTTGCGTCGCGCTGCAGGAGCAGCATCGTGCGGGCGATGTCGGCCACCGGGTGGCCGACGGTGGCGTCGAACCAGTCGATCACCACGGGACCATCGGGACCGAGCAGCACGTTGCCGGGATGAAGGTCGCCGTGCAGGAGCGAGGCACCGGCTGGTTGCCGATCGAGGAGCGCTGCTGCAGTGGCGCGTTCTTCGGCATCGAGTTCGTCCGACACGGAGAACTTGAGGTGCATCCGGTCGACCAGACTCGGGAGACCGTCGGGCACTCCGGCCTCGTGGATCGCCCGCTGGATCGACGCCATCTCTCGGGTGAGCGTCGACACGTCCCTCGGATGTTCCAGCATGCGTTGCCACATGGACGGCCCATCGATGTGTTCGAACACCACGGCAGCACGCGGCCGTCGATCACGATGACGTCTCGCACCTCCGGTGCGGGCACGCCGAGCTGGCGGACCGCTGCAGTGAAGGAAGCTTCCGCCTGCGCCCAGTGCTGCGGGGTGGTGGATCGGAGGACCTTGGCGGCTCCACCCGATCCGAACCGGTGCACATCGGACGTGCGTCCATTCGCGATGAGCTGGCCGAGCACGCAGCGAACCCTATGCGACCAACGCGATTCGAACGCCAACCCTTGGCGGGTCGTCACCTGGTCTCGTGGTTCCGCGTCGCCCGCCGAGTCCTTGCCGGCCCCGAACTCGACGTTTGGGCCGAGCTGACCGAGACGGTGGTGTCACCATGGGTCGATGACCGACGACAACGACCTCGTACGACGCGGTGACGCCGGCGGCATCGCCACGATCACCCTCGACCGACCGGACAAGTTGAATGCGCTCTCACCAGCGATGTTCGTCGCGCTCCGTGCACATCTCGACGACGTGGCCACCGACGAGTCGGTCCGGTGCGTCGTGCTCACCGGAGCGGGACGTGCATTCTGCGCCGGTCATGATCTCGATTCGATCAGCTCCGACAAACAGGCGGTCAGCAAGCACTTCGAGACCGAGACGATCGACGCGCTCGAGTCGCTCCCGCAGCCGACGATCGCGCGCATCCAGGGCCACTGCTACACGGGTGGGCTCGAGCTCGCGCTCGGATGCGACCTGCTCGTGGCGAGCGAGTCGGCGAAGATCGGCGACACTCACGGCCAATGGGGCCTCGTGCCGATCTGGGGGATGTCGGTCCGCCTCCCGGAGCGTGTGGGCCGTTCGACGGCCAAGGAGTTGATGTTCACCAGTCGACGAGTGCCCGGTCGCGAGGCCCTCGATCTCGGTCTCGTCGACAGGTGCGTCGCCGACGACGAACTCGACGCGACGGTGGCGGCACTGGCCGCCGAGATCTGTGCCAACTCGGCCGGAACGAATCGGATCGTCAAGCGACTCATCGCCGACCACGCGGAACGCAGCCGCGGCGCAGCGCTGCAGCACGAACGGGCACTCCCCCACGGCGTTCCGGACGACATGCGCGAACGCCTCTCGTCGGGCGGTCGATGACGGTCCCGAACGAAACGGTTGCGCGGCAGCGACACTGCAACCATGAGTGACCTGTGGGATGACGACGACCGAGGCGATGCCGACGACTCTCCGATCTGCCCGGCCTGTGGCGTGAGCGCGCTGCCTCCTGAGGCGCCCGGCGAGCCATCCATGTGCGAGAACCCGAACTGCCCGGCGTTCGGCGAACTGATGAGCCGATGACCGTCGGGATTCGCACGTCGCTTCCCGACACGATGGCAGCAGTACTGCTGACCGGTCACGGCGGACTCGATCAGCTCGTCTACCGCACCGATGTTCCTGTGCCGACGGCCGGGCCGGGTGACGTGTTGATCAACGTCCGTGCCGCTGGCGTCAACAACACCGACGTCAACACGCGCATCGGTTGGTATTCGAAGCGGGTGAGCGCGGGGACCGACGACGACGGCACCGGTGCACAGGGCATCGATGCCGGCGACGATGCCGGCAACGATGCTGGCGAGACCGCCTGGTCGGGTTCGACGATCGCCTTCCCGCGGATCCAGGGTGCCGACGCGTGCGGGATCGTCGTGGCCGTCGGCGGTGGCGTGGCTGCCGACCGAATCGGCGAGCGGGTGCTCGTGCGCTCCATGCCGCCCAGGCGCAACGCCGACGGGTCGCTCGTGCCGTACGCCTTCGACACGCTCGGCGCCGATCGAGACGGAGGTTTCGCGCAGTTCGTCGTGGCGGCATCGATCGATGCCGTGGCGATCGACAGCAGCTGGACCGACATCGAACTCGGCTCGATCCCGTGCGCGAGTTCCACGGCGGAGAACATGCTGCACCGTGCCACTGTCGGCGCTGAGCGGGTGTTGATCACCGGCGCATCCGGTGGCGTCGGTTCGGCGGCGGTGCAATTGGCGGTACGCCGAGGTGCCGAGGTCATCGCGGTGTGCGGCGCAGCGAAATCGAGTGCGGTGTGTTCCCTCGGGGCGACTCGGGTCATCGACCGCGATGCGGACCTGCTCGGCGAACTCGGGCCAGACTCGGTCGACGTGGTCGCCGACCTCGTGGCGGGGCCTCAGTGGCCGAACCTCCTGGAGGTGCTGCGTCCGGGCGGGCGTTACGTCACGTCCGGCGCGATCGCCGGGCCGATCACCGAACTCGACATGCGAACCCTGTACCTCAAGGATCTCTCGCTGCTCGGCGCCACGTATCAACCGCCCGAGGTCTTCACGAACCTCGTCGGCTACATCGAGCGCGACGAGATCCAGCCCAGCGTTGCAGCGGCCTTCCCGCTCTCCGCCATCGCAGCGGCACAGACCGAGTTCCTCACCAAGCGCCACGTCGGCAAGATCGTGCTGGTCCCGCCGCCGCTCACCTGACGGCCGGGTCAGCGGGTCGGGTCAGCCGGCGTAGCCGGATGGGACGCCGTCGATCAGCGACTGCTGCACACCGGCGACGATCATCTGGATCTGCGCGTAGTCGGGCGAACCCGGCGTGATCAGCGGCGGGGCGAGGCCGACCGATTCACTGATCGCCGAGTTGTTGCCCAACCGGTCGAGCAGGCCATCGAACTCTCCGGCCGACAGCGAGGTGCGCATCGAGTCGTCGAGCACGCCGGTCACCGTGGAGAACGCACCGGCGGCGGCCGTCGGCGAGATCTGCGAACCGAGTGCAGCGAGCAGTTGGCGCTGGCGGCCCATGCGCTGGTAGTCGGAGTCGGCCGAGCGGGAGCGGGCGTAGGCGATCGCCATGGCGCCGTCCATCTGGACGAGGCCTGGGCCGATCGCGGTCGGGAGCGCCCGCTCGCCGGGAAGGCTGGGCGGCAGCGGCACGGTCTGGCCGAGTTCCAGGGTCACGCCGCCGACGGCATCGATCACCTGGGTGAAGCCCTGCATGTTGACCAGGGCGAAGTCGTCGATCCGGACGTTGAGCGAGTAGCCAAGGCCCTCGATCAGCGCCATCGCCTCCGGCTGCATTCCGTTGGCGCCGTAGTGGTCGACAAGCTGCGGGTTCGTGTTGACGTGCGTGAAGAGTGCGTTCGTCAGGTCGTCGAACCCGTTCGGGAACTCGGCTGCGAGGGGCGTTCCGGGTGGGAACTGCAGCGAGGTCAGGTTGCGCGGGATCGACGTCAGCGCCATTCGCCCCGATGCCTCGTGCACGGTGACGATCATCATCGTGTCGGTACGCATTCCCCAGCGACCGGGGCCGGCATCACCGCCGACGATGAGGATGTTGGTGACGGCGTTCGGGTCGACGGTCACGCCCGCTGCGGTGATCCCACCCGACTCGGGAACGAAGAGCGGCTCGCCGCTGTCGGAGTTGAAGACGTCGGCCACCGCGGATCGGGCGGACGCCGTTTCGGTCACGGCGTAGAGGACCGGAGTGCTGAGGACGGCGGTGAGCAGCAGTGCGCCGACCGTGCGCATCTCGATGCCCGGGCTGAAGCGGTGGGCGAACCCCACCTCTCCGATCGCGACGAAACGGGCGACGATGGCAAGCACCCCGATCGCCATCACGGTGAGCAGGAACGTCGGGTCGAGCGCGAGCCCGACGATCTGCGATCGCTGGACGAACACCCACGCGAGCAGGAGCGCCGGTGCGGCGACGCCGAGCACCAGCAGCAGGATTGCGATGGGTGCGTTGCGGCGCCACGTCGGTGCGCCGGGCAGGACGATCGACGCGGCGAGCTGCGCAGTGCCCGTCCGATGCATCTCGTCGCCGTGTCCGGAGGTACGCGGTTCGACGTCACCGCTCCAGCCCGAACCGGATCCCGAATCGACGGTGATCACAGGGTATTCGTCGGTCCGCTCGACGGAATGATGCTGCTCGGTGGGGGGCGTCACGCGCTGGCCCACCTCGTTGGTGACACTGAGCTGCTGCGTCGCACCGAGCGGCTGCGCGCTGGCGAGGCCCGGATCGAAATGGCGACGCCGGCCGGTACGCGCATCGATGTCGCTGTTCGTGTCATTGTGATCGTCGAGCACGGTCATGGGCGGAAACGATAGACATCGATCCGAAGGCGGACCGGTCACGGGGCGGTCAAGTCCGTGGCCGGAGTCGGCGCCCCGGATGGCCGGGGCTGACCGTCAGGCTGACGGGTCGGACGGTGGGCCGGGCAGCTGATCGTCATCCAGGAGTCGATCACGCTCGATCACCCGGATCGCACCGGTTCTGTCGTCGACACCGAGCTTCAGGTAGGCAGACTGCAGGCGCCGACGGATCGTGCGTTCGCTGAAATGGAAACGCTCGCCGAGCGACACGATGGTCTCACCGTCGACCATGCCTCGCAGCAACTGGATCTCCAGGCGGTCGAGCACGGTCGAGTCAGCCGAGTCACTCGTGTCCGGTTCGGCCATCAGACGTCGGGCGACCTGCATCGGGAGCAACGCCTCACCGTGGCCGGCACTCTCGATGACCTGCGCCATGATGTCCGTCGACGTGTCGTGGTGGACCACGCCGACGCCCATCGCGAGCGCACGTCGATACAGCGCGGCTTCGAGCTGCACGATCACGGCGACGCGTCCCAGATAGCCGCCATCGTCGGAGCTGACCAGCCGCTGCCAGTCGCCGTCGGTGGCGCAATGGAACACGGCGACCGTCGCGCTCGGCGGAACGACTTCGTGCAACGCGATCGGCGCATCGTCGATCGGAGGCTCGGTCGTGACCGACCGCCCGCGGGCCGCGAGGCGAGCGCTGAGCGCCTCCCGGTAGGGCGCCGGGCCGCCAACGATGAGAACCGCCTGCACGACGGTCACACTAACGACCGCCCCGTCACCGATCGAGCCGACCGATCGGCCACCAACGGGTCAGCGGGGTGGAGCGATGTCGAAGTCGATGTCGTCGGGCATCATCGGGTCGTCGCTCGACGATGCGGACGTGACGTCGTCGCTCTCGTCTCCATCCAACTCGTCGCGGTACGCATCAGCGGCGTCCGGGTCGCCGTGGTGATATGCCTCGGTCAGCCAGTCGCACAGTTCGTCGTCGACGAGGTCGGCGTCGTCGACGTTCACCACGTGGAAGTGCTTCGCGCCGTAGTCCGCGACCTTGCGGGAGAACCGGCCCGACTCGAGCTTGCGACGCAGGCTGAACCCGACGGCCACCCACTTGGTCTTCACGTCGAGGATCGCGAAGGTCGGCCCGTTCTTCAGCAGCACCTTCTTGGCCAGCGGGTCGATGATCAACTCGCCATCTGCCGCCGTGTCCACTGCAACGAGGTGCTCGTGCACACGATGGAAGACCGACGCAACGAAGGCGGGGGACTCCTCGAGGAACTCGTCGATCGACAGCCCGGGCGTGCACATGTGCCCGCGACCGACCGCACCGAACACTCGCTTGCAGTCGGGGCAGGTCCACGCAGCCACCAGCCGATCACGATACGCAACACGCGTGTCGGGTGACCTGCGGCAGGGCCGATCAGGTGGTGATGTCGACGCCGAAGATCTCCTGGAAGCGGGCGTTGTAATCGGCATCGTCGTCGATCGCACCGAGCCCGATCCAGTCCGCGTCGTCGATTCGATCGTGCAGCCCCGCCATCTCCGGGCCGGCCCAACTCACCGGGTACCGCAACTTCGGATCGTCGGTCGTGATCGCATGCTCGATGACCCTCCCGACTTCCACTGCCGGCGTGGCACCTGCCATCCCTGCGGCGTAGAACTGGAACATCCGCCGATAGTGCGCGTCGTAGGCGCCGGTGTGGTTCGGGAGGTCGACGTTCTTCGAGAAGATCGAGGACTGGGTCACGCCGGGCTCGATGATGGCGACCCGGATCCCGAACGGGGCGACCTCCTGGGCGAGCAGTTCGCTCAGCCCTTCGAGCGCCCACTTCGATGCGACGTACGGTGCTTGGGCCAGCGCTGCGATGCGCCCGGCGACGGAGGTGATGTTGACGATCGTGCCGCTGCCACGGTCACGCATCTGTGGCAGCACGGCCTGTGTGCATCGCGTGACGCCACAGAGGTTCACGTTCATCACATCGAGGTAGTCCTCGGAGCTGGTCTCTTCGACCACACCGTTTCCGCCGACGCCCGCGTTGTTGACCAGGTGGTCGACGCGCCCTGCCCGCCGAGGATCTCTGCGAAGCCATCGCTCCACCGAGGCGTCGTCCGCGACGTCGGCCACCGCCAGTCCGACGCGCAGCCCGGCTTCATCGGCTTTGGCGAACAGCTTGTCGGCCTTGTCGAGCGAGCGCACGGTGCCGACGACGTGATGGCCGACGGACGCCAGGTGCAGCGCCGTCGCCCGCCCGATCCCGGAGTTCGCTCCCGTGACCACGGTGACGGGCTGATCAGGAGACGGAGTTTCGACTCATCTCCCACCCTCCCGCACGCGGAGTGGAGTGGTCAGACCCCGTCCACTCCCCTCAGCCGGTGATGTCGCGCGGATGTCGGCGAGCCAGGTCGTCGGCGTCGCGCCAGCGACCGCCGGCGTGCTGGCGACTTCGATCGCCGGCTGCTTCGCCGGCTGCGGGATACGAACCGAGGAACTTCACGCCGACCCTGCTTCGCGTGGAGCGACCGCATCGTGTCGGCGAGCAACTCGTCGGAGACGTGGCCGTCGGCGTACATCGATGAAGCAGTACGTAGCCGAGCCCTCCCGCCTTGGTCGGCCGGCTGAACAGGTTCGACAGGTTGATCCGGCGGGCGGCGAACTCCTGGAGGATCGCGATCAGGCTGCCCGGCTCGTCGGAGCGCTGGTACACGACCAGTGCCGTGCGGTCGTGCCCGGTCGGCGCAGGCACGCCCGATGTGGCGACCATGACGAAGCGGGTCTGGTTGCCGGCGTGGTCGGCGACGTCGGCTTCGGCGATGTCGAGCCCGTAGACCTCCGCAGCGACCCGGGGCGCGAGCGCAGCGACCGTCGGGTCGTCTGACTCGGAGACGCGTCGGGCCGCGTCGGCGGTGGACGAGGCGGGAACGATCTCCACCTCGGCGAGACGCTCGCGGAGGTAGCGGTGGCACTGCGCCGTGGCGACCGGAATCGACAACGACTCGGTCACGTCGTCGAGCGATGCGCCCGGCCGCACGAGCAGACAGTGCTCGATGTCGATCACCACTTCGTTGGTGATGATCAGATCGTGGTCGAAGGCGAGCGCGTCCTGGGTGAAGTTGACCATGCCTTCGATCGAGTTCTCGATCGGTACGAAGCCCGCATCGACCTCACCGCTCTGCACAGCATCGAGCACATCCGGAACGGTGCGAAACGGCACGTGTTCGGCGGACTCGGGCGACTCGATCGTGCGCAACGCCTGCTGGGTGAACGTGCCGAACGGACCGAAGAATCCGATGCGGCGACGTGCGGCATGATCTCCGGGCGCTGCGTCGCCGGGCGTCTCGTCGCTGAGTGCATTGCCCGTGTCGGTCATCGGGCCGAGGCTAACGAGCGGCTGAGCTGCGCTCCGCGACAGATATCGGCGCCGACGGCCGGGAGCGGGGATCAGCCCGCTGCGCCGGCGAGCGCGGCGTCGAGGAATGCGACGGTTTCGTCGCCGGTCGACTGGCCGGACTTGCGGGCCAGCACGGTGCCGTCGGCATCGAGCACGACCGTGAAGGGGAACGCAGTTCGCCACCGAACGCGCTTCGCGGTCTGGATCTCGTCGTCGGCCATCGTCGGCCACGGCCAGCCCTTGTCGATGATCCACTGCGTCGGCGGGATAGTTGTCACGGTCGGCCGCGACTGCCGTACTCACGCCGACGACGTCGAGACCCTCCGGGATGAGGTCGGCCTCTTCGAGCCCGATCAGTTCGGGCACCTCGGCGTTGCAGTGACCGCACCAGTGAGCGAGGAACACGATCATCGTCGGGTTCCCGGTCGGCTCGCCGATCACCATCGCAGTGCCGTCGAAGCTCTCGCCTCGGACCACTGGTGACGGCAGTCCCGACGGAGAGATCGTCGATCGTGCTGTCGTATCGGGTCGAGTGCGGCGCCTGTGACGTCGATCGGACCGTCTCTGCTGGAGACCGGCCGGATCGGCGTGGACCACCCCTTCGTCGACGGTCTCGCCGACTGATGTCGCGGTCTCGGACACGTCGACATCGACGCGCGAGCGGTCCGACGACCGGCGTCATCGGCCGCGAGCAGCGCGGAGACGACGAGCGTCCGGCGAACGGCGACGAGAGAGCGGGTCCGTCGGCGACGAGACGGAGACATCACCTCTTCAGTGTGGCGTTCCGTTCGGGAGACCGCATCGCAGCAGGGTCGCTATCGTCACACACGCCCGACGCGCGTCGCCACCCTGTACCGTCGCCCGCGATGGCGCTTCGGCACGACGCATCGGTGGTGAGCGACCTGCGACGCGCGCGACGCGAGCGTCGATTGGGCGACACCGAGTGGTTCGACGTCCTGTACCGCGTGTACCTGTTCGCACTCGTCGGCACGATCGCCATGGTGGTCGCCTCCGACAACGTCTCGGGACTGTTGGACGACGACGTCTCCGCCGATCAGTTCCTCTCGCGTGGGCCCGCGATCGCCGGGCTGGTCGCGATGTTCGCGCTCGGTGTCGGGCTCCGCAACGGAGCCGACGGCGGCCCGGTCTCGGTGGAGTCCGCAGACGTTCGCCACCTTCTCCTCGCACCCGTGAGCCGACGTCGCGTGATGCTGTCGCCCGATCGCCCAACGTCTTCGTTCGGTCGCATTCCCGTTGGCACTCGGATTCGGCGTGCTCGGACAGTTGGTCGCCCGAGAGATCGACTCCTCTCGGGGCGGATGGGCTGCGGGCGGCGCACTGTTCGGCGTCGTGGTCGCATCGTTGTACGTCGCTGGAGCCGTCGTGGCTCACGCCGTTCGGTTGCCGCGTTGGTTGGCGACGATCGGATCGACAGCTGTGGTGGCCTGGCAGGGAGCAGCAGCGTGGGACGCCTGGAACGCGCCGGTCATCTCGACGGATGGCCGACCGAGTCTGTCGCCGCTCCGCGGACCTGCATTCACCGGCCCGGCGAATCCAGTCGGCAGCATCGCGTTCTGGGGCGAGCGCCAACGGGGTGTCGATGTCCTCGCGCTCGCCGTCGTCGCCGCGCTGGTGGTCGCTGCACTGTTGCTCGGTGGTCGGCTCCGACTCGAACCTCTGGAGCGGCGAGGGCAGTTGGTGTCCCAGTTGCGGTTCGCTGCCACGGTCCAGGACATCCGCACCGTCGTCCAACTTCGACGCCAACTCCGCGCCGAGACCGATGCGGGCCAGGCCCTGGCTCGGCTTCGGCTTCGGCCGCCCCGACGGCACGACCGCCGCGCCCTCACCTCGTGGCGCACTGACCAGAGGCCGGCCGCAACGCGGCGAACCCTCGTCCGACGTGCTCGCCGGGTTCGTGTGGAAGCGCGGCCTCATCGCCATCGCCCGGCTCTCCGTGTCGAGACTGCTGCGCATCTCCGGGTTGGCGGCAGTGGCCGGAGCGTGTGCGTCGTGGGCCGTCACCTCGTCGCCGCTCCTGCTGATCCCGATGGTCGTGCTGCCGCCTTCCTGCTCGGCCTCGAGTCGATCGAGCCACTCGCCCAGGAGGTCGACCGTCCAGATCTCACCGACTCGATCCCGCGCCCACGGGGTTGGGTGTTCGCTCATCACCTCGTCGCTCCCGCCGGCCTGCTCGCCGTTGCCGGGCTCGTCGCCGCGCTCGCTGCCACCGTGGTGGACCCGGCCCATGCCGGCGCCGCGTTCGGGTTGGCGATACCGCTGACATGGACCGGTGCGATCGGAGGCGTCGTCGCCGCGGTCGAGGATGCCCCGGACCCTCCGGCCCTCGCCGGCACGACCTTGCTGGGAGGGGAACGCGGCGCGGAGAGCCCGTTTGCGATGCCGGAGTTCGCCGGATTCAGCAGTGTCGGGCTCGGGCGCACTTCCGGTCGTCCTGAGCGGGATCTGTCGCTCTCCCCGTGCTCGCGCTCCGTTACGAACCGACGTTCGCGACGGTGTGGCGCTCGATCCTCGGCGTGGCACTCTGTCTCGCCGTGACGATCTGGTGGGTGGTGCGGCGCGACCGCTGGGGCGCCTCGATCCGCGCCTTCTTCGTCGAAGGACGAAACGCATGAGTCGTCACGGCGTTCCCCGGTCACGCCGACCGCGTGTGACCACTCGCTCGCCTGCGCTCACTCATTCGCATCACGACCAGGAGACCCGATGACCGCAATCTCGACCGAGAGCCTGACGAAGCACTACGGGGACAACGTCGCGCTCGGCACCGATCGACCTGGTCGTCCCCACGGGGCAACGCGTCTCGCTGATCGGCCACAACGGCTCCGGCAAGACCACGTTGCAGCGGATGCTCGCCGGAATGCTCGAGCCCAGCAGCGGCTCGGCAACCGTCGCCGGGCATCCGGTCGGAAGCATCGAAGCGCGTGCAGCACTGTCGGTCCTGTCCGACCAACCCGTCTTCTACGACGACCTGTCGCGTGTGGCAGCACCTCGAGTACATCGCTCGCCTCCACGACACGACCGACTGGGAGGACCACGCCGAACTGGCTGCTCGAGTCCGTCGGACTCATCGATCGGGCCGACGACCTTCCCGCGACCTTCAGTCGTGGTCTCAAGCAGAAGGCGGCGATCGCGATCGCCTTCGTCCGACCGTTCGACGTCATGTTGATCGACGAACCGTTCGTCGGGCTGGATCGAGCCGGACGAGCAGCGCTCCTCGACCTGCTCTCTGGGCCCACGGTGACGGTGCGTCGCTCGTCGTCGCCACGCACGAACTGCAGAGCGTGACGTCCAGCGAACGACTGATCGCGTTGCGCGACGGCGAGGTCATCTTCGATGGCGACCCTTCGGATGCCGACCCGGACTCCCTCGCCGACGGCGTGTTCGACCGGCGCGACGATCGAACCTGAACCTCGACCGACCGTTCGTCCCACATACGCGAGAGATCGTCGTCTACGATGTGCTGCATGCAGGAGTTTTCATCGGTCACCGCGTCCTCGTACGACGCTGAATCACTCGCTCCGATGCTCACGGAGAAGGCCAGCGAAGGCTGGTCTGTCGTGAGCATCGTCTCGGCGGGCACGAATGTCGTTGCCTACCTCACCCGAGGGGGCGATGATGCTGCGACGCCGGCATCCAGTGCGCCGGCCTCGGACGACGCAGCCGCAAGCGACGCCTCGGCCACTCCAGACGGGTCCGACGTCATCGCCATCGAGGTCAACGAAGAAGCTGCCGCCGCAGTCGCTGCTGAGGCAACCGCCATCAGCCCGTCGCTGCCAGGCGAGGATGCGCCCGCCGCCGAGGAACCCGTCGTCTCGACGCCCGAAGCAGTCGCCGCCGTCGAGGAGTCCGGCGAGCCGTCCGGTTGGGGCGCCGTCGCCGACACGCCCAGCGTGCCCGACAGCCCCAGCATTCCCGACACGCCGACGATCCCCGACGCCAGCGATTCAGGCCTCGGAGCCGTCGCAGGCGGCATCGGCGCAGCCGCTGGTGCCGCTGCAGTCGGAGGCGCCGTGCTCGCCGGTGACACCGGCAACGACGTCACGTCGACCTCCGACTCCGCTGGCGACGACGCCTCCGGCGGGGCCGACAGTACGAACGACGCAGCCCAGGACACGACCGGCTCGTCCAGCGACGTGCTCGGTGGATCGAGCGACGCCGTCTCCGGCGCAGCCGAGCACGCCGGAGCGTCGACAGGTGACGACATGTCCGGCACCACCGATTCCGCCGACGGTCTCACCGACTCGATCGGTGATTCCACCTCCGGAGCTGGCGACACCGCGACCGACGCAGCCGAGACCAGCGACGACGCGCTCGGCAGCCTCCGGTGTTCCGGCCGGCTGGTACGCCGATCCGTCCGGTCGCTTCGAGCTCCGCTACTGGGACGGCAGCGCCTGGACCGAGCACGTCAGCCGGGCCGGGCAGCAATACACCGACCCACCCGTCGCCTGACCCGCTGGCGGCGGTTCGCCTGACTTGAAGAATTGAAAGAGCAGCAGCTGTGCAAACGGCTGCTGCTTCTTGTTCCCGTCACAGCCCAGGGTGCCGACTGGGCTTCGAGGGCAAGGCACCGAGGACCGGGTTGACCGTGGTCGATGACCGACGACGGCAACGCAGCCATCGCCGTTCAGGCCGTACCCTGAGGGTGTGCACGTCACTTCTGTTGGTCACGCAGGGATGCTCGATCGAGACGTCGGCGGGGTCGATCCTGTGCGACCCGTGGTTCGAGCCGGCCTTCTTCGGATCGTGGTTTCCGTTCCCTCGCAACGACCAACTGTCGGACGACCTCCGCCAGCGGATCGAGAACGCTGACTTCCTCTACGTGTCGCACCTCCACGGCGATCACCACGACGAGGCCTGGCTCACCCAGCACCTCCGTCGGGACATCCCGATCCTGCTTCCCGGATTCCCCACTCGCGAGCAGCACCGCACTCTCGCCGCGCTCGGTTTCACCGAATTCGTCCGCACCATCGACACCGAAGAGACCGAGATCGCGCCAGGCCTGAAGATCGCGATCCACATCGAGTCGTCGATCACCGACGGCCCCGGCGGCGACTCGGCGCTCGTCGTCATCGCCGACGATGCGATCGTCGTCAACCAGAACGACTGTCGCACTCACGATCTCGGCCAACTCCGCTCTCACGGACCCGTCGATCTGCACTGGCTGCAGTACTCGGGTGCCATCTGGTACCCGATGGTCTACGAGATGGACGAGGCCGCGAAGAAGGCCGCAGTGCGATGCCAAGGTCACAGCACAGTTCGCACGGGCGATGCGCTTCGTCGAGAAGATCGGCGCTCGCGCGGTGGCACCGAGCGCCGGGCCGCCCTGCTTCCTCGATCCCGATCTGTTCGGTCTGAACATGATCGACGGAACCGAGTCCACGATCTTCCCGGACCAGACGGCGTTCCTCACGATGCTCGAATCAGCAGGGCACCAGGGCGCTCCGAACATCCCGGGGACCACGATCTCCATCCACAATGCGGTCGCCTTCGACCACCCCGACCGCATCTCGGTCGCGCACCCGATGCCGGACGCCGACGTCCACGCGATCTTCAGCGACAAGCGCGGCTACCTCGAGCAGTACCAGGCCGACAAGATCGGCTGGATCGACGAGATGAAGGCCGGCTGGAACCCGCCGTCGACCGACCTCTTGGCGTCCCTGCAGCAGTGGTGGGAGCCGCTCTTGGAGATGGCCCCGACCGTCCGCGACCAAGTGGGTGCCAACGTCGTGCTCCGCGCCATGGCCGGTCCCGGCGTCGAACAACTCGACATCGTCATCGACTTCCCGGCGGGTGAGGTCCGACGTCACGACGGTGAACCGTTCGCGTTCCGTTTCGACATCGACCGGCGACTCGTCGAGACCGTTGCGGCACAGCGCGCCGTCGACTGGTCGAACTCCCTGCTGCTGTCCTGCCGCTTCGTCGCGTGGCGCCAGGGCGAGTTCAACGAGTACGTCTACAACTTCTTCAAGTCGCTGTCGCGCGAGCGGATGAAGCGCGCCGAGGCCGAGGCCGCCCGAAAGGTCGCGCCGTTCGACCCGGAGACGATGGAGGTCGAACCCGACATCCAGGTCGGCGACTACATCGTGCAGCGACGTTGCCCCCATCGCGACGCCGACCTCGAAGCGTTCGGTGAGATCGTCACCGACGGCGACGGCGGCAAGGAGTTCGTCTGCACCCTCCACGGTTGGCGCTTCGATTGCGAGACCGGCACCTGCATCACCTCGCCGAACGAGACGCCGCTGCGCATCCGTCGCGCCTGAACTCCGTGCCTCGCACTGCGCGACAGCGCGAAGATGCACACGTGCACGAGATCCGTCAGATCGGGCCCAACGATTGGGCGACGTTCCGCGACATCCGCCTCGCGGCGCTGACCGACTCGCCCGATGCATTCGCCGTCACCGTGACCGACGCGCTGGGCAGATCCGATTCCGACTGGGAGCACATGGTTCGACAACGCTGCGCATCAGACGTCTCCGCGACCTGGATCGCACACCGAGGAGGCCTCTCCGTCGGCGTGGTCGCTGCGTTCGCCGATCCGCTCTCCGAGGAGGTCGAACTCGTGTCGATGTGGGTCGCCCCGGCGGCGCGTGGCGTCGGCCTCGCTCGGCGCTTGGTCGATGCCGTGATCGCGTGGGCTGATGAGCGCTCCGCTCCCTGCGTGTCGCTCTGGGCGACTCGCGGCAACGACCCGGCGCAACGCCTGTACGCCACGGCCGGCTTCGTGGTCACCAGCGACCATCAGCCGCTGGCGAGCGACCCGTGCAAGGACGAGGTCCGCATGGTGCGAACGATCTGACCGCCACACCGCTCGGACGACCGGTCCGCCAGTCGGTCGCCGGTCACCGGTCACCGGTCACCGGAGCATCTGGCCGATCTCTTCGACGAGTGTGCGCACCGCCGACGTGCGACTCCGGCTGTTGACGCGCACCACGAACGACGCGGTCGGCATGTCGGCCTCGAGCACGGCGATCTCCCACGGCGGGCACTCCTCGGTCACCCCTCGTTCGTTGATCACGGCCACGCCCAGCCCTGCTGCCACTGCGCTCCGCACGCCCGCCGAGCTCTCCGACTCGAACGCCACGTAGTGCTCGATGCCAGCGCGTCGAAGGGCGTCGAACATCGAGACGCGGTAGCTGGAGTCGGGGCCGAACGTCACCAGCGGCAACGCTTCGGTCAGGTCGAGGACGAAGGTCGGCGATGCAATCCACCGGATCTTCTCGGTCCACAGCACCCGGTCGCGCTGCTGCGTCTCCATGACCTGGATCAGCGCGAGGTCGAGGTCACCACCGCGCACGAGCTGCGCGATCGAACCGCTCAGACCCATCCGCACGTGGAGCCGGACCAGTGGATGCCGTCGGCGGAAACGAGCGAGCAACATGGCGACGTCGTCGGCGTCGAGTTCGTCGTTGATGCCGAGGTGGACGGTGCCTTCGAGCTGCGATCGCTGCAGGCTGTCGACGGCGTCGTCGTGAGCGCTGACGATGAGCTCGGCGTGTTCGAGCAGCTCGACACCCAACTCGGTGAGCGCCACCTCACGGCCGTCACGAACGAGCAGCGGTGACCCGAGCCGTTCCTCGAGACGCTTCATCTTCCAACTCACCGCCGACTGCGTGAGATTCAGCTGAACAGCGGCCTGGGTGATGGTGCCGCAGTCCACGACGGCACGGAACGCACGCAGGGATTCCACGTCGAGCCGCATCGAGCGACAGCATGACAGAAATTTGTGCGGGTCTCGGCAGATCTCCGTCCGAGTCATGAATCGGTGCTCGTCCGTATCTGCCAGAATGGCGGCCGCATGAGCGACACCGAGTACGACGCGATCATCATCGGGGCCGGAGTGATCGGCGGTGCCGTCGCCTACGAACTCGCACGACGCGGTCATCGCACGTTGAGCGTCGACAAGGGGCCGGGTGCCGGGTACGGCAGCACGAGCGCATCGAGTGCGGTGATCCGGTTCAGCTACTCGACCGAGACCGGGGTCGCTGCGGCATGGGACGGCATGCACTACTGGAAGAACTGGGGTGAGTACATCGGCACCGAGGACGAGAACGGACTCGCGAAGCTCGTCCAGTGCGGCATGGCGTTGCTGATCGAAGGTGACGAAGGCCACCACAACCGGGTCATGCCGATCTGGGATCAGCTGGGTGTGCCCTACGAGTTCTGGGATCGCGCCACGCTCGGCGAACGGGCGCCGAACTTCGACCTGAACCTCTACGGTCCCCCGGCTCGATCGACCGACGACGACTTCTGGCAGGACGCTCACGGAGAGCTGGTCGGCGCACTCTTCTCCCCCGACGCCGGCTACGTCGACGACCCACAGCTCGCCGCGCACAACCTGCAACGTGCAGCCGAGGCCCATGGTGGCCAGTTCCGTTTCCGCACCGAAGTGATCGGCATCGAGCAGTCGGACGGTCGCGTCAGCGGCGTCTCACTCTCCGACGGTACGACGGCGTCGGCGAGCGTCGTCGTCAACGTCGGTGGTCCGCACAGCTCGAACATCAACCGACTCGCCGGCGTGTACGACGCGATGAACATCAAGACCCAGTCGATCCGTCACGAGACGTACCACGTGCCGGGTCCGCCCGACATGGACTTCACCGCTGACGGGTTCGCCGTGGCCGACGACGACAGTGGCATCTACTTCCGCCCCCAGCCGGGCAACAACATCCTCGTCGGCACCACCGATCCGCCGTGCGATCCGAAGATCCCGGTGGGCCCGGACGACGAACTCGGCGAGCTCTCGAGTGACGGCTGGGAGACGAACACGATGCGGATCAACAAGCGGATGCCGACGCTCGGCGTGCCGCTGCCGCACGAGAAGAAAGGGGTGGTCGATCGGTACGACAAGAGCGACGACTGGATCCCGATCTACGACCGCACCGACCTCGACGGGTTCTATGTCGCCATCGGCACCAGCGGCAACCAGTTCAAGAACGCCGGCGTGGCGGGCCACATGATGGCCGAGCTGATCGAGGCGGTCGAAGGTGGTCACGACCACGACGCCGAGCCGCTCCAGGTGACCGCTCGCTACACCGGACTGAACCTCGACCTCGCGACGTTCGGTCGCAACCGCCAGATCAACGCCAACTCGTCGATGACCGTCCACGGCTGAGTGAAGAAGTGCCTGGCACTGCTTCACGCTGAGTCAGCGGTCTCGACGTCGGCTCGTCGCGGCGAGGACCACAGCCGCAGCGGGAACGACGGCTGACACCCACATCGCCGGCCGGTAGCTGTCGGTGACGGAGCGGGAGAGCGCGAAGAACGCCGGGCCCATGGCGCTGCCGATCACGATCGCGCTCATCTGCAGACCGGCGATCTCGCCGAGGTGACGGCGCCCGAAGATTCGAGGCAGCGCCGCCGACGTCAGCGACGAGAAGCATCCTTGAGCAACACCCCAGCCCACGATGGCGAGCACCAGCAGGGCAGTCACGTCGAGGAAGCCGAATGCGAGGTACATCGCCACTTGGCTGGCTCCCATCGCCATCGCCACCACCATCGGCGAGGTCACGTCGATCATCCAACCCGTGAGCAGGCTGACCGGGACACTCACGAACGCGATCGGAACGAAGATCCTGACGATCGCACTCTCGTCGAGGCCCTGTTCGACGCCGATGTCGACGATGTGAAAAGTGATCGCCGTGGCAGTGGACGACATCGCCATCACCGGGAGGGTGACCGCCCAGAACCGGAGATCGCGAATGGCTTGCGACCGGGTGGCGTCACCATCGGTGCCGACCAGCGCAGGAACGACGAGGTCCTCACCGTCGGTCCCGACGATCGGTACGCCCCCGTCGATCACCATGCCGGACGCTTCCGGACTCACCCGATACAACGTGGCGATCAAGGTCGCCATGACGACGACGAGGACGACTGCGATGATCCGCCAAGCAGTTCGGAATCCGTCGATGTCGATCAGCGCGAGCAGGAGTGCGGGTGCTGCTGCGAAGGCGAAGCTGCCAGCAGCCTGAGACAGCGACGACACCAGGCCGCGCCGCCGATCGAACCACTGGGCAACCATCGTTCGCGACGAGAGCGTCAGCAACCCCTGGCCGCTGAAGCGGAGACAGCCGAACCCGACACTCATCACCACGAGGCCGACCGGCGTGCTCATCGCTCCGACGAAACTCAACCCGGTCACCGTGCAGGCCAGGCCGATCGTCGCAGCGAAGGCGATGACACGCGAGCCGTAGCGGTCGATCATCTTGCCGCCGTAGCCGAGCAGCAGTCCGCTCGACCCGGTGCCGATGAGATAGGCGATGGCCAACTGCAGTCGGGTCAGGCCGGTCGCGCCCGTGAGGTCGTCGGTGAAGACGCTCACGCCTGCGGTCTGACCGGGGACCGACGCGATCACGCCGATGGTCCCCGCGACCAGAACGACCCAGCCGTAGTAGAACGGCACGCGCCTCGGGTCGAACGGGCGTCGACCCAACGACGAGACGGAGGATGTGGCGGGCGATGCCGAGCTGGAGGTCAGCACCTGCTGATCGTCACGGCCCGTCGAATCACCGAGCGCACGATACCGAGCGACACCAACCGGTCCGCCGAGACGCCTGTCGCGAACCGGACAGGAGTGCCTGACGCTTGCGCCCTGGTCAGCTGCGCATGCGGGCGCCGGTCGGATCGAACGGTGGCTCGTCGAGTCGCGTGGCGGTGCGCATCACACCGACGACTTCGATCTCCCACGGACCCTCGCTCGCTGCGAACTCCGTCGGCACATAGCCGACCGCCATCGACATGTCGCTGTGGTGGGCGTATCCGCCCGAGGTGACCCAACCCACGACCGTCCTTCCGTCCGGGCCGTGGTGCCACACCGGCTCGTTGCCGATGCAGTCCGCCGCGTCCTCGCCCGTGCCTGCGTCCATCGAGAAGGTGACGAGCTTGCGCTTCGGACCCGCTGCTTTCAGTGCTGCTGCCGCGTCGCGACCGATGAACTCACCTTTGTCGAGCTTGACCATCCAGCCCATGTTCGCTTCGTATGGGTCGTAGATCGGGCGGTACTCGGTCACCCACGAACCCCATCCCTTGTCGAAGCGCATCGAATCGAGCGCACGGCCACCGAACATCCGGATGTCGTGGTCGGCCCCGGCCGCCATGAGCGAGTCGAACAGCTGCGGTTGATAGCTCGCGGCGCACCAGATCTCGTAGCCGAGATCGCCGGTGAAGGTGACGCGACCGATCATCGCCGGCACGCTGCCGACGAAGGAGTCACGGAAGTCGAGGAACCCGAAGGCCTCGTTCGACACGTCGAAGTCGGTGAGCTCGTCGATCACGGCACGAGCGTTCGGGCCGGCGATCGACAACCCGGTCAGCTCGTTGCCGCACACGCGCAGATGCACCGAGCCGTTCGTCGGCATCTCCTGGCGGAACCAACGCTCGTGATACTGCTGCGCTGAACCCGACCCGAAGATCATGAACCGCTCGGTCCCGAGCGCGTCGGCGAGCGCGCCGACGGTGAAGTCGCCGATGATCCTGCCCTGCCGGTTGAGCATCGGTGACAGCGCCAGGCGGCCGGGTTCCGGGATCGTGTTGGACAGCAGGTGGTCGAGCCACGCACGAGCCCCGGGGCCGGTGATCTCGTACTTCGCGTAGCCGGTGGTCTCGAACATGCCGACGCTGTTGCGCACCGCTGCGACCTCGTCGGCCACGACCTCGAACGCGTTGGAGCGACGGAAGGTCACCGTCTCCTCCGCCTTGCCCTCGGTCTGGAACCACAGCGGCACTTCGAGCCCGTACGACGCTCCCCACACCGCGTTGAGGTCGTCGAGCCGACCGTGGATGGGCGAGACCATGTGATCGCGCGCGTCGGGAAGCTCTTCGTTCGGGAACGTGATCCTGAAGCGGCGGCCATAGTTCTCGCGCACCTTTGCGTTCGTGTAGCGCGGCGTGGCCCAGTCGCCGAAGCGAGCGTTGTCCATCCCCCACACGTCGAAGCCAGGATCGCCGTCGGTCATCCAGTTCGCCATGCTCAGGCCGACACCACCGCCTTGGCTCAGGCCGGCCATCACGCCGCACGCCAGCCAGTGTCCGGGTTGGCCCTTCACGGGGCCGATCAGTGGGTTGCCATCCGGTGCGAACGTGAAGGGCCCGTTGATCGTGTCCTTGATGCCGATCTCCTGGAAGATCGGGAAGTGCTGGAAGCCGACCTCCAGGTTGTCCGCGATGCGTTCGAGATCCGGCGTGAGCAACTGCGCACCGAAGTTCCAGTCGGTGGTGTGCGGAGCCCACGGCACGCCGCCGCGCTCGTACGTACCGAGCAGCAGCGAGTTGCCTTCCTCGCGCATGTAGATCTCACCACCGAGATCCACCACGTGGAATCCGGGCATCGTCGACTGCTCGCGCCACTCGGCGAGCTGCGGCACCTCTTCGGTGATGAGGTACATGTGCTCCATGGCGAGGATCGGCAGCTCCAGGCCGGTCATCCGGCCGACCTCGCGCGCCCAGAGTCCACCGGCGTTCACGAAGTGCTCGCAGTTGATCACGCCGAGGTCCTCGACCTCGCCACGTTCGTGGCCGCGAGTGTCGTGGACGTGCAGATCCCACGTGCCGTCGGCGGCACGGGTGATGTCGTGGACCCAGACGTACTTGTTCACTTCGGCGCCGCGCTGTTTGGCCGCCTCCGCGTACGCGTGGGTGACGCCCGACGGGTCGACGTGGCCCTCGTGGCGGTCCCACATGGCTCCGACGAAGTGCGACGGGTCGAGGAACGGCACCATCTCGTGCGCTTCCTTCGCCGAGATCAACTCGGTCTCCATGCCCAGGTAGCGGCCGCGGGCGTGTGCCATCCGCAGGTAGTCCATGCGCTCGGGCGTGTCCGCGAGCTGGAGTCCGCTGGTCATGTGGATGCCGCAGTCGCGGCCCGATTCGGCCTGGATCTTCTCGTACAGCTCCACGGTGTATCGCTGCAGCGCGGCGACGTTCGGGTCGCCGTTGAGCGTGTGCATGCCGCCCGCCGAGTGCCACGTGGAGCCGTGTGTGAGCTCGCGACGTTCGACCATCATCACGTCGGTCCACCCGGCGAGCGCGAGGTGATACAGCACCGACGCGCCCACCACTCCTCCACCGATCACGACGACCTGTGCCTGCTGCTTCATGTGCTTCTCCTCAAAAGGGGGCAGAAGTGCCAGGCACTTTCGCCCCCTTGGTCAGTAGTCGGTGTCGACGCCGCCTTCGCTCACTCGTCGGTCGACGAAGTCGCGGAGTTCGGCCTCGATCGCATCGTCGATCGGGGGCGCCTCGTAGTGCTCGAGGATGTCGCGGGCAACACTGTTCGCTCGTGTTCGGGCATCGGGTCGGCCCGCCTCGTCCCAGGTCTCCCAGTTCCGCCAGTCGCTGATCATCGGACCGTAGAACTCGGTGCTGTACCTCGACTGGGTGTGGGCTTCGCCGAAGAAGTGACCGGCGGGCCCCACTCCGGCGATCGCGTCGACAGCGAGGGCGTCCTCGCTCACATCGATCGGCTGCAGGAACGTGCTCACCATGTGCAGGAGATCGGCATCGACGACCATCTTCTCGAAGCTCGCGTGGAGCCCGCCTTCCATCCAACCGGCTCCGTGCATCACGAAGTTCGCGCCGCCCATGATCGCTCCCCACAGCGCCCACACGGTCTCGTACCCGGCCTGCGCATCGACCGCATTGGACGCGCTGACCGCCGACGACCGGTACGGAACGCCGTAGCGACGAGCGAGCTGTCCACCGACGAGGCATGCCTTCGCGTACTCGGGTGTGCCGAACGCCGGAGCGCCGGAGCGCATGTCGACGTTCGAGGTGAATCCGCCGTAGACGGCCGGCGCGCCAACGCGGACCACCTGGGTGAAGGCGAGGCCGGCCAGCGCTTCGGCGTTCTGCTGCACGAGCGCGCCCGCGAGCGTGATCGGTGCCATCGCACCGGCCAGCGTGAACGGCGTGATGATGACCACCTGGTTGCGTGCCGACATCTGGAGGACGCCTTCGAGCATCGGGTGGTCGTAGCGCAACGGTGAGGACGCGTTGATGATCGACGAGATGCTCGGCTCGGTCTCGAACGTGTCGTGGTCCACGCCCCGGGAGATCCGCGCCATCTCGATGCCGTCGAGGTTGCGCTGTTTGCCGAGCGAATAGACGTGGAACGACTTGTCGGTCAATGTGTGAGCGTCGTAGGCCCCGTGGAGGTGACGGACCGAAGCGTGGATGTCGACGGGCTCGACCGGATAGCCGGCGAACGTGTGCACCGAGTTGAGCATCTGGCCGAGGCGGAGGAAGTCCTGGTAGCCGGCCCGGTCGCCGGTTCTGCGCTCACCGTCGAGGTCGACGTAGTTCGGGGCGCTCGCCACCGATGCGTACGCGACCCAGTCGCCGCCGATGCGAAGATCGCGCTCGGCCGATCTGCCGTGCAGCGTGAACTCGCTCGGAACGTGGCTCACCATCTCGAGCACCATGTCGGGATCGAACCGGACGCGGTTCCCGTCCACCTCGGCTCCGGCCGCACCCAGCAGTCGTCGTGCGTCGTCGTGGAGGAAGTCGATGCCGGTGTCGGAGAGCACGCGCAGCGACGCGTGATGGATCGCGTCGAGCTCGTCGGGCGTGACAAGCGGCGTGACCGGAAGCCGTCGACGCGGTTGCGCGAACGGTGGCTGATCCCCGACGATGCTGCGCGTCCGCTTCGGCCCCCGGCGCCGCCGTTCACTCACGCCGAGAAGCTAGTACGAGGCACCTTTCTGCAACAGCGAAGGTGTATGACAAACATCGATGCCCTCGTGTCAGGCGGACGGTGCGTCAGGAGTCGTCGATGCCTGCCGCACGCATCCGGTTGTTCCGGGCGTTGTGTTCGACCTCGGCCATGCCGAGTGCTTCGAGCACCGGCGGCACGTAGTTGGCGAACCTGCCGCGCAGTCCCTTCTTGAAGCCGTACCAGTCGCCATGCGGGTTGTCGTTCGAGCGACCCCAGGCCTCGACCGTGTCGGGCTTGGCTTGCTTCTGTTCGTCGGCGTTCCCGAGCAGCATCCAGTCACCGTGTTCGAGCAGCATCTGGTGCAGATCATCGATACAGCGCAGGTGATATCTCAGCTCGGTCGCACCGACCTGGACCACGAGTGCAGCCGGCTCGGCACCGTCGTCGCGATACGCCTCGTACTCGGATTTTCCAGGGGGCGTCGTGAGCACCCACGGATCGTCAGGCGTACCGGTTCCTTCGACACACGCGTTCGACATGATCGGCCTCCAGGGCAACAGGCGCGTCCGAATGACGACGACCTGGGAACGAACCTACGCATCCATACATGCCATCTCTTGTCATGTATTTCTGACACACTCGATTCGTGCGAGCCGGACGCCTGGTGAACCTGCTGATCCTTCTTCAGCAGCGCGGGCGGCTGACTGCCTCGCAACTCGCTGACGAGCTCGAGGTCTCGGTCCGCACCGTGTTGCGCGATGTCGACGAGCTGTCGGGGGCCGGGGTGCCGATCTACTCGGTTCGTGGAGCATCCGGTGGCTTCGAGCTCTTCGACACCGACCGGAATGCGCTTCCGGATCCGGAGTCGTGGCGACCGCGAGATCGACGGCCGGGCCGACCGCGTCGTGCGACCGTGCGCATCTCGCCCGAAGGACGGCGACTCGCTGCGGTCCTCGCAAGGCTGCAGCCGCTCCGTGTACGCCGAGCGATCGCCGTCGACGAACGCGGATGGTGCCACGCGTCGTTCCGACTCGACTCGATCGAGGCCGCGGTGCTCGAGGTGTTGTCACTCGGTCCCGAGATCGAGGTGCTCGAACCCGAAGCACTCCGACAGGCGGTCGAAGCGGCCGCTGAGGCCGTCGCGCTGCTGTACCGCTGAGGCGACGGTCGCACGCGAAGTCATGGCTTCGGATCACATCCGTCACACAGTCGGGCTACGTTGGATCCATGACCGCCGTGCTCGATCTCGGGATCGATCTCGACGTGTGGCCATGGGTATGGCTGGGCGTCGCGGTCGTGTTCGCGCTCATCGAGCTGACCGCGCTCGCCGGGTCCTTCGTGCTGCTTCCCTTCGCCGTGTCCGCATTCGCTGCATCGCTGGCCGGCTTCTACGACACATCCGTCGAAGTGCAGTGGGCCATCTTCTTCTTCGGCGGCGCTGCGCTCTGGGTCGTGTTCTGGAAGAACGTGAAACGTTTCGTCGACGAGAACGCAATGCCTGCGGGCGTCGGCGCGAGTCGCCTCGTCGGCATGACCGCCATCGTCACGGTCGACGTCGACCCCGACGACACGAGTCGCAGCGGACGCGTCAAAGTCGTCGGCGAGGAGTGGGGGGCGCTCACCGAGCAACAGCGCGTCTTGCGGACCGGAGCGAAGGTTCGGGTCCTGTCGATGGAGGGGACGCGAGTCATCGTCGAACCCGTACCGATCGAGGCCGACACCCGCATCGCCCCCGACGGGCCCTTGTTGAAGCCACCGAACACCACAGAGCAGAACACCACAGAGCAGAACACCACTCAACCGAATACCACCGAGCAGAACATCGCTCGACCGAACACCACCGATCGGAGCAATCCATGACCCCAGTTGCAATCGTCGTCGGCGTCGTCGCCCTCGTCGCGATCGCCGTGCTCGTCGCCGCCGTCAAGATCGTCAGGCCGTATCAACGCGGCCTCGTCGAACGTCTCGGCAAGTACAAGGCCACCGAGGAGCCCGGCCTTCGACTCATCCTGCCGTTCATCGAGACGATGCAGTTGATCGACATGCGCGAGCAGGTCGTCGACGTGCCGCCGCAGGAAGTGATCACCGCGGACAACGTGGTCGTGTCGGTCGACGCGGTCGTCTACTACGAGGCCACCGACCCGCAGCGCCTCGTCTACAACGTCGCCGACTTCTTCACCGCCATCACGAAGCTGGCCCAGACCAACCTGCGAAACCTGATCGGCGACATGGAGTTGGACAAGGCGTTGACGTCACGAGACACGATCAACACGCAGTTGCGCGAAGTGCTCGACGACGCCACCGACAAGTGGGGCGTGCGTGTCGTACGTGTCGAGATCCAGCGGATCGACCCGCCGCCGGACATCGTGTCGGCCATGCACGCGCAGATGCGAGCAGAACGCGACCGTCGCGCAACGGTCACCGAGGCAAAGGGCTACCAGGAGGCTGCGATCGCGCGTGCCGACGGTGAACAGCAGGCCGCGGTGCTCTCGGCTCAGGGCCGCAAGGAAGCCGCCGTGCTCGATGCTCAGGGTGACGCCGAGGCCATCCAACTGCGTGCTGGAGCGAACAAGCTCCGACTCCAGTTGCTCGGTGAAGGCGAAGGCGCTGCCGCGAAGGCCCGCCTGACCGGCATCAAGGAAGCCGACACCAACCAGCACGTGCTCACGATCGAGTACCTCACAGCACTCGAGCGGATCGGCGACGGCCGAGCGACGAAGCTCGTCATCCCGGCGGAGTTCTCCGGGCTGCTCGGCACGGTCGCCGCGATCACCGAGGCGATCCGACCGGAGGACCCCGAGGACGAAGTCCGACCGAAGGACGGCTTGCCGATCCCCGACGACGGCGAGCGAGTCGAGCTGCCCGAGCCCGACCGGGACGACCACCGGGACCGCTGAGTCGTGAAGGATCGTCGCTGACATGCGTTACGTCGATGCACCTCGACCCGGCTGGTATCCGGATCCGCAGAGCCGCACCAGTCTGCGGTGGTGGGACGGCTTCGACTGGACCGACATCCGGCGTGCCCCGCCCAGCAACGCAGAGCTGCTCGCTGCGGAACAACTGCAGAAGTTCTACGACGAGAACGAACTCGTCGCTGCCGGACGAGGAGCTGCCACGAAGGCCGCTGCCGGCATGTCACGACAGGATTCGACACAGATCGTCGAAGAGGTCCGCATGGCGGCGCGCCAGGAGATCGATCGCGCGGCTCAGGAGTTCAGCGACCGGGCGACCACCGCCGTGCGCCGCGTGTCCCCGCTGATCAGTGAGTACACGAGCAAGCTGACGAGGTGGTTCCGACGGGCCCTCATCGTCGCGATTCGTGCTGCTCGCCGCGTACTTCATCTTCCAGGTCATCGCGCAACAAGCATTCTTCGACTGGCTCGGCGACCGCATCGACAACATCTCCGACGAAACAGGTTTCGGGTTCCCGGTCGAACCTCGAACTACGACGTGACCATCGACGACTCACTGCACACCGAGCTGACCGACCAATTCGGTGACCACGAGCTGCTCGACATCTACATGCTGTGCGGCTGGTACCACGCGATCAGCTACGCCGCGAATGCTGCGGGCGTCGAACGAGAGCAGGGAGCGCCGACATTCGCCGACGGCGTGAGTGCGCCGGTGCACAGCTCGTCACCGGGTTGAGATGCGATAGGACCAGTCGTACTTGCCGGTCGGGATCTCGTACTGCGGGAGCACGTCGGGTCCGCAGCTGGCGGTGCCGACGCCACGGTGTGCGACGTCCACCTTGACGATCAAGGTGCGGCATGGAGTGAGGTCGGTCGCGTGGCCTGCGGCGTGGAGGTCGGCGTCGGTGAATCGAGTTGCCGAGATGTGCAGAGCGATCGGCGCGATCGCTTCGATCCGGACCGTCTCTCCGGTCTTCGAGTTGACGCAACTCGAACCACCGGCAATCGGTTCGCAGACCGAATTCCTGGGGCACGAGATACGGCTGTTCGTCGACGCCCGATTCCCAGGTACCGAGCAATGAACCGCTCTTTCGATCGGGATAGTTCTCGCCTGGCCCGCGCCCGAACCAGCGCACGCGGTCGAATCCTGCCGGCAGTTCGAACTGGGTGCCGACACGGCCGAGGTCGTCGAGCGCCTCGGGAACGACCACGCGGTGGCGGTGCGTGACGGAGCCGTCGTCGGCGACGGTGACGGTGTGCTCGTGGTCGTGGTCGACCGAGCTTCGTCGACGTCGAGTCGTCGGCGGCGTCGAGCCCGGCCTTCAACCAGTTCCAATAGGCGTGTCCGCCGATGCCGTGTTCAGCGGTCATCTTCGGCATCAACTTGTAGCCGTCGTTGTCGGTCGGTGCTCGAAACAGCGAGAGCTGCGGCTCGATCTTCGCGAGGTCGCGGGCGCCGGTCGACGGGGACAGCGCCGACGCCGGTTTCGTCTTCTTCGGCGCCCGCAGCTCGATCTGGTCCCACGCGACGAGATGACCGGCAACCGCCCACTCGGTGGCCTGCTTCTGGGTCCAGCACACCGACAGGTGTGCGTCCGGTTCGGCGGGCATCGCACACGGCACCCCGACGGTGACGGACTCGTGCGGTGCGACCTCGATGTCGAGTGTCCCCGAGTCGACGACCTCGCCAGCGACGATGAGCTGCCAGCGAGCGTCGAGCCAGTCGACCCCACGGAAGCTCTGCCGGTTGATGATCTTCAGCTTCGCCTTGCCGACCGCTTCGACGGCAACAGGCCGGTAGCACCACTCGACTTCACGGATCGCCGGATGCGGAGTGAGGTCCGACGTCCATGATGCCGTCGGCGACGAAGTTGCCGTCGTGGATCGGTTCGTCGAACTGGCCGCCGTAGGCGTAGCCCTTCTTCCCGTTCGGCAGCGTCGTGGTGAGGCCGTGGTCCTTCCACTCCCAGATGAAACCACCCTGCAGCCCCGGCGTGGCGAGGATCGCATCCCAGTAGTCGGCGAGCGACCCGTTCGAGTTGCCCATGGCATGCGCTGTACTCGCACATGATCAAGGGCCGATCGCCGTCGGGGTTCTCGCCGTAGGCGACGATGTCGGCGATCGTCGGGATACATCGGGCAGACCACGTCGCTCGACGCACGGCCACCATCGAGCCATCCTTCGTGGAAGACTGGCCGGCTCGTAGTGCAGCGGTCGGGTCGGGTCGGTCCTGCGCACGAACCCGGCGGCGGCCGTGTGGTTGGCGCCGTGGCCAGCTTCGTTGCCGAGCGACCACATGACGATCGACGGGTGGTTGCGGTCGCGTTCGACCATCCGTGCGACGCGGTCGACCCACGTGTTGCGGAACGTCGGGTCGTCGCAGAGGCTCGTGTTGTACGCGTGGGCTTCGATGTTCGCTTCGTCGATGACGTACAGCCCGAGTCTCGTCGCAGAGATCGAGCAGACGAGGATCGTTCGGATAGTGCGAGGTGCGGACCGCGGTGATGTTGTGGCGGCGCATCGCGAGCAGGTCGTCGCGGATGTCGTCGACCGTGACGGCCTTGCCTCGCTCGGGATGATGGTCGTGACGATTCACGCCGAAGAACCAGATCGGCTGGCCGTTGACGAAGAACTGCCGCTCGCGGATCTCGATCGATCGGAAACCGACGAGTTGTGTGTGGACCTCGGCGACCTTGCCGTCGGCGTCGATCAGTTCGACGAGCACTCGGTAGCGGGTCGGCCGCTCAGCGGACCACGGGTCGACGTCGTCGATGTCGAACGACGCGTCGACATGGAAACCGGTGAACCGCATCGGTGCGGCGAAGCGGTGCGGCACCGGGCCGGTGACAGACTTCGCGACCTTCTTCTTGGCGAGCGTCTCGATGGAGGTGCGGACCTTCCAACCCTTCGGTGGGTGTTCGGTGCCGCCGACGAGCGTGTTCACCTGCAGCTGTCCGGCTCCGGAGATGTGGTTGTACGCGGCATCGCAGGTGACCGACGTGATGCGTGTGACGGCACGGGCTTCGAGGTGGCAGTCGCGGTGGAGTCCGCCCATCCACCACTGGTCCTGGTCTTCGGCGTAGCTGTGTGCGCTCCACTTGACGACGACGACGGCGAGGTCGTTCTTGCCGGTCGTGACGTGGTCGGTGATGTCGTACTCGCTGGCGAGTCGACTGTCGGTGCCGTACCCGGCGAAGTCGCCGTTCACGTAGACGGCGTGGACGCTCTCGGCGCCGCCGAGGTGCAGCACGACGCGACGACCGTTCCACTTCTTCGGCACGGTGATCTCACGCCGGTAGACGCCGGTCGGAACCCGGTCCGGGAGGTGCGGTGGCGGACCGTCGAACGGCATCTGGACGTTGGTGTACTGCGGGCGGTCGGTGTCACCGTTCTGGTCGACGACGTCCTGCATGGTCCAGTTGCCGGGCACGGCCACCTTGGTCCATGCGGCGGCCGTCGGAGGCTTGTCGACCGCTGCAGCGGGGACGTTGTCGGGATGATCGAACAGCCGGAAGTGCCACTTGCCGTTGAGCGTCGTGCGCCACGGAGCGTCAGCGGTGTCGAGCGGATCGGCCGACCGGGCGTCGGAGATCGAGGAGTGTGCAGCCGTGGGCGGCGCCATCGGCAACCGCCCCATCGACGTGATCGCCGGATCGGTCCAGGGTCGGATCGCACCAATCGCAGGAAGCATCGTGCGATTGTGTCAGGCCGCACCGGCACAGACTCGACGAACTCTGAACTCACGTGCGGAAACAGCACCCGCGCATCCCCAAAGCTCACCCCAACCAGAGAACCGGACGCAGCAGCCGCCACGTCGTAGCCGACCGCAAGGTTGAGGGATCGACCGCAGCTCCCGCAGAGTCGCAGCCCAGCTGCGAAGTTCAGCTCTCCTGAGCGGCGATCAGGTTTTCGTGTCGCACAGCGCCCAGCGAGGAAGTTGCCCTGCGGCAACGACGATCTGCGCAACGCAGCGAGACGGAAAGCCGGCGACGCTCAGGGGGTCAGGCGCCGTCGTGGACCCAGACGGAGGTGTCGATCGGCATGATGCCGGAGTCCCAGACCCAGTCCATGGCCGGAACACTCACGCGGACGCAGCCGTGCGACGCCGGGTAGTTCGGGATGCTGTTCGACCCGTGGACGGCGACACCGCCGACGAAGTACTTCGGCCGGTAGATGCTGCCGAGGTCGCCTTCCCACCAGCCTTCGGCGCGCTCGCGGTTGACCTCGTGGAGGCCGCTCGGCGTGAGCGACACACCGGAGATCGTCTCACCGGGCGTGTTCTGATCTTCTTCGATGTATTCCTCGCCGTTGCCGGTCGAGACGTTCGACACCCATTCGGTGCGACCGTCGATGACGAAGAACAGCACTTGCTTGCCCTTGTCGATCTCGACGAGCGTGCCGGAGTTCGCACGGGAGTGTGGACGCACCGTTTCCACGGTCAGCGCCTGAGCGGTCTGTTCGTCGACCGAGCCCGACGGTTCGGGGAAGCCCATGTACTTCTGGAACGCCATCACAGCTTGACTCGTGGTGAGGCCGTAGTCGCCGTCGGCACCGTTGACCCAGAAGCCGAGTTCGATGAGGCGAGCCTGCACGCGCCCGGCCTCGCCTCCGCTGTTCGATCCGATCGCTTGGAGCGGCTCGGCGAGCGGTTCGACCGTGGGAACGGGCTTGGGCTCCGTGGTCGTGGGTGCAACCGTCGTGGTCGTCGTCGTGGTGGTGGTCGTGGTCTCGGCGACCGTCGTGACCGGTGCGTCGGTGGCGGGAGCGGGAGCGGCCATCGTGATCGTGGTGGCGATCTCGGGAGCGGCGGAGGCGCCGTCACCACCACCGGTGTTGCCGCCGGTCATGGCCGACGAGCGCGGCGATACCGAAGACGACACCCGTCCCGATCACCGCTTTTCGTCGTTCGTCCATGGCCACGGTCCGTGATGATACCGTTACAGGGCCTGAGGAACGGGTCAATCCGTCAAATCAGTGCGAATTCATCCGGCGTTTCGAAGAACGAATCCTGCTCGCGTACTCGGTGCGGTTTCGAAAACGGCGACCCCGGGTGTGATCCCTGCCAGGTCGAAGTGTCGTGCGACATCGCTGAGCTGGCGTGATGCGTCGGAGCGCGGGTGCTCGACGGCGCAGGACTCGAGCAGTTCGGTCAGTACTGCCGCCGGTGAAACGCCGTCGGCAGCGAGATCGTCGAGGCTGACCGACCCGTGACGCTTCGAGAGGCGTTCGCCGTCTGGGCCGAAGACCAGCGGCACGTGGCCGTACTCGGGTGTCGACAACTGGAGGAGTCGTTGGAGGTGGATCTGACGCGGCGTGGAGTCCAGCAGGTCGTCGCCACGCACGACCTGGGTGACGCCTTGCATGGCGTCGTCGATCACGACCGCGAGGTTGTAGGCGGGCACACCGTCATTGCGTCGTAGGACCACGTCGTCGACGCCGCCTTCGTGGTGACCGGCGACGATGTCGTCGAATGCGATCAGCTCGGGTCCGTCGTCCATCGACGTCGACGCTCGGAGTCGGAGCGCGGGTGTGCGTCCGTCGGCGAGCAAGGCGTCGCGGCGTGCTGTCGTCAACGTCCGACACGTTCCCGGGTACGAACCGGGCGGCAGGTGCGGGGCGCTCGGCGCCGCCTCGATCTCGGCGCGCGACTTCGCGCCGCGAGCAGAAGCACTCGTACACGAGGCCGCGGGCGTCCAGCGTGGCGAGGGCGTCGCGGTAGATGTCGAATCGCTCGCTCTGCCGGATCACGTCGCCGTCCCAGTCGAGCCCGATCGCGGCGAGATCTGCGAGCTGTCCGCGCTCGTGTTCGGGCGCCGCTTGCACACGATCGAGGTCTTCCATGCGGATGATGAACTCGCGGCCGGTCGAGCGCGCAGCGAGCCATGCGAGCAGCGCGGTGCGTAGGTTGCCGAGGTGGAGTGCACCCGTCGGAGATGGCGCGAACCGTCCGCTCATGTGAGCATTCTCCCGTGATGTCGCTGTGAACGGACCACGTCGATGAAGGGACGGCCACGATCCACGTCGCCGCGCACGTCCGGGAGTCGGCTCGATCGGCGGTCGCGGATGGAGTTGATCCTCGACCGCGACGGCGCGACCTGTGTGTGGTGCGCCCGTGACGTCGGAACTGCGCTGGTGGAGGCGACGACCGAACACGTCGTGCCGCGGATCAAGGGCGGGCCGAGCTGGTTGGAGAACGAAGTGGCGGCGTGCAAGCGATGCAACGGCCGTCGTGGTCATCGGACCCCCGCGGAGTGGGCCGACGAGTGCGACGGGCTCGGATGGTCGCCCGATCGCGTGCGGCTGATCGCGGTGTTGACGTCGCTCGAAGCGCGGATCGCGGAGCGTGGTGGGCAACGGCGAGCCCGGCCGTATCTCACGTCTCAGCTGCGCCGGCTCCGTCGCTCGATCGATGTGTGACCTCGACTCCTGGATTCCGATCCTGACACGACGCCGCCGATGCGGGTGATCCATCTCGTACAGTCACGAGGATGCGTTGCCATGTCTGCAACGTCGCTGTGGGCGACGGCCAGCGGTTCTGTCACGAGTGCGGTGAGTCACTCGACGGGGTCACCGATCCCACCGAGGCGCTCGACGTGATCCCCGATGGCGCCAACGCGCTCGGTGTCGACGCAGCGAACGACGGCGTCACGGTGGAGACCCGCGGAACCGACGATGCCGCCACCGGCGACGATGCGGGAGCTGACGATGCGAGCGCTGCGCTCCAGGAGCCGGAGCCGGGCGGTGACCTGCCCGATCTCGCGGCGCCACCGATGGGCGAGGACAACGACGCGTCGTGGTGGGCCGCCGGAGGTGGCGCGCCCGAGCCGGTGGATGCGTTGCCCGGAAGCGAACCGATGGACGTGACCGCTGCGCCACCCCCGATCCGCGAGGAGGCGCTCGCGGCCACCGAAGCAATGACCGTCACGAGCGATCAGTCGGACGGCGGCGCGAACGCGCTGGATTCGGTTCCGTACGAGCCGGTGGATCAGGCCTCGGTTGTCGATCCCGTCGCGATCCACGAGCCGACGACCACGATGCCGGCGACCGCTGCCTCAGCGAGCGCGGCGCCAGTTGCTTCTGCACTCGGCGTGACCGACGAGTTCGCGCCGAGCGGATCGGGCGACGTCGGATCGACGTCGCAAATGGCCGTCACCGAGCCTGGCGGGCTGTTCGACGGCGCCGCCGATGCACATGAGCACGCTCGAGACTCGGACGGCTTCCGGCTTCGCGCTGCGCTCGTCTTCGGTCTGCTCGCCACGGTCGCGACCCTGATGGCCAGCATCGCGGACGTGATCGACATCCGCACCACTCGCCCGGTCGACGGGATCATCGTCGGCATCCGAACGCTCGACGACTTCGGCTCCAACCTCGCGGTGGCGGGTTTCGTCGGTGCTGGACTGATGCTGATCGGCGGGCTGCTGAGCTGCTTCGGGCTGCGCTGGGGTGCCGGTGTCGCCGGTGGCGCCGGGTTGTCGATGACCGGATGGGCCGCCGTGACGCTCGGCCTCGTCGAGGCACCGATCCACGCTGCAGAAGGCAGAACGCTCGATGCGAACGAGGTCACCGCCTTCACGCTGTCGATCACTCGCGATCTCGGCTATTTCCTGGTCCTCGCGATCGGCATCCTCGGTCTGGTCGCGTTCGTCGTGTCATTGCGCATGGCGGGCGCCGGGGGCCGTAGCGGACTCAACCCGTGGATCGCCGCGGTCGGCGCACTCTCGGCCGTCGTCCTCGCGGCCGGACCACTGATCACTCCAGGCGGTGTACCACTGGACGCGAACCTCGGTACTGCGACCTTCCCAGTGGAGTTTCACGCAGGCCGCCTCATTCAGCTCGGTCTGATCGTCGTCACCGGCGTGGTCGGTTTCCTGTCGGTGCGGACCTACGGCCTCGGTCTCGCCGCTGGCGGGTTGAGCGTCGCCACCTGGATGTGGATCACGTCGCTCGCAGAGTTTGGAGCGCTACCCCAGAGCGTTGGGGCCTTCAACATCGGATCAGCGGACACGATGCCGCATGCGGTCACGACCGTCGGCGTCACAGCGTCGCTCGCGTTGCTGCTGATCGCCGTCACGCTGGCCGCGGTCACCCGCCCCCGCCGGGCCTGACCTCGCTGGAGTCCAGCGCTTCGTGCACCCGTCGAGGCCGGCGAGTACGTTCGGTGCAGCGACTTCGGCGCGGGCAGCGCCTTCGACATCCGACGTCGCGAACCTCACATGTCGAACCTCTTGGAAGCCTTTCCGTACCTTCGTGTCACCGATGGTGTGATCACACACGTCAGCGCTGCGGTCTGGGACGAATTGGCGTGCGAACCGCGAGGCACCGACGACGCTCGCTCGATTCGGGACGCGCCTCGACGACACGACGTTCGACGAACTGTGCGCGGGCGTGGCTCCGCTGCGGATGCGGCTCGGGCCCGACCTCATGGACCGCCCGGTCCGGCTCCGTCGACTCGTCACGGACGACGAGGACTCGGACGTCGTGCTCGAGCTTCGTTCACTCGTCTCCGAGTTCCGTCTCGAATCACTCCTCCGACGCAGCGGACTCGCGCACATGCTGCTCAGCCCGGCGGTCGAGTTGGAGTGGTCGATGTCATCGAACGACATCACCGCCGTCCTGCCGGGTGACGACCCGACCAGCTGGATCGAGTTGATGGACGCCGACGACATGCAGACGCTCGGCAAGGCGATCTTCAAGGTGGGTTCGGATCCGAACCTGCGCCGGACCGTCAGCCACCGACTCAACGCAGACCGGACCTACACGATCATCGATCACGTCGAGTCCGCGCTGCACGACCCCGACCTCCGCGCCGTGCTCGTCCGAAGCCACTTCGAGGACCAGCGCGGCCCGTCCGAGCCCGTCGGTTCAGTCGCACCCTTCGCCGGGATCACCGTCTCCGATCACATGCCGATCGGTGTCGTCGTGGCCAGTGATGCCGGCAAGGTGCTCCACCGCAACGCGGTTGCCGCCGAACTCGTCGGGGCCAGGGTCGGGCAACTCGTCGTCCCCGAAGGAGACGAGCCCTGGATGATGTCTCGTCTCAGCCCGGAACAGTCGGCGCGCTACCAGTCGGTGTTCGCCGCTGCGTCGGCTGGCCGACCAGCGCATTGCACGATCAACTCGCCGTTCGACGCTGCGAAGTGGCTCCGTTTGTCGATCTCACCCGCCGCTGCGTCGACCGTGGTGCTGACGATCGAAGACTCGACCGACCTCGCCGAGGCCGAGCGTGCGCTGCGCGCGTCGGCCAGGCTGCTCGAGGCGCTCGACGCCCACTCCGAAGATCTCGTGATCGTGTTCGACGCTCGTGGTCGAAGCCGCTATGCCAACTCGACGACGCGCAGCCAGCTCGGAGCTGCGACGTCGGTCGAGCACATCAACGATGTCGTCACGTTGGCCGACGCCGCCGATCGCGCTGGCGTTGCCGACCTGGTTCGGCGGATCACCTCGACGCCCGCAGCGTCCGGCGACATCGAGTTCCGCGTCGACGACGGCACCGATGCCGTGCACCGGTGGCATCACGTGGCGATGACCAACCTCATCGACGACCCTGACGTGCAGGGCATCGTGCTCACCGCTCGCGACGTCCACGAGCGCCACATCGCACAGAGCGCGCTCCAGTTCAGAGCCACCCATGACGCACTCACGACACTGCCGGACAGAGCCACGCTCCAGACGCGACTCGAGTCCCTGCTGCTCGCGAGCGTCGAGGACGGCCAGCGCGTCGCGTTGATGTTCTGCGACATCGACAACTTCAAACTGATCAACGATCGGGCCGGACACCAGGTCGGTGACCTCGTGCTGACCGAGGTCGCCGATCGGCTTCGCTCGGCGATCCGTGCGAGCGACTTCGTCGGCCGATTCGGTGGTGACGAGTTCGTCGTCGTGGCGCCCGCCGTTGCCGACGAAGCGCATGCGATGGAACTCGCTGGCCGACTCTTCGATGCTGTGAGTGGAACGATCCGATGCGACGGCATCGACGTCGAGGTCGGCCTGAGTATCGGCGTGGCACTGACCGACGCCGAGTGCACCACGGCCTCCGGCCTTCTCAACCGCGCGGACACGGCGATGTACGACGCCAAGGAGCGAGGTCGCGGACGCTTCGCGCTCTACGTTCCGCACGCTGACGTCGACGAGACCGATGTGGAGCTGCGGACGCAGCTGCGATCAGCGATCGTCGATGGTCAGCTGACGTTGCACTACCAACCGATGGTGCCGCTCACCTCGGGCCTCGGGCGGGGTTACGAGAGCCTGGCGCGATGGGAGCATCCCGAGCATGGCGTGGTGTCTTCGAAGCGCCTGTTCGACATGGCCGAGGTGGCCGGGCTCCGCACGGAGTTGGGTACCGAGTTGCTCCGACTCGCCCATGACGACGACCGGCCGTGGTTCGCAGACGACGACACCGCCTTCGTCTCCGTCAACGTCGCCGCGGCGCAGCTCGGACACCGCGATGCCGCTGCACGTTTCGTTGCCGGAATGGGCGAGCGTGGGCTGGACCCGACCCGACTGGTGATCGAACTGACGGAGTCATCGTTCGCCGAGGGGCTCGTCGTGCAGCGCAACCTCGACGTGTTCCGCAGCGCCGGCATCCGCGATCTTCCTCGACAACTTCGGTGTCGGCTACTCGTCGCTCAGCCACCTGCACCGATTCCCGGTCGACGGCATCAAGATCGACGCGAGCGCGATCAGCCCGTCGGTTGACGAAAGCCTCGTCAAACTCATCGTGAGCGTCGCTGCGACTCTCGACATCCGCACGGTCGCGGAAGGAGTCGAGACGAGCGACCAGCTGAACGCGGTGACACGGTTGAGCGTCGACTACGCCCAGGGCTACCTGCTCGCTCGCCCCGCTCGCGTCCCGACGCTGAAGCGAACAGATGACTGAACGTTCGCAACGGTCGACGTGACCCACACGTCGACGAGAGGCTCCCGGGCGCAAAGGAACCCCGGCCTGAGCCAGGGTTCCGTTCACATTCTGAGTGCGCGAGGGGGGACTTGAACCCCCACGCCCTTTCGGACACCAGCACCTGAAGCTGGCGCGTCTGCCATTCCGCCACTCGCGGAAGTGGACCCTGGACGATATCGCCCACGTCTCACACGCGCACCGCGCGTTTCCGGCGATCGATGTGCGAGCCCGCGACCGACGGTTTCTCCGACCACGGCTCACGGATGCAGGCGACGATGCCGCTGTCTCACCGGGGTTGGAGCACTCGACCGAGGTTTCGACGTCGACAGCTCACGGATCGGCGGGAAATACGACCATGCGTGCCGCCGACCAACCTCGGGCATGCGGAAGTACCCTGACCGGCCACCTATGGGATTGCAATCACTCGAACGCCGTTTGGAGCGTATGGTCGAGGGCGTGTTCAGACGTTCCGCGGGTCGATCCGCCCCATCGAGCTCGGTCGCCGGCTCGTCCGTGAGATGGACGACAACCGGACGGTCGACGTCAAGGGCCGGCGCATGGTCCCCAACGACTTCACCGTGATGCTCAGCGCGGACGACCACGCGAGCTTCCACGAGATCGAAACCGCGCTCACGACCGAGCTCGCCGAAGCCGCTCGCGAGTACGCGCGGGAAGAGGCGTACCACTTCATCGGACCGGTCCGAGTCGGGCTCACCGTCGACAACGAACTGCGCACCGGCCGCTTCGGCATCGTGTCGCAACTCAAGCAGGCGCCCGGCGGCGTCGGCGGCGGATCGATCGTTCTCCCCTCCGGCGAGCGCATCGGTCTCGGCGAACACGTCACGAGCGTCGGCCGTCTTCCCGAGAGCACCATCACGATCGACGACGGCAACGTCAGCCGTGAGCACGCCCGGATCAAGCCGGGCACCAACGGCTACGTCGTGCAGGATCTCGGGTCGACGAACGGCACGCTCGTCAACGGGCAGCGAATCACCGGCACACGGCTGCTCGCCGACGGTGACATCGTCAGCTTCGGCTCGACCCACGTTCGCTTCGAGGCGTCCTGACGTGACCAGTGTGGCGGTGGCCTCGGCCCCGACGCGGGTGCCGACCACATGAGTGATCAGGTCCTCAACGTCTTGAAGCTGAGCCTGCTCGGCTTGGTCTACCTCTTCTTCGCTCGCGTCCTGTGGGCCGTGTGGAGCGAAGTGAAGACTCCCAAGGCCCGCCCGATCCAACAGCGTCAAGCAGTGCCGCAGCCGGCGAACACACCCGCAGCAACGAAGCCGCAGCAACGCCCGGGCACCGCTCCCGCAGCGACGAAGACGCGCAAGCCGCCGAAGGGTCGCGGTGGACACGCCGCTCGCCTCGTGATCCTCGAACCCAAGCATCGTCGCGGCATGGCGGTGGCGATCGCCGGCGAGATCACACTCGGCCGCGACGACAGTTGCACGATCACGATCCAGGACGACTCGTACGTCTCGACGCTGCATCTGCGGATCTACGACTACGACGGTCAACCGATGGTCGAGGACCTCGATTCGACCAACGGAACGTTCCACAACGGCAACCGTCTCCACGGCTCCAAGCTGTTGCAACCCGGCGACCGCATCCAGGTCGGCACGACGGTCATCGAGGCGCAATGACGAACACCTTCCACGAACACGTGCGGAGCGCTGTGCCTGACACGAGCCTGTTCGCTGTGAGCGAGGCAACGCATGGCTGACCTCGCATGGGGCGCAGGCACGCACCCGGGGCAGATCCGGCCCGACAACGAAGATCATCTCCACGCGTCGAACGGCATCTACGTCGTCGCCGACGGCATGGGTGGCCACGAGGCCGGCGAGATCGCGTCGGCACTCGCTGTCGAACGGATCCGTGACGTGTTGATCGCCGAGGATCTCGCACCGACCGCCGAGCGTGTCGTCGAGGCGATCTCCGACGCCAACGGCGACATCTTCCGCGCCGCCATCGCCAACCCCGGCCAGACCGGCATGGGCACCACCGTCACCGCGATCGCCGTGATCGAAGACCCGATGGCGGGACGCGGCGCGCCGAACATCGACGACAACGACGGCCTCGACCTGGACCGCGTCACACCCGTCGTTCCGCGAGACCAGCCCGAAGCACTCGTGCTCGCCAACGTCGGCGATTCACGCACCTACCTCTACCGACACGGCCGCCTGCGACGGGTCACGATCGACCACAGCTACGTCCAGGAACTCGTGTCGACCGGGCACATCACCGATGACGAGGCCCGCACGCATCCGCGTCGCAACATCATCACCCGCGCCCTCGGCATCGAGCCGGACGTCAAGGTCGACTGGTGGACCCTGCCGCTCGTCCGCGGCGACCGCTTCGTGCTGTGCAGCGACGGCCTCGTCGACGAGATCACCGACCCCGAGATCAGCCAGGTTCTGCGCGACAACGCCGATCCGCAGGCCGCGGTCGACCTGCTGATCTCGATGGCCAACGACGCCGGCGGTCGAGACAACGTGACGATCATCATCGTCGACGTGCTCGAAGGGGACGACCCGCCGGACCCCACCCAGGAACTCGACCTCACTCCGATGTGGGCCGACGACCCGAACATGACGGCCGACGACTTCGCACGGATCGAAGCGGGCGACCTGGAACTCGCCGGTGTGGACGAGCCCACCGAAGAGGTCGCCGTCACGAACCTCAGCCGCAAAGAACGCCGCCGAGCCCGCAAGGCCGGTGACGACGACGGCCCGGCCGCCGACTCCGACCGCGACGAATCAACGGATGACGACGCCGACGCGACGTCGAACGATGCGGCGAAGCCCGACGCCAACCGGCCGCGGCTCGGTCGTGCCGTCGCGATGTTCGTCGTGCTGGCGTTGCTGATCTCCGGCTTCGTCGCGTTCTCGGCGTGGGCCCGCAGCGGCTACTTCGTCGACTTCGACGACAACGACCGCGTGACCGTCTACAAGGGCCAGCCCGGCGGCGTGCTGTGGTTCGACCCGACGACGGAGAACGCCGTGACGCTCACCCGCGACGACATCACCGACGCCAGCGTGGACATCGTCGATCGCCAGCCGGAGTTCTCCGATCTCGGCAACGCCATCGCATTCGTGCGCGGCCTCGAGCAGATCATGGACGACGCATCGGACGGGACCGACGCAGTACCTGACGACGACACCGAGACGAGGACCGCCACGACGACCGTCCCTGACACGGCCGCGACCTCCGTCCCCGATACCGCAGGGTCCCCATGACCGACGTGCTCGACGATCCCAACGCCGACCTCGAGCCGGACCGCATCGGACGACGCGAACGCCGAGCTCTCGCTCCCCTCGCCTACCGGCGCCGCAACGCCGAACTCACGCTGATCATCATGGCGGCGGTCATCACGGCGGCGGCCTACACGATTGCGTCGCTCGGCACGAACGCCGAGATCCCGCCCGGAATCTTCGGATTCGTCGCGTTGCTCCTCGGACTGTTGCTCGGCGCTCACTTCGTGGTCCGCAAGTTCGCTCGCGGCGCCGACTCGACGTTGCTCCCCCTTGCGGCGCTGCTCCACGGCATCGGCTTCGTGATGATCACCCGCCTCGACAACGAACTCGCCGGGCTGCAGTCGCTGTGGAGCCTCGTCGCGATCGGCGTCTTCGTCACCGTGCTGGTCGTCATCCAGCGCGCAACCGACCTTGCCCGCTTTCGCTGGGTCCTCTTCTTCGGTGGCACCGGCGCACTGCTGCTCCCCCTCGTTCCCGGCCTCGGGTCGACCATCAACGGTGCCCGCATCTGGGTCAGCGTCGGCCCGATCAACTTCCAGCCCGGCGAGTTCGCCAAGATCGCGCTCGCCATCTTCTTCGCTGCGTACTTCGCCGAGAACCGTGAACTGATCGCCGCCAGGACATGGAAGGTCGGGCCGATCCGACTTCCCGAACCGCGCTTCATCCTCCCGGTGCTGTTGGCATGGGGATTCGCGATCGTCGTCATGGTCGGCCAGCGCGACCTCGGCTCGTCGCTGTTGTTCTTCACCCTCTTCGTCGTGATGATCTGGGTTGCCACCGAACGTGTCGGCTGGCTCCTGCTCGGGGCAGTGATGTTCGGTGTCGCCGCGTACTTCTCGTGGACCCGGTTCACCCACGTTCAGACCCGCGTCGACATCTGGCTCGACCCCTGGGCTGATTCGCTCGGCAAGGGATACCAGATCGTGCAATCGCTGTTCGGGCTCGCCGACGGTGGCCTCACCGGCACCGGCCTGGGACGCGGCAACCCGAACCAGATCCCAGAGGCTCAGAACGACTTCATCTTCGCCGCGATCGGCGAGGAACTCGGCTTGATCGGTGCGACCGCGATCCTCATGTCGTATCTCCTGATCGTCGGCTCCGGGCTGCGCACCGCATTGCGCACCGAGCGCGAGTTCGAGAAGCTGCTCGCCGTCGGCCTCACCACGATCATCGGAGTGCAGGCGTTCATCATCATGGGCGGCGTGATCAAGCTGATTCCACTCACCGGCATCACCCTGCCGTTCGTCAGCTACGGAGGCTCGTCGCTCGTCTCCAACTACATCCTCCTCGCCCTGCTGATCCGCGTCTCGGACTCAGCGTCGCGGCGCATCGGTGAGACACCCGACGAACCGACGCCCGGTGAACGATGGGCGGCGTGGCAACTTCGCCAACGGGTTCGCATGGACCGCAAACAAGCAGCGAACCGCGAGCAGGTCGGCACCTCGTGAATCGCCAGATCCGCCAGCTCGCCCTCGGCCTGATGACCTGCTACGTCGTGCTGTTCGCGACGCTGAACTACTGGCAGGTGGCGCAGGAAGAGGTGCTGTCGGCCAACGTCGAGAACACTCGCGCAGTACGCCGCGAGTTCGAGAAACCTCGCGGCCCGATCATCACCGCCGACGGCGTGATCGCAGCGCAGTCGGTCCCCAACCCCGACCCCGAAGCGACGTTCGATCGCGTCCGTGAATACCCGACCGGCGACCTGCTCTCCGGCGCCACGGGCTACTTCACGCTCAGCTTCGGCTCGAATCAGGTCGAGCGCGAGTTCGGTGACGTGCTCACCGGATCCACCACCGAGCAACAGATTCGTGCGCTCACCGATCTGCTGTCGACCGAAGTCGACAACTCGGGCACGGTGCAACTCGCACTGCGCCACGACCTGCAACAGGTCGCGAAGTTCCTGCTCGGAGGCCGAACCGGTTCGGTCGTCGTGATGGAGGTCGAGACCGGAGCAGTCCGGGCGATGTACAGCAACCCCGGCTACGACCCGAACACCTTCGTCGACGCGCCGTTCGAAGAAGCCCAGGACACGATCGTCGCGTTGCAGGATGCGCCCGGCGATCCACTACTCGCCGCTGCGTACCAGCAGCGATTCATGCCGGGCTCCACGTTCAAGGTGGTCACCACCGGCATCGGCCTCGAAGCCGGCGTGCTGTTCCCGGAGCGCGAGTTCGTACGCGAGAGCGAATGGGTTCCCCCACAGACCACGGACCCGATCGAGAACTACCGCGGCTCCACCTGCGGCGGCAAGCTGGCAGAAGTGTTCCGTCGGAGCTGCAACATCCCGTTCGCGCAGACTGCGATCGAACTCGGCGCCGAGCGGATGGTCGCCGGCACCGAAGCGTGGGGCATCGGCGAGGAGTTGCCGATCGACCTGCCTCGCCCGGCCGCCAGCACGTTCGGCAACACCGACGACCTCGACCAGCGGCTTCCACTGCTCGGCATCCGCGGTTTCGGCCAGAACGAGGACCAGATGGTCCCGATGCACATGGCGATGGTCGCGGCGACCGTCGCCAACGGAGGCCGGATGATGTCGCCGTACATCGTCGAAGCAACTTATGACAAGAACGGCCGGGTCCTCGACCGGGCCGACCCGGACGTGTGGAAGACGCCGATCTCGCCGCAGAACGCGGCGTTGCTCACCGACCTGATGACCGGCGTGAGCGAGGGCGACCGTGGAACGGCGAGAAGCGTGACCCTCGACGGCGGCGTCCGCTTCGCGGCCAAGACCGGCACCGCCGAGCTCGGCCTCATCGGTGACCCCGACCTCGTCCACGCGTGGATGATCGCCTTCGCCCCGCTCGAAGCACCGAAGTACGCCATCGCGGTGGTGCTGACCGACCTCACCTCCACCACAGCGGACGCGGCGACCGGCGGTCGCGTCGCCGGCCCCGTCGTGAAGGGCGTGCTCGACTACCTGATCACCGGCGAAGGTGCCACCGTCCAACTCGGAGGTCCCCGATGACCGGCGAAACAGTGCCGGGCACGTCGTTGGTGGGACGGACCGACGGGGCGGGCGGCGCAACCACCTATAACCTCGCGTATGGGCCTATCCGGGTCGGCGGGAAGACGACACAGTGACGAACAACGGCGACGCAACGGTCATCAACGACCGCTACGAGGTGCACAAGCGCATCGGGCGCGGCGGTATGGCCGACGTGTTCTCGGCACGCGACCTGCTGCTCGACCGCCAGGTCGCCATCAAGGTCCTGTTCCCCGAGTTCGCCACCGACGACAACTTCGTCGAACGGTTCCGCCGCGAAGCGCAGTCTGCTGCGAACCTCAGCCACCCCAACATCGTCAACGTGTACGACTGGGGCAAGTACGAGGGCACCTACTTCATCGCGATGGAGGAAGTGAAGGGCCGCACGCTGGCCGACGTCCTGAAGACGAACGGTCAGCTCACGTCGAAGCAGGCCGCCGAGATCGCGAGCGAAGTCGCCGCAGCACTCGGGTTCGCCCACGAGAAGGGCACGGCACACCGCGACATCAAGCCGGCCAACATCCTGATCGGCAAGAACGGCCAGGTGAAGGTCGCCGACTTCGGCATCGCCCGAGCGATGAACGCGCCGACGGAATCGAACCTCACGCAGGTCGGCTCCGTGATGGGCACCGCAACCTATTTCTCGCCCGAACAGGCGCAGGGCGCCCAGCCCGACCCGCGCAGTGACCTGTATTCGCTCGGCATCGTCATGTACGAGATGGTTGCCGGGCGGGCCCCGTTCACCGGCGACAACCCGGTGAGCATCGCGTACAAGCAGGTCCACGACTCGCCGCAGCCACTCGTCCAGATCGTCGCCGACGTCCCCAAGGCGTACGAGGCAATGGTCGCCAAGCTGCTGGCCAAGGACCCGAAGGTCCGGTATCCGAGCGCCGGTGCGCTCCGCGACGACCTTCGCCGGTTCCGCAACGACGAGCCGGTTCAGGCGCTCGTCGCTGCTGCTGCGACCAAGGCGAAACCCACGACGCCGACCGACACGCAAAGCCCTGGTGCTGCGTACGCCGCGACGATGGTGCACGGGGCGATGCCACCGACCACTGTCTCACCGGTCGACCCGCAGGCTTCGGCTGTTCCTTCGACCGGCATGTACGAAGCCGGCTATCCCACGGGAGCGTCGGCCGAGGCCGCGTACTACGACACCAGCGGCTCGCGCACCGGTTGGTACGCGCTCGCAGCATTCCTCGCGCTGATCGGCCTCGTCGCCGGCGGCGTCCTGCTCTTCCAGGCACTCAACACCGAAGACGCGGAAGCCGAACCCGAATCGTTCATCCTCGAGAACTACGTGGGCCGCTCGCTGGAGCAGACCACCGCCGAACTCCGCGACCGTGGTCTGTTCTTCGAGACCGTCGCAGAACCGAATGCGACCGTCGCACCGAACTTCGTGCATCGCACCGATCCGATCGCCGGGACGGTCGTGCTCGACGACCAGAAGATCCTGGTGTACTTCAACCCGACCCAGGAGCTGGTGGTCGTGCCCCAGGTGGTTGGGATCCAGATCGACGTCGCACGCCAGTTGCTGGAGTCGCAGGGTTTCGTGGTCGGCCCCGTCACCACGGACACCGAGAGCGAGAGTGCTCCCGGTCAGGTGATCAGCAGCGATCCGGCACCGACCACGCCGGTCGCGTCGGGCACCACCGTCGATCTCGTCGTAGCGGCAGAGGCCGAGAGCTTCGAGGTCCCGGCGGTCGTCGGCTTGCCGCGCGAGCGGGCCATCGACGAGTTGGAGCGCGAACCGTTCGAGTTCGACGTGACCGTCGAAGAGGTCACCAGTGACGACATCGAGGCCGGGCAGGTCATCTCCGTCTCACCGAATCAGGGAGAACTGGTGGAGAAGGGCGGCTCGGTGACGATCCGCGTCTCCTCCGGCGCAGCACCCGTTGCCGTCCCCGTGGTCGAGGGCCTGACCGAAGGGGAAGCCGTCAACACGCTGCGTCGACTAGGGCTTCGTCGTTGCTGTCGAGCGTCGCGAAGTCACCCCGGGTGATCCGAACGACGGGCGGGTGGTCGCTCAGTCCCCGGCGGCTGCAACGCAGTTGGACCGAGGCGCCACGGTCAACATCACGGTCGGCCAGGCGACCGTTGCGGTCACGACTTTGCCGCCGCCACCTCCGACGGTCGCCACGACCGCCGCACCGGTGACGACCGCACCGGCATCGAGCACGTCCTCCACGACGACCACGCACGCCACGACGGCCGCCACGACGACCAGCAGTTCGTCGACGACGACCACCACGTTGTTGCCCCCGCCCTGATCGACGGGAACGAGTCACGCCTCAGGCGTCGAGTCGGGCGAGCCAGTTGCGCAAGAGGTCGTGACCCGAGGCGGTGAGGATGCTCTCCGGGTGGAACTGCACGCCTTCGACGTCGAGATCGCGATGGCGCACGCCCATCACCACACCGTCGGTCGCTGCGCGCCGTCACTTCCAACACGTCGGGGATCGAGTCGGGCTCGCAGCGTCAACGAGTGATATCGCGTGGCGGTCAGCGGCGACGTGAGGCCGGCGAACACGCCAGCCGTTCTCGTGCTCGATGGGCGAGGTCTTGCCGTGCATCAACTGCGGTGCGCCGACGACATCGGCACCGTAGACGTGACCGATCGCCTGGTGACCGAGGCACACGCCGAGCACCGGCGTGCCGATGGCCGCGAACGCACCGATCGCGTCGCAGATGATGCCGCTCGACTCCGGCCGGCCGGGTCCCGGAGACAGCAGCACGCCATCCGGATTCATCGCCACTGCCTCGTCGACCGTCACGCTGTCGTTTCGAACGACGATCGGCTCGGCTCCCAGTTCACCGAGGTACTGGACGAGGTTGTAGACGAAGCTGTCGTAGCTGTCGATGACGAGCACTCGCATGACCACAGTCTGCCCGAGTGGGCCTCGGCTCCGTTGCGTTGCTTTTGTGACCGCCTGATGCTGGGACGAGTACACTCTTTTGACGATGGCACCTCCGAAGAGAAAGACCGGCGGCGGGCGCGTCACTCCGAAGGGCACCAAACCAGGTGACCATGCGGGCGGCTCGCGTACGACTGCGTCCTCCGACGACTCGACGGTGACTTCGTCGCGAGGGTCGGGATCCAAAGATCAAGTGGCTGCGTCCTCGCGCTACACGCCGAAGGCACAGCGACGTCAGCTGATCCCGCCGAACATGGTGCCGATCCTGATGGTCGCACTGCTGATCATCGGCGGGCTCGTCATCATGGCGGGCTACCTGGTGTTCGATGCGTCTCGCTGGGCGACCGCTGTCGGCCTGCTCTGCATCCTCGGTGGCCTGTACTTCGCCACCAAGTGGGAGTAGCGAACGCGCGCCTCGTTCGACACGATTCGTGACCAAGTCACATCGATGTCATTCATCCCCAACTTTGTCCACAACCTGTGGGCAACTCAGTCGTAGATCGGTGCGACCTCGAGCCATTTCCTCGAGGCAGTGCCTCGGCGGCGGCGGATCCTCGTCGGGGGCCATGGTCATTCTCAGCTCGACACCGCACACGTCGCAGCGGTAACTCCGCTTGATCTTGCGGAGCTCACCTGCCGGCAGTGGCGCCGGTGGAAGCCGTGCTGAAGCTGCGCAGCATGCCGATGCCGATTTTCCACAGGACCCATCCGATGAGCAGTCCGAAACCGACCCAGATGATCGTGTCGAAGGCCGGCATGGACGACCACGCTATCGGGGCGCCACCGCCGGGTCGGATCGGCGTCGCATGCGCTCGATGATCAACGCATTCGCGATGTCCCCGCCTTCGCACATCACCTGGAGTCCGTAGCGCCCATCGGTCCGTTCGAGTTCGTTGACCAGCGTTGCGCACGAGTCGTGTGCCGGATGCTCCGAGCGGATGGCCGAGCGCGATCGCCCCACCGTTCACGTTGGTGCGATCGATCAGGTCACCCGGCGGGCTCGGTCCGACTCGGGCTGCATCGCGTCGAGCCACATGAGCACTGCGGACGCGAACGCCTCGTTCACCTCGAAGCGGTCGATGTCGTCGAGAGTCAGACCGGCACGTTCCAGCACCTTGCGGGTGGCCGGCATGTGCGCGGTGAGCATCAACTGCGGGTCGTCGCCGACCACGGCGAAGTCCACGAGACGGGCTCGAGGCGTCAGGCCGACGTTCTGCGGCCTGCGTCGAGGCCGTGATCAGCACCGACGCGGCGCCGTCGGTGATCTGCGACGAGTTGCCCGCCGTCACCCGACCGCCCTGCTGCCTCGGGTGCGGAACGCCGGTTCGAGCCGCGCAAGTGCCTCCATCGACGTGTCCCGCAGACCACCGTCACTGCGGACCGCGTGTCGCCGTCGTCGCCCGACACGGCGATGACCTCGCCGTCGAAGCGACCTTCGTCGTGTCGCGGCGCTGCGCGCTGCTGACTGCGAAGCCCGTACTCGTCGAGCTCGCTCGCGTGAAGTCCCCACCGATCGGCGATCAGTTCGGCCGACTCACCCTGCGGCACCAGGCCACCACGATCGGCGTACCGCGAGCTCACGCTGGGCCGAACGGGAAGCCGTAGCGGCCGTCTGCGGTGGACGCCCCCATCGGCACCCGGGTCATCACTTCGACGCCTGACGCGACGACGACGTCGTAGGCACCTGCCATCACCCCCTGCGCAGCGAAGTGGATCGGCCTGTTGGCCCGGATCCGCACTGGCGATCGATGGTGGTGCCCGGGATGTGTTCGGGCCACTCGGCGGCGAGCACCGACGCTGCGCGCGAGGTTCGTGCCCTGCTCGCCGACCTGCATGACGCACCCGACGATCACGTCGTCGACGACCGACTCGTCGATCCCGGTGCGGTCGACCAGCGCGATGAGTGTCTCGGCGGCGAGATCGACCGGATGCCAGTGCGACAGCGATCCGTCGCGCGCGACCGAACGGCGTCCGCACGGCGTCGACCAGCACCGCCTCGTTCAACATCCGTCGGCCACCGTCATCGTGTTCAGTCGTCGGTCCTCGTCGGACCGCCACCCCGATCGGAGGGCGTGACCGATCGACACGCCAGGTCGCGCGTCTGGGCGATCGGTGCCAGGACGGTGCGTCGAGGATGTCGATGACGTGGCGCAGCGAGCGTCGATGTCGTCGTCGTCGAGGTGGCTCGGCGAAGTGCGTCTGGACGCCCGGCGATAGCTGACGTTCATCTCGCGCCACAGTCGACGACCCGACTTGGTGAGTTCGACGTCGACGGCGCGCTTGTCGACGTCGGTGCTGACGGTGCCGGGCGATCCAACCTTCCTCCTCGAGTCGATCGAGGCGGCGCGCAGATGCTCGACGCCGGCATCCGCAGATCGACGCCGCGATGTCGAGCGGGCGGGCCGACGCCGCCGAGACGCTGCAGCGCGTGAGCACGTCGAACCATTCGATCGTGATGTCCCAGTCGGCGCGCAGTGCGTCGTCGATGCTGCGTTCGAGCTCGGCCACCACGCGCCTGCAGGTCTCGCCAGGTGCCGACCCGGACGTTGTCGAGACGGGGCACGGCGCGTGCCGAGTCAGCCCGTGGCGCGGATCGCCGCGGCGAACGCCGAGGTCGCCTGGTCGATGTCGTCGGACGTGACGATCAGCGGCGGGCTCCATCGGATCGTGCGATGGCGGGTGCCGGCGAGCATCAGGATCACGCCGTGCTCACGCAGGCAGTGCTCGACGACGGCCCGCGCCCGATCGGCTCGAGTCGAACTCGGTGGCGACCATCAGGCCGCGTCCGCGCACGTGGAGCAGCGCCTGGTCGAGCTGCTGCATCTGGCGCAGCGAGTCGATCAGTTGATCGCCGCGGGCCTTCACGTTGTCGAGGAACCCGGGCTCCTCGAGGACCTCGATCGTGGCCAGCGCGGCGGCGCACGCGAGCGGGTTGCCGTTCGACGATCCGCTGTGGCTGCCGGTGACCCACTTCTCGTCGAGTTCGCGACGGGTACCGAGGGCGGCGAACGGGAACCCGGACGCGATGCCCTTGGCCATGCAGATGATGTCGGGATCGATGTCGAGCGCTTCCACCGCGAACATCTTGCCGGTGCGGCCGAATCCGCTCTGCGTCTCGTCGGCGACGAGCAGGATGCCGTTGCGCGCGCACCGCTCGGCGACACCGGCGATGAAGCCCTTCGGTGTCGGGATGTAGCCACGCTCACCGATGACCGGTTCGATCACGATCGCCGCGACCTTCGTCGGCCGCCACCTGCGTGGTCATCAGTCGGTCGAGTCCGCGCAGCGCACGGCTGACTTCGGCCTCCTGGTCGGACGCGTGCGGGTCGGGGAACGGGGCGACGAACACGCCGCCCGGGAGCGGCCCGTACCCGGCCCGGTCGATCGCCCGGCTGCGACGACATCGCCAGCGTGTAGTGGGTGCGACCGTGGAACGCGCCGTCGAACACGACGACGTTGCGTCGATCGGTGGCGTGCTTCGCGAGCTTCACGGCGGCTTCGACGATCTCGTCGCTGGTGCTGCCGAAGTAGAACGTGTCGATCGTGAGCCGGGGTGATCGTCGGCGAGCTTCGCGGCGAGCGGCTCGAGCAGGTCGTGGCGGTACACGTTCATCTGAGCGTGCATGATCCGCGCTGGCCTGGTCGGCGATGGCCTGGGTGATCTTCGGGTGCGCGTAGCCGGTCGACGCGGCGCCGAGGCCCCCGGTGAAGTCGAGGTACTCGGTGCCGTTCACATCGATGACGCGAGCGCCCACGCCTCGCTCGATCTGGAGGTCGGTCGCACACGACCAGACGCTCGACACATGGGACACCGGGTCAGCCATCCCCGGAGCCTATGGGCACGAGCCCCGACGGGTCAGAACGCGACCGCGGCCGACATCGGCGTAGGTGGCGGCGAGATGGAACGTCATGTCCGCCTCCACGTTCTCGGGCACGTCGTCGAGGTCTGGGCCGTTGCGCTTGGGCAGCACCACGTCGGTGATGCCCGAGGCGGTGAGCGGCGAGCACCTTCTGCTTGACCCCGCCGATCGGCATCACCTGCCCCTGCAGGTTGATCTCGCCGGTCATCGCGACGGTCGACTTGACCGGGCGTCCGGTGAGCAGCGACACCAGTGCGGTGGTCATCGTGACGCCTGCCGACGGACCGTCCTTGGGGACGGCACCTGCCGGGCACGTGGACGTGGAACCTGCGGCGCAGGGCTTCGTCGTCGATCCCGAGTTCGTCGGCGTGACTGCGCACGTAGTTCAGCGCGATCTGCGCCGACTCCTTCATCACGTCACCGAGTTGGCCGGTGAGGGTCAGGCCGGGTTCGGCGTCGGGCCCGGTGGGGAACGACGTGGTCTCCACGAACAGCACGTCGCCACCGATGCCGGTGACCGCGAGTCCGGTCGCCACGCCGGCGTCGGACGTGCGCTGCTGGATCTCGTCGTCGACCTTGGGTCGCCCGAGCCAGTCGTGCAGTTCGTCGTCACCGATCGTGAGCGGGGTGACCGTGCCGGTCGCGACCTTCGCCGTGACCTTGCGGACCAGTCGCCCGAGCTCGCGTTCGAGCGAACGGACGCCGGCTTCACGGGTCCAGCCCCGGATGACCGCGGCCACCAGATCGTCGCTCACCGTCAGTTCGTCGGCGGTCAGACCGGCCCGCTCGACCTGGCGAGGCAGCAGGTAGGTGGTGGCGATGAACACCTTCTCGGCCTCGGTGTAGCCGTCGAGACGGATCAGGTCCATCCGGTCGAGCAGCGGACCGGGGATCGTGTCGGCGACGTTGGCGGTCGCGATGAACACCACCTCGGACAGGTCGAGGTCGACCTCGAGGTAGTGGTCGCGGAAGGTGTGGTTCTGGGCCGGGTCGAGCACTTCGAGCAGCGCGGCGGTCGGGTCGCCCGAGTAGGCGCCGGCGCCCATCTTGTCGATCTCGTCGAGGAGGATGACCGGGTTCATCGTGCCGGCCTCCTGCAGCGCCTTCACGATGCGACCGGGCTGCGACCCGACGTAGGTGCGACGGTGGCCGCGGATCTCGGCCTCGTCACGCACGCCGCCGAGTGCGACGCGGACGAACTCGCTGTCCCATCGCACGTGCGATCGACTCGCCGAGCGACGTCTTGCCGACACCGGGTGGGCCGACGAGCGTGAGGACGCTGCCTTCGCCACGTCGGTCGGTGTCGGCTCGGTCGATTCCCCGATCGTGGCGGAGCTTGCGTGAGGCGAGGAACTCGACGATGCGTTCCTTCACGTCGTCGAGGCCGTAGTGATCGGCGTCGAGCATGGTCTGTGCGGCGACGAGGTCGAGGGTGTCGTCTGTGCGTTCGCCCCACGGCATCTCGAAGATCCGGTCGAGCCACGTGCGCACCCATCCGTGCTCGGGTGACTGCTCACTCATCCGTTCGAAGCGGTCGAGTTCCTTGGCGACGAACGTCTTCACGCCGTCGGGAGCGTCGAGCGCATCGAGCGTTCGTGCGGTACTCGCCGACCACGTCGTCGCTGCCCTCACCGAGTTCCTTGCGGATCGCGTTGAGCTGCTGGCGGAGCATGAACTCACGCTGCTGCTTGTCCATCCCTTCGCTGACGTCGTTGCGGATGGTCTGGGCGACCTGCAGTTCGTTGAGGTGATTGCGCGCCCACGAATGGATGGCGTCGACCCGGTCGCCCACGGACGACGGCCTGGAGCACGCGGAGGCGGTCGTCGTCGTCGAACTCCGCCCACAGCGCGACGGCGTCGGCGAGCAGCCCGGGGTCGGTGACGGTGCGGAGCAGTTCGGGAAGTCGGCGGCTGTTGCGCAGCTCGGCGATCAGTTCGAGGGTGGCGCGCAGTTCGCTGGTGGCGGCTTCGGTGCTCGACGAGACCGGCGCCGTCGAGCACGGGTTCCACGATGGCGAAGCGCGACGCCGTCGACGGTCTCGGTGTCGACGATGCGGGCGCGCCGTTCGACCTGGACGATGGCGGCCGACTCACCGGTCGGCAGGTTGCCGACGTTGGGCACGCGGGCCACCACGGCGAGGTCGTGTTCGGGACCGCCCGTGAGGGCGATGCGTCCGTTGGTGTCGCGAACGGCGGCATCGACCGCTCGCTGGAGTTCCTCGGTGGCGAGGGTGAGGGTGACCGTCGCGCCGGGAAGGACGACGGCGGGGAGGTGAGCGACGGGCAGCCGGACCGACGTGGCGCCGGGGTTCGTGGTGGCGGGGGTGGTTGCAGTGGACTGCTCAGACATGTGAACACGGTAAGCATACAACCTGAGTGACAACAACTCAAGATTCACACCGATTTCGGGAATACGGCTCCGAGAACCGTTCTGAACTCGGGTGTTTCCATGCTGTTCGGGTGTTTCCATGCTGTCCGGGTGTTTCCGTCACGGTTTCCCGGAACGAAACACCCGAATGGACGCAAACACCCGGATCAGGCAGGCGCGGTGGTGAGGCGGAACGAGGCGGTGGCGTTCGATGGGTCAGGCGAGTGTGGCGGCGTGAGCGAGCGCATCGTGCCAGGAGGCCTGCTCCATGAGTTGACCGCGCATCTTCATCACCCAACGTGGTGCGTTGACGCCGAGAGCGCCATGCACGCGATCCCCCGTGCGGTACAACGCGAGGAACTTGACGTTGCCGTCCTCGTTCGGTTCCGTGGAGCCGAGCACCACCTCGACGGCATCGTCGGCCGACGCCCGCCCGAGGAACTGGATGCGGATGTCGAACTGGTCACTCCAGAAGAACGGGACCGGCGCGTACGCCTCGGGTGCGCCCGCACCTCGGCCTGCGGCAGCGAGCAGGTTCTTCGCCGCCGCGGCACCTTGCTCGGCTGCGTTGGTCCAGTGTTCGACGCGCATCTCCTCGGCGAACAGCGGGTTCGGCCAGCGCAGCACGTCGCCTGCTGCGTAGACGCCGGGGACGACCGAACCGTCGACGTCGAGCGCGTTGAGCGTCTCGTCGCACACGACGCCATCGCGTAACTGCAAGCCGCTGTCACCGAGCCAGGCGGTCGCCGGCACGACACCGATTCCGACGACCACGATGTCGGCCTCGACCGACTCACCCTCGGCGCCATCTTCACCTGCGAGCAGCACGCCGTCATCGTGCAGCCGGTCGACCTGCACTCCACATCGCAGCGTGACGCCGCGGGCTTCGTGCATCGCTCCGATCGCCGCCCCCATCTCTTCGCCGAGCCCTCGAATCAGCGGTGCTGGAGCACCCTCGAGCACGGTCACGTCGTTGCCGAGTTGTCGGGCGGTGGCCGCGACCTCGAGCCCGATGAATCCGGCGCCGATGACCACGACATGTCGACCGCCGTCAGCGATTTCGGCACGGAGGCGCATCGCGTCGTCGAGCGTTCGGACTTCGTGGACGTGGCTGTATCGGCTCTGCTCGGGGAGACGACGACAGGCTGCGCCGGTCGCGATGATGCAGCCGTCGTACGTGATGTCGGTGCCGTTGGTGAGGTGCAGGATGCCGGCCGACGGATCGAGACCGGCTCCTGCCACACCGAAGCGCCACTCGACGTCCAGATCGTCGAACGTGTCGGGCTGGCGGAGGTGGATCGCGGTCGGGTTCCCACTCCCCTGCCAGCAACTTCTTCGACAGACGGCGGCCGGTCGTACGGCCGATGCGGTTCGGCACCGACGACGACGACCTCGCCGTCGAAGCCCTCGTTGCGCAGCGTCTCCGCAGCACGCAGGCCCGCCAACGATGCACCGACGATCACGACCCGGTTCAGATCCATGTCGCCAACTTTGCACATTCACCGGCCCGCGCCGAAGCGCTCACGTTCACCGTCACCCGGCGAACGGGTTCACGCGAACTTGGTCACCGGCCGCGACAGGAGCTCACCGTCGACTTCGATGTCGACCTGCTCGTTGTAGAAACACACGAGACCGGCGACACCGACCGATTCGGGCAGCGGGGTCCTGTACCCCCAGGCGATGTCCTCGTGGGTCGCGCCGTCGACCGTGACGGACCAGTAGTGCGCCCACCCTTTGTACGGGCACTGGCTCTCGGTGTCGGTCGAGGCGAGGAGGTCCATACGCACGTCGACCTGCGGCACGTAGTAGCGCGGCGGAAGCGACGCCTCGTACAGCACGCTCGAGCGGACGGAGTCGGCCACGACCACACCGTCGACCAGCACTCGGACGTGCTTCGACGACGGCAGCACGTCGACGCGGACTTCGGGGCTCCGCGGATGCACGAAGACTTCGACGTCCTCCTCGAACCAGGCATCCATCGCGTCCCATTCGAGGCGGACACGGTCGCGCAGTCCGGCCGTGTCGAGGTGGCGCCATCCGGCCGAACGCACGACGTCTGCGCCGACGTGCAGGTCGACCATGGACCCGGCGCCTCGGGCGTCCCCGTCGAACGTCGACGACGTCACCACCACGTCGGCATCCACGTCGTCGACCGGCACGTACCAGGCCGGGTAGTACTCGTGCTCCCACACGAACAACGTGCGCCGACTGTCGACCACGAGGCGTCCGTTGCGATACGCCGTGGATCCACTTCGGGTTCTCGAGTGTCTTCAGATCGTCAGCTGCCATCGCGCAGTCTGACGCGACGACGGCGACACCGCCTCGCCTCCGTCCACCGTTCGCGACGAGTTTCGCGATCGCCGACCGTGCGCCCCTCCTGCGACCACTCGCCCGCCACTACGGTCGACACCATGAGCGAGGGCACCGACATCACCCGCATCGAGCCGCCGACAGCCGACGAGGTCAACTCGATGATCGAGGATCTGTTTCCCGGCACCGGCAACACGTGCGCCCAGATGGGCGAGGGTTTCGCAGTCGCGGTCACGGGTCGTCGACGACACGATGTTGCGCCCCGGCGGCTTCGTGTCCGGCCCCACTCAGTTCGGTCTCGCCGACGCTGCGCTCTGGTACATGGTGTTCGCTGCGGTCGGCCGGATCGAGCCGATGGCGATGACGTCGGAGCTGTCGATTCGCTACCTGCGCCCAGCCCAGGGTTCGGTTCTGTGGGCGCGCGCGACCGCTGAGTCCGCGGGTCGGCGAAACGTCGTGGGAACCGTGCACGTGTGGTGCGATGATCGCGAGCACAAACCGACGGCGACGGCGCAAGGCACCTACGCCATGCCCAAGTGAATCGCTGAATCGAACCACGGAGACCTCGATGCCAAACCTGCCACGCTTCCATCACGCCTTTCCCGTGCACGATCTCGACGCTGCACGCGGCTTCTACGGCGACGTGCTCGGCTGCCCCGAGGGTCGTCACGCCGATCACTGGGTCGACTTCGATCTGTACGGGCATCAGATCGTGGCGCACCTCGACGCGTCGAGCGCCGACCGCATCCGCACGCCGAAGCGATGTCGACGGCGACGCCGTCCCAGTGCCGCACTTCGGCCTGCTCCTCGCTCCCGACGACTGGCAGACTCTCGCCGACCGCCTGCAGGCGGCGCGAACCGAGTTCGTGATCGAGCCGCACGTGCGTTTCGTCGGGGAGGTCGGCGAACAGTCGACGATGTTCCTGCTCGATCCGTCCGGCAACGCGGTCGAGTTCAAGTCGTTCGCCGACGATGCGCAGGTGTTCGCTCGTTGAGTCCTTCGACGCCCTCCTTCGGAGTGCGCTGTCGAACCGGTCAGCGCGCGTCGTGGCGATAGGTGATCGAGAGCCGCGGCCCGGCGTGGCGTCGACGTTTCGGCACACAGTGCTGCCACTCGTGTTGGCAGGCGCCACCCATCACGAAGAGGTCTCCGTGCCCGAGCCCCCACGTGAGCGACGCTCCACCCTCCTCGCCGTGTTCGTCGTCCCGGTTGCGTCGCATCTGGAACGGGCGGCTCTCACCGACGCTGAGGATCGCGACGATCGGGTCGGTGACGACCTTGCGGTGACGATCGGCGTGCCATGCGACCGAGTCGGCCTGGTCTCGGTACAGGTTGAAGCCGATCGAGTCGAAGTGGCGCCGGAACCGGTCGGCGAGTGCCCAGCGGATGTCGGCGAGGATCGGCAGTACGACCTCATCGGATTCCGACTCGTTCCACCACGACGTGAGGCGAGGCTCGTCGACGAGTCGGTCGTACATCGGGATGTCGCGGCGCTGCTCGAACTCGAGGCGGTCCATCAGGTCGTCGAACAGCGCGTCCGAGCCGCTCAACCAGCCGGGGACGTACTCGATCCACGATGCTCCGCTGAGTTGGCTGCGCGAGGCGGTGCTGAAGGACGGATCGAACGAGGGCTCTTCGCCACCGAAGAGAGATGCTTGACGGAACATGTGTTCGATCCTCGCGAATCTTGCAGGCACCGTCAAGTCCATCGTTCGTGTCAGCTCATCCCGGCGTCTTGCGACGTATCTGCTGACACGAACCGGCTCACCGGGCCCCAGGGTCCGGCACGTTCGATCCACGGCGCTCACGTCCGATCGCCTCTCCGGAGCGTGTGAAGAGGTATGCGAAGGGTGATCGGGTGTAGGCGACACCGCGCCCGACTTCGTGCAGCGATTCCACGGTCACGGCCAGCTCCTTCTTCGGGATCAGGTAGGTCTCGAGGTCCGAGGTGCTGATCCGATGGTCGCCGTCACCGCTGATGACGACGCCACTCAGTTCATAGCGGGGTCGATCGACGCCATCGCAGCGTCACCGTGGCTGGGGTTGACGAGCAGCGTCCCGCCGACTCGCAGATGCGGCGTGCAGTGTTCCGAGATGAAGCCGGCGTACAGCGACACGAGGAGGTCGAACGACTCATCGGGCTCGGGAACAGGTTCTCGATAGTCGAGGTGATGGAACGCGATCGCCGCCGACCGGTCCGGCAGATCGAGCGCTCTGCGCTTGGTGCGAACGAGGTCGTCGACGGCGTCGGTCTCGTCGAAGAATCGAGGGGCCCGGTCGTCGATGTCCAGGTACGTGACGTCGTCGAACCACACCGACGGGGCGACGTCGACGTAGCTCCCGGGATAGAGCACCCGACCGGTCGGACCGACGAAGTCGGCAACGGCCCGGAACAGCCGGACCCGGTCGTCGGTGTGAACGTCGTACTCGGCGTGGAACGCAGCGACCTGGCGTGGAGAGGTCACTGCGCCACCCGACCACTGGTCGTCAGCGTGCTCGTCATCATCGTGCTCGTCATCGGTGATCCCCTTTCACATCAACAATGTCAGTCTGCCCTCCCCGCTCCGGTGACACCGTCGAACGACCCATCTGCCCCGGTCGCGAAGGTCCGTTGTGCAACGCTCTGTCGGTGGAGATCGCCATGCATCGCTTCCGCACGACCCTTGCTCCGGTCGGACTCACGATGGCGTTGCTCGGTTGCACGTCGGGCAGCGAAGCCGTTCCGGTTCCCGGCGTGGACGCCGTCGTCACCGCTCCGGTCGACTCCATCGATCCGACCTCGATCACCAACCGGACTCGATCACCAAGCCGGACTCGAGCAACCGGTCGGCCCTCGAGGACCCGAACGCGCCCGTGCCGACCACCGGCACGCCATCGATCACGACAGCACCGACCACGACCGACGCGACCGCAGCATCGACGACGGCTCCACCACCCGAGACCGACGTCGCGCCGCCCGCCACGGAGGCCCCGCCCGACGACGACGTGTTCCTGCGGATCGGCGACGAGGGCTCGGAGGTCGGCGTGATGCAGCTCAAACTCTCGTTGCTCGACTACCTGCCGGCCGGTTCGGACAACGGCGTGTTCGACGAAGCGACGCAAGGTGGGTTGCGCCGATTCCAAGCCGACTACGGGCTCGGCGTCGACGGCATCTTCGGCCCACTGACGGGCAGGTCACTCAACGCCGCCGTCCAATCCGTCGACATCGAGTCCTGACCGGGCGTCGTCGGACGGACCGCTCAGTGGAGAGACGGTCGACCGAGCTCGGCTTGCCGGCGCGAGCACGTAGGGCGCTTCCAACTCGGCGATGTCGTCGTCGGTCAGCTCGACCTCGAGTGAGTCGATCGCGTCGTCCAGTTGTTCCAACTTGGTGACGCCGATGATCGGCGCGGTGACCGCCTGCTTGGATGCCACCCATGCCAGCGCGATCTGCGCCATCGGCCGGACGTGTCGTTCCGCGACGGCACTCACCGCATCCAGGACAGCGGCATCGCTGTCGGCGGTGTAGAGGAGTTCGTCGATGCCATCGGTCTGACCACGTGTCGTGTCGTTCGAGCCGTCACCGACGGCCTTGCGGGTGCCCGCCAGATGGCCCCGTGCCAGCGGCGACCACGGGATCACGCCCACACCCTCGTACTCACACAGTGGGTGCATCTCACGTTCGACCTCTCGAGCGAGCAGGTTGTAGTGATCCTGCATCGCGACCATCCGGGCCCACCCGTTTCGTTCGCTGAGCGACAGCAGCTTGGCAAACTCCCAGGCGTACATCGAGCTCGCCCCGAGGTAGCGGACCTTGCCCTTCTGAACCAGCGAGTCGAGGGCGGCGAGCATCTCCTCCGGTGGCGTGTGCGGGTCGAGCCGATGGATCTGGTAGAGGTCGATCGTGTCGACGCCGAGTCGCCGCAGACTCGCCTCACACGCCTGCTCGATGTGCTTGCCGCGACAGCCCGCCCATGTTCGGCCCCGGCCCGGTCGGGAAATGCACCTTCGTCGCGATCACGAGCTCGTCACGGTTGCCGTGCGCTTTCAAGAACCTGCCGGTCACCTCTTCGCTGGCACCGTTCGAGTACATGTTCGCCGTGTCGAAGAAGTTGATCCCGGCATCGAGTGCGCGCCGGTAGAACGGCTCGGACTCGTCGGGGTCGAGCACCCACGGACGCCATTTGGACGATCCGAAGCTCATCGTGCCGAAGCACAGCTCCGACACTCGAAGACCGGTCCGACCGAGGCGTACGTACTCCATGTCGGCGAACGTAGTGCGATCGCCGGGGCGCAACGACACTGCAGCGATCCGTCGGGGTCGTCCGACGAGCCGCTCCCGAACGGGGCCTGGCAGTGGCGCACGCAGTACGGTCGATCTGGATATGGGGCTGCTGGACATCGTCAACCGTGCCGGGCTCCTGAATCCGCGTCGAGTACCGGCACTGACCAGGGCGGCCGTTCGGTGGGGGCCCACGGCGGCTGCTCCGTTTGCAGCATCGGCGCTCGCGACCCCGGCCAGCCCGGCGGTCATCGACGATCACGGCGCTCTGTCCTTCGGTGAGCTCGACCGACGGTCGACTCGCCTGGCCGAAGGACTCCATCGAATCGGGATGGAGCGTGGCGACCATCTGGGTGTGGCGTGTCGCAACCACCGCGACTTCGTCGAACTGACGATCGCGGCAGCGAAGGCCGGCCTCGGAGTCGTGTACCTCAACACGAGTTCGGCCGCACCGCAACTCGCCGACGTGATGGAGCGCGAACAGATCGCCGCGGTCGCCATCGACGTGGCCCTCCTCCATCTCGTCGACCTCGATGCGTTCGAAGCGCCTGTCGTCGTGGCCGACGCGGCGCGAGACGAGCGCCTCGACCCCCGGGTGCACACGATGATGGCGGTGCGCGACGGCGGCGGTTTCCGACTCCCGTTGCGCGCCTCCCTGCCGACGCCTCCGGTGCTGCTCACCTCCGGCACGACCGGCACGCCGAAGGGCGCTCGGCGCGGCAACAAGGTCGACCCGAACGCAGCAACGGCCATGCTCGACCGGATCCCGTTCCGCCACGACGACGTCACCTCGATCACCTCTCCGCTGTTCCATGCGTGGGGGCTCGCTCAGATGATCCTGGCGTCGACGCTCGGATCCACGATCGCACTGACGACGACGTTCGACGCAAAGGCGACACTCGCTCAGATCGAGCGCGAGCAGGTGACGGTTCTCGTCGTCGTGCCCGCGATCCTCCAGCGGCTGCTCGCCTCGCCATCGCTCGACGACACCGACCTGTCATCGCTGCGCATCGTCGCCTCCAGCGGCTCTGCGCTCCCGGTGCCGGTGGTCGAGGAATGGCTCGAACGCGTCGGCCCGAATCTCTACAACCTCTACGGATCGACCGAGGTCGGGCAGGCCACACTCGCCACGCCCGACGATCTGCTCGACTCGCCGGCCACGGCGGGTCGGGTGATGGCCGGCTCCGCCGTGGCGATCCTCGACTCGAACGGCGAACCGGTTCCGTCCGGCGACATCGGCCGGATCTTCGTCGGCAACGGAGCACAGTTCGACGGGTACACCGGCGGCGGGGGCAAAGAGGTGCTCGACGGTCTGATGTCGTCGGGCGACGTCGGCTATCTGCGTGACGACGGCCTCCTGTTCGTCACCGGGCGGGCCGACGACATGATCGTCAGCGGCGGCGAGAACGTCTTCCCTCAGGAGATCGAGGATCTGCTCCTCTCCCATCCGTCGATCGACGATGTGGCAGTGGTCGGTGTGGATGACGATCGACTGGGCCAACGGCTCGCCGTCTACGCCGTGAAGGCGAAAGGCGCTCGACTCTCGGAGGCCGCCACGAAGAAGTTCGTGTCCGAGCGTCTGGCTCGTCACAAGACGCCGCGTGACGTGCACTTCATCGATGAGATCCCACGCACTGCGACGGGCAAGATCCGCCGCGACCAACTCGCCTGACCGAACGGCCTCGCCCGACCCGCGGTCACGCTGAGGTCACCGCCAGGTCGGCGCCGACGTCCCGAGCCGTTCCGGCGGAGCCGGCCAGGTTCCGGCGAATGGCTTCACCGCGGTCACCCGGCCGAAGTCGGACTCGACCGAGCCGAGGTACTTCGCGTCGACGGTGACCGATGCCGGCGTGAAGGTCGCCGGTGCACGTCGGGCGACCAGGTGATCACGTGCGCGCAGCAGCGATGTCCGGCCGACCCAGGACCCGCCAGCCGCTCGCTGGTGGGTGACCAACTGTGCGGCGAGACCGGCTGCCAGGAAACCGGTCGCGTAGTCGAGCGCCTGGACGGGGAGACCGGTCGGCGTGCCGATCGGTCGGCCGTCGGCATGTCGTCCGTGTTCGCCTCCGGCCCAGCGAATGCCCGTCGTCGACTGGACGATCGAGTCGAACCCACGCCGACCGGCCCACGGCCCGACCTGATCGAACGCACACACCTGCACGACGACGATGCCCGGTCGGATCTCTGCGACGCGTTCCGGCGTGAAGCCGTGGGAAGCGAGGGCACCCGGCCGATAGGCGTCGATCCACACGTCGGCCTCTGCGATCAGTGCCGACATGGCGGCACGTCCGGCATCGGTGCGCAGATCGAGTGACGTGTTGCGTTTGCCGAAGCCGGTCGAGATCACACCGACCTCCACCGATGGAAGATGATCAGCGCCGACGCGCAGCACGTCGGCACCGAAACCTGCGAGCGCCTGACCTGCGACCGGACCCGCGAGCACCCGTGAGCAGTCGAGGACACGCAAGCCGGCCAACGGCCTGTCGGCGCTGTGGACCGCGGCATCGAGCGGCAGCGGATCGGCGTCGCCGATCGTGTCGACGGACATCAACGGCAGGGTGTGCGTGGCGATCGCGTGCGGGTGGGCGTCCCACTCGTCGAGGGTGCGGACGGCGGCACCGACCATGCCGTCATCGATCAACTCGGCTTCGAGTTCGAACGTGTCCCGTTCCGCGATCGCCGACGCCACCGACGCTCGGTCCGCAGCGCATCCGAGTCGCGCCACCACACCGGCTGCGTGGTGCGGGAAGTTGCAGTGGACCTGGAGGTGTCGCCCGCCGACCGTCGGGTACACGCCGGACAGGTCGGCCCACGCCGGAACTTCAGCGCCGTCGAGGTCGACGTACGTGGTGCAGTACGCAAGCAGGTGCTCGCGGTCGATCGTGCGCACGGGCGGCGGCGTCCCCCGCTGGTTTCCGCACCCGTCGATCGAGCCGACGGCGAAACGGGCGGTGTCGACGAGCAGCCCGTCGACGTCGAACGCCGACGCAGCGACATTCGCCGGTCCGACGGTTCCGATGTGCTCGAACGTCCATTCGCCGATCGTGAGATCCATGGTCGGGAACGTATCGACGCCTGCGGAGGCGGCGAACCGCTCCGCAGCCGACGTTGACCGATCAACGTGTGCGCCACGCCGCCGTCCACCGCGTTGCTCTGCGGGCTCTGCACCTCACAGCTCTGTACGTCATAGCGTCCGGCCCATGATCATCGAGATCGACGATCCGGAGAATCCACTCCTCGACGACTACTGCCTCCTCAACGACCAGGCGGCGCGGCGCACCCGCGAGGGCGACGAGTTCTTCATCGCCGAGGGATACATCCCCATCGATCGCGTCGTCGACTCCGGACATCGACTCCGCTCGGTCCTGGTCACCCCGTCACGCGTGGAACGGATCACCGACCGCGTGCCGGGGTTGATCGACGGCGACACCCCGCTGTATGTGATGACACGCGACCTGATCGAGCACGCCGTCGGGTTCGATCTCCACCGCGGCGTCGTCGCGTCGGCGCAACGCCGACCGGTGCCGTCGGTGGCGGACATCGCCGCATCGTCCGCACGCCGCGTCGCAGTGCTCGTCGGACTCAACGACGCCGAGAACGTCGGCGTCATCTCCCGAGCAGCACGGGCGCTCCGCATCGATGCGCTGGTCCTCGACCCGACCTGCACCGACGCCTACTCGCGCCGCACGATCCGGGTGAGCATGGGCGAGGTACTCCACCTTCCCGTCGCCCGAGCTCACGACTGGCCGACCGACCTCGAAGTGCTCCACCGCGCCGGCTTCGAGTCGTGGGCGATGACGCCCGCACCCGACGCGACGGACCTCTGGTCGACACCGTCGGAGTCGCTGCCCGAGCGCCTCGCGATCGTGGTCGGCGCCGAAGGCCCCGGACTCGACGAGGCCACGATGCACGCAACGACCCGCCGAGTGCGGATCCCGATCCACGACGATGTCGATTCGCTCAACGTCGGCCACGCCGCAGCGATCACGTTCGCCGCGATCTCCCGACCCTGACCCGAATCGGTGTGCTCCGCTCGGAGTCGGGCGGCCCGACTCCGTCATCACAGGGACGTAGCATCTCGCCGGTGAGCGACCAGCGGGCAGCCGAATCGACGGAGGAGGCCCGCTCCGCACGTAACGAGAAGATCGAGATCGCAAAGGAGAAGCTCGACGAACTCGAGGCCGACGCCACGAAACCCATCCAACGCCCGACGGATCCCGCCGCACCGATCCAGCAGGAACGCACCTGGTGGCACCGACACCTCGAACCCGAGGAACGTCAGCGGATCCTCGCCGAGCTCGCCATCAAACGACAGGCGCACTGGGGGTACCGCTTCTTCACGATGCTCGGGCTCTCCGTGGTGGTGGCCGTGATGGGCCTCTCCGCCGATTCGGCCGCCGTGGTGATCGGCGCCATGTTGCTCGCGCCGCTGATGCAGCCCGTGCTCGCCGCCGCAGCGTGTATCTCGATGGCGCTCTTCAAGAAGTCGCTGCAATCGGTCGGCATCGTGCTCGTCGCAACCATCGGTTCCGTCGTGTTGTCCTACGTGCTCGCCGAGCTCTTCGTCACCGGCGAGCTCCCCGACGAGGTGCTGAGCCGCACCGCACCGGACATCCGTGACCTCGTGGTGGCGCTCGGCGCCGGAACCGCGGGCGCGTACGCGACCGTCCGCAAGGACGTGTCCTCGTCCCTGCCGGGCGTCGCCGTCGCCGTCGCACTCGTCCCGCCGCTCGGCGCGGTCGGCATGTCGTTGGAGGCCGGGGACGAAACCTTGGCGATCGGCGCACTCCTGCTCTACACGACCAACCTCGCAGCGATCGTCTTCGCAGCGTCGATCGTCTTCATCGTCACCGGTTTCGTCCCTCCGAAACGCTTGCGCAGCACGTTCCGACGCACCGCGCTCGTGGCCGGCATCGTCGCCGTCGCGGTCGTGGCGATCGCCGTCCCGCTGTACAGCGCATCGCGCGCCGCCGTCGAGAACACCGACCGCCAGCTGGACGCCCGAGAGGTCGTCGACGACTGGCTCGACTCGGTACAGACCACCGAGAGCCCCGAGATCGAGTTCGACGACGCTCGAATCCGAGTCCGCATCCGCAGCTTCGAAGAGGCGATCGACGACGGACCGCTGAGAGAGCAGATGAAGGCAAAGTTCGGCGAACGCAGCGTCTCGCTCGAGTGGGACAAGGCCCAGGGATTCACCGCACCGACCACGACGGCTGCACCGACGAGTGCCCAGTTGTTGGCCGACGCCGTGGACGACATCGTCGGCCGGTGGCTGCAGGACGGGGATTTCGTGGGTGTGCGCCGCGTCGATGCATTGGTGATCGGCGGCGGGGTGGTTCGTGTCGATGCGAGCGGGGTCGGCGAATCTCCGGAGCTCGATGACCTGATCGCTCGCTTGGACGACGAACTCGACGAGACGCTGGAAGTGCAGCTGACCTGGGTCGAACGCCGCCCAGTGGTCGCCGGCGAGCCGGCTCCGACGAACGACGAGATCACCCTCACCGAGCTCGAACTGCTGACGAACACCTGGGCGAGGTTGAACGGGTTGGAGGTCATCGAGGTGACCTACGACGGCGCCGCCGCCGTGATCGAGGTCGCTGGAGCCACACAGCCCAACGCCTCGGGACTCGTGAGCGACGTGGGAGCCAAGCTCGCCGACACCGACACGGTGACCGTCCTCTTCACCGAGCGACTCGACATCACCACGATCACCTCCACGACGACGACCACGACCACGACCACGACGACGACCGTCGCCCCCACAGCGACGACCCCGTGACACGCCGGGCTCGTGCCAGGCCACCCACCTGACCGGGGTCGAACGAGAAGGGGTTGAATGAGGTGATGGACGCACGGTTGACCCAGCTGCCCGATCACCCGGATGCCACCGAACCCGAGCCGTTCGCGGGCCCGGACAACCCGATGCGGATGATGACCCGGGCAAAGGCGTTCGGCGAGGCGTGGGAGCCGTCCGACTCGTCCCGCGTCCAGGAGATCTTCGATGGCATGGCGGCATCGTGGAGCGAGAGCCACGTGGATCCGGTCAAAGCCGCACCGGTCGAGGACGCGCTCGACCGCGGTGGCCTCCCGCTCGACGGACACTGGCTCGAAGTCGGCTCGGGGACCGGTGCCGGAGCACGAATCCTGGAGCATCGGGTCGCCTCGCTGGTGTGCTCCGACCTCGCGGCCGAGATGCTCCGCCACGCACCGGACATCGCACCGAGGGTCCGCGCCGACGCATCACAGCTGCCGTTTCCGGATCGATCGTTCGATGCGATCCTGCTGATCAACATGCTGCTCTTCCCGGCCGAGATCGATCGTCTCCTCCGACCTGCAGGGGCGATCCTGTGGGTGAACACGCTGGGCGATCAGACGCCGATCCACCTGCCACCGTTCGACGTGTTGGAGGCGCTTCCCGGCGCCTGGACCGGACAGACCGCCCTCGCCGGCACCGGGTTCTGGCTCACCGCACGGCGAGCCTGAGCGCAACGGCCCGACCCGCGCCAGACGTGGCTGACGTCGCTGGCGTCGCCGCCTACTCGAACCAGCCGAACACGTCGACGATCAGGTCGGTGCCGTCGTCACCGGCGAACAGTTGCTCCGCACCCGAGTCCAGGCCGGTTAGCGCCAACGCCGCTCGCGTCTGATTCGATCCGCTCGAGTTCACGTTCGAGACGTTCGGACGATCGACCGCCCCCGGGAAGGCGGTGACGAAACCGCGACCACCCGTGCGGACCATCGTCAGGTTCTGAGCCAGAGCGGGTGCGGCGTCGGGAACGGACGACGGGTTCAACGATTCGGTGGAGCCCGCGCCGAGACGGCCGAAGCCGGTCCCGAATCGCGTGTCGACCTCTCGTGCCGGCGGGGTCAGGTGGAATCTGCCGTCGGTGTCCGGATCGGCACCGAAACCGGTGAACCATCCCACGACGTCCACTGCGACATCGTCGACGTTCTCGATGTACAGGTCGATCGATCCGTCAGCGCCGACGGGCACGGTCACGAGGTTGGCCCGCACGTCGGGTGCGGCGTTCACGTTGACGTTCGACGCCGTCGGACGAGTGGCTCCCGCAGGGAACGCCGTGACGAAACCGGCAGCCGCGTTGTCGCGGTTGATCGCCGTGACGACGACCGACACGGCCGAGGTCTCGTCCGTGCCGTCCGGGAAACCGGCGGCACTGACGACCGGGACGGTCACGCGCTCGCCCGAGCCATCGGCGGCCCGCTCGAACAGGTTGTCGCCGTCGCCGCCCTGGCGGGTGTCGACCGCACGGGTCGGGGCGATCGGTTCGAACCGGCCCCGTCGTACTGCGTCGTCGGCGTCGAAGAAGTAGCCGGACACGTCGACGATCACATGGCCGGTCGCCTGCGTGAACAACAGCAGTTGGCCGTCGCCGTCGAGCGGCACGATCGACGCGTTCGCGACGTTCGCGTTCTCGGGAGCGTTGACGTTCGACGTCGCGGGGCGCGGGGTACGCGGTTGCCAGGCGGTCGCGTTCGCCGCATCGGACTGCGGACGAACGAGCGTGACGTTGACGAATGCTGCGGTCGCACCCGACGGTGCGTCCAGGTCGATCAACCGGGTCTGGCCGGCTCGCAGCGGCGCCGCCGGTGAGAGCGACCGTGAGTCGAAGCTCCGTACGGGCGAATCCAGTGCGTCGTACCGCTGCGGGCCGCTGTCGCCCGGCTGCGCTCCAAGCGGTGGCGTCACCTTGTGCACTTCGCCGTTCTGCTGGACGTACCAGAGTTCGGGCACATCGGCGCCGGTGACGAAGACCATGTCGGTGGGTGCAGAAGCGTCGTGGAACTCGAACGCGGTCGCGAGGTCCACTTCACCGCGCCACGCCCACATCGTGCCGAACGCGCCGTCGGTCACCAGGTAGGTGTCGTCGTACCGTTCTGGCCAGACACCGTTCGGGACGAACGCGCCGCCGGTGATGAACAGCCCGTTGCTCCGGCCGTAGTCGGTGACCGGGTCGGTCAACCCCGCACCGGGTCCTGCACACGGCGGGTTCGTCCCCTGCGGGCAGCGGCCTTCACGCATCGGCCAGCCGTAGTTGGCACCCCGTGCGCTCTCGTTGACTTCTTCGCGGGTGCCTTGGCCGACATCGTTGATGAAGAAGCGAGTGGCGCTCGTGTTCGGGTCGAATGCGAAGCGGTACGGGTTGCGCAGTCCGTACGCGTAGATCTCGCGACAGGCGCTCGTCGGCGTCGCCGCCGAGTTGCCGCGGATTCGACAATCGGCGGTGCCGGCGCCGGCGAACGGATTCCCGGGTGCTGCGAACCCGCTGTCGCGCTGAACGCGCAAGATCTTTCCGTTGAGCAGCGAGTTGTCCTGGGCGGCATCGTTCGCGCCGGCACCGCCGGAGTCACCTCGCGGGTCGCGCCCGGCATCGCCGATGGCGATGTAGAGGTAGCCGTCGTTGCCGATCTCGATGTCGCCGCCGTTGTGATTGCCGCCGACAGATGAGATCCGGTCGACCAGGACGCGCTCGCTTCCGAGGTCGATCCCGCTCTCGTTCATGAAGAACCGACTCACACGGTTGTGGCACCCACCCGGCTCGCCCGATGCGATCGTGCGGTAGATGTAGACGAAACCGCTCGTGACATAGGCCGGGTCCGCAGCAAAGCCCAGCAGGCCGCGTTCGCTGTTGGAGCACACACTGAAGTTCGCGAGCGTGGTCACGTCGGCCGAGCCGTCGCGATCGTCGATCCGAAGGACTCGTCCACCCTTCTCGAGTGCGATCACCCTGCCGTCGGCGAGCGCCTCGACCGTCGTCAGCGTGCCCAGGTCGGCGACCACGACATCGGTGAAGTCGCTCGGCACCGCCTCGACGACGTCGGCTGGGACGCCGCCCAGCGCGAGAGCGACGGAGGACGCTGCGAGTGAAGCGGCGAGAACGAGGCGACGGCGCATCCGTTCGACCGTAGTTCTGTCACGGGGCGTGGCCAAGGCGCAGCGCCCCTTCTTCGGCGGCCCGAACGGAGCAGTTCACACGCCGTTCACAATGGGGCAACAACGAGGCAACCAGCCGCTGACAGTCTCGGAAACCGTAGATCGGCCCGCCGGTAGGCTCGGCCGTGCTCGCAAGCAACCAAGAGAGATAGAGGACACATCATCGTGGGAATCAAGGCCGAATACATCTGGATCGACGGAACCGAGCCGACACCGCAGCTCCGTTCGAAGACGAAGATCCTCGACGACGACAACGGCGTGGAACTCGGCGACATGCCGATCTGGGGCTTCGACGGCTCCTCCACCAACCAGGCCACCGGCGACAAGAGCGACTGCGTGCTCAAGCCCGCACGAGTCTTCCCCGACCCGATCCGCGGCGGCGACAGCATCCTCGTGATGTGTGAAGTGATGCTCGTCGACGGCAAGGCGCACCCGACCAACACCCGTGCCGCCGCTGCCCGCACCGCCAAGAAGTACAAGAAGCACGAGCCGATGTTCGGCATCGAGCAGGAATACACGATGCTCAAGCCCGACATGAGCCCGCTCGGCTTCCCCGACGGCGGCTACCCCGCACCCCAGGGCCCGTACTACTGCGGTGTCGGCGAATACGCCGTCACCGGCCGCCAGATCGTCGAAGAGCACATGGATGCATGTCTCGCAGCCGGCATCGGCCTCTCCGGCATCAACGCCGAAGTGATGCCCGGCCAGTGGGAGTTCCAGGTCGGCCCCCGTGGCCTCCTCGAAGTCTCCGACGAACTGTGGGTCGCCCGCTGGTTGCTCCACCGCATCTCCGAGGACTACGGGGTCATCATCTCGATCGACGCGAAGCCGGTCAAGGGTGACTGGAACGGCGCCGGCGCCCACACCAACTTCTCCACCAAGGAGATGCGTGAAGACGGCGGCATGAAGTACATCGAAGCCGGCTGCAAGGCCATCGGCGAGAAGGCCGACCTGCACATCAAGAACTACGGCGCCGGCGTCGAAGACCGCCTCACCGGAGCTCATGAGACGCAGCGCTTCGACCAGTTCAGCTACGGCGTGTCCGACCGCGGTGCATCGATCCGCATCCCGTGGCAGTGCGCCCAGGACGGCAAGGGCTACCTCGAAGACCGTCGCCCCAACGGCAACATGGACCCCTACGTCGTCGCACGACTGATGACCGACACGGTCTGTTCCGCAATGAAGTAGACCCCTCGAGTGAGGTTCGAGAGCCAGGTCTCACGCACGTGAATCGCGCGTGAGACCTGGCTCTTTCTCTCCTGCAGCACTCCACGTGACGACTGCGTCGCCACGTCGCTTTCAGATCCGGGTGCTGACAGGACCGCCGCTCATGAAGCCACCCCACGGCTGCTTCCCGAGTGCACGACTACCCGAGGCGACACACCCCACCGCTTTCCGCAAGACTTGAGGACGTGAACATGAACGAGCAGCAGCGGGACTATGTCTTGCGATCGGTTGAAGAGCGCGGGGTGCGACTCATTCGTCTGTGGTTCACCGATGTGTTGGGCAACCTCAAGTCGATGGTGATCACACCGCCCGAACTGGACAACGCACTCAACGACGGCATGACCTTCGACGGCTCGTCGATCGACGGGTTCAGTCGGGTGCAGGAAGCCGACGTCCTCGCCGTCCCCGACCCCGACACCTACGAGCTGTTGCCGTGGGCCGACGGGTCGGCTCCCGAAGCTCGGATCTTCTGCGACATCCAACACCTCGACGGCACACCGTTCGAAGGCGACCCGCGCCAGGTGCTCCGCCGCCACGTCAAGGCAGCTCACGAGGCCGGTCTCACCTTCTACGTCGCACCCGACATCGAGTTCTTCTACTTCGAGCCACTCGTCGCCGGGACCGAACCCGTGCCGATCGATGATGGCGGTTTCTTCGATCACACCATCAACGACGTCACCGGCGAACTGCGCAAGAACACCATCCGGACGCTCGAGACCATGGGCATCCCGGTCGAATACAGCTTCCACGAAGACGCCCCTGGGCAGCAGGAGATCGACCTGCGCCACACCGACGCGCTCACGATGGCCGACTCGGTGATGACTTTTCGCCTCGCGGTCCGCGAGATCGCTGCTCGCAACGGCGTGCACGCCACGTTCATGCCGAAGCCGGTCGAAGGCCTGCAGGGCTCGGGGATGCACGTGCACATGTCGCTGTTCCGCGGCGACGACAACGCGTTCTACGACGAAGCCGACGACTACGACCTCAGCGCCACAGCGAAGTCGTTCATGGCCGGCCTGCTGCGGCACGCCAAAGAGATCACCGCCGTGACCAACCAGACGGTCAACAGCTACAAGCGGCTCGTCCCGAACTACGAAGCGCCAGTGCACATCAGCTGGGCGCGCAGACAACCGCTCCGGCCTCATCCGGGTTCCGATCGCCAAGCGGACCAACCCGCTCGCGACGCGTATCGAATACCGCTCGCCCGACCCGGCGTGCAACCCGTACCTGGCGTTCAGTCTCATCCTCGCTGCCGGGATGAAAGGCATCGAAGAGGGCTACGAGCTGCCCGACGAGGCCGATGCGAACCTCTTCGAGTGCAACGATGCGCAACTCGAAGAACTCGGCATCGATCAGCTGCCGCACTCGCTGCACGTGGCCCTCGAGACCATGGAGCAGTCGACGCTCGTCCGCGAGGCGCTCGGTGAGCACATCTTCGAATGGTTCCTGCGCAACAAGCGACGAGAATGGCAGGGCTACAAGACCCAGGTCACCCCGTTCGAGCGGGACCGCTACCTGAGGTCGCTGTGAGTTTCGCGATCGAGCGCCTGACCGCGCAGGAGTCGGCCCCATGACCTCGGAACCCTCCCGGATGTTGGCCGTGGTGCCCGCTCCGGCATCGCCCGAGCTCGCACGCACGCTCGACCTCGGCGGTTACACGTGGAAGGCCGTCGCGAGCGTCGGCGACGCCAGTGAGGCCGAACCGACGGGCGGTTGGGCCGGCGTGATCGTCGACGCCACCGAGGACGTCGACAGTGCGTGGACGTTCCTGCGTGCCCTGCGCAAGCAACGCACGGATGCCACGCCGGCCCTCGTGCTGGTGGGCGGCGGCCAGCTCAACGAACTCGAACACCGAGACGACCTGTTCGACGACTTCTGTCTCAGCCCGTTCCACCCGTCCGAGCTCGAAGCGCGACTGCGACACCTGCTGACCGCCGAGGTCGACGTGCAGTCGGCGGATCTCGTCGAGTACGGCGACCTCGTCCTGAACCTGGAGACCTACCAGGCGTCGATCAGCGCCAAGCCGCTCGACATGACGTACATGGAGTACGAGTTGCTGAAGTTCCTCGTGCAGAACCCGGGCAAGGTGTTCACTCGCGAGATCCTGCTGAGCCGGGTGTGGGGCTACGAGTACTACGGCGGCGCTCGCACCGTGGACGTCCACGTCCGACGCCTGCGCGCCAAGCTCGGCGAGGAGCACGCCAACCTGATCCAGACCGTGCGGAGCGTCGGCTACCGCTTCGGCCAGTCCCGCTGGGAGAGCTGACCGCTCGACCTGTGTCTCCCCACGGAACGCGGCAGACGTCCGCGTCGTGGTGCCGCGATCGGGTCTTCTACTGTCGGACTGTGGATCTCGAGGAATGGCTCGGCGACAGCGACGCCCTGGCTGCGCTGGACAGCGCGTACGCGGCGGCCTGGAAGGCGACCGACGAGCGGCTGCTCGGTCTCTGCCGGGATCGTGTCGCGATGCTGCTGGGTCACTCGCCCAGACTCGAGGAGATGTCGGCCGAGGCCCTTCAGTCGCTGCGTGCTTGGACGACGTCCGACGTCTTCACGCCACTCGACCGCGCAGCGCTCGATTTCACCGAGCAGTACGTCATCGACGTGTCGTCGATGACGGATGCCCAGGCCGAAAAGCTTCGAGCGCACGTCGGCGACGAAGGTCTTGCCAGTTTCGTGAACGCACTCCTGGTCATCGAACAGCGCATGACCCTCGAACTGGGCCTCGACAGCGTGTTGCGATGACCGCCCGACGCACCGCTCGAGTCGCGAGCGGCACTCGGGGCGACCCGGTGCTGGTCGGCGCGTTGATGGAGTTCGCAGCAGCGGCCGTTCGAAATGACCGCGTCGACCCGATCACGTCGGAACTGGTTCGGCTTCGCTGTGCGAGCGATCACGATTGCCACACTTGACTGTCGTTGCGCTCGGCAGTTGCCAAGCAGCACGGTCTCGACGAAGCACTCGTCGCTCAGCTCAACGTACGCGACCCTGATCTCACCGACGCTCAGCGCGCAGCGATCGACTTCGCACGGGCCCTCATGGTCGCCCCCGGTGACATCCCGGCCGACCTTCGTTCGAGCCTGAGGCACCACTTCACACACGATCAGATCATCGAGATCGCGCTCGACGTGATGAAGTGGAGCTACCAGAAGGTGCCCGTCGCACTCGGCGTCGACCGAGAGGTCACGCCCGGCGAACTCACCGACCTCGCTTTCGACCAGGACGGACACTGGATCCGCCCGGACTGATCGGCGCGATCAGCGTGGGTCGATTCCTCGCCGACCGCCTTCGCGCAGCAGCGGTTCGTGAGATCCGAATCGTCCTCCACCGGGCTCGGCTCCTTCTTTGGAACCGGTGGTGAGCCCTCCGTCGACGACGAGGGTGTGACCACTCACGAATCCCGCTCGATCCGACATCAGCCAGACCGCGGCTTCGGCGATGTCGCCGGCCAGGCCCGGGCGCCCTTTGAGCGGTGTTCCCCGTTCGGTGAAGTACTGGACGGATCGATCGAGCGCCTCGGGATCACCGAAGACGACGTCGGCATTCATCGGAGTCGCGTGCTTGCCGGGAGCAATGGCGCAGGCCCGTACACCGAACGGGCCGAGTTCGGCAGCCAGGTTCTTGGTGAACCCGACGATGCCGGTCTTGGCCATGTTGTAGGCGTGCGGGCCGAGCCCGCCCTGGAGCCCGGCGACCGAACTGGTTGCCAGAACGAGGCCGTGGCCCTGTGGCTTCATCACACGCGCCGCGTGCTTGGAGCCGAGGAACACCGACTTGAGCAGGACATCCATCGAGAACTGCCACTCGTCGAGCGGCATCTCGTCGATCGGGCCGACGGCGCCGACGATTCCGGCGTTGTTGAACATGCAGTCGAGGCGGCCGAGGCGCTCGACGGTGCGGTCGACCACGCCGGAGATGTCGTCTTCGGACGTGACGTCGACGTGTTCGAAGACTGCTGCTTCGCCGAGTTCGGCTGCGAGCGCTCGGCCCTTGTCGTCCTGGATGTCGGCAATGACCGCGCGTCCGCCTTCGGCAACGACGAGACGACACGTCGCCTCACCCAGACCAGACGCACCACCGGTCACGATCGCGACATGGCCGGCGATCATTCCGCTGAGTTCATTGTCGTCCATGACGCACTCGTTTCGGTCGCGATCTCTCCAGCTGGCTCACCGAACCGTACCGAGCGACCGACACCGACGAGGAACCCGACGGCATCCGTCGACGACTGCTCCGAGTGCCGGGTCAGCGTCCGAGGAAGTCGGCGACCGTGGTGGTGACGAGTGCAGCGAACACCTTGGCGCCGTCCGAGTTGGGGTGCACCCCGTCGCCACTCAACACGCCGTCGCTCGGCGCGATCTCGCTCCAACGGCCGACCACCGCGTTGCTGCGTGAACCAACGATCTGTTCGATCGCCGTGTTCACCTCGGCGGTGTCCTCGGGACGACCCTCGAAGTAGGTGTTCACCCACACCAGCGGCGCATCGGCAGGCACCGACAGGAGCAGCGTCTCCATCTGCCCGACGATGTCGTCCACCGATCCGTAGGCGCTGATGTCGTTCGTGCCGAGCGCCACGATCCACAGCTGCTCGTCTCCGGCTCGACCCGAGTCGCCCGCCACGAATGCCGCGATGTCGGCCCCGCTCGGGTTGTCCGAGATGTCCTGCGCGATGCGCTTGCTGTTCTGGGCCACGATCGTCACGTCAGCGAAGCCGAGTTGGTCGAACTGCTCTTCGAGAAGGGGCTGCGAACCCACGGTGATCGAATCGCCGATCATCACGATCGACTCGACCGAACCGGTGTCGATCGCTCGCACGTCGGCGCCACCGCTGATCTGACCGATTTCGGACCCGAGCCCGATCGTCGGGAGCGGCAGATCCGCGCCCGCCACCCCGTCGGCCGACGAGGCCTCCGATGACGTCGACGTGCACGCGGCGAGGCCGAGGAGGCCGACGAGCGCGAGCGGTACGAGACCTGAGCGGATCACATCGCACAGTCTGTCGAATCCGCGACTGCAAGTCGCGTCACTCCCCCAGCGACCCGCGTCACAGGTCCGGATGAGGTTCACGTGAGCTGTTGGATCTTGCGGGACAGCCGGTCGTGGACCGTGAGCATCTCACCGACCCGATCGGAGACCAGCATGCCGTCACGCACGATGGCGTTGCCGGCGACGATCGTGTCGCGGGCGCCGGTGGGCCCGCAGCGCAGCCACGCCTCGACCGGGTCGGCGACGGCACCGGCGAACGTGGGTCCGGTCAGCGACCAGATCGCGAGGTCGGCGACGGCACCGACGCTGAGCGTGCCGATCTCGCCGTCCCGGCCGAGGCATCCGGCTCCACCGATCGTGGCGACTTCCAGAGCCATTCGAGCCGTGCCGGCGTCGGCACCGTTACGCAGCTTGGCGAGCAGCATCGCCTGGCGGGCTTCGAGCCACAGCGAGGCCGGAGTCCGCCGACGAAGAGCCGTCGACGCCGAGGCCGACCTTCACACCGGCCGCTCGCAGATCGACGATGGGCGCGATCCCCGATGCGAGGATCATGTTGCTCGACGGGCAGTGGGCGGCGCCGACGCCGGCTGCTCCGAGACGCGCGATCTCAGCATCGTCGGGCATCACGCAGTGCGCGACCCAGGTGCGGTCGGTGCACCAGCCGGTGCGCTCGAGGTACTCCATGGGACGACAGCCGAAAGTGGCGATGCTGAACTCGTCGTCTTCTGCGTTCTCGGCGAAGTGCGTGTGCAGGCGGACGTCGAGTCGTTCTGACATCTCGGCGGTGCGGACCATCAGGTCCTCGGTGACCGAGAACGGCGAACACGGGGCGAGCGCGACCCGGGTCATCGCTCCGAACGAGCGGTCATGGTGCTTCGCGACCGCTGCTTCGCATGCGGCGAGGATCTCGTCGTCGTCGGCGACCACGTCGTCGGGAGGCAGGCCACCGTCCTTCTCCGACATCGACATGGAGCCGCGCGTCGGATGAAACCGGATGCCGAGGTCTCTCGCTGCGTCGATCTCTGCGGTGAGGAGGTCGCCGGCTCCCTGCGGATGCAGGTACAGGTGATCGCTCGAAGTGGTGCAACCGGAGAGCGCCAACTCGGCGAGTCCGACCCAGGCGGACGTGTACACGGACTCGGTGTCGATCGCTCGCCACAGCGGGTACAGCGACTGCAACCAGCCGAACAGCGGCTTGTCCGTCATGGCCGGGTTGGCCCGCGTGAGGTTCTGGAAGAGGTGATGGTGGGTGTTGACGAGGCCGGGCGTCACCAGGCACTCGCGCGCGTCGATGGTCTCGGTGGCGGCCGGCGGCTCGCCGTCGCCGATGGCAGCGATCACGCCGTCGTCGATCGCGACCCATCCGTCGTCGATCTCGCGTCGTTGCGCATCGACCGTCGCCACACATCGAGCATGCGCGACCACCAGATCATGCACGAGAGGAGTCACGTCCGACATGCAGCGAACCTACCCAATCCGTGTCGTCGGGTCGGACTGCCGGTCAATCCGGGAGGTCCAGCAACTCGGAACCTTCGTGACGACGGATGCCGTCGCGTCGAAAGGATTCTCCGAGGATGGCGGACGCTGCAGCACCGGTGGCGAACACGCCGACCGGGATCAGGATCATGGCGATGATGAGTGCGATTGCGCCGACCATTCGATCAGTCTACGCCCTGCTCCAGGTGCTGCGCGATCCTCGTGGCCAGGTGTTCTCGCTCGGCCGGGTTGGTCGTCAACTGTGCTGCTCGTCGGAACGCGTCGACAGCGTCCGTCGTGCGCCCTGAGCGAACCAGGAACTGCCCGCGGGCTGCGTGGAAGAGGTGGTACTCGTCGAGACCGTCGACGTCGTCGAGCGCGTTCAGGCCTGCCAGCGGTCCGTCCGCCATGCCGATCGATCCTGATCGTCCAGCAGGACGAGGGTGTCCGGCCAGGCGAATCGCTTCGTCGCAGCGATGTCGTACCGGACTGCATCTGATTTCCTCCAGAAGTGAGGCAACGACCCGATGTCACTGCTCACCCGCTTGACGCACCGCTCCATCGAATTCGACAGACATCGTCGACGATTCTCGACGGCCGACCGTCGTGAGCCCGAGACGTCGTCTTGCGACGCGTCAGTCGACGGGCTTGTACGCGACCGCTTCGACCTCGACCGCGAAACCGGCAGGCAAAGTGCTGACCGCGACACACGAACGTGCCGGACGATGGTTCGCCGAAAAGGCGGCCGAGTACTCGGTGTTGAACTTCGCGTAGTCGTCCATGTCCGTCAGGAAGCACGTGGTCTTCACGACGTCGCTCATCGACGCTCCCTGCGATTCGAGTAGCGCTGCGACGTTCTTCATCGTCTGGATGGTCTCGGCAACGACGCCACCATCGACCTTCACGCCGTCGTCGAGGCCGCCCTGACCCGAGACATAGATGAAGTCGCCGGCGCGGACGACAGGTGTGTAGGGACCGAGGGGCTTGCTCATGGGTTCGACAGTAGGCCACCGGTCACGACGACGCAGTGGCCGATGCCGCGAGGCTCGGCGCTACTTGCCGCCGCCGAGGTCGCGTGTGAGCGACTTGAACTCGGCCCACTGGCCCGTGGCGAGCAGCGCGGCCTGACGTGGCCACGTCGCCGGCTTGTGGACCGCGTAGCGCGAGCCAGCCGCATCGAGCATCGACTGGAGGACGTCCACGTCGACCGCGGCGAGTTGGCGCCACGTGGTGACCCCGATACCGCTGCACAACTCGGAGATCTTCGGGCCGATGCCCTCCACGACGGTGAGGTCGTCGAGCTTGATCTTCTTGCCGAGTTCGGCTGCGGCTGCGTCGAGGTCCAGATCGACGTCGAGGTCGGGTGCAGCGGACTCGGCGTCGGGCTGATCCGCCTCGGAGCCGTCGCCGGACACCGCATCGTCATCAGCAGCGTCGGTGTCCCCGACGATCGACGTCGCTTCGTCGACGGGCTCCGGAACCTCGGCGTCGGGTTCGGGTTCGGGTTCCGCGTCGGGTTCGTGTTCGGGTTCCACGTCGGATTCGTGTTCCGGCGCGGCGTCCGCTTCGGCATCGCTCGACGTCTCGGGCTCTGGCTCGGCCTCGGGCTCTGGAGCCGGGTCGGGTTCCGGCGCTTCGGGGATCTCGGCACCGACGATTCCGGGCGAGTCGGCGTGGCGGACGTCAGCGAGTTGGATGCGAAGGCGGTCTCGTTCCGCAACGACCTGGTCCAAGTTCGCGAGACGATGGCGCATGTGGTCCGCTTCTTCGACGTCGACCGTCGACGACAAGGCTCGTGCGACTTCACCACGGCATTTGAGCGCCCGTAACGCCCAGCCGATGCAGCCGCCGATGAACGCCAGGAGTGCTCCCCAGCCGAGGAACTTCAGGAGTGTGTAGAGCACGGATCTTCTCTTCTCATACGGAAACGGATCGTGATGACGGTGGTCATCACGTGGCCTCGACGACGAACTCGACTCGGCGACTGGCTGCCTTGTCCTCCGCCCCGGACTCGTCGGTGATGGGCTCGGTGGAGCCGCGACCGTCGAACGTCAAGGTGGCTGCGTCCACTCCTCGCGCTGCGAGTGCATTCAGCACGCTCGCCGCTCGGAATTCGCTGAGTGCCTGGTTGGTGGCTGCGTTCCCGTCGGAGTCGGTGTGGCCGACGATGGTGATCGCCGTGCCCTCGAGGCTCGTGGCACGCGCTGCGAGTTGTTCGATGACGGCATTCGCTTCGGCGGTCAAGGTGGCGGAGTTCGGTTCGAACAGAATCGGATTGTCGCGAACGAAGTCGTTCAGCTCTGTCTGCAACGCGGCGGCCGAGTCGGCATCGGCAGCCTGTCGTGGTGAGAGGTCGAGCGTGGCCCCCTGTGCTGTACCGATCTCTGTGAGCGCGGCCTGAGCTGCGTCGTCGCGGTAGGTGCCGGTGAGTGTCAGTCCACCGTCGACCAGTGACGCCTCACCGGCGACGAGGTTGGGTTGCATCGTCGCGACGATCGTGGTGAGCCGATCCACGTCGGCCTGTTCGAGCGTGATGTCGGGGTCGACGACGAGTTGGTCGACGACGTTCGCAGGGTCGACGCCAGCCGCTGCTGCTGTCGCCACCAGCGCAACGCGTTGTTCTTCGGTCTGCACGACACCGCTCAACGTGATCTGCCCGCCTGCGAATGTTGCCGTGGTCGTCGTCCCGTTCGCCGCGGCGTCGTCGAGGCCGAGGCCCTCGGGGATCAGCAGTCGGTCGATTGCGTGGACGACGCCGTTCGACGCTTCGATGTCGAGTTGGGTCTCCGGGTCCTCGACGCCTGCCGATGCACCGCTGCTCGTGAACGTGATGCCGTCGGCAGCGTCCGGATCGACCGCGACCGTGGTGCCGTCGAGCATCGTGAGGTCGCCCGCCACGAAGTCGCTCGACGCGATCGCTCCCTGGGTCGCGTGATGGAGGAGGACCGATCGCAACAGCTCGGGGTCGGACGTGAGCGCGTCGAACGCGTCGGCGCCGAGCCCGTCGAACGCAGCGTCGAACGCGGCGTCGGTCGGAGCGAGCAGCGTGAGCGGCCCGTCTCCGCCGAGCCCGTCCTCTCCATCGAGTCCTGTGGTGGCCAGCAGCTCGGCGAGCTGACTGAAGAGCGGATCCTCCTCGACGATGTCGACGATGCCGTCGGTGTCGGGCTCCGTCACCGGTGGCGCCTCTGTCGTGGCAGCGGTCTCGGCCGGTTCGGTGACGGGAGGCTCGGGGGCGGAGGCCTCGGTGGGCGGAGGTTCTTCGTCAGCTGCCGGCGTGGCGCCGGCGCAGGAACGGTCGAGGTCGACCACCCGCACACCGTGTACGTCTTCGGCCAGCGCCTCGGCGGCGTCTGGGTCAGCGAGTGGCGTGGCGCAGTCGAGTGTCCCGTCCTGACCCGAGAACGACGCGCTCACGCCCTCGATGCCTGCCTCGCTGAGTTCGGACTCGACTCGGTCCTCGAGGTCGTTCTGTACGACAGGGATGAAGATGGCGGCACCGATTGCGAATGTGACAACGAGCGCAAGTGCACCGATCCCGATGATCCGCCGCCGATATCGTCCAGGGGAAATCGGGTCGGGCGTGCTCATGCCCTCGTACGTTCGCACGTCCGGGTGGCCTGATTCAACGAGGCCCCGAAATTGTCGCTCAACTGGACCGAAGCGGGACACACATGACGCACGATCAACCCATCATCTCAGGCCGCTTCGGCCGCCGAACCTTCATCGCGGGTACAGCCGCAGCCGGGCTGCTCGCAGCATGCGGCGAGGACGACACAGCCGAAGGATCGTCGAATGACGGCGATCCAGGTGCCGGACTCCCGGACGATTCGAGTTCCGATGGCGATTTCGCACTGATCCAGCGCTACCCGTCGAACGTCCCCGTCTTCGTGCCGGGTGAGGTTCGACTGCCGTTCAGTCTGAACAAGGACGCCGAGTTCGTGATCGACGGACCCGAGACGCTCGGTGGGCAGGTCGTCGACATCGACGGAGCACCGATCGGTGACCGGATCAGTGCAGTGCGACGCGACGTCACGCCGGCTCCGTACTACGCGTTCACGGCGCAGATCGATGCGCCCGGCATCTACGGCATCGTCGTGGACGGTGGTCCGTCGACCGGTGCCAACTTCCAGGTGGTCCAGCCGAGCGAGGTGACGGTTCCGATTCCCGGCGACACGCTCGCCGGATTCGACACTCCGACGATCGACGAGCCGAACGGTGTCGACCCAGTCTGTACCCGGGAGCCGAATTGCGACTTCCATTCGGTCACCCTCGACGAGGCGCTCGCCTCGGGGAGTCCGGTTGCGTACTTCGTCGGCACCCCGGCGTTCTGTGCCACCGGGTCGTGCACACCTGCACTCGAAGCGCTGATCGAGTTGCAGCCGCAGTTCGGCGACATCGTGTTCGTGCACGCCGAGGTCTACACCGACCTCACCGCAGAGACGCTCACTCCTGCCGTGGAGGATCTGTCACTGCTGTTCGAGCCGACGGTGTTCCTCGTCGGCGCCGACGGCGTGATCGTCGATCGCGTCGATGGCCTCTGGGACACGACGGAGATGAGCGAACGCCTCCAAGCGTTGGCCGGCTAGGTCAGCTCGGCCGCACGGCCAAGAAAGATCGTGTGTGATCCACACGCATCGGACCGTCCGACGACACCGCGCGCTGATACAGCGTCGACGTCCGTCGATGACGGAGCCTGCAGAACGCAGGATTCGAGCGATCCGGCCCGTGTCAGCTGAAGGACTGGCCGCAGCCGCAGGTGCGGCTGGCGTTGGGGTTCGTGATGGCGAACCCGGATGCGTCGAGGCCGTCCTTGTAGTCGAAGGTGGCGCCTTCGAGCAGCTGTGCCGAGGCGGGGTCGACGACGACCTTGACGTTGTCCTCGTACTCCTGGGTGGTGTCGTCGGCGGCGAAGTCACCGTCGAAGAACATCTCGTACGAGAAGCCCGAGCAGCCTCCGGGGCGAACGGCCACACGGAGTGCGAGGTCTTCGGCGCCTTCGGCGTCGAGGAGTTGACGGACCTTGGCGGCGGCGGGGTCGGTGAGCGTGATCATTGTCGGTTGCCTCTCTGATGGTGGCGTGTCGAGAAATCGGCACCTGTGAGTCGATTCTAACGTGTCGCGACCGTGACACGGCATGGCGTACGGCTCGTCAGGGTGCAGAAGTCGCGCGTGTCGGGCGTCGCCCATCTGCGCGACGAACCCGGCGACGAGACCGCGATGCAGCCCACAGACGAGATCCGGGTGCTCCTGTGCGAGGTCTGCGAAGGGGCAGTTGGCGAACGCGATGACCGCTGCGTCGTCGGGCTGGAGGTCACCTTCCACGCTCGCGTCGCTCACGATGGGGTCGAAGCCGAGCCGGTCGAGGTCGGACACGAGCGCTTCGAGCGTCGAGGGCGCATTCGAATACGGCCGCGCCCGCCGAACGCCTTCCTCTTCACCGACCGCGGTCGGCATCCTCGGGGCTCGCTCGGAGCCGCTTGGCCATCGCGAGGACCATCCGGGCGAGCACGGGCATCGTGGGCGGTTCGAGACCGAGCGACGGCGCGTCCGCTGGCGATCGCAGTATCGGTGCTGCGGACGGCCGACGTCACCACGACCGCCGACCTGCACGTCGATCAGACCGGCGTCACGCATCCGCTCCAGGTGCGGGCGCACCGTGTTGGCGTGCAGCGCGAGCGATTCGGCGATGTCGGCGGTGGCGAGTGGCCGAGCCGATCGTGCGAGTTCGAGGTAGATGGCGTAACGCGTGTTGTCGCCGAGTGCTTTGAGCACGTCGAGATTCACGAGAGCATCGTCCACGTGCCGAGATTACACGGCCTCAGGCCGGTAAAATACCGACATGGCCTCCTCGACAACGCGATCCGGCCCGACCCGCCGGCATGACAGCGACACACGCGCTGCAAAGGACGTGGTCGGCGCTCCACCCACGGTCGACGAAGTGATGGCGGTGTTGTCGAACGTGATCGACCCGGAACTGGGCGCCGACATCGTGTCGCTCGGCATGGTGCCGTCGGTCGAGGTCGGCGACGACGGTGTCGGTCACGGTCGAGATCAAGCTCACGATCAGCGGCTGCCCGATGCGCGCCGAGATCAAGAAGGAAGTCGAGACCCGCGTCGAGCTGCATCCCGGTGTGGCCGACACGAAGATCGTGTGGGGCGAGATGAACGCCGACGAGCGCAGCGAGGTCATGACCAAGGCCCGCTGGAACGCACGCGAGAACGCGGCGGACACGATGGTGCCCGACTCGTGCAACGTGCTGGCGATCGCGTCCGGCAAGGGCGGCGTCGGCAAGTCGTCGGTCACGGTGAACCTCGCCGCAGCGCTGGCGCGAACTCGGCCACACGGTCGGCGTGCTCGACGCCGACATCTGGGGCTTCTCGGTCCCTCGCCTGCTGGGCATCGGCGACCGGATGGAGGCCGAGAAGGTCGACGGATCCGACAAGCCGCTGATCATCCCGAACGAGCGCAAGGTCGGTGACGGGCTGCTCGAAGGTCGTGTCGACCGGCTTCCTCGTCGACGAGGACACCGCGCTGATGTGGCGTGGACTGATGCTCACCAAGGCGGTCGAGCAGTTCCTGCGCGACGTCCAGCTGGGGCGAACTCGACTACCTGCTCATCGACATGCCGCCGGGCACCGGCGACGTGCAGATGGGCCTGGCCCGCATGCTCCCGTCGACCGACATCATCGTGGTCACCACGCCGGCGCTCGCCGCACAGAAGGTCGCGCAGCGTGCTGCCGACATGGCCAAGCGCAGCTTCCTGGAGTGGTCGGCGTGATCGAGAACATGTCGAGCGTTCACCGACAGCGCCGGCGTCGAGCACGCACTGTTCGGTTCCGGTGGCGGCGACGCACTGGCCGAAGCCGATCGATGCGCCGCTGCTGGGCCGGATCCCGATCGAGCCGGCCGTCTCCGCCGGTGGCGACGTCGGTCAACCCATGTGCGCTCGACGGCGAAGGTCCCGCCGCTGATGTCTTCCGTTCGATCGCGGAACACATCGTCAACGGAGCTCGCTCCGCCGGTCGACGGCCGACGACATCGACATGGCCGGGTGCTCCGCCCGCCTCTTCGACTCGGTCAACAAGGCGTTCGACGAACTCGACGCCGCCTCCGTCACCGCAAGTCACCGTCGACTGACCCGAACCCGGCGGACAGCTGGGTACCGACACCGATCCAACTCAGAGTGTCGTCGTAGTCGGTGTCCCAGGGCATCGCGACGCCGATCATCTTGCCGGTCTCGTCGAGGCGTGCCTTCGGCAGGATCGTGATCGGATCGATGATCTCGGCTGCCGGCGTCGACGGCCTCCGAGCGGCATCGAACGCGTCGAGCCAGCGAAGGTTCTTGATCGTCGGCGGCATCATCATCAGCTCGCCCGTCGGCTTGCATCCGCAGTGCGTCGGCCGGGCGGATCCAGAGGCTCTCGACGGTCTCCTTGTCGTCGTGTAGCCCGTCCTGGCCGGCCGGCGCCTCGGTGACGAAGAAGCGGGTGTCGAACCGGCGCGGCTCGCCCATCGGCGTGATCCAGTGATCGACGTACTGCGTGGTCGACAGGTCGAGCATCAGATCGTCACGCTTGCACAGGTCGACCATCGACAGGGTGCCGTCGTGCACCGCGTGGCGATCGTCGTCGTGCGAGGTCGAGCGCCGAGCCGTCCCGTCGCTCGGCGAGCAGGATGCCGGCCTCCTCGAAGCACTCACGAATCGGACGCGACCCAGTACGCGAGGCCACCTGACTCGATCCCGAGCTGGCGGGATGCGTCGTCGTCGTCGAGGCCCTGGCAGAAGGGTTCGATCTCGTCGGCGTGGTCGACATCGTCGACTCGGCCACCGGGGAACACGTACATCCCGGCGGCGAACGACGCCTTGCCGGTGCGGCGCAGCATGAACACTTCGACGCCCGGGTCGCCGTCGCATCGCGCACCAGCATCACGGTCGCGGCGTTGCGGATCTCCACGGTGGTCGGGTCGAAGTCGTCGGACATCGTCGCACCGTACGCGCGGCAGGTCACCCCGGACCGCAGCGACACCGTCGCGGAACCCGTCCGGGATCCACCACGACTCCGGCGTCGGTCACGTTTCGCCGCCGGCCGGTCGGTAACGCTGGGCTGCGTGAGTGACGCACCGAATCAGCCGTCCGACGTCGTCGACCTGCTCGACCCCGACACCCGGATCATCGTTCCGCTCGCGAACGGTGAGCCGACCGCGGTGCTCGACGCGATCGAAGACGCCGTGGCTGCGGACCTCGCATGCGACGCCGACCGGTTCACCGGTCTCCGCGTCCATCAGATGCACGCCCTGCACGACCGGCGCTATCTCCGAGCCGAGTTCGGCGACCGGATGAAACACATCTCGCTACTTCCTGTCCCACGTGACCCGGCCGCACTTCCGCAACGGGACGATCGGGCTCGTGCCCGTCGCACTTCTCGCGAGGTGTACGAGATGATGCAGCACCGGACACCCGACCACGACGGGCAACCGCTCGTCATCGCTGCCGCATCGCCACCCGACCGGCACGGCTACTTCAGCCTCGGAGTGTCGGCCGACTACGTGGCCAGCTTCATCGGACGCGCGCCGTTCTTCCTCGAGGTCACCGACCACATGCCGCGCACGTTCGGTCGCAACCAGATCGCACGTGTCCCAGGTGGCCGGTTGGTGTCGGAGCGATCGGCCGCTCGTCGAAGTGCAACCTGCCGAGGCCGGCGACACCGATCGAACGATCGCCGCGTCACGTCGCCGAGCGGATCCCCGATGGTGCGACGATCCAGACCGGGATCGGCGCGATCCCGAACGCGATCATGGCGTCACTCGCCGACCACCGCGACCTCGGCGTGCACACCGAACTGCTGTCGGACGGCGTGGTCGACCTGATCGAGTCCGGTGTCGTCAACGGCGTCGCAGAAGCGGCTCAACCGCACCAAGGCAGTCGGGACCTTCGCGCTCGGCACCAACCGGCTGAACGACTTCCTCCACGAGAACACCGCAGTCGAGTTGCACGCCGTGCGCTACGTGAACGATCCGCGGGTGATCGCCCAGGAGACGAACTTCGTGTCGATCAACGCGACCCTGTCGGTCGACTTCCTCGGCCAGTGCGCCTCGGAGACGATCGACGGGCAGTACTACTCGTCGTCTGGCGGGCAGAACGACTTCGCTCGCGGCGCGATGTACTCAGACGGTGGGCAAGGCTTCGTCGTGCTGCATTCGACGACCAACTCGGGTCAGTCCAAGATCGTCCCGCAACTCGCGTCGGGCGATGTGGTCACCACACCGAAGAACACGGTCGACAAGGTCGTCACCGAGTTCGGCGTGGCCGAACTGCGATACGCCACGGTCCGAGAACGCACCCGGCGGCTCATCGCCGTCGCTCATCCGGACCATCGCGCCGACCTGACCGCCCGAGCCGAAGCAATGAACTACCTCTGACGGTGAAGCAGTGGCTCGCACTGCGTCGCCGTCAGCTGACGGGCTGGGTGCTCGGCTCCGAAACCGGTACGTCGTCGTCGATCATCGCGCTCTGCTCGCGTCCGTCCTGCAACAGGCCGAGGGCTCCGGCGACGGCGACCGATGCGCCGATGATGCCGACGGCGACCCAGTCGCTCGACAACCACCCGGCGCCCAGCACGATCACTGCGACCGCAGCGGCGAGGAACGCTGCGCTCTTGGTGTAGACGTACGCCACCGTGGCACCGAGGATCGAGAACAGCACGACCGTGACGCCCCAACGGTGATCGCTGAGGAACGTGTTGACGTCGCTCTGTCGGAAGGTGACCCAGTCGGTGATGACGTCGCCCTCTTCCTTCAGGTCGACCCAGTAGAAGTACCAGAGCAGGTAGAGACCCGAGATGAACACGAAGGCAGCGGCGATGCGATCCATGTACTGCGAGACCGCGCCGCAGGAGCGTGACGAGGCCCTTGTTGGCGAAGGCGAGCGCGACGGTGAGCCCGCTGACGATGACGCCCATACCGACGGCGTACGCCAAGCCGTTGGTGAGCCCGTCGAGCGCGTTCGATCCCTCACGGGCACTGGTCGCGAACACTGCCGAGATGAAGAACCCGATCGTGCAACCGAGTGAGGCAATGGCGTACGCAACGCCGTAGACGAACATCGACTTCACCGTCTGGTCCTTCTCGCCCTGCAGCTTCTGCGGGTTCATGAACGGCAGCTTGAAACCGAAGAGCATGGCGGCGCCCAGCACGATGAGCGCCACGCCGAAGAAGCCGGTGGCGTACTTGGCGTTCGCCGTCAGCCAACTCGTCGCGTAGTTCGCAACGGATGCTGCGACGACGAACACCGCCATGAATCCGAGGCTCAGCGACGCCGAGACCTTGAGCGCCTTGCGCAGCGTCTCGCGCTGCGTCAACTTCTCTTCTGAGCCCTGCAGGCCCGAGGAAGTACATGAGGTAGGTCGGGCAGCAGGACGAACCCGCAGGGATTGACGGCCGCGAGAATGCCGGCCACGAACCAAAGACTCATCAGGTGTCCATTTCTTGGAGGTTGGCGATCTTCTCGCGGAGGTCATCGGCATCGATCGACGCCGACTCTGATCGACGATCCGACCGTCGGAGGTGACGAACAGTGTCTGCGGGAAGGCGGCGATGCCTGCGGCTTCGACGAACTCGGCGAACGTGTCCTGGAACAGTTCGTAGGTGACGCCACGCTCGGACGGCGAAGCGCTCCATCACGGGTGCCGAGTCGATGGTGTTCATCCCGATGAACCGCACCTCGTCGCCGACTTCGGCGTGCACTTCGGCGAAGTCGGGCAGTTCACGCTCACACGGGATGCACGTGCTGAACCAGAAGTTGATCACGAGCGGCTGGCCGATCAGCGATCGGGTCGACACCTCGGCCCCGTCCGCATCGAGGACCACGGCCTCGGGCAGCGGCTCGCCCTCAACGCGTCGTTGGTCGGGATACCGGACACGTCCTCGGGGACGGAGCGATCCTGCGAGTCCTCCAACACGGCGTCGAGGGCGAGCGCCTCGTCGCCGCCGACCTGCGTCACCGACGAAGGCGCCGATCACGCTCACGACGGCGACGGCGAGAGAGCCGGCCAGGAGTCGTGGGCGGTCGATGTTCATGGAGCCGAGGGTAATTGACCACAACCCATCAGGTCGCACGGAAGGCCGCTGAACGTTCCGGGAACGACGCGAAACGTCCGTTTCGCGGTGTGCGCCGGTTCCCCGCCGCCTGCGACGAGTCGTGGGTGTCGGGGTCGCACTCACAACTCGTCGCACGATCACCGCTCCGGCGTTCAGGCCGGGATGGCGACCGGGCCCATCTCGTCGTAGACGACCTCGGGGCGCGGGTGCTTGGGCGGGCGGCCGCAGGGCCGTTTGTTGGCGACGATCCGGCCGCCCGAGATCAGCTCGCCACCCCACACGCCCCACGGCTCCTCGCGTTCGAGGGCGTCGGCGAGGCACGCGAAGCGCAGCGGGCACAAGGCGCACATCGCCTTGGCGCGGGCGATGTCGACGACGTGGTCCGAGAAGAACAGAGCCGGTCATCGTGCCGTTGCCGTCGGCGCAGCGAGCCACGGGGGCCCGGGCTTCGAGCGATTCGTCGACGTCCGCGGTCGGGGTCGCGCCCGGGGGGACTGGATTCGTCAGGCTCCAATGGCTCGGTGGCGAGCGCATCGAGCGTGATGTCGCTGAATTCGAAGGTGGTCATGGGGTACTCCTGGACTGGGGTGTTTGCGTCGGTGCTGGTGGCGTTGCGGAGGTCGGTCGCGAGGTGTGCGACGGGCTTGGGGCGGGAGGTCATTGCGTTCATGGGATGTCGCTTTCGTTGTTGGGATGAGTTGGAGATCGGTCTGACGGGTGCGATGAAGTGGTGGATCCGAGTCGGAAAACGACGAAGGCCGCCGGGTTCGAATGAACCCGGCGGCCTCGGAGGAGGTGATGACGTTGCGTTCGCTACGTCATGCCTTCGAGGCGGCCGGGATGAATTCGCTTAGTGGAGTCGCCGACAGCGGTGGTGGGGCAGATGCCCGAACCGTCACCGAAACCGAATCCACCAAGCCACGGATTCGTCACGACAGCGGTCGTGTTGGTCCGGGAGGTGGTGGTGACATACGCAGCGTCCGCGGGTGCGTCGCGCGACTGCTTGGGCATGGACCTGACCGGTTGGCATCGACGCTTCACGAGCGCGACCGAGCAGGGAGCCGGTCATCATGTCTGTCGTCATCGTCGTCATCGATCGTCTCCCTTCGCGTGTGGTCATCGTCTTCGGTGGGTTCTGTGCTGCGGCGCCACAACGACGCACAGGTGTAGGCAAACACGTTCGCGCCGTCCCGGTCAAGGAGGTTTCCGGAATTGGGCAGATTTCCGGGTCTCCATGGCTCGAAACGCGCTCTGTACGAGTCGATTCAGGCGACGAGATGCTCGGGGATCGGCGCCTCGTCGACCACCAGGATCGGCTTGGGGTGCTTGCGCGGGCGGCCACGCTTGCGCTTGACCTCGACCGGCAGGCCGTCGAGCACGAGCTTGCCGCCCCAGACGCCGTACGGCTCCATCCGCTCGAGCGCACCGGAGAGGCACGTCTCGCGGAGGCCGCAGGGCCGACAGATCGCCTTGGCCCGAGCGAGATCGTGGTCGTCCTCGGAGAAGAAGAGGTGGGACAGCGTCCCGTTGCCATCGGCGCAGCGGGCGTAACTGCTGCGGACTTCGGTCTCGTCGAAGTCACCGGTGTCGGGGACGACCGCCCGGGCCGTCGTGCAGGTGTCGGTGACGGTGACGGTGGGTGCGGAGGCGAGTGTGAGGTTCATGGCGGGATTCCTTCGTGTCGAGGCGATGACTGGCTGATGGATGGATGAGGTCGGTTGACGTGGGACGGAGAACTGAGCCGAGGAGGTCACCAACGGCCCTGCGACGTGGCGGATCCGCCCGTGAGGACGGCGACGATCCATCCGACCCCGAGTGCGACGGCCCCGAGCGCCAGCAGCAGCGGCGTGGTGTCGAAACCGGCGGAGACGAGTCCGATGGCCAGACCGAACAGCGCCCCAGTGATCCCGGCGACGACTCGGGCGACCAGACCGACCAGTGGGCTGCGAGCGACGGCGCAGCGTCCGATCGACGTGCCGGACGCGATCATCGGCGTGGTCGAGATCGTGATGGTGGCGGCGGTGACGGTGGCAGTGCTCATGGTGGGCTCCTCGGTCGTGGTGTGTGTTCACAGGGCAAGAGGCGCGAGAAGCCGCGTCCTTGCACTTTTCTTGACGAAGATCCGAAATTTCTTCCGCCGTGCCACAGTGGAGACATGTCGGCCCTGGTCAGCCTGGAGATCGGCGGGTTCGAACACGGGCCCGTGGAAGTGCTGATCTACGCGTCGGCTGGTCGCTCGGATGGTTGCTGCTGTGGCGGGCACGGCCGTTGCGGGCGCTGTCCGATGCAGCGCCCGCTGGCGAACGAGCGTCGGTCGCGGTGGTCATTCCGGCCCGCGACGAAGCACTGTCACTCCCCAACCTGCTTCGACCGCTCGTGGCGCAGCGACGTCCAGGCGACCGGATCGTGGTCGTCGACGATCACTCGAGCGACGGGACCGCGAGCGTGGCCCGAGCGTTCGACGTGGACGTCATCACACCGCCGACGCCGCCGGACGGGTGGCTCGGCAAACCCAACGCCTGCTGGCACGGCGCGTCCTCGACCGATCAGCCGGTGCTGGTCTTCCTCGACGCCGACGTCCGGCCGGGATCGACGCTGCTCGACGACCTGGCCGGCGCCGTCGCCGACGAACCCGACGCGCTCGTCTCGATGCAGCCGTGGCACCGGATGGAAACCGTTGGCGAGCAGCCGAGCATCTTGTGCAACATCACCGCGTTGATGGGCTGCGGGTCGTTCACGCCTTTTCCGCGTGCGACCGCGGCGAACGTGGCGTTCGGGCCGGTGATCGCAGTGGAGCGCACCACCTACGACCGCGCCGGCGGCCATGCGACGCCGTCGGTCCGCTCGATGCACACCGAGGACATCGGCCTCGCTCGAGCCGTCGGCAGGTCTCGCCTCGCAGTCGGCTCGGCGGCGACGACGACGTTCCGCATGTATCCGGGCGGCTTCGGCGATCTGGTGCGCGGTTGGACACGCAGTCTCGCCACCGGTGCGCTGTTCACTCGCTGGTGGACCGGTCTCGCTGTGGCCCTGTGGATGTGTTCGGTGGCCGGCGGTTGGCTGGCCGCTCCGCTGGTCTACCCGTTGACAGCGGTACAGATCTGGGTGCTCGGACGCCGCGCCGGCACCATCCACCCTGTCGCGGCGGCGCTGTTCCCGATTCTCGTGGTCGTGTTCGTCGTGATCTTCGTCCGCAGCGCGATCTCGGTGGTGTTCCGTCGGGATGTGACGTGGAAAGGGCGACAGGTCGGGGCCCGCACCGGCTGATTGAATGGTTGCCATGGGCGCGTTCGGCACGACAGTGATGCAGCGGCGCGGCGGGCGGATGCTCCGGATCTCCGTGGTGGCGGCGGCGATCGCAGCGTTGAGTGTGTTCGGGACCCCTGGTGGACCGGTGGCCGCACACGACGGCATCGAAGCGTCGACACCCGAGAACCGGTCCGACGATCGACGATCCGATCTCGTCGGCCGAGATCGACTTCGGCGAAGGCATCTCCGACGACGTGTCGATGTTCTTGACCTACGACCCGGGTGACGGGTCGATCGTCGACATCGGCGGCGAGACCACGAGGACCGGCGACGAGACCGCTCGTCTCGACTTCCCCGAGATCGATGTCGAAGGCACCTACTTCGTCCGGTATCTCGCGGCGGTCCCGTCCGACGGACACGTGGTGGCCGGCTCGATCTCGTTCGTCTGGGGCACAGCGACGGCGACGGTCGACAGTCCGAACCCGGACATTCGCACGTCCACGCCTTCGTCGAGAGACGTGCTGACCGCGCCGATCACCACGGCGGAGATCACCTTCGAACTGGACATCGGCGAGGACGTCTCACTGCAACTCGTGTACGACCGAGGCAACGGCGAGGACTTCGACGATCTCCAGAGCGTGACCACGAAGACGGGGCCGAACTCTGCGATGGTCGAGTTCGACGAACTCGTCGCGCGAAGGCACCTACATCGTCACCTACGACACGACCAACGTGTTCAACGGCGACGAGGTCGTCGGCGCGACGTCGTTCGTCTTCGGCCAGCCGAGCGGCGCTTCGTCGTCCGGGTTCCCCTGGCTGATCTTTGCGCCCATCGCGCTCATCGTCCTGGGCATCGGCGGCTTCTTCACCTACAAGCGCATGCTCGTCCCGATCGAAGACGAAGAAACCGACGACGCCGACGAGCTTGCCCTCACCGAGGCATAGTCGATCCAGGCCAGGCCCCGCTGCTGCCTCTCGGCAACGACGAACCTGCACGACGCAGTGATCGCCGTTCAGGCGATGTCGAGAAGGATCTTGCCGATCGAGGCGTTGGACTCCATGTGGCGATGGGCATCGGCGACGTCGTCGAAGGCGTAGCGGGAGTCGATCACCGGCCGCAGCGCGCCGGACTCGAACAGCGGGATCATCTCGCTGCGGAACCGCTGGCACAGCGCGAGCTTGCGTTCCAACGGACGGGCGCGCAGCGTCGTGCCGATCCAGGTGATCCGCTTCATCAGCAACATCCCCATGTTCACCGGAGCCGAGCCGCCGCCCATCAGGCCGACCTGCACGATCGTGGCGTCCATCGCCACCGCCCGGAAGTTGCGGTCCACCTCGTCGCCACCGACCACGTCGAGTACGACGTCGACACCTTCGGGCACTGCGTCCTCGAGGTCGCTGAGCCAGTCGTTCGGGCTGCGTTCGAGGACGAGGTCGGCACCCAGTTCGCGGCATGCGTCGGCCTTGCCAGCTGAACACGTGACGGCGATGCGTGCGCCGATCGCCTTCGCGATCTGGATCGCGGCGGTGCCGACACCCGACGCTCCGGCGTGCACCAGCGCCCAGCGACCGCTCGTCAGGCCACCCTGCACCACGAGCGCGTCCCAGGCCGTGAGGAATACTTCGGAGATCGCGGCAGCGTCCGCGAGTTCGACGGTGGACGGGATCGGCAGTGCCTGTCGGGCGTACGTGACGACCTGCTCGGCGTAGCAACCACCGGACTCGATGCCCATCACGCGGTCTCCGACCGACCAGTCGGTGACGCCGGCGCCGACCGCGGACACCGTGCCCGCGTACTCGAGGCCGGGAATCTCCAGCTCGAGGTTGCGCGGGTCGGGGTAGCCGCCCTGGCGCTGCAGCGTGTCGGCACGATTCAGCGCTGTGTGCGCGACGTCCACCAAGATCTGGTCGGGGCCCGGTTCGGGCGACGGCACCTCCTCGATCGTCAGGACCTCGGGTCCGCCATGGCTTCGGAGAACGACTGCTCGCATGCGCCGAAACGTAGCTCACACATCGTCTGACCGAGTTGGTCCGAACCATTCCGGATCGGGACGGCAGGCTCGAGCGGAGCGGTTTGGTGCTGGCGTTCGGGCCCGGAACCTCAGACGAGCCCGAACGTCAACACGACGAAACGTACCGACCTGCCTCCAGGCGATGCGGCGATTTATCGCCGCATCGGATCACTCTTCGTCGTCGGACGGGCCGATCTCGTCGGGCGACACCGACGGGTCGACGAAGACGTTCTCGCGGTAGTAGACGAGTTCGCGCACCGACTCACGGATGTCGTCGAGCGCGCGATGGCTGCCCTGTCCCCGCGGCCGGTTGGCATCGAGGTCGGGGTACCAGCGTTTGACGAGTTCCTTCACGCTGGAGACGTCGATCGAGCGGTAGTGGAGGTACTCCTCGATCTCGGGCAGGTAGGCGGCGAGGAACCGGCGGTCGGTGCCGATCGAGTTGCCGCACAGCGGGACCGAACGTTCTTCGGGGACGTGTTCCTTGATGAACGCGAGCGTCTCGGCGCCGGCGGCTTCCAGCGTGATGGTCGACGCCGTGATCTGATCGAGCAGGCCTGACTTCGTGTGCATGTTGACCACGAACGGGTCCATGTCCGCCAGTTGCTCGTCCGTGGCGTGGACCACGAGGTCGGGTCCTTCGGCGATGATGTTCAGGTCGTCGTCGGTGATCAGTGTCGCGATCTCGACGATCACGTCAGACGTGTGATCGAGTCCGGTCATTTCGAGGTCCATCCACACCAGCATCTGGCAACATCGTACGCGGGTCGAATCGAGAACAGTGAGGAAGGATCGAGGTCCGGACCCGACCCCCGGCCATGATGGTCCGATGGGCGAATTCACGGCGATCCTCGAAGCGCCCGGCGTCGAAGAGATCTGCGAACTGCGGAGCCCGATCGGCTTCATGGCGTACCACGGTGGCCACTTGGAATGGATGACGGACGTGATCGCTCGTCGCGCCGCCGAGGCGAGCGGCGCGTCGCTCTACGCCGTCGTGCAGCCCGAAGGCATGCGGGAGCACTTCACGTCGACCACGGTCGATCCTGCCGAGTCGCCGGAACTGGCTCGATTCCTCGACCACGTCGAGATCGTCATCACCGTCCACGGGTTCGGCCGACGTGGCATGTTCGGCTCGATGCTGCTCGGCGGCCAGAACCGCGAGTTCGCCGAGCACGTCGGCGACGCCATTCGCGCCGCGCTTCCCGCGTACGACGTGCTGACCGACCTCGAGGCGATCCCCACGAAGCTCCGCGGCCTCCACGATCGCAACCCGGTCAATCTGCCGCCCCAGCAGGGCGTGCAGATCGAATTGCCCCCACGGGTTCGTGGGTCGAGCCCGCTCTGGTGGGACTGGGAAGGCCCCGAGCTCACGCCGCACACCGAATCCCTGATCGAAGCGTTGGCCGAAGCCGCCCGCACCTGGCCCATCCAGCCCTGACCGAACTCCCGCAACGGGTCAGTCAGAACAACAGAGCTTGCTTCTGCCGGATTCAGATCGTTCGAGAGCAAGGCGGCATGAACCCGAGTTGCCCTCCGGCAACGAGCGGTGAGGGCCAACGCAGCTATCGGACGATCTGGACCGGCAGAGTGATTTCGACGATGCCGCCGGGGCCGGTCCCGAGGCCGACGGTGCCCTGGTGCGCCGTGACGATGCCCTTCGCGATCGACAGACCGAGGCCCGCGGTGCCGGTTCGAGTGTCTCGCGCCTCGTCGGCGCGGGTGAACGGTTCGAAGGCGCGGTCGCGGAAGTCGGCGGGGAACCCGGCCCCTTCGTCGATCACGCGCAGCGATGCCACGGCATCGTCCCGACTGATCTGCACGAGCACGACCGAGTCGTCGGGTGCATGACGGATTGCATTGTCCAGCAGGTTCCGGACGACCCGTGCGAGCTGTGAACCATCGGCGTCGATGGTGACCCGACGGTCGGCTTCGAGCAGCAACTTCACGTGGCGCAGTTCGGCGAGCGGCCGAACCGTCTCCATTGCTTCGTCGGCCAGTTCGGTCAGGTCGAGCTTCATCCGCTTCAGTTCGATCGTCCCGCTGATGATCTTCGTGTGCAGCTGGAGGTCGTCGACGAGCGACGACAGTGCCCGCACCTGGCGTTCCATGCCGGCGAGATAGAGATCGGGGTCGGGTGCGACACCATCGCGGATCGCCTCGACGGCAGCGCGCAGGGCGGCCAACGGTGTGCGCAGGTCGTGGGAGATCGACGACAGCATCAGCGACCGCTCCTTCTCGACCGTGTCGAGGCGGGTGACCATCACGTCGAACATCTCGGCGGCTTCGCCGAGTTCGTCGTTGCGCCGCACTCCGGTACGCGCCGAGAGATCGCCCTCGGCGACTCGCATCGCCGCCGAGCAGATGCGCTTCGCGTCACGCGCCACCGGACGTGCGAGCAGCATCGCGACCATCGCAGCGCCCAACACGGCAGGGACGAACGCCCACATCACGAGCTTTCGGTCGTGCGGTTCGATCATCATCGTCTGCGCTGCGATGGCGATCATCATGATCGCGACGCCGAGCACGGCGAGGTTCGCGCCGAGGAACCGGCGACCGAGTCGATTCATGCCGTGCGCCTTGTGCTGCAACTGCATCAGGTCATCCGCAGCGTGTGGATGGACGTGATCGTGTGCGGCGTCCTCTGTGATCGCCCGACTCATGGCTCGAACCGGTATCCGACACCCCAGACCGTGGTGATCCACCGCGGCTTCTCCGGGTCGGCCTCGATCTTGTTGCGGATCCGCCGCACGTGGACCGTGACCGTCGCCGGGTCCTGCCACTCGGGCGACGACTGCCAGACCTGCTCGAGCAGCTGGGCTCGTGAGAACACCTGGCGAGGCGAGTTCGCGAGGAATGCGAGCACGTCGAACTCCTTGGGCGTCATCTCGACGACCTTGCCGTCGAGGCACACTTCGCGGGCCAGCGGGTCGACGGTGAGGCCGTCGAACTCGATCATCTGCGGAGCGCTGGTCTCGCGTCCGGCACTGCGACGCAGCACGCCGTTGACGCGCGCGGCGAGTTCGCGAGGCGAGAAGGGCTTGACCACGTAGTCGTCGGCGCCGAGTTCGAGACCGGCGACCCGGTCGGATTCCTCGGCTCGTGCAGTGAGCATGATCACCGGAATGTTGCTGGTCGAGCGCACCCGGCGGAGGATGTCCAGCCCGTTCACGCCCGGGAGCATCATGTCGAGCACGACGAGATCCGGGGTCTCGGCCTCGAGCATCTCGAGAGCGATGGTGCCGTCTGCAGCTTCGGAGACCTCGTGCCCATCCCGGCGGAGATAGCCGACCACCACTTCGCGAACGGTCGGCTCATCATCGACCACTAGGACTTTCGTTCCCGTCATGAGCTCATCCTCACCCTTCTCGTGAACAAGTTCAACCTGGAGTGTTTCCTGTTTCCGGTTTGGCTTCCTCCGTTTCCTGTTCGGCTCGATCGCGGTCCGGCCGCGTGCCGATCATCGGGCTGCAGGTCGATCGAGGCTGCTGACGCTCAGCACGTCGTTGGGAATCTGGAGGGATCGTGACGCAGACCGTCATGATCCGTCCACATTCCTACGGGAAACCAGCGATGGCAACCAGGACCCGGAGAGGTCTACGGCGCGAGGCGCTCGATCTGCCAGGTGGCGTCGGCGTCTCGGCGGTAGTGGATCCGGTCGTGGAGCCGACTGGGTCGGCCCTGCCAGAACTCCCACTGGATCGGAACGAGACGCCATCCACCCCAGAAGCCCGGGCGCGGAACCGGGTCGCTGTCGTCTTGCTCGTCCGCGCCGAACTCGTCTTCGACGGCAGCGACCCGAGCTTCGAGCACTAACCGGTCGGCGATCACCTCGCTCTGAGGCGAGGCCCAGGCACCGAGTTGGCTGCTCCTGGGTCGTGACGCGTAGTAGTCGTCCGATTCCTCGCTCGTCATCCGTTCGACCGTGCCCCGCACACGGACCTGACGGTGGAGGTCGAGCCACGCGAAGACCGCAGATGCGACCGGTGCAGCGTCGAGCTGTTGGCTCTTGGCCCCGGAATAGTTCGTGTAGAACGCGAAGCCGTTCTCGTCGGCGCCGCGGGCCAACACGATGCGAGCATCGGGCATGCCGTCGAGCCCGATCGTGCCGAGGGTGAACGCGTTGGGTTCGGCGACCTCGGCGTCGAACGCATCGTCGTGCCACCGCTGCCACTGCAGCATCGGGTCGGCGTACACGTCGTCGACGTCCAACCCCGCCGTCTCGTACTGCACACGCCGGTCGCGGATCGAATCGCTCATGGAGTGATCACCGTGATGCCGCGCATGTAGGGATGGAGTGCGTCGGGGACGGTGACGCTGCCGTCCTCGTTGCGGTAGTTCTCGACGATCGCCGCCCACACCCGCGGCACGGCGAGCGCCGAACCGTTCAGGGTGTGCGCGAAGTGGCTGCCCTTGATGGCCTTGCCGTCGTCGTCGTGGCGACGGAAACGAGTGTTGCCACGACGCGCCTGGTAGTCGCCGAACCAGGAGACCGACGACACTTCGAGCCAGGTGTCCACGCCCGGCGCGTAGACCTCGACGTCGAACGTGCGGTGGTGGCTCTGGCCCATGTCACCGGTGCAGATCTCGATCACGCGGTACGGCAGGCCGAGGTCGGCCATCGCCGACGCAGCCCGATCGACCATGTCGTCGAGCAGTGCAGGCGCCTGCTCCGGCGTGGCGAAAGCGAGCATCTCGACCTTGTCGAACTCGTGGGCACGCAGCATGCCGCGCGTGTCGCGGCCGGCTGAACCTGCTTCGCGACGGAACGACGGACTGAATGCCATCAAGCGGATCGGCAGTGCCGTGTCGTCGAGGATCTCGTCGTTGAACAACGACGTCAGCGATGCTTCGGCGGTCGGCACACACCAGAGGTCGTCCTTCTCGATCGCATACGCGTCTTCGGCGAACTTGGGTAGCTGACCCGTGGCCGTGAGCGTTGCCGTGGTGACGAGCGACGGCGGGCGGATCTCCTCGTGCACGTCGGCGTTGCGGTCCAGACCGAACTGGGTCAGCGCTCGGGCGAGCGTGGCGCCTGCGCCGCGTTGCATCGTGAACATCGAGCCCGAGATCTTGACCGCACGCTCGTTGTCGAGGATGCCGAGTGCCTCCGCGGTCTCCCAGTGCGGCACGCGCTGCCAGTCGGGGAACGTCGCGTTGAGAGCAATCGGCCCGGTCACGACCGGGTTGTCGTCGTCGCTCGCTCCATCCGGCGCGTCGGCGTGCGGAAGGTTCGGGATTCCGAGCAGGATGTCCTTCAGCGCCGCCGACACTTCCTCGTGCTCGTCGGCCAGCGTCTTCTCCGTTGCGCCTTGCTCGCGGCTCTCCGCCTGGAGCGCCTCGGCTTCTTCGACCTTGCCGTCGCGGCGCAGCCCGCCGACCTCCTTCGACAAGGCGTTGACTCGCGCCCGGATCTCGTCACGTTCGCGTCCGATGTCGAGCAGACGGGCGTCGAGGCGAGCGGCGTGCTCGACATCGTCGATCAGTTTCGGACGGGCGCGACGGGACAGCGCAGCCTTGACACCGTCGAGGTCCGTACGTAGCAGCCGTTGTTCGATCACGGAACGCGAGGCTACTTGCCGGATCGATCAGCCTTCAGGTGGGTTCGCTCGCAGCGGACTCGCCGGTGACGGGCGTCGACGATCCCTTCGTGCGCCAAACAAACGAGGTGGACGACACCCATCGCCTGGACCAGTCGGTCGGCGTACCGATCGGCGTCGACCCGGACGGTGGAGCAGTCGAAGTCATCGACTGTGTCGGCGACGGGCGGATGATGTTCCGCGCGACCCGTGAAGCCGGCCGGTGTGGTCGTTCAAATGCCGTAGAGACCCGACAGGTCGGGATAGCCCCGCACGCCGGGCAGCCCGTCCGGGTTCGGGCAGACCTGATCCTGACCGAATGTCGGCGTCCACGGCATGGCACATGGGCGGCCGTCGAGCGCGGCCATGTGCCTCGAGATCCAGTCGGCGACGCCCCAGGACCCGCGACGCAGTTCGTGCACACCATCGCTCGTGAACCAGCCGGACACGCCTCTCGTGTACGCGTCGAGATCCCACAGCAGCAGTTCCGGGTAGTCGCCGGAAGCGACGATCGCTCGGAGTTCGGCGTTCATGGACGCGTAGTTCGAGCGGTTCGCGGACGAGTCGCTCGGGAGCGTGTAGCCGACAAGTTCCCGGTACGTCACCCAGGCAACGTTCGTGTAGCCCTTCTCGCGGGCGGCGTCGAGGACCGAACGCGACTGCCAGCCGAAGCCCACGTGCCAATCGTTGTAACCCACGGCGATGACGAGGACGTCGGTCGGGCCGGCTTGCGGCAACGACCGCACTTCGTTCAGTGCAGTCGGCGGCCGGATGCCCTCACGGCCGTTGCAGGACCGAGCAACCAAGCGGCGACACGACTGCAGACGATCGTCGGCGTCGAACCCGCGGAATCCGTCGAGCGCACCGTTCCAACGAATACCGGCAATTGCGGAGTCGCCGATGATGGTCGCCGATCGCAGCGGGGGCGTCTGTCGTTGCGCCGGCACCACGGCCGCCGCAGGGAGGTTGAACTCGTCACGGCCCTCATCGGCTCCGGCGACACCGGTGGCGAAGCCGGCGGTGGTCGCCAACGAGAGGAACGCCGCGAACACGCGGCTGGCAGTCGTCATACGCGCCAAAATAGTCACTTGTGGTGCAGGATCAGCATCGCGTCACGACTCGGCGCGTGGCCGACTCGACGCGAACGCCTCTTCGACGTCCTTGGTGGTCAGATCCAAGCCGGTGGTGGGGGTGATCTCCGAGTCCGGCATGTTGGTGCCCGGACCACGGCGGTAGTCGTGCTCGCCCTTGTACTCCGTTGCGAAGCGCGTGAAGAAGATGAACACGACGAGCGTCCACAGGAAGATGCCGCCAGCCAGCTTCATGATCGCCCCGGCAAGTTGCTGGTCGATGGCGACGCTCCAACCGAACACTCGGACCGGGACGTCGTAGGCCTTGTAGACGGTGCCTTCGGCGAAGGTGAGCCACGCCGCCGGGATCGTGGGGACGATCGACTGCATGAAGAGGTAGATGCACTTGCCGAGGGGACCGATCTGGAGTTCGGGAAGCGGGCCGACGACCGGCATCCACATCAACAGCGCCAGCATCACGACGGCGAAGTGCAACGAGTAGTGCAACGGACCGGACTGGACGGACTCGTTCACCATCAACGGGATGTGCGTGACCATGATGACCAGGTTGAACGACACGGCTGCGATGACCGGCTTGGTCATGAACTTCACGACGCTGTACAACCGGCCCTCGCCGATCAGCACACGCATCAGCCAGGTCGGCGTCGCCAGCAGCGCCAACGGCGGGAGGAAGAAGCTGAGCGCCATGTGCTGCAGCATGTGTGCGGAGTACAGATACTCCTCGGAGATGTCGTGCATCGGCCAGTCGGACGCAACCCACAGGACCAACATCGCCGAAGCGAAGGCGATCTTGTTCTTCCGCGTGACGGGCGGAACCCCGTCGGGGACGGCCTTCGGCCCGATGGACTTCACCATGTACACGTAGGCGGCCACGAGGAACCCGACGAGTACCCAGACCTCCGGATGCCACTGAAATTTCCACGGTTGGGTGGAAACCGAGTCAGACCGCCTGTGCCAGCACGAGACCAGCTTAAAGCACCAGGGAAAACTCGCGTCAGCGAGCGACCAGCAAGCGGGGGGCAGGGGTCACAGAAGCACGGCGAGAGACTCCGCGTCGGGCGCGCCGCGCCGATTGCTGCGTTACGACTCGAAGAAGCGGAACGTCAGCAGCGCGACGACGTAGACGAACACCGCCAGGAACAACCCGGTGTAGAAGAGCCGTTTGAAGATCGGATTGTCGAACTTCAAGTGCATGAAGTAACTGACGACGACGAAGAACTTGACCGCCATCATGAACAGCAGCAGCGGGATGAACGCAGGACCGAGATCGACGTAGCTGGCGACGACTTCGGCAGCGGTGATCACGGCAAGGATCACAGCGATCACGATGTATTTGTTGTCGCTCAGGTGATCGTGAGCGCCGTGAACGCCGTCGGTGCCGTCGTCGTCACGATTCTTGGCCGCCGCTTCGTCCGACTCGGTCATGTCGACCCGATCGTCGTCGGTTCGGTCGCCGGGCACGTCAGGGTCGACGTAGTTCACGTCGGCTTCGGGTGTGGTGGGTGCATCGACATCCATGGGTGACTCCAGATCAGGCCGGGATGAGGTAGACGAGCGTGAAGATGATGATCCAGACGACGTCGACGAAGTGCCAGTACAGGCCGACCATCTCGACCGTCTCGGCCTTGTCACCCGAGATCTTGTTCTTCGCCACCATGCCCATCGTCGCCATCAGCATGATGATGCCGACCGAGACGTGGACACCGTGGAAACCGGTGAGGGTGTAGAAACTCGAAGCGAAGAGGCTGTCCGTGTAGCCGAGGCCCTCGCGGTAGAAGGTCGTGAACTCGTACACCTGGCCGGCGACGAAGAGTCCGCCGAGCGTGGCGGTCACGATCAGCCAGAGCTTGATGTTGCGGTCGTCCTTGCGGTTGGCCGCCGACACCGCGAGCACCATCGTCAGCGAGGACATCAGCAGGACGAACGACGACGCCGACGTGAACGGGATGTCCCACAGCTGGTCCGGACCCGGACCGGAGCCCTGCCGGTTGCGGTACAGCATGTAGGTGGAGATCAGGCCGCCGAAGAGCAGGCACTCGGAGCCGAGGAACAGCCACATGGCCAACTTCGTGTTGGACAGCCCGAGCGACGTGTGATGTGCACCGGGCGCACTGTCGACTCGGTTGCGGTGTGTGACCGTGCTCGACTGCGGCCTCGTCGTGGTCGTGCTCGTCCGCGTGATCCTTGACGATCGCTCCGGCCTCCTTGACCGTGTCGGTCACGATGTCACGTCGTCGACCTCGGATCCCCGGTGCTCGACTCCTTGACGTCAGACATTCGCGAGTTCCTTGCTCGTCTCGTCGCCGCCGGTGCGGGCGGATCGAAGTCGGAGTCGTCGGCATCGGCAGGCTCGAGGGCCCAACCGAACATCGCGCCGATGGCGATCGACCGCGCCGAGCACGATCAGCCACGTGGTGTAGATGACGCCGTAGGCCATCACCGGGAGGCGCGAACGCGAGGACGATCGGCCAGTAGGACGGCGCCGGCAGGTGGATGTGCGCGTCGGCGTTCGCTTCCTCTTCGAGCCACGAGCTCCTCGAGGGTCGCACGCTGCACGTACTCGTGCTCGTCACCTTCGCCGATGTCTTCGTACTTGCGATGGAACACCTCGTCGAGCGCATGCACGGTGGGCGTGCGGTCGAAGTTGTGCGGCTTGGGCGGGTTCGTGGTGAGCCATTCGAGCGAGCGGGCGTCCCACGGGTCGAGCGGGGCGACCGGCTCCTTGCGGTGCTGAAGATCGCGTTGAGAGGAAGACGCAGGATGCCGACGCCGAGAATGAAGGTGCCGATCGTGGAGACCAGGTTCCAGAAGCCGATGTTGAAGAATCCCTCGCCGGCGCGGTTCTCCGTCCAGCTGGTACATGCGGCGGGGCTGACCCTGCAGACCGATGATGTGCATCGGGCCGAACGTCATGTTCATGCCGATCATCATCAGCCAGAAGTTCCACTTGCCGAGCGTCTCGTTGAGACACTTGCCGAAGCATCTTGGGCCACCAGTAGTAGAGGCCGGAGAACAGGCCGAGCACGCCGCCACCGAAGATGACGTAGTGGAAGTGAGCGACGATGTAGTACGTGTCGGTCTGCTGCGTGTCAGACGGCGCCACGGCGTGGGTCACACCGGAGAGCCCGCCGATCGTGAACTGCACGATGAGGCCGATCGCGAACAACATTGCCGTCGTGAACCACAGCTTGCCGCCCCACATCGTGAGAGTCCAGTTGATGATCTTCACGCCGGTCGGCACCGCGATGGCCATCGTGGACACCGAGAACACCGCGACCGAGACCGGTCCGAGGCCGGAAGCGAACATGTGGTGTGCCCACACGCCCCAGCCGACGAAGCCGATGGCGGCGCCCGAGAACACGACGAACGGGTAGCCGAACAGCGGCTTCTTCGAGAACACCGGGAGCACCTCGGACACGATGCCGAAAGACGGCAACACGATGATGTACACCTCGGGGTGACCGAAGATCCAGAACAGGTGTTGCCAGAGCAGCGGGTCGGCACCTTCCTCGACGGAGAAGAAGGTGGCGTCGTAGGACCGCTGGAACATCAGCAGGAACAGTGCCACCGTGATGACCGGGATGGCGAACAGCAGCAGCAACTGCGTCGACGAAGGCCATCCACGTGAAGATCGGCATCTTCATCAGCGACATGCCGGGCGCACGCATGTTCAGCACGGTGGTGATCAGGTTGATCGCACCGACCAGCGAGGCGATGCCGGTGATCTGCAGGCCGAGACCCCAGAAGTCGACGCCGTTGCTCGGTGAGAACGGCGTGTCGGAGTTCGGTGCGTACATGAACCAGCCGCCGTCGGCACCGCCGCCGAGGAACCACGATGTGTTCAAGAAGATGCCACCGAAGATGAACACCCAGAACGACAGGGCGTTGAGTCGCGGGAAGGCGACGTCTCGTGCACCGATCTGCAGCGGGATGAAGTAGTTGGCGAACGCTGCCGCCATCGGCATCACGAACAGGAACACCATCGTGGTGGCGTGCATCGTGAACATCTGGTTGTACTTGTCTGCCGACAGCACCGTGCCGTCGGGCTGCGCGAGCTGCAGACGGATCAGGCTCGGCCTCGAGGCCACCGATGACGAAGAACAGCATGGCGGTGACGCCGTACATGATGCCGATCTTCTTGTGATCGACCGTGAAGGCCCACGAGCGCCAGCCTTCGGTCTCCACAGGACGGCGGAAGTAGCCGTACGAGGACGTGGCCGTGACGGCGCGCGTCCGCGTCGGCGCAGCGAGCGTGTCATTCGCCGGTCGTTCGATGATCGCCATGGCTATCGGGCTCCGATCAGAGGGGAATCAGCTGGGGTGCTCACTTGCGCTCCAGCAGGTACGCGAGCAGGTCGTCGATCTGGTCCTCGCTCAGTGCGAGGTATGGCATGCCTCGGTAGAGACCATCGGTCTCTTCGAGTTGTTCGGGGTCCGCATACATCGGCTTCTTGGCCGGTGAGTTGCGCAGCCATTCGCGAAGGTCGACCTCGTTGAGACAGTCGTCGGTGACGCCTTCGAGGTACAGCGCGCCGAATTCCTCCGGGCTACGCCTCCCACGACCATGTCACGGTACGTCGCTCGGTTGATCAGGTCCCACGACGCACCGGCGAACGTGTTTCTCGTCATCAGGTTCGACAGGTTCGGGGCCGCACCCGGATACACCTGCTGGTCAGGGCGGGAGACGATCGGAACACCGTCACCGTCGGTGAGGCCGTTGATCTGGTGGCAGCGTGAGCAGTTGGCGATGAAGGTCGCCTCGCCGGTGGCGGCCTGAGACCCGGCGAGCGGCGGCTCGTAGTCCTCCAGCTGGTTGGCTTTCCACGACTCGAAGTCGCCGTCATCGAGGGAGACGACTTCCATCCGCATGTTGGCGTGGGAGAGTCCGCAGAACTCGGCGCACTGCCCGGCGTAGATGCCGGGCTCGTTGGCCTGCATCCGCAGCGTGTGGACACGGCCGGGAACCATGTCACGCTTGCCGTTGAGACGCGGGATCCAGAACGAGTGGATGACGTCGCGGCTGGTGCCACGGATGAGCACGTTGGTGTTGGCTGGGATGACCATCTGACCGGAGGTGACGATCGGCTCGGTCGATGCCACCGCAACCGTCCTGCACGGGGTAGTCGAACTCCCACCACCACTGCTGTCCGGTGACGTTGACGATGCACTCGGTGTCACTGGTGTCGTTGAGGTCCATGAGGACGCCCACCGTGGGGATGGCGACGCCGATGAGGATCAGCGCCGGGAGGATGGTGAGGCCGATCTCGAGTGCGGGCTTGCCGTGCGTCTGCTCCGGGATCGGCTGACCGCGGTCGCGGATCTCGCACGACCACGAACGCGATGACGGCGAACACGATGACGCCGACGCACGCCGGCGATGGCGAAGATCGGCCACGAGAGGTCGTAGATCGTCTTGGGCGTTCTCACCAGCCGGATCCGTAGTGTCCTGCGGGGCGTTGGTGGCGCACCCGGCCACGAACAGACCAGCGGCGGCGAGCGCGCCGAACTTCATCGTGCTGGCACGGCGGTTCGGGATGTTCACGTCGGTCACGCTAGTTCCAGTCTCTGAGTCGCGCATTTTCGTTCGCTCGTGATTTTCGTGTCGCGCGACACCATCCCGTGCGAGGAGGTGTACGGCACGCTTCGGCTTCAGATGCCTCACGGCACGATCAGTTCGAGCTTGGCGGTGTCGACACCGGGAACGAAGAACCAGTAGCCGTCGCTCGGCTTCGCCGCCCGGGCCGTTCGGGTTGACCTGGCCGTCGACCGCGAAGCGTCGGCTGGTCGGCTTCGACGGTGAGCAGTTGGGCGCCACCCGGCTCGATCGAGCGTGGTGCAGATCTGGTCACGGACGATGACTTCTTCGTCTTCGATCTCGATGGTCTGCGTGCCGAAGTCGATCGACAGGCGACGATGCTCGTCGGACTCGTTGCGGAAGATCACGTTGGTGGGGTTCGAGCGCGGGATGATCATGCCGGCGACGCTCGTCCTCGATCGGACCGGGCTACGTCGAAGGCGAGCGTCGCCCGACTCGGTCAGGAACACCTGATAGGTACCCGACTTGGCAGCCGACGGTCTGGCTGACGTCCTCGTCGGCTTCGGGGAACTCCTCGGGGCTCTCGCAGATGAGGCCGGCTGGATGCTCGCCCTCTTCGGCGCCTTCGGCGTACTCGTCGGGATGCAAGAGCGCTTCTTCCTGCCAGATGGCGGTGGTCTCGAACTCGGGGATGTCCCGCTCGCCGTCGAGGCCTGCTGCAGCGTCCGGCGGCGACCACGGCCACGGCACCGACGGCCATCACGCCACCGACCGCGCCGACGCTCAGCTTCGGACGGAAGGCGATGCCGAAGCGCGACGGCGAGGACGACCGCGGCGAGTACCGAGAAGGCGATGACCGTGTTGGTCTTGGACAGCCAGAGCATCACACGGCTGAAGGAGTACACGATGATGCCGATGGCGAGCGCGCCGCCGACGGGGTACTCGAGCGGGTTCGACGAGTCGGCTGCGCACGTCGGCGTTGTGCTCGACGTTGCCCGATGCCCGCTCGGCCCATGCCTGGACGGTCCACTCGGCGCACCGGTGACGACCAGTGCGACGAGCCCGACGACGACGATCGGCTGGTACGAGACCAGTCCGACGGCGACGATCACGGCACCGAACGCGAAGCCGAGCGGCCACACGCTGGATGCGGGGGCGAACTGTGCCGCCGAGGACGACTCGATGGGGGCCTCGTCGTCGGCGAAGACGTTCGAGTCGCGCAGGAATCGCGTTGAGCGCGGCGAGGCCCATCAGGGCGACGGTCGCCGAGGCGAGGCCGACCGTGCCCAGCACGCCGCCCTGGCCGAGGCCGTAGACGAGCGTGGCGATCGACGCCATGACGCTGAGGCGCCGATGAGGAATTTGGTTCCGGTGGTGAACATCAGTGGGTCAGGCTCACTTGGTGACGTAGACGAGGAACCAGATGGCCGTGAAGACGACCGGCATGGCGTACCAGAAGATGGCGTGGGCGGTGAGGATCTCGCGGTCGCGGGTGCGGCCGGCGAGGTAGCGGAAGGCGGTGACTGCGGTGAACAGCAGACCGACGATCATCAGTGCGAGCGAAGGTGCCGGTGATCGCGAAGAACATCGATCCGTAGCTCGCCGTCGCCGACTCCGACGTCCATCTGGCGTCCACACGAAGGCTTGGGCGTTGAAGATCAGGAGCGCCACGAAGGCGGTGGTGCCGAGCGCGAACACCGTGTTCGCCCGGTCGTTTCGCTTCGCCGCCCACACGGCCCACTGGGCGAACGAGCACAGCGCCGGGAAGGCGATGAGCATCACGTTCGTGGGCACCTCGGGGATGGTGACGCTGCTGGGGAGCCAGTTCTCGCCGGCTTCGATGACCGCCGAGCGCTTCACCGCCCAGACGGCGAGCATGCCGCCGGTGAGCATCACCATGGCGATCGCGGCGAGGGTCGTGCCGACGAGGACTTGGTTGCGGGGGGCCGGTGCGGGACCGGCGGTGAGCGCTTCCATCAGCTCGCACCCTTCTGGTTGAGATCGGCCGAGCCGTCATTGGCGGTCTTGAGGTCGAGCAGCGGCTCGGCCGAGGTGATCATCGGGCACGTCGACGAAGTTGCCGGCTGGAGCGGGCGACGTGGTGGCCCACTCGATGGTCTGTCCGTCGAACGGGTCGTCGATCGCATCGTCGTCGCCACCGAACACGGTGGCTGGCGAGCAGGCCGATGAATCCGAGCACGGTGAGTGCGAACAGACCGTGGCCGGCGAGTACGAGGATGTTCCAGATCTGCAGGTCGTCGTTGTCGTAGACGATCAGCGCTTCGGGCTGGTCGAGGAATCCGGCGATGTAGTGCGGGAAGCTCGCCAGCACGATGCCACCGACGCCGAGCGAGAGCGAGGAGCGACGCCTTGCCGGTCGGGAGCTGCTTGCCCCACAGCTTCGGGGCCCAGTGGACGATGCCGCCCATCACGCCGAGTGCGGCGCCGTACGCGACGTAGACCAGCGAGGCTTCGGCGAACACGGTGCCGATGCAGGCCGAGGTCGACGATCGGCTCGATCGCTGCGCCGAGCATACCGACGAGCATCATCGCCGAAACCGAAGAACGCGAAGAGGAAGGCCGGCGGTGACTTCGGCCTGATGGTCTCGCCGTCGTCGTTCTTCGTCGGGCTTGGCCACGAAGAGCATCATCAGGAAGAGCAGACCGGCGCCGATGATCGGCAGGAGGTGGAAGAACGCCCAGGGCAGCACGTCGCCGAGCTTGGTGCCGAAGTCCTCGCCGTCGGCGATGTACAGCTGCGAGCCGCGCCACGGCACGTCGAAGCGGAGCTGCTGGGTGGTGGCGGCGAGTGCGGACACCCCGACGAGGCCGAGATGCCGGCGAACACGACGCCGCGCATCGGCGTGCGTTTGCGGAAGGTGGTCGGCACGAGGTCGGCGAACACCCCGATGGCGGGGATGGCGAACAGGAAGGTCGTCGGCTGGGTGAAGATCCAGCCGGCCCACGTGCCGATGCCCTCGTTGCCGCCGAACGCTTCGCGGGCGCCGCTGCGGTGATCGACGAACAGGTAGATCATCACGCCGAACAGCACCGGCATCACCAGCACGAGGCCGATGCCGTACACCAGCGTCGAGAAGGCGAAGAACGGGACTCGCCGCATCGTCATGCCGGGCGCTCGTGTGGTGAGCACGGAGGTGACGAGCGAGACGCCGACGCCGGTGAAGCCGAGCGCCATCAGGCCGTGGGATGCGAGGAACAGGTCGACCATGTCACTGTTGCCGCCGCCGAAGCCGCCGTTGTCGACCATGGCGATGATCGAGAGGATGAACCCGCCGAGCCACAGCGTACATGCCTGGCCGCTGCGAGGCGAGGGAAGGCCAGCGATCGGGCGCCCAGCTGGAGCGGCATCACGGCGATCGAGAGGCCGGCGGTGAGGGGCAGTGCGACGCCGAAGACGAGGCCGACACGCTGGCTGCTCAGCAACTGCTGCCACGAATCGGCGTCGAAGGCGATCGACTCGCCATCGACGCGTTCGATGCGCGACGATCATGTTGACGACGACGGTCGCGAGCAGGCCCAGGAGCCCGGCACCCATGAACATGCGACCGATCTTCTTGTGGTCGGTGGAGGTGAGCCAGTCGACGTCGGTCGCGAGCAGGCGTCCGATGGTGGACTGCTCCGATGCAACAGCGGTTGCGTCGGGGGCTGAATCGATGGTGGTCATGTGCTGATGAGACTCACTTGGCTTGATCGTCCGGCTTGTTCGTGTCGGTGGTTCGACGCCATGCCGTCGAGTGGAGCGAGGCCCCGGGCATGACGGCCCGAGACTACTTGCACACGGCCGTTTCGCCAGAATTCACGAAGGATTTCATGCCGGTCCCGTGCCGCGTGCCACGGCACGATCGCGCAAGCGCGCGGATACCGCTTCGCGATCGGCGAGGAGTCGACGCCGAAACCTCGTTCGGAGGTTCACATTTCTCGCGCCGGCCCCGGCACCAGGACCGCGCGAGAACTGTTCGGAACGAATCGGAACGAATCGGTCAGCTGTCGAGGCCGGCATCTCGGTCGAGGACTCACCCGTCCATCTGGCGTGTCAGAAGACGTGTTCGACGAAGACGTCGAGCATCATCGACCCGAACAACAGCGTGACGTACGTGATCGAGAAACCGAACAACCGCATGCTCGCTGCAGGTGTCGGGTTCTTGCCCAGTGCGAACGTTCCCCACATGAAGAGGGCGCCGAGCACCAACGCGGTGATTCCGTAGATCGGACCGAGGCTGGCGACGGGCCAGAGCACGAGCGTCGACACCACGAGCCCGGCGGTGTACAGCTTCATCTGGGCGACGACGTGGTCCATCGTGGCGACCGACGGCAACATCGGCACGTCTGCGGCGGTGTAGTCGTCGGCGTACTTGACTGCGAGGGCCCACGAGTGTGGCGGCGTCCAGAGGAACATCGCCACGAACAGCACGATCGGCTCCCAGCCGACGGTGTTCGTCACCGCGGCCCATCCGACGAGGACCGGCATGGCGCCCGCGGCGCCGCCGATGACGATGTTCTGGCGGCTCGTGCGCTTCAGCCAGAGCGTGTAGATCCCGATGTAGAAGGCTGCTGCGCCGATCGCCAAGCACGGCTGCGAGCAGGTTCGCTCCGGCCCACAGCACGGCGAACGACAGCGCCAGCAAGGTCAGTGCGAAGATCAGAGCGTTGCGCGGCTCGATGATGCCGACGACGAGGGGACGGTTCTTGGTCCGGTCCATCAGAGCGTCGATGTCGCGGTCGACGTACATGTTGACGGCGCTGGCACCGCCGGCGGCGAGCGTGCCGCCGATGAAGGTGACCACGACCAGCCAGGTCGAGGGCCAGCCCTTCTCGGCCAGCACCATCGTGGGGATCGTGGTGATCAGCAGCAGTTCGATGATGCGCGGCTTGGTCAGAGCGATGTACGCCCCGACGACTGTCGTCGGCGTGCGACGTGGCGCATGCGCTGCGATCCCGCCGGGCGCGAGCCGTGACGGAACGAGAGGACGGGATCCGACAGACATGGCCCTGCCAGGTTACGACCGCCACGAGGATCGCGGCGAGCGCAGGACGGCGAGTCCGCGTGAATTCGGTCGTACAGGTTTGTGTCCGGCAAAAACCTGCATGCATCGTCGCCGCATACAATCTCCGTCGTGCCCACGACGCTCGAGCCGGTGGAGGTTCAAGAACCTGACCTCGACGATGCCACGGCACCGGACCGCCCGTGGATCGTGCTCGTCTGGAACGACCCGATCAACTTGATGAGCTACGTCACCCACGTGTTCCAGAAGCTGTTCGGCTACTCGTTGGAGAAGGCGACGGAACTGATGATGGACGTCCACGAGAAGGGACGTGCGGTCGTCGCCTCCGGCACCCGCGAGGAAGCGGAGATGCACGTCTTCCATCTGCACGAGCACACGCTGTGGGCCACCATGGAACACGACGAGTGACCCGTCGTTTCAAGCCGCCGATCTTCGCCACGACGAAGAAGGGCGCCACGACCTGGACGCTCAACATCGGCGAGGACGAACAGGCGGTCGTTGCCGACCTGCTGGGTCAGCTCCGCACGCTGCTGTCCTCCGACGACGACCCGGACACCCCGGCGTCACCGCTGCTGGACCGGCTGTTCCCGAACGCGTACACCGCAGAGGAGGACGCCGAGAAGGAAGCCGAGTACCAGCGTCTGATGCGTGAGGAGCTCGTTGCGAGCCGACTCTTCCAGATCGAAGCGGTCGCCGGATACATCGCGTCGGGTGAAGGTCAGACCCTCGACGAGGGCCAGGTGATCGCGCTCATGCAGTCGGTCAACGCGGTCCGCGTGGTGCTCGGCACGATGCTGAACGTCACCGACGACGACCCGGAGTTCGACGGCACCGCTGACCCGGACGAGGACGACGACGACTTCGAGATCGAACGCCGCCTCTACGCCTTCTTGTCGTGGCTGCTCGACTGGATCGTCCGGTCATTGCAGGCGGGTTGACCAGTGTCTTTCAAAGCCGATCCCGAGCTGCCCTAACACACGACTGTCGACTCGGCGGCCAGTGGCTCGGGAGATCACATCGCTCCACAGGAGCCAATTTTGGATACGGTCGGGACCAATGTCGAAGCAGGTGCGCCTCGCCCTATTATTGGCGTTTCTTGGGGGCGCAGCCGCAATTGTCAGCCTGCGCGAGCAGGTGACGATTCTGGACATCGTGGTTGGCTCCGGAGCGAACTTTGGAATCGGCTACGGAATCGGCTGGGTGATCTGGAGGAGTCCCCGCCGAGGGCAGAGACAGGATGGTCACACCGCCACGGAATCGGCGCAGGTGAGGCAGATCGGCCGTCAAGAAACAGTGCGACCAGGCGGGAGGCGGCGGATACGGCCAAGCGGCCCAACCATGAAATTCGAGATCCCCTTGCGAAACGCTGCTGGGACGTCTGAGTTGCGCAAGATGCTACGGCTCGGAGGGGTTCCTCACGAACTTGACGGCGACGCTGTCGTAGTTCAGGCGAAGGATGAGGGCCTAGTGGTCGAGATCATCGAGTTTCTGAGCGATCTGGACGAACCCGAGGCGCCGCCAGTCGACGCACCAGATCCGGCAGACCGACTTGAGCGACCAACTCAGGCGGACAGGGCCCAGATTGTCGATGCGCTGCGTCAGCTGAAGATGCTGCACGACGAGGGCATCCTGACCGACGTGGAGTACGAGTCGAAACGACAGACCCTCGCGAATCGGCTCTAACGTCCCGCGATTCGGCGCAGCGGTGGATCAGTGAGCGAACACCGACGGGCCCTTTTGTAGTGAGTGTGAGTGCTCGACCGGCGATAGGTGGCAGTTTGGCGAGGAGCGTGTCCGAGATCGGGCCCTCACGGGCGAAGGGCTTCGCCGCAAATTGTCGAGCAGGACGCTCGCAGACCCGCGATGATTCATCGCGACGTAGGACTCGACGAGGCTGAGGGAGGGGGGATCTGATGGTAGAGAGCGAGCATCGTGCGCGGCACACGTGGACACGATTCGACGAGACGGACCTGTATCCGTTCCTGATCGAGCTGCCGCGAACCGTCAGTCGCCCCAGTGTTGTCGTCTGGCTGGTTCTCTTCCCTCCCACCTTCGTTGCCATCGCGGCGTTCGCCGTACTTGGCCTTCTGTCCGCCCTCACGATCTCGGTCACGCGTCTCGATGGTCGGGTCGGTGGTGCGTCGCCGGGGCGCAAGGTGCTGACGTTGATGAACACGATGCTCGCCGGCGGGTCCCACATCGATCACGCCGACATGTTGCGCGCTGGCGCATCGGAGATGGCTGTGTCGCATCAGGTGATGGCACCGTCCACCCTCGGCACCTTTCTGCGGTCGTTCACGTTTGGTCATGTCCGCCAGCTCGAAGCCGTCAACGACATCGTCCGGCAGAAGGCGTGGGCGGCCGGCACGACTCCGGGCGCTCTCGTGATCGATGTCGACTCGACGATCTGTGAGGTGGTCGGCAAGGCGAAGCAGGGTGCCGGGTTCGGCTACACGCACGTGCTCGGCTATCACCCGTTGCTCGCCACGATCGCCGGCACTGGCGAGATCTTGCACGGCCGACTCCGGAAGGGCTCGGCGAACACCCAGCGCGGCACGAGACGCTTCGTCAACGAACTCTTCGCCCGCGCCCGACGCGACGACCCGACCCGGAAGTTGACGGTCCGGTTCGATTCCGGGTTCTGGAACGGCGACACCATCGTCAACTTGGGGCGTCTCGATGTGCGTTACACGATGGCGATCAGAACCAACGTGGGAGCAGTCCAAACAGCAATCGCCAGCATTCCCGAAGAGGCGTGGCGACCAATCGATTACGCCTGCGACGGCGAAGCCCAAGTCGCCGAATGCGACTACACCTCCGGCGCAGGCAAGAAGCGGGTGACGCGTCGCCTCGTGGTTCGCCGGACCCGCCTGACCGGCGAAACACAGCAGAAGCTCTGGCCCGACTGGCGCCATCATGCGTTCCTCACCGACCTGACCGGCGACGCCGTCGAGGTCGACCGGTTCCATCGCGAACACGCCACTGTCGAGCTGGCGATCAAGGACCTCAAGGCGGGCGCCGGTCTCGAGCACCTTCCGTCGGGTGTGTTCTGGGCGAACTCGGCGTGGTCCCAGATCGCGATCCTCGCGCACAACATGATGCGTTGGACTGCTCGCCTCGGCGGACACGACACCGACCGACTGATCGTTGCGCGCACCATCCGCACCCGGCTCCTCGCCCTACCCGGCCGCCTCGTCAACTGCGCCGGCCAACCAACCCTGCGGCTGCCATCGCCCTGGCCCTGGGCGAACACCTTCAACACGATCCTCGACGCGCTCCGCGCCCTCGAACCCGTCCCGACCTGACCCGGGCTCGGCGGTCAGGCGCGCCGCAGAACCGACCCAGCGTCACCAACCCAATCCCACTCCGACCTGCTTCGCCACGCCCCTCGACCGCCGGACCGGCCTCACGCAACAGCTACGACAACACCGCCTGCCGGCGGCTGCCCACCGAACCCGAGTCGGTGGATCGAGGCTAAGCCATCCCAGTAGTCGGCAGCCATCTACTCATCCTGCGCTCGGGCATTGTGCTCCATGTCGATGACCGCTTACTCGTCTGTTGGGGGGCGGGGCGGTTGGTAGGGGCCTGGCTCTGGCTTGCTGAGGATGTCCTCTAGGTCGATGGGGTTGGAGCGCTGTCCCGTTGCCTCGACGGTCGGTGGCTGCACCTCCGCCGATCCGTCGATGGACGGGAGGTCGATGGTCTGATCTTGCCGATCGGGCGACCCGTCAACGGGCGCAGTCCCGCTCACTACGTCCACATGGGTCTTCGTGCCCGTGATCTCCACAGGCTCGTCGTCATGCAACCTCGCTTGGTCACGGTCGGCAATCTCTCGCTTCACGGATTCGCCTAGCTGCTCTTCCATGTCAAACGATGTGACTTCGCCCGTCGCGGTGGCGACCCCTGACGTCGTGAAGTTTGCCTCGCCGTAGACGGTCGTTTCGGTCGGGTCGATAGCGGGAGCAACTAGCGAGGCGGGCACGGCTACACCCTCGGTCCGATGGGCTAACTCCGAGCACGAGGTCTGGAACTCTGCAACCACGGAGGGCCGGTCGCCATCCCTCAGATTGGCGTACTCGTACGCAATCACGGGTTGAGCAACGACAGCAGCGACACCGAGCAGGCCTATCACCACTTCAGCGCGACGGCCCCTCTGCTCTTTGACGAGCAACTGGCGAATGAGTGTCAGCTCTGAGAGGGCTAGACCAACGTCTACACCTGCTGCTTCCAGGGCTTCCCGGAGGTCTTCGATTCGACGTTCTGACGAGTAGAGCAAGCCGAGCAGCTTCTCGAGGTCCTTCCGTTTGACGACGGTGTAGCCGAATACCACGGGGCAAATCTAGGACATATCAGACGAGCGGGCGCGATCGATGATGGCTACCGTGCCCGCCATGAATCAGTACATGTACACCACGCTCAGCGAGTCCGACATGGCGTCCGTCAGCGAGCACATGGCCACGCAGGTGAGCTACGGATACCAACTCGTCAACGGTCAGGTGACCATCGACGGGGGCGACACGACGCACCACTTCTGGTGGTCCGCTCCGGTGCTCACCACCGACAGCTAGCTGGTGCGGATGAACGTGGCCGATCCCGGCGTTCTTCGCGGTCTTGTCAGTCGCTTCGGGGATAGCGCTCCTGATCGCTGCGACCGCCTGGTCATGGGCCGAGGATGGCGGTCATCCCGGTCTCAGTCGTGCTGCTGGCGCTCGGGATTCTGGACCTGGTCGAACAACGACCTTTTCCCGCCCGTCCGCCTCTGACGAAGGCACCTCGCAACGGAGAGTCCATCACCGCCTGCCCTCGTGTCAGCAGATGGGGATTGCGCCCCACTCCCCCGGCGCCCCGAGACGATACGCACAACCGGCGTTAGGAGACATCGACCGAGCGGTGATCGGCGCTCTCATCCGACGCCACCCGGTTGTAGGTGCTGCATCTCACACAACGCACTCACGCGGTTCCTAACCCACTCCACGATGGACCAGAATGGGTGGATGAGTGCAGTCGAAGATGTCCTTCGCGAACTAAACGTCGGGAAGCGGGTGGCTGAGGACGAGACCGACGACCTAGCGGACTATTTCGTAGAGACGGATCAGTTCAGACGAATCATGGATGGTGACGTTGACATCGTCTTCGGCGCAAAGGGCGCTGGCAAGTCTGCGATCTACGCGTCAATTCTTGGTCGCGCGAGCGATCTGTTCGACCGCGGCATCACGCTGGTGCCCGGTGAGATTCCAAGAGGCAACCCCGCCTTCGCTGCAATCGTCGCAGATCCTCCAACGTCAGAACATGAGTTCGTTGGCCTGTGGAAGATCTACGTGCTGTCGCTGGTGGATTCAATTCTGGAGTCGTACGACGTTCGCGGTGACGATGCAGGACTCGTTCGAGGCGCGCTGACGGAGGCCGGGCTAGCGCCAGAGCCGACCGGTCTGCGCGGACTGGTCCAGCGGGTGCGCGCTTACGTGGGACGGCTCGAAGCCATGCAGGCCGTCGAAGGAGGGCTCAAACTGGACCCGGCAACCGGGCTTCCTGTCGGGCTGACGGGGAAAATTATCCTCGGGGAGCCCACCCCGCAGATGCGTGAGGCTGGCTACCATTCGGCTGACGATCTGCTTTACGTGGCGGACCGTGCTCTTGGGCAGCACGGCGTCCAGCTCTGGGTGATCTTTGACCGTCTCGACGTGGCGTTCCAGGAGAGCGTCGCGCTCGAAGCGAACGCGCTGCGTGCACTGTTTCGCGTTTACCTGGACAACCTTGGGCTTGAGAACATCCGTCTCAAGATCTTTCTTCGTACAGATATTTGGAGAGCGGTAACGGCGGAAGGGTTCAGGGAGGCCAGCCACGTGACGCGAGTCGTGACGATCGACTGGTCTCCGAGATCTCTCTTGAATCTCGTAGTTCGGAGACTGCTCAACAATCCGCTTCTCTTGGATTTTACTGGCGCCGATTCCGAGTCCGTACGCGACGACGCCGTTGAGCAGCGTCGTTGGTTCGACAGCCTGGTGCCAGAACAGATCGACTCTGGTCGCAACCCAAGGACATTCGAATGGATCCTCGGTCGCGTGACCGATGGAAACGGCGACTTGGCGCCACGAGAGGTGATTCACGTTCTTGATCAGGCCCGAGAGCAACAGTTGTCGGCTTTGGAACGAGGCGAGGAGTCGCCAGGCGAAGGTGCGCTCTTTTCTCGTGGCGCCTTCCGGGACGCATTGCCCGAAGTTTCCCGCACCCGTCTGGAGCAGACGATCTTCGCCGAGTATCCCGATCTCAAGGGCCCGCTAGAAAAGCTGGAAGGAGAAAAGACCAACCAGACGCTGGAATCGCTGGCCTCTCTTTGGGATATGAGCGACGACGAGGCTGCCGATATCGCTGCGCGGGCTGTGGATGTGGGCTTCTTCAGCAAGCAGGGCTCGAAGGAATCTCCAGAGTTTTGGGTCCCGTTCCTGTATCGCCCCGCGTTGGAAATGGTTCAGGGAACGGCGGACTAGCTCGTCGAACTGATGAAGGACCGTTGCGGCCTTTTCCTGGGCGCTAGCTGTGGGCGCCAGTGTGAGGCAAATGATTGCTCAGTTCGGTCCATCGACGTGAACCCCACGGAACAAATCGACAAGCCAACTTCCGCCGTCCCCGTAATGGCGTGAGGTCGTGGCTCGGTCAACCGCTGGCAACGAAGGCGACGACGACGTACGCGGCGTGGCGGTAGAAGTTCTGGCGGCGCCGGTCGTAGATCGTGGTGGTGCGCGGGTCGGCGTGGCGGGCAGCGAGCTGAACATCTCGCAGCGGAACGCCGACGGCGAGTGCGGCTATGATGAATGCTGCACGCAACATGTGTGGATGGACGTGGCCGAGACCGGCTCGCATGCCGATCGATCGCACCCAGCGATGAGCGGTTCATCGATCAAGTCGTTGACCATCGTGTCGTAGCAGGATTGGGCCTTCGTGGCGTTCGCCGATGGCGAGGTCGATCGTGCGGCCGGTGCGCGGGACAAGCGGGATGACAGCGGGCTTGTTGCCCTTGCCGACAATCCGGAGTGTTCGGTGGCCGCGCTCGAAGGCGAGGTTCTCGATGTTGGTCGCGCATGCTTCGGACACGCGTAGGCCGTTGAGGCCGAGCAGTACGGCGAGTGCAGCGTGGGCTCGGTCGTAATGTTCGGCGGTGAACAAGAAGCGTCCAAGTTCACTGCGATCCATCGTGTGCTGTTCGGTCGGTGGAACCTTCGGGTGACGGACGTACTGCGCTGGGTTGGCTGGGATGCGGCCGTCAATGTGAGCAAACCGGTAGTAGCCGCACACCGTCGAGAGTCGCCGATCGATCGTCGACGCGGCAAGCCCGCGCTATTCGATCGCAGAGCGGTAAATCTCGATGTGGGCTCGGGACGCGTCGAGCACGCTCCTGACGTCCGTTCGCGCCAAAACTATTGATCAAAATCCATCTGGGCCGTGTGCGAGAACGGACCTAGAGAGAAGCGCCCGCCTACTGTGGATTGAGGCGTCGAACGGCGTCCATCGACATTCACCCAAGGAATTGATCCGCCACATGAACGAACCGAGGAATGGCGAGTACGTCGTGAACACTCACACAGGCGTGGACAAGCCCGACGGCGAACCGTTCAACGAGAACTCCCATGGCCACCGCTGCTATCACGGGGACGACGTCGGCACTGCGATCGAACATTGGGGAACCTTCAACGGTCGCGGCGGCGACAAGAGGACCTCGCTTGAACTTGTCGAAGCGCTCGTGCCCAAGGTCGGAAACGTCTTTGAGGTCTTCCACATCGACCGTTACGTTGCCGTGACCTTCGCGGGCACGCCGGCCACCATAGAGACCTACATCAGCACCGGGTTCGTGGAGACCCGAACCAAAGTCCTGATCGACCAGGTTAAAACCCAAGAGAGCTACTGGAGGCTCGAACTCTCCGGTCTCGGTGGCAACTCATCAAGCGCTGCGACCCGGTCGGCGATTCGCGAATCGGAATGCCCGTGCTCGCCCGGCATGAAGGTTCCCGTCGGCTCGTCCTGCCCGACGTGCGAGGAGCCCTGTGAGTGCCGTTTAAAGGCACGCACATCGTGCGTTGACTTGCACTGCGTTAGCCGATCAGGCACGTATCCGATTGGTTCAGTGCGAATGATTATGCGGGCAACTTCGTACCGGGCAATGTCGCAGTACGCAAACGAAGCAGCTTCAGTCTGAGCTGGCGAATCTGGACGGACGAACCATCCACGCCGACCATGGCAGCTGAGACCAGACTGAACAGCGTTCCAACGGAACCTAGAGACGGGGAAACATGGGCACCCACCTGCGACGGCTTCGCCAAGCGGTCTCATCGTTCGTCGCCGGGCCTGATGGCGTAGGTCAGACGGAACGCAAGGAAAGCGGGCAAGCGGACGTCCCAGTCGCTAGTTCGCTCAACGCCGATGAATCGGTGCACGCATCAGAAGCAGACGACGACGACACACCGGTGCGCGGAACCTTCGGCGTCGCTGCCCAAACAGGGATCCTCTCTAGCGCAGCGCTCCTAATCGAAACCAGCAGCATCGCGGAACGGACGGACAACCTGTGGGCGCGAAACAGCTCAACTGCGCCGACACCACCGAATGGGTTAGGACCGGCGTCCGTGCCGTCGACGAGTGTCCCTGCGCCCACCGGCGCCGGCGAACAGGGCGATTCGTCCGGCTGGAGCGAGCCCGCTCCACAGGCACCGGCACCGATCCGTCTCGAACACGCAGCGCTGCTCGCCGCCGGCGTCCTCACGCTGGTCGGTGTGCGTCGCCGTCGTGCACTCCGAGCGGCGCTCCCCCACGCCCGCGTGCCGACTCCGGCACCCGAGATCGCATCCACCGAGCGCCGGCTCCGCACGATCGATTCGGGTGAGCGTGCGGCGCGCGTCGACATCGCTGTTCGAGCGATCGCTCACCGGATCGCCGGAACAGCGACGCAGGTCGGCACCATCAGGATCGCACCCGACGGCGAACTGATCGCGCGCTTGAACGGCGACGCTCGGCTCGAGGCGCCCTGGATCGGAACACAGGACGTCGGCGCACGACGCACGTGGACGCTGCCGGCATCCGTGCCCATCGAGATGGTCAGCGACGATGCCCGCCAGGCCGGCCAGCCATGCCTCGCGCTCGTGACCGTCGGCATCGACACCGACGGGCGCGACGTGTTGTTGGATCTCGAAGCCGCGGGTGTCACTGCGATCGAAGCGTCCCCGGGGCAGGGCGACGACGTCGTGCGGGCGATCGGCTCCGGACTGGCGACGTCACTGGCGTCGGAGGTGGTGCATCTCCTCGTCGCGAAGCTCGGCACCGACGTGCTCTTCGACCATCCGAACACGCGTCACCTCGAACGATCGGCCGACGCCGTGGACGTCGCAGCGCGGACCGTCGGGTCGACACTCGCCAACGACCGATCGGCGTTCGACCTGAGGGCTCGACGCACCGGTGGCGAGATGTGGGAGCCGGCGATCGTCCTCCTCGCTCATGCAGATGACGCAGCGAGCACGCTGCCGGTGCTGCCCGCGGTCGGGCACGGCGTCGCCGCCGTCGCCGCTGTGGACCCCGGCGCCTTCGGTGACGTCCACAGCGCGAACACCGCCGGCGCCGTCATCCAAGCGCATGCAGACGGTTGGCGACTCGTGGCGTTCGACGAGTCCATCGCACTCACGCCGATCGGCCTCTCGAACGACGACGTCGCGGAGATCGCCGCCATCCTCGACGACGCGTCCACCCAGATCGAGGTCGCGCCGCCCGTCCACATCGACATCGACGTCGACGAACTCGTTGCCGACCCGCTCGACGTCATCCCTCACGACATCGTCGTCACGATGATGGGCGGTGTGTCGGTCGTGGATCGCGACGGCAACGACGGCAACTTCCAACGCTCGAAGACCGTCGAGCTGATCGTCTGGCTCGCCACGCACCGCGAACGGGCGACGCGATCGGCGGCGCGCACAGCGCTGTGGGAACTCGACGTCCGCGACGCAACGTTCGCCAACGTCGTCTCCGAGGCGCGACGAGCGTTGGGTCGGCTGGTTCCGCCGCCCGACGGCGAGGAGTGGCTGGGCCGCACGCTGAACGAATCACTTCCGCTCCACCAACGTGTCGTGACCGACGCAGACCTGATCCGCCAGCGGGTGGAGCACGCGCAGATCGCACCACCCGCCCATGCCATCGACGTGCTGCGTCCTGCCGTCGAGATGATCCACGGTCTGCCGTTCGCCGGTTCCAGCTACCTGTGGCCCGATGCCGACGGGCTCACCTCGAACCTCGTTCTGCTCGCCACCACGGCCGCTGGCGAACTCGCCGCGCATGCGCTCTCCGTCGGCGACACCGACCTCGTCTTCTGGGCCACCGGGCAAGGACTCAAGGTGCTCCCCGGGCACGAAGAACTGATCGGACTCCGCATGCGGGCACACGCCCGTGCCGGCGACCTGTCCGGCGTGCGTCAGGAATGGGAGAGCTACGAGCGGGTGATCAACGCCGACTCGTGGTCCAACGGTGAACCGGCTCCGAAGCTGCTCGACCTGCGCCGCAAGCTCCTCACATCCGCCACCTGACTCAGCGAAACGTTCGGAGAACAGAGCGGAGGCGCCAGCGGCAGATGGTTGCAAGCGCAAGACAGCGCTTCATGCGATCTCAACTCCTGACACGTCGACGTGTCACCGCCGGCCTCGTCGCCGGCACGGTGCTGCTCGCCGCGTGCGGCGGTGGGGGCAGCGAGAGCGACGCCGGTTCCGGCGACGCGCTCCCCGAGGTCGACGAATCTTCCGACTCCGGTGACGCCGACGCAGCGACCGACGACATCGAAGCAGCGCCTGCGCCGAGTGGTTCGGCTGCGGTCGATCTCGTCGGTGCCGATGTGCTGTCGGCTTCCGACATCGAGTCCAACCTGCTGCCGAGTGTGATCGTCGATGACATCAACACCGGCCGCAAGGTCAACTTCCGCAACCTCGTCCCGCAGGAGAAGCCGATTCTCCTCTGGATGTGGGCACCGCATTGACCCACCTGCCGTCGGGAAGCTCCCGATGTCGAGCAGTTCGCTCGAGACAACGCAGACGACCTGATCGTGGTCGGCCTGGGAACCCAGGACAGCCTCGGTGAAGCAGAGGACTTCTCGAACGACTTCGGGACCCAGTCGTTCACGATGCTCTGGGACGAGTCGTTCGAGACATGGCAGGAGATCGGCATCACGTCGCAGCCGTCCGCCGTGCTGCTCGCCGCTGATGGTTCACCCATCACCGGCTGGGTCGGGCCGTTCCCGGAGGACGAAGTGCTTCGCCTCGCAGCCGAGTCGCAGGCCGCCTGACACAGATCCCCTCATGTGAGGGTCGAGAACGAACGAAGGCCGGATGCAGCGTTGCATCCGGCCTTCGTCGTTTTCCGAAGCTGATTCGAAGCTGGAGAGTCGGTCAGGGGCAGGGTTCGCCCGTGGTGGTGATCGCGCCGTCTGAGTCGAGGTCGTGATAGGTCGACACATCTCGCAGCAGCGACGCAGCGACCAGCGTGCGTTCGTATCGGTCGTCGCCGACGCCGCTCGCAGGGATCATCTCGACGTTGTTGTTCGCCATGTAGTAATCGGTGGCCTTGACCATGGTCGCGTAATCGGACTGGCACGAGGCGACCTCTCCCTTGTCGGAGATGCCACGGACGGCGAAGACCGTCACGGTGGCGAGAACGCCGAGGATCACGATCACGATCAAGATCTCGACCAGCGTGAAGCCGTGGTCCTTCGAAGCTGTTCGTTCTGTCCGCGCCGTCATCATGACGGTGTCATCGACGTTGTCACCGCATGTCTTGAGTGGAATCGATCTCCGGTTGTTCACGTGCCTGTCGGGCCTTCCCGGCAGCGCGTCGCTGTAACCGTTCTGACATTCAAGAACTCGACAAGGCGCGCCGAAGACATTGGGGAACGAGGTCTGCACTGCACGTGACGGACCAGTACGTCCCGGTCGAGATGAGGCAGCACATGAATCAGAAGCGGACCATGGCCGAACTCCGGATCCAGCGGTCGCGCCGGCTGCCGATCATCCACTACGTCGTCGACGTGATGATCTGGGCGATCGCACTCCCGCTCACCACGTTCAGTCGATACGACTTCGATCCGGCCCCGCTCACCGGCTCCGCCACTCTGCGTTCGTTCGCTATCGCGGCGGTCGGCCAAGGGCTGTTCGGAGCACTCTGCGGCCTCTACACCCGCCGTTGGCGGTACGGCTCGTTCGACGAGGTCCGTGCGCTTGCCGGCTCCGTCGCACTCACCGGTGGCGTGCTCACGATCGTCAACTTCGCCTGGTTCCTCGACGGCGCCCCGCGATCGGTGCCGCTGTTGAGCACCGCTGTGGCCATCGCCGGCACGGTCGCCGTCCGGTCGGCATGGCGTCTTCGCCAGCAACAGCAGACCCGCCGATCACTCGATGATGCCGCGCCGCTCGTCGTCATCGGAGCCGGTGATGGTGGCCAGCAGATCGTTCGTGCGTTGCTCTCCGATGCGACGTCCGCCTACGTGCCGGTCGCTTTCCTCGACGACGACGTGACCCGCTCGCGGTTCTCGGTTGCGGGCGTACGAGTCCGCGGCACGATCGCCGACCTGCAGGAGATCGCTCACCGCTACGGCGCTCGTGATGTGCTGCTCGCGATCCCGAGCGCCGACCGCGACGTCATCCGCTCGGTCGACGCCATGGCCAGCGATGCCGACCTCCGCCTTCTGGTGCTGCCGAGCGTGCACGAGATCATCGACGGGCTGGGTGTGTCCGACATCCGACCCGTCAGCGAAGGTGACCTCCTCGGTCGCCAGCCGGCCGACATCGACGGCGACGCCGTTGCCTCCTACGTCACCGGCAAACGAGTCCTCGTCACCGGTGCCGGCGGTTCGATCGGCAGCGAGCTGTGTCGCCAACTGATGCGCTTCGAACCGTCCGAACTGATCTTCCTCGAACGTGACGAGAGCGCGCTGCACTCGGTGATGCTGTCGATCCACGGGCGGGCGCTGCTCGACAACCCGAACCTCGTGCTGGCCGACATCCGCGACCGCGAGCGCGTGTTCGAGGTGTTCGAACAGCAGCGTCCCGACGTCGTGTTCCACGCAGCTGCGCTCAAGCACCTCCCGCTGCTCGAGGCGGCTCCGGCCGAAGGCTGGAAGACGAACGTACTCGGCACGCAGAATCTGCTCGAGGCGGCGGAGTCCGTCGGCGTCGAGCACTTCGTGAACGTGAGTACCGACAAGGCTGCGAATCCGACCAGCGTGCTCGGCTACACCAAACGACTGACGGAACGTCTCACCGCCGCCATGGCCGAGCAGGCGACAGGCACCTACGTGTCGGTCCGCTTCGGCAACGTCCTCGGTTCACGCGGTTCGGTGCTTCCGGCATTCCGCGTGCAAGCGGAGAAGGGTGGCCCGATCACGGTCACCCATCCGGACATCACTCGCTACTTCATGCTCGTGGAAGAGGCCGCCCTGCTCACGATCAACGCCGGTGCGATCGGTCGAGATGGCGAGGTACTCGTGCTCGACATGGGCGAACCGATCAAGATCGCCGACGTGGCCCGCCGCTTCGCCGCCACACACACGCCGCCACTCGAGATCGTGTTCACCGGGCTTCGTCCCGGCGAGAAGCTCCACGAAGATCTCATTGCGCTGGACGAAACGGGTGGCCGACCGTTCCATCCGCTGATCACGCATGTGACCGTGCCGCCGATCGCGCCGGTCGACCTCGACGAGCTCCACGGACTACGCGGTGACCGGCTGCGCATCTCGCTCGCCGAGTTCGCCCGAGTCGAAGAAGCCACCACCGACTTCGCTCTCTCCTCGGTGTCGGCGTCATGATTCATCTCTCCCCTCCCTTCGTCGGAGACGACGAGCGCGCCGCGCTGCTGGCTGCGTTCGACGGCGGTTGGATCGCACCGGTCGGACCCGAACTCGCTGCATTCGAGTCGTCCGTCTCCGAGCGAATCGGCTGGCCGGGCGCCGTTGCCCTGAGCAGCGGCACCGCTGCGCTGCACCTCGCTCTGTTGGGCGTCGGCGTCGAAGCCGGCGACTCGGTGTTCGTCTCGAGCTTCACGTTCGTCGCGACGGCCAACGCCGTCGTCTACTGCGGGGCCGAGCCGGTCTTCATCGACAGCGATGCGACCTCGTGGAACATGTCGCCCGAACTGCTCGGACAGGCACTCGCCGACGCGAAGGTCGAAGGGCGAGTGCCCGCCGCGGTGGTCGTCGTCGACCTGTACGGACAGTGCGCCGACTACGACGCTATCAACGCGCTGTGCTCCGAATACGGCGTTCCCGTCGTGGAGGACTCAGCCGAGTCGCTGGGTGCGATGTACCGCGGTCGGCCGGCGGGCACGCTCGGTGACGTCGGCGTCTTCTCCTTCAACGGCAACAAAATCATCACCACCAGCAGCGGCGGCATGCTCGTCGCTCCGACCGACGACATCGGCGATCGGGTCCGTTACCTCTCGACGCAGGCCCGGCAACCGGTTGTCCATTACGAGCACGAGGAGCTCGGCTTCAACTACCGGATGAGCAATCTGCTCGCCGGACTCGGCAACGCCCAATTCGCTCGCCTCGACGAGATCATCGACCGCAAGCTCAACGTCAACGCTCGCTACCGGAAGCTGCTCGCTGCCGACGATGTCGAGTTCATGCCGGTACCCGAGTGGAGCGCGTGGAACGGATGGCTGACCTGCGTGCTGTTCCCCGACGCCGAACGTCGTGATCGGGTGATGGCCGCACTGGCCGAGATCGACGTCGAGTCGCGACCCCTGTGGAAGCCGATGCATCTGCAACCACTGTTCGCCGACGCCCGCTCATATGTCAACGGTGTCAGTGACGACCTGTTCGAACGCGGGCTGTGTCTGCCGAGCGGCGCTGGACTCAGCGCAGAGGATCAGGACCGAATCTGCTCCGTCGTTCGTCGAACCGCACCGATTTCGGCGTAGCGGTTGTGGCGGCCACCCTTCTCGCACCCCGAGCGGCGACGAACGAGCCCGATCTTTCATCGGAGAGAGTCGCCGAACCCGGCCACCGCCTGGACATTCAGGGCCTTCGTGGCATTGCTGTCCTGATCGTCGTGCTCTACCACGTCGGAGTCCCCGGTTTCGATGGCGGGTTTGTCGGCGTCGACATCTTCTTCGTGATCTCCGGCTTCGTCATCGGAAAGTCGTTGCTGCGCGAAATCGATCGAACCGGAACCATCCGTCTCCGATCGTTCTGGGTTCGGCGTGCTCGCCGGCTCATTCCGGCGTTCGCCGTGATGATGCTGACGACACTCGCTCTCGGCACCTTCCTGTTGGAACTCGGTCAGGTTCAGCAGTCCGCAACGGACACGGCGCTGGCCGGAACCTTCTCGGCAGCGAACCTTCAGCTCGAACGGGCAGCGGGTGGATACTTCGCGTCAGCCTTGGAACTCAACCCCTACCTGCACCTCTGGTCGCTCGGTGTGGAGGAGCAGTTCTATCTCGTGCTGCCCCTCCTCGTTATCGCCGGTGTTGCCGCACAACGGCAAACGCGCTGGTCGACGCGAACCGTGCTGACCGGCTCTCTCTGTGCGCTCTCGCTGCTGTCGCTCACTTCAGCTGAGCGGTTGATCCGGGCTTTCGATCAGGAATCGGCTTTCTTTTCTCCTGTCAGCCGCTTCTGGGAGATGGGCGCCGGTGTCCTGCTCGCGCTAGTGCCATTGTCGGTTCGGCGCTCGCAGATGATCGCCATGGCATCCGTCTCGGTTCTCGCTGTCGTCGTGTTCACGTTCTCCGCTGCAACCCGATTTCCTGGCCTGCTCGCACTGCCCGTCGTTGCTTCGGCTGCCGGATTCATTGCGGCCGCGCCGCATGTCCGGTGGCTCCAGGCATCGCTGAGCCACTCCTGGCTGACGTGGATTGGCAACCGGTCCTACGGTTGGTATCTCTGGCACTGGCCGCTCATCGTCATGGCCCGCCAGACGCTCGGAAACGGACTCGCCATCAGCATCGTTGCTGCGGCGTGCGCCTTGATTCCGACAGCGATCTCGTACTGGCTCATCGAACAACCGGTCACTCGACGCACGGCCGTCTTCACTCCCCGGCGGATCGCCGTCGGCGCCGTCGCCTCGATCGCGGTTGTCTCAGCAGCCGCAACGATCGCCGGTATCGGCGCGGCTCGCACCTGGGGGTGGACGGTCTTTGCAGGCGAGCCAGACGGCATCGCCTACACCTCCGGCTGCCACGCCGCTTCCGCACCCGACATCGATTCGTGCACGTTCAAAACAGATCGAACGAGCGAGGGAACCATCGTGCTGGCCGGCGATTCACATGCAGCGTCGCTCGCCGACGGCGTAATCAAGGCAGGCAACAATCTCGGGTACGACGTCGCTGTGTTTACCCAAAATCTGTGTCCGTTCATCGAGGTCAAGACGACAGATGGCTGCGAACAGCACCGAGACAACGCGATGGGCATGATCCGTGAACTCGAGCCTGTTGCAGTCGTGGTGGCGCACAATTCGACGGCATACCGATGGCTCTCCGAGAGTGATCGGCCTGCTGTTCGCGATGCCGACGGAGAGCTCGCCCTGCAGCGCGCGGCCGTCGACGTTCTGTGGGCCGAGGGGCTCGCCGCAACCCGGGCTCGATTGGACGACCTCGGCGCGCAACTCGTGTCGATCGACCCGGTGCCGATCTACGCCGAGGAGATGACTTCGCCGACGCTGCTGCGTGCTCAGCCCACAGCGCTGCATCAAGAGAGAGCCGCGTACGAGAGTTATCGCTCCACGACGGCAGCGATTGAACACTCGCTGGTCGCAGCTGGCCACTGGATCGATCTGTCCGACGTATTCTGCTCCGACCTGCAGTGCCGAACTGACTCACCCGACGGAACGCCTTCCTACTTCGACAAGAGTCACCTAAACAGGGCGGGCAGCCTGCGTGGAGCGGCTCACATCAGGTCCGAGCTGAAGCGGATTTTTGCGACGAGACCGGAAGGCTAGCAACCAACGGCAAAGCTGTACACGCTCACACTAAAGCATCGCAAACCATCGCCTGCGGTCTTTACCCATAGCTACGTAGCGGACCTCAAGCTTCATTTCCTGTGAGTGGGACGGCCTCGAGCGCATCTTCCATCAATCTTCATCTAGCGACCCGCCTCTGAACTCGGGCATCGTGGCCGCCCCATCTGCGGCGATGCCCTCACGGCCGAGCACCACGCCAACCGTGTTTCGGAGGATTTGTAAGTCGAGTCGGAGCGAGCAATTCTCGACGTACCACACGTCGAGTTCCAGACGGTCGGCCCATGACAGCGAATTGCGACCGTTTACCTGCGCCCAACCAGTCAATCCAGGTAAGACGTCAAGCCGCCTTCGCTGGCGAGACGAGTAACGCTCGAGATACTGCATCGGAAGCGGACGTGGACCGACAAAGCTCATGTCACCGCGCAAGATCGACCAGAGCTGCGGAAGCTCATCCAAGCTCATGCTTCGCAGTCTTGTTCCGAACCCACCGAGTCGCTCCAGGTCGGGCAGCAGACATCCGTGTTCATCGCGCTCCTCACTCATCGTCCTGAACTTGAGAACCTGTATCGGCTTGCCGCCGCACCCGGCGCGCTCTGCCCGGAACAACACAGGGCTGCCCATGCGCAACCAGACCGCAATTGCCAGAGCCGCGGCTGACCGGAGAGGTCACAATGATGAGCGTGAAGGACATCACGAGGTCTACGAGACGTTTCACGGCGAATCAATCAACCGCACTGCCGATTCATCCTCGAAGTTCGGGGAACCACTGGTCAACGAGTTGGGCCGGGAGCGCCTCCGCAGCCGAAATTGTTGCGAGGAAGCCCGACTTTGGATCATCGACCAGGACAATTCCGACGTCATTCGAGACGAAGAGCGGCCGGCCCAATCGCACTGAAATCAGTTGCGCAAGACGAAGGTCGGCGGGTCGCGCCACGTCATCAATGATGACGGCCACCTTCGGAGCGATTCGATCAAGCTCGCAGAGAACTCCGAAACGGCCGTGTTGTCTTTGAGGGCCGTCGACGATGAGAATTCCAACGTCTACCGTCTCGAGAGTCTGGGCTACGACGTCCCGGTCATACCAAACACGGTCACCCACGTACTTCGCAATGGAGATGTCTCCATGCGGTTTAAGTGGAGCGTGTACTACTTCCACGTTCGGAACACCCGGGTCCAAGAAAGATGGATCGTGCTCGAACGCAATCACCTTTGCGATAGATGCCAGGTCGACGTCACCGCTTCCACTCCCCAACTCGACGATGAGGTCGTTCTCAGCCATATCATCGGCCAAACAACGAACGAGGTCGTGTAGGTGCTCCGAAGCACTCCAAAGTGGGGTTGGGTAGGACTGCACACCCAGCCTCCGAAGCGCTGCAACCAAAAGCCCGGTCGATCGGAGAGAAGATTTCTTCAAGAGCCTGAACGCTTGGGAGGTGATCAACGAGGGTTGTCTCGACCCGTTCCCCACTGCTTCACTTCATGACCATACCTGGCACAGCTTCTTTCGCCGGAACGCGTACAGAGAGGAGTCCAAGACCTGCCGCCTCCGTGAACAGAAACCCGAGGGCGAAGCTCTCGAGACTTGTTCCGACCACCACGGCGAACGAAACGAAGCAGAGACGCACCATCAGAAGAGCGAACTGGAACCCGCATTCTCGACGCCACGATGACGACCGGGCGAAGTCGCTGACCAACAGTCCGGCGAGACCGGTACCAACGAGACGTGCGGCGCATGCCACCGCGAAGGGGCGGCCGGAACGAAGCCCTCGTTCCCAGGTGAAGCAGCCCACGACGACCAGCACTCCAACGAGGAGCCCCAGCAACATGGCATTTCGCGACGTCGCTGCAACTCCAGCCCTCAAGCTGGCCTGCGTTACGGCAGAGCCGAGACTTCCGGATGCTGCTTGGACAAGGCGAACCACGACGAGCGCAATCGCTGCCGACGTCATCCCACTCGTCGGCAACAGGGGGATGCACAAAAAGAACGTCGAGTTGCCGACACCGCTCAGGGTCGCTGCCGAGAGCTGGCCAGGCTCCCTCCACCCGTTGCGACCTCGTCGCCGTCAAGGTCCCAGCGTGCTGCCCGCTCCACCATCGGGCCGAGCGTCACGAGCGTTCGAGCAAGCAAATCGGCAGCGACGAAAGCAAATGCTGCAAGAAGGGCGGCTGGGGGCAGCAACACAAGCATCGCCGCTGCGGCCAAAACACGAAACTGTATGGACGAGCGAACGCCGGAGATTCGCAATCTCGTCCCCGTCTCCACGGACTGGGCACCAAGCAGCAGTGCGGAGAGCAGGCCGACGGCGACGAACCCCGCGGCGTTAAAAACAAGACCAACCAGCCCGAGCACGCAAGCCGAGAACAGGACGCCGGCAAGTTCCTTTCGGCCCGGGAGCAGCGCCGCCTCGCCGACCACTGCCCTCAGGTCTCGACGAGCTGTGATTGCGGGTGCTGCGAACTGCACCGTACCGATGAACACCGATGCGCCGATGAGTGCTTGCGGGTTCGCCAGACTTGCGAGCAGAAGGGCGAGCGCCATGATCGCTTGAGCCGTAGCTTGACCGGACGCAATCGCGCAACTGCATCCCGTCCTCTCGCGACGGTTTTCGGCAGCCCGACGTGCGGCTTGGGGAACCCATCACCGGGCCTCTCCCCGATCGCTGGGGTTCCGTTCAACAACGGGAACCGACCTGCGGGCGAAAGCACTGACCCGCTGCGATTCGGCACACATCGAGGAAGAATCCATCGAGTGCACATCGGGAGCGTGGAGCGGGCGAACGCATTCGGGCTGCGCAAACGGGCCGGCTTTGACACCAACACGCAGAGAGAGTCGATCGGGTGAGCGACTTGCCCGCTGGCGCGGCTGCCAGGCAGTGCGTCGACGACCACGCTGGCGATCAACGTTCGACGAGTCACACTCGGTGATGAAGTCGGTCGACGGGGTGGAGATCATTGGCTGCTCGCTTGAAATAGGCGAATCGCTCCGCTGAAGGTTCTTCGACGCCAAGAGGAACCATCTTGAGGAAAACTTGCGAATCAAAATCCTGGCCGCCGGAGCCCCATACCGAGCTGGGTTCCCCTTGCCAGATCGACCGAGCAACCGCCAGCCGACTGTAAGTTACGGATGATGGAACCTGTCGATTCGCTCCGTCGCATCGTCGTCATCGGAGCTGGCGGGTTTGGGCGTGAGGTCCTTGACGTCATCGAAGCCCTCGTCGGCATCGAGGCGGTGGGGTTCATCGACTGACGGCGCTCCTGAACGTCGCCCTTCTCGAACCTCTCGTGGGTCGGCGGTCCTCGGGTCCAGCACAATCCTCGCCAACCTGGATCCGAGGCATCGAAATCGTGATTGCGATCGGCGACGGCCAGACACCGTTCCGATCTCTCGGACGTGGTCACGCAGCAGGCGCCCCCATCGCCTCGTTGCTCCACCCGATGTCCGTCCCGATGGGCCACGGAAATCATCACGGCGCCGGGACTCATCATGTGCGCCGGCGCACGAATGACCACGAACGTCGAACTGGGCCGTCACGTGCATCTTCACGTGAACACCGCTGTCGGACACGACGCACACCTCGGTGACCACGTCTCGGTGTTTCCCGGAGCGACCGTCAGCGGCAACGTCACGGTCGGCGACCAGTCGACCGTCGGAACCGGCGCCAACCTCTTGCCGGGTGTCACCGTCGGGGTCGATTGCTTCGTCGGAGCTGGGGCGGTCGTGGTCGACGACGTTCCCGACGGAGCGACAGTGGTTGGAAGTGCCGGCCAGATCCTCGCGATGACCACGACCCGGCGACACGTCCTTCATCTCGTCGTAGCCCTGTCAGCGCACGATTCCTCCACGACCAACTCCAGCATCTCGCTGAGAAACGGCATCGAGACCTCTCTGGGCTCCCGGTTCGACGGCACCGACACCATCCCCGACTTGGTCGATTGCCACGACATCTCGAACTCGAGCGAGAGCCACATCCGCTGCAACGACCTTCGCGCCGCATCCCCCGGCAGCTCTGCCGGCTAATCTCGACGCATCCGCCCGACCACCGTGAACGCAGCCACACCGAAGGCCGGGCTTCTCGGAATGCTCGCCGCACGGATATGCCGGGTCCCACAGCGCGTGCCGACGTCGTGTGGGGGCTCCGGTTCGAGACTGCTCACGGTTGGCGACGCTGCCTGTTTCGCCTGCTGGAGCGGATCGCCGCGTCGTCGGCGACCGACTCGTCCTGTACAACAGCGCGAAGTCCGCGCAAAGTCGCTATCGCCGAGCGGGTCGTCTCGAGCGAGCGAGCAGCGCTCTTGTGCGGCGACGCTGGACCGTGCGCCGTGCATGTCGCTAGATGACCAGTTGCCCAACCGTATCGAGGCTCGTCGAACACTCGGATTGGCCGACGGTGAGGTCGTCGTCGGGTTCGTCGTCGACGCTTGACGAAAGACAAGGGCATCGATGACATCGTCTCGCTGTTCGCCACTCGGGGTCCCGACGCTCGGCTGCTGCTGGTCGGGGAATTCGAGGACGGCGACCCGGTGTCACCCGAGACCCGGATCGCCATCGAGCAATCCGATCGCATCGTCCACATCCCGTGGATGGACGATCCGCGAACTCGCCTTCTCGGCAATGGACGTCCTGGCCTTTGCGTCGTACCGCGAGGGCCTCCCGAACGTTCCGATGGAGGCGCAACGGTGTCGAGTGCCTGTCGTGGGGTATGCGGCGACCGGCACGGTCGATGCCGTTCACCACGACGTGGGCGGTCGCCTCGTATCAGTCGGTGATGTCGGGGCGCTGGGGAGAGAACTCTCGCACTTGGTCGAAGACGCCGACCGTCGACGCGAACTGGGCGAAGGTGGTCGGCATCGACTCGATCGTATGGATCCAGAGGATTGCTGGGCATCACTCGTCCGGCTCTACACGCACTGACGCACGCGCCCAGCGGCTCGTGGCGCCCACGAACTCCAGCAATCGATCGGCTCGTTCGTTCCAGGACAATCGCGGCAACAGTTCATCGAAGCCTTCGGCGGCATCCTCACCGATCGCCTCGAGGATCCCCGCAGCGAGCGACTCCTGGTCACCAGCGCGATACGAGACGATCGGATAGTCGTCGAGCTCGACGATGCCGTCGACTTCAGATGCCACGACCGACCGGCCGATTGCCAGGTACTCGAACAGCTTGAGCGGCGACTTGCCGTCTTCGCCTTCGGCTGCGAGCGGAACGACAGCGACACGCGCCTTGAGGAGTCGGTCGACGGAGAGACCACGGTCGACCCAACCGGTCAGCTCGGTGCGATCGCCGACACCGCATTCATCGACGGTTGCCTCGATTGCCTCGCGATCCTCGCCGTCACCGATGAGGATCAACTTCCAGTCCCTCTCGGGCTGCTGATTGACCAGGGATGCAAACGCTCGAACCAGCAGCTGCAGTTCCTGCCACGGCGCAAACGCACCGGAGTAGGCAATGCTGAACGCTGCTCCTTCTGTCCGACGAGCGATCGCGTCGCGGAGATCGTCGGGATCGATCGTGTTTTCCAACCGCATGACCGGCGCGGAGGTCCGGCGCCGGGCGGCATCGGCGAGGCCCTCGGTCACGGCGACCACGTGCGTCGCTGCACGGAACTGCAGATTGGTCATCAGGCGCACCGCACATACGACTGGACGTTTCTTCGGAAGCCCCGGGAGACGAACTCCCCGTCGGGCATACCGTTCACCTCGACCACCACCGTCGAACCGAGACAGCGGGCGACGATCGGTGAGATGCCGATCGGTGAGATTCGCATCATGTGAATGGTCTGGCGCCGAGCGAACACATCGTGGATCCGAAGGCCAGCCAACAGGAACGTCTTGGCGACCTCGTACCCGAGGTGCCCGATCAACGACCGACGCAACGACGGCACGTAGCGGGTCACCGCTACATCCCCGACTTCTGCGTCGAACGGTTGCTCATCGCTGAAACCGGGCAACACGAGGTCCAGCTCGACCTTGCTGCTGAGCGCCCGAGCCATGCCACCAAAGTGGAGGCGTGCCTCATTGCCTCCGAGGAGATTGCTCCTTCGTAGACGAACCTCACTTGTCCCAGTGTTGCAGGTACGACCAACGGGTGCCAGATCACAGGCGTCGATCTGTGCTCAGATTGTCATTCATCGAGAGAGCTGGTGCCGTCTGGCGAATCGCAGCGTTCGACTTCGACTTCGATTGGCACAGGACGTCATCGCTCGCGGTGCCTGCTGGTCGCCGACGGCTCCTGCAAGGATTCGAACGACCTGCCATGCATTCAAATCGAAGGGTCGAGTCGAGCGCAACGCTCGCTCTGCGCTCTCGAGCGCCGCCTCGTTGATCACCGACCGATGCCTGACGGCGAGCAAGCTGGACCCACCAGAACGGCCGAGTCGGTTCGATCTCCGTCGATCCGCTCGAAAGCGTCGAGCATCCGTTCGAGGCTTGCTTCATCCGTCACCTGAAAGGACAGACTCTGCGCGACCGCATAGCTCACCACGGGGTCACCCAGGTACAGCTTCTCCAATGACAGCGCAGCCGCTCCGTCGTCAGCCTGCACGGCTCTGTTGAACATGAAGTCCACAGCGCCCACACCGAGCGATGCAACAAGGCCGAGAGCGACTGCGCCACTCATCACGAATCGACCGATTCCCGAGGAGTCGTTGGAGACATCCTCATCGACCTCGCGCCGGACGCCGAGCAATGCGAGCACGACCGGCATCGTTGTCAGCGAGGCGGGTTGGAGTGCCCAGGTCATCACGATCGCTGCCACGACGACACCATGCGCCGGATCATCCGGCGTGCCGTCGTCCACGAGAAGCCTGCGAACACGATCAGACCCGGAACGCCGACAGCGACGGCGAGCCCGACCACGACGTTGTGAGCGTCGAAGAAGCTTGCTCCGTTCAGAACCGCCATGTCCTCCACCGACAATCGCCCCTGCACTGCGAAGCGGAATCGACCGAGGCCCCATCCGAAGAACGGCGTCTCGATGACGGCATCAGTCGCGGCCCGCCAGGTCGGGAACCGGCCGCCGGAACTCGTCGCTTTGCCCGAGTCGCGATACCGAGTCGCGACCGGATCCGACGAACGTGCGCACGACGAGGCTGCCGACGACGAGGCGCCGCTCGCGAAGGAAACGAAACCGAACGCCGCCCAGACACGATTGAGACCGAACGACGCAGTAGACGGCGACGAGCGCCTGACAGCAGCGCCACCCGCGATCCGGAGAACGCGATTCCGGCCGAGAACGCGAAGGTACCCGCCGACCAGGTCCACCGCCGGTGCGTCGCTGTGGCGAGCCGGTGGATACACAACGCCGTCCCACCCGCCATCAACGCGCCGAGATACACCGGATTCGGAGTGAAGCCGGTGGCCCGATCGTAGGAAGAGCGCGAACTGGGCCGTTCTCGATCTGCGTCCGACGACTTGGATCGTGGCGACCAGAAGGTTGACACCGAATGCAGCGAGGAGCGTCGGCACGACGAGTCGTCTGCCGTCATCGGACATGAACCGGGCAAGTGCCCAGAGCGAGAAACGCTCCGAAGAAGGTGATGACGCTCGAGTCCTGCCCGATGTACCCCTTGAACGATGCCAAAAACGAGTCGGCTGCAGCGCGCTCAAGGAACACACCCCGCGATGCAACGGCCCAACGTGCGGCAGTGTCGCCGGATCGGACGAGTCGGACGAGCGCGATGACACCTGCGGGATCACCGAGAGCAACATCATCATTCGCGGCGTCCACCAACTCGTCTGGAAGATCGGCAGGAAGGCACACGGCAGGAAGAACAGTGCGCAACACTGCGAGGTCGGCACCGCTGAGACCCGTTGCTCCGGATCGGAAAGAGCCGATCCGGGTCGTCCATCGAGACGCGGCGGAGTCCGGCAGATCTGCCCCGGTTGTGTGTCGGCGTCGTCTCACGCCGGAGTCATCGCCGTGTCGTGAACTGTCTCCATGCTTGTTCATCGGTGAGCCGAGCGCTGACTTGAGGTACTCTTGACGAGCTACGTCGCCACTGACAGCGTCGTCAGAACTTGCCTGGAAAGCGAAGGACGACGGTTCGAAAACGAAGAAGAGCCTCGCCCAAAGGCGAGGCTCTTCTCAATTCGATTGCGGACTGTCAACAGGCACCGAAGCCCCTGATGGTGTCTGCTCGCCGAATCAGCAGTCGCCGCCGGAGACGGACGAGATGGTCACGACCGCACCAGGACCGGCGTTGTCTGTGATCGCCCAGTTGGCGGAGGCGCCGTTGTCGGCGAGGTAGCCCGTGGTGAAGAGCAGTGCGACGTTGGCCGGAGTGTCGCCTTCCTGGGCGTAGTACGCCTCGGCTGCGGTGATGACGGTCTTCTCCTCGGTGTCACAGGCGTTCTCCTGGCCCTGGTCGGTGATGCCACGAACGGCGAAGACCGTGACCGTGGCGAGGATGCCGAGGATGACGATGACGATGAGGAGTTCGACGAGGGTGAAGCCCTTGTCCTGGTTCTTTGAAGTGTTCATGATTCTGCGTTTCCTTCCGCTGTTGAATCGATTGATTGGTTGAGTTGTTTCTCACGTTGCGCCCTCCGTGAGATGCTCTCCCGTAGTGCACTGAATGTTTCGGTCCCCCGAGTCCGGTCCTTGAGTGCTTTGTCGAACTTTCCTCGAGCATCTCGCGAAGTACCTGTTCACGGACCATGGACAGATCGAATCTTGACCCTGACAGCACGGCTGGCGACACCTCTCTACTAGTGCGTGCGTGCGGATCGCTCGCCACGCGTTCATCGCGGGCGACGCAGCGGCGGTCCGTTAATGAACAGGAGATCGTCTTATCTGGAACGACAGAATCAAGAGTCCGTATATTTGTGTATCGAGTTGCTCAAGAAGCTGAACAACCGCGCCGAAAGACTTCCATGCGTGCGGTGCACGCAGCAGCTCTTCACCCACCACGATCACAGCAGCCGGCAACCGGCAGGCGGACCAGGACACGACATGTTCGGCAAGACCAAGGAAACCAGCGAGACCACCGCCGTCGACGAACGAGCGGAGCTCGACGTCACCATCGATGACTTCTTCGGAGACGAGACCGCCGTGGCGGAGGCCGTGCGCGTCGATCAGCTGCACCAACGGGTGACGCAGGTCGAGCAACAGATCTCGAGCCAGTTCACGTCACTGGCCGCCTACGCACAGATTGCACAGGAGCAGGTCGAACTCGTCCGCTCCGAAGCCCAGCACTCGAACGAGCGCAGCGAACAGCGCGTCATCGGGTTGATCGAGCGTGAACGTTCCGACCGCATGAGCGCCGAGCCCGGCGGCGGGACCGACGTGACCGCCCGCCTGGACACGCTCGACGCACAGGTCGCCGAGATCCGCGACGGCCTGCAGCAGTGCCTGTCCAACCAGAAGGCGCTCGCCGACGCGATCACCGATCTGTTCGCATCCGACGCGTCGGCAGCCACACCGACCGCTCCCCCGCTGACCGCTTCGCCTGCGTCGGTTCCCGTCATGGCGCCGCCGCCGGCCGCCGCCGCGCCGTTGACCGCCACCCCGTCGACGACACCGCAGGACGAGATGCCGCCACCGCCACCGGTGCCGGTCAGTCCGTCGACGCTTGCTGATCTCGACACCGAGCTGGAAGAGCTCGGTGTCAACATGACCCACGATCTCGTCGACGGACCGATCGACGGCCTGTCGCTCGCCTGATCAGTCGGCGAGACGTGCGACGACGCGACGTCGCACCCTTGCCGGCAGCACGTCGACCACCGTTGCCGTCACCTTGTTCAACGCACCAGGCACCACCACGGGCCGGTTCTTCCGGATCCCACGCAAGCCCGATTTCGCCACCTGCTCGGCGGTCTGCCAGGCAGCATCCGGAACCGATGACGTGTCGTAGTCGGCCCTGCTCTGGAACTCGGTGCGCGTGAAGCCCGGGCACAACGCGCTCACGTGGACGCCATGTGTCCGCAACTCCATGTGGAGTGATTCGGAGAGCGACGTCACGAACGCTTTCGTCGCCGAATAGGTGGCACCGCCCGGCGTCGCCGTGAAGCCGGCCATCGACGACACGTTGAGGATCCCACCGCGACCTGCCTTGACCATGACCGGTGCCGCTACGAGTGCGAGGCGATGCAGCGCTCCCACGTTCACATCGACGACCACGGTGGCGCGTTCCGCGTCGAGCTCGTGGAAGGGTCCTTGGAAGCCGAGTCCTGCGTTGTTGACGAGCAGATCGATCGGCGCGAGCACGTCGGCGAGCCGCTCCTCGACGGTTGACAGTGCGCTGCGGTCGGAGAGATCGGCAACCATGACCTCGCAGTCGACGTCGACGGAGTCGGCCAGCTCCTGCAGCCGTTGCTCATCTCGAGCGACGACGACCAGGTCTGTTCCCGCACCGGCGAGTTGTCGAGCCATCTCACGGCCGATCCCCGAAGACGCCCCGGTCACCAAGGCCCGCGTCCACGTTCTCGTCGCCGTCCTCATCCGTGGAGTCTGCCATGGTCGGTCAGCTCGCTCGTCCGTCTGCAATTCGCCCTGGATGTCGGCGGATCGAGATGCGGCAGCCACCGGGATCGCGTCAGCGACCTCCAGCAGGGCGCTCAAACTGGACATCGCATATTTCTTGCCACTTCAACGAACATGTGACTGCTTTCCTGTCCGAAGCGCGGTATGGTTCTCTTCATGGGAGGGGTCTCAGGGGACACACTGGTTTCGGCATCTGCTGACATGTCGTTCGTCGATGACGTGTTCTCCTCCGCTGCCGGCCACCTGAACGCTCAGCACGCGCGTCTGGTGTCGTGCGCGGTGTGGATGCTCGACAACGTGCGCGAGTGGCAGGGCGACGGCCTGTGGAACGTCGAGTCCTACATCCGCTGGAAAGCCGGCGTCTCCCACGGCACCGCCACCAAGATCGTCGCCGTCGCGAAACGCGCTTCCGAGTTCCCGCACTGCGTCGCCACGATGCAACGTGGTGAGTTGTCGTTGGATCAGATGGCGCCGGTGGTGAGGCACGCACCAAGCTGGTGTGATCAGCAGATGTCGGGTCTCGCACCGCGGCTTTCGGTTGCTCAGGTCGCCAAGACCGCTCGCGAGTATCCGTGGGACTACGACCTGTCCCCCGCAGGCCAAGCCGCCAAAGCAGCAGCCGAAGCCGACGTTGCTGTCGGAGGCGCCGATGCCGAGCCCAAAGCCACGCCGACACCTTGCGTTCCTGAGGATGAGGCCTGGTACGGGTGGGACGACAACGGACGCTTCCGCCTCCACGCCAACCTCGGTGCCGATACCGGCAGCATCATTCACGACGCCCTGAAGAACGCCCACGACACCCTGTTCAATGCCGGCGTCCCCGACGTCGACACGGTCGACGCACTGGTCGAAGTGGCCGAACGGTCGTTGGACTCGATCGACACACCCGAGCGGCGCAGCCGGTACCGCGTGAACTTCCACATGACCGAGACCGGCGACGTCACCGACTCACGCGGCCGCCCCGTCCCAGCGGCGGCCGCCGATCGCATCACCTGCGACGCCCTGCTGTCTCCGGTGAAGTTCGTGAACGGTGTCCCCGTCTCGGTCGGACGATCACAACACATCGTTCCCGACCGGACACGACGACTCGTCGAACACCGCGACGAAGGCTGCCGAGTTCCCGGATGCGGCAGTAACCGGTTTGTCGAAGTCCACCACATCATCCACTGGTCACAGAACGGCCCAACCGACACGTTCAACCTCATCTGCATCTGCCCCAAACACCACCGCCTGCACCACCAGAGACGACTCGGCATCACCGGCAACGCCGACCTCGACCAACAGGCAGCAGGCGGCCTGGTCTTCACCGACAAGTACGGCAAAGTCCTCACCGAATCCGGTGCGAGACCCTGGCCCCCAGGGGCGCCACCGCCTCCCATCCAAGGGGCGTACGAACACCCCATCGGCGAACGCCTCGACTTCCGCTGGCTCCACTTCAACGATGATCCGAAGCGGCCTGAACCCCTTGGCGGTCTGCACCCATCACAGATCGTCGAGCGATCGGGTGAAGGCAACTCGGCCACCGACGCCGCCTGACATGCGCTGCGGGCGCTCCGCTGGCGACCACGATTGCCGTGTTCGCAATGGGACAGCTGCGGCGTCGTCGAATCTGAGAGATGAACACAATGACCGCCGCGTTGCTGAGCCGACAAGGAGCGTGGTGACGACGTCGACGTCAGTCGATGAGGAACGCACGCAACGCAGCGAGCGGCGTCACTGGGGCTACCTCACGAGTTCGGTGCGCATGCCTTCGGTATCCCAGGTGGGATCGAGGGGGAAGCGCGAGATCGCTCGGCCCGACTGACGTCGTGCGGTCCACAGCATTGCAGCGGCGTCGAGCAGCATCTTCGGGTGTGCGCCCTTCGGCGGTGTGCGGGTGACGACGTCGTCGACGCCCGGCAGTTGCGACTTGATCAGCTGCAGGCGCTCGTGGCGGCCGTCCTCGTGCCACGGCGACGTCTTCAGCTTCTCGTCGCCGTTCATCGCAGTGAACGACACATCGGGATGGGCCGGCACGAACCGACGTGCGTGGTACGGCTGGAGTTCGTGCGCCGCTTCGCGCATCCACTTGAAGCGGCGCTTGTCGGCGCCGTTCATCCACTTCTCTCTGCGGGCAGCAGCCATGCCGGTGGTCTCCTCGAACGATTCACGGCTCGGCACGCCGTAGATCGCCGCGGCACGGGGCCACCCGACGTACTGGCGGGCGTCGACGTCGCATGCACGCCACGGTCCGTCGGGGAAATCCTTGAGCCCCATCGGGGCGTTGATCGCGGCGGCTTCGAACGACGGCCGATAGTCCAGGACGTCGAACAGGTTCTTGACGACGAAGGCCTCTTCGGCCGAGATCGTGATGCCGGCCATGCGACCGGGGAGCACCAACCACCCACCCGGGCACGTGGTGATCCCTGCGAGGTTCTTGTACGGAAGCTTCTTGACGACCATGCTGAGGTCTCCTTCGGATGGCGATCGGCGTCGCCGATCAGGCGTTCACGGGTTGTTCGGAGTACTCGCCTGAACCGGACGAGCCGGCCTGACCGGTGGCCATGGTGGCCTGCGCCTGCAGTTGCGAGCGTGCGGTGGCGAGCTGGGCCTGGATCTCCTTCGGGTATGCCGAAGACTCCATGGCGGTCTCCATCGAGATCAAGCCGGCGGCGACGAGACGGGCGAGGTCCATCTCGACGGTCTGCATGCCGTCGGCCGCGCCGGTCGCGATCATGTTGCGCATCTGACGCGACTTGCCTTCACGCACCAGGTTCCTGATCGCTTCGTTGGCGATCATGATCTCGTAGGCGGCGACTCGGCCACCGCCGATCGGCCGGGAGCAGTCGCTGCGAGATGACACCCTGGAGTGCACCGGCGAGCATGATCTGGATCTGGTCACGGCGTTCGGCCGGGAACACGTCGATGATGCGGTCGAGCGACTGAGCAGCGTCGTTGGTGTGCAGCGTGGCGAACACGAGGTGGCCGGTTTCGGCCAGCGACAACGAGATCTCCATCGACTCGAGGTCGCGCATCTCGCCGAGGAGCACCACGTCGGGGTCCTCACGAAGGGCGCTCTTCAGCCCCTGGCTGAAGGAACGGACGTCGGTGCCGACCTCGCGCTGGTTGATCATCGCCATCTTGTGATGATGCAGGTACTCGACCGGGTCCTCGATGGTGAGGATGTGGACCGGACTGCGTCTCGTTGATGCGGTCGATCATCGCGGCGAGCGTCGTCGACTTGCCCGAACCGGTCGGGCCCACGACGAGCACGATGCCGTACGGCTTGTACGACAACGACGTGCACGCAGATGGAGCGCCGAGCTCTTCGAGCGTGCGGACACGGAACGGAACGACACGCAGTGCGAGCGCGAGCGATGCTCGCTGGCTGAACGCGTTCGCACGAAAGCGCCCGACGCCAGGAAGACCGAACGAGAAGTCGACTTGGCTGTGTTCTTCGAGTTCATCCTTCTGCTCGTCGGTGAGCAGCGACATGATCATCCGGTCGATCTCGACCGAGGTGAGCACGGGCACACCTCTCGAACGAGACGAGCGTCCCGTCGCGGCGAACCGTCGCCGGGCGTCCGACCGTCAGGTGGAGGTCGGATGCTCCTGACTCGAACAGTCGCCGTCGCGAGCGACACGAGCATGGGATCTGGTGCTTTGGCTTCTTCTACGGCCATGGGGTCTAACCTCCGGTGACGAGCCGACGGGTGCCGGCTGCATTGCTGATCTGGGTGTGCTGATGAGTCTTTTCTTCTTGATTCCGCTGGTCGTCGTGCTCGGCCTGTTGATCGGCTCGTTCTTGACCGTGGTGGCGGATCGGGTGCCACGGGGCGGCAACATCAACCGCCCGCCGAGTGCATGCGGGAACTGCGACTTGCGCCTGGGCCCGCTCGACCTCGTACCGGTCATCAGCTGGTTGGCGCTCGGCGGCAAGTGCCGTCGGTGCCGCAATCCGATCGGCATCGAGCCGATCGTGATCGAATTGATGAACGTGGCGATCTGGGTGGCGTTCGCCCTGCGCTTCGTCGACGACGCCACGATCGAGGACTCGATCGCAGTGCTGCCGGCATTCTTGATCTTCGGTTCGGTGCTGGTCGTCGCAGAGCTGGATCGACATTCGTGAGCAACGGCTGCCGCGGGAGATCACGTTCACCGGCATGGTGCTCGGCGGTGTCGGCTCTGGTCGCAGCGGCCCTGATCGTCGGTGAACCCGAACGCATCTGGATGTCGGTGCTCGGAGCGCTGATCGCGCTCGCGCTGATCGGCGGGATCTACCTCGCCAGCAACGCGTACTACGGCCAGGACGTGGCGTTCGGATTCGGTGATGTGATCCTGGCGCCGCTGCTCGGCATGTTCCTCGGTTGGTTGAACCCGGGCATCGTGGCGCCGGGCCTGTTCTTCGGATTCATCCTCGGCACGCTGGGTGCGATCCCTGCGATGATCGGCGGCAAGGCGACCGCCAAGACCCAGCTCCCCTTCGGACCGTTCCTGGCCCTGGGCGCGGTGATCGCCGTGTTCGTCGGTCAACACTTCGTGGACCTGGTGCTCGACGCTGACATGCTCGATCGATCGCGTGACCTGACGGTCAGACGAGGCCGGATCCGTCGATGTCGACGACCTGGACGATCGGCGCGGGTGCTTCGATCGGCGCCGCTTCGTCCTCCTTGATGCCGCCGAGCACGCCGTACATCGCCGACACGAGTGCCAGGGCGACGAAGCCGACGATCACACCGACGAACACGATCATGATCGGCTCGAACATCGTCGTGAACTTCTTGATCCGGCTCTCGAGTTCGCGGTCGAAGTAGATCGGCGCGAGATCTCGAGCTGTTCGTCGAGCGTGCCGGTCTCCTCGCCGACCTTGAACATCTGCTTGGCAGCACCCGGGAACAGCTCGGTCTCGATCAGCGGGCCGGAGAAGCCCGCGGCCTTCGAGCATCTGCTCCGTGGCGACCTCGAGGCGTTCGCTGTACACGATGTTCGACTGTCGCAGTCGATGGTCGTCTTGCAGCCCCTCGGGCAGCGGCACGCCGGCCTTGACCATCGCGCCGAGAATCCGGCAGAAGCGTTCGAGGATCGCGTAGTCGACGATGCCGCCGACGATCGGGATCTTCAGGACCAGTCGCTGCTTCCAGAGCTTGCCGGTCGGATGCTTGAACAGGAAGAGCAGGACGGCGATCATCGACGGCGATCGATGCCCGGCGGTGACGAACCAGAGGTCGGTGAAGAAGCGGGAGAAGAACAGCATCATCCGGGTCGGCAGCGGCAGGTCGGCGCCGAGCTCCTCGAACAGCGGCTTGAACTGCGGCAGCACGTAGCCGGCGAGCAGCAGCACGGTGCCGAACGCCATCACCATGACGACCATCGGGTACGACAGCGCGCCGACGACCTTGGAGCGGGTGTCGATCTCCCGCTCGAGGTACTCGGCGAGGCTCTCCAGCGCTGTGTCGAGCTGACCGGTGAGTTCGGCCGACTGCAGGATGCCGACGTAGTAGTCGGGGAACACCTCGGGGTGCACCGCGGCCGCCGCCGAGAGCAGCCCGCCGTTGCGGAGGTCGTCGATCGAGGCTTGCCGAGCGCACGGCGCAGTGCGACGTCCTCGGTCTCGTCGCCGATCGTGACGAGTGCGTCGGTGATCGGGATGCCGGCCTTGACGAACACGGCGAGCTGACGCGTGAAGTGCATCAGCTCCTTCTTCTTCACCTTCTCCTTGGTGAGCTCGAAGTCGAGCATCCCGCGGGTCTCTTCGATCTTGGTCGGGAACAGGTTCTGCTCGACGAGCAGCGCACGCGCAGCGCCGATGGTGTCGGCCTTGGTGACCCCCTCGACGGGAGCGCCGGCTGGCGTCGATTGCGGCGTAAGCGAACTTTGGCATCGTTCGAGTCCTGTCGATCCTTCGTTCGTGGTCCGCTGCGGAGGCGGATCATCTTCGAAGAGTTCTTCGGCAGGTTCGACGCCGCACGTGAGCGCGAATTCTGTGAACCGTGTGGAACGGACGTCAGTGGGCGAAGAGCGTGCGGATCACTTCGGGGACGGTGGTGACGTCGTCCTCGACCAGTTGCATCGCTTCGCGGAGCATCGTGCGCATGCCCTGAGCGACGGCCAGGCGTCGCAGTTCCTCGGTGGTCGCCCAACCGACGATGAGGCGGCGCAGTCTCCGGGGTGATGCGGAGGAGTTCGTAGATGCCGATGCGGTCGCGGTAGCCGGTGTCGGAGCAGTAGCGTGCAGCCGGTGCCGTGCCAGAAGCTCGGTCTTGCGCGCTGCCGCCGGAGTGCTCGGCGGAACACCGCCAGTTCTTCGGGCCCGGCGTGTACGGCTCCTTGCAGTTGTCGCACATCTTGCGGATGCAGGCGCTGGGAGACCACGCCGACGATCGGCCGACGCGACGAGGAACGCCTCGATGCCCATGTCGAGCAGACGGTGCAGTGCGGCGACGGCGTCGGTGCCGTGCAGCGACGACAACACGAAGTGACCGGTGAGTGCCGACTGGATCGCGATGCGTGCCGTGTCGGCGTCTCGGATCTCGCCGACGAGGATCATGTCGGGGTCCTGACGCAGGAGGGCCTTGAGACCGGTGGCGAACGTGAGGCCGGCCTTCACGTTGGTCTGCACCTGGTTGATGCCGGGGAACACGTACTCCACCGGGTCCTCGACGGTGGTGACGTTCTTGCCGGTCGAGTTGATCTCGAGCAGCGTCGCGTAGAGCGTCGTGGTCTTGCCGGCACCGGTCGGGCCGGCACAGATGACCATGCCGAACGGTGCGTGCACCAGCTTCGAGTAGGTGCTTGTAGGTCTCGTCCGGCATGCCGAGCTCGCCCAGGCCGACCATCGACTTCGACTTGTCGAGCAGACGCATGACGATCTTCTCGCCGAACACGGTGGCGACCGACGCGACACGGACGTCGAGGTTCTTGCCGTCGACCTTCGTGGAGAACTGGCCGTCCTGCGGCGCCCGCTTCTCGACGATGTTCATCTCCGACATGATCTTCAGGCGGGACGATCAGCGCGTTGTGCGCCGACAGCGGGAGGCTGAACGCCTCGATCAGGTGACCGTCGACTGCGGAACCGGATGCGCAGCCGGTCGTCGAGCGGTTCGATGTGGATGTCGGAGCGTGCGGTCACGCAGCGCCTGGCCGACGATCTTCGCCACCAGCTGCACCACCGGCGCCTGGTCGTCGAGGTTGACTCGGCGACCGTCTTCCTGTCGGCGGCCTGACGCTGCTCGTCCTCGTCGGCGAACGTCGGCGACGATCGAGTCGAGGTTCGATCGACGTGCGGAACATCTGCTCGATGAACGACGTCACCGTGTTGTTGTCGGATGCACGCCACGAGAGGCGTTGGCCGACCAGCGGCGGCCTCGACCTGCTGACGCCGCGCCGTGGACGGGTCGACCGCGTAGACGATCAGGCCGTTCGGCGCCTTCGGCGATCGGCGATGACCTTGTGCTCGCGGCACACCTCCTCGGTGAGCTTCTGGACGACCTCGTCGTCGAGGCTCGCCGACGTTGGAGTCGGCGGCGCGGCACCTGGCACGCCGTCGCGACGGCATGGTGCGAGCTCGTTGCGTCCGACGCTGTTGCGGCTGATCGCGTACTCACTGAACTTGAACAGGTCGCTGTTCGAGTCCTCGAGCAGCTGCGCGAGCTGTTCGGCCGTCGATGTGGCCCGCCTGGACGAGCGCCTGGCCTGCGGCTATGCACTCGTCCTCCGACGTTCGGGCCGAGCGTGGACTCCTCTCGGCCGATGGCGACGCCGCCGCTCTGTACGGGTGCGTCGTCGTCGCCGCTTCTTGCGTCCGAGTGCCATGAGTGTGTGTCCGTTCTGCGTTCTGTGGTCGTCGTGTCGATGGGTGGTGCTTCAGGTGTCGATCGGGAGCGCGGCTGCGGTCAGAAGTTGACCGGTGGCTCGAGGCTCATCGAGAGATCGACCGATGGAGCAGCGGGGATCGCCGGCTCCGAGTTGACCGTGGGTTCAGCGGTGGGCGGCGTCAGCGGAGCCGAGGCCGGCGGCGATTCGGGCGATCCTCCATCGGCACGACCGGTGTCGTGTTCCGCACCGAGGTCGCCGATGCATCGTCGTCGGCCGGGCGAGTCATCGCGACGGTTGCGTCGTCGTGATCGTCGTCTTCACTGGGTCGGATGATGTCGGGGTCGAGCATCAGCACGGCCCGCTCGACTTCTTCGAGGCGTTCGAGCTGTACGGCGGTCTCGACGTCCATGGCGCTGGTCCTGCACCGTGGTCTCGATCTCGGTGAGGCGCACGATGGTCTTGTCGAGGTCGTGAGGTGATCGTCTCCTGGAAGCGTTCCATCTCGATGCGGACGAGTTCGGCCTGACCGAGTGCGGAGGACATCGTCTCCTTCATCTCGTCGATCGCTTCTGCGTCGACGTCTCTGCCATCTCGCCGCGGATGGCCGGTGAGGTCGTCTCGACGTCGGTGAACTTCTGGTCCGCCTTGGCGATCCGGTCGTTGAGCATGATGACGGCATCGTCGAGGCCGACACCGATCCGGCCGACGTGAGCGTCGATGTCTGCGACCCGCTGACCGATCTCTTCGTTCATCCGGTTCTCGAGGCCGAGCATCCGCTCGTTGATCCGGACTTCGCTCGAGTCGACGCGATCACCGATGAGGTTGGCGACTTCGGCCTGCTGACGGGCGGCCGCAGCCGACACGTCGTCGATGCGCAGCACGATGGGTTCGATTCGCTCGTCGAGCGATCCGAGGGCGTCGGCCTGGACCCGTTCCAGGCGACCGTCGATCGCAGAGGTGACCTGGTTGATGTGCTCGACCATCTGGCCGGCGTGTTCGTCGAACTTGCGGAGTGAGCCGTCGAGGGTGCGCACCTCGGATTCCAAGGTGTCCTGGCGGAACTCGACCTGCCGATGATCGGCCGGGCGGCGGCCTCGACGGCTGCGGAGATCCCGACGTTGGCTTCGTCGGCAACGCGCCCGAGGCGGTTGTTCATCTCGTCGTGACGCACGTTTGGCGGCGGCGCTGAACTCGCTCAGGCGAGCGTCGAGGACCTGTTGCAGATCGTCGTGGGACTGCGTGCTGGAGCCCTGGCCTGACTCGAGCGCGCCGGCGAGTGCTTGGACCTGGCGTTCGAGGTCGGAGCGAGCGGCGGCTTCGGCTGCGACGTCGTCGCTCAGCGTCTTGAGGTTGGAAGCGACTTCGCCACTGAACCGTGTCAGCTCCTGCTGCACGGCACTGACGATGCTGGCGCTGCATCTCCTGAATTGCTTCGCTCATCCGTTGTCTCCTCGGACCGGCGTATCGGTCGGGTGGCTCGTTGATGTATCGACGCCTGCGAAGCTCGTCTTGAGGAATTGCTGAGACTTGCGCGACAACTCACGCGGTGTCCGCAGATCCCGAGCACGAGTCCGCGCGAATCCGGGGTCGACCCGCGAGCGCTACGGTCGAGCATGCGCGTCCACCTCGTCGACGGCACCTACGAGCTCTTCCGCCAGCACTTCGGACAGGTGTCGCGTCACAGCCGACAGCCACCCGATCGGCCGCGGCCGCCGGTGTCGTGGCTTCGACCCTCGCACTGTCGAGCGACGGTGCCACCCACGTCGGTGTCGCCTCCGATCACACGATCGAGAGCTTCCGCAACGATCTGTACGACGGCTACAAGGACGGCGAGGGGATGGACGAGGACATCCTGCGCCAGATCCCGGTGATGGAGGACGCGCTCGCCGCCGCCGGGTTCACGGTGTGGCCGATGGTGCTCGCACGAGGCCGACGACGCGCTTGGCCGCTGCCGCCGCCGTCGCCGATGCCGACGAACGGGTCGAACAGGTCCTGATCGTCACGCCCGACAAGGATCTCGGCCAGTGCGTGCGGGGCGATCGTGTCGTGCAGTTCGACCGGCGCAAGCGTGAGATCCTCGACGAGGACGCCGTGATCATCGCCAAGTTCGGGTGCGGCCCGGAGTCGATTCCCGACTACCTGGGACTCGTCGGCGACTCCGCCGACGGATTCCCCGGGCTCCCGGGTTGGGGAGCGAAGAGTGCTGCGACGGTGCTCGCGCAAGTACGGCCACATCGAGGACATCCCCGCGGCGGCCGGACAGTGGGACGTCGATGGCCTGCGCGGCGCAGCGAAACTCTCGGCGACGCTGCAGGCCCAGTTCGACGACGCGTTGCTGTTCCGCCGGATCGCCACCGTGGACACCGACCTCGACGTCGGCGCGGTCGACGAGTGGCACTGGACCGGGCCCGACCGAGCGTTTCGCCGCGGTCGCCGAGGAGATCGGTGCACCCGGGCTCGTCGACGGGCAGCAAGCTCGCCGCCTGACCCCCTGACGAGCGATACGATGCCGGGTGGTGGTGACCGGGTCCTGTGCAACGGCCGCCCGTGAACCAGGTCAGGACCGGAAGGTAGCAGCCTTCATCGGCATCGGTCTGTGTGCCGCAGATCGCCTGGTCACCACCACTTTCACCATCGGTCGCCGATCCAGCGTGTGAAATCCACAATCTGGAGGGGTGCGAGAGCGGCCGAATCGGCACGCTTGGAAAGCGTGTGACCTTCACGGGTCCGTGGGTTCGAATCCCACCCTCTCCGCCAGATTCACAGGGCCAGCCGGCTCGTCGGCGGGCTCTGGCCGTTTCGCAGCGATGTTAATCCGCTCCGGCGATCACCCACCGCTGATCGCCCACGCTGGATCGGCGGCGGCCGTGCGAGAATCGACGCCGATGAGCGACGGACGACACGACGAGTGGATGCAGCTCGCCCTCGACGAGGCACATGCTGCGGTCGAGCACGGCGACGTGCCGGTCGGCGCGGTCGTCGTGCGCAACGGTGAGGTCATCGCAGCGTCGCCACAACGAACGTGAGTTGACCGATGACCCGGTCGCTCACGCCGAGGTGCTCGCGCTGCGCGACGCGGCGGCCGCACATCGGCAACTGGCGACTCGACGAGTGCACGCTGATCGTGACGCTCGAGCCGTGCGCGATGTGTGCAGGAGCAATGGTCAACGCGCGGCTCGGGGTCACTGGTGTTCGGTGCCGTCGACCCGAAGGCGGGCGCGGTCGACCAGTCACTTCGGGCTGCTCGACGGCGCGCCGCTGAACCACCGGGTACCGACGATCGCGGGTGTCCGTTCCGAGGAATGCGGCGACGTGCTCCGTGCGTTCTTCCGAGCGCGTCGCTGACGACCGGCGACCTGAACGGCGCGGGTCAGTCGTTGCTCCGCAGACTGCGGATCAGACGTCGCAGTGCGCTCTGACGTTGCTTCGACGGGTCGACATCGTCGAGGACCGGAGCAGCGCTGACCGCCTCGGGGTGCGCCGTGTCGGTGTGTTGCGGTTCCGGTTCGCTCGGAGCATCTCGGATCGGTACACCGCCGGTCGGAACATCTTGGATCGGAGCGTGGCCGCTCGGTACGAGCGGCGTCTGTGCGTCGACGACGACGACCGGCTCCGCTTCCAGCGCCAGGTCGTGGGGCGCTCTCGCACTCGCACGTTCGTAGACGACCTCGGCACGCATGTCCATCGTGGGCGGAGCGAAGCCGACCGGCGCAACAGCCGGCGACGACGTATCGGCGGAGGCCGGCGCGGGTGGCAGTGGCGGTGGCCGGGATGCGGCTGGCTGGATCGATGCTGGCGGATTCGGGGCTGGCGGGTTCGGTGCTGGAGGGGTGTCGACCTGTGGCGCATGTTGCAACAACGGATCGTCCGTGTTGCTCGGCACGGAGGAATTCGGCGTCTCCAACGAGGTGAAGTCCACGTCGGGGAGGCGCGTGTTCGTTGCGCGCGGTGTTTCGCTTCCGAGTGCCTCGAGTGCGCGGCGTACGGCGGCCGAGACCTCCTCGGGAACCGGAGCGTTGGGTTCGGGGAGTCGGTCGATCTGCAACGGCTCGATGGTGAAGCCCAATGCGGGCGAGCCGGTCGGAGCCGGCAGCGCAGGCGGTGTCGGCGTCGAGGCCGAGCCGAGGCCGAGGCGTCGACGATCGAGGGGTCTCGCGTGCCGTCGGGCCAGATGATGCGGAACTCGCCGACAGGTGACGACACGACGTCGGACGGGTCCGGGTCGTTTCCGCCGGACGTTGCGGCCCAGTCGGCGCGATCGGCGTCGAAGCGGTCGAGCTCGGCCTGGATGTCGACGTCGGCCGCGGCCCGGTGCGGCGGCTCGTCACCAGCATCTCCGGTCGAGTCGGGCCTCGACAGATCGGGTTCTGCCCATTCGATGGTCACATCCGCACGGGCGGAGTCTTCTCTGGCCCCGCCGGACTCCGCTGATCCACCGAGACGAGGGAGCTCGTCGACGACGGATCGATCGATCTGCATCACGCCGCTCGCCGGTCGTCGCGCAGCGGTCCGCTCGACCGGCGCCACGAACCAGCGATGGATGCCGGACGGGTGGTGCCGGTACGAGATGGCGGAGACCGCGGCGATCATCGAGTTCGCGATCTGTTGAACGAGCGCATCGGTACGAGCTTCCAGAACGACCATGACCGCATCGCGATCGACTGTTGCGTCGCGATCGAAGAGGCGGCCGAGATGCTCGACGTCTCCGACGCTCACGACACCGCGTAGCAACTGGACCGAATCGATCACACCTGCGTCGATCAGACCGGCGCTGACAGCCGGGTCACCCTGACGTTCGGCGTGGTACACCACGCCTCCGTCGAGGTACAGGCGAACCGCAGGTTCGACCGAGAAGGTCAGCTCGCCGGTGAACGCGTGGAAGCGTGCGACGTCGAGCGTTGCCGCCGCGGTCTGGGGAAGCGACGACGTGTACCTGGCGTAGTCGGTGAACGACGAGAACCGCTCGGCGAGACCGAGGTGCTCGGCCGCCGTCGGAGGAACCGTCGAGGACTGCCGGGCGGAGATCGGCTCACCGGTCATCGTCATCCGACCTCTCCGCGCTCCATCGAGTCGAGCAGGGTGAGCAGGACCTCGACGATCACGTCGCGCCCTGAATCTGGGTCGATGAGCTGGCATGGGACGACGGCTTCACCGGCGAGTGCACCCAAGGAGCGGGCCATGCGGTCGGCCACGGCTTGGTCGTCGCAGCGGTTGACCGCGATCACGGCGGGCACGCGGAGGTCGGCGAGCAGCGACCGCAGTTCGACGCCCGCCGCTGCGTGCGTGTGGCGGGCATCGGCGTCGATCACGAAGGCGACGATGTCGACGTCGCCCTTGAGGATGTCCGTCATGAAGCGGAATCGAGGCTGGCCGGGTGTGCCGAAGAGCAGCAGGTTCACACCGTCGTCCTCGAGCTGGTACGTACCGAAGTCCATGGCCACCGTGGTGTGCGCCTTGACGTCGGACTCGTCACCGCTGGTCACGACGTCGGTCGAGACGACGTCCGTCTGCGACACCGCCCGGATCAGGGAGGTCTTGCCGGCCGCGAACGGACCGGTGACGAGAATCTTGAAGGTGTGAGTGGCTGGGGCGCCCACGCCGTCGGGCTCCGTGCCGTCGACGTCGCGAGTCGAATCGACGTGCTCGTCGATCGTGGGCTCGACCAGTGGGCGTCGAGCAGACGGTTCGGTCCCGATGGGCGTTGTCTCGACGATCGTGTCGGACGCGATGTCCTCGCCGATCGAGGTCTCGACGGTGGTCATGATGCACCCGAGAGGATCGCAGCGCGAGAACGGACGAACCGGCGAAGCCGCGTCTGGTCGACGTTCGAATCGGTGAGCATGGCGAGCACGCGTGCGTCGCCGATCGGCCACAGCAGCAGGAGCCCGTTGTCGTGGTCGACGACGAGTTGACGCAGTTCTGTGCCGCCGCCCATGAGGACGAGCTGGTGAGCGAGTCCGATGGCCGCCGCGAGCATCGCTGCGTGGGCTGCCTCGTTCGGCATCGTCTCACTCTGGGCGAGAGCGAAACCGTCGACCGATGCGAGGAGTGCGCCGCGTGCGCCACCGATCACCTCGGTCATCTCGTCGAGCGCTCCGACTGCAGTGGTCGGGGTCGGTCGACTGGCGCCAGGGGCCGGCGGCGGCGGAGGTGGCGGGGTGAGAGGCGCCGCAGGGACCGAGGGAGGCGCGGTCCACGACCCGCCGGGAGCGACGAAACCAGTAGAGGGGTCGGGGTGAGAGGTCATGGTGGGTCGGGGCGAGTTCTTCCGGCGCTGGCCGGGTATCGCATGGGTCTCGACCACTGTCATACGTTCTGTCTTCGGCATCGATGTGGCCGGTCTTGAGCGATACGCGCGACCATAGCCTCAGCGTGGCTCACGCGATTTCTCGCTAGCCTCTGCCCCGGAAGGCTGCCAGAGCGGACGAATGGGACAGTCTCGAAAACTGTTGAGGTCTTCTGGGCTTCCGTGGGTTCGAATCCCACGCCTTCCGCCAGTACGTCCACGGGCGTCCATGGAGATCCACGAAAGCCTGCTGAGCAGGGGAAACGTGAATCGAGATCCATGGACGCCCGTTGTCGTTTTCGGTGCGTTACTCTCAGGGTTACTCTCAAATGGGGTTTGAGAGTAACGAGGAGGTCCGAGCCATGCCGAAGACGCCACGGGGCAAACGGGTGCCTGATGCTGCCGGTGAGTCGTTCGTCGTCGTCAACAAAGCGCCCAACGGCGAGGCCGAGCCGTACTTCGATCGGACCCGTCGGGTGTGGGTCGCACCGTGGCGCAAACCGGACGGCGAGGTCGGACGCCCGACTGGCAAGACGAGGGCGCTCGCCGTTGCCTCCCGCGACCGCCACGTCACCAAGGCCGCGCATGAAGCGCAGTTCGGCGAACTGGCCGACGGTTTCACCGATCACACGACCGTCGGCGAGCTGTCGACCTGGTGGTTGGAACACGTCGCACGACATCGGGTCCGGCCGACTTCGCTCGCCACGTACCGCAAGCACGCCTCGGTGATCGAGGGCAAGCTCGGGTCGGTTCCCGTCTGCCAGCTGCGTGCTGAGCAGGTGACGACTTTCGTGTCGGATCTGCTCGACGAGGGTTCGACTTCGCGGGCGAAGAACGTTCGGACGCTGCTCGTCCAGATCCTCGAGCAGGGCGTCGAGTTCGGGTTGGCCACGCAGAACGTCGCCCGCAAGGTCAAGGCCCCCAAGGCCGCACCAAAGCAGCGACGCACGATCACCCCAGCTGAGACCCAACGTCTGATCGCCGAATGCGATCCACGATTCGCCGCGGCGGCAGCGCTCTGCTTTGTGCAGGGCTGGCGGATCAGCGAAGCGCTCGGCCTGGCGTGGCAGGACCTCGACCTCGATGAGGGGTCGGTGCTCGTGCGTCGGGGTTCGACGTACGCCGATCGTGTCGGCATGGTGCTTGGCCCGACCAAGACACGCGGTGCCACGGGCGTCCAGGTGCTCGGGCGAACCGTCGTGTCACTGCTGCGGGCTCGACACGATCTGTTCGAAGCGAATCGTGCGGCGCTCCCCGGTCCGTGGCCGACGGTCGAGTACGACGGCGAGCGACTCGACCTGGTCTTCACCACGGCCGACGGAACCCCGACGCTGCGCCAGCACGTCGACCGGGCGATCCGCAAGGCGGCCGAACGTGGCTGACATCGACTCCGCCGGCCTCGGCACGCACGCCGGCCGCCGGTCGGTCGTGACGAACCTGTTCGCATCCGGATCACTCGACCTGGAAGACGTCGCCCGCTTCGTCGGCCACAACGACGTCGCCACCACGCGCGGGTACGTCCAACACGAAGGCGACCGACCGCGGCAGGTCAGCGAACGCGCCCTCGAACTCCTCGATCCACAGCGCTCCGACGAAGAGAGCTGACCGCTCGCCTATCAGCATCCTGTACGCCCGGCATATCGGCGTCGATATCGAGCTGTGAGTCTGTAGACGCCGGTCATGTGGATCGGTCAGGGTTGGTGTCGGTGACCACGGTGTGACCCCTTATCGAGCTTGCCCCCGCCGTCTGACGGGGTGCACTTCACGCGATATGTCCGTCGTGGTTGCCGATGCCGGCCTGGCCTGCTGTTGTCCTGATCAGAAGCCTGTCCACCCGAATCGGGTGTGACCCATCACAGTCCTGACATAGCGAGGTTTCCTCCAGGCCGGCAACGACCGAAACCACACACTTGGAGGTTCCATCATCATGTTGGCAGAACTCGTTGACCATGTCATCGGCGTCGATCCCGACCGCGACTGGATCACTGTCGCAGCACTCGACTCGCGAACGGCGGGGGTGATCACCACCGACCGCTTCCCGGCAACTCGCGACGGCTACCGCGACGCGATCGCGTGGGCCGATGCGCACACCGAAGAGTCCGAGCGGGCCTGGGTGATCGAGGGCACCGCGAGCTACGGCCGCGGGCTCACGATGGCGTTGGAACGTCTCGACGAACTCGTCATCGAGTTCGACCGGCCGATGCGCAAAGCAACCAAGGACGGCGCCAAGTCCGACGCCCTCGACACGATCCGCGGGCTCGCGAAGCGCTCGGTCGCGACAAGCTCAATCAACCCGCGCCAACGACGGAATCCGAGAAGCCATCCGGGTTCACACGGTCGCGCGAGCTGCAGCGGTCCGCGCTCGCACGGCTGCGGTGAATGAGTTGAAGGCGTTCATCGTGACTGCGGATGAACAACTCCGCTCCGAGCTACGCGGGCTACGAACCAGCAAGATCGTGGACCGCTGCTCTCGATTCCGTGACAGCGCGAAGCGCCCGGTCAACGAGCGTTGCACCCGCAACGCGATGCGCGCACTCGCACGCCGGGTGCAGCATCTCGAGGCCGAGATCGCCGAGCACGACGCAGCGATGAAGACGCTCCTCGATCGAGCTGCACCGCAGTTGATTGCTGAGCGCGGTGTCGGCTACGTCACCGCCGCAGCGTTCTATCTTGCCTGGTCACATCCCGGCCGTTGCCACAGCGAAGCCACGTACGCCCGACTCGGCGGGACCGCGCCCGTCGAGGTCACCTCTGGCCAGAACCAGGACCGGCATCGGCTCAACCGAGGCGGGGATCGCCAACTCAACCGGGCGCTCTACTTCGTTGCCGTCACCCGACAACGCTGCTGCCCGGTCACGAAGGACTACATGGCTCGTCGAACCAGCGAAGGCAAGACCGAACGAGAAGCCACACGATGCCTCAAACGCTTCATCGCACGACGAGTCTGGCGACTCCTCGAACACCCCGAATTGCACCTTGACAAGACATAGAAGCATCGCCCGTCTACCCACATAATGCCGGCTATGCGCTCTCGGGCTCGACTATCGAGTGAATATTCTGATCTCGGCTCGAGCTGTTCGAAGCTCCGTGACTTGGACAGTGGGAGTGCTGTCAGTTGGGCCACGCTGGACGGATCAGTTCTCTGAATTGTGGGCCCAGCCATGTGGGAAGGACGGGCGGGTCTCGACGCACGATTGTGAGCACGGCGGCGTCGACGCTCGGACGTGGCCGAAACGAGTTGCGGTTGATGGTCGGACCGACTCTGAACTCCCACCAGGGCGCCCATGCAGCAGCGCGCAACGTCGCTGATGGCTGTCGGGCCAGTTTGATTGCAACCTCCTTCTGGACGATGAGGTCGGCCCGCGCAGGCCCACGATCGGGTCGGTCCAAGAGTTTGGCGAGGATCTCCGTGGTGAGTCCGAACGGTGGATTAGCCACCACACGGTAAGGCTCTCGGGGCATCCGCAGGTGACGCAGATCCGTCCCGATCACCCGAAGGGTGGGGATGGGACCTGCCGCCTCGAATTGGTCTCGCAATCGACCGACCCACTCCGGATCGATTTCAACGGCCCACACGTGGGCGCCGGCGTCGAGGAGCGCACTTGTAATCGCACCAGCGCCGGCCCCGAGGTCGACGACGAGTTCTGCAGGACGAACATCGAGATCGTCGATGATCTGCGTGAGGAGTTGACGGTCAGTGAGGAAGTTCTGGCCGAGTTCGCGACGTCGTCTGTCGCGCTCGGTCGTTCGCCGCCCGGACACGGAACATCACCGTCATCATCATGAACACCACGGTAGCCAACGGTCCGCACCCCAACCACGCGCAGTTTCATGCAAAGCAAGGAGCAGGGACGTCATCTCACGTTGAATCGGTTCAGCGAGTCCGGAAACCCGAGCAGGGTGAAAGCAGAATCGTCCCTACGATCAGAGCCCGGCTTCGAGTCAGATCGCCTTTGCGTCATCGGCTTGGCCTACGTTCAATCAGCGATACGAGTTCAAGGAGACACCCCAATGACCACCGTCAGTCAACGAACCTGGATGATCACCGGCGCCAACCGAGGGCTCGGACTCGCCTTCACCCAGGCCGCCCTCGGAGCCGGCGACCGTGTCGCGGCGACAGTTCGCTCCACCGATTCTCTCGACGACCTCAAGACCGAACACGGAGACCAACTCCTCGTTCTCCGCCTCGATGTTCGACATCGCATGGACGTCGAGAGCGCCGTCGATCAAGCGATCAAGCATTTCGGTTCGCTCGACGTCGTGGTCAACAACGCCGGCTACGGACTGGTCGGAGCGGTCGAGGAGGTGTCCGAAACCGAGGCGCGTGAGATCGTCGACACCGACTTTCTGGGTCCGCTCTGGGTCACCAAAGCGGTGTTGCCTCACATGCGCGAGCGAGGGTCGGGACATATCGTGCAGATCTCGACCACCGGCGCTGTGGGCACCATGCCGACGTTCGGGATGTACAACGCATCAAAGGCCGCACTCGAAGCGTTCAGCGAAGCGCTCGCCGCCGAAGTCGCTGGCTTCGGGATTCAAGTGACGATCGCGGAACTCGGTGGATACGACACCGACTGGGCCGGATCGAGCATGAAATTCGCCAGCCCCGTCGCCGAATACGACGAGCTGCGAACGTCGCTGTTCGGCACGCCAGTCGTGCCGTGGGAAGCACCCGACGACGCCGCCGAGGACTCTGCGACCGGCGGTGCAGAGCCCGAGGATGCCGCCAAGGCGCTGCTCGCTCACCTCGACGCCGATGACGGTCCACTTCGACTCATGATCGGCGACGACGTTCCCGAACACCTGGCGCTGGCGCTCGCAGCGCGACGCGCCGACTACGAGCGCGACTCACGGTTCGCCTGGCCCTGACCGGCGACGGCACCGCTCCATATCGCCGTCGGGATCGATGCCGCTAACCACGATCGAGATCAGGCACTTATGTGGGTAGTCGGTGTGCGGTCAGGTGCGCGATATCGCTCGACGGGAATCCGGGATTCGGGCGGTTCGTCGAGCCATCCCGCCGATCATGGCTTGACCCACGCAGCGGGAGCCGAGGCGACGTGGGGCGGCCCGTTAGATGCACACCTACGACATCTGCGTACTCGAGATACTCGGGTGTCCGCAAGAATGCCGCGGCGTCGTCGGCAGTCCGATAAAGCTGGAATGCCCGGATCACGTCCGGCTCGTCAACGGGAAGCGTGTAGACGTACGCGAGGTGGTGGGGGTTGGCGGTGATCGCCGGCTTCATGATCCGGTTCCACACTGCTTCAGCGCTGGATCGCTGACCCGGTTTGGTTCGGTGGGCGATGAACACGGCATGAGCGGTCATGGGGAAGGTCTACCCGGCGGCCTTAACGAGTCCCACATAGCCTCCTACCTCGGCGAGCCAGGGCCGCAGGGTCGGCGGGATCCACTCGATATTTGCAGCACGGACGACTACGTCAAACCGCTCCTGAACGGCACGTCCGCGCTCGGTCCGGTGCTCAAGATCGTGCGCCCAGCGGTCCTGTCGTTCGGAACTGATCGTCGTGGCAAGCTTTGACAACGTGACTACAATACTGGTCATGTCCGCAACCTTGCCGCTCGCCCAAGTCAAGTCGAAGTTCTCCGAAATGATCGACCGCGTCGAGCACACCCACGACCGAATCGTCGTCACCCGCAACGGCCGCCCCGCAGCCGTCATGATCAGCCCGGACGACCTCGCATCGCTCGAAGACACTCTCGAGCTGCTTTCGGATCCCGACGCAATGACCGAACTCGCCGAAGCGAGGCATGCGGCCGACACTGGGGATTACATCACCGGCGACGAACTGCGCGCCCGCCTCGCCTCCAAGTGACCGAGCACGACGACCCCTACGAACTGCGCGTCACCGGTCCAGCGCAACGACACCTCGGCCGACTCACCGAAGGCACAGCCGCTGCGATTGTCGAGTTCATGCTGGGCGCCCTGGTCGACAACCCCCATCGCGTCGGCGGACGTCTGCAGCGGCGAACTTGCCGGGCTTCACTCCGCACGACGAGGGGCGTATCGGGTGGTCTACGAGATCGACGACGATCAACGCACGGTCGTCGTCCTGCGGATCGATCATCGATCACGCGTCTACAAATCTCACTGATCTCCGCTCATATCGCTCACGACAGAAGCCGGACCGAACCGCTCGTAGCGGCACCTACGCGCTCGGCGACCCGCTCGAGAAACGCGCAGGTGAACCCATGGCGGCCATCACGCTGATGAGCCCGGTGAAACAATCGCTAGGTGCTCGCAGGCCTCGATGGCAACCCGAACCCGATCACGACCCGAAGCCGTGGCCCGACGCTTGGCGAGACGCACTACTCCGATCGTGGGCCACCGTTAGCCCATCGGTCGTTACGTCTCGCGACCCTCAGCAGCATTGCCGCACACCAGTAGCTCGGAACGGATCGCTCGACCAGTCGCGATTGGCAGGATTGGACGCGAGTGGCGTGCGCCAGGGTCACTCGTCGATCGGACTGGTCGTGGTTGCCGCTGGTTCGTCTTGCATCTGTTCGGCTTCCATCCGTTCGACGTCTGGGATGGCTGCGATCGCTGCTTCCCAGGCGGGTTGCGAGGCGGGTTGAAGCTGTTCGGCGTTGGCGAGGAGCTGATTCTGGGTGAGTCCTTGGCTGGCGACTTGGTAGGTGATTCCGTTCTCGTGCCACACGAGCCCGAGGTAGTTCGGCTGGTCGGCGAGCGTGCGGATGAAGCCCGGCCCGCCTCGGACGGAGACGTCGGTGACTGATTCGAAACCGAGGCGATACGTGTCAAGGGATGGCGGACTGTTTGGCGCTGCGACGTAGACAATCGTCCTCGATTCGCCGTCCACGAAGTTGGCTTGGATGAGGTCGACAGCGTCGGCCTTAGAAACCTCCGTGGTCGCGAAGTCAGAAACGAACAGGGCAGTACCGATCAACTCGACACCCGGTGGGAGCCCGGCTGTGTCGATCTCGAAACTGTTAGAGAGTGCCCCGGGCGTCAGGTTCTGTGCTGCGGTGAGGAGTTGGTCGTTGGTTGCAGTGCCGTCGATGATCACGGTGAATTGATCGACATCGACCTGGATGGCCCCGGTCGGGTCCGACGGGTCGCGGTCCTTGAGACAAGTGAGTGTTCCATCTGCGAGCACCGAGCTGACGGTGGCGCCGTCCATGACGCACCCGTCAACAGGTCCGCCATCCGGAAGAGAGTCGTATGCGACGACTCGTAGGTAGGGGCGGGCCTCGGGTCGAGCAGTTGGCGTTGCGTACCAGAGAATCGGCGAGTCGCCGGCGAGTGCTCCCTCTTCGATGTATGCCAGGTTCATGCCGGTGGCGTCTGGGAGCAGTAGCGCTCCGTCTGGTCCAGGTTCGGCGGCGGGTACCGGTGGGAGCGTGACGGTTGGCGGTGTCGGGTCGGGAACTGATTCGGAAACCGGTGCAGGGGTCTCGCGACCGGCAGCCATCACGAGCCCTGCAACGCCGAGTGCTCCGATTGCCGCTGCTGACGCCAGCAGTCGTTTCGAACTGCGATTCGTCGGCGTCGCGGCCGTGGCCAAGTTGGGATCGAAGTCGCCGGGATCTTCAACCGGTGCGCTGTTGGCGATGTTGTCGAGTGCTGTTGGAAGACGGTCTTCGAGTTTCATGAGAAGTCCTTTCGGAGAGTGCGCAGTGCACGAGAGTGGCGGGACTTGACGGTCCCAGGTCGGCATTCGAGTGATGTAGCAATCTCGGCTTCGGACAATCCGAGCCAGTAGCGCATGACGATCACGGCACGCTGGTCGTAGGGAAGACGGTGCAGCGACGCATCAAGTTCCCGCTCGAACGGTGAGAGCGATTCGGCAGTGGGGCCGTGGCGAACCAGCCGCAGCTGGCTGCGAGCACGGGACCGATGCCAACTGCGACACAGGTTCACTGTCGTTGCTCGAAGCAGAGCCGCGGGTTTCTCGCTCTGTCACCTTGGCGGTAGAGGCTCATGAATGCCTCCTGCGCAAGATCCTCGGCGCCGCTGGCGGATCCGGTGAGGAGTCGAGCAAGCCGAACTACCGAGGAGTACTCCGATCGGTACAAGCGTTGGAACGCCGCGTCGGAAGTCGATGCTTCGCTGGTGCTCAACATGGCACCCGCTCCCGAAGTTTCATCTGTGGCTTCACAACTACCTCGACGTCACCGACGGCGATCAGGTTCCATCCAATCCGACGATTCAACACGATTGTGCCCGCAGACGAACCCTGCCAATGCCCGGACGGGGTCAGCCGTCAGTGACATTCCCCCATAGCTCATAACAACGGCGCCCGCATGAGTCGCCAGCCGATCAGAACGGCACTTATGTGGGTAATCACCTGCGCCATAACGTGCTTGGGTCGGTGGACCGAGAGATGCTCCACCGCCGCTCGCGTACTGTGTTCGCATGACTAGGCCGACCGACGATGATCACGCCGCGGCGCTTCGTCGATTCCTCGCCGGGCTCGCGCGTGGTGATGACGCAAACCAGCTCGTCGCCGACATCGCTGACCTGCACGTGCAGCACAACACGTTCCCGGGCGAAGTGTTCATGGAACTCGCCGCCGACGCCCTCGCCGCCGCTGCGGTCGAAAGCGAACCCGGTGTCGTGTACCGCGAGCTGTTGTCGACCTACCTGCCCGAGGTCGCGTTCCGTGGCAAGGAGCATCGGCGGATCCAGTACGCAGTCCTGACCGCGTATGCCGTGCATGGCGGTCTCGAACCGGACCTGCTCGACGAGGTCACATACTGGATCGAGCAGTACTGGACCTACGCGCTGTACGCCGCTGTGGCCATCGTGCGGGCATCCGCGGCCAGTGCTGCCATTCCGCTTGAGTCGATGCTCTCCGACCTGGCCACCAAACACTCGATCGACCTCACCTGACCCTCGCATCGCCGTACCCTACGCAGCGGCACGGTTCTTCGGGCCGGGCGGAGGTCATCGTCCCAGGCCTTGCGAAGGACGGCGGGACAGGTGTTGGAGTCGTCGCATCGCCGCGGCGGCACGATCCGACGGCTGCGCGACCGGCTGACTACCGAGTTTCCCAAAGCGTCCGTTGGCGTCTTCCCTGAGTTGTCGGCGGCGAGCGATGGCACTCAACTGGTCGGGGATGTCGTCGGAGTGCTTGCGCGACGGCGCCCGTCGGAGTCCATTGGCCGGCGATCTCGGTCGGGCCGTGCTGTTCGAGATCGAACGCCGGCGGCGCCGCGTGAACGTGGTTCGCATCGCGACCACGTGTCATGGCGACGTACAACTGCTTGGAGTTGGTCCGCTCGTCGATGATCACGTGGGCTTCATCGACGGTCGCTCCCTGCGCTCGGTTGATCGTCGACGCGTAGTCCACGCTCAAGTGACCGGCCTCGACATACTCGGCTGGGAGTGCCTGGCGGTCTCCCGTCTCTCGATGATGGAGGTAGAGCTCGTCTCGCGTCCCAGCGAGCACGGTCCAGCGGTCGCCGTTACGCACCCACCCTTCGTTGTCGGACCCGTGGGTGAGACGGCGGTCGTTGGCTCGGGTCACGACCGACTGACCGACATAGAACCGGTGACCGCCGATGTCGATCGCGTCGGCCGGGTCGAGCTGGCCGGCATCGAGGAGCCGTTCGGTCATGGCCGCATTGATCTGCTCGACGACCCTGTTGGTCGGCGCCATCACGAGCACATCGCGGCCCTCGACATTGCCAACGAACGCTGCATCGACGACCGCCTCGATCGCCACCTGCTCGTCGGCGTGCCCGTGGATCCGGTCATGAATCCGGTAGCCCTCGACCGATGAAACGTCACCGTCACGAAGCAGCAACGAGACATCGGCTTCCCATTGATGTTCGAAGCGATGAAGGGTGTCGAGTTCGACGGTGAGAATGTCGGGGTGCTCGACGAGTTCGGCAAACATGCCGCCGGCATCGACCGAGTCGAGTTGACGATGATCGCCGACGAGGACGGTTCTCCAGGTGTTGCGCCGCGCGAAGTCGCGCGTACGTGTGGAGGAGTCGAGTGTCGACCATGCCGGCTTCGTCGATGATCACGACTGAGCCCGCCTGGCAATGCCCATTCCGGATTCGGCGACTCGCGCCGTTCGATCCATTTCGTGTGGTGTTCGTAGACGAGCTTGTGAAGCGTGTCGGTTCTGATCGCTGCGCCGTCGGCGAGTTGTCGAGCCGACGCCGCCGACGGTCCAACGCCGAAGACTTCGACTCCGGCGCACCGCCATGACTCGGCTGCGGCGGCGAGCATCCGGGTCTTGCCGGCACCGGCCGGGCCGACCACGGTCACAACTGGGCGGGTCGTCACAAGCATTGCAGCGACTGCGTCGGCTTGGCTCGCATCGAGAACCTCCAACGTTCCGGGCGTAGGCGTGCGTCGTGTATGGCGTGCCATTGCCGGGACGGTCGCCCACTCGACAAGTTCGACCTCACGCAACAGATGTCGGCTGGTCGTGTACCGCACCGCTGACGGCGGCAGGCCGACGGGGCGATCATCGGACGCACGAACCAGGTCACCCGACTCGATCTCCGGGCAGAGATCGACGACGCCCGCCGATGCCATTGCTTCGGCGCGCACTTCTTCGATCGTGCGTGCGATCGTGTCTGGGTCGGGGCCGGTCGTGCGCATCGCGATTTGTTCGATCAACTGCGACTCCGACTACTCGGCATGTCGTATCTCCACCGCCTCCAACACCTCACCGACGCTCGGACGCACGATCACCGCAGGTAATGACACCTTTCCGAGCGTCGTGTCGATCATCTGGTCGACGTCGACAAGACGGTCCGCATGATCCCGCCAGCCCGCCCGCAGCGTCGAGGTCGTGTGTCCGACTTCGTCGGGTTTTGCCGGTCGTGTCGCCAACGTGATCGTCTTGTGCGCCTTGCCGACCTCGACCAGGTCGGTTCCGGCCCTCGCGCTCCACGAACCCAGCCGTCCAGTCCCCCAACCTTGCTTCAATGTCGACGCTCCGCGTCGAGAACTCATCGAGCACCGCCTGGTCGATGCCCACGATGTCGGCCTGACCGTTCGCGTCGACCTCACCGAACTCGACACCGAACGACGCCCTCAGCGCTGATCGGAAGAACGTCTGGAACTCGACGCCAGCAGCTTTCGCATTCCGGTACACGCCACGAGCGTCGATCGTTCGCCACTCCCCATCGGAATCCGTACGAACGGCGTTGGAGATCAGCACATGATCGTGAAGCTGCGGATCCAGTGCTCGACTCGTGCGATGCCGATACCGGATCCCGAGCACGCCATCGGCATCCACGACCGCGGCACCGGCATGACCGGTGCGCGTGTACGCAATGCGTGGCGACACCGACGCAATCGCCTGCTCGACAGCAGCCGTGAACGCTGACCTCGACCGCTGCAGAAACAGCCGGGCTGCCAAGGGCGTAGAGGACACTCGCCGACTTCGGTGCCGAGAAGGTCAAATCGAATGCCGTGACGGACCGCTCCGTCACCGTTGTCTTACCGAGCCTCGAACCGTCAGGTGCGCACTTCGCTTCCAGCAGCAGCTTGGAGTCAACGGCAGTCGCCAGACTGCCGGCGACAGCACCCACCAGATCTGCACGACCAATCCAGACACCCAGAGCATCACCATCACCGGCGTAGTAGTCCTCCGCCCCTCGGACGACGTCACGCTCGTAGTAGTCGGCATTGGCAGGGCCGACTTTGCCGACCGTCAACATGACACGACCAGGGCGCGATCACCCTGGTGCAAATGTCTGAACCCACTACCAACCCGAGGCCAGACCACCACCACCCAGCCGCACGACGGCCCGGCACCGCCGGCCTGACGGACACGACAGCGGACAACCGAGACGCAGACCGACACGAAGCAACCTCCACGCCAGCGAGCCCGGCCCGGCGGGATGGCCAGGGAGGAACCGGGCGACCCGCCGACAGACGGCGACGCAGAAACGGACACACCGACAGCCGGCCACGATCCAACATCCTGAGCGACCGGCAGCAAGGCAACCGAGCAGCAGGCATTTCCCGGCCGTCTGCTCATCGTCGCCACCTCCACTCGTCATCAAGACGACGGTGCGTGCGCTGTCAGCGAGCCGCCGTCACCCAGGTAAAGGCGGCGTCATTCGAGAAACGGGACATCTCACGGATCGAAGCAACAAGATCCCGGGCTCTCGGCGCTGCAGAACTCGCAACGGGTGCTCGCTCTGCAGCACGTTCGACTCCGAAAGACGGATCACGCGTCCGTTGGTTCGATCGGTCCACGTGGCCCCTTCGGGGTCCATCTCTCGCCGGTCGACTTCGACCGCGAGGCGCGTCGGCCGCCGTTCGCCAAGCTTCGCTTCGACTCGATACCGGGTGAAGTCAAAGCAACAGCCAGTCGATGGACGGTTGACCAGCGTGCATCAAGTCGACCGTTCTCGATCTTCAAGATGTCTGCCTCGGTCAGCCCGGTGCGGTGAGCCAGTTCACCGAGCGTCAAGCCCAACTCGATTCGGCGCTCCCGAATCAGGCCACCGGGCGCGTCTGACCCTGGCGATTGTGGCGAGGTCGGACATCCGATGACGCTACGCGTACGCCTCATCGGAGTGACGACTGGTTTCCTGGCCCGATCGCCGCGGACGACGCTTCACACGATGGCATGCACGGACGGGCCGAGTGCTGGCGGTCACGCGAGTTCGGTCCGCCTCGATGTACCGATGTCCCGCGCCGTCCGTTCGCCGGCCTTTACCTCTACATGGCACCAACGACACGACACCGGTCCGCACCGACTCAACCAATGACAGGACCACTGCTCGTCAGCATCAAGCAGGCCGCCGAGATGCTGTCGCTCAGCCGTTCGTCGATCTACCTCCTGATCGACAGCGGCCAACTCTCGCCGGTCCGAATTGGCCGGAGCGTTCGGTTCACTGTCGAGCAGTTGGAACAGTTCGTCGCTGATCGAATCAATGCAGCGTGATTCGAGTTCGAGATCTCGCTCTTGACGGAGCAGACGGACCGCAACTCTCAAGCCCTTCCCCTCGTAGCCCCGCCTCGGGTACCGTGTGTCCATGAGCTCACGGAAGATCTGGTCAGCTGCGGAGCTGGAGAAGATGACTCCGAACGAGCGTGATGCGATCGTGCGCTGCCGGATTCGAAACTGATCTCAGCGCGGTGTCGCCAGACCTTCTCGAACGCACCCGGGTCAAGATCGAAGCGCACATCGCTGCGAATCGTGACGCCACGACGCTCGAACGGTGACCGACCGTCGCACGGTACGTGTCGACCAGGCATTTTTCGACGACCTCGACCACCAACTCGGTAGCGACCGCGGCCCCAACGGAGAACCGTCCAGCACCGACTTCATCGTCATCGACCTGCCGACGATCGTCGATGAGTTCGCCGAGAATTTCGATTCCCTCCCGTTCGCGTGTCGCCGACCGACACGACTATCGAGCTTTGGTCGTCGGTGGCACACTCGTTGCCGCATCGGTGGTTGTTGGACAACTCGTCGCTGACGACAGCGTCGTGCTGCTCGGCATCGAGCTCGACCTCCGCTGGCCAGACGAAGCGGTTGACTGACGGACTTTCAACTCGCCGGTTAGTCTCAGGGTTACTCTCAAATCGACTGATTTCGACCCCTGCGAGCCTCTGACCAGGCACAACTCGCCATAGGTCGGAATCCCACGCCTTCCGCCATCCGAACGGTCAGTGGCTCCGGCCGCTGACCGTTCGTCGTTTTCTGCTCAGGCGAGCAGCGTTCGGAGCGCGGCGAGGGAGTCGAAATCCTCGATTGCTTCGGCGGCGCGACGCAGGATCTTGTCCGTCATCGCCTTGCCTTCCGACGGCAGCGCCTCGTAGTCCGGATAGGAGGCGAACCCGTACATGAGCACGAGGCCGACAGCGACGCGCGTGTCGAAGAAGAACGTGTCCGGGTCGAGATCGTGACCGTTCTCCGCCATGACGGACAGGTACTCCGCGACCAGTTCGCCGTGACGACCGGCGAGCATCTCACGCTCGGTCGACTGGCTGATGAAGTAGGCGAGGTCAAATGCTCCGTTGCACACACCGACGAGCTGTGGATCGATCATCACCACGTTGTCGTCGGAGTCGAAGAACATGTTGTCCGCACGCCAGTCCTCATGGCACAGCGTGGGCCGCAGCTCCATCTGGTCGAGCATCCTGGGCAAGGCGTCGACCCACATGTCGCCCAGCGCCACCACGTCGGCGGACAGCGTGTGGCCCCGGTGGACCTTGGCGGCGGGCCATCCGGCGGCTGCAACACCCGGCAGCACCGCTCTGTTCAACGGCGAGCCGATCGACATGAACGTCTCCATCAACTCATCGAGTTCTGCCGACCCCTGCCAACCGGCGTGGAACGCAGCGAGCGCCCGAGCGCCCCGAACGGCGTCGTCCCACGTCATCCCCGCAGACCGGTCCGGTTGACGCAGACGCGCCAGATCCTCCATGACGATGCACGAGTTGGACGCGTCCTCAGCTGACATGGCCGCATGGACCGTCGGCATCCGGATCGTCGACCGCGGCGCGATGTCACGGTAGAAGGCGACTTCGCGACCGTAGACCGCGACGGCATCGGCCATGTTCCGCAACTGAGGCACGTCGGTCGGGAACTTGACGATCACCGTGCTCGGAGCACCCGGGTCGTCCGACTCGATGGTGGATCGGTACAACAGGCTGAGCAGGCCGCCCGCGACGTACGGCTCGTTGCGCAACGCGGACACCTCCGCGTCAGCGCCGATGGCCCCGCTCGTTCGCAACGCTGCGGTCATCCAGGCAGCCGTCACCTCGTCGATGTCCGCCGGTAGCCCGATCTCGATGCCTGCAGTGTTCCCCGTCGTTCCCATGCGGCGAGACGCTACGAAGCCGACGTCAGTGCCGGCGAAGCGGACGCTCGACCCGAAGCACGAGGTCCGGCAGCTGCTGGGTGGTCAGCCGGGATGAAGAGATCAGGTACAGCGGGCGTCGGGCTCGGGGACTTCGAGCCAGATGAGGTACTGGTGCACGATCTCGTTGATGCAGTCGCCGGAGCGGTAGGCCGTGTGTCGGTTCGCCTCGACGGTGACGAGCGTTCCTTCGTCGAGTGCTTCGGCCATGGCTGCGCTCGACGTGAGCGGTGTGCTCGGGTCGCCGGTCGTGCCGATGACGACGATGGGCCCGGCGCGGTCGCCGGTGATCTCCGCTCGTGGGTCGGCCGACGCCGGGAAGAAGTCGCACGTGTATCCGCCGGTCGTGTAAGGGAACAGGCGCGGTGCGATGCCGATCAGTTCCTCGGCACGCTCGTCGGACTCGTCCGGGGTGACGCGATCAGGGTCGTCGGCACAGGTGATCGCCTGGAACGCTTCGATCAGATTGCTGTAGCTGCCGTCCTCCGGGTCGCGTTGGAAGTAGCTGTCGTGGAACGCGAGCAACCCGGAACCGTCGCCATTCGCTGCGTCGTTCAAGGCCCGTTCGAACGCCGGCCAACGCCGGTCGCTGAACATCGCCTGGATCGCAGCACTGACAGCGATCTCCTGGCCCACCATCGGGCGACCCTCGGGCCCCGGTACCGGGTTGTCGTCCAGGTCGGCGAGCAGCGCGTCGTAGGCACCCTCGGCGTCGCCGTCGTTGTGGAAGAGGCAGGACGGCTCGGCACTGCACTGTGCGAGGAAGGTGTTGAACACGGCTCTCGAAACCGAGGTGCTGCAGTTTCGTCGGTTCGAGGCCGTCGGCGTCCGGATGAGCTGCACCATCGAGCACAGCCGCACGCACGGTGTCGGGGAACAGCGTGGCCCACACCGCTCCCAACTCGCTTCCGTAGCTGTAGCCGAGATAGCTGACCTGCTCCTCGCCGAGTGCCTGGCGGATCGCGTCCATGTCTCGGGCAGAGTTGTTCGTGCCCACGTCGGCGAGCAGTTGGCCCTCCTGTGCTTCGCAGGCCGCAGCGAAATCCTGTGCCAGGTCGATCAACGCCTGACGTTCCTCGTCCGTTTCGGGGGTGATGTCGCTCGAGCCGAAGTACCGGTCGTACTCGTCGTCCTCGATGCAGTCGACCGCTCCTCCGCTCACGCCCGTGCCTCGCGGGTCCCACGACACGACGTCGAAACGTTCGACCAGCGGATCCATCAAGAACCCGCGGACACTCGTGGCGATCAGACTCGCTGGCACGCCCGGCCCGCCGTTGTTCATCATGAGCACGCCGACGCGATCGTCGACGGGGGCGACGTGGCGGGTGACCCACAGCTCGATCGTCTGACCCTGCGGATCGCCGTAGTCGACCGGCACGGTGATCCAGCCACCGTCGACACCGGCGCCCAGATCCTCGAACTCGATCGAGTAGTCGAGCGGAACGGGCGCGGTCGTGGGCACCTCCGGAGCATCGGTTGCCGACGGAGCAGCCACGGTGGTGGCCGGTTCCGAGTCGGTGGTCGGCACGGTCGTCGCGACAGTGGCACGAGTGGCGGGCGGTGGTCCGGACTGCTCGCTCGGACCGGAACAGGCCGCGAGCACGAGTGCCGCTGCGAGCACTGAGATCCCGGGCATCCGCACCCGACCAGCGTACGAGGTCATCCGAGCGGCCCACCGTCTCATCGCCATGTCCACGAGCCACGTCAACGCAGACGCAGCGCGCCGTAGCGTTGTGTCCATGCGGATGCCTCCACACCGGATGATGCCAGGTGACTCGGACTCGATGAAGGAGGTCAAGCTGGCCGACGGCACGTTCCGGCGGGTCTGGGCGTTCGCCAAGCCGTACAAGAAGACGATCATCGTCTTCCTGGTCGCCATCATCACGTCCGCACTCCTCGCGCTCGTCCCACCGTTCATGATCCGGGCGATCATCGACGACGCGATCCCCAACAGCGACCGGCGGATGATCGGGGTGCTCGCCGGCGTGGCGGTGGCTGCGGCGCTCGGCGACGCCGGCCTCGCAATTCTGCAGCGATGGTGCTCCTCCCGTGTCGGCGAAGGATTGATCTACGACCTGCGCAGCACTCTCTTCGCGAAGGTCCAACGCCTACCGATCGCGTTCTTCACCCGCACGCCGACCGGGTCGATCACGTCGCGGCTCAACACCGACGTGATCGGTGCACAGTCGGCTGTGACCAGCACGCTCGGCAGCGTGGTCAGCAACGTCATCGTGCTCGTCACGACCCTCGGCGCCATGATCGTGCTCGAGTGGCGCATCACGCTCCTGACGCTCGTCGTGCTGCCGTTGTTCATCATTCCCGCTCGCCGGGTCGGCATGAGGCTGCAAGGGATCGCCCGCGAGCAGATGGGCCACAACGCGGCGATGAACACACAGATGACCGAGCGGTTCAACGTGTCGGGGGCCATGCTCGTCAAGCTCTTCGGCTCCGGCGACCGCGAGCGGACATCGTTCGAAGGACGCGCTGCCGGCGTGCGCGACACCGGCATCCGGGCTGCGATCGTCGGCCGGGTGTTCTTCGTGGCCCTGGGCCTCGTGGCAGCGATCGGCACGGCTGCGATCTACGGGATCGGTGCGGTCATGGTCGTCGACGGCTCCCTCGACACCGGCGACCTCGTGGCGCTCGCTGCCCTCGTCACCCGCGTGTACCAGCCGCTCACCGGCCTGACGAACGCCCGCGTCGACCTGATGACGTCGATGGTCAGTTTCGAGCGCGTGTTCGAAGTGCTCGACGCTCCCGAAGCAATCAGCGAGAAGCCGGGCGCCGTCGACCTCGTCGACGCAACCGGAACGATCGAGTTCGACGACGTCGTGTTCCGCTACCCCCCAGCCGAGGCGACCGCGATCGCCTCCATGGAACAGAATGCCGGCCTCGGTGGCGACAGCGACCCCGACGTCGACGTGCTCCGAGGCCTCACCCTGTCGGTGCGGGCGGGAGAGACCGTCGCGCTGGTCGGCGCGTCCGGCGCCGGCAAGTCCACGACCATCTCGCTCGTCCCGCGTCTGTACGACGTGACGGGCGGAGCGGTGCGCATCGACGGTGTGGACGTTCGCGACCTCACGCTCGACACGTTGCGCACCTCGATCGGCGTCGTGTCCCAGGACCCCCATCTCTTCCATGAGACGATCGGTGACAACCTGCGCTACGCCGACCCTTCCGCCACGGCCGATCAACTGGTCGAAGCCGCCAAAGCAGCTCGGATCCATGCGACGATCGCGACGCTTCCGGACGGCTACGACACCATCGTCGGCGAACGCGGCTACCGACTGTCCGGCGGTGAGAAGCAGCGGCTCGCGATCGCCCGGTTGCTCTTGAAGAATCCGACGATCATGATCCTCGACGAAGCAACGAGCCACCTCGACAACGACAACGAAGCGCACATCCAAGAAGCGCTGGAAAACGCACTCGAGGGACGGACTGCGCTGGTCATCGCCCACCGCCTGTCGACGATCCGGTCTGCAGATCGCATCGCCTTCCTGGAAGACGGCCGGATCTCCGAGATCGGCACACACGACGAGCTCCTCGCCGCCGGAGGCAAGTACGCCCAGCAGCTCGCTGCCGGAGAACTCGTCGCACCGACCTGATCGATGACAGCGTGCGCCGATGCCCGTGAGTCGGAGCCGCTCCGGATGTAGATCATCTCTGGGCGATCGGGTTGTCGCGCTCGAAGTCGAACGTATCCGGAGTCGTTGGCGGACGACCACGTCGATCTTCGCACCGAGCACGCAACGTGGAATGATCGAGCGATGAGCGACGGACCCGGGATTCCGACCGCCGCCCGGACGCCAGATCACTTCCGAGTCGTTGCGGACGACCACGTCGATCTTCGCACCGAGCACGCAACGTGGAATGATCGAGCGATGAGCGACGACCCGGGATTCCTGAGCACGCGCCGGCGGGCCGCTCGCCGGACTGCGCGTCATCGACATGTCGACTGTGCTGGCCGGGCCGAACTGTGCCCGGTATCTCGCCGACTTCGGCGCCGATGTCATCAAGGTCGAGCGACCGGGGGGCGACAGCTTGCGCAACATGGCGTGGCGCGACCCGCGAGACGGTGCCGGGCTCTGGTGGAAGGTCGTCAACCGCAACAAGCGGGCGATCGTGCTCGACCTGAAGGACGACGTGGATCGCGACGTCCTGCTTCGACTCGTCGACGACGCTGACGTCCTCGTCGAGAACTCCCGCCCCGGCACCATGGAACGGCTGGGGCTCGGCCCGGACGAACTGCTCGCTCGGCGCCCATCGCTGGTGATGACCCGCATCTCCGGCTTCGGCCAGACCGGCCCGTACGCCGGACGGGCTGGTTTCGCCTCCATCGCCGAGGCGATGTCGGGATTCGCCTCACTGAACGGAGAGTCGGACGGTGCCCCGCTGCTTCCACCGATCGCACTCACCGACGAGGTCACCGGACTGGCTGCTGCGTTCGCCACCATGGTCGCCTTGCACTCGGCAGCCGCAACCGAGGTCGGCCAGGTGGTCGACGCGAACCTGCTCGAGACGATGTTCCACATGATGGGCCCGCTCGCCTCGCTCTACGCGCTGACCGGCGAACAGCAACCGCGTCTCGGGTCCGGGCTGCCGTACACCGTGCCGCGCGGAACGTACCGATGTGCCGACGGTCGGTGGGTGGCGATCTCGACGAGTAGCGACTCGGTCGCTGCGCGGGTGATGGAACTGCTCGGCGTCGGCGACGACGAGCGCTTCACGTCGTTCGACGGCCGGACCCGGCACCGTGACGAACTCGAGCGACTGATGACCGAGTGGTGCTCGACGCGTCTCCGCGACGACGTGATCGCAGTCTTCGACGACGCCAACGCAGCGATCGGCCCGGTGATGGACATGGCAGACATCGCGACCGACCCGCACTATGTCCACCGGGGTGCCGTCGAACTCGTCGACGACACCCCGATGCAGAGTGTGATCGCTCGATTGTCCGCTACCCCCGGCGCGCTGCGCTGGGCGGGCAGAGGGCTCGACGCCGATGGTGAGGAGATCCGCTCGAACGGTTGGTGACCGTTCTGATCGTCGCCGCCGCCAATCAGCAACGACTGGAACACCTGCAGCTGGCGGCGTTCTTGGCCTTGTCGAACGTGCCCAGGGCGTCGACCGATCCGGACCCGTCCGTCAGGCGCCGGTGCCGATGGGGCAGCTGACGCCGGTGCCTTTGATCCCGCAGTACCCGTTCGGGTTCTTTGCGAGGTACTGCTGGTGGTGCGGCTCGGCGTAGTAGAAGTCGGTGGCGAAGTCGATCCGGCCGACTTCGGTGGTGATGTCGCCCTTACCTGCTGCCGTCAACCGCTCTTGGAACGCGTCGCGAGTGGATTCGATGATCGGCACCTGGCTGTCCTGGGTTGCCCACACGCCGGTGCGGTACTGGCTGCCGATGTCGTTGCCCTGGCGCATCTCCTGGGTCGGGTCGTGCTCTTCCCAGAACACCTGCATGATCCGCTCGAAGCTGATCACGGACGGGTCGAACACGATGCCGACCGCTTCCGCGTGGCCTGTGCGACCCGTGCAGTTCTCCTCGTAGGTGCAGTTGGGCGTGTAGCCCCCGGCGAAGCCGACGAAGGTGCTGAACACCCCGTCGAGCTGCCAGAAGATCCGCTCTGCACCCCAGTAGCAACCCATACCGACGACAGCGATCTCCATGCCGTCCGGGAACGGAGCGGTGAGCGTGTTGCCGTTGACGAAGTGGGCCTCTGGCACCGGCATCGTCTGATCCGTGCGTCCTGGCAATGCGTCCTCGGGGGCGACCATGGTGGCGTTTTTGCGGAACAACATGCGTTCAGGATACGCCGCTCGGGACTCGGGCTGCGGGCCCGGTCCCCTGTTTCCACGGTGTTCGCGAACGCGAACGGTACGTTCGAACGGGTGCTACGAGAACTCACCAACGCCGACCTCGACCGAGTACTGGAGATCAACCAGGCGAATGTCCCGAGCCGTCGGCTCGGTGACTGTCGAGCATCTCGCTCACCTCGTCGCTGCGAGCTCGATCGCGCTCGTCAGTGACGAGGACGACGACGTCGCCGGGTTCTGCATCGTGTTCGGTCCGGGCGCGGACTACGACTCCGTGAACTACCTCTGGTTCATGGAGCATCACCCGACGGCGATGTACCTCGATCGCGTGGCCTTCGACGATCGGTTTCGTGGTCGTGGGCTCGGAACCGACATGTACGCCGACGTCGATCGTCGTCTCCGCGCCGATCACCCCGACGCGACCGGGCTCACACTCGAGGTGAACATCGACCCGCCGAACGAACCGTCACTCGCGTTCCATCGCAAGCTCGGATTCGTCGAAGTCGGCCGTCAACTCTCGAAAGGCATCGAAGTCAGCCTCCAACACCGAGAGCTGTAGAACATGCTTGCTGCGATCCCGACAGCCGCTCGCCGCGCACAGATCGATTTCTCCCCTCTCTTCCGACTGAGTGGACCACGGTTCGTCGGAGGCAAGGCGCCACGAGCCGAGCGGCCTTCCGGCCGTGACTGGGAACGCAGCCTCCGGCGAAGCTGGCCGCTCGGCGGTCAGCGGCGGTCTTGGAGGAAGCGGAAGTGAGCGCGGGTCGACGCGACGTGGGCGGGATCGATGTCGGCGAAGAGGACGGTCTCGCCGCCCGCACCGGACGCGAGCACTTCGCCGAGCGGATCGACGATCGTGCTGTCACCGCTGTACTCGAGCCCGCCGCCCGACCCGACGCGGTTCACGCCGACCACGTAGGCCTGGTTCTCGATCGCTCGCGCTCGCAGCAGCGTCTGCCAATGCACACGGCGTTTGGCGGGCCAGTTGGCGATGACGAGATACGCGTCGGTGTCGGCGGCGAGCGTCCAGAACTCGTCCGCGAATCGGAGGTCGTAGCAGACGAAGAGACTGAGACGGACGCCATCGACCTCGACCGTCACGAAGTCGTTGCCGGCCCGGACGTACTTCTCCTCCTCGGCATGGGAGAACGGATGGATCTTGCGATACCGGTGCACCGTGCCGTCGGGCCCGGCGAGCACGAACGTGTTCGACGGCCGCTGGTCGTCGTCCGTTGCCTCCGGTGACACTTCGGGACACGAGCCGCCGACCCACAGGCCGTGGGTGGTCGCCTGTTCTGCGAGGAACTGCGACGACGGGCCGCCTTCGCGTTCGCCGATGCCCGGGGTGTCGAACGAGAACCCGGTCGAGAAGGTCTCGGTGAGCAGCACGAGGCCTGCACCCCCCGCTGCGGCGCCGGCGATCATCGGTGCGAGCCGTGCGAAGTTCGCCTCTCGGTCGTGCCAGACGATCTCGTGCTGGATCGCAGCGACGCGTAGCCCACTCATGCGAAGGCCTCGACCAGCTTGGCGACCGCGGCATCGATGACATCGAGCTGCTTGCAGCATGCGAACCGGACCAGATGTGCTCCATGTTCGGCGTTCATGTAGAACGCTGACGCCGGCACGGCCACCACACCAGCGGTCGCGGGCAGGGCCCGACAGAAGTCCATGGCATCGCCTGCGAAGCCGATCGGAATGGATGTCGACCGTGACGAAGTAGCTGGCCTCGGGTCGGTAGGTGGTGAACCCGGCGCGTTCGAGTCCGCTTGCAAGCCGATCCCGAGCGATCTGCAGGTCGCCCACGAGCGATTCGTAGTAGTCGTCACCGAGACGCAACCCGACAGCGGTCGCCGGCTGGAACGGTGCTCCGTTGACGTAGGTCAGGTATTGCTTGGCAAGGCGGGCGGCGGTCACCAGCTCGGTCGGGCCGCTCATCCATCCGATCTTCCAGCCGGTGGTGTGGAACGTCTTGCCACCCGACGAGATCGTCAACGTCCGTTCGAACATCCCCGGGAGCGTCGCCAGCGGAATGTGCTCCGACCCGTCGAACACGAGGTGCTCGTACACCTCGTCGGTGACCACGACCAGGTCGTGTTCGATCGCGACCTCTGCGATCAGTTCCAGTTCGTCGCGATCGAACACCTTGCCGGTCGGATTGTGCGGCGTGTTCAACAGGATCAGCTTGGTGCGATCCGAGATCGCCGACGCGGAACACGTCGGCGTCGAAGTGCCACCGACCGTCCGCGGCAGGCGTGAGGAGCACCGGGACCGGTGTCGCTGCCGCGAGCGCGATTCCCGCCTGATAGCTGTCGTACATCGGCTCGAACAGCACGACCTCGTCGCCGGCATCGAGCATCCCGAGCATTGCCCCGGCAAGCGCTTCCGTCGCGCCCGCGGTGACGACGATCTGCGTGTCGGGGTCCACGTCGAGCCCATACCAGCGGTGATGGTGCTCGGCGATCGCGCGACGCAGATCCGGGTCACCCAGACCAGGCGGGTACTGGTTCACCCCGGAGCGAATTGCCTCGATCGCCGCATCGAGCACTTCGGGTGGCCCGTCGGTGTCGGGGAATCCCTGTCCGAGATTGATCGAACCGGACGACGCCGCGAGCGCCGACATCTCCGCGAAGATCGTCGTGCCGAAGCCGGCGAGTTTCGAGGTCAGGACATCGCGCGGCACAGCGCGGGAGTCTATGACTCCGACGACGTCGGGGTCGACGTCGCCGCAGCCTCTGGTGGCGGCAACGGAGGGTCCTCCGGTTGAGGCGGCGGCGGAACCGGTGACCGACGGCGATCGGCGCCGATGTAGCCATCGGTGACCACCGGATGCGGCAGCCCTTCCTCGTCGGTCTCGGCGTCGGCGTCGACATCTGCTGCGTCGAGTTCCTCGCCGTTGTCGACCTGCGACTCGGCGAGCAGCGACTCGGTGACTTCGATGGTGTCCGCGATGCGGTGGCTCACCCCGGTGGTCTTCGCCTCGTACATCGAGACGTCGGCGGCGCGCATCAGCGCATCGAGCGTCGTGCCGTGGCGCGGGAAGATCGCCGCGCCGATGCTGGCGCTGATCGAGGTGTCGCCGACGACCGGGGTCCCGGCGAGGCGATCCCAGATGCGCTCGGCACTCTTGCGTACAGCGGTTCGTTCCGCGAGGCCGGGCAACAGGATGACGAATTCGTCGCCACCCCACCGACCGACGACGTCGGTGTCACGGACCGCGTCGACGAGGCGTTCCGCCGATGCCTTCAGCACGAGGTCGCCGAACTGGTGCCCGAGCGTGTCGTTCACCTGTTTGAAGCCATTGAGGTCGATCACCATCACGCAGAGCCCTTCGTTGGCCCGACCGCGAACGTCGAGTTCGGCTTCGCTCACCCGCTCGAACTCGCGGCGGTTGATGAGGTCCGTCAGTTCGTCGGTCGTTGCTCGACGCTCCAACTGTCGGCTCTCTGCGTAGAAGGTCCAACCGGCGAGGGCGAGCAGCACGGTGCCGAGGGCGAGCAGCGAGGCGTAACGAGCGGTCGCGTCGCCGGCGATCCCGATCGACCGTGACGACTCGATCGTCACGTCCAACGATCCGAACGCGAACGGCGAACCAATCGTCTCGGCCACCCAGAGACGGTCGCCGTCACGGTCCGGCGGGCTCAGCACATCGGCAGAATCCTGCGATCGCGTCGCCACCGCAGCGACCACGTCGTTCACATCGACCGCCGCACGCGTTCGTGCCGACACGAGACTCGCGACCGGCAGACGGATCGCGACGATCCCGGACCCTGCGTCGGTCGAGACGCTGCGCACGACGAGCAAGGAATCGCTTCCGCCATCGACACCGATCTGCGCCAATGCCGCGACGCCGTTCTCCGGCGCGTCGATCTGGATCGAGCGAGTGGCGAGATCGTCCACCTCGCGAAGCGAGAACAGATCGGCCCCTGTGCATCCCGATGCGTCTCCGGAACACGCTTCGGCGTCGGGGAAGAACGCGACGAGTTCGTCTGCGAGGGCTCGATCGTCGAGGTTCGGACCCGTCGCGGCGATCGCTGCGAGGTGCACGTCCTGTCTCAGTTGGGTGATCGTGTTGCGCACCGATTGCGAGACGAGCAGCGACGACTGCTCCACACGAGCGGCCTGGTCCTCGCGGATCTCACCACGCCGGTTGACCACCGAGATCGCCGTGGCAACGAGAAGCACGAGGCTGCCCACCAACGCGGCGAGCCGAATAAACCTCATGAGCGGCTATCGACAGAAGTGAGCATGAACTTGAGAAGAAATCGTGACAGGTTGCAGATGAAAACGAAGCGATCCCCCGCACGAGGCGGGGGATCGTCGCTGCGCGCCTGGAGAGAGTCGAACTCCCAACCGCTTGATCCGTAATCAAGTGCTCTATCCATTGAGCTACAGGCGCAGTGCCTTGAGCGACCGAAGTCTAGGGCGGAACGCCCGCGATGCGAACCCGAAATCGCGCAGTTCGCGTTTCCCGAGCTGATCAGTAGTTGGTCTGGGACCAGGGAGCCCAGCCACCCGACCGCTCGTACAGCGCATACGCCGCCCGCGCGTTGGTCGCGGGATCGAACAGCTGTTGATCGTTCGTGATGCCGATGTCGGCGAGCCACGACTGGTGGACGCTCCAGTAGATCTGGAAGAGGCCGTAGCAGCAGTAGTTCTTGGCGGTCGGCACATACCGGCTCTCGCGGAACGCGATCTCCAGCGCCTTGTCTTCGAGCTCGTCGGGCCACACGTCGCGGATGATCTGCTCGACCTCTGACGGCGAGGCGTTCGTGTTCGACGCCGGGTCCGGTGCGGACGTCGTCGTCGGCGCATCGGTCGTGGTCGGTGCCGTCGTCGTGGTCGGCGCATCGGTCGTGGTCGGCGCCGTCGTGGTCGTCGGTGCCGTGGTCGTGGTCGGTGCCGTCGTGGTCGTGGGATCCGTTGCCTCGGGCTCGGCAACGTCGGGCTCGGCAGCCTCGGGCTCAGCAGCGTCGGCGGGCGGTGCGGGCGTGGTGGCGCCTGCCGGGAGGCAGATCTCGGCACCCGGGTACAGCGCCGTGTTCACGGTCGCGCCGTTCGCCTCGAGAAGTTCGGCGAGCGGAATGCCCGAAGCTTCGGCCAGGCGCAGCCAGAAGTCGCCTGCGACGACGGTGTAGTCGACGGCGCAGTCGTTCACGCGCTCGGCGCCGTCATCAGCGGTTGCGGCCTCGTCGATGCCACCACCCGATGCCTCGTTGTCGTCGTCCTGCATCACATCGGAGCCCGATGATGAGTTGCTCGCCGCGTTCGACTCGCTGGCCGACGACTCGACGAGCTCGTCAGCAGAGCTGCTGTCGGCAACCGTTGCGTCCGCAGAAGCAACGGACGTACTCGCGCCGTCCCGGTCGACCGGCACGGCCGGCGGAAGCAGATCGGGATCGAGAACGACCTCGGTTGCATCAACGCCACCCGCACCCGATGCCGCATCGGTGGTCGGTGCGGCATCGAATGCCGGCGTGGCGGTGGCGACCTCGGTGGTCGCTGAGGTGAGGGTGTCGTTGTCGTCTCCACCCGAGCTCAGGCCGATGGCGAGCGGGACGAGCAGCGTGGTGGCGATCGCCACCGCGCCGATACGAACCAGCAGCGGATCGATCGCGCCTGATCGGCGGCGGCGATCTTCGCGCTCGCCCATCGAGACCGGAGCGACCGCCGCGAGGGTGGCTTCGTCGAAGACGTCGATCACGGGCACGTCACTCGTGTGCTGCGTCGAGGAATGCGCTGAATGGTCCGCGCTGATGCCACTGACGAAGAAGTCGTCGGTGGCGACGTCGTTGTCGAGATGGCGGTCGAAGTCGACGTGCTGGTCGAGGTCGTCGAACATCTGCGCATCGACGGGAGCGGCGTCGGTCGGGCGCGGCGCCGTGGCGTCGAACACGCCGATGCTCGCGTGTGCCGTCGGCTCCCGCCGTCATGGCGGAGGACCACAGGCCTTTGAGCGCTCCGGTGACGTCACCGGAGCGCTTCTCGCGCCGAGGCCGTCGTGGGGCGTCGGTCCAGTCGGGCGTCGTGCCCCAGAAGTCTTCGCCGGTCGGCATCTCGCCGGTCGTGTCGTCGTCGTTCATCTCGTCACCTGTTCGCCTGCTCGTGCCCAACATCGATCATGGGGGTGGTCTCGAATGACGCTGATCGCTGGCCGCTCTGGCCGCTTTGATCGCGTGTCTGGACCGTTGTCTAGTCGGTTCGTCATCAAACCGCAACGCGGCTGACACCCACACGACACGGATGTCATTTCGATGACACACACACCACACCGATGTCATTTCGACAGTCGGAGCGTCGTCACGTGGAATCGACCAGTAGCCGCCCGGCTTCGCGTGCAGTCGTCGCGCCTGACAGCCGCGACGACCTCACGTGTGACGAGGGTGACCACGAGGTCGAAACCAAAACGACCGGCGGACCCCATCGGGCACACCGGTCGTTGCTTGGCGGAGAGGGTGGGATTTGAACCCACGGACCCCGGAGGGTCAATGCCTGAGCAGGGTGACCACGAGGTCGAAACCAAAACGACCGGCGAACCCCACCGGGCACACCGGTCGTTGCTTGGCGGAGAGGGTGGGAATCTCGCCCCGGACCTCGGAGGGTCAATGCCTGAGCAGGGTGACCACGAGGTCGAAAACCAAAACGACCGGCGGACCCCATCGGGCACACCGGTCGTTGCTTGGCGGAGAGGGTGGGAATCTCGCCCCGGACCTCGGAGGGTCAATGCCTGAGCAGGGTGACCACGAGGTCGAAAACCAAAACGACCGGCGGACCCCATCGGGCACACCGGTCGTTGCTTGGCGGAGAGGGTGGGATTTGAACCCACGGACCCCGGAGGGTCAATGCCTTAGCAGGGCATCCCATTCGGCCGCTCTGGCACCTCTCCATCGATGCCGCCTCGGGAAGCGACTCGAAGCGGCGAGTGTAGCGCTCGCCGTTACCGTCCGGGCGATGACGGCCTCGATCACCAGGACCCCGGAACCGGCCGTGATCGACGCTCCCGGCGACGCCGGACGCCGACGCGACCTCCGTCGTATGAAGACGGTGGCCTCGACGTTGCTGGTCGTCGCCGCGGTGATCTTCGTCGTTGCGAAGCTCAACGAGGACTCCGGAACGTGGGTCGGCTACGTACGCGCTGTCGCCGAGGCGGCAATGGTCGGCGCGCTCGCCGACTGGTTCGCGGTGACCGCCCTGTTCCGCCATCCGCTCGGTATCCCGATCCCGCACACGGCGATCATCCGCAAGCGCAAGGACGACATCGGCCGGAGCCTGGGCGACTTCGTCGAGTCGAACTTCCTGACCGCGGAGGTGATCGACCAGCGGCTGCGTGGGGCGGAGATCGGCAAGCGGGCCGGCACGTGGCTTGCCGACGACGCTCACGCCGAACGAGCCGCAGGAGCGATGGCCGACGTGTTGCGCGGCGCGCTCGAAGTGCTCGACGACGACGAGATCCAACGCGGGCTCGAACAGGTCGTGCAGTCCCGCATCGATGCGGTCGATGCTGCGCCGCTGCTCGGCAAGGTGCTCGAAGCGACGGTCGAAGGTGGGCACCACCAGCGCCTACTCGACGCAGTGCTGGTCGAGCCTGGGCGGTTTCATGACCGACAACAGAGCCACGTTCCAGCAGCGGATCTACCAGGAATCGCCGTGGTGGGTGCCCGAGGGCATCGACGACCGGGTGCTCGACAAGATCTATGTCGCGATCAGTCGATTCATGAACGACATCGCTGCGTCGCCCAACCACGAGGTCCGCCGAACCGTCGATCAGCGAGCACGAGATTTCGCGTCCCGCCTCCACGACGATCCGTCGCTCGCGGTCAAGGCTGACGAGCTGAAAGCGGAGCTTGCTCGCGCATCCTGAGGTGCGCGGCTGGATCGACTCACTCTGGAGCGAAGCGAAACGAGCGCTGCTCGACGCGACCGATGACGAGCACAGTGCACTCCGCCAGCGGGTCGCGAGTTCGCTGCAGCAACTCGGCGCTCGGCTGGCGAACGAACCCGAGCTGCAGGCCAAGGTCGATGCGTGGGTGTCGCAGGCTGCGGCGCACGTCGTCGCGAACTACCGCACCGAGGTGAGCGAGATCATCTCCTCCACTGTCGAGAAGTGGGACGCCGACGTCACGGCCGACAAGATCGAACTGCAGGTCGGCCGTGACCTCCAGTTCATCCGCATCAACGGCACCGTCGTCGGCGGGATGGCGGGCTTCGTGATCCACGCCGTCGGTCAACTCCTCTGACCGTTGCCGCATCCGACCGTTAACGTGGCCGATGGAACGGTGGCAGAGCGGACGAATGCACCCGCCTTGAAAGCGGACGAGGTTTACGCCTCCGGGGGTTCGAATCCCCCCCGTTCCGCCAATCAGATCAATGCGTCGGGACGATCAACACGCGTGCCGCGTCTGCGATGACCCGCTCTTTCGCTGCGAGCGGCGGCAACAGCACGATCTGATCGAGGCCCGCCGTTTCGAGATCGGCCACACGGGCACGGAGCTCATCGGCGGTTCCCACGAGGCAGGAACGTTCGATCAACTCTCGAGTGACGAAGCGTTCCTCCTCCGGGATCACCCAGCAGTTGTGCCCCAGGTGGGTCCGGAGGTGACGTCGCTCCAGCGGCGTTTCCTCGACCGCGGCGACGTAGTCGTCCCACACGTCGAGCAGGTGCGAGCCCGGGCGGCGCCCGAACTGGGCGTACTGCTCGTACGCGTAGTGCATCGCTGCGATGGCGAACGCACCGACCTGTTCCTTCACCCGATCGGAGTCGGTTGCCTCCCCTGGTTCGAGCACGCAGGTGGTCGTCAGCGTGGCGATCGGGAAGTCGCTGCGTCCAGCCGGTCGGCCGTGCGACTCACGCAGTCGTGCCACCCCGGCCCGCATCGACGCGACGGTGTCCGGATCCGGCGGCACCGACGTGATCAACCCGTCCCCGTGTCGAGCAGCGAGATCGAGCGATCGGGGACCGAACGCCGACACCCACAGCGGCGGCACGGGATCGAAGCGGACGAAGCCGTCGTCGGCCATCAGATGACGGATCGGACCGGAGGTGCCTCGCCACGAGTACTCGACCTCGTCACCGCTCATCAGTCCGCTCAGGACGCCGAGATACTCGTCGAACTCTGCGATCCGCATCGGTGGGTGACCCATGATCCGCATCGCTGTGTTCCCGGTCCCGATCCCACAGAACGTGCGGCCCGGTGCGAGTTCGTTGATCGTGGCGATCGCCGCCGCGGTGACCGGGGCGATCCTCGTCCCCGCGACCGCGACACCCGTTCCGATGTTGATCGTCGACGTCCGGTCCGCGGCGAGCGCGAGCATCGCGTACACGTCGCTCCAGATCATCTGGCTGTCCGCCATCCACGCATGTGTGAAGCCGAGCCGTTCGGCTTGCACCACGTAGTCGATGTCAGCCGGCCGTGATGCGACGCAGATCCCGAAGTCCATGTCCCACGATGTCAGGCAGATGGTCGCAGTCCAGAACTCGGGCCAGAACGTCGCGTCGGCCTCGGCGTCAGTCGGACGTGTGTCGCTTGATGAAGTCGGCGCCGTGTTGCATGGCGCGGTTCGCCTCGGGCATCAGCCCGACGAAGCCTTGGAACACGTGCCACATTCCCGGCCACACGTCGAGCTCGACGGCCCCTCCCGCTTGCTCGACGGCGTCGACCAGCCGCTGCGAGTCCGCGAGGAGCATCTCGTCCGAGCCGACCTGCACCAGGATCGGCGGCAGACCGGCCAGGTCGGCGAACAGCGGCGACGCACCCGGATCGTCCGGAGCAGTGTCGCCCAGGTAGTCGACCGAACCGCTCGCGAGGAACTCGTCGGCGATGACGGGGTCGATGTCGCGCTTCGACTCGATGGTCGCCCCGCTCATGGTCAGGTCGACCCACGGGGACAGTACGAACGCACAGGCCGGGAGCGGGTCGCCCGCATCTCGGAGTGCGCAGAGCGTGGCGATCGTCGCGCCCCCGCCAGCGGAGTCACCCGCGATCGCCACGTGTTCGGCGCCGACCTCGGCGATCAACGCTCGGGTCGCAGCGACGCAATCGTCTCGACCAGCCGGGTACGGGTGCTCGGGGGCCAGCCGGTAGTCGAGCACCGTCGCGGTCGCGTCCGCCTTCGCCGCCAGACGGGCTGCGATTCCGGTGTGGCTGTCCGCCGATCCCAGGATGTAGGCGCCGCCGTGGAAGTACAGCAGGTGACGTCGGGTGTCGGATTCGGACGGGGTCGCCCGGTTCGCCGGGACACCGCCGACGACGACCCGGCTGTACTCGAATGATCGAGGTCGCGGGATCTTGCCTGCGCGCTCCATGTCGGCACGGCGTCGTTCGAGCGTTGCATCGGCCGGAGCGACGAAGAGACCCATCATCCGACGGAAGATGCGGGCGCGGACGCTGGGGGTCATGCGGCCACAGTAGGACGCCGTACAGAGCTGACCGGACGAGAAGTCATGGTCGTCTCGCATCGACCGGATGAGAAGCTGCGCCATGGCCAACGACATCTTCGGCGAGATCGCATCGACCTACGACGAGACGACGGCAAGGATGTTCGCCCCGGACGTGCTCGACCCGGCGGTCGATGTGCTCGCCGAACTCGCGGGGCACGGCGCCGCACTCGAGTTCGCGAGCGGAACGGGCCGGGTCGCACTCCCGCTCGCGGCGAGGGGCGTCCACGTCCACGGCATCGAACTCTCCGACGCGATGGTCGCGGAGATGGCCCGCAAGCCGGGCGCCGATCGGGTGCCGGTCGCGGTCGGCGACATGGCCGGTGCGACCGTGCCGGGGCGCTTCTCCCTCGTGTTCCTCGTCTTCAACACGATCACGAACCTGTTGACCCAGGAGGAACAGGTGGCGTGTTTCGCGAATGCTGGCGCGCACCTCGACACGGGTGGCCATTTCGTCATCGAGACGATGGTTCCCCAGCTCCGGCGGCTCCCGGCGGGCGAGCGGTTCATCCCCTTCGACGTCTCCGACGAACACCTCGGCGTCGACGAGTACGACGTCGTGAACCAACGATTGATCTCGCACCACCGCTGGACCGGGGACGGCCGGACGACTGCATTCGCATCCGAGCACCGATGGGCGTGGCCCGCCGAGTACGACCTCATGGCCCGCCTCGCCGAGATGACCCTGGTCCACCGATGGGCCGACTGGGACCGTTCCACGTTCACCGCCGAGAGCACTTCGCACGTCTCGGTCTGGCGTCGCGACTGACCGTCGGGCCGTCGCTCCGCAACGGAGACCGTTGCAAGTATCCGCACCCCGCACGACACAGGGTTGGTGGCGGTCGCTGCTGGGCAGCCCCTCCCTCATGACCACGCTGACCGTCGACTTCGACGCACCGACCGTCGAGATCTCCGATGACCGGCTTCGCAAACTGCGCATCTTCAACGCCGTGATGGGTGCGCTGCACCTCGTCTCCGGGACGCTGATGATCGTCCTGGGCGACACGGGTGTCGAACTCGCCACGAGCACGTTCAACATCAACGGACCACCCGGGACAGCCCTCGCCGACGGATCGTTGAACGAGGTCGGCGGACTGCCCATCGCGTTCGGTACCGCGGCCTTCATGTACCTCTCTGCGCTGTTCCACTTCATCATCGCGGCCCCCGGTGGATTCAGCTTCTACTCGTCCGAACTACGTCACGGCCGCAACCGCATCCGCTGGGTCGAGTACTCGCTGTCGGCGTCGCTGATGATCGTGCTGATTGCACTGATCACCGGGATCACCGACGTGGCCGCCCTGATCGCGATCGCCTTCGTCAACGCGTCGATGATCCTCTTCGGTTGGCTGATGGAGATGGTCAACACGCCGAGCGGCGACCGCTGGTGGACGCCGTTCTGGTTCGGCTGCATCGCCGGGATCGGACCGTGGGCCGCAATCGCTGCGTACCTCGTCATCAACGCCGGCGTCGACGGCGCCGAGCAGCCGCCGACATTCGTCTACGGGATCATCGTGACGATCTTCGTCTTCTTCAACTCGTTCGCCATCAACCAGTGGCTGCAGTACAAGGGCATCGGCAAATGGAAGGACTACGTCTTCGGCGAGACGGTCTACATCGTGCTGAGCCTGTTCGCGAAGAGCGCCCTCGCCTGGCAGATCTTCGCCAACACCTTGATCCCCGACGCCTGATCGAACCCGTCGATCCAGGACACCCGATTCGGACCCGCCGGTTCAGACGAGCCGGTGAGCGGTCGCGATAGGCGGCCGGTGACGAACCGACGACCTTGCGGAAGTGGCGACCGAACGCGCTCTGGTCGTAGTACCCACATCGGGTCGCCACGTCGGCGAGCGACACGTCGGTCGTGGTGATCAGACGAAGTGCCTCCTCGAGCCGGAACCGCATGATCAGTTGCTTCGGCGTCAGCCCGAGCACGCGGCGCGCCGTGCGCTCCAGACCGGCTGACCGCTCATGCCTGCCGCCGCGGCGAGGTCAGCCGACCTCGAGGCGTTCCGCGTAACGGCGGCGAGCGACGTCGACGGCGTCCGCCAATCGAGCGTGCGGTGCGTTCCCGTCGACGGCGGTGCGCAGGTCGACCGACACGCACACCACGCCGGCGGCCGTTCCGCTGCCATCGGTCCATCTCGACTTGGAAGTGAGGAACCAGCCGTAGGAGCGATCGGGCCGGGTGATCACTTCCAGCTCGTTGGTGAACATCAGCCCGGTGTCGATGACCGACCGATCCTGTGCTTCGTACTGTCTCGGCGAGGTCGGGTGGGAACAGCTCTGCAGCGGTTCGGCCGACGACCTCGCCCTGGCCGACGACACCGGCCCGTTCGGCGAATGCCCGGTTCGCCGCGAGGTAGGTGCCGTCCACGGACTTGATGCTGAACATCACGTGCGGCATGGTCGCGAGGACATCGGTGACCGCTTCGAGCGACCGGTCGAGCATCACCCGAGTCTGCCAGTAGGGGCGCGAAAGTGCCTGGCACTTTCGCCCCCTGGGTGGAAATCGGCGGCGCGAGTGGTCGATCGCGTGCCAGACAGCGGGGGGTCGTGAGGTGTTGGCTTGATGTATGACAGACACTGTTGCGCCGTCCGTGTCCCACCGATCCGATGAAGACCTCGCGAACGACGCCGTCGAACTCGCCGAACGGCTGCTCACCACGAGCTTGAAGGACGAATCGCGGCGAGAGGTCCAGCGACGTGAACGACTCGGAGCGTTGCTCGCTGACGAGCGTGGGCGGCAGCTGATCTTCGCGATGACCGACCAGGTCCTGCGCATCGACGACCCGTCGCTCGCAGCTGATCGCTTCGCCGACGTGGTGCGCCATCACCACACCGATGCCGTCGGCCGCATCGATGCACTGCTGCTTCGAGCCGGCGCCCTCGTCGCGCCTCGCCTCCCGCGCATCGTGATGCCGCTGGTCGTCAGCGGATCAAGGCCGAGACGCACGGCATCGTGATTCCCGCCGACGACCCGGAGTTCGGGTCCCACGTCGAGCCCGACACGCCGAGGACGGCGTCGGCATCAACGTCAACCCGCTCGGCGAAGCAATCCTGTCCGACGCCGAGGCCGACGAGCGGTTCCACAGCGTGCTCGACCGGATCGGGCGCGACGACGTGGACTACGTCTCGGTCAAGGTGTCCGCGATCGTCGCGAACCTCGACGCGATGGCGTTCGAGCTGTCGTTCGACCGGATCTGTGAACGCCTCCGCCAGCTGTACCGAGCGGCCGAGTCGGCCGCGGTGCACACGTTCGTCAACCTGGACATGGAGGAGTACCGCGATCTCGAGCTGACGGTGCAGTCGTTCATGCGGGTGCTCGACGAGGACGAGTTCGCCGGCATCGACGCCGGCATCGTGATGCAGGCGTACCTGCCCGACACTCACGACGCAGTGGAGCGGCTCGGCACCTGGGCCGTGGAGCGCCACGTTCGTTCGGGTGGCACCATCAAGGTGCGGCTCGTCAAGGGTGCGAACCTCGCGATGGAGGCCGTCGAGGCCGAGATCCACGGCTGGACCTCCGCACCGTACGGTTCGAAGGCCGACGTCGACGCCAGCTACAAGGCCATGCTGGACTCGCTGCTGCGGCCCGAGTGGGCCGGTGTCGTGCGGGTCGGACTCGCGTCGCACAACCTGTTCGACATCGCATGGGCGTTGACCCTCGGCGCCGACCGCGACGTCCTCGACCGGATCGAGTTCGAGATGCTCGAAGGCATGGCCCCCGCCCAGGCCCGCGCGGTGCACGCCGCAGCTGGCCGGTTGCTGATGTATGCCCCCGTCGTGGCCGACGACGACTTCGACGCGTCGATCGCCTACCTCTCACGTCGCCTCGACGAGAACACTCAGCCCGACAACTTCCTCCGGTCGCTGTTCACGCTCGCGCCCGACACCCCGGAGTTCGAGATCGAAGCGAACCGGTTCCGTGCCGCTGTGTCCGCCCGCCACGAGGTGGACCGTTCGCGCCGTCGCGCTCCTCGGCCGGTCGATGCCGCCCTCGGCTCCGCGTTCGTCGCCGAGCCCGAGAGCGACCTCACCGACGCCGGCACACGCGATGACTTTCTCGCGGCGGTCGCTCGGCCGCCAACGCCGTCGTTCGAGACCATCCACGATGCCGAGACGATCGATGCGGTGATGTCGACCGCCGTCGACACGCACCAGCGTGCGCCGTACACCTTCGCCGATCGACGCGGTTGGCTGCTCGCCACCGCCGACCTGATGAGCGCCGAGCGCGCACAGACCGATCGGGTTGATGGCCGACGAGGTCGCCAAGACGATCCACGAGGGCGACCCGGAGATCAGCGAGGCCATCGACTTCTGCCGCTACTACGCGACGACCGGCAGTGACCGGCTCGACGCGGCGGAGGCGACGGGTCTCACCGTGTCGGGTCGCGGCGTCGTCGTGGTCGTCGGCCCGTGGAACTTCCCGTACGCCATCCCGACCGGCGGCGTGGCCGGTGCACTCGCTGCCGGCAACAGCGTGATCCTGAAGCCGGCACCCGAGGCCACGGCGGTGGGCGCGTGGATCGCCGACCAGTTCTGGCGCGCCGGCGTTCCGCGTGACGTGCTGCAACTCGTCGTGTGCGAGGACGGTCCCGTGGGCCAGCACCTCGTCACACACCCCGCCGTCGACACGATCGTGCTCACCGGGGCGTACGAGACGGCTGCGATGTTCCTCGATTGGCGGCCGAGCCTGCGCGTGCTCGCCGAGACCAGCGGCAAGGACGCGCTCGTCATCACACCGTCCGCCGACATCGACGAGGCCATCCGCGACCTGGTGCGCTCTGCGTTCGGTCACGCCGGCCAGAAGTGTTCGGCCGCGAGCCTGGGCATCATCGTCGCCGAGGTCTACGACGACCCGACGTTCCAACGCCGACTGCGCGATGCGGTCACGTCGTTGCGCGTCGGCGCTGCGACCGATCCCGCGTCGATGGTGGGCCCGTTGATCGCTCCCCCCACCGGCAAGCTCGAGCGAGCGCTGACGACGCTCGACGACGCCGAGGACTGGCTCGTGGAGCCGAGGTTGCTCGACACCCCCGGCGCCCCTGCCGGCACCAGCTGGTCACCGGGAGTCCGCCTCGGAGTCCGCGCCGACTCGTGGTTCCACCGCAACGAATGCTTCGGTCCGGTCCTCGGACTGATGCGCGCCGACGACCTGGATCACGCAATCGCACTGCAGAACGCCGGCGACCTCGCGCTGACCGGCGGCATCCATTCGCTCGACGACGCCGAGGTCGAGCACTGGCTCGCCAACGTGGAGATCGGCAACGCCTACATCAACCGCCACATCACCGGCGCGATCGTCGAGCGGCAGCCATTCGGCGGTTGGAAGCGCTCCTCCGTCGGCGGTGGCTCGAAGGCCGGTGGCCCCGGTTACGTGACGCAGCTCGCTCGCATCTCGACCACTCCCCGGTCGGACACCGCATCACGCTCGTGGTTCCAGCAGACGTGGGACCAGTGGTATGCGACCGAACACGACGCGACCGGACTCACGGCGGAAGCGAACATCCTGCGGTACTTCCCGCTGGGTCGGGTCGTGGCTCGCGTCGACGGCGAGGAAGTCGGCAGCGACGGGCACGTCGACACGCTCCGCATCGCGGCGACGGTGAGCGGTGTCCGCTTCGACGTGTCGTCGACGACTGACGAGACGGACGTCGCATTCGCCGAACGCTTGGCGGCATCCAACGACCGACCGGACCGTGTGCGACTGCTCACCTCGCTCAGCGACGACGCCCGGAGCGTTCTGCACGGCGCGAACATCGCGATCGACGTCGACGAGCCGGCCACCGACCCGATGGTCGAACTCAACCGGTGGGTCCGCGAGCAAGCGATCAGCCGCACGCGACACCGTCACGGCCGTCTGCTCGCCTGACGACGTGCCGGTGAAGACGTGCCCGGCACGGCTTCACTCAGCTGCGCAGGACCGAATTCAGCAGGAGGCTGGTCTCGGAGTTGATGACGCCGTCGACGGCACGGATCCGGCCGAGCACGCGGTCGAAGTCGAGCAGTGAATCGCAGCGCACTTCGGCCACGAGATCCCACCCACCGTTGGTCGTGTGGAGCGACTGGATCTCGGCGAGGCCGCGCAACGCCTTGATGACGTCGTTGGTGGTTCGACCCTCCACTTCGATCAGCGTGATCGCTCGGACGTCGTCGTCGCCGTGGTCCTCGCGCATCCGCACGGTGAACCCGAGCACCTTGCCGGACTCCAGCAACCGTTCGACCCGGCTGTTCACCGTCGCCCGCGACACGCCGAGCTGACGCGCCAGCGTGGTCACCGGCATCCGGCCGTCGGTGCGGAGCAGAGCAACCAGTTTTCGGTCGAGGTCGTCCATTGAACAGATCGTACGATGTCGGTGCACATTGTGCTCGAAGAATGCACATCTTCTCCCCCATCTGCCGATTGATGGTGCACATCGACCAGTCGTACGCTGAGATCAACGATTGCAGCACCCTTCTGACTGGAGCACCTCATGGTTCGATTCGTCAACGTCCACCATCTCGCCCGCTGGGCGTCGGACACCGGGCTGGAGAAGTTGCTGGTCGACCTCGTGGCGGCGCTCGAAGCGGACTTTCGACGTTGGCCCGTCTTCGACAAGACGCCGCGGGTCGCCAGTCATTCCGACCACGGCGTGATCGAACTGATGCCGACCAGCGATGGCGAGACCTACGGCTTCAAGTTCGTCAACGGCCACCCCATCAACTCGACCCGCGGTCTACAGACCGTCACCGCATTCGGTGCGCTCGCCGACGTCGACACCGGATACCCCTTGATGATCTCCGAGATGACGGTGCTCACCGCGCTGCGCACCGCTGCCACCTCGGCGATGGCTGCAAAGGCGCTCGCACCGGCTGGTTCTCACACGATGGCGATGATCGGCAGCGGCGCACAGTCCGAATTCCAGGCCCTCGCCTTCCGTTCCAACCTCGGCATCAACACCCTTCGCGTGTTCGACGTGGACCCGGACGCCATGGCGAAATTCGAACGGAACGCAACCGCACTCGGTTTCGACGTGACGCTCTGTTCGGACGCAGCCGATGCCGTGATGGGCGCTCAGATCGTCACGACCTGCACGGCGGACAAGAAGAACGCCACGGTACTGACGGACGAGATGATCGCCGACGCCAGCGACGCAGCGGCCGCTGCCGGCGAGCCGACCGGTCTGCACATCAACGCGATCGGCGGCGACTGCCCCGGCAAGACCGAACTCGACATCGAACTCACCAAGCGAGCCTCGATCTTCGTCGAGTTCCCGGAGCAGTCGTTCATCGAAGGCGAGATCCAGTTCCTGCCTCAGGACTGGCCGATCACCGAACTGTGGCGCGTCCTCACCGGCGACGCCGTCGGGCGAACCTCGAACGACGAGCTGACATTGTTCGACTCCGTCGGATTCGCGATCGAAGACTTCTGCGCTCTGAAGTTCCTGTACGACTCGATCTCCGGCACGGACTACTACGAGACCATCGACCTCGTCGCCGAGCCGACCGATCCGAAGAACCTGTTCGCACTGGTCGATCTCAAGCAGCCGGCAACGGTGTGAGCGCTGTCCCGGACATCGCGATGACCGCACTCGAGGCCACCAGGGCAACGACACCGACCACGATCGCAGCGCGCCGCCATTCGCTGCAGGCGCCGACGACGGTGCTGATGATCCGTCCGCACCACTTCGCGGTCAACCCGCAGACCGCAGCGGACAACGTCTTCCAGTCGACCACCGACGACCGGACCGCGGCCGACATCGCCGCTGCCGCGAATGCGGAGTGCACGGCGCTCGCCGAGACGTTGATCGCCAGAGGTGTGCGCGTCCATCTCTTCGAAGACGAGTCGAACGAGCGGCCCGACAGCGTCTTCCCGAACAACTGGTTCTCCACGCACCGTGGTGGTCGGATCGTCACGTATCCGATGTTCACGCCGAACCGCCGCCTCGAGCGTCGTCCCGACGTGATCGAGTTGCTCAAGGAGCAGTACCGGGTACAGGACGTCATCGACTACTCCGGCCTGGAACACGACGGCCTCTTCCTCGAAGGCACCGGCGCGATGGTGCTCGACCACATCGGTCGCATCGCCTACGTGGCCCGCTCGCACCGCGCCGACCCGGTGATCCTGGAACGGTTCTGCACGCACAACGGCTACGAGCCGATGGTCTTCGACGCCTGCGACGACGACGGCACCCCGATCTACCACACCAACGTGTTGATGTGCGTGGGCACCGACCTCGCACTGATCTGCCTCGATGCGCTTCCCGACGTGAAGCGTCGCTGCGAGGTCGTCGACCGGTTGACCGAGACCGGGCGCACCGTGATCGACCTCACCCACGACCAGCTCCGAGACTTCGCCGGCAACGCGTTCGAGTTGACGGGGAGCAACGGCCGCCTGCTCGCGATGTCCGATCGGGCGCACCGGTCCCTCACGGCGACACAGATCCGGACGATCGAAGCGTCCTGTGAGATCGTGGCGGTCGACATCTCCACGATCGAGCTCGCCGGCGGATCGGTGCGCTGCATGCTGGCGGGAATCCACCTCGATCAGCGTCCCGCCTGACTCGACCGCCACTCACCCGAGCGGGTGAAGTGGGGCGCGGTCCAGACCGCATCCATTCTCTCCGACACCCATCGGCCAGACTGGGCCGATGATCATCCTTCGACTCCCGACGGACGACGAGAGCACCGACTCGGCAACGGAGCAGATCGCCAGCGCCGTGAGCGACGCCGAACTCGGACCGTGGGACTTCGCCATCGCCGCCGGGATCTTCATCGGCGGCATCGTGCTCGCCTACGTGATCAAGACGCTCGTCGCCCGCTCGTTGCAGCGTCGCAACCGGATGGACCCTGCACTCGCAGCCCTCATCGCGCGACTCGTCTCCTATGTCGTGATGATCGTCGGGTTCATCTACGCACTCCAGCGACTGGGAATCCCCATCGGACTCGCCGTCGGCGGTCTCGGCATCGCCGGTATCGCCCTCGCCTTCGCGCTGCAGGACATCCTGGAGAACTTCATCGCCGGCGTGCTGCTCCAGATCCAACGACCGTTCACGTACGGCGATCAGATCCTCGTGAACGACCACGAAGGAACGGTGCAGATGATCGACACCCGCATGACGACGATCCTCACGCCGGCCGGCGAACTGGTGAAGATCCCGTCGGCGACGGTGATCAAATCGGACATCACCAACTACACGCAGCGCGGGTCTCGACGCACGACGCTGCCGGTCGGCGTTGCATACGGCACAGATCTCAAAAAGGCGCAACGCATCCTGCTGGAGGCCACGGCGCGGGCGACGGGCGTGTTGACGTCACCGGCTCCCGAGGCCTACCTCGAAGCGTTCGGAGACTCGAGCATCGACTTCGCCGTGCGGTTCTGGCACAAGCCGTCGATCGCCGACTTCTGGGCAGCACGCAGCGAAGTGGCGTTCGAGGTCGAAGCAGCGCTGGCCGAAGCCGGAATCACCATCCCGTTCCCTCAACGCACGATGTGGTGGGCGGGCGACACCGACGCCTGAGTTCCCGAGTGAGGTTCAGCTGATCGATTCGAGATACGTCTCGGACGAGCGCCGCTTGGCCGCGATCAAGCCCACCACGAGCACGATGATGGCCACCACGCCGATGGCCGCCTTCGGATTCTGACGAGCGGAGCGGACGACCTGAGCGAGGCCGCGTCCTCCCTGCGTCACGACGGCTCCCGCCACGTCGCCAGCGAACTCGATCGCATTGCCGGCGAGGTCGGCGACGTCGATGTCCAGCGCATCGGGCAGCGACACGTCCGGCATCGACACGTCCGGCATCGACACGTCGGGCAACGAGACATCGGAGACGTACCGTCGCGTGGCGGCTGCAAAGTCGCTGGCGGCGTCGCTGGCGGCGTCGGGTGCATCGCGGAAATCGGAGAGATTCATGTGTTCATCATGCACCGCAGGCGACACCTCGAAACACCGACCGGGTTTCGTGACCGCGGTGACGGGTACGGATCGGCGATGTCTGATTCCGATCCCGGCTCCTCACACCGCTACGACGTGGCGATCATCGGGGGCGGATCCGCGGCCGAGGCGCTCCTGCGAGAACTCGACGGCACCTCGACGACGGCCGTGATGTTCGAGCCACGTCTCGTCGGCGGTGAATGCCCGTTCTACGCCTGCATGCCGAGCAAGAGCGTGCTCCACTCCGTTCGCGCAGGTCACACGTGGGACGAGGCGGTGGCGCGCCGCGACGAGGTCGTCGACCATCTCGATGACAGCGGACATCGCGAGCGAGCGCGCGAGCTCGGTGCCACCGTCGTGTCGGCGGCGGCGACGATCACCGGTTCGAACACGGTGCGTGCCGACGAGGTCGACTACTCGGCCACCTCGATCGTGATCGCCGTCGGCGCCAGCGTGGTCGTCCCCGACATCAGCGGGTTGGACACCCTCGGCGACCGCATGTGGACGAGCGAGGACGCGCTGACCACACACGAACGACCCGATCGACTCGTGATCATCGGCGGTGGAGTGATCGGCAGCGAGATCGCCCAGATGTACGCCGGACTCGGCTGCGACGTCACGATGGTCGATACGTCCGAGCGGCCGGCCGCCGACCTCCATCCCGAGGTCAGCCGCCACATCGTCGACAGCCACGACCGTGCGGGGATCACCACCATCTACGCAGCCGAGCCCACGTCATGCACCCGCACCGACGCTGGAGTGCGGCTCGAACTCGCCGATCGGCCGAGCATCGAGGCCGACATCGCGCTCGTCGCCGTCGGTCGTCGACCAGACCTCAGCGGGCTCGGGCTCGGTTCGCTCGGACTCGATCACGACGACCTCACCATCGACGAGAACGGGCGCATCGCCGGCGCGGATTCGCTGTGGATCATGGGCGATGCCGCCGGACGTGAGCAGTACACGCATGTGGCGAACCGTCACGCTGCGATCGTCGCAAACCATCTCGTTGGTGACGGATCGCGTTCGTTCGGGGAGTCGGTGGTCCCAGCGTGCATCTTCATCGATCCCCCGGTCTTCGTGATCGGCGCGACCGAAGACGACCTGTCCGGTGACGCCGACATCGTCTGGTCCGAGACCGATCTGGATGTGCCGCGGGTCGAGACGGACGAACTGCCCGGCGGTTTCATCACGCTCGCAGGGCGGCGCTCGACCGGAACAGTCGTGGCAGCTCACGGCATCGGACCGCGTTTCGACGAACTGTCCCACGCGCTCGTGATCGCGATCGATGGTGAAGTGCCCATCGACGTCCTGAGACGAACGATCCAGCCGTTCCCGACGATCGGCGAAGTCCTGACCGTCGCATTCGACGACCTCGCAGTCGCACTCGACGCGGACCGCTGATCGGTCAGCGCGTCAGACGCGCTCGATGATGATCGCCGGGGCCATCCCGCCACCGGCACACATCGTGATCAGACCGACCTGCTTGTCGGTGCGCTCCAACTCGTCCAGCACGGTGCCGATGAGGATGGCTCCAGTCGCACCGATCGGATGGCCGAGCGCCATCGCACCACCGTTGACGTTGACCTTGTCCCGGTCGAGATCGAGGTCGCGCTGGAACTTCTCGGACACGACCGCGAACGCTTCGTTGATCTCGAAGATGTCGATGTCATCGAGTGTCATCCCGGCCTTGGCCAGCACCTTGCGCGCAGCCGGCACCGGCGCGTTGAGCATGAGCGTCGGGTCGTCACCCATGTTGGCGGTCGCCACGACCCGGGCGCGAGCCGTCATCGCCGCGTACTCGGCGCTGGCGAGCAGGATCGCCGGCGCCGTCGACCACACCCGACGAGTTGCCGGCGTGGTGGACGTGCTCGATGTCGAGATCGGGGTACTTCTGGTTGATCAGCTCACGGAAGGTCTTCGGTCCTCGGTGTGGCGATGGTCGGCGATCGCGGGAAACTCGCCGCAGCGCGAGCGATTCGGCCGTGGTGCCCGGTCGGGGAACTCCTCATGGTCGAGCGCGACCGTGCCGTCGTCGTTGAGCACCGGGACGAGCGACCTGTCGAAGCGGCCCTCCTTGATCGCGATGTCGGCACGCGCTGCGACTCGGCAGCGTGAGCGTCGAGGGTCTCGCGGGAGATGCCTTCGAGCGTGGCGATCGCGTCGGCGCACACACCCTGGTGCGACTGCGGGTGCAACTCCTGGAGGTGTTGGTTGCCTGCGCCCATCGGGAGCATGCCCTTCTTCGGCAGCGACATCATCTCGGTCCCGCCGGAGACGACGAGGTCCTCCATGCCCGCCATCACCGCATGGGCTGCGTAGTTCGCCGTGGTGATGCCCGAGCCGCAGAATCGGTCGAGTGTGGCACCACTGGCGGTGATGTCGTAGCCCGCGTCGAGCGCCGCCATCCGGCCGAGGTCGCCACCCTGTTCCATGACCTGGGAGCTGGTCCCCCACACCACGTCATCGACGTCCGCTGTGTCGAAATCGTTGCGTTCGACGAGGGCTGCGAGCACCGTGCGCGCGACGTGCTGCGGGTGCAGGTGAGCGAGCGCACCCTTGCCCTGCTTGCCGATTCCTCGGGGTGTGCGGCAGGCGTCGATGATCAGTGCGTCGGACATGGAAACGACGTGAGGAGGTGAGCTGTCGCCGATCCCCACCCGGGCGCCGCGGTCGGAGAGCGCTGATCAGGACGCGCCGGTCACATCACACGGCGTCGAAGTCGACGTCCTTCGTGTCGACCGTGGCGCACGTACGCCCCGGAGCGCTCGAGAAGCTCCAGTACATGTTGGTGTACGCGATGGCCTGCTCGGGCGACAGCGGCGAACCCCACTCGCGCATGTCCTCGGTGGTGTGGGCGTCGCCGACCAGCGTGGTGTCGTCACCGCGAGCGAGCGCGCTGTGCAGCGTCGAGCGGATGCATGCATCGGTCTGTGCGCCGGTGACGACCAGTCGTGCGACGCCGAGGTCGCTGAGGACGGGCTCGAGGTCGGTTGCCTCGAACGAGTCGCCGTAGCGCTTCGCCACGAGCGCTTCGCCATCCTCACGGCGGAGTTCGTCGACGATCTCCCACCCGGTCGTGCCGGCCGGCATTCCCGCGTCCTCGTGCTGCACCCAGACGACGGGCGCCTGCTCCGCCCGAGCTCGGGTGAGGAGTTCAGCGATGTTGGCGACCACTCGATCGACCTCGTGGGCCGCTCCGATCACGTCGCGCTGCATGTCGACGACGAGCAGTGCCGTCGTGGATCGATTTGTCAGCGTGCTCATGCCTGATTCTCGCAGATGCGTGACTACACCGGGCCTTCGTATCGAAGCGCTTCGGCGACGATGCCGGCGAGGTCGCGGGTGGACGACGGATGGTCACCGCTGACCGTGATCGCCCATGTGAGCCCGTCGGCCTGACGCACCGTCATCGCATGCGTGCTCTCGAGCGTGCCGGTGTGCCCGAAGGAATCCGGGCCGAAGATCATCAGGCCCATCCCAAAGCCGCGCGTCGGTGGCGGCGGCGGTTCGAGCGTCGTCGACGTCGTGGCGGCGACCTCGGGCGGCAGTGGCGGATCCTGGGTGATGGTGCTCATCGCGGCGACGGACTCTGCGGAGAGCGGCTTCCAGCCAGGCGTCGCGTGGTCGAGCGAGTCGATGATCGTCGCCACCTCGGTCGGCGAGGCGATCCACGAGCCGGCGGCTCCGAGGACCTCCATGTAGTTGCGGCCTTCGTCGGAGTCGTGTTCGACCTCACCGTCTCCGACGTCGAACGTGCCGGCGAGTCGCATCCCGTCGATGCCGAGCGGTGTGAGCAGTTCGTCCTGGGCGACCTCGTCGTACGGTCGACCGGTCACGTCCTCGACGAGCAGACCCAAGAGGCAGAAGTTGAGGTTGCTGTAGCGCATCGTGGTACCCGGCGCCCGTTCGAGGTCTTGGCTCAGCCCGACTGCGCCTGCCTGTGCACACGACTCGACCTGGCGACGGAACATGAGGTTCTCGTACTGCGCGAGCCCCGACCGGTGGGTCAACAGGTGGCGGACCGTGATCTCCTCGACGCCTGCGGCGGGCGACTGGACGCCGACTCGCGCAGCGAGTCGCGCACCGTCCGGTTCGTCGAGGCCGATCAGTCCCTGCTCGACGAGTCGCAGTGTCGTGATGGCCGTGACGACCTTGCTGATGCTGGCGACGCGGAAGCGGTCGCCGACCGAGACCGGATCACCGTTCGTCGTGCGCTGCCCGAGGGCGACCTCGTGGAGGACCTCGCCGTCGCGCAGGACGGTCGCCGACACCGCAGTCGAGCCGGCATCGAGGATGGTCATCAGATGCAGATCGAACGCCGCCCAGCCCGAGACCGCCGGCGCGACACCGGTCGGCACCCCGGCACCGGGCGACGTGAGCACTCGGGGCACGACCGTGCTGGTCACCGTCGGGATCGTTGTCGTCTCGGCCGGGGGAACCACGGCCACCGTCGGCGTCGGGTCGACGAGCGGTGAGGTCGTGGGTGGAGCCCCGATCTCGACCGGCGTGGTGACCGTCGTGCCCTCCGTGAAGAGGTCGTCATCGCCCGCCTGGGCGGGCACCATGACGGGCGCTGCTCCCGGCACCGGGACCTCGCGTTCCACGCCACCGCAGGACACCAGAACGAGCGCGACGAACGAGAGCGCGACAGCGTGCTGCAGGGCGCGGCGAGTCATCGACATGGCAGGAGGGTCATCGGCACGCAGCTCGTTCGAGGTGAGTCGCTGCTCCGAGGTCGACACGATTCTCGCAGGCGACGGTGCCGCCCGGGCGGCGGCCACGGTTCAGGCGACGGCCGTGGCCGACGTGCCCGCTCGCGGTCGCGAGCCGTCGGAGCGAGTGGCCACCGCGAATGCTCCGAGCGTCACCAACCCGAGTGCACCGGCACCTCCGAACGCGACGACGGGGTGATCGGCGAGGAGCGGGACCCAGATGAGTGGGCCGACGGCATGCCCGAAGAAGCGGAACGCCAGCACCGAGGACAGGGCGCCACCTCGGTTGTCGGGCACTGCGATCGCTGCAAGGTGCTGCAGGTTGACGGGGACGAATCCGACCAGCGCGGCGACTGCGACCCACACCGGTGCGAGGAGCCACGGGGAGTCGATCAGCCCGAGCGGCACGGTGAGCACTGTCACCACGGACGCCGATCCGATGGCCGCTCGACGCGTCCCCCAGCGATCGATCAGCCTGCCCCATGTCGGGCTCAACGCCATGGCGCTGAAGCCGCTCACGAGGAGGATCGTGCCCGTTGTCGACGAGCTGACGTCGAGGCCGTCACGCAGGTACACGCCCACGAGCACCCCGATGCCGATCGGTCCGGCCGCGGCCGACAGGGCCGCCACCCACAGCGACGACATCCGCACCGTCATCAGCGGACGGATCGGTGGCGCCGACGCTGCCGGCCGGGGTTCGCCGGCTGGCGGTCGGGTGGCGAGGACGAGCGCGATGAGTCCGATCACGACGAAAGCCAGCCGCCAGTCGACGACTGCGGCGAGCCCGCTGATGAACGGTGCGGCCGCGCCTCCGACGGCTTGGAAACCGGAGTAGATGCCGACCGCGGTGCCGAGCCGCGCAGGCCGGATCACTTCGGCGAGACCGGCGATGAGGAGTGGCGTGACGAACGCGTTGCCCACACCCTGCAGCACCCGCGCTGCGAGGAACAGACCGAAGTTGGGCGCGAGGACGCAGCCCAGTGATGCCACCGCGTACAGCACGAATGCAGCGCGGGTCACGCGACGCCGTCCGAAGCGTTCACCGATCGTTCCCGACACCAGCATCAGTGCCGCCATCGGCAGGAAGTAGCCACTCAGCGACCAGTTCACCGCTCCGGTCGACACTCCGAACGACTCGCGCAGCTCTGGGTAGATCGAGATCACGCTCAGCGTGCCGACCGGTCCGAGGAACCCGCCGACGAAGAACGGCAACGTCGCCCAGGTGAGAAGTCGCTCCGTCGTCTCGTGCCGGTCGACGGCCTCCGGCGGTGTGGTCATGACAAGAAGTCGAGCACCGTCGGCCAGACCGTCGGATCCTGCAGCGCGAGCAGGTGGCCGCCCTCGAAGACCTGCACCGTCGCGTTCGGCATCCGATCGGCGAGGACCTGTGAATTCTCTGCAGGCGCCTGGTCGTCGTGTCGACCGCATGCGACGAAGGTCCGGTGGGGAATCGATTCGAGTCGATCGAGGACGTCGTGACCGTCGCGTGCGGCGATCTGGCGGGCGAGTCCGGCTGCGACGTCGGGGGTGAGCGTCCGGAGCGCACGCATCTTCACGATGTCGTAGATGCCGCCGATGCCCGCGATCGGTTCGTCGGCGTCGGGGTCCCAGCGGCGGTCGAGCAGGCGCATCCTGGTCTCGAAGGCGTCCTGCGGGGTGTCGGCCTGGAGCTGGGAGAGCGGATGGGACGGGTACTCACCGCCGGGCGAGGTCACGAGCAGCACCAGCCGATCGACGAGGTCGGGATGTCGGAGCGCGAGGTGCAGTGCGACCATCCCACCGAAGCTCGTCCCCACCACGTGGCATCGTTGCGTCCCCGTCGGCGCGATGACCCTGTCGATCAGCGCGGCGGCGTCATCGGCGTACTGCTCCATCGTGTAGTCGGTCTCGGGTTTCGACGTCTGCCCCAGGCCACGCTGGTCGTAGTGCAGCACACGGAACGCCGTGTTCAGCGGAGAGCTGTGTGGGAAGGTCTCGCGCAGGTCGCCGCCCGTGCCGCCGATGTTCAGCACCCAGCGAGCGTCAGCGTCGGAGCGGCCGTGGACCTCGTGGTGGATGTCGATGCCGTTGACGTGTTCTGTCGTCATGTCAGCCTGGCCCGAAGCGCTCGTCAGGAACGGACGAGACGACCGGGTCGTTCGCCGGTGAACGCGTCGTGCTCGCGGGTGACCACGCCGCGCACGATCGTCGCCACGTAGCCCTCGGCCGATTGCAGCAGTCGCGTGCCACCCGCCGGGAGATCGCGGACGAGGCGCGGCTCGCGCAGCGTCAGGTTGTCGTGGTCGATCACGTTGACATCGGCACGCTTGCCGACCTCGAGCACGCCGCGGTCGGTCAGGTCGAAGAGCGCTGCAGTGTCGGCGGTCATCTTCTTGATCACGTCGACGAGCGCCAACTTCGGTCCGCGCTCACGGTCCCGCGCCCAGTGGGTGAGCATCCACGTCGGTGTGGACGCGTCACAGATGAAGTTGGCGTGAGCACCGCCGTCGGCGAGGCCGAGGATCGCGGCCGGGTGGGTGAGCATGTCGTGGAGCGCGTCGCCGTTGCCGTGTGCGTAGCCGAGGAACGGCATCATCAGCATCGCCTCGCCGTTGCGCTCGCGCAGCCGCTCGTAGAACTCGGCGAGCGGCTCCACCCCGTTGACCTCGGCAAGCGCGGCGATCGAACGGTCCGGCGTCGGCTCGTAGTCGACCGGATCACCGAGCAGGTACTGGCGGGAATAGCCGGTGACCACCTGGTACGCGATCGGTTCGACGTCGCGCATCGCTTCGACGGCAGTCGTGGACTCGGCGATCAACCGGGCTTTCAGATCTGCATCGCCCATCGCGACGGCCTGCTCGGCGAATGTCATACCGCGCAACGGCTTCCACGACGGCAGGTCCTTGAAGCGATGCTTGGTGGACAGCCCGATCAAGATGCCGAACGGTCGCCCCGCAACCTGCGGGATCACCTGCTTGCCGGCATCCTGAGCGTCCTGGCTGAGCTGCATCAACTCTCGCCACTCGTCGGGCTCGACCATGTTCTGCAGCATCAGCCACGTGACGGGTCGCCCGATGTCGTCGGCGAGCCGACAGATCCAGTCGACTTCCTTCTTGGGTGCGACGAGGTCTTCGCCGGCCAGCCCGGCGGGGGCCACCTCGAACACGCCGCGTCCGGCTCGTGCCATCGCCCGACCGATCGTGAACAACTCGTCTTCGGCGGCGAACGTGCCGGGGACGGGTTCGCCGTTCATCGCTCGGTGGCCGATCGTGCGGCTCGTCGAGAAACCCATCGCGCCCGCTTCCACGGCCTCCTGCACGAGGCGGGCCATCTCGGCGATGTCGTCGGACGTGGCAGCTTCGTTGTCGGCTCCGCGTTCGCCCATCACATAGGTGCGCAACGGGCCGTGAGCGATCATCGCTGCCACGTCGGCGGCGTACTCCCCTCGGTCGAGTTCGTCGAGGTACTCGGGGAAGGTCTCCCAGTTCCACGAGATGCCTTCGCTCAGCGCGGCGCCGGGGATGTCCTCGACACCTTCCATCAGCTGGATCAGGAAGTCGTGCTCGTCGGGCTTGACCGGCGCGAACCCGACGCCGCAGTTGCCCATCACGACGGTGGTGACACCGTGCGGTGTGGACGGTTCGAGGTCGCCGTCCCATGTGGCCTGGCCGTCGTAGTGCGTGTGGATGTCGACGAAGCCGGGCGTGATGAGCAAGCCCGTCGCGTCGATCTCCCGGCGACCCGGGCCGACATCAGCATCGTCACCGATGTCGGTGATCACGTCACCATCGATGGCCACGCTGCAGTTCGGGCGAGGCGCAGCACCCGTCCCGTCGATCACGAGCCCGTTGCGGATCACCAGATCATGCATCTCGCAACCTTGCCACGATCGGTGTTCTCGGCTCGGGTCGAACAGGGGGCGAAAGTGCCTGGCACTTTCGCCCCCTGTGTACGGTCGCGTCCATGGAGACGACCGAGCAGATCATCGACACTTCGACCGACGACGGGGAGATGGCCGTGCTCGTCACCCAGCCCACCCAGGCAGCCGGATCGGCCGGCGACTGGCCGGTCGTGCTGCTGTTCATCGATGCTCCTGGCATCCGTTCGGCGACCCACGAGTTCGCCTCGAAGCTGGCGGCGGAGGGCTACCGCGTCGTCACGCCCGATCTCCACCATCGCCAGGGTCGGCTGCTCAACGCACTCGACACGTCACCGCCCGACGGAACGACCGTTCAGCAGATGGTGTGGGGCTGGATCGCGGCGATGACCGACGAGCAGATCCAGCACGACGCCGACCGCGGCCTCGCAGCCGCCGCCGTCGCAGCCGACACGCCGATCGTCACGATCGGCTTCTGCCTCGGCGCACGCGCCGTCTATCGCCGATTGATGGCCGACGATCGTGCGCTCGCAGGTGCGGCATGGCACCCGTCGTTCCTCGCAGACGACGACGCCGATTCACCGCACCTCACGGCGGCCTCGCTGACCAAGCCGCTGTACCTGGCCATCGGTGATGCCGATCAGGTCCAATCGATCGCGATGCACCAGCGGTTCCTGGACGCGGTGGAACCACTCGACGACGTGACCGTCGAAATCTATGCAGGCGCCGACCACGGCTTCACCTGGCCGGGCTTCCCGAACCACGACGAGGCCGCTGCCTCCGGCGCCTGGGCCGCCACGACCGAGCTGTTCGCCGCCGCGTTCGCCTGACCCGGCGCGGTCGTCATCGCGTCGACGAGTCGCCGAGGCGTCAGTCGTCGGGAAAGCTGACGAGAATCGCGGCGTTCGCCATCACGACCCCGTCCGACGAACCGTCGGGTTTCACGATCTCCGGGACATCGAGCCCACCGACGACCGCCCGGACGGTGACCGTTCCGTAGGGCACCTCGGCCTGCACTGCGTCGAGGTCGACCGCATCGGGGTCGGCGACGGCCACGATCACTTCGACGTGCATGTCGTGGACGGTCTTGTCGGTCGCGGCGAAGAAGTTCAGGCTGCTGTGGCGCAGGGCATCCGACACCGCTCGGCGGGCCGCCTTGGTGTAGTCGTGTCCATGGACGTCCACGCCCATGCCCATCTCGGTGACCCAGCGGACCAGTGCCATCGCGGCACGCTACTCAGCAGACGAATCGACCGCGGTGCCGACACGTTCGATGCGCACCTGCACCGCGTCGGCGCCCGCCTCGAACGACCGGTGCAGGAGACGCGCCACGGCCTCGATCGTCACGGCGAGGTCACCTTCGGCCTCGGTGGCGAACGGACCCATGTCCGGCGACAGACCCGCGTCGGTGAGCACGTCGAACGCCGCGACCACGTGCGGCCCGGGATCGTTCTCGCGGAATGGCTCGACGAGCACTTCGGCCCGGGCCCTCTCGGTCATGCGCGACGCTCCAATGCGTTGAGGTAGCTGTACAGCGTGACACGGCTGACGCCCATCGCCCGAGCGATGCGGTCGACAGCACCGCGGAGCAGAAAGGCGCCCTGCTCGTCGAGCGAACGCACGGCCACCTGCTTCTGTGAGCGATCCATCGCGCCGAGATCGGCGCCGGCGTCTCGCTCGACCGCTTCGATCAGCCGCTCGAGCGCACCGTGCAGCTCGGAGCTGCGGACGTGTGCGATCACCTGGCCGTCGCGCTCGATCGGGAGTTCGCCGTTCCCCCCGTCCGCGACGAGGGTGCCGCCGAGGAACTCGACGATCGGCTGCACGGCACGCAAGAACTCGACGTCGCTCACTCCGTGTCCCACGCCGTGGACGATAACTCACGGCCCATGGACTCGGGCCGGTTCGTGAACGGCGCGTTGCGCTGCCTCGATGCTTCACATTTTGTAAAGGCCCACTGGTACTGTCGCGTCGGTGACGGCGACCGACCTCCGTATCGACCGGAATCGACTGATCCGGCGACTCGACGAGCTCGGCGCGATCGGCGCCATCGAAGGAACGATCGGTTGTGCGCGTCTCGCGTTGACCGACGAGGACCGAGCCGGACGCGATCTCGTGGCGACCTGGATGGCCGACCTGGGTCTGGAGATCTCGATCGACGGCATCGGCAACGTGGTCGCGACCATGCCGGGCTTCGATCCGTCCCTTGCGCCGGTGATGACCGGGTCCCACATCGACACCGTGGCCACCGGTGGTCGCTACGACGGCAATCTCGGCGTGCTCGCCGGACTCGAGGTGATCGAGACGGTCATCGCCGCCGGAGTCGCCCTCGACCGGCCGCTCGCCGTCGGCTGGTTCACCGATGAGGAAGGCGCCCGTTTCCCGCCCGACATGCTCGGCAGCCTCGTGTACGTCGGTGGGATGCCGCTCGAAGCCGCATTGGAGATCGAGGACCGCGACGGCCTCTCGGTCGGTGACGAACTCGAGCGCATCGGCTACCGCGGCGCAGCGCCCACGCCCGGCCGGGTCCCTCATGCCTTCGTCGAGCTCCACATCGAACAGGGGCCGGTGCTCGAGGACGAAGGCATCACGATCGGGGTGGTCGAAGGGGTGCAGGGCATCTCGTGGACCGAGGTGACGCTGACCGGTCAGTCCTGCCACGCCGGCACCACGCCGATGCGGTTGCGTCACGATCCAGGGGTCGTCGCAGCCGACGTCAACCTGTTCGTCCGCGGCCTCACCAACGAGTTCGGTGGCAGCCAGGTCGCCACCGTCGGTGCACTGACGCTGCATCCGAATCTCGTCAACGTGGTGCCGTCGACCGCGGTGATGACCGTCGACCTGCGCAACACCGACGACGGCGTCCTGCAGCAGGCCGAGACCAGGTTCCGCAGCCATCTCGCACAAGCCGCTGACGCCGAAGGCGTCGCCATCGAGACGCGCGTCCTCGCCCGGTTCGAGCCGGTCGACTTCGACGCCCGGGTCATCGACGTGGTCGAGGCCGCAGCGACGGACGCCGGGCTCACGACCAGACGGATGCCGTCGGGGGCGGGGCACGACGCTCAGATGTTCGCCCGTGTCTGCCCCACGGCGATGATCTTCACCCCCAGCGTGAACGGCATCAGTCACAACGTCACCGAGTACACCGAGCCCGACGATCTCGAAGCCGGTGCCAACGTCCTGCTCGACGTGATGTTGCGCCTTGCCGAAACGGACTTCGCATGACCTTCCACTCAGCTCGCGACGCGGTGCACGAGAAGCGCGAATTGTGGGTCGGAGCCGCACAGCTCGGCCCGATCGCTCGCGACGAATCCCGCGACGAGGTCATCGAACGGCTGCTGACGTTGCTCCGACAGGGCGCCGAGTACGGGTGCGAGTTGGTCGTGTTCCCCGAACTCGCGTTGACGACGTTCTTCCCGCGCTGGATCCTCGACGACGGGGGCGATGGTCCGATCGGCGGCGACACGACCGAACTCGACAGCTACTACGAGGTCGACATGCCGTCGGTCGCGACGCAGAAACTGTTCGACGAAGCCAAGCGTCTCGCCGTCGGCTTCTGTCTCGGCTACGCGGAGTTGACCCCGCCCGACGCCGATGGTGTTCGGCACCGGTACAACACCTACGTCCTCGTCGGACGCGACGGCGAGATCGACGCGAAGTACCGCAAAGTCCACATCCCGGGCCACGAAGCACACGAACCGTGGCGCAAGTTCCAGCACCTGGAGCGTCGCTACTTCGAAGAGTCACCCGACGGATTCGCGGTGCACGACGCCTTCGGGGGACGGATCGGCATGGCCATCTGCAACGACCGGCGCTGGCCCGAGACGTATCGCGTGATGGGTCTGCAGGGCGTCGAGATGGTCCTGATCGGTTACAACACGCCGCTCAACTACGCGCCCGATCCGTCACAGAATCCGCTGCAGGCGTTCCACAACCATCTGGTCATGCAGGCCGGTGCGTACCAGAACGGCACATGGGTCGTCGGCGTGGCCAAGGGCGGGATCGAAGAGGGCGTCGAGTCGCTCGCTCAGACGGCGATCATCGCTCCGTCTGGTCAGATCGTGGCGCAGGCGACGACCATCGGCGACGAACTGATCACCGCACGCTGCGACCTCGACATGTGCGACCACTACAAGAAGACATTGTTCGACTTCGACCGGTACCGCCGACCCGACATGTACCAGATCATCGCCGACACCACGACCAAGTCACTCGTCGAGAGCGTGGCCCGTGCACGGCCCGACTTCGATCGCGCCGACCTCGACCAGATCCCGACCCCGCTGACCCCGATGCTGCGCAAGGAGCCACGTCATGACCGACATCACTGCCACCGAGTTCACCTTGAACGGGGAAACGGTCTCCGCTCGCGGTGACCACCCGCACCTGCTCGCGGCGCTGCGCGAGGAACTCGACGTCACGTCACCCAAGGACGGTTGTTCGCCCACCGGCCAGTGCGGCTGCTGCACCGTGTTGATCGACGGCAAGGCCCGCGTGTCCTGCCAGACCTCGATGGAGAAGGCCGCCGGCGCCGAGATCGTCACCATCGAAGGCATGGACGTCGACGAAGTGAACAAGATGGCCGACGCGTTCGCCGCGTGCGGAGCACTCCAGTGCGGGTTCTGCACGCCCGGCATCGTCGTACGCACCAAGGCGCTGATCGACAAGAACGGCACCGCACTGACTCGCGAGCAGGCGTCACGCCACCTCGGCGCACACCTGTGCCGTTGCACCGGCTACATCAAGGTGCTCGACGCCGTCGAAGCCCTCGCCCAGGACAACGTTCCCGTGGTCGTGCAGCCCGGCGGCGTCGGGCACGCGCGGCGTCAAGTACGAGGGCCGCGAGCTCTCGATCGGCACTCGTGACTTCATCGACGACATGCGCCCCGACGGCTTGTTGCACGGTTCGCTGCACCTCACCGACCACGCTCGCGCCGACGTCCTGAGCATCGACACGTCCGCAGCACTCGACATGGACGGCGTCCACGCCGTCTACACCGCGGCCGACATCCCGGCCGCGCTGCGAGTGGGCATCATCCACAAGGACTGGCCGGTGATGATCCCCGTCGGCGGACGCACCTCCTACCTCGGCGACGTGCTCGCCGTCGTCGTCGCCGACACCCGCCAGATCTCCCGCGCCGCCGCCGAACTCGTCAACGTCGAGTACGAGGTGCACGAGCCGATGGTCGACCCGGTGCGCGTCGTGAACAGCACCGACCCGGCCGTGTGGGAACTCGACGGCAACACGCTGTCCACCTCCACCTACTCGCGTGGTGACGTCGATGCGGCGCTCGCCTCCGCTGCACACACCGTCTCGGAGACCTTCCAGACGCAGCGCATCGAGCATGCGTTCCTCGAGCCCGAGTCGACGCTCGCGGTCCCGTCCGGCGAAGGTGACCAGCAGCGTCTGTACGTGTACTCCGGTGGCCAGGGCATCTGGGACGACCGCAACGACATCGCCGCGATGCTCGGCATCGACACCGACCGCGTCACGACCGAGCTGGTCTCCAACGGCGGCGCGTTCGGCGGCAAGGAAGACATGTCGAACCAGGCGCACACGGCGCTGGCGGCGTGGCACATCGGCGCACCCGTGAAGATCACACTGTCGCGTGAAGAGTCGCTGCTGATGCATCCCAAACGCCACCCGATCCGGATGCACTACGACGCCGGCTGCGACGCCGACGGCAAGCTCACCGCGATCAAGGTGCGGATGATCGGCGACTCGGGCCCGTATGCATCGGTCGGCATGAAGGTGCTCGAACGAGCCGCCGGCCACGCCACCGGCCCGTACCTCGTCGGCAACGTCGACGTGGAAGCCGTGGCGGTCCGGACCAACAACTCGGTGTGCGGCGCGTTCCGCGGGTTCGGTGCCAACCAGGCGCAGTTCGCGATGGAAGGCGTGCTCGAACGCCTCGCCGAGCACGTCGGCATCTCCGGCTGGGAGATGCGGAGTCGCAACGTCGTGGTGCCCGGCGAAGTCTGGGGGCCCGGCCAGAGGATGGACGACGGCTGCAACGGCGCACGGATGTGCCTCGACGCAGTGAAGCCGGCCTACGACGAGGCCGTCGCAGCCGGCAAGGCCGTCGGCATGGGTCTCGGCCTGAAGAACTCGGGGCTCGGCAACGGATTCAAGGAGATCGCCAAGGCGGTCGTGCGCTTCCGTCCCTCCGTCGATGGAGAGCCGGGCAAGGTCGAGGTGCGTCACTGCTGGACCGAGATGGGTCAGGGTGTCCACACGGTCGTGCCAACAGGTGGCGGTCGAAGAGCTCGGCATCGACGCCGAACAGATCGAGGTGATCGTCGACTCCACCCGCGAACTCGGTGCCGGCCAGACCACCGGCAGTCGCGGCACGCTGATGGGTGCCGGTTCGGTCAAGGCAGCATGCGAAGCCGCTCGCGCCGACGGGTGCCAGATCGGCGTCGACTACGAAGGCGAGTACCGCGTCGACTGGACGAGCTCGCTCGGCCAGATCGAGGAGGCCAAGGCCGCCGGGACGCCGATCGAGAACCCGATCATCCACTCCACGTTCGGCTACGCCGCGCAGGTCGTGATCATGGATCCCGAGACCGGAGACATCGAGAAGGTCATCGCCGCGCACGACGTCGGCAGAGCAGTGAACCCGACGCTGTGCGAGGGCCAGATCGAGGGCGCCGTCCACATGGGGCTCGGCTATGCCTTGAGCGAGGGCTTCCCGTGCGACGAGACCGGGTTCCCGACCAACGTGACGCTGAAGAGCCTCGACATCATCCGACCGAAGGACATGCCGCCGGTCGACGTGATCCTCGTCGAGTCACCGCAACCCGACGCTCCGTACGGCATCAAGGGTGTCGGCGAGATCGGCCTGGTCCCGACCGCCGGTGCCGTTGCCGGCGCGATCCGCAAACAGACCGGCGAGTGGCAGAACGAATTGCCGCTCCGCAACGCCGCCAACCGCGAGCGGGCGTCGGCATGGACCTGACCGGGCGCCTCGGCGGTCGACCGATTCGCGAATCGTGAGCGATCGTGACGAGCAGCGTCGAGATCGGTCCACATTGCCGCACAGCCACCGAGCGTTTCGCGAATGTGGACGGATCATGACGCTGAGCGTCGGGATCCGCCAGAATTCACCCATGCGCACACATGGTCGAGCAGCAGCGTTCGGAGCCGCCCGATGAGCGGCGCGACGACGCCGGGGATGGTGTGCGCCCACCACCACCTGTATTCGGCGCTCGCCCGGGGAATGCCGCCGCCCCCGAGCGACCCGACGAGCTTTCTCGGGATCCTCGAGAACGTGTGGTGGCGTCTCGACCGGGCGCTCGACCTCGAGATGATCGAGTGGTCGGCCAAGCTCGGCGCGCTCGAAGCACTCGAAGCCGGCACCACGGCGATCATCGACCATCACGAGTCGCCGAACGCGATCCCTGGTTCGCTGTCCGTGATCGCGGAGGCCTGCAACGAGGTCGGCGTGCGGATCAACACGTGTTACGGCATCACCGATCGCAACGGTTCGAGCGCAGCGCTGCGCGGGCTCGCCGAGAACGACCGGTATCTGCGGGAGTGCACAGCCCACGAGTCCGAGCGTGCCACCTCCGGTGGGACCGTGATGCGCCGCGGCATGGTCGGGGTGCACGCTTCGTTCACCTCGACCGATCAACACCTGGCCGACGCTGCCGACCTCGCCGAGTTCCACGACGTGGGTGTCCACATCCACGTGGCCGAGGGTCCGGACGACATCGGCGCCGAGGACCGTCTACGCGAGTTGTCGCAGGACAACTGGCTGCTGATCCACGGCGTGCACCTTCCCGACGACCACGGCCTGCGCGGCACGATCGTCCACAACCCGCGGTCGAACATGAACAACTCTGTCGGCTACGCGAACCCGGTGCGGTTCTCCAACCCGGTCGGCTTGGGCACCGACGGCATCGGCGCCGACATGCTCGCCGAGTTCCAGCTCGCGTACCTCGCGCATCGCCAGGCGGACGTCGGCGCCTCTCCCGACCCGGCATGGTCGTGGCTCGACACCGAATCGGTCGCTGTTCCCCGAGGTCGAAGGCGACACCGTCACCTGGTCGTACGACACGATCGAGCCGTGGCACGTCGCCTTCACACCGACGATCAACGCGGTCGATGTGGACGTCGACGGTGAGGCGGCTCTGCGCAACGGCGTCGCAACACGCGTCGACGCCGATGAAGTCCGGGCGAAGGCCGCGGAGCAAGCGGTGCGGCTCCACAGCGTCCTCGCCGACATGCCCGCCTGACCCGATCACCCGCTACTGGGCGGCGGCGTGGGCTGCGATGAACTCCTCGAGCTTGGCAACGGCGGGGAATGCGTTGTCGCCGAGCTTCTTGAGGATCGCCTGCTTGGCGTCGTCGTCCTTGGAGACCGCCGCGACGGTCTGGCTGAAGCCGTCGAGGCGGTTGGCCAGCAGCCAGGCCCGGATCTCGGGGTCCTGACCCCAGTTGTACTGATTGACCATGAACTTGGACGTCAGCTTCATGTAGTCGATGTCGGCGTTCGGCAGGGGCACGACCTCGCTGAGCCGGTTCTTCTCGTCGATCGAGTCGCGGGTGGCTTCGAGGTGAGCGATGAACGCAGCGCTGAACACCGGCTGATATCCGCGCACGGTCTGCGGGGTGATCACACCGTCTTCGAAGATCGGCTTGGTCTCGAGGTTGGTGATCGCCGACGCCGAGCAGTCGATGAACAGGTGATCGGCGGTGGTGGGCACGGTGCCCTGGTCGAGCACGATCTCGCTGGTCGAGATCGACTGCACACGTCCCATCCGAACGATGTTCTCCACCCGCCGCAGCTCGTCGAGTTCCATCTCGCTGATCGTGGCGCCGTGGAACATCGTGGGGCGGACGTCGGCGTCGAGGCGCAGGAAGTAGCCGCACGCTTCGAGCCGGTCGAACATGTCAACGACCGATTCTGCGTTGGCGATGGCTTCGAACTGGTTGGCCTGCGCTCCGATCGTGTGCTCGAAGAACTCGAGGCCGGGCTGGGTGTTTCTGCGGTTCAGCAACCAGGCGTCGCGCGACACGATCCACGTGATGAGGTCGGGGTCGACGCCGACCTCCATCAGCCAGAGGATCGCGTCGATGCCGGTCTTGCCGCCGCCGACGACGACATACCCGGCTGGCGCATGCTCCAGCTTCGGGAGATCGTTGAGCGGCATGAACTGCACACCGTCGCCGATGTCGAAGTTGGGTGTGTGCGTCGACGGCACGGTGGTGTTCAGATACGTGCAGTCGACCGTCGTCGACGCCGTCACGTGGAACCGCTCGCCGGACAACTTGTGCTCGAACTCGCCGTTGCCGCGGTAGTCGCACATCGGGAAGTACGAGACGCGCCCGGTGGGAAGCAGCGTGTGGCGCATCACGTCGTCGAAGTACGCGCTCACCTCCGCACCGGAGGCCAGGTCGCTGAGCCCCTTGTTCAAGCCGACTTCGTCGATGCGGCCTTTGCTCAGCTCTCGTGAGCTGACGCCGTAGAACTGCGACGGCTGGTGGAGTGTCACGAACGGATACGCCGAGTTCCAATGGCCGCCCGGCTTGGCGAAACGATCGACCATCACCACGTTCGCGTCGGTCTCTGCGATGAGGACGTCGGCGAAGGACATGCCCACGGCACCGGTGCCGACGATCAGGTAGTCGGTCGTCAACTCCGTGAGTTCGGTGGACGTGCTCATTGCGGTCTCCGGTTCGATCGTCGTGGGCACCCTCGTCGGGCGCCAACGATCATCTCACGCATCGCTCTGTTCGACGCGAGCACGCTCCACGGCGTGATCGACGATCGCGTCGATGCGACCTGAGTCCGTCCCCAGCAGACGCAACACGAGACGCACGACATCGGTCGACTCGCCACCCTCGATCTCGCCGAGCACCCGCGACCGCATCGATTGCAGCGTCGCGCCGAGCACCGCGTTGGTGGCGGCTTGGCCGGCGACGACGTCGAACGTGCCCGCCTCGACCCCGTCGCGGATCGCCTGGTCGACGTGTGCACGGATCCGCGCTCGGAAGTCCGGACGCAACCCGGCGAGGCTGACGAATGCAGCCGCTGAGTCCGGCAACGTGTCGGCCATGGCCAAGAGCTGGAGGACGCCGATCGCGACGCGTCGGGAAGGATCGTGCTCGATCGTGCTCAACGTGTCGCGCCCGATCTCCATGCCGCGCGCCAGGTCGTCGGCCACGGCGTCGATGAAGACGTCGACGGACGCGAAGTGGTTGTAGAAGGTGCCGGGGGCGACACCTGCAGCGTCCGCGATGTGTCCCGCGGTCACGTGGCCGGGACCGCGTTCAGCGAGCACCTTCGTGCCGGCGTCGAGCAGGCGGCGGCGAGTCTGGCGTCGCTTACGCGGATAGCCGCTGGACGGTTCGCGCTGCTCTGACATCGACGATCAGTCTGCCCCCGGCGACAGGTGTGACCAACCCAATATTGACCTCCGTGTCCAAAAATGATTGAGTTGATCAAAATTGGAGGCTCTCTCGACATGACGGAGTCCTCATTCCGCCATTCATCGAAGGAGACCACATGAGCACCAGCTCGAAGAAGTCGACGCAGCCGGCAGATCACGTCGAGGAGCCGGTCCAGACGGATGGCGAGTTGATCGGCGCCACCATCGACGCCGTCACGAGCAACCTTCCCGTCGGGCTCGAGCCCACACAGATCCTGTCGGCCGGTGCCCGATTCCTCCGCTCCACGGCAACGCAGCCGCAGGTCGTTGCACGCCGTGCGCTCGGCTTCGTCGCCGACGAAGCCGCCGTCCTCATGGGCAGGTCCGAGATCGCACCGGCCCCGAAGGATCGGCGTTTCACCGACGATGCGTGGTCGACGAATCCGTTCTTCAAGCGGCTCGCTCAGACCTACCTCGCTGCCGACAAGGCCGTCCACGGCATCGTCGCCGACCTGGACATCGACGACAAGACGCGGCTGCGCACCGAATTCATCGCCGACCTCCTGACCGACGCCGCTGCACCCACCAACACGCTCGCCGGCAACCCGGCTGCGCTGAAGGAGGCGCGCCGCACGAACGGCCAGAGCCTCGTCGACGGCGCCCGCCACGCCATGCACGACCTGCGCAACAACGGCGGCATGCCTTCGATGGTGGACAGTCGCCCCTTCACCCCCGGCGACACCGTGGCGTGCACCCCCGGGTCGGTCGTCTTCCGCAACGAGGTCCTCGAGGTCATCCAGTACGCACCTGCGACGGCGAAGGTCGGGCAGCGTCCCCTGCTCGTCGTGCCACCCCAGATCAACAAGTACTACGTGCTGGACCTCGCGCCCGGTCGCAGCCTGTTCGAGCACCTGGTCGGCGAGGGCCATCAGGTGTTCGCGATCAGCTGGCGCAACCCCGGCCCCGAGCAGCGGGACTGGAATCTCGACACGTACTGCGCCGCCATCATCGAAGCCATCGATGCCGCACTCGAGATCACCGGAGCGAAGGACCTCAACATGCTCGGCGTGTGTGCGGGTGGGATCACCCAGGCAGCGCTGCTCGCCCATCTCGCCGCGATCGACGACGATCGCATCCGATCGGCGAGCTTCCTCGTGACGATCATCGACTGGGATGTCCCATCGATGATGGGCACGATGATCTCGCGCCCCGTCGTGGAGGCCGCGACGCGTCGAAGCCAACGCCAGGGTGTGCTGAAGGGCTCCGACCTGAGCAAGATCTTCGCCTGGCTGCGGCCGAACGACCTCGTGTGGAACTACGTCGCCAACAACTACCTGATGGGAAAGAACCCACCGGCGTTCGACGTGCTCGCCTGGAACGGCGACACCACGAACCTGCCGGCGGGACTGCACGCCGACTTCATGAACATCGCGATCGAGAATGCGATGACCGAGGCCGGCATCGTGAACGTCCTCGAGACGCCCGTCGATCTCGGCGCCATCGAGTGCCCGAGCTTCGTCGTGGGCGCCGTGACCGATCACATCACACCGTGGGAGGGCTGCTACCAGACGGTCAACCTGCTCGGCGGTGAGTCCGAGTTCGTCCTCAGCTCGCAAGGCCACATCCAGGCGCTCGTGAACCCCGCCGGCAACCCGAAGGGCAAGTACTACCTCAACACGGCGACGCCCGACACTGCCGAGGAGTGGCGAGCCGATGCTGTCGAACACGCCGGCAGTTGGTGGGATCACTGGACCGTCTGGCTCGAAGCGCACCTCGGCCGAAAGGTCAACGCACCCGACGAGCAGGGCAGCGAATCGAACCCGATCATCATGCCGGCTCCCGGCGCCTACGTGTTGAACTGATGACGGACCCCGTGCAGTCGGTCACGGCCCGGACTGCTTGACTGAGCCTGTGTCGACCACCATTCGGACCAAGTCCTCGACCGTCGCGGTCGGCATGCAACGCCTCCGCGTCACCGTGGAGAACCCCGGAGTCGGGCGCCCGTTGCTGCTGATCAACGGCATCGGCGCCACCGGCGATCTGTTCGGGCCGTTCCGCGAGCACCTGCAGGATCGGGAGACGATCGCGTTCGATGCTCCCGGCGTCGGCGGGAGCCCCACACCGTGGGCGCCGTACTCGATGCGCAAGATGGCCGGGATCGTGGCCGGGCTGATCGACGAACTCGGACACGACCAGGTCGACGTCCTCGGCCTGAGCTGGGGTGGCGCACTCGCTCAGGAGCTGGCACATCGCCATCCCGAGATGGTGCACCGCCTGATCCTCACCGCCACCATGCCCGGCATGACCAGCGTGCCGGGACGCCCTGCGGCGCTGGCCGTGCTGATGTCGCCCGCCCGGTACTACTCACCCTCGTACCTCAAGCGGGTCGCGCCGACGCTGTACGGCGGAGCGATCCGCGACAACCCGGACCTGCTCGACGAGCATGCGAAGCAGCGCGCCGCTCGCCCGCCGACACAGCTGGGCTACGTCTACCAACTCGGCGCGATCCAACGGTGGGCGAGCCTGCAGTGGCTCCACCGACTGCCGCACCGCACGCTCGTGCTGGCCGGCGATCAGGACCCGATCGTCCGCCTCGTGAACGGCAAGCTGCTCGCTCGCTGCATTCCCGACGGCCGACTCCACGTCGTCGAGGGCGGCGGCCACCTCTTCCTCTTCACACGGGCCGCAGAGATGGCCGACATCGTCGCCGACTTCCTCGACACCGGGGCGTCGAAAGCACATCGACAACTCCGCGCCCGCACCTGACGGGTACCTTCGAGCAGATGCTCGACCCGACCGACCGGACCATCATGATCAGCGGCGCGAACCGTGGACTCGGCAACGCGATCGCCCGTCGACTGCATGCCGACGGCTTCACGGTCAGTGTCGGCGCACGCGACGTCGACGCGCTCAGGGCAGCGATGGACGGCTGCGACGAGGACCGGCTCCTGTGCCATCACTACGACGCGCTCGAAGCGGGCACCGACAGCGCCTGGGTCGATGCCACGCTCGAACGGTTCGGGAGGCTCGACGGCGTCGTCAACAACGCCGGCGTGATGGACACCGCATCGCTCGAGGACCTGACCGAGGAATCGCTCGACGAGATGCACGCCGTCAACGTCAAGGCACCGTTCCGCCTGACACGACTCGCACTCCCCCACCTACGTTCGTCGGGCACCGGTCGCGTGATGAACATCGCATCTCTCTCGGGCATTCGAGTCGCAGGCCAGTTCGCTCCCGGCTACGCGATGTCGAAGCACGCCGTGATCGCGCTCACCGAAGCGACCAAACAGGCAGGTTGGGCCGACGGCATCCGCGTCACTGCGGTGTGCCCGGGATTCATCGCGACCGACATGGCCTCGGTGCTCGATGACGACCCGTCGACGATGATCGACCCCGATGACCTCGCCGAACTGGTGTCGACCACCATCTCGCTCCCGAACACCGCATCGGTCGCTCAACTCAACGTCGCCTGTCGCCTCGAACCGCATCTGTGACGCAGCGTTCACAGTCGACTCGTTGCACCGGGCCCTTAACATTTCGTAAAGTGCAGCCATGACGCACGAAGCCCCGCCGCTGACTCCGATGTCACTGCCGATGCTGCTGCACCGGATCGAGCACGAGTGGACCACGCGCAAGCGCATCTTCGACCTGCCGACCGCGCGCTTCTGGAAGCCCGACACGTTGCCGGGCGGAGGGGGCGTCGATCTCTCGTTCGAGTTCCTGGGTCGGCCCGCCGCGTCGCCGGTCGGGCCCGCGGCCGGACCCCACAGCCAGATGGCGCAGAACATCGTGCTGGCGTGGCTCGGTGGTTCACGCCTGTTCGAGTTGAAGACCGTGCAGGTTCTCGACGAGCTCGAGATCGCTCGACCCTGCATCGACATGGAGACCGTCGGGTACAACATCGAGTGGAGCCAGGAACTGCTCATCCACGAGAGCCTGGAGGAGTACGTCAAGGCGTGGATCATCATCGAGCTGCTGACGCGGTGGGAGCCGCTGCACGAGTTCTTGGGGAGCCCTGCGGACGGTGGGCCCGGCCCGCACGTGTTCGACATGTCGGTGGGTTACGACCTCGCCGGCATCAAGAGCGACAAGGTCGCCGGATTCGTGCGATCGATGGCCGATGCCACCGACGAGATCGAACGACTCCGTGCACAGATCCCCGACGACTCGGTGTTCGCCCAGTTCCGCGACATCGAGATCGCACCGAACGTCTCCGACACGATCACGCTGTCGACCTTCCACGGCTGCCCGCCCGACGAGATCGAACAGATCACCAAGCACCTCATCGCACACCACGACATCGACGTCATCGTGAAGCTCAACCCGACGCTGCTCGGACCGGAGGGCGTGAGCAGCATCGTCCACGACAGGCTCGGCTACGAGTACGTCGAGCTGGTGCCGACCGCGTTCGAAGACGACCTGCCGTTCGATCGGGCGATCACCCTGATCGACGACCTGCACCGCTTCGCACTCGACCACGACCACCGCTTCGGTATCAAGCTGACCAACACGCTGGTGGTGCACAACCACAAGCAGTGGATGCCCGACGAGACGATGTACCTGTCGGGCGCACCCCTGCACGTGCTCGCCACCGCAGTGCTCGGCAAACTGTCCGCCGCGCTCCCCGGCCGCTTCATGATCCCCGGACACGACGGACCCGACGCAGATGGCGATGCACCGAACGGCGGTGGCGACATCATGGTCAGCTTCTCGGCTGGCGTGAACAAGGAGAACCTGGCCGACACCATCGCCATGGGCGTGCGCCCGGCCAGCGTCTGTTCGGATCTGCTGCAACCCGGCGGCTACGGCCGCCTGGCACCGATGCTCAAGGCGCTGACCAAGGCCGTCGGGGAGTCCGGCTCGACGGACCTCGACGGGTTCCGCGGCGCTCGCCTCGCCGAGGTACGCCAGGCCGGGCACCTCGACACATCCGTCGCACACTTCGCCCACATCACCGGGGACGATCTGGCGAGCTACCACCTCGACGGCAACTCCAAACTCCCGCGTTCGGTCGACCACGACCTGGAGATGTGGGGGTGCGTCGCGTGCAACTTCTGCGTGACGGTCTGCCCGAACGACGCGTTCTTCAAGGTGCCCACACCGGAGACGCTCGCAGCGGAAGTGGAGGACGCCGGACGCCAGCAGTATCTGTTGCTCAGCGAACTGTGCAACGAGTGCGGCAACTGCTTGACGTTCTGCCCCGAGAACGGCGACCCGGCGGTGCTCAAACCGCGCCTGTATCTCGACGAGTCACGCTTCGCCGCTGCCGAGGGACCACGGTTCCTGTTGGACCTCGCAACCGGCACCGGCGAGGTCTCGGTCACCGCGAGCGACGGCATGGAGGATCAGGTGCCGCGCCTGCTGTCCGTCCTGCTCGCCGACGAAGGCCTCCCCGTCCCGACCAGCTGATGAGTCGGTCGCTGGGCCCAGCGCAGGACCGATGAGTTTTCAGCAGGGTTGACATTTCGTTAACCTTGCGGAAACGCGGGTGGACGTTCACTGGGGGACTCTGATGCGAACACACGAAATCGTCGACGCTCGCGCCGACACGCAGAGCAGCGCACCGTGACGATCCTCGACGACGACGCACCGAGCGAGCTGGACCTCGTGACACCGCCCGAACCGGACGACGACCGCGTCGGCGGCTCATTCGGCTTCGCCGTGGCCAAACCGCTCGTCGGGCTCGTCGTGCCCGTCTGTGCAGTGATCGCAGCCCTCGCGGTCGGAGCGATCATGCTGCTGGCGTTGGGCACCAACCCGCTCAGCGGTTACGCCGCACTCTTCGACGGTGCGTTCGGCGGACGGGACGCGCTCGCCGACACGGCGATCAAGGCCATGCCGCTGCTGCTCGTCGGCGTCGGCATCTGCATTGCCTTCCGCACCGGTGTGATCAACATCGGCGGAGAAGGCCAGATCATCGCCGGCGCACTGCTCTCCACGACGGTCGCACTGCTCATCCCCGGCACACCTCGTCTCCTGCTCGTCCCGATCGTGTTGATCGTCGGAGCGATCGGAGGTGGCATCTGGGGTGCGATCCCCGGCGCCTTGAAGGCCTACGCCGGCGTGAACGAGATCCTCTCGACGATCATGATGAACATCGTCGCCGCGCAGTTGCTGAACTTCCTGCTGCAGGACCTGCTCATCGAGAAGGGTGCGGGAGCGATCAAGATCCAGCAGACCGAGCGCCTCGATCCGAACTCGTATCTCCCCATCCTCCCGGGTGGCACCCGCCTGCACATGGGCGTCGTCATCGCAGTGCTCATCGCCGTGCTCGCCTATCTGCTGCTGTTCCGCAGTGCGATCGGCATGCGCCTGCGGTCCGTCGGGCACAACCCGGACGCATCGAAGTACGCCGGCATGGCCGTGAAGCGCAGCGTGGTCCAGGCCATGGCGTTCAGCGGCGCGTGCGCGGGTGTGGCCGGCGCAATGCTCGTGTTCGGCAGCGAATCGCACCGCCTCATCGGCGAAGGCGGTGCATCCGCCTTCACGCAGTCCGCCGGGTTCAACGGCATCGTCGCCGCGCTGTTCGGGGCGCTCCACCCCATCGCCACGATCCCGGCCGCGTTCTTCTTCGGCGGGATGCTCACCGGAGGCATCCAACTCCAGCAGGAACTGCAGGTTCCAGCGGCGCTGATCGTGGCCCTCAACGGCGTCGTCGTCGTGTTCGTGGTCGCCAGCCTCAAGCTGCGCGGCCGAGTCAACACCTGGGCGGAACGCAACGAGCAGGCGCGGGATCGAGCCCGACACGCAGGGACGGAGGTGGCTGCTGATGTGGAGTGACTTCTTCACGGTGTCGGTCCTGGTCGCCACGCTGGCGTCGGGCATCCGTCTCGCCACACCGTTCCTCTTCGCAGCACTCGGGGAGGCCATCGGCCAGCGCAGCGGCGTCCTCAACCTCGGTGTCGAAGGCGTCATGCTGATCGGCGCGTTCACCGCGTACTACGTCAAGCTCGAGACCGGCAACTCGCTGCTCGCTGTGCTCGGAGCGATCCTCGTCGGTGTGCTGATGGGCCTGATCTACGCGTTCATGACCGTCGTGATGCACGCCGAGCAGGGCATCAGCGGCATCGGCATCTTCCTGTTCGGACTCGGCTTCACCGATCTGCTGTTCCAGAAGCAGGTCGGCACGCCCCAACCCGTGTCCAAGCTCGGCAAGATCGAGATCCCACTCCTGTCGGACATCCCGTGGATCGGCGAGATCTTCTTCCAGCACAACATCCTCGTGTACACGGCGTTCCTGCTCGTGCCCGTTGCCTGGTTCGTGATCAACAAGACCACGTTCGGGCTCAACATCCGCGCCGTCGGAGAGACCCCGGAAGCAGCGGACACGCTCGGCGTCAATGTGAAGACCATCCGCTTGCAGACGATCATCATCGGCAACGTGATGGCCGGGGTGGCGGGTGCATCGCTTGCACTCGAGGTCGCGATCTTCCAGCAGAACCTCACGGCCGGCCAGGGCTTCATCGCCATCGCCCTCGTGTACTTCGGAGCTTGGCGACCCGGCGGCGTCATGGCCGGAGCGCTGCTCTTCGGCGTCGTGTCGGCAGTCGTGGTACGACTCAAGACCCTCGGCATCGTCGAAGGTGCATCGTCGAGCCTGCTCGCGATGGCACCCGCTGTGCTGACCATCGTCGTGCTCGTCATCGTCAGCGGTCGGATCGCTGCGCCGGCGGCACTCACACGCCACTTCGACCGGGCATCGTCATGAGCCCGCATCCCACAAGATCTCGACGCCAACGCAGTCGTCGACACCCACGGCCCGGCAACCGCCGGACCGGCATCACACCATCCATCTCAATCAGGGGGAGAACCCGATCATGAGAACCACCACCCGCGCTGCATCCGCTGCGCTCGCCACCCTGGCACTCGTCGCGACCGCATGCGGTAGCGACGCCGAAACCGTCGTCGACGACGCATCCGATGCAGTCGAAGACGCTGCAGACGACGTGTCCGACGGCGCCGAGGACATCGCCGACGACGCTCAAGAAGCCGTCGACGACGCCACCGACGACTCGACCGACGATGCCACCACAGACACGACTGACGATGCCACCGCCGACACGGAGGAAGCACCCGAGGAGACCACCGACGACGCCAGCGCCGACGGTGAGACCATTCGCGTCGCCGTCGTCGCGCCGAGCGCCCAGAACGACCTCGCCTTCACCCAGTCGATGGTCGATTCGCTCGACCGCGTCGCAGAGGGACGCGAACATCGAGGTCGAGTTCTCCGACGGACTCTTCGTCGTGGAAGACGGCGGAGCAGCACTGCGCGGCTACGCCGAGGACGGCGTCGACCTCGTGATCGCTCACGGCACGCAGTACGGAGGCCCGCTCTCCGAGATCGCCGCCGAGTTCCCGGACACCTCGTTCGCCTACGGCACGTCGAGCGACAACCTCGGCTTGGACAACGTGTTCGCCTACACCGTCCGCGCCGATCAGGGTGGTTACGTGAACGGTGTCATGGCCGCTCAGCTCAGCGAGTCCGGTGTGATCGGTGTCGTCGGACCCGTCGCCGCCGGTGACGCCGCGCTCTACGTCGACGGCTTCGTCGCCGGTGCCGCCGCTCAGGATCCCGCCGTCGAAGTGAACGTCAACTACATCGAGTCGTTCAGCGACGTCGCACTGGCAGCCGAAGCCGCCACCGCCCACGTCGAGAACGGCGCCGACGTGCTCACCGGCACCGCGCAGATGGTCGTCGGTGCAACCGGTGTGGCCACCGACCAGGGCATCCCGTGGTTCGGCACGCAGTCGAACCAGGTCGCGCTCGGCGAGGACATCGTCGTCGCGTCGCAGGAATACCACTGGGAAGTCATCCTGAACCAGATCCTCGACGCATCCGCTGCCGGTGAAGCCGGCTCGGTCTTCGAGCTGTCGTTGGAGAACGGCGGCCTCGAGATGATCTTCAACGACGGCTACCCACTCGACGCTGCCGTTCGCACGTCCGCCGACGAGACCATCGCCGGACTCACCGACGGATCGATCACCACCGGGGTCGAGTGAGCCAGTGACCGTGATCCGATGACTGTGACCCGATGACTGTGACCCGATGAGCATGGACCCGGCAGCACCCCAGACCGACGCGACGTCGTCGGCCAGCACACTCGTCCCGATGTTGGAGATGCGCGGCATCACCAAGCGGTTCCCGGGTGTGGTGGCCAACGACGGCGTCGACCTGTCGGTGCTGCCGGGTCAGGTCCACACGCTCCTCGGCGAGAACGGCGCCGGCAAGAGCACCTTGATGAAGATCCTCTACGGGCTGCATCAGCCCGACGAGGGAACCATTCACCTGGACGGCGAGCAGGTCACGATCACCTCGCCCACCGACGCCATCCGCCAGGGCGTCGGCATGATCCACCAGCACTTCATGCTCGTCCCGACGCTCACGGTCGCGGAGAACGTCGCGCTCGGGCTCGGCGGCCGGAGAGGCCTCGCCGACATGGGCCCGATCAAGGAACGGCTCGCCGACGTGTCCGATCGCTACGGCCTGCACGTCGACCCGGACGCGAAGATCTGGCAGCTCGCCGTCGGCGAACGCCAGCGCGCAGAGATCCTCAAAGCGCTGTATCGGGACGCGCGGGTGCTCGTGCTCGACGAGCCGACCGCCGTGCTCACTCCGCCCGAGGTGGACGACCTGTTCGTCACGCTGCGCCAACTCACCGACGACGGCAAGGGACTCGTCTTCATCTCACACAAGCTGCACGAGGTGATGGAGCTCTCGCACGAGATCACCGTGCTGCGCAACGGCAGGGTCACCGGGCACACGCGACCGTCCGAAGCCACGCGCGAGTCGCTGGCGCAGATGATGGTCGGCCGCCCGGTGGAACTCACCCGCAGCGTCGACGCGCAGACCGTCGGCGCTCCCCGACTCTCGGTCTCCGATCTCGACGTGATGGGTGACCGCGGCAATCTCGCTGTCAAGAACCTCGACGTCCGCGTTCACGCCGGTGAGATCGTCGGCGTCGCCGGTGTGTCGGGCAACGGACAACGCGAACTCGCCGAAGCGATCTTCGGGCTCCGGCCCATCCAGCGGGGCGGCGTCCAGATCGGCGACGAATGGACCACGTCGCCCACACCCAAGCAGGTGCGTGGCATGGGGCTCGCCTACGTACCCGAAGAACGCATGCGCGACGGAGCGATCGGCGACTTCACCGTCGCCGAGAACCTGATGCTCGTCGACTACGACCAGCCTCCGTTCGCCGTCGCCGGACTGCTCAACCGCTCGAGCATCGTCGCCCGATGTTCCGAACTGGTCCGCAACTACCGGGTGAAGACCCCGAGCATCGATGCGCCGACGCGCACGCTGTCGGGCGGCAACATCCAGAAGGTCGTGATCGCCCGCGAGTTCAGCTCCGATGCCACCGCGTTCGTCGTGGCGCAGCCGACTCGTGGCGTGGACATCGGCGCTGCCGAATACATCCACGAACAACTGTTGGAGCAGCGCGCCAAGGGTGCCGCGATCCTGCTGATCTCGGAAGACCTCGACGAGGTCATGCAACTCTCGGATCGGATCATCGTCCTGCTCGAAGGCGAAGTCATGGGGGAACTGGCGCGAGACGAATTCGACGTCAACACGCTCGGTCTCTTGATGAGCGGCGTCACCGAGACCGCGGCGGACACCCCCGGCTGAAGCCATCTGCCGGCCTGCGGTCGGTGCGTCACCACGCCGCCGTGCCCACCCGCTCGCACGGGCGCATGGCCTCGCCGCCAGTAGCGTGCAGTGGTGGTCGAGATCACGATCCTCGATGGTGGGATGGGCAAGGAGCTTCGCCGCATCGGCGCACCGTTCCGCCAACCCGAGTGGTCCGCACTGGCGCTCACCGAAGCACCCGAGATGGTGGTGCAGGCGCACGCGAACTTCATCGATGCGGGCGCCCAGGTGATCATCACCAACAACTACGCCGTCGTACCGTTCCACCTCGGTGAAGCGACCTTCGCCCGGCACGGCGCCGCACTGGTGGACCTGGCCGGCCGACTCGCCCGCGAGGCCGTCGCCACCGCCGACGTCGCGGTGGACATCGCCGGCTCGATGCCCCCGCTGTTCGGGTCGTACCTGCCCGAGGCATTCGACGCTCCTCGGGCGGCCTCCATCTACGCCGACATCGCGGCTGCGCTCGCACCCCGCGTCGACCTGTGGCTCGGCGAGACCCTCAGCACGATCGCCGAGATGCGCTCGATCATCGCCGCGATCGATGCCGTCGGTTCGAAGCAGCCGGTCTGGATGTCGTTCGCGCTCCCGAACACCTTCGACGACCAGGGCCCTGCACTGCGCTCCGGGGAGACCGTTGCCGACATCGCCGCAGCCGTTGCCGCCACGGGGGACCGCGTGGACGCGGTGCTGTTCAACTGCTCGCTGCCCGAACAGACCGGCCCAGCGCTGGCCGCGCTGCGCGGGGCACTCGATGCCGAAGGTCTCCGACACGTGCGGACCGGCGGCTACGCGAACGCCTTTCCCGTGGTCGAACGCGACGACTACAGCGCCCGGGAGGTCATCTACGAACGGCGCGACGAACTGACCTCCGATCGCTACGCCGACATCGTCGCGTCGTGGGTCGAGGACGGCGCCACCATCGTGGGAGGGTGCTGCGACATGTACCCGGTGCACATCGCGGCGCTCGTCGACCGGTTCGCCGGACGCGAAATGTGAACTCTCGAGCGCGCCACGACGAACTTCCGGTGGCCTGCGAGGATGCTGTCATGCAACATCGCAGAACCGGCGGGCTCCTCGGTGTGGCCGTCCTCCTCACGCTGGCGGCATGCGGCTCCGGATCCGACAGCACAGCTGTCCCGGCCGCCGGCGACGCTCTCGTGCCCACCAGCGGCGACGTGGCCACCGCCGACTCGACTCAGGACGCAGCGCCCGCTGCGGACGCGGCTCCAGCCGGCGAGCCCGAGGCCGCCGCATCGACCGACGTGCCCGCTGCGGACTCGACCGACACCTCGACCGACACCTCGACCGATGCATCGACCGACGCCGATGCTGAGCAACCCGTCGCCACCGATGCAAGCGAGGACGCTTCCGTCGGCGAGGAAGCGCCCGCCGAACCGGTGGCGACCGAGGCTCCCGAGGCCGCCGCGTCGACCGAACCGGTGGTCGGGGGCCGGTTGTTCGCATCCGATGTCCAGCCCGCCGCTCAGTTCGACGGCAACCCGTTCCCTGACCTCGTCGTCGACGACATCGGCAAGGACGCACAGGTCAACATCAAGAACATCCTGCCGTCCGATCGACCGGTCCTGCTGTGGGCCTGGGCCCCGCATTGACCCACCTGCCGTCGGGAGGCTCCCGACGTCGAGCAGTTCGCTCGAGATCACCTGAACGAGGTCGAAGTCATCGGCTACGGCACGCAGGACAGTCGCTCCGAAGCGGTCGACTTCGTCGATGACCGCGGCACCGAGTCCTTCTCGATGCTGTGGGACTCGTCGTTCGAATCGTGGATCTCGCTGGAGATCACCGGCCAACCCACGCTCGTGCTGTTGGACACCCAGGGCAACGAGCTCGGTCGTTGGTTCGGCCTGAACGAAGGCGAGGTCCTCGACCTCGTTGCGAGTGCCTGACACCTCATCACCGTTCGAGTCGCACCGCTCCGAGCGTCGGCGGGGCCCATACTGATGCCATGTTCCGACACGTCGTCATGTTCGAATGGGTCGACGGTGTGAGCAGCGCCGACATCGACGCCATGGCCACCGCGCTCGACGCGCTCGTGGCGACGGTGCCCGAGGTCGTGAGTTACGTGCACGGCCCCGACGCGGGTGTTTCGGAGGGCAACTTCGACTACGTCATCGTCGGCGACTACGCAACCGTCGATGACTACGCGACGTATCGGGATCACCCCGAGCACCAGCGGAGCATCGCCGAACTGATCAAGCCGCACGTGGCCAAGCGCGCCGCCGTGCAGTACCACACCGCCTGACCCGGGTCCGGCGACGCCGCGTCGCCGGGACGCGTCAGACCTCGTTGAAGAGATCGTCGTCGGCGACCCACCGCTCGAGATTCGCGAGAAACGCCTCGGCGGCCCGGCGCCCGGTGCCATCCGTGGAGCCGGAGTTGTGCGGGGTGAGGATCAGATTCGGCGCAGCCCAGAGCGGGTCGTCCTCGGGAAGGGGTTCGGGCTCGGTGACGTCGATGCCCGCACCGCCGAGACGTCCGTCCACGAGCGCTGACGTGAGCGCAGCCTGGTCGACGAGTTCGCCGCGTCCGACGTTGACGAGCAACCCACGTGACCCGAGTGCTTCGATCACCTCGGCGGACACGATGCCTGCCGTGTCGGGCGTCAACGGGAGCGCGACGACCATCACGTCGTGATCGGCGGCGACCCGCAGCAACTCCGACAGCGGCTGTACCGGATAGGGCTCGTCGCCGTGGGCTGCGCGGCGCACGATCGTCGGTTGCATCCCGAATGCGTCGGCGAGACGGGCGACCTCCTGGCCGATCGGACCCCAACCGACGACGGCGACGCTCCGCCCGTCGAGTTCGTCCCACCGGTGCCAGTTCCATTCGGCCCGGTCCTGGGAGCGGATCATCGCCGGCAGGTCACGGGTGAGTGCGAGCAGGTACATCATTGCGGTGCGTGCAATGGGGGCGGCACTGCTGCCAGAGGACGTGGAGAGTCGGACACCGCGATCGGTGAACGTCGAGAACACCGGGCTGTCCACACCCGCCGACATCGTGTGGAACCACTGGAGCTTCTCCGCCCGCATCGCGACCCCGAAGAAGTTGCCGGCTCGCTCGGGCCACGCATCATGGGAGAAGAAGGTCATCGTGATCCGCCCGACGTCGGCGTCTTCGACCTGCTCCTCACCGTTCAAGGTCACGTACTCGAGTTCTGGTGCGATCGCGCGGCAATCGCGCCTCGTTCGCTGCGAAGAACACGTCGGTACAGAACAGAACATCGGCCACGACCCCGAGTGTTGCACCAGCGACAGCGGGACCAGGTACCCGTGTCGGTTCGTTGCTGACGCTCGAACGTCGCGAGACTGGGTCGCATGAAGACTGCCGCCACCGAGATGCTCGACATCGAGTTCCCGATCCTCGCCTTCAGCCACTGTCGCGACGTGATCGCCGCGGTCAGCAAGGCCGGTGGCATGGGTGTGCTCGGCGCCGTCGCCCACTCCCCCGAACAGCTCGAGATCGATCTCGACTGGATCGAGAACGAGAGTCGGTGAGCCGACCGTACGGCGTCGACCTGATCGTGCCGGCCAAGTACGCCGGCGACGGCGACGGCGGGTTCACCGTGGAGGACATCAAGAAGATGATCCCGGACACCCACCGCGAGTTCGTCGACGACATCCTCGCTCGCTACGACGTCCCCGCGCTCCCGGACGCGGAGCGACAGCCGAAGAAGGGCACGTACGGCGCCGACGGCGATGCACCCTTCAGTGCAGCGAGTGCGATGCCGCACCTCGACATCGCGCTCGCCCACGACACGGCGTTCGTCGCCAACGCGCTCGGGCCGCCCCCGCAGTTCCTGATCGACCGGTGCAAGTACGACGGCAAGCTGATCGGTGCGCTCGCCGGACGCCCGCAGCACGCAGAGCGCCACGCCGCAGCCGGTGTCGACCTCATCATCGCGCAGGGTTCCGAGGCCGGCGGGCACACCGGTGAGATCGGCTCGATGGTGTTGATCCCCGAGATCGTCGACGCCGTGGACATCCCCGTGCTCGGTGCCGGCGGCATCGGCCGCGGCCGACAGATGGCCGCTGCGATGGCGCTCGGTGCACAGGGCGTGTGGTGCGGGTCGGTGTGGCTGACCACCGACGAGGCCGAGACCCAGCCGGCGGTGAAGGAGAAGTTCCTCGCGGCCACCTCGGCCGACACGATCCGCTCTCGGTCGCTGACCGGGCAAGCACGCCCGCATGTTGAAGTCGGCGTGGACCGAGGAGTGGGAGCGCGAGGACACGCCGGACCCGCTCGGGCATGCCGTTGCAGCCGATCCTCACCAGCGAGGCCTGACCCGCATCAACCGGGCGTCGGCCACGGTCGGCTCGGGCGCCGAACGAGCTGGCCGAACTACTTCGTCGGTCAGATCGTCGGCACCATGAACCAGCCGAAGTCGGCCGGCCAGGTCGTGATGGACATGGTCGAAGAGTTCATCGAGTCCGTCGAGTCGCTCGCCGCGCAACTCCAGACCTGAACGGGTGTGCGCGTGGCACACCTGCTCAGCCGGCGAGGTGATCCCACGCCGGCGCCAGGTCTGACCAGGGGCCCTCGGCGGCGACACGACCGTCGACGAGCACGACCACGCGATCGGCGCGGTCCAATGCCGCCCGCTTCGTGGTGGAGCCGATGACGGTCCTCCCGCTCGCTCGCATCGCATCCCACAGTTCTCGCTCCGTCGTGGCGTCGAGCGCCGACGACACGTCGTCGGCCACCAGCAACTGCGAGTCGGTCGCGAGCGCTCGGGCGAGGGCCAGGCGCTGGACCTGACCACCCGACAGTCGGACCCCGCGATGGCCGACGAGCGCATCGGCTCCGCCCGCATCAGCGATGTCCCGATCGAGGCGAGCAAGCACGATCGGCCCGTCGATCTCCCGATCGTGGCCGAGCGTGATGTTGTCGCTGAACGTCCCGGACAGCACCTTGGGGACCTGGGCCACGTAGGCGACCCGACCCGGGCGCAGGAACGTCTCCGGATCCGTGATCGTCCGGCCGTTCCAGGTCATCGAACCGGTCGTCTGGACCAGGCCCGCCAGCGCGCCGAGCAGGCTCGACTTGCCGGATCCGATACGACCGAGCAGCAGCACCAGCTCACCGTTCCGTACGACGAGGTCGACGCCTTCCACACCGATCGTGCCGTCGCTGTGGAGTGCTGCGACGTCACGGAGTTCGAGCAGGTCGAGCGTGGACGCCACGCCGACGGTGGGGTTCGGCGCGGTCCCTGCGACCAGGTCGACGCCATCGGGAATGTCGATCAGGTCCCGTCCCCCGGCGAGCCTGCTCGTCTCCTGTTGCCAGGCCCGGGTACCGGGTGCGTCCGTGATCACCGCTCCGGCGACGCGACCGAACCACTCGAAGCCGGCGACCGCTCCCGACACCAGCAAGGCCGTCGACAACCCCCACCACCCGGCGACGAAGATCGCCCACGACGCCACGACACCGGCCTGCACGAGAATCGTGGGCAGTCCGATGAGGAGCGCCTGGATCCGGTGCTCACGTACTGCTGCGCCGACCCGCCCGTCGTCCACGCGCCGGAGGTGGCGGTGCACGGCCGCCGTCGCGCCGGACAACTTGACCGTGCGGATGGAGTCGAGTGCAGACACGAGCACTCGACCGAAGCCGGCGCGAGCGGTCGATGAAGCAGCAGCCGAACGGCCCGCGGCCGGCGACCCGAAGGCGGAGGTCGAGCCGGTGAGGATCATCACCCCGAGGAGCACGGCACCGGCCAGTGGCGTGCCGGCGAGGAGCGACGTCACGAGCACGATGACCAGGCCGTTGGCGAAGTCGACGCAACGGTCGGCGTACTCCAGGTAGCGATCCGAGTCCATCGCCCGCGCCACCACCTCGCCAGGCGGTGTCGGGGGCAGGCGATGCTGTTCGGTCTGGCCCACGAGGACCGCGATGCGGACCCGCAGCATCACGTCGATCCACCAGCGCGGGTAGCGCCGGATCGCCTCGGCCAGCAGGAGCGGCGACGCGATGAAGCAGATCACCATCACCACCAGCAGCGCCGTGACCGGTTCGTCACGTTGGAGCCGAACCACGATCTGGCCCCACATCCACCCCGTCACCGAGCCGTAGGCGCCGAGCAGCGACGCCAGCAGGAACCCGACCACGCCGAGCAGGCCCCAGGCCGGATGGATGCGCACCGCATTCCAGACCCCACGGGCGAGACCGGGCGGACGCCTGACGACGATCGGATCGAGCGGCACTCCACCGCGACGCACCGCCGCCGTGGCGACATCAGCGCTGACGTCCGCCGCAGCGCCGGCTGGCTCGCTGTCGGGGTCGCGGGCGTCATCGAGGAGGCGGCGGAACGGGCCACTCCGCTCCGCCAGCTCGATCCGGGGACCGTGTTGCACCACACGACCGGCCTCCAGGACAGCGATGTCGTCGGCCCGTTCCACCGTGGTGAGCCGGTGTGCGATCAAGATCCCGGTGCGGCCGGCCAGCAGACGGCGCGATGCGTCCACGACCTGCACCTCGGTGACGGGGTCCATGCGCGCCGTCGCCTCGTCGAGCACGATCACCGCCACGTCTCGGACGAGCAGCCGAGCGAACGCCACCAACTGCTCCTCGCCCGCCGACAGGGTGATGCCCGCTGGACCGAGGATCGTGTCGAGCCCGTCCGGCAATGCGGCGACCCAGTCGGACAAGCCGAGTTCGGCGACCGCATCGATGATGGGACCGCGCCCGGCGTCGCCGAACATCGCGATGTTCTCGGCCAGCGTGCCGGCGATCAGCTCGGTGCGCTGGGTCACGAGTCCGACCCGCGAACGGAGGTGATGGAGGTCCAGTTCGGTCACGTCCACGCCACCGAGGAACAGCATGCCCGGTTCGGGCTCGACGGCGCGCGAGAGCAGCGACGCGAGCGTCGACTTGCCCGAACCACTCCGACCGACGAGCGCACACGTCGACCCGGCCGGGACGGTGAGCGTGATGTCGTCGAGCGCGAATGCGCCGTGGTCGTAGGTGAAGTGCAGGTCGCGGAGCTCGATCGTGAGCGGCCCGTCCGGCACCGGTCGACCGCCCACCGGTTCGGCGTCGACCGCCATCAGGGCACGCAATCGCAGCAGCGCTCCGACACCCGCCTGGAGGTCGGGGAGGTGGTGGGCCACCTGATCGATCTGGCCGACGAAGGTCACCGTCACCGCGAACAGCGTGACGAGGGTCGCCGTCGACTCCGGGGTGCCGCCGAGCACGGTGACGCCGACGACGGCGACGACCGCCAACAGCGCGTGGACCAGCAGGCCGGCTCGCTGGAACACCGCAGCTTCGACGCGGAGGAGATCGTCGAGACGTTCCTGGATGACCGCCGCGAGTCGGGCGCATCGCTGCACCACGTGGGCCTGGCCGAGACTGGTGCGCAGGTCATCCCGTGCAGCCACCCCTTCTTCGGTGGCAGCGGCGTGATCCGTCCACGCAGCCTCCTCGAGCACCTTGAGGTCGACGATCCTGTCGAGCAGCGGCTTGATCACACGCCACAGCACGACGCCGGTGACCGGGAACAGCAGCCACGCAGGCCACCAGGTGAACCCGGCGACCAGGAGCAGTGGCACCGACACGAAGCTCAGCCGGATCACCCGCCACGCGTGCTGGCGGAGCAGCGACCCGATCTCGTGCGTGTCGTCGTCGATCCGGTCGAGGAGCTCACCGACCGCCTGTTCGGTGAGATCAGCCAGTGGCTGGTGCATCACCGCGTCCAGCAGGTCGGCGCGCAGCTTTCCCTCGGCACGATCGACGGCGGCACTCCACACCACTCGACCGATCGTGTCGAAGACGGCTGCGCCGACGATCAGCGAGGCGAGCAGGCCGACCCCGGCCCAGCTCGGCGAGTCGGCGAGCCGACCGATCACCACGGCCCCGAATGCCTGTCCGACCGCTGCGATCGCTGCGGTCACCAGAGCGACGACGGTGCCCGGGCTGCGCAGACGACGACGATCGATCGTGTCGCCGGGAGCATCCTGAGTCCGGGACGCGCTCGAGCCCATCGGGTCCACGAGCTCGTCTCCCTGCGCGTCGTTGATCGCGGTCGGCGCAGCCATGCCTCGACGCTAGGTCGGCGAGACCGTCCGTCGGGCCCGGGTTTCTCGACCGATCCACCCGGCTCTCCCACGCAGCCCGGGTCTGCCACGATGATCGAGTGAACGACGGAGGCTGGCAGACACGCGCGCTGCACGCACGTTTCGGGCGTGTTCGGGTCGGGCTGGTCGTCGCGGTCACCGCGTTCTGGATCGTTGCTCCGAACATCCCGTCCTCTGCAGTGCGCGACGAGTTGGCACCGCTCTGGGAGCCGGCCGAGGTCACCGGCCTGGTGCAGGACTGGGCGGTGTTCAGCCCCGAATCCACGCAGCCAGTCGGTCGACGTTCGCGCCCGTCTCGAGTTCGATGACGGCACGATCGACTTCTGGGACGTCCCGGAATTCGACCCTGCCATCGGAGCGTTCCGCCAGTACCGGTGGCACAAGTGGCAGGAGCGGGTGCCGACTCGACGATCAGGCGGATCACTGGGAGCAGACGGCCGAGTGGATTGCCGATCAGCGCCTCCGTGACGGGATCCGACCCGTGAGCGTCACGCTGATCCGGCGGTGGATCGACCACGAGCCGCTGACCTCGGGCGGGCCGGCGGTCGACAGCGGTTGGAACGAGTTCGAGTTCTACGTCTGGGAACGCGACGCGATGACCGACACCGTCGCAGCGAGTTCGGTCACCGCCTGTTCGTCGCTCCGACGACCGCGTGGCCACTCGCCATCGCCCGGGTGGTCATCGGCGTCGCGCTCCTGCTCTGGGCCGTCACCATGGCGCAGGACGTCGTCCGTGCTGCTCGGTGACGATGCGCTGGTCGGCCCCGAGTTCGCCGACGGCCTCACCCGATATCTACCGCTCGACTCGACCGCCGCGGTCGGTGTGGCCCTCGCTGGCGCTCGTCCTCGTGTCGATGGCGATCATCGTGGGATGGCGACCGTCGTTCTGGCTCGTCGTCGCGTTCGTCCTGCTCATCGCGATCCAGCGTCGCAACACGATGATCCTCAACTCCGGCGACATCATCCTGCGCGACCTCACGTTGCTCCTCGCGCTGCGCCCGACCGGCGCGGCCATGTCCGTCGACCGGGTGCGACGACATCGGACGCGACGCGTTTCTGGACCTCGGGGCAGGTGGCTCCGTGGGGGCTGCGCATCGTGCAGTTGCAGATGGTGGTCGTGTACTTCTTCGCGTTCTGGTCGAAGAGCGGTGAGCTGTGGCAGGACGGCACGGCCGTGTCGACGGCGTTCCGACTCCAGGACCTCCAGCGACTGCCGGAGTGGAGCGTGTTGGTCGACGACATCTGGGTCGTCGCATTCCTCACCTGGTCGACCCTCGTCGTCGAACTCGCGCTCGGCACGCTGCTCTGGGTGAAGCGACTGCGCCCGGCATTGATCGTGTTCGGCGTGCTCCTGCACCTCATGATCGACACGTTCGTGCTCGTCGGATTCTTCGGCCTCGCGATGATCGCCGGGCTGATGACCTTCCTCGACGCCGACCGCATCGACCAGGCGGTACATCGCCGCCGCGCCGATCGGGTGCCCGACGACGACCTCGTCCCCGAGCCGGCCACCTGAAAGGGGGCGAAAGTGCCTGGCACTTTCAACCCCTCGATCATCGGGGCGGGAGCCGGAACCCGACGTCGGCGCCACCGGACGAAGATTCCGACGCCCACACTTCGCCGCCGTGCACGTCGACGATCTGCGCGACGATCGACAGACCCAGCCCGGAACCCGGCATCGATCGCGTGGTCTCGCTGCGATGGAAACGATCGAACACGCGTGCGCGCTCGCCACTCGGGATGCCCGGCCCCGAATCTTGCACGCTCACGAACCCGTCACGAGCGACGATGTCCACAGGCGCTCCCACGGGGCTGAACTTGTCAGCATTGTTGACGAGGTTGTTGACAGCCCGTTCCAGCATCGCCGGGTCGCCCTGGACGATCGACGGCACGGACTGGACCGTGATCGGCCGCTCGCTGCGGCGTTCCCACCTGGCAGCGACCGACCGCACGACGTCGTCGAGGTCGACCTCGGTGGGATGGAAGTCGACGTCGCGTTGGTCGGTCGCGAGGTCGATCATCTCGTCGAACAGATCGCCGAGTTCGACGAGTTCGGACCGGATGGCGCCGAGGATCTCGTCGCGCTGATCGACCGGCAGTTCGCCCGCACGCTCGAGCATCGCGACGTTCATCCGCAGGCTCGTCAACGGTGTGCGCAGTTCGTGACCGGCATCGTGGATCAGTCGATGCTGTTGCTCGCGGCTGGCATCGAGACGCTGCAGCATCGACCGGAACCCGGCGGCGAGCTTGCCGATCTCGTCGTCGCGCGCTGCGTCGGCATCGGCGACACCCAGGTCGTCACCGACTGCTCGCGTGGCCGCGACACCCGACGCCACTGCGGTCAGGCGGCGCAGCGGGGCCGTGGTGCGCGAGGCGATCAGCCAGCCGAGCCCCGCCGCCACGAGCGCGACGAACGAGGCGATCAGCGCGAACCGCCCGAGGAGTGCCGAACGCACCGCGTCCGACTCCGATGTCGAACGTGCCACCTGGATCACGGCGCCACCGGAGAACGCTCGCGATGCCATTCGATAGGGCTCACCGTCGAGGTCGATGTTCTCGATCACGAGTCGCCCCTCGGGGACTTCGTCGAACGAGCTCAGGCCGGCGGGCACGGGAAGCTCGACAGCGCTCGACCGGACCACGCCCGAACCGCGTGTGACCTGGGTGATCGCGTCGTCGTCCGCGATCGGGCGGCCTTCGAAGAAGCGTCCTTGGCCGCCGGCTCGCGGTCGGCCGGCGCCGCCGCCGTTCTGGCTGTTGCCGTCGTCGGCCTGATCCCGGAGCGCTTGGGAGGTCTCCGTGACACGTGTTTCGAGGAACCGGTCGATCGAGTCGGTCAGCTCCTCGGTCGTCGTGCGGTAGGAGAAGGCTCCGACCATCGCACTCGTCACGAGGGCGACCATCCCGAACAGGATGGCCAGCCGGGAGCGCAGACTCACGTCCGACCGTCGGGGCGCAGCACGTAGCCGATGCCGCGCACGGTGTGCAACAGCCGTGCTTCGCCGTCGTCTTCGAGTTTGCGACGCAGGTAGCCGACGTGGACGTCGAGCGACTTCGACGACGACTCGAAGTCGTAGCCCCAGACGTCTTCGTAGATCTGGCTCCGTGAGAGCACGATCTCGGCGTTGCGGGCGAGCAGCTCGAGGATGTCGAACTCGGTCTTGGTGAGTTCGACGGAGCGTTCGCCGCGAACGACGGTCCGCTTCGCGGTGTCGATCACCAAGTCGGCGACGTGATGGGTCGCCGAGACGGCGCCGCTGTCGCTGCGTCGAAGGAGCGCACGAACCCGGGCGAGCAACTCGTCGAGTTCGAACGGCTTGGGGAGGTAGTCGTCCGCTCCGGCGTCGAGCCCTTCGACGCGGTCCGCTGTCGCCGTGCGGGCCGTGAGCAGCAGCACGGGGACACGGTTCCCTCGATCTCTGAGTCGGCGGATGACGCTCATGCCGTCGACGAACGGCATGTTCACGTCGAGGATCGCGGCGTCGGGCTCGTGCTCGACGAACGCTTCGAGTGCCGCCGCACCGTCGTTCACCGCAATGGTCTCGTACTGCTCGAATCGCAGGATGCGGTCGAGCGCCTCACGGATCTGCTTGTCGTCTTCGGCGATGAGGATGGTCGGCATGGGCTGGCTCGAATCTAGATGACGGACATGCGCGGGTGCGGCGAGGGCTGGTGCGGAGAGGGTTGGTGGGCGGGTGCCGTGAAGGACTGGTGGGTGGGCCGGAAAGGTACTGGTGGGTGGGGCGGAGCGGAACTGGTGAATGGGCCGGAGCGGGACCGAGCGGCCGACCGAGCTGGGGGATGCTCGGTCGGCCGGGTGTCGGTCAGCCCTCCACGTCGGGAGCGGAGGCCTCGGCGTCGGCCTCGGTGTCGTCGCCGCCGCCACGGGGCCCGCTGTTCCCACGTCGGCCCTCGCCGTCGGGGCGCCCTTCCTCGACCCGGGTCTGCACTCGCTCGTCGAGATCGGCGGTCTTCTCGGCAGCTTCTTCGGTGGTGATGCGACCGTTTTCGACCGCGAGGTCGATCCGCTCGGTCTTCTGCTGCACGATCACGTCCACGACGTCGGCGATGTCCACGCCGTTGGCTTCGGCGATGTCCGCGAGTGTCGCGTCGGCTTCCAGTTGCTCACCGAGGTCCTCGACGGTGATGCCGAGCACGTCGGCGATCTCCTGGCGGTTCGCTTCGCGTGCTTCGTGGCGGGCGGCACGGCGTTCGGCCCGGTCGGTGCCGTCGGCGGAGACGTCACCGTCCTCGCCGACCAGTGCTGCAGCCGGTGCGGCGGAGTCGGTGGCGAGTTCGGTGGCGAGTTCGGTGGCGGTCTCGGTCGCTGTGTCGTCGGCGGCGTCGGCGATGCCGGTCATGCCGGCGAGGCCGACGATCGAACCGCCGGCGATTGCGGCGGCGAGCGTTGCCTTCGTGGCGGTGGTGCGGATCTTGTTCATTCGATGCTCCTTGTTGGTTCGAGTCGGGCGGGAGCCCGTTCGGGTGGTGTCTTGCCTGATGGAGGACATGCAACGCCCCCGGAGTCAGCACGGAGATCGCGAAGCCGAAAGGTTCGGTAAGGATCCGAGCGACACCGGTACCCGCTCCTTCTGTTGGGCGGGGTGACACCCGTTCCATCGCTCCGTCGTGGGTTCGCGCCGATTTCACGGCACCGTGGGGGTGTGGAGAAGATCGACATCGCAGTGATCGGAGGCGGACCCGCTGGCGCCGCCGCGGCGATTCGCGCCGCCCGCCTCGGCGCCAAGGTCGTCCTGTTCGAGAAGGGCGCGCACGGTCGCGACAAGGTGTGCGGTGACGGGCTCACCCCGCGCGCTGTCGGCAGCGTTGAACGAACTCGACATCGACATGGCCGACGCGCACCGCATCCGCGGGCTGCGGATGATCGCCGGGTCGACGACTCGTGAGCTCGACTGGCCGACGACGGACCGTTTCCCGAACCACGGTGCGGTGTGGCCACGCCGTCGACTCGACGCCGCACTGATCGATGCTGCAGCCGCGGCCGGCGCCGACATCCGCTTCGAGACCGAGGCATTCCCGATCCTCGAACGCACGGCGCAGGGCGTCGACAGGGTCATCGGCGTCGAGGCTCGGCCAGCGAGCGACGAACGCACGGTCACAGGCCCGTCGGAGAAGTTCGAAGCAGGCCTCACGGTCGTCGCTGCGGGCCCTCCAGGCAAGGTGGCACGGATGCTCGGAGCCAACCGGGTGGAAGGTGAGACCTTCGGCCTGGCGATCCGCACCTACGCAGAGACGCCGCGCCACGGCGACGAGCACCTCGAAGCGATGCTGTCGCTGAAGGACGAGAACGGCACCGCTGTGCCCGGCTACGGCTGGATGTTCCCGGCGGGCGACGGCACCGTCAACATCGGGGTCGGCGCACTGTCGACGATGAAGGGGTTCAAGAAGCTGAACCTCAACACGATGATCGACTCCTACCGACGGGTCGTCGAGCCCGAGTGGGACCTCGGCCCGAACCTGGAGCGGCCGCGTGCCTGGCGACTGCCGATGTCGGCGCAGAAGCGGTTCGGGCCCGGCTGGGTCGCGATCGGTGACGCGGCCGGTCTCGTCAACCCGATGAACGGTGAGGGCATCGACTACGGCTTGGAGTCGGGGATGCTCGCTGCCGATCTCTTCGTCGAGGATCCGGCCACGGCACCGGCGCGCTACGACGAGTTGGTCGGCGAACGCTTCGATGCGTTCCTGCGCACCGGTCGCCGGTTCTCGTTCCTGATCGGGCACCCGTGGATCCTCAAGACGGGGCTGAAGTTCTCGGTCAGCACCGAGTCGATCGCGAACATCACACTCGCGGTGATGGGCAACCTCGTCGACAACACCACCCCCGGAGCCGCCGGCAAGGTGATGTGGCTCGCCGACAAGGGCCTCGGCATCGCCGATCCCATCCTCCGCAAGACTCGGGCGACCGCCTGACCCGACCCTGGTCGACGACCGTTCCGGGCGGGATCTGTCCCGCTTTTCCGAGACGCGTTCCGAGCGAGATCAGTCGCCGCACGTTCTCACTCCCGACCGGACGGAACGCACTCACCGCGGTACGTTCCTCGGGCGGCTCCCCGAGCCGACTGCGGGCACACGGAGCAGACGGATCGCATCCTTGACGTACAACCCGCTCGGACCCGCTCCACTCGAACCGACGTGCTGGCGCACCGCCGATCGACCATGCGTCCGGTGAGGCCCACTGCGGCTGGCGGACGCGATGATCTCGAGCATCGAGCCACGACGGGTGACCCCGTTGCGTTCGGAAGCCTGCTGCGCCGCTGGGACCACGATCTGCGCGGAGTCGCCTGGGCCGTCACTCGCGACCAACACGCGATCGACGACGTGATGCAGGACGCCTACGAGCGAGCGTTCCGCGGTCTCGCGTCCTTCGACGGCAGGTCGTCGCTCAAGACGTGGTTGCACACGATCGTCCACCGGACTGCGATCGACAGGTCGCGCTACGAAGGGCGTCGACGACACGACGACATCGACGATCCCGCCATCACCGTCCCGGAGACGGTGTCGACCGCAACCGACCGGAGCGCGCTCGATCGTCTTGAGGTCGATGACATGCTGGGATCGCTCCCGTCCGACCAACGCGTCGCGCTGATGCTCACGGTCGGGATCGGTTTCACGTACGACGAAGCAGCCGAGGTCACCGGTGATTCGAGGGGCACGATTGCGTCGCGCGTCAATCGAGCGCGACGGCGACTCCAGCAATGGGAGGTGGGAACAGCATGAATGACGACGAACTGAGAGACGCACTACGGCACGACGTCCCCCGACCCGGTGCCGGCTACTGGGATCGCATCGACGCCACCCTCGACGCCGCTGCCGACGGTGTGCCGACGAGCTCGGAAGATTCTTCGGGCGAGATGGAAATACCGGGCGAGGTGATCCGTCTCACGGACATGAACGAACAACAGCCCACCTCCCTCAACTCCTCACGTGCCCTGCTCGCAGCCGCAGCGGTGATCGCGGTGATCGGCGTCGGTGCCGTCGCGTTCGCCGTCACCGACCGCGATTCCGACCCGACCGAACTCCTCGTGTCCGACGACAGCACCGCTCCGCTCGACAGTGAGGCACCGACTCCGGCCACCGACCCGGTCCCCACGGCCGCCACGGTGCTCACCGAGGTGAGTGCGCCCGCCGCAACGGCGCCTCCCGTCACGGAGACGACGACGACTTCGACGACCTCGACCTCGATCACAGTGGCACCGGCGCCGCTGCCACTGGTGATGCCCGATCAACTCCGCGGGACCTGGCGCGAGACCGACGTCTCACCGATCACCTTCGACGACTGCCGCATCGAATCCGGCTTCGAACGGAACTTCGACCGAGTGATCACCATCAGGGACGACGGGTTCTCGTTGTTCGAGACGGGCGGCAGCCTGGTCGAGGTGCACGACGTCGACGCGACGCAGATCGACGCCACCTTCGACACCACCTTCGCCGACACGCCGACGCAGGAGCGCCTCACCTTCGAGGTCGTCGAGGACGCGACGGTGTTGGTCAGGAGCCGCGCCGACGAACCCGGCGAGACCCGCTTCGTCCGGTGCCCGCAAGCCCCCGCCGACACGCCCGATGCCGCACTCCCGCTGTCGTTTCCGGACTCGATGCGAGGTGACTGGCGTGAATCGGACGCAGCGAGCGTCACCGCCGACGAATGCCGCGAGGTCGGCGGGTTCGAAGAGAACTTCGGTCGGGTGCTGAGGATCCGCGAGTCCGACTTCTCGTTCTTCGAGTCGGGCGGCGACCTGATCGAGGTCAGCGAGCGCGACGATGCACGCTTCGCTGCGCTCTTCGACACCACCTTCGTCGACACGCCGAGCGAAGCCGAGTACAGCTTCGACCTGCAGGACGACGGCACCGTGCTCATGGTGCAGAGCACCGACCTCGACGAGAATCTGCAGCGCTACGTGCGCTGCCCGTCCTGATCGACCGACATCGACCGACACGAGGGCGCCCTCACGGATGAGCGACCAGTTTGCCGAGGGTGTGACCGCGACCGATCTCCGCAAGTGCGCCAGGGACCTCCTCGAGTGTCATGGTCCGACTGACGACGGGATCGACCGAGCCGTCCTCGAGCATGGTGCGCAGCACGTCGAGGTCGGCGGCGGTCTCCTTGGCGAACACCAGGTCGAATCGTTGCGATGACACGACCCCGAGGAGCTTGGCGGCGATCAGTCGTGGGATCGGACCCAGCAGCGACGCCTTGCTCCCACCGATCAGGACGTACGACCCGCCTGGTTCGAGCACCCGGCGGCACGCACGCAGCGGATGACTGCCCGGGTTGTCGAGGATGGCGTCGTAGCGAATCGGTCCGCTGGTGAAGTCCGATGTCGAGTAGTCGATCACGTGGTCGGCGCCCATCGCCGTGGCAGCGATGACGTTGCCTGCGCTGCACACGGCGGTGACCTCGCAGCCGGCTGCTCTGGCGAACTGGATGGCGAAGTGCCCGACACCACCGGTTGCGCCGTTCACGAGGACATGCTGCTCCGCCTTCAATCGCGCGACGTCGCGAACCGCTTGGAGCGCTGTGAACGCTGCCACCCCGGTTGCAGCTGCCGCTGCGAAGGACACGGTCGACGGTTTCGTCACGAGGTTCGCTTCGGGGACGGTGACGAACTCTGCGCAGCCACCGCCGTCTGCGAAACCGAACACCTCGTCATCGACGGCGAGGCCGGTCACTCCACCACCCACGGCGTCGACCGTGCCGGCGATGTCGGTCCCCGGGATCGCGCGTCTCGGGGTGCGCCACCCGATGCCGGGTCGCGCGATGTACGGGCGTCCGACCACACCGTGCCAGTCGGCCGGGTTGAGTGCCACGGCTCGCACTCGGATCCGGACGTGACCGTCCGTGAGGTGCGGGACCGGGACGTCACGGACGTCGAGTTCGTCGGGTGGGCCGTAGCGATCGGCGACGACGGCGCGCATCGTGTTCATGATGCAGCTCCGACGCCCGCGGGCTGACGATCGTCGACGCCGCCACTCGTCGGCTCCTCGTCGGTCACCGGCAGACCGGCCTCGCTGTCGATGTCGACGCGTGGCAGGATCCGGTCGAGCCAGGCGGGGAGCCACCAGTTGGCGTCACCCAGCAGTTTCATCGTCGCCGGGACGAGGACGATGCGCACGATGGTCGCGTCGACGAAGATCGCCGTCGCCAAGCCGAGACCGAACATCTTCGTGGTCGGGTCGCTGCCGAACACGAAGCCGCCGAACACGGAGATCATGATCAGGGCGGCCGACGTGATCACACGGGCCGTCGTGGCCAGCCCGTGCACGACGGCGGCGTCGTTGTCACCTGTCTCGACGTAGTGCTCGCGCACCCGAGACAGCAGGAAGACCTCGTAGTCCATCGACAACCCGAAGAGGATCGCGAAGAGGAACATCGGGATGAACGACACGACCGGGACGGTCGACTCCAGACCGATCAGGTCCTTGCCCCATCCCCACTGGAACACGGCGACCAGCACCCCGTAGGCGGCGCCGATGCTGAGCAGGTTGAGCAGCGCTGCCTTCAGCGGCACGAGTACCGAACGGAACACCAGCATCAGCAGGAGGAAGGACAACAGGATCACGGCCCCGATGAATGCGGGGAGTCGATCCGAGACGCGACCGGCCACGTCGCCGAAGCTGGCTGTGTTGCCACCGATGTGTGCGGTTGCGGCGCTGGCGTCGAGCACGGTCGGGAACACATCGGCGCGGAGGCGCTGCACGGTTTCGAATGTGGCGTCGTCCTGGGGTGCGGTCGTCGGCAAGGCGACGATGGTGGCGATGCCCGCATCGAGGTCGACGCGAGCGGGTCCGACCGATGCGATCCCGGAGTCCGCGGCGATGGCCGAAGCGAGCGGGTCGACGATCGTCGCATCACCCTCGACACCAGATCCGGCACCATCTCCAGCACCATCTCCAGCGCCATCTCCAGCACCATCTCCAGCAAGGTCGATCGCGATCACCAGTGGACCGTTGATGCCCGGGCCGAAGCCGTCGGCCATCAGGTCGTACGCCCGTCGTTGGGTCTGTGATTCGGGTTGGGTGCCGTCGTCCGGGAAACCGAGGTTCAACGACAGCACCGGTGCGGTGAGTGCGATCAGCACTGCGGTGACCCCGATGGCGTAGGTCCATGCGTGATCCGCCACGTGGCGACCCCACCGCTGCCAGCCGCGTCCGGCGGACGAGGACGCACCTCGACGATGCAGTCCGAAGCGGTCGATGTTCGTGCCGGCGACTCCGAGGAAAGCGGGCAGCAGCGTCACCGAGGCCACGACCATCAGCAGCACGATCAGGGAGATCGCCACACCGGCGGCGGTCATGAACGGCACACCCGCAACGGCCAGACCGAGGATCGCGATCACGACGGTGCCACCGGCGAAGATCACGGCCTGGCCGGCCGTCGCCACGGCGCGACCGGCGGCGTCGGCGACATCGAGGCCTCGCGCGAGGAACTCGCGATGCCGTGTGACGAGGAAGAGGGCGTAGTCGATCCCCACGCCGAGGCCGATCATGCTGCCGATCTGAGGCGCCCAGCTCGGCACCTCGATGAGGTACGCGACGAGCGACATCGAACTCACACCGACCGCAAGGCCGAACAGCGCCATCCCGATCGGCAGCCCCATGGCGATCACCGACCCGAACGCGACCAGCAGAACGATCATGGCGATGAGCAGCCCGATGAGTTCGCTCGGACCGGTCTCCGCCGCACCCAATGCGAAGAAGAGGTCGCCACCGGCCTCGACCTGGAATCCCGATGTCACGCCTGGACTCTCGGTGGCGGTCTCGGTGAGGTCGACCAGTCGCTCGAGGTCGGTGGCGTCGAGGTCGTCGACGATCGGATACCTGATCGACAGCACGGCGACACGACCGTCGGGCGACACGGACCCGGAGGCGATCGCCGCGTCGGGGCCGTCGGCGAGTGCCGCCGCTGGGTCATCGACTGCGAGCACGTTCGGGAGGGCGAGCAGTTCGGCGCGGAGGTCGGTCAGGAGTTCCTGCGCCGAGGGTGAGCCGACGAGTGTGTCGCCGTCGTCGAGCGGCGTGACGACGACCCGCGCCGTCAGGCCGGCCTGGTCCGATCCGGCGTCCGTGAGCAGGTCGACCGCCACTTGGGAGTCGACGCCGGGAACCGAGAACGAATCCTCCAGCGTCTTGCCGAACGCACTGGACGACCCGACGACGGCGATCGCGACGAGCAGCCAGGCGACGATGACTTTCCACGGGTGCCGGGCGGCGCCCGATCCGAGTCGGTAGAGCAGCGTTGACATGTGAGTTCCTCCTGGGACGAAACGGACGAGACCGCGTCGTGCGGTCGCAGGTTCCATGGTCGTGAACCACGACGGACGACACATCGGAGGATCGGTCGGTCCGGTCTCGACCGTTCAGGTGGCTCGCGTTCGTCCTTTCGGCCGATCCGTGTGACGCTCAGGATCTCTACATTGGAGACGTGTCCAACGGCCTTCTCGCTTCGCTGCTGTCCGAGCCAGCGGTCAGCGCCCCACCTCGACGCGTCTGGCGCGACTGGGCACTCGTCGGCGTCCTGAGCGCGGCGGCACTGTTGGAAGGACTACTCCGCGAGCAGCTGGTGTGGGGTCCCTGGCCGATGATGGCAGTCGCGTTGCTCGGCCTCACGTTGCTGTGGCGACGGCAGTTCCCGCTCGCGATGACGACCATCTCGATGGGCACCTTCATCGTGCTCGACCAGGTGGCGCGGGTCGTCGAGGGCGAACCGGTCCAGGCGTTCGCGTCTGCGTTCCTCCTCATCCACGTCTACGCCCTCTTCCGCTGGGCCTCGGGTCGGCATTGCGCATACGGGTTGATCGTGATGGCGGCGGCCTTGACGTCGGGACTCATGGTCGACTGGACCGGGATCGGCGATGCGATCGGCGGTGCGATCGTGCTGCTCTTCCCGGCCGTGCTCGGTGCCGAGGTCCGCCACCTGCTTCAGCGGCGCGATCTCGCACACGAGAAGGTCAAGATCGCCGAACGCGAGCTCCTCGCCCGCGAGCTGCACGACACCGTCGCGCACCACGTGTCGGCGATCGCCGTCCAGGCGCAAGCCGGGCGAGTGGTCGGCGTGAAGGATCCCGCCGCTGCGCTCGATGCGCTTGGCGATCATCGAGAGCGAAGCGTCGAAGACCTTGGCCGAGATGCGCAGCATCGTGGGGACACTGCGAGATGCGGGTTCGGACGCCCCGGCTGCTGCCGAGCTCGCTCCTCAGTCCGGGCTCGCCGACATCCCCGGGCTCGCGCATGCTGCAGCTGCCGGACCGCCCGTCCGGATCGAGATGCGCGGGGTCGAGGGCGTCGGCCCGACCGTCGGGGCTGCGCTCTACCGGGTGGCGCAGGAGTCGATCACCAACGCCCGTCGGCATGCGGTCGACGCAACGCGGGTGAGCGTTCGCATCGACGGTGACGGTGAACGCGTTCGACTCGTCATCGACGATGACGGCGTCGGCCACCGGACTGCGAGCGCTTCGTCAAACGGTTTCGGGTTGATCGGGATGACCGAACGAGCTGAGCTGCTCGGCGGGGCCCTCGAGGCCGGGCCGAACGGCGACCGAGGCTGGCGCGTGGCCGCGACCATTCCGATCGACGGAGCCGCGTCGTGACGCTGCGGATCGTGGTCGCCGATGATCAGGATCTCGTTCGCACCGGGTTGCGGATGATCCTCGATGCACAGGACGGCCTCGAAGTGGTCGGCGAGGCAGCGGACGGCCGCGACGCTGTGGAGATGGCACGACGGCTGCGACCCGATGTGTGCCTCTTCGACATCCGCATGCCGCGCCTCGACGGGATCGAAGCCACGCGTCTGATCAGCGGACCCGACGTCGCCGAACCGATCCCGGTCGTCGTGATCACGACGTTCGATCTCGACGAGTACGTCCACGGCGCCCTCCGCGCAGGCGCACGCGGCTTTCTCCTCAAGGACGCCGGGCCGGAGCTGTTGGTCCAGGCAATCGAGGCCGCCGCGTCCGGCGATGCGCTGATCGCACCGAGCGTCACCGCCCGACTGCTGCAGCACTTCGCGGCCGCCGGGCCCGCCACCAACGCGGCAACGACGGCCGAGCTCACGGAGCGGGAGGAGGACGTCGTGCAGCGGGTGTCGGCCGGACGCACCAATGCCGAGATCGCAGCCGACCTGCACATCAGCCTCAGCACCGTGAAGACGCACCTCACGAGTCTCACCACGAAGCTGGGCGTGCGCAATCGTGTCGAGATCGCGATGTGGGCGTACGACACCGGCCGCGTGAACCGCTGACGGTCAGGCATGACTACCGTTCGTCCATGACGATCACTCACGTTGCCGCCGACACGTCTGGCGAAGCGATCCACGAGATCCTCGCACGCGACGGTGCCGTGGTGATCGACGATCTCGCTCCGTCGAACGTGATCGACGCGATCGCGGCGGAGATGGAGGGCTTCGTCGAGGCGACACCGAACGGGTCCGACGACTTCTCGGGCCGTACGACCAAGCGCACAGGAGCGCTGATCGCCCGATCACCGGCGAGCCGGGAACTGGTGACGCATCCGCTGATCCTCGACGTGACGACGCGGCTGCTGCACCAGGCGTCGTCGATCCAGGTGCATCTGACACAGATCATCTCGATCGGCCCGGACTCACCCGGCCAGTCGATCCACCGGGACGAGTGGGCGTTCGACTTCTTCCCGTTCCCCAGCGACGTTCATCCACAGTGCAACACGATCTGGGCGATGACCGACTTCACCGAGGAGAACGGTGCGACGCGGGTGATCCCCGGTAGCCAGGGTTGGCCGGTCGATCTGAAGCACTCGGTCGACGAGACCGTGCCGGTGGAGATGACGAGAGGGTCCTGCCTGCTCTACTCGGGCAAGGTGTACCACGGGGGCGGCGCCAACCGATCCGACGTGGTGCGCACCGGCCTCAACCTGACCTACTGCGTTGCGTGGCTACGCCAAGAGGAGAACCAGTACCTGTCGTGCCCGCGCGACGTCGCGCTCACGCTCGACGACGAGCTCCTCAAGTTGATGGGCTACAAGATCGGCGCGTACGCGCTCGGCTACGCGGACGACGTCCGCGACCCCCTCGACGCCCTTCGGGGCGAAACCGGATCCATGGGTTTCGGCGTCTTGCCCGAGACACCGGCGACCTGACGTCGGCCGAGACGCGGAACGCGCGACCCGGGATCATCGACGGGTCGCGAGATCGAGTAGGGGTTCACGGGCAACATTCGTCGACCGACTCGGACAGGAGCGCTGTGGGCGGAGCACAGCAGACGTCACCGCGCAATGCGTTGCGACCCTCGCGGATCGCGAGTCCTGCGATCACGAGGCCGGCAACAGGATCGGCCCAACTCCAGCCGACGGTCGAGTTGATCACCAGGCCGACGAGCAGAACGGCGGAGAGGTAGCTGCACAGCAGCAGTTGCTTGGAGTCGGCCACCACACTTGCCGAACCCAGCTCCTCACCGATCCGTCGCTCCACCACCGAGGCAATCGGCATGACGATCAGGCTCAGGGCAGCAAGCCCGATGCCGAGCGAGCTGTGTACGGCATCGCGCTCACCTGTCAGGGACAGCACGGCGTCGACACTGACGTACGCGGCGAGAGCGAAGAACGAGTACGCCACGACGCGCAGGGCCCGGTCTTCGCGATCACTCGGCGTGTGGTGGGCGTACTGCCACGTGATGGCAAGCGCCGAAGTCACCTCGACGATGGAGTCGAGGCCGAATCCCACGAGCGCGGTCGACGAGGCCACCGCTCCGGCGATGATCGCTGTCACCGCTTCCAGGACGTTGTAGACGATCACTGCGCCGACGAGCAGTCGGACCCGGCGTCGAAGGACCGTGGTCCGATCGACATCGAGGACGACAGTCGCGTCAGCGGTCACAATCGGTGTCCACAACGACCTCGAGCAGCGTGCGTATCGCACGAGCGAGATTCGGGTCGGTGATGTCGTAACGGATGCGGCGGCCCTCGGCACTCGCGCTCACGAGCCCGCATCCCCGCAGACACGAGAGGTGGTTGCTCGTGTTCGAACGGCTCATCCCGAGCGTCGCTGCCAGCTCCCCTGGGTAGGCCGGTCCGTCGAGCAGCGAGACGAGGATGTTGCATCGGCCGGGGTCGGCGAGCGCTCGACCGAGCCGATGAAGCGCCTCGTGACGATCGGTAAGTGTCAGCACAGCGTGAACTGTACAGCCCAGCCTGAACAGTAGACACCCACCATCCGTCTCGCCGCGGTCCCGCTCGGCCGGTGACCGTCAGCCTGCAGGCGCGAGGTCGGCGGCAGCGAAGGCCACGCCGAACCGCACACACCAGATGACGACAGTGTCGAACTCGTCCAGGTCGACGTCGGCGGGGACTTCGTAGTTCTGTTCGCCGACGTTGCCCTTGAGGTCGCCGAGGTCCACGAACTGGCCACTGGCCCCGAAGTCACCTGCGTCGGCGTCGGCGTCAGCGGTCGTCAGGTACACGTTGAGGTCCGGACCGTTGTCGGTGGCGAACTCTTCGAAGCGCAGGAAGCGCTGCTCGGTGCCGTCGTTCAGGATCTTGGCGACCCCTTCACCCGGATGGCTGCGAGGGCCGAACGAGCCTTCGAACTGCGTCACGATGACGCCCGACTCCTGTGCCTCGTCGACCGCCGGAGGCATCGGTTCGTCGGCCGGGACCTCGATCGGGGTGTCGTTGCTCTCCATGAACCGGTTCATGTCGTCGGTCGTCGCCTCGTCCACCACATCGGACGCGATGTCGGACGCCGCACCCGAATCGAACACCGGCCCACCTTCCGCGACCTCGTCGTCGAAGAACTTCGTCTGGACACCGAAGACCCCGAACGCGAGCACCGCCAAGACGACCAGTCCCGACACACCGACGACACCGGCGGCCGCTCTGTTCTCCCTGATCCAGTTCATGTCGGCAAGCTAGGCCGTTCGGGACCCGCGATGCCCGCGACATCGCACTCGCTGGCGTGTCAGTCGGCGTCGTCGACCAGTGCGTGCACGAGCGGCAACGTGAGACTTGCGAAGAGCACCTTGACGGCATCGCCGATCAGGAACGGAGTCACACCGAGCGCCAGCCCGCTCGGCTCGCCGGCAGATGCGCTCAGCGGCAGGTCGAGCTGATGGGCGAGGTAGGTCGCGCCGAACGCGTAGATGATGACCGAACCGAGCGCGAACGTCGACAACGCCGTCAACACGTTCCGGTTCTGACCACGTTCGGCGAGCAGTCCGACGACGTACGCCGCGACGACGAAGCCGATCAGATAGCCGGCGGTGGTCCCGGTCGCTGCAGACCAACCGCCCTGGGCGTTGCTGTAGAACGGCAGACCGATCGCCCCCATGGCCACGTAGAGCACCTGCGACAGCGACCCCATGCGAGCCCCGAGCGCGCCGCCGGCGAGCAGCACGGCGAAGGTCTGACCGGTCACGGGCACCGGTGTGATGCCGATCGGGATCTTCACCTGCGCCAGCACGGCGGTCAACAGTGCGAACCCGATCACGGCGATCGCCGAACGGGTACGGGAATTCAATCGGGCACCCAACAGCGGGCCCATGAGCGAATTGGCGGCGGGCACGGGCATCGACATGTCGGTCATCGGCTCACACTCTGCGAGTGACGCCCTTGCGAACAAGTGCATTGCGGGTGACAGGTGCCACGGAGCGATCGGGGCATGCGACAATCGATGGAGGACGCGCTGCGTCAGGCCACCGTCGATCGCGCGAATTGGCGAGTCGACCATGCGGCGAAGACCACGACGATCCCGATCGACCAGGCCACCGTCACCCACAGATCGCTGCCCGGGTCGATGCCGTTGTACATCGCGCGGCTGGCGTTGGTTGCGATCGTGAACGGGTTGTTCACTGCGATCGGCTGGAGCCATCCGGGCATCTGCGACGGGTCGACGAACGCTGACGACACGAAGGTGAACGGGAACATCCACACGAAGCCGGCCGAGTTCGCAGCTTCGACCGACGACACGTTGAGGCCGATCAGCGCCTGGATCCACGCCATCGAGTAACTGAACAACAGCAGCAGCAGTGTCGCACCGAGCGCTGAGACGAGCGACCCTTCGAACCGGAAGCCGATCGCGAAGGCCACCGCGAGCATGACGGCGAACGTGAACACGTTGCGCACGAGGTCGGACACGGTACGACCGATCAGCACCGCAGCTCGAGACATCGGCAGCGATCGGAGCCGGTCGATGTAGCCCTTCTGCATGTCCTCGGCGATGCCGACCGACGTGAACGCCGAGTTGAACACGACCGACTGGGCGAAGATCCCGGGGATCAGGAACTGGTCGTACTCGTCGTAGCCGGGGATCGCGATGGCGCCGCCGAAGACGTACACGAAGAGCAGTACGAACATGACCGGCTGGAGCGTGGCGAACACGATCAGCTCGGGGTTGCGTGGCATCACCCTGAGGTGGCGGGTGGCTTCCACCCACGAGTCACGGGCGGTCGCCACGATGCCCGACTGGGGCGCCGGCCGATCGATCGAAGCAGCAGCAGCAGCGCGCACGCTCGCCGAAGAGCGCGTCGCCGTGTCCGAAGCCTCGTCCGGGGCAGCGTCGGGGGCTGTCGGCCGCATCGGGGGGTGGCCAGCTCTCGGTCACGAGTCCACCGCCGACCCGCCCGCCACACCGTCGTCAGCATCGTCCCCGGCGGCGGCGTGACCGGTCAGTTTCAGGAACACGTCGTCGAGCGTGGGGCGCCGCACCTCGACGTCGAGCACATCGACACCGGCGTCGTCGAGCGCACGGATCGCCTGGGGCACCACGCGATCGCCGGATCGGATGAAGGCCGAGAGCAACACCCCGCCTGCGTCGACCACGACGCCACTCGTACACAGCGGTGCCAGCGCTTCGACCGCACGCCGGGCGTTCTCGGGTCGAGCGATCGACACCGAGATGCGGTCGCCACCGATCTGGTCCTTGAGTTCGTCGGCCGTGCCGTTCGCGATCACGGTGCCCGCATCGATCACGATGATCCGCTCGGCGAGGCGGTCGGCTTCGTCGAGGTACTGCGTCGTCAGGAGCACGGTCGTGCCGTCGTCGCCCAACTCCTCGATGAGCTCCCACATGGCGAGTCGGCTCCTCGGGTCGAGCCCGGTGGTCGGTTCGTCGAGGAAGAGCACCGACGGTCGAGCGATCAGACTCATGGCGATGTCGAGGCGACGGCGCATCCCGCCCGAGAACTCCTTCACGATCCGGTCACCGGCGTCTTCGAGATCGAAGCGCGCGAGCAGCTCGTTCGCCCGCCCAGCGATCTCGCGCTTCGGCAACTGGTAGAGCCGCCCGATGAGCGACAGGTTCTCCCTCGGTGTCAGGCGCTCCTCCACCGCCGCGTACTGACCGGTCAGCCCGATCCGAGCGCGTACCGCGCCGGGATCCTTCGCGACGTCGATGCCGTCGATCAGCGCGGTGCCACCGTCCGGCCGGAGCAGCGTGGTCAACAGCCGTACCGTGGTCGTCTTGCCCGCACCGTTCGGACCGAGCAGCCCGTACACGGCACCGCGTGGCACCTCCAGCGACACACCGTCCACCGCACGGATCTCACCGAATGACTTGACGAGGCCGTGCGCCTGCACTGCGAGATCGGCGACCACGCGCCGAGTCTCGCACGCGCGACTGTCATCCGGTCCAACGGTCGAGTCGACGGACGGCGCACACGCCTGTGACGCACGCTCAGCCGGTGGCGCCGTAGGTGGCTCCAGCGGTCAGGCGACTGGCGGGCTGGAGGTCAGGTCGGCGAGTCCGACCAGCGGATGCACAACGCCGCGGCCGGATTGGTGTCGACGTCGAGGACACCGAGCGAGACCGATGCGGCAACGACCACCGACCGATCGTGCCAGAGGGGGCGAAAGTGCCAGGCACTTTCGCCCCCTGTTCACGCGAGCGTCGCGGGTCAGGCGCGGCGGACGACGATGCTGCCGACCGAATAGCCGGCCCCGAACGAGCAGATCACGCCGAGGTCGCCCGTGGCGAGGTCACCGCGGTGCTTGTGGAAGGCGATGATCGACCCGGCCGACGACGTGTTCGCGTACTCGTCGAGGATCACGGGTGCCTCGTCGGTGTCGGGCACACGCCCCAGCACGCCCTTGGCGATCAGCTGGTTCATCTTGAGGTTCGCCTGGTGCAGCCAGAACCTGCGGATGTCGGTGGCGTCGACGTCGACCTCGGCGAGGTGACCCGTGATGTGCTTCACCACGAGCGGGCACACCTCCTTGAACACCGACTGGCCGTTCTGGCGGAACATCAGCTCGTGCGGATCACGTTCGTCGTCCTCGGACTCGTTGAGGAAGCCGAAGTCGTTGCGGATGTTGTTCGAGAACTGGGTGGCGAGCTTGGTTCCGAGCACGTCCCAGCGGCCGTGCTCCCCGGCGCCTCCCTCGACGGCGTCCTCGGTGCGCTCCAGGACCAACGCGGTGCACGCGTCGCCGAAGATGAAGTGGTGGTCACGCAACTCGAAGTTGTTGTGGCCGGAGGTGATCTCCGGGTTGACGACCACGACACCACGAGGCGGTGCCGTTGCGCAGTGCGTCGACCGCGTTCTGGATCGAGAAGGTCGCCGACGAGCACGCGACGTTCATGTCGAACGCCCAACCGCCGGCACCGATCTCGTGCTGGATCTCGATCGCCACGGCTGGGTAGGCGCGCTGCAGGTTCGAAGCGCCGAGGATGACCGCGTCCACGTCGGACCCGCTGCGACCGGCCTGCGTCAGTGCTTCGTGTATCGCGGGGAGGGCCATCTCGGCGGTGACGCTCAGTTCGTCCTCGGTGCGCGTCGGGAGGTGTGGACGCATCCGCTCCGGGTCGAGCACGCCGGACTTCTCCATCACGAAACGAGAGCCGATGCCCGACGCCTTCTCGATGAACTCCTCGTCGGGGAGGGCACGCGCTTCGACCGTGCCGGCCGCGATCGCGTCGGCGTGCTCGGCGTTCCACCGCTCGACCGACGCGGTCAGCGATGCAGCGAGCTCTGCGTTCGAGATCGACTCGCTGGGCGTGAACAGCCCGGTCCCGGTGATCGACACACTGACGGGTGAAGGAGCAGCCATGTGCTCGACGCTACGCGACTACCAATCGGTAACCAGCGGTGCACGTTCGTGCCTGGCACGAACCTGCATCAGTCCTGCAAGTGAGTTCGCACCACACTGCGGATCCGGTCGATGCCGTCGCCCTTGGTCGCGCTCGCCCAGAGCACGTCACCCACGTCCAGCATGCAGCCCGCGGCCAGTTCCTTCTTGCGTGACGGCCGCTTGGACGACTTCACCTTGTCGAGCTTGGTGGCGACGACGGTGTGCGGCACCGTGTTGTACCGCAGCCAGTCGAGCATCTGCGCGTCCAGCTTGGTCGGACCGATCGCACCGTCGACGAGGATGAAGACCATCGCGAGTTCCTCGCGCTCGAGGAGATAGCCCTCGATCATCGCGGGCCAGTCCCCTTTGACGCTCTTGGCGGTCTTGGCGAAGCCGTAACCCGGCAGGTCGACGACCGTGCCGACCGGTTCCTCGGCCAGGTTCTGATCCCGCTTGCCCTTGTCGTTTCCTGCAGCGCGACGCATCTGGCCTTCGTCGAGGCGGAAGAGGTTGATCAACTGGGTTCGTCCGGGAGTGTTGGAGACGCGAGCGAGTTGCTTGCGGTTGGCCGAACGCGTTGATCAGCGACGACTTGCCGACGTTGGACCGGCCGACGAACGCGACCTCGACCGGTGATCGCGGGAGCGTGTGCGCGCGCGACGCCGACTCGACGAACGTCAACTGCAACGGGCTGCTCACCCCGACATCTTCCAACCTTTTCTCGCGAAAAGTGCAAGAACCTCCGATCAGCGCGCTCTTGCACTGTGAAGACGCCGCACCGGACGTCTCGACCGCACCACGAATCAGGAGCCGCCAGATGAAGACCTTCACCGCCACTGCCACGACCGACAGCACCGACGACAGCCGCACGACCGGAGTCCCCCAGCGCCGCAGGAACCTCACCATCGCGGCCGCTGCGATCGCTGCGCTCAGCTTGAGCAGCTGCGGAGCGATCGTCGAACGGGCGACGGAGAAGGCCGTCGAGGAAGGTGTCGAGCGGGCGATCGAAGCCGACTCGGGCGAAGAGGTCGAGCTCGACTTCGATGCCGGCGACGGCACGTTCAGCATCGAGACCGAGGACGGCAGCTTCTCCGTCGACGGAGAGGACGGCACCTTCGTGCTCGAGACGGAGGACGGCACCTTCGAGGGCAGCGGCGACGAGAACGGCTTCGAGGTGACCGACGAGAACGGCTCGACCGTCGTGGACGCCGACTTCGACGACGAAACGGGTGACGGTTCGATCCGGATCGAGACCGAGGACGGCACCTTCAGCGCCGGCGAAGGCGACTGGGGGATGTGGCCGGTATCGGTCGCTCGGCCCGACTTCTCCGCCGATCCGGTGGTGGGTGGCGTCGAGGAAGACGGTCTCGTCTGGGCGTACGCCAACGGGGAGGTCACCGCCGACGCACAGGCTGCCGTCGACACCTACGTGGCCACGCTCGACGGGTTCGACGTGACCGACACCAGCACGTCGGAGGGCTACGCGCTCGCCCGCCTCTCGAACGGGGAGTTCCGGGTGGAGGTCAGCGCCACCGACAACGCACTGTCGGTGTCGGTCAGCAACGGCTGAAATCCTCGACATCGGGTGACCGCGCCGACCTACCGTGAGGGGCCTGGCGTCGCCGCACGCCCGCACCTCTGGAGGGACCCATGATTCGTACGAGCAGCATCAACCTCGCCTTGGCCGTCGGCGCTGTGGCCATCGCCACCAGCGGTTGCGGTCGTCTGATCGAGAAGGCCACCGAAGAAGCCGTCGAGCAGGCCATCGAGAGCGACAGCGGTGAAGATGTCGAGATCGATTTCAGCGACGGAGAGATCCGGGTCGAATCCGACGAGGGTGACGTCACGTTCACCGCTGACGAGAACGGCGTTCAGATCGACGGCACCGATGCCGACGGCAACGACTTCTCCGTCGATGCCGACGAGAACGGGTTGGACGTCGACAGCGAGAACGGCACCAGCCTCGACATCGACGACGACGGGACGTTCGTCGCGACGGACGAGAACGGCGAGGTCTTCTCCGGGGAGGCCGATGACAACGGTGGGTTCACGGTCGAGGGTTCGGACGGTGAAGCGGTGTTCGCGACGTCCGAAGGCATTCCCGAGCAGTGGCCGAGTGATGTGCCGGAACCCGAAGGTCTGAGCGATGTCACCGGCACCTACTTCGCCCAGGGCGCCGAGCTCAGCATCGTCGTGACCGGCACCTCGACGGGTGACGTGCGTGAGGTGTTCGATCAGTACACCGACCGTCTGGAGGACGCCGGCTTCGACGAGGAGTCGACGTTCACCCAGGGTGACGAAGCCGCGAGTTCGTCGTACGTGCGTGGCGAGCGTCGCATGACGGTCAGCATCCAGTCGTCGGGCGATTCCGCCGAGATGGTGGTCGCGCTCGGCTGACCACGTCGGCGCACGCGGTGGCCAGGAGCGCGGGTCAGCCGGAGACGAGCGTCGCGATCGCCCAGATCGCTGCGATCAGTCCGAGGAACGCGAAGCCGAGGCTTCGAGCGACCGGCGCTCGGTCGAGGTGCGTATCGTCGAGCTGGCGCTCGGGCGGCTTGACGACGGCGAGCAGGTTCCCGGCGAAGAGCGCGCCACCGAACGCAAGCACGAGGAACGGCAGCAGATCGTCACCGAGGAACACGCCGTCAGCGTATGCGCAGAGTCGGCGGCTCGGATCGGTGGCCGTCGAGCGGGCCGGTTCGTCTCATCGGGCTGCAGTCCGCGGTTCGCTCACGAGATGACGAGTCGGGTTGTTGCGAGCGCAAGCAACCAGTAGATTGTTGCGATGACAAAGATTCTCCGTATCGACTCCTCCGCCCGTCACGCCGACTCCGTCAGCCGAGAACTGGTGAGCCGCCTCATCGACCGGGTTCCCGGTGACATGACCATCGTCGACCGCGACCTCGCTCACGGCGTGCCGTTGCTCAGCGAGGACACCCTCGCAGCGATGTGGACGCCCGCCGACCGACCGCAGCGATGCTCACAACACCGAGCTCGCCGTCGCCGACGAGTACATCGCTGAACTGATGGATGCCGATGCCATCGTGATCGGTCTGCCGATCTACAACTTCGGTCCGCCTGCAGCGATCAAGGCCTGGGCCGACCTCGTTGCGCGAGCCGGCACGACGTTCCGGTACACGGAGAACGGGCCCGAGGGCCTCGTCACCGACAAGCCCGTGTACGTCGTCGTCGCCTCCGGTGGCGTGCCTGTCGGGTCGCCGATGGACCACGCGTCCGGCTGGTTGACCACGTTCCTCGGCTTCCTCGGCCTCAGCAACGTGATCGTCGTCGCCGCCGACCAACTCAACGTCGACCCGGAGGGTGCTGTTTCCGCCGCACGCGACAAGGTCGATCAGCTCGACCTCCACGCTGTCGCCGCCTGAGCCCGGTCGGCGAATCGGTGACTGCGCGACACTGCGTACGTGGATACCGATCGCCTCCTCGACGAACACCTCCAGCGAGCCCGCCGTGACTACGCCGACCGACGACCGATCAGTCGGGCGTGGCACGAGCGGGCTCGTCGCGTCCAGCCGGGCGGCAACACGCGATCGGTGCTGGCCTTCGATCCGTTCCCGTTCCGAGTGGCGTCTGCCGCCGGGCGCGAGTTGACCGACGTCGACGGGCACACCTTTCTCGACCTGCTCGGGAACTACACCGCGGGCCTCCTCGGTCACTCCCCGGAACCCGTCCTGACCGCGGTTCGCGCCGCGCTCGACGGTGGCTTCGCGTTGGGTGCCGTGCACGAGAACGAGGTCCGACTGGCAGAACTGCTCGTCGAACGGTTCGAGTCGATCGAGCAGATCCGGTTCACCAACTCGGGGACCGAAGCGAACCTGATGGCGTTGGCCGTCGCAACCCACCACACCGGCCGACGCACGGTGATCGTGTTCGAGAACGGCTACCACGGTGGCGTGCTCACGTTCGGTGCCGGCAGCAATCCGGTGAATGTGCCGCACGACTTCTTGATCCTCCCGTACAACGACACCGACGCCTTCGACGCAGCGATCGCCGAACACGGGTCGTCGATCGCGGCGGTGCTGGTGGAGCCGATGCAGGGTTCGGGAGGGTGCATCCCCGGGCGTCCCGAGTTCCTCGCTGCGCTCCGGTCGGGTTGCGATGACGTCGGAGCGCTCCTCGTCTTCGACGAAGTGATGACGTCACGGTTCTCGGTGGGCGGCGCGCAGCAGCTCGGCGGACTCCGGCCCGACCTGACCACGCTCGGCAAATATCTCGCCGGCGGGTTGACATTCGGCGCCTTCGGCGGTCGCTCGGAGGTGATGGCTCACTTCGACCACACGACCGGCGGAGCGCTGGGCCACGCCGGCACGTTCAACAACAACGTCGCGTCGATGGCCGCAGGCGTGGCGGCGCTGTCGGAGATGCTCACCCCCGACGTCCTCGCTGCGACACACCGGCGCGGCGACCGGCTCCGAACAGGACTCGGCGACGTGTTCAGTGCATCGGGCGCGCCGATGTGTGTGAGCGGCGTCGGGTCGCTGATGAACGTCCACGGCACGCACGGCCCGGTCAGCTCCGCAGCCGACCTGGCGGACGCCGACGATCGCCTCAAGGAGGCGTTCTTCTTCGCGATGCTCGACGCCGGGATCTACCTGGCGCGCCGCGGCTTCATCGCGCTGAGCATCGAGATCACGGACGAAGATGTCGACCGGGTCCTAGAGGCCGCGGCGACCTTCGACCCGTTCGCCCCCTGAGCGAAACGGGGAGCTGTACGGGGATGTTCACACAGCGGGTTCGACCCACGGTGTGAACGGGCTCAGCACCAGGTCGGGTCGTAGGTGCCAGCCGGTCGATCGACGCCGCGAGGACGAGCGAAGACCTGAGTCCAGAACTGGTTGAAGCGTTCGCCGCCGGAGACGAAGCCGACGCCGATCTCGGTGAACGCCGGGTTCAGGATGTTCTTGCAGTGACCTGGGCTGGTCATCCAACCGTTCATCACCGCTTCCGCGGTCGGGTAACCGGCCGCCACGTTCTCCCCCCACGTACTGAACTCGTAGCCCTCGCGACCGATTCGGTCACCCGGGCTGGAGCCGTCCTGCGGATCCTCGTGATAGATCGACCCGTCCAGCGCCTGTCGCCGTGTGTGAGCGAGCGACGCGGCGTTGAGTTGAGCCGAGAATCGCACCGGTACGAGCCCTCGTGAGGTGCGTTCGGCGTTGACGAGGTCGAGGACCTGCTGTTGTTGCGGCGACACGTTCGGAGTCGGTGTCGGCGTCGGTGCCGACGGGGCATCCGTCTGGGAGGCGTTGCCGATTCGATCGGCGCCGCGCAGCGCGACGAGCGGCTCGTCGAAGCCATCGGACGCAACGACAGCGCTGCTCACGGGAGCGAGGACGGCGAGTCCGAGAACAACGGCAGCGACACGCTTCATGATTGGCGTTTCGGCGGTGCGACGGCTGCGCATGAGCGCGCGCGCAGGATCTTGAGGGGCTCTTGACCGGTCGCACGGAGGCACGGACGTACCGCTGTGAGACTGACCAGGTTGAACACCGAGAGTCACAAGCAGACCACTGTGGGCCGACTTTGTGACAACTACATGACGATGCGCGTGATCGCGGTCGCTGCGGACGCGAGCACGATCACGAGGACGAATGGCGCGCGCCTCCAGAGCGCCACGCCGGCCACGACGAGGCCGACGACGCGCGCGTCGAGCACGAGGCTGCGTCCGTCGCCGAGCGTCGACACGATCGCGAGCGACGCGAGCAGGGCCGCGGGGAGCAGATCGACGACCGTCTGCACGCCGCTCGGCAGGCGCCTCGCACCGAGCAGCAACGGCCCCGCCGCCTTGAGCAGGAAGGTTCCGGAGGCGAGCACCACCAACACGACCATTGCGTCGTTCATCGGACCTCGTTCGGACCGGGCCGCTGCAGTGGGCCCACTGCCCGTGCGACGAGAACGGCGCTCATCGACGCGAGGATCGGGAGCCCTGGGGCTGCGAAGGGCACGAGTGCAACGGCGATCACCGCTCCGGAGACGGCGACGACGAGCTGGCGGCGATCCGACAGGCGTGGCCAGAGCAACGCGAGGAACGCAGCGGGGCCTGCGACGTCGAGTCCCAGGTCGCGGATGAGGTCGCCCGCACCACTGAACAGCCAGAAACCGACGATCGTCGTCAGATTCCACACGACGAACACGCCGATGCCTCCCGCGAGGTACCCGTACCTGCGCAACTGGACATCCTCCGAGGCGGTACCGACCGCGGTCGACTCGTCGATCATCAACTGGGACATGAGCGCCCGCCTCCACACGGCCCCACCCAGCGCCGGTGCCATGATCACCCCGAAGGCGAGCGACCGGACGTTCAGCAGGAGGCCCGCAACTGCGGCCGCAGCGACCGAACCGCCGTCTCCGAGGATCTCGACGGCCGCGAACTGGGAGCTTCCACCGAAGACGAACACGGAGTAGCCGATTGCCGCCCAGAGGCTCAGTCCGGCGGTGGACGCGGCGGCACCGAAGACGATGCCGAACGGAGCCACAGCAGCGGTGATCGAGGCCGCCATGCGCCGCAGGTGGCGCCGTGTCGCGGCGCGGTCGGCGTCATCGCTCATCGTGTGGGCAACGTATCCGCATCCGGTTTGGGGAAGAGTGGTCACTCGACGACGGTTGCAACGATGTCCGACACTTTTCGAGGTCGGCCCGTCGGGGTAGACCTTCCTCGACGGAACGGGTGATGCGATCACGTGAGCGACCAGAGAGTGGACGGGGACATGACGAGACGACTGGGGACACGGATTCTGCTGGCTGCAACGGTGCTGGTCGGTGTCGGCGTGCGGCGGGTCGGGCTCCAGCGAACCGACCGAACCGACGATCCCGGCCGACGCGGCAACGATCGTCGAGGCCTCCGCCCGTGCCATGGGAGCGACCACGAGTGTGCGTTTCGAGCTGCGTCGTGAAGGAGCTCCCGTCTTCATCGACGAGTTCGAGAAGCTGACGCTCAACTCAGCGATCGGTGAGTTCACCGTGCCACGGTCCGCACGAGCCCTGCTCGAGGTCGGTGTCGAGGGTGGGCTCACGACCGAACTCGGGGCCATCGCCCTCGACGACGAAGTCTGGTTGTCGAATCCGATCACCGGGAACTTCGAGACCTTGCCTGCCGGGTACGACATCGACCCGTCACTCTTCTTCGATCCGAAGAACGGTTGGCAGCCGCTGATGGAGAACCTCTCCGACGTGACCATGGTGGGCACCGAGGACCGCGACGGCGACTCCCGGTATCACATCGCTGCAACCGCTCCGGCCGAGCAGGTCGAAGTGATCACGGCGCGCCTCGTGCGCGACCAGGACGTGGCCATCGACTTCTGGATCCAACCGGTGACCGGCGAGGTACGCGAAGCGCAGTTCACGGCCGAGTTCGACGGTGGAGAAGTGCAGTGGACGCTGCTGCTCGACGACTACGGCGCCGAGTTCGACATCCAACCGCCGGACGAGATCGAATCGTGAGCAACGCGTGACGGACACTGCGCAGATCAGACGCGACCGACGATCGACGCACGCCGTCGCCTCGAGCGATCCTGTGGGCCGTCGGCTTCAGCGTCTTCGTCGCGGCCGACGACTTGACCGTCGTGTCGACGATGTTGCGGCCGATGATCGGAGACCTCGGCCTCGTACTACCCGACGGGCTCGACGACGCGGCGTGGATCGTCAACGCGTATCTCATCGCGTTCATCGCCGTGATGCCGATCGCCGGTCGTGTCAGCGACGTGATCGGGCGTCGGCGTACGTTCATGATCGCGTACGGCGTGTTCATGGTCGGCACGATCTGGATCCCGCTCACGAACTCGCTCGGCCCACTGCTGATGGGTCGTGTGCTCACGGCGATCGGCGGCGGAGCGATGGTTCCCGTCGCACTCGCCGTGGTCGGCGACGTGTACTCGGAACGCAAGCGGGCCCGTGCGCTCGGCACGCTCGGTGCGATCGAGACGATGGGCTGGGTGTGGGGCCCGCTGTACGGCGCCATGCTCGTCCGCTTCCTCTCGTGGAGGTGGCAGTTCTGGCTGAACGTGCCGCTCGCGATCGTCGGCGCTGCAGTCGTGTGGTGGGCGCTCGCCGAACACGACCGACCCGCACGCCGCGCGCGTGTCGACTGGCTCGGTGCCGGGCTCCTGACCGCCGTGCTCGTCTCGCTCAACCTGGCGTTGCTCGGCTCCGCCGAGGTGCAGAGCGTGCAGGGCCTGGATGAATTGACCGGCAACGGTGGCACCGACCTCCGTCTGCTCTACCCCGTCGCCCTGGTCGCTGCGATCGCGCTCGGCGTCCAACAACGTCGCCTCCGTCGTGGGGGTGGCGAGCCGATCGTCGACGTCGCACTGTTCCGCGGACGCAACGTCCGCGTCGCGTTGATCGTCAACTTCGTCGTGGGCGCCGGCCTCGTCATCGCGATGGTCGACGTGCCCTTGTTCGTCAACGCGGTCGAGCGGGACATCGAACGTTCGGCGGTTGTGGCCGGCTGGATTCTCTCGGCACTCACCGCAGCGATGGCGATCGCCTCCTACCTCGGCGGGCGGGTCACCGAGCGAACCTGGTACGGGCCGCCGATCGTGATCGGACTCTTCGCCGCCACCGGCGCGTACGCACTCATGGGCCTCACCTGGGACGGGAGCTCCTCGTACATCCTGCTCGGGCTGCAACTGGCGGTGCTCGGAGCGGGCATCGGCCTGACCGTCGCACCCACCACGTCCGCGGTGGTCGATCATGCGGCACCCGAGTCGCGCGGTTCGGCCGCTGCGGTCGTGATGGTCGTGCGGATGATCGGCTTGAGCGTCGGCTTGTCGGCACTCACCGCATGGGGCCTCGCCCGATTCAACGCGTTGCGCGGCGACCTCGATCTTCCAGCCATCACCGACCCCGGCTTCGGTGCGGCCCTCGAAGTCGCCACCGAGCAACTGACCGCGCAGTCGATCGCTGACACCTTCCTTGCCAGCGCTGTCGCCCTCGGCGTCGGCCTGATCGCCTGCCTGGCGCTCCTGCGCCGGCCCACTCCGCTGCATCACGACCCGCGTCCCGAGAGCGACGCCGACACGAACGGATCCACACCGATGACTCATGAACCCGACGACGACATCGAACCCACCGACACCGGACCCGCCGACGCGGACGACCCCGTCACGTCCGAGCACGACACCTTCGTCGCGACCCCACGCCTCACCGACACCGACGAGATGCACGTGATCGAGGAGGGGGCAGAAGTGCCAGGCACTTCTGCCCCCTCCGACGAGCCGGTCGAGTCTGTCGCGGTTGCGCCGGGCTGGGTGCAACGCAACCTGACCTCGGTCGTCGCAGCCGTGGGCGTTCTGCTGCTCGCTTCACTGCTGCTGTCCGCATTCATGTTCTCGCGAGTGCGCGCCACCGAGGACGAGTTGGCCACGACACGGGAGGACCTCGAACGTGTCGAGGCCGGTGCTGCACTGTTCGCCTCACAGGTCAACGGATTCGTCGAGACCGTCAACGAACTCGGGCCGTCGATCGACGACGGCCTCGACCAGGCGGTGACCGAGCTCGAGGACTTCGGCACCGCGACGATCGAGTTCACGGTGCCGATCGATCAGACCATCACGATCGACGAGACCTTCGACCTGGAACGCACGGTCGAGGTGCCGATCAAGACGTCGATCCCGATCAACGAGGAAGTCGAGACGACGATCACGATCAACGGTCCGTTCGGCGTCGACATCCCGATCGACATCACGGTGCCCGTCGACATCGACGTGCCGATCGACCTGACCGTCGACATCCCGATCGACGAGTCGATCCCGATCAACGTCGAGGTGCCGGTCAAGCTGGACGTGCCGATCTCGATCGAGGTCGAGGGCACCGAGTTGGAGACGCTCACCACGTCACTGATCGACGGCCTCCGCGCCTTTCAGGAGGGCCTCGGCGGCCTCACCGGCGGCTGACCTGCGCAACCGGGGCGAGTGGCTGCTCGGTCGTTGTCAGACACCCGATGATGTGTTGTGTGCCTCGAGGAGTTCGTTGCGGTAGCTGTGTGTGCCGTCGAAGCGGGACAGCAGGTATGGGCCCGTCACCATCGGTTCGTGCCGAGGGGTCTCCCCGTCGTCGAGGCAGGTCTCGAGCGTCTCGATCCGGAGGTGGAACGGCGGCGTGACGAACAGCGGAGACGAATACCGATCGACGCCGAGCGCGTTGACGACTCGGTGCGGGTTGGACACCCAACGGTCGTTGGTCCAGATCGCCATCAGGTCGCCGAGGTTCACCACGAGCTGACCGTCGGGCACGCTCACGTCGATCCACTCGCCCGAACGCTCGCGGACCTGCAGTCCGCCGACTCCGTCGTCGGCGAGCAGCGTCAACGTGCCGTAGTCGGTGTGAGCCCCGCACCCGAGTTGGCCGGGTTCCGGCGTGAGGCGATCCATCGGCGGGTAGTGGATCAGGCGGAGGTGGTACATCGTCTCGCCGGGCTGGTCGACGAAGAAGTCCGGGTCCAGATCGAGTGCCATCGCCAGCGCACGTTGCATTCGACGTGCAGCCTCGACCGACGCGGCTCGGTACGCCTCGACCGCCTCGCGGAAGCCGGGGAGGGCAGGCCACTGGTTCGGCCCGTGCAACGGCGTGCCCGCGACGAACTCGGGGTGGTCGGGGCCGTACTCGACGCCCGTGTCGAGCGTCTCCTTCATGTCGCCGGCGAGCACCGCACCGACCGTGCCGCCTCGTTCGATCGGGTCTCCGGCCAGCGCGCCTTCGAGCGTCTCGGTCGCGAAGCCGACGTAGCCGCGGTGGAAGGCGCTCTTGCCGATCGCGATCTCGTTCTTCTGTTCCTCGGGCAGGGCGAAGAACTCCTGCATTGCATCGAAGTAGGCAGTGCGCACCTCGTCGGTGACGCCGTGACCGGACACGAGCAGGAAGCCCGTCGATCGCAGCGTCTCGTCGATGCTGGCCGCCGTCGCAGCAGATTCCGACGACGGCAGCGACGCGCCCGTCGCGAATGGTGTGAGGTCGAAGCTGTCCAGTGCGGTCATGTCATGGTCCGATCGGGAGTCGTTGAGCAGAGTTGTTCATGTCGCGCCTCGGACGAAAGGGGTGCCGAGCGCGGATGGAGTGTGGCTGGCGCGAGCGCGCACCACGAGGGCGGCGAGCGTCACGACGTACGGGAGCGCGATGAACACCTCGTACGGGATGTCGGTGTCGGTGCCCTGCAACCGGAGTTGCACGGCGTCGGACAGCCCGAACAAGAAGGCACCGAAGGCAACTGGAACCGGCCGCCAGCCAGCGAACACGACGAGTGCGAGCGCGACCCAACCGCGCCCGGCCGTGACGTTCTCGATGAACAGACCGAGTGGACCGCACACCAGCATCGCGCCGCCGAGACCTGCGAGCGCTCCACTCGCCCCGGTGGCGACCGTGCGCGTCCGTTCGACCCGGTAGCCGAGGGCGTCCGCTGCCTCGGGTGCCTCACCGATCGCCGTCAGCGCGAGTCCGACGGTGGTGCGAGCGAGCACGAAGGCGACGACGGCGAAGACCGCGACCGTCACCGTGACGAGTGCCGGGAGCCCCAGACGTTCGATGCGTGGCGGGATCTGTCCGATCGAGTAGCTCTGTTGGAAGAGCAGCGCAGTCGCGAAACCGGCGACCAACGTGAACGAGATGCCGGTGACGATCTGGTTCGAACGTCCTGCGACGACGAACGCCGCGAGCAGCAACCCGAACAGCCCGCCGACCACGATGCCGCCGAGCAGGCCGAGCCACGGCGAACCGGTGACCTCGGCTGCGCTGTAGCCGGCGAACGCACCGGCGAGCATCATCCCTTCGAGCCCGAGGTTGAGGACACCGGCCCGTTCGCTGACGACCGCACCCAGTGCCGCAACCGCGACGGGAATCGACAAGCGGAGCGCCGCAGCCAGCGTCGCGACAGCGAAGACGTTGTCCATCAGCGAGCACCATCTCTCGTCGCGTCGCCCATCAGTGCAGACCTCGGCGCCGTTCGAGCAGCGCGTCGCCGGCGACGACGAACACCACGATCAACACCTGGACCAGACCGGCCATCGACGTCGGCAGATCCGACGAGCGGGCAGCGACTTCGAAGCCGATGTCGAGGCCGCCGAGCAACAACGCGGCGATCAGCACGCCGACCGGGTGGAGCCGCCCGACGAGGGCGACGATGATCGCACCGAAGCCGTAGCCGACACTCGCCGCATCGTTCAGCCGACCGTTGACCCCTGCGATCTCGACGAACCCGGCGAGGCCCGCGAGCGCGCCTGCGACGACCAGCACCACCACGATGATCGAGCGTGCCGGCACGTCGTTCGCGTCCAGCGCGTCCGGATTGTGCCCGAGCGCACGTACTCGGAATCCGAGTCGGTGCCGTGCGAGGACCCAGGTCATCACCGGCACCATCGCGACCGCCAAAACGAAACCGACGTGCACGCTCGTTCCCGGCACCGTCGGGAGCTCGGCGGATCCCAGATCGCGACTCGCAGGGACGAACGATTCGGGGTCACGGATGCCGACCCGGGTCGCCCACTGCAGCACCGCCTGACCGATGTACACCAGCATCAGCGACGAGATCACCACGTTCGCTCGGAATCGGACGAACAGCACAGCGCAGATCGCGCTCCATGCGGCGCCCGCGACCGCTGCCGTCACCAGACCGACCACGACGAGCGGCAGTCCGGGCAGGTCGCGCAGGCCCGGCGCGGTGACTGCACCGACCCCAGCAGCTGCAGCGACGACGTACTGACCTTCGGCCCCGATCGTGAACACCCGTGCCCGGTAGGCGAACGCGTACCCGAGCGCGATGAGGAGGAGTGGTGTTGCGGCGGTCGCAGTGTCGCTGAGACCTCGCGGCGCGAAGAGGACACCGTCGACCACGTCGGCGTAGACATCGAGTGGTTGCTCGCCGATCAGTGAGATCAGTACGCCACCCACGACCAGCGCGACGACGAAGCCGATCGACGGGATGACCACCATCGAGAGCACATCGAAGCCGGCGGCGCGACGGGCCACCCCGTCCACGACGGTCTCCGACGACGAGGCAGTGACGGCACCGATGCCTTCTGTCGGCGCGACCCCCGGTTCGACCATCGCCACGTCGTCGTCCGGCGGCCGAGCGTCGACGGTCACGAGTCGACCCGCTCACGGTCCGACGTGTCGGTCATCGCGAGACCGATCCGCTCGCGGTCGAACGGCGCGGTGAACTCGCCGGTGATCCGACCGTCGGCGAGCACGAGGATCCGGTCCGAGACGGCGAACAACTCGTCGAGTTCGGCACCGATCCACAGCACGGCTGCGCCGTTCGACGCACGCGTGACGATCCGGTCTGCCACGGTCGATGCAGCGCCGGGGTCGAGGCCACGCGTCGGGTAGCAGGCCAGCACGACGGCGGGCGACCCGCCCAGCTCGCGTGCCAGCACCACCTTCTGTGCGTTGCCACCCGACAGACTCGACGCCGTGGCGCCCGGTCCGGCCGACAGCACCGACCAGTCCTCGAGAGTCGGCTCGGCATCGGCGTGCCGCTGACGCCGGGTGGGTCGCAGGCGCGGCACCCGGCCCAACTCCAGGTTGTCCGACAGCGTCATCGCACGCACGAGGCCATGCCGGTAGCGGTCGGACGGGATGTAGGCGACACCAGCGGTACGACGCGCCTGCGGATCTCCGCCGACCACGCCGACCTCGTCGACTGCGACCGCGCCGTCATCGGGCGCAACTCGTCCAGCCAGCACCGCTTCGAGCTCGGCTTGCCCGTTGCCGTCGATCCCGGCGACTCCGAGCACTTCACCGCGCGCCACCTCGAACGTCACGTCGTGCAGACGCCCCCACGAGACGCCACGGACGTCCAACGTCGCGACCGATTCGGTCGTGGTCGGCGCGGGAATCGTCGGGTGTTCTCGTTCGGTGAAGCGTCCGGTGGACTCCGAACCGATCATCGCGGTGGCCAGCCCGCGCCGGTCGTGCTCGTCGACCGATCCATCCACCAACACCGTCTTGCCGTTGCGCAACACGGTCACCCGGTCGCACCCCGCGATCACCTCACCGAGGCGGTGCGTGATGATCGCGACGGCTCGGCCCTCGTCAGCGAGACGTCGACACACACTCAGCAACCGATCGGCTTCGGCGTCGGTCAGGACGGCGGTCGGCTCGTCGAGCACGAGGATCTCAGCGTCGGCGTCGAGCGCCCGCAGCAGTTCGAGGCGCTGCTGTTCACCCACCGACAGCGACGACGCCGGGACGCCGTCGCGCACGGGCAGGCCGTACCGCTCGATCAAGGCGGCGAGTCGATGACCCGTTCGGCTTCGACCCGGGCGCAAGCGACCTTCCGGCCGAGCCAGGAGGAGGTTGGCCGACGCCGACAGGGTCGGGACCAGCGTGAAGTGCTGCTGGACGAGAGCGACGCCCAGCTTGCGCGCCGCGCCCGGATCGAACTGATCGACGCGTGTCCCCAGCACGTCGACCGTGCCACCGTCGGGCCGGTCCAGTCCGGCGAGGACCCGCATCAACGTGGTCTTGCCGGCGCCGTTGGCGCCCAGCACCGCATGGATCTCGCCACGGCGCAGCGTCAGGTCGACGCCGCCGAGCGCGACCGTCGATCCGAACCGACGCTCGATGCCGACCATCCGCACGGCAACACGTTGCGTCCCGTGCTCCTGGCCGGAGTGGCCCCCGCTCGACATCAGCCTGCTTCGGTGATGAACGGCACCTCGAAGGAACCGTCGTTGATCTCGCTCAGTCGCGTCTCGAACAGTTCCATCGCCTCGGGGGAGATGGAGTCGGCATCGGCGGGGTCGATCACGATCTCGAGGCCTCCGTCGGCGAGGGAGACGCTGTAGTACTGCGCTTCGTTCGAGCCTGCGGCGACATCGGCGACAGCTTCGCCGAAGACGCGATCGAGTCGCCACTCGAAGGACGAGAGCACGGAGTCACCGACTTCGGACATGTCGCCGACGTAGCCCGTCGAGACACCTCCCTGGTCGTTGGCGGCTTCGATCTGGCCGAACGTCGGTGCCTGGCCGCAACCGACGAACATCGTGGCGTCGTCGTCGGATTGACCCAGCGCCGCTTCTTTCGCCAGTTGTACGTCGTACCAGTCGCCGACGGCGACGAAGCTGCCGGTCGTGTCGGGCCGGACCTCTTGCGCACCGGCGAGGAACGCCTCGTACATGGCGTAGCAGACCGGGATCTCGAAGCCTGCCGCACCGGCGACGGAGCCGCCGTCGGTCGCACCTGCCGCCAGGATTCCTTCGAGGTACGACGCCTCGTAGAAGGGCTGGTCGTAGTCGCCTTGGTTGGCGTCGACGTCACCGAAGCCTCCGGCGTACATGAAGATCGTGTCGGGGAAGTCGGCAGCGACCGTCTTCACGTCCTCGCCGTAGTCGAAGGAGTGAGCGATGATCGGGTTGAAGCCGTCTTCGGCCAGCGCGCGCATTGCTCGCTCGGCTTCTGCTCCGGGTTGCACGTTCTCCGACAGCGAGATCTCGCTCACGGCACCGGACGCTTCGAGGGCGTTCGCACCGTCGTAGGCGGCCTCACCCCACGAGCCGTCGAACCATTCCGCGGAGTAGACGATGGCCAGCTTCGGCGCGTCGCCCGATGCTTCGGCGTCGGCCGGATCTGCGTCCTCGGTCTCGGTTGCTGTCTCGGTCTCCGGGTCGGTGGCGTCGTCGGTCGAGTCGTCAACCGGTTCGTCGTCAACCGGTTCATCGGCGGCCGGCTCCTCGCTGCCGCATGCAGCGAGGACCAGGCCGGCTGACACGGCGACAGCCGAGACGGCACGGGCGAAGCGGGGCGTGGCGAACATCGCCGGAAAGCTAGGAGTCGTCTGTTTCGAACTCGTTTCAGGCCAGTGAAGCAACCGCTCCATCACGGACCGGGTCGCGGCGACTCGGATGCGTGATGGCTCTCGGCGCGCTACCCGACCGGCAACACTTCGGTGACCACGCCGTCCACGGTGGCGACGTTGACGCGGTCGACGCGGTAGTCGGCGGTCACTCTGAGGCTTTCTCCGTCCTCCATCACGACACGTGTCGTGAAACCGAAGGCCTCGGTCTGGTCGGTGAAGTCTTCGAGGTCGAGGCCGACGAAGTCCTCGAGGAACGGTGGAATGTACGCATCGATGGTGACCGGTTCGGCGACAGGTCGACCGTCGACCGTGGCGATCGAACTCCGTGGCAAGAGCGCGACGCGTGCGACGCCGAGATCGAGGACGTCGTCCACATCGGCATCCACGGCAACTTCGAGACCATCGTCGAGGATGAGCGACATCAACGGCTCGGATCGGTCGACCGGGGCGAGCACGAGCACCTGGGCGCCACCGGTCGGCACGACGAGCGGGTAGACCGACCCACCGAGCGGATCGACGGAGCATTGCGGTTCGATCACCGCCGGCGTCCGCCAGCAGAAGAACGACGGCTCGCCCTGATCGGTGTACCAGGAGATGTCCAGGTCGGGAGCGACGCGATACCAGTCGATCGGTTCGGTCGCCTGCACGGTCACCGGCGTGTCGGAGACGTCGCCGGACTCGGGCAACGTCTCGACGGGCTGCAACGCACTCTCGACATCGGGTGGCGATGCCGGTGAACCGGTTTCGGCAGTCGACACCGAATCGACGTCGTCTCGTCCGACCAGGAACAGGCCCCCGACTCCGAGCAGACCAACGGAGACTGCGGCGGCGAACGCGATCGCCGCATACCGCGGGCTGCGAACGGACGTGGAAGATGCCGGGCCCGGAACATCGAGCCCTGGACCGGTGGTCGACAGGTCGTGGGTTCGGTCGGCAAAATGGTCGCGGAGTCGGGTTTCCAGGTCACTCATGACAATTCCTTTCGAAGAGCGGCGAGCGCTCGACGGGTCAGGGAGCGCACGGTGCTCGGCCGGCACTCCAGCGCGGCGGCGATCTCGTGCTCGGGCAGGTCGAGATGGAATCGCAGGACGAGTGCCGCGTGCTGCTTCCACGGCAGTGAAGCGAGTGCGTCGAACAGTTCGTCGTGCTGATCGACGAACGGATCGGATCGCTCGACGGGTGAGCGTTCGACGACGCACTGGTGGCGGTGAACGTCCCGGCAGGCGTTCACGACGGTGGTGTGCAGGTAGCCGCCGGGGTTCCGCACCGTCGAGGTCGTCGACTGCAGACGGACGAACGCGTCCTGAGCGATCTCCTCGGCACGGTGTCGCGAGTTCGTGAGGAGGAACGCGACGCGCACCAACCTCGGCCATTCGGTTTCGTAGAGCGCTTCGAGTTCTGCTCGACCGATTCCCACAGCGGGACCCTGCCCGAGATCGACGTCTGATGCAATCACACTGGTTACGACGTGCGAACCACCCGATCCGTTGCACCTGTTCTGACGATCGGAACGAGAGATGACGCCATATGGTTCTGGCCGTGACCGTCGGGGACCCTGCGACGAGCGACCACTCGACGCATGCAGTTTGGGGACACCGGCCCGCGCTCGACGGATTGCGCACCGTCGCCGTCTACCTCGTGGTGCTGTTCCACGCTGCCATCCCGTGGCTGCCGGGCGGGTTCGTCGGTGTCGACGTCTTCTTCGTCCTGTCTGGCTACCTGGTGACGAACGTGCTGTTGAACGAATGGTCGAATCACGGCCGCATCGACCTGCGCCGGTTCTACGCGCGTCGGATCCGGCGGCTGCTCCCGGCCGCGATCGTCGTCATCGTGGTCACCGCAGCGCTCTCCACCCTCGTCGTGTCGCGCCTGACGCGGCAAGCGCTCGTCGGCGATGCCCAAGCATCCTTGCTGTACGTCGCGAACTGGAACTTCCTGCGTGACGCGACGGACTACTTCGCCGAAGGAAGCGAGCAGAGCCCGTTCCTCCACTTCTGGTCGCTGGCGATAGAAGAGCAGTTCTACTTCGTGTTCCCCGCACTGCTGATCGTGTTGCTGCGCTTCGCCCGGCGTCGACCGGAGGCGCTCCAGATCGGCATCGCCGTCCTCCTCGTCGCATCGCTCGCGGCACAGGTCCTCATCGCCGACGAGGATCCGCTGCGCGCCTACTACGGAACCGACACGCGGGTCTACCAGATGCTGGCCGGGTCACTGCTCGCGATCTTCGAGACATCGCGCCGAACCCGCTCCGTCATCAGCAGCTCCTCCCTCGGCGACTCCTCCTTCGACAGAACGGATCGACGGTGGGCGGACATCGTGACCCTGCTCGCCCTGATCGCGTTGTTCGTCACTGCGAGTGATCTCGTCACGTGGTCACCCTCGTTGCGCGGCATCGTCGCCACAGTCCTTGCGCTCTCGCTGATCGTGCAGGTCCAAGCAGCGCCGGAGAGCAGCATTGCCTCGGTGCTGTCGTCACGGTCGATGACGTACCTGGGGCGGATCTCGTACGGCACGTATCTGTGGCACTGGCCGGCCATCGTCCTGCTGGCACCGGTCTACGACGCCGGCCCGTACGAACTCGCAGGCGTCGTCGTGGTGATGTCGACGGGTCTGTCCGCGCTCAGCCATCGATTCTTGGAGATGCCGGTCCGCAAGGCCAAGCCGTTGGACCGACGCCCTCGACGCGTCGTCGCTGGCGGGCTGGCGGTGAGCGCGCTGGCGGCGGTGCTCGTGATCCCACCGACGTTGCACGACGAGCGGCGCCCGGTGGAAGCAGCTCGCGAGGATCGGGGGATACCGGCGACCCGACCGGTGACCGGCGTGGTGGCGGAGGCACTCGCGCAACCCGTGCCGGCAGTCCTCGACCTCGACGCGACCGACCCGATCGATGTGGACCTCTCCGCATGCACGACCAGCGACCCGCAGGGCTGCGTCCTGGCCGAAGGTGCGGGCACGAGCGTCCACCTCATCGGCGACAGCAACGCCGAGATGGCGATCCATGCGATGCTCGAGCTGGCCGTCGAGCACGATTGGTCACTCTCCGTCACCGCCACCCTGGGATGCCCGTGGCAGGACGGGCTCGTGTGGGTCGTCGACGACCAACGCCGGGTCGACCGATGCGTCGAGAAGCGCGACGGGTGGTACGAACAGATCATCCCGGCACTCGACCCCGACGTCATCGTCACCATCAGCGTGCCGCGTGATGCGGCAGGCAGAAGCGACGGTCTGGTCTATCTCGCGCCCGACGAGCCCGATCTCGAGGGCCCCGCGCTCGACGCTGCCGTCGCAGCGGCCACCGCTCACTCGGTCGCGACGCTCACGTCGACGACGAGTGCATCCGTCATCGCGATCGAGCCGCTGCCGTTCGCCCTCGACTTCGACCCGACCAACTGCCTCACCACCGCCGAGATCGCCAGCGAGTGTTCGTACGAAGCGCCCACGCTTCCGCTCCCCGTCGAATCGACGTACCGAGCGTTGGCGTCGAGCGATCCGCGCTTCTTCGTGGCTGACCTCGACCGGATCGCGTGCCCGTTCCTGCCCGTGTGCGTTCCGCTGATCAACGGCCGAATCGTGTTCCGGAACAAGCTGCACCTGAGCGACGCATGGATGGTCGAGCGCCGTGGCGACCTGTTCGAGGTCCTCGAAGCCACGGGCGCGTTCGCCGACCGCTGATGCACCGGCCGGCTCGGCGCCGGCCGGTGTGGGCCGACTCGGGCTCGGCTGGTCCTCGGCCGTCGTTGGGTAGGTTCGCTTCCGTGGAGAACGACGGGGAGGAGAACGACGGGGAGGCGAGCGACGGGGAGGCGTCAGGCGACGGTGGAGCCGACCGGGTTCGCATCCGCGGCGGTGATCCGATGATCACCGAATCACCATCGGGTGCGCGCAACGTTCGACGCCCGGCGCTGACGTTCAAGGTCCGCCGGCGCGGGCTGTCCGCCAAGCGCCAAGGCGAATTCGACCGATGGATCACCGAATGGTCGATTCCGATGGAGGGTCCGCTCCTCGACTGGGCCGACGTGTTTCCTGCGCCGGACGGTTCGACCCGCGACCCGGAACGCGGTGTCGTGCTCGACATCGGCTTCGGGCACGGCGAGTCGACGATCCAGATGGCGCGGGCCGAGCCCGACCTGGACGTCATCGGTGTCGAAGTCCACGACCCGGGGGTGGTCACGGTGCTCGACGCGATCGTCAACGATCCGCTCCCCCATGTGCGCGTGATGCACGGCGACACCGTTCCGTTCCTCGACCGATTGCGCCCCGAGTCGTTGCGAGTCGTGAGGATCTTCTTCCCGGACCCGTGGAAGAAACAGCGCCAGCACCATCGCCGACTGGTTCGCTCCGACATCGTCACGGCGCTCGTCGATCGCATGGAGATCGGTGGTGAACTGCATCTCGCCACCGACATCGTCGACTACGCAGAACTGATGGAGCAGGTGTGCTCTGACGAACCTCGCCTCGACGGCGGGGTCATCGAACGGCCCGACGCCCGCCCGCTCACCCGGTTCGAGCAGCGCGGGCTCGACGAAGGTCGTCCGCCGACGGATCTCTCGTACCGCCGGACGAGCTGAAGCATCCGGCAGACTGTTCGGATGACCGTGTTGCACGACTTGATCGACGAACGTGGCGTCTTGCTGATCGACGGCGCGATGGGCACCGAGCTGTTCTCCCGTGGCCTCGAATCGGGTGGCGCACCCGAACTGTGGAACGTCGACCACCCGGATCGGGTGACCGCTGTCCACACCGACTACGTCAAAGCAGGATCCGACATCATCCTCACGAACTCCTTCGGCGGTACCGGCTTCCGGTTGAAGCTGCACCAGGCCGACCACCGGGTCATCGAGCTCAACGAGGCTGCTGCGAATGTTGCGCGGGCAGCGACCGACGCATCCGATCGCAGGGTGCTCGTGGCCGGCTCGATGGGTCCCACAGGCGAACTGCTCGAACCGATGGGTTCGATGACGATGACCACCTGCGCTGCCGCCTTCGCCGAGCAGGCCAAAGGACTCGATGCCGGTGGCGCCGACCTCCTGTGGCTGGAGACGATGAGCCACCTCGACGAGGTCACGGCAGCAGTCGAAGGCGCTCGGTCGGTCAGCGACCTGCCGATCTGCGCGACGCTCAGCTACGACACCGCAGGACGCACGATGATGGGTGTCACCGGCGAGGAAGCGGTCACCCGCCTCGCCGAGATCGGCGTCGACGCGGTCGGTGCGAACTGCGGCAACAACCTGGCCGACACCGAGGCCGCGCTGATCGAGATGCGCGCCACCAACCCCGACATCCTGTTGGTCAGCAAGGCGAACGCCGGCATGCCCCAGTGGGTCGGCGCAGAACTGCACTACAGCGGTTCGCCCGAAGTGATGGCAGCGCATGCGGTGCGCCAGCGCGACGCCGGGATCCAGATCATCGGCGCCTGCTGCGGCAGCGCGCCACGTCACCTGGCGATGATGCGCCAGGTACTCGACGGCGAGATCGAGGTGCCGGATGTGGACTTCGAGGTCGCGGTCAAGCGATCGGCGATCAAGCCGCGCGAGCGACGAGGCGCCCGACGTCGCGGCGGCCCAGCCGGCGCCTCGTACTGACGCTCGCGTCGGCTGCGCCACTCCGACGGCGTTTGTCGGTTGTCGCTGCCGGGAACGATCAGGAATGGCGGAACGGATGACGGGGCGATCGATCGGAGCGGGACTCGTGCTGGCGGGCGTGCTCGCAGCATGCTCGACGCAACCGGGGGTGACGAGTGAGGAGCGCACGGCGAGCCCCACTGCGGCGCCGACCACCTCGAGCTCCACGACCACCGCTCCGACGACCAGCACGTCGACGAGCACCAGCACGACGACCAGCAGCACGACGACCAGCAGCACGACGGTGCCCGTGGCTCCCGCCAACGCCGCCGTCGCCGCGTTCGCATCCGAGCCCGTGCTGGCTGACATCGCCGGGCTCGCCGACGCACCTGCGATCTCGTGCGGTTCGTTCGGCGGCGCGGCGACCATCCTCGAGACGGACACCGACTGGCGTGGCATCGACACGTTCGAACTCGACGTCCGTCAGCGCACGATCAACAGCGTCCAACCGTCGGCGCCGGGCTTCTCGTCGAGCGATGTACAGGTCGATGTCGTCAACATCGGCGGGCTCGGCACCGACTTCTCCTGGAAGCCGTCGAGCCCGACCGTGACCGACCTCGGACTGCCACCGGCCACCGTCGAGCAACTCGACGGCGCGCTCGACGGACTCGACTTCGGGCCGTACGAGTACTCGGTGAGTTCGCTCGGCGGCTTCAGCGGGATCACCAATGTCGACGTCGTCCGCGGTGACCTGGTCGACCTGTTCGAACGGTTGGCCCTCGGGGACCCTGCGCTCGCTGAAGCCAGTGCCGCCGACCTCGAACTGCTGGGTGACGACGTGATCGCCGAGCTCGCCGGCGCTCCGATCGGCGCATTCCACCTCTTCGACGACGCGTTCGTCACCGATGCGCCCGAGGCCTTCGACAGCCTGCTCCCCAATTCGCTCGGTGGTTCGCCGGTTCCCGCCGTCGGCGCTGCCGGCATCGCCGACGGGCTCGACGACGACGGGTGCGTGCTCCTCGAGTTGCGCCTCACGGCCGATCCGACGTCGATCGACGACGTCCTGGGCGATCTCGCGGACGACCCGTCCGTCGATCCGGCCTCAGTCCCCTCCGGTGACATCGTCTTCGAGACGCTCGTCCAGGCGCAGTTCGATCAGTCCCGCGGGCGCATCGTGCGGGCCGTTTCGCGCAACACCGCGACGATCGGACTCGACAGCAACGTCGAGATCGTCGCCGTGACGCTCGTCGGGTGACGCCGACCGCTGCGAATTGACCCTGCTCGACCGCACTCGGTCACAATGACGGGATGGACCACGGCGAACGCGCACCACGGATCGGCGACGTCGAGTTCACCGACCTGTTCGACCTCGAGCCACACGGACCCGACACGTACGTCGGTCGGGTGGCGTTCTACCCATGGGGCAAACGCCTCTTCGGCGGTCAGGTCGTCGCTCAGGCGTTGCGCGCCGCGATCCACACGGTGGACCCGGAACGGGTGGCGCACTCGTTCCACTCGTACTTCATTCGCCCCGGGTCGCCGAACGAACCGATCCGGTTCGAGGTGGAACGACTTCGTGACGGGCGGTCCTTCACCACCCGCCAGGTCGTCGCGCGCCAGTCGGCCGGCGCGATCCTCAACGCGTCCGTGTCGTTCCAGGTACCCGAGGAACACGAGGCCGACGTCACGCTCGCCGCGTTGCCGAGCGGACTTCCCGACCCGACTGACACCGACCTCGTCGACCAGTCGTGGGGCGATCTGCTGGACCGTCGCGCCGTGGACCTTCCGGACGGCCGCATCGGCTACTGGATCCGCCTCCTTGCGGACCTGGGTGACGACCCCGTGCTGCACCTCTGCGGGCTGACGTTCATGTCCGATGCAGCCCCTCATCGAGCGGGGCGTGCCACGCACCCGGAGTACACGAACGACCCGTCGGATCGGGAACGGTTTCAAGGCGCGAGCCTCGATCACTCGCTCTGGTTCCACCGGCCGACTCGCGCTGACGAGTGGCACTGGTTCGACACTCGCTCGCACGGTCTGGCGGGCGGGCGCGGACTGGTCACGGGTGACGTGTTGACCATGCAGGGTCGCCATGCAGCGACCATGGCGCAGCAGATCCTGCTCCGTCGGAACCGCAACGTGACGTGAGCGAGCCGGTTCGCTGCAGCTGGCCGACGAACGACGAGCAGTACCTCGCGTACCACGACGAGGAATGGGGTCGTCCGACGACCGACCCGACGCGGCTGTTCGAGAAGATCTGCCTCGAAGGGTTCCAGTCGGGATTGTCGTGGATCACGATCCTGCGCAAGCGGGAGAACTTCCGCGCGGCGTTTGCCGGGTTCGACCCCGAGACGGTGGCGGCGTTCGGCGAGGCCGACGTCGAGCGACTGTTGGGCGATGCCGGGATCATCCGCCATCGCGGCAAGATCGAAGCGACGATCAACAATGCCCGGCAGATGATCGAGCTGGTCGAGGCCGAAGGTGGAGGGGCAACCACTTTCGTCGACTGGATCTGGAGTTGGGCGGTCGTCGAGCCCGTGCGCGTCACGGCCGACGACGCGGCGTTCCCGGGTGGCATCCCCGCATCGACCGCACGATCGACCGCGTTGTCGAAAGAGCTGAAGCGGCGAGGCTGGAAGTTCGTCGGGCCGACGACGGCGTACGCGTTCATGCAGTCCGAAGGACTGACCAACGACCACGACGACACGTGTTTCGTCCACGGCGAGTGCGAAGCCGAACGCACCGCGTTCCTCGACGGCCGAAACCTGCGCTGATCGAATCGTCACCGCTGCCGCGTCCGTTCCGGGTCCTCACGGCACGGGACTCGCAGCCTGCGAGACCCGGAAGCCCCGGACCGAGCACGATCCGCTCGAACGACCCAGGTCTCTGCGTGCCGTCGGGGTGAACGTCTGCGGGTACCTTCGGGGCATGGGGAATGGAACAGCGTTGCAGCACGTCGATGTCCTGGTCGTCGGGGCCGGATTGTCCGGCATCGGCATGGCGTGTCATCTCACTCGCGAGTGCCCGACCAAGTCGTATGCGATCATCGAAGCGCGTCAGGCACTGGGCGGTACGTGGGACCTGTTCAAGTACCCGGGCATTCGCACGGACAGCGACATGCACACGTTCGGCTACGACTTCAAGCCGTGGAAGAGCAGTATCTCGATCGTCGAGGCCGACCTGATCAAGAACTACATCGAAGAGGCTGCCGACGAGTACGACGTCACTCGCCACATCACGTTCGGCCGGCGCGTCGTCGACGCGTCCTGGGACTCCGAGACGTCGACGTGGACCGTGACGACCCGTCCCGAGGTCGACGGTGAAGTCGCCGACCATCCAACGGACGACGACTCGACGATGACGTGCAACTGGCTGCAGATGTGCAGCGGCTACTACTCCTACAACGAACCGCACCGCCCCGACTTCCCCGGTGAGGAGCGCTTCGGCGGCGAGATCGTGCACCCGCAGTTCTGGCCGGACCATCTGCAGACGCATGAGCAGCTCGACGGCAAGAAGATCGTCGTCGTCGGGTCCGGCGCAACGGCGATCACCCTGATCCCCGCCATCGCCGAACTCGGAGCTCAGGTCACGATGCTGCAACGCACACCGTCGTGGATCTTCCCGGCGCCACAGAAGAACCCGATCGCGATCGGGTTGCGAGCATTGCTGCCCGAGAAGGTGGCATACCGAGCGATCCGCAAGATGAACACGTGGCGCACCGAGTTCACCTACAAGCAGACCCGGACCAAGCCCGAGAAGATCGAGCAGTTGATCAACAAACAGGTCGCGAAGAAGCTCGACGGCTCCAAGGACATGGACCCGCACTTCACGCCGCCGTACAAGCCGTGGGATCAGCGGCTGTGCCTCTCCCCCGACGGCGACATCTTCACCGCGATCAAGGAAGGTCGCGCCGACGTCGTGACCGATCACATCGAGACCTTTGACGAGACCGGCATTCTGTTGACGAGTGGCGAGCGGCTCGACGCCGACGTGATCGTCACGGCCACCGGTCTGTCGATGCTCGCGCTGGGCGGGGTCGTTCCGGTGGTCGACGGTGAGCAGGTCGACATCGCCGAGACCTTCACCTACAAGGGGTTCATGTACTCCGGGGTGCCCAACCTCGGCACCACGTTCGGCTACATCAACGCGTCGTGGACACTGCGTGCGGACCTCATCGCGCGCTACATCTGCCGCCTGCTGCAGAAGATGGACGACAACGGGAGCTCCCGTGTGGTCCCGATCGCCGACCCCGACATGCCGCAGCGGCCATACGTCGACGACTTCTCCGCGGGCTACATGCAACGCCGCGTCCACACGTTCCCGAAGCAGTCGGATCGTGATCCGTGGACGGCATCACAGAGCTACTCCCACGACAAGAAGGTGCTTCTCGGGCCCGATGCCGACGTGGACGACGGCGTCATGGAGTTCTCGTCGCCGGTTCGCCAGCCCACACCGGCCTGACGACTTCAGGAGCGCATCCACCGGGCCCGTCGCGACGCCGACGTCCCGACCGCGTCAGTAGCCGCGGGTGCGATCGACGATTGCGTCGATCGGAAGGGTGCCGTCGACGAGGAACGCACGGACGTTCTCGGCGGCGATGACGGCTGCCGTGTCGGTGCTCGTCGGACCGGAGATGTGCGGCAGGACGGTCACGCGCGGATGTCCCCAGTACGGGTGATCGTCGGGAAGCGGTTCGGTGACGAACACGTCGAGCACCGCATGGTCGAGGTGGGCGCCGTTCTCGAGATCACCGTCGAGAGCTGCGAGCAGTGCGTCGTCGTCGACCGTCGGGCCTCGACCGAAGTTGATCAGCGACGCACCGGGCGGCATTCGTGCGAACGCTTCCGTGCCGAGCAGACCGACCGTCGCCGGTGTGTCCGGAAGCAGGTTGACGACGATGTCGGATCGCTCCAGCAGTGCGTCGATTCCGCCGCCACCCGGCTCGTCGTCGAAGCACGCGATGCCGTCGATGGTCTTGCGGCTTCGCGACCAGCCGGCGACGTCGAAGTTCTGGTCACGCAACGTCTCGCCTGCGAGCCGGCCGAGCGCACCCAGCCCGAGGATGCCGACGCGACGGTTCGACGCTCGCACCGGCACGTGCTCCACCCAATCGGCCTGGCGTTGCTGGCGTGCGTAGCGAGGCATGTCGCGGTGGAGGTACAACGTCCACGCGAGCACGGCCTCGGCCATCGTGAGGCCGAGTTGGGGGTCCACCATCCGTGCGACCTCGACCCCGTCGGGGACCGCCGGGAGGATCGCCTCGACGCCGGCCCACGTGCTCTGCACGAGTCTCAGGTTCGCGATCGTGGACAGTTGCTCGATGCTCGGGCCATCGACGATGGCGACCGTCGGCTCGCCCAGGCGGTCGATCGGGATGTCGGCGTGGATCTGTAGATCGATGTCGGGCATGGCCGCACGCAACGCATCCACGAGCGCGTCGTGCGGACCCAGTGCCGAATCTCGGACGAACGGGACCAACGGCTGCATCGCTGCGCAGCTTCGCTGGAGTGGCCGGATCCTGCAACCCGACAGGCCACCTCGGCACGCGTCTAGTGTCGCGCCATGATCGGCGTCGAGACCTGTGACCGTTGCGGATTCGATCGGAGCCAGTGGAACGAACAGGATGCCGGCCGCACGCTCGCTCACGCCGACGAACTGCTCGCCGGGTGGAGCATCGATGCCCGCCCCGAACTCGAGTCGCGACTCCTGGAGCATCAGATGGACGACCTGAAGGCTGTCCAGTCCTCGCCGGACCTCTACGACGAGGTGCACCACCTGTGGCACGGCCTCGTGTCGATCGCCGACATCCGTCGCAAGGCGGACGACGCCGTGGCCCGTCAGGTCGGCTCGGTCGCGCAGATCAGTTCCTCGGCGGGTGGGGTCCCGAAGACTGCGATCGACTCCGCCGTGGTCGGCGTCCGTGGCGTCGACGGTGACGTGCAGGCGTCACGAGTCCATCACGGCCGGCCGTGGCAGGCGCTGTGCCTGTGGAGTACCGACGTGGTCGACGAGTTCGCGGCGGCGGGTCATCCGATCGCCTACGGGTCGTGCGGTGAGAACCTGACACTGTCGGGCCTCGACTGGTCGACGATGCGTGGTGGCACGATCATCGACATCGGTGGCGGTGCCGACGCGGTACGGATCCAGCTCAGCGCTCCGTCGGATCCGTGCAGCAAGAACAGTGCGTTCTTCACGAACAGCGACATCAACCTCATGGATCACGACCGCAACCCAGGCCACAGCCGGTGGTACGCGTCGGTCCTGCGACCCGGGACCATCACGTCCGGGGACGCGGTGACCGTCAGCCCGATCTGACGTCGAATCGCGCTCGACGGCGCCGGCGTTCTCGTCGAGGTCGACCCGACGGTCGGCGTGCGGCTCGGCGCTCCGGATGCTGCGGCTGTGGCGTTGAACGTCACCCTCGTGAATCCGGTCGAACCCGGTCACGTCACGATCCATCCCTGCGGTGGACCTGCGCCGGTTCAGGGCGTGGAGGTCGTGTCGAATCCGTACGCCCGTTCCACTCGCGCGACACGGAGCTCGTATGCGGCGTACCAGCGCGTGCGGCCGGTCTCGCGGACGACGGTGTGCTCGGCATCGGCCTTCCACCGGGCGATGGCATCCTCCGACTCCCAGTACGAGACCGTGATACCGACGCCTCGTTCACGAGCAGAGTCGATGCCGAGGAAGCCGGGCATGTCTGCGGCGAGTTCGATCATGCGGTCGGCGGCTTCGCCGTAGCCGTCGGTGTCGTCGGTCGTGGTGCTGGCGAAGATGACGGCGTAGTACGGCGGTTCGGGAGTCGACGCGAGACCGGCCATCCACAGACGATAGATCGCGTCGTCGGAGGAGGACCGACCAGGATTCGAACCGGCGGCCATCGTGGTCACGAGCGCCGACGTGGCGCGAAACACACCGAACCTCTCTTGTTCGCTCGTGACTTTCGGGTCACGCTGTGTCCCATGTCTTCGTCCACCATCGATCGCCCGCGCTCGGACGACCCGTCGAACCACTCGCTCCCATCCGTCCCGACTCCTTCGTTCTGGGCACGGCTCGGCGGCCGGGCCTTCGACCATCGGCGACGCGTGCTCATGGCGTGGATCGTCGTGCTCGTCGCGGTCTTCGGTTCGGTCGGCGTCATCGGTGCCTCCACCGAATCGTCGTTCGACACGCCCGACTCGGAGTCAGCGCGCGGTTTCGAGATCCTGCAGGAGAACTTCGGCAGCGCCGGCAGCTTCATCTCGGGTTCGATCGTGTTCGAAGCCACTGCCGGCGTCGACGACCCCGCCGTCGAGGCGGCGATGACCTCGATCTTCGACACCGTCGACGGGTACGACGAAGTCGCCGTGACCAGCCCGTACAGCCCACTCGGTCTGCAGCAGGGGCTCGTGTCGCCCGACGGCCGGATCGCCTACGCGACGCTCTCGTTCACCGACGACACCGACGAGCTGCGCGCCAGCGAGATCGGCGGACAGATCGACGAACTGGCCGAAGCGACGGACGTGAACGGCTTGACCATCGAGATCGGCGGCGCCGCGCTCGGCGAGTTCGAGCCGCCGGAATCCGAACTGATCGGCGTCGCCTTCGCGATCGTCATCCTGATCCTCGCGTTCGGATCGGTCCTCGCCATGGGCCTACCGATCGGCGTCGCCCTGTTCGGCGTCGGCATCGGTGTCGGCACGATCACGCTGCTCACCAACGTGATGACGATCCCCGACTTCGCGACGACGCTCGGCGCGATGATCGGCCTGGGCGTCGGCATCGACTACGCCCTGTTCATCGTCACCCGCTACCGCGAAGGCACACGGGCCGGGCTCGACGAGCGCACCGCCGTGGTGACCGCGATCGACACGGCCGGCCGTGCGGTCGTGTTCGCCGGAGCGACCGTGGTCATCTCGCTGCTCGGCATGTTCGTGATGGGGCTGTCGTTCATCAACGGCCTCGCCACCGGCGCCGCTGTCACCGTGGCGATCACGATGGTCGCCTCGGTGACACTGCTTCCCGCACTCATCGGCTTCGCCGGCGACCGTGTCGAGACGACACGCTGGCGAGGACTGATCATGGCAGGCGCAGCATCGGTCGGCCTGCTCGGCGTCGGCCTCGGTTTCCCCGCTGTCGGCCTGCTCGGCCTCGTCGTGCTGGTCGGCACGCTCGTCGCATCGCTCTTCGTGCCGAAGCTGCGCGAAGCGCTGAAGAGTCGACCGGAGAAGGACCTGCGCGACACGTGGTCGTACCGGTGGAGCCGGTTCGTGCAGAGGCGTCCGTGGCCGATGGCGATCGGCGTGACGGTGTTCCTGCTCGTGGTCAGCCTGCCGGTGCTCGGTCTGCGACTCGGCTTCGGTGACGAGTCGACGTTCGCCGAGGGCACCACCACCCGCCAGGCGTACGACCTCCTCGCCGAGGGGTTCGGACCCGGCAGCAACGGCCCGTTGCTGCTCACCGCCGACGATCGACGACCCGTCACAGATCGCTGACGTACAGAACGTCGTGGCGGAGCTGAACGACACACCGGGCATCGCCCAGGCACTCGGTCCGATTCCGTCCGAGTCGCAGGAAGCGGTCCTGATTCGCGTCGTGCCCGACACCGGTCCGCAGGAGGCGGCGACGTCGGACCTCGTCAACACGTTGCGCGACGAGGTCATCCCCGTCGCCACTGCGGGCAGCGATGTCGAAGTGCTCGTGACCGGCTCGGTCGCGTCGAGCATCGACTTCTCGTCGTACCTGTCGAAGCGCTTGCCGGTCTTCTTCCTCGCGGTGCTCTCGCTCTCGTTCCTGCTCTTGATGATGGTGTTCCGTTCCGTGCTCGTGCCATTGAAGGCCGTGCTCATGAACCTGCTCTCGATCGGTGGTGCCTACGGCCTCGTCGTGGTCGTGTTCCAGTGGGGATGGGGCGTCGAGCTGTTCGGCACCGGCAGTGGGCCGATCGAACCGTTCCTGCCGATGATGCTCTTCGCGATCGTGTTCGGCTTGTCGATGGACTACGAGGTCTTCCTGCTCTCCCGTGTGAAGGAGGAATACGACAAGACCGGCGACGCTGCGAACTCGGTCGCCGACGGGCTCGCCGCCACGGCACGGGTCATCACTGCAGCTGCGGCGATCATGGTCGTCGTGTTCGGAAGTTTCGTGCTCGAGGACGCTCGTGTCATCAAGATGTTCGGACTGGGGCTGGCGTCGGCGGTGTTCCTCGACGCGACGCTCGTGCGCATGCTGCTCGTTCCTGCCACGATGGAGTTGCTCGGCGAGAAGAACTGGTGGCTGCCGAAGTGGCTCGACAGGATCCTGCCGACCCTCAACGTCGAAGGCGGCGACGCTCCTTCAACCGTCGTTGCCTCAGACCAACCGGCTGCCACCTGAGCCGGATCGGCACCGACGCCATACTTCCTCGCTGGCGCTCGGTCGCGGGCCTCACTCGATCGTCGTTGCCTCACCACCAATCCAGATGGGCATCTTCGACGGGCGCTCGCTTCGGCTCAGCGGCGTTCCTTGCGCCAGACCACGCGCAGGCCGGACCACACGTCGTCGATCGCACAGACCTTGTTGTCGACCAGGCCGAGCGGCAGTGCGACCTCGCGCACCACGTCTTCGGTCATGTCGGTCGGCACCTTCGACGTTCGCTTGGGCCATGCGATCCACAGACCGCCGGCCGGGAAGATCGCGCGCCCCGCCGACTCGATGCGTCGTTCGAGATCGGAACGTGCGGTCGTGAAGAACACCACGACGTCAGCATGGCCACGCAGGGTCGTGCGCAAGGCCACGTCGTCGGGAATCGGGTCCAACAGGTCGCGGAAGTCGGCGGGTTCGGCGAGCAGTGCGACAGTGGCACCCGCGGCGATGCCGAGCTTCTTGGCGAGTGGCGTGCCCGAGTACCCGGCTGGCATCGGACCATCGTGTCACGTACTACGTTCGCCCCATGACCGATGTACCGGGCCCGCTGCTCGCATCCGGTCGCGCTGCTGACGTGTACGACATCGGCGACGGCAAGGTGCTTCGCCGATATCGGACGCGCCCGTCAGGCGCGGAACTCGACGCTGCACTCGAAGCGCGGGCGATGGCCCATGTTCGAGCGCGCGGGTATCCGGTGCCAGAGGTCCACGACGTGGACGGCGTCGACCTCGTGATGGACCGCATCGACGGGCCGACCATGCTCGAGGCGCTCGAAGCCGCGCCGTGGAAGGTGATCTGGCATGCGCGCGTGCTCGCTCGTCTGCAGCGCAAGCTGGCGCGAATCGCCGCACCCGACTGGATGCTCGCCGCATCGGCAGACGCCGATCATGCGCAGAGCGTCCTGCACCTCGATCTGCACCCGATGAACGTCATCCTGTCGTCGAAGGGCCCGGTCGTGATCGACTGGACCAACGCCGCCGGCGGGCCACAGGGGTTCGATGGTGCACTGACCTTCGTCGAGATCTCGACGTTCCCGACCGACGGGTTGGTCGACCGGATCGGCCAGCAGGTGTTCGCTCGGTCGTTCCGCTGGTTCCGTGGCAAGCGCGTCATCGCGCCGTTCCTGAAGGCGGCATGCGACCACCGGCTCGGCGACTCCGGTCTGCTCCCCGAAGAGCGCGTCGCCGTCGCCGCGTTGCGTCGTCGACTCGCGACCTGAGCGTCAGGCGTGGCGGTCGAAGCCGCTTTCGGCGTTCACGACCTGACCGCGGATCGACGCGCCCTGATCGCTCACGAGGAACTCCACCACGTCGGCGACGTTCTCGGGCGTGCCCCAGCGGCCGTCGGGGAACATCGCCGCGACATGCTGCTTCGTCGGCGGGTCGGCCCAGCCGGTGTCGACGGGGCCCGGGTTGATGCAGTTGGCGACGATGCGGGCCGGTGCCAAGGCCGCGGCCAGCGTGGTCGTCATCTGATGGAGCGCTCCTTTGGTGACGGCGTAGGCGAGCTCGCCCGCCATGGGGCCGAGATGCTGGCCGCTCGTGAACCACAGCATCCGGCCGAGCGGGGGCGCCTCGCTCGGCGACGCTTCGTGGACCTCGGCGAAGCGTTGCGCCAGCAGGATGATGCTGCGGACGTTGACCGCCCAGCTCTGATCGAGCTGCTCGGCTGTCGTCTCGGCGAGCGTGCCGTCGGCGCTGTGCGCGTGTGCGGCGACGACGATGTCGAGACGCCCGTGTGCAGCGATCACCTCGTCGACGACCGCACTCGGTGCGCCCGGGTGCGCCATGTCGTGACGGAGTACCGGAACCGCGAGCTCGACGTCGCTGCTTCCCCACGGCTGTTCGGCGTCATGCGCAGGCCACCCGGTCGCGGACACCGTCGCGCCGGCCGCATGCAGACGTCGCACCACCGCCTCGGCGATCTGACCGGGTCGGGACACACCGGTCACGAGCGCCACCCGACCGGTCAGTGATTCCATTGGACGAACGTACCGGGCGACCGATGGCGCAACGTTTCGCGAACTGGTGAGGCGTTCGCGTGACACACGGGTCCTGGATCGATCAGAATGTCTCGATGAGTGGATCTGCCGTCACGCCGCCGAAGGGCCGCGCCACGCGCGCCCGCAACGACAGCTCGGGAGGCCGTTCGGTGATCAGTCCGAAGCTGCAGTGGCTTCTGGCGATCGTTCTCGCACTCGGCGTGATGGGTGCCGTGTTCTACTTCGGCCGTGACGTCCGCTCGGACTACAACGGTGCCCCGGCCGAGGCGCCGGCCGTGGTCATCGACACGCTCGGCATCTGACGCCGGACGTCAGCACCGTCGGCCGTCCGTTCGTCGGCTTCTATGCTCGACGAGTGCCGACGACTGCTTCGACCGAACGATGAAGAGGAACCAACGATGACCACCGACGATGGTGCCGTGATCGGCGTCGTGATGGGCTCGTCGAGCGATTGGCCGACGATGTCGAAGGCGGTCGAGATCCTCGAGCACTTCGGTGTGGCACACGAGGCCAAGGTGATCAGCGCGCACCGCATGCCCGACGAGATGTTCGCCTACGCAGAAGCCGCGCAGGGGCGCGGGTTGCGGGCGATCATCGCGGGCGCCGGTGGAGCGGCACACCTGCCGGGGATGCTCGCTGCCAAGACCATCGTGCCGGTGCTCGGCGTCCCCGTTGCTTCACGCCACCTCGCGGGGCAGGACTCGTTGCTGTCGATCGTGCAGATGCCGGCGGGAGTGCCGACTGCGACGTTCGCGATCGGCGAGGCGGGTGCGACCAATGCAGCGTTGTTCGCGGTGGCGATGTTGGCCACCGGCGACTCGGCACTCGCCGACGCACTCACGGCCGATCGTGCGGCGCGTCGTCGACGCGGCCGCCTCTGCGGTGCTGCCGGCATCCACTTCGGCGTCGACCGAGTCGTGAGCGCTGCGCAACCGGTCGTGCCGCCTGCGACGATCGGCATGCTCGGCGGCGGGCAACTCGGCAAGTACGCGCTGATGGCCGCCAACGCGATGGGGTACCGCACCATCGTCGTCGACCCGACGCACACGCGCCGGCGGCTGTGGTCGCCAACTCTCACGTCTGCGCCCCGTACGACGATCCGGACGCACTCGACGTGTTGGCAGCCGAGTGCGCCGTGGTCACGACCGAGTTCGAGAATGCGCCCTCGGCCGCGCTCGAACGGTTGGCCCGTTCGGTCCACGTGGCACCGCTCGGCGTCGAGCGTCGCGGTGGCCCAGGACCGCATCGTCGAGAAGACGTTCATGGTCGACCACGGCATCGAGGTCGGCCCGTTCGTGGCGATCCCCGTCTCCGGAGCGGCTGGCGACGTCGTGGAGGACGCCCGTCGCATGGCTCGCGAGGGCGCCGTCGTGAAGACCGCTCGACTCGGCTACGACGGCAAGGGCCAACGTCGCGTGTCGTCGGTGGCGGAACTCGAAGCGGCGCTCGACGACTTCGCCGGCGTGGACGTGATCGTCGAAGCACTGCTCGAGTTGCGGACCGAGATCAGCGTGCTGGTCGCACGCACGTCGGACGGGGCGACCGTCACCTGGCCGGTGGCCGAGAACGTCCACGTCGACGGGATCCTCGACCTGTCCGTCGTGCCGGCCCGCGTCGGGCCATGGCTCGCCACCGACGCCGAGCGGATCGCCACGTCGGTGGCCGATGCGTTGGACTACGTGGGCGTGCTCGCCGTCGAGTTGTTCGTCGTTGCCGACGACCGACCCGGCGCGGCGGTGCGCCGCGATTGCTGGTCAACGAGATCGCGCCGCGGCCACACAACAGCGGCCACTGGACACTGGACGCGAACGTGACCAGCCAATTCGAACAGCAGGTGCGTGCGGTCTGCGGCCTCGGGTTGGGATCGACAGCGATGACCGCGCCGGCTGCCGCGATGGTCAACCTGCTCGGCGACCTCTGGTTCCTGCCGAACGCGGACGGGTCGGTCGGCGACCCGGTCGAACCGGACTGGGCAGCGGTGCTCGCCGACCCGGATGCCACGCTGCACCTCTACGGCAAGACAACGCCGCGTCCGGGCCGCAAGATGGGTCACCTGACCGTCACGGCGGACTCCCCCACCGCCGCTGCCGGGCGAGCCACCGCGCTCCGCCACGCCCTCTGACCTCGCACGCTCCGTACCGAGGTTCGTTCTGTGTCGGACACGCACCGATGGACGCGTCACCCGCTGATGTGAGTGCGGAACCAGTCGGTGGTGAAGCGGCCGGTCGGGTCGAGGCGATGCTTCAGTTCGAGGAAGTCACCCAGGTGAGGTGACTCGATCCGCCAACCGGTCGGGAGCGCCTTGCTCGGATGGAACCGTGGCGCGCACTCGTGCACGGCATCGGCGATTGCGTCGACGGCGGTCTGAACGGCGTCGGGATCCATGCGGAACGTGAAGTGGAAGCCCGTGGAGGCACGGCCGTGGTGTGGGCTCATCCACAGTCGGTCGGCTGCGACGGTGCGGATCTCGGACACCAGGAGCACGTCGTCGAGCGCGCGCGTCCGATCGAGCGCATCGCTGCGATGGCGCGCACGGAATCGGCTCGATCGACGAAGAACTCGGCCTGGATCTCGTCGCCGGAACTGGGCGTCGAATCGGCGCGGAAGTGCGGGAGCCGTTCCCACCATGGCCCCGAACGACCGAGCTGTTCGGTGCAGGCCTCTGCCGCCGCGCCGGGGATCGGATGGCGTGGTCCCTCCGCCGGCGACAGCGAACCGAGGTCGAACGAGTCCGGGGTGGGGTCGTCGGTGCGTTGTTTGCACCACAGTCTCTCCGACCGCATCACCCCAGCGTGTGAACACACTCACGCTGTTCGCAGCGGCCAGGACCGCATCGAACTCGTCGGTCAGCGTCTGCCAATCCAGTCCGTCGTACACCGTCTGGGTCACGTCGTAGTCCGGCTCGGTCTGCAACACGACACGAGTGACCAGGCCGAGTGCGCCGAGGTCGACGACCACGCCGTCGAAGTCCGGGTCGCTCTGATCGAACGTCGACACGTCACCGGTCGCGAGGAGCAGATCGACGATCGCACGGCGGTGGCGAGGTTGCCGAGCTGCGAGCCGGATCCGTGCGTCCCGGTCGCGATCGCTCCACCGACGGAGATGTGCGGGAGCGAGGCGAGGTTGTGCAGTGCGCGTCCGTGAGCTGCGAGTTCGGAGGACAGCTCGCGCGTACGTGATCGCAGGCGACACGCTCACCGTGCCGGAGTCGATCGTCGACAGCGATCGGCTCGTCGATCGCCGACAGGTCGACGATCGTCGTCAGCGTCGCCGATCGCGTTGAACGAATGGCGCGTGGCGATCACCGCCACCTGGTCCGACGATCGCACGATCGCGGTGACGTCGTCGATCGAGGTCGGTGCCGTGACCTCCGACGCTCGGTAGGTGTGATTGCCGCCCCAGTTGGTCTCACGCATCGTCAGCCGCCGTGACTCGGTGCCGGATCTGCGTCATGGCTCATCGACGGGCGAGCATCGCGCCCGCGAGTTCCTTGACGAACTTGGCGCCGACCATCGCCGTCATGTCGACGAGATCGCGGGTGGGGTTCAATTCGACGACATCGGCGCCGACGATCGGGCCGGGGAGCGCGTCGATCACATCGAGCACTTCGCGGACCGTGAGTCCGCCCGGTTCGTGATGGCTGACGCCCGGCGCGCACGACGGGTCGAGTCCGTCGAGATCGAGGCTGAAGTAGACCGGACCGGTCAGCGCAGCGGGGTCGAAGTCGCTCGAGCTGCCGCGGCGTGAGCATGGTGACGTTCCAACGTCCGCCTGCTCCACCTGTGCTGCGTGGCCGTGCGGATGCCCAGCTGCACGAGCGTCGTCATGCACCCGTCCTCGAGGGCTCGGGCGAACGGCGACGCGTGGCTGAACGGGTTGCCGTCGAGATCGTCGTACATGTCCGGATGCGCGTCGATGTGCACCACGGTGAGGTCGTCGTGGAACTCTCGGAACGCCCGCAGGATCGGGAAGGTCACGGAGTGGTCGCCGCCGAGCGAGATCAGTTGGCGGCCGGCGGCGAGCTGAGCACGGACGGCGTCGGTGATGGCGTCGGCGTCGGCGTGCGAGCCGCGCTCGTTCGTCGACTCGACGTCACCGAGGTCGTCGAGCACCGGCGTCACGTGAACCGACGCCTCGTTCGCGTCGTTGCCCGAGGTCGGAGTGCAGTGCTGTCACGGATCGCATCGGGTCCGAGTGCGCACCCGGGCAGGAACGACGAGTTCGCGTCGAGTGGGATCCCGAGCAACGAGATCGGTTCGGTCGGTGTGACGGTCACCTTCCCATCATCGCCGACGCATGGCGATGCGCCACACTCCTTCCATGGGAACGACGACAGCAGCGGACGGCACCTCGATCGAGTTCGACGATCATGCATCCACGACGGCGACAGGGCGACCGCGCCTGCGACGCCGGTGATCCTCGTGCACGGCATCACCGAGAGCGCAGCGTCCTGGGAGCCGTTGATCGATCGGCTCGCGACGAATCGACGGGTCGTTGCATTGGACCTGCGCGGTCACGGACGGTCGGGAACGGCGGATCGCTACGACCTCGAGGCGATGGCCGGTGACGTGGTCTGCGGTGTCGACGCCCTCGGTCTCGTGCGACCGCATCTCGTCGGCCATTCGCTCGGCGGTGCCGTCGTGTCGGCCGTCGGGTGCGGCGTTCGCGGTGTCGTCGGTCGTGAACGTCGACCAGTCGCTGCAGCTCGGCGGATTCAAGGAGCAGTTGACGAGCGTCGAAGGTCAGCTTCGCGACCCGGCTGCCTTCCCCCTCGTGATCCAAGCGCTGTTCGAGCAGATGGCGGGCGAGAAGATCGCTCCCGCCGAGATGGCCCGGGTGAACGGCAGCGTCGGCCCGATCAGGACGTGGTGCTCGGCGTGTGGGATCTGATCCTCTCGATGCCGGCCGAGGAGATCGCCGCGGTGGTCGACGGAGCGTTGGCTGGTTACTCCGGCCTCGACGTTCCGTATCTCGCGCTGTTCGGCATCGACCCGGGAACGGGCTACGCCGATTGGATCTCGTCGCACATCGCAGGAGCGGTCACCGAGGTGTGGGCCGACCACGGCCACTACCCGCACCTCGTCGATCCGGATCGATTCGTCGACCGGCTCGACGCGTTCTGGGCGTGAAGGCGGCCACCGCGCTCGAAGCGGGCCAAGGGAGGCGGGGTCCGGCTGACGGGTACGGTGCGGCCATGGCACGTCTGAGCGAAGTCGGCGAACGAGACGGTTGGCGGTGCTGGATCTGCGACGAGCCGGTCGACCCCGATCAGTCGGTGAACGACGATCGCGGACCCAGCGTCGATGAACGCATGAGCGACAAGCGGGCGAAGGCGAAGGGCAAGAAGAAGGGCGATGGCGGCCTCACGGAACGACTCGCGCACCGCGGTTGCAACACCGGCAAGGGCAAGGTCGAGGCGGTGATCCCGTGGGCCGATCATCTCTTCGTGGTCGACCCGTCCCCGATCATTCCGAGCGTCGATCGTCTCGTGAAGAAGGGCGGGCGAGAAGTGATGGCACGTTGCCCCACCCAGGCCGACGCTCAGCAGGCAGCCGACTGGCTCGTCGACCGGGTGTCGCGCCTGGAGCCGGGCCTGGGTGTCACGGCGGACATCGACGCCGGCGGCGGCCAGTTCCTCGTCGCCCTCCGCGCGTAGGTCCGTCGGGTCGAGAGGCGATCAGGCCTTCTTGACGTAGGCGGCTTTGATCAGCAGTTGGCGGCCGTCCACCTTCGCGTCGATCTCGTGATCGCCCGTCACGAGGCGGATCGACTTGATCTTCGTGCCGACCTTGATGCCACCGGCCTTGCCATCGGTCTTGAGATCCTTCACGACGGTCACGGCATCGCCGTCGGCGAGCACGTTGCCGTTGGCGTCGCGGATGTCGCCCAGGTCATCGCTCGCTTCGCCCAACCATTCGTGGCCGCACGTGGCGCACTCGTAGCCGTCCTCCGCGGTGAGCGGGTCCGGCATCGTGCAGATCGGGCAGGTCGGAGCGTCGGCCATCACGCCCAGTGTGGCGTGTCGTCACAGCGCCGACGCGGCCAGACACTTTGAGTGACAGAGCATCACCCTATGAAGTCCTGAGGAGGTCTTGACCCAAGTTCACGTCGATGCGATCCGAACAATAAGACACAACAGCAACGACGAGAGGGAGACCACACAGATCATGGACCGACATGCCGAATTGAATCTCGAAAATGCCCTCACTGCGCACTGCCGCAGAACCGTGAGGGTGCGACAACACAGCGACGACGAGATCCGCGTCGTGCTCGAACCAAAGGGTGACCGCGGCCGGGTCGAACTGGTCGCAACCGGCTCCGATGTGCGGTGGACCGTGTCCGACCGTGGCGCGGTGGGCGCGCTGTACGGCCTCGAACTCGACTTCGTCATGGCGAAGCTCATCGGGTTCGGCACCGCGTTGACTCGCCGGGGCGACGAACTGGTCACCGACACCGACGATCGGTCGTTGGCCGAAGCAGTTGCCGAATTCGTGGACAGCATCGAGTTCGTGCCGGTGCTCGTCGGCTTGTTCGCCGACGAACTCGCCGCCTGACCGTCAGCAGCGCTCCGCAGCGCCCGAGACCGTCCACCGACACCATCCACAGCGCCGTCACCGACGTCCTGGCTTCGATGATGGCGCTGTGGGCTCGGGCGCTGCAACGGTGAGGTCCCTGCCGCCTTCTGAATGGGCGGTCAGCGCGAGATTGTTACTTCTCCACAATATATGTCTTCTATCGTAGCTATTGTACGCTACTGATTGGACGGAGGAGTCATGCGACGGTTTCAACGGGTGCTGCTGTTTCTCGAGGGCGGTGAGTGCGATGCCGCCAGTGCACGAGTCGTCGAGGACCTCGTTCGTCGCAACGGCGCGGAGCTCACCTTGTTCTGCGCGGTCGATGAGCCCGAGACCGAGCAGCTGCTCGCGACGATCGCGGCAGGTTTCGACGTCGACACCGTCACGCACGTCGAAACCTGCGACCCGGTGAAGGCCATCGGCCGTCGCGTCGTGGGTGGCGAGGCGGATCTCGTCGTCACGCTGGACGACGAGTCCCCGCCGTCGTGGAACACGGGCCAGCTGTTGAGGACGTGCCCGTGCCCGGTGTGGGTGGTGCGCCCGACGGTTGCCACGCTCGCGCCGACCGGGTGGAACGTCGTTGCTGCGGTTGATCCCACGTCGGATGCGAGCGACCTGGACGTGTTGATCCTCGAACTCGCGTCGTCGATGGTCGAGCGAGCAGGTGGCGTCCTGCACGTGGCGCATGCCTGGGAGATGATCGGGAGCGTGACTCGACCGGGGCGCAGGCTGTCCGGACGTTTCGACGTCACCTACGACGAGCTGATCGTGCAGGCGAGAGCCCAGCGGGCGGACATGCTCGACGAGATGCTCGACCGAATCCGCCCGTTCGCGATCGAACGGCAGGTCCATCTCGCTCACGGCGCCCCCGAATCCGCGATCCCGAGAGTGCTCGACGATGTCGACGCAGACGTCCTGGTGATGGGCACGCTGGCACGCACCGGCATCCGTCGCTTCATGATCGGGAACACGGCGGAGCGAGTCCTCGGTTCGGCACGGTGTTCGCTGATGGCGGTCAAGCCACCAGGTTTCGTTTCGCCCTTCGCCGAACAGATCCACGCATGATTCGACCCGTCTTGGATCACGTGAACGATCATCGGTCCGGCCTGCGGCGGCCGAGGACCTGAACCGTGTCGACACTCGAACTGTTCCTCGTCTTCTGCCTCGTGTCGTTGGCGTCGCACCGCATCGGCAAGTGGTTCACGGCGATCCGTTTGCCGTACATCACCGGCTACCTCGCGGTCGGCGCGATCGCCGGCGGCTTCGTCCTCGACGTGCTGCCCAAAGGGGTCGACACCGACTTGCGTTTCGTCGACGAGGTCGCACTCGGACTGATCGCGTTCGTCGCAGGGAGCGAGTTGTTCCTCGCCGAGATCCGTGAGCGGTTCCGGACGATTCTCGCAATGGCCGGCGGCATGACGGTCGTCGGCCTCGTGGTGCTGGGTGCCGGTGTCGCGGCCTTGGCGAGCGTTGCTCCGTTCGGCGACGGATTGTCGCGAAGCGAGATCCTCGCGATGGCGGTGCTGGGTGGCACGGTGCTCCTCGCGTTGTCTCCGCCGTCCACGATCGCGGTGATCAAAGAGGTCGGCGCTCGCGGCATCTTCACGTCGACGGTGCTGTCGATCACGGTCGTGATGGACGTGATCGTCGTGATCACGTTCGCCGCGTCGGCCAGTGTTGCGGGCGCCCTGCTCGGTGACAGCGGGCTGTCGCTCTCGTTCCTGCCGGTGCTCGCCATCGACCTGATCTGTGCGGTCGTCGTCGGTGTCGTGCTGGGCCGGTTGTTCGCCCTGGTCCTCTCGTGGAAGCTGCCGTGGGTCGTGAACGCAGGGCTGGTGCTCGCCGCCGGGTACGGCGTCTACGAGGCGGCCGACCTCATCAAGAACTGGTCGTCGGATCAGCTCGGCTTCGAGGTCTACATCGAGCCGCTGCTCGCCACGCTGATCGCCGGCGTCGTCGTCGCCAACTTCACGTCGCAGCGTTCGTCCTTCGAACACGTCCTGCACAAGGTGTCGCCGGCCGTGTACGTCGCCTTCTTCACGCTCACCGGGCTGTCACTGAAGCTGGACACGCTGCTCAGCGTGCTGCCGATCGCTGCGCTGCTGTTCGTCGTGCGGGTCGCGTCGATCGCGGTCGGCTCGATGGCCGGCGCCCGGATCGCCGGCGAAACGGGGCCGCTCGCATCGCGTGGTTGGATGGCCATGGTCACCCAGGCTGGCATCGCGCTCGGGCTGGCACGCGAGGCCGCGATCCAGTTCCCGAGCCTCGGCGACGGGTTCGCCACCCTGATCGTGGCCGTCATCGTCCTGAACGAGATCTTCGGACCGATGCTGCTGAAGTTCGTCCTCGGCCGAGTCGGCGAGATCGATGGCGACGACGGGAGGGCGGCGCTGATCTACGGCATCGACCGCAACGCTCTCAGGCTGACCGAACGCCTCGAAGCGAACGGCTGGACGGTGACGCTCGCCGACAGCCACCTCGATCACATCGAGGACCTGTCCGCCGGCGACGAGCCCGACCGTGTCATGACGCTCATCGAGCCCGGCACGGCCGTTGCTCACCTCCAAGAGCTCGACGAACTTCCCGACACGATCGTGGCGATGGGCGGCAACGACCGCGCCAACCTCGAACTGTGTGAGGCCGCGAACGAAGCCGGTGTGGCGCGGCACGGTGGCGCGCATCATGCAGTCGGAACTGCTCGACCGGTTCCATGATGCCGGCACGCTGGTGATCGATCCGACTCGCGCCGCTGTGGCGTTGCTCGAGGACGCGGTGCGAACCCCGGACGCTGCCGACCTGGTGCTCCACAACGACCCGACCCGCCAGACGCGCCAGATCGCCGTGCGTTCAGCTCACCTCGCCGGTCGCGCCGTCCGCGACCTCCGCCTCCCGGCCGGCGTTCTGGTGCTCGCCATCCGTCGCAACGGGACCACGATGACCCCCGACGGATTCACCACCGTTCGCCGAGGTGACGACCTGACGGTGATCGGAACGCCGAGTCTCCTGCGTGAGGTCGACAGCCGACTCTCCGCGCCGCCCACCACGTCACGGCGGCTCCGCGCTCGACGCCAGACGTCGCGCGCTGGCCGCAATCGCTGACGGCGTCACCGACGGAGTCGTACCTGCTGTCCGCACACGCCGACACCGGCTCGAATCGTCTCTACAGTGATCGCCGATGTTTGTTGATCTGATCGTCGTCGGCGGCGGGGCCGCCGGATTCTTCTCGGCGATCACCTGTGCGGAGAACTCCGACAAGTCGGTGCTGATCCTCGAGAAGACCTCGCAACTGCTCCACAAGGTGAAGATCTCGGGCGGCGGTCGCTGCAACGTGACGCACGAGTGTTTCGATCCGCGCGAGTTGAGTCGGAAGTATCCGCGCGGCGAGAAGTCGCTGATCGGTCCGTTCCATCGCTTCGGCGCCGCCGACACCGCCGAGTGGTTCGAGTGCCGCGGCGTCACGCTCAAGACCGAAGCCGACGGTCGGATGTTCCCCGGTGACCGACAGCTCGCAGACCATCATCGATGCGCTGCGCGACGCCGCCGACGCCGCCGGGGTCGAGATCCGGACGTCGGAAGGTGTGGCCTCGATCGTCGAGGCCGAGGGAGGCTTCGAGCTGGTGACGGAGGCCGGGACCGTCTACACGGCGGGCAGCGTCCTGATCGCGACGGGCGGAACCAGGTTCGCCGCAGGGGCCAGGCTCGCGGCCGGTCTCGGCCACGAGCTGCAACCGCCGACACCGTCGCTGTTCACCTTCAAGATCAAGGATCCTCGCCTCGAGGGCCTGCTCGGCCTGTCCGTCAGCCCCGCCGAGGTGAGCATCCAGCAGAGCAAGCTGAGGAGCGAGGGTCCGGTCCTCATCACGCACTGGGGACTGAGTGGGCCAGGAATTCTGAAGATCTCTGCGTGGGGCGCCCGTGAACTCGCCGAGCGTGACTACCGGTTCGACATCACCGTGAACTGGCTGCCGGACGCCGACCCGGCAGCCGTGGTCGCCGAGAAACGCCTCAGCGATGCGAAGCGTCAACTCTCCACCCGGAGCCCGTTCGACGGAATCCCCAAGCGATTCTGGGTCCGCCTCCTCGCCGCTGCTGACATCTCGGACACCACGACGTGGGCGCAGCTCAGCAAGGCACAGGCGAACCGGCTGCTCAGCCAATTGACGAACTCGACGTTCCGGGTCAGCGGCAAGAGCACGAACAAGGACGAGTTCGTCACGTGCGGCGGCATCTCACTCAAGGAGATCGACTTCAAGACCATGGAGAGCAAGCTCGTCCCGGGGCTCTACTTCGCAGGAGAGGTCGTCGACGTCGACGGCATCACGGGCGGGTTCAACTTCCAGAACGCCTGGACGAGCGGGTTCCACGCAGGGTCGGACATCGCAGCTCGATGACCTGACCGGGCGTCACCGGTCTGGGCGGCCGCGTCTCGACGCTTGGTTCAAGCTGTCGTCGCTTCCGGTCGATACATCGAGATGCATCTCGACGAACACGAGCGTGTGTCCGCATCCGATCGCGGCTTCACACTGCCGGAACCGGTGCGCTCCCACGTGGGTCACGTCCGATCTCAGGTCGATTCCCGCTCGTGGGCGGCTTCGTCGTCGAGATCCGTTGCCGCGGCTGCCTGTGCTCGACGCCGGTCGCGACGCGTCGATGCCTCCTGACCGTCGTGGTCGAATTCGACCACCACCTTCGCGAATCCCTTGAACCGTCGCGCCCTGGCCATGTCGGTGTAGGCGTGACGGTCGGCCGCGGTGAGGTCCACGTTGTCGGTGAAGGGCGTCATCAGCGCACGCGGATACAGGCCTTTGACGCGCACGATGTTGATCTCGGCGCTGAGGACCATGCCGATCGCAGCGACGTAGATCCAGCCGAGCAGGCCGAGCACCAGAGCGAACACGCCGTAGCCACCGGTCGTGTCCTTGACGACCGTGCTGACGTAGGCCGTTCCGAACAGCTGCAACGCCTGCCAGACCACTGCGGCGGTGATCGCACCGGGCAGCAGATCGGCCAGGCTCGCCCGATACGCGGTCGACACCCAGAAGACCAGCAGGAAGAGCCCTGCGTTGACCACCACAGCGGCCCACACCACGAGGATGGCCGTCCACACGCCGAGATCCACGCCGAATCCTCCGGAACTGCTGCCGAACGCCGACAACGCCGTCGTCGCCAGTGCTGCACCGCCTCCGATCGCGATCACCAACAGGCTGCGCAGGCGAGCGAAGATCGGATTCGGACGTTCGTTTCGCGGTACTGCCCAGGCGACGTTCATCGCATTCTGGATCGCCTGTGCCACACCGATCGCGCCGTAGAGGGCGACGACACTGCCGATGACCAGGGCGATCCCGCTTCCCTGGAGACCACTCGGATCACTGAGCTCGTCGCCGATGACCGGGAACTGACTGAGCGTCGAATCGAGGATCCGGTTCTGCAGATCGGCATTGTCCTGCAGCACGAAACCGAGGATCGACGTGAACAGGAGCAGCAGCGGGAACAGTGCGAGGAAGCCGTAGTAGGTGATCAACGCCGCCAGGTACGGACCCTGGTCCTCACTGAACTTGTAGATCACCGCGATCGGGAAGCTCGCCCATCGGTGACGTCGCTGAAACGCATCCAGCCGATCGGACGCACTCATCGCAACCCCGACTCATGGTTGCAGCCCATACCCCATCCTGCCCGCTGCGACCCCGAAAGCCGTCGAGTGTCCGCGCCGGGTCTGTCAGAATTCCTGGAGCCAGGTGTCGCGATTCGGCGGGGCTGGATGCTCTGAAGGTTGATGGGTGTGAGATCGACGGCGCCGAGCCGGGAAGAGTTCGCGGAGTTCGTCCGCGACGTGGAACCCCGACTGCTGCAAGCCCTCGTCGGTCGCTACGGACCCGTCGACGGGCGCATGGCGACCGTCGACGCCCTGAGCTGGGCGTGGGAGCACTGGAGCCGGCTCGCCGGCGTCGCCAACAATGCCGGCTATCTCTTTCGAGTCGGTCAGACGGCGACCAGGGGGATGGGAACACGCCCGATCCCGCACGACCGCAGCACTGCGAGCGGGTACGGCGCATGTTTCCAGGTCTCGTCTGCGGTCCGGTCGCCGGGTGGTCGTTCATCGATCGTCCGACGATCACCCGTGTCTGGGATGCCGGCCAGCGGTGTTCGATCGTCACCGAGTCGATTCACCAGGACGTTGCTGTGATCAACACGCGATTTCTGGCTCTTGTGTCCGATGTGTGGGTTGAAATGACATCGGTGTAGTCAGCGAAGCCGCTCCCTGTCTACGTTTCGGGTTGTTGAGATCCAAACGAACAAGGAGCGGCTTCGGTGAAGAAACTATGGGCTCATGTCCTGGGCCTGGTGGCATTCGCGAGATCGGTGGTGATCGAGGCGATCGAGTTCGATCCCGACACCGACGAGATCGTGACCACGGTGCGGACACGACGCAATGCTCGACGCCGATGCGGTGTGTGTGGGCGCCGCTCACCGGGCTACGACCGGGGCCGCGTTGAGATGGGACCGCGCCGATGGCGCGGTCTTGACGTCGGAACGATCAAGGTGTGGTTGGAGGCCGACATGGTGAGGGTTCGGTGCCTCGATCACGGTGTCGTTGCGTGTCGGGTGCCGTGGGCGCGTCACGGATCGGGGTTCGCCCGCGACTTCGAAGACACTGTTGGCTGGCGTGCGCGACGTCCAAGTCGGCGATCTGTGAGCTGATGCGGATCCAGTGGCGCACCGTCGGGGCGATCATCGCCAGGATCCACACCGAGACCGATGCCCGGGTCGATCGATTCGCCGGGGTGACAAGGATCGGGATCGACGAGATCTCCTACAAGCGCGGTCACAGGTATCTGACGATCGTGGTCGATCACGACACCGGCAACTTGTTGTGGGCAGCGGTCGGGCGTGACAAAGCAACGCTCGACAAGTTCTTCGTGCTGTTCGGTCCCGACCGGTGCGCCCGGATCACCCATACGTCTGCTGACGCAGCACCGTGGATCGCGAAATCGATCAGCGAGCACTGCCCCCAAGCAGTCCGTTGTGCCGACGCGTTCCATGTGGTCGCGTGGGCGACCGACGCGCTCGACGAGCTACGCCGTCAAGCATGGAACGACGCCCGTCAACAGGCGCGCAGCGAACCGAAACAATCTCGCGGGCGACCCCGATCCGATGCGCCACCACGACCAGGCCACCGGCGCGCCGAAGCACTCAAGGGCGCCAGATACGCGCTCTGGAAGAACCCCGAAAACCTCACCGCCCACCAGCAAGCCAAGCTCGCCTGGGTCGCCAAAACCGACCCGCGCTTGCACCGCGGCTACCTCCTCAAGGAGGGACTCAGGTTCGTGTTCCAGATCAAGGGCGACGCCGGCAAACACGCCCTCGAACGCTGGCTGTCATGGGCGCAACGCTGCCGGATCCCCGTGTTCGTCGAACTCGGCCGCAAGATCCGACGACACCGACCCGAGATTCACGCCGCCCTCGAACACGGACTCTCCAACGCCCTCATCGAATCGACCAACACCAAGATCCGCGTCATCACCAGAGTCGCCTACGGCTTCAAGAACCCCGACGCTCTCATCGCTCTCGCAATGCTCTCACTCGGCGGCCACCGACCCAACCTCCCCGGCAGAACCCTCGCCGCATGACCCACACATCTGACAGGAGCGCCCGATTTCTTTCGAGTTTTCTGTGCCTCCACAGGGCTCGTAGAACCGCCTCGTTCGTTGGTGGATGAGCGTTGTCGGCCGTGGGCCGATGGGTCACGTGGGCGACCGTTCGACGTCGCTCCGTGCGATCGACAGGAGTCTCGATCCGTCCCACCATCATCCGCGTGACCACCTCCCTTCGACCACTTCAACGACATTGACAACGAATGTGTGTTCGATACAATACAGCTATGTCACGGCAGTTGATCGAGGAGTGCATGGGGCTCGACGACGTCGAACTCGATGTCGTGATCGCCGAGGCGGAGGCCGAGCGGAACCAGGCCGACGCACGCATCGCTGCGGCTGCGTCGGTGGTGTCGGCGCGGCAGAGCTTTCGCAATGACGGATACCGGTCGATGCGTTCGTACCTCAAAGGCACGCTCAACTGTTCGAGCACTCGCGCCAACAAGATCCGCAAGCAAGCAGCGTTGATCAACGAGCACCCGACGATCGGTCGCACGTGGGCCGACGGCCATGTCGGCACCGAACAGGTCGACGCACTCACCAAGGCGCACGCACATGCCGTTGCCGGTGACCGCTTCGCCGAGTTCGAGCCGTTGCTGCTCGATCACGCCGAGCATCTCGTTCTCGACGACCTCGGTGTCGCCGTGCAGCACTTCATCCTGCAGGCCGATCCCGACGGCAGCTTCGACGATCAGCAGTTCCGGGAGGACGAGTCGACGGCATCGGTGACGGTGACGAACGGGGCGGTCGAGGTGCATGCGAGTGGCGGGTCGCCACAGGAAGCCGAAGAGATCTCGGCGGTCTTCGCGCTCGCCGTGCAGGCCGAGTTCGACAAGGACTGCGAAGCCCGACGCTCCGAGTTCGGCGATGAAGCCCTTGCCCATCCGCTCCCCCGCACCGCTCAGCAGCGCAAGTTCGCTGCGCTACATCAGGTCTTCATGGCGTGGGCTGCTGTTCCCGCAGACGCCAAGACGCCCGAACCGCTCGTCGACTTCGTGATCGATCACGTCACGGCCGGCAAGGTGCTGGCGGCGCACGGTCTCGTCGACGATCCGGATCTGTTCGGTATCGGACCCGACGCGTTCGCCGCAGCCGAGCGTGATCTGCTCGCTCGTCGCTGCCACAGCACGAAGGGCACGCCTGTCCACCCCGACGTCGTGTTGAACGCAATGATCGCCGGGCGCATCCGGCGGGTCGTCGTCGATGCCGACAGCGTCGTGGTCGACATGGGTCGCACGAGTCGGTTGTTCACCGGCAACTCACGTTCCGCTGCACAGATGCTCGTCATCAGATGCACCCACCCCGGATGCGATGTTCCGGCGACGTTCTGCGACGTCGATCATCGCAAGGAATGGGGCGACGGTGGCCCGACCGACCAGGCGAATGCGATGCCCTTGTGCGGGCCCGACGATCGATGGAAACACGCAAACGACATCCGCAGTCGACGAGCGACGAACGGTCGGATCTACTTGATCCGACCCGATGGATCCACGATCAAACCCGCCAGTGAACGCGAGCCCGAGTGGTCCGAACCGGCACCGTTCCACATCGCCGAGCCCGTAGCCGACGCCGAGGCATCGACCCTCGACACGGTACGAACGATCCCGTGGGCCGAGTTCATCGAGAATCGGCCGCACCTCGCCGACCGACCAGGACTCGGCTGGAAGGTCCTGCTCGTCGACGACTCGACGAACTGACCGGTCCGGCGTCTCGGCTCCACGTCCGATGCCGCCCTCCGCGTCGCCTCGGGTTTCGATCTGCAACCGTCGAGCAGTCAATCGCAGGGAACGATGGCGCTCGCGACATCGACCGTCGTGATGGGCTCGTCCGGGTCGATCTCCTGTGGAGCGTTGGTCGACCGACGATCCAGGTTGACCAGATGCCGAAATCTTCACGATCTGGTCGAGACGCCGCAGCCGTGTGGACCGTGTGACACCGCGGATCGTCCGGGCATCGGTGCGATCTCGACGGTCAATTCTTCGACAGCCTCGCGCAGTGTTGCGTCGGGGCCTGCCGGATCAACCCGTCGGTGGGCGGTATGCGGCGAGGAACGTGGTGACCGCGCCGTCCGCCCATTGATCGAGGGGAGTGTCGTGAGGTGGGTCGTCGTGGCCGAGCAGCATGGCGCGATTGACGGGTTCGGACATCACGAGCCAGTTGAAGTCCGAGGCGGCGCGAAGCGGATCGACGATCTGGAGATGGCCGCGTTCGTGGAGCCGGGCGAACGCGGCTGCGAGATGTCGGATCGTGAGGCCAGGTCCGTTGTCGTAGAAGGTCTGTCCGAGCTGCGGGAATGTGGAGGCTTCGGCGATGACGAGTCGGCGAAGTTGGAGGGGGCGGGGCTGCATCACGAGGTCGAGTTGCTGGCGAGCGTGTTCACGTAGGTCGCCATCGAGGTCGTCGGACTCTCCCAGCCGGTGGATCTCGTGATCGAAGGGATCGCTGGCGTCGGTCATGATCGCGTCGACGATGTGGAAGAGCAGGCTCTCCTTGTCGTCGAAGTGCATGTAGATCGTCTGTTTCGAGACTTTCGCATGGCGTGCGATGTCTTCGACGCTGGTTCGGGTGTAGCCGTTCGACAGGAACAGCTCGGTTGCCGCCTCGACGATCGCCAGGTGTTTCCGCTCCGAGCGAGTCGACGGTTTCGGGCCACTCCTCGACGACCGGTCCTCAGCGACGTTGGAAGACTTCATGCGATCACTGTACTGGACCGTCCAGTTCTTGCTATCTTCACAGTACTGGACCGTCCAGTTCTGGCCTACGTCCAGGACACCACCGTGAGGAGACGCCATGACCAATGAATCGACGACACCCGCCATCGTCCGGGTCCGAGCCGAAGGCGCCGAACTCCACGTCGAAGTTCGCGGCACCGGGCCCGCAGTGGTTCTGTTCGGTTGTCCCATGGACGCAGACGCATTCGCTCCACTCGCCGATCGACTCGCGAGCGACCACACCGTGATCACCTCCGACCCGCGTGGCATCAAGCGAAGCACCGTGGCCGACCGGACCTGCGATGTGACGCCCGAGATCCTCGCAGCCGACCTCATCGCGATTCTGCGCCACCTCGAGGTCGAGACCGCGTCGGTGTTCGGTTCCAGCGGTGGCGCCGTCGCCGCACTCGCCTTCGTGCAACGTCACCCCGATCAGGTCGAGGTGCTCGTTGCGCACGAGCCGCCGCTCGAGCAACTCCTCGACGACCACGTGCAACTGCGTCACGACACCGAGGAGATGGTCCAGACCTATCTCGACGGCGACCTCGTCGGCGCCTGGCAGAGGTTCTTCTCATCGGCCGACATCGAGATGCCCGACGAGGCCGTCGAGGCATGGATCGGCAAGCGAACCGACCCGCAGGAACTGGCAGACGAACAGTTCTTCTTCGCCCACACCCTGCGACCCTCTACGTACTGGCAACCCGACCTCACGGTGCTCGCCGACCAGCGGCACCGAATCGTCGTCGGCGTCGGTTCGGACTCGGCCGGACAGGTCTGTGATCGCACGACCGCCACCCTCGCCGCAGCGATCGACATCACCCCCACACCGTTCGTCGGCGACCACACGGGCTTCGTCGAACACCCGGACCGTTTCGCCGCTCAACTGAGGCGAGCCGTCGAGCAGCGCAACACCTCGCGAACGGAGAACGACCGATGAGCCCGACTCGCAACGATCCCGACAAGGCGGCGATCTACCGCATGGTTGCCGTCGAGCGGCTCGCACTGTGCGACCTGCTCGAGCAACTCGAACCCAGCGACTGGGAGACGCGGTCACTCTGTGCGGATTGGACCGTCCGCGATGTCGTCGCCCACCTCACCCTGGCAACAGACGAGACCCTGGTCGGGATGATCGTCGGAATGATCAAAGCCAGGGGCAGCTTCGATCGGATGAACACCAATGCAGCCATCGAGCGATCCCGACGATTCGATCCACCCGAGCTGATCCAGCAACTCCGCGAATCGGCCGGCTCCTCACCACGGAACCCGATGAGCACTCCGGCCGACCAGCTCGTCGACATCCTCGTCCACACCCAGGACATCACCCGACCCCTCTGTCGGTCCACGACGATGCACCTCGGGCACGTCGTGCCTGCGCTCGACCATGCCGTCGACAGCCGGTGGTATGGCGGTGAGAAGCGGTTCTCCGATGTCCGCCTCGTCGCCACCGACGCCGACTGGGTAGCCGGCTCGGGAACCCTGGACGTCCGAGGGACCGCCGACGACCTCCTCCTCTTGGCGACCGGCCGAACGTCGGCACTCGACGAGCTGAGCGGTCCCGGTGTCGACGCTCTGGCGCGGCAGCACTCGGCGTGAGTACTGCGACAACACCGGCGCCCGGCAAGGCGCACGTCGCAGGACTCCGCCTTCGAGCGACCGACAGCGACGTCGAGCACTGCCGCAGACCCCCGACGCGGCCGGGCCGGGGTTGTCACTCGTCATGGCCGTGCAGTGCGCTTGGGCGAGCCGTCGGTCGGCGTCAGTCTGGTTTGATCTCCTGAACGGCCCAGCCGTTGCCGTCGGGGTCGTCGAAGAAGGCGAATCGCGATCCGGGGGCTCCTTCCGATCCCATCTGTCGGACGTCGCTGATCTCGACGCCGTTCGAGGCCATCTCGGAACGGACCGTGTCGATGTCGGCGACGACGAGTTGGAGTCCCCTGGTGGTGCCTGGCTCGCCGAGCGGGAGCCCGACGCCGATGACGATCGAGCAGGGTGATCCAGGTGGTGTGAGTTGGGCGACGCGCATGTCGGGTCCGGGTTCGACATCGTGGTCGAGGGCGAATCCGACCGTGTCTCGGTAGAAGGCGATCGATCGGTCGACGTCGCTGACGGGGATGGCGATGACTTCGAGTCTCATGTCCATTGTGGGGTCCTTCCGGTGTTGCTGTCGATGGCTTCTCTGTCGGTGGCTTCTCTGTCGATGGCTTCTTGGTCGGGGGCTTCTTTGTCGAGGATGAATTCGATGGTGCTCCAGTTCCGTGACGTTGCGAGTGCGTTCGACACGCGCTGGAGCAGAGGTGCTGGGCTCGTTGTCCGCCCGTCGACGAGGCGGGTGACGCTGTAGACGTCGAGGCCGTCCACCTCGAAGACGATGAGGTCGCCGCGTGAACTCGTCACGGGAAGCGGGGCGAGCTCCGAGGCTGTCGACTGCAGATAGGTGACGCATCGTTCGTGTACGTCGTCGATCGGTGGGTGGGCGAACGGGTCGGTGGACGCGGCGCGGGCGAGGTCGTCGAGGCTGCGGACGAAGACGGGTTCGCGCCGGCCGATGACGGCTGCGATGCCCACCTCGATGCGCTCGATGATGGGGTCCAGGTCGTCGAGTGGGGCGTCGAACGCGATGTTGCCGGTCCCCCGATACGAGGCCGGCCCGCTGCCGCCGCTCGATGTGATGATGTCGATGAGGCGTTGTGCGGTGAGTCCGTTGCGGCCGGTCATCACGTTGCGGATGAATCCGATGTGGCGAACGGCGTCGGACGAGCGGGCGGCGCTTCCTGGGCCGTTCACGTCGGCTCCGTGAGCATGTCGAGGTAGTGCTGGCTGGTCATGGAACGATCTTGACGACACTTCCGGTCAGTTTCTGTCCGCTATTCCAGAAAGGATGGGCGCATGGCCGACACGACGACTCGAACACTGTGGCTGCTGTCTCTGTTGCAGCGCCGTCGCTACTGGCCCGGTCTCGAACTCGCTGTCCGATTGGAGGTGTCGGATCGGACACTGCGCCGTGACATCGATCGGCTCCGTGACCTGGGCTACACGGTCGACTCCGAACGAGGCGTCGACGGCGGCTACCGCCTCGCCGGTGGGGCGGGCAACGTGATGCTCTTGCTCGACGACGACGAGACCACCGCACTCGCTGTCGCTCTGCACTCCGCGACCGGCGGGACGGGTGACCTCGCCGACGCCTCGCTCGGAGCGCTGTCCAAGGTGGTCTCGATGCTGCGCCCCGAACAACGGGCACGGGTCGATGCGATCCGTTCCACGACCACCGGTGAACCGTTCGCCGCTGCCACGGCACCGCAATTGACGGTACTCGACGCGGTCGCCACCTCGTGTCGAGACGGCGTCCGCCTCGGGTTCGACTACGTCGCAGCCGACGGTACGAAGACGAACCGGTACGTCGAAGCTCACGAGATCGTCACCGTGGGGGTGCGCTGGTACCTCGTCGCCTTCGACACCGATCGTGCGGACTGGCGTACGTTTCGCGTCGACCGGATCACCGACCCCGTGCCCGCTCGCAATGCCTATCCCACACGGCCTGCCCCCGCCGACGACCTGCACGCCTATGTCCGGTCCAGCTTCCGAGGCACCGACCGCGCCCACCGAGTCGTCATCGACATCGAGACCAACGGCGACCGTGTTCGAGAAGCGTTCGGGCGGTGGGTCGAGGTGGAGGACGTCGACGAGCAGTGGTGTCGTCTCACGATGGATGCCGACTCCTTCGTCTGGCCGGTCCACATCATCACCGCACTCGACGCCCCGTTCGTCGTGATCGAGCCCGCTGACCTGCGAGCGCATCTCGCTTCTCTACGCGATCGCATCGACGTCGCTCTGCGCAGCTGAACAACGCCACTCGAGCGCCTCGTCGACGAGTACGTCAGTCGAGTGGGTTTGACTCTCGTGCTCCGGTTCGACATCTGCTTGACTGCCCGATCGGTGTCGTCGGGTCGCATCAGTCGCGGGCGGGCCGGTAGGTGCAGATGTGGACACCGGTGGAACTCACGGTGTGGTCCACGAGGTCGAGGGTGCGCATCGTGGCATCGTCGGGGAAGAGTCGTTTGCCGCCTCCGAGGACGACGGGTTCGATCATCAACAGGAACTCGTCGACGAGATCGTTGGCGATGAGTTGGCGAGCGAGGTCGGAACTGCCCATCACCCTGATGTCGCCGCCGTCGCGTGCACGGAGTTCGCGTACCGCGCCGATTGCGTCGTCAGCCGGGAGCAGGTTCGAGTTGTTCCACGTGAGATCGTCGTCATCGAGGGTGCGTGAGGCGACGTACTTGGTGACCGAGTTCATGTGGTCCGCGAACGAGTCCCCGGCGCGATCGGGCCAGGCCGCGGCCATCGTCTGCCAGGTGCGGCGGCCGAACAGCAGCGCCTCGGTCGACTCGATGCCACGGTTCATCGCAGGTCCCATTGCGTCGGGGTCGAAGAACGGCATCGACCAACCGCCGTGAGCGAACCCGCCGTCGGTGTCTTCCTCTGCGCCTCCGGGAGCCTGGATGACGCCGTCGAGACTGATGAACTCGTTGATGACTACTCTCATGGGTTGCAAACATACCAACCGGTCGGTATCTTTGCAAGCGGAGGTTGGCCAATGCAAAAAGCACGTATCGAACGAGGAACGGCACGGACCAAGCTGCTCGACGCTGCGATCGATGTGATCCGTGCACAGGGCTTCAGTGCCACGTCCGTCGACGATCTGTGTGTGGCAGCGGGCGTGACGAAGGGCGCCTTCTTCCATCACTTCGACACGAAGGAGGCCCTCGGTGTTGCCGCTGCGCAGCACTGGAGCGACACGACCGGCGCGATGTTCGCCGCAGCCGACTACCACAGCGCAGCCACCGCCGCCGAGCGAGTACTCGCGTACGTGGACCTGCGGCGATCATTGATCGGTGACGTCGCGGCGACCCACACGTGCCTGGTCGGGACGATGACCCAGGAAGTGTTCGACACGAGCCCGTCGATTCGCGCCGCGTGCGCTGACAGCATCCTCGGTCACGCGGGCACCCTCGAAGCCGACATCGACGCTGCTCTCAGCGAGGTCGCCCGGGCCGATGGCGTCACTGCCGCCGGTCTCGCGATCCACACCCAGGTCGTGCTCCAGGGTGCGTTCGTGGTGAGCAAGGCCGCTGACGACCCCGGCGTCGTGCTCGACAGCCTGGACCACCTCCGTCGCTACCTCCTGACAGTCCTCGACACCGACCACACGAGAGAAACGGAGCCATCGCAATGAGCGACGAGACAACCGAACCCACCACGTTCCTGCTCGTTCCCGGGGCGGGCGGCAATGCCTGGTACTGGCATCGTCTGGTGCCCGAACTCGTCGCGCTCGGCCATGAAGCGATCGCCGTCGAGTTGCCCGCCGACGATCCGAGCGCCGGGCTCGACCGGTACGTCGATGTCATCGTCGAGTCCGGACAGGGGCACGGGGATCTGGTCGTGGTCGCGCAGTCGATGGGCGGGCTGAGCGGACCGTTGGTGTGCGACCGACTTCCGGTGACGTCGCTCGTGCTGCTGAACGCCATGATCCCACGGCCCGGTGAAACGGGCGGCGAGTGGTGGTCGGCGACGGGGCACGAGATGCCCGAGGACTTCGACGAGGCCACGCATCTGTTCCACGACGTGCCCGCCGACGTGCGTGCCGAAGGACTCTCGGGCGGCAAGGACCAGCACGATCGACCCTTCGCCGATCCGTGGCCGCTCGACACCTGGCCCGACGTCGCGACACGAGTGATCGCCGGGATCGACGACCGCCTCTTCCCGATCGGCTTCCAGCGGCGCGTCGCTCGCGAACGCCTCGGCATCGAACCCGAAACGATGTCCGGCGGGCACCTGGTCGCGCTCAGCCGCCCCGCCGAGCTGGCCCGACTCCTCCTCGCTGATCCATCGGCGGCACACTGACGCAGAACGGCCGACGGCGGTGATCCGGTTGTCTTTCCACACTGGGCTCCCCATCCGTTCCAATCCTCGTCGACATCGGCAACCTTCAGGAGGAGGACGAGCTACTCGCCGCTTGCCAGGCGGTGCGACTTCACGAATGAGGCGAGCGTTCGAAGCCACTCGGACGACGAGGTTCGAATGCCGATGGGAGCGGTCGAGAGGTCATCGAGCCAGCGGCCGAGAGCATCGATGCGTCGAGCGATCATGTCGTCGATCTCGGTCTCAGCCATTCGACGACCTGATTCGCTTTCGTAGGCGGAGAGGAATGCGGGCCGGAACACTTCATAGTGTTGTGGTCGCTCCGTCACGTCGGCGTCGAACAGCACCATGTAGAGCGAGTTTGCGACGTCGAACTCCACGGGCCCGTATCCACAGTCGTCGAAGTCGAAGATCTTGAGCGTCTCCGGCGTCGCGATCACGTTCTGCGTGCCGAAGTCGCCGTGAAGGAGCTGCCAACCGTCTCGGTGTCGCTCAGCATCGGTCGCGTCGAGCACCGCGATCTCGGCGGGATCTCGAACTTCTCGAGTCGGCGCATCGCGCGGGTGAAGATGGGCAAGGGCTGCTCCGAGCCGCTCGGCGTCGCCCGCGGTGTTCTCCTCCAGTCGTTCACCAGCGATGAACGGTGTCGCGGTCATGAACCATTCGCCGATCGTTTGAACGAGGGCCCCATCGATTCTGGTCGGTGCGACAACGTTGAGCTGCGAGGCACCGAGTGATTCCGCAGCTTCCATCCGGGAGGTCAGAACGGCGATTCGGGTCAGGCACGACTCGGTCAGCTTGATCACGGACCGTTCTCCGTTCAGTAGGGCACCGAACACCCGTGACTGCTTTCCCTCATGGAGCTCCGCCAAGACCTCGACGTTCCACCGGAGCCACTCGTCGGGGCTCGGAGGACTCGGGATCTCGCTACTCATCTGGCGAGTATTGCGTGACGTGTCGGTCTGAGGCCTCGGCCCACTACGGCCGACCGATCTCGTGTGCAGACCGGGACCGGAGACCTGTTCGAGATCGATACGTCGGTGCTCGGGTAGATGCGCCTACACGGGCTGGTCGGAACGCGTCGGGACACGATGTCGAGCGAGTAGCTGATGAGCGCCTCGCAAAATGTCCCAGATTCAAGATCTGACCAGGGCCTATGCGAGTACGTGTCCCGTTTCGTGCGTTGTAGTTGTCCTGGCGGTTGAACGCGTGTTCGGCCTCGAGGTCTGCGACGACGATGCCGACGTTGTCCATCCGCTGCACTCTCACGATGGACTCGAGCTGTCGCCGCCTTGGACGGCCGACGGCGCAGGCTCGTCGAACTCGTCGTGGCGCCGATACCAGAACGACATCGGCGCCTGCGGCCAACCCTCGGGCACGCCTTCGCCCTCGATCTGGCCGCCGTAGGGCGTCAGCGCCAACAGATCCCATTCGCTACCGATGGCCGAGACCATCTGCCCGTTCTGCAGGAAATACGTTCGGTACACGTCGTCGCCGTCACGGAGGAACATGTTGAGCCCGAACCATTCAGTGACGCCGAAGTCAGACGTGAACCGGTCGCTTCGGATCGTGTACCAGGGAACGTCGGTCCACCCCATTCGCTGCGCGTACCCGCTCAGGTTCGCCTGTGGTGCCGGTGATGCCATCGCAAAGGTGACGTCGCGAGCGTGAAGCAGCTGGAGGTTCGGAATGCCATCGGCCCACCCCGAACAGCCGGCACAGCCCGCGTCGGGCCAGCCGTCTACCCCTTTCTCGAAGAAGAACCGGTACAAGATGAGCTGGTTGCGCCCGTCGAACAGATCCAGAAGCGACTGCTCGCCGTCGGGTCCCTCGAAGGTGTAGTCCGGATCGACCCGCACCATCGGCATCCGTTTGCGGGCAGCCGCCAGCTCGGTCAACGCGTCGGCGACGGCTTCCTCACGCTCAAGGAGTTTCGCACGGGCGGATTCCCAAGCGCTCTGCTCGACGACGGGTGGGCGGGCAACAGTCGAGGGTGTCTTCATGACCTGATTCTCCTCGATGGGTGTGTCGGTGAATGGTGATCGCAACGGTTGCGGAGGGCGGGGTTGCTGCCAACGCTGGAGCGGTGCCGGGAGCCGGGAACGTGCTGTCTTTTGAAACGCGTTCAGCCGGCCGCGTAGTGGGGGCCGAGCGTTTCTTGGTAGCGGTCGACTGTCCAGTCGGGCAGGGTCGTGTTGGTGAAAGCTGCATGATGGCGATCGGCGTAGTACTCCCAACCGGGTCCCACTTCGGTGGGGCCGAGGTCGTTGGTGAGCACATGGGTGAAAGTCATGGTCGTGACACCGTCGAGTTCGGCGAGTTCGACCTGCAATCGCCACGGCTCGCCCATTCCGGCGGTTTCGACCAGGAGACGGGAAGGTGGTTCGCATTCGATGATGTGAACCGGTTCTGCTGGCGCACCTTCTTCGGCGGACATCACGACCGTGATCGTTTGGCCTGGACGTAGCTCACCATCAACGGTTCCGTACCACCGCGCGAGCCGCTCGGGCTCGGTGAGACTCGCCCACACGTCGTCGATGAGAGCGCGGAAGGTGCGCTCGATCGTCAGGCGTTTCCCGCCGGGCGTTTCCTCGATGCGTCCCGTCGGTGAGTGTGGACACGTGGTCATGCGGTGTACTCCTCGTTGGTCTCGATCGGTGCGGAGTGGGATTCGTTCATGATGCGTTCGCGTCGTGTGCGGTAGACCTCGGTTTCGAGCGCGTTAGTTCGATGCTCGCAAGCGACTGAGCGATATCGAGCTGTGAGTCTGTAGACGCCGGTCATGTGGATCGGTCAGGGTTGGTGTCGGTGACCACGGTGTGACCCCTTATCGAGCTTGCCCCCGCCGTCTGACGGGGTGCACTTCACGCGATATGTCCGTCGTGGTTGCCGATGCCGGCCTGGCCTGCTGTTGTCCTGATCAGAAGCCTGTCCACCCGAATCGGGTGTGACCCATCACAGTCCTGACATAGCGAGGTTTCCTCCAGGCCGGCAACGACCGAAACCACACACATTGGAGGTTCCATCATCATGTTGGCAGAACTCGTTGACCATGTCATCGGCGTCGATCCCGACCGCGACTGGATCACTGTCGCAGCACTCGACTCGCGAACGGCGGGGGTGATCACCACCGACCGCTTCCCGGCAACTCGCGACGGCTACCGCGACGCGATTGCGTGGGCCGATGCGCACACCGAAGAGTCCGAGCGGGCCTGGGTGATCGAGGGCACCGCGAGCTACGGCCGCGGGCTCACGATGGCGTTGGAACGTCTCGACGAACTCGTCATCGAGTTCGACCGGCCGATGCGCAAAGCAACCAAGGACGGCGCCAAGTCCGACGCCCTCGACGCGATCCGCGCCGGCTCGCGAAGCGCTCGGTCGCGACAAGCTCAATCAACCGCGCGCCAACGACGGAATCCGAGAAGCCATCCGGGTTCACACGGTCGCGCGAGCTGCAGCGGTCCGCGCTCGCACGGCTGCGGTGAATGAGTTGAAGGCGTTCATCGTGACTGCGGATGAACAACTCCGCTCCGAGCTACGCGGGCTACGAACCAGCAAGATCGTGGACCGCTGCTCTCGATTCCGTGACAGCGCGAAGCGCCCGGTCGACGAGCGTTGCACCCGCAACGCGATGCGCGCACTCGCACGCCGGGTGCAGCATCTCGAGGCCGAGATCGCCGAGCACGACGCAGCGATGAAGACGCTCCTCGATCGAGCTGCACCGCAGTTGATTGCTGAGCCGCGGTGTCGGCTACGTCACCGCCGCAGCGTTCTATCTTGCCTGGTCACATCCCGGCCGTTGCCACAGCGAAGCCGCGTACGCCCGACTCGGCGGGACCGCGCCCGTCGAGGTCACCTCTGGCCAGAACCAGGACCGGCATCGGCTCAACCGAGGCGGGGATCGCCAACTCAACCGGGCGCTCTACTTCGTTGCCGTCACCCGACAACGCTGCTGCCCGGTCACGAAGGACTACATGGCTCGTCGAACCAGCGAAGGCAAGACCGAACGAGAAGCCACACGATGCCTCAAACGCTTCATCGCACGACGAGTCTGGCGACTCCTCGAACACCCCGAATTGCACCTTGACAAGACATAGAAGCATCGCCCTGTCGGCTATGGGCGGTTGCACCCGCTTCGTGATGCACATTCCGATCGGGCGGGGTGTTCGCCTAACTGCGAGTGCTGCGCACGCCGGCTCGCCACGTCGGTAGGCGGCCGAGCCTCGCGAGGTCCGAGCGGCGCGGTCGTGGCAGTCAACGCAAATGCTCAGTCCGCTTCTACAAGTGAGGCAAGGGCAGGAAGGATTTCGTCTCTCCATCCCGGCCCCATGTTCTCGTAGCCGAACTTGTGTTGTGGGTTGTCGAGGTCGAAACCGGAGTGGTCGAGGAAGAGTCGGGTGCCGGATCCTTCGGCGACGAGGCGCCAGGTGAGGGTCCAGTCGGCGAACGTGTAGACGAGGCGTTCAGGTTCATCGACTTCAACGATCTCGCACGGCGTGTTGCCCCAGCCTGGCATTTCCAGGAAGAACTTGTGTCCGACGATCGGTGCAATGTCGCCCGGGACCCACCACTTCGCGAGTTCTTCGGGATCGACGAGCGCGTTCCAGACTCGTTCGGGCGGGCGAGCGATGAACTGGTCGACGTTGATGGTTTTCATGCTTCGGTTTCCTTGTCGAGATAGTCGGAGAGGGTGGAAAGCTGATCTCGCCAGTAGCGCTCGAATGGTCGAAGCCATTCGGTCACGTCGGCGAGTGGGCCAGCATCAAGTTCGTAGATTCGCTCGCGCCCTTCGACCCTGTGGCGCACCAATTGAGCGTTGCGGAGGACGCTGAGATGCTCGGAGATAGCCGGGCGGCTCAGCTTGAACTGTTCAGCCAGGTGGCCCGCCGTGGACGGTGACTCGCTGAGTAGTTCGAGCAGTCTCCGACGGGTCGGGTTCGCGAGTGCTGCGAAAGTGTCAGCGTCAGGCACCGCAGCACCATACGTCGGACATTTCCGACATGTCAACTATTTCCGACGGGTTTGCGGAATAGGGAAGCTCTACGTATCAGGGGTCCGACGAGATTCGACGCGGAATCCTGAACGAGATCGGTCCGCTTGCGACCGGCGCTCGGCGTGGATGCGGTGACCGGTGGCGGTCAGTTTCCAAGTTTGAAGCCGCGTTTGACGAGCACGCCAAGCGCGCTGGTTCGGCGCTTGAGAATGCTCGCCCGAGCCAAGTCTCACCGAGCAGCTCTCCGGACGCTTTCGTACCGATGGTCAGTCGCGGTGCGTAGCTGACTGCCAAAGGTCGTCGCCGTACTTGGTGACCAGTCCGTTCATGTCGACGGTGATGTCGAAGTCGTAGGGGCCGGACTCGTAGCGCCAAAGCAGGTCGCTGGTACGTGTGTACCGTTGCTCGCTGTTTTCGATGACCAGATCGGGGAACTTGAACCAGGCAGCCGTTGTCGTTGCTGTTGCGCCGACGTCGAGTTGGAGTCGTCGGACCGGGAGGATGTTCGTGGCGGGCGTCCATCCGAGATCGATGTCGACGCAGCCGTCAAGGTCTGGGCGTTCCTCCCCGTTGACCGTCCAGGACCCGCCGGCAGATCTGATCTCGTACGTGGCGTTTCGTGGGCCGTGGATCGAGATGCTGGTGGTGGTCGTCACCCAGTTGCGGTCGGTCGTGACGACGAAATCGATGTGGGCCGGATCGTCACCGATGGGCGCCACGGTGAGTCCATGGAGTTGCCATCCCGATGCGGTTTCGGACAACACGCAGTGCTCGGCGCTGCTCAATGCTGCACAGTGCCAGAGAACCTCCGCAGTAGGCATACGAAGATTATGTCCAACCACGCTCGTCCGATCAACCGACCGGTAGCGGTCCGACGCATCGCAAACAGAGCAGCTGACGTCAGGTGATGCTGCGAGATGCGGGTGCGGCGTGGACAACGTCAACGATGACCTCATCGAGAGCGTCGGCGGCGGCGCGGAGAGACACAATGGCACAGTCGATCTTGCGTCGTTCGGCTTCGAGGCTCTGGAGAAGGTGGGTGGTGCGTTCGTGGGGTGGTGCGTCGAAGCATGGAAGCAGATCGAAGATCCGTTCGGTGCTGAGGCCAGCAGCGAGGAGGTCACGAATCTGTGCGACGCGTTCGAGGGCATCGGGTTCGTAGATGCGCTGGTACGAGTCGCTTCGCTTAGGGCGCAGCAGACCCCGTTCCTCGTAGTAACGCAGGAGCCGGACGCTCACTCCGGTCGCACGGGCGACTTCTCCAATTCGCATCTTTTCCGATCCAGGGCTTGACCCTCACATTGATGTGAGGGTTTACCGTAGAGCGTATGACATCACCTCAGAACACCGTTCACCAGATGCGAGTCGTCGTTGAAGCCGACGACTTCGACGAAGCCCTCACGATGTACCGCGATGTGCTCGGTCTCGAAGAACTCGCAGCATTCGAGGGCGAAGGCGATGCGCGTGTCGTCATCCTGGACGCCGGCCGGGCAACGCTGGAACTTGCGAACTCTGCACAGGTCAACATGATCGACGAGATCGAAGTTGGACGTCGCGTTTCGCCGCCCATCCGGCTCGCGTTTGAAGTCGATGACACCGCTGCGGCCACCCAACGACTCGTTTCGAACGGGGCCTCGCTGATCGCCGGTCCGATGGAAACGCCGTGGAGATCCTCGAACAGCCGTCTTGACGCAGCCGCTGGCCTGCAACTGACGCTTTTCGCTGAACTCGACACAGTCTCAGAACGCACAGCTGCTGACGGGTTCGGCACAGCGCAGAACCGTCAGGAAGGTGCAAGTTCCTGAATGTCCGCCACGGAACGATTTGGCGATGTTCACAGATCCCACTGACCACCACCAGTTGCGGCCGCCACCGGTCATCGGCCGCTCAGAACTACGTCGAGCCGGCACCGCTGCGAGCGCGCTGCGTCAGGCACTTCTTCCTCGGGGCTGCACGCTCGATAGTCGCGGCACTTGCCGAACGCCCAGGGACCGGAGTCGCTCAGCGTCGAACTCTGGGACAACTCCAACGATCTGGGACGTGTAGTTATCGCGTTTGGGACATGTAGGCCGTTTGGGACACTTTAAGTGCGCCTCATCACTACATGGAGCGGGCGGCGTTGTCGAACCTCGTGTACTGACCGAGGAACACCAGGCGCTTGGTACCGATGGGGCCGGCGCGGTGCTTCGCGACGATGACCTCTGCCGAGCCCTTGTCCGGTGACTCGGGGTTGTAGACCTCGTCGCGGTACAGGAACATCACGACGTCGGCGTCCTGCTCCAGCGAACCCGACTCACGCAGGTCGGCGAGCATCGGCCGCTTGTCCTGGCGTGACTCCAAGTTACGGCTGAGCTGGGACAACGCCACGATGGGGCACTCCAGTTCACGAGCCAGCACCTTCAGGTTTCGGCTGATCTCCGACACCTCCAACTGGCGGTTCTCGGACTGTCCCGAACCCGACATCAGCTGCAGATAGTCGATCAGGATCACCGAGATGCCACCGTGCTGCGCTTTCAGACGACGCGCCTTCGCACGGATCTCCATGACCGTGACCTGTGGGTTGTCGTCCAGGTACAGCGGCACCTCGAGCCGGCCGACGGCGAGGCCGATCTTCGACCAGTCCGACTCGGTCAGCTTGCCGGTTCGCAGCTTGCTCGAATCGACCTTCGCCTCCGACGACAGGATTCTCTGCGTCAGCTCGCTGTGGCCCATCTCGAGCGAGAACACCAGTGCCGGCTTGTCCTCGTGCTTCGCGATGTGCGTTGCGAGGCCCAAGCCGAACGCCGTCTTGCCCATGGCCGGGCGTGCGCCGACGATGTTCAGCGTGCTGGGCTGCAGACCGGCGAGCAACTCATCGAGTTCGAAGTAGCCGGTGGCGGCGCCGGTGATCGTGTCACCACGTTCGAAGGCGAGCTCGAGCTCGTCCATCGTGATGTTCAACAGTTCCTGGATCGGGCGGGTCGAGTCGACGACCTTGTCCTCGGCGACCTCGAACATCTTCGACTCGGCGAGGTCGACCGTGCGAGCGACGTCGTCGGGCTGGCTGAACCCGAGGTCGGTGATCTCGCCGGCGGTCTGGATCAGGCGGCGCAGCAGCGCGGTGTCCATCACGATCTTGGCGTAGTGCTCGGCACCCGACACCGACGGCGTGGCGTTCTGCAGTTCGCTCAGCTGTGCGATGCCGCCGATGTCTTCGAGCATGCCGGCCTTGCGCAACTCGTCGGCGACGGTGACGACGTCGACGGGCCCCGACGAGGAGTACAGCGCACGCACCGCATCGAAGATGTGCTGGTTCGCAGGGTTGTAGAAGTCACGCGGTTTGAGGCCCGCTTCGCCGACGGCACCGATTGCGTCACGCGACAGCAACAGAGCACCCAGCACCGACGCTTCGGCCTCCAGGTTGTGAGGAGGAACCCGGCCCGACCCGGCGCTGGGGGCACTCATCCGACGGATCGGCACCACGGAGCTGCCTCCGCCGTCATCGATGGGAAAGTTCTCGTCACCGGCCATTGTCCATCATTCTCCCTGGTAGTGGCTGTGGACAACCAGTCCCGACAGCCTGCGGATCACATGTTGACGAGCTGTGGACAACCCCGTGAGACGGTGGACAGTCACACTGACAACGTCCTGTGGACGAGTTGTGAAAAACACGAGAGGGCGTGCCCTGCCGTGTGGCAGGACACGCCCCAGCATGTCGATTCGATGTCACTCGGCACAGCGAGTGACATCGACAATTCTTCAGGTGACGCGGCTCACTCGGCCGCGACGACCTCGAGCGTGATCGGGAACGAGACATCGGAGTGCAGCGACGCGGTGGCCGTGTGCGAGCCGACGGTCTTCACGCCGTCGATGTCGATGTTCTTGCGGTCGATCTCGACCTGGGTCTGTGCCATGACGGCCTCGGCCACGTCGGCTGCGGAGACCGAACCGAAGAGCTTGCCTTCGGGCGACGCCTTGGCCGTGATCGTGATGGTCTGCGGCACGAGCTTGGTGGCGACCGCAGTGGCCGCTTCACGGGACTCGTGGTCACGAGCATCGCGGGACGCACGCATCTTGACTGCCTGCTGGATTGCACCGGGCGACGCCTTGATGGCGTGACCCTTCGGCAGGAGGAAGTTGCGGAAGTGACCGTCGGCCACATCCACGATGTCGCCACGAAGGCCGAGGCCTGCGACGTCGGAGCGGAGAATCGCTTGCATGATCAGGCCTCCACTGTTTCGCTCGAGGACGACTCGTCGGTGGAGACCTCGGTCTCGGTGACGTTCTGCTCGCCGGTGTCGACTGCGTCGGTGGCTGCCTCGTCGGCACCCTCTGCGCTCGTGTCGACGGCGGTGTCGCTCGTGTCCAAGGACTTCTCCTCGTCACGATCGCCACCACGCTTGTCGTCGCGATCGCCGCGGCGGCCGCCAGTGCGAGTGGACGCAACACGCTTCGCGTACGGCAGGAGCGCCATTTCGCGAGCGACCTTGACGGCGTTGGCGACGAGGCGCTGCTGTTGCAGGTCGTTGCCGGCGACGCGACGGTTCTTGATCTTGGCGCGGTCGCTCATGAAGCGGCTGAGCAGATCGACGTCCTTGTAGTCGACGTACTCCACCTTCTCGATGAGGAGGATGCTGGTCTTCTTCTTGAATTTGCGAGGGTTCGCATCCCGCGCGGAGCGGGCTTTGTTCTTCTTGGATGCCATGAGGCTGAGTTCCTTACTGGAAAGTTCTGGTCAAAACGAGGGAATCGACACCGCGTGAGCGGGGGTCGATCAGAACGGCTCTTCTTCGCCGTAGACAGGATCGGGAGCTGCCGCGGCTGCGCCGCCACCGCCTCCGCCACCACCACTGCCGCCACCAGCCGCGTCGCGGCTGATGCGTTCGACCTGTGCTTGGGCCCAGCGGAGGCTGGGTCCGAGATCGTCGGCGATCACTTCGGTGATGTTGCGCTTCTCGCCTTCACGCGTTTCGTACGAGCGCTGCTCGAGACGACCGGTGACCATGCAACGGGTGCCCTTGGTGAGCGACGCCGCAGCGTTCTCACCGAGGTCTGCCCATGCAACGACGTTGAAGAACGAGACGGCCTCTTGCCATTCCCCGTTCTGTTGCCAACGCCGGTTGACGGCGAGTCCGAAACTCGCGACGCCACGGCCCCCCGTGGTGTAGCGCAGTTCGGGATCCTTCGTGAGGTTCCCGACCAGTGTGACGGTGTTGTCCTGTGCCATGTTGATTCCCCTTGTGCTGGATGTGCGATCAGCAGCCGATCAGGCTGCCTCGACCGCCATGCCGCGGCGCTCGGCCTCGGCTTCCGGAATGCGGATGAGCTTGTGGCGGACGATGTCGTCCGCGAGACGGAGCGAACGCTCGAGCTCGTCGAGGGCGCCGGGGCCGGCAACGATCTCAGCGACCAGGTAGTAGCCGGCAGGCTTCTTGTTGATCGGGTAGGCGAACTGTCGCTTGCCCCACCAATCGATCTTGCCGTGCAGTTCACCGTCGGCCGCCTTGACGCCGTCGGTGACCGACTTCATCCAGGCTTGTGCTTTGGGGTCGTCGACGTCTCCGTCGATGATGACCATCAATTCGTAACCACGCTTCATACGTGTTTTTCTCCCTTCGGATACAACGCGCCGGGCGACCCCGGCGTGCAGTAGCCCCCGTGGGGGCAGGGCCAATATGGACCTGGGCACGCTATCGGACCGGCGTGGATCGCGCGCCGGGCCGCCTGCGACAGCGCTCGGCACGGGATCCAACCTCATGGCTCCATCCAAGCGCAGGGGTACCTCACAGATCGTCGACGTATGCACCAGGGCACCGACTCTGAGCTCCCGGGCGAGGTTGAGGGCGACGATCACCGGTACACCGCCTCACGAGGACGCCCCGCTGATGGCGCCACCCTGTAGCGATGGTGCCGGGCGGGAAAGGACGGGGCCCTGTAGCGATGGTGCCGGGCGGGAAAGGACGGGGCCCTGTAGCGATGGTGCCGGGCGGGAAAGGACGGGCGGGGAGGGGTGACGTCAGGCGCAGGGCAGATCGAGCAGTTCGACGTTCGCGCCGGGGCCGATCCCGATGGCGTCGAGCTGACCGCCGAACATCTCGACGGCGAGCACGTACCGGCTGTCGGCCGTGTATCGCTCGCAGGTCGCCGAGTCGTCGACGAGACACGGTTCCATGTCCGCTTGGCCGACGTGTTCGCCTGCGTCGTCGAACCACGCGATCGACAGCGGCGTCGGTGTCTGGAACATGAAGAAGTTGCCGACCCACGATCGTTCCCAGACGAACGCCATCCCGACCGCGTCTCCCAGATCCGTGACACCCATCAACCCGCGTTGGCGCGACAGGTCGTCGTCGGCCAGCCAGAGGCACACCTCGCACACGTCGCCATCCGCAGACGTGACTCGTGCAGTCACCGACCCGACTCCCTCGGGCAACACACCGTCCTCGTCGGCCCCGACGGAACGGGTGACGACGTCCTTGCCATCCTCCCCGCCCTCGACCGGATCAGACTCGACCGGATCCGTCTCGACCGGGACTGTCTCGACCGGATCTGTCCCGACCGACTGCGTTTCAGGCGGATCGGTTTCGAGCGGTTCGGTGACGACGGGTGCGACCGGCGATGGGTCGGCTGCGTCGTCGGAACCCGCCGCACACGCGGACACGATCAGCGCCGAGGCGACGGCAACCAGACCCATCCGTGAACGAACCCTGCGCATGGCGGTGTGCTCCACCATCGGGATCGGTCGGTGGGGCGACGCACCCCGCGCCTTCACGAAGGTGTTCGAGTTCGTGCTCGGGTCCGGCCGCGCCCACCGACCGGGAGGACACGCAACAGGTGGTGCCAGCGACATTCCGTGCAGGCCTCGACCACGTAGGCGTTGAGGTCCTCCGGGCGAGCGTTCAGCGAACGCATCTCCTTCGCCGTCGACACACACCTGCCCTGCGGACCGATGCCGTGACCGAACACGTAGGTGATCAACCGCAGGTTCACCTGCTCGCAGATGGGGCACTCGGTCTTGGTCTCGGTGCCGACGTTGCGAGCCGCACGGATCAGTTCCGGGTGAGCGTCGCAGACGGTGTCCATCGGGACTCGTCCCTTGCGGACTTCGTTGATCAGCATCCGGCGGGCGAGGCGATGGTCGACGATGCCGCGCGCACCATCGGTCCCTTGGATGGCGCCGGCGGTGAATGCCATGACGGGCGATCGTACCCGCGACACATCGACGCTGCGTCCCACGGCTGTCCCCGCCTCACCCGGTCACACCGGGCACACTGGTGAGATGGCAGCGAACATCACCTACGGGGCCGGCATCGCCGACGAGACCGAACTGCGACTGTGCGGCGACGTCAGTGGGCAGAAGCGCGCCGTCGAGCTCGGCATCTCCCCCTGGTTCAACTCGATCGAGTTCGCCAAGGCCGGCGGTCGAGCCATCGCCGTCGACCCCGACCCCGTCCGCATCGCCGAGATGCGCCAGCGTGCCGACGCCGCCGAGGTCACCGTGCAGTGTCTCGACGCCGACCTCGCCGACCTCGGCGACATCGCCTCGACGTCGTGCGATGTCGTGGTCGCTGCCCAGACCATCGTGGCCGTCGACGACCTCGGGCGACTGCTGCGCCAGGTCCACCGGGTCCTCAAGCCGTCCACACCGTTCGTGATCGCCATGCCGCATCCGTTCGCCGCTGTGGAACCCTCGAAGCCGTACGGCACCGTCGCACGCACGATCGGCGGCTGGTTCACCGCGCTCGAACGATCGAACTTCCGTGTCGACCAGGTCAAGGAGTTGGGCGTCGGCCCGACGCAACCGATCCCGACGACGCTCGTCCTGCGAGCTCGCAAAGAAGGCAGCTGACGCCGCGACCCGCGGGATTCAGAACGGCACGTCGACGCCGACGCGGGCGTCGAGCATGTCGGCCGGGACCGGTCGACTGAACAGGTAGCCCTGCCCGCTGTTCGCACCGAGCTCGCGGAGTTTCGTCAGCTGGAGCGGCGTCTCGACACCCTCTGCGATGACGTGCAGGCCGAGCGAGTGGCCGAGTCGGATGACGGCGTCGACGATCGAGGAGTCGTCGACCTCGATGCCGAGGCCGTTGACGAACGAGCGGTCGATCTTGATCGCCTCGACGGGGAACTTCTTGAGGTAGGTCAGCGACGAGTAGCCGGTGCCGAAGTCGTCGACCGACAGGTGCACACCCAGACCACGCAGGTCGCGCAGTGCGACGGTCGCCGCTGCGACGTCGGTGAGCAGGGTGGTCTCGGTGATCTCGAACCACAGGGCGTCGGCCTCGATGCCACTCGTACCGAGGGCGACTTCGACCATCGACAACAGATTCGCGTCGCCGAGCTGTTGGGCGTCGAGGTTGATCGCCAGTGCGCAGCGACCGTACGGATGCCCCTGCGCTCGCCACCTGGCGAGCTGCGCGAGCGCATCGCGCAGCATCCGCTCGCCGATCTCGCCCATCATCCCCGCCGTCTCGGCGATCGCGAGGAACTCGTCGGGGACGAGCAGCCCGCGCTCGGGGTGGAGCCAACGCACCAGTACCTCGAGCTTCGTGAACTCGCCGCTCGACAGGTCGACGATCGGCTGGAAGTACGGCACGATCTCGTCACCCGCGAGCGCTCGCCGTAGATCGCTCGCGACCCGCAACGGCGAGTTCACCGCGTCGCGCTGCATCGACTCGTCGGCCACGTCGAAACGCGCGATGCGATCTCGCCCGGCGGCCTTGGCCCGATACATCGCGGCGTCGGCGTCACGCAACAGCTCCGATGCTGCGATCCCGACTCGGGCGTTCGTCGTGTACCCGAACGACGCCGAGACGATCAGCTCGTGACCGTCGATCTCGACGACGTCGTGCAGCGAGCGCTGCAAGCGCTGAGCGACCTTCGCCGGGTCGAGCGGACCGAGGCGGACCTCGCCGGTGATGTCGTCCGGTTCCTTCGGCGTGCCGTCGACGAACACGACGAACTCGTCGCCACCGAAGCGTGCGAGCACGTCACCCGTCCGCATCACCGACCGGAACCTGGCTGCCACGCGGCGGAGCAGTTCGTCGCCCACCACGTGGCCGAGGCTGTCGTTGACGATCTTGAAGTTGTCGAGGTCGATGAACAACACCGCCACCTCGTCGACGCCTGCCGTCAGCAGGAGCTCGTCGAGCCGAGCGAGGATCGACGCTCGGTTCGGCAACTCGGTCAGCGAGTCGTGCGTGGCCGCATGGGACAACTGCTCGGTGGCACGACGCTGTTCGCTGATGTCCTCGATGTGGGTGATCGCGAGTTCGACACCGTCCTCCTCCGTCACCGCGACCTGCGTCCGCGCCCAGACGAGTTCGCCGTCGCGTCGGATGTAGCGCTGTTCGATCCGGTAGCTGTTGTCGATGCCCAGCTCGATACGAGCCCGTTCGCCCGCCGCGATCCGCAGATCATCGGGGTGCGTGATCTCACGAATCGAGCGTCCCACCAGTTCGATGCGCTGGTGGTCGAGCATGTCGGCGAGTGACTGGTTCGCGTCGATGATCCGGTTGTCGGACAGGCGGACCAACGCCATGCCCGTCGGCGCGGAGTGGAACGCCTGCTGGAATCGCCGACGGGCGGCTTCCAACGCCTCGGTCGTTCGTTCCCGGTCGCTCACGTCGCGCAGGATCACGACCGTGCCGGGCTCGTCGTCGCCGACCGGGTGGAGCGATGCCTCGACCAGGTTCGAGCCGCCGTCGCGTGCGATCAGTTCGAACACCGCGCTCGCCGATCGTCGACCGTCTGCTGCGGCATCGACGTCGAGGCGCAGGCGCTTCCAACGGTCGGTGATGTCGTCGCGATCCTCCACGGAGACGAACCCGATGAACGATCGACCGAGCAACTCGTCCATCGACCGGCCGGTCAGTTCCTCGGCGCGCTCGTTGGCCGAGATGATCGCTCCAGCGGCGTCGAGGCTGAGCACGGCGTCGGGGAGACCGTCGAGCACACGGCGAACATCGTCGTGAGCGGCGGAGAGGTCCCGGACCGACACGCGCAGGCGACGGAACATCACGACCGCAGCCAGGACAGCAGACAGCGACGATGCTGCTACCACCACCACCCCAGCGAATTCCACGCGCCGACAGTACGACGGCGTCGATCAACGATCAGGGATACGTGTCGGTTCGACCGACATAATTCGCGGACGGCGGGCTGTGCCGACGAGCCGATCGGTGTGCTTCAGCGTCGCTCGGCGTTCCACGCGTCGAGACGTTTGCGGATCTCGGTGTCGCCGACGAGGCCGTCTTCGAGGCGGACCTCCATCAGGAACTTCATCGCCTCGCCGACCACCCGCCCGGGGTCGATGCCCAGATGCTCGATGACCGCATTGCCGTCCATCTCCGGGCGCAGCGACGCCAACTCCTCGGCTTCGGCGAGCTCCCCGATGCGGATCTCGAGCTCGTCCATCCGGCGCGAGAGGCGCGCTGCCTTCTTCGCATTGCGGGTGGTGCAGTCGCAACGTGTCAGCACGTTGAGTTCCTGCAGGAGATCGCCGGCGTCGCGGACGTAACGGCGCACCGCCGAGTCGGACCAGCCCATCGAGTAGGTGTGGAACCGCAGGTGCAGCGCGACGAGTTCGGTCACGTCACGCACGTCGTCGTTCGAGTAGCGCAGCGCCGCCATCCGCTTCTTGGTGATCCGCGCACCGACCGCGTCGTGATGGTGGAACGTCGTGCCCTTGCCCGGCTGGTAGCCGCGGGTCTTCGGTTTGCCCACGTCGTGGAACAGCGCAGCGAGTCGAGTGAGCCGGAAGTCGAACGCCGCCCGATCACCCGCCGCGATGTCGTCCCACTCGTGCAACGGTCGCACGTTCTCCACGACGGCGATCGAATGGGTGAGCACGTCCTTGTGGCGATGGATCGGGTCGTGCTCGAGGCGCATGTTCGGCAGCTCGGGCAGGAACTGGTCGGCCAGGCCGGTGTCGACCAGGAACCACAGGCCGGCAGCCGGGTGGTCGACGACGATCAACTTGTCGAGTTCGTCACGGATTCGCTCCGCCGACACGATCTCCAACCTCGACGCCATCAACCGACATGCTTCTGTGAGGCCCGGCACCGGCTCGAACTGGTACCGAGCGATGAACGCGCGCCGCGCGCAACATTCGCAGCGGGTCGTCACTGAAGCTCACCTCGGGCCCGAGCGGGGTCCGCAGGATGCGTTGCACCAGGTCGACGGCACCGTCGAACGGGTCGACCAACTCCGGAGCGTCGCCGTCGCCGGTCAGTTCCAGCGCCATCGCATTCACCGTGAAGTCACGACGCGAGAGGTCGGCGTCGATCTCGTCGGCGAACACCACGACCGGTTTGCGCGACTCGTCGGTGTACGCCTCGGCCCGGAACGTGGTGATCTCGTAGGGCCGTGTCTCGCCCGTGTCCGCGTTGACCTTGTTCGCGCCGATCGTTCCGAACTTCTCCCCCTGGGTCCAGGTCGCGTCGGCCCACCCGTCGAGGCACGCCTTGATCTCGGGCGGTCGGGCATCGGTCGTGAGGTCCAGGTCGAAGTCCGTCTTGCCGTCCGCCACCAGCAGATCGCGGACCGTTCCTCCGACGAGGTACAGGCGATGACCGTTGGCCCGGAACCGCTCGGCCAACGGTGCCAGCTCGCGCAGCACCGGGGCGAAGCGTTCGGGGATCACCGTCCCGAGCGTATTGGCACGACCCTCTGTGCGACTCCGCGAGCGCGGTCAGGCAGTAGCTTCGACGGCGTGCGTCAGTCGATCGCGAACCCGACTGCCCGCGCCGACCTCCGCCGGTGGCCGCTCGATCCGTCCATTGCGCACCTCGTGCTGTTGGACGTTCACATGGAGCCGAGCGCCGACGCGATCGGCGGGTGGGTGCGCGACGCATTCAGATCGCCTGTCATCGCGCGGATCCGAACCGGGGCGCTGTTCCCTGCGGCTGCCGACGCCTTCCTCGACGCGGGGTTCGCCGTGGTCGACCGACTCGCGTTGCTCGAACGCGCACTGCACGATCGCCTGCACGTCGCGGCGCCGGCCGACCTCGCAACGATCGCACTCAGAGTGCGCGACCTCGACGCGGCTGCCGACATCGATCGCTCGGCGTTCCCCGACGGCTGGCAGCACGATGCTGCATCGCTCCACGACGATCGCTTCTGCGACGCCGCGCTCGCGGCGGCGACTCGTCACCTCGTCCGCCCGACGGCGACCTGCGAGCAGACGCGCAGCACCGATCGGATTCGCGATCACCGGATCGGCCGGACCGAACGGCTACCTGCAACGCCTCGCCGTGCATCCCGAGGCGCGCCGCAACGGGGCCGCCCGCCTCCTCGTCGACGACGCGCTCGCCTGGCTCGTGCGCCGCGGCGCGCAGCGAGCGATGGTCAACACCGGCGTCGACAATCTGGCCGCCCTCGAGCTCTACCGACGTGCAGGGTTCGATCGGCTTCGAGACGAACTCGTCGTGGTCGAGTTCACGCGGCCGGCATGAACCGCGCCATCGCCGCGGTGCTCGTGGCCGCCTCGTTCGCCGGCGTCACGACCCTCGCCTCGACCGTCACCGCGCAGGACGAATCAGAACCTCCCGTCTCGGCAACCGCCGTTCACGTCGTCGGGCACCGTCGAGTTCGAGCTCATCGATCAGTCCTTCGACCTCGCACCCGACGGCGACATCGAATTGACCTACCGACTGACCGGCGACCTCGCCACCGTCGCCGAACTCACACCTCCGACCACGACCAGCACGTCCACGACCACCACCACACCGACCACCACCTCCACCTCGACCACCTCCACACCGACCACGGTTCCGACCGGTGACCCGGTGACGGACAGCCCCGCAGCCACCACGCCGCCGGCGACGACTGCACCCGAAACGTCCACGTCGACCACGGACCCCGCACCCACCACGACGCTGCCACCGCCCGTTCCGCTCGACCGTGCGGCGTCCTGAACTACGAACCGATCGACGACACGAGACGACCTCGCCGGACTCCTCGGGCCCGAACCCTCGTTCGCAGCCGGTTCTCGCCTCCGCGATCGACGGCGTCGACTTCGTCGACGGCGCGGACGTTGATCACCGTCGATCGGCGACGACGTCGCCACACTGCGCATCCGCGTTCCGACCGATGCCGACCCGAGCGTCGAGGAACGTCTCAGATTCAACGTGGACGGGATCCATCCGATCCTCGTCCAGCTGCTCGTCAACGACCAGGTCGTCGCGCGTCACGGCACGGTCGTGGAACGACGGTCGAGCCCGGTGATCGCGCCGCCTCCGATCGATCTCTCGCTGATCGCCTCCATCGACGACCCGGGCCCCACCGCCAGCGACGAGGCGTTCGCCGATGCAGCAGACGAACTCGACGCGCTGCTCGGTGTGGCATCGATCGTCGACACGCCGATGACCCTCGACATCCCGCCCAGCGTCGCGACGGCAGCCGTGGAGAGCGGTGTCCTCCGTGACGACGCTGCCGACATCCTCGCCGACGAAGAGGTACTCGCCGCCCCCGCCACTCCGTTCGACGTGTCGTCGGCGGCAGCCGTCGATCGCGTCGATGCGTTCGTACGTCAGCTCAGCGCGGGTGAAGCCGACATGCGCGACCTGTTCGGTGTGTTCGGCGTACGCGACGTGTGGCTGACGACCGAGCCGCTGAGTGCTGAAGGTGCGCAGGTCCTCAGTGATCTCGGTGTCCGCTACCTCGCCATGCCCGTCGACGTGTACGAAACGACCGTGGTCGGCACGACGAATGCGTCGACGAGCGAAACCGACGAGTTTCCGGCGCTCGACCGGTTCGTCGAACTCGACCTCCCCGATGGATCGACCATCCTGGTCCTGCTCATCGACGAGGAACTGGGCGCCATGTTCGGCGCCGAGCGAACCGAGGAGATCCTGGCCGAACAGACAGCGACCGAATGGGCGCTGGAGACCGTCGCCGGGTGGCGTCTCGATCAGTACTCGGCACCGGGCGCCGGCACGCGAGACCGGCTCAGTCGGCTGATCGCAGCACCGGGATCGGACACGTTCGACCCCGAATTGGTGCTGGCGCTCGAGTCGTTCGCCGAGGACTCCGAAGCGATTCGCTTCACGAAGGCGAGCGTCCTCGCGTCGGTGACCGACACGCGGGAGCCTCCGGACGACGCAGCACTGCCGGACACCGCAGGGCCGTCGCTCGAAGCGAGGCTCGACCGCATCGCCATCGTGGAAGCAGACCTCGCCGACACCAGCTCGATGCTGCCCGACAGCGACGATCGGCCGGCGGAATGGTCACGCCGTCTCGACAGCTTCGTGTCGACGGCGTTCGGTGACGACGCCGTCGACGCAGAACTCGACGAGCTCGTCGCCGAGGCCGCCCGCATTCGCGGCGCCGTGACACCGCCCGACCCGTTCACGTTCACCCTGACGGGTCGCGACGAGCAGCAGATCGAGATCCGCATCGGGAACCAACTGGACGAGGAGCTGATCGTCCTGCTTCGGCTCCGTTCGCCACGACTGTCGTTCCCGAAAGGCGACATGATCGTCACACTCGTCCCGAACGACATCACCGTCGTCAGCGTCCCTGTGGTCGCACGATCCAACGGGACCTCGGCAGTGACCGTCGAGATCGTCACGCCGGACGCCAAACGGCCGCTGATCGAGCCCGTGCGCCTCACTTCGCGTGTGAATGCGCTCACCGGACTCGGCCAGCTCCTGACCGCGGGACTCGTGTTGATCCTCGCCAGCTGGTGGATCTCCCACTGGCGTTCGCGTCGGCGTGAGCGCGACACCGACGCCGACGGTCCGCACGAGGCAGCGAGCGCCGTCGACGCATCGTCTGACTAACCTCTCATCCCCGTGAGCAACGTACGTATCGTCACCGACAGCGCATGCGATCTCCCCGCCGAGGTCGCGGACGAGATGGGCATCGAGATCGTGCCGCTCAGCATCCGTTTCGGTGACGAGGAACTGATCGACCGCGAGCAGCTCACCGTCGCCGAGTTCTGGAACCGGTGCGTCAACATGTCGACGCTTCCCGAGACCGCCGCGCCAGCACCCGGTCAGTTCGAAACCGTCTTCCGCCGCCTCGCAGCCGACGGTGCAACGGGCATCGTCGTCGTGTCGCTCTCCGGTGCACTGTCTGCGACCATCCAGAGCGCGGAACTCGCTGCCAAGTCCGTCGCCGCGGATGACGGTGTCGACGTCGACATCCGCGTCGTCGACTCGCGCACGGTGACCATGGGCATCGGCACCATCGCCATCGCGTGCGCCAAGGCCGCTGGCGATGGCGGGTCGATCGACGACGTCGCCGCGCTCGCCGAGGACCTCGCCGGTCGCACCCGCGTCTTCGCTGCACTCGACACGCTGGACAACCTGAAGAAGGGCGGCCGCATCGGTGGTGCGAAGGCGTTCCTGGCAACGGCACTGTCGATCAAGCCGATCATCGACGTCACCGGCGGTGTGGTCGCCGAAGCCGGTAAGCAGCGCACCCGCAGCAAGGCACTCGCCCACCTGGTCGAACGCTTCAAGGGCTACGAGGGTCGCGTCGAGAACCTCGCGGTGCTGCACGCCGACTGCTCCGACGTCGATGTGTTCGTCGACATGCTGCGCCCGCACTACGACGGCGAGATTCTGATCGGCGAGATCGGCCCCGTCATCGGCACCCACGGCGGCCGAGGCACCATCGGCGTCGCCTTCCACGAAACGGTCTGAGCGTCCAGGACGAGCAGCCGAGACCCAGCACCTCCCCGGCCCGGAACTGTTGTCGGTGACAGGACCCGCATGCGGTCTCGCGCGCGAGTGAACTCGTTGCCGGATTGCCCCGATTGAAAGCGTCGGCCCAACTAGCGTTCAGAGACGTCCATGTCTGCCACCACCCCTACGACCATTGCCGGCCGGTATGAGCTGCAGCGCCGCCTGGCCACGGGTGGAATGGCCGAGGTGTGGTTGGCGATCGACCTCACACTCGACCGCCGGGTCGCGGTCAAGTGGCTCAAGCCGACGCTCGCCACCGATCCGATCGTCGCGGAACGTTTCCGTCGTGAAGCGATCGCTGCGGCGAGCCTCAACCATCCGAACATCGTCGCGGTGCACGACGTGTTCGAACAGGACGGCCGCCAGGCGGTCGTCATGCAACTCGTCGACGGCAAGAGCCTTCGTCAGCTGCTCGACACACAGAACCGGCTGAGCCCCGAACTCACCTGCCACATCGGTATCGCCGTGGCCAGGGCGCTCGACAACGCTCACGAATCCGGATTCGTCCACCGCGACGTCAAGCCCGGCAACATCATGATCACCCCCGACGGGCGTGTGTTGCTCACCGACTTCGGCATCGCCAAGGGTCTGCACGGCGACGGCAGCGACGACCTCACGAGCGACAACATCATGATGGGTACCGCGAAGTACCTCGCTCCCGAGCAGGTACGTGGCAAGAAGCTCGATGGTCGTGCCGACCTGTACTCGCTCGGCCTCGTGATGTACGAGTGCCTCGCCGGTCGCGTTCCCTTCCTCGGCGAATCCGACGCCGACACCGCGCTCGCCCGCCTGCAGCGCGACCCGACAGACCTGGCTCGCCTGCGTGCCACCCTGCCGACGCGCCTCGTGAGTGCCGTGCACGCGCTGCTCGCCCGCAAGCCCGAGCTCCGTCCCCCCAACGGCGCCGCGCTGATCATCGAACTCGAGGCCGCGCAGGCCGAAGGGCCCCCAGCGTTCGACGAGACCAGCGAGGAACGTTCTCCGGTGTCGCCGTTCTCGGCAGGAAAGTTGGTGCGCGCCCCGTCGGATGCGCGGGGTCGTGCGAACGACCGCAGCCGCGGCATGCGACAGCCGACGCCGCCGCGCGGCAAGCTCTCCCGACCCGACGACAAGCGGGCCGCACCCGACAAGCGACGCCGCCCGACCGGCGTACCCGACCGGCCACGCACCACTCCGGACCCGCTGCCGAGCGGTCCGGTCAATGTGATCGGTGAGCCACCGCACATCACCGGTCGCATCCCCGTGCAGCCGACGCCGTCCACCCGAGTGGGCGTCACCCGGGCGGACGCGCCACCGCCTGTCCAGGACGCTCCGGCTCCCGCTCGCCAACCGGTCCAGCCCTCATCAGCGGACCGCACACCTCCGGCCGGCCACCAGCGCGGCGCGCCTGCGAAGGGCATGGACCAGAGGTGGGGGCCGTCGGCCACCGTGGTCGGTGGGCTGATCACACTCGCCGTCGTCGTGGCGTTGATCATCTGGTTCACGATGTTCTCCGGTGGCGACGGCTCGTCAGCCCCGGCGGCATCGCTGCCCGACGACCCGGCCACGGCCGACGGGATCGCGACCGACGACGCTCTCGACGAGGGAGTCGTCTCCGACGACGCGACCGCCGACCCGCAACCGATCATCACCGACGCGCCGGCTGACGAGCAACCGGCTGCCGGGCCGTCCAGCATCGTGTCGTCCGCCGTGTTCGACCCGGTGTCGGGCGGCGGTGACGGCCAGGAGTTCGACGAGCAGCTGGGGCGTCTCACCGACGGCGACACCTCCACGTCGTGGCGCACGCAGTGCTATTCGAACCGGTTCATGGGAGCGAAGGGTCGCGTCGGCGTCGTCCTGAGCTTCGACGCACCGTTGCAGAACGACCTCACGGTGCAGTTCGAGAACGGGCCCTACAACGTCAACTTCTACGCGGCGACCGGTGACACGCCACCGGACACGCTCGACGGTTGGGGCGAACGGGTCGACCGTGCGAACGGCCCTGGCGCCGACGTCGTCACCACGTCATTCGCCGGAACCGGCGCCGACCATGTACTGATCGACCTCGTCGAGTTGGGTCCGAACGACCTGTGCACCGACGACAACCCGTTCAGTGAGTCGATCTCCGAGATCTCGATCGGCTGATCGCAGTCGATTCCAGCCCGCTCGTGGCCGGACCCGGGGGACACCTCCCCTGTCACATGCACACCTGGCCGTAGCCCGGTTCGTTACAGTCGCCGCATCGCCGTCCAGACCGATGACCTCGAGCTGATCGAAGCTGCGAGAGCCGGTGACCGGTTCGCGCTCGATCAGCTGTTGCGGCGCCACTACGACCGCATCCACGCGGTGACCAAACGCATCGCCGGCACATCCCGCGACGCCGACGACGCCACGCAGGAAGCGCTGATCAAGATCGTGCGCAACCTGCCCCGGTTCGACGGTCGCTCGTCGTTCGGCACCTGGGCGTACCGCATCGCGACGAACGCTGCACTGGACGAGCTCCGCAAGCGCAAACGTCGCCCGGCACTGACGATGGTGCGCCACGACGACTCCGGTGAAGTGATCCTGGAACCCGTCGACGACCTGGCCGGTCGGCGTGTCGAAGCCATCGCCGATCGCCTCGCGATCGACAGTGCACTGGCCGGGCTGCCCGAAGACTTCCGGGCTGCGGTCGTGCTCCGCGACGTCGGTGACCTGGACTACGCCGAGATCGCCGAGGTCTTGGAGATTCCGGTCGGCACCGTCAAGTCGCGCATCGCACGTGGGCGAAGAATGCTGGCGGACGAGCTGCGGCTGGACGAGCACCCGGAGCTCGTGGCGGAGGTCACATCGGAAACTTCTCGCTCTGTCGGGAACCGGACGGGGGACTTCGAGCGTCCAACGGATCTGACATGAGCGACGACACCGACGACCAGATCCACGAGAACTCGCTGCTGGCCAGCGCGTATCTCGATGGCGAGGCAACGACGGACGAACGCGCTCTCGTCGAGACCAGCCCCGACACCCTCGCCGAAGTTGCTGCGTTGACCCAGGTCAGCAGCGTCCTGGCGGCCACTGCACCGATCGCGTCGTTGTCCGAACGAGAAGCCCACCTGGCCGGCGCGCTCGATGTGTGGGAGCGGATGTCCGACCTCGAACGAGCGGGCGAAGCAACACCCGCTGCGGGTGTCGACGCCGCCGCAGCCGCGGCCCTCATCACCCCGGTGTCCACGTCGGAGGGGCGTCGCCAGCGAGGCGGACGCGGCAAGGGCAAGCGTTCCGGGTCGTTCGGTGCGTCCCAGTGGTTCCTCGGCGCAGCAGCAACGCTCGTCGTCGTGGCCGGTGCTGCTGCAGTGTTCCGGGGGATCCTCGCCGAAGAAGACGCTTCCGACGACGTCACGCTCGAAGCAGTCGCCGACGAGGGCGCCGAATTGAGCGAGGTCGAAGCGAACGAGACCGCCGAAGTGCTCGGTGAGAACGTCGGGGCCGACGTCGAACCCGACGCCGACCTGATCGAAGGAGAAGCCCAGGCCGATCCCGACAGCGAGGGAGGCCTCTTCGCCGGAGACGAAGCGATGGAGGAATCGGGCGCTGCAGCATCTGCACCTGCACGCTGCGGAACAGCCGTCTCCTGCTGCAGAGATCGATCGTGATGAACTCGAGACACCCGACGATCTCGCCGACTACGGATCGTTGGTCGTGATCGGCCTCGAGGGAGGTCCGCTGACGACCGACGACACCGAGTTCGAGCCGCCGTTCAACAGCTGCGAGGCCGAGTTCGGAATCGAGAGGTTGCTCGCTCCCGCCCGATACCAGGGTGAGAACGTCTTCGTGGGGGTCGACCTCGACGACGACATCGTCTACGCGTACACCGAGGACTGCACGCTCGTCGAGTCCGTGCCACTGCCGACGACCCCACCTCCGACGCAACCCTGACCTGACGTCGGCGCTCCGACCCGGCTCATCCTTGGGGCCATCGTGTTGCTTCGCGGCTAGCCTCGCGCTCCATGGCCGGCAATCCGCTCACCGATCCGAACTGGGCTGAAGCCACGACCGAACAGGTCGTCAAGTTCGTCGACAACGTCAAGGCCAAGACCACCAGGCCGGCGGTCATGGCCGCTCGCGGCCTCGTGTTCGGTCTCCTCGCGATCTTCCTCGGCCTCTTCGCACTGGTGCTCCTGCTCGTCGGCCTCACCCGCGGCCTCCAGACCGCCATCGAGCCGCTGCTCGACCAAGGGCGAGCGGTCTACATCAGCTACTTCATCGTCGGCGGTGCACTGACGCTCGTCGGTGCGATTCTGTTCAAGAAGCGCAACGACACCTCCGGCGCCGCCTGATCCGGCCGCCGACCAACGCTCATCGAGCAGCGGGAATGTCCGAGCGCTGCGGGCGTTCACCTTCCTGCACGATGCGATCGGCACACCACTGCTCGCCAACCCTCCCCCACCTTCGGCTGAACGAACACGGAGTTCGACATGACCGACACCACCAGCACCGACACCGTCCACGACGTGGTCATCGTCGGATCCGGCCCTGCCGGGCTGACCGCGGCGATCTACACCGCTCGTGCGAACCTCGCACCCCTGATCATCGAAGGTGAGCCGTCGTCCACCTCCGATCAGCCGGGTGGGCAGCTGATGCTGACCACCGAGGTCGAGAACTTCCCCGGGTTCCGCGACGGCATCATGGGCCCGGAGCTGATGGACGAGATGCGTGCACAAGCCGAACGTTTCGGCACGATCATCAAGACCGAGAAGGCGTAGCTCGATCGACTTCAGCGAGCGGCCGTTCACGATCACCACCCGTGAGGCCACGTACAAGGCCAACTCGGTCATCGTGTCGACCGGCGCCCAGTCGCTGATGCTCGGGCTCGACGCCGAGGAACGCCTGATCGGCCACGGCCTGTCGACCTGCGCCACGTGCGACGGATTCTTCTTCCGCGGCCACGAGATCGCCGTCGTCGGCGGCGGCGACTCCGCGCTCGAGGAAGCGACGCTTCCTGACCAAGTTCGCCGACAAGGTCACCGTCATCGTGCGCCGCGACGAGCTGCGGGCCTCGGCGATCATGCAGGATCGCGCCAAGGCCAACCCGAAGATCGAGTTCCTGTGGAACACGTCGGTCACCGAGATCAACGGCGCCGACAAGGTCGAGAGCATCGACATCGTGAACAACGAGACCGGCGAGACCGGCAACCTCGGCGTGACCGGGCTGTTCATCGCGATCGGTCACAAGCCGAACACCGACCTGTTCCGCGGCGTGCTCGACATGGACGAGGCCACCGGCTACCTGGTCGACCCGGCCCGACTCCACCTACACCAACGTCGCCGGCGTGTTCGCCTGCGGCGACGTGAAGGACTCGGTGTATCGCCAGGCGATCACCGCGGCCGGCAGCGGCTGCATGGCCGCCATCGACGCCGAACGCTGGCTCGAAGACCAAGGTGACGCCGAAGAAGCCATCGACCCCGCCACCTGGGGCTCGACAACCGAGGCCTGACCCCTTCGAAGGCTCCCACTCGGATCCGCCGAGCAACGTCGAGAAGTCGGTCGAGCGACCACTGGGCCGTCTTGGACGCCACCGGTCGACCTGCTGCGTCTGAAACCGAGGTCGCGCTCAGCGAGACCTGGAGCGCCGCCGGAGTGACGGAGCCGGATCCCACACGCGATTCACTCGACTCGGAGCGGTTGGGCTACGCACCCCGTTTCAGAACGGACAACCGCGGTACTCTGATCGAAGGGAATGAGGATCAGCAACCAACGGTTGTACGAAGCCGAATCCCTCGAAAGGACCAAGAATCATGGCAAACGGAATCACCGACCTCTCCACCGCGACCTTCGACGAAACCGTCGACAGGCGCCGACAAGCCGGTCGTCGTCGACTTCTGGGCCGAGTGGTGTGGACCGTGCAAGAAGATCGCTCCGATCCTCGGTGAAATCGCCGGAGAGCGCGACGAGACTCCGATCACCAAGTTGAACGTCGACGACAACCCCGACATCGCGATGAAGTACAGCGTCATGTCGATCCCGACGCTCCTCGTCTTCGACAAGGGTGAAGTCGTCGGGCGCATCACCGGCGCCAAGAGCAAGGGTGCCCTGCTCGAGGAGATCGACGGATTCCTGGCCACTTCCCGCTGACCCGCGGCCAACGCGGCGAAGCCATCCGAGACCTTCAACGCCGCCTCGGCGCCGCCGGATTCGATCCGGTGGCCGCCGAGGCCGGTGTCTTTTGCGATGTCACCGTGCAGTTGGTGACCTCGTTCCAAACGCAGCGCGGCCTGCACGTGAGCGGCTCCTGCGACGAATCCACGTGGCTCGCGCTGATCGAGGCCGGTTGGGAGCTCGGCGACCGACTGCTCATGCTCAACGCACCGATGCTGCGCGGTGACGACGTCGCCGACCTCCAACGATCCCTCAACCACGTCGGATTCGACTGCGGTCGCCCCGACGGCATCTTCGGTCCCGCTCGCTGGCCGTGCCGTGCTCGACTTCCAACGCAACTCGGGCCTCACCGCCGACGGCATCTGTGGCGCTCAGACCGTGCGGACGCTGCGCCTCGTGAGCGAGAAGAGCGGTTCCGGCCCGGGCGTGGCATCCATTCGAGAGTCCGAAGCACGCAGCGGCCCGTCGTCGATCGAGGGGCTCCGGCTCGTGGTCGGCCAGTTCGGCGGTCTCAGCTCGATCACCCGCACCGTTGCTCGGTCCTTACGCGAACGCGGCGCGACCGTGATGTCGACCGACGAGTACGAAGCACCGGCACAAGCGGCCGCAGCGAACCGGTTCGGTGCGAACGCCTACGTCGGCTTCGACGCGCATCCCGCCGAAGTGTCGATCATCTCCTACTTCGCGGTGCCGTCGTTCGAGTCCATCGGCGGTCGCGTCGCTCGCCTCACACATCGTCGACGAACTCGACGGCGGTGCTCGACTGCCGTCCTGAGCTTGCTGGCATGCGCCTCCCAGTCCTCCGAGAGACGCGTATGCCCGCCGTGCTGTGTTCGGTCGGACCGGTGCGCAGCGTGGTCGACCGGACGAATCGGCTCAGCGAAGCGGTCACCCGTGCCGTCGCCGCATGGAGTCAGGCGCCCATGAACGCCACCGGCGCCATGGTTCGACCCTCGGTTGACTGATCATTTCCCCAGGTCAGGGCCCTAGCGGTGAGTTATCCACAACTCTGTCCCCAGTCTGTGTGTTTCCCTGAACGACATCTTCAGGTCATCGCCGCGCCATGTGACCCTGGGGTGCCAGCCTTCGCCGTCAGAGCGCGAACGCCTTGAGGTTGACATCTGTTCACCTCAACCTCACGCGCGAGGTCGCGCGCGACGCTCACGCGCGAGTCGAGGCTGGATCACAGCGATCGACGAGTGCTACTGCGTCATCTGACGATAGATCCGTTCGAGATCTTCGAGATCGGCGAAGTCGATGGTCACCTTGCCGCGCTTGGCACCGAGCTGCACGCTCACCCGGGTCTCGAGATGTTCGGCCAGGAGCTCCTCGAGCTCGAGCAGTCCAGGCGGCCGGAGCTTCGTCGCCGGCGTGAGCCCGGCACCGTCGATCGTTCCGCTCGACGTGCCCGGGCCGCCGCTCGACGGCTCGGGCTCGCCCGTGGCTGCGTCGGCGTGGTCACCGCGGACCGCCTGTTCGACCATACGGACCGACCAGCCTTCGCTGCACCGCCTCGCGTGCCAGCGACTCCTGGCGCGATCGATCGGGAGTTCCGAGCAGCGCACGAGCGTGCCCGGCGCTGAGCTGCCCGTCGCCGAGCAGTGACTGCACTGACGGCGGGAGCCCGAGCAGACGCAGCGAGTTCGTGATCGCCGACCGGCTCTTGCCGACTCGACCCGCCAGGTCGTCGTGGGTGAACTCGAAGTCCTCGATCAGCTGCTGATAGGCCGAAGCCTCTTCCAGTGCGGTGAGGTCCTGGCGATGCAGGTTCTCGACGAGTGCCTGTTCGACCGAACTGATGTCGCTCGGTGTCGCGCACGATCGCGGGGATGGTCGCGAGCCCGGCGCGCTGCGTTGCTCGCCATCGACGCTCGCCGGCGACCAATTCGAAGCGATCGTCGTCGAGCGGCCGCACCAGGATCGGCTGCAGCACACCCATCTCGGCGATCGACGCAGCCAGTTCGACGAGCGATTCCTCATCGAAGTGCTGGCGGGGCTGATTGCGGGTTCGGTGTCACCGCGGCAGTCGGGATCTCGCAGCAGCTCCGCCTGTCTCTCCGTCGCCTCCGACGCCACCTTCCATCGGGATCAGCGAACTGAGCCCCTTTCCGAGTCCGCTACGACGCGCCATCGTGCACCTCCTTGGCTGCGTCCCGGTAGGCGAGTGCACCGCGGGACGTCGAATCGAATGTGGTGATCGGTTGGCCGAACGACGGCGCCTCGGACAGACGGACCGAACGCGGAATGATCGACCGCAGCACCTTGTCGCCGAAGTGCTCGCGGACTTCGCGTCACGACCTGGTCGGACAGCTTCGTGCGAGCGTCGTACATCACGCACAGGATCGTGCTCATCTCGAGTTCCGGGTTCAGATTCTTCTTCACCAGATCAACATTGCGAAGCAACTGGCCGAGCCCTTCCAGTGCGTAGTACTCACACTGGATCGGCACCAGCACTTCCTTGGCTGCCGACGAGTCCGTTCACCGTCAGGAGTCCGAGCGACGGCGGACAGTCGATCAGTACGTAGTCGTAGTCGTCGATCACCGCGTCGATCGCACGCTTCAGCCGTTGCTCACGAGCGAAGGCGGGCACCAACTCGATCTCGGCACCGGCCAGATCGAGTGAGGCCGGTGCCACGAAGAGATTCTTGACGTCGGTCGGCTCGACGACGTTCTCGAGTGGTTCGTCGTGCAACATCACGTGGTACATCGAGTGTTCGAGACCGCGGTTCTCGATACCGAGGCCGGTCGATGCGTTTCCTTGCGGATCGAGATCGATCAGCAGCGTGCGGAGACCGAGCTCGGCGAGCGAGGCGCCGAGGTTGACGGTGGTCGTCGTCTTGCCGACGCCACCCTTCTGGTTGGCGATCGCCATGATACGCGGCAGCGGATGGCGAGGCGGTTGGGGGGTCGAGTCGGCTGACGTATCAGTCGAGTCGTTCGACGCACTCGATGGTGCGGCGTCGTCGTCGGTCACGGCAACTCCATTCAGTGACGCTGGGAACAGCGGTACGTACTGTGCCCGATTCAGGTCCCGGTTACAAGCACCCTCGCCATGTTTCACGTGAAACGATCGGCACCGCCATTCGCAGGAGTACTGCCGGCGCCAGCGGGACGGTGCCCGCAATGTTTCACGTGAAACCGACGACGTGAGGCGACACGAGGTCGGTGGTCATACCGGGGAGCGGTCTCAACGATGTTTCACGTGAAACGCTCGGTCGGACCGTTCTCGAAGACGGACACGGTCCCCTGGTCGTCGTCGAGCCGACGTATGCCCAGCTCAGTGATCAGTTCGGAGGACCAGCGCTCCCCGTCCGGTGGTTCGCTGATCACCACTCGGCCACCGCTGCGGACCAAACGGGTGGCCATCGACAGCGTCATCTCGGGCGGTCCGAATCCTCGAGCGACGGCGGCATCGATCAACTCCGGGCCTCCGATCAGGTCGTCGACATCACTGCAGATCACCCGCACGCGATCACTCCATCGCAGACGCCGCACCATGCGATCGAGAAAGTCCGTTCGTTTCGCACGCCGGTCGATCAGCACCAGCTGAAGGTCGGGTCGATCGTGCGCGATCACCAGACCGGGCACGCCGCCACCGGATCCGAGATCAGCCACCGTTCCGACGACATCTTCGAGTGCCGCCACGAAACCTCGCGCATGCTCGATCACCTCCGAGATGTCTCGGTCGCCCAAGAAACCCAACCGCTGACTCTCGTCGAGTACCGCACGTACCTCTGCATCGAACACCGGCCCAGTGTGGCACGGGACGGTGCCACGACCTGCGCTCATGAGACGGGGCCGCAGCGTCGACCCGAAAACGACGACAGCCCGACCGGCGAACCGATCGGGCTGTCGTTGGTCAGACGGCTCGCACCGTCATCGAGACGTCTCGAGGACGTCATCGTGATGTCGTTCAGACGGGCACGACCACGATACGACGGTTGGGATCGTCGCCTTCCGAACGGCTCTCGACGCCGTCCTCGTCATTCAGTGCGTCGTGGATGACCTTTCGGTCTGCCGAGTTCATCGGCTCCAACGCACGAGCGCTCCCGCTCTCGCGCACCGAACCGGCAACGTCAGCAGCGAAACGCTGGAGCGCTTCGCTGCGTCGAGCGCGGTATCCGGCAACGTCGATCCGAAGGCGTGTCTCGTGGTCACCGAGGCGACGCTGTGCCGACACGCGAGCCAGATCCTGGATGGCGTTCAATGTCCGCCCACCAGGGCCGACCAGGAGCCCGAGGCCTTCGCCATCCACCTGGAGGTCGAGTTCGATGCCATCGACGTCGAGGTCGCTGGTGCCGGTTGCACCGAAGGCCTCGACGAGACCGTCCATGAACGTCACGGCGGCATCGCCGACTTCTTGAGGTGAGACCGGGGACGGCTCTCGCTCTTCGTTACTCATCTTCTTCTCCTGGCTGTTACTGGATCGGTCATTGCTCCGGCCGCCGCGTGAACGGTTGCGGGCCGGCTTGGCTGCGTCATCAGTGTTCGCAGCAGCGGACGATGCGTCAGCAGCAGCTGGCTCAGCGGCGTCATCGGCTGAATCGTTGCTCACGGCACCAGCCGAGGCCTTGCTCGACGACGAGTCACTCGACGACGAGCTACCGGACGACGAGCCGCCCGACGACTTGGAGCCCTTGGACGTACGACGGCGACGTTCCTGCTTGGGGCGGACCTGTGCCGGCTTGATGCGGGCCCGGACACGACCTTCGCCACGTGTTCGGCCGAAGAGGCCGGGTCGCGGCTCGTCGAGCACTTCGAATTCTGCTTCGTCCGCTGCAACGCCCAAACGGTCGAGTGCCGCCTCCTTGGCCGCCTCGACGGTCTTCGCGGTGGTTTCCACCCACTCCATGTGTGCCTACTTCCCTGTTGATGATTCTGAGTCTGTTGTCGACTCTGAGATGGTCTCTGGTGATCGGCGAAGCCGCACGATCACGACTTCTTCTTCTTCTTGCCCGACGACTTCGGGCGGTTCTTCGCTGCTTCGGCCTGCTTGCGGGTCGGAGTCGGACGGCCCTTGCCGCCGTCGCTCCCGTTCTTCCCACCCGCGGTCGGACGCGATTTCGGCGGCGTGACCCGCTTGCTCTGACCTGTCGGACGCCCACCCTTGGGCGGTGCGGGCTTGGAGCCTTTGGCGTCCTTGCCCTTCTTGTCGGCGTCCTTGTCGGCGTCGTTGTCGGGACGGCCGGCTGCGAGGTCGCGCTTGGCCTGAGCGAAGAAGCCGCCGCTCTCGCCGCTCTCCTTCTGCTGCGCCCTGGCTGCTTCGCCGGCCTGCTGGGCTTGGCGTCCGAGCCCGTCTTCACCGTAGAACTTCTTGGTGATGTAGTACTGCTGGAGAATGCGCAGGAGCGTCTGGAAGATGTAGTAGATGACCAACGCGGTGAGGAAGAAGATCTGGAAGACCGCGAACACGACAGGCAGGTACTGCATCACCTTCTGCTGTGTGGGTGACATCGTCGGGCTCAATGCGGCACGAGCAGCGACCATCCGTTGCTGACCGAAGTACAGGCCACCGAGCACGACGACCAGCAGCGCGTAGATGATGCCGGTCAGCGGGTTCTCGCTGATCGCCTGTGCCGGCGAGTGGCTGAGGTCGAGCCCGATCTCTTCGATCTTGAGCGTGCGGTAGATCGACTGGAACAGGTCCGAGCCTTCGGACATGTAGCGAGGGATGAACCCGTGGAAACTGCTGAACGGCCGTGCCGGTGGCTCGCAGCGTGGCGGCTGCGATGGGGTTGATCTCGGCGTGCTGATCGGGTTCGTAGGTCCAACCACGCAGGATGCGGAACATCACGATGAACACCGGCATCTGCGCGAAGATCGGCAGACAGGAGGACATCGGGTTGACCTTGTTCTCCTGGTAGAGCTTCATCATCTCTTCGTTGAGCTTCTGCTTGTCGTTGCGATGCTCGTTCTGCAGACGACGCATCTCCGGCGACAGCTTCTGCATCTCGAGCATGCCCTTGGTGCTCTTGAGCGTCAGCGGGGTGGTGATCGCCATCACGATCACCGACATCAAGGCGATCGCGATGATGTAGCTGTTCGTGTGGCCGTAGAACCACGAGAGCATTGCGGCGGGGATCTCGAACATGGTCAGTCGTCCTTGTGAACAGAAGCATCGTCGCCAGCAGCGACAGCGGAACAGTCGCGGTTGGCGACAGGGGAGTGGTGGTCGTGCGATTCAGGGACCGGGTCGTACCCGGAGGATCCGAACGGGCGGCAACGAAGCAGGCGACGTAACGTCAACCACGAGCCGCGTCGAGACCCGTGGACTGCGTAGGCCTCGTGGGCGTAGGTCGAACAAGACGGGAAGAACCGGCACGGCGAGGGACGCCCTGCTGCGCGCCTGCTGGTACCAGTCGATGACCCCGAGCGCCCAGCGTTGAGTTCTGGTGGTCGGGGCGTTCGGCGCAGAGTCGGTCACGAGGTCGGCTGCACCTTCCGCGGGAGACGGCCCAGCGTGGAGGCAATCTGATCGAACGGCAGTTCGCTCGCTGCCGGGCGACAACCGATCAGGTACAGACCCGGCGGGATGTCCAGCTCCGACACGATGGCGCGCAGACGCCGCCGGAGCCGATTGCGGATCACCGCATTGCCGACGGCTCGGCTGATCGCGAACGCCACGCGAGGTGGGTCCGCCGACGGATCGCTCAGATGTGAACACCAGAAGGGTTCGATTCGTACTCGACGACCGTCGCGGCGAAGCCGCACGAAATCGTCTCGGGTACGAATCCGGCCGATCAAGCGGACAGGCGGGCGCGGCCCTTGTCGCGGCGCGACTTGAGCACGGCGCGTCCGGCGCGGGTGCTCATGCGAGCGCGGAAGCCGTGCTTCTTCGAGCGACGGCGGGCATTGGGCTGGTAGGTACGCTTCACGTTGTACTCCGTGATTCTGATTGCTTGGACACAGTGCCGGCGACAATGAATCGGACGCTGCTCGAGCAAGAGGGCGCAGCAGTCATCGACCGAGCCGGTGGCTCGTATCCGGATGTGGCAGATCAGGCTACGACCGCGCGACACGAGCTCCCAACCTCGTCACGACCTTGCGTTCCCCGTCCCTCCACAGACACCGTTTTGCGACCACCGTCGAGGCGACCGCGACAACGTCGAACTACGTCGATGTAACTTACCCACAGCCTTGTTTGGTGTGCATCGTCCCAGCGTACAGGCTGTTTATCGCCATGTTTTGGACAGCCGGACCAGCTGCTAGCGTGCCGTCTCCCGATCCGTCGCCGCGTTCTTCCACACTCTGTGGACAACGTTGTGGATCATTTCAACTCTCGAACGTGACTTGATCTATGCCAATAACCGACGCTGACGACATGTGGACCCAGGTGACACTGTCACTCCGGTCCCAACTCGCCGAGAGCGTCTGGTTCTCCACCTTCCAGGAGATCACCCCGGTTCACGTCGACGACCAGACCTTCCGGCTGCTCGCGCCGATCGGCGTACGTCCGTGACCGGATCACCACCCGTTACCTCCCGTTGATCGTCGATGCGCTCGACGAGTCGGGCCTCGGGCATCGCGAGATCATCATCGACGTCGATCAGGTCGTGGAGACCGTCGAACCCGCTCGTCGAACACAGAGGCTTTTCATCGGCGACCGATGGGCAGCCGCTCGACTACGAGCGGATCCAACCGCACGACAGTTCGAGTCACGACCGCAATCATCTGCTCGAAGAGGCCGGGCTGAGCACCGACTACACCTTCGACACGTTCGTCAAAGGCGCGTCGAACCAGTTCCCGCTCGCCGCCGCGCTGCGTGTGGCCGAGACGCCGGCGCGCAGCTACAACCCGCTGTTCATCTACGGCAACGCCGGTCTGGGCAAGACCCATCTCCTGTACGCCATCGGCCACTACGTCCACCAGAACTACCAACACCACAAGATCCGTTACGTCTCGACCGAGACGTTCATGAACGAGTACGTCGAGTCGATCCGCAACAACACCACCAACATGTTGCGCCAGCGGTACCGCGACATCGACGTGTTGCTGATCGACGACATCCAGTTCATCGCGAACAAGGAAGGCCTCCAAGAGGAGTTCTTCCACACGTTCAACGCCTTGCACGGAGCGAACAAGCAGATCGTCATCAGCTCGGACCGCATGCCCGACGCCATCCCCACGCTGGAGGAACGTCTCCGCAGCAGGTTCAAATGGGGTCTGATCACCGACATCCAGCCTCCCGACGTGGAGACCCGTCTGGCCATCCTGCGCAACAAGGCCGAACGCGAAGACATCGAAGTTCCGGGCGAGGCGCTCGAATTCGTGGCCGAGAACATCTCGACCAACATCCGTGAACTCGAGGGTGCCCTCGTGCGGGTCATGGCCTTCGCCAGTCTCAGCCGACAGCCGATCACCGTCGAACTCGTGCAACAGCAACTCGCCGACCTGCTGACGGTGTCACGGCCCAAGGTGCGCACCCCCGAAGAACTGCTCGACGAGATCGCCGGCATCCTCAAGTTCGACGTCGAGGCGCTCAAAGGCAAGAGCCGACAGCGTCCGCTCGTGACCGCACGCCAAGAAGCGATGTACGTCTTCCGTGAGCTCACCGACCTGAGCTACCCGGCGATCGCCCGGCTGTTCGGCGGTCGAGACCACACCACGGTGATCCACGCCAACGACAAGATCCAGCGCCTGATGAAGGAACGCAAGCAGGTCTACGACCAGGTCACCGACCTGCTGCAGCAGTTGAAGTCATGACCGTCATCTCGTTCCCCGGCCACGGAGGTCGTGCGTGACCACTCGCTCGTCGGCGCCCGCTCTTTCGCAATTGGCGCGACGGACCGATCATTCACGCGAGTTCTGTACGCAGGGCGAACGCACGCGCGGGGGACATCGCGGTGGACGCGACCAGGCGCTTCGGTGGGTAACTCGCGAGACATCGTCACTCCGTCCACCGAATCACATCGATGGCACTCGCGACCTGTGGAGTTCGCGCCATCCCATGTGGACGCAGTCAGTGCCCGTACGCTGGCCTGACGTGGCTTGTCCCCAATCCACAGCACCTACTAGTGCTACTGACTTTTATACATCCCCTCATGAGGAGAAGTCCCGACCGTGAAGTTTCGTTGCGAACGTGACGTCCTGGCCGACGCCCTGAACTCCGCTGGGCGTGCGGCCACCAACCGAACCGGCACGCTGCCGGTGTTGTCGGGTGTACGCATCCAGGTCGAGGGTGACACGTTGACCGTCACCGGCACCGACCTCGAGTTGACGATCCGTCTGACGATCGAAGTCGGCGGGGAAGAAGACGGTGCAGCGGTCGTCCCGGCCCGTCTCGTCGGTGACATCGTCAAGGCGCTGCCTGCCGGCGCCGTGGAGATCGCACTCGATTCGGGCGACAGCGGCGAGATGTCGATCAGCGCCGGTCGTTCCCAGTTCTCGGTGCGGCCGCTGTCGCTCGACGACTACCCCGCTCAGACCGAACCGTCCGGCGAAGTCGTGACGCTGCCGGCCCAGACGATGTCGGACGCGCTGCGCCAAGTCGTGCGCGCCGCGTCGACCGATGACGCTCGTGCCGTGCTGACGGGTGTGCTGCTCGCATCCGAGGACGACGGTGTGCGGATGGTCGCCACCGACTCCTACCGTCTCGCGGTCCGCGACCTGCCCGACTCGTCGGTGCTCGGTTCGGGCCAGAAGGTGCTGATCCCCGGGCGTGCACTCAGCGAACTGCAGCGACTGATGGGCGACGTCGAGGAATTGACCGTGCGCTTCGGCGAACGCGAAGCGACCTTCGAAGCCGGCACCACCCGCCTCACGACGCGTCTGATCGAAGGCGAGTTCCCGAACTATCGAAACCTGCTGCCGTCGAGCTACCCGAACCTGCTCACCGTCAGCAAGGCGTCGATGATGGAAGCGATCCGTCGCGTGAAGATCCTTGCTCAGGACTCGACACCGGTCCGCTTGACGCTCGGTGGCGACACCGTGCAATTGACCGCGATCACTCAGGACGTCGGCAACGCAGCCGAAGAGATCGATGCCAGCTACGACGGCGCGGAGATGACCGTGGCGTTCAACCCGGACTATCTCGCAGCGGGCATCGATGCCATCGATGCCGACGACGTCACCCTCGCCACGATGGACCCGATGAAACCTGCGGTCCTGCGTGGCGCCGGCCAGGACGACTACCTGTACCTCCTGATGCCGGTGCGTGTGCCGTAACGCGTTGCCTGGCGGGCGCACCTGGTCTCGGCGTGGCACGATCTTCGGATGGCTTTCACGCTTCGGGGACTTGCTGGACTCACGACGACAGGGCATCGGCTCGCCGACAGCGTCGTGGTCGTGATCGACGCACAGCGGGAGTACGTCGACGGCACCGTCGCGTTGCCGGGTGTCGACGCCGCAGTCGAGAACATCGTCCGATTGCTCGATGCTGCGCGCCGCCTGGATGTGCCGATCATCCACGTGGCGCACGTCGGCGCACCGGGTGGCCCGTTCGATCCAGCGGGACCGGGCGTCATCATCGATCGGGTCGCTCCGATCGAAGGTGAAGGGGTGGTCGAGAAGCGCCTGCCCAACTCGTTTGCCGGGACCGACCTCGACGAACGGATTCGCGCAACCGGTCGAAAGACATTGGTCATCGCCGGGTTCATGACCCACATGTGCGTGAGCACGACAGCGCGTGCAGCGATCGATCACGGCTACGACAGCACCGTCGTCTCCGACGCGACCGGCACACGCGATCTTCCGAGCGCCGTCGGTTCCGACGTCGTCCCCGCACAGGTGGTCCACGAGACAGCGCTCGCGGAACTCGCCGATCGTTTCGCTGCGGTGGTCACGACCGAGCAGGTGCTCGCTCCGTAGTCTCGGTCTCTTGATCGTCTCTCGGCTCGAACTCACGGACTTTCGCAACTATGCGAACGCCGAGTTCGATCTGACGGCCGGCACCACCGCGGTCATCGGCGACAACGGGCAGGGCAAGACCAACTTCGCCGAGGCGCTCGCGTACCTGGCGACGCTGACGAGCTTTCGCGGGGCACCTGGCGACGCGCTCGTGCGTGTCGGTGCCGACCAGGCCATCATCCGCGCCACCGTTGCGCACGACGACGGTCGCACGTCGTTGATCGAGGCGGAACTCGTCGCAGCGGGTCGGAACCGTGTGCAGGTCAATCGCCAGAAGCTGCAGCGTGTGCGTGACCTGCTCGGCACGGTTCGAGTGACCGTGTTCTCACCGGACGACCTGATCGTCGTGAAGGGTGGGCCGGGAGATCGTCGCCGGTTCATGGACGACACACTCGTTGCATTGGCCACCAAGTACGACGCCATCCGCCTGGAGATCGATCGCATCGTCAGACAGCGCAACACTCTGCTCAAGCAGGCACAGAAGGCCCGTGAACTCCCCGAGGAGATCGCGGTCACGCTCGACGTGTGGGACGCGAAGTTCACGGAGATCGCAGACCAGTTCGGCTATGCGAGAGCCACGCTCGTGAGCCGGATCACGCCGATGGTGCAGGAGGCGTACGAACAACTCGCGGGCGTCGCCACGCCGATCGAACTGCGGTACGAGCCGGAGTGGCGCCGCGTCGGGCTCCTCGCAGCGTTGGGCTCGGCGCGCGAACTCGACGTGCGTCGAGGTGTGTCGACCGTCGGCCCTCACCGCGACGAACTGGAGATCTCGATCAACGGACTCGCGAGCCGTACTCACGCATCGCAAGGCGAGCAGCGCACCATGGCGCTCGCCCTGCGGCTCGCGGGCCATCGACTGGTCACGGAGCGAACAGGGTCGGCCCCGGTCCTCGTGCTGGACGACGTGCTGTCCGAACTCGACGATGGTCGGGCGACCGCCCTGCTCGGCCATCTCCCCGACGGCCAGATCGTGATCACGACGGCGAGCGAACTGCCAACTGCCGCGCATGTCGATCGTGTGCTGCGCATCGACGGCGGGACCGTGGTCGACGACACCTGAGCGCCGGATGGCCGTACGCGTCGGGTGGCACGTCGATCGATGTCGGTGAGTCGGTGTGCGGAGTACGGTGACCGTCGTGGCCGACCCCGTCCCGATCACCCGATCACTCGACTCGATGATGAAGTCGTTGCGCGGGACCGACCGGATCCAAGTCGGTGGCGTCTTCGGAAAGTGGGACGACGCGGTCGGCCCGCAGATCGCCGGCCACGTTCGACCGATACGTCTCGACCAGGGCACGCTGCTCGTCGAAGCCGACACCGCCACCTGGGCCACGCAGGTGAAGTTCCTCGCCGACACGATCATCACTCGCCTTCGAGAAGAAGCGCGCGTCGAGATCGATCGGGTCGAGGTCCGCGTCGCGTCCGCCCGCAGAAAGTAACCGAGGCATCGCCGTCGGTCGATTAGGTTCGGACGTGTGAGCGCAGCAGCGCCACGCAGGCGATGAGGGAGACAGACATGACGAACACGGGTGGAACACCTGCCGGCTGGTACCACGCTCCGGGCGACCCCGAGGGCACCCAGCGCTACTGGGATGCAGCCCAGTGGATCGGCGACCCACAGCCCGTGCCACAGCAGCCGGCGCCGCAAGCGCCCGCAGCCCCGCAGGCGTCCGACCCGACCGTGGCCTACACGCCGCCCGCTGCAGCCGACCAGGGAACAGGACAGCCTCCGCAGTACGGAGCTCCCCCCACCGGCCAGGCGCCGCAGTACGACGCACCACCCGCTGGCGGTCAACAGCCGCCCGCCTTCGGCGGTGCTCCGGGTGGTCAGCCTCCGGCGTACGGCTCCCCGCCCCCCGGTGGCCAGGCGCCTCCCGGATACACGGCGTTCGGCGGACCCGGTGCTGCCATGCAGACCGACAACCTCGCCGAAGGATGGCAACGCATCGTTGCTCGTTTCATCGACGGGATCATCGTCGGCATCGCGAGCTTCATCATCGGCGTCATCGTCGCCATTGCGCTCGACAACCTGCTGGGAGGACTCATCGCGGGTCTGATCGGCGTGGCCATCGGCACGGCGTACGAAGTCGTCCTGACATCGCAGCTCGGCGCGACGTTGGGCAAGAAGATCTTCAACATGCGCATCGTCAACGAGTCCGACGGCTCCAAGGTCGACGACAATGTGATGTTGAAGCGGTACATGCCGTCGATCGCGATCGGTGTGATCGGTGCGATTCCGATCCTCGGGCTCCTGTCGATTCCACTCGGCCTGGTGTTCGTCATCCTGTCGCTCGTGTGGATCTTCACCGACGACAAGCGTCGCTCGGTGTACGACAAGTTCGGCAACACCATCGTCATCATCGACAAGTGAACCCGGCGCCGCCCGCGCGTTCGGGCGACGCTCAGCACCTCCGTCGAAACCGGGGAGCCGTTCCCCGCCGAGACGGGGGGATCATGTGTTCGAATCTTCTGTGTATCGGGCTGTCTGGACACCGGGGTGGTCACCATCAGCGGGGTACCCCGCTGATACACTGATGGCCAATGACGACATGGGTTTCGGCTCCAGCCTGACTGGCTCGGTCGACCGTCTCCCACCCCGTCGATCGTGCCGTGACCGGCACCCGTTCGAACCGCCCCAAGGCTTCGCGCCAGACAGTGCGCAAGGCAACGACGCAAGAAGGTACGAGTGTCCACAGACACCACAGCTGCGACCACCGGTGACGACACTGGGAACAACAACAACGACGACGACACTCGTCCGACCGACCGACCGGTCGATGCGGTGCCGACGCCGCGCAAGAAGATCTCCGGCGATGCCACGAAGACCAACGCGGCCTACGGCGCCGACGCGATCACCGTGCTCGAAGGTCTCGACCCGGTCCGCAAGCGCCCGGGCATGTACATCGGCTCCACCGGTCTCCAAGGTCTGCACCACCTGATCTGGGAAGTCGTCGACAACTCGGTCGACGAAGCCATGGCGGGTCACTGCGACAAGATCACGGTCACGCTCACCGCCGACGGCGGCTGCGCCGTGAGCGACAACGGTCGCGGGATCCCGATCGATCCGTTCAAGACGGGCGAACACGAAGGCAAGTCGGCAGCCGAAGTCGTGCTGACCGTGCTGCACGCCGGCGGCAAGTTCGGTGGCGGCGGCTACAAGGTCTCGGGCGGCCTGCACGGCGTGGGCGTCTCGGTCGTCAACGCACTGTCGACCAAGCTCGTCATCCAGGTCGACCGCGACGGGAAGCGCCACGAGCAGAACTACGGCGACGGCGGCTGCCCCGCTGGACAAGATGGTCGTCGTCGGTGACACCCCGGCCGACGGCCGCACCACCGGCACCACGATCACCTTCTACCCGGACGCCGACGATCTTCCAGGCCGAAGGCGTCGAGTTCGTCGCTCGCACCGTGCTCGAGCGGCTGCAGACGATGGCGTTCCTCAACAAGGGCCTCATCATCGAGTTCAAGGACGAGCGGCCCGAGCGCGAACAGGAGATCACCTATCAGTACAAGGGTGGCCTGGTCGACTTCGTCAAGCACCTCAACGCCACGAAGGACCCGCTGTTCAGCGAAGGTCTGCCAGTTCGAGGACGAAGACGACGACGGCCAGATGCTCGACGTCGCCATGCAGTGGAACACCGGCTACCACGAAGGCATCCACGGGTACGCGAACGGCATCTCCACCATCGAGGGCGGCATGCACGTCGAGGGCTTCCGCTCCGCGCTCACCTCCACGATCGAACAAGTACGCCCGCGAGAAGAACCTCCTCAAGGAGAAGGACGCCGAACCTCACCGGTGACGACGTCCGCGAGGGTCTCACCGCGATCGTCTCGGTGAAGCTGCGCGAACCGCAGTTCGAGGGCCAGACCAAAGCCAAGCTCGGCAACGTCCCGACGCGCTCCTTCGTGCAGAAGGCCACCAACGAGACGCCTCGCCGAATGGCTGCAGGAGAACCCGGTCGAAGCGAAGCCAAGCTCGTCCAGAAGGGCGTCGCCGCCGCGCAGGCGCGTGACGCCGCGAAGAACGCCCGCAACGCCATCCGCCGCAAGACCGCCCTGTCGGGTGCCGGCATGCCCGACAAGTTGAAGGACTGCCAGTCGAAGAACGCCGAAGAGTCCGAGATCTTCATCGTCGAAGGTGACTCTGCCGGCGGCACCGCGGTCGATGCACGCCGGCCCTACAGCCAGGCCATCCTCCCGATCCGCGGCAAGATCCTCAACGTCGAGCGCGCCCGCATCGACAAGATGCTGAAGAACAACGAGATCCAAGCGTTGATCACCGCGATCGGTGCCGGTGTCGGTGACGAGTTCGACGTCGAGCAAGGCCCGCTACCACAAGGTGATCTGCCTGGCCGACGCCGACGTCGACGGCAGCCACATCCGCACGCTGCTGCTCACGTTCTTCTTCCGCCAGATGCGCGAGATGGTCGAAGCCGGCTACTGCTACATCGCACAGCCGCCGCTGTACTCGACCGAGATCGGCAAGGAGAAGATCTACCTCAAGGACGACGTCGCCAAGGCGGACGTTCCTCGAGGAGCGCCCGAACCACAAGAAGAACTTCGCCCGACTCAAGGGTCTCGGCGAGATGGACTGGGAAGAACTGCGGGCGACCACGATGGACGCCGGCCACCCGCACACTGCTCCAGGTCACCGTCGACGAAGCCGCTCGCGGCCGACGAGATCATGTCGATCCTGATGGGCGATGACGTTCCTGCCGCCGTGCGTTCATCACGACCAATGCGCGTGACGTGCAGAACCTTGATTTCTGAGTCACTCGGTCAGTCGCTCGTGCCTCGCTCCCTCGCTCCGTTCCTCAGAGTTCATTCGTCCGCCTTCGGCGGGCCCATTTCTTCAATCGCTTCGCAGCAAGCTGCTCGGGCTCGGGTGTCGGCGCAAGGGCCGACACTCGCTTCGCTCGCCTCTTCGATAGACTCGATAGGACACATTCACCACATGACTGACACGACTGACACGGCACTCCGCCGATCGATCCGATTCTGCACGATTCCATCTCTCTGATCGAGGAGATGGAGTCGTCGTTCCTCGAATACGCGATGTCGGTGATCATGTCGCGTGCGCTGCCCGACGTTCGCGACGGCTTGAAGCCGGTGCACCGCCGGATCATCTGGGACATGGAAGAGCAGGGCTTCCGCCCCGACCGGGCGCACGTGAAGTGCGCCCGCGTCTCGGGCGACACCATGGCCCGCTTCCACCCGCACGGTGACGGCGCGATCTACATGGCGCTGGTGCGCATGGCCCAGCCGTTCTCGCTGCGTCACCCGCTGATCGACTTCCACGGCAACTACGGCTCGCCCGACTTCGGCCCGGCCGCCTCCCGCTACACCGAGTGCCGCCTCGACCCGTTGGCGATGCAGCTCCTCGCCGACATCGACGAAGACACCGTCGACATGATCCCGAACTACGACGGCACCACCGAGGAGCCGCTCGTCCTCCCGGCGCGATTCCCGAACCTGCTGGTCAACGGCAGTCAGGGCATCGCAGTCGGCATGGCCACGAACATCCCGCCGCACAACCTCGGCGAGACCATCGACGCCGTCGTGCACCTGATCGACAACCCCGACGCCGACGGTCGACGACCTGATGGAGCACGTCACGGGTCCCGACTTCCCGACCGGCGCCTACATCCTCGGACGCGCCGGGCATCATCGACGCGTACCGCACCGGTCGCGGCTCGGTGAAGATGCGCGCCAAGGCGAGCATCGAAGAGAATCAAGAACGGTCGCTACGAGATCGTCGTCACCGAGCTGCCCGTACCAGACCAGCTGCTCGGCGATCGCCGCACGCATCGACGAACTGGTCACCGCCGGCGACCTCGACGGCATCTCCGACGTCAACGACGACTCGCTCGGGTGGCAAGACCAGCCTGATCATCTCGCTCAAGCGCGACGGCAACCCGAACGTCATCCTGAACAAGCTGTTCAAGATGACCCAGCTGCAGTCGACGCTTCTCGATCAACATGGTCGCACTCGTCGACGGTGTCCCCCGCCAGATCAACCTGCGCGACGCACTCGTCGCCTACGTCGCGCCACCAGGTCGAGGTCATCACCCGCCGCACCGAAGTTCCGCCTGGCCAAGGCCGAGCGGCGAGAACACATCCTCGAAGGTCGCATCAAGGCGCTCGACGTCATCGACGAGATCATCGCCCTGATCCGGGCGAGCGACGACGTCGCCGCCGCACGCACCGGCCTGATGGTCGAGCCGTTCGAGTTCTCCGAGGTCCAGGCCAACGACATCCTCGACATGCAGCTGCGCCAGCTCACCCGCCTGTCGCAGCATCGACCTCGAGACCGAGCTCGACGACATCCGCGCCAGCATCGAGGACCTCCAGGACATCCTCGCCCGCCCCGAGCGGCTGAACAACGTCATCAAGGAAGAGATCACCGCCATCCGCGACGAGTTCGCCACGCCACGCGTGTGCGAGATCACCTACGACGACGGCGAGATGTCGATCGAAGACCTCGTCGACGACAAGGAACTCGTCATCGTGATGACCGCAGGCCCAGTACATCAAGGCCGTCGCCGGCCGGCGTCGTTCAAGACCCAGGGCCGTGGTGGCCGCGGCGTGTCGGGCGGCAAGCTCAAAGTCGACGACATCGTTCGCCACGTGAAGTTCACCACCGCGCACGCGCACCTGCTGTTCTTCTCCAACCGCGGCAAGGTCTATCGACTCCGCGCCTTGGAGATTCCCGAGCGTGAACGCACCGCCAAGGGCATGCCGATCGTCAACCTGCTGCCGCTGCAGCCGGCGAGAACATCCAGGCGATCGTCGACACCCGCGAGTTCGCCGGTGACCGCTACCTGTTCTTCGCCACGAAGAAGGGCACGGTCAAGAAGACCACGTTCACCGAGTACGACAAGAGCCGTCGTGACGGCCTGCATCGCGATCAACCTGAAGGACGGCGACGAACTGGTCCGGGTCATCGAAACCGAGCGGCGACGACGACATCTTCATGGTGTCGGCCGGGCGGCATGACGATTCGTTTCAACGAGAACGACGTGCGGTCGATGGGCCGCACGGCAGGCGGTGTCCGCGGCATGAAGCTCAAGAACGCCAAGGACGCGGTGGTGTCGGTCGACGTCGCCCGCGACGACACGTCGATCCTGACCGTGACGGAGCTCCGGCTACGGCAAGCGCACCCGGCTCGACAACTTCAACGTGCAGGGCCGCGGCGGTCAAGGTGTGATCGGCATGAAGCTCACCGGGTAAGAAGGGTGAAGTCGTTGCAGCCTTCATGGTCGGGGTCGACGACGAGATCGTCGCCATCTCGAACAACGGCATCACCATCCGCATGCCGGTGAGCGACATCTCCGAGCAGGGCCGAGGCGCCACCGGCGTCCGTGTGATGAACATGGACGACGGCGACATCGTCGGATCGGTCTCACCGATCCTCGCTTCCGAGGACGACGAATCGTCGAGGACTGACGCCTGGCGCCCTCGGGCGCTCATCTCGACCGAATCCGGTCCGCTCGACGGCCTCGCCCGTCCGCACGAACGACAACGCCCCACATCGTGGAGGTGTTCGAGCGAAACGAGTCAGACCATGGTCGAGCAACGAACCAATCGAGGATCCACAGCATCCCTGAGCAGGCACGATGCACGATTGCAGCGGCGTGACAGAGGTCAGGCGGCCGTCCTGGTGATCTCGTCGCCGCGGTTCTCCTCGTCGTCGATCTCCTCGCACTCGCCACGATGGGCCGAACCGCGTGGACCGCACACGAGCTCAAACCGCAGCCGATGCAGCAGCGCTCGCCTCGCTGGACGGTGGACGACCCTCCGCCGACTCGTTGGCCGAGCAGCACGGTGCCGCCGTCGTGTAGCTGGTTGCGCCGGGCCCGGGCCCGATCGGAGGTGACCGTCACGGTGCGCCTCGGTGACACGACGGCCACAGCACGTGCTTCGAATGCGCCGTGAGAAGCGGGCGGCTCCTCACCCGTCGTGATGAGCGTTCTGCAAGCTCTGAGCAAGTGACGAGATCGCGTGGAACCACGCGCCTACACTGAGCACGGTGAGCAAGACCGAGCGTGACCTCACCTCGACAGTGACGTCGACGCGCTCGACGAGCTGTTCACCGACGAGTCGTTCGAGACCGCCTTCGACGAAGCAATCGAGCAGGCGGACCTCGAACTCGACATCGCCGACCTCGAGACACTCGAGGATGCCGATGCGACGCCGACGATGAGACCGATCGAACCGGAAGCGGCCGACATCGACGACGCCGATGACGTCGACGACTCCGACGATGACCGATGAGTCGATGAGATCGATGCTGCTGTCGAAGCAGATGCGACGACCGACGTCGACGACGCCGACCTCGACGCCGACGACCTCGAGGTCGACGCGATCTCCGACGTGGACGACGAGATCGACGATGTCGATGCGACCGAAGATGTCGACGTCGATGCGTTCGCCGACGATCAGGATGCCGACGACGAGTACGTCATGCCCGAGATCGTTCCTGCAACGCTCGAGACCGAAGCGCTCACGACCGTGGGTCGACCCTGATCCGGATCTCGACGCCGATGTGGACGTCGAGCCGGACGACGTGTCGGAAGACATCCTCGAAGAGCTTCGTCAGGCCGACATCGACGGCCCAGTCGTGCCGTACGCCCCGCAGGACGACACGACGGCTGCGGTGCGGCGTCCCCGTCGGGCGGCGGACTACGACCCGGCGCCCGTACCGATCCCGGCGAAGGTGCCACGCGTCGCTCGGGCGCAAGCCTCGCGTCCGCAAGGTCACACGTGTCGTGCGCCACGTCGATCCGTGGAGCGTGTTCAAGATCGCGACTCGTCGCGCACCTGGTCCTGTACCTCATCGTGCTCACCGCCTCGGTGCTGCTGTGGAACGTCGCCTACTGCCACCGGCACGGTCGACAACGTCGAGCGGTTCTTCGAGTCGTTCGGTTGGAACTCGTTCGAGTTCAACGGCGGCGAGCTGTACCACGCCGGCTGGATCGCCGGCCTGTTCGTCGTGATCGGCCTGACCGGCCTGGCCGTGCTCGCTCGCGACCCTGTTCAACCTGATCACCGACCTCGTCGGCGGGGTTCGGTTCACGGTGCTGGAAGAAGAGGTCGTCGAGACGCGCACGTCTCCGATGCGCCGCTTCGTGGTCCGCCGTCCGTGAGCCCGAGGTGCCGGCGCTGCTGCACGATTCGCTCCGGCGCGATGTACCGCGAGGCAGTCGTCGACGACGCGGGTGCGAATCGATCGGCCGACCCGATAGCGTCCGTCGACCTATCGGGGCTATAGCTCAGTCGGTTAGAGCGCATCGCTGATAACGATGAGGTCCCTGGTTCGATTCCAGGTAGCCCCACCACTCGACATCGTCTGCACTGCAGCGAGGTGTCATCGCGTGACTCGGCCGAGAGGCCTCGCGTCGTGAAGTTCGTTCATTCTCATGAAGTTCATTCGACGAGTCCTCGCCGCTCTCACCGCCACCGTGTTGGCCGCTGGGGCGATTCGGCTCCGCGGGTCCGGGCGGCACCCCGCCGCAACACGGCGGCTGGCAGCCGCTCGATCTGCCCGACGAATGAGTCCTCCGGCTCGCAATCGTCGGAGACGGCGTCGTGGGACGCCGTATCGACAAGCGTCTCGACGCTGGCTCACGACTCGCGTCGCGTGATCTTCGTCGACACCCGCGTCGTCGATCTGGCCACGTTCGTACCGCCTCGACGACGTCGACGTCGGTGGTGCTGGCCCAGTCCGGTCCGCATCACCCGGCTGCGTGTGGCGCTGCTCGACCGTGGCATCCACGTCGTGTCGGTCGGCGATCACGTCGACGACGTCGCTGCGATGATCGACGAAGCCGACCGCGCCGACGTCGAACGACTGCACCCTGATCGTCGGCGCCGGACATGTCACCCGGCCTCACCGGCCTCATCGCCCGGCACCTCGCCGGCCAGTTCGACTCGATCGACGAGATCCACATCGCAGTCCACGGCACCGCCGGTCCGGCGTGCGCACGTCAGCACCACAGAGCATTGGCCGGCGAGGCGAGTCGCCTTCGACGACGGGGCATTCGACGACCGCGCGTGCCGGGACCGGCCGTGAACTCGCCTGGTTCCCGGAACCCGTCGGTGCGTACGACTGCTACCGCGCCGAACTCCCGTTCCCGATGGTGCTGCACGACGTTTCCCCGAGGTCGTCCGCATCACGGCCCGGATGTCGGCCAATCGTCGAGACCGGTTCACGTCGCGCCTCCCGATGCTGACTCCGCCGCACAGGAAGGCGGTGTGGGCGCATGCCGCGTCGAAGTTGCGTGGTCGCCGATGCGACGGAGCTCGCGCCACACGGTCGATCGGCGGCATCGCCGAGATGGTCGGTACCGCGGCTGCCGCCACGGCGTGCGGCCTTCGTCGAAGACACTCGCTCCGCGGCGAGCTGCGGGCCGGCCTGGTGCTTCCGGGCGATCCCGACGTCGACACGACCGCCGCTGCTGCACGTCGTCGAGCGCTTCGGTGTACGACTCCAGGAGTTCACAGGTGTTCCCAATGCCTGAACGAACGACAGACATCCCGCATCATGCCGACTACCGCCGCACTCGACCACGGCTCGGCGCCGCAACCACGCAGACGCCCCGCCGCCGTGGCTGCCGCACGGGCGAGATCGTGCTCGTGCCCGGTCGTGGCGAGTTCTTCGTGCGCCGCCACGTGCACCCCGACCCGGCTGCTCCGACCGTCGCTGTTGCTGCACGGGTGGACGGCATCGTCGGACCTTCAGTTCCTCGGCGTCGTACGAAGCGCTCGCCGACGTGTGCTCGTTCGTCGGAATCGACCATCGCGGGCACGGACGCGGGATGCGGAGCGCTGGACCCGTTCGAACTCGACGACGTCGCCGACGACGCAGCCGCCGTGGTGCGCCAACTCGGCGTCGCTCGGTGATCGCACTCGGCTACTCGATGGGCGGCCCGATCTCGCTTCACGCTCGCCCGCGCCACCCGGATCTCGTGTCCGGGCTGATCGTGCAGGCAACAGCGCTCGAATGGGAGCGCAACGCTACGCGAACGTCTCGTGTGGCGGTTGCTCCCGATCATGGGTGTCGCGCTGCGTTCCTGGACGCAACCGCTCGTGCTCCGCAAGGGGACCGACCTCCTGTCTCGACGAGGGGTCGCCGTTTGGCCGCACCGTCGATGGATCGTCGCAGAGGCGATGCGCAACGAGCCGCGGGTGATGATCGCAAGCGGGCAAGGCCCTGAGCCGCTACGACGCTCGGTCTGGGCGAAGGATCTCGATGTGCCTGCTGCGATGCTGATCTCCACGAAGGATCGTCTCGTCAAGCCGCGAAAGCAACGCCAGCTCGCTGCTGCGCTCCGTGCAACGGTCGTCGAGGTGGAGATGGACCACCTCGGCGCGCTCGAGCGCCCGGTTCAGTTCGCGTCGGCGACGGTGGAACTCGTGTCGTCGGTCGCAGCAGCGCTGCCTGCCGGTTCGGCCGGGTCGATCCGGTCGGCCAGCGACTCGATCTGACGACCGAGCGTCTCCACCACGTCCGTGAGGCGTTCGAGGCGATCGTCGAACGTTCTCACCGGTGACCATGTCGCTCAGTGACACGCGGACGCTCGCGATCTCGCGAGCGAGGAACTCGGTGTCGTTCTGGGTCCGCTCGGCGACGTCGCGGTCGATCTCGGCGATGACACGGTCGCGGCGTTCCTGGCGGGACTGCGCGAGCAGGATCAACGGTGCCGCGTACGCCGCCTGGATCGACAGCACCAGCGTGAGCAGGGTGAACCCGCGCGACCACGGGTCGAACACCAACGCGTCGGGAGCGAAGACGTTGTGGAGGATCCAGACCGTGATGAATGCGGTCTGGTACACGAGGAACTGCGCGGTGCCGATGAAACTCGCGATCGACTCCGCGAACGACCCGAAGACGTCGGTGTCGACCTGGACACCTCCGAAACGCCGGCGCGCGCAGGCGCACTGAGGTCTTGTTGCCGCTTCATCAGTTGCCCCCGACGCCGGTCGCCTTCGGACGTTCGGTCGGACGCCGCCGCTGGCGCCAGTCTTCGCCGAGCATGCGGTCGATCACGTCGTCGACCGTGACCGCTCCGAGCAAGCGCCCGGCTGTGTCGCAGACGGGAACGGCGAGCAGGTCGTAGCTCGCGAGTTCCGCAGCGATCTCGCGGTCGGTGGTCTCCGGAGCGATGATCGGCACATCGTCGATCAGCTGGCGCAGTTCCATCGCCGGCGGCTCGCGGAGCAGGCGTTGCATGTGCACCACACCGAGGTAACTTGCCGGTCGGTGTCTTGAACGGTGCCTGGCACACGAACACCTGGGTGGCGATGCTGACCACCCAGTCCGGGTCGCGGACCTGTGCGAGCGCTTCGGCCACCGTGGCGGACGGGTCGAGGATGATCACCTCGGGTGTCATCAGGCCGCCGGCGGTGCCTTCTTCGTAGGACAGGAGTCGACGCACGACCTCTTCGTCCTCGTCGTCCATGGCGTCGAGCATCTGCTCCTGTTCGCGTCGGCGGTCATCTTGCCGAGCAGGTCGGCGACGTCGTCGAACTCCATCTCGTCGAAGATGCCTTCGAGGCGTTCGCGGTCGAGGCCTTCGATGATCCGGATCTGTTCTTCTTCGGGAAGCTCCTCGAGCACGTCGGCGAGTCGTTGGTCGTCGAGTGCGTCAGCGAGCTGTCGACGTTGCGCATCGGGCAGCGCTCGCACGACCGCGGCCACCTCGGCGGGGTGGAAGTCCCGCAGACGGGCGGCCTCGGCCTCCATCTCGCTGTGGGGTTGTCGAACAGGTCGGGCACGGCGTTCGGCGTCGGCGAGTCGGTAGCTGGACCGGCGCCCGAGGCTGCTGCGTTTCGCCAACCGGACCTTGTCGATCTCCCAGCCCGTGGAGCGCCCGTCGCTCATCGGGAGCAGACCGATGTCGCTCACGGTCTCGTCACCGATCCGCCGATCGATCAGGTCCGTCGCCGATCAACACTTCGCCGGCCCGTGGCTTGAACGGGTTGAGGTCGATGTCCCACGACTTGAGGCGCGCGCCGTCGCTGTTGAGCTCGGCGACACGGTTGGCGTTCACGAAGATGCGCCGGCGCTGGCTGCTGGCGACGAACCCGACGAGACGCGGAGCCACTGCGGGTTGACCGTGGCGTGCAGGCCTGCCGGGAACGGCGACCAGGTCCTCGATCCGACCGATCGGTGATCCGCCGGCGTCGAGCAGAGGCAGGCGCATCACACGGAACGCATAGATCAGTTCCGCAGCCATTCGCCGAGACTACCCGTGCGCCCTCGCGCCGGTCTCGACCGACTCGGTCATCGATCTGCAACCTGGCCGATCCGATCCATTCGGAATCGAGTGCACCGACTCAGGTGATCGCGGCGAGCACGAGCAGCGTGACCATGCCTGCGACGAACGTCCAGATCAGGTTCCGACGCCACACGGTCACTCCGGCTGCGACCAGGATGGCAGCGGCCTCGGCGAACTCGACAGAACCGAGCCCGTCGCTACCGACCGCGAGGTTGACGGTCAGCGCCGCGAGCACGGCGGGACCGACGTTGGTCAGTGCTCGCTCGATGCCGACCGGCAGTGTCCGGTCTGCGAGCAGCAGGACGAGGCTGCTGCGTGCGAAGTACGTGCCGAGCGAGGCGGCGGCGAGCACGAGCAACGCAGCACCGGTACTCATTTCGTGACCTCTGCCGGTTCGGTGATCGTGATCTGGCGATTCGAGATGATCTGCTCCGCGATGGCGCCGGCGATCACGCCAGCCACTGCACCGACGACGATGCCGAGACGGTCACGCAGACCGACCGCCATCAACGACACGATCCCGCCGACGATCGCCGCCACGCCGGCGGGGACCTTCTTCACGGCGAACATCGTCAGCCCGGCGAACATGATCGGCGGGGCGTAGTCGAGGCGCCACGACTCGGGCACGACCGGTCCGATCAACATGCCGAGCGGCACCACGGTGTTCCACACCAGATAGAGAGCGATCGCGACCGTCAGGTAGTAGCGGCGGAAATCGGCCGGAGTGCGGTGCGTCTGGAGTGCAGCGAGCGCGAAGACCTGATCGACCATCAGGAACGGAGCGAACCATCTCATCCACCGCGGCTGCTGGCGGAACGACGGCGCCATCGCCGCGCTGTACATCAGGTGGCGGGTGTTGATCACCAACACGGCGGTGATGATCGCCCACACCGAGGCGGACCCGGCGAGCGTGATCATCGCGAGCTGCGCGGCGCCCGCGAACACCAGCGGTGCGCGTGAGCCAACCGACCCACTGGGGCATGGCCGACTCGGTGACCGCCAGTCCGATGACGAAGCCGAACGGCACCGCCGGCACCGCGACCGGCAACATGTCGGCGAGTGCCTGGCGATCGATGATGGATGCGCTGCCGGCGGGGTCGACAGATGTGACGGTCACGAGGTGAACCTACCGATCACGGTCCGTTCCCACATTGGGAGCCTGGTGCTGACGCAACCCCCGAAAGGGGGCGAAAGTGCCAGGCACTTCTGCCCCCTCCGGCACCTTGCGTCATGTCTCGGCGCGGGTGATCTGGACGAGCGTGTCGCTGTAGGCAACCCCGCCACCCCAGTCGGTGAGCGTGTCGTTGGTCAGCGAGTTGGCGACCTTGCCGTCGCGATGGTCGGCGCCCCACCAACCGAACGGAACGGCGGCCACGCCGGGACGCAGGCGGTCGGTGACCTTCACCACGACCTCGATCGATGCACGGTCGTTGTGCACGGTGGCGACGTCGCCGTCCGTCAACTCGCGGTCCGTCGGCATCGGCCGGGCAGAGCTCCACGAACGGGGCTCCCTCGGCCGGGCCGTGCTTCGGGAGCTGCGCATAACCCGAGTTGAGGAAGCGGGCATGATGCTTCGGGGTGAGCAACTGCACCGGGAAACGTCCCGCCAGTTCGCCGTCGCCCCCGATGCTCTCTCTCGGCTGCACGAAGGTCGGCACACGCGGCTGGCCCATGGCTTCGAGTTCGTCGGAGGCGAACTCCATCCGGCCCGATCCGGTGGGGATCGGGGTCGAACCGGCGGGGTCTCCGAACGGCCGACCGTCCTCGGGATATGGCGCCCGCAACCAGCGCTCGCTACGAAGCTCGTCGATGTCGATCGTCGGGAGTGCCGCCTTCATCAGTGCGGCGTCGTCGTCGAACAGCGACGGCTCGTCGAGGCCCATCGCAGCAGCGATCCGCCGGAACAGCTCGGTGTTGTTGCACGTCTCGCCCATCGGCGCCACTGCGGCTTCGTTGTAGGCGACCCAGAGGTGCCCCCACGGGAAGACCACGTCGTCGGCTTCGATCTGCGTCGTGGCCGGCAGGACGATGTCGGCGTAGCGGGCCGTGTCGGTCAGGAACTGTTCGTGGACGACGGTGAACAGGTCGTCGCGTTCGAGCCCTGCTCGCGTCAGCTCGGCGTTCGGCACCGTCACCAGCGGGTTGCAGTTCCAGACGATCATCGCGTGGATCGGCGCGTGATCGACGCCGTCCATCGTGGTCAAGACCTCGCCGAGGCGACTCATGTTGACCGTGCGCGGGATGATCGACCCATCGGGGTTCGTGGGCGTGAGGTCGGGCCGGTTGAGTGCGTCGAAGTCGATCTGACCTTCCGTCCAGTGCCCGACGCTGCGCGACATCCCGCCACCTCGGTGACGCCACGCACCCGTGAGCGCCGGGAGGCACGCGAGCGTGCGGAAGAACATCGCTCCGTTCTCGTGATGTTCCGGGCCGATCAACGTGCGCAACGCAGTCCCGGGCGTCGTCGCGACGTCGATGGCGAACGCTTCGATCACGTCTGCGTCGATGCCGCACACCTCGGCCGCACGCTGTGGCGTCCAGTCCGCGACGGCGTCGTCGAGTTCGTCGAACCCGAGCGTGTGATCGGTGACCCAGTCGACGTCGTGGAGGTCCTCACGGATGATGACGTGCATCATCGCCAGCATCATCGCGATGTCCGTTCCGGGGAGTGGCTGGATGAACCGGTCACCGCGTGCAGGGTCGACCGCCTCGGCGGTGAGCGTGCGGATCGGGTCGACCACGACGATGCGTGCACCGTCGGCGCGAGCCGCTTCGATCGTCGGCCACAGGTGACGATTGGTGAGGCGCGTGTTCGTGCCCCACAGCACGATCAGGTTCGAGTGCACCATCTCGGTCGCCTCGAGGCTCGCACCCGATCCGTTGGTCATCGATGCGCCGGCGCCGACCACGACACCACAGATTGCCCGGGTCAGTTGCGTGGCACCGACATGGTTGAAGAAGCGGCCGCCGGCGCCGAACATCGACAGCAGGCTCTGGTTGCCGGCGTCGGAGTAGGGGAGCAGTGCTTCGGGTCCGTGGGTGTCGATGACGTCGCCGAGCCGGGCGCCGATCTCGGCGAGGGCGTCGTCCCAACGAGATCGCGTTCGAACTCCCCCGACCCCTTCGGACCGACGCGTCGCATCGGATGCAGGAGGCGGTCGGGGCTGTTGACGCGGTCGAGGAACCGGTTGACCTTCGGGCAGAGTTCGCCCTGTGAGAACGGGTGGTCGGGGTTGCCGCGCAGCTTGACCGCCACCGGCCGTGTGCCGGACTCTGTGGGCTGGTCCTCCACCGTGACCGTCCACCCGCACGAATCCGGGCAGTCGTGGTGGCACGCGCCGTCGAACGGTGCGCGTCACGGTCCGCTCGTCGATCGTCATCACCGAATCGTACGGCCGCTCGTCTGCCGTGGCCCGGCGGATTCCGGCCATCTCGATGTCCGGGGCCGTCGGCCGACCTGATGGAGCGTCGGTCTGCCGGCCTGCCGGTTCGATCAACCGAGTCTTGATCGGCCGACGACGACGACCTTCAGCCATGATGAGGCGATGAGCGCTTCCGGCACCAACCCGTCCCCCGACCTGGCCCGCATCGTCTTGATCCGCCACGGGGAGTCGGCGTCGAACGCCGGCGGATGGCTGTCCGGTCAGGAGTCGTGCGGTGGACTCACCGACCTCGGCGTGGCGCAAGCCGAAGCACTCCGCGCCCGTCTGGCCTCCGATCCGACGATCCAGCCGGACCGGGTCATGGTCTCCACCATGCCCCGAGCGGTGCACACCGCCGAGATCGTCGCTGGTCCGACGGGCCTCGAGGCGGAGCAGTACGCCGACCTGATGGAGCGCACGTCGGGTGAAGCCGAAGGGCTGACCATCGCGGAGTACACGGAGAAGTACGGAAAGGCGCCCTGGACCGACTGGCACAACCCGTTGTCCCCCGGCGGTGAGTCGGGTGCGGACTTCACCGCTCGCGTCACCTCGGCGCTCGACCGTGTGGTGTCCGAAGCGTGGGGCAAGACGATCTGGGTCGTGTGCCACGGCGGGGTGATCATGGCCACCGCTGTCAGTCGTTGGCCCGGAGGCGACACCGGCGCGTGCCGTGAGCCTTGCGAACATTCCGCTGACCAGCCCGATGAACACGTCGGTCAGCGAGTGGATCGTGGACCGCGACGACAACTGGAGGATGGCTCGCTACAACGACCAGACCCATCTGGTCGGCGTGAGCTCGGGCGAAGCTCCCGCCCCCATCTGACGATCGATCGGAATCAATCGGTGTCGGACACCGGATGAAAGAGCGGCAGCAGGTGCGGCCACGCGGCGGCGAAACCGGCATGGACCGGGAGCGCGGCGACCTCGTCGGGTGTGAACCAGCCGACGTCGTCCGTCTCGAAGTTCATCGACGACCCGAACCGCTCGTCGACCTCGACGACCACGGTCGTGTACGCCCAGTCCGCGGACGGGTTGAAGACGTAGTCACCCAGGAGTCGAGGTGTGCCGGGAATGTCGCCGACCTCCTCGGTTGCTTCACGAAGGGCGCCGTCATACGGGAGTTCTCCCTGGTCGAGTGCGCCGCCGGCGCATGACCAGGTTCCGCCCTCGTGTGCCATCACCGACCGCTTCTGGAGCATGATCCGCGGACCGTCGGCCTCGCGGATCACGAAGACCACGCCGGCAGCGCCGAAGATCCCCCACCGCACATGACCGTCGCCGCAGCGCATGAAGCCGTCACCGGACCGTCGCTCGAACACGACACCACTGTTGCCGATCGCGTCGCGCCACACCAACGGGAGCCGACCGACCCCGTCCTTTCCGTCCGGGCGGCGTCGCTACAGGGTTCGCTGGAACCTGGTCTTTTCGGTCCGGGCGGCGTCGCTACAGGGTCGTACGGTGTCGACGGTGGGGATCATCTACGGCGCCTTGACGTCGTTGTCGATCGGGTTGTCGGATCTCTTCGGTCGGCGAGTCGTGAACGCGAAGGGCCCCGTCGTCACGGGTGCTGCGATGCAGTTCGTCGCGATCATCACGTCGCTGGTCGCTGTTGCCCTGGTGCCGAGCAGCTTCATCGTCGGCGACGCGATCATCGGGCTCGCATCCGGCGTCGGTATCGGCATCGGACTCTGGGGCTACTTCTCAGGGCTGGAGCGTTCGTCGTCCGCCGTGGTCGCCCCGCTCGTCGCGACCATGAGCGCTGTGATCCCGTACGGCTACGCGGTGGCACGCGGGGCGTCGCCGGCGCTCCTCGCGGTCTTCGGCGCAACCGTCGCACTCACCGGGTTGATCGTGATCACGCTCGGAGGAGGTCGCACGGAGTCGATGGCGGCCGGTCTGAAATGGGGTCTCGTCTCGGGCAGCGGCTACGGCTTCGGGTTGAGCATCGTGATCGAGACGACCGAAGCGAGCGGGGCGTGGCCGTCGGTCGGGCAGCGGATCGCTGCGTTCGCGTTGATGATCGCGCTGGCGAGTCGGATGCGACTCGACCCGCGACCTCCGCCCGGCCTGCGGCTCGCCGCAGTGGTGGCGGGCGTGATGGCCGGGCTGTCGACGATCTTCTTCCTCTTCGGCGTGCAGGCCGACGCCACGTCAGCGGTCGTGACGGCGTCGCTCTTTCCCGCAGTGAGCGTCGTCGTCGGTCGTCTCGTCTACGGCGACGACGTGGCGCAGCGTCAGATCGTCGGCATCGCGATCGTGCTGATCGGCGTGATCGGCGTGTCGATCGCCTGAGCACCGAAAGGGGGCGAAAGTGCCAGGCACTTTCGCCCCCTTCGGGAAGCAATCGGGCGCCCGGCTGGTTGTATGGCGTCGTGAGTGACAACGACTGCAACGCGACCGACTTCGAGAGCTTCGACCTGATCATCGTGGGGTCTGGCTCTGGCAACTCGATCCCGAGCTATCTGAGTGACTGGAAGATAGCGATCGTCGAGCGGGGTGTGTACGGCGGCACCTGCCTCAACGTCGGCTGCATCCCGTCGAAGATGTTCGTGCTCCCGGCCGATGCGGCGCTGGCGGCTCGCAACAACGACAAGTTGAACATCGACACCCAGTTCAACGGCGCCGATTTCGGTGCGATCCGCGACCGCGTCTTCGGTCGGATCGACAGCATCTCCGAGGGAGGACGTGACTACCGCGCGAACGGATCGGAGAACGTCACGCTGTTCGAAGGCACCGCTCGTTTCGTCGGTGACAAGCAGTTCGTCGTCGAGATGAACAACGACGATCCGCAGCGCCTCATCACTTCGCCACGCGTGTTGCTCGCTGCCGGTTCACGCCCGGTCACGCCGCCGATCTCGGGCCTCGTCGAGACGGGGTTCCACACATCCGACACGATCATGCGGCTGCCCGAACTCCCGAAGCGACTCGGCATCATCGGAGGCGGCTTCATCGCCGTCGAGATGGGACACGTCTTCTCCGGACTCGGCTCCGAGGTGACCCTGATCAACCGGTCGATGGGGTTGCTCCGCGGATTCGACGACGACGTGACCGAGCGCTTCGTCGAGATGTTCGCGGAGCGCGTCGACCTCAAACTGGGCCATGTTCCGACGAACGTCGAGCGCACCGACGACGGCATCGTCATCACCAACGGCGGCGAGCGCATCGTCGTCGACGAACTGCTCGTGGCCACCGGCCGCGAACCGAACAGCGACCTGCTCGACGTCGAGTCCGGCGGGATCCGGTGCACGCCGCGTCGCACCGTCGAGGTCGACGACACGATGGCCACGAACATCGAGGGGGTGTGGGCGATCGGCGACATCGCCAACAGCTACCAGCTCAAGCACCTGGCGAACGCCGAAGCGACCGTGGCGTTCTGGAACCTGTCGCACCCCGACGACATCAGGCGTCAGAGCTACAAAGCCGTCCCTGGTGCGGTGTTCTCCAACCCGCAGGTCGCCAGTGTCGGCCTGACCGAGCAGGACGCCCGTGCGCAAGGGCTACCGATCAGTGTCGGCAAGCGCGATTACGCCGGCACGGCCTACGGCTGGGCGATCGTGGACGAGACGAGCTTCGCGAAGGTGATCGTGAACACGGAGACGGGGCTGTTCGTCGGGGCACACATCCTCGGGCCCCAGGCCGCCACCCTGATCCAGCCGATCATCCAGGCCATGGAACTCGACACGCCCGCGGCGACCGTTGCACGCAGCGTCTTCTACATCCACCCGGCGTTGACCGAAGTCGTCGAAAACGCAATCCTCGAAGCACTGGTCGAACCGGACCCCGATCAGACGGTTCCGCCGGCCTCCGCTGCCGATATCGACCCCACGGCACCGGACGCGGACATGCCGCCCGGACAACCGAGTGTCGAATCGACGTGATTCGGGCACACCGTTCTCGTGAATGACACGACGACTCCCTCGCCCTCTGTTGCGTCCGACGCCACGACTCCCGTCTTCACCGGTGACGCGACCGCGGTCCGCCACATGGGGCCGACCATGCGGGTCGCTCCCGCACCGGCCGACCCGCCGCCGGGCTTCGTGCGCGACGTCTACGACCACGCGTGGACGATCGAACGCCCGGTCGGCGACGTGTGGCAGTGGCTGTGCGATCCGGCGACGTTCACGGACGGTCAGATCCCGCCGTTCCGCGTCGAGTTCCTCACCAACGCGACCGGTCAGTCGGGTTTCCACGAAGGTGTCTACAACGCACACGTCGGCCCGCTGATGTCGTTCTCGGGTGTGCTCGGCGAGATCGACGACGAGAAGTACCGCGACCTGCAGTACTTCTACGGCAGCTACGCCGTCAGCCACGCACTGTTCCGCCCGGTGAGGCTCCAGTTCTGGCTCGACTCGTCGGGTCCGTCCACGACCGTGCTGCGGCTCCAGCTCGACACGTTCGTCCGCGAGCGCGCGGTCGGCGCATGGAGCACGCTGATGGGTGTCTTCTGGAAGCGTTTCGGGCGCTGGTGTGAGAAGGCGATTCCCAACAACTGGCTTCGCTGACGCTCACGCGACGGCGGTGACGACCAAGCGGACTGCGAGCGCGGTGAGTACGACCTTGAACACCACATCCAAGTCGGTGGTCGAGATACGACCCAACAACCTGGTGCCGATCCAACTTCCGGCCACGACGCCGACGACGCCGGTCGCGATGACGTCGACGTGGTCGACGATGTCCCATCCGTCGGTGGTGAACGCAAAGAGCTGTGCTGCGTGTGCGGCGACCTGAGTGGCCGCTGCGGTCGCGACGAACGCGACGTGCGTGGCCGTGACGGCCTTCAAGAACGGCGACGTGACCGGCCCGCTCGCACCGACCGTGCTGTTGAGCAGGCCCGTTGCGGCACCGAGCCCGATCAACATCGGCCGCCGCTCGCGCGCACGACTCCGGTCGTCATCCTCGCTCCAGTCCTCTGCGCTGCCCGGCGACGGAGTCAGCTTCAGCCAGTGCGGACGCCAGGCCAGGACGAGCACGAACGCCGCCAGCGCGAGCCGCACCGCGTTCTCCGGCACGCTCGTGGCGATCGCCACGCCGAGCAGGCTGCCCGGCAACAGGAGCAGCGAACTCCACCCGACGACCGGCCAGGCGATCGCTCGCCGCAGCAGGGCTGCGCGTGACCCGTTGGCGACGAGCTGAATCGCACCTTGGATCGGGATCGCGGTGGTCGGCGCGACGAACTGGGCGATCACCAGGAGCAGGATCACGCCGCCTCCGAGTCCGGCGACCGCGCTGAGGACCGCCGTCGAGAACGCAGCGACGCCGATCACGATGAGTTCGACCATCTCGCCTCCCGGTTCCTCTGTTGCTGCCCGATCGACTCGTGACACGAGCAACCAGGACATAACAAGTACAATACATGTAAAGACAAGTAAGATACAAGTGGGTTGGAGGTCAGACGAACGAACGAGGTCCGGTGGGAGCTCACGGTCGATGCGGCAGGCTGTCTCGATGGCGACACCGTTCACGTCCGACGAGATCGATGCGATCCGGGCCACCACACCGGGTTGTACCGATCGACTGATCCATTTGAACCACGCCGGATCATCGCTGCCCGACCAGCGGGTCCTCGACGTACAGATCGGACACCTGCGCCGCGAGGCGACGATCGGTGGGTATGAAGCAGCAGCCGAGGTGGCGGGCGACGACGCAGCGGTCTACGACTCGATCGCCACGTTGATCGGGTCGCGACGCCACGAGATCGCCCGGATGGAACATGCGACCGCAGCATGGAACGCGGCGTTCTGGGCGATCCCGAAGCGGGCCGGCCAGAGGATCATCACGCACGACCACGACTACGGAGCCAACTGGATCGCCTTCCTCCGTGCCGTCGAGGTACACGGCGTGACGATCGACCGCATCCCGTCCGACGCTCACGGTCAGATCGACCTCGAACGACTCGCGACCGCACTCGAACATCCCGACGACGTGGCACTCGTGTCGCTCGCATGGATCCCTACGAGCGGTGGACTGGTCAACCCAGCAGCAGCCGTCGGTGCGTTGACCCGGGCCGCCGGCGTGCCGTTCCTGCTCGATGCGTGCCAAGCCGTCGGACACCTCGACATCGACGTCGAAGCAATCGGTTGCGACGCGCTCTCGGCAACCGGTCGTAAGTTCCTTCGCGGGCCGCGCGGCAGCGGGTTCCTCTTCGTGCGCGGCGATGCGGTCGATCACTTCGTGCCGGCACAACCCGACCATCACGGTGCCGACTGGACAGCGATGGATCGCTACGTGCTGGCCCCCGGAGCGCAGCGGTACGAGTACTGGGAGTACAGCCACGCATCGTGGCTCGGCCTGGGAGCGGCGATCGATGTGGCGGCGAGCCTCGGCGTCGACCGCATCCAGGCCACCGTCGCGCAGCGGGCGACGCAGCTTCGAGACCGACTGGCGGGGGCGTCGATGAACGTGCACGACGAGGGAATCGCGAAATGCGGCATCGTCACCACGACCCACCCGCGCCTCGCAGCTGCAGCGGTCGTGTCCGAGTTGCGAGCGAACGGCGTCAACGCGTCCTCCACGTTCGAAGGGTCGGCTCGTGCCGACATGGAAGCTCGCGACCTTCCGTCGATGGTGCGGCTCTCGGTCCACTGCACCACGACGACCGACGAGGTCGAGCGGGTCGCGGCGATCCTCGCAGGTCTCTGACCGCCGACCGCCCGACCGCCGCACCGATCGCATGGACCGATCGCTGGGACCGATCGACGGACCAATTCGAGCCCGAGTACGGTTCGGCACGTGGGTGTCTCAACGAAGAACTGGGCGGGCAACCAACGTTGCGTCCCCACCGCTGTCCATCAGCCGACGTCGACCGACGGCGTCTCGGCAGTCGTCCGTACGGCAGCTGCCGCCGGCGAGCGCGTCAAGGTGATCGGAGGCGGTCACTCGTTCACGGACGTTGCGATGACCGACGGCCACCTGCTCTCCCTCGACGGCATGAACAAGCTGCTCGCCGTCGGTGGCGCCGATGGGTGCGACGTGACCGTCGCAAGCCGGAATCCGGCTCTTCGAGCTGAACGAACAGCTCGCGCAACGCGGCCTCGCGATGCCGAATCTCGGCGACATCGATCGGCAGTCGATCGCAGGTGCCGTGTCCACGGCGACCCACGGGACCGGGGCGGGGCTCGGCAACATCGCCACGAGAGTCGTCGGTCTCGAACTCGTCACCGGCGACGGCTGCATCCGCCGCGCCGACGAGACGACCGATCCCGATCTGCTGCGCGTCGCTCGGGTCGGACTCGGTGCGCTGGGCATCCTCACGGAGGTCACCCTTCGATGCGTTCCCGCGTTCAACCTGCACGCCGTGGAGACCATCGAACCGCTGGCCGACGTGCTCGCAGACTTCGAGTCGGTGATGCGCAGCACGGACCACGTCGAGTTCTACTGGTTCCCGGGTCGCAGGCGAGTACAGCTCAAGCGCAACACGCGCACCGACGACGCCCGCCGCGCCGCAGTCCAGGGCGGCGTACATCCGCGACAAGTGGATCGGCGAGAACCTGGCATTCGGCACCGTGTGCCGCATCGGGCGCCGGTTCCCCGCTCGCGGCGCCGAAGATCGCCAAGCTGATCACGTCGTCCGCATCCGAGCGCGACCTCGTCGATCGAAGCGACAAGATCTTCTGCAGCCCGCGCAAGGTGCGCTTCCTCGAGATGGAGTACGGCATTCCGCTCGAATCGGTCCCCGAGGCGATCGGACGCATCAATTCGCTGGTCGGATCACTGCCGTTCCCGCCGATGTTCCCGGTCGAGGTCCGCGTGTCGCAGGCCGACGACATCCCGCTGTCGACCGCCCACGGCCGCGCATCCGGGTGGATCGCCGTCCACCAGTACATCGGTGCCCCGTACGAGGCCTACTTCCAAGCGGTCGAGCAGATCATGAACGACTACGACGGACGGCCACACTGGGGCAAGATGCACTTCCAGTCAGCCGACACGCTCGCGTCGCGCTACGCCGAGTGGGACGTGTTCCAGGCAGCGCGGACCGAGCTCGATCCGAAGGGGACGTTCGCGAACGCCTACACCGATCGCGTGCTCGGCTCGGCCCTGGTGGGAGCACGATGATCGCCGACGCGGCGGTGCCACAGTCCACCTTCGATCTCATTCCCGACGCAGCGGTCCCGTCGTCGAGCGGAACGACTCGCGGCGAGAACGACGGCCGCGTGGCGCTCCGCCTGCGCAATCGTCAGCGGGTGATCGACGCTTTGATCGAACTGGTCGACGATGGTGACATCTCCCCGTCGATGGACGCCATCGTGCTTCGTTCGGGCGTGTCGGAGCGGTCGATCTTCCGGTACTTCACCGATCTGGCCGACCTGTCGATCTCGGCGGTCCGCGCAGTCGTCGAACGAGCGGAACCGCTCCACGTGATCGAGGACATGGGCGAGGGCACGCTCGACCACCGCATCGACGAGATGATCGCGGCTCGTCTCCGGGTCGCCAGGCGCACGCACGCATTCGGAACGCTCGCTCGTCGCAAGCTGGCGCTGACCGCGGAGATCCAGCAGGCGCTGAGGAACGTGATCGTGATGCTGCGATTCCAGTTCTCCCGACAGTTCGCCCCCGAACTCGGTGCACTGTCCGATGACGAGGCGACCATGGTGACCGACACCTTGACGGCACTGTTCAGCTACGAAGGCCTCGACGTCATGTGGCACCAACTCGACAACGACCACGAGGCCGTCGCCGAGCGCTGGCGCATGGTGATGACGCTGTTGCTCACACCGCGGTCCTGACACGCCCTCAGCGCAGACACGGTCCGAGATCGACATCGGTGTCGATGTCGGTGTCGAGCGAATCGCGGAAGTCTGCTCGTCTGAAGTCGTCGGGGACGTCGACGGCCCACGCACGTCCGGCGGTCGTGTTGCTGCGTGACCAGATCACGCCGACTGCGCCGCCTGCAGCGACGACCATCGTGCCGGAGTCGCCGGGCTCGATCTCGCCGGTCACCTCGAAGCCGGGACGCACGACGTCGCGATCGAGGTAGATGTCGGTCGTCGCCACGTTCACGTGACGAGGAACCGCGACGTCGGCTGTGATGACGATCCGATCGTCGAACGCGCCCCGCGACACAGCGACGACGCCACGCTCGATCGCGTCGGCGTCGGTCGGCTGCAGGTCGACCGGTGCTCCGAGATCCGGTGGAACGAGCAGGGCAGCGATGTCCTGGTCGGGGTCGAACCACACGACGCTCGCCTCGTACTCGATCCCGTCCAGGTCGATCACGGACACTCGATCCGCTCCGGCCACGACGTGCGCAGCGGTCAGCGCGAGCGTGTCGTCGATCAAGGTCGCGGTGCCAAAGCCGATGTTCGGTCCACACCCGCCCGCTCGGACGTCCAACATCGCAGTACGAGCCGCAACGGCCGGCGAAACCGAGTCGTCGGCCGTCGAGGTGCCGCACGCTCCGACGAGGAGCCCCAGACCGAGCGCGACGACGATCGACCAACGCTGCACACCGTCAACGTATCGAGGCTGATCCCGCGTCTCGGCACCCCGGCCGCGGTGGCTACGGTCGAGGCATGTCGAAGCAGGCGATCACCGGACTCAAGGCAGAGATCGAACGTGCCCGGGCACTGTTTGCATCACTCACCGACGCCGAGTGGGCGGCGCCGTCGGGCTGCGACGGGTGGCGGGTACAGGATGTTGCCCAGCACATGGCTGCCGTGTATCAGCAGATCGCCGCGCCCGACACGATCGACGCCGGCGACAGCGGCATGGCCGAAGTGGCTGCCGAAGTGCCCGTCCAGGACCGCAGGGACTGGACCCCGCGACAGGTCATGGCGGCCTACGACGAATGGTCGGAGAAGGGGCTGGTAGCGCTCACGGGCCTCCAGGACGCGCCGATGGCCGACACGGTGGTGCCGCTGTCCGACCTCGGCGAGCATCCGATGCATCTGCTGGGCAATGCGATCGCGTTCGATCACTACTGTCACCTCCGCCACGACATCGGAGCGGCCGTCACGCGAGCAGCGGAGTTGCCGCAGGATGAAACAGTGCTGGCCGCGACGCTCGAGTGGATGCTGGCAGGCCTTCCACAGATGTGCGCGGATCAACTCGCCGCGGTGCCGCAGCAGCCGGTCAATCTCGTGTTCGACGGGCCGGCAGCGAACAGCTTCTGCCTGACTCCGGGCGACCCGGCCGCCGGGCCTCGCTGGGTCGTGGCGAACGGTGCCGACGACGACGCACCGGTCGTGCGCACCACCGCCCACGATTTCGTGTCGTGGGGCACGAAGCGTGCGGATTGGCGTGACACGAGCACCGGCGACGTCTCCAACGCGAACGTGGCGGCAGTGCTCGATGCAATCAACGTGATCTGACTCGGCGGGTGCGACAGCGAGGCCGTTGCGGGTCAGGTGTCGAGCTTCTTCTTCAGTTGGACGTAGACGGCGTCGCCGGCGAGCGTCTGCAGTTCATCGGCGAGTGAGTCGATCACCGGGTCGGCGCCGGAGTACGCCTCGCCGCCTTCGGACCGCTCGGTGCAGCACCACGCCATCGTGGTGCCGTGTTCGCCCCAGTCGGCTCGTGACCACCGACGCACGGTCGCGGTTTCCGGACCGTCGGGGTCGTCGTCGTCGACGAGCGCCCAATCGACGCGCAGCGGCAACTGCCAGCACACCGATGGCTTCCACTCCGTCGGTGACTCGCCGTGAGCGAGAGCAGCGATGTGCAGGGCGCAACCTTCGCCACCGTCGAAGCCCGGACGATTCAGGAAGACGCAGGCACCCTCGACCACCCGGGTCCGCGTGCGCCCGGCGTCGGCGTAGAACCCGGCGACCGTCTGCGGTTCAGCGGGGGTCTTCGCCGTGGCGTCGTCGTCGGCGGGAGGCGCCAGATGGTCGGCCGACCCGGCTTCGTGGAACTGCCACTGCTCGGGGGTGAGCATCGAGACGTACGCGGAGAGTTCACGAGCTTCCTCCTGGCCGGCGGGACCGTCGCCGAAGTGTGCGCCCAGCGAGCAGCATCCCTGGTTCAGCTCGGTGGCCTCCTCAGGGAGAATCCCTTTGCATCCGTTGCCGAAGATGCAGCGCCAGTTCGACGTGAGGAACTCGCGCTCGAAGCGCCACTGCGTGTCTCCGTCGTCGATGTCGATGAACTCGCTCATCCGATCGGCCTACTCGCGCAGTCCGAAGCGGACGACGACGGGTTCGTCGGCGATCTCGATCGGGTCGCTGTCTTCACCGACACGGACCAGTTCGGTGTCGCGCCCGTCCAGCACGATCACTGCGTCACCGTCGGGGGTGACCTCAGCGATCGAGCGAGCATCGATCTCGACGATCTCGCCGTCGGTCAACAGGTTCGCGGTGCCGCCGATCAGGGCCACGGTGCAACCGTCGACGGAGGCGGCTGCCGGGACGCCGCGTTCGATGGTCATGATGACCGAGCCGTCGTCCAGATCGAGCAACGTCGACGGATCACTGCTCGATCCGCCACCGACGACGACACAACGGGTGGCGAGAGCGGGGTTCGTGGTGATCTGGCCGGCCGCGGTTCCGAGGGCCGCACCGTTCTCGTCGAGCACCACGACGGTGTCGCCGTCACCCCCGAACAGGATCAGGCGGGTCCCGCCGAGCGCCGCGAATCCACTCGTGATCGTGATCTCGGTTCCTTCTTCGTCGACGATCGGGTCCACGTCGTCGACGGTGCCGTCCGAGCTCACGGTCCGGACGGATCCGTCGGCGGCGACGAGCAACAACGATCCCTCACCGGTGAGCAGCGAGGCGCGTGGTGCAGGTACGTCGACCGAAGCGAGGCGATCGCCGACGAGTTCGTGGAACTCGATCTCGGACTCGGCACCGGCGGGCTGTTCGGTGACGACCAACTCGTCGGAGATGGCGATGACGCGCCCAGCGAATGCTTCCGTGGTCTCCTCGGCGATGTCGATCACGAACGACTGGAACGCGTTCGGCACCGGCACTGCCGCATGCGATCCGGATGGGTTGACACGGATGTCGCTGTTGAAGATCAGCGGGTTCGTGAGCCCTGTCGCATCGGCGACACTGAAGACGTTGCGAGCCACGGTGTCGATGATCGTCACGTCGCCTCCGGCGTCCGGCCCGGCGATCGCAATGCGTGGGTTGTCCGGGCTGGCGATCAGCGTCTCGTCGACGCCGGCGCGACCACGGCGGCTCGTGCCGTCGCTCAGGTCGAGCAGGCCGATGGCGCCCTCGTCCGTCAACGTGACGAGCACGTCACGGGCCACGAGTGTCTGAGCGTCGAGCAGGTCGACTGCTGACTCGAACGTGTCGATCTCGTCGCCCGACTCACGATCGAGGAGCCGGACCTCGTCGGCGGTGAGCACGATGGTCGTGTCCCAATCTGCTGCGGCCGACGCCGAGTCGCCGCCGCCACCACCGTCGCTGCCGACGAACCGGCTCGCCACGATCGCCGCCAGTGCGATGCCGAGCACGACGGCACCGACGACGAGCGCACGGCGGATCAGGTAGTTGGGCTCGTCCCACTCGTCGTCCCACTCGTCGCCATCCCACTCGTCCTGGGCCGATGCATCGCGAGCGCTTCGATCCGCAACCCGGGCGCCTCGAGGTGGCGTGGGATCGTCGTCACCGCTGGAGGTGGACGACGAGCGGCGGGTGGACATCGCCTCTGATGGTACGCGCTGTAACGTCGGCCCGGTGGAGTTCTCCTGCCCTCGTTGCCAAGCGCCGACCGACGACGAGTTCTACGCACCGTGCACGACCTGCCGGAGCGATCTCACGGCCAAGTTCTCGGGCCTCGGACGCGACGTCGAGGTGGCCGAGTACGAGCCGAAGATGAACGTCACGCCGAACGCCGTGGCCCTCAAGGACGACTGAGGGGTCGACGCCGTTCAGGCGACGTCGTCGGTGTCGTCGATGCCGGTGAGTGCCCGCTGGGCAATCCAGTCCTGCACCTTGGGGAGCAGGGTGCACAGGCCGATCACACCCGCCAGGATCAGCGAGATCCCGGCAACCAGCCAGCTCGAGAAGAACACGATGACGACCACGCCGGCACCGATCAGGATCAGGCCCGACAGTGCGAGCATGATCCGGCCGCTCTTGGACTCCTGGACCTTGGTGGTGGCGCCCGCCGCTCGCTCGACCACGTAGTCCAGCAGGCGTTGTGCCCACTCGAACTCGGTGGCGAGGACGACGAGCCCGACGATGATCACCAGGACGCCGGGGCCCGGCAGTGCGAGGAGTGCGACGCCGGCGAGCACCACGGCCACGCCGACGATCAGCACCGCGACTTTGCGAGCGCTGCGCCCGACCGATTTGACGGCACTCATCGGTGAAGTGTTCCAGTGCGAAGCATCGCCTCAGTCTGGCGGTCCGTACAGCGGTTCCGTTCGCCGCTCGGTGTCAGACCGAGTGCATCACCCGTGTGGGCTCGGCGTGCGAACCGTTGCGATCGAGCGTGCCCTCGTGACCGCAGTTGCAGCGCCAGTGGATGACGGTGCCGTGGTCGGTGTTCTCGAAGCCGATCGCGTTGCGCTTGGTCATCAGGACGGTGGCGTCGTGGGTGGGGCAGAAAGCTGAAAACATCATGTGGCAATAATGCGCTGGACAACGTCATCCTGCCAGTGGCAGAATGACCTACATGAGTAAGAGAACTGCCAATCTGGTCCGGCAGGAACGCGAGCATCGAGTGGCAGTCCTGATGTTCGACCACCCGGCCATGTTCGAGACCTCGGTCGCGATCGAAGTGTGGGGGAACGACCGCACCGAACAGGGTGTTCCGTACTCAGAGGTGCGGCTGTGCAGCAACGAGGGGCCGCGGCTGCGCGTCGACGTCGGGTTCGACCTCCACCTCGACCACGGTCTCGAGACGCTGGAATGGGCGGACACGATCGTCCTTCCGAACGGCGGTCGACCGAGTCCGCTGATCGACTACGAACCGGACGTGCTCCGTGCGCTTCGCACCGCGTACGAACGCGGTGCCCGCCTGCTGTCGTTCTGTTCCGGTGCGTTCGCCCTCGCGGCGACCGGGCTGTTGGACGGTCGCGAAGCGACCACGCACTGGACGTACATGAACCAGTTCAGAGCTCGGCACCCGTCGATCGATCTCCAGCCGGACGTCCTGTACTGCGGCGCCGACCGGCTCTACACCTCGGCGGGCACGTCCGCGGCGATCGACCTGTGCCTGCACCTCGTGCGCGAGGACTGGGGGGCCGATGTCGCGAACACGGTCGCGCGGCGGATGGTGGTGCCGCCACACCGCGATGGCGGACAGGCGCAGTACATCGAGCAACCGATCCCGAGTTCGGTGGACGTCGATGCCGATCTACGCGCCGTGTTGCAGTGGGTCGAGGGCAACCTCGAACGTCAGTTGACCGTGGACGAGTTGGCGCGACGTGCGGCCATGACGCCGCGGACATTCGCCCGGCGATTCAAGTCGGCGACCGGCACGACGCCCCTGCAGTGGATCCTCCATCAGCGGGTGGTCGCGTCGCAACGGATGTTGGAGACGACGACGCTGTCGGTCGACGAGATCGCTGCCACGGTCGGCTTCGGGTCGGCTGCGGCGCTGCGACAGCACTTCACCAAGGTCGTCGGGTCGACGCCGAGTGCGTATCGCGCCACGTTCCGACACGCCGCATAGGTACGGATTGCGGCGCGTCACCGCCGACCATGGGGTTGACGCTGACCGCCAGAGCGGTGAGTCCGGCTGTGCTGAAGCGGCGAATCGAGGTCGTCACGATGGCCCCGACGAGATCTCGGCGTGCGACACGGCCCAGGTCACCGATATCGTGTAGAGGTCCTGTTGTCAGGACCCCCGAAACACGGGGACGTAGCTCAATTGGTAGAGCATCTGCTTTGCAAGCAGAAGGTCGTGGGTTCGATTCCCATCGTCTCCACCCGTGTGATGTTGCAAGACATCCCGGACACCCGAACCCCCGTTTAGGGGTTCGGGTGTTTTGGTTTTCGGGGTCCTTTGGGGCCGCCTGGTGGCCGTCCGGTGGGTTGGTAGGTGCGGGTGGTGTCGAGGGTGAGGGTGCGCAGGATCTCGCCGGTGGCGGCGTGGATGATGCGGATGTCGAGGTCTTTGACGAGACAGATGACGCGGGTTCGCGCGAGGTGGCGGCCGATTCCGATCTTGAACATGCGGCCCTGGTGGCGGAGTGTGATCTTGCCGCCGACATCGATCCGGTCGTGACGCACTCGCCAGTGCGGGTCGTCGCGTCCCGTCGGTGAAGCTTTGAAACGACCCAGATACGCGACTGCTGGAGTCGAGCGGTGGTCAAGCGATCGGTGTGGGCGCCGGTGGTTGTATTCGTCTCTGAACTCGTCGAGCAGCACCTGGAGATCGTCGACGGTTGCTGGCTGATCGGGTTGCGCTCGGAGCCAGTTCTTGAGGGTCTGTTGGAAGCGTTCGACTTTGCCGCAGGTGGTTGGGCGGTGAGGACGGCTGTTCTTCTGGATAACGCCCATCCGGACCAGCACTGCTTCGAACCCGTTGCGGCCGCCGTTGCCGCCTCCGGAGAATCTGGTGGTGAAGATCAGACCGTTGTCGGTCAGCGTCGAGTAGGGAATGCCCTGCTCAACGGTGGTGTCGGTGAAGGTGTCGACCACGATCTGGCCGGTCACTCTGGTGTACGCGGTGATCGACAACGCCATCCGGGAGTGATCATCGAGCCACGTCAGGATCTCGCTGTCGACGCCGGTTGCGAGGCGGTAGTGGGTCATGTCGGACTGCCAACATTCGTTGGGCAGGTCGGCTTCGAATCGGATGTAGGAGTTGCGTGGACGCTTCTTCGGGGCCGGCTCGACCAGACCGGCTTTGCGGAGATGACGATGAATGGTGGATTCCGACACCACCACGCTGTGGTGATGTTCGAGGTGCCAACCAATCGTGGCCATCCCCGCGTCCAACCCGGCCGCAACCAGCCGTGTGCGTGTCGCGATGATCAACTCGACCGTCGCAGTGTCCGTTCGCGTTCCCAGACGTGTGCGGCCGCTTCGACCGCGGTTCGAACGCTGTGTCGCCCTCAGCGCGATACCTCGCAACGAGTTCGTAGATCCACGACCTCGACACCTGATAGTCGGCCGACACCTCGACGACTGACCGTTTCTCGAACACCACCGCTGTGATCACCAAACGAGCTTTCGACACCCCCGAAGTGTCCGCGACCTACCACCCCTGCAATGTCCGGGATGACGCGACACATCTGTCCGGGATGTCCTGACAGATCACACCATCGTCTCCACCCAGTCTGACCAGGCGTGAAAGCTTGGATGGCAGTCCGGCGGAACATCGAAGTATCAGCGATGTATCAGCCGCCGGAAGCCGATCAGTCTCTGGAGGTGCGTGATGGCATGGAAGGCCACCGGTCAACCGACGGTCCGCAAGCAGCGCGACAAGTGGGTCGTGCGTGTCGATGGCATCGACACGACCACGGGAAAGCACACCCCGAAACAGCTCGGTACGTATCTTTCTCAGCGATCAGCGAACGTCGCTGCCCGTGAGGTAAGGCCGACGATCGTTCGACCGAACGTGGCACCGTGAGCTGGCTGGTGCGTCGCTACGTTGCGAGTCGCACCGACATCACGATCAAGGCACAGCAGCAGTACGAGTGGGCGATCCCGCACATCGAGAACGGGCTTGGGCGCGATCCAGCTCTCGATGCTCGACCGTGAGGACATCGCCGCTGGATCGAGGGGCTTGGCGGCCGGCGGGCAAGCTCGGTCGAGCGAAGCATCCAGATCTGTCGCACCGTCCTGCGGGCCGCATTGTCGGAAGCGGTCGACGAAGGGCTGATTCCTCGAAGCCCCGCCGCCCGAGTCGGGATGCCGCGAACGATCGCGAAGGCGACGAAGCCGAAGGAGGCGGTCGCTTGGGACGCCGATGACGTCGATCGCTTCCTCGCTGCGACCTCGGATCATCGCTGGGCGGTCGCGTTCCGGATCGGTGTGCTCTACGGACTGCGACGAAGCGAAGTGCTCGCGCTCCGGTGGGACGACCTCGACACCGATGCCGGCTCGCTCCGCATCGACGAGAGCGTGGTCGACACGAGAGGCGGTGCGTCGTGGAGCAATGCGAAGAACGAGCGCTCGCGCCGGACGATCCCGATCGACGCTGACACGATGCGCTTCTTCGCCCGTCGTCGGGCCGAGCAGGCAGCCGAGCGACTTGCGCCGGCGCAGAGTGGCACGACGAAGATCTCATCATCACGACCCGCACCGGCAAGCTCGTCCTACCTCGCTCGTACGACCGCTCGCTCGCCGGCATCGTCGACAAGATCGAACTGCCACGGCTGACCTCCCACGGGCTTCGGCACACGGCCGCGACACACATGGTCCAGCAGGCGACCGACCTCGGCGAGCTGCGAGCAATCGCCGACATCCTCGGCCACAGCCCCGAGATGCTCATGAACACCTACGCCCACGCCCTCCCCAACAGCCAACTGGCCGTTGTGGATCGGATCGGTCGTTCGGCTCCGCAGGCACTCTGAGCGCGAGACGACGCGCAGTGAGCGCGAATATGCAGAGAGTGACAACGTTGTAGTTTGTTGTGTATCCTCTAAGCAAACATGAAGCGGCCCCGGGCGACTGGAATCACCCGAGGCCGTGGCGAGCTGAACGCTTGGTTCAATCCCGTACCCCACGAACCGTAGCCGACGCTCCGTCCAGTTTGGAGAGCGAGGTGATTGGTATGGCAAGGAAGTCAAGCGGGAAGTCGCATCGGTCAGCGATCACGGGTCGATACGTGAAGCCGTCGACGGCCAAGAGCAATCCGAGGACCACCGTCTCGGAGAAGCGCAAGAAGTAGAAGTGATTTGAGATCCCGCGCAGTTGGGGTGTTGCGCGGGATCTCTGTCCTTCTCGCAGTGGTCCGGGCGCGGTCCTCGGCATTGCGAACGACGGCAGAAACGATCGTCGCCTGTGTAGCCCTAACGGTCAGCCATGTCGTTCGCCGCGGCCAGGGGCTGCTTCCGACGTCGAGTAAGAATCGAGGCTCTGGTCACCGAGGTCGGTCGCCGTCGAGCCACTCATGAGCCTCGTGGACGTGAGCTCGAGTAGTGCTCTTTCGATTCGGTCGAGACGATCCAGCACCTCTTGATTCGCGTCAGCTTCGTCGGATTCGATGAAGAACGCTGCGATGTTGGCAGTGACGATTCCCAGGGCACCGATTCCCACCATCATAAGAACGACAGCGACCGCTCGCCCTTCGACGCTGAGTGGAAAGTGGTCGCCATATCCGACAGTGGTGGCGGTGACAATCGCCCACCACAGGGCGTCGGGAAATGATTCGATGTTCGAGCCGTCGACGTTTCTTTCGAAGGCAAAGGTGAGCAGTGCACCGACCACGATGAGGCCGCCGACGCCGAGAAGAAAGAAGCGCGTTCCGCGACGCCCTGCGACAGGCGCGATCGCTCGGTGCGAAGGGCAAGGCTGATGTCGGATTCTGTCGAAGGCATCATCTGTCGCTCAGCCGTCGGCGTTCATCGGGTTCAATTGCGACGGGTCGTCACCGACGAAATCGGCCATCTCTTCGGGTGTGAAGTCGTGCGGTTCGACCATCACGATCCAGTTCCCGGAGTTGTCGCGAATCAGCGCTTCGACGCCGTACGGGCGCTCCTCGGGCGGGTTGATCACGACGACACCTTTCGCTTCGAGGTCGGTAATGGTTGCGACGCAGTCATCGACGTTGAGGCCGAGTGCAAAGGTGCCGCCCTCGTCAAGTGCCCGGTTGATCGACGCCGCGAACTCCGGACTGAGGGGTGGGCCGGGTGTTGTCAGGTGGACGTGGAGTTCGGGTTGTGTGGGGTGGTGGACGGTGCACCAGCGGAAGTCGTCGCCGAGTTCCACGTCGTCGCCTTCGTCGAAGCCGAGGACGTCGACGTAGAAGGCTTTGGACTCGGAGATGTCTTTCACCCACACACTGAGCAATGAGACGTTGGTGATCATGGCCCCGACATTACGAAGGCGGAGCCGCTGGGAGCTTCTCCTCGCTTGCGGACTTCCCAGCCTGGTGTTGACCCGCTGTGATGCCGCGCATGAACACGAAACACCCGGGCACGCGCGGTGCGCCGTTTCGCGCGTAGTGGGCCTGGAACGCGCTCGGTGTTTGGCCGACGATCTCGCGGAACCGTGAGCTGAACGAACCGAGGCTCGAGTACCCGACCGCCATACACACCTCGGTCACGGTGAGGTTGGTGGCGCGCAGATAGTCCTGCGCTCGCTCGATGCGTCGCTGCGAGAGATGCTGTGCGGGGGTAACGCCGTAGGTCGCGGAGAACAGGCGATGGAAGTGGAACTTCGACAGTCCGGCGATCGTTGCGGCCGTGGCGAGATCCGTCGGCTCGGTGAAGTGTCGATCAAGATGATCCCGAGCCGCTCGCAGGTGGACCAACACATCGCCCGGAACGCGAGTCCCCGACCCGGTGATCGGATCGACGGGGTCAGGAGCGGTCACGTCGGCGAACGCTACGCGGTGGACGCCACCCGTTGGAACCGTCATCGACCCCGGTTCGACATCTGCTGAATCGCCCACGCGTTTCCGTCAGGGTCGGACAGGAAGATCATGCCGACGTTGTCAAGGCGATGCCCGGTCGGGTCGGGGTTCTCACCCAGGACCTGGACGCCGCTGGTTTCGACACCGCGTTCGGTGAGGATTCGGTCTGCGAGTTCGATGTCGGGTTCGATGAGTTGCATCCCTTTCACGGAGCCGGGCTCCATCTCGGCGACCACGCCGCCTGCGCCGAACACGATCGAGCACCCCGATCCGTGAGGTGTGAGCTGGACCACGCGTCGTCCTTCGCCCAGGTCTGTGTCGTGATCGACGCCGAAGCCGAACTGGTCTCGGTAGAACGCTTTCGACCGGTCGAGGTCCGACACCGGGACCACGACGACCTCAAGCGTCCAGTTCATCTCGCTCTCGTTGTTGTTCGACACAGACAGGTCCTTTCTGAGGGGCAGCGATTTGTCGACGGGTCATCCAGAGTCGTGGTAGTTCAGCCGGCTACATCTGTCCGTGGTGGACCGGGCCGACGGGCTCGTAGGTGCCGAGGACGATGCCGAAGTCGGTCACGGTGACTTCGGCCGGGCGCAGGGTCGCCGGAGCGATCCCGGCTTCGAACAGCCGATTGCCCGAGCCGAGGACCAGTGGGTGGGTCACGAGTCGGAATCGGTTGACCAGATCGTGGCGCAGCAGCGTCTGGAGCAGGTTGCCGCTTCCCCAGACCTGGAGCTCGTCGCCTGGTTCGGCCTTCAACGCCCGCACAGCGTCGACGACGTCATCGTTCATGGCGTGCGCCGTTTCGGGGTGATGGCCGCGCCAAGAGATGTCGGCCGTGCCGAGCGAGTTCGTGGCGACGTGTTTGGGGAGTGAGTTGATGGCAGTGGCGATCGGGTTGTCGGTGTCGTCGTGATCGGGCCAGTGACCGCGGAAGATGTCGAAGGTTCTGCGGCCGAGCAGGAACGCGCTGGCGTGTCTAGTCAGCTCGACGACGAACTCCCCGACCGCCGGGTCGGGGAACGCAGCCTGCCATCCGCCGTGGATGAAGTCGCCGCTGGGGTCTTCGTCGGGTCCGCCGGGTGATTGCATTACTCCGTCGAGAGTGAGGAATGTTTGCACGGTGAGCTGCATGCGGACAAACATACCAACCGGTTGGTATAGTCGCAAGCGGAGGTTCTTCAGATGACGACAACACGTGCAGAGCGAGGAACGGCACGCACGAAGCTGCTCGATGCTGCCATCGATGTAATCCGCGCCCAGGGTTTCTCGGCCACGTCGGTCGACGATCTGTGTGCGGCTGCAGGCGTGACGAAGGGTGCGTTCTTCCATCACTTCGACACCAAGGAAGCGCTCGGTGTCGCTGCTGCGCAGCACTGGAGCGATACGACCGGCGCAATGTTCGCCGCCGCCGACTACCACGACGCAGCCACACCAGCAGACCGAGTGCTCGCCTACGTGGACTTGCGGCGATCCCTGATCGGTGACGTCGCAGCGACCCATACATGCTTGGTCGGGACGATGACCCAGGAAGTGTTCGACACCAGCCCGGCGATCCGCGACGCATGCGCCGACAGCATCCTCGGCCACGCGAGCACGCTCGAAGCCGACATCGACGCTGCCCTCAGCGAGGCAGCTCGGGCCGATGGTGTCACTGCCGTCGGTCTCGCCGTTCACACGCAGGTCGTGCTGCAGGGTGCGTTCGTGGTGAGCAAGGCCGCCGCCGACCCCGGCGTCGTGCTCGACAGCCTCGACCACCTGCGCCGCTACCTCCTCACCGTCCTCGACAGCGACAAGACGAACGAAACGGATCCATCGCGATGAGCAACGACACAACCGACCCCACCACGTTCCTGCTCGTACCGGGCGCCGGCGGCAATGCCTGGTACTGGCATCGCCTCGTGCCCGAACTTGCAGCGCTCGGCCACGACGCAATCGCCGTCGAGTTGCCCGCCGACGATCCGACCGCCGGACTCGACCGATACGTCGATGTCATCGTCGAAGCCGGACGGGGACACGGCGATCTTGTGGTGGTCGCCCAGTCCATGGGCGGCCTCAGCGGACCGCTCGCATGCGAGCACCTTCCGGTCACGTCGCTGGTGCTACTCAACGCGATGATCCCGCAACCCGGCGAAACCGGCGGCGAGTGGTGGTCAGCGACCGGACACGAGATGCCCGAAGACTTCGACGAGGCCACGCACCTGTTCCACGACGTCCCCGACGACGTTCGCGCCGAAGGACTCTCAGGCGGCAAAGACCAACAGGACCGGCCCTTCGCCGATCCGTGGCCGCTTGACGCCTGGCCCGATGTCCCCACACGAGTGATCGCGAGCACCGACGACCGCCTCTTCCTGATCGACTTCCAGCAACGCATCGCCAGCGAACGCCTCGACATCGAACCCGAAACGATGCCCGGCGGGCACCTGGTCGCACTCAGCCGACCCACCGAGCTGGCACGACTCCTCCTCACCAATCCCTCAGCAGCGCGTTGAGCCGTGCGGGCCAACTACGAACGACGCCCCCAGATCGTCCACGAGAGCAACCGATGATCACCGCTGCCGACCTCGTCGCAGCGCTCCATCAGCGCAGTCAGCCCGGAAGCGCTCACCCTGACGACAACACCGACGATCAACTCCAACTCCCAATGCGCGACCTTTTCGACGTCGCCAAGACTCACCAAGAGCTGCCACTCACCGAAGTCGAAACACTTCTCGACGCCGACGCACAACAGGTACGCCTCGCGGCCGTGTGCGTCCTCGACTTCAAAGCACGAGCCGTCAAGACTCGGACCGAGCGTCGTCCCCTCCGCGAGTTGTACCTCCGCCGCCACGACCGCATCGACACATGGGGCATGGTCGACCGCGCCGCACCCTGGGTCGTGGGCGGCTCCCTCGACGGCACTGACCTCAGCGAACTGCACCGTCTGGCCTCGTCGCCCCGCCCCATCGAACGACGCAGTGCCATCACGGCACCGCTGTACTTCGTCAAGTTCGGCACCGACGACGAAGTCGCCCGATCGTTCGACATCGCAGCACGCTTGGCCGACGACGCCGAGACCGTGGTGCACAAGGCGGTCGGCATCTTCGTCAAACACGCCGGGCGTCGTCTCCCCGAACAGCAACACCGCTTCCTCGAACGTCACGCGCCGACCATGTCGCGACCGGCTTGCGCTTGGCTATTGCGGAACTCGACCAATCCACCCGCCAGCGGTACCTGAACGCCAAGCACCACCACTGACTGAACGACGCACTTGCCACCATCCCACCAAAGCCGTTCTCGAGCGCACCGCGCGAAGTGCACGAGGAATGGCACGCAAAAGTCGACCTGCGTGAAAGCTACGCGATGCGACAGCACGACCGACCCGACGAGAACGGCACACACCGTGTGCAGTGCCCAGCGCTCGCCGGCAAAGTCGGCTGTTCGCTCAGAGCAGGCACCGACGCCAGCGCAATCAAGTTGGGTCTCCCTCGGATCGAGAAGCCACCGGTCGCGGACGGCCCCGTCCCCCTCCCGTCGTGCTGCACCCAGAAAACCGTCCGAGTCACGCCACCCGGTGGGCACGGATCTACTCACGACGCAGTCTCGTCGAGGGCAGCTATGGCAATCGCAAGAACGTCTCCACCGAGAACCTTCGCCGCGGCCAGTTCAAACATTTGGGCTGGTGTGGGTGCACATCGTGATGGGACTCAACAACGCCTCGTACAACCTGCGGATGCTCCAGAACTGGTGCGAACGCCATCCCGATGCGACCGCAAACAGTCACTTCCTCGTCAACCAACCCGACCCCGACAACGAAGTCAAGCTTGGCTTCGTTGCTGTCGACTCCGCTGAATGGGCCCTCATCCAACAACACCGAGGCGCGGCGTGAGCCGGGCTGACAATGAGAGCGACGGGATCTCACCGGCAGACCCCGAAAGAGAGCTTGGGGAGATCGGCAACCTCGGACACTCCCCGCACACGGCCGCTGTGTGGCGCACACCTCGCTCGTCGAGGCCACAACGGGGCAGGCAGCTCCCGAACGCTATGGCACCCCACGGGTACGTTCACGATGTTGAGCAGGACAGACGGATCGGGCTGGTCGAGAGTGGCTGGGTTGACGCATCGGTCACTCTGTTCGGCGTGACCCCCAGAAGTGAGAGGACCTGACCATGTGGCACGAATCGAACGGTGGCTTCACCGACGACGCTGACCTCGAGAGCGGCACGCTCGACATCCCGAAGGGCGACCCGCTGGTCGAGTTCTTCGTCAAGCTCGAGGGCACCCGCTGGTCGAGGTTCTTCGAGGTCATCTCGCTCCCGGAGCAGAACCAGTTCCTCGCAGCTCAGCACGGCGGCTTCCATTCGAGGACTGAGCGGCTGTTCATGGATGCGATCTGGGCGGTGGCGAGGTTCCATCTCGAGGGCGGTGGCATCTCGCCGCTGGCCCACTCGACCACCTCTGCGTTCTTCGAGCAGCTCACCGCGTCGAACGAACCCGACGATGCCGATGCGCTCGTCGCCGAGCTGGAGGGCGCCGTGGGGTCGAGGGCATCGCGCCGGGCCGTGCCAGGGTTTGGCGTGACCGGCGCCCTCACCGGCGACTCCGTGACTGCATCCTGAGCCTGAACGACTCGGAAGCCACGATCGGAAATTATGTGTAGCCACCCACCGTGGCAGCCGTCCGCACCTCCCATTCCGGCAGATCAGTAGATTGACGTTCATGGCGATGGAGGGCGAGGCGATCCTTACGCCGCGAGCAGTCGGCGAGATCTCGGAAAAGTTCTTCGTTGCGGCGTATCAGCGGGGCTACCGGTGGGGCGAGGACGAAGTACGCAGGCTCCTCGACGACATGTGGGAAAGCCGTGATCGGCGGTACTACTTGCAGCCCGTCGTCGTGAAGGCGCACGGTGACGAGTGGGAACTCGTCGACGGCCAACAGCGACTTACGACGCTGTACCTCATCTACCGCTACATGCACACCAAAGGTCTGAAGAACATCGGACCGAAGTTCTCGATGAGGTATCAGACGCGCGGGAACGAGCGCGAACTATCTCGAAGAAATCGATGAGACCCGAGCCCAAGAAAACATCGACTTCTTTCACATCTTCGAGGCCTACCGGTGCATCGAAGACTGGTTCGAGAACAACACGCACGACACCCAGTATCTGGCTGACAAGATCTACGTGGCACTCATCGAGCATGTGCATGTGATCTCGTACGAGGCGCCCGACGACCTCGACGCGACGACGCTTTTCAGGCGCCTGAATGTGGGCCGTATCCCGCTGACCGACGCAGAGCTGGTCAAGGCACTACTCCTCTCAAGAAGCGGGGGCACTTCGGGCGATAGCGATCGCTCCCACGCCATTGCAGCGCAATGGGACATGATCGAACGGGACTTGCGTGAGCCCGAACTGTGGGCGTTCATTACGGGCGAAGCGAGTCAGACATCGACGCACATCAGCCTCTTGCTCGACACGATCGCCGGAGGCCCGACAGGTCGCGAGCGGCCAAAGTTCCACACGTTCGAGACACTTCGCCCGCTAATCATCGACGACCCTCACGGCTTCTGGGACCGCGTGGTCGAGCTTCATTCATTGGTTCAGGGTTGGTACGAGAATCGTGACCACTTCCACAAGATCGGGTTCCTCATCGCCCGAGGCCGAACGCTGGACTCGCTCATCAAGCTCTCGGAAGACCGTCTCAAGTCGCAGTTCGAAGCTGAACTCGACGCAGCGATCACGGACAACGTTGCCCTTTCGGAGGCCGACTTGCGCTCATTGACGTTCGGCTCGACGAAGACCAGCCGGGCGCTGCTGCTGATGAACGTCGAAACCATTCGTCAGCGTCGGAGTTCGTCGGAACGCTATTCGTTCAGGGAGCACGCAGCGGGCAACTGGTCGCTGGAACACATCCACGCGCAGAGCGCCGAGAGCCTGACGACAGCGCAGGAGTGGGGAGAGTGGCTCCGACTTCACAGACACGCTCTCGAGAGTCGCGACGACATCGACAAGGACCTTCAGCGGGACGTGCTCGACCGGATCAATTCTGTTCTGGCGCAGCCAACCATTACGAAGGCCGACTTCGATCCGCTCGAGTACGAGTTGTTGCCGCTGCTCTCACAGAGCGGCGAGACGACGGACGACATCGACTCGATTTCGAACCTCGCACTGCTCGCCAGCTCCGACAACAGCGCACTGAACAACTCCGTCTTCGCAGTCAAGCGCTCAGAGATTCTCCAGCTCGATCTCCGCGGGTCCTACGTCCCGGTGTGCACACGAAACGCATTCCTGAAGTACTACACACCGGCCCCCGAACAGCAGCTCTACTTTTGGAGCTCTATCGACAGAACCCACTATCTCGACGAGATCGTGCGAGTGCTCACCCCGTACCTGACCACAGAGGATCCAGCGTGAAAGGCTTTCTCACCTCGTTCGTGGGTCAATTCGGCGAACCGGCAGAGGACGCGCCAACGGTCGAGCGAATCGAGATTCCGTTGATTCAGCGCGACTACGCACAAGGCCGACGGAATACCGAAGTAGACGAAGTCCGCTCCACATTTCTCGAAGTTCTCCTCGATGCGGTGGCTGGCGGCGATCCGGTGGGGCTCGACTTCGTGTACGGCAACGTCGAGGCCGGCACATTCCGACCCCTCGACGGACAGCAACGCCTCACGACCCTCTTCCTGCTCCATTGGTACTTTGGCTCCGGTGCGGGCCAGGTAGATGCAACAGCACCCTGGACACAGTTCGCGTACGCAACGCGACCCAGCGCCGAGCTGTTCTGTCGGCAACTCATCAACCACCCCCTCCCGTCCACCGGCGATGAGCCATCCGCGTGGATCATCGACCAGCCGTGGTACCTCCACACCTGGCGAAATGACCCGACGGTCCAGGGCATGCTGGTCGTGCTCGGCGACATCCACGAGCTATCGCAACGCCGCTATCCGGAGCTCGACCCAGCAGCAGCATGGAATCGACTCATTGACGCATCGAGTCCCGTAATTAGCTTCTACTTTCTTGCGCTTCCCGCTACGGACTCTGACGAAGAGCTGTACATCAAGATGAACTCTCGCGGGAAGCCGTTGACGCCGTTCGAGAACTTCAAAGCGCACTTCGAACAAGGCATTTCCTACGATGCGGCCCGAGCCGACGAGTTCGCACACAAGATCGACGGTCAGTGGGCCGATCTACTGTGGCCTTACCACGGCGGCGACAACATCGTCGACGACGAGTTCATGCGCTACATCGAGTTCGTCACTGAGATCTGCGAACTGCGCGACGGCCGGATGGGATCCGGACACCTCGGAAGTCGCGCTCACGCGACGTATGGCGAACACAATCCACGAGCCGGCGAGCACCTCGACTTCCTCTTCGCCGCACTCGATTGCTGGACCGACGAACAGCAGATCCACTCGACGTTCCATGACTTGTTCAGCACGGCCGACGCCAGCTCAGCCGACTACGACAGCAGCAAGAACGTCATCTTCAACGTTGCCAGCGTGAATCTGTTCGAGACGTGCTGCGAAACCTTCGACGGCAAGCCGTTCGGCCAACGGCCGTTCACGCTCCAACAAAGCCTCTACCTCTATGCAGTGCTCCTGCATCTCATTCACCACACCAACGACTTCCCTCGCCGCGTACGCACCCTGCGCAACCTGATCGCTGCCTCCGACGACGAAATCAGGCGCAAGGACATGTCCGAGCTCATCGTCGATGTCGAACACGTCATCGTCAACGACGACCTCGATGCTGTGAAACGCTTCAGCTCCAACCAAGTCGCAGACGAGCGAATGAAGCGAACGTTCTTGGCCAACCATGAAGAGCTCACAGCGACGGTGCGCAGGCTCGAAGATCACCCTCTCATCAGAGGCACATTGGCTTGCTTCGAGTACGACCCTGATCACTTGGAGAAGCGGGCTCAAGCATTCGAGAAAGCCTTCAACAATCCGAACCACTGGGCAACCGTCACCGGAGCTCTCCTCGCCACCGGCGACTACCAGCGCCCGCGCACCAAAGGTTGGCAGTTCGGCACCGGCGCGCCAAAGAACTCAGATGTGTGGCGCAGGCTGCTGACCAACGCATCACGCGACGCGCTTCTTCCGACGAGAAGCGTCCTGTCGCGGTTCCTCGACGGTCTTGCCGAATCGACGCTGTCAGTGGATCAGAATGTCAAGCCGGATTGGCCCCAGCCTGCTCGTTTGATTTGGCCCCGCCTGTTCGGCTTTGGCGGGTGGTTCGGAGTCGGTAGGAGTCGGTGCCGGTTTCGATGATGTGGGCGTTGAAGGTGACGCGGTCGACGATGGCGGCAACGAGTCGGGCGTCGGGGATGACTTGGCCCCATTCACTGAAGGGAAGGTTCGAGGCGAGGGCGATCGAGGATTTCTCTTCTCGTTCGGTGAGGATCTGGAACAGCAGCTCGGAGCCTCGGGTGTCGAGTTGGACGTAGCCGAGTTCGTCGAGGCAGAGCAGATCGAGTCGCCCGTAGCGGGTGATGAGTCGTGAGAGCCGTCGTTCGTCGGCGGCTTCGGCGAGTTCGTTGGTGAGTTGTGCGGCGGTGACGTAGCGGACTCGGAGTCCGGCTTCGCAGGCGGCGAGGCCGAGGCCGATGAGGAGGTGGGATTTGCCGGTGCCCGAATCGCCGAGCAGAACAACGGGGTCACCGTTGCTGATGTAGCCGCCGGCGGCGAGCGTGGCGAGCATTGCTGGTTGGACGGTGGGTGCAGCGTCGAGGTCGAAATCGGCGAGTCGTTTGATGCGCGGGAACTTGGCTTCGTGAACGCGGCGCGCTCGGCGGCGTTCGGTGCGGGCATCGACTTCGGCTTCGAGGATCTCAGCGAGGAACCCGAGGTAGGTGAGCTTGGATCGTTCCGCGTCGGCTGCGAGGCGGGTGGCGTCGGTGCGCACGACGGGCAGTTTCAACTCTCGCGCAGCGGCTTGGATCGACGCGGTTGCGGCGGTGTCAGCAGTGGTGGTCATGGTGTGTTCTCCAGGAGTTGGTCGTAGTGGTCGAGGCTGGGTTTGGGTCGGTCGAAGCCGGTGTGAACCCCGATCGGGATGACCGCTGCGACGGTGTCGTCTTCGGCGGCTCGTCGGGCTTCGATGATCACGACTTGGGCGTCGACGCTGTCGATGGCGAGTGCTCGGGTCATGCCGGCAACGACTGCGTCAACGGGCAGGCTGCGATGGGCGAGGAGCACCTCGACCATCGCTCGGGTGCCATGAGCGTCGCCGAGTCGGCGGCGGGCTTGAGCCCAGAACCGTTCATGGGTGGCGGTGAACGAACCCGACGCCCTCGCCCGGGCGAGTGGTGTTGCGGAGAGCATCGCGCCCGGTTTGCGGGCGAGCACCTCGAGGTAGTGGTCCAACACCAACACTTCGTCGCCTTTGCGGCCTCGGGCGTGGGTGGCGACGATGCGGGCGCCGTCGAGGATCTCGATGGTCTCAGCGCCGACGCGCACGTCGAGGCGTTGGCGCACGTAGCGAACCGGGACGGAGTAGTGGACTTGGCGGACACACACCCTCGATTTGGTGTCGACGCGGTTCGACGCGACCACGCTGATGTCGAAGGCCTCGACCGGGAGTGGTCGCAGCGCGCCGGCTTCGAGTTCGAAGTGCTCACCAACGGTGATTCGCCGATGCGCGATGTGGCGACGATCATCAACGAGCGCTGCAGCAACGAGGAGCTCATTGAGTTCGGCCATTGACGCGACCTTGGGGATCGGCACGAGATGTCGGCGTCGGAAACGGCCGATCTCACCCTCGACGCCGCCTTTCTCGTGGGCGCCGCCGATGCCCGGCTGGCAGAAGAACGACTCGAACCCGTAGTGCGAACGCAGCGCGGTGAACCGGTCCGACTCGATGCGGTCGCGACCCTTCAACACCTTGGTCACCGCGGCTTTCAAGTTGTCGTAGCGCACCCGGGCAGGGATGCCGCCGAAGTGTTCGAACGCGCGGACATGGCCATCGAGGAACACCTCTTGGGCCTCGTTGAGGTAGGCGACCGGGAACGCCCGACCCGACGCCGACAACCGCATCACGAACATCGCGACCTCGGTCAGCACACCGCCCAGGTAGACGTGGATCGATCCGAAGTCGACCTCGCCTTCCTCGCCCAACGGGTGATGCTGCGGGACCGCGACGTCGATCAACGGTGTCTCTTGGCGTTCGCGGACGACCTTGACGTAGCGGCGCACCGTCGACTCGCCCAGATCAGCGTCGTGCTCATCGACGAGGCGTTGCCACACACGCCTCGCGGTGTGGCGCTGCTTGCGTGGCAGCGACTGATCCGCTTCCAACCAGGCGTCGATGATCGCCTTGAACTCGTCCATCTTCGGCGCCGGCCGCTCGGGTGTCTTGCGCGGTGCCGGCACCGCTGAGTCCAACGCAGCCCGCACGTCACGGCGATGCACCCCGAACCGGACAGCCAACGCCCGAATCGACAACCCTTCGCGCTCATGAACACGGCGGATCTGTTCATACAGCTGCACCTTCGACCTCTTCGTCATGGCCACACGACAGCCGCCACCGGCACACCGATCGCGGACCCCAACAACGAGCGCCCAGGTGGGGCCAAATCAGACGAGCACTACAACTCCAAGTGGGGCCAGATCAGAAGAGCACACCCACAGTGGACGACTACTGCGCCGCAACGACGGCCACCTGGCTCACGGAACGGGAGCAAAGCAAGAATTTCGACTGGCGCTACTACCTCGTCAAATACCCATCCCTACGCAGCGGCCTCACCGGCATCTACATCGGCATCGACGGCGACCTCGGCTATTCGATGTGCATGCTCAACGCAACACAACTCAACGGCTACTGGCGAGACCCGATCCTCCTCGGAGCCTGGGAGCTCTCGGGAGCAGGAGACCTTGTCGCTGATCAGTGGTTCATCGGCAACGACTCGCTGCCGCGTTTCTTGCGCTTGTCGAAGACCTACACCGGGCTCCGCAATGTGCCTGAGGGATTCGAGCTCGAGCGGCCAGTCGATGAGGAATCCGCCGTTGCATTCGACGCTCTGTGCGACGCCCGCAACGACATCACCAGCGACGACGAGCGGACTCTGGTGACAATCCCCCAGAGCGACGATGGCACCGACCAGGTCAACAGAGTCATGGTCGGTGCTGCACTTCTGGAGCAGCTCACTGAAGTCGGCTTGTAGCGAGGTCGGTCTCACCGGAGACGCCCGTACGCCAACGCTGGGGGCCGACGTCTTCCCAGAATTGCATCGCCCGCGGGTGCGATGGGCTGAACGCTCCCGGGTTAGCCCAAGACGCTGATGACAAACGCAGAACGTGACCAGATGCTGCGCATCGATGACTCAGGTGCCGCGATGGGATGTTATGTCTGGCCACGTTCCGTGACTGCGCTCATGCCCCCGGCATTGGAGCTGGGTTCTGATTTTCGGACGCCTCCAAGTCTGGGGGCTTGCGGAGGACGATCTCGTCGGCGAAAGTCTTTCGAGAGAACTCAGTGAACCAACCGGCGAACTGGACCGGGGTCTTGACAACCAAACGGTAGGAGCCAACCTCGTCGAGGGCTTCGACGTCGACGAGCCGAGAATCCGAGTCTGCCGTTGTTCCGACTGGACCCAGAAAGACTGTTTCCGGCGAAGTTCGAGTCGCCTCCATTAGCGCGTGCGCTATCCGTTCGACTTCGGCGTTGAGCAGCAGTTCAACATCGCCGAGTGGATCAACGTCGTAGGCAATCCAGTCAGCAACATCATCGATGTCACCAGCGTGGCTGGCAGCAGCGACTGCTTGTTCCACGCCTTTCTCATCGGCTCCGATTCCAAGCACTGATTCGAGCGTCCCTTGCTTGTGAACCCACATCCCAGCCTCCTTCCATACCCGAAGCAGCCCAGCAAAACGTGGGCGATGTCCGGTGTCTTCGAGGTGGCGCTGAAGGATCCACTCCGCCTTCGCTCGCGGGTTGTCGTCCACCCCCGCTGCGCCCATCAGATCTGCGATCGGCTTCAGCACGGAGGACGTCTTCGGCGGCTCAGTCATCAACTGATCCCGATATGCGCTGACCACTTCGGGGTTGGCGTCCATCGCTCGTCGCGCATCGTTACTGAAGCAGGCATCGAGATCCGCTACTGCCCTCACGTCGATCCCGAGCTTCCGTGTGATTTCGTACCAAAGTGCAACACCTCCAACTCCTCCGCACTCGACCAGGTCAGTCTGGGCGACGACTTCCTTGGGTTTTGTTCGCTCAAGCGCGATACTTGAGCGCCGCAGCGTCGGTAGGACCTTCAACGAGGACGGGTCGCGGCGAGAACACCAAATCTGAGACCAGGGTCGGGTTTGCGGCCAAGGAAGCGGAGACGCGGTTCGCCTGCTCGTCGAGCATTGCATCCGACAACCGTACGGCGGGTTGACCAAACGCAAAGTACCAAATCGAACTGAGCGCAGTTGCTGTACTCGGTCGAACGAGCGCTGGCGAGTGTGTAACAACGATGGCTCTACGTCCAGTGTCGCTGCACTGCTGCTCGAGTTCGGAAAGCCACATTCTTGCCATCGCCGGGTGAAGGTGTAGTTCTGGCTCATCGACAACAAGCAGGGTCCAGTCGGTTCTGTACGCAGCTGCGAGCAGAACGACGAGCTCTCGAAGACCATGACCTTCGTCTCGCAGGAGCGAGTACGAGAGCCCGCCGGCTCTAACCCAAGGGTCGAGGAAGCCCGCGCTCTCCCTCATCTCGATCTGCCGCCCCAGTGCCCGCCGGAGGAACGCTACGACTCTCAACAACACGTCTGGCTGCTGTCGCAATGCAAGGAGATCCTCCGCACCCACTCCGTGTCTTCTTGACTCGGCGGCCGTCGACATTTCGTCCTGTCCGATTGGCACACCTCTCATCTCGGCGATCGAAGGAACGGAACCCCAGGCGTAGCGGTTGAAAATCATCAGCCCGACCAAACGATCAGTCGAGAGAATTTTCCGCGTTGAGCTGGTCGGCGACTGCACGTGCTGCGCGTGACTTTCCGCTCCCGTTGCGACCCACGAAGAAGCTGACCGGTGAGTTCCAGTCGGGAATGACCAGTGCCGGTTCATTTGAGCCCTCAGTCTCGAAGAACAGCTCACCGTTGGTCACCGAAACCGGGTCGAGATTCACCGTTCGGACCCTACGGCAACACGAGGCAGCGTCAGGAATTTGACCAAGGTACGGCAGACTCGAGATCAGCTCACGGTCGGCAAGCCAGATCAACGGCCTCCCATCCGCTGCGAACGGATCCACCGAAACGCTGCGCATGATCGCCATCCCGGCATCAGTTGGCGTGGTCGACGCCCACCGGCCAGACGTAGTCAAAGTGGCTGACCAATCAGGCCCCGGCGCACTCCACGTGCAGTGGCCTGTCCTGGCCGACAGAGACCAGGCCAGGCGGTCAGCACCGCAGAGTCCGTACGGCCGATCGTGTGAACAAATGAGTGCGATGGTGTGAACGGCGGGCTCTGTGCCTGGGTCGTCAGCGTCGCTGCGCAGGGACTTTTGATTTCCACCAGTCGCCCACAAACAAAGCCCCTGGTAGCAACGCTGCCGGGGGCTTTCTCGTTGACGGGATCGGCCGCTTGCACATCAGTTGCACATTGAGTGCGGCGACCCGTCGACGACCGCCGATCAGGTCACCTGCTACTCGAACTCCGGAGCACTGCTCGACCTGCTCGCCCCATCCGAGGCTGCCGAGACAGCTGCCGCCGGCGGCGGACTGATCAGCTTCGGCGGAACCTCGTCGGCCACACCGTTCGCTGCCGGCCTGTTCGCAGTGCTCGCCGCCGAGGAGCCGACAGCGACACCGGACCAGTTGATCGCGTTGGTCAAGGACACGGGGATCCCGGTCACCGACTCGACAAACGATTCGGTTCGGCCACGCGTCGACTTCGTCGGTGCCCTGAACGCGCTCTGAACTCGTCGGTTCGCCGACGTCGACGCGTCAGGAGTTCTTGTGGCGCTCCATGTCGGCGCGGTACCCGTCAGCGAGTGAGTCCTTCTGGTCGTCCGTCAGCGCCTTGCCCGCAACCGGGAAGACCTCCGTCTCCTCCTCGTCGAGGTGATGCAACAGCCGCTCGGACAGCTCCTGCGCGGTCTGGAGCCATTGGGAACCGCCCATGTCGTAGCTCTCGAGCTTCTCGACGAAGTCGTCGAGTTCCTTGTGCTCGGCAACCGAGTGACGAGCGCTCTCCTGTGTGAGGTCGACCTCCATCAGCGGGACATAGAAGTAGCGCTCTTCGGCAGCGGCGTGGGCGGACAGTTCGCGCTTGAGGCGGCCGAACAGCTCGTTGCGGCCGTCGCTGTCGCCTTCGGTCTTGGTGAGGAGGTCGACGAGCGTGCGCTGCGTGTCGTGGTCGGCCCGGAGAGCTTCGAAGATGGTCATCTCCGAGCCGTTCCCGATCATCGCGTCCCGAAACACCGTCGACCGACGGGCGTCGAATCAGGATGCGTCGGCAGCCGACACGGGGTCTTCCTTCGCCCACGCGAAGTGCATGCGAGCGTGGTCGGCGTTGGCCGCCATGATCCCACCGACCGTGCCGTCGGCCCACGGCGCCCCGGGAATCTTCGAGGCCAGGTCCTCGTCGGTGAGTTCGGCCAGCAGCGCGATCGTGTCGGCGCGCACCTCCTGGCCGATGCGCACCAGCTCCGTGAACGACTTGCCGCTCTGTTCGGCTTTCCACTCCTCGGTCCACGAGTGGATCGTCGCCATGATCTCGTCCATCGACTGCGGCGAGCCGTCCTCGCGCTTGCGTGGCGCGAGGCCCTGCTCGCCGCTGACGTGGCGGCGGAACATCTCGTTCCAGTTGCGTTCGATCAGCGTGGTGTGGATGAAGTGATCCGCGTACGACCACCGACTCGCAGGATCGTGCTCGCTGAAGGTCCGTGGCGCCGCCAGATCCTCGGCGGACATGGCACCGATCCGCTCGAGCAACCAGGATCGGTCGCGGTTCAGCTTGATCTCGATCTCGATGCGGTCCATGGATCGACCGTAGTGAGTTCGGTTCGAGCGTTCGCTACGGGTCAGTCGGGCAACGCGTCGATGGTGACCGTGCCGGCGTTGCCGTCGATGGTCACCGTCGCACCGTCGGGGATGAGCTTGGTGGCGCCGGCGACCGAGGCGACGCACGGGACACCGAGCTCGCGGGACACGATCATCGCGTGGCTACCCATCGCCCCGACGTTCACGATCACACCGTCGGCAGGCACGAACAACGGGACCCAGGACGGGTCGGTCTGCGGAGCGACGAGGATGTCGCCGGGCTCGAGACCTTCGGGGTCGGCGGCATCGAGGATCACGCGAGCGCGACCCGTTGCCACACCACCCGAGCCGGCGGCACCGGTCAGCACCGTGCCGACCTCGACCGTGCCGACCGTCTCGGCGTCACGGCGGGTCATCTCCGACAGCTCGGGAACGCGACCGTTGACCATGAACACCGGTTCGCGCTCGAACAGCGTCTGGAACTGTTCCCAACGGCTGTCGAGCGCCGGCACGACCGACTCGGGCGAGTGCCGTATCCGGTCGAGTTGGTGGTTGTCGGCCATGAACAGTTTCTCGACCGCGTCGATCACGCCACGCTCCACGAGCCGTCGCCCGTACTCACGGATCGCGACGCGCATCTCGTTGATGATCGTGATCGTGTTGGTCTTCGCGCGTTCGCGCCCACTCAGGAACCGCTGCGCCGAACCGAGCGCGGCTTCGAACAGTCCAGCGGTCTCGGGGTCTCCGGCGATCTTCTCGCGGACCTCGGCGACGACACGATCGCGTTCGGCGATCGAGGCCGCCTGGCGGCCGGCCGGTGCCTGCGACTCGTCGGACCTGCGCATCAGGTCGATCGCTGCGAGTGCGATACGCGGCTTGACCTCCCACGACGTCGCGTAGATGTCGTACTCGTTCTGCGCTCGGGCGCCGTACTCGAACAGGAAGGCGTCGAAGCGCTCGAGGAAGTCGTCTGCGTCGGCACCACCTGTGTTGCGGAGTCGGTCGAGGACGAGGTCCGGGCCGTCGGCGAAGGCTGCCGACACGGCGTCGGATGCAGCGGCGACCCGGCCCAGCTCCCACATCGCGTGCGACGGTGCTGCCGAGTCGACTTCGATGCCGGCGAGCAGGCGAATCGACAGTGACGGGTCGCCGATGCCTTCGCACACCGCGGCAAGGGCGCCGGGTCCGAGCGAGGCGAGCGACGAGACGACCATTGCGTTCTCGAAGCAGCGTTGCAGCAACGGCACCATCGAGCGGGCTCGAGCGAGGAGTGCCGAGTCGGTCATATCCGCCAGATCCGGTCGGTTGGCGCGCTGTTCGCGCACCATGTCCCGGTCAGCGTCGAGCATCGGGAGCTCGGTGGTCGACATCGCCCACCCCATGCTCTCGCCGAGCTTCGCGTCGTTGTCGGGCGAGTCGTGCCAGTCCTGATGCTCGTAGGGCGGAACCTCGTCGTTGTCGTCGAAGAACGCCTTGTCGATCATCTCGGGCGTCGCACCGGGCATGCGGTAGCCGAAGACGCGGGTCAGCGTCAGTGGGTTGTAGACGTAGCCGCCGAACATCTTGAACAGGTCGGGTGTGTCGGGATTCTCGAATTCGTCGTAGTTCAACGCTCCGAGCGCGATGTACGCGTCGCGGAGGCCCGGCGACATCGACAGCTGCAACACCATGCTCTTGCCGAGCGGGCTGAACGGGTCGGGGAAGACATCAGCGGCGTTGCCTCGCGTCCATGCCGGGAAACGCTCACCGAGCTCCGAATCGCCGACCCATTTGTTGTCGTTGCCCATGGCAACCCCCTGTGTGTTCGTCGTCGCTGTCGACCCCCACGGCCGACACGCCGTCGCCAAAGTAGTGATCGGACGATCAGTTCTTCTGACCGGAACAACCCGAAGGGGGCAGAAGTGCCAGGCACTTCTGCCCTCTTTCAGTCGTCGAGTGCGCGTTCGCGGTAGTCGTCGAACTGACGGTCGCGTTCGCTGAGTGCTTTGCTCACCCCGACTTCGCCGAACGACTTGAGATACTCGATCGACGGCGGCTGATGGAATCCGAGTGCCTGGATGTCGGCACCTGCGCGCAAACCGTTGCGGATGCCCATGGCGTCCATCTGACGGTGGGCGGCCCGCTTGTTCAACGTCAGGAGTTCGAGCGGGATCTTCGCGACCCGCTCGGCAACGGCCAGCACCTCGTCGCCGAGTGTAGCGGACGGGAACGCACGGTTCGCCATGCCCGACTCCACGGCTTCGACACCGCTCATCGCATCACCGGTCAGCAACGCCTCCATCCCTCGTCGAAGACCCCATCAACCAGGGTTGCCACTGCATGTCCGGCGGCGACATCAAGCGCACGGGCGGGTAACCGATCTGCGCATCCTCGGCGACGTAGACGAGGTCACACGCGGCGGCGAGCTCGGTACCGCCGGCGAGGCAGTAGCCGTGGACCTGCCCGATGATCGGCGTGGCCATGTCCCACATCTCGAACCAGTTGTTGACGACGTGGCGGCTCCACCAACCGTCCTGCTTCGCGATGTCGCGTTCGACGTCGTGGTTCGGTGCGCCCAGGTCGTAGCCGGCGCAGAACGCGGGCCCGTTCGCCCGGATGACGATCGCCGAGATGCTGCGGTCGCGGTCGGCGCGCCGCAGTTCTTCGAACAGCGCACCGCGCAGCGCGTCGTTCAACGCGTTGCGCTTGTCCGGTCGGTTGAGGGTCAGTCGACGCACCTTGGGGATCGGGTCGTCGACCAGGAGGGGAGCGGCGTCGGCGCCGTCGTTCGGTTCAGCATCAGCCATCGACCGAGCCTCGCGCAGCCACGGCTCTCACCTCCGACCCGGCGAAACAGGACGCGCTGGCTCGCTCGGACGGCTGGTCGAACGTCGCCCGCCGCTCTCGACTCGTCGATGTTCTCGACCCGGTTTGGTCTCGGCTGACGGGACGGAAACGGGTCGAGAACGGTGCCGCGAACGGGTCGAGATGGACGAACCTGACGCGCGCGGAGCTGATTCGGCACGATGCGAGCCGCTTCGACAGGTTCGGATCAGGCGCGTCGCCCTACGTTGGGTGCGTGGACCCGATTCGCATTGCTGTCGTCACGAAGGGCCATCCGTTCGAGGCCGAGCCGTTCTTCGCCGTGTTCGACGCACTGGTCGATGTGGAGTGGACGCATGTGGAGCATCCCGACGCGCTCGACCTCGTCCGCCCCGATCGCGCCGCCGAGTTCGACGTGTTCGTGATGTACGACATGCCCGGCATCACCTTCACCCGAACCGACCCGCCGACCGAGTTCCCCGATCCACCGGACGGCTACGCGGAAGCGTTCCGTGCGCTGCTCGATGCGGGCCAGCCGATGGTGTTCCTCCACCACGCGGTCGCCGGGTGGCCGGCGTGGGAGGAGTACGCGCACATCGTCGGCGGACGCTTCCACTACCAGCCCGCGATGCTCGGCGGCGTGAGCTACCCGGACTCCGGGTACCGCCACGACGTCACCCACACGGTCGAGGTACTCGATGCCGATCACCCGATCTGCGCGGGGCTCGATGCGACGTTCGAGATCACCGACGAGCTGTACCTGTTCCCCGTGTTCACCGACGAGGTCACGCCGCTGATGCGGAGCCGACACCCGTTCGTCGACACCGAGTTCTTCTCCGCCGATCGGGCGGTGAGAGGCGAACGCAACTCACGAGACGGCTGGACTCACCCGCCCGGCAGCGACCTCGTCGCATGGACCAAGACCGTCGGCGCGTCACCGATCGTGTACATCCAGTTCGGCGACAGCCCACAGACCTACGCCGACCCGAACTACCGCATGGTCATTGCCAACGCCATTCGTTGGGCTGCATCGACCGACTGACACGAGGGGTCGAAAGTGCCAGGCACTTTCAACCCCTGGTGGTTCAGATGGAGCGGTCGACGCCTTCCCAGTAGGGGGCGCGGACCTTGGCTTTCTGGATCTTGCCCGTGCCGGTCCGCGGCAGCTCGTCGACGAAGTCGATGGAACGCGGCCGCTTGAACCCGGCGAGGTGCTCGCGGCAGTGAGCGATCAGGGTGTCGCGGAGCGCGTCGTCCGGTTCGACGCCGTCGTTGGCGACGACGACTGCTTTGACCTCCTCGCCGAACTCCTCGTTCGGCACGCCGATCACGGCCACGTCGGCAACGAGGTCGTGACCACCGATCACGCCTTCGATCTCGGCGGGGTAGATGTTCACACCGCCCGAGATGATCATGTCGATCTTGCGGTCACTGAGCCACAGATACCCGTCGTCGTCGACGTAGCCGACGTCACCGGTCGTGAACACGCCGGGTTCGAGGTGGGAGTCGGCGGTCTTCTCCGGCGCGTTGTGATACTCGAAATCGGTGCCCATCCCGTTGCGGAAGTAGAGCGTGCCCGACTCGTTCGGCCCGAGGTGGCTGCCGTCGTCACCGACGACGATCACCTCCATGTTGGGCAGTGGCTTGCCGACGCTGCCGCCTTTGGCCATCCACTCCTCGGAGTCGATCATCGTGATCACGGAGCCCTCGGTCGACCCGTAGTACTCGGAGATCTTCGGTCCCCACCAGTCGATCATCGCCTGCTTCACGACCGGCGGGCACGGTGCTGCACCGTGGAGGACGATCTGCAGCGATGATCCGTCGAACGACGACTTCACATCGTCGGGGAGGTCGACCAGGCGCTTCATCTGCGTCGGGACGAGGTGGATGTTCGTGGCCTGGAATCGATCGATGAGCTCGAGCACCTCGGCGCTGTCGTACTTGTGCTGCATGACCGTCGCCGAGCCGTTGAGCATCGGAAGGAACGAGTACGCCCATTGCGCCGAGTGGTACACGGGCCCGCACAGCAGCGTGGTTCCGACGCCTTTGACCTGCTCCGCGAACCCTGCTCCGATCAGCGACCAGATCGCCGGATCGGATCCTTCGGGCATGGAGGACAACGACGAGCGCACACCCTTCGGGTTGCCCGTGGTACCCGACGTGTAGAACATCGGCCCACCGAAGCTCTGCGCGTCGGGCTCATGGGCCGACCCGCCGGCGAGGAACTCCTCGAAACCGGTGAACCGCGAGTCCGACCCGGCACCGATCACGATCGCTGTGGACACGCTGGCCGAGCGCTCGTCGTCGAGTGCTTTGGCCAGCTCGTCGGCGAACTGGTGACCGACGATCACGGCTTTCGAGCTGGAGTCACCGAGCAGGTAGGCCATCTCGGACGCCACGAGGTGCCAGTTGACCGGTACGAAGACCACGCCGTTGCAGGCGCACGCGAGCGCAGTCTCGAACCACTCGTTGCAGTTGCCGCTGACGACGGCAATGGTGTCGCCGGCGGAGATCCCGGCGTCACGGAACGCATGGATCAAACGGTTCACACGCTCGTCGGTCTCGGCCCACGTGCGCTGGCCGGTGTCGTCCGCGAAGGCGAGGTCTCCACCGCGATCGGTGGCGAATCCGCTGGTCAGTGCCGACATTCGTCAGGCCCACGCATTCTGGAAGTCGGCCGACAGATCCGGGGGTCCCCCGTACTGGACGACGAGTTCACGGCTGGCGAACAACCAGTCGCCGTCGACGCAGGTGTACGCGTCGTCGTAGTAGGCGAGCAGGATCCCCTTCGAGTCGTCGGCGCGCCACCAACTCTCCTGGATGTAGCAGCGACCGGTCCCGGTGCCCGACTCGTCGTCGACGGACGCACCGCTGTTCACCACGTTCTGCACCACGGCCTTGAACCCGTCCATCGCCGAGTTCCAGAGATCGAGGATCGCGTCGCGTCCTTCGACACGGCGACCCTTGCCCAATTCCCACACGGCGTCGGTTGCCCACGTGTTCCCCCACTGTTCGGCGTCGCGTCGTACGACGGCGTCGGCGTAGTGGTGGACGAGATCACTGATCGCGATCCGGCTCTCGGCTGATCCGGCGTGCTTCATGATGTTGCTCCCTGGCTGGTGTTCGTGTCGGCAGCAGCGTCGGCCGCTCGCCCTTCTTCGATGTAGCGGCGAACCGTCGCCTGGAAATGGCGGGCCCGCACCTCCTGGTAGTTGCCGAGGCTCTGGCCGCGTTTCGCGCTGGCTTTGAACCCGCGCGTCTGAGCGGCGAGGTTCGTCGTGTCCTGGTCGAGCACCTGGCCGAGCGACGTCGGCAACCCGGGCACGGTCGTGTAGCTGTCCTCCACGCCGAGGTCGAACGGCGCGGCGGGCAGCGGGACCTTTCCCGAGCGGGGCTTGGGTCGCAGGTACAGCACTTCGTAGATGCACCGGTCGGGGTCGGGACCGTCGGGTCGGAAGCGGTAGACGAGCGGGATCGCCAGGCCGGGGAAGAAGAACGCGTTGGGGAAGAGGAAGTACTCGATCGAATCGATCGTCTCCGCGACGGACAGACCCGAGAAGTCGTTGTCGTACACCTCGCCGAGCGTCGCCTGCAGGTGGCGGGCGTAGACATCGCGTGCACGTTCCCCGTCGGGGATGGTGGGCACGTCCACGCCCGGGTTCTTGCGGCCCATCAACATGTTCAACATGGTCTGCTCATCGGGCCGCTTGTGCTCGGGGACGTGTGGGCTCGTGGTGGCGATGGTGTGCACGAATCGGCTGACGTGCTCACCGAACACGTCGTACTGCGCGTTGGCGTCGCCAGCGGTCATGATCGACTGACTGTGCGTTTCGAGGATGTGATACGCCTCGAGGAATGCTTCGGCCGAGGCCTTCCAGTTCGCAGGGAGCTGCTTGCGGATGTGCACTTCGACGTAGCGGTCGGCAAGGTCCCAACCCGCAGCGGTGAAGTGCTCGTCGAGCGCACCGATGTACTCCTGGAACGGTTGTGGCTCGTCGGCGAAGTTGACGAAGACGAACCCGCCCCACGTCGCCGTGTGGACCTGCGGGAGCTGGTGGGTCTCGGCGGTGACGTGCGGGAAGTCCCATTCACACGGCACGTCGTCGAGCTCGCCTTCGATCGTCCACGTCCAACCGTGGAACGGGCAGCGCAACTTCGGGCTGTATCCCGACGACGCCGGCGGCTTGAGCTGGGTCCCGCGATGCAGACACGAGTTGTGGAACGCCCGAATGGTGCCATCGGGTCCACGGACGACGACGGCGGAACGATCGCCGACGTCGTACACCTGGTAGTCACCCTCTTCGGGAATGTGTTCCTCGCGGCACGCCCACTGCCAGGTGCGTGACCAGACGTGGTCGTGTTCGGCGTCGGCGTACGAGCGTGAGATGAAATCGTCGTACGAGACGTCCTCGTCACCGATGAACGCGTAGCTCTCCTCGAGCAGCGGTGCCGGCGGCGGCACGGAGTCGCCGAGCATGATGTCCCGCGTCGACGGGCCGGGGCAGCGGGCCTCACCGGCGGAAAGGGTGACCGGCGTGATCTGATCAGTCATACGAGCTCCTGTGTGAAAAGGGGGCGAAAGTGCCAGGCACTTCTGCCCCTTTTGGATTCATGAGGGGTCCTTCAGGGCGAAGGGAAGAGATTGGTCGAGGACTTCTTGGAGTTCGACGATGTTGCCGTCGGGATCGCGACCGTAGATGGCACGCAGGCGTCCGGGACCGCCGCCCATCTCCTCCGTCGTGGGTGGGGTGGAGGAGAAGGTCATGCCGTTGGCGGACAGGCGAGCATGCTCGGCGTCGATGTCGGTGACGTCGAGGCAGAGGTGGGTGTAGCCGTGGTCGGCAGGGCTTCGTTCGGGTCGGGCTTCGACCGGGGTGGGCGCCGAGTACTCGAAGAGTTCGAGGTGGGCGTTGCCCGCACGCAACATCACCTGACGCGCAGCGGAACCCGACAGGTCGACCATCCGGTCCACGAGCGGGCGGTCGCTCCACGACGTCTCCATCACGGGCTCGAAGCCGATGACGTCGGTGTAGAACGCGACGAGGCGATCGAGGTCGGGCGTCGAGATGGCCACGTGATGGATCCCACGGATCACGTGCTGTCCCCTGGGCGAGTCCTCGTCGATGTCATGCCATTCCCCCTCGAACGGTGAGTGTCGCACTCCGAGTGGAGTACGAACTGATCAGCAGGTTAATTTCCCATCGGCGAGGGTCGAGAGCCGGAGCATCGATCCGAGTGAGCAAGTCACACGAGAAGGGGAACGTCATGACCACCATCGAGCGACCAGGCGAACAACCTGTCGAGGTACGCGGTATCAGCCGTGCGAAAGCCACTGAACCCGACCTCACCAGCACCACGATCCGCGGCGACCGCTACTGGAGCCAGGAGTTCGCTGCGAAGGAAGCCGAAGCCCTGTGGCCGCGCGTCTGGCAGATCGCCGGACGCGTCGACCAGATCCCCGAGCCCGGCGACTACGTCACCTACGAGATCGGCCGCGACTCGATCATCGCAGTGCGCGGTGAGGACCAGCAGGTCCACGCGTTCTACAACGTCTGCCAGCACCGCGGCAATCGGCTCGTCACCGCCGAGGTCGGCACGCTGCTCACCGGCGAATTCCAGTGCGCGTACCACGGCTGGCGATTCGGCTCGGACGGCAATCTGAACTGGGTACCCGACGAGGACGACTTCGTCCAGGGCAGTCCGTGCGGCAAGCGCAACCTCGTCGAGATGCCGTCGGACACCTGGGCAGGATTCATCTGGTTCAACATGGATCCCGACGCGGCGCCGCTGCGCGACTGGCTCGACCCCGTCGCCGAGCATCTCGACGCGTATCGCATGGAGGACATGAAGCGCACCCACTGGGTCACCATCGAAGGCGACTGGAACTGGAAGTGCGTGCAGGACAACTTCAACGAGAGCTACCACCTCCCGTTCGTCCACCCGCAGACGCTCGCGTCGATGAACGAGCACCACTCCGGTTGTCAGTTCGACCTCTACGAATCCGGCCATGCGCGCATGCTGATGCCCGGTGGCGGGCCCGGGCCGCAGTACGCGGGCAAACCCGAACGCACGATCAAGTCGCTGCAGGCCGACCTCGACTTCTGGGACGTCGACCCGTCACAGCACCTCGACGATCTCCCGTCGCTGCGCATCGCACTGCAGGAGGCCAAGCGTCGACTCGGCGCCGAGAAGGGATACGACTTCTCGCGCTACTCCGACGAGCAGTTGACGGACAACTACCACTACACGATCTTCCCGAACGTCTCGTTCAGCATGAAGCCCGACGGCTGCATCTGGCTGCGCGCCATCCCGCATCCCGAGGACCCGCAGAAGTGCCTCTTCGACATGTGGTACCTCACGCTGTTCCCCGAAGGTTCGAGCGAGTACTTCTCGAACTCGATGAAGGACTGGGTGTCGATCGACCACCAGGTCGAGCACGAGATCGGAAAGGCGGGTGAGGTGTCGTGCGGTCCCGGCATCGACCAGGACGTCGCCATCTGGACCACGCAACAGCAAGGTCTGCGGTCGCGCGGGTTCCGGGGCGACTACATGCCATGGCAGGAACGACGCATCCGCTTCTTCCACGACAACGTCGATCGCCACGTGGCGATGGGTCCGCTCCAGGTGGAGCAACTCGATGGCTGACGCTCGCTCGGGTGATCAGGCTTCGGGTGATGCGGTCGAACTGGGTGACCTGTCCGACCTCGGCGACGGTGAGATGCGCTGCTTCGAGGATGTCGGGGCGGACGGCATCGTCGTGTGCCGGGTCGACGGTGACCTGTTCGCGCTCACCGACAACTGTTCTCACGCCGACACGCCACTGAGCGAAGGCCGGCTTCGCGGTCACGGTCTGATCTGCCCGCTCCACGGAGCATCCTTCGACGTTCGTGACGGCACGCACTCCGGGCCTCCCGCTTGGGAAGGGGTGCCGTGCCACCGCGTCACCGAGTCCGACGGCGTGGCCGTCGTCGTGATCGCAAGCGGCGCAGACGACCGCCCGAGCGACGGTGGTCGACTCCAGAGCCGCTGACTCCGATCACCGACATCGACGCAACCGAACCTTTCGAACACCCGAACATCAGCCGCACCGGCTGCAAGGAGACACACCATGGCGACCCTGCCCACCACGACCAACGAGATCACCGCTGAATGGATGACCGAGGCCCTCCGCGGCTCCGGCACGATCGACGCAGACGTGAGCGTCACGGAGGTACTGACCGATGCGGCGAATGTCGGCGTCGGTTTCATGGGCGAAGTCGCCACGGTGGGGGTGCACTACGACGGTGATGCCGGAGACGCGCCGACCCGGCTGATCGCGAAGTTCGCGACGCAATCTCCCGAGATCAAGACGATGATGCACCCGACGCGCGTGTACGAACGCGAGCATCGCTTCTACGCAGAACTGGCGTCGAAGACGCCCGTGCGAACACCCGACGTCTACCACGTCACCTGCGAGACCGCCGACGAGCCGCTCGCGGAGCAGTATCTGTTGCTGCTCGAGGATCTGAGTGGGCTCGTGCTCGGCGATCAGGTCGCCGGCGTCAGCCCTGAGCAGGCGGAGTCCGCACTGGTCGGCCTCGCTCGTCACCATGCGGCGTTCTGGGACGGGAAGGGCCTGGAGAACGCGCCGTTCGCTCCGCCGATCAACGGCCTGCTGAACCGAGCGGGGCAGGGCATCTACGAGGCTTCACTCCCGGGCTTCAAGGAGGTGTTTGCCGATGCACTATTGCCCGAGATGGTGCCGGTGGCCGACGCGTACACCGCAAACCATCCACTGCTCCTCGACCGACTCGCCGCGATGCCGAACACGCTCGTGCACTTCGACTACCGAGCGGACAACCTGTTCTTCGAGCCGGACGCGGACGGATCCCAGGGCTCGGTCGTGGTGATCGATTGGCAGGCCATCAGCGTGGGCGGTGGTGCCGCCGACGTCGGCTACTTCATCGGGCAGAACCTGTCGACTTCGGATCGCCGCTCGCACGAGGACGCACTGCTCCATCGGTACCACGACACGTTGACCGAGAACGGAGTCACGGGCTACGACTACGCCACGTTCTTCGAGGACTACCGCTTGGGCCTGGTGTACGGCTGGGTCATCCCGGTCTTCGCCGTCGGCTCGCTCGACGCATCGAGCGAGCGCGCCGTCGCGCTCTGGACCAACGTCATCGAACGCATCCAGGACGCCATCTTCCAACACAACGCACAGGAGTTCATCTCATGAGTACGGCACGGGCTGGACGTCTGGAAGGAAAGGTCGCCGTCATCACCGGCGCTGCCAGCGGGATCGGTGCCGGGACGGCGCGGATGTTCGTCGCCGAAGGCGCGAAGGTGATCGTCGCCGACCTGCAGGTCGATGCCGGCGAGGCGCTCGTCGCCGAACTCGGTGACGCCGCACGCTTCGCGCTGTGCGACGTCACGCAGGAGGATCAGGTCGCCGCTGCGGTGGACATGGCGGTGGCCGAGTTCGGCAGCCTCGACGTGATGTTCAACAACGCGGGCATCGTCGGCATCGTCGGCAAGATCTCCGAGATGCCCGTCGAGGCGTGGGACCACACGATGTCGATCCTGCTCCGCGGCGTGTTCCTCGGCGTGAAGCATGCCGCGAGAGTGATGAGCGAGCAGGGTTCGGGCGTGATCATCAACACGTCGAGCACCGCTGGCATCCTCGGTGGGCTGGGCCCGCACGTGTACACCGCGGCCAAGCACGGTGTGATCGGACTGACGAAGTCGGTCGCCAACGAACTCGCGCCGCAGGGCATCCGAGTCAACGCGATCTCACCTGGCAACACGGTCACGGCCATGACCGCCGCGGTGACCACGGGTGATGCCGGCAACCTCGACAAGACCAACGAGAGCATCGCGAAGGGGTCGCCGCTCGGCTACGCCGGAGTGCCGGCCGACATCGCCGCCGCGGCGTTGTACCTGGCCAGCGACGACGCGCGCTACGTGTCGGGTCACACGCTGGTGGTGGACGCCGGTCAGACGACGGCCGGGATGACGCCGCAGCGGTTCAACCTCGGCGAGTCCCGCCAGTTCAACGAGGCAGGCCGCATCACGTGACGACACCAACCTCGGTCGGGGTGTCAGAGGGTTCGGACGGGGTCGTTGCCGGTCCAGCCGATCGAGGCGTCGCGGACCATGTCGTAGAACGCCCGCAAGCGGGGCACCGGTTCGTAGATCTCGATCAGGTGGCCGCGTGCGGCGCCGCCGTCGTGGAACGCGAAGCCCATCCCGTTCGACGTCTCCGCGCGCAGCACTTCGGCGTGACCGTCACGGATCAGTCCCGTCGACACCGCGTCGAGGTCGTCGACGAAATGCGCGACGTGATGCAGGCCGTCGGTGCCGACGATCCGGTCGGAGCCGGGCGTGTCGTGCTGGCAGATCAGCTCGAACATCACGTCTCCCCACCAGCCGTAGGCCGACGAATGGTCGAAGGTGGCGGGAGTGCCGTTGATCCGCGTCGCGCCCAGCTCGATGTGTTCCATCACGAAGAACGGCCCGACGCCGACCGGCGCCCATCCGGCCGCGGCTGCACGCACGTCGCCGACGGCGTACGCGAGTTGCACCGGACCACCCATCGGGAACGTGGCGGTCGATCCGTCGGTCATCCCATCGCTCATCGGCGCAACGTACCGAACATCGACGAACAGGAACACACATGAACGACCAGATCGCATCACTCCTCGACCTCGACGGCCGTACGGCGGTCGTCACCGGAGCCGCAACCGGCATCGGTGAAGGAATCGCCACCGTCCTCGCGGCCGCCGGCGCGCACGTCGTCGTCGCCGACATCGACATGGTCGGCGCACGGAGGGTCGCCGACGCGATCGGTGGCACCGCGCTCGACCTGGACGTGACGGACGCCGAGAGGTGCGCTGACGTGCTCGCATCCGTGGACGACCGACTCGACATCCTCGTCAACAACGCCGGCTCGTACCACGAGGCGGGGAGCATCCTCGACCAGAGCGTCGCATCGTGGCAGCGCTCGATCGACATCAACATGGCCAGTCTGTTCAACTGCTCGAAGCCCGTGGCCGCTCGGATGGTCGCACAGGGCGACGGCGGCGCGATCGTCAACATCGCGTCGGTGGACGGGCTGTTGCCGTGTCTCGGCACCGGATACGACACGGCCAAGGCCGGCGCGATCCACTTCTCCAGGAGCCTTGCGGTGGACCTCGCGCCGCACGGCATCCGGGTCAACGCGGTGAGTCCGGGCGTGGTGCCCGTCCCCACGCTCGACAAGATCCACTCCGGTGAACTCGAGCCGCTCTGGCCGACCGACTCGTCGGTGACCGGCTTGATGGGCCCGCTGATGAAGCAGCGGTCGGCGAACGTGCCGCTCGGTCGGAAGGGCACGCCGGACGACATCGCGCACGCCGTGCTGTTCCTGGCGTCCGCCGCGTCGAGCTACGTGACCGGACAGAACCTCGCTGTGGATGGAGGATGGACGCTCGTATGACCAGCATCTCCTCCGCCGAACTGCAGCGTCTGCTCGACGACCGGGACATCGTGGCGGTCGCAACCGCCTACACGTGGGCGCTCGACCAGCACCGCTGGGACGGTCTACGCGACGTCTTCACCGACGACGCGACCGCCACGCTCGGCAACCCTGACCGGTTGGTCGGCATCGACGCGATCATCGGTCGGATACGTGCCGCGCTGGAACGACTCGACGACAGCCAACATCTCGTCGGCAACCACGAGGTCGTGGTGAGCGGCGACACGGCGACGCACCGCTGCTACCTGCACGCCCAGCACATCCGCCATGGTGCGAACGGCGGCCCGCACTACATCGTCGCCGGTCGCTACGAGGACGAGATGACGCGCACCGGCGACGGCTGGCGAATCACGCACCGCAACCTGCAGGTGATGTGGACCCGAGGCAACACCGCCGTCGTCCGCGGTGACCAGTGAAGAAGTGCCAGGCACTTCTTCACTGGTGGCTCGATGGGAGCGCGGAATTGATCGCTTGGTAAGTTTTGACCTCGCGATGAGTGTTTCCACCTACCCGACGCCCACGGTCGAGCAGCTGCTCGCAGCCGAAGCCTGCCGTGAAGCGGCGCGCCGCTACTCCTACGGCATCGACCGTCTGGACGTCGACATCTGCAAGTCGGCGTTCTGGCCCGAGGCGACCGACGTCCACGGCGCCAACGACGGCAACGCCTGGGCGTTCTTCGACAAGGTCGTGCCGTCGCATGCCCGCTGGACCTTCACGATGCACTCGATCTACAACCACCAGGTCGACGTCGACTGCACTGCTCAGGGCGTCGGCGACACCGCACGTGGCGAGATGTACTGCATCACCAACCTGTACCTGGCCGACGAGCGCGAGATGTCCACCTGGTACGGTCGGTATCAGGACGCGTACGAACGACGCGGCGACGAGTGGCGGATCATCCGCCGGGTCTGTGTCCATCACGGCACCACCGTCGACACCGATGTCTCCCCGATGGCGATCGACGCCGCCCCCTATCGCCAAGCGGCTTTCGATCGCCCTGCCGCCGGCCGCCCGATCGGACCGTAGAGGACCACGAATGCCCCGCTTCGCAAAACAACGTGCCACCGAGGATCCCGACGGGTTCGCCCTCGTCGACGTCTCGGCTGACGGTGCCCGGGAGATGACGTGGGCCGAGGTGGACGAATCGCTCAATCGTTGCGCGAGCCGACTCATCGCCGCAGGCGCCGCGGGCGAACTCGGCCCCGACCACCGCATCGCCGTCTTCGCCGAGAACGCCGCCGAGACCGCACTCGCACACCTCGGCGGGCTCCTCGCCGGAGCATCGTCCGTGCCGGTGAACTTCCACCTCACCGCGGACGAAGCGGAGTACATCTTCAGCGACTCGGGTGCTGGCATCGTCTTCGTCGGCCCCGACACCGCCGAGCGTGGCATCGCGGCGGCGACGGCTGCCGGCATCGCGACCGTCGTCGGGTGGGACTGCGACGACATCGATGGCATCACCTCGTGGACCGAGTGGCTCGCTGCGGGATCCGACGAGGACCCGCCCGACGAGATCGTCCCGCGGCCGAACCTGCTCTACACGTCGGGCACGACCGGGCGACCCAAGGGAACCGAGTTGCCGCCCACGATGTTCGCGGGCGGTGGCAACATGGCCGAGCATCTCGACGCGCTCGCCAATGGCGGCTTCGCCGGGTTCGGCACCCACCTCGTCGTCGGCCCGATGTACCACACCGGTCCGCTGTCCGGGATGCGTCTGCTGTGCGCCGGCGTAGCGTCCGTGATCCTCACGAAGTTCGACGCCGAAGCAACGATCGCTGCGGTCGACCACTACAAGACCGAGACCACGGTGATGGTGCCCACGCACTTCGTGCGGATGCTCGCGCTCCCCGAGAACGTGAAGGCGAAGTACGACGTGTCGTCGATGAAGCTGATGGCGCACACCGGAGCCAAGTGCCCGGTCGACGTCAAGGCCGCCATGATCGAATGGTTCGGCCCGGTCTTTCGAGATGCGTACGGCGCCACCGAGGTCGGCACGGTGTGCTCGATCTCCAGCGAAGAGTGGCTCGAGCACCGCGGTTCGGTCGGGCGCTCGGTCCCACCGTTCACCGCACTCGTCCTCGGCGACGACATGGAGGAACTCGCGGCGAACACCGAAGGCCGACTGTTCTTCCGTGACGCCACGGGCCGCGGCATCATCTATCCGAACGACGTAGAGAAGACGGCCGCATCCAACCCGGAACCGGGACTCTTCACACTCGGTGAGATCGGGTTCATGGACGACGACGACTTCGTCTACATCACCGATCGCTTCAGCGACATGGTCGTGTCGGGCGGAGCGAACCTCTATCCCGCCGAAGCCGAACAGGTGTTGATCGACCATCCAGGCGTCGCCGACGTCGGTTGCGTGGGTGTCCCGCACCCGGACATGGGCGAGATGCTCATCGGCTTGGTGACGGCAACCGACCCCGCAGCACCGCCGGATCCGGCCGAGCTCGCGACCTGGTTGCGCGAACGCCTCAGCCACTACAAGTGCCCACGGGAGTACCACGTCGTGGACGACCTGCTGCGCAACACGATGGGCAAGATCAACAAGCGCAAGCTGCGCGACGCTTGGCTCGCCGGCGAGTTGAAGACGCTCGCGATCTCGCACGACTGAACCGAACACCGGAACACCGACACAGAACACAGCACACGAACGACCGCTCGACACAGGAGACGCCATGACGGACACACAGGAACGAAGCACAACGCAGCACGACATCGACCCGGACATCAGCGTCGAGGACTTCGCGGCGCAGGCCGAGGAGTGGCTGGCGAGCAAGCTCGACCGTCGCCCACCGCCCGCCGAGCAGGTGTGGGGCGAGGGCGACTTCGACGTGTCGGTGTTCCACGCCATGACCTACGACGTGGAGCGCTCGTACCTCGATTCGTTGATGGAGTACGTGCAGCTCAAAGCCGAGCGCGGCTATCACGCGATCACCTGGCCTCGTGAGTTGGGTGGCCTCGGGTTGAGCCGCGGGCACTCCCGTGTGTTCGGCCGACTCGAGCGGCAGTTCCTCACGTCGGGTTTCCACGAGACCCTCGGCGTCACCCGTGGGCTCATCGCTCCGACCATCGACGTGTTCGGCACCGAGGAGCAGAAGCAGCGTTGGATCCCGCAGTTCATCAGCGCCGAGTCGCTGTGCTGTCAGCTGTTCAGCGAGCCGGGTGCGGGCTCGGACCTCGCAGGCCTCGGCACCAAGGCCGTCCGTGACGGCGACGAATGGGTGATCAACGGCCAGAAGGTGTGGTCGTCGGGTGCACAGTTCTCCCAGTGGGGCGAGTTGATCGCGCGCTCCGACCCGGAGGTCGTCAAGCACAAGGGCATGACGGCGTTCATCATCCCGATGGATCTGCCGGGCATCGAAGTGCGACCGATCTCGCAGATCAGTGGCGGTTCGTCGTTCTGCGAAGTGTTCTTCAACGACGTGCGCGTCGCCGACGACATGCGCCTCGGTGAGGAAGGCGACGGCTGGAAGGTCGCGCTCACCACACTCGGCTTCGAACGCGACCATTCCGAGAGCGAAGGCGGCGGAGCGTCGGGTGGCACCTGGAGCAAGGTGTTGGCGACTGCGAATGCGATGGGTGTGGCCGACGATCCGGTGATCCGTGACCGGCTGGCGTCGATGTACATCCACTCGCGTGTCGAGTCGATGACCAACCGTCGCGCCGCCGACCTCGCGAAGTCCGGCACGCCCGGTCCCGAGGGTTCGCTCGGCAAGCTGATGTGGACCGAAGGGATGTACCAGATGACCGAACTGGTCAGCTCGATCCTCGGTGCGAAGCTCGTCGCTGATTCCGGTGAGTGGGGCACGTTCGAGTGGGGCGCGCACGTGCTGGGTGCGCCTGGCTACCGCATCGCCGGAGGGTCGGACGAAGTGCAACGCAACATCATCGGCGAGCGAGTCCTCGGTCTGCCACGCGAGCCCAAGGCCGACGCCGGCCCCTGGAAAGACGTCCCCCGCTGACGCCTGCGGCTCCGGAATCCACGGGCGGGTCGGCGTCGCTTCCACCCGCGGTTGTCCTTCAGCTGCTTCGCGGGTGGGTGGCGGACATTACGGTCCGGTCATGCAGTGGAGTGAAGTCGCAGCCGCCTATCTGACTCCCACCGGTGACGAAGGGCCCGCCCCGGTGGTGCCGGGTTCGGACGCGCGTCGCCTTCGCGATGCCGTCGAGCCGATCGCCACGATCGGCTGGTGGGCCCAAGCTGCCGGCGACGAGTTCGCTTCGGCCGGGCTCGACTTCTTCGGCGGTTACGTCTGGGGGCGCGCCGCATCCCTCGGTGCGCAGGCCGAAACGAGCACCGTCGTCTCGGCGTTCGGCGTGTTCGACGCGGGGCTCGTCGGGGCCGTGCTCGACGCCGCGAAGCCCGTCGCCTCACACGAGGCGATCCTCGCCAGCCGGGAACGCGGCGCGGCAGCGGGCCTCGCAGCAGCGACGCCTTCGATCGACTCGGAACACATCGCCTCCACCGCCGCTCGACTTCGAGCCGCGATGGGCGACGTGGACGGCACGGCGCGGCCACTCTTCAGTGGACTCCGAGCGCTGGCCGTACCGGAGGATCCCCACGCCCGCGCTCTGGCGGGCTGCCGAGATGTTCCGCGAGCATCGAGGTGACGGCCACCTCGCAGCGTGTGTCGCCGCGGGGCTCGATCAGGTCGAGATGAACGTGCTCACCGAGCTGTGGCTCGACTACCCGGCTGGGGAGTACTCGGGGACCCGGGGGTTCCCGCACGAGCGAGTGGCTGCCGCGGTCGGCGTCGCTTGCAGCGAGCGGCTGGGTCGACGAACAGGGAGCCCTGACCGCTGACGGTCGTGAGGCTCGCGAACAGATCGAGCACGCGACCGACGTGTCCCAACAGCAGGTCATGGCGGCGCTGGGCGATGACGCCGAATCGCTCATCAACGATCTGTCCACGGTCGGAGACGCGGTCATCGCAGCCCACGCTGCACCCGCTGACCCGCGCAAGCGTGCGGCCGGCTGATCGCTCGGTTGGCTGCGGTGCCCTCCCTGGTCAGACTGTCGCGATGGTGACGATTCGGCGCAGGACGCGCTCCATGGGGTGGTTCGCACTGCTCGGGCTGGTGTTCGCCGCGAGCGGTGGCCTCACGACAGCTGCCGCGCGACCGCAGATCGACGGCGCCGCCTCGGCCGCGGCACCTGCCGTTCGCCTGACGCCCGATCCGACGACCGGTCGGCCAGGTCGCGACGACGCTCCGCCGCCACCTTCGTCGACTCGCCCGGTCGACACGTCGCGACCCGACATCGTGATCGGCTCCGGCAGCCCTGCCGGCTGTACGTCGGCCGCCGTCGTCGATGCGGTGGAGCGCGGCGGCGTGATCACCTTCGACTGCGGCCCCGAGCCGGTCACGATCGCGATGACCGCCACTGCGAAGGTCGTCAACACCTCGCAGGTCGTGGTCATCGACGGCGGCGGGCTCGTCACACTCGACGGCCTCGACCAGCGCCGCATCCTCTACATGAACACCTGCGACCGCGCCCAGGTCTGGACCACGCCGACCTGCCAGAACCAGGACCATCCGCGCCTCACGATCCAAGGTCTCACCTTCACCCGCGGCGACGAACGGGTGAAACGACCGAAGGCGGCGGCGGTGGAGCGGTCTTCGTCCGAGGTGGTCGAGTGCAGGTCGTCGACTCGACCTTCCACGCCAACCGGTGTGATGCAACGGGGCCCGACGTCGGCGGCGCTGCGCTCCGCGTGCTCAGCCAGTTCGACGGGCTGCCGGTCGTCGTGGCGCGGAGCTGGTTCACCGACAATCAGTGCTCGAACGGTGGTGCCACGTCGAGCATCGGTGTGTCGTGGCAGATCTACAACTCGACGTTCGTCGGCAACCGTGCGATCGGCAACGGAGCGAACCCGCAGCGCGGGGGAACTCCTGGTGGCGGCAACGGCGGAGCGATCTACCTCGACGGCAACGAGATGACTCTCGAACTGGTCGGCAGCGTCGTACGTGACAACGTCGCGAACGAAGGCGGCGGTGCGGTGTTCTTCGTGTCCAACAACCGGACGGGGCGAACGTTCATCCGCTTCTCGGACCTCATCGGCAACCCGAGCCGCGGCTTCGAGACCCGGGGCTTCCCGGGCATCTTCCACCTCGGGTCGGGCCCACCGGCCGTGACCGACTCCGTCCTGCGATGAGCCTCGGATGACGGTGCTGTCCGCAGGCATCGTGCTCTGGCGCAACGTCGACACGGCCTCAGGCGGCTCGATCGAGGTGCTGCTCGGTCACCTGGGCGGCCCGTTCTGGGCCCGCAAGGACGACCGCGCATGGTCGATCCCGAAGGGCCTCCCCGACCCCGGTGAATCTCCGATCGACGCCGCCCGCCGAGAATTCACCGAGGAGCTCGGCCTGCCGCTTCCGCCCGGTGAACTGGTGGAGCTCGGCGAGTTCCGCCAGTCGTCGAAGAAGACGGTGATCGCCTGGGCGCTGGAACTCGCAGCCGACCACCCGCTCGATCCGGCCACCGCGGTGAGCAACACGTTCGAGATGGAATGGCCACCGAAGTCGGGCCGGCACCAGGAGTTCCCGGAGATCGACCGAGCGGAGTGGTTCGACCTCGATGCGGCTCGATCGAAGGTCGTGACCGGTCAAGGCGCCGTCTTCGACCTGCTGCACCAGGCGATCGGACTCGGCTGAGTCGCTGGCTCGGGGGAGTGCCGCACCACGCCTCCTCGCACCCGAGCGTCCGTTCGTCGCCGGTTGATGATCAGGTCGGCAGGATCGGTGCGAGTCGCTCGACGAGGCGTGCCGTCGAGTCGGCGACCGACGTCGTCCCTCCGCTCGCCGCCCAGCGTTGCATCATCGCGTCGATCGCACCGAGGTAGGCGCCTGCGACGGTGTTCGCCGTCTCGGCATCGACGTCGGAGAACCGCTCGACGACCGCGAGCATCCGCTCGAACCACGCTGAGGGTCGCGACGCCCGACTGCTGCAGCGTGGGGGCGCCTTCGAGGATCGAGTAGGCGGCACCGACCAGCTCCCGGTTGTCGTCGATGTGTCGCGCAACGGCGATCGTCGAGGCCTCGACGACGGCACCGAGAGACGATTCGTCCGGCATCCGGGCAACGGCATCGTCGAAGACCGCCAGCCAGCGGCGTGGGATCTCCAGGACGACATCTTCCTTCGTCGCGAATCGGCGGTACGCCGTCGATCGCGAGACACCGGCGGCGAAGGACACCTCCTCCATCGTGACCTGGTCGAACCCACGCTCGACGAATAGCTCGAAGGCAACGGCGACCAATTGCTCCTTGGTCTCTTCGTGTCTGCGCTCGCGGAGACCGGCCATAGGCGCCGACCGTATCGTGACCACTGGCACCTTGACTCAAGTTGATACAGTGTGTCACTTTGGAGATGTGACGAGACCGACGACGTGCCCACCGTTCGACGAACTGCTGGCGAAGGCTCCGTTCTCGGAACTGCACACCCGGCTCGTCGACGCGCCGATCGACGAGGTCTGGCCCCACTGCCTCGCCGTCACGGCCGAAGAGATCCGCACGCTGGGTCCGTTGATGGCACTGCGCGGCCTGCCCGCGTCGTTGACCGGAAGGAAGCCGGTGGTGGCAGCGGCCCCGAAGCCGCTGATCGACGCGTTCTCCGCCGCAGGGTTCGTCGTCCTGCGCCGAGACGAACACCCAGAGGGCGGCCGTGCGTCGATCGTGTTCGGGGCGGCCGGCCGGTTCTGGTCGGTCCGCGGGAACCGTCCGGTCGCGTTCGATGTCCCGGGGGACCTGCTCGACTTCGATCAGCCGGGTTTCGCCAGGACCGTCGCCCGCCTCGACGCCGTGTCCCTCGACGACGGATCGACACGCATCGAAACCGAGACGCTGATCGACGGAACGGACGCAGCGAGTCGCGCAGGTTCGCGCCGTATTGGGCACTGATCCGCCTCCCGAGCGGCCTCATCCGCCGCAGTTGGCTCGCGGCGATCGACCGTCGGGTTGCGTCAGGGCGAACAGGTCGGTGACGCTCCGGTCGCTGATTCCTCGCCGAGGCGCGCTGCCGGCTGGTCAGGCCGGGTCGGGTCGCGACGCACGAACCCCGCCGGGTGCGTGTCCCACGACGCGCTTGAATGCACGACCGAAGCTCGCTTCGCTGGTGTAGCCGAGTCGCTCGGCCGTCGCCGCCACCGTGAGCCCCTCCTCGCTCAGCAGGTCGACAGCGAGGTGCATCCGCCAGCGAGTGACGTACTGAACGGGAGGTTCGCCGACGAGTTCGGTGAAGCGCGCCGCGAAGCTCGAGCGCGACATCGCCACACCGGAGGCCATGTCCGCAACGGTCCACGGACGTTCCGGTTCGCGGTGCACCATGGCGATCGAGTGACCGATCGACGGGTCGCCGAGCGCTCCCAGCCAACCGGTGGAGGCCGCCGGGTCGGTCGTGATCCAGTGGCGGATCGCCTGGATGACGAGGATGTCGGACAGGCGGGTGACCACGGCTTCTCCACCCGGTTTGGTCGCTGCGGATTCGTGCGCCATCAGGTCGAGCAGCGTGGACATCCATCGCCACTCGTGTCGAGTCGTCGACGAGGTGACGTGGATGACCTCCGGCAACAGCTCGAGGAGCGACCGGGCGGCCGGATGCTTGAACTGGATCGCACCGCAGATGACGGTCGCCGGATCGCCGCCACCGCCGTGGCGAAGCACGGCGTACTGGCGACTCACGTAGTCGTGTGGGATGTCGAAGACCGACGTCGCCGCCGACCCGACCGCGTCCACTGCGTCGTGGCCGCGTCCGTGCGGCACGACCACGAGGTCGCCGGAGCGGACGAGTCGCTCGGCGCCGTCGGCATCGATCAGCCACATCTCCCCGGACGTCACGACGTGGAAGTACACGCTGTCGGGCAACGCCGGCATCGAGATCCCCCACGGGGCCGTCAGTTCCGACCGGCAGTAGAACACGCCTTCCATCCGCATGAAGTGCAGTGCCTCGGCGAGCGGATCCGCGATCAACGGAACCGTCGTGGCGTTGCTCTCGTTCGGTGTCCGTGCGTTTGCTGTCGGTCTGGTCGATGTTGCGGTGTCGTCCATCGGGATCCCTCCGCTTGTTCTACTCGCTGTCGATGGCCGCGCTGAGCGCCGCGCACCCGAATGCGAGGCCCACGGCTGCGGAACGAACGCCGTGCCATCGGTTCCACGGGCGCTCGTAGAAGCTCCGCTGCTGACGCAACGCCTCGGCATCTGCGTCGCGCAGGTCGAACGCGTCCAGCGCGTTGTTGAGTGGGATGTTGCCGACGGCCGTCACGCCGAGCAGCCCGACGACGTAGAGGCCGGTCGCAACGCCCAGCAGCATCGCCGCGCGGTCATTGCCGACACGCCGTTGCGCATGTGCGGCGGCGGCGAGCAGGACGGGTGTCCCGAAGAACGGGATCGCGAAACCGGGGTTCACGATCGACCGGTTGATCTGCTGCATGGTCGCGATGTAGGTCCGGTCGTCGAGCAGCCGCGTGCCCGGGATGACCGACACCATCCATCCGAAGAACAATCCGGCCATCAGCCCGGTGCCGACGATCGCGGTGGCCGTCAGCACGTTCGTCCCGTTCATCGGATGACCCCGTTCACGGCATTCGCGAAGCGCGTTGCATGCTGCGGGTCGCAGCGGCGTGAGTTGGTGGATCCGGCAGTCGTCGTCATGTCGTCCATGCTGACGAACTGCCGCCGGACGGTGAATGGTCCAGAAGCCGCTGTTCATGACCGATCGTCCACGATGCTCGGACGCACGACATCGAGCGACTCCGGCCGGTCGGACGCCACCGACCGACGGGAAAGCCGGGCGAGCCCCGTGTCCGGTCAGTCGGCTTCGGCGTTCATCGCTTCGACGGTGAACGCCCGGAACTTGGCGGTGTCGAACGCGACGACGAGTCGCGCGTCGGTCTCGATGATCACCCGGTGTGGCGAGTCGAGGAACTTCGCGAAGCTCTGGACGTACGGGTCGTCGGGCATCGTGTCGAGACGAGACAACCGTGTGTAGAACCACGTCTTGAGCTCGTCGAAGCCGGGGTCGCCGTTCGCATGTACGACCGACTCGCCCTTGAAGGTCGCGGTCTTGCCCGCGGCGTTGATCACGATGCCGCTCTGCGGACGTTTGCGGAGTGCCGGCACGCGCTTGCGGCGTTCTGCGCAGGTGGTGAAGAACTTGCCGTCGTGGTGGATGAACGCCACGACGACGCCGACCGGGTGGCCGTCCTTCGTCGTCCAGTTGAAGACGCACTCGGCGGGCCCGGCGAGGATCTCGGCGAGACCGTCCTCGTCGAGGCGCATGCTGGTGAGGTCTTCGTAGTCGACCTGTTCGTCGTCGGTGCTCATGTCTCTCTCGGCTTTCCTGGTGCGCCGACGAACGCCGCAACGGCTGCGACCTCGTCGTCGCTGGGTGGAGGTGTGGGTTCGTTGCGACGTCGTGCGACCTTCACGATCGCCTGTCGAGAGGCAACGGCGACGGCGATGATCAGGACGAGACCTTCGAACAGCGGCTGCATCCACGAGATCTCCCGCGGGTAGCGCAGGCCGATGCCCTTGATGCCGAACGCCAAGGTGTAGACCGCGATGACCGTGCCCCACACGTTCGGGCGCCCTCTGAGCTGACTGGCGCCGAAGAACACCGCACCGACGGCGGTGAAGAGCAGGGGCGGGCCGACCGACGAGGTGTACGTGGCGAATTTCCAGGAGTAGATCAGCCCGGCGAACCCGGCGATCCCGGCCGAGGCGACGAGGCTGCCCCAGGAGAGGCGGTCGACGTTGACGCCGGCGAGGCGGGCTGCTTCACGGTTGCCGCCGGTGGCGAACATCTGGCGTCCGATCGGGGTGTGCTCCAGGATGTACCAGATGATCACGGCGACGATCAGGCCGAAGAAGAAGTAGTACGGCAGCGAGATCTCGCTGCCCGAGCCCGGCCACGTGAACGAGAAGAGGCTGCGTTTGCCGAAGTCGATGTAGCTGTCGCCGAACGCGGCCGTGATGTTGCCGCCATCGTGGATGCGCAGGATGAGCGCGGCGATGACCTGGCTCATGCCGAGCGTGGCGATGAAACTGTTGACCCGCAGTTTGACGACGATGAGGCCGTTGATCGCGCCGATCACCAGGCAGGCGAGCATTCCGACGACGGCGCCGACCCAATCGGGGAGGTCCGTCTCGAGCGCCATCTTGTTGACGATGACCAGGCTCAGCGCCATGGTCGCGCCGATCGAGAGGTCGAACGTCTCGGTGATGAGCGGCACCAGGAAGGCGAGCGCCAGCATGCACACGATCACCTTCTCCGTGAGCACGAACTCGATGCTGCCGTTCCACTGCAGGAAGTTGCTCTCGGTGAGGCCGAAGAAGATGAAGAATCCGGCGAGCAGGTAGAGCCCGCTGAATCGGTTGACGCCGAGCCTGCTCACCAGCGATCCCAACGAATTGCGTTCGTTTCCTGAACTCGACGGGCTCGGCTCCTCGCCGGTGCCCTCGGTGGTGGTGTCGGAGATGGTGGAGGTCATCGACCAGCTGCTTTCAAAGTTTGGAGGAGGGAACGTTCGACGTTCTCGGTGGTCATGTCGTCGCCGCTCAGCTCGTCGATGATGATGCCTTCGACCATCACGAGGATCCGGTGCGACACCTGGACGAGTTCGTCGGTGTCGGTGGACACCGCCAGCACGGCGGTGCCGTCCTGCGCAGCCGCATCGATCAGGCCGAGGATCTGGTCCTTGGCGCCGACGTCGATGCCGCTGGTGGGTTCGTCGAGCACGAGCACGGTGGGTGCCAATCGCAGACTTCGTCCGAACAACACCTTCTGCTGGTTGCCGCCGCTGAGCGCCCCGATCGGAACTTCGATGCTCGCTGTCTTGATGGAGAGGCGCTCGACCCATTCAGCGCATTCGGCCTTCTCTTCACGGTGACGCAGCCGCCCACCGCGCCAGTTCCGCCAGAGGTCGGCGATCGTCAGGTTGTCGCCCACCGACGAGAGCGGCAACACGCCGAGCGTCGCTCGGTCGGCGGGCACGAACGCCATTCCCGCATCCATCGCAGCCCGCGGGTCGTAGTTCGGGATCGGGGTGCCGTAGACGCTGACCGATCCTTCGTCGCTGGGAATCTGGCCGGTGATGTACGGAGCAATGAGCTCGCGACCCGATCCGGTGATGCCGGCGACGCCGACGATCTCACCGGGTCGCACCACCAGGTCGATGCCGTGGATCGTCCCGCCGGTCAGGCCACGCACTTCGAGTCCGGCCACGCCGGTCGCGTTCGCTTCCGAACTCATCGCTGAGCGTTCGAGGCGATGACCGATCATGAGCTCGATGAGTCCTTCGTGATCGAGTTCGGCGGTCGGCATCGTGGTGATCCGCTTGCCGTCTCGCAACACGCTCACGTCATCGGCGATCTCGAACACTTCGTCGAGGTGGTGGGAGACGTAGAGGATGGCGACGCCGCGCGCCTTCAGGCGGCGGATCGCTGCAAAGAGCCGTTCGACGTCGTCACCCGGCAGCGACGCGGTGGGTTCGTCGAGGACGAGCAGCTTCGCGTTCTCCTCCCAACCGTGAAGCGCACGGGCCAGGGCAACGGCCGTCTTCTGCGACGGGGCCAACGCGCCGACTGGCAGCGAGACGTCGACGTCGTTGAACCCGAGCAGGTCGAGTCCCTCACGGGCACGGCGAGTGTCGGCTGCCCAATCGATCCGGCCGCCCCGCTTGGTCGTGTAGCCGACGCCCATCGAGATGTTCTCGACGCTGTTGAGCGACTCGACCAGGCCGAGGTCCTGATGCACGAAACGCACACCGGCTGCAGCGGCCGCGGCGCCGTCGCCGAGGGCCAGGGTCTCGCCATCGATGTCTGCGTTCGAACCCGGATCCGGTTGGTGGTAGCCGGCGACGATCTTGATCAGCGTCGACTTGCCCGAGCCGTTCTGGCCGACGAGTGCATGGGTGCGACCTGCGCCGAGTGTGATGTCGACGCCGTCGAGCGCGACCTGCCCCGGAAAGGTCTTCGAGAGGTCACGTATGACCAGCAAATCTTCCATTCGTCCCCGCTCCACTAGTAGCTCAACCCCGTGAATAAACTAATCAATCAATTAACCGCCGAACGAGTCGGCGATCAACATGGGGGAAACCCGGGGGTATGAACAAGATGACCAGAGCAAAGAAGTGGTTTGCCGCTCCTCTCGTAGGGGCACTCGTGCTCGCTGCGTGCGGCGGCAGTGATGATGACGCAACCGACTCGGGAGCCGAGACCACGGTCGAAGCCGAGCCCGAAGCCGACGCAGTGACGGAGGGCGAAGCGCCCGAAGCCGACGCCGCGACAGAAGGCGAAGAGCCCGAGGCAGCAGCCGGCGGCGGTGACGGACTCGCCGCAGCGCAAGCCGTCGTGGACGTGAACCTCGTCCCGCCGACCGCCATCGGTCCGACGATTCCACTCGACTCCATCCCGGAGGAGAAGACGGTCGCGTGGCTCGAATGCTCGCTCCCGTCATGCGCCGCGATCGGCATCGGCTTCGAGAAGGCGACCGCCGCGCTGGGCTGGAACCTCGAGGTCATCTCGTGGAGCACCGATGCCGCTGCTGCGTTCCAGCAGGCCATCGATCAGGGCGTCGACTACGTCGCCATCACGGGCACGCAACCGGCACTCATCCAGGACCAGCTGGACCAGGCAAACGCCGCCGGCATCCTCACGATGAGCTGCTTCGACGCTGCCGAGCCGTCTCCTGACGGCTTCGCCATGCAGTGTGGTGACGCCAGCTCCGTCGAAGTCGCCGGTGAGCTGATCTCCAACGCGATCATCGCCGACTCGGGTGGGACGGCCAACACGATGATGGTCAACATCCCCGACTTCGCAGTCCTCGCCATCGAGCGTGACGCCTCCCAGGCCACGTACGACGCGAACTGCCCGGACTGCACCTTCACCGAGCTCGCACTGACGCTCGACCAGTTGCTCGCCGGCGAAGTGCCGGGTGCGATCCTGTCCGCAGTTCAGGCCGATCCCGAGATCGACTACATCCACATGGCGTTCGACGGACTCGCTGGCGGCGTGTCGGCAACCCTGGCAGATGCAGAGTTGCTCGAAGGTCGCAAGCTGGTGGGCGTCGACTACAACGGCCAGATCCTGCAGGAGATCGTGGACGGAACAATGGAGTTCTGGACCACGAACCCGAAGGAGTACTCGGCATGGTTGATGGTCGATGCGATGGCTCGTGACGCCGTCGGCATGGAGAACACCGAGGAGCGGGCGAACGCCATTCTCCCCACGTTCCTCGTGAACTCGCCTGAAGTGGCTGAGCCGCTGATCCCCACCGACGGCTGGACCGGGCCTGACGATCAGGATGCACAGTTCGCTGCGCTCTGGGGCGTCTGACCCGAACTGCAACGGCTCACTGAGCTGTTGAACGACAACGATCCGCTGGTGGTGCACGTCGCACGCCAGCGGATCGTTCGCGTTTTCGCCGTCCCTGCACCCGACGCTGCTCTCCTCGCTCGCGAACGATCGGCGGCAGCGGCAGCGGCGCGCACGAGCGGCGGCAGCGGCTGGGCGTGGTGGCGCGTCGGAGCGTGGCGGGTCGGACCCTGGCGATGGTCGAACGCTGGCGATGGTCGGACGCTGGCGATGGTCAGCGGCGTGACGGGGGCTCGACGGCGACGTCGGTCGAGCCGATCTCGAGCCACTCGTAGAGGTGCTCCCAGAAGTGGCGGATCTTCGTCTCGTTGTAGTTGGCGAAGATCACCTCCTGCTGCTCCTGGTTCTTGAGGCCGGTCTGCACGTGCGGCAGGTTCACCGAGTCCTGCTGGAAGATCTTCGCCGTGGCCCCGAGTTCGGGGGCGAGCGTCCAGTCGTCGTCGGGTCCGAGGTGCGTGACCTTCGCCGGCGCCGGGCGGTTCTCCTGGTCACCCCACGGGACGAACATCATCACTTCGAAGATGCACGAGTCGGGGTCGTTGCCGTTGGGGCGGAACCGGTACTGCAGTGGGTTGAACGTGCCCCACGGCGACCAGTTCGGGAAGACCGAGTACCAGATCGCATCCACGAAGTCAGCGTCCGAGAACTGCGACGGGTCGATGTCGCCACCGGCCCGCTTCACCCAGTCGGCTCGCCGGGTCTCGGCGGTCATCGCCCGCGCCTCCACCTGCGATTCGACATCGGGCTTGCGCATCACCGGCATGTCGAACACACCGTCGGGCGACGGACCACCGATCCAGATCAGGAGGTGCGGATCCGCCTGGGTGATCGGCCCCGACACGTGCGTGCCGTCGACGTCGAAGAGCGACTCGTGGCCGTCGAGATCGATGATGCGGACCTGGCTGTCGGAGCCGGGCGACTCGAGGTCGACCCGCTCGTAGATCTGTCCGTTCATCGGATGGCGGTAGCGGACGTACTGCTTGCCGTCCGGGTCGATCTCGTACTTCGGTGCACCCGTCAGGTGTGGCGAGTCGATCACCTGCGGCGAGATCGCTCGACTGAAGTTGCCCCACGTGTCGTAGCGCGTGTTCGCGTCACCGAGGGACTCCATCAGCGTCGGGTGCGTGGCCACGACGTGATACGCCTCCATGAACGCTTCCTGACACGCCTTCCAGTTGCACTTCATGATCTTCTCGACGTGGGCGACCTTCACCTTGCGAGCGAACGGGTACTTCTCGAAGTGGCGGTCGAAGCCGTCGAGGAACTCGGCGAGCGGTGCGGCGTCACGATCGGGGTTGATGAAGACGAAACCGTCCCACGTGTCGATCGACGCTTCGGGCAGTGAGTAGTCCTCTTTGCGCAGCGACGGGAAGTCCCACTCACACGGGACCTCCTTCATCGAGCCATCGAGGTTCCACGCCCAGCCGTGGAAGGCGCAGCGGATGTTGCGAGCTCCCTTGCCGCTGGTCTCGCGCAGCAGACGGCCTCGGTGCAGGCAGGCGTTGCGGTACGCCTTGATGCCGCCGGGTCCGTCCTCGGTGCGGACGATGAGGAACGACATCTCCGCGATCTCGTAGACGTGGTAGTCGCCGACGTTCGGGATCTCCTCTTCCAGGCAGGCCATCTGCCACACACGGCTCCACAGCTTCTCGACTTCGAGCGCATGGAACTCGGGCGACGTGTAGTACCAGGCGGGAATTCGGGTGTTGCCTTCGGTGATGCCCTGGCGGGACTCTTCACGCAACGCGGCAGCCACCGGGTGTGTGTCCTGATCGAGGAGTTCGGTCTGGCTGATTCCGGCGGATCGGTTGGTTCCCGTGATCGTCTCGGTCATGAGTCAATGATCGCGGGATCCGATGGCGCCGGACGAGTCGTGCCGGGTGGTCTTTCGGTTCTGAACCGGAACGAGCGACTCAGCGAGGGACGACGACGTCGAGGAGCGCAGCGAACCCGTCGACGTGCGCTGCGACCATCTCGGGGCGGGCATCGTAGGTGTCGACTTCGATCAGCATCGACGGCAGGTTCGCGACGAGGGCGGTCCAGCTCTCGGCGCCGCCGTGTTGGGTGACGTCCGGCCGCACGGGCACACCGGATGCGTTCGCCCAGGCCTGCTCGTAGCTGTCGGGCGTGTTGCCGATGGAGCTGATGTACCCGAGCGGCTGATGCACCCACACGACCAGGTCCGGTGCCACGCGCTCGACGAGCGCCGCTGCGGCGACCGGCTCTGGTTCCGAGAAGGCCGCTGGGCCACCGTCGCTCGCTCTCCAGTCCCACGAGAAGTTGCGGTTGAGGTCGACGCCGTTCGCGTTGCAGCGCGTGCCGACAGCAGAACCGTCGGGGTTGAGCAACGGCAACAACCACAGCTCGGTGTCGTCCGGGATGTCGACGTCGACCAGCGCCCGAACGGTCGGCGGGCTGACGGGTTCGTTGCCGTGGATGCCACCGACCACCATGACGGTGCGAACCGGGGCGTCGACCGGGCGGACCAGCACGGTGAGGTCACGGCCTTGCACCGAGGTGCCCGCCGATTCCGTGCGCCAACCGTCGGGCAATGGGGGAGCGGGGATGTCCGACGCCGGGCGGACCTCCCAGACGCGCTGCTCCGGTCGGCGGGCACGGCGACGCACCGTCGGGCGCAGGAGCCACCGCGGTCGTGACCGGTGCGATCGACGTGCTGGTCGATGTCGTGCTCGTCGATGTCGTGGTCGTGCTGAGCGTGGTCGACGTCTCCGCACGTTGGGTGGTGGTCGTCCTGATGGGGTTGGTCGACGCAGCGACGACGTCGGGTTCGTCGCCTTCGGTGAAGACGTCGGACGACGAGTCACGGACCCCGGTGGCGTCGGGCGCAACGGTCACGGTGGCCGACGCCGGTGCGGTGAGAGTGTCGGAACCGCCACTGCAGGCAGCGAGAAGAGCGATTGCTGCGAGTGTCCACATCCTTGTCGACGTCACCATCGAGCTCCGCATGAACGCAACGTATCGAGTGTGCCGTGGGCCACGCAGTCGCGGCCGACCGATCATCGAGGAGGTGGGCGGGGTTACCATTGCCGTCAGCCGACGAAGGAGAACAACCACCATGGCGCGCAACTCGTATCACAAGTACCTCCGAGCGGTTCCGCTCTTCTCCGACGTCGACGAGGACGATCTCGACGCGATCGGCGCAGCGGTGACCGAGCTGAACGTCAAGGAGGGCGACATCCTGATGCGCGCCGGCAGCTCGGCTCGCGAGATGGTGATCGTGCTCGACGGCCAGCTGTGCGTGAAGCTCGGCGACACGGAGATCGCCACGATCGAGGCCGGCGGTTTCGCCGGCGAGATGGGCCTGCTGGCCGACCGGCCACGCAACGCAACGGTGGCAGCCAAGACCGACACTCGGATCCTGCACATCGACAGCCGCTCGTTCGACAACGTGCTCAACGAAGCTCCGCAGATCGCCGTGAAGATGCTTCCCGTCGTCGCCAAGCGCGTCGTCGAGAACAACGCCCGCCACTCCGATTGACAGTCGTTCGGTGTCCGACACCGAACGATGCTCAGTGTTCGAGGTACGGGGCGAGCACCTGCTCCATGCGCAGGTGCTCGGGGATGCGCTCGACGCCGATCGTGCGGTCGATCTGTTCGTGCAGGTGCCAGATGCGGCGCTCCTGATAGTTGATCGGGATGCCCCGCAGCGCCGGTGACTCCATCGACGTCTGCATCGGCGCCATGTTCATCTCGTCCTCGGCCATGATCGCGTCGTACGACCGCTTGCGCGACTCCCATGCCTCCGGGAGCGCGTCCGGGTCGAAGCGGTCGGTGCCCTCCGCGGGCAGCCCGTAGTAGATCCAGTCCAGCCGGGTCGTGTGCGCGTCGATCGGCCAGAACACGTTGATCGGGAACCCGATGCGTCCGAACGGGATGATCACGTTCGGGAAGATGCTCACCGCGGTGCTCGTGCAGTCGACCATCCCGGAGACGTCAGCGGTGGGTGTCGATCCGTGGTCGAGCTGCTTCCAGTCGTCCCACCCATCGAGCCCGAGCCGTTGCACGTTCTGCTTCGAGTACGGCGTGACCATCCTGCTGTGACCGTTCGGATACAAGCCCATCGCAGCACCACGATTGTCCAGCACGCTGACCCCGTCGTGGGAGTGGATGTGGCGGAAGTGGTACACCTCGAGGAACGCCTCGGCGGTGACCTTCCAGTTGCAGGGGATGATCCGCGACTCGCGGTACACCTCACGCATCTGCGCCGCCTCGAACGGATCGATCATCTCCGCGAGCGGGCCGATGAAGTCCGCGAGCGGCGCAGCGTCGAGGTCCCGGTTGACGAACACGAAGCCGGCGTACACGTCGCACTTGGCGCGAGGAAGGCAACGTACTTCCCAGTCCAGGTCGACGAAGTCACGCTCGTCGGGCACCGACACGAGGGTGCCGCCGTCCACCTCGTAGGTCCACGAGTGGTACTGGCACCTGAGGCGTCGTGCCGAACCGCGTTCGTCGCGAACGACTGGCGCACCGCGATGCTGGCAGGTGTTGTAGTAGCAGTTGACGGCGCCATCGGTCCCGCGGACGATCAGCAGCGGGACACCGAGATCGCCGAACGTGAAGTAGTCGCCCGGCTCGGGGATGTCCTCCGCGCGCGTCCGGCGATGACCCAGGTGCGGGGCCACAGGTGTTCCTGTTCCAGCTCGTGGAACGCTCGGGACGCGTGGCGCTCGGTCGAGATGTCGTGGAACGCCGGGAAGCCCTCGGGCGGCGCTGTGCGCGCGAACTCGTAGGTCATGTCGGCCTTGATCTTCCCGACGAGCCGGTCATCCATCGTCGGCACCCCCCGGGTCGGCCGTGCCGACGTGGGTGGTGGTCGCTCCAGCGGGGGAGTTGGCGAACATCGCTTCGGAGTCGAAGCCGATCCGGGTGTCGGTGTCGACTCGGATGACGACGCGTCCCGGTGAATCCAGGTGGGCGACGAACGCGGCCTGTTTGTCCGGGTCGCCAGGGCGGACCTTGGCAGCGAGCACGGGGTAGAACCAGGCGAGTGTCTCCGGGTCCTCGAGGACGGTCGCGTCACCCTTGTAGGTCAGCGCTTGGCTGATGCCGATGTCGGTCCCGCGACTGGTCACCGCGACCGCCACGCGAGGTCGCGCCTCGATGGCGGGGACTCGTTTGCGACGCCGGGTACAGGTCAACCAGATCGCACCGTCATGGCGGACGAAGTTCATCACCACGCCGACGGGGTCACCGTCACGGGTGGTCCACATGAACACGCACTCCGTCTGCGCGTCGAGCAGCTGCGCCTCCCGGTCGTCGGACAGCGAGAAGGCGGACACGTCCTCGTAGCTGTCCGTGTAGTCGCTGCTGGTCGTCGTGTCGTCCGTGCTCATCGTCGGTTCCTCTCGGGCGGTGCGACCCGTGGTGTTCGTCGGTGCCGCGGTGGCTCCGACAGGTGGTGTGATCGCTGTCACGAACTAAGTTTCGTCGCCGACGCACCGTCACGACGAAGGGGACGAAATGACTGACGCAACGGACACCTCGAACATGGACGGGTGGATCACCGACACCGAGATCAGCCCTCGCTTCCCGTACTACACGCGAGCGAACGCCGACGAGGTCGGTCCCGAACCGTTCAGCCCGCTCGGATGGAGCCTCGGCTGGCAGAAGGGCTGCGTGCCGGGTGTGGCCAAGGGCTTCATCGCGTTCGGTGTGCTGACCGCCGAGGAGTTCGCGCTCGACCCGCCCGAGGTGTTCGGCAACTGGGGTGGCTACTTCTACAACCAGCTGTCACTGCCGCGGATGATGGGCGCCCGTATGCCCGGCGCGAGCCCCGACGCGATCGATCAGGCGTACTTCGGTGATCACCCGGGCGTGCCCGACTACATCGAGCATCCCGAGGACGAGAACCCCGAAGCCAGCGCGAAGCTCGCCGAGACCATGGGCTGGGCGATGAGCACGAGCAGCTTCCCCGAGCAGGAGGAGTCGTCGAAGGAGTCGATGCGCATCGTGCGCGAGCGACCCGACCTCTCGACCCTCTCGAACTCCGAGCTCCTCGCCCGGGCTCGAGAGACGGCGGGCCCGAACCTCGACGCAGCGTGGACGATCTACTGCCAATCCGCACTCGGATCCTCGCTGGGCCCCGGAGCGGTCCAGGCGATCTGCGCGGCCATCGGTCGTGGACCCGATGCCGTGAAGTTGATGACGGCCGTCGGTGGGATCGAGTCGGCTGACGCACCGGGCGCGATGTGGGCACTCTCGCGGACCGTGAAGAACTCGTCGGCGCTGACCGCCGAGTTCGACGCCGGAGTCGACGGCGTACTCGAACGCATCGCAGGCTCGGATGACACCGACGCTGCTGCGTTCGGCGAGCAGTGGGCTGAACTGATCGCCACGCACGGCCACCGCGGCCCGAACGAGTGGGACCTTCGTCCCCATTCGTGGACCACGCGTCCGTCGATGCCGCTCGGCATGATCGAGCGGATGCGTCACCAGGACGACGACCACGCACCCGCCGCGGCGCAGGCCCGCGGTGCCGCCGAACGAGAGCGTCTGACCACCGAAGTGTTGGCCATGGTCGAAGGCGACGCCGAAGCGCACGGCGGCCTGCAGGCCGGCATCGGTTCGGCAGCGGTGTTCTACAAGGCACGCGAGCAGGGAAAGAACGCCTGCATCCGCCTGATCCACGAGGCGAAGTTGGCATTGATGGAGATCGGTCGCCGTCTGGTCGCCGACGGTCAGCTCGACGATCCGCAACAGATCTTCATGCTGGTCGACGACGAGGTCGACGGGTTCCTCGCCGACCCGGCGTCGATGATCGACACGATCCGCGATCGGGATGCGAAGTTCGCTCACCTCCACACCGTCGAGCCGCCGTACATCGTCGGCACCGGTGACGGCGTGCCGCCGATCTCGTCGTGGGGTCCGCGCGGTGGACGCAAGGCCGAGAACGCATCGGTCGGCGACGTGCTGCAGGGTGCGATGGGGTCACCGGGAACGGTCACCGGCACCGCACGGGTCATCCTCGATCCGTCCGACGCGGGTGACTTCGGCCCCGGCGACATCATGATCGCGCCGACCACCGACCCGTCATGGGTGCCCTTGTTCCTCGCGGCCGAGGGCGTCGTGGTGAACGTCGGCGCCGTGGCCAGTCACGCCGCCATCATGTGTCGTGAGCTCGGCCTGCCGTGCGCGGTGTCGGTGCACGATGCGACGGATCGCATTCCGGACGGTGCCACCATCGAGATCGACGGTTCGACCGGCACAGTGACGATCATCGCCATGCCCTGACGAAGGCTGCCGACGACGTGGCCGACGACATCATCTACCGGGAGTTCCACGTGGTGGGGCGTCTCGCCATCGCGACCGCTGGTCTGGGCGTTGCGCTCTTCGTTGCGTTCTTCTTCGTCGGTCCGCCGGTCGGAGGGTTGCTGCTGTTGGCAGCGATCTTCTCGATCTTTCCCGCCATGCACCTTGCAGGGGTCTACGCCGCCAGTCGGATCGTGTTGACGCCTCGGCGGCTCCGGATCGGTTCGGAGACGTTCGGTCCGGCTGACTTCGACTTCGTCTTCGGCGTGCAACCGTCGTTGGTGTTGGCCCCGACGGAGCAGACCGAACTCGAGTCGAGGTTCAAGCTGTCGGATCAGGACGAGTTCCGCGTCGCTGGTGGATCGTGGGGCCGGACCATCGGCACCGAGATGATGGTGCTGCGTGAAGCGGACAGCGAGTGTCTCGTCGCGGTGTTCACTCGACGACCTGAGATCCTCGACCCGCTCTTGACGCAGTGGATCGAGGAGATCACCGAATCTCGGAGCTGATCTCGACGAGCTCGCTCGACGTGGGACGAGAGGCCGCGCATGATGGCGTTGTGCGTCAATGCCCTCATCGGGCTTGCCGAGCGGCGTGCACTGCGGTGGCAAGAGTCGAGCACCTCCGGCTCCGTTCCGATGCTCTGATCGAACGATCGAGCCCGACCGTTTTCCACTTCAGCGAATAGGACATCCATGACCGACACGTCAACCCACGACACCTCAGCGTTGAAGCGACCCAACATCCTGCTGATCGTCTCGGACCAAGAACGTCGACGCGATTGGCTACCGGCAGGTGCAGCGCTGCCCAACCGTCAGCGGATGATCGACGAGGGCCTCGAGTTCCGTCAGCACTACACCCATGCGTCTCCGTGTTCGCCGTCTCGCGCAACGATGTTCACCGGCCGCTACATGGCGCAGCACGGCGTGACCGAGAACTCGACCGGGCCGAGCAACACGCAGTTGTCGACGGACATCGACACGCTGGGCCACATGCTGCGACGACAGGGCTACCGCACCGCTTACAAGGGCAAGTGGCACCTCGAAGCGAGCCCGAGCGCTCGGTTCGCCGTCAGTCGGTTGCGCGCTCGAGCACCGTACGCATCGAGTCGGCGATCGCGTGCACGTGATCATGCGCCGGTCGGCCCCATGCCGAGTCGTTGCAGACTTCGAGGCCCCACGGGACGTCGACGCCTTTCGATCTCAGGAGCTCGACGAGGCCGTCGACGTCGAATTCACCGGTGCCGGGCGGAACCCGGTGGCGGAGGCAGTCGTCCTTGTAGTCGAACTCGGCGTCGGCCGCCGTCGGTCGGAGTGTGCCGTCGTTCATCTGGACGCCGGTGATCAGCTCGCCGGGCACCGATTCGATGAGTCCGATGTCGTTCGCGCCGCGGACGTGGTGCCAGATGTCGATACACACGCCGCCGTTCGGTCGACCTGCGGCTTCGACGATCCGCAACGCATCGCCGGCGTCGTAGATGTTGGTGAACGGCAGGAACTCCAAGCCGACGACCAGGCCGTGCTCCGCTGCCCGGTCGCAGAGGGAGCCGAACGCGACGCGGCGTCGTCGATCGTTCCCTCGTACGGACCGGTGGCCTGCACGTAACGCGACTCGAAGGCGTCGGCGAGTCCCCACACGGTCTGTTCGAAGGCGAGTTGGTCGGCGGTCGGCTCGGCACGACCCCAGTGCATGAGTACTTCGATCTCGGCGAGACAGACCGACGCCGCTTCGAGCTCGTCACGCAGCCGCTCGAACGACCATCCGTCGGCGGCGAGCGACATCCATTGACCGGCGAACAGGCCGATCCCGGCGAACCCCGCATCCCCGGCGGTTGCGATGCGGTCGCCGAGATCGTGGTTCCGGTCCAAGCTGAAATGGCTGAGCACGAGGTCGTCGCGCCCGAGCGAGCGTGGAGCCGGCGCGCTCATGCGCGCACCGCCGTGGCCCGCGCCACGAGACCGGCCTCGAGCGCGTCGAACTGTCGCTCCGGCGGCCAGGTCTCGGGGTCGAACAGTGCCTGCAGTGCGATCCCGTCGACGAGCGCGATCAGTCGTTCGGCCTCGATGATGGCTCCGTCCAACGTGATGGCCGCGTCCTCGAGAAGCAGTGCAACGAGGTGCGAGCGGAACGATCGGTAGGCGTCGCGTTGCACGCGTTGGAGCTGATCGTCGGATGCGGCGTGCGCGGCGAACGCGACGGTGACCGTCCAGTGCAGGCGGCCTTCGTCGTCGGCGGGCAACGCCACCGAGAGCATCGCCCGAAGCGGGTCCGTGGACTCGAGATCCGTCCGCTCGGCTCGCTTGTCGCGGCGCTGCTCGAGCGAGTTCTCGAGCGTGAACGCGAGCAGTTCACGCTTGTTGGTGAAGTAGTGGGCCAGCGTGCCCGTGGTCCAACCGGCCTCGGTAGCCACTTCCCGCATGGACGCACCGGCCACCCCGCGACGTGCGATGACATTGGCGGTTGCTCGGGCCAGCTCCAGCCGCCGCTGGTCGACATCGACGATCTTCGACATTGACGCAAGATATCACAAGTGTTATATCTTGTGCAGGAAGACGACGAGGGAGATCACCATGGTTCACGTTCCGACACGAGGAGACGTCCCGGTCCGGTTGGGCCCGGGCGTGCAATTGCTGCCCGACCACGGCGGCAGCACGATGCGCGCCGACGTCTACACCGACCCGGTGCGATTCGAGCTCGAACGCGAGCGGGTGCTCGGGCGTCACTGGATCCTGGCCGGCAGAACCGAACAGGTTCGCGAACCGGGTGACTGGCTGACCTTCGAAGGCCACGGCGAGACCGTCGTCGTCACCCGTCAACCCGACGGATCACTCGCTGGCTTCCACAACGTCTGCCAGCATCGCGGCCCGGCGATCGTCGGCGAACTTGTCGGCTGCGGTGCGAAGCGTTTCACCTGCCCGTATCACGGATGGGTGTACGACACGACCGGCCTGGTCGTGGGAGTTCCCGACCGCGGCGACTTCGAAGCAGACCACCTCGACGGGCTCCGAGCGCCGGCCGTGGCGGCCGACGAATGGGGTGGTTGGGTGTGGATCAACCTCGCCGGACCCGATGCTGCTCAGCCGTTGATCGATGCGATCGGCCCAGAGATCAGTGCCGACCTCGGCCGCTTCCGGATGGAGGACATGGTGTTGCACGACGTCGTCGAGTTCGACGTTCCCGTCAGCTACAAGGCGATCGTCGACGGTTTCAACGAGATCTACCACACGAAGCAATTGCACGGCGTCGACAGCGCCTGGGTGAAAGCGGCCCGCGAGACGTCGTTCCACATCGTCGAGGACAACTACATGTGCTTCGTCCCCCGAGCGGACAAGCTCGACGAACTCGCCGCCGACCACGACCACCACCAACACGCGATCTGTCACTACCTGGTCTTCCCGAACACCGTCTTCAACTGCAATCCCGAACACATCCAGGTGTTCAACCCGATCCCGATCGACGTCGACCGCACCCGCTTCCTGTGCTGGGAACTGATCTACGACGGTGATCGCGACGATCCGGAGTACGCCGAGTACTTCGATCGGACGATGCGGCATTGGGAAGGTCTGCAGCGCGTCGTCGGCGAGGACATCGGCATCTACGAGCAGCTCGAGCGCACGAAGCGATCCTCGGGCTACACCCAGCACGTGCTCAACGACCGGGAATGCAAGATCGCCCACTACCACGAGAACATGGATCGCAAAGTCCGCGACTGACCGTCACGTGTGTCTGCACCGGCACGACCGGGACTGGCACGCCCAGGTCCGAGCCGTCATGGTGAGCGGAGCGGCGCGAAGCTCGCGACCATGTTGAACGACACGATCGAATGGGCCGAGTGCGCCGAGGAGTACGACGCCTGCCGGCGGCGGATCGACGGGCTGGTGCGTGACGCTGACGAGGCGATGATGGCCACCATCGTGCCGACGTGTCCCGACTGGTCGGTTGCCGACCTGTGCGCCCATCTGGCAGGAGTGCCGGTCGCACTCGTGTCGGGCGACCTGCCGAGCGGGGACACCGACCAGTGGGTCGATGCTCAGGTGACGGCTCGGCGCAAGCAGCCGGTCGCCGCGTCCCTCGACGAGTGGGAGGACGCGACCCCCGCGTTCCAGAAGATGATGGTCGACGCCGGCGGTTCGATCGCCGGGCTGATCCTCGACGCAGTGGCCCACGAGCACGATCTTCGCCATGCGCTCGGCGCGCCCGGCGCACGGGACTCACGCGGTGTTGTCCTCAGCGTCGGGTTCACGAAGATGCTGATGGATCGGGACCTTCGTGCGAACGAGTCCGGCGCCGTCGTGCATTTCGCATGCGATCGAGGCGAGTGGCAAGCCGGCGGCGGAGGCGAGCCCAGTATCAGCCTGGACGTGTCGGGGCGGCCCGACGGAGCGTTCGAGTTGATGCGCGCGCTCGGCAGTCGGCGAAGCCTCCGACAGCTACAGGATCTTCCCTGGCGCGGTGACTGGGAAGCGGAACGCGACTCGATCTTCCACATGGCGCTGCCCGAACGAGATGTGGACGAGTCGCCGAGTCGCACCACGTCATGACCGGTCGGCCTCGCCATCGCCTGTGGGTCGAGCACTAGTTTCGGCACGGGACGCGACGAGGGAGACGATTCGATGACGGAGCAGGCGCTGAGCGAGAACTGGGCGACGTTGTGGGAGGCGTTCGCCGACGCGCAACCCGACCACACCGCGGTGGTGATCGGCGAACACGAGCAGACGTGGCGCGAGCTCGACGATCGTGCAGCACGTCTCACGACGGCGCTCGCGAGTCGGGGTGCGGGCGCCGGCACCCGAGTCGCCCAGTTGATGTTCAACTGTCCCGAGTACCTCGAGTCGGCCTACGCCGCGTTCAAGCTTCGCGCCACTCCGGTCAACGTCAACTACCGCTACAAGGCACCCGAGATCGGCTACATCTGCGACAACGCCGGTGCCGAGGTGCTCGTGTTCCACGGCTCGCTCGGCGACCGTGTGACCGACGCTCGGCCGATGATGCCGACGGTGACGACGTTGGTGCAGGTGGACGACGGATCGCCGCTGATCGACGGTGCCGAGTGGTACCACGAGATCGTCGACGCAGCGGAGCCGGCACAACGCATCGAGCGCTCCGGCGAGGACACGTTGATGCTTTACACCGGCGGCACGACCGGCAACCCGAAAGGTGTCGTGTGGCGACACGTCGACCTGTTCGGCGCACTCGCCTACACGTCGTACGCCACGGCGGGCATCGAGGTCCCGACGACACCTGCCGACGTCGGACGCATCGCGGCAGAACTGCAGGCCGACGGCAAGTCGCCGGTCATGTTGTGCGCCCCACCGCTGATGCACGGCACGGCCCTGTTCCTCGCGATCGGAGCCTTCGTGATGGGCGGCACGGTGGTGCTGCTCGGGGGCCGCTCGTTCGACGCCGATGAACTGTGGGCCCTCGTTGCTCGCCACCGGGTCACCCAACTCTCACTCGTCGGCGACGCGTTCGCCCGTCCGTTGAACGAGGCCATCACCCGAGCCGGCGCCGATGGTCCGGACCTGTCGTCGGTCGGACGCATCGTGTCGACCGGTGCAACGCTCTCCGTCGAGCAGAAGCGGTCGTTCCAGCAGGCGATGCCCCAGGTGATGATCATGGACATGATCGGCGCCTCCGAAGGTGGCCCGTACGCCCTGTCGATGACCATGCCGGGTGCCGCACCGCCCGAGACGGCGATCTTCATGGCGTTGCCGAACGTCGTCACGATCGACGTGCTCACCGGCGAACTGATCCCACGGGGCAGCGACGAGCCGGGCATGCTCGGCGCGTCCGGGCCGATGCCGCGTGGCTACTGGAACGACGAGGCGAAGACCGCCGACACGTTCCGCACGATCGACGGCATTCGCTACACGGTGCCCGGAGACTTCGCCACGATCGCGGACGACGGCACGGTCACGCTCCTCGGACGTGGCTCGGTGTGCATCAATTCCGGTGGCGAGAAGATCTACCCCGAAGAGGTCGAGGTCGCGGCTCGGCGCCACCCGACGGTGATCGATGCCAATGCGGTCGGTATCCCACACGAACGCTTCGGTGAGAGCGTCGCACTCGTGTGCTCGGTGTCGGAACCGACCGAGGCCGACGATGTCATCGCCACGGTGAAGGAGACGATCGCCGACTACAAGGCGCCGCGCCGCGTGGTGTTCGTGAACGAGGTGTACCGAGCCCCCAACGGCAAGGCCGACTATCGCTGGGCGAAAGCGCAAGCCCTCGGCGCGTCGTAGCGGCCCCGACGTCGGTCACGGGAAGCGATCTCGTTCGCGGCTCGCTCCCGCCAGCCGTGGGTGTGGCAGAGTTGCGGGGTGCGATCGGGGGTGCCGGACTCATGAGTGGGAAGTCGGTCGCCACGCCGGACTTCTACACCTACGAGTGGGACCCGATCGCCGGTGCCGAGGTCGATGGTCGTTTCGTCGATCTGCGTTGGAGTGATGGTGCCGAGTTGCGCGCTGTCGACTTCTGGCTCCGTGAGAACGCCGTCGGTGCCGGCGGCGTGGACCTGGCGACCCGTGAAGGTCTGTTCGACCCGGCCGAACTCTGCGACGACATCGCAATCGCTGCGCTCGAGGTCGGTCCGGACGGTGAGCTGCGCATCACGTGGGCGCCCGATGGTGTGGAGGCGGTGTATCACCCCGGCTGGCTCCGCCACGTCGCCGATGGCCAGCACCTCGCCACCAGCTGGATTCCGCGGCCCGTCCCCTGGACCGCAGCGACGATGCCCGAGCTACCGACTCACGACGGGTCGAAGGTGCTCGACGACGACGAGGTGTTCGCCGGCTGGCTGAACGACATGCTCCGCCACGGCGTCAGCCGCCTCCGCGGTTGCCCGACCGACGCCGACTTCAACTCGGCGCTGGCCGGGCGCATCGGAGCGGTGCGCGACACGAACTTCGGAGCGCACTGGGACGTGAAGGCCGATGTGGCGATGGCGGGCGATGCGTCGACCAACAGCACCGCGAACACCAATCGTCGGCTCGGGCCGCACACCGACCTCCCGACGCGTGAAACGCCTCCCGGCTTCCAGTTCCTGCGCTGCATCGCGAACGAAGCGGGCGGTGGATTCTCGACGATGGCCGACGGCGCTGCGGTCGTGGACGCGTTGTGTGCCGAACACCCGGAGCACCACGAGGCGTTGACCACGCTGCGCTGGGTGTTCTTCAACCGCGGCCCCGGCATCGATCATCGCTGGTCGGGTCCGCTGATCGACCTCGGAGTCGACGGCTCGCCGCTCACGCTGCGGGCGTTCTACCCGGTCCGCGGCTTCCCTGACATGGCGGCCGAGGACATGCCCCGCGCCTACGCAGCGATGAGCTGCTTCAGCCGACTCGCCGACAGCGACCGGTTCAAGCTGGCGTCGCCGTTCCTGCCCGGCGACCTCGTCGGATTCGACAACCGGCGCATCCTGCACGGTCGCGACGCGTTCGAGTCGGGCGGTCACCGTCACCTCCGCGGCATGTACATCGATCACGACGAGGTCCGCTCAGCGGCGCGAGTGGTCAATCGTCGCCTCGGCCAGACTCACTCAACCCCCAACTCGTAGAGGATCATCGACATGCTGAATCAGACGCACCCGGGCGTGTTCATCACGTGCGCCGTCACCGGTGGCGGCGACACCGTCACCAAGTCGGACCAGGTGCCGGTCACCCCCGAACAGATCGCCGACGCCTGCATCGAAGCGGCCCAGGCCGGCGCTGCGATCACCCACATCCACGTCCGCGAAGACGACGGCTCGGCGTCGCGCGACGTGGAAAAGTACGCCGAGGTCGTCGAGCGGGTGCGAGCGTCCGGCACAGACGTCGTGATCAACCTCACCGCCGGCATGGGCGGCGACATCGTGCTCGGCAGTGCCGAGTCGCCGTTCCCGGTCGATGCCGACGGCACCGACATGGTCGGCGCGGCTGAGCGCGTCGCACACGTCACCGAACTCCGCCCGGAGATCTGCACGCTGGACTGCGGCACGATGAACTTCGGCGAAGGCGACTACGTCATGACGAACACACCGAGCCAGCTCGAAGCGATGGCGGCGTTGATGACCGAGGCGGGCACGCGCATCGAGATCGAAGCGTTCGACACGGGCCACCTCGCGCATGCCAAGGACCTCGCTCGGCGCGGCGTCATCCCCGACCCGGTGATGGTGCAACTCTGCATGGGCATCCCGTGGGGCGCGCCGGACGACCTCAACACGTTCATGGCGATGCGCAACAACATTCCCGACGACTGGACGTTCTCGGCGTTCAGCATCGGTCGCAATCAGCTGAAGTACGTGTCGCTCGCGGCGCACGCCGGCGGAAACGTGCGCGTCGGCCTGGAGGACAACCTCTACCTCGACCGTGGCGTGCTCGCGTCCAACGGCGACCTGGTGACGCGAGCGAAGACGATCCTCGACGCGCAGAACTACACCGTGCTCACACCCGCTCAGGTGCGCGAGAACCTGCAACTCACGAAGCACGACTGACGGTGGCGGACGAAGCGGCCGCCGGCGACATCGAGCCGGAGACCATCGAACGAGCGGCCGTGGTCGGCTGTGGTGTGATCGGTGCGGCCTGGGCCAGCCGGATGGTCTTGAACGGCGTGGACGTGGCGATCAGCGACCTGTCGCCGGATGCGGAACGCATCTTCGACGAGGTGCTGTCCAATGCGGTCGCCGCCTACGACGACCTCGGGTTCGCAACCGATCGGCGTGGGTCGCACCGGTTCGCCTCGTCGATCGCCGGTGCCGTGACCGACACGCAGTTCGTGCAGGAGAGCGTCCCCGAACGGCTCGACATCAAAGCGGCGGTGTTCGCCGAGATCGAGGCCGGCGTCGCTACCCGATGTGTTGATCGGGTCCTCCACCTCCGGGCTTCGTCCCTCCGCGATGCAGGAGTCGATGACGCATCCTGAGCGACTCGTGGTCGGCCACCCGTACAACCCCGTGTATCTGCTGCCCGTGGTCGAGGTCGTCGGCGGCGAGCACACGCCGATCGAGAACGTCCGCCGCGCTCAGGCGATCTACGCCGGGATCGGGATGAAGCCGGTCCACGTGCGAGTGGAGATCGACGCGTTCATCGGCGACCGACTGCTCGAAGCGGTCTGGCGCGAAGCGCTGTGGATGGTCAACGACGGCGTCGCCACCACCCAGGAGATCGACGACGTGATGACGCACGGTTTCGGATTGCGTTGGGCGCAGATGGGCCTGTTCGAGACGTACCGGGTGGCCGGTGGGCTGGGCGGGTTCCGCCACTTCATGTCCCAGTTCGGCCCGACTCTCGGTCTGCCGTGGACGAAGTTGATGGACACGCCCGAGTTCACTCCGGAGCTGGTCGACACGATCGTCGAACAGTCCGACGCTCAGTCCGGCATGCATTCGATCCGCGAGCTCGAACGGACGCGCGACCGCAACCTCGTCGGCTTTCTCAAGGTGCTCGAGTCGAACGAGTGGGGTGCCGGCAACACGATTGCCGAGCATCGCCGGCGCTGACGCCGGGTTTCGAGGCGACGCGTACGACATGTCGAATCGATGTTGCCGCACGACGGCGACCGGTTCGGAATACGGTCGGATGATGATGTTGCGTCACACGATGATCGTCGCTGCCGTTGCGCTCGGCGTCGCGTCCTGCTCCACGAGCGATGAAGCAACGACGCAGGTCAGCCAACCGACCAGCGACAGCGCACCGACCACCGAGCAGACCGACGACCCGTCGACCGACCCGGCGACGACCGACGAGGTGGCCACGGCTCCTGCGACGGAGGTGCCACCAACCGACGAGGCGCCGGTCGATCCTGCGTCGGAGAGCGATCGTGCTGCCGCTGCATCCGCACTCCTGAGCCTCGACGACTACCCCGAAGGGTGGACCGAGGGTCCGGCACCGGACGATTCGGACGAGGAGGACTTCGACCTCCAAGCGAGCGTCGCAGAGTGCCTCGGCGTCGCCGTCGACGAGTACCCCGACTTCACCGACGCCGAGTCCCGCGCCGAGTCCGGCGTGTTCATGTCACCCGAGGGTGCGTCCGTCCAGCAGCAGGTCGTCCTCGTGGCGGATGTGGAGGTGGCCACGGATGCGATGGCGCAGTACGCCCGTGAGGACTCACCGGCTTGCTACCGGGATGCCGTGCAGGAGTTCTTCGAGGCACAGCTCGAATCCAACGAGGACTTCTCGGCTGCGTTGCCGCCGGATGCGACGATCGGGCTCGTCGTCGGCGAGTCGTCCGAGGTGCCGGTCAGCGACGACACTGCGGTGCACTACAGCCTGGCCGTGCCGATCGAGTTCGAGGGTGGCGGGGTCACCCTGTTCAACGAGGTCTTGTTCTTCCGTCAGGGTCGTGCGCTCAGCCAGATCCAGATCAGGACCACCGAGAGGCCTTCGGACCGGAGAATCTCGGAGGCCTCGCCAGCACGGTGCTCGCACGCCTCGAAGCCGTCGCCATCTGACCCGGTGTCGAGGGTTGCTCGAGCCGCGAGGTCAGTTCAGTCGGAGTCGAGTGCTGCGCTCCACCACTGCTCGAAGAACGATTCGTAGCTGCGGTCGACGAGCTCCACGAGGAAGCCGCTCGGCGGGGCGATGTAGCTGAACACGCCGTAGCCCTCGCCATCGCTCGGGTCACGTTGGGCACCGCGGAGCGACCAACCGGCATCGACCAGCGCGGACGTCTCGGCGGCGACGTCGTCGACCCAGATCCCGATGTGGTGCGCGCCCGGAGCGTCGTTTCCATCCCAGAAACTGCCCGTCGGGCCCTGCAGCAGTTCGAGATGCTGTGGCCCCTCCGCCGAGTACGTGTACCGGAGGTGATGATGCTGCAATCCGGTCTCGGGTGTCCAGAGTGCCTGCTCGGCGGTGTCACGAGGTTCCGCCCAGGTGACGTTCAACCCGGAGCCGAGCTCGTCCATCGCCACGTCGAGGGCGGGGACGCGGATCCCGATGTGGAACTGGTCCTGAGCGTTGATCATGATGCACCACCGGCGGCGTCGAGCGCAGCCGGGTCCGCCAGCAGAGTGCAGATCGTGCGGCAGAACTCCGCCGCCGGCGCACCGTCGAACGCTCGGTGATCCCATGTGAGGCTGAGGGTCATCCGCTTGATCGTGGTGACGTTGCCCTCGGCGTCCAGCGCGAGATCGTCGCGCAGGCGGCCGACGCCGAGGATCGCGGTGTTCGGTGGGTTGATGACCGGGGTGAAGCCGTCGACGCCGAACATCCCGAGCGTCGACACCGAGAAGGTGCCGCCTTCGAGATCGGTGAGAGCGAGCGAGCCGGATCGGGCCGCCTCGGCGAGGCGGGAGGTCTCGGTGCCGAGGTCGGTGAGATCGCGTCCGAGCGTGTTCTGGATGACCGGGACGATGAGACCGTCGTCGAGTGCGACCGCCATGCCGACGTGCACGTCGGGAAGCAGCGCGAGCCCATCGTCGGTGATCTGCGAGTTGACGTAGGGGTGTGCTTGCAACGCTCGGGCTGCGGCAGCGATGACGTAGTCGGTGTAGCCCGGTGCGGAGCCGGCGGCCTTGCGGGCGTCGCGGTCGGCCACGACGGCATCGAGGTCGGCGTCCATCTGGAGCGTGAGCTGCGCCATCGACTGCAGCGACTCGTGCATCCGCTTGGCGATGGTGCCGCGCATGCCCCGCATCGGCGTGACGCTGGTGGGCGGCTGCAACGCGGCCGGCAGTGACGGTGTCGCTGTGGTCTCGCCAGCCGCTCGTGGTGCAGCAGGCTCGGGAGCCGTGACCGGTGCCGAGCCGGTTCGATCGTCCAGCATGCTGCGCACGTACTGAGCAACCGTCTCGCCGCGTGATGCGTCCGTCGGTCGGCTCGATCGAGACGTGTGCGACGTCGACACCGAGCAGATCGGCGAGCTGACGCGCTGCCGCCGTGGCCGGGACGTGTGCACCGGGGGCCGCCACGCTCACCGGGCTCGACGTTCCCGCAGGTGCGGCGGCGGAGACCCCCTCGAGGTCTTCGGACGTGATCCGCCCGCCGGGGCCGGTGCCCGCGACCGTGGACAGGTCGATGCCGCGTTCGGACGCGAGACGCTTCGCCATCGGCGACACGATGATGCGCCCGCCCGGCAAGGTCGCCGCGGTGGCAGCGGCAGCCGCTGGAGCCGCTGGTGCTGGCGCCGGCGGAGCGGCGGCCTCTGGAGCCGCTGCAGCAGCAGGAGGAGGAGCCGAGGTTGTGCTCGCTGTTCCGGACGGCGCGTCCTCGCCGTCGGCGAGGATCCAGCCGATGCGCTCGCCACACGCGAACGTGGCACCGGCCTCGGCTTCGATGCTGATGCGACCGCTCCCCGAGGATTCGACTTCGGTTTCGGTCTTGTCGGTCTCGATCACCAACAGCGCAGCACCGGAGCGCACTTCGTCGCCGTCGGCCACGAGCCATTCGGTGATCGTGCCCTCCTCCATCGTGAGGCCGAGCTTCGGCATGAGGAACTCAGTCGCCATGGGTGTCCTTTCGAGACGGAAATTGAGGAGCAGCTGATGTCGTGCGGACGTCGAACTGTCCGGCGAGGGCTGCTGTGGTGAGGATCGATTCGACATCGATGAGTCGGGGTCCCGACGGGGTGATCGACACGCTGATGGTGGCGTCGGCCGAGACCGGCGTGTCGCGTTCGCCGTCGTAGGCCAGCACGCCGCCGCCCGGCAGCGTGACGGTGGTGGACTCGTCGAGCGCTTCGATCGAGTCGACGTCGAGCGTCGCGAAGGTGCCCGGAGCGAGTGGCACACGAATCTGCCGGGTCCCTGACGTGCCGGGCGAGGCGAGGCGGATGACCACGCCTCCGGGAGCGTCGCGTCGAACGGGGTGCACGCGGCCGGCGATGCTCGCGAGGCCGGTGCTCGCCGGATTCGCGATGCATGCAACGACCCAGCGGATCGACGACGGATCGTTCACGGCGCGGGCGCCGACGAAGGCCGTGTCGATGAGCGCGGCTTCGACCAGCGCTGCGTCGTGTGCGACGGCGTCCTTGCCGGGCTCGTCGATCGTCAGCTCGACGCGCTTTGCGCGGCGCTCCGAGCGACTCGACGGCGCCGGTCGCCACGAGTGCAGCAGCGACACCGGCCGTGGTTCCGTCGACGGTGGACGGAAAGACGTTGTTGGTGCCCGTCGAGATCGGGATGAGGGGCACCTCGGGCCAGCCGATGGTGACGTCGCGACACGTTCCGTCTCCGCCGAGCGCCACGACGGCACCGGCCTCGGCCTTCCACATCTCCCGTGCCGCCGCCACGGTGTCGTGGTGCGAACCGGTCTTCGGTCCGTCGACGAACTCGATGTTGCCGTCCAGCCCCTCCACGGCGCGTTCCGCGAGGTGATGCGTGTCGGTGCTCATCAGCACTCGTTCCACACCCTGCTCGATCGCCCCGGCAGCCACGCGCCGCATGATCCCGATCTTCACCGCGTCCGACGTGTGGCCGGCCGCAGAGACGAGCCGGCGGATGTCCTTGCCCGCGTGCGGGTTGACGATGATGCCCACGGTCGAGGCGACACGGCCGGACACCTCATCTCTCCGAGCGGCGGACGGTGACATGCACGGCGATCTCAGGCTCCCGGACGAGCGAGCACGCTTCGGATCGCTTCGGTGATCTTGTCGGGGGACGGCTGGTAGTTCGCTTCGAGGACCGGGCTGAACGGCACCGGTGAGAACGGTGCGGCAACTCGACCGACCGGCGCATCGAGGTGGTCGAAGGCCTCCTCCTGGATCTGGGCGGCGACTTCAGCGCCCAGACCGGCGAAGCGGACGGCTTCGTGCACCACGATGACTCGGTTGGTCTTCTTGACCGATGCGATGATGGTCTCGGTGTCGAGCGGCTGCATCGTGCGCGGGTCGATGACCTCGACGCTGATGCCTTCACTCGCGAGCTTGTCGGCGACGTCGACGCAGTCGTTGGCCATCTTCGCCCACGACACCACGGTCACGTCCGTGCCTTCACGCAAGATGTTCGCCTTGCCGAGCGGAATCGAGTACGGCTCCTCGGGCACCTCACCCTGCATGCCGAGCAGGCGCTTGTGCTTGATCATGATCGTCGGGTTGTTCTCGCGGATGCACGACGTCATCAACCCCTTCATGTCGTACGGGTTCGACGGGTAGACGACCTTGAGGCCGGGGATGTGGCAGATCAGCGCTTCGAGCGACTGGCTGTGCTGAGCCGCGGCGGACAGGCCGCCGCCACCGCCGGTGGTGATGGTCATCGGCACGGTCGCCGAGCCACCGAACATGTACTTGACCTTGGCGGCCTGGTTGATGATCTGGTCGAACGCGACGGCGATGAAGTCCATGAACATGATGTCCACGATCGGGCGAAGTCCTGCGACGGCAGCACCGACGCCGAGGCCGATGATCGCCTGCTCGCTGATCGGCGTGTCGACGACACGTCGTTCGCCGAACTCCTTCTGCAGGCCGGCGTAGCTCTGGAACACGCCACCGAACCCACCGATGTCCTCACCGGCGCAGAAGATGTCGTCGTTGGCCTGCATCTCCTGGCGCACGGCCTCGTTGAAGGCTTGTACGTAGCCGATCTTGCGGGTCATGAGGTGGCTCCTGACGATGCTCCGACGGTGTCGCTGGATGCTGGGGTGTCCGAATAGACGTCGACGAGGATCTGATCGGGCTCGGGGAACGGTGAGTCCTCGGCGAACTGGATGGCGTCCTCGATGTCGTCGCGGAGTTCGGCCCACACCGTGTCGAACTCGTCGCGGGTGGTCGTTCCTGCTTCGATCAGGCGGTCCTCGAAGGTGAAGATCGGATCGCGTTCCTTCCACACTTCGACTTCGTCGTCCGTGCGGTACTTCAACCCGAGGTTCTGGACGCCGTGATGGTTGTAGAAACGGTATGTCTTGGCTTCGATCAACGACGGACCCTCGCCACGAACGGCCCGGGCCTTCGCCTCGATGGTCGCTTCGTGGATCGCGACCACGTCCATGCCGTCGACGATCACACCCGGCATGCCGTAGCCGGCGGCCCGGTCGACGATGTCGGTGATCGCCATGGTCTTGTCGCGCGGCGTGAACTCTCCGTACTCGTTGTTCTCGCAGATGAACAGCACCGGCAACTTCAGCGCGCACGCCATGTTCGCGGCTTCGTGGAAGGCACCGATGTTGGTCGAGCCGTCACCGAAGAACGCGGCGGCGACGTTGCCGTCATCGCGGTACTTGTTGGCGAAACCGGCTCCGACGGCGATCGGTGCGCCGGCGCCGACGATGCCGTTCGCGCCGAGCATGCCGACGTCCAGGTTCGAGATGTGCATCGACCCGCCCTTGCCCTTGTTGTAGCCCGTGGACTTCGCCATCAGCTCGGCCATCATCGGCCGGAACTCGCCACCCTTGGCCACGAGGTGGCCGTGACCGCGGTGGGTCGACGTGATCTGGTCGGTGTCGGTGAGCGCTGCGCACACGCCCGACGCCACGGCTTCCTGGCCCACGTAGAGGTGGAGGAAGCCGGGCAACTTGGCAGCTTCGGCCAGTCGGCCTGCGGCCTCTTCGAAGAGACGGATACGCACCATGCGTCGGTGCATGTCCATCAACAGATCGGTCGAGAAATCCATGTGTGTCCTTGCGTTCGATGTGAAGAGGGGGCAGAAGTGCCAGGCACTTTCGCCCCCTCTCAGCGGGAGAGGATGGTGACGCCGGAGATGCCGGGGGCGCCGTAGACGTGGGTGTAGGCGACCTTCGGGTTGTTCGGGACCTGACGGTCGCCGGCTTGGCCGCGCAGTTGCAGAACGTTCTCGTACACCTGACGAAGACCGGATGCACCGATCGGCTCGCCGTTGGCGAGGCAGCCACCATCGGTGTTCACCGGCAGGCGCCCGTCGATCTCGGTGTCGCCACGAGCGAGCATGTCTTCCTGCTCACCGTGCTCGCAGAAGCCGTTCTCGGCCATGTGCATGATCTCCGCACCGGACTCGGTGTCCTGTAGCTGCGCGATGTCGACGTCTTCGGGGCCGATGCCGGCCATCTCGAACGCAGCCTTCGACGCGTCGGTCGTCGGCCCTGGATCGCGGTCGATCGCGGTGGACGGTGCGAGCACCTCGAACGAGCCGAACTGGCGCGTCCGCATGGCGGCAGCCTTGAGATAGATCGGCGTGTCGGTGAACTCCTTGGCCTTGTCGGCACGACACACGATCATCGCGACGCCCCCCTCACCGGGCGAGCAGAACATGTACTGCGTGAGTGGCCACGAGAGCATCATCGACTCGAGCACCTGCTCTTCGGTCATCGGCTTGCGACGCCATGCCATCGGGTTCTTCGCACCGTTGCGGAAGGCCTTGGCCGACACGCGTGCCAGCGAGTCCTGGGTGATGCCGTACTCGTGCATGTAGCGGGTGATCTTCATGCCGAAGAACTGCGTGGTGAGCGCGAGGCCCGAGCCGCCGTACCAGTCCTTGCCGCGAGGGCCCTTGATGCGGAACGCTCCCTTCTCGTGCTTGTCGAAACCGATGGCGATGCCGACGTCGGCAGCACCCGACTTGATCGTGTTGATCGACTGGGAGAGCGCGGTGCCGCCCGTGGCGCACCCGTTGACGACGTTGGTGAACGGGAGACCGGTCAGGCCGATGCGGCTGACCATGGTGTCGGCAGCGCCCGAATCCATCGAGCCGCCGACCGCGAACTGCATGTCGGACCAGTCCTTGCCGCAGTCGGCGAGCGCACGCCGAACGGCCGTGACGCCCATGTCCATGCCGGACACGCCGTCGTGGCGCCCGAACTCGTGCATACCGATTCCGACGATTGCGACGTCGTTCATGACTGATCTCCTGTGGCGGTGGGTGCGAATGCGTAGGTGACGACGTCGTTGCCGTCGTCGTCGGTCGTCAGGACGTGAGCGACGATCTCCATCGCCATGCCGATCTCGAGTTCCTCGGGTGTGCCGACGGTGAGTCGGGTCTCGACACGGACCTGGTCGCCCAGCTCGACGTACCCCACGCCGTAGGGCTCGAAGTCGGCGCCGACCGGACCGAGGTAGGGCGGCGCTTTCGGTGGGAAGGCCTGGACGGTCCAGGTCCACAGCGTGCCGGCCTGCGCGAGTTCGATGTCCTCCTGGGTGTCGAACATGCACTTCGGGCAACCGGACTGGCGGGGAAACATGTGGTTGTCACAGTTCGTGCAGCGGCTGCCGAACAGGACGGGGCGTCCGTCGTCGTCGAGGCGGAAGATGCCGTCGGCGACGAGTGTCTGATTTGCGGTGGCGGTCATGTGGCTCTCGGTCGTTGTGGTCGGTGTCGGGTCGGTTGCATCGTGATCAGGCAGCGGCGCCGCGCGCCCAGCGCAGCGATCGGCGCAGGAGTTCGTAGTACGCAGGGTGTTCCCACGAACCGCGTTCGATCTTCGGGTAGTAGTCGACCACGGGCACCATGTCGTAGTGGCCCCGGCAGTGGCCGAGCGTGTTGTACAGCACGGCACCTTCGCCGAGTTGACGCAGGTACATCACGAGATGCTGGTCGCCGTACTCGCCGCTCGTGTCGGTCCAGTCGTGTTCGACGAACCCGCGGGCGTCGCCGCTCCAGTGGGTGTGGAGCAACGGTTCGAGAGCGGCGCGGTCGGCGTATTCGGAGCAGTACAGCTCGTCATCGGTCTCGAACGGCTCGATGCCGTCGACCAACCAGTGGTCGTCGGTGCTCCGTTCGACCCGGTACGCCATGATCGGCGGGTGCGCGACGAACTGTGAACCCAGCGTGTCGGCCCACAGGGGGAACACGCGTGGAGCATCGACGCCGTTCGGCGTGCCGACGTCGAGCGCCGAGTTGGTGCCGTGGAGCGCGACCCAGCGGCCACCGGCGGTGACCCAGTCACGAATCGTCTGCTGCGCAGCTTCCGAGGGGCGCAGGTTGCACGTGTAACTGACCAGGATCGACCCGGCGGCGATGGCATCGGCATCCTCGTAGTCGGGCTGGACCCGGACGCGATATTCGTCGTGCTCGCCGAGCAGCGTCAGGATCTCGCGGCGCGCGAAGTCCACGTCGTGGTACATCCCGCCCGCAACGAGCGTGACGTCGATCCGGGATCCGGGATCGTCACTCATGTCAGCGTGCAGGGGGCGAAAGTGCCAGGCACTTTCGCCCCCTGTCGAGTTCGGAGGCGTGCATCAGAAGTCGACGCGCTTGAGGAAGCCGCCGTCCACGGTCATGTTGACGCCGTTGACGTGCTTGGCGGCGTTGCTGGCGAGGAAGGCCACGGCGTTCGCGACGTCCTGCGGCTCCCCGAGTTCACCCTGCGGGTGCGTCTTCTGGGTGGCCTTGTAGAAGTCCTCCATGTTGTCCTTGATCATGTTCCAGTCGCCGCCCTCGACGAAGATCGGGCCGGGGGACACGACATTGCAGCGGATGCCCTTCGCGCCGAGCACCTGGGCCTGGCCGAGCGTCCAGTTCGTGACAGCGGCCTTGAACGCCGAGTAGCTGCCCGAGCCCGAAGCGAAGTGTTCGTTGACCGCGGTGGTGCTGATCGAGATGAGCGCTCCGCCGCCATCGGCCAGCGCCTCGCCCGCGGCGTCGACACCGTGGATCAGCGACATGAGGTCGATGTCCATGTTGTTCTGCCACTTGTCGAACGAGCGGGCCGGCTTGCCGGAGGTGTTGTGGACGTAGATGTCGATCCCGCCGAGTGCTTCGGAGGATTCGGCCACCCAGGCGCGGACGGCGTCGGCGTCGGCGGCGTCGCACACGGAACCGACGACCGTGCCGGACGCTCCGTCGGACATGGCGGCCACAGCAGCGTCGACATCGTCCTGGGTACGCGAGCAGATCGCGACCGACGCACCTTCGGCGACGAGGGTTTCGGCGATGGCACGACCGAGCCCCTTCGTCGAGCCGGTGATGAGGGCCTTCTTGCCGCTGAGTCCGAGATCCATGATTGCTCCTGTGTTCGAGTCGTGTCCGTTGTCGTGGTGCGGCGATGTCGATCGCCTGACCGGTCACCCGACCGGTGACGAAGCCGAAACTAATCGCACGATCAATACGGAGACATAGCCGGAGCGACGCGCGTCCTCACGGATCGCCGTCAGCTGCGTCGATCTCGTACCGTCGGCGACATGGCAGGAGACGCACACGACACGATCAAACGGTTCTGGGAGATCCAGGACGAAGGCGACTACGCACCGCTCGCCGACCTGTTCGCCGACGATGCGGAGGTCGTGGATCCGGTCTACGGCACGTTCACGGGCGGGGAGGCGATCGCCGGATTCTTCACGATGATGAACACGGAGATGGCCAAGGCCGGCGCGACCTTCCGGCTCGTCGAGATGTCCGGGGACGACGAAACCGCCTGGGCGCAGTGGGAGGTCACCACCACCGATGGCCGACCGCCCCGTCAGGGCGTTGGCGTCTACCGGGTGACCGACGGCAAGCTCAGCTACTACAAGGACTACATCAACGCATGACCGAACGAGTTGCGATCGTCACGGGTGGAGCATCAGGCATCGGGCGGGCATGCGTCGAACGGTTCATCGAGCAGGGGTACGGCGTCGTCGTGATCGACCGCGACGCCGACGCCTTCGACTGGCTCGGTGACGACGACCGACACGTCGCCGTGAGCGCAGGTGACGTCACCGACCAGGCCACGAACGAGTCCGCCGTCGCTTTGGCGATCGAGCGCTTCGGCCGCCTCGACGTCGCAGTGTTCAACGCCGGGGTGTCGATGGGAGGCGATCTCATCGAGCTGCCGATCGAAGAATTCGATCGAGCGATGGACGTCAACGTGCGAGCGGTCGCCCTCGGTCTCCGCGCCGTCGTGCCGACGATGCGTGACCAGGGCGACGGAGGCCGGATCGTGGTCACGGCCTCCACCTCCGGCATCGGCGCCGATCCACGGATGTGGGCCTACAACACCTCCAAGGCTGCGGTGATCAACCTGGCTCGAGCGGCTGCCGTCGACCTCGGAGCGGACGGCATCACGGTCAACGCGGTGTGCCCCGGCCCGACCGAGACGGCGATGACGAGCGGACTCTCGGCGATGCCCGAGGTCCACGACGAGCTTCGTCGACGCATCCCGTTGCAGCGCTGGGGCCGTCCGGAGGAGGTCGCGGCGATGATCGCGTTCGTTGCGTCGAGCGACGCGTCGTTCGTCAACGGAGCTGTCATCCCGGTCGACGGAGGAATCACTGCGAACACCGGTCAGTTCTCGCCCGGTAGCCGCGGCTGAGGGCGTCGGGCGTCACGTCGACGCGAGAGGCTGCGTGCGTCCTCCATACTGGTCGAATGGCCGTCACCCCGCTTCCCAGCCGACGGATCGGTCGCCCACCGGCGACGGACTCGGCTGAAACGCGCTCGCGGATCCTCGATCAGGCCCGAGTCGCGTTCGCGACGGACGGCTTCGAAGCGGCCACCAACCGCAGCCTCGCCGATCACGTGGGCGTGACGGCTGGTGCGCTGTATCACTACTTCGGATCCAAACTCGACCTCTATCTCGCGGTCGATGCCGACGTGCAGCGACGCGTCTACGTCCGGATGAACGAGGCCGTCGATGCCGCCGACGGGTTCTTCGCGAAGTTCGAAGCGGTGCTCGACGTCGCACGCGACCTCAACGCCGAGGATCCTTCGCTCGCGACGTTCCTCGGCGCGCGCCGAACCGACATCCGCCGGCATCCCGAGATCGCCGCAGCGATGCCCGTCGAGCGCGGACGGGAACGCGACTTCTTCGCTCGGATCGTCGCAGCCGGGGTCGACGCCGGGGAGATCGACGACGACCATTCTGCCTTCGTGACCGAGTTCGTCGTCACGCTGCTGACCGGCCTCACCGACGGCGAGTCGTACGACCCCGTGGTGCACGCCCGAGCGATCACGGCGATCAAGATGGTCCTGCGCGGCGAACTCTTCGGTTCCCGCTGAACCCAGCGGTCGACCGATCGGACTGATTCAGGAGTCGACGACCGTGAGCGAATCGTCGCCGTGTGGCTTTTCAGACGATGGTCTGGATCCAACGAGCCATTCGGCGATCTTCGCCGTGACCACCGCGAACGCAGCGATGCCGACGAACATCGTCACCATGCCCACGAGTCGTCCCGCGGTCGTCACCGGGAAGATGTCGCCGTAGCCAACGGTGGTGATCGTTGCCGAGGACCACCAGAGCGCATCGAAGAACGACGGAATCCGCTGCCCTTCACCGACGTCCTCGGCGAGCGTGAAGGCGACTGCTGAGGTCAACCAGGTCAGCGCCGCGACGCCGATCGCCACGTTGCCTGCTTCTCGCCGGATCTGCTCGCGGCCCTTCGCTCGTGCAGTGCCTCCGATCGCGAAGACGCGAACGGCGACGGCGATGATGCGGAGGAGTCGCGCTCCGCGGAAGGCCCGAAGGACCCCGAAGCCGGCGAGGCTCGGCACGAAAACGAGTGCCTGAGCGACGACGATCAACAAGCTCGCCCACTCTCGGCGTACATACCGCCCGCGGTTGAGAGTGAGCGCGAAGCCGACGACGTAGTCGAGGGCAAAGCAGACGAGCACGACGATGTTGATGACATCGAGTAGCACCTGATCGGATCGCGTGAGGCGTTCACGTTCGATCTCGAGCAACAGGAACGGCAAGGATCCGATCGCGATGATCAGCAGGGGCGTATCGGTCCATCGTCGCCAGGCATTCATCGAGGAGGTCTCGTCGAGCTCGGTGTTCACGGTGAGCGAAGGTAGCGACGATCCCGCAGACCACGTGACCGACAGGAATCCGAGCGGTCTGTTCTGCGCCGAGGGCGCTCCGACTCTCGCTGCCGACCCGGCCCGCAATAGCTTCCCTGTCGAGCACGAACAAGGGGGTTGCTCCATGGGAGAACTGGACGGGCAAGTTGCCTGCATCACCGGCGGAACGCGAGGCATCGGTCTCGGCATCGCCAAGGGTTTCCTCGAAGAGGGAGCCAAGGTCGTCATCAACGGCCGCGACGAGAGCAAGGCGGAGCGAACGCTCGCCGAACTCGATGCGGGAGACAGAGCGCACTACATCGCCGGCGATGTGAAGCAGCGCGAGTCGTGTGAGGCGATCATCGACGGCACGGTCGACCATTTCGGTCGTATCGACATCCTCGTCGCGAACGCCGGCGGAGCGTCGGGCCACGCTCCGATCGCCGAACTGACCGACGAGGCCATGCAGGACTCGCTCGTGTGGAACTTCTGGCACACGTTCTGGACGATGCGTCGTGCGTTCCACTACATGATCCCGCAGGAGTCCGGCCGGGTCATGGCGGTCAGCTCGCTCGAAGGCAAGGTCGGCAAGCCCGGCATCTCGATCTACGTCGCAGCCAAGCACGCCATCAACGGCCTGGTGAAGTCGGCCTCGCACGAGGTCGGAACGCTCGGGATCACCGTCAACGCGCTCTGCCCGGGTGCGATCGAGACGGACATCATGATGGCCGAGGGTCCACCAGCTGCGGAGTCGATGGGCATGGACTACGACGGGCTGCTGAACATGTTCGCCTCGGAGTCGGCCATCAAGAAGCTCAACGACGTCGAGGACGTCGCCGCCGTGGCGACGCTCCTCGCATCCACTGCGGGCGCCGGCATCACCGGCTCACTCATCTCGATCGACGGCGGCACGGCTCCCTACTGAGCCGAGAATTGGAACGGAGAAGCATCATGGGAAAGCTCGACGGAAAGGTCGCCTGCATCACAGGTGGCACACGCAGCATCGGCCGTGCAATGGCCGAGTCATTCATTGCTGAGGGCGGCAAAGTCGTCGTCAACGGCCGCGACGCCGCCAAAGGGCAGCAATGTCTCGACGAGATGGGTGCCGGCGACAACGCGGCGTTCTTCGCCGGTGACGCATCGAAGCAGGAATCGGTGGAAGGGCTGATCGATTTCACCATCGAGAAGTACGGCCAACTCGACGTGTGCTGTCTGAACTCCGGTGGTGTGCAGATGACCGCACCGGTTGCTCAGATGAGCGACGAAGAGTGGAAACTCGAAGTCGACTGGAACCTGAACCACGTGTTCTGGGGCATGCGCCGTGCATTGCAGCACATGATCCCGCGCGAGTCCGGTCGAATCATCGTCACCTCGTCGGTCGAAGGCAAGCTCGGCAAACCGGGCATCCCCGGTTACGCCGCCACGAAGCACGCCGTCAACGGGCTCGTCAAGGCAGCAGCTCACGAGGTCGGCACGATGGGCATCACGGTCAACGCGATCCTGCCCGGCCTCATCGAGACCGACATCGTCCGCGCCACCGGGCCCGACTCCGCTGTGGCGATGGGGATGAGTGGCTACGACGAACTGATCGAGACCTTCAGTTCGGAGTCGGCGATCAAGCGACCGAACAAGGTCGAAGAGGTTGCTGCGGTTGCGGTGCTGATGGCATCGGATGCGGCGAAGAACATGACCGGCTGCATGTTCCCCGTCGACGGCGGGACGATGCCGTACTGAGCAAGTTCTCGTGACATGACCTACTCGCATCTGGAGCGCGCCAACGACGTCGAACCTTCGGTCGGTCACGCGCACCTGCGCGAGGAGTGTCCATTTCATACGGAGGAGTCGCACGACCCTCCGTTCCATGTCGTCAGCAAACACAGCGACGTGTTCGAACTGTTGATGCGGCCGTCCGAGTGGCGCAACGGGTTCGGGGTGGGGATTCACCCACAACCCGGAGGCGTCCTCGGTACGGCCGACGATCCCGACCACCGCCGACAGCGACGCGTCCTGCAGGACGCGTTCCGACCGGCGGCGATCGAACGACTCGAGGACGAAGTGCGTGGCGTCTGCGAGGAACTGTGGAGCAACGCGTTCGGCGCGGACGGCGAAGGTGACTTCGTGCGTCTCTTCGCGTTCCCGTTCCCAGCGATCGTGATCGCCGTGCTGCTGGGGGTGCCGCCGGACCGGCGCGACGACTTCGGCCGCTGGTCCGACGACATCGTCAACACCCTCGGCGGCGCGGACCCGGCCCTCGCCGAGGAGGCGAACCGTCACATCTTCGCTCTGGTCGACGAGTTGGTCGACGTTCGCAGAGCACTCCACGAGCGTGGCGACGAACTTCCGGGCGACGTGCTGAGTGTGATGACGCTCGCTGAGATCGAGGGCACCCTCAGCCATCACGAGGTCCGCCGACTCAGCCAGCAACTGCTCGTGGCCGGCCACGAGACGACAGCGAGCCTGATCTCGCTGATGCTCTACCGGCTGATCGACCAGCCGGAGCTGATGACCGCGTTGCGTGCCGACCCGGCGCTGATCCCGTCGGCGGTCGAGGAGTTCCTCCGCTACGACGCGCCGGTACAGGGCCTGTTCCGAGTGAACCCCGAGCCGAGCGAGGTGTGCGGACGCGAGCTGCCTGCGGAGTCACGTGTCCAGGCGCTGTTCGCGTCCGCCAACCGGGATGCCGAGGTCTACGACGAGCCCGACGAGATCCGTCTCGACCGGTTCGGCCCTGGAGCCCGATCACACTTGGCGTTCGGTTGGGGCGTGCACCACTGCATCGGGGCTGCGCTCGCACGAACCGAAGGTCAGATCGCGCTGCGGTGGATCGTCGACCGATTCGCCACCGTCGAGCGCATCGGAGACGTCGCGATCAACCAGCCGTTCATCCTGCGCGGCCTGACCACGCTCCCCATCCGCTGGACCGTCCCTCGCTGAAAACGGGCAGAAGTGCCAGGCACTTTCGAACGTTGACGGGTGTCACCCATGCAGCGCTGACCGCGTGGCGTCCAGGACGTGGCGGGCTCGTTCGGTCGGATCGGGGAAGTCGTTTCGAAGCGCAGCGGACCGGATCTCCATCGACAGTGCGGTGTGATCGGGGAGCGCTTCGATCAGCTCGGCGACCGGAAGCTCGCCGTCACTGATGTTCAGCCGAAGATCGAGCGCTTCGGTGACGAGCGCACCCATGTCCGACGGCGCTGCCGCAGGAGCGTCACACAGCTGCACATAGGAGAGTCGCGCCGGGTCGACATCCGCGACGTCCGCGACGGTTCCACCCGTGCGCGCGAGGTGGAGGTGGTCGATCAGCACGTGACCGTTGGGCCGGTCGACCGCGTCGAGCACACCGAGCGCCTGGTGCAGCGTCGTCACCGACATGAAGGCCATGAACTCGATGCTGCAACCGATGCCGTGCACCGCTGCGGCGTCACACAACTCTGCGAACCGCTCGGTGAACCGAGCATCGTCGACGCCACGCGACACCACGAGCAGATTGCGCGCCCCGACGGTGGCTGCTGCCTCGATGATCCGATCACCGTGATCGGTGGTGTCGTCGCCGTCGGGCATGACGAAGATCGGCTCCATGTCCAAGGCGACCAGCCCGGTGTCGTCGAGGCGCTGACGCACGTCGCGGGCGACGGCATCGGTCCATGTGTCGGCGTCGAACCAGATGCCACAAGCGGGCCAGCCCGCCTCGGCGCAGGCGGCGACGAAGTCGGCGGGACCCGTCTCGGGGCACACGCCGGCGGCCAGTGAGATGAGTCGATCCATCCGACCACCGTACGAATCGGTGCAGGTCCACTGGCAGTCGAAGCTCGACGAACTGAAAGGCTGTTCGTCATGTCCGACACTGCGTCCCTCGATGACCGCATCGCCGCGATGGAATGCCCGGTCGACCACACGATCCTCGACCCGGCGATCCAGGACGATCCATACGACTTCTACGGCGAAGTGCATGCCAAGTGTCCCGTGATGCCGCTGCCCGAAGTCGGCGGCGTGCTGGTCACCAAGTACGACGACGTCCGCTTCGTCCTCACCCGCCCCGACCTGTTCTCCAGCAGCGGACGGGGGAGCGGTGCGCGCAAAGGGCTACAGGTCGAGAACTCGCGCAAGTACCGGGCGATCATCAAAGAACGCGGGTGGGGCCACGTCGAGACCCTCCAGCGTTGTGATCCGCCCGAGCACACCGGCTACCGGCGTCTGGTGGGCAAAGCGTTCCTCCCGAAACAGATCCGTGCGATCCAACCGCAGGTGGCCGACATCAGCCGCGAGCTGATCGATGGGTTGATGCCGCCGTCAGGCGAGATCGGGGAGTGCGAGTTCAACCTCGACTACGCGATGCCGCTGCCCGGAACGATCATCGCCGAGCAACTCGGCTTGCCGCGCAGCGAGATCCACACGTTCAACAAGTGGGCACACGCGTTGCTCGCGCTGTCGATGAAGCCGCTCACCGAGGAAGAGGTCCTGGCGACCGCCGAGATCGAACTCGAGGCCCAACATCACCTCGCTCGCGTGTTCGAGGAGCGTCGCGCCGAGCCGGCTGACGACCTCATCTCCGCCCTCGTCCACGCGCACGAAGGCGAGGACGATGTCGAACCGCTGTCGGTCGCCGAACTGCAGAATCTCATGCATCAGCTGATCACCGGAGGCTTCGAGACCACCACGAGTGCGTTGAACCACGGGATGTGGCTCCTCACGCGTCGACCCGACATCCAGGCGCGACTGCGCGAGGACCTCTCCCTCGTCCCGGCGTTCATCGAGGAGTCGCTGCGGTACGAGAGCCCGGTCCAGGGTCTGTTCCGCACCGCGACACAGGACGTCGTGGTGGGCGACGTGACCATCCCGCAGGGTGCGTTGGTGATGGTTCGATACGCAGCGGCCAACCGCGATGCCGACGTGTTCGACGAAGCCGACGACTTCGACCTCGATCGGTCCGGCGACGCGAAGCACCTCGCGTTCGGCGTGGGCCCACACTTCTGTGTCGGTGCGGCCCTGGCTCGCCAGGAACTGGTCACCGGCTTCACGCACTGGCTCGAGCGAACCTCGAACATCGAACTCGCCCGACCGTTCGACGGTCCGATCCACGATCCGTCGTTCATCCTCTTCCCGATGCGCGAACTGCCGTTGAGCTTCACCGCGATCTGATCGGCACAACGCAGCCGACCACCGCGTAAATCGAGAATCCGCCACGAGAGGGTTCGCTACCGTTCGTCTGTGGGGATCACTCGACCAACCGTGGGTGGTGGTGCGACGGTCCTCGTCGTGGTGTTGCTCACCGTGTCGATGGGGTCGACCGCGTTCGGTCAGGTCGACATCGCAGCGGAGCCTTCGGTGCTGAGTTTCGCGACGACCGAGGTCGGGGCGTCCAGCACGGAGCGCGTCACGATCACGAACACCGGCACCGAGTCGACGAGCATCTCGATCGTCGCGGTCGGAGCCGTGTTCGCTGTCGGCAGGTCGACGTGCGATGGTGCCCTGCAAAGCGGTGAGAGTTGCACAGCGGACGTCGAGTTCGCTCCCGACACGGTCGACACCGGCTTCGACGGTCGCCTCGACATTCGAGGAACGGACACTGCGAGCGAGGTGATCCAGGCGCGGGTGCAACTCGTCGGCGACAGCGCAGGGACCTCCCCGGGGACGACCACCGCTCCGCCAGCACTCACGACGGTTCCAACCCTGCCGACGACCTCGACCTCGACCTCGACCTCGACCGAGACCCCGATCACGGGGCTGCCCTCGTCGACGCCCGCCCCGACGACCGCACCGACCTCAGGGCCGGCACCGACGTTCGAGCCCGCACCGACATTCGACGAACAGCCGAACACCGAGGTCGCTGTCACCTCCATCGCTCCGAGTCCGACCTCGTCGGTTCCCCAGGTCGTCGACACCGGAGCAACCGACGCCGAGCAGCGACGGTTGCTCGCCGAGTGCGAAGCGCGGGCCCGCAACGTCGAAGTCGAATTTCCGACGGAGCTGGCGATGACCGTCGGTGAGGCCACCGACGTCACCGTTCGTGCGGCGATCGTGGGGACACCGGCCCTCACGTCGTCCGTTGACGAAGAACCACCGTCCACCGTTGCCGAGGCGTCCCTGTCGTGTTTTGTCGTCGGATCCCTGTCGGGTCGATCCTTCACCATCGAACCGGGCGATCAGCCTGGCGACTTCTTGACCGCACCGACGATTCAGTGGACGTGGTCGGTCGAAGCGCTCGCCGAGGGTCGCCAGGTCCTGCGGCTGCGGATCATCCCGCGGTTGCAGACGCGCTGGTGGCGTCCTCGCCGAAGGGAGCCCGGTCGGTCCGTTCGACGCGACGATCGATGTGACCACGAGCCCTCGTTCGACGCTCGATCAGGTCGGCGATGGGATCCACAGCATGGTGAACCATCCGCTCGTTCGCAGCATCGGGCCGGTCGTCGGGCTGACCGGGACGCTGGCCGGGGTGTGGCGCTGGGTGCTCCAGAAGCCGTGGCCGTGGACGCGCCGCACACTCGGCCACGGGGACCCGGACGACGACGCCGGCGACGAGCGTTCCGGCTACCTGTGACGGCCCGCCTCGTTCGCCCCGCCGGCGACTACGTACCGTCGTCGCATGAGCGACGAACCAGCCGACAACTACGAGGACGTCACGGTCTTCGGCCTTGAGGACGAAGCCGAGGCAGAGATGCTTGCGCTGCAGAAGGAGTGCACGTTCATCTGGTCGAACAAGGAGGGCTGGCCGGTCGGCGTGATCATGTCGTACGTCTTCCGTGACGGAAAGTTCTGGCTCACGGCATCGAGCCAGCGGGCGCGGATGTCCGCCGTCCAACGCGATCCTCGCGTCTGCATCGTGGTCACCTCGACTGGCACGGACATGGGGTCCAACCGCACCGTGACCTACAAGGGCACGTGCAAGTTGTTCGACGACCGCGAGACGAAGGACTGGTTCTACCACGAGCTCTCGTATGCGATTCGTTCCGATGACGACGAGGCGGCCGAGCTCTTCAAGAAGTTCCTCGACTCCCCTCGACGTCTCGTGATGGAGGTGACGCCGACGCAGCGGATCGGGTACGACGGCCGCAAGATGGGCAAGGCCACGCGCGACTGGATGGCGGCGCAGAAGGCGGGCGAAGCCACCGCGCATCCGGAGGGCGATTCGTGAGCGATCGTCTCGGTCTCTCCGCTGACGAAGTCCTGACGACCACCCGCAGTGTCCGCAAGCGCCTGGATCTGACCAGGCCGGTGCCACGCGAAGTGCTGACCGAGTGCATCGAGATCGCGCACCAGTCACCGACCGGCTCGAACTCGCAGCGATGGCGCTGGATGATCATCGAGGATGCCGACAAACGGCAGGCGATCGCCGACATCTACAAGCGGAACTTCGATGCGTACGCGGGTGGCAACGAGTTCGAACCGGGGTCGCAACAGGATCGGGTGCACCAGTCGGCGGTGCACTTGGCCGAGAATCTCGCACAGGTCCCCATCCACGTGATTCCGCTGTTGGCCGACCGGATGGACGAAGGCACACCATCGTCTCGGCAGGCGTCGCGCTGGGGCGGGATCCTCCCCGCGGTGTGGAGCTTCATGCTGGCCCTGCGCGAACGGAAGCTCGGCTCGGCGTGGACGACACTGCACCTGCAGAACGAGCGCGAGGTCGCCGATCTGCTCGGTGTCCCGTACGACGACTACAGCCAGGCCGGACTCTTCCCTGTCGCCTACACGATCGGCACCGATTTCAAGCTGGCCAAACGCCCACCCGCCGAGGAGTTCATCCGCTGGAACGAGTGGTCGTGACACGCTGACCGGTGCGCTATCCGTTCTAACTCCACCCCGGCGACATGCGACGTCCTGCGTGCGGCGGTCATCGTCCCTGGATCGTTCGGAAGGTGGCTCGAGCGTTCTCCACGAAGGTGTCGGGCACTTCGAGGGCTGGGTAGTCGCCACCTCGTTCGGCCATGTCGAAGTGCTGGAGGTCGGTGAACGTGCGCCGGATGGTCTCGGGCGGTGCTGCTTCGTTGGGTATGCCGCCCGGCAGGCCGAGCACGCCGGTGGGCACGTCGATCTTCTTGTCGGGCCCGAGGGCCCAGTCTCCGTGCAGCATCTCGTAGTAGAGGCGGTGGGCGGACGCGATGGTGTCGGTGAACCAGTAGATCGACAGGTTCGTGAGGACTTCATCGAGCGTGAACGTGCTCCCGAGTTCCCCGTCGCAGTCCGACCAGGCGCGGAGCTTCTCGACCATCCACCCGGCGAGTCCGGCGGGAGAGTCGGCGAGTCCGAATGCCAGGGTCTGTGGACGCGTGGTCAGCATGGCGAGGTAGCCGGTTCCCTCCTTGCGGAACTCGAGCGACTCACGGATCAGTTCTTCTTCGTCTTCGGTGAGTGGCGGCTGTCCGGGCTGTTCGACGGGTCGCGCCGGCGGGCTCGCCTGCGTCAGGAACAGACCCGACACGGACTGCGGATACGCGTATCCCATGCGTACCGCGATCTGGCCTCCCCAGCTGCCGCCGCAGGCCCCGTACCGCTCGTAGCCCAGCACCTCGGTCATGAGTCGGTGTGCGTACTGCGCCATCCGGACCTGGTTGAATCCGAGCTCGTGCGCCTTGTCGGAGTATCCGAACCCCGGGATCGACCACGCCACGACGTCGAATGAGTCAGCGGGATCGCCCCCGTGAGCCGCCGGGTCGGTCAGCGGTCCGATGACCTTGTGGAACTCGTAGAAGTTGCTGAAGCAGCCGTGCCCGAGCAGGAGTGGTGTCGGGTTCGGCCCCTTTCCCTTCTCGTGGATGAAGTGGATCTTGGTGTCGTCGACGTCGGCGCGGAAGTGGGAGAACGTGTTGATCTCTGCTTCGTGGAGACGCCAGTCGTAGTCGTCATGCCAGCGCTCGACGAGCGATTCCATGAAGGGTCGGTCGGTGCCCTGGAGCCACCCCACACCTGGGAGCGCATCGGGCCACCGGGTCCTTGCCTGACGGCGGAGTTCTCGACGGCCCCTGGGTCGTGCGACCTGGAACTCCTCGATCATTGCGCTCCCCCGGTGGCGGTCGAGTTCGGAATCGGGGAACCCTCGGGTCGATAGTTGCTGCTCATCGCCGACCCGCCGCCGTCGACAGGCAGATGGATGCCGGTGATGAACGACGCTTCATCGGACGCGAGGAACGCGATGGCTCGAGCGAGTTCGATCGGTTGCCCCCAACGCTGCATCGGCACGAGAAGTCGAATGGCGTCGGCCATCTCCGGATGGTCCATCGATCAGGCCGCGGGTGATCCCGGTGGCGATCGGTCCGGGGCCGACGGCATTGATCCGGATCCCGGTCGGTGCGAGGTCGAGTCCGATGGACTGGACCATGTTGATGACGGCTGCCTTGGCGGCCGAATAGGCCCACCGGAGCGGGTCGCCACCCATCCCTGATGTCGAGGCCGTGACGACCACAGAACCGCTTCCCTGCGCTCGGAACACGGGCAGAACAGCTCGAAGCCCCAAGATCACCGAGTTCATGTTCACGTCGAGAATCCGTTGGATCACGTCCATCTCTTGCGTCTCGATCGCCCCGGACCTGATCATCCCGGCGTTGAGGATCGCATGGTCGAGTCGACCGAACGTCTCGATCGCCGTGTGACGGCGGTTCGTTGGTCCCGGCGTCCGTACGTCTCCAGCGAGGCCGACGAGTCGATCGTGCTCGGGCAACGCGGCCAGCCCACTCTCGTCGCGGTCCAATACGACGACGCTGGCGCCCCGTTCGAGGAACAGCTCCGTCGTGGCCAGACCGATGCCGGAGGCGCCGCCCGTGACGATCGCCACTTTTCCGTCTTCACTCGACATGAATATTTCCTTCCGTTGGGCCACGATGCGGTGGCAGATCTCGGCGGTGGCAGATCTCGTGTCCATCGCCGTTCTTCACGTGATCGTGAAGAAACACTAGACCACTGGTGTCCGTCTGTGCGACACTCGTGTCCGAATGATACTTCGGGAACGTTCCGCTGCCGGAAGGATGTGCGTTTCGCTAGCCCCGCTGTGGGGCCTCCACGCGGCTGCAGACATCGTCCACCAGACGCTCGGTGACTTCACGCGTGATCTCCTCGAAGCGGATCAGCTCGACGAAAGGCCATGCCCGACAGAATCGTCGTCAGTTCGTGGTCCGGGTCGATGTCCGCCCGAACCGTGCCGGCCTCGATGCCGTCCGCGAAGATGGCGAGGCCGCGGGCGTCGCGCTCACGGGAGAATTCCAGGTGGAGTTCCCGGTATTCCGGGTCGCGACACGCCTTGTCCAAACGCGCCACGAGCGCCGCGAAGAAGACAGGGTCGTTCAAGTAGTCTGCGACGTGCTGGGCATACGCCAGGAGGTCGTCTCTCAGCCGCCCGGTGCGGGGCGGAGCACGGCGTCACCCGCAGGTTCGAACGCCTGGAGGTACAGGCGCGTCAGGTCGGGCCAGTGCCGGTGATCGTGCTGCGTGCAACCCCGCCACGTTCGGCGATGCGTTCGATCGTGGCACCCTCGAACCCGACTTCGGAGACCAACTCCCGAGTCGCAGCGAGCACCAGCGCCCGGGTCTGGGCGATTCGCGGATCAGGCCGCCTGCGCTTCGCCTTGGCAGGCGGGAGATACTCCGCTTCGTCGCCGTCGGACACGTTGTGCCCGTTACCTCGGGCCTGCACCAGACGAGGTCGTCGGTACGTGCCCTTGGCGAACTTCGTCGCAACTGGTTTCTCGTCCACGCTTCTCCCGATCGGCCGCAGTCGTCGACCAGCATGTTGATGCACGACTGTCTTCTTGAGAATACACGGGTGTCCGACAATGAGACCGGACTCGGTCGGTGGCTTTCGGCTGCTTGCGAGCCCGTCTCGTCGTAGCTGCTCCGACACCGAAAGCGGGCTCGCCGAACTCTGCACCACCACCAATGTCGTTCTCGCATTCTGGGACTCCGGCTTGCGTACGACGCTCATCGATCTGACCATCACACCCAATCCATCACTGATCAAGGAGACCACACATGGAACTCGAAGGACGAGTCGCCGTCATCACCGGCGGCACCAGCGGCATCGGCCACGCGATCGCAGAGATCTTCCTCAGGAACAGAGCGCAGGTCGTCATCAACGGCCGCTCCCAGGAGAAGGGTGAACAGGCACTGCGGGAGCTCGACATGCCCGGTCGTGTCCACTTCATCGCAGGAGACGTAATGAAGAAGGCCGACTGCGAAGCAGCCGTGGACGGGGCTGCACAGACCTTCGGCCGAGTGGACATTCTCGTCAACAACGCCGTCGGATGCCCGGGATGGGGAAGGGTCGCCGAGATGACCGACGAGGCATGGCTCGACACGATCGACTACAACCTCAACTCCGCGTTCTATGCGACACGTCGAGCGCTGCACTACATGGTGCCCGAGCAGTGGGGCCGAATCATCCACATCTCCTCGGTCGAGGGCAAGCAGGCCACCAAGGACGCGGTCAGCAACTACATCACGACCAAACACGCGCTCAACGGCTTCAGCAAGGCCGTTGCATTCGAGTACGGCCCGATCGGTATCACCTCGAACTCGATCTGCCCGGGCGCGATCGAGACCGATGTGATGCGCGAGGACGGCCCCAAGTCGGCCGAAGCGTCCGGAATCACCTACGAGCAGTTCCTCCAGAATTACCGCGGACGAGACCATGCTCAAGCGCCTCAACCGAGTCGAGGAAGTTGCGAGCGTCGCCATGCTGCTCGCTTCCGACGCGGGATGTGGCATCACCGGAGCCACCCTCGCTGTCGACGGCGGCAGCACTGACTAGCTACGACAGCTCCAGCCCAGCGGGGCCAGTCGGACCGTCGACTTCGTCGCCGGTCAGATGACCCGGATACGTCGACGCCCGAGACACTTTCGCTCGGCAGCTGGGGATCTCGGCCGAGGCCGACACACACACGAGGAACGATGAGCAAACTCGCTACACCACACAGCCCACGACGACCTCACGGCGTCCTGGTTCACCGAAGCCCTCCGTTCCGCTGGGATCGACGCTGAAGTCGAGTCGTTCCGGCGTCGGTCGATCGGAGAGGGCGTCGGCCTGATGGCTGCTCTCGAGATCATCGAACTCGACTATGCCAACGGCGACGGACCCGACAGCGTGCTGGTCAAACTCGCCACTGCGAATGAAGGCAACCTCGCCGTTGCCGTGGCATTCGACATCTACCGCCGTGAGGTGTTGTTCTACCGCGACCTTGCGGACCGCATCACCGCAGGAACACTCGAGGGTTTTCGTCGCCCAGATCGACGATCCGAGCAAGTTCGTCCTGATGCTGGAGGATCTCTCGGAGTATCGCATCGGCGACCAGATCGACGGTTGCGACCTTCCCGACGCACAAGCATGCGTGGTGGCGCTCGCAAGACTCCACGCCGAGTTCTGGGACGACGTCGACCGCGACGAGCTGAAGTTCACCCCGCCCGAGACTCCGTCGGTCCACGGCGATGCGATGCGCGATGGAGCACATGCTGGTTGGGATCCGATGGTCGAGATCTTCGGCGACACGGTTCCCGAGGCGATGCGCGTCGCAAAGGACCGGTACCTCGAAGCGATCCCGGCGATGCAGCAGTGGAGTGCGTCTCCGCCGACAACGGTCACCCACGGCGATTTCCGGATGGACAACCTCTTCTTCGCGACCGAGTCGCACCACGCGCCGGTCCTGGCTGTCGACGGCACGGTTGATGCGTGCGAAAGGCACTCGGGACGTGGCGTACCTCCTCAGCCAGAGTATGCCGATCGAGCTTCGACGACTGCACGAGTCGGAGCTGGTCGGGTTGTGGCACCGCACACTCGTCGACGAAGGGGTGACTGGCTATTCCGCCGGACAAGCGTGGGAGGACTATCGCCGCTCGGTTCTCGCGTTGTGAATCGTGGTGTGGTCGTCCCAGCACACTCGACACGAGCAACGAGCGCGGGCGCTCCTGGATGACCGAGATGATCCGGCGCTCTGCGGCCGCAATCGACGATCTCGACCTTCTCGAGCTCCTCGAGGAGTTCCTCGGGAACTGACCGCGATCGTCACTCCGCTACGAGGAGCACGGTGAGCCCGCGCCGATCCACCGCCTAAATCGGACAAGTGTGTTGCATAGACGGACGGTTATGGATTAAAGTTGAGTCGACACACCAACCGATGGGGGACTTGGAACATGAACAAGCAAGTGAGAGCGACGCTCGCCGTCGCCTTCAGTTTTGGACTGATCGCAGCGGCATGCGGTAGTGACGACGGCAGTGATGCTGCAGACACGCCGGAGACCGACGCCGTGGAGGCGCCGTCCAACAGCGATGTATCTGAAACCGACGCAGTGCCGGCCGATACAGATGAGGAGGCCTCGTCGGACCCTTCCGGTGAAGCCACCGGTGAACCGATCACGATCGGAGTACAGAACCTCGAGGGCGACCCTGGGGGATCGTTCCCCGAGTACTCCATTGGAATACAGAGCGCAGCGGACTACATCAACGCCGAGCTCGGCGGACTCGGGGGACGCCCGATCGAAATCGAACTCTGCAAGTCGGTCGTGTCACCCGACGACTCCCAGCGTTGCGCGAACGAACTCTCCGCCGCTGGAGTCGACCTCGCCATCTCGACAGTGAACTTCTTCGGCAATCAGTTCTCGATCTACCAGGGCTCCGACATCCCGGTCATCATCGGCACTCCGATCACGGTTGGTGACCTCACGTCCGAGGGCGCCTACGCGATCGGAGCCGGCGGCGGGTGCCCTGTGGTCCACACCGGCCTCGTGGAGTTCGCCACGAACGAGCTCGCAGACCTCGAGGACATCGAGGTCGAACGCATCGAGCATTCCGTGGTCGGACAACCCGACCGCCGCGATCTGCTACAACGACAATCTCTCCAAACCGCTCGATGTGATCAACGGCACCGAGCCCGGCACGTCAGATCGAGCAGGTGAGCAGCCCGACCTGGACTACATCGGAGTACCCATCCAGCCTGCCATCCCGGACGTGAGCCCAACCGCAACCTAGGTACTCGACTTCGATCCGAGACGCCATCATCTATTCTGCGGCGGGTCCGGAGTGCTGGAATTTCGTGGACCGCGCTCGTCAGACTCGGCTCGGACGTCACAGGAGACTTCCACTCGTGTTGGCGAGCTCATGTGTCGACTTCGATTCGATCAATCGAGCAGGCGACAGCGCGGACGGCATCTACTTCGTGGGGGCCACAGGTGGGTTGCTCTCGCCACTCGACGGCCCCGAAGGTGGACGCGCTCGAAGATGCACAGACGTATCAAACGAAAGCAAGTGCGTACGGCATGAGCGACGACGACGTCTTCAAGTCGTTCGCAAGCTCGGGTTCCGCGATGATGATGAACATCTGGATCACAGCGAACACTGTCGACGGCGAAGTCACGGGCCAGCTCGATTTCCGGACGCGGTGGCCGCCAGCGACGGCACGACGCGTGCATTCGGGGGCACTCCACTGGACTGCGCCGGAGCGCCCGAACCGTACATCTCCATCTGTAGCCCCACCGTCGGGGTGACCATGTGGAACGGCGAGGAACTCACCACGGTCATCGACGAATTCAGCGGAATCGGCCTCCTCGCCGGAACCGCGCTTCGCACCGAGCTGAGCAACGAAGCGGATCGTCGTCGAACTTGTGGTCATCGGCCGCACAGCGGTTGATGATCAGTTGCGACCGTTCCCAGAAAGGGGATCGCCACCGAAATTCAGGATCACACGGCCGATGGACTCACTCTCGGTATCGCTCGACTCGCTCGCCAGATCGATCGAGCCGGGCCGTCAGGATGTTCCGGTCTGGACTGCCGGTAGCTGATTGTGCGGACGCGTCGAGTTGGCGCAACAAAGCACTCACGTGAGCGATTGGAGGAGGACGGAGCATGTTTTGCGGGAACCCGGAACAGTCTTGAGACGATGTACGTGGGAGGAACGGAACTCCGCTTCGCCGAACACTCGCTCTCTGGACAGACGTTTGCAATTCGATCCGACCAGTGCGAGCACGACAACATCGAATCGGCCCCTGTACTGCACGCGAGAGCAGCCCGCCTGATCAGGCCTCAGGGTCAGGGTCAGAGGCTTTCCAGCGGCGGCCGACGTCGGCGTAGATCTGGGCCGTGGGGAGGGCGAGAAGCGACGCGCCGCCGTCGACGTTGAGCGTGTGGCCGGTGACGAACGCGCCGAGGTCCGAGCAGAGGTAGAGCGCCGCGTTCGCAATGTCCTGGCTCGTGCCCATTCGGCCGATCGGCGTCATCTCCTCCATGGCCTGGATCACCGGGCCGACCGTGAACGCACCAGCGGTCATCGGCGTCTCGATCAACGACGCCGCAATCGAGTTGAACCGGATCCGGTCCGCTCCGTACTCGACAGCCGCGATCTTCGATGCGTACTCGAGACCGGCTTTCGCACTGGCGTATGCCGCGAGTCCGCGGGCCGGGGCATGCGCGGTGAGCGAACTGATCGACACGACGGACCCGCCGTTGCCGAGTTCGCGCATCGCGTTGCCCGCGTGACGCAGGCAGTACATCGCGCCCTGGATCTGCACGGCGTGCATGTCTGCCAACTTGTCGGGCGTGAGATCGGCGATCGGCGTCGACTCGGAATAGCCGGCGCAGTTCACGAACGTGTCGAGCCGCCCGGTCTGATCGAGTGTCGCGGCGACGAGTGCCTGCACGTCGTCGTCGTTCGTGATGTCGCACTCGACGCCGATGCCGTCGATCCGCGTGGCGACTTCGTTGACCACGTCGAGGCGACGAGCGCCGATCACGACCTTTGCACCATGGGCGGCGAAGGTCTCGCTGATCGCTTCGCCGAACCCGCTGTGCCCACCGACGACCACAGCGGTCTGGCCGGCGAGCAGTCGAGATGCGTCGCTCACGTCTTCGCCTTCTCGGTGTCGACGCGATGGTTCGCCATCTGCGGCCCTGCGACCCATCCACACAACTGCGGATCGCACTCACGCAGCTCGCCCGAGATCCAGTGGCCGTCGGTCCCGAAGATGCCTTCGACCCCATCGTGCGTGACCCGGATGTTGCCGTCGCCATCCTGCTCGTGCAGCGCGCCCGTGAAGGGATGGACGATCCCGTTCACAGCGTGCTCCGAGCGGCTGCGCCCGTGCCGACGCTGACGGCGACGTCGTCGTTCAGCCATTCGCCGAGCAGTGTGTGCAACCAGCGGATCTTCGACTCCTGATAGTTCGAGAACGTGACCCCCGGCTTGCGAGTGGTCTCCAGACCCTTCTGCACCTTGGCCATGTTGAACACGTCCTGCTGGAACACCTTGGCGAGCATTCCGAGCACCGCTGCGTTGTTCCAGTCGTCGTGGACGCCGAGCTTCACTTCCTCGGCCGGTGGCGGTCGATCGCCGGCGAACGGCGAGAGGAAGAACACCTCCATGATGCACGAGCGATGGTCGTCGCCGTTCGGACGGAAGCGGTAGACGATGCGGTTGAACGCACCCCACGGATGGAAGTTCGGGAAGACGGTGTAGTCCAGCGAGTCCATCATCTCGGAGTCGCTCATCTGATCGACGCGATCGCCGACCATCGGGCGCCAGCGCTCGCGCGACGCGGCGGCGGCGACCTGGCGAGCGGTCTTGCCGTCGGGCACGTCGAACGGTGCCTCCTGGCCGACTCTGATGTCGAGCATCGAACGCAACATCTCCTGCTCCGAGATGCCGGAGTCGTCACCCAACAGCGGGCTCGGCGTCCCACCGGGCGTGATCACCCGTGCGCACTGGCCGAACACGTCGACCTGGCTGTTGGTGTCGCCGAGGTAGGTGAGGATCTGCGGATGCGTCGCGTTGACGTGATACGCCTCGCAGAAGGCTTCCTGTGCGATCTTCCAGTTCGCTTCGATGACACGCGAGACGTGCCCTTCGACGAAGCGGTTCTCGAGATCCCACACTTCGAAGTGCTCCATCGTGTCACCGAGGTGCTCCGAGAGCGGTGCGGCGTCGGGATCGGGGTTGATGAACACGAAGCCGGCCCACGTGTCGACCGAGCACTCCGGCAGCGTGAAATCGTCGGGCCGCTGATCGACGTGCGGGAAATCCCACGCCGCTGGAACGTCGTGCAGCTGTCCGTCGAGTTGCCATGCGAACCCGTGGAACGGGCAGCGGATCTCCGAACAGTGGCCGTCGTACTCCTTGAGCTGGCGCCCGCGGTGCAGGCATGCATTCGGATACGACTTGATCGAACCGTCCTCCTGGCGCATCACCAGGAACGAGTGCTCGGCGATGTCGTAGACGATGTAGTCACCTGCTTTCGGGATGTGTTCTTCGCGGCACGCGAACTGCCACACCTTCGACCACATCTGGTCGACTTCCTTGCGGTGCCATTCGCGCGAGGTGTACCGCTCGATCGGCACGTCTTCACTGCCGAAGTACTTCGCGGACTCGAGCCGCAGCACGTCGGGAACCGGGTGCGTGTCGGCATCGAGCAGGTCTTGGTAGCTGACACCGGGCGAGCGTGCGCCCGTGTCGAGGTCGGCGTCGGTCGTCGTCATGTCCCCATTATTGATCACGCGGTGAGTTAGCGCTGGATCGGAGATCAGGTGGCGGTGCGGGCGCCACGTCCCAGGACCTCGTCGAGTTCCGCGAGTGCGTCGTTCGGATCGGTCACGAGCACGGTCGTCCAGCCGAGCGTCAGCGCCGGTTCGAGATTCTGATCGAAGTCGTCGAGGTACACGATGTCGCTGTGTGCGACCCCGAGGGCGGCAGCGGTCGCGGCGTAGATCGCGGGCTCGGGTTTGCGGGCGCCGACGGCGAACGATTCGATCACGGCGTCGAAGAGCGAGAAGTCCAGGTCGCGTTGCATGGTGGTCCGGAACTCGGCGAACGTGTTGGTCAACAAGCCGGTGCGGACCCCGGCCGAGCGGAGCGCTTCGACTCGCCGCACCATTGGTTCCACGATGGTGTACTCACCCGGCGCGAGCAGCCGATCGATCTCGTCGCCGCGCAGTTCGATGCCCGCCTGCTCTGCCCACGGGTCGAGCCCGGCCTGGATCGAGGCGACTGCGAGTTCGCCTCGTTCGGCGCGATGCCACGGATGGTCGGGGGTGGATCCGCGCGGCCGAGCAACACCCGATGCAGCACGTCCGGCTGAACGCCGAGGTCTGCGGCGACGTTGCCGATCTGATTCGCGATCGTCGTGATCAACACGCCGCCGAAGTCGAACACCACGGCACGCCTGCGGTCACCGTCGACCATGGCGAGTGCTCAATCGAACGTGGCGGTCGGGGTACGATCAGCGTTGTAGACCGCCGCCGATGCATCGATTCGATGCTTGCGACTCACGGCACCGGTGAGGCCCCCGTCGTTCAGCATCGTGCGCATGTCGACGTAGTTCTGATGATCGAAGTGAGCCGCCAGAGCCTCCTCGGATTCCCAGAGTTCGTAGACCTGGATCAGATCGTCCTGGCACGGATCGGCAGCGAAGCAGTACACGAGGCAACCGGGCTCGTCGTCCCGCGTGGCCTTCTGGATCGGTGCTGATCGTTCGATCAACGCGTGGCGGGTACTCGGGTCAGCGACGGTGATCGCAGCTTCGACGGCGATGAGACTCATGGATGATTCCTGTCTGGTTCGTTCCGGTGGTCGGGTCGACGGTCAGTATGAGTGGACGCCGCAGCTTCCGGCGAGCCGGAGCAACGAGACGAAACGAGACGCAGATGTATGCAGCATTGATCACCGGCACGGAGACCGTCGAGCTCCGAGAGTTCCCCGACCCGGTGCCCGCCGACCGAGGAGTGGTGGTCGACATCGCGTTCTGCGGCATCTGCGGAACCGACATCCACGCCTACCAGTCGGGCCGTGAGTACAACCCGGCGATCTGTGGCCACGAGTGGTCCGGCACGGTGTCGGCGATCGGCAGCGACGTGAAACGCATCGACGAAGGCGACCGGGTCGTGGTGTCGATCGCTGCCGCGTGTGGAGCATGTTCGGCCTGTCGCCAAGGGCAATCCGGGTACTGTCAGCAAGCATTCCTGTCTGCGGTCGGTCGGGACGCGTTGGCGCCCCCGCACGGTGGTTTCGCGTCACGGATCGCCGTGGCCGCCGATCGGGTGACACGCACCGATTCGGGTCTCACCGATGAACAGGCAGCCCAGGTCGAGCCGGCGACCGTTGCGTTCCACGCAGTGCGGAACAGCGCGCTGCGACTCGGCGACGTGGCGGTGATCCAGGGCGGCGGGCCCATCGGACTCGGAACGATGCAGTGGGTGCGCGCCGGTGGTGCCGGCAATGTGATCGTGGTCGAGCCGAACCCGCAACGACGTGAGTTGGCGACCCGACTCGGCGCACATCACGCGGTCGAGCCCGGTTCGGCTGCAGACGAGCTGATCAAGGAACTCACGCACGGGCTCGGCGCGGACATCGTCTACGAGTGCGTCGGGCGCGGCTTCGCAGTGCAATCCGCGGTCGACCTCGCACGTCGTGGTGGTGCCATGTGCCTCGTCGGACTTCCGCACGAGGAGGCTCCGATCACGGTCGGCACGTGGCTGGTCAAGGAGATCCGCACGACCTCGTCGTTGGCGTACGTCCGCGAGGAGTTCGAGATGGCGATGGGGATGATCGCCGACGGTCGAGTACAGGTCGAACCGATGCACTCGTCGACCGTCGGACTCGACGGGTTCGAAGCTGCGCTCGCCGATCTCGCCAGTGGCACCAGTGATCAGATCAAGGTGCTCGTCGACCCCAACCTCTGAAAGGGGGCAGAAGTGCCTGGCACTTTCGCCCCCTCGGGTCCGGTGGTGATCTGGGCGCGTCGCTTTGCGAGGCTTCGACGATGAACGACTACGCAGGAAAGACAGTTCTCATCACCGGGGCCTCGATGGGTCTGGGCGAAGGCTTCGCTCACGGATTCGCCACAGCTGGCGCCGAGTTGATCCTCACCGCACGATCGGCGGATCTCCTCGAAGCGGTGGCCGAGACGTGTCGTGAGCTTGGCAGTCCGAAGGTGACGGTCATCCCGGGCGACGTGTCGATCGAGGCCGATGTCGCCGAGGTCGTCGAAGGCGGTGTCGCCGCGCACGGCAAGATCGACGCACTGATCAACAACGCCGGCGTGAGCGACATGCGTGGCGTGGCGCCCGAGCAGTTCGACATGGCGACGTGGAACTGGATCATGTCGATCGACCTCAACGGCGCGTTCATGTATCTCCGCGACGTCGGCAAGCACATGCTCGAGACGGGGGGCGGCTCGATCGTCAACATCTGCTCGATCATGGGGCACGGTGCCAACGAGCTGAACATCATCGCCTACACCGCGGCCAAGGGCGCACTGCGCAACGTGACGATGCAGCTCGGCTGTGAGTGGGCTGACCGTGGCGTGCGAGTGAACTCGGTGTCGCCCGGCTTCATCGTCACCGAGATGGTGCGCCCGGCGCTCGAAGGCATGGGGATGGACAAGTGGATCGCGAGTCGCACACCGATGCGTCGGATCGGCGAGTTGAACGAGATCGTGGCCCCCGTGATGTTCCTCGCATCGGACGGGGCGAGCTACATCACCGGCCACGACCTGAACGTCGACGGCGGCACGAACGCCTCGAACGGCACGTACCAGATCCCGCCGATCCATCAGGAGTGGAACGCCGAGACCACGCCGAGAGTCGGCGCCGGCTACGAGGGCATCCAGCCTCGACCCGAGTGGTACGAAGCCATGAAGGCCGGCATCCCCGGCATCCACTACACACCCGAAGGCTGAGCCGAGCTCCTCGATTCGTCTCGTCGCTTCGGTGTCGCTCCGACGTGGTGTGACGTCCGGCTCGTCTGGAAACCAATCACGCGGTTAATTTTCTGGATCCGGATGGCTCCAGCCGACCGGTCGTCGACCTCGGGGGAGGTCGTCGTATCAACCGACACAGTGGGGGATTTTCAGATGACTACACGATCCAGTCAGCGATCGCGGCGGCTTGCGGCGGCCGTCTTCAGCTTCGCTCTGATCGCGGCCGCATGCGGCAGCGACGACGACGGCGATGACACCGAGACGACGGAAGCTTCGGAAGAAGCTCCGGACGCCGATGCCGCCGAAGGTGACGCAGAGACCGAACCGGCAGAAACCGACGACGCAGAAACCGATGGCGAAGCTCCGACGACCGAGTCGGTGGAGGACGATGCCGGCGAGGGAGGGGCTGCCGAACCTTCGGGCGAAGCGACCGGGGAACCGTTCGTGATCGGCGTGCAGAATCTCGAGGGGGACCCCGCAGGTTCGTTCCCCGAGTACTCGCTGGCGATGGAAGCGGCCGCTGACTACGTCAACACCGAATTGGGCGGTCTGCAGGGCCGACCGATCGAACTTGAGTTGTGTAAGTCGATCGTGGCTCCCGACGACTCGCAGCGCTGCGCGAACGAGTTGTCGGCAGCCGACGTCGACTTGGCGATCTCGACACTCAACTTCTTCGGTAACCACTTCTCGATCTACCAGGGCTCCGACATCCCCGTGATCGTCGGGACACCGTTGACGATCGCCGACTTCACGTCCGAGGGTGTGTACTCGATCGGCGCGGGCGGCGGCTGTCTCGGCAACCACACGGGTCTGATCGAGTTCGCAACCAATCAGATCGAGGACGAGTTGGGCATCGAGGTGAACAGGGTCAGTGTGCCGTGGGCGGACACGCCTCCCGGGGTCGTGTGCTACAACGACCTCGAGGCCAAGCCGCTCGACGTGCTGAACGGCAGCGAGCCGGGCGACTCGCAGCGTGCCGGTGAGAAGCCCGACCTCGAACACATCGGTGTACCGATCGCGCCCGCTGCACCTGATGTGACTCCGCAGGCGACCGAGGTGCTCGAGTTCGAGCCCGACGTGATCGTGTATTCGGCGCAGGGCGCCGACTGTTGGAACTTCGTCGATGCGCTCGGGCGTCTCGGCTGGACACCGGAGGACACCCCGCTGGTGCTGTCCGGGGCATGCGTGGACTTCGAAGCGATGGCGGCCGCGGGTCCGTTGGCCCAGGGCGTCTACTTCATCGGCAGCGGAAACACGCTGCTGTCGCCGTTGGAGTCGCAAGAACCGGGGAAGAATCTCGACGACGCGACCGTCTACCAAGAGCGGGGCGCCCAATACGGGCTCAGCAACGATGACCTGTTCAAGGGCTTCGCGACCCAGGGTTTCAGTGTCATCATGAACATCTGGGAGATGGCCAACCAAGTCGATGGCGATGTCACCGGCGAGGCGATCGAAGAGCAACTCGCCGCAACCGACGGAACCACGCCGACATTTGGTGGGCTTCCACTCGACTGCGCCGGCGCACCCGAGCCGTACATCGCCGTCTGCAGTTCGGCATCGAGCGTCACCGTTTGGGACGGCACGGAATTCCAACCCGTCGTACCCGAACTCAGTGGCCTCGACCTCGTCGCGGGAACCGAACTGCGCCCTGGCGGCTGATGACCGTCGACCAGTGACCTTCCCAGCCGGTGGCTGGACACAATCGAGCCGATGACCGACACGAGTCGGAGCGCACCGAGCGTTCCGACTCGGTCGCGGTACGGCTCGGAGTGGCCATCGGAAAGTCCTAACGGATTGTGTGACGTCCGGCTCGACCAGGAATTGGCCGCTCGATTACTTTCACCCCGGTCGAGCGGCTCCCGCCGTTCGACGGCGGCCTCGTGGCCGTCACATCATCCACACACAATGGGGGGTTTCGTTTTGATGAAGACCAATTCCAATCGGCGGTTGCGACGGGTCACGGCAGCAGTGTTCAGCTTCGCGCTCGATCGCCGCAGCCTGCGGTAGCGACGACAGCACAGCGAGCGACGACACGACGGAGGCAGCTGACGATGACGCGCCGCCGACGGAGGCTATGGAGGACGACACCGAGCCCGATTCCAGTGGTGCGGCCGAAGCAGAAGCTGACGCCGAGACGGACAGCGCCGAGAGCGAAGGCGACAAACCAGCCGGCGAGGCAACCGGCGAGCCGCTCAAGATCGGGGTGCAGAACCTCGAAGGCGACCCGGCCGGATCCTTCCCCGAGTACTCGATTGCCGTTCAAGCGGCAGCTGACTACGTCAACACCGAACTTGGCGGACTCGGCGGGCGGCCCATCGAGATCGAGTTGTGCAAGTCGGTCGTCGCACCCGACGATTCGCAGCGCTGTGCCAACGAACTCTCTGCAGGCGGAGTCGAGATGGTCATCTCGACCATCAACTTCTTCGGCAACAACTTTGCGATCTATCAGGGATCCGACATTCCGGTGATCGTCGTCTCGCCCATCACAATCGCCGACTTCACATCCGAAGGCGTGTACTCGATCGGCGCTGGCGGAGGCTGCCTCGGCGTCCACACCGGCCTCGTCGAATTCGCCACAAACGGCCTCGAGGAACTCGAAGACCTGGAGGTCAACACGGTCGGTGTGCCGTGGGCGGACACGCCTCCCGGGGTCGTGTGCTACAACGATCTCGAGGCCAAGCCGCTCGACGTGTTGAACGGCAGCGAGCCGGGTGACGCAGCTCGTGCGGGTGAGAAGCCGGACCTCACCTACGTCGGAGTGCCGATCGCACCGGCATCGCCCGATGTGACGCCGCAGGCCACCGAGATCCTCGACGCCGATCCGGACGCGATCATCTTCTCGGCCCAGGGCGCGGACTGCTGGAACTTCGTCGATGCGCTCGGTCGTCTCGGATGGACGCCCGACGACATCCCGCTGGTGCTGGCGGGCTCATGCATTGACTTCGAGGCGATGCGTGCTGCGGACGAGCTGGCCGAGGGCGTGTATTTCGTGGCAAGCCCGAATGCTCTGCTGTCGCCGCTCGACAGTATCGAGCCCGGACAGAGGCTCGATGACGCAACCACCTATCAGGGCAAGAGCGCCGAGTACGGCGTGTCGGAGGACGACATCTTCAAGGGCTTCGCCACCCAAGGCTTCAGTGCCGTGATGAGCATTTGGGAAGCGGCCAACACCGTCGATGGTGAGGTGACGGGCCAGTCGATCGCCGAGGCGATCGCCGCGACCGACGGCAGCACGCCGTCGTTCGGCAACGCACCGCTGAACTGTGCGGGAGCACCCAGCCCCTACATAGCGGTGTGCAGCTCCGACGTAGCCATCCAGAGATGGGACGGCGAGAAGTTCGTTCTCGTCACCGACTTGTTGAGCGGGTTGGATCTCGTCGCTGGAACAGAACTCCGCCCGGGGTCCTGAACCGGCGTCGACTCGTCGTGCGGCGGTGGACCCGGGACATCCCCGGGTCCACCGCCGCAGCGGTCGGTCGAGCGACGGTCACTCCACCCCAACGAATGATCACGAATGATCACGAACGATGGTGTGACGTCCGCCTCGTCCGTGAATTGGTCGCTCGGTTAGTTTCGGCGAATCGAGCGGGTACGGCGATGGAGTTCTGTCGCCGATGGGAACATGACAACCAACAGCAACGGGGGATTTGAATGATCAAACGAACGAATCGACGATCGCGGCGGCTCACCGCCGCAGTCTTCAGCTTCGCGCTCGTGGCCACAGCGTGTGGCAGCGACAGCGACAACGCCGAAACCGACACGACCGACGCAGCCACCGATGACGCCACCGACGAGGCGCCCGAGGAAGCCGACGTCGCTGCCGGTGATGAGACCGACACGGGCGACGACACCGACGCGACTGAAGCCGATGACTCCGGTGAAGCGTCCGAGCCAGCCGGTGAACCCACCGGCGAGCCGTTCAAGATCGGCGTCCAGAACCTCGAGGGTGATCCGGCCGGGTCCTTTCCCGAGTATTCGATCGCCGTCCAAGCTGCGGCCGATTACATAAACGCCGAACTCGGTGGTCTCGGTGGTCGTCCGATCGAGATCGAGCTGTGCAAGTCGGTCGTCGCACCCGACGACTCGCAACGATGCGCCAACGAACTCGCCGCGGGTGGCACCGAGCTCGCGCTCTCGACCTTGAACTTCTTCGGCAATCACTTCTCGATCTACCAGGGTTCCGACATCCCCGTGGTCGTGGGCACGCCGCTGACGATCGCCGACTTCACGTCTGAAGGCGTGTTCTCGGTCGGTGCCGGCGGCGGTTGCCTCGGTGTGCACACCGGGTTGATCGAGTTCGCCACCAACCAGATCGAGGAGCTCGAGGGGATCGACGTCCAGAAGGTCGCGGTTCCCTGGGCGGACACACCTCCCGGAGTCGTCTGTTACAACGACCTCGAAGCCAAGCCGCTCGACGTGCTCAACGGTTCCGAGCCCGGCGATGCCGCACGAGCTGGCGAGAAGCCCGACCTCGAACACATCGGGGTGCCGATAGCTCCAGCTGCGCCCGACGTGACGCCGCAGGCAACCGAGGTCTTGGACTTCGAACCCGACGTGATCGTCTATTCGGCTCAAGGATCGGACTGCTGGAACTTCGTCGATGCGCTCGGTCGTCTCGGCTGGACTCCCGACAGCATTCCACTGGTGCTCTCCAGTTCGTGCACCGACTTCGAGGCAATGCGCACTGCCGGGGACCTCGCTGAGGGGATCTACCTCGTTGGTAGCTCCAGCGGTCTGCTGTCGCCCCTCGACAGCCTGGAAGGCAAGCGTCTCGACGAAGCCACGATCTACCAGGAGAAGGGCTTGGAGTACGGCATGTCCGAGGACGACGTGTTCAAGACCTTCGCCAGCGCCGGATTCGCCGCGATGATGAACATCTGGAACTTCTCCCAGGACATCGACGGTGACGTGACCGGACAGTCCATCGCCGACGCACTGGCAGCGACCGACGGCACCGCAGACACGTACGGCAGCACGCCGCTCGATTGCGCCGGTGCGCCCGCACCGTACGTGTCGGTCTGCAACGCCACGGTCGGCGCGAACATCTGGGACGGTGAACGGCTCGACCTGATCGTTGACGAGTTCAGCGGTCTCGACCTGGTCGCCGGCACCGAGCTCCGCCCGGGAGGCTGAGCCACGACCGGTTCGATTCTGCGCTCACGTGGGTTAATCGCCCACGTGACGCACGTTGGACGAGACGATCGTGCAGTGAGCACCCGTGTTCGCTCGCGATCAACTCGACATCTGAATCTCTGTACTGAATTTTCCGCTTCAACACGACCGGGGGACGGCGTGAACGACCTCATTTTTGATCTGATCGGCGGCCTGGGCCTGGGGGCCCTGTTCGCAATGCTCGGTGCGGGACTCGTCGTCTCGTACAAGGGCTCCGGCGTCATCAACTTCGCGCACGGCGCGCTCGCGATGTACGGCATGTTCACCTTCGACACCGCATGGAACCGAGGAGAACTGTTTCTTCCGTGGCTGCGACTTCCTGCCCACGAAGACCCTCAATGTCCCGGTGCGGATCACGCTCGACAGCGACGGCAGTTGGCCGTTTCTTCCGTCACTGATCCTCGCCCTACTGATGGCCGCCTTCCTGGGCCTCGCCGTTCACTTCCTCGTGTTCCGGCCGCTGCGCAACGCGGCGCCGCTCGGCAAGGTCGTCGCGTCGGTCGGAATCCTGCTGTACCTGCAAGGCGTGGCGCTGCTCAACTTCGGGACGGCCTTCCCACAGCCACGCAGCGTCGTGCCTGACGAGGTCGTTCAGAACTTCCTCGGACTCGGCAAGCCGTTCCCACGCAACTCGATCTACGCATTTGCGTTCGCCATCCTCTTCGGACTCGTGCTGTGGGCGGGGTACCGCTTCACTCGTTTCGGTCTGGCGACGCGAGCAGCGGCGGGAAACGAGAAGGGTGCGATTCTGCTCGGGTATTCCCCTCAGACTCTTGCGGCAGTCAACTGGGTGATCGCCTCGGTGAGTGCAACGCTTGCCGTGATCATCGTCGGTCCGATCCAGGGCACGATCACGCCGATCGGTCTGACGGCACTCATCGTGCCCGCACTGGCCGCAGCACTGATCGGCAGCTTGAGATCGATACCGATTGCAATCGCGGGCGGTCTCGGACTCGGCGCCGTTCGAAACCTGTTGGAACTGAACAAGGCCAGTTGGTTCGACGTGTCGGGGCTGACCTGGCTCCAGAACGGCGTGAGTGAAGCTATCCCGCTCATCGTGATCGTTGCCGTGCTCTTCGTGAAAGGTCGGTCGCTCCCGATCCGCGGCACGATCAAGGAGAAGCGCCTCCCGCTCGCTCCGATGCCGAAGCGAATGTTCGAGCATGCGCTCGTGTGGGTCACGACTGCTGACGTTGCTCGCCTTCGTGTTCGAGAACGCCGGCAACCGCACTCGCTTCACCGGCGCCATCCAGACTGGATTGATCTTCGGGATCGTGAGCTTGTCGCTCGTACTGCTCGTTGGATACACAGGGCAGATCTCGCTGGCGCAGATGTCATTCGCCGGCATCGGAGCGTTCTTCACGGCGCGCGATGATGGCCGATGGTGTCGGGCGAGGCTCGAACCTCGTGCCGGTCGACGGGCCGGGTCTCCCCTGGCCGATCGCCGGACTGATCGGAGTGCTGGTCGCCGTGGTCATCGGGGTCGTCGTCGGCCTCCCGGCCGTGCGAATACGAGGTGTCCAACTGGCCGTGGTCACGATCGCCGCGGCGGTGGCCATCCAGTCGCTGTACCTCGAGAACGAGGTCATCACGCAACTGCGTGCAGGAGTGCCCGCCTTCGTCAAGGAGCCCACGTTCTTCGGCTTCGACATCAGCGCTCGAAGCGAACGCCAACAGAACGAGAACCCGGCGTTCGTGATCTTCGGCGGGATCCTCCTGGCGCTTCTCGGTATAGCCGTTGCAAACCTGCGCCGAACCGGTGTCGGCCGACGGTTCCTGGCGGTCCGTGACAACGAGATGGCGGCGGCAGCGGCGGGGATCAATGTGGCACGCACCAAGCTGCTGGCCTTTGCGATCAGCTCCGGCATCGCTGGAATCGGTGGCGTGATGCTCGGCTTCAAGCAGGTCGAGGTGTCGTCGGCGAACTTCATCTACGGCTTCAGCCTCTCCGTGCTGGCGTTCGCCTACCTCGCCGGGATCACGTCGATCAACGGTGCCATGGTGGCCGGCGTGTTGCTGAGTGCCGGTGCCCTGGTACCGACCACGTCGAACTACTTCTTCGCCGGCACCAACATCGACAACTATCTGCTCCCGCTCGGTGGTCTCGGCATCATCGTCACGGCGATCATCCACCCCGAAGGTATCGCCCCGTTCTTCGGGGATGGGGTGAGACACGCAGGCAACTGGCTGGTCAGCGCCATGCCGGGTGCCGAATCGATCAGAAGCAACTATCGCAGTGCCGCGCGGGTCGTGGTGAAGGTGGTCCTCGCGGCGGCGGTGATCGGCTTCGCTTTCCTGGTCTACAACGTCAAGTTCTCCGACCTGTTCGAGGTCCAGATCGCAATCTCGGTGCTCATCGTGTTGTTGGTGTTGCTCGTGTTTGCCTTCGTCCTCGCTTCGGGTCAGATTTCGCCGACGTTCGGCGAAGCCGGCTCCCAGTGGGTCGACTGGGCGAAACGATTCGGGCCGACGGCGCTGGTCGGCTACGTCCTCGGCTGGATCATCTGGCCTCTGCGAGTCGATGAGTACGAACGTTTCTGGATGCCGTTGCTCGGCGCAGGGCTCGCCTTGTTCGTTCGATCCCTCTACCGGCAGATCCGCTACGGCCACGACGGCCCCGACGCTGTCGAAGCAGAACCTGACGACCTCGACCAACTGCCCGCCCATGACGCGGGACCGACACCGGAGATGATCTGATATGGCACTGCTCGAAGCCCGCGGCCTCAGCGTCAACTACGGCGGCCTGTATGCAAACCGCGACATCGATCTCGACTGTCACGTCGGCAAACTCGTCGGCTTGATCGGTCCCAACGGCGCCGGCAAGACCACGTTCATCGATGCGATCACCGGCTTCACGCCGATCTCGGAAGGACGCGTCACCTTCGACGGGGTGGACCTGGCGGGAATGAGCCCGGACAAACGAGCGAAGGTCGGTCTCACCCGCACGTTCCAGTCGCTCGAACTGTTCGAGGATCTCAGCGTCCGTGACAACCTCATGGCCGCGGCAGAACGAGCGCAATGGCATTCGATGGTCACGGACATCGTGCTGCCCGGTCGAAACGAGCGTCGCTACAGCGAACAGGTCGACTGGGCACTCTCCATCATGCGGCTGACCGACATGGCCGACAAGTTGCCGAGCGACCTCAGTCATGGACAACGCAAACTGATCAGCGTCGCTCGAGCACTCGCGGCGAAACCGAAACTGGTTCTGTTGGACGAGCCAGCTGCGGGTCTCGACACAGCGGAAAGCCAGCTACTCGGCTCACACCTGCGCGAGTTCCTCGACCATGACATGAGCCTTTTCCTCATCGATCACGACATGGGCCTGGTGCTCAACGTCTGCGACTACATCTACGTTCTCGACTTCGGCCAGATCATCGCAGAGGGCACCCCTGCCGAGGTCCGAGCCGACCCGGCGGTGATCAGGGCCTATCTCGGTGAGAGCGCTGGTGAGGCCCAGGCGAAGAGCGGGGTGTCGTTCGGGTCGGTCGGGACGGATGCTGCCGCCGACAACGTCACACAAGAACTCACGGAGGAGACGATATGAGCACGAACGAGTCGAACGCGCCGGATGGCGACCTGCTGATCGATGTTCGCGGTCTGCACGCCGGCTACGGCGGGATTCCCGTCGTGCGTGACTTGAACCTCACGGTCGGACGGGGCGAGGTCGTTGCGTTGCTCGGTCCGAATGGTGCAGGCAAGACAACGACGTTGCTCACGTTGTCAGGGCTCCTGACTCCGCTCAAGGGAGAGGTGATCGTGCTCGGCGAGAAGGTCGACGGCTCCAAGCCCCACCTGATCCCTCGACGCGGTCTCGCGCACGTCGCCGGAGGACCGTTCACTGTTCTTCGACCTGACCGTCGACGAGAACATCAAGCTCGGACTGACCGGCAACAAGGGGTCCCGCAAGGCTGCGCACGACCGGGCAATGGAGTTGCTGCCGGCACTCAAGCCGCTCGGCGGCCGGCTCGCCGGTCTGCTCTCGGGCGGCGAGCAACAGATGCTCGCCGTTGCGCGAGCACTGGTGTCGCAGCCGAAGTGCCTGCTTGTCGACGAGATGAGCCTCGGCCTCGCGCCGATCATCGTCGAGCGCCTTCTCCCGATCGTCCGTGACATCGCCGATGAGACCGGTTGTGGCGTGCTCGTCGTCGAACAGCACGTCCACATGGCGCTCGAAGTCGCCGATCGGGGCTACGTCCTGAACCACGGCGAGGTGCTCGTTGGAGGGAACGCGCCGCCGGAGCTGTCGGCGAACCGGGCGGTGCTCGAAGCGAGCTACCTCGGCGACGCCGCCCTGAGCTGAGCGAACGTGAACGCTTGGGCGTTCTACGCCCTGCTCGGTGTCGGCACGGGAGCGATGTACGCGGCGTTCTCGATGAGCGTCATCATCACGTATCGGGGGAGTGGCGTCGTCAATCTCGCCGTCGGCGCGTTGGCGATGATCCCGGCGATGGTGTTCGCCGAGTTGCGTCGCAGCGGGGACCTCGTTCTCCCGCTGGTGATCCTCCCGCGGCGCTATTCGTTCGGTGAGCCTCTGGGGTTCGTGCCGGCAGCAGCTTGGGGCTCGCCGTCGGGATGGTCGTCTCGGCGATCGATCTACCTCGTGGTCATCCGCTCTCTGCGCACGGCGCCGCCGGTGACGATGCTCGTCGCGACGGTCGGCGTTGACGCTGGTGCTTCAGGCGCTCGCCGTGAAGAACTTCGGCAATGTCACGCTGCGGGTTCCAGCCATCCTTCCCGGCAGATCGTGATTCGGTTGGGCGGCCGCCCTTTCCCGGTCGACCGATCTGTGGCTCCTCGCGACGGTGTGCGCGCTGGCTGTCGGCGTCGTGATCGTGTACCGGGCGACCCGTTTCGGCATCGCGACACGAGCGGCGTTCTTGAACGAGAAGGGTGCGATCCTGCTCGGTCTCGAGCCGGCACGACTCGGTCTCTACAACTGGGTGTTCGCGTCGATGCTCGCCGCCTCTGTCGGCATCATCGGCTCGTCGCTCGGAGGTGTCAGCCCGTTCAACTTCAGCCTCTTCGTCGTCCCGGCCCTGGGGGCCGCCTTGGCCGCACGCCTGAAGTCGATCCCTGTCGCGGTGGTGGTCGGCGTGGCGATCGGCAGCTTCGAGGCGATCGCTGTGCACATCGTGGCGCAGCGCCAGGTGCCGCGCTTCTTCCTCGGCGGCATCAGCACGCTGGTGCCGTTCATCGCCATCGTCGTCGCGCTGATCATCGTCGGCAAGCGAGCTCCCGAACCGGGCCGCGATCGTCGAACGCTGCACAGGTACCGGTCGCGATCTCGAACGTGCGAACCCGTGGGTGTGGGTCCGTCACGATCGAGCATCGATCGCTCGTGCTCGCGTCGAACGATCCGACGATCCGGTTCGCCGCGACTGCAGACCCTGTTCGTGATCACGCTGCTGCTGTCGATCGGATTGACTCACCGGTCTGGTCGGCCAGGTGTCGCTGCGCACAATTGTCGCTGGCCAGGTTCAGTGCGCTTCATGCTGTCGCGGTTCGACACGACGCTTGGGCTTCCCGCTCGCTCCGGTCGCGCGGTCGGCGCGACGGTCGTCGTCGGGACCCTCGTCAGCATTCCGGCCCTACGTGTACGCGGTGTGCAGTTCGCCATCGTGACGTTCTCGCTGGCCGTCGTCTTCGACGACCTACTGTTCCGGAGTCCGACACTTCGTCGGGCGTGGCGGGATCGCCGAGGTCGAATCGCCGATCCTCGGCGGTCTCGAGCTCGGCATCTTCGGTGACGGTCAGTTCCCGGCGAAGCGATTCGGCTCTTCGATGCTCGCTCGATCCGTCGATCTGCGCTGCGATCGTGCTCGGCGTGCGACGCGGAGCCATCGGCCGACGCTTCCTGGCGGTGCGGGCGAACGAGCGTGCTGCGGCTGCCGTCCGGGATCAACGTCGCGCGCACGAAGGTGCTCGGGAGCTGGGTCTGGCGTCCTTCATCGCAGGTATCGCCGGAGTGATGTTCGGCTACAAGGCGACGACGTTGCAACGGTGGGGGCCTGAGCGCGCAGGACGGGCTGCAACTGCTCGCGCTCGCCTACCTCGGCGGAGTCGGCTCGATCGCCGGAGCGGTCGTCGGTGGGCTGTTCTCGCTCCATCCGGGTCTGTTCGTGGTCGTGATCCTCGGCGGTGGTTCGTCGATCGACCAGTTCCTGCTCACTGGACGTCGGCCTCGTCCTCGTGGCGGTGAAGTTCCCGCAGGGCATCGCCGGCTCGTGGCAGATGCTCCGGCATCGGATGTTGGAATCGACATCGGGAGATCCACCTTCGCCGTCAAACACCGCCAGCGACCCCGATCGAGGCATCGCCTTCGTGAGCGACGGTGCGGGAATCGGTGTCGATCACCCAAGAGGACATCATCGAGGCGCCTGCGCTTGGGGCCGGCCGAGTCGTCGAACGACAGCCCGGGGAATCCATGACGGCCGGAGCGCCCCACTGCTGCCGAGTAGCGCCGGCGAGCGCAACGGCCGACCGACTGATCGTCTTCGACGACGACCCGCGATGATGTCGCCATGACCCGACACGAGACCGACCCGGCACCCTTCTCGACCGACCTCCTCGCCGGGAGGACTGCGCTCGTCACCGGGGGCGGCTCCGGTCTCGGCAAGGCCATCGCCACGGGTCTGTCGATGGCCGGGGCCGATGTCGTGATCGCAGCGCGCCGACTCGAACGGCTCGAAGAGGCCGCCGCCGAGATCACCGCCGTGACCGGGAACGCGGTCGCCGTCGATCAGGTCGACATCCGTGACCGCGAAACCGTCGAAGCACTCGCCGGTCGTCACGATGTGGAGATTCTCGTCAACAACGCGGGCGGCCAGTTCCCACAGAAGGCGCGCGACTTCAGTCCGAACGGCTGGAACAGCGTCGTCGATCTGAACCTCAACGGCACGTGGGCGATGACCCAGGTGTTCGGCAATCAGATGCTCGACCGTGCGGCGGCCGGAGGTGTCGGCGGTTCGATCGTGCAGATCGTCGCGATCGTCGGTCGAGGTATCCCCGGCATCGCACATTCTGCCTCGGCGCGGGCCGCCGTGATCGAGCTGAGCAAGACGCTCGCCTTCGAATGGGGACCGTCGGTGCGCATCAACTGTGTCGCTCCGGGCGCGTTCCACACCGACGGGTGGGAGGCGACCTACGACCCCGAGGTCGGTGACATGACCGGCGTGCCGTTGCCGTATCCCGGCCGGCCCACCGACATCGCGAACGCCGCAGTGTTCCTCGCGTCGCCTGCGTCAGCGTTCATCACCGGCGCATGCCTCGACGTCGACGGCGGCCAACTGCTGCACGGCACGATCAGCGCACTGCCGCCAGGGGCCTACGAAGAACGCGAACTCTGACCCCGGACGGATAACGCAGGGCACGTTCCCGTCAGGCCGGGTCGAGTGCTCCAGCGAACTCGGCGAAGAAGTCGATGTGCGCGTCGATCGAGTCTCGACCGCCTCCCATCGACACAGCGGAGAAGTGGGTGCCACCTGCCTCACGCCAGCGCTCCGCCTGCTCGGCCGAGTCGGCCGGACCCTCGTTGCGGAGCGCAATGTGCTCGAGCCCGTGGCCTGCGAGGTCGACGTGGCGGCGGTCGGCGAGCTTGCGGTAGTCGTCGAGAGCGTGGCGTACCGCGGTCTCCTTGCCTGCGAACATGAAACCGTCGCCGAGCAGGACACCCCGGCGGAATGCGGGTGGGCTGAAGCCACCGACCCAGATCGGAATCCGGCGGCCCGGGCCCGGGACGAGCGTGCCTCGGTCGAGGGTGTCGAACTCGCCGTCGTACGATGTGACCTCGCCTCGCCACAGGTCGCGGAGCACGCCGATCTGCTCATCGGCTCGCCGTCCCCGGCTGGCGAAGTCGATGCCGAGCGCGTCGTACTCGACGTAGTTCCAGCCGACACCGACGCCGACTCGGAGTCTGCCGCCGGACAGGAGGTCGAGGTCCGCTGCCTGCTTGGCGACGAGGACCGTCTGGCGTTGCGGCAGGATCAGGACGCCGGTCGCGAACTCGATCCGTTCGGTGATCGCCGCGAGGTAGGCGAACATCACGAACGGGTCGTGGAACGGGTCGTGCTCGTCGTACGGCCCCCACAGCGGCGGCTCGCGATCCTCGTGCAGGGCTCCGACGACATGGTCGTAGGCGACCAGCCCGTCGTAGCCGAGTTCCTCGACCGCCAGCCCGATCCGGCGGACGGCCTCGGGGTCGCCTCGAAGTTCGGTCTGCGGATAGACCGCGTTGATCTTCATGTCCGTGCTCCTCCTGCGAGATCCATGATTGCCGGATTGCCTCGACGCCACCGGACGCTGAGTGCCACTCGATCGATCCGCCACCGGCCGTCGACTCGGACGAGGTGGTCGTCGTAGTGGCCGCCGATCGTGAACTCGGGCTCGGTGCTGCCGGTCATCGCTTCGAGATCGTCGCGCCAGAGGAAGTGGGTGGCCTGCATGTACACGCGGCACCGGGCGGCGTCACCCTCGATCTCCACGAGCGGGTTGGTCATCGAGTGCTGGGTCGCATCGAGCGCGGTGAACAGTGGCGTGATGCCGGCGATCCAGGCGTCGACGCTCAGTTCGCGTCGCTGGTCGGCCGTGGTACGACGAATAGTCGAACTCGATCTCGATCGGCGGCTGCACGAAGATCGCGCGGTAGGCGTCCCAGTCGCGCTGATCGATGCCGTACGCGAAGCGGTACACGGTCTCGGCGACGTCGATGCGTGGGTCTGTGTTCACCTGACCCACTCCGTTCGTCGGCAACGCGTGAGGTGCCCGCGCTCTCCGGCCGCAAGATTCTCAGGCGTTCGTGAAAAGCTCGACGCATGGCGACGCTGCTGGCCCACATCACTGTTCGTTCCGGCTCGGAAGGGCGATTCGAGGAGATCGCTCGCGAGCTGCACGAACGGACGCACGCTGACGAGGACGCCGTCCTGCGATACGAGTACTGGCGCGGCGCCGACGAGCGGACGTACTACTCGCTGCTGGCATTCCCCGATCACCAGGCGTTCCTGGTCCATCAGACCTCGGACCATCACGAGCATGCGTCACCGGCGATCGGCGCGGTGGTCGAGTCGATCCGCCTCGAATGGGTCGATCCGATCGAGGGCGCGAGCGACCTGCCGCCGACGAACTCCCAGCCCACACCAGCCGACGCTGACGAACTCACCGCGAAGTACGCCGAGTCGTACGCAGCGCAGGTCGCCGACTGGTGGCTGACCCTCCGCTGAAGGGGGCGAAAGTGCCTGGCACTTCTGCCCCCTTCAGTCGGTCGGAGGCTCACGGCTCCACAGCACGTCGAAGTCGCGTGCGATGTCGAGCACCTGGAACGCACGGCCGAGGCCGACGCAGAATCCGCAGGTGATGGTCAGTTCGAGGATCTCGGTGTCCGAGAAGAGCTCTTTGAGCTGCGACCACATCGAGTCGTCGATCGCCGTGTGATCGATCGCGTACTGCTCTGCGAACGCCGCGGCGAGCTTCTCGCGTGGTGTGAAGTCCGGGTTGTTCCGGAAGTCCTCGACGGCCAGGTACAGCTCGTCGGTCATCCCTTGCTGCATCGCCGATGCAGCCCGAGTGTTCAGTCAAACGTGGCACTCATTGAGCTGTGCGATCCGCATTCGGGCGACCTCTCGCTCACGGATCGGCAGACTGGACTTCTCGTAGACGGCCTGGCTCATGGCGTGCAGCCCTTCGCCCATGTGCGGCGCCAGTTGCCAGACGCGGGACGCTTCCTTGCCGTCGCCGTCCGGGATGTCGATCTTGGCCATGTCGGGGTGCTCCTCTTCGATTCGGGTGGGTCAGTCGATGTTCGCCTTGGTGACCGCGACGGGAATGGCGCTCGACACGACCATGCCGGTGACCGGGTCCGATCCGACGTCGGTGGACACCAGGCGGCTGGTCGGCGAGCCGATCTCGCGAACCTTCTCGTCGGTCAGCGAGGTGCCGCCCCACGAGTGCGCCATGGAGATGACGCCGGGCTTGACGTCCTCGGCTGGTTCCACGACGCCGAGCAGCTTGGCCTTCGGTGACGAGATCTGGATGATGTCGCCCGCAACCAGGTCGTATGCGGCCACGTCGTCAGGGTGCATGTACGCCGGGTTGGTGGTGCCCTTGCGAGCCAGCTTGGGGAGTTCGGTACCGGTCGAGTTGAGCACGTGCTTCAAGCGACGCGAGACGAGTCGGAACGGGTAGGCCGACACGTCGGTCCCTGCGAAACTGTCGGACCCCTCCGCGAGCACGACTGCCAATTCGGCGACGAAGTCGTCCGGAGCGACCGTGAACTTCGCCGAGGCGCCGTCTTCGGCGGGTTGCACTTCGAGGCGTTGATCCGGGTGGGTCTGTCGGAGATGGGCGCGCACTTCGTCGAGTGGCATCCGCGATCCGTGGTACGAGCGGTCGATGATCTCGTCGGTGTCGGGTCGCACCGTCATGTCCGGTGACCCACCGGGCAACGGCAGCTCGCTCCCCAGGCGCGATGCGAGCTCCCAGAACACCTCCCACTCGTTGAGCACGTCGCCGTCGCGCTCCACGACCGCCTCGGTGTAGTTGGTGTACGGCTCGCGGAACCACCGGTCCATGAGATGCGGCACATCGGCACGCTCCAACGGCAACGTCGGAGCGATCACGTAGTCGGCGAACTCGGCCGTGGCGGTCATGCGGTAGTCGACGACCACCAGCAGCTCGAGGTCCTCCATTGCCTCCATCGTGAGCTCGTGGTCGGGGAACGCAACGACCGGGTTGCCACCGGACACGATCAGCGCACGGATGCGGCCGTCGCCCGGAGTCAGGATCTCCTCCGCCAGCGTGGCTGCCGGCATCTCACCGCGGTAGCCGCGCAGGTCGCGGATGCGGGCGGGCGGACCGTTGTTCGGGTTGCGCGGTGCCGTTGCCTGCGCCCGGTGAGGGGCTTCGGGGTAGAGCAGCAGCCCGTTCTCCATGAGATCGCCTTCGCGGTTGACGCGTCCGAGGATGGTGTTGAGCACGGTGGTCATGTGCTCGGTGAGGCTGGAGTGAGCAGCCATGTTCGGGCCGGTGCCGGTGCCGGCGGTGCCGCGCGGCCCGTCGGCGAACATGCGGGTGGCGGCGACGATGTCGTCGGGATCGAGCTGGCAACGCTCGGCGACCATGTCGAGTGTGAACCCGTCGACAGCCGCTTCGAGTTCAGCCACCTGATCGACCCAGCGCTCGCAGAACTCGTGATCTTGCAGCCCTTCGTCGAGCACGATGCGGATCATGCCGGCGAGCAGCGTCGTGTCCTGGCCCGGTCGGATCTGAAGGTGGATGTCGGCAAACGATGCGAGCTCGGTCCGACGCGGATCGACCACGATCAGCTTCATCCCCTCGGCCTTGCGCCGCCGCATGACCACGAAGGGGTTCGTGCCCTGCAGCCCGCCGAGCGGGGCGTACGACGAGACCATCGAGTTGTAGCCGATGGCCATGTGCACGTCGGCGCTGGTGAAGGAGTGGTAGCCGGCCTCCCAACCGCCCATGCGCAGCATGGCGAGGCCCTTCGCCGGCTGGTCGATGGTGACCGAGGTGTAGAACGACACGGAGTCGAGCCCCTGGTGGAAGGCGCGTGCCGCCGGAACGGCGACCGAGTTCTGGTAGCCGCCGGTGCCGGTGTACGACGCCACCGCCCGAGGACCGTGCTCGTCGATGATGCGGCGCAGTTGCTCGGCGATCTCGTCCATCGCATCACTGCTGCTCGCTGCTTCGAACGTGCCGTCGGGGCGACGTCGAAGCGTCTGGCGGATACGACCCGGGTCGGCCATCTGGTCGGGGATCTGGCGGCCCTTGATGCAGGTGTATCCCTCGAACAGCGGGTCGTCCATGACGCCGCGAACTGCGATCACCTTGTTGTCCACGATGTCGACTTCCATCGGACAGCTCGCGTGGCAGACGCGGCAGAAGGTGTGCTTCGTCTCCATCTCGCCGGTCGGTTCCGCGGCGTCGGCCGTTCCCGTGTCGGGTGTTTCAGTCTGCGTATCGGTCGCCATGGCGCCACTCCTGATTCGTGTGCGGTTCGTCCCGTTCGAGTCAAAACTAACTCAGCGGCTAATTTCCGAACGCAGCGGGGCGACATGCCTTGTTCAGCACGGAACGAACACTGACTTGGGGGTCGGATGAGCCAGCAACGGATGGGAGAGCGGCGATGACACAGCCGTTTCGGTTCGGGCTGCAGAGCTATGCAGCGGAGTCGCCCGCCGACTGGCGCGAGCAGGCGAAGCGTGCCGAGGACCTCGGGTTCTCGACGTTCAGCGTCGCCGACCACGTCATCGGCCCGGGCCCGGCGTTGGCCGCGACGAATCACCCGGTGCAGAACATCGCAGCGGTTCCGGCGATGGCGGTGGCGATCGAAGCGACCAGCACGATCAACGTCGGTGCTCGCGTCTTCTGCACGGACTATCGACAGCCGGTGATGTTCGCGAAGGAACTGGCGACCCTCGACTTCTTCTCCGACGGCCGTCTCGAGATCGGCATCGGCTGCGGCTGGCTGCAAGGTGAGTACGAGGCGATGGGCGTGCCGTGGGATCGGGCGGGCATCCGTCTGGACCGGATGGAGGAGACGCTCGGGCTGATCCGTCAACACCTCGGTGACGGCGATGTGGACGCGCACGGCGAGCACGTGGACGCCACCGGCTTCACGGGCCTGCCGAAGCCGCCCAACGGCATGCCACCGGTCATGATCGGTGGCGGCGCGAAACGTGTGCTCGGCATCGCTGGACGCGAGGCGGACATCGTCAGCCTCAACTTCGACAACAGCTCCGGCAAGATCGGACCCGACGGTGTCGGGAGCAGCACCGCCGAACTGACCGCGCAGAAGATCGACTTCGTCCGTTCCGGTGCAGCGGAACGGACCGATGGCAAGAACTTCGACGACCTCGAGATCGAGATCGGCGCGTACTTCACCGTCGTCACCGATCAACGCGAGGCGACGTTGGCGCAGATGGCGCCGATGTTCCAACTCGAACCCGAGCAGTTCGCCGAGCATCCGCACGCGCTGGTCGGGTCCGTCGACGAGATCTGTGACCAGCTCGTCGCTCGACGGGAGACCTACGGCATCTCCTACGTCACCTTCGGCGCATCAGCCGCGTCGAGCGTCGGGCCCATCGTCGAACGCCTTGCCGGCACGTGACCGCCACGAACATCAACGACCAGTCTCACGAACACGAAAGAAGTAGCACATGAAAGTCGGCATCAACCTCCCCTCACAATTCCCGTGGGAGAGCACCGCAGCGATGCTCGAGGTCTACGAACAGGTCGGTTTCGACTCCTACTGGTCACCCGACCACATTCTCGGCGTCTTCCACCCCGAACTCTGGAGCGAGACGCCACTCTCCGCGCTCGCTGCCGACCCGGACGCGTTCTACGACCCGTTCGTCTACGGCGCGAAGGTCGGCACGATGACCGACCTGCCGTTCGGCATCTCGGTCACCGACGCGACCCGCCGCGGCGCCGCGGACCTCGCCCGAACGGCGCTCACGCTGAACGATCTCAACCCCGGTGGATTCATCCTCGGCATCGGTTCGGGAGAGGCCGAGAGCCTGCTGCCGTTCGGCTACCCGTTCGACAAGCCGGTCGGCATCCTCGAAGACGTGCTGCGCGACCTTCGTTCACTGCTCGACACCGGCAAGATGGCCGACGGTGGTGTCGGCCGTATGGGGCTGCCGCTGCAGGCCGAAGGTCGCGGATCACCTCCCGTCTGGGTCGCTGGGCACGGCCCACGCATGTTGCGCCTCACCGGTGAGTACGGCGACGGATGGATCCCGGCGTGGTGGATGAAGCCCGAGGAGTACGGCGCCAAGCGTGAGGTCATCGCGAAGCACGCCGCCGACGCCGGCCGCCCCACTCCGGAGAACGCGCTGCTCCCGTTCGTGCTGTTCTCCGAGAGCCAGGACAAGGCCGCCGAGATGTTCGATGCCGAGCCGCTCGGCAAGCTGTTCGGGCTCTTTGCTCACGGTCACATCTGGGAGAAGCACGGTCTGAAGCATCCGCTCGGCAACGACTCGCAGGGCTTCGTCGACGTGATCATCCACGACCTCGACCCGAACGAGCTGCGCGAGCTCGCCGGCCAGATCCCGTTCGACATGGTGAAAGAGGTGCTGTTCATCGGCAACTCCGACGAACTCGCCACCCAGTTCGAGGGCTACGCGAAGAACGGCCTCGAGCACATCGTGCTCGCCAACATCACCGGCGTCGTCGGCGGTATGGAGGAGATCATGGCTCGCGGCATGGAACTCCCGACCCTGAAGCACACCCTGTCCCAACTCTGAACCGGAGACCCCGATGAGCGATCTCGCCACCTTCAACCCATTCGACCCGGCAACTCTCCAGTGCCCGTTCCCGCAGTACGCGCGAGATGCGCGACGAGCAGCCGGTGATGCATCTCGAGTCGATGGGGATGTACCTCGTCACGCGACACGACCTGGTCCTCCAGATCATCCGAGACGTCGAGACGTACTCGTCGCGCTTCGGCGGGGCGAGCATGCCGCTACCCGACGACGACCGGGCAAAGCTCGAAGAGGTGATGAAGGACGGCTACCCGCGCATCCCGACGATGCTCACTGCCGACATGCCGGACCACACCCGCTATCGACGTCTGATCTCGAAGGCGTTCACACCGAAGGTGATCGCGGAGCTCGAGCCGAAGATCCGAGAGATCACCACGCGGTTGATCGATGCGTTCATCGAGAAGGACTCGATCGAGTTCGTCGAAGAGTTCGGCGTGCCGCTTCCCGTCGAAGTGATCGCACACGCGCTCAACGTGCCCGACGATCGACTCGCGGACTTCAAGCGCTGGTCGGACGATTCGATCGCGGGCATCGGGACGCAGATCTCGATCGACAAGCGGGTCGAAGCCGAGCGCGGCGTGAACGAGTACCAGCACTACTTCGCGGCGGAGTTGGAGAAGCGTCGAACCGAGCCGCAGGACGATCTCCTGACCAACCTGTTGAACGCCCGAGTCGACGACGACGACCCGGACATCACCGACAAGCGGCCGCTCGACATGGCCGAGATGCTGAGCATGGTCCAGCAGTTGCTCGTCGCCGGTAACGAGACCACCACCAAGCTGCTCACGGAGTCGATGCGGCTGATCGCCGACACTCCGGGCGAGTGGGAGAAGCTCCGAGCGGATCCGTCCCGGGCGCCGAAGATGGTCGAGGAAGCACTGCGGTTGACGACGCCGACACAGGGCATGTTCCGCATCGCCACGAAGGACCACGAACTCGAAGGCGTTCAGATTCCGAAGGGGGCTCGCATCGTGATCGTGTTCGCATCGGCGAATCGGGACACCGAGTTGTTCGACGACCCTGATTCCTTCTGCCCGGAACGCGACAATCTGCGTGATCACCTGGCCTTCGGCAAGGGCATCCACTTCTGCCTCGGCGCTGCGCTCTCGCGGTTGGAAGGCAAGGTCGCGCTCGAGGAATGGTCTCGGCGGATCGAGTCGTTCTCGATGGCCGAATCGAACGACTACAACTACTTCCCGAGCTTCCTGCTGCGAGGGCTGACTCGACTCGACGTCGATTTCGTTGCCGATGAGTCGGTTGCGAACGCCGACGCGAAGGTGGGTGCCCGATGACCGGCGTGCTGGACGGCAAGGTCGCCGTCGTCACCGGGTCGTCGCGTGGCATCGGACGCGGCACCGCCATCGCGCTCGGCGAGATGGGCGCCACGGTCTACGTGACCGGACGGACGATCGGCGATGGCGAGCTGAGCATCGACACCACGGTGAAGATGGTCGAGGAAGCCGGCGGCACAGGTGTCGCGGTGCAGACCGACCACGGAGACGATGCCCAGATCGAAGCACTGTTCTCCCGGATCGGTGACGAGCAGGGCAAGATCGACATCCTCGTCAACAACGTCTACAAGATCCCGAACCCACCCGCATGGGGCGGCGGATTCTGGGACCATCCGGTGTCGATCTGGGACGACCAGGTCGGCATCGGCATGCGCAGTCACTACGTGTCGTCGTGGCACGCAGCGCCGCTGATGTTCGCGGCAGGTGAAGGTGGCTGCATCATCAACGTGTCGTCACCCGGTGGCCAGTCGTACCACTTCAGTTCGTCGTACGGCGCGGGGAAGGCGGGCTTCGACCGGCTGAGCAAGGACATGGCCGTCGAGTTGGAGCCCAAGGGAATCGCGTCGATGACGCTGTACCCGGGCAGCGTCTCGACCGAGTTCATCCTCGAAGCGCGCGGCGGCACGAAGGAAGAGATGGACACCGCGCAGACGCCGCTCGCCGTCGGTCGAACAGCCGCAGCACTCGCCGTCGCTCCCGACCTGATGGCACGGTCCGGCTCGATCCAGTGGGTCGAGGACCTCGCAGTCGAGTTCGGGATCGTCGACGAGTTCGGCCGGACTCCAGCGCCGTACTCCCGCCGCGGCGAATAGAGATCATTCGGTGTCCGACACCGAATGATCTTCAGACGAATCCGGTGAGTGGCGGGTTGACGCCGTCGACGATCTGACGGGCGCGCTCGGTGACGGCGGCTTTGGCGTCATCATGCGTGAGGATCCAGAACTCGTCGTTGACCACCGCGTGATGCACGGCCTCGGCCACGTCGGCCGCCGGGATGCCCGCTGCGACGAGTTGCTCGATGGCCGACTGCGTGCTACTCGACGCCTCGTCGGGCGCGTCACGGCCGTGTGCGGCCTTGATGTTCTCGGGCAGGTTGCGATCGCTGGTGGCGATGCCCGTTGCCACGAAAGCGGGGCAGAGCACCGACACACCGATCTTGGTGCCCATCATCAGCGCTTCCTTCGCCATCGTCTCGGACAGGGCGACGACGCCGTATTTCGAGATGTTGTACGGGCCCATCATCGGTGCCGACAGGTGCCCGGCCATCGATGCGGTGTTCACGATGTGCGCCTCCTCGCCGTGTTCGAGCATGCCGGTCATGAAGACCTTGCAGCCGTAGATGACGCCCCACAGGTTGATGTCGATCGTCCACTTCCAGAGGTCGAGGTTGTCGGGGTCCGACACCGGCCCTCCAGCGCCGACGCCTGCGTTGTTGCAGAGGACGTGGACGTTGCCGAAATTCTCTCGGGCAAAGGCTTCGAGTGCCCGGATCCCGTCGAGGTCGCGCACGTCGAGCTGCATTGCCGCGACCTCGTGTCCAGCGTCGGAGAGCTCGGTCGTCGCGATGTCGAGTGCATCGGATTCGACGTCGCCGAGCACCAGGTTCATGCCTGCATCGCCGAAGCGGTGCGCCATGGCGAGCCCGATCCCACTCGCCGCGCCCGTGATGACTGCTGTCTTGCCGCTCAGTTCCTGCATCGGTCGAGTCTGACCGATGCACGACGAGTCGGCACCATGGCGACCCACCCCGAACCCTGTCCGTTCAGTCGTGCGGTGTCGTGGTTCGGTCATGGTGGGTCCCCTCTGGTGGTGCCGGAACGGCTTGTGTCGATGGCGGGCAACGTCGGTGTTCGGCCGATCGACTCGCTCCGAACATTCGAGGTCGTGTCTGCAGCATCACGGTCCGCTGCGCGACAGCACGAGCGGTGGTGGCACCATGGTTCATGGCCGAGTTCGATCTGGTGGTACGTGGTGGCGAACTGATCGATGGAACGGGCGCGCCTTCACGGTCTGCTGACGTGGCGGTGCGCGACGGCGTTGTCGTCGAGGTCGGCAAGGTCGCTGGGTCGGGCACGCAGGAGATCGACGCCGACGGTGCGCTGGTGATCCCCGGGATCGTCGACATCCACGCTCACTACGACGGCCAGGCCACGTGGGAGGAGCGGATGCAGCCGTCGTCGTGGCACGGCGTCACCACGGTGGTGATGGGCAACTGCGGCGTCGGCTTCGCGCCGGTCCACGACGCCGACCACAACCAGTTGATCGAGCTGATGGAGGGCGTCGAGGACATTCCTGGCGCGGCGTTGCACGAGGGCCTCGCGTGGGACTGGAACACGTTCGCCGAGTTCCTCGACGCGGTGGACGCTCGCCCACACGACATCGACGTGGCGGCCCAGGTTCCACACGGGGCGCTGCGTCTCCACGTGATGGGCGAGCGCGGTGCGAATCACGAGGACGCGACGCCGAACGACATCGCGGCGATGGCCGACCTCGCCCGCGACGGCATCGTGGCCGGTGGACTCGGATTCACGACCAGCCGCACCCGGAACCACAAGACGTCGACCGGCGCCTACACACCGACGTTGACCGCTGCTCCCGACGAACTCATCGGCATCGCAGAAGGCGTCGGTGCCGCTGGGACGGGCGTGCTGCAGGTCGTGTCCGACTTCCTCGACGTCGACGACGAGTTCTCCACGCTGCGCCAGATGGTCGCCCGTTCCGGTCGCCCGATGTCGATCTCGGTCGCTCGCAACCCGATGGTCCCCGATGCCTACCGATCGATCCTGGATCACATCACAGCAGCGAACGACGCCGGCCTGACGATGACCGGTCAGGTCGCTGCCCGCGCCGTCGGCCTCATCCTCGGCTTGGAACTGACGCTGCACCCGTTCCTCACCAGCAGCGTCTACGCAGAGGTCGCAGACCGTTCGTTCGCGGACCGGATCGCTGCGCTCCGGGACCCGGCGTTCCGCGAACGTCTGCTCGCCCGACATCGTGAACAACTCGCAGAACGCAACCGCGACAAGCTCGGCGGGTCGCTCATCCACAAGTTCGAGTTGCTGTTCGAGATGGGCGACGAGCCGGACTACGAACCGACGCTGGACGACTCGATCGCGGCCCGCGCCGCGAGGGCCGGTGTCCTGCCCGAAGAACTCGCTCTCGACGTGCTGCTCGGCCCCGCCGGTGACGGGTCGGGGATGTTGTACCTGCCGTTCCTGAACTACGTCGACGGCAACCTCGACGCGGTCCACGAGATGCTGACCCACCCGCACACCGTGCCGGGACTCGGTGACGGCGGCGCACACGTCGGCACGATCTGCGACGGCAGCTTCCCGACCACGTTGCTCCACTACTGGGGACGTGATCGCGATCGTGGCACGATCGATCTCTCCTTGCTCGTCCAGCGGCACTGCCAGGGCACTGCTCGCACCGTCGGGCTCCACGATCGAGGTGTGCTCGCCCCCGGCTACCGCGCCGACCTCAACGTCGTCGACTTCGACAACCTGCGCTTGCACAAGCCGGAGATCGCGCACGACCTGCCTGCCGGCGGACGTCGACTCCTGCAACGGGCCGACGGGTGGCGCAACACGATCGTCGCCGGCCACGAGACCTACCGCGAGGGTGTCGCCACGGACGCGCTTCCGGGTCGCCTCATCCGTGGGGCTCAGCCGGCGCCCGGAGCCGGTCACCCGTCTCGACGGGGCCCCGGCGCCGGCTGACGCTCTCACATCCGTCATCCGACGCGTCATCCATCATCCGTCATCCGTCACGTCGGACGTCATCCGACCGTCAGGGACGTGCCGACCGGAGTGGCCGTCGGCGGTGTGCGACAGCGAGCTGCGAGGATGCCCGTATGGGATTTCGTGACTGGATGCGACATTGGTTCGGAGCGTCCGAAGAGGTGAACCCGGACGAACCGACCGAGATCGGGGTCGTGGCGATCGGGCAGGGGCCGTTCGCCGTCGACCAGCTGCGTCATGCCGGCTTCGACGCCGGCGGTCACGATGCGTTCAACATCGTGTCGGGTGTTGCGTCCGGTCACCGGATCCTCGTCCCGCAGCACCAGTCCGTAGCAGCGGTCGCGAAGCTCGAAGAGATCCTCCACGGCTGACTGCGGTTCGCCGCGACCGGTCCGGGCGAGGGGGTCGACGCGTAGGGTCGCATCGTGCAGGCGCAGGGGATCGATTCACGCCGTGCCTGGTTCACGGTCGTGGCGGCTTTCTTCTCGTCGGGCATGACGCTCGGCGTGGCCTACAGCTTCGGCGCGTTCTTCGAATCGATGAGCGAGGAGTTCGACGCAGCCAAGGGCGCCACTGCGGTGATCTTCGGGGTGACCACCTTCCTCTTCTTCTCACTCAGCATCATCACCGGCCGCATGTCCGACCGGTTCGGGCCGCGGGTCGTGCTGGCGATGGGTGCGGTGGCGCTGTTCGTCGGGCTGATCGCGACGAGCCGGGTGCAGTCGCTCGGGATGGGGTACGTCACGTACGGCGCCGGCGTCGGAGTGGCTGCTGCGTGCGGGTACGTGCCGATGGTGTCGGTCGTGGGCGGTTGGTTCCGTGAACAGCGTGCGGTGGCAGTCGGGCTGGCCGTGGCGGGGATCGGCGTGGGCACCTCCGTGATGTCGCCGCTGTCCGCCGCGCTGATCGACCGTTGGGGCTGGCGAGACACCTACGTGTTCTTCGCGATCTTCGGAGCGGTCCTCCTCCTGGTGTGCGTGCCGCTGATCGCTCGGCCCCCCGGTGACGGCACGCCGCAACCGTCGCGTTTCGCCGACGCACTCGCCAGCCCTGTGTTCCGACGGTTTGCGCTGTCGGCGTTCACGTTGGGGCTTGCGTTGTTCGTCCCGTTCGTGTTCGTCGGTCAGTACGCGAAGGAACGCGGCGTCGACCCGGTCGCAGCAGCGGTGCTGGTCGGCGTCCTCGGCGGTTCGAGCGTCGTGTCACGCGTGGGCTTCGGGTCGCTCGTGCGCCGGTTCGGATCATTCCGTCTGTATCGCTCGTGCCTGATGATCACGGCCGGCAGCTTCGTCGTGTGGTTCGTGGCTGGGTCGTCGTACGCGATGTTGGTGCTCTTCGTCCTCGTGCTCGGCGTGGGCTACGGCGGATTCGTCGCGCTCAGCCCGATCGTCATCTCCGATCGGCTGGGCGTGGCAGGCCTCGGCTCGATTCTCGGGCTGCTGTACACCGCTCCGGGAATCGGTGCGTTGATCGGGGCGCCGACGGCGGGACTGCTCATCGATTCGACCGACGGCTACAGGTGGGCGATCGGTGCGTGTTTCGCGTTCGCAGCGACATCGGTCGTGTTGCTGACCGGCCTCCCCGTGGACGGCTACGGCCGACTCCAGCGCGCCGACAACGCTCGAGGCTGATCACCACACCGAAAGGGGCGAAAGTGCCAGGCACTTTCGCCCCCTCTCTGTCGTCAGGTGACGGTGATGTCGTCGAAGTCGATCTCGCTGTCGGGATCGGGGTACTTCGGATCGATCTGCTTCGAGGTGGTGGCGAAGGATGCGTGCGATGCACACGTTGCGAGCCCACTTCTTGTCTGCAGGCACGACGTACCAGGGAGCGTCGTCGGTCGACGTCTTCTCGATCGCGTCGGTGTACGCATCCATGTAGTCATCCCAGAGGGCACGGTCGTCGAGATCGCCGAGGCGGAACTTCCAGCGCTTGTCCGGTCGTTCGAGGCGCTCCTCGAAGCGCTCTTTCTGCTTGTCCTCGGAGACGTTGAGGAAGATCTTGACGATGTGTGTGCCTTCGTCGGCGAGCATCTGCTCGAAGTTGCGGATGTGGTCGTAGCGCTTCTTCCAGACCTTCTCGGGTACGAAGCCTTTGACACGAACCACGAGCACGTCCTCGTAGTGCGACCGGTTGAACACGGTGATGTAGCCGTCCTCGGGTGCGTGAGCGTGGATCCGCCACAGGTAGTCATGGCCACGTTCCTCGTCGGTCGGCACGCCGAACGGTTGCACGTCGACTCCGGCGGGGTTGAGGCCGCTCATCACCGCCCGGATCGTGGAATCCTTGCCAGCGGCGTCCATGGCCTGCAGCACGATCAGCAACGATGCGGACTTGTCGGCGAACAACTTCTTCTGGAGTTCGACCAGCTCGACCAGTTCTTCTGCGAACAGCGCCTCGGCTTCGTCGCGTTCCCAGCCGAACGTGTCGGCGGTGTCACGCGAGGACAGCTTCGGATCGCCGTCGATTCGGAGTTGATCGAGCAGATCCTTGTCGGTCATTTCCTCAACGTAGTGCAGTGGGTCGAGGCGACATCGGGGCGCTCAGTCGTCGAGATCGTCCCGTGTTCGGGTCCCGTCGGCGAGCGTCTTCGACGGAGGAGTGTCGTCCTCCGGTTGGTCGCCTGGCATGTTGTGCGACGAGTCGACGAACGAGCCGGGCATCTCGCCGACATCGTCCTGGTTGCGAGGGTCCATCTCGGGATCGCCGAGTTCTTCCTTCGGGTCAGGCATCAGTCGACCTCGAAGGCGACCTCGACCGTGACCTGCCAGCGGTCGACGCCACCGTCGTCGTTGATGTTGGCGCGGATGTCGCCGACCTGTGCCCACGTCTGGCCGTGGACCTTCTCGGCCGACGTGCCGAGTGCCTGGAGGACGGCTGCTTCGATGCTCTCGGGTGCTTCGCCGACGAGCTTGACCATGCGGAACGTGGTGTTGGACATGTGAGTCTCCGATTCTCTGGGGGTGGAAGCCGGGGCCTACCCGCCGCAACGGCGATCAACCCTCTCATCCGAGGAACCGTCACCATCGCATCGTCGGGGTGCGAGCGGTGACCGCCACGGCCGCGCTCGTGCAGGCCTCCGTCAGGTGGGTCGGGCTCGGGTGCACACAGGGGTTGTACGGTGCGGGCGTGTCCTCGCCGATCTCGTTCGAGTTGACCGACGTGGTCGCCGGACCGCCCGATGCACCGATCATCAAAGGGGTATCGCTCTCCGTTCCGTGCGACGGGATCCTCGCAGTCGCCGGCCCGTCGGGGTCAGGCAAGTCGACCCTCCTGCGACTGTTGAACCGACTGGATGATCCGTTGTCCGGGTCGATCACCTGGCAAGGCCGCGACCTCACCGAATGGGACCCTCGCGAGCTCCGACGGCGTGTCGCGATGGTCTTCCAGAAAGCGCCCATCTTCCCCGGAACCGTCATGGACAACTTCACCGTCGCAGTCCCTGCGCTCGACGAAGCGCGAGCGCACCACGTGCTCGACCACGTCGGGATGCCGCGCGATCTACTGGATCGCCAGGCGGATCGGTTGAGCGGTGGCGAAGCGCAGCGGATGTCGATCGCCCGTGCGCTGCTGACCGACCCGTCCGTGCTGCTGGCCGACGAACCGACCGCCGCGCTCGACGGCGCTGCTCGCCGCACCGTGGAGGACCTCGGGATGGAGGTCGCCGCCGGGGGCGTGCCGATCGTGTGGATCACCCACGACACCGACCAGTTGCGTCGCATGGCCGACCATGCGGTCGTGTTGATCGACGGTGAGGTCGCAGCGTTCGGTCATCTCGACGAGCTCGACGCGCACAGCGACGCTCGAGTCCGCGAGCTCGTCGGCGCCGACGCTGCGGGTGACCCGTCGTGAATCGGGCCGACATCGGGCTGCTCGGACTCGCCGCGTCGAGCATCCTGATCGCCGTGGCCGTGGCGATCTCGCTCTGGCGACAGCTCGGCCTCGAACGCGAACTGGTGTGGGCGGCGCTGCGTGCGCTCGTGCAGTTGCTGATCGTCGGCTTCGCGCTGCAACTCGTCGTCGACGAGGACGATCCGCTGATCTTCTCGGGCATCTGGCTCGTCGTCATGCACGTCTTCGCCGCGTACACGACGTGGCGGCGGGCGAAGGACGTGCCGTCGGTGTTCGCACTGTCGCTGCTCGCGTACTCGGCGTCGGCACTGGTGACGCTCGGCGTGCTGTTCGGATTCCAGGTCTACGAACTGGAAGGGCGCACCATCGTGCCGCTCGCCGGGATCGTCGTCGGCAACTCGCTGTCCGCGACGGTGCTCGTGTCACGTCGTCTCTTCGATGCTGCGAGGGAACGACGTGAAGAGATCGAAGGTCGTCTTGCCTTGGGGCTGTCGGCGACCGATGCGTTCCGCCCGATCCTGCGCGAGTCGCTGCGCACGGCACTGGTTCCGCAGATCGAGACCACCAAAGCGGTGGGGATCATCGCCCTGCCGGGTGCGATGGTCGGTTTGATCCTCGCCGGGCACGGACCCGGCCGACGCCGTGCGGGTGCAGATCTCGGTGATGTATCTCGTCCTCGGCAGCGTCGCCACGACGACCGCCGTGATGAGCCTCGGCATCTCCCGCAAGCTGTTCACCAGCGCCGATCAGCTGATCCGGCGCGACTGACCCGCGACGTTCCCACGATGACGGATGCGTCGGCCGAACAGGTCGATCGGCGCGAGGCGAGGCAGGACTCGGCACGGGCGGGCGGACGGACGGCCACCCTGGAGTGGTTCGACGGTCGGTTCGACGTCGGTGATGGCGTCGTCGTGTGGGCGTCCCCCACCACGCTCGAGCAGATCGCACCGTCGCGCTGACTCGCTTCTGCCTCTGGCAGAACCGCCGCGTTCGCACGGCGGACTCCCCGACGATGGTCGCCATGAACTCCATCAACTCTCACTTCGGCGGTCGCCCGATCAGCGACCGCCTGCTCGATGCTCGAATCGTCATGCTCTCGAACGAGGTGTCCGACGAGTCGGCCGATGCGGTGATCGCCCAACTCCTCGCACTGTCGGCGGACGATCCGGAGTCGGACATCTGTCTCTTCGTCAACTCGCCGGGCGGATCGGTGCTCGCCGGCCTGGCGGTGTACGACGTGATGCAGCTGATTCCGAACGATGTCGTCACGGTCGCGACCGGCTTGGCTGCGAGCATGGGCCAGGTCCTGCTGTGTGCGGGGACGCCGGGCAAGCGGTTCGCGCTGCCGAATGCGCAGGTGTTGATGCACGAAGGCTCGGCCGGCATCGGTGGGTCTGCGTCCGACGTCGAGATCCAAGCGAAGAACCTGGTGGCGACGCTGGATCGGCTGCGATCGATCATCGCTCGCCACACGGGGCGGCCCATCGAACAGGTCGTCGTCGACGTCGGCCGAGACCGATGGTTCGATGCGGAGGAAGCCCTCGACTACGGCTTCGTCGACCACCTCGTGACCAGTCTCGACGAGGTGCTCCCGCGCCGTGTCGTGCGTCGTGTCGGCCTCGCACGGGCTGCAGGCGGTGCCGCATGACCAGCTACACGATCCCGACGGTCATCGAGTCGACGGCACGCGGTGAGCGAGCCTCCGACATCTACAGCCGGCTGCTCGCCGACAGGATCGTCTTCATCGGGACACCGATCGACGACGGCGTGGCGAACGTGATCGTCGCCCAACTCCTTCACCTGGCGGCGGCTCAGCCGAGCCAGGACATCCAGCTCTACATCAACTCGCCAGGTGGGTCACTCACCGCAGTCCTGGCGATCTACGACACGATCAACCACATCGCCCCCGACGTCGCGACGCTGTGCGTCGGGCAAGCGGCCTCGTCGGCAGCGCTCCTGCTCGCGGCCGGAGCGCACGGCAAGCGAGCGGTGCTCGAACACGCTCGGGTCCTGCTGCACCAGCCGCACACCGAGGTCAGTCGAGGCTCGATGACCGACCTGGCGGTCGAGGCAGCCGAGCTGGCCAGAGTGCGCGCCGACGCCGAGGAGATCTTGGCTCGCCACACGGGCCAGACCGTCGAGCGGGTGCGTGCCGACACGGAACACGCACTGGTCCTGTCGGGTCCGGCGGCCGTGGCCTACGGCGTTGCCGACCTCGTACCGGAGCGCGTGGAGTCAGGCCGCCACGAGTTGGAAGCGCGTACTGCGCTGCGACCCGGCGTCGATGCGAAGGCGATCGGCTGATCGCTCGAGCACGTCGGCGAGCGGCAGGTCGAGCGCGTCACAGATCGAGTGCAGCACGTCCGACGACACGTCCTTGATGCCCCGTTCGACCTCGGACAGGTACGGCAGTGACACCGCCGCCCGCTCGGCCACGTCGGCCAGCGTGCGCTCCTGTTCGAGCCGTTCGTCGCGGAGCACGTCGCCCACGACGTCACGCAGCCGAGGCTCGGGCTGCTCGGGGCTATCGGAGCCATTCGCATCGCGGTCGGCACGTCGACCGTTGGACGGGAAGGGCAACACGTTGCTCACCGTGCCAACAGTACTTCGTCGGACCTCACGCCATGGCGAGATCGAACACCGAGCGGCGGCCTCGGTCGGACTGCGACGTCACTTCTCCCAGTGCGGGACCCAGTCGCCGTCGAGACGCATTGGCAGCTGGGCTTCGTCTTCGATGCGGCGCGCCACGTGCAGTTCGCCGACGTCGGACCCGTACGTGTCGGCAGACGCGCTGGAACGTCTGGTGGGCGGCGGTCGTCATCGGCAGGTCGGTTCCGACCTGTTCGTTGAGTTCGGCGAGCAGGCCGAGATCCTTCAGACACAGGTCGAGTGAGAACGACGGGTCGTAGTGGCCGGCGAAGATGCTCGGTGCATCGTGGCGGGCGACGAAGCTGTCGCCCGACACTCTCCTTGATCGCGTGCCACAGCGTTCCGAGTTCCACGCCGTTGGCGAGGCCAGTCGCGAAGCCTTCGCCGATCGCCGCGGCGGCCACGAACCAGAGTTGGTTCGTGACGAGTTTGACGACGTTGCCCGTGCCGAGCGGGCCGCATGCGATCACGAGTCCGAGGTGATCGAGGATCGGCGTCACCGCATCGACGGGTTTCGTGTCGCCGCCGACGAACAGCGTGAGCTTGCCGGTGCGGGCACCGTCGACGGCGCCGGTGACCGGAGAATCGACCACCTCGACACCGTCGGGAGCAGCGCTCGCGAGCTGGATCACGAGATCCTTCCGGTTCGTCGTCAGATCGACCCAGACCGACCCGGAACGCAGCGCGGCCAACGCGCCGTCGTCGCCCGTCATCACCGTCTCCACGTGGTCAGGGCGAGGGAGCGACGTCATGAACACGTCGGCGCGGCCGGCGCAGTCAGCGGCCGACTCGGCGGCGACCGCGCCGCCGGCGACCGCAACGGCGATCGCGTCGTGGTCGATGTCGAAGGCGATCACCTCGTACCCGGCGCCCACGAGGCGCCGGCACATCGGCCCGCCCATGTTCCCGAGCCCCACGAAACCGATCCTCGGTCGTTGTGCCACACGTCCTCCACTCTGCTGATCGGTTCCGACACTTTGTCGCCCGTCCGGGGCCATGGTGGCCGATCTCCTCGCGGTTGTCGAGCGTGGTGTCGGTACTCGTTCGCGTGAGATCGTCGCGGCCGGTGGCCGCCACGATCTCGCGCGAGGATCTCACGCGAGCACGTCGTCGAACGCGGGACGATGAACGTGGCGCTCCTAACGTGTCCGGATGCAACGATTCGTCACTGCCGACATCGACGCCGTGGACGCGTACAAGCTGATGACCGGTCTCATCGTTCCCCGTCCGATCGGCTGGATCGGAACCCGCTCGACCGACGGCACCAACAACCTCGCTCCGTACTCGTTCTTCAACGGCGTCGCCGCATCACCTCCGACCGTGATGTTCGCGCCGACCGGACAGCCCTCGGCACGCAAGGACACGCTCACGAACGTGCGCGACACCGGGGTGTTCACGGTCAACATCGTGAGTTTCGATCTCGGGCCGGCGATGAACGAGACGGCGGGCGGCCACGCTGCCGACGTCGACGAGTTCGAGGTCGCCGGGCTCACCGTGCGTGAGGCCGAAGCGGTCGACGCGCCGTCGGTCGCGGAAGCGCCGGCGACGTTCGAGTGCAAGGTGACGCAGATCGTCGACATCGGTGAGGCGCCGATGGGAAGCAGCGTCGTGTTCGGCGAGGTGCTGGCGTTCAACGTCGCCGACCGATTGCTGGACGGCACGCGAGTCGACCAGGCCGGACTCGACACGATCGGGCGCCACGCCGGCAACCTCTACTCACACAACGGTGAGCTGTACGAGATGATCCGCCCCGACTGATCGGTCGGAATTCGCTTCGCCGGAACGTTCTCGTATCCGATGGGTCGGCACGTCGCACTCACCGACGACCGGCATCGAGATCACACGCCGAGTGCGTCCGGAGGGCGATCGATCAACTCGTACATCGAGTTCCTGCGTCCCAAGAGGCGCATGGCGAGCGTGAGCGGTGTCCCGAGTACCGAGACGGCGAGCATCGAGGCCCGCGCTCGTGCGCCGGGCACGGGGATGCGCATCTCCGCCTTGTCGCTCGGGGTGAATCGGCGGAGGTCGACGCCGAGCTGCTCGATCGAGGTGATCAGTTCGCTTCGTTCCGAGACCGTGAGGTTCTGGAAGACCACGGCTCGCCTGAACTCACCGCGCGCCGCGATGAACTCATCGACCGCCGCGAGATCCTCGACCACGCGCACCATGACGCAACGGCCCCACCCGGACAACTCCATCGACGTTCGACCGAAGCCGCGTTGCGCATTCGACACGCCGACAAACCTATGTGTTCGTCGCAGCACCGGCCGACCTGATTGGGAGTGGTCCGCCGAGATTCGTGTGCATGTGAGCGACGCGACACGCACGGTGTGTCAGCAGCGGTGGGTCAGAGTCCGTCGAATCGGGAGTGCAGGTCGGGGTAGTCCGCCGCGCGACCTTCCATGGCGGCAGCAGCAGCCTCGGCCATGTCGTCGGTGTCGAACATCGCCGCATTCCAGTTCGCGATGAACTCCAACCCATCGGCCACCGAGTGGTCGCGGGTGTAGTGCATCGTCTGCTTGGTTCCCCACACCGCCATCGGGCTCTTCGATGCGATCTCGGCAGCGATGCCGTGCACGCCGTCGAGCAGCGACGCATGGTCGTCGAAGACGGCGTTGACGAAGCCGGCGGCGTGAGCCTCCGCGGCGGTCCACTTTCGGCCGGTGTACGCGAGCTCGCGGACGATGCCTTCGGCGACGAGCTTGGGCATCCGTTGCAGCGTGCCCACGTCAGCCGTCATGCCGATGTTGATCTCGGCGATCGAGAAGAACGCGTCTGACGTGGCGTACCGCATGTCGGTCGCGGACACCATGTCGATCCCGCCGCCGACACACGCTCCCTGGATCGCGCACAGCACCGGCATCCGTGCCCGCTCGAGCGCCGTGAACGACTCCTGGAGGTGCAGTGCGGTCGACCGGAACCGCTCGTTGCGACGACTCCGGTGACCGCCGCCACCTGCGGTCCCCGACGAACCCGACAACCCGTTGTCCCCGGATGCGAACACCGAGAGGTCCATCCCCGAGCAGAAGTGGCGACCTTCGCCCGACAGGACCAGCGCTCGGATCGACCCGGATGCCGACATCTCGTCGACGATCACCGGCAGGTCCCGCCAGAACGACGGAACCATCGAGTTCGCCTTCTCCGGACGGTTCATCTTGAGGTGGCCGACCTTGTCGACGATCTCGACGTCGAAACATTCGTATCCCATGCCGCCAGCTTCACACAACGGTGGGCGGTTCTGCGCCTCGTCGCAAACCCGCACCGCCCGCGAGCATGAGACATGAGCGACGCAACGGGACCGCTGTCCGGCATCAAGGTCATCGACTTCTCGGTGATGATCTCGGGGCCCCTCGCGGCGATGCAACTGGCCGACCAAGGAGCGGACGTGATCAAGGTCGAGTCACCCGGCCTCGGTGACATCATGCGCTATCTCGGCAGCCAGAAGAACGGGATGACCGGGATCTTCGCCAACAACAATCGTGGCAAGCGGTCGATCGTGGTGGACCTCAAGCAGGTCGACGGCGTCGATGTCGTTCGACGTCTCGTGGCCGACGCCGACGTGGTCATCCAGAATTTCCGACCGGGCGCGATGGCGCGACTCGGACTCGGGTACGAGGATCTTGCCGCGATCAACCCGGACCTCATCTACACCTCGATCTCCGGGTACGGCGCCGACGGCCCGAACAGCACACGCCGGGTCTACGACAACGTGATCCAAGCCGCTTCCGGCCTCGCCAGCGTGCAGAGCGACCCAGCAACCGGCGAGCCGCAACTGTTCCGCACGTTGCTGTGCGACAAGACCACTGCCTACACCGCCACCCAGGCGATCACCGCGGCGCTGTTCGCCCGTGCGACCGGCCGCGCCGCTGGTCAACACTTGGAGATCGCCATGCTCGACACCGCCATCGCGTTCATGTGGCCCGACTCGGCAATGGACGCCGCACTGCTCGACGACGACGTCACCCGTTCACCGACGATCGCTGCGAACTACGCGGTGACACGCTTCGCCGACGGCTTCGCATCGGCATCGGCGGTCACCGATTCCGAGTTCACCGGACTGTGCGCGGCACTCGGGCGTCCCGAGATCGCCGAGGACCCACGATTCGTCGACACACCGACGCGCATCGCCAACGCCACCGAGATGGTGGCCGTGATGGCCGAAGCCTCGGCGGCGTGTTCGCTCGCCGACTTCGTGGGGCGGTCCGCCGAGCACGACGTCCCGTCGTCGGCGATCAACGGGCTCGACGATCTCCCGACCGATCCGCAGGTGATGCACAACGAGGTGTTCGTCACGCGGGTACATCCACTCGCCGGGACGATTCGTGAGCCTCGTTCCGCCGCCAGGTTCTCCGCGACGCCGTCGCGCATGGGCACGCCGGCTCCCGCTGTGGGGGAGCACAGCGACGCGATCGTCACCGAACTCGGTCTGGATGCGGCAGCGCTGCGAGCATCGGGCGTCATCGCATGACGTTTCGAGTCGACGATTCGGGTCGGTACTGCGACGTGACGTGCCCTTGAATCTTCGACGGTGGGGAACCGCACCTGCGTCGCGCGACGTCAAACCCTCATGCAACGCACGACCGACCCCACGACTCGCTGCAGCGGACCGCGCCGGGCTCGCACCGTCTCAGCGCTGATCGCAGCGGGCGCGCTCGCGTTCACGGCGTGCTCGGCCGACGTCGCCGACGGCCCGCAGTCGGCGACCGGGACCGACCCGTCCACCGACCCGTCCCAGTCCACCGATCCGACCCAGTCCACCGATCCGACCCAGCCGGACGACGGCAACGACGACGCGCCGAGCCGGGTCGACGACGACCCGGAGCGACGGGCGAAGGTCGCGCTCCAACGCTTCGACGGCTGCGACACGTTCCTCGACTACGTCCACACCGAAGGCGCCGAGCGGGTCGGTGCCTACGGCTTCGACAACGAGCGGTACTGGTTCGAGGACGAACGGGTCTTCATGGACGACGAGATGTCGACGACCGACGCACTGGACGAGGAGGCCATGGAGGACGACGGCGACGCGGCCGACGCCGCGGAGTCCGCACCGGTGCCGGCCTCCGCCGAACCCGAGAGCGAGGGCGACCGCACCGCTGCTGCCCGCGACGACGGCTCCGACACCTTCTCGGAGACCAACGTGCAGGTCGAAGGCGTCGACGAACCCGACATCGTCAAGACCGACGGCCAGCGGATCCTCGCGATCACCGGCAACCGGTTGGTGTACGTCGACATCGACGACGAAGGCCGTGCAGGTGAGCGACGCGGATCGGTCACGCTCGCCGACGAGAACGACGGAACCTACGTCCACGGCCAAGAGCTGTTGATGTCGGGTGACCGAGCATTCGTGATCGCGAACATCGAAGGTGGTGTCGTGGCGCCCGGACGGGCAGAGACCGTCACCACGACGACCGTGGCCGAGGACGGCGACGCCGAGACGCAGTTCGTCGACGAGCCGCTCCCGTCCCAGCCGTTCCCCAGCGAGTTCTTCAGGCAGCCGCGAACGGTCGTGATCGAGATCGACCTGACGAACCCGGACGACCTGCGGATCGCCAACTCGCTCACCGTCGACGGCCGCTACGTGAGCGCCCGGTCGATCGGCGACACCGCCCGCCTCGTGGTCTCGACGTCACCGAGCGACCTCGGCTTCCTGTTCCCGTCCGGTCCCGGATCCGAGGATCGAGCGGCCGAAGCCAACCGCGAACTGGTTCGCGAGACCACGCTCGAGGACTGGGTACCGACCTACACGCTCGCCAACGACGACGGTTCGAGCGAGGAGGGTGCGCTCGTGAGCTGCGACGGCATCCACGCTCCGGCCGAGTTCGCCGGCTTCGACATGCTCTCGGTGCTCACGCTGCCGATGGACGACTCCCTCGGCTCGCCCGCAGCGACCACGTCCGTCATGGCGACGGGGGACACCGTCTACTCGTCCGAGGACCGGATGTACATCTCCACGAACGAGTGGATTCCGCCGACGATGGACGACGAGCAGCGCAGCGGCTGGGAGGAGACCTACCAGACCGGCATCCACCGCTTCGCGCTCCCCGCCGGCGAAGCCGCCGAGTACGAAGCGTCCGGAACGGTCGACGGCCACCTGCTGAATCAGTTCTCGATGCACGACCAGGACGGCACGTTCTTCGTCGCCACCACCACCGGCACGCCGTGGTCGAGCGATCAGAGCGAGAGCCAGATCGTCTCGATGCAAGCAAACGGCGACCGCCTCGAGCAGATCGGGCTGGTCGGAGGCATCGGCAATGGCGAGCAGATCTTCTCGGTCCGCTACGTCCGTGACACCGCCTACGTCGTCACGTTCCGCCAGACCGATCCGTTCTACGTCGTCGACCTGTCCGCTCCGACCGACATGGTCGTCCGCGGTGAACTGAAGATCCCGGGCGTGTCGACCTATCTCCACCCGATCAGCGATCGACTGGTGCTCGGTGTCGGCCAGGAGGGCACCGACGACGGCCGACTGACCGGCTCCAAGGTCACGTTGTTCGACGTCAGCGACCCGGCGGATCCACGAGAACTCGACGTGTGGACGCTGCCGAACTCGAACAGCGACGCCGAGTTCGACCACCGAGCCTTCCTCTGGTGGGCACCGACGTCGACCGCTGTGCTGCCGCTGGTGTCGTGGAACGACCAGTTCGCCGGGGCCGTCGTACTGAACATCACCGAGGACGGCATCACCGAACAGGGGCGGGTCACCCACATCGACGCCGACGACCGGGCTCGCACCGACTGCCGTGAGTTGACCGCCGAAGAGGTACCCGACGAATCGGTGGGCGAACTCTTCTGGATCGTTCAGGAGCCCGGAATCTCGGTCGGGCTGTGCGATGCGGACGACGAGGGGAGCATCGACCCGGTGAACTGTGACATCGTCGCAGCGGCCGACTTCCAGAATCTCTACTGGCTCGAGGGCGCCGAACAGTTCCCCGTGAGTCTCGAGGGTGTCGACCGGATCGAAGTCTGCTTCGACGCCGGGTTCGCCGGCTACGAGCAGCGGATCGTGCGGACCATGGTGATCGGCGATCAACTCTGGACGCTCGCCCCGAACACACTCCAGGCGAACGACCTCGCGACACTCGATCGCACGACGATCATCGATCTCTGAGATCGGCAGCACCGATTCTCGATCTGTGCCGCACCGAGCGGGTATTGTTTCGATTTCTTCAAGGTGGGTCACGCCGAGATCCGGCGGGAAGATCCGCCGCACAACGAAAGCAGAACACCATGATCATCTTCGGCGTCATCCTCGTCATCCTCGGCGTGCTGCTCAGCATCCCGGTGCTCACCACGATCGGCGTCATCATCGCCGTCATCGGTGTCATCCTGTGGGTGCTCGGCAGCATGGGCCGTGCCGTCGGTGGTCGAAACCACTGGTACTGACGCATCAATCCCGACGGGCCCAGACCGCGTGGAGCGGATCACCGGGCTCGTCGGGATTGCGTCGTTGCGTGACCGGCTCCCCGAATCCGCCGGTGAGGTCGAAGTAGGCGCCGACGATCGCGCAGCGCCCTCGATCATCTGTCGACAACCATCCGCGGATGGCCTTGGTCGGGAAGCACCGGTTGGAGAAGGTGCACACGAAGACACCTCCGGAACGCAGCACACGCGCCACCTCGGCGAACACGTCGAGAGGGCGGCTGAGGTAATCGACCGACACCGCGCACGTGACCGCGTCGAACGACGCGTCGTCGAACGGGAGCGACGGGTCGGCGTTGAGATCGCGAACCGACCGTTCGTCCGCCATTTCGTTCGCTTCCAACTCGGCGGCGTTCATCCCGGTCACGACGAGGCGTCGAGGCTTGCTCGGGAAGTGTGAGATCCACGACGAGCAGATGTCGAGGACGTCGACGTCGTCGCCCGTCAGGCCCAACTCCTCGTACAACGCTCCGACCGCCGCGATCGCGCCATCGTCGATGTGCGTGACGAAGCGATCGAACGAGTAGAAGTCGGCATCGTCGGATTCGTCCTGTCGGGTGAAGAAGCCCGGTGGGAAGTGCGTGGCAGGTTCGGGCGTCATCGAACAATGGTGCCTCACCGCGTGCCGTGAACACCGACCGATCTCCATGCTCGTCCGGCGTCGTGTCAAGTCTTCGTGTGGTCTGCGACTCCTCCGGCATGCGTTGCAACGCAATGGCGAGGCGTCGGTCACACGTCGACCCCGGAGAGTGGGGACGCCTCACTGTGCGTCGAGTGAACCGGACGGTTTGCGCGTAGCTTCTTCGACATGGCGGAACGTCGAGGCGGTGGAGCGACTCGGGCACGCATCGTGATCGGGCTGATCGTTGCTGGTTCCGGTGCGTTCGCAGTGGCGCCCAGCCCGACGTCGGCGGCGCCTGCGTCATCGACCACGGATGCGTCGACCTCGACCGACACGCCGGTGACGACAGATGCTGCGACGGCGTTGGGTCCGCCCCAGACCTTGCCGGTCCTGACGACGACCTTCCCGGCGGTCACGGAAGATCCGCCGACGGTGTTGGGGACGCCCGCAACCATGCCGGTTCCGACGACCCTGCCGGGCTCGGCGACGGGGCCGACCGGGATCGATCAGCCGGCCACGGTGGAACCGTCGACGACGCTGATTCCTGCGGCGAGCATGCCGGAGTCGACCACGACCACGACCACGACCACGAGCTCGACCCTGCTCCTGCCGTTCGATGCAGCGACGACCGACGTCGACATCTCCGGTCCCGCAACGGTGAACACAGGAACGGTGGGCACGGGGACGCAATCACCGGCGGCACCCGAACCCGGGCGGGCGGGCGGGAAGCCAGGCACGACAACGGCATCGAGCGCCGACGCCTCGCCGACGCCACCGGGTGCCACGTTGCCGGTCACCGGGGCGACGACGAACGAGCTGTTCGCACTCGCGACGCTCGCGTTGCTCGGTGGATTGTCGCTGGTTGCGATCAGCCGCCGCCCGGTCTGATCAGCGGGTCACGCCGTCGCGGCTGCTTTCCATTCGTCGTGCGTCTCGACGCCGAGGCCGTCGTCTCGCCACGCCCCGAAGCCGCCGACGATGTGACTCACGTTGGTCATTCCCATGTCGCCGAGTGTCTTGGCCGACAGCGCTGTGCGCCACCCCGAAGCACATTGCAGGATGAACTCGCGGTCCTCCGCGAAGACGGGTCGGTGGTACGGCGACTGCGGATCGACCCAGAACTCGAGCATCCCGCGCGGTGCGTGGATGGCCCCCGGGATCACGCCTTCGCGTTGGAGTTCTCGAACATCACGGATGTCGACGATCACGGCACCCTCCTCGAGTTGGAGACGCAACGCCTCCGCGGGGGTGTGTTCGGTGATGGTCTCGCGAGCTTCTGCGATCATCTCGTCGACTGACTTCATGGTGGCTCCTCGCAACGTTGTTTCCACACGCTCGCAGATGCGCCGGGGGCCAGGCGGATCGGGAGAGTCAGGATCCGCTGAAGGCGGCGTCGAGCTCGGCGATCGCGTCGCTCGGCAGGGACGTGTAGAGCAACTCCGCACCCTGGAATCGGCGCGCTTCGGCGGCGAGTGCGTGCACGTGGACGTGGCGAGCGAGGATCGCCACGGTCGATGTCCCAGGCTCGACGGCGTCCTTGAACCAGTCGACCCATTCGTCAGGGATTCCCAGGTCGATCACCTTCGCGGCCACGGCGCCGGCTCCGGCGCCCAGTCCGATCCCTGCGACCCAGCCGACGGGCCCGCCGACCAGGAGGCCGAGCAGACCCATCCACATCCCGCCCGACATCGCCGCGCGCCCGGGCGTCGGATCGATGGTCTCGGTCACGTTGACCTTGCCGTCGTCACCCTTGGTCACGGTGACGGCGTCGTGGAGTTCGAGCGCGCCGCTCTGGCGGAGGCGGCCCATGGCGAGCAGGTACTCCTGCGCCTTGATGACGTTGTCGAAGGAGACGCCGATGATCACATCGGCCTGCGGGTCGAAGATGGCCTCGTGGTCGTCGCCGATACCGGCGCGCAGCATCGGGTCCGGTGGGTCGAACGCCGGCGCGCCAGTGTCGGGTTCGGTCGCTTCCGGCGCGGTGCTGTCCTGATTCGATGCGGAGTCGGATGATGTCATGGAGAGATGGTGCCCGGTTCGCGACGCCGTGAACCAGTCGAGCCGATCAGTTCGACTGCGTACCGACCTTGAGATCCTTGAACGCGACGCCCTTGTCGACGCTGGGCTCACGAGGCAGACCGAGGACGCGGTCGCCGATGATGTTGCGCTGGATCTCGTCGGTGCCGCCGGCGATCGACGACTGGAACGAGTTCAAGAAGATGCGCTGACGCTCGGAGCCGTTGTCGGCGTCGGGTTCCCATGCGATGGATGAGGGTCCCGCCATCTCGAGTGCGATCTCACGCATCTTCCATGCGATGTTCGAGCCGAGCAGCTTGCCGAGCGAGCCGGCGGGACCGGGGGTCTTACCGGCCTTCTGCTCGGCCTTGTTGCGCATCGCGACCATTGCCTTGGTCGTCTCCATCGAATAGATCTGCATCAACTGGTCGCGCACGACCGGATCGTTGATCTTGCCGGTCTCCTGGGCAGCTGAGCGGAGCAGCTTGTACGTCGGCTGGTTGATCTTGCCGGAACCGGCGGAGCCGATCGCCACACGCTCGTACATGAGCATCGCAGTGGCGAGCTTCCAGCCGTCGTTGTACTCGCCGAGCAGGTGGTCCTTCGGGATGCGGACGTCGGAGAAGAACACTTCGTTGAAGTGGCTGCCACCGTCGATCTGGTGGATCGGACGGATCTCCACGCCAGGAGCTGCCATGTCGAGGATGAACATCGAGATGCCGGCGTGCTTGACCTGCTCGGGGTCGGTGCGGGCGACGACGATGCCGTAGTCTGCGACTTGTGGGCCAGCGTCGTCCAGACCTTCTGACCGTTCAGGATCCACTCGTCACCGTCGAGTTCGCACTTCGACTGGAGCGACGCGACATCGGACCCGGCTCCCGGCTCGGAGAACATCTGGCACCACATGGTCTTGCCCGAGATCATGTCGGCCATGTACAGCTTCTTCTGTTCGTCGCTGCCGTACTCGTTGACCATCGGCAGGCACATGCCGTGGCTGATGATGAACTCGCCCGCCATCATCCGGTAGTTGCCCTTGGACTTCGCGCCAGATCTTGTCGTGCTCCAGCGACAGGCCGCCACCGCCGAACTCCGCGTCGTAGGGCACGCCGGCGAGGCCGGCGCCGGCGGCAGCGGCGAGGAACGCCTTCTGATCATCGAGGCCGGGAGAGAACGACCCTGGCCCGCTGCGTGCTCGTCCATGAAGTCCACGCACTTCTGGCGGAAGTCGGTGGCTTCTTGTTCGGTGAGTGTGTCGCTCATGGCTCTCCTGGATCGTGCTCGATGTACTGACGCTGCTCTGTCTGGCTTGGAACATACTGTATGGGGGCGTACAATACGAATCCAGACGAGCCATGAGCAATCTCACCAACAACGAACTCGACGCCCCACCGTGGTTGCGCGTCGAGTCGACCCTGATGTCGACGGCGCGCCTGATCCGCGAAGCGTTCGATGCTCGGCTCAAGCCACTCGACCTCAACCTCACGCAGGCGAGCCTCCTCGCATACGTCGCTGAATTCGGTGCGACCACCCAGACGCGCCTGGCCGATCAGATGGGCACGGGTCGCGCCGCGATGGGCAGCGTGATCGACGGCCTCGAGCGTCGCAACCTGGTCGAACGTCACCCCGATCCCGGTGACCGTCGCGTCTGGCGCGTCGACATCACCGACACGGGCCGCACCCTGGCCAAGGAGATCGTCGACGTCGACGAGGTGCTGCGTGCAGAACTGCGCCACGGCATCGGCCGCGAAGAACGCCAAGCCCTCAGCTGGGTGCTCACCCGCCTCCAGCAGAACCTTCAATCAGCCATCCACCAGACCTGAGGGGGCAGAAGTGCCAGGCACTTTCGCCCCCTTTCGCAACAACACAGGAGAACACCACATGACCGAAGCAGTGATCGTCGACGCCATCCGCACCCCGGGCGGCAAGCGCAACGGACAGCTCAAGGACCAGCACCCCGTCGACCTGGCAGCACATGTGCTCAAGGCGCTCCAGGAGCGCACCGGTCTCGACCCGGCCATGGTCGACGACGTCATCATGGGTTGCGTCATGCAGGTCGGTGAGCAGTCCCTCAACATCGGCCGCAACGCCGTGCTCTCGGCCGGCTGGCCCGAAGAAGTTCCCTCGACCACGGTCGATCGCCAGTGCGGCTCGAGCCAGCAGTCGATGCACTTCGCAGCACAGGGCGTCATCGCCGGCGCCTACGACGTCGTCGTCGCCGCCGGCGTCGAAGTGATGACCCGCACCCCGATGGGCGCATCGATCGTCCAGGGCATGGGCTTCCCGTTCAGCCAGGACCAGCAGGACCGCTACGCCGAGACCGGGCTCCCGCCCCAGGGCATCGGCGCGGACATGATCGCCGACGAGTACGACATCACCCGCGAAGACCTCGACGCCTTCGGCGCACAGAGTCAACAGCGCGCAGCCGTCGCCCGCGACGAAGGTCGCTTCGAGAACGAGATCGTGCCGGTCACCATCGACCTCGACGGTGAGCAGGTCGTCGTGAAGAACGACGAAGGCATCCGCGACGGATCGACCGCCGAGTCGCTCGCCAAGCTCAAGCCCGCCTTCAAGGAAGACGGCAAGATCACCGCTGGCAACTCGTCGCAGATCTCCGACGGCGCTTCGGCCGTGCTCATCATGAGCAAGGAGAAGGCAGAGGAGCTCGGCATGAAGCCTCGTGCCCGCTTCCATGCGTTCGCCCTCGCAGGCACCGATCCGGTCACCATGCTCAAGGGTCCGATCCCGGCGACGAAGAAGATCCTCGAGAAGACCGGCCTGAGCATCGACGACATCGACCTGTTCGAAGTCAACGAAGCGTTCGCCTCCGTCGTGCTCGCATGGCAGAAGGAGACCGGCGCCGACATGAGCAAGGTCAACGTCAACGGCGGCGCCATCGCCCTCGGCCACCCGCTCGGTGCCTCCGGCACCAAGCTCATGGCGACGCTGCTCAACGAGCTCGAGCGCACCGGCGGCCGGTACGGCCTCCAGGTGATGTGCGAAGGCGGCGGCATGGCCAACGCCACCATCATCGAGCGGCTGGACTGACCCGGGCCAGGGTCGGCGATCTCTGCGTCAGCCCGGACCGCTCACTGCCGGGAGGCAGCTCGGGTCCGTGCTTCCTCGACCTCACCAACCCTGACTCTGGCTCAGCCCAACCGAGGATCCTCTGAGGATTCCGGAGTCGGCGCTCCGGAGTCGGAACGGCGGTCAGGCGGGATCGACCGGCTGCTGCAATGACACCAACACCTTGCGGTCGGGCTCCTTGCGGGGCTCGGCCGTCTTGGTTTTCTGGCCGCTTCGGATGCGCGATGCTGTCCTGATGGGGAGTGCTGCGACGGTGGATGAGTTCTTGGCGGGGTTGTCGAAGGAGCGGCGCCCGGTCATCGAAGCTGTGCGGGCGTTCCTGCTCGACAACCTCCCCGATGGGATCGTCGAGTCGATGAACTTCGGGATGATCTCCTACGAGATCCCGCTCGAGCGGTACCCCGACACCTACAACCAGCAGCCGCTGATGTACGCAGCGCTCGCGGCGAACAAGAACAACTTCTCGCTCCACCTGCACGGCGTCTATGCCTCCCGCGACGCCGAGCAGCAGCTGCGCGATGCGTACGCCCGAGCGGGTGTGAAGCTCGACATGGGAAAGAGCTGCGTCCGATTCGAGCGGCTCGACCAACTGTTGTTCGACGCGGTTGCGGGCGCACTCGAATCCGTCGACGTCGACGGCTACATCGAGCTGTACGAAGCCAGCCGCTCGAGCTGACCGAGGCCTCGGCTCGACGGGTCCGGTGGGCGCAACGCGCCGGATGGCAAGCTGGCTCGATGGAGAACCGGGCGGGGACGATCATCGTGGGCGTGACCCGATGGCCGTGAACAGAAGCCGCCGCGCCCGCGCATCACGCAAGCGGCAGCGCCGCATGAAGCGCGTCGACCACGACCTCACCGACGAGCAGTGGGGAGCGTTGCGAGACGCATGGGGCGGTTGTGCGTACTGCGGCGTGACCGACGTGGCGATGCAACGCGACTGCGTCCAAGCGTTGTCGCGCGGTGGCCGCTACACGCTCGACAACATCGTGCCCACCTGCCGCTCGTGCAATGCGAGCAAGTGCAACGACGAAGTCACCGGCTGGTTGCGTCGCAAGAAGCTCGACGAACGCAGCTTCCTGCTCCGTCACCTGGAGATCCGCACTGCGCTCGCCGCGCGCTTCCCGCCGCCCGAACCCGAGGCGACCGACGAGATCACATCGGCTGGTTGAGTTCGATCAGGTTGCCGGTCGGGTCGCGGAAGAAGCACTGCCGACAGATGCCGGGTTGCTCCCTGGGTTCACTCACCTCGACGTCGTGTTCGAGGAGATGGGTCCGAGCACCATCGAGGTCCGCCACACGTCAGCGCGAAGTGCTGTCCCGGGGGCGGGACGAAGTCGGCCACTTCGAGCAGGTGGATCTGCTGGTCACCCGACTGCAGCCACGCACCGTCGAACGGGAACGTCGGTCGATCGCTGCGCTGCTCCATACCGAGCACCTCGACGTAGAACCGGATCGCAGTCGCTGCGTCGACGACGTTCAACGAGACGTGGTGGACACCGATGTCGAACATGTCCCGACGCTACGCCGGCCCGATCAAGCGGGTTTCATCGCAGCGATCGAGTACATCATCGGCACCATGTCGATCTGATCGTCCGGCAGGTGGAAGAGCTCGTCGCGCTCGACCTGCTGAGGGATCATCCTCCAGTCGAGGAAGCGATGCTCGTCGAGCGTGGTGACGCGGAGGCCGGCGTTCGTCAGCGCCATGAAGACCTCGCCGATGCCGTGGTTCCACTCGTGGCTCCGGGAATGCGTCAGCTGCTCGCCGGCGGTGTCGACGTAGGTGTTCGGGTCGTCGAAGGTGAGCGGCTCGATGGTCTCGAAGTACGGGTATTTGAGTCGGAGGGTGCCCGCGGGAACATCGTCGCCGTCGTCGATGGCGTACGCCATGGGGTGGCCTTCGCGGATGTAGAAGTGACCACCGGGTCGCACGAACGCGCCGACCACCTGCCCCCAGCGAGCGATGTCGGGTAACCAGTTCAGCGAGCCGACACCGGTGTAGACGAGATCGAACTGCTCGCCGTCGAGCGCGTCGACGGCGTCGTACACGTTCGATTGCACGAAGCGCCCGGGCGTGTCCACCGACTCGAACAGTGCGCGCGCCGAGTCGAGTGAGGTCCCCGACTGATCGAGCCCGGTGACGCGGGCACCGAGTCGCGCCAGCGAGAGCGTGTCCGTGCCGATGTGGCATTGCAGGTGGAGGACGCTGAGTCCGGTCAGGTCGCCGAGGTACCGCCGATCGAAGTCGACGACACCGCTGATCAGCGAGCGGTCGTCGCGGAACCGGTCGAGTCGGTAGCCCGTCGTCGGCTGCGCGTGGAGGCCGGCGCGATCGTCCCAGTTCAGTCGGTTCTGCTCGATGAACGCGTCGTTCGACATGCAGCACGCTCGCACATCGCCGACAGTCGACGCACGGTCAGTTGCGCGGAACGATCGCCGGCCCGCCGGGCACGTGCCGGCGATGCGACTCGCGCCACCGATCGAACGTGGCCACGATGTGCGCCGGGGTGCCGTGGATCTCGGTGAACCCGCCGGTCACATGCCGCGTGTCGAAGTACGCAGCATCGACGCCGTCGGCGTAGAGGCGGGTCGCGCAGACGAAGCCGGCTGCTTCCAATCGCTCGAACTCCGCTTCGAAGTCGCTGACGAGGATGCCGATGTGGTGGAACCCGGCGCCGTCGGCCGGCCCGTCCGGATACATGTCGCGGTAGATCGACGGTGCGTCGTCGTGCTGCACGATGAACTGGATCATCACGTCGTCGAGGTAGCCGAACGCGTACGAGACGTCGGCCTCGGTGTCGCTGCCGCGATAGTCGAACCGGTCGCAGCGGTGATGTGGAGCGACGACGAACGGCCCGGCCCCGAACGACGACGACCATGCCTGGGCGACCCGTTCGAGATCGTCGACGAAGTAGGCCTCTTGGAACAGGGTGCCGTCGACGGGGAGGTCCATCACACGGCGACCGGTTCGTCGAGCAGTCGTTTCACGGCATGCGAGCTCTCGAGTTCGAGTGCGGTGCAACGCTCGAGGTCAGCGAGCGTGTCGGGGTCGGTGATGCCCGCGTCGGCCATGCGCACCCATGCCTGCGACCCTTGGATCTCGGCTTCGGACTGCAGGTACACCTGGTCGTGAGGCGAGTACGGGGCGAACACGTCGTAGTAGAGGGCGACGGCGTCGGGGAGCGCGGCGTCGATCTGCGCTTGGTGTTCGCTCGAGACGGGGAAGCGCGCCGAGATGATGTCGGCGATCTGGTCCTCGCGACGGGCGCAGCCGTCCAGCACGTCGGCCCACGCCGGGAGCACGTCGATCCAGTCCCGGTAACGCTGCGCGGCGGATCGCTCGAGTCCGGCGAGGAAGGCGGGTTGCGCCTCGGCGGGAACGGACTGGATGTGCTCACGCAGGAGCGCACCGAACTGTGGGACGTCAGGTCGATCGGCCATGCAAGAGTCTCGCGCTCAGGGGTGGGCGGATGACGAGCCCGACGGTGCACACTGGTCGGGTGACCGACACGTATGACGCGCTGTGCCTGCTGAGCTTCGGTGGCCCGGAGGGGCCCGATGACGTGATGCCCTTCCTCCGCAACGTCACGTCGGGACGCAACGTGCCCGACGAACGGCTCGCAGTCGTGGCCGAGCAGTACGAGCAATTCGGTGGTCGCTCGCCGATCAACGATCAGAACCGAGCGCTGATCGATGCGCTCCGCGCCGAGTTCGACGCGCACGGGATCGACCTCCCGATCTACTTCGGTAACCGCAACTGGGAGCCGTACCTCCCGAACACCGTGCAGCAGATGGCCGACGACGGCGTGCAGCGCGCACTGGTGCTCGCCACCTCGGCGTTCTCGTCCTACAGCGGGTGCCGGCAGTACCGGGAGGATCTCGAACGCGCTGCGAGCGAGGTGGGCAACGGTGCTCCCGCGCTCGAGAAGCTCCGGCTGTACTACAACCATCCGGGCTTCGTCGATGCCGTCGTCGCCCGAATCGGTGAGGTCCACCGCCCGGGCGCCCGCATCGTGTTCACCGCCCACTCGATCCCACTCTCGATGTCGCAGTGGTGCGAGTACGAGCCGCAACTCCACGAGATCGCCGCGCTGGTCGCCGATCGAGTCGGCGCCGAGTGGGACCTCGCGTTCCAGAGCCGCAGCGGCCCGCCCCACATCCCGTGGTTGGAGCCCGACATCAACGACCACTTGAAAGCGCTCGCCGGTCAGGACGTCACCGACGTCACGCTCGTGCCGCTCGGATTCGTCAGCGACCACATGGAGGTCGCATTCGATCTCGACCTGCAGGCCTCGAAGACGGCAGCCGACGTCGGCATCGATCTACGGCGCGCTCCGACGGTCGGCACGCATCCGGCGTTCGTCGCAGGTCTGCGCCAGCTCGTCGAGGAGAAGACCGCAGGCGGTGAGGTGCTGTGGGTCGGCGATGCCGGGCCGTGGCCGGATCCGTGCCCCGACGGGCACTGCCTCGCCCCGGCCGGCACGCCGTCGGGCCGACCTGCTGCGACCTGACACCGGGCCGGCCCGCCTGGTTCGGAACGAGAAGGACCATCTGGCGCGTCTACGGTCGCCGGCATGACTTCGACACAGGCACCGCTCGACTCCGGCTTCGGTCTGCGTAGCGAACCAGCTGACGTCCTCGATGGTGTCGACCTCGGCGGCAAGCGTGTCGTGATCACCGGCGGCTACTCCGGCCTCGGATTGGAGACCACCCGCGCCCTCGCCGGCGTGGGCGCGTCGATCGTCGCTCCGGCGCGCCGCCCCGATCACGCCCGCCAGGTGTTCGCCGACGAAGGCCTGGAGTCGGTCACCGTCGCCGAACTCGACCTGGCTGACCTGAGCAGCGTCGAGGCGTTCGCGAACACGCAACTCACGGACGGCACGCCGATCGACATCATGATCGACAATGCCGCCGTCATGGCCTGCCCCGAGGCGAGAGTCGGCGACGGATGGGAATCGCAGTTCGGCACCAACCATCTCGGTCACTTCGCGCTCGTCAACCGCCTGTGGCCGCTGATCGCAGCAGCCGGTACGGCCGACGGAGCGCGCGTGGTGTCGCTGTCGTCGACCGGGCACAAGCTCTCGCCGATCCGGTGGGACGACCTGCACTTCACGAATGACGGGTACGACAAGTGGGTCGCGTACGGCCAGGCCAAGACCGCCAACTCGCTGTTCGCCGTGCAGCTCGACCGGCTGGGTGAATCGTCGGGCGTCCGGGCTTTCGCTCTCCACCCGGGTGGGATCATGACACCGCTCCAGCGTCACCTTCCTCAGGAGGAGATGATCGCCATGGGCTGGGTCGACGAGGAGGGCAACGTCAACGAGATGTTCAAGTCGACGACGCAGGGCGCCTCGACCACACTGTGGTGTGCGACGTCGAGCCAACTCGATGGCATGGGTGGCGTGTACTGCGAGGACGCCGACGTGGCCCGGCTGGTCGATCCGACCGATCCGAACGCTCGGTTCTTCGGTGTGTTCGAGCACGCACTCGACCACGGCGAAGCCGAACGGTTGTGGGCTGTGTCTGCAGAACTCACGGGTGTCGACGCGTTCGGCTGAGTCGGACTGGATGTCTGGGTGCGTTGGCTGACCGCCCGATTCTCCTGACGGAGCGAGCTCGCAGAAAATCTTCGATTCGGTTTGATCCAGAATCGGTGGGGGTACGAATACTTCACAACACAACAACATCCGGTTCCGGAACATTCGTCAGCACTTCTCCCCCTGCGCTGTCGAAGCGTGTTCTCCCCAGTTCATCCCGGCACCGGATGACCCCCGAGCGAAGCCCCGGTGACCGATCCCCCCTCGATCCCGGGGCTTCGTCGCGTCCGGGCTTCGCTCGGGCCGACCGTGCACGAGGACACTGTCATCGTCGAGCCCACGTGTACTCGCCGTCGATGACTCGGTCGCCGACTCGGAGCGTGCGATCGGTGTCGACCCAGATGAGTTGGCCCGGATCGAAGAACCATGCCGACAGTGCCGGACCGGGAAGCGTGATCACTCGAAGTGAGCTCCCGTTCGCGTCGCCGTTGTTGTCGCCGTAGTCGCCGACGGTGCCGCTGAGGACGTCGTCCGTTCCGACGTCGTGGACGGCGACTTCACCATCGATGGCGGTGCCAGCGAACCGGAGATCGGCGAACTCGGACAGGAGGGCGAAGGAGAACGACCGATCGACGGAGATCGACCCGAAGTCGTAGGTGACCATCGTTCTCGTCCAGACATTCTCACCCCGGCCGATGACCATGATCGTCGTCCTGTCGAGCCACGCGAGGTCCCATGCCTCACCGGCTTGCTCGGGGAGGGTCACGGAGGCGTCGAAGCCGCTGGTCGTGTCCGCCACGACGATGGTGTTGTCAGGGCCGATCGTGACCTGGCGGCCTCCCTCGGGGTCGAGCGTCGGTGCGTATCCGTCACCGCCGAACCCGGTGTCGCCGGACAGATTCTCCGGAACGGTGCCGTCGAGTGGCAAACGGTCGTCGGCGCCGACCAACACGGTGCCGACTGCAGGGTCGCAACACAATCCGACGACGGTCTGGCGATACACGGGGGAATATTCGATCCGGTCCACTGCGTTGGGCGAACCACCCGACGAGACCGCGTCGTCAGGGTCCGGGCCGTCGTAGATCAGGATGGGGCTCGTCTCGTTGCCGACGGGCGGAAAGTAGACCGCATCGCCATCGGCTGTGATCGCAACCAGGGCACGCAGACGGCTGCCTTCGTCGCCCGTCGTCGTGGTCGTCGTCGGCGGCACGATGGTCGTCGTCGACGGTGCAGCGGCGCTCGTCGGGACGTCCACGTCGGAGGTGGGAGGCGTCGTCGGCAGCGGCGAGGCTTCGAGGGGCGATGTCGGGGTCGAAGTCGACGTTTCTGGCGTCTCGGTGCTGATGAACGCCCGATCACCGTCGCGAGCAATGGCGCCGATGACGGCGACACCGCCCGCAACCAGAACGGTCGCTCCGATCGTGCTCATGACGGCCCGGCGCCGCCGTCGGATGGACCGGGCCCGTTCGGCCACCTCAGCGAACTGGCGGCTGTCGCCGATCGGTGGAGTCGGGTCGTTGAGTTCGTCGAACATCGTCGTTCCTCTCAGTTCGTCGCCGCATCGGGAGTCGCGCCGGCCGCGGGTTCGAAGGCGGTCTCGTCGTCGAGCAGGTGTCGAAGTCTGGTGAGCCCTCTCGACGTGGCGCTCTTGACCGTGCCGACCGAACACCGCAGAGCGACCGCGGTGTCGGCCTCGGAGAAGTCCAGGAGGTGGCGCAACACGACGGCTTCGCGCTGACGACGTGGAAGTGCGCGGAGCGCCCGCACCAGGTCGCTGCGCTGTCGCTCGACGGAACCTGGGTGGTTCGGGGCGACCAGTCGTCGATCGCCTGCTCGGATCGCGTCGTCGGCGCGCTGTGCGATCGGCGACCGTTCTCGTTTGCGCCAACGGTCGATCGCGCCGTTCGTCGCGACTCGTGCGGTCCACGGAAGCGGATGATGCCCGACCCGGCGCCAACCGACGAGCGCCTTGGCCAGCGTGTCCTGGGCGACGTCTTCGGCGTCACCCCGATCGCCCAGTACGGCATACGCCGCTCGGTAGCCGACAGCGAACATCTCCTCGAATCGAGAGACGTAGTCGTCAGGCGGCTCCATGCATCGAGAACGTACGAGACGCTCGAAAGGTTGCCTGATCACGACAGAACCGCTCGTGTCGGATCCGAGGTTGCACGATTGAAACCAGTAACGTAGTATCGTTAACTATCACGACAGGTCGAGAAGGTCTCGATCCGGTCGAGACGAAGGAGACCCACATGGGAGATTTCGATCACGTCCATCAGGACACCACACACGAGGCACGACGAAGGTCGCGCCGGAAGGGGGGCCGTATGGGCCACCGACCTGAACACTTCGCCGCTCATTCCCGAGGCGGCGGGCACGGGCACGGAGGCGGCCGGCATCGAGCCCGTCGCGGTGCGGCGGTCGAGGCGGCGCTGATGCTGCTCGACGAACGGCCGATGCACGGTTATGAACTCATCGGTGAGATGAGCGAGCGCAGCGGCGGACGTTGGGAGCCGAGTCCGGGGACCATCTATCCGGCGCTCAACCGCATGGAAGCGCGTGGCCTCGTGGAGGCCGAGGAGGTCGACGGCAAGCGCCGCTTCACGCTGACCCCCGACGGCAAGCGGCGCGTCGCGGAGATCCGCGACGCGCGTGGGGATGACGCTGCGCCGTGGGACGACCCGGGAACAGGGCGACGCGGGGACCTGCGTGGCGCGATGGCCGAGCTGGTGGGTCAGGTCCGCCAGATCGGCAAGTTCGGAACACCCGAACAGGCCGAGGCGGCGGGCAAGGTGCTCGATGACGCCAAGCGGCAGCTCTACACGATCCTGGCGACCGCCCCCGACGACGATGACGCGGTGTCCGACACCGAGTGACCGTCGTCGACGACGGTCAGACGGGGTCGGGGCGAGGGCCGAAGTCGGGGCCCGTCGTGCGCGTCTTCTTCAGCTCGAAGAACCCGTCGATGTCCATCATCGCCGTCAGTGCGTCCCACATCTTGAGAGCGTCGTCACCGCGTGGGATCTTGGTGATCACGGGCCCGAAGTAGCCGACGCGCTCGCCGCTCGAGTTGTTCATCGCGATGATCGGCGTGCCGACGTCCTCGCCGACGAGGCCGAGGCCGTCGTCCATCGCCGCTCGGATCACGGGGTCCCACTGTTCGTCGTCGACCGCCGATGCGAACGACGTGTCGAGTCCGACGGCGCTCAACGCGTCGGCGATGTCGAAGTCGCGTTCGCCGTCGTGGTGGATGCGCGAGCCCAGTTCCCAGTAGAGCTTGAAGACGTCGCTGTTGCCGGCCTCCGGGGAGTCGGCGGCGGCACGGATGGCTTCCATCACGCGGAAGTGGCCGTGCGTCGTCTTGACCGGCCCGTAGTAGTCGGAGTCCTCCGCCGGCTGGTTCTTGAACAGCAGGCTGATCGAGTGCCACGTGACGTCGATGTCACGGTGCGGAACCACTTCTTCGACGACCCAACGGGCCGTCTCCCAGCAGAACGGTCAAATGGGGTCGATCCAGAAATCGATCGCAGTGCGGGTGTCACTCATGTGTTCGAGCCTTCCACGGGTCGGTGGACATCGAAACGTCCGGTCGGTTGAATTCAGGAATCAGCCAGCGAGCGCGACACGCCGATGCCACTCGGTTCGTCGCGACCGAAGCGTTCGACCTCGGCTGCGAGGTCGAGCGGCCCGACCGACGATCGCCCCGACACGTCGTCGTCGGTGAGCAGGACCGCAGGGATCAGCCAGACGACCTCGAACTCGAGACCGTCCGGGTCCTTGGCGTAGAGACTCTTGGTGGTGCCGTGGTCGCTTGCGCCGACCAGTGCGCCGGCCGAACGGAGCGATGCGGCGAGGTCGGCGAGTTCACCGAGCGTCTCGACCTCCCATGCCAGGTGATACAGCCCGACCGTGCCGCGTCCCGATGGGTTGGGACCGGCGTCAGCACCCACGGCGAAGAGCCCGAGGTCGTGGTCGTTGTCGGAGCCAGGGGACTGGAGAAAGGCGGCGCCCGGGAACTCGGACACGACGCCGAACCCGAGTTGTTCGACGTAGAAGCGCTTCGACACCTCCACGTCGCGAACGTGGAGGACCGCATGGTTCAGCCGGTGGATACCCATGTCGCCAGCCTAGCAGATAATTGCGCTCGCAATCAATCGGAGCGCTTGCGCTTTCGATGGTGAGCGGTGTGTGTACGGCTCGCGCACCGTGGGTCCGAGCAGAAGCGCTTGGAGCGATTGCGCGTGGCGTCGTAGAAGAGGTGTCCACAATCGTCGGCGGCGCACTCGCCGAATCGAATCGTGCCGTTGTCGCAGACCTCTTGGGCGAGTGCCATGAAGATGTCCGCCAGTACCTGATCGTCGAAGCGAGCGGTCGCCGGGGTCCAGTGGATGTGGGGGCCGGCACCACCGTGGTCGACGATCGACGGTGTGATCGGGAGCTCGGTCAGTTCCTCGGTGATGCGTGTCGCGGCGACCTCGGCCTCCAGATCCGGGAGGTCGGTGAGGAAGTCGGCGAGGTCGAGCATCCGTTGAGCGACCCGCCTCATCGACTTCGCCGAGGCTTCGGGAGCGCGGCTGAAGCCCGCCTCGGCGAGCAGAGCACGCGGGTCGGTCGCGGCGTCGTCGACCAGCGCGTTGTGGAGGTCGACCATCGATTCGAGCGTGAGTCGGTGCTCCGAGTCTGTGACCGATGCGACGTACATGCAGGTCAGCGTATCGGCCGATCGGGTTGCGTCATGGTCTAAAGCGCGTTAGAACCTTACGACATGTCAGGAGCTAACTCGCTCACGGTCCTGACAGTTCGTCGTTCGAGCAATCTCTTCAGGAGGAGCAACCCATGACCGCAGTCTTCGTCACGATCATGATCGTCGTCGCCAACGTGATGGGCGCCGGCATGGCGTATCCCCAGGCGTCCAAGCTCATCCGCACCGGCAACACACGCGGCGTGTCCGGTGTCTGGGCGGGTGTGAGTCTCACCATGAACATCTGGTGGCTCGCCTACGGTCTCGCCAACGACCTGTGGGGACTCGTGCCGGTTTCCGGCGTCGCTGCGGTGCTCTACGTGGCGATCATCGTCGCCTACCTCCGTTCGGCGGGACGGTCCGCGGCCGGTGGCGTGCTGCTCGGTGCGTTCGTGTTGGGCATGGTGCCCGCACCGTTCCTCGCCGTCGGCGGGTGGGCCGTTGCCGGCCTCGCCATCGGCCTCTGCTACGGCATGCAGCTCGTTCCGGCGGTCGCCGCGGCGTGCCGCACGCGTGAACTCCACGGCGTCGCGCCGAGCACGTGGATCATGGCGTGGGTCGAAGCGGTGATCTGGGTCGGATACGGACTCTACGTGGTCGACTCAGCACTCTTGGCAGGCGGCGTGAGCGGCGCGATCTTGACATCTGTGATCCTCGGCCGGCTGATGGCGACCGGCCACGAACCGTTCCGAATTCGCCGCCCCGCAAGGGCGATGGCCTGATCCGCGAACCGTTCCGCGCGACGCTCGGACTACAGTGACCGAGGCACACGTGAGTCATATCGAGGCTTACTGGAACACAAGGAGCCGCCATGGCCACAGGTATCGTGAAGTTCTTCAATGACGAGAAGGGCTTCGGATTCATCACTCCGGACGAAGGCGGCAACGACGTCTTCGTGCACTATTCCAACATCGTTGGATCCGGTCGTCGCTCACTGAACAACGACGCCAAGGTCGAGTTCGAGGTCGCCCCCGGGCGCAAGGGACCGGAAGCCGTAGACGTCAAAGAAATCTGATCGAGAGGAGGTGATTCTGCATGGCATCCAGCCCGCAGAGTTACCAGAAGCGGCAGCGTGAACTTCGTAAGAAGGAACGTAAAGCCGAGAAGCAAGCGATTCGCCACGGCCGCAGCGCCGAGAAGAAGGAAGCCGGCGAGGACGACGGACCCGACGAGGATGCATTGCTCGAAGAGTTCCGCATCCTCAACGAGAGTTTCGCCGAGGGCGAAGTCGAAGAGAAGATCTTCGAGTTCCGCAAGGCGGAGATCTTCCACCAGATGGGTCTGGGCGACAAGCCCGAACCCTTGGAGGACGAAGAGGCACCGGCCGAGACCGGCGCCTGATCCACGTTCTGCTCCACGACAACGGCCCCCGGAGCGATCCGGGGGCCGTCGTCGTTTTCGGTCACGGTCTTCGCCGGCCATCTACGCTGCGCTGATGACCGAGACACCGTTCGGAGCGACGTCGACCACCGATGACGTACTCGCCGACATCGACCTGAGCGGACACGTCGCTGCGGTGACCGGCGGGACGGGCGGGCTCGGCCTCGAGACCGGGCGGGCTCTGGCAGCGCACGGGGCCCACGTCGTGCTCGCAGGTCGAGACGCCGACAAGCTCGCCGCGGCGCAGGCAGCCATTCGAGACCAGCACAGTGACGCGTCGATCGAGACGCTGGTGCTCGACCTCACCGACATCGCATCGTGTCGCGTCGCTGCCATGTCGCTGCTCACGACGAACGATCGCCTCGACCTCCTGATCAACAACGCCGGTGTCATGTGTACGCCATTCGGCCGCACCCCGAGCGGATTCGAGACCCAGTTCGGCGTCAACCACCTCGGTCACATGGCGTGGACGGTTCCGCTGCTCGACCTGCTGTCACGATCCGCCACAGCGGACTCGCCGTCGCGGATCATCAACCTCTCGTCGGCCGGTCATCGTTTCGGCGACATCGACCTCGAGGATCCGAACTACGAACATCGCCCCTATGACGAGTGGGAGGCGTACGGGCAGTCGAAGACGGCGAACGTCCTCTTCTCCGTCGAGCTCGAACGTCGCGTCGGTCCGCTCGGTGTGCGCTCCGCAGCGGTGCATCCGGGCGGGATCCACACCGACCTCGGCCGGCACATGACACCGGAGGTACTGACCCAGCTCCAAGCGCGCATCGCGCAGACCAATCCCGACGGCGACTTCTCGTGGAAGTCGATCCCGCAGGGCGCAGCCACGACGGTCTGGGCAGCCACGACACCGGTGCTCGCAGCTCGGGCCGGGGTCTACTGCGAAGACTGCGGAGTCGCCGAGGTGTCCGACGATCCGACCGCCTCGGCCGGCGTGCAGAGCTACGCCGTGGACCTGCAACGTGCAGCAACGCTGTGGGATCGCTCGATGGAGATGCTCGCCACCGTCTGAAACGGCTTGCCGCGGGGACGCGAGGGCCTCAGAACGCGTGGCGGCGCGTGAAGCCGCCGTCGACCACGACGTTCTCGCCGGTCACCCACGATGCGGCCGGGCTGGCCAGGAACGCGACGACGCGGGCCACCTCCTCGGGTGTCCCCAACCGCTTCTGTGGATGATGCGCCACGTTCTCCGCGAAGTAGTCGGGTGCGGCCTCTTCGATGAAGCCCCACGATCCGTCGGCGATGTAGATCGGCCCCGGCGACACCGAGTTCGCCCGGATGCCGTCGGAGCCGAGCTCGATCGCGAGTTGGCTCATGTAGTTGAGCAGCGCCGCCTTGAGCGCGCCGTAGCTGCGCGTGCCGCCGGGGTAGCCGTGGTATTCGACCGCCGTGATCGTTCCCAACTGCACGATGCTGCCGTGCTCACTGGCGACGAGGTGTGGGGTGGCCGCGTCGACCAGCGCAACCGTCGACAGGACGTCGGTCTCGAACACCTTGCGCCACTTGTCCGGCGAGTCCGGCGGGCCACCGAGCGCCGACGCATTCGGGATGGCGACGTCGAGGCCATCGTGCTGATCGGCTGCGGCGGCCAACCATTCGGTGAGGGCGCCGTGGTCGCTCACGTCGAGGGCGGTCCCCGTCGCCAGGTCACCGAGCTCTGCTGCAGCGGCGTCGACCGATTCCGCCGACCGCCCACAGAACGACACGCGACACCCTTCTGCGACGAGCGTCTCTGCGATCGTGCGACCGATGCCGCGTGTTCCGCCGGTGATGAGGGCGTGCAATCCGTCGAGTCCGAGGTCCATTCCGCGAGCCTCGCGAATCGGCGCCTGCAGCGGCGCAGCGGAGTCGGTGCCCGCGCGGTCAGGGTTGGGTGATCGTGACGTCGGTCAGGCCGGGGTCGGCGAGGATCTGCTCGTCGGTGAACGCCACCGTGCGCCAGTTCTTCTCGCTGAACCGGACCGTCTGGCTGGCGAACACGTCGGAATCGCGCTGGCCGGTCTGGCCGTACGTGAGGATCGCCGAGGCTTCGACGTGCGTCGCCGAGTAGTCGACGACGAGCACGAAGCTACTGCCGAAGTTGACCGGGTGGCCGTTACCGCGCAGCGCCCCTCCGGGCGCCACCACGTCGCCGCGGGTCGGCGCCGGCTCGCTCGACGAACCGCGGTTCGACCACGTCACGACGTTCGTGACGCCTTCCCGGTTCGTGCCGCCGTGCAACGAGATGCGTTCGCCGGACCGATCGGTGAACTGTGCCGTGCCCAACGTGGAGTCGACGGCGAAGCCGGCCTTGACCAACGTCTGGACACCACGGGCAAGTGCCTGCAGGATCGTCGTGCCGTCCTCGCTGAAGCCGCCGGGCGTGCTGTACGGCTGCGCGGGTCGAAGGGGATGTCGAAGAGCGTGCCGGCCGTGGTGAAGTCGTCGTCGTCGAATCGCTGCCAGCACTTCACGCCAGAGCAGAGCGCCTGCGCTGTCGAGGTCGAACCGGCCGTCCCATGCGGCGAGGACGTTGCAGGCGGCGGTCGAGGTCGACCGTCTCGGCAGGAAGGACGATCGTGCCGTCGTCGATGGCGAGGTCGCCGACGTCGACGAGCGGATTGGCTTGGCACAGCTCCACCACCGGGCACGCAGGAGGAGCGCCGTCTGGGCCAGGTTGTCGAATGTGGCGGACTTCAGTCTCGTCGGCGTTCCACATGCCGTCAGGCGCCGGCGAGTCGCAAGGTGTTCGCGTCGGCGAGCACGGCCGATGTTCTGCCGTGTGCGCATCGACAGCGCGGCGTCCTGCTCCCCGTGGAGCACCGAGTAGTCGCCGCCGAGCTGGAACTCGGCGCTCGGTGTCCAGAAGCTGTCGTTCGCGTTGAACACGTAGTCGTCGCGCAACGTCTTCGGCATGCTCGGCGAACGGAACGAGACCGGGGTCGCGGGCGCCCTCGACCTCTTCCCAACGGAACCGCGAATCGGAACCGTCGAGCAGGACCACGCCCTGATCGAACGCGCGGCGGTGAGGCCGCCTGTCTGCCGCTGCTCGAGTAGAACAGTTCCTGCGCTCGTCGGACAGGTTCGGAGTGGCCGAGCTGTCGGCGTACCAGACGTCGCCGTCGGCGTCGACCGCGACCGTGTTGAACAGCGGGACGCCCTGATGGCGAGCGTAGGTCTCGCGGAGATCGACGAGGTCGGTCACGTCGATCAGGTCGGCGTAGAACTCGATGAACTCGTCGTTGTCGATGTTGGCGTCGCGGTACGTCAGCACCTGCTGGTCGGTCCAGCCGACGTCGGGGAAGTCGATGATCGGGCCGTACTCGGTGCGAGTAGAGCGTGCGCGTCTCGGTGTCGAGCGTTCCGTCGGGACGCAGGATCTCGACCGTGTGGTCGGTCGCCGTCATCGGGCGAGGTTCGCCGTCGACGAGATACGTCGTCGGTGACGTCGGGATCGAGCGTCGAGGATGTACGCCGTGAAACGGTGTCCGGCGGAAACGGTGTGCGACCAAGCGACGCCCTCGGTGAAGCCGATACCGATGCCTGGCAGGCCTGCCAGCTGCGCGCCGTAGATGTCGATCTCGCCTGGAACGGTCAGGTGGATCTCGGCGAAACGCAACTCGCCTTCCCACGGGAAGTGCGGGTTCGCGACGAGCACGGACCCGGTGCCCGCTTCGGTGCGCTCCGCTCCGATCCCCCAGGCGTTGGAGCCGAGGTCTGCTTGACGCAGCGGGGTGAAGTCGACGTTGCCCGGACCGCTGGTCGGGAGTGGCGCCGACGCTTCGGGCGCCTCCACCGCCTCGGTCGGGGCGTCCTGTGAGTCGATCGGTGGCTGCGGCTCCAGCGATGAAGTCGAGGAAATTCGCGCCGCTCCCGAGCAGTGCAACGGAACGTGAATAGACGTACACCTCGACCGGCTCGATCGGACGGATCCACGTGGCGTCGGCGCACCATCCGGTCAGCCCTGTCGGCACCCTGGTCGCTGAGGAACTGGTTCCAGCCTGCGGCGAAGCCGTCGAACTGTTCGATGACTCGGGCGGTGCTGCCTCGAAGTCGGCGGTCGCGACGCCGACGATGTCGATCGCTCGCCATGCGAAGTCACTGTCCACGTTCTGGCCGCTGTCGCCGGGGCCGAGGTTGACGGCGCGTTCGCCCTTGACCTTGAGGACCTGGTCGAGCAGCGTGCACCCGTAGTCCCCGCCGCTCACGTAGCCCTGCCCGAAGGCGAGGTCGCCACGGTTGCGGCCCGAGATGTGAGGGACACCGTCGGTCGTGCGACGGATGTTCGCCTCGAAGGTCGGAGGCACGACCGAGGCGGTGGTCGTGGTGGTCGTCGTCGTGGAGGTCGTGGTGGTCGTCGTGGTCGTGGTGGTGTCCGGTGAGGTCGGGCAGCGGAATCGACTGTGGTCCCTCGCCCGGGCTGCACGAGACGGCGACGATCGCTGCGGCCGTGAGCCCCGCGATCCATCTCGTTCTGGCGCCCGATGCGCTGCGTCCCGTCATCTGCACGACTGGCAATAGTGCCAGATCGGAGGGCGAGTGGTTCAGCGAGATGGGCGAATCCGGTCGAAGTTCTCGTCGAGTGGCGGTCGATCGCCGTGAATCGGCCTGATCGCGGCTCGAAGGACGACGAGTAGCCTCGGTCGCAATGACGATGCTTCGTGTCGCGCTCGCCCAGCTCAACCCGACGGTGGGAGCGCTCCAGGCGAACCTGCAGAAGATGATCGACGCCTACGACGAGGCGGAGGCGGCGGGCTGCGACATCATCGCGTTCCCCGAGCTGTCGACGATCGGGTATCCGCCCGAGGACCTCGTGCTGAAGCCCGGCTTCGTCGACGACAACCTCGAGATGCTCGGCCGGTTCGCAGCGCGCACTCGACGCTGTGTCGCAGTGGTCGGGTTCGTCGATCTGGATCGCGACCTCTACAACGCGGCAGCGGTGTGCGTGAACGGCGAGATCGTCGGGAAATACCACAAGCGTCTGTTGCCGAACAACACCGTGTTCGACGAGCAGCGTTACTTCACCGCAGGCCACGACTCGGACCCGTTGGAGCTGTACCTGATCGGTGGGGTGAAGGTCGGCATCTCGATCTGTGAGGACATCTGGAGCCCGTTCGGCCCCGTCGCCGAGCAGGCCGCCGCCGGCGCCGAGGTGAACATCAACATCAACGGCTCACCGTTCGCCACCGGCAAGGGCGCAGTCCGCGAACGGTTGCTGGCCACCCGGGCAACGGACTCCCACTGTGCGATCGTCTACGTCAACCAGGTCGGCGGACAGGACGAGTTGGTCTTCGACGGCGGCTCACTCGTCTACGACCACGACGGCACGTTGTTGGCTCGCGGCGACCAGTTCTCGGAGCAGGTGTTGATCGTCGACGTGCCCGTGCCGCCGGTGTACCGCAAGCGGCTGCTCGACCCACGCGGCCGAGTCACCGAGGCGATGTTGCCCGTCGTGGAGGTCACCTCGGCGCCCATCCGCCATGACGAGCCGATCGAGGAACTCGCCGCGCCGATCACCGAACCATTCGACGCAGATCGCGAGCTGTACGACGCACTCGTGCTCGGCACGCGCGACTACTGCGTGAAGAACGGGTTCTCCGATGTGGTGATCGGCCTGTCCGGCGGGATCGACTCGTCGATCATCGCGGCGATCGCCGTCGACGCACTCGGGTCCGAACACGTGCACGGCGTGTCGATGCCGTCGCGGTACTCGTCCGATCATTCCAAGTCGGATGCACAGTTGCTCGCCGAGGCGCTGGGCATCGATTTCCGCACGATCTCGATCGAGCCGGCGTTCAGCGCCTACATGGACATGTTGGCTCCGTCCTTCGACGGTCGCGAGCCGGGACTGACCTACGAGAACATCCAATCGAGATGTCGCGGTCAGCTGCTCATGGCGCTGTCGAACGAGTTCGGCTGGATGGTGTTGACCACGGGAAACAAGTCCGAGATCGCCGTCGGCTACTTCACGATCTACGGCGACTCGGTCGGCGGCTACGCGGCCATCAAGGACGTGTTGAAGACGCGTGTGTACGACCTGTGCCGCTACGTGAACCGCCGCGAAGGCCGCGAGATCATCCCGGAGAACGTCATCACCAAGCCGCCGTCGGCCGAGCTCCGGCCCGACCAGCGCGACGACGACAGCCTGCCCGCGTACGAGGTGCTCGACCCGATCCTCGAGCTGTACGTCGAGGACGATCGAACGGCTGGCGAGATCATCGAGCTGGGCCACGATGCCGAGATGGTGCGGCGTGTCACGCGCTTGGTGGACATCGCCGAATACAAGCGGCGCCAGTGCCCGCCCGGGGTGCGGGTGTCGCGCAAGGCGTTCGGCAAGGACCGCCGCATGCCCATCACCTCCCACTACCGAGGCTGAGCCGGGCCGGCTTCGCCGATTGCTGCGTTGCGACATCGCTGCTCCCGGCCCAAAGGCGGCTCGGCTCGTCGCGCCGTGCACTCGACGAACCGTGATCCCGGTTCGGCTTCGCTGGCTGTATCGGGTGATGCGGGAACGTCGCTCGGGGGACCGGACTCTGCGGTGAGTTCCGTCCGCAGTCAGTCGAGGGTCATCGAGCCGTCGACGTGTTCGCCGGTCTCGCCCATTGCTCGTTTGAGCTGTGCTTCGCCGAGGGCGGTGAACGTCGCGGTCGACTCGGCGCGGACGACGCCCTTCACGTTGAGGATGCGGCCCGCGGTGGTGATCTCGCTGTCGGTCTGCTCGATGATCTCGGCTTCGACGACGTGCGGCTTGTCGACGTAGATCGCACGATGGAACTTCGTCGAGGTCTCCGACGTGACCGCCCACTGACGACCGATCGCGATGCACGCCCACGCCATCGCCTCATCGAGCACAGCGAGGGTGACGCCGCCGTGCAGCATGGTCGGCGCACCGCTGAACTGGTCGGACAGCGTGAACTCCGCAGTGACGAGGTCACGGTCCGGGTCGTGGAAGAACGGGATCTGGAGCCCGGCCACGTTGGTCTGCTCGCAGACGAAACAATTCGTCTCGTAGCCGAGGTCGTCGTTGTGCAGGCGGATCTTCGTCACGAGACGCACCGTAGGCGCGCCGATCCGTCGTGAGGGCGCGTCGGCGGCGACACTGGCCCCGTGCGGGAACTGATCGAGTGCAACGACGAACTTCGATCGGCGATGACGGCCCGGCTCGCGTCGCACGATCGACTCGAAGTCCCGCTCGAGGGGCGACGTCATGCGGCGGTGGCGATCGTGATCGTCGAATCGCAACGCGGCGACGACGCCGACGACCCGTACGAGTTCTCCGACGAAGAGATGCGGGTGATCCCGGGGTACACCGACGACATGGCCGATCAGCTCGACGGTCGGATGGCCGACGTGGCCGGCGGCGCATCGTTCGTGCTGTGCCGGCGCAGCGCGGGATTGCGCAGTCATGCATCGCAGTGGGCGTTGCCCGGCGGGCGTCTCGACGAGGGGGAGACCGTCGTCGACGCTGCGTTGCGCGAGACGTGGGAGGAGGTCGGTGTGCGCTTCGAGGCCGACCGGGTGCTCGGCGTGCTGGACGACTACGCCACCCGTTCCGGCTACGTGATGACGCCGGTCGTGGTGTGGGGCGGGCCCGGCGTGGAACTCGATCCGAGCCCCGACGAGGTGCTCGCGGCGTACCGGATCGGCTTGCACGAACTGGCCAGGGAGGACTCGCCGCGCTTCGTCCAGATTCCCGAGAGTGACCGCCCGGTCGTGCAGGTGCCGCTCGGCGGAGACCTGATCCACGCGCCGACCGGAGCGGTGCTCGTCAACTTCCGATGGATCTGCCTCGACGGCAGGTCGAGCAGCGAGTCACGTGTCGACCAGTTCGAACAACCCGTCTTCGCCTGGGGCTGAAGGCCGCGGCGATCCTGCGGAATGCAGCCGTTGGGCGATCGACGACCCTCAGCGGCCGGAGTGGCCGAAGCCGCCGCCACGGTCCGCGCCGTCGAGGTCGTCGGTGACCTGCCACTCGACGTGCGCGACCGCTTGGATCACGAGTTGCGCGACGCGGTCGCCGCGCTCGATCACGTAGTCGGTCTCGGGGTCCGTGTTGACCAGGATCACTTTGATCTCACCGCGGTATGCAGCGTCGATCAGACCGGGCGCGTTGACGACGCTGATGCCGTGCTTGAGCGCCATGCCGGAGCGTGGGAGCACGAAGCCGGCGTAGCCGATCGGGATCGCGATCGAGATGCCGGTCGGCACCAACCCGCGACCGCCGCCTGCCGCGAGCGTGATGCCCTCGCGGGCGTACAGGTCGAGTCCGGCATCGCCTTCGTGGGCGTACGCGGGCAGCGGGAGGTCGGCATCGAGATCGGACGATCGGCACAGGCAGATTCACCCGGCCGACGCTACCCACCCGTCTCTTCCGCCCGCCTCGCCGGCACCATCGCTACAGGGTTTGGTTCGTCCGCTGCGTCCCGGCTTGGACGCGACGGGTCGACCCTGTAGCGATGGTGCCGGGCGGGAAAGGACGGGCGGGGCGGGGGCCGTACGCTGATCTGATGCGTCCGAGAGCCCCGCAGTGACTGCGCCGCAGCGTCCACCGTCGGTGGACACGCTCGCTCGGTCGCTGAAGTCGTCGGGCCTCCCGCACCCGATCTGTGTCGACATCGCACGTGAGGCAATCGAGGCCGGCGACGTCGATTCGGCGCCGACACGCGCCGACGCATTCCGCCGCACGTTGCTCACCGACGTCGTGAATGCGACCGGGGTGCTCCTGCACACCAACCTCGGTCGAGCACCGCTCGCACACCGCAACCGGCGTCAGCGCAGACCGTCGAGTTCGATCTCTCGACGGGTGAGCGCGGTTCGCGCCAGACCGCTGTCGGTCAACTCTTCGCTCGGCTCATCGGTGCCGAGGACGGCGATGGTCGTCAACAACAACGCGGCAGCGGTGCTGCTCCTGCTCGCCGCACTGGCAGCCGGGCGGGACGTGCCGGTGAGTCGTGGGGAGAGTCGTCGAGATCGGTGGGTCGTTCCGGGTTCCCGAGGTGATGGAACAGTCCGGTTGCCGCCTGGTCGACGTCGGCACGACCAACCGGACGAGGCTGTCGGACTACGCCAAAGCCGTCGCCGATCCCGCAACGACGTCGCCATGGTGATGAAGGTCCACCCGAGCAACTACCGGGTCGAAGGTTTCATCGAAGAGACGTCGATCGCCGAACTGGCGACCCTCGACGTGCCGGTGATCGCCGACATCGGCAGCGGCCTGCTCGACTCGAACGTCCCGTGGCTGAAGGGTGCGCCACCCGCCTGGCTCGCAGGTGAACCTGCTGCAGTCCAGGCGATCGCCGACGGCGCCGATCTCATCACGTTCTCGGGCGACAAGCTGCTCGGCGGCCCGCAGGCGGGCATCATCGCCGGTCGTCGAGATCTCGTCGAGCGTGCAAGCGCCATCCGCTGGCTCGTGCGCTGCGCCCCGGTGGGCTGGTGCTGCGCTCGCTGCAGGAGACGGCGCTGACGTACCTCGACAAGCGTGCTGCCGACGGACATCTCGTTCTGGCGGATGGTCGATCGGTCGATGGACGATCTCCGTGTGGACGCCGAGCGGATCGTCGCGGACGTGGGCGACGACCGTCGTACGCGTCTCGGTCGGACATGGACGCGTTGCCGGGCGCAGGGTCGGCTCCTGGGATCACGATGAAGTCGATCGGCCTCGTCGTCGCGGGCGACCATCTCGATGTGCTGCGATCGCACGACTCGCCGGTGATCGCCCGCTCCCGCGACGACCGCACGTTCGCTCGACCTCCGCGCCGTCGAGCCCGCTGACCACCCTGTCATCGTCGCCGCTCTCACCGCGGCGCTCCGATGAACCCGAACGAGGGGGCGAAAGTGCCTGGCACTTCTGCCCCCTTGGGCGGAGTCGGTGCTGCATGACGGTCGTTGCGACGGCGGGGCACGTCGACCACGGCAAGTCGTCGTTGGTGCTGGCGCTGACCGGGACCGACCCTGACCGGTTCGAAGAGGAGAAGCGGCGTGGCCTCACCATCGACCTCGGCTTCGCGCACACCGTGTTGCCCGTCGGGAGCCGAACTGAGCTTCATCGACGTGCCCGGTCACGTGAAGTTCCTGCGCAACATGCTCGCCGGTGTCGGCGGCGTGAACGGCCTGCATCTTCGTCGTTGCGGCGACCGAGGGTTGGAAGCCGCAGTCCGAGGAACACCTCCGGATCCTCGGAATTGCTCGGCGTCCGAGTTCGGCGTCGATCGCGCTCACCAAGGTCGACCTGGTCGACGACGACCTGCTCGAACTCGCGCAGATGGACGTCGCCGACCACGTCGAGGGCACGTTCCTCGACGGATGCGCCGATCGATCCCGGTGGCGGCGACGGAAGGTCGAGGCGTCGACGAGATGCGCCGCGCGACTCGACGAGCTGATCGCTGCGCAGCGATGAGGCCGCCGACCGAGGCCGACCCCGCCTGTGGATCGACCGCGTGTTCGCAGCGAAGGGGAGCGGCACCGTGGTGACCGGCACGCTGGTCGGCGGATCGCTCGCCGCCGATCAGACCGTGCACATCGCGCCCGGCGATCACGACGTACGCATCCGTTCGATCCAGACCGCAGGTTCGACCGTCGAGCGGATCGGCCCCGGCAATCGGGTGGCGGTCAACCTCAGCGGTGTCGACCACCACGACCTGTCGCGTGGCGACGCCGTGGTCGAATCCGATCGATGGCATCTGACGGACCGACTCGACGCGTCGCTCGACGTGCTCGCATCGCTCGACCACGACGTGTCGCGACGGGGTGCGTACGTCGCCTACATCGGAGCCGGCGAGCACCCGGTGAAGCTGCGCGTGCTCGGCGACGAGGCGCTCGCGCCCGGCACCACCGGTGCGATGCGACTGTTCCTCCCCGACCCGCTGCCGCTCCTGCCCGGCGACCGGTTCATCCTCCGCGAATCGGGTCGCGACGAGACCGTCGGCGGCGGCGAGATCCTCGACATCGAACCGGTGATGAAGTGCGTCGAGAGCGGCTCCCGATCGGACGATCGAGCGGGTCGATCCGTGAACGAGGCTGGGTGACGGTCGGCGAACTCGAACGGCTCACGGGTGAGGTCGTCGAGCCGACCCTCGGTGAGTGGGTCACCGCGCCGGAAGCGGTCGCAGCGACACTGGCGACGTCGGTGCTCGAGTCGAGTCACCGAGCGGGAGTCACCGGTGTCGACCTCGCCGCGTTCGACGACCGGGAGCGTGCAGCGATCGACACCACCGACGAACCGTCGTGATCGACGCCGGGCCTTGTGCTTCCCGCCGACGCCGTCGACCCGTACGTCGACCATCCGTTCCTCACCGAACTGCTCGACGGAGGCTTCACGCCCCCATCGGCCGACGACGTCGATCGCAACGACATCCGCGAACTCGCCCGCCGTGGACACATCGTGCAGCGCGACGGCATCGTGTTCCACGCCGAGACGATCGACGAGGCGGGCCGGGTGGCAGCACGGATTGCTTGCTCGAGCATCCGGACGGGTTCACCGTGGCGCAGTTCCGCGACGCCACCGGTGCAAGCCGCAAGTTCGTGCTGCCGTTGGTGTCCGAACTGGACAAGCGTGGCGTGACCCGCCGTCGTGAAGACGTGCGGATCGGCGGCGCCCGGCTTCCCGAGCGTCTGAACCCTGGCGAGGCGCGGATTCAGCGACCGGATTCAGGCGACCGGTTCAGCAGCGAGCCGGCGTTCCTTGTCGGTCAACCCACCCCAGATGCCGTAGCGCTCGTTGTCGACGCACCGCTTGTTCGAGGCAGGCCACACGCACGGGGCACGACGCGGCAGACGGCCTTGGCTCGACGCTCGCGGCTCGCCCGGGCGGCCTTCTCGCTCAGGACGAAGCGGCGGGTAGAACACCGACCCCATCTCGCCCGTGCAGGCTGCGCTCGACTGCCAGTCGTCCCGATCGACTCTCTCCAGGCTGCTCATGGTGACCAGTTCCCCATCGTCGTGGTGCCCCATCGTGGTGATGTTGGCGGTCACGGTAGGTGGCAGCAACGCCACTCGTCAAGGCGAGCTCGCAACCAGTGCGAGGTCGGGGTCTCCGGTCGAAGGGCGTCAGTCGGCAGCGGTGTCGCTGTCGGCCGGCTCGGCCTCGGCGACGTCGGACGGGCCGTCGGCCTCGTCGGTCGAGGAGCCACGACGTTCGCGGTAGTCACGTGCGGCGCCTTCGAGCGGCTCCACTTCGAGTGTGACGCCGTCGATCGCGGCGACCCGGATCCGGTCGCCGGTCATCACCGGCGTGGCTCGGTTCGTCAGCGCACGCCAGCGTCCGTCACCGACCTCGACGACGCCCTCGGGTTCGACGTCGGAGATCACGATGCCCTCTTCGCCGATCATCCACTCACGACCGATGGTCGGCGTGGCGAAACGGGTGCGGACCATGTTCGGCATGCCGACGATGAACGTCAGCGTGATGCCGCCGATGCCGGTGAGCAGCGCGATCCACGACGGGCGCAGCGACGTGCCGGGCAGAGCTCTCGAACAGGAACAGGCTCGCGACGATGATGCCGCAGATGCCGACAGCGGTCCAGAAACGCGGGATCCCCACCTGGACGTCGACCGCGAACGCGATCATCGCGAGCAGGATCAGCACAACTGCCCACGGGCGTGTCGGCAGCACGTACAAGCCCGGTCGTGGACAACACGAGGCACACGGCGCCGACGACGGCGGCGAGTCCGACACCGGCGGTGAAGAACTCGAAGACGATGAGTGCGAGGCCGGTCAGCAGCAGCAGATACGCAACCGGTGGGCTCGCAACCGTGTGGAACAGCTGGTCGATGAGCGAGAGCTTCGAGAAGCGGACCGTCGACGTCGTGTCACGACGGACCTGGCCGCTGTCGGTGACGGCTTCCTTCGGTCGTCTCGAGCGCACGGCCGTCGACCTCTTGGCCGTCGAGGACTTCGATCATCGACGTGATGGTCGGGACACCGACGTCCAGTGTCTCGGTGAGCAGACCGAGGTCCGGCTTCGACGGGTCGCTGGGGTCGCCGCGGACTTCATCGAGTCCTCCCGAGCCGTTCCTCAGGCGCAGCACAGCATCTTCGGACAGTTCGATCTCGACGTTCTGCGGGTTGAGCGCCGAGCCGAGGTAGCCGACGCGGGTGCCGGGCGACATGCCGGTGATGTCGGCCACCGTCAACAGCTGAGCGGCGGGGCCGTAGAAGCGGGCCCCGTTCGGACCGATCCAGATCGCGACCGGCACCGGCGTGAGTCGGCCACGTCGTCGAGCAGTGCTTCGACCTCGTCGTCCGAGATGACGGTGCCCTGTGAGTTGACCTGGAGGACGAGGGCTTGGGACCCTTCGGACTCGGCGGTGTCGATCGCGTCACGAATTGCCTCGACCAGGATCGGGTCGATCAGGCCGCTGACCTGGAGGACGTCGACGCGGCCGATGACGTCGGTTTCGTCGCCGTCGGCTGCTGTCGCAGCGTTCGGGGTGCCGAGCATCATCAGGCCCGCAAGTGTGACGAGCATGCCGATCGCTAGTCTGCGCACGAGTGCCTCCGAAAATCGAGAACCCCTTGCGGTCGCTGACTGCATCCGGCGTCGTGGTCGTGGCCGGAAAGGGTGGGGTGGGGAAGTCCACGGTAACGGCAGTCCTGGCCCGTGCAGCAGCCCGTTCCGGCAAGCGTGTGCTCGTGGTCGAGCTGGACGGCAAGCCCGCGATCGACGATCTGCTCCCGGCACGCGAGGGTGAATCGCTCGAGGTCGTGCACCTGTCCGCCCCGGATGCGCTCGAGGAGTACTTGAACGACCACGGGTTCAAGCGGATCGCCAAACGCTTGAACCGCACAGGTGTGATCGACATGATCGGCACGGCGGCTCCGGGCATCGACGACATCGTCGTGCTCGGCAAGATCAAGCAGTTCGAACGGTCGGGCGACTACGACCTGGTCGTCGTGGACGGCCCCGCCGCCGGACATGCCGTGACCTTTCTCACATCGGCACGAGGCCTCGCTGACGCGGTACGCGGCGGCCCGATCAAGCAGCAGGCCGACGACGTGCTCGAACTGCTCGCCGACGCCGACCGCTGCCAGGCGGTGCTCGTGGCGCTTCCCGAGACGACGCCGGTGAACGAGACCATCGAGACGGCGTTCGCACTCGAGGACGACGTCGGCATCCGGCTCGGCCCGATCGTCGTGAACGGTGTCGACGACGGCGCAGCGCTGCCGGACGAGGAGGCGGAAGCAGCGGCCCTCGACGGGCTGGACGACGACATGGTGCGCGCGCTGGTTGCTGCGGCCGGATACCGACGGTCGCGCCGTGCGATGGAGGCCGAGGCGCTCGATCGACTCGCCGCAGGCCTCCCGCTGGCGCGCATCACGGTCCCGGCACTGCCGGTCGCCGGACTGTCCGCGAGCGACATCGACCTGCTCGCGGATCGACTGCTCGACGAGTACGCGGAGGACGGCGCGTCGTGACCGGGTCGATGCGTGATGTGGTGCGCGATGCGTCGGTCGTGGTGTGCTGCGGATCGGGTGGGGTCGGCAAGACCACGACCGCCGCAGTGCTCGGGATGCATGCGGCGCGGGAGGGTCGTCGTGCCGTCGTGGTCACCATCGATCCGGCCAAGCGGCTGGCAGACGCGCTCGGCCTGGACGCCGGCCTGTCGTCGGAGCCGCAGCGGATCGACTCGGTCGTCCCGGAAGGGGCCGATGGGAATGGTGGCGAGCTGTGGGCGATGATGCTCGACACGGCTGCCACGTTCGACGGGCTGGTGCGCACACACGCCGACGACCCCGAGCAGGTCGATCGCATCCTGACCAACCCCTTCTACCGCAACATGGCCGGCGCGATGAGCGGCACGCAGGAGTACATGGCGGCCGAGACGCTGCACGCGTTGCATCACGACGACCGCTTCGACCTGGTCGTGGTCGACACGCCGCCGAGCCGCAATGCACTCGATTTCCTCGACGCACCCGGTGTGCTCTCGCGGTTCCTCGATCACAAGATCTTCAAGCTGGCGATGCTGCCGACACGGAGCGGCCTGAAGATCTTCGGCGCAGCGGCACAGCCGATCTTCAAGGCGATCGGCAGGGTCGTGGGCTCCGACGTGCTCGCCGACTCGCTCGCGTTCTTCCAAGCGTTCTCCGGGATGGAGACAGGGTTCCGCGAACGTGCCGACGACGTCGTCGCACTGCTGCGGGCGCAGGGCACGGCGTTCGTCGTGATCGCATCGCCACGCCACGACACGATCACCGAGGCCGTCTGGTTCGCGCAGCAACTGCGCGACCAGGAGGTGCGGTTGGCGGCTGCGATCGTCAACCGGCTCGTGCCCGACTTCGGGTCGGTCGGTGGCGATGTCGGCGATGATCCGTCGGGCGACCTCGCAGCGCTCGTCGCGAACGTCGCTGAACTGACCGCGATTCGTGACGCGGAGGTCGCAGCTCTGCAACCGCTGGTCGAACTCGCCGGCGACGCCCCCGTCGCTCTGCTCCCGCTGCTCGATCAGGACGTTCACGACCTGGCCGCTCTCGATCGCATCGCCGCCGACCTCTTCTGAGCGACCTCAGCGTCGCCGATGCCGGCGTCGGCCTCGACCGCTCGCTGCCGGAAGGCAACTCGGGTTCATGCCGCCTCGGCCTCGACGAACCGTGATCGCCGCTCGGGAATTCGTCGGGGGACGACGGATCGCCGCTCGTGGAGTCTGGCGGGCAGATTGAGCGGCGGGTAGCGTGGCGGCGTGCACATCTTGCTTGCCACCGATGCCGATTGGATCGTCGACGAGGTCACCAACGCGCTGGGTTCGTCGGGCGACACGTTCACCGTGTGCCGCGAAGGCCGCGTCGTGGCCGATCAGGTCGAGGAGCGAGTTCCCGACCTGGCGATCTTCGACCTGCAGATCGGCTCGATGGGCGGCATGGCCGTCACGATGTCGCTGCGTCTCGACGAGTCCGCCGACCGCTTGCCGCACGTGCCGGTGCTGATGCTCGTCGATCGTCGTGCCGACCTGCACCTCGCTCGCCGCTGTGGCGCCGAAGGCTGGCTGATCAAGCCGCTCGACGCGCTGCGCCTGAAGCGTGCGGCCAAAGCGATCGTCGGTGGTGGCACCTACACCGAGGGCCTGGCTCCCGATGCCGCGCCGGTCGAGCCGATGATGGAATTGGGCGACACGGAATCCTCCGAAGGGGAAACGGTCGACGCCGGATAACATCGGCCCCTGCTACACCGGGGTGTAGCGCAGCTTGGTAGCGCGCCACGTTCGGGACGTGGAGGCCGGGAGTTCAAATCTCCCCACCCCGACCAATGAAGGCCCTGTTCAGAGCACGTTTCTGACCGGGGCCTTCGTCGTTCCGGAGACGCTGGTCGAGTCGCTGGTGCCAGATCGGAAGCCAATTTCACTGTGCAGCTCGCTTGCGCTCGACCTCGGCGCCTGCATCGATGACCTCAGGGGCGTGGCGGTATATCTGCTCGATCATCCGGGTGTCGACGTGGCCCAGCTGGTCGGCCACACGAATCAGCGGCAGGTCGTCGGCCATGATCGTCGCCGCAGTGTGACGGAGTTCGTACGGTGTCACGCGAGGTATCCGAGCCGTCGCGCAGGCCTTCGTGAGCGTCTTGCGCACGCCGGAGGGCGCGAGCGGCATGCCGATCTCGGTGGTGAACACCAGATCCGCCCACCGCTCGTCATCGGTCCAGGCTCGACCACTCGCCAGCCGTTCAGCCGCCTGCTCGGCACGTCGACGTCGTAGCAGTGCTGCCGACTGTTCGACGATCCTCAACGCTCGCGAAGAGCGTTTGGTCTTGGTCGGGCCGAGTTCGAGCGCCTGGCCTCGCTGGTCACGCTTCATCGCGTGACGAACCATCATCGTGCACTCGTCGAGGTCGAGGTCGCTCCACCTGAGAGCGTCGACCTCGCCAGGGCGGAGGCCGTCCCGGGCAATGAGTGACAGGTAGCCGGTGAGGCGATGATCGTCGAGTGCCACGAACAGCCGATCACGGTCCTCTCGGCTGAGAGCGATCTTCTCGGTGCTCTCCGCAGCATCGGCTGGAATCACCGCAGCGGATGCTGCGTTCCAAGCGATCAAGCGCTCGCGTTGGATCACCCAGTTGAGCAGCTGGCGCAGATCGCCCCGGTAGTCGATCAGCGTGCGTCGCTTCAGCCCTGCTGCAGACTCAGCCTGCAGCCACGTCTCGACGTGCTCTGGACGCAGATGGTCGACGCGGACAGCGCCGACACCAGGGATCAGATGGTCATGGATGCGCCGTTCGAGACGGGAGAGGGTCGACGCCTGCTTGTGCTTCGTGGCCGGCCCCGGCAGCCGCCGAGCTCGAGCCACTGCACAGCGACCTCGGCCACGGTCGGTAGGCGCTTGGAGATGTCGAGACCATCGCGCTTCTGTGAACGCAACTCGTCCAGCTTCTGCCGGACCTCCTTCTTCGTGCGGCCCGAGACGACCTTGCGGCGACGTTTGCCCATCGCGTCTTTCCCGAGGTCGAGTGACCCGCGCCAGCGTCCGTTCGCATCTTCGTACACTGCTCCGTCGCCATTGGGCCGGCGGGACTTCTTCTGGGTGGTCATCGGCGCCATCACGTTCATCGACCCATGCAGATCTGAATCACCCAGCATCGGTGACCTCGATCCAGTCGACCGGGACCTCGAGGTGTTCCGCGATTCGGGCCCGCACCTCGCTACTGCGGACGGCTGTTCGCTCGCCCTTAAGCAGCAGTGAGACGTACGCCTCACTCACGCTGGCGCCGCGAGCCGAGGTCGGCGGCGCTCATCCCGCGAGCTTCGAGAGCGGTGCGAAGTCGAGTGGCGTCAATCGGTGGCATGACTTAACACTTTGCACGCAGCAGACCATGTGTGTCAAGTGTTGTTTACTCGAAAGTGTAAAGAATGCGATCAACACAGGATCGTCGGTCGGACGGGCGGGCCGAAGTCGGCGAACTGTGATATCACCCGCCGAGATATCCCCGTCTTGCGTTGCGCCGCAAGGGGTCGAGTACTCCGAGCATCACTCCGGTTGATACGCGTATCGCTGGATTTAATCTCGTCGCCTGCGATTGGGTCGACGGTTGTACAGCGATCAGTTGTGCCGTCGGGAACCGCTGAGGCGTACGGGTCCCAGCGTGAGCAGGGCGTGGGCGGAGACCTCGAACACAACCGAGGTTTGTCGAGACGGGCGGATCGACGGCGATGCACCCGCTGTTCGTGACCCATCAACGCACGACCCGGACACGTCGAGGTCAACGCGGTGTCAGAGCATGGGCGGCATGTCAGAAATCGAGTTGATGATGCGAGGCCGACGGGCGCTCGCTGATGGAAGCGGTCGCCAGCTTCGAGAGGAGATCGGTGCTCCGCTTCGGCTGTTTGCTGAACGAATCGGCATACACCCATCTGCACTCTCGCGATGGGAGTCAGGGGAGCGGGTTCCGAGCGCTGATCGATGCGATCGCCTACGCCGAACTGCTGAGCGAATGCCGCTCGCACCTGGTGGCGTCGTGAGCGAGTTGCTGATCGGGATCCCCGACATTCCCCGCCGCCTTGGCATTGGGCTTTCGACCGCCTACCGACTGGTCGAAAGCGGCCGAACTGCGCACCGTCTCGATCGGATCACGTCGACTCGTGCCGGTGGTCGAGCTCGAGCGCTACGTCGCCGAACTGCTCGCCGCCGCCGGCATCGAGCCCAGAACGGGGAGCGACCCGGCTGCTGAGGCCGAGTCGCTCGATGCAGACCCTCCGACCGTCGCTGATCTCAGGAGTGCGTCGTGAGCAATCCTACGCACGACGTTGATACCGGGTCTCTGCCCGAGCTGGTCGACCTGCTCGACCCCGAAGACTTCTGGCATCGAGCACGAGGCGACGTAGACGCAGCTGCTGCCGCCGGCACGGCGCTGACAGCTCCCTGCGGGTTCTCTGCCGTTCCACACCGCAACCTTTCACCGAACGCTCCGTGGTGCCCGTTCTGCGACTACCCGCCGCGACGCCATGGCCCTCGTGCGCAACGCCTGGGGCCGGCCATGAAGGTCACCGACACGTTCTGTCGCCTCCCCGAGCGACCAGCGCCGCCGGCTCGTCGCCAACCTCGAGCGCGTCCGGCGTGGGTGCGCCCACCTCGCCGACTCGCCCGTCGCAATCGCGTGCTTCGGACATCTCGACACTCTGCGCTGCATTCCATGCATGGCCCGTCACGTCGAGTCACACAGCGATGACTACGAACACCGCTGCGACGTGTGCGGCAAATCCCTACACGGCGACGACGGCGACACCTGGCACGTCGGACTGCTCGCGCCGGTCGACCTCGGTCGATCCGTGAGCCTCGGTCGAGGCCGCACTGCGTTCGTCGACACGGTGAAGCTCATCGGCTGGGGCTCGTGCTTCTCGTGCCACATCGACAGTGAGATTGGGTCGTGAGCGACGCAGTCGATCGCGTCGTCTCACTGACGGGGGCTGAAGAACACGCGGGCGACGCCAATGGTCGGCGAAGTGCCCGGCCCACGACGACAACAGCCCGTCACTCTCGATCACCGAGCGCGAGGACGGGAAGGGTGCTGTCGTGCACCGCCACGCCGGATGCGCGCCCGCCGAGATCGTCGCCAGCGCTGAACCTCAAGGAGGCCGACCTGTTCGATGTCAAGGTCGAGCCAGAGCGTCCGTCGCGAGTGGACGTCGTGTACCAGTACCACGACGAACACGGCACCGCCCTGTTCGAGGTGGTCCGATTCGACCCGAAGGGTTCTGCGCAGCGCCTCCCCGGCAGCCGCAAGTGGGGTATCGAGCAGCACTCGCCGAACGCTGTACCGGCTCCCGGCCGTCATCGCAGCAGTCGAAGCCGGGAAGACGATCTACGTCGTCGAAGGTGAGAAGGACGTCGACGCAATGGTCGCCGCCGGCCACGCAGCCGACCTGCACACCGCCAGGGCGCCGGGAAGTGGGACAAGGTCCCCGACGCCGCAGCTGTACTCGCTGGCGCCGTCATCACCATCGTGGCCGACAAAGACGAAGCCGGACGTGCCCACGCACGACAAGTTGCACGGTCACTGGCGACCAGCGCCGCCACGATCACCGTCGTCGAAGCTGCGATCGGCAAGGACGCAGCGGACCACCTCGGCGCCGGCCGAACGGTCTCGGACTTCGCAACCGAGAGCGGCGAGGTGGCGAGGTCACCGAGGGCTGTGGATACCGGCCGAGCCTCATTGCGCCAAAAGGCACCGCACAGCTGTCCGCCGAGCCCTGGCCCCACCGCGCCGATTGATCCCATCTGGCTCCCTCGTTCGGCACCAACCGATGCGCTGCCGCCGCCACGAGCCAACAACTGCAAGCCCTCCGACCCACCGACCTCCACGTTCCCAGCGTGGGTCGCGCCACTTCACGCCCGAAACGAGACTCTGATGCCACGCAAGAACCCGAACCCATCACCCACCGACCCGGCCGACCGAGCTGCAGCAATCGACCGAGCCGCCGACGTCGGATCGGTCGAGGCAGCGCAAGAGCTGGACATGTCTGTCGACACGCTGCGGTCGTGGATCCACCGCGACGGACCGCAGTGGCCAACGTGGCTGACCGACTCGACCCGGCGCTCGCTGCCAAGCTGCGCGACCGTTCGCTCTCATGGACTGACCGTCGCCCGATCGTGGCCGACGCCATCGGCACGCTCGTCGAGATGTCCGTCGGTCGCATCGGCGAGTCACTGGTTACCGGCCGCGCTCGCGACTTCCGAGAGTTCTGCGTTGGCTTCGGCATCCTCATCGACAAGAACGCCCAGCTGCTCGGCGAACCCAACGTCCGGATCGAGTCGACCAACCGGACCGAGCGATTGAACGTGACGATCGACGGCACCGACGCCGAGGTGCGTGAGCGCATCGAGCAGCTGCGTGCCGAGATGCCAGGCTCGTCGCGCTCAGCCCTGCCCGAAGGTGGCCAGCAGTGAGCCGGGCGACCGAGCTCGCACGGCGGACGAAGCGGCGACAGGGCGAGCCGATCTCGATCGAGGACGCACTCGCCCGCCTCGCTGACCAGGTCGACCGGGTCGGTTGGCCCAGCTGGCTGGCGTTGTCGGCAGCATGGTTGACCCGATGCTCGAGGAGTGGTCGAACGGTGGCGGTGGTGGTGGTTGGGTGTTCGACCCGGTGCGCCGTGAGCTGCTGTCCGGTGTCGCTGCGACGTTGGCCGCTGACGGGTCCGACCGGTCGCTGCTCGTGTCGCTGCGCATCCAGCGGTGGCTCACCTGGCAGGTCGATGCTGAGCGCCGGGAGCGTGAGGCCTGCGACGTTCTGGGCATCGACCCGGCTCCGGTGTTCATGACGCCCGGTGCGATCGCGCTGCGGGCGGGCGTCGGCATCGTCGAGCTGCCACCGGTCGAGACCTTCACGTCGATGGTCGTTGTCGGCCTGCATCGGGGCGACTTGCACCACCTCGACCGGGGCGTGCCGCCGGCCGATCCTGGATCACAGTCGACGCCTGGGCGTCCGTGGTGCTGGGCGTGGGAGCGTCCGACGTGTCGACTGCCGCTCGGTCCTGGTGGTTCGACGTGGGGTCTGCCGGTCGTGTATCCGTCGGACTGGTCGGACGAGCCTCGGCTGGATGCCTACGCCGGCGAGGGCTGGGCTGTCGACCGTGTCGACGGCGAGGTGCTGGTGATCGATGCCGGTCGGGTGCGTGACGTCTGGTTTCGTGACGAGGCGGACCGTCAGACGCGGCCGTGGCGTGTTCGAGCTGCCCTCGGCGCCACCGCCTGATGCCGAGGAGGGTGAGCGGACTGAGCCTGTCGAGCCTCGACCGCCGAAGTCTGATGCCGACGTCTCGGTGGTGCGTGTTCGGGAGAGCGATCTGCATGACACGTCCGGTATCCGGAACCTGCGGGAGTTGCCCGGGTCGGGGTTCTTCTCGTGAGCCACCTGGGCGGTCGGCTTGTCGGGCCGGCCGCGGTGCTCATCGATGACGCTCACGACGCCCACGTGGTGCTTGCTGGCCTGCGTCGTGTGGCCGAGGAAGCGAGACGCAACGGTGCTCCGGTGGCGCATCTGGTCGAGCTGCTCGACACTTTCACGTGGTTGACGCAAGAGCTGGGTTTCGCACGAAACCGACGCAACCAGGAACGAAACGCAGGTCAGCGGCCACTTCTCGCACCTGCAGGCTCGGACGGCGTTCAGTGGTTGGCGGTGAGCGAAACGGCACAACTCCTCGGCCTGTCGGCGCAGTACGTGCGTCGCATGGCGGGCCGGGGGGTTCTGGGTCGATCGCACAAGACGATCGACGGCCAGTGGCGCATCGATCCCGAAGCCGTCGACAACCGGTCGGGCGACGTGGCGTGATCGAGATCGATGCCACCGCAACCCGACTCGGTTTCACGGTTCGCCGTGGCGGCTCGCGCGACGACACGCTGACTCTCCGTGAGCACGGCGTCGACGTCGGTGATCCGCTCCAGCTCGCGAACGTGCGAATGCACGACGACGAGGTGCCTGTACTCGATCGTCACCGTCTCGACGGCCCTCGGTTCGGTCGGGTGACTCAGCTGAAGACCTCTGGCGACCGTGTACTGATCCGCGCCCAGCTCCACCAGTGGCTCGCGCAGTACTTCACGGGCGGTCACTACGTCGAACTCTCGGCCGGGCTCACCTGCGGTGGTCTCGAGGTGCGAGACGGCGTGCAGGTCGCCACCGACGCCGTTCTGACCGAGGTCTCGTTCGTACCCAAGGGCGCCCACCCGGGCTGCCTCATCCACGCCGTTCGCCAGCTCTGAGGAGAGATTGACCATGACAAGCAATGCCCATCGTGTGCACACCGTTGACGATGTCAAGTCGGGCGCGCCCCGGCCGGATGCTCGATCCTGGCCCCATGCCGCCACTCCGACGGCCTCCGGATCGTGTGCGGTATCGGCGACGTCGTGTCGTGGGAGCAGGCCGTCGAGTTCGGGTTCATCTCGTTGGACGGTGAGTCGTGAACACTGACCAGATTGTGAAGCGCCCGGCGACGTGGTGCCCGATGAACAACCCCACGGTGAGGTCGAGCCAGCTGAAGGCTCAGCCACCGCGGCAGGGTTCGTGGATCCAGATCGAGCACACGATCCACGACGTGGTGACCAATGAGGTCGTCGTCAGCCCTGGCGAGTTCATCGACTGGAACACGGCGATCGGGTTCGGTCTGATCCACGGTCGCGAGCCGGTGCGACCGCAGCCGAGCGCCATGGAGCGCCAACTCGACGCTGAGCGACGCTTCGTCGACGGCCTCACGGTTCAGCACGTCGCGGATCGGGTGGTCGCGACCTACGACTTCGCCACGGCTGGTCGCAGCGGCAAGCTTTCCGTGGCAATCGACCTTCACGCCCCGGACGACGAGGGCAGCCCTCCATCCGGGCCAGCCGTCAAGAGAGCGCTGATGATGGCCACCTCCGCAGCGTTCGCTGAATGGTCCAGGTCGCAGCGATGAACGGCCGACCGAACCAGTGGAGATGGGCGCGCCGCAACGGCGTGGATGGCTGGGAACAGTTCCCGGGCGGAGCGTTTGAGTTCGTGCAGTTCCGCAACGGCGCTACCGGCTGGCGCCGTCGAGCGGTCGCGCCGAAGCTCGCAGATCAGGGTTTGAGACGGGCCTCGTTCTGCTCGGCTCACGAACTGCGCTCTGCCGCGATCCGTCGACACCGACGGTGACGGTCGGACCTTCACGGCGCGAGCCGTCAGCTACGGTGTCGTCGATTCGTTCGCGACCCGTTTCATTCGAGGCGTCTTCACGGAATCGCTCGCCACCCGCTTGCCGGTGGTCGCTTGGGCTCATTCGTGGGACGAGCCGATTGGTCGAGTGATCGATTACGACGACCGTGCCGACGGCCTGCACGTGACCGCCCGCTTGTCCGACCCCGCCGCTGTGCCCAGAGCCGCGTCAGGCCATCGCTCAGATCGCCGACGGCACCTTGACAGACGTGAGCGTGGGCTTCGTGCGCCGATCGAGCAATCAGCCAGGAGCCGACGGCGTCACCGACATCACGAAAGCCGACCTCGACGAAATTTCGATCGTTCTGAGAGGTGCAGTCGGCGGCGCCCAGATCACCGGTCAGCGCAGTGGTCGACAACCCGCATCTGCGCAGTCCGCTGCCGACAGCGAGGCGCTTCGCATCATCGAGGCCCGCTCAACCATTCAGGCCCGCCCAGTCAAGCGCACGCCGGTCAGCGATGCCGAGGTCGATCGAGCGATTCGCATCGCCAAGGCCGGCGTTCGTCGCTGACGCACCAGATCCATTCACCACAAGGAGAACACCCACCATGCCCTCATCGTCACCCCAGAGCCCAGGCTTCATCGCAACCGGCGAAGTACTCGCCGACAGAGTCGTGAAGCACCTGAGCGACCACACGCAGGACGAGCTCCCCGAGGCTGCGCTCGCGGCGATCAACGAGCTCGCAGCGGCCTACAAGATCGGCCAGAAGGGCCACGATCTCGACCTCGCGAGCCGTGTCGACGAGACCCCGCCGGGCGAAGATCGCCGTGCGTTCGAGGTCGGCTTGATGGTGCTCCACTCGATGGGTGTCGCCGGAGCGTCAGCTCCGTCGGCAATCAACGCAATCCTCGCGGCGCTGGACGTCGCTGACTGATCATGGCGGACATCGTGTTCGACGAGGCGGCGCTCGCCAAGCTCTTCGACGGCCCCAACAGTGAGGCCGGGAAGTTCCTGAAGAAGAAGGCCGTCCAGGTCGAGTCGGCCGCGAAGCGCAACACACCCGTCGAAACGGGGCGGCTGCGTGCGTCGATGACGCACGAGATGGGCACCGAAGGCCGCGACATCGTCGCACGGGTCGGCACGAACGTCGACTACGCCATCTACGTCGAGCTCGGCACCCGCTATTTCGCAGCGCGGGCGATGCTCCGCAACGCAGTCAGCGCCGCCCGACGATGATCCTGGTCTCTGCAGCCGTCGCCGGCATGGCGCACGCCATGACGCCGGGCGGGACGCTCGACGAGCCTGCCCTGGTCGGTTGGCTCCGCGACCTCGAGCAGCTCGACCGCATCGCCGACCGTCGCGCCGTATCCGAGCAGCGACTGCTCAGGTTCGCCGCCCTGGTCGACGGTGAGCGCCGGCGCCGACTCGACCGGGGCGAACCCGCCGACTCGCCGACCATGCGCCACCTCGACGACTTGGCCGACCAGAACACCCGACTACTCGAACACCTGGAGGACATCTGATGCAGCTCGCTGAAGCGTTCATCAAGCTCAAGATCGACAGTGGAGGCGCCAAGGGCAAAGTCCGCGACGAAGCACGATCTGTTGCGGAGGAGATGACGAGCACGTTCGCCAAGTTCTTCTCAGCGGCCGTGGTCATCAAGGGGCTGAGTGACGCTACACAAGCCGCCAGCCGCCTGGAGCAGGCCGTTGGCGGCACCGAAGCCATCTTCGGTTCTGCCACTGCGATCATCGAACAGTTCGCTGAGACGAGCGCCGAGTCGCTCGGTCTGTCGGAGTCGGCGTTCCGTGAGGTCACGAGCCAGATCGGTGGTCTCCTCAACGGTCTCGGCTTCACGCAGGCAGAGTCGGCGAAGACGTCCATCGAACTCACCCAGCTGGGTGCCGACCTCGCTGCCACGTTCGGTGGCAAGCCCGAAGAAGCCGTGCAGGCTCTGGGTGCTGCGCTGCGTGGCGAGTTCAACCCGTTGGAGCGTTTCGGTGTGTCGCTGCGTGTGTCGCAGATCAACCTGAAGGCTGTCGAGCTGGGTCTCGCGTCGTCGACCACCGAGGTTGATGGCAACGCCCGCGCCCAAGCCGCTCTCGCGTTGATCACCGAACAGTCCGCGCAGGCAGTGGGTCAGTTCGGTCGGGAAGAGGACACTGCAGCGGGGCAGACCGCCCGGCTCGCCGCCAGCTTCGAGAATGCCAAGGCGAAGCTCGGCGAGCAGCTGCTCCCGGCGTTCGTGACCGGTGTGCAGCTGCTCGGTGACCTACTCGACGGGTTCACCGAACTGCCTGGCCCGGTGCAGGCTGCTGTCGTGGCCATGGTCGGTATCGCTGCTGTGGCGAGCCCGGTCAGCAACGCCGTGTCGGCTCTGTCGAGCCTGACCAAGGCAATCACGTCGACCCAGCTCAAGGCTGCAGGAACCGCAGCGGCGATCGGGCTGCTGGTGTTGGCGTACAACGAGTTCACCCGCGAGTCCCGAGAGGCGAAGGCCCGACAGGAAGAGGTGTCGAGTGCGCTCGCCAACGGTGTCGGCCGACTCAAGGAGTACGCCGACGCAGCGGCCGAAACAGCATCAGAGCTCGACGACCTGGCCGTTGCCAGCTCCGCGCTCAACGACGCGCTCCTCGAAGGCGACGGCGGCGAAGAGCTGCGCCAAGCCCTCGGCGCTCTCGGCCTGCAGGGCGAGGATGCTCTGGGGTTGCTGATCGATCTGAGCGGCGACGCTGCCGGCGCCATGGCCGAACTCGCCCGCGAGTCGGGTGCGACCGAGGAGCAGATCCGTGCGCTGCTCGTGCCGTATCAGGAGCTCGGTGAGGGCGGAGCGGTCGGCCAGGTCGAAGCAATCACCGACGCCACCGCCACGCTGACACCCGAACTCCAGGTGCTCGCTGACGCGTTCGTGGTGGTCAACACGGAGTCGAACCGGCTCGACCTCAACACCATGGCGCAGGAGTTCCTCAACTTCCAGTTCCAGGCGAATGACGCCACCGCTGCGCTGATCGAGCAGGCCGAAGCGACGTCGGGCGCATCGCGCAACGGTGAGCAGGCGTACCTCCTCTATCAGGAGTACGGTCGCGTGCTCGCCCAGACCGACCAGGCCACCCGCGATGCGGCACTGGGCAACGGCGACCTCGCGGACTCGGCGGTCGAAGCAAGCGCGGCGATCGAGAAGGAAGCAGCCGAACTGCGCGAGGTCGAAGCCGGGGCGCTCGAAGAGCCGCGACAGCGTTCGACAATCTCGACGCGGCGAGCGCCGCCTTGAAGGGTGCGCTGGACGATCTGATCGGACGCAACATCAGCCTCGACGAGGCGTACGACAACGTGTTCGACGGGGCGAACGCGGTGACCAAGTCGTTCGCCGAGAACGGCGCCACCCTCGACGTGCTCACCGAATCGGGCCGGGCGAACCGTGGGGCCGTGCGCGACCAGGTGGCGGCGCTCGTCGACCTGGGCGTCGAACTCGTCAACACGGGTTCGACGAACGAGGAAGCGTCAGCGCAGGTTCTCGGCCTGCGTGATTCGCTGATCGAGCAGCAGGTGCAGGCCGGTCTCACCCGTGAGGAGGCTGAGGCGTACATCGATCAGCTGGGCCTGACTCCTGAGAACATTGAAACGGCGATCAGGTTGGCGGGTGAAGAACTGGCAAAGGAGAAGATCAAAGGGCACATCTCCGAGCTCGGCAAAATCCCCGACGCCGAAGCCACCGCCATCGAAGCGCTCATCAACGAGGGCAACTATTCGGCTGCCGAGCAGCGCCTCAACCAGCTGGCCCGCACCCGTGACGCCATCATCAACATCAAGTCGGCGTCGGTCGATACGCGTTCGGCGGCAACATCGGCACGAGGATCAGCAACGCCGAGGGCGGCTACTACGACAAGCCGGTCATCTCCACCCTCGTCGAGGACGGCGACCCCGAAGTCGTGTTGCCGCTCGCCAAACCTGAACGTCTCGACGCTCTCCTCTCGGACCCGCGTGTCGCCAATCCGATCGTGTCCGCCCTCGGTAGAGCCTCGGCCGGTCAACGGGCGCTCAGCGACGACACAGGCAGCGGTAGCACCGCTGTGCTGGAGCGGCCGAACGGACGGATCGAGGAGTTCCACATGCACAACCACGGTCAGCCTGTCACGCCCGCCGAGATCGCCGACGCCTGGGCGATGATCGGAATGAAACGATGAGCTACCAGCTCACCTGGATCTCGGGGTAGAGCCAGTCGGGCCACAACTCGGCCGGATGCACGCCGACGGCCATCGCCACACGGTCAGCTGACCACTCGTCGACGCCGGAGCGCGCCCAACGCTGCACCGTCGAGCGAGACACGTCGCACAGCTCAGCGAGATGCCTCATAGTGCGGTCGACGAGTGCGGGGGCGATGTCGAACCGCTTCGTAGACTCGGAGTTGCGAGCCGGGGGCACAAGTTCCTGGTGGAAACCGGAGAGCGGTTCAACTCCGCTGCAGAGGCGGTCCTCCACGGTGAACAAGTCCCGGGTGGAAACTCCGGCTCGCACCCGCGCAGGTGGCGCGTGCAGTTCGACGAGGTGGTCGCGCCACAGCTCGGCGTCATCGAGGCAGCCGCTCACGACGCGCGGCGACCTGCCGCCGGCGACCGTCGGGCCCGGGCGTGGCGTTCACCACTACCCGCCATGCGTTGTCGCCGGCCGAGCTGATCGAGCCGCGAATCGAGCGCGCCGGTCTGACGCACTGTGTGCGCGCCGGGTTGTGGCTCGTCGGGCACGCCGTGGGCGGCTACGAGGGACCGTCGCACCGTCTCGGCGCTCTCGACGTCGCCACGGACCACACGAGCGATCTGGCGGCGATCCTCGCCGGGGCCACGCGCAGCGTCGACGACGACACGCCAGCGCCCCGGCGAGAGCTCGCGGACCGAACCGCTCGATGCGCCCAGCCTGCCCCGGTGAACGCCTCGCATTCGAAGCACGCCGCGCACGTTCCCTCTTCCTCGACGGTCGGGAACCGTTGGCTCTCAGCGCCGCATGTTGCTGCTCGACCGTGGTGGTACCGATTGACGCTCACGGCGTGGAGGAGGTTGTCGGGGCCGACAGCTGAGACGAACATCGGGAGGTCGGTGCGCATCAGGTGAGGCATGTAGTCGGTCGGCAGCATCGTGACCTGTTCTGCGTCGCCGCGTTGCTCGTTCAGGGCGGCGAGCGATCGCGTGAGCGCTTCGGCGAGGATGCTGACTGCGTGCTCGAGCTGAGCGATTCGAGCGGTGGTCGAGATGGTGGTCATGGTGTGTTTCTCCTGGTGTTGGGGCGCGCCGAATGGAGCGCCGTTGGTGTGGTCGATGGGAGCCAAGTTGGTGCCAAACCGTGTGGACGGTCTTGGACGCATTGGACGTTTTTGGTCGTCTCGGCCCAAGTTGCGGGACGTATTGGACGACTACGGACGTCCGTTCTACGTTCGGGACGTGGAGGCCGGGAGTTCAAATCTCCCCACCCCGACCAATGAGCCGCTCTGTCCGCCTTTCGGGGCTGACCGAGCGGCTCGTTTCGTTTTCGGTCGCCCGTGCGTGCGTGGGTGGGTGGGTGCGTCAGCCGCGGCCGACGAAGCCGTCGCCGACGCTGAACGCTGCGACCTGGCGCATGTAGCGCGGCGCGAGGTGGCCGCGGATCACTTGGACCGCGTCATCGGCAGACGCCACGTCGCCACGTTGGAGCTCGTCGAGGTCGCGGAACGTCGACTCGATCGCCGTCGTGAGTTCCCGGTGTGAAGCGACGAGTTCGATGCCGTCCGGCGGCGCCGGAAGCGGTGCGCGCTGCCCCATGGTCGCAGCTCGTTCACGGATGCGATCGGCTGCGTCACCTTCGGCCCCGCCGAGCGCGTCGGCGGCGTCCTTCAACGTCGTGATCATGTCGTTGTGTTCGTCGACGAGGTAGGCGTCGACGACCGGCAGGGTCTGGCGGACTCCCTGCAGCAGCGACTGCATCATCTGGATCGTGGCGAGCGCTTTGGGGTTCGCCAGGTGCGGCACGATCTCGTCCTGGAGCGCGAGGATGACTCCCTCGAGGAGTTGATCGTTGGACGGTGAGGTGTTCACGCCGGCACTCCCGGGTACTGGAGGAGTCGAGCGATGCCGATCAGGGCGGGTGCGCTCGACTGGACGAGGTAGAGGTGGAGGAGCTCGGTGCTCTGCCCGGCGATGCGCCGCTTGATCGCCGAGTTGACCGGCACCGCGATGTTCGCCGTGCCGAAGAGGATGAAGTAGCCGATTTCCTGTTCGGAGATGTCGAGGCCGGTGAGCTTGTTGTAATAGGCGAGGAACCCGCCTTCGTCGACCGGGTGGGACATGACGCTCGTGTTGGAGAGCGAGTCCATCATCACCATCCATCCCAGGTCCTCGCGAGGGTCGCCGATGCGACTGTTCTCCCAGTCGATGAGCGCCGTGACCCGGCCGTCGGCGTAGAGGAAGTTCGCGGGGTTGAAGTCGCCGTGCACCACCGAGAGCGGAAGTGGTCGGGGCTTGTTCCGGCGCAGGGTCAGGAAGGCGTCGAGCAGGATGCAGATACTGGGATCGAAGTCGATGTCGTCGTAGCCGTTGACGTAGTACTCGAACGTCGAGTCCATGTAGGAGTCCCAACTGCTCGTGTCGATACCGACGCCGCGCGGGTCGTCGAGCTTGCCGCCGGGGTCGATGGCGGCGATGTCGCTCTGGTGGAGTTCCACCAGCGATTCGCAGAGATGGCGAATCACGTCGTCGACCTGGTCGGCGTCGCAGCCACCGTTGAACAGGTTCGACGTGGTCGGGCTGCCGTCGGCACAGCGGAGGATCATCGCCGCTTCGCCGAACACCGAGCGGTCCATCTCGTAGCCGAGGCTCTCGGTCACCGGAACGGAGGTGTTGCGTCGGACCGACTCGATCAGATCGTGCTCGTCGGCGCGGCTGGTGTGGAGGATCGCAACGGCTTCAGGCGGGTCCTTGCGCAGGATGAGCGGGTGCGTCGTCTCGCCGTCGGCGGACCTGACGATCGCGTCGAACCGGTAGGTCTCGCGTGAGAATCCCCCGGGGATCGGCATGAAGCCGGCGATCTCGACGTGCTCGGCTGCGGGATGCAACCGCGCGATCAATGTGGCCAGTTTGCCTTCGACGTCGCCCATCATGTGACAACGGTAACACCTCGTTGTCGACCGTTTCGACGGGTGCGCCGCCCGCCGGACGGACCCGAGAATTCACGTGAGGGCCTACGCTCGCCGACATGGATTTCGCCGAGTTGCAGGACGTGATCGACCGGACCTACGGCGACCGGGATCGGGACCGCGGGACCGCGCCGACGGTGGCGTGGTTGTGCGAGGAGGTCGGCGAACTGGCGCAGGCGGTCCGCAAAGGAACCCGCGAGCAGCAGATCCACGAGTTCGGCGACGTGGTCGCCTGGGTGGCGACACTCGCGAATCAGATGGGCATCGACCTCAACGACGCTGCTGCTCGTTTCGCGCAGGGCTGCCCGAAGTGCGACGTGCTCCCGTGCGTCTGCATCGAACCCACCCAGTAGCGGGCTCGACTCAGCGGTTGGCCGCGATCAACTCAGCGATCTGGAGTGCGTTGAGAGCGGCACCCTTGCGGAGGTTGTCGTTGCTGAGGAACAGTGCGAGGCCCTTGCCGGCCGGTGCCCCTTCGTCGGCGCGGATGCGACCCACGAACGTCGGGTCCTGACCGGCGGCCTGGAGCGGGGTCGGGATGTCGCTCATCTCGACGCCCGGTGCATTGCTCAGCAACTCGATCGCTCGCTCGACGGAGAGCTCGTCGGCGAACTCGGCGTTGATCGACAGGGAGTGGCCCGTGAACACGGGAACGCGGACGCAGGTGCCGGACACGAGCAGGCCCGGGATGTCGAGGATCTTGCGGGATTCGTTGCGGAGCTTGTGCTCTTCGTCGGTCTCGAAGCGGCCGTCGTCGACGATCGAGCCACACATCGGCAGCACGTTGAATGCGATGGGGCGGGCGAACTTGCTCGGCTCACCGAAGTCGAGCGCCGAGCCGTCATGGGTGAGCTGGTCGGCCTGGTCGATCACCTTGCGGCTCTGCTCGTGGAGCTCCTCCACACCAGCCAGGCCGGAGCCGGACGTGGCCTGGTAGGTCGCAGCGATCAGTCGCGTGAGGCCCGCCTCGTCGTGCAACGGCTTGAGCACCGGCATCGCCGCCATCGTCGTGCAGTTCGGGTTCGCGATGATGCCCTTCGGCGGGTTCGCGACGAGGTGCCCGTTGACTTCGGGCACGACGAGTGGGACGTCGGCGTCCATGCGGAACGCCGAGGAGTTGTCGATCACGATTGCGCCGGCCGCTGCGTACTTGTCGGCGTAGGCACGTGACGAGGTGGCACCGGCCGAGAAGAGTGCGATGTCCAGGCCGGACGGGTCTGCGGTCTCGGCGTCTTCGACGACGATCTCGCCGTCGCCCCACGGCAGCGTGCTGCCGGCGGAACGGGCCGACGCGAAGAAGCGCAGCTCGGCGATGGGGAAGTTCCGTTCGGCCAGCAGTCGGCGCATGACGCTGCCGACCTGCCCGGTCGCACCCACGACTCCGACCCGGAGACCATTCGACGATGCCTGCTGAGCGTTCATGGCGAAAAGCTTAACGGTCCGGTCCCGGCGACCTCGCGGAGGTTTCGATCCTGCCCGGGCCGGCCGAGTCGGTCCGATCTGCTCGGAACCGGACCGACCGGTTCGAATCAGACGCCAGGGGTTGGGCAGACCGGGCTGGGAGCTGGCACAATCACGATGTGAGTCGTCGTGGCCAGTTCGTCCCGTGGGTGACCGCCGGTCGTGTGACCGAGCGTCAGAGCAACGCGGACGACGTCGTCAAGGCGACGGGCTGGGTCTTCAACAACGAGACCGGCAGCGAACTGACACTCCAGAAGTTCGTGTCGACCGGCGACGAAGAAGTCCCCGCCTACCTGAACACGTTCGGGCTCCGTGGCCCGTCGAGCGACACCGAGACGTTCGTCGAGATCGGTTGCGGCATCGGTCGCATGACGTGTGCGCTCACACGCGTGTTCGGCAAGGTCATCGCCTGCGATCTCGACGCAGGTTTCCTCGAGCGGTGCCACGAGACGGTCGGTCGCTTCGGCCAACCCGATCGACTGAAGACGCTGCACGTCGCGGACGGCCACACCCTCGATCTGCAGGCGAACGCGGCCGACGTCGCCTTCAGCTACATCACCCTGCAGCACTGCGAGGCGGGCGACGCGCTCGACCTCAGTTCCGAAGCCGTGCGTGTCGTGAAGCCGGGCGGCAAGATCGCCCTGAACTACCGCAGCAAGAGCCAGCTCGACACGGTCATCCTCCCGCTCAGCAAGATCATGCGATCGTTGTTCAAGGTCCCCGGCATCGGTGGCTTCCTGTCGCGTCAGCGCGTGCTCGCGCGTCTCGGTTGGCAGGCCAATCGACTGCAGCCCGACGAGATCATCGGCCCGCTGTCGCCGCTGCTGCGCGACGTCGAAGTGTGGCGCAACCCGAAGAGTCGCACCTCGGGCTACAAGGCCACGATGCGCGAGTTCGAAGGCATCAACAAGCACCACTACTGGATCGTCGCCACCGCCCGCTGACCGGTTCTGTCGACGAGGCGTGGCATCGCATCACCCGGACGGCACCGAGAGCGGTTCGTAGCCTGCGCTGATGCGTCGAGTCGTCCCGTTGCTCCTGGTGCTCGCAGCCTGCGTCGGATCCGCTGGCGATGGGGACTCGACGCTCCCGCTGTCGATTCCGAATCAGGGTGGGAGTCTCGAAGGGCACGGCCCCAGGGGATTCGCTGGGCAGGGTGTCGGCTTGTTCGCCGGCGACGAGCTGAATCCGAACTTTCCCGCTGACGACGGCATCCAGATCTGGTTGACGTTCGACGTGTCGTCGGTCGTTGCGATCCAACGAGCCGTGCTTCGATCGGACGCACTCTCCGTGCGTGGCGACCCGTTCGAAACGCTCGGGGAGTTGCGTGTCGAGCAGGTCGACGACTCGGCCTTCGAACCCGAGTCGTTCGACCTCCCCGCCACGAGCGATCCCGTCGCATGCAGTGCCGACGTGGGTGCAGGGACGTTCGAGTGCGACGTGACCGAGATCGTGGCGGCGGCCGCCGTCGCCGGTGACGAACGTGTGCAACTCCGACTGAAGTTCGACGAGTTGTCCGACGGGGACGGCGTGACCGACCTGGCCATGTTCTTCCTCACCGACTCGAACACGAACGAGGCCGGCATCTTCACGCTCGAGATCAGCTGACGCCGTACTGATCGCTCAGTCGTAGGGGGAGCGCGTCGCCGGATCCGGTGGAGGGAGCTGGTTGCGGCTGCGCCGGCGGCCACCGGGGAGCACGCGCCGCGCCGTTCCCCCACCGCGCTTGACCTTGTCGAGCGCCCACCGCCCACCGTCCTTGGTCCTGTCGGCGATCAGTCCGGTGCTGTCGCGGAAGCTCGGCAGGTCGACGTTGAGGATCGGTGGCATCGCGAGTCGACGCTGGCGGGCGAACGTCGATGTCGCGGAGTGAATGGTCTCGACATGGCGGATCAGTCGTCGGCGCTGCAGGAGCTCGAGGCCTTCGAGCCCGGTCGGTTCCATCAGCCGTTCGATCAGGTCGGCGAGGTCGTCCACGAGCGCTTGGTCCTCGATGCGGTGCAGTTCGAGGCTGGACTCCATGTCCGCGAGGACCGAGTCGAGGTGGCCGGGCTCGGTGCGGGTGACACGATCGAGGCGGAGTCGCTGCCATCCGACGAGGTTGTACTCGGTCGTGGCGAGCAGGCCCAGGGCGTCGGCGAGGTCGGCGTCGACCAGCCGCTCGGCGGCATCGACACGGCTGCGCACCATACGGCCCGGTTCGGTCGTCCCCAGACGCGACCGGATGAAGAAGCGAGTGCGTTCGAGGCCACTGACGATGTGTGGGTGGAGGTGGGCCACGGCCGACCAGTCGGTCTCTCCGAGGCCGTTGCCGTTCGGGTCCTCGACCATCGCGAGGCGCTCGCGGATCACGCGATGGTGGCCGAGTACCTCGCCGACCTGGCCGGAGCGGACGAGGTCGCGCAACTCGTCGACCCGGTTCTCGACGCGCTCGACCGCGTCGGCGAGATTCTTGATCGAGGCGTGGAGGGCGAGGCCGACGGCGGCCGTCTGCAGCTGGATGACGTCTGCGCCGTTCGGCAGCTGCGTCCAATCGACCGTGGTGGGAAGCTCGTGTCCACTGCCCAGCTTGCTGCGAAAGAACCCGTCGCCCGCCTCGATCAGTTGGTTGCTGCGCAGGAGTTCGAGCGCTCGCTGAGAGAACTGGAAGACCCGCGGATGCTGGTCCTCGCCGACTCCGGGAATGGCATCGATGCTGGATGCGATCGTCGACGCGTACTGCGTTGCCTTCGAGAAGTTGGGCGAGCCGATGACCCGTTGGGCGCGCTCGGCGAACCGCTCGACGGCGTCGACGGGACCTTGCACGGCAACCACACCGTCCGATCGAGTGGCGATGGTGATCGAGTCGATCGGCGCCTCGGTCGGCAACTCGAGGAACGACGGCGTGTCGTCGTCCGCACTCGTTTCCGAGCTCGCATCGAGGGGTTCGGTCATCGACATCGACGGTACCCGTCGCGGCGCGCCCGAATCGTCGTTGCGAGACGCCGAGCGCTGCATGCCCCGTTTCGCGCGCTGATCTGCGCCAGAGTGGTGCAAGGGCGAACGAGGCGCGTCGCCTGCAAAAGGGGACGACATGGAGCAGCACACAGTGAAGACACACGGTCGCAGGGGCATCGCACGACGTGCGGTGGGAGTCGCGGCGATTGCTGTGTTCACCGTTGCGTGTAGCGGGTCGTCGGACGGAGGCGAGGCCGAGGTCACGGCGCCGGCCACCGATCTGCCGGCCGCGCCGGTCACCGAAGCGCCTGTGGTCACCGAGGCGCCCGCGGTCACGGCCGCGCCGGTCGAGGAACCGGCGGTCGATCCAGCCGAGATCCCGGATCTGCCGTGCGAAGAGTACGTCGAGGAGTCCGGCTACCCACTCAAGCCGTGCGACAAGGGCGTCTTGGTCGAGACGTTGCAACGTGACCTCGAGTCACTGTTCCCGGCGATCGCCATCGACGGATTGTTCGGCAACCAGACGTTCGGGTTCATCGAGGAGATCCAGACGGCGAACGGTCTCGACGCCAACGGCCTCGTGAGCGAGGAATTCGCCGGACAGATCGCCGACGCAGAGTCGGTCGATGCCGTGGAGGCGGACGGCGCCACGACGGACGACGGCGAGGCCGAGGCCGAGACACCTGCGGACACCGAGGAAGCTGACAGCGCGGAGGCCGAACCCGCATCCGAAGCGCTCTGCAACGACCTGATCGGCAAGGCGGACGACCCGGACTTCACCGCTGAGCGGATCGTCGAGTGCAGCGACCTCGGCATCGACCTCGTCGGCGAAGGCTGACTCGGCCCGACCTCACGCAGCGGCCGAGTCTCGTCGTCACGGCGACGCGGTCTGCTGGTAGTGGGCGAGCTTCCAGACCGTGTCATGACGCACGTAGACGCTGGTCATGATGCCGGTGAAGTCCTCGCCGGCATCTCGATGGCCGGTACCGGTGTAGAGCAGGGCAGTGACATCGTCGCTCAACCTCGTCGCCACTGGATCTTCGATGGTGTAGGACGACCACGGCGGAGCGTCCTCGAGTGACTCGATGACGTCCCGGCGGGACATCACGGTTCCGTCGGCGAGCACCATGCGGCCGTCGCCGGTCATGACGTCGCCGTAGAAGTCGCCGCCAGTGCGGTCACAGAGCGAACGCCAGCCGGCGTGTTCGAGTTCAAGCAGGTCGTTCAGTAGATCCTCCATGTCATCGGCCGTACCCCGATCGAGATCATGGAACACGTCGATCCGCGCGAAGCGTTCGACCCAGGGGAGCACATGTCGGTCTCGCCGGGTTCGAGACGCAACCGGAGCTCCTCTGAGTCGCGGCTGCATCGTGCGGTCCGTCGTCACGATCGAGAGCCGTGGAGCAGATCGACCGGGGTCGGCAATGCGTTCGACCTCCTCTCGCCCTGACCTCGACGCGCACCGCTCCTTCGTCGAGAACCGCGTCGCCCCTGGTCAGAGCGCTCGGACGACTCTGAGGTACCCCCTGATTATGGTGCTCTGTATGACTTCGGGGGTCGTGGATCGGGTGGGGCGGGTGACGGCATTGCATGCGTCGTTTGCGCTGTCTGGGCCGCGTGACGCCGATGTGCTGCAGGCGGGACTGAAGGATGTGGCGGCGGTGCGGTCGTGGGCTGCGGCGATGGAGGCAGCGATCGCGATCGAGCTGTCGGCTGTGTCCTCGTTCCCCGAAGCGGCGATTGCCGAGGCGTCGCGCACGTCGGTGTCGGCAGCGTCGAAGACGCGTGAGCGGGCCGACGCATTGGCGGCGGCTCCTGCGTTCGCCGATGCGTTGGCGACCGGGTCGATCGCTGCGGGGCACGCCGACGAACTGGCGCGTGCGCTCAGCAAGCTGGACGACGAAGCGCAGCGTGCGGATCTGTTCGCTCGGTCGGAGCGTTTGCTGGGTCAGGCCGAGGTGTCGACGATCGACACGTTCCGGCGAACGCTGAGTCGAGAGGTGAACGACATCCAACAGTCCGATGGGATGGAACGGCTGGAACGTCAGCGACGGGCAACGACGATGTCGTCGTGGACCGACAACGACGGCATGTGGAACCTCCGCGCCAAGTTCGACCCCTTGTCCGCGGTCACCTTGAACCGCCGCATCGAGAACATGGTCGACACGCTGTTCTCCGAGCAGACGCCCGAGTCGTGTCCGAAGGACCCGGTCGAGAAGCAGAAGCATCTCAAGGCACTCGCGCTCGCCCGGTTGATAGCGGAGGACACCCGTGTCGGAAGAGGTTCGTCATCGGCTGGGCGGGCTGGGCCGATGGAGCCACGCGAACGCAACGAGAACGACCGCAACGAGAACGACCGGGACGGAGACGACCGGGACGGAGACGACCGGGACGGAGACGACCGGGACGGAGACGATGGCGGTGCGGCGGCGAGCGACGCCGGTGCGGCGGCGAGCGACGCCGATGTGGCCGTTGTGGCCGAGCCGATCGCGCTCGCTGCGGTGGGTCGCGGCCGATCCGAGATCCTGGCGGTCATCGACGCCGACCAGCCCGGCGGCTCGGGAGGGCCGGACATCGACTGGGGGCTGCCGGTCGAGATCCCGCAGCGGATCCTCTCCGAGCTGATCGGGAGGGGTGATGCGGACGTTGTCGGCGTCGTTGTCCGCAACGGAGTCGTGCTCCACGCCCCGGGGGAGCTGAACCTGGGCCGAGGCGCACGCCACGCCAATCGAGCACAACGGCGTGCGCTCCGTGCGTTGTACGCGACGTGCGCCGTCCCGCGATGTCGTACGCACTTCACCCGATGCAAGGTCCATCACATCGTCTGGTGGTCCAACGGCGGACGAACCGACTTCGACAACCTGCTTCCCGTCTGTGTGCATCATCACCACAAGATCCACGACAGCGGGTGGGACGTCGCTCTCGGGCGCAACCGACAGCTCACCATCACGCTGCCGGACGGAAGTGTGATGAGCACCGGCCCACCGAACCGGCGAGCGGGCTAGCCGGCGGGCTCGGATCACGCAACGAAGCACGCGGGAAACTGCTCGCACCACAGGCTCTGCGCAACCACCAGGCTCTGCGCACACCACCGGCTCTCGCCACCCCGGGCTCTGCGCAACCACCGGCTCTGCGCCCACTGTGATGCCGTGCACTTGACGCGCTGCGCGGCACTCCACCGTGCTGGCGTGGGGGACCTATGACACAGACCACAAGAACGAAACGTTGACGTTTCACAACGAAACGACTACGTTTCGTTTCATGACCACCGCCAATCCGCCAGAACACGCGCCAGCTCACGCGCCTGACATCCCGCTCTACGAACGGCCGGAGATCTACGACCGGCGATGGTTCCTGCTCGGCATCATGTGCCTCAGCCTGGTGATGGTCGTCATGGCCGTGTCCGGGCTCAACGTGGCGATCCCGTCGATCCAGCAGTCGCTCGGCGCCACCGCCACCGATCTCCAGTGGATCATCGACTCCTACGCCATCATCTTCGCCGGGCTGCTGCTCACCGCCGGCGCCATCGGCGACCGTTTCGGTCGCAAACGCGCGCTGCAAGGCGGCCTCCTGCTGTTCGGCGCGGGCTCGCTGCTCGGCACCGTCGTCGACTCCGTCGGCATGGTCATCACCGCTCGAGCGATCATGGGCATCGGCGCTGCATTCATCATGCCCGCCACGCTGTCGATCATCTCCGCCGTGTTCGCACCGGCCGAACGACCCAAGGCGATCGCGGTCTGGGCCGGCTTCGCCGGTGCCGGCGGTGCGCTCGGCCCACTCCTCGTCGGCTTCCTCCTGACCGACTGGTGGGTCTTCCCCGCCTACTGGTGGGGTGCTGCGTTCTTCGTGAACGTCTTCACCGTCGCCCTGGTCTTCATCGCCGTCACCCTCTACTCGCCGCGCTCGAAGGACGATGACGCCACGCCGCTCGATCCCGTCGGCGCAGTGCTCTCGGTCGTCGGCCTCGCAGCGCTGCTCTTCGCCATCATCGAGGGCCCGGTCAAGGGGTGGACCAGCGTCGAAGTGCTCGGAGCCGCCGTCCTCGCAGTGGTCATGCTCGTCGGCTTCGTGGCGTGGGAGATCCGAACCGAACACCCGATGCTGCCGATGAAGTTCTTCCGCAACGGCGGTTTCTCGCTCGGCTCGGGCGTCATCACGTTCGCCTTCTTCGTGATGTTCGGATTCTTCTTCCTCATCACCCAGTTCCTCCAGTTCGTCCGCGGCTACTCGCCGCTCGACGCCGGTGTGGCGACGCTTCCGCTCGCGGGTGCGCTCATCGCCGTGTCCCCACGCAGCGCTGCATGGGCCGCACAGGTCGGCGCCAGCAAGATCATGGCCGCCGGCTTCCTGTTCGTCGCCGCTGGCATGGGTCTGATGTCGACCGTCACGACCGCATCCTCGTACCTCGTCATCGCCGCTGCGCTCGTGTTGCTCGGCATCGGCATGGGCATCACCGTCGCCCCGGCCACCGGTTCGATCATGTCCGCGGTGCCACTCAACAAGGCGGGTGTCGGGTCAGCGGTGAACGACACGACTCGTGAGGTCGGTGGCGCCCTCGGCATCGCGGTGCTCGGCTCGATCGCCAACTCGGCCTACCGGTCCGAGATCGATCGCGACGTGCTCGCGCAGCTCCCGCCGGACGCAGCAGCTGCCGCCGGAGAATCGATCGGTGCAGCCAGACAGATCGTGACCTCGCTGCCGGCCGACGTCGCCAGCGCGCTCCAGACCGCAGCGGGCAACGCCTTCACCGACGCCTTCAGTCGATCATTGCTCGCTGCGGGCGGCGTCGCACTGGTGATCGGAGTCGGCGTCTTGCTGATCGGGCGCCGAGTCGACGCTCCGACGGGCGGGCAGACTGAGGTCATGGAACCGGAGCTCGAGACTCTGTGAGCGAGCCCATCGCTTCGATCGGTGCGGAACTCGATCCGCGCGTGGAACGGTCGCGTCGGGTCATCCAGGACGCCGTGATCGCGGAGATGGCGTCGGTCGGGTACGGCGCGTTGACCGTCGAAGCGGTGGCGAAGCGGGCGGGCGTCTCCAAGGCGACGATCTACCGCCAGTGGAAGAACAAGCTCGAGATCGTCGAGTCGGCTCTCGGGTCGATGAGTGCCGAGATGGAGTTGGATGACTCGCTGCCGGTCAAGGAACGGATCACGGTGATGCTCACGTGGCTCGCGACGTTCCTGGCCGACAGCGAGAATCCGGCGTCGGCGTGCATGCCGGCCCTCGTGAGCGCTTCCCACTACGACGACGACGTGCGCGCCTTTCACCACCGCTTCAGCGGGCAACGACGACAGGTGCTCGCCGACATGATCCGCGAAGGTCAGGCGGTCGGCGACATCGACCCGGAGCTGAACCCCGACCGTACGACCGAGATCCTCGTCGGGCCGCTGTTCTACCGAAGGCTGATGACCGCGGACCCGTACCCGCCCGCCGACGTCGGGGATCTCGTCGCCATGATCCTCGGCTGATCTGCGGACGACATCGGCGCAGCACGAGCGGGCGTGCGATGCGTGCTTCAATGGCGTCCATGACCTACTCGTTCACCGCCGAGGTGTGGGAGTGGACCTCGCGCACGTCGTGGTTCTTCGTGAATCTGCCGGAGGACCAGGCTGATGACATCGACGAGCAGCACCGCCGTCGAGCGGCCGGGTTCGGATCGGTGCGCGTCGAGGTGACGATCGGATCCACCACCTGGCGCACGTCGATCTTTCCTTCCACCGAGAACGCGACCGTACGTACTCCCGTTGAAGAAGGCCGTGCGCGTCGCCGAAGGCCTGGAACCCGGCTCGTCGGTCACGGTCGATCTCAGAGTGATCGTCGACGACTGATCACGGCGCACGGCGCACGGCGCGTCGGCGTCGAGGTCAGTCGGCGTCGAGGGCTGAACGTTCGTGGCGTTGGATCGTCTCGACGAGGATGCGGTGGAGGTCGTCCTCGACGATGCCGTGCTCGGCCGGGTGAGCCAGCGCTTCGATGGTCCGGAGCCAGGCCATTCGGATCTGTCGGCTCGGGTCGCCTGCGTCATGCGTCAACTGTGTTCGAAGGACGGGCACCAACCGGAGCATCAGGTCGTCCGGAGTCGCCGCGATGGCGGGTGCCGCTTCGAGCAGGGTGGCCCGGAGACCGGCGAGTCCGTCGACGTCGTCGACATCCCAGGTCGGCGCCGGAGGAGCGTCATCGGACTGAGCGATCGCAGCAGCTGCGGGGATCAGCCCGAACATGTCGGCTGCCTGACGGTCTGTGGCGACAGGAGCGTTGCCCATCTCGATCACGGCGCCGGCGATGCCGCCGATCAGCACGACCTCGAACTTCGGCCAGGTCTCGGCGCTCAGCGATCGGTAGTGGGTGAACAGTTCACTGAGTGCTGGATGCTGGTTCGCCACGAAGCCAACGTACCTGTGCCGGTCCGCTTCGACAGTGGGGCTCAGCGAACGGCGATCTCCAACCGTTCCACGCCCCGCAGATTGATCCGGCCGTTCCACACGACGTCGCCGACGGCATGCGCGTCGGGGAACCGGCGGAGGAACGAACCGATCGCCACTTGCGCCTCGAGCTTCGCGAGCGATGCGCCGAGGCAGAAGTGCGAGCCACTCCCGAACGACACGTGCTGCGCGGGCGACGAGCGGCGTAGGTCGATCTCGTCGGCGTCGTCGCCCCACTTCTCCGGATCGTGGTTGGCGGACGCGAGCCCTGCCATGACGAAGGTGCCGGCCTGGATCTGCTGACCGCCGACCTCGAACGGCTGCAGTGTGATCCGGCGGGAGAACTGCACCGGTGACACGAACCGGAGCAGTTCGTCGATCGCATTGACCTCGACGGATGGATCGTCGCGCAGGATCGCTGCCTGGTCGGGTCGCTGCAGCAGTTCGTGGATGCCGGTGCCGATCAGGTTGACGGTGGTCTCGTGTCCGGCGACGAACAGCAGCTGAACCTGGTCGCGCAACTCGGTCGCGGTGAGCCGGTCGCCGTCCTCCTCGGCCTGGATCAACGCGGTCAGGAGGTCGTCCGCCGGGTTCGCCCGCTTCCACTCGATGACCTCGGAGAGCAGGGCGCGCATGTTCCGCTCGGCCGCGGCTGCGGCGAAGACCTCCTCCTCGGTGATGATCGGATCGAGCGTCTTCACCAGTGCGGACGACCACTGCGCGACCTGCTGCTTGTCCGACTCCGGCATGCCGAGCATCACCGAGATCACGTCGAACGGCAGGGGGAACGCAAGGTCACCGACGATCTCGGTCGAGCCACGTTCGTCCATGGCGTCGAGCGCAGTGTTCACCATCTCCTGGATCACCGGTCGCAGAGCAGCGATCGTCGACGGCGTGAACGCCTTGCTCACGAGGCGGCGAAGCCGTGTGTGGTCCGGCGCATCGCGGCCGAGCATCGAGCGGGTCGGCTCGATGTCGGCGAAGGCCTCGTCGAACGCTGCGAGGCGCAGTTCGTCGTGGACCGTGATGTTCTCGTCATCGACGCTCAGTGACGGGTCACGCAGCAGTCGGGTGACGTCCTCGTAGCGGAACAGGAACCATCGTGCGCCGAACGAGTCGTGCACGGGATCGCCGTTGCGCATCTCGTCGAAGTGCGACCACGGCGACGACGCGTACCCGTCCTGCAATGGGTTGAAGAACAGCGGCGTACTTGCCGCATCGGTCGTGGTGCCCGTCATGGAGCAATCCTAGACCACGATTGGAACACCGTTCCGATCCGGACGGGCTGCGTGCGGCTCGGAACGGTGTTCGGTCAGCGATGGAGCGTTCAGCCGGACGGGGTCCCGAGTGTGATGCGCAAGACCCGAGTCGAGCTGTTGTTCGCCTCGCTGTCCTTGTCGCCTGAGCTGGTCGTCAGCCACAGACCGCCGTTGCCCGTCGGCTCCACGGTGCGCAACCGCCCGTAGGTTCCGTCGTAGTAGGACTCCAGGTTGGTCAGGGTGTCGCCCTCGATCTCGAGGCGGAGCATCCGCTCGCCCTTGAGGCAGGCGATGTACAGCGCGTCGTCGACGATCGCGATGCCAGAACAGCTCGCGTTGTCGTTGATGTAGGTCTGCTTCGGAGCGATGAACTCCGGGTCGTCACAGTCGCCCGACGTCCCTTCGCACTCGGGCCAGCCGTAGTTGCCGCCCTTCTCGATCAGGTTGGTCTCGTCCATGATGCTGTTACCGAACTCCTGCTGCCACAGGCGGCCCTGCGAGTCGAACGCCAGGCCTTGTGGGTTGCGGTGCCCGAAGCTCCAGACGTAGTTGTCGTACGGGTTGTCGGACGGAACGGAGCCATCGGGGTTCAGCCGCAGGATCTTGCCGTTGAGGCTGTCCAGCTTCTGTGCGCTCTCGTCGTTCTCCGCGTCGCCGGTGGCGGCGTACAGCTTGCCGTCGGGGCCGAAGCGGAGACGGCCGCCATCGTGGAACCTGGCACGTTCGATGCCGGTCAGCAACACCTCTTCGGTGTCGGTCAGCAGTTCGTCGCCGTCGAACTGGATCCGCACGATCCGGTTGTCGACCTTCGTCGTGTACATGATGTACAGCCACCGGTCGTTCTCGAAGTCGTCCGAGATCTCCAGACCGGTCAGGCCGCCCTCGCCTTCGGTGCCCTCCGCGTCGATCTCACCGATCGTCGTCTTGGCGCCGGTCTCGGGGTCGAGATGGATGATGTCGTGAGCGTCGCGCCGGTTGTAGAGCACGGTGCCGTCGGGCAACGTCACCAGTCCCCACGGGATGTCGGTGTCGGTCGCGACTTCCTCGATGTCACAGATCGCGTTGTCGCAGGTCGCTTCGGTCGTCACCTCGACCGCGTCGACTGGGGCCCGAGGTGTTGTCCTGCGCGTCGCGTGACGCGACGGAGTACGAGTACGTCGTGTCAGGCTCGAGACCGCTGTCGGTGAAGGTCGTCGCCGGTGTCGCACCGGCGTCCGCGCCGATGGTGCCGACCTCGGCGCCATCGCGCGAGACGACGTACGAACGGACGCCGACGTCGTCGGTCGAGGCCTCCCAGGCCAGGGTCACCGACGTGCCGGACGCCGACGCAGTGAGTCCGGTCGGTGTCGTCGGGGCGTCGGTGTCGTCCTCGCACTGTGGTGGAGACACCTGGACGGTCGTGCTCGCCGGTGAGACGTTGCCTGCTGCGTCACGGGCGTTGATGTACAGCCCCCACGTCGTGCCTGGATCGAGCTCGATGACACTCGACAGTGTGGTCGCGTCGACGGACTGGATGAACTGTCCGTCGCGGTAGATGTCGTAGCGGTCCACGCCGACGTCGTCGGTGGACGCATCCCACGACAGGGTGACCGAGTCACACGCGACGTCGCCCACCCGAGCGTTGCCGGGTGCGGTGGGTGCGTTGGTGTCGTCGGACGGATTGGGCGCGAACGACGTCGTCCACTGTTGGTTCGTCTGTCCGTTGCAGGTCCACATTCCGACCGCCGAGCTGTCGGCGGTTCGACGTTTGACGACGTCGAGGCACAGACCCGACTGCACACCGACGATCGATCCGTCGTCGCCGAGTTCCCACTTCTGATTGTCGCCACCGTTGCACGGGTAGATCTGAGCGACGGCGGGAGCGGTCGTGTCCCTGCCCCGGACGTCGAGGCATGTGTCGGAGTCGTAGACCTGCAGTTCACCGTCGTCGGTGAGCGTCCACTGCTGGTTTGCGCTGTCCTTGCAATCGAAGATGTGAAGAATGGATCGTGGTGCGGTCTTGGCTTCCGCGACGTCGAGGCATCGCCCGGATTCGACTCCGACGATCTCGGACTCACCGATGGGCGCCGCTCTGGCGTCACCGGGTGCGGTCGTGAACCCGAGTACCGAGGTTCCGAATATGGCGGCGGTGACGAAGGCACCTCGAACACGTGAACGGGCTGGTGAGAGCATGAAGTCTCCTCATGGGGTGGGGGGATTCTCTGTGACGTCATGCCCGCTCTCCCCGCCATGGACGCCTTCGATCACAGCCTCGGAGGCCGGCGGACCGAAGTCAAGGCAGCTGAAGGTGATTACAGCGACGCCGTCACAACACGGCCGTGGGTTGGACGACGTCCGCCGTCTCCTCACGGTCGCCGCAGAGGAGCGCTGTGTCGGAATCGCCAGTCGTGTTCGATCAGGGCGTTGGTGTCAGGGAGCGCCGACGAACCACGACGAGCGGACGTCGGTGCGCAGCGGTCGGGCTGCGAAGGTCCCTGCCGGCAGGGAATAGAGCGTCTCGCCGTCGACCCAGATGATGCCCCGACCGGCAGCATCGATCTCGATGCCCGAGACGGTCGGTGGGAACTGGAGTCGAGCGGCGGGGTCCTCGTCGAGACCGTCGAACATTCGCACGGTCGCGAGGTCGGGCCCCGTGACCTCGACGGCGAGCATCCCGTCTGACGTTCGTCCGGCGAAGCGCGCCTGATCGAGATCTGCGAGTCCGTCCACGCGGGTCGCGGCGAGCTCCGTGAGTGTTGCCGCGTCCCAGAGCGTGAGTTCGAACTCCTCCTCGACGATGCCGAGCGTCGCCAGTGTGGCGTCGTCGACCCATTCGAGATCGGTGATGCTGTTGAACAAAGTGTCGGGGCCCTGGTTGAGTTGAACGCCGAAACCTTCGCCGCTGGCGAGGTCGACCATCGTGATCGCGCTGCTGTTCGCCGTGGCGAGGCGGTCACCGTCGGGGCTCAGATTCGGGTTGGCCCCGACAGCGAAGAGTTCGCGTTGGCCGACCGCCGGCACGGCGTAGAGGTTTCCGCCCACGGGTTCGCAGCAGTCTCCGTAGACCACCGAACCGGCGATGATGCCGGCGACGTCGTCGACGAAGTTCGGCCCCGGGCCCTCGGCCGACGGCTCGCGTGGGTCTGCCAAGTCGAGGAGGTCGATCGGTGGTGCTTCGTTGCCGGGTGACAGCCCGTTCGGCAGCATCACGAGGTCACCGTCCGTCTCGAGCACGACGAGTGCGCCGGGGTCCGTGGCCACCTCGCCGCTCGGGACCATCGCCTCGAAGGTGAAGGTCTCGCTGGGCTCGGTCGCCGGGCTCGTCGACGACGGCCCGGTGGACGGAGGTGTCGACGTCTCAGGTGTGGAGGTGGCAGGTGTCGAGGTGGCAGGGGTGGAGTCCGCGGGCGCCGACGTCGTGGTCGGATCGGCCGTGTCGGTGTCGGTGTCGGTGTCGGCGCTGGTGTCGGTCGTCTCATCCGTCGCGGTCGGGTCGTCGGTCGACTGGGTCGGGGATGTGGTGGTGTTGGCGGGCGGTGTCGAGGGCGAGTCTCCGGCTGAGATCGAGTCGGACGTGGCGCCACTTCCGGAGCAGCCGACGACGACTGCGGCGGTGAGCAATGCGAGTGCTGGCTGGCGAACGACCATGAGAGACAGCGTTCCCGCCTTGGTGTGGTCCAAACGGGTGAGGGTTCGAATGCGTTGTTCCCGGCGGGACGAACCTCGACGGATGACCCCGATGTTCAGACCGGTGCGGGTTGGACCGAGAACAGGTCACCCGGCGAACAGCCGAGCACGTCGCAGATCGCGGTGAGCGTCGTGAAGCGGATGGCTTTGGCTCGATCGTTCTTGAGGATGGAGAGGTTGGCGACGGTGATCCCGACAGCGTCGGCGAGGTCCACGAGCGTCATCTGTCGGCGCTCGAGCAGATCGTCCAGATGGCAGTGCACCCGGTGCGGTTCGAGGTCGCCCATCAGATCGTGGCGTCGAGTTCTTCACGCATCGCCACGCCCTGCTGCCAGATGGAAGCGAGCGCCGCGATGACGAGCCCGATGAAGACCGGGGACAGGTCGAGCGACGCCTCGATGGCGAAGAGGTCGGCGGCGGCGGAGCGTTGAACGATGATCATCTTCGCGACGTTGGCGATTGCTTCGACGGCGACACCGCCGGCCATGACGAGCACGGAGATCCGCCACAGCCGTCGCACGTTCTCGGTCGTGAACGGGTCGCCGGTATTCGTGGAGCGAGCCATCTGGCGGATCGGCCAGGCGATCAACAGCACCAGCAGCGGTTCGGAGATCTGCCAGAGCAGCCAGGCCACTCGCTGGGCCGCTGTCGGGTCCAGCATCGATGCTGCCACGGTGACCGGATCACCGACCTCGACGACCGCCTGCCCCCGAATCGACACGTTGCCGTCGTCGTCGACGGTGGTGGGGAGTGGGTCACCGAGATCGATTTCGAACGCCGACGAGGGTGATCCGACGACCTCGATCATCGCGTCGTCGCCGTCGGGGCGGTCCGTGATCCTCAATCCGTTGCCGCCGATCAACGGAGCGACGATCCCAAGGACGGCGAAGGCCATCACGATGCTCGCGAAGATCTCGATGGTGCGGCCGAGGGATGCACTCGAACCCTTGGTGAGGAGGCTGGACATGGTGTGGCTTTCTCTCGTTGTGCATATCGAATGTCGATATGCCGAAGAACCACATCATGCATATCGAAAAACGATATGTCAACAAGATCCTCGAAGCGACCGCTACGGGCCGGTCCGTGGCGGTCGAGCTACTTGCGTTCGGGGAGCGGGGCGCTGTAGTCGCTCCCCGAATCCAACCCGAAGGCGGTGTGCAGTGACCGGGCGGCGAGTTCCATCTGTGTCGCCGGGATGATGATCGACACGCGAATGGTCGAGGTGGAGATCATCTGGATGTTGACGTCGTTGTCGGCGAGAACGCGGAACATCTTGGCGGCGATACCGGGAGACGACTTCATGCCGGCGCCGACGAGCGAGACCTTGGCGATGTCGTCGTCGTGGGTGACCTTCGTGGCACCGATCTCCGAGGCGACACGCTGCACGATCTCTTCGGCCTGGGACAGGTCGGCCATCGGCATCGTGAAGCTGATGTCGGTGGTGCCTTCGGTCGACGTGTTCTGCACGATCATGTCGACGTTCACGTTCGCATCGGCGAGCGGTTCGAACAGTGCGGCGGACACGCCCGGCTTGTCGGGCACACCGAGCACCGTGACCTTGGCCTCGGTCATGTCGGTCACGACACCGGAGATGATGGGATCTTCCACGGAGGGCTCCTCGTTGCTGACCCACGTGCCCTGTTCCCACGTGAACGCGGAACGGACGTGGAGGGGGACATCATGGTTGCGGGCGAATTCGACCGAGCGCATCGCGAGCACTTTCGAGCCGGCGCCGGCCATCTCCAACATCTCGTCGAAGTGGACCTTCTGCAGCTTGCGAGCTCTCGGCACGATGCGTGGATCGGCGGTGAACACGCCGGTCACGTCGGTGTAGATCTCACAGGCGTCGGCGTTCATCGCGCCGGCGAGGGCGGACGCGGTGAGATCGGAGGCGCCGCGGCCCATGGTCGTGATCTCCTTGGCGGTGCTGACGCCTTGGAATCCGGCGATGACGGCGACCTTGCCGTCGGCGATCGACGCACGCACTCGATCGCCCTTGACCTCGATGATCTTGGCCTTGCGGTGCGCGGTGTCGGTGATGATGCCGACCTGGCTGCCGGTGTAGCTCACGGCGTCGATGCCGCGCTCGTGAAGCGCCATGGTGAGCAGCGCTGCGGTCTGGCGTTCGCCGGTCGTGAGCAGCATGTCCATCTCGCGACCGGACTGCTTCTTCGAGACCTGGTCGGCGAGGGCGATCAGGTTGTCGGTCGCCTTGCCCATCGCAGACACCACCACGATGACGTCGTCGCCGCGACGCTTCGTGATGACGACGTTGTCGGCCACCGCTTTGATGCGATCGGGATCGGCGACGGACGTGCCGCCGTACTTCTGAACGATCAGTGCCACGGGTACGGCAGGTTAGCGCTTGGACTTCGACGCACGCCGCAACGGTTTGTCGGACATCGACGAGAAACCAGGATCAAATCTGCAGCATGTGGCAGTGCGAGCCGCAGATCAACGCTACTTTCTGTGGCAGTTCGAACACATCCGTACACGAGATCCGACCGTGCCGTTGTTCCGACCACCGTCGCACCGACCGTTCCGACCACGGTTGCCTCGACGGTTGCGCCGACGACGACCGGCCCGGTGACGAACCCCGGCGTGCCCGGTGTTCCTGGGCCTACGTCACCGACGACGACCTTCCCGCGGATCGATCCTTCGATTCCCGCGACGGGTCGTTCGTCGACGACCACCGGGATGTGGGCACTGATGGTGTTCGCCGTCGGCGTAGCGCTCACGCTGGTGGCTCGACGACGAGGACCCGCTCGGAGCTGACGATCGTCCGGCGGTGAGCGGTCAGGCGCCCTTGACGACGTGTTCGACGACGTCGAACGACATCAGATCGGCGCCCTGGGCAACGGGCTGACGGGCCTGTTCGCCGTCGGCATCCTTGTTTCCGTCCGCTTGGCCGGTGCCGTGGCCCTTGGCGAAGTCCTGGCTGTCCATCCACGCCTGGAAATCTGCTTCGGTCGCCCAGCGGGTGTACACGAAGTAGCGATCCTCGCCCTCCGTCGGGCGCAGCAACTGGAAGTCTTCGAAGCCGTCGAAGGCTTCGACCATCTTCGCTCGACCGGCAAAGCGGCCTTCGAGCTGCGGGCCCATGCCCTCGGGGATCGTGATGGCATTGATCTTGACGACGCTCATGTGTTCAGTCTGCCCCGAGTGTCCCGGATCCATACCTCACGAGCTGCTTCGATCAGGACCGGATCGGCGCTCGATCGCAGAGTTCGTGCAGCGTCGTGAGTGCGGTGTGGACGTCCACGAATCGGGTCGTCAACGGTGACAGGCCGAGCCGCAGGACATCGGGGTCGCGCTTGTCGACGATGATCGAACGATCGGCGAGTTGCACCTGCAGCTCGGTTGCGTCGGGATGGTTGACGGACACGTGCCCGCCACTCGATGCCGGTGGACGCTCCGTCGAGGTTCGCAACCCGAGGGCGTCCGCGAGGTCGAGCGTGTAGTTCGCCAAGGCGTGCGCCTTCGCAGCGATCGCGTCGATACCCGCATCGGCGGTGACCGAGATGCCGGAGCGTGCCGCCGTGAGCCCGAGCACCTGCGGAGTGCCGTTCATCATGGCGGCCATGCCATGGCGGGCCGAGAAGGGCTCGTCCATCGCGAACTGATCCTGCTGGGCGAACCACCCCTGGATCGGTTGCCGGAGGCGGTCGTGCAGCTCGCTGCGCACGTAGCTGAATGCTGGAGCACCGGGGCCACCGTTGAGGAACTTGTACGTGCAGCCGGCGGCGAGGTCCGCCCCGGCCGTCGTGAGGTCGACGGGAACGACGCCCGCGGTGTGCGACAGATCCCACACGGTCACCGCTCCGGCGGCCTTCGCCCGAGCGGTCTCGGCAGCCATGTCGTGCAGCGCGGCGGTGCGGTAGTCGACGAGCGAGCGGACCACCACGTCCACCCCATCGAGATCGGTGAGACCGGATCGCACGCGAACGCCAGGGCGCAGGCGGGCGATGCCGTCCACGACGTAGCGGTCGGTGGGGAACTCGGTGTCCTCGACGGCGACGACTCCTCCGCGCCGCTCGTCGTCGGTGCCGAGGTCCAGTGCGACGTTGACGAGTTGGAACAGGCACACCGTCGTCGACTCGTTCACGACCACTTCGCCGGGTCGCGCTCCGATGATCGGAGCGAGCTCGTCGCCGACGACGAGCGGCAGGTTCAGCCAGTCGTGCTTCCACCAGGACGTGATGAGGTCGCCCGACCACTGCGTTTCGACCACGTCGCGGACGGCGGCGACCGTGCGCTTCGGCGTCATCCCCAGCGAGTTGCCGTCCAGGTAGACGAGCTCGGGGTCGTTGATCACGAACTCGTCGCGCCACGACGCGAGCGGGTCGGCGGCGTCGAGCGCCTCCGCGTGTGAACGGTCGACCGTACGGGTCGGGGATGGCTTGCTCATGAGTCGCAGACTCGCACGAAGCTGGCGTGGCGGACGTGCCCACCGTTGGTGAACTCGGCGAGGTCGATCACGATGCGCATGGTCGGTTCGACCCAGCGGCCGGTGCGGCGGATGGCGGCTGGCAGATCGGTGTCGAACGGTGAGGTGTCGGTGGCCAGCGAGGTCATCGACGTCGTGAGCGTCGCAAGGGTGGTGGCATCGAACCCGGTCCCCACGCCGCCGGCGAATCGCACGCCACCAGGCGCAAGCGGGCGCGTCAGCGCACGTGCGACCTCGGGGTCGAGCGCAGCGTCGTCGTCGATGCCGACGAGCAGCGAGCCGAACGACCCGGTTCGGTTGCCGCTCCCGGTCGTGAACCCGCCCACCACGAGTTCGACGCGACGGCGATGCTTGAGTTTGAGCCAGTCCTTCGAACGCGTGCCGGGCCGGTACGTCGAGTCGATGCGTTTGGCGATCACGCCTTCGAGGCCTTGCTCGGCGGTGGCAGCCATGAGCTCGGCGCCACCCCCGATCGTGAAGTCCGGGACCCGCCAGTGCGGTCCGGGTTCCACGAGTTGTTCGAGCAGCGATCGGCGGTCGCGGTAGGGGAGCCCTGTCGCATCGTCGCGACCGATCTGGAGGACGTCGAACACCTGGAAGACGGCAGGGTGCGCCGACGGGTCCGATCGCTTCTGCACCAGGTCGAAGCTGGGCCGTCCGTCGGCGTCGAGCACGACCATCTCGCCGTCGAGGATCGCATCGGTTCCGACAGCATCGGCGATGCCGGAGACATCGCTCCAGCGGTCGGTCGTGTCGTGGCCGGCCGTGGTCTGGAAGCGGACGCTGCCGTTCTCGAGGTGCGCGATGGTGCGGTGGCCGTCCCACTTCACTTCGAAGGCCCAGTCGTCGCCGTCGGGGATCGCGGCGGCAGCAGGCTTCATCGTCGCCTTCATCGGCAGCACCGGGAACGACAGCATCAGGTCACCGGCCTCATGATGGCTTCGGGACACGGCTCGACAGCACGCCGTCGGCTTCGAGCGCGTCGAGCCTGTCGTCGTCGAAGCCGAGCAGTTCGCCGAGCACCTTGCGGTTGTCTTCACCGCGGAACTTCGGAACTCCGGACACGGCGACACCGGGGCCGTCGCTGAAGCGCCACGGGACGTTGGGCAGTCGGATCGTTCCTCCGGACCGGTCGTCGACCTCGACGATCGCACGGCGTTCCGACGCCCAGTCGGTGTCGGCGAGTTCACCCGGCTGACGCACGCGACCGGTTGCCAGGCCGTGTTCGGCGAATGTGTGCTCGAACGTGTCGGGGTCGGGCACCGACGCGGCGAAGGCGCGGAACACGTCACACAGCGCGTCGTAGTTGGCGACCCGCGAGGCGACGTCGCCGAAGCGTTCGTCGTCGAGCAGGTCGGTCCGATCCATGGCCGCGACGAACAACTCGAAGGTGCCGCGTTCGGCGGGGTGCCCGGCCACGATGTACTGCTCTCCGCTGGCGATCTGCACGACGAGGTAGTCGCCGGGCCGGAAGCTGCGGATCCACTGCGGATCGTCCTCGCCGTCCCACAGCGCGTCGTGCATGTGCTCGTTGACGTACATCATCGTCTCGGCCATCGACACGTCGAGCGTCTGGCCGGCCCCGGTCCGTTCGCGGCGGTACAGCGCAGCCAGGATCGCGGTGGCCAACTCCATGCCGGTGTAGACGTCGGCGTGGCTGTGCGGGTCCTTGGCCAGCACGCCGCCGCGAGCGTTGCCCTGCGAGGCGATGATCCCCGATTCGGCCTCCACCACCGGTGCGTACGCGCGCCGGTGGACCCACGGCCCGGTCTGGCCGTAGCCCGACAGCGACGCGTAGACGAGGCGCGGGTTCGCTGCGCGGAGTGCGTCGGCGCCCAGCCCGAGCTTGTCCATCACGCCCGGGCGGTAGTTCTCGACGAGTACGTCGGCGGTCGCAGCGAGGTCACGCAGGATCTGTGCGCCGCCGGGTGTGCCGAGGTCGATGCTGATGTTGGACTTGCCGGTGTTCTGCTGAGCGAAGTAGCTGGCGACGCCGTTGCGACGCGGGGTGGCGAATCGGGTGAGATCGCCGTCGGGTGGTTCGACCTTGATCACCTCGGCGCCGAGGTCGCACAGCATCCGCGTGCAGTGTGGACCCGACAGCACCCGTGAGAGGTCGAGCACCCGAACGCCGGACAACGGCCGCTCGGTCGCAGGGTCCGGCTCGTTCGACAGGTCACTCGTGGTGGTCATCGATGCCAACGTTGCCCGAGTCGGGTGACTTCGGCAAAGCCGGAGCCCGTGTTGCACACTTCGACCATGAGCTCCTCAGCACTCGACGGACGCATCGCTCTGGTCACCGGTGGCGGAACGGGGATCGGTCTCGGTTGTGCCGACGCACTGTTGGCCGACGGTGCGACGGTCGTGCTCGCAGCGCGCGACGTCGAACGTCTCGACGTCGCTGCCGAGGCGTTGTGCGCGCGGCACGGCGAGAATCGCGTCACCACGATCGGCTGCGACGTGACCGACGAGGACAGCGTCGCCGCGGCGTGTGCTCATGCGGACGATCAGGACGGCCGGTTCACGATCGTGGTCGCGAACGCCGGGTACGGCTCGGCCGCACCGTTCCACCTCACCAGCCTCGACGAGTGGAACGGGGTGATCGGTACGAACCTGACCGGCGCGTTCCTCACGATGAAGCACGCAGTCGGCCCGATGGTCGCCAACGGTGGCGGGTCGATCGTGGCGATCTCGTCGATCGCGGCCGTCGAGACGCACCGGTTCATGTCGCCGTACACGGTGTCCAAGGCGGGCCTCGAGATGCTCGTGAAGCAGGTCGCCGACGAGCTCGGCCCGTCCGGCATCCGAGCCAACGCCGTTCGGCCCGGGCTGGTCCCGACCGAGGCCACCGCCGGGATGATGTCGATTCCCGAGATCGTGGACGACTATCTCGCGCAGATGCCGTTGGGTCGGGCCGGTACCACCGACGACATCGCGTCGCTCGTGCGCTTCCTCGCCGGCCCCGAGAGTTCGTGGATCACCGGCACGTGCATCAGCGCCGACGGCGGGCACCACCTTCGCCGCGGCCCCAACCTCGATCCGGTGATGACGCAGTTGTACGGCGCTGACTTCGGTCCGTGACCGTCGCTCCCTGTGTCGGACCCGGAGCGGGACGCGTGACGGGGGCGACACGCGGGTCGCCGGGATGCTCGCTACGGTGGACGTTTCGCCGATCGCTTTGATCGGTGGGCGCTGATCGGGATCTCTGCTCCGGCCGTAGCGCTGTTGATGAAGCAGAACCGAAAGAAGCCCCCAATGAGCACTCTCACCGACGACGCGCCTGCGTCGACACCCCAAGACCAGAACGTCACCTTCGCCGACCTCGGCCTCCCCGAAGCAATGGTCGACGCCCTCGAATCTCGCGGTATGTCCGCACCCTTCGCCATCCAGGCAGCCGTCATCCCCGACGCGCTCGACGGCCGTGACGTGGCCGGCCGTGCGCCGACCGGGTCCGGCAAGACCCTCGGTTTCGGTCTCCCGATCGTCGCCGGCCTCACCAAGGCCAAGTCGAAGCGTCCGGTCGCCCTCGTCCTCGCACCGACCCGCGAGCTCGCCGAGCAGATCATGGCCGAGCTGACCCCCTTCACGAAGGCGATGCGTTTCTACGCCACGTCGATCTACGGAGGCGTCGGCTACGGCAATCAGAAGAACGCGCTGAACAAAGGCACCGAGCTCGTCGTGGCCTGCCCCGGACGCCTCGAGGACCTGATGCAGATGGGTGCGATCGACCTGCGCGACGTCACCCAGGTGGTCATCGACGAAGCCGACCAGATGGCCGACATGGGCTTCCTGCCCGCCGTTCGACGGATCGTCGGACAAACCGCGTCCGACCGTCAGGTGATGCTGTTCTCGGCCACGCTGGACGGCCCGGTCGCCAAGCTGATCAAGGACTTCCAGCACGACCCGGTGCGCCACGAGGTCGGGCCCAAGGGTCCGGACATCCACGCCGCCCACCACGTCTTCTGGCAGATGGACCGTGCGGATCGCAACCAGAACACCGCCGGCGTGATCGAGAGCTGCGGCTCCACCATCGTCTTCACCCGCACCCGTCACGGTGCGGACCGGTTGGCGAAGCAGCTCGGCAAGCTCGGCGTGTCCGCCCAGCCGATCCACGGCGGCCGCAGCCAGAACCAGCGCGACCGTGCGCTCGACGCCTTCAAGAAGGGCAACGCCGATGCGCTGATCGCCACCGACGTCGCCGCACGCGGCATCCACGTCAACGGCGTCAACGCGGTCATCCACTACGACCCGCCGGCCGACGGTGCCACGTACCACCACCGCTCGGGCCGTACCGCCCGCGCCGGTGCCACGGGCATCGTCGTGTCGTTCGTCGAACGCAACGCGCACAAGGACGCCAAGAAGCTGCAGAAGGAAGTCGGCATCCAGGTCGACATCACCGACCCCGATCTCGACGATCTCGAAGTCACCCTGCTGCTCCTCGAGACCGAGGCAGCGGCCAAGGGCGACGTCGAGGAAGCGCCCGTCGTGGCGACCCGGACGGATTCGGCATCGGGCGGCTCCGATCGCCCGGCCCGCCGTGAGCGCAAAGCCGCCGACGAGCGGAACGACGCTCCCGAGTCCGCTCCCCAGCAACAGCGCCCGGAGAGCAACGCACCGGTGCCGTCGGGTCACGAACTCGGCACGGTCAAGTTCTTCAACGCGAGCCGCGGGTACGGCTTCATCGTGCGCGATTCGGGTGGCGACGAACTGTTCGTCCACTTCTCGAGTATCGAGACCGAGGGCTTCAAGACCCTCGACGAGAAGGCCCGCGTGTCGTACGAGGTCGGGCAGGGCAAGAAGGGCCTCGAAGCCCGCGCCGTCGCGGTTCGCTGACCTGAGGCGGCTCCGACGTCACGGCTTGGGCAGCCGCGTCGGAGTCGGCGACCACCCGTGTTCCAGCGTGCGCCCGGCCGAGGCCGAGTACACGGCAACGGCGGCAGCTACGCCGACCATGACGATGGTGGCGGCGCCGGCAACGAAGGCCAAGCCGTCGTCCCAGAAGGGTTCGTACTCGAAGCCGCGAACGAGCGCGGCACCGACGACCCCTGCGATGGGCAACACCCAGACCAGGCCGACGGCGAACTGCAGCGCACGGAGGATCGTCGGCGTGACGATCGATTCGGTCGGGCGGGAGATCAAGCGTTCGAGCAGCGTGATCACCGCGGCGCCGCCCACGATCGCCGTCAACCCGATGACCACGGCGAGCGGTGCGTCCACCGAGTCGTAGCGGATCATCTCGGCGCATCCGACGCCGGGTGTGCACGAGTCGACGACGTTCCCGTCGGGGCCGATCAGGACGTACCGAAAACCGATGAAGAGGTCGCTGATGCTCAGCAGCGCAGCTACGACGCCGAGTCGGAAGGCGAGCGGCAGCGTGATCATCCGAGCGCCCCATGCGAACAACAGCCAGCCGATCGGATCGGGGAGCAGGTCGAGCGCTTCGGTCCGGAAATCGACGGCGACGAGGAGGATGCCGACAGCGACGAGCGACAGTGCCCGAACGCTGAACGACTCGAGATGACGGTCGCGAAACCCCATGTCGCGGATCGTAACCGCCCGCCGGGGCGGCGACGGTCGCCCCTGGAGGGACGATCTCGACGCGGTACGGTCGAGCCGTGCACGACGACCGCGAGCTCGCCGAACGCAGGATCGCTCGGGAACTGTGGGAGCGGGTCATGCCGCTGGTGCATGCGGAGCGGCTGGCGTTGAGCATCGAGGCGGGTCCCAAACCGGACGGGATGTCACCGTTCGACGTCGGGAACGCATGGGGTGAGCCGTGGGGGACAACGTGGTTTCGGTTGTTCGGCGACGTGCCGGACAGCTGGACGCAACGTTCGCGGTCGTCGCGTGTCGAGGCGATCATCGACCTCGGCTTCACGCAGGACCCTCCCGGATTCCAGGCGGAAGGACTCGTCGTCGAGCGCCACAGCGACGGTTCGTTCCGGCCGCTGCACGGGATCCACCCCCGCCGCACCCACCACCTGATCGTCGATCCGTCGGACCCCGTCGAGTTGCTCGTCGAAGCTGCGTCCAATCCCACGTTTCCGCAGTTCGCGCCGTCGGAGCAAGGGCTGCTCGACACTGCATCGAGCGATCCGATGTATCGCTTCCGCACCGCCGACCTCGTGCTCGTCGATGTCGAGACCGAGGCGTTCGTCCACGACCTGGACGTCCTCGACGCGACCATGCGATCGCTGCTGCTCGACGATCCGCAGCGCACGAAGCTGCGTCGATCGCTCGTCGATGCGCTCGACGCCGTGCCCGACATCGCCGCCGCTCGACTCCTCCTGGCGCCTCACCTGACCGCGGTCGAACCCGCCAGACGTCGGCATCGGATCATCGCCACCGGGCACGCACACATCGACACTGCCTGGCTCTGGCCGATCCGCGAAACCGTTCGCAAGTGTGCTCGTACGTTCTCGTCGGCGGTCGAGCTGATGGACGATCGATCCGTCGTACCGGTTCACCTGCTCGCAGGCGCAGCAGTACGCATGGATCGAGGAACGTCACCCCGAGCTGTTCGAGCGCATCCGCGAGAAGGTCGCCGACGGGCAGTGGCTGCCCGTCGGGGGCATGTGGGTCGAGGCCGACATGAACCTGCCGTCGGGCGAGAGCCTGGCCCGACAGATCGTGTACGGGCAGCGGTACTTCACCGAGAAGTTCGGCGCGCCGAGCCGCGAGGTCTGGATCCCCGACGTGTTCGGCTATCCCGCCGGGCTTCCCCAACTCTTCGCAGCGGGCGGGATGGACCGCTTCATCACACAGAAGCTCTCGTGGAACAAACAGAACCGGTTCCCACACCACACGTTCCGCTGGGAGGGGCTCGACGGCACGTCGGTGCTGACCCACTTCCCGCCGGTCGACACGTACAACGCCGAGATCACACCGGGTGAGATCGCGCACTCGGTCGCGATCGTTCAAGGAACACGCGTGGAGCGACGTGTCGCTGATGCCGTTCGGACACGGCGACGGAGGCGGCGGCCCGACGCGGGAGATGCTCGAGCGCCTGCGCCGCCTCGCGTCCATGGACCCGGACGTGTCGACTCGAGATCGGATCCGTCGGCGACTTCTTCGCGGCGGTCGAGTACGAGGAGGTGCGCGGTGCCGACGTGCCGGTGTGGCGCGGCGAGCTGTACTTCGAGATGCATCGCGGCACGCTCACCAGCCAGCTCCGCACGAAGCTCGGCAACCGACGCTGCGAGCGGGCACTGTTCGAGGCCGAGCTGTGGGAGGCGACGGTCGGCGAACGGCCCAGGCCGACGTGCTCGAACGGGTCGGGTGCCCGGCCGATCGCCGACATCTGGCCCGACGTGCTGACCCAGCAGTTCCACGACATCCTGCCGGGCTCGTCGATCGCGTGGGTCCACCGCGACGCCGAGCTGAGGTCCTCGCCGGTGCCCGCAACGAGCTGTCGCACCGACGTCGAGGTCGCGGTCGGTCAGCTCGAAGCGAACGGCGCTCGCGCTCGACCCGGCCGGCGTTGACGTCGCACCGGGGTGCTCACCGTCCGAGCCGTTCGGCGACAAGGCGATCGCCGCGCCGCTGACCGAGTTGGCCGATCGTCGTCCAGCGGATCGGGGACCACGAGTTCGCGATGGCGCTCGACGTGCCGGCATTCGGCGTCGGCATCCGTCGTGCCGGCGCCGTCGACGACCGGGTCGTCGTCACCGACTGTTCGATGACGAACGGACAACTCGCGGTGCGGTGGAACAAGCACGGTGACCTCACCTCGATCATCGACATCGCGTCGCAGCGCGAGCTGATCCCGACCGGTCGAGCGGGCCGCGATCCTCGAACTCGGGCGGGACCAACCGGTCGAGTACGACGCCTGGGACCTCGAGTCCTGGACCCGCGAACAGTCCCGGCCGTCAGCGGTGGCGTCGTGACCGTGGACGCCGACGGTCCGCTCGTCGGTCGAGTGCAGCGTCGCGGCGAGCCTTCGGTCCGTCGCTCGTGGTGACCACCTACGAACTGCATGCCGAGTCGCGCCAACTCGACATCGACCTCGCACATCGACTGGCACCACGACGAGCACCTGCTGTCGATCGCGTTCCCGCTCGACGTCCGCGCCGACACCGCGGCGTGTGACGTCCAGTTCGGCGTGACGCACCGACCGACCCACCCGTCGTCACCGTGGGACGCCGCCAAGTTCGAAGTGTGTGCGCATCGCTACGTCAGCCTCGCCGAGCCGTCCTTCGGCGTCGCAGTGCTGAACGACGGTCGCTACGGGCACGCGCGTCTTCGACGGGGCGATCCGCGTCAGCCTCGCCCGCGCCGCGAAGTACCCCGATCCCGACGCCGACCACGGCCACCACCGGGTGAAGCTCGCGATCCGGCCGCACGACGGCGACCTGGCCGACGTACGTGCCGCAGCCGAGCTGCTCAACCGACCGCTCGCGTGTCAGCTGGCCGACACCGGTGCCGGCCCGCGGCGATCGCGCACTGTCGCGGCACCGATCGTCTCGATCGTCGGGTCGCGACGGCGAGCCGGTGCTCGGCGTCGAAGTCGACGCGATCAAGCTGCGCCGACGACGAGCCCTCGAGCTCGGCGGTGGCGACCTGATCGTGCGGCTGCACGAAGCCGTCGGCGACCGAACTCAGATCACATCTGCGCACGCCTCGTCGGATCGGCGCGGCCTGGTCCTGCGACCTGATGGAAGCGCCGCAGCAGGGTCGACGAAGTCGGCGACGGCGTGCTGCGCGTTCACGCTTCGCCCGTTCCAGCTCGTCACGCTCCGCCTTCGCGCAGACCGACGACTGGGACGGTCGTTCCTGACGGCGTCAGGCTGGCGAGTAGTGGCGAGTCGTCAGGCGGACAGTGCGGTCGCCGTGACGTACAACGCGATGCCCGTACTGCATCGCTGACTCCTCGAAGAACACCCGGTTCGAGTGGTTCGGTGCCACGGTCGACAGGTTCGTGCCGTGCGGCGTGCCGCCGAGGAAGACCATGGCGCCGGGAATCTCGTTGAGGAGATAGCTGAAGTCCTCGGCGCCCATCACCGGATGAGGGAGACGCACCGTCGCGTCGGTTCCGGCCACCTCGCCGGCGAGCCCGAGCGAGAAGTCGGCGAACCGGTCGTCGTTCGTCGTGACCGGGTAGCCGTACTCGATCACCGCCTCGACGCCGCAGCCGTGGGCGGCGGCGATCCCTTCGGCCACCCGCCTGACGCCGTCGTGGACCTTGGCCCGTGTCGTCTCGCTCGTCGCTCGGATCGTCCCTTCGATCAATCGCGGTCTCCGGGATCACGTTGTTGGTCGTGCCCGCATGGATCCGGCCGACCGTGAGCACCGCCGGATCGAACGGGTCGATCGACCGGGTGATCATCGTGTTGAGCGCCATGACGATCTCGCAGGCGACCGGTACCGGGTCGATGCGCGCGGTACGGCTCGCTCGCATGACCGCCTTTGCCGGTGACGGTCACGCGCAGCACGTCGGCCGAGGCCATCAGCGGCGCCGCCACGGGTCGACACCCAACCGCTCGGCAGCGCCGACGTCATGTGGATCGCGAAGGCGCTCTCCACCGGTCGATTCGGTGCCGTCCGACATCGGCGGCACGTCGAGCAGCCCTTCGTCGAGCATGTGCTTCGCACCGTGATGGCCCTCCTCGCCGGGCTGGAACATGAACAGCACGCGACCGGCGATCTCGTCGCGTCGTTCCGACAGCACGCGGGCTGCCGTCGACGAGCATCGCGGTGTGCGTGTCGTGGCCGCACGCGTGCATGCACCCGTCGACGCGCGACGAGAAGTCGAGGCCAGTGTCCTCCGGCATCGGCAGTGCGTCCATGTCGCCGCGCAGCAGGATCGTCGGTCCCGGGCGTCGTGCCTTCGAGGAGCGCGGTCACGCCGCTCGTCGAGTCGAGTGCAGCGTCACGTCGAGCGGGAGGTCCTCGATCGACGCGAGGACCTCGTCGCGGGTGCGCGGCAGTTCGTTGCCGATCTCGGGCCATTCGTGGAGCCGACGTCGCATCGCGATCGCCCGGTCGAGATGATCCGCCGCATGCTCGCGCACCGATCGCGATCTGCGGATCGAGGTCGTGATGCGCGCGTCGTCGTGGGCCATGGATGGAACGTAGCGAAGTTTGTTTCCCGCTTCTCGACGCTGACGACCCACTGAGGGGTGGCAGACGCTCGAATCGAGTCGAGCCGACCGAACACCCACGACCCACACGACGACCTCGCGCATCCTCAAGGAGAACCCACATGTCCGCAGCCACGGCGCAACCCCCGACGAACTCGATGCCCTCGGTACCACGCTCGAAGCCCAGATCGACGTCGTGGTCTCGATGATCCCGAACGTCGACTCGCCGCTGAACTCGATGTGCTGGACCGGTCCCGGCGAGAGGCCTTCAAGACCGAGTGGGACAACACGTTCAAGCGGGCGCTGACCAAGCTGAACGAGGCGTTCGGCAACGCCGGCAACGGCTGCAAGACGACCGCCAGACGCTCGGCTCGCGCTCGGTGTGCCGGCCGGCTGAGTCGGCCTGACCGTCCTCCCCGCCTTCCGCGTCTCCTGTCCGCCCTCCCCGTTCGATCCCGCTGCGTCCCACCGCTGCGGGGTCGGACGTGTGCTCGAACTCGTCACAGACCGTCAGCGTCTGCCACGTAGCCTCGCCACATGAGTCCGGCCGCGACCGACGCATCGACGACTTCGACATCGTCGCGTTCGACGCCGACGACACCCTCTGGAAGAGCGAGGACGGATTCCAGGCGACCGAGGCGCGGTTCGCCGAACTGGTCGCACCGTTCGCGCCGGTCGGGATCGACGTGCTCGATGCGCTGCACGCGACGAGACGCCCGACATCGCATCGCAGGGCTACGGCGTCAAAGCGTTCACGCTGTCGATGGTCCGAGCGGCGATCGCGCATGACGGATGGTGCCGTGCCCGACCGCGGTGATCCGCGAGACTCGTCGATCTCGGTGCGGCCATGCTGGTCGAGCCGGTGCATCTGCTGCCCGACGTTCCCGAGGTGCTCGAGCGGGTCGGACGACACGCTCGTCTCGTGCTGATCACCAAGGGCGACCTCGTGCATCAGACCCGCAAGGTGACCACCTCCGGGCTGGAACATCACTTCACCGACATCGAGATCGTCCTCGAGAAGGACCCGACCGATCTACGCCAAGCTGCTCGACCGGTTCGGTGTCGCGCCCGAACGGTTCTGCATGGTCGGCAACTCGGTGCGCAGCGACGTCTTGCCGGTCATGGCGATCGGCGGCCACGCCGTCCACGTCCCGTACCACCTCACCTGGGAGCTCGAACGAGTCGACGACCACACCGAAGACGTCGTCGACGCTCGACCGCCTCGCCGACCTCCCCGCCTGGCTCGGCCTCGACTGACCTGAGCGCCAGCGGAGGAGCACGGCGCCACAGCTCACAGCAGCCGGTCCTGCATCGGCGGACCGGCGGGCAGCGACGCTCAGAGACGTCTGAGTTGGACTCGGTCGACGCGGTGGTCCTTGCGTTTGCGCAGGATCAACGAGGCTCGGTCGCGGGTGGGAGCGATGTTCTCGCGCAGGTTGACTGCCGTTGATCTAGCGCCAGATGTTGCCCGGGCCGTGTCGACCGCTTCGTCGTCGGTGAGTTCCGCGTAGTTGCGAGAAGAAGCTGTCGGGGTCCTGGAACACCGACTCGCGGAGCGTGAGGAACCGCTCGACGTACCACTGCTCGATGTCGGATCTCGGCGGCGTCGACGTAGATCGAGAAGTCGAAGTAGTCGCTCACGAACTCGGTGGACGACTCGCCGGTCTGCAACACGTTGAGCCCTTCGAGGATCACGATGTCGGGCTGCTCGATCACCACGTGCTCGTCGTCGACGATGTCGTACACGACGTGGCTGTACACGGGAGCTTCGACGTGAGTGTGTCCGCTCTTGATCTCGCGCAGCACCCGGAGCAGTTCGCGCGTGTCGTACGACTCGGGGAAGCCCTTGCGATGCATGATCCCGCGTTCTTCGAGTACGTGGTTCGGGTACAGGAAGCCGTCGGTGGTGATCAGGTCGACCTTGGGATGGTCGGGCCACTGGGCGAGCAGCGCCTGGAGGATGCGGGCGAACGTGCTCTTGCCGACCGCCACCGACCCGGCGACACCGATGATGTACGGGACCTTCGGGGCCTTGGCTCCGAGGAACGTCGCCGACACCTTGTGCAGGTCCTGCGTGGCGCTGACGTACAGGTTGAGCAGACGGCTGAGCGGCAGGTAGATCGCCGCGACCTCGTCGATGTCGATGCGTTCGTTGATGCCGCGCAACCGGTCGAGTTCGGGTTCGCGGAGCGTCAGCGGGGTGGCGGCGCGAAGCTCGGCCCAGGCGTCGCGATCGAAGGACAGGTGCCGCGAGTCGTCGGTGAACGATCGAGCCGGGCGTCGTCGACTGCTCGGCGTCGGTCACCCGCGCGAACTGTAGACCGGCGGTGCCGGTCCTCGTAGCCGCTCAGCGCAGTGGTCGGTGACAGCGCTACGCGACGCTGTGGCCGCTCGAACGCTCAGCCGACCGCAAACAGCGCGGCGCCTGGTTCACCGCCGCAGCACCTCGTCGATGCGGTTGTCGACGCAGTCGTCGACGACGACTTCGTCGCATGTCGACGTGACCGACCGATCCAGGTGCTCGACCCGGCATGCGGTGACGGTCGGTTCCTCGACGACGGTCCGCTGCGGCGGTCGAGCGTTCGGGGTGGTTCGGTGCGACTGCGTCGGTGTCGACGTCGACGCCTGCCACGATCGCGAGCTCGACTCGACCCTCGGGATCGACACGGTGTGCGCCGACGCGCTGGGCGGCGGCTGGATCGACTCGGTACGACCGGATGGCAGCTTCGACCTGGTGATCGGCAACCCGCCGTACCTGTCGCAGATGGCAGCGGCGACGAGCCGCGGCGGGTCGAGCCGACGCGGCGGCGGTCCGTACGCGGACGCCGCCGCCGAGTTCCTCGCGCTCGGTGTCGGAGCTCGTCGACCCGAACGGCGGACGACTCGCCTACGTCGTTCCACAGTCGATCCTCTCGGCACGCGACGCAGGCGACGTCCGACGCCGGATCGACGCATCGATCGACGATGATCTGGTCGGCGTGGACCGGTGAGCCGCGACTTCGACGCGGAGGTGGTCACGTGTGCGGTGGCATTCGAGTTCGGGCCGAGTGCGAGCGGGCGCAGCGACGGCAACTGGTCGCACGTGGTGACGGAGCGGTCGGGCGTTCCGGCGCTGCCGTCGGTGCTTCGAACGCAGTCGCAGCCGAGCTCGGGCGACTCGGCGACCGCGTGCGATTGAACGCCAACTTCCGCGACGAGTACTACGGCATGATCCCTGCAGTCGGCGACCACGCCGCCGGACCGCCGCTGATCACGAGCGGGCTGATCGATCCTGGTCGTGTCGCTCTGGGGCGAACGTTCGGTCCGGTTCGCGAAGCAACGCTTCTCCGCGCCACGGATCGACCGTCGCGGCGCTCGACGCGAAGATGACGCGCTGGGCCGAGCAGCGGCTCGTCCCGAAGGTGCTGATCGCGAACCAGACGCCGATCGTCGAAGCGGTCTGCGACCCGGACGGCGACTGGCTGCCCGGGCGTCCCGGTGGTGTCCGCGTATCCGCTCGACCCCGAGCACGCGGTCGGAGTGGCGTGGTCTGTGGCTGCGATGCTGACCTCTCCGGCGGTGTCGGTGTGGGCGTGGCACCAGCGTGGCGGAACCGGGCCTCGGACCGTCGGCGATCCGCGTCGGGCCGACGATGCTCGCCGAACTCGCCTGGCCGGACGGGTCGCTCGCCGATGCGATCGGCGCGCTGCGTGCGGGCGAGATCATGCGATGCGGCGAACTGGTCGACGCGGCGTACGGGGTCACGTCGGACGAACACGAGTCGTCCATGACCTGGTGGAGCGCGATCCTCGACCGGATCGAGCGACGATCCTGAAGCGACCGGCCGTGGAGGATCGCGCCATGATGTCGTCGACGGAGAACGAACCGAGCGAGGAGCCTGGACATGTTGATCATCGCGAGCGACGACCATCGGGGCCACCGCTACAGGGAGCTGCACAACGGTGAGATGGTCGACGGGTTCGAGCGACCCGAACGCGCTGACATCATCGCCTCGGCGCTCCGCGCCGCCGGACACGAATTCGCAGGACCGGACGCCGTCGACCGCGAACTCCTCGGGAGAGTCCACACGATCGGCTACATCGAGTTGCTGGAATCGGCATGGGACCGTTGGGTCAGCGCCGGGCACACGGCCCCAGCGGCCATGGGCTTCATGTGGCCGACCGGCGGGTTCAGGGACCGGGAACCCGCCGACATCGTCGGGCTGCTCGGCCGGCACAGCTTCAGCGCCGACACCTCGATCGTCCCGGGCACATACGGGCCGCGGTGGCGTCGTCGGCGGCGATCGCGATGACCGCGGCCGACCGCACGATCGACGACGGTGCCACGGCGTACGGCCTGTGCCGGCCCCCGGGTCACCACGCCGGACGAGACCGGTTCGGCGGGTACTGCTTCGTCAACAACGCCGCGGTTGCTGCGCAACGACTCCGTGATCGAGGGATCGAACGCGTCGGCGTGCTCGACGTCGACTACCACCATGGCAACGGCACACAGGAGATCTTCGAGTCGCGACGCGACGTGGTGTGCGTGTCGATCCACGCGAACCCCACCGAGGAGTTCCCGTGGTTCGCAGGGTTCGCCGACGAGCGGGGCGTCGGTGAGGGGGAGGGAGCCAACCTGAACCTCCCGCTGCCGCGAGGTGCGAGTCGGAGCGCCTGGTTCGATGCGCTGTCGACCGGTCTGGAGCGATTGGATTCGGTCGACGCGTTGGTCGTGTCGCTCGGCGTCGACACTTTCGAGGGCGATCCGCTCGGCACCTTCTCACTCACGACCGACGACTACGGCCGGATGGCATCGGAGATCGCAGCGCTCGGTGTGCCCACCGTGCTCGTGCAAGAGGGTGGCTACGAGTCCGACGACCTCGGCCGCAACGTGGTCACCTTCCTCGGCCATCACTGATCGGCATCGCCGCCGAACCCGGGCTCGGAGCTCGGCCCGTCAGCGCAGGAGGTGGAGCCGGTCACCGACGCGATGACGCATGTCGGCCCAACCGTCCCAGCCGGGGGAGCCGGCGATCATCCACAGCAGCGCCAGGCCGGCGAGTTCGGCGAGGTGCGAGGCCTCTGCCAATGCAGACCTGCCACCGTCGGCGAGGTCGAAGCCGGTGCTGGCCAGCATCGAGACGACGAGGGCACCGACGAACGGCAACATTCCGAAGGCTCGGTGCGGACGCCATGCGACGTAGGCGAAGCCGATCGCGAGTGCCACGCCGAACGCGCCGAGGTGACGCGCCAGATGTGTCTCGGCGCCCTGGGTCTCGCCGAAGACGAGCGGGGCGACGTTCTGGGCGAACAACACGACGGCCACCCACGCCAGACCCGGCCGCATCCAACCGCCGCGACCCAGCACGGCGGGGCGCACCCGCGACGTCACGGCCATCACCAGATCGGGGACCGGCTCGGCGGGCCGGAGCCTCACGCGCCGGTCGACGAGCGCCAGCCGCTCCGCGAACGAGGCGCAGCCCAGCGCACCCGTCGAGGTGCAGGTCGAGGGTGTTGCGTTCCTCACGCGTGGCTTCACCGTCGGATGCGACCGACAGCAGGATCCAGCGCGCCGTCGCACGCGATCTCGGGGATGTGTCCATCATCACGTTCCACGAACATCAGGTCGCAACGTCGTCGGATTCGGTTCCCTCGATGCGAGAATGTTCTCCAGATGGACCATTTGACGCGATTGCTGCTCGACGCGCGCGACGGCGACAGCCGCTCACTCGAGCGCTTCGTGGCCGAGACGCAGGGCGACGTCTGGAAGCTGTGCCGGTATCTCGGTGATGCACGCGACGCCGACGACCTGGCACAGGAGGTCTACGAGCGAGCGGTCCGGTCGCTGCATCGATATCGCGCCGACGGCCCGGCCCGCGGCTGGTTGCTCACGATCGCCCGCCGGGTCTGCGTCGATCACACCCGTCGCGCACAGCGCCGACGTCGGCGTGATGCCGCCGTGCTCGACAACACGATCGCCGGTGGCGGTGTCGGCACGCTCACGTCGAGCGATGCATCGGACCGTGTCGCACTGGACGACGTGCTCGACGGGTTGAGCGACGATCGTCGCGATGCCTTCGTGCTCACACAGGTCCTCGGCATGCACTACGACGAGGCAGCGGATGTCCTCGACTGCCCTGTCGGCACCATCCGGTCCCGGGTGGCCCGTGCGCGACTGGAGCTGGTCGAGATCATGACCGACGACACAGCCGACGACGGGGTGGCGACGGGAACCGACGGACCCCGTCGAGCGACCTGAAGTTCGTGAACCGACGAACCCCTGTGGCCCGAACGCGACTGCAACACGGCCGAATTGCGATCGGTGCCGGAGTCGTCGCACTCGCAATCGGGCTCGGAGCCTGTGGCGGAGACGAATCGAGCCTGAGCGACGTTGCGAAGCGGGGCAAGGACACGGCGTTGTCGAACGGCTGCGCGTCCTGCCACGGAACGAACGGTCAGGGTGGCGTCGGGCCGACCTGGATCGACCTCGCCGGGAGCGATGTCGAACTGAAGGACGGCACGACGGTCGTCGCCGACGACCCGTACCTGATCCGTTCGATCCTCGAGCCGGAGGCCGACGTGGTCGCCGGCTACACCATTGCCATGCCCGCCAACGGGATGACCGAAGCGCAGGCAGCCGACGTGGTCGCGTACATCAAAGAGCTGACGACCGATGCGCCCTGACGACGCCCAGCGTCGCCGTGTCGCGTCGACGCTTCGCCGGCCTGGCGATCGTCGGAGCCCTCTCACTCGCCGCATCCGCGGGGTCGAGCGACGCCGAGCCGGTGTCGCCTGACGAGAGCACCCGGGCCACGGACGGCTCGGTGTTGTCCGGCTTGGTCCGCGAGCCGGCACCGGACGTCGACGGTACGACGCTGCCGTCGCTCACCGAACCCGGTACCGACGTCGAGTTCACAGCGCAGCAGGGCGGGATCAAGGTCGTCTACTTCGGCTTCACCAACTGCCCCGACGTCTGCCCCACGACGCTCAACGACTTTCGCGGCGCACTGAACCGTCTGGAACGCGATGATCCCGGCAGCACCGACCTGATCGACACGGTCATGGTCGGCATCGATCCGAACCGGGACAACGAGGTGCTCCCCGGGTACGTGTCGACCTTCGTGCCGGACGCCGTCGCAGCCGGGACCGCCGACGAGGCCGCACTCGAAGCCGCCGGGGCTCCGTTCGGTGCGAACTGGGAAGTGCGCACACTCGACGACGGCACGATCGAGGTGGACCACTCGCCGTTCCTGTATGCCGTCGACGACCAGGGCCAGCTGGTGCTGACCTGGCAGTTCGGTGCGAAGCCGAGCGAGATCGCGAACGACCTCGACATCCTCCTGGATCAGGCAGCAGCATGAGCATCGGACGCATCGTGACGTTGCTCGCCGTGGTGACCTCGGGGGTTGCTGCGTGCACCAGTGACGACGTTGCGGGTCCGGGACTCTCGCCGGTCGCAGCCGTCGGCGCAGCGACCTACGAATACACGATTCCGCTCGGTGCGGGTGAAGCGCTCGACGCCGGCACGCCGCTCGAGATCCTGCCCGGCGAACTGGTCACGAAGGTCGGCGAGACGGTCCGCATCGTGAACGAGGACGACCGTGGGCACAACGTCGGGCCGTGGTTCGTCGGCGCGAACGAGACGATGAACCAGGAGTTCACGTCCGAGGGGGAGTTCGTCGGCGATTGCTCCGTGCACCCGAGTGGTCAGTTGATCCTCGTCGTCGAAGCGGCCTGACCGTTGACGCGGGTCAGCCGAACCCCGGTGTTGGGAGCGCTCGTCGCGCTGTTGGCCGTGCTGGCGTCCCCCGGGACGGCGTTCGCCGACCCGGCCGGGCCGACCGACTACCTCAGCGAGGTGCGCAGCATCGATCCGGCAACGCCGTCGATCGACGTCGAGGTGCTGGGCGGCGACTCGTTCGTGCAGCTTCAGGTCGACCCCGGAACCGAGGTGATCGTCGCCGGCAATCGGGGAGAGGACTACCTGTGGTTCCAGCCGGACGGCACCGTTCTGGAGAATCAGAACGCGCCGAGCACGTACGAGAACGACGATCGGTTCGGTGGCGCGTCGCTGCCGGCGAACGCATCCATCGATGCCGAGCCCGACTGGGCCGAGATCGCAGCCGGCGGACGACACTCGTGGCACGATCACCGCGCACACTGGATGCAGACCATCCGGCCCGCCGGCAAGCAGGTCGGTGATCAGATCGTGGAAGGCGTGATCCCGCTCGTCGTGGACGGCACCGAGGTCGACGTGACCGTGATCAGCACGTGGCAACCAGAACCGTCGTCGTTGCCGTCGTTCGCCGGAGCGGCGGCCGGGCTGGCGCTCGCGGGCCTCGCCGTGTGGGCGTGGCGTTCGCAACGGCACTGGGTGATCGCGACATTGCCGATCGCCGCGCTGTCCGTGGTGATCGGAGGAATCCAGTACCTCAGCTTGCCGTCGGAGACCGGCCCACGACTCGTCTGGTGGGTGCTCCCAGCGATCGCGGTCACGGCATCGGTGGTCGGTGCGGTCGCCGAGCAGCGCGGCGCGACGTTCGCCGCCCGAGCGGCTGCGCTGGTGACCGGTGTGCAACTCGTCGTCTGGGGTCTGATCAAGCGGGACGGGCTCACGGCCGCGCTGATCCCGACGGACGCCCCCGGATGGTTGGATCGGCTCAGCACGTCGTCAGCCCTGGTCGGCGGAGCCGCCTTCGCCGTACTCGCGCTCTGGACCCTCTTCGGCGAACAGCGAAGCGCGCCGGTCTCGTAGCGACCGACCGCGTCCGGCCTCGCTGGTGTGACGTATCGGGAGATCAGCGATGCCAGGGAGCGACGGGGCTGGCTGCGCCCTCGCCGCCGGTGAACACCTCGGCGTCGCCGTCGGTGACCATCATCGTGTGTTCGAACTGCGCGGTGCGCTTGCCGTCGGAGGTGACAGCGGTCCAGTCGTCGTCCCAGATCTTGTAGCCGATCGAGCCGAGAGCGATCATCGGTTCGATCGTGAAGGTCATGCCGGGCCGCATGATGACCGAGTCCTGGCGGCTGTCGTAGTAGTGCAACACCTGGGGCGGCGGATGGAACTGCTCGCCGATGCCGTGGCCGACGAACGCCTTGACCACGCCGTACTTGTACGGCTTGACGTGATCCTCGATCGCACGGCCGATGTCGGACAGTGGACGGCCGGCCTTGACGGCTTCGATCCCCTTCCACATCGCTTCCTCGGTGACCTTGACCAGTTGGCGGCTCTCAGGGCTCACTTCGCCGGCGAAGAACGTGGCGTTCGTGTCGCCGTGCACGCCGCCGATCCATCCGGTGACGTCGATGTTGCAGATGTCGCCGTCCTGCAGCGGACGCGAGTCCGGGATGCCGTGACAGATCACTTCGTTGATCGACGTGCAGCTCGCCTTGGGATACCCGTGGTAGTTCACGGTCGACGGGTATGCGCCGAGCTCGATGAAACGGTTGTGGATGTAGAGGTCGATCTCCTCGGTGGTGATGCCGGGGGCGACCATGGCGCCCGCTTCGCGCAGCACGGTCGATGCGACCTTGCCGGAACGGCGCATGGCTTCGATCACTTCGGGCGACTTGACCATGGGTTCGTCCCACGGCTCGTATTCGCCGGTGTCGGCGTACGGCGGACGGGCGATGTGGTCGGGCACCGAACGCATCGGCGTGACCTCGCCTTGGAGTACGCGACCTTCGAGCTTCTTGTGGCAACGCTTGTACTTGCGGCCACTCCCGCACCAACAGGGTTCGTTGGCCTGAGGAAGGGCGGCGGGAGCTGTTGCGATGCTCATGTGTCGAGGATACGGCGCGAATCGGCTCGGGCCGAGCGCTGTGCCTCGCGTGACAGACTGGACGGATGTCGATCACCGCCGAGAAGTACGTCAGCCTCACCACGTACCGCAAGGACGGCACGCCGAAGTCGGCGCCTGTGTGGATCGCCGATTTCGGCGACGGCACCATCGGATGCACCACGGCGTCGTCGAGCTACAAGGTCAAACGGATCGACAACGACCCTCGCGTGACGCTGCAGCCGTGCAACGCGAAGGGCGAGGTGAGGTCAGGGACCGACGAGGTGACGGGCACCGCCGAGATCGTGACCGGGGCCGATTTCGAACGGTGCAGAGACGTCGTCAAGAAGAAGTACAAGCTGCAGTTCACGCTGATCACGATCATCGGCAGAGCGGCGAAGTTGATCGGAAAGGGCTCGGGCGCCGACTGCGCCGTCAAGATCACGCCGACGTGACCGAGCCGAGAGGCAGGGATCGGTTCGCCCGGCCGGCACCGCAGCACTGCGACACGCCACCACGAGATCAACGAGCACGGTGCAACACCACGAACCTGCGACGCAGTCGTGCAGGGCGACGTCAGGCAGCGGGCAGCGACCAGATGAGGTGCTCGAGCAGGAGGCGCTCGTTCGGGTTGCGTTCCAGCGCTTCGAGAGAGGCATGGATCGCTCGCACGGCACCGACCGCTGCATCGACGTCGGCGGCCCCGGCCGTGAGCGCATCGCGGTAGGTCGCAGCCATCGTCGCGAGCCCGGCACGCAACTCGTCGGTGCGGTGCCGCCGCAGCTCGCGCTTGTGGCGCTCCTCCAACTGCTTCTTGCCACTGCCGCGCTCGCCGAACTCCTTGATCCGGGCGCTGACCGCCTCCACTTCGCTCTCGTGACGAGCGGCCAGCGGTTCGGCGGCGGCATCGATCATCGCGAGGAGATCACGGGCCAGTGCGGTGGCCATCGCACCCGATCCGTCGACGGACTTCGACACGGTGAGGAACGCCTTGCGACGCTCGGCGAGGCCCGGGTCGGTGGCGATGAGGCGGGCGCGGTCGAGGTCGCCGAGCGCGGCCTTCGACGCGGCCTGCGCTTCGACGGGACCGACGCCTTCGGTCAAGCAGGCGGGCGGCGATCACACCGTCGGCGATCGCCCGGAAGTCGATGCGGGCACACCGCGACGAGATCGTGATCAGTTCGTGCGGCACGAAATCGGCGCAGATGATGAACATCGTCGACGGTGGAGGCTCCTCGATCGTCTTCAGCATCAGTGCAGCGCCCTCGGGTCGCAGCAGATGGAACTCGTCGAGGATGAGCACCTTGCGGGCGCTCTCGGTCGGCGCGAGCGACGACACGCGGACGATCTCACGAGCCTGGTCGGCGGAGATCGACGGGCCGGTCCGGCGCACTTCGCGAACGTCGGGATGTTCGCCGGCGAGTGCGAGTCGAGCGTCGCGGTCGATCGGGGTCGTCCGCGCCGCTGACCACTCGTGCAGCGAACGCTCGTGCGGCCTGCCACTTCGTGGAGCCGGGCGGCCCGACGAAGAGGTAGGCGTGGACCGGACCCTTGTCGGCTGCGGCCTTCAGTTGATCGATCGATGCCGTCTGGCCGACGACGTCATCCCACACCGAGCTCATCGAGCGCTCCGGCGCACGGCCAACGCGTTTTCGATCTGCTTCGCAACGTCTCCGATGGAGCCGACGGCGGCCACGGTGATCCACCGCTCCGGGTCGGCGGCAGCCATCGTGCGGAAGCCGTCGATCACACGCTCGTGGAAGTCGTCCCCGGCTGCTTCGAACCGATCGAGGTTGCGGCGCGACATGCGCTCGGCGATGACCTCGTCGGGCGTGTCGATGAACACGACGATCTCGGGCCACAGGCCATCGGTCGCCCACTGGTTGATGTGGCGCACCTCGTCGATGTCCAACTGACGGCCGTAGCCCTGGTAGGCGAGCGTCGAATACACGGAGCGGTCGCTGACGACCGTGCGGCCCGCATCGAGGGCCGGTCGTACGACTTCGGCCAGATGCTGCGCACGGTCGGCAGCAGCGATCAGTGCTTCGGATCGGGCGGCGAGATTGTCGATCGAGGTGTCGTGCAGGATCTCACGCAACCGGGCGCCGATGTCGGTGCCGCCGGTCTCGCGGGTCAGCACGGCGCCGATGGCGTCGGCGTAGTGAGCGGCCTGCGTCGACTTTCCGCAGCCTTCTGCGCCTTCGAACGCGATGTATCTGGCCGACGTCACGACGCCGAGGCTAGTGAACGTTGCGCATGGCGCGCCGTGGAACCGATCACGACGCCCGAAACCGTCGTCTGTTCGTCAGGGGCGTTCGACGTCGATCTGACCGAGGTCCACGTCGAGGCGCATCTCGATGTCGACCTCGACACTCGCATCGGTCGACCGGTACGAGCTGTCGATCCCGTCGACCGTGTCGCCGAACACGGTGATCTCTCCCGCATCCACCGTCGAATCGACGGAGACGGAGATGTCGTCGGGGACGATCACGAGGATCGAACCGAGGTCGATGTCGGCATCGATCTGCAACGGCTCGGTCTGCGCATCGAAGTCGTCGGCGTCGAGCCCGCTGAGATCGATCTCGAGCCGGTCGATGCCCTCCGAGAAGGACGTGGGGATCTCGTCGATCGTGGTCGGGGTGAAACGGGTCGTGTCGCCGAGCGAACCGAATGCCAGTGCGAGCACGATCATCACCGGGATGGCGAGGAGCGCCAGCATCGCCGCAACGACGCCGAACGCGATCAGCCAGCGTCCTCGTCGGCGCTTCGGCGGAGGAACCGGCGTACCGACCGGTCCCCACTCGGCCGCGAACGGAGCGGACGTGCCGGCACCGCCTCCGGTTGCGGCGACGGGCGTCGACGGTGGTTGCACGAGCAGCCACACGCCACCGGCCACGAGCGCCAACGGCACGAGGATGCTGCCGGTCGCCCCACTCGCACCGAAGCCGACGGCGATGAGCACGCCGACGACGGCGAGCCCGAGACCCAGATCCCGACCGGTCATGTTCCGGTACGACACGGGGGTGTTCGCCGGCGGCCAGTGTTCGGCGCGAGGGATCACCAGCCACGCCAGGAGGTACACCAGCAGCCCAAGGCCGCCGGTCAGCGTCGTGATCAGGAACAGGATCCGGACGATCGACGTGTCGAGGCCGGTGTAGTGGCCGATGCCGGATGCGACGCCGCCGAGTCGGGTGTACGGGTCACGAACGAGACGACGGACCGGTGGTTGATGCGGCGACGCACCCGGCGTCGGCGGTGGAGGTGAGGACGGGGGAGGCGGCGTGTGCTGGTTCCCGTCGCTGATCGGCTCGTCGCTGATCGGCCCGTCGGTGGAGGGCTCGTCGCTCGTGGCGTCCGGCCCGTCGGCATCGAACAGTTCGGCATCGGGGCCGTCGGATGGGGATGGGGTCGGTGATTCGTTGGTCATGTCACGATCTTCGACGTCCGAACACCGAGGCGATATCGGGACTTCCTGGGGTTCGACCCCGATCATAGGCGTCGGTCTCAGGGTCGGATCAGGGTTGGACCCTGATGACGTGACACGCCCGTCATGACAGTATTCGACGGGTGTCCGACCCCTTCCCCGATCCACCTGCGCGACGTTGGCAGTTGCCGCGGCTCAGCGCAGAACATCGGTGGGTGGGCGGGGTCGCCGGGGGGATCGCTCGCGAGCTGGGCGTGGATCCGCTCATCGTGCGTGCGTCGTTCGTGATCCTCGCGCTCGCCGGCGGATGGGGGCTGCTGCTCTACGCCGCAGCGTGGCTGGTCATCGCCGTCGCCCAGCCACGTCAGGCCGCCCGCTACGTCCCGCAACCCAAAGCTGCGTCGCCGTTCCATCGCCATGTCGCGATCGCGATGGTCGTGTTGGGCCTCTTGCTGGTGTTCCGCAACGCAGCGTTCTTCGTCGCGGACATCGTCTGGCCGATCGCCTTCGTCGTCACCGGGTTCCTCATCGCGTGGACGCGGCACCGCGACGCCGATGGAGTGGGTGCGGTCGTGCGGATCCTCGCCGGTGTCGTCGTCGGCGTCGGCGGGATGATCGCGTTCCTGACCTTGTCGTCGGGCATCGGAGCCGGGGATGCGTTCCTGCTGTTGCTGATCGGCCTCGCGGTGATCGTCGGCATCGGGCTGGTCGCCGCGCCGTCGCTTGCACGCATCGGACGCGACCTCGACGACGAGCGCCAGAACCGAGTGCGAGCCGACGAGCGCGCTCGGGTGGCAGCTCACTTGCACGACTCGGTGCTCCAGACCCTCACGTTGATCCAGCATCACGCCGATGATCCGGCGCGTACCGCCCAACTCGCCCGGCACCAGGAGCGGGCGTTGCGGAACTGGTTGTATCGACCCGACGCCGTCGCCCGGCCCGGCACGTTGCGTCTCCGCGGCGCGCTCGACGAGGTCGTGGCGACCGTGGAGGACGAGCATGCTGTGAGCATCAAGATGGTCGTGGTCGGCGACGCCACCGAGATCGCCGTCGAGTCGGCTGATCGCCTCGCTGCGCTCGTCGCGGCATCTCGTGAGGCAATGGTCAACGCAGCGCGACACTCGGGCGTGGAGCGGATCGACGTGTTCGCCGAACGGTTCGAGGATCGCGTCGAGGTCTTCGTCCGTGACACCGGTTCGGGTTTCGACCCGCGCAGCGTCGGGGCGGACCGTCGAGGTGTGCGCGAGTCGATCGAGGGGCGGATGCGGCGAGCCGGTGGCACGGCCGACGTCCGGACCGCCGTGGGTGCCGGGACCGAGATCGTGTTGTCGATGCCGATCGCGCCGGGTGTCGACGACCCGAACCCTGCGCCCGTGCCGCCCGTCGGTGTCCAGGCTGAACGATGACCACCGACATCGTCCGCGTCGTCCTCGTCGACGATCACGGGATCGTCCGCGACGGCGTGCGGGCAGCCGTCTCGGGTGCCGAGCCGGTCCGTCTCGGTGGACGGGAATGGCGGATCGAGGTGATCGACGAGGCGGAGGACGTTGCCGAAGCGATCGAAGCGATCGTGCGTGCCCGACCCGACGTGGTGGTGTGTGACGTCCATCTTCCGAGTGGCAACGCCGCGTCGGTGATCCGCGGCGCAGTCGCACGCGGCGTCACGGCGAAGTTCCTCGCGCTGTCGGTGTCGGACGCGGCGGACGACGTCATCGAAGTGATCCGGGCCGGTGCACGCGGGTATGTGACCAAGTCGATCGACGGCGCAGAACTCGCGGACGCGGTGCGTGCGCGTCCACGCCGGTGATGCGGTGTTCTCTCCGCTGCTCGCGGGGTTCGTGCTCGACACGTTCTCCGCCGACCTCGACACGCCGAGCGACCCGGAACTGGACCTGCTCACCGCTCGTGAGCAGGAGGTGATGCGTCACCTGGCACGCGGGTACACGTACAAGGAGATCGCTCGCCAGCTGACGATCTCCGTGAAGACGGTCGAGACGCACGCGTCCGCCGTGCTGCGCAAGCTGCAGCTGTCCAACCGGGGTCAACTGACCCGCTGGGCCGCCGACCGCCGCATCGTCTGACCCGGTGCCGATGTCGAAGAACCTTCGTATCTCCCCTTGACAACACACTAGTCACTGTGTGAATAGTGTTCACATGTCCACCGGCCACGTCCTCATGGGGCTCCTCGTCTCGGGTGAGCGCCACGGCTACGACCTCAAGCGCGAGCACGACGAGGTCTTCGCCGGAGCGAAGCCGCTCGCGTTCGGTCAGGTGTACGCCACGCTCGAACGGCTGCAGAAGAAACAGCACGTCGAAGCCGTCGAGGTGGAGCGTGTGGACGGACCGGACCGAACGGTCTTCGCGATCACGGCCGAGGGTCGCTCCGAACTCGACCGCTGGCTCGCCGAGGTCGAGGCGCCGGCGCCGCACGTCGCCAACCCGCTCGCCGTCAAGGCGACGATTGCGCTGCTCGTCGGCAGCGAAGACCAGGCGCGCGGATATCTCGCCGAGCAGCGCGCCGCCCACTTGGAGCGGATGCGTCACTTCACCAAGCGCAAGACCGACCCGGCGGCCTCGATCACCGAGGTGCTCGCTGCCGACTACGCCATTGCCCACCTCGACGCCGACCTCCAATGGCTCGACCTCGCGCTCGACCGCATCACGGCGCTCCACGCCGCGGTCATGGGCCCCGACGTTCGCACCGTCTCATCGCCATCCAACTCGATGGCGACCAACCAGAAATGAGTGATGACATGAACGACCTCGTCCCGAGCCCGGCGGTCGAGTCGACCGACGGTCGGACGGCGCCCATTGCGCTGACCGCCCGCTCGGTCGTCTATTCCTACGGACACACCCCCGCTCTGCGCGGTGTGTCGATGGACCTGCACCGAGGCGAGATCCTCGCAGTCACCGGGCCGTCGGGGTCCGGCAAGTCCACCCTGATGCTGTGTCTCGCAGGCATCCTCGTTCCCGATGCCGGCGACGTCACCTACGACGGCCGCCACATCTCCCAGGACGACGAATCGCACCGCTCGAAGCTGCGCCGGACCGAGTTCGGGGTCCTGTTCCAGTTCGGGCAACTCGTGCCCGAACTCACGGCAGCCGAGAACGTCGCGCTTCCCCTCCTGCTCGCCGGCACGAAGCGAAGCGCCGCCATCAGTGCGGCCACAAACTGGCTCGAGCGGTTCGGCGTGGCAGACCTCGCCGTGTCGCGTCCACTCGAGATGTCCGGTGGTCAGGGCCAGCGCGTCGCCGCGGCTCGCGCCATGGTCACGGAGCCGAGTGTGCTCTTCGCCGACGAGCCGACGGGCGCGCTCGACGCGCTCTCCGGCGAGCAGGTGATGACGCAGATGGTTCGAGTCGCCCGTGAGGCCGGAACGAGCGTCGTCATCATCACCCACGATGCGAAGGTCGCCGCGTACGGCGACCGCGAGCTCGTCGTCCGCGACGGAATGCTCGATTCGAGCCCGTCGTGACCGCCACGATCTCCTCCGCGACGGCCGGACCCTCTCCCCGCGTGGCCGGTGGTCCCGGAATGGTCGCCCTCCTCCGTCTGGCAGCCACCGGCGGTCGGTCCGACCGTCTCCGCATCGCGCTCACCTCACTCGGCGCCGCTGCTGCGACCGTCATCCTGCTCGCCGGTGCTGCGGTCGCCTTCATCTCCGACGGCGACGGGCCATACGAACTCGATGTGCTCGACCAACCCGGTCTGCGCCCTGGCGTGATGATCTCGCTGCTCATGCTGTGCGTGCCGGTCCTCGTGTTCGTCGGACTCTGCACCCGTGTCGGCGCACCAGCGCGTGACCGTCGCCTCGCGCAGTTCCGCATGGCGGGGGCGACACCGGGTGAGACCACACGGATCGCCGCGTTCGAGACAGGGCTCGCAGCATTCGTCGGCTCGATCGTCGGCACCGTGGTGTTCTTCGTCGGCCGGATTCCACTCGATTCCACCAGTCCCGGTGCGTTCACGGTCCAGATGGACGACGGCAGCACGCGAGAGGTGGACGGGCTCGTCCGCCTGCTGCCGACCGACGTGTCGATCCCGATCGTCGCCGTCCTCGCGTTGATCGTGACGATCTCTCTGGGGTCCACGGTGACGAGCGCGCTCGCGCTGCGCAAGGTGCGGATCAGTCCGTTCGGCGTCACGCGGACCGCTCCGCCGAAGCCACCGAGCGCCGCCGCGGCGATGTTGTTCGTGGTCGGCACGGGTGGCCTCGTCGTGCTCGGTGTGGCCGCCCGATCCGCAGGTGAGGTGGTGCCGGCATTCGCCCTCGTGGCGTTCGTCCTGTTCGTCGTCTGCGTTTCCGGCCTCCTCGTGGGAAGCGCCGCGATCTCGTCGGGGGTGGGTCGTTTCCTCGCTCCACGAGTGGGTCGACCCGATCTGTTGATCGCTTCGCGACGGATGATCGCTGCGCCCTACACGTCGAGCCGGGCGACGGCTTCCGTGCTGCTCGCAGTGATCATCGGCGCTGCGATCCAAGGAACGCGGATCAACTTCCTCACCAGTCAGGACCCGAACGACACCTTCTACACCCAGACCTTTCGTCTGCTCGACGGCGTGTTGATCGTGGCGATCGTGTTGGCCACGGCGAACCTGCTCGTGACCAACGCGGAAGCGATCGTCGAACGTCGTCGCACCCTCGCTGCGCTCACCGCCGCCGGGACTCCGACGCCGGTGCTCGCCGCGAGCCGTGCTGATGGAGACACTGGTTCCGCTGGTTCCCTCGGTGCTGCTCGCCGGGTCGGCGGGGCTGCTCGCGGCCCGATCGTTCTTCGGGACGCGCGTCGAGACGTTCATCTACGACGCCGACCTGAACTCCCAGCAGGTGACACTCGACGTACCGATCCCGTGGGACCGCCTCGCCGTGCTCTGCGGCGGAACCATCGCCATCTCGATCGCCATCACGGCGCTGTCGCTCGTGCTGCTCGGGCGAAGCACCCGCCCATCCGAACTCCGTGCCGCAGCCTGAGGTCAGGCTGCGCACCTCCTTGATCCCGAGCTCGATGGCCAAGAAAGTCGGGGTATCACCGCACGGGAATCAGTGATCCCGACACGTCTCGTCGCGCTCGAACCCGTGTGGCCGTGGGCGTGCGTCAGTCGTTGAGGTCGGTGATCTCGACGGCCGGCTTCGCTTCGTCAGCGTCTGTCTTCGCGGCGGCCTTCTTCTTGGCCGGAGCCTTCTTCTTCGCAGCCTTCTTCTTGGCCGTCTTCTTCTTGGCGGCGCTCTTCTTCTTCGCAGCGGCCTTCTTCTTCGTGGCCTTCGCCTTCTTGCCGGGCGTGCCGCCCTTGGCGATGATCGCCTCGCGGCGGATCGCCAGCAGCTCGTAGGCCCGGTCGTTGCTCAGTTCTTCGACTCGGTCACCCTTGCCGAGCGAGGCGTTGGTCTCGCCGTCGGTCACGTAGATGCCGAAGCGGCCTTCCTTGGCGGTGACGTTCTTCTCGCTGACCGGGTCGACGCCGAGTTCACGCAGCGGGCCCTTGGCGGCCATGTTGCTGCCGCCTCGCTTGTACACCTTGGGCTCGGAGATAGATCTTCAGTGCCTCTTCGAGGGTGACTTCGAAGATGCGATCCTCGGAGTCGATGTTGCGGTAGTCCTTGCCCTTCTGCACGTACGGGCCGTAGCGGCCGTTGTTGGCGAAGATCTCCGCGTCGTCCTCCGGATCCACACCCACGAGGCGGGGCAGCGACAGCAGCTTCTCGGCCTGCTCCATCGTGATGTCTTCGAAGACCATGGTCTGGAACAGCGACGACATCTTCGGCTTCTCGAGGCCGGGAGGCGGATTGTCGTGATCGCCCCACTGCACGTACGGGCCGTAGCGGCCGTTCTTCGCGAACACCGGCAGCCCGTCGAGCTCGCCGATCGGATCGTCGCCCTTCGGTGCGTTCGAGCAGCTCGATGGCGGTCGCCGACATCCAGTTCGTCGGGCGCCATGTTGTCCGGCAGGCCGGCGGTGTCCTCGCCGCGCTTCACATACGGGCCGTAGCGGCCCGGCTTGACGACGATCAGTTCGCCGTTCTCGTCGTTACCGAGCGGGAACGTGTTGATCTCGGCGGCGTCGATGTGGTCGAGGTTCTCCTCCACCAGGCGCTTCAAGCCGAGCAGCGCGTCGTTGGCATCGCCACCAGCTTCGGCGGTGATCGCCGGGATGTCCTGGTCGTCGGTCTTGCCCCAGTAGAAGCGTGTCAGCCACTGCGCCTTCTGACGATCGCCGCGCTGGATGGCGTCGAGATCCTCTTCGGTCGAAGCGGTGAAGTCGTAGTCGACGAGTGCTTCGAAGTGCTCTTCGAGCAAGCGGATCACGGCGAACGCGGTCCAGGTCGGCACGAGTGCCTGACCCTTCTTCCACACGTACCCACGGTCCTGCACGGTCTGGATGATCGACGCCCACGTGGACGGTCGACCGATCGTCAGCTCCTCGAGCTTCTTGACCAACGACGCCTCGGAGTATCGAGCGGGTGGTGTGGTGGTGTGCCCGACCGGCGTGATGGTCTCGGTCGGGCACGGTGTCGCCGACGGTCAGCGCGGGCAGCAGCGCTTCCTTGTCAGCGTCGTCGTCGCCGCGTTCTTCGGTCGATGCGACGTAGACGGCGCGGTAGCCGGGGAACGTGATGGTGGTGCCGGATGCCGAGAACTCGCACTCGACGATCTCGCCGGTGGTCCGGTCGGTCGCCGGGGCGGTGAGGCGGACGCTGACGGTCACACCTGCGGCGTCGGCCATCTGCGATGCGAGCGTGCGCTGCCAGATCAGCCGGTAGAGCGCGAGCTCCTGGCTGTTGATCTCGCCGGCCACCGAATCGGGCGAGCGATACGGCGTGGTCGGGCGGATGGCTTCGTGAGCGTCCTGGCCCTTGGACTTCTTCTTGTACTGCTTGGGCGCGGCGTTGAGGTACTTCGAGCCGTACTCGCTCGTGATCGCGTCGCGTGTCGCCGTCATCGCCTCCTCGGAGAGGATCACGTCGTCGGAACGCATGTAGGTGATGAAGCCGCGCTCGTACAGACCCTGCGCGACGCGCATCACCTGCGACGACGACAGGCGCAGCTTGCGGCCACCCTCCTGCTGGAGTGTCGAGGTCATGAACGGTGCCTTGGGTGACGAGCGGTATGGCTTCTCCTCGACCGACGACACGGTGAAGGTGGAGTCGCCGAGGCTGTCGGCGAGGCCGGTGGCGCGCGCTTGGTTCAGCACGGTCACCGTGTCTTTGGCGTGCCCGTCGCTGTCGAAGTCCTTGCCGGACGCGACTCGGGCACCGGCCACCGACAGCAGTTTCGCGTCGAACGACGGGCTGCTCGCCGTGACGACGTCGATGTCCCAGTAGTCGGCCGTGACGTAGGCGATGCGCTCACGCTCGCGCTGCACGATCAGGCGCACCGTCGGCGACTGCACGCGACCGGCGGACAGGCCACGGTTCACTCGGCGCCAGAGCACCGGGCTGACCTCGTAGCCGTACAGACGGTCGAGGATGCGCCGTGTCTCGGCAGCGTCGACCATCCCGTAGTCGATGCCGCGCGGGTTCGCGACCGCATGATCGATCGCGGTCTTGGTGATCTCGTGGAACACCATCCGCTTCACGGGAACCTTCGGCTTCAGGTACTCGAGCAGGTGCCACGAGATGGCTTCGCCCTCGCGATCCTCATCCGTTGCCAGATAGAGCTCCGAAGCGTCCTTCAGTGCTGCTTTGAGTTCCTTGATCACGGTCTTGCCGCGCTCGGTCAGCTCGTACGTGGGCTTGAAACCGTTCTCCGTGTCGATGTTCAGACCCTTGGACGGCAGGTCGGACACGTGGCCGACCGAGGCGCGCACGTCGTAGTCGCTCCCGAGCAACTTGGTGAGTGTTTTCGCCTTGGCGGGCGACTCGACGACGACGAGGGGCTTTGACATCAGGGTCTTTCGCTATGTGATCACGGGGGCGCTTGTCAAGCCGCGACGAGCGCGACTCGTGACGCAGTGTGCCCCGCCGCGCACGATTTACGTACACGTCGGGCGGGCGACGACAACGGCTGGCGCCGTGCGGCCCTGCCGGTCCGGGCTGGGCATAAGGTCGGGTCGTGGCGGTGGACGACGAGATCTGGCGGCCCGGATACGGCGGTCCTGCACCCGTCTCCGGCGAGACGTCCCTCGACCGCGCGACGTCCGCTGACGATCTCCCGATGGCTGCCGGTCGTCGATCTTGGCGGCTCGTCGCAGCTGTCGTGGCGCTCGGTGCGGTCGCGGTCACAGCCGTGGGGGTCATCGGATCGCAGGCACCCGACCTGGATGCACGGAGTGCCATCGAGGAGACACCGCCGATCGATGTCATCGATGACGACCGGCTGGAGTTCGCGAGCTCGGAGCCAACCGCCCTCGGTGGGGGCGGACCGCTCCAGTTGCTGGACGATCCCTCCGCACCGTACGCCGGCGCCGACACGCGACGGCTGCCCACGGACGTGGTTCCCCGGTGGACGACCGCATTGCCGCCGCTCGTCGCCGACGGCGGCGCCAACGCAGCGACGTGGGTCGAAGCCGTCGACAGTCGCTCTGTGATCGTGGGCATCGGCGACGCACGGTCGCTCACCGGTCCGGCGGCGGTCCACGTGATCGATGCGTCCACCGGAACGAGCACGTGGTCGATGCAGGTCGAGACACGCATCGACAATGTCGAGGTGATCGCAGCGATCGGCGACGTGCTCGTTCTGACGGTCGGCATCGAGATCGTGGCCCGAGACCTGCGAGACGGCTCACAGCTGTGGTCGTCCGAGCTCACAGAGGTCGATGGCACGCTGCAGCAGATCTCCCCGCTCCAGGGCACCGACCTCCTCCAACTGTCCACCCCGGACCCGGAGGATCCCATCGACCTCGTGGACCCCGCCACGGGGACGGTCGTCGGCGAACTGGTCGGCGACGTCCTCGGAAGCGACGGAGACGGCCGGTGGTACGTCCTGCGCGGCGACAAACTCCTCGAGTTCGACCTGAACCCTGGTCTCGGTGCGGAATCGACCGGCGCCGGGTCGGTACCGACGATCGTGAGCGACCTCATCGCAACGATCGACTCGGAGCGAATCCTGGCTGCGGCCGTGGTCGGCACGTCGCTGGTGGCCACGGCCGACGGGCGACTGGCCGTCGGTCCGCTCGCGGTGGACGGTGAACGGGCGTCCGGGCCTGGTGGCTTCACCCCGTTGTCGACCGAGTTCGACACCCCCGACGAACTGGTGCTGGTGAGCAGCTTCGAGCCGCTCGGCGGTGCAGCGTTCGCCGTGGTCGGCGGTGGCAAGGTGAGTGGCGCCGAGGTCCTCGACGACACGGTCCGTTTCGCCTGGCAACGCCGTGGCACGGTCACCGCGACCTACCCGACCGAACGAGGCATCGTCCTGCTGCTCGGAACCGACGGCGGTTCGGCCCAGACCCTGGTCGACGCAGCGAGTGGTGAGACGATCGTTGCGCTCACGATGTCGCCCGGCCTGTTCGGCGTGCTCGAGGTGGCCGGGAACGGCATCGTCACCGGCCGCACCTCGCGGGACGGCTCACGGGTCGCAGGCTTGGATCTCGACGGCAACGAACTCTGGGCCCTCGACGGTTCGACGCCGGTGTCGATCGGCGACGGCATCGTCGCGCGCTCGACACCGCAACCCGACGGGTCCTTCGAAGTGACGGCCTACGGTGACCCAGGGTGACGGACGAACCGGAGAGCAACGAGTTGCCAGACGCTGACGCGCTCTGGAAACCAGGGTCGGCGCAGGCCGTAGCGCCGTCCGTCTCCGATGTGGACCACGAGCCGGACGCGTCGCTCGCCGATCGGGATCAGGCAGGCAGTCCGTGGCGTTCGGGGTCGGACGCTGTCTTCGCCGAGACGTCGACACCTGCGTTCGCCGTGGTGGACGCCCTCACACCCGCCCCGCCGGCCGGCCACTCGATCGTGGGTCAGCCGGGCGCACGTCGCGTCGTTCGAGATGGCGAGGTCATCGCGTTGGCGTCGCCCGGGTCGGGTCGACGGCGCTGGATCGCCGTCGGCCTCGTCGTCGTGCTTGCCGTTGCCGCAGCCGCTGTCGGCAGGTCGGTCCTGAACGTCGACTCCTCCGCCGACGGGGACCTCGCCGACGGGTCGACCGGCACGGACGTCGACGGCGTGGGTGAGGTGGTCGTGACCGACGGGGAGATCGTCGCGCCGCTCGTCACGGAACCGTTCGCCGGAGCCGACCGTCGGCGCCTGCCGGCGCAGCTGGAACAGCAGTGGCGAGTCGACATCGAGGGCGTCGCCGCCACGGGGCGCACGCGCTTGAGCGTGCTCGACGACGGTTCCGTCGTCGGCGTGTTCGACGACGGCGACGTGGACGATGGCGAGGCCGCGTCGGTCGTCGCCCTCCTCGACGGTGCCGACGGGTCGGAGCAGTGGCGGACGCCGTTCGACTCCGAGGCGAGAGCATTCGAGCTGTTGGGGAGCTTCGGCGACGTGATCGTGTTCGAACGTCTCGACACCGAGAACCGTGCAGTGGTCGGTCTCTCCGCCGACTCCGGCGACGTGTTGTGGGTGCGCGACACGAACGATCCGGGGGTGCACGTCGCTGTGGAAGGAACGCAGCTCATCGCCCGTGTGTCGTTCACCGTCAACGCCCGGCTCACCTTCATCGACCCGTCGTCCGGCGACGAGGTGGGTCGTGTGCCCGGTCGTCTCTTCGCGACCGACTACCTCGGGACCTGGTACGTCCGAAACGGGAGCGCGGTGTCGAAGCTCGACCTCCGCGATGGCTGGAACCCGCCGACTCCCTTCGACACACTGTGGGTGAAGGACAACGAACCGGCAACGGTGGTCGGTGAACGTCTGATCGTGGTCGACGACGGGATCCTGGAGATCCGCGGGAGCGATGGCGAGCCCACGAGCGTCGCAACGATCGGGGCCGGGTCGGGCGGTTTCGCCGGGCTCGACACCGGCGTGAACTTCACGCAACTGGCGCCGATGGTCGGCAACTCGTTCGTGCTCAGCGGTCCGCGTTCCGTGTTCGGCGCCGAACTCGACGAGAACGGTGACGCCGATGTGCGATGGCGGGCGACGGGAACGCCGATCGAGTACCGACCGACCGACCGAGGGCTGTCGCTCGTCCTGGCGACGGATGGTGGTGCTTCGCAGTGGGTGATCGACGCGTCCACCGGTCGCGAGATCGTGGTGGTCGAGACGGCCAGGTCGATCGATGCGCTGCAGGTGGTCGGGAACGGCGTCGTGGTCAAGCAGTCGGCGAGGGTCGGATCCGAGCGTGTCGGCCTGGATCTCGACGGGAATCGTCTGTGGTCGCTGGTCGGCGACGGACCGCTGGCGATCGGGCCGGGTGTGGTCGTCACCTTCGGGCCGAGTGATTCCGGCGTCGCGGTCACCGCCTACGGAGACCCGGCTGCATGACGGCGCTGGAGAGTGTGCTGGTGAGGTGGGTCCGGCAAACGCGAGCGACCAGACGGACACCGACCCGTTACGTTCGGTGAGACATGGCAGATGATCGAGCATCGTTGGAACGGCTCGGGTGGTCGGACACGTTCGACGACGCGTGGGAAGTTCTCGGGCGACCCGGCGACGCCGGCGCGGGTGACGCGGCTCGACCGAGGCTGGTCGACGGCGGCGCGGACGCTCGAACAGGCGACCGGGTCCGAGGATCCGGTGCGGTTGCGCAACATCGGTGCCGACGTGGCCGTGGGCGACTGGATCGTGCCGAGCGACGACGGCGAGCGTGTCGAGCATGTGCTCGAGCGACGCTCGGGCTTCACGCGTCGGGCGTCGTTCGACGGCATGCGCGCCGTGTCGCACACACTCGCCGCCAACATCGACGTGGTGTTCCTCGTCCATGCGCTCGGGTTCGCCGCCGAGCCCGCGCCGGCTGGAGCGCGAACTCGTGCTGGCGTTCGACTCGGGCGCGGACCCGATCGTCGTGCTGACCAAGACCGACCTCGTCGACGACCCGGAACCGTTCCGCGCCGCGCTCGCCGAGGTCGCCCTCGGCGTCCCCGTGCTGCTGGCGAGTGGTATCACCGGCGACGGCATCGACGCGATCCGCGCAGAGGCCGACGGCAATCGAACCCTCGCCTTCCTCGGTGCATCGGGCGTCGGCAAGTCGACGCTGGTCAACGGACTCGTCGGCAACGCGCTGTTGGCCACGTCGGAGGTACGCGAAGGCGACCAGCGCGGCCGACACACGACCGTCGCTGCCGAACTCGTGCCGATGGTCGGCGAAGGGTGGCTGATCGACACGCCGGGCGTGCGAGCGGTGTCGCTGTGGTTGTCGGGCAACGGCATCGAGCGGGCGTTCGCGGACGTGTTCGACCTGATGGACGGTTGCCGGTTCCGCGACTGCAAGCACGACCGGGAACCAGGATGCGCGGTGCAGCAGGCGATCACCGACGGCGAACTCGACCCGGTGCGCCTCACCGCGCTCGACGCGCTGATCGACGAGGAAGAGGCGTTGGAGAAGGAGCAGAAGGCACGCGAGAAGGCCGCCGATCGCCGCTCGAAGGACAAGCGACGCCCCGAAGCCGCCGAGTACGACGGGATGAGAGACTGATGCGACATGGGAACAGAGCGAGGGCGACGAGGAACTGGCAGCGGCGGGAGGTCGCGAGGAGCGATCGCGCCGAACGGCAAACCGGTCGAGTCGGTCTGGGACTTCCCGCGGCCACCGTCGGTCGAGCGGGTCGACTGGCGTGTGCGCGTCGTCCATCGGCGGTGAGACCATCGTCGACGCCCCGCACGTGATCCGCGTCCTGGAGACCAGCCAGGCGCCGGCCTACTACGTGGCACCCGAGTTCGTCGATCGTTCGATCACCTGCGCCCGGCGGCGCGACGGTCCGGGTGCGAGTGGAAGGGTGTGGCGAGCTACGCCGACGTGGTCGTCGGTTGCGTTCGTCGCGACCGAGGCGTGCTGGACCTACCCGGAGCCGACGCCCGCATTCGAGCCGATCCGCGATCACTGGGCGTTCTACGCGCAATCGCTCGACGAGTGCTGGGTCGACGACGAACGCGTCGACCCGAACGACGGCAGCTTCTACGGCGGGTGGATCACGAACAACGTGACGGGCCCGTACAAGGGCGCTCGCCGGCACCATGTTCTGGTGAGTCGATGCCCTTGGCGAACGGCGATCCGTTCGGTGCTCGACGACGTTCGAGCGATCGAGGGACCACCCGGCACCGGATTCGTCGATGGTGCGCAGCCAGAACGTGGCGGCGACGACGGCGCCGATCGGGAGTGGTCCGTAGATGTGCGGGAAGAGCTCGTCGCTGCCCGGCGTCGGCGGCTCCCAGATGATCTTCGAGGGAACCTTCACGGCGTCGATCGTCAGCAGCACGAACTGGTCGACGTCGGCGTAGAACCGGTTGGCAGTGGCCTCCACCTGCTCTCGGGTCGAGGTGTGGATGAAGCCGACCTCGCTCGAGGGTCATGCCGCGGGTCGACATCGTGTACTCACCGGTCAGAAACGCGGCGGCCCAGTCGTCGGGCATCGCCGCATGGAACAACGGCTGGTCATCGGTCGGCTCGGTTGCGTCGGCGCTCACGGTCAGAGCGTGCCCTACAACTCGCCTGCATCGAGCAGTCGTCGCACCTCGACGGCACGTTCGCGCACGGCCGGGCAGGTCGGACAGTTGCTCCGACGCGCGCACCTGGCGGGCGATCCGCGGGTTCTTCACGAGCCGATCGTGGTGGCGGGCGAGGAAGTCCCAGTAGAGCGTGGTGAACGGGCAGGCGTCGTCGCCGGTGCGCTTCTTGCGGTCGAATCGGCACGGCTTGCAGTAGTCGCTCATCTTGTCGATGTAGTTGCCGCCGGCGGCGTACGGCTTGGTGGCCATCTTGCCGCCGTCGGCCCACTGGCTCATGCCGATCACGTTCGGCAGCATCACCCACTCGGCGCCGTCGATGAAGTTCGACCACATCCAGTCGGTCATCGCCCACGGGTCGACGCCGTGCAGCATCGACAGGTTGCCGAGCACCATCAGCCGCTGGATGTGGTGGTTGTAGGCCTTGTCGTGGAGCGTGGTGATGCAGTTGCGCCACGCAGTTCATCTCGGTCTCCGCAGCGCCGGTGAACGCCGGCGGGATCGGCCGGTCGGCGCCGAGTGCGTTCGCGGATCGATACTCGGGCATCCACAGCCAGTAGACGCCCCACACGTACTCGCGCCAGCCGATCACCTGGCGGATGAAGCCTTCGGCCGAGTTGATCGGGACGTCGCCGCGGTCGAACGCGTCCTGCACGGCGTCGCACACTTCGCCGGGCAGCAGCAGACCGATGTTCATGTACGGCGAGAGCACCGAGTGGGCCAGGTGCCATGACCGTTCGACCATCGCGTCCTCGTGTGGGCCGAACTGCGGGAGCACGTCGTCGACGAAGTGCCGGAGCCGGCTGAGCGCGGCCGCCGTGACGTCGCCCACGTGCCATCGGGTTCGGCACCCCACAGCTCACCACCGTGCTCGGCCGACAGCAGCTTCGAGATCGGCGATGACCTCCCGGTCGAGGTCGTCGAGCTGCGAGGTCTGCGGATCGGCCCACGGGTTCGGCATCCCCCTTCGGTGGCGGCTCACGGTTCTCGTCGTCGAAGTTCCACCGACCGCCGACCGGTTCCTCCCATCCGTCGGGGTCCATCAGGTAGCCGAGACGGGTGCGTTGCCAGCGGTAGAAGTCCTCCATCTTGAAGCTCTTCCTGCCATCGGCCCACTCGGCGAAGTCCTCGTAGTGGCAGAGGAACTGGTTCGAGCGCACGACGGTGACGTCGAGATCGCGCAGCATCTCGAGACCGTCCCAACTCGCCGGTTCGGTGGCGATGACCTCGTCGGGTTCGAACTCCGCCGACGTGCTCGTCGGAACCCGTCGCGCAGCGAATCGGACCGACGATGATCGACCTCGAAGCCGGCGTCCGCGAGTTCGGCGGCGAATCGGCGCATCGATGCGATCACGAAGTGGGCACGCTGGCGGTGCCACCGCTTCGACGTGATCTTGGCGATCGACTCGACCAGCAACACTCGATGGGTGGACGGATCGGCGTCGGCGAGCGCGCCGATCTGCCGATTCAGTTGGTCACCGAGCACCCAGATCGTCAGCATCGGCCGATCATGGCAGCCAGGATCGAACGGTGTCTGACACAGATTGAAACATCTCGGAACGGCGGTCACCCGACGTGTCGCCCGTCATCCGATTCGACGCCGTTCGATCCAGTCACTGGGATCACGGTGGCTCGATGGCCATCGTGGCGGTCGCGGTGTGGGTGACCGGGCCGATGGCCGCGCCGATGATCGCGATGTCGGTCGGGTCGACGTAGGTGACGGTCACCGAGACCGTGGTGCCGTTCGACGACACCGACACCTCCATCGGCAACGCGACGGCGCGACGAGCGGCAGTCGATGCTGAACCGGCGGAGTCGGCCGACACGGCGGCAGCCCGGGCGCCCTCCCGGGCTGCCAGTTCGACGGCGATCTCGTTGCGGATCGACACGCCGACCTGAGCGATCGCGAGCATCACGATCACGATCAGCGGCAGGGCCACTGCGAACTCGACCGCAGCCTGGCCACGGTCCCGGTCGCGGTCGCACGTCGGGTCGGCGCGTCGATCCTCGGTCATGTCAGACCTTGTCGATCACCGAGTCGATGACCCGGTTGAACAGTCGGCTGATCCTGGCTGCTCCGCCACCGGCCGTGGCCCATGCGATGACGAGGAGGGCGACGAGGGCCGCGGCGAGCAGCACCAGCGCGTACTCGGTCGTGGCCTGCCCGCGGTCGCCGCGACAGCGCGTTGCGGCGGCGCTCGATGACGTGGCCGACGGTCTCGGCGAGTCGGTGTTGCATCGCGTCACCCGCCTGGTGGACGGAGATGGCGAGCATCAGAAGAGGTGTGGTGTCGAGCATGGTGGCTCCTTCGATTCGTTCGCGGCGGCGTGTGCCGTCGTCGGGTGTGGACAGAGCGTCGAGATGGGCCGTGACGGCCGAGCAGGCTGCGGTGTGTCTCAGAATCCGGTGCCGTCGAGTGACGACAGTGCCCCGAGCACGGCGGGGACGATGGCGATCAGCACGAACGAGGGGAGCGTGCAGACGACCAGCGGGAACGACATGCGGATCGGGAGCTTGCGCGCCTCGGCTTCGGCCTGGCGGACGCGTCGTTCGCGGACGTCGACGGAGAGTTGCTCGAGCGCGTCGGTGATCGGCGTGCCGTACCGTTCGGCCATCGCCAGGGTGTCGGCCACGACGTTCGCCCCGGGTCCGACGAGGTCCGGCAGCGCACTCAAGGCGTCGGCGAGCGTCGCTCCCCGAGCGCGCCGTCGATCGACCTCGACGAAGGCAGGTCGCACCGGCACCGGTGCACGTTCGGTCAGCATCGTCACGGCCTGGTGAGGCGTCATTCCCGCTCGGACGACGAGGATCAGCATCTCGATCGCGTCGGGGAGTGCTGCGTCGATCGCCGCCTGCCGGTGACGTCGTTGCACGATGCGCCGGGTGTGCGGCCACGCAACCACGCCGAGACCGAGAGCGACCGTGATCGCCGGACCGAAGAACATCAGTGAAGCGACGCCGCCGAGAGCGATCACCAGCGGGCGGCGACGACGCATCGGCCGCTCGACGGGCGGGTGCGGAGTGTCGCTCTCGGAGACCGGCGCTCGCGTCGGCCTGTTGCGACCCGTGCTGGCGAGCAGCATCAGCACGGTGAACGACGACAACGCCGCCGCGCTCAGCACGGAGCGCCCCGTCCGCTGCCGGCGACGATCCGTCGCATCCAGAGCGCACCGGCGGTGTTGAGCCCCAGCCCGAGCGCCACGACGGACCCGCCCGACGGCGACGCGATGATCCCTCGGACGTTCGCGTCGGTCAGCAGGAGCAGCGCGAGCACGGCGAGCGGCACCGAGGTCAGGACCTTCGCCGACATCATCGCCTGAGCACTGTTGGCAGCACGCTCCAGATCGTCCGAAGCCCGCTGACGCATGGTGACCGCGAACCGGTCGAGCGGCGCCGCGACGGTGCCTCCGAGCGCCGCCGCCGCAGCCAGCACGGCCGCCATCGTCTCGAGGAGTTCGGTGCGATCGTCGGCACGTCGTCGACGGGCACGACCGAGTCGCGTCACGTGCTCGTCGTCGGCGAGGTCGTCGGCCCACTCGTCGCACGCCGCTGCGACGGTTGCGCCACGATCGAGCCAGTGGCGAAGCGGTTCGGAGTGACGCTCGATCACCGCATCTGCCGGCAACGTGTTGGCGAGCGCGGCGTGCAGCGTGGCTCCGTGTCGCAAGCTGCGCGCGAGGTCGTCGGCCCACGCCGCCAGCGATGACGGACGGACCACCTGTGTGGTTCGCCGGAACCAGGGGACCACCCAGCGTCGTTGCTGGTCCGTCGTGCTGATGGCTGCCAGACGGGCTGTTGCCGGGCGACGCGTGGCCCCGCCGACCAGCATCGCTGCCGATGTCCCGGCGACCATGAACGCGACCAGCGCAGCGATCATGAAGCTCATCGCCGACCCCGGATCAGCGGTGCGCGTTCGACGAAGCAGCCATCGGTCAGTTCTCCGAGCAGGCGTGTCTGCGGCGTGGCCCCGCCGCCGTGTGGGTCGGGCGGTACCACTTCGGACATCGACGAGATGCGTCGTCGACCGTCGACGCGGTCGACGTGGATGATCACGTCGATCGATCGAGCGAGTTGCTGACGGACGGCATCGAGCGGCCACTGCGGCGCGGCCTGCAGCACGAGCGACTCGAGGCGGAGCAGCGCGTCGAGCGGGCCGTTCGCGTGGCAGGTCGAGAACGATCCGTCGTGGCCGGTGTTCATGGCTTGGATCAGGGCCAGGCATTCGTCCGAGCGCACTTCGCCGACCACGAGTCGGTCCGGCCGGAGGCGGAGCGCGGTGCGAACGAGGTGGCTGAGCGTGACCGCTTCGATCCCTTCGACGGTGGCAGCGCGGGCCTCGAAGCGGACCTGATGCGGTGCGCGGCACGGCAACTCGGTGGTGTCCTCGAGCACGATCAGCCGGTCGGCGGGGTCGGCTCGATCGATCATCGACGCCAGCAACGAGGTCTTGCCCGACGACGTGGAGCCACTGACGATCACGTTGCAGCGAGCGGCCACGATCTCACCGATCAAACGCTGCCCGGGTTCGTCGGTGAAGTCGCTGAGCGGCCGCACCTCGGAAGCGAAGCGTCGGATCGACAGCGCGGAGCCGCCCACGGCGACCGGTGCGACGACGGCGCAGACGCGGGACCCATCGGCGAGCCGCGCGTCGACGATCGGGCTGGTGCGATCGACACGTCGGCCGATCGGCGCCAGGATCCGCTCGATCACCTGCTCGACGCTCGTGCCGGTCAGGTGACCGGCACGCTCGATGTGTCCGTTGCGATCGATCCACACGTCGTTGCCGTTGACGAGCACCTCGTCGACGTCCGGATCCGAGACGAACGTGTCGAGTTCGCCGAGCCCGGCCATGCGCGCCATCGCTGCGTCGCGCGAACGTCGAGCGTTCTGTGGCAGTGGCGAGCGGAGCGAACTCGCGCACTGCGGCATCGATCAGGTCGCCGAGATCGCCGTCTGCGTGGCTCACCGCAGCGCACACGTGATCCAGAGCGCGCGATGGTGACTGGTCGGTCGTGGTGAGCGCAGGCGTCGAGACCGTCATGCCGCGACCTTGCGCAGACTGCGGTGCACCGCACGGGGGAGTCGTCGTGCGCCGAGCAGGCCGGTGTCGACGCAGCGTGCGACGCGTATGTCCCACGGAATGGTGGCGATGATCGGGGCACGGACCGACGTTTCGATGTCGCGGTGGGTCAGAGCTCGCCCGGGCTCGTCGACGACCACGATCCCCGTGGGTGGCACTGCGAGTCGGGTCGCTCGCCGGAGCGAGAGGTAGCAGGCACGCGTCACCAACCACCGGCTCGGACACTGCTCGACGAACGTCGTCGGCAACGACGTCGTCCCTGCATCGATGACGATGGCCCCACCGGTGTCGTGGCACCACTCCGTGAACCAGTCGATCAGCTCGTCCCAACGCTCTGCAGCCGATCGAGCGATCGCCTCGCGAGCGGAACTTCGTGACTCGACGCCTGCGTTCGGCAGCAGCGTGGCGTTCGGCGTGATCTCGATGAGCAGGTCGTCGAGGTGCGCGATCGGGGCTCGACTCGTCAGCCAGTCCACGACACCCGGACGTTCCGGTTCGGCAACGCCGAGCATGCCGGGCACGTCACCTTCGAGGTCGACGAGGAGGACCGGTCCGAGAGATTCGATCGCTCGCAGACAGGCGACGATCGTGGTGCCGCTTCCGCCTTTGGCGGCATGGCAAAGGGTGATCATGTGGGCTCCCAAGCGGGACGTGCCGGCGAACCGGACGTGGACTCAGGAGGGAGTCGGTCCTGGCAACGTAGCGTCAGTGCTCGTCGCGCGCAACAGGTCCGGTCAGGTCGAAGACAGAAATCCCGGAACGGATCCGGGCGTCACCGTCGTGATCGCACGCGACGCCGCTCGACCGCACGCTGCCACTTGTTCTGGCGGCTCCGACACGCCTTGCGGCAATATCGCTGGTTGCTCGTTCTGCGCTCGAACAGCTCGCCGCAACGCCAGTACGCACACACGGAGAGGCGATCGACGTCGACGAGTTCGTCGGTAGAATCGCTTTCCTCGTCGGATCGTGGTGCAGCACTGATGCGTCCAGTGAACCAGATGGACGACGGGTGCCCGGGCGTCGATAGGGTCGTCCGTGCGCTACCGGGAGGTGTCTGGGTACCTGGTGGGCTCCGCCGCCTTCAAAGCGGTTGGGATGGGCGATCCCCATCCGGCGGGTTCGATTCCCGTCCACCTCCGCTGATACGTCCACGGTTGTTCGTGGAAGTGTCCTGAAAGTCCTCTGAGCAGGACTTTTGAAGAATTACGTTCCTCGACGTTCGGACACGTTCGCGGACCGTTACTCTCACGGTTACTCCCAAAACGGGTTTGAGAGTAACGGAAGAGAGTGATTCGGATGCCGAAGACTCCACGGGGAAAGCGGGTCGTCGACCCCACCACGGACTCGTTTCGCGTCGTCAACAAGGCGCCCAACGGCGAGGCTCAGCCGTACTTCGACAAGTCCCGAAATGTGTGGGTCGCTCCCTGGCGCAAACCCGATGGCAAGGTCGGCAAGCCAACCGGCAAGACCCGAGCGCTCGCGGTCGCATCGCGCGACCGCCACCTCGCCAAGGCCGAAGACGACAAGCGCTTCGCCGACCTCGAACAGGGCTTCACCGCCGACACGACCGTCGGCCAACTCGCAGACTGGTGGCTGCAGAACATCGCACGCCATCGAGTGCGGCCGACGACGTTCTCGACCTACCGGAAACAGATCCGACTCATCGAAGCCGAACTCGGCACGATCACCGCTCGCGAACTGCGGCCGGAACGGGTCGCCGCATTCGTGTCCGACCTGATCGACCGAGGGTCGCCATCTCGTGCGCGTAACGTCCGGACGCTCCTCGTCCAGATCATGGACCAAGCCGTGCAGCTCGGGCTGGCTGCCGACAACGTCGCCAAGCGAGTGAAAACACCGAAGGTCCCGCAGGTGCGCCGACGCACGATCACGCCAGCTGAGACCCAACAACTGCTCGGCCAGTGCGACGCACGCTTCGCTGCTGCGATCGGTCTCTGTTACGTGCAGGGCTGGCGCATCAGCGAAGCGCTGGGACTCGCATGGCAAGACATCGACATCGAGACACGCACCGTTCAGCTACGTCGCGGTTCGACCTACACCGACGGCGTCGGAATGGTGCTCGGCCCGACCAAAACTCGCCGCACCGCCGGCAGTCAATCGTTGAGCCCGACCGTGATCGCGTTGCTCGCAGCGCGGCAGAGGGTGCAGGACGAAGATCGACTGAAGCTCGGCAGTGACTGGCCGCTCGCCGAGTATGACGGCGAGTCGCTCGACCTCGTGTTCACCACAGCGGCCGGCACACCGATGCTGCGCCAGCACGTCGACCGAGCCATCCGCGTAGCTGCGACGAAGGCCGGCATCGACCCCGCCGGGCTCGGCACGCACGCCGGTCGTCGATCAGTCGTCACAAATCTGTTTGCGTCCGGATCGCTCGACCTCGATGACGTCGCCCGCTTCGTCGGCCACTCCGACACGTCGACAACACGCGGTTACGTACAGCACGAAGGCGACCGGCCGCGCCAGATCAGCGAGCGTGCTTTCCAGCTGCTGGACCCGAAGTGGTCGCCGGAGTAACCCTGGCGAGCAGGCGCGCAGGGCTCGCACTCGCGTGTGCCGCAGCGACGAAGCCACGATGCGCGTTCGGCTGACATCTGACGGTCGGCGTGCCAAACTCGCTCGGTGAGAACCTCCCTGAAGTGTCTGATCGTTGTTGCTGTGGCTGCCGGCGCAGCATGTTCCGGTTCCGGGGCTGCCGTCGAGGTGGAGGATGCAGACCCGGTACCCGCATCCGTCGCTGAGCCGTCGGGAAGCGTGGATGAGGAATCGGTGACGACTGCGACAGCGACGGTTCCGACCACGGATGCCCCCGAAACCACGACGAGCACCACCACCACCACAACCACGACGAGCACCACAACCACAACCACAACCACGACCACAACCACGACCACAACCACAACTCTCCCGCCTCCGCCTGAGTTCGTTATCGGGGTCGCTGAGTTCGAGCGAGGTTTCGAGTTTCAGCAGACTCTTCTCGGAGAAGCGCTTCTGCCTCGTCAACTCGACGAGGGGCTCGACGCCACGGTGTCGGGTGGTGGCACCACCGAATGGGTTGCGGTGACGCCGTCAACACCGACGCACTGGACTCACTGGGGAGTCTCAGTGCAGCGATCACGACCATCCCGGTCGGTGACTACTTCGACCTTGTGATCGTTGTTGACGTCGACGAAGCCGGCGAACCTCGCGGCCTTCTGTACCTCCATCTCCCGCAAGGCGCGGATGTGCCGGTCAACACCGACGAGTTGATCGCAGCCGGTCGGGCGTGGACCGCAGCAGCGGTACCCACGATCGGAGCCGGTGTTCGGCTGGTTCCCGACGAAGTCACCCCCGGCGTCTATCGGACGATCGTCCCGAGCGGCTTCTGCCTCGTGCGTCGCCTTTCCTCGGTGACGAACCCGGACGACTCCACCATCCAACAAGAGGCATGGGACAGCGGGGAACAGGGGGTCATTTTTGTCCAAGAAACAGACGCGGCCTTCGAGAACGACAACGACTGTGGAACATGGGAACTCGTTGACCTGTTCGGCGATGTCCAGCCACTCCAACCCGACGACCTGTTTCCTACGGGCACTCTTCTGGTCGGAGTCGATGTTCAACCGGGCACCTACCGAATGACGGTGACCGGCGGGTTCTGTCTCGTCCAGCGCCTCTCAGGTTTCTCCGGGACGAGCGACGAGCTCATTCAGCAGGAGGCGTGGGACCAGGGGGAACAAGGGTTCATCGAGATCGCTTCGACCGATCTTGCGTTCCGAAACGATTCGGACTGCGGCGTCTGGGAAGCGGTGTAGGACGCACCCCAAGCACCCGGAGGATGACAGCCCTTGCGGATCATCGAGCGGCGTCAATTCGCGCGATGAATCGGGTGAGGTAGTGCACGGCTTCATCGATGTCGCTCGGGGCGTCGACGTGATCCGCGGCGTGCCGCGGATAGTCCCGAGCCCAGGACGATGACGTTTCGACCGTTGGTGGCCATGAGTGAAGCTTGCGGCGCGGCGAACGTCTCGATCGCTGCGACCCGGACCTCCGCGAGTTGTTCCGGCTCGAGTAGTGCTTCGAGGAGCCAGATGTCGATCAGGTCGCGCACCCGGTCATTTCCGTCGGGCCGAGGCTCGGTGCACGCGTGAAGCTTTTGGGCAATCTGGTACGGCACGTCAAGGCATGGCACGAGTCCGGGTGATTCGATCGAGAACGTGGCGAGGTAGATGTCATCTGGTGCGACCAGTTCGTGATGCTCCGCAAACGTCTCGTCGATCGCTACCTCGAACGCGATCGTTCCGAACTCGCGACCCTCGTACCGGACCTGCAGAGGCACACGCCACGGCGTGTATCCCATCCCCGGAATCTCGATCGGTGTTGGCTCGGACTTGCGGGCCATGGTGAAGCCGTGCCGCGTCGACCCGCTGGTCGCCGCGTCGAAACTCGCGAGCCAATCGTCGAAGCGTCCACGGAACGCAACGTCGAGATCCGTCGTTGCTCGCGCCTGGATGCCGAGCCGGAGCTGCATTGCGGTACCACCCTTCACGATGAACAGATGACCTCCATCGTCATGTCGGGCGTCGTCGAGCATCGCGCACAAGACGCCGACCCGTACGAGGTGCATGACCCGCTGCGGGAGTTGGCCGATCTCGTCGGCGTGACGCTGCAGGAGTCGCTGGAACTCTTTGGAGCTGCGCGGCCGAGAGGTCACGACGTCACGGACTTGGCAACGGTTCGCAAGAGCTGGTCGCGTTCTGCAGGAGTGACGGCGCCTCGTCCAGCGGCGGTGTCGATTGCTTGACGGGCGAGGTAGTCGGGTGCATGTCCGATGGAGTCGCTGAGAGTCCGTGGGATCGTGGTGAGCACGACAGCGTCGATGCGTGTGACTTCGCGATCGCTCAGATCCGCTCGGTGGACTTCGTATCGTTCGCCGCCAGCACGGCTGATTCGGTAGCTGGTCGGAATCGTGATGTGCACGGCGCTTGGGTTGATGTCGCACAGTTCGTGAACCAGCAGGGCCGAGTCGTGCGAGACGACTCCTCGGCCCGCCGCCCAGAAGCGGGCGAGGATGAACTCGTCGTTCCGGTCGAGGGGGAGCGACGGGACGCGGTAGACGCCGTGGCCGGCAGGGTCGAGCGTTCCGCGAGCCACCATCTTGCGAAGCTCGACTGCCGGGACGTTGACGAGCGAGGGGGTGACGTAGCCGCCGTTGTCGACCGCAACATCCATCACGTCACTCCAGTACTTCCCAGGCATGCAGAAACAGTACCAAAAGCGTACTGTTTCTGCGCGCCCACAATGGTTGCGACTGCGCAACCATTGTGTGGCAGCGACACTCCGAAATCAGCTGTGAGTGAGTCGATCGGCGACGAAGGCTTCGAGGTGGTCGACGGAGAACCGGACGCTGCGTCCGATGCGAATCGGTGTGAGCTGGCCGCTCCAGATGAGTTGATAGATCGACGACCGGCTGAGCGCCAGCATCTCGGCGGCTTGCACGACGCTCACGAGTAGCGGCCTCAACGGCTGGCTGCGATCTGTCGAGAGTGGTGTCGTGTCGGTCGGCGTTGTCGTCATATCGATGTAAAGGCTGCGGAACGAACGAAGCGGGACATCGGCGCACCGCCTCGCATAGAACACGATCGGTTCCGTGAGGTCAGACACGATCGTGTGAACCGTCGTGCGAGAAGTCCAACCCTCGACGACGACCGGTCGGGGACCACTCGGGCAGCGGAGGTCGCAAGCGATCGCCTTCGATGACTGCAAGTGTCGCTCGGCCCCGCCAAGGGGTCTGTCGAAGATTCGGATCTTGCGTTCGTTGTCCCGTTCTGCGGTCGGGGCCGCCTTTACCTCAGTGATGGGGAAGCCACGAACGAGAATCGAATGGTCTGGTCGGACGGCGCTTGCTGTCGGTCAGCCTCTCGCCCGCCGCTGCGCTGAGACCGATTCAGCGGTCTGCCGATCGCGCAGCGTTCGGCCGTCGTTGTCGGTGTCGGCCGTTCAAGGGCCGCTCTTGGGGGGTCTCTCCGCTTGTCGTCGCCGTTCTGCCGGTTGTCAGTCCCTGGCGCGTGCTCGCTCTTGCGTGCCCGCCCTCGCGTCTTCGTGCGGAGCCGGCTCGCCCGTCTGTCGTCGGGCAGGGGGTCGTGTGGGTGCGGGGTCGGGCGGTGCCGCCGGGTTGGGAAGTCAGTTCAGACATTTGCACCAGGGTGATCGTGCGCGGGTCGTGTCGTGCTGAGCGTGGGCAAGGTCCGGCCCGGCAATGCCGACTACTACCAGTCGGCAGTCGTTGCGGGAGTGGAGGACTACTACGCCGGCGACGGCGATGCGCCGGGTGTCTGGACCGGTCGTGCGGACTTGGTGGGGGCTGTCGCCGGCAGTCTGGCGACCGCCGTTGACTCCAAGTTGTTGTTGGAAGCCAAGTGCGCGCCCGACGGAACTCGCCTCGGCAGGACGACGGTGAACGAGCGATCGGTGACGGCGTTCGATCTGACGTTCTCAGCCCCGAAGTCGGTGAGTGTGCTCTATGCCCTCGGCGACGCTCAGGTGGTCGCTGCGGTCGAGGCCGCGCACACGGCAGCAGTCGAGGCTGCGGTCGCATCGGTGTCGCCGCGCATCGCGTACACGCGGACCGGTCACGCAGGCTCTGCCGTCGTGGACGCCGAAGGGGTGCTCGGTATCAGGTACCGGCATCGCACGAGCCGGGCCCTCGATCCTCAGCTCCATGATCACGTGTTGATCTCGAACGCTGTGCGCACCGTGTCGGATGGTGAATGGCGCACCCTCGACGCACGTGGCTTGTACCGCGAAGCCAAAGCTGCCGGGGTCGTGTTCCAGACGCACCTTCGATCTGAGATAGGGCGACGGCTGGGCGTCGGATTCCACGAGGTCGATCAGAACGGGCAAGCCGACATCGTTGGCATCGACGCCGAAGTCATCGCCGAGTTCTCCACTCGCAGCGTCGACATCGAATCAGAACTCGAGCAGTGGACGACGAGCTTCGTTGACCGTGAAGGCCGTCACCCGACGCCCGCCGAATTCGGCAAGGCGCACAAGACGATCATGCTCGCTACCCGCAACGTGAAGCCAGCCGATGCCGGTCTGGCGACATCGACGCTGCGGCAATTGTGGCGGTCACGCGCCGCCGACCTCGTCGACGTTGACCAGATGCGCGCGACGACGCTGGCGAATCCGCCTCGACCAGTCGGCGTCGTTCGACCGTCGGTTGCTGACGTGCTCGACGCCGTCGAAACCCGGCATGCGGAGTGGGCGGAGCCGCAGCTGATTGAGCAGATCGCGATGCGTGTCAACGGTCCCAATCCAGCGGCGATCGCCGCAACGATCGAGGCGGTTCGAGCTGAGGCGATGGCGTCTACTGGTGTCGTTGATCTCACACCGGCTGCCGAGCCTGGCGACATCGTTCGTGCGTCGGATGGTCGGCCGGTGCATCTTCCACCGTCAGCGGTCCGCTTCACGACCGACGTCCATCTCCGGCGCGAAGTCGACATCGTCGACTGGGCGACATCGGCCGACACCAGCGGCCACCGTGCGATTGCTCTCGGCGACGCTGACGCGGCAGACCTCGACAACAGCCAGTCCGAAGCCGTCGCGACGATGCTCGGCGACCGCGACCTGTGGTCACCGTCGTCGGCCCAGCCGGAGCCGGGAAGACCCGAATGCTCGCCTCGGCGGTCGCAGCGTGGCGATCCGAGGGAGTCGCGGTGTTCGGCGTTGGGCCGTCAGCTTCGGCGGCCCAACAGCTCCAATCTGGAGCGGGCACCGTGGCCGACACGCTCCACAAACTCGTCGACGAACACTCGGCCAAGCAACGGCGCGGCCAGGGTCGTGCCGGAGAGCGTTGGGATCTCCCGGCGGGCTCGGTCGTGATCATCGACGAAGCTGGCATGGTCGACACGCGCCTCCTCCACGAGTACTCCCGCATCGCACGAGCAGAGAACTGGCGCACGGTCCTCGTCGGCGACCATCACCAACTCGATGCCGTGGACGCGGGCGCCATGTTCGCCGAACTGGTTCACGATCCGAACGTCGTGACGGTCGAACTCGACACGCTCCACCGCTTCGAACACGAGTGGGAAGGCAACGCATCGCTCGTGCTCCGCAACGGGGACGCCTCTGCGGCCGAGATCTACGAACAGCACGGCCGCATCCACGGTCACGCTGACCAGTCCGACGCGGTCGCCTCCGCAGCGGCCGAGGCGGTAGCGGGCGTCATCGATGGTCGCGACGTATTCGTCATGGCGCCAACCAACGCAGTTGTGGACGCCGTCAACGAGATGGTCACGGAGCGGCTGCTCGATGCGGGTTGCCTCGACCGCGGAAGTCAGATCGAGGTTGGCGGGCTCGTGCTCTACCCGGGTCAGCCGGTCGTCACCCGGGCGAACAACCGCCTACTCACGTACGGGCCGACGGGGAGCGAGTGGGTCCGCAACGGCGACCGTTGGACCGTGAACGCCGGCACGCGAGACGAGCTGTACCTCACCAACCTCAGCAACGGCCACCGCCTTGCGCTCCCCGCCGACTACGTCGCGGCTGGCTATGTCGGAGTGGACTACGCCTCAACGATCAACACAGCCCAAGGCTCAACCGTCGACGAGGCTCACGTGATCATCGACGACCGAACCAACGCCAAGCAGCTCTACGTCGGGGCCACGCGTGGCCGAAAGGCCAACCACATCCACGTCGCGCCTCCCGCGTTCGACCTCGACCAGCGCGGCCCGCCGAACGGAGCCAGCGAGTGGACTCCTGGTCGTGCGGTCGCCCGAGCGATCCACCGTCAGCCCGACGAGATGAGTGCGAAGGCGCGACGCCGACAACTCAGAGAAGCTGTCGATCTGGCGCAGTGCGAGGACCGAGGTGCGCTCTCACGATCGACCAACGCCGAAGGCCTCAGTGAGTCGATCGACCCGGTTGCTGCAGCGATGCGCCGGCTGCGGAGCCTGAATCGCCGCCCCTCCCGTGGTCTGGGTCGGTGAACCTGACGACGATGGCATGCGTTGCAGATTGCTCCTGACGCTCTCGTTCGTGGCCAAACGAAGGTGACCCATGCGGAGTTCCCGGGCCCATCAGGAGCGGCTGAAGCTGGATTGAGTTGCGTGCGGCACGGGTGCCCTCCAACGGCACATCGGGGATGACCTTGGTCGCCGAGGGGCCGAACGTTATGGGACGCCTCCGCCGAAAAGGATTGCCGGTTCACGAGCGGGGTGACGTGGCCAGCCGTTCCGTCGATATCGAGTGGGCTATGGGAACCTGGTCGAGTGAACGCACGTCCAAGTTTCGTGACAAGTCGGCGAACAGCTTCAACGGCGGGATTGCTCCTGGCGATCCTCGCTCCAACCATCGCTGCGTGCGGTTCGGACGAGGTGGCTGCTCCACCCGCCCATCCGAGCCTCGAATGTGTCGGCGATGAGAAGGGCTTCAATCCGCCGGTGGACATCGACATCTCAGGGCCAGGTGCCGCGACAGCGGACATCGCTTTACGATCAGACCTCGAACGCTCAATCGAGAATCTGGGCACAGGGGAGGTCGTCGTGTTGACGGACACCGAGTACGGCATTGCCGTTGATGGCCGTATCGTGCTGATCCTGCGTGCCGTCACAAATCCTGACGGCGAATGGCACGTCGTTGACTCCTACTATTGCTCGACCGATGAAACCGGGGCAAGGCTCGGCCTTGCCGAGTCGGAATGATCTCGGAGCAAGTTAGCTTGCAGCTCCTCAAGTAGCAAGATAACTTGGAGTCGTGGAAACGCCGCTGATTGCGACGAGTGCTCGCAAACACGGCGTCCACGATGACGACATGATCCACGCCTTCAACCATCCGATGTTCGTTGACGACCACGACGACGGCTTCGTGATGTTCGTCGGTGCCGACACCTCGGGCAACATGCTCGAGATCGGCGTGATTGAAAGCGTCGACGGCCCGATCATCATCCACGCCATGACCGCACGACCGAAGTACCTCAGGTGATTCCAATGCCCCGAACCGCACAAGAAATCCTCGACAATGCCGACGAACTCGCCGCTCGATTCGAGCAGATCGAGCCCGACGATCTTCAAGACGCAACCGCACTGCGAACTGTCCGCGAGGCATTCTTGGCTCGAGCCGAGACCGAACGAGTCCTTCGCAATGCGGTTGTCGAGGCCCGCCACGACGCTCACTCGTGGGCGTCCATCGGTGCCATGGTCGGCACCTCCGGCGAAGCCGCTCGCCAGCGCTACGGCCAAGCCGTGATCGCCGAATAGCCGCTCAGAACACCGCCGCCGCTCACCCCTCCGCACTGCTCAGGCACGGCACGTCGGTGCTCGGCCGTGTGCGCGAGATCGTGCATCGGCTCGCAAGCGGCCGGTGCGGTGCGGTGCAGAGTCAGCTTGCCGATTCGAGACGGTACTCGCGGAGCAATCGCCCTTGCCCTGGCGCTGAGGCTGTCTCGATACCCCGGAGTACGTCAGGGTCGAGGTCGACACCGTTCGGCCAGCTGACCGTTCCTGCGATCTGATCGACAGACACGGTCGCGAATACCTCGTCGTCATCGATGCTGGCAAGGATTCCCGGAAGTGCCCCGGCGAAATCGATCTCCCGTACGACAGCGTCGGTGAACTCGATTCGCAGCACTCGCGCGCCAAGGTGTTCAACAGCTGCGACGCGTGTGAGTTCGGCCATGGGGCCAATCCTACTGGAGGGGCTCGATGGGGTTCAGGCTGGTTGGTTCCTGAGCCAGTTCCCAGTCTGCGAGAAGCTCATCGCGGTGAAGTGTGCGCCACTGCTCGACGAGCTTGGCGGCAGTCTTGGGAAGGCCGCCGCGCACGATGGAACCGTCGTCGATCTGGACGAGCGCCTCGTGCTCCGCGTAGATCGCGTGAAAGTGCGGAGGGTTGTGATCTGCGAAGTACATGTAGATCGCGATTCCGTAGAACTCGCTGAGGCGAGGCATCAACTCACGCTACGCCAAGCACTGCTTGTCGAGCTGACCTCGACAAGTTCGAGCGCCCGATTGCACGCATATCAACGCGCCCGGCTTGGTCATCCACCCGCCCAGTACGGCACATCGGATTGGCGGCACCCGATCAGATTGTTCGGTCGATCGCTGCGCCATCCACGCTTGACGCTCGGGAGGTCCAGCTACGTTTCGGTCTGTGGGGTTCAACAACGGGGTGCGCCGGGCACTAGATCCTGAGACGTCGCTTGATCGTCGTTTCGGTGCGCTGCGCTACGCCGTTGAACGCTTCTCGCCGAACGGATTCAACGCCACGTTCGCCAACCTCGAGCAGGCCGTCGGCGTGACCGATCACGATCGCTGGACCACCGAGCAGATCGTTCAAGCAGCCGAACTACTCCGCGCGTCGCGTGCTCGATACACCCGTCATCGTGCGCTGTGGGATGAGGGCCGCAGACGCCGCAAGGCTGAGGGGCTTCATCTGCCGAGACCGGAGCTGGATGGGTTCGGTGAGAGATCGTGGTTCGATCACATCTCGCACAGTCCGGGAGGCATCGCTCGATACCGGTGGATCGGTCTCGCTGAATGGGTCCAGCTGAAGGATCTCACTCCAGAGCCGTTTGGGCCTGAACTGGAGCGCGACTTTCAGGAGGTGATGAATCAGATCGGGCGTGCGCAGTTCGCTCCGATCGGCTCGATGTTGGCCCACTACGGCGAGCCTTCCTCCTTGTCTCAGCCGGGAACTGTGATTCAGATCCCGCAACGCATCTACAACGACCCGATCGCCGATTCTGACTATCGCTCCCTCTCCGAACGTCAGCGTCTGGTTGCCGACGCCTGGTACAGCCGTAGCCACGACGGCTTCGTCCGCCAGCGCCACCTCAACCGGATCATCCCCGCCAAAGAGTTGTGGGTGGTGCCCTACGTCGTGGCGGCGCTCGGGGACTACGTCGTCGAGATCGTGCATGAGGTCGACGACGGCTTGAGAAGGCACGCGAAGCCCGGAAGTTGGCACCTGCAGGCGTATCTTCAGTTCGCAGCGAACAACGATGACCTGATCACCTTGATGCGCCGACGAGCGACCAGCTACCAGCACTGCTACTACTCAGGGTCGTACTCGCGCCGTGGCGGAGCCGGCCGAAAGCCGATCTACCCAGCGTTCTCGGCCCTTGCCCAACTCGAAGACACCAACGCCTTCCCTCGCCAGTTCCGAGTACCGACCCAAAACAGCGCATAACAACAACGGGCGTCGCCCGGATGACCCGTCCGCTAACGGCACGTCGGGGCTCGGGCGGGCGCGCCAGAATGTGCGATCGACAGACGACCTGGTGGATGCGATCTTCACGTCGCCGGATAGCGAGCGCAACGGAGCGGCCCGCCGGTGAACGTTCTGGGCGGGCTCAAAGGGCTTGACTCTGCTTCCTCTGAGGTTGGTCCCCTTCGAGAGGCGGGTTCGGGTTGGCGCTCCGTGGTGTCGTGCTCGCTCGCTGAGTCGGGCGATTGTGCTCGGTGGCCGATGACGGCGGCACGGCTCACTTCGACGAGGAATGAGTGCTCGAGCGCTTCCGCGATGAGCGGATCGACGGTTGGTGGGTTCGGTGTACGAGAGTTACGGGCATGTCGACTGAGCAGCGCTAACCGGCAAGACGATCCTGTGTCCACTCGACGACCTGGGGGATCAGCGGTGAGTCCGCTTCGACCAGCGGAACGTGATCGAGACCTGGGAACGTCCGGTAGTCGACAGGTTGACCTGCGGCGCAGAGGCTGTCGGCGTAGCCGCTCTGTACGGCGGGCAGGATCAGGCTGTCTGCTTGGCCCTGGGCGAGGAGGAGCGGCATCGGGAAGGGGCCGGTTGGAATGTTGTCTCGGAGCCGCTCGTTCAGTGCGCCGCTGTCGAGGTCGCCGGTGAAGATCGACATGTTTCCCACGGTGATGGCAGACACGAGCGTCGACAGTCCGAGGCAGCGTTTGGCGGCTTCGTCGAAGGCGGGACGCCCGGTTGCCCCTACGTAGTCGCTCACCTTCACGTCTGGGTACGTGTCGCTGTATGCCTTCAGGACATACGACGCGAACACGCCGCCTCCCGTCACGTTCTCCAAGTTGGTGGCGAGGCCGACCAGATCGCTCGCCGGAGCGAGCGCGGCGATGCCAGCGAGCGGAACATCTGGCGCGTAGCCGGGCTGGATCTGACCAGCCCAGAGCGCCGCCCCGCCGCCTTGGGAGTGACCCCAGACGACAGTCTGGCCCGCGAGCAACAGGTCCGTCAGCTCCCGTGCGGCACGAACCGAGTCGAGCACTGATCGTGCTTCGCCCTGACCAATGAGATACGGGTGCGGGCCGGCAGTACCGAGCCCGACGTAGTCCGTTGCCACGAGGACCCAACCGTTGTCGATCACCTTGTCGAGCGCGTAAGAACGCTCCGGCAGCGAACGGATCGGGAAGCAGCGACGGGGCGCACTCCCGAGCGATTCCCGTCGTTCCATGGGCCAAGGCGATCACGGGCGCCGGGGACCGAGCTGGGACCGTGGGAGCGACCACGAGCGTGCTCGCCACCGCAACTTCGCCGTCTTCGTGTGTTGTCGTGTACAGGATTCGCCACGCCCGCGCCGAGGGAGGGATCGTGCGGGTAAACACCTCGCTACGAATGAGCCTGCCCGGTTCTGTCGGTACGTCGTCAGGAGCGGTGTAGAACGAGTCGACGTATGGTTCCCCTTCTTTGAGCTTGGCGCTGAGACCGCCCAGGCCGACAGCGAGAATCAACGTGGTCGTCGTGACCGCAAGGTGACCGAGCCGACGCGAGCGACTGGTCGGTTTCGGTTCGCTCGGCGCGGGGACGTGGCCGTTGCGGGACTCGAATGCGTGCCAACTGAGACGGACACCGAAGAGCAGGGTTCGAGCGCCGAAAACGATGGCCACGACGAGCAGGGTGACGTCGGGCCACGTCAGCGCCAGCACACCGAACGCCACTCCCGCCAGCCCACCGATCCCAGAAGCGACGCGCTGATCGACGGTGTTGCGAACGCCGCTGCTGATGTCAATCACGCCACGCACGATCATCGAGATCCCCACGACGACGGCGATTGCCGACGTCGACAGCTCCGGAACGGTCAGCACGGCGATGCCTGCGATCAACCAGCCAGCACCTGCCAGACGCTGCAACGAGCCCGAACCTGTGGCGGTGATATCGCCGAGTCCGGACACGATCATCACCAGACCAACCAGCAGCACCAGGACGGACAGCGTGCTGAACGGCCGAAAGATCAGCACCACTCCCAGCACCGCCGAGATCGATCCGAGAATCACCGTTGCCCACCAGGGCACCTGTCTCGACATCACCGGATGCTAGTCAGCGCGTGGAATCTTGCTGGCGACCCAACACGGATGACGTGTGTCGAACTCGGGCGACCTGTGGACCCGTTCAACGTCTGCGAATGAGCGCAACGATGGCCGAGCCACTGACGAGGGCCACCATCGCCACGATTGCGAGATAGAGAGTCGAGGAGTTGCTGCCCGTGCTGGGAAGAACGCCGGGCGGGGGAAAACGACGACGACCGCCGTTGTCGTGGTGGCCGGCAACGACGTGACCGGGTCCTCGACAACGCCGACGAACTCGCAGCACGATTCGAGCGAGCCGAGCCAGGCGACCTCCGCGAAGCAACCGCACGACGAACCGTGCGTGAGGCATTCGTCTCCCGAGCCGAGACCGAACGAGCCCTACGCGACGCAGTCGTCGAGGCCCGACACGACGGACACTCATGGGCATCGATCGGCGCCATGGTCGGCACCTCGGGTGAGGCCGCTCGCCAGCGCTACGGCCAAGCAGTCAACGCCGAATAGACGCTCGATATCACCGGGCGCTTCACCCACCGCTGACCGCTCGTGAACGGCACCTCGGTGCTCGGCCAGGTGCGCGTGATTGACCGCTTGGTGTATTGTTGGTGTATGTCTCGCACCAACATCGACATCGACGACGAACTCTGCCAGCGGGTGATGGAGCGTTTCCATCTCAGCACGAAGCGCGAGGCCGTCAACCTTGCACTGCGCCATGTCGCAGGCGAACCGCTCGGCCTCGATAATGCACGGTCGATGCGCGGAAGCGGCTGGGACGGCGACCTCGACGAGATGCGTACGAGCAGGGCGTGATCCTCGTCGACACTTCGGCGTGGATCGAGTTTCTGCGAGACACCGGCTCGGAGGTCTGCGTCGCCGTCGACCGACTGCTCGATGCCGACCTTGCGATCTGTGACGCCGTGTCGATGGAAGTTCTTGCTGGCGCCCGCAACGAACGGCATCTGATCCAACTCCGTGGGTTGCTGGCCCGGGCGACGATGCTGCCCACGACTCCAGCCGACTACGACGACGCTGCATCGATGTACCGGTCCTGTCGCGCTCATGGCGAAACCGTCCGCAAGCTCATCGACTGTCTGATCGGCGCAGTTGCCGTCCGCGCAGGTGCCGAGATTCTCCACGCTGATGTCGATTTCGCGGCGCTCGCACGGCATACCGATGTGCGGCTACACCCCGACTCACGAAACTGACTCCTGCAGCCCGGACAGCGCATAACGACGGCGCCTCGAACGGTCCCTGACCGATCAGTACGGCACCTCCGCGCTTGGCCAGGCACTCGATATTGCGCGTCGCCTCGACCGGGCGCCGAGGAGTCGAAACCGATCGTGTATCCGATTGAGATCGCTCTAGCGATCGGTGCTCCTGCGCTCGGCTGCAAGTATTCCGTTGCGCTTTTGGTTCGGGTCACCAAGTACTGGTGAGCGCCGGTCACGGCGCAGTCTTGGAGGACACCACCATGAAAAGCTCGGACGAGGAACTCCTCGCTGAGTTGAATGCGGATGCCGATTCGTTGGCCGAGTTCTACACGCGTCACATCGACCGAGTCCTCAGCTACGCAATTCGTCGGGTCAGATCACCCGACGATGCCGCCGACATCACGCAACTCGTGTTCATGTCGGTCATCCATTCGGCCCCGAAATTTGATTCCCAGCGCGGCACCGCGATCGGCTGGCTCTACGGGATCTGTCACAACACGGTCTCGTCCTGGCGGCGAGACACGGCCCGAACACAGACACGAATCGCTCGGGCCGGTCGGCATCGACTGCTCGACGAAGACGAGTACGTAATCATCGAAGATCACATCGTCGCTGCAGCCGTCAAGCCGAACCTGGAGCGAGGATTCGTCAAGTTGCCAGCTGACCAGCGCGAGATCCTTGAGTTGGTCGGCTACGACCAGATCAGCGTCGCCCACGCAGCCGAGGCGCTCGGTATCAGCGCCGCCACGGCACGCATGCGGCTCTCACGAGCCCGTCGAGCCATGAAGACATTCGTCCCCTCACGAAACGCCACCCACCCGATCGGACCAGCGACAGCGCTCCACCCCGATCCCTGCACCACAAGGAGTTCCGCATCATGAATCAGATCGACGTCCCCCTGTTCAAAGCTCAGCTCCTCGACGAGCTTCGCTCTGAGATCAGCACCCCGTCCGTCGAGACAGACCCGGTCGATGTTCTTGATGAACGTCGAACGCCCCGCCACCGATCAATCTTGTTGAAGGCCGCTGCGGCCGCCGTGGTTCTCGCCGGAGTCGGAGCCTTCACGATCAGTCGCACCGACGGATCACCCACCTATGCGCTCACCCAGTCAGCAAATGGAATCATCACCGTCACCTGGGACGACGGTTTCACGGACGGCGAAGCACTGGCGGAGAGTCTTCAGGACGCCGGCGTCGACGTGGACCTTCAGTTCCTCAGAGGCTCGCCGAGTGTGGTCGGCTCGCTCACTGCGGCCTACCCGGTCGAAAGCGGTTCACTAGCACCGGGAATCACCTTTGACGACAATGCGATGATCATCGACACCAGCCTGCTCGAAGGGGGCACAGCAATCGACATCGCAGTGGCATCAGATGAACCCTACGAAGTCATGGGATCGGCGTTTGACCACGACGAGCTTCTCGACGGCCTGGCATGTGCTGCACCGACGCCACTGAAGGTCAGCGACATCACGCCACTTCTCGCCGGCCAGGACTTCGACGTCGTGTGGAACCTGAACCGGGTCGACAGTGCCGCAACCGTCAACGCTCCGTCCACCGAGTCAGGAGGCGACGCATTCCAACCGGCTCGCCTTCGCAGCGAGTTCGTTGAAGAACCACCCCCCGGGATCGTGATGTCCGCGCTTTCGTCCCAGCCCGGAACCGTAATGATCGACGTACTCGCCGACGGCGAATCCGTCGACGCTGCACAGTTCTTCATCAACATGGGCTACGACCCGTGCACCGTCGAGCGGGCGGCGCGCTGGACCGAGTAGATCGACGAACGACACACCTCATGTCCTCGCACCCCGCCCACGCCGCTATGCCAGCCGAGATCGGCACGTCGGAGCGCTCAGGGCGACCGGAAATGTGTATGGGGCAGTGAGCGCCTGCGACGATGGAGTCGTGCCGACGATTGCATTCCGACCACTGCAGGTGGAGGACTTCCCCACCCTCGTGGAGTGGTTCGCCGAGCCGGCCATCGCACAGTGGTGGAACCAGTCCGCCGAGCCGGCGTCTGTTGAGTCCAAGTACCGGCCACGAGTTGAAGACCGCGAGCCGACATCGATGGTGATCGTCGAGATCGACGGCAGCCCCGGTGGCCTGCTCCAGTGCTACCGCCACGTCGACTACCCAGAGCACGACACATGCGTCGGGATTGCCGACGCAGTTGGAATCGACTACCTCATCGGTGCCGGACACCGAGGACGGGGGCTTGGTGCAGTCGTCCTCAAGGCGTTCGCTGCTCATGCGCTCGATCAACATCCGTCGATGGTGGCGTGTGTCGCAACGCCAGCGCAGGAGAACTCTGCGTCGTGGCGTTCCCTCGAGCGGGCCGGGTTCACTCGCCACGGCGCGTGCCACCCGCCCGACGAACCGATCGCCTTCGTGTACGCAATCACCCGCTCCGACCTCGCGCAGCGTGGACGACCTTGACCGCTCGATATTGCCGTCGCTGCCGCTCCCCGGCTACCGCTCAGTAGCGGCACATCCGATCGGTCGAACCCGCCCATTAGATTGTGCGACCGCGCACGACGGCCGTCGAAGCACCTGTCTTTCAGATTTGTTTTGTGAGGTGTCACCCGTGGGGATGGTTGGCGACGACGATGGGGTGTGGGCCTGTTGTCACTGGAGGAGGCGTACTCGGCGTGGTCGGAGGATCTTGTTCGCTATGCGTCGGTGCTTGTTGCTCCGGCTGACGCCAGTGATGTGGTTGCCGAAGCGTTTGCTCGGTTGTTGTCGAATGGCCAGGCGTGGGAGCGGGCGGAGAAGCCTCGCCGTTTCTTGTTCGGGGTTGTCGCAAACGTTGCTCGTGATCATCACCGCAGCGCTGCGCGGCGGCAGGTCCGTGCAGCCAAGGTTTCTGCTCTCGTTCCCGACGCAGCGAGTGATGACTTCGACACGCTCGACTACGACGGGGCTTTGTCTCCGGCTCTGGCCGAGTTGAGCTCCCAGCAGCGCGCTGTCGTGTACTTGGCGTACTGGGAGGATCTGAGCGTGGCGGACATTGCCGACGCTCTCGGAATATCCGATGGGGCGGTGCGCCGTCAGTTGGCTCGCGGCCGTAAGCGACTGAGGAGGTTGCTGACATGAGCACGAATTTCGATGAACGAATCCGCAGTGTCCTGGCTGATGCTCGGAGCCAGGCGCCGGCTCCTGTTGAGTGGTCCGACGTTGTCGAACGAACCACGGCGCCAGCATCAACGGCTCGGCCTCGTTTCGGTCGTGTCCTGGTGGCCGCTGCTGCGGGGCTGGTGATCGTTCTGGTCGCAGGTCTGGCTGTCATTGCACAGCGAGATTCCGATGTCGACTCTCCCTCGCTGACCGCTACCGAGCCGCTGGCTCAGATCGAGCCTGGCGAAGCGGCGCTGCCGACGGTCGTTCCCGAGGGCTGGAGCATCGAGCCGCTCATCAACGACGGGCAACTGACGTGGAACTTCGTCGACCCAGCGACCGGTCGCACCGGTGGAGTGAGTGTCGGTGGTCCACTGGACTCTGCGCCAACTCAGGAAGTGATCGATGTTGCCGGAACTGAGTGGGAACGCCTGGAATCGGTGACGTCGTATCGGGCCGGCTTCGAGATGGGCAGTGTCGTTGTCTATGCGCCCGGCTTCGGGTTTGACGAGATCGAACCTCTGCTTGCCGGACTTCGCCCGGGCGCGCCCGGTGAGCATCCGGGTGGGGTGTTCGACCCACGCAGCGACGGCGACGTCATCGTGTCCACCGATCGTGGAACGTTGCGTGCAGCAGTTGTCAACGAACGGGTGTGTTGGGGGTTCTTCAATCTCGACGAGATCAGAACGACCGGGTGCAGTCTCGATCCTCTCGCCACGCCTGCGCCCTCAAAGGTCAGCGTCGACGGCGGCATAGCGGTATTGATGCAGTTCGGGATCGGCACCTCCATCGAGAACGAACGCAACGACACCGTGATCGGCGTGACCACCACCGACATTGCGGGAGTCGAACTCGAGTTCACCGACGGCGCGACGATCACGGTCCCCGCCAGCGACCCGACAGACGCTCTCGGGGTCCGGTTCTTCGTCGGCGACAAGCTCACCGTCCAGACCGACGACTCGATGTCTCTCGTTGCAGTGACAGCGGCCGGTCTCGACGATGAACCAACGCTGTCGCCTGACGACGTGGGATGGTTGTCGACGATGTCGCCCCTCGACGGCCTTCGTCTCACATCGGCGACCAGGGACCTCGCCGTTGACTGCCCGCCCAACGCCTCGTGCACCGGTCCAGGCACGATCCCGGTGGCGACCCTCTCCTTCGGCACCGACGACCTGACCGCCAGCCGAACACTCAACATCACGCAGTTCTTCGACGACTCCACCTTCCAAGTCATCGAACGAACCACCGACGGCGAGCAACGCGTTATTGGGTCCCGCTCCGTGACGATCTCAGAGCAGGGCACCCCCGAAGCGCCTTTCATCACCGCTGGCTGGGACGAACCAGGCGGCTTTGCCGTCGAACTCAGCGCCTCGGGATTGTCACTCGACACCGTTGAAGCACTGATCGGGTCTCTCGAACCAACCGAGCCAAGCGGATGGCCCGTGCTCGAAGTCCAAGAACCTCTCACACCCTGCGTCGACGCAGGCACCCAGTACGCACCGGCCACCGTCCCGCCCGGTTGGAACCGGTTCGTGCTCGAAGCCCAACCAACAGGAACCTGCAACGTCACCACCGTGCTGTTCATGTCCCTAGTGGAGCCCGGCACCGAACAAGAGCCCGGAGCACTCGTCACGTTCGTCAGCGCCGCCGCCAGCACCACCACACCGCAACCGGGACAAGCAATCGAAATCAACGGGCATCCAGCGGTCATCCAAGAATCCACCGGCGACGACGGCAACGCTTCGACAGTCATCTACCTCACGATCGGCGACGTCGTCGTCGACGGCCACGGCAACGTGGACCGCGACACTCTTGAGGCACTGATGGCCTCGATCACCGCGTTCGACGACGAACAGTGGGCGCAACTCGTCAACGAGATCGACAACGAGTGACACCGTCCCGGTCAGCCACGACAACGCGCCCGACCGTCGTCGAAGTTCGAACCCTCGACGGCTAAGAATGCGGTCATAGCGACTGCAAGAAAGCACGCATATCAACAAGCCGCCACGGCCGCCAGCCCCACTCGTGATCGGCACGTTCGATCGGGCGGACCCGCTTCAGAACGCGTCACTTGGGTTCGGTCAGTACACGATGTCGAGCGAGTAACGCAGGGCTTCGTCGAGTCGGGCACGTGTGAAGTCGTCGAGGTGGCCGACCGGTTGGTCGTCCAAAGTCTTCGACTGGGATCGTGATGACGTTGTCGCAACTAATGACGCACGCTTCAGGGAGGCCGTGCTCGTCGCCGAGTTCCACCTCTGATCGGATGCCACGAATCGTGCGGGTGATGGGCGCACACGTGACCGACGTGAGTACTGCGATGGCGGCGTCGCGGGTGAGCACGCAGACAGGCCGGCGACCTGCGGGCGGTCCGAGGTCGGCCCAGTAGATGTCGTTGCGAGCTACCACGCAGGAGCGGTCTCAGCAGCGAGTCGTCGCGCCGACTGGACGAGCGCGGGATCGGCGGGCTGTCGGCGTACGCCGACTCGAGCTCGCGATCGGCTGCTGCGAGGCCTTCGGCATCGAGCACCGCCTGGGCGCCGCGACGCATCAGCTCGGATCGGTTGGTGCCGAGGTCGGCGGCCAGCGCGTCGAGTTGTTCCACGAGGTCGTCGTCGAGTTGAACCAGTACTTCACGTCGAGCCATGACCATATGGTATCCCATATGGTGATCGATCAGAACAACAACTGCCCGCACGCTCCCCACCCACTCAGGATCGGCACGTTCGAGCACATCGAACCGCACAGAAACGTTCTGCTCTGCGACGGCCGAGCTATCGGCTCGCCGCGTCCCGACCATTTCCTCAGCCGAACGAGAGCTCACCCTCGAGCGACGTACCGTTGGCAGCTACCGCCGACACCGTGACCACGCCCGTGAACACCGATTCGTGTGACGCGAAGGAGTGCCCACCATCGAAACCGCCGTCCGGCGACACAACAATCTCGTTCGGTCCGAACAACTGAGAGGATGAGGTGAACGGTCGAGTCCGGCCGAAGTCCCCGAGCGCGAACCTCGAGGTCGCCACCATCCCTCTCGACGCAGACGCTTGCTTGTTCTGACCTCACGCACTCAGTCGTACCCGGGCCGTTCACGCAACCAAGCAGCACCAGCCCAACGGCTCCACCGCCGACCAGGAGGTCGGCTATGCGACTAAGTCGCCCCACGTGCCCAGCGTGCCACGTCCCACGGTCGGTAGCGCCCACATCACCTCGGATCCAGGCGACCGGTTGGCTCATCAGGGGGCACGTCCGACGCGCCGGTGAAACTCGATTCTGCCGCTGAGCCGAGCAGAACATCGGCCGGCGAGAACCGTCGGAGCCGTCCTCTATCGGCACGACCGTGGGCGTTCAGGTGCGCGAGATCCTCACGTACCCATTGAGGTTCTGCCATCGAGTCGGCGAAGCTCCCTTCTGTGGCAGGCGCAAGCGACGGCTCGTGGCGCTGGCGCTACGACAAGTCGATCGAAGATGGAGCCTCTCGGATCGCAGAAGCAGAGGCGAACGAGTCGGAGTGGTCGAAGTTGCTCAACCGAGCCGCGTACACCGGTACCGCTCTCGATCTGCTGATCGCCCCGCTTGTCGTCGTCGTGTTTGGCATTCCAGCGCCGATACGACACCGTCGTAGTCGGTAGGAGGGAGAAACTACTCGGCGGGCTGCGCCATCGATTGCGCTCAGAACACCTCTGGAAACGAGTTCAAGAGCCTACTTCTGATCGGCACGAGCGTGCTCGGTGAGCCGTCCCGAAGATGCGGAGCGGGTAGACGGCTGCGAGGGTCCGATTCTTCTCGGGCTGCCTAATGACCGCCTCGAACGTCAGCCGGCTTCTGACTCGGACTCCGTTCCCACCGAGCTCCATACTCGCCAGAGCCAAGCCATCAGCGCGAGCTGAATGGGGACGAGTATCAGGCCGAGCACGAGAAGTGGAACATCGCCCCGTGAAACACCTCGAACCACGGACACGACCGCTCGCACGAGCAAACTGGCAAAAACGATCGCCGCGACGACGAGGAGCAGTCGCTTCACGAGCAAGTGCACACTCCCTCAGATACACGGATCGTCGCCGGATTCACTTCATCACCATAAGACCTCCCCTAGTGTCCTGTCCGGTTGTTTCTTCGATTATTTGGTGAGTTCGGGAATTTTCGATCCCGTGGCGCGTTGTCGGTGCTGTATCCGCCAGCATCGAAGGGAACGCCATGGCCAAGCGAGGACGACCAGCCGCTGAGATCACGCTCACCGGGAACGAACGACGACAACTCGAGAGTTGGGCGCGCCGCCACTCGACCGCCCAGAACCTCGCCTTGCGCTGCAAGATCGTGCTCGTGTGTGCCGGTCCCGAAGAACTCACGGGCAAACAGATCGCCGCGAAGGTCGGCTGTAATCCGGCAACGGTGTCGAAGTGGCGTCGACGGTTCGCCGAACAGCGTCTCGATGGTCTGATCGACGAACCTCGCCCTGGTGCTGCGCGAACGATTGGCGATGACGTGGTCGAGCAGATCGTGATCGACACCTTGGAAACGAACCCGAAGGACGCGACGCATTGGTCGACGCGTTCGATGGCGGAACGTCACGGGATCAGTCGTCAGACGGTGTCGGAGATCTGGCGGGCGTTCGGGTTGAAGCCGTGGGAGATCGACGAGTTCAAGATCTCACCCGACCCGCAACTGGTCGCCAAGATCCGTGACATCGTCGGGCTGTATATGAACCCGCCCGTCAACGCAGCCGTGTTTGCTGTCGATGAGAAACCCCAGATCCAGGCGTTGAACCGGACCGCTCCGATGTTGCCGATGATGCCCGCCAGCAACCGGCGTCGCTCGCATGACTACAAACGCAACGGCACCATTGACCTGTTCGCAGCCCTGGACATCGCGTCGGGCCAGGTGATCACCGAGTTGCGGCCGAATCACGACTCGGCTCAGTTCATCAAGTTCTTGAACAAGATCAACCGCGAAGTCCCCACCGAACTCGACGTGCACGTCGTGCTCGACAACCTCTCCACCCACAAAACCCCAGCCGTTCACAAGTGGCTGCTCAGGCACAAGCGGTTCCACTTCCACTTCACGCCGACCTACGGGTCCTGGATGAACCTCGTCGAACGATGGTTCTCCGCGCTCACCACCAAAAAGTTGCAACGCTCCGTCCACGACTCCGTCAACGCACTCGCTGCCGACATTCGTGACTGGGTCGACATCTGGAACGAAGACCCCAAGCCGTTCGTCTGGCACAAAACAGCCGACGAAATCCTCGAACGACTCGGCCGCTACTGCGCCGACGTCACCAACACCGAATTCATCGACGGATCAGCCTGACAGGACACTAGCAGGGTGCTGAAATTCTTCTGATTGGTGCTCGCGTTCTTGGTTGGGATCGAAAAGAATGGGGGCATGCGTGGGAGCCCTGATCGCCAGTTGTCAATGTTGTCGTCGTTGTCCACCGAAGATCTGATTCCGGCGGATCATCCGATCCGCCGGATCCGTGCCGTGGTCGACGAAGTGCTCGCGGGTCTCGACGCAGAGTTCGAGGCGATGTACGCGACGTCGGGTCGCCGTTCGGTGCCACCGGAGCAGTTGTTGAAGGCAACGGTGTTGATGGCGATGTACTCGATGCGCTCGGAGCGGGCGTTCTGCGAACGCCTCAACTACGACATGTTGTTCAAGTGGTTCCTCGACCTGCCCATCGACGGCCGGGCGTTCGACGCGTCAACGTTCACCAAGAACCGCCAACGACTGTTGGAGCATGAGATCGCCGACAGGTTCTTCGCAGCCGTCGTCGCGCAAGCGAAGCTGCGCCGCTACATGTCGTCGGATCACTTCTCCGTCGATGGGACCCTGTTGCAGGCGTGGGCATCGAACAAGAGCTTCAAACCGGATCAGCCCGACGGCGACGGCGAGTCAGGTGATGGCAACGGGTTCAAGGGCCGCAACGCCGAGGTCGACTTCAAGGGCCAGAAACGATCGAACAAGACGCACACCTCGACCACTGACCCTGAAGCAATGCTGTTCCGCAAGAGCAACAACGCTGCAGCCGAGTTGTCCTACATGGGCCACCTGCTGATCGAGAACCGGTCCGCGCTGATCGTCGACGCCGACCTCACCGCGGCAACCGGGTTCGCGGAGCGGGACTGCGCGACCGACATGCTCAGACGGCTCCCGAAACGGGCCCGGCGACGCACGGTTGCTGGGGACAAGAACTACGACACCAAAGACTTCGTTGCCGACGTGCGTGGTCTCGGGTTCACGCCTCACGTCGCGCAGAACACCACGAACCGGAGATCCGCGATCGACGGGCGCACCACCCGACACGCCGGCCATGTCGTGTCGCAACGGATCCGAAAACGGGTCGAGGAACCCTTCGGTTGGATCAAGACCGTCGGCGCCGGCCGCAAGCTCCGCTACATCGGCCAACAACGAAACCGGGCCTGGTTCAAAATGGAAGCCGCGGTCTACAACATCATCAGAATCTCCGCTCTCGACGCCGCAGCAGGCGCATAGGCCACCGGCGCCGCCCAGTCGAGACGGAGTCTGGGCGACCGGCCCGGACAACACCGAAAATCGGTCCACAAACGAGCCAATCAGACCCGATCAGCACCGCCCAGGCCCGCAGACCCCGAATTTCAGCACCCTGCTAGTGTCCTGTCAGGCTGATCCGTCGATGAATTCGGTGTTGGTGACGTCGGCGCAGTAGCGGCCGAGTCGTTCGAGGATTTCGTCGGCTGTTTTGTGCCAGACGAACGGCTTGGGGTCTTCGTTCCAGATGTCGACCCAGTCACGAATGTCGGCAGCGAGTGCGTTGACGGAGTCGTGGACGGAGCGTTGCAACTTTTTGGTGGTGAGCGCGGAGAACCATCGTTCGACGAGGTTCATCCAGGACCCGTAGGTCGGCGTGAAGTGGAAGTGGAACCGCTTGTGCCTGAGCAGCCACTTGTGAACGGCTGGGGTTTTGTGGGTGGAGAGGTTGTCGAGCACGACGTGCACGTCGAGTTCGGTGGGGACTTCGCGGTTGATCTTGTTCAAGAACTTGATGAACTGAGCCGAGTCGTGATTCGGCCGCAACTCGGTGATCACCTGGCCCGACGCGATGTCCAGGGCTGCGAACAGGTCAATGGTGCCGTTGCGTTTGTAGTCATGCGAGCGACGCCGGTTGCTGGCGGGCATCATCGGCAACATCGGAGCGGTCCGGTTCAACGCCTGGATCTGGGGTTTCTCATCGACAGCAAACACGGCTGCGTTGACGGGCGGGTTCATATACAGCCCGACGATGTCACGGATCTTGGCGACCAGTTGCGGGTCGGGTGAGATCTTGAACTCGTCGATCTCCCACGGCTTCAACCCGAACGCCCGCCAGATCTCCGACACCGTCTGACGACTGATCCCGTGACGTTCCGCCATCGAACGCGTCGACCAATGCGTCGCGTCCTTCGGGTTCGTTTCCAAGGTGTCGATCACGATCTGCTCGACCACGTCATCGCCAATCGTTCGCGCAGCACCAGGGCGAGGTTCGTCGATCAGACCATCGAGACGCTGTTCGGCGAACCGTCGACGCCACTTCGACACCGTTGCCGGATTACAGCCGACCTTCGCGGCGATCTGTTTGCCCGTGAGTTCTTCGGGACCGGCACACGCGAGCACGATCTTGCAGCGCAAGGCGAGGTTCTGGGCGGTCGAGTGGCGGCGCGCCCAACTCTCGAGTTGTCGTCGTTCGTTCCCGGTGAGCGTGATCTCAGCGGCTGGTCGTCCTCGCTTGGCCATGGCGTTCCCTTCGATGCTGGCGGATACAGCACCGACAACGCGCCACGGGATCGAAAATTCCCGAACTCACCAAATAATCGAAGAAACAACCGGACAGGACACTAGCTCGGCTACGCACCATCGCTGCCGGCTGGCCGCCGGGAGATGATCACCGTGGCGCGGTGACCACGGCCCGTTGACCCACTCGATAACGCCACGCTCGAACGCATCCGGTACCCATCCGAGTACGGCACATCTCCGAGTGGGTGACTGCTCAAGATTGTGCGGGTGGTGGAGGCTCTGGCAGGTGGTCAGTTGTCGATAGCTGGTGGTGATGGTGTGAGGTCGCCAACGCTGTAGTGGCCGTCGAAGGCTGAGCCGGAGCCGTTGTCATCGACTTCGATGCTCGGCAGAACCTCAGGCGGCGGAGAGTCCGTGTTGGGCGGTGCATCGAAGCGGCGAGGTCCGCAGTCACCGTCGGGAATGCACACCCATGCTTCTCCCCCGGTGTAGTGGACGTCGAGGGACCGGACCCGTCGTGGTCCGAGGGCTTGCTTGATGCGGTAGCCCATGGGCTCGTAGTCGGGATCGAAGTCGGTCCCGCGCGTTGTGCGGTTGTGGAGGTTGCCGGTCAACGTGACCGCGACGCCCTCGTTCTCAGCGATGATCGCCTCCAGGAGGTTGTCGGCCATCGCGACATCGCGATCTTCGACTCCGGATGCGTCCAGAAGGACCACCTCAATTGGTTCTCCCGCTTCGGTGTAGCGACGGAGGTCCTCGATCAGTTCGAACATGGCATCGCTCTGGCGCCCGTCCTTGACCTCGGAGATCCAGAATGGGCCAGCGAGCAGAGCCGCCCGTGCGGCGGCTTGTCCGTCTGAGCCGAGGAACGTGGTGACGGAGGCTGCTTCGTCATCTGGAATCTCGAGGCCGACGGTGACCTCGTAGCCGTAGCTCAACGCCGTGCACACCGTCTCGGAAACGAAGCTCGGGCTCTGAACGGTGCCGTGCAGCTCGCCGACGAGGAGAACGGCGTTCGGTTCGAATACCAACCCGAATCCGCCGATGGGGCCGCAACCAGCCTGCTGCGGAATGAGTGCGACATCGGTGCAGTGCTGCTCGAAGAGAGCCATGTACGCGGTCAGCGGTTCGAGTCCAGCTTCTGCGCGAAGTTCGTCCACGTCGCCAGGGCGAACAAGTGCCGGTTGGACGATGGGTTCGCCATCAACGCAGCTGACCTGCGTGCCGAACAGTTGCAGTTCTCCGGAGTTCGCTGCGATTCGATCGCCAAGCAGCGCTTCCTGTTCGCCGCGTCCGTCGTATGGCTCCGATGCTTTGATCAGGGAGAGCACTCGCTGCTGGAACGCTGGGTCGGAAACGGAGTGTTGGGCGATCAAGAACGCCGCCGAGTTCGCCTCGGCCCCAGCGAGGCCGGGTGTTGGCCATCCGAATCGATCGACGATCTCGATCAGCCGTTCGGTCCGGGTTTCGTCATTGAAGGGCTCCAGGTCCGGGTCTCCGAAGTCAGCTCGTTCTTCCTGATCGATCCGGGCCATCTCGACCAACTCCTGCTCAGCGCATCCCAGTCGGCTTCGATCTCCACCGCAGTGGCCGACGGAGCTTCTCCGGCTTCTGATGGCACAACCGCGTCTCGTGCGACGGCGTCCGTCGTCGGCGTCGTCGGCGTCGTTGGTGCCGTTGCGGACGGGGCCGAACTGTTGCATCCAGCCAGCACGACACATGCAACACCGACAGCTACGACTCTTCGCACAGGCGCAATCGTTGCACCGATCGGCCCCCGACGAGCGACAGCAGCCAGCGCCGCCGCCCCGGCTCCTCGGTCCGACAGGTACACCACGGTTGGTGCGCGCTGACGTGGAATCTCCCATCAACCAAGGAGAACCACCATGAACCCCACGACCACCCATTCCAGCGAAGTCGTCGGACAACTCGTGCTGATCGAGACCGACCCGATCCGCGCACGCGTCAAGCACGCCATTGCCGGCTTCCTGGCCGGCTACTCCGGCACCACCCTCGAGGCGTACCGGCTCGACCTGCGCGGATGGATCAGCTGGCTCGACGTCGCGTTCCTCGATCCGTTCGCCGTCGAACGCGCCCACATCGAGTTGTACGCCCGCTGGAGCGAGTCCGAAGGCAAAGCCCGATCCACGATCGGACGACGACTGTCGACGATCTGCGGGTTCTACAAATACTGCTCCCAGGAACGGCTGATCGAACGCGACCCGTCCGCCCACGTTCGTCGCCCGAAGCAGGACTACGAGTCCTCCACCCTCGGGCTGGATCGCAACGAACTCGGCGCGTTCCTCGTCCAAGCCGGACTCTGCGGCGGACGCGACCATGCACTCGCCTGTCTGCTCGCGTTGAACGGGCTGCGCATCTCCGAAGCCCTCGGCGCCGACATCGACAACCTCGACGTCAACCGAGGACACCGCACCCTGTTCATCCATCGCAAAGGCAACAAGACCGCCACCATCCCGCTGTCGCCGAGGACAGCGCGGGCGCTCGATCTCTACATCGGTGAACGCGAGTCGGGGCCGATCTTCATGAACCACGACGGCACGAGTCGACTCGATCGGCACGCGTCGGCTCGGATCGTGCGACGGTTGACGAAGGCTGCAGGGATCGACAAGCGGATCAGTCCACACTCGCTGCGGCACAGCTTCATCACCGCAGCACTCGACGCCGGCGTCCCGCTGCGAGACGTCCAAGAAGCAGCGTCGCACTCGGACCCGCAGAACGACGATGCGCTACGACCGAGGACGAGGATCACTCGACCGCCACCCCACCTACATCGTCTCCACCTTCGTCGCCGGCGCCAGCCGCTGACCAACCACGGTCGCGGGCGACAATATGATCGCCCGCGACCGCGATCCCTAGCCGATCCACATGGCGCTCTCCGCTGCCGGATCCAGGACGGGTCTGTGGCCGTCGTCGTCCCGCGAATATGGAGCACGGGCATGAGGGCTGGTTCCCGGGCGGCGACTGTGTTCCCTCGCTGAGATTTCGAGCTTTCAATGCGAGCGAGCATTGGGACATGAATGCGTGGCGCTGCAGTGGGGCCGACCTGTTGAGCGTGTCACCGTCCGGCCCTGAACACACGACCTCACCGAACGGGACTGTCAGACGGGGAACATGCCGCTGAACTGCTCGGCGAAGATTCCGAGGACGAGGAACCAGGCGCCGATGCCGACGAGGATGGCGCCGCCCCACTTCTTGATCGCCGGAGCGGTGGTCTGAAGACGCTCCACCGTGGTTTGTTGGGCCCTCGCGACGAGAACCGAGAGCATGAACATCAGAGCAACGATGACCACAGCAGCGGTGGAGAAGGCGATGATGGCGGCGGTGAAGCCGCCGGTAGCGAAGGCGTGCCCAGCCAGACCGGCCAGGATTGGACCCGTTCAACCGAACCCGGCAAGGAGATAGAAGAATCCGAACGCTGCCGTGGCCTGCGACGGGGTGTCGGCGCCGCAATTTGGCTTGGGAGCGGTTGAGTTTCTTGGTGAGACCTTCGACGCTGCGGAACGCCTTGTCGGCGATGATGCCGAGTTGGATGAGCCCGAGTCCGATCAGCAGGGCGCCGACCACGAGCCGCAGGGTGCGTCCGGTGGTGCTGGTGAAGGTGACGCTCTCGAAGAAGGCGCTTCCTCCGGCGGCGATGGCGGCACCGGAGATGAGGAGGAAGGCGGCGGCGCCGCTGGCGAGTGCTGCGCCGAACACCAGTGGTCGTTGGGTGGCTTCTCCGCCGTCGCGGCCCCGAGTTGGCCGGGACAGGAGCGTGACGAGGAGCGGGAACGAACAGGGGGCGAAGAACGATGCGATCCCGGCGCCGGTGGCGAGCACGAGCAGCCCTGCACCTTCGGCTGCGGGGAGATCGAACCGTGGGTAGAGCACGTAGCCCGTGTAGCCAGCGAGGGCGAGGACCGCGACGCCGACGATCAGGAGGGCGTATCGGCCGAGGGGCCCACGAGCGCGCTCGATGGCGTCTGGCTGCCTGGCCTTGTCGCTTGGGCGAGCATCGACGATCGGGAATCCGGCAGCGGCGAGCAGCTTCGCGACTCGGTCGTCGTCGACGCGGTCGTCGTGGGTGACCGTGACCCGATTGGTTCTCCTGTCGGGCACAACTTCGTGGACGCCCTCGACGTCGGACAACGCGCTGCGGATCGACTGCTCGCATCCGTCGCAATGGATGTCATCGACTTCGTACGTTCTGTGGACCATGGAATCCATATCAAATGCTCCAGTCGAAGGAAGTGGTTCGTGCTCGGGGCAGAAACCCTGGCGACGGCCAGCGATCGCCCTTCGCTGGTCGGGAATCGGCCACGACAGCGCGACGCTGACCTCGTGGGCGGTCATCTGGTGCCACCGGGCCATTCGATGATCGGCATGTTCACGACGATCCCGGGCTCTTCGATGGTGATCTGCCCGTCTGCGACGGCGTCAAGGATCGCGTCGACCGACCCCAGCTCAGTGGGTTCGACGCCATCACTCCAGGTGACGAGCTGCACCGCGCGCAGCGGCCGGTAGGCGTCATCGCCCGGCACCGCATCGAACACGTCGCGTTCGAAATCCGAGCGGACCGCCCATCGCCCCGTCGGGGACGACGCCGTTGGTGAAAACGAACACCCGGGCGAGCGCATCGGTCGCAACGTCTGCCAATGACGGGACCACGAACACGGGTGAGCCCATCATTGTCGTGAGAGTTTCCGCGATCTCCGGTGTCCGAGGTCTCGGTGTGGACGAACAGGATCTGCTCGCCCTCGTACAGCCCGGCCACCGGTGGCAGCTGCGGAGCACCATCGCTCATTTCTTCCATGCCCATGCCAGCATCGTCAGCAGCGTCATCGATCTGGCTCGCAGCCGGTGCGTCGCTGTCGTCGAGTCGGTCGGCGACGATGACGCCGATACCGATACCGAGCCGCGAACGCCACGGCGCCGATCGTGACGAGCCTCCACAGCGGCGACCGCTGATCGCCCGATACATCGCTTGCTCCGTCGGTTGTGCCCATGACGTGATCGTAAGACTTCCAGTTGACTGGAGATGCAACCCCTCACGCATACATTTCTCGGATGCCGAACAAATCAACCTCGACCCCGACGATGCGAATCGGCGATCTCGCGAGCCGCTTCACACTGAACCCGAGGACGATCCGGTTCTACGAGGACGTCGGCGTCCTCCCGCCTGCTGAGCGGACCCATGCGGGCCACAGGCTGTACGGCGACGCCGACGTCGAACGGCTCAGGTTCGTCCGCACCGCGCAGCGTTTCGGCTTCAGCCTCGACGAGATACGCGAGATCCTCGCCTTTCGTGAGCGCGGCGAGCGACCATGCGGCTACGTCGTCGACGTACTCGACCGACGAGTGGATCAACTCGCCTCGCAGATTGCAGAGATGCGCGACCTGAAGGCCACGCTCGAAGATCTACGCAGTCCGCGCGCGAAACCTGCCCGGCAACGACCACGGCTACTGCGACGTCATCGAGCACCTGACTCCCTGACGCAACCGAACGACGCACAGCACCACTGGCACGGCTCAGCAACAAGGACTGATCGGGACATCGAGCGGCGTGCAGGGCGCCGAGGTCGACGGTGAACACCGTCGCCGTTCGTTCACTCCCGTCCATCGAACTCGACGGTCGTCTCGTCTGCTGCGAATTCCATGCCCCACCCGTTTCGTTGCGGACTCAAAGGCCGACGCCACGGGAACCCGCGACCAGCGTTCCAATGACGATCTTGACAACGGCCGATCGGGACCGCCTGAGCAGCGCATATCAACGAGCCGTTCCATGTCCCGAAGCCGCTCGTAGCGGCACGTCGGCGTGCGGGCGGCCACGCCATATCACCCCTTCTTGGCTGCGAGTCGACAAAGCGGAACCGGAAGGCGTATGCGATTGCACGCGACAGAGCCCCGCCAGCGGGTGCTGGCGGGGCTCTGTCCAGGGGGTGTCTATTGACCGACGGTGTCGTCGTCGCTTGTGCGGGTGGCGATCAGGGTTCCGTCGGCGTCGTATGCCCTGATCTCGATGAAGACGTCGTTGACCGCGTTCGGATCCTGTCCGGGTTGGAGGTCGACGACTGCTCCGACTGTCCAGAACCGGACGTCGGGAAACTCGCCACTGGTGTTCTGGGGAACGACTGAAGCGACTGCTCCGTTGATGAACTCGACATCGATCCGTGCGACATCGGTTGAGGCCATCCCTCGGGTACCCATCTGTAGCTGCGAGGTGGTCTCATCGAAACCGGTACTGAAGCCGTGATAGCGCGAGATGGTCTCTGCCGGGTCGAAGTAGGTGACGCAGCCACCACCGGACTCGGTGTCGGTGCGGATCTGGGTGCAGAACCAGCCGTTCGACTCATCGACGCTCATGACGACTTGCTCGCCGTTGACATCAAACTCACCAACGTCGGTCATGGCATCGTCATAGGACAGTGGTGCCGCTGGCAGCTGGTCCTCGGAGACGAGAGCCAGGCCATCGATGACGGCGAGCAGATCGCTCTGGCTGACCGGTCCGCCCACGTCGACGAAGCGATCGCCGATCGCAGCCGTTCCCCGGGCTTGGCCGGCAGAAGTGGAGATCGTCCAGTTGCGGCCTGCTACCTCGACGGATTGGCCGCCTTCGGACGATGGGGTGTCTGGACTGATCCAGAAGCTCAGCTGGCCCGTCAGCGATCCGGTCGTACCGAACTGGACCGATTTGAGATCGCCTGACGGGTTGTTGTTCCGATCGGCGTACTGAAATTCGAATCCATCTGGCAACACGGTCGGCCACAACCACTCGTCGCCAGCGACCGCTTCGACACCGCTCAGCAACATGGCCGGAGGCGACACGGCCGGGAGTGACCCGTCAGCGGGCGGCACTGCGGGCTGCTGTGACGTCGACGCTGGCTCAGAGCGCGAGTTCTGCACCCACACGAGGCCGGCTGTACCGGCAACGAGTGCGCTCGCAGCAGCGACGAGCAGCAGTTGCGATCGACGCCTTGGTTTGGTGTTCGCCTCGCTGAACCGAACAATGTTCGTTCCAGCAAGAATGTCGTCGAGGTCATCTCGGACTGCGACGTTGTCGGCGCGTCGTTCGAGGGAGTGGCTGAGTTCTTCGTCCAGGTTGATCATGACAGTTCCTTTCGCATCGTGGTGAGTGCTCGGTGGATCCATGGTCCGACCGAGCCGGGCTTGCAGCCGAGTGCCTCGGCAATCTCTTGTTCGGTCATGCGCTCGTAGAAACGCATCACCACCGCTGCCCGATGATTGAACGGCAAGCGGGCAATCACGTCATAGAGCACGTCGTCGGTGCTCTTCGTCTGGCCTGCGGCAAGTCGACGATGCGCAACCGCAACGACTTTGTCGTTGCGAACGTGGTCCCGACAGCCGTTCAGCACGGCACGGTTCAAGTAGGAGCCACGGTGAGAGATCGTGTCCCATCGACGAAGGATTTCGACCAGAGCGTCGTGCACGATGTCGTTGGCGGCCTCGTCGGATCCGACCAGCAGAGCAGCCCGCCGGACCTGACCATCGTGTTCAGCGTGGTAGAACGCCGTGAACTCGTCGTCGATACGGCTCCTTGGTCGCCGAGGCGGATCGCTGCCCCGCATCGGTTGCGCTTCGTCCACGGCCACCAACTCTGTCCTGCTCATGACTCCTTCCACGAAATACTCGGTCAGATCCATACAAGAAGACCTCGACTTCTCAAGAACGGCAGCCACTCACGCGGTCATCCTCGGCGCTCGTGAAAGCAGAAAGCCGTAACGGAGCGACGGCCGCAGAGACGTCTACTGGACATACCGAATAGCGATACTCACAGCGCATAACAACGTCGCCGCGAACCGACCTTGACCGATCAGATCGGCACGTCGGTGCTCGGACAGGTGCTCCAGAACATGCGCTGGATCGATCCTGCCCCGCCGAACGGAACGTCGTGACAATTCGAGCAAGAGTGACTACAATACTGGTCATGTCCGCAACGTTGCCGCTCGCCCAAGTCAAGTCGAAGTTCTCCGAGATGATCGACCGCGTCGAACACACCCACGACCGAATCGTCGTCACCCGCAACGGTCGGCCCGCAGCCGTCATGATCAGCCCAGACGACCTGGCGTCACTCGAAGACACCCTCGAACTGCTCTCGGACCCCGAAGCGATGCGCGAACTCACCGAAGCGAAGCGTGCGGCCGACACCGGCGATTTCATCACCGGCGATGAACTGCGCGCCCGCTTCGCCTCCAAGTGACCGAGCACGACGAACCCTACGAACTGCGCGTCACCGGCCCAGCGCAGCGACACCTGGGCCGACTCACAGAAGGCACCGCAGCTGCGATCGTCGAGTTCATGCTGGGCGCTCTCGTCGAAAACCCCCATCGCGTCGGCGGGCGCCTGCAGCGCGAACTCGCTGGGCTCCACTCTGCGCGACGAGGGGTGTATCGCGTGATCTACGAGATCGATGACGATCAGCACACCGTCATCGTCCTGCGAATCGATCACCGCTCGCGCGTCTACAGATCTCGCTGATCCCCACTCATATCGCTCACCACCGACCCTGCACGAAACCGCTCGTATCGGAGTGCCGATCTGCGCGAGATCGTGCCTCGCGTCGGGGTCGGCTTCAGCGGATCGATCTCACGAAGATTTCGCGAGCCGCCCGGTCGAACTCGCCGTGCGTGGGTTCGACGACGATCACCGCCTTGGCCGAGTCCAACACACAGGTGATCCACCAATTCCGATTGGCGCGCGCCCACAACGCAATCGAGCCGACGAACACCACCATACCGAGGGCGAACGGCGCACCCGCACGGATCGCAGTGCCGGTCGTGATGAGCACGCCTCCGAACGCCGCTGCTCCCTGTGCAAGTACAACGCGCGAGCGCCAGCGGGCCCAAACAGCTGGGCTGACCGGGATCGAGGCCGTGACGTGTGGACGTCGCAGGACGTGGGCGAGCAGTGAAACGACTCCGGGGACGAAGAGAAACCACTTGCGCCCGGCCCACACGGTCGCCGTCATCCGCGTCGCACCTGAGGTGCGGACACCCGACAGGACGCATCGGTCGGGGAAGACGTCTCGGTGCTGATCGGTGAGCCGCAGCACCGAACGTGCCATCTCAGGAGTTCGCGCTTGACTCGACGAGACCGGGGTCGGCGATGTCACGATCGTCGACGACATCGGGCTCGTCGTCTTCGAGGAAGATGCACTCACCGGGACAGTCGAGCGCTGCAGCAATCGCCTGATCGACGAGTCGTGCCGGAGCGGAGACGGTGCTCCCCTGGCCGCCGGGGTCGTTGCAGGGGCTCCCGGTGATGTCTCGCACGTAGGAGAGCCCGTCTTCGAGAAGCATGAAGACGTCGGGGCAATGGTCAGTGCACAGGCCATCACCGGTACAGAGATCCTGATCGACCCACACGCGCACGATTGGTCCCCTCTCTGCCGGCCATGCCAGCCAATTTCATTCTGCTCCGTCGGCTGCCACAAGCGCCAGCACGAATCTCACCCGTCGATGTCGCGACTGCGATGATGGCGAAGCCGATCAGAATGTCGGCAGCGACAACCTCCTCCGACTGCTCAGAACGGCACGTTCGATCGGTCGGTCCGTCCCATAATGCTCAACCGGTTCGGCGTCGATGGGCGTCACCTATCGCCGGATCAGGGACGCGCGTTCGGCATCTGCCGACGAGGCTTGACCACGAGCAACATTCGATCGCTTGGTCGGCGCTCGTCAGCGCGCTCCGTTGCAGGTACCGATCTCGTTACTCCCACGGTTACTCCCAAACGGTCGATTTGAGAGGAACGAAAGTCCCTGCCCAGGCACTTCGCAAACGCAAGCGGATTCCCGTCCACCTCCGCCAATTCGACCAATCGGTTTGCCGGCTGTCGGACGGTCGAGTCGACGACCATCCTCTCCATCGATTCACGAGTCACACCGACACGACCGAACACGATGGGACCCGCCGAGCCGACGCTCACTATGTTCGGACGCATGGCAGCACTCGAATCCACCGTGGACATGTACGACCTCCGGATGTCGGAAGGCGTCCGGCCTCTCTACGAGAAGGTCAAGACCTTCATCGCCGACGAGGTGGCCCCCATGTCGGAGAAGTTCTTCAAGCTCGGCGAGACCCGCGACGACCGCTGGTCCTACGCACCCGGCCAGCTGGAGCTCCTCGAAGAGGTCAAGGACAAGGCGAAGGCCAACGGTCTCTGGAACTTCTTCCTCCCCGATGCAGAGACCGGCGAAGGCCTCTCCAACCTCGACTACGCGTACATCGCGATCGAGCTGGGCAAGAACCCGCTCGCTTCGGAGTCGATGAACTGCGCCGCACCCGACACCGGCAACATGGAAGTGCTCGAGCGCGTCGGCACCGCCGACCAGAAGAAGCAGTGGCTCGAGCCCGCTGCTGCGCGGCGAGATCCGTTCCGCCTACGCCATGACCGAGCCCGACGTCGCCTCCTCCGACGCCAAGAACGTTGCCTGCAAGGCCGAGCGCGACGGTGACGAGTGGTTGATCAACGGCGAGAAGTACTACATCTCCGGCGCTGGCGACCCGCGCTGCAAGATCATGATCACGATGGTGCAGACCAGCGAAGAGGGCCCGGCGCACATGCGTCAGAGCCAGATCCTCGTCCCGATCGACACGCCCGGCGTGCAGATCCTCGGCCCGATGCACGTGTTCGGCAAAGACGACGCACCGCACGGCCACATGCACATCAAGTTCGACGAACGTCCGCGTGCCGTACGAGAACGTGCTGCTCGGCGAAGGTCGTGGCTTCGAGATCAGCCAGGTCCGCCTCGGCCCGGGCCGTATCCACCACTGCATGCGCTCGATCGGCCAGGCCGAGAAGGCGTTGGGAATGATGGTCTCGCGCGGCCACACCCGCGATGCGTTCGGCAAGCCGCTCAACAAGCTCGGCGGCAACATCGAGATGATCGCCAAGGCCCGCATCGAGATCGAGTCGATGCGGCGCATGGTGCTCACCGCTGCCAAGGCCATGGACGAGCTCGGCAACTCCGAAGCTCGTGTGTGGGTCAGCGCTGTCAAGGCCATGGTGCCGATCCGTGTGTGCGAGATCATCGACCAAGCCATCCAGATGCACGGTGCCACCGGTGTCTCGCAGTGGACGCCGCTCGCAGACATGTATGCCTCGCAGCGCACGCTCCGCCTGGCCGACGGCCCGGACGAGGTCCACTGGATGGTCGTGGGTCGTCGGGAGATCGCCGATGGTGAAGACGCGGCTCGTGACTACAACCCCAAGGAGAAGTTCATGGCTGCCGACAGCGCCGTCAAGGACGGCGCCTTCTCCGGGCCGGCCTGATTCTTCAGACGAGCACTCGCTCGTACCCGAACAGTCGGTTCGGCTGTTCGGGGTAGATCACCATCTGCACGGTCTCACCGGTGGGCTGCCACCCGAGCTTCGCCATCAGGCCACGCGCTCGGGGGCTGTCCTCCGGTACCCATGAGGTGAGTCGGCCCCGACCGATGCTTCGCTGCTCGGCCTCGTGCGCGGCCACGAGGACCGGTGCGGCTCCCGAACCCCACACGTTCGGGTGCACCCAGAGGTCGTCGAGGCAGCCGTCGTCGGCGAGCCCGGAGAACCCGACGATGCGCCCGTTCCGTTCGACCACGTTGGTCGTCACGGAATCGTCGAGCACGATGTCGCGTACCTCGGAGGTGCGGTCGGCGTCGAAGCGCTCGTCGACGAACGTCGCAACCGAGAACATGTGGGCGAACCCGTCGCGCCACGCTGCGGTGTAGACCGCTGCCAACTGTTCGAGGTCGTCGATCGCAGCGCGCCGCACGTGGATCACGGAACCGATGTTGCCACGACGCACGGCCGTCGACCGTGATCGAACGCATCACGGGCCACCTGAGTTCGTCGGACAACGACAGAGGGCGCCGTCCATGCGGACGGCGCCCTCTGCGCGTACTGGGTTCGGCGACTCGAGCCGATGCTCAGACGGCGAGGAGGTCGCGAGCGCCGGTGTCGGAGCTCGGGTGACGCAGCTTGCTCATGGCCCGTGCTTCGATCTGGCGGATGCGCTCACGGGTGAGGCTGAAGTGGTCGCCCACCTCCTCGAGTGTCCGCGGCTCGCCACGGTCGAGACCGAAGCGCAAGCTTGAGGATCTCGCGCTCACGCTCGTCGAGCGGAGCGAGCAGACGGCTGATCTCCTCGGGCAGCAGCGCAGTCGCCGCCACTTCGAACGGCGACTCGGCCGAACGGTCCTCGACGACGTCGCCGAGTTCGGCGTCGCCGTCCTCGCGCAGCGGCTCGGACAGCGAGAGCGGCTCGGCAGCGAAGCGCAGCGCCTCGGTGACCTTGTCCTCGGGCATCTCGACTTCCTTGGCCAGCTCGGACAGCGTGGCAGGACGGCCGAACTTCAGTTCCAGACGGGAACGCGCCTTCTGCAGCCGGGCGAGCGTGTCGCCGGCGTGGACCGGGAGGCGAATCGTGCGGCCGGTGTTGGCGATGCCGCGAGTGATCGCCTGGCGGATCCACCACGTGGCGTAGGTGGAGAACTTGAAGCCCTTGCGCCAGTCGAACTTCTCGACGGCGTGCATCAGGCCGAGGTTGCCCTCCTGGATGAGATCCAGCAGTGGCAGACCCGAGGCCTGGTACTTCTTGGCGATCGACACGACGAGGCGCAGGTTCGACTGCACGAACTGGCGCTCGGCCTCTTCGCCCTTGCGGGCGGTGCGGCGAAGCTCTCGCTTCTTGGCCGGGGTGAGCCCCTTGCCGCCCGCGTCGAGCTGCTCGATCGCTTCGTTGCCCGCCTCGATGGCCTTGGCGAGTCGTACTTCGTCGTCCTTGGTGAGCAGCGTGTACTGCCCGATGTCGGTGAGGTACAGACGGACGAGGTCCTCGTCGTCTCGTTCGACTCGATCTTTTGCCACCATCGATGCTCCTTCGATGTGTCGGAATTCGTTCGGCTTCGGTCTTCGACTTCACTTCACGATGCTCCTCGTCGTCCCTCCGGTCCACATACGCCGCCGGCGTTTGTGGTAGGGAGCTGGCGAGACGCAGGTCACGATACCGACGAGGTGGAGCCGCCATCAACTCGGAATGTCACGACCTGCGCCAGGTATCGCTTGTTCAGATGAAGAGATCGTGAGTATCACTATGAGAGATAGCCCCGCGATGACCGTGCCGACGAGGTCGAGTTGGCCGTCGTGACGATGCGTTTCGATGCGAGCGACGCTGCGGGCCTCAACGCCGTGCTGTCCAAGTACGTCGTGCTGACCCGCATGGTCGACGGCTGTCGCAACGTCGACCTGTGCGCCAGCGTCACCCTGCCCGGGCGGATGCTGATCGTCCAGAAGTGGGACGACGCTGCAGCGCAGCGAACCCACTTCGACTCGTCGTTGATGGTCGAGATGGCCGAATCGTGCGATGGCCTGCTGGCCTCGGCCCCCGACATCGACCTCTGGGACGGCTTGAGCGCCCACGACCTGTTCTGATCGTCGCTGCCCGCAGTACCGACATCAGCGGTCGCCGACTGGGGCAGCGAGTATCAGGACAGAGCGGATATCCTGTATCGACCATGTCGAACCCATTTTTCAACGAAAAGAAGATGAAGGACGACGCGAACGGTTGGGCTGCGCCACAGCGCAACGGCCACGTCGACGTCCCAAGCCCCAAGGATTCCCGCCGCGCGACGGACAGCCCGCTCAACCGTCCGATGAACGACGGTCCGAGCAGCCGGTATCAGTCCGAAGTGATGACGGTCAACGGTGTCATCACCGCCACGATCGTGCTGTTCGTGATCTTCCTCGTCGCGGCGTCGATCGGCTGGTTCACCTCGACCACCAACGTGGAAGGCGACTTCCAACCGGCTCCGGGGATCCTGATCGGCGTCGTCGTCGGCTTCGCCGCTGTGATGGCCGCCTACTTCAAGCCGAGGTGGGCCAAGTTCCTCGGCCCCGTGTACGCGCTCTGCTACGGCTACGCCGTCGGTGCGATCTCGAGTCTCTACGAGAACTCGCAGAACGGGATCGTGCTGCAAGCGGCCGGCGCCACGTTCGCCGTCTTCATCGTGATGCTCACGCTGTACCGCACCGGGGTCATCAAGGTGACGCCCCGGCTTCCGCAAGATCGTCATCGGCGCCACGATGGGCGTGATGCTGCTGTACGTCGTGTCGTTCGTCATCAACATCTTCGGCGGCTCGATCGGGTTCATCAACGAGCCGAGCCTGATCGGCATCGGCTTCTCGATTCTGGTCTGCGGTCTCGCGGCCTCGAATCTCGCCCTCGACTTCGACCTCATCGAGCGCGGCACGGAGATGAACGATGTCCAAGGACTACGAGTGGGTCGCCGCCCTCGGCCTCGTCGTCACCATCGTGTGGCTGTACCTCGAGATCCTGCGGCTGCTGTCGAAGCTCAACCGACGGTGACCGGGCGAGCGTGGCGGTGCCCGACTGCTCGAAGCCGCCTGCCGTCGGCCTGGCGGCACTGCTTCGGCGCTGCGATCGGGTCGGTGGTCGGCCTCCCGCGTCGGCCGCTGTCATCGCTGGAGCCAACGGCCCGTGTCCGGATGGCGCGGCGTCTACGACTGGCGGTGCTCGACCGGGTCTCGTCGCGTTCATGCTCGACTCCACGTGGTCGCTGCTGATGACCGCTGCCGGGCTGTTCGCCAACGGCGTCGCTGCGATGCAGCGTGACTCCGGGTACCTGCCGGAACTGTCGGAGCGACAGAACCGTCACGTCCACCGCCGTGGATTCATGCCGCGCCAGGGCTTCGCGATCACGCTCGGCAACGTCATCGGTGGCGCAGGCGACATCGATCGTCCTCGACGCCGTCGCCTGATCACCGACCACGAGGACGTTCACTGCTGGCAGGCCAGGTGGCTGGGTCCGTTCTTCCCGATGCTGTACGTCGGATGGACGCATCCTCGCCGGTGTGGTCGGCATGATCGTGTGGCTGGTGAAGCGTCGAAGCGATCCGTTCACGAAGGTCGTCGAGTCGAGGCCTACTACCTCAACCCGCTCGAATGGTGGGCCTACAGCCGTGACGACCACTGGCCGCCGGCGGGCAAGATCGCCGGCCTCGGCTGGAAGCGGCCGTGCTGTCGGCCGTTCGCCGCAGACCGCTGACGTTCAGCCGGGCTTCGGCGCAGCGCACGCCTGCAGCGCATCACGCAGTGCGACGTTGAACTCGTCGGGCGCCTCCTGCTGGGTCCAGTGGCCCGGACCGTCGATGATGAATGTTCCGCGGTAGTCGGGCAACGACGACCTTCATCGAGTCGACGTACTCCATCCGGTGGGCGATCACCATGTCTCGTGACCCGCCGATGAACGCACACGGCATCGACGGGGCGGGCAGGTCTCGGGTCATCTCCCAGTTCGTGTCGAGGTTGCGATACCAACTGATCGGCCCGAAGAACCCACTGGCGGTGAACTGCTCCACGTAGCGATCGAAGTCTTCCGGCAGCCACGGCGGCAGATGGTCGGGTGATCCTACGGCGGCGGATGCGTCACCGGCCCAGGTGTCGAGCAGCCCAGAGCCCTCCATCGGCGGAAGATCCTCCGGCGCCTTCGGCGGTCGAGCGCCTCGCCCGTACCACCCCAGATCACCGTGCGCAACGAGCGTGCGACGTCGGTGTCCAGTTCCGTCTCGGCCGGCCCGACCGGCTGGAAGTACAGCATGTAGAAGAAGCGGTCGCCGTAGGTCGCCCGGAACAGTTCGGTCGGCTGCATCGGCCACGGTGTGTACGGGACGCTGACGTTCACGACTGCGTCCACCCGGTCCGGGTGGAAGCGCGCCAGGTCCCACACCACGAGCGCACCCCAGTCGTGCCCGACGAAGGTCGCGGTGTCCGCGCCGACGTCATCGAGCAACGCCACGAGGTCGGCCGCGAGCAGTTCGCTGCGATACGCGGCCACCTCCCGTGGCGCAGAGGAGGTGGAGTAGCCGCGCTGGTCGGGCACCAGGACGCGCCACCCGTCGGCGACGAGTGGCTCGATCTGGTGCCGCCACGAATGCGAGCTCTCGGGCCAACCGTGACAGAGCACGATCACCGGACCGTCGGTGGGCCGGAATCGATCACGTCGAGTTCGATCCCCGGAGCCGTGGTGATGCGTCGTGACGTCATCCTGTCGAGAGTAGGCCCTCACGGCACCGACGCCCGAGGGCGACGTCGCAGAGCCCGATGTCGAACCCGCGGCGCGTCAGCGTCGTTCTTCGAGTTGGTCGACCAGCACGTCGGCGTAGGCCTGCAACCGGCCCGCGTCGAGGCCCGGCCCGGCCCGAAGCAGCCGGACGCAGTCGGTGTCGGAGTCGAACACGAAGAACTCCGCCTGCGACGACACCGGGTCGGTCGCGGCGACCACACGCACCTCCAGCGGGTCGAACTGGGCGCCGATCGACGACTCCCGAGCGGCCTGGGCTGCTGCCGGATCCGGCCCGGCGAGGATCTGGGTGACGAGGTTCTCCCCGTTCGGGCCGGCGGAGTCCACGCCCCAGGAGGCGGCTCCCTCGTCGACGGACACGTCTGACGTCCGGGTGCCGTCGGGCAGCTCGCGAATCGGGATCGGCCGGTCGCAGGAGAATTCGCTGAGGTCGAGTGCCGGACAGTCCAGGGGACCTGCGGTGAGGTCGGTGATCGTGCCGTTGCTGATGGATCCGAACACGGGCAAGCCGGAGATCGACAGCACCTCGTCGTTGTTGAACGTGTCGAACGCGACGTCGAGATCTGCTGGTCGTGACCCGATGCCTGCTCCAGTGGCGGTGGTGATCCCGGTCACCGCATCGCCGGGACGCTCGGGTGCGACGGGTCCGAGAGGCGTGGCGCCGCCGAGCGTCCACGCGCCGACCACGGGTTCCTGATCAGGCGCTCGCTCCAGCAGGAACAAGAGATCGTCCCAGCCGACGTACCGGTATTCGTCGTTGAACGAGCAGCGTTCAAAGGGCCCGACCGGGAGCCAGTCGGTGTCCGTCGAGGGTTCGCCGAGCGAACCGGTCAACTCCTCGACCAACCCGTCGGCGGACGACGCGAAGCCGTACCCGCCGATCTCGCCGGTGGTGAGGTCGAGCAGCGGCGTGTCGGCGTCGGCTGGGTCAGGGCTCGTCGTGGTCGCAGCGACGCTGGTCGACGTGGCGACGTCGGTCGGCGCCGGCGGAGCGGTCGCGGTGGTCTCCACGGGTGCCGGCGTCGCCGGTGCTGTCGGATCCGGTGCATCGGTCACGGGCGGAACGACGTCGGTCGTGGCTTGGGGCGCGTCGTCGGTCGTCGGGACGTCGCCGAGCGACTCGCCGTCGGAGCCGCTGCACGAGGCCACGACGAGCGCGACGGCGGCAGCCACCGGTGGCCCGTGGCGCCCGTTTCCCGCGATCCGACGAAAGGTGAAACCTGATCGGGAATGCGGAGGTGCCATCGTTCGAGCGTTCCCGGCGACTTCGGTCCAAAACACGGCAGAAGAGCCGTCAATGGTTGCGCTACAGGTAGTAGCCGGTGACGTCGAGCGCCATGTGCGCTCCTGCTCCGGGACCGAAGACGGCCTCCACCTCGCGGTTGGTGTTCAGTGCGAACGTCGAGCCGTTGGCGATGTTCTGCCCGGCGGTCCAGTTGAGGGTCGAGGCGGTCACCTCGGTGACGCCACCCGGATTGATGGCGAGGAACCCGTTGCCGCCTGGCGCGATCGCGACGACGTTGCCGGTCACCGCGGTGGCGCCCGCTGGCACCGCGTCAGCCTGCGCGACCGAGTAGTCCGTCACCGAGCGTGCATCACTCACCGAGACGGTGCGGTTCTCGTCGCCGGCGAACGACCCGTCGGCCTCGAAGCGGCTGTCGTAGACACGGAACGGTGTGACTGCATGGTATGCGCCAGCGGTTGTCGCCCCTGCCAGCTTGCGCCATTCGCCGGGTGACCCGGGGGCCGTGCAGTACCAGAGGTTTCCGACCTCGTCAGCGATCATCTCGCCGCGCAGATGCGCGTCGGTTCGAGCCGACGGCTCGGCCCCGCGGTTGTCGAGTTCGAGGTTCGCCCGCGTGCCCCGGGCCAGGAGCCCGGTCGTGGCCGGCCCGCCGATCCCGACGGTCGTTCCGTGCGCGACCACGCCGTAGCCGTCGGCTCGGCTGGTCCGGCCGTACACGCCGTGCTGGACGACGCGATTCGCCCAGCCGCCGATCGCGGCCTGGTAGGCGGTGGTGCTGTCGAAACCGAGCGGGATCGTGTTCGTGTCGCGCACCGTCATGATGTTGAGCGGCCCGAGGAAGAACTCCGGCGCCGCCGCGTTCTCGTACACCAAGCTCGTCGATCGGGTGCCCGCGTCGCCCTGCGAATTGGACGAGCCGACCGTCAACGGACTGTCGTCGGCCGCAGCGACGGGCCCGGCGGTCTGTGCGAGTGCGAGTGCCGTTCCTCCTGCGGCGGCACCGGCCGCCAGCTTGAACAGCTTTCGGCGCGATCCTGTCGGCGACGGCGCAGACTCATCGTGTTCGGGAGTCGCGGTCCGTGTCGGTGTCGGTGTCGGCGCGCCGGCCGCATCGAGCCGCTCGGTCAGGCGAGCGACCGTCGCTTCGAGTTCGGCGACGCGCTGGTCTGCTGTGGTGGTGTTCGTGGACATGGGATCCTCCTGTGTGAGGACAAGAGATGTACCAGTCCGGGCGAGCGCGGGTGTGCTGATTTACCGGCGCCCCGGATCGCCGTCGGCTGCGCTCAGGCGTCTGGCAGGTCGGACCAGGCGAGGCCGTCAGCGGCCCAGATCCGATCGAACTCGGCGTCGACGGCATCGCCGAAGCCGAACCGGTTGCGGAAGTCGTAGCGATACTGCTGTTGGACCGGTTCGAGCCCGAGCCGTTCGAGGCGGCCGCCGCAGTACGCGTCCCACGCCGTGTTCTGCGGGTTGGTCAGCACGAGATCCTCGGGCGCGTCGTCGAAGCGACCGGAGAGGCGGTCCGATGCGCGCAGCAACATGCGACCGATCGACAACCGTGCACGTGCAGTACCGAACGTCGTGAGTTGCTTGGTGTTCTCCAGTGCGCCGCTCTCGAAGCGCAGATGCACCACTGCGTCCGACGATGCGCCGTCGATCGACGCCGACATCTTCGACAGCGGAGTGCGCTCGTCGACCTCGACCGACACGGGATTCGTGATGCCGATGAGCGCCGCGAGCTCACGAACGAGCGCAGCGATCTCCGGTCCGTCGTAGGCGACGAGCGTGAACCGTTCGGGCGCGACGCTCACCTGCGGCGACATGGTGTTGCTCACGTCGTGCTGACGATCAGACGCCGGCGGCTTCTTGTGCGAGTCGCACGGCAGCCTTGCGTTCTTCGAGCGCGTCGTGATCCATCTGCGAGATGGTGTCGACCTCGTCGTCGGTGAACCCGGCCAACTCGCGGAAGCGGCGGGCGAGCCCGATCGGGCTCTCCTCGCTCTCACCGCGGGCGCCGCCGAAGCTGAACAGTTTGTCGACGACCTGTTGGAACTCGAGCGCTTTGGCTCGGCGCTCTGGATCCTTCTCGGTGACCTTGCGGAGCCAGTCGGACCCCATCTTCACGTGGGTCACCTCGTCGGCGAGCATCCAGTCCTCGCAGAATTCGAGGTACGGGTCGTTCGCCAACTGACCGAACTCCTTCATCTGCGTGAACACGTCGATGGCGAGGCCTTCGAGTGCGCGGTTCACGCCGGCGAGGCGGAGCACCGGATCGTTCGAACAGGCGGCTTCGAACAGCACCGTGTTCTCCTGGAACTGACCGATCTCGGTCCCCATCCAGTCACCGAGCTTGGCGCTGATCTCGACGTGGCGAGCTTCGTCCCACGCCTGGCGGGCCATGTCCAGTTTCAGTTCGAACGGGATCGTGTCGCCCGTTCCGTCGCCCGCCGGGAAGTCGTGAGCGGTCCGGCCGGCCCCTTCGAGCGCTTGGATCTCACCGACCATGATCCCGTGCATCAAGCTGCGTGCAGCGTCCGATGCGTCGTGGCGCTCCGGAGTCAGACGGTTCGATGCGCTGCGGCTCTTCGACTTGGACTTCTTGACGTCGACAGCGGATCGCGTGTCGGCGAGTCGCTTGGCCATGTTCGTCTGGACGAAGCGGTCGTCTCGGGCGAGGTCCTCGACCGGAAAGAACTGGCGCATGTGGATGTCTCCTTGGTCCTGCTGCGAACTCGTTGCACTCCACAACCTACTCGCGGCACCCGTTCCAGCAGTAGCGGACGGGCGGGCAGCGACAATCAGAAGAGCCTGCGACGGAGCGCCAGCGGAGGAGCATGGCGTCGCAGCCCGCAGCACCCGTTCCAGCAGGAGCGGACGGGCGGGCAGCGACAATCAGGACGTCAGCCCGATGGAGCCGGGGCCGGTGATGCCGCCGGCTTCGACCATGATCGCTTCGAGCTCGGCCTGGTGGGCCGACGCGGCGGGCGACGTGGTCGGGCGTGGTGATCAGCGACTGGAGCATCAGCTCTCCGTCGCGCCAGTCGTCGATCTCGTCCTGCAGTGCGAACTTCAACGAGCGGATCGTGGGCGCGTCGGTGATCTCGCTCGTGTTGTTCATGTGGTACGTGTACGCAGCGACGAACCGGGGAATCAGGACGCGGTAGACGCCGACGAGCTTCTCGATGGTCAGTTCCGGGCCCTCGGGCTCGGTCATCGCTGTGATGAAGTCCGCCATCGCGTCGTTGGCGGGCACGGTGAGGCGTTCGGGCTTCATCTCGCGCAGTTCCGGAAGACGCTTGTGCCACAGTTCGGCGTGCCAGGCGTGGTGGTAGCAGTGCGTGCCGAGCCGCATCTTGATGTCGAGTTCGGGCACCGTGGCGACCCAGCCACCGAGCGCCTCGAACAGCTTCATCTCGGTCCACTTGTAGTTGCCGACGCGGCGGCGCCGTCTCCGCGACGTCGAACATGCCCGGCAGCTCACGACGATCCCAGGGAGCGAACGGTGCCCGACCTTCGGATCCGGAGGAGGCGTGGTCGGTTCGTGCGGTGTCGGTGGTCGATTCGTCAGCCATCGACGTGGATCGTAGGCGCCGCCGAACGGGCGACTCCGATCGCGGGTCAGCGCAGCCGGTCGATGACGTGCATCGTCGTGGTGGTCGGCTCGAGGTCGGCAGCGAGCGGCGTCCTCGGGGTTCACCCTTCGCTGCGGTCAGTTCTGCGATGCGGCAGTTGGCGTTGGCGGCGAGGCTGCGGACCCGTGTCGCAGCCGAGCTGAGGTTCCCCGGCGTCCGCCCGAGAATAGTGCTCACCAGGTGAAGCGTCACAGTCGTGACAGTCGTGGAAGGGGTCTACGACGCGCTGCGCGTTGCCTGCCATGCGGCTTCGGCGACACCGAGCTCGGTGGCCGGTTCTCCGTCGTCGATGTACTCGAGGAGCATCGCTCGCCACGGGCCGCGTGCGTTCGAGCTTGCCGAGGATCGCACTCACGCCCCAGATCACGCGGTCGAGGATCACGAAGCTCGGAGGCATGTTGAGCTGCTCGATCACCGGGCCGTGCGGGCCCTGCACGTCGAAGATGGTGGCGAGCGTCTCACGCATCCACTCGCGGGTGAAGGTGAACTCGTCGGTGAGATACGGGGTGTACGGGCTCGACACGTAGTCGTAGACGAGTTGCGGCTCGAGACCGTGGCCGCCCGTGAGGAACCCGGAGTGCTCCATCCGGCTGACCAGCAGCTCGGGATCGCGGTCGACGATGATCGCGTCCATCGCAGGCTTCAGCGTCTCCCACTCGTTGGGTTGCCAGCGCTTGACGAGGCCGTAGTCGAGGAAGCTCACGCTGCCGTCATGGTGGAACTTGTAGTTGCCGGGATGGGGGTCGCCGTTGAAGATGCCGTAGCGGTGGATCGCGTTCTGAGCGAAGCGCCACACGACTTCGGCCGACAGCTGCTTGGTGGCGTCACTCGCTGTCGTGCGGAACTCGTCGAACGTGAGGCCGTCGATCCACTCGGTCGTCAGCAGTCGTTCGGTGGAGAACTCCGGCACCAGCTTGGGGATCCGCACCCACGGGTGGCCGGCGAAACGCTGCTCGAACTCGGCGACGTTGCTCGCTTCGAGTCGGTAGTCCAACTCCTCGCGCATCCGGCCGCGGAACTCGTCCACGAGACCCTTCGCGTCGAGGCCCTTGAGCATCATCGACGAGAACATCGCGTACATCACTTCGGCGGCATCGAGATCGCTCTCGATCGCTTCGTGCACGCCGGGGTACTGCACCTTGACGGCCACGTCGCGGCCGTCGGGCGTGATCGCCTTGTGGACCTGGCCGATGGAGGCAGCGGCGACCGGCATGTCGGTCCAGTCGAGGAACGCCTGCTCGGGCGCCTTGCCGAGGTCGCCCTTCACCACGTCCGCGGCGAGCGACGGCGCCATCGGCGCGGCATCGGCCTGCAGCGTGGCGAGCGCGTCCTGCGCCTCGTCGGGAAGTGCTTCGAAGATGAACGAGATGAGCTGGCCGGCCTTCATCAAGACGCCCTTCATCTCGCCCAATTCCTTGGCGACGTCTTCAGCGGTGCGAATGGCGAACTGCTCGTCGAGTTGCGCTCGGCGTTCCTCAGCGCTGCCGATGCCGCGGACGCGGGACACAGCGAAACGTGCAGAGTTGCGGGCCGACAGCTTCCACACCTTCGCCGAACGCCCGAACCTGCTGGTGACCGGTGATGCGACCACCCGGTCCCGAGCCTTCCCGGTTGCGACCTTGGCCTGCGAACCGGCGTCTCTCCCGACGCGGCCCGCCTTCTGAGCGGCTGCTGCGAGCCCGGCCGCGAGCGCCACGATCGACGCCATGGATGCAACGGTCTTCCGTCTGCATCAGGCTCGCCGGGCCAGCGGGTCGGCTGCGAGGACCTCGGCAGGAATCGCTTCACCCGTGGACTCGTCGGTCCAGTACGTGCCGTCCGCCAGCCGTGTCAGGGCGGCTTGGACACCGTCCAGGTCGGCCTCGATGGCGACGAGATCGATGCTGGACGAATCGGTCGCGGCGCTGGCCACGTCCGCAGCGACATCTGGGGTCGGGTCGGGGGTCGGGTCGTCGGCGTCCTCGCTCACCGGCGGCACGCTATCTGCGCCGACCCGGCTCGCCGGAGGAACGGCTACGAGCCGGTCGGTCTGCGCTGAACCGGGGACATCCCGGCGCCGGATCTCGTCGATGGCGACCGCGATGGCCGCCCGATTGCATCCGAAGCAACCCAGGATGCGATCCGTCGATGTCGCACCCGGGAAAAGACCGGCAGGCGACCAGAGCCCGGTCGTGCGCACTGTGATGTCCGTCGCCCGATCTCGGCCTAGCCTGGGCGGGTGCCTCTCGAGAACGTGACGTCCAGCGCGCAGACGTCGCCGCTGTTGGCGCTTTCGACGAGCAGCGGGGACCGCACTCGCGTCGAAGCAGCGATGCACGACGCGGTCGTCACCCCCGACGCGTACCTCACCGAGATCGCATCGCACCTGATCGTCGCCGGCGGTAAGCGGCTGCGGCCCGTGCTGTCGACCGTGGCGGCGCAGATCCATGGCGAACCGGCATCCGACGACGTCGTTCGCGGTGGGGTGTCGTGCGAACTGGTCCACCTCGGGTCGCTCTACCACGACGACGTGATGGACGAAGCCGACACCCGTCGTGGCGTCGAGACCGTGAACGCCAAGTGGGGCAACCTGCAAGCGATCCTCGCCGGCGACTTCCTGCTCTCTCGAGCGTCGGAGATCGCTGCGTCGCTCGGCACCGAGGTCGCCGGGCTCCTCGCCCGCACGATCGGCTGGCTGTGCGAAGGTCAGATCGAGGAACTGCGGTTCACGTACGACATCGCCCGGACCGAGGAGAGCTACTACACCTCGATCCACGGCAAGACGGCGTCGCTGTACGGCACGGCCGCTCGGATCGGCGGCATCGTCGCCGGCCACGATCAGACGACGGTCGATGCGCTCACCGAGTTCGGCAACGCCTACGGCATGGTGTTCCAGATCGTCGACGACATCCTCGACGTCACCGCCACGGACGAACAGCTCGGCAAGCCTGCCGGCCACGACATGGTCGAAGGCGTGTACACGCTGCCCGTGTTGCGCACGATGGCACTCGCCACGTCCGACGCCGAACAACTCTCGTCGCTGCTCGGTGCGCCGCTCGATGCTGACCAGCAACAGCAGGCGTTGGCCATCGTCCGCTCGAACGACGGCGTCGGCTCGGCGATCGACACCGCCCGCGACTACGTCGAACGCGCTGCTGCGGCCTGCGCCGGCTTCCCCGACACCGAAGCAACCGCCGCCCTGGTCGCCGCTCCAGCGGCACTCCTCGCCAACGTCACCTGACTCACCCCGTCAGGTCCTGAGGCAGCGTTCTCGACCCGATTCGATCCCGGGATCGGAAACAGAATCAGGGCGAGAACGCTCATGCAGCGTCGTCGAGGGCAAGGAGCGCTCGCAGTCGACGAGCGGTTGCTGCACTCTCGTTCGTGACGGCCCGATACGAGTGGCGACTCACCACCCAGCCGGCAGCGGCGAGATCGGCGTCACGACGACGGTCGCGTTCGAACTGCCCGCGCTCGAGCCCGTGGGTCGCCCACCCATCGCATTCGATCAACACACGCGTTCCGACGAATCGGAAGTCGACCTCCCATCCTTCGACCACAGGATGAAACTCGACGGGAGGTAGGTCGAACCGAGCAACGAGTCGATGGAAGGCGAGCTCCAAGACACTGTCGGCGGGTTTCGCATCGATCGCCCAGGAGTCGACCGCTGCACGCAGCGCGACCGCGCCCGACCTGCCCCGCTTCGCCTGTTCGAGCAGGACGGTCTCCACCGCATCGAGGTTCACGAGCTTGGTCGTCAGCGCATGGCCGAGCAGCGGGTGGACCTCGTTCGTCGCCACAGCGCCGAGGTCCAGAAGGGTCCGGAGGATGTTCGTACAGCGGATGCCGTCCACCGTCTGCGGTGTCAGCCGGGCGAGGTCGGTTGGATGATGGACCTGGACCCCGTCCAGCGACCGGGTGTGTCCTCTGCGCCCCACGATCAGATCCACCGGCGGTTCCGGATCGCTCGCCTTCGCCCCGATTGGTACCGCTGATCCGTCGCGATCCAGCCAGAGCGCCGCGGCGGACCGGTGAGACGCGAGCGTCCGAGCGGAACGGCCCACTGCGATGACGGCGGCAGCGGTGCGCTGGCGGTAGGTGCGCGGCGTGCCGACGAGGCGCGCGACTCCGGGATGGATCTGCTCGAACGATCCGGCACGCAATGCGCGGTACCAGGCAGAGCGGCTCAGGCCGCTGCTGTCGGGAGTGATCAAACCGTGCTGTCCGAGTCCGGCGGCGTCGTGGTCCGTGAGTCTCATGCACCTCCTCACTGGGTTGTCAGGACACGAAAGGGGAAAACCGCTGCGGTAGACGGCTTCTCGACCCGATTTCGTCCCGCATGCCGGGACGAAACCAGGACGAGAACCCGACGTCGATCGGAGGGGGACGCGAACCGAGGCTGGCTGATCGCTGCGGATGGGGTGAGAACGCGTCACACTGGGCGCAATGCATGTGATCATCGTGGGTGCCGGCGAAGTCGGGCGCTATCTCGCCCAGCGACTCGGGGCCGAAGGCAACGACGTCGTCATCATCGAACAGAACGAGGCGGTTGCGGCATCGATCGGTGAGGAACTCGATGTGCAGGTCGTGGTCGGCAGCGCGACGGTCCCGTCGACGCTGAAGGCCGCCGGCGATCGACAAGGCCGACATCCTGGCCGGCGTCACCCAGAACGACGAGGTCAACTTCATCGCGTCGCTGCTCGCGAAGGAGGCCGGCGTCAAGCAGACCGTGGCGCGCATCCAGACCGAGGAACTGCGTGGGCCGGCCGGCAAGACGCTGCGCGAAGTGATGCGGGCGGATCTGATCATCGACCCCGATGCCGACACCGCCGACGAGATCATGGAGCTCGCCCGAGTGGCGGGTGCCGACGAGGTGTACCGCATGTCGGATGGCGACCTCGTCGTCATCGGCGCCGTCATCCAGGAGGGTTCGCCGCTGGCCGGCAGCACGCTGGCGGAGATCGGTCAGAGCTACGAACCGAACTGGCGATTCCTGTTCGGGGCGCTCACCCGCGACGGGGAGACCGTCATCCCGCGCGGCGATCAGCGTCTCGAGATCGGCGACCACGTCCGAGTGCTCACGACCCGAGCGACCCGCAACGAGATCCTCGAACTGCTCGGTGCGAAGCACCGCAAGGCGAAGCGAGTGATGGTGCTCGGTGGCGGAGCGGTCGGCTCGCGAGTCGCCGAGCGACTGACCAACGAAGGGGCCGAGGTCGTTCTGGTCGAGCACGACCTCGACCGGGCCAAGGAGCTGAGCGAGAAGCTGCCGTACGTCACCATCGTGAACGGCGACATCGAGGACGTCGACCTGCTGAACGAGGAATCGATCACCCGGATGGATCTGGTGATCGCGGCCACGGGCGACGATGCCGCGAACGTCCTCGCGTGCGCGTTCGCTGCGACCGAGAGACGGACGTTCACGGTCGCGGTACTCCATCGCCTCGCGCTGCTGCCGCTCGTGCGCCAGTTCGGTATCGACGCCGCGTTCGAGCCCGCGGACCGCTTCGGCGAACGCTGTGCTCCGTCACGTCCGCGGTGGCACCGCATCGGTCGCGACCTTCCTCGAGAGCGACATCGAGGTGGATGAGTTCGCGATCGACGTCGGCTCCGATGCCGACGGTGTCCGCGTCGCCGACCTGCACCTTCCGCACTCGATCGTGTTGGGCGCAGTGATCCGTCCGGGCGCGCCCGGCGAGATCGTCCGCGGCGAACACGGTCCTCCACGGTGGCGACAACGTGGTCGTGTTCGCCCGGCCGGACTCGATCCCGGCACTGCTCAAGGCGTTCTCGACGTGAGTGGCGGCGCGACCTCGAGGGGCGCTCGCCATCCGGATGTCGACCCACGTGCGCTGCTCAACCCGAGGACGTCGATGTTCGGCACGCACGGTGAGCGACTGCTCAGCCCGGACCGGCGACCCACGCTCACCGGTCACATCGTCGGGCTGACCCTGACGGTGGTCGGTGTCGGCATCGTCGTCGCCGGAATCGTCGACCTCGTCGACGCGGGGCCGGATGCCATCGTGCTGCTCGTCACCGGCATCGTGATGGGTGCGTTCGGTGCGGCGCTGTGGCGGTCGACGGTCACCCCGAAGCAGATCCGTGTGCTCGACGTCTTCACCGCCGTGACGGTCACCTGGCTGATCATTGCCGTCGCCGGCGCCATCCCGTACATCTTGACGGGTCACTTCGATCGGTGGGACGACGGGCTGTTCGAGTCCATCTCGGGGTTCACGACGACCGGAGCGACGGTCACTCCCGACATCGAGTCGACGTCGAGGGGCCTGCTCTTCTGGCGGTCGACCACCCAATGGATGGGGGGCATGGGTGTCATCGTGCTGGTGGTCGCGGTGCTTCCGACCGTCGGCTCGGGCGGCATGAGCCTGATGCAGGCCGAAGCGCCCGGACCGACGGGAGAGCGCCTGACGCCGCGAGTCCGCGAGACCGCGAGGCGCCTGTGGGCGGTCTACATCGGATTCACCGGAGTGCTCGCCGCCGCCTACTTCGTCGCCGGCATGAGCGTCTACGACGCGGTGAGTCATTCGTTCACGACCGTGTCGACCGGCGGCTTCTCGCCGTACCAGTCCTCGATGGGGCACTTCGAGTCGGGAGCGATCCAGTGGATCTCGATCGTCGGCATGTTCCTGGCCGGGGGCAGCTTCACGCTCTACTACCGGGCACTGCGCCGGGACCCGAAACCACTGTTCCGCTCGACCGAGTTCCGGGTGTACCTCCTCGTCGTGCTGGCGGCGACCATGTGGGCGTTCGTGATGTCGGGAACGTCGGGAGGACGCCCGGAAGGGTTTCGCGACGCGCTGTTCACGACCGTCTCGACGCTGACGACGACCGGCTACGTCACGACGCCCTACGGACTGTGGAGCCAGACCGCCCAGTCGGTCCTGCTGATCGCTCTGCCGATCGGGGCGATGGCCGGGTCGACGGCGGGTGGCGTGAAGATCCTCCGCGTGATGGCCGTGTCGAGCTTCGCTCACCGCGAGGCGCTGCGGCACCTGCACCCGCGTCTCGTGCGTCCGGTGCGTGTCGGCAACGGGATCCTCTCCGACGACGTGGCCGGCAAGGTCGTCGGGTTCCTGCTGCTCACGCTCGTGATCTTCGGCGGCGGTTCGTTCTTCATCGCCGCCACGGGCCCCGACCTCATCACGTCGTTCTCGGCGTCGGCCACGTCGCTCGGCAACGTCGGGCCCGGCCTCGGCGACCTCGACCACACCGGCGACTTCCTCGCGATCCCGCGTGCGGGGCGCGCCGTGGCGATGGTGCAGATGCTCCTGGGTCGCCTGGAGATCTATCCCGTGATCCTCGCGCGTCAGCGTGATCACACTGCGGCTGCCGCGCCTGGGTCAGACGCGTCGGGCGCGAACCCGACGCGAGACGATCTGACCGGTCACCAGCTCGGAGCGAAGCGGGTGATCAGCAACGGCGAGCCGGTAGGCGCGTTCCGCGCCGCCGTCTTCGTCACTGTTGCGCAACTCGTTCGTGGCGATCCGCAACGCAGCGCCCATCGCCGCCTCGCTGCGGATACCCGACCGCAGCGCCGCTCCCAGAATCCACGGTCGGCCGAGGAAGCGAGCGCTGAGTCTGCCCGACCTTGTGGTACTGGCCGAACTCGTCGTCCAGTTGGGCGGGGTAGCGCTGCAGCGTGGTCGAGTTGCCGACCGTCAGTGCCTCGTCGAGCACGTCGGCGGCGATGCGTCCGGTCGTCAGCGCCGCCAGCATGCCGTGCGCCGTTGAACGGGTTGGCGATGCCGGCGGCGTCACCGACGACGAGGAACGTCGGGCCCATCGTCGGTGACGACCGACCCGCCGACGGGCGTGCGCCACCGCATCGGCTGGACCAACGGTTCCGTCGGATCGAACTGCCACCGGTCGGCGACCGACGATCGCGAACACGTCGAGCAGACTTGAGGAGTTGACGCCCAGGACGTCGCGGTAGCTCGACAGCACCGTGACGCCGACGTTGAGCGTGCCGTCGCCGCACGGGTTGCACCCAGCCGTGCCCGGTCACCGGGTTGGCCGTTGGCGTCGAGTGGGCCCAGGTGCGTCTCGACCCACGAGCTCGTCGCCGCGGTCGCTGCGCACCAGGGTCGAGCGCGGTGACACGGCGTACGGCCACCGACGATCGCGGTGCGTGCCGAGGTTCCGCGCCGAAGCGGCTGTTCGCGCCGTCGGCGACGACGAGGAAACGGCAGACTGATCTCGGTCGTGGACCCGTCGTCGAGTTCGCCGTCTCCGTGCACGGTGGCACCACGGACGAATCCGCGGTCGACGAGCGGCGTCGTCGCTCGTGGCCCCATCCGCAGATCTCGACGCCGGCCGACACGGCCCGGTCGCGCAGTGCCCGTCCAGACGGTCGCGTTCGACGATGAGCGCCGGGTGCGGATCGTTCGGTGTCGACGGCCATCGCACCGGCACCGACCGGTCGCCGTGGCACATCCGCGTGCCGAGCACGGTGTGGCCGACGGCGTGCGGACGTCGACGTCGAGCGCGCGAGTGCGCTGACGGCGGCCGGGACGAGCGAGGTCGCCTCGGGGGACGAGCGACGGACCGGTGCGGCTTCGAGCACCGTCACGTGTGGCCGGCGTCGGCGAGCGGATCGCCGTGGCGCAACCGGCCGGGCCACCGCCGACGACGAGGACGTCGGTGGACGCTGAACTCATGCGTGCACGATACCCGTCGAGCGTGGTGGGTGCTCGGCCGGTAGCGGCCGCAGGTCGGCCGACTCGGGACGTCACTCGGCGCCGGCGCTGCCTTCGATCGGCATCGAACCCTGGACAGTCGACCTCGACCTCTTCGCCTTCGGCGTCGACGACGGTCTGGACCTCGTCGGAGACCATCGTGTATCTCACCGGATTCGAGTGCTTCGAAGATCGGCGACTCCTCGGAGCACCACGTTCGAACTCCTCGGCCAACATCTCGTCTTCGGGTCGGCGCCGCCGAGCGTGTAGCGCTCGTGACAGACGACGCCGAGGATCTCGTAGTCGGTGAGGCCGCCACCGGCCAGCGAACCCTGCTGCGGCATGACGCCGAGCCCATCCGTGACGTGCGGGCCGCCCTCACGATCGGGGTTGCCGTAGATCTCGACGCCGTCGAGGTTGTACTCTGCCGGTTCCCCAGTAGACGTAGCGGAGCTGGTCCTCGATGTTCGGGTAGCGTGGCGAGCACTTCGCCGCCCGAGAACTGGTAGCCGACGCCGCCGCCACCGTTGGCTCCGTGGCATGCGGCGCAGCGTGCCGTACTCCTCGGCACCGATACCGAGCGGACCTTCGACCACTTCAGGGGCCTCGGTGACCGAACGGACGTACATGAAGCCCCACACCGGCATGAGCCCGAGGGTGGCCATTGCCCACCACGGCACCTTGCGACGCTGCTTGGCTGCGATGACGTACGTGCGGGTCGGGCTTGGGCGGCTTGGGTGCCTCGGGCGCCGCGGCGGCCGTTCGTGCGGGCGGGCCCGACGGCGCTGCGGCTGCCGGAGCAGCGGCCTTCGCCGTGGTGGCGGGTGCGGACGATGCTTCGGCGGGTGCGTCGTCGTCGCCACCCTGGCCGATCGCGGCGCGACGCTCTCGCGACCGCTTCAGCAGGTGCTCGGGGATCTCAGTCACGGCCCTGAGGATAGATGCCCGCTCGCCCGCACGGAAACTCGTCGACCCGATTGTGACGCGCGGTACCGCGAGAACTTGCGCACAACAAGCGCGCGTCCAGCAACGTTCTGCCACACTTCGTTCAGCCCTCTCCGCCGAGTAGGCTCGTTTTGTCCGCTGTCCCCGTTCAGGAGCCACTCCGAATACCGATGATCGCCGTCGATGTCCTCAATTGGCCCGGTTTCAACCAGGCATTCATCGCTGCATTCATCGCGTCGCTCGCCATGATCGGTCGCAATCGTCGTCTACGGCAAGCGTCGTCCGGTCGGCACTCCCGTCACCTGGGGCGAAGCGATGCTCGGGGCGACCTACATCTTCTGGCATGCTGTTCCTGACCTACGGCATCATGCCGCACCAGTTCATCGACCATGCCGACAAGAACCTCGGCTGGTCGCGTGACAAGTTCATCTTCGGGCCGGGCGGCATCCTGAAGCCCGAAACCGCCGGCGGCTGGAACCCGATCACCCTGCAGTACGAAGCCATCCGCGACACGCTCGTCGTCCTGCTCCACGCCGTCTTCTTCGGCCTGCACATGTGGCTCGCCGTCTGGCTGGCAGAAGCGTGGCGACGCCGACGGCGACGAAGAAGGAACTCCCCACGTCCACCTACGGCCGCCCGCTCGTGAAGAAGGCCTGATCCATGACCGAAGACCGACGCCAATCCACCGATGATGCCGTACACCGACGACTACACGTTGGTGGAGGTCGACGCGGACTACCTGTCCAAGGCCGTCAAGCCGAAGCAGTTCATCCACATCGATCAGTCCGAATGCATCAGCTGCGAGGGCTGTGTCGACATCTGCCCGTGGAAGTGCATCCACATGATCTCGCTCGACTCCGTCGGCGAGGCAATCGGGACCGAGCAGCCCGGCACCGACCCGTCGGATGCGTTCATGTTCACCATCGACGACGACATCTGCACCCGGTGCGCACTCTGCGTCGACCGGTGCCCGACCGGGGTCATCATCCTCGGCAAGGCCGGTACCGCCACGGCGGTCGGTGACAACCACACCCGAACCAACAACCATGGCTACAGCTATGGGATGAGGCTCTGAGGACTTCTCATGTCCAAGATCATCGACGACAAACCAAGCCCACCATCGGCGACCGTGCCAAGGATGCGGTCGACGGCGTACAGGGCAGCCAGGCGTGGAGCTCGATCTTCCGGCCGGGTTCGATCTTCCGCAAGGGCTACACCGACAGCCCGCGTAACCGCAGCTACGTCATCATGAACTCGGTGCTGTACCACCTGCACCCGGTGAAGGTGAAGCGTCACGCGGTCAAGGTGAGCTACACGCTCTGCCTCGGCGGACTGAGCTTCTTCCTGTTCATCCTGCTCACCGTCACCGGCATCTTCCTGATGTTCTTCTACCGCCCCGAGACCACGGCGGCCTGGAACGACATCAACAACCTGCAGACCTCGGTCACCTTCGGTCTCCTGGTCCGGAACATGCACAGATGGGGAGCCCACCTGATGGTGCTCGCCGTGTTCCTGCACATGGCTCGGGTCTTCTACCACGGCGCCTACAAGCCGCCTCGCGAGTTCAACTGGGTGATCGGCGTGATCCTGCTGATGCTCACGCTGCTGCTGTCGTTCACCGGCTACCTGCTGCCCTGGGACCAGTTGGCGCTCTGGGCGGTCACCGTCGGCACGAACATGATGGGGTACACCCCGGTGTTCGGCCAGGAGGTCAGATTCGTCCTGCTGGGCGGTGCCGAGATCGGCACCGAAACCCTCCTTCGGTGGTACGTCCTCCACGTCCTGTTCCTGCCGTTCGTGATCGTCATCTTCATGGCGATCCACTTCTGGCGGGTCCGCAAGGACGGCGGCATCTCGGGTCCGTTGTGACCTGAGATCTGCCGCTGTATTGATCCGACATGATTGACTGGTACCGAACACGAGTCGAAGGGAACCGTCCGATGACTGAAATCCCAGAACACCTGCTGAAGCGAGCGGCCGCCGCTCGTGACAAGTCGAAGGCAGAGCCAGACCGCTGCCGCGGCACGCAGAGCCTGCCGCAGAAGAGGCAGCTGGCGACTCGCGCATTCCCGCGCACCTCCTCCAGCGCAGCAAGGCGGCCAAGGCCGGCAAGGACGCTCCGGACGAGCCGAGTCGCGGTGGCGGCGTCGCCGTCGCCGAGAAGGTCGGCGCCGTCGTCGCTGCCGCCCCGCGCCGGCCGGTGGCGTGCCGATCGGCGCAGGTCCCGGTGGCCACACGCAGCGTCTGCTGACCGTCGTCAAGTCCGGGCACCATCCAGGACGTCAAGGCCACCCCGGTCGACAAGGTGCACACCTGGCCACACCTGCTCGCCGCCGAATTCGTCGCGGCCCTCGCCTGCACCGCTCTGGTGTTCATCTTCTCGATCTTCGTGCACGCACCGCTGCTGCGAGCTGGCCAACACCAACCAGACCCCGAACCCGTCCAAGGCGCCGTGGTACTTCCTCGGTCTGCAGGAACTGCTGACCATGTTCCACCCGATGGTCGCCGGCGTGACCCTGCCGGGCGTCGGCATGATCGCCCTGATCCTCACGCCCTACCTCGACCGCAACCCGTCGAACAAGCCCGAGGACCGCAAGTTCGCCACCTCGATCCAGACCGTGCACCTCATGTTCTGGGCCGTGCTCGTCATCATCGGATCGTTCTTCCGGGGCCCGGGCTTCAACTTCGTCCTCCCGTGGGTCGAAGGCCTGTTCTTCGAGCTCTGAGTACGCAGTCCTGGAAAAGGAGACACCATCATGAGTACCGCAGCAATCATCGCCATCGTCATCGGCGCCGTCGTGGTGCTGGCCGCCGTGAGCTTCTTCACCCTCGCCCGTCGCAGTGACGTGCGAGGCGCCGGAGCACTGTCCGGAGAGACCCTCACGCGGGACAAGCCCAGCGCAAGGACTCGCGCGCCTTCGAAGCCGCCGCCACCGCCGGCTCGACGCGTTCGGCCGCAGTGGCCGAAGCCGCAGGGCACCGCCTCACGTGGCTACCGGCACCGCACTCGTCAAGGTCGAGGACGAGCCGGCACTCGTGCCGTGGGTCGCTCCCGACCCCGAGGCCATCGGCGTCTCACGCCGCCAGTTCTTCAACCGCGCCACCGTCACACTGATGACCGCCGGCCTGGGCACGTTCGCTGCGGCAGCGTTCGTCGGCTTCCTCTGGCCGACCGGTACGGGCGGCTTCGGCGGCATGCGTCCCCGCTCGGCAAGCTCGGCGACATCAAGGCGGGCATCAACCAGGGCGGCGGGTTCTTCTACGTCCCCGAGGCCCGCTCGTGGATCACCGAGTACCCATCCGAGGCGCTTCCGCTCGCCGCGACCATCTACCCCGAGAACGTGCTGTCCAGGCAATGGAGCAGGGCATCGTCGTCCTCAGCCAGAAGTGCCCGCACCTCGGCTGTCGTGTCCCGGAGTGTGCCACCAGCCAGTGGTTCGAGTGCCAGTGCCACGGTTCGCAGTACAACCGTGTCGGTGAGAAGAAGGCCGGTCCGGCTCCGCGTGGCATGGACCGCCACCCCGCTGACCATCACGCCAGGTGGTGACGTCGTCATCAACACCGGCATCGTCGTGCCGGGTCCTGCGATCGGTGTGAACACCACCGGCCAGGAAGCCGAAGGTCCCCACTGCACCAGCGGTGGCGAGCACTGATGGTCGCTCTCACCACCACCTCCATCGCTGGGCTCGCGTTCGTCGATCATCCTGCTCGGGTTCATCGATCTACACCGCTCTTCAACATTCGTGCCGGTCGCGCCGAGATCGGCTCCGAGATCGAGCTGGCGGCGAACCGCAAGAAGTACTACGACGACGAGACGCTCGAAGGCTCGCGCCTCGAGCGGAGTGCAGCTGATCGGGCGTCGCTGCTGCCTGCTCATCGTCGTCATCGGTCTGCCGCTCTACTGGGTGCTCGAGCCCGAACGTCAGGCCGGCGCTCAGGAGGGTTGGGACCAAGCGCTTCGCCTCGTGGGGCTCCGAGCTGTTCGAACCGACCGCTGAGGGCGGCTTCAACTGCGCCGGCTGCCACGGCGGCATGAACGGTGTCGGCGGCGAAGCCCCGTTCACCGTCACCGACCCGGTCACCGGTGCGGTCACCGCCGTGAACTGGAAGGCGCCGGCGATCAACACGGTCTTCTACCGCTTCGACGAATCCGAAGTGGAGTTCATCCTCAACTACGGCCGTCCGTTCTCGCCGATGTCGCCGTGGGGCACCATCGGTGGTGGCCCGATGACGACGCAGCAGATCGAGAACGCTGATCGAGTACATGAAGAGCATCCAGATCCCTCGTGAAGGATGTCGACGAAGACGAACTGGGCGGCGACGAGTACTTCGACGTGCAGTTGTGCGGTTCGGGTATACTCCCTGCCGACGACAGAGCAGACATCGAGAACGCGATCGCGCCAGGCGATGGAGGCCGACGGTGTCAGCCACGGCGAAGCCCTGTTCAACCTCGAACTCGGGTCAGGGGCCTATAGTTGCGCTCGTTGCCACACCCTCGGGTGGAGCTACGGCGATCCCGGCGTGACCGGTCAGGGCGCCTACGGTTGGAACCTCACCGCAGGTTCGACCAACAGTCACTTCGCTTGCCGAAGACGACATGGTCAACTTCATCAAGAACGGCTCGGAGTTCGGCAAGCAGTACGGAATCAACGGGCAAGGCAGCGGACGTATGCCCGGCTTCGGTTCTGTGCTGACCGACGAACAGATCCGCGCCGTGGTCGAGTACGTCCGGAGTTTGTGAGCGAGATGAATCTGTTGGCAATCGGCTGGGATCCGGAACTTCGCGGCCTTCTGACGGTCGTGATCGCTGTCGTCATCCTGATGGGCAGCATCTACCTGATCATGATGACGAACATGGGGTCGCGTCTCGCGTTCCTCGTCGTCCTCGCTGGGCTCGCCGGCTGGATGATGTTGATGGGACTCACCTGGTGGATCTACGGCATCGGGTTGCGTGGGCCCGACCCCACGTGGCAGCCGGTGGCGGGTGCCACCGTGCTGCAGGACACCGACGCGCTGCGATCGGCTGGAGCACTGGAGCTGCTTCCCGAGGTCCCGGCAGACGCCACTCCCCGCGAGGAGGGCGAACTCGTCGGTGAACAGTTCAGAGAAGAAGGTTGGGTCCTGCTCGATCCGGCGTCGCCCGCATTCGGTCAGGCGCAGGCCACCGCAAGCGTCGTTCCTCGAAGAAGAGGGTGCCTTTGCTGCTGGTGCCTACGTGATCACCGACGTCTTCGACATCGGTGGCGATCGCTACCCGACGCGTCAAAGCGGGCAACATCCCCGGCCTGGACAACGACTCGCTCGACTTCTTCGCGTTCTTCCACGAACCGCACTACGTCGTGGCCGAGGCGGCACCGTTCGTGCAGGTTCGTGACGAGCCCGGTCGAGCACCGGTTTCTCCCGAGATCGACGAGACGCGCCAGCGCCAGTACGTCTACATGATCCGCGACCTCGGTGCCCGGCGCCAACCGGCTGTCGTGCTGACGCTCGGTGGCGGCGCGATCTTCTTCGCACTGTGCTTCCTGCTGCACCGTCGTGAGCGCCACCTCCAGGAGAATCTCGTCCAACAGCAAAGCCGTCGCCGCCGCGTAAGGTGATTGGCTGATGGACCAGTACTTGCCGATCGTCATCCTGATGCTCCTGGGCATCGTGTTCGGCGTGCTCAGCCTGTTCGCTTCCAAGCTGCTCGGCCCCAGCCGACCGTCGGCAGCCAAGGAAGCGCCCTACGAGTGCGGCATCGTGCCGACCCGTGAGCCTCCGGAACGTTTCCCGGTGGGCTTCTACATCGTCGCGATGCTGTTCATCATGTTCGACATCGAGATCATCTTCGTGTACCCGTACGCCGTGTCGCGTGGGGCGCTCGGGGCATACGCCTTCTGGGCGGTCTTCATCTTCTCGGTGATCTTCTTCCTGACGTTCGTCTACGAGGTCGCCCGTGGCGGCCTCGACTGGGGACCGGTGCAGAAGTACCGGAGCCTCACCGCCGAAGCCGACATGGTCGCTCCGGAACGCACGATCGGCTCGACGATCCGTCGTGTCGGTACCGAGGGTCGCCTGGTTCTGCCGGGCACCGACCGAAACACCCGCCGAACAACCTGCCGCATAAGGAGTCACTCATGGGCATCGTCAACGATGTGCTGGACGACGGACTGGGCGGTCTGACGCACAACGTCATCACCGGCAAGCTCGAAGACCTCGTCAACTGGTCGCGGTCACGTTCGTCGTGGCCGGCGTCGTTCGGACTCGCCTGCTGTGCCATCGAGATGATGGCCACCGGCGGTGCGCACTACGACATCTCGCGCTTCGGCATGGAGGTCTTCCGTGCCAGCCCGCGTCAGGCCGACATCATGATCGTCGCCGGCCGGGTGAGCCAGAAGATGGCGCCCGTGCTGCGCCAGGTGTACGACCAGATGATGGAACCCAAGTGGGTCATCTCGATGGGCGTGTGCGCGAGCTCCGGTGGCATGTTCAACAACTACGCGATCGTCCAGGGCGTCGATCAGGTCGTGCCGGTCGACGTGTACGCACCGGGCTGCCCGCCGACACCCGAGACGCTGATCCACGCGATCGAGACCTTGCACGGCCTCATCGAGAACGAGCAGATCCTCAAGCGTCGTGCCGAGAGCGGTGCCGGCGCCAACATCCACGTCGCAACAGATCGAACGCGTCGTCGACGCCGGTGCTGTTGGGATCCAAGTCATGAGCGACGACGCTGCGAACGACGACGGGTCGGTCGACGACGGGCCGACCGAGGAAGCCGGGAGCCCGAACGTCGAGCTCCACGGTTGCCCCGTCACCTCGTCACACGGCCAGGAGGTCATCCACCCGTCGCGTGAGCAGTACCTCGACGTTGCGAAGGCGCTCGCCGACGAGGGCTACACGCTGCGCCATCGACCTCGTGCGGCGTCGACTACCTGTTGCACATGGGTCGGCCGCTCCCGGCCGACGTCGTGCCGGAACGGTTCGAAGTGGTCGTGCAGCTGCTCGACATCGGCAATCGTCGGCGCACCCGCCTTCGTGTGCAGGTGCCCGAGAACGACCCGGTGGTCGACAGCATGTTCGACCTGCATCCCGGCACCGAAGCGCATGAACGAGAGACCTACGACATGTTCGGCATCTCGTTCGACGGCCACCCGGACCTCACGCGCATCCTGATGCCCGAGGACTGGGAAGGCCACCCGCTGCGCAAGGACTACGACATCGGCCGCATCCCAGTGCAATTCAAGGGCGCGAACGTATGAGCACGGAAAGGTGAATTCATAGTGGCCACCACCGAAGAAGAACTCACGACCGTCGGGACGAAACAGAACCCGGTCGACGACGTCGCGCTCGACGGCCGCGTCGAGGAGAAACACGAAGAATCGTCGTACGCGGTGTTCATCCCGAACACCGACGAAGGCGCGCAGCTGCTCAAGCCGCGCAGCCAGACCACGGCTCGCAGCTGATGCGCGAGATCGGCTCGGTCCTGCGGATGTCCGAAGCGGAGGCCGCCAAGCTCGGCGACCTGCCCGACGACCCCGAAGAAGATCAGACCATGATCATCAACATGGGGCCGCAGCACCCGTCCACGCACGGCGTGTTGCGCCTGATGCTGGAGATGCGAGGGCGAAGAAGTCCTGCGCTGCAAGCCGATCATCGGCTACCTGCACACCGGCATGGAGAAGACCGCCGAGTCGCTCACCTACATGCAGGGCGCGCACCAACGTCACGCGCATGGACTACCTGCAGCCCGCTCAACAACGAGCTCGTGTTCTCCATGGCGACCGAGAAGCTGCTCGGCATCGACCAGGACATCCCGGAGCGGGCGACGTGGATCCGCATGCTGATGTCCGAGATGAACCGGATGGCGAGCCACCTGTTGTTCATGGCCACCAACGGCATGGACCTCGGCGCCGTGTCGATGATGATCTACGGCTGGCGCGAGCGCGAGGAGGTCCTCCGGTTCTTCCAGGAGGTCACCGGCCTGCGGATGAACCACAACTACATCCGTCCCGGCGGTGTGGCTGCCGACCTGCCCGCCGGCTGGCGCGACGGTGTGCTGCGTCTGCTCGACATCATCCCGCCGCGTCTCGACGAGTACGACATCTTGATGACCGGTCAGCCGATCTGGCGCGAACGTCTGCAGGGCGTCGGTGTCATCACGCCGAACGAGGCGCTGGCGCTCGGCGCCACCGGCCCGATCGTGCGTTCCACCGGCGTGCGCGTGGGACCTGCGTCGCGACATGCCGTACCTCGAGTACGACAAGATCGAGTTCGACGTGATCGTCGGTTCCTACGGCGACGCGTTCGACCGCTACGCGATCCGTCTCGCCGAGATCCGCGAGTCGATGAAGATCGTCGCGTCAGATCCTCGAGCACATGCCCGAGGGTGACTACCGCATCCAGGACAAGAAGGTCACGCCGCCGCCGCGTGCGCGCATCGACGAGTCGATGGAAGCGCTGATCCACCACTTCAAGATCTTCACCGAGGGGTTCAAGGTGCCCGAGGGCGAGGTCTACGTGGGAATCGAGAGCCCCCGCGGCGAGATCGGGCTGCTACATCGTGTCGGACGGTTCGCCGAACCCGTACCGCATGCACATGCGCGATGCGTCGTTCACCAACATCCAGTGCCTGCCGCACATGATGCGCGGCGGTCTCGTCGCCGACGCCGTGGCCGTCATCTCCAGCGTCGACCCCGTCCTCGGAGGAGTCGACAGATGAGCAGGCTCACCGAACGCGAATCGTCGCGATCGCTCGCGACATCATCGTGCGATACCCGCGGCAAGAAGTCGGCGTTGATCCCGTTGCTGCACCTCAGCCAGGAGCAGAACGGCTACGTCACCGACGATGCGATGAGGCACCTCGCCGAGTTGCTCGACATCACGCCCGCCGAAGTGATCGGCACGGCCACGTTCTACGAGATGTTCAAGTTCGAACCGGTCGGCACGTACGTGATCAACATCTGCCAGACCATGAGCTGTGCGACTGCTCGGAGCCGGCACGTTGATGCACCACGCCGAGGAGAAGCTCGGCATCAAGGCCGGTTCCACCACCGACGGACGGCATGTTCACGATCGAAGCCGCCGAGTGTCAGGCCGCCTGCACCGAGGCGCCGACACTGCAGGTCAACTACCGGCACCAGTACCGGGTCACGCACCGACGATTTCGACCAGATGATCGACGACCTGCGCTCCGGAGCGCTGAGTGCCGAGATCCCGCCGCACGGCACCCTCGGTCGCAACCGCCAGCACATCCCCGCCGACAAGTTCGTCGGCGCACCCGACCCCGACGACGTCGACCGAGGGCCCGGCATGGATCCGAAAGCCGCCTGGCCCCGCACAAGAGCGCAGTCGCGGGAGCAGCCGAGAGCACCGCAATCACTCGCGACTACACGCCCGGCTTCTACGAGGGCGACCGACCCAAGATCGTGACCGTCGCGCTTCGAGTACGAGGACAGCCACACCCTCGAGCGCTTCGATAGCGACCGGCGGCTACGAAGGCCTGAAGGCCGCGCTGGCCATGGGCCCCGAAGCGATGTGCAGGCGAGGTCAAGGCCTCCACACTGCTCGGCCGCGGCGGCGCCGGCTTCCCGGCCGGCGTCAAGTGGGGCTTCACCCCGCAGGGCGTGTGGCCGCGCTACCTCGTCGTCAACGGCGACGAGTCCGAGCCCGGCACCTACAAGGACCGCCTCCTGATGGAGCGCGACCCGCACCAGCTGATCGAAGGCTGCCTGATCGCCTGCTACGCCGCTCGGCCTGTCGCAGTGCTTCCTCTACGTCCGCGGTGAGATGCCGCTCGCACACGAGCGCATCGCCAAGGCGCTCGACGACGCCTACGCCGCCGGGCTACATCGGCAAGAACATCCTCGGCACCGACTTCAGCATCGACATCGTCCTGCACTGGGGTGCCGGCGCCTACGTCGTCGGCGAGGAGACGGCGCTGATCGAGTCGCTCGAAGGCGAGCGGGGCATGCCGCGCCTCAAGCCGCCGTTCTTCCCGGCCGCCGTCGGCCTCTACGGACAGCCGACGATCGTCAACAACGTCGAGACGCTCGCCAACCTGCCGTTCATCGCAGCCAACGGCTCGGCCGCCTTCACGTCGATCGGCACGGAGACGTCGCCCGGCACGCGCATGGTCGCCATCTCCGGCCACGTCAAGCGGCCCGGCGTCTACGAGATCGTCAACGGTTCCACGTCGTTCCGCGACATCATCTACGGCGACGAGTTCTGCCAGGGCATCCGCGACGGCAACGAACTGAAGGCGTTCGTGCCCGGCGGTGGCTCGGCTCCGTGGTTCCTGCCCGACCAGTTGGACATCCAGTTCGAGAGCAAGCAGGCCGGCGCCGCCGGTTCGATGCTCGGCTCCGGCGCAGTGATGGTGATGGACGACACCACCGACATTCCTGAAGCCGCGCTCACACTCGTGCGGTTCTACGCCCACGAGTCGTGCGGCAAGTGCACCCCGTGTCGTGAGGGCGGCACGTGGCTGCTGCGCGTCCTCGAACGGATCTGCTCGGGACACGGAACCGACGCAGACCTCGACCAGATCCTCGAAGTCGGCGAATCGATCTGCCCCGGTGACATGCCGCACGCCTCGATCGGAACGTCTCGGTCTGGAAGCAGTGCCGTTCCCGTACAAGATGACCACCATCTGTTTCGTCGGTCCATCGGCCTATGTGTCGATCCACTCCGCCCTCACGCTGTTCCGTGAGGAGTTCGAGGCGAAGGTCGTGCCCGCGCCCAAACGCATCTCGATTCCGGTGGCAGCAGGATGAGCACAGCAGACGAGAACGCAACCCAGCCTGTCGACGCGGTCGCCGACGACGTGGGTCATCAAGAGCAGTCCGAAGACGTTGCCTCCGACGAAGTCGAACAGGATCTCGACGCTGTGCAGGACGGTGACAACGCCCAGACCGACGTGCAAGGCGACGACATCGAGCCCGAACCGATCCCCGAATCCTCCGAGCCGGAACCCGACCCGAACGTCGTGCAGGTCACGCTGAACGGGCGCGAGATCGAAGCCCGCAAGGGCGAACTCGTCATCGAAGCGGCCGCACGCCACGACGCCTACATCCCGCACTTCTGCTATCACCCGCGGATGAAGTCGGTCGGCATGTGTCGACAGTGCCTGGTCGAGATCGACACCGGACGCGGCCCGCAGGTGAGCCGTGTCGTGCATGATCACCGGTCGCGCCGGACATGAAGATCGAAACCGAGTCGCCGATGGCAAAACAGATGCCCAGGAGGGCATGCTCGAACTCTTGCTCATCAATCACCCGCTCGACTGCCCGGTCTGCGACAAGGGCGGCGAATGCCCGCTCCAGGACCAGGCGTTCAGCCACGGTCCGGGCGAGTCGCGCTACGTCGAGGAGAAGCGCCACTACGAGAAGCCGATCCCGATCTCGGATCTCGTGTTGCTCGACCGTGAGCGCTGCATCCTCTGCGACCGCTGCACCCGCTTCGCCGACGAAGTGGCCGGCGACAAGCTGATCCACTTCACCCAGCGCGGCAACGAGACCCAGGTGATGACCTTCCCGGACGAGCCGTTCGCCTCGTACTTCTCGGGCAACACCGTGCAGATCTGCCCGGTCGGCGCACTCACCGCCGAGCCGTACCGCTTCAAGGCCCGCCCGTGGGACCTCGCTCAAGAGGAATCGACCTGCACGTCGTGCTCGGTGGGTTGCCGTGTGGTCGTCCAGTCGAGCCGCGACGAGATCCTGCGCTACCAGGGCGTCGACTCCGACCCGGTCAACCACGGTTGGCTGTGCGACAAGGGCCGCTTCGACTTCGAAGCCGTCAACTCCGAACTGCGCCTCGCCGACCCGATGGTGCGGACCGAAGCCGGGCTCACGCCGACCAAGTGGAGTGCCGCGCTGCCGACGCCGCATCCGGTCTGATCCGCGAGGCACTCGAAGCCGGTGGACCCGACTCGATCGGCCTGCTGGGCGGCGCTCGCGGCATGAACGAGGACGCGTTCGCATGGGCGCAACTCGCCGACGCGCTGGGCATCACGTATCGCGATGCGCAGTTCGGTGACGGACTGCCGGCAGAGATCCTGGGTCTGAACCGGGCCACGATCGACGAAGCCGCATCGGCATCGACGATCGTGATGCTCGGCGCCGACATCAAGGAAGAGCTGCCGGTCCTGTACCTGCGGCTCCGCGACGCCGTCGTCGAGAAGCGTTCGAAGCTCGTCGAGTTCTCCAGCGTCGACACGGGCATGACCCGCTACGCGACGCAGAGCATCCGGCACCAGCCGGGTCTGCAGACCGAAGCGGTCAACGACGCCAAGGAGTCGTTGACCGGCGAGAACGTCGTGGTGGTCGTCGGGCGCGGCAACCTCGCGGAATCCGCTGACGAGACCATGGCCGCGCTCGCCGCCGTGCTCGCCGTCAACCCGGACGCCAAGATCCTCCCGGCGCTTCGCCGCGGCAACGTCGTCGGCGCACTCTCGGTCGGCATGGCGCCCGCCGATGCCGACCACGACGGCCTCGCCACGCTGCGCGCCGCCGCCGACGGCAAGCTCGAACTGTTGATCCTGCTCGGCGCCGACCCGATCAACGACTGCCCGGACACCGACCTCGCACGTCGTGCGCTCGCCGGTGCGCGCCGTGTGATCTCGATCGACACGCATCCGTCCGAGTCCTCGAAGCTCGCCGACGTCGTGCTCGCAGGTGCTGCCTACGGCGAGAAGGCGGGCACCACCACGAACCTCGAAGGTCGGGTGTCGACGGTGTCGGACAAGGTCACGACCACGGGCACCGCTCGTCCGGACTGGATGATCGCCGCCGAGTTGGCGATCATGCTCGACATCGACGGTGACATCGCCGACGTGGCGAGTGTCGCTGACGTCACGGCCGCCATCGCCGCCGAGGTCCCCGGCTTCGCGGGCGTCACCCTCGACGCACTCGCAGCGGACCGCAACGGCGTGCTCGTCACCGTGTCGCCGAAGCCGCTCGGGAACACCGTGCACGGCGCCACCCAGCGCAACACGCTACGACCATCGGCTCGTCGTGGGCCGAAAGCTCTACGATCGGGCGATCGGTACGGCCATGTCGCATTCCATCGCCAAGCTCGCACCCGGTGCGGGCGCGCACCTGCACCCCCTGGACCTCGACGCGCTCGGCGTTGCCGAAGGTGGCGATGTCCGCCTCATCGGCAAGAAGGCCACCGTGATCCTTCCCGCCGTCTCGAACCCGGGCATCGCCCGCGGTGTCGTGTGGGCGCCGTTCAACCAGGACGGCGGCACGATCGAAGACCTGATCGACGCATCCGTCTCGGTCACCGACGTCAAGATCGAGGTGGTGTGACCATGCGCAGCGTTCCCCGCTCACGCCGGCCGCTCTCGCAGGTCGCCGACGGGAGGCTCCAGTGATCATTGCGATCGATCCGCTCGGAACCGGCGGGCTGCTGGTGGAAGCCGCTGGTGATCATGCTCGTCAAGGTCGTCGTCATCTTCGGCGTCGCGCTCGTCGCCACGATGCTGATGATCTGGGGCGAACGCAAGATCGTCTCGGGCATGCACAACCGCATCGGCCCGAACAAGGCCGGCCCGTTCGGCCTGCTGCAGTCGCTCGCCGACGGCATCAAGGCGTTCTTCAAGGAGACGCTTCACCCCGAGCAAGTCCGACCCGTTCGTCTACAAGCTCGCCCCGTACCTGATGTTCGTGCCGGCGTTCCTCGCTGTGGTCGGTGATCCCGCTCGGTGGCGACTTCACGAACGGCAAGGACGGCACGGTCACCATCTTCGGTGAGACCACTCGCCTGCAACTGGCCGATCCGCCCGTCGGCATCCTGCTCGTGCTCGCCACTGTCGTCGCATCGCGGTCTACGGCGTGATGCTCGCCGGTTGGTCGTCGGGCTCGAAGTATCCGCTGCTCGGCGCCGTACGCGGCTCCGCCCAGATGATCTCCTACGAAGCAGCGCTCGGCCTGAGCCTCGCTGCCGTGCTGCTCTCGAGCGGCACGCTGTCGACCGCCGGAATCGTCCAGACCCAGGACAGCTTCGCCGACTGGAACATCGTCGCCACCGGCATCGTCCCGTTCGTGATCTTCATGATCGCCACGACCGCCGAGCTGAACCGGCCGCCGTTCGACCTCGTCGAAGCCGAGCAGGAACTCGTCTCGGGCTTCAACACCGAGTACGGCGGCATCTCGTTCGCACTGTTCTTCCTCGCCGAGTTCATGAACCTGATCACCATGTCGGGCATCATGGTCACGCTCTTCCTCGGTGGTCCGCAGCCGATCGGTGGGCTCGACATCCCGATCATCCCGGGCTACATCGAAGGCACCGTCTGGTTCGTCCTGAAGCTGCTCGTCTTCCTCTACGTCTACATCTGGCTGCGGGCCACGCTGCCCCGCCTGCGCTACGACCAGCTGATGGATCTCGGCTGGAAGGTCCTCATCCCGGTCGCGTTGGGCTGGTTCCTCCTGCTCGCCGCGCTCCGCCAGTTCTCCCCGAACGGCACCGCAGCCGACTCCATCCGGGTGACCTTGATCGCGATCGGTGTCGGCGTCGTCGCGGTCGGTCTGTTCATGACAGCACTGCGGGTCGCCCAGAAGAACCGCCAAGTCGAAGCGCTCGATCCCGAGCAGGAAGGTGCCCCCGTCTGATGGGCTACTTCGAAGGATTCCTCGTCACCGCCCGCCAGCACCGCCTCTTCGGCGGCAAGCGCGTCACCACCGAGTACTCGGGTGGCCGCAAGGCGAAGAAGCAGGGTGACACGAACAACGACGTCAAGGGCGACGAGAAGATCCCGAAGCCCGAGCGGCTCCACGGTCGTCACGTCCTCAACCGGTACGAAGACGGCATGGAGAAGTGCATCGGTTGCGAGCTGTGCGCGGGCGTGTGCCCGGCCAACTGCATCCACGTGCGCGGCGCCGACAACGACCCGGTCAACCCCACCTCGCCCGGCGAGCGCTTCGGCTACATCTACGAGATCAACTACCTGCGGTGCATCCACTGCGACCTGTGTGTCGAAGCGTGCCCGACCGAGGCGATCACCGAGACCAAGCTGTTCGAGTTCTCGTTCACGAACCGCAAGGACGCGATCTACACCAAGGACGAACTCGTCGTCGACGACGACGGCAAACCCCAGCATCTGCCGTGGGAAGACTGGCGCGACGGCGACGACGAACACACCTCCGGGTGGATGCGCGCCACGTCGCCGTCCGGTGACGCCACGTTCGAAGGCGAAGTCGGCTGGAGCAACGAGTTGGGCCACGGAACGCGCGCGGCCGAGCCCGAGCAACCCGAACGCGACGCGTCCGTCCGTGAGACCTCGGTCAAAGTCGTGAAACGATGACCGACGCAACGTTCCTCGAATACGTCGTCTTCTTCGCCGCCACGCTGATGATGCTGGGCGGCGCGGTGGGTGTCGTCATGTTCAAGAACCCGGTGCACGCAGCACTCGGCCTCGTGCTCACGCTGTTCGGCGTGGCCGTGCACTTCGTTGCCCAGGAAGCGCACTTCCTCGCTGCCGTGCAGGTCATCGTCTACGCCGGCGCCATCGTCGTGCTGTTCCTGTTCGTGATCATGCTGCTCGGTGTCGACAAGGCCAACGATCTCTCGGTCGAGCCGATCCCGTGCAGCGCCCACTGGCCGCGGTCATGGGTGTCGGCCTCGTCGGACTGATCGTCGCTGCCGTCGTCAAGGCGGGCGACGCGATCGGCACGACCAATCCCGGGACCGGGATCGCAAACGGCGACACTGGAGAACAACGACAGCAACATCCAGCAGCTGGCGCAGAACCTCTACAACGACCACGTCCTCGCCTTCGAGCTCACGTCGGTGCTGCTGGTCGTGGCCGTCGCGGGCACCGTGCTGCTCACCCGCAAGTGGCCGAAGGGCGCCATCGCCGAGTCCGAGGATCGTCCGTGATCGCCGCCATCGAGCCGTCCTGGTACCTGATCATCGCGTCGCTGTTGTTCGCCATCGGCGCGTTCGGGCTGCTGGTGCGCCGCAATCCGCTGCAGATGTTCATGTGCATCGAGTTGATGCTCAACGCGGCGAACCTCACGTTCGTCGCGTTCGCCACGAGCCTCGGTGACATCAACGGTCAGACCGCCGTGTTCTTCGTGATGGTCGTCGCCGCTGCCGAAGTGGTGGTCGGGCTCGGCATCCTCGTGTCGATCCTGCGTCGCCGTCCGGGCGCCACCGCCGATGACCTGGCAGAACTGAAGGGCTGAACAATGGTTGAACTCGTCTGGCTCATTCCCGCGTTTCCGCTCGTCGGCTTCCTGGTCATCCTGCTGGGTGGCCGCCAGCTCGGTGAGCCGTTCGCCGGACTGTTCGCCACCGCCATGGTCGGCGCATCGTTCCTCGTCGCCGCCGCTCACCTACTTCGACCTGCTCGGCATGGACGCCGAGGACGCGCTCGCACACCGAGACACTGTTCTCGTGGGTGCCCGTCGGCGATCTCCAGATCGACATGGCCTTCCTGGTCGACCCGCTGTCGATCACCATGTGTCTGTTCGTCACCGGCATCGGTTCGCTGATCCACCTGTACTCGATCGGGTACATGCACGGTGACCCGAAGTTCTCCAAGTTCTTCCTGTACCTGAACCTGTTCGTCCTCTCGATGACGCTGCTGGTGCTCGGCTCGAACCTGCTCGTGACCTTCCTCGGCTGGGAAGGCGTCGGTACCTGCTCGTACTTCCTGATCTCCTTCTGGCACACCAAGGATGCGAACGCCACGGCCGGCAAGAAGGCGTTCGTCACCAACCGCATCGGTGACTTCGGCGTGATGCTCGCCATGTTCCTGGCGTTCGGCGCCGTCGGCTCGCTCGACTACGCCGTCATCAACGACTCGGCGCTGGCCGGCACGCTCACCACGGCAACCGCCACCGGCATCGCCGCCCTGCTGTTCCTCGGCGCCGTCGGCAAGTCGGCGCAGTTGCCGCTCTACGTGTGGTTGCCCGACGCCATGGCCGGCCCCACCCCGGTGTCGGCACTGATCCACGCCGCCACCATGGTCACCGCCGGCGTGTACCTCATGGTGCGTGTCAACCCGGTGCTCGGCGCAGCGGCCGACTGGGTGCCGACACTCATCGCCTGGATCGGTGCCATCACTGCGCTGTTCGCCGCGACGATCGCCCTCGCTCAGAACGACATCAAGAAGGTGCTGGCCTACTCGACGGTCAGCCAGCTCGGCTACATGTTCCTCGCCGTCGGCACCGGCGCGTACGTCGCCGCCATCTTCCACATGGTCACCCACGCCTTCTTCAAGGCGCTGCTGTTCCTCGGTTCCGGCTCGGTCATCCACGGGATGCACGAAGAGCAGGACATGCGCAAGATGGGCAAGCTGTTCAAGTTCATGCCGATCACGGCGGCGACGTTCATCATCGGCTGGCTCGCCATCGCCGGTGTGCCGCCGTTCGCGGGCTTCTGGTCGAAGGACGAGATCCTGCTGTTCGCACTCGCCGAGAGCCCGATCCTCTACGTGATCGGCATCGTCACCGCGATCCTCACGGCGTTCTACATGACCCGCCAGGTCGTCATGACCTTCTTCGGTGAGCAGAAGTGGGGCAGCCTGGCGAACGAGGCCGAAGCCGCCCACCTGAACGACGACCCGGACACGGACGCCGAGACGGAGGGCGCCGAGGCCGAGGCGCTCGACGAGACCCCCGACCCGGTGCCCGTCACACACGGTGCGCACGGCGAGTTCAAGCCGCACGAGTCGCCGCCGTTCATGGTGCTGCCGCTCATCGTGTTGGCCGGCCTGTCCGTCGTCGGTGGTCTCATCCAGTTGCCGTCGCTCGGGATCATCCCGAAGAGCGCACAGCACAAGCTGCTGGACTGGCTCGAGCCGCTCGTCGAGTTCGAGGGTTCACCGGTGAACGGCATCGGCGAGGCGCAGATCGACGGCACGTGGGCGGACGACAACAAGATCTTGCTCATCGCCATCGCCATCGCATGCGCGCTGATCGGCATCGCTGCCGGTTGGGCCGTGTACCAGAAGCGCATGGCCCGCCCCGTCGAGCCCGAGTTGCTCGCACGTGGCTGGCGCTACGACGAAGCCATCTCCTGGTTCATGGGCAAGCCCGGCCGAGACGGCTTCCAAGCGATTGCCGACTACGACAGCAACGTGGTCGACGGTGCCGTCAACGGTGTGGCCGTCGCAGTTCGTGAAACCGCACAACAAGTTCGCAAGGGTCAGACCGGTTACGTGCGTCAGTACGCCGGTGTCATCGGCATCGGGGTCGTCCTGCTGCTCGGTTGGTTCGTGGTGATTCGGGGAATTCTGTGATGCGCGGTACTGGAATCTTGAGCGCTGAAGCCGCTGCGCTGGGCGCCGGCTCGTTCCCGCTGCTGTCGGCGTTGATCTTCGTCCCGATGATCGGCGCTGTCGCCATCCTCTTCACGACCAAGTCGCGTCCCGAGTTCGCCAAGCTGATCGCGATGATCTTCTCGGTCGCCACGGCGGCGATGTCGATCTACATGCTCAAGGAGTTCGACCAGTCCGACTCCGGCTTCCAGATGGTGTCCCAGCACGACTGGATCGAGCGGTGGGGCATCGGCTGGCACCTCGGCGTCGACGGCATCTCGCTGTTCCTCATCGTGCTCACCGGCATCCTGTTCCCGCTCGCGATCGTCGGAATCGACCCGCATCACCACGGCGCCAACACGGAGAAGCCGTACCTCGCGTGGCTCCTGATGCTCGAAGCCGGCGTGATGGGCTCGTTCCTCAGCCTCGACCTGTTCCTGTTCTTCATCTTCTTCGAGATCGTCCTCGTACCGATGTACTTCCTGATCGGCGGCTGGGGCTACGAGAACCGCGAGTACGCAGCGACGAAGTTCTACCTGTACACGTTCCTCGGTTCGGCCTTCATGCTGGTCGCGCTGATCGCCACGGCGTTCATCGCGAGCGACAACCTGGGCGGCGTCACCTTCGACCTCGTCGAGATCGCCGAAGGCGGCAACATCGCCACCTCCACGGCGCGCTGGCTGTTCTTCGGCTTCGCGATCGCGTTCGCCGTGAAGGTCCCGATCTTCCCGCTGCACACGTGGCTGCCCGACGCACACACCCAGGCGCCCACCGCCGGGTCTGTCGTGCTGGCCGGCGTGATGCTCAAACTGGGTACGTACGGCTTCCTGCGGTTCGGTCTCTACCTCTTCCCCGAAGCCGCGGTGTGGAGCCGTTCGCTCTGGTTGACGTTGGCGGTCATCGGCATCATCTACGGCGCCATCGCCGCCACGATGCAGAAGGACCTCAAGCGGCTCGTCGCCTACTCGTCCATCGCTCACCTCGGGTTCATCGTGCTCGGCACGTTCGCGTTCACGACCCAGGCCATCAGCGGCTCGGTGTTGCAGATGGTCAACCACGGTGTGTCCACCGGTGCGCTGTTCCTGTTCGTCGGCATGATCTACGAGCGCCGCAAGACGCCGTCAGATCGCAGAGCTCGGCGGCATCCAGAAGGTCGCCCCGATCTTCGCGGCCGGATTCATGATCGTGATGCTGTCCTCGATCGGCGTGCCCGGACTCAACGGCTTCATCGGTGAGTATCTGATCCTGCTCGGATCGTTCCAGACCGCCCGCTGGTGGACCGTCGTGGCCACGGCCGGCGTGATCCTCGCTGCGCTCTACCTGCTGTGGGCCTACCAGCGTGTGTTCCACGGCGAGCCCGACGAGGAGAACGCCAAGTTCCCCGAGCTCAAGGTCAAAGAGGCGATGGTCCTGCTCCCGTTCCTCGTGGCGATCGTCTTCACCGGCGTGTATCCCAAGCCGCTGCTCGATCGCATCGAGCCGATCGGTCGATCGCCTCGTTGCCCACGTCGCCGACAACAGCGACGTGGAGACGGACCCGAGTTACACGACACAACGAGGCGAGTTCGAACCGGAACCGCACGGCGAAGAGGAAGGTGAAGGCTGATGTCCTTGCTCGGCCAAGCTGATCCGCTCCTCGATCCGAACTTCGAACCCGAGGTCCTCTGGTTCGCACTGTCTCCACTGCTCGCCCTCGTCGGCGGCGCCCTCTTCTTGATGGTCGTCGGCGCGCTGACGCCGAAGTGGCCCAAGGGTCTCTACGCATTCGGGTCGGCCACCGTCGCCGGTGCTGCCGGGACGTTGGCGATCTTCAACTGGGACGACATCTCCGATCGACGGCCCGCAGACCCTCGTCGCCGGCGCACTGGCGTTCGACACGTTCGCGATGTGGTCGACCATCGTCATCACGTCTGCCGTGCTGCTCGTGTCGCTGCTGACCGATCAGTTCATCCGGGACACGCCGAACGACGGCCCCGAGATCTACGCGCTGTACCTCGTTGCTGCAGCGGGCGGGATCGTCATGGCGTCGGCCAACGACCTGATCGTGCTGTTCCTCGGCCTCGAGACGCTGTCGCTGGCGTTGTACGTGCTCGCTGCATCGAGCCGGCGCAGTGATTCGTCGGCCGAGTCCGGCCTCAAGTACTTCGTCCTCGGCGGCTTCGCCTCGGCGTTCTTCCTCTACGGCATCGCCATGGTCTACGGCGGCACCGGCACCACGAACATCGGTGAGATGGTCGCTGCGATCGGCAACACGCCGCCGGGTGACAACGATGCACTCGTGCTGGCCGGTATCGCGTTGCTGATCGTCGGCCTCGGCTTCAAGGTCGCTGCTGCGCCGTTCCACGTGTGGACACCCGACGTCTACCAGGGTGCGCCCTCGCCCGTCACTGCCTTCATGGCGTCGGCCGGCAAGGCTGCAGCGTTCGGTGCGGTCATTCGTGTACTGATCTCCGGGCTGCCCGGTTTCCGTGACGATTGGCAGCCGATCATCGTCGTGCTCGCCGTGCTGTCGCTGACGGTCGGTTCCGTCCTGGCGGTCGTGCAGACCAACGTCAAGCGGATGCTCGCCTACTCGTCGGTCAGCCACGCAGGCTTCCTGCTCGTCGGTGTCGAAGCCGCGGCGTACACCGCCGGCGAAGTCGACCAGGGTCTCGGTGTGTCGTCGGTGCAGCTCTACCTGCTGCTCTACTCGGTCCTCGTGATCGGCTCGTTCGGCGTGGTGACGGTCGTTGCCGGTCACGCTGATGCGAACCTCGGCTCGTTCAAGGGTCTGGCGAAGCGCAAGCCGATGCTGGCGATCGCGTTCACGATCTTCCTGCTCGCTCAGGCCGGTGTTCCGTTCACGTCGGGCTTCGTCGCGAAGTTCGGTGTGATCCAGGCAGCGGTCAGCGAGAAGAGCTATGCGCTGGCGATCATCGCCATGGTCGCTGCTGTGATCGCTGCGTTCCTGTACCTGCGGATCATGGTCAGCATGTGGCTGCACGACGCCGACGACGACGCACCGGCTCTTTCGGTTCCGGTCTCGGCCGGCGTCGCCATCGTCCTCGCCGCTGCGTTCACGCTCGCCGTCGGTGTCTACCCCTCCTGGCTCATCGACCTGGCTGATTCGATCCAGCTCGTCAAGTAGCGCCATCGACCAGCACGCCGTCGTTCCAGGTGGCGGTGCTCGGATGCGACCCACCCCGGTGATCTCGAGAACCCTCGGTTGCTTCGTGGCTTCGCTGATGTGACCGGCCGGCCCGGTGGGATGCGGTTGTTCGGCTCGTGAGCGGGCACCATCGACACATGACGGAATCACCGAACGTGTACGAATCGATCTTGGATCTGCGCAGAGCGGACAGCGCGGTGGTGCTGCTCGTCTACCGAGGCGACTGGTGACCGTATTGCTGTGGCCAGCTCGTGAAGCTGGCATCGATGAGCAACCGGATCTCCGCCGCAGGCGCCGAAGTGATCGCCCTGAGCGTCGACTCGGTCGAACGCAACGCAGCGATGTTCGAGCGGTGGCCGACACCGCACGTGCAGTACGTGTCCGACCCCGGTGGTGACACGTACCTGAAGCCGTTGGACCTGTTCGATCCCGACGAGCGCGGCGGCATCGCGCTGCCTGCGTTGCTCGTGATCGACGCGGACGCCAACGAAGCGTTCGGCTCCCGCGGCACGGACTTCGCCGACCGTCGAAACGACGAGGAGGTGATCGCAGCACTCGAGGCGCTCGGGCTCGACCCGATCGAGGCGCCAACGGGCGGCCCGGTCGTCGAAGACGTCGACGTCGAGCAGAAGGGCGCGTTCACGCCCAAGCTGTTCGGCCCGTACTTCAGTGGCAACAAGTTCGGCGCGCTGGCGATCCGGTCACGAGCCCGAGGCGACGAAGCCAAGAAGCTCGCGAAGGAGCATCAGCACATGGCGCAGTCGATGCTGGACGCCTGGCAGGAAGTGAACTCCTAGAAGCCGCGGTTGTTGTCGCGCTTCTTCGGCGGCGCCTTGAACGGTGCCTCGACCAGCATCTCGAACCGCTGATCGTCGGGCTGGTTCGGCTCGTTCATCTGCTGCAGGTACTTCTTCAGTGCGGCGCGCCCGGCAACGACGTGGTCGCCCTTCATGCCCACCGAGCGGGTCAGCGCATCCTTGGCCTTGCCGACGCGCTCCTTGCGCGTGGCCTTCTCCTCGTCGCTGAAGATGCGGGAGGACTTGTTGACCTTCGCCGCAGCGGCCGCCTTGCGGTCGGCCTCGACCTGCTGGAGGGGAGTGAGCTTGTTCTCTGCCATTCGTCCGACGATACAAGCGTCAGTTGCCGGTGCCGTCGCGTCGCTTTGCGAGCGTGACGTACCGGATACCGATCGTGTCGCCGAAGTCAGGGTGGAGCGGGAGGTAGGGCAGCGGATCAGAGACCGTCGCTGCACAGTCGCCGGCGTCGACGAGCCGAGCGATGATCGCGTCGCAGTCCCGTTCGGTCCACAGGTCGGTGCGCTGCGTGAAGAGGATCGACCCGCCCGGTTGCACGATCCGCAACAGTTCACGAAGCGTCGCGTCGGTGTCGGTGACGTAGGAGAACACGCCGGCGCTGGCGGTGACGGCGAACCGCCCGTCGGCGAAGTCGAGCGGGTTGTTCAGATCGAGGTAGTCGACCGACGTGTACACCTCGCGTGCTCGAGCCACCTCGACCGAGGCCATCGTGAAGTCGCCGCCGACGACATCGCTCACGCCGCGCTCCTTCAACGCAGCCCCGACCTTGCCGGTGCCGCACCCGGCGTCGAGCACGTCACCGGGGACGTCGGCGAGTGCAGCGACCGTCAGGTCGGCAATGCGTTCCGGTGCTTCGTAGCCCCAGTCCTCGACGTCACGGTCGTAGTTCCCGCTCGCCGCCCACGTCTCGTAGAGCTCCGAGATCTCCTCACCGGATGCGCCGGATTGAGCGGCCAGACCCCAGTCCGAGTCGTTTCGGTCCATGACGCCAGAGTAGACGCCACCAGGTGGACCCGCTTTCTCGTGGCGCGGCTACCGTCCACCGGCGTGACGGACATCGACGAGGTGCATGCAGCGAACGACGCGTTCTACGAAGCGCACGAAGCTCGCAGCCTCGAAGCGATGTCGCGCGTCTGGGACCAGACGGATCGAAGTGTCTGCATTCATCCCGGCTGGCCGATCCTGCGCGGTTGGGACCAGATCGAGGAGTCGTGGAAGCGGATCTTCGAAGGCGTCGGCCGCAACCAGTTCATCATCACCAACAAGGCGACGCACGTGATCGGTGACATGGCCTGGGTGACGCTCGAGGAGAATCTCGTGGATCGGGGCGAAACGCATGCGCTCGCCGCAACCAACGTGTTCGTCCGGCGCAACGGCGGCTGGAAGCTGATCGCGCATCACGGCTCGCCGATCCACGCACGGCTCGGCTGACGACCAACAGGCCGTTGTGCCACGCTGGTCGGATGAAGTCGTTCGGCATCCCAGAGGACATCCACAGCTACGTCGTCGAGCGGTCGAACCCGGCTGCTGACGCGGTCGCCGAGAACCTGGCGCAAGCGAGTCGTGACCGATTCGGTGACCGAGCCGGGATGAACATCGGCGACGACCAGGGCCGATTCATGGAGATGTTCGCCGCAGCGATGGGCGCCACGACGATCGTCGAGGTGGGCACGTTCACCGGCATGTCGGCGCTCTGGCTCGCACGCGGCCTCACTCCCGGCGGCCGGATGATCTGCTTCGACCTGGTCGACACGTACGCCGAGACCGCGACCGAAGCCTGGGAAGCAGCAGGTGTCGCGGACCGTATCGAGATGCGCTTCGGGCCTGCCGCCGAAGGACTCGCCCTCCTCCCCGACGAGCCACACATCGATCTCGCGTTCGTCGACGCCGACAAGTCGGGCTACCTCAGCTACCTCGACCTCCTGCTCCCGCGGCTGCGTGACAACGGCGTGATCCTCGTCGACAACGTGCTCTGGTCCGGCCGTGTGCTCGACACCGCCGACGACTCGACCGACACCGTCGCCCTGCGCGAGTTCAACGACCACGTCGCCCGCCGCGGCGACTGCGACGCAGTCATCCTCACCATCGGCGACGGCCTCACCATGATCCGACCGCGTCGCTGACGTCTCGTCGCTGAGCCGGGGTCGCTGATTCAGGTCGCTGATTCTGGTCTGCTGATTTCCCGTCTGCCGTTCTGACGACCCACTGAGGGGATGGATCGGTGGGACCCGCCCGCCGGCCGTCGTCAGAGAGGCCTGGTCATGACCAGCAGTGGTTCAACTCGCATCCCGATCGCCGTCGACCGACTGATCGCGCTCGGCGTCGTTGCCTTGGTCGGCGTCGCAGCGTGCACGGCGACCAGCGATCCAGACGGCGGGTCCGAGACGGCACCCGCCGCTCCGGTCACGATCGCGGCGCCGCCATCGACCAGCGCCACGACCACCAGCACGACCACGACCACCAGCACGACCACGACGACCAGTACGACGTTGGCGCCGACGACCACGATCGCGCCGACGGTCGAAGTCGTCGACACGATCTGTTCGTCGCTTCGCTCCGACGGCTTCGAGACGCGTCGCGTGATGGTGGCTGCGCTGGCGGAAGCGTTCGCCGCGGCGGGTGGCGAGGGCGACGGGCGAGCCGAGGTCGGGACGCAGTGCGGCCCGGAACTCGATCGTCTGGACCGGGCGGTGGCGATCCGCGGCCGGGTGCAGGCGATCGACATGGCCGAGGAGGATGACCTGTTCGCGATGTCACTCACCGACTTCTCCTGCGGATCGGGGACCTTCGAAGTGACCGTGACGAACGACTGGACCACGCCGCTGGGACTGCACGCCAACTTCGCGATGTTCGTCGACGGCGACCGCGAGGACGCCGTGCAGAGTTCCTTCGCACCGATCGTGATCTGGTCGCTCGAGCCCGGAGCGAGTGAACTGGTCACCGGCCGATTCACCGACCGGCCACAGGCGCAGGTCTCGTGCGAGTTCCAAGCGCAGGTCTTCGACGCCGACCCGACGGACGCCGACGTCTCGCTCGGCACTGAACCCGAGTACCCGGCACTCACCGGCGACGACCCGGCGGTCTGGTTCCCTGCCCTGTTCGACGTCGAACGCGAGGCACGCACCTCGGGCGACATCGACATCGTGGCCGCCTTCGCCGACGTGCGTTCGATGGGCTACGACGAAGCAGCGTCGGCGATCTCGGACGGCGAACCCTTCCCGGGCAACGAGATCGTCGAGGTCTGCGAACGCGGCCGCTCGCAGCCCGACGACGACCACATCGGATTCGTGTACCTGAAACGACTCGAGGCCGGCCAGCTCGAACTCGGCCACGGTCTGTTCCGGCGCGGCAACGACGGTCAGTGGCGCTGGCTCAGCAACGCCCGCTACTACGAACCCTTCATCACCAAGGACTGCTCGGGCGTCGACCCACAATGAGCTATCGGCGGAGCTTGTAGCGCTGGATCTTGCCGGTCGCGGTCTTCGGCAACTCGGTGACGATCTCGTAGCGCTTCGGCCGCTTGTAGCCGGCGAGTCGATCACGACACCAGGCGGTCAGTTCCTCGTCGTCGACGGTGGCGCCGGGCGCTGCGATCACGAACGCGATCGGGCGCACGATGTCGCTGGCGTCGCGCTCGCCGACCACCGCCGCCTCGAGCACGCTCGCGTGCTCGATCAGGGTTCCTTCGACCTCTGCAGGTGACACCCATTCGCCGCCCACGCGCAACATGTCGTCGGAGCGGCCGAGGTAGGTGAGGAAGCCGTCGGCCGATCGGGTGTAGAGGTCGCCGGTGCGCGTCCATTCGCCCTCGAACGTGGCGCGCGACTGCCGCGGAGCGGCACCAGTAGCCCGAGGCGGACGACTCGCCGCGCATCACCAGTTGGCCGGGCTCGTCGTCGGCGACGTCGTTGCCGTCGGGGTCGACGACGCGCGCCTCGTAGCCGGGCACGGCTCGGCCGGTCGTGCCGGGACGGTGAGCGTCCGGTGTGTTCGACACGAAGATGTGCAACATCTCGGTCGAGCCGATGCCGTCGAGGATCGTCACGCCGAACCGTTCGAGGAACCGGGTGAACGTCTCGGCGGGCAGCGATTCGGCGGCCGAGACGCCGTAGCGAACGGAGGCGAAGGTGTCGTCGGGAAGGTCGGAGTTGGTGAGCGCTGCGAGGAACGTTGGGATGCAGAAGAACAGCGTCGGCTTCTCGGTGGTGACGATGTCGGCGACGAGTCGCGGTGTCGGCGGGCGGGTCGGCTCCAAGATCGTCGATGCGCCGGCGGCAAAGGGGAAGGTCAGTGAGTTGCCGAGCCCGTAGGCGTGGAACATCGGTCCGACCGAGAAGCAGCGATCGTTCGCGGTGATGCCGAGCACCTGCGTGGCGTACGTGTCGAAGGTGGCCTTCACGTCGCCGTGCGTGTGCATGGCCAGCTTCGGCATGCCGGTCGTGCCCGACGTGCACAACCAGAACCCGGGCGAGTCGATCCACGTGTCATATGCCGCGCCGTCCTCGTCCGATGCGGTGAAGTCGGCCCATCCGTCGCTGGTGATCACGTGTTCGATCTCGGACGCGCCGGCACGGATGTCGTCGAGCGACGCAGCTCGCTCGTGGGAGATCACCAGGACGGCGTGCTCTCGAATCGGCGATGATCACGCCGAGGTCCCTGCCGGGGAGCAATGGGTTGGTGAGCAGCGGGATCGCACCGATCCGCAGCGCGCCCAGGAAGGTCGCGATGAACTCGACCGAGTCGAGCATGACCATCGCCACGCGTTCTTCGGAACGCACGCCGATCGCACGCAGGCCCGTTGCAACCCGCTCGACGTGATCCAGCACGTCGCGGTAGGTGTGCGACTCGCCGCCGCAGCGGATCGCCACGACATCGCCGCGCCCTTCTTCGACGTGACGGTCGACCAGCCACGTGCTCAGATTGAACGCTCGATCGGCGGTGGATGGCCGGCTGGTTGTGTTCATGGTGCCTCCGATGTTCGTTCAGTATTGACGATCGCAGTCGAGCCACCACGCAGTGGCCGGACCGATGAGTGCAGCACGCGGGTGTCGGCGAACAATCGCGCCGCCGGAGCTCCGAGCCAACCATCGGGAAGGAGTGCGGCTGGAAGCTCGGGGTCGAGGAACGGGAAGCGACGCCATCGGTGGACGAGCGCAGTGAGCTGCCTCGCGGCGTCGAGCCCTGCAGAGTCCGCTCCTTCGACCGCCGGCGTCATGTCGATGAACTCCCGGTACTGCTCGTTGACCTCGTCGAGCTTCCAGGCGCGACTCACGATGTCGCGCCCGTCACCCAGTTGGCCGAGCTCGGCGACGAACGAGGTCGCGACACGCAGGTCCAGGTCGTCGAGTACCTGCACGGCGGCGTCTTCGTGGTCGGTCCACGGTGAGATCCAAGCTCCCTGTTCGAACGAGGCGTAGCCGGCCCATCCCAAGCGCGCACGCAGACGGTGTCGGGACACTCCGTGGCTGTCGGGCAGGCTGGCCAACAGCACCGACCAACGTCCGTCCCACGCTCGCGGCGTCTGTCCGAACCCGTAGATGCGTTCTGCGCCGGATTCGAGCAGCGACCGGCTCGTCTCGGTGAGATGCCAGCGCGTGCGGCGCCCCTCCTTGGTGCGTTCGAGCCATCCACTCTCGGCGAGACGGGCCAACGACTGGCGCGTGGCCTTGGGTTGGACGCCGAGCGCCTCCATCAACTCGATCAGTGTCTGCGTCCAGGCCGCCTGATGTGGGCGGACGAACTCGCCGAGCACGGTGACGAGCAACCCCCGAGCCGAGTCGGCTGTGGCGCGACCGTCGTGGGTTGCGCCCAGGACGGGAGCGAGCGATTCTCTCGCCACCACTTGACGTTCTACAGTTTGCTCAGGCATAGTTGGTGATCCGAGGAACATTGTAGAGAGACCGCACCGCCAGATCAAGAACGAGACGACGACATGACCGACATGATCACCTTCGAGCGACATCCCGATCAGTACCGGCACTGGGTGCTGGCGTTCGACGGTGCCATCGCTCACTTGTCGATGCAGGTCGACATCGAGGGCGGACTGCTCGGCGACTACGAACTCAAACTGAACAGCTACGACATCGGCGTCGACATCGAACTCGCCGACGCCGTGCGCCGCATCCGATTCGAACACCCAGACGTGCAGTGCGTGGTCGTCGACAGCGCGATCGCCGGGGTGTTCTGCGCCGGTGCGAACATCCGGATGCTCGCCGCAGCGACCCACACCCACAAGGTCAACTTCTGCAAGTTCACCAACGAGACCCGCCTCGAGATCGAAGAAGCGTCGGCCGACTCCGGGCTACGTTTCCTCGCGGCGATCAACGGTGCCTGTTCGGGTGGTGGCTACGAACTCGCGATGGCGTGTGACCACCTGCTCCTCATCGACGATCGAGCCAGCTCGGTGTCACTCCCCGAGGTGCCGCTGCTCGGCGTCCTGCCCGGAACCGGCGGCCTCACCCGCTTGACCGACAAGCGCCACGTCCGACGCGACCACGCCGACGTGTTCGCCACGCTGTCCGAAGGCATGCAGGGCGCCGACGCCGTGGCCTGGAAGCTGATCGACGAGGTCGCCCCGCCCTCCACCTTCGACGACGCCGTCGCCACCCGGGCGGCCGCCCTGGCCGCCACGTCCGACCGGGGTTCCGCCAGTGATTCGGCTGCCGAGCCGGTGGTGCTCACCCCGCTCGACCGCACGATCACCGACGACGCGGTCACCTACGAGTTCGTCACCGCATCACTCGATCGCGACGCAGCATCCGTGGCGATCACCGTCACGGCGAGCGCCGACGCCCACTGGCCGCTCACCGCAGCGCGCGAACTCGACGACCTGCTCTGCCACCTGCGCTTCAACGAGCCGCTGCTCGGCACGGTCACACTCCACACCCGAGGCGAGGCCGCCGATGTGCTCGTCCACGACGATGCGCTCACCAACCCGGTCGGCCATGCCCAGCGCGAGACATCGCTGCTCTGGAAGCGGGTGCTGTCACGCCTCGACCTGAGCGCTCGGACGCTGTTCGCGATCGTCGACCCGGGCTCCTGCTTCGCCGGGGTGCTCGCCGAACTCGCGCTCGCTGCGGATCGCAGCTACATGCTCGACGGCATCTTCGAAGACGACGACGAACCGCTGCCCGCCGCCGAACTCCACCTGACCGCAGTGAGCTCCGGGCCGATGCCGATGGCCAACGGGCTGACCCGGTTGCAGTCGCGGTTCTGGGGCAGCGACGACGCGCTGGTCGCGGCGGGCGGAGCGATCGGCTCCTCGGTCGTGGCCGCCAAGGCACTCGAACTCGGCCTCGTGACCTTCGCGCCCGACGACCTCGACTGGGACGACGAGGTTCGTCTCGCCATCGAGGAACGTGCCAGTTTCTCACCTGACGCGCTGACCGGCATGGAAGCGAACCATCGCTTCGCCGGCCCCGAAACCATGGCGACCAAGATCTTCTCGCGCCTCAGCGCCTGGCAGAACTGGATCTTCATCCGACCCAACGCATCGGGACCAGATGGCGCACTGCGCCGCTACGGCTCCGGCTCGCGACCCACCTACGACCGCAACCGCACCTGATCCCGACCGCAACCGATCCCATCCGGAACTGAGAGGCAACACCATGGCCACCATCGACTACTCCGAGCGCATCCCGAACAACGTCAACCTGTCCGAAGATCGGCGCCTTCAGCGCGCGCTCGAGAACTGGCAGCCGCGATTCCAGTCGTGGTGGGGCGAGATGGGTCCCGCCGGCTTCCAGGAGAACGAGGTGTACCTCCGCACCGCGATCGACGTCGGCCAGGCCGGGTGGGCCGACTTCGGCCACGTCGAGATGCCCGACTACCGGTGGGGCATCTTCCTCGGAGAGCAGCAGCCGGACCGCACGATCGGGTTCGGCGACATGAAGGGCGAGCCCGTGTGGCAGGAAGTGCCCGGCGAGTTCCGCACCGACCTGCGCCGGCTGATCGTCGTGCAGGGTGACACCGAGCCGGCCTCGGTCGAGCAGCAGCGCTTCCTCGGCAAGACCGCGCCGAGTCTGTACGACCTGCGCAACCTGTTCCAGGTCAACGTCGAGGAAGGCCGCCACCTGTGGGCGATGGTGTACCTGTTGCACCGCTACTTCGGCCGCGACGGTCGCGACGAGGCCGACGCGATGCTCGAACGCCACTCCGGCGACGCCGATCACCCGCGCATCCTCGGCGCGTTCAACGAGCAGACGTCGGACTGGCTGAGCTTCTTCATGTTCACCTACTTCACCGACCGCGACGGCAAGTACCAGTTGGGCGCCTTGAAGGAGTCGGCGTTCGACCCGCTGAGCCGCACCTGCGACTTCATGTTGAAAGAAGAGGCGCACCACATGTTCGTGGGCGCCAGCGGTGTGGGCCGCATCGTCGAACGCACCGCGCAGCTGATGAACGAGCACGGCACCGACGACGTCACCACCCACGGCGGCATCAACCTCGACACGCTGCAGCGCTACATCAATTTCCACTACTCGGTGTCGCTCGACCTCTTCGGTTCCGAACGGTCGACCAACGCCGCGAACTACTACGCCGCCGGGCTCAAGGGGCGCTACGGCGAGGACGGCTACGAAGACGATCACGTGCTGAACGATCTGCAGTCGACCTACACGAGCGTGGCCGACGGCGAGATCGTCACCGAGCAGATGTCGGCACGAGCACTCGTCAACCTCGAACTCCGTAGCGAGTACTCGGTGGACTGCGCGAAGGGCCTTCGCCGCTGGAACCGCATGCTCTCCGAGATGGGCGTCGACGTCGAGTTGAAGCTGCCCGACACCGGATTCAACCGTCAGGTCGGCGCATTCGCCGGGCACCACATCCACCCGGACGGTCATCTGATCTCCGACGAGGAGTGGGACGCCAACGTCGACGACTGGTTGCCGACCGACGCCGAGCGCGAGCACGTCGGATCCTTGATGAAGCCGGTCTACGAGGCCGGGAAGATGGCGAGTTGGATCGCTCCACCGTCACGCGGGATCAACACCAAGCCCGCGGACTACGACTATGTCCGTTTGTAGCGGAGGTCGCTCGTAGTGGCGTCTGGAGTGGACGGCATCACCACACAGACGTGGGGCGACGGGCCGCCCGACATCGTGATGCTGCACGACGGACTCGGCTCGATCACGCAGTGGGGCGACGTTCCTGCGCGCATCGCCGCCGACACCGGCGCGACCGTCATGGCATACGACCGACCGGGCCACGGGCGCTCCGAACCCGTGCCCGACGGGCCGTGGCCGACCGAATGGTTGCGTCACAACGCCGAGCTGCTCGATGAGCTGCTTGCTCAGCACGGTGCCGAGCAGCCGATGCTGGTCGGGCACTCCGACGGCGGCTCGATCGCGCTCCTCCACGCCGCGAGGTCGGCAGCCGAGCGTCCGGTGTCGGCCGTGTTGTCGATCGCGGCGCACACGTTCGTCGAGCCGATCTGCAGCGGGGCGATCATCGACATGCGAGCGAAGTCCGACCGCCTCGTGACGGGCCTCGGCCGGAATCACCTGCACCCGACAGAGCTGTTCGCTGCATGGAGCGGCGTCTGGGTGAGCGACGAGTTCCAGTCGTGGGACGTCCGTTCCGAGCTGTCGGCGATCACGGCGCCGACGATCGTCGCGCAGGGGACCGACGACGAGTACGCCACCGACGCGATGGTGCACGACACGGTCGCTGCGATCGGCGACAACGCGACGGCGCACTTCATCGCCGGCCGCCGTCACCTCGTCCACTACGAAGACCCTGACCCGGTCGTCGCACTCGCGGTCGACCTCTGGCACCGCCGTGATCGGGCGGCGTCGACCCGACCCGCTTGATCGTCGGGTGAGCGTACGATCGGTACGTGGACGAACTACCGGCCGGGTTGACGTTGCAGCGAACGACGCCGACGTTCGACGAGCACTCCACGCCGGCGGGGCTGCGGCGGGCACACCAGGTCGCCGAGGGCGTGTGGGGCCGCCTCGTCGTGGAGACGGGTTCCCTCGGGTTCGTGTTCGAGGACGAGCCCGACGTCGTCCGCGTCATCGGCAGCGGCGACCAGCAGGTGATCCCTCCAGCCGCGCTCCATCACGTGGTGCTCGACGGCCCCGTGCGGTTCGCGGTCGAGTTCCATCGCTGATGCGCATGAGACACTGGCCCCTGTCGTCGTACAGCATTCGCTCGATGCGGTCGGGCACCGTCGGCGTCGTCGGGCTGGTCCGGCAATGAGCGGGGCCGGACGCGAGTTGCCGGCGGGGGCCCGCGAGATCGTCGACCGGTTCGAATTGGAACCACATCCCGAGGGCGGGTGGTACCGCCGGACGTTCAGCGATGATGCAGCGGACGGCACGGTCCGCTCGACCGCGATCTACTTCCTCCTCGCACGAGGTGAACGGTCGCACTGGCATCGGGTGCTGCATGCTGCCGAGGTGTGGCATCACTACGCGGGCGACCCGATTCGGCTGCGTGTGTCCGCCGATGGGACGACGACGCACGAGCACGTGCTCGGTGTCGACCTCGCCGCCGGCGAACGCCCGCAGGTGATCGTCCCGCTCGGGCACTGGCAGTCGGCCGAGTCGACGGGGGAGTGGACGCTGGTGGGCTGCACGGTCGCGCCCGGCTTCGACTTCGACCGGTTCGAACTGGCGCCCCCTGAGTGGGAACCAGGCTGAGTCAGGCGTCTGTCCGGAGGCCGGGAGAGATCGAGAGTGGCGAACCGCGTTCGCCGTGTACGTCGAAGGCGAACGCCGTGAACGTGCTGTTCGTGCGAGTGCTCGTCACGCGAGTTCCGACGCCGAGACGGAGAGCGGAGCGTCGGCCGGAAGCCGGAGCAACTCGAGTGCGGTGCGCCGTCGTCGCGTCACCCGGTCGTCGTGTCGCAGGACGCGTAGCGCAGTGTCCGGCGGAGCCCATTCCTCGAAGCGGGACTGGAAGTCGGCGATGTCGACGTCGGCGTTGACCACCGACACGAACGAGTGGCCGTTGGTCGCGCCGCCTTTCGTGCGGGTCATCGCGACGTAGGCGAGTCGCCGCGACTCCGAACCCTTGCCGATGCCCATGACGAGCGTCGGGCTCTCCCAGCCTTTGAAGCTGTGGACGGTGCAGCCCTTGATGCCGTCGGCGTCCGGCCAGAAGCGACGTTTGCGGATGGTCTGTGTCGGCCGCGAGTTCGAGAACACGTGGTGCACGGAGTAGCCGGCGGCCTCGATCTCGTTGACCGCGTCCACGCCGTCGCGGTGCCGTTCGAGGAGGAACGCGACGTCGTTCGGTGCGAGGTTCGGATTCTCTCGCAGGAGGCGGACGACTTCTCGGCCGACCTCCACGCCCAGTTCGTCGGTCCGCTCGACCTGGTGCCAGTGGCGGACGGACCGCGAGCCGTTGTTCCTGGTCACGTCGGTACCCGCTCCGGCCGCGGGCACGCAGCCGTCGAGGCGTTCGCCCTTCACGTAGCACTGCGCGAACTGGTTGGTGATCTCGACGAGGTCGCCCGGCATCCGGTACGAACCCTTCAGGTCGGTCCACGTGCCGGAGAACCCGGCGCCGAGCATCTGGTCTTCGTCGGTCCAGGCCCGCTTGTCGTAGACGTCCTGTGTCGGGTCGGCGACCAGCAGCATCTCGCCGTCGGGTGTGACGACGTGGGTGCGAAGCAGGTTCCACCAGTCGAGCGTGAAGTCCTGGCCTTCGTCGACCAGCACGGCGTCGTAGCGGGCTTCGTGGCCGGCCTCGCATGCTTCGAGCGCCCGCAGGACAGGCCGGTCGAACCACTGCACGTCGGGATACGTCCGTGTGGTGATGCCCGCCAACGCGGCGTCGTCGGCCAGTCGGCTGCAGAACCGGTGGATGTTCGTGCACGTGACGAGGCTGGGGTTGGCGGGGAGTTCGCGGCAACGAGCGGTGACGAGCGTGCGGAGGTAGTTGGACAGCGTCGTGTTGAACGAGAGCACGAGCACCGACTTGCCTTCCGACGCGAGCCGCGCCGCTCGCGCTGCGAGTCCGAACGACTTGCCGGAACCGGACGGGCCGCGGACGCGGCGGATGCGGGCACCGGACGGGTTGCTCTCGATGTTGCGTGCGTCGGGGGACAGACGTGCCGGTGCTCCCTGTTCGAGCCTGATCCAGGAGTCGGCCAGCTGGCGCCGGAGCCGGATGATCGATTGGTGTCGGGGCGGTACGCAGCCGGTGCCGCACACGATCTCGTCGAGCGATTGCCTGAGTCCATCGCCTCCCCACACAGCCACGTCCCGCTCGCGCTCGTTGACGCGGTGATGGCGGAGGAGCCTGCTCGCTTCGTGGTTCGACATCTGCGGGAGCACGACGACGGATCGAACCGTGTCGGTCGGGTGCGCCGCGTCGTCGGGCATCGCGAAGAACTGGTCGTAGATCGTCGTGCGGTAGCGGTAGGCCTGGAAGCGGGGCTGCTCGCAGGATCGTTCCCAGCCTCGTTCGCCCGACCGGCGGTGCTCGATGGCACCGTCGTCGCGTTGGCGGTAGACGTCGGGGCGCCAGTCCTTCACTTCGATCGCGCAGACGCCGTGGAAGTCGTGGACGGCGACGAAGTCGGGCTGGTCCTGGCCGAGGCGGGGCTGGATGTAGACCGTCCAGGAATCGTCGAATCGGGCGAGCGCGTGCGCGACCTCGAGTTCGCCGTCGTTCAGCGGGTTGGCGAGGTGGGCGAGTTCATCGAGCGCCGGGCGAAAGAGTGCCACACCGATGAATCGGACGCATGTTGCCAGAACTTGAGCGTCGGCGCGTCGATTCCGCTACGCCTCGCGTTCGTGGACCGCGGCGTCGATGCGTGCGGCGACGGCGGGGAGCTGCTCGGTCATGGTCTTGAAGTCCCAGCCCATCATGCAAGCGAGGCGGCAGACGCGTCTTGGCCGTGACGCGAGCATTGCGCTTCTCGCCTTTGACGAGAGCCATCTCGCCGAAGAACTCGCCGGGGCCCATGCTGGCGATGTGTTCGAAGTCGCGATGGACGTCGACGTCTCCGTCGAGTACGACGAAGAACTTGTAGGCGAAGTCGTCCTGTTTGGCGAGGCTGCTGCCCGCGACGATGTCGAGTTCCTCGAACTGGCTCGCGAACGGTGCGAGTTCGTCGTCGGTCAGCCCGTCGAACAGCGCCAGCGAGCGAAGTTGATCGACCTGCATGCTCATACCCCCCAGAGTGAATGCCGCCCCCACGGCGACGCGCGAAACCTAACACTCGGTGAGAGCCTGAGATTCCGGAACCCGCTGTGCATCGATCAGAGGCGATGGGCTTTCGTGAGAGAGTCGGAGGATGGCGAGATCGTGCGTGATCATCGGGTCCGGTCGCGCCGGTGGCTCGTTCCACCGTGCGTTGAGCGAGGTCGGCTGGACCTCGGAACTCGTCGCCGCCCGACCCCTCGGCGCCATTGGTATCGACACAGGGATCGGCATGGGGATCGACACAGGGATCGGCATGGGGATCGACACAGGGATCGGCATGGGTATCGACACGGGGATCGACGCGGGGATCGACATCGGAACGTGGCGCGATGCGGACCTGGTGTTGCTCGCGGTTCCCGACGGATCGATCGCCGACATCGCGCGAGTCGTGCCGGTCACCGACGCCGTCGTGGCTCACGTGTCCGGCGCATGTGGCCTCGACGTGCTAGCCCCGCATCGGCGGGTCGGTTCGATCCATCCGCTGATGTCGCTCCCCGATGCCGCCACCGGGAGCCGACGCCTGCTGGACGAGTGCACGTTCGCCGTCGACGGCGACCCGTTGATGGCCGAGGTCGTGTCATCGTTGGGAGGTCGGGCGATCGACGTGCCGGCGTCGAGCCGAGCGCTGTATCACGCCACCGCATCGATCGCCGCCAACCATTTCACCGCGCTGTGCGCTCAGGTCGAGTCGCTTGCAATACAGGTCGGTGTCCCCGTCGACGCTTACTGGGCGATGATGCGCACCACGCTCGACAACGTCGCCGAGGTCGGGTCGGCAGCGGCGCTCACGGGTCCCGCAGCGCGAGCCGATTGGGACACGATCAGCGCTCATCTCGATGCACTCCCGACCGACGCCGACCGCCACCTGTACCGGGCGCTGTGCGAACGCGCCGCGCAGCTGGCGGGCAACGAATTGCCCGATTGGTGGTCCGGGTCGGACGGGCAGCAACGCGATCGACCGGACGTGTCAGAGTGAGGAGATGAGCGAACAGCGGATCGAAGTGGAACGGGCGATCGCGGCGGAGCCGGCGGCGATCTTCGAGATCCTGCGCAGCCCGGAGGGGCACGTGCAGATCGATGCGTCGGGGATGCTGATGTCGTCGACCGGCGATGCCGCGAGTGCGGTGGGTGACTCGTTCGTCGTGCAGATGGACCGTGACGCGCTGCGCGACTTCGACCTCGGGCTGTACGACGTGACCGTGGTGATCAGCGTGTTCGAGCAGGACCGCGAGATCGCGTGGACGATCGACGGGCAGATGCAGCCGCCGATCGGTCACGTGTACGGCTACCGGCTCGAGCCGGTCGAGGGCGGCACGAACGTCACGTCGTACTACGACTGGTCGGACATCCACGAGAACGTATCGCGAGCTCGCAGCCGAGCACTTCCCGATCATCTCCGAGACCAACCTGCGCGCCACGCTCGGCATCCTCGCTCGAACCGTCGCGCCGGGAACGGCACGCCTCGGAGCCTGAAGGTCCGACGGTCCGCGAGCCCGACGGTCCGTGCGAGGTCTCAGCGCCGGGGAGTCCGCGAGCCCGAGGATCTGTGACCGCAGCAGATTTCGTCGTGGATTCCGACGTGGAGCCTTCCTCGCGTGTACGCGTGGTCGTACTCTTGAGACCGATGGACGACGGCCGATCTGGCGAGTGCACGGTGTGGCGACGAAGCGTCGGCTCGCGATGAGCCGGACGGGTCGCAACATGACGAACGTGCTCGACTCGGTCGACAGTGGACCCGCCGGTGTCTGGCGACTGGTCACGAAGACCGTCGAGCGTCGGACGATGCTGATCGGTCTGATCGTCCTCGGCCTGATCGCGTCGGTGACGATCCCGGTCCGCGACTCGATCGGCACGGCGAACATCGCGTTGGCGATGGCGATCGTCGTGGTGACCGTCGGCGCCCGGGCCGGGTTGTGGCCGGGAACGACATTGGCGGTCGTGGCGGGGTCGACGTTCGCGTTGCTGCACACGGTTCCCCACGGCTTGCCGCGAGTGGAGAACGGGCAGGACGTCGCCACGGCCGCCTTGCTCGTCGTGTCGGGTGTGCTCGCCGGTTGGATCCACGACCGGACCGAACGTCTGCGGACGAAGTTGCAGGACACGGGCTTCGGGTTGCAGCGACTGCATCGTGTCGCCGAGGCGGCTTCGGCGGTGGGAGCCGACCCGGATGGCGTGGTCGACGTCGTCACACGCGAGATCGCCGACGAACTCGAGCTGTCGAGCTGTCGCCGAATCCCTGAGCCGCTCGGAGATCGGGTCGAGCTGCAGCACAACGGGCTCGTCGAGGGCGTGGCGTTCGATGCGCCGCCTCACGCGATCGGTGCGGTGGTCGCCGACGGTGTCGGCATCGACCTTCGCGACGGGAGCCACCTCGAGTTGATCGGGCACGCCGGCGCACGGATCGAGCTCGACCAGTTGCGCCGTGCGATCATGCTCGCCGACTACGCCGCCGCCGTCCTGGCAGCGCCCACCGACCGGCAGAGTTGATTGGTCTCGTCGCCGCCGTCCTGGCAGCGCCCACCGACCGGCAGAGTGGAGCTGAGCGGTCTCGCCACCGGGCTCGTTGTCAGGATGCCGCTCGTCGGCCGATGACGTGGCCGCCCGTCCGGGTTGCGACATCTCGTGGTCTCGTCATCTCGACGTGACGTCGTCTCGTCAACTCGTCGTCTCGACGTGACGTCGTCTCGTCAACTCGTCGTCTCGACGTGACGTGGTCCGGGTGCGTTCTATTCGCCGCACTCCATCGGGCAGGAGCCGTCGGGGTTGAGCACGTTGAAGCACTCGGGGCACATGCCGAGCGGCTTTGGTTCCTTGGTGACCTTGCGGGTCGTCTTCGCCGGGCCGGTGGCGGCGGGCGGGAGCGGCAGGCGGTGGTTGCCCTCGGTGCCGGGTGAGACGGACGTTCCGGCCGGAGCCTCGGTCATGAAGTCGGCCCACTCGGGCTGGATCGTGACCACGACGTCATCGCGGTAGACGAGGGCGACGCCGTCGTCCTTCTCGTCGGCCTGCCACGAGTCGACAGCGAGTTCCACGTCGTCGATCGCAAGCATGAGGCGGGTGATGTTCATGTAGCTCATGTCCATCTCGCGCAGTCGCGCGGCGAGGTCGGACTCGAGTTCGATCGACATGTTCCGCTTGCGGTTCTCGCCTGCGGGGCCGCTCTCCAAGACGCGACGCAGGTCCTCGGTCTCTTCCTTGGTCGGCGGGATCGGCATCGAGTCCATGCGCATGGCAGCGATCCGCAGACCGTCGGGGCCTTCGGCGACGAGCCAGCGTCGGTGGTCGACCTGGGTGGGGTAGGGGCGGCCGCCGTCGCCGAGCCGGTCGAGGATGGGGAGGTCGAGTGCCTCGATCAGCTCCCACCAGTCCTTGCCGAATCCGAACGCCCATGTGGCGCCGGTCGATGCGATCGGTTCGAGGACGTATTCGCGCAGCACCTCGGGGTCGAGCTTGAAGGCGTTGGTCTTCCAGTCGGCTGCGTGCCAGGGGTAGACGGTGAAGTCGACGACCTGTGACGGCTTGAGGTCCTTGCCGGTCCACGCCGAGAGGAAGCGCATGCGGTGACCGGAGTGGACGTTCACGCCGTGGGCGGACTCCCAGACGTCACCGAAGTACGGGCCGGTGGCCGCCCAGTCGGCGTACGACCCGTCGTGCTGATCCTGAATGGTGTTCGGCCAGGCACCTTCGCGGTGCTGGAAGGCCGGGTCGGCGACGCCGGGGTGGATGCCCATCGTGACGGCGACGGGCTTGCTGGCGAGGTCGCCGACCCACGGCTCGGGCATCGCAGCCTTGTCGATCGCGCTCTTGCCCTTGCCGCTGTAGGACGCCCGCCACGCTTCGAGTTCGTCTGGCAGGGGCTGGTCAGCCGCCCATGCAGTGTGAGCAGAGTTCCAGAGTTCGACGAGTTCAAGATGTTTCACTGAAGCCGAGGGTAGGCCGTGCCTCGGCGGTGCGTTGGTTCGGCGGCGATCCACACACAGTTGTGACACGCGATCCGGCGCTGTGAGCATCACGAGAACACCAACTGCTCGGATTCGGAGGCGGTGTTCCATTCCGGCTCTCGGCCGCTTGCAGCGACTCGGGGTTCGTCGACACTGCCGGGCGGTTCGGGCCCAGCACTCGGTGTCCGGTCGGGAAATGCCGGATCCGGCCATCCGCCGACAGCGGTACCAGCCAGGACTGATACACCCCCGCACTACTCTGTAGATGTCGGTGGCCGTTCGCTCGGCCGCCCATTTCGTCGCCGCAGTTGCGACCAGCTCGAACACGAGATGCTGGAGGACGACGAATGAATGCAGAATCAACGACTGCCGATGATCGATGCCGGAAGGGCGAGCGAAACCCGGAGTCGGGGATGCTCACGACGTGTTGGTGTCGGGCCTGCCAGCATCACGAGGCCGAACTGACGCTGCTCGAATGCGGTCTGGACCGAGTCGTGGGGGCGATGCTGGGCCGTGACGGTTGGGGGCCGCGACGGATCGTGCGAGAGATGGCGCGCCACGCTCCAGCGGACTCGCTGGCAGTCGAATTGGCCACGATCGAGTTGATCTGTCGAGCCGGCCACTGGCTCAGCCGACGCCGACGATGCCGACTGGTTGGCCGAGGTCGACGTGCTCGTTGCGGCGATTCCTGACAACGGGGAGGTCACGTCGCTCGACGGATCCGACTTCGAGATGGTGATGGGTGGCTTCCACGTGGGCGGGACGATTCCCGGTTGGCTCGGCAGGCACGATGCCGCAGACGGCGACATGGACCTCGTTCGCTCAGGTGTCCTGGATGCATTCGCTGTCATCCGCAGACTCGATTTCGGTGGCATCGGCGACCGTCGGTCGGGATGATCGCGAAGCCGGCGAGGTCGAGTTCCTCGTCGTCGGTCCCGGCGCACAGCAGCAGAACGGGCGAGGTCGGAAGCGGAACCCACGCCGCGGCGCAGCTGGGCGTCGAGGCCATGTAGGGAGGTGGGCGCCGGCCCCGGTGAGCGCATCGACTGCGTCGTCGATGGCGATCTGGGTCCAAGCGTGACGTCGTGTCGAGTGAGGTCAGCCGACCCTCGATGAGCCGTCGATCAGTCGGCGATCCAACCCGTCACGTCGACGAGGAGGTCGGTCGCGACGGAGCTGAACAGGCACACCCGGTCGTCGTCGCCGAGACGCACGATCACCTCGTTCGCCACGGTGCCACCGAACTTCGGTGCGTTCATCGACGAAGCGAGCGGAACACCCGACGTGGAGCACGGGAAGATCGTCACGAAACCTGCACCGGCCGGTTTCACCATGGTCGTGTTCAGGACCACGGCGGTGACGCCCGACTGCGGAACACCACCGCGACCGAGTACCGGCAACTCGACGGTCTCACCGGCCCGCACGAGGCGGCCCGGCTCGGACTGCCGGTCGACGGTCTGGCCTCCGGGACGCGAATCGAGGATGCGGGCTGGATCGAGCGATGTCAGCCCGGATGTCGTCGGAAGCCATCCGGTGACATCGATGGCCAGGTCGGTGTCGACCGACGAGAGGACACACACCTGGTTGCTGGTTCCGAGCTTCGCGATGACTTCGTTCGCGATGGCGCCACCGAAATTGGGCGCGTTCAGCGACGAGGCGAGCGGCGGCGCTCCCGCACGGCACGGGTACACGGCGACGAACCCCCGGCCGGAGGGGTTGATCATGGTCGTGTTCAGCACCACGGCGCCGACGCCGTCCGACGGCACACCGCCACGAGCGAGCACGTCGAGTTCCACCGGCACGCCGGGACGGAGCCGGCGACTCAGTTCGAAGCGGCTGTCGACGGTCTGTCCAGCCTGACGGCTCTCGAGCAGGCGAGCCGGTGCGAGCGAGGTGAGTGCCGATCCGGTCGGCATCCATCCGGTGACGTCGAGGAGCAGGTCGGTGTCGACCGACGAGAACAGACAGACCTGGCCCCCGGTGCCGAGCTTTGCGATCACTTCGTTCGCGACGGCCCCGGAGCGCGCGGGCGCATTGATCGACGACGCCAGCGGCGGCGCACCGGTCCGACACGGGTAGACGGTGACGAAACCCGCTCCAGACGGGTTGACCATGGTGACGTTCGAGACGACGCTGGCAACGCCCGTTCCGGGAACGCCTCCCCGGCCCGTCACATCCAGCGCGACGGTCTCTCCGGCGTGCACGCTGATGCTCCGAGTTCGAAGCGGCCGTCGCCGGTGCTCTGTCCACTTCGGGTCTCGAGAAGTCGCGACGGTGCGAGCGACACCACGACCGCGGGATCGGCGGGCGGATCAGCGGGTGGGTCGGCCGGCGGGTCGGCCGGCGGGTCCGCGGGTGGGTCGGCCGGCGAGAACTGCACGGTGTCGTCGTTCGACGCCGATGCCAGCGATCCGCCGGATGCCGCGTTCTCGCGCACTGCGGCGATGACCGTGCCTGTCCGGGTCATGCCCGACACCGAGACCGTGTAGTCGGCACCGGAGCCCGACACCGACGCGGTGGTCGCTCCAGCACTTCCCGACAGGAGCACGTCGTTCGCAGCGAAGCCGCTGACCGGCCGGTCGAAGGTGACGCTGAACCGGACCGGGCTGTCCGAGGTCGGGTCTGGCTGCGTCGACGCCTGGTCGATGAGCACCGCAGGGATGCTCTCGACCATCCGGAAGCCCGTGTCGGTGATGTCGAAGAAGCCGTTGCCTGCGTTCCAGTCGCCCGAGTGGACGAGCAGTCGTGCGCTGTCCGAATCGGTGGTGGTCGTCGGCAGCAGGACCGAGACGGATCCGTCGTTGGCCGTGTTCGTCGACACTTCGCTGTCGAACGTGACGCCACCGTCGGTGGAGAGCCGGATGCTGACCGTCGACGCTGAGATGGGTGCCGATCGGGTGCCGGCGACATCCCAGGTGACCTCGATCGTTCCGCCGAACGATCCGCCGTCGTTCTGCGATGTGATGGCGAAACGCTCGCCCGTGTTGTGGACGTCCACCTCGACGTCGTCGGTGTCGACGCCGCCGGCAGATCCGCCGACGCCTGCGCCATCTCGGACGATTCCTCGGAAGGTCAAGGTGCGAGTGCTGTCGACGGCGAGTGGTCCGCTGGTCGGCACGAGGTACTGCGACCAGCACAGCGCCCTCGCGAAGTCGAAGCGGCCACCCATTGCTGGGCAGTTGGCGTTCTGGTTGGTGTTGTCGGCGACGATGTCGATGAGGCGAGGGAACGTCGAGCGCGGATCGGGACGAGGTGAGAAGGACCGGAACAGCGGGCCGGCGGTCACCTGCGGCTGGTCGAGTTCTGTCTGGTCGCCGAGGTCGCGTTGTTCGAACTGGACGGCGAGGGCGTCACCGTCGGGGTCGTTGCCGTCGGCGTTCAAGAAGAAGGGTGTCTGTGCTGGAACGGTGACGTCGTCGCCGGCGTCGACGGTCGGCACCGCGTCGTCCCGACGGGGTCGTCGTGCCGGCGCTGGCGCCGCCCCAGAAGCCCGTGCGAGCGAGGTGCGTGGTGATCTCGTCGAAGCTGATCGAGTGGAGGTACGGGTCGCTGCTGCCGGTCGCCCCGGGTCGCGTTGCCTCGTTGTTGGAGGTCGTCTTCACCGCAGATGCCGGCGTACGCCTGGATGGTCGAGCCACTGCCCGGCTCGTACGCCGCGACGCTGCGGTTGCCCGTACAGTTGCTCTTCGCGCCGTTGAAGGTGTGGTTTCCGCCGTACTGGTGGCCCAGTTCGTGAGCGAGGAGGTCGACGTGGAAGCCATCGCCGGTCGGTCGGCTGAGACCCGTGTATCCCCGCGCCTTGTTGCCGCTGACGCCGACCACTCTCAGCGCCGCCAGGCCGCCGCCCCTGGTGTTGAGGAGGTGGCCGATGTCGTAGTTCGCGTCGCCGATGATCTCGTCGGTGACCGATTGATTCAGGGCGAGTTCGCTGCCGTTCGAGAACGGGCTGCACGACGGTGCGCTGTTGTCGCCATCCGCACAGCCCGGGTCGCTGCGCAGGTAGATCAGATCGTCGACGTTCGGGATCAGCTGGAGACGGACGGCGACTTCCTGCTGGTAGATGCCCGACACCCGGTTGACCGCGGTGGCGATGGCGGCCTGCACGTCGGTGATACGCACCGCATCGGGGTCGGCGATGTTGCTGTGGAAGTATGCTCATACTGGGGGTCGGCGGTCATCACGATGCGATGCATCCGCATTGGGCGCCGAGCCGAGCCTGCGTCTCCGGCTCCCGCTGCTGAGGCCCGGCCTCGCCTGATGCGGGCAGCAGGTCGTCGGGAAGCTCGGCCTCGGTCCACGCGTCTTCGGGTGCTGGCAGATCTTCGCGGTCGTAGCTGACGTGGAGGCGGTCGGCCTGGCGGATCGACGGGTCGATGTACCAGTGCCCGTTCGGCGACAGGACCTGAGCGTGGAAGCCGTGAGGGGTGAGGTCGAGCGTGATGCTGGCGGCCGGGTCGGTGACTCCGCGACCGTCATAGGTCCGGATCGAGGGGAAGCGGGCGGCGAGTTCGGGCGAGAGCGTCACGTTGCGACGGATGTCGAACGTGTGGCTCGTGCCGTCGGGAGCGGGGAGCTCGATGCGGAGTGCATCGGCCGAATCCGGGCCGGGCGCATCGGCCAGCAGTGCTTCCATGGCGTCGCGGTCCATGGCCAGCGTGCGGGCGTCGGTCGGAGCCACGTTCTCCATCTCGCCTTGCTCGTCGATCGCCGCACTGCGCTGCGCCCGATCGATCTCGACTGCCGGAACGTCGGTGAACGGGTCGCCAGCTGTGGTCTGAGCCGAGACCGAGCCCGGCGTGGACGCAGTCATAGAGGCGACCAGCACCGTCGCCAAACCTGCCACCGCCAAGCGGGTCAGGGTTCGGCGGTCACGCAGGCGGAACGACGTCATGCCGCGTGTATCGGCGCATCCGGAACACGAGCAGAATCGCGCTGAGTGTGACCGACGCTTTCCTTCGGTTCACACGACGAAGCTGACGTCGGGCGTGAACAATGGGAGGAACGTCACCGTCCACACCTTCGAGGTCTGGCAATTGCCGGGGCGCTCGCCGTCTCGTCGATCGCGGTATTCGCCGGTCAGGCTGACGCCGGCGGAGGTCGGCGGCGACCGCGGCCATGGGCTCCACGAGCCCGACTCCGTACGGTTCGCCACGTTCAACGCATCGCTGAACCGCAACGCTGCCGGCGAGCTCGCGGGCGGAGCTGTCCGCTCCGGGCAGCGCGCGGCCGTACGATGGCGGATCATGCCACGCTCGCGACCCGACGTGTTGCTGATCAACGAATTCGACTACGACGCCGAACGTCGCGCTCGACGGCTTCCAAGACAATTACCTGTCGGGTGACCACGGTGACGCCGAGCCGATCATATGCGTACCGGTACACGGCTCGTCGAACACGGGCGTCTACTCGGGCTTCGACTACGACAACAGCGGTGCAGCGGGCGACTTCGTGCCGAACGACTCGTACGGCTTCGGCTTCTTCGAGGGCGAGTTCCGGCATGGCGATCTACCTCGATGCACCCGATCGACGACGATGACATCCGCACGTTCCAACTCTTCAAGTGGAAGGACATGCCGGGCGCTCTGTTGCCCGACGATCCGACCAGCCGCAGAACCGGACGATACTGGTACTCAAGTTCAGTGGACTCGTTCACCTGAGTTCGAAGAGTCATTGGGACGTGCCGATCGAGATCGGCGAGCAGGACGGTCCACTTCCTGGTCAGCCATGCAGCACCGCCGGTCTTCGACGGCGACGAAGACCGCAACGGCCGACGAAATCACGACGAGATCCGTTTCTGGGCGGACTACGTCGGGCCCCGGTCGCAAAGCCGTTACATCTACGATGACGACAGCAAGCGCGGCGGTCTGCGGCCGGGTTCGAGGTTCGTGATCGCGGGTGATCGGCGACTTCCGACCCGCTCGACGGCGACAGCATTCCCGGTGCCATTTCAGCAGTTGACCGAGCATCGGCGGATCAATACGAAGGTCACGCCATCCAGTCCGGGCGCCGCAGAACAATCGGAGCTGCAGGGCGGCATCAACACGACCCATTTGAGCGATCCGGCATTCGACACTGCCGACTTTGCTGACACCGCACCCGGGAACCTCCGCGTCGACTACGTCTTGCCAAGCAAACAGCTGCGGATCACCGATGCCGGCGTCTTCTGGCCACCGGAATCCGACCCGCTGTTCAGCCTCGTAGGCGAGTTCCCGTTCCCGAGTTCGGACCACCGCCTCGTGTGGATCAATGTACGGCGAGAGGTCTCCCGCCATGTGGGTGACCTTTCGCGTCGGGACGTGACGCAGTCATCTGCCAAGGCGGCGCCCCTGCGACCCGGGGGGAATCAGTTCCCATGCCTGCTGTGGGGCGGGCACTCCATGGCGGACCGTCTACGTGGGGAGCTCGCCTTGCTGGGTGGCGCGTTGATATCATCATGGATCGCGGTGGCCGTCTGCGAGCGTTCGGTGAGCCCGTCGGTGAGGAGTCGGCGGGCGGTCTCAACGCGTATCCGAGTCGTCGAAGCTGTGGCTTCGAGCAAGGCGTAGAGCTCGTCGGGAACGCGTATCGAAACGTGACGACCCTTCGGTGCGGGCGGCATGTCCTCGGGCACGTCGAGCGTCTGCCCTGTCTGTTCCCTCGAGCCAGAGAATCGTCTTCGACTTCTTCATCGTTGGCCTTCCTCTCGACTGACTGCGTTCCCGATGACCGTTGCGATCGACACTGCGTGAGCCCGGTTTGGTTCGTCGCCCATGGTTCCGTCGATCACACCCCGAAGCGCCTCGAGCACATGGCCGACTTCCGACACCGAGAGGTGAATTCCATTCGGCGGACCAGGATTCGAGCTCTGAACGGCTCACGTGCCACACAACGTAACACGGCAAAGTCACGCGCTGTTGGCGAGTTGCATTCGTTGCCCCTTCGTTCGATGACGAGGGGAGTCGGTCATGCGAACCCTACGCAGGGGGTGTTTCAGGGTTGGCCGAGTCTGACCAGGCTTTGGTTTCGAGCAGAGTGCGCCGATACAGACAACGTGATCGTGGACGTAGTGAAAGGTCGCCTGCACCGTCAGGCGAATGAACATCGTGTTGGCGCCCATGCGAAACGAGAAATTCGTAGCACCTACCTCGGAGCGCTCTGCAGCCGTCCGGCAAGCCTCGACGTAGTCGGCGGACTGCCGACGAGAGCCGACGTCATTGTGGTCGCTGCTCGTCAGACAACTGCGGCGGCGAACTCTTGGTAGAGGTTGGACCGGGGAGCGGGTGGTGGAGTTTCCAGGTGATTGCCATCGGGTCGTTCGCCTTCGTGGCGGACGTAGGTGGCGTTTCCGAGGAACCAGAACGAGCGGTCGTCGGCTTTCGCGACCAGCGCGAACAGCAGGACCGTGCGGCCCATCGAATCGTGGTGCTGATACCGGAGGCCGTCTCGCTGTCGGCTCGGGTCATCGACTGGCTTTCCCAGTGGATGAGGTCGCGGCTGATCGCATAGTCCCGGTACCGGGTGGTCGGTGAGAAGCCGCCGCTGCTTGTCGAGCGTGAACACGAAACAGGTCGGCGTCGACAGCGGCAGCGTCGTACACGCCGCTCTGTCATGCCGGGATCTTGCGCTCGCTCGCTCGCCCCTGAGACACAAGCCGCCGCTCCCCGATATGGAGAGATCTCCCGGTGTTCCGCCGCGGCACGCATTGCCGCCACGCCGAGAAGCGTTTCGAACAGATCGACGTCCGACGGACGTTGCCGCAGGTCTGGATTCTGGTCAGAAGTCGTAGCCGGAGGCGGCGACGAGGCCGATGTCGCACGACACGGTGTCGTCGTACAGATCGATGTTGAACGACGCGGTCCCGCCGTCAGCGGCGATCTCATCCTCGTCGGTGTAGGAAGTGGCGTGACCGGAGAAGTTGCCGGTGGCATCGAAGCACGCCGTGGCGACACCGATGGGACCGCTGATTGCCGTGCTGCCCTGATTCGTGACAATCCCGACGATTCCGTCGTGGGCGCCGGTCAGTTCGTCGATATCACGGCCGGCAGGTTGAACCCGGCGCCGTCATCGGAACTCACGGACAATTCGAACTCGGCGCCGTCGACCTCCGCGTCGTAGTCGAAATACACGTAGCCGAATGCGATCTCGCCCGGTTCGACGATTGCTGGTTCGAACCCTTGCGAAGAGCCCGTGGCGGCGAGCACACGCCGTCGAGGCGGGCCCGCCCGGTCCAGTTCGATCCCGGACACGGCCGAGTCGGTGTTGTTCCGCACGACGACGGGCAGCGATCCGGACCGGTCGAGGCCTGCGGTCTGGGCGATCACGGCCACTTCGCCGGGGGTTCCGGTCGGCATTTCGAGCACGGCGACATCACCGAACGACCCGACGAACGAGGACGCGTTCCGGGCTCGCTGGCCCCGCTGATTGGACGGGCGCAGCCGTCGGTGGTGCAGCGGTTCTATGACTGCGGGGTCCGTCGTCGCCGCACGTCATTCGAGTCGGCATCGCTATCAAGCCCTGCGCCGGGGAGCCGTGACACGGCGAGCGTCGTGTACTCGGTGATCCGTTCGATCGGCGTCGGATCGAACAGGAGGAAAAATTAAACCCGACGAACAGATCGACCGGTCCGGACTGCGACAAAGATCCGACACAATCTCCACGTTGGAAGCCCTGGGACGAGACCTCGGCTTTGATCCTGTACGCAAAACTGCCGTCGCCGATCTCGCCGACGTTCAGTGCGCCGACCGTTATCTCGCCGAGTTCGATGCCTGCCGCATCCTCGTCGTCTGCCAGCAGGTCGGCGGTTCCTTCGCGGTAGGCGGTCGTCAGACACTCGGCGACGCCATCTGCGGAGCCGCCTGCGATGTAGGCCTCAGCGGACTCCACGGTCGCAGCAAGTACGACGGTCTGGTCCACCGTCGAGTCGTCAGCCGGGTCCGTGAAGCTCCCGGTTTCTGCCTTGGTCTCGCTGTTGAACAACTCGACTGCATCCGGTCCGAGGCACTCGAACACCTCATCTAACAGATCCTGGTTCGAGTTGTCCTCCTCATCGGGGACCTCGGACCAGCCCGCCGGGAAGTCGGACAGCGTCAGAAGAGCGGCCTCGGCGGTGGCAGCGTCGGCGGCGGGGTCAGGGGCGGGCACCTCTGTCACGGTCGGTTCCGTGGCGGCTGATTCTTCGGGTCCACCTTGCGCTTCAGTGGCAGCTGAATCGCTCGGAAATCCGGTCTCGCCGGCGCGTCGCTTTGGGCGGGAGCAGTGGATTCGTTCGGAGCGTCCGTGTCCGACGGCTCCGACGCAGCGTCAGAACCGCCGCAGGCTGCAACGTACGCAAGAGCAAGTGTCAACAGGACGGCAGGGGCACGCGATTTCATGCGGTACCGATCGGCACGAGCCGCCCGTGGCTTGAGCGATCGCGCAGCGACATCCCGCTGTAGTACCCCTCGTCTACACTCGCGCGTACGTTCGATCTTTCGATTCTGTGAAAAGAAGGGGTAGACCATGACAATGCAAGCGACGTCGCTCGACACCGAGCTGTACGACATCTCCGTTGCAAGCCTCTACCTCGACGTGCCTGTTGCGACGCTGCAGTGGTGGTTGGATGGCGACACTCGCTCGGGGACGGTGTACGCACCGGTCATTCGCAAGGAACCGACGGGGTCGCGGACTCTCACCTGGGGGGAGTTCGTGGAAGCTTGGTATGTGCGTCAGTACCGCCGAGAACACAAGGTTCACCTCGCCCACCTGCGCAGCCTGATCGGTGGACTGCGCGACGAGCTGGGTGTTGAGTATCCCCTGGCCTATTCGACGCCGCTCGTGGGCCCGGGTCGCAAGTTGGTCCAGCAGGTTCAGGACGCTGCGGGAGTTCCGCAGGATTTGTGGATTGTCGTGGCTGGAAACAAGGGCCAGCTCGCCCTCACGCCCACGATGACGGAATTCTACGAACGTGTCGAGTTCGATGTGTCCGGCGAGAAAGCCACGCGTGCGATACGACCGAGAGGGCACGGCACGAATGTGCTCATTCAGCCCGACCAGGCGTTCGGTGCGCCCCACGTCAATGGCATCAGAACCGAATCGCTCGTGGAGTTGGTGGACGCTGGCGAGGACATCGAGGACGTCGCAGCCGACTTCGATCTCGACATCAATCTGCTGAAAGAGGCGCTGTCGTACGAGTGGGGGCCGCGCCTTCTCGCAATGGCGTGACCATTCGTGGCGAGCAAGTCGGCCGAGGTTGCGGGACACGCTCGGTCTGGCTCGCATCCTCGTTTCGCTCCGATCCGACGTCACGTTCCCAGGTGACCTCGGTGGTGTCGTTCACAAGCGTCATCGTCCGGCGTGCCCCATCACGCAGGTGAACACTCCTGACGTCGATTGGATCCGCGCCGTTGCTGAACGCGACTGGATGATCATCACACGGGACAAGCGCATAGCTCAACGCACCCGTGAGCGAGCTGCGATCGAGGAAAGCGGTGCTCGGATGATCGCGATCAACAGTCGCGAGACGTTGAACAACTGGTCGATCCTCGAGATCGTGATGTCTCAGTGGCGATGGATCGAGCGGCGGGCGGAGGAACCCGGACCGTTCATTCATGCGATCACCCGCACGTCGTCGAAGCGACTGCTCTGATCGCCGAAACCTCGCCTCGAAGATCTCGATGAGTAGCAACTCGTTGACAGGCTTGCAGAACGATCATCAACAGTCCCGGCGATCTGTCGTGAACGTTGCCCCCTTCACGACGAGCGTCTCGACCGAGTCGAAGTCGGCAGCTGAGACGAGAAAGACATCTGTCGAGATGCGTACCCCACAGAACTGCGAGCCATCCGGGAGCGTGACGGTGCCGCGCAACACGCACGAAGGCGCCGAGCCAGGGGTCAGGGTCGGGGACCTCCTCGTCTGCAACCGCCTGTTCATAGGCGTACCGAGCGAGAGAGTCCGCGTCGCCGATCGTCCAGGCTGCGAAGGGGATCAGAAGCAACGCAGCAACCATCCATCCGACGAGTCTGATACGGCGACGCACGGTCCGGTCGTCGGAGGGTCCGGCAATCCAGATCGGTACGAAACCGAAGTACGTGCAGACGAAGACGATGACGAGTGAGCCGGCGAGGGTCGGTCCACCGAAGCCGAGGCTTGCGCCAAAGATGATGGCGAATCCGACAAGGACAATTGCGGCGGAGCGATTGATCTCTTTCCGAGTGAGTGGACCGAGCCACGGATGGAGTCGCACTGCCAAGCGCCCGCCGGCGATGAACAGTCCAGTGATCGTGGCAAGCACGACAAACCGCACACCAGCTATTGCTGCGTGGACCCGTGAATCGAGTCCGAGGTCGTTGGCCGAGACGTCGAATCGTCGAGCAAAGAGGGTCACGGTGTATTGGCCGACGACGTACGCGACGGGCCCGAGAACGGCAATGGCTGCGACACCGACATTACGCGGACTGACTTGATCGACGTCGTCGGGTTGGGTGCGGCGGTGAGCCGCAACGATTCCCTGATCAGAGGTACTTGGGCCACCGCCCACCGAATGTAGGACGCTTCGTCCTGGTCGTTTTCTACCGTTTGGTCATCTGGCTTGGACATGGGTTCCATGTACCCGCGGGGGTACCTCGGAGTTCGATGACCGCGGGGCTCCTGGTGCTCGTGCTGATTGCACGACGGACGCGACGACCGAAGCGCACCGAGGCTCAGACGACCGCGGCGGCGAACTCTTGGTAGAGGTCGCCGGGGAACGGGTGGTCGAGTTTCCACGTGATCGCCATCGGTCGTTCCCCTTCGTGGCGGACGTAGGTGGCGGGTCCGAGGAACCAGAACGAGCGATCGTCGGCTCGCAACCGAGCGAACAGCAGGATCGTGCGACCCATCGATTCGTGGTGCTGATACCGCAGCCCGTGTCGCTGTCGGCTCGGGTCATCGACTGGCTCTCCCAGTGGATCAGGTCGCGGCGGATCGCATAGTCGCGGTACCGAGTGGTCGGTGAGAAGCCGCCGCTGCTCTTGTCAAGCGTGAACGCGAACAGGTCGGCGTCGACACCGGCAGCGTCGTACACGCCGCTTTGCCACGCAGGGATTTTTGCTCGATCGCCCGGCTCTGATCGCAACGGCCGCTCCCGAGCCCCAGCGACGCCAGGATCTCGAGGCGCGTACCGAGCGTGCACCTGCAGCGGACAGTCCGGGTGCGTTCGAGCGGTCGGTGCACGTGATCGACCTGGTCGGTCAGCAGGCCGAACAGGCTTCGAGCAGTTCGCTGCGAACTGCGGGTGCTCCCACACCGCATCGGTCGCTGCTTGGAGATCGGTGTCCTTCACCAACGCCTTGTTCTTGCCGACCATCTGGTCGACGAGCGGTGCCACGAGCACGTGCAACGTCCGACGAGTGCGAACGTCGAGATGGTCAACGCGTGGAGCGACCGGGTCTGCGAGCAAGCGAGTGAAGACGACAGTCGCACTGTCATCGACGTGGAGCAGACGTCCGACGGCGCGGCGCAGCTTCTCCTCGTGAGGACCGGCCGGAAGAACCGATGAGCCCGCGGCTTCGAGAGGTCGGACCAGCCACGATTGCCGTCGTATACGTCGTCGAGTTCGAGGCCGGACTCGTGGAGGAATCCAGCGAGGTCGAGATCGGGTCGCGAGCGACGCAACGATCGGAGCTCGTCGACCTTGCCCGGCCACCGTGTCGGAATAGCGTAGCGGACCGGAGCACGATGCCTTCGGCGACCCGGTCGAGGTGCATGTGGCAACCGGTCGGGAGGAACGGGAAGCGCTGGTCGATCGAGCGTTCGAGTTCCCGCCTGGTGCCACCGAGCAGTGCCCGATACTTGCGGTCGAAGCGGAACTCGCTGCGATGCGTGCCGACGAAGTCGATGACCGTGCAGAACGCCTTGTTGTTCGCCTTGCGCAGTCCACGACCGAGTTGCTGCAGGAAGAGCGTCGGGCTCTCCGTCGGACGAAGCATGAGGACCGTGTCCACGTCGGGCACGTCGACGCCCTCGTTGAACAGGTCGACAGAGAACACCATGCTCACGTCGCCACTGCGGAGTCGGGCGAGCGCACCGTGACGCTCTTGGCGTGGTGTCTCGCCCGAAACGGCAACCGCCGGGATGCCGCTGCGCTCGAAGTGAGCGGCCATGAACTCGGCGTGGGCGACGCTCACGCAGAAGCCGAGGCCACGCATTGTCGAAACGTCGACGTGATCGTCGACCTGCTTCACGACGAGCCGGGCCCACGCATCGTTGCTCGTGTACAGGTTGCTCAGCGACGTGATGTCGTAGCCGTGGCCGCGCTTCCACGGGATGTCGCTGAGGTCGGTGTCGTCGTGCACGCCGAAGTACACGAACGGCGAGAGGTGTTGCTGATCGATTGCGTCCCACAGTCGCAACTCGGCGGCGATGCGGTCGTCGAACCAGTGGAGGATCGGCAGGCCGTCGCTGCGTTCGGGCGTGGCGGTGAGGCCGAGCAGCTCGACGGGCTGGAGGTGATCGAGCACCTTGGCGTACGACGTGGCTGCCGCGTGGTGGAACTCGTCGACGATGACGACGTCGAAGTGGTCGGCGTCGAGCAGGCTGAGGTCGGCAGCGTTCAGGCTCTGGATCGATGCGAACACGTGCTCGTCGCCGCCGGCCGCGCGCCGCCGACCCACTTCTCGCCGAACGTGGCATCGCGCAGTGCGTACCGGAAGGTCGCGATGCTCTGATCGAGGATTTCCTCCCGGTGAGCGATGAACAGCAGCCGGGCCCGAGGCATGGTCTGCTGAAGGCGTCCGTAGTCGACGGCCGCCATCACCGTCTTGCCCGTTCCGGTGGCCGAGACGAGCAGGTTGTTGTGGCGACCCTTCGACCTGGAGACGGTGAGCAGGTCGAGCAGTCGTTCCTGGAAGGGGTGGGGTCGAAGTTCGATCGGGCTGAGGATGACGCGTGGGCCACCGTCGACTCGGCCCTGCTGGTCGGCGTGGTCGTCGAACTGGGTGGGGTCGTAGTCGAGGAAGTCGCCGTTGGACCAGTAGCTGTCGAACACCGCATCGAACTTCGAGACCACGTCGGGGTTGCGTGCTGCCGACGCCCGAACATTCCACTCGATGCCGGTCACCTGTGCCGACATCGTGAGGTTCGACGAGCCGATGTATGCCGTGGAGAATCCGGTGCGGCGGTGGAACACCCAGGCCTTGGCGTGGAGGCGGGTGGTGGAGACGTCGTAGGAGATGCGGACGTCGGCGCCGAGTGCGACGAGCTTGTCGAGTGCGGCTCGCTCGGTGGAGCCGGTGTAGGTGGTAGTGAGGATGCGCAGCGGTTTGCCGGCGGCGCAGTGGTCGGTGAGTGCGTCGATGAGTGGGCGGATGCCGCTGAGTCGGATGAACGCCATGACGACGTCGATCCGGTCTGAGGATCCAACCTCGGAGATCAGCTGGTTCCACAGGCTCGGCTCGCCCTTGGCGTTGGTGAGCAGCGTGGTGTCGAGCAACGGGATGAGCGGCGACACGATCGGTGCGGGCGTGCCGTCGGGGCGGGTGCCGAGGATTGCGTGGAGGACGGTCGCCGGGTCGATCGGGAGATCCTGCGGTTCTTGTTGGGTCAGGTCGGCCAGGCGTGTGAGGAGGTCACGTGCGACAGCCGTGCCGACCTCGAGCCGATCGGCGTCCTTCACGTTCGCGCAGTGCACGTTCGATCTGTCGTGAGATGTGCGACGCAATCCGGTCTGGCGCCTCTGCAGCGTCGAGGTCGCGCCGCTCTGGCGTGAGCCGTTCAAGGGACTTGATTTGCTGGGCCAGTTTTTCGGTGAGAAGCGCTTCGTACAGCCCCGGTTCGAGTTCGCCCACAGTCTTGATTCTCAACCCGACTTCTGGGCGATTGGTGTGCCTGACGCATCCGTGAGAAAGACCGTGTCACCACCGTTGTTCCAGACTGCGGACCCAGGGTTGCACCAATAACGCTCCAGGCCGCTGTCAGTGCCGCAGCCCGTGAAGAGCGTGACCGCACTCCCCGGGGCCAGAACGAGGCTGTCGAATCGATAGCGGTGCGGACCCTCGTCGGCTACGCCCCAACCTGTCAGGTCGAGGTCGGCCGTTCCGTCGTTGGCGAAGCGCACCCACTCGTCGTTCTTGTTGTCGTTGTCGTTGCCGTCAGCGTCGAACCGAATCGTGATGCCAACGGTGGGCACGGCTGGTGCGTCCGGTTCAGGGACGCTTGTCGTGGTCGTCGTACTTGTCGTCGACGTGGTTGTCGTGCTCGTGGTCGTGGTCGTGGTCGACGTCGATGTGGTGGGCGTCGTGGTCGGCGGCGTTGTCGAGGTCGTGGTCGAAGGGACTGTGGAAGTTGTTGGAGTCACGGTCGTCGGTACGAACTCAGTCGTCGATGCTGGGTTAGTCGCAGGAGCGGCCGTAGTCGAGGATTCACTCTCGACGAACTGCTGCGTGTCGGTTGCGTCCTGCACGCCGCACCCCGCAGCGATCACTGCGAGGCATGCAACGAGCAAGTCTGTCGGTGTAGACGCACGCCGCCTGCGTCGAGAAACACCACTACCCCATACCCGCCACCGCTCCATGCGTTCAGTCTCGCGCACGAAGTGATCTGGCGCCACAGTGTCGCAAGCCTCGAAGTCCACGTCGCGCAGCCCGCCAGTTCCAGGCAACGACTTTTGTCCACCAGAAGCCAATGATCTACGTTGCCCCAATGCGAACAGGCATCATTGGAGCATCACTGGTCATCGCTGGCCTCGTCGTACCACTTGGAGCGTCCGTCGACGCCGACGATCCGGTCACCGCAACCACGTCTGCTCGAGCGTCATACGTGGCTTCTGATTCATCGAGGTGTGTGGCTGCGCCTGGCGGGTCGGCGGGTGACGTGGCGGTGGTCAACATCACCAATACCGCTGCGACCGGTGGCGGCTATGGTGCCGTCCGCGCGTCGGGGACGATGCCGGTGTTCAGTCGGCCCAGTGCCCAGCAATTCTCGTCGGTCAACTTCGCTGCGAACACGCCGGCGAACCCGAACCTTGCGGTCGTGACGATTGGTTCCGACGGCCAGTTCTGTTACGACGGTGCTGTCTCCGATCACCACGTCATTCTCGATCTTGTAGGGATCGTTCCGGGTGCGAACATCAACGCCATCGACCCGACACGAATCCTCGACACCCGCAGCGGTGCGAAGTTGAACGCCAATTCATCGAGGTGTGTGGCTGCGCCTGGCGGGTCGGCGGGTGACGTGGCGGTGGTCAACATCACCAATACCGCTGCGACCGGTGGCGGCTATGGTGCCGTGCGCGGCGTCGGGGACGATGCCGGTGTTCAGTCGGCCCAGTGCCCAGCAATTCTCGTCGGTCAACTTCGCTGCGAACACGCCGGCGAACCCGAACCTTGCGGTCGTGACGATTGGTTCCGACGGCCAGTTCTGTTACGACGGTGCTGTCTCCGATCACCACGTCATTCTCGATCTTGTAGGGATCGTTCCGGGTGCGAACATCAACGCCATCGACCCGACACGAATCCTCGACACCCGCAGCGGTGCGAAGTTGAACGCCAATTCATCGAGGTGTGTGGCTGCGCCTGGGGGGTCGGCGGGTGACGTGGCGGTGGTCAACATCACCAATACCGCTGCGACCGGTGGCGGCTATGGTGCCGTGCGCGCGTCGGGGACGATGCCGGTGTTCAGTCGGCCCAGTGCCCAGCAATTCTCGTCGGTCAACTTCGCTGCGAACACGCCGGCGAACCCGAACCTTGCGGTCGTGACGATTGGTTCCGACGGCCAGTTCTGTTACGACGGTGCTGTCTCCGATCACCACGTCATTCTCGATCTTGTAGGGATCGTTCCGGGTGCGAACATCAACGCCATCGACCCGACACGAATCCTCGACACCCGCAGCGAGGCCGATCCGCCTCGGCCGTGCGATCCGTCGTACCCGTCGATCTGCATTCCGCCTCCGCCTCCGCAACTGTCGTGCGACGACGTCGGCGCGAAGACTTCCCTGTGCAGGGTGCCGATCCGCACAACTTCGACGCAGACGGCAACGGGGTGGGCTGCGAGTCTCCTCCTCCTACAAACCCACCGACCACTCAGCCGCCGACGACCCAGCCACCTTCCGACCCTCGTGCAGGGTGCAGTCCGTCGTACCCGGATGTGTGCATCGCCCCGGGACCGCCGGACTTGAATTGCTCTGACATTCCCTTCAAGAACATCAGAGTGGTGGCGCCTGATGAACACAATCTCGACGGCAACAACGACGGGATCGGGTGTCTCTCATAGGCGCCACCACCTGATTGGTGTACTCCGGCCCACCCGCTCGCCCTCGAGCCAGCGCCTCGTTTGCCGAACAGGTCATCACCTCGATGGGTCGGCTGGGCGCCGCCGTATTCCTGGCGATTCGGTGGCAGCCGTCAGACGATGTTCAGCGCGTCGAGAAACGTCGACGCGATCGACTCCTCACCGGTCACCGTGCAAAGTTCTCGCCACGGAACGCGGACGGTGCCCCAGAGCACGAAATCGTGAGCAGTTGACGAGACTGTTGCATCAGGATCGCCGGTCGCCGGCTCGACGACGATTTGCTCATCGATACGGACCAGATCCCAGTCGCCACCGCCGGGACCCGTGAAGTCGAGTCGCAGGCGTCCGGTGAGCTGGCGTTCGAGTCCGGGCTGCATCTGCGGAAGTCCCGTGAGCATCCACTGAACTGCTGGGCCGACCAGCGCATCGTCAGCGGCCGGCACCTCGCGTGCGATCGGCCCATTCGGTTTGAGCAGATCGATCCGAAGGTGGCAATAGTGATCGAAGGCGTAGGCGTCGGCGAGCTGGTGCATCGGGTACGAGCCGAGGTCAGCGAGCGGGATCACCGTCGACGCCAAAGGCTCCTCCTGCAGCGCTCCCATCGCCGCAACAGCGCCGTCGCAGTATGCGAGATACTCGTCGCGAACCTGCTCGTTGGACCAGCTCGCACGGGGTTCGACGAGTAGGTCCATCATCTGCTCCGCACTCAGATCGGGCGGGTCGGACGGTGATGGAGACGGCTCGACGACCTCCTTGTAGTTCGAACTCATGTGGGCGACCAGATCCTTGACAGTCCAGCCATCGCACCCGCTCGGTCGCGCCCATTCCTCGGCGGTGAACGTGGTGATGACCTGTTTGACTTCGGCGACGCTGCGTGTCATCGAGTCCAATGCTTCGCGAGACATGGGCGGGGCTCCTTCGGAAGAACGGTGTGGAGATCGTCGGGCCGCCCCAGCGACCCGATCGTTGATTCGACGGTAGTTCGAACCCACGGAGCAAAGACGCTCGGAGAGGCCCTGGCGACGGTGAGCGTCACGGCGGTGTGACGGGCCGGGATGGCGCGAGTTCGCCCGAGCTGATCCGGCGCACCTCGGGTTGCTCGAACGTACGACCTGTCGTTGCAGCGCGTCGAACGCCGCGACGATCTCGTCACGCGAGATCGTGTCCCCGCTTATGCGATGAGTTCTATCGGCGGCCGAAGCGCCGAACTTCGGCGCGTTGAACGGCGCTCGATCAATCGTCAGCTCCGGCCTCGCCGGCTCCCGTCTCGCCGCCATCCAACAATGCGCGAGAATCACACGATGAGCACAGGTGTGAGTCAGAACGTCGGGCAGTTGTTGACCAAGCGGGCGTACCGCGATCCGGACCTCGAGGCGTTGTTCGAGCCGGCCAACGGACGTCGTTTCTCGTTCCGCGAGTTGAACGCCCGGTCGAACCAGGTCGCCAACGCACTCACCGGGTCCGGCGTCTCGCTCGGCGATCGGGTCGGGCTGCTCCTCATGAACGGCGCCGAGTTCGTCGAGTCGTTCTTCGCCGCCGGCAAGATCGGTGCCGTCAACGTGCCGCTCAACTGGCGACTCGTCGCCGACGAACTCGAGTTCATCCTGCACGACGCCGGCGCCTCCATCTTGATCTACGGCGTCGAATTCGCCGAGGTGGTCGCCGAGCTCCGCAGCCGCGGCGACAAGACCGCCATCTCCACCTGGATCCAGGTCGGCGGCGAGACCAGCGACGGCGCAGCCGACTACGACGACTGGATGGGGTCCGCATCGACCGACGAGCCGACCCCTCAGGGCAGCGGCAGCGACCTCGTGTTCATCATGTACACCAGCGGCACCACCGGGCTGCCCAAGGGCGTCATGCACTCCCACGACACCGTGATGTGGGCAATCATCACCGGCACCGCAACAACGAACTTCATCGGAGGTGACCGCTACCTCAACTCGCTGCCGCTGTTCCACGTCGGCGCGCTGCAGCCGACTCTGTCGTGCGTCTACACGGGCTGCGCGATCGTCATGCTCAAAGCGTTCGACCCGACGCTCTCGTGGGAGCTGATCCGTGACGAGAAGATCACCATCACCTTGATGGTCCCCGTGATGCTGCAGTACATGCTGGCCACCCGTGACGCCGACAAGCACGACGCCAGCTCGCTGCGATGGGTGATGAGCGGCGCAGCCCCGGTCGCCAAGTCGCTGATCGAGCAGTACAACGACCTCGGGATCGAGATCCATCAGGTGTATGGCCTGACCGAGACATGCGGTCCCGGCTGCCTGATCAGCTCGGCCGAGGCGATGAACCGGGCCGGCTCGACCGGCAAGGCGTTCTTCTTCACCGAGGTCCGTGTCGTTCGCGACGACGGCACCGACTGCGACCCGGAGGAGTCGGGCGAAGTGCTCCTCAAGGGCCCGCACATCATGCTCGGGTACTGGAACCGGCCCGAAGCGACCGCCGACACGATCGTCGACGGCTGGATGCACACCGGCGACGTCGCGACGATGGATGCCGACGGGTTCGTGACGATCGTCGATCGCGTCAAGGACATGTTGATCTCGGGCGGCGAGAACGTGTACCCGGCCGAGATCGAGAGCGTGCTGCTGTCGTTCGACAAGATCGCCGACGCCGGCGTGATCGGCATCCCGTCGGAGAAGTGGGGCGAGTCGCCGCTCGCGGTGATCGTGCCCAAGGACGAGTCGCTCACGGAAGCCGACGTCATCGAGTTCTGCAAAGGCAAACTCGCCCCCTTCAAGGCGGTGAAGAACGTCCAGTTCGTCGACGAGTTGCCCCGCAACCCGAGCGGCAAGATCCTCAAGCGCGAGCTGCGCGACCAGTTCGCCGACGCGACCGCCGACTGACCAGCACCGAGCGGTCGAGCGGGCTGATAAATCGCTGAGCGCCGACGGGCGTGGTGGCTACGGTGCCGCATGCTCCACGCCTCGTCACGCCCCACTTCTCACAGCGGCCGGTCCGCTGCGGTCGTCTTCGGACTCGTCTGCGCACTGGCCGTTTCGAGTTGCGGTTCCGGCAGTGACGCCGCGTCGGACACCGACACGTCCGACGACACCGCGGCCGACGACGGCGCCACGCAGGACGCTCCCGATGCGGAGGCGCTGCCCGATGGTGGGTCCGCAACGATCGTGCTCACACTGGATGACGGAACCGTCTACGAGATGACCGACGTGACGAGTTGCGACACGTCCGACACCGACCCCAGCGGCTTCCCACTGTCCAACGGATACGACCTCACAGGTCGGACCGACGCCGGCGACTTCTCCTTCACCGCGACACGCGCCGGAATCGACGACGAGAACTCGGTCTTCGCCGGCGCCCTCGAAGGCGACTTCGACGACGAAGGCAAGAACGGGCAGATGCTGTACTCGTTGGCCGGTGACGGCAGCGATCTGACCGCCGACGGGACGGCCGTGTCGGGAACGATCGAAGCGCGTGCGATCGCTCCGAATCAGCCCCACGGCGACTCCACGACGATCACCGTCGACGCGAACTGTTGATCGGTCGCCCCGGCCGATTCATCGGAGCGTCGCCCGAGGAATGGGACCCGGGTGCTCGCCACTCCGGGTTCCTGGGAGCCGGTTGCCGGTCGACCGGCTCCTCATGCCGTCGCCCGATCGACATCGCGGATCCACGCTTCACTGATCCACGCTTCACTGATCCACGCTTCACTGATCCACGCTTCACTGATCCACGCTTCACTGATTCATGCTTCCCGGATCGCCGCAGCGCCATGCGGCTCCTGGGCTTCATGGCCTTCGGAGAACTCTGTGACACCCCCTGAGTACTGTTGTTCGTATGTTGATTGCCGGAGTGATCGAGCGAGCGGAGCGGGTGATGTCGGTACGCGCCGACGCCTCGGCATCGGCTGCATCGTTGACCTCGGCAATGCGGTCCGTCGCAGAATTGCGGTCGTTTCTGGCAGCCGCCGATGCTGATCTGGCCGTCCGGCTGCGGGCGGCATCGTCGTTCCCGGAGCCCGAGATCGCCTCGGTGTCACGGGAGTCGCTGTCAGCGGCATCGAAGGTCATCGAACGTGGCGAAACGCTGGCGGCTGTCGCCGGTTTCGCCGACGCGCTGAACGACGCACGGATCACCGCCGGCCACATCGATGCCATCACCCGTGGCGCGAAGGCGTTGGAGCCCGAGCAACGCGACGCACTGTTCGGGCGAATCGAAGGGCTCGTCGACGAGGCCGCCCGGTCGTCGGTGGCGGACTTCGCACGACGGGTGCGCCGCGAGGCGAACGACGTGCGAACCGACGACGGTATGGCGAGGCTGGAGCGCCAGCGACGGGCCACATCGTTGTCCACATGGACCGACGACGAGGGCATGTGGAACCTGCGAGGCCGCTTCGACCCCGTGACGGCGTTGTCGATGTCGTCGGCACTCAGCAACGCCGTCGAGACGTTGTTCGCCGAAGCGGTGCCGGAGTCGTGCCCGTCGGACCCGATCGAGAAGCAGAAGCACCTCCGGGCGCTGGCGTTCGCCCGGCTCGTCGGAGGAAGCAACGAACGTGGCTGTGCGGGAGAGGCCGGGAAGCGTCCAGGCGGAATCGGGGCGAGCCGGTCCGGGCGAGCGGAATACGTCGCTGTGATCGACGTGGACGCCTCCACCGTGGCGGGAGCAGCGGTCGTGGAATGGCCCATTCCGATCGAGGTACCGGGTCGTGTCCTGGCGTCGCTGGTTGCCGATGCCGACGTACACACCGTGGTCGTGCGCAACGGCGTCGTGTTGCACGCGCCGGGCAACGTGAACCTCGGGCGGTCGACCCGCCTGGCGAACCGGGCGCAGCGACGAGCGTTACGCGGGCTGTACGCCACGTGCGCCATCCCTGGGTGCAACACGGGCTACGACCGGTGCAAGCTGCACCACGTGGTGTGGTGGCGCAACGGCGGCTCGACCGATCTCGACAATCTGCTGCCGGTCTGCACCAAGCACCACCACGACATCCACGACCGAGGATGGAACGTGCACCTCGGACCGAATCGAGAGCTGTTGCTCACCTTGCCCGACGGCAGTGTTCGCAACACGGGCCCACCGAATCGGAGGGCGGCATGAGCGGCATGAGTGGGGCGTGCGAAGTCGAGCCCGCCGAAATGACCGGGTTCCACGTCGCGCCTGACAACCTGGTGCCATGACGAAATTCGGATGGTTGTCGCCGGTCGCCGGACACGCTGGGAGTGACTTCCAGCCGATCGTGATGTACCAGGAGGAGCACATCTTCCCCCAGGCACTCCCGCACTTCGACTCGTTGTGGATCGCAGACCACTTCTACGGCTTCGACGCCGACAAGAAGGAAGGCTTCCTCGAAGCGTGGGTCACCCTCAGCTGGCTCGCCGCCCGATTCCCCGACGTGATGCTCTGCCACCACGTCCTCGGCCACGGCTACCGCAACCCCGCACTCACGGCGAAGATGGCATCAACCCTCCAGGTGCTCTCCGGCAACCGATTCATCCTCGGCATCGGCGGCGGCTGGCGCGAAGACGAATACGACTCCTACGGCTACGACTTCCCATCTGCGGCCACCCGCCTGCGCCAACTCGAAGAGGTCGTCCAGATCTGCAAGCTGATGTGGACCGAGGAGCACCCCACCTTCACCGGCAAGCACTTCAGCATCGACGACGCAGCCGCGACACCACGCCCCGACGTGGTCCCGCCCATCTGCATCGGCAGCTCGGGCGAACAGATCGGTCTGCCGATCGTCGGACGCCACGCCGACATCTGGAACGGCTCACACCGCGGCGGTGACGAGGCCTGGCTTCGGATGCGCGACATCGTCCGTACCTCGGCCAGCGATGCCGGACGCGACCCGGACGACATCGTGTGCAGCATCACCGTCGGCGGCGACCTGCCCGAAACCGACGCCGACTCCGAGGCCTGGGTCGAGCGCCTCCAACACCTCCGCAGCCTCGGCGCGAACTACTTCATCATGGACTTCGGCCACCCGCTGAACGTCGAGCCCGCCCTCCGCTTCGCCGAACAGGTCATCGCCCCGATCAAGGCCGACTGACAACGAGCCGCTGGGACGCTGCCGGGGAGCACCGAAGCATGAACGAGCCAGTACGCCTCGACTGTCAGAGCCAGCCGCTGCACTTGAAGACTCGGACTGTCAGAGCCAGCCGCTGCGTTTGAAGATTCGGAGTGTCAGATCCAGCCGCTGCGTTTGAAGACTCGGACTGTCGGAGCCAGCTGATGTGTTTGAAGACTCGGACTGTCGGAGCCAGGCGTTGCGTTTGAAGATTCGAAGTGTCGGAGCCAGGCGTTGCGTTTGAAGATTCGGAGTGTCAGATCCAGCTGATGTGTTTGAAGATCCGGAGTGTCAGAGCCAGCCGCTGCGCTTGAAGACTCGGTACAGCACGACGCCAGTGGTGGCCATCACGCCCAACACGATCGGGTAGCCGTACTGCGTTCCGAGTTCAGGCATGTGCTCGAAGTTCATGCCGAAGATCCCGGCGATCATCGTCGGCACCGCAGCCATCGCCACCCACGCACTGATCTTGCGCATGTCGTTGTTCTGCTGCACGCCGATCTGCGTGAGGCTCGCCGTGAGCGCCGCATCGATCAGTTCCGACAGCGACTGTGCGCGTGTCACGGCGCGGTCGAGTTCGTCGACCGCCTCGCTCAGATCAGCCACCAACTCCTCCGGGAGCTTCTTGGCGAATGCACGGATCAGCCGCTTCAGCGGATCCTGCAACGAGTCGAACGCGACCAGGGTCTGGCGCACTTCGCGCTTGAGTCGATAGATGCGCTCGACGGGCTGACGGTGCACCTCGCTGAACACATCCAACTCCGCTTCGAGCACGTCGTTCTCGAAGCCGTCGAGCGCCGGCCCGTAGTCGCGCACGACGCGTTCGATGACAGCGGTCAGCACGGCCATCGGACCCAGCTGGAGCCGCTCGGGGTCCCGCTCGAGCGCATTGCGGACCGGCCCGAGTTCGCTCGCCTTCCCGTGACGAATCGACACGACCGACGTCGGGTTCACGAGCAGCGTCATCTCGCCCAAGTCGACCTCCTCGTCGAGGTCGTCGTAGAGCGCCGTGCGCAGTACCAACTGCACGTCGAGCCCATCGATACTCAGCACCGGACGACGATGAGGCTTCAGGATCTCACTCGGTGACACGTCGTCGATGCCGAGCGCCGCGCTCATCTCGCCGAGTTCCTGCTCGTCGGGCACACGCAGGCCCAACCACACGAACGCACCGTCCGCCCCGCAGTCGGGCCCCACCGCGTCGGACTCCCACCGCCGAAGCGCGCCAGCATCGTGGTCGATGTCGAACCGCTTCCCGTCCACGTATGCCGCACAGTCGATGATCACTCGAACAGTGTCACCCATGGCCGGGGTCGAGTGAGGCATCCGCTCGAGCCGGCGGCGTCCTCGGAACCACTGCCGCGCCGAGTCGGACTGTCACCGAACGCTCGACCGGCGAGACTGATGCGGTGGCCGACGTCCGACGCTTCGTGATCCAGCAGCACGATGCCACCCGGCTGCACTGGGATCTGCGACTCGAACACGAAGGCATGCTCCGGTCGTGGGCGTTGCCTCGTGGGCTGCCGTGGAACCCGAAGGAGAACCGACTCGCCGTCCACACCGAGGACCACTCGCTCGACTTCCTCGATCATCGACATCTCGAACAACTCGGCGACGACATCGACAGGCAGTTCGGTGCCGGCCGCAGCACGCAGTGGGACACCGGCACGTACGAGGTGCACAAGATGGAACCCGAGAAGGTCGTCTTCACCCTCCACGGCAAGCGGGCATCGGGCAAGTACTCGCTGTTCTCGATGCGTGGCAGCCGCGACTGGCTGATCCACCGGATGGACCCTCCCGACGATGTCGGACGCGTCGCCGTGCCGTACGGCGTGATCCCGATGACCGCATCGATCGGGGACCCGCTCGCCATCATCGACGACGACGCTCGCGGCTGGGCCGTCGAACGCGAGTTCAACGGCATCCGAGCGGTCGTCACCGACGACACCGGACGCGTCGTGATCACCGACGCCGTCGGCGCCGACATCTCGTTGCAGTTCCCCGAAGTGCGTCGTATCGGCCGAGCGCTCGGTCATCGGGAGGTGATCCTCGACGGCGTGATCGTGCCGGTCGACGCGCATGGCGAAGTGCTCCACGATCGGTCCGGGCTCGACCGGCGGATGCGCATCCGGAGCGACAGCGGCGCCCGCAACGCATCACGCAGCGGTGCACCGGTCGTCTTCATCGCGTTCGACATCCTCTGGACCGACGGCCGACCGCTCACCTCGCTTCCCTGGGAACTCCGCCGACGCCAGCTCGACGACCTCCGACTCAACGGACCCGGCTGGCAGACCTCACCGCTCCTCGACCTCGACGACGCGATCGAGATCATCGAAGCGGAGGAGACCGGCGTCGTCGCCAAGCGTCACGATGCGCCGTACACGATCGGTGCGACGTCGACCGACTGGATCCGCGGTGGCGAATCGACGTGAAGTTCCGGAACCCGGTGACGGTCGACGCCGCGCGCGTCAGTGGTGGTGTTCGCCGTCGATGCCGAGGCGGTCGAGCGTGTCGTCGGCGTAGTCGAACTGGATCAGCACGACCGGCACGTCGCCGACGACCCACGTGTCGTGACCCGGCTCGATGTACACGGCCTGCGGCGCCGTGAAGTCGAAGGTGCACCCATCGGGATACTCGCCCGCCAAACGGCCCTGCGCGATGAACCCGACGTGAGCGTGCATGCACTGATCGGTCCCGACGAGTGGCTTGACGTGCTCGGACCATCGACCGCCGACGCCGTACACGAGCCGCTTGATCCGCGTCTCGCCGGCGGTCATCACGTCGATGTCCATGCCGCCGAAGTTCTGATGACGAGAACCTTCGATCGGCTGCAGAATCGTGTCGTCGCTCATCGCGCGACCGTACTGCAGATGGTGCGACCGCTCGCTCGGGCCGGAGCCGCGCCGGGGCCACGTCTCGATTGCCGGTCGGTCGGGTAGTCCCGTCGCATGAGCGAACCCACGAATCCAGCTGACACCTCGACCCTCGCCGTCCTGGCACAGTTCGCCGCCGACGGGTTCGACGAGAACCACCTGGTCACCGACCGGGGTGACGTCACGTGCGGAGCGTGCGCCACCACCGCGCACACCGAGTCGTGGGACATCGGCGCGCAGCATCGCGTCGAAGGAGCGTCCGACCCCGACGACCTCCAACTCGTGGTCGGCCTCGCCTGCCCGCAATGCAGCGCACGGGGCGCCGTCGTCGCCGGGTACGGACCGACCGGATCCGAAGCCGACACGCTGTTCGTGAAGGCCCTCGATCTCGCCGGCGTGCAGGATCCGCTCGCCTGAAACCAGTCGTCGCACGCCATGATGTCGACGTGTTGGCGATCATCGGAAGCGGCGAGTACCTGGAGCCGATGACGGCGGTCGACCGGGAACTGCTCGACCTGTTCGACACACCCGCCAACGTCGTGTGCCTGCCGACCGCCGCCGGTCGCGAAGGCGACGCGATGGTCGACGACTGGATGCACCGAGGCGTCGACCACTTCAACCGACTCGGCGCCCACGCCGAACCGATACGTGTGTGGGACCGAGCCACCGCCGACGACCCCGTCCTCGCCGAACGCATCGCAGCGGCCGACCTCGTCTATCTCTCCGGCGGCAAGCCGTCGTACCTCTACGACACGCTCGTCGACACGCGTGCTTGGCAGGCGATCAGCGACGTGATCGACCGAGGCGGGCTGCTCGCCGGATGCAGCGCCGGCGCCATGATCCAGGGTGAACTGTTCGCCGGCGTGCCACGCAGCCACGGCGGATTCGCGCTGTGGCCCGGCTGTCACATCCTCCCGCACTTCGACGAGATCCCACCGCCCGTCGTGTCGGCGATCCGCGTCGCCATCGGACGCGACCGGACGCTGATCGGCGTCGACGGCGACACCGCACTGCTCAACTCGAACGGCACCTACCGAGTGATCGGTCGACGGGTCACGATCTGGACCCGCTCGGACAAGACCGAGTTCGGGCCTGGCGAGATCCCCGCCGACGCAATCCCTGCGCCTGCTTGACCGGCGGTCGATCCGAAGACGCCGCAATCGACAACGACAGGGACAACGGCAACGACAGCTGCACCGGTAACGACGACGGCAACGATCACGAGCGACAGGATCCTCACTGTTTCGAGGACGCCTCGGTCATCCTCCCGTCGACGACGACCAGCTCAGGATCTGATCGCACACCGCGACGCCCACTGGTCCGTTGCAATCCGGCCGTGCCAGAGTGGACGGATGCTGACGAGGCGACTTCGATGACGACGGAGATGACGAGATGACGACGGAGATGACGACGGAGATGACGACGGAGATGACGACGGAGATGACGACGACGAGTGACACCGATCCGCGTCGCGTCGAGATCCGTGCGTGGCTCGATGCCAACCCGGACCCGTCGCCGCGTGACCTCGCCGAGGCCGGACTCGTCGCGCCGCACTGGCCGGAGCCGTGGGGGCTCGCCGCCGATGCCGGCCTGCAACTCGCCGTCGCCGAAGAACTGGCTGCCGCCGACGTGGTCGCACCCGAGAACGCGATCGCCATCGGCTGGGCCGGCCCCACCATCGTCGAAGGTGGCACCGTCGAGCAGCAGCAGCGATGGCTGCCCGGCATCCTCGACGGCTCCACGGAGTGGACCCAGCTGTTCTCGGAACCCGACGCCGGCAGCGACCTCGCCTCCCTGCGCACCGTCGCCGAACGTGACGGCGACGAGTACGTCGTCAACGGCCAGAAGATCTGGTCGACGTGGGCCAACCACTCCCGATGGGGCATCCTCCTCGCCCGCACCGACCCGGACGCCCCCAAGCATCGCGGCATCTCCTACTTCGTGCTCGACATGGCCACCCCCGGCATCGACATCCGGCCCATCGTCGAGATGACCGGCGGCAACCACTTCAACGAAGTCTTCTTCGACGACGTGCGCATCCCCGTCGATTGCCGCATCGGCGACGAGGGAGACGGCTGGAAGCTCGCCAACGTCACCCTCGGCAACGAACGCGTGTCGCTCAGCGAAGGCGGCGTGCTGTGGGGCATGGGCCCGAGCGCTTCGGAATGCCTCGACGAGATCAGCCGACGCGACGCCGGCGCCGACCCCATCACGCGCCAACGCGCCGCCCGCGCTGTGAGCGAGAGCTTCGTCATCGACCGCCTGGGCGACAAGATCGTCGACGCTCAGGTCAACGGCCGAGACCCCGGCCCCGTCGCCTCGATCCGCAAGGCCAAGGCCGACGTCAACGCTCAGCAACTCGTGTCGCTCGTCAAGGACCTCGCCGGACCCGACGGCATGATCGGCATCCAGAACTCCGACGCCGAAGAGCTCGACGTGTGGCACTGGTCGTATCTCTTCAGCCGCGCCCTCACCATCGGTGGCGGCACCAGTGAGATCCAACGCAACATCATCGGCGAGCACCTCCTCGGCCTTCCACGCGAACCTCGCCCCGACAAGTAGGTCGGGTCTGACGCCGAGAGCGCCCCGGAATCCGCGCCCGCGCACGTGCGCGTCGATCGACGTCACCGCCTCGCTGATCCCGATGAGCCGAGCTCGCACTGCCTGAAGACGGGCTTGCGTGGAGATCTCCGGCGTCCGGACCTTGGTGATGGAGCCGAGCATGTTCGTCACCGGGTGGAATGAATGCGAGGAGGCAGCGTGAGCCGCCATTCAGAGAACGCCCGCGAGCCACTCACCGTCGACCTCATTCGAGACGCCGCCGGTGCCGACCGAGCGTGGGGGAGCTGCGTTCCAACGTGACCGCCCACGACGCCGTCGCTGTCGCTGGGCGAACTGCTCGTACGGCCCGATCTCGAGCTGACGAGAACACCAGGCAGCCGGCGCGTCGTCATCGCTCCACACTTCGTTACGTGATGGGTCCGCTTCGGCCCCGTGCGATCACACGTAGGGTCACCCGGTGATGGAGGAGCGCAACGAGACGGGGTTCGGCTACGCGGAGTTCGGGAGTTGGTACGACACGTATCGCACCGATGTCCTCGAACCAGCCCTCGACCGTGCGATGGACGCGCTCCAACGCGGACTCGACGACGCACTCCCCGACCGCGACCTCGCCCGCATCCGCAGCCTCTCCGGCCGCGTGAAGTCGAAGCGGCGCACCTGGCGCAAGGTGATGCAGCCCCGCTATCGCCAACGGATGACGACGGTCGACGACATCCCACGCATCATCGACGACCTCGTCGGCTTGCGCCTCACCTGCACCAACCTGCGCGACATCGAGATGGTGCAGGTCGCCCTCGAGAACCTCCCGCGCCGATCGGCCAAACGCCAACCGCTCGGTCTCGACCCCGACTCCGAACGCGACTACGTCGAGAACCCCAAGCAGTCCGGCTACCGCGGCTGGCACATCAACCTCGACGTCCAACACGACGGCTCGCCGATCACCTGCGAACTCCAGGTCCGCACGCTCCTGCAGGACAGCTGGGGCGAACTCACCCACGAGGACACGTACAGCAAGGCCGGCGAATCGCCGCCGCTCGTCGAAGTGCTCAGCACACGCATGGCCGACCTGCTCGCCACGCTCGACGACATCGCCGAAGACCTCCGCAACGAACTCGACCGCATCGACGAGGCGATCGTCGACGAGACCGCCGGCCAGGTCGACGAACCGGGCGACGACGCGCTCGATCTGGGCCCCGGCGCCGACGCGGCCGACATCCTGCTCGAGCGATGGAACTCCCTCGACCGACCGCTGGAGCTGTCCTCCTCGCATGGGCGTTGCAGCACGAGTTCGGTGCCGAAGTCAGCGACGACTGGTTCGGATTCCGCACCTTCAAACGCTTCCTGCGAGCCGCCATCCCCGACGGCGAGATCAGCACCGGCCGGCGCGCCTACCTCCTCCCGCCCGGCAGTGCGCCGAGCGACGCGGACGACACGACCGGCATCGCGATCGACATCGCTGACATCGTCGCCGAATCGTCTGAGCCGTCCGAGCCGTCCGAGTCCTCCGAGGCCTCCGAGGCACCCGAGACGCCCGGTGCGCCAGGCGATGCCGATGCCGATGTCGATGTCGATGTCGATGTCGACGCGGATGCGTCCGATGCGTCGAGCGATGCCCAAGACGTCCCGGATGAAGTCCGCCAACTCCGTCGAGTCGAGCGCGGCTTTCCGCTCGTGACGACCGCCGACTGGCGCCGCATCTACGACCTCCTCGGCGACGCGTGGCACCGAAACGGCGCAGGAACCCCGTCGAACCGGTTGATCAACCAACTCACCAGGTCCGCTCGTGACAGCGCACGCGACACCGGCGACCCGATCTCTCGTCGACACCTCGACTACGTCGTCAAAGCGGTCCTCGCAGCCACCGAGTCCGGCGACCCGCTCGACGCCGACCAGATCGGCGACGTGTTCACCACCTCCGTGCTCGAACGTCTCGCGGAACTCCGCATCGTCCCTACCGGCAACGGACCGGTCCGCGCCCGCATCGGCCGCTGGCTGCTCGGCTGACGTCGAAACGTCATCGCGGCGAGACGCCCATCGCGGAGTCGCCTGCGGATGATTGGATCACCCGAATGAGTGAGGAGTAGCCCACCGGGTCTTGGGGAACACCGACCCCATGATCTGGTTCATCCTCATCCTGCTCGTCTTCGGCTTCGTCTTCGGACTGATCGCTCGGGCGGTCGTCCCAGGCGACGACTCGATGTCGCTCGTCCAGACCTGGGCGCTCGGCGTCGGCGGTTCGCTGCTCGGTGGGTTCCTCGGCGCGGTCATCTTCGGATTCGACTCCGAGGACGGAGCCCTGCAGGCCGGTGGCATCATCGGCTCGATCATCGGTTCGATCCTGTTACTGCTGATCGTGCGAGTCGTCCGCTCCAAGAACTGACCGACGCCGACGGTCCGGACCTGGATCCGAACGAATCGTTCACACACTGGAAATCCGGCATCTGTATCGTCGGAGCCACAACGGGTAGAAGCAGTCAGCGCTCACGGCTCACCGAGCAGCGGGTTCGCAGGTCATTGCCCCTCGCACCAACGAGGAGATCGCAATGACCACGCACGCACCCGGATCAGTCGAGACCGAACTCGCCAAGGAACGAACCTTCGGCGGCGACGGCATCGACGTCCACCGGGACATCCGCATCATCGACCTCGCCGACCCGACCGCATCGCAGGCCGACGTCGACGACGCCCTCTGGTCAGCTGCTGCCGACACCGGGTTCTTCCAGGTCGTCGGCCACGGAATCCCCCAGGCGGACGTCGACGCCGCATTCGAGGCATCCGCCCGGTTCTTCGCCCTGCCGACGGAGGTCAAGGAGCGCCGAACCATGCCGCCGCGCACCAACTCCGGTTGGGAGTTCAAGACCCAGAAGCGGCCGTCGACCGGTACCTACGACCACAAGGAGACGTACCAGGTCACCATCTCCCGGATGGACGAGCACGACCTCTGGCCGACCGACGAGGAGCTCGCCGACTTCCGAGCGACGCTCGAATCCTTCGAAGCAGCGAACCGCGACCTCGCCATGCGCCTGCTGTCGTCGTTCGCTCGCAAGCTCGGCTTCCACGACGACTTCTTCACCGAACGCCACGACCCCACGTCACCCGACTACCAGTCCACGTTGCGCATCCTCCACTACCTGCCGATCGCCGCCGTCGACCTGCGCCCCGGTGAATGGCGTGCCGGCGCCCACACCGACTACGACTGCCTCACGCTGCTCCACCAGCGCGAGGGCCAACGCGGCCTGCAGCTGTGCCCGGGGGCCGAAGCCGCCGGCCGCGATCCCGACGCTCCGCTCGGCTGGACCGACATCGAACCGGCCGCAGGCACGGTCACCTGCAACATCGGCGACATGTTGATGCGTTGGAGCGACGACCAACTGCCCTCGACCCTGCACCGGGTGCGCATGCCCCGACCCGACGAGATCGATGGTGACCAACTCGACGCCCGCTATTCGATCGCCTACTTCGCGCAGGCCGATCGCGACGCGATCATCGAGAGCCCGAGCGGCAAGCACGAGCCGATGACCGCCGCTGACTACCTGCAACAACGCATCGCCGCGAACTTCGCCGGATGAGCGAGGTGCAGTCGGGCAACGTCGTCGAGTTCCTCACGTTCACGGTCGCATCCGAGGACCAACCGGGCTGGATCGACGCCGACGAGATGGGGGAGTGGCGTCGTCCGCTCGTCGAGCACGTCCACGACGTCGCCCGCTCCACCTGATCAATCGACCGGGATGGCAGCGGCGCGGCTGCTCGGAGCGGTGTCGGTGGCGTGTTTCGACACGAGCATCAGCCACACGACTGCACCGAGGATCACGGCGCCGCCGACGAGCGTGGCGGCATTCGGCGTCTCGCCAGGCCAGATCCACACCCACAGCGGTGCGAGCACGACCTCGGCCATCAGCAGCAGTGGCACTCGCGCCGCGGCGACGGATCGATGACCGAGATTGAACATCGGCAACCCGATGCCCAGCGCGATCCCACCCGAGACGCAGGCGAGTGCACCGTCGCGCAGGCTGATGCCCAGACCGTCTGTGGCCAATGCTGCCGCTGCGGAGCACAGGGTGAGCACGGACCCAGCGATCAACGCCGGGACGACCGGGTCGACACCCGAGACGGAGCGCATCAACACGCTGTACAACCCGACCGTGACCGGGATCCCGCTCGCGAAGAGCACACCGCTGACCGAGCCGATGTCGAGTCCGGCGCCGACGGTGATGGCCACGCCGACCGCGGTGATTCCGATGGCGACGAGCGTCGAGCGCTCGACCCGTTCACGCAGCACGACCCAGCCGATCAGCGCGGCGAAGATCGGCGCAGCCGCCAAGAGGAACAACGTCGTGGCCGCGGACGTCCGCGACAGCGCGAGGATGTACAGCATCGACGTGGCGCCCAGTGTGAATCCCGCCAACCACACGTTGCGCGTCACGCCGGCGAACGACACCGGCCGGCCGCCTCGACGAGCAACGATCAACAGGAGCATTGCGAGCGTTGTCGACGCGCCCCTGTACGTCAGGAACTGGAAGTCGCTCGCATCCTCGACGGCTGCCAACGAGATCGCCGTCAGGCTGAACACCGTTCCTGCCGAGACGAGCAACACGGCACCCTGACGTTCCGTCAGCTCACCGTTGCCGGCGAACGCATCGCGTACTGCTGTCAACACGCCGCGATCGTACGCCTCGGCGCTCAGTGCCGACCAGGAGGTAACGCCACCCGTCTCGGGTCCACAACGGCCCGCGCCGGCCCACAACGGTTCACAACCGTCCGCACCGGCCCACAACCGTCCGGCGCCCATCGCCCATCGCCCATCGCCCATCGCCCATCACCCGGCGCTCACCGCTCACCGCTGCCGGAGCCGACGCCATCCGACGAACTGCAGAACGGCGAAGGTGTCGACCACGACGGCCATGAGCAGCACGGCGACGATGCCACCGCCCGAATACCAGCCGAGCAGCACCGTCACGAGGCTGGCGAGCACCCAGTTCACGTCGCCGACAACGATGAACGGAGTGACGCTGCGCAGACGTTGCAACGGTCCGGCCGCCACCCACCAGCAGAGCGCCGCGAACGGCAACAGTCCCAGCCCGACGAGGCGGATCCAACCCGGATGGCCCGTGTCGAGTAGATCGTCGATCGGTCCAGCTGCGACGGCCAGCGCCGTGCCGCTGACGACGCAGTTCGCGGCGTTCAGTCGCAGCACCCGTCGCAGCTTCGGCTCGCAATGGTGCTCCTTCGTGGCGATGTCGTGTGTCGATGTATGTGGTCTCGTGTCGGTCATGTCGCCACCATGCGCCGCCAGCGTGGACGAAATCCATGACCTCTCAGGTCATCGAACCCGGACGCGCCGATCGGTACCGTGAACGTCATGCCGTCGCCGTCAGCCACCGAACCGGTCGCCGATCCGTCCGTCGCGTCGGTTCGGGGCATCGGGCCGCTGTTGCGCGGATGGCGTGGACGCCGACGGATGAGTCAGCTCGACCTGGCCTCGGTGGCCGAGGTGTCGACCCGCCACCTGTCGTACGTGGAGACCGGACGGTCGACGCCGAGCCGAGAACTGGTCCTGCATCTCGCTCGCCACCTCGACGTTCCGTTGCGCGAGCAGAACGACCTCCTGCTCGCTGCGGGTCACGCCCCGGCGCACAGCCAACTCGACCTGACCGACCCGGCGATGGCGCCGGTCGTGGCGACGCTGGAGACGATGCTCGCGGCGAGCGAACCCAACCCCACGCTGGTGATGGACCGCCACTGGAACCTGGTGCTGGCGAACGACTCGGCCTTCGAATTCACCACCAACGTCGCCGACCACCTGCTCGGCCCGCCGCTCAACGTGTTGCGTCTCACGCTGCACCCCGATGGACTCGCTGCGCGGATCGATGATCTCGACGTCGTCGCGGCACACCTCGTGCATCGGCTCCGTCGCCAGGTCGCGATCACGGGCGACGAGGGGCTCGCCGACCTCCTCCGAGAAGCCGAGTCGTTGGTGCCGGGTGCTGCCGCGATCGACGTCGGCACGAGCGGACCGGCGCTCCCGGTCACGATCCGCACCGGCGACGACGCCACGACCTACCTGTCGGTGATCTCCACGTTCGGCAGCGCGCTCGACATCACCGCGTCGGAACTGACCATCGAGACCTTCTACGCGATCGACTGAGGAGGGGGCGAAAGTGCCAGGCACTTTCGCCCCCTCTTCAGATGACGACTTCGTCGGGCTCGTCGCCGCTGTCGCCGGTTGCTGCAGCCTCGGCGCGGAGCTCGGAGAAGATCGCCGGCGGATCGCGCCACGGATCGGCGAGCGTGCCCGCCTCCGCCGCCCGAATCGTCTGCCAGACCCGCTCGCTGGTGCACGGCAGATCGACGTGTCGCACGCCGAGGTGGGCGAGCGCGTCGACCACCGCGTTCTGCACCGCCGGGGTCGAGCCGATCGTCGCTGCCTCGCCGATGCCCTTCGCTCCGAGCGGGTTGAGTGGTGATGGCGTCTCGGTCGAGATCGTCTCGAACATCGGCAGCTCGGCGGCCGACGGGATCGCGTACTCGGCGAAGTTCGACGTGACCGGGTTGCCGTCCTCGTCGAAGCGGATCTCTTCGAACAACGCCTGACCGATCCCGGCAGCGATGCCGCCGTGCTGCTGACCTTCGACGAGCAACGGTGCGATCACGGTGCCGCAGTCGTCGACCGCGACATGACGCAGCGGCGTGACCCGACCGGTGTCACGGTCCACCTCGACCACGGAGATGTGCGTGCCGAACGGGAACGTGCCGTTCTCCTGCTCGAAGTCGAACTCACCGTGGAGCGGTGCGTCGTCGATCTCGGCTTGCGACGCCACGTCGGCCCACGACAACGCTTGCGCCGGCACGCCGGCCACGCCGATCGTGCCCGCCGCCCGGTCGACGACGATGTCGGCTGCGTCGGCTTCGAGCATCGTCGCGGCGACGTTACGGGCCTGTTCGACCATCAACTCGGTCGCACGATGCACCGCGGAGCCGGCGAGCTGGAGTGAGCGGGATCCGCCAGTGCCGCCACCCGTGCGGATCGCGTCGGTGTCACCGTCGACCAGCCGAATCCGTTCGACCGGGATGCCGGTCTGCTCCGACACGAGCATCGCGTACGCCGTCTGGTGACCCTGGCCGTGCGACTGCGTGCCGGCGTACATCGTCGCCGAACCGTCCGAATGCACGTCGAGTGCGCCGAACTCGGTGCCGCCCGACCCGGACGTGACCTCGACGTACGAGGCGACGCCGATGCCCAACAGCTTCGTGTCTCCGCGCTCTCGCCGAGCCGCCTGCTCGGTGCGCAGCGCGTCGTACCCGACGGCCGCAGCCGCCTGGTCCAGCGTGAGGGTGTAGCGACCCGAGTCGTAGGTCGGGCCCATCATCGTCTCGTACGGGAAGACGTCGTCGGCCAGCAGATTGCGGCGGCGGATCTCCAAGGGGTCCATGCCGATCTCCAGCGCCGCTTGGTCGATCAACCGCTCGAGCAGCGCCGTTGCTTCCGGTCGACCTGCGCCGCGGTACGCACCCATCGGGGTCGTATTGGTGACCGCCACTGCGATGTCGAACTGGATCTCGTCGAACCGGTACGTGCCCTGCGCCATGTTCTTCGTCAAGCCCGGGAGGTGGGCTCCGACATTCGGGTAGCTGCCGGCGTCGTTCACCAACCGGATCCGCATCGACGCGAACGTGCCGTCGTCGCGCACGCCCAACTCGGCGTACTGCACCTGGCCGCGACCGTGCAGCGACGTCTTCATGTCGTCGGATCGCGGTGGGACCCACACGACGGGTCGGCCGACGATCCGAGCAGCGGCAGCTGTCGCGGAGTACTCGTGGCTCAGGCCGGCCTTGCCGCCGAACCCCCCACCGACCTGCGGCGTCACGACTCGGACTTCGTCGGGATCGAGGTCCAGCGCGTCGCACAGCTGACGCTTCACCACGTGTGGCATCTGGTTCGCAACCCACAACGTCAAGTGCCCGCTGTCGGGATCGATCTCTGCCGCGCAGCATGCGGGCTCCATCGGTGCCACCGCCATCCGCTGGTTGACGTACCGGCCGCGGGTGACGTGGACTCCGTCGGCGGTGAAGGCTGCGTCGTCGACCTTCGTGTCGCCGACCGTGGTGAGCGCACGGTTGGAACCGTGGTCGGGGAAGACGACCTGGGCGTCGGCATCGAACGCTGTTTCCATGTCGAGCACGACCGGCAGCGGATCGATCTCCGCCCATACGGCATCGGCACCGTCGGCAGCGGCCTGCGGAGTGTCGGCGAGCACGAGCGCGATGGATTCACCGACGAAACGGACGACGCCATCGGCCAGCGGCGGTCGCAGGAACGACGGTCCGACGGGAGCGAAACCGTGGTGCGGAGCAACACCCAGCTCGGCAGCGGTCAGCACCCGCACGACACCGGGCACGGCGAGGGCGTCCTCGGTGTGGATCTCCTCGATCGTCCCGTGGGCGACGTCGGATCCGACGAACGACGCGTACAGACGACCTTCGAGCGGGAGGTCGGCCACGTACAACCGCTCACCGGTCAACAACTGCGGATCCTCCGTCCGCACACACGCGGGTCCCGAGCACGGAACCGGGAGTGGGGGAACGATGTTCGAGCGCAGTCACACACTCCACGCTAGATGTCGGTGCCGCCGGGTCACCCCTCGGGTGCTGCGTCTCCCTCGGCTTCGTCTCCATCGCCTGATTCGTGTTCGTCGGGGGCTGGTTGCTCGCCGGACCCACCCGATTCGTTCGTGGCCTCCGCCGGCTCGGACTTCGTCGAGTTTCCGGTCGGGGTGTCGTCCGTGGAACCTGCGGTCAGGATCGAACGCGTCGGGAACGGCATGTCGACGCCTTCAGCCGCCAGCGCGGCCTGCACGGTGTGTGCCGTTCGTCGGAGCACATCGAAGTACGGACCGCTCGACTCGTACCAGACCCGGGCCGTCAGGTTGATCGCGCTGTCGCCGAATCCGGCGAACACGCAGTCCGGCGGTGGGATCGACAGGACTCCGTCGATCCCGTTCAGTGCCTCGCTGATCAGTGCACAGGCGCGTTCGACGTCCACGTCGTAGCTCACTCCGACATCGACGTCGATTCGGCGCGTCGGGTTCTTCGTCCAGTTCTCGATCGGGCTCTGGAGGACGTCGCTCGACGGGATGATGACGTGTTCCCCGCTGAACAGCGTCATCGAGACCGACCGGAGATCGATGTCGGTGACGCTGCCCGAGTAGTCCCCCAACTGGACCGTGTCGTCGTAGTCGAACGGTTGTCGTAGCTGGAGGATGACGCCGGAGATCAGATTCTCGAGCGTGTCCCTGAGTGCGAAGGCGAGAGCGAATCCGCCGATTCCGAGGGCCCCGACCAGCGGACCGATTCGGACACCGACGTTGGCGAGGGCGTACACGATGCCGACGCACACGACGATGAACATCGCGAATCGACCGGCGAGGCGTCCGAGGATCTCCGAGCGTCGATCGACGATCTTGGCCACGACGAAGCGGAGGACGAGTCCGAGTGCAATCGCCCCAGCGAGGATCAGCCCGGCGGGGATCAGGTCTGCCGGTGCGAACGATGCGTCTGCGGTGGCTTCTTCGGCGGCGGCAGCCGCCTCGTCACCGTTCGGGCTCGGTGACATGAAGCGCGATGCGCCGGCGAGTAGCTGAGACCTCATTCCAGCGGACTGCCCCGATGATTCCCACAACAAACCTGCGTGGTGTCCGAGCACCCTCGTCAGCGGCGCGACGGTCCGGGGATCAGGTGGACTGCCAGGGTGTCCCAGACCGACACGAAGCCGAGGCGTCGATACATCCGGTTGGTGACACCGGTGGAAGCGGGCTGATCGATGACGACGTCGTCGACCTTCTGACGCGAGATCTGTTGCGCCGCTGCGGCTGCGGTGATCGCGCTCGAGTGGCCGTCTTTACGCAGCTTCGGCGGCGTGTACACACCGTTGATCCTCACGACACCGAACCGGGCCGGCGAGATCGTCAGTTGGCTGACGACCTCGTCACCGACGACCCATTCGAACAGACGACCCTCGTGGATGGCGTCGCCCACCCGTGCTGCGGCCGCGTCAGACGACAGTGGGAGCCCGACGTCCTCGCCGAACGCGACCATCCAGGACGCCGCACGGTCGATCGACGCAGTGTCGGCGACTCGCAGCGCGCCCTTGTGCTTCCTCGTCTCGACCAACTCGGCGAGGCGGTACCAGCGGAACATCGTCCCGGTGTCGACCGCACCATCGCACCGCTCGGACCAGCGGCCCGCGACGTCGACCACGTCGCCGGGGGCGCCGAGCAGCGTCGAGGGTCGGTCGATCGCCAGCACGTCGGCGAGCGCCGCAGCAGCACCAGCCCCCAACGGTGTGAGGGTGTATCCCTCTGCTTCCTCGGCGGCGACGCCCACGGTGTCCGCGCCGTTCGACACGCGGAGCAGTGCGCTCGCACGACCCGGGTAGAGGCTCGTCGTCACCGGCGTGGACCGGATCGGCTTGCTCCGGAACAGGTCGCCACACCGGTCCAGCCCCTTCGACGCGTCGTCGATCGTCTCGACGACACATCGGGGGACGCCATTGGATGCGTCCGCTCCGCCTCCAGCGTCGTCGCCGTCATCGACAGGATCAGCCATCGCTGCAGCCTGTCACGCTCACGGTCGACGACGCAGCAGCGAGCTGCGGTACGCCGGGGTCAGAAGTCGTCGTCGGACTTGACGATCGTGACCTCGGACCAGTCGATGCCGGCCTCGCGGTCGCCGTCGCCACCGAGCTGACCCGAGCCGCTGCACGGCCGGCTGCCGTAGAGCTCGAACAGGCCCTGCAGGTCGCCGTCGTCGAAGTCGGGCTCGTTGAACGGGTTGAGCGCCGGGAACATCAGCTGGTCCTGGATCACGCTGTCGGAGAATCCGGGGTTGAGTCCTTGGCCGTCGGCGCTGGTGTCGACGTGGCCGAGCCCCATCAGGTGCCCGAGTTCGTGTGTGGTGGTCGCCTTGATGTTCGACAGCGTGGTCGCACTCGTGGCGCCGTTGACGTACAGGTCTTCGAGGTCGATCACGGCGAAGCCGCGGACCTGCTCGGCGCGACCCGTTGCGTTCACGTTGGTGCGCAACGATCCGCCGATGCCGATCACGCCACCGCGGAGTTCCGGCGTGCCGACCTCGTCGGAGAAGCCGATCACGAGATCCACCGAGGAGGTGCCGTTGTCGTCGGGCGGCAGGTACTGGAACGGTGCGTCGGTCGCCTCGGGGAGGATCAGCGGATCAGCGATGTTCATGCCCGCCGAGGTCACGCCGGCGAACTGGAAGTCGATGCCCGTGGCGGTTTCCATCTCCTCGACCGAGTCGATCAGCACTTGGATCTGCTGGTCGTTCTCGGCGAGGTCGACGTTGAGGGCGTAGCGCAGCGGGAAGCAGTTCTCCCATGCCGCCTTGATGGTCGGGTCCGGCCGGGAGCCGGTGGCGAAGAACGCACCACGGTCGAACAAGAAGTCGTACGGGCCGCTGGTGGGCGACGCAGCCGGCAGCGCGTCGGGCGCAAGGGAACCCGGTGCGACGGTCTTGGTGACCGCTGCGTCGTCGGGTGGCAGCGGAGCGTCGGCGTCGAGGAAGTAGCCGCTCGCATCGACGAGGATGTGCGTCTGCTCGCTCGGCTGGATGGTGATCTCGCCGCTCGTCGGGTTGAGCGACGTGATGGCGTGGTTGGGAACGACCTGGCCCGGGTTGGTGAAGTTCAGCGACGACGTGGCCGGCTCGGATGCGCCACCCGGGTACGCCTTGACGAAGCCGCGAGCATCGGCGCGCACGGCCGTGATGTTCAACGCGACGGCCTTGGCTCCGGTCTCGGGAACGTCGAGGCGACCGGCGACCTTGAGCGCGAAGCGGTCGTTGGCGGGGATCTTCTGGCCGGAGGTCCCGGCGGTCGACCCGGAGGTCTCACGGGTGTTCAGCAGCCGGCCCGGCGTGAACGGCACGAACAGGCCTTCGGTCGAGGACTCGGCCGACTCCCCGGTGAAGTAGCCGGTCACGTCGACGGTCAAGCCGCCACCGATGTCGGAGAAGACTTGGATCCGACCGTCGCTCACGCCGGTGATGACCTGGTTGCCGGCGTTGTAGTTCGTGTCGAGCACGTTCATGCTCGAGTGCTCCGGTTCGGGAGCGTCGGCGGACCACACACGGTAGAAGCCGCGGCCCTGGCTGCGTACGGCGGTGACGTTGAGCACGACGCCCGTTGCGTCAGCCGGGACACCGGCGCTCTTCAGGTCGATGACCTGCGTGCCGCCCGGTGCGATCTCGGCGTCGCCGGTACGCGAGTCGTAGGCGCGGACCGGTCCGAGTGACTCGAAGCGACCCGAGGTGGTGGCGTCGCTGGCGACGAACACGCCGAGGACGTCGAGGACGACGTCGGCCTCGACGGAGGCGTACATCGAGATCTTGTTGTCGAGTCCCAGCGGTGCGATCACGAGGTTGGGGATGGTGTGACCTTGGAACTCGGTGTTGTTCGTGGATGTGGCGAGTCGCTCGCTGCCCGTCGGCCACACGGTGCCGAAGCCGATGCCGAGCGCACGGACCATCGTCGTGTTGACGACAACGGCGGTGATGTCGGCGGGATCCACCCCGGCAGCGTCGGCGACGCCGGTGTCCGTGACCGGGTCGATCGAGAACGACGAGCCGCCGTACATGCGCTTGATCCCCGGGTCGGAGCGGGTGTCGAGGATGCGAACCGGGTTGACCGGCACGTACGCGGACGCAGCACCGGTGAGTTCGCCTGACCCGATGGTGAGTTCGTCGTCGGCCGTGGCGCCCACCACGTCGGTGGCTCCGGTCGGGACGATCAGGGCGGCGAGAGCGAGCACGAATGCCAGCACCATCCCGATGATCGGTCGCTTGACGAGTGGGGTGTCGGAGGACCGAGTCATGGCGGGAAATCCTACGGGATGACCGGAAACGCTGCACCGCGATGCGGACTGCTCCCACGGAAAATGGCACTTTCGTGTCTTCCGCGCGCTTTGTGCCTCCCCTGGGTCTCGAACCCAGAACCAATGGATTAAAAGTCCACTGCTCTACCATTGAGCTAGAGAGGCGTGATGTGGTGATCGGGCCGCTGATCGTACGCTTTGACGTCGAGTGCCACACCCATCAGTTGGCAGTTCGACTGGCTGGAGTTGCGGCACAGGCCTGGTCGGGTTACTACACTCACCCCAATGGTAGAGATGTCCGACGGGCGTTCAGCGCGCCGAGAACGCAATCGGGACGCGGTGCTGGATGCACTCGTCGCACTGACCACCGAAGGTGATCACGATCCCTCGATCGACGACATCGCCGATCGCGCCGGGGTGTCGTATCGCTCGGTGTACCGATACTTCAAGGATCGCTCCGAGATGATGGACGCAGCCACGGACCGCGCGCTCGCGTGGATTCAACCGTTGCTGCTCAACGCGTCGGGACCGGTTGCACCGAATGATCCCCTCGATCACCGGATCGATTCGATCGTGGACGCTCGCGTCGAGGTCTACTTCCAGATCGCCGACATGGTCCGCCAAGCGATGATCCAGTCGTTCTCGAACCGCAAGATCGACGAGCACTTCCGCAACGCCCGGCGCATGTCGCGTCGCCAGATCCACGACCGGTTCCACAGCGAACTCAAGCTGTTCACGCCACAGGAGTGCGAGCTGCGCATCTCGTCGATCGATCAGATCCTGAGTTTCTTCGCCATCGACTACATCGTCAACGAGCGCAACCACACGCGAGAAGAGCTCGAGCGCTACCTGCGCGGCGCCATTCGTGCCGCCTTGTCGGTGCCCGAAGTCGGCACCTGAGTCGACAGCGCTCGCCGCTGCCGCTCAGAAGTCGGAGCCGGCGACCTCTCGCTCGCCGGCTTCGATCGCCGCCACGATGCGCTCGGCCACGGCGGCCGGCGCCAGTCCGTCCGGCATCTCGGGCGCGGTTCCGGCGAGTGGCCGTGTGGCGAGCCCGGTCTCGGTGTGCGGTGGCCGCACATCGGTGACGGTGATCTTCTTGCGTCGCCACTCCTTCGCGACGGCGGTCATCGCTGCAGCAGCGGCCGCCTTCGACGCCGAGTAGGCAACCATCCCGGGCATCGGAGTCTCGGCGACGACGCCGGAGACGTTCACGAAGAAACCGGCGGAGTCGGCGAGCGCGGCCTCGACGCGTGCGGCGAGCCAGATCGGCCCCATCGAGTTGGTCAGGAAGAGTTCCTCGACGACGACGTCATCGGTCCCGGACAGATCGCCGAACGCGACGATGCCTGCGGCCACGACCACACCGTCGAGTCGACCGTGCTGTTCGACGGCGAACGTCGCGAGGTCGGCGCCGCTGCGGCTGTCGCGCAGATCGACGGTCACGTCGACTCCATCCGAGCGACCCGCCCGGATCACCGTGGCGCCACGTGATCGCAGCGTCTCGACGATGGGTGTGCCGAGCCCGCCGGTCGCACCGACGACCGCCACGATCGCGCCGGTCAGATCTCGTGTTCGTGCCATACCCCGATCATCCCTCAGCATTCGGTGAGTGAACCCACCGAGCGAAGGATCAGGCGCCGGGAGGAGCGAGCAGCGTGGTGCTCGTGGCCGGCGCGACGGTGGTCGTCGTCGTGCTCGGTGCCACCGTGGTCGTCGTCGTGGTGGTGGCCGTGGTCGGTGGCGCAGTCTGAGCCACCGTCGTGGTGGTCCGCGGGTCTCGGCGACGGTCGTGGTGGTCTCGGGGACCGTGGTGGTCGGCGGGATCGTCGTGGTCGTGGTCGTGGCCGACGGATCGGCGTAGTCGAACGACGGCAACGAGTCGCGCTCGCTCACGTTCTCGGGCTCCTCGAAACCGTTCCACACGAAGATCTGGTCGCCGATCGCCATCGTCGACTGGAAGTAGTCGGAGATGTGCATCGGCATCCGGACGCATCCGTGCGACACCGGTTCGAGCGGGACGTTCAGCGCGCCGTGGACGGCGATGCCGTAGTTGAAGTAGACGGGGTTCCACATGCCGCCGAGCGGGCTGACGCGCTTGCCTTCGACTTCGCGTCCGTAGGTGAAGACGCCACCGGGAGTCTTGGCGAGCGCGCACACGTCCTTGGTGACCGGCTCTTCGAGTTCGCGGCCCTGGGCGTCGGTGTCGTACGTGACGGTCTCGCAGTACTCGGCCGGCTGACCGGTCTCGTCGAGTTGGCCGGAGGAGATGTGGGTGATGACGACCGGCACGTCCTTCTGGAAGACGATCATCACCTGCTCGGGCAGGTACACCTCGGTGTGATCGGCCTGCCCGTTCGTCGGACGGCGTGGCGTGATCTCCACGTCGCCCATCAGGCGGGCCCATGCGTTCTGGTCGATGCGTCCGGTCGCCTCGGTGAGCGGCGTGCCGAGCACGAGCTTCTCGAACGCCCAGACCGATTGCGTGGTCATCAGGCCGTAGATGCCGTCCGCCGGACCCGGATCGAACCCGAGCGCTGCGAGCCGTTCCTGCACCATGAGGACCTCATCGCCCTGCATGCCCTGGGACAGCGTCTGGCTCAGCGGTGGGATCTCGGGGGCTGGTTCGGTGGTCGCGGGCGGCACGGTCGACGTCGCCGCGACGGTCGATGCGGGTGTGAACGCCTCCACGGTCTGCGACGGCGGTGTCGCAGGTGCGGCCGCTTCTTCGTTCCCGGTTGCACCGACGACACCCACGCCGACGATGACCGCGATCAACGCCGTTGCCGCGACGATCGGGGCGCGGTTCACCGACCCGGCGTCGCCGGGTCGTGCTGCTGGCCGCGGTCCGCGCGGAGTTGGTCGTCGAGAGTCGATGGCACCCATGTTATTCGCTGCAGTTGCGGAGCGGACGTCGCTTTCTGTGACGAGCGGCTTGCGTTCGGTGATGTCGGGATGTCGGTTGTGATGTCGGGATGTCGGTCTGTGATGTCGGAAGGACGCAGCGGAACACGCGTTTGTCGCGAATTCTTCGAAGATCCCCATGTCGTCGCGCCCGATGTCGATCAGGCGGCGACGAGTGGGTCGGTCCAGTCGGCCCATTCTGGTCCGAGCGCCCGGCGGATCTTCCACGATGCGGCGTCTCGTCGGTTGCGAATCGTGCGGACGGTGACCTTGCACGCTCGTGCGGCGCCGGACGGCGATCCGGCGATCGCGATACGACGCATCAGGTCGAGATCGGCAGCCGGGACACCGGCGCGCCGAGCGGCACGCAGGGTGCCGGCGAGCGCCGCGATCGGAGCCGCTTCGTGGGCCGGAGCAGGGTGTGCCATCAACACGCTGCCGGGCACCGGGATCTCCTGTTCGGCCTTGCGTCGGGAGCCCCGTCGGAAGCCGATCCAGAGTGCGTCGGCGATCAGCGATGGAGCGACATGGCGCGACCGGGCACCGACATCGAACGTGCGGATCGCGAGCCACGCCGAACCGACTGCGATGTCGCAGACGTCGGCCCCTCGGGAGTGCCCGTCCCAGCGTCGGGACCGGCTGATGAGACCGGGCAGGATCCGCTGGAGGACGATGCGTCCAGCGAGCTCCTCCTCGGTGGCCAGAGCAATCAGACTGCGCAGGATCTCGTCGCCCGAACCGCCGCCGGTCTGATGTGGACCGGAGCCCGGCTGGGTCGCGTCGACGAGATCGTCCAGGTCGCGGATGTCCGCGACGAACGGCGCCAGCACGGGGTCGATCGACCATGCCCGCACACGCCGCAGTGTCTGTGGACGGCGACGCATCCGTGCCCACTCGCGGTCGAGTTCGGCGAGCAGCGGCGTCGAGTGTCGGAGCTTGTCTCTCCGGGTGACCGTCGTGGCCCGCCGGTGCGCCGTGCGCTCATCGCCAGATGTCGTTCGAGGGTCCGACGACTCGGCGACATGGTCGGTCGAGCTGCTGGACTCGGTCGGATCGGTGGACTCGGTGGGATCGGTGGAGTCGGTGGGATCGGTGGGATCGGTCGAGTGGGTGGGATCGGTGGAGTGGGTGGGATCGGTGGAGATCGAGCTGGTCGTGCGGGTCGGTGGGGTCGGGGTCGTGGTCATGTCGCCACCATGCGGAACCACCCTCACCGCCCGGCTCACAGCTGGCGAGCCGAAGCCAAACGTGTCCGGTGCGTGCGGGACTCACAGGGCGCTGTGAGTCCTCACACCCCCAGGTCAGCGTGGTTTTCGTGCGGACCAGAGTCGACGTAGAATTTCGAGGATCGCGCCGGCGCATCGACGGCCGAGGCGTCGACTCGAACCCGGAGCGGCCGCTCCGAGTTCTCACCGGCCTGCGGTCGGCGGCGATCTCGCGATTCGTTTTCCCGTTTCGACGCCTGACGACCCCGTGAAGGGTGTGGCATACCCAACGCTTCCCCCACTCGACGTCCTCGGCCCCGAGGGCGACCGGATCACCCTGCGCGCGGTGGATCGCGACGACACCGTGGGCGGCCTGGCCGATCGACTCGGCGCTGATCGCCTGTGGACGACCGGTCGCGCCCTGCGGCCGTCGGAGCGACTCGCCGACGTCGACGAGCTCCGGATCGGAGCGCGGCTCCGCACGGATCCAGATCGGTCGCCGAACTCACCTGAACGTGACTCGCAGACCGTCGTCGAGGTGGCTGTGGTGGCCGGCCCGGCGGCTTCGAACTGGGCAGCGTTGCCGGCCGGGCGGCACCTCGTGGGACGGGCCGCACACGCTCGGATCCACCTCGATGATCCAGGTGTCGAAGCGCACCACGCGCTCCTGCTCGTGAGCGCCGACGGAACGCTCGACGTGGTCCAACTGAGTGGAGCGGTCCCGATCCGGATCGAGGGCCGGGCGTTGGAACCGGGCACCCCGATCGGGTTCGACGACCGCGTCACCGTCGGCTCGAGCACGCTCCGTTTCCGAGGCGTTCGAACCGCATCGGAGCCTGTCCCGTCCAACGCCGCTCACTCGATCGGCTCCGGCCTCGTTCGAGGAACGAACGAACCCTCGGGAACCATCGCCGCACACCCCACCGATCCGTGGCGCCGGATCGTCTGGCGGGCACCGCATCGGACCCCGAGCTGGGCGTCGCGACCGGTCGTCGCACCGGTCGCCGAGAAGGAGCCGGCGCGGCCTGCGCTGACCGGCCTGATCGGAGTCGCGGTGACCGCTGCTGGCGCGGCGGTCATCGCTCAGGTGATGAGCAACGTGATGTTCATGTTGTTCGCTGGAATGGGCGTCGTCGCATCGCTCACCACGTTCGCCGTCGGCACGGTCACGGCGCGACGCAAACGGTCGAAGCTGCGCCGTGAGCACGCCGAACAGGTCGCGACGTTTCGCACTGCCGTCGATCGACTCCATGCGGCCCGGCGGCTCCACCATCGGTCGGTGCACCGCTCGATCGTCGAGACCCACGACGAGGCGCTCGGGGCCGGGACACGGATCTGGCAGCGACGACTGGAGCCGGGCGGCGATGCTGCGCTGTGCGCCGTGATCGGCACTGGCACGCACCGCTGGCGCCCCGAGATCGACGTCCGCGACCCTGCGACGCTCGACCCGTCGATCCTTCAGCGGGTCGAAGCGAGCACGCGACTCGTCGGCGTCGAGGCCCCCGTCAGCATCCGGCGGGGCGACGCCATCGCTCTGCACGGGCCCGATGCACTCGCCCGTTCGATCGCTCGCGCCGTGATCGTGCAGCTCGCCACGTGGATCGGTCCAGCGGACTGGCAACTCGTGGTCGTCTCGAGCGACGCACGCTCCTGGCGCTGGGTCGACTGGCTCCCGCACGGCGCGCTCGACGGATCGGCACTCGTGACGATCGTCGGCGCCGACCTCGACGGTCTCGGCGATGCGCTCGACGCGGTCGACTCGCAGCGCACCACGCTGCTCGTCACGGACGAGCCGCAGCTGTTCACTGCCCGCACCGGCGCACTTCGCCGCTTCGTCAGTGCGTCGGGAGCGGCGTCGATCGTCGTCGTCGACACCGACGCGACCGTGCCGGCGATGTGCCGACGGGTGCTCACCGTCGGCTCGACCGGGTCGGCATCGTGGACCGGCGACGTTCCCGACGATGACGACACCGTTGCGATCGAGTTCGCCGGTGTCTCACTCGACACCGCCGACGAGATCGCTCGCCGACTGGCCTGCCTCGTCGACCCCGAAGACGACGGCGGCTCCGGCGGTGGCGTCCCGAGCACCGTGACGTTCGGCGAGCTGATGTCGTCGTCGGAGACGACCGCGGAGGCCGTCGCGCAACGGTGGCGAGACGGAGGAACGGACCCGGCACCCGCCGCGCCGTTGGGCTCCTCGCTCGACGGTCGGATCGACATCGATCTCGTCCGCGACGGACCACACGGACTGATCGCGGGGACCACCGGGTCCGGCAAGTCCGAACTGCTGCGCACGCTCGTGTTGAGCCTCGCTGCATCGGTCGGGCCGCAGCACCTGAACTTCGTGCTCGTCGACTACAAGGGCGGCTCGACCTTCGATGCGTGCACTGCGCTGCCGCACACAGTCGGCCTCGTCACCGATCTCGACGACGGTCTCGCCGAACGGGCGCTCGTCAGTCTCGATGCCGAACTGCACCGTCGGGAGCGGATGCTCCGCACGGTGGGCGCGGCCGACCTCACCGACTACCGCCGCCGACGTGATGCAGACGGCGTGCCGCTCGACCCGATTGCTCGCCTCGTCGTGGTGATCGACGAGTTCGCAGCGCTCGCGAAGGAACTGCCCGACTTCCTCACTGCGCTCGTCGGCATCGCTCAGCGCGGTCGCAGCCTCGGGGTGCACCTCCTGCTCGCCACCCAGCGTCCGGCCGGCGTCGTCAACGACGACATCCGCGCCAACACGAACCTGCGCCTGGCCCTTCGACTCCACGACCGGCCCGATGCGATGGACGTCGTCGGTGACGAACTCCCCGCCAAGTTCCCACGCGGCCTGCCCGGTCGCGCCGCACTGCGTCTCGGACCCGACGAACTGGTCGTGTTCCAGGCCGCACGGAGTACCGGCCCGTCGGCGAGCGATGATGCCGGCGGCATGGTCGTCGAACACCCGACGAAAGGGGGCAGAAGTGCCAGGCACTTCTGCCCCCTTTCGGGTGGTGAGGTGGTCGAGGAGCGCAGCGAGTTGGAGGTGACCGTCGACGCGATCGTTGCAGCAGCGGCGATCGACGGTGTCGACGCACCGCACCGTCCATGGGTCGACGCGTTGCCGTTTCCCCTGCACGGTGAGGGCGGCAGCAGCGGATGCGCGATCGACGCCGACGACCCGGCGGCGATCGGACTGATCGACGACCCCGAGCATCAGCGTCGCGTGCCGCTGGTGTGGCGACCGAGCGACGGCAGCCTCGCGCTGATCGGATCGATCGGCTCCGGTACGACCTGGACGATGATCTCGCTCGCCGCCGCCATCTGCCGGTCGACGCTGCCCGCACGTCTCCACCTGTACGTGATCGATGCGCGCGGTGACGACGGGCTGACCGCCCTGTCGTCGCTCGCGCACTGCGGCGGGGTCGTGCGAGTCACCGAGGACGAGCGGATGCACCGCCTGCTGCAACGGGTGGTCGAGGTGATCGATGAACGCATGACGGACGGTGGCGACGACGGACCGGACATCGTCGTGATGATCGACGGCTACGCATCGGTCCGCAACGCACTCGGACCGATCGAACGACAGGCAACGTTCGATCTGCTGCAGCGCGTCGTCAACGACGGGCCCGCAGCGCAGGTCGTCGTCGTCATCGCCGACGACGCGAACAGTGCCGTCACGATGGCGCCGGTCGCTCACCGGTGGCTGTTCCACCTCGACGACCGGACTGGGGCGCGTGGACTCGGGCTGCGCACAGCTCCAGCACCTCCGGGCAAGCCGGGTCGATTCCGAGTGCTGGCGACCGGGCACGAGGCGCAGGTCGCCCAGGGCGCCGCAGGCCTCGCCGAGATTCCCGCACACGGCGAAGCGGAGGGCGGACCCGAGACGATCGCAACGCTCCCGGAGTTCGTCGAGGCGTCGACGCTCCCCCGGGGCGGCCCCACGGCCGGTGGGCGGCGTGGCGTCGCCTCGCTCACGGTGGGCAGGGCGAGTACCGATCTCGGCGTCGCACGGCTCGACGTCGCCGACGGCGACCACGCGCTGATCGTCGGCTCGCCGAGGACCGGAGTGTCGACAGCGTTGGCCCGGTGCGCCGCCGCGTGGGAAGACGATGCCCGCCGCCGCGGCGAACCGTTCGAGATCATCCGGATCGGCCGCCGCACGCCGCTCGATCCGGGAGCGATCGTCGACCCGACCGTCCGGGTGTGTGTGGTCGCAGACGACGCGCACCGCATCGACGACCCGGGCATCCTCGCTGCGATCGCGAAGGGTGAACACGCTCACGTGACGATCATCGCCGGGGGCCGGGCGGACTCGATCCGCGGCTCGTACGGACACTGGACGCGTGAGCTCGCCAGAGCGCGCTGCGGCATCGTGATGGCGTCGCGAGGCGAGCAGGACGGTGACCTGCTCGGTGTGCAGATCCCGCGACGCTCGTTGGTCCCCGCCCGCCCCGGCCTCGCCTGGCTCGTCGACGGCGGCGCACTGCGCCAAGCGCAGCTCGCCGTCGGCTGACATCGTCGGGCACGTCCGGTGGCGCGTGCGATGGCGCTCGGAGAACGATGGAACCGATCGGCGACGGCGTGCGTTTGTGAGTGTGACAGCAGTCGTGGAAGATGCAGCGATGGAATCAGGGTCGGGTGCATCGAGCGTCGACATCGGCATCTCCGGGTTCGACGGGTTCTTCCACGAGCACCACGGGTCGATCGTTCGGGCGCTCGGCCTCGCCCTCGGCGACGAACACCTCGCTCGCGATGCGGCGGCCGAAGGCTTCACGAAGGCGCTGCAACGTTGGCGGCGCGTCGAGCAGTACGCCAACCCCGCCGGCTGGGTCTACCGGGTCGGCCTGAACTGGGGGCGGTCACGGTGGCGCAAGACGCGTCGCGAAGTCTCCGAACACGCGAGCGACCACGGCGAACGGTCGATCCCGAACGTGGAGCCGAGCGACCCTCGGCTGATCCCGGCGCTGCACCATCTCTCGACCGATCACCGTGTGGTGGTCGTGGCTCGCTACTACCTCGACTGGTCCGAGCAGGAGATCGCCACGGCCCTCGACATCCGCCCCGGAACCGTCAAGAGCCGACTGAGCCGAGCGCTCGAACGACTTGCGGTCGACCTCGGCGCACCCTGACCGAACACCTCCGACGACGACACCGCGAACACCTCGCGTACGACCATCCGGCACGACGACACAGATGCAGAAACGAGACACGACATGAGCACTCCTGACTTCTCCGATCGACTCAGCAACCAACTCGACGCTGCGGCGGACGCCATCGACCATGGCGACGGTGACGCCGTGCTGGCCGACGTCCGCTCCATCGTCGATCGACGACGCCGGCGCCGTCAGGCCGTGGGCGGTGTCTTCGCGGCCGGTGCGTTGATCGCCTCGGGTGCAGTCGTGGCGACCGTGGTGTCGAGCGACGGGTCCGAAGAACTCGTGCTCAGCGCTCCGGCCACCGATCCGGCGTCCGAGCCGACGGCCACGAGCGCGCCGGACGACGATGCCTCGACCGGCGACGTCGCACCGACTGCCACGGCCCCCACCGAGGAGTCGGATGCTCCGGTCGACGAAGAACAGCCGGTGGTGCCCGCCCCCGACGCACCCGGTGTGGCGCCCGCCGGTGGCACGTTCCCGATTCGCGGGGCGAGCATCGATGTGGTCGGGGAGGCGTTGACGGGCGACGAGTTCGGCCAGGTCTTCCCATCTCATCTCGTTGCCTGGAACGGCGGATTCCTGTCGGTGGCGACGACTTCGGAACCACAGACGCTGCCCATCGAACTGCCGCCGGAGATCGCCGAGCAGTTCCCACCCGAAGTGCTCGAGCTGTTCCCCGACGGTCTGCCGCCGACGATCGGCGAGGCGACCGAGATGCTCGAAGCGGCGGGTCTCTACGAGGTGGTGAGCGAGATCGTCCTGGCGAACCCGGAGGTGTACGACGCGATCTACGCACAGCCGGTGAACATGTCGTCGACCGTCACCTTCTCGACCGACGGCGAGACGTGGGAGGAGATCGAGTCGGACATTCCGTCGGGGGCACTGCAGGGCGGGCGCTTGATCGCCGTCGGTGATCGTCTCGTGGCCGCCAACCAGGAGGGCGACGTGGTGGTCGTCCGTTCCTCGACCGACCTGATCGAGTGGGACGAGCAGATCGTCACGGTTCCACAGCGGCCCGTCGACCTGCCGGACGTGGTTCGCTATGACATCTCGGTCGGCCAGATCGTGGCCAACGCCGACCGGTGGATGCTGTCGATCTCGACCTTCGGCGGCTTCGATCCGAGCGTCGGTGTCGAGGCCGACCTGGCCGATCTCTACAACACCGGTCGGGTCGACACCGAGTTCACCGACGACGGCGTGAACTTCATCGTGGGACGCGGCCCGATCGACGAGGCAGGTCCAGACGTCGAGGACGACGCCGACGTCGAGACGATCTTCGTGCCGTGGAGCGACTACGGACTGGACGGCATGCCCGACAGCGATGCGCTGTTCACCAGTCAGCGCTCGACGGCGCAATGGGGGCAGGCGGTGGAGCAAGCTGTCGACGAGTCGACGGGTGGCATCGGCGACCGGGTTCTCGCGCTCGACGACGGATTCGTCGCCTTCGGTGAGATTCTGCAGTTCTCGGCCAACGGAACGGAGTGGACCGAGATCGACTCGCCGTTCGTCGGTTCCGTCGACTGGGCGCTCGCGACCGACGCCGGGTTCCTCGTGTCAGCGCGAGACGACGTCGGCCGCACTGCTGCGTTCGCCTTCGATCGGGCGGCCGAGACCTGGACCGAGGTCGACCTGCCCATCGACTCGTCGGGGTCGATCTCCGAGGACACCGCTGCGGGCGTCACCCTGCTCACCGATCACGGTGACCCGTTCGACACCCTCGTCGCCGTCGAGCTGACGACCGCCGAAGTCGATGGCTTCCGATTCGAGCAACGAATCGAACGCGGCGACGATCTGACGATGGGCTACACGCTCACCGACATCGAGACGGGTGATGTCGTCGCGACCGAAACGCTGACCGCCGCGGACGGATTCGGTTCGGCGTTCGAATTCGTCGGTCCGTCCGTCGACGAGGGGGACCGAAGCGGGCTCGAGGTACTCGACGCGTCGACCGGCGAACCGATCGTCGTCGTCCCCTACGACGCGATGACGTGGACGCAGCTCGGCGCAGACGGTGAGCAGATCGACCAGGAGGAGATCTACGCCAACGAGGACTTCGAGGAGCCGACCGTGTGGGTGGTCGCCGCCGCAGGCGACGGTGTGATCGTCCAGGAACTGCCGACCGACGAGTCGGGCATGCGCTATCCGTACGGCGTGGCGAGCGACGGCAAGATCGTGTTGGTCGGTTTCGGCGACGGCACGTACGCCCGCATCGACCTGACCTGACCTGACCTGACGTGCTCCGGCGACGCCGACCGTCAGTTCTGGGAGATGCGGCCGCGCATCGCTGCGGAGGCCAGGCCGAAGCTGACCACGGTGACCGCGAGGATCGCCAACAGCCCCTTGCCGAGCTCGCCCCATGCCCAGCCCTCGGTGATCAGCGAGCGCAGCCCGCCGAGCACGTAGGTGACCGGGTTGTAGGTGGCGATCGTCGCCAACCATCCGGTCAGTGCTTCCTTCGGCAGGAAGCTCGTCGTCAGGAACGCGAACGGGAAGAACAGGATGAAGCTCGAGTTGACCGCTGCCGGGTTGCCCGTCTTCAACGCGATGGCGTAGGGGAAGCCAGCGAAGGCGAGACCCCACAGTGCGCCGTAGAAGAGGAACACGATGATCCCGATCGGGCCGGTCGCGAAACTCACGCCGAGGATCAGGCCGAGCGTCGTGACCGGGATGGCGAGCATCATGACTGCCATCAGGTCGGCTGCCATCAACCCCAGCAGCAGCGTTGGGCGTCGCACCGGGGTGAGCAGCAACCGGTCGAAGTAGCCACCCTGGATGTCGATCACGAGCGAGCTCGCTCTCGAGACGCCGGTGACGGCGAAGATGATCGCCACCGGCAACTGGAACGCCTTGAAGTCGAGTCCCGGCGCGCCTGCTTCGGCGACGTCTTGCAGTGCGCCGATGTTCACGACGAAGAAGAAGACCGGGACGATGATCGCCGGGATGAAGAACTCGGGCTCGCGGAACACGCTGCGACACGCGCGCTTCGCGATCGTGGCGAGGTCGTGGATGATCGTCGCCTTCCGGGCGAGGGGCTCCTCCGCGGAGCCGGCGAGCCCGTCGGCCCGGGCCCCCGCCGTGGTGCTGACGGTCTCGGTCATGACGTCTCCTTGCTGCTGAAGTCGGTGTTGTCGGAGTCGGTTTGATGGCTGGCGGACAACTTGGCACCGGTGACGTCGAGGAAGACGTCGTCGAGCGTCGGGGTGCGCAACGTGAGTGAGGTGACCCGGAGGGCGGAGGAGTTGAGTGCGACAGCCACCCCGGAGATGGCGCCCGCACCGTCGCTCGCCGCGGCGGAGAGTTCGTCGCCGTGGATCTCGACGCTGTCGATGCCGTCGACGGAGCGAACGGCCTCGGCGGCGGTCTCCATGTCGCCGTCGACCCTGGCGACGATCAGGTCCGTGCCGATCGCCTTCTTCAACTCCGACGGTGTCCCCTCCGCTTCGATGCGACCGGCGGCGATGATGCCGACCCGGCCGGCCAGCTCGTCGGCCTCTTCCAGATACTGGGTGGTGAGGAAGATCGTCATTCCCTCCTGATCGTTCAGCGAACGCACCTCGTTCCACACGTCGGTGCGGCTCGCGGGGTCGAGCCCGGTGGTCGGTTCGTCGAGGAACAGGACCTGCGGCTTGTGGATCAACGCCATCGCGAGATCGAGTCGACGCTTCATGCCGCCCGAGTACGTCTCGACCCGGTCATCGATCGCGCTGCCGATGTTCACCAAGCCGATGACGTCGTCCATCCGCTTCGTGATGTTGGCCTTCGACAGGCCGTACAAGCTGCCCTGCAGGTCGAGCAGCTCGCGGCCGGTCTGTTTGCCGTCGAGTGACGCATCCTGCAGGGCGACGCCGATCCGCAGCCGGATGTCGCTCGCCTGACTGGTGACGTCGAAACCGGCGACCGTGGCGGTGCCACTCGTCGGCAACAGCAAGGTGCAGAGCATCTTGACCATGGTCGACTTGCCGGCACCGTTCGGTCCGAGGAAGCCGTAGATCTCGCCTGGCTGGACCGCCAGGTCCACCCCTGCCACGGCCTCGTTGTCCCCGAACGTTCGCCGGAGTCCGGTTGATGTGATCGCTGCACTCATGAACAACCCATCGTGCCAGAAGGTCGAGGTCCGTCACACACCCTTTGGAAGAGCCGGCCGAGGGCGCGACCGGGTCAGCAGCAGGAGTGTGCTTCGTGCACCAACTGCTCGGCTTCGGCGGTCTTGACGTACCACTCCCATCGCGCTCCTTCGGGCGACGTGAGCCACGTCTCGGTCTTCTCGGCGTAGCAGCAGACGGCTTCTTCGACGCCGGTCGTGTCGAGTCCCGACTCGGTCAGGCGCGCATCGGCTGCGGTCACCTCGTCCGGCGACTCCGTTTCGACGCCGAGGTGGTTGAGGTGCTGGAACGAGTCGTCGGTCGCGTTCGCGTCCTCGAAGAGCACGAGCTTGAGCGGTGGTTGGTCGATCGCGAAGTTGGCGTAGCCGGGTCGGGTCTTTGCCGGGCGGGCGTCGAACATCTTCGAATAGAAGTCGATCGCAGCATCGAGATCACGGACGTTGAGGGCGAGTTGGAGGCGCATGCCCACAGTGTCGCGTATATATCGATGAATGTCAATATGAAGTTCTCGACGGAGTGGTCGAGTGCCCACTCGCTCGGGTCCCGTTGGCGTACGGTCGGCCGGGTGATCGAGGTCAGAAACATCACCAAACGGTTCGGGAGCGTCACGGCGGTCGACGACTTGAGCTTCGACGTGCACACGGGGCGCGTCACCGGGTTCCTCGGGCCGAACGGTTCGGGCAAGAGCACGACGATGCGATGCATGCTCGGCCTCGACAAGGCGCAGGGAGGCCAGGCGCACTTCGGTGGTCGTCGCTTCAGCGAGTTCGAGAAGCCGCTCCACGAGGTCGGTGCGCTACTCGACGCCGGCTACGTCCACCCCGGTCGCACCGGTCGCAATCACCTCCGCTGGATGGCGATGTCGAACGGCATCGACCGCGTCCGTGTCGACACGGTGCTCGACACGGTCGGCCTGACCGATGCCGCGGACCGTCGGGTCAAGGGGTATTCGCTCGGCATGCGCCAACGTCTCGGCTTGGCCAGCGTGCTGTTGGGCGACCCGCACACGATCATCCTCGACGAACCGGCGAACGGTCTGGACCCCGAAGGCATCCGCTGGATCCGCGACGTCCTGAAGGGGCTCGCCGCGGAAGGCCGAGCGGTGCTCGTCAGCAGCCACCTGCTGTCCGAGATGGCCTTGATGGCAACGGACCTCGTGGTGATCGGCCAGGGTCGGCTCGTGCAGCAGGGAACGGTCGCCGAGTTCGCCGACGTCCACTCCGACTCGTGGGTCCGAGTGAAGTCACCCGCCCTCGCCCAACTGGTGGACGCCGTGCAGAGCGCCGGCGGCGTGGCGGCGCCGATGGATCCGAACCAGCCGATGGGAGGAGCGCTCGTGCGCCAGATCTCCGTCGAGCGAATCGGTGAGATCGCCGCGTCGAACGGGATCGTCCTCCACGAACTCGCAGTCGAGCAGTCGTCGCTCGAGGACGCCTTCCTCCGCGCCACCGCGTCGGTCCAGGAGTACCGGTCGACGGACATCACCGCCGGCACCGCGCCCGGTCTGTCCCCGGCGCCGCCCCCGGGACCCCCTCCGGGTCCTCCACCCGGCCCGCCGCCGGGCCCTCCAGGTGCACCGCCTGCCGGTCCGCCGCCGGCTCCGTCTGCAGGAGGTGTGCAATGACCGATCTCCTCCGCTCCGAGTGGTTCAAGCTGCGCACGCTGCGACTCAACTACGTGCTGTTGCTCATCGGGTTCGCGTTCGTCGTCGTGATCACCGGACTCATCGGCATCTTCGCGGACGTCGGCGACTTCACCACGACGAGCAGCTCGGACATCGCCGAGATCGTCGGCGGGACCTCGATCCTCGCCGGGCTCCTGATCAGCGTCATCGGCGTGCTCACGATCTCGTCGGAGTTCGGACACGGCACCATCCGCCCGACGCTCGTCGCCACACCGTCGCGTCCGAAGGTGTTCATCGCGAAGGCGATCGTCCTGGCCGTGTTGGCGTTCGTGTCGGCACTGGTGATCGGCCTCGCCGGCTACCTGGTCGGCTACGTGCTGTTCTCCGCTCGAGGCGCGGAAGGGCTGTCGTTGTTCGACAGCGACGGCACGCTCACCGTGATCCTGATCGGCCTCCCGATCCTGTTCGTGTTGCTCACGATGTTCGGCTATGCGGTCGGACTGCTGATCCGCAACTCGGCAGCGGCGGTCACCCTCGCCATCCTGTGGCCGATCCTGATCGAGACGATCATCGGTACTGCGCTCGCCGTCGGCGGCGTCGACGAGCCCGGCAAGTTCCTGCCGTACCAGTCGTCGCTCGCCCTCGTATCGTCCGACGGAGCCGACGGGTTCGCCTACGGCCGCGTCGGCGGCGGACTCTTCTTCGGTGTCGTCGTGTTCGCGCTCCTCGCGCTCGCCATCGCGATCAACAACACCCGCGACGTCTGACGACACCGAAACGAGTCGTCGGGCTCATTCCGTTCATGTCAGCGCACGCGGGCAGAACGGCGAGTTGCGCTGAATCGAACCATCGAACCATCGATCAATCGTTCGTGTCAGCGCATGTCGGGACGTTGCGGAGAAGGGCTGACGTGAACGAACGGCGCTCGCTGCTGTCGCGGCCCGGATGACCCCGTTGCGAACGTCGAAACCTCAGCGGGCTCGCAGCTCCAGCCGGTCGCGCTGGGTGATGCGGTAGGTGCGGTCCTGCTGTTCCAGCCAGCCGAGGCGGATGAAGCTGGCAATGGCCTTGTTCACACGCTCGCGGGACGCGCCGACCATGCCGGCGAGTTCTTCCTGCGTGACGGGCAGCGTGAACTGGTCCTGGCCGTCTGCGAGCTCCAGCAGACGCTTCGCCGTGCGACCCGTGACGTCGAGGAACACCGAGTCGGCGAGCGCCTCGTCCGTCACGCGGATGCGTTGGGCCAGCAGTCGAGTGACGTTCCAGAGCAGCTTCGGGTACTGGTCGAACATCGCCAGCACGGGCTCGAAAGCGATCTCCAGCACGGTCGTCGGCTCGAGCGCGCGAGCCATTGCCGAGCGCGGACCGTCGTCGAGCATGCCCATCTCGCCGAACAGATCGTCGGCTTCCATCAGGGCCACGACGCTCTCGCGTCGGTCGATCGGGTTGGCGATCGCAATCGCCAACCGACCGCGAAGCACCAGGTAGAGGGACTCGGGCGGGTCGCCTTCGTTGAACAGCACGTCGCCACGGATCAAGTGGCGTTCGTGCCCCGCGGCGGCGACGGCTCGCAACGCATCGGGGTTCGCATCGGCGAAGAAGTCGGTTCGGGCGAGGGTCTCTTCGTGGGCCATGACGCAGGTCACGGTACTACCCTCCGGGCTCGTGGTGTGTGCCGAAACCCCAGGTGATCGCGCTGATCGCACACTTTCCGTGTGGACGATCGTCGTGGCGGGCGGGAGCGGCCGTCGATTCGGGCGCGCCAAGCAGTACGAAACGCTGGGAGACCAGCGGATCATCGACGTGTCGCGTTCGGTTGCCGAGTCGGCGAGCCAGGGCGTGGTGCTGGTGGTACCGGCCGCCGACGTCGCTGCCGAATCCGGAGTTGCCGGAGGCGCCACACGGAGTGATTCCGTGCGAGCCGGCCTGGCCGCGGTCCCCCAGGACGCCGACGTCGTCTGCGTCCACGATGCCGCACGTCCGCTCGCGTCCGTCGCGCTGTACCACCGGGTGATCGACGCGATCGCCGCCGGCGCCGATGCTGCCGTTCCCGGCCTCGCGGTGACCGACACGATCAAGGTGATCGACACCGCAACGGCGGACGGCGCAGTGCTCGGCGAGGTGACGGCCACACCGGATCGGTCGACACTGGTCGCCGTGCAGACACCCCAAGCGTTCCGCGCCGACGCGCTCCGGGCCGCGCACCGGGCGGGTGGCGACGCCACCGACGACGCGGCGTTGGTCGAGGCGGCCGGTGGTCGGGTCGTCGTGGTCGAAGGCGACCCGATGGCCCGCAAGATCACGACACCCGACGACCTCCAGTGGGCGCGTGCCCAGGTGGAGACATCACGACCGGAGACGTCACGATGAACGCAGCGGACTTCCGCGTCGGGCAGGGCTTCGACATCCACCGCTTCTCCGATGATCCGACACGGGTGCTGGTGCTCGGCGGATCGGTGTTCGAAGGGGAGCGCGGTCTCGAAGGGCACAGCGACGCCGACGCGATCTCCCATGCCTGCAGCGACGCGCTGCTCGGGGCCGCCGGACTCGGCGACATCGGGATGCATTTCCCCGACACCGACCCCAAGTGGAAGGGCGCCGACTCGCTGACGCTGCTGCGTCACGTCGTCGGCTTGATCACCGCCGACGGTTGGGTGGTGTCCAACATCGACTGTGCGGTGGTCTGCGAACGTCCGAAGCTCGCGCCGCGCCGCGACGAGATGCAGGCGACATTGACCGAGATCGTCGGCTCGCCCGTGACGATCAAGGGGAACCGTGCCGAACGTCTCGGTGCGATCGGGCGCAGCGAGGGGATTGCCTGTTTCGCGACGGCGCTCCTCGTACGACGCGAGGTCAGTGCCGACTCAGGAACGGAGACGCCATGAGCAGATCAGGATCACGCCGCCCATCGAGCGATGGGCGCGGTGGATCGCGCGGCGCCGGCGGGAGCCGTGGCGGCCAGCGCCAGGGTTCGAATCGTGGCGGCCCGAATCGTGGAGGCGGTTCACGTGGTGGCTCCACGGGTGGCCCGCCCGCACGTGGCAACGACCGTCCAACCGACCGCGGCTCCAGCGGTCCGAAGGGATTGGGTGGACGACAGATCGAAGGCCGCCAGGCCGTACGGGAGATGCTGATCGCCGGCCGTCGCAAGGTCCACGAGATCTGGATCAGCGCCGAGCTCGAAGGCGACGCCGGTGTCGATGACATCGTCACGATCGCCAACGCCCAGCGCGTCCCGCTCGTCTACATCGCGAAGAGCCGCCTCGAGAAGGAGGCGCGCAGCGAGGCACCGCAGGGAGTCCTCGCGCATGCCGCAGAACTGCCCGAAGCGGACCTGGGCGATCTGCTTCGCGGTGACGGCACCACGCCGCCGTTCCTCGTCGCCGTCGACGGGGTGACCGACCCGGGCAACCTCGGCGCGATCGTGCGGAGTTGCGACGGTGCCGGGGTGAGCGGCGTGCTGCTGCCGCGCCACCGCGCCGTGCACGTGACGCCGACGGTCGCCAAGGCGGCAGCCGGTGCGGTCGAGTTCGTGCCGATCGCGCTGGTTCCGGGTCTTCCAGCGGTGCTCAAACAGATGAAGGACCATGGCATCTGGGTGGTCGGCCTGGACGACGGTGCCGACCGGACCATCTTCGAGATCGACGAACTGGTCACCGCTCCCATCTGCCTCGTGCTGGGCGCCGAGGGCGCCGGCCTCGCTCGGCTCACTCGGGAGCGATGTGATGCCATCGTCTCGATTCCGATGCTCGGTGGCGTCAGCTCACTGAACGTTTCGGCCGCGGCGGCGCTTTCTCTCTACCAAGTGACGCGGGCCCGGGCCACGCACGCCTAATCTGACCGGCTTATGACTCAGCCTGCTGCCTCGTCGGAGATCGACGGGTCGCGCGGCGAAGAGTCGGAAGCAGCGGCGACGACGATCGGTCGGCGCGGTTTCATCGCCGCTGGGGCCGCTGCGGCAGCCACCACAGCGATCGTCGGGTCGGGATCCCGACCTGCGCAGGCGCAGGCCGCCCCGTACAACAAGTACGTGCCGCTCAACCCGCTGCGGATGTGCGACACGCGGCCGAGTTTCAACTTCGGGTACACGTCGCGTTCCGGCAAGATCACCCGGGTCCAGATCGCGGGTCGCACGGTCGACGGTGTTCAGGTTCCTGCGAACGCGACCGCCGCGGTGTTCACCGTCGTCGGCATCAACCGTTCGCCGCAGCGCAACTACCTGGCCGCGTACCCGACCGGCACGGCCTGGTCGGGGACCTCGAGTCTGAACATGCCGTTCCTCAACGCCATCGTTCCGAACCTCGTGACGGTGAAGCTGGGCAACGGCAGCGTCGACATCCTCTCCGACTCGCCGTCGGACATCGTCGTCGACCTCGCCGGCGTGTACATCGCCAGCGAAGCGACCGAGAAGGAGGGTCGCTACCAGCAGGTCAGTCCTCGCCGTGTGCTCGACACCCGCACCACCGGCGGGAAGCCGGGCCAGGACGCCGTCGTGCGTGTCGACCTGTCCGGTCAGGTCGGCTCCGGCGGGCTCGACGCGGACGCGGCGGCGGTGTCGATCAACCTGACGGCGGCGCAGGTGACCGGCAACGGCTACCTCACCGTGTATCCGTTCGGCGAACCCGTGCCGAAGACCTCCACGCTGAACGTCCGTCGCAACGAGAACCGTGCGATCGGAGCGCTCGTCAAGATCGGCCGGGACGAGCGCGGCCGACCCGGATTCAACGTGCTCGTCAAGAACGGTGCGCACGTCCTCGTCGACATCGACGGATTCATCACCGGTCCGTCGGCCAACAGGTCCTCCGGCGGCCTCTTCGTGCCGCTCGACCCGGTGCGCCTGATGGACACCCGCAGAGGCCAGAGAGGCAAGAAGCGGCTGTGGCCCGGCTGGACCCGCGCCTTCGACGTCCCGGCCGGCATCCGTCGGGAAGCCGGCACCGCAGTGCTCAACATGACGGCGGCGCGCACGATGGGCGGCGGCTTCTTCAGTGTGAATGCGGCGCAGACCCGCTCGGGCTCACCGACCACGTCGAGCATCAACGTCGCCGGGGCCAACGACACCGTGGCGAACCACGTCGTGAGCCAGGTGAGCGACGTCGGGCTCGAGGTCTACAGCAGCAACGGCGGCGACGTCCTCGCCGATCTCGTCGGCTACTTCAAGTCCTCACCGGTACGTGCCTCGCGGACCGATTCCGATCGATCCGCCGCCTCCGGCGATCGCACCGCCGTACTGGACGCGGTCGCCGTCGATCAGCCGGATGAACGGTGGTCGCAACGCGGTCACGGGCCGGTTCTCGACACCGGTGGTCGACGGCGGGAACCTGTGGCACTGGACGGGCACGGGCTACGTCGGCCAGGGCACGTACATCGCTGTGTTCGGACACCGCACCGATGCGGGCGGCCCGTTCTACTACCTGGACCAACTGGGGCCGGGCGATCAGACGTTCATGTCGACGAGCGACCAACGCACCTACGTCTACACGTACAACCGTCGTGAACTCACGTCCAAGGACGATCGACAGATCCTGGCTGCGACGCAACGGATCGGTGGCGAAACACTGTCGCTCATCGCGTGCACGGTCGGCTTCGATCGCAGCAAGTCGCGGTACCCGGACCAGTGGGCCCCCACGAGCCTCGAGTACCGGATCATCGTGACGTTCACCCTCGACTACTGGACCGACGACATCCCGCTGGTCTAGTCGGTGCACCCTCCGCCGGACTCGGCGGTGCGCACCGATATCGTTGCTGGCTTCGCCGGGTTAGCTCAGTTGGTAGAGCGCTTGACTTGTAATCATGAGGTGGCGAGTTCGATCCTCGCACCCGGCTCCAACAGCACACCAGGTCCCGCTCGTTCGCGTCAGCGCATCCGGGCAGGACGCAGTGATGCGCTGACACGAACAGGGGCACCGTGTCGGCGAGCGTTCACGAAGAGACGGCGGGCGGCAGCGACAGAAGGAGATGGCCATGTCCGACCCGCCACGAAGTGACGTGCTGTACGAAGAAACGATCGTGTGGAAACCGGCCTACGCGTTGACTGCGTTGTTCGTACTCATCGGCATCGTGCAGCTCTTCAACGACTGGAGACTGGCCGCCGTGCTCCTTTTTGCGGCGTTCGTCCTCATGTGGTTCTGTGTCGCTCGGTACACGGTCTCACGTCAGGGAATCGACGTTCGAGTGGGAGCGGGCTGGCCGCATCTCAAGGTGGACATCGTCGACATCGCGTCGGTCACCCCCTCACACATCTCGATCATGACCGCGGGCGGCTGGGGCTATCGGGGAAGCTGGACGCTGCTTCGAGGCGTCGTCATCTCCCTCGGCGGGCGCGGCGCCGTACTGATCACGACCAACCGAGGCAAGCGGCTGCAACTGGCGAGCCACCATCCTCACGATCTCTTCGTCGCTGCATCGTCACTCGCCCCCTGATCGTTCACCCCCATCCAGCGGAGCCGGAGCCGCGACGAGCGATGCCTCGACGTCGATCGCTACGGGTCCTGGATGCGGACTGCCGGGACCGAATCCAGGGAGTCCCGTTGCCGAGCGGATCTCGATCGGGCGCAGCCGGCTATGCGGGGACGTAGTAACCGGTGATGTCGATGATCACATGGGCGGCAGCGAACGAGTCGCCGTCGAGGAACATGTAGAACTCCTGGGAAGCTTCACCGATCAGGACGTTGCCACTGTTCGCCACGACCTGACCGTCCTCGGTCCAACCGACAAGGTTCCAGCTGCGATCGCGGTGCGCAAGTGCTTGGTCGTGAATGTGTGGCTCATACCGACGTACACGGATGAGCGCCTGGATCGGTTGCCACCACACGGGGATCTCCGGGTCGAGAGTCGGCGGCCTTCTCGCGCCTCTCGTCCAGGTCGCGTGTCAGCGTGTGGCCACGGAGTGCGGGTGATCGGTGGTGTCGCCGCGATCGTCAGCGACGCGGTTGCGGCCGCTTCGCTTCGCGTCGTAGAGGTGTTCGTCGGCCTTCGCGAGGATGGACTCGACCGACAGCGGCGAAGCGGCACACGACACCCCGAACGACGCCGTCACCGGGATCCCACCGGTCGAATCGGCGGCGACGGCTGCGCACAGGCGCTCGGCGAGCGACGTCGCCGACGCGAGGTCGGTGTCGGGGAGCAGGATCGCGAACTCCTCGCCACCGAGACGGTAGAACAATTCGAAACGCCGGAGCTGCTTGCGAACCACGTAGGCGACGTGTTCGAGCACCGCATCGCCGGCAGCGTGCCCGTGGTCGTCGTTCACCCGTTTGAAGTGGTCGAGATCGAAGCTGATGATCGCGATCGGCATGTGTGTCCGTTCCGCGTGGGCTTCGAGTTCCTCGATGCGCGTCTCGAGTGAGCGCCGGTTCAGGCAACCGGTCAGCGCGTCGACGACGGCGCTGCGCCGATGGAGTTGCTCGAGGTCCACGAGCCGTTGCACGATGAACGGCAGGTAGGAAGCGAGCATCAGCGCGAGGGTGATCGAGAAGAAGTCGAGTGGGCGATCCAGCACCAGGTCGCACCCTGTGATCGCTGCGACGATCAGGATGCCGATGACGGCGGTCCACCGTCGGTGGGGAAAGTAGGCCTGTGCGCCGATGCCGATGATGCTGGCGAAGAACATCACCGGGCTCGTGCTTCCGCCGCTTGCCGACGCTGCGCCCGTGATGGTGATCGACACGATGGCGAGGAGGCCGATGATCCACCGTTCGAGGCCCAGCCACTCGGTTGCGCCCGCAGCCCGGAAACCCCACCACAGCAGTGGCAGCATCAGCAGGCCGGCAAACGCGAGACCGAACCACGCCACGAACAGCGGAGCGATGAGCGCAGCGGCGAGGGCGAGCGCCTGGTTGAACCGTCGCAGGTACGCGTCGACCTCGAGCACTCTCGCCGGGTCCGGCTGGGTGGTGTTGGACAGGCCCATCAGAAGGTCATCGGCGGATGGTCGCCCGAGCTTGACCTCTCGCTCCGAATCGTGTCGCCCTGCACCTCGAGAACAGAGCGCTGTATGACCTCGTCCGGGTGTGCGACGAGTGACGACTTCGTCGAAGCGTTCGCCGATGTATTGCCGGCGCGGGGTCGTATCTTGACGGCGTGACGACTCATGCGCCGGCAGGGCGCTTCGCGTTGGCCTTCGGGACACTCGGGATCGTGTTCGGCGACATCGGGACGAGCCCGATCTACGCATTTCGTGAGTCGTTCGAGGTGTCGGAGATCGAACTGACGCAGGACACCGCGTACGGCGTCGCATCGGTGGTGTTCTGGGCGCTGCTGATCGTGATCTCGGTCAAGTACCTGTTCCTGGTGATGCGTGCCGACAACCACGGTGAGGGCGGCATCTTGGCGTTGACGGCGCTGGTCATGCCACCGAAGGGCACACCGCCGTCGCGACAGACGGCGGCGATCGTCACCCTCGGCGTGTTCGGCACGGCCCTGCTGTACGGCGACGGGCTGATCACTCCCGCCATCTCGGTGCTCTCGGCAGTCGAAGGATTCGAGGTGGCCACGACCGCCTTCTCGAGTTTCGTGATCCCGGTGTCGATCCTGATCCTCGTTGCACTGTTCGCGGTCCAACATCGCGGGACGGCAGGCATCGCCCGCGTGTTCAGTCCGGTCATGGTGGTCTGGTTCGGTGTGCTCGCGCTGCTCGGCGCCCGACAGATCGTGAAGTATCCCGGCGTGCTCGGGGCGGTGTCTCCGACCTACGCGATCGACCTGTTCATCAATCATCCGCTCCGCGCCTTCTTGGCGCTCGGATCGATCTTCCTCGTCGTCACCGGCGGCGAGGCGCTCTACGCGGACATGGGGCACTTCGGGCGGATCCCGATCACGATGTCGTGGTACGGGCTCGTGCTCCCCAGCCTGCTCCTCATCTACTTCGGCCAGGCTGCACTGCTGGGGAACGGCGATGGTGAGGTCGGGAACCCGTTCTACGACATGGCTCCGTCGTGGGGTGTCGCCCCGCTCGCCGTGCTGGCGACGTGCGCGACCGTCATCGCGTCACAGGCGTTGATCTCCGGTGCCTTCTCGCTCACCGCTCAGGCCGTCCAACTCGACTACTTCCCCCGGCTCGCGATCCGCCACACGTCTCCGCAGCACGTCGGCCAGGTGTACGTGCCGCTCGTGAACTGGTTCCTGATGGTCGGATGTGTCGGGCTGATCCTCATCTTCAAGACGTCGAGCGCGCTCGCGGCGGCCTACGGGATCGCCGTGACGACGACGATGTTGATCACGACGTTGATCTTCTACCGGCTCGTCCGTGATCGGTGGGGCTGGTCGGCTCCCAAGGCGGTGATCGTGCTGTTCCCGTTCTTCGTGGTGGACATCGGGTTCCTGTCCGCCAACGTTCCGAAGATCCCGGTCGGGGGATGGCTGCCACTCCTCGTCGGCGTGGTCCTCGTCGTGCAGATGACCACATGGCGACGCGGTCGTGAACTGGTCGGCAGACGCCTCCGCGAGTCCGATCGGCCGATCAGTGCGGTGCTCGCCGATGTCGAGGACCGCAATCTCGCCCGCGTCCCCGGTACCGCCGTCTACATGTTCCGCGACCACGGCAACGTCCCGCCGGCGCTCGCAGCCAACGTCCGCCACCATCACGCGCTCCACGAGAACGTGCTGCTCGTCTCGGTCGACGTCGCCGACGACCCGTACGTCGGTATCCGCAAGCGGGCCCGTCGGATCAACCTCCCCGGCGACGTGATCCACGTGAAGATCACGTTCGGGTTCCTGGACGAGCCCGACGTGCCCGCGGTGCTCGCAGCGATGGAGATCCCGCATCACCAGTTCGACATCGACGAGGTCACCTACTTCCTCGGGCGCGAATCGGTGACTGCCGGCAACCGTCCTGGCATGTACTCGTTGCGCGAAGAGCTGTTCGTGCTGTTGCACCGAGGCGCGGCGAGCGCGGCTCGGTTCTACCACCTGCCTCCCGGTCAGGTCGTCGAGGTCGGCGCGCAGGTCGAGCTGTAGCTCACCGCAGCGCGTCCGCCGACGAGCAGCGCTGTTCGGACACGGCGTCTGACTTTTTCGCGAAGACCCTCAAGATTTCCTCTGACCGGTCCGATGCCTCAGTATCCGGCGTGAGCACCCTCACGACCTCCGTCCACTGAGGAGTCACCGTGTCACTCAGAACTCTGCCTTTGCGTCTCAAGCTGGTCATCGCGCTGGTGTTGCCGATGCTGCTCGTCACCGTCCTGATCGGCGACCGTGTCAGCGGTTCGTTCGACGAACGCCGACTCGCATCGTCCCAGCAGGACGAAGCCGCACGCCTGGTGTCGATCGCCGACTTCGCCGACGCGGTCGGCAACGAGTCGATCATCACCAACGACCCGACGGCGAGCGCCGACCAACTCGCCACCGCCCGAGCCGCAACCGATGTTGCGCTCGAACGGGTCAACGATCCGGCCGTCGGACTCGATCCGGACGTGGTCCGTCGTGTCGGCGTCCGCTACGACGGTCTCGTCAGGATCCGCGAGTTCGTCGGTGACCGTCCCGGTGACATCGGACTGCGTTTCCAGCTCGAAGCGTTCATCGACCGTGCCGCAGTCGTCGGGCCTGACGGAATGTCCATGTCCGTCCCCCGTGCGCTCGTGCGCCTCAACGCACTGCCGACCGAGATCATCGACGACTTCGAATTCGACGAGGCCGCAGTCGTCGACGTCAAGACCACACGCCTCCTCGCCGACTACGACCTCGTGCAGCGACTCCGGTCGGACTACGCACAGGAAGTCTCGGCGCTGTTGCAACTGGCCACGACCCCGGCCGCCCTCATCAGCGACACCGCGATCGAGGACTTCCGCGAGCAGCTCGCGGAGACCGACGCCAGCCTCGGCCTCATCTACGAATACGGCGCAGAGGGCCTGATCACCGACGTCACCGCTGCTCGTCGAAGCATCGCAGGTTCGGAGTACGCACAGCTGCGCTCGACCGCTGAGAACGCCACTGCCGGCGTCGTGCCGATGAACGACGTCGCTGCGATCAACCGCTCCGCCGCCGTCGTCACGTCGCAGTACGCCCAACTGAGCGACGACGTGGTGGACTCGATCCGATCCCAGGCCGAGACCACCGAGGGTGCCGCCACGACGAGCCTGATCATCGTGCTCCTCGCCGGTGCCTGGATGCTGGTCATCGCCGCACTGATCCTCCGCCTGCTCTACCGGGCCATCCGCGCTCCGCTGCAGCGCCTCACCGAGCAGTCGCAGCACATCGCGAACGTGGAGCTGCCGTACGTGGTGTCGGCCATGCGTGGTGGTGACCTCGACGAAGCCCCGACGACCACCGACCTGGTCGCCGATGCCAACGACGAGATCGGCGATCTGGTCCACGCCTTCAACGACATGCACCGAACCGCTGTCGAACTCGCCGCCGAACAGGCGGGATCCCGCCGAGTCGTGGCGGACATGTTCGTCAACCTCGGTCGCCGCAACCAGCGTCTCGTCAACCGGCTGCTGAAGCGGCTGACCATCCTCGAACGCGACGAACGCGACCCGGACAAGCTGGCTGGCCTCTACGAGATCGACCACGTCGTGACCCGCATGCGTCGCAACGCAGAATCGCTGCTCGTGCTCGCCGGTGCGTCGCAGTCCCGCAAGTGGGACCGACCCGTCGAGGTCTACGACATCACGCAGGCAGCACTGTCCGAGGTCGAAGGGTACGAGCGAGTCGAGATCATCGCCGGCGACGACTTCCAGATCCACGGCGACGTGGTCGCAGACCTCACCCACCTCCTCGCAGAAGTCGTCGAGAACGCTGTGTCGTTCTCGCCGCCTTCCGCTCCGGTCGACGTGTCGATCCGCCGCATCGGCGACGACCACCTCGTGTCGGTCAGTGACCTCGGCGTCGGCATGAACGAAGCGCAGCTCGCCGATGCCAACGATCGCATCCGGCGTGCAGGTGCCGAAGACGAAACGCCTTCGGAGTTCCTCGGCCACTACGTGATCGGACGCCTTGCCGCCCGACACGACATCGATGTCCGACTCTCCACCGGTCTCGGCGGCAGAGGCATCGTCGCCGACGTGCTCATCCCTGTCGGCGCAGTCGTGCCGGCTGCCGGCGAACTGGTCGACGGCTTCGACGACGCCGACGAACCGCGTGCGGCGATCACACCGGCAGAGCAACCGGTTGCGCCGTCGAACGTTCTCACCGCCGAGCAGCCAGTGGCCGCGGTGGCAGCGCCACAGGCGGACCACCCGGTTCACGTTGCCCCAGAGGTCGTCGAGACCGTCGAGGTGGAACGCCCCGAATGGGCCAGCGTCTCGCACGATGCCCGACGCCCCGTCCCCGTGGCCGACACCTTCGGCGAGCAGTCGCGACGGGTCCCCACGTCGGGGCAACCCGCACCTGCGGTCGCCGTCCCGACGATCCCCGCTCCAGCGGCACCGGCACCGGCACCGCGCCGCGCCCGCACCGCACCTGTGCCCGAACCCGCATTCACCGCGGTCGCTCCGGTTCCTGCACCTGCGGTCGCCAACGCTCGTTCCGAAGCGACGTCGTCGCTTGCACAGCTGGCGACGCCACCGGCGGGGTCGTCCTTCGACTATCCGCCGGCCGATCAGATCGACCCCCGCCAACGAGAGACGGCGCACCGTCCGACCCCGACGCCACCCGAGGCCACGCTCACGCCGACACCGACCGCTCCGAGCGGACCTGTTCCAGCTGCCGGCCTCGATGCCGCACGCAGCTCGGCGAACGACGCGGTCGAAGGAGCCCTGACCGCCTTCGGGTCGGCCCGCCGCACACCGGGCGCAGCGCTTCCCGACACCTCACTGACCGCCGCGATCTCGGGCCGGATGACCCTCGAGCTCGATCCGTCAGGAGCAGCCACGCCTGCTCCGACGCCGCCGACTCCGGCACCGCCGGCGACGACGCCCCTCACCGACCCGACCACCGACCCGAACGAGATTCGCTTCCAGCTGTCCGGCTTCCAGAGCGGCACCAGCCGCGCCGATCGAGAGAACTGACATGACCGACCTGACTCACCCCGCCGCTCCGGCTGCACCCATCGTCTCTGCAACCGACCTCGACTTCGTGTTGAACCGGTTCGTCGAAGACACCGAAGGTGTCCGCTTCGCTCAGACCGTGTCGGCGGACGGCATGCACCTCGCAGCCTCCGCCGGTTCCGACTCGGCCCGCCACGACACGTTCGCCGCCATCGCATCCGGGCTCGCGAGCCTGACCGACAGTTCCGTCGATCTCTTCGGGCTCGGCTCCATGCAACGCCAGATCATCGAGGCGAGCGACGGATGGATCCTGTTGAGCCGAGTGTCGGCGACCGCTTCGCTCGGAGTCGTCGCCGACCGCCAATCCGATCTCGGCCTCGTCGGCTACGAGATGACTCGTCTGTCCAAGCAACTCGGCGAGGCGTTGTCGCCCGACGTCGTCGACCGCCTCAAGGGCGTTCTCGGGTTGTGAGTGCGCAGCCGAGTTGGGGGATCGGCGACGACGCCGACGCGGCGGGGGCCGCAGACGCCGATGTCGAACTCGTCCGCGGGTTCATGCTCACCCGTGGGCGCACCCGGGCAACCGTGCGGGAGTTGCCGATCGAAACGGTCATCTCCGCACCCATCTCCCTCGATGCTCGCCCCGAGATCCGCGATCGTGAGCATCAACGGGTCCGTGATCTGTTGATCGGGCCCATGTCCATCGCCGAGATCTCGGCCCATCTGATGATCCCGCTGCGTGCAGCGGTGGTCATCGCCAGCGAAATGGTCGCCGCCGGCCACCTCAGCGCAGGTTCGACCGTCGACTCGAGCGACACCGACCTGCTGCACAAGATCCGATCCGCTCTCCAACTCCTGTGATGGTGAACCAGTGACATCCTCCAAGGCCCCCTCCCCGACGCCCGACTCCGCTGCCGCTCCCGGCGCCGGTACCGGCGTGCCGACGCGTGCCACCCAGTCCGCGAAGATCGTGATCGCCGGTGGCTTCGGCGTCGGCAAGACGACGTTCGTCGGCGCCGTGTCCGAGATCAGCCCGTTGTCGACCGAAGCGTCGATGACGTCCGCTGCCGCGCACCAGGACGACGCGAGCAAGGTCGACACCAAGACGTCGACGACCGTCGCAATGGACTTCGGCCGCATCGCGGTCGGCGAAGAGATCGTGATCTATCTGTTCGGGACGCCCGGCCAGAACCGGTTCGCCTTCATGTGGGATCAGGTCTCGCTCGGCGCACTCGGCGCCGTGATCCTCGTCGACACCGCGAGGTTGGCAGACAGCCATGCACCGATCGACTACTTCGAGAGCAAGGGTCTGCCGTTCGTCATCGCGACCAACAAGTTCGATCACTCACCTGTCGGCTCGCCCGAGCAGGTCCGAGAAGCGTTGGCGCTCGCGCCGCACGTGCCCGTCGTCCAGGTGGATGCTCGTGAACGCAGCTCGGTGAAGGACGCGTTGATCACGCTCGTCGAGCATCTGCTCGTGCTGAAGGCCACTGCGCCAGCACCTGCCATGGCCTGACGAACACCGGTGCCCGCACGCCGGCTCGCTCGCGGACATCAGTGCTGTTCGACGGGACGTGATTCGGTGATCGTCAGCCGGCGGCGAAGCTGGTGGTCTGGTTCTTCCCCGACGCCTTCGAGGCGTACATCGCCACGTCGGCGCAGCGGACGAGTTCACGCGTCGCGCTGCCGTCCCCGGGGGCAACGGCGATGCCGACACTCGCAGTCACCCGAGCCGTGCCGGCTGGCAGGATGCAGGGCGGTGCGATCACCGCGAGGAGGTTGTCGGCCAGGCGTCGAGCACGGTTCGAACCGGCGGGCTGGTGCATCACGATCGTGAACTCGTCCCCGCCGAGGCGGGCGAACGTGTCGCCTGGGCTCAGCACGTCGCGGACTCGGCGGGTGATGACCCGCAACAGTCCGTCACCGGCGTCGTGGCCGAGTGAATCGTTGATCGATTTGAAACCGTCGAGGTCGAAGAGCAGTACCGCCACTTCGTCGTCGCCGGTTCGGGCGGCCAGTTCGTCGCTGAGGGTCTCGAAGAACATCTTGCGGTTCGGCAGGCCGGTCAGCGAATCGCGTCGAGCGAGACGATCGAGTTCCGCGTTCGCATGGCGGAGCTGCACTGCGCGCTCTTCGAGGTCGGCGACCTGGTGGACGTGTCGGAGGACCTGGGCGATGCCCGAGGCAATCGCCTCCAGTTCCATGAGATGGTCGGCGCTCGGTTCCGTCACCAGGTAGCCGATGTCGGTCGAGCCGGCCCTGAGTGGAACCAGTACGTGCATGTTCGACTCGAGCGCGGATGCTCGTGCGACCGGCAGGACGTCGGCGCGTGTGAACCGCTCGCCGAACGAGACCGAGTCGTCGTCGAGTGAGAAGACGAGACGCATCGCGTCGTCACACGTGTCGTCGCGGTCGTCGTCGTCGACGGCGACCCAGGCGTTCTTCATGCCGATGCTCAGGAGCCCCGAACGGAGCGTGTGCCACAGCGATTGGCTGTCCGAGCAGGATGCGATGTTCATGAGCAGCCGCTCGTGCAGGACGCGCCTGGCGCGGTTCTCGGTGAGGGTCTGGTTCTCGAGAGGACGCAGCGCTCGGTCGAAGATCGCGAGCTGATCGTTGACGGCGTTCGAGCCGGACGCCGAGATGTCGCACGCATCGGCTTCTGCCAGCACGGCACGAATCGTGCGGATCGCATGCCGACACCAGACCTGTGCGCGTCGGAGATCCTCCGTCGCGTTTGCCGCGCCGAGCATCGAGCGGGTCGCCCGTTCGAGTGCATCGCTTCCCGTCGTCGCCGTGTCGGCGATCGCTGCGGCCAGGGCGGGGACGTCGAGACCCGGTGGTGCATGGTCGGCTTCCCACCGGACGACGAGCTTCTCTGTGATGTGCGCCGCGTTCGAACAGCGCTCGGAACGTGCCGAGTGGTCGCGTCCGCCGGTCACCGAACGGCTGGACTTCCTGATGATCAGCCCGCTGTCGATGCCCAGCGACCGTCCGGGGTCCGGTGCGACTCCGGTGGTGAGCGAATCCAACAGGATCTCGGCGCACACGCGAGTCAGTTCCGCCGTGTCGAGTCGGGCAGTCGTCAGTGGCGGTACCGAGGTGAACGCCACGAGGGCGTCGTCGAAGCCGGACACGATCACGTCGCGGGGGACCGCGAGTCCATGGCGCGTGAGTGCAGCGATGACCCCGGTGGCCATGTCGTCGTTCGCTGCGATCACGCCGTCGAAGCAGTGCGCCCCGGCGGATCAGGTCGTCGACCGCGATCGACGCGTCGGCTGCGTTGTAGTTGCCGGTGATGACGAGGTCGTCGTCGACGGCCAACCCCGCAGCGCACATTCCCGCCCGGAATCCTGATTCACGCTGAACGGAGTGCGGGTCGTTCGCGTAGCCCCTGATGAAGACGAAGCGTCTGCGCCGCGGATCGGAGGTCATGTGGGCAACGAGGTCGTCGATCGCCTGCTGCCAGCGGATCGTCACGCTTGCGATGCCGGGCAGATCGATGCCGAGGCTGACGACGGGACCATCGGTGAAGGTGTGCACGAAGCGATCGATCTCGTCCCCGGTCGCACCCGGTGGGATCGCGCCGCTCACGATGATCGCCCCGGCGACGTTGCGGCGGCTGCCGACCGATCGGAACTGTTCGGTGTCGCGCTCTCCTCGCGGCCTGAAGCGTTCCCAGGTGACGTCGCGCCCGGTGACGCAGAGCGTGCCGTATCCGGCACGGCTGAAGTGCGGCTCGAGCCCGTCGATGACCAGCCGGTGGAAGGGTGCGAACGCGTCGGTCAGGACGGCGATCGTCTGTCGTGTTGTCGTCCTGTCCATGCTCGTGACCGGCTCCCTTCTCCAAGGTCTTTCGGCAGGTCGATGGCACTTCTTCAGTGTGTCGGCGGAGTTTCCTCCGATGGAGTCCGCGGCCCTCGCGTTCGGGTGAAGGATCCACCGGATGGACGGTTTGCGCACTCGTCGGCAGTCGATGCGAGCGCGCCCTGTCGCCGGACCTGGCGCGACCGCAGCGGTAGCGTCGCCGACATGGCCGCCACCAGCAATCGCGTCGACGCCGACACGTCGCTCCCCACCGTCCGCTCGTACATCGACGGCGCCTACGTCGACTCGACGTCGGGGGAGACCTTCGACGCCGTGTACCCCGCGACCAACCGAGTGATCTGCGCCGTGGAACAGGCGGGCGACGCCGAGGTCGACGCAGCGGTCGCATCGGCGCAGCGCGGCTTCGAGGTCTGGTCGCAGATGCCGGCGATGGAACGCAGCCGCATCCTGCTGCGCGCCGTCGCGATCATTCGGGAGCGCAACGACGAGTTGGCGTACCTCGACACGCTCGACACGGGCAAGCCGGTCGCGGAGACCACGACCGAGGACGTCGTCACGGGTGCCGACGTCATCGAGTTCTACGCCGGGCTCGTGCCGACGTTGCACGGTGAGACGATCGACTTCCCCGGACAGGGGTTCGCACGGATGAAGCGTGAGCCGCTCGGCGTGTGCGTCGGCATCGGCGCCTGGAACTATCCGATCCAGATCGCGATGTGGAAGTCCGGCCTGGCGCTGGCGTGCGGCAACTCGATGATCTTCAAGCCGGCGGAGGTCACGCCGCTCTCGACCGGCGTGCTCGCCGAGATCTACTCCGAGGCCGGCGTTCCCGACGGCGTGTTCAACGTGCTGCAGGGCGACGCTCGTGTCGGCCAGGCGCTCGTTCGCCACGAGGGCGTAGCGAAGGTCTCGCTGACCGGCGAGGTCTCGACCGGCAAGAAGATCATGGCCGATGCGGCAGGCACGCTGAAGGCCGTCACGCTCGAGCTCGGCGGCAAGTCGCCGATCGTGGTCTTCGACGACGCCGACGTCGACAGTGCGCGCAACGCAGCGCTCACGAACAACTTCTATTCGACCGGTCAGGTCTGCTCGCACGGCACACGGATCTTCGTGCAGCGAGGCGTGTACGAGGAGTTCCTCGCGCCGATCGCCGAGCGGGTCGCAGCCCTGAAGGTCGGTGACCCCTTCGACCCCGACACGGTCATCGGTCCACTCGTCAGCGCCGAGCACCACGACAAGGTGATGCGGTACATGAAGCTCGCGCTGGACTCGGGAGCGCGTCACATCGTCGGCGGCGACGTGCCGACGGGCGACGAGTTCGCCGGCGGCAACTACGTGTTGCCGGCGGTCTTCGCCGACTGCACCGATGACATGGAGTTCGTCACCGACGAAGTGTTCGGGCCCCTGATGTCGGTTCTCGTGTTCGACACCGAGGACGAGGTGGTCGAGCGTGCCAACGCCACTCCGTACGGGCTGTCAGCGGGAGTGTTCTCCCAGGACTTCGGGCGTGCGAACCGCGTCGGCAACGCGCTCCAGGCCGGCTCGGTGTGGATCAACGACTACGGCACGCTGCCGGCATCGGTGCCGTTCGGTGGGTACAAGCAGTCGGGTGTCGGCCGTGAGAACGGCGCCAACGCGGTCGAGCACTACACGCAGGTCAAGATGATCTACAGCTCGCTCGTGCCCGTCGAGAAGTACATGTGACCGTCACGCGATGGAGAGCTCACGGACGCGGGCGAGGAGGACGTCGATCGCCGGACGGTTCAGGCCGCCTTCGGGGATGATCACGTCGGCATACCGCTTGCTCGGTTCGATGAACCGTTCGTGGGCCGGCTTCACGGTGGTGAGGTACTGATCGATCACCGATTCGGTCGTTCTCCCGCGCTCGGCCACGTCACGCTGGATCCGACGAATCAATCGGATGTCGGCTGCGGTGTCGACGAAGATCTTGAGGTCGAAGCGCTCGCGCAGCGAACGGTCGTACAGCACGAGGATGCCGTCGACGACCACGATCCTGTTCGGAGGTACCTCGCGGGTCTCACCCGATCTGTTGTGGTCGGCGAAATCGTAGACGGGCACGGGCACACTCGCGCCGTTCGCGAGCGCCGCGAGGTGGTCGTTCAGCAGGTCCCAGTCGAACGCGTCCGGATGGTCGTAGTCGGCCTGACTACGCTCCTCCCACGTCTGATCGCTACGGTCCTTGTAGTACGAATCGAGCTCGATTCGAGACAAGTGCTGTTCGCCGGTGAGTTCCACCAGTCGCTCGGAGATCGTGGTCTTGCCCGAGCTGCTCCCGCCCGCCACACCGATCATGAAGGGTTTCGTCGCCGAGATCGTCACGCGGGCCAGCCTACGTGCGGTGCCGGGCACGGGATCCGGCCACGGAATTTGTTGCTCCCATGCTTGTAATTCGCATGCCGTTCAGGCCATTCTGTCGGGTGATGCTGTCCGAACGCCACGCCGCCATGCTCGATTTCGAACGATCGTGGTGGGGAAACACCGATCCTCGTGATCAAGTGATCCGCGCGCGCTTCCAGTGCTCTCCAGATGAATATCATGCAGAACTGACCACTGTGCTCGACGACCCGGCTGCGATGGACCACGACCCGCTCGTGGTCCGACGTCTCAAGCGGCTGCGCCTTCGAGCACGCAAACTGCGTCATGACGCCACCGAGGTGGCGTCAGGCGGCGGAGAAGGACACCACGCATGAGCAACGAAGAATCGGGCCTCGCAGCCAGCCGTCGAACCCCTCGCCAAGGTATCGGCGGTTCACCCGTCGGTTCCTGGCTCACGATCGCACTGGCGGTCGTCGCCGTGGTCGCCGGGTTCCTCATCCTGAGGAACATCAACAACGACTCGAGCGCGGCGTTGCCCGACGACACCGGGACCGAGTCGGACTCGTCGACCCCCGCCACCGGTGACACGCTCGTCCCGGACGTTCCGGAGGCCACGGAGACGTCCACGACGGTCGCGGCCGTGCGAACCACCGAAGGGGCGTCGGTCGTCGTCGCCAACGCCAACACGGTCGGCGGCTCGGCCAGTGGCATGACCGAGACACTCGACGGTGCCGGCTACACGATGATCGAACCGGTCAACGCGAGTGGACCGAACCTCACGGCTTCGATCGTCTACTTCGACGCTACGCAGGCCGCTGCCGAAGCGATCGCCAACTCGATCGCGCTCGATCTCGGTGGCGTGGACGTGCTGGAGGTCGACACCCCGGCGCCGACGGACGACGGTGACCTCGGCGAAGCGGGCGTCCTCGTGATGCTGGGCGACGATCAGGCCGGCAAGTCGCTGGAAGAACTCGCTCCAGCCGGTGCTGACGCCACGGACAACGGAGCCGCTGCTCCGGACCCGTCCGATGGCGAGGTCCCCTCGACTGCGCCGGCAGACGCCGACACCGGTGGCGACGCCGAAACGACCGAAGAGGATGCGACCGTCGAAGAGTGACGGGCCCTTCGTTCGGCGTCAGCGTCGTCGCTCGAGGAGCGCTGTGACTGCAGCTTCGATGAACCGCTTCGGCTCGCTGAGCGCCGCCTCCATCCCGAACTGATCGCTGACGACTGCGACGTCGACGAGGACCTCCTGGTTCTCGAGGACATCGGCGTCGGCTGAGCCCACGACGGCCGCAGTTGCGACGCCGGCATCGGCGGCGAATGCAGCGACCCCGCCGACGACCTTGCCGTCGAAGCTGGTCTGGTCGAGTCGTCCTTCGCCCGTGATCACGAGATCGATCGTCGAGTGACCGTCCTGGGCTGCAGCGTCGGGATCGAGGTGATCGAACAACCCGACCTCGTCGGCGACCAGCTCGACACCGGGAACGAGCCGGCCCCCGAGGGCTGCGAGCGCACCGCCCAATCCGCCGGCGGCGCCGCCGCCCTCGATCGCTCGCACGTCGAACGAGAAGTCCTCGCTGAACATCTGGACGAGACGGTCGAGCCGCCCCTCGAGCATCTTGATCTGCGCTTTCGTGGCGCCCTTCTGCGGACCGAACACGCTCGCTGCGGCGGTGAACGTCGTGTTCACGTCGCACGCGACGAGGAGCTCCACCTGCTTCAGTCGAGCAATTGCGTTGATCGCTCGGATCGCGCCGAACCCACCATCGGTGGTGGCGGAGCCGCCGAGCCCGACGATGATCCGTCTCGCGCCGAGGTCGAGCGCGTGGTCGATCAGCTCGCCCGTCCCCGTCGTGGTCGCATCCATCGGTTGGTTCCCGTCGATGCCGCCGGCCTGGACGAGGCCGCTGGCCTGCGCCATCTCGATCACCGCGGTGTCGCCGGAGTAGCGCCAGCCGGCTGAGACCGGATCACCCAGCGGGCCGGTCACGATCGACGTGCGGTTGGCGCCGCCCATCACGTCGAGCAGGCCGTCGCCGCCGTCGGCCATGGGGACTTCGACGCAGTCGATGCCGAGCTCCCAACAGGCGTGGCCGATCGCCGCCGCGACCTCGTGAGCCGACGCCGTTCCCTTGAACTTGTCCGGCGCAGCGAGGACCCGCATCACGGCAACCTACCGTTGCGGCTGCTCACCAAGGAACGAGGTCGCCGTGATGTTCGGCTTCGTCTGCTGCTTGCCGTCGTCGACGGTCTGCGAGCAGCGACGTGGCCTGACGTTGTTCATCGAGATCGGGCGACGCAGGGGCAGCGGGAGGCGTGAGTTCAGCGACGGTCCACGTGCGATCGTGCCGCTTCTGCACCGATTGGGCAGCTGCGGGGCGACCAGTGAGGACCGTGAACCAGAGGTCCAGCATGATCTGGTCGGCTCGGGCGGTCTCGCCGGCCGCAGCATGAATCCTGCGGAAGTGCTCCATGACCGCTGCACTGTGATCCTCGGTCGGCCGCCCGAACTCCGCCGCTGTCGTGTGCGAACCGGGATGCGTCGCGTGTGCCATGCCGCCATTGTGACGAGGGGGTACTTCAGAGCGTCACCCTCGAGGGCGTCCCCTCCGAGGCGAGGTGGGCGAAGAACGCAGCGTGGGGTGCCGAAGCACCCGCTTTGGACGACGTATCGGCAGCCCAGGCTGCGTTCTTCCCGAATCGGAGGGTGGAGGAGAGGGTGACGAAAGCGGTCGCCATCGCCACCCGGTCAGCGCGTTTCGGACGTATTCCCCGACGGAAGGTGTTCCTTCTCACGTGGAATCCCGACCGTCCGAGTCGGGATTGCCGATATCGTTCCGGTCATGGCAGCGACCGTTCGAATCCCCACCACCATGCGTCCGATCACAGGCGGCGAGAAGCAGGTACCGGTCGAGCCCGGTTCTCTCGGCGACGTGATCACCGCACTCGAGACCGCACATCCCGGAATGGGGGAGCGCCTACTCGACGAGGAAGGTGCCCTCCGCAAGTTCGTGAACATCTTCGTCGACGACGACGACGTGCGTTACCTGGACGGCCTCGACACCGCCGTCGGCGACAACATCACCGTCTCGATCATCCCCGCCGTCGCCGGCGGCTGATTCGGGCCCGATCGCCCGAATCCGCTTCGCTGATGTCGAGTCGGTGGGGCGCGATCGATCAGTCGTGGTCGCCGGTGAAGGCGTTCTGGGCGTCGTCGACGAAGGTGTCGTCGAAGATCGTGTCGTCGACCTCGGCGTCGTCGATCGCCAGCCACACGAACACGGCCGCAACGGACGCGACGAGCGGGACGATCACGAACACCCACAGCTGACCGAGTGCGTTCGGGTCGGTGTCGGCGAAGATCGCCGCGCCGATCGAGCGTGCCGGGTTGAGTCCGCCACCGTCGATGTCGAGCAGCACGAAGTGCGCAATGGCGTAGGCGGTGCCGGTGAACATCGCGATGGACGACATCGCGAATCCTCTGCTGATCGACGAGAGCAGCACGACCACGACGACGACACCGAAGACGAGCTCGGCGGAGATCACCGACCCCAGCTCGCCGAACCCGTTGCGATCCCAGCCGTTGGCGCCCCGCTCGATCCGGTCGAGGTCGTTGATCCCGAAGATCAGTGCGCCGCCGAGCACACCGCCGAGCACCTGGCCGATCCAGTCACCGACCGCCTCGCGCAGCGTGATCTCGCGGACCACGAGGAGTGCGAGCGTGAACATCGGGTTCGCAACCGCGCCGAGGACGCCGATGGCGATGGCGATGGCCGCACCGAAGGCGAACGCGGCACCGAGGTCGCCCACACCGCCGCTCGTCAGCGCCAGCACGCCGGGTCCGGCGAGCATGACCAACGTCGTCGCGACCAGCTCCGTCGAGATGTTCCGGGAGATCGATGCCGCTTCGATGGTGGTGGACGGCACCGCACTCTCGCTCATGGCGGTCACCGTACATCGTGCGTCCCGTCCTGCTCAGCGTCGTCCGACGGGGCCGTAGGCTGACACGGTGTTGGGACTCGTCACGGCCGAAGTGGCCGCCGCCCTCGATCCAGATCTGTTGCCGCTCGACGCGGCGATGCGAGCGCGTCTCGGTGACGACAGCGTGAAGATCGTCTCGTGGGACGACCTCGACGTCGACTGGTCCGTCTTCGACGCGGTGATCATCCGATCGACCTGGGACTACGCCGACCGGCTGCCGGAGTTCCTCGACTGGATCCGGAGCGTCGAGTCGGAGACGACGCTGATCAACGGTGCCGCCGCGGTGCGTTGGAGCACGGACAAGCGCTACCTCGCCGACCTCGCCGCCGAGGGCATCGAGATCGCGCCGACCGTGTTCGTCGCTCCCGGCGAAGCCGCCCCCGACGTCACCGGGCTGCACGTCGTCAAGCCGGCTGTCGGTGCCGGGTCGAACGGTGCACGCCGGTGCGAGTCGGACGAGGTCGCCGCACACGTCGCCCTGCTGCACGCCGATGGACACACCGCCATGGTGCAGCCCTACCTCCACCGGCTCGACGAGCTGGGCGAGACCGCTCACTGCTTCGTCGCGACTCCCTCGGGGGCCGGCGGCTTGGAGCTGAGCCACGCGTTCCGCAAGGGCGCGATCCTCACCTCCACGGAGGTCGCGCAGAAGGGCGGCCTCTTCGCGGAGGAGGAGGTCGACACGCGAACACCGGACGACGCCGAGCTCGCGCTGGCTCGGCGAGCGCTGGACACCGCCGTCGTCCGCGGGCTGGGGCCGATCATGTTCGCTCGCGTCGACATCGCTCCGCATCGCTCGGCCGACGGCACCGACTCGCATGTGGTCATGGAACTCGAGCTGATCGAGCCGTCCTTCTACTTCCACACCGACCCGGCAACGGTCGACACGTTCGCCGACGCGCTCGACGCGTGGCTCGGCGCTGCCGAGTCGCTCGCCGCAACGGGAAGCGACTGACGTGGCGCGACGACGGACCGAGCGGATGATCGTCACGCGGGTCGAGGGCGTCGCCGGCGCGGCCGACCGCTCCGAGCGAACGACGAACCGGAGGCCGGACGAGTTGATCGTCGAGGAGCCGATGTCGATCCAGCTCGACGGGACGCTGGTGTCGACCACCATGCGCACCCCCGGACACGACTACGAATTGGCCGTCGGGTTCTGCCTCACCGAAGGGCTGCTCGCCGGGCACCCCGTCATCGGCGTGCGCTACTGCGCGGATGGCAGCGCCGTCGACTCCGAGTTCAACATCGTCACGGTCGAGACCGGCGGACGCGCTCCTGCGCCGACGCCACGGCTCGGCAACGTGTCGTCGAGCTGTGGCTGGTGCGGCAGCGAACAGCTCGACGACCTGTGCGGCCGCCTCGATCCGCTCCCCGCCGGTGCCCACGTGGACCTCGACGTCATCGGGTCGATCGCCGACAGGGTGTTGGACGGTCAGGGACTGTTCGCAGCCACCGGATCGGTGCACGCCGCTGCCGCGTTCGATGCCGACGGCGAGGTGCTCGTCACCCGCGAGGACGTCGGTCGTCACAACGCCGTCGACAAGGTGATCGGCGCGATCGCGCTCGGCTCGGTCCCCGGTGCGACGGTCCCGGCGGGCGGGCTCGGGCTGTTCGTCAGTGGGCGTGCGAGCATCGAGATGGTGCAGAAGGCCTGGGCAGCCGGGTTCTCGACGCTGGTCGCGGTGAGCGCCCCGACCGCGCTCGCCGTCGACGCCGCTCGACGAGCGAACCTCGTCCTCGCCGGCTTCGTCCGGGGCACCGACTTCAACGTCTACGCCCCCGAACGGATCTGAACCGCAGCGACGACGCGCCAGGCACTTCTTCAACGTGATCAGGCAATACGCTGATCGCCATGTTGATGAACGAAGGTGTCGGCGTCGTCCACCTGTTGGCCAAGCCGACACCTGGAACCGATCGTGAGGCGGTCATCGCTGCGGTCAAGCAGGCCGAAGCCGACGACTGCCAGATCGTCACGGCCTCGATGCTCGGCCACAAGGCCGACCTGTGTGTGATGGCGTTGTCGCCCGATTGGAGCGTCCTGCGCGCCCTCCAGACCGGGCTGCAACGTGCCGGTCTGGACGTCGTCGACAGCTACGTGTCGATCACCGAGGTCAGCGAGTACGCGAAGGGCCTGCCCGAGCACATGCTCAAGGACCGGTTGTACCCGAACCTGCCGCCGGACGACATGCCGGCCTTCTGCTTCTACCCGATGAGCAAGAAGCGCGAGGGCCACGCCAACTGGTTCGCCACGCCGTTCGAAGAGCGCAAGGCGATGATGATGGAGCACGGCACGAGCGGGCGCAAGTTCGCCGGCCAACTCGTCCAGCTGATCACTGCGTCATCGGGTCTCGACGACTTCGAGTGGGGTGTGACGCTGTTCGCGAAGAGCCCCGAGGTCGTCAAGAACGTCGTGTACACGATGCGTTTCGACGAGGCGTCCGCGCTGTTCGGCGAGTTCGGCGGCTTCTACGTCGGGTACCTCGACTACATCGAGAACATGATCTGAGACGGACGCTCGGCGAACGCGACCGTCAGGCCGCGAGCCTCAGACCGCGACGCTGCCGGCATAGTCGGACGAGCCGTCCGTCTGGAACACGAATCGGTCGAAGAACGCGCGCAGCGGATCCCCGTCTCGCGTCAGCTCGGTGATCCGGGTCGGCCCGTCGTAGTTGATCTGGTTGTCCTCGTCTGCGAGTAGCTCGATGCACTCCGCGAACGATCGGCACGGGGCGCCGCCCGATGACACCGACGCCATCTGGCTGGCGATCGTCAACGGCGCATCGGACTTGCCCTGGGCAGCAGCGAGCGCGATGAGGTTGACGCAGTCGGTGATCTGCGACGCGAACGGGGTGTCGCCGTCGGCATTCGCCGTCTCCGGCAACAGGATCTGAGGAGACAGACCGACGATGCGGCTGCGGAAGGCAGGGTTCAAGCGCAGCGATCACGGGTCGGCTGGACGGCGCCCGAGCGGCGTCGTTCACGATGATGTGGTCGAACTCGATGTCGTCGCGAGAGCTGATTGCTTCGAGCAGGCGGGCGATGTCGGGGCCGTTGCCGAGCACGATCGCGGTGTCGGCGTCGACCGCTGCGATCTTCTCGAGGTCATCCTCCAGGTCGTCGTCGTCGAACGGAACAGCGACCGTGGCGACCTGGATCGACGAGGATTCGGCGAGTTCGTCGTCGACGGCTGCTGCGTAGGGCTGGCCGTACGCATCGTCGACGTGGATGATGACCACGCTGCCGGTGACGACGCTCTTCGCCTCGCTCGCGATGGCTGTGGCCTGGAGCGAATCGGTGGCGACGCTGCGGAAGAACAGGCCCTTGTCCGCGAAGTCGTCGAGTGAGATGGCGGTGGCGGTCGCCGAACACATCACGACGCCGGCGGCCACCGCAGCGTCGAGTGCTCCGATCGCGGTGTTGGACGAGGTCGGCCCGACGATCGCGTCGACGCCGTCATCGATCAGGTCCTGGGTCGTCAGCGCAGCCGAACTGGCGGTCGCCCCTTCGTCCATGATCGACATCTTGACCTCGTTGCCGAGCACGCCGCCGGCGTCGTTGACGGCCTGCACGGCTCGCTCGAACGCTGAACTGAGGTCGGCGCCGGCCGTACCGACCGTCGGATCGTTCACCGGGATCAGCGCGCCGATGTGGAGTACGCCGTCGTCCAGGCGCGGCTGGACCGGTTTCGTCGTGGTGGTGGGCACGGTGGCGATCGGATCTGCGTCGCTCGTGGTGCACGCTGCGATGACGAAGGCGCCGACGGTCAGCGCAACGGCGGCGCGCCTGGCGTGTCGAGCATCCGGTCCGCGCCTCATGATGACACCGTACCGCTGGGGCGATCGTCGATGTTCTTCATGGATGCTCGATGCGTATGATCTGGCCATCGACACTTCGCATGGCATCCTCCGCCTCGAGACGAATCCGTGACGGCGACGGTCCGCGCCGCCCACCTCGACGAGGCCGCTGCCACCACGGCACGCGACCGAGGCGGTCGTGATTTCGGCGTCGCCCTGGCCTCGATCACCGACGCATGGGTGACGGAGCTGTTCGAGCAGGCACTCGTCGCTCACCCGACCAAGCACCGCGTGGCGATCCTCGCGGTCGGCGGATACGGCCGCGGTGAGCTGGCCCCGTACAGCGACCTCGACCTGCTGCTCGTCCACAACGCCAAACCGCGCAAGGTCGCCGCCGAGATCGAACCGGTCGCCGAGCGCGCTGTGGTATCCGCTGTGGGACGCGGGCGTGAAACTGGGGCACGCCGTTCGTCGCGTCGACGAACAACTCGACCTGGTCGACGGCGATCTCGACTCGGCGACCGCACTGCTCACCGCGAGGTTCCTCGCAGGTGATGAGGAGATCGCCGCCGAGGTCACCCTCCGCGGACGCAAGTCGTGGGAGGCGCAGCGTTCGACGTATCTCGCCGCGCTGCGAGAACGCATGACGGCCCGTCAGGCCGAATCCGGCGGACGTCGCCTACCGGCTCGAGCCGGACCTCAAGAACGGTCACGGCGGCCTGCGCGACGTCCAGACCGTGTGGTGGGCGATGGCGAGCGGGCTCGACGTGATCGAACAGGACCTCGCAGATCTCGACGCCTGCTACGACACGCTGCTCCGAGCCAGGGTCGCCACGCATCTGACGACCGGGCGCGCCGGCGAGGTGATGCGGCTGGAGGACCAGGACGCCATCGCCGCACGCGGCGGGTGGAGTGATGCCGACGCGCTGATGGCCGACGTGGCCGAGGCCGGGCGCACGGTGTCCTGGCTGTGCGACGAGGCGTGGAACCGGGCGATCGAGCGCGATCCCGACGGACGACCGCGGCATCGCACCCGGGGTCGTCCTGCGCAACGGCGAGATCGAGTTGACCGAAGGGGCCGACCCGGGCCGCGACCCGACGCTGGTGCTCCAGGCGGCGGTCGCCGCTGCGCGCAACGACTGTCGAATCGGTCGCGCCACGCTGGCGCGTCTCCACGACGAAGTCGAGCCGTGGGAGGGCGACTGGCCGGTCGGAGCGCGAACCGAACTGGTCGCACTCCTGCTCGAAGGACACCGCGCCATCCCGGTGCTCGAAGCGCTGACGCATCACGAGCTCATCTCACGGATGCTCCCCGAGTGGGGCCGGTTCGCTCCAAGCCGCAACGCAACGCGTACCACCGGTTCACCGTCGACCGGCACCTGTGGGAAGCAGCGGCGAACGCCGCAGAGCTCGTCGACCGCGTGGCACGTCCGGACCTGCTCGTGCTCGGCGCGTTGTTCCACGACATCGGCAAGGGCTACCCCGGCGACCACACCGAGGTCGGGCATGGAGATGTTCCGCGACATCGGCCCGCGCCTCGGCCTGAACCGCCACGACGTCGATGTGATCGTGACGATGATCGAGCACCACCTGCTGCTCCCCGACGTGGCGATGCGCCGTGACATCTCCGACGAAGCGACGATCGACCTGGTGGCCGGTCTCGTCGGCACGGTCGAGAAGCTCGAGCTGCTCGACGCGCTCACCGAGGCCGATTCCAAGGCGACCGGCACGTCGGCGTGGGGCTCGTGGAAGGAGCAACTCATCGACGAACTGGTGTCGCGGACGCAAGCACGTGCTGGGCGGCGGCGATCGCCGCCGAGGTCGAGTGGCGTCTGTTCCCCGACGAAGCGACGCTCGTCGCGATGGCGGCCGGAGAGCTCGACATCTCGCGCAACGACGATCTGATCACGATCGTCAGCCCCGACGTGGCCGGCACGTTCAGTCAGGTCGCCGGCGTCGCTGTCGATGCACGGGCTCGATGTCGTGACATCGCGCGCCTACTCCGACGAGCAGGGCATGGCGGCGTCGCAGTTCCGGGTGACATCGTCGAACGGCGAGATGAACTGGCGTCAAGGTCAAGAACGACCTCCGCAAGGGCCTGCGTCGGGAGCTGGCGATCGAAGCGCGTCTCGCGGATCGGGCCAAGACGTACAAGCGGCGTCGCAAGCTGCAGGCCGACACCCCCGGCCCACCGAAGGTGAAGTTCATCGAGGGCGGGTCGAGCAACGCGACCGTCGATCGAGATGCCGCGCGGTCAGCAAGATCGGCATCCTGCACCGGATCACCCAGGCGCTCGACGACATGGGCCTCGACATTCGCCATGCGACCGTGCACACGATGGGGATCGAGGTCGTCGACACGTTCTACGTCCGCACTCGGACCGGCGAGCTCGTCACGAACACCGCGCACCGCAAGGAGATCCAGAAGGCCCTGCTCCACGCTGTTCGGTGATCGACGCGAGGCGCGTGGAACTTTCCGTCACTCTTCAGCTGCAGGTCTCGCGTAGGTTGGCCTGATGGCTGCTGATGCTCGTGACCTGGCTCGCTGGAGCGAGACCCTCGCCGGGATCGCCCGCACGGGGATGGCGTTCACCGAGAACCTGTACGAGCGTGAGCGGTACGAAGAGGTGCTGCACGTCGCAGGCGACATCAAGGCAGCGGCCCGCGAACTCGAGGACGGCGAGGCGACCGACGCGCGAGATCGATCACTTCGTCAGCGAGTGGATGGAGTCGATCGGTGAAGGCGTGCCGGGTTACGTCACGCCGAAGACGGCCGTCGGTGCGATCGTCGGGAACGAGGCAGGCGAGATCCTGCTCGTGCAGCGCAAGGACTCGGGTGTCTGGCTGTACCCGACCGGCTGGGCCGACGTCGGCTATTCGCCCGCCGAGGTCGCCGCCAAGGAGGTCCACGAAGAGACCGGGCATCGAGTGCACCGTCGACCGCATGATGGGCGTCGTCGACGGTCAGCGGATGGGTTTCAGCCGGTTCGGCATGTACATGCTGCTGTTCTCGTGCACGGCGACCGGCGGCGAGCTGACGCCGCACCCGTTGGAGACCGGCGACGTCGGCTGGTTTGCCGCGCGATGCGCTGCCCGAGGCCACCGCTGGCGCTGCCTGGTGGGGGCCGATGGCGTTCGCTGCGATCGACGGCGAACACTCGGCAGCGACGTTCGACGACGTCCGCCCCGACGTCTGGCGCACGTAGCGGGCGCCGAGCACGAACGACCGCCGGAGCGACGCCGGGCCCGGCCCGGCGCTAGTCCTGATCTCGCAGGAACTGCTCGACTTCGTTCATCAGTTCGTCGGGGTCGATCGGTGCGCGCGTTGGTGAGGTCGTCCTCGGTGGCTTCGTTCTCGTCGTTCATCTGCTCGAGTCGAGCCAGGTACTCGACCATGTCCTCGTCGTCACCGATCAATGCGGCGACACGCGCGTCGTACTCGAGAGCGCCCGAGGCGAGGCCGGAGAGCGGCGCCGGCGTGCCGATCATCGAGCAGGCGCGATCGACCAGGGCCATCGCGGCCTTGGGCGACGGGACCTGCGACGCATAACCGGGCACGGCAGCCCAGAGCGATGCGGTGGGCAGGCCGGCGCGATGCAAGGCGTCGTGGAGCACACCGACGATGCCGGTCGGCCCTTCGTACTGCGAACGCTGCAGCTCGAACCGGTCGATGAGTTCGGGGTCGGATGCGGTTCCGACGAGTGGAACGGGCCGGGAGTGCGGGACGTCGGCGAGGAGCGCGCCGAGCGACAACGCCATCGTGGCGCCGAAGTGTTCGGCGATGCCGGTGATCTGCTCGGAGAACAGCCGCCAGCGCAATGCCGGCTCGGGGCCGAGCATCAAGATGACGTCGGTACCGGGCAGCGACGCCGACCACACGCCGACAGTCGGCCAGACGATCGAGCGATTGCGTTCCTCGATCGAGGCGGACCTGAGGTCGCACCGTGGCGAAATCGGTGAACATCTCGGGGTCGATCTCGGCGAGCACGTCGGCGCCCCAGGCCTCGACCATCGTGGTCATGCGCGGTCGATGCAGCGTCGCCGGCGTCGTTCCAGCCCGTGAATCCGGCGATCAGCACCGGTCGATCCAGCGTTCGTTCCGCCAGCCAGCGCACATGCTCGATCCCCACTCGGTCAGGCTAGCGGTGCATCCGAACGCGGTGGTTCGTGCGCCTCGATCGTGCGGTGATGACCGAGCACTCCGCCACGATCGAGATCGCCGAACAGGTCGACGACGAACTCGTCGCCGCCTTCGAGATGTTGATCCCGCAGTTGTCCTCGTCCTCGCCGCCTCCGAGCCGTGAACTCTTGACGGACCTGGTCGATGGCGCAGACACGGTCCTGTTCCTCGCCCGGCTCGACGGTGCGATCATCGGCAGCCTGACGTTGGCGTTCTACCGCATCCCGACGGGCATCAAGGCGTGGATCGAGGACGTCGTGGTCGACGACGCGGCGCGGGGTCACGGTGTCGGTCGCCTGCTCAACGAAGCGGCGCTCGACGAGGCCCGTGACACGTGGCGCGAAGAACGTGAGCCTCACGAGCCGTCCGTCGCGGGAGTCGGCCAATCGCCTGTACCAGCGGATCGGCTTCGAGTCACGCGAGACGAACGTCTACCGCTACGACCTCTGACCGTCGGGTCGGTGCCTGGCACGAACCCGATCGTCAGGATCCGGTGATGCGGCGGAGGTCCTCGGCGGCTTGACGGACCTGCCAGTCGCGGTCTTCCAGGGCCCGGTCGACGGTGGCCTCGACCTCGGGGTCGCCGAGGAACGGCGACAGGGCCAGCACGGCGCGACGCCGGACCGCCGGTTTGTCGCTGCAGGCAGCGATGATCGTGTCGACCGCCCGTTCGTCGCCGATTGCTCCGAGTGCGGCCACGGCCGACTCGCGCACCAGCGGTTCGTCGGACCCCTCGGCGAGTTCCAACAGCCGCTCGACGACCGCATCGCGGGCTGACTCGTGCTCACCGCACGACCATGCCGCGACCTCGACGACGCGGTCGTCGTCGTCCTGCAGCGCGCCGACGAGGTCGACGTCCGGGTGCGTGGCGGCGACCTCGGCGGCGCGGCGCCGCACACCGACGTTCGGGGTCGGTGAGTGCCGCTGCGAGGTGGGCGTCGTCCAGTCGGCCGAGCCGTTCGAGCGCCCCCAGGGCGGTGGCGCGCACGTCGCGGGCTCCGTGGCGGTCAGCCCGGCCAGTGCCACGTCGACGTCGCCGGTGTGCCCTGCGGTGGCGACGTCGCGTCGAGTGGGCGGTCGGCTCGGCTGCGAGGTCCCCGGCGCCGGGTCACGACTTCAGCAGGTCGGTGAGCGTGACGACGGCGTACGCGCTTCCGAAGGCGATGATGATCGCCGTCACGATGCCGATCACGATGCCCAGGCCGGCGCTGGCGAACGCCGCCCACACGCCGGCGCAGCGGATTCGGGCCCTTGTAGAGCGGCACGGTGGCCTCGGCGATTCCGATCGGAACCCGTGGCCGACGAACTTTCGGTTCGGCGCGTGGTGTTCGCGGCGATCGCTCTGGCATTCTTGCGCCAGCCGGCGAAGATCAAGCGCCGCAATGGCGAGCCCGGCCATCCAACCGGCAGCAGTGGTGAAATCAGTGACCGACACGACAACCCCCATCGTACTCATTGCACCCCGCTCGCGGTGGTGGGCCTGGATTCCCGCCGGCGCGGCCCTGATCGGACTCGTGGTGTTCGCCGTTGCGTCGCTCGTTCCGTCCCAGGTGATCGCCACCACCGAGAACCCGCGGATCCAGGAGCAGCAGCCGGCTCCGTACGCCCGGATCCCGGCCTCGGCCGAGTCCGTCAACGATCGCGTCGTCTACGGCGAACTCCCCGACGACGTCGGAGGTCTTCGACACCAACGGAGATTTCTTCTTCGTCACGGTCAGCGCTCCGAACCAGTCGGTGCTGTCGTGGATGATCGGCTCGCGCCGACGCCGGTGGTCGACCTGTTGACCGAGAAAGGCCGAAACGGGCAACGTACGGCGACGCAGAACCGCGAGATCAGCCTGCAGCAGATGCGCACGGCCACGCAGGAGGCGCAGTTCGTCGCCCTCACTGCAGCCGGGTACGACGCCGGAGATCGAGCCCGGGGCCGTGGTCGTGCAGGACGTCCTGTGCCGTGTGTTGGCCGAGGACGGTTTCGAATGCGACGAGCAGTTCCCGGCCGACGAGGTGCTCGACCCGGCGGACACGATCCTCGAGATCGACGGCACACCCGTGCCGACGTTGGAGGACCTGGGCGCTGCGCTCGAAGGCGGCGAGCCGGGCGACGTGATCGAGGTGCTCGATCGATCGTCCGGGCGACGGTGCGACTGGATGTCTCCGTCGAGTTGGCGTCCGATCCGCACGGACCCGGAGCGCACGATCGTCGGGTTCGTCCCGTTCGACACTCGCACGGTCGACTTGCCCTTCGACGTCGTCGATCGACACCGCCGCGATCGGTGGGCCGTCGGCCGGGCTCGCGTTCACCCTGGCGCTGATCGACGAACTGACCGAGGGCGACCTGACCGGCGGGCAAGGACATCGCGGTCACCGGCACGATCCGACTCGATGGCACGGTCGGCCCGATCGGTGGACTCGAGCAGAAGGTCAGTGCGGTGCACCAGCACGGCGTCGACGTGTTCCTCGTCCCGGCCGAACAGTTCGAACTGATCGACGCCGACCCCGAGAACCCCGACGACGGGATCTGCCGATGGGAATGCCTGAACGCCGCAGGCGACGACGAAGTCGAGATCATCCCGGTCGCGTCGCTCGACGAGGCGCTGGCCGTGTTGCGAGGTCCTCGGCGGTGACCCGGTCGTTCCGGCCGAGCCGGTCGAGGCCGGCTGACGGCGTGGACGTCTCCGTGCGACCCTCCACCATCTCACCGTTGCGGACGCGTAGCGTTCCGCGGATGGCCATGTCGTTTTCCCGACCCGACCCGTCGTCTCCGGTACAGGTCGCCGATGCCTCGTTCTCGACCGGGCGCCGCGGCTTCGACCAGAACGAGGTCCGTGACTTCCTCCGGATGGTGTCCGCCGAGCTGGGGCGTCTGCACGAGCGCGAGCGCTTCCTCGAACGCGAACTGTCCACGAGCTCAGAACGAATCCGGACCTCGATCGGCGCGCAGTTCGACGACGAAGCGCTGACCCGGTTGCTGGGCGAGGAGACCGCCCGCGTGCTGAACGCCGCGCGCGCGAGTCGTCGCACGAGATCCGTGAGAAGGCCGAACAGTCGGCAGCCCGGATGCTGCTCGAGGCGAGCGACGAAGCGACCCGCCTGCGCGAGGAGGCCGAGATCGAGGCGTCGCGCCGCCGGACCGACGCAGCAGCAGACGCCGAAGCCGAACTGTCGATGGCCAAGCAGCAGGGCCGCGAGATGGTCAACGAAGCCCGCGCGTACCGTGAACGAGTGCTCGAGCGAGCTCGCTCGGCGACGCGAACTGGCCCGCGAGCAGATCGAGCAGCTGGTCCACGGCCGCGATCGTCTGATGCAGGCGTTCGAGCGGGCACGCCTCGTCGCTGTCGACGTCGTCGTCGGAGATGCAGCCGCTCGGTGAGCCCGACGAGTACGTGAACCTGACCCCGTCGACCGGGCCGGTGCCGGTGATGGTCGCCCGTGAAGCGATGTCCGCGCCGACGAGGCGGCGAACGACGACGTCCAGGCCACCGACGGCGAGTCGGCGATCGAGTCCGCCATTCCCGACCACGAGCCCACCGACGACGACCTGCACGTCATCGATGCCGGACGCGGTCGACACGTCGGTCGACGAAATCGGCGCCGACGTCGGAGACCGACGATGTCGCCGTGGAGCGAGTCGCCGTGGAGGATGTCGCGGTCGAGGACGTCGTCGTTCCGAGGATGCTCGCGGTCGACGAACGTCGATCGTCCGACGCAGACGCCGAGGCTCGACGAATCGGTCGACGCGATCGACGCAGACGCAGAGGCGATCCGACGTCGCAGATGCACGAGGTCGATCCGAGGTGGCGATGACGATGATCGACGAGTGACGACGATGTCGTGGTCGATCTGTTCGCACGGCTGCGGGCCGATGCGACCGTCGAGCCGACGGACGACGGCCTCGCCGCCGAAGGTGACGGCGAGCCGGGTGTGTCCCTCCGAGATTCCCACACGCAAGCACCCGACGCAACGCAGACACCGACTCGGAGCAGGACGACGCCGGGCAAACCGTCAGATGCCACAGATGGCGAGGATGCGGATGGCGAGGATGGCGAGGAGGTCGAGGACACCGTCTTCGATCGTCGTGACGCCGACCTCACACCGTTGATCGTGTCGAGTGCCCGCAAGCTCAAGCGGGTGCTGGCCGACGAGCAGAACGAAGTGCTCGATGCCTTGCGACGCAACGATCCGGTCCGCAACCTCGATGCGCTGCTGCCGTGGACTGCGGAGCACACCGAGCGCTACGCCTCGGTGATCAGTCGACGATCTTCTCGCTGGCGGCCAACGCCGGTGCGGCGCTGGCTCGACCTGGACAAGACGCCCAAGTCTGCGCAAGGCCGCCGGCGAGCAGGCGGTCGACCGACGCGTCGGAGAAGCTCGGCCGAGTGGTTGGTCAACCGCTCCGCGACCGACTCGAACGCTGTGTGACGGATGGCGACGGCGACAACGCCGTCGATCGCCAAGAAGGTGCGTGCGGTGTACCGCGAGTGGAAGACGCAGCCACATCGACGAGCAACTCGACGACGTGATCCGCATGTCGCACGGACGCGGCCTGCTGGGCGCGATCGATCGCGGACACGCCGGTCGAATGGACGACTGATCCTCGTCACGCGGTGTGCGCGGATTGCGACGACAATCGCCTCGCCGGAACGGTCGCCGTCGGGCCAGCCGTTCCCGACCGGGCGTGGTGTCGACTCCGGCACACCCGGGCTGCCGCTGCATGTTGGTTCCCGTCGCCCGGTAATCTGAGCGCCGGATGCGGCGCTCCCAAGACCTTCCGGTCGACCACCACGACGTCGCTTCAGCGGTCGTGGCGTTCTGATCGTTCTCGGCGGACTGTTCTTGTTCGTCCTGATCTTCGGGCGGGCGATCGCTCGCTTCTACGTCGACTATCCTCTGGCATGACGCGCTCGGTCGCACCGACGTCTTCTGGGGTGCGATCGGTGCCAAGGCCACGCTGTTCGTCGGCTTCTTCCTGATGTTCGCCGCTGCTCGCAGGGATCAACCTGTTCGTGGCCGATCGGGTCGCACCGAGACCGTTCCCGGCGAACGTGCATCCGTACGTCGAGCGATTCCACGAGATCTTCGGTCGCCGCCTGCGGCTGGTGCGCTACGGCGTCGCGCACGGTCTTCGCCCTGATGCTCGCCGCGCCGGCGATCGCCCGCTGGCAGGAATGGCTGCTGTTCCGCAACTCGCAGAGCTTCGGCACGGCAGACGACCAGTTCGGACGTGACGTCGGCTTCTACGTGTTCGAGCTGCCGTTCCTGACGTTCGTGCTCGACTGGATGTTCGCTGCGGTGATCATCGTGTTGCTGCTCACGATCGCTGCGCACGTCCTCAACGGTGGCGTCATGTTCGTCTCGCCGGTGCCCGTCGATCCGTGCCGCCACCAAGACGCACGTCGGCGTGCTGCTCGCGCTGCTCGCCGTGCTGAAGGCCGGCGACTACTGGCTCGATCGTTTCGAACTCACCAACGCCCAGACCGGCATCGTGCAGGGTGCGACCTATTCGGTGGTGCGAGGCCCGACTTCCGGCGTTGATGCTGCTGATCCTGATCGCCGGGCTCACCGCGTGCGCTGTACCTGTCCGTCGCGAAGACCGGTTCGTTCCGTGCGCCGATCATCGCCTCGGCGCTCTGGTTGCTCGTGTCGATCGTCGGTGGCGTCGATCTACCCGGCGATCATCCAGGGCCTCGTCGTCAACCCCGACCAGGAGAGCCAAGGAATCCGAGTTCATCGAGCGCAACGTCGCCGCGACACGTCTAGCGCCTACGGCCTGACCGACGTCGACGTCCGCGACGATCGACCTTCGACGACGACAGTCACGGCATCGGACGTCGAGGCGACCTCGACAGCGATCGACAACGTGCGCCTCCTCAACCCGACGCGATGCGTGACCGCTTCGTGTTCGACCGGGCGTGACGTGCCGGAGTTGACCATCAACGACCTCGACGTCGACCGTGACAGCTCGAGTCGACGTCGCGAGGACACCGAGCAGGTGCTTCGTCGCCGCGCTCGAACTCGACCTCGACGGCATCCCGAACCGCAGCTGGCAGGGCCTGCACCTGCTCAACACCCGCGGCTGCGGCATGGTGCTCGCGCCGGCCGAACGAGGTCACCGCCGGCAACCAGTCGCCCGGCGTACAGATCCGTCGACCTCGAGCGACCCGAGCTGTACTTCAGCCCGAGTCGCTCACCGGCTACGCCATCGCCAACACCGAGTCGATCGAGACGTCAGTGCGACGAACCGCACGAGTACGAGGGCGACACTCGGCGTCGACGCTGGCTCGTTCGCCCGCAAGGCGGCGTTCGCACTCGCCTTCCTCGACTACAACCTCCTGCTGTCGGGCGCGATCAAGGACGACAGCCAGATGCTGTGGGTCCGCGGCGTCAACGACCGTCTCGAGAAGCTCGCCCCGTTCCTGTCCTACGACGCCGACCCGTACCCGGTGGAGCGTCGACGGTCGGCGTCAACTGGGTGATCGACGCCTACACGACCACCAGCCGATACCCGTACTCCGAGAGCATCGGCGACGTCGGCCTGTCGCGATCGGTCGGGGCTGTCGCCGAACGACAACTACGTCCGCAACAGCGTCAAGGTCGTCGTCGACGGCTACACGGGTGACGTGACCTTCTACGTCGTCGACGACGAGGACCCGATCCTGCGGGCGTGGCGTCGGTGTTCCCCGACCTGTTCACCGACTTCTCCGAGATGCCCGACGAACTCCGGAGCAACCTGCGCTACCCCGAGGACCTGTTCCGAGTCCAGACCGACCGGTACTCGAAGTACCGGATCTCGCCCGAGGAGTTCTTCCGACCGTGACGGGCGCATGGTCGATCGCTCAGGCGCCGGCAGGCCAGCCGACGGGCGAACAGACCACCGGCACGACCACCGATGCGAGCACCGTGTCGGCTCCGCGTCGCGCAACACCTTCGCAGCGAAGTCGAACGCACCGAACGCTTCACGCCCGTACTACACGTTCTTCGACACCAGTCGGCCGGGTGACCGGCGACGAGGAGTTCGTGCATCTTCCGCCCGTTCGTCGAGTTCTCGACCGACGACTCAGCGCACGCAGCTGCAGGCGTACATGATCGGCGTCGAGCGACCCGGACACCTACGGCCAGCTCACGACCTACGTCGTGCAACCCGCCGACGACAACCAACTCCCCGACGGTCCGCTGCGTGTCGCGTCCGACTGCCGAGTCGACCGAGGAGATCTCGCTGCGCATCTCGCGACAACAGGGTGACGGCGGCACCGCGGTGCAGTTCGGCGACCTCCAGCTCGTCCCCGTCGGCGACGGTCTGCTCTACATCCGCCCGTACTACGTCGTGCAGCAACGCACGGGCAGCCGAGTGCAGCCAGACGACCGAGTTCCGTGAGGTCATCGTCATCCTTCAACGGTGACGTCGGTGCTCGCCGACACCATCAGCGAGGCGCTGTCGCGAGCTGTTCCGCGGCTTCGATCGGCGAACTGGATGACCGCACCGAAGCCGTCGACCCCGACGACCCCGACGCCGATGCCGGCGAGACGTCGACGACGGGCGCATCGTCGCTCGACGAGAACGCGCGAAGAACTGCTGCTCGACGTCAACGATCGTGCTGGTCGAGGCGGACGCGGCGCTGGCGGACGGCGACCTCGGCGCGTATCAGGACAAGGTCGACGAAGCGAACGAGCTGCTCGACGAGGCGGTCGAGCGCCTCGACTCGCCGAGTCGCCGCCGACGCCGAAGTCGATCCGGAACTCGACGTACGACGACCTGCCGGACGCGACTCCGGCGACATCGACCACCGGACGACCGACCAGCGACTGACGACCAGGAGATCCGCGTGACGGGTGACGCTCCAGGCCCGTCGAGCGGCGGTGGATCGTTCCGCGAACGGGCGGCGGCGCTCGATGCGGGTCAGCGTGTGCCGGCCGGCGGATCGTCGGCGAGATCGGCGAGATCCGAGCGGAACTGGATCGCGTAGCGTGCCTGCTCGTTGGCGAGGCGTTCCTGCCCGCCGGTGATGCCGTCGACGACTGAGCGTTGATCCGGTCGATCAGCTCGTCGAGCTGTCGGCGTGTTCTCCCGCACGGTCGAGGTCCGTGCTCAGTTCCGTGAGCTGGTTGGTGAGTTCGAGGCTGACCTGGTGGACGCGGCTGTCGAGCGCGGCGACCTTCTCCGCGAGGAGGCCGAGCTGACGTTTCGCCTCGACCTCCGCAGGTGACGGCGGGGTGTCGACTCGGCGATCGATCATCGGTCGCGGTGAAACCATCGATCTTCGCGTCGGTCTGCTCGCTGCGCTCGGCGGCGTCGGTCGCGACGATCGCCACATCGGCGATCTGCGTCTGCTGGCGTTGCACGAGCGGCGGCGAGATCGTCGAGTTGGTGGCGGACCTCGTTGCGGAGGCCCTCGACGTCCTCGGTGGTCGGCGAGGCACCGGCCGCGGCCTTGATGGCGTAGTCCACCGTCGGTCCGATCGATCCGGCGACGGTCACGACCTCGTGTTCGACGGAGCCGACCTTGGTGGCGACCTCGCCGACCTTGGGCCTGCACGGTGCCGACGTGTGCGTTGAGCCGTTCGTTCTCGGCGTCGAGGTGACCGAGCCGGGCGGCGAGCTGGTCTCGGACAGCATCGGTCTTCGCCAGATGCTCGCGCAGGCTCGCAGCAGTCTCGGCGCGCATTGCTTCGAGTTCTTCCTGCGTCGTTGCCGCTTCTTGAACAGTCCCATGGTTCCCCCGAAATCTACTCGACTACCTTCGCGCCGACATGGCTGGCAAAGTGACCCCGAAGAAGATCCTCCTCGACGAATCCGAGATGCCCACGCAGTGGTACAACATCGTCGCCGACCTTCCCGACGCCGCCGCCACCAGCGCTGCATCCCGGCACCCACGAACCTGCGGGACCGGAGGACTTCGCTCCGCTGTTCCCGATGGCGCTGATCGAGCAGGAGGTGTCGACCGAGCGCTACATCGACATTCCCGGCGAGGTGCTCGACGTCTACAAGATCTGGCGGCCGACGCCCGCTGTTCCGGGCGACGCGGCTCGAGAAGATGCTCGACACCCCGGCACGCATCTACTACAAGTACGAAGGTGTCAGCCCGGCCGGCTCGCACAAGCCGAACACGTCGGTGCCCCAGGCGTACTACAACCACAAGGAAGGCATCACGAAGCTCACCACCGAGACCGGCGCCGGCCAGTGGGGCGGCGCTGGCGTTCGCGACCGCGCAGTACGGCATGGAGTGCGAGGTGTGGCAGGTGGCTGCGTCCTACAAGGCCAAGCCGGGCCGCAAGACGATGATGGAGATCTGGGGAGCCACCCTGCACTCCAGTCGCCGTCCGAGCTGACCGAGTTCGGTCGCTCGCTGCTCGCTGAGAACCCGGACCACAACGGGTCGCTCGGCATCGCCATCTCCGAGGCGGTGGCGATGTGCGTCGAGGACCCCAACGCCCGCTACGCGCTCGGGTCGGTGCTGAACCACGTGCTGATGCACCAGACGATCATCGGCGAAGAGGCGCTGCTGCAGCTCGCCAAGGTCGACGAAGTCCCCGACGTGCTCGTCGGCTGCACCGGCGGCGGCTCGAACTTCGGTGGCCTGTCGTTCCCGTTCCTGCGCGAGAAGCTCGCCGGCAGGATGAACCCGACCATCCGCTGTGTCGAGCCCGCCGCGTGTCCCACGCTGACCAAGGGCGAGTACCGATACGACTTCGGTGACTCCGCCGGCATGACGCCACTGATGAAGATGCACACGCTCGGGCACAGCTTCGTACCCGAGCCGATCCACGCCGGTGGGCTGCGCTACCACGGGATGGCGCCGCTGGTCTCCCACCTCTACAACGAGGGCCTGGTCGAAGCGATCTCGATCCCGCAGACCGAGTGCTTCGCTGCGGCGATCGATTTCGCCAAGACCGAAGGCATCGTGCCGGCCCCCGAGCCGACGCACGCCATCGCCGCGGCGATCCGCGAAGCGCTCGAGTGCAAGGAGACGGGCGAGGAGAAGGTCATCCTCACCGCACTGTGTGGCCACGGCCACCTCGACCTCACCAGCTACGACAAGTACCTGTCCGGCGAGATGGTCGACTACGACCTGCCGGACTCCGACATCGCCGAAGCGATGAAGTCCGTCCCCGTCATGGGCTGAACCGAATGCTGCGCTCCTCGCGGAGGCGTCAGGTCACGTTGACGACCGTGCCGAGCTGCGCGATGCGCAGCAGCACCGGGTCGTTGATGAGTTCGTCGACCGCTGCGTCGAGGTCGAGTGGGGTTCCTGCCACGCGGCGATGCAGTGCGACCCGGGCGAGCGCCCCGACCACTGCGGGAGCGGAGAACGAGGTGCCGCTCCAACGCACGAGCTGAGCGCTCGAGTGAGCTTCGACGCCGGGAGCGCGCTGGAGTCCGGTTCCGGTGCTCGACGTCGACACGTCACCGGCGGTGTCGACCTCCAGCGTCGGGTCGGGCACGGTCGAGATGAGGCCGACGCCGGGAGCGGATGCGTTCACCCACGGCCCGTAGTTGGTGAACGTTGCAGGTCCGGTCGGGCCGACGGCTCCCACCGCGATCACGTTGCGCTGGGCCGCGGGGAACATCGGTCGGCAGGTGCCGTCGTTGCCTGCGGATGCGACCACGACCCAGCCTGCATCGCGTAGACGTCGGATGACAGCGGAGAGCGCGATCGGTGGCTCGTCACCGATGGTGTAGCCGCCGAGTGACAGGTTGACGAGGCCGCGGGTGTCGGCGTCCGGCTTCTCGATCCCGGCCGCGTCGATCTGTTCCTCCAGAATCCGTGCGACCGTCGCATCGGTCGACGCTCCGAAGCTCGTGAGCACCGGGAGGTGGGTGATCGCCGACTTCGGCTCGATGCGCCGGATGATCCCCTCGATGAACTCGTGGTGACCGAACACCGGGTCGATGTAGTCGTCGTCGTTCATGTCGCCGACGCTGGTCGGGGCGTTCGTGAGGACCGAGAGATTCTCGCCGGTCTCGTCTGCGATGTCGTCGAGGATCGCTCGTCGGCGAGCGAGGTTCGCCACGCCGTTGCCGACCTGCCAATCGAGTGTGTCCACCACCCAGACGGGCACCTCGGTGCCGTTCTTGCGCAGCTCGCCCGGTTGGTCGAGGTATTCGAACGCTGTCCCCTGAGGTGCTTGACGCTGGTGAACGCCGTCCGGGTACGGCTCCATCTGGTCGCAACATCCGCTACATCCGCAACCTCCGCTACATCCGCAACCTCCGCCTGATCCCTGGACGCCACCGTGAGCGAAGTTCGCAGGATGCGCGAAGTTCGCCGGGTGAGCGAAGTTCGCGGGGTGCGCGAAGTTCGCCGGGTGCGCGAAGTTCGCCGGGTGCGCGAAGTTCGCGGGGTGCGCGAAGTTGGCCGGACTGCCCTGGACCCGAGTGCTGCTGCTCCTGGCCAAGGCAGGGGCTGCGAACATGACGTAGTCCGGTTGCGCGTGGATCCCTCGGGCGCGCAGATCCTCCACGAGGTCGAGTTCGCTGCCTTCCCCGGCAAACGAGGACGGGATGCGCACGACGGCGTAGCCGCGGCGGACCGCGGCGGCTCTCACGCGGTCGACGTTCTCGGCAGCCAGGTCCCTGAGGATCCGTTCGGCCTCGGCCAGCTCTTCAGCCACGTTCCGCTGCTCCTTCTGAGGTGCGCCGAACACGCCGGCTCGACGAGCCGAGCGGAGGGCCTCCGTCGCCTCGTCGAAAGTCGTGTCTCCGGACAGATCGGCCGGTCGAGCCGCGATCCACGGGTCCGAGCGCAGTGTGCGAACCACAGCGGCGATGCTGTCGAACTGTGCAGGATCAGCGACTTCGACGATGACGCGACCACGTAGGTAGGCGGTCGGCCGTCCGGCTCGGTCGTTCGTGAAGTCGAACCCGCGCCACGGATCGCCGGGCTCGAGATCGAGAATTGGTGTGGGCATGTGGTCTCCTTGGCGGTGTTGGCGCGGCGCTGTGGTTCTGTTCGAAGCGCCGCCCCGACACAGAGCGCGCCCGATGGGCAAAGATACGAGACTGTGGAAGACGAGTCCGACAATTTGGTGCGCTTGGCGAAGACGGACCCCGCCGCGGCCGTCATCGCGGCTGCCTCGGCGCTCGATGATCCCGACGCCCGAACCGCCGCCAGAGCACGCTGGGCGACCGGACGCGCCATGTACGAGCTGGCCGAGAACAGCGAAGCGATCGAGATGCTGAGCTCCGCTGCGTCGATCGCACCGGAGGTCGGGCTCCGTCAGCGGATCGAGACCAGCCTCGCGGCCGCGCTCGGCGCCTCGGGCCAGACCGACTCGGCTCGCGCTCGACTCGCTGCGATCGAGGCCGAACCCGCCGACGACTTCGTGGCAGCGCTGGCGTCGTCGCAGACCGCTCTGCTCGACCTCGGCGGCGGAGACATCACGCGAGCCCGCGAACGTCTGCGCGCTGCGATCCCGTTGCTGCTCGCAGAGCCGACGGCGCTGGACGCTGCGGCGCGGGCGCTGGGCAATCTCGGCAACTGCGAGATGGTCCTCGGCAACCTGACCGAGGCGTCGGATCGGTACGAGCACGCGATCCGTCTGGGGCGTGAGCATGGCGAGACGATCGTCGCGATCGGGTGCCAGCAGAACCTCGGCTACGTGGCGATGCTGCGTGGCGACTACCCGCTGGCGCTCGCTGCGTTGGACGACGCCCGGGCTGCGTACGAGGGCATCGACGCACCGTCTCGCAACTTCTCGACGTTGTTCCACGACCTGGCCGAAGTGCGTCGGCTCGCCGGCCTCGGCCCGGAATCGGTCGACGCAGCGACGATCTCGCTGAGCATCGTCGTCGATGGCGGGAACACCGAGCGGATCGCCGAAGCGCGCTACCAGCTCGCTCTGTGTTGCCTCGACGACGGACGTGTCGCCGAGGCGAGGCAGATGGCGTCACTCGCCGACGAAGCGTTCCGCGGAGCGTCGCGCACGCTCTGGTCGCAGCGGTGCGCGCTGATCGAGTTGGAGTCGGTGATCGCCGACCCGGCACCCGACACCGAGACCCTCGACCGGGCCGCTCGATCGATCGGCGGCCTCGTCGAACTCGGCTGGACGTCGCTTGCGGTGCGCATCTCGAACGGGGTCGCGTTCGCGGCGTGGAAGTCCGGTGACGTGTCGGCCGCTCGACACCTCGCCGCCGTGCCGACGCCGGATCATCAGCTCCCGATCCTCGATGCACTCGAACTCGAGTTCCGTGATGCGATCCTGGCCACGAGCGAGGGCAGCGACCCGATGCCGGCGTTGCGGCGGGGTCGGGTCCTGGTCTCCGAGCACGGCAACCGTCTGCGTGACCCGGAGTTGCGCGCCCGAGCGACGCGGCTGGGGCACCGGTTCCGTCAACTCGGGTTGGGTTCGGCGATCGAGCGGGGCGAGGCGGAGATGGCGTTGGGGGTCGAGGAGATGTGGCGACGCAACGCAGGACCCGCGAGGTTGATCTCCGCAGCCGACCCACAGGTCGCCGCCGCCGCGGAGACGCTGCGTCGATACGTGGTCGAACACCCGGATCATGCCGTGAGCGTCGACGAGTCCGCGGAGATCCACCGGCTGGAGCACGAGTTGCGACGCCGGTCGTTCCGCTCGTCGCACGATCTCGAGCGAGCGACGGTGGACGGAGACTTCGACCCTTCCGACCTGGTCGCCCGACTCGGCGGCCGACACCTGGTCGAGCTGTTCGACGTCCGCGAGGAGCTGTGGGCCGTCGACGTCGGCGGAGGCTCGATGACGTTGCGTCGAATCGGGCCGACCGAGGTGGTCCTCGCCGAAGCCGACCAGCTCCGTCGACGACTCGGTCGGTTGCTTCGTCCGGGCCTCACCCCGGCACGTCTCGAGACTCGCTGGGGCCAGCTGGTCGTCGACGCACGACGCTTCGCCGAACGCATCGGCATCGCCCAGCTCCGTGGTGACGTGGTGATCGCTCCGACACCGTCGCTTCGAGCAGTGCCGTGGAGCCTGGTCACGCTCGACATCGGAGCCGTCACGGTTGCGCCGGATGCCACGACGTGGGCGCGAGGAGTCGAGCGGGTCGTGCTCGACGACGTCGGCGTGCTCATCGGCCCTCGGCTCGAACATGGGGAGGCGGACGGTGCCGAACTCCTTCGCCGCTTCTCCGGGGTGACGGTTGTGTCCGGCGCGCAGAGCACCGGTCGGGCACTGGCCGATCTCGCAGGTCGTACTCAGCTCCTCCACATCGCGGCGCACGGCGAGTTCCGCAGCGACAACGCCTGGTTCTCGGCGCTCGAACTCGCGGACGGACCGTTCACCCTCTACGACCTGGAGGATGTGGCGGCCCCCGATCTCGTGACGTTGGCAGCATGCGACACCGGTCGCACGGCCGTCGACGGCGCCGAGCTGACGGGTGTGGCTCCCGCATGGATCCACGCCGGGTCGCGTCGTGTGCTCGCACCGATCTGCCCGGTGCCCGACCTCGAGGCGTCGACGTTCGCCGGCCGGTACTATCGCGCGCTGATCGGATCCAGCCCCGAACGGGCCCTTCGAGCCGTCCTCGTCGAGAGTCTCGACAACGAGGTCATCGAACGAGCGACCGCGGCGGCGTTCGTCACGTACGGTTGTGACATCGGACTTGTATCAAACGGTCAGGAGGATGCCTCGGAGTGAGGTATGGCCAGCACCCACCCCACCCGGGCCCGTACCCACCTGCGAGCTAGGGTCGGCGCGATGTCGCAGGACGAAGCCGATCCGTGGCGGCTCCGTGCGGCGCTGTCAGATGATCTCGAAGCGTGGACGTTCCTCGTCGACGAGTTCTCGACGACCATGTGGCATTGGGCCCGCAGCTACCGGCTGACTCGTGAAGACGCCGAGGACGTCTGTCAGACCGTGTGGTACCAGTTGCGGGACAAAGGCCACACGATCGATGACCCACGCAAGCTTCCCGGCTGGCTGGCGACAACGACCCGACGCGCGGGCGCTCGCGGTGGCACGTCGTCGTCAGCGGCCCGGCGATGCAGCGCTCTCGCTGGATGCGAACGACGGTGCACTGGCCGAACGGCTCGTGACCGAGCACAGCTCGGACGAACACGTCGAGGTGAACGACCTCCGGCTTCGTCTCGTCGAGGCGTTCGCCCAGCTGAGCGAGAAGTGTCGCGAGCTGCTGGCACTGCTGTGGGAGGGACGCTTCTCCTACGAGGAGGTCGCCGAGACCCTCGGTGTCACGATTGGTTCGATCGGCCCCAATCGCCAGCGTTGCCTGACCAAGCTGCGCACCTTCGCGAAGGTCGACGCATGAGTGACATCCCGATCGACGACGACGACCTGCTCGCTGCGGTACGTTCGGCTCACAGCGAACTGGATCCGCCACCGGAACGTCTGCGCGACGCTGCGATTCGGGCAGCCACCTGGGACCTCGAGCTCGACCTCCTCGTGTCGCTCGCTCACGATTCGCAGCTCACTGCGTCGGGGCTGCGGACGGTGGCGGTGCCCCGTGACCTCGTGTTCGAGTCCGACGGCATCGCGATCGAACTGGTCGTCGAGTCGAAGGACACCGACCCGGCCATCAGCGTGATCCGCGGTGAGATCGATCCGGTGCCCGATCGGGTGACACTGCGCTCTCCCGGTCGCCCCGATCGTGTGGTCGACGTCGACGACGCCGGCCGCTTCGAAGCCGAGGTCGACGCCAGCCTGATCCGCATCGTCGCGATGATCGGCGATCGCGAAGTCGGCTCCGGTTTGATCACCCTCCTCGACTGATCGATCCACGTCGTCGGGCGACACCCGTTGTTCCACTCTGTATCAATGGCTCGGGCCGACCCTCTGGCCTCGTGACGCAACCGTCTACGGGTTGCGGAGGAGGAGGGAACCACATGTCCGAGGGAACCAACGTCGTCGACTTCAGACGAGCAACCGAACGAGGTCGAGACCGGCCTGCGCCGTTCGGCGACCAGTCGAGACGGTGTCGTTCGTCGGCACGGCACGCAACGGCACGTCAGGAAGCGGAGTGCCGATGGTCGCTGCGATGTTCGTCACCGTGCTCGTCGGGTACCGGCCCGCCCCCGCCGGACGCGGCGTGAGTTCCGTGGCCATGCGAACTCGTGACCTGGACTCGGAGACATCCGCGAGTGTGGAGCCATGAGATCACTGCGGATCGCCACGTTCAACCTGGAGAACTTCGACGAGACCGACGTCGGTGAACGTCCGTCGCTCGACGAACGGATCGCGCTGATGCGACCACAGATCGAACGGCTGCGAGCCGACATCGTGTGCTTCCAGGAGGTGAACGGGCAGGAACGCGCCGGTGAGCCGCGTGGGCTCGCCGCCCTCGAAGCGCTGCTCGCCGGGACGAATCTGGACGGAGCCGAACTGATCAGTACTCGGACGCAGATGGACGAGGTGTTCGACCAACGCAACCTCGTCGTGGCGTCGAATCTGGCGGTCGTGTCGTCGGCACAGATCCGCAACGAACTCGTCGCGGCTCCCGAGTATCGGCGACTCACCGCAGATCCGCCGGACACCGAAGCGCGGGTCGTCGGCATCGAACGGCCGATCCAACACGTGGTGATCGACGTCGGCGAGGACGGGATGCAGACCGAGCTCCTGCACGTGATCAACGTGCACCTCAAGTCGAAGCTCCCGACCAACATCCCCGGCCAGAAGGTCGACAACTTCACATGGCGGACGGCGAGCGGGTGGGCAGAGGGCTTCTTCCTCTCGTCGCTCAAACGGATGTCCCAGGCGCTCGAGGTCCGGTGGCTCGTCGATCAGATCCTCGACGACGACATCGACGCGTCGATCATCGTCGCCGGCGACTTCAACGCCGAGCCGAACGAGGTACCCGTGCTCGCCATCCGGGGCGACGTGGAGTCGACCGGGAACGGCGACCTCGCTCCGCGTGTCCTGGTGCCGATCGAGCAGACCATTCCCGAACCCTCCAGGTTCACGCTGATCTACCAGGGGCAGGGCGAGATGATCGACCACATGCTCGTGACCCGGAACCTGCTCGGCTCGTACCGCGGTTCGGAGATCCACAACGAGATCCTCCACGACGAGTCGCTCGCGTTCGCCGTCGACCGCAAGTTTCCCGAGTCCGACCATGCGCCGGTGGTCGCCGAGTTCGTCGCCGTCTGAGCCGTCGGCGATTCCTCGGTCGAGATGGCGTCCTCGGTCGAGATGATGTCCTCGGTCGAGATGGTGTCCTCGGTCGAGATGGTGTCTTCAGTCGAGATGGTGTCCTCAGTCGAGGTGGTGGCGGAGGTGGTCGAGGAGTTGGGCGCGGGCGCGGTGGAGGCGAGACCTCACGGTGCCGATCTCGATGTCCAGCTCGGTGGCGATGTCCGCGTAGTCGAGCCCGTCGATCTCCCTGAGCGTGATGGTGCGCCGGAGGTCGTCGGGGAGTTCGGCGAGCGCCCGATCGACGAGGTCGCGGTCGGCGAGCATCGTGGAGAGTCGAGCGAGGAACGGCGCCGTGGTCGGCTCGGCCACCGCCGTCGTCGGACGACGTTCGCGTGAACGGATCAGCATCTTCGCTTCGTTCGTGGCGACTTGGTGGAGCCACGTCGTGAACCGGCTGGTTCCGGCGAACTGGTCGAGTCGGAGGCCGACTGCGGCCAGCGTCGCCTGCTCCGCCTCTTCGATGTCATCGGCATCGATGAGCAGCCGATGCAGCGCTGGTCGAGCGAGCCCATGACGTTCGACGACGCGCAGTACGGCGTCGATGTGCCGGCCGGTGGCGAGCGCATCGAGGAGGTCGGTGGAACGCTCGTCGCGGACGGCGTGCCACCGGGCGAACACCGTTGCGGCGACGTCGGCGCCGGTTCGGTCGGTGGCCAGCCGCTCGATCAGCGCCTCGACGGACGGCTCGGTCACCGGCTGCGGACCGTGACGGTGAGCGTGTTCGAGCGGGTCGCGCGGCCGTCGTCTTCGGTCAGTTCGATCGTGAACCCGTCCAGGTCGTCCGCAGTGACCTGCACCCTGAGCTGCTCGCTGGTCTCTCCGTCGGGGAGCGTCCATCGGTAGGTCGAGCCCGGTCGGTTCTCATGGGTGTACTCGGCTGGATCGCCGAGCAGCAGCTCGTCGGGCCCGATGATCTGCGGCGCCGGGATCGTGTCGCCGGGTGCATCGCCTGGAGCATCCGCGCTGCGTGGGATGAGCACGGCGACGACCGTCGCCAGGAGCGCGATCGCCACGAGGAGAAGCCCCAGTCGGCGGCGGGGTTCGGCGGATGTTCGCTGGGTGGCGGTCAGTGATCCCGAGAGGTCGTCGTGCCACTCGTCGATGGAGTCGTGCCGGTCGCCGGGGGCGATCGCATGGCCGCGCTCGATGGCTGCGGCGAGGCGCTGGGCCGTCTGCGGTGACGCCAGACGAACGGCGTCGTCGACGACCTGCGTCGCTGCGAACACGTCGGCGCGATGGTCGACATCGATCGTCGGGCGGCCCTGCTCGGGCGCCATGTACCCCACCGTTCCTCCACCGATGGTCACGTTCGTTCGATCGGCCGAACGTGCGATGCCGAAGTCGCCGAGCACGAGCCGCTCTCCGTCGCCGAGCAGCTCGTCCGGTGACCGGGTGGTCGAATCGCCGTCGATCAGGAGGTTCGACGGCGAGACGTCGCGATGGACGACGCCGTGAGCATGCAACGAGCGCAGGCACGCCGCGATCTCGTCGATCATCCGCAGGATCTGGCCGTCGGCGAGTGGGCCGTCGACATCGGCGAGCCGGTTGCGCAAGGTGCCCGATCGATGTGCCGACATCACGAGGTACGGCCGGCCCTCGGCCTCACCGATGTCGTGGATCGTGACGAGTCGATCACCGGCGACCTGACGCATGGTGCGTGCCTCGTCGATGAATCGTCGGCGGAGGTCCGGGTCGCCTGCGTGGACCTCGTCGAGCACCTTCACGGCCACATCGGTGTCGAGCACGGGGTCGGTGGCGAGATAGACGGTGGCGAACGCGCCCGAACCGAGGACCGATCGGACCTGGTACCTGCCGATCGCCGTCGGCACTGGCTGTGGCGTGACGTCGATCCGCCCAACGTACCGGTGTCGCCGTCGGCGTTTCGGGCGGAGATTCTCGCAACCCGTGGAACTTTTCGGATCGGGTCGGCATCTCACTGTTCCCGACCAAGGAGCAGACATGATCTCGAAGCACACCATCAGGACGTCGATTGCGGTGTTCGCGATCGCCGGTACGGGCGTGGCTGCCGGCATCGTCGCGGCCTCACCGTCGAACGACGACGCTCCGCCGGCGCCGACCGAAGCCACGGCGACACCCCTCCCGACGGAGGTCGACGTCGACACGACGACTTCCGTCGCGGTGTCGGAGCCGGGGGTCGAGCCGCCGGTGGTGGCCGACGAGGTCGTCGCGAACTCCGGCAGCGAGGGCCAGCTCGATGGCGCGTGGTCCACCGATGGTGCGCGTCTGGTCGACGGGTCAGGTGGCGAGGTCCATATCCGAGGGGTCAACTGGTTCGGTTTCGAGACCTCCGCCGGTGTCCCGCACGGCCTCTGGTCGCGCAACCTCGAAGAGATGCTCGACCAGATCGCCGACTTGGGTTTCAACACGATCCGGGTGCCGTTCTCCGCAGCGATCATCGACGACGATCAACCGGTGCAGGGCATCGACGAGGCGGAGAATCCGGACCTCGCCGGCTCCACGAGCCTCGACGTGCTCGACCGTTTCGTTGCCGCATCGGGCGAGCGCGGGCTCGCGGTGATCCTCGACCGGCACACACTCGCGCCGGACGATCGTCATCACCTCTGGTACGACGACGACTACGGCCCCGAGCGTCTGGTGACCGACTGGGAATTCCTTGCCGACCGATATCGCGACGTTCCCAACGTCATCGGCGCCGACCTGTACAACGAACCGCACGACGAAGCGTGTTGGGGCTGCGGCGACCCGACGCTCGACTGGCAGGCGGCGGCCCAGGAGGCGGGCGACGCGATCCATGCGATCGAACCCGACTGGCTCGTGTTCGTCGAAGGCGTCGAGAACGCTGACGGTGCGTCGTGCGATGGCCCGGATGCCTCGGGTTGTACGTGGTGGGGTGGAGATCTGAGTGAAGCGGACGACGTGCCCGTCGTGCTCGCCGAGCCGAACAAGGTCGTCTACTCGCCACATGAGTACGCCACGTCGGTGTTTCGCCAGACCTGGTTCGACGACCCCGACTTCCCGGCCAACATGCCGGCGATCTGGGACGAGTTCTGGGGCGATCTCGAACGCACCGACGCCGCGCCCGTCATGGTCGGTGAGTTCGGAACGACGCTCGACGCGGACATCGACGGGGTCTGGCTCGACGCATTGCTGGTCTATCTCGACGAGATCGGTGCAGGGTTCACGTTCTGGACGTTCAACCCCAACTCAGGTGACACCGGCGGCATCCTCGAAGACGACTGGACCACGGTCGACACCGACAAGATGTCGCACCTCGAGCCGTACCTCGTCGGCCCCTTCGATCCGGTCGCGAACCAGTGATCACCTTCGCCGATCCGATCACGCCGGACAGCGAGGAAGGTGTCGCTGCGCAGCAGGCTGCACTTGCCGGCTGCTGACCGGCGGTGCGGTCCGGGGGCGATCAGACCGTGAGTGCGAACTCGCCGGACTTGTCGTCGGGTGGGTCGAAGCCGACGCCGCGCAGGTACTTGTCATGCGCATCGGTGACCGCGACGGCGCGGATCTCGGTGACGCCGGCGTCTCGGAAGACCGGCCGGCCGATGCCGTAGAGCCACTTGCCGAGTCGGGAGTCCCGATGCTCGCGCAGCACGTAGTCGAGGTCGACGTACAGGGTGCTGCCGTGGAGGTGGCCGACCATGAGACCGGCCGGAAGCGCGTCGCGGGTGAGCATCAGCGCCACCACGTCGTCACCGGTCGGCATCTGGAACTCGGGCTGGAAGCTGGTGATGTCGTCGAGGTGGTACTCGACGAAGTCGTGGAGGAACGGGGAGTCGGATCGGATGCGAGATGCGCCGAGGTCGCCGTGGCCGGATCGTCGGATCGCGAACTCCTTGCGGAGGAACCAGAGGTTGATCGTCGCGATGCAGACGTTCGTCGCGATGATCGGTGGCGACTCGATGAGGATGCCGTAGGTGAGGAACGTGGCCGACCCGCACAGCGAGATGAGACGCAGGCGAAGAATCGATCGCATCGTCAACGACAGCACCACGAGCGCGGAGGCTGCGTAGCCGATCGCTTCGGTGGTGGCCGACGCGGCGATCATGTGTCGCCCGGTGCGAGGTCGTCGACTCGGTCGTCGAGCACGGCCTTGTGGGCAGCGCTCGCTCGGGCCGCAGAGGATTGTCCGCGAACGACGACGGCGAGCGCTCCGATGACGCAGGCCATCGCGATGCCTTGGACGAGCAGGATCGCTTCACCGAAGAACAGCCAGGCGAGAAGCGCCGAGAAGACCGGGATGAGCAGCGTGAACGTGGAGCCGATCCACAGCGGGATGCGCACGAGCGACCAGTTCATCAGCACGTGACCGACGATGCCGGAGATCGCGATCATCACGAGGAGCAGACCGAAGTTCTTGATCGACGGCAGCGACATGTCCTGGCCGAAGAGAAACCCGAGTGGCGTACAGATCAGACCGGACCAGACCGAGGTGCCTGCGGTGAACTCGACCGACGTCATCTTCCCCTTCGACTGCTTCGACGCGATGAAGTACGCGCTCCACGACAGCAGGGCTCCGATGGCGAGCAGGTCACCGCGCCAGTCGGAGACGGCGTCGTCGGCTGATGCGCCGATGATCACCACGACGCCGGCGAGGGCGACGACCGACCAGATGGCATCGCGAGAGCGGATCGACTCACCGAAGAACTTCGCAGCGACCACACCGACGAGGATCGGTTGCAGCGAACCGATGATCGTGGCGTTGACGATGCTCGTCAGCTTCACGGCGGAGAAGAACAGCGCGATGTCGGAGCCCAGGGCGATCCCGCCCCACATCGACTGCTTCATCACCCGCCAGGTGAACGGCGTTCCGCGCACCGCCATCCAGATGATGATCAGTGCGCTGAACATCCAGAATCGGTAGGCGCCGATCGCCAACCCACCCATCTCGATGCCCTTGGCGAGGATGGTGCCGGCGGACCACGCACACACGGCGACACCGGCTCCGACGAGACCGAGGGTCACATCGCGGCCGTCGGTGCTGTCGAGTTGGGTCGCCCCTGCCGTGGTGGTCACCGCGGCACGATAACTGGGCGACCGGCGGGCCATGCCAGCCGACACGCGAGCGCTGGTTGTGATCGCGTCGTGGCGGGCCTATCTTGATCTCACCTCGTCGCGGGGTGGAGCAGTTCGGTAGCTCGTCGGGCTCATAACCCGAAGGTCGCAGGTTCAAATCCTGCCCCCGCCACCAACGAAAGCCCTGGTAGATCGCAAGATCTGCCAGGGCTTCTTTCGTTCCTGGAGGGACGGTCGTCAACGGATTTCCGTCGATCGGCGGTCGGCTACGATTGAGATCGTGCGGCGGCACGCACGAGTGCCGATGAAGGCGACTGAATTCCACCGGGTTGCCGAGCGGCGTCGGGTCGATAACCCGAAGGTCGGGACGGCGGGCCGCGATTGCCGACCTGAAGTCGCAGGACCGCGGGATTGCGGAACGAGATGTCGGTCGGGGACTATGGGAGCGGCGCTCACGATCGCAAGTGAAGACTCGATGACGACGTGATTCGATTCGAGGCGTTCGTCAACGACCAGGTCGCTCTGAAGGGCGGAGTTGCGACGTACTCGCAGTTTGACCAATAGGTCAGGCCGTGAACGACGGAGCGATGCCGCTGTCCTGGGCGGAAACGCCGGCCGAGAGGAGCATCTCGGTCAGCTCGGCGCGCATCGGCGCCTCAGAAGGTTCGTGGAAGAGGTTTCGTCGCTCGTGCGGGTCGTTGCGTACGTCATAGAGCTCTCCAAAGGGTTGCCCCGAGTAGTGGGTGAACCTGGCCTCCGGCGTGATCAGTGTTCTCATCCTGATCGGACCGTCGAGTTCGGGGACTCCGAAGATCTCGTCTTCCTCGATCAACACGTGGTCCCGCCAATCGGACTCGACCGTCGGCGACCCGAGCACCGGCACGAGGTCGCGTCCGTGCAGATCTCGGTACGGCTCGGCATCCGCCAGCGCCATGACGGTCGGTGCGAGATCGAGTGAGCTGGCCAGTGCGTTGGTGCGGCTGGATGGTACTCCGGGGACGCGAATCGTCAGCGGCACTCGGGTGCAGCTCTCGTAGTGGACGGCGTGTTTGAGGAGAAGGCCGTGCTCACCCCACATGTCGCCGTGGTCACTCGTGAAGATCACGACGGTGCGCTCGGCGAGTCCGGTGGACTCGAGCGTTGCAATGATCTCGCCGACGGCATCGTCGAGCATCGCGAGCATTCCGTATGCCGCGGCGAGTGAATGCCGCAGTTGGTCCTCCGTGGGAGCAAAGCAGTCGAATGGGCGGTTTTGCTCGCCCCGCCTCCCGGCCATGGCGCGAAGGTGTGGCGGTGCACCATCGAGGTCGTCGCCGAACGTCGCTGCCAGGTCGATGTCGGCGGGCCGGTAACGGTCGAAGTACTCGCCGGGCGGCGTGAACGGGTGGTGCGGGTCGGGGAAGGACGACCAGAACAGGAAGGGTTGCTCGGATGACGCGTTCTGCTGCAGGAATCGGTTGGTCGATTCGGTGATGTAACTCGTGGGATACGCATTCGCGGGCACGGCGGTGCGGTACACCTGCTGCCACCCCTCGTAGGCGTCCTTCGCGTTCGGCCGGCCCTGCACGGCGTCGGGGTCGAATCCCTGTTCGCGGAGCCAGTGGCGGTAGTGGCCGGTGGCAGTGTCTGCAGCACCGATGACGAGGTCGACATCATCGAAGCCGTAGTAGTCGCTTGGCAGCTCGACCTGGGCTGCGTCGTGCCGGGCGCGGCGTTCCCAACCGTCCCACCCGGTGAGGTTGGCGTCGGCGAGCGCGTTCGGCAGAGGTCCGACGAGCTGTTTCGCGATCTCGGGCGTCGCTCCGTAGGGCTGGAGGTGGAGTTTGCCGGCCGCTCCGGTCCGGTATCCGACACGACGCAGCGATCGGGCAAATGTGTCGCTGTGAGCGTCGAGTGGGATCCCGTTGACCCGAACTCCGTGGCTCGACGGGAGTCGGCCCGTGATCATGGATGCGCGGTTCGGCATGCAGATCGGGTTGGCGACGAAGGCTCGGTCGAACACGGTCGACGTAGCGGCCAACGCATCGAGATGGGGCGTGTCGACGTTCGGGTCGCCGGTGAACCCGAGAGCATGCGCCGGCAGTTGATCTGCGACGATGAACAGGAACGACAGTGGGGACTCGGCCACGGCGCTCATCTCAGCTCCGGGCCGCGGTGATGCTCAACTCGGCGAGGGCGAGGAGTCGGCTGAGGTCGTCCGTCTGTTTCGCGCTCATCGCTGCGAGCAGCGAACGTTCACGATCAAGGTGCACCTCGATCACCTCGTCGATGACCGCCTTGCCGCGGCTCGTCAAGCTCACTTCCACCACCCGTCGGTCGTCAGGGGAGTGTTGCCGAGCGACAAGTCCTGATTCCTCGAGCTTGTCGATCCGAAACGTCATTCCTCCGGTCGACATCATCGACGACGACGCGAGTGCTGTTGGAGTCTTGCAGTGCGGCGGATCGCTCCGCCGCAGGTTGGCCAGCACGTCGAACGAGGCGGGCGTCAGGTCGAAGTCAACCAGCATCAATGTGAGGTCCGCTCGCTGGCGAGCAGCAAGCCGGGCGATTCGCCCGAAGACGCCCATCGGAGACGGATCGAGGTCAGGACGTTGGCGGCGCCAGTCGTCCAGGATCGTGTCCACCTCGTCGGCGGTCGTCTTCGTGCGCACGGTGTCGGCTCCTCGGATCGTCGCACGGACCTCGGGGCGGCCGACGACATCTCGAATGATAGTCCATCTTCAAATAGCTTGACACAAAATGATTTGAAGCTAAGATACCTCCATCGAAGGCGAGGGGATCGCCGACGAGCCACCAGAAAGCGGGGGAAGTTCGACCGGCTCAGGCTGTTGTCAGCACCTCCATGACAAGGAGCACCATGCGCACCACCCGAGTCCGTACTGTCGCAAGCGCCGCCCTCGGCCTGTCACTCGTCATCGCCGCTTGCGGCAGTGACGATGACGCCGCCAGCGACGAGCCGTCAGCAACCACAGAGCAGGCGGCCGTCGACGGCGAGTCAGCTCCAGAGACGGACGCTCCAGAAGCCGAGCCCGATACCGAGGAAGGGTCAGCGCCCGCTGAGACGAACGCAGCTTCCTCGGGCACCGGCTGCGATGCGGTCGACCTCTCGGGCGCGCCGGACTCACCCGTCACGATCCGCATGGGCCACGGCGCTGGCACCGAGGAGCCGTTGTACCTCATGGCAGCGGACCCCGAGGGCATCGGTAGCCAGTACAACGGCACTCACTACACGCTCGAACTGACCGAGTACGCACCGCCGGACCGCCTCGCCGCATACCAGTCCGGCGCCATGGACGGCGGGACGATCTCCGCTCCCCAGCTGTTCACGGCGGTGAACAGCGGTCTCGACATCATGGCGGCCGCGTCGATCGCGATCGTCTCGGACGACAACGGATTCGTCTTCCCCTACGCCGCGGTCGAAGGCGAACTCGCACCGGGCGACAGCCTCGAAGGCCTGACCGTCGGGATCATCGCACCGAACACCGCGACCGAGTACTGGGCCAAGTCGTATGCGGCGTCGCTCGGGCTCGACCCGAATCGGGACGTCTCCTACGTGCCGGTTCCGGTGCCGAACGCCGAGCAAGCGGTACGAGATGGTCAGGTCGACGTGCAGATGTTCACGTCCTCGTTCTGGGGTCAGGCCCAGGCCGAAGGCGGTCTCGTCGAAGTGTTCAACGCACTCACCGGGCCTGGCTTCAACCACGAGTTCCTTGACATCTTCTTCGACCGTCAATTCGTCACCGACAACGAAGTCGCCTACTGCGCCTGGCGCGCCGACTACGTCGCGTCGATGGAGGCATTCGCTGCCGACCGGGAACCGTTTGCCCAGGCATTGATCGACGGCGGCTTCGACCCGGCGCCGAGTGCTGACCTGTTCCTGATGCGTGAAGATGCCGGACGCTCGCCCGACGCCGCAATCGACGTGGCGAACCTGCAACTCCTGATCGACGACATGAAGGCAATCGAGTTCCTGGCGCCCGATGTCGACGTCACCGCTGACGACCTCCTCATGGAAGGATTCTCGCTCACGAAGTGAAGGTCCCGAGGCGGGGAGCGTTCCACAGTTCGCGCTCTCCGCCTCACCGAACCGAACCACCCGAACCACCCGACGACCGAACGCCAAGGACCCAGATGCTGATCATCGACAACGTCAACAAGATCTACGACGGACGCAGCGGACAGGTCCACGCGGTCAGTGACGCGAACCTGACCGTCGAGAACGGTGAGTTCATCACCGTCCTCGGTCCCAGCGGATGTGGCAAGAGCACCCTCCTGCACATGTTGGGTGGTTTCGAGGAACTCACGAGCGGCTCGATCACGCTCGACGGCGAGCCGATCACCAAGCCGGGACGCGACCGTGGCATGGTCTTCCAGCAAGCAACGTTGTTCCCGTGGCGGACGATCAAGTCGAACGTCGCCTGGCCGCTCGAGACCGATGGGATGAGTCGTTCGCAGGCTCGGGTGCGAGCCGACGAGCTGTTGTCTCTTGTCGGCCTCGACGGATTCGCCGATTCGTACCCGGGCGAGCTCTCCGGTGGCATGCGTCAGCGTGCAGCCATCGCACGAACGCTCGCGTTGGAGCCGTCGATGCTTCTGATGGACGAGCCGTTCGGCGCGCTCGATTCCCAGACGCGTGAGTTGATGCAGGAGGAACTCAACCGCATCTGGCAGCAGGCGCAGTTGACGGTCGTGTTCGTCACTCACGACATCAACGAAGCCGTGTTCCTCGGCGACCGCGTCGTGGTGATGAGTGCTCGGCCAGGCCGCATCGTGGCCGACACCCGGATCGAACTCGATCGCCCTCGCGGCGACGAGACCAAGCGCGACCCACGGTTCCTCGAGTATCACCACGAGTTCTGGAGCCTCATCCGCGAACAGATGGTGATGCCCAACACGAGCAAAGGTGATGGCGGGTGACCGCCACCCTCAGCGCCCGGCGCGACCTGATCGAGTCGGCGCTCGAGAAGAAGTGGCCCGTGTCGCTCGCGTTCACCGCGGTGGTGCTCCTGCTGTGGCAGGTCGCCGGCGCCGCCGGTGCGCTGCCCGAGTACATCGTGACGCCGTCGTCGATCGTGGCGGGAATCGCCGATCTCGTCTCGTCCGGCGAACTCTGGGACCTGTTGATCCCGAGCTTGAAGCGGTCGTTCGCCGGCTTCTTCATCGGCTCGTCGCTCGGCATCGTGACCGGGCTCTTGACCGGGATCAGCCGTCCGGCGGCCGAACTGCTCGAACTGCCGGTGTCGTTCACCTATCCGCTGCCGAAGATCGCGCTCTTCCCAGCGCTGGCGATCCTGTTCGGCTTCGACGACACGACCCGCATCATCGTGATCTCGCTCGCCTGCTTCTACCCGGCCTACCTCAACGCCAACCTCGGCACCAGGTCGATCAACCCGATGTTCGTGCAACTCGCTCAGAACGTCGAGGCGTCGCGGATCCGCACCTTCTTCCAGGTGATCGTTCCGGCGGCGCTTCCTCGAATCTTCACCGGTCTGCAGATCTGCCTGGGTGTGTCGTTCATCCTGCTCTTCGCGACCGAGATCATCGGATTCTCTGATGGTGTCGGCAGCGACATCCTCAAGTCGTCACGAGACGCCAAGTACCAGCGGATGTACAGCGGCATCACCGTCCTCGGTCTCGCCGGGTTCCTCTCCAGCCGACTGTTGCTCTTGATCGGCAAGATCGCCACCCGCGGTCGGCTGTCGGGGGGTGTCGTCGATGAGTGACGTCGCCACTTCACAGGCGGTCGAGCCGTTGGCCACCTCCTCCGGGCCGACCAAGCGCCCGTCCCGACCGGTCGCTCCGACCATCCGTCGCCTCGCCGGAATGGCAATCATGATCGGTGCCTGGCAGGTGTACGCCTCGTGGTCGGACAACAGACTCGTCCCATCGCTCGGCGCGATCTGGGACAGCCTGTATGGGTTGGCCGACTCCGGTGACCTGTGGTTCCACGCCCGCCTCACGCTGTTCCGCGGTTTCGTGGGCCTCGCCCTCGCCGTCGTTTTCGGTGTGGCCGTTGGCCTGGTGATGGCTCGCAGCCGGTGGGTCAACGCAGCCCTCGAGCCGATCCTGTCGGGCCTGTACTCGATCCCCAAGATCTCGCTCTACCCCGTGATGATCGCCATCTTCGGGCTGGGTGGCACCGCGAAGGTCTGGCAGGTGGCGATCGAGTGCGCTTTCCCGATCGCCTTCAACACCTACGCCGGTGCCCGTTCGGTCGACAAGACCTTCCTCCAGCTCGCGCGAAACACCGGCGCATCCGGCTTCCGGGTGATCAAGGACATCATCGTCCCGTCCACGTTGCCGTCGGCGCTGACCGGGCTGCGCATCGCCACGCCGATCATGCTGATCGTCATCACGGTCACCGAACTGATCGGTGAGAGCCGAGGCCTCGGCTTCCTCATCGGCAACGCACAGGCCAACTTCCGCCCTGCCGAAGCAATGGCCGTGGTCGTCGTGCTGGGCATCATCGGGTTCACGCTCGATCGGATCAACGTGTTCCTCGGCAAGCGTCTCGTCTTCTGGGAGAAAGGGGTCCAACTGTGAACCCGCTCGGTATCAAAGCCCTCCGGCACGTCTCACTGCGGTGCACATCGATCGACGATGCACGCCGCTTCTACACCGAAGCGTGGGGGCTCGACGTCGTCCACGACGACGGCGATCGTCTCTGCCTGCGCGGCACCGGACCCGAACATCACATCGTCGACTTCGTCGCCGCCGACAGCCCGGGCCTGCGCCACATCGCGTTCGCGCTCGGGTCCAAACGCGACGTCGAGGCCGCAGCCGAGCGGATCGCGTCACTGGGAATCGCACTCGATTCAGAACCGCATCGACTCGACGACCCGGGTGCCGGCTACGGCTTCGGGTTCCGCGACCCCGAAGGGCGCCTCATCCAATTGAGTGCGTTCGTCGAGGCCGTCGCTCCGGGCACCCCCGGGGCGGCCCGTCCCGTCGACCTGTCGCACGTCGTGCTCAACACCATCGACCTCGACGCGGCCGTCGACTTCTGGACCGACGTCGTCGGGTTTCGAGTGAGCGACTACTCCGAGGACCAGATGGCGTTCCTGCGCTGCAGCCCGAAGCACCACAGCATCGCGTTCAACCGTGCGGAGTGGACCTCGGTCAATCACATCGCCTACGAGCTGCCGTCGGTCGACGCCTACCTCCAGGCGATCGGCCGCCTCGCCCGCTACGGCGACCGGCCGCTGTGGGGCCCAGGCCGTCACGGGCCCGGAGGCAACCCATTCGCCTACTGCGCCGATCCCGTCGGCTATGTCCCCGAGATCACGTCGGTGCTGGAACAGGTCGACGAAGCCACCTGGATCCCGCGAGTGTGGAAGCGAGTCCCCGACCAGTCCGACCTGTGGGGTCTCGCCGGCCCACCGTCCGCTGAAGCCCGCCTGTGCATGGCGGGGATCCCCGATCCGTCGTCGCCGTCGGGTGGTGCGTCCTCGTGACCTCCCTCAGAGTCGGCATCCTGGGATGGGGTGCGATCGGGTCCGCCATCGCCGAACGACTTCTCGCCGGTGCCGTTCCCGGCGTCGAACTGACCGCAGTGGCGTCGCGCACGCCGCCGGGTGACATCGGGATTCCCGTGGTCGCCCCGGCCGAACTCGCTGAACGATGCGACCTGGTCATCGAGACCGCTGGCCACGGTGCCGTTGCCGAGCACCTGCCCGGGTTGCTCGAAGCCGGCTGCCGGGTGATCATGGTGTCGACCGGCGCGCTGCGCGACCGCGACCTGCTCGAGGCGGTCACGAACGCGGGGGCCGACCGGTTGATGCTGTCGAGCGGAGCGATCGGCGGCATCGACATCGTCGGCGCGTGCCTGCACGCCGGGGAGATCCGATCGATCAGACTCACCACGACCAAGCCGCCCGGCGTCCTGATCCAACCTTGGATGGACGACGAGATGACCGCTGCGCTGCAGGCCGGGGAACAGGCCGTGACCTGTTTCGACGGCAGCGCGCTCGATGCCGCCGAGAAGTTCCCGGAGTCGGTGAATGTCGCCGCCACACTCGCCCTTGCCGCATGGTCGTGGGATCTGATCCACGTCACCGTGATCGGCGACCCCGCCGCGACCGGGAATCGCCACGCCATCGACATCGACGCCGACGCCGGCACGTACCGGATCGAACTCGCCAACAACGCGCTCGCGTCGAACCCGAAGTCGAGTGCCCTCGTCGTCGCGTCCGTGCTGCGCGGCCTCGAAGCCCTCACCTCGTCCACCCGCAGATTCGCCTGACAAGGAGCCACCCATGACCTCCACCCTCCCGTCCCTGAAGCAGATCCAGCCGAAGGTGCTCAAGTCCAAACTGTCGCAGTACACCGGCATCGGAGCGCGCCGTGCGTCCGCGAGCCCCTCGGCCACGCTGCCGCCCACCGAGCTTCCCAAGGGTCACCCCTATCTCGGTGTGCGCAACACGTGGTACCTCGTCTGCACGGCAGCCGAACTCGGCGACGAACCCGTGGCGAAGCGGATGCTCGGCGAGGACCTCGTCCTGTGGCGATCCGGCGACGGCTCACCACGATTGATGGCCGACTACTGCCCGCACCGCGGCGCCCGACTGTCGGTCGGTGACGTGGTCGACGGTGAGATCCAGTGCCGCTATCACTTCTGGAAGTACGACGCGGACGGCCAGTGCACCTCGATCCCGACGCAGGGCGGAAAGTGCTCGTTGCAGGGACGCACGAAAGTCGAGGCGGTGTACCCGACGGCCGAGCGCTCCGGGTACATCTGGGCATGGATCGGTGACGACGAGCCCGGGGAACTGGTGCTGCCGATCGAACTGACCGATCCGTCGTACTCAAGCTTCCCCGAATCCGTCGAGTGGGGCGTCAACTGGCTCCTCGCTCTGGAGAATCTGGCGGACATCATGCACGCCCCGTTCCTCCACAACCAGTCGCTGACCCTCGGTGGTGGCATCGTCGAGGATCGTGTGAACGTCGATGATCATGGAACCGGGTTCCGTGTCGAACGGCAGAACCAGAAGGGCGTCAACTTCGACTGGGTGGAGTTCGAACTCGGTGACCTGATCTACAGCCGGCTCGACATCCCGTACCGACCCAGCTTCGCCGGGCCTGGCCCGGACCTGCGGATCCTCGGTTTCGCCACCCCGATCGACGATTCGCGCACGATGGTTCATTTTCCCCGCTGCCGCCAGGTGACCGGTTGGCAGCGCACGCTGTGGCGCACGCTGTACAACCTCCGCTTGCGTGGCACGCACCTCCACGTCCTGAACCAGGACAAGGAGATGCTGGAGTCGATGCGCTCCATTCCCGAGGCGCAACGCGACGAGCACCTGGCGCAGGCCGACAAGCCGGTGCTGCACCTGCGCCGCAAGCTCCGCCCGCTCTTCGATGCACAAGTCGCCGAGCTCGGGCCCGAGTGGGAGGGCACGGCCGGGCTCTCCGGCACGAAGTCGGTCCCCGTCGAGGTGCAGCGGTGACCGAGCGCCGCATCGGCGGTCTCACCGTCACCGTCGAGGGCTCGGGCCCGCCGCTGCTGTTCCTGCACGGGATCGGATCGTCGCGCCGGAGCTTTTCGGCGCAGGTCGAGTACTTCCGGTCCCGATACACGTGCCTCTGCCCCGATGCACCCGGATACGGGGATTCCGACGACGTCGAGCGCATCGACGGGATGGACGGCTACGCGGAGGTCTACGAAGATCTACTCCGACCCTTTGGCCCTGCCGCGATCGTGGGGCTGTCGTTCGGCGGTGTCGTCGCAGCCCGGATGGCAATGCGCCGTCGCGGCGACATCACCTCACTCGTGCTCGCCGACACCAGCCGAGGGTCGGGAGCCGAACCCGCCAAGGCGGTGGCGATGCGCGCCCGGTCCGAGGAACTCGCACGCGTCGGTGCCGAGGCGTTCGCTGCCGCCCGAGCGTCCCGGCTCGTGAGCGACGCTGCGCCGCAGTCGCTCATCGACCAGGTCGCCACGACGATGGCGTCCGCCATCAGGCTGCCCGGATATGCCCAGGCTGCCGAAGCCATGGCAGCCACCGATCACACGGCGCGCCTCGGCGACATCACATGCCCGACCCTCGTCCTCGTCGGCGAACACGACAGCGTGTGTCCGCCCACGGAGGCCGAAGCGATCGCTGCGGCGATCCCGGGGGCCACGTCCGCCGTCGTCACCGGGGCCGGTCACCTCTCCTACCAGGAGGCGCCGCGACGGTTCAACGAATCCGCCGATCGGTTCCTGCACGAACACGATCCACGCCTGACCCCATCAACCAAAACATCAGTGAAGACACCCGTCAACGAACGAATCGGAGCACGACCATGAGCACCATCGACCTCGACCAGATCCTCGATCAGTCCATTGCCTCCCGCGAGTCGCGAGCAGAGGACTGGGACACGCTCGCCTTCCAGGCCAAAGCCGGCGACGAGTTCCGGCGCGGCGCAGATCCGCTACGTCGGTTCGGGCGCCACCGGCGACCACGACACCGACCAGCGGATCCTCCCAGCGGAGCACTTCACGTTCTCGAACATGCGCCTCCCGGCCGGAGCAATCGGCCCCGAGCACACGCACCACGACGCCGAAGAGGTGTTCTTCGTTCTCGAAGGCGAGCTGGAGGTCACCCTCCACGACCCGGACGACGGAACCAAGACTGCTTCCCGCCGGCTCGGGTACCGCGACCTCGTCAAGGTGCCGGTCGGCATCCCGCGCAGCCTGCGCAACGTCGGCGACGGTGAGGCGCTGTTCTGTGTGATCATCGGCGCAGCGAAGCCGCAGGTCCCGACCTACCCGCCGACGTCGCCGATGGCCGGCATCACCCGCGACTGACCGACGACTGCTTGCATGACCTTCTCATCCGACACCTCCGCGCCCTTCGCCGGCCGCACCGTCGTCATCACCGGTGCCGGCCGCGGTCTGGGCCTGGCCATGGCGCGAGCATGCTCGCTCGCAGGGGCGGACGTAGTCGGTGTGGATGTCGATGGCGACCGGATGGCGGACGCAGTTGCATCACTGGCAGCGGAAGGACTCGCAGTCGTCGGTCGTCGCTGCGACATCTGCGACGAGGAGGACGTCGAGGACGTCTTCGCCGGTCTGGGCCGGCCGCCGTGGGCGGTCGTCAACAACGCGGCGCTCGCCGACGGCGTCGGCGGTAAGCCGTTCTGGGAGATCGAGGCCGCTGACTGGGAGCGCGTGCTGCGCGTCAACCTCGACGGCACCTGGCTGTTCTCCAAACACGCTGCACGAGCGATGATCCCCGCCGGAGCGGGTCGATTCGTGAACCTGTCATCCGACGCGGCGTTCTACGGGTCGCCGCGCCTGGCCCACTACATCGCATCGAAGGGCGCGATCGTCGCGCTGACCCGCGGGATGGCTCGCGAACTCGGGCCGCACGGCATCACCGTCAACGCGATCGCCCCCGGTCTCACGCAGGGTCCTTCCGCGGAGACGATTCCAAAGGAACGCCACGACCTGTACGCCGACAACCGCGCACTGGAGCGTGCGCAGGTTCCCGACGACATCGTCGGGTTGACCACGTTCCTCCTTTCCGACCACTCGTCCTACATCACGGGCCAGACCATCGTCGTCGATGGCGGCTTCGTGATGCCCTGACCCGAAAGAGCGTCTGATGGATCTCCAACTGAACGACAGCGTGGTGGTCGTCACCGGTGGCACGTCGGGCATCGGCCTCGCCACCGTGCATCTCCTCCTCGCGGAAGGCGCCTGCGTCGCGACATGTGGACGCGACCAGGGTCGACTCGACGCGCTGCGTACGAGTGTCGACCCGAAGGTGTCGGACCGGCTGATGGCCGCGCAGTGCGACGTCCGTGAACAGAGCCAGGTCACCGCCTTCATCGACGAGGTCGTGGACGGGTTCGGCCGCCTCGACGGCTTGGTCAACAACGCCGGCCAGTCGCGCATGAAGTCGCTCGACGACGTCGTGTGGGACGACTGGCGCGACGAACTCGAGTTGAAGTTCGCCAGCGTGCTGCACCCGCTCCAGGTCGCCAGGCCCCACCTGGCGAAGAGTCCGAACGCGTCGATCGTCAACATCAACGCCGTGCTCGCCCGCCAACCTGAGACCCATCTGATCACCACCAGCGCCGCTCGGGCCGGGATCCTGAACCTGTCGAAGAATCTGTCGTTCGAACTCGCGAGCGACGGGATCCGCGTGAACAGCGTGTGCCTCGGCCTCGTCGACTCGGGCCAGTGGCGTCGCCGTTACGAGAGTTCGGGAAGCGAAGCGTCGTGGGCCGAGTGGTCCGGTGCGCTCGCTGCTGACCGCGGTATTCCGCTCGGCCGGCTCGGCACACCCGACGAAGTGTCGCCGACCATTGCATTCCTGTTGTCACCACAAGCCAGCTACGTCACCGGTACCGCCGTCGACGTCAGCGGAGGGGTAGGACGAAGTGTCTGAAGCCGATCAACCGTGCAAGAACGAGGCGGCGACTGTTCCGTCGCCGACGGTGGGCGCTGCGCTCGTCGAGATCGCCCGAGAGCACGGCGCCTCGACGATGTTCGGCGTCGTGAGCATCCACAATCAACCGCTTGTCGAGGAGGCGGTCCACGGGTTCCGATTCGTGCCCGTCCGACACGAGGCATCGGCAGTCAATGCCGCCGACGCCTACGCGCGAGCGAGCGGAGCGCTCGGCGTGGCGCTCACCAGCACGGGGACCGGTGCCGGCAACGCCGCCGGCTCGCTGATCGAAGCCCTCACCGCCGGGAGTTCGGTGCTGCACGTCACCGGGCAGATCGACGCCGAGTACCTGGACCACGGGCGGGGCGTGATCCACGAGACGAAGGACCAAGCCTCGATGCTCGATGCGGTCTCGAAGTCGACGACCACCGTCCACACCGCAGCGTCGGCAGGGACGCTGCTCGACGCTGCGGCACGGAACGCACGCTCGGCGCCGATGGGCCCGGCAAGCGTCGAGATCCCGATCGATCTGCAGTACCAGACCACGACACGTCACGCGTCGCCACCTCAGTCTCCGGCCCGACCGCTGCCTGCATCCATCGAGGCGGCGGCGGCATTGATCGACGCAGCGCAGCGACCGGTCGTGTGGCTCGGCGGAGGAGCGACGGCAGCGGGCCCGGAGATCCGCGAACTCGTCGATGCGATCGGCGCCGGGTTGTTCACCAGCAATGCCGGGCGCGGCACGATCGATGAGCGAGCCGACATGGTGGTGGGCAACTTCGCTGCCACTGCGGGCGGCGCCGACCTCCTCGCCGAAGCGGACCTCCTCATCTCGATCGGCACCCACTTCCGCTCGAACGAGACGCGTCATTACAAGCTCGCCATGCCGGCTAACCACGTTCAGATCGACATCGATGCGGCAGCGATCGGGCGGGTGTACCCCGCTTCGGTCGGGGTGGTCGGAGACGCAGCGACGTGCGTTGCAGCGCTCGTTGACGCGGTGCAGGGTCGCACTGCGGACGAGGCGTGGACCGAGCGAGTCGGCGCGACACGATCCGAAGTGCGGCGCCAGCTCCGTGCGGACATCGGTCCGTACAGCGAACTGTGCGACGCCATGCGCACCACGATGCACGAGGCCAGCCCCTTCGTGCGCGACGTCACGATCCCCGCATCCGCATGGGGAAACCGTTTGCTCGATGTCTACGAGCCGGGCACGAACATCAACCCACGCGGTGGCGGCATCGGCCAGGGCCTCGGTATGGCACTCGGGGCCGCGATCGCTCGACCTGACGTGCCAACATTCCTGATGGTCGGCGACGGAGGTTTGCACGTTCACCTCGGTGAGTTCGCGAGCGTTGCTCAGGAGCAACCGTGGCTGGTAGCGATCGTGTTCAACGACGGCGGGTACGGCGTGCTGCGAAACCTGCAGGACCATCACTTCGGGCGCCGTTCCGGCGTCGATCTGGCGACTCCCGACTTCGCCACGCTGGCGTCGGCGTACGGGATCGAGCACCGCGTGATCGCTGCTGCATCGACCAGCGCCGAGGTGCTCGCGGACGCCGTCAGCCTGCGTGCCCCCGTCGTCGTGGAAGTCGACTGTGAGTCGTTCGGGCCGATGCCGAAACCGTTCGTGCCGCCGGTTCCCGTTCAGAACGCGCCCTCATCATGACGTCGACGCACGCGCCGGCGCCCGGCAACGTCGACCTGCCGAGCGGCGACCTGTTCGTCGGCGGTGCATGGCGGCCCGGCACCGGCGATCAGATCGAGTCGATCAACCCGGCCACCGGCCAACTCAACCGCAGCTTTACCGGTGCGTCGGCCGATGACGTCGACGAGGCAGTACGAGCCGGTCATGCCGCGGCGGCCGACCCGGCATGGCGCGACCTGCTGCCCCACGATCGAGCGACGATCCTCCATCGGATCTCGCAGGGGATCGCAGCGAACGCGGATCGCATCTCGGCGATCCAAACCGCCGACACCGGCAAGACGCTCGCCGAGACGGCCGCACTTGCAGCGAGTGCGTCGGCGACGTTCCGCTACTTCGCCTCGGTGCTCGAAGTCGTCGGCGACGAACTGCCGCCCCGTCGGGGTGACGCCTTGACGATGAGCATCCATGAACCGCTCGGTGTGATCGCGGCGATCACGCCATGGAACTCGCCGATCGCCTCAGACGCCCAGAAAGCTGCGCCCGCGTTGGCCGCCGGGAATGCAGTGATCCTCAAGTCGGCGCTGTGGGCGCCGTTGGTGTCGCTGGAATTCGCCCGCATCTGCGAGGAAGCCGGGCTGCCGCGTGGGCTCCTGTCGGTGTTGCCGGGCTCGGGCGCCGAGGCCGGGGAGGCACTGACCAACCATCCACTCGTCAAGAAGATCTCGTTCACGGGTGGCACTTCGACAGGGCGCCGCATCGCCACGGTCGCCGCACAGCGACTGATCCCCACGTCGCTCGAACTGGGCGGCAAGTCGCCCACGATCGTCTTCGCCGACGCAGATCGAGCACAGGCGCTTGCTGGCGTGCTGTTCGGCATCTTCAGCTCGCAAGGTCAGTCCTGTATCGCCGGCTCGCGCCTGTTCGTGGAAGCGTCGATCTACGACGAGTTCGTCGACGAACTGGTCTCCGCGACCAAGAGTCTGGAGGTCGGGCTCCCGACGAAACCCGGCGTGCAGGTCGGGTCACTCGTGCACCCGGACCACCGCGACAACGTCGAAGAGTTCATCGGCCGCGGCGTCGACGAAGGCGGATCCGTCCTCGTCGGTGGCTCGCGCCCCGGCGACGCCGACCTCTCGAACGGCTGCTTCCTGATGCCGACCGTCATCGGTGGTCTCACCAACGACGCGTCCGTGTGCCGCGACGAGATCTTCGGCCCGGTGCTGATCGTCATGCCGTTCGAGAACGAGGACGACCTCGTGGGCGAGGCCAACGACAGCGACTACGGGTTGGCATCTGGCATCTGGACGAGTGACTACAAGCGTGCGTATCGCATCGCCCGCCGACTCGATGTCGGCACCGTCTGGATCAACACCTACAAGCAATTCTCGATCTCGACTCCCTTCGGTGGGTCGAAGGACTCGGGCATCGGAAGGGAGAAGGGCATGGCCGGCATTCGCCAGTACCAAGAACAGAAGAGCCTCTACTGGGATCTCGGAGGCAACGCGATCCCGTGGGCGGGGTTGTCGTGAGTGGCGTGCGGGTCGGGGTGTGCGGCGGTGGGCCCGGTGGACTCGCCGCGGCGATCGCCCTGCGCAAGGTCGGCCACGACGTCACGGTCTTCGAACGCGCCGCCGAGTTCGGGCGCGGTCGGCGCCGACGTCAACCTGACACCGAACGCCGTCCACGCGATGGACGAGCTGGGCGTGGGTGACCACCTGCGCAACGTGTCGGCTCGCCCGACGTTCCGGATCAGCCGCACATGGGACACCGGCGAGGAGACTTCGCGGCTCCCGATGGCAGACACCGCCGAGAAGAAGTACGGAGCACCGCAGCTCACGATCCACCGGGCGGACCTACTGGCCGCGTTGGTCGAGCAACTCCCGCCCGACGTGATCCGGTTCGCTCACCAGACAACGGGAGTCGACACCGCGGGCGACCGACCCGTGATCGAATTCGCCGACGTCGACCCGGTCGAGGTCGACGTCGTCGTCGCCGCAGATGGCATCCACTCGGCCGTCCGCGAGTCCCAGTTCGGAGTCGACGCTCCGCAGTACACGGGGTTGGTGTCGTACCGTTCGGTGATCGAGACCAGCGCGGTCGACGTTGCGAACCTCGACGCATTCACGAAGTGGTGGGGCCCGACCGGTGACCAGCAGATCGTGGTCTTCCCGCTCACCCACGGCCGCGAGATGTTCATTTTCGCAACCACTCGCGACGACGATTGGGCCGACGAGTCGTGGACGACACCGGGCGACATCGACGAACTCCGCGATGCGCACGAGGGCTGGCACCCCGATGTGACGGCGCTGCTCGCGGCGTGTGATTCGACGTTGAAGTCGGCGCTGCACATCCGCGAACCGACGCCGCAGTGGTCGAAGGGGACGGTCACGCTGCTCGGCGACGCCGCACACCCGATGGTGCCGTTCATGGCGCAAGGCTGCTGCATGGCCGTCGAGGACGCCGTCGTGTTGAGCCGAGCACTCGACGGCGTCGAGTCGGTCGACGAGGTGCCCGGCGCGCTACACACCTACGAGTCGACCCGCAAGGACCGCACCGCCCGCATCCAACGCGTAGTCCTCCAACAACGAATGGATGAAGGGCCAGGCCGACGCTGACTGGCTCTATGGCTACGACGCCTGGAACACGCCGCTGGGAGACGCTGCCGACTGATGACTGAGATCGACCTCGTCTTCGTCGGGGGTGGCATCGCTGGGCTGGTCGCGGCGCTCAGAAAAAGGCTGAGCGCCGCCCTCATCGACCGCGACACCGATTGGACGCCGAAGGGCGCCGGCATGCACCTCTACAGCAATGCGATTCGTGCGCTGGATGCGATCGGCGTCGGCGACGCGATCGTGGAGGCGGGGTCGTCCCACGTCGACTACCTGTACAGCGACAACACGAATGCGCATGAAATTCGGAGAGCCACTCAGCTGCGACTTCTTCAACGGCAACCACCGATCGTTCAGGTAGTCGGAGAGAGCGATGCGGTCGGGTGACCGGTAGTCGCCGTCCTCTTTCCGCTTCTCGATCGTCGCGGCCTCCCGTTCGGCTTCCTTGCGGGTCGCGAACCCGTCGGACCAGTCGCGCTTCTCCCCGCCGGTCGCCCGGTTGATGCCGCCGTACGCCACGACGAAGTAGCGGTTCCCCTTCTTGGCGATGTGAGCACGGACTTCATTGCTCACGAGGTGAACGCCTGGTCGCCGCCTGACGACGGTCCGACCTGGTCGATCGCAGTCGCAGCTCTACTCGGCGATTCTGTGAATGTGCGCCGACTGCTCGAGGGAGAGCAACAGGCTGGCCGCTCGTTGTCGAGCTACGGCACGTGGCCGCTCATCCGACGACTAGCGCGATCGGACGCGGCTCTTTCGAGCCTCGTCTTCCAGCAGCTGGTGTCGCGCCGCCTGCGCTAGTTAGTCGGCTGCGGTCGTTTGAGCGACCTCATCCGGTTGTGGGGCGGACCATCAATCGCTGTCGAATTCCATTGGCGGGCGTGATAGCCGGCTGTGCTATCGGGGTTCAACCTTCATCGCTGTAATTAAGCTCTCAGCGCTTCTTGGTTCAATGACTGTTCGCCAATGTAGATTGACTTCAACCCTTCTCTCTTCGTTGAACTTTGGAGTGCTAGAGTTCAATCGATGGAAGTGGAGCGTTTCCGGAACAGTCCGGTGGGAAGCGTCGTGCCGATTAGCGGGAGTGACGCCCGCTTCGGCGAAGCGTACGAGCATTGGGCGTTCGTGCCCACCGCCCTCGACGACGAAGTGGAGCTCTCGCCGGCTGCACGCGACGCCGTAACCGAGGCAGCGCTCGCCCTTGGGCGGCTCGACCAGGCAGGAATGCAGATTCCGAATCCTGCGCTCCTTCGTCGTCCGACGCTTCGTCGGGAGGCGCAGAGCACGTCAGCCCTTGAAGGTACCTACGCACCGCTCATTGACGTGTTCGGCGTAGAGGACAGCGCTGAGGCGAAGACGCCGGAGCTCCGGGAGATTCTCAACTACGTCGCTGCTGCCGAGTACGCCTACCAGTGGGTCGGCGAACGTGGCCGAATCACACGCGGTTTGATCTGCGAGCTTCATGCGATCCTGATGCACGGCTCGGGCGCCGATGCCGATCGCGCTGGGAGATCCGCGACATCCAAGTCGTCATCGGGTCGGGAGGCCGCATTCAGGAAGCGCGCTTCGTCCCGACGCCGCCGGGTCACGAGTTGGAGACCGGCCTCACCGATCTCCTCGACTGGATCGATCGCCCGAAGACGAGATCTGCGCAAGCCGTCGTCGACAGCGCACTCGCGCACTACCAATTCGAGACACTTCATCCGTTCCATGACGGCAACGGACGAATCGGCCGTCTCCTGATCGTCCTCCAACTGTTGGCCGGCAAGGTGTTGAGTGAACCGCTGTTCGCGGTCTCGCCGTGGTTCGAGGCGCGGCGAGCGCAGTACCAAGACGAGCTCCGGAACATGAGCATGACCGGTGACGTCGACCGCTGGGTGTCGTTCTTCTGCGAAGGCATTCGAGCTCAGGCTCAGGCGACTGTCGAGAAGATCACGGCCCTCCTTGCCTTCCAGCAGGAAGCATTGTCGACCGTGCGCGGAACGGGTAGGCACTCGGTCGCAGTCGATATCGCTGGCGACCTCGTCGAGCGGCCGGTTCTCAATGTTGCGTCGACGGCAACTCGGTACGACGTGAGCTTCGTCTCCGCGAACAAGGCTGTCGCTAAGTTGGTGGATCTCGGCCTCCTCGTGGAGACAACCGGCCGCGGGCACGACCGGGTTTTCCGCTGCGACCGAGTCCTTCAGATCCTCGAACGCTGAAGCCGGGACTCATAACCGCTTCGCTGGCGGCTGAGAACGAAGTTGATATGTCGACGCAGAGCCGAAACGAACCACTCAACTCCGGCCTATTCACCTGACCGCCGACGACCTTTTCGCTCTCGTCTGCTCAGGAAATCGCGACCTTCGAGAGTTTGTCGATGCTCAGGCCATGGATGCTGACGCCTTCTCGACGAACGTTCCGCCAGAACTCGGTCCGCCCCCGCAGCTTCGATCCAGCTTCACCGAGGCTCACCTCGACGACTTCAACAGAGTTGCCGGTGATCGCTGTCGCCTCGCTGCGCCAGCCTTCTACGGCGCTGGCCCATTCCTCTTCGTCCTCGCCAATCGAATCCGGCCTGACGACGACGAAGTCAATGTCGCTCTCGACACTGGCCTCGCCGCGAGCGAATGACCCGAAGACGATCACGCTCTCGGGTGGCGTCGCCATTGATGCTGCGGCCAAGCCGATTCGCTCAGCAGCGGTCTCGCGAGAACGGGCGAGTTCGATCACGGCTTGTGCGGCGACGTTCGACCGGGCGAGAAGGAACTGCGACGAGGGTGGCACTTCGTACCGCTCGACGACGCCGAGGTCGACGAGGCCCGGCATCACACGCGACGCCTGGGCGGGACTCACGCCCGCAAGTCGTGCGAGGGTCCTGAGGTTCAACGGGGCAGTGGTCTCAACGAGCACAGCAAGGATTCGTCCTTGGGCGCCAGGGATGACTGCCTCGATTGGTCTGACGAAGTCCACGAACACCAGAGTAGGCAAATAGGCAACAAAAATGAAACGAGTGTTTCTTCTGTGATGACAACGGTTGGCGCGGTGCTTGATCGTCTCGACGGTTTAACAGGCGCTCCTGTCAGATGTGTGGGTCATGCGGCGAGGGTTCTGCCGGGGAGGTCGGGTCGGTGGCCGCCGAGTGAGAGCATTGCGAGAGCGATGAGAGCGTCTGGGTTCTTGAAGCCGTAGGCGACTCTGGTGATGACGCGGATCTTGGTGTTGGTCGATTCGATGAGGGCGTTGGAGAGTCCGTGTTCGAGGGCGGCGTCGAATCTCGGGTCGGTGTCGTCGGATCTTGCGGCCGAGTTCGACGAACACCGGGATCCGGCAGCGTTGCGCCCATGACAGCCAGCGTTCCGAGGGCGTGTTTGCCGGCGTCGCCCTTGATCTGGAACACGAACCTGAGTCCTTCCTTGAGGAGGTAGCCGCGGTGCAAGCGGGGGTCGGTCTTGGCGACCCAGGCGAGCTTGGCTTGCTGGTGGGCGGTGAGGTTCTCGGGGTTCTTCCAGAGCGCGTATCTGGCGCCCTTGAGTGCTGTCGGCGCGCCGCGTGGCCTGGTCGTGGTGGCGCATCGGATCTGGGGTCGCCTCGACGATTGTTTCGGTTCGCTGCGCGCCTGCTTGACGGGCGTCGTTCCATGCTTGACGGCGTAGCTCGTCGAGCGCGTCGGTCGCCCACGCGACCACATGGAACGCGTCCGCGCAACGGACTGCGTTGCGGGCAGTGCTCGACTGATCGATTTCGCGATCCACGGTGCTGCGTCAGCAGACGTATGGGTGATCCGGGCGCACCGGTCGGGACCGAACAGCACGAAGAACTTGTCGAGCAGTTGCTTTGTCACGCCCGACCGCTGCCCACAACAAGTTGCCGGTGTCGTGATCGACCACGATCGTCAGATACCTGTGACCGCGCTTGTAGGAGATCTCGTCGATCCCGATCCGTGTCACCCCGGCGAATCGATCGACCCGGGCATCGGTCTCGGTGTGGATCCTGGTCGATGATCGCCCCGACGGTGCGCCACTCGATCCGCATCAGCTCACAGATCGCCGACTTCGACGTCGCGCACGCCAACCAGCCAACAGTGTCTTCGAAGTCGCGGGTGAACCCCGATCCGTGACGCGCCCACGGCACCCGACACGCAACGACACCGTGATCGAGGCACCGAACCCTCACCATGTCGGCCTCCAACCACACCTTGATCGTTCCGACGTCAAGACCGCGCCATCGACGCGGTCCCGTCTCCACGCGGCCCCGGTCGTAGCCCGGTGAGCGGCGCCCACACACACCGCATCGGCGTCGAGCATTGCGTCGTGTCCGCACCGTGGTCACGATCTCGTCGGTGTCGGGATCGAACTCGATCGCCTCGATCACCACCGATCTCGCCGAATGCCACCAGGCCCAGGACATGAGCCCATAGTTTCTTCACCGAAGCCGCTCCTTGTTCGTTTGGATCTCAACAACCCGAAACGTAGACAGGGAGCGGCTTCGCTGACTACACCGATGTCATTTCAACCCACACATCGGACACAAGAGCCGTTTAACAGTGGCTATCCGACATGACGTCACGATCTGTGAGACTTGAGCGGTGGAGCAGGAGCAAGACGTAGCGGCGTCGATCGAGCCGTCGTTGTTCGTCTCCCAAGGCGGAGACCTCACCGTGTTCGAGAGCGTAGAAGCCGCTGAGTCGAAGATCGAAGGAATCGACGGCCCAGCATGATTCCCGACCTTGGCCTCGCCCGTGTTCGCAAGTGGGTCGACCGGCTCAACGCCGACATGCCGTCGACTGCGAGTGATCAACTCCGCTATGAGTTCGACGTAGCCGACAGGACGATCACCGTCCTCGAATGCCGGCCGCCGTGGCGCGAGGACTTCGGGACCGAGTGGACGCGCTTCCCAATCTGTCGATTCCGCTACACGAAGGTTCGCCGGGAGTGGTCGCTGTACTGGAGCGACCAGCACCTCAAGTTCCGCGAATACGACCTCGCGAACCCGACGCCGCATCTCGACGAGCTGATCGAGCACGTGAAGCTCGATCCGACCGGGATCTTCTGGGGCTGACGCCGTCCCCAGAAACGTGGCTGCGCCCGGCCACGCGCCCCTGCCAGAATGGATGCATGTCGTCGGATGCTGGCCCCATCGAGGTCCCGGAGAAGTCCCTTGCGAAGTTCTTCGCAAAGATTGAGTTAGGCGATGGTCCGAGCTTGACGGCGGACGACCATCGAGCGATCGTGGCGTCGGTCCGCTCGGGATGCGGTTGGCCGGACAACTGACGCGCAGGCAGTCGGAGGAGGTGCTGACGACAGATGAGGCAACGCCCGGGTTGAAGGCATGGGCTGGTGTGACTATCCAGCAGATCATCGATGATTGCGAGCCGATGGGTGACGTCGGCCGCCTGCTCGTCTCGGACCTCGCCCAGAAAGACGAGGACACGTTCTTCGGCGTGCTCGAAGAACTCTGAGCTTCCAGCCCATTCTCGATAATCGCTTGAAGGGACACCCGTCATGATCACCGACGAAGTGCAGTACAGTGCCACCAAGGAGCACCTAGAGCGATTCGACGAGGCCGCGTGCAACATCGAGTCGCGGCCCGGCAAGCGGACCAAGCTCGATCAACTCGAACTCGACGCGGTTCGGTCTCAGGCCGACGATCTGCGCGCCGAGTTGGCTGACTTCGATCAGCCGTGAGGCGGTGCGCTGTCGACGTTGGAGGCGTGATCTCTGGATCGAATGGTGAAGCAAATCGAGTTCGCCAGGATCCAGGGCGGCGAGTCGGTCGTCTTGGGTTGCGATGGCGGTGAGGTGCTGGCCGGCGATCGCCTCACCCGGTGGATCCCGATGGCCTGACGCCGAAACTTCTAACGGTTCTTCTAACTGACCAGTCGTCACGAGATGTTATCCACAGGCGCGAAGCGTCATATCGCTATCGCGAAATACCAGCTAGATGGCATGAAACGGCACAGTCCGTCATCAAGTGACAGTGACTTTCTACGGCTCATAGCCCGAAGGTCGTGTATCCGGACCGGCCTGGGCGTATGTGCTCTGGCGTTGAGCGTCCGAGCGTTGGCGGTTATCGGGCGCGCCGTGGTTTGGGACGAAGTTTCCCAGCTGCTCTCTGGCGTTATGTGCGGTCAGCCAGCGATCGCAAAGCCGGGTATGCGCTAGCTGTGGGCCGGTCGGCTCGTACGTTCTGGTCGGTGCATCGATTCCTCCCTGCCGCCGCCCCGACCCACCCTGGTTGAAAGTGTCGCCAGGATGTCGCAGAGATGTCGGTGAGTAATCGCACTGATGCCGTAGCGGTACCTCCGGCACGGTTTCTACTCTGTGGAGGTACAACCCCGGTCAAGGAGCACCGATGATCATCAATGCCCGACTGATCCGAGACATGAGGGCGGAGCGAGCCTGGTCTCAAGAAGGCCTCGCCGAGGCCACCGGATTGAATCTGAGGACCATCCAACGGATCGAGAAGGGCGGAAATGCGTCTCTCCAATCCAGGAAGTCCCTGGCGGTGGCCTTCGATCTCGACATAGCCGACCTCGATCCCGAGGAGCAACAGATGTCACCGTGTCCAGAGTGCCGATCCGTCGAGGTCTATCGATACAAGTAGCCGATCGACAGCGGCGCGAACTTCGGCGGTGAGTTGCTGCCGAAGTTGGCGCCGGGTCGCTTCTCCTCTGCCAAGATTCTTCCGGTGGTGTGCGCGAGCTGCGGCTACATCAGATTCTTCGCTGAGGGCAAGGCCCTTGCGAAACTCAAGACCTCAGCGGGCTGGACGCGAGCCTGAGCGACGCGATCGCTGTCCCGCTCGAGAACGCTCGCCGCTCTCAGAGAAGGATGCGTCCTGCTGGACTCAGAACACTGGGCTGATGCGCGACATATGATCGAGTCGTGAACCTTGGAGTCACAGACTTCGTCGTCGCAGCTTCGGCTGTCGCTCTTGCCATCGTCATCGTGCTTGCCATCTCTGGTCAGCTCTCGGCGCGGTCGAGCAAATCCGAGGAGAGCTCGAAGAACATCTCGCTTCCCGAAGAGGGTGTTGTCTGGCTCAGCAGGATGGCGACGAGTCTGAGCGGTCTGTCGGCACACCGAGTGGAGTGGTCGTCACCCACGACGCTGGATCTGTATTGGACCAGGCGACCGGCGTGGACGTTCGTCGTTGCGGTCTTCTTCTTTCCCATCGGCTTGCTCGCGTTTCTCGTCACCCGAACCCTGGTCGGCACACTCGACGTCGTCACGAGTGGTCCGCCGGCCAGCGTCCGAGTCGCCGGAGATTTTTCGCGAGTCGCCGTCGACGTCGTCAACCGAGCCATTCCGGACTGACCGACCTCGACGTGTATTCCTAGGTTGCTCTCGATGGACGCTCACAACCGTGCTGGACACGCATAGCGACATCGCCGACCGCATCCGAAGACTGCTCCGTATCAGCACGTATTCGCTCGGGAGCGCCCTCAACAACGCTGTCGTCGCTGGTGGCCTCTGACTGCAGTCGAACTCGGGAGTGATATCATGCGATACCAACGACATGCAGGAGTGACCGATGAGCGACATTCTGATCCGCGATGTGCCCGACGACGTGTTGGCCGCGATCGACGCCAAGGCGCACAGTGCCGGCCTGTCTCGAACTGAGTATCTGCGACGGACTCTTGCACGCGAGCGAAGCGAAGCGCTCCTGGACGTCACCACGGACGACCTTGCAGCGTTCGCGGACACGTTCTCCGACCTCGGCGATGACACCGTGATGGACGCTGCCTGGCGGTGACCACCTGGCTGATCGACAAGTCCGCGTTGGTACGACTCGCCGCCAGCCCCGACGCTGCCACGTGGGCCACCCGAATCCAGCGCGGGCTGGTCCGCATCAGCACACTCACCCGACTCGAGATCGGCTTCTCTGCGCGGTCGGCGAACGAACTTCGACAGAGCACGATCAGACCGCCACTTGCGTCAATGCCCATCGAGTACCTCACCCTGAGGATCGAGGACCGCGCTGTCGCAATCCAACTCGCACTTGCAGACCTTGGCCAACATCGCGCCCCGTCGATCCCCGACCTCCTGATCGCTGCAACCGCTGAATTGGCCGGGCTCACCGTCTTGTATCTCGACAAAGACTTTGAACTCATTGCCGAGGTCACGGGTCAACCCATCGAGCGGCTCGCCGTCGCGGCCGATACCTGATCATCGTCAACAAGAAGCCCCGATGTGGCATCTTGGAGCGTCCGCCTCAACTCCAGAATCGTTGGACGTGCTCGGCTTGCTGACGGAGTTCGGTGCCATCGATCACGGCTGAGACCTCGTCGACTCGACCACGCGCTCGAGAACGTGCGGCGGTATCCAGGCCGATGGACCCCTCGGGTCACGCCGTCAGCGGGTCGGAGATGTGCAGGCCCCGCCGTTCGGCTGCCTCACACAGTGTTCGGTCCGCGCTCGTGAGTACTGCGGCGCCCACGAAGAGCGCGGATGCGAGGTGGACGGCGTCGTAGCCCCTCAGTGACTCAGTCTCCGCGAGCTGCGCGGCGATCTCGATGAGTGCCTCGGTCACCTCGACAAGATGAAGATCGTCGACGAACGCAGTCAACTCGGTCTTGGCAACGTGCAACTGGGCCGTCGAAAGCCGCTTACCCCGTGCGGCCGCAGCGAGCGCAGCGCGCGCTTCGACCACGACCAAGCTCACCGAGGCAACCGAGTCGGCGGACTGCCAGATCAGTTCGGCTCGGTCCGACCCCTCCTCATCGACGATGAGTTTGATCAGGGTCGACGTATCGACATACGTGATCACCGACGTTGTTCAGCAACGAGACTGCTCACATTCCCCTTCGGCTTGATTCGGGAACGAACGCGATGACGAGTGGGAGCTGCTGGCGCCGTCGGGGAGCGAGGCGTTGGCCTACCCGTCCACCGCGAACCGTCAACAAATGTTGACGGTGAGTGTTGTGGATCGTATCATCTGGAAGTAGAGATCGAGGCGAGCGCCCGCAAGCACGGTGTCTCCGATGACGACATGTTGCACGCACTCCGACATCACTGGCGAGGGTTCGAGACCGACGACCCCGACGTCACGATGTTCATCGGACCGTCGTCGAACGCCGATCCACTCGAGATCGGCGTCGTCGACGATGCCGACGGCGTCGCAATCATCCACGCGATGCCGGCACGTTCCAAGTTCCTGAAAGGTTGGTGGACGCCATGACGACGACACGAGGACAACGAGCCAACGCACTGGAGCAGTGGGCCGACAACGTCGATAGCGCCGACCTCGTTGAGGCCGAGACCGCAGCGCTGCGCACGATTGCCGAGTTGGTCGAGCAGCGAGATGGCGTCGACACTGCGCTGCTCGGTGCGATCCGCGATGCTCGCGGAGCGGATCGATCGTGGTCCGAGATCGGGGCGATGTTGGGTGTTTCCAAGCAGGCCGCTCAGCGCAAGTACGCCGGGAAGCTCTCGGCGTAACGCAACCGGTCGCCGAGTCGTCTGCGTTGGTCGGCGCTGGTTCCTTCCGACCTGGTCGCTTGTCAACGACACGTCAACGCGAATCGATCCCATCAGTGCCCACGATCACCCACGAGCGCACACGAGGTTGCAAGGGGCAATGCGGTTGGGTGGCATTCTGCTCGGCGCGGGAACCATTCGAACGCATGAGACGTCCAAGCTGTATGAACCGTCACTCAATGGCTGCTGTTCTCGTGTTGTCGATCGCTGCCGCAGCCTGCGGTTCGAGTGGTCCAGCAGCCGTGCCGGCCTCTACGGACACCGCGCCGCCTGAAGCGACCGATGCACCCGCCACCACGGCTGCGTCCAGCGATGCGTCAACGGATGACGCGGATGTCTCAGCGGCGGAGATCGCGGGACGTTGGTATCCGGTTGCGGTCGACGGCGTTGCGCTCGATACGACGGAAGGCGATTACTGGGATTTCAACGGAACCGACGCCCGTCTGGAGATCACCGGGTTCGACGGCTGCAACAACTTCGGTACCGTCGGCGAACCGGACACGGCTTCGGCGTCCATCGTCGACGGGCGCCTCGACAACGTCGAGATCGCAACAGAGGAAGCGGCGTGCGAAGGGGTCGACTCCGGCCCCTATCCGGAGGACGGCGCAGAGCTGGCCGTCAGCGACGATGCAGCAAACCTGACGGCGAAAGGCTCGTCCACGACGGTCGACCTGTCACGCACCGAGCCCGTCGAAGCGGACGCGAAAGTCGAGGTGCCCGAGGTGCCCGAGGTGTCAGGCGACAACGGCAGCCCGACAACCGAACGACCGGTTGAGTCGGATGCGGCAACCGGCTCTGTCGACGGACCTCTCATGCGCCACCCCGAGCCGTCCGGGACCCAAGATGGAATGGAGGCCGAAGTCAGCGGCGTTCTGGTGCTCGACGACGACTGCCTCTACCTGTCGAGTGGCGACGTCGGTGAGCGCTATCCAGTGTTGTGGCCCGCTCGGACGGCGTGGGACGCCGAACGCGAGGTCGTCATTCTGTCGTCCGGTGCCGAGATCGCCGTCGGTGCGAGTGCGACTGGCGGAGGCGGCTACCTGTCGGCGAGTGCGGTCGAGACGATCGCAGATTCTGCGGCCGGCGAGCACGCAGCGCGATGCGTCGACAACACGTACGGCGAGATCGCTGTCGTGAACAACTACGAGACAGCGATCGCTCCGACCTGACCGACCGAGGCGTGGGAAGGGCCTTCCGGCCCGGCGGTGACCGGTCAGGAGAATTCAGTTGTGTCGCCGCTGAATGTTCAGTTCGGTGAGCGGCTTGCCGCTGTTGCGGTCGATGTAAACGGGATCGATCTCGGCATCGGTGTCGGCATCGACGAGCGTGACCGGGGGTTCGGGAAGCGACGACCAAGTGTCGCCCCACTGCAGCATCGAGACCACGACAGGATGCAAGGCACGGCCTTTCGGGGTGAGGACGTAGTCGTGGCGGGCGGGAGTCGACTCGTGCGGTCGGCGTTCCATGACTCCGTGTTCGACGAGCGTCGTGAGCCGGCTGGAGAGTGTTGTGCGGGGGATGTCGAGGCGGCGTTGGAAGTCGTCGAAGCGGGTCACGTCGAAGAGGGCGTCGCGCACGATGAGCAGTGTCCACGAGTCGCCGACGACGTCGAGGGTCTGGGCGATCGAGCAGTTCATGTCGTCGAGTGCGCGGCGCTTCATCGAACCACAACGCTACGTCGTGACAGCGTCCGCCGAGCGGCGGGTCGTCAGCGGAATCGACGCGGCGGAAGTGGCGATCCCGCCGATCACGAGGAGGAACCAGACCCGATCGAAGTTCGACAGGGCATCGGCAACCGATTGCGGGCGTCCGATGAACGCAATGGTGAGTGCCACACCGAGGGTTCCGCCGAACTGGCGGATGGCCTGGTTCACGCCGCCGCCCACTCCAAGCCGGTTCGGCGGAAGTGATTGGGCAACCACGCTCGACAACTGCGGCAGACACAGGGCCACGCCGATTCCGGTGAACAGCATCGACGGTAGGTAGTCGATGACGTAAGCGGGTTCGCCCGACAGCGCGACGGCACGCCACATGCCGCCGATGGCGAAGGTGACACCGCCGGCGAGCAGGAGGGGGCGCTGGCCGATGGTGCCGGCCATCGAACCAAACTTCGGAGCCAGCACCGCAACCAGTGCCGGGCCTGGTGCGACAGCAAAACCGGCTCGCAGGATCGAGTAGTCCCACACGTTGGTGAGGAACAGGATCGACGAGAAGAACATGGCGGTGAACGCGATGCCGAAGGCGAGCGAGGCGGCGTTGCCCCACGAGAAGTTCGGGATGGCGAACAGTTCCATGTTCACCGCCGGTGCCGTGGTCGAACGTTGGTGCACCACGAACACCCCGAGCAGGACGACGCCTGCGACGATCGTTCCGATCGTGCGGGTGTCGAGCCAACCCCACTCGTCGCTCTGGACGACCCCCAGCGACACCAGCCCTGCCGCGGCAGCGACCAGTACGACGCCGAGCGGTGCCGGGAGCACGGTGGTCGGGTCCTTCGATTCGGCGAGCAGCCGG